>NZ_FQVP01000031.1 GCF_900129395.1 Pseudosulfitobacter pseudonitzschiae
GACTATGACGCCGAAAGCAAGGCCACGATGACGTTGAGCGAATTCGATCGCTGGTTTGCTCTGGAAATCTGCCGTTACAACAACAGCATTCATTCAAGTCTTGGCTGCACGCCCGTTGCCAAATGGGAGGCGCTCTCAGAGCAAATGACAGGCGACATCCCCTTCGAGATGGAAGCCTTTCAGGTGAGCTTCCTGCCGAGTGAACTGCGCAAGATCAGGCGTGACGGCATCCATCTGTTCCAGATAAGGTACTGGTCCGATGCCCTTGCAGGCCACATTGGGCGCGGGGATGGAAAGGTGGTCGTTCGCTACGATCCTCGCGATATCTCAATGATCTGGGTCGAACTGGACGATGGCCGGTATGTTGAGGCGCGGTACAGAAACCTGGAAATTCCGCCCGTCTCGCTCTGGGAATATCGCGAAGCGATGAGGAAGGCCCGTGCCCTTGGCAAGTCCGGGTCTAATGAGCTGGTGCTGGCTGAGCTGATCCGACAGCAACGCCAGATCGAAGCTGAAAGCCGGGGCCTGACGAAGGCCGAACGCAGAACCCGTGAAAGAAAAGGGACATTGGAGGGCACCAACTCGGCTGTCTCGAAAACCGAAGGGCTGCGCCCGATCGACACGGGTGATACATCGCGCCCATTGTTCAAAGTGGAGAGATGGTGAATTGAGGGCAGGGACAACAGAGGAAGACGGTCGGATCGCCCTCATTCAATCGGATATCTGGATCGGCTTTCCGCGAGCCGAACAAGTTCTGGACCGTTTGCAGGGTATGATCGATGCGCCAAGGCAAACCCGTATGCCCGGCCTTCTTGTGCATGGCGCATCCGGGATCGGAAAGACGATGATCGCCCGCAACCTGTCGCGCAGGTATGCACCGGAATATGACCCAGCATCGGGAATTACGCGAACGCCGCTGTTGCTGCTACAAGCGCCGCCAGCTCCCGACGAACGGCGGTTCTATCTGCACATCCTTGCGACCGTCGGAGCACCGGCCACGGCACTGAGCGCGCGCGCTCAAAATGTGGCCTCCCTCGAAGTCCGTGTCATCGCGCTTTTGCGCGACCTTGGCCTGCGGATGATCATGATCGACGAGGTCCACAACCTCTTGGCCGGGACCCATCGTGAACAGCGCCGCTTTCTCAATGTTCTTCGGTATCTCAGCAATGAGCTCGAGGTGTCACTGGTCTGCCTTGGGGTCAGCGAGGCCGTCGATGCTATTCGCGGTGATATCCAGCTTGCCCGACGGCTGGACGAACATCATCTGCCAAACTGGCGCGACGATGCCGAGTTCTCGGACATGATCCAGACCCTTATTGCTGCCATGCCACTAGAAAAGAAGTCCAACCTGAAGGTCAAATCTCTCAAGCAGGTCTTGGCACTGACCGGTGGGGTGACCTCGCGCATCTTCGCTCTGGTCAAGGATCTTTCCATCGACGCCATTCTCACAGGTGATGA
>NZ_FQVP01000030.1 GCF_900129395.1 Pseudosulfitobacter pseudonitzschiae
TTGAAATCGCAACGTAATATTCTACGTCTATTTCCGCCTCATCCTGCTGAAATCGTTTAAGAACCTTTTGATGAAACGACAATGCAATTGCGACACCCTGATCGGCGCCAGCCGGGCTGCCGTCCAGCGCAACCTTGCTTGGATGGAAGCGCGTGGTCTGATCCACGAGATGACGGGGCAGGGGCGGTATCGGATGTGGAGGGTCGCAACTTAAGCCGTGCTCTTTGTCGGGGGGCCGACAGTTTATGTTAGAGTCAACGCTTCTGTCCGCCAAACTTGCAGAGAATTCGCGCATCGAGCCCACTTTGATGAATTTTGCTCGAAGCACGAATGTCCGCATGGATGAAAACGAACCGCCCGTGTCCAGTCTTCGTCTCTTGCTGCGGCTTATAAATGCGTGGCCCAGCGAGGATGGCTCTCGTCAATGATCAAGGCATGGCTGTGCCTGCGATGTCCCCTTAGGTGGGGATGGTCGAGTGGCAAATTATCGTGGGTGTGCTCAAGCTCAACGGGATCGCCGGACGGCCAGAGTTTCAGCGCTGCGAGCATTCCGAAGGTGGCGATAAGGGCCAGTCCGATCAGTGCGGGAACGACACCATAGACCGTCAGCAGCCATCCCGACAGCGGATAGGTCACAAGCCAGCAGGCGTGGGACAGCGCGAATTGCGCCGCGAAGAGTGCCGGGCGGTCCCCGGCGTGTGCGGAACGGCGCAGCAGTCGGCCAGAAGGGGTGAGGACAGCGGAATATCCGAGCCCCACCAGCAACCAGGCTGTTAGAAGGATGGACCAGCCAAGGCCTGCTCCAAGGACCGTCAACGCCAGACCGACCAGAGTAGCCACCATCAGCGCGGCTCCGCCGAACATCACGGGCCGGTCCGGCAACGCATCGAGAACACGCGGCAGGACCAGCGCTGCGATCATCGACCCTGCGCCGAAGGCGAACATCGTCCAGGCCAGAGCACTTTCCGAAAGGCCGAGCGAGCCGCGCACAAGAACGACGGTGTTGACCAGCACCATCGCACCTGCCGCCGCCGCCGCGAGGTTCAATGCCAAGAGCCCGCGCAAGCGGGGCGTGGCCAGATAGATGCGGATGCCGCGCGTAGTGCGGTCATAGACACCGCGCGGCTCGGATGGGCGGGGACTGGGCAGCACGACCGAAACAACCATAAGGGCCGATGCGGCGAAACTGAGGACCGTGCCGAGGAAAAGCGAATTGTAGGACATCACCGCGAGCAGAAGGGCCGCCAGCGTCGGGCTGACGATGTTTTCCAGATCGTAGGCCAGCCGCGACAGTGACAGTGCGCGGGTATAGCGCGCCTCCTCGGGCAGAACGTCGGGGATCGTCGCTTGGAAGGTCGGCGTGAAGGCGGCGGAGGCCGATTGCAGCAGGAAGATCAGCACATAGACCTGCCACACCTCGGTCACGAAAGGCAGGGCCAGCGCCACACCCGCCCGCACCAGATCGAGCGTCACCAATAACGCGCGGCGCGGCACCCGGTCCGCGAAGGCCCCGGCAATGGGGGCGATACCGACATAGGCCACCATCTT
>NZ_FQVP01000029.1 GCF_900129395.1 Pseudosulfitobacter pseudonitzschiae
TCTCCTAAACTCTCAGGTGGCTACGAAGTAGCCGGTGATTTGCAGGCCCATGAGGATGAACCCCATGGACATCATGATTACGTTGGCGGTGTAGGCCTGGCGGAAGAAGTTCGGGGATTTCCTCCAGTAGCCCATGACGATGAGGATCACGGCAAGCGCCAGAAGCTGGCCCAGTTCGACGCCCACGTTGAACGCCAGAAGGTTGGCCAGCAGCCCGTCCGAGGCGATCTCGTAGTCGAGGATCTTGGTGGCCAGGCCCGTGCCGTGGAAGAAGCCGAAGATCAGCGTTGCGGCCTTGGTGTTGGGCTGGACGCCAAACCAGCGTTGGTAGGCTCCCAGATTGTCGAGCGCCTTGTAGACCACCGAGAGGCCGATGATCGCATCGATGATGTAGGCGTTGATGCCCCATCCGAACCAGACGCCCGCGAGCATCGTGGTCGAGTGCCCGATGGCGAAAAGGCTGACATAGATGCCGACATCTTTCATCTTGTAGAGGAAGAAGACGACGCCGAGCAGGAACAGGATGTGGTCGTAGCCGGTCACCATGTGCTTGGCGCCGAGATACATGAAGGGGATGATGTTTACCCCCCAGATTTCCTGGATATAGCCCGCGTCGCCTTCGGTGACGTTATGGGCAAGCGCGTGACCGGCACTCAGAACGAGTGCCGACAGCGCAATGAAGGACAGGATCACGATCCGGCGCATGCCGGAATCGGTCCAGCCCCGATGCACTGTATTCATGGATTGAACTCCGCGTAGTTGTTTGATGATTGCTTGCAACGCGCCAATGGCGCGCGGTCGATCAGACGCGCGGAGGTCGTTCGATCAGGTCTATCCGTAACGTGTTCGCCGTGGCCGCACCCAGCCGCCACGCAGCCCTGTAGATTTCCATGGGATGCGCCGACAGATCGGGGCCAGGGACGACCGCCTGGCTATGATCGTGATCGACGCTGTCGTGGCTGTGTCCATGCGAGGCCCAAGCCAGGTCTTCTTCCAGACCGTGCGAATGCCCGTGCTCGGCAATTATTTCCGCGTGCTCCTGAAGCACGTCGAGGATCGCAGGCGTATGCGAGGTTGCGGGCATCACCGACCAGACAAGCACGGCCGCGCAGAGAAGCGTCGCGAACGCGGCCTTTCCGATTGTCCGTAAGGTTGTCATCAGCTTTGCCTGCCCGCTCGTCGCTCGCGTGGTGCGTCGTGGCACCATCTTGTTGTATCCCCCAGGGGAGGATAAGCCTTATCTATGACAAATCCCCCGGTCCATGCAACCCATCCCGCCCTGATTGCCCGGCTGAAACGTGCTGACGGCCACCTGCGCGCCGTGATCGAGATGATCGAGGCGGGCAAGCCATGCCTTGAGATCGCCCAGCAGATGCAGGCGGTCGAAAAGGCCGTCACGAACGCCAAGCGGGCGCTGATCCATGACCACATGGACCATTGTCTGGACGCCGAAGGCTCCGAAACCGATCGCGCCGAGCTGCGGACGATCGCCCGATATCTCTGAGGTCCGCCATGTTCGACATCCTCTCCGACTGCACCTACCGCCATCTGTTTCTGGCGCAGGTCGTGGCGCTTCTGGGAACCGGACTCGCGACGGTGGCGCTCGGGCTTCTTGCTTTCGATCTTGCAGGGGACGGCGCGGCGCTGGTGCTCGGCACGGTTTTCACCATCAAGATGGTGGCCTATGTCGGTATCGCCCCCATTGCCGGGGCCTTCGCGGACCGGGTGCCGCGCCGCGCGTTATTGGTGACGCTCGATCTGGTGCG
>NZ_FQVP01000028.1:0-1192 GCF_900129395.1 Pseudosulfitobacter pseudonitzschiae
CCCTGGCGATGGCCTCTGCCCTGTTGCGGCCGTGGACGATCAGTTTGGACAGCATGGGGTCGAAATCGGTGGTCACTTTGCCGCCGTCCAGAATGCCGCTGTCCACGCGGACGCCTTCGCCGCGGGGTTCGTCCAGCAGCAGGATGTCCCCGATCGCGGGGCGGAAATCCTGGGTGGCGTCTTCGGCGCAGATGCGCAGTTCGATCGAATGGCCGTTTTGCGCGATGTCGGCCTGCGCGGCGCTCAGCCCCTCGCCCGCCGCGATGCGCAGCTGTTCGGCCACCAGATCAAAGCCCGTCACCATTTCGGTCACCGGGTGTTCGACCTGAAGCCGGGTGTTCATTTCCAGAAAGTAAAACGATCCGTCCTGGGCATAGATGAATTCGACCGTGCCTGCCCCGCGATAGTTGACGGCGCGGGCGATCCCGGCGGCGGTTTCGCAGATCTCGTCGCGTTGTTCAGCCGTAAGCGCCGGGGACGGCGTTTCCTCGATGATCTTCTGGAACCGGCGCTGGATCGAGCATTCGCGTTCCCAGAAATGGACGACATTGCCCTGCCCGTCGCCCATCACCTGCACCTCGATGTGGCGCGGGCGCTCGATATAGCGTTCGACGAACAGACGGCCATCGCCGAAATAGCGCTCCCCCTCGCGGCGCGCGGTGTCGATCTCGGCTTCGAGTGCGCCGTCCTCGCGCACGACGCGCATCCCCTTGCCGCCGCCGCCCGCCGACGGCTTGATCAGCAGCGGGTACCCCACCGTGCGGGACCGTTCCACGAAGGTCGCCGGGTCGTCATCCTCGATGGCGGAGGGCGCCACCGGAAAGCCGCGTTCCTCGACAAAGGCGCGGGCGCGGATCTTGTCGCCCATCAGGTCGATGACCTCGGATGTGGGGCCGACGAATGTGATGCCGGCCTTTTCCAATGCGGCCACGAAGGCGGCATTTTCCGACAGGAAGCCATAGCCCGGATGCACCGCATCCGCGCCGATCCGTTGCGCCGCCTCGACGATCTGCGCAATGTCGAGATAGGCCGCCACGGGCGTGGAACCTTCGATGGTCACGACCTCGTCGGCAATCAGATGGGCCGGGCCTTCCTGCTCGGAGCTGTGCCGCAGGACGGCGGTCTTGATGCCCTTGACACGGGCGGTGC
Organism: Pseudosulfitobacter pseudonitzschiae; assembly: GCF_900129395.1. Taxonomy (GTDB): domain Bacteria; phylum Pseudomonadota; class Alphaproteobacteria; order Rhodobacterales; family Rhodobacteraceae; genus Pseudosulfitobacter; species Pseudosulfitobacter pseudonitzschiae. The sequence goes on from NZ_FQVP01000028.1 coordinate 1,150, forward strand.
GCAGAACCCGCGCCGCGATCTCGCCCCGGTTCGCCACCAGCAA
>NZ_FQVP01000028.1:1334-3115 GCF_900129395.1 Pseudosulfitobacter pseudonitzschiae
AAACCCGTCATTTTCGGCGAGTTTTGCCGGTACGGGGATTTCGATGTCGAGGAGCATTTGTGCGAAGCCCTTGCCCTGGGGGTCGATGCGGACCGAGGCGATGCCGCCGCCGCCGAGGGACTCATGCAGCAGGAAGTTCAGCGCATGGCTTCCGGGCAGATCGAAGCGTTCGACCGGGCCGTTGCACAGGTGGGCGAAATAGGTTTTCACCGCGTCTTCGGTGAGGGCGGATCGGATGTAGGGCAGGTAATCGGGCTTGCGGGCCATGATACCGATATTGGCGATGTCGCCCTTGTCGCCCGAACGGCCCCAGGCCAGTTCGACCAGGCGCACCTTGACGGCATCGGGGCCCGCGTCGCGGCTGTCGGCCGGCGGCGTGGCGGGCGGATCAAGCCGCACCTCCCTGGTGGCGACGGTGACTGGCACATCCTTGCCATCGACCTCGACCGCAACGGGCGTGTCGGCCTTGTCCTGCAGGAAGGAAAACAGCCGCACCACCGGCTGTACCTTGGGCCGTCCGGCGTAGAACCCGGTCAGACCCTGCGCAGTGGAAATGGCCATTGGCGCGATTTCACCGGCAAAGATGTTCAGCGCGCTGCGCTCCTCATGTGCCACGCCGATCTTGAGCACCACTTCGCGGGTCCGGGCGCGGGCGTTGGCGCCATAGGCGGCTTCGGCGCCCAGAACCTCGACGCTCACCTGCCGGAAATCGCCCAGGTTCTTGTTGCGGAAAATCCGGCGGCAGCGGGTCAGGATCGCCTCGGCCACGCGCTCGGCCTTGGCCGGGGCGTCGATGGCGGCGAGCGTCAGGGTGGTGACCGCGCGCCAGCCGTCGGCATAGGTCGCCGACACCTTGTAGCTGCCGGTGCGCCCCAGCCCCTTGCCGCCCATGACCCGCACCCGATCGGGGCCGATCTGTTCGAGCGTGACACCGGACCAGTCGCAGATCACGTCGGGCAGCAGATAGGCCCGGGGATCGCCGATTTCATAGAGCATCTGTTCGCCGGCCGAACCGGGCGACACCAGACCGCCGGTATCGGCCGTCTTGGTCATGACAAAACTGCCGTCTTCGGACACCTCGACGATGGGCATCCCCATGTCGTCCCAGCCCGATACGTCCTGCCAGTCGGTGAAATTGCCCCCCGTCCCCTGCGGGCCGCATTCGATCAGATGGCCCGCCAGGGACCCCTGGCTGAGCTTGTCCCAATCTTCGTCTTTCCAGCCGAATTCGTGCATTAAGGGGCCTAGCGCCACGGCACTGTCGGCGCAGCGACCGGTGATCACGATGTCGGCGCCGGCGTCCAGCGCCGTCGCGATGGGGCGTGCGCCCAGATAGGCGTTCATGCTCCAGATTTCGTCCGGAAAGGCCACGCCGGAAAACATTTCGGTCACGCCGCGGTCGCGGATCGCGTCCGCGCGCTCCATGAGGTCGTCGCCCAGCACGACACCGATGGACAGCTCGACCCCCGCCTCGGCGGCAGCCCTGGCGAGCGCGTCGCGGCAACCGCGCGGGTTCACCCCGCCGGCATTGGCCACCACCTTGATCCCCCTGGCCTTGATATCTTCAAGCCACGGCACCAGCGCCTTGACGAAATCCGGCGCAAAGCCCGCCTCCGGCGTCTTCGCCCGCGCCCGCGCCATCAGCGACATCGTCACCTCGGCCAGGTAATCGAACACCAGATAGTCGATGTCGCCCTTGGACACCAACTGGCCAATGGCCTCCGGCGTGTCACCCCAGAAACCCGAAGCGCACCCGATGCGCAGTTGTCGATCCGACATAT
>NZ_FQVP01000026.1 GCF_900129395.1 Pseudosulfitobacter pseudonitzschiae
GCGACGATGCCGAGTTCTCGGACATGATCCAGACACTCATCGCGGCAATGCCCCTCGAGAAGAAATCCAATCTGAAGGTCAAGTCACTCAAGCAGATACTTGCGCTGACCGGTGGGGTGACCTCGCGCATCTTCGCGCTGATCAAGGATCTTTCCATCGACGCCATTGTCACAGGTGATGAATGCATCGCCGATGACGCAATCGCAAAATGGACCCCGGTTTGGTCGCGCCATGCGAACGCCCATCGGCGGCTTGAGATGACCGGGCTGTGAAGCCGCGTTCGCTGCCCAAGACTGTCGCGCCGCTGCCAGACGAGTTGTTGTCAGGTTGGCTGTCCCGGCTGGCTGCGGCCAACTACTGCAATGACGCGGAACTGCTGGCTCATATCGAAATCGATACCACGCATGGAACCGCCTTGGACTTCAGCATCGACGCGGCTGCGGCAGAGAAGATTGGCAATGCCGCACGGGTCGCCCCAGATGTCGTGCGATCTTTGGCCTTTCCGGCGATGACGCCACGAGAAGCCTCGCTGACGGCCCAGATGCCATTCCAGCATTGTCTGCAATGCTCCCGAGAGGGCCTTTCGCTCAGGCATTGGAGGCGGGCCTGGGCATTCGACTGTCAAGTTTGCGGGACGAGACTTGTGCAGACACTTGGTAAAACAGGTGACGAACAATTACCCGACAAACTGATTTACCGAGCGCGCCGCGGGGCAGGGATGCTTGAGTGCGCCGCGCGATCTCGAAGCCCCAAGCAACTTCGGCGCGCAATGCGCGCGGTCACCTTTTCCATGTCACTTAAGGGCTGCCACGGGGAGCCGTTGTTCGCTCTTCAAAGCCACAGACCAGAAGTGAGGCTGTTTTGCCTTGCCGCAATCGCCGCCGCGCGATCTCATCCCTTGGCTAAGGCAGCCATCGTCAGCTTCGCCATAGACGACTTTGCCAGGGTTGCTCTCTTACGCGCCTTCGAGAAGGAGCATCGATTGCTAGCCGCGGTCGATCACATCGCGCAAAGGCGCGCGAGAAGCAAAGTCCCCATGACAGCCGAATCTCGCAATTAAGGGCAAAACTCGATGCCGAAAGCGTCTCGTCTCAGATTTAAGGGCAACGCGACAGCTAGAGTCAACGCCTCTGTCCGCCAAACTTGCAGAGAATTCGCGCATCTAGCCCAGTTTGACGAATGTTGCTCGAAGCACGAATGTCCGCACAGATGAAAACGAACCGCCCGTGTCCAGTCTTCGTCTCTTGCTGCGATTTATAAATGCGTGGCCCAGCGAGGATGGCTCTCGTCAATGATCAAGGCATGGCTGTGCCTGCGATGTCCCCTTAGGTGGGGATGGTCGAGTGGCAAATTTTTGTGGGTGTGCTCAAGCTCAACGGGATCGCCGGACGGCCAGAGTTTCAGCGCTGCGAGCATACCGAAGGCGGCGATGAGGGCCAGTCCGATCAGTGCGGGAACGACACCATAGACCGTCAGCAGCCATCCCGACAGCGGATAGGTCACAAGCCAGCAGGCGTGGGACAGCGCGAATTGCGCCGCGAAGAGTGCCGGGCGGTCCCCGGCGTGGGCGGAACGGCGCAGCAACCGGCCCGAGGGGGTGAGAACGGTGGAATACCCCAACCCCACTAGCAGCCAGGCTGTCAGAAGGATGGACCAGCCAAGGCCTGCTCCAAGGACCGTCAACGCCAGACCGACCAGAGTAGCCACCATCAGCGCGGCTCCGCCGAACATAACGGGCCGGTCCGGCAACACATCGAGAACACGCGGCAGGACCAGCGCGGCGATCATCGACCCTGCGCCGAAGGCGAACATCGTCCAGGCCAGAGCACTTTCCGAAAGGCCGAGCGAGCCGCGCACAAGAACGACGGTATTGACCAGCACCATCGCACCTGCCGCCGCCGCCGCGAGGTTCAATGCCAAGAGCCCGCGCAAGCGCGGCGTGGCCAGATAGATGCGGATGCCGCGCGTTGTGCGGTCATAGACACCGCGCGGCTCGGATGGGCGGGGACTCGGCAGCACGATCGAAGCAACCAGAAGGGCCGATGCGGCGAAACCGAGGACCGTTCCGAGGAAAAGTGAATTGTAGGACATCACCGCGAGCAGAAGGGCCGCCAGCGTCGGGCTGACGATGTTTTCCAGATCGTAGGCCAGCCGCGACAGCGACAGCGCGCGGGTATAGCGCGCCTCTTCGGGCAGAACGTCCGGGATCGTGGCCTGAAAGGTCGGCGTGAAGGCGGCGGAAGCCGATTGAAGAAGGAAGATCAGGACGTAGACCTGCCAGACCTCGGTCACGAAGGGCAGTGCGAGGGCGACACCGGCACGCACCAGATCGAGCGTCACCAATAACGCGCGGCGCGGCACCCGGTCTGCGAAAGCCCCTGCAATGGGCGCGATGCCCACATAAGCAACCATCTTGATGGTGAAGACTGTGCCGAGGACCAGCGCCGCCCCGTCGCCCGAAAGATCAAAGGCGAGCAGGCCGAGTGCGACTGTGGCGAGTCCGGTACCCAGAAGGGCTACGACTTGCGCCAGAAAGAGGTGCCGATAAGTGCGGTCGGAGAGAATATCGAGCATGGTCGGCCTCAGAGATATCGGGCGATCGCCCGCAACTCTGCGCGATCAGTTTCAGAACTTTCAACGTCAATACAATGGTCCATGTGATCATGGATCAGCGCACGCTTGGCGTTCGTCACGGCCTTTTCGACCGCTTGCATCTGCTGAGCAATCTCCAGACAGGGTTTGCCCGCCTCGATCATTTCGATCACGGCGCGCAAATGGCCGTCAGCGCGTTTCAGCCGGGCGACAAGGGCGGGATGGGTTGCATGGACTGGATGTTTTGTCATAAAGTAGTTCTATCCCCCCCGGGAGGATAGAACAAGATGGTGCCACGACGCACCACGCTAGAGACGGGCAGACGGGCAGACGGGCAGAACCTATGGAAACCTTGAGGACAGTTGTAAACGCCGCGTTTGCGACACTCTTATGTTTAGCCGTACTTCTCTGGTCTGTGGTGCCCGCAACCTCGCACGCGCCCTCAGTCTTCAGCGTCCTCCAAGAGCACGCAGAAATGATTGCTGAGCACGGTCATTCGCATGGACTGGAAGAAGACCTTGCCTGGGCCATGCATGGACACAACCATGACAGCGTCGATCACGATCACAGTCAGGCGGTTGTGCCTGGCCCCGACCGATCGCCGCACCCGCTCGATATTTACAGAGCCGCATGGCCTTTGAGGTCGGCCACGTCGAACACCTTACAGACATACCAAATCGAACGACCTCCGCGCGTCTGACCGACTGCGTGCCAACAGCGCGCTGCATTCGATCATCAACACATATGCGGAGTCAAATCCATGAATATAGTCCACCGGGGCTGGACCGATCCCGGCATACGCCGGATCGTGATCCTGTCCTTAATAACGCTGTCGGCACTCGTTCTGAGTGCAAGCCACGCGTTTGCCCACAATGTCACCGAAGGTGACGCGGGCTACATCCAAGAAATCTGGGGGATCAACATCATTCCCTTCATGTATCTCGGCGCCAAACACATGGTGACGGGATACGACCACATCCTGTTCCTGCTCGGCGTCGTCTTCTTCCTCTACAAGATGAAGGATGTCGGCGTCTACGTCAGCCTCTTCGCCCTCGGGCACTCGTCCACTATGCTGGCCGGTGTCTGGTTCGGCTGGGGCATCAACGCCTACATCATCGACGCGATCATCGGCCTTTCGGTCGTCTACAAGGCGCTCGACAATCTCGGGGCGTATCAGCGCTGGTTCGGGTTCCAGCCGAACACTAAGGCCGCAACGTTGATCTTCGGCTTTTTCCACGGCACGGGCCTGGCCACGAAAATCCTAGAGTATGAAATCGCTTCGGACGGGCTGCTGGCCAATCTTCTGGCGTTCAACGTGGGCGTCGAGCTTGGCCAGATCATGGCGCTTGCCGTGATCCTCATCGTCATGGGATTCTGGCGGAAATCCCCAAACTTCTTCCGCCAAGCCTACACCGCCAACGTCGTCATGATGTCCATGGGATTCATCCTCATGGGCCTGCAAATCACCGGCTACTTCGTAGCCACCTGAGAAGTTAGGAGACCAAAATGTTTAACGCAAAAAAACCGAGCCTTGATGAGCTTCCCAGCTCCGCGCAGCTTATCCGTTCCACTGCCATTGCGGCGGCCA
>NZ_FQVP01000024.1:0-2500 GCF_900129395.1 Pseudosulfitobacter pseudonitzschiae
TTGGTTGCGGGAGTAGGATTTGAACCTACGACCTTCAGGTTATGAGCCTGACGAGCTACCGGGCTGCTCCATCCCGCGCCAGATGGTTTTTGGTGGTATCGTTTAGAGAGATACGATTTTGTAGAGGTTTTACTAGGTTTGGCAATGACCTACTCTCCCACGTCTTAAGACGCAGTACCATCGGCGCTACAGCACTTAACTGCCAGGTTCGGGATGGGGCTGGGTGTTTTGCTTGCGCTATGATCACCAAACCAAGAAAAACCTCTACGTGCGCTTTTGCCAGGGGCAAAACGCAACGAGCGGGAGGCAGCGTATCCGAAGGATACGCGTTCCCGCCCCCTCACCATTCCGGGTGAGGATCGGTGTCCAAGTCAAAGTACATCTATACTGATGTGTATGCTTTTGATTGTCTTTGGAAGTTTTCGTTCACATTTGCTGTGAAGTCTTTCTTCTACTGGATCAAATCAAGCCTATCGAGCAATTAGTACCAGTCAACTGAATGCGTTACCGCACTTACATCTCTGGCCTATCGACGAGGTGGTCTACCTCGGCTCTCAGGGATACCTTGTTTTGAGGGGGGCTTCCCGCTTAGATGCCTTCAGCGGTTATCCTGTCCGATCATAGCTACCCAGCACTGCCGTTGGCACGACAACTGGTCCACCAGTGGATCGTTCACCCCGGTCCTCTCGTACTAGGGGCAACTCCTCTCAAGTATCCTACACCCACGGAAGATAGGGACCGAACTGTCTCACGACGTTCTAAACCCAGCTCACGTACCTCTTTAAACGGCGAACAGCCGTACCCTTGGGACCTGCTCCAGCCCCAGGATGAGATGAGCCGACATCGAGGTGCCAAACACTGCCGTCGATATGGACTCTTGGGCAGTATCAGCCTGTTATCCCCGGCGTACCTTTTATCCGTTGAGCGATGGCCCTCCCACTTGGGACCACCGGATCACTATGGCCGTCTTTCGACTCTGCTCGACTTGTCAGTCTCGCAGTCAGGCTGGCTTCTGCCATTGCACTCAACGAGCGATTTCCGACCGCTCTGAGCCAACCTTCGCGCGCCTCCGTTACGCTTTAGGAGGCGACCGCCCCAGTCAAACTACCCGCCACACAGGGTCCCGGATCCGGATAACGGACCGCGGTTAGACAACAAGCGAGGCAAGGGTGGTATCTCAAGGATGGCTCCACAAGGACTAGCGTCCCTGCTTCAAAGCCTACCACCTATCCTGCACATGCCTGACCTATTGCCAGTGTGAAGCTGTAGTAAAGGTGCACGGGGTCTTTCCGTCTAACCGCGGGAAACCTGCATCTTGACAGGTAATTCAATTTCGCTGAGTCTATGTTGGAGACAGCGGGGAAGTCGTTACGCCATTCGTGCAGGTCGGAACTTACCCGACAAGGAATTTCGCTACCTTAGGACCGTTATAGTTACGGCCGCCGTTTACCTGGGCTTCAATTCAGAGCTCTCACCCCTCCTTTTAACCTTCAGGCACCGGGCAGGCGTCAGACCCTATACGTCGTCTTACGACTTCGCAGAGCCCTGTGTTTTTAATAAACAGTCGCCACCCCCTGGTTTGTGCCCCCAGCCCCTAGTTGCCTAGGAACCGGGCCTCCTTCTCGCGAACTTACGGAGGTATTTTGCCGAGTTCCTTCAACATAGTTCTCTCAAGCGCCTTGGTATTCTCTACCAGTCCACCTGTGTCGGTTTAGGGTACGATCTAGCGATGGAGCTATTTCCAGGAACCTCTCAGCAGCCCATTCAATCCGATAAGGATGAACTACCTTCGAGATCCGTCACTTCCATCTGGCCCAGGAATATTAACCTGGTTCCCATCGACTACGCCTTTCGGCCTCGCCTTAGGGGTCGGCTTACCCTGCTCAGATTAGCTTTAAGCAGGAACCCTTGGACTTTCGGCGAGGGAGTCTCTCACTCCCTTTGTCGCTACTCATGTCATCATTCTCACTAGTGATCTCTCCACCGGATCGCTCACGCGCCGGCTTCACAGAAAACTCCGCGTCTCCAATCGCCCCGAAGGGCTTAAGGAGACATGGAGTTATGTCACACTACGCTCTGCTACCATGCACTAAGTGCATCCTAAGCTTCGGCTCATGGCTTGAGCCCCGTTACATCTTCGCCGCAGGACAACTTGATTAGACCAGTGAGCTGTTACGCTATCTTTAAAAGATGGCTGCTTCTAAGCCAACTTCCTGGTTGTTTTGGTCGTCCCACCTGCTTTCCCACTTAGCCATGAATTAGGGGCCTTAGCTGTAGGTCAGGGTTGTTTCCCTCTTCACGACGGACGTTAGCATTCGCCGTGTGTCTGCCATCTAGTACTCCTCGGTATTCGGAGTTTGGTTAGGATCAGTAAGCCTGTGGGGCCCCATTACCCATCCAGTGCTCTACCCCCGAGGGTATTCGGATGACGCTCTACCTAAATAGATTTCGCAGAGAACCAGCTATCTCCGAGTTTGATTGGCCTTTCACCCCTAGGCAC
>NZ_FQVP01000010.1 GCF_900129395.1 Pseudosulfitobacter pseudonitzschiae
ACTACTGCATGGCGGCGCTTTCGTCCAACATATAGTGCACAAAGCGCCCCACCTTACCACTCTCCACTATGTCCAATAAGTTTGCATTATCGGACGTATGTGGAATAGGCTTAGAAACATGAGCACAACTCCCAGAATCCAGCCCTCAGAGCACGAAAAACCGAACTCAGCGTCCATGGATGCGGCCACCGAAGACGAGGTCGACGAGAGCGTGTCTCCGGAAGAGCATGAGATTGCCCTGCCCTCTCATGTGGCGGGATCCGGCACACTCGATCGGCTGGTCGACACCGCCCGCGACTATGCCAAGGCCTCGACAGCCGAGAACACCAATAAGGCCTACGCCGCCGACTGGAAGCACTTCGCGCGCTGGTGCAGACTGAAAGGAACAGATCCCATTCCTCCGTCGCCCGAATTGGTTGGGCTCTATTTGGCAGATCTCGCGGCGCCGACGGACTCCTCCCCTCCGCAGTCGGCGTTCCGACCTCTCTCGGTCACGACCATCGAGCGTCGCTTGTCCGGGTTGTCGTGGAATTACACGCAGCGCGGGTTCACGCTCGATCGTAAAGACCGCCACATCGCCACCGTTCTTGCCGGGATCAAACGCAAGCACGCGCGTCCACCAGCTCAGAAAGAAGCCATCATGCCCGAGGACATCCTCGCCATGGTCGCCACCCTGCCCTTCGATCTGCGTGGGCTACGGGACCGGGCGATCCTGCTTTTGGGGTTTGCCGGCGGTCTCCGCCGTTCCGAAATCGTCAGCCTCGATGTCGGCAAGGACGATACCCCCGACAGCGGAGGTTGGATCGAAGTTCTTGACGGCAATGATGGCGGGGGCGTCGTACTGACCCTGAACGCCAAGACCGGCTGGCGTGAAGTTGAGATCGGGCGCGGATCCTCAGAGCAGACCTGTCCCGTGCATGCGTTGGAACAGTGGCTGCACTTTGCCAAGATCGACTTCGGACCCGTGTTCGTGCGCACCTCGCGCGACGGCAAGCGCGCCCTGGAGGCGCGGCTTAATGACAAACACGTCGCCCGACTCATCAAGGCCACAGTTCTCAAAAGCGGCATTCGCGCGGAGCTGCCCGAAAAGCAACGTCTGGCCCTGTTCTCTGGCCACTCCCTGCGCGCCGGGCTCGCCAGTTCTGCAGAGGTTGACGAGCGCTACGTTCAGAAACAGCTTGGGCACACCTCCGCCGAAATGACCCGCCGCTATCAACGCCGACGCGACCGCTTCCGCGTGAATCTCACCAAGGCCGCCGGGCTTTGAAATCCGTTCAAACCCACTGTTCCCGTGAAACGCTTAGGTGAAATTTCTGCGCCTGGCTTACAGCTTACCGCTTCAATTGAAATCGGGAGTTAAACGCGACAAACGGTCGATTGGTGACGTGATCCCTATTTGCAAAGAGCCAGAGAAGGGGAAGCCCGGGTGCCGGGCTTGAAAGGATAGAGAGAGTCTCATCCGGGTCCGGCGTGACAAGGATCCTGACCATGGCCAAGAACACGACCCGCCCGAAACCCACCACCGCGAAAAAGACCGAAGCCGCCGGATCGACCGCTCCCGACGGCGCCGCCGACATCCGGATGATTCCGCTCGACCAGCTGGAGCCGAGCCCTCTCAACGTCCGCAAGGTTGCGGCAAGCGCGAGCGATGACGCAGAACTTCTTGCCAGCATTCGCGAGACCGGTATCAAGCAGAACCTGGTGGTTCATGCGCTGTCTGAGACACGTTTTGCCGTCGATGCGGGCGGTCGTCGCCTCAAGGCGCTGAAACAACTCGCCGAGGACGGTGTGATCCCCGCAGACCACCCGGTGCCCTGCCTCGTTGAAGACGAGCGCAACGCCGTCCTCACCTCCGCCACGGAAAACCTTCAGCGCGCGGCCATGCACCTCGCTGACCAATTCGAGTCCTTCGATAAGTTGATCGGCGAGGGGCGCAGCGAGGACGAAGTTGCACTTAAGTTCGGCGTCTCCGTCGATCTGGTGCGCCGCCGTTTGAAACTCGCCCGTGTTGCGCCCGAGATCATCGAACATTTTCGTACGGGCAATCTGACCCTCGAATGCGTCATGGCCTTCACCCTCACCGACGATCATGATCGTCAGTTGGCGGTGTGGAACGTGGTGAAGGGCGGCTATCACATCCATCCGCAAAGTATCAAACGCCACCTGACTGAGACCGCGCATTCGGCGAACTCGGCCCTTGGGCGCTTTGTCGGCATCGAGGCATACGAGGCGGCGGGAGGTGTTCTGCTCCGCGATCTCTTCGATGACCGCGCCAGCGCCCATATGGAAAACCCCGAGCTCCTCGAGCGTCTCGCCATCGAGAAACTGAAGGCTGCGGCAAAACCCTTGGAGGCGGCGTGGAAATGGGTCGAGGTACATCTATCGGTGGATTACGGCGCGTTTCGCAGTTTCGGGCGGGTCTATCCGCAGGACATTGAACCCGATCCGGCCCTGCTCGCCGAAGAGGAACGTCTGATTGCGCGCGAGGAAGAACTGGCATCGCAGAATGACGGTGAGGACTGGACTGACGCGGAGACCGAAGAATACTACGCCATCGAGCCGCGGCTCCGCGAGATCGAGGCCTTGCAGCGCGAACGGCAACCTTACGCAGACGAAGATCGCGCTATCGCCGGTGTCGTTCTGACCATCGGCCATGACGGGGCGCTGCGTGTCGAGAAGGGCCTCGTGCGTCCCGAGGATATTCCAGCCGCACCCGAGCCTGACGAGACCACCGCAGATGCAGATGGCGCGCCCTACCCTTCCCGCCCGCATGTGACGCCGCCGACCTCATCGACACCGGTTCCGACCTCCGAGCCGGCGGCAACTTTGCGCAAGGCGGACGGTATTTCGGCAAGCCTGGCCGACGATCTTCGCGCGACGCGTCAGCACATCCTGCGGGCGCATCTGGCGGCGGATTTCGAGATGGCGTTCGACGCGATGCTCTACGCGCTCTGCGAGCAGGCACTGGGACGCTCCTACAACAACGAGGCACTCGACATCTCGATCCGGCCCTTCCAGGCGCAAAACTGGACCTGTCGCGGTTTGGTGCCGCTCCTTTGATAGCATAATGTGCAGCAAAGGAGACGAACTATGGGCACAGGAAGAACGGATGAATTTCGCAGAGACGCGGTGCGAATTGCACTGACCAGCGGGCTTACACGGCGTCAGGTTTATCTCCGGCACGGCGAGGACGCCCCCGATCTGCCGCAAAGGGCCCCTGCCCTGCTCGCGAAGATCACTGACAATCGGGGGCAGGTCACCGGATGAGCGCCAGCCCCCTCTGTGACGCCCGACAGGGCAAAGGTTCCGCAGGTTCGATCTGATCCCGTTTGGATTTCGGGAGCGATGGACCGGCGGGTCGGGGCAGAGCGCCCCCTGCCCCAGCCCGACGAGGTTGACCTCGCCATGGCGACACTGTTCGAGACCACCATCGGCCTCCTTACGGGCAGCCAGTTGGAGGACAATCTCGAAGAGTTGCTCTGGTCGCTCACCTCGATCTTCCATCGCCGGCTTGCCCATATCCAGAAGCTTCTCGACGACAGTGAATTCGAGGTCCGGGAAAGTCTGGCAATCCAGGACGGATCCGAGGTTGCCTCAGTCGAGCTCGAGCGCCTCCAGATGATCGGGCTCAAACTCTGGGACCACCGCGACGCCTTCGAACAGATGCGCGACCTGGCCGTAGATCGCTTCTCGGCTGCCACAGGCTCACCCTGGTTGCCCCGCACCGGATCCAAGGTTTCCCATCGCGGCTTGACTTCTGCGGTGGTGGACAGCCGGGCCTATCTCTCGGCCAAGCGCCGCAAGGAGACCGAGGTCCACTGCCCCGAAGGCACGCGGATCGCGTTTTCGGGCGGGGACTATAACGCCTTCGATCTGATCTGGTCCGTCCTCGACGCCACTCATGCGAAATACCCCGACATGGTGCTCTTGCACGGAGGCACGCCCAAGGGCGCCGAGATGATCGCGGCCCGCTGGGCAGATACGCGGGGAATCACCCAAGTGGTTTTCAAGCCGGACTGGAAGAGCCACGGCAAGGCCGCTCCCTTCAAGCGCAACGACAAGATGCTCGAGACCATGCCGCAGGGCCTGATCGCCACGCCCGGTTCGGGTATCACCGAGAACATCGTCGACAAGGCCCGCAAGCTCGGGATCCGTATCAAGAGGATCGGGGCTTAGGCCCCGGTTCACGCACCGCGGAGCAGATCTTGCACCACGGATGGTTTCTTGGCGATCAATGCCAGCAGAACCTGGGCCGGACCCGTCGGGTGCCTGCGCCCATGCTCCCAGTTCAAGAGCGTGCCCTTTGCCACGCCAATGCTCTTGGCGAACTCGGCTTGAGAGAGGCCAGTCCGTTGACGGACTTCGGCAACATCGACCTCTGCAACGGAAACTTCGTGCACCTTCGTGCCTGCCAAATCGCCATTTGCGAACGCCAGAGCCTCTTCCAGTCCCTTGGAGATGGATTCGAATGCAGTCATGTTGCGTCTCCATATTTCGCGATAAGCGCCTTGCTCATCCCTACCGCGGCGGCCTGTTCGGTCTTCGACAGGTTGGCCTTCTCGTTCTTGGCGAAGACCGTGATCAGGAAGATTGGCATATGGGTCCCACCAAAAACATACACCGTTCTAAAGCCACCACTCTTGCCGCCCCCTTCTCTTGGGATGCGGACCTTGCGCAGACCGCCTCCGAGAGAGACACCAGTCTCCGGATTGGCAGCAATGAAGTTGATCGCAGCCTCGCGTTCGTCTTCCGACAAGATTGCCTTGGCCCGTCTTTGGAATTCGGGCAGTTCAACCACTGTCTGCAATCGTGTCATCTCTTGTCCCATATAGGTTTCAGTGGTGTGTGTGTCAATGACGTATAGCCCATTCGCTAGGAGGGCAAGACGACATCTGATGCGTGAACCGGAGCCACTGTGTCCTTGCTTCTGCGTTCGCGCCGTGGGGGCTGTCGTGAGGGCCTGAAGGGTTGCAGCCGCTTGAACCTGCCTGATCGTCGTGCCGCATGGACAGATACCGAGTTTCGTATATGGCCATGGCGGCCTTCGTTCTGCTTGAGTGCTGCCGCATGGGATCCGCAGATGAGTGTGCATGTGGGCAGGAACTCGGCAATGGTGAGCGATCTGGGAACTGGCTAATTTCAGGTTCGACGTATGCCGTGTTCCTGATCGGTCTCGAAAATGGCTCTGAAACTTTTTGGCGGTTCTCCTCGGCTGTTCACCACCTTCATTCGCGGCCACCGCAATTCTCTTAATGTGTCGCGTTGCATGACATGCTGGTCGCAGCTGTCGTCCCGTCCACAAAGGTTGTCGCCGATCTTTTTCCCCTGCCCCTGCGGGTCATTCCGCGCGGATCAAAAAGACCGGCGCCTGCCCCTCTCCGCTGCGCTTCGCCTTCGGTGTTGCCGGGCCTTGGCCAGCTGCAAGGAGAAGAGCAATGACCACGAACTGCATCAAATTCACCAGCGACGACATCGAAACCGCAAAAGGTATAGGCTCCATCTCGACCCTGACCTTCGACCTCGACATCACGGTCGAACCCGTCGCGAGCTCGAATCCCATGGCCCCCACGCACCGCGTTCTCGGCCGCTCTCCGCGCGGCAAGCTGGTCGAGTGCGGCGGCATCTGGAAGAAGCAGAACAAGGAGACCGGCGCCGACTACTACACGCTGACCATTCGCGACCACGGCTTCAACGCCAACCTCGGCAAGGCCGCGAACCAGGATGATCTGTCCCTGCAGGCCATCATCCCCTGGGGTCCCAAAGACGCCGCCTAAGCCAAAGAATCGGCCGGGTTGCTCCGGCCGATTCCCATCCTTTCTACTAATATCTGTGTTTCAGGCTACCTTCCGCTGATGCGATTTGGTTGCCACAATTGGCTCGGCTTAAGAGCTTCGTCCCGGCGACGTTTTTCAAACTTACGACGCAAGCCACAGGGTCCCTCGTCCCGATTGGAAAGCGAACTTACAGCAAAGTATCGGCAGTTTGACAGCCGTGCAAATCTATAAATGCCTTTAATATCAAAGCTGTAAGCGTATCCGTCGCGCGAGCTGCATGATCAAATGTGGGCACGCGCGTGCGAGGAAATCTAGATGTTGGGCTGTGGTGTGACTAGGTCACTACCTTTTGCGACGCCACCTAACGTCAACATCTAGGCGGGTCAGAGTTGCGAGCAGAGCAATAATCGTTGTGAAGACTCATTTTTCCGTGTAGATGACACTTTAAAGAGCGAATTCGCTGAAAAAGCGATATTTAGAGGGCGGGCAGATGAGAGAAAGGTCTTTTGAGACTGATACGAAGGATCAACCCTTCGATGAGATCATTCTCCAGCAGGGGGAGCTGATCTCTGATCGCCTCAACATGTTGCGGCAAGAGCAGTATCCTCCGGACGCTCAAAAAGGTCTACGTCAGTTTTCCTTGGCGGAAGTTGCCTACTACCTTGGTGTAACGCAGTCGACAATCAAGAAGCTCCACCTAGAAGGTAAGGGGCCCGATCCCGAAACCTCGTCGTCGGGAAGGCGTAGTTATTCAGCCGAGCAAATGCTCGAACTGCGGGCGTATTTGGACAAGCATGGTCGGCCTGGAAAGCGGCGGTATGTGCCCCATCGGCGTGAAGGTGAGGAACTGCACGTAGTTTCTGTCGTCAACTTCAAAGGCGGGTCCGGGAAGACGACTACTGCGGCTCATCTGGCTCAGCATTTGGCGCTGAAAGGGCATCGTGTGCTGGCGATCGATCTTGACCCGCAGGCATCACTGACAGCTCTGCATGGCATTCAGCCAGAGCTCGATAATGTTCCATCGCTCTACGAAACGCTCCGCTACGATGATCAACGCAAGCCAATTACCGAAGTAATCCGACCAACGAACTTTCCTAACCTTGATATCGTGCCTGCAAGTTTGGAACTTCAAGAGTATGAGTACGATACCCCCGTTGCCTTGACGAGCAGCGACCCCCACGAGGGGCGGCTTTTCTTCACTCGGATCTCTAAGGCGCTCGACGAAGTCGATGATCGCTATGATGTCGTGGTGATCGATTGCCCACCGCAGCTTGGCTATCTCACGCTGACCGCACTGACAGCCTCGTCGTCAGTCATCGTCACCGTCCACCCACAGATGCTGGACGTTATGTCGATGAGTCAGTTTCTGCTCATGCTTGGCGGAATCATGAAGACAATACGGGAAGCTGGCGCGAACATGCGGCTGAAGTGGTTTCGCTATCTGGTCACCAGGTTTGAACCCACTGATGGCCCTCAAAAGCAGATGGTCGGGTTCCTGCAGGCGATGTTCCCGAACCAGATGCTTACCGCGCCTGTATTGAAATCCACGGCGATTTCCGACGCTGGGATTACTAAACAGACACTCTACGAGGTCGAGCGCTCCCAGTTTGTTCGCACAACCTATGACCGGGCAATCACTTCACTAAACGACGTGAACGATGAGGTTTCGGAGCTGATCCACAAAGCATGGGGGCGCGAATGACTACGTCTTTGACAGCCGTGCAGATTGTTAGTTTTGACAGCCGTGCAGACCGCCGTTTGTCCAGAGTGTGCACGGCTATGATCGCCCAGAAGGAGATAGCTCGATGGCTCGTAAAGACCTCCTGAAAAGTGTGATGGCCAGTTCTTCCGAGCAGCCGAAAGACTCTGGCCGATCAGGCTATGCGATGCGCGGCGCGTCAAAGTCCATGAAAGTCTCGATTGACAATCTCGCCGAAAATTCGAAGCGCTTGCTCGAAGGGGAAACCATCGTCGAAATCGATCCCCAATTGATCGATGTGTCCTTCGTCTCGGATCGTCTCAGCGACGACGACGAGGCTTTCAACGAGCTGAAGGAGTCGATTGCAGCTGGTCGCCAGGACACTCCAGTACTGCTTCGCCCGCACCCGGATCTGGCCGGGCGCTATATGATCGTCTTTGGCCATCGGCGAGTGCGAGTGGCGTCAGCCCTTGGCCGGACAGTTCGCGCTGTCGTCAAACCAATGGACGATGTGGCGCACATTCTCGCCCAAGGGCAAGAGAACACGGCGCGCGCGGATCTCTCATTCATCGAGAAGGCGCTTTTCGCGAAAAGCCTCCTTGATATGGGGCAGGCGAAGGATGTGATCCAGTCGGCTCTGACCATTGATGGAACGCTGTTGTCACGCATGTTGTCTGTCGCGCAGAACATCCCGAGGCACGTGATTGAGCGGATCGGTCCCGCCAAGCAGATTGGCCGTGACCGCTGGGAGGATTTCAAGAAGCTGGCTTCGGAGTCTGCGAACCAGAAGGTCCTTGAAGGTGCCTTGGAACTCGAGGGGCTTCACGAGCTGGATAGCGATGCAAGGTTCGAGCTCCTGCACAGCAGACTGGCAGAGGTGGGCAGGACACCCAAGCGCAGAAAGACGCGCGTGGCACCCAAGAAGCGCACCTGGACCGCCGGCAAAGGCCGCATCAAAGGGGTCATCGGCCGGTCCGGGAGAGCATTCAGTATTTCGCTGACAGCACAGGATTCAACCGAGTTCGGAGACTTTCTCTCCGGTCGACTGGATCAGCTCTACAGCGAATTCCTCGCAACAAAAGAGGAGCAGTCGGAACAATGATCTAGGCAAAAGAAAAGCCCCCAAGCAGCGTGGCCTGAGAGCTAATCTGAAAAGTTTGGTCGCTTAGAAGATACCTCTCCCACGAATCACTGTCAACGATGAACGCTTTTGAGCGAACGGCTTTCTTTTGCCTCCACATAACCGGAGGTGAGATACAGGCATGAAATATACAGGTTGGCGCAAGCCGACACCGGGTCTTGGGGTTGCTGAGCAGCTTGCCCAAGCCGGTGAACGGGTAGCAGTACCCAAGACACGAGCATTTGTCGCGCTCAAGCGCGTTGGGGCGCATATTGGCCTGAAGGCCGGCGACATGATGCTCCTCGATACACTGGGGGCCTTCACACAGGCCCAGGACTGGGAAGAGGGGCAGCGCCCGATCGTCTGGGCCTCGAACGCCTATCTGATGGAACAGACGGGCTATTCACTGTCTGCCCTCAAGCGCCATGCGCGGCGTCTGGCGGAGATCGGTGTGATCTCCTTCCAGGATAGCACCAATGGCAAGCGGTGGGGCCGCAGGGACGCTGAGGGGCGTATCGTCGAGGCCTACGGCTTCGACCTGTCGCCGCTTTCGGCCCGAGTCGAAGAGTTCGAAGAGCTGCAGGCCGAGTTGCAGGTCGAGCGCGATCTCTGCCAGCGCCTGAAGCGTCAGATCACGGTGGCGCGCCGAATGATCCGTGCTCGGATCGAGGCGGCCCTCAGCAGCGCGCTGCGCGGGCCTTGGAGGCAATTCACAGGTGTTTTCGAGGAGCTTCTGGACCGGCTTCCGCGCCGTCATGAAGCCTCAGAGCAGTTGGAGCGGCTACTGTCGTGGTTCAAGGATCTCCAGGAACGGGTCGAGGCGGCCTACCTCAAAGCGATAGGCGCGGTGAAACCTGTGGAAAACACCGATGACAAAGATGTCGAAGTCACGAAAAAGACTCAAGATATGAACCCCAGGGAGGTCATTTCCGAACCCCATATACTAACTACAAATCAACTTAATCCTGTAACTAGTAATTCCTCAAAAAACGAGGAAGCGGCGGGTGTGGTCCCCAATGCGCCACCCGAAGAGCGGATTGATAGGGATCTGGAAGACTGGGTTGCAGAGGTGCGCAAGAAGCGGACGGCCCTCGATCTGCCGACAATCATGCGAGCTTGTCCGGAATTTGCCTCCTGGGCGCGCAACATGGGAGGGTTCCTCAACGATTGGGGCGATCTGCATCGGGTTGCAGGGCAACTCAGGCCGATGATCGGGATCTCAGAACATGCCTGGAACGTGGCCCAGGACCGAATGGGCACACAGGTAGCCACGGCAGCCTTTGCACTCGTCTTCGAGAAGCACAGCGCGGGCGAGGTTGCCTCGCCGGGCGGCTATCTGCGGGGTATGGTCGAGAAAGCCGGGGCAGGGGAACTGCATCTTGAGCGCAGCTTCTACGGCAGGCTCAGCGGGCAGGCGGCGTGATAGGGCAGGGGCTCAGAGACCGGCGGCCTTGGTCAGGTTCATCCGGAACCTGTCGCCCCGGCGCTGGTAGCGGCGGGTCATCTCGGAGGAAGCGTGGCCGAGGTGTTTCTGGACATAACACTCGTCGACTTCGGCAGAGCTGGCGAGACCGGCGCGCAGCGAATGACCGGAAAACATCGCCAGGCGCTCTTTCTCGGGTAGTTCGGATCGGATGCTCGCGTCGAGCACGGTGCGCTTGATCAGCCGCGCGACGTGCTTGTCGTTCAGGCGCGTTTCGGATGCCTTTTTGCCATCGCCCGAGGGGCCGACGAAGATTGGACCGAAGTCGATCTTCGCGAAGTGCAGCCATTGCTCGAGCGTGTACACCGGACAGGTTTGATCCTTGGACCCGCGGCCGATCTCGACCTCGCGCCAGCCAGTCTTGGCGTTCAGGGTGAGGAGGGCACCCTTGTCGAAGATCTCGATCCAACCGCCCGAATCTGGCGTGTCGTCCTTGTGCACGTCGAGGCTGACGATTTCCGAGCGCCGGAGGCCGCCAGCATAACCCAAAAGCAAGATCGCCCGTTCCCGCAGGCCGCGCAGATCGTAGGGCAGGGTGGCCACCATCGCGAGAATGTCCTCGGCCAGGATCGCTTCCTTCTGCACCGGCGTGCGCGCGTGTTTGCGTTTGATCCCGGCCAGCACGGTGGCGATGTGGCGGTTCTTGCGATCGAGGGCGAAGCCACGCTGGGCGTAGTTCCATGCGAGACCCGACAGGCGCCGGTCGATGGTACTGACCGATAGGGCAGGGGAGGGGCCCGAACCGGACGCTAGGTCTGCAACATAGAGCCCGATCATTTCGTGCGGCGGGGGCAGAGGCTCTGCGCCTTTAATCCGACACCACCGCGCGAAATGCGCCCAATCCTTGGTATAGGCTTTCAGCGTATTGTCAGAAGCAGCGGCGCGCGCATAATCTCGGGCGGCGTCGACCAGGCGATCAAGGCTGCCGGATCCTACGACGTGGGCGGGTAGGTAGATGTCGTCGCTTTTTTCTTGATCGCTGTCGCCGTTCTGAGCGATACGAAACGCATCAGAGTTTGATGATGTCGACTTCTCGTCCTCTGAGGCCATTTTCCAGTGAATCCAGCGATGAAATTGAACTGTCTCGCAGCATATCTTTTTGTGTCCGATAATGCAAACTTATCGGACATAAGATTAACCCCTTATGTGGGGCGGTTTCTCTATACCATTGTACATAAAAGCGCCGTCGCAGAATAGTGTTGGGGCTTGCCCTATCAGCCCACAGTTATCTCCGACGACTTAAACAGCCTACCCAAGTTACTCGCATGGGTCACCTCCGGATGGGTGGAAACACTTTAAACTGTGACATTTCGGATTGCGGCCGCCCAGATGAACGGGCTTCTTGTTTGGTCGTCCTGAATCGTAACCTTTGTTTGCGACCAAACTTAATATGCGGTCCGAATTACCGCGGCTAGCTCTGTTTACGACGATCACATCATACTTTGCTGTTCAACCTCGAGAGAGTTGGTTGTAACGGGTCAAAGATCGATTAAGGTAGAGTTCTGATTTACGCGGAACCAGCAAAGATCTGCCCCACGGTCCCCGGCCCCACCAGAGACGTGCTATTGAGCCTACACCCCACCTCACTGACTGACCGTTCCGCTGAATTGCTGCTTGATGGTGTTGCACTGCGCCTGTCCGGGCGCGTGGTGCTGGAAGGGCTGTCGTTTTCTGCCGACGAACGGCGGATCGGCATTGTCGGGCGCAACGGGTCGGGCAAGACGTCGTTGGCGCGGCTGATTGCGGGCTTGATTGCGCCTAGCGCCGGGCAGATCACCATTGCGGCCACGGATATGGCGCGCGACCGCAAGGCGGCGCTGCGCAGTGTCGGTATTCTGTTCCAGAATCCCGATCATCAGATTATCTTTCCAACCGTGTCCGAAGAAGTCGGCTTTGGCCTGACTCAGCTTGGCCATGACAAGGCAGAGGTGGCGCGACAGACCGGCGCGATTTTGCAGCGCTTTGGCAAGGGGCATTGGGCCGACGCCGCCACCCACAGCTTGTCGCAGGGGCAAAAGCAGCTGGTCTGCCTGATGGCGGTGCTGGCGATGCGGCCCGCGCTGATTGTGCTGGACGAACCCTATTCCGGTCTGGACATTCCGACACGGCGGCAGCTGATGCGCTATGTCGACAGGGTCGAGGCCAGTGTTGTGCTGATTTCACATGATCCGGCAACACTTATGGGGTTTGACCGGGTGATCTGGCTGGATCAGGGCAAGATCCGCGATGACGGCCCGGCGGCGCGGGTTCTGCCCGTGTTCGAGGCACAGATGCGGGCATGGGGGGAAGAGGATGATCTCACTCACCTCGCCGGTTAGGATATGGGCCCACGACATGCGGGCAGGCGTCAAGCTGGGCCTCTTGTCGCTGGCCACGGTGGCGCTGTTTGCCAGTGAAAGCCCGCTTGTGCTGGGTGGCGCTGCGCTGGGTGTCGGGGCGCTGTACCTTACGGGTGGCGCGCGGTTTGCCCGCGCGGGGCTGGACGGGCTGCGTATGCTGTGGCCGTTTTTGGTGGTGATCGCGCTCTGGCACGGGGTGACGGGACAGATCGAGGCGGGGGTGGCCGTGACGATGCGGCTGCTGACGGCGGTGGCGCTGGCGAATTTTGTCACCATGACCACGCAGCTTTCGGATATGATTGCGGTGATGTCATGGCTGTTGACGCCGCTGCGACGTCTGGGCTTGTCGACCCGCGCGCTGGAACTGTCGGTGGCGCTGGTGGTGCGTTTTGCACCGGTGCTGGCGCAAAAGGGCGGGCGGTTGACCGAATCCTGGCGGGCGCGGTCGCCGCGCCGGGCCGGATGGAAAATCGTGACACCGTTGGCGGCGCTGGCCATCGACGATGCGGAATATGTCGCCGAGGCACTGCGCGCGCGCGGTGGTATGGAATAGAAGACCTTCAAACCAGAACAGGACCTACCTATGGAACGTAACCTTGCCCTTGTTGCCATGTTTGCCGCACTGATTGCAGCACTTGGCCTGATCCCAAAACTGACGCTAGGCTTTGGCGTGCCGATCACTGCGCAGACCATGGGTGTGATGCTGTGCGGCACCGTGCTGGGCGCGCGACGCGGGGCGTTGGCGGTGCTGTTGTTTCTGGCACTGGTGGCACTTGGTTTGCCGTTGCTGGCAGGCGGGCGCGGCGGGCTTGGCGTCTTTGCAACACCTTCGGTCGGGTTTCTGGTGGGCTGGCCGGTTGCGGCCTTTGTCACCGGTCTGATCGTGCAGAACTGGCGTGGGAATCTGGCGGTTGTCTCTGCCGTGGCCTCGGTGCTGGGCGGTATCGTGGTGCTGTATGGCTTTGGCGTGGTGGGCATGGCGTTTATGCTGGATAAGACGCTGGCCGAGGCCGCGCTGCTGGTCACCGCCTTTATTCCGGGCGATGTGCTCAAGGCGGTTCTGGCCGGTGGCATCACCTCGGGGCTGGCCAAGGCACGGCCCAACAGCATCCTGTCGCGCGGATGAGTGAAACCGAGGCCCTGCTGCTGCACCGCCGTTCGGTGCGGGGTTTCCTGCCCGATGCGGTGCCGGTGGCAGACCTTGTGCGCATCCTGCGGGTGGCCCGTGCCGCCCCCAGCGGGGCCAATCTGCAACCCGGTCGGTTCCATGTGCTGACCGGCGCGCCGCTGGACGCGCTTGCCGGCGCGCTGGAGGGCGCGGTGCGGGACGGGCGGCCCGAAGTGGCGCAGTATTCCTATTTTCCGCAACCGATGCCTGCCGATCTCAAGGCGAAACAGCGCGCGGCGGGCTTTGCGCTGTATCAGGCGCTTGGCATCGGGCGGCGGGATGTTGCAGCGCGGCGCGCGCAGTTCACTGCCAACTACCGGTTTTTTGGCGCGCCGGTGGGGATTGTGGTGACGATCCACCCCGAGATGGGCAAGGGCTGTTTCATGGATCTTGGCATGGCTCTGATGGGGCTGATGACCGGGGCCGAGGCCTTGGGATACGCCACCTGCGGCATCGGAGCACTGGCCAATCACGGTGATGTCGCCCATGCGCATCTGGGGCTTGGGGCCGACGAAATGGTGGTTTGTGGCATCGCATTGGGGCGGGCCGACCCGCAGGCGGCAGTGAACACCGTCAGAACCGAACGCGACCCTTTGGACAGTTACGCGACCTTCAGCGGCTTTGACCAGACGCCATAAGCAGTGCAGTGCCCAACCCGCCGGCGGCGGCGATGGCGGTTAGGCCGCTGCCGCCGGTGCGACGCAACTCATGAAACAGGCGCACCGCGTTGATCGCACCCGACGCACCAATCGGGTGGCCTCGGGCCAGTGCGCCGCCTCCGGGATTGACCACGGCGGGGGCAATGCCGGTCAGCCGGACACAGGCCATGGCCTGCACGGCATAGGCTTCCATTACTTCGGCCACAGACAGGTCGGTGGCTTTCAGGCTGTGGCGGGCCAGAATGGTGTTGATGGCCGCAACCGGCGCGACGCCGGGACTTTCGGGCCGGTCGCCCAGCGTGACGCCGCCCAGCAGTGAAACACCCGTGGCCCCCAGACGCGCCGCGACCCGGTCCGATACCAGAATGCAAAAGGCCGCCGCATCCGCCGCCACCGCCGCATTGGCCGCGCTGATCGTCCCGACCAACTGCGGCGCGCGGGCGCAAAGCCGTGTGTTCAGCGTGCGGGCAAAGGCATCTTTGGAAAGCCCGCGGAGCGGCAGGATTTCACCGGTTGGCGGGGCGGCCAATGCCTTGCGGTGGCTTTCGATGGCCCAGGCGTCCTGTTCGGCGCGGCTGATGCCCAGATCGGTGGCCAGCGCATCGGCGGCGGCGTCCATATCGGGGTCACGCGCGGGCCACGGTGCAAAGGGCGGGCGGTCATAGGGTTGTGGCGGGCCTCCGTCGGGATCGGTGCGCAGGCGCAGGGGACGGCGGGAATAGGATTCGACACCGCCCGCCGCGACCACATTGGCCTGACCCGACGCAATCAGGGCCGAGGCCAGCAACAGCGCATCCAGCCCACCGCAGCATTGCCGGTCGATGCTGAGGCCTGCAACGCGTTCGGGCAGACCGGCGGCAAGGGCAACCATCCGCGCCGGATTGCCACCGCCGCCAAGGGCATTGCCGGCAATCACCTCGTCGATGGCATCGGGTGTCAGCCCTGCGGAAGCAATCGCCGCCTGCAACACCGGCGCACCCAGATCGTGCAGCGCGAAACGGGCCAACGCGCCACCGCGCGGTGCCGCTGGCGAACGGATGGCCGACAGGATTTGCACCCCGCTCATGTGCGGTCCTCCACCAGCGCGGCAATGGCCCGCATGTCCGGTTTGCCCGAGGCCAGCAGCGGAAAGTCGGGCAGGGCAATCACCTGGCGCGGGGCCGCCAGCGGGCCAAAGGCGGCGCGGCACTGGGCGATCACCTCTTGCGCCTGACCAGCATCCGGCTGCCCCGCGATCACCGCAACCAGAACCGTGCCGCGCAGGTCGTCGGGCAGGGGCATCACCGCGCAATGGGGAATATCGGGGCGGCTTTGCAACAGCACCTCGATGTCTTCGGGAAAGACGTTCTGACCTGCGATGGTGACCATGCGGCTGTGCCGCCCGGCAACAAAGACATGGCCTGCGTTGTCGATGCGCCCCAACTCGCCCACAGTGACAAAGCCGTCGTGCCAGCGGGTGTCGCTACTGTGCCCTTCGGCATAGCCGTCAAACAGATAGGGGCTACGGACCCAGAGTTCGCCGGTGCCATCGACCGGATTGCGGATGTCGATCTCGACTCCCGGATAGGCCTTGCCGACCGCGCCGTCAGGGCCGGTGCCGTCTCCCCAAGCGATAAAACTGGTTTCCGAGGTGCCGTAAAATTCGGTCACGGTGGCCTGCGGGCAAAGCGCGGCAAGACGGCTGCGCAGGCCCTGCGGCATGCGTCCGCCGCCGCTCAGGATTTGGCGCAGCGATGGGATTTGTCCGCCTGCATCACAGAGCAGGCGCAATTGGGTTGGCGTGGCATAAAGCACTGTCGCGCCTGCACGGGCCAACTGTGCGACCTGTGCACGCGGGCGCAATTCTGCCAGCAGGTGCAGGTCGGCGTCCAGATGCGCGGCCTCGACGATGGCAAACAGCGCAAGCGAATGCGACGGCAGGCTTAGGACGCCGTAGACATCGCGGGCGGACAGGTTGAAGCGGTTCCGGCTGATTTCAAAGCTGGCAATCCACGAACGATGACTGCGCCGGATCGCTTTGGCCGGGCCGGTGGTGCCGCCCGAGCGGCTGTGAAACAGGCCCGGTTTTCCGGGGTCTGAGGGCAACACGTCGATCCCGTCCGGGCCGACCGAGAAATCGTGACCGCCGCGGATGGCTTGCCGCAGGGTGTGGATTTCGGCCTCGTAGGCAGGGGGGTGTGAGGTCTGGACATCGAGGGGGATGCCCTGCACGAACAGGCGCGTCGCATCGCTCCAGCGGAAGCGGTCGTTCGCCACGTTTGTTTGTTCCGGATGGTCGCGAGAAGGCTTTGCGGCGTTTTGCATCGGGCTCTGGGGGTTGGGGGCGCTGGCCCGCACAATAGACTGATTTCGCAGTGTTGGTATCATCTCCCGGTGCGCAATGGCAAATGTGAGTGTTTCATGCGCGCGATTGGTTGACGTCAGGCGGGTTCAGGCATTTTGTCGGACCCAGTTGGCAGGTCGGATCCAACCTTGACCGGTAGATTGTCGATCAACCGGACCCCGTTCAGCCAAGCCGCCACGAACAGACGCCCGGGACGGTCCGCCGACATCAGCGGCTGCAAGTCGGGATCGCCACGCAATTCAAAATAGTCGACTGCGTCAAAGCCTGCGGCGCGCAGGGTCTGACGGGCGGTATCAAGCGCCTGCGCGACGCTTTCGCCACGGGCGATTGCATTGGCCGCGTCGTCGAGCGCGCGGCCGAGACCGGGCGCCACGTTCCGCGCTTGCGGTTCAAGTCGCAGATTACGCGAAGCCATGGCAAGGCCGGCATCCTCGCGGACTGTGGGGCAGGCGACAATTTCGGTTTTCAAATCAAGGTCAGCGACAACACGACGAACCACCTGAAGCTGCTGGAAGTCTTTTTCTCCGAAGAACGTGAAATCGGCGTCGGTCTGTAGCAGCAGCTTGGTCACGACGGTCGCCACGCCATCGAAGTGACCGGGCCGGTCGCCGCCGCACAGTCCGGCGCTGACACCGGACACGGAAATCGTCGTGGAGAAATCTGTGGGGTATATTTCCTCGGGCTCTGGGATATAGAGCACGTCAATTTCAAGTGGCCCGAGTATGCGGGCATCGCTGTCTTCGGTTTTGGGGTATTTTGCCAGATCTTCGGGATTGTTGAACTGACGCGGGTTGACGAAGATCGTCACGATAACGCGGTCGGCGCGGCTAAGGGCGGCCTTGACCAGGCTCAGGTGTCCATCATGCAGCGCACCCATCGTCAGAACCACACCAATCGTGTCCCCCGTCTGGTGCCAGTTTTTTGTCAGGTCACGCAGCTCGGACTTGCGGCGGATGATTTTCATGACGTTGATCCTTGATCCGTAAAGATGTGTTCGGCGGCGGGAAAGGTGCGCGCGCGGACTTCGGCGGCATAGGTTTGGATGGCTGTGGATGCATCTGCGGCCAGATGGGCATAGCGTTTGACGAACTTTGGTTTGAATTCGTCGAACAGGCCCAGCATGTCATCAATCACCAGGATCTGGCCGTCGCATCCTGCTGACGCACCGATCCCGACCGTGGGAATTGCAATCTGGGCCGTAATGGTATCGGCCAAAGCGGCAGGCACCTTTTCCAGAACCACAGAAAACGCACCGGCATCCGTAACGGCTTGGGCGTCGTCCCGAATACGCGCTGCATCTGTTCCACGGCCTTGCACCTTGTAGCCGCCAATGGCGTTTACCGCCTGCGGGGTCAGCCCGATATGCGCCATCACGGGGATGCCGCGTTCGGTGAGAAACCGGATCGTATCGACCATGTGGCGTCCACCCTCCAGTTTGACGGCACCGGCGCCGGTGTCAGCCATCAGCCGTGCGGCGTTGCGAAACGCCTGGACCGGGCTTTCTTCGTAGCTGCCAAAAGGCATATCGATCACCATCAAGGCCCGTTTGATGCCCCGCGCCACGGCACGCCCGTGCAAGGTCATCATTTCCATGGTCACATCGAGGGTTGAGGTCAGACCGTGCAGCACCATCCCCACACTGTCGCCCACCAACACAAGATCGCAGTGTTCATCCGCGAGTTTTGCCACCGGTGTGGTATAGGCGGTCAGACAAACCAGGGGCGTCGAACCTTTGCGGGCAAGAATATCGGCGGCGTTCAACGCTTTGATCTGTGCAGGTCGGCTCATCTCAACATCCAAAGTTTACGTTAGGGCAACTCACTAAGAGGCTCCGGGGCACTTTGCAAGTGCAGCGTAATATTATTGCGCTAACATCGCGATGCTTTGCTGATTAGAAGTCCAGCCCGATGTCGAGCGTCTGTGCGGAATGTGTCAGCGCTCCTGACGAGATATAATCGACGCCGGTCGCTGCGACCTCGGCGATGCGGTCGATGCGCATGTTGCCCGAGGCTTCTAGCACCAGACGACCGGCATTGATCTTGACAGCATCCCGCAAGGTTAGCGTGTCCATGTTGTCCAGCAGGACCACGTCCGCGCCGCCTTCGTCCAGCACCTCTTGCAACTGGTCGAGCCGGTCGACTTCAATTTCGGTTCTGACCATATGCGACGCCTGGGCCTTTACGGCTTGCAACACAGTCCGGATACCGCCCGCAGCGGCAATGTGGTTGTCCTTGATCATGATCGCATCCGAGAGGGAGAACCGGTGATTGAACCCACCGCCGTGCAGCACGGCCTGCTTTTCGACCAGTCGCAAACCTGGCGTGGTTTTGCGGGTGCAGGTGATGCGCGTGGCGGTGCCTTTTGTTTCGGCCACAAAGCTGGCGGTCAAAGTGGCGATGCCCGAAAGACGGCCGACAAAGTTCAGCGCCACCCGCTCGGCCGATAGGATAGAAGCGGCGCGGCCTTCGATTTGCATCAGCACATCACCCGACGCGATGCTGTCACCGTCGCTTTTGTGGGCGGTGACTTTCAGGTCCGGGTCAATCAGCCGAAACGCCAGCGCCGCGATTTGTATGCCTGACAGCACACCGTCGGCGCGTGCATTCAAGCGTGCTGTATAGTGTGTATCAGCGGGGATCACCGTGCGCGTGGTGATGTCGCCATAGGTGCCCAGGTCTTCCATCAATGCGGCGCGGACCAACGGTTCAAGAATGAGGTCGGGCAGGGGGGCTTGGGTCATGTCGTCTCCAGTGGCGCGGAAAAACGCGCTTGGGTGAGTGTGAGAAAGGAGCGCGCGCCGGTTGCGCCGTCGCAGTCGGGATGGTCAGACCGGAAATGCGCCCCGCGGCTTTCGCGCCGGTTCAGCGCGGCGGTCGTAATCAGCGTTGCGGTTGCGGTCATATTTGCCAAGGCGGTGCAATCGGGTTGGTCCGCTTCGATTGTGGCGATCTCGTTCAGGGTCCGCTGTAGCCCTTGGGCCGTGCGGATCACGCCTGCGCCATGCGTCATCGTTTGGCGTAGCCGGTTCACCAGGTCGCTGCGCGGTGCTGTTGTGGGGGGCAGGTCAGGCAGGGTGACAGCTGCCTGTTTCATTGCAACAGGTCCAAGGACGGCATCCATGTCAATCGCTGCGCGCCGCCCGTAGACCAGGGCTTCGAGCAGGCCATTCGATGCCAGCCGGTTCGCACCGTGCAATCCGGTCGATGCCGCCTCGCCGCAGGCCCAATGTCCTTCCAGCGATGTGCGCCCCGCCGCATCTGTGGCAACGCCACCCATATGGTAATGGGCCGCGGCTGCCACGGGGATCGGGGTGACCAGCGGGTCCAGTCCCGATTGTTGGCAGGCCGTCGCGACAGCGGGAAAATCGCGCAACAATCGTGCGCCCAAGGCCGTGCGCGTGTCCAGGGCAGGGGCCAGACCGGCCTGCGATTGGGCAAAGACCGCACGGGCCACGATGTCGCGCGGGGCCAGTTCGGCGTCGGGGTGGGCCTCTTGCATGAACCGGATGCCGTGGCGGTTGATCAGGATGGCCCCTTCGCCCCGCAGGGCTTCGGTGGCCAATGGGGCGGGGTCCAGACCGCAGTCGATGGCCGTGGGGTGAAACTGCACGTATTCGGCATCTGCGATCACCGCGCCGGCCCGTGCGGCCATGCCGATCACCTGACCGCGCACACGCGGCGGATTGGTTGTCAGCGCGAACAAGCCGCCAGAGCCGCCGCCCGCCAGCAACACGGCGGCCCCACGGATCAGACACGGCGCGGATTGACCGTTGGTGCAGTGCACCACCTCGACGCCGCAGACGGCGCCGTTTGCCATTTCAAGGCCGGTGGCCATCACACCCTCCAGGATCTGAATATGTGGGGCGGCGCGCACCTGTGCGGTGAGGGCGCGCATGATTTCGGCCCCGGCCTGATCGCCCCGCACGCGTACCACGCGAGCAAAGGAATGCGCCGCCTCGCGCGACATGACGTATCCACCTTTGGGAGTCCGGTCGAAGAGGGTGCCAAGTTCAGTCAGGTCCAGAATATGCATCCGCGCCTCATTGGCCGCAGCGTGTGCGACCTGTGCGTCCACCGTGCCTGCACCAGCCTGCACCGTGTCGCGGGCATGGGCGGCGGCGCTGTCTGCCGGATGCATCGCCGCGGCCACGCCGCCTTGCGCCCAGGTCGAGGATGCGCCTTGTCCCAACGGTTCTGGCGAGATCATCAACACCGGGCGGGGTGCCAGATGCAGCGCTGCATACTGCGCTGCCAGCCCCGCGCCGACGATGACAAGGCGACCCGTGTTGATACGCTTCATGCGATCAGCCGGCCAACTGCCGGGACAGATCAATCATGCGCTCTACGGCGATGCGCGCCTTGTCTGCCACGGCTGCATCCACTTCGACCGCCCCCTGCATTGTGTGCAGGGTCCACAGCACTTTTTCGAGTGTGATCTTTTTCATGTAAGGGCACATGTTGCATGGCCCCACGAAGTCTACGTCCGGCAGGCTATCGGAAATATTCGAGGCCATTGAGCATTCGGTTACCAGCATTGCTTTGGCGGGGCGTTCGCGTTCCACATAAGCGATGATGCCGCTGGTTGAGCCTGAAAAATCCGCAGCTTCCACGACTTCAGGCGGGCATTCCGGGTGCGCGATGATGCGGGTGTCGGGGTTGTATGTGCGGAAATCGTTCAGATCCTGTGCGGTGAAACGTTCATGCACGATACAGGCGCCATCCCACCAGACAATGCGTTTGTGTGGCACCTGTTTGGCGACGTTCTGCGCCAGATATTTGTCCGGTGTCATGATCACCGTATCGCTTTGCTGTGCTGCGACGATCTGCGCGGCATTGGACGAGGTACAACAGATGTCAGACGCGGCTTTGACCTCAGCCGTGGTGTTCACATAGGTGACCACAGGCGCACCGGGATATTGCGTGCGCATCTGTGCGATGCCGTCTGCCGTGATACTTTCGGCCAGCGAGCAGCCTGCTTCCATATCAGGGATCAGCACAGTCTTGGAGGGGTTCAAGATCTTCGACGTTTCGGCCATGAAATGCACACCGCATTGCACGATGACATCGGCCTCGACCTTTGTTGCCTCGATCGCCAGTTGCAGGCTGTCGCCGACAACGTCGGCGATGCCGTGGTAGATCTCGGGGGTCATGTAGTTGTGGGCTAGGATCACTGCATTGCGCTGTTTCTTCAGCGTGTTGATCGCGACCACATAGGGGGCGAAGATCGCCCAGTCGGGCGGCGAGATCACCCGCTCCATCTTGCTGTAAATCCCGGCATGTGCCGCCGCCAGTTCGGCGGATGGGGCAAGATCGTAGTGATGGGCAAGTTCGGTGCGCAGCGCGGTCTGATCAAGCAAGTGCTAAATATCCTCGGGTTATTACAGCCCATTCCGGGCAGAGCGGTCGAACCGGCAACGTTGAGATTTCCGGTGGTGGGATGTTTAGGGGGCGGCTTACGTAAGGGCAAGCGAGTAACGGTGGCGCGATCCGAATGATCGCGTACCTTAGGTCGTGGGTCCATCTGTTGGGTTGCTCCGGCGGGTTTTGAAGGAAAGTGGCGCGCTTGCCTCTGCAAAGCTGTAAGGGCAAAAGAGGCTTCCATGACCTTCACCTAAGGACAAAGAAATTGATCCGGCACATCGTCTTTTTTACTGCCAAATCCGAACGCGACGTCACGGACATTTTAGAGGGACTTTCGATCCTGAAAGAGATTCCCCATGCATTGAAGTTGGAAGTGACAGCGAACCGGAAGACCGATCCTATCAGCCAAGAAGTTGACGTGGTTGTATACGGCGAATTCGAGGATTCCGCAGCACTCGATGCCTACAAAGCGCATGATATTTATCAAGCTTCCATACGCCGGGTACGTCCATTGCGTGAACTGCGGTTCGCTGCTGATTTCGAAGCATGAAGGCGCGCGGAGGGTATCCCGTCGTTTACTGATGGGTCAGGAAGAGTTCAACTGCGTGACGGGTTAGAAATGACTGACGCGGGATGAACGGCTTTCCAATCTGCGATTGCCCGATGAAGCGGCCCATATGGGCTGGCGTCGATCTTTCAACGGGTTGCTTAGGGGGAGCCGTGCT
This sequence comes from Pseudosulfitobacter pseudonitzschiae, assembly GCF_900129395.1. GTDB lineage: Bacteria > Pseudomonadota > Alphaproteobacteria > Rhodobacterales > Rhodobacteraceae > Pseudosulfitobacter > Pseudosulfitobacter pseudonitzschiae. The sequence continues at coordinate 22,672 of NZ_FQVP01000010.1, forward strand.
TTATAACATCCTTCGGGCGAGGTGCTCTTTGAGAGCGCGTGTGCTTTGAGCCGACGAACTTACGGGTTTGCGGTCACGTTGTTACATTCATCTGATGCGGTATGTGGGTATAGATGTGCGGATCATCTACTGTCCGGGCAAGCCCAGTGAGGAGACTTTCGATGAAACAATCTATTCTGCACGAACTGAAGAAACGAGGTGCTGTCAGCCCCATGGAAGCGGTTTCACCGGAAGTTATTCAGGAAAGCCTAGCAGTGGAGCCAGCGCAGTTTGCTGCGGTTTTATCTGAGCTCACAGATTTTGAGCAGGTAGGCATGGTCGCAGGTGAGATCTATCTACGAGACACGTCATGCTTATAGCCGATACAAAATAGGTGGTCTGTTCTATGACGATGCTCTGCAAGCGCGTCACCATTTATTGCCCAAGAGTTATCCCCAAAAAGTGGGGGTAACTCTGTTGATGAAATCAGCCTTGGGGAAGCCAGCTTGGGCGCGCTCTTGGGTGCTTGAATTTTAAGCATTTGTGACAGATGCGGCGCGCGGTTGGCCGCGATTGCGTTGATTTCCACGCAGAATTGACACCGGGGGTCGGGCAAAAATTTGGACAGTTTTCACAGCTTAAAGCGTCCCGCCCAAAACGATCGCCGGGATCGAGGCTGCACACATGATCCGAAAGAAAGCCCGGACAGCGTCTCATTTTTAGGTGATGCTGCCTCCAATGCTGCGATGTAATCTTCCCATGCGAACAGACCTTTAAACTGATCGTTCACGACGGTGCCAGAAGCATGGATATGTGGCTTTCAATGGCGTCATACGGACCCCCGACTAAGCATAGATATTCACTTTCTTCCCGTTCATGATTGGTCGTCTTTCGATTGCGGTTTGTGGCGCATTGCGGTGACCGCGGCCGGCATCAGAAATCCCGCCAACGTTTCAACCACCCCCGGCAACGGCCCCGGGTCGAAGGAGACGTCTCGAATGAAAGCCGCCCACTGGCGCTGCTTGGCTTCGTCTTTACTGAACGCGGCGGTCAACGCATCTGGGGCCTCTGTCGGAACGGCCGTATCGCGCCGTTCAAATGTCGCCGCGATTGCGCGGCCGAGTTGCGCTTCGTCAAACTCGAATGATCGGCTGAGCAACCAGACGTCATAATAGTCCTTGATCCTCGTATTGGTGAGGCCGAGGGCCACCATCGCCTGGAATTTCTCCGCGACGACGGTTTCGCGCGCATACCCCCGGAGCGGCGCAGTCGGCATGTCGAGAAGCCCAGGCAGATCAAGAATCTGTGGTTCGGGCTCCATGGCATCGCCAAACCCGACATCGACGCTGATCGAAACCCGGGCACCACCAACATTAGCGGTGGTCTTGATCCGCAGCCCTCCATACTCGGTGTCTTCGCGGATACGTCCAATCTGCGCACCGTCGGCGTCAAATTGGACACCGTCCGGTGCGTCCCCTGCGAAGATGTCTTTGAAAACGCCAAGAACGGCGCTTGGGTCAGGATCTCCGTGGCCCAGTAGATCGACATCACGGGTGCCGCGAAAGGGTTCGTCGAACCAAGCCATCAACAAAACAGCACCTTTGAGAACGAAACGTTCGGCATGCGCAGACTTTGCTAAGCGATAGAGCAAACGCTCATTGGCATAGCGTGTGAGGACAAGCTGATAGTTTTGTTCGCTGTCTTTGCTGATCTTGAGCAGCCGCGCGCGAACCGACGCGCCCATATTCTTGATCTCTCTAACCATTCGCCGTGAGCGCCTCGAGATACGGGCGGACGATTGTGGAGACGCCGCCGCTGGCCGCCGAGCGTGCAATCTCTGCCGGTGTAGCCTTGCGCTGTCTCAGCGCCTCCTGAAGCCCCTCCAGAGCAACCGATTGACCAACCGACCGCCTATGCCGAAAGCAATCGGCGATGGTTTTGGCGACAGCGAAGACCTTGACCGGGACACCTTCAATCGATGTCGTCTTGACGTCTTGGGCCAGGAGAGTGTCCGTGAACCGAACGATGCGCAGCGCTGGCTCATCCTGCGGGGACCAATCGTTCTTGCCGATTGCCATCCAGACAGACCGAGGCAGTTGATCGGTGAGCTCGTGAAACGCGAGCGCGGATGTAAGGCAGACAACACCTTTGGGAACACGCTTCGCCGCTTCGGCAAGGCTGTGATTGGCATCCAGCGGCGCATCCGGTAGTTGATATAGTCCTCGCGCCAGCCGAATTACATCGCCATCGTCCCGCATCCGGCCGATGGTCGCAGCCGTGATGCCCGCCGACTTGAATTCAGACAGCCGGACGATGCCCCTATCCCAGAGCATCTCTTTTGCTTGTTCACGCTGTGTTTTGCGCCCCGGCATTGATATCAAACCACCGATCTCTGGATCTATGTTATGAGGTTTAGTATCATAGCCACAGCTTCCGGTAAAGTCAGTCCGGTGGTCGAAAGCGTAAACTTACAAAGGAGTTCAGAACACGCACTTGATCCAAACCAGCCCCGTCTCAGGAAACCTCAGCTGTCTACGCACGCTCACGACGCCATTCGGAGACCCGCAGAGTCATCCCTGCAAAATGACCTCATCCGGGAGTGCCTGACGAGCTCGTTGTGCAGGATCAAAGCCAAGGCCCGCCCATGCAGCAGTAAAATCTATGGGATGGGGCCGCCCCTTACGCTGGAGATTGAAGACGAGCGCGACCGGGAGAAGGATCAGGAAGACGAGAAGTATCGTGATATCGACCTCGATTCGGGCCTCAGTCACTGAAGAGGCGATGAGAGGTCGTTTCCCCGTTCTTCATGGGAATGCTCGCCTGAAAGAACCCGACACCAACAAGGAATGAAATCACGCCGGTTGCCGTCTTGAATTCGCGCACCCTGATCGCATTCTGCGTCACGCGCGTTCTGGCAGTGACAAGGATTTTCGCCTGCCCATCACTCCCAACCGTCCGCATGATCCACAGGCCGTACCAGCTTGGTCCCTTGCGTTCAGGATCGGCTTTGCACAGCACTTCGACCGTGTGTCCCTCCTCAGCAAGTGCCCGAAGGCCTTGTTCGGTGGTGACGTTTAGTTCGAGGTCAATCGTCTGGTTCATCGCGCATACCAACAGAAACAATGATGGTCGTCTTGTGCCTGAATCTAACAAAGGCATCAATCGTATATTATCGAGTTAGATATGGCTCGATGGAGTTCAGTGATCCCGGCAGTGCGCCGGTATCGCTTTGAGCGATAGACAGGGCTGGGGATCGACGGGCTGACGCCCGCTCACCCCGGCCCTGACAGTTTCCAAATCCTGTTGATCCGCCTGCCATCCTGGCAGGTCCGAGAAAACCGGCAAGCGCCGCCCCAAGGCGTCGGTTCCGGTCGAGAATTCCGGTTCCTCCCACGCGCGAGGCGCGCGGTTCCCTCCCAAATTCACGCCCTCCACCCGGTTGTCACGGCCCTGCCAGGCCGCAGGACGGGCTTTGCCCTTACCTGCTCTGCCCTTCGGAATGCATGGGCATTCCAAAGATCAGAACAGGAAGGCCCGCCCATCGGCGGAAAGGGAAAGAGACCCGGCCCGCGTCACTCTAAGGAGGGTCACAAATGACCGCAGAGAAGTTTGACGTTTATTCCTATGTCACCAATCAGATCATCGCGCAGATCGAGGCGGGGACGCCGCCTTGGCGCAAGCCGTGGACCGGCGGAGGAGGAGGGGTCAGCTTGCCGGAACGGTTCAATGGCGAAGCCTATCGGGGCATCAATATTCTGATGCTTTGGGCCACGGCGATGGCTAAGGACTACAGCTCAGCACGCTGGATGACGTTCAATCAGGCCAAGCAGCTCGGGGGTCATGTCCGCAAAGGTGAGAAATCCGCAACCGTCGTGAAATACGGCACCGTTGAGCGTGAGGACGAGAACGGCGAGGAACGCCAGATCCCCTATGCCAAAGCCTACCGCGTGTTCAATGCCGACCAGATCGAGGGCTTGCCCGCTGAATTCTACATCTTGCCCGATCCGCCCCGTGATCTTGGCACCGTGGCCGACCCCGCGTTGGAGGCGTTCTTTGCAGCGAGTGGCGCTCAGATCGACGTGACCGAAGAGCCGCGCGCCTATTACAACATCAAGACCGACCGCATTCACATGCCGCCGATTGGCACCTTTCACAGGGCCGCAGGGTATTACGGCACCTTGGCGCATGAGCTGACCCACTGGACAGGGGCGACAAAGCGGCTGGACCGCTTGGGCCGGTTCAACGACCGCAAGGCCTACGCGTTCGAGGAGCTGGTCGCGGAAATCGGAAACTGCATGCTTTGCGCGCAGATCGGGGTAGAGCCTGAGTTCGACCAGAGCGCTGCCTATGTCGAAGGATGGCTTGAGGCGATGAAAGAAGACAGCCGCGCAATATTTCGGGCAGCCTCGGAGGCGCAGAAGGCCGTGGATTACATCATGGACCGCACCGCACAGGCCGACCGGATGGCCGCCGAGTAACAGCCCGCACCACTGAAATAATCGAGGCCCCCGTCAGCAAGTGGGGGTCTTTTTGCGTTGTGGCGTGATCGTGGGCGTGGACGGTTTCAGGGTGACCTGTCGGCGGGCAACCTGAAGGCCACCCGCCGACAGGCCCGGCGCTTCGCGCGGACGCCCCAAGGGCGAGGGCGACGTAATGTCTGCTGTAGCTTCAATGCTTCAGATCGCGTATTTCTTCATTGGAAGCTATGCATAGCCCACCCGGACAAGTGGCAAACCTTCGGCCACGTGCTAATGCTGGTTGGGTTGATAGCTGACCGCAATGTCGCCCCGGCCAGCCGCAACCAGTTTCGGCGGGGCGGACGGATCAGCGGGTGGGATAATCTCGACCTCAAGGCCTTGATCGGCGAAATAGCCCAGCTCCTTGACCACGATGATCGGGCGGTGATCGGATTTGATGAACCAGTCCAGCAACACGGTCATTTTGTTTTGTGCCAATGCTGGCGTTGCGACCAATAGCGCCGCAGCGGTGATGAGGTATTTCATATGGGTTTCCTTACCCTCCGAGTGCGAGAAGTTTGATCTCCCCCTGCCAATGTTGTGAAAGCCGCTCCGCCGCCTGCCAGGCGCGAAGGCCCGACCGACAGGCCAGAACGGCGCGTTGGGTGTCGTGTGGTGTGGGGCCGTCTGGTCCAAAATCGGATACGGCATGGCGTGTGGCGCGCGGCAGGTCCGGGCCAGGCTCTCCCTGAGAGCGCAGGTCGATCAGAAAATCGGCTCCGGTGATGTCGCAGGGTGCAATAAAGGCCGGGCTGGGCGCGGGATCGACGGCTGTGTCAAAGCGGAACCCGCCGAACCGTAGCGTGGCGGCATCGTAGCTCACAAGCTGACCCAAGCCGCGCATGTCGCCCGTCAGGACCGCCATCGCCATTTGCGCTTGAAGGCTGCCGATCACGCCGACGCTCGGCCCCAGCACACCATCCGTGTCGCAAGATCCAAGTTGGTCCGGCAGATCCGGAAACACCGCGCGCAAGCCCGGTTTGCCGCCACAAAAGCCGCCGACATAGCCGTCGCGCCCCACCACGCTGGCGCAGATCAGCGGCTGGCCCGTGCCAAGGCAATGATCGGACGCGATATAGCTCACCGCAAAGCTGTCCGCACAATCAAGAACCAGCGTCATGCCTTTAGACAGCGCCGCAATATTGGCCGGGTCGACGCGATGGTGAACTGGTTCAATGGTGGTGTCAGGGTTCAATGCGGCCATCGCGGTGGCAATCACGTCGACCTTGGGCCGACCAATATCCGCCTCGCGAAACAGCGTCTGGCGGTGCAGGTTGGACAGGCTAACCACATCTGCATCCGCAATTCGAATATGCCCGACCCCACCGCCCACGAGGTATTGCATCACAGGGGCGGCCAGACCGCCACCGCCAATCACAAGCACCGAAGCGCTGGCAAGACGCGCCTGCGCGCCATTTCCCAGGACAGCCGTTTGGCGGGCGTAGCGGCTCATCCGCAGACCTCAAGCCACGCTTTGACGCGGTTCTCAGGGTCGTCATGCAGCGTGATATCCGTCACCGCCGAGACCACATCCGCCCCGGCTTCGAATGCCCCCGTTGCGCGGTCCGTACTCATCCCGCCAATGGCGACAAGCGGGATGTCCCCCACAAGCGCCTTCCACACGCTCAGCTTTTCAATACCCTGCTGATGCCATTTCATCTTTTTCAGGATCGTCGGATATATCGGACCAAGGGCCACATAGTCGGGCTGCAACACCAGCGCGCGGGCCAACTCGGCCTTGTCATGGGTAGAGACCCCTAGCTTGAGACCCGCGGTCCGGATTGCCGTCACATCTGCCGCGTTAAGATCCTCTTGACCCAGATGGACCCAGTCGCAGCCCAGCTCGATGGCCAGCTGCCAATGGTCATTGACCACCAGCACAGCCCCATGAGCCGCGCAGAGTTCACGCGCTTCGCTCAGTTGGGCGCGCAGCGCGTCTTCGGGTTTGTCCTTCAGGCGCATCTGCACCAGCTTGATCCCCAAGGGCAGCATCCGCCGTAGCCATGCCACATCGTCGAAAATCGGGTAAAAGCGAGGCAGCATCATAGCATGGCCTTTCCAAAGACAGGAGTCGACGGGGCCGCCATATCGCGCGCGTCCATCGGATCGGCGCGGGCGGCCAGCGCGCCAGCCTCCACTGCAAGGCCAAAGGCCTGTGCCATCGCCGCAGGGTCGCCCGCTTTTGCGACGGCGGTGTTCAGCAAAACGGCGTCATAGCCCAGCTCCAGCGCGTGGGCGGCTTGCGACGGTAAGCCCAGCCCTGCATCGACCACCAACGGAATGTCGGGAAAATGCGCCCGCAAGCTGCGCAGCCCGTAGATGTTGTTCAGGCCCAGCCCTGTACCGATGGGCGCGCCCCATGGCATCAACACCTTGCAGCCCACTTCCACCAGCTGCTCGCACAGCACCAGATCCTCGGTGCAATAGGGGAACACCTCGAACCCGTCCTCGGCCAGCTGTGCCGCCGCGTCGACCAGGCCGAACGGGTCAGGTTGCAGCGTGTCCGCATGGCCAATGACCTCCAGCTTGATCCAGTTGGTGTCGAACAATTCCCGCGCCATCTGTGCCGTGGTCACGGCCTCGCGCACGGAATAGCAGCCGGCCGTGTTGGGTAGCACCGCGACGCCCAGATCGCGAATCAACGCCCAGAAATCCTGCCCTGCCTGATCGCCGCCCGCCTCGCGGCGCACAGACACTGTCGCGATCCCCGCGCCGGAGCGGCGAAACGCCTCCGCCAACACAGCCGGAGAGGGGTATTGCGCGGTGCCCAGCATCAGCCGCGATGTCACTTCGGTGCCGTAAAACGTAGGCATGCTATCCTCCTTGTCGGGGGGCGACGATTTCGACGCGGTCACCCTCCTGCAAGCTGCGATCCGCGCGCTGTTGTTTGGGCACGAACCCCTCGTTGACGGACGTAGCGACCTTGGCCGCGCCCTTTCCAAGCGCATCCAGCAGCGCCGCCAGCGTGGACGCGCCGGTCTCAAGCGCCTCACCGTTCACGATAATCTTCATACCAAACCTCCGGTATCTTGCCCTCCAGCACCAGATCCACCGTCATCTGCGCCAAAGCCGGTGCAAGCAGAAACCCGTGCCGAAACAGGCCATTTGCGTAAATCACATCCCCAATCCGCCGAATGCGGGGCTGGTTGTCGGGAAAGGCGGGGCGTGCATCGACGCCGATCTCCAGCAGCTCCGCCTCGCCAAAGGCGGGGTGCAGGGCGTAGGCCGCATTCATCAATTCCATGACGGACCGCAGGGTGGCCCGGCTGCGCTCGCCGGTTTCAATCTGCGTGGCGCCCAACATGAACACCCCGTCGCCGCGCGGCACAATATAAAGCGGAAACCGCGGATGAAGCAGTCGAACGGGCCGCGACAGCGTCACGTCCGTGCAGCGGACCACAAGCATCTCGCCTTTCACGCCGCGTAAATCTGTGAGGGTGTCACGCGCAACAAGGCCACGGCAGTCAATCACCTGACCCGCGATATCACCGCCAAAACGCACGCCCCGTTGCGCAAGCCTCGCATGCAAAGCCGTCAGGGTCGCGCGGGGGTCAAGATGGCCTTCATCCGCCAAAAACAACGCCTTGGAATAGCGCTCTGCCAGATGCGGCTCCTGCTCGGCGATCTGCGTTTTCGGCAGGGTGGCAGCACGCGGCGCACGCCGCGCAAACGTCGCCAGATCGCTTTGATCGCGATTAAGTGCGACTACAAGCGTCCCCGCATGATGGACCGCCGCCCCTTGGCTTTCCCACCACCCGGCGGCCTTGCGGCCTTGGCGCACGATCTCAGGCTCTGCGCTCACCCCTTCGCAATCAGGCGCCAGCATGCCACCGGCCCACCACGAACAGGCATGACCGCCGGGCGCCCCTTTTGGGTCAATGACCGTGACCCGCGCGCCGCGAGACGACAGTTCGGCAGCCATGGCAAGGCCACACACACCGCCACCAAGGATGGTGAAAGGGCCGCTCATGGCCAAAGCGCGTGAAAGTGGTGAACCGGCCCATGGCCTTGCCCAACATGCAGCCCATCTGCATGCAAGATCGCCTGATGCAGCCACGTATGGGCCCGCAATACCGCATCGTTCAATTCCATGCCCTGAGCCAACCCCGCCGCGATGGCCGAGGAATAGGAACACCCCGTGCCATGGGTGTTGCGTGTGTTCACACGTTGGGCCGAAATTTCCTGCGTGCCCGTTTGCGAAACAAGCTGATCCATACAAACTGCCCCATTCGCATGCCCGCCCTTCATCAAAACCGCCCCGACGCCAAGCTTCAAAAGCGCGTTCGCCTGTGCGTCGGCGCTACCTTCGCCGACCAGTTTCGCAGCTTCAGGCAGGTTCGGTGTCAGCAGGGTCGCGCGGCCAAACAGCAAAGATGTCAAAGCGTCAATCGCGCTATCTGCCAGCAGCATATCCCCTGATTTGGCGACCATTACCGGGTCCAGCACAATCGGGCCGTCATAGCCCGCCAGCGCCTCCGCCACCGCCGCGATCAGCAACGGGGTCCCCAGCATCCCGATCTTGATCGCGTCAATTTCGATATCGTCCAAAACCGCCCTGATCTGCGCCGCAACCACGCCATCGGGGACCGGGTGAATAGCCGTAACCGCCTGCGTATTCTGCGCGGTCACCGCCGTGACCACTGACGCCCCATAGACACCCATCGCTGAAAACGCCTTGAGGTCCGCCTGAATACCAGCCCCGCCACCGGAATCGGACCCGGCAATCGTTAACGCCTTAGCCACCATGTCGCCGCCCCTTGGTTCAAGGATCAGGATGGCAAAGTGAGGAAAGGCCAATGCGGACGAGAGCTCCGCAAGCTGTTCCCTCCGCCGGTCCTAACCGGTTCAGGTTCAATGGGTTTGCAGCGCGTGCATCTCAGCCCGGTTAGGGCACCCCAACAGTTGTGCCCTTATCGTTAGATTGATCGCGCATATGCGTCAAATGGATAAATGATCTCAGATGACCTGCTCTGACCGGTTCCAAAAATGAGCTTTGAAAGAGGTGGTGAGCCGGGACTATGGGCTCTCTACCAAGCGAGAAGAAACGGCTTCCTATCGCTGGGATGGATGACTGCTTTTTGCATGCCTTAATAACGCAAGTCTTTTTGCCCCTGCAGCGATTTTCGTGCTGCATTACACACGCAGCGAGAAACGAAGATCACCGGGTTGGGCTCAATCCAGACCTTCGCCGCAACTGGCACGAACGGCTGCTGTTGGACTAAAACCTCTGGTCAGAACGTGTGAGACTAATATGGTCCTTTGCGTCTGTGTCACAAACGCAGGGTTTTGACCAATTTGGTCGGCTAATTTGACGTTTGGCATGCGTCTATTGAAGAACCGCTACTCAGGACAAAACAACCCGTCTGAGGCATCTTCTGCGATACCCGTCCCGATATTGGCCCACTTAGCGTAAATCAAGCGAACCGAATGTTTGGTGACTTGAGCGTTGGTTGATAGTTGCCTTACCTTTCCGCCACGTGGGTCATAGAGACCGCGGATGCTTTTCTCACTCAATTATCCCCACCTGATGATCTGGGCCCGTCCTGCCCTCTGATCAGGACCGCGCCCTAGTCGGTCGGCTGCACGCATCCGCCCTCCCCGAGCTAAAACGCCGCCTCTCCCTGCGACGGCTGGTCGTGGCAACGCTTCATCTCGGCCGTTCCAGTTACGGTCGCTGGGGCGGGCAAGTGACATCATTGATCTCGTACCTCGCGTCTCGGCCGGTGTTGTTCCTCGCTTTGTCGGACATGCTGTGCTCCCAATCTTCCTGGGTCGCAAACGGTTTTAGACACTCGGTGGATTGCATTGGCCCCAGCCGACAGAAGGCCGGTGATTGTCGTGATGCGCGGATCGCAGGTTATCGGGGTGCCGTAGAGGGTCCGTTAGAAATCCGGGTGAGTCGAGCACGGTATCGATGCTTCGACGGTCTTCCTGCTGCTCTTCCAGACAACACACATCGCGTTACCATGGAAACCAGCCGACGCGGCACGTGAGCCTGGGTCAGGGAAAAGCTCTGACTCGCCCGGATCCGGATCGGTGCAAGAAGACAGAGAAGACACCCCCCCGCAGCATCTCTGTCTGCAGTTCACATTTCCTTCGTGGCCACCGCACTTCTCCCTCTGTCTGAGTTGCATGACATGCTGGTCGCAGCTGTCGTCCCGTCCACAAAGGTTGTCACCGATCTTTTTCCCCTGCCCCTGCGGGCCATTCCGCGCGGAGCAAAAAGACCGGCGCCTGCCCCTCTCCGCTCACGCTTCGCCTTCGGTGTGGCCGGGCCTTGGCCAGCTGCAAGGTGACCATCATTGCAACGCAAACAAGGAGAAGAGCAATGACCACGAACTGCATCAAATTCACCAGCGCCGACTTTGAGACCGCCAAGGGCGTCGGCTCCATCTCGACCCTGACCTTTGACCTCGACATCACGGTCGAACCCGTCGCGAGCACGAACCCGATGGCCCCCACACACCGCGTCCTCGGGCGCTCCCCGCGTGGCAAGCTGGTCGAGTGCGGCGGCATCTGGAAGAAGCAGAACAAGGAGACCGGCGCCGACTACTACACGCTGACCATCCGCGATCACGGCTTTAACGCCAACCTCGGCAAGGCCGCCAACCAGGATGATCTGTCTTTGCAGGCCGTCATCCCCTGGGGTCCCAAAGAGGCCGCCTAAGCCATCGGCCAGACCGCTTCGGCGGTCTGGCTTTCCTCGTCCTGAGGGGTGGCCTCCGGCTTGGGCCCGAGACTGGTGTCCGAAGGATGTGGCATATTTCGGACGCGGACGCAGAGGCGGGGCGTCAGACCGGATAGGTCGCGGATGCGGGCTCCGATCATTCAGTTAATTGACAGCGTGGATCACGCGCGGCGGAGGCTGAACCGAAAGTCAGCAGGGAGAACTGGCAGCCCGCTGAGCGAGGCAAGCGCACCCTTTCTCTCATTCGAGCAACCCGCGCCTAGGTCGTGTTGGCGGAGCTGCCAGGGGCGCCGAAATCACCCTGTGCCGCGAGGGTGGAAACCGCAAACCAACGTCATGCTACCGAGGGCAACGTATCACGTGAAGGTCACCGCCGTGCGCCTTTCCGTCGACTTGTTGGCCTCAGAGATCGCTAGCCCGGGGTCGAGCGGTCAGCAACGCCGGGGGCAAGTTTCTGGACGGCTGGCGCTTTACGTTTGATTAGCCTCGAAACACGCTGCCTCTCGCCTGTGGCTCGAACGCGTGTTTCGAACATCATTGTTCTTTTGAAAACGTAAAGCACCGTGACGCCTTGAGCGCTGCGGTGCATCGCTCACAACAAACCTGCCCCCGGCGTGCTCCATTTCATTCCGCCCCGTGCCGGGTGCAGCCCGCTCTCATGCCCCCGGTCTTTTCCACGATCCGTTTGGGCGACGATCGTTGGGCCGGATCGCACCATGACACTCGAACAATCCATCGACCTCGCCGAACTGCAAGCCGAAATGGTCTTCGATGCCTACCTCGCCGCCTTTGATGAAGACGCCCATCCCGAGACTCTCGACAGCCTCGAGACCGAGGCTCTGATCGCCCGCAGCCGCTACGACGATCTGCGCAATCAGGGATTAGGTCACTGACCCAGACACCCCTGCGGGTCTTCGGATCCGCAGGGGTCTGACGTCGACTCTCAGAAGCATCGTGCCGCCCTCAGAGGGTATGATCCGCGTCATCCCGCGCGGGTCGTTTTCGTGTTCCTGGCGCTCGATCCGTGACCGGCTCGGGCGCTCGGTTTGCCTTTCGTCGCGTGCGTCTTGAACACAAGTTTCGGAAGCTTTTTCGAACTGGTTGTCCTGCATCCACGAGGGCGGGACCCGTTCCGTGTCGCGCCGCGACGAGGGGTCTTGATCGCGTCCAATGGCAGCAAAAATATACATCATTCAAAACGTAATATTGCGCAATATGATTTATTGAGTTATAAACGAAGGAGAGAAGGAAGACGTTGGCAGGATATGGCCAATGTTTACACATTTTGTCCGAGGGGTCTGACCCGTGCCGAGGCCAGCGAAAAACCTGAAGCTCGAGCAGCGCATCGAAGTGGCGCGGCGCTTTGCTGCGGGCGAGAGCGCGAAGGATCTGGCGGCGGCGTTTGGCATCTCTCCGCGCCATGTGAACAGGCTCGCGAAAGAAGAGGCGGGCGAGGGCATCACGGTGCGCGATCCGAGCGAGACGGTGGCATTCCGGGCCAGCCGATCCGAGCTCGAAGCCTTCGATGCGGAGTGGTGCGAACGGGGCTATGCCAACCGGTCGCAGGCGCTCAATGCAGTGCTGCGCGGACGGTGCGGTTTCCTCGATGTACCGCGTGATCTGGTCGCGGAGTTCTGTGCCGCGTGGCGTCAGGCGAAGGATGTGAGCGACGCCGGGTTGTTACTCGCCAAGGCGGTCCATCGTGGTCGGCTGGAGGTTTCGGAGGCGGATCGCGCGGTACTGATCGAGATCCTTGATCTGGCGCAGTCCATGAGCCGTGAGATGGGCCGGATGAAGGATGCGGCGCAGGCACTGCGTCAACAGGAGTGGCCGCAAAAGGAAGAAGGGCAGGGGGCGGAGAATGAAGTTCTGGAGGACAGCCCGCGCACGATCGAGCGCGGATTGAGGCTCGTCAAGAATGGTTGATCCGCTCGCCCTCTACACCTCGGTCATGGGCAGGCTCTGGGAGGATGAGCGCATCCGGGGTCAGGCCGGGGCGCGGATCGACGCGCGGCTGGCGGGCCGTCGACAGGGGCGGAGTTTTGCGCGCGTCGGATCCCTGTCGGCGCGCAACGCGCTGAAGGCCGCATCGGGCCAGAGCCAGGCGGCAGTTTTCAAACGGATTCGGGCGGGGGGCTGCAAGACGAGAGGAAGCCTCGGGGCGCAGCTCTCCTACATCAACGACAAGGCGGTCTACACCTACTCGACGATGACCAACGCGCTGACCGACGCGGAGGTCCTGACCGACGAGCAGAAGGAATACATCATCGAGGACTGGGCCGGGACATGGCGCGGCTCGACCAAGCTCGGTTTCACCTCGCACATGCTGCTGTCCTTCCCGACAGACGTGACGGTCGACCAGGTGCGCGACATCGCGATGGACTGGGCGGAGCATTTCTTTGAGAGCGGCGAATACGGCGATCAGTGGGACTATGTACTCGCGGTCCATGACGACCGGGCGCACAAACACGCCCATATCATTCTGAACAATCGCGGGGTCGAGAAGGGCTCCTGGTTTTCCTGCTGGGCCGAAGGCGTGATGTCGCCGCAGCTCATGCGGGAGAAGCAGGCCGAGATCGCTGAAGGCTATGGCGTGATGCTCGACGCCACCACCCGGCTCGAGCGCGGCATCTTCGAGAAGCCCGCCGAGATCGAGGAAATCTACCGCGCCAAGGAAGAGGCCCGCCTGCCGCGCGAAATCGTCATGACCGCCGGGGAATCCGCCATCGCCCACGCGCAGGTGGTGGGCTTCGCCAAGGACTACAAGAACCTCGCCGACCTGCTGGACCGGATGGACCGGCGCCACATGGCGCGCGCCGTGCGCGGCATGGCGGACGGTCTCGGCTCTGGCACGCCGTGGAACTTCACCGAAGGAGAGATAGACATGAAGGACATCAGGACCGTCGGTGATGCGATCGACTATTCCGAACGCACGATCGAGGCGCTGCGGCTCAAGGCCGAGGAACTGGACCCGACCGAGCGCGCTGCCTTCGAAGCCAAGGCCGCGCCGGTCATTGCTGACCTGTCGCAGATGGTGCCCGACCCAGAGCTGCGCACACGCTTTGGCAAACAGCTCGAGGAACCCTATCCGCCGGTGGCGGGCAGCGACGCGCTGATCGCCACCTTTCAGTTCGGCAATGACGAGGGGTTGCGCGACGTGCTCGAGCGCGCCGAAGAAGCAGGCATGGACAGCGAGGAACTGGTGGCCCGGATCGCTGCCGGCGGTACGCGCAACTACGGCATGGCGCAGGACTGGGTCGAGCGGGACATGAACGCGGTGCTGGTGAAGGACGGGCTCAGCGTGGAGTCGGCTACCGATGACCAGCTTGATGCCGCGCTGGAGAAGGTCGACGGGGTGATGGACGCCCTGATGGAACGCGCCAAGGAACTTGGCGTCGAGATCGGCCGGACCCTCACGGACGAAGAACAGGGGGTCCTGCCGCTTATCGACGAAGACGACCGGACGCCTAATCCCTACCTGCAGGACCTCGCTGACATGCTGCGCGATGGCAAGCTCACCGAAGAGCAGGAGGAGACGGTCGAGCGGACCCTGCAATCCGAGCTCTTCAAGGAGCTGGGGGAGGAAGGCTTGGCCGAACTTCGGCGCGGCAACTACGAGGTGTTGGATGCGGCACTGCCAAGCAAGCTCGACCAGATCACCGTCACGCAGGAATTTCTCGAAATGACCTTCGAAGAAAGGGGCGATCAGGTCTTCACCGATCGCGCCGCCGGGTTGCAGCAGGACAAGGCGACCGAGGTGGCGCGGATGCGAGGTCAGCAGGAGGCGCAGCAGTTGGGGCGTGATCTTGGCCGCGACCGCGGACTTGATGACGAGATGGAATTCTAAGGGGGAGATGACCACCATGACCAAGACACTTCCCCTTTGGGCAGCGCTCCTCTTCGGCGTGATCTGCGGCGCCGTCATTGGCACCATCGTTGCCGCCTTCTACCTGACCCTTGCCCTGAAAACCGGGTTTCAGAGTTTCGACATGCTGGCGCTCTGGAAGGCCGGCACCGCGACACGCGCGGCGCATCCCGAGGCCTTCAAGGTCGGGTTTGGCGCTGTCGGCTTCGGCGCAATCGGCCTCGGCGCCCTGGCGCTGGCCTGGACCTGGAAGAAGGAGCGCGACGACTACGGATCGGCCCATTGGCAGACCAAGGCGGAGCTGAAGAAGAACGACATGTTACAGGCGCCGGGCAAGGGCTTCGTCTGTGGCAAGCTTGGCGCGCCGACCTCGAAGGCCGAGTTCATCTCCTCGACCACGATCCCGCATGTGATGATGGTGGCGCCGACCCGTGCGGGTAAGGGCGTCGGCTTTGTGATCCCGAATCTCTTGGGTTTCGCAGGCTCGGTTGTGGTGCTCGATGTGAAGGGCGAGAACTTCGAGAAGACCGCCCGGCTTCGGGCGCTGAACGGAGACGAGGTCTATCGTTTCAGCCCCTTCGACTGGGCCAACGCCACGCACCGCTACAACCCTCTGGCGCGGATCGCCAAGGCCCCGAGCTTCGCGCAGCGCTTCACCGAGGTCTCAATCTTGGCCGACCTCTTCCTCGACAAGGACAACAAGCAACTCGACACCTTCTCCGAAGCCGGCAAGTCGATCTTTGTCGCCGCCTGTCTGCTGGCGATCCAGCGCGGCACGCCGAACCTTGGCGAGGTAAACAAGATCGTCGCCGGGGGCGAGTACAAGAACGCGCAATACAAGACCTATGCCGACGAGGCCGAAGAAGACATCCTGCGCGAGCTGTGGACCAACGCGGCCTCAGCCTCGTCGCGGCTGCTGACCTCGAACATCCAGGCACTGATGACCGCCGGTCTCAAGCAATGGGACAACCCGGCGGTGCGCTCGGCCACACAAGACAGCGACTTTGATTTCTCGACCTTCCGGAAAACCCCGCAGTCGCTCTATATCGCCGTGTCCGAAGATCACATCGCGACCCTCGCCCCGCTCCTGCGTCTGATGTTCGCCGACCTTATCGCCTCGATCCGCCTGAACGAGCCCGGCCCCGATGAGCCCTGGCCCGTCATGATGATGATCGATGAGTTCCAGCAGATGGGGGCGATGCCCTATCTTGAACGCGCGATCCATTCTCTGGCAAGCTATGGCGGCCGCGTCGCGATGATCGCGCAGTCGCTGGCTTCGCTCGACCGGATCTACGGGCCCGAGGGGCGCGAAAGCCTCGAGAACGGGGCAGGGCTGAAGCTCTATATCACCCCGCGGGACCAGCGCACCGTGAAGGAGGTCTCGGCCGCCGTCGGGAGCACCACCCGTGAGGCGGTCACCCGAATGTACGGGCGCAACAAAGGGTTTCTCGGCGCGACCTCGACCTCGGCGCGGCTGGAAGAGCGGCCTCTGCTCTCTGAGACTGAAGCGCGCTTGATGGATCCAGATGAGGTCATCATCCTCGCCTCGCCCCAGCACCCGATCAAGGCGAGCCGGATCAAGTATTACGACGATCCGTTCTTCGTGGACATGCTGGCTCGGCAGGACGGCAAGCCGTTTCCTTATCCGCCGAGTGTGCAGGGCGTGGGGCCTTGGAATGGAATAGTGGGCGGAGATGGCGGTGGTGACGATGTTGGCGCTGATGAGCCAGTGAAACCAGCGGAATGTGAGCCTGTCCGGGATCGCTCGCAGCGCCGTGAGGCGCGCGCGATGAGCGTTATGGCGATAGAGGCCGGGCGCGGGCATCCTGAGCCGGAGACGCTCGAGCGGGCAGCGGCTGCGCCGAAGGAATGGGAGGCGGCGCTCGACCGGCAGGAGGATCTGGTCGAGGAACTGTTAGGTGGGTGAAGGCCTGACCATGACGCGATCGGCCCTTTGCTGCCGTCCAGCTATAGGATGCGATGCTGCATCCGGAGCCCGCTAGAGCGTGTTGCGGCCTATTCGATTCAGGATTCCCACGGGATTTGATCTGTGATTCCCTGGCGCGTCCTGCGCAGCCTCGGCCTGACACACAAAAAAAGACCTCCAAGCCGCCGAACAGAAGCGGCCTGATGTCCAGCAGGCTCGCCATATCTGGATCACGCGGCGTCAGCATTTCATGCGCAACCTGTTGCCCCGCATCGGTTTCATCGACGAAACCTCCCTGAAGACGAACATGGTCAAGACCACCGGCTGGTCACTAAAAGGCGCGCGCCTGATCGACCACGCGCCCTTCGGCCACTGGAAAACCCAGACATTCGTCGCCGCCCTGCGCCATGACCGGTTGGATGCCCCTTGGGTCATCAATGGTGTGATGAACGGCGAGCTGTTCGATCTTTACGTCGAGACCCAGTTGGCGCCAACTTTGCAGATCGGCGACGTGATCATCCTGGACAACCTGTCATCGCACAAAAGCCCGACTGCAGCGGCGGCACTGAAGGCTGTCGGCGCATGGTTTCTATTCCTTCCGCCCTATAGCCCGGACTTGAACCCTATCGAGATGGCGTTCGCAAAGCTCAAAGCCTTGATCCAGCGAGCCGCTGCCCGCACATACGATGAGCTGTGGCAGGCCGTCGGACATGTCTGCGACCTCTTCACCGAGGAGGAATGCTACAACTTCTTCAAGGCCGCAGGGTATGAAATCAATTGAACGCAACACGCTCTAGCAGTCATTCGCTGCACCTCCTATGACCAATTGTCTCGGAGGTTGGGTGTTTTGCGATAGAATTGTTCTTTGCCCATTGGCTAAATGGTATAGCAATCAACAAAGGCACGACTTAACAATAGATTAGAAAAGGCTAGTTATGTTTGAGGTTGAATTTCAGATGGCTGAGACAAATGCTGCTTCGAACTTGGTAGAAACTGGAAATGGGCTGTCTGGTCAAACTCTGCTTGCAAAGCACCAGAGCAACGAACTCTTTGTCGCTATAGTAGGTCCAGCCGGTGCTGGATCTGGAACCGCTGCTAAACGCATCCAGTCTTTCTTTGAAGATGACTATCAATATGAGGCGGTGATCATCAAAGCCAGTTTGCTCATACACGATGCAGCGTTGAGCTTTGGCTTGGAAGTTCCAGAAAACGGAGCCAGGAAGAGCCTTGAGAGCATCACCAAAATGCAAGACCGAGGAGATGACCTAAGAAAAGGAAATTACTCTGGAGGGACGGAAGATCATTCCGCGGTCGCCCGGTACATTCTGAAGAAGATCACCAGCGAAAGAGCGAGGATGCAGAAGGTGGAGGGCGCCTTAGAAGGTGGGGTCGAACCCGACGGGCGTAAACGCGTCTACATTATCGACTCCCTTCGTCACCCTGCGGAAGCGAACCTCTTGCGTAGAGTATACCAGGACGCGTTTGCGTTGGTTGGGATCGTTTGCGACCCAGTGGTGCGCGAAAAACGAATCCGAGAGAACCTATTTGATCGCGCTGAGTGGGGCTCCACCGAGACGAAGGAGAGTGTTCGTCTTTTCCTCGAGAGGGATGAAGACGCACCAGAAAAATTTGGACAGCATGTGTCTGACACATTTCATGAAGCTGATTTCTTTGTGGATAACTCCGCTGCTGGGGAGGACGATCTCAGCATCACTGGGATGAATGACCAATTGAAGCGGTTCGTCTCCTTGATCGCGCAGGACCGCATCGTAAGGCCGACCATCGCAGAAACAGCTATGCACCATGCGAGAAGCGCTCAAATGAGAAGCGCGTGCCTTTCAAGACAGGTGGGTGCAGCCCTCGTTAACCAATCTGGAACTATTGTCTCCACAGGCACGAACGAAGCGCCTAAAGCAGGCGGAGGAGTCTACGGGGAAGATTTTGAGCCGTCGCACCACAGCGATCATAGATGCGCTTTCAGAGAAACCGTGTTCTGCAGCAGTAACAAAGAGCAAAATCAAATTATCGAGGAGCTGATAGACGCATTTCCTGAACTGACCTCGTCAGCAACCAGGGGTGACGTTTTGAAAAAAATCCGTGGTACGCGACTGGGAGGATTGATTGAATTCAGCCGGGCTGTGCACGCTGAAATGGATGCCATCCTTTCAGCCTCGCTAGCAGGGGTATCACCGAAAGGCTGTAGACTGTTTGTAACAACCTATCCTTGTCACTACTGTGCGCGCCACATTGTGGCGGCGGGCATTGATGAGGTTCAGTTCATTGAACCGTACCCAAAGAGTCGAGCTACGGCCCTTCACTCCGATGCAATCACCACAGAGTCCGACGATTGGGTGGCGCCCTCTGCGATCGAGAGCAGGCAAGTTCGTGGGCAAGCTGGGTTGCCGAGCGACGATGTCGCTCGATCAGAAGCGACATCAAAGGTACTTTTTAAGCCTTTTGTAGGTGTCTCTCCCCGAATGTATCGGCGAGTTTTCTTGAAAGACAGAGACTACAAAGATAAGATCACAGGCGAGCGACTAGGCGGGTCACCAGCTTGGGGCGGGCCGTTGGACAACTATAAAGTCTCGTACGTGACATTGGAGAGCAGATTGGGTCGAGAAGTGTCAGATGCGTAGAGCGAACCTAACGCTCGTTCACGACGCATCCGAGGGTGAGGATGTTTCGCAGTCACGCGAACAATGGAGTTTTGAGAACGCCAAACAGTTGAGTCTGTTTGACGATTTCGAGCGCGATTACTTGTTCGTTGTACCTATGAGTGAGATGGATTATTTCGGTTTTTCAAATCTGCTTGCCAACCAAAAACCAGTATCAATCATCGATACTCGAAAATATCCTGATTTTTTCGGACTTTATAAATCTACCAAATCCGCATTAGATCATTTTAAAATGTCGCGAGTTGAGTACGTACATGCACCAGTAAGTTGGATAGCTCATCGTGAGTCTGTAAACACTTGGACAGTTCGTTCGACACTGATTGAAGGCTTGTCGCGTGCTAAGAGTGTTTCAGTCCTTCATGGCCGATCATTTTTGCTCTTGATCTCCACAGACGAAATGAAGGTTTCTTGCACGGAAACATTTGCATCACTGCCCGACTTCGAAGATCATTGGCAACTGCAAGCTCTTTAAGTTCATCGTCCTCCACATTTGCTGTCGCGGCACCAGACCACATCGCCTTTCTTAAACCAGTAATGCGCTTTGCAGGCATTCCTTTGATGGATTGACGGCGACAAAGACGCCCGACCAATCCAATCATAGGTGATGGTCCAACGTGGTGTGTGCTGTCTCATCATCGGCAGGCGCATGACATGCCCACAGGCTCCAGGACAGGACAGAACAGCCCATTTTGGGTTTTGTTTTGGGCCGACCACGTAGAGAGATGCGGGGTCCATGTCTGTAAGAGCGGGTTGTACGTCGACATGACGGATTTCAAACTCTGGTTTGTCAACCAACCGGCACGTAATCAGCGCGCGACGGAAAACCTCTTTCCACATATCAAGACACCCGATCAAGAAACGGTGTTACATCTCCAAGACCCCAGCACTCGATCTCGCTGCAGATTGGGCAATCCGGATCTGTTTTAGCGCCAGTCCGGCGGTCTTCGGGTACCTGAAACCGGCGTAATCTTTGGGTGACAACGCCACCGTCGCCTCTAAAACCGGTCATCAACTGAAGGAGTTCTTCCATCGCCAGGGTCGCGACCGAAGTAGTCATAGAGATGAAGGCCGGCTCCGGATCACCACCACCAAGAATGTAGCCCTCGTTCACCTGGAATGCGTAAGCCTCGGGATCCTTCGCGCGCAGCTCTTCTTCTCTCGCCCTCCGCGGATCGACGATATTGCGGCACAACAAGCATGGGCTGCCCGGCCCCAGGCGCGTGACCCGACCGGTCATGTCTTTGACATCCACCTCACCCCGTTCGATGGCGAGCCCAATATCAATGACGGGTAATTCATAAAAGTAGGCAAAGCGGTTGAGCAACAGCCGACTTGCGTGATCATCCGTGCAACAGAATATCACGTCTGCGCTTTTAAGGAGATCACGATGCGCGACATCCAAAAGGTTGCCTTGGATGCCAAGGGCGTTTGTATCCAGACCAAAACCGTTGAGATGCGCTGCGAGGACCGTCGCCTTGGGGGATCCGATATCCTTGACTGTCGCACCATAGAGGCGATGAAGGTTGGTCTCCTCAATTACATCCGGGTCCAAAATGACCGGCGACTGAACACCGGAGCGCGCCAACATGACCGAAAGAGGTGAGCCCGTACCACCAGCACCGACAATGAGCACCTTGAGCGATTGGAGCTGGGCATTAAACCCAGGGCCAAAAACCCGAGTTTGACGGTCCAATGCCTGCGTCTCCAGGATATCATCCTCATGAACGAAGCACTTGCGAAGCCTGTGGCCTGTGATGGTGACGGTTGCGGGATAAGATGTATCGGGGTCAGTCCAGACACGCGCAAGCAACCGACCTGATGGCAAGGCCAGTAAGCTGACAAATGCACGCCCGGGTCCGCTTTTGTTGCGATGCGCGCGGCTGAGCGCAGCTTCGTTTTGATCATCCCGGCTCGAGAAGGCAGCATATCCACTTGGATGGCCATGCAAGAACCCGGGCACCAACTCGTCGAGCTGTGCCTGACCCAGAACTTTGACAAAGGAGCCAGTCTTGACCGTCAGATGCTTTTCTGACGAGGAGACGACATCGGTTTGCATGAGCGGCACGACCTTGTTCAGGATATACCGGCGCGTGGCACGGCCTGTAACAGGATCACAATCAACATGGGCAACTCTGAAGAGAGTCCAGGCCCCTGCCTCCTTTTGTCCGTCGAAAGCTGTACTTTGGATCGTGTCGAGAAGGCGATGCGGTACGATGAGGTTAAAATCCATCACGCGGCCTCCGCGATCGCACGCTCGACGCGCTTGACCATCGTCCAGATACCGTCTTTGCCTGAACGCCATTGTGAGTTGTGACGGGACCAGCGCTGCCAGTTGGTTCCACCGAAAACATGGGGGACGTCTGCACATTTTGGGAATGCGCCACTGGCCTTCAATCTCATCCACGGACTGCAGTAAAACATGTCCGGCGCAGTGTCGGGGTACCCGCTCGGCATCAGGATCAAAATGTCGACGCTGTCGGCGTCAAACTTGCCCGCAGGTAAGGGGTAGTTTTTCAAAATGACACCGGTTTGGCCACGGTCACTCATCTCGGCAAACGTTGCCAGACTTGAGGCAAGGTAGCTTTTGTCGCGGCGGGGAAGGACCCCGCCGGACGAAGCGTCACCAGCTGTTGTTTGTTCGATGACCGTAAAGAAGCGTTCCAGACCATCATCACTCAGATCGATGATCTGATCGTTGTTGATCGGAACGTCCTCACCGCCGCGAACCTCCTGCCAGAGAGCATATGTCGCCGGATCAACACCTGCGAGTTCTTTGAGCTTCAGGCCTGTGATCAGCTTTGTGCCCCATTCGATCCGCTGACCGTCGATCTCCAGACGGTAGGAAGCGGAGCTCTCGAAGGTCAAAAACCGCTCGGTTCCGCGACGGGTAAGATCAATGGTTTCATCAAGCTGGATTTCTTCAAATCGACCACCGCGCAGGATCAAAAAGATGAGATACTCATCGGTTGGGCGTTTGTCGGCGAGCGCCAGTAGTTGGCGACCCGTCGGTTTGGGATCTTCGATGTTGTAGCGGTCGTGATCGATCCGAACGCGGAAACGTGTTGCGGTTGGCTCATGGCGATCCTCAAGCGCGCAGCTCTCAAGATCAATAAAGTCATTTTGTGCGGACATGACAGTGTCTCCTTTGTAGATGTCGTGGTGTTTACTGTTCGCACCTACAAAGGCTTGTGGTAGATGAGGTTTCGGACACCTGAAAAAAATATTTGAACCTGTCTGAATCACGTCGGTTGAAGCGCCTTGATTCATGCTGCTGCTTTGATTGGAGGGCACGAAATTGGGGGCACATGAGCCTGTGACATATAAAGAGCCGGAAGAGCTTTATGATGAGTACTTGGCTTTGTCTCCCCGAGACAAAAAACGCCTGACGCTTGTCGCAAAGAAATATGCGGCTTTTACCAAAGACCTGGAACCTGAGGACCTGATCCAGGAGGCCCTCATGAAGGTGTTTGAAGAAAAGCGCAGTTGTAAATCAGACTTGGACGTTTTCACGTTTTTGGCAGGTGCGATGCGTTCGCTTGCCAATAATCAAATAGAGATGCGCGCGCGTCGGCGTGACGCAAATATGTTGGAGGTACAGCATGCCAAATACGATCTACTCACTGAACACAGATCAAACCCAGACCACCTGAATGGGGAAGAAACCATTATTGATGAAGAAACGGAACGTGCGTTCCAGGACTTCCTCCTTGAGGCCTGCAATGGCTGTGAAAAAACCCAGCTCGTTTTGCTGGGCGGGTTTGATGGCCTGCGGGGCACGGACCTTTGTGAAACCGCAGGCGTGTCTAAACAGGAGCTTGCGACCATTCATCGGCGCATTGGGCGCATGATGGACAGATTTAAGAGAGAAAGGAGTGTGTCATGACAAAGAAGTCCAAGAGAGATGAGCTTTTCGATCTTGCTGACAATGTTGTCGATACAATCCTGAACATGTCGGACGAAGAGTTGGACGCCGAACTTGAACGGGAGGGTATCGCACCCGAAGATGCCGTCAAAGCCTTTGACAGTCTTGTCGATAGCGCGCGGATGAAGGCCGGACAAAAATCACTTCTGCGCGCGCGCGAAGAACTGGTCGCAGATAAACGATCAGCGCGCAGCTGCCGTCCGCGGTCGGCAGCGGAAGCGCGAGCGTTGGTTGAGCGTGCGGCAAAAGAACATCCACAAATGACCCAAGCTGCAAGAAACGCGCAAAGCGGCGCTATGTCTGATAGTGATGTCTTTGATCTATTGGACGATCTTGAAGAGCTCGGATTCTCCTTCGGAGATGCAGAAACGTGAGGCGGCTTTCGCATGCAGAGCAGTATTTGATTGACTACGGGGTAACGAAACCGCGTCACATCGATCTGGAAGCTCTGGCGTGGACGATGGGGGCTAAGGTCAAGTACAAACGCTTGTCGTCTTGCGAAGCGAAGATTACCGGGCTTGGAGATCGCGCCATTATCACGATTGATGACAGCTCTGGCGACCGCCGTGCGCGGTTTTCACTCTCTCACGAGATCGGGCATTGGCAACGCCACAGAAACCAGATTCTGAGTTGTTCAAAGCAGGATATTGGTGGGGTAAATGGCCAGGGGGCGCATAAGGAGCGGGAGGCAGATCGTTATGCTGCGGACTTTATGATGCCCGCCTATCTGTATCGGCCGCTGATGCGTGAGTTCAAAAAGCCATCGTTCAAGTCGATTGACGCGTTGGCAGAGGAGTTCCAGGCAAGCCGCAAAGCCTCGGCACTACGCTATATCGATGTGGACAGATCTGAATCGATGTTAATCTGTTTTGGGCCCAATGGACGCAAATGGTTTCGCGGCTCAAAGGATTGGCCGGACGAATGGGCACCCAAGCGTGACCACGACCCCGATAGCGGGGTTATGGAGTTATTGTTTGGGAAAACAACGCCGGGCGCGGATCGCTCTTTGGTGCCTGCAAGTGCGTTTTTTGGCCGGTACAGCGCAGAAAACCACAATGTTTACGCACATTCCGTGATCTCGCGATCCCGCGGCGGCCAAACCGACGCAGAGGTTATGACTTTCATCGTTCCTCAAAACTCTGACATGTTTGATGATGTCTATGCTTCTCGAGGTTGGTAAACCTCGATCTCATCAAAAGGTGTGACAAGAGCATTGCTAAACAGTTCGATGAAAGCGCCTTATGGCGGTGAAGCAATGTCTGCTTTCAACAACCTTGAAAAATTCTTTGCACTCGCAGCGGACTTCTGCTTTCCGCCCATCTTGTCAGAAGTACACTTCAGCCTGGCAAATAGCACTCCGTGATCCCCCGCTTCCCCTCGGCCCGCCCAAGCTGGACAATTACGTCGATGGACTTCCGGATGTACTCCCGCACCTCGGCGAAGGTCAGAGGTGTGCCAGCCTGCAGAACCATGATCGCCAGCCGATCTATGGCCAGTGCGGCAGTCTCGGCGTGGATGGTCGAAACCGACCCCCCATGGCCGGTGTTGATCGCCTCGAGATAGGTCAGGGCCTCGGCCCCGCGCAGCTCGCCGACGATGATGCGGTCGGGGCGCATGCGGAGGGACGCCTGAAGGAGCGCATTGGCGCTGCGTTGCGATCCGGCCCCTCGGTCAGCCAGAAGGGCGACGGTATTGGGCTGGCTGGGGAAAAGCTCAAAGGCGTCTTCGATGGTGATCAGCCGTTCGTGCTCGCCCACATGCGTCAGAAGGTGGCGGGCGAAGGTGGTCTTGCCGGTCGAGGTGCCGCCGCTGATCAGGACGTTTAGCCGAGCCTCGACAAGGGTCTGCAGCGCGGCCCCGAGGTTTTCCTCGGCGAGACTGGCGATGTTCTTCATCTTCTCGGCGCGGAGCGCATCGACCGAGACAGCCTTGCCGAAGAGATACGCCGGGGCGTAATCCCTGACGCTGCCCGAGGCGAAGAGGCGGATGGTGATCGAGGCGCCGCGGTCTATGGCGGGCGGCACGGCGACCTGGACCCGAAGGGGACGACCTGCATATTCCACCTTGCCGGACACGAGAGGGTTCTTTTCAGAGACGCGGGCCTTGGCATCGCCGACGATGGTCTGGGCCATGTTGAGGGCTGTGGTCCGGTCTACGGTCTGACCTTCGTGTCGCATGGTGGCGTCGCCCGCAACCTCGAGCCAGACCTTGCCGTCCGGGTTGATCGCGATCTCGACCACGTCGTCACGCCTTAGAAGGTCGCGGAACGGGTCGAGATATCGCTCGAGGTAAGAGGCTGGTGACGCCTGCTCCATCAGTAAATCACCACATCACGGTCCACGAGCACAGTGACCGAGGCCCCCTGGTCGACATAGATGGTCGGCGCGATGGAGACCTGATCGGCGATGACCGACCCGACCGTGTCCTGAAGGTCGCTGCCGACATCGCCCAGAACGATGCTGGTCGTCTCGTTATTGGCACTTTCGGCTGCGACCGCTGGCGCGGCCCCGATCACGGAAATCAGCGCAGCCCCGCCGAAGCGCTCGGCGAACTTGGTATCGACGAGACCGGTGAGGCCCGAGCGGCCGAGTTGATCCCCGCCCACGGCGGCGATTTCCATCGAAGTGCCGTCCGGTGTCAGGACGCGGGTCCAGAGGATCAGGATACGCTTCTGATGCATCTCGATGCCGGAGCGGTATTGGCCGAAAAGGCGGGAGCCCCGGGGGATCAGGATCCGGTCCCCGGAAAACGCCGAAACAGGCTCAGAGACGACCGCGACAACGGAGCCCGGCAGATCGCTGTTGATGGCGGTCTGGAGCGCGGCCTGGATGACGGACCCTTGGGTCAGGGTGCGCTCGGGATGAGTAAGACGGGCGGCCTCCTGCACTTCGAGCGGCCGCGCGGTCTGCAGGAACTGCTCATTGCCCGAGAGGACCGGCCCCCCGAGGCCAGCGGCAGCAGGATCGGCCACCGCCGCGCCGCTCGTACTCCCGCGCGGCCCGTGGGCATAGACCACGGCGGGGGATTTGATCTGCGCGGTCAGAAGCTCCTCGGCGACCCGCTCAGCCTCGCGCTGGCGCTGCTCCTCTTCCTGGCGCTGGCGCTCTTCGAGAAGGCGTTGATCGGCGATCAAGCCCTCGCGGTCCAGCTCTGCCTCGAGCCCCTCGCGCTGCGCCCGCTCTGCATGGAGCATGGCTTGCAGCCCTTCAATGCGGGTCTCGGTCTGACGCTGCAGGTTGGCAAGTTCGGTTTCCTTTGCGGCGAGCGTCGCTTCGAGTGCTGCTTTTTGCTCGTCGAAGGCTTCCCGCAGGTCAGCAACGGCGGACTGGATTTCTGAATTTCGCGCGGCCTGGCTGGCGGCGAGGGCCTCGCGCAGTTTGGCGATTTCGGCCAGAACCTCAGCGCTTGCCTCCGGGGCAGGAGCGGCGGGCACGTCGAGCGCTTCCTCGGCGGCGATCAGTGCGTCGTTGACCCTTTGCTCGGTCTCGTCGGGTGGGAACTCGAGCCGGCCGCCGGTACCGGGTCGGCGGTCCTGGAAGGTTTCGACATCGGAGGTCTCGAGTGCGCTGTCACCTTCTTGCAAACCGGTGGCCAGAAAATACGCAACCCCGGCCCCGCCAAGGGCGAGGGCGGCAGCGAGCGCACCAACCCCAAGACTGTTGCCCCGGCGTTTGGATTTACCGCGTTGGCTGAATTGGTCGAGGCGGTCCTGAAGGTCGGGAGGGGGTTGATCGGCCATGGTCAGTTGCTCACATAGATCGCGCTTTCGTCACGCCAGGCGCAGATCGCCTCATCGCCGATGCGCAACGTCCAATAGGTGTTTACCCCGAGCACCCGGACCGTGGTGCCTTGCTGGGTCCAGTTGACCGTGCGCTCGCGGCCTTGGTCATCGGCCTTGAAGAGGGCGGGTTGGCGACCGTTCTCCGGGAAAACGAAATACGTATAGCGCCCGTCGTCATAGATATGGCTGGGGCGGAAGTCGCCTTCCCCCGAGACGCGGTAATTGTAGTTGCGGGGCGCCTCGAACCCTTTTGGTTGGGTGGCACCTGCCGCGCGGCGTTCCTCGTCCGGGTAGCGGAAGCGGACTTCGAAGAACATGGCGGTGCGGTTCGGGATCGAGCCTTCACGCAGGTGGAAGGAATAGGTGCGCCGGTTGGTGATCACCGTCATATTGGTCGAGGCATTGACCACATGCGGCTTGATGGTCAGCACATTGCCAAGCTCGGGGATCGGGTCGACCTGGAAGCTTTCCGTGTCGCCGACAATCACCGCCTCAAAGCGTTCCCCCGCCCCGAAATGAATCGTTGTCGAATGGCGAAGATCGGTCTCGATCCGGTAGACCTGGTTTTCGTTATAGACGGCGGTGCGAATGCGGATATCGAGCGGGCCGCCCTGGGGCGTGGCCTCGGCGAGTGCGGTCATAGGGAAGGCAAGCGCCAGGAGGAGCGCGGGCAGGGATTTCATCTTGGTCAGTTCTCCAGGGTCTCGGCGTCGACGCGGTAGGAGGTCACCACGAAGCCCAAGGGGTTGGCCCAGACGTCCTGAAGGCGCTGGCGGGTTTCGGGTTGGAAGGCGTAGCCGACGGTGGCCACGTAAGACCGGGTGACGGTGCGCGTATCGCGGGGACGGCGCAGCGTGCGGGTGAAGCGGACCTGGGCCACGCCGCGCTCAATCTGGTTCACGGACTTGATGACCACCTCGATCTTGGCGTCGCGCCCGTAGACGGTGATCGGGTAGTCCTCATTGGTGGAGGACCAGAGATCGCGCAGCGTCCGGGCGGCATCGAGATCCGAGCGGTCGAGCACCGAGTTGATGCGTTGCTCGCCATCGGTCAGGTCATAGGTCTCGCGGTCATCAACATAGGCTACGAGATTGGCCTGGATGATGGCGTCACTTTCGGAAAGCGTGAGCGCCTGGACAGCCGCAACCCGGTCCATCTCGCCGGTTTCCTTGTCGACCACGACCACGAAGGTCTCGGTCGTCTTGAGGGGAAAGAGGCTTGCGCCCGCGACCATGCCAGCGACGCCAACTAGCACGCCTGCGGCCGCGACGAACCATGCAAAACGTTCGCGCCGCCGTGGCCCGTAGATGAAATCCGCCTCGAAAGCGTCGCGGTCGGGCGCGGAAGAACTGGGCACAGGCTTCTTCAAATCAGTCGTCTTTCAAATCTGGTTTGCGGAAGGTCTTGGCGGCGGAGAGAAGCGCGCCGGGGCTTTGGCGGATCAACTCGCCGGTCTTGACCACGCCGACGTTCGCCATCTGGTTCAGCTCGTGGGGGGATTTTCCGGTGACGAGGCGCGAGGCGGCACCCGTGCCATATTGGCGCGTGTTCACGAAACCGTGCCGCGCGAGGCCGGTCAGACCCACCGCATTGGACGCAATGCCCACGACCCCGGTGAGGTTGGAGGCGATGTAGGGCACCGAGGCCATGATCCCGGCGCTGAGGATGAGGATCACGAGGAAGGGCAGGATGAGGCTGACGGTTTCGACATCGTTTGGGTCGGCAGAGGCGTCCCCGATGGCTTCGGCGATGGCCACGATGATGCCGGCGGCCCCGGCCGCCGCGACGGGCATGAGCGCATAGCCGATGGTGGCGCGGCTCCAGGCCTCGAAGAGAGATTGGGTGGGTTTGAAGAGCGAGGTCACGATCATGAAGGGGGCGATCACGATCATCAGCGCGAAGACGATCTTAGCGAAGGCGATAATGCCTGCAGTGACGGCGGCGAAGACGGCGGAGAGGACGAAGAAGATGGCGCCCAGGACCGCGCCGAAGACCCAGCCCGCCCGGTCGCCGATCGTATCACCATAAGCGGTGATACGCGCGACCATATTGTCGAGGCTTTCATAGACTCCCGCCTCGTTGCCAGAGCCGGTGAGGGCAAGGATCGAGGCGCCGAGCGACTCAGGCACCTGCGTGACGATGCCATAGATGACGCTGAAATTGTCCCAACTCTGCGCAAATATCCCCACCAGCGCGACCTTGATTCCGAAGGCAAAGCCGGTGCCGAAGGGTAGGGGGCGAAGTTGCATGACTGCGTTAATCCCAAGGAGCACGAAGAGGAGTGTAGCGCCCGCCGAGATGACATTACCGACCGAGGCGGCCGAAGAGATAAAACCGTCCTGCGCCACAGTGTTCACCGCGGCGTCGACCTGGCTCAAGATGTCGCGAATGACTCCCATCTACTCCGCACAGGCCTCCGCAAGTTGGACTTCCAGCGCATCGGCCTTGGCGTAGAGGTCCAGCACCTTGAACGGCAGGCGCGGATTGTCCGAGGTTTGGAACCTGGGCAGGGCCTCCAGCGCCTGATCCCAAGTGAACTGATCAAGCAGGCAGGTACAGGTTTCAGAAGCGAGCGCCTCTTCGGCAATCAGGATGCGCAGGATCGCGCGGTAGCCATTGCGCAGGTAGGCGGTCTCGGCAAGATCTGAGGGCGATTTCGGGACCCGGCATGCATCCTCTTCATCCCGTGCGATTTCCATCGATGTGAAGGGCCGATCCTGACCCGCTGCCGCGTCGGGCAAGACGAGAATGCCGAGGGACAGAGTAAGCGAAAGGCCGAGAAGTCCGGCTTCCATCAAGGTGAAACGGCTCGGGATGCGTTTGGACATTCTCATGGATCCACCGCCATCGAGCGGAACTTGCGCTCATCCGCGAGGGTCGCGGCATCGACGACGCCGAGTTGGCCGGCGCTGACGCCTTGCGCCGCTTCGAGCCGCCAGATCTGGGTCAGGATGATGCCGAGCTCGGCGGTGACGCGGGTATTGAGATCGACGGCGGCCTTCAGCCCGTCCTGATCGTCGATGAGCCCGACCATGGTTTCGAGCCGCTCGAGGCTTTGACCGGCTTCTTCATGGCTTTCCTGCGCGGCGACCGACAACATTGCGCTGGCCCCGGCGGAGGCGGCGATGCGGTTGTCGGCAGGCTGGTCGGAGCCCGAGAGCGTGCTCAGGCGTTCTGAGGTGAAACCGCTGCCCGACAGCACGCGCTCGACCGAGGCCGACAGTTCCGCGCCGGGATTGAAGCCGCCGAGGAAATCACCGCTGGCCAGTGACTGCGCGGTGTTGAGGGGCGCCACCAGCTTGCCACGCAGCGTGCGGAATTCCTCGACCGTGGCGAAGAGTTCACCCAACCCGCTGCCTTCGATCAGCGAGGTCAGTTGCGCCTCGAGGTTGGTCAGCTGCGACAGTTGGGTTTCCAACTCCAGCCGCATGGTGGCGAGCTGTTGCATCTGGACGTTCAGATCCTTGGCCATGTGTTCGAGCTGCGCCACGAACTGCTGTAGCGCAGAGCCGTCGAAAGTCGGCACACCCTGGGCCGAAACGGGCGAGGCGAGCCCGAGCGTTGTGACCGCGGCCACGGTCAGGAGAAGATGTCTCATTCGGGAACTCCCATCTGCATGAAGTCGCGCTCGGCCAGCCGGTCGGCGACGAGGTGCTGCGCATAGGACGCCTCGCGCTGCTGGTTTGCCGCCATCAGCCGGACGCGAAGGTTGAGGATGCGGCCGATCTCGGCCTTGGCGTAGGTGTTGAGCTCCCAGGCCGCCTTGGCATTGGGCTGCGCGTCGATCTGAAGGATGATCGCGCGGAGACGATTTATGACCTGTTCGGTGGTCGCCGAACTGTCGGCGGCGTAATAGGCGCCCGCCTCGGAGATGCTGGCATATTCGGCGAGCGCAAAGTCCGAGGGCGAGAGCGTGCCGAGCGCGTCGGCCCCGCCGATCACGGCGAGGTATTCGTTGTAGAACTTGGAGATGTTGCGCACATAGCCTTGGGTCTCGGCAAAGGGCGGCACCCCGCCGTATTCTATCACGCGTCCCGGCCCCGCGTTATAGGCCGCAAGCGCATGGGGGATGTTGCCGAAGCGGTTGAGCTGGGTGGTGATGTAGCGCGCGCCGCCGCGCAGGTTGTCTTTCACGTTATAGCGGTCGACGCCGAGGTCCGAGGCGGTGCCGGGCATGAGCTGGGTCAATCCATAGGCTCCGACCGGGCTTTCGGCGGCGACGTTGAAGCGGCTTTCCTGCTTGATCAGGGCCTGGAAGAGGCAGCGCCATTGGGTGGACGAGAGACCCGCGCGGGCCACGCCGGGGGCACCTGCGAACTCGCCCGCAACCTCGACGATCATCATCTCGACAGTCTCGCGACCTTCACCGAAGAGGCGGCTGTTCATCGGGTTTGGATCGGTATTGGGATAGACCGCTGCCACCCCGAAATCCGCATTGCCTTCGAGTGCGCGGATATCGAAGCCGGGACCGGTGATGGCCGCCGTCATCTCCTCGAGCACGCGCAACTGGTCGGCCTGGACATCGGCCAGAGAGGTCTCGGTGTGATCCTTGTCCTGCTGGACGCCCAGATCCTCGGCCAGATCCGTCACCCGCGCGATGGCACGACCGATCGCGGAATTGTCCTGTGTCGGCACACCTTGGGCGAGCGCGGGCAGGGCGCCAAGACCAAGGCAGAGCCCAGCGGATATAATCGCGGCGCAGTTCATTCCGGACGGGGCAGGGGCTCGAAGCTGCAGTCGGGCTCGGCCGCCTCCTGAGCCGGAGCGCCCATGGTCGAGAAGGTGAGCGTGGACCGCGTCACCTGCGGCGCGCCATTGCGCCCGAAGCAGGGCGAGGTCTGTTCGGTGTATGTCTCACACGCCGAAAGGACGCCTGCGGCGGCGCAAAGGACGAAGTGGGGCTTCAAACTCATGTCACATGTCTCCAGAAATCGGGATCGGAGCGCCAATCGGCAGGCACGCGGGCCTCTCCGGTGGCGCCGCCGCCAAGGATGGGGAGGAGGTCTCCAAGGGCCGAGAGATCGGCATCGACAAAGACGCTGTCGCCCGCCGAGCGCACGAGCGCGATGCGCTGGCCGATTGTGGGCTGCACGAGGAGGGCAGCCTCCTTGGCGTTTACGCGCAGAAAGTCGTAGTCGGAGATCGTGGCGCGATCGTTCGGGAAAAGGATCTGGGTCGGCACCGTCTCGACGATGGTCTTGCCGACGCGGCTGTCCCGCAGCTGGCTCGGATACTGCGTCATCATAATTACGACGCAGTTCATCTTGCGAAGTGTCACCAGCCAATTCTCGAGCCGTGCCCCGAAATACGGATCGTCCAGGAGCTTCCACGCCTCGTCGAGCACGATGATAGTGGGGTGGCGATCTTCGACCACGCGTTCGATCTGGCGGAAGATGTAGGAGAGCACCGCCATCCGCTCGGTGGTCATATCGAGAATCTCGGTCATGTCGAAGCCGATGATGTCGGAGGCCAGTTCAAGCCCGGCACCATGTTCCGGCTCGTCGAAGACCCAGCCATAGCGGCCGCCCGGGGCCCATTCGGCGACGCGGGACTGTAACTCGCCATCGTCGTCGAGTGACTGGAACAGGGTCTCGAAACTCGCGAAGCGTCTGAGCGAGCCCTCTGCATGGGCATTTTGCGCGACCGCGCTCTGGATGTGGCGGGATTGCTCGCCCGTCAGGGTTCCATTGCGCGTGAGAAGGGTCGCGAGCCAGTCCGAGAGCCAGGCGCGGCCGCGCTCGTCGATCTCGGTCATCAGCGGGTTGAGGCCCGTCTGCACGCCCGCGCGGATCTCGTTATAGCGACCTCCAAGCGCGCGAACGGCCATCTCGAGGCCGCGATCCTTGTCGAAGAAGAAGAGCCGCGCGCCGACCCGTTGCGCTTGGGCTGCGAGGAAAGCGGTGGTCAGCGTCTTGCCGGTGCCGGTGCGTCCCAGAACGAGGGTATGGCCAACGGTGGGTTCCTTGCCCGGGCTGCCTGGCTCGTGGAAGTTGAAGCGATAGCCCGAAGTGCCGACCGTCGGCAGCACAGAGATAGTCTGGCCCCAAGGCGACTGATCCGAGCCGCGTCCCTCGACGCTGCCGTGAAGCGCCGCGAAATCGGCGAAGTTGATCGAGGAGATCGGCGTCTTGCGGGCGCGGTAGCCAAAGTTGCCGGGCGACTGCGCGAAGTAGGTGGCTTTCAGGGCCATGTTTTCGCGGACGATGACAGACATGATTTCCTGGCCCACGCGCTTGATCTGGGCGGCGGCGCGTTCCAGCGTGTCGCGGTCGGGCGCATAGACCGCGATGGAGAGGTGATGGTCGCCGAAGGCGATGCGGCCCGCCTCCTGGTCGTCGGCGGCTTGTCCGAGCTGTTCCCGCAAGGAGACGGCGGCATCGTCGGAGGCGTGCATCTGGCGGATGATCCGTTGGATGCGTTCGGCCATGATGTTGTTCGGAATCGGGCTGAAGGAGTTTGTGAGCACGATGTCGAGCGGCAGATCGAGCGCATCGAGCAGCGTGACGTCGGTGAGCGCCGGATAGGTTTTCATCGAGAAGAGCGCGCCGTATTTGACCGCACCTGTCACAGCGTCGGTCAAGGTGACAACGTCGCCGTCGAGGGTCGCGCGGCAATTGCTTAGGGTGTGCGAGAGGGGCAGAGCGCTTTGGCCGAAGGCGATTGGGGAAAAGCTGCCCGCGTTCAGTGTGTTGAGATAGCCCAGCCATTCACCGCCTGACTTCGTGAGCCTCACGGGATTGGCCGAGGCAAGCGCCACCTCGAAAAAGCCCATGATCTCATTCAGCTCCTGCATGCGTGCCGCGCGATCTTTGACCCAGGCCTTGCGGGCCAGCGCGCGCAGCAGTGGAATCCGCGCCGAGATATCAGGCCGTCGGATGACGCTGAGATAGAGCTGACGCTTGGCCGGGCGCAAATCTTTGACATGGGCTTGCCAGCGCGCATCAATCGCGGCTGCAAAGCTGTCCCCCTCGATGGGGCGCATTCCGAGGTCCTGCGGCACGGAGATGCGGTGGATGTAGAAGCCGAAGGCGTTGCCGGTCTGGGCGACGATGGCCGCAACCGCGCGTTTGAGCGCATCGAGCTGGGCGTCTTCGCTGGTCATCGGGTTCAGACCATCAAGGCGCAGGGTCGCCATAAGGTCGCCTTCGCGCAGCACCATGACATCCTCATCCGCGAGCGCGAAATACGGCAAGTGTTCGGCCAGGTAGTTCTCCCGCGCGAACTCTCCACCGCCCGCTTGAAGCAGGGCGGGTCCGTGAGTGGAAAGTGTGCCCGCATCAAGCGCCAAAGCTGTCGCCTCCGTGCAGGGCCCGGTTCTTCGTCGGGCGCACCGATCCGTAGGAGACGCGCAGCACCTCGAAGAAATGCGGCTCGCGGTCAGCGACGAACCAGAGGAGCGGATAGGCAACGAGTCCGATCAGGAAGAAGACCATCGACTTCGTCCAGATGAACGGCAGAACGACCCCCGTCGCCAGCACCATGAGGTATCCGACAGGGAGACCCAGATACTTGGGCGGACGGGCGAGGCCTAGAAAGAGGGGGGATCGTTCTGCCACTTTGATGCGTCCCTGCTTAGAGTTGCAAGTGAATCCGCAGGTCGGCTCGAGGCAGCGTTTGCGCAGCACAACGCGTTCGAGTTGATCGCAGGATTCCGTTTTGCGGGATTGTCACAGTGATGCTCCGGCACATCAGGAGAAGCCGTCAACGATGGTGCCGGCCGAGAAGATTAGCACGATCCCGATGATGACGGATGCGAACCAGCCCCAGTTCAACCGCCCCATCATGCACATGAAACCGGTGCCAATGACGGCGAGCGTGGAGACCGCAATCCCGATCGGACCGGTCAGCGCGGCCTCGACGGTCTCGAGCATGGTCTGGATCGGAGACAAGTCTTGCGCGAGAGCTGGCGTGGCGAGTGTCGCCAGGGTTGTAGCGGCGGGCAAGAGGCGGCTGAGGCGATGTCTGAGCATGCGGGAGTTCCCTCGTTTTACTGAAGATCGATGAGTACAGGCGCGCGGGCGGGCACCCGGTCTGCGACGCGGATGTCCGGCGCGGAAACGGGTGTGCCCGCCAGCCGGGATCGGATCCGGTGGATACGCGCGATGTAGTCGCGGGTCTCGGCGAAGGGCGGGACGCCCGAATACTCGACCACCCGGTGTGGCCCTGCATTATAGGCCGCCAGCGCCAAGTTGACGTCTTTGAAGGTGGCGAGCTGCGCGAGCAGGTAGCGCGCCGCGCCGTCGAGATTCTGGGAGGGGTCGCGCGGGTCAACACCGAGGGCATGGGCGGTGCCCGGCATCAACTGGCCCAAGCCATAGGCGCCCTTGGGGCTAACGGCAGTCGGATTGTAGCTGCTTTCGGCCTCGACGAGAGCGCGGAACAGGTTCTGCCAGTCGTCCGCATCGAGGCCAACTTGGCGCAGCACACGGTTGCCCCGATGTCGGACGGCAGTTGTCTGGATCAGGGCGAGTATCTCAGTGCGTGTGGCCGTTGAAGGGACAGATAGGGATAGGGACGCCGCCACGCTTTTGGCATTGCTGCCTTCCTCTACATCTGCCCATGGTGGCTTTCCCTCGTGAAACGTCCAGCCTGATGTTCTGGCCGAGCCGTCTCGCGCGAATGCGATGACGTCAGCTGCGCTCCTCGAGGGAGAGGCTGTAGTCAGAGCCAAAACGCAAATCGCGCCCGTCACCGAACTCGTGATGATGTTTAAAGAGCCCTGGCCATATGTTGAAATATCGCGGTTCTGGCCCATGCGGGGTAATCCGGGTCGAGACCAAGATGGCTTCGGGTTCGCCATCGCGCAGATAGATGCATTGGTAGCGCGGCTTGCCATCGTCCGTGAACCCCACGAGTTCATACCGGCAGCGG
The DNA here is from genome assembly GCF_900129395.1 of Pseudosulfitobacter pseudonitzschiae. Taxonomy (GTDB): domain Bacteria; phylum Pseudomonadota; class Alphaproteobacteria; order Rhodobacterales; family Rhodobacteraceae; genus Pseudosulfitobacter; species Pseudosulfitobacter pseudonitzschiae. Next base: position 58,897 of record NZ_FQVP01000010.1, read on the forward strand.
AACGCAATGCCCTTTTCGGACAAGTCTTTGACACCATCAATGGTGATCAGGATCTGGTTGCGCGCTATCGGCATGTTCGGACTCTCCCTTTGAGAGTCCTTCTATTTGGCCTGACCATCTTCATAAAGTCATATAGTGTCAATAAGACATATTGCAGAAAAAGACATAATGTTGGTAACTGGGGCAACCAGATGAGGTATAGCAGATGCGCAAACGGATCTTGGCCGCGACGATGAGTGCTGTTTCCGGGCTGGGTTTGTCACAACAAGCTCAGGCTTATGACATTGATTGCGCCATTATGCTTTGCATGGCGGGTGGCTTCCCACCAGGAGCGGTTTGTGCGCGTGCTTATCGCACAATGATTCGTCGAATCACACCCTGGCCGAGTTTGCCACCGTTCGGTGTATGCACCTTCGCTGCAGCTCCTGTGCAGCTTGGGGGAACAGGGGGGATGAGTGAAATTGACACCAGTTTACCTGAATATAATTGGCTAAACCGAACGCGTGTCATCTGGTGGCATATGTCCCGTGTAGGCGAACGCGAGGGAGGAGTGTCTTATAGTTGGACAATCAAGTCTTGTGATGGGGAGAATGAGCACTGCAGGGATCTCGAATCTGTGTTTTTCTCTGGCCTTCCGCGGGGCACGTTCAAAACGGAAAATGGTCAGGAAGTGATGAGGCCTACAGCCCATAGCCGCGGAGTGATGATCGAGTTTGGTGATTATGAAGGCAGCATGTCCAAATCCGAATGGTTTTTCTACTAACTTGAGGGGCTGCTTGAAGTGATCAAGAACGGTCGCAATTCTACGTCTGAACCATTTGTATCAAAGGGAGTGATCTTCCAGGACCGCTCTACTAGGCCTGTGTTCCAGCGGTAGTCGGTGAAGGCATGAACAGACTCGCCATCTTTCCACAGGTATCCCTCTTGAAAGGGTACGCCCATCTGCTTGGTCACCATCTTTAGACCACCTCAAAAATTTCTGACTCTGGAAATGGGTTGCGTGAAGCTGCCTCGATTCAATGACGTCAAGCCTATACTTTAGATACCAAGGGCTAGACAAAAGTTCAACTAATGCGGGAAGTTTTAAAGGTCAACCAGGCAAAATTGAGTTTTACGATTTCAGTTTTTGGTTGTCGAATGCTGAGCCATCATTGGGAAACCCATCATACGGAAACGATCAGCAGGTTAAATTCAAGTTTAGGGGCGGTCTGGGTTAGTATAGCCTTTTCAAAGGCAACACATAATATATCCTACCTATAAGGTTAATTATGTAAGTTATTTTCCTGTTGTTGTGTTCACTGCGCGGATTAGAAAACCCTGACCTGGGTGCCAACTTCTGCGAGATCGAACAACTCCGCAATGTGTTCGTTGTACAAACCGATGCAGCCGTTGGAAGACTGCCGCCCGATCTTGCGCGTGTCACCGGTTCCATGGATACGATAATACTGCCATGACAGATAAAGCGCATGCATGCCAAGAGGGTTATCCGGTCCGGGCGGCCAGTAGTCAGACCATTCAGGGTTGCGCTCTTTCATGGATGGTGTCGGTCTCCAACTCGGTCCTTCGACCTTGCGAACAACTTTCTTGTATCCTCGTCGGGTCAATTCTTGCGAAGCAGGTACGCTCGACGGGTAGAGTTTGTATACGCTCTCGTCTTCAGACCAGTATTTCACCGCCCTCGAATCAATATCTCATAGGATCGCCCCATGTGTGAGGTCCTCAAAATGGTCTTGCCATGGCTGGACCTGGAACGCAGAGGTGTTTCTGCGCACCGCAGTTCCTTCTGGCTCATTAAAAGACTGGGCTATTCACCAATGAAGGAAGACCGATAACAGCAGCAGATGCCGTCAATAGAAACTGTCTGCGATTTTGCATAACCTTACTTTCACTTTCCTCAGATTTTTTGCATTTTGGGACCTCTAGTAGCTAGAGGGTCAACTCCCCAAACATGACGTTTTTGTGAGGGATTTCAGAGAATCCGGCGCATGGCTTCAGGGTATGCGTCAAACTTCGCACGGTACTAATCTTCCAGACGCGGCTCTTCCGTAAATGCCGCGGAAGACCATTGCAATTATAGCTAGAGCGCTAACGAGGGCACAGAATAAGAAAATGACGCTGCAATCACCTGTTGCGTACCCAAGCGATTGCCACATCCATTTCCGCCGTGTCGAAATGGCGGACTTCGGCCTTGGTCAGCAGATCGGCGAATCTAGTGCCCCACTCCATCAAAGCTCCCTCGCTAACCACAGCGACCCGACGAAAGTCATCCCTATGAGCTGTGTCGATCTTCAGATCTTCAAGCAGAGCAGACGGCCCATCGTAGCCTTCGAACCTTGTGAGATCGAGAACCAGGCCGGGCTTGCTCATCTCCTGAAAGCGCTCATGAAGCAGGGCGTGCATCTCTTTCAGGTCGCTCTCGCTGAGCTTGCCCTGACAGGCGAGGCCAATCGCTTCATCATGATCTGTCAGTGTCTCGGTGAACATGGCTTTCCTCCTCTTCTTCGGGCTTGCCGTGACCGTAGAGGTCGGCATTTTCATGCGCGCGGTCTTCGTGTTCGAATTCCAAACTCGAATGGCCGATGCCGAAATCGTCCTTCAGCTGGTCCTTGATCGCGGCCTTGACCTTTTCGATTTGACCCCAGCCGTCAGCTGTCAGCACAACGTGGCAGTCCAGCGCCGCCTCTTGCTCCTGCATCTGCCACAGATGCACGTGATGAACGTCCGCAACACCATCGACGCCCCGCATCGTCTCAACGACGGCTTCATTGGCGATGTCGGGTGGGCTGCCGAGCATCAACGTCCGGATCGGACCGCCGATCTCGGTGAAAGCCAGATAGAGAATGTAAAGGGCGATGCCGATGGTGATCGCTGGGTCGACCCAACGCATGTCGTAGAGGAGGATAAGCGATCCGCCAATGATGACTGCCACGGAGGCCAAAGCATCCGATAGGTTGTGTAGGAAGAGCGCGCGGATGTTCACGCTGCCCTTCTGCATCGAATAGGTGAGCATCGCCGTCAGTGTGTCGATGAAAAGCGCGATGCCGCCTAGGATCACGACGGTCCATCCCGCCACTGCGGGCGGGTCGATCATGCGCATGCCACCCTCATAGATCAAGTAAAAGCCGATCAGGATCAGGGTCGTGTAGTTGATGAGGGCTGCAACGATTTCGACTCGCCCATAGCCGAAGGTCATCTGCTCGTCTGCGGGCCGTCGCGAGATTTTCCGGGCGGCAAAGGCGATCACCAATGACGCCATGTCCGAGAAATTGTGCAGCGCATCCGCGATCAGCGCCAAGCTCCCTGACAGAATGCCGCCGACGATCTGCGCGACTGTCAGAAGGCCGTTGGCCCAGATGGCGATGGCGACCCGTTGATCACCAGATTCAGGATCGATGTGGGCGTGGCCGTGATCATGCGGCACGATTTGTCTCCTCGTGGCTATGATTGGGCCGACTGAGACCCGGGACCCGTGGCAAAACTCCCCGGCGAATCGCACGCACCCGTGCATTCATCCATTGCCGAAGGACATGGCGATAGAGCAGGTCACGCGCGAATCCGAAGCTCTGGCGATATTTCAAATAAAAGTCGTCGGGTGCATCGAAGGTTCCGAAATCATTAATGATACCTGTTTTCTGAATGTAAGTGCTGCCGCCGCTCCAACTGACTGGTGGCGCGCTCAGGCAATCCGTTCCGGCCCCGTAGCCGCAAAGGCTTTCTGTGTCGCTGAACTCCTTCTGAAGCGTCTGCAAGAAGTGCGCGTCCAGAATGAAGCCTTCCAGATTGATCCATCCCTCATCGGTTTCGACTTCGACCCATGAATGAAGGATTTCGGACGGTGCGAGGGGGTAGACCAATTCGGGCACCACGCCGCGCTGAAGCGCCTTGTGGATGGTGAAACCGTGCAGTCGGCAGCGAATGCCCACGCTGCGCAACAGTGCCATGAGAAGCGTACCTTTCGTGTTGCACTGCCCGTAACCATCCGCCAGTACCGCAGAGGCAGGAATGTCGTCGGCGCGGTTGTAGCCGAAGGCAATCTCGTTTCGGACGAAATCGTAGATGGCCCCAATTCGGTTGTAACGGTGAAGTTCTGCCCAGCCGCGCTCTTCGATCAGTTTTGCTATTGAAGGCGCGTCAAAATCCAGCAGCCGGGTTTTGGCCAAATGAGGGTCGGCGGGGTTCACGGAATATCTCCTCGAATCGTTCACAAGACAATGTAGTTGCTACAGTCACTGTAGCTTCAAGCCCCAATTTCAGGTCGTGTCCTTGGTCACCTGGTCGTCATTGTGCTTTGCCTTGTGGTGTTCACCATGCGCGTCTTTCAGGATTCCGACGCCACCCCAGGCCGCGATACCGGCGACAATCACGCCCACCACAAGGTCCGGCCAGTTCGTACCGAGCCAGGCCACGAGCCCTCCTGCGGCGACGATTCCGAGATTGGCCGCGAAGTCGTTCCAGCTGAATGTATTCGCCGCTCGGATGTTCACGTCTGGATCGCGAAGCCGCGCCAACAACCAGACGCAAAGTGCGTTGATCGCCGCCGCGACCAGCGCCATGATGATCATGATGGTGCCAATAGGATCCGATCCGCCAACGTAGCGGCGCCAGGCGTCATAAAGGATGCCAAGGGCGAAGAGGATCAGCAGTCCGCCCGAAACATTAGCCGCTCCGCGCTTCCATGTGGCGGAACGAGACAGTGCAAAGAGGCTGATTGCATAGACAAAACTATCCGACAGATTGTCGAGCCCATTGGCGATAAGCGCGCTTGAATCGCCGAATGCGCCCGAGGCGAAGAAAGCGATTGCCAGCCCGATGTTGAGAGCCAGCACGATCCAGAGTGTGCGTCTTTCCGATGCGTTCTTCTGCTCCGCCATGCCGGGTGTCCCATTTCAGTGAATTGCCAATGAGTAACTAACACCGGGCTTTTTGTGTTCCGATCAAAGGTGGTCAAAATAGCTCAGGCGCCAATGTCCTCATGCTCTGTCAGGCATTCGGAATGGTCGCGCAGCACCTCGAGCACACGGCAATCAGAAGTCTGTCCGCCGCTGCACTCATGCACCATCCGCTTCAATTCCGTGCGCAGCGCCTCTAGCCGAGCCAGTCGTTGCTCCACTTGCTTAAGCTGTCGACGGGCAATTGCATCCGCCTCTGCGCAGGACTTTCCTGGATGATCGCTGAGATCAAGCAGTTCGCGGATCGCATCCAGCGAGAACCCCAGTTGCCGTGCGTGCCGCACGAACGAAAGACGGTCGAGTTCGGCATTGCCATAGCGGCGTTGGCCCCCCTCGGTCCTGCCGGGCTCAGGCATGAGCCCGATCTGCTCGTAATATCGGATGGTCTGCACTTTCGTTCCGGTCTTCTTCGCAAGCGTCCCAATCGTCAGCATTTCAGGCTCTCCACATTACCTACAGTGGGTGTAGCTTTATGCAGTGCGCATCACAAGCTTCACCTGAGTTTCACAGATCGGTGATTGTTGGCCGATCGATGACAATCGCGCTTGAACCTACAGTAGCTAGAGGATGTAGACCCACAGAAACATAGAATCAATTTCGGGCGGAGCGGTGTGAGGCTTTCAGGTCTTCAAAATGTATTGTGGGTGCTTGCGGGCGTGGCCGCGTTCGTTTCCATCTGGCTGTTCCTGTGGGCTGACTATTGTATCGCCCAGCTTCGACTCTCGACAGGCTCCCTATCGGAAGTACCGTGAACAGCTGGTTGATGACTGAACTTTAAGGGGCCCTAGCCTACAAATGCGACCACATGGAGAGCGGATCAAATTTGTTCTCAAAAGAACGGCTGTTGTACAGGAGGTTCAAACGAACAGCGCTGTTGCCCAGTTACTCGGACTCTTGGATGGGCTCACTGCACAAGGGGTTGACGGCGTCAAAAGGCATTAGGAAATAGCACGTTACAGGAACTTCCTGAGACCGAGCGCGAAGAAAAAAGAGGTCAGAATATGCGTATAGCCTTGTCAGGATTGCTTGTCAGTCTCGCACTCTTTCTTGTTTTTGTGGCAAGCCCTGTTCGCGCCTTGGAATCCAATGCATATCGTTCCGAAGCACTGACTGCGCGCTTGATCGTCGCGGAAGCGGGAATCGCCCCAGGGTCGCGGTTCCTTTCGGCGGGTTTGAAGATTGAACTGGAGGAAGGATGGAAAGCGTACTGGCGGTCGCCGGGCGAGGTTGGCCTGCCGCCGGAGATCGATTGGGAGGAGTCCACAAACCTGGAAGACGTCGAAATCCTTTGGCCTGCACCCACGCGGTTCCGAGCCTTCGGAATTGAAAACTTCGGCTACGCCAAGCAAGTGACATTTCCGTTACAACTGCAGCTTGTGAACTCTGATAGGTCAGCCGAGCTGAAGGCAATCGTCAATCTGCTGATCTGCTCCAATGTGTGCGTTCCGGAAAGGTTTGAACTGACTCTCCCTGTTCCATTGGGATCCGGCGTCGACGCTAAAGCCGCGACCGAAATCGCGATATGGGCCGCTCGCGTACCTGTCGCAGGAACAGAAAGTGCAATAGCGATCTCGGGCGCAGCGCTGAAGCAGGGTCAAGCTTTGGTTATTCAGATGACGCGGCCTTCTGGCTGGAACAATCCCGATGTTTTTCCAGAATTTGGTGCAGGCACTGTATTCGGCGCGCCCGATATCCGACTCACAGATGATCGAACAGGTCTTTGGGCAAGCTTCCCAATTCTTGCGTTGAGCGAGGAACAATCCTCCCTTCGAATTACCGTCGTAGACGAGGACGTCGCGGTGACATTCGATGATGTGAACACCACCGACTTGGCGCCTTCTCCACCCTACGTATCCGAAACCAGTCAGGATAACGTTAAGTTCTTCCTTATTATACTGCTGTCTTTCCTGGGAGGTTTGATCCTGAACATAATGCCGTGCGTCTTGCCGGTTCTATCGATTAAATTCGCATCGGCGCTCCGAAATGAGGATCGCTCCGTCTCACAATTGCGCGCCGGATTTCTCGCCACGGCTGGCGGAACTGTTGCTTTCATGTGGGTGCTGGCCTTTTCGATCATAACGCTTCAGACGCTCGGATATGCCGTTGGATGGGGTATGCAATTTCAGAATGCATATTTTCTGATCGCACTCATCCTCGTTGTCGGACTCTTCTCAGCAAACTTGTTCGGAATTTTTGAAGTGTCCTTGCCAAGTAGCTGGATGGCTAGGCTATCTGGCCGCTTTGGGCGGGGGTATGTCGAAGACTTCTCCACCGGCGCACTGACTGCGGTACTTGCAACGCCTTGTTCCGCCCCTTTGCTGGGAACAGCCATTGCCTTCGCCCTTTCCGGCACGGCAGGAGATATACTTGCGGTTTTCACGGCGATGGGGATTGGGCTTGCACTGCCATATATTCTGACCGCCGTTTGGCCTGGTTTCCTCTCCCGACTGCCCAAACCGGGACCCTGGATGATGAGCTTAAAGATTGTTCTCGGATTGTTGCTTGCCGGAACCGTTGTATGGCTATGCTGGGTCTTGATTGGTGTAACGTCGCCAACCCTCACAGGCTTGGTGCTGTTGGGCCTTGGGCTTATCGTACCGACTGCAAGAGCCTATCAGGTCCAGCCCCGTAGAGGTTTGCTGTGGGGGATGACCGCAATTTTAGGCATGACATTGGCGGCCCCTGCACTGCTGCCTAATAGGCCCGCTGACGCAACAAACTCAAGTGCTTCTTACTGGGTCGAGTTCGATCGGTCCCGGATCGCGCGTGAAGTGTCGCAGGGCAAAACTGTATTCGTGGACGTTACTGCGGATTGGTGCATTACTTGCAAAGCAAACAAGACGCTGGTCCTGGATCGTGAACCAGTTTTTGGAGCACTTGGCGGGGAAGGCGTGATTGCGATGCGCGCGGATTGGACGCGACCGGACGCGACAGTCCAATCCTATCTCGAGGCGCACGGCCGATACGCAATTCCGTTCAACATCGTTTACGGTCCAGATGCGCCTGAAGGTATCATTTTATCCGAATTGCTATCCGTGGATGCCGTTCTCGAAGCGCTGTCGACTGCCAATCTCAGCGCTGTCCCAAAACGATGAAACGGCGCCGTTGCATTGCTCAAGAGAGGCAGAAATTGCAACGGTTTGGTTTTAGGAGAGGAGAAAGTGCTCTTGTATCGGTGACCTCGTGGCCCAAATCTATTTTTTGATCTGATCCAATCGGGCCGTGATAGCGGCACGCGTAGGATCGGTTTCCGGAAGGCTTTCTGCCAAGTTGCGCGCTTTGTTGGCAGCGTTCTGAGCAGCATCAATGTTGCCCAATACACTGTACGCCTCCGCAAGCCGAAGCCATCCTTCAAGATTGTCAGGGTCATCCAACAATCGCGCCGCCTTGCGGTCAACCATGGAGCGGACAAAAGCCCTGCGCTCCTCGACTGACATATCCTGGGCGGCCTCGATGTCGGCCGCACTGGGACCACGCACATCCTGCGGTTCTGGCAGAAAGTCAGCGAGATTTACAGGATATTTCTCGACCTGTTCTCCCAACCGGTTGGCGAAAGAGACGAAAACCTCCATCCACGGATAGGCGCGATCCGCTCTCTTGAGACGATCGATCAAAAGCGCCCGAGCTTCATCTGGAACCCCATTCTGTTCGAGGGCTTGGGCCCTGAAGAAAATCGCGCCCGGATCGTCAGCGTCCATCTCTAGTGCCCGTTCGATCACTCTTTCCGCTTGCGGCGTCACCACTCCGTTCTCGGCTGCGATCAGAGACTCGGCAAACTGTAATAGAGCAGCAATACCCGCATTATCGCGAACGGCGACGTGTTCGAATGCATCCACGGCATCATTGTACCGAGCCATACGCATGTAGGTCTGACCGAGCAGAAGCCAACCATCGCTTGGTCCACCAGACTCGTCTGCTTCAAGACGAGTTTTTAATTTCTGGGTCAACTCTGCGAGGTTTGCGGCTTCCAGGATTTCAGATGCGCGAGACGCCAGAGGCTGGCTTTCGATGTGCGGAGAGCCGATTTGCGAATACAGAGCGAAGGCGACCAACGGTACGACAATGGCCGATGCGAGGATGGTGCTTCGCCCACTTGCGCGCGACGACCTGCGTATCGCAAGCCGACCAGCGGCCAGAATGCGCCGTTTGATTTCAACCTTGGCCGCGGCGGCTTCGGTACCGGAAATCAGGTTCCGCTCTTGATCAGCATCAATTTCGGAAAGCTGATCCTTGAGGATTGCCAACGCCCCATCCTTTCTGTTCAGGCCTTCGCCCGTTCGAAAGAGACCGGACAAGAACAGGAGGGCAGTGATGGATGCCATCGCGCTAAACACCAACCAAATCATGGATATTTCTGTCCTTCATCTTCATGAAAAATGGCCTCGAACTCACGCTCTTCATCGGGACTCAGTGGATCAGTAGCGCCATCAAGAACCGCAGTGCTTCGGCGCCGGAGTGTGATTAGAACAACACCAATCCCAATGGCAAAAAGAACTACAGGTCCGAACCACAACAGATACGTAGCGGGTTTGAGCCTTGGTTGGAACAGGACGAAATCACCATAGCGATCAACGAAAAATGCGGTGATCTCGCCATCTGTATCACCTGCAATCAGGCGTTCGCGCAGCAACGTGCGCATTGTTCTGGCAACACCTGCATTTGAGCTGTCGATATCTTGATTTTGACAGACAACGCAGCGCAGTTGCTTTGAGAGCTCCCGGGCGCGCATTTCCAGCACCGGATCATCCAACAGCTCATCGGGTTCAACTGCCCACACAGATGATGTCGCGGAAAGCGCTAGCACCAGCACCAGTGAACCGAGCCAACCTTTCATGATTGACCACCTGCTGCGGCCAACGCAGCACGAATTTCAGCCTGTGCCTCTGGCGTCACGATGGGACCAACATAGCGATAGACAACGATCCCCATTCCATCGATCACAAAAGTCTCCGGCACGCCGGAGATACCCCACTCAATCCCGACGCGGCCTTCGCTGTCTGATCCGATCCTCTCATAGGGGTTGCCAAGTTCATCCAGCCAATTGGCTGCATCTGCTGGTTTGTCCATGTAGTTGATCCCCATCAGCCGGATACCGTCCTGTTCGACAAACCGGGTGAGCACCGCATGCTCAGCACGGCATGGCACGCACCATGAAGCGAATACATTGACCAAAAACGGCTCGCCAATGCTGCGAAGGGCTGCGGCTGACAAGCCAGGTGTCTTCGTGCCATCTACTGGTGGCAGTTCAAAATTCGGTACTGGATCGGAGATTAAAGCGGAAGGAATTGCATTAGGATCTCGGTCAGGGTTGAGTCCCCAGAACAAAAAACCACCCAAGACTACTGCGACCAGCGCAGGTGTCGCGAGAAGGATTTTCTTCATCATATCATTCCGCCGGCTGAAGCGCAGACGACTGGCTCTTTGGCGACGGCGCACCCACCCGCAATCTGCGATCCGATAGCGAAAGGGACCCGCCAAGCACCAGCATCGTGGCTCCGATCCATATCCAGTTGACCAGTGGCTCGTAGAGAATGCGCAAATTCCATTCGCCCGACGCCGTATCGGCCGCGGGCTCACTGATGGTGACGTAGAGATCTCCGACGAGGGTTGATCGGATTGCAGATTCGGTTGTGGAAGTGCCCGCGACCGGATAACTTCTGCGCTCCGGATGCAGCTTCGCAATCTCACTCCCATCTTTCAAGACGCGAAGCTGGCCTTGTTGTGCGATGTAGTTTGGACCACGCAACTGTTCGACGCCGTCGAATATCACCTCAAAACCGGCAATTTCCACGGTCGTCCCCGGTCTTGCGAATAGCACACGTTCTTCCTTCCAGGCAGTTGAACCTACGAACCCAAGCACAAGCATTGCAACGCCAAGATGCGCGAGGGTCATACCGTGCGCAGCGCGCGGCAGGTTGCGCGCGCGACGCAGAGACTGAGAAAGCGGTAGATCAAAGAGCTTGATGCGCATTGCCCATTCGCGCAACGTCGCAACAAAAACCCAGGCGGCAATCCCTATTGAGACCACAGCAAGCAGTGGCCCGTCTGTTTGAAAGTACCAAACGATCCCTGCAACACCAATCGCGACACCAAAAACCCAACGCAGCCGCTGCCAGATTCCGGGCAGATCAGCGCGTTTCCAGGAAAGGAACGGGCCAACTCCCATGATGATGACGAGGGGCAGCATGAACGGAATAAACGTCGCGTTGAAATATGGTGGACCAACCGATATTTTTTCTTCAGTCACCGCTTCCACAAACAATGGATAGAGTGTTCCAAAAAGAACCGTCGCTGCTGCGGTCGCAAGCAGAAGGTTGTTGAGCAAAAGCCCAGCCTCGCGGCTGATTGGCCGAAAGACGCCACCCGATCCAAGCTGAGGCGCGCGCCATGCGTAGAGCGTCAGAGATCCCACAATTGTCACACCAAGAAGGCCGAGAATGTACACGCCGCGCGCAGGGTCAACCGCAAACGCGTGAACAGATGTCAAAATGCCGGACCGGACGATAAATGTCCCCAGAAGTGACAGTGAAAAGGTCAGGATCGCCAGAAGTATAGTCCAACTTTTGAACGTATCCCGCTTTTCCGTGACAATAGCGGAGTGCAGAAGTGCAGTGCCCAGAAGCCATGGCATGAAGGATGCGTTTTCAACCGGATCCCAAAACCACCAGCCGCCCCAGCCAAGTTCGTAGTAAGCCCACCAAGAGCCGAGGGCGATCCCTGCAGTGAGGCTGATCCAGGCCGTCAATGTCCAGGGCCGCACCCAACGTGCCCACGCAGGATCCACCCGACCCTCTATCAGAGCCGCGACTGCGAAGGAAAATACGATAGAGAAGCCGACATACCCGAAATATAAGAGTGGGGGATGCATCGCCAACCCGATGTCCTGCAGAAGCGGGTTGAGATCCGTGCCATCTAGAGGCGGCGGGAAAACCCGATCAAACGGATTGGACGTGAAAAGCATGAAGCTCAGGAAGCCGACGCTGATCCAGGCTTGAACGGACAACGTTCGTGCCTTGAGACCCGTCGGAATGTTTCTGCCCAGCAGCGCGACCCCAGCCCCGAAAATAACGAGAATAAGAGTCCATAGAAGTAGAGACCCTTCGTGGCTGCCCCAGGTGCCCGCAACCTTGAAGAGCATCGGCTTCAGCGAGTGGGAATTCTCCACTACGTTGCGGACTGTGAAGTCACTGACAACAAAAGATCGCATGAGTGCGCCGAACGCTATGGCAACCAACGTCACCTGAAGCGCGGCAGTCGTTTTGGCGCTTTCCATCCAAAGCATGCGCCCAGTGCTTGCCCCGACAATCGGCAGGATGCTTTGGACCATCGCGACAGCAAGCGCCAAGATCAGTGCGAATTGTCCGATTTCAGGCGTCATTTTTCTATCTCCCTGAGTAGCGCTTCTGCATCCTAGCCGGACAAAGTTCCCGCATCGGCTGAATTCAGCATGATCTTCGAGTATCCCATTGCGCTTCGGTGGATCGCAAATGGGGTGAAAGCGGGCGGAAAACCAAGCGGGTTGAAGTATTTCGTGCTTGCATGCCGTGAGCAGGACCCCATCAATGATTCGCAACGTTTCTAGCTCCTACAGTAGCTGTAGGTTCAAGCATTATTTTGAACTGATAACTTTGAAAATGACCCATGCTTGCAGTGCATCTGATTGGCAGCTTAATGTCTGCGGGACCGTTTTCCTCAAGCATCTGACTTAGTGGAATCTGCTCGGAGCTTCCCTTGATGGCCACCCTTAGCGTCAGACGAAATAGGGAAAAACCGAGTGTTGGCAGGTTTTGAAGCGCTGAATAGTGAACATTGACTTCACAGGTGCGTGACGCGCTGTCGCAGATGCAGAATCATGCTTGAACCTACAGTAGCTAGAGGATGTAACCACACACAAAACATAGAATCAATTTCGGGCGGAGCGGCGTGAGGCTTTCAGGTCTTCAAAAGGTATTGTGGGTGTTTGCGGGCGTGGCAGCGTTCGTTTTCGTCTGGCTGTTGCTATGGTCCGACTACCGTGCCGACCTTGCCCGAGCCGAGGATGAGCCACCGTTTTTCGCTGATTTCGAAATGACCGATCATCGCGGCATGGTCCAAACGGAGGAAGATTTCAAAGGTCGCTGGATGTTGGTCTTCTTCGGCTTCACCAATTGCCCCGACGTATGTCCGACAACACTGTCCGAAGTCGCGGCCGTGATGGAGGGCTTGGGCGACGAGGCGGCAAAGGTCCAGCCGGTTTTCATAACGATTGATCCGGAGCGGGATACGCCGATGGCACTTGCCGAGTATGTGCCCCTGTTCGACGCAGGGATCATCGGGCTGACCGGCACGCCGGAGCAGATCGCCGCAACATCCGAGACCTTCCCAATTTTCTTTGAGCGGATCGAGGAGGCCACTGCGCCGGGTGGATACACGATGGGTCACACGTCGCACCTTTTCCTTTTCGACACGCAGGCAGGCTTCGCGGACTCTTGGCCCTATGGCACGCCCGCCGAAGAGATCCTCGTCGATCTGAGAGAGAGGATCTGATCGTCATGACCCGACTGTCCGGAGAAACGGCCCTTGTTCTTGCTTGGATCATTGCGCTTATCGCATCGCTTGCCGTGCTCTTCATTGGCGAGGTTCTTGGTCAAACGCCTTGCGTTCTTTGCTGGTTCCAGCGCGCCTTCATGTTCCCCCTGGCTATCGTTCTTGGGCTCGGGCTGTGGTGGCAGGATCCCCGCGTGGGGCGCTATGGCGTTGCGCTGGCGCTTGGGGGGGCGGCAGTAGCGTTGTATCACATCGGCCTCTATGTCGGGGTGATCCCCGAGGCGATCCAGCCCTGCACGGCGACCGGCCCCTCTTGTACCGACGACAACCAGGTGGTCTTCGGCATTCCGATTCCGCTGATGGCGCTTGCCGCCTTCACGATGATCGGGATGCTGTCAGCCCTTTCACTGAAGGAAAAGCAAACATGAATCGACGCGGCCTCATTCTATCCGTTCTGGCTGTTGGTGCCGCAGGTTTTGGCGGCGCGGCCTGGTATGCCACCCGCCCCCAACCCATGGCAGAGGCAGTCCCTGTCGCGCCCGAAGTGAACGATGTGCTGATCCGGCCTTATTCCCCGATCCTCGGCCCCGAAACGGCACCTGTCACGATTGTCGAGTTTTTCGATCCAGCTTGCGAGGCCTGCCGCGCCTTCTATCCCGTGGTCAAAGAGATCATGGCTGAGCACGGTGATGCGGTCCGTGTCGTCATTCGATACACCGCGTTTCACGGGGACGCGTCGGTAGAAGCGATCCGTGTTCTCGAAGCTGCGCGGATGCAGGATGTGTTCGAACCCGTGCTGGAAGCGGTCCTGCGCGAGCAGCCCCGATGGGCGTCCCATGGCACTCCGGCACCGGGTTTGATCCTTGAGATTGCCGCAAGCGGTGGTCTGGATGTCGAAGCTGCCCGGACACAGATGCTGTCCCCCGGTGTCGTGGCGGTACTCAATCAGGACCGCGCTGATGTCGAAGCGGTTGGCGTACGACAAACGCCCACGTTCTTCGTCAACTCCAAGCCATTAGACCCGTTCGGTGAGGCCGAACTGCGGCGACTAGTGGCGGCGGAAGTTGCGGCCAGCCAAAGTTGACGCTCGGCCAGATACAGGAGAATTCATCATGAAAAAGCCACCATACACCAAGGGGTTGGCCTTTATTTTACTACTCTCGGGCCTGTCGGCCCCGGCATTTGCCGACTCGGGGGATGTGGTCGTCGAGAACGCGTGGTCCCGCGCCTCGATCGGCGTCAACCGACCGGGCGCTGCCTATTTGACCGTGCGAAACACGGGTAACGAAGCGGTCACGCTGACCGGGCTTACAACACCACTGGCCGTGATGCCCCAGATCCATGAGACGAAAACCAACGCCGACGGCGTCAGTTCTATGGCGCCTGCTGGCGAGATGACGATAGACGCAGGGGAAAGCGTGGCATTGGAACCGGGCGGACTGCACGCCATGCTCATGAAGCTGCAAAACCCGATGATCGAAGGCGAGACCTTCCCGCTGACGCTGACCTTCTCGGACGGTGGCGAAGTGACTGTCGAGGTCCCGATCCTGGGCATTGCCGCGCGCGGGCCTGAGGGCTGATGCAGCGTCGGCATTTGCTTGGATACGGTGCAGCCGGTGTTGGCGCTCTCGGTCTGATGCTCGGGGTCGGCTGGTGGCGCGTCGACGGGCCCGGTGCCCCCCAACCTGCTGGCCAACGGCCACTACCCCTATCGGCGATGGATTTCCGTCTGACCGATCATGAAGGCAATGAAGTAGGCCCGGACACCCTGATCGGACGCCCGACCATGGTGTTTTTCGGGTTCACCTACTGCCCGGATGTCTGCCCCACGACGTTATCGGATATCTCAGGCTGGCTTGAAGATCTCGGAGACGAAGCCGCGCAGATGAACGTGGTCTTCATCACAGTCGATCCGGAGCGGGACACGGTCGAGGCCATGGCCGAATATGTCGGCTATTTTCATCCGGCTATTCGCGGCTGGACTGGGCCGGCAAACCAGGTTGCCCGCGTTGCAGAAGGATTTCGTGCCTCGTATGAGCGCGTCCCAACCGAAGGCGGCGACTATACAATGAACCATACGGCAGGCGTATTCCTGTTCGATGCCAAGGGTGAACTTGTCACCATGATCGACTATCACGAGCCAAGAGAATTCGCAGTGCCGAAGATCCGGCGTGCACTGACAGAAGACGTAGAGGGGGCAACATGAAGATTAGAATTGTTTTGGCGAGCGTGGCCATCGCAGGCACATGTTCGGTTACTGCCATCGCGATCTCTGGGATGCTGTCCAAAGAGCCGGTGCCCCTGGCGATTGCGAAAGCGACGCTTTGGACCCCCGATCCGCTCTCGGCACCACGACTTGCCGACAGTGTTGTGTCGCTGCCCACAGCAATACAGATCGACGTGGCACGCTCAATTCGACCTACCCCTCTCGTGCAGCCTGCCTTCACTGAAACCGCCTTGCCCGAGATTGAACCGCCTTTGATCACCTGGTCGCGTGAGATCGCGGCGGGCGAGACGCTGGATGCGCTCCTGGCGAACGCGGGTATCGCTGCGCCTGTGCGTGCCGAAATCGCGCTCGCGCTTGGTGCAGAATATGACTTGCGCCGATTGCGCCCGGGCCATGAGATCACTGTGATCTCAAAGGTGGACGGAAATCCGAGCCGCGTGCAACTGTCAGTTGACGATGGGGTGCGGATTGAAACGGTCTTTGGTCAAGAACTTGTCACACGCGTGTTGGAGCCAGACCCTGAAATGGTGACGTTCGCGGGCGAGGCAGTGATCGAAAGCTCTGTCTTCGCGGCTTTGGACAAGGCGGGCATCCCTGCTCGCTTTGCGGTCGACATGGCGCAGATGCTGGGCGGCACAGTGGATTTTCGACGCGAACTTTCCGGTGGCGAGACGATGCGTCTTCTTTGGCGCGAAGCGCGCGACGGAAACGAGAGGATCGGTCAGCCCGAACTTGCCTTTGCCGCACTGAATCTTGGTGAAACGGTCTACGAGATCGTCTGGCCGGATGATGGCAGCGGTAAAGCGACGATCTATGTTGATGGAGAGGTCCTGCGTGTCTTTGCCCAACCGGTGGAAGGAGCGCGGCTGAGTTCCGTCTTTGGCCGTCGCACACACCCGGTCTATGGGAATGTGCGCATGCACACCGGCGTCGACTTTGCTGCGGCCCGCGGTACGCCGGTAAATGCAACGGCGCCAGGACGCGTGAGCTTCATCGGACGTCGTGGTGGATATGGCCGGGTGGTGGAGATAGCGCATGGGTCCGACACCCTGACACGATACGCACATCTCAGCGAGGTGCCGGACACACTCGAACAAGGGCAGCGCGTGATGGCCGGAGACATGATCGGTCGCGTCGGTGCAACCGGCACCGCGACCGGCCCAAATCTGCATTATGAAGTTCTGTTGAATGGTCGCCCGACCGATCCCCTCTCGGACGACCGATTGGCAGAGGCGGCTGAGCGTGAAGCGGACGACACGGTCGCGATTAAGCGACTGACTGAGGCACGCTCGCTTCTGGCTGAGAGGCTCGCCAGTGATTTTGCGCAAACGACAACCGAAAGGCTTTGACCCATGAAAAAGTACGCTCCCGCTCTTGCCATCGTATTGGCGTTGCTTCCTGCGGCACAAGCCGTCGCAAAGGCGATCCCGATCGATGTCCGGAAGACAAACGGCTGCGGCTGTTGCCTGTCCTGGATGAAGCACCTCGAGGAGAACGGCTTCGCGCCGACGGGCGAGGACATGTTCGGAGGATCTCTTGTGCGCTTCAAGCTCGACAATGGGGTGCCTCAGCGCATGGTGTCCTGCCATACGGCTCTGGTCGATGGCTACATGATCGAGGGTCACGTACCGGCCGCAGACATCCAACGCCTGCTGGAGGACCGGCCAGACGCGGTGGGCCTGGCGGTGCCGGGAATGCCCTACGGCTCGCCCGGCATGGGACCGGAGGACGACCGTGAAGCTTACGATGTCTTCTTGATCCGCGCAGACGGGTCGACCGGGGTCTACACCAGCTACCCCGGTTCCTGACTGAACTCGCTGCAAGACTTTAGCAATTGGAACCCCTCTCCCCAATAGCGCTTGGCTTTCTTGGAAGCCTGGCAGCCGGATCGCTTACCGCGGTCGGCGCGGTACCCGTGCTCTTCGGGCGCATCCCGTCCCGGGCCGCGCGCGATCTGCTGCTTGGCTTCGCGGCGGGTGTCATGCTCGCGGCCTCGTTCTTCTCGCTGATAATCCCGGCCCTCGACGCGGCCGAAGGGCAGTTCGAGAATGCTGCCGCCCCCGCAGCCATTGTTTGCCTTGCGATCCTGCTCGGTATGGGCGCGGTTGCTTTGATGAACGAAAAGCTACCGCACGAGCATTTCAAGTCCGGACGCGAGGGCCCCGATGCAGCCTCTCTGCGTCGCGTCTGGCTCTTCATCATCGCGATTACCATCCACAATTTCCCCGAAGGGCTTGCCGTTGGCGTCGGGTTCGGGGCTGACGGATTCTCGGGTGGGTTGCCGCTTGCGATCGGTATCGGACTGCAAAACGCCCCGGAAGGTCTGGCGGTTGCGGTCTCGTTGCTTGGCGAAGGCTATTCCAGGTTTCGCGCATGGGGTATCGCCGCCCTGACCGGCCTCGTAGAGCCCGTCGGCGGACTTCTCGGTGCGGGCATCATCAGTCTTTCGCAGCCACTCCTCCCTTGGGGTCTCGCCTTCGCGGCAGGTGCGATGCTCTACGTCATCAGCCACGAGATCATTCCCGAAACCCATCGTTCCGGCCATCAGAACAAGGCGACGCTCGGCCTCGCGGTCGGTCTTGTGATTATGCTGTTCCTCGACGTCTGGCTGGGATGAACTAATGAGAAGGTCTCTCTTGATCGGTCTGCTTGCGGCTCTGATTGCCTTTCTGGTCGATCAGGCAACGAAGGCAATTGTTGTCGCCAATGCGGCAGATTTGAGCGCCGGAATTCCGGTCTTTCCCGGTTTCAATCTCATCTACCTGCGCAACGATGGCGTGACATTCGGACTACTTGGTGGAGCGCCATGGTGGAGCCTTACAGTGTTGGCCCTCGCTGTCTGTGGCTGGTTGACGGTCATGTTGGTGCGCACTGCCAGCCCGGTTGAGGCTATCGCCTATGGTGCGATTATCGGTGGCGCGCTTGGCAACGTCCTCGACCGCATCCGGTTTCGGGGTGTTACGGACTTCCTCGATTTCTACGCCGGATCCACGCATTGGCCCGCCTTCAACATGGCGGATGTTTTCGTGGTCGGCGGGGTGGGCCTACTGCTCATAGCTCCTTGGTTGAGCGCCAAGTTTCAGAATGGCACATGATGACGGGTTTGGCGCACATGTCTGTCTGGGGCTATTACATTCCTCTGCGTTCCGGAATTAGTTTTGTGGCGGGCGGTTTGACGGTTTTAGCCCTTCCGCCGTTCTCATGGCTCATCGCCGTTCCGGTTGCCTTCTCGGCGCTCTTTCTCATACTCCGACAGGTTTCCACAGCGCACGCTTTCTTCATCGGCTGGGTCTTCGGAATTGGCCAGTTCGGGTTCGGAATCTCTTGGATCGCCGAGAGTTTTTACGTCGATGCCGAACGTTTCGCCGCGCTGGCGATCCCGGCCGTCGCGGGGTTGTCAGCGGGCCTAGCCATTTTCCCGGCCATGGCTGCGGCGCTCTATGCCGTCATCGCGCAGCGCAGACCCCTCGGGAGCATTGCCGCAAGTCTGCTTCTCGCAACCTGCTGGGTGGCGACGGAATGGTTGCGAGGTCATGTCCTGACAGGTTTTCCGTGGAACTTGGCCGCTTATGCTCTGGTCGATCACGCCGCGCTGCGACAGCCGGCAGCCTGGGTCGGAAGCTACGGGTTGAGCTTTCTCACCGTCCTTGTCGGCGTCATGCCGGGAGCTGCGTATTCCGCCGTGCCACGTCAACGGTCAGCCGTTCTGGTGTTGTGCGCGATGGCCATCATAGGACTCTGGGGTGCCGGTACGTTCCGCCTTGGATCAGAGGCACCCTTGCCTCGCGTCGACCTGCGCATCGTGCAAGGCAACGTGCCGCAACGGGAGAAATGGGCGCCCGGAAACCGGGACGCGACCCTTGAGCTCTACCTCGACCTCTCATCTCGTCCCGGCAACGTCGATCTTCTGCTTTGGCCGGAGACGGCCTTTCCCGGTTTTCTCGACGAGGACGCGGCAGCCCGTGCCCGGATCACCGGTTCTCTGCCCGAAGGTACGCTGCTTCTGACGGGAGTGCCCGATCGAGTGGAGAGCGATGCGGGTACCCGCTATTTCAATACGGTCCAGGCCTATGACAGCAGCGGGGAAATACTGACCGGATATGCAAAGCATCATCTCGTGCCGTTCGGGGAATACGTTCCCTTCCGGGGCTGGCTGCCTTTCGCACGGCTGACCGAGGGATTGGGCGATTTCACGCCCGGACCGGGACCACGCACGCTCGCGCTCCCGGGTACGCCGCTGGTCGCGGTCGCGATCTGCTACGAGATAATCTTTCCGGGCCACGTGGTCGATGATCTTTTCCGCCCCGACTGGATATTCAATGCCACCAACGATGCCTGGTTCGGAACCAGCATCGGGCCCGAGCAGCACCTCGCGGCCGCGCGCATGCGCGCGGTCGAAGAAGGTCTTCCCGTGGTCCGCGCGGCCAACACCGGGATATCCGCGATCATCGACGCCAATGGAGATGTCGTCGCGCGTCTCGATACCGGGGAAACAGGCGTCATTGACGCCAGCCTGCCCGGCGCGCGCGCTCCCACGCCCTACGCACGTTTCGGCGACTGGACAATACTGGTGCTTATCGTTGCGTCTTGGAGCCTGGTCTATTCTTTCGGCTTGATCCGACGACGTCTCGATGCGGAGCATTCAAGAATGGAGGAATGGTGATGCTGGTACTCGCGGGCTTTGTCGGAGGTGCGATCTGGGGTGGCTATCTGGCGCGGCGGCGGAAAGGAAACCGCCTGGATATGCTTCAATATGCGACAAGCTTCGGCATTGCCTTCGGCCTCCTCGCCTTTTTCGCATCGGTGATCCTCTTGCGCATCCTTTCCTGAAAATGCTTCAGCATCGGCAACGAATTGAAACGACTGTTCAACATATTGCTTTACACTTTCCTGGCGGCCTGCGCAGCGGGATTGGCCGTTTCCGGTACCGTCTACTTTCTGCTGCGTGCCTCCGTTCCCGACTATGACGAGGACTTCAGCGTTGCAGGCATAGATAGCCCGGTCGATATCCTGCGGGATTCTTCAGCCTTACCGCACATCACGGCGGGGTCCGCCGAGGATGTCTATTTCGCCATCGGCTTCGTTCACGCGCAAGACAGGCTCGGTCAGTTGTTGAGGGCAAGGCGTGCAACGAAAGACCTGTTGCCACTGGAGCCGACGACCGAAATTGACTCTTCGACATCCGATGCGCTCGAAGCATACGCCGCCGGTGTCAACGCGTGGCTTGGGCTGGTTTCCGAAGGCGGGCGCGGCAGGGGCTCACCCGAACTGTTGATCGCTGACGAGAGAATGATAGCGGCCTGGAGACCTGTCGATAGCCTCAGAATAGCCCATGCATTTTTGAGCGATCTTCGACCCAAGAGCCGGCAAGAATTGTCAGTCTCGTCAGATTTGCGGGTCCCGTCAGATCGCCCCGCCACACCCGAGTTGTTTGCGACCCCGCCCGAAGTCAGCCTCAATGCTTGGGCGCTGTCCGGTGACCGAACGGCCACAGGGGCACCAATTCTCGCCGCGGACATCGTTGGCCCTTTGTCGCTCCCCTCTGAATGGTACCTGGCGGATCTTCAGCTTCCGACAGGGGCCGCGATTGGCGCCACGTTGCCGGGCGTGCCGTTCGTTGTCATCGGCCGCAACGAGCGCGTCGCATGGGCGTTTCGATCAACTTCCCAAAATGCCGTCAGAGAGCCAGAAGCTCCTACAGGCAGGGGTGCTGGCGATTATCTGATGATGCTTGACCGTCTCGCGAGGTCAACCGATGCGAACAACGCCCTTAGCGGAACCTCCGAAATGTTATCGGCCGGAATGGAGGTTCTAGCGATCGACCGTGAAACCTTGGCCCGCTGGCCCGAAAGGGAGATCGAGCGCCCTGCATCGTTTCGAGACGCCCGTTTGGCTGTGCTTGATGATCGACAGCTGATATTCTCGGTCGAGGGCGCGATTACGGTTCAACGCGACACTGTCAGCGCAGCCGCACGCGCCCTTCTTCCTCTGATGGCAAAAGAGCTTTGGTTCGTGAGGTCCGCAAGCGGCATCGAAGAGACCCGCACCGAAAGGCTTCGCAACGAAATACTGGACAAGCTTGCGCAATGGAATGGCGACATGGATCGCTATTCACAGGAGCCGCTCGTGTTCTGGGCATGGGTCAGTGCTTTGCAACGACGCATTCTTCAGGACGAATTTCCGGCGGCGAAAGAGGTTTGGACCAGACCGAATCCCGATTTCCTTTACGCGGTCCTTTCCGGTCGCGACAGGAGCGAAGTCTGGTGCGACATCCGCCCTTCCGCACGCACAGAAACCTGCGAAGATCAGGTTCGAGCGGCTCTGGATGATGCCCTCGGCTGGCTGGTCGACCGCTACGGATCCGATCCCTCCGACTGGTCCTGGGGTGAGGCGCATACTTTGAACATGCAGTGGTCGCCGATCAGACCGGGCGGGATGGTGAGCGACTTGTTGTCTCTCGAAGCACCAACGCCGGGCGATCCCTTTACTCTGATGTCGACAGTATTTGCATCTGACGATGATCGGCCATTTGTCTCCGATGCGGGCACCAACCTTCAGGCGGTCATGTCGCTTTCGGACGAAAGCGGTTCCTATTTCATCACGCCCGCCGGTCAGTCCGGGCACCCTCTCTCAAGGTTCTACGAAAACCTCTTTCCGAAGTGGATGCAGGGTGAATACATAATGATGAGCACGGATCTGTCCTTGGCCCGCGGTGGCGCCGCAGGAACATCTCGACTGTCACCCAAATCAGAGGACAGCTCGAGTACGAAAGAGGATAGGAGCCAATGATCACGTATCTCATCCACTACGATCCGTTTGGCTATGCGATTTCACCGGTGTCGTTTGTTTCCGTCGGATTGGCCGCATGGCTCTACATGCGCGGCCTCGCGGGATCCTCTCGCATTCTCGGAAGGATTACTGTCTGGCGACAGGTTCAGTTCTTCACCGGCATTGCCTGCCTCCTCGTCGCCACGAACGTGCCCCTGGCCCCGTTGGGACACAGTCTCTTCTCCCTGCACCAGGTGGAGCATCTTCTTCTCCGCCTTGCCGGACCGCTGCTTTTCGCGGTGTCCCAACCATGGCGCATACTGCAAGCTGGTCTGGCAAGAGAATGGCGACGGCACCTCAATGCGCTTGGCAATCGTGGCATCGTGCGGTTCATGGCGCATCCCGCGATCGCCACTGCCTTGCTTGTTGCCGCGCTATACGTTTGGCAGGTTCCTGTCCTTTACGGACTTGCGCAGCGCGTTGCGGCGATCGAGATGCTCGCGCACCTGTCGATGGTGTTGGCAGGGATCTGGTATTTCGGCATGCTGTTCGACCCTAGGGATCCGCCTGATGGTGCGCGGCGAGGGGCGCGGCTGATATCCGGTTTTGTAGTGATCGTTTCGAATATTTTTCTGGGCGCCCTCACGACGCTAAAAGAGGTAGGTCTCTATGCGTCCTACCAAACGGCAAGGAACAGTAGCGGACTTAGCGCCTTGGCTGACGAGACGATCGGTGGCTACACAATCTGGGTCCCGTCCTCGATGGTTTTGATTGCGGCAATTATCCTTGTGCTGAACGGCTGGAACGCGGCGGAAGTGCGCCGATGGAACACCCGATACGAGTTGATGCGGGGTTCGAATGCGGCGGCGCTCGAGTTTCCGGAAACCGCCGCGGAGTTGCGTCTGAAAGTGAAAAAGCCAAATCGCGACATGGGCCGAACACTAGCTCTGGGCGCATTCGCCATGTTCTCGATTGTCATGATCACGCTGGTGACGATCGTCTACGCGCTCTGAACGATCGACAAAAATTCAGGGTAGCGCCCACGGCATGTCCCAACGACCGGAAACTTCGGCCAGCAGTCAGTCGTAAAGAGAGGATTAGGTACGCACCACCTCCGGCTTACCTGGGTACTAAAGACCCAATCGGCTTTTAGCGCCAGAGTTCGGAGTCAGCATACAAGCCTCGTCCCGGACTTTGACCGCTGGCCTCGCTTCCCTGGTCGTTGTGACCTCATCACTATCGCGAGAGCCCGCTGAGGCGCTATTCATGCCTCCAGGATTGCTTCAGCGCTTGTCCGAAAGCCTCCAGCGTTGTTTTGCTGACGTGATGCTCGATCCCTTCCGCATCGCGTTCCGCGGTTTCTTCGTCGATCCCGAGGCTGCAAAGAAACGCAACGACGATCCGGTGGCGCTGTCGACAGGCCTCCGCCAGCTCCTGGCCAGAATCGGTGAGGAATATCGCGCGGTATGGCTCCCTCCGAACAAGGCCAGCGGCCTTGAGCCGCGAAATGTTCTTCGTCACGGTTGGCGGTTTCACGCCAAGTCGTTCTGCAATCTCGACCGGTCTGGCCTCTCCGCGCGTCTCGATGAGTTCCGCGATCAACTCGACGTAGTCCTCCGCCATTTCGCTCTCATGCGCCTGACGCACGGTCGCAAACCCCTCGGCCTGTGCTTCGGGAGCTCTGTCGACAGTTTCAAACGGTTCACGCCCATGTGATTGCAGCTTTGTCATACTTGGGACTTTGCAGCGAAACAGCGGGATTGACAACTTGTTTGCTGAGGGTAGATAAGTTAGCCATGTCTAACTTTTGTCTCTGGAGGTTATGGTGATACGAAATTTCCTGGGAGTGCTGCTCGCCACGTTGGCCAGTGTGCTCGTCCTGTCCGGACCTGCGGCCGCAACACCTGCTAAGGAGACCCCCTGGCTTCCCGAGGCGGGGGCCTACCGGCTGACGCTCTTTCTTGGAAATCTCGAGCCGTTGCCCTGGGATGATATTGAGACCGCCTGGAGGGAACCCTACCGGGGTTCGGAATTCTCCATCGGTGCCCTGGCGTGGCTGGATCGCGAAAGCGACATTGACGCTGCCCAGCTTCTGAACGCGATCACGCATGAAGACCGGCAGGCGGTCTTTGCAGAGGCGACGCGGCTCATAGCGCTCAGGATCGAAGAGGAACTGAACCGGGCTGTTGCGGCCGAAGACCCGGCGCATGCGCAGCAGGCCGTGCGGACAGCTCGGGAACTCTATCGCGCGTTTGCGGACGGTATCGCCACCGCCGAGCCTGATGTTGCGCGGCAGATCGGCCTTGCCTGGCTGGAGTTGAACAGCAGTACGGGTTCCGCAGGGGTCCTGGGCGCGGGCGTCACATCCGCTGACCGCGACACGATGGCAGCCGCGCGCAGGGTCATCTCCGGTTACATTGCGGAGAACTACCTCATTGCCGATTTTGCTCCTCGCCAGACACTGAGCGCCTTGCCGGAAACTGCGATACTCAGCGGTCGCGCCATCGAGGTGCCGCCAAGCCTGCCGCCCGGCTCCGACATATTCGACCAGGATCCGTTGCCTCGGCTTGTTCTCAATTTCGAGGAACAGGGCATTGACGAGACCGATCTGCCGCTCGTGGCCTACGGCGACATGCTGTTCGACAGCGCGCAAATCTTCGGAAGCCCGGCGCGCGATCTCGGTCTCGCCTGCTCGACCTGTCACAACCGTTCGGACGTCAACCAACGGCTGTTCATTCCGGGTGCCAGTCACCAGCCGGGCGCGATCGACGTCGACGGCGCCTTTTTCAACCCAATCTTCAACGACCGGCGTAGCGACCCGCTCGACATCCCGAGCCTTCGCGGCTTGCGTTTCACCGGGCCCTATGGCCGCGACGGTCGTTTTGCCTCCCTGCGCGACTTCACCCGCAACGTTGTCGTCAACGAGTTCGGCGGCGCGGAGCCGACGCCTTTCATGATGGACGCGCTGGTCGCCTACATGCTCGAGTTCGACTTCCTACCCAACTCCATGCTGACACCGGACGGCCAACTGACCGAGTCGGCCCCAGAGGCCGCGCAACGCGGCGAAGCGATCTTCAACACGCCCTTCGCGGGACTCGGCGACCGCTCCTGTGCCAGTTGCCATATGCCGGACGCCAACTTCCTGGACCGACAGGCGCACGACATCGGCTCCGTTGCGCCGGCCTATGAAGGCGCCCGTGCTGGTGCGCTGGACACCCCCACCCTGCTCGGCACCGCCTATACCGCGCCCTATTTCCATGACGGATCGCTGCCGACCCTGGCGGCTGTCGTAGACTGGTTCGACGAGACGAAGACGCTCGGGCTGACCGAAGCGGAACGAACTGATCTGACCGCCTATCTGCAGACCGTGGGCGCGGCGGACGAGCCCTATGAAGCTTTCGATGCCGAGAACACCGCCTTCGGACTGGCATTCGCCGAACTGACGACCTTCGCCTCGACAATCGACACGCTGCTGCCGCGGCGCGATGTGCGGCACATCTTGCTCTTGACCGACACCGTGGCTGCGGACCTGTCGGCTGACGCCAGCACCATGTCGAACCTCGCCGCACGGCCTGACGTCTACGCGCTGGCCGAGAAGCTGGCCGAGGTCGGCACCGCCGTGCGTGACGGCGACTGGGCAGCCGCCGAAGCAAGCTGGAGCGCGTTCCAGACCGAGGCCGATACAATCGAAGCGAGGGCCTTCTGATGGCGATGCACGTGAACCGCAGAACGGCCCTGCTTCTGGCCAGCGCGAGCGCTATGTCTCTGGCGACCCCGCTCGCCGCGCAGGACGTCAGGTTGCGGCTAGCCTTCATCCCGCAAGAGAACCCGGAAAAGCTGCTGGGCGATATCGAGGCCATCACCGGCTGGCTGACCAGTGAGGTCGGCGTCCCCGTCGAAGGGTTCGTCACCATCGACCACGCCGCCGCGGTCGAGGCTCTGAGAAACGGCGATGCAGATATTTCCTTCATGGGCGCCCTGCCCTTCGTTCTGGCCGAGGCCGAGATCGGTGCCGTGCCGCTTCTGTCCGAGGTCTACCGCGACGCGCCGAGTTACACGGGCCGCATCTTCGTGCGCCGCGACAGCGGCATCGGCTCGCTCGCCGACCTGCGCGGGCGTAACATTGCCTTCGCTGATCCAATCTCGGAATCGGGCTATCTCTATCCGCTCGCCGAATTCGTTAAGGCCGGGCTGATCGAAGGCCCCACCGCGGCGGATGCGTTCTTCGGCCGCGTCTTCTTCGCGGGCGGCTACCAGCAGGCGATGCAAGCGATGGCCGAGGGTCTGGTCGATGCCGCAGGCGCCAGCCAATACGCCGATCTGCTTCTGACGCCGCGGCAGCAGGCAGAAGTAACCTGGATCGTGGAAAGCGAGCCAATCCCGAGTCACCTCGTGATCGCACGCCCGGGGCTCGACGCCGGCCTTCAGGACCGGTTCATCGACGCGATGCTGCGGCTCAACGCACCAGAGAACCGCAAAAAGCTGCGCTATCTCTACGGCCCGGACGGCTATGTCAGGTCCGACTCCGCCGCCTACGACGGCGTGCGCGACATGGCGCGCCGATACGGGCTGTTGGAATGAGCATTGCCGCCCAAATCGACGACCTGAGCTTTACCCATCCGGGAACGGACCTCCCGGCGCTGGAACGGGTTTCGCTTACGATTCCGGCGGGTGAAAGCGTCGCTTTGCTGGGCCCATCCGGGGCAGGGAAAACGACCCTGCTGGCACTGCTCGACGGCCGGCTCCGGGGCTGGAGCGGGCGGGTATCGGTTCTGGGGGCACCGCTCGATCCCGACCAGCCGCCGCCGCGTGTGCGCCGTCCGGATAGCGGTTTCGTGTTTCAGGAGTTTGCGTTGGTCGAACGCTCCACGGTTCTGCGCAACGTCCTCAATGGTCGCCTGGGACGCATGCCCCCCCTACGGGCCCTGCTGGGATCACCAACCGCGCATGATCTGGAGATTGCGCGCGCAGCCCTTGCCGATTGCGGCATTGGTGATCTCGCCGGGCGCCGGGTCGACAGTCTCAGCGGCGGTCAGCGGCAGCGTGTGGCCATCGCGCGCTGTCTGGCCCAGGAACCGCGTCTGATCCTCGCCGATGAGCCGGTGAGCAGTCTCGACCCCGCCCGCGCCGGCGAAATCCTCTCGCTGCTGACCGGGGCGGCGCGGGCGCGCGGAGCGACGGCGCTGTTTTCCTCGCACCAGCCTGACCTGGCGCGGCGTTTCGCGCAGCGTATCATCGGCATTCGCGGCGGGCGGATCGTCTTTGACGTGCCGACCCCCGAGTTGAACGAGGCTGCAACAGCGGATCTCTACAGGGAGACAGAACCAATGCCCGGTACCGGCCTCCGGGCGGTGTCCTGATGCGGTTTCGCGAATTCGGCGGGTACGCGACAAGCGCCCTGATCGCCGGCGCGATCCTGTGGTCCTTCGCCACGGCCAACGTCGAGTTGTCGCGTCTCATGTCCGCCGGTCCGCGGATCGCCGATTTTCTTGGTCGGATGTTTCCGCCTGACCCGACGGTGATGGCCGAGATCAAGAAGGGCAGCGCGGAAACGCTGAGGATCGCGATCCTCGGCACTCTCGGCGCGGTGATCCTGTCAATCCCACTCGGCATTCTGGCGTCCGAGACGATGGTAGCGCGTGCAGTTTTTCGGCCGGTTCGAACGCTGCTTGCTTTCATCAGGGCGATTCCGCTGATCCTGGTGGCCATGCTCATGGTGGGCGCTGTCGGGCTCGGGCCGCTGCCCGGCATCATCGCGGTCGCGTTTCATGCGACGGGGATGCTCGCCAAATTCTATGCCGAGGCGATCGACGGCGTGTCCCGCGCGCCTATCGCCGCACTGGAAAGCGCGGGCGCTGGACCGCTCGTGCGGCTCAGACATGCGATCTGGCCGCAGATGGCACCGGTCGTCGCCCGCGACACGATCTTTCGGTTCGAACTGAACCTGCGCGAGTCGCTGATCCTCGGGATTGTCGGCGCGGGCGGGATCGGCTTTTACATCCAGACCTACGTGCGCTCTTTCCAGTATGACAAGGCGGCCAGCGTCACGGTTGCCGTCGTCGTCATGGTCATCGCCATTGAGGCGATCAACGTCGCGATGCGGCGCCGCTTCACCTGATCCTTAGGCGTAAATGTCGATCGGCGTCCCGTCCCTGACCATGGCATAGATTTCCTCGATCTGGCGGTCAGTGACGGCGATGCAGCCTGCCGTCCAGTCGCGGACATTTATTGGGTCGATCCCCTTGCGCGGTCCGCCGTGGATGAAAATGTCGCCACCGGGCGACTTTCCTTCAGCCTGCGCCAAAGCGATGTCTGCGGCGTTGGGATATGAGATGCCGATGGAGAGGTGAAAAAGGCTGTCCGGGTTGCGCCGATCAATCACGTAGGAGCCCTCCGGCGTACGGCCATCCCCCTCGAACTGCTTGTGACCTTCGGGCGCGAAGCCTAATCCGATGGGATAGGTCCGCAAGACGTCATCCGTTCCGTCCAGAACCAGAAACCGCTGTGCCTTATACATGCGCAGCCGGGTCACTTCGGGTCCGTTGTACGACCGGAACTTGCTGGCACAGCCTGATAGAAAGGCAACCAATCCGCCCATCAGAAAGGCACGCCGCGGAAATTTGGTGTTTGTCACTGCTCGACGCCCCTTTTTGCGAGGTCTGCTTGATAACAGACGTTACTCTACCGAAGACGTCGGATCAATGACCGTGCGCCAGTGCTTCCTTCGCTATTTGCTCGCCCACCGGTTCACCGCCCGAAGGCCCGTCCTTGATCCGATGGCCGTTCAAAAGCCGCAGCGCATTGGCGACCACCAACAGGGATACGCCCACATCCGCTGCGATGGCGCCCCACATCGAGGCCATGCCAAACGCGGTCAGCCCGACGAACAGCGCCTTGGTCGCCAACGATATGCCGATATTCTGGTGGATGATTGTCATTGTCCGGCGAGAGTGGCCGATGAGCCACGGCACTTTGCCGATATCGTCGGTCATCAGCGCGATATCGGCCGTCTCGATGGCCGCGTCCGATCCTACAGCCCCCATGGCGATGGCATAGTGCGCCCGCGCCATGGCCGGTGCGTCGTTCACACCGTCACCGATCATCGCGACCATGTCGTGGTTCGCGACGAGTTCTTCGATGGCTGTCACCTTGTCTTCTGGCAAGAGCTCGGCGCGCACCTCGTCAATGCCGACCTCGGCCGCCACGGCACGCGCGGTGCGTTCGTTGTCGCCTGTCAGCATCACAATCGTTTTCACTCCCTGCGCGTGCAGCCGCGCAACGATTCCCTTGGCATCGGGGCGGATGCGGTCGCGAAGCTCTAGTACGCCGGTCACGCCGGTCTCGTCACCCACGGCAACGAGGGTGTTCCCTGCCCCTTCGATCCGCTCCCGCAGATCCGACGGAATGGAATTGCCGAACCCTTTCTCCTCGGCGAATCGATCCGAGCCGAGCCAGATAGCGCGCCCATCGGCGCGCCCTTCCAGCCCGCGCCCGGGCACGGTGCGTGTGTCCTCTGCGGCAGACACAGAAACACCATCGGCTTCGGCGCGGGCGAGGATGGCGCGCGCAAGCGGGTGCGAGGACCGCGCCTCTAGACTTGCTGCCAGCATCATGAGATCGCGTGCGGAGGTGCCGCCCAGTGGGTGAACTGCCGCCACCTCGGGCTCGCCCATGGTGATCGTTCCGGTCTTGTCCATCGCCAGTGCCGTGGTGCGCCCTGGCGCTTCGACATAGGCGCCTCCCTTGATGAGCACCCCAGCACGCGCCGAAGCGGTGAGCGCCGCGACGATGGAGACCGGTGTCGAGATGACAAGGGCACAGGGGCAGGCGATGACCAGCAGAACCAGCGCATTGTAGAACCAGTAGTTCCAGGCACCGCCCAACAGGAGAGGTGGAACCAACGCGATGGCGATCGCCATCGCCATCACGATCGGTGTGTAAATGCGTGCGAACTTCGCGACCCACTGCTCGACCGGCGCTCGGCGGGCATGAGCATCGCCCACCATTCGGATGATCTTTGCGAGCACCGTGTCCGAGGCGGCCTTCGTCGCCCGCACCGTCAGTGTGCCCTCGCCGTTGATCGTGCCGGCATAGACCTCGTCGCCGGGTTCCTTTGGTACCAGTGCGCTTTCCCCAGTAATCGGGGCCTGATCGACGGCCCCTGCCCCGTCCACGACCTCACCGTCGAGGGGGATCCGGTCGCCGCCGCGCACGATAAACCTTGCATTGACTGCCACGGCAGCGGCCGGAACGTCGGCTTCCGATCCGTCGTCGTAAAGAACCCGCGCCGTTGGCGGCGCCAGATCGAGGAGCGCGGAAACCGCATTACGCGCCCGCCCCACGCTCCAGCTCTCCAGAAAAAGCGAGAGCGAGAAGAAGAAGGCGACCGTCGCGGCCTCGAAGAACTCGCCGAGGCCGATGGCGCCCGCTACGGCCACCACCATGAGCAAGTTCATGTCGGGGCTAAGCCTTCGCGCCGAAGACCAGGCCTTGGGCGCGACAAGCCAGACGCCAAAAAGAATTGCGACGGCGAAGAGCCCTGCTTCCGCCATAGGCATCGGCACCTCGCCATGCCCCGCAAAGAGCCCGAGCGCGCCGCCCATGCCGGTCTCGACAATGTGGAAAAGGAATCCCGCTGCCCAGAAGCCGCCGCTCAACGAGGTGAAGCGCTTCTGACGTGCCAGATGCGCCGCCTGGTCCTCTGCTGCGTTGTCGGCATCCCACGGCTTCGCGCTCATGCCGGTCGTCGCGACCAACTGCGTGACTTCGTCGTCTGGTATCCTCTCGGCGCTGTCGAGGATGGTCATCCGTCCGTTGATGACGTCGAACGCAAGATGCTCGGTTCCGCCAACTTTTGGACCGACAACCCTGTTCAGAATCGCCACCTCTTCGGCACAATCCAGACCGGAGACTTGAAAACTTCGTCCATTCGACGGGATGGGTTGTGCCGGTCCCGTGTTGGCTCCAGCACCGCAGCACGCAGCACCTTCTCCATTAGAGTGGGAAACTCCGCTCGCATGTTTGTGATCATCACCATGATCGTGACTGCAGTCAGAGCTGTGCTTGTGGTCGTGGCGTTGGCCATTGGAAGACATGGGATTGACCTCGGGATTCGTTCATTCCACATTGAGATAGCCCCTACAGTAACTAGAGCTTCAAGAGCTAAAACCAAAACTTGGTCAAATAAGGACACCGACCTGCGGAACCTTGAAACGCGCCGCTAAGTCTGAAGACGCGGCTGACCTGCCAAAGAGTGAGATAGATATGCTTCAAAAATATGCGGTGATCATGGTTGCAACATTGGCCCTGGCTGGCTGTGCGGTGCCTCCGAAGGAAGACAACGATCCATTCAGGATCGGGAATATTCCAGAGTCTGTCGCAGCCCTCGCTGCACCCGACCAAGATCTCAACGCGGCACGGCTACGTCCCGAAGATAATTGCTATTGGTATGAGCATAGTGGGCCGGTGGAAACGACCTTGGTCCCGTTGCGATCGGCGGGCGGCAATCCCATCTGCGTCGCGCGCCAATCCTGATTGGCACGTTCGAGCTTCGGACTGACGACGCGCCTTGGGTCAACTCTGCGGAGTCACGCTGTCCTCGGCCGAATATAGGAACGCCGTCGAGCCAATCTCCACATTCGGATACAGATCGTTTATGTGCGCCATGACCATCCGGACGCAACCGGAACTTGCTCGGCCGCCGATGCTTCGCGGCTGTGGAGTACCGTGGATGCGCAGATAGGTGTCTCGGTCCCCGACATAGAGATAAAGCGCCCGTGACCCGAGCGCGTTCTCAGGTCCGGGTTCCATACCGTCAACGATGTCGGCGTAGAGCTCCGGGTCGCGGTCAATCATGTTCTGTGTTGGCTGCCAATGCGGCCACCTGACCTTGCGCTTGATCGTGTAGACACCCGGCTCATAAAGTTTGCCGCGAGCGATCGCGACGCCGTAGCGCATCGCAGTGCCGCCTTCCTCGATATGGTAAAGATAGCGCGCCACGGCATCCACATGGATGTCACCGGCCACAAGCCCATCTTTAGCTACAACCCGCTGCGGCAGAAAGCGCGGGTGCAGGCCCCACGGGTTTGATGTGGCTGGGTTATAGCCCGGCGGTGTAACCTGTGCATCCCAGGCAGCCTTTTCCGCCTCGGTGGGCCAGGTGTCAGCGAGGAGCGGACTTGAGATAGACGCGGAGAAAAGTGCAGCGGTCGTCTGGATGAAATGTCGTCTTGTCAGCATCTTTCTGGTTCCTTTCACGCTATGGGCGGCGATCCAACCCATATCCCGAACGTTTTTGCCTAGGAAGGAGTCAAGGTGTTACAGACGACTTGCTCCATAGGGCCGACCGTTATCGATGCCTTAACTCTTAAAGTTACTAGAGGTTCAAGAAAAATATTGATCCCGCACGGGCATGTGTTTTCGCAACTTACGTATGGACAACCCTTAATGCCTAGGTCAGTTCAAAAACCTCTGACCTCAACCGCCCTTCATTGTCACCGTCTCGAGTTCAGGCTGCCTCGTAGTTTGTGAACGGCTCCGTGGTCCCCTCTCGATTGACCAAATGTACAACATAGGCCTCACGTTCCGATTCTGGCCCATGCCCTGGCGATCCGTAAGGCACACCGGGGACTTCGAGGCCAACAGCGTTTGGGCGCTCATCCAACAGACGGCGAATGTCGGCGACCGGGACGTGGCCTTCGATCATATAGCCGCCGAAGGTTAATGACTTTTCGTTTTCCATAGTGAGACCTCTTGCTCCAGATAACTTCGGAGATAGGGGTTCCAGCGGGTGGAAGATCAAGGGCTATAAGGTCCGATCTCATAATCGTCGCCCCTTTCACTCGGGGACGAGTTCTGCTATCTTTTCAAGAAGTGTGCCGCGCTCGATCACACCGGGGATTATTTCCTCACCCAATACGAACGTCGGCGTTCCAGTTATACCCAAAGCTTCTGCGAAACGCAGAGAGGCAGCAATGTGATCACTCACTAAATCAGATTGCATATCTGTTTTCAAAATTTCGAGATCGAGCCCCACATCGCCTGCAATTTTCATAACGCTTGCTTCAACGGCTTGCGCGTTCAATGCCATCATTGCCTCGTGAAACTGCTGATATTTACCTTGATTTCTCGAGGCAAGTGACGCGCGCGCCGCA
Source organism: Pseudosulfitobacter pseudonitzschiae (assembly GCF_900129395.1). GTDB lineage: Bacteria > Pseudomonadota > Alphaproteobacteria > Rhodobacterales > Rhodobacteraceae > Pseudosulfitobacter > Pseudosulfitobacter pseudonitzschiae. The sequence continues at coordinate 92,520 of NZ_FQVP01000010.1, forward strand.
ACTTCGGAACCGGGCCCTAGGATTGGGAATTCACGATAAATAATGCGGACATCCTTGCTTGCCTCCAGTACCGCTTTGACCTCAGGTGCCGCGCGGCGGCAATATCCGCAGTTATAATCAAAAAATTCGACTAGCGTGACGCTGCCATCCAAGTTCCCGAAGATCGGAGCATTCTGTTCGAAATCATCGCGCAACTCAGACAGGGCATCAGTCTGCGCTTCGGCGAGCGCTACATTTTCACGTTCCTGAAGGATTGAAAGCGCTTCGATCAGAATTTCGGGTTTTTCCAAGATCGCTTCAAGTGCGAGACGCTTGATATCTGCTTCATTGAGCTCTTGTGCTGCCACAGTAGTAACAGGAAATGCTGCTAATACTGTTGCAAGAACAATTTTCGACAGGCCGCGTCGCGCTAATAACATCTTGAATCCTTCCTAGGATTGAGAGAGATCCGGGGTGATTGAGTTATCTTCCCTAGGAAATCTTCTGCTGAAAAGCTATCAAAAACACGCTGATCTCGCCAAGGCATTGTTCTAAGTTGCGGGATACAGGATCACACGCGTGTCCAGCGGGACTTTATCATAAAATTGGACAATCTGATCGTTCACCAATCTGGCGCACCCGTTTGAGACTGCACGGCCGATAGTGCTTGGGTCATTTGTGCCATGCACACGCAAAAAGGTATCGCCGCGACCGGGTTGAAAGAGGTAGAGGGCCCGCGCACCTAGAGGGTTGCTCAGACCGCCAGGCATTCCATTCCGAAACGGCCCATATTTCTGAGGCTCACGACGCAACATGCCCGGGGTCGGTGTCCAGCTGGGCCATTCCTTCTTTGCCCCCACATAGAATTCGCCTGCCTCATAAAGACCCGGGCGACCGATCCCAACGGTATAGCGAATTGCAGTGTTATCAGGTTGGGTCCAGAACAGGGCAAACTGGCTTGGGAAAACATGAATTTCGTAGGGATCAGCGCCTCCTGGGATGCTTACTATTTGAGGCAGGTACTCCGGCGGCAAATCATACTTTGGCAGCACTACATGAGCTGAAACCGGTTGACTGCCCAAAGCCCCGACAGCCCCGGCTGCAAGGACGAATTTTCTTCGTTTCATGAGGCTATGGCTTTCGGATAGTGGACGTAGAATGAGCCCTGGTACACGAGCTCAGACTTTAACAAGTCATGCGGAATCAAAACAGTTTCACTTGTGTTCCTACTTCGGCCAAAGCGAACAATTCTTTGATATGTTCGTTATAAAGACCAATGCACCCATTTGATGATCGGCGGCCAATCTTCCGCGTGTCTCCTGTCCCGTGGACGCGATAATACTGCCATGACAGGTAGAGAGCGTGCGTGCCCAAAGGATTATCAGGACCAGGTGGAAAGTAGTCGGGCCATTCAGGATTGCGGATTTTCATTGAAGGAGTTGGGCGCCAGCTTGGTCCCTCCACTTTTTTGATCACGCTAGTGTACCCGCGTTTGGTAAGATCTTCGGACTCAGGCACACTGGAAGGATAAAGCTTATAAACGCTTTGGTCTTCGGACCAATACTGCACCGCTCGGGAATCTATATCGCAGAGTATTACCCCATGTTTCAGGTTGTCGAAGTGATCCTCCCAATTCGCGACAGCAAAACCGGACGAGTTCCTACGTACAACCGGTGATGCTAGCGGAGGCGTGTTTTGGGCAAATGCGGTGCCCGCTTTCAGAGTGAGGCCGCTCGCCGCTGCTCCAAGCAGGATACTGCGCCGCGAGATAGCCGCATCTTTTACAAACCTCATTCCACTACCCTCAAACTAAACTTTTCCGGTTTCTACAACCTTCACCCACTGGAGGTTCAACCAATTTAATATCACAAAAATGTGAGGTCAGTAATTCTGAGATTTTCTACAGGCGAGTGATAGCGTCTGAGATGCTCCCCGAAATTCAGACACTGGCGTAAGCTGCGATTTGTAGTCTGCTGATCTTCAACACGAAGGAGATCTGACATGTCGAAACGGAAGCAGCATCGCCCAGAATTTAAGACCAAGGCCGCATTAGAGGCGCTGAAGGGCGAAGAGACGGTCAGCGAGTTGACCAGTTGATTTGGGGTTCACTCAACGATGCCCCCTCAATGGAAATTATATGCCTGCCCGGGTCACTTCTGAGTGGAAATCAACAGCCTGCGGCAGGAAATGGATGCCGCCCTGCAATTTCCCGGCGTATCGAACGCCTGGACGATGCCGATCCGGGCGCGCATCGACATGCTGTCCACCGGCATCCGCACGCCGGTGGGCATCAAGGTTTATGGCACGAGTCTGACCGAGATGGAAAAGGTCGCCCGCGAGGTCGAAGCCGTGGTACGCACGGTGCCCGGAACGACCAGCGCCTATGCCGAACGGGTGATCGGCGGCTATTACCTCGACATCACCCCGGACCGTACGGCGCTTGGCCGCTACGGCCTGTCGGTGCAGGATGTGCAAGAGGTGATCGGCATGGCCCTGGGAGCCAAGGCGATCACGCAGACCGTCGAGGGCCGCGAGCGCTACGACGTCGCTGTGCGTTATCCGGCGACCCTGAGGTCAGATCCGGAGGCCATCGGGCGTGAGGTTCAGGTTGCACTGCCGGACGGAGGCACCATTCCGCTGGGAGATGTGGCCACCATCGAACGCACCCGTGGCGCCACTTCGATCCGGACCGAAAACGGACAGCTTGCCGTCTATATCTTCGTCGATATCATCGGACGCGATCTAGGCGGCTACGTGGCGGAAGCTCAAGCGGCAGTCGCGACCTCCGTCACCCTGCCACCTGGCTATTCCCTGGGCTGGAGCGGCCAGTTCGAATATCTTGAACGTGCGAAACAGCGGCTGGCCACCGTTGTGCCGCTGACACTGGCGCTGATCTTCCTGCTGCTTTACCTAAACTTCCGCCGCCTGACGGAAACCTTGATCGTGATGCTGTCGCTGCCCTTCGCTTTGGTAGGTGGCATCTGGCTCATGTGGTTCATGGGCTTCAATATGTCAGTTGCGGTGGCCGTCGGGTTTATCGCGCTGGCCGGGGTGGCGGCTGAAACCGGGGTGATCATGTTGATCTATCTCGATCAGGCGTTGAATGAAGCGCGTGACCGCGCGGACGGTCGGGACCTGACCCGCGACGAACTTTACGCCGCGATCATGGTGGGTGCAGTAGATCGAGTGCGCCCCAAGATGATGACGGTTGTAGCGATCATGGCGGGCCTGATGCCGATCCTTTGGGCGCACGGCACAGGCTCTGAAATCATGCAGCGCATCGCCGTCCCGATGATCGGCGGGATGGTGTCGTCCACCTTACTGACCCTGATCGTGATTCCGGCGGTCTACGGTATCATCAAGGGCTGGAGCCTGAAGAAAACTGTCGCCGCGGATCATTGGCCTCTCGACCGGGCCGCAGAGCAGGTGTAGCGGAATTAAGGAAGAACGGGCACATTCAAATGGTCGCTGCAATTCATGGCGCCAGCGCAACTTCGACCACGCGGACTGTGGTGCTTCTGTCTGAAGCTCCTGTCGGTTGGGTCCAGGCCACAAATGCACCGGCTTCTCCGCGTGTCATTCGCGGAAAGCCGACCGATCCAGCACCCCGATTGACGTAGAGAGCCTGGGGCGCGGCGCATCCGGTACCACGGGATACATGGCACAGAACGATCGCCTCACCGCCACTCACATATTCCATCCAGAGTGCCAAAACGCTTCCATCCAGCATTTGCAGAACATCGACCCGACCCGAGGCCGCGCCGAGGTCGAGGCGGAGCGGTTCGTCGAACTGCATTCCTCCATCGTCCGAAAAGGCAATACGAACCCTCGGTTCGTCTGATGCTGCAGTAAACCAGATGACGGTTGCCTTGTCGCCGATCGCATCAATGGCTGGGCCATTTACGGGGCAGCCGGCAATTTCCCATCCGTCGTTGTGAACAGTGAGGGGTTGCGTCCATTCCCCTCCGATAGATCGGACAATCGAAATATCGCGGATTTCCTCGGCGGTTCGATCACGATAGACCGCCACGAAATCGCCCGAGGCGGTCCGCGCTGCGGACGTCTGACAACAAGTACAAGCGCGCGCGTCCAACAGGCTTTCTGGCTTCATCGCTCCGTCAGAGTCGACCTGTCGCGCGCGCAGCTGCATCGCATTCTCGAAGCTTTCGCCTTCTGTCTGATTGTCATACTCCCGGCCATCCAGCCACAGCGCCGTCAACCCGCCAAACTGATCGGGAATTAACGAAACAAAACCGTGCTCGCGTTGAGATCTGTCATCGTGCGGAATAAGCGGTTCCGTCCAGCTTCTGCCCTCATCCATGGAAAAAGCGATATTGACGTCATACTGGTAGTCACCTTCCCCATTCAGTTTCAGCCATTGTGCCGCCAGTCCACCATCGGCCAGTACCGCTACCGATGGGAAATCGGCCCAGTTGATGTAAATCTTTGACGATTTATGAATTGTGCGAGCGTCCGACCACTCACTGCCATCGAGTATGGCCATGCGAACTTCCGCTTCGGCTCCGTTTTCTTCTGTCCAGCTCAATATGATCCGGCCATCCGGCAAGGTTGCAAGTGATGGTTCACGGGCACTGATGCCGACCGGTGCTGCACGGTCGGTCAATCTGAAGAGGGCGGTTTCCTCGGCATGAGTTGCAGGGAAAGAACTGAAAAATGCAGCAAGGATCAGGATCGATGCAGCGAGACACTTACTCATACAGAGAATTATCCCCACTAGTCGTGGCCATGTTGCGGCGAACCCATTGGTAGTTGATCGGGAACCAAATCCCACCCTTTTGTCCGTCGAAACGGCTCAGTTTATCCCGTTGGCACGCTGCAATACACGAATGTAAGCCACGATATCGAGAATATCTGATCGCGTCACGCCTTCAACCGCTGGCATGTTACCAAATTTCCAATGATGCGCCCGAACTCCATTTTGCGCCGCGAGGACAAACGCCATGTCGCCGTGGTGGCTCGGTTCATAGATTTTGTGAACAAGCGGTGGAGCGATGCCATCCTGGCCTTGCCCGTTCAGGCCGTGGCAGGCGGCACATACCGCATCATAAGCGCTTGCGCCGATTTGCTCCTGCTCTGTAAAACTGGAGGGCAAATTGACGGCTGCAAGTGCGCCTGCGGGAAGCGCCATGCTTTCGCCGGTTTGGGTGCCCGTTTGGGAGTCGGTCTGCTGCTTGAAATACCATCCCGCCGCAGCAACGGCGACCAGAGCAAAAAATATCGCTGCACATCTCATTCTATCAGACTCCTTCATGATGTTGCGATCGCCCCCTGTCTCTTCACAGACAAAGCCGGGTAACTCAGTGTAGCTTCCTCGAATTGGCTGACCTCTTCCAGCTTGGGGTTGTCTGCCTGAGCTTTCCCCGATCGCTGAATCGATCCAGTGAAAAAGGTCGTGATTTCCTGGTACCGGATCCGCGTGTCTTCCAGCGTCTGATAGTAACTGAAGAGCTCTTTCAGCGGTGCCGAGAAGTCCTTGTGTGCTGCCAGGACGGCCACCAACGCGCCGAGTGTAATGCGACCTTCGATGACAAAATATCCACCCAAAGAGTAGAATAGGAATGGCGTCAGCGCGGTCAGAAAATTGTTGAGGGCCTTGATGAAGAACTTCAGGCGGAAGATCTTCCTGCGCACGTGCTCAAGCTCTCTGAAGCTTGCACTCGCTGGGAGCAGCCCGGCAGGATTGACCTGACGTTCGCGCAATTGATCGCTCAGCTGCCTGCCAAGCTGTCGGACTTCCTTGATCCTGGTGCGCGAAAGCGCGTTGACCCGGCGCTGCAGCTTGGGCAGCAGCACGAGCTGAATTGGCAGTACGGTCAGTGCTGCGGCACCCAAGACAGGGTCCTGAACGAACATGAAAAACAGGATCGTCAAAAGCGTACCGCCTTGCAGGATTGGCAGCGTAAGGACATCTGCCGCAAAGCCACCTATGGGCTCGACTTCCTGCGCGAGAATAGGGACGATTTCGCTCTGGTTTTGGGAGTCTGGATCGCTGCGCCATTGCCGATAGACCAGCAGGCGGAAGCGCCGCAGAAAACGCTCGGCGACATACCCTTTGAAGACGTTAAGGCCATATTTGTTTAGCCCATTCAGGATAATAGCCAAAAGGTAGAGACCGCAAAGAAGCATGAGGAAAACGACCTGGTCGACGTCTCGTCCCAAAACGGCAACTGGGAAACGGCCAGAATCCAGAGCGTTGTTTACGATCTGTTTTGGCAGTTCCAAAGTCAGATAGAGTATAGGCATCGCGATGAGGCTAACCACGATCATCAACGCCTGCTGCCTTCTTGAATAGCGCAAGACGGTGCTGAAAAGACTTCCTTCGAGCCCTCGTATGGGCTCTGGGTGGATCGCAGGCGTGCTGCGGTACTTCCAAAGCTTCAGAATGCCGCGAATAGCAAGATATGAGCCAACGGTGATCAGCAGCGCGGGGGCCAAGACCAGTATGAGATGAATGAACGGGTGCACCCAGTCTGGCGTGACATCGTTGTAGTCGTACCCAAAGGCGGCAGCTATGTCGTGTACAAGCAGGTGATACCTATCCAAGAGTGACATTGAAAATGTCTAACCTTTGGATTTCGGCGCAAGGTGATCGTGCACGATGATGACGCCCCACATGCCCGCTTCCCGGTGGCCGGGGATCAAGCATACGAACTCCAAGTTGGTCATATCGGAGAACTCCCAGATCAACTCTGCATTTTGCCCACTAGGGATCGAAACTGAATTGGCGTTGTCATGTTGCATTTCGGGATGTTCGCGCATCCACTGCTGGTGTTCTGCAACCTCGTCAAAGGAGCCGAGAAAAAACTCGTGTTCCAGCCCGCCCAGATTGCTGACCAAAAAGCGGACAACTGAACCGCTCTCGATGTGGAGTGCGTCCGGCTCGAAAAGCATGTAGCCGCTTTCTGTCTCCCTGATGGACAATTCAATCGTCCTGTCGATTGAGGAGCCATCACCGGGCCTCCCGATCGGATCATGGCCAGGCACTTCGAATGCACGCGCGTGAGGCTGCTGGCCCTTGCCACTGGAAGCGCCCACTGAAAAAGCCGGAAGGACAAGCGCAAGGGCGATGGTGCAGGTTCTCAGGAAATTCGTCATGCTCGGCTACCTCCGTAGCGCTTGATTTTTTGTGATCTTCTTGCTTGCTCGGGCCAAGCCTCAAAGCGATGGGGCCGGAGTGTTTACCCCCGGCCCCATTGTTAGTAGTTACTTCATCTGCGTGACGGTCAGTTTACCCTTGACCCGGTCGGCAACGAACTCGATGTCCTGACCTTCCGCCATCTTGGCCACCATCGCCTCATCGGCGCGGAACACCATGGTCATTGCGGGCATATCCAGGTTGACGAGAGGGCCGTGGATAATTGTGACCTTGCCGGCTTTGGCGTCGATTTTCTTGATGGTCCCGCTCGTGTATTCCACGTCAGCCTGAGCCATCTGGTCACCGACTGCGACCTCACGGTGCATGCCGGATTCGTAGTGGCCAGGGATCAGGCACGCCGCTTCGAACGTACCAGAATTTGCGAAAGTCCACACAACCTCGCCCGAGGCGCCCGCATCGAGACGAATACGGTTCGGATCGTCATGTTCCATGTCCATCTTGGCCATTTCGATCTTATGCTCGGCATTACGCTCTACAGTGTCGAGGACGAATTCATGCTCCAGCTCACCCTTGTTGGTGATGTTGAAGCGGATGGTTTCGCCCTCCTTGATATCCATCGGCTCACTCTCGATCAGCATCTGGCCCTCATCGTTTTCGAGCAAAGTGACGTCGATTGTACGATCCACCTTGGCGGCGTCACCCGGCATGCCGACCATCATTGCGGCCGGCTTGTTCTCCCCATGCCCACCGTCGTGTGTACCTGCAGCAAAGGCCGGTGCTGATAACGCGATCGCAAAGCTTGTCGTCAAAAGAAGATTTCTCATTTTATTGTCCTGTAGGTTGGTTTGGTTGGAGTTGACGAAGGGCCGCTCAGCCCTTCGAGGTTGGTTTCGGTGTGAGAATGGTCTTGGGGCTGTTGTTGGAGGCAAATTCGGGTAATTCGCCGGTCCATTCGTAGGCCATCTCGCCCGGAGGATTTTCGTACCAGCCGGGATCGGAGTAATCGTCCGCGTCGATGCCGTCTCGCACCTTCACGACCGAAAACATGCCGCCCATCTCGATGGGTCCGTACGGGCCCCAACCCGTCATCATCGGGATGGTATTGTCAGGCAGCGGCATTTCCATTTTTGCCATGTCCCCCATGCCGGACATGCCCATCGGCATGTATTCCGGCTGGAATTGACGTATCTTCTGGGTCAGCGGCTTCTTGTTCACCCCGATGAACGTCGGCACGTCATGGCCCATAGCGTTCATCGTATGGTGAGATTTGTGGCAATGGATCGCCCAATCACCCAGATGATCAGCTGTGAATTCGTAGGCGCGCATCGCACCTACGGGAATGTCGATGCTCACCTCCGGCCACTGTGCTTCAGGCGGCACCCAGCCGCCATCCGTGCAGGTGACCTTGAAGTCATAGCCGTGCATATGGATCGGGTGGTTCGTCATCGTAAGATTCCCAACCCGCACTCGCACCCGGTCGCCCTTGTTCACGACCAGCGGATCGATGTCGGGGAAGATCCGGCTGTTCCAGGTCCAAAGGTTGAAATCCGTCATCGTCATGATGCGGGGTACATAGGTCCCTGGATCGATGTCGAAAGCGTTCAGCATGATCAGGAAATCACGATCTACCGGCATGAATGTGGGATCCTTGGGGTGGACCACGAACATGCCCATCATCCCCATCGCCATCTGGGTCATTTCATCGCCGTGGGGGTGGTACATGAACGTTCCGGACTTCACCAAGTCGAATTCATAGACGAAGGTTTTGCCCGGTGGGATGCTGGGATGGCTCAACCCGGAGACCCCATCCATGCCCGAGGGGAGAATCAGCCCGTGCCAATGTACCGTTGTGCCTTCCGGCAGCTTATTGGTGACGTAGATGCGCACCCTGTCGCCTTCGACAGCTTCGATCGTCGGGCCGGTGGATTGGCCGTTGTAGCCCCACAAATGCGCGATCATGCCATCGGCCAGCTCGCGTTCTACCGGTTCGGCCACGAGGTGAAATTCTTTCACCCCGTTGTTCATCCGGTGCGGCAGGGTCCACCCGTTCAATGTGACCACAGGTGTGTAGTCCGGCCCGGAATTGGGACGCGCCGTGATCGCCGTAGCCGCACTGTCCATCTGCGCGGCTTCGGGCAAACCCATGTTCAGGGTTTGACCCCAGGCTTTCGAAGAGACCAGCGTTGCACCTGCCGCGCCGGCTCCGAGTAATTGACGTCTGTTCAACATGTCAGTTCCTTTCAGTGTCCTGCGCCGCCACCGGCGGCAAGTGTCGCGCCTTCTCCACCAGCACCACCGCCGTCGCCACCGCCATAGATCGCAGCGGTCAGATCAGCCTGTGCCATGTAGAATTCGCGTTTTGCGTTTGCCGCTTCCAGCGATGCGCCAAGTTTTTCGCGCACATCTGTCAGCAGCTCGAAAGTGTTGGTGATCATGCCGTTATAAGACAGCAGCCCTTCTTCTTCGACGGTCGTGCGTAGAGGCACAAGAACGTCGCGATAGTGGCGGGCGATCTTATATGCGGCGTGATAGGAGGCTTCAGCGCCACGCGCTTCGGACCTGACATTGACAGCTCTCTCTGCCAGCACGTTGGCTGCTTGCAGGTAAGACAATTCCGCCTTGCGCATCCGGGCCTTGCCGGTGTCGTAGATCGGGATTGCGAACTCCACCTCCACCTGAGGGGTGGTTACGGTCTCCGTTTCTCCGTCCTCAACCTCCCGCTCCGCTTCGAACCCGGCAATGAATTCGAGATCGCTGATAATGCGAGTCTGATCAGTCAGACCAAACGCTTTGGCCTGTGCTTCCAGGCCAAGTTTGGCAACGCGCAGATCAACCCGATTTCGCAATGCTTTCGCTTCGATGTCAGTCACACGGCCGACGGAACGCGGCAGCGCAGGAAGGGCATCGGGCACATAATAGTCGACTTCGGTGCCCCACAGCCCCATGAGCCTGGTCAGCTGCTCCTTGGACCGGGTAGCATTCAGGCGTGCCTGGGCAAGTTGTCCGGCGAGTTCGGCGTTGAAGGCCTGTTCACGGGCCTGCCCGGCTTTGTTCAGCGCGCCGGTCTCGCCAAGCCTCATCGCCAATTCCGATCCGGCGTCAGAGGTCGCTTTCGCACGGCGCAGATAGCTCACGGCCTCGAAGGCAGCTACGGCATCGACCCATGCCTTCCGCGTCTGATTGGCCAGTGCGAGTGTTTCGTTCACGGCGCTCAGTTGAGCCTGCCGGAAGTTTGCGTCTGCAATGGCCGTACGCTGCTTGCGAGTGGTGGCATCGAGCACATTCGACCGTATCAGTCCCTCGATCGCCCTGTAGGCACCTAGTTCGGGCGCACCGATGCCCAGTACACCGATCGCGACGATCGGATTTTCCGGGGTCGATTGCTGCCAGGCCTCAGCGGCGGATAGGCCGACATTCGCATATGACGCCTGCAAACCCTTGTTGTTCAGAAGCGCGACCTGAACGGCGGTGTCCGCCGAAATGGTCTTGCGGTGCACCATTGCGTGCACCTGCTTCTTCAAGGCCTCGTTTTCGGCCTGGGTTTCGGCGAAGGCTGTCCGTTTGCCGATGGCTGGTGTGACCTGGCTGGAAATGTTGGCGAAGCCAGCTTTTGGTTCCGTGTAGATGCCCGGTACAGCTGCAGCACAGGCACCCAAGATTAGCGGAAAGCCGAAAACCAGCGGAAACTTCGATACCCGCATCAGTTGCCCTCCGTCTGTTCTTGATTGACGGAACGCCAGTCGCGGGGACCTGTGGGGCCGCGGTAGGTGTAGCCCGCCAAGGGGTCCTGATAGCTGATCAGCGATGAAACTGCCGTGTTGGCGACGGCCTGTTGGGTCGCGACGGACGGCAACGGGGTGGGCTCATAGGCGCATGCGCCAAGCCCGAGGGCCGAAGCCCCCATAAGTAGATGAATTTTCATGAACGTAACCTGATTGATGAACGTTGTCTCACGCAGACTCTGCGCAAGGCTCACACCCGTTTTGGGCGTCGGTTCAGATCAGGAATCGAGGGGGCCGCAGGAACCCTGCTGTTTCCACCGAATACGTTTGACCGTCGAGAATGACATATTCACTTGTACCAACCGGCTCTGCTTCGATCTTGGTGTCTTCGAGGAAGACGACAGAAATACAGATACCGTTGCAACACTCTTGGGATTGTTGCTCTTTGCCATCCTTGTCGGACGCTGCGATGTCGCTTGCGACCCTAAGCTTCTCATGCGCGTGATGCGCATCGCTTCCGGTGTCATGAGTCATGGCGGCACCAACGACAACAATAGACTTGGCTTGATGTCCGTCATGCATGCCGGACGCCGCGTGAGCGGCAGAAGGTGGTGACAATACCAATGCCAGCGCAAACGCAATGCACGTAAACGCCCTTGACCAGCTTGATATGAAAACTCGAAAGCTCATGCCGCGAACATCGGATACCCATGCAGTACAGTCAATCCGTCCTGCGCAGGAAGGTTCGTCGCTTTTTTTGAAACCGGCGAGTTTTGGCCGCTGCTGTCAGAGAATGTTGCATATCAGCGACATAGAGAGAGCCGCTATTTCCGTTCAGCAGAGCGTTGCTGACGCATCTTGGCTACTGAACCTCTGCCAGCTTCTCAGACCTGTAGCCCGCATCGCGGATCGCTGCGGCCAATGCAGTTTCACCCAGGGTGCTGTTGACGTCGACGATACGTGCAGTCAGATCGCACGAAACCGTTGCATCCGGGTCGGCAGCCATGATGGCCTTTTGGATAGAAGCGGTACAATGGCCGCAACTCATGTTCGGTACGCTGAATCTGAACATCGCAGTCTCCTTTGAAGACATGCATGTAAGGCGTTCCTGCATGGGAAGGTCAATGGCCAGAATTTTACTCAACATGGCTGTTGACCTTCCAGTAACTGGAGGCCCTATCTATAGGAGGATCAGATCAAGGAGATTCTCATGTCGGATCCGCGCACCCTTCAGCTTTCGCTGCAAAACATGTCCTGCGCTTCCTGCGTCGGGCGCGTGGAACGTGGCCTCACGGCTCTGCCGGGGGTCAGCAATGTCCGCGTCAATCTCGCCAACGAGACCGCCCAGGCGCAGATCGACGCACCGGAGCGCATTGCCGAAATTGCGACAACCCTTGATGAGATCGGGTATCCGGCCCGTACCCGAAGCGTTCGTCTGAACATCGCATCCATGTCCTGTGCTTCGTGCGTCGGTCGGGTGGACAAGGCTCTGGCAGTGCTGCCGGGCGTGCTGGACGTGAACGTCAACCTGGCATCGGAAACCGCTACGGTCACCTACCTGGAGGGCGCGGTCGCGGTTGCCGACCTCATCAAGGCGGCCAGCGACGCGGGTTACCCCGCCACGCAGGCCGAAGACAGTTCATCCGAAGACGCAGGAGCCCGTAGGAACGAAGAGGCGCGGGTTCTGGCACGACGGACTGTCGTGGCGGCGACCCTCGCCCTGCCGGTGTTCCTGCTCGAGATGGGCGCACATCTGATCCCCGGCATGCACGGTCTGATCGGCGACACCATTGGCCATCGGGCCAGCTGGATGATCCAGTTCGTGTTGACCACGGCTGTCCTGTTTGGGCCGGGACGTACGTTTTACACACGCGGTTTCCCGGCATTTTTAAAAGGCGCGCCGGACATGAACAGTCTTGTCGCGGTTGGCACATCGGCGGCCTATATCTATTCGCTCGTGGCGCTTTTCGCACCGACGCTGCTGCCCGCGGGATCGCGCGCGGTCTATTTCGAGGCGGCGGCAGTCATCGTGGTGCTGATCCTTCTGGGCCGCTGGCTGGAGGCCCGCGCGAAGGGCCGGACCGGGGTTGCGATACAGAAACTGCTCGGCCTTCAGGCCAAGACAGCCCGTGTGCTGGTTGACGGCGAGCCGCAGGATGTGGCCATCGACCGCATCGTCGCGGGCGACATTCTGATCGTGCGCCCTGGCGAGCGGATCGCAGTGGATGGCGAACTGACCGAAGGCAGTGCCCGTGTCGACGAGAGCATGATCACCGGCGAACCGGTGCCGGTCGCCAAATCCGTGGGCGATCCCGTCACCGGCGGCACCGTCAACGGCAGCGGTGCCTTCCACTTCCGCGCGACGCGTGTGGGTGCCGACACGACACTGGCCCAGATCATCCGGATGGTCGAAGAGGCACAGGGCGCCAAGCTGCCGATCCAGGGCCTGGTGGACCGGATCACGCTCTGGTTCGTGCCCGCGGTCATGGCATTGGCGCTGTTGACGGTGATTGTCTGGCTGTTGGTCGGTCCTTCGCCCGCGCTGTCCTTTGCGCTGGTGGCCGGCGTCTCCGTGCTGATCATCGCCTGCCCCTGCGCGATGGGGCTCGCCACGCCGACGTCGATCATGGTCGGCACGGGACGTGCCGCCGAGATGGGCGTGCTCTTTCGCAAGGGCGATGCCTTGCAACAGCTATCCAGCGTGGATGTTGTGGCGCTGGACAAGACCGGAACGGTTACCCAGGGCCGCCCGGAACTGACCGATCTCGTGCTTGCGGACGGCTTTGACCGCGCCGAGGTGCTGGCATTGGTCGCCGCTGTCGAGGCGCAATCGGAACACCCGATCGCCGAGGCAATCGTGCGCGCGGCAAAGGTCGAGGGCGTCGCGCGGCATGACGTCATGGATTTCGCATCCATCACCGGCTACGGCGTGCGGGCCAGGGTGGCGGGCCGCGAGGTGCTTGTCGGGGCCGACCGCCTGATGACCCGCGAGGGGCTGAAGATCGGCGACCTGGCCGACGAGGAGCGCCGACTGGCCGAACAGGGCCGCACCGCACTTTTCGCGGCAATCGACGGTCGTGTCGCCGCCGTCATCGCGGTAGCCGATCCGGTGAAGCCGTCCAGCGCCGCTGCAATCCGCGCCTTGCACGCACAGGGACTGAAGGTGGCCATGATCACCGGTGACAAGCGCGAAACGGCAGAGGCTATCGCCCGCGAAACCGGGATAGACCATGTGATCGCGGGCGTTCTGCCCGACGGCAAGGTGGCGGCGCTGGACGATCTGCGGGGCACCGGCCAGCGCATCGCGTTCGTTGGCGACGGGATCAACGACGCACCCGCGCTCGCCCATTCGGACGTGGGTATCGCTATCGGCACCGGCACCGACGTGGCCATCGAATCCGCAGATGTGGTGCTGATGTCCGGCGATCTGCGCGGCGTCGTGAACGCCCTCGAGGTGTCGCGGAGCACCATGCGCAACATCCGCCAGAACCTTTTCTGGGCATTTGGATACAACGTCGCCCTGATCCCGGTTGCGGCGGGCGTGCTTTATCCGGTGTCAGGACTTCTGCTCTCACCTGTTCTGGCAGCAGGTGCGATGGCGCTCAGCTCTGTCTTCGTGCTGACGAATGCGCTGCGGCTGCGCCGCGTGCGCCCGGCGATGGACGAAACGGCGCGCCCCGTCTCCGAAGCCTCGGCATCCCCGATTCCAGCTGAATGAACTCAAGGAGGAAACGATTATGAACATCGGAGATGTGGCCGACCTTTCCGGCCTTCCCGCCAAAACGATCCGCTACTACGAAGACATCGGTCTTGTCGAACCGCTGCGCAGTTCAAATGGCTATCGCAGCTTTCGGCAAAGCGACGTGCACAAGCTGGCCTTTCTCGCCCGGGCACGGGCCCTTGGGTTCACCATCGAGGATTGCCGGAGCCTGCTGAAGCTTTATGCCGATACTGACCGCGCCAGTGCCGAGGTGAAGCAGATTGCCGAAGAGCATCTTGATCGGATTGACAGCAAGATCGCTGAACTAACCGAAATGCGCGCGACGCTGTCGCATCTTGTGGATGCATGCGCGGGTGATCACCGCCCCGATTGCCCCATCTTGGCCGATCTGGCGATGGAACAAAAGGCGGGCAGTATCAGCAAGGCGTCCGGATAGCTCTGACGTCTGCAAAAGCCGAACTTTCCCGAAAACTACGGAACATTCCAGCGCAGCAATGTTGTTCCTTCTATAGGACATCAATTTTTCGAGACTGGAGGTTTCCAATGACATACATACGCTTTTTCGCGATGATCGCCACATCCACGGTGGTGATGTTCATCCTAATGTATCTCAACACCTATCTGCTGAGCCATATCTTCTGGTCCGAAACACGCGCCTATATGGCCGTGCTGATGGGGGCCACAATGTCGATCATCATGCTGGGCTTCATGCTGTCGATGTACTCCAGCAAGGCGATCAACGCTGCCATCTTCATTGGCGGCGCTGTGGTGTTTGCCGGATCCCTCTGGTTGGTCCGGAGCCAGGTAACCGTTGGCGATACCAGCTACATGCGCGCGATGATCCCGCACCATTCGATCGCGATCATGACGTCGAGCCGCGCCAACATTTCTGACCCGCGGGTGCGCAAACTGGCTGACGAGATCATCTTTGCCCAGGACAAGGAAATCGCCGAGATGCGGTATCTGGTGAATGACATCGACGCGAATGGTGACGCGGCCGATGAGAGCCCGGATGGTCCGGCCCGCATCGTCGATCTGAACGAGGCGCTCTCATCCGCCGAAATCGCTATCCTCGATCTGGAATTCCTGACCGGCGACGAGATCGCGCAGCTTTTCCCGGATGGGGCCATCTGCACCTTCAAGTATACCGCGACCAGCAAACCTGTGCTTGCCGCAGGACAGATCGATGGCGCCCCGGCGGCGCTGGCAAAGATCAGCGGCGATCTGGTGCGTCTTGGTTCAACCGACGGAACCGGCACCCTGCGCACCGAAGGAATGTCCGTGGCCCTCAGTGCGCCGGACGGGGCTGCGGCGCTGGAAAACAGTGGTGAAGTGCAGGACGCCAACCTCGTGCTCGAGCTCGATGCCGGCCTGCGGGCAGGCTATCGCGGCTATTATGGCTGCGACGCCTGAACCCTGAAACGGAGGATATGACCTGCCAAGAGACACAACCCAGACAGCCAAGCTTTACCGGATGGTGATGCCCGACCACCTCTGTCCCTATGGGCTCAAATCCAAGGACCTGCTGGAGCGCAAGGGTTTTGAAGTCAAGGATCACCCTTTGACCACGCGTGAGGAAACCGACGCGTTCATGGAAGAGCACGGCGTCGAAACCACCCCGCAAACCTGGATCGGCGACGAGCGGATCGGCGGATATGACGACCTTCGGGTCCATTTCGGCATGGATGCGCCCGAAGACGAACGCTCGGACACATCCTATCAGCCGGTGATTGCGATCTTTGCCGTCGCGTTCCTGATGGCGCTCGGTTTGTCGTGGTACAGCTTCGAGACCATTATTACCCTGCGCGCCCTGGAATGGTTCATTTCCATCTCGATGTGCTTTCTGGCCGTACAAAAACTTCAGGATGTCGAAAGCTTTTCGACCATGTTCCTGAACTACGACCTGCTGGCGCGTCGGTGGGTGCGATATGGCAAGATCTATCCGTTCGGAGAGGCGTTCGCAGGCATCCTCATGGTCGCCGGGGCGCTGACCTGGCTTTCGGCACCGGTGGCCCTGTTCATCGGCACTGTTGGCGCAGTATCGGTTTTCAAGGCGGTCTATATCGACAAGCGTGAATTGAAATGCGCCTGTGTCGGCGGTGACAGCAATGTGCCGCTTGGCTTTGTCTCGCTCACGGAGAACCTGATGATGATGGTCATGGGGATTTGGATGCCGATCAGGGTCTATCTGATCGGCTGAAAGGCGGGTGCCTTTTTCACATCCCTCAGACCCGTTCTCCCGACAGGTGCGCAGGTCAGACAGCACTGCGAAAAAGGTCAAGCTGAATGGACCAGATAGTCGAAGCATTCACGACCGGGGCGGGCATGCTCTGGAAGGCGCTCTGGGCGCTGATCTTCGGCTATATCATCTCCGCAGGCATCCAAATCTTCGTGACACGGGATCAGATGGCGCGTGTTCTGGGTGATCGTGGTGCCAGGAAGCCAAGCATTGCCGGCTCCTTTGGTTTCGTGTCGTCGTCCTGTTCCTTCGCGGCTCTTGCCGCGTCGCGTTCGATCCTCGTGAAAGGTGCGCATCCGGTCAATTCGATCGCCTTCCTGATTTCATCGACAAATCTGGTGATCGAGCTTGGAATCGTCCTTCTGGTCCTGCTGGGCTGGAAATTCATGGTGGCGAATTTCCTGCTTGGCATCCTGATGACGATCTACGCCTATGCCCTCTCCCTGATGTGGCTTCCAAGGTCGTTTGTCGAAAGCGAAAAAGAGCATGCGGAGAAGGCCCAGTCCGACGAAGGTATGGACACCGACCAGACCATGAAGGGATCGTTCCGCGACAAACTGCTGTCCCGCGAAGGATGGGACCGGATCGCCCGCGTTTTCTTCATGGAATGGAAGATGGTCTGGAAGGAGATCCTCTTCGGCTTCACGGTCGCGGGATTCATTTCCGTCTTTGTGCCGCAGAGCTTCTGGAACGCGATCTTCCTGGTCGCAGATGGCGGTGCGCAGGACGCGCCGGGCTTCCTGATCGTTCTCGAAAACGCGCTGGTGGCACCGGTCGTCGCTTTCTTCACCTTCATCGGGTCGATGGGCAATGTCCCCCTGGCCGCGATGCTCTGGTCGCGTGATGCGTCGTTCGGAGGCGTGATCGCCTTTCTCGGAGCCGATCTTGTTGCTGCCACGGTGATATGGGTGCACGCAAAGTATTATGGCTGGCAGTATGCGCTCTATCTTTCAGGCTTGCTGTACCTGTGCATGGTCGCTGCGGGAATTACGGTGCATTACCTGTTTGCTCTCGTAGGGATGATCCCGACCGAGCGGCCCTCGCTTCAGGAAATGGTCCGGTTCAGCATCGACTACACGTTCTTCCTCAACCTGATATTTCTCGTCATCGGGGCAATACTGATCTGGCTTCACCTCAGAAACGCCAAGGAAAATTAACCGATTGAAGCCAGGAATGGGAAGGTTCCCAGAAGCCAGTAGGCAAACCGGGACAATTGGCCGGTCATGATGGCAACGCCCATGATGATCATGGCGACGCCTGCGCCCTTGTAGAGCCAGCGACCGGCCTTGCCGATCTGTCTGACCCGCGCGGCGATGGCGTCGGTGAACAGCGCGGCCAGCAGGAACGGCACGCCTAGCCCGGCGGAATAGATCGACAGCAGCCAAATGCCGTCCGACATGCCGCCGGAAGTCGAACTGAGTGTCAGGATCGCGCCAAGGATCGGTCCGATGCACGGCGTCCATCCAAACGCGAAGGCCAAGCCCAGGACGTAGGCTCCGAGCGGGCGACCCCCCGGAATGTCGAGTGTGAAGCGGGTGTCACGCGAGAACGCTTCCAGACGGAAGGCACCCAGCATGACCAGTCCGAACAGGATGATGATCGCCCCGCCCAGATAGTTGAGCTCAGTGCGCCAGGACAGAAGCAGCGACCCGAGCGCGCTGGCCCCGGCACCCAACGCGACAAAGACCGTGGAAAATCCCAAAACGAAACAGGCGCTTAGCCCAAGTGCCCCGGCGCGTGCCCGCAGACCGACCGACCGTGTCGTGCGCAAATCCGGCTGGCCCGCAATATAGGAGACATAGCCCGGCACCAGCGGCAGGACGCAGGGCGACAGGAACGAAATGGCTCCCGCCAGAAACGCCGCGACGATGCCGATGCCGGAAATATCCATCATGCGTTACCATGTCCGCTGAAGGGCCGTGATGCCCACCAGAAGGCAATCAGCGGGATTACGATCCATTGCAGTACCGGCGACAACCCTGCATCGAGGACCGGAATGATCGGCATCAGGTCCGAATAGGCCCAAGCCGCGCGGATCACGATGTTGAGCCATTCACTGAACAGCGTATATCCCAAACCGAACAATATTGTCAGGACGGTCACCGATCGTCGTGTCGGCGCCACGAAGGGCCAGCCGCGGCCGGTCAGCATCAAGGCAAGCATCAGCGCGCTCATGGCAATCAGGATGTCGCCACCCGTGCAATGAACCGCGGCGAAGGCGATCTCACCCCAGGTGCCCTCGTTCCAGATCGTGTAGAGCGGCATGTGGGCGAACTCCCAGATCAGATTAGCCGGGATGATCACCGAAAAATATCGACGGAGTGCTGTCAGGGAAATTCTATCCGGCGCGGACTGCATGACGCCAATCGCAGCATTACTCATTGAAACGCCCCCGTCAGCCGGTCCCACCAACCGCGTTCCCGGCGTCGGTGCTGGGCATTGTTGATCAACTCGCTGACATAGAGGATCAGGTTCACATTCTTGAATTCCATGCCATGGAACTTTGCGGCAAACCGCCCCCCGATATCCACGACATGGGTGACCGCACCGTGCATCATCATGTCGCTGTCGTCCGCTATCGTGAACTCCAGCCCGTAGTTCCGCGCCAGAAGGCGCGTTGCGTCGTCAGCCTGATCAGGCCGTTTGGTCAGAATGACCCAGTTGGTCGGATCGAACCGATGCCGGTCCCCGTACCCGCGCAGAACGTCAGGCGTGTCATTCACGGGATCGGTTGTGATCGAGATGAATTGCACCAGATCCCTCATCGGCCCGTCGTTGATCGAAGCCTGGACCGCCGCGATCTTTTCCGCATGGAGCGGGCAGATGTCCGGGCAGTTGGCGTAGATGAAATGCAGGATGACGACCTTGTCGCTGAAATCCGCCAAGCGCACAGGATTGCCCTCCGCATCCTGCAACTCGAAATCCGGGGCCTGTGCTGCGTCGATGGCCTGGAAGTATGGCTCCATCTCGAACATCCGCGCATCCAGATTTTCACCCGGATGATCGGCGGAGGCCGGAAAGGAGATCGTGGCCGCAAATGTCGCCAAGGCGGCGCGCCGGGTCAGATAGACAATCAACTGCATCACCTTTCGGATTGATGGGGCTTGCCACCACCCGCATCGTCGCATTTCCCGCCAGACCCGCCCTTCATGCACAGACCAAGCCCGCACATCGCGGCACAGGGTGCCAGCGAAACCAAGACAGGCGCGAGACCGATCGCGGTGAGCCATCCCCAGTTCAGCGCCATGCCGCCGCCCATAACGGTTGCCGCACCGACGAACAGCAGTCGTCTGCGCGTCAACCACCGGGGCCAATTGCCTGCGCTTTCGATGTCGGCGGCACCCGCATCGTTGGAAGATGATATGTCGGTCATCCGGAAAATCCTTCTGACGTTTGAGTACTGGTCATTCTGATAACTGGGCGGTCAAGGGCGGGCGGCGCTCTTTCAGGGGCGCTTATTCGATAAAGCCTCGCAAGAAGGAGACCATCTCGGGATCATCCCATTCGGCCGGGCCGACCAGTCTCCCAAGCTCCCGCCCCTGCGCGTCGATCAGGATCGTTGTCGGCAGACCGACGGTGCGCAGCGCGGTCATCGACAGCATGGTCTTGTCGACATACATCTTGAGATTGTTGACACCGATCTCGTCGTAGAACCGCCGCACGACGGGCGACCCGGCCCTGTCGATGGACAGGGCGACGACCTCGAAACGGTCGCCGCCAAGTTCCGCCTGAAGTGCATCCAGCGTCGGCATCTCTTCCCGGCAGGGGACGCACCAGGTTGCCCAAACGTTCACGAGGATCACCTTGCCACGAAAATCCTCCATGTCCCCACGGCTGCCGTCCTCGGTCTCGAAGCGCACATTGATCACCGGCTGCGGCGTGTCGTGCAGTGCGAAGCCTTGCGGCCCGGCAAACGCCGTGCCGACGGACAATGCCCAGACGAGCAGCGCCGTTTTGAGATATTTCATGGCGTTGGCTCCTTGCCAGCTTGGGTTTTCAGATCACGGACGATCGGCAAAAGGGTTTCCTCCAGAATCGCTCGCGTGATGGGGCCGACATGGCGGTAGGCAATGGTGCCGTCGGACGTGATGACATAGGTTTCGGGCACGCCGTAAACGCCCCATTCGATGCCAGCACGTCCGTCGATGTCGGCCCCGATGCGCGCGTAGGGATCGCCCAATTCGTCGAGCCAGGCGCGCGCCTGCTCGGGTGGGTCCTTGTAGTTGATCCCGTAGAGCGGCACCTCACCGGTGGCGCTCAGCTCCATGAACAGCGGGTGTTCGGCCCGACAGGGCACACACCACGAGGCAAAGACGTTCACCAGCGAGACATGGCCGATCAGGTCCTGCGTCGAAAGACCTTCCTCGCGGCGGAGCACCGGAGCAAGCGCAAACTCCGGCACAGGTTTGTCGAGAAGCGCCGATGGCAAGTCGTCGCCGCCCCTGAAAAGCCCCCAGCCGAACAAGACCATGAGGGCAAAAGCTATCAGCGGCACCAGCACAAACCCGGAGATCCTGCGCCGCGGTACGGGGTCGATTTTGCTGACGACCTCTTGCGTCATGGCTGCACCTGCTCATCCGCAAGGGTACGGCTTTCCTGCGAAGCGCGGATCCGATCGGGCCATGTGCTCTTGATGTAATCGATGATCGCCGTGATCTCTTCATCCGTCAGCACCTCCTTGAAACCGGGCATGTCGCTTTCATAGCCATTCCCGACAATCGCCGCCGTTCCGCGCTTCACGATGTCCAAAAGCACGCGGTCCGTATGGTGCCAAGTATGGCCCGAGGCGTCATGCGGCGGGGCAGGCAACCGGCCGTTCGGCAATCTGGAGCGCCAATCGGGCTGCCCCTCCAGGTTTGCGCCATGGCAACTGGCGCAATTCTCCTGATAAAGGCGTTCGCCCGCGAGCGAGTCATCCTGCGCCGAAACGGGCAAGACCGTTGCAGCCAGCAAAAGTGCTGCGAGCCTAATGGTAATTTTCATGTCGCTTGTGCCTTCTTCTGGCTATCCAAATACAACGAGAGTGCGACTATCGATGCCACGACAAGCAGGACGGACGCCCCCAGACCAATCCCCATCGACAACAGGCCGTCGCCGTTGCTGTCGCCCTCATTCCGCATCTTGGCGCATTTCTATTTTCCGCTGTCCGAGCGGATGTATTTGACCAAGGCGATTGCCGCGAGCACCAGCACCGCCACGATGAGTAACCAAACCAGTCCCATCGCGATCATCATGCCGCCACCCATCATTCCACCATCCATCATCATGCACTTCATCCTTTGTTTTCCCTTGAAACCGGTCAGGCACGGGATCGCACCAGACCGCGCAATTGATCATTCGACCGCATAGACGGTCGGGTTCACACCTTCTTCGACGGTGTAAATCTTGAACGGTTCCTGCTTCGCACCCCCCATACCCGGCGATCCCAACGGCATGCCGGGAAGTGTCAGGCCGACAATGTCCGGGCGCTCATCAAGCAACTTGTTGACGACATTGACCGGCACATGACCGCTGACGACGTAGTCTTCCAGAAAGGTCGTATGGCAGCCCTGAAAATCGTCCGGGATACCTGCATCACGGCTGATCTGAGCCAGATCGTGGGTCGGCTTCACCTCGACTGTGAAGCCATTCTCGCGCAGGTAGTCCGCATAGCTCTCGCAGCATCCGCATTGCGGGTTCTTGTAGAGCGTGGCCTCTTGCGCTGCGGCAGGCGCGGCATTCAGGCTCATTGCAAGTATAGCGGCAGCACCTGCGGTGCCAAGATTGGCAAGTCCAATTAGTTTCTTCATCGGTTCTTTCCTTTCGTGGTGATCGTTACGTGAGATTGTTTCAGGTTTTGGTCGTGCCAGGATCGACACGTATGATGCCCATCATGCCGGCCGCCTGGTGCTCCAGGATGTGACAATGGAACATCCAGTCTCCCGGATTGTCCGCCACGAAGGCGATCTCGACCCGTTCCTCGGGCGCCATCAGGACGGTGTCCTGCCATTCGCGGTGCCGTGTCGGTTGCCCGTTCCGTGTGATCACACGGAACGAATGTCCATGAAAATGCATCGGGTGATGCCACGCGGTGCGATTGTCCATCTGCAGCACATGCGACGTGCCCTGCGGCAGGACCAGCAAGGGATCCATCATGTGCCCCGTTGCTGCTTTGCCGTTGATGAACCACATGTTGCCTTCGCGCATCTGCTCCATCATGGACCCCATGCCGCCGCCCATCATCATCTGCCCCATCATGCCGCCGTTGAAGACGATCTGATGCCGCGCAGCCGACGCCATATCCGGTTCGGCCAGCGGGTTGGGCGACAGGTCCATCGACCAATCCGGCACACTGTCCCGCAGCCTGTCAGGCCCGTAGGCGAGATCGACCAGACGGTATTCCAGATCCCTGTAGAAGACATCGGTGACGGTCACGCTCTCTCCGGGCTTGCCGGTCATGTCGATCACCAGATCGACACGCATGGCCGGGCCGACCACCACGGCGTCACTGTCTGGTGCATGAGGTGCCACGGGTTGACCGTCCAGAGCGACCACGACCGGCGCAAGCCCCCCGAAATCCAGCCCGAATATCCGGGCATTGGCTGCGTTGACCAACCTCAGGCGGATGCGTTCTCCGGATCGCACGGCGATGCGGTCCGGTATCTGGCCGTTGATGGTCACGGAATTGCCGATACGCCCGCCGTGCGCGGCGTCGTGCCGACTTCCGAAATCTGTCGCAATCTGTCCGTCGCCGGTCATCCGCCAGTCATCGAGCATCCAGGTCAGATCGCGATCTACGCGGATCGGGTTTGCTTCCTCGACGATCAGCGGCCCGTAAAGCCCGCGTCCGACCTGTTCGGAACTGCGTTGGTGCGGGTGATACCAGAACGTGCCAGCATCCAGTGCATCGAATTCATAGAGAAAATCGCCACCGACGGGGATCGGGTCCTGTGTTAGGAACGGCACACCATCCATCGCATTGGGTGTGCGAATGCCATGCCAGTGGACCGTCGTCCCCTCATTTAGCCCATTCCGGGCCAGAACCCGAATTCGGTCTCCCTGCCGCACCCGGATCTCGGGGCCGGGGAGGGATCCATTGTAGCTCCAGACGTCGGTAGAGCCGTAGGGTGCCGGTCGCAGGGCGGCTTGTCCGGCCGCAGCGCGTAGCAAGAATGGGTCCTCTGTCGGACTTGCCATCGCTACTCGAGCCGGTGACAGAGCGGATATGGCCGTGAAAGCGGCACCGGTGCGCAGCACGTGCCGTCGTGAAATCAGTCTGTTGAGGGTCATCACTTCTGCCTTGATCTGAAGGGGTCGCGCTCAGCCAGCTTCGGCCAAGGCAACGGTCAGGCCCCGCAATAAGCTAGGCCGTTATCAGGTTCAGACAGGCAGCTTGGGAGGGAATGGATCAAGCGAGGGAATCGCGCCAATCGGGATCACAGGTCCCGCGACCGGGATGACAACACCGAAGGCCATCTCAAGCGTCATCGCTGACGTACGAGCTACGATACCGGCCGAACTTCCCGCGCCACATGGGACCGTACACCCACCCTCGCAGGATATCCCGTCAGCAAATCCGATCGGATCGCATCCGCCGCAATGGTCGTCCGCGCTTTCGGCGCCCACCATCTGAACCATTGCTGCCTCAGCCGCATTCGCTGCCGATACATCCGGCGCAACCACGGCACCGAAGCTCAATGCAAGAATCAAAATGAGGCGAAAAACGCGGATCATGCAATTCTTATGCAAGCTTCCAGTAGGGGGAGGTCAAGAAGTATCCTGTAACATAGGCGTGACATTGCCACGTGGGTACTCACTGATTGGCCAACGGATGCCCGAGGTTGGTTTCAGGGGAAAATCTGAGGCGAGACTGCGGACTCATCCAAGGTCTGTTTCGGAGCCAGGCAGCCACCCGCATCTTTTCATGCGGGTGGCTGCCCTCGTGTCAACTTGCGTCTTTGAATTCGGTGTATTGGCCGCGCACCTGGACAGTCACGGTTGCGGGCTGGCTGTCCCGATTCCGCCAGAACCATCCGTGTTCGCCGTCAAATGCCGCGATGATCTCGCCCTCGTCGCCGGTCGAACCGCGGCCCTTTTCATAGGTCACCGACTGACCGCCGCCGTGGCCGTGCATGTCGAAATTCACCCGACCGCCATCGACCAGCATTCGGTATTCCACTGTCTGGCCCTCTTCCATGACCAGCTTCCACTCGGCGCTGTCGCCGGGTGCCAGCGTAAAGGTGGTTTCGTCGCGCCAGACTTCGGCCTCCTGTGCATGTGCCGTGCCGACAAAGAGTCCAAAGATATCGTTCATAAGGCTCGACTGCTCTTCGGCTTCGATCTCCAACAGCCTGTCGGCTTCGGCCTCCTCCGCAAGCTGGGCTTTGATCTCCCCCATCTCGCTCAGCCCGAGAACCCCGCCGATCCCGGTCGGGTCGATGTTGTATTCGGCAGGCAGCACGACGGTCACAAGGATCGCAACGGCGCTGGCCGCCGCAATGGCAGTGGAACGGATAAGCTGCGCGGAGCTGGGAAGCTCATCAAGGCTCGGTTTTTTTGCGTTAAACATTTTGGTCTCCTAAACTCTCAGGTGGCTACGAAGTAGCCGGTGATTTGCAGGCCCATGAGGATGAACCCCATGGACATCATGATTACGTTGGCGGTGTAGG
>NZ_FQVP01000009.1 GCF_900129395.1 Pseudosulfitobacter pseudonitzschiae
CAAACATGGGCAACGGCGGGATGACCCCCGCCCAGAAACTGAGAATGGCCGCGTAAATTCTACGACCAAGCCCCCGCAAAAACGGGGGGATTACCCATCCAGTTCAACAAGGTTTCAGACAGAAGTTACCAAAAGGTTAATGCTAGTGACCTGCGTCCTTGAGACATCCAAAATCTGGGCGAGTGAATGTATTTGCTTGGGAGAAATTGAAAGGATATTGACGAAACGATCAAATCTATATTTGCAAAATTTTCATCTGACGCATGCGCTCAAGGCATTCGCAACTCGCAAACAGGCCAGTTGCCTCAACCTGCACTGTCTCCTCATCAACGCTGTTAAGGCGGGTATATCGGTCGAGAACACCAGCAATACCGTGAAGCTTCGTACGAAATACGATGTCGACCATTCTTTCAACACTTGCACGTTCGGTCATTTTCACCGGCCGACTTCCTGGTCACGGTCGTGCTGCTCTTTGATTCCCAAGGGAAGGGGAGGCCGCCCTAAGCGTCAGGATTGGCCTAAGTGCAAAGACAGGTACAAATTGTACTAAACCCGTAAATAGGGGGACCCAAGTCCCCAACTGCCCGAGCGCCAAGTCAAACATGTGGCTGCCATATTTTCGCAACACACGATCACTTGGCGACTGGAAAGCCAACCCAAGCCGCGTCAAAGAACGCACGCTCAAGGCTCACAGCTTGTATGAAGGTCTCGGATACCTCGACGCGCGCGGCTTCATCGAGGTTTCCCCAAATTGCATCGAGTTGATGGCGCAAATAGGCCACGACTCCCGCAAAACCCTCGCCGGAATGCAGGGTAATCCATTCCCCCAGCCAGAACGGCAAATCATCTGCACGATCCTCGAACGGTGTGGCCCAATCAAGGTAGATCCACTCGGCGACAACGAGTACAGACAGCATGATCTCATAGCGTTCAGACCGGCGCGCCCGCTCCATAAGCTCCTGAAACGCAACCGTTTCAGGCTCTGGTTTCGCGGTTGGAGACACCTCAAGTGCTTGCATCGAGCGCAGGAAGTAAGTGTTTTCTTGACCGCAAATCAATCCCAAGAATTGCGCCCCCGGCACAGCATCCGCCAAAGTAGGCGCATGCGCCACAGCAGACGCGAGAAGCCTTACAAAGCCTTCGACAAACAAATAATCCTGCTGGAGATAGGCCGCCATCTTATCATTGCTCAGGCTACATTCTGCCAAAGCTTGAGTGAAAGGGTGGTGTGTCGCGGCATGCCAATCGTCTGCAACAAGCGATTGTAGGTGCTGAGTGGCCTTCATGTCAGTCTCCGACGTTGGAAAAATGGATATGGTTGTGTACGCAGCCCATCAACCTACGAGTGGAGGGCCGCTGCGGCGGTGGTCAGATGTTTCAGTGGCGTTTCGTCACCCGCCCAAGGCAAGGAGCTTGATCTCGCCCGGCCAGTTTTCCGCCAGCCGCTCTGCCGCCTTCCAGGCCCGCAGGCCCGATCGGCACGCCAGAACCACGCGTTGATCCGGGTGTGGCCGCGGACCGTCGGGGCCAAAATCGGTGACCACATGACGTAACGCTTGCCGAAGCTCGGGGCCTTGTTCCCCCTCTGCGCGCAGGTCGATCAGAAAGTCTTCTGACGCCACATCACCCAGGGCGATGAACGCAGGATCGGGGCGCGGGTCGGGCGCCGTGTCAAAGCGGAAGCCACCAAACCGAAATGCCCGGGCGTCATAGGTGACCAGTTGGCCCAGTGCTTGCAGGTCGCCCGTCAGAATTGCCAATGCCATTTGCGCCTGAAGACTGCCGATGGCACCGACGGTCGGTCCCAGAACACCATCCGAGTCACATGAGCCAAGTTGGTCCGGCAAATCAGGAAAGACCGCGCGCAAACCGGGTTTCCCACCGCAAAAGCCGCCGACGTACCCGTCCTGGCCAACCACGCTGGCGCTGACAAGGGGTTGGCCCGTTTCAAGGCAGTGGTCGGATGCGATGTAGCTGACGGCGAAACTGTCGGCACAATCTAGGATCAGCGTCATACCGTCACAGAAACGGCCGATGTTGGCCGGATCAACGCACTCTCGGATCGGTTCAATCGTCGTTTCAGCGTTCAATGCTTTCATCGTTTCCGCGATCACGTCGACCTTGGGGCGTCCGATGTCCGCCCGGCGGAACAAAGTCTGGCGGTGCAGGTTGGACAGGCTTATGCCGTCTGCGTCCGCAACACGGATGTGACCGACGCCTGCGCCCACAAGATACTGCATCACCGGGGCAGCAAGGCCTCCGGCCCCAATGCATAACACGGATGACCCGGTAATCTTTTTTTGTGCCCCGTCACCCAAAACTGCAATCTGACGGGCATAGGCGCTCATTTGCAGATCTCCAGCCATTCCCGGATGCGACCTTCCGGATTTTGGTTCAGCGTGATGTCCGTGACCGCCGACACGATATCCGCGCCGGCAGCAAAAGCACCCTCCGCCCGCGACACGTTCATTCCCCCAATCGCGACAAGGGGGATGTCGCCGAGCTGCTCTTTCCAGTGCGTCAGTTTCTCGATACCCTGCGCGTGCCATTCCATTTTTTTCAGGATTGTCGGATAGATAGGTCCTAGGGCGATATAATCCGGCTTCAGGGCCAATGCACGCCTCAGTTCCGCCTTGTCATGGGTCGAGACCCCTAACCCAAGGCCCTTTTCTCGGATCGCATTCACATCCGCCTCGTCAAGGTCCTCCTGCCCCAGGTGAACCCAGGCGCAGTCCAGCTCGATCGCCAATTGCCAGTGGTCGTTGACAACCAACACCGCATCGTGGGCGTGACACAAATCCCGTGCTTCGGCCAGTTGGGCACGTAGTATGTCTTGTGGCTGATCCTTGATCCGCAACTGCACCAGCTTCACACCCAGTGGCAGCATGCGCCGCAGCCACGCCACATCGTCAAAGATCGGATAAAAGCGTGGCAGGATCATAGTATGGCCTTTCCAAGAACGGGTGTCGAAGGAACCGCCATATCACGCGCGTCCATCGGATCGGCTTGCGCGGCAAGCGCGCCGGCCTCAACGGCAAGGGCAAAGGCTTTGGCCATTGCTACCGGATCACCCGCCTTTGCAACTGCGGTGTTGAGCAGAACCGCATCATAACCCAGTTCCATGGCTTGCGCTACATGGGACGGAAGGCCAAGTCCGGCATCGACGACCAAAGGAACGTCGGGGAAGTGGGCACGCAAGCTGCGCAAACCGTAAATGTTGTTCAGGCCCATCCCCGTGCCAATGGGGGCGCCCCAGGGCATGAGGACTTTGCACCCCACCTCTATCAGCCTCTCGCACAGAACCAGGTCCTCGGTGCAATAGGGAAAGACGTCAAACCCGTCTTCGATCAGCTGTGCGGCTGCATCGACAAGACCAAAGGGGTCAGGCTGCAAGGTATCGGAATGCCCGATGACCTCCAGCTTGATCCAGTTGGTGTCGAAAAGTTCGCGCGCCATTTGCGCGGTGGTTACCGCCTCGCGGACCGAGTGGCAGCCGGCGGTGTTGGGCAGGACAGCAACACCCAGGTCCTGTATCAGTCTCCAGAAATCCTGCCCGGCCTGTTCGCCCCCCGCCTCTCGGCGGACGGATACTGTTGCGATCCCTGCCGCAGAGGCGCGAAAGGCTTCGGCCAGGACGCTTGGGGAGGGGTATTGCGCGGTCCCCAACATCAGCCGGGACGCCACCTCGGTGCCATAGAAGTCGGGCATTCTATCCTCCTTGCCGGGGCGCGACGATCTCGACCCGGTCCCCGTCTTTCAGGCATTGTTCTGCGCGTCGCGTATTCGGGACAAATGTCTCATTGAGAGAGGTGGCAACCTTGGCGTCCCCCTTCCCAAGTTTTACCAACAACGCTTCCAGTGTCGGTGTCTCGGTTTCAATCGGTTCACCGTTCACGATGATCTTCATACCAAACCTCCGGTATCTTGCCGTCCAGCAATAGATCCGCGGTCATCTGCGCCAATGCAGGTGCCAGCAGAAATCCATGCCGAAACAGGCCGTTGACATAAATGCGGTCGCCAATCCGTCGTATACGCGGTTGGTTGTCGGGAAAGGCAGGTCGCGCATCTACGCCGACCTCCAACAATTCCGCCTCGCCAAACGCAGGGTGCAGTGCATAGGCCGCATTCATCAGTTCCATGACCGACCGGAGCCTCGCGGGCCCGCGTTCGCTGGTTTCAAGCTGGGTGGCCCCCAGCATGAAAAGACCGTCACCGCGCGGTACGATATAGAGAGGGAACCGGGGATGGAGCAGTCGGACGGGGCGCGAAAGTGTAACGTCAGGGCAGCGCACGATGAGCATCTCACCCTTCACACCCCGCAGATCGGTGAGTGCGTCACGCGCTGCGAGGCCTCGGCAATCAATCAACTGACCGGCAACGTCTCCACCAAAGCGCACGCCCCTTTGACCCAGTCGCTCATACAATCCCGCGAGAGTTGAGCGAGGATCAAGATGCCCTTCCTCTGCCAGGAACAGCGCCCTGGAATGTCTTTCCGCAAGATGCGGCTCATATGCCTCTATCTGTGTTTTGGAGAGGGCCTGCGCGCTTGGTGCACGTCGCGCGAAGGTTGCAAGATCACCTTGATCGCGGGCCAAAGCGACCACAATTGTACCTTCGTGGTGGACGGTGCCACCATGACTTTTCCACCATGCTGCAGCTTTACGGCCCTGGCGCACGACTTCGGGATCGGCAAGCACGCCTTCGCAATCGGGTGCCAGCATACCCCCAGCCCACCAGGAACAGGCATGATCTCCCGGCGCACCATTGGGATCAATCACCGTGACCGGCGCGCCCCGCGATGACATCTCGGCTGCAATTGCCAGACCGCACACGCCACCCCCGATTATCGTGTAGGGATTGCTCATGCAGGCGTGTGAATGTGGCGCACGGGACCGCCGTCTTGGCCGAGAAGTCTCGATTCTGTTTGGAGGGCCGCTTGATGCCACCATCCAAGAGCGTGCCCAACCGTGTTGGCCTGCGCCAGTCGCCGAGTAAGATATGTCGCTATGACAGAGGAAAACGAACTTACTTTGCCATAGGTATTGCGCGTGTTCACGCCCGCTGCTGAGAAGGCGAGCATGCCATTCGCAAGAACTAGATAGTTTGTGCGGATGTATCCATTGGCACGTCCGCCTGTGTCAAGAACTGCCAGTGTCGGCGATTTGGTTACCAAGTCATGCCCCTCGTTTCAGGGGTCAGGATGGCAAAATAGGTACGGCCCAAATGGACGCGAGGTCCACAAGCTGTTCCCTCCGCCGGTCCTAACCGGTTCAGGTTCAATGGGTTCGCAGCGTGTGCATCTCAGCCCGGGAAAGGGCACCCCAACAGTTTGAAAAGAGGATTAGATGGATCGCGCAAATGCGTCAAATGGATATTTGATCGCGATTTAGCGATGTCGAGCGCTTTTCCAGCTTCAAATTCGAACAGACGTAAAAAGGGAGCCGCGTTGCCGCGGTCCCCTGCTCTATCAGTGGAAAATGTTGGACCTATCAAGCAGCCAATGACAATCCGCCGCTTGCGTCTGGCTGCCGATGACCACTCTCGACAAACGGAATGATCGAGAAGGTTTTGCCTCCACGCTGTTCTTCGTTTTGCACCGCGTTCACCCGTAGATCGCCATCAGGCGTATTGATCAGCAGCGACAGATAATCGTTGCCCGTCCGGTTGCTTTTCGCCATCCACGCCGAACCCACACGGATTGGTATGCCGCGCGGAGAGCTGACCTCGATCCGGTAATCCGGGTGAGTTTCTTCGGTCTTGTACCCGTTTGCGATCAGCATGAAGTCGAGATCGAACATCATGTTGGCGATGTAACCCGCGAAGGCGTTGTCGGCATCCATTGTTGTCAATTCACCCGAGATTGAACCCGATCTCATGATCCCGTTCGAGACCAGAGGAATGATCTCAAATCCGCCACTCTTGGCCTTACTTGCTTCCTGAGTCTGTACAGCGTTGACACGGAACGCGCCGAGGCCGACATCAATCTGCATCGAAATATAGGGATTGCCGGATGCGTTGCCTATCTCGCTCCAAGCTGTGCCGATGCGTACCTTGCGGCCTGAAGTGTTGACTGCCGTGACATCAAAGTCCGGGCTGCGGTCCGACATTTTCGTGCGAGTTTCGAGATGGATCGCGATATCGAACTTCGTGCTGTGAATCGTTCCGGAAAACACGGCTGCTGCGGTATCGGTGTTTTTTGTGAGAATTCCTGCAAACATGGCTCATTTCCTTTGTGAGGTTGCCGGTGCCCGGCCTCTTGCCAGCGCACACGGGATTGGTTTTTTGACCCCTCTTGAGATCACAAAACAAAAAGCCTTCTTTTCACTTTCCGCCTGCCCATCAACCCGTCACGACGCTCGGATCGATGGAAGGACGGCCCGTTTCCGCCCTGCCTTCCTTCGCTGCGGTTTCACCTTGCGCCGCATCGGAAATGAAAAAATCCAACTCCGGCCCGTTCAAGCGTTGGCCGCTCCGGTCGGTCAGCCCGATGGTGCTGCCGTTCGGAAGAAATGTAATGAAGTATTGGCCCAATCGATCCTAATGGACGAGATAGCCTTCGTTCGATCAATCGACGGACAGTCCGGCGTCAACAGCCATCTTGATTCCAAAAATGTTCATTTGGCTCGCCCATGTCTTTGTTGATGGCGTGGATGCCCCTCCCAACGGCATCGCAATGTCCCATTGTGGTGAGTGTTAAAGCCCTCACTACAGCGTGCAAAAAGGCATCGAGTGAGGGCATGTGGCGGGTCACTCGGAGCGAAGAGAACGCAACCACACTGCGAATTTTTCTTCATTCACCTGATCTGACGCCAAGTCTTCCATCATTTGGACGCCAACGACGGGATCAGGGCGGATGGCAATCCCGTTGAGCCGCAGGAATGTGAATGCGGCCACGAAAGCGGTGCGCTTGTTACCATCTACAAAAGCATGGGCTTTGGCGATACCGAATGCATAAGCTGCGGCGAGCGAATAAGCATCGGGATCGGCATAGACCGCCTGATTTAGCGGGCGCGCACAGGCGGCATCCAAAAGTGCAGGATCACGGGTACCGGGCGCACCACCGTGCCGGGCAATCTGGCGGTCATGGATGACATGTAAGGCGGGTAAAGGCACCCAGACCCATGCGGTCATGCAAGCGCCTGAAGCAGGTCGCGGTTTTCATCCATAACGACCTCGGCTGCGGCAAGTGCTGCCTGAAGTTCGGGGTTTTCCGTCATCAGTTTCAGCCCGCCGTCGTCAGTGCGCACCGCATAGAGCGTGTCGCCCTCCTTGGCATCAAGCAGGGCAAGCATTTCGGCGTTGAGCGTCATAACAGCAGAATTGCCAACTTTACGGATTTTGGCTTCGATCATTTCATCCTCCTTGGCATATACGTATGTATATACGAATACGTCGCATTGAATCAAGCCTCGGAAGCTTTGCAGGTCCCCTGCTCGGCGAAGAACTCCGCGAGCACTGGGCTGGCCGCATCCTTCGCGGAGCTGAGCAGCTTCGAACCCGCAAGCGAGGCTTTCGAAAGCCGCACGAGACCGCCCGTCTCCTCGATACGGTAGCAACGGCGTTTCTGCCGGCCCCGCCTGTAGTGCGTCGCGGTGACGATCTGGCAGGTGCTGCCATCACTCAAGGTTACGGGCGCGGCAAGCTTGAACTTGTCGCCTTCCTCGTAGTCCGGGATTGCAGCCCAGTCTCGGCAGCGTTGCCGCCAGTCCTGGGCATAGCTGTCCGGGTCTTTCAGGTCGGAGAGAAGCTCGATCAGCGCAAGGGGCGCGCGGGACACGTTTGGGCCAGCGCTTTCCTCCATGTCCTTGTAGCCCCAACAGCCATTGTCGTAGGCGGTGAGGAACACAGCTGCGAAGGTGATCGAGCCGCCAGGATCAGTGACATAAGTCACGTCCTCGACCGGGGTGCCGTCGAGATTGGTGACCTTTGCCGCCGCGTACCAAGTCGAACCGACCTTGCAGGCTTTGACCAGTTCGGTATTGCGCGTGTCGCCATGAGAGGTGCAGAGCCGGGTGATCTCCGCTTTCTCATCCGCATAGGTCTGGACGCGGCGATCGGTATAAAAGAGCCAACCCATCACGCCGCCCTCCGGTCATCGATTTCCATCAGCGCATCGAGCGGCACGCGGTAGGGCTGCATCGCGTCGAAATCCTCGCAATTGCCGCAGTTCTGCACGATCGCGAAGGTGTCGCAGGCATCCTTGAGGATGGCCCGGAAGGTGCCGCCAAGCCCTGAGTGCACCTCGTAGGTTCCGCCGATGAGATAGTCCGAGGCCCGGTGCACGAAGACGCGGATGCTGTGACCATCGGTGGCGAGCCGGATGGCCCCCCGTCCCCGGTCGATGAGGACCTGCACATCATCGAGGATATCGGTGTAGAACTGACCGGTCAGATCGCGAAACGCCATGCGGCGCTGCGCCATCCAGTCGGTGTCGCGAAACGGGTTCATGCCGTCGGCAAAGGCGAAGGAAGGATCGGCTTGCTCGGTGGTGACGATACGGGTGGTCGTGCCGTCGATGCCGTTCGAGCGCAGATGGACGCCATTGCCGACGATCAGGATCAGGGCGGGCCCGTTCCAGTTGGGCAGGAAGGTCTTGCAGGCGCGCGCATGGGCGATCTGCGCCGCAACGGCGGAGGCAGAGAACTTGAGAATAGCCATAGGGATGTCTTTCCGTTGGGTATGGGAGGGGCGACCCGCGCGGGCGGCATGGCTCGCGCGGATCGCGTGAAGGCTCAGGCCGCTTTCGCGACCTCGCCGTCAGGTTCCGGGGTCTTTGCAATGGGTGCTGCCTCATCACAGGCAACACCGGCGGTCTGCATCATCGGCGGGCACCAGGCGGCCACGGCGGCGCGCTGCGCGTCCGTGAGCGTGGCGAAAGGCTCGGCGAAGAGCTTGTCGCAGAAGGCGACGATCTCCTTCTTGCTCGAAGAGGCCAGCGTCACCGTTTCCTGAGCGAGACCCAGATCCTCGCCGAGGATCTTCAGGAGCCAAGCCTTCTTGAAACGATTGAACAGCGCCGCGTTCGGCCTCCAATGAGCGCGAATGTCGGGCATGATCTCGATCTCGAACTCATAGATCAGGCTGTCACGCTGCCGGTCCCGGGCAAAACAGGACTGCGTGGTGCTGGCCGTCGCATAGGCGACGAGTTTGGCCTTCTCTCCCACATCGAGCGCGCGAAACGCCGTGAACTGATCGGCGGGCGCACGGGTGTCATCGAGCCACGAGAGGTCAAGCGCATCATGCGCCACCGCCGCCTGCTCAAGCGAGGTGCCGTCGATCTCGTCCATCTTGGCGTGGCTGCGATATTCCTTGCGAGCGTCGAGCTTGATCGCCTGCGTGACGCTCATGCCGCTGCCAAGGACGTCGCTCACCAGCTTGAAGAGGGTCAGATCGAGCGTGGCCTCCGGATGCAGCGCCATCGCGGCCCCGAGCGCCATGGCCCGCTCGGTCTTGAGGTCCTCGGCCAGAGAGGCCGGGTAGGTGATTTCTCCGGCATCGGGGGCCTCCTCCCCTGTCTGGTTGCTCGAGGAGCCGCGCGCGCCCTCCTCATTCACGGTGTCCTCCGGGCGGACGAGGCCAACATGGAGCGTCACCTGCCCGCCCTGCCACGACGCGATGACACCAGCGCGGGCGAGGTCCTCTGCGCTATACGCCTCCTGCAGGTCGCGGGCTTCCTCTTCCAAGGTGTCCACGCGCTCGTAAAGGGCGTTGTAGACGTCGTCTTCGAGCGCCTCGTCCTCCATCTCGAGCTGCAACCTCTCAAGCTCGGCGGTGATCTCATCCACGCGCTTCTGGGCGGCCTCATCAGGTTCGATCTGGCCGGGATAGACGCGGCCGCAGTCGGCCATGGTCGCGTAATCGTAGCGCACCACCGCATCTGCCCAGGCAAAGCCCAGCCTCATACGGGCCTCCTCAGCGGCGGCACCGAGCTTCTCGAGCAGGATGGTCTCGACCAGCACCGCATCCTCGAGCACGGAATGCTCCTCCAGAAGATCAGCCGCGACAGCGCCGCCGCGTGCCTCATAGTCTTCGCGCACAAAAGCCCCGATATCATCGCTGACCTGCACACCTCGGGACTTGAGCGCCTGTCGGACGGTGTAGGCCTGCAGATATCCGCCGTCTTTCGTGAGCGCCTCATGGACCTCGCGCTGCACCTCCTGGCTCGGGTGCTCGGCAAAGGCCTTCATCGTATCGAGCGTGATCGTCTTGGCCCGGGCCGCGGCGCGGATGTCGGGGTGGATCAGGCCGTAGCGCAACCGGCCTTTGACGGCGGCAATCGTCGTGCCGAAGGTCTTGGCGATCGTCTCGGGCGTCTGGCCGTCGACTTCCATCATCCGGGCGAAGGCCTCGAATTCGTCGATCGCGTTCATCGGCGCCTGGGTGATGTTCTCGGCCAGGGAGAGGGCCGTGGTTACGTCGCAATTCTCCGGCACAAGGCGACAGTCGACTTTCGTTTTGACGGTGAAGCCCTTGGCGGTCTTGTCCGCAACCAACTCGTTCAGTGCCGCGTGGCGACGACCGCCTGCCAGCACCCCGAACTTGCCACCGATCTTTTGGACCAGAAGTGGCTGGATGATGCCCAGTACAGCGATGCTGGCTTTGAGATGTGCGATGTTCTCGGGGGCATATTCCTCGGGCGATCTGCTCCGCACATTGGCAGGATGAGCGACAAGATCGCCGATGGCGACGGAAACAGGTTTGAGAGCTTGTGTCATGAGATATCCTTTTTCTGAGTTCTGCGCCGTCCCACCGGGACAGCATCACCAACCCCCGTGTCCGAGGGCTAAACAGACAAAAGGCCCACTTTCCCTTTGAGGGGTCAGCGGGCCGATCTCGTGTCAAAAGTAGATGGTGCCTTACCAGTCGCGCGCCATCATGATGGTCAACACAAGCATGGTGGTCTGGGGATTGTCGGGTGTCTCCGCCGCATAGCGGAAATCTGAGTCAGCCTCGTAGAGATCGAGTTTCCAGAACACTGTCTCACCGCGGATCGTGACCGACCCAAAGTCATGCCAACCTTCGGGATCGTTCTCTGGCTCGAAGCTGTCGAACTCCCCCGTGGCCTTCACTGCCTCGGCCATGAAATCATCACCCGCCGCCACCAGGGACTGGGTGACATGCATCCGGCCCTGGATTGGTTGATCCGGAGCAATGCCAAGGCAAGCGAACCTGCGAAAAGCGTCGTTCTGCGCACAAATGATTGTGGCGTCTGGTTGGGTCGGTTCGGCGGGCTCGGGATGGCTCATGGGTCTGTCCTTTCAAAATACGTTGAAACCACAAAACCAAAGGCCTTCTTTTTCTTTCAAAGCACCTGCCGAATCCGAACATCCTGCGGACTATGAAGCACCTTCTACGCAGCTTCAGCCCCCTGCCCCGCCTCCGATGCGGCAATGAGATAGTCACAGGCCTTCTGGGCATCGGCTGCATGCTTGAAAATCGCCCGCTTGTCGGAGCGCAGCACGCGGATCCAATTGTCGAGATAGGCCGCGTTCAGCTCCAACGTATGCGCGGAGAAGCCCAGCTTCTGGCCGAGGAATACCGTACAAAGCTCGGCCACAATCTCCTCGCGCGCGTAGGCCGTGTTCCCGAACCGCGCATCACCGTAACTGCGGTTGAGCCGATGGCGGGGTTTTGTCCAGTGACCCAACTCATGCCCCCAGACCGCGTAGAAATTCCGCGGATCTTCGAAAAGCTCAATTGGGGGCATGTAGATCTTGTCAAGCGTCGGGACATAACAGGCCTCCCGTCCTGAAAAGCTGACCGTCGCACCGATGGCCTCAAAGAAGGCCTGCATGTGGGGGATTGGTGCGCGCTCCGGGTAATCCAGCACGTCCGGGGGCGCGGGATGAAAACGCGCATCCAATCCCTCGATCTGATCCGCGTTGAACACGCGGTAGGATTTCATGAAGGGGATGGACTTGGGGTCGTTCGTGTCGGCTTCAGATGCATCTTCGTTGCGGTCACGTTCAGCGGTGCCGTAATAGACAACAACCGACGACTTAGATCCCTTGATGATCTTGGCATCCAGTTCATTGGCTTGTCGCAAGGTCATCCAGTAAGGCGACGTGTATCCAGCCACCATGGTGCGCATGGTCAGCAAGAAATTGTTGATGCCTTGATAAGGCTCGCCGCCGTGCCGTAGTGGCACTGCACTACTCCCAACCTGCCAGGGCTTGCGCCAGGGCAGTACGCCCCGATCGATAATCTCGATAAGTTCATTGGTGATCGACGCCGCAACGTCAAATTTTGGCTTTTTGGACTTGGCCATGAGTGATCTCCGGAATTGGAAGCGCGTGGAAGCCACGCGCGGATTGGAGATTGGTTCGAGGGGTTTCCAACACGGGATGGCCGGGTTTGTTCGGCATTCCGCCGACCCCCTTTGCCCCAAACTCCGGATCCGAAAAAACCCAAAGCCTGCTTTCACTTTTCTGAAGACCAATAACCATAATCCACGGTTGGTACCCGATAGAGACTGCTAAGGCGCGATACCTTTTGAGATGCAGAAATGCCTATGGTTTTGCCGTCCGCGACCTTTGCCCAAGCGTCCATCAATTTTCCCACAAAAGGTAGAACGAATGATCCGAGGCGTCGCCTTGAGGCCCCTGACGAAGAGAACAGATTATGGGCGTTTCAAATCCGGACCCCAGGCGCAGCGTTTGCTCTCCGTCCACGATCAAGACGCAAATCTTCGTTGCGCTGCGACATAATAACCTGACAACGCCAGAGCGGCTCATCCTCGAAAGTGAAGTGGAGCCGTCGTCCGAGGGTGATCTGTAGTTCCTGCCTGATCCGGCACAATATAGTTGGGCCTCATTGCCAGGCACATCTTTGCACGCAATCGATTTTGCCAGCGCTGGCCGGTTCAACCCATCAACCTGGAAGAATAAGAGCCGGGCGATGCGGGGAAGACCACCGATTTGGTACCGTTCAGAAACACCCGTTGATGGGCGTGTGCGTGAATGGCGCGGGCCAGAACCCGACTTTCCACATCGCGGCCCAGCGACACATAGTCATTCGCACTTTGAGCATGGGTGATACGCACGACATCCTGTTCGATGATCGGCCCCTCATCCAGATCGGCGGTCACGTAATGCGAGGTCGCCCCGATCAGCTTCACGCCCCGTTCAAACGCCTGCTTGTAGGGGTTCGCG
Source organism: Pseudosulfitobacter pseudonitzschiae (assembly GCF_900129395.1). GTDB lineage: Bacteria > Pseudomonadota > Alphaproteobacteria > Rhodobacterales > Rhodobacteraceae > Pseudosulfitobacter > Pseudosulfitobacter pseudonitzschiae. Next base: position 13,152 of record NZ_FQVP01000009.1, read on the forward strand.
CCCTTAAAGGACGGCAGGAACGAATGGTGGATGTTGATGATCCGGCCCGACATCTTCTGGCACATGTCATCCGAAAGAATCTGCATGTAGCGCGCCAGAATGACCAGTTCGGCATCGACATCCTCGACCACTTCCATGATCCGCGCCTCGGCGTCGGGCTTGTTCTCGGGCGTCACCTTGATGTGGTGAAAGGGGATGTCGTGGTTGACCACAACCTTTTGATAGTCGGTGTGGTTCGAGATCACCGCAACGATGTCGATGGGCAGCGCCCCGATGCGCCAGCGGTACAGCAAATCGTTCAGACAGTGGCCAAAGCGCGACACCATGATCACCACCTTCATCCTGATGGCTTCATCGTGAAAATCGAACTGCATGTCGAATTTTTCTGCAATCGCGTCAAAAGCATCATACAGCGTCTGCCAGTCTGCGTCGGCTTCGGAGACAAAGCTGACGCGCATGAAAAATCGGTTGGTCTCCATGTCGTCGAATTGCGAACTGTCGATGATATTGCAGCCAAATTCAGCCAGGAACGTCGAGATGGCAGCAACGATCCCGCGGCGGGATTGGCATGTAACAGTAAGACAATATTTCATTCTGCGATCCTGTCGTGTTTTTCGGCCCGCGCAGGGCATGTCATCGGGGTGTCAACGAAACGTGCGGGTGTTCGTGAAGCGTGTCAGTGGTCCGGTGAAATCCTAAGCCGCTTGCCGACCAGCGGCCCCAATCACCGCGTGCCAGAGCGACCCCGCAAACGATCGCCCCACCCAGATCCGCAAACAGCACGGATCAGGGCGGACCAGCAACACGTTCATATGGTGCAGGCTGGTGCGGCTGGCCGTGCCGGGTGAAACCGTGCCGGGATCGATGTTGACCAGCTTTTCCAGCAACCTGCCGATGGCCGCCCCATCCGGCGAGGTGATGTCGAAAGCGGCCCAGCCGTCCGTCTGCTCGGTGACGATGGCGTCCGGAGCCTGGGCTTTGACCTGAGCGGCAAAATCGGTGCAGCCCTTGGCTTTCGCTTCGATCATCCACTGGCGCGGGCCGGTCCAGATCGCGGCAACCTCGGCGCTGGCGACGTATCCACCAGGTCCCGGCAGGTCCAGCCCGAACGGCAATGGCACGGGGGCATCGCGGCGCAGTGCCAGCGATGCCAGCGCCAGATCCGGGCAGTCACCCATGGTGAGGTTGCCATAAGTCACGCTTTGAGGCTGGTCATGGCCAAGCGCGGTCAGAGGGGTAAGGTCAGGCACGAAGACGCTCTCCTTCGGGGTCGACAAAATGGCTGGGCACGATGCGTAACTGGGTTGTCTCGCCGGCCAGCGGGTTGGCGGCGATCACGATTTCGCCCATGCGGTTGTCACCCTGCAGTAGAAATCCCAGCCCGATCGAACTGCCTACGTGGGGCGAATAACATGCAGACGTGATCCAGCCCTGATCGTGCGCCATGTCCTGCGGATCGCCTTGCGCAAACAGATGTGCGCCCGGCGTCACCGTATGCGTTGGCTCGACAGGTTGCAGCCCGACCATGCGCCGGCTGTCCTGTGCCAGCCCGTCGCGGCGGGACATGACCACGCCGATGGAATCCTTTTTCCGGGACACCATCATGCCCAGGCCGCTCATATCGGCGGTGGTTTGCCCGTTCAGCTCCGCCCCGGCGGCGTGGCCCTTTTCGATGCGCAGCACCGAAAGTGCCTCGATCCCGTAGGGTGTCACACCCAGATCCGCGCCCTGCTCGGCCAGCCGTTGCATGACGGCATTGCCGTAGCGGGCAGGCACCGCCAGTTCATAGGCCAGTTCGCCCGAGAAGGAGATGCGGAACAGGCGCGCGCGCAGCCCGTTGCAAATCGTCAGCGTGCTGCACGCCATGAAGGGGAACGCATCGTTGGACAGGTCGAAGTCGTCGACGATGCGTGACAACAAGCTGCGCGCATTGGGGCCAGCGACGGCGATCTGCGCCCATGCGTCGGTTGTGGAAATCAGATGCACGTCCAGTTCGGGCCACAGGCATTGGCGCGCGAATTCCAGGTTACGGTACACCAGCCCCGCATTGCCCGTGGTGGTGGTCACCACGTAGTGATCCTCGGCCAGACGCGCACAGGTACCGTCATCGTAGAGGAACCCATCCTCGCGCAGCATCAGGCCATAGCGGACGCGTCCGACCCTGAGCGTGCCCATCATGTTGGCATAGACACGGTTCAGAAACGTGGTGGCATCCGCACCCTGCACGTCGATCTTGCCCAGTGTTGTGACATCACACAGCCCCACACCAGCACGCACGGCTTTTGCCTCGCGGTCGACGGTCTGACGCCAGTGGGTTTCGCCGGTTTGCGGATAATATTGCGCCCGCATCCATGCACCGACTTCGGTAAAGACGGCACCACGGGTCGCGGCCCAGCTGTGTGTGGGCGTCAGCCTGCGGGGGCGGAAGCTGTCACCGCTGTCCCCGCCGCCAAGCGCGGAAATCGCAACGCCGGTATAGGGAGGCCGGAAAATCGTTGTGCCGGTTTCGGGAATGGACTTTCCGCTCAGTTCGGCCATTACGGCCAGCGCGGTCACGTTGGCGGTCTTGCCCTGATCGGTCGCCATGCCAAGTGTCGTCCAGCGTTTCAGATGCTCGACAGGGCGCATGTTCTCCTGATGTGCCAGCGCGATGTCCTTGACGGTCACGTCGTTCTGGAAATCAACCCAGGCGCGTTTTTTTGAGGGAACGTGCCAGCATGGGGTCAGGGTGTCCGCAGTCGCCTCGGGTGCAGGCAGCTCTGGCAAGCTTGCGGACATGCCGATCTGCGCAAGCGCCGCCACCGCCGCTTTGGCCCCATCCGCCAGAGCAAGGCCCGTCTGGCCCCGCCCCGCAGCGGCACCTGCCACGTGCATCCCCTCCGGCCCACCCGGACCGGGCAGAAAGCTTTGCGTTGCGGCATCCCAGACAGGCCGGCCCCGATGGTGCGAAGCAAGATGCACATTCGGGTTCCAGCCGCCTGACACACCCAGCGCCGCACAGTCCACCCAGGTCGATTGCCCCGCACGGGTGATCTGGATCTGTGTCAGGCCCAGACGCCCTTTTGATCCTGTCACCGTGGCATCCGGGAAGAGCGTATAATCGCCCAGCTTCGGCGCATCGCTGCGGGTATCGATGACCCCCAGAACCGGCACTTCCTGCGCCATCAGGTCCAGCGCGGTGCGGTGGCCGTCGTCGTTGTTGGTGAAGATTGCCACCGGATCAGCAGCATGCGCTTGCGGTGTCACGGCCCAGCGGTTCGCATAGCTGCGCATCGCCCCCGCCAGCATGATACCCGGCCGGTCATTGTCGGCGAAGGGAATGTGGCGTTCAGTGGCTCCTGCTGCCAGAACGGTGCGTTTCGCGGTGATGCGCCACAGGGACTGACGCACCTGCGCCCCCGGCGTTTTCAGATGGTCCGCCACCCGTGCAACAGCGCCGTAAATGCCATGATCATAGGCGCCAAAAACGGTCGTCCGGCGCAGAATGCGCACATTGGGCAGGCTGTCCAATTCGGCCTCGAGCCCGGCAATCCAGTCGACGGCAGGGATGCCACCCAAGGGGTCCCGCTCGGACAAGAGCCTGCCGCCAAGGCGAAAATCCTCGTCCGCCAGAACCACCCGCGCCCCTGCACGACCGGTGGTCAGCGCCGCCGCCAGCCCCGCCGCGCCGCCGCCAATCACCAGCAGATCGCAATGCAGGAACCCACTGTCATAATCGTCGGGGTCAGCCTGCATCGACAGCTGCCCCAAACCGGCCGCCCGCCGGATCACCGGCTCATAAAGCTTTTCCCAAAAGGCGCGCGGCCACATGAATGTCTTGTAATAGAACCCAGCCGCAAAGAAGGGGGACAGCACGTCATTCACCGCAAGCACATCGCAGGACAACGGTCCCACCCGGTTCTGGCTTTTGGCAACCAGCCCCTCATAAAGCTCGGCGACGGTAGCGCGGGTGTTGGGCTCGCGGCGCGCCCCTTCGCGCAACTCAACCATGGCATTGGGCTCCTCCGACCCCGCCGCAAACACCCCCCGTGGTCGGTGATATTTAAAGCTGCGGCCCATCAGCCGGACGCCATTGGCCAGAAGCGCCGATGCAAGCGTATCGCCTGGGTGACCGGAATAGGTCTTGCCGTCGAAGGTAAAGGAAAGCGAGGTGCCGCGGTCGATCAGACCGCCTCTGATACGGGTCATGCCGATGGCTCCTGTGTCACAGTGGGCCGTGCGGCGTCTGTCGCCAGTTCGGCCCCCAAAATTTCATGGGTCAACGTGTTACGTGTCACCACCAGCCACGAACGGTCGCCTTGTTCGTGAAACCAGAGTTCGCGGTGCACACCCGCGGGATTGTCACGCAGGAACACGTAGTCGCAAAAATCGGTCAGGGCTGTCGGGCTGTCGGGGTCCGGGCGCTGCATCAGGCTGGCATCGCCAAGATACACAAATTCTTCGGCGTCGCGCAGGCCCAGCAGGGGATGGGGGATCAACATGTCTTTAACCTCAGTGCAGGTTCGGCTGCGCACCGGTGCCGCGTTCATCAATGACGTGACCGGTTGCGAACCGGTCCAACCGATAGGCCGTGGCCGTTTCATGGGGGCGGTCGGTGGCCAGCAGGTGCGCAAATGCGAAACCGGAGGCAGGGGTTGCCTTGAACCCGCCATAGCACCAGCCCCCGTTCAGATAGAGCCCGTCGATTGCAGTGCGGTCGATGATGGGCGAGCCGTCCATCGACATATCGACAATACCGCCCCAGCTGCGCAACAGCCGTGCGCGCCCGATCATCGGCATCAGGGCCATGCCGCCCTGGGCCACATCCTCGACCACGGGCAGGTTGCCGCGCTGCGCATAAGAGTTATAGCCGTCGACGTCGCCGCCAAAGACCAGCCCGCCCTTGTCGGACTGGCTGATATAGAAATGCCCCGCGCCAAAGGTGATGACGCCGGAAATGACCGGTTTCAGCCCTTCGGAGACAAAGGCCTGAAGCACATGGCTTTCTATCGGCAGGCGCTGACCGGCCATTGCCATCACCCGGCTGGACGATCCGGCCACGGCCACGCCGACCTTGGCGGCACCGATGTAGCCGCGCGTGGTTTCGACACCGCGCACCCGGCCGGCGTCGATGCGGAAACCCGTGACCTCGCAATTCTGGATGATGTCCACGCCGAGCATGTCCGCCCCCCGCGCATAGCCCCAGGCGACACCATCGTGGCGCGCAGTGCCGGCGCGGGGTTGCCACAGGCCGCCCTTGATCGGAAAGCGCGCGTTGTCATAATTCAGAAAGGGCACCTTTTGGCGCAGAGCGTCACGATTCAGCAGGACCGCGTCTGCGCCGGACAGGTGCATCGCGTTGCCACGACGGCGGAACGCATCGCGCTGTGCATCGGTGTGGAACAGGTTGATGATCCCGCGCTGTGACACCATCGCGTTAAAGTTCAGCTCCTGTTCCAGCCCTTCCCAGAGCTTCATCGAAAACTCGTAGAACGGCTGATTGCCGGGCAGCAGGTAATTCGACCGCACAATCGTGGTGTTGCGCCCGACGTTGCCGGACCCAATCCAGCCCTTTTCCAGAACGGCGATCCGTGCCTTTCCAAACGTCTTGGCAAGGTAATAGGCGGTGGCCAGGCCGTGCCCGCCGCCGCCGACGATGACAATGTCATAATCAGGTTGTGGTTGGGGGTTCCGCCACAGCGGTTTCCAACCCTTGTGTCCCGTCAGGGCCTCTTTCACCACGCGCAGGGCGGAAAATTTCATGGATCTACTCCTTGGCTGGCACAATTCTGACAGGAAAGCCGCCTTCAGCTGTTTCTTTTTTGGCCTCTTTTGTGTCAGAAAAGGACATACCCCAATGCAGGAGTGCTCACCTTGGCCTCAGACCCTGAAATCGCGCTGAAAAAGATTGGATTTCTGCTGACGCCGGGATTCGCGCTGATGTCCGTGACATCCGCCATCGAACCTTTGCGGGCGGCAAATCTGCTGAGCGACAGGATACTGTACGAGCTGGCGTTCGTGTCGCTGGCAGGTGGCTGGATGCGCAGTTCGGTGCTGGGCGCGTTCGAGACGCAATCGCTGGATGAGAGCCCGGACAGGTTCGACATTCTGTTTGTTGTCGCAGGCGGTGACCCGCTGCGTTTTGACGATCCGCGCACGCTGTCATGGTTGCGCAGGTTGGATCGCAGGGGCGTGCCCCTTGGCGGTATTTCCGGTGGCGCGGCGGTGCTTTCAAAAGCGGGCGTCATGGGCGACCGACGGTTTACGGTGCACTGGGCCCACCTTGACGCGATGCGCGAGTCCTATCCCGAGGCGCTGATCGAACGTCGCCTGTTCGTGATCGACCGGGACAGGTACACTTGTGCGGGCGGCATGGCACCGCTGGACATGATGCACGGGCTGATCACCTCCGATCACGGTGCCGCGCTGGCGCGGGCTGTCAGTGACTGGTTCATCCACACCGGCGTGCGACAGGCCGAAGCCGCCCAACAGCTCAGCCCCGAACTGCAATACGATTTGCATCATCCGGCGCTGGTGGCCCTGGTCAACCTGGTGAACAGCCACATCGCGGACCCGCTGACGCTTGAGGACCTGGCGATGTTGTGCGGGGTCAGCGTGCGCCACCTGGATCGGCTGTGCAAGGCACACCTGGGCAAAAGCCCCATGCGGTTTTCCAGGGCACTGCGCCTGTCCAAGGCAGCTGAGCTGTTGCGACAGTCCAGCCTTTCCATCGAGGCGGTTGCGGAGGCCACAGGCTTTACCAACCGCAGTCATTTTTCCAGACAGTTTCAGGGGCAGTTCGGCGTGGGCCCGGCGGGATGGCGCGCTGCAAAGCGGTCTCCGATGGTCCGACAATAGTCGCAGATCAATATGCGCTGATGCGGACGGGACCTATCTTTACAGCATTTCCGAAATGTTGGCCGCAACGTCCTGCACCCGCTGGATCAGTTCCGGGGTGATCTGCAACTGGGATTCATGTCCCGACAGGTTCATCGCCCCCACGTAGTGCCCGTGCCGTGACACGAGCGGTGCGGCGATTGAGACAGTGCCCGTCGCCAGATGCGACCGATGCGCCACGTAGCCGCGGGCGCGGTCTTTCAACAGCAGCGGCTTGAGATCCTCAAGCGAAGCAGGCGCGCTCGCACTGATCGGCGCAAACGTGTAATCGGCAAACCGCCGATCCAGTTCGTCCTCGGGCAGATCGCTCAGCAGCAGCCGCCCCATCGTGGTCGAAAAGGCAGGCAACCGCGACCCGATGGGCACGTTCGACACCATCGCGCGGTCGGACAGCGCGCGGTAGACATAGATGATCTCGCAACCCTCCAGAACCGATACATGCACGGTAAACCCCGTCTCGTTGCGCAAAGCGTCCGCAGGCAGGCGTGCAATGTCATAGACGTCCAGCGAAGCCAAATAGCGATAGCCCAGGTCCATCACCCGCGGCGCCAACCGATAACGGTTATCCTTGCGCGTCAGATAGCCCTCACGCTCCAGCGTCACAACAAAACGGTAGGCGGCCGAACTGGTCACCGCGATGGCTTCGGCAATTGCGCTCAGCGTCATCTCGGGGTTGCTGTCGTTAAAACACTCCAGAATACTCAGCCCGCGCAGCAGGGAATTAGAGCGATAGTCGGGGTCCTTTGCCATCTGCTTTTCCCTCAGCTTCCCATGCGACCGTCGCTGTTGCGGGCCGCCAACCGTTCGGACACGCGACCCATCGCAGCTGCATAGTCGGCAAGGATCGCCTCCTCTTGCGTGTGGTGTCCGCCCTGAACCACGTGCCGCCCCCGCACGACGACATCACCTGCGTGAAACCCCCGCCCTGCGAACATGTGGAAATCCAGCGCCGCTGTATCGGCCACCGGCCCCATTGCAGCGGGTTCGGGGCTGGTCAGGGTGACAAAGCTGGCCATGCCGCCCACCGCGATCCCCTGTTCGGGGCGGCCTGCCGCGCGCGCACCACCCTGCGCCGCGCGGGACCACAGGTTTGCCGCAACATGAGGCTGGACCGCACCTGCCAGCACGTTGCGCTGCATATCGCGCAAACGCTGGCTGTATTCCAGTTGCTGTAACTCTTGTGCGGCGAAGGTGGCGATGTTGGAGTCCGACCCGATCCCGAATACCCCGCCTTGGGCCAGATAGTCCGTTGCACGGAATATACCGTCGCCCAGGTTGGCCTCGGTCATCGGGCACAGACCCACGGTCGCCCCCGAATTCGCAATCCGCTTCACCTCGTCATCGCTCAAATGTGTAGCGTGGATCAGGCACCAGCGGTTGTCCACCGGCGCCATGTCGAACAGCTGTTCGACCGGACGCCGCCCATTATAGGCCAGTGCGTCCTCGACCTCTTTCATCTGCTCGGCCACGTGGATGTGGACCGGACATCCCGGCAGCAGATCGTCGCGCAGCGCCATCAGCCGCGCAACCTCGTCGGGTGTTGCGGCACGCAACGAATGAGGTGCAATCCCCAGAGTATGCCCCGCCTGCGCCGCCGGCGTCTTCAACGCGTCAAGCATCGCAGCATAACCGTCGATGTCCTGAATGAACCGCCGCTGCCCGTCTGTGGGGGGCAAGCCGCCAAAGTTGGAATGCGCGTAGAAAACCGGCAGGTGCGTCAGGTCCAGCCCCGTCGCCTCTGCCGCCTCGAAAATCGCCAGCGACAGTTCTTCGCGGCGCGCATAGGGTGTGCCGTCAAGATCGTTGTGCAGGTAGTGAAATTCAACGATTCCGGTATATCCGCCCTTGAGCAGGGACAGGTACAACCGCGCCGCAATTGCCTGCACGTCTTCGGGCGACAGGGTCAACGCAAAAAAGTACATGATGTCGCGCCATGACCAGAAGCTGTCGACCGGATTGCGCCGCACCTCGGATAGGCCCGCCATGGCGTATTGAAAGGCGTGGCTGTGCAGATCGGTGATCCCCGGCACCACGGGTGCCTCGAACACCGGCAAGCCGTTCGGGTTGCCGTCTGCGACCAGCTCTGAAATCGTGCCATCCGCCGCAAACCGCGCCGACAAGTTGCGCCGCCAGCCTTCCGGTGTCAGGGCAAGGCGAAAATGCGCGCCGGTCATCTGCGTGTTGCTCATGCCTGCACCTCTTGGGGTTGGAACGCGACCATCGCGTTCACCAGCGCTGCCAAGGCCTCTTTCAACCGCTCCGCCTTTTCGGGCAGATAGGTCCAGGGGCTGCGTTCCAGCATATAGCAATCCTGCGCGATCTCGATTTGCAGGGCGTGCACGCCCTGGGCGGGGGCACCGTAATGCCGTGTGATATAGCCCCCCTTGAACCGGCCGTTGCGGACCGCGCTGAACTCCGTCTTCTGCAAAGCGGCAAAGGCCGCATCCGAAAGTACGTCAGCACAGGAGGCCCCCGAGTTGGTCCCAAGGTTCAAATCCGGCAACCGTCCCTCGAACAGACGGGGCACGTGACTGCGGATCGAGTGGAGATCCAGCAACAAACAGTACCCATGCGACGCGCGAATCCGTGCGATCTCGGCGCTCAGGGCGGCGTGATAGGGGCGCCAATAGGACGTAACTCGTGCCGTACGCATCTGTACATCCGGCTCCAGCCCCGCGCGGTACAGCGGTTTCCCATCGAAATCTATGGTCGAGATCAGCCCCGTCGTGGCCGTCTGGTACAAGGGCATATCGTCGTCGGGGCGGTTCAGGTCGACAGCATAGCGCGACACCTTTGCCGCCAAAAGGCTGCCCCCTTGTGGCAGCACGTCCCGCGCTATGCGATTCATGTGCCAGTCCGTATCGCGCAAGTCCAACGCTTCGAGGCGCAGGGATTCGCGCAATCCCCCCGGCAAATCAGTCCCCGCATGTGGGACGTTCAAAAGCACCGGGCCATTGCCGCAAATCTGGCTGAACAGGGGGTTTGTACTGGATTTGGGCACGGGCAATCCTTTCATATTTGAAAATCTTTATTGACATGCAAAAACCATTCGTCAAGTTGGTTCGCATCTACACCCTGTCACCGGCGGGCCTTGGGCCACGCGCGGAACGGGGGTATCGCAACAGATTTACGGAGGGTCCTTCATGACCATTTCTCGTCGCCATTTCCTTGGCACAACCGCTGCGGCCACGTTGGCCACACTTGTCACCCCTACCTTTGCGGCTGGACGCACCTTTTTCGGCATCGCCACAGGCGGCACGGGCGGCACCTACTACCCCTTGGGTGGTATGCTGGCACAGCTGATCTCGAACACAGCCGAGTTACCCGACACCAAGATTTCGGCCACAGCGGAAACTGGCAACGCTTCGGTCGCCAACGCACAGCTTCTGGGCCGTGGCGAAATTGAATCGGCTTTCGTCGCCGCAGACATCCTTGACGCTGCTTCGCGCGGCGTTGGCCAGTTCGACGGGGCACCCTTGGAGAACCTGCGCGCCATCGGGGCGCTCTATCCCGAGACTGTGCAACTGGTCGTGCGTGCCGATAGTGGCATCGAGACCTTCGAAGACTTGAAAGGCAAGTCGATCTCCTCTGGTTCGCCGGGTTCGGGCCAGTGGCAGCTCTTGGGCGATCTGCTGGAAGCCCACGGCATCGCGCGTGAAGAGGTGTCCGAAGACTATTCGTCTTTCTCGCAATCCGTGGACAAGATCAAAGACGGCAACCTCGATGCCTCGCTGATCACAGCCGGTCTGCCGACCTCCTCGGTCACCGATCTGGCCAACGGCCACGACATCCGCATCGTTCCGCTGAACGGTCCGGCCATCGCCAAGTTGCAGGAAACACAGCCCTATTACGCAAATGCCGTGATCGGGGCGGGTGCCTACAAAGGCGTGGACGCTGACGTCGAAACACTGGCCGTGCGTGCGATCTGGGCCACACATGCCGATGTGCCCGAGGACCTGATCTATGCCGTGACCAAGGCGCTGTACGAAAACACCGAGACCTTGGGTCAGGTGCACCCGATGGGCAAACAGATCTCGATCGACAAGGCGCTGGAAAGCGTGTCGATCCCGGTGCACGACGGTGCGGCTAAATACTACGCGGAAAAGGGCATTTCCCAATAATGCCTCTGCGCAGCTATCTGCGCAGCGTGGGGGTGGCGGCCTTGACTGCCATCCTCTTCCTGCCGTTCGCCCCCTTGCCGGTTCAGGCCGACACGGGCGGCGTCTGGCTGTGCCTGACCGAAACGCGTGGCAAGGGCGCCAACATCGCGCGCCTGCTCTTGGGCGATCCGGCCACGTTCGAGTTGAGCTTTATCCACTCGGTCTCGCGCACCCCCGTCCGCGATCTCTATCGCGTTGAAAACGGACAGATTGTACAAACCGCCGAGATTTTCATGGCCCACGGCGCGGGCCTGCCGTCCATCGCAAATGATATGGATGCAACCGGCTGGCGTCACGAAAACGGGACGTTCATTCTGGACATGAACCGTTTGACCGGCCCGATCCCCATCCGCATCCAAGCCGAATTCAAGAACACGCTACACATTGCCGGGACCGATCTGCCATTGGCCGATCTGGGCCATGCGGCGCTTACCCTTGCCCCGTGCGACGAGGAAATCCTGAAATGACCCAACAGACCAATCCCAAATCCGCAGGCGCCCACACCGCGGCCGACGGCGACCGCGAATTGTCCGCCGACGAAGTCGAGGCACTGGTACGCGAATACGATTCTGAATCGAATTTCCGCAATCTGGTCGGCCCCACCGCCATGCTGGTCACCATTGCATCGGTCGCGCTGTCGCTGTTTCACGTCTACACTGCAGGCTTTGGCCTGCTGAATGAGGTGATGCACCGCACGATCCACCTGAGCTTTGTGATGGGTTTGATCTTTCTGGTGTTCCCGCGCAAACGGGCGGTTGCCACGCCCAAACTCTGGGTTGAATCCGTGATCTTTGCGGGCTTCTATCTGTATATCCTGTACGACATCGCCATGACCCTGCCGCCCAGCACGTTGAAAACCGTGTTTGTCGTGGTGGTGATGGCGCTGGTCGCGTTGACGCTTCCGGTCAACCTCAAGAACGCGGACCCCGGCAAGGTTGCCGTGCGCGATTGGGTCTTTGCCGCCTTTGGTGCGGGGTTTTCGGCCTATCTGACCATCTTTTTCAAACACATCTTTATCGACAACGTCGGCAGCCCGCCCGAACCTGTCTATATGATGGGCGTCGTCGCCATCATCATGACACTAGAGGCCACGCGCCGCACCATGGGGCCGATGCTGGCCTGGATCGGGATCGGCTGCCTGCTTTATGCGCTGGTCGGGCCCTATCTGCCGGGCATTCTGGCCCACCGCGGCTATTCGATCACGCGCATCGTCAATCACCTATTCATCGGAACCGAAGGCATATACGGCGTCGCGGTCGGCGTTGTTGCGACCTATGTGTTCCACTTTGTCCTGTTCGGCATCCTGGCGCAGATGAGCGGGCTGGGGCAGCTGTTCATCGACCTGGCCACCATCATCGCAGGGCGCGCGTCAGGCGGCTCGGCCAAGGTCTCGGTGGTTTCTTCGGGCTTTTTCGGAATGATCTCCGGCTCGCCCATTGCCAACACGGTGACCACGGGTGCGTTCACGATCCCGCTGATGAAGAAATCGGGGTTCTCCGGCCGCTTTGCTGGCGCGGTCGAGGCATCGGCCTCGTGCGGGGGGCAGATCACGCCGCCGATCATGGGGGCTTCGGCCTTTGTCATGACCGAAATGCTGGGCATTCCGTATAACGAGCTGATCCTGATCGCCATCGTACCGGCGTGTTTTCATTACATTGCGATCCTGTTGATGGTGCACCTTGAGGCCAAGAAACTGGGCCTTGAAGGTCTGTCCAAGGACAAGATCCCGCAGTTCGGTGCCGTGCTGAAAAAATCGTGGCACCTGTTCATCCCGCTGGGGGTCATGGTGGCGATGCTGTTGATGCAGTACACGCCGTTTCTGGCCGCATTCTGGGGGATCATCCTGACCATCGCTTTCAGCTATGTGCCGTTGGTGATGCGCGCCTTGGGCAATACGGACATGGACACTTCGACCGTGCTGACCCCGCCCCGCCTTGTGCGTGGCTTTGAGGATGGCGCGAAATTCGCGCTAGCGATCGGCGCCGCCTGTGCCTGTGTCGGCTTCCTGCTGGGCATGACCACGCTGACAGGCCTTGGCTTCAAGTTTTCGGGCGCGGTCGTGCAACTGGCGCATGATGTGGCGGGCGTGATCATCGGTCTGGATTTCACCGGCCTGCTGTCCGAGAACGGCATGGCGCTGTTCTTTGGCCTGATCTTTGTCGCCATCGCCTGTATCATCATGGGTGCGGGCATCCCGACGACGCCCACATATATCATCCTCGCCTCGATCGCGGCCCCTGCCTTGATGGAATTCGACGTCCCATTGGTTGCCACGCACTTTTTCGTCTTTTACTTCGGGGTGCTGGCCGACGTGACGCCTCCCGTGGCGCTTGCGGCATATGCGGCAGCGGGGCTTGCAAGGTCCGAACCGATGTCGACCGGTACGACCGCGTTCCGGCTCTCAATGGGCAAGGCGCTGGTGCCGTTCATGTTCATCTATGCGCCCAGCCTGTTGTTCGTGAACTTTACATGGGTCGAATTCATCACCGCCCTGCTGTCGGGACTGCTTGGCATTCTAGCACTCTCTGCGGCCTATATCGGCTGGTTCCGGCGCGATCTTGTGCTGTGGGAAAAAGCGGCGCTGACGCTCGCGGGCCTGCTGCTGATCTCGACCTATTGGGCCGCCATCGCGGTGGGCGTGCTCACACTGGCCTTTGTGCTGTTCCGTCCGGGCACAAGGACCAGCATGGTCTGAGGAGACAAGGTGCGGTCACTGGCCTTGTCCCGGCAAGGCCAATGACCGCGCGTCAGATCACCTTTGCAGACCGCAGGGCATCCAGCGTGTCTTGTGAATATCCCGCCGCCCTCAGCACTGCATCGGTATCGGCCCCAAGCTGTTGGGGCATCAGCTCCGAGGTGCTGTTCGCGCCGTTGACCTTAAAGCTCATGGTCGGGATGTGAATTGTCCCTTCATGGCCGTCGACGTGGATTTCCCGGGTCAGCCCCCGTGCGGCGATTTGAGGCTCTGCCAGCATTTCGTCCAGACCGCGAATCCGCCCTGCTGGGACCGCTGCCACGGCAAGAACATCTTCCCAATGCATGGCAGGTTCCGTCAGGAATGTCTCTTCCAGCGATTCACGCAGGCTTTTCCAGTTCGCATGGCGCTCTGCGACAGTCTCCCATCGAGGATCTTGCAGAATGTCCTCTCGCCCGATGGCCATACACATGTCGCGGAACTGCGCATCGTGGTTCGCGGCCAGCATCAGAATACCATCGGCAGTTTCAAATGCACCCGACGAAGGACTGGCGCTCCACGCTTCGTTTCCGTTCTGGACGGGCTTCCACCCGGTGGTCAGATGTGTGGTCATCAATGACGCCATAAGCGTCATCGCCGTATCCAGCATCGCCACATCCACATGCACGGCAGTCTTTATGCGGTCCACTTCGCGCAAGGCTGCCATGATCGCCATCGCAGCGTTCATTCCGGTGGCATAGTCGATATAGGGTGCGCCCACCTTGACCGGACCGTCGCCGGGTTTTCCGGTGGTCAGCATGATGCCGCACATACCCTGGATCACGTGATCATAGGCCGGACGGTTGCTGAACGGACCATCCTGACCGAATGCAGAAATTGAGCAATATACCAACTTCGGATTAATTCCGCGCAGCGCCTCGAACCCCAGCCCAAGCCGTTCCGCAACACCCGGCTTGAAGTTCTCTACAAAAACATCTGCATCGGCCATCAACTGACGCGCGACTGCGAGGCCCTCAGGTGTTTTCAAGTCCAGCGTGACAGACCTTTTGCCCGCGTTGTGCCCCAGAAACCCCAACGCCATGCGCTGCTCGGCCAACCCGGGCAAGGGGCCTCCCGTGCGAGTCCAATCACCTTCGCCCGGCTTTTCGATCTTGATGACCTCTGCGCCCATCAAGGCGAGTTGATAGGTGGCATAAGGTCCCGCCAGAACCTGGCTGAGATCAATCACGCGAATGCCTTTGAGTGGCTGAAACATGGTCTGCTTTACCTTGGGAATGCTGTGAGAGAAGGGACGGCTCGGGCCATTCGGTCGGCCCGAGCCGCGGGCGCTGATGCAGGTCGCTTATTGCGGTTCGATGCCGGCGTTTTCAAAGATCGCTTGGTTCTGCGTATAGCTTTCGCTAACCTCGGCGGCGGCGGCGTCCAGATCTTTGTAGAGGATAGGAATGTTTGCCGCCGGCACGACCTTGGCAAAGTCCGCGTCAGTTTCCGCGGCCTTTAGGGCGGTGCTCAAACGTTCCAATGCCGCACGCGGAGTACCTTTGGGCAGGATCAGCGTGGTACGCGAGTCCATGCCCAGCGGATAGCCTGCCTCGTTGATGGTTTCGACCTCGGGCGCCGACGGGTGACGGAATGTGGTCAGCGCAACAATGGATTTCAACTCGTCGGGATATTTGTAGTGAATGCCACCGGACAGAACCAAAGCCACCTGCTTGCCCAGAAGCGCGTTCATCATATCGCCACCGCCCTTAAGCGGCACGATATTCACATCCAGCCCTTCCTTTTTGGCGATGACTTCCATGATCATGCGCGCTGTCGGGCTAAGTGATCCATAGCTGAAACCGGGATTCCCTTTTGCCCAAGCGACAAATTCCGCAAGCGTATCGTAAGGCGCGTCTTTTTGCGTTGCCAGCGACACCTGATAGGCGGTGATCATGCCTGCGTATTCGAAATCGTCCGGCGTGAACGTCACCCGCTTCATCATGAAAGGCTCAGTGTTGATCACACTGTTGGAATGAAACAGGATCGTATAGCCGTCCGGTTTTGCCTTCTGAAGCTCGTGCGCTGCCAGAATACCACCGCCGCCGGGTTTGTTCACCACATTGACCGGAACACCAAGCTGGCCGGACAGAACCCGGGCCACGCCGCGCGCCACCAAATCAGTCTGCCCTCCTGCCTTGTATCCCACAAGCACAGTCAGCGGGCGATCCGGGTACTCTTGCGCATGGGCCGCGTTTAGCCCGGTCAGCGCCATCAAGGCCACGGCTGCGACCCTTAAAAGCGTTCTTCGTTTGGTTGTGTACATCTGTTTTCCTCCCAGTTTTCAGATTTGCGATTGTTTGGTCGTGCCCACGTCCAACGCCACCTTTTGCGCGGCAAGACGACTGTTGGTCCGGTTGATCCAGAACACCGTGACGACGGTCAGCACGGCAAAGCCGATAGCAATCGGATGCGCCGGCAGACGCATGACGTCGTGATCCAGGATTTGAAGGGACTGGCGAAAGGTCAGTTCGAGATTGGGACCAATCACAAAACCGATCAAAAAGGTGACAAAGGAAAAGTCCAGCTTGCGCGAGAAATAGCCCAGCAGCGCAAAGCCCAGCATGAGATAGATCGAGAACAGCGTGTTCGTGTCCATGTAGGCCCCGACACAGCACAGGAACAGCACAACCGGAATGATCAGCCGGATCGGCACGCGGATAATCTGCGCGAAAATGCGTTGGCCAGTGTAGCCGACAATCAGCAGGATTAGGCTGGCGCAAAGCATCGCGGCATAGAGATCGGCTACCATCTGCGGCTGTTCTATGAACATCATCGGTCCCGGCGTCAGCCCGTGCAGGACCAGCGCAGAAATCAATATCGCCGCGATCACGCTGCCCGGAATGCCCAATGCGAACAGCGGCACAAAGCTTGCCGGGACCACCGCGTTGTCCGCGCTTTCGGCTGCGGCGACACCTTCGATCATACCGGTACCGAATTCTTCAGGCGTCTTCGAAGCCCGTTGCGTCGCCCCGTAAGACAGAAAAGACCCGACACTGGCGCCCAAGCCCGGCAGGATGCCGACCACCGACCCGATCAGCGTGCCGCGCCCGATCACCGGTAGGCACCGGCGCCATTCTACCAGCGTAACCCGCCGATCATCCGGCGAGGAGCTGTCGTTGATTTTTTCGGCTTCGCTGTCGATGCTGTGGGCATTGCCGGCCTGAATGACCATTTCGGAAATTGCCAACATCCCGATCGCCATCGGTACGAGCGAAATGCCGTCATCCAGTTCCAACAGGCCAAAGGTCATGCGCGGGATAAAGGTTTCTGTTTCTATCCCGATGGTCGCGAAAAATACGCCAAAGGCGGCCGCGATCAGACCCTTGAGCATGGAACGCCCGGCCAGCCCTCCGATGAACGTCAATGAAAACAGCAAAATTGCGCATAGCTCGACCGGGCCGATCAAGAGCGCGTAGCGCGCCAGAGGTGCAGCCAGGGCGATCAGGACCAGCGTGGAAAGGAAATCGCCAATAACCGAGGCGAACAGTCCCATCTTGAGCGCCTTCTGGGCCTTGCCCTGCCGTGCCAACGGATAGCCATCGAGGGCCGTGGGTGCCGAAGACGGCTCTCCGGGTGTATTTAACAGGATGGCCGATACGGCACTGCCCGCCGCGCTGCCTTTGGCAATTCCGATCAGCAAAGCAATGGCCGCGACCGGCTGCAGGTAGAACGTCATGGGGATCGCCACGGCGACGCCGGTGGCCTTGCCCAACCCCGGCAGAGCACCAAGGACATAGCCAAGAGTAACGCCGACGGTCACCCAGAACAAAGTGACCGGCGTCAGAACGTTTTGAAAGCCGACAAGAAGATGTTCCATGCCCCGGTCACACGATCGCGGTGCCGAGCACTTTGTAGAAAAGCACCCAGATCGCCAGCAACAAACCGGCGGGCATCAAAACCAGGATCAAAGGCCGGCGTTCACCCAGAAGAACAAGGGTCCCAGCAATCAGAACGATTCCCGCACCAAGCGGTGTGCCAAGCCAAAACAGGACCAACGCGACGATAAAGACCGCTGAAACCTTCAGCAACGCAATCAATTCGCTGCGTGAAAACACTGCATCGGGCAGCAACGGCGGCGCACCCGCCTTGCGCAGGCTTTTCACAATCAGCAGCCCTGACAATCCGACAATGATGATCATCGCAAGATTGGGAACCAGTCGAGGCGAAACATAGCCGGTCGGGGCCTGCTCAATCTGCAATGGGATCACAAATGCCAGCATCATTAGCCCGAAGACCGCCAGCACAATCCCCGATATTAGGTCTGCACGTTTCATAGTTTTCCTCCCCTTCGACAGCTTGCGCGCAAAATCGACCGACCTTTCGCGCATCACAGTCATTGCTGCCAGCACCATCTCAGTAGCCCCGGCTCTCCCCTGCTTCAGGGGTAACGAAGCTCAGCTAAAAGGAGTAGCCGGAAGATTCTTGAATGTGATAGAAATTCATTATGACCAGTTCAGCCCCCCATCTCGACCGGCTTCGTTTGCGCCAGCTTCGTCTGCTTGAGCTGATCGACACCCATCGGTCCTTACGGGCGGTGGGCGAAGTGATGAACCTGACCCAACCGGCTGTTTCGCAGATGCTGAAAGATCTCGAATTTGCTTTTGGTGTCACATTGGTAGACCGGTCAGTCCGTGGCGCGATGCTCGGCCCGCTGGGACAACTCGCCTTGCAGAGGGCCCGTACGGGGCTGGCAATCTTTGACAACCTTGCGGCGGATTTGCACGCTGATCTACCAACTGTTGTGCGTGTCGGAACCAATCCCGCCGTCATGCTGGATCTTGTGCCGTCCGCCTTGCACCATATGGAAGCGCATCGCGCCAACATCCGCTTTCGCCTTGAGGCTGGAACGGTCGGCAACATGATGTCCGGTCTGCTCAACGGTGATCTGGATTGCTATGTCGGGCGTGTCGACTGGACCGCGACGCCTGAGCAAATGGCTGAAACATTGCGGTACGACCCTCTGACCGAGACCAGCCTTGTCGTGGCCTGCTCGGTCGATCACCCTCTTGCAAACCGCTCCAGTGTCTCCGCTACAGAGTTGGCACAATGGCCCTGGACCTTGCCGTCTGGTGATACGAACAACCGCCGCAGCATCGAAACAGCCTTTCGCAATTGTGGCGTGCAAGCGCCGGTTCCGGTGGTCGAGGTTTCGGCCGATCCCACGTCACTTTTGCGCCTGACCCAAAAGATCGAGCTTCTGACCTGTCTGCCAAAGATCGTTCTGGACACCTATGCAGCCGAGGGCCGGATCGTGCCGCTGGTCACCCCCGACCTTGATTTCCTGCGCATCCAGACATGTTTTGTCACCCTGCGGGAAAACGACACCCTGCAATCTTTGCAAATGCTACGCGAGGCATTGGTGCACGTCTGCTTGGAACGCCCGGACGTGACTGAGGGCGGCTAGGGGGCGCAGCCGTGCCAGAATAAGGGTCGCAAACACAGATCAGAAACGCCCGCCATTTTTAAAAAAACAATAGCCAACAAAAATACTCAGGATTGTAAAACCCCCTGCCCCCCTCTAGGTTCGCCACCGAATCGCAAGAGGAAGCAACGGATGTCCTTTCAGAAGACCCCACCGAAATCTGCCTGCGTCGATGGCACGGGCTGGCTTGCCACATCCGACAGCGCCGCATTCTATGATCAGGTGCTGGATGCCTGCAAACTGTGGGAACTGCCCGTGACCCGACAGGGCGATGCCAAGTTGGTGGTGACCTCCGACCTTGGTGAGATCCGTTTTGACACCGCAGGGGCAAAAGTAGGTATCTCCATTGCCTCGGACAATGACGCCAACCTTTTCATGTTGCGCGAAACCGTGGCAGCGCAGATCGACTATTTCTCGCCCGAACTGGCCGAAGCGCTGACATGGCAGGCCGCACCGGTCACGGGCACGATGCCACCCAACTTCAAACTGGCCAAAGTACTGTCCGTGACGCCCGCGGGTGCACATTTCTGGCGGCTTTCGGTGACGGGCGAGGCTTTGGATGCCTTCGCGCGTACAGGCCTGCACATCAGACTGGCGTTGCCTGCGAAAACAGGCACCGCGCAATGGCCCCAGTTGAACGAAAAGGGACGCGTGCGCTGGCCAACGAAGACGGCGCTGCATGTCGCGGTTTATACGGTGCGATCCTTTAATCTGGCCACGGGCGTGCTGGATATCGACGTGTTCCGCCATGTGGGAGGCCCCACCTGCGACTGGCTGGAACAGGCAGCCAGCGGGGATATGGTCGGCCTGATGGGTCCAGGCGGCGGTTGGGTGCCCGATACACCGCACCTGGTGATCGCAGGCGATGAAACCGCCCTGCCCGCCATTGCCCGCATTCTGGAGGCCATGCCTGACACCACTACAGGCACGGCTCTGATCGAAATGGCCGATGTCTGCAACTATCCGCTGCCTGCATGTCCTGGTGCGATGCAGATGCACCTGTTGTCGCGTGCACGTGGTGACACACTCGAAGCCGCGCTAGAGACCTCTGATCTGGGCACACCGGGTCAACGCTTTGTCTGGTTTGCCGCTGAAAAAGACCGCGCCACTGCCATGCGCCAGATGCTGCGCGAGACCAAAGGCGTGGACCGGCAAGAATCCTACGTCACCGCATATTGGCAACGGGGCTGACATAGCACCCTTTGATCATCCCCTTCGAAAGGACCCCTCATGAGACACCTTCTGGCACTTGTATTGTCCACGCTCTGGGCCACGGCCACCCTCGCGCAGGACTATCCGCTGACAGTGTCCCATGCGTTTGGCGAAACCGTGATCGAGGCCAAGCCTGTGCGGATCGCCTCTGTGGGCTGGGCCAATCACGAGGTGCCGCTGGCACTGGGGATCGTTCCCGTGGGGTTTGCCCGCGCGAATTGGGGGGATGACGACGGTGATGGGCTGTTGCCCTGGGTCAGCGCGCGGCTCGAAGAACTGGGGGCCGAGGTGCCGCCGCTGTTCGACGAAGGGGACGGAATTGATTTCGAGGCGGTCGCGGCCACCAACCCCGATGTGATCCTCGCGGCCTATTCCGGCATCACCCGCGCCGACTATGACACCCTCAGCCGCATCGCGCCGGTCATCGCCTACCCGCACGCCGCGTGGACAACGACATGGCGCGAGATGATCCGCCAGAACGCAGCCGGTTTGGGCATGGCAGATCAGGGCGCGGCACTGGTGGCCGACCTTGAGGCGCAGATCGCCACGGCCGTGGACAAACACCCCGACCTCAAAGGCAAGCGCGGCATGTTTGTCACCCATCTGGACCTGCGTGATCTCAGTACTATCGGTTTTTATGCCGCCGCCGACCAGCGCGTGCAGTTCCTGGAAGACCTGGGCATGGCGACGCCGAAAGCCGTCCAAGAGGCCAGCGAGGTAGGCAAATATTCTGGCCGTGTCAGCGCCGAACGTGTCGATATGTTCGATGACGTGGACGTGGTGGTGACCTATGGCGATCAGGCACGGCTGGATGAACTGCTGAAGAACCCGCTAATCGCCCGCTTTCCGGCGGTTGCGCGCAATTCCGTGGTCCTTCTGGCCAACGACCCGATGGGCACCGCTGCCAACCCCACACCCTTGTCGATCCCCTATGTTCTGGATGACTACCTGACCCAACTGGCAAGCGCCGCAACACGCACGACCCCATGAGCGTTGACCGCCGTCACAATGCCTTGAGGGGCACAATGGCTCTTACGCTGCTGGCGCTGACGGCAGGCGTGTCGCTAGCAGTCGGCACGCGGCCTGTGGCCTGGGCTGAAATCTGGGCGGGTCTCACCGGCCATGTCGACAGCATCGGAGCCGCTGCGGTTGCGGTGCGGATGCCGCGCACGGTCCTGGCCTTGCTGGCAGGGGCGGCCTTGGGTGTGGCGGGCGCGGTGATGCAGGGCATCACCCGCAACCCGCTGGCCGATCCGGGTATTCTGGGCGTGAATGCCGGTGCTGCCTTGTTTGTCGTAGTGGGGATTGCGTGGTTCGATATCAGCGGCGCTGCCACCTTTATGTGGCTGGGCGTGGCAGGCGCGGGCTGTGCGGCAATTTTTGTTTATGCCATCGGATCGACAGGTCAGGGCGGTGCGACACCGCTCAAGCTGACATTGGCGGGCACTGCGACCTCAATTGCGGCGTCGGCCTTTGTTGTCGCGCTGGTTTTGCCACGCAATGACATAGCGGGCGGCGTACAGGCCTGGCAGGTTGGCGGTGTGGGTGGCGCCAGTTTTGACACGCTGTTGCCCGCGCTGCCGTTCTTGACCGCGGGCCTTTTGCTCAGCCTTGCGGCAGCTCGGGTTCTGAACGCGCTGGCCCTCGGCGAAGACCTGGCCGCAGGTCTGGGACAGAACGTGGCGGCGGGGCGGATCATGTCGGCGGCGGGTGCGATCCTGTTATGTGGTGCGGCGACTGCGCTGTGCGGGCCCATCGGATTTGTCGGGCTGGTCGTGCCCCATGCCGCACGCATGTTCGGTGGCATTGATCACCGCGTATTGCTGCCACTCAGCGCTATCGGTGGCGCGGTTCTTTTGGGGAGCGCCGATGTTCTGGGTCGGGTGATTGCACGTCCCAATGAACTGGACGTCGGCGTTGTCACCGCCTTTGTCGGCGCGCCCTTTTTTATCTGGACAGCCCGCCGTCAAAGAATGCGCGGCCTGTGACCTTGATCATCGACACACAGGCAGCTGCCCCCGCATCCCATGCCCGCAACCGTGGCACCCGCCGCGCTGTGATAGTGCTGAACATGCTTGGGCTATGCCTGGTGGGGCTGATCGCACTGACGCTAAGCTGTGGCCAGGGCTGCCTGCCCCCCGCGCACGTGCTGGCGGCATTGACCGGCGCGGACGCGGGCGGTGCGGATTTTGTGGTGAACGACCTTCGTCTGCCGCGTGCGTTAATGTCGCTTGTGGTCGGGCTGTGCTTCGGTCTTGGTGGAGCTGCGTTCCAGGTGATGTTGCGCAATCCGCTGGCAAGCCCGGACATCATCGGCATCAGCGCCGGAGCCGGAGCGGCGGCGGTGTTTGCCATTGTCGTCCTGTCGCTCGAAGGTTGGGCGGTCTCTGCCGTGGCTGTCAGTGCGGGGCTGGGCATTGCGACGCTGATCTGGGGCCTGTCTTCAGGACGCGGGGCTGCCGGGGCGCGGCTGATCCTTGTCGGGATCGGCGTCTCGGCAATGCTGAACAGCGTGACCTCCTACCTTCTGCTGGACGCGCCTGCATGGGACCGCGCCGAGGCGATGCGCTGGTTGACGGGCAGCATGAACGGCGCGCAGCTGGTGCAGGTCTGGCCA
The DNA here is from genome assembly GCF_900129395.1 of Pseudosulfitobacter pseudonitzschiae. Lineage (GTDB taxonomy): Bacteria > Pseudomonadota > Alphaproteobacteria > Rhodobacterales > Rhodobacteraceae > Pseudosulfitobacter > Pseudosulfitobacter pseudonitzschiae. The sequence continues at coordinate 36,176 of NZ_FQVP01000009.1, forward strand.
GTGGTCGCGGCGCTGGCGGTCTTTGGCGGGCTGTTGGCGGTGTCGGCGCGTGATCTTGACCTGCTGCGGTTGGGCGATGACGCGGCGCGCGCACTGGGGGTGCGCAGCGATGCCACGCGGTTTCGCGTGACGCTGGCTGCTGTCGGGCTGGTGGCCTTTGCCACATCGGCAGCTGGACCCGTGGCATTTGTCGCCTTTCTGTCCGGTCCGATCGCCGCGCGTCTGACCCGGGGTGGCCGTTTCATTCTGCCAGCGGCCGGCCTGATCGGAGCCATATTGGTGCTGGCAGGCGACTACGCAGGCCAGTTCATGCTGCCCGCCCGTCTGCCTGTCGGTGTGGTCACCGGCGCCATCGGTGCGCCGTTTCTGCTGTTGTTAATTGTCAAGGCGAACCGGAACGGAGGAACACTATGACCATGGCACGCCGGTTACGAACAAAGGATCTGTCAGCGGGTTATGACAGCCGCGTGATCCTGAAGGACATCTCGCTCGAGGTGCCCGCAGGCCGCATCACGGCGATTGTCGGTGGTAACGCATCGGGGAAATCGACGTTGCTGCGCACATTGGCACGCATTCTGAAGCCCAAGGGCGGCTCGGTGCTGCTGGATGACAATGTTATCCATGACATGCCGTCGAATGCGGTGGCCCGGATCATGGGGCTGTTGCCGCAATCCCCCATCGCGCCCGAAGGCATCACCGTCGCCGACCTGGTGGGACGCGGTCGACATCCTCATCACGGGTTGTTCTCACGTTGGAATGCCGCGGACGACCGCGCCGTGACCGATGCGTTAACCGCCACCGGGATCGCGGGGTTGGCCGAGCGTGATCTGGACACTCTGTCGGGGGGCCAGAGGCAACGTGCCTGGATTGCAATGGCCCTTGCCCAACAGACTGACCTGTTGTTGTTGGACGAACCTACGACCTTTCTGGATGTGGCGCATCAAATCGACGTGCTGGACCTGCTGGTCGACATGAATCTGTCGCGTAGGACAACCGTTGTCATGGTGCTGCACGATCTGAACCTTGCAGTGCGCTATGCCGATCACCTGATTGCCGTGGCCCAAGGCGGCATCCACTGTCAGGGCACGCCCGCCGATGTGCTGACCGAGGCGACGGTGAAAACAGTGTTCGGATTGGACTGTCGGATCGTCACCGACCCTGTATCGGGCACCTCCACGATGGTGCCCATCGGCCGTCACAAAAGCGGCAGTGTCGGGCAGGAAGCACAATCTAGAAAATAGTATACAGAAACACTAAGTTATATATCGCAGCGCCTGTAAGAGCATGATAACCGATTCCCGACAAAATAACTAAACTATTGGAGAATCTCGTGTCGCCACTTGCCCTTGCCCCGCTTTGCTTGCGTTCCAGCCCCCTGAAGTCTGCGCTCTTGTGCTGTACTGCCCTGATGCCCTGTGCAGCACTGGCTCAGGAAACCGTGCAATTGCCTGACCTGGTTCTGGAAACCACGGGCGGCGACGACAACGAAACGGTCGTGGCAAGCGAGTTGAGCAGGGGTGGCAAGATCAAGGGAGACGTACTGAACATTCCCGCATCGGTGTCGGTGATCACCAGCAAGGAAATCGAACAGCGCAATGCCACGTCGATCGAAGAGGTTCTGAACTATACTGCAGGTGCGGTCACGGACAGCTATGGCGCGGACGACCGCTTCGACTATTTCTCGATCCGAGGTTTCGAGGCCTATACCTATCGTGACGGCCTGCAACTGGGCGCGAACTTTGGTGGCATTCGTGAAGAGCCGTTTGCATTTGAGCGGATCGAAGTGTTCAAAGGCGCGAATTCGGCCACCTTCGGGGTCTCGGACCCTGGCGGATCGGTGAACTATGTCACCAAGACACCGCGCGGTGAACGGTTCGGCAATGCCTATACCTCTGTCGGCTCGTTCGGAACCGCAGAAGTGGGAGTGGATTTCGGGGACACCCTGAACCCCGAAGGCACGTTGTCCTACCGCTTTACCGGCCTTGTCCGTGACGGCGAACGAGAATACCCACATTCGCAGAACGACGAAACCTTTGCCATGTTCGGAATCAGCTGGCGCCCGACAGACCGAACCGAGCTGACCTTTATCCTGGACGACCTCAATCGCGACGATGTGCCGGGCAGCGGCGGCTTTCCTGCGGGGTATGACTTTGACCGCAGCGACACCTTTTTTGGCGAGCCGGATTACAACTATCGCACCACCGACCGCACCACCGCCACGATCAAGGCCACACATGATTTAGGCAACGGTTTCAGCTTTGGCAGCACCCTGCGGTATAGCGATGCTTATAGCGATTTTGGCTATGCCTATGTCTCGGGGTCCAGCGGCACTACGGTCAACCGCGCATTCTTTGCCAGCGAAAGCACCGGCGAAAACTTTATCGCCGATGCGCATCTGACCTACAGCACCCAGATCGGCGGAGCGGTCAGCACCACATTGGTCGGCGTCGAACTGTCCAGCTCGGATGAGACGAACATGCGGTTTTTTGGACCTGCCCCCTCGATGGATGTGAACAACCCGGTCTACACCGGTCGGCCCGTCAGTGTTCCGCAAATCGCCGACACAGAAACCAAAACGGATGGCACAGCGATCTTCCTGCAACAAGATCTGGATTGGCAAGACCGCGTCATTGCGTCGTTCGGCCTGCGGCACGACTGGATCGACGTGACACAGACCAACAACATGGCCAGCACCATCGAACAGGGTGACATTAGCGAAACAACAGGCCGCTTCGGCCTGACCTACAAGTTGAACCCAAACTTGTCTCTGTTCGGCAGCTATGCGCAGTCGGCAATACCGGCCGGTCTGGGCGTGGTGCCCGAAACCGGCGAACAGTTCGAGTTGGGCGCGAAATGGCGACCCGAGGGCACGAATGCGCTGTTCTCGGCGTCGATCTATGACCTGTCGAAAACCAATATCACCCGCACCAACCCGATCACCAACCAGCCGGAACCCATCGGCGAGGTGCGGGTGCGCGGGCTAGACTTAGAGGCCAAGGCTGAATTGGGCGCGTTCGAGATTGTCGCCGCCTACAGCTATCTGAACCCCGAAATTGTCGAGAACGGCACCAATGGCAACGTCGGCAACATGCCTGCGCGCGTGCCAAACCATATAGCCTCGATCTGGGTTAACCACACCTGGGAAAGCCTCGGGCGTGGCGATCTGACTGTCGGCCTGGGTGGACGGTTCAGCGACGGATATTTTTTCGATGATGCCAACACGGCAGGCCATTCCGGAAGCTTCTTTGTCGTGGACGCCGCCGCAAAGTACCAGTTGACCGAGCAGACATCGGTTTCGGTCAACGTAAAAAACCTGCTGAATGAGAAACACGTAGCTTTTGGCGGATTTTACGCCGATTTCTACAGCCCGGGCCGCGAAATTCAGGCCAAGCTGAACCACAGCTGGTAAATCCTGAAGATGCGGGCGGATACCTGACAGGGGCCGCCCGCTGTCGCAATGGAACGTCGATGGTTTGCGCCGGTATTGCCAAGTTGTTCGACTTGCATGATCAAGCTATCCCAACATCATAAAAATCTCCAAAATATCACACGCCTGAAAGGCTTGGGTTTCTCTCGCGAAAACATCGCGTATGCTGCCAGGACCTATTATCGCTTCACTATGATCACGACCGACGTCGAAAGCCTGCTGACAAAGCGCGGTGTAGTTGCCAACCGAGAAGCAATCTGGTTGTAGGTCAATCGCTTTGGTATGCATTTCGCCAATTGCGTCCCGCGCGATCCTTCTCGCCCTAACGAAATACGGGATCTGGATGAGGTTGTTATCGCGATTCGAGCGAAGAAGAACTGGTCATAGTATCAGTGTCCGAATTTCGGGGGGCTCAAAAAGCCAAATTTCACGCGCCGACAAGTTCCGAAAATGCCTAAACCTATCTAATGGAAAAAGAATTCAGCTTTTTGAACAAGTATAACGTGGTTGACCAAAAAGACCAGCATATGAATGTCGAACCGAACTTCTGAAGTGCATTGTCCATCCGGTTCAAACCATCCGTTTCCGCGCGGACCTTGTCGATAGCGCAGGCGTTCAGGGCGCGAGCAAATCAGCGATCCGGATTGGGAAATGGCGCACGCGTTTGCCGGTTGCATGCCAGATCGCGTTGCCAATGGCCCCGACCGTCCCGACGATGCCGATCTCGCCCACACCCTTGATCCCCAACGCGTTCACGTAAGGATCGTCTTCGTGCACCGTGATCACCTCAAGCCCGCTCACATCCGCGTTCACCGGCACATGATAGCCCGCGAAATCGGCGTTCACGATGCGCCCGCTGCGCCGGTCGTGCCGGGCGGCCTCATGCAGGGCAAAAGACGTGCCCCAGATCATTCCGCCCATAAGCTGGCTTTCGGTCAGCCGTGGGTTGATGATCCGCCCGGCGGCAAAGGCCCCCACCAGCCGGGTCACCCGTACCTGGCGCAGATCCGGGTCCACCTTCACCTCGGCGAACACTGCGCCGTGGGAGTTCATCGCATGGCGTCCGGCGGCCTCTGGCGCGCGCCCGCCGTGGCCGGTTCCGATCATCTCGGTCTTTCCGGCACGTGCCAGAATATCGGCAAAGCGTTCCCGGCGGCTCTCGTCCTCTTCCAACAACAACCACCCGTGCCGCGCCACAAGGCTTGAATTGCCCGCGCCATAAAGGGGCGACTGCGGATCGGCAGTGGCAAGTTCGCCAAGCTGACGCAAGACATCCCCACCCGCAGCGTGCAGCGCACCGCCCGCCGTGGCGGTATGTGCAGACCCACCCGCAACACCGCCGTCCGGCAATGCCGAATGTCCGGCGCGGAACTCGACCTGATCCAGCGTCAGGCCAAGGCTGTCCGCAGCAATCTGGGCCAGCACGGTCCAGGCCCCCTGCCCCATATCAACTGCAGAGGTCTCGAACAAAGCCGTCCCATCCGGACGCAGCGTCGCCCGCGCTTCGGCAGCAAACATCGGGCAGGGAAACAACGCCGTTCCCATGCCCCAGCCCGTCATCAATCCATCAGCGTCCCGCATTTGCCGGGGTTCCAGCGGCCGCCCCTCCCAGCCAAATCGTGCCGCACCTTCTGCGTAACACTCCCGCAACGCCTTGGAAGAATAGGGACGCCCGGTGCCGGGTTGGGTCTCGGCGTAGTTGTGAAGGCGGAATTCAAGCGGGTCCATCCCCGCCGCTTCAGCCATCTCGTCCATTGCGCATTCCAAGGCAGCGGACCCTGAGGCCTCGCCCGGTGCACGCATGGGTCCGGGCGTACCGACATCAAGCCGCACCAGCCGGTGGCTGGCCCGCAAGGCACCGGCCGCATAAAGATCGTGCGACGCATTGGCCGCCGGTTCCACGAAATCATCAAAGGTGGATGTTTCCGCCAACCCTTCGTGGTCGATCACCGTCAATGCGGCGTTCTCGTCCACGCCCAACCGAAGCCGCTGGCGCGTGGCACCACGGTGACCGGCAGGCCCGAACATCTGCTGTCGGGTGAACATCAGCTTGACCGGCCGCTGCGTCATCCGCGCGGCGAGGATCGCCAGCACCTGCGGCCCGGTCGGAATCGCCTTTGATCCGAACCCGCCGCCAATGTAGGGGCTGCGCAGCGTCACATTCTCCGGCGGGATTCCAAAGAAATAGGCAAAGCCCGCACAAGAGACTTTCAGCGCCTGGCTGGGCATATCCAGCATCAGCCGGTCCCCGTCCCATTGCGCCACGATCGCATGGGTTTCCATTGCATTGTGATACTGCGCCGCTGTCTCATAGCTAACGTCGATGCTGCGTGCGGCAACCGCGTGCCCCGCCTCGACATCGCCGTGGCTTGCCCCGCCCGGCAGCCCAAAGCCGCCCGGATCAAAGCCCCTGGCTGTGTTGTCATCCAGCGCCACACGCACCGGATCGACCTCGTACTGCGGTGCCAGCAGGCGCGCGCCCTCGGTGGCGGCTTCCAAAGTCTCGCCCAGCACCAGTGCAATCGGCTGTCCGGCATAACGCACTGTGTCGTCCTGCAAAACTTCCGTGCGGAAGGAGAACATCGTAGGCTTGCCCGAGGGGTCGCCCTGCAACTCGGGCCGGTTTTGCGGCGTGATGACATGGGTCACACCGGGGTGCGCCTCTGCTGCTGCAACGTCAAGATGGCTGACCCGGCCACGCGCGATCTTTGCCGGTGCGTAGACCGCATGAAGCAACCCCTCGGGCGTGTTGTCGGCAGCAAAGGTTGCCACGCCGGTGACCTTGGCAAGACCATCCCGCCGTGTGGCAGGCTGACCCGAGTTGGAACCGAAACGGATTTCCGGTGAAAGCGTGTCAGACATGGGCGAGGTCTCCGTTCTGTTGGCCAAAGGGGGATGCGGGCAGCGCCGGCAGCCGTGCCGGCGTGCCGGCCGCAGCCATGGCAAGTGCGCGCGCAGCAGTGCGGCGGGCAAGGTCGATCTTCCATTCCAGATGCACCGGGGCCTCTGCCCCCGCCATCGCCGCCTCGGCGACGCGCGCAAACAGCGCCGCATCCGGGGCCTGCCCGACCAGCAGCGCCTCGGCCTCGGCAACCCGCCACGGCCTGGCCGCCACCGCGCCAAGCGCCAGTCGTCCCTCCACGATAATACCATCCTCCATCTGCAACGCGGCGGCGGCAGCGGTGGTGGCAAAGGCAAAGGACGTGCGGTCGCGCACCTTCAGATACCGTGCATGTCTGGCAAACCTGGCCGCCTCGGCGGACAGGTGCAGGGCGACAATCAACTCGCCCTGCTCCAGCGCCGTCTCCCGCTCCGGATGGTCGCCCGGAAGCAGGTGAAACTCTGCAATGGGGATCTGGCGCGTTCCATTCACGCCACGCACCTCGACCTGCGCTTCCAGCGCCGCGAGCGGCACGCAGAAGTCCGACGGGTTCGTCGCTACACAAGCCGGGCTCGCCCCCAGCAGCGCGCGTGCCTCTTCATCACTGTCGCGCGCATCACATCCCGCACCGGGAGTGCGCCGGTTACAGGCAGCCGTTTCCTCCTGAAAATAAGCACAACGGGTACGCTGCATCAGGTTGCCCGCGACAGTCGCCATATTGCGAAGCTGCCCCGAGGCCCCCGAAAGCAGCGCCTCGGCCACCATCGGAAAATGTTGGGCGAAGCCCGCGTGGCGGGCCAGGTCAGCGTTGCTGACCATCGCCCCGATCCGCACCGATCCATTCTGTTGAAAGGTGATCTCGCCCAGGTCGGAAATCCGGGTCAGGTCGATCACCCGCTGCGGCTGGGCCACGCCCAGCTTCATCAGGTCAACCAGATTGGTCCCCCCGCCAAGCCATGACGCACCCGGCTCCCAACTCGCCAGCGCCTCATCCATGGTTTTTGGCTGCACATAGTCAAACTGCTTCATGCCGCGCCCCCCTCGTCCTTGGCAGCCATCCGGCGGCTCGCTTCCTGCACGGCAAGGGTGATCCCGTGATAGGCCCCGCAGCGGCAGATATTACCGCTCATGCCCTCGCGGATGCGCTCCGGATCACTCCCGGCATCCCCTTCGGCGATCAGCCCGACGGCGCTCATGATCTGGCCCGGCGTGCAATAACCGCACTGGAACCCGTCATGTTCGATAAAGGCGGCCTGCACCGGGTGCAGATCCTCGCCCCTTGCCAGCCCTTCAATTGTGGTGATCTCCGCACCATCAAGGCCCGCCGCAAGCATCAGGCATGCGTTCGCACGTCGCCCGTTCACCAGCACCGTGCAGGCACCACACTGGCCACGGTCGCAGCCTTTCTTGGTCCCGGGCAGCGCCAGACGTTCGCGAAGCAGATCAAGCAGTGTCACGCGCGGGTCATCAATGGAGACCTCACGCGCCTCCCCGTTGAGGGTCAGGCTGATGAAGAGTGACATACGTCCTCCCTGTTATGCTAATTTCTAGTTATGCTATTTTTCCGGGTGTGGTCACTCGCTGGCGAGGTCCGGTATAAGGAATCAAACGGCGCGGTGCCGTCTTCTGAAACACAATATACGGAGGCATCCTCCGTTTTCAAGATGAAAGGCAGATTTTGGCAGAAGTCCGCAAACGAAAGCCGCGCGCCGACGCACAAAAGAACCGCGAGCTGCTGCTCGAAGCGGCCAAGGAAATCCTGGGCCGCGGCGGACCAAATGCGAGTCTGGACGCCGTCGCACGGCGCGCTGGCGTTGGCATCGGTACGCTGTACCGGCACTTTCCCACCCGTGAAGAACTGTTCATGGCGGTCTTCAGCCGCGAATTGGACCAACTCATTGTCACCGCCGAAGACCTGGTTGAAAGGGATGACCCCCTTGAGGCCATCCGCAGCTGGCTGCACGCAAATGTCGACCTGGTGGAGACAAAGCGCGGCATGCTGGGCGCGATGAGCCTCGTCGTGACAGAGGACCTTAAACAGGGCTATACTGAACGCTCCAGCCTTCTGCGCGCCGCAGTTGACAGGCTTCTGGACAAGGGCCGCAGTATCGGAGAAATCCGAGAAGGAGTCAGCGCCGAAGACCTCATGCAAACCCTCTATGCCATCTGCTATGCGCGACAGCCCGGTCCTGACTGGCGCGAAAATGTTCTGCGTATTCTTGATATCTTCGTCGACGGGTTGAAAAAATGACCAGTTGGTCGCACCCGGAACCAGACTAAAATAAAGGCATTTTCAAAAGCTTCTGCGCCTTGAACTCAGGGGCGTGCTTCTTCCGCTTCGATCTCTTTCGTGGTGAAGATCAGCAGACAGCAAATCCAAGCTTATGCCATTGTCCAGTTCTCAGGAAACACCTCAGTGGATGCGATTGATAAGACGGTTGAGGAACGCGATATTCACCGTCACTTTTCCATTCACGCTGGCGCATTCGCTGCAGCTCAGGTGGGTAAATTTGGTGACTTGATGCGCTCATAGAGTTCACGCAGAAGGTGAAACAGCAACGCACCGCCCTAAGCTCTGAACTGCAGATACGGTGCAAGACAGAAACCGTCTGACTGCACGGGCGGTAACATTGCCCAGAAACGAAACCGATGGAATAAATCTATGAAATCCAATCTGAGAACATCCATCCTGGCGATCTGCACCACCGGTCTCCTCGCAGGCTGCATGTCAGAGAAAATCGCCACAGGGCAAGGCATGTGTGATCCTGACCACACCGAAAGGCTCATCGGTCTGGTCAATCCCTCCGACCGGCAGATTATGGACCTCACAGGCGCCACCACCGTGCGCCGTGCGAACGAAGGTCAGCCAATGACCATGGAGCTTATCCCTTTTCGCGCCACCGTCATCATGGATGCAGAAAGCGGCGAAGTCACCCGGGCGAATTGCAGCTAGGGCTGCGCCCCATCAGAGACTGCCCACAGCCAAATCCGGTGCGGCTGCAAAAATAGTGGTGACGCTGGTCACACCGCCGTCGTCGCCACAGACAACGAGCGGCGGTGCGATCCGCTGAGAGCACCGGGAAATCCCGGCGGCTTGCGGTGTTTGGCTTTATCGCACTTCGGACTGTATCTGCAGGACCATCGGCATCCAAAGATGACCCTGTAAACTCGCGCGGACGACACTTCCGAAACAATCGCGGAACACTGTGCGCAAGGTGGTCCGGTCGTCGACTGCCGCGTAGCTTCCGCCGACCTTCGACCTAAGCGAGGCCTATCAGTTCGACTGGAACCATAAGAATGTGGTCAGCGACGGAGTGACGTCCACAGTATGCACTCGCGTTGACCGCCTGAGAAAGTCCCCCCAGGGGCGATCACAGGTCATTGCCCTTAAGTAGGCAATGCCGCTTGAGGCCACCAACCCGCTCCATGATCGCTTTACCGACAGTATCGACAATGGCCTGGGGAAAGGTTTTCGGCAGGACGTTGGCGGCAGCATCAAGGGCTTCGGGTGCTCTGGCTGCGATGTCCTCGATGATGCCCATGGTTCGCTTTTTTGAGAGACCGGCGCGCATGGCCGTCTGTACAAAATGTCGCCCGTGAACCTTATCAAAACGGTAATGTCGGCTGTTTCCGACCGACATCGCCATTCTCATTTGCTTGCGTTCAATTTGGCGGGCATCCAGTGCACCTTGCGCTGTCACGATGTCATAAAGCGGGGTCATGCGATAGCTGCCGCCCGGGCTTAGAAAAACGCTGAAGTTTTTGGCATGGGCGTCCGTCGCGCCCATCAGCCAGAACACAAGTTGCGCTTTAAGGAAGGTGTCTTGATCCTTGATCGGTGTATCGCTGCCCCTGAGCAAGCCCAGAACATCAATCATGCCGGGGCCACCCTCGTTCTGGTATTTGAGCGTCGGCGGCACAGAGAGTGCTTGGCAGCAATCCTCCTGCGGCAGGCGCAGCAATCGCCCGTCTTTCGTCCAACGGCGATCAAACCGCTCTATGACCAAAGCCTTGGTCTCACCGAAGGTTTCGATGGTCGCGGTATTCACAGGCAGACCAAACGCTGCGGTGAGCTTCAGGCAATAGTACTCGTTCTCGACACTGTCCGAGAGATCGATGCCACCGGGCAGCTTACCGATCTGAGTCTTGATCAGATGGGTTGTCGGCGTCGTGCCGTGGGGTTTGATCCACCGACCGTCGTGCCAAAGCAGGGCAGTTTTTTCTTGCGCCCCGGCAACAGAAATCCTGAAGGCGTCGTCGCGGGCCAGGCCAAGTGGCGCTTGTCCCAACCCTTTCAGCATTTTTTCGACACCCACCGCATCGACAGCTTCTCCTTCGATCTTGCCGGTCGCATTGGGGGTTTCGTCGTCTCCGGCGATGAACTGGAGCGCCCCCACACAGTCATGGCCGATCTTGGTCAGCATACTATAAGCGTCAGTCCCGCGTGCGCCGACCTTTTCAGCGACGAGGCGGCGCAACTTGTCCGAGTCAGGCAGCAGGTTTTCGAAGACCGCAGAAACGGGTTCACCGCGATAGGGCGTCTCCCGAAGCGGCAGTGACAAAGAGACCGGCAGGGCATGCTCCCAGTCGAGCCAGTCCGCTTCGTACGAAAACCCCACGGCACCACTTGCCTCACGGTTCAGCGTGCCGACGCGGCGGTTGTTCAGATAGACGCGCAGGGGCGCATAGGTCGGACGCCGTCCCATCAGAACAGCGCCTCGATGTCACTGCCATGACCCTTGGAGCGCTGTCCGATCCTGAGTTCCAGGTCGAGTGCAGCAAGGACAGCGAGGATGGATTCAAGCTTTGCGGGCTTTTCTCCGCTCTCTATCATCGAGATCGTTGCCTGGCGCAGACCTGCCCGCTCGGCAAGCTTCATCTGTGTCCAACCTCGCTTTTTGCGTGCCCGTTGGATGACAGAGCCAATCTGTCTTGGTGTGCGTGCTAAATCACTCATCTAACCAGTATACGCCAAGGCGTATAAGTTGTCAATATACTCTGTACCGTATAGATTATGCTTATGCGCTAAGGCGTATAAACCCAAGATACCCGCTGAAGCGTATAACGCGTCGAGAACTTGACAGCTAAGCGGGGCAAGCCTTGATGAACAGGACATCGACAAACCGACGGCGTGCCGATGCGCACAAAAATTGGCCCGGAACGATTCAAACGAACTGCACGGCGTAGTCTCTTAAAGTTCCTGAATCTTGTTGCGCCGAAGTTTGGCAGCCTCGTTTTCCGAACACAGCTAATGAATGACAGATTTGATACGCCCCAAAGGCGCAATTGCCGAAGAAGCGCACCGCCGGACATCATCAACGGGGCGTTCGTGTCGGATGCCGTGACGTCACAGCGTTCTGAACGCTGTTTAGGGTTGTTCGCTCAATTTGGTTCGCATACGAATTACTTAGTTCACATACGAATGAAAAAATGTCCAAAAACCGCAGAATTTTCCACAAACTCCAGATCGCGCATTCTGCGCTCTTTCGAGCAGCCGACCACCGCACACGCGATCAATTAGGTTTGACGACATCGCAGCTTGCTGTGCTGTTCATACTTTCGCGAACGGACGGTCAGCCCATCAGCAAAATCTCAACTACACTTGCGATGGGCAAATCCAGCCTTACGGGGCTCGTGGACCGGATGTGCGCGAAGGGTCTGGTGCGACGTTCTCCTTCAAAAGAGGATGGCCGTGTCATCAATATATATCTCGAACAATTGGGACGAAACGCGCTGGAACAAGGTGCGCGTGAGACAAGCCAGTTCAACACAGCGCTTCTTGCGCCGTTTTCAGTTGCGGAACAGGACATCATCGAACGGTTTTTGACCCATTTGGCGGCGAATGCAGATGACATTATCAACGGCTCATCGCCTATTAAAAAAGGTGACGCCGGAAATGACTGAGAAAGCCCTCCCAAAAACCATAGGCATAACGACCCGCGATGCACGGGAACTGGAAGCAGACATTCATTCGTCTGCCGTGCCGAAGGTCGCCGTCCTGATCTCGTCTGGGATCGGCTTTCCGCCGATCCGCAGCTGGTGCCCAGCGGAGAATGACAGTTTTCCCCCTCAAACAGACAGGAGCCAAGATGGCCGAAAACATCACCCTTAACACCGTTGAACGGGTCACAACGTTGACCATTTCACGTCCTGCAAAACGCAACGCAATCACGCAAGATATGTATGCTGCTATGGCAGACGCATTGGAGACTTATACCCGGTCCGACGATAGCCGCGCGTTTGTCATCACTGGTGCCGAGGACTATTTCACAGCCGGCAATGACTTGCAGGGTTTTGCAATGGGCTCGCGCGGTGACGAAGTCCCACCTGTCACACGTTTTTTAGCTGCCATCTCGACTTGTCCCAAACCGTTGATCGCTGCCGTTAATGGCCCTGCAATTGGCGTCGGGGTAACGATGCTGCTGCATTGCGATCTGATCATTGCCTCAGACACCGCGACGTTCAGCACGCCTTTCGTGCAATTGGGCTTGGTGCCTGAGGCCGCGTCCTCACTGCTTTTGCCGGCAACTGTCGGGATGGCGGTGGCAAATGATATGCTTCTGGCAAACCGTGTTCTTGCTTCAGACGAAGCGGTTCGTTTCGGTTTGGTTTCACGTTTGATCCCGTTCGCTGATCTCATGGCTGAAACCGCAAAAGTCGCCGCTCAGTTGGCGAATGCAGCGCCAAACTCCATGCTCAAATCGAAATCTTTAATCCGCCAAGGCCGAGAGCAAGTGGCAGCGCAGATGGAAAAGGAATCTATCCTGTTTGCCGAGCAGTTAAATTCGCCTGAATTTGCGGAAGTTATCGCTGCCAGGCAACAGAAACGGATGCCGGACTTCACATAGTCAACGCATCTTGCGGCGTCTTGGATGAATTGACGCATGGGCGGATCAACACGCCAGTCTGATTGAAACACGCGAGGGAGGTAAGAGATGGGTCACATTGGCCAGAACGTAGAGCTGGATGATCCGGCAATGGTGCACGACAGCGCGCTGTTGTACGGCAAGGTCTATATCGGGCCGGGCGCGTCGATATGGCCGAACGTGGTCACGCGCGCGGAGGTCTATGAAATCCGGATCGGCGCACGCAGCAACATCCAGGATTTCGTGATGATTCATGTGGGAAATTCTACGCCGACAATCGTGGGCGAGGATTGCTCCATTACCCATCACGTCACGTTGCATGGCTGCGAAATCGGAGATCGCTGCCTTATCGGGATCAATGCAACGATCATGGATGGCGCGAAGATCGGCGCGAATTCCATTGTTGCGGGGCATTCCATCGTCACGGAAAATGCCGAGTTTCCAGAAAACGCGATCATTGCCGGGATACCAGCAAAACAGGTTGGCACACGCGATTGCGGTGCAGCGAACCTAAAAAATGCGCAGTTTTATGAGATGAACGCACGAAACTATGCGGAAGGGCGGGATCGGCTGAGCCCCGAACAGACCAATGCGCTGGCCAAAATTTTTGGCGCAAAATAGCCGCACAGCTATCACGGCCAAAAAAACAGCAACGAAGCTTTGATCATATGACCACCACGGCACAGCCCTCCAGGCCGGTCCAGCTGTGCTTCCCTGCCTTCAGGTAGAGCTTTTGCAGATCGGTTTGAGCTGCGAGCGCGCCCAAACCAGTCGATCAATTTTTCCAGCGATGGCAACAACTGTCGATGGCGGCACCATTGCGACCCTCTCAAACTGGGTCCGTTGCAGTACCCTTGGGATATCAGAGAGATCGACACCCCAAGCTGAGAAGCGCGCGATCATCCCGCGTTCCTGTGCTGGACGCCCGGTTCAGCTACAAAGGCAAAGATGTCGTGACGACCTTGGACCGCATCTCGGAAACGCGGGATGCGTTCAACGTCATCCGTCAAAGCGTTGAAACCAATGCGGCGATTCTTGATCAGAGCCGGGTGCCCGCTTGGTGATCGCGCAGCAGGTTTCGAGCTATGATCAACTGCTGGATCTGGGTCGTGCCCTCATAAATGCGCAGCAGGCGAACATCCCTGTAGATGCGCTCTACGGGATATTCGGCCATATACCCTGCACCTCCGAGAATCTGAACCGCCCGATCGGCGATGCGGCCGACGCTTTCAGTCGCAAGCATCTTTGCGGCGGCTGCCTCCGTCGACACGACCAAACCCATGTCGAAACGCCGCGCAGCTTCGCGCGTGACGCATTCTGAGGCGTAGAGTTCAGCCCGGCTGTCGGCAGCAACCGGGCGATCGTGACGGATCTCGGCCGCTATCTGCGTTCCAAACCGCTGGCACCACGCCCGGATGCTTTCATATGAGACGATCACGCCCCGCTCGGACAACAGATCCTCGACATCTCGCAGGCTCAGAGCAAACCGATGGTACGCCCAGACGGCATAGGAGATGACGGACCGAGGGAAACGGAAGCCCTTCAGGCGAGGCTGTGAAACTTGGCTGATCATAAGTGAGGGCTATTCGTGCAGCCGGGGCGCGTCAACAACATGACAAAGCCCATCCGAGGTATAGTCTCAGGGCGCTGATGAACGGGGTCGTGGGCAAATGTCATGCTGGAACCCTATCGCATGACGGCGCTTTCTTCCAGAAATTAGGGCATAAAACGCCTCGCCTTGCCGATCTCATAAAGGTCCGATAAGTTTGCATTATCGGTCATTTTGAAAGTGTGTTGAAAAACACTTCACTATCGTTTGAGCACCATGGGCGATTTCGACAGAAACCACATGTTTCTTCCACAAAATTTCCAACAAATTGATGACGGCTTTTACCCACACTCCGGCTCTCCTTCCACCGGCGTCAATCTTATTCTTCTCTTAATCTAGCCGTATGGACCAGTTGAGAGAACACCACGCCATCGGCGCTGCAGGCCGCAACGGTGTAGTTTCTGCCTCCTGAAAGACATCATCCAAAAAGAGTTTTTGGCTAAAGATATCCTGCAGAGCCACGCGCGTCAGGACCCTCCAACGACAAGATGTGCGCTGAAGGTGCGCAGCGCATCCCTCGCGTGAACTGCCGTTGGAGGTTAAGTATTCCTGCAACGAAATCCGCCACCGATGGGATTTAGTTCTCCACTACCCTGCTGGTCAGACAGGCGTCTCATTCTTAGAAAAATGGGCGCATCAAACCCTTCGGCCTCCGAAAGGAAAACCGCGAATGGCGATACCAAGCAGGGCAATGATCATCCGAGACAATGTAGAGAACTCAGCAAACCAACGACTCCGCCAATTGCCAATTTTTCCTCAGAGTGACATCGCGTTGAATTAAGACATACGCATCAAAGCAATCAACACAGGTTGGGACCGCCTCGTCCAGAAATCGGGTCAGAGCGTCGTCAGAGTATCAGGCACAATTTCATCTACCTGTTGCGGGTGCGTGGCAGCGACCCCCCTGCCCTGTCAGATTAACGATCCGTTCATGCTGTTCCGGACCGTATTGCGCCGACACTGGCGCCATCCAAGAGTAACGTCATTTGCCATTGCACGACAGTACGGCGGACAGTCGAACCAAACTCACCTGCCCCCAAGCTTTTGAGGCAAGCGCTTTGCCTCCAACGAATTGGCTTTATCAGAAGAGCCAGCCGAAGTCCCTTCTCTGGGCTTCCCAGCCCACACTCCTGGCCACCAGATGACGGTCGCAGCGAGAGAGATAGCAGACAGGAAGAGATTGGGTCAGCGGCCAATCCGGCAGCCGCTCCCCCCTGTGTGACGCCCATGCTGGACGTCGATCGCTGAGCCTTTGCGGTAATTTGCATCGATCATCAGGATCTTCTGTTCGCGGTGTCCGGTAGTCTGCCCGACGATGATCCGGACGAATAGGCACTTGTCACTGCAACGCCGTGAACGGTTGGGTAGCGTTTTGGATGGGCGTAGCCCTTTTGAGCATTTTCCACCTTAATCTGTTGCAACTTATTAAGGCTATTCCGTTCGGTACACGCTGGTGATTGATGTGCGATTTGCCTTGGGGCTTTGTAAAGAACCGCTCAAGCCGTGCCACCAGCGCATCCGAAATTCACAAAAAATCGAACTTGTTCTCCGCGCGATCCTCAAACCGTGAACCACCCAGAGGAGTTGAAATCAATCGGTGCTGACTGTCGCGCGTTCTTTATGGACAGCGATATTTCCGCTTCAGTTCGCTCGTGTGCTACTTGTCCACCGCGGTGGACATCCGCTGATCCGAGAAAATCGGAGGACGAACATGCTCTCCTAGGCCCATCTCGGTATTACCGTTTTCGAACGGCTGAACATGTCCCGCAACGATAGGCACAATTTGCTGGTAGATGTCCACCGCGGTGGACATCAGCCGATTCGCTTGTTGGTATCAGACATTCGCATGACCAAAGCTAGAGGATCAAATTGCTCGCGTCTTTTACCCAAGGTGATACTGTGAAAATACGCTCCAAAATCCCTGATGCGCTTTCCAAGCTGTAGCATGATGAAGATTGCGCATGCCGCTTTCTGAGCTCCTACGGAATTTTTTGCTTTCTCGTAAGTCTCTGGGTGTATCCCCATCATGGGTGCGAGTGTTCGAGCATGATTTTCGATGTCCAACCAGTCTCTAAGTCGCTTTGTAGAGAACGATGTTGCCTGATCGCAAAATGAAATCAGCAGATCTGGTTTCAAATTTTCAGTACTCGGGTTGCTATCTAAATCTTTTCTTTCTTCTTCAGACTTAGATTGGTGCCGGACAGTTTGCCCGTCATTGGCGGGCAATTCTATAGTTTCTGCCGTATCATGCAGGGTAGACAAGCTTTGGCATACGGCATTTGTATCGGCAAGTAGCGCGTGGTATTCGGGGAGGCTCAGTTTCCTGCGTAGAACTCTACGTGCGTGGTCGATGAATGCGTTGCAGGGTTCGTGCTCTTCCAGATGGGCAAGCTTTGTGAGGATCTGTTTGCGGACAAATATCCGATCCCTCCGATTGTTTTCCATCTCTTGCGCGATGGTGATGAGCTCGCTGGCACGTTGGAGCAGGGGGGCGAGAGACAATCCATAGCTGATGCACGCCCCGCCGGAAGAGCGCACGCGGTAGCGCTTTCGGTTCGAACTGTCATTGCGTTTGATGAACCCGAGTTCAACGAAGCGGTTGATGTGCCTGCGGAGTGTTCGCTCGTCGATTCCGCCGACGCGCTTGCAGATGGAATCGTTCGATGCAAATACCGTTTCACCATGGCCTGGCTTTAGAAAACTAAGCATGGCCTGAAGTGTCTGTATGTGTCCAGGACGCAGGCCAAACACGCTTCGCGCATCTCTCAGCGCCCTGAATATGGTCCAGACGTCGGTTTCAGATGTGGGAACGGGGCCGCGGGTTGTATCTGCACCCGCAGCATCGATCGACAGTTTTGTGAATGCCATAATTTGTTCACGATGACCATTCGGCCCACCACTTTCCCGTCTCTTTCCCGGATTTCTCAAGGAAAAAGGCAATAAATATCGGTCCACCGAATCGGTGACTCTTGACCGTTGTGCTGAAGATTGCTACATCAGAGGTGCTAATCAGATGATGAGGGCTCTCCAGGGGAAACTTTGGGGGGCTCTTTTCTTTTGGGTCTTCGCTTTTCTCCTCTGCTCGTGTTGCTCTGTATGGCTTGGGTTAGGACCCAGTGCCTCTCTCATTCCGCCATTGGTCAAAGAGCTGTAAAAGCGTGGCTTCCACGCGCTCTTCAAGCCACTGGCTGAATTCTGGATTGTCTTTTTTAGTGACCTTGATCGCGATTGCTTTGTCGGCGACTGTCAGCGTGGCCAATGAGTTGCCGTCCTTGTCCTTGATGATCGTAGTCAGGTCACGTGTGGTCGGCTTCTTGTCGCCACGCGCTTTTTTTCTCGAGCTAGCCGAATAGACCGCTTGGAACTTGTCGGAACTCGGAGTGTCGTCGGGCAGGGCGGCAAGCGTTTCCTTGGCGATGTCCACCAAATCTACCTTTGCCGATAAGGCAGCCAGATCACCCCATTGCCGTCGTCCGATCCCATGTGCCGGCCCAATGAGTTGAACAAGACCGTCTGGCAGTTGTTCTATGACGACCCTGTGGTTGGATACACCTTGCCGGGTCAGACCCAGAGCATCCTGAATGACCCCAGGTTTGTAGCCTGCCTCCTGCATCTCTTTGATAAACAAAGACTTTTCAATGAAAGACGGATCAAGCCTAAGGTTGTTCTCCTGGCCTTGCGCAATTAGTGACGCGTCATCATCCAAGGTCCGGACGATTGCCTTGACAGTTCCACCGGTCTTACGGATCGCGGCAAGCCTGCGGCGGCCGTAGACGATGCGGTATCTGTCCGGCTGGGCTGATGGACGGACCATGATGGGCACTTGCTGGCCATGCTTCCGAATGCTCTCGGCCAACTCATCAATGCTGGAATCTTCCAGCACCAACCGATCGCGCAGCCCATCCATATCAATCTGGTCGGGGTCGATATCGCGGATCGAGTTTGCTGTAATCTCGCGCAAAGAGTCGCGCAAGCCGCCAACAGATCCTGGCAGCTTTGCCGCTTTTGGCGGGGCAGGGGAGGGGGCAGCGCGCTCCGTTTCATCCTTTGGAGGCTGGTTGAAGATGTTTCGTGCCATCAGCGACGCCCCCATGCCATTTGAATGGTCTGCTCCAGCTCATCGCCAACGCCGTTCACGCTTGTCAGGGCGCGATCAATCGTCTTTTTGATGAACTGGCTTGGATCGACCTCATAGACGGTCTGCTGGGTCATTCCCGCGTCGGAGATCGCTGTAGACTTCAGCATCGGCTCTGTCATGACCTGACCCGCCAAAATCGATCTCAGGTAGCCTGCCATTTGGGTCTGTGGCCCGTCAGATGGCTCGTATCTGGTGATCAGGAACTTGACAAAATCCCAGGTAACGCGCCGACCGATGGCCTCTTCTACCGCCTTGACCGTTTCTGAAGCGAGCTTCAGGAACTGGCTCATGGATGCGATGTCAAGCATGCCGGGCACCACGGTTACCAAAAGTCCTGTCGAGGCTGCCAGCGCGGTCAGGGTTAAAAACCCAAGTTGTGGAGGGCAGTCGATCAGGACGATGTCATAGTCTGCTTCAACCTCTTCAAGCGCCAAAGCGAGACGCTCCGCAAAGATGGGCTGTACGCGACGGGCGAGTGCGTTCGCGGTCTCTGTTTCGTACTCAGAGAGCATCAAACCGGCGGGCACCATGTCGAGTTTATGGAAGTAGGTCTTTTGGATAACGTGCGAGAGCGGAAGCTGATCCTCATATCTCAGAGCATCATAGATTGTGCCGCCATCGGCGAACTCAAGCTCGGGCCGAAAGCCGAAAAACGTGGTCAAGCTTGCTTGCGGATCAAGGTCCAGCACCAGCACACGGTACCCGCGCAAGGCATACCTTTGCGCAAGATGGATCGTTGCGGTCGTCTTTGACGAACCGCCTTTGAAGTTCACGACGGATATCACCTGAAGACGGTCACCATCGCGGCGACCCGGGCGATAGGCTTCTGCATTCTTGCCCGTGCGCCCCAAGATATCGCGCAATTTGTCGACATCTTCGGCCGTGTAGAACCGGTGTCCGCGGTTATCTGTGTGCACCTCAGGGAAGCTGCCGTCTTTGTGCCGATTGCGAAGGTTCGAAGGGCTTACGCGCAGCAAGCCGGCAACCTCGGTAGAGCTGAAGCGCCGCAGGGACTTCCGCACTTCGGGTTCGAATGCGATCTTCATCTGACGGTCCAAGGACTCGGCCAGATTGTCAGCAAACGCTCCAATATCAGCAGAGCCTATGCCTTGCGCATATCCAACGTTACGATCATCCATGTACTGCCGCTCACTCTTGGCCCCTGTTAGGCTCTTTATCATTCTGACGGTGTATAGCGTGTCTGACGCATTTTGCCGTCAGAATGGGAATGCCACGATCCAGTGAGTCCGGCAAGAAGAATCTAAATGTAGTGTGAAAGTTATCCGCAGCACCAAAATTTTCTGACGCATAACAATCCAGGCAAGTCATTGAAATAGATTAATTAAATGCCGATATTGCTGTATCGGGACGCTAATTCGTCGATCTGGTCCAATAGCCGCTAACCCAAAGTAACCAATGGCAGTTTCAGTCGCCTGCAGGGGCTTCTACCGGCGGTTTCTTCTACATCCGTCTTAGAACTACACCTGACCTTGGTTAGATTCGCAGGGCATAGCGCCACGTCGCTGCGCGCAGGCGAGAAACATTTTCACCAAAGGCAGCTGCCAACCAATGCTTTTGTGCGGGGTGAATTCAGGTCCGCGGAGGTTTCCGTTTCGATCCAGCCCGGAGAGACCCGCACCAAGCGCGCGCCATCGGGCGGTACTTGCTGTGACAGGAGCTTGCTGCAGGTCAAAAGCGCCGCCTTGGTCGTGGTCGGCTCGGGCAATGGTAAATGTCTTTGGATTGAGGTGACTTGGATCACCACGGCCGAGCCCTGCGCCTCGAAGAGCCGTAGGGTGTCGAAAGATCAGGATAGTCAGGGCAGAATGACAGGACCAAAACGCTTCCGGGCCGAAATCCGTCTGTGCTACTTCGGTCCGTGATTGAGTGCCTCGACCAGGCAGAGCAGAGCCATTGATTGGCCGTATCCGGTCGGCTGTATCGGGATGTCCCGATAAAACTGAAGATCATGGCCCATGCGCGTGCCATACGAAACCTGTTGCACGACGCCGTCCTTATCGATGTGCGTGAGGACGGCCTTTAGCGCCCTGAGACCGGCGGCACGCCAGCGTTCGTCTCCAAGACCCAGACGATGGGCCTTGAGCAACGCATAGCCGATGGCCGCCGTCGCGGAGATTTCCTCGTAAGAGGTTTCGTCATCGACAAGGGTGCGCCAGGCACCGCTGTCGCACTGGTAGCGCAGCAGCGTTTCGAGCTGCGATGTGACGATATGGGACAGAAAGCGTTTGGTCGCCTGGTCGAGATCGGCCAGATCGAAGAGATCGAGCACGCCAGCAGAAATCCAGCTGTTGCCACGGGCCCAGCGGGCGCGTGCAAAGTTGTGGTTCCCGTCGAATGTCCAGCCATGAAACCAAAGCCCGGTCTCGCGCTCGGCAAGATAATGGGTGTGCACCAGGAACTGAAAGGTCGCCTCATCCACTAGATCGCTGCGGCCGCTTGCCTGACCGTAGCTGGCAAGGAACAGCGCCAACATGAACAGCGTGTCGTCCCAAAGTTCGCCTTCGTTGATCTTGTCCGACACGTCGTGCTGAAAACCGCCGCTTACGGTGCGCGGGGCTTCTGTGAGCAGCCTTTGCGCCCAATCGCGCATCGCGGGCTCCCATTTGGGATCGCGGGTTTCCGACCAGAGGATCGACAGCGCCAGCATTGGCGCTGTCGTGTTTACGTTCATTTTCGGCAAGCCGCGGGAAAACTGAGTGTCATACCAGTCTTCCAGCAGCGCCCGCGCTTCGGCATCCCCGGTTTGCTTCCAGAGTTGCGCGATGCCATAGAGACCAACCCCCTGCGGCCATTCCCAACTGTCAAAGCTGACGTAGTCTCCCGCTGTGCCATCGAGATTCGGTTCGTTGAAACGACCCTCATCCCTGAGGTTACGCAGCCCGGAGACAATCAGGGCGATCTTTTCCCGGATTTCGTCTTGCAGGTTCACAGTGTCGGTCATCATGTCGCTACTCTATTCTTCGGGGGTTTTCGGCTTACTCGGTTGCGAGGATCTGGCTCAGAACGTCGCCGAAATCGGGATCATCGCGATACTCATCGAGCAGAGGCATGACTTTGTCGCGGAACGGCGCCTGGTCCGGCTCTATGAAGGTGACACCCATTTCTTCGGCTTGGGTGCGGGCGTCAGAAACGGCCTTGTCCCAAATGCCGCGAAATGCCTCGGTGGCGTTCACGGCCGCCTGCTTTACGATGGCCTGCTGTTCTGCGGTCAGCTTGTCCATCGCCGCGTTGGAGATCACAAGGAAGTCGGGGACGCGCAGGTGTTCGTCCTGGCTGTAGTACTTGGCCACTTCGCCGTGGCGGCCGATGGTCAGCGCCGTGACGTTGTTTTCGGCACCGTCAATGACGCCTTGCTGAAGCGAGGTGTAGATTTCGGCATAGGGCATGGGGGTCGGGGTGCCGCCCATCATCTCGACCATGCGAATCGAACTGTTGGAGTTCATGACCCGGATTTTCTGGCCTTCAAGGTCGGCGGGGGTCTCGATGGGTTTGTCGCTGGTGTAGAACGAACGCGCGCCGCTGTCGAAGAATGTCAGGCCGGTGAAGCCGCTGTCCTTGGTCGCAGCATAGACCTGATCGGCGACCGGCCCGGTCATCACGCGATAGAACTGGTCTTCGCTGGTGAAGATGTAGGGCAGGGTGAAGGCCTTGAAGACTGGATCAAAGTTCTCGAGGTTGCCTGCGCTGACGCGGGTCATGTCGACGGCGCCGTTCTGCAACTGTTCCAGCACTTCGCGTTCAGAGCCAAGAACGCCATTGAGGAAAACCCGAATGGTGACTTCACCGTCGGTTTTTTCTTCCACTTCATCCGCAAACTGTTGCAAGGCGGTGCTTGTGGGATGGTCCTCGGAGAGCGAATTCGCGAGGCGCAGGCGTGTGGTCGCATCCGCGCTGCCGGCAATCAGTGCCAGCGCTGCGGTGGCGGAAAGAGCAAGTGTTTTGAGTTTCATGTCGTCCTCCCTGGGAAAAGCGCCACCTCCTCCAGTGGGTGGCACGGTTGTCACTCGGCGCGATGCCGGAGACGTAGGCAGCATGCGGATCATGAAAACAAATTGCTAGATGTAAATAATTTTCATACTGGGACCCGCAGGATGCGCGCCCGTAAGCGCTATGCTTGCCACCTTTAACGGAATGGCTTTTTCCAATTCGCGCCTGTGGTCAAAGCGTCAAAGTCGCGAGATCGCGCTGGACTGACTGCGAAAGCATGTCGATGAAATGATGTATGTGCAATAATTTTTCATGTTGCACATGCAGGTTTCACATCCCAAGGTTACATCGGGACCACACCGCGGGAGGAAGCGCGAGGAGAGCTGTGTCCTGACATGAGGTGCGCCGGAGAGGAGGCAAACCATGCTTTTATTCAAAAGGGGCTTGGAGCGGACGCTTCTTGTTCTGATCTGCACCCTGCTGGTCATTATGGTCTGCTTGATGCTGTGGCAGGTGTTCACGCGGTACGTGCTGGCAACACCGGCTTTGTTCACCGAAGAAACCCTGCGTTTCACGATGATCTGGATGGCGCTGCTTGGCACGGCCTACTGCTTTGGTACGCGAAAGCATCTGTCTCTCGAGCTTCTGGTGCATGTTAGCCCGCCTGGGGTGCAAAAGGCGCTTGGGATCTTCAACGGGCTGGTGACCATCGCATTTGCAGGGTTCGTCATGCTGATGGGCGGCTGGCAGGCCAGTCAATCGGCGATGACACAGCTTTCTCCGATCATGCAACTGTCGATGGGCCTGATCTATCTCGCTGTTCCGGTCTCTGCGGGGCTGATCATTGCATTGCAGGCGATCAACACTTTTCTGATCGCGACCGGTCGAGCAAGCCCGGTCGACCTGCCCGAGGAGACATTCTGAGATGGATTTTCTGATCGACTATATGCTCGACCCGGCGGGGGCGGCTGTCGTGCTTTTCGCGCTGTTCTTCGGGTTGCTGACACTTGGCACGCCGATCTCAATCGCGATTGGCGTGTCCTCCCTGCTGGTCGGAATGGTCTATCTGCCATCGGACGTGATCTTTTTCATCGGGGCACAAAAGATGTTCTCCGGGATCGACAGTTTCACATTGCTGGCCATCCCGTTCTTCGTTCTGGCCGGGAACATCATGAACAAGGGCGGCATCGCCATTCGCCTGATTAATCTCGCCAAGCTGCTTGGGGGGCGTATGCCGGGGGCGCTTGCGCACACCAATGTCATCGCCAACATGTTGTTCGGTTCAATTTCCGGGTCGTCCATCGCCGCGGCTGCGGCGGTTGGTGGCGTGATGGGTCCGCTTCAGGCCAAGGAGGGCTATGATCGTCGCTTTTCCGCAGCGGTGAACATTGCCTCGGCCCCCACCGGCATCCTGATCCCGCCGTCCGGTCCGCTGATCCTGTTTTCGCTGGTTTCCGGCGGAACGTCGATTTCGGCGCTGTTCATGGGGGGCTATATTCCCGGCCTGCTGATGGGGCTTTCAGTGATGATCGTGATTACGATCATCGCCTGGCGACGGGGCTATCGCAGCGAGGGTCGCGCGGGCATCGGAGAGGTGCTGCACACCTTCTGGGCTGCGCTGCCATCGCTGTTGATGGTTGTCGTGGTCATTGGCGGCATCGCCATTGGCGCATTTACCGCGACAGAAGGCGCGGCGGTTGCAGTGCTTTATTCCTTCCTGTTGTCGCTGCTCTACCGGATGGCCAATTGGCGCGAGTACCTTGAGGCACTGAAGTCCTCTGCCGTGACCAGCTGCTCGATCCTGTTCCTGATCGCGGCGTCCGGCATCATGTCCTATGTCATGACGATTGCGGGCATCCCGGACATTATCGCCGATGGCATCCTGTCCTTCGACAACCCGATCGTCATCCTGCTGATCATGAACATCAGCTTGCTTATCATCGGCTTTTTCATGGACCTGACGCCTGCCGTCCTGATCTTTACGCCGATCTTCCTGCCCATCGCCCAGGAAATCGGGGTACATCCCGTCCACCTGGGGATCATGATGATCTTCAATCTTGGCGTCGGCTCCATGACGCCTCCGGTCGGAAGCGTGCTGTTCGTGGGCTGTGCCGTCGCAGGCCTGCGCATCGATCAGGTGATCCGTCCGATCCTGCCCTTCTTTCTCGCCACGAGCTTTGCGCTGGCGCTGGTGACCTATGTGCCGTGGTTCACCCTGGCGCTCCCGCGCTTCCTTGGCCTCATGCAACCATGATGGGAGACCTTTGATGTCTGCATTTTCTCTTACTGACCGTCACGCCCTTGTCACCGGTGCGAATACCGGGATCGGCCAGGCGATTGCCATCGCCCTTGCCCGCGCGGGCGCTGCCATAACCTGCGTCGGACGGCGCAGCTGTGCCGAAACGGTCGACACGATAACCGCCGCCGGAGGGCAGGCGAAGGAGGTCCTTGTCGACTTCAGCGATCCCATGGCGGGCGTCGATCTGTTCAAGGGTGCCGAGATCGACATTCTCGTCAACAACGCCGGGATCATCCGGCGGGCGGATGCCGTTGATTTCACCGAGGCCGATTGGGATGACGTCATGAACGTCAACGCAAAGGCGGTGTTTTTCACATCCCAAGCCTTTGCCCGCGAGGTGTTTGCCCGTGGTGGCAGGGGCAAGATCGTGAATATCGCCTCGCTGCTGTCATTTCAGGGCGGCATTCGGGTGCCGTCCTATACGACCTCCAAGCATGGGGTTGCGGGGATGACCAAACTGTTGGCGAACGAATGGACCAAGAGCGGCATCAACGTGAACGCCATCGCACCCGGATATATTGCCACCAACAATACCGAGGCGCTGCGTGACGACCCGGAACGCTCCAGCGAGATACTGGGCCGTATCCCCGCCGGACGTTGGGGACGCCCGGAAGACATTGCCGAAACGGCGGTATTCTTCGCCGCGCCCGCAAGCGATTACGTGTCCGGCGCGGTGCTGAACGTCGATGGCGGGTGGCTGGCGCGCTGAGGTTTCAGCGCCCGGCGGCCGGTCCCGCGCTCGCGCGGTGCAGCAATTCACAGGCCAGCTCGATCCTTCGAGAGGGCATGGGCACGCCCGCCGCGCGCAGCTTTACGGTTTCCACCAGAAGATCGAGCGAAAGGCTTCCGACAGCCTGCATGGGGATGCGCACCGACGTCAGGGCGGGCGACATGTATTGCCCTTGCGGCAAGCCATCGATCCCGACCACGGAGATATCGTCAGGGACTCGCAGGCCACGCGATTGCAGTGCCTGAATTGCCCCCGCCGCGAGAATGTCCGCCGCTGCAACAATCGCTGTGAACTGCTGGCCCTCATCCAGGGCTTGATTGATCCGGGCTGCCGCGGCTTCGGCGGTCCAGTCTTCGACGTCGAGTTCCAGAACCCCCTCTGCCATAGGTCCGAGCGCATCGCGCCAGCCCTCAAGGCGGCGCGTGATGGTGCGCCTGCCGGGGCGGCTGAGAAAGGCGATGCGCTCGTGTCCGAGGCGCATCAGGTGACGGCTCGCTAGCGTCGCGGCAGAGCGATTGCAGGGTGTCACGGAACTCAGGCACATTTCCGGATCGTCGCCATTAACCAGAACAGCGGGGATGTTGAGCCCGCGTACGAAGTCCAGAACATGATCGTCCACCGAAACCAGCAACAACCCGATGACCTCTTCCGACGCGGCGGCGACGCGCAGTTGCTCCATCGCCTTGTCCCCCTGGCAGATGTGGGTTTCCAGGTCGATGTCCCGCGCGTCGGCCCGCTCTTGCAGGCCTTCCAGCACGTACATTGTGAACTGGCTGCGCTTGAAGTCGATCATCGCCTCTTGCGAGGACACCAGCAACGCCTTCTTTCCCGGGGCCATGCCCGGCAATGCATAGTTCATCTCGATGGCGGCGGAGCGGATCTTTGCCGCAAGGGATTCCCGAACGTAGCCATTGCCGCTCAGGGCGCGTGAAACGGTCGCTGTGGAGACTCCAAGCTTTTGTGCAATGTCGCTGATCCGGGGGCGGCTGGAACCGGCCATAATGGGCGCCTCGCTGTTGGGAGGGTGTGGAATGCATGATCCACTGTGAAATAGATTTACATATTGCACAAATGTTTTCCTAATGGAAGGTTCGGTGACGAAGCGCGGGAGGGCGCGCTTACGGGAGGATGACGCGTCGTATCCGGCCTTGGGCCGCCTTCGTCGCGGCGTGTCGCTGTCCCACCCAAACGCAACGACGCGGGCCGAGGTCCGCGCGCCTGAACGTCGGAAGGAGGCTTTCCATGGGAATGCTGCAAAAATACGGGGCTGGACCGGATCAGATCGATGCGATGAACACGGATCGGCTGCGCGAAAATTTCATGGTGGAGGGGATGTTTGCCCCGGGCAAGATCGGGTTCGCCTACACCCACTTCGACCGCATGATCGTGGGCGGTGCCGTGCCAACAGGCGCTCCGCTGTCGTTTGGCGGCGGTGAAGACGTCGGAACCGAAACATTCTTCGAGGCCCGCGAGATGGGCATCGCAAATCTTGGCGGGGTCGGCTGGATCGAAGTCGACGGCACCCGCTACGACCTTGGCAATCGCGATGTCCTCTATATCGGTCGCGGCAGCAAGACCGTGACCATGCAAAGCGACGACGCCGAAAATCCGGCCTGGTTCTACATGAACTCGGTCCCCGCCGGGGCGGACATTCCCACGCGCCTGATCACCCGGTCCGAGGCCAAGGTGCTGAAAATGGGCGACGCTGAAAAAGGCAACGTCCGGTCGCTGGCGATGTACATCCATCCCGAGGTTTCCCCGTCCTGCCTGCTTTTGATGGGCATCACGGATCCGGCCAAGGGGTCGATGTGGAACACGATGCCGCCGCATCTTCATGAGCGTCGCATGGAAGCATATTGCTATTTCGACATGTCCCCCGAGGACCGCGTCATGCACTTCATGGGGCGCCCCGACAACACGCGCCATCTGGTGGTCGGCGCGGGTGATATCGTCATGTCACCGGCTTGGTCCATTCACATGGGCACCGGCACCGGGCCTTATGGCTTTGTCTGGGGCATGACCGGCGAAAACCAGGCCTATACGGACGTCGATCCGGTCAAGATTTCGGAGCTGCGCTGAACCATGCTGACGACGGGCGCCCCTATTCCTTATTGGCAGGTGACTCGGCTGGATGAAGCCGAATACAACGTTGCGGACATGCCCATGGAAGGGGAGATGGATTCCACCTTCTTCCTGACCAAGGACAAGAACTTCATCCCGCACACTTACCCCTGCCGCACGGCTTATATCGAAGAACGCCGCGGCAAGGAACTTGCCGAGCAGGATCTTCCGGACTGGGCAGAGGCGCGCAATGTGTTGCCCTTCGGGTCGCCCTTTGTCGATTTGTCAGGCTTCTGGTTCCGGGCCACAAAGGTCCGGGGCTGGGCGCGCACGGCGGTAAAGGCAGAGCACAGCGGAACCGCCCGGCTGCGCCTGGGGATTTGCGGTGCCGCGCGCGCCTATGTCAATGGACGTGCTGTTGCGTGGCTCTCGCCAGCCACCCGCAACGCGATGGACGATGTCGAATTCGACGCCGAATTGACAGAAGGCCACAACGAGATCGCGGTGCAGTTCGAAGACCTCGCGGAGCGGGATGCCGTGATCCGGATCGCGCTGACCTGGCTGGATGGTCCGTCCGCGGCGGCCAGTCACACGTTCCCTGCTTCGGATGACCTTGTGGCAGGCGTCGAGGCCGCCATCGAGGGCATGTCTCTCGACAGGAAATGCTATGATGGGCAGGATATCCATCTTCAACTGCCAGTGCCCTTCCCGGAAGATGTGAAAGGCAGCGTGCGGGTCGCAGGACACTTCATGTCGCACGACCATGACGATGTCGACGTCGAAATCCCGCGCGGCGCGACGCAGGTTCGGATCGCGTCTTCCTCGGCGTTTCCGGCGGACTACCGCTATTTCGATTTCTCGCTGTCCTGCGGGCGGTTTACAGCGCAGGCGCGTCTCGGGGCAGAGATCACTTGGCGCAGTGCCACCGGGCCTGCGCCCGAGCGACAGCAGGACAGGATCAGCGAGGCTTTGAACTGGATCGCGCGCCACGCCGAGACAGACACCGAGACGGCCCTGGCATGCGCTGCAGTCGGGGACGCCGACGCCTTGGCCCGCGCAGAGAAGATCATCACGACGGCCTTGCCGGGAATCGAAAACTGCTTTGATTGCGCTGATTTTGCGCTGGTTCCGTTGCTGTGGACGCGGATCGTTTACGCCGACCGACTTCCCGCCGCGCTGGTGGCTCGGATCGACGCGGCGACCCTCGACTTCCGTTTCTGGATGGACGAGCCTGGAAACGACGTTCAGTGGTATTTTTCTGAAAATCACGCGCTTCTGTTTCACACTTCTGCGTATCTCGCGGGCGACCTGCTGCCAGAGGCGCATTTCCGCAGGTCTGGTCGGTCTGGACGGGAACAAAGTCGTGTCGGCTACAAGCGGCTGGTGGAGTGGTTCGATCACTTTGAAAAAGCTGAAATGGCCGAGTTCAATTCGGCGACGTATTTCCCGATTGACCTGAAAGGCATGACCGCGCTGTTTGCGCTTGCGCCGGATGCAGAGATCCGCAAACGCGCGGGTGCCGCCATCGTCCAGCTGGTCACCATGGTCGCGCATTCCGCGCATCACGGCGTCATCACCGGGGCGCAGGGGCGCAGCTATGAGCATTCGCTCTGCGTTGCCGACACGCTCGAGTTGACAGGGCTGGCGCGACTTCTCTGGGGGCAGGGGCAGTACGGCGCCCACGTAAATTGCCTCGCGCAGGTGGCTCTGGCGTTGCGGGATCACGGGCTCGAATTTCCCGACCTCGCCGAGATCGCCAATTGGGAGCGCGAGGATACGGCGCAGGAGTGGACGTTCTGGCAGGGTGAAAACGCCTTCTGCAAACTTTACCACTACAAAACCTCGGAGACCGCGATGGGGAGCGCCGCGCTCTACCGCTGGCAGGACTGGGGCTATCAGGAAACCCTGATCCAGGCGCGGATCGGACGGGAAGCCTCTGCAAGTCTGTTCATCAACCATCCAGGTGAAATCGTTCAGTCCGGCTTTGGGCGACCGTCTTTCTGGGGCGGTTCGGCGAGTGTGCCCCGCGTGCAGCAATACCGGGATCTGGCAGTCGTGCGCTTTGATGGTGTCGCGCCCCAGCCGAATTTCACCCACGCGTGGTTTCCGACGCCTGTATTCGACGAATGGCGCGTTGACGGAAACAGAGCCTTGGCCCGAAGCGGGCGCGGTGCCATGGTCATTCAGGCATCCGGACCTTTGCAACTTATGTCGCAAGGCGGGTCCGCAGGTCATGAGCTTCGCCTTGCGGGGCGGCAGGGCATCTGGGTCGTCCGTTTGGGTCAAACGGATGACTTGGCCGGATTTTCGGACGACCACCTGCTTGAACTGGCTGAAACGACGGACGGCTGCCTGGTGGTTGAGGATGCGACCTATGGCACCGTGCAATTCCGCCGGGATGGAAAAGTGATTGCCGAGGGCCGCACGCTCGATCCGATGACGTGGACCCTTGAAGGCAACCGGAGTGAAATCCCGCTATGAGTTGAGGTCAGGTGTAAGCGGCGGCCCCCCCCCCCCCCCCCATAGATTTTACTGTTGCGTGGGACTGCCTGTGAATTGGGTCAGCGAGTTGATGCGGTCATCAGGCAAGCGGTAGCTGCCGCGCGTAAAGAGTGTTTGAATGAAAATGTCATGGGCTCTCCTCCTCAGAGCGGAACGTCGCATGTGCGACAACGATAGGGGCAGTGTCTTTGTATATTTTTGACCATGAAACTGAGTAGAAGTTGGTCAAAGGCTGCAAAAGTGAATGGCAAAACGGGCTCCGCGCCATGTCGCGGTGTCCGTTTGGGTCAGGTCAGCGCGCAGCGCACGCTCATCCAGCCGTCAACGATGATCTCCGTCCCTGTGACAAAGCACGCCTTTTCGGACGCTGGGAACAACACGGTCATCACCGCGCCCTTGGATTATGGAACCATTGTCTTCACCACCCGTTTGCCAAGAGGTAACAAAGAGAGGAAACCATCATGGCTCCGAAGATCACTGTATTGTTCTATTCGACGTATGGCACAAATCATGGCGTGGCGCAGGAAGCCGCCCGTGCTGCCGAGGCCGCTGGCGCTGAGGTGAGGCTGCGCCGCTGCAAGGAAACTGCACCAGCGGAGGTTATTAACGGTCAGGAAGCATGGCGGGACCAGCTGGAAAAAATGCAAGATATTCCCGAGGCTACGCCCGATGACATGGAGTGGGCGGATGGCTATTTCGTGTCTGTGCCAACCCGGTTTGGCGTGTCAGCCAGCCAGTTCCGCGCATTCGTAGATACGCTCGGTCCATTGTGGCAGTCGGGTGCTTTGGCAAACAAGGTCATTACCGCGACGACCTCAGCGCAAAACACGAATGGCGGACAAGAAGCAACCATCCAATCTGTTTACGTCACCGCAATGCACTGGGGTGCCATCATCGTTCCACCCGGATACGCCGACCCCATCAAGTTCGAAGACGGTGGCAACCCATATGGTTATTCCTGCACGCCTGGCGCGTTGGACGAGACCGGGAAGAAATCGGTGGCATTTCAAGCCAAACGCTTGGTGGAATATGCCGGTAAGCTTGTCAATTGATGCGGAGCCCCGCGCGAGGTTGTGACTGACTTGCGGCCTTTACGCTTGGTTCGTCCTGCCACGGGATTTTTCCTCTGCCTTCGGTCGCTTGATGGTGTCGCAAGAGAAGCGGATGAAGGTGCTTGGGGATGAAAACGCCAGGCTTGAGACGCTGCTGGCCGAGCAGATGCCGGACACGGCGGCGATGAAGGAGCTGGTTTCGATAAAGTGGTTATGCCTGCCGCGAAGCGCGAGACGGTCGCCCGTCCGAGGTCCCTGCTCGGGCACTCGGAACGATGGGCGTGCCGGATTGCCGGGGCAGTTTCAAAGATAGTCCCACTTTTTGTCCGCAGCCCCGGTTCTTCTGCACGGAAATTTACAGTCAGACGTAATATTTCCGGCGTGAACGAGTGGGGCGTAATGCGTTCGCATAGATGGAAATGTTGTTCTTGGGCAGAGATACAGGAACGGGATCAGTCACTAGAAAACAAGAGACATCTCAACTGAACACTCCTGTGCAATTGGTCGAATTGCTGAACCTGTTGGAGAAACCCAGAGGTTTCGTGGCGAGACCGATACGCGCAGGGCTGGGGCTTTGCCGCTGAAAACCGTAGCGGATTTGACCGCGTCCATTGCGACCGACGCTCGAATTATCAGACATAAAGAGGAAATATAAGGTGGGGCGCTCTGGCCGCAATTTTCTGGTGGTAAGCGCCGTTGCGGTATAGGCTCGGATTATGAAATCCGCTTGCGCCCCGCACCTCTCCGGCCTTGATACTATAGGCTATCTGCCGCTTTGGATCACCTCTGCGCGTGCAGAAACAATCGAAGAAGTAGCGTTTTTGTCAGGTGCCGCGCTCGGTCACCTGCATGATGTGTTAAGACGTAATGACGTCCCTCAAGCCTTGTTGCGGGAACGCCTCGCGCTGCACGCGGCAGAGATTTGTCTTTCTTTCTCCGGGCGTTCCGAACGGGCAAAAGAACTGCGTGATGCCATTCACCTGATGCGTCCGGGTGATTTGCCCGGCCCTGCGGGCGAGACCTATCTGGGTTGGCGGCGCGCGGTCGAGCGGCCGGTTTCGATCAGGGGATTGCACCGGGCTTTGCCGTCGGTCGAACCCGGGCAGATCGGAGCATGGCTTGATGCAGGGCAGGGAGGACCGGTGACCCGCGCGGCGATGGTGCTGGAGGCTGTTCTGCAAGAGACACCGCGCGCGGAGGTCACGGCGCTGATCCTCGCGGATGCCGCTTTGGCGCAGATGCTTGGGTGGGATTACGTGGTGCCGCTTTTGGCGTGCGGGCTGACGCGCGCCGATCTGGCAACGCGTGGAGAAGACCTGCGCAGGCGCTGTCACCGGGCGTTTGTCGCTGCGGTTGTCAAGACAACGCGAGAGGCTGCCGACCTGTCGCGTCGTGCCGCGCACATGAAAGCGGTCGCGCCAAAGCTGCGGGCGAAAGGGGCCGGGGATGCGGTCGAGATGTTCCTGACCCGTGACGCTGTCGCCCCTTCAGCCCTGCCATTGCCAGATCGCGCGGCGCGGCGGCTTTGCGACCGGCTGGTGGACCTTGGTGCGGTGCATGAGTTGACCGGGCGCGACACTTTCCGGCTGTACGGGGTGTAACGATGGCCGAGGATCGACCAGCGCCTGAGTTTGACCGCGAGTTGACCGAATTGCCGCCGGACCTGCGCTGGCGTGAATGGATGCGCAGGATCGAGGCGGTGCTTTTCGCCAGTTCCTCTCCTGTGCCGCGCGAGGATCTGGCGCGTGTGGTGGGGCAGGCGGTGTCGGTCGACCTGTTGATCGAGGACCTTTCCGTCGATCTGGAAGGTAGGGCATTTGAAATTACCCAGGTCGCGGGGGGATGGATGTTCCGAACACGGGTTGCCTTTGCGCCCGCGATCCGCGCGGCTGCGGATGTTGGGGGGCAATTGCTGGACCTGAGCGACTTTGACGTCGCGGTGCTGGCAGCCATTGCCTATCATCAGCCTATCAGCCGCGACGGGCTGAAAGATATTTTTGGCAAGGACATCAACCGCGATCTGATCGGTCGCTTGTATGCCCGAAATCTGATCGGCACCGGCCCCCGCGCACCGCGACGCGGGGCGCCTTATACATTCGTCACGACCGAGCAGTTTCTGGTCGCCTTCGGTCTGGACAGCCTGCGCGATCTTCCGGATCGCGAGCAACTGGAAGATGCGGGTATTGTGGTCGAGCCGCCGCAGGTCAGCGCCAGCTAAGGCGGTGTCCGCGATCGCGTTTGCACGCAACTGTCGCGGCAGGTCACGTCGGGCGTGATCTGCGAGCTGTGCCGTCGGGTCTGTGGACCTTGACAAACAGGCGCAGGCGCCACACATCTAGCTATGTAGCTAGACAGGAAGCAAAGTCATGTGGACCCTTCAAGATGCAAAGAACAAGTTCAGCGCGGTTGTTGACGCGGCTCTTGCCGGCACGCCGCAAGAGGTCACCCGACGGGGCAAGCCTGCGGTGGTGATACTGTCGGCTGAAGAATACCATCGGCTGGTCGAAAGTGCTGTTCAGAGACGGGAAAGCTTTGCCGATCACCTGATGGCATTTCCGGGGGAAGACATACCACGGGCCCAGGCCGCGCTGCGGGATGTGAACTTTTGATGTATATTCTCGACACCAACGTCATATCAGCAGTGCGTCGGCCTGACCGGGCGCCCAAGGTGGAGGCGTGGTTGCGCGGGAAGCCTGAGCAGGACCTGTTCCTCAGCGTTATCACCCTTGGCGAGATAGAGCGTGGCATCCGCCAGCAGGAAACACGGGACCCGGATTT
Organism: Pseudosulfitobacter pseudonitzschiae; assembly: GCF_900129395.1. Taxonomy (GTDB): domain Bacteria; phylum Pseudomonadota; class Alphaproteobacteria; order Rhodobacterales; family Rhodobacteraceae; genus Pseudosulfitobacter; species Pseudosulfitobacter pseudonitzschiae. The sequence goes on from NZ_FQVP01000009.1 coordinate 70,467, forward strand.
TGCACATGATCTGCGTGTCTGGCTTGATCGTACGGTGACCTTGTTCTCGGACAGGCTGCTTTCCTTTGATGCTGAAGATGCGCGTATTTGGGGTCAGCTTTCCGTCAAGATCGGACATGCCGGCGCAGACCTGATGATCGCGGCGACAGGGCTTCGGCACGGGGCGGTGATCGTCACGGGCAATGTCAGAGATTTCGCGCTAACGGGTGTGTCGATCGAGAACCCCTTCGAACCTGTTTAGGGGCACCAGCACCGGAAACCCCAACCATTCACGGGGGAGCAAGACCGTTTCTTGATTGCAAGTTCAGGCCGGATCTTCCGCCGCTGCAGGCAGGTCAAGGCGGACAAGCGTGCCTTTGCCGATTTCGACCAGACGGACACGTCCATTGTGCCGGGACACGACCTGCTGGGCAAAGGCCAGCCCCAGGCCGGCCCCTTCACCGTTGCGCAATTGCGAGAACCGGCGAAAGGCGGTTTCTGCCTGATCGAGCGGAATGCCGAGACCGTCATCCTCGACCATGACGACAATCGTGTTTTCCGTGCGCTTGGTCTGCACCGTGATCTGCGTCATCCCGTCCCCGCCGTGGCGCAAGGCGTTCTCGACAAGGTTGGTCAACGCCTCGCCGATCAGCAGCGGATCGCCGTCCATCATCAGGGGGCCGTCAAAGCGGTCCAGGGTGAAATCCAAATCGCGGGTCAGGACGGTGGGGACCATCGCCTCGCAGACTTCCTTGACGACCTGGTTCAGATCGAAGCGCGTCACCGGACCGTTGTTGCCGTAGCGCAGCCTTTCGAGCTGCAGCAACTGGTCGGTCAAGCGCGCCGAAGCGCGGGCGGCGGCGATCAGTTCGTTTTGCCGGGCATTGCGTTCTGTTTCGTCCCGGACGTCGGGCAGGGTTTCGGCCAGAGCCAGCAGCGCGGCGGTCGGGTTGCGCAACTGGTGCGCGGCATCCGAGATAAATGCCTGGTGCGCCTCGATGCTGTCGCGCATCTGGCCGAGCAGGCGATTCAGGGTGGACACCACACCTGCAACCTCTTCGGGCACGGGGCGGCGAATGCGACCCAGGTCATCGGGTGATCGTTGGTGAATGGCCTCTTGCAGGTCGTTCAGCGGGCGCAGACCGATCTGGACCCCGAACCAGATCACCAGGGCCAGCGCGGCCATCAGCCCGGCCACGAGTGCAAAGGCCCGCAAGGCCAGTTCTTGGGCAAAGGCCTGTCGGTCGCTGACCCGCTGCCAGACGGTAACGATCGTATCGCCGGACAGGTTGTCGATGGTGCGGCTTTCGACCATGCGCAGGACCCGCATCTCTTCGCCCCGGTAATCGGCCACGTAATAGCTTGGCTCATCGCGGTCCGGGACTTCGGCGGCGCGTGGCGGATAGGCATAGCCGGTCACGTAGTATCCGCCGGGTCCGGTGACGTGGTAGAAAATCTCGCCTCCGCCCGCGTCCGAGATGAAATTGCGGGTGCTGGGCGACAGTGCATCCCCGTCGGAAATCGTGATGTCCCGTGATATCGCCAAAGCAGCGGCCAGCAGGCTGCGGTCAAACAGTTCTTCTGATGTTTGCTGTGCGACTTCGTAGCGCCAGAGGCCAAGCAGGACCGAAACGACAAGCAGCGGTGGCAGAATGACAAGGAACAACCGCAGTCGAAGCGAGATGGCCTTTCGTGCGACCTTTCTGCGCCGGTTATACGGCATCGATTTCCAACATGTAGCCAAGCCCCCGTGCCGTCTTGATCCGTATTCCGAAGGGTTCGAGCCGCTTGCGCAGGCGCGACACATGCGGCTCAATGGCGCTGTCGTCGGCGTCCGACCCGATGCCATAGACATGGTTAATCAGCTGCGACTTAGACACAAGTCGCCCGCGCCGTTCCAGCAGGCATTCCAGCGTGGCGATTTCCTTGCGCGGAATATCGAGCGGCTGTTCGTCCAGCAGGATCTGGCGTCCGGTCCTGTCGAAGACCAGCGGGCCCAGATTGTCACGTTCCGTGAAGTCGAGGTTCTTGCGCCGCGCCATGGCGCGCAGCCGCGCCTCGAGTTCGTCCATTTCAAACGGCTTGGTCAGGTAATCGTCCGCACCGGCGTCCAGCCCCGCCACCCGTTCCGCCGTTTCCGACCGCGCGGTCAGCAGGATCACAGGCGTTCCGTCGCCACGGCGGCGCATGGCGCGCAGCACTTCGATCCCGTCGAGGCCGGGCAGGTTCAGGTCCAGAACGACGAGGTCCGCACCTTCTTGTGCGAGAAACGCGTCAGCTTCGGCCCCGTCGCGCAACAGATCGACAGAATGCCCCCGGTCCCGCAGGCGGAATGCAATTCCGTGCGCGAGGGCCTCGTTATCTTCGATCACTGCAATGCGCATGATTACTTCTTTGTCATATTGCGCAAGTTTCACGCAAGGTTGGAACGGCATGTTGCCATGGTTGGAGGAGGGAATCAGTCCCTTTGATAAGTAACATCTATCGCGCCGATCGAATGGCTGGCGTGAAAAGGTCTCGGGGAGGATACCAATGACCATCAAGACACTCGCAGCCTCGGCTGCCGCAATCGCCCTCATGACAGGGCCGACGCTGGCCGAAGTCGATCTGTCCGGCAAGACAGTCGAATGGGTCATTCCGTTCTCGGAAACCGGTGGTTCGGCGAAATGGGCGAACTTCTTTGCGCCGCTTTTGTCCAAGGAATTGCCAGGCAATCCCACGGTTGTGGTGAAATTCATGCCGGGCGCGGGATCGACCAAGGGCGCCAACTGGTTCCAGGAGCAGGAAGACGGGGACGGTACGCTGTTGTTCGGTACCTCGGGGTCCACACAGTTTCCTTACTTGCTGGATGATCCGCGCGTGCGTTATGAATATGCCGACTGGGTGCCCGTCATGGCGTCCGGCACCGGCGGCGTCGCCTATCTGAACCCCACGGATGGCGCGAAATTTGACGGTTCTGCCAACAACCTCAAGGACATTGATTTTATCTTTGGTTCGCAAGGTGCGACCCGTCTGGACATCGTGCCGCTGCTGGCATGGAAAATGCTTGGCATGAACGTCGAGCCGGTCTTTGGCATCAAGGGACGCGGTGACGGACGCCTGATGTTCGAGCGTGGCGAGGCGACGATCGATTACCAGACCTCGTCAAGCTATATCGGGGCCTCGGCAGATCTGGTTGAACAGGGAAAAGCCGTCGCGATGATGACCTGGGGCGCATTGGATGAGGACGGCAACATCGTGCGTGATCCGACCTTCCCGGACATCCCGACTTTCAAGGAAGTCTGCGAAGCGACCGAGGGTTGCGAAACCAGCGGCGAGGCCTGGGATTCCTGGAAAGCCTTCTTTATTGCCGGTTTCCCGTCGCAAAAGATCGCTTTCCTGCCCAAGGGGACATCGCAAGAGGTGACCGACACCTATGTCGCTGCGTTCGAGGCGGTTCGGTCGCATCCCGATTTTGCCAAGATCTCGAAGAATGAGGTCGGACAGTACCCGATGTTCGTTGGCGCAGGCGCTGCGAAAGCGACCAAGGAAGCGACCACCGTTTCGGACGGCGCAAAGGCCTATGTCATTAACTGGCTCAAGGAAGCGTACGGCGTAACGATCAACTGATCGACGCCCCCGCGGGACCTACCTTTCAGGTCGGGTCCCGCTCACTTCCTTCTTACTGAAAACTCAACAGAAAGAACGGTGCGATGGAACTCTTCGCGACCGCCCTGCCGGCGCTTGCCGACGCATGGGCTCTGATTTTGCAACCTGTCGTCCTCGGCTACCTTGTCCTTGGCGTCGTCATGGGACTTGCCGTGGGTGTCTTTCCTGGCCTCGGCGGCATCGCTGGTCTGTCGCTGCTGCTGCCGTTCATGTTTGGCATGGAGCCGGTTTACGGGTTGGCGCTGATGATCGGGATGGTCGCCGTGGTTCCGACGTCGGACACGTTTTCTTCCGTGCTCATGGGCATTCCCGGCTCTTCCGCCTCCCAGGCGACGGTGCTTGACGGCTTTCCGCTGGCCCGCAAGGGCCAAGCTGCACGAGCCCTGTCGGCGGCGTTCACGGCCTCACTTTTCGGGGGGCTGGTCGGTGCCTGTTTCCTGACGCTTTTCATTGTCGTCGCGCGGCCGCTGGTACTGGCTTTCGGCCTGCCCGAAATGCTGATGATTTCGATCCTTGGCCTGTCGATGGTTGCGGTTCTTGCCGGACGGGTTGCGTTGAAAGGCCTTGCGGCAGCGGGCCTGGGCATGTTGATCGGCACCATTGGCGTTGCCGATGCGGGCGGGTCGCTGCGCATGGCGAGCTATGATTTCCCCTATCTCATGGATGGGTTTCAGCTGGTCATCGTGGGCTTGGGTATCTTTGCCGTGCCTGAGATTGTGTCGCTGCTGCGGCAGGACCGGTCCATCTCGAAGGATGCCTCGCTCGGTGCGGGCTGGATGGACGGTGTGCGCGACTGGATAGACAACAAGTGGTTGTCCGTGCGCTGTTCGCTGATTGGCGTGCTGGTCGGCGTGATTCCCGGTCTGGGTGGTTCGGTCGTGGACTGGATCGCCTATGGCCATGCGGTGCAGACCACCAAGGACAAATCAAACTTTGGCAAAGGCGAAATCCGCGGCGTGATCGGGCCGGAAAGCTCGAACAACGCCAAGGAGGGTGGCGGGCTCGTCCCGACGCTGCTTTTTGGTATTCCCGGTTCGGGGTCCATGGCGATTTTCATCGGTGCCATAGCACTTTTGGGGTCCGGCGATATCGAGGTCGGACCGTCGATGCTGCGTGACAATCTGGACATCACCTATTCCATCGTCTGGTTGCTGGCGCTGGCCAATGTGGTGGGCACGTTGCTGTGCATTGGCATTTCGGGTGGCATTGCCCGCCTGACCACCATCCGCTTTACCTATCTTGCGCCATTCCTGTTCATGCTGATCTCTTTTGCGGCGTTCCAGTCGGGGCAGAACTTCGAGGACATCCTCGCGCTTTTCGCCATCGGGCTTATCGGCATCTTCCTGCGGCGCTTTGACTGGTCGCGGCCTGCCTTCCTGATCGGTTTCGTGCTGTCCGACCCGGTCGAGAAATTCTCGAACCAGGCCTATCAGATCGCATCCTTCCGGTTCCGCCAGTCCTTTGAGGAAGGTCTGAGCTATATCTTCTCGCCCATCGTGATCGTTCTGCTGGTGGTTACCGTGGTGTCCGTTGTCATGGGGCTGCGGCAGGCCAAGACCATCATGGCCGAGGGTGATGTGCAGTCCGGTTCCAAACGGGCGCCGGTTGTCTTTCTGCTGGTCATCACGGCCTATGTCGTGACGGCGCTGATCAACGCCAGCCTGATCCCCAATTTCAACATGACCGACAAGATCGTACCCTTGGTGATCGGAGGCGTCACGCTGGCCGCCTTGCTGGTGCTTTTGATGCAGATGATCCTGCGGAACGAGAACGACGCGATCTTTTCCGACAAGGAATCGGCCGGTGAAGACGCGGATGCGCCCTATGGGCTCTGGAGCACGCTTGCCTGGTTCGTCGGCCTGATCGCCGCGACCTATGTGCTGGGTTTCATTCTGGCGCTGTTCGGCTTCCTCGTGACCTTCCTGCGAGTCCGGGCACAGGCGCCGTGGCCCAAAACGCTGATCCTGACAGCCTGCGGTATCGCGCTGATGTGCGTCATGGCGGGTTCTCTGAACCGCGATTTTCCGCCGGGCCTGTTGCAGGACGCCGTTGATCTGCCCTGGCCGCTGAAATGATCGCGAGGGACAAGCTATGACACAGACAGGTATTCCCTTCATCTTCATGCGTGGTGGCACTTCGCGCGGTCCCTATTTCAACCGGGCCGACCTGCCCGGGGACCGCGAGACATTGGCCGAAGTGCTGATGGCCGCCATCGGTGCAGGCCATGCGATCAACATCGACGGCATCGGCGGGGGCGTGGCGGTGACCACCAAGGTCGCCATGCTCTCACCCTCCGAGGACAACTGGGCGGATGTGGATTATTTCTTTGCCCAGGTCTCGGTCGCGGACCGGTTGGTGGACTTCAAGCCGACCTGCGGCAACATCCTGGCGGGTGTCGGCCCGGCCGCGATTGAAATGGGTCTGATCACCCCGACGGGGGATGAGACCGAGGTGAAAATCCGTGCCGTCAACACCGGGGCAAGGGTGGTGGCACGCGTCCAGACGCCGGGGGGCGTCCTGCGCTATGACGGTGACACCGAAATCGCAGGCGTTCCCGGTGCGGCAGCGCCCATTTCGCTTAGCTTCATGGGCGTGGTCGGGTCGTCGACAGGTGCCTTCCTTCCGACGGGACACCTGCGCGATACATTCGACGGGATCGAGGTCACCTGCATGGACGTCGCAATGCCGATGGTTATTGCCCGTGCCGGGGATTTTGGTCTGACCGGCTATGAAACCGTCGAGGAACTGGACGCAAACCGCGATTTCTTTGCGCGGATGGAAGCGGTGCGGCTGAAGGCGGGGGCGGCAATGGGCATGGGCGATGTTTCGCAATCCGTGACACCAAAGTTCGGCCTGCTCGCCCCTGCGCGAGAGGGCGGAACGATCTGCACCCGCTATTTCATGCCGTGGACGACCCATCCCTCGATGGCGGTCACCGGGTCGCAATGCCTCGCATCCTGCGCGCTGACCCCTGGCACCGTGGCCGATGGCCTGCTGGAACGACCCATAAAAGGTCCGGCCAATGTGGTTCTGGAGCACGCGTCGGGCACCATCGAAGTGTTGGTGGATTTCGATTTGACCGACCGGTTCACGCTCAATTCCGCCGGGCTGCTGCGTACGGCGCGCAAGCTGGCGGACGGACACCTCTATGTTCCCGCCTCAGTCATGAAAGGTCACTGACATGCCCATGATGAATCTTCTGGTGGCCTTCAATGGCTCTGACGGCTCTGTCGCGGCGCTTCGATATGCGGCGTCGCTTGCGGATCGGCTGGGTGCGCATGTCACGGCGATGCTGGCCCATAGCTCGCACGAGGTGATCGACAAGCGTTCACGTTGGATTCCAAGAGAGGCGCTGGCGCTGCTTGAGGCCGCGAACACGGATATCCTGCGTGAGATCGAGGCGAAATTCGAGGCAGAGCGGACCGCGCTCAGGCTGACCAATGCGTTGCAGCTCAAAGAGGTGACGGGGCGCGTGGACTCTGTGTTGTCCGAGGCGGCCCGCCACTATGACATGCTGATTGTCGGCAGCCATGCGGATACGGACGACGCGCATGTTACACTGCACCCGGACCGGATTGCGCTGTTGTCGGGGCGTCCGGTGACGGTGGTGCCCGCGGACTATGACGGCGGCGGCGGGTTGAACCACGCCGCGCTGGCCTGGGACGGTGGCCGTTCAGCGGCCCGTGCATTGTCGGACAGCCTGCGACTGTTTGAAGAGGCCGGGCGGGTTGATGTCCTGACCGTCGGACCGCGCTCGGGCTGGCCGATTGACGATCTGCTGACGCATCTTGCCCGTCACGGGGTCGAGGCCATTCATCACGAGTGGCCCAAATCGCAACCCGTTGCGACAACTCTTGTCAATTGGTGCAAGAGGAACCGGCCGTCGCTCCTGGTGCTCGGCGCGTTTGAACATTCCAAGTTCCGCGAAGACCTGCTTGGCGGTGTCACTTCGGATGTCCTGTCACAGATCGACATCCCCGTTTTGTTGTCTCACTAGGAATATCGAATGAGCGATTACGAAAAAATCAGCCACCTGCGGCGTGAACTGGAAGATATCCGCAAGGATCTGTCACAGCGCATTGACTGTGACACGATAGACAATGGCGACCTGAAGATATTGCATGAGCGGGTCAGCCGGGCGATCAAGGCGCTATCGGCTCTAGGTTAGCGGGATGCGGCGCATGAAGGTTCACATTCTTGATGACTGGTTCGACACGCTGCGAAGCCTGCCCTGTTTCCGGCTTTTGGAGGGGCATGATGTCACGGTCTGGACCGATCACGAACCGGACGAGGACGCCCTGGCCGCGCGCCTGTCCGAGGCGGAATGCGTCGTGCTGTTTCGTGAGCGGACAAGGGTTTCGCGGGGATTGCTGGAACGGCTGCCAAAGCTGCAATTGATTTCGCAGCGCGGGGTCTGGCCGCATGTTGATGTGGAGGCGTGCACCGATCAGGGCGTTCTTTTGTGTTCGAGCACAGGCGCGGACGGGGCGAATTTTGCTGCGGCCGAGCTGACCTTTGCCCTGATCCTTGCGGCCATGCGCCAACTGCCGCAGCAGATGGCCAGCGCCAAGGCCGGAAACTGGCAGATGGGCGTGGGGCGCACATTGCGGGGCCGCACGCTTGGGCTTTATGGCTACGGGCGCATCGGTCAGGTGGTGGCGGACTATGCCCGCGCCTTCGGGATGCAAGTTCAGTGGTGGGGTTCGGACGCAGGGCGGGCAAAGGCCGCCGCCGATGGCAGGCAGGTGGCAGACAGCCGGGCCGCCTTTTTCGCACAGAGCGATGTCGTGTCGCTGCACCTGCGCCTGACACCTGCGACGCGGGGCATTGTCAGCGCCCGGGACCTGGCGCAGATGTCGGCCCGTTCGGTTCTTGTGAACACGTCGCGCGCGGGATTGATCGCGCCGGGGGCATTGCTGGACGGCCTGAACAAAGGTCACCCCGGCATGGCGGCGATTGACGTCTTCGACACCGAGCCGCTGCTGGATCCGGCTGATCCGCTGCTGTCGCATCCAAACCTGATTGCAACGCCGCATATCGGTTTCGTGACCGAAGACGAATTCGACAAGCAGTTCGCTGATATCTTCGAGCAGGTGAACGCCTATGCAGCGGGCGCGCCGATCCACATGGTCAACCCCTCCGTCTACGGGCGATAACCGCGGCCAGCACCGGTGCGCCAACGATGACGATGACGATCCGCGTCAGGTGGTGCGTGATGACAAAGCCGAGGTCCGCGCCGGTCACGATGGCCAGAACCGTCATTTCAGCCTGCCCACCGGGGGCAAAAGCAAGGAAGGCCGCGACCGGGTTTCCCAGGCCCAAGGCCGTGACGATGCCGGCAAAGACCGCCGAAAGCACCGCCAGCACCAGCACATAGGTGACGCCAGCGGCCACAACGCGGGTCAGTTCGCCCCATGTCACGCCCAGAAACTGGACGCCGATGGCGCTGCCGATGAAAAACTGGGCAACCAGGATCGCTTCGGCCGGAGGGCGGGCGTGGATCACGTCGGTCAGGGACAGGATCGCGGTGAGAATCATCGGGCCCAGGATCGACGCCCCAAAGAGGCCGATGCGCTCTCCGCCTTTCCAGCCGATCCAGGCCGCGGCCACCATGATCAGCAGCTCATGCAGGGGCAGGTCGCTGAGCGGCGCGCCGATCGGGTTGGTCAGGCCGACGCCGTAGAAATGGCTGAGGATAAAGGGGGCGACGGTCACGATGATCAGCACCCGCGTGCCATGGACCAGCGACAGCGTGCGCGGGTTTGCCCCCGCCTCGGTGCCAAAGATCACCATGTCCTGCAGGCCGCCGGGCATGGCGGCGTAATAGGCCGTGGGAGCATCGAATCCCCAGAGCTTGCGGAAGAACGGCACGCCGACCAGTGCGATCAGCGCGATGAAGAGGGGGATCAGGGCAACGGATGCCGCCATCCGGGGCAGTTCGGCAATGACCTGCGGCGTGATCGAGGCGCCCACGGCGACGCCGAGGATGGTTCGGGCCGCCACGGAGACCTGCCCGAACCCCCTGAGCGGAAAATGCGCCAAGGCCCCCGCGAGACAAAAGGCCATCGGTCCGAACAGGAACGGCAAGGGCAGGTCCAGCAGCCAGAACAGCGCCGACCCCAATGCCGCCAATGCGATGGTCAGGCCGCGCTGGTGCAGGGATTGATTCAAAAAATGTTTGCGCAAAACCGACTCCCGACTCTCTTGACCTCACCTTGAATACTCTTGTATCCAAATGTATACAAGGTAGTCGGGAAGCTTTTATGACCACGGATGAAGACAGCACATCACAGGGCAATGCCGCCTATGTCCGCCTGTTGGCCGAACTGCGCGAGGGGCGCCTGAACCCCGGCGACCGGCTGCGTGAAACAGAGCTGGCAGAGCGGTTGGGCGTGTCCCGCACCCCGGTGCGCGAAGCGATCCGCCAGCTTGAAGCGGACGGGATCGTCACCCACGTCCCGCGTCAGGGCGCCACGATACGGACGCTGGATTATGCGGAGGTGATGGAGCTGTACGAAATGCGGGCCGTCCTGGAAGGCACCGCCGCGCGACTGGCGGCGCGGGCGGCGTCGGATATCGAGATCGAAGAGCTTATCGACATGAACAGGCAGATGGCCGTGGCGGGCAACGGCCCGGAGGCCTTTGTGCTGAACCGACAGTTTCATGCCGCCCTGCTGGACGCCGCCAAGAACCGTTTTCTCGCAAAGTCGATCCACACGCTGCAAAAGGCGCTGATGATCCTGGGCCCGACGACATTGACCGAGCCGGACCGCGCCGAGAAGGCGGTGGAGGAACATTTCGGCGTGCTGGACGCGATCAAGGTGCGCGACGGATCGCTGGCCGAGGCGGTGATGCGCGCCCATATCGAGGCCGCGCAACGGGTGCGTGTGCGGGCCTTGCGCGCGCTGCCCGACCGCGCGCCCGGCTTTGACGGAGATCTGTTGTGACACCCGCCGGGACCAACCCCGACGTTGTCGTCATCGGTGGTGGCAACGCAGCGCTTTGTGCTGCCATCACCGCCGCGGAGGCAGGCGCGCGGGTTCTGATCCTCGAAGCCGCGCCCAAACCCTATCGGGGGGGAAATTCCCGCCACACCCGCAATTTTCGCTGTATGCATCAGGGTCCGCTGGGCCCGTTGGTGGACAGCTATACCGAAGAAGAATACCTCGCCGATCTGCTCAAGGTGACGGGGGGAAAGACGCATGAAGGCCTGGCGCGCCTTGCGATACGGACCTCGGAGGCGTGCCTACCCTGGATGGAGGAACACGGGGTCCGGTTTCAGCCGTCGCTGTCCGGCACACTCTCGCTGGCGCGCACCAACGCGTTTTTCCTTGGTGGCGGCAAGGGCCTTGTGAATGCCTATTACCGCACGGCCGAACGTCTGGGCGTCGAAGTGGTTTACGAGGCGCTGGTGACGCACCTTGAGCTGGACGAGGATCGCATCAACTATGTCGACTATATCCGCGATGGCCAGACACATCGTGTCACACCCAAATCTGTCGTTGTCGCTTCGGGGGGCTTCCAGGCGGACACCGACTGGCTGGCCCGAGCCTGGGGACCGGCGGCCAGGAATTTCCTGATCCGGGGCACCCCCTATAACCGCGGCGTCGTGCTGGCGGACCTGCTGGCGCAGGACATCGCGCAGGTAGGCGACCCGACGCAATGTCATGCGGTCGCCATCGACGGGCGCGCGCCGAAATTCGACGGCGGTATCGTCACGCGGCTGGACTGCGTGCCTTTCTCGATCGTGGTCAACAAGGACGCGGAGCGGTTTTATGATGAGGGCGAAGACGTGTGGCCCAAGCGCTATGCGATCTGGGGCCGGCTGGTGGCCGCGCAGCCCGATCAGGTGGGCTATGTCATCATTGACGCGAAATCGCTGAACCTGTTCATGCCCTCGGTCTTTCCACCGATCAAGGCCGACACGCTGGAGGAACTGGCCGGTAAGCTGGACCTGCCCGCCGAGGCGCTGGCTGAGACCGTTGCCACGTTCAATGCCGCCTGCGGAGACACGTCGGGTTTTCACCCCACCGAACTGGACGGCGTGGCGACCACGGGTCTGACCCCGCCCAAGACAAACTGGGCGCGGCCAATCACCGAGCCGCCCTTTTACGGCTATTCGCTGAGGACGGGCGTCACCTTTACCTATCTCGGGCTGAAGGTCGACGAAAACGCGCAATGCGCCATCGGCGACCGCCCTATCAGGAACCTGTGGGCCGCCGGAGAGACGATGGCGGGTTCGATCCTCGGGCAGGGGTATCTTGCCGGTTTCGGCATGACCATTGGCACCGTCTTTGGACGTATCGCAGGCAAGGAGGCCGCAGCCCATGCAAACTGATCTTCTTCAGGAGGCCAGACGTCAGGCGGAAATCTGCAACGCCTGCCGCTACTGCGAAGGCTATTGTTCGGTCTTTCCGGCGCTTCATGCGGAACGTGCCTTTTCCGATGGCGACCTGACGCAACTGGCGAACCTCTGCCACAATTGTCGGGGCTGTTATTACGCCTGCCAATACACCGCCCCACATGAGTTCAACCTGAACCTGCCGCAGGCGCTGGCCAATGTCCGGCAGGACAGCTGGGAAGACCTGGCGTTTCCACGCGCGGCGGGGAAAGCCTTTCAAAAGAGCGGTGTCATGATCGCCCTGGCTGCGGTCATCGGCTTTGCGCTTTTGTTCTGGGCGGTGCGGGCGCTGGCAACCCAGGGCGGCGAAGGGTTTTATGCGGTGCTTTCGCACAACGCCATGGTGGCAATCTTTTTGCCCGCCTTTCTGTTCCCGCTGTTCAGCATCGCAATCAGTCTGCGCCGTTACTGGCGTCAGGTCGGGGCGCAGCGGCTGAAAGCGGTGCATCTTGTTCGGGCCTTCGGTCAGGCGGCCAACATGAGAAACCTCAAGGGCGGCCACGGGGACGGGTGCAATTTCGAGGACGAGGACCGGTTTTCACAGGGGCGCAGGATGGCGCATCAGGCGGTTATGTACGGCTTCTTGCTGTGCTTTGCATCGACCAGCGTGGCGACCGTGATGCACTATGTGCTGAACATGCCAGCACCCTATCCGTTGTGGTCCCTGCCCAAGCTGTTGGGTGTTTCCGGCGGGCTGCTGCTGGTGGTGGGCTGCGTCGAGATGGTCCGGCTGAAACTGCGCGCCGACACTTCGCTGTGTGCGCAGGGGGCTTTTGGTGGAGAGATCGCTTTTGTCGGGCTGTTGGGCTTTGTCGGTCTGTCTGGGCTTGTTCTTTATGGTCTTGGCCAGACGGCTGCGATGCCTGTCTTGCTGGCGCTGCATCTGGGTTCGGTTCTGGCCCTGTTCCTGCTGACGCCTTTTACCAAGATGGCGCACGGGTTCTACAGGCTTGCCGCGCTGGCTGCTGACTCGCAAAGGCAATGAGGGCGGCGTTTGCCGCCCGATGCGACGAATCCTGTCGATGGGTCAATCTTTGCGCGTGCGGATCGGAAGTCGTGCATCCTGCTTTCATCTGCGGGGGTTTGCTGTATCCTGCCAAAAAACAGCGAACATAAGTCGAGCAAGCAAATGTGCGCAAACCGTCCTGCCCTGAAACGGCTGTATTTCAACAACGACGCGGCCCCCAATGCTATGGGCGTGGCCACAGGGGTGCGGCTTGAATCTGTGGGATGTGCTGACCGTTATGTCTGAGGCCGACGCCGGTGGCGTTCTGAACGCAGGTCCAGACATCTGGCGCAAGGGGCGGTCATGCTGGGCCGGTTGATTCCGCTGTTTCACCGCTATGCCGCGAAGCACACCCGTCTGCGCCAACGGCACGGGCCGGTGCAGATGCGGCTGCAGGCGGGGCGCATGATTGTCGAGATCGACAGCGATGCCGAGGCCGCGCAGGTCAGCCTGGGCAAGGCGACGCGGCAGGCCCGCAGGCGCGACGACCTGTTGCGGGCCGAGTTGCCATTTGTGCCGGGGGCGCGGGGCACGGTAGTCCTGCGGCGGGGGGAAGACACCATAACCCTGCCATTTGGCCCCTTTGCCGCCTGGAAGAACACCGCCGCGCGCACTGCGCTGCTGGCGCCCTTTGTCACCACCGGCGTGCGGGCGGTGCCGCCTGCCTTGCGCTGGTTCCGCGACCGCGATCCGGCGGCGCGGATCACCGTGCGCAACCTGTTCGGGCTTGCCCCGACCACCACGGCGCTGGAACTGCAAACGCCGCTTTTTGCGACCGGGACAGCGCCCGACCCACAGAGCGGGATCACCATCGTTTTGCCGGTCTACAACGCCTTTGACATGCTGCAAGAGGCGCTGGAGCGGGTGGAGCGGCACACCGATCTGCCGTGGCGGCTGATCCTGATCGAGGACGCCTCGCCCGATCCGCAGGTGCGGCCCTGGCTGCGCGACTGGGCGGCGGACAGGGATGATGTCACGCTGTTGGAGAATGAGCGGAACCTGGGCTTTATCGGGTCGGTCAATCGCGGGCTGACGCTGGCGATGGAATACGGCAATCCGGTGGTGTTGCTGAATTCGGATGCCTTCGTGCCGCAGGGCTGGGCCAGCCGGTTGATCGCGCCGCTGGCCGATCCTGCGGTGGCCTCGGTCACGCCGATGTCCAACGATGCCGAGCTGATGTCGGTGCCGGTGCTGTGTCAGCGGCTGGATCTGGCACAGGGGCAGGGGGATGCCATCGACGCGGTGGCCCGCACGCTGGCCGCGCCGACCGAAGAGGCGGACCTGCCCACTGGCGTGGGGTTCTGCATGGCGCTGGCGGCGGACTGGCTGGAGCGGGTCGGGTTGTTCGATACAGACTTTGGCCGGGGTTACGGCGAAGAGGTGGATTGGTGCAGACGCGCTTTGGCCATGGGGGCGCGGCATCTGACGCAGCCTGCGCTGTTCGTGGAACATCGCGGCGGCACTTCGTTCGGGTCAGAGGAAAAACAGAGACTGTTGCTGGCCAATTCCGCGATTTTGTCGCAACGCTATCCGACCTTTGATCAGGATGTGCAGGACTTTATCGGCAGCGATCCGCTGTTGGCGCCGCGTCTGGCGCTGGCGCTGGCCTGGGCGGGGCAACAGGGCAGGGTGCGGATTTATCTGGCCCATGACATGGGCGGCGGCGCCGAGGCGGATTTGCAGCGGCGCATTGCCGGAGACGGGGTCGCGGTGGTGCTGCGCGTGGGCAGCGCCTATCGCTGGGAGATCGAGGTCTATACCCCCAATGGCGTGGTGCGCGGTGGCACCGAGGATTCGGCTCTGACACGGCGGCTTTTGCAGATTTTGCCACAGCGTGAGGTGATCTATTCCTGTGCGGTGGGTGATCCCGATCCAGTGCAGATCCCCGCGTTCCTGAGCGAGATTGCGAAGGGGCAGGGGATGCGGGTGCTGTTGCACGATTATTTCCCGATCAGCCCCGCCTATACGCTGCTGGACGGGCAGGGGATGTTTCGCGGCGTGCCGCAGCCGGGGGCCGAGGGGCGTTTCGACCGGCTGCGCCGTCCTGACGGCAGCCGCCTGTCGCTGGCCGACTGGCAGGCGGTCTGGGGGCCGTTTCTGGCCGCATCAGAGACTGTTGAGGTGTTCTCAGAGGCTGCCGCGCGGCTGTTGCGCAGCGCCTATCCCGATCTGCACAATATCACCGTAGCCCCGCACCAGCTGGTGCATCCGGTCCTGCCGGTGACTGCCCCCGACGGGCCGCCGGTGATCGGGGTGCTGGGAAATATCAACGCCCACAAGGGGGCCGATGTGGTCACCGCGCTCAGCCGCAGGCTGAAGCGTGGACAGATGGTGGTGATCGGGCGCATGGCGCCGGGGCACCGGCTAGGGCGCGGCGGGATTGAGCACGGCCCCTATTACGTCTCCGAGATCCCCGATCTGGTGGCGCGTTATGGCATCACCTGCTGGCTGGTGCCGTCGATCTGGCCCGAGACGTTTTCCTTTACCACCCACGAGGCGCTGGCGACGGGTCTTCCGACCTTTGCCTTTGATCTGGGCGCGCAGGGTGACGCGGTGCGGAATGCTGCCAACGGGCACCCGATTGAACCGGGGGCGGATATCGACAGGGTGGTCGCGCATCTGCTAGAGCCGCGCAAAGAGGACGTAACATGAGCTATCTGAAATCCCTGCGCACGCCCGGCCGGCACGAAACCACGATCAAGCGCCAGTTTGGCAGCCGCGTCCGTTTCGAAGGCACCGCGCCGGTGTTCGACAAGCCGTTGATCCTGATGGCTTTTACAAACCGATGCGGGTCGCATTTGTTGGCGGATTATCTGCGCCAGACCGGGCAATTGGCCGGTTTTGGCGAATATCTGAACCACGATGTTGTGGCCAACCAGTCGGCCGAGCACGGCTATGACAGCTTTCCCGACTATATCGCCGGATTGCAGGCGCGCATTTGTCTGCGGGGGCAGGCGCTGGGGCTGAAGGGGTCCTATGACCAGATCGCCATGCTGCTGCGCTGGAACATCGGGGCGATGTTTCGCGGCGTACGGGTGGTGCATATCCTGCGCGAGGATGCGCTGGCCCAGGCGGTGTCGCTGTCGATCGCGCGCCAGACCGAAAAATGGACCAGCCACCAGACCGGCAACGGCGCTGCGCCGACCTTTCAGCCCAAGCTGATCGAAAGCATCCTGCAGTCCCATGAGGCGGCCAATACGATGATTGGCCTGCTGGCACAGGCCGCGGCGCTGCCGCGGATGCAGATCAGCTACGAGCAGGTGATGCATGACCCGGCCACCTATGTCCGCCGCCTGTTCGGCTTTTGCGGGGTCGAGGCCCCCGACTGGGTGCCGCGTGTGCCGACGGTGAAAAAGCAGGCCGATGCGCTGAATGCCGAGTTTGCACAGGCCTACCGCGCACAGGTGCTGCGCGAGGCGGGCATAAACAGTCTCTGATCAGGCGTTTCCCTAGTTGTAGAGAATGTCCTTGTGGTGCTTGCGCAGCATCAGCAGCCCGGCCAGAAACAGCCCGCCGCCCAGGGCAAAGACATAGACAAAGCTGACATAGGGCGCGTCGTAGGACGGGTAAAAGCCGCGCCGCATCAGCCCGACCACGTGCACCATCGGGTTCCACCACAGGTAATCGCGATAGGGCTGTGGAATGGTTTCGTAGAGAAAGAAGATACAGGAGATGATGAACAGCGGGCGGGTCAGGATCGACCATGTCCGTTGCCATGCGGGATAGGCGTTGAACAGGTAGCAGTTCATGGTGCCAACCCCCACCGCCAGCACCGATACCATCAGGTAGCATTCGACGATGGTGACCAGATCGGGACGGGTGCGGGTTTCGAAAAGCGTCATGATGCCGATGAAGATGACATAGCCGACCATCAGCTGGGTGATCAGGTTGACCAGGAACCGCGCGATCAGCGCATCGGCAAAGGTGACATTGGGATAGGCCAGCAGCGCCTTGGAAAAGGTCAGCGACTGGGCCAGCTTCGTGGTCATGTTGTTGAACAGCATGAAGGGCACGATGCCGGTGGCGTAGAAGATCGGAAAGTTGACCCCCAGTGCCGGCGACCGGAAGGCCAGCGAGAACACCAGGGTCATCATCGCGATGCCGCCCACCGGTTCGAGGATCGCCCAGAGATAGCCGCCCGGGCTGCGGCCATAGGTGGTGGACATCTCGCGCAGCATCAGCGCCACGACGGTGCGCAGGGTGGGAAAGGCGCGCAGGGTCTTGTTGCGCGGCTTTTTCGGGGTCTGCGGCGGCGTGGGGTCGGTCAGCGTTGTCATGGTGGCCTTGCATGGCTGGAGACGGAAGAGGACAGAGCGGAACCGGGCGCATCGGTTCTGGTGTTCGACACAGATATTATGTACCAATCGCAACCAAGTCACAATCATCCCGCAGGGGGGCCGCGTGTCCGACTCCACGAAATCTGAATCCGACCGATCTGCCCGCCTTACCGATGGCGCTGACAAGGCTTCTTCTGACGCAAACGACCCGCAAACGGCGGCGCGCCCGGACCACGAGGCTGCGCAAAAGCCGCGCCGGATCGGGGCGGGGCCCGCGGTACGGACCAAGACAGACCCGGCACCCGCGGTGGGGTCGGACGGCGCAGAGCCACCGGCGACGGGTCTGGAGCCGGCGGGAGTTCGCCCACCGCAGGGTCCGCCACGCTCGCCCGAGATGAAGGCCGCCCGCGCCGCCAAGGCCGAGAAACACGCCAAGAAGAAAGCCGCCAAGGCCGAAGCCAAGGCAGAGGCCAAGGCCGTAAAGCCGGCACAAGCGCCCAGCCCCGCCCCCGCTGCGGTCCAGCCCGATGCGGCGCAGCCTGCGAAATCCGCCGCTGCCGGTCCCGCGCCGCGCCCGCCGGTGGCCGCCGCCCGCGCCAAGCGCCGCCATTGGGTCGTGCTGCTGTCGTTCCTGATCTGTGTGGCCCTGCCTGCGGGCATTGTTGCCGCCTATCTGTGGACGCGCGCGGCAGATCAATATGCCTCGAGCGTGGGCTTTTCGGTGCGCAAGGAAGAGGTCGGGTCGGCCGTGGAAATCCTGGGCGGGATCACTGCGCTGTCCGGGTCAAGTTCATCTGACACAGACATCCTGTACGAGTTTCTGCAAAGTCAGCGGCTGGTGGCCGACATCAATGACGAGATCGACCTGTGGGCGATCTGGGGCAAGGCCCCGGATGATCCGTGGTTCCGGCTGAATCCCGGCGGCTCGATCGAGGATCTGATGGCCTATTGGGAACGGATGGTGACGATCACCTATGACAGCGGTGCCGGGCTGATCGATGTGCGCGCGCTGGCCTTTGATCCCGATGACGCCACTGCCATTTCCGAGGCGCTGTTCGACCGCTCCAGCGAGATGATCAACAACCTCAGCGCCATCGCCCGCGAAGATGCGATCCGCTATGCCCGCGAAGAGCTGGAAACTGCCGTCGAGCGGCTGAAGCTGGCCCGCGAGGCGATCACCCGATTCCGCAATGCGAACCAGATGGTCGACCCCTCGCAGGACACGCAGGTGCAGGCCGGTCTGCTGGGCACCTTGCAAGGGCAGCTGGCCGAGTCGCTGATCGACCTTGATATCCTGCGCGACACCACCCGCGACAACGACCCGCGGCTGACACAGGCGCAGCGCCGGGTCGAGGTGATCCAGGACCGGATTGCCGCCGAACGGCAGAAAATGGGTCTGGGCGGCGACGCGCAGGTGGGCGAGGTCTTTGCCAATCTTGTCAGCGAATATGAACGTCTGGTGGTGGACCGCGAATTTGCCGAACGCACCTATATTTCGGCGCTGGCCGCCTTTGACGCCAGCCAGGCCGAAGCGCGCCGCAAGAGCCGCTATCTGGCGGCGCATGTGTTGCCGACCCGTGCGGAAACCTCGCGCTTTCCCGAACGCGGCATCCTGTTGGCCCTGACCACGCTGTTCTTGTTCCTGGCCTGGGGCATCCTCACGCTGCTGGGCTATGCGCTGCGGGACCGGAAGTAGGCGGCCGGAGATGATCCGTTTCGAGAACCTGACCAAGATCTATACGCTGGAGGGCCGCCGCACCGTGGTGGCCAACAACCTGAACGCCACCTTTCCCACCGGGCGCGCCGTGGCGCTGATGGGGCGCAACGGGGCGGGCAAGTCCAGCCTGCTGCGCATGGTCGCGGGCACCATGGACCCCACATCGGGGCGGATCGTTTCGGACGGCACGATCTCGTGGCCGGTGGGGTTTGCAGGGTCATTTCACAACGAGCTGACCGGGGCGCAGAACGTGCGCTTTATCGCGCGCATCTATGGGGTGGACACTGACGAGCTGGTGGATTTCGTGCAGGATTTTGCCGAGGTGGGGCAGCATTTTCACATGCCGATCAAATCCTATTCCTCGGGGATGAAATCGCGGCTGACCTTTGGCACCTCGATGGGCATCGCCTTTGACACCTATCTGATCGACGAGGTGACGGCGGTGGGCGATGCATCGTTCAAGGCCAAGAGCGCGCGGCTGTTTGCCGACCGAATGCGCAACTCGGGGGCGCTGATGGTCAGTCACTCGATGGGGCAGGTGCGTCAGATGTGTGACGCAGGCGCGGTGCTGGAAGATGGCAAGCTGACCTATTACGACGATCTGGACGAGGCGATCGAAGTGCATCAGGCCAACATGGCGAAACCGCGCCGGATCTGAGCGTCGGCGCCGGGGGTGGTCATAACCGACAAATTGCACAGCTATATCAACCCGGTCAAAACACAGGCTCCGAACGCTGACCACCGAGCCCGCAAAGGCCCAAGCAACGCGATAGAAGTTTCGCGTCGGCCAACCCGCAAACGAGAGAAAATAATGGGTCGGTTCAAGTCTCACCGGCAGGCACAGAGGTTTCTATTTGCGCACGACCAGATCAACCTCATTTTCCGTCCCCGGCGCTATCAACTCATAGCAACCTCATACCGCCACGATGCGTTCAGCCTCTGGGCCGATTACACCGCTGAGATGACTGCGTGATCCACGCCTTTCACAGGGAAGCACAATCTGCTGTCGACAACTTGATGAGGTGGACGGTTCCACCCACCGGCATCGCAATGTGCTAAAGTGCTGGTGTTTGAACCGGCTCTGAAAGGAACCGCCCAGATGGAAATTACAACGATAGGAATCGACATTGCAAAGTCAGTTTTTCAATTTCACGGTGTCGATGCGGCAGGCCAGACCGTTCTGCAGAAGAAGCTTCGCCGGAGTGCAGTCCTAGATACCTTGGCTAAATTGCCCCCTTGCCTGATCGGCATGGAGGCTTGTGCGACGTCGCACCATTGGGCCCGTGAGATCACGGCACTAGGCCACGATGTGCGGCTCATTCCCCCGGCCTATGTAAAACCCTACGTTAAGCGGCAAAAGAATGATGCGGCTGATGCGGAGGCTATTTACGAGGCTGTTACGCGCCCGAATATGCACTTTGTGGCCATAAAAAGTGTCGATCAGCAGGCGGCCATGATGCTGCACCGGGTCCGTGACCTTCTCGTACGGCAGCGCACAATGCTGATAAATGCACTGCGCGCGCATATGGCTGAGCTGGGGATCATTGCGCCACAGAGGCCTCAGAATGTTCTCGGGTTGATCCAGCAACTCGAAGAGGACAGCAATGGCGGCATCACAGAGGTCGCCCGATCTGCTTTGCTGAGTCTGGCCGGCCAACTCACCAGTCTGACACAAGAAATCAGCGCACTTGATCGCAAGATCCTTGCATGGCATCGCTCGAGTGAAACCAGCCAGCGATTATCGACCATTCCGGGAGTTGGAGTGCTGACCGCGACAGCGATGGCTGCTTCGGTTACGGACCCCTCGCTCTTCCGATCCGGACGCCAATTTGCAGCCTTTCTCGGGTTGGTTCCCCGACAAAATTCATCCGGCGGCAAAGAGCGATTGGGACGTATTACCAAAATGGGTGACGGATATTTGCGTAAACTCCTCGTGGTTGGGGCCACAGCTATTCTGAGGCGTGTTGCTGATACGCAAACGCGAACCGCGAATTGGCTCCGCAGCCTGCTAGAACGCAAGGCCTCTCGACTGATCAGTGTCGCAATGGCCAACAAAACCGCTCGGATCATATGGGCACTCTTGGCGAGAGGAGGAACCTATCGAGCCTCATAAACAGTGAACAGCGCTGCATTGTTTACGCAGCACACTGTGATGCAAGGGCAAAAGACGTGATGATGATCAAAGCAAGCCGCAGCCAGAACACCCCGAGGTATTGCCAGGACAGACGAAGTCCGACAACTTGATAGGGATCTGGCAGGCGGACTTCATCAGGGCCAGCGGCCAACGGTGCCGCGCGAAAAGGCCGGACACATGACCGCAACCCGCGATGATCATGACGTCAAAAAAACCTTGCTAAACAGGGACCGTCCACACATGGCAATACCCAGGCCGGTCAAAGAAGCTGGCGTTTGGTGACGTCCATCGCGGTCTGCAAAGGCGTGTCGTCCCTGGTGATCTTTGCCATCAGGCTGGCGCCAAGCCACATCTGGTACTGCTGCGCGGCCAGTGCGGCCGGGTCGTCCGAAATCCGCAGCGAGCCATCTGCGATACCGGCCTCGATGGCCTCGGCCAGACGGGCCGTGACCCGCGCGGTTCCATCCACAAGGATGGCGCGCATTTCTTCCGACAGATCGGACACCTCGGCGGCAAGCTTGACGACGAGGCATTTTCTCTGCGGATCGTCCGCCGCTTGATTGGCCAGCCATTTCGACCAATAGGTCATGAGCCGCTCGGCCCCCGACTGGCCCTCTCTGGCAAAGATGTCGTCCATGGCAGCCAGATAGACTTCGAAGTACCGCGCCAGCAGGGCCGTCCCGAACGCCTCTTTTGACGCGAAGTAGTGGTAAAAGGACCCCTTGGGGACATTGGCCACCTTGAGCAACTCGGTAAGACCAACACCGGAAAACCCCTTCTCGCTCATGATCGCATGGGCGGAGGAGAGGATGTGATCGCTTGCAGAGGTCGATTTCGATTCGCTTTTCATGCTGCCAAGGATATCCATAATTAGACCGGTCGTCTATGCCGCGTGCGCCTTGGCCGGGAAAGCGCGATGATCCGACGACCTCGGAAATTCATGGACGTTGCTCCATGGAAGCAAGCTGGTTCCGGAAGTGTTGTTCAAACTTGACCGCCACCGGACTTGCAGTCCGGTGCGCCGCGCGCACGCAATACAGCTTTCGTTCGAGGATAAGATTGGCAACGGGCAAAAATGTGATCTGCGGATCATTGAACAACAGCACCGCATTGCGCGGCAGCAACGCAACGCCAAGGCCCGCCCGCACAAGGCAAAGCTGCGCGATGGTCGAATGGCAACGCAACGGGCCGGACTTCAGCGTCTCGGGCAGGCCGGGATGGGTGGCAAGCAACCGCGAAGACCCCGTTCCGGTGCCCAGATGGATAAGCTGCCGCGGGTCGATGTCCGCCAGATGCACCCGTGCGCTGCGTGCAAGCGCGTGGTCCGCCGCGCAGGCAAGGCCGAAGGGATCGGCGGCGATCTCGGTCTGGACCAGTGCGGGCGCGGCCGGCGATGGCAAGATCAAGCCGACCGTCCGCGACCATCTCGGCCAGCGTTTCCGCCACGTCGTCATGCAGCGTCAGCATCACCTCGGGATGTTCCGCGCGAAAGGCAGCGATGGCAGGCGCAAGGAGCGGGGTGATCGCCGAGGGCGCGGCCCCGATCCGCAGCACACCGCGGAGCCCGCGCGCATGATCGCGCAGACGGGCAAGCGAGAAGTCGAGCGCCTTGAGCAGCGGCGCGGTCTCGTTCAGAAAGTCCAGCCCGAGCGGTGTCGGGGCCGGTGGACGGCTGCGGCGGTCAAAGAGCGCGCCACCGGCGATCTGCTCGATCTGCCGCACCGTCTCGGTCAGCGCCGAGGGCACAACGCCAAGCCTGTCAGCGGCCCGGACAAAGCTGCCCTCGGCCCAGATTGCATGGATGGCGCAGGTTAAAGTTCGTATTTTCTGAATCTATCTTCATATATTTCAATTTCAAAGAATTTAGACCTTCGGTCAATATGCCGCCAGACAGGAGATCCAGATGACCACCACCGACCTCAGCCTTTCCGACGCCATCAATCGACTTCCCCGCGCGCTGAAGGACGCGGGCTTTCGCGGCGAGGTGGAGCGTGACAGTGCCCTGAGGGCGGCCATGTCCACGGACAACTCGGTCTATCGCATCCTGCCCGATCTCATCGTCGCTCCGCGCGATGCCCGGGATGTGGTCACCTGCATGTCGGTGCTGGAACGCCCCGAGTTTGCCGCTGTCCCGGTGACCGCGCGCGGCGGTGGCACCGGGACCAATGGCCAGAGCCTGAACCGTGGCATTATCCTCGACATGCGGCGTCATATGCACCGGTTGCTGGAGGTCGATCCCGATGAAGAATGGGCCGATGTGGAACCGGGCATCGTGCTTGACGATCTGAATGCGCAACTGCGGCCCAAGGGAGTATTCTTTGCGCCCGAGACTTCGACCTCAACCCGTTGCGTTGTCGGCGGTATGGTCTCGACGGATGCCTCCGGCAAAGGCTCGCGGATTTACGGCAAGACCTCGGACAATCTTCTGGGTGTCGAAATCGCGCGGGGACAGGGGCGCATCAGCAGCCTTTCCGACGCGCCGGACTGGGCTCAGCCGATGCTCAAGGCAGCGGAAACCGCGGCGCGGGCAGGGCGTGCCGCCTTTGTCGCGAACACACCGCGGCTCAACCGCCGCTTTACCGGCTATGATCTCGAGCGCGCCTGCCCCGAGGAGGGCGGTTTTCAGTGGTGGCGGCTTTTCCCCGGGTCCGAAGGCACGCTTGGGCCGATCACCCGCATCCGGGTAAAGCTCCGCCCGTTGCCAAAGGCAAAGCGCCTCGTGGTCGCGGGCTTTGCCAGCTTCCGCAACGCGCTGGCCGCCGCCATGCCGCTGCTGCAGGACAACCCGACCGCCATCGAAGTGATGGACGAGCGGGTGCAGGCGCTGGCCGAAGAGGCCGGTCTGCTTGGCCGTCTGCCCGAAACCCTGCGCCCGAAAGGCGGCGAGACGCTGGCCTATGCCTTCGTCGAATTCAATGGAGACGACGCGGTGGAACTCGAGGCACGCCTTGCCGCCTGCGAGGCGCGGTTGCAGGGCTTGCCCGGCATCCGGGCGGTGCATGTCGCGGCAGGCAGCGATGAAATTTGGGACCTCTGGGCGGTCCGCTCGGCCGGTGTCGGTCTGCTTGGAAAGACCAAGGGCCGCGCGCGTCCCATCGCCTTTGTCGAGGATTGCGTGGTCCCGCCCGAGACATTGCCGGAATTCCTCGACGGTTTTCTCGACATTCTCACCCGGCACGGGCTCAGCTTTGGCATTTACGGCCATGTGGATGTCGGCTGTCTGCACATCCGCCCGGCCATCGACATTGATACACAGGAGGGTCGCGCGCGGCTGGTGCAGGTTTCCGACGAGATCTTTGACCTCGTGAACCGCCACGGCGGCATCTTCTGGGGCGAGCACGGCAAGGGGGTGCGCGGTGCCTATCTCGAGGGCTGGATCGGGCCCGAGGCCTATGCCGCGCTGCAGGGGGTGAAGGCCGCATTTGATCCTTCGGGGCGTTTCAATCCCGGCAAGCTGGTCACCGCAGGCGCGCCGGTCATGGGGATCGCCACAACCCCATTCCGCCCGTTCAATGCACCCGAAGGCGACCCGTTGGAAAAGGCCTTCGCCTGCAACGGCAATGCCCAATGCCTCAGCTATGCGGCGCGCGTTCCGATGTGCCCGTCGTTCAAGGCGACAGCAGACGTGCGGCATTCCCCCAAGGGGCGCGCCGACGCGCTGCGGGCGTGGCATCAGGACCGGCGCACCGGCGTGACGACGGTTGACGAGGCGGACCTGATCGGGACGCTCGACACCTGCCTTGGCTGCAAGGCCTGCGCCTCGACCTGCCCGGTGCAGGTGGACATTCCGGCGATGCGCGCGGCCTTCTATGCCGATGTCTACGCCCGCAAGACCCGCCCGCTGATTGACCGCGCGATGCTGCTGGCCGAACGTCTGAGCCCCCTGATGCTGCGGTCGGCGCCGTTGATGCGCCCCTTGTGGCCGCTTGCGCGCCGCGCATCAGAGGCCGTGCTGGGCGTTGCGGATTTGCCCGATGAAATGGCGCGCCCTCTGCCACGGTCGGCCCGGATCGCGGTGTCCGAGCTTGGACAGCGCCCGCTGCAGGAGGGTACGGTTCTTGTGTGGATGGATTGGTTTTCGGCGCTCTTTGACGGCGCAACACAGCGGGATGTCTATCAAGGTCTCAGGGCGCTCGGCTATGCGCCGCTCTTTGTCGAGATGCTGCCCGTCGGCAAGGTGGCGGGCGACCTCGGCGACCCTGCAGGATTTGCCAGGATGGCGGCGCGGCTCGTGGCGGCTCTCAAGGCCGGGGCGGCCAGCGGTGCGCCGATGATCGGTCTCGACCCGGCCTTTGTCATGGCCTTGCGGCAGGACTATCGCAAGGCGGGGCTGGACGTGCCCGAGGTGCTCTTGCCGCAGGAATTTCTCGCAGCAGAGATCCGGCGCGGGGTCACGCTGCCGCAGATTTCGGGTGGGCGACTGAGCCTGTTCACCCATTGCACTTAAAGCACCGGGGCGCAAGCACTGGGAGGACGTGTTCGCGGCGCTGGGTCTGCAGATCGACACGCCCGCAACCGGATGCTGCGGCATGGCGGGGATGTTCGGCCACAAAAAGCGGCATCAGCAGATGTCCCGCAAGCTGTTCGATCTGTCGTGGGCCGGACCGCTCGCACAGTCGCAAGAGGCCGTGGCCACCGGGTTTTCCTGCCGCTGCCAGACAGAGCGGCTCGCCGGTGAACCGATGCGCCACCCGCTGGGCCTGATCGCCGACCGGCTGGGGCAAGTGGGGGCGGGGTCTTGACCGGCGGGCCGACTGATACGACGCCTAAATCCGCCCCAAAGCCGCCACCGCATAAAGCGCAGCGGTGTCCGCGCGGCTTTGGCGATGCACGCCCGCCCGGCGCAGGGCGCGGTTGCGTGCAGGACCGGGTGGTGCGTTGAAAACAGTCTCTAGCAGAGCTTCAGCCGCAGGGGTCAGCGCGCCCGTGGCGACCAGCGCGGCACGGTTTGCCGCCATCCAGCCGCCGAATGTGCCGTCCAGCATCAGCCCCAGTCGCCGCAGCCGTGCCAGCGGACCGCGAAAGCTGCCCATGACGTTGCCTGCGTGCTGGCGGTAGTGCAGCACCGGATGGGCGTCCAGCACCACCTGTGCACCCGCTCCGGTCATCAGCTGGTAAAGCCACCAGTCGTGAAAGGCGATGCCCTGTGGCACCCCTGCACGGCGCACGATGTCCAGTGCCGCGGCATTCAGCGCGGTGGAATGGCCCGACACCACGTTCTGCACCAGCGCGTTTTCAAAGCTGGGTCCGCGTGGCCAGTCGGGCGAGGTTCCGCGAGGCGTGCCGTCCTCGTCGATATGCAGGCTGCCGGCCCCGTACAGCACCGGTGCATCGGTGCGCGCCAGTGCGGCGCTTGCACGGGCCAGCTTGTCGGGCAGCCAGATGTCGTCCTGATCCGACAGCGCCACAGGGCCGCCTGGCAGGTCGGGGTGGCACAAAAGATGCATGAAATTCGCCGCCGCCCCGCGTTGCGGCCCCTCGATCCACCGCACGTCGTGGTCGCGGGCAAAATCCTGCACCAGCGTGCGGGTGGCATCGGTCGAACCGTCGTCCGACACCCACAGCCGCCAATCGGCATGGCTTTGCGCGGCAAGGCTGGCCAGCTGCGCAGGCAGATGCGCGGCCCCGTTGCGGGTGGCCATCAGAACGGTAAAGGCGGGCAGGGCGGTCATCCCCCATAGGTGGCGCAAGCGATCATGGTTGCCAAGACATGAACGTAACCCCCCTGCGTTTACACCTGTCGAATTTTACGCAAGCGCCCCAATTCCGCCACCGTTGGTTCGGCCTGCGTTAACGGCGAGGGTCTAGACCAATGGCACGGCTCAGGGGTGGGCCTGTCTGTCATAAAGGGGGCCGGGGGTGGCTTATCTTACACATGTCGGCACGGGTGCCGGCGGGTCTGATGCATTTGTGTCGGGCATCAGCGATCTTGTATCCTACACTTGCAACAAGGGGCCGCGCGTCGCCACGATCAGCGCGGATGGCCAGTGGATCGAGATCCGCAACCCCGACGGGAATTTTTCGTTGATGCACCGGGTCTTCGTGGGCGACGCGGGCGGGCTGACCGCGCCGGGGCGGTTGCAGCTGGGCGTGCATGACGGATCGCTGGCCTTGCTGTCCTTTGGTCCGCAAGGCGCGCCCGTGACCGCGCATATTCTCAATTCCAACGGCCGCGTGGCCGAAAGCATCAGCCTGCCGGGGGCGACGGGCCGGATTTCCTGCCTGGAACGTGTCGAGGCGGCGGGCGGCAAGGTGCTGGTGTTCACCGCAGGGCAGGACGCGGAGGGCATCACCTGCTGGGAAGAACGCGCCGATGACAGCTGGCGGTTCGAGGCGACGCTGGACCTGGGCGGCGCCATCGGCACGCGCGACGTGGCGGACATGGCGCAGGTCACGGCGCATGGCGCGACCTGGCTGGTGACCCTGTCGGCGCAGGACAATGCGGTGAACCTGTTGCAGGTCGCCGCGGGCGGTCAGGTGACGCTGGCGCACCGTCTGGACGCGGCCGGCGGGCTGCCGGTGTCCAATCCCACCGCGGTCGAGGTGGTGCAGGCGGGTGGCGCGACCTTTGTGCTGATGGCGGCGGCGGGAACCTCGTCGATCACGGTGATGCAGGTGCAGGCGGCGGGCACGCTGGCGCTGGTCGATCAGGTCAACGACGACCTGAACACGCGGTTCCAGTCGTTGACACAGATGGAAGTGGTCGCGGTGGAGGGCCGGGTGTTCATCGTGGCGGGCGGGGCCGATGACGGGCTGTCGCTGCTGACGCTGCTGCCGGACGGGCGGCTGGTGCATCTGGACACCATCGCCGACAGCTCCCAGATGGCGCTGGAGAATGTCACGGGCCTGAGCCTGCTGGTGCAGGACGGGGTGCTGCGCATCTTTGCCTCGGGCGAGGGCGGGCTGCGGGTCAGCGAACTGTCGGTCGATCTGGGCGATATGGGCACGGTGCAAAAAGCCACCGGCAGCGCCAATGACCTGACCGGCACCAATGGCGATGACATCCTGCAAGGCAACGGCGCGGCCAACGTGCTGGACGGCAAGGGCGGCGACGATATCCTGATCGACGGCAAGGGCGAGGACCGGCTGACCGGCGGTGCGGGGGCGGATCTGTTTGTCTTCGAGGCCGATGGCCGCCGTGACATCATCACCGATTTTCAGGTGGGCGTGGACACCATCGACCTGTCGGGCATGGGGCGCGCCTATTCTCTGGATGCGTTCAAGTTCCAGAGCACCCCCAATGGCATCAAGATCATCTTTCAGGGCGAGGAACTGCGCCTGTTCAGCCATGACGGACAGCCGCTGGACCGGTCCGATTTCCAACTGACCAACCTGATGGGGCTGTGGCACGTGGACACCGGCCCCGTGCTGCAAGAGGCCCAGACCCTGATCGGCACGGCGGCGGCGGATGTGTTGCAGGGCGGCACCGGCAACGACCTGCTGCGCGGCGAGGCGGTGCGCGCCAGCTTTGACGATCCGGCGGGCCAGGTGTTCCGGCTGTACCGCGCGACGCTGGACCGTGACCCCGACCGGGGCGGGCACAAACAGTGGACCAACGCGCTGGCCGACGGATCGCATGGGTTGATGGATGTGATTTCGGGCTTTATCGGATCGGCCGAATTCCAGCGCACCTATGGCGCCACCACCGACGCGGAATTCGTCACGCTGCTGTATGGCAACGTGCTGGACCGTGCCCCGGATGCGGGCGGGCTGGCCTTCTGGACCGGACATCTTAAGGCCGGCACCCGCAGCCGCGCCGAAGTGGTGCGGGGGTTTTCGAAATCCTCCGAGTTCAAGGCTGGCACGGCGCTGGACAGCATCGACATGAGCTTTGCTGGCTATCAGGCGGCGATGGTCGATGATGTCTACCGGTTGTACCGCGCGACGCTGGGCCGTGATCCCGAAATGGCCGGGCTGCTGGACTGGTCGGGGCGGATGGCGGGCGACTGGACCTATACGGAGGTGGCGGCGGGCTTTGTCGGCTCGCGCGAATTCCAGCGCACCTATGGCGATGCCACCGACCGCCAGTTCGTGACGCTCTTGTACAACAACGTGCTGGACCGCGACCCAGACAGCGCGGGCATGGACAGCTGGCTGACCCATCTGCGCGAGGGCACCCGCAGCCGCGAAGAGGTGGTGCGCGGCTTTGCCCAGTCGGGCGAATTCATCCGCAGCACCGGCGACGCGCTGACCGCCTATCTGCGGGGCTTGGGCGAAAACGACCGGTTGATCGGAGGCGCGGGCGAGGACGTGCTTTATGGCGGGGTGTTGTCCGACACCTTTGTCTTTGCGGCCTTTGACGGGGGCAATCACAGGGTGGTGGACCTGGAGGCCTGGGACAGGATCGAATTGCAGGGCTTCGGCTATGGCGGCAAAGGCAGCGCGCTGACCCATTTCCAGCAGGTCGGTGATGACGTGGTGTTCGACGATCAAGGGGTCACGGTGACCTTTCTGAACGTCGATCTGGACGTGGTCACGGCACAGATGCTGATGGAATCTCAAGGGCCGTTGCGACGGTTTCCGCTATCTCAGTTTCATCAGTTCTTCCCTGAAGGCTTCGGTTGGTGTGCGCCATCCCAGGCACTTTCTTGGCGTGCCGTTCAAGCGGTCACAAATCGACTTCATATCTCGATTTGAGAGCGCGGCCACAGGCGCATCGCGGGGTAGGTAGCGCCGCGCCCGCTTGTTCAGGTTCTCGACAGAACCCTTTTGCCAAGGTGCCTGCGGATCACAAAACCATGCCTCAGTGCCGATGCCAGGCTTCAACTTGCGCCAGCTTCTAAACTCGATCCCACGGTCAAACGTGATCGATTTACGGGCTGGTTGGGGCAGGGGTTCCATCAGGCCCATGAGCCGGTTCATCAGATGCGTTGTGCTGCGGTCGTTGTTGCGGAACAGCACGGCAAATCGGGTTTTGCGCTCGACCAGCGAAGCGACGTTCATCTTGCCCTGAGCGCGTTCGAAGATCATCAGATCACCCTCCCATTCGCCAAAAGTCTCTCGGGTATCAACGTAATCAGGACGTTCATGGATGGATCGATCCGGCGGGAATACAAGGCCACGGGGCCTGCGCGAGTGGTGTGGTCGCCGTTTTTTCCGGCGGTTCGGCAGATAACGGGCAAGTTCTCTGGATTGGCCATCAGGACCGTAAACATACGCGTAGATCGTCTCGTGGCTGACGCGCACTGCTTGATCTTCAAACTGCAAACGACCCGCGATCTGTTCTGGAGACCAACCTTCTTTGAGCTGCTTGATCACAGCTTTGCGCAAACCAACCAGCCGCACCAGTTTGCGTCGCCGCGCGCGTCTTTGGGTTGCTGCGCGTTGAGCGACAACACCGTAGTATCCGTTCAGTTTTGGCAACTCTTTATCGTCGTAGTGATTGCGTTTGATCTCGCGATACACCGTGGAAACATGCCTGCCGATCTCTGCAGCAATCTCACGTACAGACATCTTCGCATTCAACATATCTTCTATCGCGCGACGTTCACGCAGGTTAAGCTCTGTATGCGCCATCTTCCGTTCTCCTTGCTTTCCAGCAAGATAGGGGAAATTTCGCAACCCAGTTTAGAATGTGCCCATGTTGTTGTGAGTGATCTTATAAGCAAGATTATGTTAATTTAATTGATTTTGAGACATCAATGCCACGGTTTCCCGAATATCGGAAACGGTGCCGTATGGGCGCAATTGCCCCGCGCGCGATACACGCTGTAAGGGAGGTAAGATTCTTTCCTGTTCCAATTCAAGGGCCTCTGCCATGACCCCCCAATGACCCGTATTATTCCTCGCAATGGCATTTCGATCTGTTGGGCGACATCGAAACCATCTGGGCCGAATTTGACGGCACCGGCGTGAATGTGGGCATCTTTGACGACGGGGTCGAACAGGACCACGTGGACCTGCGCGACAATTACAATGAGAGCCTGGAATATTACGCCGACGACGGCGAGCCGAACACCACATACGACGGTCACGGCACGTCGGTGGCGGGCATCATCGCGGCCTCCAACAATGACACCGGTGGCGTGGGCGTGGCCTGGGGCGCACAGATCACGGGCATGGATTTCATCAATGATTACGCCGATCTGGCCTATATCTCGGCCTTTGACGTAACAAACCACAGCTGGGGCTACGGGTCGGATTTTCTCGATTACGGCGACATTGGCGACTATAACTCGCAACTGTACTGGGAATCCCGCGATTTCCAAAACGGGATTGACGTCGGTCGCGGCGGGCTGGGATCGATCGCGGTCAAGGCGGCAGGCAACGAGGCCGCCAATGCCCAGGGCGAAGGGCTGAACAGCGCCCACACGGTGATCACCGTCGGCGCTGGACCGGTTCGGGCGGGTGCAGGATTATTCCAACTACGGCCACAACCTGTTGGTCTCGGCGGGCGCCGCGGCCTATACCACCGACCGGTCGGGGGGCGACGGCTACAACGGCAACAACGAAGCGGCCTTTGAAATTTTTGATCCCCTGCAGGATCTGGGCATGACCAGCCAGTTCGGTGGCACCTCGGCGGCCACGCCGGTGGTGTCGGGTGTCGTGGCGCTGATGTTGCAGGCCAATGACGGGCTGGGCTGGCGCGATGTTCAGAACATTCTGGCGGTGTCGGCGGCGCACACCGGATCGCGCTATGGCAGTGCAGTCGGCTTTGGCGACGAGGTCGGGCGCTGGGACTGGACCGACAGCGGCACCTGGAACGGTGGCGGCATGACCTTTCACCAGTCTTACGGCTTTGGCAGCATCGACGCCTTTGCCGCCGTGCGCATGGCCGAATTCTGGAGTCTGATGCAGGACGGCGCGCGTACCAGCAGCAACGAGATCTCGCGCACCTATTATGACAACGATCCGGTGAAATATGTCTATGACTATGAAAGTGTCGAAAGCACGATCACGGTCACCGAAGATATGGACATTGAACATATCTACCTGACCGTGGACTGGTATCATGCCGAAAACCGCCAGGTTGAAATCACCCTGATCGCCCCTGACGGCACCGAAAGCCTGATCTTTGACGGGGACATTCCCGAGGGCACTATCGGCAACACCCCCATTTACTTCTCGGATGACTGGACCTTCGGGCTGCGCAACTACCTGGGACAGTCATCTGTTGGCGACTGGACCGTGCGTTTCACCGATACCGGGTCCAGCTATTCGGGCCGGCTGGACAGCTTCAACATCGAGTTTGTGGGCAACGTCGCCAGCACCGACACGCGCTGGGACTTTACCGATGATTTCCTGACCCTTGCAGGGCTTGAATCCGACCGTCGCGCACTGGACGACACCGACGGCGGCGCGGACTGGATCAACATGGCCGCGATCACCGGCGATATATCGGTGGAACTGGTGCAATCGGGCGTGCTGCGCGTGGATGGCACCGACTGGGTTACCCTGGGCGCAGGCCAGATCGAAAACATGGTGGCTGGTGACGGCGATGACCGGATCACCGGCAATGCAGGCGCCAACCACCTGGTGGGCGCGCGCGGGAACGACATCCTCTTTGGCATGGACGGCGCCGACACGCTGAGCGGCGGACAAGGCAACGACCGGCTGTTCGGCGATGCGTTCGACGTCGGCCAGACAGATGTTTCTGCAGAAGTCTACCGGTTGTATCAAGCGACACTGGGCCGTGGTCCCAACGCGGTGGGGCATTACAGCTGGACGTGGAAAATCGTCGAAGGCAGCTACACACTTGAGAACGTGGCGGATGGGTTCTTCGCCTCGGCCGAATTCAAGCACACATATGGCGCCGCCGACAGCACGGCTTTTGTGACGCTGTTGTTCAACAACGTGCTGGGCCGCGATCCCGGTGCGGGCGCACAAGGCTGGGTTGATGCGCTGGACAGCGGCGCGCTGACCCGCGCCGAGGTGGTCCTGGGCTTTTCTAACAGCCTTGAATTTATCGCAGGCACACGCAGGGCCGCCAGCGACTTTATCGAGGCGCACTCAGAAGCGGCCTGGACCGATGATGTGTTCCGCTTGTATCAGGCAACACTGGACCGCGCCCCGGATGCGGGTGGACTGGCCACTTGGATGGGACAGCTGGGTTCGGGGCGGGCCTATCTGGACGTGGTCACCGGCTTCGTCGCCTCGATCGAGTTCCAGCGCACCTATGGCGCCACCGACAACGAAGCTTTTGTAACGCTGCTCTATGACAACGTGCTGGGCCGCACTCCCGGCGCGGGCGCACAGGGTTGGGTCGATGCGCTGGACAGCGGTACGCTGAGTCGGCAGCAGGTCGTGCGCGGCTTTGCCCAATCGGTTGAATTCATCAACAACACTGCAGACGATGTGGTGGCCTACATGCGCGGGCTTGGTGTCGACGACACCCTGAACGGCGGGCGCGGCACCAATGCGCTTTATGGCGGCGCCGGTGCGGACAAGTTCGTCTTTGAGGCCGCAGACAACGGCACCACCACCGTGCACGACTTCGAGGCCTGGGACTGGCTGGAACTGGACGGTTTCGGCTTTACCTCGACCGCGCAGGCGCTGGCGGCCTTCACCCAACAGGGTGATGACGTGGTATTCACCCATTCGGGCGTGCATATCGTGCTGGCTGACACCGACCTTTCGCTGCTGACTCAAGACAGTGTGCTAATCTGATAGGCACAGCACCGCCACCTGCCCGCCGACAGGCCCCTTGAGGGGGATTCAGGGATTGAAGTAGGGGTGGTTCGCCGCTATCAACCCCGCAAATGTAGACGCAGTTTGGACAAGGTTATCTCTTGATGAAAAAAGCATTTATCACCGGCATCACGGGCCAGGACGGCGCCTATCTGTCCAAACTCCTCTTGGAAAAAGGCTATGAGGTTCACGGTGGTGTACGCCGCATCAGCCAACCCGAAACACCGCGCCTGGAACAGCTTGGCATCGAGAAAGATGTTGAACTGCACGAGTTCGATCTGGCCGAGGTGAACAACATCAACCGCATCATTCGCGGCAATGATTACGACGAATTCTACAATCTGGCCGCGCAAAGCTTTGTCGGATCCAGCTGGGAACTGCCCGCCTATGCGGCGGACGTGAACGGTGTGGGCGTTGTGCGCATTCTCGACAGCCTGCGCACCTTCTCGCCCGAGACACGGTTCTATCAGGCCTCGACCTCGGAAATGTACGGTCTGGTGCAGGAAGTGCCGCAGTCGGAAACCACACGTTTCTACCCGCGCTCGCCCTATGGCGTGGCCAAGGTCTATGGCCACTACATCACCACCAACTACCGCGAAAGCTTTGACATGCACGCCTCGTGCGGCATCCTGTTCAACCACGAGAGCCCGCTGCGCGGCAAGGAATTCGTGACGCGCAAGATCACCCTGGCGCTGGCCAAGATCGCTCACGGCTCGGATGACCAGCTGGTGCTGGGCAACCTGGACGCCAAGCGCGACTGGGGCTTTGCCGGCGATTACGTCGAAGGCATGTGGCACATGCTGCAGCAGGACAAGGCCGACGATTACGTTCTGGCCACCGGTGTCACCACCACGATCCGCGATTTCATCATCTTTGCCGCCGAAGCTCTGGGCATGGATTTAGAATTCACCGGCGAAGGCGTCAACGAGACCGCAACCGACCGCAAGACCGGCAAGACCGTTGTCGTGATCTCCGAAAAGTTCTTCCGTCCCGCCGAGGTCGATCTGCTGCTGGGCGACCCGACCAAGGCCGAGAAAGCTTTCGGCTGGAAGGCGACGGTCGATGTGCGCGGTCTGGCGCAGATGATGGCCAAGTCCGATTTTGACGCGCTTGGCTAAAACCGGCGTCCCCCCGCTTCGGAAACTTGTTCAACGTCTGGCCCTGGGGATCCGGGGCCACGTGGATGGCATTCATGACGGAACCTTGCATGGCTGGGTGATGCTGCGCAGCGGAAAGCCTGCGCGCGTCGGCCTCTATGCGGGCGGCGAACTTCTGGCCGAAACCCCGGTGAACCTGTACCGTTCAGACCTGCATTCCGCAGGTCTTGGCGACGGCTGGGCCGGCTTTGTCTTTGGCCTGTCGTCGATGTTGCGCGATGCCATCCAAGCGCGTGGCGGGCTGGCCGAAGTGCGCGTCATGGACGTGCCGCTTGGGCGCATCGGCGAGTTGCGGGTCGATCGCGCCACTTCGGCGTCGGGCATGCAGGTGTCGGAACAAGACCGCGCCGCCCATGTCACGGCCCGCCTTGGTGATGCGACCGAAACACTGGCGCGCCTGAAATCCAATGTCGCCAACCGCGGCGGCGCGCGCGCCGTGCTGGACGCCCCGCGCCCCAGCCTGCGCGCCCATGCGACGATGTTTGCCAACCACAGCGCGTTCAACGGCCGCCCCCTGCCCGAGATCGTCAACGGCTATGCCGATTATTCGCGCTATCGCTACAAGCTGGACACCCAGTTCGATTTCGGCGGCGATGCCGATGCAGCGCTGCATTTCATGCATTGGTACCTGATGGGCTACAGCCCGATGCGCAAAGGTCTGCGGGTGCCGCTGAGCGCCGAGGCCATCGAGCATATGAACACGCCGCTGCCCATCGGCGGGGTGCAGTTCAACCTCAGCCGCGCCACCTGGTCCAGCCTGGTGAAGATGCCGCAGTTCATGCAAAGCCTTGAATTCGAGAACCGCAACTGGCTGCTGGGTCTGGTCTATTGGTGGAGCATCAATCAGGTCCACGCGCTGCACTGCGAAGACTGTCTGGTGACCGCACCCTATATCGACTTTCTGGCAACGCCTGTGCCGGGCACCGAAGACAGCGCGGTTCCGCTGACCCTGTTCATGGAACGGTTTGTGCTGGAAAACCCGGCCTTTGGGCTGCTGGACCGCAGCACCGAGGACGGACGGCGCAGCCTGCTGGCCGCACTGATGCTGCTGGCGGTGCAACGGCCCGATTTCCTGCGCTATCTGCCGCGGAATGCAGTGGCGGGCCTGCTGGCAGAGGATGCGGCGGGCTGGGCACGCGCGCTGGCCGCCCTGCCCGGCGCGCCAACGGTCGATCTGGACCGCACCGGCTATGCCGCCGTGCTGCGCGCGCAGGGGTTTGACTTGGACCGGCTCGAATTCACCACCTTCACCCCGCGCGGCCACCGGATCGAGGCGGCCCGCCTGCCCGCCCTGTCGCCCGACATCGAAGAGGTCGATGTGCAACTGATCGGCCCGTTCGAAAAAGCCTCGGGGCTGGGACAGGCGACACGGCTGTCGGCGCAGATACTGGCGCAGACCGGTTACAGCGTGAACCCGGTGAACTTCGGTCTGGACAACCCCGCGCCCGAAGGTTTTTCCAAAGTGGGCCGGCTGTCCGAGTACAAACGCGCAAAGGTGAACCTGATTCACCTGAACGCGGAATCGATCCCGCTGGTCTTTGCCTATGCGCCGGACGTGTTTTCGGACGCCTATAACATCGGCTATTTCTACTGGGAGCTCGACAGCCCCGCCGCCTGTCACTACCTCGCGATGGAGATGCTGGACGAGATCTGGGTGTCGACCGACTATGGCGTCGACATCTACCGCCCGCACACCGACACGCCGGTGCACAACGTCGGCATGTGTTACGAGGATCTGCCGCCCATCGACCGCAGCACCGCCAAGCAGGACGTGCTGGCGCGCTTTGGCTGGGATGCGGGCACATTCGTGTTCCTGGTCACCTTCGACAGCTTTTCCTTTGTCCAGCGCAAGAACCCGCTGGGCGTGCTCAAGGCGTTCAAACAGGCCTTCGAGGGAATCGGCCCCGTGCGGCTGGTGATCAAGACGCAGAACCGCGAAAAGATCATGGACCCGGTCCAGTCGCGCATCTGGGATGCGGTCGACGCTGCCGTCGCCGCCGATCCGCGCATCACGGTGCTGAATGAAACGCTGGCCTATGCCGACTTGCTGGCGCTGAAGGCGGGCTGTGATTGCTATATTTCGCTGCACAAGTCCGAAGGCTGGGGCTTTGGCATGATCGAGGCGATGCATCTGGGCGTGCCGGTGGTGGCCACGGGCTATTCCGGCAATATGGATTTCTGTTCGCCCGACACGGCGTTTTTGGTGGATTACGAAGAGGTCGAGCTGGAGCAGGACGATTATATCTTTGTGCTGCCGGGCCAGAAATGGGCCGAACCTGACGTGGCCTCTGCTGCAAAGCAGATGCGGCTGGCATGGGGCGATCACGCCCTGCGCGCGCAAAAGGCACAGGCGGCTTTTGATTTTGTGCAGAGCCATTTCTCGGACAAGGCCATCGCACGGCGCTATTCCGAGCGGCTGGACGACATTCTGGGACGGGTAGCGCGGGAGGCAGAAAGATGACGCTGGACACCGCCGAGATCGACCGCGCCTACCAGTTTTTCCTGGGGCGCACCCCGCCCGCGGACAAACGTCCGCCCTTTGCCAACATGTCGCAACTGTTTTCGACAATCATGGGGTCAAAGGAATACAAGAGCAGCCCCCGCAGCTGGAAAAACACCATGCAGTGGCCGCTGCGGCAGGTCTTTGTGGTCCCGCAGGCGCGGGTAATTTATTGCCCGATCGGCAAGAATGGCTGTTCTTTTCTCAAGGCGCAGATGGTGCGGCTTTCGGGACTGGAAGATCAGAACTACATCCTGCGAGATGTCCATCTACTGACCGACCATGTGAACACAAGTTTGCAGCTGAGCGATTATTCCAAGAAGCAGGCTCGCACCTATGCGGATGCCCCTGATTTTATGAAATTCGCAGTGTTGCGCAATGTGCACGCTCGATTGCTGAGCGCATGGACGGAAAAATTCCTGCTGAATCGGCACGAGCGTGGCAACCAAATGCACACGGGCCCGGTGGTAGCTGCAGTGCAGCAACAGACGCGCCCGGATTTTCACCGCTCGGTCTCATTTGCTGATTTCATCCGCTATGTCACTTCGGCTGATCCCCGCACGCTAGACCCGCACTGGCGTCCGCAAATTCTGTATTTGCGCGGGATTGAATACACTCATCTGTTCGATTTCGACCGGATCAATGAAGCGATAGACGCACTCGAGGCCTGGACTGGCGTGACCCTGCCACGTCAGGCAGTCAACTCGACAGGCAGTGGGTCGTCGGGCGGCATGAAACTGCCGAATGCTCACGCGCTGGAACCACATGTTCTGGACGATCTGCCACGCATCGCACGACACTGTTTTTTCAATGAAGAGCTGGATAGCCTGATCACAAATAGCTTTGCTCAGGATATAGAAATGCTTGAAAAAATAAATCGCTCTGCCTGATCCTGGCACGGAGTCCATACAAGTGGTTTACGCCGCTTGACCCGCTCGTTAAACCATTGTGGTGGAGGGGGACCCCGCAAGAATAACAAGCAAACGGATTGAAAAACATGATTACTCCTGTCCTTCTGTGTGGTGGCTCCGGCACGCGGCTTTGGCCGCTTTCGCGCAAATCCTTTCCCAAGCAGTTTGCCCAGCTGGTCGGCGACGAAAGCCTGTTCCAGGCGTCGGCGCGGCGGTTCCTGGGCAAGGGCTTTGGCAACCCGCTGGTGGTCACCAATGACAGCTTCCGGTTTATCGTGACCGAACAGCTGGACGAGGCAGGCGTCGAGGCCAGCGGTATCGTAATCGAACCCGACGGGCGCAACACCGCGCCTGCCGCCATTCTGGCCGCGCTGAAGGTTCAGCAGGACACGCCGGGCGGCATGTTGCTGCTGGTGCCTTCGGACCATGCGGTGGCCAACAGCGCGGCCTTTCGCAAGGCCGTGATGGCAGGGGCCGCCTCGGCGGAAGAAGGCAATATCGTCACCTTCGGCATCAAGGCGACCCGCCCCGAGACCGGCTTTGGCTGGCTGCAAAGCGGTGCCCAGACCCACGAGGGCGTGATGAAGCTGGAGCGGTTCATCGAGAAACCCAACGCCGAGCGCGCGGTCGAGCTGCTGGCAGATCCGAAATACCTGTGGAATGCCGGTGTGTTCCTGGCCCGTGCCGACGTGCTGATCGACGCATTCCGCACCCATGCCCCCGACATCCTTGCCGGTGTCGAGGCGGCGATGGCCGGCGCCGTCAGCGATCTGGATTTCACCCGTCTGGACGAGACCGCCTGGGCCGGTGTCCCCGAGGAATCCATCGACTATGCGGTGATGGAAAAGGCCACCAATGTGTCGGTCGTCAGCTTTGACGAGCAATGGTCGGACCTGGGCAGCTGGGAAGCCGTCTGGCAGGAAAGCACCAAGGACAAGAACGGCAATGCGCGGTCGGAAAACACCACCGTGTTCGACTGTGAAAACACCCTGCTGCGGTCGGAATCCAGCGAGATCGAGCTGGTCGGCATCGGGTTGAAAAACGTGGTCGCCGTGGCGATGCGTGACGCCGTCATGGTTGCCGATCTGTCGGAATCGCAAAACGTCAAAAAGGCCGTGGAAACACTGAAGAAACGCGGCGCGAAACAGGCGGTGCAACTGCCGGTGGATCACCGCCCGTGGGGCTGGTTCGAAACGCTGATTCTGTCCGATCGCTTCCAGGTCAAGCGCATCCACGTGCACCCCGGCGCGGCGCTGAGCCTGCAAAGCCACGTGCACCGGTCCGAACACTGGATCGTCGTGGCGGGCACCGCGCGGGTCACCGTGGACGAAGAGGTCAAGCTGCTGAGCGAGAACCAGTCGGTCTATATCCCCCTGGGCGCTATTCACCGCATGGAGAACCCCGGCAAGGTGCCGATGGTGCTGATCGAGGTGCAGACCGGCACCTATCTGGGCGAAGACGACATCGTGCGTTACGAGGATGTCTACGCCCGCACGTGATGGCGAAAACATCGGGGGCTGCTGGCGGTAGCTGGCAGCCCATGCGTCAGACGTCAGACGAAATTGACCTACCCGTCATCAACTGACCCGAAATGGAAAACCGGACCTGCCCGCCGATCGCGGCGAAGGTGGGGTTCGAGTCTTTTCCGAATTCCACCTGCGCGGAATCAAGTATCCGTCTTGGTCAAGGGTGTTTTGGTGTCCATTCTCTGTTTTCGCTTATGAGGGTGTTTGCGAGGATCAGGTGTTTTCGCATGAGGACGGCGAGCGCGACCTTGTGGGGTTTTACGGCGGCTCTGAGGGCATCGTATTTCTGGCTCAGATCGGGGTTTCGCTTCATGGCGACGAGGGCGGGCATGAACAGGCTCTCGCGCAGGAGCCTGCGCCCGCCCTGGATGTGGGCCTTTCCGCTCCACTGACCGGACTGACGGATGATCGGCGCGAGACCTGCGAGCGCCGCGATCTGCTTTGACCCCAGAGTGCCGATCTCGGGGCATTCGCTGAGCAGCGCCCGTGCGGTGATGGCACCGATCCCGGGGATCGAGGTGAGAATGCCGATTGCCCTGGCGCGCTTCGGGCAATCGCGGTTTCGCCGTTCGATTTCGGCGTTGAGCCTGTCGATCTGGTGGTTGACCTGGCGCAGGCGTGCCCGGGTCAGGCGGCGGGTCACGTCGAGCTGTTGCGTGCCAAGGCGGTTCATCAGCGCGGTACGATCCCGCACCAGCCCGGTGCGGGCGACATGCAACTCCTTGAGTTCACGCTGTTTGGGGTCGGTGGGCTGGTCCGGCACCAGCTCCAGCGCGCGCCCCATGAGCGCGAGCATGCGGGCATCGACCGCGTCGGTCTTGGCGCGTGTGCCGTGGGCCTGCGCGAAGCGGCGGGCCTGCAGCGGGTTCACCTTGACGAGCGGCAGGCGGCCGGAGAAATGGCTCTCGAAGCGTCGGTGGTAGGGGCCGGTGGGCTCGAAGACCACGCGCTCCGGCGATGTCTGCCCCAACCAGCGCTCGAAGGCGCGCAGGCCTGCCGCGGTATTGTCGAACCGGGCG
Source organism: Pseudosulfitobacter pseudonitzschiae (assembly GCF_900129395.1). Lineage (GTDB taxonomy): Bacteria > Pseudomonadota > Alphaproteobacteria > Rhodobacterales > Rhodobacteraceae > Pseudosulfitobacter > Pseudosulfitobacter pseudonitzschiae. Next base: position 111,369 of record NZ_FQVP01000009.1, read on the forward strand.
TGGGTTGCGGTGCTGAGCCGGTGCGCGTCAAGATGCGCTTTCGAGATATCGATGCCGATGGTATCGTTGATCATCTTCGTCATGTCCTTTGCTTGTCGTGCAGAGCCTGTGAGCTGCTGCGTATCCGTTCAGGCCTCATGCGAAGACGGCGGGCGATCTCACTTGATTACGGTCCTCAAAGACCTGGCTGCAGACGATCCACCCGCCGCCGGTGCCTGCCATCCAAAAGGTGGCTGGCACCGGCCCCACCTTCGCAGAAGAGCCACGGAAAGTCTGAGACAAGGCCGCAGGCCGCCGCGCATCGCCGGGCCGTCCGCCGGCACGGCGATTTGGTTGCTGTTGCGTGTGACGGACAGGTAGGATGTGTTTGGCTGCTATTAAGTGGCAGACACTGAGGTCGGATCGCCGCACCACGGCCCGACGATGCGCGGCTTCGCGTTCCTTTTCAAACAGCAGGAATGTCCCGCACAGCGGACTTTGACCAAAACCACACCAAAGGTCCGGTTCAGGTCAAAGGTACGCGACGTTCCACACTAGTCTTCGAACCCGTCCCAGCCCTTGGCGCTGGCCCGCTCGAACAGCACCATATCGTCAGCGTTCAGCCCTTCGACAAAGGCGCGGTCCGTGTCGCTCAACGCCACCGGCGCCTTGGCCTTCGAGGTGTTCAGCCGCTGCACTTCGGGGGCCTCTTCGGCTCCGGCCGCACGGGCCAGCCATGCCACGATCTGCGGCTGTTTGGTCAGGGGCGCGCAAATGGTGAACTGCGCGCGGGCGTGGTTCGCCGCCTTGATCCCGGTGATGCCGCCGCGTCCGGTGACCATCTTGCACTGCAGGTTCGACACCTCGCGGTTGCCGATTGCCGCCAGCCGGCGCGCAAAATCGCCGGGCCCCATTTCCAAAAGCTCGGGGTCGGCCTGCGCCAGGTGGTGATAGGGACGCGCCTGCACATGGTGAAAGAAGGACACGAACCGTTCCACCGGATCACGCAACAAGGTCACGTAAACGCGGTCTTTCTTGGTGGACTGCACCAGCGCCGATTCATAATTGAAATGCCCGCCGATGCCCCACAACGTGTTGATGTCCTCGGGGTCGTTCTGACCGGGGACAAGATGCAGGTAACCACCGCCCGACATATCTTCGAGGGCCGCATGAAACGACGTGCCGCCCGATTTCGGGATATGAACAAAAACCAGTTGCATGGTTTTGGGATCAAACTGATCCGGTGATGATAACTTGATCGGAGATCCGCTCATTATGTGCCTGTTACTCTTCCCGTTGTACGCGATGTTATGCTTTTGGTCGTTCGTCAATACCTGCCCGATCTCGAAACGCCAAGACTTTGCAACCTGAATATGTTGAAACTGGCCCTGATTTGGCCCGATGCAAGAGGACATGATGCTGAAAGACAACGAAATACGCAGCGCCTTTGCCTTGCTGATGGGACGTACGAATCTGCCCCAGCCGCTGCTGGAGCGGCATCGCAATTTTGCCGATATCGAGGCCTTGGGCCTGCACCTGATGCGCACCGACACCTTCCGCCAACGGCTGGCCACACGGGACAACCGCGCGCTGGCCGCACCGGCAGACATGGACCGCCCGGTCACGGTGTTTCAGCACGTCCCAAAGGCGGGCGGCACCAGCCTGCACACGGCGCTGGCCGCCGCGCTGGACGTGCCGCTGTTTCCCGAACGGCGCAATGGGCTGGGCAACTGGCCGACGGCGATGCTGGCACAGGCGCAATTCTTTTCGGGCCATTTCGACAGCGCCACGCTGGCCCTGATCCCGGGCCGCGCGGTCCGTGTGGTCACCATGCTGCGTGATCCGACGGCACGGCTCGTGTCGCTTTACCGCTATCTGCGCTCGGTTGATCCCAATGCGGCCCGCGCGCAAAAGCGCAACATGAACCTGATTCGGCTGGCCCGCGCCCATGACGCAGAGGTCTTTTTCGCCCATCCCGATCTGGTCGCCCATCCCAGCATCGACAACGCGCAGACCCGGCAAATGGCCGGTGCGCTGGGGCTGAAATCCTGGGAAAGCCACCCTGCCCCCGACGGCGCCCGACCGCTGGCCGAAGACGCGACCGCCCTGCCCCGCGCCTGCGCCCATCTCAAAGCGATCAGCGGCGTGGCACTGCTCGAGCATCCTGCCACAATTCCGCCACTTTTTACGGCACTCGGACTGACTCCGCCGCCTGCGCTGCCACATGACAACAGAACTGATGAAAATACAGGCACCTGGTTCTCTCCGGCGCCCCCGCTCGAAGTAACGGACAAAATCCGCCTTGCTCTCAAACCGCACATTGAGATTGATACACAATTCTACTATGCCGCATTGCAGATGTTGACCGAACGGGGCTGTGTATGAAGTTTTACAACACCATAGCGACCATGCCAAAGGGCACGGAACATCATTATTTAAGCACCGCATCCCGCCAGGGGTGTCATTTGAACACGACGCGTGACCGGTGTTGCCTGAAAATGCAGCATCTGCCCCGCACCAGACTTTAAGGACGACCCTTGGCCCGCGTTTTCATAATCGACCCGGTCTGTGCCATGGAATATGGCCACAGCCTGAATGCTCTCAAGTATTTCGCCGATCTCGCATCGCATCACTTCGACGAGGTCCACATGGTCGCCTCGCAACACCTGCCCCGCCCCGCCGACGGCAGCGATGATGGCGTGATCCGCTTTTTCGATTTCCACTACGACTACGTGCTGAAGATCGACCGCGCACCGGCCCCTCTGGAGCTGATGCACGTGCCCGGCCAGCGGCTCAGCCCCGAGGCCGCGGCGACGGTGGAATTCTCGCGGTTCATGACGGCCTATGACATCGGCCCCGAGGACACGCTGCTGTATCCGTCGATCGACCACTACAGCGCCCTGTCGCTGGCCAATGTGGTGGGCGGGCTGCACCCGCACCAATGTCCCGCGCTGCTGGTGCGGATGATCGCGGTGATGGAAATGACCGCGCTGAACATGACCAACCCGGATGCCTTCACGCTGGTGATCGACCGGCTCAAAGGGCTGTTGAACGCGCGTCTGCCACTGTCGATCTGCGCCGAGACGCCGACCTTTGGCAACGTGCTGCGCCAAAGGCTGGGACAGCCGGTGCACATCGTGCCCTATTTCGCGCCGGGCATCGACCCGCTGGACATCCCGCAGGATGGACCGATCACCTTTCTGTCCGGCGGCTCGGCCCGCCCCGACAAGGGTTTCTTCCGCCTGAAACCGATCATCGAAAGCGTGTTGACACGGCTTGACCCGTCACAGGTGCGATTCATCATCCAAGGACCGCCGGATGCGACCTTTGCCGCGCACACAGATTACATGCGCTGGCTCTATTCGCTGCCCAATGCCGAAATCCTGCCGGGCCAGGTGCCCTATAAGGAAATTGTCCGCTCGTTCCGCGACAGCCACGTGGCGCTGATGCCCTACGCCCAGGACGTCTATGCCAACCGTGGTTCGGCCATGCTGATGGAGGCGCTGATGTTCGGACGGCTGGCGATCTGCCAGGCGGGCACAGGTTTTGCCGATCAGGCGCGGCTGTACAATGCGGGCGCCACCTGTGGAACCGAGGATGATTTCGCCGACGCCATAGTGATGTTCGCCCAGAAATCCCCCGAAATGATCCGTGAACAGGCAGCACTGGCGCGACGCTATTACCTGGAAGACGTGGACCGCTCGTGCAGGGCCTGGATCAAGGCGGAGGCGGCATAATGTTTTCCAAGAAAAAAATCACACCCGTTCTCGGCTCCAAACCCCGCAACACCAAGCCCCGGCTGCTGTTCGTCGACCATGTGTTCCACCGCAAGACCCGTTCGTTCGACTTTCTGGTGCGGATTTTTGAACAGGGTTTTGATGTTGAAACCAAATATGTCGACCCCTCCCTGCCCGTCGATGCGGCGCAGCTGATCGACGACAGCGAATATGTCGTGATCGGGCAGATGGATTTCCTGACGCCCCTGTTCATTGCGGCAGGTAAGAAGGTGATCGTCGTGCAGATGTATGATGGCTCGGCCGGTCTGCCGGACACCCACTGGCAGATGAACCGCCAGGCGCGCTATCTGAACTTCTCGACCACGCTGCACGGGCGGGCGCTGTCACTGGGATGTGACAGCATGCTGGTGCGCTATTTCACCGACCCCGCATCGGTGAAACCGGTCACCGATATGGACACGCTGCGGGGCTTCTTCTGGCAGCGGTTGCCGAAGTCGGGGATCAACCTTCCGATGGTGCGCCGCATGATGGGCGACCAGCTGGGCCATCTGCATGTGCACACCCCCGCCGACGACGGGTCAGTGTTCAACGAGGCCGATCTGGAAGGGTTCGACTATCCGGTGACCCATTCGTCGTGGTTTGAAAAACAGTCCGACTTCGCCGCCGTGATGGACAATGCCAACGTCTTTATCGCGCCGCGCCACGCCGAAGGCATCGGCCATGCCTTTCTCGAAGCGATGGCCCGCGGTATGGTGGTGATTGCCCACGACCTGCCGACGCATAACGAATACATCCACAACTGGACCAACGGCATCCTGTTTTCCCAAGGTGTGCAGAGCATCAACCTGCGAGACCAGATGGATAAGGTGCGCGCGATCTCGGCCAATGCGCAGCTGACCATCGAACGTGGCCACAAGGCATGGGTCCAAAGCCACCCCGCGATGCTGGAATTCATCCGCACCACCCCTGCCGCGCAGATGGTGAAACATGCGGGTCTGTCGGCCAATATCGACCGGATCATGGCCGCTTATCAACAGGGACGTGACCCCTACGAGGACGCGCTGAACCGCTTTTCGGAGACCCGCCAGCTGATGGCGTCCTGGCGTGACTTCGAAACCGAAGCGGACCAGGCCCCCAAGAACGCCCCCGCCGACCAGACCGACATTCACGTCTTCATGGGCGAGGGCAACAGCCGTCCGCTGACCGGCTCCGGCTGGTCGGTCATCGAGGCCACCCACCGCTGGGCCGTGGCCCAGGAGGCCGACATGACCCTGCCGCTGACCCGTGACGTGGCGGTGACCGGCGTGACGCTGATGGCGCGTGCGCTGGAGCCGTGCAAGCTGACGGTCAGGCTGGGCGACACCGTGATCACCTCTGCCCCCGTGGAGCTGAAGGAAACCTTTGCGCGCATTCACCTGCCCTTGGCGAAACCGCTGCGCGCCAGTGCATCGGACGGGCTGAAGTTCACCCTGTCGATTGACAAGGTCCCGGCCCCCCACTCCCACGACCCCCGCTCGCTGAGCTTTGCGGTCAAATCGCTGAACGTCCAGACCGGCTGAGCCGCGCACAGGGACCCGAAAACGCAAAAGGCCCGCCAGTGATGGCGGGCCTTTGGTCTGTCCGATGGGACAGGTTTACTTTTCGTAGCCGAACAGCTCGATGATATCGCCATACAGCTCGTTCAGCTCGTCGATGGTGGCCTGCTCCAGCTTGCGCTTGTGATCTCCGGGACGGATCTGGCGGCGGTGCTTGGTCACCTCTTCTTCCTGAACGTCGGCCACGTGGGCCTGGGCCAGCGCCTGGACCATGGCAGGCTTTGCCGGCAGGCCGGTGTGGTCGATCACCTGGTTCATCCACTCTTCAAAATTGTCGATGATGAACTCGTATTTGAACAGGCGCAGCTCGGGGTCCTTGCGGATCATGTCGGCATAAGCCTGCCAGCGCGGCAGCATCTTGCGGCCCTGCTTCAGCACATATTCCTCGATCGGCGGCATATCGGTGGCTTCTTCGCGCTCTTCATCGGCGCCCTGCCCCGGCTTGCGGTGGCTGAACCGTGCCGAGAAATAGAACGACGTCAGGATGTCGCGCGGATCGCGCACCACAAGGAACCGCTTGTAGGCGTCATAATCCGGGATCGCCTCGGCCTCGTTCGGCTGGCGGAAGGGACCATAGGCATAGCCGGTGGGTTGCAGATAGGTGATCGCCTCGGGCGTCAGTTCAACCTTTTCGCCCGCCTGGAAATATTCGGCCGCGATGTTCAGCATCGGCGCACCGGCGCTGCGTGCCAGTTTCTTGATGACCGAATAGAAATACCGGCTGCCTGCCTTGTGCAGGGTCCAGAAAATAATGCTCGGCCCGGCGTAATCACTGGGCGGAACCTCGATCTCTATTTTGGCGCTTTGGTCTGTCATGACGTAACCTATCCTTTGGGCAACGGCCCACAGCCGCAGCATTTGAAATTCAGCAATGTCTTAGCAAAAATCTACGGGCAAAACAGTCCCAATCGGTGCGGCGGCGGCCTATTCACCCCCCCCGGCTTTGATGCTAGGACACGAATGAGGATTTTATATGCACAAGGCCTTTCCCGATGCTCGTCAGTCACGCCCATAAATTCATCTATACCAAGACTCTCAAGACCGCGGGCACCTCGGTCGAAGTCTTTCTTGAACCCTATTGCCGCCCCCCCGGCACCGCCGCGGAACACCACACCGCGCAAAGCGTGACCGAATACGGAATCGTCGGCGCGCGCGGCAAGGGTTCGGGCGGCGGCAAGTTCAGAAATCACATGACGGCAGCCGCCATCAAAAAGCACATCGACGCCGAAATCTGGGACAGCTATCACAAGTTCTGCGTGGTCAGAAATCCATATGACAAAGTGGTTTCGTGGTTCTGGATGCACTGTGCGCCCAACCTGCGCGCCGAGCTGGCAGAGCTGGATTTCGACAAGACCGTCGAAGTATTCTCGCACTGGCTGCTGGTCCGCCCCGAACTCCCCGTCGACCGTCAGGCCTATACGATCCGTGGGCAAAAAGTGGTGGACCGCTTTGTGCGCTACGAACACCTGGACGACGATCTGGAACAGCTGTGCGCCGATCTGGATTTGGAAAACGGCGCGCTCGGCACCTATAAATCCGCCTCGCGCAGCCACCGCGATCAACCGTTCACGCGCTACTATAACAAGGAAACAGCCCAGGTCGTCGCCAAGGCGTTCGGCCCGGATTTTGCTATGCTGGACTATGACCGGAGCAGCTGGAAAGGCTGAGTTTCGCCCGTTTCGCAGGCAGACAAGCAAAACGCCGCCCAAATAGAGGGCGGCGTTTTTTTTACGGCTTCGGATTTGGCGGCGCGCCGCAGCTCAGTTTTCGACGTTTTCCAGGAACCACTGATAGGTCTGCGCCAGACCCTCTTTCAGCTCGATGGTCGGCGTCCAGCCCAAAGCCTGCAACTTCGCCGCGCTCATCAGCTTGCGCGGGGTGCCGTCGGGCTTGGTCCGGTCGTGGCGCAATTCGCCTTCCAGGCCGACCACATCCATCACCATACGGGCCACATCGGCAATCGACTGATCGGTGCCCGAGCCGATGTTGATGTGTTCGAAATCCTCGTATTCGGCCAGCACAAACACGGTGGCATCGGCCAGGTCGTCCACATGCAGGAACTCGCGCAGCGGCGTGCCCGTACCCCAGATCTCCATGCCACTTTCGCCTGCCTTCTTGGCGCGGTGTGCCTTGCGCATCAGCGCGGGAATCACATGACTGGATTGCAAGTCAAAGTTGTCATAGGGGCCGTACAGGTTGGTCGGCATCGCCGAGACAAAACGCGAGCCATACTGGCGCATATAGGCCTGGCACAGCTTGATCCCGGCGATCTTTGCAACCGCGTACCATTCGTTGGTCGGCTCCAGCGGTCCGGTCAGCAGGCTGTCCTCGGTGATCGGCTGCGGCGCCAGCTTGGGATAGATGCAGGACGATCCCAGAAACACCAGCTTTTCCACGCCGACCGTGTGGGCGGTGGTGATGATGTTGTTCTGGATGTCCATGTTATTGTACAGGAAATCCACCGGATAGGTGTCATTGGCAAGGATGCCGCCTACCTTGGCGGCGGCATCGATCACCATGTCGGGCTTGTTGGCGCCCATCCAATCCTCGACCTCGGCCCGATTCATCAGGTCGCAGCCGTCGCGGCCCACGGTCAGCACTTCGCAGTCTTCGCGCGCCAACCTGCGCACGATGGCACTGCCAACCATGCCATTGTGGCCCGCCACCCAGATGCGTTTGCCTTTAAGCTTTTCGGACACGCCTGCCGTCAGAGATCCCGCCACTACACTACCCTCGAAATTCCAGTTCCGAGGTCGTGTTTAGCCAGCGCCTGTCACTTTGTCCATCAATGGACAGGGGGAAGAAAGCCCATGCGCGCCCCCTTGCCTTCAGAACCAGCGCCCTGTCGCCTGTGCGTGCAAAATGTGATCGCCAGCGGTCACTTGCGTTGCACAAACCACGCGCGCCGCCGCTGTCGCCGTCACCGCTCCGGCATCGGCCCACAGCTCTGGCGATGTGCATGAAACCGCCACCACCGGCGGCGCGGCAAAGGCTGCGGGAAAGCTCCAGTCGGCCAGTGTCGCGTCGCGGTGCAGCGCCCCCAGCGGCATGGTGACCACCGCCAGCGTTTCAGTGCGCGTGCAAATCTGGGTGCCATCGGCAAAGCGCACGTAATCGCCCGTCGCGGTGCTGCCGCGTTCGATCACCGCCCCCGTCGGGGTGCCCGCGTCCTCGCTGACCGTCCCCACCAGATTGGCCGTGGTAAAGACCGGCGACCACTCCGACCAGGTCAAGCCACTGTCCTAGGTCCACCGCAACCACATGAATGTCTGGTTGGCGGCAAAAACCAACTGGTTGATCCACTGGCTGGAATAACGCGCCACGATCACCACGCCGCCCGTGCCGCCGGGGCTGTCGGGATCGGTGCCGGGAAAGTTGAAGAACCCCGACGCCATCGCCGTGGCCAGTGTCACCGTGCTGGTCGGCCCGCTTTGGCCCAGTCCAAAGGCACCGGTGCCCATCAACCGCCCGGCCGTGGTGTCATGCACCCCCGATTGCACCGCCGTGCCCGAAATCGTGCCGTTGACCAGCAGCCCCTGGGGTATATGCGGCACGGCTGTCGCGGCATCGACACGCAAGGCTTCGGCCCAGGTGCTGCCGTCGGCGCTGACCTTGACCGAAAAATCGGCGCTGCCCGCCAGCCCCATTTCCGCGTGGCCGGTGAACCCCGACTGGAACACCAGGCTGGCGGTGTCGGTGTCCGTGGCCTTGTTGATCTTCAGCTGGTGGCCCGTGCCGTCATGGGTCAGCAGGGTCGCACCGGCGGCCACCGCCAGCCGGTTGGAGGCATCGGCAGAGGTGTTCAGCCCCAGCGTTTCGGCCTCGAGATCAGGGCCGCCGGTCAGCGTGTCCCAGCCCAGCATCGCGTCATAAACCACCGCCACGCCTTCACCGGTGAAAAAGGCCAGCCAGCCCGGCAGCGGCGCGACAAAGCTCCAGCCGCCCTCCTCGCGGATGGCCACGGCCCCCGCCTGTCCGACCCAATCGCCCGAGGCCCCTGCCCCCACGATATAACGCGCGCCCACCTCCGCAACGGGCGGGCTGTCCAGATCGCGGGGGATCACCGCCAACTGGGTGATACCGTCCAGAACCCGCAGTGCGGTGTTATGGGTCACGTGCTTTTGCGCCTGGTTCGGCTGGATATAGGGAAGGGACAGAACGGCAGAGACAGTGTCGGGCATGGCAGACCTCCAGGACAACAAGCGGGGCACCGCCGACGGGCGGCGGATCAGCTCGGCAAACTAGGGGGCAGAGTTAAAAAATTATGAAACACAGCGTACGGTGGGTGGCATGCCCCGGCCCCACGGCCTAGGTTGGGGCCACCTGATTATCGCCTGATAAGGACCTATCCCATGCCCCCCAAATTCGGCACCAGCGGCCTGCGCGGCCTTGTCACCGAGCTGACCCCCGATCTTGTCGCCTCTTACGTGCGGGCCTTTGTCGCCGCCTGCCCCCAGGGGTCTGCCGTGCACGTGGGCTGGGACCTGCGCCCCTCGTCACCCGCCATCGCCGAGGTGGTTCTGCAGACCGTGCAGGACTGCGGCCTGACCGCTGTGCGCTGCGGCACCGTGCCGACACCCGCACTGGCGCTGGCGGCGATGAACGCGGGCTGCGGCGCCGTGATGATCACCGGCAGCCACATCCCCGCCGACCGCAACGGGCTGAAATTCTACGTGCCCTCGGGCGAAGTGTCGAAAGAGGACGAAACCCAGATTCTGGCCGCCCTCGACGCCCTGCCCTCCCTGCCCGAACGCCAGGGCAAGCTTGAAGACCACCCCACCTGTGCCGCCGATTATGTGGCCCGCTACACCGCCGCGTTCGGTGATCAGGCGCTCGCGGGCATGCGCATCGGCGTCTACCAGCACAGTTCCGTGGCCCGCGACATCATGGTCGCCGTCGTGCAGGGCTGCGGCGGTACGCCCGTCCCGCTGGCCTGGTCTGACACGTTCATCCCCGTCGACACCGAAGCGGTCGACCCCGAAACCCGCAGCCAGCTGGCCGCTTGGTGCGCCGAACACGAGTTGGACGCGCTGATATCCACCGACGGCGACGCCGATCGCCCGATGCTGGCCGATGCCTCGGGCGCAATCGTGCCCGGTGACGTGCTGGGCCCGCTCACGGCGCGCGCTCTGGGGGCGGATGTGTTGTGCACGCCGGTGTCGTCCAATTCGATGATCGGGCAGATGGCGTGCTTTGCCACCATCAAGCGCACCCGCATCGGTTCGCCCTTCGTGATTGCCGCGATGGAGGACCTGCTGGACGAAAACGCAGACACCCGCGTCGCAGGCTACGAGGCCAACGGCGGGTTCCTGCTGGGCTTTGCCGCCGAGGCACCCGCCGGTCCGCTGGCGCCTCTGATGACCCGCGATTGCCTGCTGCCGGTGCTGGCACCGCTGGCCGCCGCCCGCGCCGCCGGACAGTCCATCGCAGAAGCTGCCGCGGCCCTGCCGCCCTGTTTCACCGCCGCCGACCGGCTGCAAGGCATCGAACAGGATCGCTCGGGGCCTTTCCTTGCGCAGTTGAAACAAGACGCCGCCGCGCGCGCCGCCTTTTTCGACAGCATGCCGGCCGAACAAGACACAGACCACACCGACGGGCTGCGCGTGACATTTGAAGGCGGCGCGGTGGTGCATCTGCGCCCCTCGGGCAACGCCCCCGAATTCCGCTGCTACACCGAGGCCGCCACCCCGCAGGCGGCACAGGACCTGCTGCACACCCATCTGGGTGCGCTGCGCAACCGCCTGGGGTGATGCACATGCGCTTGGCCCGACCGGATGCTGACCATGCTCCGGACGAGCCGATGTGTCTCTAACCTTGGGGTTCTCGCGCAAACGGTCCCGGCTGCGCCGCAGTATCTCGCACATTTGCGTCCTTTGCGAACCGGCACCATCTCGTCCCAAAAGGCGACGATGGCTTGATAGTTCAGAACCAACATCCACCCGCGCCGCCGCACTCTCAAGCTGCGTCAGGAACAAACTCTTGTCCGCATCCCGCTGCGTCGGCGTGCATGCCGCTGCCAGTAGATTACAGCGGTTGGTTTGTCGCGAGCAGCCGAATGTGGGCGATTATGATTTTTCGGGTAGTCACACTTTCTGATGCCTGCTCGCGCTACTGATTCAGTTTCCCAGACACGCATGAATCTTTCAATAGTTTACTTGTTCATTGCCGTAGTTACCTTGGTAATCATACCAATCCACAAAAACTGAACGATGATATACGTTGGGACAGTCCAACCCCCAAAGTTCAAGTCCCGAATGAACCTTGGGAAGCGCTGACGAGACCGTTGGTGCCCAAGAAAAACGCCCTTGGAAATCGTACGTCCCAACGAAGATCTTTGCTGTTCGGACACAGTCGCCGCTACGACCTGCGATCGATTGAGTGGCATATGCTACATTAAAGACGCGAATGGATCGGACAAAATCAAATGACGGACCACTGATATCAACGTCCACCCGGTTTTGCGCCTCAAGAGGTGCAAGGTTTCTTTGGGTCACCCCGTTCGAAAGTTCGCGAGGTCGCAGTTCAATAACTTCTCCCGGCATAGCAAACGACTGTGGCAGTACGGTTGGCCCTTCATCGAAAAGGGCTTCGACGAGAAAACTAGGATCTGTCCGGCCGCGCTTTGGAACGTGGGAGGCTCCCATAGGACAACGCCAGATCTGTAGCGGGGGCTCAATCGGCCAAGGTGTTATGCGTCGCATAAATTCTGCGCGGGCGCGCATGCAAGGTTCCGAAGCAGGCCATCCGCCCGACAAGCACAAAAGAATTGCGCAATCGATAGCATACGATTGGGCTTGAGCGCGAGTCGGCACCCCAATGAGCGACAAAGCCACCGCGAAAATCAGCGAGAAAACTGCTGCTTTCAGTGCGTGTACCATTACATTTTCCTTAATGCTTTATGGATAGCCGACTTCGCCCTACTGGGTCAGACTCGCAAATATCCAGTTGTTTGATCGCAGACACCGAACCAGGGTTCATTCAATTGACGGCAAGGTTTCCAAGAACTCGATCGTCCTTTTGCCCATTGTTTTAGCCGCTGCAGGAAGCATCTCTGCCGTCAGCAGGGGATCAATAAAATAGGCACGTTGGTCTTCACTGATCCAAAGGATTGATAGAACTTTGGATTCCCAGAGATAGACCCAACCGACTACGCTCTTGCCATCCTGCTGCAGTAGCTTGGCGATTGGCCTGGCTTCGTTAGTGTGTCGAGTTGCGGGCCACTCAGGCTCGCAGTCGCGCCCATTTATAGTTGTCACGTGCATTTTCCTTCTTCCGTTCGGGGAAATGAAATTGCGCACAGCTTGCCAACTCAAAGTCCGGCTCCGCCAAGGCTGTTTTAACTTCCCTCTGTGGTTGTATATTTGTAGAAGGCAGTTGCACGTTCCGAGACGAAGCGTGACGAAGCCAAACGAAGAAGGATTCCGCAAGCCCTTGATTAAGAATGGTAAGTTTTTTGTCCCCCCACAAGGAAGCCATGGTGATTTGAAACAGTTGTTCAGCCGGCTTGCCGCAACAGGTGCGGGCCGACCTGTTGACAAAGAGGGTTTCCCAGCGGGCCCATGGACGCCTGAGCTCCTTGCAGACGCGATTGCTCAAATCGAGGCAAACCGCTCGGGGATAGATCTGCGGACGGTACAGCTTTGGTTTCAAGACAATAATAAAGGCATCAGCACGACCAACATTTGGTGGCTTGCGCGGATTTTCGGATGTGGTGACCCACAGGCAGCCAGCGAATGGCAAGCGGAGTTAAGTGCCGCGCAGTCGCTATTAATTGCAAAGAGGCGAAACAAGCGTAGGACACCGAAAAACGATGACCGTGCATCCCCTGCCCAAATACAACTTCCTAGCTTAGATCGCACGCCAGAGATATCAGGAGCAACGGCACAGGACGAGGAGGTCTCTAGGCCGCGGCATGGACTGGGTCTGGCAACGAGATCAGCAGCACTATTTAGCCAAAGGAATCACTTGAACCTACCTATTATGGTCTTTGCAGGTGCAGTTGGTCTCGGATTTCTGGCATTTATTATGGATGTTCACAGCGTAAATTATAGCCCAACAGGTAGGTCGGTTCGGCAGGTTGGCTTCCTTTGGGCACCAAATTGGACACTCCTCTTTCTTTTGGCTTTACCGCTGTATTTATTGTTCGTAGTTGATCTGCTGGTCTTCTGGGAGCAGACCGGACGCTTAAAGCTCGGCACACAAGGGAAGGAAGAGAGTAGGAAAAATTGGGCGATCAGGATTAATTCATTTTCGCCTTCTTATTGGGCGATTTTTCTCATGTGCTTGCCTGTTGCGGGGCTTTTACAATGGATCGACCGATGTTTGGGCCCGCTGCTGACAGGCGATCTTGGGAACTATGCCGTGGAATGGGCTCGCTTGGCGATCGTACGCCCCGACATCATTTCGGTGGCCGAAGCGATTGTGTTCACCGGACTCGCATACTTATATATGGGACTGTGCTTCTTTCTTTTCTTCGCAGGCCTCATCCTGCTTTGCACCCTGGCATATGATTTTTGCGAATTGGCACGCCAGACTACGGATTGGTCGAACCGCGCCAGCCATTGCGATATACATGAAATCGGCCGCAAGATCATGAGAGGGATTTTTCGCAGCGCGGTCTTAGGGCTATTGATCGCTATATGCATGAAACTGCAAAGCACCTTTATGCTTTCGGGCGAGCGGACGATCGTAAGTTGGTTGATCAACGATTTTCTTTCGATCATCGGGACGCATGGCGGAGTCGCCGACAGATTGAACTATAGCATGCCAACAAATTATAGCAGCTTGCTTGTAGTCATAGCGACCTGGGCTGTATTCCTGTACGGTACTGCTCGAATACATACGACCCTTGTAGGGAACACCGCTGCAGTTTCCGTCGACAAGGAGCAGCCAAATCACCAGAATTTTAGCTGTAAATCATACGACACGCTGTCGTGGGCTAGACCGACAGCAGTCATGAGTCTGCTTACAGCGAGCTATCTGCTCATCGGTGTTTTCCAAGGTTTTTCGGGTTTGCTGACGATTGTCTTGCTGCTTGCAATTTACAGCCTGGTTGACCCGGCACTTAGGAGCCGTCGCGGGTGCTAGGAGGAAGCTTATATGTATCACTCTTGGCTTGATCGTTGGGATGAAAAACGAGCGCAACGCGGCGACGCAGTCAAACGCGTTACAAATTTCTCTCTGGGTACAGAACTTGCGTTTCCCGAGGCAAAGTCAGCAACAAGTATCCAAGACTTTTGCGCACTTGCTAACCAAGCTATCGAAGACCCTGCTTTTTTCGAAGCACCTGAATTACTTGCTAGTGGCTTCAAAAAAGAAGGCGGTTCGATCAGGTTCCGATCGGGGATTTCGACTGGATCCGAAGAAAACAACACTGCCTACGCGAAAATAACCGAGGGCGGCTCTACGAGCCAAGTGCTCGTGGTTTTTCATCATTGGAACGCCGACAAACCCAATCACCAGTTGGCACGTTACTTTGCGCGGCGCGGCATCACGGTTGTCGAGATGGCCTTGCCTTATCATTTTGAGAGGAGCCGTTTGGGATCGTCGTATGCGGATTACATGCTCAGTCCAAATCTTGGTCGAACAATCCAATCGGTTAGACAAGCCGTATTGGATGCGAAACTGTTGATCAGCTGGTTAAAGCGCGAAGGCTATGAAGAGATTTCACTTCTAGGCATGAGTCTAGGGTCTTGGGTGGCAGGATTGGTCGCAGCTCATGACGCAAGGGTGTTGAAGGCAGCACTGTTTCTGACTGCGGGGAGTCTCGCAGATATGGTTTGGTCAGGACGCGCAACGCGGGCGATTAGTGAGAGCCTCGCGCCCGCGATAACTTTGGGCGACCTCAATAGGGCTTGGGGTCCACTTAACCTCGAGAACTACAAGAAAGGACTGGCACGGCATGATCTCGCGCTTCAAATTGTATTGGCAAATAGAGACACCGTTGTGTTGCCTCAGTTATCAAAGCGGTTTGTAGGACAACTAAAAAATGCCGGGGCCAGGCCAGATGTAGTGGAATTGAACTGTGGTCATTATTCGCTCGCGATGCCGCCCAACCTTGTCTTTGCTGGTTTGAACTTGCAACGTCTTCTTAGCCATAACTTCAAACCGATGCGTTAGGCTGGCGGCTTTCCTGACCACCAGCAGACGACACTTCAGGGCACTCAAAGACAATCTCAAAAACCCTGCTAATCGGAGGCCGGTCAAGGAGCAAAGCCTCATAGCAAAGTTCACTCGTCCAGCAGTCCCAGAAATCGCCCATATTCCTCGCTGACCTCCCTCGCCTCCTCAAATGCCCGTGACCGTTCCTGATCCAGGCAACGGAAATGCCTTTGGATATCCTGAACGTAACCTTCAAAATCACTTCGTATGATGTTTGCGTATTCTCGCGCGGCTCGGAAATCGCCCGGTACGAACGGTCGTTGTGGTGCCAGACAGGTCTCGGCAACGGCACCGTGCGCGAGACACATGAACAAAATCAGAGTCCGTGCACCAGCGGCAATACGCGACGGTAGATTACCCAAACCCCATATCTCCTTGAACGATGTCATCACCCGTGGCTAAAAAGGTTCAACCAAAATACTGCCGCGACAGTAAAGATATACTATTGCGTTCATAAATATACTATCGCATGAATAGACTTCAAGCAACGAAGCCTATGCATACGTCTTTGTGAAGAAAGCGTGAGCCGGGCCATGAACTGGGACATCGAAGCACCAAATGTGGTTACGGAAGCCAGGTTCCGCGAGCTCGTGGAAAGCGGCTATAGCGCAGAAATTCTGTGCCAGGAGTCGGCACACAAAAAAGGACCCAGCTATTACGGGGTCTGGATCATGCGTGTGGTCTCTGACGACGGGGTGGAAAAGTTCCTCGTCACCGCCCGCACGCGGACGACCTACAACGATATCAAGATCCGCGAGTTCAAGACGATCTCCGGCGTGGTGTCTTTCTTCATTGGCCTTGGCTTTGCGCATGTCGACCTGCCGCTTGAAGCGGGGACAAGCCGCACGCATAAACTTGCGCCGTCAGACAAGGGCGCTGTCAACTAACCTTATCTGTCTCTGGCTGGTCACAACACCCGCCTCAGCGCAAATGGTCCTTGTCATGGAGAGCGACGGCTCTCTGACCCCATCCCGGTCACAGAGCGGTTTTGCCCGGAACTACAGCGACGGCGTTGGTCAGGGATCAGCGTCCGATGGTTTGGCCATCCTTGGCGAGACTGAAGCAGCACTCAAACCTGACGCGCTGAGGTTTGCAGCACTCGCCCAGCCAGCAGCCTTGCCCCACGCAGACGTTCTCTTGGGCATCGAGGCAACGGCCCTGCGCTATGCCGGCCATCCCGGCCTGCGCCGCGCGGGACTGTCCGTCACGAATTGGCTGGCTCTCTACCGGGCCAATATCGAGGTGGAAAGCGCCTACAGGCAGGATGCGGTCTCACACGCGGGCGCCATTGGCCTTGGCCAGCTGATGCCCGCCACTGCCCGTGATCTCGGCGTTGACCCGCGTGACCCCCAACAGAACCTCGACGGCTCTGCCCGTTACCTCGCGATGATGCTGGAAAGCTTCGGCGATCCGCATCTGGCGCTGGCGGCCTACAACGCGGGTCCGGACGCCGTGCGCCAACACGACGGCATTCCCCCTTACCGAGAAACCCAGAACCACGTGGCTCGCGTCATGGCTGTCGTGGCCCGATTGGAAGGATCAAATTCATGATGTCCCAACCTTTTTGGAAATCACTCCTCAAATCAATTATCGGCAATGTCACGAGAGCGCGCAGTGCGGCAGTGCATTGGCGATACCGCTTTTTCCAACCAAGTTGGGCTTCAGACCTCTTTGTCGCCTCGCTGGCGCTATTCTTGCTGATTGCTGAGCCCGCCCTCGCCCAGAGCATTGATCTCTCCCCGATCCAGAGCCTGTTACAGGGCATCGTCGATGCGCTGACCGGCCCACTTGGCGTTGTCATCGCGACGCTGGCCGTTCTCGGGGTCTTTCTCAGCTGGTTCTTCAACATCATCGATCTGCGCCAGGCGCTCTGGGTCCTCGTGGGCATCGCTGGTGTCGCGGCTGCCCCCACCATCGTTGCCGCGGTCTTTGCCGGTGGCTGAGCGCGCGCCTCTCTTTCTTGGACTCGTGCGCCCGTCGAAGCTTCTGGGCCTGCCCATCATGTACGCGATGGTCTGGCTCTTCGGATCGGTGCTCTTGTTCGTCTGGGTCCAGCACATCGCGGTGCTAGGTGTCGCCGCCCTGCTCTATCCGGTGCTGTGGAAGGCCGCGGATTGGGACCCGCGTTTCATCGACGTGATAATGACGGCGCTGCAGGAGACGCCACCCACGCGCAACAGGTCCATCCATGGCGGGGACAGCTATGCCCCGTGATGACGCCCGTGATGCTGCGCTCGATGCCCGCACGATGACGCCAGACTGGTATGCGCGCGAGACCCGCCTCGCGCATATGCTGCCCTATGTGAGCCTCGTCGACGACCAGACGGTACGCACCCGGGTAAACGAGCTCTTCCGGTGCATTCGGCTCGAGGGGATCAACAGCTACACGACCGATGATGCCTATCTCGACAAGGTGACAGCGCTTTTTGCCCGCATCATTGCGCAGCTTGGGCCAGAATTCAGCTATTACGTCCACAAGGTCTCCAAGGCGATCACACCGGATCTCGACCCGATCCGTGAGGACAGCTTCGCAGGCGAGGTTGACCGGCGCTGGCGCGCAAAACTCGAGACCAGCGGGCTCCGCGACAAGACGCTGACGCTCACTGTCATTCACCGCCCGCCCGCCAAAAGCCTCCTGCCGTTCCTGAGCCGCAGCGCGCCGGACCGACTGAAGGAGGAGACGCGCAAACGCCTGCAGCGCCTCGGTGAGGCCGTGAACGTCTTCCTCTCGGGGCTTACCGAGCTCAAGCCGCGCCTGCTGTCAGCCGGATCGGGAGAGTTGGTGGGGTTTCTGGGCGCGTTCAACACAGGAACCGAGCTGCCGCTCTACCCGGCAAACACCTACGGCTTTTTGTCCTTCAACGTCGCCAATACCCGCGTGACGTTTCACGGAGACCATTTCGAGCTCTCCGAAGGCGTGGTGGGGCATCGCTACGGCAAGAGTTTCACCATCGGGGAATACTCCGAGGCCACCTCCTGCACCATGTTTGACATGCTGAACCTACCGGTCGACATGATCGTGACGCACTCCTTCACGCCGATCAATTCGAACCTCATGGCGGGCCGCATCAAGCGGCAAAAGCGCCAGATGCAGGCGAGCCAGGACGCAGCCCTCTCGCTCCTGGAAGCCCTCGACATCGCCGCCGATGATCTCGAGGCCAAGCGCCAAAGCTTCGGCGAGCATCACATGGTCGTGACGCTCTTTTGCGACACGCTCGAAGAGCTGCAAACCCTCAGCGCCGAGATCGTGAATGCCGCCGCGACCGAAGGCGTGAAGATGATCGGCGAGCGGGTCGCGGCCAAGGCACATTATCTCAGCCAGCACCCCGGCAACCAGCCAAAGCGCGTCCGCGCCAGTGCTGTCACCAATCGCAACTTCGCGGATTTCGCGGCCTTCCACCGGACACAGCTCGGCAAACCCGCAGCGCAAACGCCCTGGGGCCGGGTCGTCACCTATTTGCCCACGCCGGAGCAGAGCGCCTACCGGTTTTCCTATCACGAGCAGGGCAGCCCGGACAAAGAACCGACAAGCGGCCATACCCTGATCATGGGACGGCCCGGGTCGGGCAAATCGGTGCTCTCGGCCTTCCTGATGACGCAAGCCCGTCGCGCAGGGGCGCGGATCTTCGTCTTCGATTACCGTCTTGGCATGGAGATGGCAGTCCGCGCCAATGGCGGGCGCTACGCCTCTCTGAACGCAGGCCAGCCCACGGGCCTCAACCCACTCTGGACCGAGACCGATGCGCGCGGCACCGCCTGGCTCTCGGACTGGCTTGCCACGCTTCTTTACCGCGCTGACAAGCCCCTGACCCCGGCACAAACCAACCGGATTCAGGAAGTTGTGCGCCAGAATGCGCAGGCCTCCAATCCGGCCCTGCGGAACTGGCGGGATTTCGCATCGCTTTTTGTGTCCACCGATGATGGCGGCGATCTGCACCAGCGCCTGCTCGAGTGGACCGAAGACGGCCGCTATGGCTGGATCTTCGGCCAGAGCCTCGAGGACACGTTCTCGCTCAAAGGCGATGTTGTGGGCTTCGATCTGACCGGCATTCTCGACAGCGAGGCCGACAAGGAACGGATGGCTGTCCTCTCCTATCTCTTCCGACGGGTCGAGCGCGAAATCGAGGACCGCCGCCCCACCATCATCGTGATCGACGAGGCCTGGAAGGCCCTCGACAACGCGTATTTCGCCGAGCGGCTGTCAAACTGGCTGGTGACCGCGCGCAAGCAGAACACGGTCGCGGTGATGATGACGCAATACGCGAG
>NZ_FQVP01000025.1 GCF_900129395.1 Pseudosulfitobacter pseudonitzschiae
GTCCGATAATGCAAACTTATTGGACATAGTGGAGAGTGGTAAGGTGGGGCGCTTTGTGCACTATATGTTGGACGAAAGCGCCGCCATGCAGTAGTATCGGGGCATGAACTATGCCCGGCATCCTGCCCGAAGCAACCCTGAGACTATACCCCGGCTGCCGCCCTGGATCACCTCTGGGCGGGCGCAAACCCCTGAAGATGTGTCCTTTTTGTCAGGCGCGGCGCTCAGCTATCTGCATGTTGTGTTGGGGCATGAGAGCGTCCCCAAACCCTTGTTGCGCAACAGATTGGCTTTGCGCGCGGCAGAGGTCTGTGTGGCGTTTTCCGGGCGATCCGAAAGGTCGGGGGAGTTGCGCGACGAGATCGCTTTGCTGCGACCGGGAGATCAGCCGGGGCCAGCGGGGCAGGTCTGTCAGATGTGGATGCGGGCGGTGGAGCGACCGGTCTCAATCCGGTCCCAGCATCGTGCGATGCCGCAGCATGATCCGGAACGGATTGCGGTTTGGCTCGACCAGCCCCACTCAGGCCAGGGTGGCCCGGTGGATCGGGCGGCGTTGGTGCTTGGGGCTGTGCTGGCTGACGCTCCGCAGCATGGGGCTGCCGCCTTGGTTCTGGCGGATGCGGCCCTTGCGCAGGCGCTTGGCTGGGATCACGTGATCCCCTTGCTGGCGGTCGGTATGATGCGTCGCGACTTGCGCAAGACCGATGACGACTTGCGCCTGGCCTGCCACGAAGCCATCGTTACGTCTGTGACCGAGGCAGCGCGGATGGCTGCTGATCTTGCGCAGCGCGCAGCGCGGCTTAGCGCGATTGCGCCGAAGCTGCGGGCCAGGGGGTCGGATGAGGCGGTTCAGATGTTCCTGAACCGGGATGCGGTGGCACCTTCGGCGCTTTCCTCGCTGAATTCGGATCGATCGGCCCGGCGGTTCTGTGATCGGTTGGTGGAGCTGGGCGTGGCGCGGGAACTGACCGGGCGCGATACGTTCCGGCTTTATGGGGTGTAACAATGGCCAAAGATCGGTCAGACTTGGATCTCGACAAAGAATTGGCTGGCCTGCCTCAGGCCTTGCGCTGGCGCGAATGGATGCGGCGGATCGAGGCTGTGCTGTTTGCCTCTGCCACGCCGGTGCCGCGGGAAGACCTGACCCGGGTTGTGGGGCAGGGGGCATCGGTTGATCTGCTGGTAGAAGATCTCGCGGCTGATCTCGAGGGCCGCGCCTTTGAGGTGGCCAAGGTTGGGGATGGGTGGACGTTGCGCACCCGCTCGATCTATGCGCCCGCGATCCGAGCCGCAGCGGATGTGGGCGAGCAGCTGTTGGATCTGCGAGAGTTCGACGTCGCGGTGCTTGCCGCGATTGCTTATTACCAGCCGATTACGCGCGATGGGCTGAAGGACATCTTCGGGCGAGAGATCAGCCGCGACCTGATCGGTCGGTTACATGATCGCGGGCTTATCGGCACCGGCCCGCGCGCGCCCAGGCGCGGCGCGCCCTATACGTTTGTCACCACCGAGACGTTCCTCACCGCGTTCGATCTGGAGACGCTTCAGGACTTGCCGGACCGGGAACAAATGCAGGATGCCGGACTCGGAGCCGAAAGCGGTTCGAATTCGATGTCCCTCTCAAGCTTGTCTCGAACGTCTGTTTGATTGAAGACGGCCGATGGCCTGCAATAGGTCTGTCAGATCGGGGCGAGCCGGACGTGTGTTCTGTTCCGCGGAGTTTCGAAGGATGACCCTCTTGCTGAAGGATGAGGCCAGCCCTGGAAAAGTCGGCGCGGTCCGGGCAATGCGTGCCCAGAGGGCTGCGCCCGGGTTTTCGCACTGCCAATGGAACGGCATCGGGCCGTCTGTCAATTGACGGAACAGACGGAGGCGATCTCGGATCGACAGGTGCGCCATGGATTTGAGCTCGTCGCCAAAAGTGAAACAGGCCGAGCCAAGCAGAGTGGGAAGGGAGGTTTTTCCTGGCAGCCGATGCCCCGCTACATGCAATCGCAGCAGGTCGTTGAGCAGCCGTTCGAGCTGCTGGACGTCGTGTTCGGCACGCGCAGTGGCTTTGCGGAGATCGCCACCGCACCAAACGCAAATCTGCTGTGGCACAAGCCGGTCCTGCCTGGACGGGGCAACACCACCTCCGCAGGTGGGGCATATATCGCGCAATTGGCAGCCATGCCGGAAACAGGTCACCCGCGTGGCCAAAGTCCAGCCGCGCCGGAAATAGGGTGCATGATCTTCCCTCAGGCAGGCAGGACAATATTGCAGGCGAGTGACCTGCGGCCCGGACGCCTGGCGCGCCTGAGACACGGTCAATAACCGCAAACGCAATCGAGCCAGCGGATCAGGTACAAGGGCCAGACCGGCGATATCCTCGGCAGGCACCCGGGTCTGTTCGACAAGAAAGTTGAGGACATGCTCGGGAAGAGCCCGGTCAAGTCGCGTCGACCAGCTCGCGCCTCTCAGTCCGAGAACGCGCCCGAAATATCGTGCCGGGACACCATTGGCCAATGCGAGCCGGTGCAGCCAACTTGACAGAAGCTCTCCCGGAGCCGGAGCGACATCCACGGGCCAGCCGCGTCCCACCTCGCTGGCATATCGGCGCGCAGGCGTGACGGTGATCCCAGGTGAAGACCGGTTCACGTCATCTCGTCGCGCAAAGCAGCGTTCCGGCGCCTCGACAGTGGAATGTAGTTAAGGGATGCAATGCTCGCTTCGGTGATTTGCTCCTCACCGTTCCTGATCGCGGCAATTGCGGCATTGCTGACAATGTCGACAACCTCTCCGATCAAACCTTCCGACAGATCATGAACGATCCTCGCCAGTGGCTGGCGCGAGAGCTCCGAGGGTAGGGCAAGCGGCATGCTGGCCTCAAGGCTGTCGAGGAGCGTTGCGAAATCCTCATCATACCCCCACCTCGGAATAGGGATCGTGTCAAACCGCGATCCCATCTCCTCGGTATTGTGGATTGCGTCGTAGACCGCGACCTCACCGACAAGCACAGGCGAAATGTCATGAACCCTGGCCATTCGGCGCAGGAACGAAAATATGGCTTTGACGTCCTGCCGTCGTCCCCGCAGGGCACTGTGGAATTCATCGAAAATGAGCACGCGGGGCTTCAGGCTTTCCAGCAGATGATCCACTTGCTCTCCCGCGCGTGACAAGCTTCTCCAGCCAGCTGCCTGAGGGGCGCGCAGGCCGGAA
Source organism: Pseudosulfitobacter pseudonitzschiae (assembly GCF_900129395.1). GTDB lineage: Bacteria > Pseudomonadota > Alphaproteobacteria > Rhodobacterales > Rhodobacteraceae > Pseudosulfitobacter > Pseudosulfitobacter pseudonitzschiae. The sequence goes on from NZ_FQVP01000025.1 coordinate 3,199, forward strand.
AGAATGCTGGCATAGAAATGGGATAGGCCGGCGCCTTCCCGGGTCTGGATTACCCAGACCCTTTGCCGATCCGACTGTCGTAAATGCTCGATGGCGAAGCGTTCGGCAATCATCGTTTTGCCGTTGTGATAGGGGCCCGCCAGCAACACGCCCCGCGGGCGCAAGGAGGATGGCCGGTCTAGCAGAAGATGCATGGCGTCGTGGGCTTTGCCAGCGACCGGGTGGCTGATCCAGCGCGGCCCTCGGATATGGGTAATCCGAAGCGCATCCTCGGAACCAAGTAGCAACGCGGCGGAGGGAAGGAGGTGATCCGCCATCTCACCAATCCTCCACCGGAAAGACCCGTCGCGGGCGGTCCCGGGCCGGGCCCTCGCGGGTGGGTGCCGGGGAAGGGGCAAGTTTCTGATAGGGTTTTGGAGCATCGGCCGCATGTCTGGCGCGGGTCAATGCCTTCATCTGCTGTTTTCGCGATGCCGACGCATCCACGGTCGCGGCGATTTCGCGCCGGATCGCCGTTCTGTCTTCGACCGGGCGTCTTCCGGATTCGCGCAGCCGGTTTCGTTCGGCCTTGTGTTGCCACAGGGTGATCGGTTCGGACAAGCCGTCTCGCCGGCCGACCGCGCGCCAGGCTCCGGTATCGGGATCCCTGAGGTAGACGTGGCTCATGTCGCGCGGGTCGTAGCGAAGATCGAAGGCCTCCAGCCGGTCGCGCCGGGCGATCGATGGGCCGAGCCAGGGATCGAAATAGTCGATGGCGAAAAGGCTGATGCCTTGAGGTGAAATCCTGCGGGTGGTGTTGGGGAGGAAATTGAGCAAAACATCCATGGGATTGTCGGCGGGGCCTTCCATCACACGGCGCTTGCGTTCCCAATCATCCATCGGCACGGTCAGTTTCCGAGCGTTCTGGCTGAGATTGTGGTCAATTATCGCCAGTGCGATACAGCGTTCGAGGTCCGAGAAGCTGAGCTTCGCCCGGTCCGCGGATAGGTATTCACCCCGGTCCGCGATGGAGCGCCCGGTCTTTCCTGGCAATGACCGCAGCACTGTGTTCACCTTGCCGAGAAGGCGTTCGACAACACCGCCACGATGGACGGTCCCCTTGTTCCGGGTTTGAATGGCGATGCCATACTCCGCACATCCTCGGGTGAAACTGGCGCTTTTGAATTCCATTGCGGAATCCACCACGACCTGCTTCGGACGGCCAAACATCGGCCAGGCATGATTGATGTTGCGTTCGGCCAGCCAGTCTTCCTTGCGGCACATCGCCTGCGCCAGACAAAGCGCGACCGACAGGCGCGACGGTTGCTCTAGGGTCAGACAGAACCCGATGATTGCGCTTGTCGCGACATCCGCTGCGATCGTAAGGTAAGGCCGACCGACAAAGATACCCTGACCGTCGATGATTTCCACGAACTGGATATCGGCAGGGGTATGGTCGATCTGGACCACGTCAAGGGCGTGCTTGGCCCGGATATAGCCAGGTCGAGGTTTCAGACGGCGCAAGCTTTTTCCGCCGGAGTGTCGCCGACGTGCGATCTCTTCTGGTGTGAACAGCAGCGGGATGCGCTTTGCGACGGTGACGTAGGCTGGCGGAGAAAGCCCCTCGCTGGCACAGCGTGCGCGAATTTCCTCGATGATTGGAGCGAGGTCTGGTTGCTCGGGCCGAAGCCACATTTCCCGCAGCGTTTGCGCAATGATTTCCTCGACGGCCTGGCTGATCCTTGTGCGTCTGGCACCGCTCGTTCTTGGCAGAAGGGAAGACACTCGGCGTTCGTCACGGTATCGGCTCAAGTGGTTGTAGATCTGGCGCGCCGACAGGCGCAATTCGGACGCCGCGCGCGCGACCGCGTCTCGCATTGGTTCCGTGCCATCTAGAATGCGGTCCAGCTCTCGCGCAATGCGCGTGGCCTTGCTCCAGGCCTCGTCAGAGGGTTCCTGTCCGTTCAGCGTCATAAGCCGGTCGTCTCAGAGTGTCTCAACATCATTTTCCGCCCTAATTCTCTCGCTTATTGAAATGCGAGATAAAAATTGAAATCGCAACGTAATATTCTACGTCTATTTCCGCCTCATCCTGCTGAAATCGTTTAAGAACCTTTTGATGAAACGACAATGCAATTGCGACA
>NZ_FQVP01000008.1 GCF_900129395.1 Pseudosulfitobacter pseudonitzschiae
TCGGTAAAACGTGTCTTCTTCATCGGAATCTCCTCGTTCATCCTGCCGAGAAAATTCTACTTCCGCATCCCCTTAAGATCGGGGGGGATTACCCCACGGCGCGGACATTGCCCATGATGTGATCGACCTGACCAAGCACACCTTCACGCATGGCCCGCAGTTCGGCGGGCGTTGCATCCGCGATAGCCTCGGCAGCATCCTCCACGGTCGTTTGCGGCCTGAGAAGTGACTGGCCAGCACGAACGGCGGCGCGGCTGCGAATGTCCGTGGACGCGGCGCTCAGGGCTTCGCCATATTCCGGCACCGCTTCTTTCACCGCTTCACGAAGATCCTTGGCAATGCGGGCAGCAAAAGCGCCATCGCTGGACAGTTTTCCGGTCACGGCGTCCTTGCCATCTTCGGCGATTTCATCAAAGGCGCGCTTGATGTAATCCAACTGCATGACATTCGGCATTTCCGAGAACACGACTTTGCCGTCATCGCCGATAGAGGCCATGATCTGGGCATTGGGCAGGCCATCATAGGCCATGCGCTCGGATGCGCTCTGGATAGCCTTCTGGGCTTTCCCTGCGGGGATGCGTGACACGATGTCCTCGATTGCGCGTCCCTCTGGCGCTGAATAGTCGATTGCCGTGTTGTAGGCCTTTTCATAGAGCGGGTGTACCTTCCCGCGTGCCGCCGCGCCCATTGCCCGCTGCGTGGCAACTGGTGGCATACGCGGGCCGCTCTTGCCGCCCGTGAGCGCGTCAATCACGCCGTAAGATGCCTCTGCCGCCCGATCATCGACACGAGTGCGCGCAACAGCAGCGCCTGGCGCTGGGTTCCGCATGGAGGCGTCAAGCATACCTGACATGTTGGGGGACGCGTCGGCCAGCATAGCATTGGGACCGGCGCGGCGGATCGCGTCCTGCATCGCGGCTGGGTTTTCTTCTCCAACCAGACGCGAGACAACCCGGCCAGCCTCGGGGGAAACGCCGAATTGGTCGCCAATCTCCTTGCCAATTCGCGAGTTTCGAAAGGCACCTTGAGCGGTACGATATACCTGCTTGCCGAATGCAGCCGCCGGAGGGATAGCGCCTCCAACCACTGCCCCAGCACCGGCCCCGATGCCACCAGACACCTCCCGATCAGAAAAGCCACCTTCGCCTTCCATGAAGCCCTGTGTGCCGCCTGCCGTTGCGCCAAGGCCCGCGCCACGTCCAATTGCACCCCAAATTGTAGGGGCCGCCTTAACGACACCAAGCCCAAGAATGGCGGGGACAACACTGCCGGTCACATCCGCAGAAAACTTGCCGACACCGGACATACCTTCCTCGTTCGCGCGAAAGCGGTCCCGCTCACTCTCGTATGAAGCTTCGGCATCGCCACCGAGACCAACCGCCGCCAAGGCGCGCTTTGCCGGTGCATAAACTGCTCCTGACAACTCATCACCGCCAAGGCCAAGCGTCATGCTTTCACCCGCACGATTTAACCATGTGCCAAGGCTTTCGCCGTAAGATTGGACCCCATCATCGGGGTTGCCGATCACGTTGTCGTAGAGAGCCGCGCCGAAGCCACGCTCTTGTGTTGGCTCCGCTGTTGTCTGCCCTTTATCAAGTGAAGCCTGCGCACGCTGAATGGCCAGGCGTTGCTGCGCCCTGCGAATCGCTGACTGTTGCTCTGGTGTTATGCCTTGAGCCGCACGGCGTCGCTCCTGTGCATTTGCAACGGCCCTGCGGCGTTGCGCTTGTTTGATTGCTTCTTGCTGTTCAGGTGTCATCTTGTGTTTGCCTTTATTCTGCTACTGATTGGTTGTTGTGGTCGGTATGGGAACTTGGGGTTTCCGCCTGTGTAGGTGCGGTTCGTCTGGCTGCTTCGCGACTAACGCGCTCGCGGAACTGGTCCGACGCTTCTTCGTCCAGCTTGGTGATGTAGACGCTTGTTCTGTCGCCATAGATGATCGACGCTGCCCAGACATCGTCGGCAATGGGCGCTGGCGAGCCATCGCTGTCCGGTTTGCCTTCGATCAGGGTGCGGAAATAGAAAACGAGGCTGTCAGTCCCACCCGTTGCACGTTCCAGGTCCTCTATGCGGTTTCTGAGGTTCATTTTTCTGCCTCCAATGCCGTGATCCGGCGTTCAATTTCTGTGGTTTCGAGTGTGCGGCGGAACTGCTCGACCACCGCCATGACAGACGCCGCTTCGAGGGGCGTAACCTCGCCGTCTGCGACGGCCCTCAGGATGGCCCGCGCTGCGTTGGCTGCATCGTCCATCGTTTCGATATCGGGCAGGTCAAATGATACCGACGCATCTTTGCGTGCTGGTGCGATCCGGTCGAGGCAGAGGCGCAGGGCCGTCACGTCGCCTTCCAGCGCCCTGTCGATGGCTTTCTGGGTCAGCGCCTCCTGCTGGCCTTCCAGCATCGCCTCGATGGCCTGCGTAGCCCTGTGGCGCGCGCCCTTGGGCTTGCCGGGATTGCCGAGGGCAAAAGTGCCATCGGGGTTCCGGTCGTCCGTATTTGAGCCGCTGTTACGGTCGCTGTTTCTTGTCACAACGAATGCCTTTCCTGAGAATGAGGTTGCTGTTGCGTCACACTGTTTTGCGTCACCACCTCGCGAGGACCAACTGAGCGCGTGACCACCACCTCCCCCCCTTTAGGGGGAGGGGTGGTGACGCAGTGGTTTTGGGGGGTGTTTGCGTCACCTTGCGTGACCTGCTTTTTCGGGGTGGTGACGCACATCATTCGGTTGCCCATTCGCCCACCTCAATCGTCGGTACGGGCTTTCTGATGGGGCCAAGCTTTGATCCTTTCACCAGTGCCCCTGATTGCAGCCATGCCGCGATCATCTTCTTGATCCGGCGTTTGTCTTTGTCCGCATCCAGACCCAGAACGTGGGCGACGATAACCCCGACCCAATCTTGGCCAGCTTGATCCGAGAAGCGCGGCTGTTTGCCTTCGATGGCGTTCTGCACTGACAGCAGATCCTTGCTGTCGAAGCCGTCGAAAGTGTCCGGCCATTCCCAGACCTCTGCCACTCCGACGCTTTCGCCGTTCGCCAGTTCAACGGAAACCATGCGTCGCCAACTGCGTTTCCCGATGGGGGCGAGGTTTGCCTTGTCACGGGTGACCGTGAAGTATGTGGTCAAGTCGTCGGGCAGGATACCAGCCTGCTCCCTCTCGTCCGATGTCATGCGGTTAAGCACGCGTCCCGACCTTGCAGCAGCCAGCAGAGCAGATCCGCCCCTGCTGTCCTCTGTGGTGGCCTCTAGGCCGTTGGTCTTGCGTGTGTGGTGAACCAACTCAATCGCGCAATTGCACCGATCCGCCAGCCGCGCCCATTCCTTTGCGATGAGGTCAACTGCGACGTTGTCGTTCTCGCCCGCTTGATGTGAAGAGACGAACGGATCAACGACCATGACATCAATTTTGCGTTCGCTGATTTCCCGCGCCAGTTCCTCAATCTCAGGCTTTACGATAACCACGCCCTCGCGGGTCTGAACTGCCGTGCAAAGCTCCCGTTCGCGGCCTGTGTCTACGAACAACCGGCCTTCAATCTCACCGGGCTGCACATCATGGTGCTGCATGGCCGCTGTGATGCGCAGGTTCATTTCATCGCGCGGATCTTCGAGGTTGTAGAGCCAGACCTTTAAGCCCTTCGCAGTCCATTCCCCCAGCAACTCGCGCTCAGAAACCATCGCCAGCCCCTCCACAATGGTCAGGGAAGACTTGCCCACGCCACCGGGGGCGACGGTCACGGCAACCTGTTTCCGCAGCAGGTGCCGCCCGTAGATCCACGGACGGCGGGGCAGGGTATTGGGGTCCTGCCAGATAAAGGGCGTAGGCAGGCGGTCCGCGCCGTTCGCATGTTCAGCCCGGTGCTGATCGAGTTGCGTCGCCATGACAGTGAAATCACGCATCAAGCTGCCTGCCTCCCCTGGACGAAGTCTAGGAAAGCGGACTGACGGTAGCCCGGCATCGCTTTGAAGCTGGCAAGGCAATATGCCTCCAGTTCCTCCGGTTCTGCCATGTCAGCCCAGAATGCAGCCTCATCCATGTGATTAAACAAGGGTGCGATGGGCTGACCTACACCGCATTGCAAAGCCGCCTCTGCCACCTGCGCGGCGATGTCGGCGTCCAGCGTTTTAAGGGTCAAAAAAGCCAGCGATGCGCACTGGTATGGCGTGAGCTTATCCAGCACGTCAGGGATCAACGCCCACCAAGCATCTTGCGTACCAATGGCAATGGCGCGGTCGAAGTCGTTGGCAATCATCAGGTTATTGGTGGTCATGTTGCGCCTCCGTCACAAAGGACTGCAACGCGTTCAGCATGTCGGGCAGCAGGGCCGCGCGGAACGCGACCCCCTGTTTGCCTGGTTTCATTTCGCCGCCGCCCGCGTCGAAGAAGACACGGACGTTGACCATGTCGTGACCTTTGAAGTCGTCACGGGTGACCCGGATGATCTCGCGACTGTTCTTGACGATGTCCGCCATTACACGGCCTCCCCGTAGTGCAGGCCAGCAACGAGGCGGGCTTGGGTTGCGGTCATGCCATAGAGACGTTGCAGGCGGGCAATCTGGATTTTGAGGGCCATAATCAAGCTGCGCCCCCATCAATCCGGCGCACCGCGCCGTTGAGGAAGTAGACGCCGAACTTGGCGCGGTCAGTCGCGCTATCGTTGGTGTACATTTCCTTGGTAATCGGCACCCCATAATCGCGCCGCAGAATGCAGACGCGGTCAGAGATGCGCACGGGGCTGGCGCAGAAGACGGGGCGTTCGATCAATGCATCCAGAATGATGCGGTTGCCTTTGGCCAGCGTGATAGTGGTGGTCTGGCCGTCCTCACCGAGTATCTCATAGCGCGCGGGTGATGTGCCGGTTGGCATGTCGCTCCACTTATCAACGCGCAGTGCGTTCGCCGGGGGACGGTCGGTCGGGATTCTGATTTTGGTTTGGTTGGTCATGGTCCGCGTTCCTTTCGGATTGAAAGGCACGGGCATTTGCGCTATCTCTTGTTCACCGCTGAAAAGAAATATCGCCCCTGTCCGTGCCTTGCGGGTGGGGGTTTTCTTTTAAGCGGTTGAGGCCGTGCGATTGGCTTCAGCTTTGCTGATGACTGCTTCGATATCGCTCAGACGCCAGCGTGACATGCCGCCAATCTTGATGGCGGCGGGCACTGTTCCGTCCGCAACGCGACGCCAGAAGGTTGCTTTGGAGCAGCCCATCATAAACGCGCCATCAGCGTCTCGGATCAGGGGGTCTTTCGCCACCAATGCGGCAACCGCAGGCATATGCTCTGAATTGCTTGGGTGGTTGAAATCTGCAGTGAGGGTCATTGCTCATCCTTTCGCCTGATTGCGTTGGGATGATCCTGCATGCTTAAACTAACGGCTCGTAGGCAGTTGAATCAGTTATCTTCCAAGGTATGTCCAAGCCGGGTGAGTGCATTTTTGAATGCCTCTGGCTGCGGGAGAAACGCTGGGACATGGGGTCTTCCGATCAAAGCATCAACGACAGCGCTACGACTTCCGAGTAGATTGGGGTGGCTGCTGCAGTAAGACCGCAGGTCTTTGTTTTCTCTTATAACTTTTCCAACTTGAGAATCCGTGACGGCCACTTCAAATTCAAGGCAAGCAGCCCAGATAGCTTGTGTTGCAGAGAAATTGCTCTCGCTGAAGCGCGCAATGCCAAAGCTCTCCTTCATTCGTTCAGCCAAAATGACAAAAAGGATGTTTCTTTCGCCGACGCTTCTCGTGCCTCCATCAGGTGGCGGCCGGACACCAGCTCTTAAAGATTTGGCAACCAAAAGTCTGATTGGCTCCGGCACGGGGTGGCCAAGGAGGATGTTTGTCTGCGCGATGTCTAAGATAAATTCATGCGCGCGCTTCGCCGACGAATAAAGGTTGCGAATTTTCTCTGTTTCAACGCCAGTGATTTCATAGCCGATGAGACTTTCATCCGACCTCCCTCGGCGTTGATAAACCGGTGTAAATGCGTGAACAATTTCAGCAAGCGCGGGATCCAGTGCGGGAATGCTTATTCGCCGGTCCCGCGCCCAGTGACCGATTACCTCGGTGGCGAACTTAACCGCTCCAATCTCATTTTCTAACAAAGTTCGGCTCATATCCATCGTTCCCCTGTAAGCAAGGCCTCTTGCGGAATGATGAGTTCTAGGTCGGCGGTCACGATGTTTTACTCAGCGAGACCGGAGCAGGTATTCCGTCGGAACGTTGGTGGATGCCTACGACCTCTGCACCACTGGAGGGCGGGACTTCGGTCAGCATTTCATGCCAATCATCAATGACTTTACGCCGAACATCGCTGTTTTTAGCACGGTTGTAGATCCGTGCGACTGCGCTGGGTGCTGACGATACCGCCGCGTGGTTCATGATGCGATCAACGATGATTTCATCTGCACCGGCTTCGCACATGACGGTCGCAAACCCGGTCCTCAAGTCATGGAACGTCCAATGTTCCATGTCCGAGCCAAGCGCTTCATCCAACCTTTCTTTGAACTTGGAGTAACCGGATGGCGGCGTGTTCCCTGTGGTCGTGAAAATATACCGGTCGTTTAAGCCCTCAGCGCCCCATCGGGCTTTGGCGGCGTCCTTCATGCTCCGCAACTCATAAATGCAAAAGCTGGGAATGTGGACGAAATGGTTCCACTCGTTGTTCTTGGTACGGCCTGCTCCAAAATTGATCTGTTGGGCGTCGAAGTCGATTTCACGCCATTTCAGATTGCCGATTTGATGCCGCCGCTGCGCAGTCGCGATGAGCAGTCTCAGCAGCGGCCCCCAAAGAGGACCCATTTCGAAAGAGACGCGTTGAATCTGCTGCATTTCCTTCAAGGATAGCACTCGGTCACGCGGGACTTCCTTGGTGGGTTTCTCCAATCCCTGCCCGATGTGGGAGGTTTGATAGCCACGCTGCCATGCGAACTTTGAGAACTTGCTAAGGTATGCTGCGACCCTGTTTGCTTGAACCGGCGCGCCGGACCCAGCCTTTTTATCCACGATGGATTGCAGGACTGACCTGTCCAGGTCTTCAAGGCGCTCATCCATGTATGGTGCAAGTACTTCATTGAGGCTCCGCATCCGCTCCGTGCGACTCTTCAGGTTTGAGCAGTGTACTTCATCATGGATCTGCAAAACCTCTCGGACCGTCTTTTGGGCTGCAAGGGCGCGCGTTCTTTGCTTCTCGGCTTCCTGTGCGTCAAGGATCCGGTCAATGCCGCGCTCCGCTTCTAGCTGAAGCTCAAGTGCAACGTCCCGCGCTTCCTTGATCGACATGCCGGGATACGTTCCCAGCGTGTGCTTTCGCTTTGCCCCGCCGCGAATGCGCTTTTCATACATCCATGTGCGCCGCCCAGAGGGCAAGACCCGCAGTCGAAGACCTTGACGAAGTGTGTCCGAATATTCGTCTCGCCCCTCGGTTGGGGGCTTCACCTTGCGCAGAAACGCGTCTGTCAGGGCCTGGGCCATTGTGTCTCCTTTGAACGGTGTTGCCCGTGGGGGACATCTGGGGGACAAACGATTTGCGAAGTCCTGACACCGATTGAGATACAATAGGTCCTCGTGCGATGTGAAATCAAACCCTAAAAACAAGGATTTGTAGGGTTGTTCACATAAATTGACACCGAATGACATTTGGTGCGACCGCATGAAAAATATTGAGCAACTGACTTTTAATCAGTAGGTCGTTGGTTCGAACCCAACACGGCTCACCACTAGATCTAAAAATGCAAGCAATCTTGGCTGGGTTTCATCCCGGTCAGGTTGCTTGCTTTTTGGTTTGGAGCGGCATGACGCGCCCGTATTTGCGCCAAACACCCTTTCAATGGAAATCCCGGCTTGGGAACAGACGTTTGGCCTGTTCGCGCGGGTGATGGGCGGCCGTTTTGTGACGTGGTCTGGGGGCGTCGTCGGCCTGGGGCTGGGTGATGCCCACGGCGTCGTCGCGCGGATGGCCAAGCTCCGAAAGCTTGTGGGACAGATCCTCGATATGTTCGGCGATAAGATGCACGACAATGCCCTCGCGCTCTAACCGGCCAGTCACCCGCAACAGCCGCCCGCCCATGACGACACGCCGAAAACGTTTGTAGACCGTCGGCCAGACCACCACGTTGGAGACGCCGGTTTCATCCTCAAGCGTCAGGAAAACCACGCCCGACGCGGTCCCGGGACGCTGGCGTGTGATGACCAGGCCACAAACAGAGGTGCGTTTCAGTGGCGCGACGGGCAAACGGTCATGCGGTGTCAGATCGGGAATCATCGGGCGCAACAATTCCATCGGATGCGCGCGCAGCGTGAGGCGGATGGAGATGTAATCCTCTACGACCTCTTCACCCAGATGCATGGTTGGCAGATGCACCTCGGGCTCGTGAATGTTTTCGCCGCTCAGCGGGTCGGCGAACAGCGGCAACGGTTTCGGTGCGCGAATCGCGCGGACCTGCCACAGGGCATCGCGCCGCGTCAGCCCCATGCCGATAAAGGCATCCGCCTCTGCCAGCCGTTCCAGCACGGATGGCGCAACACCGGCACGCAGCCAGACGCTCTCGGGGTCCTGATAACCGTTGCCCCGCGCCGCCTTAAGCCAGGCTGCGTCTTCCTCGCGGAATCCTTTGATCTGACGAAAGCCAAGGCGCAGCGCCAACATGCCATCGGCGCGGCGCTCCAGGCGGTTGTCCCATTCCGAATGATTGACGCAGACCGGTCGCACTTCGACGCGGTGATCGCGCAGATCGCGCACGATCTGGGCAGGCGCGTAAAATCCCATCGGTTGCGAATTCAGCAGCGCACAGGCGAAGACCGCCGGATGATGGCATTTCAGCCAGGACGAAATATAGGTCAGCATGGCAAAGGCTGCGGCGTGGCTTTCGGGAAACCCGTAATCGGCAAAGCCTTCGATCTGTGCGAAACAGGCCTCGGCCACATCTTGGGCATAGCCGTTATTCATCATGCCCCGGACAAAGCGGTCACGGTGTTCGCCAATGGTGCCCAGACGCCGGAACGTGGCCAGCGAGCGGCGCAGCTTGTCGGCCTCTTCCGCGGTATAGCTCGCGCCCACGATCGCGATCTGCATCGCTTGTTCCTGGAACAGTGGCACGCCAAGCGTCTTGCGGGTCACCTCTGCGAGCGCGGGCCCAAAGGGTTCGGGCGCTTCCAGCCCCTGTCGCCTGCGGATGTAGGGTTTGACCATGCCGCCCTGGATCGGGCCGGGGCGCACAATGGCGACTTCGATCACCAGGTCGTAGAATGTCGCGGGTTTCATCCGGGGCAAAAAATTCATCTGTGCCCGGCTTTCGACCTGAAACACCCCCACCGCATCGGCCCGTTGCAGCATCTCATAGGTGGCGCGATCTTCCTGCGGTACGGTGTCGAGCGTCAGGTGCATGTCTTGGTGATCCGCCAGCAGCTCAAAGCTTTTGCGCAGGCAGGTGAGCATCCCGAGCGAGAGAATATCGATCTTCAGGATGTTCAGCGCGTCGATGTCGTCCTTGTCCCATTCGATCACAGTACGGTCCTCCATCGCGGCATTCTCGATGGGGCACATTTCGTCCAGCCGTCCGCGCGTGATGACAAACCCGCCGACATGCTGGCTCAGGTGACGCGGAAAGCCGATGACCTCGCTGATGAGTTTGAGCGTTTGCGCCAGCCGCAGGTCTGTCGGGTCCAGACCAATCGCCCTGACCCGGTCCATATCGACACCCGCGTTCGACATGCCCCAGATGTCGCCCGAAAGCCGCGCCGTGATGTCCTGGGACAGGCCCATGACCTTGCCCACCTCGCGGATTGCGGCGCGGGTGCGGAAATGGATCACCGTGGCGCAAAGCCCGGCACGGTGGCGGCCGTATTTCTCATAAATCCACTGGATCACCTCTTCGCGGCGTTCGTGTTCGAAATCCACGTCGATGTCGGGCGGTTCGCCACGATGGCGCGAGATGAAGCGTTCGAACACCATGCCGATCATGTCGGGGCTGACATCGGTGATGCCCAGCAGGTAACAGAGAATCGAATTGGCCGCAGAGCCGCGTCCCTGGCACAGAATGCCACGGCTGCGTGCCTCTTGAACGATATCATGCACGGTGAGGAAATAAGGCGCGTAGCGAAGCTCGTCGATCAGCGACAGTTCCTTTTGCATCAACTGATGCACGCGCGCCGAGGCGCCATTCGGATAGCGCCGTTTCACCCCCTCATCGGCCAGGCGTGCAAGGCGGGCCTGTGGCGTTTCTCCCTCGGACATTTCGTCGGGGTATTCATAGCTTAGCTCGGACAGGTCAAATCCACAGCGTGCCGCGATTTCCAGGCTGCGTTTCAGCGCCGCCGGATACCGGTGATAGAGCCGCGCCATGTCGGATGCGCCTTTGAGGCGGCGCTCGGCATTGGGCAGCGCCTTGGTGCCGATCTGGTCAATGGTGATCCCTTCACGCAGGCAGGTAAGCACATCCGCAAGCTGACGGCGTTTGCCGTGATGCATAAGGACATCTCCCACCGCCACCATCGGCGCAGCGCACCGCTGTGCCATGGCGGCACAGGCATCGAACCACCCCTGATCGGAGCCGTCGTAACGTGGTGCAACCCCGAGAAAGACCGCACCGGGAAACCGACGTGCGAGCCGCTGTACAGGGGCCCGCGCGCGGCCCAGGTCCGCAGGAGGCAGAGCGATCAGGATCATCCCCTGGCACCCCTTCTCCAGGTCCTGCATATCGAGGAGACACTCGGCCTTTTCCGCCCGCCGTTTGCCAAGGGTCAAAAGCCGTGACAGCCGGTGATAGGCCGCGCGGTCTGTCGGCAAGGCCAGCCAGTCCACAGGGCAATCGCGCAGCATAAGACGGCTGCCGACGATCAATTTGGGCAGAGGGGACGTTCCGGTATTGTGCAGGTCCTGTGGCTGCCCGATCTCCTGACGCGAGGAAGGATCAACTTGGTGCCGCGAACGCACGGGCAGGGCCTGTGATGTTTCCTCTTGCAGGGTCTTCAACGCAGAATAGGCCCGCACGACGCCGGCAAGCGTATTGCGGTCGGTGATCGCAATGGCCCCCAGACCCAGTTCCGCAGCCCGCAGCACAAGCTCCTCGGGATGCGAGGCGCCGGTGAGAAAAGTGAAGTTGGTCGTCACACAAAGTTCCGCATAGCCCGCCCTGTCGCGGTCCCAAGGCATCGTTTCGGACCGGGCGGCTTTGACCTGTCGCTGATCGTGAACAGCCTCGGTCATGTGAATTCCCCCTGCACGAACCAGCCGGGGTTTTGTGGGGTATAGAACAGCCACAGCCGCCGCCCCTCACGCGTATCCACCTTCCAATAATCGCGCACTCCGCTGCGCCATTTGTCATCCGGCAGCCACCATTCCGGCGCGATCCGTTCGGGACCGGTGGCACGACCCGTTGTCAGGCGCATACGCCGCCAGCGGAATTGCGCGGGTGGCTGCGATCCACTGGCCGAAATCGACTCGGGGGGGAACAGGCACAGCGGCCGTGATCGTCGCACGCTCCAGCCCCGCTCGGGCGTGCTGTAGGCTGCGGGCGCAATGGAAAAGGCGCGCTCGGGGATATGGCTGTCGGCGGGCAGGAACCGCTGGACATTCTCCAGTCCGATCCGCGTGCCGATGCGTGTGATCAGATCGTTCAACTGATCGGGCGAACTGTGGCGGCTGCCGATCTGTTGGGCCGGAAGCGGCTCGACCAACGTGGCTTCGATCCGTATTTGGTCGATGCCGAACCCCGCAGCGACCTCACCCACGCCCCGCACGAACAGCGGCAGAATGCGGTTCGGGTCGTGCATCGGCGCGGCAAGGCGCAGCTCGACCTGTTGGCGTCCCTGGTCAACCCGGCGCAGGGTAAGGCAAAGCCTGCGCGCGCCCATTTCCTGCGCTTTGAGCTTGTCACACAAAGGTATAAGCAGCCGTGCGGTGACCCCCATCACGTCCTCGGTCAGCCCGATCGGCTCGGGCAGGCTCATCCGTGTCGCATAATGCGGCGGCTCGCCTTCGGGGCTGATGGGTTCGGACACGTGCCCCAGGGCCTGATCAAGTCGCAGCATCAGTTCGGGGCCAAAACGGCGGGCCAGCGGTGCGCGGACGGCGGTGGCAAGATCGCCGATACGGCGCAGGCCAAGACGTTGCAGCGCGGTGACCATCCGGTCCTCGATCCGCAGCGCCGCCACGGGCAGTTCCGTCAGCGGGCTGTGTGGATTGCCGAAATGCGCACGCGCCCATGCCGCACCACGGGTTTCGCCCAGTCCAAGCCGCAGTTCCAGCCCGGCACGCGCGCATCGGGCGTGCATATCGGCCAGCATCCCGGGCTCACCGCCAAAAAGATGCACCGCGCCCGTGACATCAAGCACCAGCCCGTCCGCCCCCTCGTAGCCCACCCAGGGGCAGTAGCGCGTCGCCCAGCGGCGCAGGACCGCCAGAAAAGGTGCATCGAGATCGGGGCGTGCGGGTTGGCTGATCAGGTCGGGGCAAAAGGCGCGGGCATCGGCAAAGCTCATACCCCGGCTCAGGCCCACCCGCTCGGCCGCGCGGTTAAGGCAATAAATCCGTTCGGTGTTATCGGCCTTGAGCGTCAGCGCAAAGGGGCCGTCAACCGGACGTGCCCGAAGAACCCGGTCGCTCGCCAACCGGGGAAACCACATCGAGACGACTCGTTTGTTGATTCCATCGAACATGCCAGACACCAAGTGTTCCTGATTTGTTCTTGATAGTTTCCCACCGCATCAGAGTCGAGTCTTGCCGTTCCGGCTCGAATACCGGGGTGGCGCGCCAACGGGTTTCCGAGGCGTTCGAGCCCATATTCTCGGGGATGATACACACCCCCGTCGTTCCGCCCGCTTTCGCCGCCAGTTGAACCCGCCGCCCCTCGCGCAGATCAAGCGGGCGGGTTATTTCCAGAACAACATAAGGCAGTGCGCCGTCCTTGAGAGCCTCTTCGGCCACGGCAAGTGCGTCCATCTGATCCTTTGGCCGTGCCAGCAAAAGCTGCGAGGGATCAAAAAGCGGCAATAGACCCTGCGGCGTCAGAGTGTCAGACAGCCATGCCTCGCGTATCCAAAGCACCGGTCCCCGCGCGGCGATTGCGGCAAACCCCAGGGCGCCGGCCCCGCAGACCTCGTGGACACGGGCAGGGCGCAGGGGAAAAAGGGTGTGAAGCGCGACTCGCATGGGGAAAGAACATAAAGGGAACACTCGAGTGCATCAATGAGCATGCTCGGCTTGCGCTCTGGGCCAGTGCGCTCAAGGCGACCAGCCTCCATGCGGCGGGCTGGTCGCCTTGTTCGGGTAACGCTCAGGCGGTGCGCCCGGCGAATTGGGTGACGGTGATTTTCGCGTCTTCCAGTGCGCTGCGCACTTCGGCGGCGATGTGCACAGCCGTCGGCGTGTCGCCGTGCAGGCAGATCGTGTCGATGGGGGTTTCGATGTGTTTGCCCGAATCGGTGATGATCGCCTGCGCCTTGACCATATCCACCATGCGCTGACCCGCGACCTTGGGGTCGTGGATCACCGCACCGGGGATCGACCGGTCAACCAGCGTGGCATCGTCGTTATAGGCGCGGTCGGCGAAGATCTCGCAGGCGAATTTGCAGCCCAAGCTGCGCACGGCGCGTTCCTGTGCGGTTGCGGCCAGCACCATGACGATCAGGTTTTCATCGACCGACAACGCCGCCTCGTAGCAGGCGCGTGCCATGTCTTCGTCTTCGGATGTCATGTTGCCCAAGGCGCCGTGCAGCTTGACATGGCGCACCTTGGCGCCCAATGCGGCGGCCATGCCCAGCGAGGCACCGACCTGACAGCGGATCGAGTTTTGCAGCGATCCGGTGGGCATCTGGATGCGGCGGCGGCCAAAGCCCTGTAGGTCTGGAAAGCCGGGGTGCGAACCGATGCCCACCCCGTTTTGCAGCGCGATGCCCATCGTGGTGGCCATCACGTCAGGGTCACCCGCATGGGCCCCGCAGGCGATGTTGGCCGAGGTGACAGTGGTCAGCAGGCTGGCGTCGTCACCCATTTTCCAGGGGCCAAAGCTTTCGCCCATATCGGCGTTCAGATCCACTTGCATGGCAATGTTCCTTTATTCAAACGGGTCGGCTTGCGCCGAGATGGCCCCGCTGACCAGTTGGTAGGACAGCAGGTCGGATATGTCGTTGATGTCACGCACCAGCGGTTGCGCCTTGGCGGCCAGACCGGCGCGGGCCTTGGCGTCCTGTTGCTGGATCGTCACGGCCTCTTCCAGCGTGATGAACTGGAATGTGATCTGCCCGCCTGCAGGGGTCTGGGCCATACGCGGCAGGTCGGCGGGGATGACGGTGCCAATGCGGGGATAGCCGCCAGTGGTCTGGCTTTCGCACATCAGCACAAAGGGGGTGCCATCGCCGGTGATCTGGATGTCGCCCTGCACGATGACCTCTGACACGATGGTGCGCATCCCCTGGGCGGCAAACCCCTCGCCGTCGTGTTCCATGCGGATGCCCTGACGGTTGGCGCGGGGGTCACGTTTAAAGACCGTGGCCTCGAAACGGGCGCGCTCCTCGGGCGGGAAGCGGTTGGTTTGCATCGACGGGACGATCCGCACGGTGCCACCGTCGAACCGCTTGTCGCGGGGCAGGTAGTACCCGGTGCGTGTGCCGCTGTCGGGCAGGGCGGGCAAGGTGTCCCCCTTGGCGATCAGCTTGCCCAGACCCGCGGACATATGGCCGCCACGTGCCCCCATGCGCACCGGCGCGTCAAAGCCGCCGCCGATGTGCAGATAGCCGTAACTGCCCGATCGTGCCGCGCCGATGGTCAGACGCTGGCCCGCCTCCATCTGATGCACCGCATTCCAGGCGGCGGTCGCGTCGTCGATGCGGGCGGTCATATCGGCACCCGTCAGGGCAATGCGCAGGGGGGCCGTGGCCTCGAACACACCGCCGACGCTGGCGATTTCCAGAACCGCGCAGTCGGGGGACTGTTTAAGCAGCGCCGCGCCCTCGTGAACCGCCAGCGTGTCGATGGCGCCGCCACGGGTCAGGCCAGAGGCGATGTAGCCGGGGCGCCCCAGATCCTGAAATCCGGCGGCGGGGCCGATCTGGATGACCTTGAGGGCGGCGGTCATGGCAGTGCCTCCCACGTTGCACCACCTGCGCCATCGGCATTGTGGGCAGCGATGGTTTTGTAATCGGCGGGTGTTGTCGCGTGGAACAGCAGTTCGTCACCGGGTGACAGCGGGAACGGCGTTTCTGACGTGGGCCGGAAGGTGTGGAATGCGGTTTGCCCCACATGGCGCCAGCCGGTCGGCGTGTCGTTGGAGAACAGGCACAGCTGGCGCACGGCGGCCACCAGCGCACCGCGCGGGATGTTGGGGCTGAGCGTGCCCAGACGCGGGATGTTCCAATGTTCGCCCAGCGTGCCCAGATAGGGTTGTCCGGGGGCAAACCCGATGGTGATCACGCGCATACGGGTGCTGGTCAGTTCGGCGATGGCGTCCTGTGATGACAGGCCTGCGGCCTCGGCGGCCTCGTCCAGTTGCGGGGCCAGATCGCCACCGAAAACCGCCGGAATATGCCACAGCTTGCGCCCCTCGGGCAGGGGGGCCGCGAACCAGTCGCGGGTGGCCAGCAGATCGGTCAACTGCTCGGTGATACCTGCTGCGGAATGCTGCGCCAGATCAGTGCGGAAAAAGGCCGAGATCAGCGAGGTCGCGCTTTCCTGCACCCAGTCCCAGCCCTGTGCGTCGACAGCCGCGCGAAAGGCCAGCGCGGCACGGTTGGCAGTGTCGTCCAATGCTTCGGCAAAGGTGACGAGGACGCCGGAGAGGCCGACCGTATGAATCGTTGGATAGGTGTTGGACATAGTCGGACACTACCTTTTCTCCGGGTGGGTGCAATCGTTGTCGCAAGAAGTGGGCCAGCCCTCCCCCGGCGTTTGCCGGGCAAGATGTAGGGTCAGAGCGGCGCGCGCAGCCAGTCGGGCGCAAAGTCGATTTCGCTGACCCCGGCGAGGTTCAGGATGCGGTTCAACTCTGCCATCAGGGCCGCCGTGCGTCCCTTGCCCCAGCGGATGCCACGTTCGGGCCAGCAGGCGCGAACCCTGAGCGTGTCTTCCGCGCGAAAGGCCTTCATGTCGATGCGTCCCACCAGCCGGTCGCCTTCGAGGATTGGAAAGACATAGTAGCCATAGGTGCGTTTGGGTTCAGGGACGAACACCTCGATCCGGTAGTGAAAGCCGAACAGTTGCTCGGCGCGTTTGCGGTCGCGCAGGGCGGGGTCAAAGGGGCTGAGGATGCGCAGGCGCGGGCTCGGTGGCGATTGTATCGCCGGATCGTCCAGCAGGTCGGGACGGGCATAGGCGGCGCGCAGGCTGCCGTCGGCGCTCTGGATGTCCACGGGGACGATGGTCCCACGCGCCAGCGCCTGTTTGACCCATATCTGCGCCTCGGCAGGGCGGATGTGGCCCCAGAAGGCGGCCAGTTCGCTGTGCGAGGCAAAGCCGAGGCGATCCAGCGCCTGTGAACAACACCAGTCGATGGTTTCCTCGGTGCCCGGCGCGTTGGCGGGATCGGTCAGCGCCGTGTCGATCACGCGTTCGGTCAGGTCATAGCGTTTCTGGAACCCGCTGCGCCCGGTGACGGCCAGCGCGCCCGACCGCCACAGGTATTCCAGTGCAGTCTTGGACGGGTGCCAGTCCCACCAGCCGCCCGAGCCTTTCTTTTCATCCGTGCCCACATCCGATGAGGAACAGGCCCCGTTGTCGCGGATGTGGTCCAGTACCGTCTGGTATTGTGCCTCGAACCCGGCGCGACGGTCCTTGCTCCACGCCTTTTTCAGTCGCTCGGCGTCGCGGGTGCGGCGCATGTGCCATTGAGGATAGAACTCGATGGGAATGACGGCCGCGTCATGCGTCCAATGTTCAAACAGGGCGCGATCACGGGTGTAGAGCGTGTCCAGCGCCTTGGGTCGATAGCGGGGCCGACGGGCGAACAGGATCAGGTCGTGGGCTCGGGCCACGGTGTTGATGCTGTCCAGCTGGACAAACCCCAGGCGGGTGATCAGCGTTTTCAGGGGGTCGCCGTGGGCCGCACCCTGCGGGGGTTCGTGCAACGCATGGCGGTCCAGAAAGACTCGCCTTGCGCTGGTGTTGTCAAGAACGGGTCGCGTCACACGCGGCGGCGGCGCAACGTATCGCCAAGGCTGAGCTTGGGTGTGAGGGTGATTTTCTGCGGCTCGGTCGGCGCGCCCTCTCGTCCGTGGTCGCGGATGATCTCGGCGGCGGCCCGGCCGATCTCGAGACGGCAGGCGTCCATTGTCGCCAACTGGCGCGGCAGACCCTGAAGCAGTTCAACCCCGTTGAAGCCGGCCAAGCCGATCTGTCCGGGCACGTCGATGCCCTGGTCAAGCAAGTACAACAGCCCGCCTGCACCAATCATGTCGTTGGAATAGTATAGGAAATCCAGGTCCGGGCTGCGGTCCAGCATTGCCTTGGTCATCTCGCGGCCCTTGGCCAGCGCCGAGCCGCCCGAGTAAAATTCGCGGTCCTCGATTTCAATCCCGGCCTTGGCCAGATGTTCGGTAAACCCTTCGAACCGTTTGCGTGCACGGTGGTCCAGCGGCATCTTGGTGCCCATGAAGCCGATGTGCTGATAGCCCTGTTTCAGGATCGCGCGGGCCATCTCTGCACCTGCGCGACGGTGCGAGATCCCCACCATCGAATCGACACAGCGCCCGTCGGTGTCCATGATCTCGACCACGGGAATGCCTGCGTTCATCATCATGGCGCGGGCGGCGTCCGTGTGTTCCAGCCCTGCGATGATCACACCCGATGGCCGCCAGGACAGCATCTCGTACAGCACCCGTTCTTCTTTCTCGGGCAGATAGTCGGTGACACCCACGACCGCTTGCAGCGGCGTGTCGTCCAGGATCTGGTTGATGCCGGTCAGCACTTCGGGAAACACCATGTTGCCAAGCGACGGGATGATCACCGCCACAAGGTTGACCCGCTTCGACGCCAGCGACCCCGCGATCTGGTTGGGCACGTAGCCCAGCGTCGTCGCCGCTTCGAGCACCTTTTTACGCGTCGCTTCAGAGACATCACCGCGATTGCGCAACACGCGGCTGACGGTCATTTCGGAAACCCCCGACGCTTCGGAAACGTCACGCAGGGTGAGAGGGCGCTGGGGGCGGTCAGTCACAAAAGCCATCCTGTTGTCATGCTGGGATCAGTAAGCCCCAGCCGCACAAAAGGTGCAAGTCTGCTCGGTCGTTTGGTGACAAAGGAAGCAAGAGGCGCTATGCGTCTGCGCGGCGGCCCCGTGGCTCAACTGGATAGAGCAGCCCCCTCCTAAGGGGCAGGTTGCAGGTTCGAATCCTGCCGGGGTCACCAAACCAGCTGAAAACGTGATTTGTGTGGAAGCTTGCCACGCGGCTTTCGAAGTGCTTGGGCGGACTCTTGTACAGAATTGGCATGATTTCGTACATCTTATCGCGCGCAGGAACGCGGGCGGGGATCGACGATGGCATGGGTGAGGTGCGTTAAGCCGGTGAGCGGTCCAGTGGGAAGGTGACAGGCTCGAGCAGTTCGATGATGACGCCTCCGGGGCCTTCGAAGATCGCGTTGCGCACATTCACCGCTGGCGTGCCAAGTGCCAGTGATTCAGCCTGGGTCACTCGCGTTGCCCCCGCTGCAATGATGTGCCGACTGGCGTCGTGCAGATCACTCACGGTCAGGCACATATGCGCCAAGGCGCCGGTTGCGACCTCTTGGCCCCGCGCGGCGCTTGCGCCCTGCATCGGGATGGCGGCATCCAGATCAAAGAGTTCGATCCAGCTGCGCGCGTCGGCGCTTTGCATCATGACGGCGGTGTCGATTTTATACGCGGGCAAGTGCCAATGGTGGACCTTTTGGTAACCTAGGGCCTGAAAAAAGGTCACGGCCTGTTCCAGGTCCGGTGCGCGCAGGGCAACGTGATGCAGACCGATGAAGGGTTGATTGGTCATGGGAGCCTCTCTTATTTACAAGAGGCACAATGTGCGGAAGGGACCTGTGTGGACCAGTCTGACAATTTTGACATAGCTGCGCGCGGCTGGACGACTGTGCAGGGGCGCAACCGCGATGCCTTGCATGGATGGTGCGATCTGGCCGTGGGGTTGCAGGCTGTACGGGGGCAGTGGAAAGCGTCGATCATCGTTGCGCTTTCCGAAGGGGCCGACAGTCTGCCACAGTTGCAAAAGCGTTTGCCCGATGCGGATCGTCGCGTGCTTGTGCGGGCATTGCGGCAGCTTGAAGCGGATGCGCTTGTTGTACGGACCGAGACGACACAGGTGACATATACGCTGACACCGGACGGGGTCGCGCTGGCAGACATCCTGCGCGCGCTGGCCGAATGGCAGGCGCAGCGCGGGTAACCGGGGTCAGTTCTTCAGAGTGTAGCTGGGCAATTGCTGGAAGGCGTCTTTCAACGCATCGCCCCAACCGTTCGAGATCGCCTGATAGACGCTGTCGGTGGCGTCGATGCGTGTCAGCCGCATGGGGTTCAGGCTGTCGCGGTCATAGATCATCAGATCAAAGGGCAGGCCGACGCTGAGGTTCGATTTGACGGTCGAATCAAAGGACACCAGCAGCAGTTTGACCGCGTCTTCAAAGCTCATTTCGCGGTCATAGGTCCGCACAAGGATGGGCTTGCCGTATTTGGTTTCACCGATCTGGAAGAACGGCGTGTCGTCGGTGATTTCGATAAAGTTGCCTTCGGGGTAGATCAGGAAGATTGTCGGTTTTCCGGTCCCGATCTGGCCGCCCAGAATGACCGAGGCGCGGAACTGGTCCGCGGCCCCCTGGCCATTGGGGGACGAATTTACGATCACTTCGTTCAGGGTTTCACCGACCAGACGGGCGACCTGGAACATGGTGGACTGACGCAGGATCGACGGATCGCGTTCCTCGGCGGTTTTGGACCGCTCTTCCAGCAGGCTGATCATCGCCTGCGTGGTGGCAAGGTTGCCTGCCGTCATCAGCACGATGGACCGCTCGCCGGGCACGTCAAAGCTGAATATCTTGCGGGTCACGGCAAAGTTGTCGACGCCCGCGCTGGTGCGCGTGTCGGCCATAAAGACCAAGCCCTTATCAAGCCGCATGCCGACGCAGTAAGTCATTTTGCAAAATCCAAAGAAGGTTCGATGACTGTGATTACTGCTGGACTTGCAAAGACACAATCATCGATTCGTCCGCAGACCCCATTCGCATGCCTTCGATGGGAGATGCTTCTTTTGCGTCACGGCCCACGGCGATGCGGATATAGCGTTCGTCTGGCGAAATGCCGTTCGAGACGTCGAAACCAACCCAGCCCAACGTGTCCAGATGCACCTCGGCCCAGGCATGGCTGGCATCTTGGTCGACCTGATCGTCCATCATCAGATAGCCCGAGACATAGCGTGCGGGCAGGCCCGCCAGACGGGCTGCCGCGATGAAGATTTGCGCGTGGTCCTGACACACGCCCTTGCCACCGGCGAGCGCCTCTTCGGCGGTGGTGGTGGCGTCGGTGTGGCCGGATTCGTAGGGCACCGCTTTCAGGATTGCGGCAGACAGCGCATGCAGGCCGGTCAGCAAGTCGTCGTGTTTGTCCAGCGTGCGGGCAAATGCCTTGATCTTGGGGCCAGCTTCGGTTGTCGGTGTCGGCATTCGCAGCAGGTACAGCGGAACGCGGCCATAGACCTTGCCAAAGACGCCGTGGGTGTCTTCGGTGTTTATGGTGCCCTGTGCGGTGATCTCGACCGCGTCGCCTTCGGGTGTGATCGAAACCAGGTCCGTCAGGTTGCCGTGGTGATCGGTGTACGAACACTCGATCTTGCCGCCTGTCACGGTCAGGGTCCAGTCAGAGACAGATTGCATATGCGACGCCACCGGCCGCAGCCGGATCTTTTGCAACCCGTAGATGACAGGTGCGTCATAGGCATAACGGGTCGTGTGCGTGACATGCAGTTGCAACTGATGTTTCCTGTCTGTGATCAATAGTTGAAACGATAGTCTTTTTCGATCTGCGCGCCCAGTGCGGCGACGTCCGAAATGATCGTGCCCAGAACGTCGTGCAGTCCCTCTTCGATGATCGAATGGATGTCGCGTCCTTTCAGCCGTGCCGCAAGACGGTCAGCCATGTCATGCGACGGGCGGCGGTCACAGTATTCTTCGGCCAGATAATCGAGGTTTTCGACGATCTGCCCTGCACAGAAGGCCAGCGACCGGGGCATACGCCGGTCCAGCACAAGGAAGTTGGCGATATTGGTGGCGGTATAGTCCTCTTCCACGGCCCAGCGATAGGACCGGTGCGCCGAGACGGAGCGCAGCAGGGTTTCCCACTGCACGTTGTCCATGCGGCTGCCCACCAGCGACGGAGACGGCAGCAAAGTGTAGTATTTCACGTCGATGATCCGCGCGGTGCTGTCCATGCGTTCGATGAAGGTGCCCAGACGGCAGAAATCATAGATATCGTTGCGCAGCATGGTGCCGTGCAGCGCACCACGCACCAGTGCCGATTGCTGGCGGATGATCGACAGCACTTCGGGCAGGTCGGTGTCTGGCACCGGGTTTTTCAACAGTTCGGTGATCAGCATCCAGGTTTCGTTCACCGCGGACCACACTTCGGTGGTCAGCGCCGTACGGACCAGCCGCGCATTGTCGCGGGCCTGTTTGACCACTGACAGAACCGACGACGGGTTGTCGGTGTCGCGCAGCAGATAGTCGATCACATTGGTGCTGTTGAATTCGGAATGCTTGGCAGTGAAACCCTGTTGGGCCGCCGAGGTCACAATGACCGATTTCCATTCGGTTTCGGTGTTTGTCGAACGTGTCAGGGCGATGCGAAATCCGGCCTCGATCAAACGGGCGTTGTTTTCCGCCCGCTCCAGACCCCGGAACATCCAGTACAGACCGCCTGCGGTTTTTCCCAGCATATCAGTCTTCCAATACCCATGTGTCTTTGGTGCCGCCGCCCTGGCTTGAGTTCACCACAAGCGACCCTTCTTTCAACGCAACCCGCGTCAGCCCGCCGGGTGTAATGTTGACCCCCTCGGGTGACACCAGCGCAAAGGGGCGCAGGTCGACGTGGCGCGGGGCCAGTCCGGCGTCGGTAAAGATTGGCACGGTGGACAGCGACAGCGTTGGTTGTGCGATATAATTGGACGGGCGCGCCTTCAGCTTGGCGGCAAAATCCGCAAGCTCTTGCTTGCTGGCGGCGGGGCCGACCAACATGCCGTAGCCGCCTGAACCGTGGACTTCCTTGACCACCAGGTCGGCCAGGTTGTCCAAGACGTATTTAAGCGAGTCTGCCTCGGAGCAGCGGTAGGTTTCCACGTTTTTCAGGATTGCGCGTTCACCGGTGTAGAACTCGACGATGTCGGGCATGTAGCTGTAGATCGCCTTGTCATCGGCCACGCCCGTGCCCGGAGCGTTGGCAATGGTGATGTTGCCTGCGCGGTAGACATCCATGATGCCGGGGACACCCAGCAACGAGTCCGGGTTGAACGTCAGCGGGTCCAGAAAATCGTCGTCGATCCGGCGATAGATCACGTCGATGACCTTGTGTCCTTGGGTGGTGCGCATGGCGATCCTGCCATCGACGATTCGCAGGTCGTGTCCTTCGACCAGCTCGACACCCATTTGATCGGCAAGGAATGAATGTTCGTAATAGGCCGAGTTGTGGATGCCCGGCGTCAGCACCGCCACCGTGGGGCGGCCTTCGCAACTGGACGGGGCACAGGCCGCCAGCGACCGGCGCAGGTTCTTGGGGTAGTCGCTGACCGGCTGAACCTTGATCTTGCTGAACAACTCGGGGAACATTTGCAGCATCGTCTCGCGGTTTTCCAGCATGTAGCTGACCCCGGACGGCGTGCGCGCATTGTCCTCCAGAACAAAGAATTCGCCCTCGCCGGTGCAGACGATATCGGTGCCGACGATGTGGGTGTAAACATCGCCCGGCGGGGTGAATCCGATCATTTGCGGCAGAAAAGCGTCGTTGTTCTGGATCAGTTCGATCGGAACGACACCCGCCCGCAGGATTTCCTGACGGTTGTAGATGTCATGCAGGAAGGCGTTGACCGCACGCACCCGCTGGTCGATCCCGCGGCTGAGCTTGGCCCATTCCGCCGAGGTCAGGATGCGCGGTACCAGGTCGAACGGGATCAGCCGTTCTTCGGCATCGGCCTGTCCGTAGACGTTGAAGGTGATGCCTGTACGCCGGAAGAAGGCTTCGGCTTCTTGGGCTTTGCGGGACAGTCGCGCGGTGTCTTGCCGCGAGAACCAAGCGTTATAATCGACATAGGGCGTGCGGACGTTGTCCTGCCCCATCATCTCGCTGAAATGCTGGCTTTGTGATGTCATGACCCAAGAGTACAGCTTTGCGGTCAATGCGCAACTGCGCCGTTATCTCGACCCTTCTAAGCCCCCTGAATTGCTTAATTATAAGGCAGGTGAAAAGGCTGCCAGTGATGACGACTAAACGCTGCCGTAGGGTCAATTGCGGCGGTGATGGTCGGTAAATTCGATGTCGAAATTTGCGGGAAAATTTCGCCCGATCCGATCGATATCGCATTTTTCCGATCACCCTGTTTCACAGACCCTTGGCAAGGAACGGCCTGTCGTGGTGTGGTCGGCGGCAACCCCTCAGACTCAGGATCGCGCCCATGACCACCCCCAGTTTTGCCCCGCCCCGACACGACAGTTATGATGTCATCCTGATTGGTGGCGCGATGTACGGATCATCCGTTGCATGGTGGCTGACGCATCTGGGGTTTGACGGTCGTATCCTGGTGATCGAACGCGACCCCAGCTATGCGATGTGCTCGACCGCGCACACCAACAGCTGCATCCGGCAGCAGTTCAGCAACGAGATCAACGTGCGTATCTCGCAGTTCGGGGCGGATTTTGTCCAGAATATGCGCGACCATATGGGTGACCCACAGGTGCCGAACCTGCCGATCCAGTCGTTCGGCTATATGTATCTGGCCGAGACCGAAGCGCAGGCGGAAAATCTGAAGCAGGCACAGGTGGTGCAGACTGCCTGTGGCGCGGGCACCCGTCACATGACCGCCGCCGAGATCAAGGCGGCCTATCCATTCTACAACACCGATGACATCATCGCGGGCAATCACAACCTGATCGACGAAGGTTATTTCGACGGCGGCACCGTGTTCGACTGGTTCCGCAAGGGCGCGCGGGCGGGCGGTGTGGAATATGTGGCGAACGAGGTGACGGGGCTGACCCTGAATGCGGCAGGCACGCGCGTGACAGGTGTGACGCTGGCCACCGGGCAGGTGATTGCCTGCGGCACTGTCGTGAACGCTGCGGGGCCGCGTGCGGCCAGGGTGGCCGCGATGGCGGGCATTCCGCTGCCGGTGGAGCCACGCAAACGCTTTACCTTTGTTTTTGCTGCAGCCCAGCGGCTGGACCGCGACCTGCCGCTGACCATCGACCCCAGCGGCGTGCATATGCGCAGCGACGGGCTGTATTACATGGCAGGTTGTCCGCCGGATGAGGACGGGGCCGTCGATGCCGACGACTTTGCCCCGGATCACAGCATCTGGGAGAACAAGGTCTGGCCGGTGCTGGCCCACCGCGTGCCGCAGTTCGAGCAGATCAAGCTGGTGAATGAATGGGTTGGTCACTATGCCTTTAACACGCTCGATCAGAATGCCATTCTGGGGCCACATCCAGAGGTTTCGAACTTCATCTTCGTGAACGGGTTTTCGGGCCACGGCCTGCAACAATCCCCCGCCATCGGACGTGGCACCGCCGAGATGATCATACACGGCGCATATCGGTCGCTTGACCTGACCTCATTCCACTTTGACCGGATCGCACAGGGCGCAGGCTTTGTCGAAAAGGCCATCATCTAAAGGACTTATCCATGCTGAACAAAATTGTACTGACAGGCGCGGCCGGCGCTTTGGGCCATGCCCTGCGCGAGCAGATGTCGAAAATGGCCAAGGAACTGGTGTCCACGGACATTGGCGCGCCGCAAGGCGACCTGTTGCCGAACGAGACCTGGGTCACCGCGGATCTGGGGGATTTCGATCCCATCCTGAAGCTGATGGAAGGCGCCAGCATGGTCGTCCATTTTGGCGCCATCGCCAACGAATCCGATTTCGATTCGATCCTGCATTCCAACTTCCGCGGCACCTATAACATCTGGGAGGCCGCGCGGCGGCACGGGGTGCAGCGGGTTGTTTATGCGTCGTCGATCCACGCGGTCGGAATGTATCCCAAGAACCAGCATATCGGCGTCGACACGCCGCACCGCCCCGATACGTTCTACGGGTTGGCCAAGTGCTTTGGCGAGAACCTGGGCCGCATGATGTGGGAGAAAAACGGGATCGAGGCGGTGTGTCTGCGCATCCTGTCCGCGGCTCCCGTGCGCAGCACGCGCGCGCTGGGCACGTGGTTGTCGATGCCCGATCTGGTGCATCTGGTGACCCGCGCGATTGATACGCCGACCACGGAATTCACGATCATTTATGGTGTGTCCAACAACGACCGCTGCCCCGTGGACAATTCGGGCGCGGCATTCCTGGGGTACAAGCCGCAGGACAACGCCGAACAGTTTGCCGAGGAAATCTTTGCCCAAGCGGCCCCAGCCGATCCGTCCGACCCTGCCCAGACGCGTCATGCCGGACCGTTCGCGACGATTCCCTTTGGTCAGGGTGTAGATCTGAGCAATATGAGCGGCAGTCAGAAGGCGGACGACTGAATTCAGACGGGCGGCGTTTGCGCGCCGTCCGTTTGTCAGCTTTCGTTCTTAATTTCGCGCAGGGTATCAGCGACCAGAGCATTCGCATGCCCGTGGCCCATGTTATGCTCGCTTTTCAGCCAAGCCACCAACTCCATGTGCTTCAGGCCGGTTTGCGCGCGGATCATTGATTTCCAATCTGCGATGGGGCGGCCGTATTTCGCCTCGATGGACGGAAAATAGGACGCGGGGCCTTTAACAGTGCCTGACATGATGTGCCTTTGTGTCTGCAAGGGGGTCGCTGCAGTTTTCATCACCACGTGTCGCACCGTCAAGCTTCGTGCAGCAACACAAAAGCCCCCGCAGGATTGCTGCGGGGGGCTGATGGTCGTGGTGTGATGTTGTGGGTCAGATATCGAAAAAGATCGTCTCGTCCGGCCCCTGCAGATGGATGTCGAACAGATAGGTGCCATCGCCTTGCGGCTCTCCCATCAGCGTCGGCACCCGCACTTGATGCTCGATCCGTTTCAGCACCGGATCGGCGGCGTTGGCCTCGGGTTCGTCTGCGAAGTACATCCGCGTATGAAGGCCAAGGTTGATGCCGCGCGCCACGATCCAGAAGGTGATGTGCGGCGCCATCGGCGTGCCGTCGCGGTTTTGTACGGCTCCGGGTTTGATCGTCTCGAACCGGAACGTGCCGTCGTCCATATCGGTGGGGCAGCGGCCCCAGCCGTAAACATCCGCGTCTGCCCCATCCTGACCGGGATAGATGCCGCTGGCGTCGGCATGCCAGATTTCCAGAAGCGCATCGCGCAGGGGCGTGCCTGTGCCGTCCAGCACGCGGCCTTTGATCGTGATCCGGTCGCCCTTTGGCGCGTCGCCCAGCATGGTCGTGCCCAGATCGGCGTCATAAACACCGGTGATGCCGCTGTAATTCGGCGTCAGGCCGATGTGCACATAGGGGCCCGCCGTCTGCGATGGGCTTTCCTTGAGGTTGTCCAGTTTCTGTACCATCACAGCCCCTCCATCCGGTTTTCGAACATGGTCTGGCGCACGCCGCGCAGCACGATGTCGAATTTATAGGCACGGGCGTCCATCGGCACGGTGCGGCGCATGTCCAGCGCGGCCACCAGCGTTTCAATCGCCTCGCGCGAGGGGATCGTCCCGACTATAGGGCACTGCCAGATCATCGGGTCGCCTTCGAAATACATCTGGGTGATCAGGCGCTGGCCAAACGATTGGCCGAAGATCGAAAAGTGGATGTGCGCGGGCCGCCAGTCGTTGGGGCCGTTGGGCCACGGGTAGGGGCCGGGCTGGATCGTGCGGAATTCGTAGTTGCCCTGTTCATCAGTGATCACACGCCCGCAACCGCCAAAGTTGGGGTCAAGCGGGGCAAGATAGCTTTCTTTTTTGTGACGGTAGCGGCCACCGGCGTTGGCTTGCCAGACTTCGACCAGCGCATTTGGCAGGCCGCGCCCGGTTTCGTCCAGAACACGACCATATACGATGATGCGCGGCCCGATGGCCGATTGTCCCTCGCTGGCAAAGTTGTGGATCAGGTCGGCGTCCTGCGGGCCCAGAATGTCGCGTGTGAACACGGGGCCGGTGTCTTCGCTCAGCGTCGAGGGCATCGAAATGGGGGCCGCAGCGGGCGAGCGTTTGACGCTGGTTTTATACGGCGGCGTTAGCGCGGCAGGGTGCCAGCTGCGGTCGCGATGGAACAGGCCAGAGGGTTTATCCGTCACTGTGTGTCCTCCATTTCGGCGTAGGTCGCCTTGGCCAAGGCTATCGCGTGGTTGGCCTTGGGGACACCCGCATAAATCGCGACGTGCTGGAACGCTTCGATCACGTCCTGTTTGCTGGCACCTGTGCGGGCGGTGGCGCGGATGTGCATCGGGATTTCCGAAAAGTTGCCGGTCGCCGCCAGCAGCGCCAGCGTCAGCATCGACCGCTCGCGGCGGCTGATGGCGTCGCTGGCCCAGACGGTGCCCCAGGCGCTTTCGGTGATCAGCCCCTGAAACGGTTGGTCAAAGTCGGTCTTGTTGGCCTCGGCGCGGTCCACGTGGGCGTCGCCCAGCACCTCGCGGCGTACCTTCATGCCAATGTCTGTCTTGTCGCTCATGTGGGGGTCCTCAATAGGGCAGGCCGACGTAATTCTGGGCCATTGCGGTCTGGGCGGCAGGGCTTTCACGCAAGAAGGCCAGTTCAGCCAGTTGCATCTTTTTGTCGAATTCGGACTGGCCCGGATAGGTGTGCATCAGGTTCGAGAACCACCAGCTGAACCGCTCGGCTTTCCAGACGCGGGCCAGGGCGCGTTCAGAGTAGTGGTCGATACCGTCGCTGTCGTGGTTTAGGTAGAACTGTTTCAGCCCGTTATACAGGTAATGCACGTCGGATGCGGCGGTGTTCAACCCCTTGGCCCCCGTGGGCGGGACGATATGCGCGGCGTCACCGCACAGGAACAGCCGCCCCCAGCGCATCGGTTCGGTCACAAAGGACCGCAGCGGTGCGATGGATTTTTCGATGCTGGGGCCGGTGATGATCGTGTCGGCCGCGCTTTGCGGGATACGACGTTTCAATTCGTCCCAGAATGCGTCGTCTGACCAGTCGTCGACGCTGTCGGTGGCGGGGCACTGGATGTAATAGCGGCTGAGATGGGCGTTGCGCATGCTGCACAGGGCGAAACCGCGTTCCGAGTTGGAATAGATCAGCTCGTCATCCACGGGCGGGGTTTCCGACAGGATGCCGAGCCAGCCAAAGGGATAGACCTTTTCGTATTCGCGCCGCTGCGCTTCGGGAATGGTTTTGCGGCTGACGCCATGAAAGCCGTCGCATCCGGCGACAAAGTCGCAGTCGATCCGGCTTTGCTGTCCGGCCTTGGTGTAGGTCACATAGGGCGCGTCAGTCTTGGCGTCGTGGATCACGACGTCCTCGACCTCGTAAATCGTTTGCAGGCCGGCCTTGTCGCGGGCTGCGTAAAGGTCGCGGGTCACTTCGGTCTGGCCATAGACCATGACAGAGCTGCCGGTGTGTTCGGCAAAGTCGATGCGGAACATGTCACCGTCATATCCGACCATGGTGCCGTCGTGAACAAAGCCTTCGGCGTGCATCCGGTCGGACACGCCTGCCTGTTCCATCAGACCCACCAGCCCGCGCTCCAGCACGCCCGCGCGGATGCGGGACAGAACATATTCCTGTGTCTTGCGCTCCAGAACGACAGCTTCGATGCCTTGCGTGTGCAAGAGTTGGCCCAAAAGCAGACCGGACGGACCCCCGCCGATGATGATGACTTGCGTTCGCATAGTGAGTTCCTCTTCCTGACGCGAACTTAATGGTGTTTCTATGCAAGTAAATTGATATGTTTGGTCGTATACTTATCAATTCTGGTAACCATGATCGATCCACGTATCAAATTCCGCCACATCCAGTGCTTTGTCGAGATCGTCCGGCAGGGCAGCCTGAAGGGTGCATCTGAGCGGTTGAATCTGACCCAGCCCGGCGTTTCGCGCACGCTCAAAGACCTTGAGGAAACGCTGGGGGCGATACTGTTGGAACGCGACAGGGGCGGTGTGACCCTGACCCCGCAAGGCGAGGTGTTCTGGCATTTCGCCCAGACTTCCATGGCTGCGCTGCAACAGGGGTTGGACGGTGTTGATCAGTTGACGCGCGGCGGGCGTACCGTGGTGGCCGTGGGCGCGTTGCCCTCGGTCGCGGCCAGCCTGATGCCGCAGGTGGTGGTGCATCTGGCGACAGCCGCCCCCAAGACGCAGATGCATATCGTCGAGGGCGCACATGGCGATCTGGTGGGACGGTTGCGGGCGGGGGCCTTGGACATGGTGATCGGGCGGCTGGGTCCGGTTGAGACGATGCAGGGTCTGTCGTTCACCCAGCTTTACACCGAGGTCGTGGACATGGTGGTGCGCCCCGGTCATCCGTTGCTGCGCGCCCCGCAACTGGCATCTTTGCGCGATTGGCCCGTGATCTATCCGCCGCGCGACAGTGCGATTTACGGGTTGGTCGAAACCTTCATGCTGGCGAACGGTATCGGTGATTTGCCTGACAAACTGGAAACCGTGTCAGGGGCCTTTGCCCACGTCTATACCCCCGTGTCGGATGCGGTGTGGATCATTTCGCACGGGGTGGTGGCTCCGGCGCTGGCGGCGGGGCGGTTGGTGCGGCTGCCGTTTGATACGGGGCCAACTCGGGGGCCGATCGGGGTGATGACGCGCGCGGGTCAGTCCGCCAGTGCGGCATCGGACACGGTTCTGTTGGCAGCGCGCAAGGTTCTGGCCGAGCGGGATTAACCCGCGTTGGGTCCGGCGGCGCGGTCTCTTGGAATCTACCGCGCCGCCCGTTGTCGGTTAGTCGGAAATCGACCCTTCGTCGTCGCCGCGCTCGTGCATCTTGGCCTTGACCTTGCGGCCCACGATCAGCGGCAGGACAAAGCCGATGATCGCAACCAGCCACAGACCAATCGCCAGCGGGCTGTCGATCAGGGTGAACCAATCGCCGTTGTCGATGGTGATCGCGCGGCGCAGGTTGTTTTCCATGGCGTTGCCCAGCAGCGTGCCCAGGATGATGGGCACCAATGGCACGTCAAACTTGCGCAGCACCCAGCCCAGCACGCCAAAGCCGATCATGACCAGCAGGTCGAAAGACGATCCGGAGATACCGTAGATGCCGACAAAGGACACCATCGCCACCACTGGCATCAGGATGCGCGGCGGCACCATCAGCACGCGGGTGAACAGGCCCACCATCGGGATGTTCATCGCAAGCAACATAAAGTTGGCGATGAACAACGCGGCGATCAGTCCCCAGACCACATCGGGGTTCTGGGTGAACAGCAGCGGACCGGGTGTGATGTTCAGCGACAGCAGAACCGCCAGCAGAACCGCAGTGGTCCCAGACCCCGGAACACCCAGCGCCAGCATCGGCACCAGCGCGCCACCGGCGGCAGCGTTGTTGCCTGCTTCGGGTGCCGCGACACCGCGCGGATCGCCCTTGCCAAAGGTCTTGCCATCCTTGTCGACCAACCGCTTTTCGAAGGAATACGATATGAACGACCCCAACGAGGCGCCCGCACCGGGCAGAACACCCGCGATGAAACCCAGGATCGTCGAGCGGATCATTGTTGGTGTGGTTTGCTTGAGCATCGACATAGGCGGCGTCAGGCGTCCCACCTTGATCTTTGAGGCCGATGCGCTGGCGTCGCCGTGACGATGCTCGAGGAAGATAAACACTTCCGACAGGGCAAACAGGCCCACGATGGCCACAAGGAAATCCAGCCCGTCGTAAAGGTGCACTTCGCCGAAGGTAAACCGCGGCACACCGGTTTGCGTGTCAACGCCGATCATTGCCAGGCCCAGACCCAAGGCAGCAGCAAAGGCCGACTTGGCCTGGTTGGTCGACGACACGCCGCCCAGTGTCATGAACGCCAGTGCAAACAGGGCGAAATATTCAGCCGGACCGAACAGCAAGGCGATCTTGACCAGCTGCGGCGCCAGGAAGATCAGCCCCCATGTGGCAAAGAACGCGCCGACAAAGGACGCGATGCCAGACAGCGACAGGGCTTGGCCCGCCATGCCTTTTTTTGCCATCGGGTAGCCGTCCAGGCAGGTCATCATTGCCGGTTCGTCGCCGGGAATGTTCAGCAGGATCGACGAGATCCGCCCGCCGTACATCGCCCCGTAATAGACCGAAGTCAGCAGGATCAACGACGCGGTCGGTCCCAGGCCAAGGGTAAAGGCCAGCGGGATCAGGATCGCCACGCCATTCGATGGCCCGAGGCCGGGCAGCGCACCCATGATGGTGCCCAGAAAACAGCCCAATAAGGCCAGCAGGATATTCTGCCACGTCAACGCGATGGCAAAACCGTCAGCAAGAGATGCGAAGGTTTCCATGTGGGGGCCTCCTTAAAATCCGAGGGGACCACGTGCGAGCGACAGGCCCAGCACGAGGTGAAAAATGACATAGATGCCCACCGATGTGCCCACACCCGTGGCAACCGAGGCCAAAAACCCCGAACCTAGGCGCCAGGTCAGGTAACCGGCGGCAAAGCAGGTGGCGATGATGAACCCCAGTTCAGGCAGCAACTCGGCGTACAAGATCATTACGACAGCCGCCGCGAGGATCTCTGCCAGACGGCCAAGGCTGGGCCATGCCGGCGACGCATCGGGTTTGAGCGCAATTGCAAGCGAGCTGAGGCCGAGAATGGCGGCGATGATCAGAGGGAAGGCTTTGGGGCCTACGGCGTCGGACAGAAAGCTTTCTTCGATCGCGAGGGCGGCAAATGCAAAGCCGATCGCGAGAAGGATGCCGACGACGCCAAAAATGCGATCAGACATAGGATGATCCTTTGCTGGAATGTCGAGGGGATGATGCACGCGGGGCGCCGCAACGTGTTGCAGCGCCCCTTGGGAAAAGCGGCAGTGACTGCAGCTTACTTGATGATGCCGATCTCGCGCGAGATGGCGGCGATTTCGGCGACGTTGTCAGCCACGAAGGCTTCGAAGTCCGCGCCTTGCAGGTCCAGCGGGGCCAGGCCGTTGTTGGCCATGACCTCTTTCCACTGGTCGCTGGCGTAAAGTTCACCGATCTTCGAGACCCAGGCGTCATAGGCTTCGTCGCTCATGCCGCCGGGGGCGTAGAAACCGCGCCAGTTGGCACCGATGGCGTCAACGCCCTGTTCCTTGGCGGTCGGGAAATCGGCGAAATCGCCTTCCAGACGCTCGGGCGCCAGAACCGCGATGACGCGGATGTCACCGCTGTCCACGAACCCTTTGGCTTCCGAGGCGTCGCCGGTGAAGGCCTGGACCGAACCGGCCAGCAGCTGGGTCACCGCCTCGCCGCCGCCGTCAAAGGCGATGTATTTGACCGAACGCACGTCGTCGATGCCATAGGCGTTCGCGGCGATCAGGACCTTCAGGTGGTCCCAGCCGCCAACAGCCGAACCACCTGCAACGGAAACGCTGGTGGGGTCGGTTTTGATCTTCTCAAGCAACTCGGGGAGATCCTTGATCTCGCTGTCCGCGGCCACGGCGATCACACCATAGTCGGCACCGACAGACGCCAGCCAGCGAACCTGTTCCATTGTGTTGCCCGGATAGGCACCTTGCGCCAGACGTGTGGCCGTGGCGGACGATGCCGCGACGATCAGGTCGTTGCTGTCATTGCGCTTGTTGACGACTTCGGCAAAGGCCACGCCACCGCCGCCACCGGCAAGGTTCACGACTTGCATGGTCTTTTCGATCAGACCTTCGTCCTGCAACATCTTGCCCACCTGACGGCAGGTGAAGTCCCAACCGCCGCCGGGGTTGGCGGGGGCGATGCATTCGGGGCTTTCAGGGGTAAAGCCCTGGGACTGTGCACCGGCGGCGAAAGTCGCCATAAAGGCCGCGGCGATGGTCAGGCGGCTTGCCTTGGTGATCTTGCTGATCATGGGTGGTCCTCCACTTTAAATCTGTCGGGCAGTTTCGATGCCCGAATTCCGTGCCAACGCACTGCAAATTGCAGTCTCCTCGCGAATGGCTGATAAGTGTTTAGGCGACAAAGCTGTCGTGAACCTGTCATGTGGGCGCAAGGCAGTCGAGGGAGAGGCTGATGCGGGTTTTGATCGTGGAGGATGCCACCGATGTGGCCGAGGCTGTGGCCGTTCGGCTGCGCAAGTCCGGCATGGCCTGCGATGTGGCCGATTGCGTCGCGACCGCCGAGGATTTTCTGGCGGTGCAGACCTATCAGGCGATCGTTCTGGACATCAACCTGCCCGACCGCAACGGCACCGCATTGTTGCAGGACATGCGCGCACGCGGTGATCGCACGCCGGTTTTGATGCTGACAGCACAGTTTTCCGTGGATGACCGGATTTCGGCGCTGAACCTTGGTGCGGATGACTATCTGGTAAAACCCTTTGACCAGCGCGAGCTGGACGCCCGCCTGCGCGCCCTTATGCGTCGCGAGGCCGCGCAGAAATCGGACGAGGTCACGCTGGGGCCGCTTTGCTTTTCGGCGGCTGCGCTGACGGCTACACTGGATCAAAGGCCGCTCGATCTGACCCGCCGCGAGGCGACCCTTTTGGGTATGCTCCTGCGTCATCAGGGACAGGTCGTCAGCAAGCAGCGGCTCTATGACGGGCTGTTCGCGTTCGACGACGCGGATGTCGGGTTGAACGCAATCGAACTTTACATCGCGCGGCTGCGCAAGAAGCTGACCCCGTCACCGGTGCGGATCGAAACGCAGCGCGGGCTGGGATACCGGATTTTCCAGGATGACTAGAATCCTGCGCGGCGGACCGCGGACATTGCTGGCGCGGGTGATGATCGGAGTTCTGTCGTTGCTGGCGCTGGGCGGTGTGGTGGTGGCCATTGCCACGTTTGAATACGGTCGCAGCGCTGCGCGGCAATCGTTCGACAGGTTGCTGGTGGGGGCGGCACAGGACATCGCGGAATCAATCAGCATCTCGGACGGTGCGCCGCTGGTCGATCTGCCTGTCTCCGCGTTCAGCCTGTTGTCGCTGGCCGCAGATGACCGCATTTTCTATGCGGTCCATGAAACCGATGGCAGCCTGTTGACCGGCTACGAGGGTTTCGACCTGCGCGGGGTGGTCCAGCAGGACCTGACGCAACCCGCCTTTTTTGATGGCCGCATGCAGCAAGAGCCAGCCCGTTTCGTGACCGTGGCCCGTCCATTTGCGGAACGCGCATATTCAGGGCGGATATTCGTCACGGTGGGCCAGACCCTGCGCGCGCGCAGTGCGCTGGCGCTGGATTTGACCACGCGCGCGCTGATGCTGACGGGGGCTGTGGGGATTGTGCTGCTTGTCAGTGCCTTTCTGGTGATCCGTTCGGCGATGCGCCCGCTCGAGGGGCTGACGGCCGAACTGTCGCGGCGCGATCCCTATGATCTGACGCCGATGCCCACAGGTGGCCCTGCAGAGATGGCGGTGATGGTGCAGGCGATGAACCGGTTCATGTTCCGTCTGGACCGGCAGGTGGGGGCGATGAAAAACCTGATCTCTGACACCGCGCACCAGTTACGCACACCGGTGGCCGCTATCCGCGCGCAGGCCGAGCTTGCGCTTGAGGATGACGAGGACAACCGCGCCCAACGATTGCAGCGGATGGTGCGGCGGACCCGGTCGTTGGGCACGTTGCTGGACCAGATGCTGTCGCGGGCGCTGGTCATTCATCGCACCGAAAACGCGGCACCCAAACCGGTCGACCTGCGCGACATTGCATTGGGTGTGTTTGAAAGCGTCGAAGATGATCCCGATGCGCAGGTCCAGTTGAGCATTGGCGACCAGCCGGTGATGGTCATGGCAGACGAGATTTCGATGGGCGAGGCGGTCAAGAACATGCTCGCCAATGCGCTGCGGCATGGGGTGGCCCCGGTGGTGATCGGCGTTTCGGGCGTGGGCGCGCACAGCGAGATCTGGGTACAGGATGCGGGCGGCGGCCCGCCTGCCGATGTGCTGACCACCATGGGGCGACGGTTTGAACGGTCCGCCGCGTCCAAAGGAAACAGCGCGGGTCTTGGCCTGTCCATCGTGCGCGCGGTGACCGAGGCTTTTGACGGTCAGATGCACATGGGGCAGGTCGCAGAGGGGTTCCGCGTTACGCTGACCTTTCCGGCCGACACTGAAGGGGACGCTGTATGATTGCCCTGATGCTTCGTCAGTTTGCTCTGGTCTGTGTGGGGCTGGTGATATGCCTGCCCCGCGCCGACGCACAGGAAGCGGTTGCACAATTCACCGCCCCCGGTGCCACGCCGACCTCCGAACTGACCTTGCGGTCCACCACCGACATTGCCGTTCTCAGCCCCGCCTTGCAGGCCTTTGTGACGCTCTATCCGGGTATCCGTTTGAACTATGAACAATGGGGATCAAATGCACTCTATGCCGACAGTCTTGGGGCGTGCATGGGGGACACCCGCGCCGCGGACGCGGTGTTTTCGTCGGGGGTTCACCAGATGGTTGATCTGGTGAACCGGTTCTGCGCCGAACCTTACATCTCTGGCCTGACAGCAGGCTTGCCCAAGGCGCGGCGCTGGCGGGACGAGCTGTGGGGCGTTACGAAAGAGGCGGCGGTGGTGATCTACAACACCGATCTGGTTCCGTTGGACGATGCCCCGCGCACACGGTTCGACCTGTTGGACCTGATGCGGCGCAAGTCCGCCACCTACAGCGGCAAGATTGCCACCTATGACATCGAGGAATCGGGTCTGGGTTATCTCTTTGCCTTCATGGACAGCCAGCAGGCAACCACCTTTGGGGGGCTTCTCGAAGGGTTCTCGCGCGTGGATGCGGTGGCAACGTGCTGTTCCGCCGAGATCATTTCAGGCGTGGACAGCGGACAGTACCTGTTGGCCTACAACGTGTTGGGTTCCTATCTGGATTTTGCATCCTTTCCCCGCGTCGGGGTGATCTATCCGCAGGATTACACGCTGTTTCTGTCGCGTGCCTATATGATCCCGAAGACGGCAGAAAACCCGCAGAACGCCGCCTTGCTGCTGGATTTCCTGCTGTCCGGTCCGGGCCAGGCGATTCTGGCCGACAGCAATCTGGTGCAGCGTGACAGCGCCGACGAGACCGGGCTAGAGCAGAGTATCCAGCGCTATATTTCCATTGATCCCACGCTTTTGGTGGCAATGGACAGGCAGCGGCGGCTGTTGTTCGAGGACAACTGGCGCACAACCTTCGACCGGGCTGAGCGGCCCTGAGCTTAGTCGGCTGTGCGCGGTGGCGATGTCCGGTAGGGACCCGTTGCCTCGAACGCGCAGGCGCAGGACAGCAGGCTGTTGTCGTCATAGGCGCGCCCGGCAAAGGTCAGGGCCACGGGCATCTGTGTATCGGCCATGGTTCCCATGGGCACGCTTACTGTCGGA
Organism: Pseudosulfitobacter pseudonitzschiae; assembly: GCF_900129395.1. Classification (GTDB taxonomy): domain Bacteria; phylum Pseudomonadota; class Alphaproteobacteria; order Rhodobacterales; family Rhodobacteraceae; genus Pseudosulfitobacter; species Pseudosulfitobacter pseudonitzschiae. The sequence goes on from NZ_FQVP01000008.1 coordinate 36,534, forward strand.
ATACCCAGGTGCCGGATCGCAAGGTTGCCATTGGCCACCCAGACCCCGTTGCGCCACGCCAGGTCGGCAGAGGCAGGATTGGTGTCGGCATCTGCCGGCCCCACATCGGCCACGGTGGGAAAGATCACGGCATCAAGGCCCAGGCCGTCCATCCAGTCCTCAAGGTCGATGCGCCGCGTGTCTTCCAGCCCTTGCAGTCCATCGGGCAGGGTGGGGATGGTGGTGAAATCATCGACGGGATGCGCGCGGGCGTGGGCGGGATAATGCGCGATGTCGTCGTCAAAGCCGGTATAGCGGTCAGGCAGGCTGCCCTTCGGCGCGGGGAAAATCTGCGCGCCGTCCACATCCGCAAGGCGGTTCAGGGACGGATCACCGTTGGCGCGCAAAAAGTCGTCCCAGCCCCAGACAGACAGGTCGACGATTTCACGCTTCAGGTAGTCCGCCGACACCAGCCCACGCGTGTGAATCTTTGGCGCGCCGGGGCGGTCGCCTTCGTAATTCGTGATGACCGGAAAATCGACGACAACCACTTCGGCCCCCGCCTGTGCCAATGCGTCGCGCGCCTGTTCCCACAGGGCGATCACCGACGCACGTGTTTCGATCCGCTGGCCGGTTGGGCCGCCGATGCCGGCATCCTCAGCCGTGCCCGCCTTGGGGTCGGCGTTGATATACATCGCAGGCACGCCAAAACGTTTGCCGCGCAGCGAAGCCTTTGCCAGCGCCGCATAGGACGCGGGCCGCACATCGGATGCACGGGGCAGACGCAACCACGGTTGCGCGCGCCAGAAGTCGCCGCGCGTTTCGGGGTCATCTGCCACGATCACGTCCAGCACCTCGAACAGGTCCGCCATGGTGCGCGTGTGCGGGACAACCACGTCCATGGTCGGCACCAGCGGCCAGTTGCCCCGCACCGAGATCACGCCGCGGCTGGGTGTGTAGGCACACAGCGCGTTGTTCGACGCAGGGGCGCGTCCGCTGGACCATGTTTCCTCGCCCAGACCGAAGGCGGCAAAACTGGCGGCGGTCGCGGTGCCTGATCCGTTGGACGACCCAGAGGCAAAGGCCGCTGTCAGGTAATCCGCATTATAGGGAGATTCCGCGCGACCATAGACGCCGCGTTGCATCCCGCCATTGGCCATGGGCGGCATGTTGGTCAGCCCGATCAACACGGCGCCCGCTTCGCGCAGCTGCGCGATGGCAAAGGCGTCGTCGGTGGCCACCAGATCGGCAAAGGCGGGCGAGCCTGCAGCGACGGTCAGCCCCTTGGCCTTGTAGCTGTCCTTGGCGGTGTAGGGGATACCGTCCAGCGGCCCGCGTGGCTGCCCTGCGGCCCGTCGCGCGTCCGAGGCTGCGGCATCGACCAGCGCATCGGGGTTCAGCACCGGCACCGCGTTCAGGCAGGGACCGCTGCGGTCATAACGTGCGATGCGGTCAAGGTAGGTTTCAACCAGCGCGACGCTGGTGGTTTCACCTGTCTCCAACGCGGTGCGCAGGTCGGCGATTGTGGCTTCGACGACGTTCATTGGGCACGCGGTTTCGGTTGTTGCTGGGTGATGCAATGCACGCCACCGCCGCGTGCGAACAGTTCGGTTGCATCGACGCCTACGATCTCGCGGCCCGGATAGGCGGCGGCCAATATCTCCTGGGCCTGTGCATCGGCGCGCGGTTCGTTGAAGGCGCAGGCGATGACCGCCTCGTTGATGACCAGATGGTTCACATAGCTCCAGTCGACAGGGCCGTGGGCGTCGGTCTGGGTTTCCGGCGCGGGCAGATCGATGATCTGGAAGCCGCGGCTCTGGGCGTCGGTTTCCTGCGCCAGTTGCGCGCGGATGTCTTTCATCACCGCATGATCGGGATGCGACGGGTCACGCTGGTCGTGCAGCAGGATCACACCGGGCGAGGGCAGGCAGGCCACGATGTCCACATGGCCGCGCGTGCCGAAGGTTTCGTAATCACGCTCAAGCCCGCGCGGCAGCCAGATCGCCTTGGTGGTGCCCAGCGTGCGCGCCATCTCCTCGGTCACGCGGGTGCGGTCGAGGTTGGGGTTGCGGCCGGGGTCCAGTTGCACGGTTTCGGTCAGCAATATGGTTCCTTCACCGTCCACATGGATGCCGCCGCCTTCGTTCACCAGCAGCGATGGCACGACGGGGACACCTTCCAGATCGGCGATGAACCGCGCCAGATCACGGTCGTTGCCGCTGGCGGTCCAGTCGCCGCCGCCCCAGCCGTTGAACACCCAATCCACCGCTGCCAGCTTGCCGTCTGCGTCATGCACGAATGTCGGACCGGAATCGCGCATCCAGAAATCATCTATCGTGCGCTCGTGGATGGTGATCCCTGCCGACAACATCTGTTTGGCGCGTGCCATCTCGGTCGGATCGACGACGATGGACACGGGTTGGAATTCAGCGATGGTGTTGGCCACATGGGCCCATGCTGCATATCCTGCCTCGCGTTCGGTCAGGGTTTCACCCAGCGTCTGTCCCTCGCGCGGGAAGGCCATCCAGATGCGATCCTGCGGGGCGGTTTCTGCGGGCATAAGCCAGGACATGAGGCGTTTCCTTTGGTTCTATGGCGGGGCTTGCAGCAGCCGTCCGCGTGGTCCCCGAGGTTAGACGGATTTCGCCGGAGTGTGTAAAGTCCCTTTGCACCATTTGCCATCAGCGGGGCCAATCACGGAACAGGGCGTTCCCTTTTGCGGTCCGCCGTGGTTCTGTCCGCGCGTACACGGAAAGAGGTCAGTTGAATGACAAAAGTCGGAATTATCGGCGTCGGGCTTATGGGGCACGGCATTGCAAAGAACATCCTGCAAAAGGGCTGGGACCTTGGCTTTTTGGATCACGTTGGCAACCAGCCCACCGAGGATCTGGTCGCACTGGGGGGTGTCGCATGGGACAACGCGGCCCAACTGGCGGAAACCTGTGATATCCTGCTGCTTTGTGTGACCGGTACGCCGCAGGTCGAGGATGTTCTGATCGGCAGCGGTGCAGCGCTTGCGGCCCTGCGTCCGGGGGCGGTGGTTGTTGACTGTTCGACCGCAATCCCCAGCTCGACTCGTGCGCTGGCTGCACAAGTACGCGAAAAAGGGTGCGATTTTGTCGATGCGGCCATGACCCGAACGCCCAAGGAAGCGGAAGAGGGGCGGTTGAACCTGCTTGTTGGTGGAGAGACCGCGACAATCGAACGGGTGCGGCCATTGTTCGACTGCTTTGCCGAGAACATCTTTGCCGCCGGTGGCGTCGGCAGCGGTCATCAGTTGAAGCTGACGCACAATATCATTTCGCTGGGCACGGCAACGCTGATTGCCGAGGTGGCCGCCTGTGCCATCCAGGACGGCATGGACCCCGAGGCGATGGTCGATTGCCTGCGCAAGGGCGGTGCCGGCGGCGTCGCATTGGAGCGGGTCGCACCCTATATCCTGGAAGGCAGCACCGACGCGCTGCGCTTTTCGATCCAGAATGCGTTCAAGGACGCGGGCTACTACACGCAAATGGCCACCGAACTGGGCGCGGCCCGTTTGATGGCGCAGGCCGTGAACGATACGCTGGCCGGGCTGGTCGAACGCGGCAACGGCGAGGCATTTGTGCCGGAACAGGTGTCTTTGCTGCAAAAGCCGTAACGGGTGACCGGGTCTGGCGGCAAAGGGGGGAAGATGGATATTCAGTATCTGCGCAAGTGGATCGGGCGCAACGAGACACAATCTGAATGCGTTACCCCGTCGCTGGTCCAGCGGTTCAACGCCACATTCGACCGCGAGGGTGAGACGGGTGCGGGCAGCGCGGCGCCCTTGCTGGTGCATCTGTGCCTGGCGCCGCCCGCCGCCCCGACATCGCAACTGGGTCCGGACGGGCATCCGGCGCGCGGCGGCTTTTTGCCACCCGTGCCCTTGCCGCGCCGGATGTGGGCAGGCGGGGCGTTCACCTTTCATGATGTGATCCGCGTGGGTGAAACGGTCACCCGCAATTCAACCATTCAGGATGTGGTGGTGAAAGAGGGCCGCAGCGGAACCTTGTGCTTTGTGACCGTGCTCCACGAGATCGACAGCGACGGACGGGCGGTGCTGACAGAGCGACAGGATATCGTCTATCGCGGGCCGGACGCACCGGGGGCGGCGGACAAAGTGTTGCCTTCGGCCCCGCATGGCGCGCACCGGGTGCAGGTCAATCCGTCAGCGACGCTGTTGTTCCGCTATTCGGCGCTGACCTTTAACGGTCATCGCATCCACTATGACGCGCCCTATGTGCGCAACGAGGAAGGCTATCCGGGGTTGATCGTGCACGGTCCGATGCAGGCGACGATGCTGGCGCAGTTCGCGGAAACCATCATGGGCGCGCCACCCGTCCAATTTGATTTCCGCAGCCTGTCGCCGCTGTTCGATGATGCCGATTTCACGTTGAACGCGACCGAGGACGGCGCGGGGCTGAGGCTGTGGACAGCCTATGTTGACGGTCCCGTGGCAATGGAAGCGACGGCAACGTGGTGAGAAGGGGCGAGGCATAAAACCCCGCCGCTTTCGGTGGCAAACCCATTAGGCGCAAGCCGTCGCTTCAATTTCGAACAGCAGGCCCGGGATGGCCAAGCGGGTCACGCCGACAAGCGTCATGGGCGGGGCGCTTTGCGCAGCGCCGAACCGCTGCCCCAGAACATCGAAGTTCTTCAGCGCGTCCTCCACATCTGTGGCGTATATGCCAAGGCGGGTAACGTTGCTCAGGTCCATGCCTGCGGACGTCAGAACCGCCTCCAGGTTGTCCAGTGCGAGGCCGATCTGGCCGCGCATGTCGCCGGGGTGCTGCGGGTTTCCGTTCGCATCCACGGCAGTTTGACCGGCACAGACAACCTGGCGGGTTGCGCCTTGGATGATCTCGGCCTGATTGTAACCCAGCTTCAGGGACCAGTCCCATGGATTGACGGCGGTACGTTGCATGACGAAATTCTCCTTGTTGAGGTCAATGAAGAATCCGTAGATTTTAATGGTGCCAAAAGTTGTCACCATTGATGCTATGCTGATCACATGAACATTCGCACCCGTCATGACGCCATCGTGCGCAGCCTGCGCCGTTCCGGCACGGCAACGGTCGATGCGCTGGCCGACGAGGTTGGTGCGTCGCGGCGCACGGTGTTGCGCGACATCGCCGCCCTTCGCGATCAGGGATTTGTCATTCATTCCGAGCCTGGACGCGGGGGCGGTCTGCAACTTGACCCGCAATCCATGCAGACCACCGCGCGCCTTGCCGTGGTCGAGGTCTTTGCCTTGCTGATCAGCGTTGCAGCAATGCGAGCGGCCGGGTTTCTCCCGTTTTCGGGGCTGGCGGATGCAGGACTCGCCAAGATCGAAAAGACCCTGCCACCAGAAAAGATACGCGACCTGCGCCGTTTTCTGGATTGCCTGCACGTGGGAAAACTGTCGCCGCTTCAGGACTTGTCAGACATGGGGACAATCCACACCGATCTGTTGCCTGCTTTCGAAACGGCGTTTCTGGAACGTCGTCACCTGAAGTTTGACTATCGCGACGCCAAGGGGCGGCAGACCTGCCGCGAAGTTGAACCGCAGGCCATGCTGATCCTGCCGCCGCTGTGGTATCTGGTGGGCTGGGACCCTGCGCGCGTGGACTTCAGGCATTTCCGCATGGACCGGATCAGTGCGCCAACAGTCGTCGAGGGGACAAAGTTTCGGCAACGCCACGTGCCGTTTGAAAAAGACGTGTGCCCCTACAGCAGTTTGCTTGAACGAAGCCCGTAACGCCGAGAAGCGTTCCTGTCTGGCAGGGGTTGAAAAAGTGCGGGGTGGTTTTCACCGGGGGCCAATTGACGACACAAAGGTCAAAGCCGTCTGACGTGCATATTGGTGATACTGGTCGGGCTGAGAGGATTCGAACCTCCGACCCCCTGCTCCCGAAGCAGGTGCGCTACCAGGCTGCGCTACAGCCCGACCGTGAGGCCGCGAGGTAGCCTCTTTGCCCATATTTGGCAAGTCTGAATCGCCATCGGCACCTGAAATCAGGGGCGGCGTGCGGCGATGGGAGGTGTGATGGCCGCGCCGGGTTTGGCGCCTGCCTCGCGGAAAACGATATACAGCCCCGAACCGATGATCAGCGCAGCCCCCAGCAGCGTCGGTCCCTTTGGGTATTCTGAGAAGAACAGGATGCCGAACAGGGTGCCCCAGATCAGCTGTGAATACTGCATCGGGGCAACCAGCGCCGCTTCGCCCCGTTTGAACGCCTCGATCATGCATAGCATTGCCACAAAGGAAAACAGCGCAAGGATCGCCAGTCCGCCAAAGGCCCGACCGCTGATCGGTTCAAAGGTGAACGGCATGACAGCGCCCAGCAGGACGATGATGCCCAGCATCGGATAGAGGATCATCAAGGGCAAGCGTTCCGACCCGCCGATCCGGCGCGACGAGATGTGGACCATCGCATTGCCAACGGCAGAGGCCAGCGCGGTGACATGCCCAATGTTCAGCGTGTTGGTGTCGGGACGCAGCACCACCAGCACGCCCGCCAGTCCGACCAACACCGCCGTGGCCCGCCGCCAGCGCAGCACCTCGCCCAGCAGCGGCACGGCCAGCAGGGTAACCAGCAGCGGGGCCGCAAAGAGGATGGTATAGGCCTCGGCCAGTGGCAGCACCAGAAAGGCATAAAAAGCCCCCAGCGTTGCGACCATCACCGCCACCACGCGGATCGCCATCCACAGCGGGTTGGCGGGGCGCAGGGTGCCGGGGGTGGTGTCGTGGATCAGCAGCAGGATGACGTAAGGCAGGCCCAGAAGGTAAGCAAAGAACGCGATCTGCACGGCGGGCAGGCTGCTGCCCAGGGCCTTGATGATCGCATCATGGGCGGAATAGATCAGACAGCCCAGCAGGGCGATCAGGATGCCTTGGATGTTGCGCGACATGGGATGACCTCTTGGAACCTGCGTTCGGCTTGGCCGGATTCTCGGGGATCTTCAAGGGGCCGGATGCATGCCCGCGCCGAAGGGGCGGGCACGCAAGGATTTCCGCTTAGAGCGAGGCGTCGAGCGCGGCCAGAATGGCGTCGCCCATGCCGGTGGTCGAAACGGGTGTCACACCTTCTTCGCCCAGCAGGTCGGCGGTGCGCACACCATCGGCCAGCACTTTTTCAACGGCGGCTTCCAGGCGGGCAGCCTCGTCGCCCTGGTCAAAGCTGTAGCGCAGCGCCATTGCAAAGCTGAGGATGCAGGCAATCGGGTTCGCCTTGCCCTGACCCGCGATGTCTGGGGCCGAGCCGTGTACGGGTTCGTACAGCGCTTTGGGGCGGCCATCTGCGTTCGGTGCGCCCAGGCTGGCCGAGGGCAACATGCCCAGGCTGCCGGTCAGCATCGCGGCGCAGTCGGACAGGATGTCGCCAAACAGGTTGTCGGTCACGATCACGTCGAACTGTTTGGGCGCACGCACCAGCTGCATCGCGCCGTTGTCGGCGTACATATGGGTCAGTTCGACATCGGGGTAGTCGGTGTCGCGCACTTTCTGCACCACCTCACGCCACAGGATGCCGCTTTCCATCACGTTGGCTTTTTCCATCGAACAGACTTTGTTGTTGCGACGGCGGGCCAGTTCAAAGGCCGAGCGCGCAACGCGGTCGATCTCGGATTCGGTGTAGCGTTGCGTGTTGATGCCGACGCGTTCATTGCCTTCTTCGAAGATGCCGCGCGGCTCGCCGAAATAGACGCCCGAGGTCAGTTCGCGCACGATCATGATATCCAGACCGGCCACGATATCCTTTTTCAGGGACGAAAAATCAGCCAGCGCGTCAAAGCATTGCGCGGGGCGCAGGTTCGAGTACAGGTCCATTTCCTTGCGCAGGCGCAGCAGGCCACGCTCAGGCTTTACGCTGAAATCGAGGTTGTCGTACTTCGGCCCGCCCACGGCGCCCAGCAGGACGGCATCGACTTGCAGGGCCTTGGCCATTGTGTCGTCGTGCAGCGGCGTGCCGTGCTTGTCATAGGCGCAGCCGCCGACAAGGTCCTCTTCCACGTCAAAGGCCAGATCACGCTTTGCACCGAACCAGTCGATGATGCGTTTCACTTCGGTCATGACCTCCGGGCCAATGCCGTCCCCGGGAAGGATCAACAGGGAAGGGTTCGACATGGGTTTTCTCCTCGGAAAATTGGGTTGCAAGGGGCGTAGCGCGACGGGTTGGAAGCGTCAAGTTGTCACCGCGCGAGGTCGACCCAGACAAGGCGGTGGCGGCTGGCCGTGGCAACGGTTTCGGCCAGCTGATCGGCAGGCAGCGGCCACAGCACGCCACTGTCTGTGACAGTCCAGTCGGAGGAGGGCAGGACATAGTCGGCGCGCAGGTTGCCCGGTGTCGGATCGTCCCAGTCTGCGGTGTCGGTGGCATCGCCAGCGGCTGCCGCTCCCGCGCTGGTGGGGGCCGGATCGGTCAGGCGCGGATCGTCCAGCAGCGCGCGCATCACGTGGCGGTGGCCGTCGCCTGCGTCGGGGTCCAGATTGGCATCGCCCAACAGCACAAGGCGGTCGGTGACCACAGGGCTGAAAGCGCCGTCCAGATAGAGCTGCCAGAACCGCGTTTCATCGGCGTTGCGCAGGCCGTTGCGGTCCTCGGGGCCGTCAAAGACAGGCGGGGTGGCGTGATAGGTCAGCAGGGTGATGCGACCTGTGCCCGGCACATCTATGGGGACGACCCAGTGGCCGGTGGTGGACAGGCGCTGGGCGGCTTGTGCCTCGGCGCTGGGAAAAGGGCCCGCGTCCGTGTGGGGCAGGGTGGCGTCCGGCAGATCGCTCCACAGCAGCCCAGAGAAATCGCGCACAGCGTCACGAGCCACCGGGTATCGCGAGAGGATTGCCATGCCGCCCTGACCCGAGAACGCGCCAAAGCCCTGCGCATCACGCGGCCCACCCAGACGGCCATCGCCGTCCATATCCAGCCCCGTGGCCATGCCCGTGTTGGGGCGCAGTGCAAACTGGTGAGGATAGTGCAGTCCCCTGGCCTCGAGCGCCTTGGCAAAGGCGGCCAGCGCCGCGCCCGTCAGGTCATAGTCGAACCCCTGCAACGCCACGATGTCAGGCTGGGCATGGGTCAGAACCGTGATCACTGCATTGACCTGCGCATCCTCGCCACCAGTGATGTCACGCAACAGCAAGCCGGGGCCCTTGCGGGCCAGTTCGGTATTGTATGTGGCAATGCGCAGACTGTCGGCACCTGCGGGCAGGGCCATGAACCCAAGGGCGCAGACCCAAGGGATCAGGCGACTTGGTAGTCGCTTTCCGCTTCGCGGGCGTAGCTGCGGCGGCGCTTTTCCTCGATCATGTGGGCGACCTTGCCCATCGCGATGCCGCGCATCAGAAGGCTGGCGGGTAAAAAGGCCCATAGGGTCATCGTCCAGATCAGGGTTTGCGGTTCATGCAATGTAATCGGACCTATCACCTGAGACGCCAGTTTGGCCACTGCGGGCAATACGAAGGGCAGCAAAATACCCAGAACCATGTTGATCCGCGCATCGCGTTGCAGCCGGGTCAACGCGTCGCCGCCTGCGGTCGGGTCGAACAGCGGCAGGTTGATCCACACGTTGAATGCGCCGTTGCGCGACGATGGCCAGCCGAAAAAGCGCACCATCAGAACGAAAATGCCACATGTGAACAGCGCAATCAGATAGCTGAGCCCGGCGGCGGCGCGCGCGATGCGAAAGGATGCTTCGGGCAATTCCGAGGGCAAGGCCAGGACCACAAGGCGTACCGGTGAAAACGGGAAGTCGAGCACTTGCCCCACCAGACGCGCAACCGAGGTCGTGGCGCCGGTCATCAAGGTGGGTTGCGTCAGGCCCGAGCAGATCACGGTGAGAAGGAAGACAGTGACAAAGGCACCGCAGAACCGCAGGCGGTTCAAGGGTGGTGCGTTGCGGAATTCAATGATCGACGGAAAGTTCGAGTTGTATTCGATGAACACAAGAAAGGCAGCCAACAGGGCGACAAGCAGAATGATCTGCGTGGTGTCAGCAGACACCCCCGGCAGCATCAGCGCCGGAGTGGCAATCATCAATGCCACCAAGAGACCGCGCATGGCGGCACCTGTCAGTCGTGCTATCACTTCTCGTTCCCTTCAAACTGGCCAGACGCGATACGTTGCCGCGAACTTGTTCCAACTTGATTCCACCGTTTGTGGCGGCTTGCCTCATTATTGCCCGATTTGTGCCTTGTTTCACTGGTCGGCTCAAGTTCAGCTTAAACCAAACGTAAAACTTAAGGCATTTTGTGGGAAAAGGTGGTGCCATCTTGCATCAGAAATAAGACCCAATCTGGGCATTGTAGCACATCTTGTGTCCAATCCTGCCGGGCCACATAAAAGGGGCCGCAAGCATCGCTTGCAGCCCCGAAATTTCGTGCATCATGAACTTCAGGTCTCAGACCCAGGGGCGCTCGGCGCTTGACTTGGCTTCAAAACTGGCGATGTCGTCCGCCTTGGCCATGGTCAGGCCGATGTCGTCCAGACCTTCCATCAGGCAATGTTTCTTGAACGGGTCGACGTCAAAGCGGATCACTTCGCCATCCGAAGTGGTGATCGTTTGCGCCCCAAGGTCGACGGTCATCCGCGCGTTCGATCCTTTTTCGGCGTCCTTCATCAGCAGGTCGACCTGCTCTTGGGGCAGGGCGATGGGTAGGATGCCGTTCTTGAAGCAATTGTTGAAAAAGATATCGGCAAAGCTGGGGGCGATGACGCAGCGAATGCCAAAGTCCTTGATCGCCCAGGGTGCGTGCTCACGGCTGGAGCCACAGCCGAAGTTGTCGCCCGTCACCAGGATTTCAGTGTTGCGGTAGGCGTCCTTGTTCAGCACGAAATCGGGGATTTCGTTGCGGTCGTCGTCATAGCGCATCTCGTCAAAGAGGTTCACGCCAAGGCCGGACCGTTTGATCGTCTTCAGGAAGTTCTTGGGAATGATCATGTCGGTGTCGATGTTGATCATCGGCATCGGGGCTGCAACCCCAGTGATTGTTTCGAACTTGTCCATATCTGGTGTCCTTATGTCTGTCTAAAGGGTTTGCCGCCAAAGTCATGTTTGACCCGTGCGGCGATGTTGGCAATGAAAGAGCCTGCGTAGGGAATGTTGCGCCGGTGGGCTGCGCGGATGCGGCTGGCGTACAGATGGATGCATTGTGTGTCGTCGCGCAGCCACCCCTCCACGCCGCCGTAGGGGTTGAAGTAGATATCTGCCATCGACCAATGCACCGGATTCAGCACATGGCGCGGCAGCACGTGTTCGATCTCGCCGGTTTCGGTCAACGCCCAGGTCAGGGCCTGTGGGCCGAATACCGGCGGTACCAATTGCGCGGCCCCCAGCAGCTGCTCGCCTGCGGGCAGCGCCTCCAGCTTTTTGCGATGGGCCCGCTTTAACCATGGCGGGACAAAGCCGGGGTCGTTCAGCCGGTCCAGCAGCAGGGCCAGCGCCGCGCTGTCTTTCGGCAGGCGCAGCACCGCATTGTTCACCGTAGTGGGCGATTCATATCCGACCAGATAGCCGTCTTTCGGTGTCAAAGGCCGGTGGCACAGGCAATCGGTGTCCACCCAGGTCAGGTCGGTGTCCTGAACCATGTGCAGGCGAAACAGGTCGGCAAAGACCGTGGGCGTGACCCGCCCAAGCAGCTCATCCGAATAATGATAGACCTCGGACGCATGGCGCAGCGTGACCCCCTCGATCTGCGGATCAGGCAGGTCGTGGGTGTGGAACAGGGTCACGGGATGGCCGTGGTGGGCAAAGCTGCGCAAGGCCAGAATGTCCAGCCAGCGCAGTTCCGTGCCGACCCAAAGCGAGCCGATAGGGGTATCGGCGGCGCTCATGTGCGGGCGGTGTCCTGTTGTGGTCGAAGGCGCTGCATCACGCGGGCTTCCTTTGGCGGGTGGCCGGGCGACCCCGTGTGGAACGGAGCCGCCATGCCCACTGGCTTACATCAGGTCGCGCACGTCGGTCAGGCGACCTGTGATCGCCGCAGCCGCTGCCATCGCGGGCGACATCAGGTGGGTGCGTCCGCCCCGACCCTGACGGCCTTCGAAGTTGCGGTTGGACGTCGCCGCACAGCGTTCGCCGGGGCTGAGCTGGTCGGGGTTCATCGCGAGACACATAGAGCAACCCGCCAGACGCCATTCGAACCCGGCCTCTTTAAAGATGTCGGCCAGACCCTCTTCCTCTGCCTGCGCACGGACCAGACCCGAACCGGGTACGATCATCGCGCGCATTCCGTCCTTGATCTTCTTGCCCTTCAGGATCGCGGCCGCGGCGCGCAGGTCCTCGATGCGGCCATTGGTGCACGAGCCGATAAAGACGGTGTCGATTTCGACTTCGCTCAGCGGTGTGCCCGGTGTCAGGCCCATATAGTCCAGCGACCGTTGTGCCGCGTCGACTTTGCCGCCTTTGAAGTCGCTGGGCGAAGGCACGTTGGCCGTGATCGGCAACACGTCCTCGGGCGAGGTGCCCCAAGTCACGACGGGGGCAATGTCTTCGCCTTTCAGCGTGATGACCTTGTCCCAATGGGCGTCCTCATCCGAGAACAGGGTTTTCCACCATGCGACGGCTGCTTCCCATTGCGCGCCTTTGGGCGCGTGGGGGCGGCCCATGCAATATTCAAAGGTCTTTTCGTCAGGCGCGATAAGGCCCGCACGCGCGCCACCTTCGATGGCCATGTTGCAGACGGTCATGCGGCCTTCCATCGACAGATCGCGGATCGCTTCGCCGCAATATTCGATGACATAGCCGGTGCCGCCGGCAGTGCCGGTCACGCCGATGACGGACAGGGTGATGTCCTTGGCCGTGACACCGGGGCGCAGTTTGCCGGTGATCTCGACCTTCATGTTCTTGGATTTCTTCTGGATCAGCGTTTGCGTCGCCAGAACATGCTCGACCTCGGATGTGCCGATGCCGTGGGCCAGCGCACCGAATGCGCCGTGGGTTGCCGTGTGGCTGTCACCGCAGACCACGGTCATGCCGGGCAGGGTCCAGCCCTGTTCCGGGCCGACGATGTGAACGATGCCCTGACGCACGTCGGAGACGGGGTAATAGTGAATGCCAAAATCCTTGGCGTTCTTGTCCAGCGCCTCGACCTGGATACGGCTTTCTTCGTTCATGCCGCCGTTGGCGCGGTCCAGCGTGGTGGGCACGTTATGGTCGGGCACCGCGATGGTCTGCTGGGGTTTGCGCACGGTGCGGTTGGTCATACGCAGACCTTCAAAGGCCTGCGGGCTGGTCACTTCGTGAACCAGGTGACGGTCGATATAAAGCAGACAGGTGCCGTCGTCGGCCTCGTGGGCGACGTGGGCATCCCAGATCTTGTCATAAAGCGTTTTTGCGGATTTCGTAGGGGACATGAGGGACCTCTCCCGTATTTTGGATGCAGAAATGGCGTGGGGTTCGGGTGTGTGCGACGTTATAGTCGCGCCAGCACCGCGTGGGTCGCCCCGAAGAAGCGTTCGCGCAGCCGTGCGCGGTCGTCGATGTTAAAAAGACGTTTCATGGTCGAAGAGATACGCGCATGTCCCTTGTGGCGCAAGGTGGACAAACAAAATCTGCGCCGATCCCCGAATGCCCGGCATTTGCTCCCAACCACAGCATAACAGGGCAAATCCGTCATTGCGTTTGGCTTGCGCCGCATTGCGTCTAAGTGCAACCTGAACACCAACGCTGGGAGTGCGCATGGAGAACACCACCGAGAAGGGAGCCAAGTTCGGGCTGGATCTGCTGGAAGCTATTCGGATCTCTGCGGGTACGGTACAGTCCTTCCTTGTCAGCTTGATGCAGCCTGGTTGGCGGCTCTATCAGGTGCTGATCATCCTCGGGCTGGCGGTGCTGTGCTTTGGCCTGCACAAGTTCTCGGGGCATCTTTTGCAAAACTGGGTGCGCTCGCGCGAAGGCTGGAAGGCCTGGCAATTGCGCATGATCGTGCAGATCCGGCGCAGGTTGGGTCTGTTGTGGTATGCGCTGCTGGGCTGGTCGGTCTGGTTGGTGATGCAAGAGGTCACATGGCCCTCGCGTTCCTATCTGATCGGCTTGGCGGCAACGCTGGCGACGGCTTGGGCCTTCATCGGCTTTTCCGCACGGCTTGTGCGCAACCGTTTCCTGCGGCGGGCGGTGACGTGGGGGCTGTGGATATACGTCACGCTGTTTTACCTGAACATTTCTGACGAAGTGTCTCTGTTCCTGGATCGGATCGCGATCTCGGTCGGTGACTTCCGGCTGTCCATGCTTACGCTGATTGTCGCCGCCGTGGTGATTGGCACATTGTTCACGCTGGCGCGGCTGGTCAGCAACACAACCGCTGCGACGATCCGCAAGAACGAAGATATCAGCCCCTCGATGCAAGTGCTTGCGGTCAAGGCCGTGCAGATTGGCCTGTACGGTTTTGCCTTTTTCGCGGGGATCAAGGCCGTGGGCATCGACCTGACCGGTCTTGCCGTCCTGACCGGTGCCATCGGTGTGGGTTTGGGCTTTGGTCTGCAAAAGGTGATTTCGAACCTTGTGTCGGGCGTGATCATCCTGCTGGACAAGTCGATCAAGCCCGGGGACGTGATCAGCCTTGGCGATACCTTTGGGTGGATTCAGACACTTGGCGCGCGCTATGCCTCGGTCGTGACGCGGGACGGCAAGGAATACCTGATCCCGAACGAAGACCTGATCACCGGGCAGGTGGTGAACTGGTCGCACTCCAATGATTTCGTGCGATTGGACATCTATTTTGGCACCTCTTACGACGATGATCCGCACGAGGTGCGCAGGCTGGCCATCGAGGCCGCCAAAAGCGCCGACCGCGTGCTGAGTCACCGGCCGCCTGTCTGTCATGTCGTGGGATTCGGCGACAGCAGCGTGGATTACATCCTGCGGTTCTGGATCAAGGACCCCACCGGCGGGCTGACCAACATTCGCGGGAATGTCTATCTGGCGCTGTGGGACATCTTCAAGGAAAACAACATCTCTATTCCCTTCCCGCAGCGCGAGGTGCGGATGCTGGGCGGCACGGGCAAGCAGAATTTCGGCGACGACGCCCCTGCACCCGAGCCGGAGGAAGATGCGCCTGCCGAAAAGGACGACAAGGCGCCCGACACCTAGTTCGGTTAGTCCAGTGACAGCGCCTCAAGCGCGGCCTCGTTTCCGCCCCTTGCCGCCAGCTTGAGATATTTCAGGTATGCTTTGGGGTCGGGATCCAGGCCGCTTTCACCGATGTAAAGCTGCGCCAGCGCAAAGGCGGCAGAGGCATCGCCGGTCAGGGCGGCTTTCTCCAGAAAGGACTTGGCCTGCAGGGGATCGCCGGCACCAAGGGTGCCGTCCACCAGCCATTGCCCATAGATGCGCTGGGCGGGGGGATAGCCGGCCTCGGCGGCATCCATTAGCAACGTGCGGCCACGCTCTATATCGTCCGGGCCAGTGCTGTGCTCGATCAGCATCCGGCCCAGCGAATAGCCGCTGACCATGTCGCCCAGGGCCGTCCCCTGTTCCAGAAGTTCATGGGCGGCAGCAAGGTCGCGAATGGTATAGGTGCCCGTGCCATAAAGCGTGGCAAGGGCGTTGTAGGCGATCGGATAGTGGTCATCGCGCGCGGCTTTGGTCAGCAATTCGAACGCGCGTGGGTCGTCTCCCTTGTCATAGGCGCGGCCCAGTTCAAAGCGGATACGCGGCAGCACATCGCCCGCGGCATAGGCGTTCAGACAGGCGGTGGTGGCAGTATCGGCGTCCATATCGTCCCAAGCCACGCCCGGCACAGGTGATTCGCCGTCATAGGGGTGTGCAGCCGCCGCGTCACAAGCGGCGATCCATTCGTCGCGCACCTCTGGTCCGCCTGCGCTGATTTTCTGGGCCTCGCGGGCGGCGTCAACGGCAATGCGCGACCCCGCCAGCGGGAAGGTGGCCTTTTGGTCGCCTGCCTGCAGGGTCCAGTCGCGCGCGGCCTGAAACAGTTCAACATCCTCGTCCGACAGGAAAAAGCTGTAGGACACCATGTCCGGTGCCTTGGCCCGCTCGCGGCGCAGTTGATCGCCTGTGACGGTGAGCGTACGGGCCGAACCGTCAGTCATGGTCAGGGTCGATGTGACGCTGTCCTGAAAGTCGGTTCCGGGGATAACAGCACCAATTGCAGTGTGTTTGCCTTGGGCGACCAGCACCATGATGGCAAAGCTGAAGTCTTCGAGGATAACGCCTGCCGTATGGACACCTTCGTCATACAGAAGATCGCCGGGCTGGTGATAGCGCCATTCCTCGAACACAACCTCTTGGCCAGCCGCCAGGCGGGCAGCGGCACATAGCGCCAGGACGGCGCAGAAAATTCTAACGATATGCGTCACCAGATTGGTCCTTGTTGCGGCGTCAGCCTAGTTTAAAGAGGGCTCGGGGCTGCGCGCAAGTTAAGCAGCATTCAGTTTGCGGTCGGGATCATGTCAGCCATGCGTTGAAATCCGCTCTTTGGCTTGCTACCTTAAGAGCATATCCCAGCGCCGGGGACCTGACGGCGCGTATCTAGGAGGGCAATGTCCTGTCAATCCACACAACGTCGGCACCGGCTGCCGGCCACACGGGCGCACTGATGAGCGCCGCAGCACCCGAAGCAGGCAGCGATGCGCAGCTGGCTTTGATCCTTTCTTCCCTTTCCGATGACAAAGCCGAAGATGTCGTGCAGATCAACCTGCAGGGCAAGACGGCCTTTGGCGACTATATGGTCGTCTGCTCGGGCAGGTCATCGCGTCAGGTTTCCGCCATTGCCGAAAAGCTGTTGGTGCGCCTGAAAGAGGCATTCGGCCGCCCCGCGCGGATCGAAGGCAAGGACACGGGCGACTGGGTTCTGGTCGACACGGGTGACGTGATCGTTCACGTGTTCCGTCCCGAAGTGCGCGAGTTCTACCAGCTTGAAAAGATGTGGTTGGGCACAGGCGAAACACCCGCCGCCAGCTGACGCATCTATGAAAGTTCATATCATTGCCGTGGGGCGCCTGCGTGGCGGCCCCGAGGCTGATCTTATTTCTGACTACCTGACACGATTCGACCGCACCGGACGGGCCCTGAGCCTGGGTCCGGCGCAGGTCGTTGAAGTTGACGACCGCAAGGGCGGTGGCATGGCCGCCGAGGCCGAGCTGTTGCGCCGCGCGGTGCCAAAGGGTGCTTTGCTGGCCGTGATGGACGAACGGGGCCGGGTGGAATCATCGCCAAAGTTTGCCGAGCGCCTGGCCGGATGGCGCGACGGCGGGCGGTCCGATCTGGCGCTGGTGATTGGCGGGGCCGACGGGATCGACCCGTCGCTGCGCGCCGAGGCGGATTTTGCGCTGTCTTTCGGGGCGATGGTCTGGCCGCACATGCTGGTGCGCGTGATGCTGGCCGAGCAGTTATACCGCGCCGCGTCCATCCTGGCCGGTGCGCCCTATCATCGGGATTAGGTTGGGGCGCTGTCCCAGTCTTCTGGGTGCACCCCTGCATTTTTGCCAGAGCAGACAGCGCGCCGTCTACTTTGACGAGGCTGTGCCCATCAGGATCTTGCGCGAATGGGACGCAAACTCGCGCCGCCAGATCACGCCAAGCGTGAAGGCGGTGGCGATCATCAGCGGGACCGGCCCCAGCAGCCAGGCCGCCATGGCGATGCCGAAATAGACCGCGCGCAGGCCGCGGTTGAAGCTGCGGGCGGCGGTAATGTTGATTTCGGCGGATTGGTTGGCGCGGGGCAGGGTCGTCGGGTCGTTCGGATCATTGGGCACCGAGGCCATTACCACGGCGGCATAGCCGAACAGTCGGTTGGACCAGACGAATTTCAGGAATGCATTTGTCAGGAACAGGCTGATGATCAGCAGCTTTGCCTCCCATACAAAGATGGGTTCGGACACCAGAACCAGATCGTTGGCGATATCGGTGATATGCTCGGCATTGCCGATCATCGCCAGTGCGCCACCGATGGCAATGGCCGAGGTCGAGGCGAAGAACGCAGTGCTTTGACGCAGGCTGGCCAGAATTTGCGCGTCGAAGATGCGGGGGGAACGGGTGATCATCTGGACCATCCATTCGCGGCGGTAGCCTGCCATGATGCGCGCAGTTGACGGGTGTTTGGATGTGGTGCTTTCAACGCGCCAGCCAATCAGCAGCCACGCCGTGACAAGCAGGGCGAGGGCCACGTAGTCAAGCGTGCCAAACAGGGCGAGGCGGTTGGTCCAAGTCATGCTAGAGTGATAGGGTGTAGCCCGGCCCCTTGTCACGCGGTGAAATTGGTAATATTATTTTACCAATAGGAGGAATTGCCATGGAAATGCCGATCCCGAACGCTGCTGTTCTGGCCCGCAAGGACCGTGTGGTTGCTCGGTTGTTGCAGGTTTTGCCTGCCGACGCCGTGATCAGCGACGTGGCCGAGACGCGCGCTTATGAATGTGACGCGCTGACCGCCTATAAATGCGCGCCTATGGTGGCGGTGTTGCCCGCTTCGACGCAGGAAGTCTCGGATGTGCTGCGCATTTGCCATGAAGAGGGCGTGCCCGTGGTGCCACGGGGGTCGGGAACCTCGCTGGCCGGTGGCGCGCTGCCTACGGCGGATTGCGTTATTCTGGGCGTGGCGCGAATGAATGACGTGATCGAAACGGATTACGCCAACCGGATCATCCGCGTGCAGACAGGGCGCACTAACCTGAGCGTCACGGGAGCGGTCGAGGAAGACGGGTTTTTCTATGCGCCCGATCCATCTAGCCAACTGGCCTGTGCCATTGCCGGCAATATCGCGATGAACAGCGGCGGGGCGCACTGTCTGAAATACGGGGTGACCACCAACAACCTGATGGGGGTCACGCTGGTGCAGATGGATGGCACCGTGGTCGAGATCGGCGGCGGCTATCTGGACGCGGGCGGGCTGGACCTGTTGGGGGTGATCTGCGGGTCCGAAGGGCAGCTGGGTGTGGTGACCGAGGCAACCTTGCGCATCCTGCACAAGCCCGAGGGCGCGCGGCCCGTGTTGATGGGCTTTGACGACAACGAGGTGGCGGGGGCCTGCGTGTCGGACATCATCAAGGCGGGCGTTCTGCCGGTGGCGATCGAGTTTATGGATCGCCCCTGTATCGAGGCGACCGAAGCCTTTGCCGGGGCCGGATACCCGGATTGCGAGGCCTTGTTGATCGTCGAGGTCGAAGGTTCGGACGCCGAGATTGACGACCAGCTGGCGCGGATCATGGAAATCGCCCGGCGACACAATCCGGTCGAGTTGCGCGAAAGTAAGTCGCCCGAGGAAAGCGCCCGCATCTGGCTGGGGCGCAAGAGTGCCTTCGGCGCGATGGGGCAGATCAACGATTATATGTGTCTGGATGGGACGATTCCGGTATCATCGCTGCCCTTTGTGCTGCGGCGCATCGGCGAGATGTCGGCGGAATACGGGCTGCGGGTGGGCAATGTCTTTCACGCAGGCGACGGCAATATGCACCCGCTGATCCTGTTCGATGCCAACAAGCCGGGTGATCTGGAACTGTGCGAGACCTTTGGCGCCGAGGTGCTAAAACTGTGCGTTGAAGTGGGCGGCTGTCTCACCGGCGAGCATGGTGTCGGCATTGAAAAACGCGATCTGATGCATGTGCAGTACACGATGGACGACCTTGAGGCCCAGATGGCGGTGAAGGATGTGTTCGATCCGCAATGGTTGTTGAACCCTGCCAAGGTCTTTCCGCTGGACGCCTCGGACGCGCGCCGCAGGATCGAGATGGCGGCGCAATAGGGGGCCAGCCCCCTGACCCCCCGGGATAATTGGAGCCATGAGAAGATGATGACACCGCAGAGCGAAGAAGAGCTGGCCGGGATGATTGCCGGGGCGACGGGGCCACTGGCCGTGCAGGGCGGTGGCACGCGCGGTTTTGCGGGGGCGGGCGAAGTGCTGTGTTCTGCAGGGCTGGCCGGCATCACGCTGTACGAGCCGGGGGCACTGACGCTGGTGGCAGGCGCCGGCACGCCGGTGCCTGAGATCGAGGCGGCGCTGGCGGCGGAACACCAGCGGTTGGCGTTCGAGCCGATGGACCACCGTGCGCTCTTGGGCACGACAGGCACCCCGACCATTGGCGGGGTGATGGCCGCCAATGTCAGCGGACCGCGGCGGATCGCGGTGGGCGCTGCCCGTGATTTTGCGCTGGGCGTGCGGTTCGTCGATGGTTCGGGGCGGATCGTGAAGAACGGCGGGCGGGTGATGAAGAACGTCACCGGCTATGACCTGGTCAAGTTGATGTGCGGGTCGTTTGGCACCTTGGGTGTGCTCAGCGAGATTTCGATGAAAGTGCTGCCTGCGCCCGAAACCGAAGCCAGTCTGGTGATCGGCACGGACCGCGCCGACCACGCGGTGGCGGCGCTGTCGCGCGCCTTGGGATCACCTTTCGAGGTCACAGGAGCGGCGTTTTTGCCGAACCGGGGCGCGGTGGTGCGGATTGAGGGATTTGAAACCTCTGTCGCCTATCGATTGGGGGCGCTCGAGGGAATTTTGGGCGGCTTTGGTGAAATCGAACGGCTGAACGCCGATGCGTCGCAAACCCTGTGGCGCGGGGTGCGGGACGTGCGGCCCTTTGTCGACCGCGACGGGGATGTGTGGCGTGTGTCGGTCAAACCCGGGGATGCGCCCAGGATTGTCGCCGCATTGCCCGAGGGGGCGGACTTTATGCTGGATTGGGGCGGCGGCCTGATTTGGGTGCTGTGTGCTGCAGGCACGGATTTGCGCGCGAAAATCGCGCCGTTTGCGGGACATGCGACCCTTGTGCGGGCCGACGCGGACGTGCGCGCGCGGCTGGGTGTGTTCCAGCCCGAGGCACCTGCATTGGCCGCATTGACCCAAGGTGTGCGTGCGCGGTTCGACCCGCGCGGGGTGCTGAACGGTGGCGGGGTGAAAGCGGCCTGATGGTGTTCTGGATCGCTCTTTTCGTGGTGATCTTTGGCTTTGGTCCGTGGGCGTTCCTGCGGCTGATGCATCTGACGCCATCCTCTGCCGTTTTTGCCAGGCTCGTCGCCTTTACGGTGATGGCAGCGGCGGCAAGCCTGTGGTTGCGATTTCTGGCACCGGTTCCTTGGGGCGTGAATGTCTGGGCGACGTGGACCGGCATGATCCTGATCTGGACAGCGTGGATCGCGGTGCTGGCGCTGGCGGCGCTGGCCTTGCGGCAGATGGATCAGGGCCCCGCAATGCGACGCTGGACCGGTGTGATCGGTGCAATGGGCACAACGGTGCCATGGTTCGGTCTGGCCTCGGCCCGGCTGATGAGCAGTTGAAAGAGAGACGATGCAAACGACATTCACGCCCGAACAGTTGCAGGATCCAAAGATTCAGCGCGCCAACCAGATCCTGCGGTCTTGTGTGCATTGCGGATTCTGCACCGCCACCTGTCCCACGTACCAGGTGCTTGGCGATGAATTGGACAGCCCGCGCGGGCGCATTTACCTGATCAAGGACATGCTGGAAAACGAACGGGTGCCGGATGCCAAGACGGTGGGGCACATTGACCGTTGCCTGTCGTGTCTGGCGTGTATGACGACCTGCCCGTCGGGGGTGCATTACATGCATCTGGTGGATCAGGCGCGGGAATACATCGAGGATCACTACAAACGCCCGTTCAGCGACCGCGCCCTCCGTTGGGTTCTGGCGCGGGTGCTGCCCTATCCCACGCGGTTCCGGGTCGCTCTGTTGGGCGCCAAGATGGCGCGTCCCTTTGCACGTCTGCTGCCCGACCCGCGTCTGCGCGCGATGATCGCGATGGCACCGAAACAGGTGCCGCCCGTCAGCCGCAATGACGACCCGCAAAGCTTTGCGCCGGTCGCGCCCCGGATCAAGCGTGTGGCGCTGATGACCGGCTGTGCGCAAAAGGCGCTGAACACGGACATCAACGACGCCACGATCCGCCTGCTGACACGGCTGGGCTGCGAGGTGGTTGTGGCCAAGGGTGCGGGATGTTGCGGGGCGCTTACGCACCACATGGGCAAAAGCGACGAAAGCCACGCGGCGGCGGCTAAAAACATCACGGCCTGGGCCGCTGAAATGGACGGCGAGGGGCTGGATGCGATTGTGATCAACACCTCGGGCTGTGGCACCACCGTAAAGGACTATGGCCATATGTTCGCGCGCACCGACATGGAAGGTGATGCCAGGCGCGTGGCCGAAAAGGCGATGGATATCAGCGAGTTGTTGTTGCAGTTGATGACGCCGGAACATATCGTGCGCAGCCCGAACATGGCGGCGATGGGCATCGCAGGGACGGATGCCTCGGGGCCGGGTGACAGTGATCGTGCGGTCACCGTTGCCTATCACGCGGCCTGTTCGTTGCAGCATGGTCAACAGATCAAGACCCACCCAAAGACATTGCTCAAGATGGTCGGATTTGGCGTGGTCGAACCCGCCGACAGCCACCTGTGTTGCGGTTCGGCAGGCACCTACAACCTGATGCAGCCCGAAATTTCGGCGCAGTTGAAAGCCCGCAAGGTCCGCACGCTCGAAGCCAAAAAACCAGACATCATTGCGGCTGGCAACATCGGGTGCATGATGCAGATCGGCAGTGCCACGGGGATACCCATTGTGCACACGGTCGAATTGTTGGATTGGGCCACCGGTGGCCCAAAGCCGCCTGCGCTGGCGCGCGCAACAGACAGTACACCATCGGTGCCGATTTTGCGCTGATTTTCAGCCTTGCCATAATGTCGCCGTATGACGCAGTTAGCCGGGTGCGATACCTTTAGGAGAAATCGATGCGGCGCTGGATGTCCCTGTCACTTTTGGCCCTTGTGACCACCTCTGCGGCCTTTGCGCAGGACGCACAACTGCGCCGCCTTGAGACGACGAACACCGGCCGTGAATGGGAAGCTGTCGGGCGGCTGGATATGGACGGGAGCGGGTTTTGCACCGGCGCGCTGATTGCGCCCAACCTGGTGCTGACGGCGGCGCATTGCCTGTTCGACAAACGCACCAAACAGCGCATCGACCATGACAAGATCGAATTTCTCGCCGGTTGGCGCAACGGGCGCGCATCGGCCTATCGCAATGTGCGCCGTGCCGTGGTGCATCCGGCCTATGTTTATGACGGGGCGGTGTCGTCTGAGCGTGTGCGCAACGACCTGGCGCTGCTCGAGTTGAGCCAGCCCATTCGCAACACCACCATCCGCCCTTTTGGCACGGCAGTGCGGCCTGCGACCGGCGACAGCGTGGGCGTGGTCAGCTATGCGAAATCGCGATCAGAGGTGCCTTCACTGCAAGAGGTCTGCACCGTGCTGTCGCGGCAGGAGGGCGTGTTGATCACCTCGTGCAGTGTCGATTTCGGTTCGTCCGGTGCGCCGATTTTTACCTTTGACGACGGCGAGGCCAGCATTGTGTCCGTTGTTTCCGCCAAGGCTGAATTGGACGGAAAAAACGTATCTCTGGGCACATCTCTGGGCGAGCCGTTGGAGGAGTTGCGCGCCGAACTGCTGGCAGGCAGCGGTTTTCAACAGGGGGCATCGCCCTCGGCCAGCCGTGTTCGCGTGGGCGTTCGCAACGACACCGGCGCGAAATTCATCAAGCCCTGAGCGCCTGCGCAAAACGCGGTTGCAACAGGTCTTGAAACCGCAAGATCCATCCCCACATTTGGTCTGCCGGAACGCCTGAACAGGGTTCTGGCAACTGCAAAACGGGTCCGTCCATGGATGGAGGGCCCGACATGAAATCGCTCACTCTAAGAGGATGACACATATGCGAACTTTTGATTTTGCACCGCTTTACCGCTCGACCGTCGGCTTTGACCAGATTGCTGACATGATGGACCGGGTTCTGACCAACGACCACGCGCAGAACAGCTATCCGCCCTACAACATCGAGAAAACCGACGACGATGCCTATCGCATCTCGATTGCCGTCGCTGGCTTCTCGGATCAAGATCTTTCGGTGGAAGTGCGCGAAAAAGCGTTGATCGTCTCGGCGCGCAAGGCAGACGAAGACAGCAACCGCAGCTATCTGCACCGCGGCATCGCCACCCGCGCATTTGAACGCCGGTTCCATCTGGCGGATCATGTGGTCGTGACAGGCGCGTCCCATGCTGATGGTATGCTGCATATTGACCTGCAACGCGAAGTGCCCGAAGCACTGAAACCCCGCCAGATCGAGATTTCGGCGGCGACCAAGTCGATTGGCAAGGATGTCGTTGACGCAAAGTCGGTGAACTAAACCAAGCCTGACACTGATGCTTTTGGCCCGTGCGCATTTGCGTGCGGGCCTTTTTGTTGGCGGGTTTCTTCGGCGGGGCGGGCCGCCGTTATCTGAAAGCAGATGTTGATTTGACTGGCCATTTGAGTTCCGGTGCCGCGGATACAGATCAACACTGCCGCGGACATCAGGGCCGCACCGGACGCGCGAATGGACCCAAGCGACGGCACGTCAACGTTAGCTTCCACGACGGTTTAGGCGAACATGTCCCCAAAAGCTGAGGCCGTTTCAAAGTTCTGGTCATGACCACCCCGAAACCTACGTATGATAGAGTGCATCGGGGCCACACCCGTAAGCCGTGAGTAACGTGATGACAACAATCGCCCATATTTCGCCAGTTTTCGATATATAGTTGTCTCGGTAAAAGGCTTAGAGCAGCCAGGAAGAAAAAACCCGACAGCCATAGCGGGAATGCCCTATAAAGCCTTGGTGAAGGACGGTGTGTGTTGAACAAGTACAAGAGTT
Source organism: Pseudosulfitobacter pseudonitzschiae (assembly GCF_900129395.1). GTDB lineage: Bacteria > Pseudomonadota > Alphaproteobacteria > Rhodobacterales > Rhodobacteraceae > Pseudosulfitobacter > Pseudosulfitobacter pseudonitzschiae. Next base: position 61,162 of record NZ_FQVP01000008.1, read on the forward strand.
ATCTTGCATCAAAGGCCTATATTTTGCTGACCGCGCTTGCCCTGGGCAGCGTTGTTGGCATCGGATATTCCGTCATCACGTTGGACCGGGACAACCATTTGGCAACCGTGCGCCGTGATCTGGAACAAGATCTTTACACCGCGACAGATCAGATCCAATTGCGCTTTTTCGAGGCAATTTTGGTGGCCAAGCATATCGAAAATCTCCTGACCGCTTCAAAAGAAGTGAACGAGGCACAGATTTCCCGCTTTGTGGCTGACCTGCAATTGCACAACCCGGGTGTCCGGGCCGTGGCGCTTGCCCCCGGATTGGTCGTGACACACAGTTTTCCGATCACAGGCAATCAGAAAACGATTGGCCTGAAATATTGGCAAGTGCCCGAACAGATGGCCAGTGTGGCACAGGCCTATCGTCGGCAAAGCCCGATCGTCGATGGCCCCGTGCCGCTGATACAAGGGGGCGCGGGCTATATCCTGCGCTATCCTGTCTTTTTGCCCAACCCGTCGACCAACGTGGAACAATTCTGGGGCATCATTTCGATCGTCATCTCAGCAGACGGACTTCTCAGCGCGCAGCGACACGATTTCAGCGATGCCGAGCAGTACAGCTTCAGCCTGCGCGAGATCCAGGCGTCGTCCCCCCTGGCTAACGATGTGCCGGACGATGCTGGACCGCTGAACGCGCGACCGGTGACGACGGAATTCGAAATGCTGGGCAGCACATGGCGGGCAACCGTCCGTCCCACGGCAGGATGGCCGTCCTACTCTCCGCAAAGCCCCTACCTGCTGGCCTTCGTGCTTGTTCTGGCGGTTATTCTGGTCGGCGTGTTGCTGATCATCCGCAGTTTCGCAGCGGAAAAGGAAAGCGCGCGCGCGCTCTTGGCCGAGTCCATTGGCTGCCTCAACGAAGGCTTCATCGCATTTGACGACGACGAGCGGTTGATGTTGGTGAACGAGAAATATCTCGAATACTACCCCGAGATCGGCCCCCTGATCCAACCCGGAATGACGATAAAGGAGTTGCTGGCTCATTCGGTCAAGAACCAGCCGGACGCAACCACTGTCGAAGACGAAAACACATGGATTGCCGAGCGGCTCGAGCGGTTCCGAAATCCGGGCGTATCCTTTCTGGAGGCGGCTGCCGACAATCGCTGGCTGAAAGTGACCGAAGCCAAAACACCGCACGGCTATACGGTGGGCATTTCAACCGACGTGACCGCCGAGCAGCGCGCCTTGAAGGCTGCAGAAGCGGCGGACCGCGAAAAAACGGAGTTCCTCAACAATGTCTCACACGAATTGCGCACCCCGCTGACCGTGATTTCAGGGCGCGCATCCTTTCTGCGCAACAGCGAAAGATTGCCCCAGTCCAAAAGCCTCGCCGCCGCCTTGGAGAATGCCACGCCTGCCGATGGCGCGGTGACCACGGCAGTCACCAGCTTTCAGCGGTTCGTATCGGAGCAGAGTGCAGGCATCGAGAATTCCGCAAAGCACATGCTGCGTCTGGTCGAGGATTTGCTGGACTGGACACGGGTTGCGCGGGGTCAGCTCGAACTGGACCTTGCGCGGATCGAGGTCACTGACCTTGGCAGAACTGTCGTCGAGGATCTGCGTCCCGATGCCGAGGCCAAGGGGCTGACACTGACCTATTCCCAAGACGGCCCGGCGGAAGCAATGGCCGACACCATCAGGCTGAAACAAATTCTGTACAACCTGATCTCGAACGCCATCAAGTTCACCGACACAGGCAACATTCATCTTTCGATCGAGCAGTTGGGCGACCAGATTGTGTTCAGCGTGGCAGACACCGGATGCGGCATCGCGCAAGACGATCTGGAACGGGTGTTCCAACGGTTCCAGCAGGTCGACGGGTCGATGTCACGCCAGAAGGGCGGTCTGGGCCTGGGGCTGGCCATCGCCGAGCAACTGGCCGTGCTGCACGGCGGCGCCCTCTCTTTGGAAAGCGAACTGGGCAAAGGCAGCACGTTCCGCCTGACCCTGACGCGGGCAGAAGCGGCCTTTCAGCGGACCGGGTAACGATCCGGTTGGTGTGGGAAAAGCCAAGCTTCTATCGCCCGCTCCCTTCACCCGGAACGGAAGAGGCAGTGCCTGCGAAAGGAAATGGGCGCTGATTGCCTTCGGGGCCATATTGGCAAGATGCTGTTGAATTCTGCAATAAACTGACCCAGCTTTCCGTGAGTGGGAATTTATGATCACGACGCACCTTATGGGCTTGATATTGCCCGCAATCCCGGTCGAGATGATCTGTGCTGGCGCCAGGGTCGTTCTGCCGGAATTGGCATAGGGGAATGCACATCACGTTGGTGTCAGCTGTGGCGCAGCCAGAGGGTAAAGATATGCGGATCGCGAGTTACAATATCCGCAAAGCCGTAGGGCTCGATTGGCGGCGTGATCCGGAACGGATTGTTGATGTGCTGGCCGAAATCGACGCGGATGTCATCGTTTTGCAAGAAGCGGACAAACGTGTCGGCACACGTGCGGGTGTGTTGCCGCTGGACCATTTGGAAACCGAACTTGGCTACATCATGGCGGATGTCTCGCTGCGCCCGCTAAGCCATGGATGGCACGGCAACGCTATACTCTTGCGCTCGGACTTTGCCGATCATGTGCCCGCGCGGATCGAGTTGCCTGTGCTGGAACCCCGAGGCGCGGTATCCGTCCTGTTGGAGCAGCCGCACATCGAAGTGATCGGTGTTCACCTTGGCCTTACACCCGGCATGCGGCGCAAACAGATGCTGGCCCTGCAAAAGGTCGTGGATGAGCGCGAACATCCCGTTCTGCTGGCGGGCGATTTCAATGAATGGAATTCCGCGCAGCTTCCGTTCGTGGACCCTGTAACCGTGGTCTCTCCGGGGCCCAGCTTTCACGCAAGCCGCCCGACGGCCACGCTTGACCGATTTGTGCTTGGTCAAGGGCTGCGCGCTGTGTCCTCGCATGTGCATCATTCGTCCTTGGCAAAACGTGCCTCTGATCACCTGCCCATCGTCATCGACCTTGCCTTTGCGGAGACCGCATAATGACGACCTTCCTCCTGACCCTTCATGGGTTCATCGTCATTGGATTTACGCTGCGCATCTTGCTGCGGGAAAATCTTTCCCCGCAGGCGCGGTTGGCGTGGTTCATTATCCTTGCGGTGCTGCCATATATCGGCAGCGCCATCTATTTTCTCTTTGGAGAAGTGGACATCGGGAACCACGCGAACGCGCGCCACGCAGAGGTTTTTGCGCAAATCCGCGCCAAGGGGTCCCATCTCATGGGGGTGCAGGATGACACAGAGCGGCTGATTGAGCCGCTTTACAAGCCTGCGTTTCGCTATGCGGCCTCGATCAACGGTTTTCACGTTGTTGGGTCAAACCGTGCGGAGCTGATGGCCGACGCCGCCGCTACGAATGCGCGCCTCATCGCCGATATCGACGCCGCGCAAAGCCATGTTCACGTGCTTTATTACATCTGGCTGGGCGATCGCACAGGAACGGATATCGCACAGGCCCTGATCCGCGCCGCAGCGCGCGGGGTCACCTGCCGCGCGATGGCAGACGGTTTGGGGTCGCGCGCCCTGATCAAGTCGCCCCTCTGGCAACAAATGAAAGATGCAGGGGTTCAGATGGCCGTGGCCCTGCCGCTGGACAACCTCATACGCACGATGCTGAAAAGTCGCGTTGATTTGCGCAACCACCGAAAGATCACTGTCATAGACAGCAAGATAACCTATTGCGGCAGCCGGAATTCGGCCGATCCCGAATTTCGTGTCAAAGCCAAATACGCGCCTTGGGTCGATATCATGCTGCGGTTTGAAGGGGCCGTTGTCGCACAAAACGAACTATTGTTCCTGAGCGACTGGATGCAGGCTACCGGAGAAAATATCGACGGGTTCACCCTGACTGCGACCCCGGTCGCGGACGGGTTCCCCGCGCAGGTGATGGGCGATGGACCGACCGAGCGTCGCGGTGCCACACCTCAGCTCTTTTCGTCCCTCATTGCATGTGCGCAGGACACTCTGACGCTCTCCACCCCGTATTTCGTTCCAGACGCGACCGTTCTGGAAGCCTTGTGTTCCGCCGCGCACCGCGGCGTCGCGGTAAAGCTGATTTTTCCCAAGGTGAACGATAGCTGGATCGTCGCGGCTGCGAGCCGCAGCTATTACAGCAAGCTGCTGTCTGCGGGATGCGAGATCCATGAATTCAAGGGCGGCCTGTTACATGCAAAGACGCTGACACTGGACGGCAAGGTCACAATGATCGGGTCATCGAACCTAGATCTGCGCAGCTTTGACCTGAACTATGAAAACAACATCCTTTTGCAGGATCTTAACGTGACCCTTGCAGTGCGCGAACGTCAACAGGACTATATTGTCCGATCCGATCCCATAACCCTCGATTTGGTGTCCGCATGGCCGAAATCCAAACGCATCTGGTACAACGTGATCGCCACGATTGGCCCCGTCCTTTAGCCGACGCAAATTTACCGGATGAGGTATCCCGCAAGTCAACGAAGTGAACGGACAACTGCGCCGGACCTCGGCCTTTGACACGCGATGCCGCACCACGGGACGGAAACCCAAATCCCCGAAGCGCCCGGGGCAAACCGCATGTCCGATGTGTGAAGCTTTTCGGGCAGTGCCTCGCGGCACATGATTTTGATCACCAGATTTCGGAAAACCAAAAGCGCACCGAGGAATGGTGGCGGAGACGAAGGGATTCGAACCCTCGAGACCCTTCCGGGCCTACTCCCTTAGCAGGGGAATTGACGCATCGGTAATTTCTCTTAAATATCAAGCGATTGCGCGGGGTGTGTGAAATGACTGCACGGATTTTGCACAATCTGGCATTTTATCCTTGGTTGTCAAAACCTTATAAGGTTTACCTCACCCAAGGGGCGGCTCATGCCGCCCCTTTGATATAATCCTCAACGTCAATCTGATCGGGATCGCTCAGCGGTGCGGCGGGCTTGACGCTTAGGCCCAAGATGCGGGCGATCTCATCCGGCTTGAGGTATCCCGCGAGCATTGCCGCCGCCTCATCGGGCTCAACGGTATTCGGGATCATGGGCAGCTTGCAATCGGCGCAATGGATGTGCAGCACCGGCTTGCCCCATGCGTTAGACCCGCACCCAACGCAGGTGAATTTTGCCCGCGTTGATGGCTTGGCCTCTTTTGGTGGCGGTGTGGTGTCGATGCTCAGCCAAGGGATCATAAAGCCATCCTCAAGCAACTCGGCAAGCGCCGCCTCAAAGGGCCCGCCGGGCTCAATGTAATCGGCCATTTGCTGCCCTGTACGCTTGCCGCCCGGCTTGCCGGTGTTGGACGGTGTGAGGCCGATCTTGTCCATCATCGCGCCCCATTCTTTGTTGTGGTATCCGTTGCGGCTTGGCTCGCCAAAATGGTGCTGTTCAAGGTGGCACATTTCGTGCGCGAGCGTTTGCATGTTCTCTTGCAGGCCCGCCGCCATCATCTGATTAGGGTTGATGGCGATCTCATCGGCGGCATAGCCCTCAACCTTTTGGCTTTGCCAGATTTCCGCATGGAAGTGCCCGCATCTTGTCGATTTGGCGCGCTGCATGACGAAAAGGCACGGCATCAACCGGCCATCAAAAAGGCGCTCATTGAAAAAGTTATAGGCGGTTTCAAGTGCGCCGTAGGTTTCGGCGGTGGGTGTTGCTGGCAGGTTGTGGCCGGTGCTGGTCATGAGGTGCGATCCTTGTCTTGAGGGTGAGCGCCTGGCGCTAAGGCTGGGCGGCAGGATTAGGCGTCTGGGCGGCGCTTGAGCTTGGCGCTCCGATACTCAAGGAATTCGGCGGCCATCGTGCGGATGGTGTCGCCTTTGATTTCCCCGGCGTTGATCGCGCCATTCCACGCTCTGACAAGGCCAGCTGGCCACTCGTTCACGTCGGTAGGCAGGAAGCATCCGATTGCGATCTCTATGGCGCGTCTTTGCGGGAGGTTTTGAACGCTGCTGACTTTGGCGAGGGTGTTGATCTTTCTCATCGTCTTATCCTTTGCGGTGGCGGGCGCTGCGCCCTGTTACTGCATCCTTATTTTCACCTTTAAAGGTGAAGGTCAACTAAATTGTTTTGCACAATACAAAAAAGATGCGGGCGCAAGTGCGCCCTGGTTCTCATATTCCGGGTGGCTCACGCCCGGCGCGAAAGGAAAATAGGTGTCTGATACACAAAACGCGGATGAGCAAATCCTTGCGATCCTCGCCAAGCTGCAAGAAACCTTGGGTGATGATTTCTCAAAGCTTGAGGCGGCTGAGCTTGAGGATGTGCGCGCAATTCTCAAGTATGGAAAGACGCTGATTGAGATCGCCAAGTATGAGGAAGCCAAGGGGCTTTTCTGGGCGCACTGGCGCGGCTTGATCCTCGGCGCGGGCGCGATCCTGTCGGTTTTGGTGCTTTTCTGGAACAACATTGAGCGGCTTGCGCGCGCAGTGGGGAAGGTGCTGCAATGATGCGCCATCCATGCCGCCCCAAGATGCGGAAACGTGAACGCGCAAGCGCCCTGATCATCCTGGCTTGCTTGGCTGGTCTGACCTTGCCGCGATGGCTGGGGCAGTCTGAGCGCCCGGCTGAGGTGCGCGTTGAGGCTTGCGCCGCTGTGGTGGTTGGCAATGTGCCTGCCGCCACATCCTTTGCGGTTGCGCGTGCCGCGTGCCTGCGCCAAAATCCCGGCAACTAAAGGGGGGAAATCGTGAGAAAATTTCTGATGTTGGCGTTGGTGGCGGGGTGTTCCCAAATGACGGATTATTACCCCGATGCTCAGACGGTAGAGATCGCAGGACGCTCGTTTTTCGTGACGCCCCGCCCGGCCAATGGTCCGGGCGTGTATCTTGCCGGGCCGAATGATCCTAAGGGCGGTGAGGTTTTCCTTGCGTCCAATATGACGCTGCCGGTTGCAAATGTCGCTGCGATTGAGGCGGTCACCGGATGCCCCGTGCTGCGCGAGACAGTCCGAAATTTGAATGTCGGCACCACATATGCGGCAGTTTCGTGCCCTTGATCTGAAAAGGCCCCGGCGCTGATCTCGCTGGGGCCTTTCTGAATGTGGTTTAGATTGCTGTTTCCTGTTCTGACTTCGCAAAGCGGCGGTGTGATGCGGCCTTGCGGGTCATGTTCTCAATGTCCCTCTGATCCATTGCGCCGATGCCGCGCGGGTTGTTGTGTGCGGGGTGTTTGGCAACCGCCGCCTCAAGGTGTTCGGCGGCTTCGATCCAGCTCAGGGCTTTTTCGGCTTTTGCGGCGGCGGTGCGGTGTTGTGCCGTGTTCATCTTAAGCCGCCGCCTTCGCAGCGTCATAGAGGGCGTGACCGGGCATCAGGCGGATGCAATCAGCCTCAAAGTAATCCTCGCGGCTGTCGCTGTTGTTCTCGATTGTCAGCGCTTCGCGGAAACCGGCGGGAAAGGTGCCCTTTTTGCAGCGCACTTTAATCAGCTCGGCGGGCACGCCCGAGATCCAAGGGCCTGCGCTGATCTGGATGCCTGCGCGCGTGCCGTTCACGGTGAGGAATTTTGCGGAAAGTGTGATGCGGTTTTTCATGTTGTGATCCTAAGGTTTGCCGGGCGGTGTGCCCTGTCTCTGCAATCCTTTTCTCACACTTAAAGGTGACATGCAACATTAAAAGGTGATAACCGCGCAAATAGATGCGCGGCTAAATTGGGCGGGGCTTGGCGGTTTTAGGCTGCTATCTGCGCCCGGCTGGCAATGGCGTGCGCAGACCACTGAGCGGCCATCGCGGCAGCTACGCCGGGGAAAAAGCGGCTGCGCTCTTTCCATCTGTCTTTTGTGGGGCTTGCGTTGTGGACGGTGCTGCGTGCTGTCGATCCGTCAAGGGTGCCCGTTGCGGTGAGCTTGGGGAGGTTGCGCAGCCAAAGGCATGTGCGCTTTTTTTCGTTGTCTGGTCCCGCCTCATCGGTGGCGTATTGCCAAGGCTGAAAGCTCTGAGCGTGCTTTTGAAAGTTTTTGATCCGTGCCTTGGCGTGCTTGTGCATCACCGGGTTTTCAACGGCAACGTGGGGAATGTGTGGCACGTTCCAGCAATCTGAAAAGAGCGCCGCGCCCTCATCCAGTTCCCGCCACATAAAATTAAGGCGCTCGGCGTGGGTCCAGCCATCGTATGCTTCGGGGTAGCTGGGTTGCCTCTTTTTGGGCGGACTGGTGAGCCAGCGCACGCCGCTGTTGCAAAGGCGAGTGCAGGGCGGGTGCATCACGGCCAGAATGTCCCATTCTTGCCAGTTCATCACCTCGCGCACATCGCCTATGATGTGCCGGTTTGTCGGGGTTTCGGCTGCCAAAAGGTCGCAGGACCATGCGTCGTGCCCAAGGGCGGCAAAGGCGTCCCTCACAACGCCAGACTGTTCGCAGCCTATTAAAACCTTCAATTCCATTGCATCGCTTTCTTTCGTCGTTGATCCTGAATTGCGGTCAGGATCACACATTAAAAGGTGATTTGCAACACTTAAAGGTGAAGCGGCGGCAGGTAAACGCCGCCGCCGGTATCAATTGGCAATGCCGATCAGCTCAAGCGCGCTATCGGTCGCAGTCTGGGCAATGGCTTCAAGTGTTGCGGCCTGATCTGCAAGCGCCTCGCTGTTCGGGCTGAGCTGATCGGCCTCGCTCATCTGGTCATAGAGCGCCCTAAGGTGGGCCGCTCTAGCTTTCAGGTTTCCCGCAACGCCTGCAAGGGCGCGAGCGTCGGCGGTGATCTGCAACTTGATCCCGGCAATCATGCTTGTGCGCTTTCGATGCTCTCAAGGTATTCGCCATCATCAAGCGGCGGCTCGGCAGATGATCCGCCGCTTTCGTCACCGCCCTCACATGGCTTGGGTGCGTCCTGGTCTTTGAACCCAAGAGCGCGCCCAAGATCGGAGAACATGGCGTGAGCGTTCACGGGGCGATCACATCGCCACACGCCCGCGCGCCAGATGGCGCGCGCGACCACGCGCAGCGCACGCCCCTCATGCACCGCGTCTGATGTGGTTTGCAGGCCCGCGCCAAACATTGCCTTGCACCGGCTCTGAGCGGATTGCATGACCCGTTCCTTTGCTGCCGCCTCGCTTGGGAAATCTTGCCCGACCATAACGCCCGCCGCGCCCGGTAGGTATGACATCCCAAGCCATCGCCCGGCGTCCTTTGATGTGTTGATTGCGCCGATGATGGTGCGACCAAGAAAAAGATGCCTGCCGATCCATACCGGGCCGTTCATGGCCGCGCCTCTCGTTTTGCCTTGGCGGCATCGCGCCGCTTCATGTTCTGGCGGTGCGTGACAAGCTCAAGGTGATCCTCTCGAATGCAAAGGCGCGTTAGGCAAAGGTGATCCAGTTGCTTGCATGGCGGGATCGGCCCGTTTTCGTTGATCCAGTTTGCGCGGTGTGTCGCCATCGTGCCCCCGTCAAGATTGATCCGGGGATAGCCGCCGCCTCGGCCCTCACCTGACGTGCCGCCGGTCCAGATGTGGCACCCTGTTTTGATTTCGCCTGTTGCCGGACAAATGTAGTCCGGCTCAATGATGGTCTTTGCCGCGATCTTGGCGCGTATCCTGTCTCGCCGGTTCATTTCTCTCATTCCTTCTCGGGTTCAATTAACCTTTTAGGGTTAAAGCTAGGCGTGCGTATTCTCAGAACGTGCAGCGCTTGTGCGCCTGTGCGCTTGGATTTCCGCCCGCTTCGATGCAGCGCATGGCTGTGCGGTGGGTTGTGAGGGTCATGGTGATTGCGGTGATGAATACAAGCAAGCTGATCAGCGCGATCAGCTTTTGCTCTGCGGTGAATTTGTCTCTCATTTTTCGATCCTTTTTTAGCGCACAATGCGCAGAGGTGATTGTTGCAGGGCGTCCAAGCGCCCGGCGGTGCGGTAATCCCATCCGTGCGCGAGCAATCGCTCTGCGAGGTCGTCCGGGGCGATCTTGCGGTAAATGTTGGCGACATCGGCCTTTGACCAGCCGCCCAAATCCAAGAGCGCCCCAAAGTCGCGATTTTGGGCGTAATGCCACGTTGCCCAAGTGTGCCGGATGGTGTGCGGCGTCACGTCTGGCCCAAGTTCGGCGGCATCGCGCGCATTATTAAAGCCGCGCCTGATCTGCCCGCCGGTGTTGTCTTTGATGGCGTATGGCAGGCCCTTGTTGGTCGTGAACGCTGTGCCCATTTCCGGCAGCTCGCGGGTTTCGATCATTTCAACCGCGCGCCCTGGCAGGCGCACCATGCGCGGTGCGCCATTCTTTGTGTCGGTCAAGAGCGCCTGCCCTTGTGCGAGGTATAGCGTAGAGGTTTGCAGGGTGAGCGTTTCGCGCACGCGCGCGCCGGTGCCGATCATAAAGCCGATGATCGGCACCAGATGTGCATCAAGCTTTGCGGCCAGTGTCTCAAATTCCTCTGGCGTGAGCCATCGCGTCTTTTTGTCGCTCACGCGGCGGCGGCGCAGCTTGCGCCATTCGCAAAGGCCGTCCTCTGCGGCCATCGTGAGGATCGCGGAAATCGGCGTGATGAGCTGCCGGTTGATTGTGGCGGGCTTGGCCCCGGCGTAGAGCTTTGCGGCGGCTTGGTTAACTGCCGCATTGTCAATCTCTGCAAGGCGGGTGTCGCGGCCAAAGTGCTTGAGGATGGGTGCGAGGAATCGGGTTTCGCCGCCGGTGTTCATGTAGTTCAAGGCGGCTTCGGCAAAGGTTACTGTCGCGCGTCGGCCAAGCGATGCACGTTCGAGGATTTGCGCCTCTGTCCTGATCCTGATGTTTTCCGCCGCTTGGTGGTCGCTTGTGCCAGTGCTTGTGTAAATATTTGATCCGGCAACATTGCCTCTGAGGTAATAGTTTCCCGTACCATTTCTGCGGATGAGTTTGAGGGGCATGTTTGAAATCCTTCAAAAAAGGCGGCGGCAAGGTGTTCCCGCCGGTATAGAATGCGTGCTTTTCCCGAAACTTTAAGCCAAGTCAGCTTGCCGGATTTTCGGGCTTGATCAAGGCCGCTGCGGCTGGTGTGAATGCCTTGGCTTTTCAGCCATGCAATCGCTTGATCGGTGTTGAGGTTTTCGGCCTCTTGCAAGGCGCTCATTTCGTTCATCGCTTTGCCTCGCGCCCGATCATGTAACCGGCAAAAATGAGGAAAGCGATTAGCAGGCTCACGCCGCCGCCTGAGCCGTTAATGAGCAAAGTCAGGGGTTCTACTTGACCGCTGATCTCGCTGGCGTGCGTCGTTGTAAACTGGGTTGGCATGTTGATCACCTCGGCTATTCTTCGAGGGTTTAGACCACATTTAAAGGTGATAGTCAAATAAAAAGGGGTTGCTGAAAATCGGTCAAAATTGAGGCGCTCAGGGTTGACCGCTCGGGGTTCCCGCACTAGTAGTGAGGGGGATTTCACACTATAGGGTTGAGGGCATATTAAAATGATGGAAATGCGCGGTCAGGTTGATGATGACCCAAGGGCACCTAGCGGTGCTAGTTGTGATTTGGTGGGGGTGGTCGATGCGTTATCAACCGGCAAGAGGGAGGGGGAGATTAATGCCCTCTGTGATCGCTTGGAATTGTTTTGCGGCCTGCGCAAGAGTGAGCGCGGCGATCCTGGACGTGGCGTTTGATGTGGGCGGCGCTTTGTGCCGCCCTATCGCAGTTCTTTAGGGGTGCTTTGCTTTGAGCCCTTATTCCGCCCCCTCAATCTTGCGCGCAGTTTCGCTTTCAAGGAATTTTTGCAAATCATCATCGCTCATTCTGAGCAATATTTTTGCGAGGCGTATCCTTGCTGGAGTAATTTGCCGCTCTGTTGTTATCATCGCAAGGGGCACGTCAAGAACGTCGCAGATTGCCTGCATGTTCGCAAAGCTAATCATGGTTTCGCCTCTGAGGTACTTGCCTAACACGTTGACGCTCAACCCGGCTCTTGTGGAAACCTCGGACGCGCTGAGGTCGCTAAGAGCTACCGCGATTTTCATATTGGTTCGGGCGTTTTGAATTTTGCGCTCAGTTTGTTCATTGATCATCGGTGGTCCCATTCAATTTTGGCGCTGTTCGCTTGGTGGTTGATCCGCCATAGCTGCACCCATTAATTTAACACTAAAAGGGGATTGCTGCAATGCAAAGTATGGAATTCCCCACCTTAGGTGCGCTTCCCCTCTTGATTTAACCCTAAAAGGTGATATCAAGCTATTAGTGTTAAAAAATGAGGTTAAGACGTGTCCCAAGTTATCCATATTTGCGAAATCCCGCCTACCGATACCTTCCGTGCCTGGGTCCTTGAGGCCCTTGAGTTGGTTGAGGTGAAGCCTGCAAGCGTATCGCGCTCTATCGGCGCGGGTGTCAATTCGGTTGGCGTATTCTTGCGCGATCCGGCTCGTGGCATTACCCTTTCACTTGCCGTCGATATTGAGCGCCATCTTCGCCAAGCCGCCGCCGATCAGGGCAAAGAGTTGCCTGAGATCACATCGCGCGAGGCTGAATAGATGGCTGAGCTGATCTTGAAAGTCGGTGAGCAAGAGCTACGCCAAATCGAACATATTGCACAAAGCGCGAGCGATGCGGCGGGCGGCACTTCCCCGATTTCGGTCGACCAAATGGCGCTCGCGTTGCTGCAAGCTCATTTGATCCTCATCCGTGATTGCGGCGGCGTTCTGCCCGATGATGTGCGCAAGCCTGCGCATGGGGCTGAGGTAGCGCCTCAGCCCGTCAAGATTGTGGGAAAGGGCGGCGTGAGCTTGTCGGGTGGTATCAGTGAGAATTATTGATTCTGACATCACCGGCCCTGATGGCAAGCGCCTCATGCCTCGCCGCCATCGCCCGCTTGATCCTGCGTGCCCGATACATCTGCGGCGCGTCTGTGGCACCTGCACGGGCTTCCCTGCCGGTGTTGCGATCCGCGAGATGGCGCAGCCTTGCGCGCGGCTGGGCATCGTCGTGAACGGCTTACGTTGCGCCGCTCATTGCAAGTTGTGGGTGCGAAAAGGCTAGATCGCTGCCCCGTTGACACATCTCTCCTAAAGTAAGGAATATCTTATGGGAAAACTTCTATCTTCGATTTCAATCTTGACTATCTCTCTGGTGATCGCTGCGGTGATCGGATGGATTCTCAACATAGGCAAGTTGGTTGGTGGCTTGTCTTTCGGGCTTGAGCAGGCGGGGTCGATTGAGCTCTTGCGTGGCTTTGGCATCATTGTCCCGCCGCTTGGTGCTGTGTTGGGGTGGTTCTGATGGCTGGTTCACTTAACAAGGTCATGCTGATCGGCCATCTGGGCCGCGATCCTGAGGTGAGGTCATTCCAGAGCGGCGGTAAGGTTTGCAATCTGCGCCTTGCAACCTCGGAAAGCTGGAAGGATCGCAACACCGGCGAGCGCCGCGAAAAGACGGAATGGCATTCAATTGCGATCTTCCAAGAGGGCCTTGTTCGCATCGCTGAGCAATATCTCAAAAAGGGCTCGCTCATCATGGTTGAGGGCCAGTTGCAAACGCGCAAGTGGCAAGATCAATCCGGCGCTGATCGCTATTCGACTGAGGTGGTTTTGCAGGGCTTCAATGGCAGTTTGCAAATGTTGGATAAGCGCGGCAGCGATGGCGGCGGCTCATCCGGCGGAAGCTCAGGCGGCGGTGATGATCGCGGTCCAGGCTATGGCGGCGGGGGTTCAGCGGGTGGCTCTGGCGGCTCGCGTAATCTCGATGATGAAATTCCGTTTTGAGGGTGGCACCCTCTCAACCTGACTGTGTGAAAGGAAATCAAATGTCAGTCACAGATACAAAATTCAATCCGTCCGGTGACCCGGCAATCCATGCGATCAAGACAAAAGCCAATGAGCTTACGGCGGAGATCGAAAACTTGCCGCCTAGCCGCCGCCGCGCGGTTGCGCTCACGCAACTTGAAACCGCCTCAATGTGGGCCGTGAAGGCTGCGGCCTGCGGCGACGATTAACCAACCTGCCGGGCGCAGATGCACCGCGCCCGGCATTCACCTTTTTTCTGCATTTTCACCCTGAGGTGTTTTGATGTACCGCTCCGTTGATCCCCGCATAGAAAGCGCCAAGGCCCGCACCATGCGCGAGGTTTTGGACCGCTTGGCTATCCCTGATCTGACCGCCCTTGGTGATGAGCGGGTTGGCCCCTGCCCGCGCGCCGGGTGTGGCGGCACTGATCGGTTCTCTGCAAACGTCAAAAAGGGCGTTTGGCGCTGCCGCATCTGTGATCCCAAGGGGGGCGATGCGCTCGCGCTCGTCCAGCTCGCCCTTGGCACCGATTTCATGGGCGCGGTTGAGTGGCTTGAGGGCGCGCAGGGCGTTGAGATAGATCCCGCTGAGGTCGAGCGCCGCCAGATTGAAAAGCAAAAGGCTGATGCTAAGGCTGAGGCTGATGCCGCCCGCTATCGGGCATTTGCCAAGGATCAGGCGGCTGTCATTTGGCGCTCAGCTTTGCCGTTTGCCGGATCGCCTGCCGCCGCCTATCTCGCTGCGCGCAATGTCGATCTCGCGGGCCTGCCTTATTCCTTCGCCTGTTTCCGGTATCTGCCCGCGCACCCCTACGTCAAGAAAATCGGCCGCGCCCGCCGCGAGCTGCACCGGGGCCCCGCGCTGATCTCGGCAATCCAAGGGCGGGATGGGCGGTTTTCAGCGGTGCATCAGACTTGGTTCAACCCGGACGCGCCCGGCCAAAAAGCGACGATTATTGACCGGGAAACCGGCGAGGCGCACCCTGCAAAAATGGTGCTGGGCAGTAAAAAGGGCGGCGCTATCCGCCTCACCGGCACCGCCTGCGCCCGCGTCCTGGTGATGGGCGAGGGGATTGAGACAACAGGCACGGCGCTTGTCGCTGATGCCGTTCTTGGCGCGTCATATTGGGCTGGGGTCGATCTCGGCAACATGAGCGGCAAGCAAACGGGCCGCAATTCTGGCGTGCCTGATTTGAGTGATGTGCGGGCGTTCCTGCCGCCCGCATCCGTTGAGCGCCTTATCTACATCCAAGATGGCGATAGTGAGGAAAAAATGACCCGCGCCAAGCTCACGGCGGGCTTGCGGCGGGCAATGAATGCCAACCCCTACCTGCGCTCGCACATCGTGCGAGCTGGCGATGGGGTTGATTTGAATGATCTGACACAAGGCCAACCCGAAAATGAGTAAATTCGAGCAAGTAAACCGCGCATTTGAGGGCGCTGACGAAATCTTACCTGAGGGCGTGAACCCTGATGATGGGGCCACCACACCCCGCACCCCTGACAATGGCGTCCCGGCTGTTAAATCATCGCAGGAATTGGCTGAGGAATGTGGCGCTCTGCCGCTCAATGACTTCGGAAACGGCAAAAGGTTCACGGCCTATTTCGGCGCTGATGTTCTCTTTGTGCCGCGTGTCGGATGGTTCGTTTGGGATGGTCGATGCTGGGCGCAAGATGATGATCAACTTGAGGTGCGCCGCCTGTCACAACAGGTTTCGGCAAAGGTGACCGCTGAGGCTGAGTTTATTCGCCTTGAGGATTGGGAGGCCGCTCAGGTTGCCGATGGTGAGCTTGCGCGTGAGGCGGCGGCTGAGATCAAGGAAACGCCCGCATCAAAGCGCACGCCAGCGCAAAAGGCGCAGCTCAAGGATTTTGATGTTCTGATTGAGCGCGCCGATGATCTCAAGAAAAAGCTTGCCGGAATGCGTCGGGGCCATCACTCGCACGCCAAGGCGGCGGGTAATACCGGCCCGATCAACAACATGATGCGTGAGGCGCAGGTTGACGTTTACAAGCCGCTTAAGACGCTCAACGCAAACAAGGTGATGTTCAATACTGAAAATTGCGTTCTGTCGTTTAACGAGGGTACGCACCCCGTCACGGAAAAGCGCATTTTCACCCTTGAGCGTGAGGATCACAACCGTGATCTCTATCTCACGAAAATGATGCAAGTTGCTTATGACCCGGACGCTACCTGCCCAAATTTCCAAGAGTTTATGGCAACAATTTTGCCATCGCCTGAGCTGCGCGCGTTTGTCCAGCGGTGGTTTGGCTATTCGATCACTGGCCTCACGACTGAGCAAAAGCTTGCCTTTCTCTATGGCAGCGGGCGCAACGGTAAATCAACGCTTTTAGAGCTAATTGCAAAGATCATGGGGGCCTATGCCGCAAGCGTTCCGATTGAAAGCCTGAGCGGCACCGAACAACGCAAGGGCGGCGATGCAACGCCCGATCTGGTGCGCTTGCCCGGCGCGCGTCTGGTGCGCGCCTCTGAGCCTGAGCGCGGCACAAAGATGCGCGAGGCGCTTATCAAGCAACTCACCGGCGGCGCTGATATTCTGGTGCGCCGTATGATGCAGGAATTTGTTGAGGTAACGCCTGAATTTTCCCTCACAATTGATGGCAACTACAAGCCTGAGATCAGGGGCACAGACAACGGCATTTGGCGGCGCGTTCTGCTGGTGCCTTTTGTTGTGTCGATCCCTGATGAGGCTGTTGATCCGCTGTTGCCTCAAAAGCTTTGGGATGAGCGCGCGGGTATCCTGAATTGGCTTTTGGATGGCTGCAAGGTGTGGCTTGAGAATGGCCTGATGATCCCGCAAGAGGTGCTGGACGCTACCAAGGATTACCGTGAGGAAAGTGACCCGATCCTGGAGTTTATCTTAGGCTGCTGTGAGGTCACGGGCTCAGATGATGATTTCACGCGCGCCAAGGAAATGAATGAGGCTTTTGTTTGGTGGCAGGTAAATTCGGGCTCAAGCGATCCTTGGGGCAC
The DNA here is from genome assembly GCF_900129395.1 of Pseudosulfitobacter pseudonitzschiae. Lineage (GTDB taxonomy): Bacteria > Pseudomonadota > Alphaproteobacteria > Rhodobacterales > Rhodobacteraceae > Pseudosulfitobacter > Pseudosulfitobacter pseudonitzschiae. Next base: position 77,843 of record NZ_FQVP01000008.1, read on the forward strand.
GCGCACCATTTTCAAACACCTCAAGGATAAGACGGACTTTTTCAAAGATGCAGAGGGCCGATCATTCCGGCACGATAAGAGTAACAATACCGGATGGCGCGGCATCAAGCTCACTGATGAGTTCAAGCAACGCCGCCAAGACGGTGAGGCGGATGATCGCTATCAGGCCCCCGCCTGATCTACGCACGGCCCTGCGCATCCCGCTTGCCCTGCGCCGCTGCCCTTGCCCGGCAGCGGCGTTTTGCGTTTTCTGATGCGATCCCCGCACCCCTCTCACATGACATCAGGGCGCTCTGATCCCAAAGGTTAGGGCAATCAAGGGGCGAGGCGATGGGTAAGGACAAGCGGTATTGATGGGGAATTTGAGGCACGGGTGCGCTCAGGATCGGGCCGGATCGCCGTGATTGGGGCGGGGTTAATCCCAAGCTTGGGATTAACGGGGCTGATTTGGGATTAGGTTGGGACTAATAAAATTAGGGGTTTGGGGTGAATATCACCTTATATCAGTAATTTAACCCTTGAATTGGGATTAGGGGATTGTTGGGATCAGCTTTGCCGGGGTTGCGCCAATACGCGCAAGGTAATCTGTCTGTTTTGTTATCCCTTATATGTTTAGGGAATTATTAATCCCATAATCCCAAATAGGGATAAAATGGAAAATAAATAAACAAAAACAATTGCTTAGGCTTGGGATTAGCGAAAATCCTTAATCCCAACCTAATCCCATAATCCCAAATTGATCCCGGTTCTCGCCGTAAAGAAAACCTTTTACGGTGAAGGAAACACAATATATAGTGAACCTACGGGCCAATTGGGCGCGCATTTGGTAGAGTAAGGGACAAGATATGACGCAAGCGGCGGCACGGTTGAGGGCTGAGCGGATCAATTTCCACATCATCGGGACTTATGCGGCGCGTCGGGCGATGGCTGGCGTGGGCTTGGGCGCGCGGGTCACGCCGGGCGCAGCTCGCGGTTTTTTCGATCTGGCGCAGATTGAGGATGTGGCGCAGCATCGTGATGCTGAGGGGCGCAGGTGTTCGGTCAAAGTCCTTCGGACTGATCCTGGATGTCTAACGGCTCGCCGCCGATTGCCCGCCGTATTGGGTCGCATGGCTGACGTTGACCCGCGCCGCCGGGCGGCTGAGCGGTATGCCTATGCGAGCGAAAAGATCGGCTCAATTGCTGGCACATCGGCTGAGGGGGCAAAGTCTGATGGCGGCGCGGCCACCAATGATGGCGGCGTTACGTCCCGCATCATGCACGCCAGTGCTATCCGTTCTGTTGAGCGGGTGCTTGATGCCGTTGGCAACGTGTTGACGCCAAGTGCGCGCGGCGGTGGGCAGCGCCGGGCGATCTCGGCGCGCGAGCTGATGGATGCGTTGTGCCTTGAGGGTTGTGATATGAAGGCGATCCTCACGCGTGCGGGGTGGTCGGGTCAGCGGCGTGACGTGGCGGCTCTGAGCGCATCGGCTGAGGTGATCCTTGAGGGGATGGCGCGCGCCCTTGGCCTGATCGCCACGGCGGCGCGTCTTGAGAGCGATGATGAAACGCCGTTGGGTTTTTGTAATGCACAAAACAAAACAAGAGCGCTGACGTGATACCGCGCAACGAGGAATTTGACAAAGCGGGATACTTCACCTTATAAGGTTCATTACTTGATTAAAGGTGTGTCTCAACAAAGCGCCCGCCCCGGTCCCTCGGTGGTGGGCGCTTTCATTTGGCCCCGGCGCTTCGAGCGCCCGGCAGGCCCGCCTTTTATCATATTGGTGCCGGGGCGTGTCGCGCGCCCCTCATGCCGCGTGACCGGAAAAGGCTCAAACTTATGTTGCAGATGTCCGTTGATACACGCGCCATTGAGCGGCGGCTGAGTGGTGTTGCAAAAACGCAGATGCCATTCGCTGCGGCCCTCGGCATCAATGATGTGGCCGGTCAAATCGCTGAGGCTGAAAGGTCAGCTCTTAACCGCGATATTGACCGGCCCACGACATTCACGACGCGCGGCCTCACAACTCAGCGCGCGACAAAGCGCAAGCTTGTCGGTGTCGTGGGGTTCAAGCCTGTTCAGGCGGAATATCTAGGATTGCAGGCAACCGGCGGTACTCGCCGCGCTAAGCGCAAGGCTGTCGTTGTTCCGGTTAATCAGCGCCTCAACAAATATGGGAACATGCCAAAGGGTGCGATTAAGCGCGCCCTGGCTCGGCCTGATACGTTCTCTGGAACGGTCAAGGGTGTTGCGGGCATCTGGCAGCGGCCAAAGGTCGGCAAGCGCAGAACAAAGGCGGGCGGGGCGGGCACCGGCGCGGCTGGAACGGTTGGCGCGCGCAAGGGCCTCAAGCTCTTGGTCGCCTACAGGGATGCGGTGAGCTATTCGCCGCGCCTCAAGTTTGTGCCGCGCGCACATCGCCTTGCTCGCTCTGAGATCGGCCCGGCCATCGCGAGGCGCTTGGCTCAGGCTGTAAAGACGGCGCGTTGATGTTGCGGCTTAGTGCGTTGGGTCCTTCCGGGGCCTGAGGCTCATGCGGGTAATTCGCACCGCATGTTTTTGTTGTGTTTCAAATTCTCAAGAGGTGCAGATTGGCGTTGATGTTGTTGTTTTAGTCAGCGCCCGCTGTCCCTTGGATTTCCCTTTTATGCGCGAGGTGATCGAAATGGTTAAGTAGATAGCGCCCTGCGGGGCGATCCAAAATCAAACTGTTTTGCTGATGCGCTTAGGCGCTTTTAAGGGCCGGTTTTGATCGGCACCGGGGCCGGGCACTGGCTGGCTGCCATCCCGCCCCATTAAACTTTCCGCCCTGATGAAATTTGATGATGGCGGGCAGTGATGCCCGATGGCTTCAAGATAGGACGTTTGAAAGCCTGCGCCTCTGTGCCGCGCCCCTGTTGGCTGGCGAGGGCAAGCGCGGCGGTCAACGCGCCAAGTGAAACGGCCCGCCATCTTTTAATTTCGCCAGAATTCTTTTGAGGGGCAGGCCATGACCGATGATCTCGGCGGCGCTGAGCCGCTTTTGAACCGCGCACAAATCGCGCAGATTTTCAACGTATCTGAAAACACAATCGACAAGTGGCGGGCTAAGGGAATGCCGGTCGATACTGAGGGAGGCAACGGGGTCGCCTACGGTTTCTTGTACTCAGATTGCAAGGCTTGGTTTGATGAAACTCAGGCCCGTGCGGCGTCTGAAAAGCGCGCGGCTGAGGAATTTGTTGCTCAGCAACGCATGGCCTTTCTGGGCATCGACAAGCGCGACCAAAAGGCGGGGCTGAGCCCGGCGCAGATGCGCGAGTTGGCGCAAGCTGAGCTTGTTTGGATGCAGGCCGCTGAGCGCCGGGGCGCTTTGGTGCAGGTTGATGAAATGGTTGAGTTGCTTGATCTCGTTTTTGCTGAGGTCCGCGCCGGTCTTGACGGTCAACCCGATTGGCTTGAGCGCGAGTTTGCCTTGAGTGGGTCGGATGTTGAGCGCGTTGTTTCCTACAACGACGAAATTCTAAGGGCGATCAAGGCAACCATTTCGGCGGCTGCGCTCAGCGATCCGGCTGAGCTGGTTGATCCGCTTGATGGGGGGCTGATCTGATGGTGACGTTGCCAAGCCGCCGCGCAGGTGAGAATTTTGAGCTGCCGCCGATGCCGCCTTATGCGAGCGCCGGGGCGGTTCTCGCGCAAGCTCTGCCGTCGCTGAGCCCCGCAACCCGCATGAGCGTTGTTGATGCTGCTGAGGCTCACATGAAAGTCAACGCAAACGGGCGTTGGGCAAGCTTTGATCGGGGCGTGACGCCCTACATGATTGAGCCCGCAAATATGACAACCTCGCGGCTCTTTCGTGAGGTGATCTTTGCGGGTCCTGCGCGCGCGGGAAAGACCGTCATGCTCATGTCAACCGTGAGCCATCTGGTGATTTGTGACCCCGGCGTTTGCCAAATCGTTCACATGACTGAGGCCACGGCTGAGGCATGGGTTGATGAAGAATTGATGCCGATGATCGAAAACAGTCCTGAGCTTGCCAAGCGGCAAGGCCGGGGCCGATCTGATCGCAACATTCTGAGCAAGAAATTCATCGGCGGGGCAAAGATTTCCATCGGCCCGCCAACCAAAGCTTTCCTCAGCGGCAAGACAACCCGCACAGTGCTGTTTACTGATCTTGACCGCATGGCGCTCAATATCGGCAAAGAGGGCTCACCCTTCGCTATGGGGGCCAAGCGCACGGAAACGCTCGGATCGCGCGGCATGACGGTTGCAGAGGCATCGCCGGGGCATGTGGTCACTGATCCGGGGCATAAGCCCGCAACGCCGCATGAGGCCCCGCCGGTGGCGGGTGGTATCCTTGAGCTTTACAACGGCGGCACGCGAGGCCGCTGGTATTGGGATTGCCCTGGCTGCGGCGAGGCGTTTGAGCCGCGCTTTGATCGGCTAAGCTATGACAAGGCCCTGAGCCCGGCGGATGCCGGGGCGTCTGCGGTTATGGTCTGCCCGCACAACGGATGCGTGATTGAACACCGCGAAAAGGTGGCGCTCAACCGCGCTGGCTATTGGTTGCACGAAACGGCAGCGGGTGGCCTTGCCCGGATCGAAAGTGGCGACGTTCTGAAATCGGATCGCGTGAGCTATTGGCTCAACGGTGCGGCGGCGGCGTTTGCATCTTGGGCCCGTCTGGTCAGCAAGTATGAGACGGCGCTGCGTGGGTTCAAGGCCGGGGGCGATGAAAGCCCGCTGCAAGTGACAATCAACACGGATCAGGGCTTGCCCTATCTGCCCCGCGCGATGAGCGATGAGGGTGCGTTGAGCGTTGAGGATTTGCGCAAGGCTTGCAAGCCGTATGCGCAGGGGGTCGCGCCTGAGTGGGCGCGGTTCGTGATCTTGTCGGCTGATGTGCAGGCGGGCCGCTTTGTGGTGCAGGCAACGGCCTTTGGTGTCGATGGGTGCCGCGCGGTGATTGATCGCTTTGACATCCACACGCCGCCATCTGACGCGCCTGGCGCTGCTGATCGGCAGCTTGACCCGGCGGTATATTCTGAGGATTGGGCGGCGCTGCTGCCCTTGATGGAAACTGTATATGCCGTTGAAGGGCAGTCTTACGGTTTGCGCCCTATGGCTATGGGTTGTGACTTTCACGGCGCGCCGGGGGTTTCGGATAACGCAACAAAATTCTGGCAGGCGCGCCGCAAAGAGGGCGATGCGCTCAGATGGTATATGATACGTGGGCACGGCGGTTTCAAAGTTGAGGGGCGGCAATGGTACAAGGCACCAACCCGCGCCAGTGACGGCAAGCAAGTGCGCGACATCAAGCTTTTGAATATCGCCACTGACAAGCACAAGGACACTACGTTTTCGGGGCTTGGCCGCTCTGACATCGGCCCTGGCGCGCTGATCCTTGGTGAGTGGATGCCTGACGGCCCGATCAAGGAATTTACCGCTGAAAAGCGCGGCGAAAAGGGTTGGGTTAAACGCCCCAACATGCCCCGAAATGAAAGCATCGACTTGTGCGGATATGCGCAAGCGGTGGCTGAGCACAAGGGGCTTTTGAAACTTGACCCGGCCAACCCGCAACCTTGGGCAATCGGCGGTCTGAAAAATCCTTTTGCGGTGGAAATCACGGCGGCGGGCAACCCTGTTGACGCGCCAAGCGGCGCATCACGCCCGCGCAAACCGGCGCGGCGCATATCGTTTTTGGAGTAACGCAAATGGCTGATTACACGGCGCAAGATTTGGCAAATATCAATCAGCTCATTTCCGGCGGGCTGTCGCAAGCGATGATTGCGGGCGAAATGGTGCAGTATCGCACCTTGCCGGAATTGCTGCAAATCAAGCGGCTGATTGAGGCGGCGCTCGCGCCCGCATCGCGCGTGCCTTTTCAGGTGCGCCACGTCGCAACTGATCGAGGGGTTTGATCATGAAGCATTTTAGCAATGCCTCAATGTTTGATCGTGCCGTTCTCGCGGTCGCGCCGATGCGCGGCCTGAGCCGCATCCAAGCCAAGGCTAAGGCCGCAATTCTGATGAATTACGATGCGGCGGGCAATGGTCGGCGCGTCAAGGGGTGGAAGTCGCCGGGCACGGATGCTGATGCGTCCTCAATGGCCGGGCGTGCAACGCTACGGCAGCGCTCGCGCGATCTGATCCGCAATGCCCCGTTTGCAAAGCGCGCTCAGATGGTTGTCACGAACAATGTGGTTGGCGCGGGCATCGCCCCGACGATCACCGGCACTAACAAGAAGGCGGCTCAGGATGCGGCGGATGTGATCTTGCCGTTCCTGCAATCGGTTGAATTGGACGCGCACCGCGCGATGAATTTTGCAACCATGCAATCGGTCGTTTGCAATAGCCTGTTTGAAAGCGGTGAAGTCTTGGCGTTGCGGCGCACACGCCCCGCCTCCGATGGTGCGACCTTGCCGCTCGCGGTCGAGATTTTGGAAATTGATCACCTTAATTCAACCATTATGGGTTGGGGTGCCAATGAGGTGCGCGACGGCATTGAATACAATGATCAGGGCATCGCAACGCACTATCATATCTATGAGCAACACCCCGGCGCGGCCTCGCGTCGGCGCACGCTCAGAACCCACCGCGTGCCCGCCTCGGATGTTTTGCACATCCGGCGCATTGATCGGCCCGGACAGATGCGCGGCGTTCCCTGGCTCGCGCCGGTGATGCTGACGCTTGGCGAAATGCGCGATTATCAAGAGGCGCAGATTTTAAAGCAAAAGATCAGCGCGCTTTTGGCGGGGGTTGTTGAAGCCGGTGATGGTGGTGTGCCTGAGGGCGCGAGCGGGCTTGATGCTCTCTCGCCGGGATCGCTGGTCTATACTGAGGCCGGGCAAAAGGTTTCTTTCACAACGCCGCCCCGCGTTGATGATTACAATGTTGTCATGCGTCTGGGGCTTTGGGCTGTCGCAATGGGCATTGGCATCACAGGCGAAAGCCTCAGCGGTGACCTCAGCGGCGTAAATTTCTCATCCATGCGCGCCGGTCGGCTTGAAATGGATAAGAATATTGAGACTTGGCAAGAGCAAATCTTGATCTCTCAATTTTGCGCCGGTGTCGGGCGGTGGGCTCTTGAGGCTTACCGGCTGACAAAGCCCGGCCTGCGCCCGCTGCAAATGGCGTGGACTGCGCAGCGCCGCGCCCTTGTCGATCCGACAAAGGAAATTCCCGCGATCATCAAGAAGGTTGAGGCGGGTCTTTCCAGCTTGTCGCGCGAGCAACGCGCGATGGGGCTTGATCCCGACACGGTTGCGCGCGAGCGCGCTGAGGATTTGGCGCGCAACCCCGCCCCTGTGGATGGGGCGGTTGATGAAACCAAGAAAGGAAAAGCCGCATGAGCGACTTGATCCAAAACGGCGAAATCCGCCTGTTCGGCACAATCGTCAAGGATGAGTATATTTGGCCTGAGGATGAGGGCCTTTTTTCTGCAAAGATGGTCATCAACGCCCTCGCCAAGATGCAGGGCGATGTTGTGATTTTGGTCAACTCTGATGGCGGTATGCCCTCGGAGGGCGAGGCGATCCGCGCGGCTCTTGAGGCGCACGGCGGGCGGGTCACTGCCCGTGTTACGGGTAATGCCCATTCCGCCGCATCGCTGATGATCATGGGGGCCGATCAAATCGAAATGTCGGCGGGCTCGCTGATGCTGATCCATGATCCGTCAAACGCAGCTTATGGCAATCCTGCGCAACTGAGCGCTGCGGCCAATGAGCTGAGCCTGATGGCCGATGCTTACGCCGGTGTCTACGCCGCGCGCGCTGGCATCACTGCTGAGGCGGCACGCGCGCTGATGCAGGCTGAAACGATGCTGAGCGCCCCGGCTGCGGTTGAGGCCGGTTTTGCTGATGTGGTCCTTGCCGCGCCCGTCAAAACGTCCAGCAATCCGGCGATGAGCCGGGCCGCTGCGCTTGTTGCGGTTGGTGCCGCAATGAGCCGCGCCCATGAGGCGCAAATGAAATTCGAGGCCAGTGCTGAGGCGGGCCTTGAGATTGGTGAAAGCCAAGAAACCGGCCAAGAGGCCATCCTTGAGGAACAGGAAATTTCCATGACAAAAGCAAACCTGAACACGCCCGCCGTCACGCCCGCCCCGGTTGCACCCGTTGCCGCTGAGCCGGTCATGAGCGCCGCCGATGCTGTCGCTGCGGATCGCGCCCGCGTGAAAGCGATCCGCGCCGCCGCCGCGCCTTTCATGGCGCATGTTGGGCAGGCTGAGGTTGATCGCATGATTGACGATGGCGTGACGATTGATGAGGCAAATCGCGTGATCATGTCCGCCGCCGCCGCCGCTCAGCCGCGCACCACGCGTGTTGAGATCACCCGCGACGAAACCGAAACTCAGATTGAGGGCATGATTGGGGCGCTGATGCACCGCGCCAACCCGCGTATGCACGCGCTGGAAGGTCCCGCAACTGATTTCCGTGGCCTGCGCATCAAGTCGCTGGCGATGCACCTTGCGGGCACCACGCGTGGCTTCAATGACATCGACACGGTGCGGGCTGGCCTGCGCGGTACGTCGCTGATGTCGGGCGCTCTGGGCGTTTCGGATTTCTCTTACATCACAACTGAGGTGATGAACCGCACGCTGCAAGCCGCGTATGCCCGCCGGGCCGCAACGTGGGGCATGATCTCGCGCCAGCGCAGCGCCAACGATTTCCGCGAGCTGCATTCGATCATTGCCGGTGGTGATTTCGAGCTGAAGGCAACCGCTGAAAATGGCGAGTACCTGCAAAGCCAAATCACCGATGAGGCGGCGGGCCTGCGCCTTGCGAAATACGGGCGTCAAATCAACCTTACGTTTGAGGCGATCATCAATGATGATATGGGCGTTTTCGAGCGCCTGCCCACCGATTTTGCCCGCGCCGCTGGCACGCTGGAAAGCAAAATTGCATGGGGTGCGATCCGTTCCAACAAACCGCTCGGTGATGGCAAGGGTATTTTCCACGCCGATCACAAGAACCTCGGTGCTGCCGGTGCGATCAACGTGGCAAACGTGGGTGAAGCCCGTGCCGCGATGTATCACCAGCGCCCCGCCGGGTCCAAGGACAAGGATGATTTTATCCAAGTCACACCCGATCTGCTGTTCGTGCCGCCCGCTCTGGAAACTGCCGCCGGTCAATTCGTCACGGCGGTCACGCCGGGCAAAATGGAAGATGCCAACCCCTACAACACCCTCACGCCGGTTGTTGAGGCGGCGCTGAGCGCCGCCGCCGATGGTTCGGATACGCGGTGGTATCTGTTCGCCTCTGATCTGCCTGTTTTGGAACATGCCTATCTTGATGGCTATGAAGCGCCCACGGTCATGACCAAAGAGGGCATGAACCCTGACGGCGTTTCGATGGTTGCCCGGCATATCTTTGCCGCCGCGCCTGTCGAGTATCGCGGGGCGTACCGCCGGGGCTAAGCGCGTCCTGGCTTAACCCTATAAGGCTTTGAGCACCCTTCGGGGTGTTCACTTTCGATTGAGCTGACACTTTCAACCTGAACCCTGAAAGGGAAAAATGATGAAAAATTACATTCAAGAAGGTAAAAACCTTACCGTTCCTGCCCCGTATGATGTCGAACCTGGCGCGGGCGTTCTTGTGGGCGCAATGTTTGGCTTTGCGACGGGGAAAGCTCTGGCCGGTGAGCTGGTGACCATTGCGCGCACGGGCGTATATTCTCACCAAAAACTTGGCGCGCAGGCGTGGGTTGTTGGTGCAAAGGTGTTCTGGAACGACGCGAACAGGGAATGCACCACGGTGGCCAGTGGCAACACGCACATCGGCTTTGCTGTCGCCGCCGCCGCCGATCCCTCGGCTGAGGGTTTGGTTGCCCTGATCTAATGCAGGGTCCCTTTCGTGGTGTCGCCGGTTCGCTCGCGCGGGCCTTTGGCGGCACCGTCACCCTGCACTATGGAACACCTCAGGCGCGTGACGTGTCTGCGGTGTTCCGGCGTGTGCCGCGCCGGGTCGATGGGCTTAATGGTGCAGAGATTGAAACGCTGGTGCCGGTCCTGCGCGCCTCGCGCCCTGAGCTGGCCGATCTGGCTGAGGGTGATCTTGTCGATCCCAAGGACGGGCGGATTTACCGCTTTCTGTTTCTTGAGGAAAGCCCAAGCCCGGCCTCTGATGCTCTGGTGACGGCGCAGCTTGAGGATGTCCAATGAGTGCAACCCTGGTCGCAAAAGAAATCCGGCACCGCTTCAAAGCCGCCCTCACTGCCGCTGAGATCACTGTTGATCCTGGCGGTGGTGCGGTGCCGGTGGCGATGCTGAAAACACCGCCTGCCGGTTGGGTGGTGCCTGATGATAAGCTGCCTGCGCTTTACGTCTTTGCGTCGGGTGAGGCCCTATCTCATGAGGCTTTGAGTGAGGTCACGCGTCAGCTTTTCCTTGATGTTGTTTTGATGGCGCGCGGCTCCGGTGATCCAATGGATCAGTTGGACGATATGCAGCTTGCCGTTGAGCAAACCATGATTGCGGCTGGTGGCTTTGGCCTCGCCCGATCAAATCGGCTGCAATCCGCTGAGATCGCCCAAAGTCAGGGGGCGTTGATCATCGGCACGCGGGTGATGAAATTCGAGATCATCTTTGGTGTCACGCCTGATGATCCATCCCTTTAATCTCTGAAAAAATTGGAGTTCCGGCTATGACCGTAACGAGCGCCGTTATCGGCATGAAAGCGACTTTTTCCATTGGCGATGGTTTCGATGGGGGGTCTGTGACCTATGCCAAAGTTGGCTTTGAGGTCACATCTATCACCTCGCCCGGCATCACGCGCGAAACAATCGACGCAACCCATTTGGAAAGCCCGGATGATTTCCGCGAATACATCGCCGGTTTGCTGGACACGGACCCGGCAACCATTGCCTTCAACTACAACGCCTCGGCGGCTGATCCGCTTTATGCGGCGATGATTGCGGGCAAGGGTGATTTCCGCATCACGTTTCCCAATGGCGTGAAGTTCGATTTCAGCGGCATCGCGCAAAGCTGGAAACCTGGCGATCCTTCGACAACCACGATGGCCGGTGAGTTCACGGTGAAGCCATCCGGGAAGCCTACGCTGTCTGCCGCGTAAGCGCGGCGCGCAGTCACCTTTAATCAATATTCAAACCCAAAAGGGGCGCTCTCATGGCGAACAAAGTGCGCGGCCAAATCGCCGCTAAATTTCAGGGCGAAAAGATCAACCTGGTCCTTTCCACAAATTCGATTTGCGAGCTTGAGGACGCCACGGATCAGGGGATTGATGAGTTTCTTGAGAAATTCATGCCCGGCAAAAAGGTCCGCATGAAAGATTTGCGGCTCATGTTTTGGGCCTTGATGCTGGATGAGCGCCCCGGTGCAACGATTGCAGAGGCGGGCGCTCTTATTGATGAGCTGCGCGGCGATCATGACCGCATCATGACGCAGGCCATCTTGGCGGCGTTTCCTGATGCTGAGGGCGATACCTCGGGAAAGTAAGCGGCGAGCGTGTTGCGTGGGACTGGCTTGAGCTGCATCGCGTTTATGTAGCGCACGGCCTTGATCCTGAGGGGTTTTGGCGGATCACGCCCCGTGAGGTGGTCGCGCGCCTTGAGGGCGCGCGCCGCCGACTTACCGCTGAGCAAGATGGCCGGGCGTGGCTCGCTTGGCATGTCGCAGCGCTCTCGCGTCAAACAAAGCTGCCTGATCTTAGCAGCATGTTCGCAAAACAAGAAAAGCCGGTCCCTCAGACAATCGAACAACAAGAGATCAGCATTGATCAACTGTTTCTCGCTTGGGGTGGTGATCCGGCGCAGCTCGCGCCTGTGCGCGAAAAAAGGGGGCAAGGCTGATGGCGGCTCAGAATATCGGAAACCTTAAGGTATCCATCGGCGCAGATACTAAGGACCTTGCGCGCGGTATTGGCCGGGCCAAGGCGCTGATGAGCGGGTTGAGCCGTGTTGCACAGGTATCCGGCGTTGCTGCTGGTGCGGCCTTTGCTGCCGCCTCTGCCGGGCTTATTGCCATGACTAAGGGCGGGCTTGAGGCGGTCGATGCGCAGGCCAAAATGGCCCGCTCTGTTGATGGCACCATTGACGGGCTGCGCGCCCTGCAAATCGCGGGCTCTGATGCCGGTGTTGCCGTAAGCGAAATGAATGGCGCTGTGCAGATGATGGGCAAACGGCTCTCTGAGGCGGCGCGTGAGGGCAGTGGCCCCGCGCATGACGCGCTCAAAATGCTTGGCCTTGACGCTCGCGAGCTGATGAAAATGGACGTTGATGAGCGGTTCGGGGCAATCGCTGACAAGATCAACGAAATGGGCCTCTCGGCGCAGGACGCCGCCGGGATAATGCGTGAATTTGGTGTTCGTTCAAATGAGGTTTCGCTTGCGCTCTTGCAGGGCTCTGGCGCGATCCAAGCTGCTCGCGGCGAGGTTTCAAAGTTTGGACTGAGCATGTCCGGTGAAATGGCTGCCGGGGTCGAGGCGGCTAACGATGCAATGAGCCGCATCGCTTTTGTGTTTGAAGGGATGCGCAACAAGCTCGCTGTCGGGCTTGCCCCGGTTCTGCATGATTTGGCGCTCAACTTCCAAGCGGCTAATCAGGCGGGCGGGCCGCTGCAAGGGGTTGTTGAAAGCCTCGTTGGCGCATTTTCCAACCTCGCAACGACAATCATGAGCCCGGAATTTTTGGAGGCTGCAACGCTTTTTGGCGTGACAATCGCAAACGCTGTTTCGGGCCTTGCAAATTTTATGGTGGTGCTGGCTGACAACGCTGAGATCGCCGGTATTGCAATGGTCGGCCTTGGCGCTGCTATGGCCTTTTTCAGCGGTCCGATCGGTCTGGCAATCGCGGCGGTGGCTGGCGGCATTTTCCTGCTGTCAACCCGATTTGGTGAAAGTCAGACTGCCGCTGAGCTGGCTGATAAGGCTTACCGCGACCTTCAAGCGGCGCTTGCGGTGGTTGATCGCAGCAACGCTGCGGCGGTGGCTTCGGGTGAGCAATTGATTGCAACTCACATTGATCAGGGCCGCGCAGCGCTTGAGGCGGCAAAGGCTGAGCTTGCCCTCGCCCGTGCCAAGCAAACGGCGGGGAATGCCCTCTTGGATCAGAACCCTCTGACTGCTGGGGGCAACTCCGGTTATGCTGAGGCGATGGCTGAAAACACCGCTGCGGCTGAGGCTCAATTGACTGCGGCTGAGGCGCAGCTTGAGCGTTATCAAAAGACGCTTGAGGGGTTCAAGCGCAGCCAATATCCAACGCAGGGCACCGGCGCGCCATCAAATGTGCCGGCTGATCCAGATGGTTCCGGTGGTGGTGGTTCTGACCCGCTTTCGCTGGGCAAGCTGAACGAAAACCTTGAAAACCTCATCACGACGATTGACCCCGCAAAGGCGCGGCTGGATCAGCTCACGGCGGCGCAGAAATTGCTTAAGCAAGCGCTGGATGAGGGCGTTATCACGCAAGATGAGTACAATTTGCGGCTGTCTCAGGTGAACGAAAAGTTCAAAGAGGTTCCGGCAAATGCGGGTGCCGCTGCTAAGGGTGTGCGCGGTCTGAGCAAGGAAGCCAAAAAGGCCAAAGATGCGAGCGATGAGGTCAAGCAGGGGTGGGAAAGTGCATTCTCAAGCCTGATCGACAACATTGATCAGGGCACGGATGCGCTGAAATCCTTCATTATTGAAGCCCTCAAAATGACGGCGATCAACGGGATTTCGCGGTTCCTTGGTGGCTCTGATTGGTTTGACGGCCCGTTGATCGGAAAAAATGCACTTGGCACTGACAATTGGCGCGGTGGTTTGTCGTGGGTTGGTGAAAAAGGCCCTGAGTTGGTCAACCTGCCAATGGGTGCGCAGGTAATCCCCAATAGCAAGCTCGGCGGTGGTGGTGGTGGCATGAGCTTCACCTATGCGCCAAAGATCGACGCGCGCGGTGCCTCGCTTGCGGCGGTGCAAGAGCTTGAGCATCGGCTGAATGCCGATGCTGCCCAATTCAACGGCAAGGTGCAGCAAGCGGTTCTAAAGGCTCAGTCAGGAAGGAAATTGCCATGATTTACCCTCGCGCTGATCTCTTTGATCTCTGCAAGGTGGCGGATGCAACATTTTGGCCGATGCACCGGCAAGAGCTGAGTCGCACAGTTGGCGGCTCAACTCAAGCCAAGGATTTAGGCCCGGCGCTTTGGCGTGCGAGCTTCACCACGGCGCCAGCTTTGAGGGGTGATGCTGCTGCTATTGAGGCGGCGCTGATCACCCTTAACGGCTCGGCGGGCTCATTCCTTGCCTATGATGTCCGCCGCCCGTTTCCGGCGGCGCATCCGGGCGGGTACGCCGGTGCAATCTCGGTTTCTGCTCTTTACCCCGCTGATGCGTTCTCTATCCAGCTCAGCGCCGCCGCTGGCGGGCTTTCGCTGCGTCCTGGTGATTATATTTCGTTTGAGTATGGCCCCCGGCCAAGCCGGGCGTTGCACATGATCCAAGCGGCGCAAAATATTGTTGGTGCGGGTTCGGCCAAAAAGTTTTCGGTGTTCCCTGCGCTTCGCCCTGGCGTAACGGTTGGCGCGGCTGTGACGGTTAACCGTGCGCCTTGCGAAATGATCCTTGAGCCCGGTCAATCGCCGCCCTCTCTGCGTGATCTGGTGGCCTCATCGGTGAGCTTTTCGGCGGTACAAATCTTCTAAGGTTTCCCTACAATTCAGAGGTGAGAAAAATGCGGGTTATTCCTGTAAGCACTCAAGCATTGCTTGAGGCTCAAACGCTTGTCGTGCGCGATTTCATGCGGATCACCGGGCGCGTGCGCGCAACCGGCGCGCCGATCACTGAGGGCTTTTGGTCTGATGTGGGGGATGTAAGCGCGCAAGTAATGGATGCGGATACCGGGTTGCCGGTCACCTATGATTTTAAGGGGGTGGGCGCGCTCATCGCCATTGATCCGATCCCGATGGTGTCAAACCTCACGGTGCAAGAGGTTGAGGTGAAATTCTCGCAACTTGATGATCGTATCAATGAGCTGTTGCGCCTCTATGACATCCGGCAGGCAAAGGTTGAGATTTATCGCGGTGAGTTCGACCCCGATACTTGGCGCATGGTTGAACCTGCCGCCTCGCGTTTCGTCGGCTTTGTCGATGGCGCGCCGGTTGAAACGCCCGCTGAGGGTGGCGAGGGCAGCATTTCGATCAAGTGCATGTCCAGCGCTCAAGAGCTGACACGCGGCAACCCTGATCTGCGCAGCCATGAAAGCCAGCAAGTGCGCTCGCCCGGTGATGATTTTTACAAGGATGTCACAAGCTGCGGCGATCTGGTGATTTTTTGGGGTAAGCGCGGCACTGTGCGCGATGCTGCTGGCGCATGAGCTGCGCCGCCATTGTGCGCCCTGCGCGGCCTGATGAGCGGTTTGCGGTGTTGTCCCTCTGTCGTGACTTTCATGCAGCATCGGGCATCCCGTTTGATTTTGATCCTGCGCACGCCTCTCGCGCCGCTCAGGACTACATTGAGGACCCGCGCAAGCTCTGCCTCATCCTTGAGGTTGGCGGCGCTGTACGGGGCGTTTTAGCGGCTTCAACGGCGATCTCGCCGCTTTCCCCGGTTCGCATTGCTCAAGAATTGGTTTTTTGGGTCGATCCGATGCACCGGGGGCGCGCCTCGCGCCGTATGCTCGCGGGCTATGAGGCGTGGGCGCTCGCTGAGGGATGTGCAGCCGCCGGTCTGTCTGGCCTCAATGATCCCCGTGTTGCCCGATTTTTCGGCGGCGCGGGTTTTGCTCTATCTGAAAACAAGTTCCTAAAATTGGTGGGTTGATCTCATGGCTATCTTTACCGCAATTGCTGCCGCCATCACCGCAATTTCAAGCTGGACGATTGGCCTGGGCGCGCTTGGCTCTTTTGCGATTGGCAACTTTTTGCTGCGTGCGGCTGTGCAATTGGGTGTTTCGGCTTTGGCGCGGGCCTTTGCTGGCAAGCCTCAGGCTGAGCCCTTTTCCATTCAGGGCAGCATTCAAACCGGCGGATCGGTGCCGCGTTCCTTTGTGTTGGGTCCCTCGCTATCGGCGGGCTCGCTGGCGTGGCATTCTGAATGGGGTGATGTTGGTGGCACGCCAAACGCCTATTACACTCAGGTGATTGCGCTGAGCGATCTGCCGGTTGCCGGTTTGCGCCGTTGGTTCATTGAAGGCCGCGCCGTGTCTCTTGAGGATACTGGTGACGAAAAGGGGCTTGCCGCTGTTGAGTACCGTGAGAACGGGAAAGATCATGCTTGGTTGCGGTTTCACGATGGCAACCAAACGGCGGCTGATGAATTTCTCACGGGCACAGTGAGCCAAACCGCGCCGCGCGTTTATTCGCCTTCCCGCATCGGATTTGGTGTGGCTTATGTGGTGGTCACGTTCCGGGTTAACCAAGAGATTTTCACGGGGTTTCCGCGTTCAAAATTCGTTCTTGATGGTGTCAAGCTTTATGACATCAGCAAGGACGGCTCGCAGGGCGGCGTTGGCTTGCAGCGTTGGGATGAGCCCGCAACGTGGGGTGGTGACGGTGACGCCCTGCCCGCTGTGCAGGCTTACAACCTGGCCCGTGGCTTCCGCTATGGTTCCCCGGCGCTCGGCGGTGGCTTTGAGGCTGCCGGGCGCGTTTCTCTCGGGTCTGGCGTTTCTACGCTGTCTCTAGAGCTTATTGGCGGCGGCGGTGGCGGCATGACAGACGAGGCGGGCACCGACACTGTGGCGACCCTCAAGGATGGCGCTGCCGTGGTGCAGGTTTGGACCGCCAGCGGCGGTGCGGCGCGTAGCGCCTTGGATCATAACGGCGGGGTTTCGCCTCGCTCGCCGTTTGGCGATGGTGCTGAGGGGCAAAAGTATATTCAGGCGTCAGGCAAGGGCGAAAACGGGGGGCAACCGCTCATCCGTGGCGGTGCGTCGGGCGTTGTGGTTGTGGTGTCTGATTTTGACATTTCCGGGCTCAGCGATCCGATCCTTGAGATTGAGATTGGTGCGGGTGCCACGGATGCCCGCGATGGTGTGGCGCTCTACTCTGCTGGGTTTGAGGCGGGTTCCCGTGCGGCTAGCTGGTTCTATGGCCTGCAAGGCTTGACTGCCGCGCGCTTGCCTGCCGCGCATTGGATTTCTCAGGTCGAGAAGTGCCGTGCGGAAATTCAGGGTGAGGACGGGCTTGAGCCGATTTATCGCGCTGCCGGTGAG
Source organism: Pseudosulfitobacter pseudonitzschiae (assembly GCF_900129395.1). Lineage (GTDB taxonomy): Bacteria > Pseudomonadota > Alphaproteobacteria > Rhodobacterales > Rhodobacteraceae > Pseudosulfitobacter > Pseudosulfitobacter pseudonitzschiae. Next base: position 94,940 of record NZ_FQVP01000008.1, read on the forward strand.
ATCACTGTGAATAGTGAAATTGGCGCGGCGTTCGAGGCGCTTTTGACGGCTTGCGCCGGGCGCATGAGTGAAGTGGGCGGGATCTTCAAAATCTATGTTGGTGGCCCTGATGCGCCTGTTGCTCACTTCACTGATTTGGATATTGTAAGCCTCTCGCCGCAATCGTTCACGCCTTTCTATGGCTTGAGCGATACGGTCAACGGCGTGATCGCCTCTTACCCCTCGCCCGATGAGGGATATGTGATGCGTTCAACACCGCCGCTCTACAACCCTGCATTTGAGGTTGAGGATGGCGGACGCCGCCTGATGGCTGATGTTCAACTGCCTTTTGTGCCTTTCCCGGCTCAGGCTCAGCGCTTGCTTGTGGGCGAGCTTGCTGCGGCGCGCCGGGCGCGTCGGCATACGCACACTCTGCCCGCGCGTTTCCGGCTCATTGAGCCCGGCGATGTCGTGACGTGGACAAGCGCGCGCAACGGATACGAGGCAAAGCAATTCCGGGTTGATGGCATTATTGATCTGCCCAATTGCGATTTGATCGTTGATGTAACTGAGGTTGATCCGGCGGATCATGGGAATTGGGATCATGCTTCTGATTTCGTCCCGGTTACGCCCTCGCCGTTGCCGCCGGTGCTGCCGTCTGCGCAAAGTGTCGTTGGTTTCGATCCTATCGCGGCTGATGTCGGGGATGGTACGGGCGCAGCCCGCCGCCCTGGCTTGCTTATGCGTTGGGATGGCGGCGTTGATGATGTTGCGGGCATTCTGTTTGAGGTGAGTGTTGCGACAACTCATGAGGTTGTTGCCCAGGTCGAAACTCGCGCCTTTGAGGTGGGTGTTTTGCCTGTGGTTTCTGGGCTTCTGCCCGCTACCATTTACGAGGTTCGCGCAAAATATATCCCGGCATCGCCGCGCGCTGTTTCGTGGACGCCTTCGGTTTTGGTTTCTACGAACGGCGTGTATCTTGGTGTGGACGATTTGGATGGTCCGGTACAGGACACTCTGAAAAACGCCGATGAGGTACGCGGGGACCACGACGCGCTGGTGGACGGCTTTGTGGGAAAGCTGTCTGACGCCTTTGACGGGGTGGATACGGCCATAGACGCCATGGGCGCGGACGTGTCCTCTATCGTCAGTCAAGTCACCGGCTTGCTGCCGAGTGGGTTCGGTGGTGGCGCACAGTATTGGCAGGAAGCAAGCGGAGCGCTTGCGCCTCAGGCCGCCAACACCCCTTACCCGATTTCCTACGATGCGGCGCTGTCGGCCAATGCCATCGAATTGAGCGCAAGTAACAAGAACGTCGCAACCAAAGGAATAGTCGAGGTCCAGAGTGATCGCGTCTATGAAATCGAGGTTAAAGGCCGTGTCACCAATGACGGCACCAAGGGGCCGATCTTTCACTACCTGGGCATTAGCACTTGGGACAGTTCTGGCGTCGCATTGCTGACCAATTTCCAATTCAAGCTGGATGATGTCAGTGTAGCGGACGGCGTTTTTCACCTAACAATGATTGTTGCGGGTGAGGGTTCCGCCGCCTACCCTGCGGGATCGGCCGGAATTAACATGCCGACCGGCACGGCGGTGTTTCGCCCGCACTATCGTGTGAATGGTGGGAATAATTCGGACGCGACGGTCAAGATTTCCATGCTGGCGGTGCGCGAGGTCACCGGCATTTCCAAGGCCGACTCTGTGAAGGCCACCCTTGAGACGCAGTACCTGACCAGCGAGGGCGTGAACGGGGCCATTGCGGCCATGCAGACGCTGTTGCAGGCGGGGATCGACGACAACGCGGACGATATTGGTTCGATTTCAGCAACCCTGACCAGCGAATATCTGACCAAGGCTGACACGGAAAGCGCCATCGCCGCCGTGCAGACGCTGTTGCAGGCGGGGATCGACGGAAACGCTGATGATATTGGGCAGGTGTCGGCAACGCTGACCAGCGATTATCTGACAAAGGTTGACACGGAGAGCGCCATCGCTGCGGCCCGCCTCTCGCTGAGTTCCGCGTTCTCAAAATCTCAAGGCGTTCTGATTGACCAATTCTTGACGGACGCCCTTGGCTGGAATCGATATGCGGCAGAGGGGGTATTGACCAAGGCAGCCAACGAAATCTTTGACGAGGGTGAAACCTGGGGGTTCGATTTGACCGCCGTACAGCGCGATGGCTTGGCTTCCGGCACAGGTACAGGTGCGTGGAGCGGACAAAGAAACGCTCTTGGGTATGTTGTAGAGTGTGATTTCACGCTGGTCAGCGGGACACTGACCGGGGCCGGTCTATATCTGGCTTGGAAGAACACCGGGGGTCAAACTTGGGCCTCGTTCAAGGAGATGCAAGATTGTCTGTCTGGACCGGTCGTCTTGGGTCAGAGGGCAACGGCGCGGGTTCTGCTAAAGCGTCCTAGTGCTTTTACTGGCACCTTCGATCTTCACGTTTTCCACGCTTTTGCGAACTGGAATGGCTTTCCGGCGATGGCCGCAAAGAATATCAAGTTTCACCGCGTCAATATCCGCGTGGCGACGGCGGAGGAATTGGCGCAGGAGCAAATACAGGATGATGTGGCAGATGTTGCCGCTGATCTGGCTGTTAACCATTACACCAAGGCCGCTACAGACAGCGCCATTGCTGCGGCCACAACCGATCTAAGCGTCGATATTTCGAACCTTCAAGGCAACATCACCGACATCCTCGGTCTCGAAGCGAATTTCACCAACGGCACTATATTCGGCACGATGCTGACAGAGTTGGGCGTTATGGCGAATGGGGTTCCGTCTGTTGTCACCGCTCAGGGTACGGCCATTGCTGACCTGGAAGGCAATGCATCGGCGGGGTACTTAATCAAGGCGCAAGCGGGTGATGAGGTTTCCTTATTGGAGCTGATCGCCGCTGATGGCTCTGAGGGGTCGGTTTCGATTGCCAAAATCTCGGCCGCTTCGATCTTGCTTGATGGGTCTGTGACGGCGGCGCACGTTAGTGTTTCGTCTTTCGCGGCGGCGGGTCTGGCGGTGTTTGGCGGCACTTTGAGGTCAAGCACCTTCAACGGCGCAATCAACGGGTCGGGCGCGATCACTGATCCTGGTTCTCAGGGGTGGGCAATCACCAAGGAGGGCAATGCCGCCTTTACAAACCTGATCTCGCGCAGTGATCTGGTTGTTGGTTCGGTGTCTGATGGCTCGGCGCTTTTGCTTTATGCAACGCCGGTGGTCAAACTGCATTTTGAGAGAGCAACCGCAAATAGCTTGGGTGTGTGGACGCAAGATAATTTTTGGACGCTGGCATGGGCTGCGAGCTACCGCCACTATGAGTCGCGCTCAGTGTATTCCGGGGGTAAGGGTGACATCACAACCTACTACACGGATCGCACTAGTGTGATTTTCCGTTACCGGCTCAAGATTGCCGGGGTCTGGGGCGCTTGGGTGAATTATTCCCAAAGTGGCTGGTCGGCATCCTTCACAACTTGGCAGACGCACACTGCGACTGAGGTGCTTTTGGGCAATTATGACGATGTTGAGCTTGATGTGCTGATTGCTCACAACGAAATAAGCCAGCCTAGCAATCCTAGCTATTGGGGTGGTAGCGCCTTTACGCAGCCAAATATCAAAGACGTGGCCCTTATCGGAAAGGCAATTGCACGATGAAACATTACGCAATCATTGATCAAGATGGGTTTGTTGAGGGGGCGGGTTTCGGCGTGCCCCCTGTCGGGGCTGTTGTGGTTGATAGGGTTGGGCTTGCTGACCTGTTGCTGATGCATGTCGATGGTGAGGCCGGGCTAGTCCCTCGGCCCGCCATTGCCGCGCCTGTGCTTGATGGGGATAGCTTGTCGCTTCCGTCTGGCCCGGTCGGCACGCGGTTGCGTGTTGTGGACAGGGTGAGTGATGAGGTTCTTTGGCAAGCGGTAACTGATGGGGGCTTGGTGGCGCACGTTTTGACGCTGCCGGACCCCGGTAGCTATGTTGTCGATATTGAGCCGCCATTGCCCTTTGTGCCGGTCCAATTGGAGTTTGTGAAATGATCCTTCACCGATCTGCGGAGAGTAAGCAAAAAGAGCTTGCGGCACACAAGGCGCAGGCAATTCAGGATATCAATCAGCTTATCGGCGCTGTAAGATTGCTGTTCATCACTGATATCGCCGGGCAACAAATGATTTACGCGGAAAAGGAGCGCGAGGCGAATAGCTTTTTAGCGGCTGTGCCTGAGCCTTCCGATCTCGCGCCATACCCTTTCATTTTTCAGGAAATGAACGCAACCGGCATGACGGCCTATGAGGTGGCGCAGATGTTTCTAAACCTCTCTGTGCATTGGCGCGCGGTTGGCTCGTCCCTTGAGGGGGTGCGTATCAACGCAAATGCCACGGTTGATGAGGCATCTACAAGAGCCGAAATTGAAAGCGCTCTTGGCTTTCTTCGCCTGACCTTGGAGGGTTACAGGTGAATATTGTTAGTCGTCCGCTGCGGGAAATGCGTCTTTTTTTCAGCCGCATGTGCGAGCTGCAAGGTTCCCGAAGGTTGGAGGATGCGCTTGCTGAGTTGCGCCACTATGTCGATCTTGACGCTCATTGCGTGCTTGCGGTTGATGGCCGCAAGGTTCTCGGGTCAGTCATTTTCTTTCCGGTTGGAAAGTCGAGCGTGGCAACTGGCTATGCGGAAAAGATCGGCGCGGCCCCGGATAGGTCAATCTTGTGGTCTTTTATTTGGGTGGACAAGTCGCGCCGGGGCGAAAGCATTTGGGCAAGAATGAATGAGGTTTGTCTATCGGAGGCGCGCGCGCAAGGGTTCGTGTCGGTCATTAGTTTTGGATATGAAACTGAGGAAATCTATCGGTTCTTAATCCAGAACCCTCGCAACATTGCTACTGAGGTGATCGACTATACGGGCCGCGCGGTGTTGATTGCGGAAATTTGACGCCTGCGCGCTAATCTGGTGATCCCTGTTTTGGCTTGATTTGTGACGTATCTTAACCTTATAAGGTTTGAATGTCCCTAAACGGTTTGCGCCGGTGCGCGCCGTCACCTTGGCCCGCTTTCGAGCGGGCCTTTTTTTTGAGGAATGAAATCATGAAATACGTTGAAAACGTGCGGGCCGTTCTGCGGTTCTCTTGGTCGGTGCGCCTGATGGTTCTCGCCGCTATCCTGTCGGGCTTGTCTGCGTTCTTTGATCTGGTCGATGCGCGTATGCTTGGGCTGCACCCGCTTGTTTTTGCGGGCATTGCCTCTCTGGTGAGCGCCTTGGGTGTATTTGCTCGCGTGATCCGGCAAGTTGCTGTTTCCGGTGTCGTGCGCCGGTTTTGCTCTGATGAAAGCGGCGCGATGCGGGTGCGTAAGCGCACCCTGGCCGCGAGCGTTGTGGCCGTGGCGATTGCATCGGCCTCTTTCGTCGGACAATGGGAGGGTTTGCGCACGCAAGCCTATCAAGATGTGATCGGCGTTTGGACGGTTTGCTACGGCGAAACCAAGGGCGTGAGCCGGGGCGATAGCTATACCAAAGCGCAATGCGATGCGATGCTTGATGAGGAATTGCGATCCTACGCCGTTGGCCTCGGCAAGTGCCTCAAGGCCCCGTTGCCTGAGGGTGCGGCGGTCGCGTTCCTGAGCTGGTCTTACAACGTCGGCACCGGCGCGGCTTGCCGGTCAACGGCGGTGCGCAAGGCGAATGCGGGCGATCTTTTCGGTGCCTGCGATGAGCTGTTGCGGTGGAACCGGGCCGGGGGGCGGGTGATCAATGGTTTGGTCAATCGGCGCAAATCTGAGCATAGCCTTTGCACGGGATCGCTGATCGCGGCGGGGCTCAGCCGCCCGGTCGGCAAATGATCAGCGCGGCAATAGCCGCCCTGCGCGCCCTGTGCGTCCGCCCTGCGTTGCGGCGGGCGCTTTGGGTTGCTGCCTTCGCGTTCGCGCTTTGCGGCGCTGTGGTGGCCTTTGTGGCGCGCGAGCGCGCCGACGCGGCGGCTGATGTGCGCCGCGAGCTGGACGCACAACAATCCCAAGAGGTGAAAGATGCAATCATTCGATCTGCGCCGGGGCCTCGCCCTAGTGGCTCTGAGTTTCTTGAGTGCCTGCGGCGAGCCGGGCCGGGCTGTCTTTGACGCCTCAGCGGTGCCTGCACCGCCGGAATATACGGCTGAGTTTAAGCGCGAGCTGGCGGCGGAAATCGACGCCGCGCCGCGCAATAAATTGATCATTCAGGCGCTCACGGATGCCTCTCAGCACTATGACCGCATCCGCCGCTTGAAGCGAGATAAAGGGTAAACCCAAAATGAAAAGTCAACGCAAAACCGGCGCGCAGGACCCCGCTCGCGCGCAGCGGATCAAGGATGCTCTTGAGGCATCCTTGCGGGATGGTTTCGACCCGTTCCGCAAGCCGATGGGCGGCAAGGGGTCGAGCGTTTCGGAGGCGGCGCGGCGGCTCACCGAAACCGGCTATCAAACGACTGAGCGCATGGTGCGTGCATTCCTTGAAACGCAGGCGGCGGCTCATGCGCGCGGTGGGGATCACTTTTTGCCTGATTGGGGGTTGTTCGCTCGCCCTGGCGCACCCGCTGCCGCGATCCGCAAGGGTGAGGTGCGGCGCTGGCTTCTGACATCGGCGCAAGATGATACGGATGTGCATTTGCGTTTTTGGTCTAACCTGCAAGCCTATGCCCGGCACATTGGCGCTGAGGTTGTCGTTGGCGGGTTCACCTACAATCACGCACTTTACACCGATCACCAGACGCGCACCGCGCAGTTTGCGCGCGAGGTGTTGCCGCATTTGCGTTTCGATCCGATGGATTGCGGCCCGGTGTTGTTCTGCGCTGAAATGAATACCCTGCCAACGGCGGTGCGCCCACTGAGCGGCCTAACAACCTACGCCCAAGGGCGCACGGCTGTTTTTCCACACGCAAAGCTTGCCTTTGAAAGTGTGCCCGCCATGCCCGGCAAATTCGTGCCATCGGTCATGACAACGGGTGCTTGCACGCTGCCAAACTACGTCAAGAAAAAAGCCGGTCTCAAGGCTGAGTTTCACCACGTTCTAGGCGCGACCGTTGTTGAGGCTGATGATAGCGGCGGGGCATGGCTGCGCCAAATCTCGGCAACCTCTGATGGCGCGTTTCAGGATTTGGATGTGATCGTGCGCGCCGGGCGCATCAGTTCGGGAAACCGCGTAAAGGCGGTCACCTTTGGCGACATCCATATCCCAAGCCTTGCGGATGATGTCTTTGACGCTCTTTGGGGGCGGCATTGCGGTTCTCTGATGGATGTCCTGCGGCCTGAATACCAATTCATTCACGACTTGATGTCCTTTGAAATGGCATCGCGTCACGTTGATGGCGATCCAATACACCGCGCCCGGATGAGTGCCGCCGGGCACTCTGGCATCCGTTGGCAGGTGCGCGAGGGCGCAAAGTTTCTGCGCGCCATTGAGCGGGATACCTGCCGCACGGTCATGGTCGAGAGCAACCATGATGATCGGCTGATGCAATGGGCGCGGCGCGATGGTGACCGCATGGATACGCCAAATTCCGAATATTGGCATGAGTGCAACCTTTCCCTTTTGCGAGCGATCCGCGAGGGCGTTGAGGGGTTCAACCTTTGCCGTTGGGCGCTCAAGAATGAGGATGCCCGTGAGCTTGAGGGCATCGACTTTGTGCCAATTGGCGGCTCTTTCGTGATCTGTCAGGATAGCGGTGGCATTGAATGCGGGATGCACGGGCATCAGGGGCCGAACGGTTCGCGCGGCACGGCGGTTGGCCTTGCTAAGATGGGCACGCGACTCACGATTGCTGATAAGCACTCGCCGCAAATCCTGGATGGCGTCTATATCGCCGGGATGTCTGGCGATCTTGATCAGGGCTATAATAATAGCCCGTCAAGCTGGCAGCGGTCCCATGTTGTCACATACGCAAACGGTAAGCGCACTCTGATCACGCAAACCCCTGATGCCCGGTGGCGGGCATGATCGGCGCGGCGGCTGTTAGTGCCCTGTCCGGCTATCTGTCCAGCGTGATTGCGCGGATCGTGGCGCACGTCTGGGGGCAAGCCTTGCGCCTGTGGTGCTGGCCTCTGCGTGAGGCCGTGAGCGCGCCCTCAGCGTGGCACGCGGGCGCTGTCCTGCGATGGCACGCGCACCGGCACCTTGCGGGCTCTGGTGATCGCGTTGATGGGCACTCTGCCCGCGTGGCGATCCTGATCTTGCAGTTTTGGCCATATCCGCGAGCTGAGCTTTTGAAGGCGGCGCTCACTCATGACTTGGGCGAGTTTGCAACGGGTGACATTCCGGGGCCGGTCAAGAGGTCGAGCCCGGAGCTATACGCGGGCATTTCTGATCTTGAGGCTGGTGCGATTGCCGCCCTCGGTTTTGAGGCTGTTGATCTGATGCCCTATGAGGCAAAGATTTTGCGGCTCGCTGATGGCTTTGACGCCTATCTGTGGGCCTTGCATCATGCGCCTGCATATGTGCGCCGCTCGGCGGCGTGGCGGGCCTTGCTCAAGCGGTTGCGCCAGCTCGCGCGCGAGCTGGGCGTTGTCGATCAATTCAATGAAATTTTGCGGGGTGTTTCTGATGTCAGGGCATAGCGTTTCACTTACGGGCGCTATGCGCCTGTTGATCATCGGTCACGGTCGGCATGGCAAGGATAGTGTGGGCGACATCCTGCGCGACAACTACGGCTTGCGCAGTTGTTCCAGCTCTGAATTTGCGGCGCAAAAGGCTGTCTTTCCGCTTGTGTCTGATCTCTATCCAAATTGGCGCGCGGCCTATGAGGATCGGCACGCGCACCGCGATCTCTGGTTTCATGCGATCCGGGCTTACAATCTGCGCCCTGGCCCTATGCTCGCTGAGCAAATTCTTGTGGGTCATGACATTTACACGGGGATGCGCTCGCGTGATGAGTTTGAGCGGTCCCGTGAAATCTTTGATCTTGTGGTTTGGGTGGATGCCTCACGGCGCTTGCCGCCTGAGCCTGCTGGCTCAATAGAGCTGAGCGCGTCGGATGCGGGGTGGATCATTGATAACAACGGCCCGGCAGACGCCTTGCCGGGTGAGGTTGCCAAGATGATCGACCGCATTCTTGATGATTGGGTGATTTCGGATGCTTGCGAGCGCCACTTTTAGACCGGACGATTCGGCGCATGTGACCAGAACATAGCGGAAACCGACTGCACGGATTTTGCACGGGCAATCCGTGCAGTCACAATCAATTCACACTAAAACGCATCAAAAAACCTTAAAAGGTTCCTCTCTTTTGACCCCTAAACCCAAGTGAAAAAATTAGTCTTTTCAGGGGTTTAGGTGGCGGAGACGAAGGGATTCGAACCCTCGAAACCTTGCGGTTTACTCCCTTAGCAGGGGAGCGCCTTCGACCACTCGGCCACGTCTCCACCGACGCGTATAGCCGTGCAAACATTGGGTTTACAAGGCCAAAAATGGAGAACTTGTTTCACATCGGAAATCGTCGGTTTTCCTGCAAAGAGCCCTGAAATGTGACCTAATGCCAGTGGAAGCGTGGCAAGCGGACGGCTCAATCGGTTGCCTTGAACCGCGCGCGAACGACATATCCCATGGCGACAAGGAACAGGGCGGCCATCGCGTACCAGGTCAGGGCATAGGCCAGATGGGTGTTGCGGAAAGTCAGGCGGGTGAGCCCGCCGCGTGGCCAGCCGCGATCTGTGGCAGAGGCTTCGGCATCTATGAAATATGCGGTTTGCGCATTTTCGAGGCCCGCGGCACGGCTCATCTCGGTCAGGTCGGCCGAGACCCAGCGTCCCGTTTCGGGCTGATTGCTTTCCAACAATGTGCCACCCGGTTGATCCAGCCGTACCAGGCCGGTCACCCCGAGAGGGCCTTTGGGCGTGTCCCAGGCCGCTTGGTCCAGCCCGTTCGGCACAAAGCCGCGGTTAACCCAGACAGTGGCGTCGTCGCCTGCAAGAGGTGTCATGATCCAGTAGCCGGGGCCGAGGTCTGTGACGGCCTTGATCCGCAAGCTTTGATCATGGGCAAAGGTGCCCGTGGCAAAGACCCGCAAGTATTCCGGTGCGGCACCTTTTGGGGCGGGCACCGGATCGCCATAGGCGCGGGTTTCGACGTTTTCGATCAGGTCCAGCTTCCACGCCAATCGGCGCATCTGCCAGTTGCCCAGGGCGATCATGCTGGCAAACATCACGGCTGCCAGCACCAGTATCGTCACATCGACCCAGACCGGGCGTCGGGTGCCGCTCACTTCACCGCGCGCACACGTTCGATCTGGTCGTGTGCGGGCATCATGTTGTTGTTCAGGTGCGTCATCACCCAGATCGAACCGACCAGAACGATCAAAAGGAGTATGCCGGTAAAGACCAGCGACATGACCTGCCACCCTGCTTCGGCCTTCACCGTGACATGCAGGAAGTAGATCACGTGCACGATGATCTGAATGGCCCCCAGCCCAAAGATGATCGTCAGTGCCAGCCACAGGTGGATTTCCACCTCGCCCAGCACGATCCAGAAGGGGATCACCGTGAGGACAACCGAAAGCGCAAAGCCGATCAGGTAGGACCGGTAAGACCCGTGCGCGTCGTCAGTGGCGTGATCGTTGGTGGTCATAGCAACACCCCCGTGAGGTAGACAAAGGAAAACACCCCGATCCAGATCAGGTCGAGGAAGTGCCAGAACAGGCTCAGGCACAAGATGCGGCGTTTGTTGTCGTGGTTCAGCCCGTGCTTTTGCACCTGCACCAGCAACACCGCCAGCCAGATCGTCCCGGACAACACGTGCAGGCCGTGGGTGCCCACCAGGAACCAGAAGGACGACAGGAAGGCGCTTGCGCCCGGACCGGCCCCCAGGTGCCACAGATGGTGGAATTCAAGCACCTCCATCGTCAGGAACCCGATGCCAAAGGCTCCGGTGACCAACAACCAGATGGTCATGACGCCTTGCTTGCCCAGCTGCATGTTGATCACCGCGAAACCGTAGGTGATCGACGAGAACAGCAAGAAGAAGGTGGCCAAAAGGATCTTTTCGATCTCGAACAGGTCCGACGGCGCGGGGCCGGCCGCATAGTTCGTTCCAAGGACAGCATAGATCGCAAAGAGGATGCCAAAGATCAGGCTGTCGCTCATCAAATAGATCCAGAATCCCAGCATGGTGCCGGTTTCGTGGTGGCCGTCCGCATGGCTGGCAGGATCGGTGTCGTAGAAATCAAAGCCTTCGGAAGGCTCGGGGGGATGGGTTGCTGTTGTCATGGCTGTTTACTCCGCCGGAACCACGGGCCTGCGCCCGTTCGCGATGGCGCGGACCTCGTCCGGCTGCAAATAGAAATCACGGTCATAATCAAAGGTGTGGTAGATGCCGTAGGCAACCGACCCGATGAAACCGACCAGCGCCAGCCACCAGATGTGCCAGATCATGGCAAAGCCCATCACCGTCATCAGGGCCGAGATGACAAGGCCGCTTGCCGTGCGTTTTGGCATGTGGATCGCCACATAGTCATCTTGCGGATCTTCGGCATTGTGCGCCTTCATGTGGTCCCAGGCGTCCAGCGCATAGACGTTCGGCACATGCGAAAAGTTGTAGTAGGGCGGTGGCGAGGACGTGGACCATTCCAGCGTCCGCGCGTTCCACGGATCGCCGTCACAGGCCAGCGCGGCGCGGTCGCGGATCGACACGAAGATCTGGATGATAAAGGCCACCACGCCCACCGCGATCATCGCCACGCCCAGCGCGGCAATGCCGAACAGCAGCGCATAGCTTGTGTCCTCGAACTGGCTCAGGCGCCGTGTCACGCCCATCAGGCCCAGGATGTACAGCGGCATGAAGGCGAACCAGAACCCGCCGACCCAGCCGTAAAAGCTGACCAGTCCCCAGAACTTGTTCATGTGGAAGCCAAAGGCCTTGGGCCACCAGTAGTTGATCCCGGCAAAGACGCCAAAGACCACGCCGCCGATGATCACGTTGTGAAAGTGCGCGACCAGAAACAACGAGTTGTGCAGCACGTAATCCGCCGGTGGCACCGCCAGCAGCACGCCGGTCATGCCGCCAATGGTAAAGGTGATCATAAAGGCGATGACCCACATCATCGGCAACTCGAACTTGATACGTCCCTTGTACATGGTGAACAGCCAGTTAAACAGCTTGGCCCCTGTCGGGATCGAGATGATCATCGTGGTGATCCCGAAGAACGAGTTCACGTCCGCGCCCGCGCCCATGGTGAAAAAGTGGTGCAGCCAGACCAGATAGCTGAGGATCATGATGACGCACAGCGCGTAGACCATCGACGTATAGCCGAACAGCCGCTTGCGCGAGAATGTCGGCACGATTTCCGAGAAGATGCCAAAGATCGGCAGGATCAGGATGTACACCTCGGGGTGACCCCAGATCCAGATCAGGTTGATGTACATCATCGCGTTGCCGCCCATGTCATTGGTAAAGAAATGGGTGCCAAGGTAGCGGTCGGCGGTCAGCAGCGCCAAGGTGGCGGTCAGAACCGGGAAGGATGCGACGATCAGGATGTTGGTCACCAGTGTGGACCAGGTAAAGATCGGCATCTTCATCCAGGTCATGCCCGGCGCGCGCATCTTTACGATTGTCACGATCAGGTTGATGCCCGAAAGCGTCGTGCCGATCCCTGCGATGTTGAGCGACCACAGGTAATAGTCGACGCCGACGCCGGGGCTGAACTCCAGCCCTGACAGCGGTGGAAATGCCAGCCATCCGGTCGCCGCGAATTCGCCCACGAACAGCGACAGCATCACCAGAACCACACCGGAAAACGTCAGCCAGAAGCTGAAGTTGTTCAGAAACGGAAAGGCGACATCCCGCGCGCCGATTTGCAGCGGCATGACATAGTTCATGAACCCGGTGATGAAGGGCATCGCCACGAAAAAGATCATGATCACGCCGTGCGCGGTAAAGACCTGATCATAGTGATAGGGCGGCAGGAATTCGAGAACGCCGGCCGAGGCAAGCGCCTGATGAATGCGCATCAGGATCGCGTCGGAAAAGCCCCGGATCAGCATCACGGTGGCCAGCACCATATACATGATGCCGATTTTCTTGTGATCGACCGAAGTGAACCATTCCGTCCACAGATAGCCCCAAAGCCGTTTGTAAGTCAGCCAGCCGACGATACCCAGACCAAGCGCCATGGTGACGAGAAAGGTGCCCAGGATAAGCGGGTCGTAGAACGGGAAGATGTCCCAGCTCAGCTTGCCCCAGAACCAGTTCACGGGATTGGTGATGTCGGGAAAGCTGTGTGCGGTGGTTTCGGTTGCTGTGGCCATGTTCAGTTCTCCCTTGGCACGGACATCTGCGGCGTCTCGGGCGGCAGCAGGTCCATGGCGGCAGTGATGTCGGTGGCGCGGTCGGACAGGTCCGGCCGCAGGATTGCAAACATGCCCTCGGGATTGTCGGCCGAGCACAGGCCGCGGTACAGTTCGCGGTTGTACAGCCCGTCAATGCCGCCGCCACCCAGCGCGTCCACCATCATCATGTCGTTCATGCACAGCTTGTCGTCACCGACGCACATGTTCAGGATACGTTGCCACAGGCCGTCCTGGACCGAGCCGTAATAGTGGACGTCGTTGTCGATGCTGGGCTGTTCCAGTTGGACAAACGACTCGCGGTCCAAAGGTTGTTCTGCGCCGGCCACTTGCGCGGTCCATTCGTCGAACCCGGCTTCGTCCAGCGCCTTGACGTCAAAGCGCATGCGCGAAAATCCCGCACCGTTGTAATGCGAGGCAAAGCCCGCGTAGGTGCCGGGGCTGTTGAGTACGCCGTTCAACTCGGTTTCCATGCCCGCCATCGCGTAGATCATGCCGACCATGTCAGGGATATAAAACGCGTTCATGACGGTGGTCGACGTCAGCTTGAATTCAACCGGACGGTCCACGATGACGGCCATCTCGTTCACAGTGGCAATGTTGTATTCGGGATAGATGAACAGCCATTTCCAATCCAGCGCCACCACCTGCACCTGCAGGGGCGTCACGTTTTCATCGACGGCCTTGGTGGCGGTAATGCGGGGCAGGTCGCGGTAGGGATCAAGACGGTGCGTCGCCACCCAGGTCAGACCGGCCAGGCAGATGATGATCGCGAGCGGCACCGACCAGACAACGATCTCAAGGCTGACCGAATGGTCCCACTCGGGATCATAGGCCGCCTCTTCATTGTCCGCCCGATACCTGATCGCAAAGAACACCGTCAGAGCCAGCACCGGAACAATCACGATCAACATCAGAACGGTCGCGTAAATGATCAGGTCGGCTTGCTGCGATGCGACATCTCCGGCCGGGTTCATGACAACCAGATTGCATCCCGACAATGCCAGCGCCCCAAGCGCCAGCAAACCGAAACGACCAATCCTGCGGCTTGTTCTGGGTTGAAAGAAAGACATCCAAGACCTCTTGTGTGTTTCTTCGGAGGGTGTTCACCTGTGGCAGCTAAATAACACTCGGGGCTGATTTAGACAGCGCGATCGCTGCGGTATTTTGGCACGGCTGCCCTGGGTCGGGCTGCGGTATTTTAGCACGCCTGTCGGAAATTGTGGTGATTTCCATCTTGGCCGCTATCCTAAGAATGACAGCGAAGAAGGGGTTAGGTCATGGCGATCGGTAATGCGGCAGGCACGGGCATTCGCAAATCGGGCGACGTCGATCCGAATGCAAGACAGACTGTGCAACTGGACGACGTTATCACGACGGTGGTGATGGCGCGGGTGACCGATTATTTCGGGTTCTTCGTGTTCGCCATCGCCTCGGCACTGGTTTTTCCGACAATTTTCTTTCCCTACCTCGAACCCGTCCCTGCAACGCTGGCCTCTTTCGCAGTGTTCTCGCTGGCCTTTCTGGCCCGTCCCGTGGCCAGCCTGATCGGCCGCAGGCTTGAGCCGCGGATTGGAAAGCCTGGGAAAATTACGGTGGCGCTGATGCTGCTGGGGACCTCGACCGTCGCAATCGGGTTGCTGCCCGGATACGACCGGATCGGCTGGGTCGCCCCCGCGCTGCTGGCGGTTCTGCGTGTTATTCAGGGTCTGGGCCTGGGCGGCGCGTGGGACGGTATGACCCTGCAGCTCAAATCCGCCGCCCCGAAAGAGCGTGACGGCCTGTACAGCATGGTACCGCAACTGGGCGGACCCATCGGATTCTGTGTCGCCGCCGCGATGTTCTATGTGCTGACCGGTTTCCTGACCGAAGAGGAATTCTATCAATACGGCTGGCGGTTTGCGTTCTTTGCGGTGATGGCCGTCAACGTCGTGTCTCTGTTTGCACGGCTTCGGCTGCTGACCACGAATTTCGGATCGGATGAAGCCACGATGATGAAATCCGCCCCGCTTGGCTTCCTGCTGCGGACACAATGGCGCGAGATCCTGCTGTCGGCGTTCCTGCCGCTGTCCAGCTATGCGTTGCTGCACATGCTGACGGTTTTCCCGGTCAGCTATACGCTGCTGTTCACAGACAACGCCATCGACCGTATCATCCTGTGGCAACTGGTTGGCGGCGCGCTGGCTGTCGGAACTGTGATCCTGTCGGGGTTGCTGGCCGACCGGTATTCGAAACGTGCCGTGATCATCGGGTCCAGCGTGCTGACGCTGCTGTTGTGCCTCAGCATCGGAACGCTGAACGACAATCCTGCCGTCTATATCGTGGCCGGTTTCATCATCTTCGGCCTGTCCTACGGCCAATCCAGCGCAATCGTGCCCGACCGGTTTTCTCCCGATTGCCGCTATTCCGGCTCGGCGCTGGCCACCAACCTGTCCTGGATCTTTGGCGCAGCCTTTGCGCCGTTGGTGGGGCTGTTCCTGGCCAGCACCTTCGGGCTTTGGGCGGCTGCGCTCTACCTCGTTTCGGGCGTGGTTGTGACGCTGGTGGCACTTTTCAGTCTGCGGCGTCAGTCCGACAAGATCTGAGCCGTCAGGTTTGATGACCTCGCCCTAAGCAACGTGCGGTCGCATCTTCTGCGGCCGTATTGATTGCATTTGACGGTCCTGCCCAAACACCCTATCCCTCTGCGTACCAGGGGCGCTGCAAAGCTGAGACGTACCCTTTGAACCTGACCCAGATAATGCTGGCGTAGGGAGGTCGTATGTTCCGCTTTTCCGCGTGCCATTCCTCCCTTTTTGCCTGCGCGAAAAGGAGAGACCATGACCCCCCAAGACATTCTGACCGCGTTGCGTGACCAGAATCCGCTGGTCCACTGCATCACCAATTACGTGGCGATGAACATTGCCGCCAACGTGGTGCTGGCAGCGGGTGCATCGCCTGCGATGGTCCACGCGCCTGAGGAAATCCCGGAATTCACGCCGATTTGCGGGGCTTTGACGATCAACATCGGCACATTGTCGTCCTCGTGGCTGGCCAGTATGACCACCGCCGCGACCCTTGCGGGCACGCATGACATCCCGTGGGTGTTCGATCCGGTGGCCCATTTCGTCTCAGAATATCGCAAGCGTGCGGCACAGGACCTGTTGGCTCTGCGCCCGACAGTGATACGCGGGAACGCCTCTGAAATACTGGCCCTTGCAGGCGAGGCAGGCGCCGGGAAAGGGGCTGACAGCGGGGACAGCGTGGATGCTGCACAATCGGCGGCAAACGCACTCGCGTCAAAATGGGGCGCGGTCGTCGCGGTCACCGGTCCCGTCGATTATGTGACCGACGGCACGCGGGATGCCCATGTCTCGGGCGGCTCGCCACTGATGCCCAAGATCACGGCCCTGGGATGCTCCCAGACGGCCCTCATGGGGGCCTATTGTGCCTCCGGTCCCGCGTTCGAGGCGACCCTTGCCGCGCTCGCGCATTTCAAGGTGGCAGGCACCGCAGCGGCGCAGCAGGCAAAAGGCCCCGGCAGCTTCCAGATGCATTTCCTCGATGCCTTGGCGGCGACGCAGCCGCAGGATCTTGGTCAGGTCATCGTGTGATGGTCTTTCACCGCGAACACCTGCGCCTGTATCTGGTGACCGACCGGGACCTGTGCGCCAGACTGGGTGTCATCGAAACGGTGATGCAGGCCGTGGCGGGCGGGGTCACGATGGTGCAATTGCGCGACAAAACCGCGACCACGGCGCAACGTACGGACCTGGCGATTGCGCTCAAACATGCCCTGCGCGGCACGGATGTGCCTTTTGTCATCAACGACGACATCGACGCGGCTATCGCCGCAGATGCCGATGGGGCGCATATCGGTCAGGGGGACATCGCCCCCGCACAAGCCCGCACATTGCTTGGGCGGGACAAGATCCTTGGGCTGTCCTGCGAAAGCGTGGAAATGGTCGAGGCCGCCGATGCGGCGCTGGTGGATTATCTGGGGCTGGGTCCGGTGTTCGGCACCGCCACAAAGGCAGATCATGCACAGCCTGTCGGGTTTGACGGGTTGGCACGGATGGTGGCCGCATCCAGCCTGCCCACCGTCGCGATCGGTGGCCTGAAAGCCGACCATATTGACAGCGTTCGGGCGGCCAATGCTGACGGCATGGCCGTCGTTTCGGCGATCTGCGGACAGTCCGATCCTTGTGCCGCCGCCCGCGCTTTTGCCCGTGCCCCGTCGGAGTGTGCCCCATGATCCCCAATGTCCTGAGCATAGCCGGCTCCGATCCCTCAGGCGGGGCGGGCATTCAGGCCGATATCAAGTCGATTTCGGCAAACGGTGCCTTTGCGATGGCGGCCCTCACCGCATTGACCGCGCAGAACACCCAAGGTGTCAGCGATATTCATTTTGTGCCGCCGGCCTTCGTGCAAAGCCAGATCGACGCCATCTTTGCCGACATTCGTGTTGACGCGGCCAAGATCGGTATGATCGCGACAGCCGAAGTTGCGGCTGCCATTGCCCGGTCGTTGTCGGGGCACGCGGCCGTTCCCGTTGTGCTGGACCCGGTGATGATCGCCAAGGGCGGTGCGTCCCTGCTGCAAGAGGACGCCATCGCGGCGCTGCGAACCCTGCTTTTGCCGTTGGCGACGGTGCTGACGCCGAACCTGCCCGAGGCTGCGCAACTTCTGGGCGTCCGGGCCGCTGCCACGCGCGATGAAATGGTAGAGCAGGGTCAGGCCCTGTGCGCGCTGGGTCCGCAAGCGGTCCTGATGAAAGGCGGTCATCTGGACGGAGCGACCAGCCCCGATTGCCTGGTCACAGCGCAGGACGCGATCTGGTTCGAGGCCCCGCGCATCCGAACCGCCAACACCCACGGCACGGGCTGCACCCTGTCCTCTGCGCTTGCGGCGCAACTTGCAAAAGGGCTTGCGCCCGCTGCCGCCGCTTCTGCCGCGAAATCCTATGTCTCAACCGTTGTTGCCCGGGCGGGCGATTTGTCCGTGGGAACAGGCCACGGGCCGACCCACCATTTCGCCAGCTTTTATGCCAATTCAAAAGGATGATCCGATGAGATCTTTTATTCTTGCAGGCGCCCTGTCGCTGTGCGCCGCCCCGCTTTTTGCGCAGGATCAGGTTACCCTGTTGCTTGACTGGTTTGTAAACCCGGACCACGGGCCGGTTATCATCGCGCAGGAAAAGGGCTTTTTTGCCGAACAGGATCTTGAGGTCGAGGTGATCGCGCCCGCCGATCCCGCCGCACCGCCAAAAATGGTCGCCGCAGGTCAGGCCGATCTGGCGATTTCCTACCAGCCGCAGTTGCACCTGCAAATTCACGAGGGCCTGCCGCTTCAACGGGTCGGCACGCTGGTGGCCACGCCGCTCAATTGTCTCTTGGTGCTCAAGGACGGGCCGATTGCCACCCCTGCCGACCTGAAGGGCCGCAAGGTCGGCTATTCCGTCGGCGGTGTCGAAGAGGCGATGTTGGGGCAGATCCTGAAGACTCACGGGCTGTCGTCCAGCGACATTGAACTGATCAACGTCAACTGGTCGATGTCCCCTTCGCTGATGTCAGGGCAGGTGGACGCGGTGATCGGCGCGTTTCGCAATTTCGAACTGAACCAGATGGAGATCGAAGGCGTGCCGGGCCGCTGTTTCTTCGTCGAGGAAGAGGGCCTGCCACCCTATGACGAACTGATCTACGTGGCGCACAGGGACACGATGGATGTTGATATGATCCAACGGTTCCTTGCGGCCACCGAAAAGGCGACGCAATACATCATCAACCACCCCGACGAGAGCTGGGAGCTGTTTGCAGCCACGGCGCCCGAGTTGAACGACACGCTGAACGCGGCGGCGTGGGTGGATACCGTGCCCCGTTTTGCCCTGCGACCCGCCGCGATGGATGCCGGTCGCTACGCCAGGTTCGAGAGGTTCCTGAATGACGCGGGCCTGACGGATGCGATCCTGCCGGTCGGCACAATCGCCATTGACGTGACCGCGCCATGACCGGCGTAGCTTACGGAGCCGCCTTTGCGCATTGGCGGGACGGGTGTGGCGACGGGTGGCGGGCCTATACACATCATGCCTTTGTCGAGGGGTTGGAGCGCGGTTCGCTGCCGCGGGCGGCGTTCCTGCATTATCTTGTACAGGATTACCTGTTTTTGGTACATTTTGCCCGGGCTTGGTCGCTTGGCGTGGTCAAGGCCGAGACGCTGGACGAAATGAAAACCTGCGCCAGTACGGTCGATGCGCTGGTCAATCACGAGATGTCCTTGCACGTCAAAATCTGCGCCGAGGCTGGAATTGACGAGGCCACGCTGTTTGCCGCAACCGAAGAGATCGAGAACGTCGCCTACACGCGCTACGTAATGGATGCAGGGCTGCAAGGGGATTTCCTGGACCTGATGGCCGCCCTTGCGCCCTGCTGTTTTGGCTATGGCGAGATCGGTGCGCGGCTGGATGGTTCTGCCGATGCGCAAACTCCCTATCGGGACTGGATCGAAACCTATGCCGATGAGGACTATCAAGGTGTCATGGCCTCTGTCGGACAGATGATAGACGCGGCGGTCCTGCGCCGTCTGGGGCCTGACTTTGCCAAATCCGCGCGCTGGCCTGCGTTGCAGGACCGCTTTGCCACTGCAACCCGTCTGGAAGTCGCCTTCTGGGACATGGGATTGCGCGGGGCGTGATGCAGGCCCCCGCGATACAGCTTTCGGGGTCCTATCATATCGACGGCACCTGCCTGTTTGCGCCCATTGATATGACCTTGCCCGCTGGGGAATGGACCTGTGTTCTGGGGCGGTCGGGCGTGGGAAAGTCCACGATCCTGCGCCTGATCGCCGGTGTGCGCTGTGCGGGCGATTTTCAGGGGGCAATCACTGCCTCGGACAGGCGGCCGCTGGAGGGGCGCGTCAGCGTGATGGCGCAATCGGACTTGCTGTTGCCATGGCTTAGCGTTCTGGAAAACACGGTGCTGGGCGCGCGGTTGCGCGGCGAGGTGCCGGATTTGCGAAGGGCCGCCAATCTGCTGGAGCGGGTCGGCCTGGCGCGCCATGCGGACAAGAGGCCCGACTCGTTGTCCGGCGGGATGCGACAGCGCGCCGCCCTTGCGCGCACGCTGATGGAGGACAGGCCCGTCGTGCTGCTGGACGAGCCGTTTTCGGCGCTGGACGCTGGCACACGCGCCGATATGCAGGACCTTGCCGCCGGGCTGCTGAAGGACAGAACAGTTCTGTTGGTGACACATGATCCGGCAGAGGCGGTGCGGCTGGGGCACCAGATCATCGTCCTGACCGCCGATGCGGCACAGCCGTGGACGCCGCCGTCGTTGCCCCCGATCCGGGATCAATACGCCCCGGACACCGTTGCGTGTCAGGCGCAGTTGCTGGCTCATCTGAGGCGGGCACGATGACAGGCCTGCGGTACGCATTCGCAGCGGCAGGTTTTACGCTCTTGCTGTGGCAGGGGATCGTCTGGATTACTGGCGTGCCGCCGTTTATCCTGCCTTCGCCCGTGCGGGTGGGGCAGGCGGCCTATGCCAACCGGATGCTGATTGCCGAAAACGCATGGGTGACCGCATGTGAAGTCGGCCTTGCCCTGATCATCGGCACCGTGTTGGGGGCGCTCACCGCCATCCGACTGGCGGCATCTCCGCGCCTGCATCGTTTGCTGACACCGATGCTGATCTTTACGCAGGCGGTGCCGGTATTTGCGCTGGCACCCATCCTGACGCTCTGGTTCGGCTATGGCATTGCCTCCAAGGTCGTCATGGCCGTCCTGATCATCTATTTCCCGGTCACTTCCGCCTTTTACGACGGGCTGACACGGGTGCCTGTGGGGATATTGGACATGGCCCGGACCATGGGCGGAACCGAGTGGCAGATCATGCGCCGGATCAAGATCCCCCATGCCTTGCCTTCCTTAGGAACCGGCCTGAAGCTGGCTGCTGTATATGCCCCCATTGGTGCCGTCATTGGCGAATGGGTCGGGGCGTCCAAGGGATTGGGATATCTGATGCTGCTGGCAAACGGGCGGGCAAAGACGGATTTGATGTTCGCCAGCCTGTTTACGCTGGCCATCATGACGCTGCTTTTGCACATCGCCGTGACCAAGGTTTCGGACCGTCTGAGCCGATACTGAGGGCCGGTGTGCCCGTTACGACCCAGTGCCAGGGGGGTGTTTCTGCGCCGCGATGTTGCGCCGCATCAGGCGCTGGTACAGCCCGGGAGACGCGCGCATGATCAGCGCGGCAAGGCGGGCGACGCGGCCAACGGGGATGAATTCACGCCCCTTTACAACGCCGCTCAGGATCACCGAGGCGGCTGCTTGTGGTGACATATAGTCGATCCCGTCCGCCGCAGAGCCGGGCCGCACGATCCCGTCATCGGTGATCTCGGGATTGCCGATGTTTGTCGCCACGAAACTGGGCGCGGCGATCAGGCAACGCACGCCGTATGCGGCCTCTTCTGAGCGGAGGGACGTGAAAAAACCCTGCAATGCGTGTTTCGACGCGGCATAGGCGGTGCGCCCGTGCAAGGGCGCGAAACCGGCAACCGACGAGATGGCAAGGTGCGTGCCTTTGCTGTCGCGAAGCGGCACGAGGAACGCCTGCGCCATCGTCACCGCGGCGAAATAGTTGATCTCAAAGACCTTCCGGTGACTTGGCATGTCGGCCTGCGCAAACATGCCAATCTGGGACACGCCGGCGTTGTAGATCACCATGTCGATCGAAGGCCGCGCGGCGATGATCTGCGCGGCGGCCTGCGTCAAAGCCCTTGCGTCTGTCAGGTCAACGGCCACGGGAGTGCGGCTGGGCGAAGGCTTCAACCCGCGAATGTCGATGTCCATCAACACGCAATGCCAGCCCTGTGCCTCCAGTTGCGTGGCCAGCGCCCGACCCAATCCGCCGTTGCCACCTGATATGACAGCCGTCTTCATAGGCCCGCCTCGGTCTTCCACAAATCGAACACTTGCGCCGAAGTCAGTTGGGGCGTGTAGCCAAACACGTTCTTCAGGCGCGTGTTGTCCAGAACGGGCCGGTATTGCAGGAACCGGACCTGCTCGGGTCCGTATTGCGACAGCCCCAATGGGTGGGCGACGGCCAACGCCGCCTTCAAAGCCGCGGCGGGAAGGCGCAGAACCGGCTTGCCAAGCGCCTGTGCGAGGTCATCGACCGTCAGCCAGCCATCGCCAGCCACGTTGTAAATGCCCGCAGGGCCAGCCGTGGCAGCGCGTTCCACGATGCGGGCCAGGTCCTGGGTCCAGATGAACACGAAAGGGCTATCGCAGTTGCGGATCGCCAGCAGTCTTTTGCGCCGGAAGAGGGCGGCGATCTGGTTGTCGGTGTCCGCGCCCAGCACGGTGCCCACGCGCAGAACGACCTGTTCCAGCGCTGGGTGGTCGTGCCGCGCATCGGCCAGGATTTCCTCGACCTGACGTTTGTGGTCGGCATAGGCGAATTCCGGGTTGCCACGGCACGACGCGTCCTCGGTCAACGGCACCGGATTGTCGGCGTGATAGCCGTAGGCCGCGCCGGAGCTGGTAACGACCAACCGTTTGACCCCATGCGCGACACAGGCCGCCACGACGTTGCGCGTGCCGGTGACATCCACGGCAAAGGCCTGTGTGCGGGTCATGTCGGGGGGCGGGGTCACGATTGAGGCCAGATGCACGACCACATCGGGCCGCTCGGCGCCGACCACCGTGTCGGGGTCGCTGGTGGTCACATCCATGCGCCGGAAGGTCACGTGCGGTGGCAGGGTGGCGCGGTCCAGGTCGGTTGCGATGACATCGTGGCCCGCCAAGGCCCCGACCAAGGCGCGCCCGACCATGCCTGCGGCTCCGGTGATCAGGATGCGGGTCATCGGGCTGCCCGCGTGCGCGACATAAGCTGGGCCAGCAGCAGTCCCGATATCGCATGCCAGATGCCCCAGAAAGCGGCGACAATCGCCATGCCGCCCAAGCCCCCGAAAAAGCCGAAGATCAGGACCAGCCCGAGGCCCGAGTTCTGAATGCCCGTTTCGATCGTCACGGCCTTGCGGTCAAAGGGCGACAGCCCTGCAAGGGTGGCCAATGCGTAGCCACCGCCCAACCCCAGCGCGTTGTGGACGATCACCAATCCGGCAATGCCGCCGGCGAAGGCCAGAAAAATGGACCAGTTTGCGGCAAGGGCGATGACGATAAAGCCCACGAAGATGGCCATGGATATCCATTGCAGCGGTTTGCGCAACCGGGCGGTCAGCGCGGGGTGTTTGCGGTTCAGCGTCAGGCCGAGGATCAGCGGCAGGATCAACATCAGCCCCACAGTGATCGCAATGTTCACCGGATCAATCTGCGTGCTGCGCAAAAGGCTGGCCGAGGGCGGATAGAGGCTGCCCCAGAATGCGATATTGGCAGGGGTCAGCAGGATTGCCCCGACGGTGGAAAACGCCGTCATCGACACCGACAGTGCCGTGTTCCCGCCCGCCCTGTGCGTGATGAAATTCGAGATGTTTCCGCCCGGACAGGCCGCAACCAGGATCAGTCCCAGCGCCACCGAGGCCTGTGGTTGCACCACGATGACCAACAGGTAGGTCAGGACCGGCAGCAACAGGAATTGTGATATCAGCCCGATGATCAGCGGCTTGGGCGCCTTGGTGAACGCCCGGAAATCGCTGGGTTTCAGATCAATGGCGATTGAAAACATCACAACCGCCAGAATGCAGTTGAGCAACATCAACGATCCGGCCGAGAATGAGACGACGGCGTCATCCATCATGGCTGATCACCTGCCAGTTTTGCGATCCAGCCGGTGACAGCTTTGCGGTAGGTGGCCTTGTCGACGTAATAGGCCATGCGGGGCAATTCGATATAATTCATGCCGCCAGTGGCCCGTGTGAACCCCCGCGCCTTTGTGTCCTGCAGGGTTTTCGCCGCGGGGGTGCCCTGTCGCAGCCCCTTGATATAGCGCACGACCATCTCGGCCTGTTCGTGCCGCCCCTGCCAGCCCAGCCCCGAGGCTTCGACCATGCCCAACACGAACAGGTCGTCACGCTCGGGATGCATGCAGTTCAGGTAAAGATGCGGCGCATCGCCCTGCCAGTTCAGGAGTGCTTTGTCGATGAACGGATAGTCGAGCCTGTAGCCCGTAGCGGCGAGGATCATGTCGTAATCCGCGCTGGTGCCATCTTTGAAATGCACCGTTTGCCCGTCAAAACGCTTAATATCCGGACGCACCGTCAGATCGCCGTGACCTGCGTGGTACAAAACCAACGAGTTCACGACCGGATGGCTTTCGTACAGTTTGTAGTCCGGCTTGGGGAAGCCGTATTTCTGCGGGTTGCCGATGAACCACTTCAGGATCGTTCCATCCACGATCCGTTTAAGCGCCATGGGCAGCTTGATCGCCCCGCCCATCGTATCGGCGGGTTTGCCAAAGATGTATTTGGGCACAAAGTAATATCCCCGCCGCATCGACAAATCGCACGACAGCCCGTGATGGATGGCATCGACAGCGATGTCACAGCCCGAGTTGCCCGCGCCGATCACCAGCACGCGCTTGCCGTCGAACTGGCTGGCGGTACGGTATTGTGAGGAGTGGATCAGCTCGCCACTGAATTCGCCCTTGAACATGGGCAAGTTCGGCGTGCTGAGCGTGCCGTTTGCGATCAGCAGGCCGGAGAAGTCCTGGGCATGTTCACCTTGGGCATCTTGCCATGTCACCCGCCAACCGTCACCCGGTCCGCCCAGCGGCACGCAGGACAACACCCTGGCCCCGAAACGGTAGTGGCGGTTCAGGTCGAAAGCTTCTGCAAATGCTTCGAAATACCGCTTCATCTCGCGGTGCGACGGATATTCGGCCGCGTCGTCGCGCATCGGGAAATCTGCGAATTCGGTCATTCTTTTTGACGAGATCAGATGAGCAGATTCGTACATTGTCGAAAGCGGGCCATCTATGTCCCACAAGCCGCCGACACCGGAATGCAGCTCGAACCCCTGAAAGGCTACACCGTTCTCGGACAGCAGCTTGGCCGCCGCCAGACCCATTGGGCCGGCCCCGATCAAGGCGAACTGCGCACCTGTGCCTGTCATATCTTCCTCCCGTATGTTTTTAGATTGAACAAATGTTCAAAATAAGGCAAGATTAAATAATGAAGCCAGATCAAGCCACTGATAAGAAACGTAAAAGAGCGCCCTCCAAGCGATCCTTGGCGACGCGTGAACGGGTTCTTGATGCGGCAGAACTGGTGTTTGCCCACCGCGGTTTCGACGGTGCCACGATTCGTGACATCGCAGCCGAAGCGGGGGAGCCTATCGGCACGATCCACCATCACGGTGGCGGCAAAGAGGCGCTGTTTCAACAGGCTGTGGCGCGCCGCGCCGAGACCTTGTCGCGCGCACGTCTGCAATCGCTGGAACAGGCGAAGGGCAGCGGCACATTGTCCCTGAATGGAATTCTGGACGCCTTTATGCGGCCCTTCTTTGCCCTGTCGGAAGAAGAGCCGGGGTGGCGGAACTATGCACGTCTGGTTGCTTTCGTGTCGGTCGATGACCGTTGGCGGGAAATCTCCGGGCAATGTTTCGATCCGACCGCCACGATTTTTATCGAGGAAATCCTGTTGCAGCTGCCGCATGCGTCCAGACAGCAGGTCGCCGAAAGCTTTGTTTTTTCTGTTTCGGCCATGCTCGCGTTGCTGACCTCGAAGAACCGGATTGGTGACTTGGGGGCCGGCGGATCGACCGAGCAGGATCAGCTTGCCCATCTTGTCCGCTTTTGCGCTGCCGGGTTTGCAAGCTGACGCAAAGCGGCGGGCGACGATTTCAACCACATTGCTTACCTTGAGGCCGGTATTCGGTGCTGTTAGGCTGATTTCTGTCGCGCCCGGCCCTGTGTTGCTTTGATTGCGCCGCGTCACGACATAACCAACTGAAAGTCCCTGCCATGTCCCACGACCACGACCATGACCACGCGGGCCACGATCACGACGGGGTGCACAGCCACGCCCCCGATGTCAGCGCCAGCAATGAAAAAGTCGTATTGGTCGGTTTCCTCCTGACCTTTGGCTTCATGTTCGCCGAGCTCATCGGCGGGCTGTTGTCCGGGTCCTTGGCACTTATTGCCGATGCGGGGCACATGTTCACGGATGCCGCCGCATTGGCGTTGTCCTGGGCGGGCTTCCGTTTTGGCCGCCGCAAACGGGATGACAAGCGCACCTTTGGCTACATGCGTTTCGAAATTCTCGCAGGTTTTATCAACGCGATTTCGCTGATCCTGCTGGTGCTCTGGATCGCCTACGAGGCGGTGCAGCGGCTGCTGGAACCGGCGCCCGTGCTGGCGGGACCGATGATGGTGATTGCGGTGCTGGGTCTGGTGGTCAACTGCGGTGTCTTCTGGATGCTGTCAAAGGGTGACACCGCACATGTCAACATCAGGGGGGCGATGGTGCATGTGATGGGCGACCTGCTGGGATCGGTCGCGGCCATCGTGGCGGCGATTGCCATTTATTTCACCGGCTGGACCCCGATTGACCCGATCCTGTCGGTGCTGTTGTCGGCCATCGTCCTGCGCTCGGCTTGGGCGCTGCTCAAGGCGTCGCTGAACGTGCTGATGGAAGGCACGCCGGGCAATGTCGTGGTGTCGGATCTGAAAGAGACGCTGGTCGCGCGGGTTCCCGGTCTGATCCATGTCGACCACGTGCATGTCTGGTCGATCACCTCGGGACAGCCTGTGGCGACGATGGACGTGCAGCTGGCCGAGGGAACCGATCCGGCCATTGCCCTGTCCGAGGTCAAAAGCCTGCTGGCGCAGGAATACGGGATTTCGCATTCGACCATTGAAGTGGACTTTGGTCAAAGCGATGCGGTTTGCGCACTGGACCCCGATGTCGAAGGCGCGGGCGATCATGATCATGATCACGACCACCATGCCCACGCACACCACCACAGTCCCAAGCCTGCATGATTTTCACGCCGGTCGCGGTGTGGTGGGCGGGTGTTACTCAGCCGCCACAGGTGCCGCCTTTGCATCCCTCATGGGCGGACGCGGTTGGTCACCTTCGTCCATCTGCGCCCTGACCCTGCGCAAGCGCAGTGCGTTGCTGAGCACGAAGACCGACGACAGGGCCATCGCCCCGGCCGCCAGCACTGGCGACAGCAGCACGCCGAACGCGGGGTACAGCACGCCCGCCGCCACCGGGATCAGCGCGGTGTTATAGCCAAAGGCCCAGAACAGGTTCTGCCGGATGTTGCGCATGGTTGCACGGGACACGGCAAAGGCGTTGACCACCCCACGCAAATCCCCGGACATCAGCACCACATGGGCCGATTCAATGGCCACGTCCGTGCCGGTGCCAATGGCAATGCCAACGTCGGCGTGCGCCAATGCAGGTGCGTCGTTAATGCCGTCCCCGACAAAGGCCACCTTGCGCCCGCCGGTGCGAAGGGTGTTGATCGCGGCGACTTTGCCGTCGGGCAGAACGCCTGCGATCACGTGGTCGATGCCCAGCTCAGCGGCAATCGCATCGGCTGTCTCGCGTTTGTCGCCGGTGATCATGGCGACCTGCAACCCTTGGGCGCGCAGGGCGGCGATGGCGGCGGCGCTGGAGGGTTTCACCGGATCGGCCACGCCGATCACCGCCGCGATGCGCCCGTCGATTGCCGCAAACAGCGCGGAACGTCCCGATTGCGCCAATGACGTCTCGAGCTGTGCCAGCGCGCCCGTATCGATGCCGTCGCGCGACATCAGGCGATCCGCGCCCACCAGCACGCTACGTCCCGCGACCTGGGCGCGGACGCCATAGCCTGCGATTGCGGTGAAATCGCTCACCTCATGGCGCGCCACGCCCTCGGACTGGGCCGCGCGGACAATGGCCTGTCCGATGGGATGTTCAGAGCGTTCCTCGACCGCTGCGACCAGCGCCAGAACCTCGGCCCGCTCGAACCCGTCAGCCAGTATCAGATCGGTCAGCTCGGGACGTCCTTCGGTCACGGTGCCGGTCTTGTCCAGCGCAACCACTTCGACCTCGCACAGCTCTTGCAGGGCATCGCCCTTGCGGAAGAGCACGCCCAATTCCGCCGCGCGTCCGGTGCCGACCATGATCGACGTGGGCGTCGCCAGGCCCATGGCGCAAGGGCAGGCGATGATCAGAACCGATACGCCCGCGACCAGGGCATAGGTCAGCGCAGGGGCCGGGGCGAGCAGCAGCCACGCCAGCACTGTCAGCGCCGCGATGCCCATGATTGCAGGGACGAACCACAGGGTGATCCGGTTCACCAGGCCCTGGATCGGCAGGCGCGCGCCTTGCGCCTCTTCGACCATGCGGATGATCTGGGCCAGCGTCGTGTCGCCGCCCACACGTGTCGCACGAAAGCGGAACCCGCCTGTGCCGTTGACCGTGCCGCCGGTCACGATGTCGCCGGTCCCCTTGGTTACAGGCACCGGCTCGCCCGTGATCATGCTTTCGTCGACGTGGCTGTTGCCATCGACAATCTCACCGTCCACGGCCACCCGTTCGCCGGGGCGCACGACCAGAATGTCGCCTGCACGTATGTCGTCGATGGCCAGTTCCATGATGACGCCGTCCCGTTCGACGTTGGCCGTGCGGGCCTGAAGCCCCAGCAACGTCTGGATTGCAGCGCCGGTACGGCCCTTGGCGCGCGCCTCAAGCCAGCGACCGATCAGGATCAGAACGACGATGACCGCCGCCGCTTCGAAATAGACCGCGCGCACCGCTTCGGGCAGCAGGTGGGGCAGAAAGGTTGCGATGACGGAATAGGCATAGGCCGCCAGTGTGCCAACCGCGACCAGGCTGTTCATATCCGGTGCGGCCCGCAGCAGGGCGGGGATTCCCTTGGCATAGAACATGCGTCCCGGGCCGATCAGCACAAGCGTGGTCAGAACGAACTGGATCACCCAGGACGTCTGGGTGCCGATGGTGTTGTGAACCCACATGTGAAAGGCCGGAATCATATGCCCGCCCATTTCCAGAACGAACACCGGCAGCGCCAGCGCCGCGGACAGCAGCACCGAACGGCGCAGGTCGGCGGCTTCTTCCTCTTTGCGGGTGGTGGTGTCATCCGCCTGTCCGGCGGCATGGACTTTTGCCGGATAGCCCGCGCGGGTCGCGGTGGCGGCAATCTGGGTCGGGGTGACAGTGCCATCGACATACCGCACGGCGGCGCGTCCTGTGGCCAGGTTGACCTGGGCCAGTGTCACGCCGGGCAGCGCGTTCAACGCCTTTTCCACACGCCCCACGCAAGAGGCACAGGTCATGTCGGCAACCTCAAGGACGGTGTCCAGCGTGCGTGCAGGGTAGCCGGCGGTGTCCAGCGTATCGGTCAAAGCCGCAGCGGTGACGGTGCCATCGTGGCGGATGCGGGCGGTTTCGGTGGCGAGGTTCACTTGTGCCTCTTGCACGCCGGGCATCGCGCTCAGCGCTTTTTCGACCCGCCCGACGCATGAGGCGCATGACATGCCGTCGACCCGCAGAACTAGGGTATTTGCCGTTTCCATCGCAGTGCATCCCGTGTGGTGAGAGGTGATTGCCCCCTACATAGGGTCTCCAGTTGCTGGAAGGTAAAGGGGGTGCCGAAAGAAATATCTGCCCCCTTGACTCTCCAGTGGCTGGAACCCCCATCTGTGTCCAACGTAACCGTTTCAGCGGCAGCCGCGTTGTCGCGCACAGGTGCCCGAATTGGGCGGACCAGAGGACATATCCAATGAACGAAAACATCATCACACCCACCGCTGCACGGTTCCACGTGCCGGACATGACCTGCGGGCATTGCGAAAAATCGGTGCGCGGCGCTCTGGCGCAAGTGCTGCCGGACGCTGCCGTCAACGTCGATCTGCCCACACATATGGTTCAGGTCGCAGGTGACGCCGAAACGGCGCGCGCGGCTTTGGAAGGTGCAGGTTTTACGCCGACGGTGGTCTGAGGGCGTTTTGCGCCACCGTCGCGCGGCCATCCTGCCGATGGCAGGGCACCAACCGTTCGTGATTTTTCAGGTGGCGCTGGGTCAGCCTTCTAGCCTGCAGACGTCCACAAGCGTTGTGTGGGCGCTGCATCCCTGGCCCAGACGCGAGGTGCCAAGGTCGCGGGTCAGCGTGTTGGGGTTGCCGTGCGGGTCCATATTCTCGCCGGGATCGCCAAACCATGCACCTGTTGGCAGCGCGACCACGCCCTGACGGATGCTGTCGCTGACAGAGGCCCGCGCGCGGCAGGCCCCGCGGGCGTTGAACACGCGCACCATATCGCCGGTTTGAACGCCGCGTTCGGCGGCGTCCTCGGGGTGGATGACCAGCGTTTCTGGCCGTGCGCCGGGCACATCGGCCAGCGCGCTTTCCAGCTGGCTGTGCAGTTTGTCGCCCGGTTGCGGCGACACCAGATGCAGCGGCGTGGCGGCTGTCGCCGTGCCAAGCCATTCGGTCGGGGGCAGCCAGACCGGATGACCGGGACAGTCATCATAGCCAAAGCCGTCGATGGTTGCGGAAAAGATCTCGATCTTGCCCGATGGTGTTTTCAACGGCATTGCATCGGGGTCTTCGCGGAACAGTGCGAAAAACGTCCGGTTGGGGCCGCTTTTCTGGATCGGCAGATGCACCCAGTTTTGTGCTCTCAGGCCGTCCAGATCGGGCACCTCGATACCCTGAAGGGCAGCCCGTTCGCGATACTCCTGATAGAGGATTTCGATCCAGGCATCTGCGTCCTTGCCTTCGGTAAAAGCCTCGCCCAGACCCATCCGCTGTGCCAGGCCTGTAAAGATGGCATAATCGTCGCGTGCGTCACCCACAGGCGTGATCAGGCGCGGCATGTGGAACAGGTAATCGTCCATGCTGGTGCGCCCGATGTCCTCACGCTCGTAGGGTGTGGTCGCGGGAAAGACGATGTCCGCGCGCTTGGCGGTTGCGGTCCACCATGGTTCGTTGACGATGATCGTTTCGGGGCGCTGCCATGCCTCGTGCAGGGCGTTCAGGTCCTGGTGGTGATGGAACGGATTGCCGCCCGCCCAATAGACCAGGCGGATATCGGGATAGGGCGCGCGGGTTCCGTTAAAGTCATACATCTGGCCAGGATTGCGCAGCATGTCGGCCACGCGGGCGACGGGGATGACCGTGTTGACGGGGTTCTGACCTTGGGAAAAGGTCATGCCGCTCATTCCTTTCAGCGATTTTCCGACCCCGCCGATGGCGCCATAGCCGTAGCCGATGCCGCCGCCGGGCAGACCGATCTGGCCAATCATCGCGGCCAGCACTGCGGACATCCAATAGGGCTGTTCGCCATGTTCGCCCCGTTGCAACGACCACGCGACGGTGATCAGTGTGCGGGTCGTGGCCATGCGCCGCGCCAGTTCGCGGATCGCGTCCGGTTCAGCGCCGCACAGGGGGGCGGCCCATTCGGGCGTCTTGGGCTGGCCGTCGGTCTGTCCCAACAGATAGGGACGAAAGCGGTCGAACCCGACGGTGTAGCGTTCAAGGAACGCGTGATCTGCCAGGCCTTCGTCTTCCAGCACATAGGCCAGCGCCAGCATCAAGGCAGTGTCCGAGCCGGGGCGGAGCGGAAGCCATTCGCAAATATCGGGTGCATCCACCCGTTGCGGTCCGATGTTGACACAGCGCATGCCCTTGGCGGCAAAGCGGTCGAACCATCCTGCGGTTTCGTGTTCGGTGATGCCGCCCATGCTGACCTGGGCATTCTTCGGATTGACCCCGCCGAACATGACCAGCGTTTCGGTGTTGTCATGTATCGTCTGCCAGCCGTCCTGGTGTTCGTAGAGGAACTTCAGAAAGTTCTCGCCAATGACATGGGGCATGATCGCCTGCGCGCAGCCGGTCGAATAGCTGCCGAAAGACGCCACATAGCCGCCCGCCGTGTTCAGAAACCTGTGTACCTGGCTTTGTGCATGGTGAAACCGTCCGGCTGATCCCCAACCGTAGGAGCCGCCGTAGATGGCGTTGTTGCCATGGGTTTTGCGGACGCGGTCCAGTTCGGCGGCGGCAATGTCCAGCGCCTCGTCCCAGGGCAATTCAACGAAGGTGTCGCTGCCCCGACCGGCGGGGGTGCGCGTTTCCAGCCAGCCGCGCCGGATGGACGGGCGCGCGACGCGGGTGTGATGATGTACGGCCTCGGGCAGGATGTCGGGAATGGCCGAGGGATGCGGGTCGGCCGCAAAAGGGCGCGTGGCCACGATCCTGTCGTTTGCGACATCGACCTCGAAAGCACCCCAGTGGCTCGTCGTGACCTTGGTGCGGGTGCCTGAGATGTCGGCCATTTTGAGGTTCCTTTGCGGATATTGGAATGTCGATTTGCGGCGAAGCTAGGCTTGGCCGCCGTCAAATGAAAGACCCATACCGCGCGTCAGGACGATTTGGGCGGTGGGCCAACGCCGCTTATGCTTCATCTGTAGGTTCCTTTCGGGCGGCGGAATGACTACGAAGGACGTCGAGGCAGTAAACAGGAGATAAAGATGCGCAAAGCCATCCTTCTTGCAGTTGTGTCAGCGATGCTGGCCACCCTATCCCCCATCGGACCGGCAATGGCCGCCTCGCTTGGGGATTTTGAAGTCACCGGCGTGGATGATGACGACATGCTGAAAATGCGGGCCGGTCCGGGTACGGGCTACAAGGTGATTCTGGGGCTGCCGAACGGCACGGTCCTGCGGGTTCACAGCTGTACGCAGACCGGCGGTACGCGCTGGTGCGAAGTGTCGCTCAAGGCGGCGCGCGCGATGAAGGGACATGTGTCTTGGGCTTACCTGCGCAAGCATTGATCCGGCTGGCGTGCTCAAAGGCTGCCGACGATGGCCCGCGCGGCTTCGATGGCGACTGGGGCGGCTTGGTGGGCGAAATCCTCGGGTGTCCATTCCGACAGTGACGCCGCGACATGGATTGCGCCCAGCGGGCTGCCGTCCCGTCCGGTGATGGCCACGCCGATGGCCACCTCGCCCAGAACAAATTCATCGTACAGCAGTGCGAAACCTTCGCGCCGCGCCGTGCGGATTGCGTCCAGTATTTTTTCCGGGTCGGTCTGCGTCTTGGACGTGTAGGCATGCAGCGGTGTGCGTCCGATCACATCGCGCACCGCATCGTCGGGCATGGCGGACAGGACGGCGCGGCCACCGGCGGTGCAAAAGGTCGGGATGCTGTGGCCCACAAGGGTCGCGTAAAAGGTTTCGCGTTTGCTTTGCATGCGCAGGGCGTAGATCAGTCGGGTTTCGTCAAACAGGCTCAGGTCGACGCGTTCGGCGACGGTCTTGCGCAGCTCCAGCAGCACCGGCGTCGCCTTTTGAACCACCGGGTCCATACGCAACGTGTCCAGCGTGTGGTCCAGCAACCTGAGCCCCGGAAGATACCCCCGGTCATCGGCGCTGCGTCGGACGTAACCCAGTTGCAGCAGCGTGTGCACCAGCCGTTGTGCCGCCGACCTGTCTATGCCTGCCCGTTCCGCAATATTCGCGAGGCTCAGGGGGCGATCTGCATGGTGAAAGGCGCTGAGCACTTGCATTGATCGCGCTGCGGATCGCACAAAAAGCCGATCTTCCTCTGCTTGGAAATTGGTCGCTTTGGGCGAATCCGAACGCAGAATGCTGGGCATCAAATACCTCTGTGTTGACGTGAACGAAGAATCATTCCTATGATTGAGATACGATACACATGTATCGCTATGCAATACACTTGCTCAGTTAATGTTCCACGACAGGGGCCGGGCAAGAGGATGGGGATTTCATGAAAGTAGCCTTGGCAGGCTTTCTGCACGAGACGAATACCTTTGCGCCCGATCCGGCGGATATGGCCGCGTTCCAGGCGGGCGGTGGATACGTTCCGTTGGTTAAGGGCGCGCAGATGTTTGAAGCCCTGCGCAGCGTCAATCTGGGTATGTCAGGTGCGCTTGGTGTGGCTGCCGAAAAGGGATGGGATACGGTTCCGGTCCTGTGGGCGGGGGCGATCCCCTCGGCACCGGTGACGGAACAGGCGTTTGAACAGATCCTGGGTGACATAGTCGAAGGTATCCGCGCTGCGGGGCCGTTGGACGGGGTATTTCTGGACCTGCACGGCGCGATGGTCGCCGATCATGTCGACGACGGCGAGGGTGAGATTGCGGCCCGCGTGCGTGCCGTCGTGGGGCCCGACGTGCCCATCGCGGCGGCGCTGGACCTGCACGGCAACATTTCCCAAGCCTTTGTGGATACCGTCGACGTGCTGGTGGGGTTCCGCACCTATCCGCACATCGACATGGCCGATACCGGTGCATCTGCGGCGCGACTTCTGGACCAGTTGATGCGTACCGGCCAGCGCCCGGCCAAGGCGTTTCGGCAGATGTCCTATCTGGTGCCGATCCCGTTCCAGAGCACCGATCTGTCCCCGGCCCGTGCGCTCTATGAGGGGCTGGAGACGGTCGAGGCCGATGGCGCGTTGACTGCGTCGCTGTTCATGGGATTTCCGGCGGCGGACATTCCAGATTGCGGGCCTTGCGCGATTGCGTTCGCCGAAACTCAAGAGGCGGCAGACCGCGCTGCCGATGCGATTGCAGCCGCGTATGAGGCGGTTGAATCAGATTTCGACAATGTCACCTATCAGCCGGACGATGCGGTCGCCTATGCCCAGGCCGCAGCGGGCGGGGCGGGCGCGGGTCCGGTCATAATCGCCGACACCCAGGATAACCCCGGTGCGGGTGGTGTGTCTGCCACGACGGGGATGTTGCGCGCGCTGGTCGATGCCAATGCCCAAGGCGCCGCCATCGGGCTGATCGTTGATCCCGAAACGGCCCGTGAGGCCCATGCCGCGGGGCAGGGGGCGACGGCCCGCTTTCGCATCGGCGGTCACGCGGCGTTGCCTGATATTCTGCCGGTTGAAGTGGAGGCCGAGGTTGCCTTTCTCTCTGATGGCAGGATGCAGGCGACAGGTCCCTATTATGGCGGCACCCATCTGGATTTCGGCCCATCCGCGTGCCTGCGCATCGGTGGTGTGTCGGTGGTGGTGACCAGCCGCATCGCCCAGATGGCCGACCGCGAGATGTTCCGTTTTGTGGGCGTCATACCAGAAGAGCAGGCGATACTGGTTGTCAAAAGCTCGACCCATTTTCGCGCCGATTTTACACCCATCGCCCGCGAGATCATCGTGGCCGTTGCCCCCGGGCCGATGCCGTTCAATCCCGCCGACCTGCCATTCACGCGGCTGCGCGAAGGGTTGCGCCTGTGCCCGAACGGCCCTGCTTTCAAGACTGCGCGTGCCAACCCCGGCGCGCCTTGATCGCGGCAGAACCCTGTCGCGCTTTAACCACCAGCGAAAACCAACAAGGGAAACAAAAAATGCTGACACTAAGATCTGCTTTGAAAACCACCCGCGGCCTTGCTGCGGCTTTGGCCACGGGCACGGCCCTGATGGCCCCCAGCGCGTTGCTGGCCCAGGACGGTGAGAAAACACTGACTGCCGTTATGCACTCGGGGTTGCGCGTTCTTGATCCGGTCATCACCACGGCGCACATCACCCGCGACCACGCCTATATGATCTATGACGTGCTGACAGCCGTTGATGAAAACTTTGAACCGCAACCACAGATGGCAAGCTGGGAAGTATCCGACGACGGTCTGGTCTATACCTTTACGCTGCGCGACGGTTTGCTGTTCCACGATGGCGCGCCGGTGACATCTGAAGACGTAGTTGCCTCGCTGAACCGCTGGGGCAAGCGCGACTCGGGCGGTCAGCTGATCTTTGACGTGACGGCGAGCCTTGAGGCCACCGATGAAAAAACCGTCGTCTGGACCCTGAGTGAACCTTTCGCGCCCCTGCTGGATGTGATCTCCAAACAGTCGGCTGTGCCGCCGTTCATCATGCCGGCACGGATCGCGGCCACGTCGCCCGACGAGACCATCACCGAATACATCGGTTCCGGTCCCTTCGTCTTCAATGCTGACGAATATGAACCCGGTGTATCGGTCACATACGAGAAATTCGACGATTACGTACCCCGCGAAGAGCCGGCATCCTGGATGGCGGGCGGCAAGGTCGTCAACGTCGATAAGGTCGTCTGGACGACAATGCCGGACGCGCTGACCGCGATCAACGCGCTGTCGGCGGGCGAGATCGACTATCTGGAGCAGGTGCAGATCGACCTGTTGCCGATCCTTTCCTCGAACCCCGATGTCACCGTCGAAAAGCGGGACGAACTGGGCTATGTCGCCGTGGGCCGCCCCAACTTCCTGCTGCCTCCCTTCGACAACCAGCTGATCCGTCAGGCGGCCATGGCCGCGTTGGACCAGGAATCGATGCTGGCGACCATGCAGGGCGATCCCGAATACTATAACGTCTGTGGCGCGATCTTTGGGTGCTCGACTCCGTTGGGCAGCGAAGCCGGGTCCGAAGACCTGACCGGCGGGGCCAACATCGAAAAGGCCAAGGCGCTGCTGGAGGAGGCAGGCTATGACGGCACGCCGGTCACGTTGATGGCACCCACGGATGTGGTCAGCCTGATAAACCAGCCGGTTGTGGCGGCGCAGGCCCTGCGCGAGGCGGGCTTTGAGGTCGA
Source organism: Pseudosulfitobacter pseudonitzschiae (assembly GCF_900129395.1). Lineage (GTDB taxonomy): Bacteria > Pseudomonadota > Alphaproteobacteria > Rhodobacterales > Rhodobacteraceae > Pseudosulfitobacter > Pseudosulfitobacter pseudonitzschiae. The sequence continues at coordinate 131,689 of NZ_FQVP01000008.1, forward strand.
TCTGCAATCCATGGACTGGCAGTCGGTTGTGCAACGTCGCGCCCAGCAGAACCCGGTCAGCGAAGGTGGCTGGAACCTGTTCTTTACCAACTGGATGGTGCCCGAAATCTCTGATCCGCTGATCAACGTGATGGTCAACGGACGCGGAGACGACGCATGGTTCGGCTGGCCGACAGACCCCGAGATCGAAGAGCTGCGCGCAGCCTTTGTGGCCGCCCCTGATGCCGCCGCGCAAAAAGAGGTCGCGGAGAAAATCCAGGAACACGTCATGACGAACGTCAACTACTTCATGATGGGTGAATACCTGATCCCGCAGGCGCGTCGCAACACCATCCAGAACATGCTGCCGTCGCCGGTGCCGGTGTTCTGGAACGTGACCAAAGAAGCTGAATAAGCGCAAACAAGGGGCGCGCGGCAGCGTGCGCCCCTTTCCTCATTAAACTGTGCGCCTGACGCATCCCGCCCGACCAACCCCAAGGAGCATCCCGCATGTTCGTCTATATTCTTAAGCGCGTGCTGGCCACGATCCCGGTGATGGTGATTGTCGCCATCTTCGTGTTCCTGCTGCTGCGCCTGACGCCGGGTGATCCGGCTGCGATCCTTGCCGGAGATGCGGCGACACCTGCGCAACTTGAACGCATCCGCGACAGTCTGGGTCTGAACGATCCGCTGCTGACGCAATTCATGACATGGATGGGACAATTGGCGCGGGGCGATCTGGGCACGTCGCTGTTGTCGAACACATCGGTCGCCGGAATGGTCGGCGCCCGATTGGGGCCAACCATCAACATCGCGTTGATGACCATCGTGATCTCGGTCCTGCTGGCCGTGCCGATGGGCGTGATTGCCGCATGGCGTCACCGCACATGGGTCGATTTCCTGGTCATGTCCTTTTCGGTTCTGGGCTTTTCGGTGCCGGTCTTTGTGATCGGCTATATCCTGATCCAGATCTTTGCGATCGACCTGCGCTGGGTGCCGGTGCAGGGGTACAAGGCCCCCTCGGAAGGGTTTGGTGCCTTCTTCAGCCGCGCGATCCTGCCGTCGCTGACGCTGGCCACGATCTATATTGCACTGATCGCGCGGATGACCCGCGCGTCGATGCTGGAAGTGCTGGGCGAAGACTATATCCGCACTGCCCGCGCCAAGGGCGTGCGCGAGAATGTCGTGCTGTTCCGTCACGCGCTGCGCAATGCGGCCGTGCCGATCCTGACGATCATCGGCACCGGCTTTGCGCTGCTGATCTCGGGCGTGGTGGTGACCGAAAGCGTGTTCAACATCCCCGGCATCGGGCGGCTGACCGTCGATGCCATCCTGGCGCGCGACTATCCGGTGATCCAGGCGATGATCCTGCTGACGGCGGGCATCTATGTGATGGTCAACTTGCTGGTTGATATCTCCTATTCATTCTTCGACCCAAGGATCAGGTACTGACATGGCCGAAACTCCTCAATCCCGACACAGTGCCTTTCAGGTCCTCACCGGTCTGTTTTCCTTGCCCGCAGGCGCCCGGGTCGGCATCGGTCCGATCCTTGCCGCTGTGATCCTGGTGATCATCGTGATGGCGGCCCTGCTGGCACCCTATTACGTGCCCTACGATCCGCTGGCGATGAACGCGATGGCGCGGCTCAAGCCGCCTTCGCCAGAGTTTCTGCTGGGCACAGACCCCTATGGCCGCGACATCTTTAGCCGGGTGATGACCGGCGGGCGGGTGTCGCTGCTGATCGGTATCGGTGCGGCGGCGGTCAGCGTGGCGGTCGGGCTGATCATCGGTTTGGTCGCGGGGTATTTCCGCACCGCCGACAGTATCATCATGCGTATCATGGACAGCCTGATGGCCATCCCCGCCATCCTGCTCGCGATTGCGCTGGTGGCGCTGAACGGTCCCAGCCTGGGGTCGGTGATCGTCGCCATCACGATTCCCGAAGTGCCGCGCGTGGTCCGGCTGGTGCGGTCGGTCGTGCTGTCTGCGCGCGAAGAGCCATATGTCGAGGCGGCGATCGCGCTGGGCTCATCGATGCCGAAAATCCTGATGCAACACCTGATGCCCAACACCTTTGCGCCGCTGATCGTGCAGGGCACCTATATCTGCGCCTCGGCGATCCTGATCGAGGCGATCCTCAGCTTTCTGGGGGCGGGCGTGTCGACGGAAATCCCGACGTGGGGAAATATCATGGCCGAAGGACGCAGCTATTTTCAGATCAAGCCAGGGCTGATCTTCTGGCCGGGGCTGATGTTGTCGCTGTGCATTCTGGCGATCAACCTGTTGGGCGACACCGCGCGTGATCTGCTGGACCCACGCATGAAAAAGCGGGAGGGATAAGATGGAATTCAAATCCAAAGACTTCAGCGACGCCAAACGCGTTCTCAAACTGCGCCAGCTCAGTGTCGGCCTGACCGGGCGACCCGACGCCGACCCCGTCCTGAACGGGATCGACCTGGATATCCGCGCGGGCGAAACCCACTGTCTTGTGGGTGAAAGCGGCTCGGGCAAATCGGTGACCTCGCTGGCGGTCATGGGCCTGTTGCCCAAGGACGCGCTGGAGATACAGGGCGGGTTGATCGAACTGGAAGGCGCCGAGATCACCAACGCCAAGCCTGCGCAGATGCGCGAGTTGCGGGCGCGGCGGATTGCGATGATCTTTCAGGAACCGATGACGGCGCTGAACCCCGTGCTGCGGGTGGGCGAGCAGATCGAAGAAGTGCTGAACATGCACACCGAAATGTCCCGCGCAGAGGCCAAGAAGCGCACCATCGACATGATGGAGCAGGTTCACCTGCCCGATGTGGAACGTATCTATTCGGCTTTTCCGCACCAGCTTTCTGGTGGTCAGCGCCAGCGCATCATGATCGCCATGGCCCTGATCCTTGATCCCGACCTGCTGATCGCGGACGAGCCGACAACGGCGCTGGACGTGACCACGCAGTTGCAGATCCTCAAGCTGATCTCGGAAATGCAGGAACGCCATGGCACCGCGGTGCTGTTCATCACGCACGATATGGGCGTGGTGGCGGAAATCGCCGATACTGTCAGTGTGATGCAAAAGGGCCGCATCGTCGAACGCGCGCCCATCCGTGAACTGCTGACCAACCCGAAAGAGGAATATACCCGCACCCTGCTGGCGGCTGTGCCCAACCTTGCACCGCGCCCTGCGCGTGCGGCGGCAGGGGCGGGCGATGTCATCAAGGTCGAAGGCCTCGAGATGACCTATGGCGGTACCGGGTTTTTCCGGAAGTCGGCAGGGGTCAAGGCGGCGCAAGATGTGAACTTTTCCATCGCGCCGGGCCGGACACTGGGCATTGTTGGTGAGAGCGGATCGGGCAAGTCCACGGTGGCGCGCTGTGTCATGCGGCTGATCGACCCCACGGGCGGTGCCGTGACCGTGGCAGGCAAGGAGATCGCGCGGCTGAGCCGTCGCCAGTTGCAGCCGCACCGGAAACATTTCCAGATCGTGTTCCAGGACCCGTACCGGTCGCTGAACCCGCGCTGGACCGTGGCGCGCAGCCTGTGCGAGGGGCCGATCAACTTTGGCACGTCAAAGGCCGATGCGATGGCTCATGCCGCCGAACTGCTTGAACTGGTGAACCTGCCGCGCGATGCGCTGGACCGCTATCCGCACCAGTTCTCGGGTGGACAGCGCCAGCGGCTTGCCATTGCACGCGCCGTGGCGATGAAGCCTGACCTGTTGGTCGCGGATGAGGCCGTGTCGGCGCTGGATGTCAGCGTGCAGGCGCAGGTGCTGGACCTGCTGGACGATGTTCAGGACCGCTTTGGCATTGCCATGTTGTTCATCACCCACGACCTGCGCGTCGCGGCACAGATCTGTGACGAGGTTCTGGTGATGCAAAAAGGATTGGTCGTCGAACATGGCCCCGCGGGCGAGGTTCTGGCCAATCCCAGTCACGACTACACACGCAAACTGATCGAAGCGGCTCCGGGCCGCCATTGGGACTTTGCCAATTTCCGCGCGCTGGAGACAATGCGCGCAACACAAGGAGCCATCTCATGAGTGTTATCCCCAAAATCGAAGCCTTCGCGGCCGAGCTGACCGAGATTCGTCGCGATTTTCACGCGCATCCCGAGCTTGGGTTCGAGGAAACCCGCACGGCGGCCATCGTGGCCGAGAAACTGCGCGCTTATGGCGTGGACGAGGTGCACGAAGGTCTGGGCGGTACTGGCGTTGTCGGTCTGATCAAGGGGCAGGGCGGCGGCAACCGCCGCGTCGGTCTGCGTGCCGATATGGATGCGCTGCCGATTGAAGAGGCTTCGGGCGTTGCCTACAGCTCGACCAATCCGGGGCGTATGCATGCCTGCGGCCACGACGGGCACACCACGATGCTGCTGGGCGCCGCCCGCTATCTGGCAGAAACCCGGGATTTCGACGGCACTGTGGTGCTGATCTTTCAGCCCGCCGAAGAGGGCTTAGGCGGTGCGCGCCGTATGATCGAAGAGGGCCTGTTCGAGAAATTCCCCTGCGACGAAATCTACGGGATGCACAACGATCCGAATTCGGAGCCGGGCGTGGTCAGCGTGACGCCGGGGCCTGCGATGGCCGGGGCCAGTTTCTTTGACATCACCATCACCGGCACCGGCAGTCACGCGGCGATGCCGCATCAGTCCAAGGACCCGATCGTGATCGGCACGGCGCTGATCCAGCAATTGCAATCGGTGGTCAGCCGCAACACGCCGCCGACCAAGCCGCTGGTGCTGTCGGTGACCAAGTTCAATTCCGGATCGGCCTATAACGTCGTGCCCGGTGGTGCGACAATTGCGGGCACGATCCGCTATTTCCACGATGACGTGATCGAAATGGCCGAAAGCCGTATGCGCGAACTGTGTGAAGGCATGGCGCTGGCCTATGGGGTCAAGATCGACGTGGACCTGCGCAATGTCTTTGACGTGCTGATGAACGACCCGGATCTGTCCACGGCCTATGTGGCTGCGGCTGCGGGAGTGGTCGGAGCGGATATGGCCTCGGAAGGCACCGAGCAGGCGACAGGGTCCGAAGACTTTGCAGACATGCTCAAGGTGGTGCCGGGTGCCTATTGCCGCGTGGGCCATGCGGGCAGCATCCCGCTGCACAATCCCGCATTTGTGCTGGACGATGCCATCCTGCCGGTTGGCGCATCTATCTATGCCCGCATCGTCGAGACCCGCCTGCCCAAGGCCTGAGGCGCTACATTATACACGACAACTGCCGGTGCATCGCCGCCGGACCGGAGGAGACACCATGACCAACCCGCTTGATCTGCCCTTTGACGCAGACGAAATGATCGCAGGGCTGAAACCCTGGATCGAAACCGAAAGCCCGACCTTCAACGCCGCTGCCGTCAATCGCATGATGGACGTGGTCCAGCATGATCTGGCGGCACTGGGCGCGCGGGTCGAACGTATTCCGGGCCGCATGGGGCTGGGCGACAGCGTGCGCGCCACCATGCCCCACCCCAAAGCCGGGGAGGGCGGTATCCTGTTGCTGGGCCATATGGATACGGTGCACCCTGTCGGCACGCTGAAACAGTTGCCCTTCAAGCGTGAAGGCGACATCTGCTATGGCCCCGGCCTGATGGACATGAAGGGCGGCAACTATGTGTTTTTGGATGCCTTGCGCAAACTGCTGGCCGCGGGGGTGGAAACACCGCTGCCAGTGACGGTCCTGTTTACGCCGGACGAGGAAATCGGCACGCCCTCGACCCGCGAGCTGATCGAAACCGAGGCCAAGCGGCACAAATATATCCTGGTCCCCGAACCGGCCCGCCCGGACGGCGGCGCGGTGATCGGGCGCTATGCGATTGCACGGTTCAACTTGCAAACGCGCGGCAAGCCCAGCCACGCCGGTTGGGCGCTGGCCGAAGGCAGGTCTGCGATTGCCGAGATGGCAAAGTCGGTGGCGGTGATCGAAGGCATGACCACGGACGACTGCACCTTCTCGCTGGGGGTGTTCCACGCGGGCCAATGGGTGAACTGCGTATCGTCCTTTTGTGACGCCGAAGTGCTGAGCATGGCCAAGACGCAGGAGCTGTTGGACGAAGGCGTGGCCAAGATGCTGGCGCTTAACTCGGACAGCGGCGACGTGATTATGGAGGTCAAGCGCGGCGTGACCCGCCCCGTATGGGAACCGAACCAGCCCGGCACCATGGCAATGCTGAAACTGGCACAGGAGATTGCGGGCGAGATCGGCTTTGAAATGTCGGGAGCCTCGGCAGGGGGCGGCTCGGATGGCAACTTTACCGGCTTTCTGGGTCTGCCCACGCTCGATTCCATCGGGGTGCGCGGTAAGGGGCTGCACACGTTGACCGAACACATCGAGATCGACAGCCTGGTCGAACGCGCCAAGCTTGCGGCTGCCCTCTATTGCCGTCTGGGCGCGTAGACAGCGCGACCCCTTTTATATGCAGAAGACGACCGCGTGGATCATGAGGTCGTCTTGCCCCAACCCTCTCTTGATCCGGTGCGATTCCCCCTCGAGGCTGCCCGATTCCCCGAAATCCCGAAAATGGTGCAGTCGAAAGCGCGATTCTGACGTGACTCGGGTCAGTTCGCGGCGATGAATCACGCCTGGGCGGAGATTCCCGCAAGAATACCGGGGTCCTGCGCCTGAAACATGAAGGTGATCCACCATTTGATGAGGGATATAGGTCGATAACCTGTTGATTTAAAACAGGTTCCCGATTTTTTTCAGAAAACTGTCATATTGTTTAAAAAAGGGGTTGCGGGTTTTGGGTGTTAGACTTAGAACCCCCTTCACCGGCGGCGCAGTGATGCAC
>NZ_FQVP01000005.1 GCF_900129395.1 Pseudosulfitobacter pseudonitzschiae
CTCGGTAAAACGTGTCTTCTTCATCGGAATCTCCTCGTTCATCCTGCCGAGAAAATTCTACTTCCGCATCCCCTTAAGATCGGGGGGGATTACCCATCTCCCTGCACATACCGACCTTAAATCCCACGCCCCCCCCATCCCCCCAAACCCAACTTAACGGTTTCTTGTCAAATTCTCCCCATTCTCCCCCGCAGGTGCCCGGAGCGGCGAACAGTCCCCCGGGCAAGAGTTTCATATTCAGCTACCTCGAGGCGCTGTCGCTGGTCGAACGGCTGCACCGCCTGTTGCTGGACGTGATCAAGGATGAATTCGAACGGGTGGGCGTGCTGGAAATCAACGCCGTGCAGGCGCTGTTGCTGTTCAACATCGGCGACAACGAGGTGACGGCCGGCGAATTGAAAAGCCGCGGCTACTATCAGGGCAGCAACGTCAGCTACAACCTGAAAAAGCTGGTCGAAATGGGCTACATGCACCACCAGCGCTGCGAGATCGACCGCCGCTCGGTCCGCGTGCGCCTCACCGAGAACGGCCGCCGGATCCGCACCACCGTCAGCGACCTCTTCGAACGCCACGCCGAGGGATTGCAGGCCGCCAACGTGCTACAGGCCGACGGCATCGACGACATCACCGACACGCTCAAACGCGTCGAACGCTATTGGTCCGACCAGATCCGCTATATCTACTGACCGCGGACAGGGCAGGGGGCGGGCCTACTCCAGCCGCCCGATCACCAGCGTCAGCAACTCGCGCTCCAGCTTGCGCTGCATCGCCTCGGCATAGTTGTCAAACCCCAGCGCCGTTTCGACAAAGGCATCGCGCCCGAAAATCACCTCGGCCCGGAAATACGAACTCAGCGGCCCGATCCCCGATTGCCGGTCGTCGCCCGTCGCAGGGGCATCCTCCCCGATCACCAGCGCGTTGACCGTGATGCCGCTGTCCGCCAACTGGTGTTTCACATCGCGCGGACGCGGCCCCAGGTTCGACCGCCCGTCGCCCGAAATATCCAGCGTCCGCTGCGCGCAATCGGCCTGCTCCAGCAGCGCCGCACCATAGAGCATCGCCGACCCCAGCCCCGTGCCGGGCGACCGGGGCACGCGCTCAGTGCCGCGCAACGTCGCGATGATCCCGTCCAGAACCGCCTCGGATGTCACAGGCGTCCACGGCACCAGCAACGTCGTGTCCTGCGGCCCGCTCCATTCATAAACCGCCAGCGTCACCGGCGCCTGTGGCTGCTGCATCAGCGCCTGCCGCACCGGACCCGCGTCCAGCGCCACCGCCAGCCCGTCCAACTGCTGGCGGTATTCGCGCGCATCCACCGACCCCGACACATCCAGTCCCAGCGCCAGCGCCTGGCGGCACGCCGCCTGCACCGGCCCGCCCGCGACCAGCGCGCAGAACAACACCGCCAGCCGGATCATCCCGGCCCGCCGCCGCGTGATACCGCCCCCAGCACCGGCGGCGACAGCTCGCGCACCAGCTTGCGGCGCATCGCGCGCTCGTAATCCTCGAACCCCTGCGCCACTTCCATGAACGCGCCCGGCCCGTGCAACACCTCGGCCTTGTAAAAGGCGATCAGCCCCACCTCGGCCTCGTAATCGGCGGCGTTCACCACCAGCCCGTTGACCGTGACCCCGGCAAAGCCGAACTCGCGGTAGGCCGCCTGCGGGCCAAATCCCTCGTTGTTCTGCCCGTCGCCCGCCATGTCCAGCGTCTGCTGCAAACAGTCAGGCCCGCGCGCCAGAACCCCCGCGCCATAGCCCAGCGCATAGCCCATCGCCGTGGGAAAATCATTGTACGACCGCTGTGACGCGGCCACCGTCTCGGCGGCCATCAGCAACTCCGCCGGTCCCCGCACCATGACCCAGTCCAGCACCATTTCCTGATTGTACCGCCCCGACCACTCGTAAACCGCCAGCGCCACGGGGTCGTCCGTGGCGAAAAACGCCGCCCGCACCTCGGGCGCGGTCAGCGCCGCCACCAGCCCCTGCCGCTGCAACGTGTCCTCGGCGGCATCCACCGACGACGACACATCCAGCGCCAGAACCAGCGCCAACCGGCACTGTTCGGCGGCGGCGGGCAGGGCCATCAGGCCCCACCACACTGCGATCAGGGCGTGCTTCACCGGGCTTACCAGTGCCCGGTGTTTTCCATGCTGGCCCACGGCTCTTGCGGGTCCAGCCGGTCACCGGCCTGCAGCAACTCGATCGAGATGTTGTCGGGCGAGCGCACGAACGCCATATGCCCGTCACGCGGCGGGCGGTTGATGGTCACGCCATTGTCCTGCAATGTCTGGCACATCGCATAGATGTCATCGACCTCGTAGGCCAGGTGCCCGAAATGACGGCTGTCATCGGGCAGCGCATCGTCGCCGTCCCAGTTATGGGTCAGCTCGACAGGGCAGTCCTCCTGCCCCTCGGGCGCCATGAAGATCAGCGAAAACCGTCCCTGTTCGCTGTCCATGCGGCGGATCTCTTTCAGGCCCAGCATTTCGTAAAAGGCCATGGATTTCTCCAGGTCCTTCACCCGAACCATCGTGTGCAAATACTTCAGCGCCATTGTCGCGTCCTTTCGTCCTTGAAGTCAGGCCAAAGACTAGCACGCACAGGGCCGAGGGCCAGAGCACATTGGCGTGCACATTGGCGTGGGCGCGGGGCAGGGCCTCAGAACACCGATTGAAATCCGATGTTCAACCCCATGCTCTGCGTGTCGAAACGCCCGATGTTCGAATGATTGCGGCTGATGTCCAGCGTCACCTTGGGGGCAAACCCATAGCTGTCCAGTTCGGTGAACAGGAACGACGTGGACAGGCTGGCCGACACATCCTGGCGCGGATCGGGACCATAGACCGCATCGTCATAGCTGCGAAACTGTCCGCTCAGCGCCACCGAGGTGCGCGCGCCGAACACCTTCTGACCCAGAACATAGGTCAGGCCCAGCTTGGCACGGCTGTGGGTCAGCGTCTTGCTGTCGGTCACGGTGCGGCCCGCTTCGGCGTCCAGCGTCAGCCTGCCGTCGTCGGCGGTGGGCCGCGACCAGCTCAGCCCCAGCGATCCGGTGGTGCCCGACCGCACGTCATTGTCCTGCCGCTCGGCATAGCCGATGTCGGCCGACCAGGTCAGATAGTGTTTCTCGGGCAGGGTGAACGTGCTGCTCCAGTCGGCGCGCACCTCGTCCGACAGGTGACTGCCGCCATACCAGATGCGCCCGTAACTCAGGCTGTAGCTGTGGCGCGGCTTGCCCGGTCCGGTGGTGAAATCGCGGCCGATCTGGGCGCGCAGTTGCTGGTACAGGAAATCGCCATCCTCGACCCCCGCAGGCACCGCATCATCGGTCAGCACCACCCGCGTCTCCGCCCACCTCAGCGCGGCATAGTTGCGGTGTGTCTCGGTGATGTTGAAATTGTACCGCAGCCGCGCTTGTGACGAGATCTCGACCCCCGACAGCGGCACCGCCGTGGGATCGACAAAGACCAGACCGCCCAACACGATGGTGTTGTCACGCGGCGCGTTGTTGACGTTGTCGCTGGGCACCAGCCCGAACGACAGGTTGACCGACCACGGGTTTGCCATGCGCACGAACTGGTAATCGCGGATCGCGCGGGCGCGGGTGGCCTCCGAGGGGGCAACCTGCGCTGCACGTCTCAGCCACAGTTGCGCGCGGGTCTTGTGATTGTCCGACGACAGCGCCTGCGCCATCGCCAGCGCCGCACCGTATTTTTCGACATCGCGGTCGGCGGCTTTCCACGCCTGCCGCGCGGCATCCTGCGCCGCCTTGAAATCGCCCGTGGTCCGCAACCCCTGCGCCAGCAGGATCAGGCTGGTGGCGTCCTGCGGATCGCGCTGGACCAGCACGCGCGTCAGCTCGATCGACGCACGGGCATGGCCCTCGGACAACAGCTTGGCCGCCGCCATCCGCGCCTGATCCGGGCTCAGCGTCGTGGTCTGCGCCACGGCAGGCACGGCCGACACCGACAGGGCCAGCGCCAGCCACAGCGCCGCAGCGCGCCGCGTGGATTTACTGCGTCGTGACAAAGCCGCCCACTTCGCGGACGTCGTCGCCTTCGACGAACAGGATGCCCGCAATCTCTTCGCCGTTGGGTCCGGCAAAGACACCTTCCCATTTGCCACTGCGCGTCGCGTCGCCGCCGACAAATTCGGTCGCCTGCGCGGCAACGATGGTCTGGGTTTCAAAGTCGATGGTGCTGTCCTGCATCGAGATGAACCCGTCCAGCGTCCCGATCTGGGTGCCGGTCGTGTCATACAGCCGGCGGTTTCCCACCGTGCCGCCCACCGTGCCGGTGTCGTCGAAATCGCCGTAATCGACCCGCATCGCCACATCGCCGGTGACAAATTCGACCAGGTTGCTGCCGCCGGGGCCTGCATCCAGCGTCGTGCGCACCGCCGCATATTCACCGTTGTAGGAATAAATCCCGGTATTGGGCAGTGTCGGGTTCGCCCCCAGCCGCTGCGCCCCTGCGCCGCCGTAGCCAAAGTCGACATAGGCCGTGGTCCCCGCCGCCGCCACCTGTGACTGACCGCTGTCCGACCGCCGGAACACGGCGAAATACTGAACCTCGTTGGTGCCCGGCGCAGGGTCGCTTTCATAGGCGTTGAAGCCGTTGGCGAATGTCTCGGTCTGGATGCGCTTGTAGGCGTTGTTCGGATCGTCGAACGGAATGTTGTTGATCGTCAGCGTGTCCGACCCCGGATCGTAGGCGATGTTGTTCAACGTCAGGAACGTGCCTTCGTCGTCCAGATAGGCGCTGCCCGGGGTGGTGTCGTCACCGTCTTCGACCGTGTTGAAAGGATTGCCATCGCCACACGCGGCAACCAACGCCAAAATGGCGATGCCTGAATATAAACGGGTCATTTGCGACCACCTTTTTTTGAACTGCTGCCTCTTATTGCGGTCAAATTCACTGCTAACTCACGCAAAGTCAACGAATCTGTGAACATCCCTGCCGCAATGTGTCCATAAAGCGACCACGATATAGCGGTTCCCGTATGGGACGGCGCTAGATAAGGTGACGCCCTAACAGATTCTGTGCCAGAAGGATTCGCGCCATGCCGTTTCGCCCCGACCCGCGTCACACCCGCGCGCGCGCCGCGCACCGCCCGACCGGCACACCCACCCATTGCAAACCGCGAGCGCCGCAAACAGGTCTCCGGCAGACAGGCAAAGGACACTGACCCATGCAGCAGTACCACGACGCATTGCGCACGATCCTGGAGCACGGCGAAACATCGACCGACCGCACAGGGACCGGCACGATCTCCTATTTCGGACACCAGTCACGCTATCGCCTGTCCGACGGCTTTCCGCTGGTCACGACCAAGAAACTGCACCTGCGGTCCATCATCCACGAGCTGCTGTGGTTCCTGTCCGGCGACACCAACATCCGCTACCTGAAGGAAAACGGCGTCACCATCTGGGACGAATGGGCAGATGAGAACGGCGACCTCGGCCCGGTCTACGGACACCAGTGGCGCGCCTTTCCCGGCCCCGTGGCCACCGATCTGGGCACCGCGCAAGAGCCGCTCTTTCTCAACAAGCCGATCGACCAGATCGCGCAGCTTGTCGAGATGATCAAAACCTCACCCGACAGCCGCCGCCTGGTCGTGACCGCCTGGAACCCCGCCGACGTGCCGCGCCAGGCGCTGCCGCCCTGCCACACGCTCTGGCAGGTGCGCGTCTCGAACGGACGGCTGCACCTGCAACTCTACCAGCGCTCGGCCGACATGTTCCTGGGCGTGCCGTTCAACATCGCCTCCTACGCGCTGCTTCAGGTGATGCTGGCCCATGTCACGGGTTACCAGCCGGGGGATTTCATCCACACCCTGGGCGACGCGCATATCTATTCCAACCACCTCGACCAGGTTCAGCTTCAGCTCTCCCGCACCCCCAAACCGCTGCCGACCCTGCGCATCAAACGCGAGGTGTCGTCCATATTCGACTTCAAATACGAGGATTTCGAGATCACCGGCTACGATCCCGATCCCACCATCCGCGCGCCCGTGGCGGTCTGAGCCATGATCACACTGATCGTCGCCCGCGACCGCAACGGGGCCATCGGACGGGACGGGGACATCCCCTGGGACATCCGCGAGGACATGAAATCCTTTCAGCGTGAAACGCTGGGCGGGGCCATCATCATGGGGCGCAAAACCTGGGACAGCCTGCCGGTCAGGCCGCTGGCGCGGCGGCTGAACATCGTCGTGTCGTCGCAACAGGTGGACGCAGAGCATGTGGCCACATCCGTGGGTGACGCGGTCCGGATCGCCTCCGACCTCGGCTACAACCGCATCTACGGCATCGGCGGTGCCGGCATCTACACCGAGATGCTGCCGCTTGCGGACCGCCTGATGCTCTCCGAGGTCGCGACCGAGGTGGCGGATGCCGACACGTTCTTTCCAAGCGTTGATCTGGACGACTGGCGCCTGATCAGCACCCGCCACTTTGAGGGCGCGTCGCCGGAATGCGAATTGCGCGAGTATTTGCGGAAGGTCTAGGCGCGGGGCGTCGGGCAGGGGGCTTGATTGCGGTTGGGGGATGGTGAAGGGTGAACGTGGATTTAGGGGAGTGATCAGGTGAGCGGACGACGATACACCCTTAAAGGAAAATTGGGCGCTCTCCGGAGCTTGAATGATTTTGATCTGCCGGCACTGGCGGTCATAATTGGGAAGAATGGTGTTGGGAAAACTACCCTTTTAAAGGCAATAGAACTTGAAGAAATAAAATCGGATGGCCTCCCAAAGGCGGCGGTGAGTTACTACTCCCTTGAAAGCTTGAAGCCACAGAATCGTAGCGCGTCAGATAATTATGACAATCAAGCTGTTAAATATGGAACTGAACTTGATCGAAGCGTGGATGGCGTTTCCTTGCGAGAAGAAATTAAGAATATTTATTTAAATGCCTTAAAAAATGCTGGCAAAGCTGGGAGCATTGATGGAGAGACTGCAAGGAAAATTGGACTGCAGGTTCAAAGTGCGCGGCATCGTTTGAGTGACCTTTTAGATTACGCTACCCCGGAGCAAAGTGAGTTTATTCGAGAGTACTCGACATTTAAAAATGCTTTGCATGAACGGGAACGAAACGCAAAGCTGAAATCAGGAGAAGGCGGGTTTTCAGAAACTGTCCTTCTAGCTGCTTCCATGAAAAAAAAGCTGGTGCACGAGTTAGATGTCTATGACTTTCTGAAAACCTCAAGGCGGCTTGAGCCATTAATTTCAGATAGAATTTCGAGTTTATACACCACCTACAAACTTGAACAATATTATCGGGCGATCGATCTGGTTCAGGAGAATGAAATCAGATTTGAGGATGCAATGTTTGAATATCTTAATAACCATCCGCCACCATGGATTATTTTAGATGAACTTCTAGCCGAACTTCGTTTAGAGTTTTCAAAGGAAGGGCTTTTCTCTTTTAAAGTTTCGAATCCAGCCAAGGACAAGCTGTCAATATCAACATTTCAAGATTATAAGTTTTCGGCACATTTGCTTCATGCTGGGTCTAAGCAAAAATCTAAATTCGAATCTCTTTCATCGGGAGAACTGGTATTACTTTCAGTGTGTTTGATGCTCTTCAACCTTAATACGGGTGCAGTTGCCCCAAAGTTGTTGTTGCTTGATGAAATAGATTCAGTTTTGCACCCTGCGATGGTCCCATCTTTGTTGAGATTGCTGCAGCGGATGGTTGAAAGGCATAATATTGAGGTAATACTCACATCTCACTCTCCGACCACAGTGGTTTCAGTTCGGGAAAGTTCCGTCTTTCAGTTGGAATTGGAAGGTCGCCGTCATAGCCTAAAACAACATAAAATGTCAGACGTTGTTTCTTCATTGTCGAGTGGATTTATGACGCTAGAAGATGGCTTGTTGGTGTTAGGTGAACGCTATGGGCCGATTACAATAGTTTCGGAGGGTAACAATTCTATTATATTGAGTAAGTGGTGTGAGTTGTTTTTTCCGAAATTGAAGGTATTGAAAGGAGCAGAGTCCAAATCAGGTTTTCGTCAATTATGTACGCTGAGCCACTTTCTTGACGGACAGAATACCAGACATAAGTGGCTGATAGTTGTGGATTGCGATAAGTTTGGGGAGCTGGAGAAAATTAAAAGTGGCCATGCGGTCGAGTCTTTCGCGTTTGATTTTCACGAGAATAGAATTTGTAAGACTGGGATCGAAAACATGTTCAATGAAGATCTGTTGAAAGACTATGCTCGGTTGCGGACAGGCGAGAAAGGCGAAGCCTTAATTTTTGAATCGCCGCAGAAACGAGAATTTGCGAACTTCATAAAAGAGAAAGGTAAGGAAGAGCATTTTGTGAATTTTTTAAAATTGAAGGAAAAGGTCGAGAGTATGTTGACTTCTGTTTCATCCGAAAATCCCGATTAAATTTTTGATAACAGCATTTCGGCATGCACGTCGCTCTTTAGTGTCTCAATGTCGACGCAGCTACTCATGACTTGGGGCTTCGTTGCCCTATTGGTCCGGACGCTGCCCTCTCCAAACCACACCAACCAAACCGCCTGCGTCCTCGGCACAGTTCTCGCGGATTGCGCGTTCGGCATTTTGAATGATCCACTAGATCATCCGATCCGGATGCGCCGGACGGCGCTCCCGGGGCTCCGCCCGTTCGCGCCTGAAAACGTCCACTGGACGTTTTCCGGGACGGCGCTCACCCCCCCAAATTAACCATTCCGTTAACCCATCCTTAACCCGCCCCAAAATCCGTACAATTCCCCCCGGAATACGTACAACACCCGAAAAACGCGGGAATTTGCGCGCAAATTCCCACCGCAATCTTGTACAAGATTGCCTGCGATACGTACCAATTCGCCCGATTCCCCGCCGCACGCAGGCCCGAAAATCCGGCATTAATCCCCCGTGCGTTCTGTAAAATCCGCGCTACACTGCGCCCATGATTGACCTCGCAAACCTCCCCGCCGGCTTCCACGACAACCCGTTTCCGCACTATGACCGGCTGCTGGAATCCGCCCCCCTCTGCCTGCAGCCCGACGGCTCTGTGTTGCTGTCCCGCCATGCCGATCTCAGCGCGGTCTACAAGGACACCACCACCTTTACCTCCGACAAACGTATTGTTTTCAAACCGAAATTCGGCGCGGGCACGCCGCTTTATGAACATCACACCACTTCGCTGGTGTTCAACGATCCGCCCCTGCACACCCGCGTGCGGCGCATCATGGCCTCGGCCCTGGCCCCGCGCGCCATTCAGCGCATGGAGGCGGGCCTGGTCGACACCGTGGACCGCCTGCTGGATGACATGCCGCAACACGCTGATCTTATTGAGGATTTCGCCTCCACCATCCCCATCCAGATCATCGGAAACCTGCTGGATATCCCCCATTCCGACCGCGCCCCGCTGCGCGACTGGTCGCTGGCCATCCTCGGCGCGCTCGAGCCGGTCCTGACCCCTGCGCAACTGGCCGCCGGGCAGCAGGCGGTGACCGAATTCAAGACGTATCTTCAAGGACTTATCGCCCATCGCACCGCCCATCCGGGTGATCCCGACACCGATGTTCTGACCCGCCTGATCCAGGGCGACAGCGACGGCACCCTGACCGAGATCGAGCTGATCCAGAACTGCATCTTCATCCTGAACGCGGGCCACGAAACCACGACCAATCTGATCGGCAACGGCCTGGCCCTCCTGCACGATCACCCTTCGGAAAAGCAGCGTCTTATCAATAACATGGACCTGATCACCCCCTGCGTCGAAGAGGTCCTGCGCTGCGCCTCCCCGAACCAGTTCGGCAACCGCGAGACCGCCACCGACTGTGTGATCGCAGGCCACAGGATCGCCGCAGGCACCAACCTGCACCTGTGCATCGGCGCGGCCAACCGTGATCCGCAAGTGTTTGAGAATGCGGATGTTTTCGACATCACCCGCACGCCGAACCGGCACCTTGCCTTCGCCGGCGGTCCCCACGTCTGCGTCGGCCTGACCCTCGCCCGGATGGAAGGCCGCATCGCCATCGCCCGCTTCCTGCAACGCTTCCCGGGTTACGCCATCACATCCCGCGAACAGGGCGGCCGCATCCGCTTTCGCGGCTACAGATCACTTGGTGCAACCCTGTGAAACTACAGAAAAAACTGGACAGGTTAAAAGAGTGTGACCAAAATAAGGCACATTGAAATGCACATCACCCGAAACGAGGATCGACATGCGCCTGAAATCCATTTTGACCGCCACACTTGGCCTGACCGTCCTGGGCACCATGCCCGCACTGGCCTCTGACAGCCCCAAGATCTACGCCTATCCCAGCAGCGCAAATTACTGCCCTGCCGGCCTGCAACCCGTTACAATCAATGGGGTAATCTGCTGTGGCACACCGAACCAGACGATGACCTACAGCCAGGTCATGCAGCACCCCGTCCAGCGCCGCAAAGCCAGCACCTACGACTGCCCCATCGGCACCAAGGGCTGCACCTACGACTGAACCCTCTGCCGCCGGTCAACAGGCCCGACATCGCACCGGGCCTGTTGTCTGCAATCGCTCACAGCAAGCTCAGGTCCGAAGCCATCTGCCGCCCGTCGCGCCCTTCGGACAGCTCGTAGCTGACCTTCTGGTTGTCCGCCAAACCTGTCAATCCAGACCTTTCCACTGCTGAAATATGGACAAAAACATCATTGCCACCTTCGTCCGGTGCGATGAAGCCGTAACCTTTTGTGGTGTTGAACCACTTCACGGTGCCAGTTGGCATAATCCCGTGCCTCCTTCTGCCTTACATACACTCCCGTGGCCCCACGGGACATTGCCGTGACATCGCAAGGGGTTCTGGCCCGATGCACCGCCACATCTATCAAGATTGATCAACCTTGGAAAAAATCAAGAAAAAGCCATGCAATCCGGGGTCGGATTCCCTATTTGATGCTCAACAGGAGGACAATGATGCTGATTTACGGGCTGAAAACATGCGATACCTGCCGCAAGGCGATCAGGGCATTGCCACAGGCAACCTTTGTGGACGTGCGCAAGGAGGGCGTTCCCGCGGATGTGATGGCACAGGCGCAGGCCACCTTTGGCGACGCGCTGACCAACACCCGCAGCACCACCTGGCGCGGGCTGGATGACGCCACGCGGGCGCTGCCGCAATTGCAGGTGCTGGCAGAGCACCCCTCGCTGATGAAGCGTCCCCTGATCGTGGACGGCGACCGGATGCACCTGGGCTGGGACGCGGCCACGCGGGCGGCGCTCGGCGTCGAAGGTTAGTCCGCCCTGCGCGCTGGACTGAGGGGCAGGGCGGTCGGCGCTACAGCTCTGCGCGGCGTGTGGATCGCAGGGCTGCGTCCAGGCTCAGCGGTCCTGCGCCCTTGATCACAAGGATCATCAGCAACAGCACCCACAGCGCGCGCTGGTCCACAATCGCCGCGTTCGAGATATGGTCAAACCACGCGCCCGTGGTCTTTGCGCCCACGTCATGTCCGTAGATGTCCACATAGCTTTGGACCGCGACAAAAACGATCATCCCCAGCGCGCTGAGCCGTGTCATCAGGCCGATGGCGATGCACAGCGGCAGCAGGAATTCCGCCCAGGTGCCCAGCACCGCAACCAACCGATAGCCCCAGCCCAGGTGCGCCGCGTCATAGCCTGCGGCCTCGACCGCCTTGGGGAAGATCTGCATATAGGCCGTGTCCGACAGCCACAGCAGGCCGCCCGCGCCTTCGCCCAGCTTGGTCAGCGCCGACACCCAGAAATACAGCAGCAGCACGCCGACAAAGACCACGCGGGCCAGCGTTGGCAACAGCCATTCGGCACGGTCCAGGGCAGTGGTCAGGCGGGTGTATGTGCGGATCATGCAGGGTCTTTCGTGATCAGTCCCGTTACGGCGTTCTGCGCAAACAGCAACGCCATCGGTGTGGCGATGTCACAGGCGGGATCGACCGCACCGGCCGCATCTTGCGCGGCCTCCAGCGTTTCACCTGCCATCAATGCCGCAATCCAGGCACCTTGGGCCGGAGAGAGGGGATGCGGCACGGGATCATAGTCCGCGCGGGTGATCAGCACATGCTGGGCCACGGGCTGCGGCTTTGGCGCGCCGTCCTCGGTGTTGAACCGCCAGATGTCGTAGAGGGGCCACACGGACGGGATCAGGTGCACGGCAGGCGCAACCGCGAACCGCACCGCCCCAAGCTGTTCTGGCGGAAGATCACCCAGTCGTGCGGCATCCAATGGCACGCAGTCGGCAGCGTGATAGGACAGGCGCAGCGCCTGTTCCAGCCCGGCCACGTCGCTCAGATAGCCCAGATGCGCCAGTTGCGGCACCTCAGCCAGAAAGCTGTCAAAGCCGTCGCCATAGCGTTGCATGATCGGCAAGGTCGGCGGCTGTGCGCGGATGAAAGCACCGGCGACGAGGTCGAAATTCTGCGCTCCGATCAGCTTGCGTACCGCCGGAAAGCCTGCGCGCATCACATCCGTGAGCGATTGCATGACGTTGTTTCGGTAAACGTCAAAGCGTTTGCCCGCCACTGCACCCGTCCCGTCGTGCAGGCCTTCGGGGGCTGGCAGCACAGGGTCCAGAAGGGCGTCGTAAAACCGTTTCATGCAGGCGCCAGTGCGGCGGCGGCCCGGACCGCTTCGGCGCGCAAGGTGGGCCAGTCGGGCACATCATTGTCCCATTCCACCAGCACCGGCCTTGGCCCCGTGCGCGCCAGAACACGGTCCAACAGGGTCCAGACCGCGCCGACAACCGGCGCACCGTGGCTGTCGATCAACAATGGCGCACCGCGATCGTCGATGTCCTCGGCATGGCCGCCCACGTGCAATTCGCCCACGGCCTCAAGCGGGTAGGCGTCGATATAGGCCTCGGCGCTGGTGCCCAGATTGGTGGCGGAGATGAACACGTTGTTCACGTCCAGCAACAGCCCGCAGCCGGTGCGGCGCACCAGTTCGGCCAGGAATTCGGTCTCGGACCATGTGCTGTCGTCAAAGGCCAGATAGCTGGACGGGTTTTCCAGCAGCATCTGGCGGCCCAATGTGTCTTGCACCTGATCAATATGCGCCGCCACATGGGCCAGCGTCGCGTCCGTGTAGGGCAGGGGCAGCAGGTCGTTCATATACTCGGCCCCGTGGGTGGACCACGCCAGATGTTCGGAAAAGCTGTCGGGTTTCAGCCAGTCGCACAAGTGTTTCAGCCGCGCCAGATGGTCGGCGTCCAGATCCTGCGCCCCGCCGATGCTAAGCCCCACGCCATGCACCGAGGTGGCAAATTGTTCGGAAAGCGCCCGCAGTTGGGCGATCTGCCGGCCACCGTCGCCCATGTAATTCTCGGCATGGACCTCGATCCAGTGCGCGGGTCCGGGATCGTCGGTCAGCCCCTGAAAATGCGCAGGTTTGAAACCGACGCCGGGGGCGTTTGGCAATGTGTTGGGGGTGCGGCGTGCGTCCAGCATGGCGGCGGCCTTTCACGCAGGGGGGCGTGCACCGGGCCGGATAGGACCCGGTGCAACAGGTGCCTCAGGCAGAGGGCAGATCGCGGTCCAGTTCTTCCAGCGCGCCGGTGCGGGGCGTGCCGTCGGCCATGGCGGGCAGTTCGATTTCGGTGCAGGTGCCTGCATCGACCAGCGTCCAGGCGTTGCCCTGGTAATCCACGGTCGAGGTGCCCGCACAGGTGGTGCCTTCGCCCGCCTTGCACGAGTTTTCACCCGCCAGCGACACGCCATAGCATTTCTCTTTGGTCGCGGCGCTGACGCTTGTGGCTTGCGCGGTCATCGCCGCGGCGACAGCGCCCAGCAGGGCGGCGGTTTTCATCGGTTTGGACATCTTCAATCTCCCTTAAACATATCACCTTGGTGCGGGCACTCACGGCCCTTGCATCCAGAGTAGTGGTGCGTTCGTGTACTCTACCACTCACGAGCCTGTTATTCACATGTGTGTTAGCAGGTGGCGGCACAAGAGGGCCAAATCTTACAGGATTTCGGCAATCCGGCCACAGCATCGCGGGCTTTGATCGTGTTTTGTAACAATTTCCGCGGCGCGGCACCGGGGCTGATGCCGGTGCCGCGCCAAATGTGTCAGGCTTTCTGATCGGGCGGGGTGGCTTCATCCGCCAGCGTCACCAGAACGTCGTCCAGCGATTGCACGCTGGTCTGTTTTTCGCCCAAACGCCGTACGGACAGGGTGCGCTCCTCGACCTCGCGGGCACCCACGGCCAGGATGACAGGCACCTTGCCGACCGAATGTTCGCGGACCTTGTAGTTGATTTTTTCGTTGCGCAAATCCGCCTCGGCGCGCACGCCCTTGGCCCGAAGTGCGGCGACAACTTCCTGCACATAGTCATCCGCATCCGAAATGATCGACGCCACCACAACCTGACGCGGGGCCAGCCAGAACGGCAGCTTGCCTGCGTGTTCCTCGATCAGGATGCCGATAAAGCGTTCAAAACTGCCCAAGGTCGCGCGGTGCAACATGAACGGGCGCACCTTGGCACCGTCCTGCGCGATATAGGTCGCATCCAGCCGTTCGGGCAGGTTGGGGTCGACCTGGAACGTGCCACACTGCCAGACGCGACCGATGGCGTCGGTCAGGTAAAAGTCCAGCTTGGGGCCGTAGAACGCGCCATCGCCGGGTTCCAGCGTGTAGGTGCGGCCGGTCTTGCGGATCGCCTGCTCCAGCGCGTTTTCGACGTAATCCCACGACTCTTCGGTGCCGACACGTTTTTCGGGGCGGGTGGCGAATTTGATCTCGAAGGTGGGAAAGCCCAGCTCGGCATAGATGTCGGCCAGGAATTCGATAAAGCGGGCGCATTCCGCTTCGATCTGGTCCTCGGTGCAGAAGATATGCGCGTCGTCCTGGGTAAAGCCGCGCACACGCATGATGCCGTGCAGGGCACCCGACGGCTCGAACCGCGCGCAAGACCCGAATTCGGCCAGCCGCAGCGGCAGATCGCGATAGGATTTCAGGCCCTGGTTGAACACCTGCACGTGGCAGGGGCAGTTCATGGGTTTCAGCGCGTTGATGCGGGTTTGCGCCTTGTTCTTGACCTCGGCGTCGTCGTTTTCGCCGTCACGGCTTTCGTCGACTTCAACGATGAACATGTGGTGCTGGTACTTGTCCCAGTGCCCCGAAGCTTCCCACAGCTTGCGGTCCACGACCTGCGGTGTGTTGATCTCGCGGTAGCCGCCCGCGCGTTGCTTGCGGCGCATGTAGTCTTGCAATTCGGTGTAGATGGTCCAGCCGTTGGGGTGCCAGAACACCTGACCGGGGGCCTCTTCCTGCATGTGGAACAGGTCCATCTCGCGGCCCAGCTTGCGGTGGTCGCGTTTGGCGGCCTCTTCCAGCATGTTCAGGTGCGCGCGCAGCTTTTCCTTGCCGGTGAAGGCCACGCCGTAGATGCGTTGCAGCATCTGGCGGCTGCTGTCGCCGCGCCAGTAGGCACCGGCAATCGACATCAGCTTGAACGCGTCGCCGGGCACCTGGCCGGTGTGTTGCAGGTGCGGGCCACGGCACAGATCCTGCCAGTCGCCATGCCAGTACATGCGCAGCGGCTCGTCGCCGGGAATGCTTTCGATCAGCTCGACCTTGTAGGGCTCGCCCCGGTCTTCGTAGTATTTGATCGCAACATCGCGCTCCCAGACCTCGGTGCGGACGGGGTCGCGTTTGTTGATGATCTCTTTCATCTTCTTTTCGATCTCGCCCAGGTCTTCGGGGGTGAACGGCTCGGCGCGGTCAAAGTCGTAATACCAGCCGTCCTTGATGACGGGGCCGATGGTCACCTTGGTGTCGGGCCAGATTTCCTGCACGGCGCGGGCCATGATGTGCGCCAGATCGTGACGGACCAGTTCGTTGGCCTGCTCTTCGTCCTGCATGGTGTGAATGGCGATCTGCGCGTCGGCGTTGATCGGCCACTGCAAATCCCAGTGCTGGCCGTCTACGGTCGCGCTGATGGCCTTTTTGGCCAGGGATTTCGAGATGCTTTCGGCGACTTCGGCGGCGGTGATGCCGGCATCATAGTCGCGTGCATTGCCATCGGGAAAGGTAAGGGAGACTTGGGCCATCTTGGCACTCCTCGTCAGTTTGGCGCCCACGGAACGCCCGGTTGCGGGTTATATGTGTGCCAGCCTTTTGGCGGGGCTGCGCGGCTGCGTCAAGGGGCAGGGGCGGTTGATTGTGACATCCGGGCCGACAGCAGCAGGTGCGCAAGCGCCGCGACCATTCCGATTGTCGCGGCAAGGCCCAGGGCCGACAGGCCTGCGCGCAACAGCACCCAGCCGCCGATGGCCGACCCGACAGCCGCGCCCACGTAGATGGCGGCAGCGTTCAGCGCCAGCACCACCGTGGCCTGCGACCCGGCCAGCCCGATCAGCCGCGTTTGCTGTGCGGCCATGAAGGCCCAGCCGGTCATCGCCCACACGGTCGTCAGGCCCATCAGCATGATGTCCGACAGCGGCAGCAGCGAATAGACCGGCAACAGCACAATCTGGCACAGGCACAGCGCCACCAGCGTGCGCTTCCAGCCCAGCCGGTCGGTCAGGATGCCGCTGGCCAGATTGCCGATCACGGCGCCGACGCCGGACACCGCCAGCACCAGTGTCACGCCATCGCGGCCATAGCCCATCGTCTCGCTCAGCAGCGGGGCCATATAGGTGTAAAGGATATAGGTCGCGCCAAGGAATGTGCTGGTGAACAGAACCGCAAAGATCATCCGCAGGTCGCGCAGCACTTCACCCAGATCGCCCAGCGTGATCGGCTGGAATTTCAGGCCCGCTGGCACGTGCCGCCAGATCATCACGATACAGGGCAGGGCAAGGGCGACAACGCACCAGAACCCCCAGCGCCAGCCAAAGGTATAGGCGATGTAGCTGCCCGCAGGCACACCCAGCACCTGTGCCACGCTGAACCCGAAAAAGACCATCGCCAGCACCCGTGCGCGCTGCGCGGGGGGAAACAGGGCGGCGGCGGTGGCAGCGGCCACGGGTGTAAACAGCCCCGCACCGGCCGCGGCCAGCACTCGGGCGGCATTCAGCACCGGCATCGACGGGGACAGCGCTGACAGCAGCGCGGCCAAGGCGAACATCACCAGACCCAGCGCCATCACCCGCCGCCGCCCGATGCGGCCGGTTACGGCGACCAGCACCGGCGACAGCACCGAATAGGCCAGCGCATAGACGGTCAGCAATTGTCCGGCGTGGGCAGGCGTGACGTTCAGATCGGTGCCCAGCGGTTCCAGCATCCCGATGATGATAAAGGCCCCCACGCCGATCAGAAAGTTCGACAGAGTCAGGACAGGGATCAACATTTTCGGGGGCGCTTGCATGATTTTGCTTTTGGTCCGTGGGCACACAAAGAGCAAGGCCTGCTCGCGGCGCGGGCCTTTGACGTAGCGTTGTATCGCGTCGGGGTCAGACGGGCAGGACCACTTGGCTTGTCGGCACTGGGCCACCCGCAGCTGACATCCCCAGAAGACGCAGTTCGGTGGGGACCGTATCCATATCCGCGCCCCCTACATCGACGATTTCATCGCGGTGCCGGTTTCCAGCCACGACTTCAAGGACGACGCCATGCGCGCCCAGCCTTCGGCGACGCCATCCTGACCTTTGGGGAGGTCATAGTGTTCGATGGTCAGCTTGCACATGTCCCCCTGGGGTTCGATCAGAAAGGCCATGCGCGAGGCGGGGGCGTCGGGGGCGAAGAAATGCGGCTCGAAGGTTGCCTCGATGCGGGTCTTGGGCACGACCCTTGTCGGCCGTTGGGTCAGCAGCGGGTTGCCGTCGGGCAAGAGCCACGTCAGCGTGCCGCCTTCGATGGCCTCACCTTGGACGCTGTTACACATGAAGTGATAGGCCGCCATGCTGTCGGGATCGCTGAGCGCATCCCACAGCGCGTCCTGGGTGCAGCGGATAAAGATTTGCATTGCGAAATCAGGTTTGGTCATGGTTCGTCCTTCCAAGGCCGCTTTTGAGGTCAGGACCTGCAGGCGCCGCCGGCTTGACCGGCGATGGCTCGATCCAAAGCTCTATGGCCTCCTGCAGGGGCAGCGCGTTCAGGCAATGATAATTGAATCGCCCGACTTTGCGGAACACGATCAACCCAGTGTCTTCCAGCACATGCAGATGTTTCATGACGCCAAAACGGGCCGTATCCAGTTGCCCCTGAAGGCCGGTCAGGGTCTGGTCGTCGGTGCGGCGCAAGCAGTCCAGCACTATGCGCCGCGCGGGGCAGGTTAGGGCGTTGAAGATCGTATCCATGGTCCGCTTTTAAGCGATCCTGATATCACGTGACGATATGGTAACTAAACTTTCCAGGTTGAACGTGCCGCCCACCCTGCGCAGACTGCGCCCAACACCGCACTCAAGGAGCCGCCCATGTCCGACCCGCAGTATCTGGAAACGCCACAAGGCCGTCGCATCGCCTATCATCTGACGGCGGGGGACGGCCCTTGCGTGGTGTTTCTGGGCGGGCTGAAGTCCGACATGGAAGGCACCAAGGCGGTGCATCTGGAAGCATGGTGTGCAACACAGGGGCGTGCGTTCCTGCGGTTCGACTATTCCGGCCACGGTCAAAGCAGCGGGACATTCGAGGACGGGTGCATCGGCGACTGGGCCGAGGACACGGCTGCCGCCATCACCACGCTGACCACGGGCAAGGTGATCCCCGTAGGGTCGTCCATGGGCGGCTGGCAATCGCTGCTGTTCTGCCGCGCGCACCCTGAACGGGTTGCCGGGCTGGTGACCATCGCCGCCGCGCCCGATTTCACCGAAGATGGCTATTGGGCCAGCTTCACCGAGGATCAAAAGGCCACGCTGGAGCGTGAGGGTCAGATCGCCATGCCGTCGGACTATATGGAGCCTTACATCATCACCAAACGCTTGGTCGATGACGGGCGCAATCAACTGGTGCTGCGCGATCCGCTGCCCTTGCCCTTTGCCGTGCGTTGCCTGCAAGGCACCGCCGACAGTGCCGTCAGCACCGAAACCGCCGTGCGCCTGCTGAACCACGCCGAAAGCCCCGATATGCGGCTGCTGCTGGTCAAGGATGCCGACCACCGCTTTTCCGACGGGCCGTGTCTGGGGCTGATCGAACAGGCGGTGACGGATGTCATCGCGGCGGCGTCCTGATGGCGCGCGCGCTGGGCTGGGTGTTTATGGGGCTGCTGGTGGCGGTGGCCGCACTGGTGGCCTTTGGCCCGCGCGAACCGGCACCGCTGGACATGTATTTCGACACCGCGCAGCTTGACGGCGGCGTCGCGGCGCATTTCGCACGCACCGAGGCGCGGTTTGACGATATCACGCCGGGCACCGAAAAGCGGGTGATCTGGGCCGGGGCGCCAGAGACCAAGACCGAGTGGTCGGTTCTCTATGTGCACGGCTTTTCCGCAACCTCCGAAGAAATCCGCCCCGTGCCCGACCGTGTGGCGCAGGCGCTGGGCGCGAACCTGATCTACACCCGTCTGCAAGGCCACGGACGCGGGTCCGCCGCGATGGCCGAGGGCACCGTTGCCGGCTGGATGGCCGACATGGCCGAAGGGCTGGCCGCCGCGCGGGCGCTGGGGGACAAGGTGCTGTTGATCGGGACATCGACGGGGGCCACGGTGATCACGGCGGCGGTGAACAGCCCGGTGGATATGGACGGGGTTGCGGCCGTGGTCCTTGTCTCGCCCAACTACGGCATCAACAACCCCTTTGCCCGCATCCTGACGTGGCCTGCCGCGCGCACATGGGCGCCGTGGATTGCCGGCGACACCATCAGCTTTACCCCGCGCAATGCCGAGCAGGCGAAATACTGGACCACGTCCTATCCTTCGGTTGCGACCCTGCCGATGGGCGCGCTGATCAAGGCGGTGAACGGGTTGGATCACGGGCTGTTCCTGGTGCCTGCCTTGTTCTGGTATTCCGACAGCGATCAGGTGGTGCGGGCCGAGGCCACCGACCGCATCCGCCGCCGCTGGGGGGCGGATTGGGGCACCGTGGCGACACGCGCCTATCCCGATCTGCAACCGGGTGACGACCCCAGCGCACATGTGGTGGCGGGGGATATCATGTCACCCAGCCAGAACGATATGATGGTGGCGGGCATCCTGGGATGGTTGAAGGAGATCGAATGATGGAACAGCGGATCAGCCTGATCACACTCGGCGTGCGCGACATGGCAGCACAGGCCGCATTTTACACCGCGCTGGGCTGGCAGGCGGTGGACAGCCCTGACGGCGTGACGGCCTTTGACCTGATCGGGCAGACGCTGGGCCTGTACCCGCTGGCGGATCTGGCGCGGGACCTTGGGTTGCCCGAGGATGAACTGGGGCGCGGGGCGATGACCCTGTCCTATAACGTGCGCGCCAAGGACGAGGTCGCCCCGCTGCTGGCCCGTGCCGAAGCGGCAGGCGCGCGCATTCTGAAGCCCGCGCATGACGTGTTCTGGGGCGGGCATATCGGATATTTCGCCGACCCCGAGGGGCACATCTGGGAAGTGGCGCACAACCCATTTGCGCCGCTGGGACCGGATGGCGCGTTTCAGTGGAACGGGGCCGCCTGATGCGCCCGCCCCGCAGTATGCGCGGGCTGGAAGACCTGGGGCGCGTGCGGCTGTCGAAACATTTCTTCATGCGCGATTTCCTCTATTCCGAGATCGGCAGCCTGCACGGCATTCCCACCGTGCCCGTCGATCCCGACCTGGCCATCGCCAACGGGCGGATGCTGTGCACCGAACTGCTGGACCCGCTGACCGAAACCTTTGGCCGCCTGGCGATCCGGTCGGGGTATCGGTCGCCCGCATTGAACCGCTTTGGCAACGAAAACGGGCTGAACTGTGCGCGCAACGACAATCCGATGGAATGTCACATCTGGGACCGGGCAGGCGGGGACGCGGCCATCGCGGGCACCTCGCTGGCGATCCCGTGGTTTTCAGACCGCTATGCGCAGGGGCGCGACTGGCGCGATCTGGCGTGGTGGCTGCACGACCATCTGCCCTATTCCGCGATCTGGTTCTTTCCCAAGCTGTGCGCGTTCAACCTGGACTGGCGGCCCGCACCGCTGCGCACCATCTCAAGCTATATCGCGCCACGGGGGATGTTGTTACGGGCCGGCGAAGACCCCGAGGAGGGGCCGCAAGCGCGCCGCGCGCGCTATGCCGATTTTCCGGTGTTTCGGGGGTTGGGGTTGCCTTAGGCAAGTGCTTGCCCCCCACAAGGGTTAACACTTGTGACAGGCGCGTGCATACGACATGGTGCCGGACAAACGCAGCAGCAACAAGCGCGAGACAGGCATGGCCGAACCTTTGGTTCTTCTTCCCGAGATGATGTGCGACGCGCGGCTGTACAGCGAACAGATGGCGGCCTTTTCCAACGAGATTTGCGTGACCATCGCCCCCGTGACCCAGGGCGAGCGGATCGAGGAAATCGCGTCGAACCTTCTGGACCAGTTGCCCAAGCGCTTTGCGCTGGCGGGGCTTGGCTTTGGTGCGATGGTGGCGATGGAGATCCTGCGCCGCGCGCCGGACCGGGTCAGCCGCATCGCGTTGATGTGCACCAATGCGCAGGCCGAAACGCCACAGATGGCTGCCGCGCGCGAGCCGCATATCATTGCCGCGCGCACCGGTCGGCTGGCCGAGGCCGCGCGGGGACACATTCGCGCCGAGCACCTGGCCGCAGGCGGCTATGCGGCAACTGTGCTTGCTGCCTATACCCAGATGGCGCTGGATCTGGGGGCCGAGGTCTTTGTCCGTCAGTCCCGCGCGATGCAGCGTCGCCGGGACCAGCAAAGCACCCTGCGCAAGTGCAAGGTGCCGACCCTGATCCTGTGCGGGGCTGAGGATACGCTCATGTCAGCGAAACATCACAGCTTCATGGCCGAACTGATCCCCTATGCCAGATTGGTGGTGATCGAAGGCGCGGGTCATTTGCCCCCGTTGGAGCAGCCCGAAGACACCAATGATGCACTGAGAGCGTGGATGAAGCAGCCGCTGGTGCTGCGCAGCTAGGGCAGGGGCCCGGTGCGGCCCGACCCGTTGCCGGATCGGACCAGTTCGCAAAGCGCCTTCAGGCGGCGTAGCCCAGTTTGGCCACGTGAATTTCAAACGTCGGATGCATTTCCGCGCCGATCACTTCGGGTTTGTGGTGGCGATAGATCGACCGCCAGTAGGGCTGCACGATCACGCCTTCGTCCTGCATGATCTTTTCGATCTTGGCCATGACCTCGCGGCGCTGGTCGGCATCGGCAATCGCCAGCGCGTCGCTCAGCAGGCTGTCGAATTCGGCGTTGGAAAACGCGGTTTCGTTCCAGGCCTCGCCCGAGCGGTAGGCCAGCGCCAGCACCTGCACACCCAAGGGGCGCTGGGCCCAGTCGGTGGTGGACAGCGGGTATTTCAGCCAGTCGTTCCAGAAGGTCGAGCCGGGCAGGATCGTGCGTTTTACGTTGATGCCCGCGTCGCGCAGCATGGCGGCGGCGGCGTCGGTGGTGTCCTTGCGCCATGTGTCGTCGATCGAGATCAACTCGTGTTCGAAATCGGCCATTCCGGCCTCTTCCATCAGGGCCTTGGCGCCGGCGGGGTCAAAGACGGGCGCGGGCAGTTCGGCATATTCGGGATGGATGGGCGACACGTGGTGGTTTTCGGCCACACGTCCGTTGCCCGCAAATCCCAGCTCCAACAGGACGCTGTTGTCGATGGCCATCGCCAGCGCGCGGCGCACGCGGGCATCGGCATAGGGTTTCTGGCCGTCGATCTCGGCCTCCTGGTTGGCGCGCATCACGATCGTGTTGGCGGTGACCGCTTCGGATTTGGTCCAGCCGATGTCGTCCAGGATCGGGATGAACTCGCCGATGCTTTCATAGATCATGTCGACCTCGTCGGCATCGACGGCCGCCACGATGCTGGCCTGATCGGTGCCAAAGTCCAGGTATTCGATGCGGTCCAGATAGGCACCTTCGCCCCACCACTGGTGGTCGGTGTTCTTGACCAGAACCGCCTTGCTGCCGACGTCAAAGGACTCGGGCAGGTAGGGGCCGGTGCCGATGGGGTTGTCCAGCGGGTCGCCATTGAAGGACTGGTGCACAATCGCTGCCGGATAGTCGGAAAAGCCTGCAATCAGGGTAATGTCCGGCTTGGCCGGTGTCAGCACGACGGTGCTGTCGTCCGCCACGGTGATCGCGCCCTCGCGGGCCTTGCCGCTTTCCGGGTCGACCAGCGATGACATGCGCGAGGCCATCGAGTTGCCCTCGACGCCCTTGTCACACCAGCGTTCGATGTTGAACGCCACATCTTCGGCGGTAAAGGCGTCGCCGTTGCTCCATGTCACGCCGGGGCGGATTTTCAGCGTGTACTCGGTGGCGTCGTCGTTGACCTCCCAGCTTTCCAGCAGGGCAGGCTTGAAGCTGCCATCGATCTGGTATTCGACCAGATACTCCAGATAGCCACGGGTAAAGTTCGACATCTGCGGCCAGTCAAAGGTGCGTGGATCTTTCAGCGCCTTGATCGAGGATTCAATGCGCAGCGTGCCGCCCGTCTGGGCATGGGCAGCAGCACGGACGGGCTGGATCAGGCCGAGCAGGCCATAGGCGGCACTGGCACTGACGCCCAATGCGGTGGCGCGGGTCAGGAACTCGCGGCGCGACAGGGTGCCTGCGGCAACCTCGTCTGCGTAGTCGCGTGCGGCGGGATGGATCGGTTTGGAAATGGTCATGAAACTCTCATCTGTTCTCGTGAAGAGCCAAAAGCGATGCGTCACAATAAGGCGCAGCCACTCCGAACGCGGTCATCGCGCTCTGTCGTCGTGTTCCATGAAATAGGTTAAAAGTGACAATTTCAACAGAAACGGCCCTGTAAAATGAAAAGCGCCCCACCGGTGTCAGGAGGGGCGCCTTGTCAGGTCAGGACAAATTGTCAGTGCGGCTTCAGACCGGTTGGTCC
This sequence comes from Pseudosulfitobacter pseudonitzschiae, assembly GCF_900129395.1. Taxonomy (GTDB): domain Bacteria; phylum Pseudomonadota; class Alphaproteobacteria; order Rhodobacterales; family Rhodobacteraceae; genus Pseudosulfitobacter; species Pseudosulfitobacter pseudonitzschiae. The sequence continues at coordinate 23,864 of NZ_FQVP01000005.1, forward strand.
GTGGTTCCGTTCTTGCGCAGGGCTTTGGGCGTCGCATCCGGCTTTTTGCTGGTGTTCGCTGCCGCCTTGGAAGGCGCCTCGGTGCCGCTGTTCTTCGAGATGAATTCCAGCACCATCGGGCGGATGTTGTTGCGCCAGCTGCTGCCTGCGAAAATGCCGTAGTGACCGGCGCGGGGTTCCACGTGGCTGGCCTTTTTCGAATCCGGCAGGCCGGTGCACAGGTCCAGCGCCGCGATGCACTGGCCGGGGGCGGTGATGTCGTCCTCGCCGCCTTCGACCGTTTTTACGGCAACCGTGGTGATCTTGCCCATGTCGACCTGACGGCCCGCGACCACGAATTCGTTCTTGGCAATCTCGTGGTTCTGGAAGATGCGTTCGACCGTGGACAGGTAGAATTCCGCGGTCATATCCATCACGGCAAGGTATTCGTCGTAGAATTCGTTGTGCTTGTCGTGGTCCGACGCTTCGCCGCGTGCGGCGCGCGAAATCTGGTCGTTGAACGCCTTGGCGTGTTTGTCCGCATTCATCGAGATGAACGACGACAGCTGCAACAGGCCGGGATAGACCTTGCGGCCGACACCCGCGAATTTGAAGCCGACGCGCTGGATCATCGCCTTTTCAAGCTGGCCCATGGTGACCCTGTGGCCGAAATCGGTGACTTCGGTTGCGGCCGCACCCGGATCGATCGGCCCGCCGATCAAGGTCAGGCTGCGCGGTTGGGCTTCGGGTTCTTCTTCGGCCAGATAGGCGGTGGCGGCCAGGGTCAGGGGCGCGGGCTGGCACACGGCGATCACGTGGGTGTCCGGTCCCAGATGTTTCATGAAGTCGACGAGGTACAGCGTGTAATCCTCGATATCGAACTTGCCCGCGCTGACGGGGATGTCACGCGCGTTGTGCCAGTCGGTGATATAGACATCACAGTCGGGCAGCAGCGAAATCACGGTTTTGCGCAGCAGCGTGGCATAGTGGCCCGACATGGGGGCCACCAGCAGCACGGTGGGCTTGTCTTCGCTGTGGCCCGGTACGTCAAAGTGGATCAGGTCGCCAAAGTCGCGCTCGACGACCTTGCTGATCGACACGATGTGATCCTTGCCGTCCTTGGCGGTGAAATGTGGGATGTTCCAGTCAGGTTTCACTACCATACGCTGGAAGCTACGTTCGGTGACTTCGCCCCATGCACGCATCCATTCGAATGCAGGGTTTGGGATCATGGAAAAGGCAGGGTATGATCCCATTGCAAGGGCCGAAGCGCCAAGCCATTGATTCGTCGTTCTGATTGTCTCCATCAGATCGTATGTGGCCATGTTACGCATTTCGGGTCTCCTGTTTCTGCCGGGTGTGCCCGGCGCAGTCGTCGCATAGCCTCCCCGAAGTCGGCGACGTGATAAAGGGTAGAATACTACATAATGCTGCAACTGCAAAGTACGAGGTTCGTTTCACTATGACAACAAAAGACGCTACATCTGGTGAAATGTCCGGGGAAACCCTCGATAAATTGACAGAAAACCTTTCCAAAGTGGATGAACTGCGCGAACGCCTGTCGCGGGTCATGACGCAGCGCAGCACACATAACGCTGCGTTAGACGGCCCGAATCAGGAGCTTTTCGGCAAGGCCGCGACCGCCTATTGGCAGGATGCGATCCACAATCCGGCGAAGCTGATCGAACAGCAGATGGGATATTGGGCGAAAACCATGGCCCATTTCGTCGAAGCGCAGCAGGCATTGACACAAAAGGGCATGTCGGCCCCGGAAGACACCGGCCCCACGGACCGCCGCTTTGCCAACCCGATGTGGAACCATCACCCCTATTTCAACTTCATCAAGCAACAGTATCAGATCAACTCGGCGGCCTTGCTTGAGGCGGTGAACAACGTCGAGGACATGGACCCCGCCGAAAAGCGGCGGCTGGGCTATTTCACCCGCCAGATCGTCGACCTGATGAGTCCCACCAACTTTCTGGCCACCAACCCCGACGCGCTGGAAAAGGCCGTGGCCACCGAGGGTCAGAGCCTGATCGACGGGCTGGAGAACCTGATCAAGGATCTGGAAACCAACAACGGTGAACTGGTGGTGAAACTGGCCGACGAACAGGCCTTTGACATCGGCAACAACATTGCCACCTCGCCGGGCAAGGTGGTGTTCCGCAACCGTATGATGGAGCTGATCCAATACAGCCCCAGCACGGACGAGGTGCACGCCACACCGTTGATCATCTTCCCACCCTGGATCAACAAGTTCTACATTCTGGATCTGAAGGCGCAGAACTCGCTGGTCAAATGGATCGTGGATCAGGGCTATACGCTGTTCATCGTATCGTGGGTGAACCCCGATGCCTCCTACCGCGAGGTCGGTCTCGAGGCGTACATCGAGGAAGGCTATATCACCGCCATCGAAGAGGTGAAGAAGATCACCGGTCAGAAGCAGGTCAATGCGGTGGGGTATTGTATTGCCGGCACAACCCTGTCGATGACCCTGTCGATCCTCAAGCAGCGGGGCGACACGTCGGTCAAATCCGCCACGTTCTTTACCGCGCTGACGGATTTCAGCGAACAGGGCGAATTTGCCCCCTTCCTGACCAACGATTTCGTGGATGGCATCGCCGCCGAGGTCGAGGACAAGGGCGTGCTGCCATCCGTGATCATGGCGCGGACCTTTTCGTTCCTGCGCTCGAACGACCTGGTCTATGCGCCTGCGATCCGCAGCTACATGATGGGCGAAACGCCCCCGGCCTTTGACCTGCTGTTCTGGAACGGGGACGGCACGAACCTGCCCGCCAAGATGGCGATGCAATACCTGCGTGGCCTGTGTCAGGATGACCGGCTGGCCCGTGGCGAGATGGAGCTGTTGGGGCACAAGCTGTCGCTGGCGGATCTGGAACTGCCCATTTGCGCCATCGCTTGCGAAACCGACCACATCGCCCCGTGGAAGGACAGCTTTCGCGGCGTGCAACAGATGGGGTCCAAGCAAAAGACCTTTGTCATGACACAGTCGGGTCATATCGCGGGGATCGTCAATCCGCCGTCGAAGAAAAAATATGGCCACTATACCAACACCGACCTTTCCGGAGATCATGCCGCATGGCTGGAGGGCGCGCAGTTCCATGAGGGCTCGTGGTGGCCACGCTGGGGCGCATGGTTGAAGAAGCGGTCGGGCAAGCTGGTTTCTGCACGTATGCCGGGTGATTCTACGCATCCCGTCCTGTGCGATGCGCCCGGAACCTATGTGTCGAACAAGCCAAAGGCCTGATTTTCCCCGAGAATTACGCTAGGTCAGCTTTTTTTGCTGCAATGCAGCATTTTACTTGCAATGCCGCAGTGCAGCATCTATATTGATGTCAGACGCCAAACGCGGGGATGCCCCGCAACCAAACGCCGAATGCGGGGATGCCCCGCTTTGCAACCCGAAAGGACAAGTACAATGGCCAAGACACAAGATATGACCGCGATGTTCAAAGACATGATGGGTGCATTTCCCGTCGACACAGCCGCGATGGAAGACGCTTTCAAATCCGCAACCACACTGAACGAAAAACTGTCCGGTGTTGCCCTGGAAGCAGCCGAGAAATCCACCGAAGTGTCCAACAAATGGACCAAGGAAACTCTGGCCAAGCTGGCAGAAATGTCGAAAGCGAAATCCGAGCCCGCAGACTATGCCAAAGCGATGACCGAATTCGCGTCGTCCACAGCCGAGTTCGCAGCCGAAAACATGGCCGCCTTTGCTGAAATCGCCAAAAAAGTTCAGATGGATACCGTTGAACTGATGATGGCCGCTGGCAAAGACATGAGCGAAGAAGCTCAGACAGCGATGAAAAAAGCGACAACAGACGCTCAAGCGGCTGTGAAAAAAGCCACAGCGAAGTAATTCGTTTCAAATAACCGCGCGATTTCCTCCCTGTCATTCGCGGTAAATCAGGGTGGGTTCCGAAAGGGACCCGCCCTTTTTTTGTGCCGCACCGCCTGACGGGCTTCAAACCGGTCCGGGCAGGGGGGCACTTCACCGCAATTTGATGATTTCCTTTCCATTTCTGATTTCGCCCCCTAAGCTGCATTGCAGCACGTAGTCTGGGAGGGTTATTCCGTGACGACCAAAGACAAGCCATTGCTGATCAAGCGGTACGCAAGCCGCAGGCTGTATAATACCGAAACGTCTGATTATGTGACGTTGGAAGATATCTCGGGGTTTATCCGCGACGGACGCGAGGTTCAGATCGTCGATCTGAAGTCCGGCGACGACCTGACGCGGCAATATCTGTTGCAGATCATTGCCGAACACGAAAGCCGTGGCGAAAGCGTTCTGCCGGTGGATGTGTTGAATGACCTGGTGCGCAGCTACATGGGTGGCAACGCCAGCGTGGTGCCGCAGTTCCTGGAAGCATCCTTTGAGATGTTGCGCAGCGGCCAGAGCCGTATGCTGGAAAACATGGGTGCCATGAACCCGATCGCCAAGATGCCCGGCCTTGAGGCGATGCAGAAACAACAGGCGGCTTTTGTCAAAGCGATGACAGGCGGCATTGGTGGTCTTCCGACCAACTGGTCCACCACGCCGCAGATGGACACGCCAGAGGACGACGTTGACGACGCGCCCGGCGAAGATCTGGATGCGATCAAGAAACAGCTGGCCGAGCTTCAGGCGAAGCTGTCAAAGTTGAAGTAACGCGCAGGCTGCTGTCCTGCGTGGTCTTGTCCATGCAAAAAAGGCGGCCATCGAGGCCGCCTTTTTCGTGGTCCGTGAGTGTGGTGGTAATCTCAGGTCCCGTAAGCGCGTGTCTCGCCAAAGGCTGTTTCGGCTGCACCCAGCAGGATGTCGGCGACGGCGTCATGTTCGGCGCGTGTCAGGTGCACGGGCAGGCGCACGTCACAGGCACGCATCAGCATCGCGCGTGTCTGCGGCAGCTCGGGCAGGTCTTTGATGAATTTCCAGTTCCAGAAAGCGCGGGCGTTGTCGTCGCTCAGGCCAAACACCTGAACGGTGACGCCCTGTGCCTTGGCCGCGGCGACAAAATCCAGAACCTGCGCGTCCGATACGCCTTGGACGTTGAACTGGATTGAATCCGGTGCGCGGGTTTCAGGGGCCATCGGGGCGGGCACGTCGATCCATGCGCTGGTGTTCAACTGGGCCGCAACATAGTCGTGGCCTGCCAGACCGTCGGTGACGCGGCGCGCCAGCTCGGGCAGCTGCGGGCGGATCACGGCGGCACTCAGGTTGCCCATGCGCAGGTTGTACAGGGGCAGGGTGTTCTGATGGGTGGCAAAGGCCTCTTGCAGAACCGGGTGTTTTTTCCAGTTGTGCTCGTACGCGCCCGACATGATCACTGCGCGCGCCACAAGGTCGGCATCGTCCGTGATCAGAATGCCGCCTTCGCCTGCGTTGATCATCTTGTAGGACTGGAACGAGAAACAGCCGATGCGACCCAATGTGCCGATTTTGCGCCCGTGCCACAGTGTGCCCAGCGAATGTGCGGCGTCTTCGATCACCGGAACGCCTGCGGCGTCGCACAGGCCCATGATCGCATCCATGTCTGACGTGTGGCCGCGCATGTGGCTGACGATCACGGCGCTGACGGTCGGCAGTTTGGCTGCGAAATCGTGCATGTCGATGCGATAGTTGTCGCCCACTTCACATAGCACGGGCAGGCAATCGGCGTGCAAAACGGAAGAGGGGACAGCGGCAAAGGTAAATCCGGGGATCAGCACCCGCGCATCGCGGGGCAGGTCCAGCGCCTTGAGCGACAAGAACAGCGCCGCCGAACAGGACGACACGGCCAGCGCGTATTTGCTGCCCATCATCTGTGCGAACTCTGCCTCAAGCAATGTGACGGGCGAGTCGGATGCAGCGGTGTAACGGAACAGGTCGCCCGATTGCAGAAGCCGGTCAATCTCGGCCTTTGCGGCCTCTGGGATCGGCTCGGCGTGATGCATGTTTGGCAGGGACATATTTGTGTTTCCTTAACTGCGGTTTTCAATTTCGTAAAACAGTTACGCAGAAAAGGAAACGCTTTTGTGACGGGGCACCCGTTTTCGGCGGTGTTGTGCAGTTTTCAAACGATGCGTGAAGGGGCGCGTCAGATGCCCAGACGGTCGCGCAGCGCGTACCATGTCATCGCCAGCGCCAGCAGCGGCGCGCGCATGGCCGGGCCGCCGGGGAAGGGCGTGGTGGGGATCGCGGCCATGGCGTCGAACCCGTCGCTTTGCCCCTCGATCGCCAGTGCCATCAGTTGCCCCGCGTGGGTGGCGGTGCCCAGCCCGTGTCCCGAATAGCCCGAAGCCGACAGGATGTTCGGCGCAATCCGCGCCAGATAGGGCAGGCGTTTCATCGTGATGCCCAGCGTGCCGCCCCAAGCATAGTCGATGCGCACATCTTTCAGATGCGGAAACACCACGGACATGGGCCCGCGCACCTTGGACGAAATATCGGCGGGGAATTTGTAGCCATAGCTTTCGCCGCCGCCGAACAGCAGGCGGCCATCGTGGCTGAGGCGGAAGTAGTTCACGACAAAGCGGCTGTCGGCCACCGCCACGTCTTGTCGCAACACGTCTTTGGCCGCTGCGCCCAGCGGTTCGGTGGCCGCGATGAAATTGTTGATCGGCATGACCCGCGCAGCCGTCTTGCGTTCCAGTCCGCCCAGATAGCCGTTGCAGGCCAGCACCACGTGATCGGCGACGACACGGCCGCCGTCGGTGCGCACCGACGCCTTGGTTCCGTGGTCGATGTGCTGGGCGGCAGACCCTTCGAATATGCGCACGCCTGCGGCCTCGCAGGCCCGGGCCAGTCCCAGCGCCAGGTTCAGCGGATGCAGATGCGCCGCGTCGTGGTCCAGAATGCCACCGCAATAGTCGGGAGAGGGGCAGACTTCGGCGGCAAAGCTGTCCGCGTCAAATGTCTCGATCTGATAGCCGTAAACCCGGTCCATATGCGCGGCATAGTCATGCAAGCCTGCGACGTCGCCCTTGTCCGAGGCGCTCCACGCGACGCCGGGTTTCAGGTGACAGTCGATCTGGTGCCTGGCGATCAGCCCCTTGACCAGGTGCTTGGCATCCTCGCCCAGATCCCACAGCGTGCGCGCGGCCTCGATCCCCAGCATCTTTTCCAGCTTGGGTTGCTCGACCCGCTGGCCCGACCCCAACTGCCCGCCATTGCGCCCGGACGCGCCAAAGCCCACGCGCTGCGCGTCGATCAGCACCACGTCACGCCCCGCTTCGGCCAGATGCAGTGCTGCGGAAAGCCCGGTGTAGCCGCCACCAACCACACAGACATCCGCCTTGGTCTCGCCTTTCAGTGGCGCAAAGGGGGGCAGGGTGTTCGCGGTCGCGGCATACCAGCTGTCAGGGTAGGCCCCCAAGGTGTCATTCGCGTAAAGCAGGTTCACTGGGGCTGCATTCCTTCGAAGGTTCAAAAAGCCCCCCGGAGAACCGGGGGGGCAACACGCGTTAGGCGTTCAGCAAGAGGTGCTCGCGTTCCCACGGGCTGATGACTTGCAGGAACTCGTCATATTCGGCGCGTTTCACGATGGAATAGACGCGGCCAAAGTCGGGCCCCAGCACTTCTTGCAACGCGTGGGCGGCGTCGAACCCTTCCAGCGCCTGACCCATGTCGCGGGGGATGTCGCCTTCGCCTTCATAGGCATCGCCCTTGAACTCGGGCTTGGGCTGGGTCGCTTCGATCAGGCCCAGATAGCCACAGGCCAGCGAAGCCGCGATGCCCAGATAGGGGTTGCAGTCCATGCCCGCGATGCGGTTCTCGACCCTGCGCGCTCCGGGTGAGGACAGTGGCACGCGGATGCCCGTGGTGCGGTTGTCGCGGCCCCATTCCAGGTTGATCGGTGCGGCGTGGTCCTTCACGTACCGGCGGTAGCTGTTCACATAGGGCGCCATCACGGCCAGCGCGTCGGGCATGTGGTTTTGCAGCCCTGCGATGAAGTGATAGAATTCGGGCGTTTCGGCCCCGTCGGCGTCGGAAAAGATGTTCTCGCCGGTTTTCAGGTCCAGCACCGAATGGTGGATGTGCATGGCCGAGCCGGGTTCCTGCGCGATGGGTTTGGCCATGAAGGTGGCGAAACAGTCGTGACGCAGGGCCGCCTCGCGGATCAGCCGTTTGAAGTAGAACACTTCGTCGGCCAGCTTGATCGGGTTGCCGTGGCGCAGGTTGATTTCCAACTGGCCCGCGCCGCCTTCCTGCGTGATGCCGTCGATCTCGAACCCTTGGGCCTCGGCGAAATCGTAGATATCGTCGATCACGGGGCCGAATTCGTCGACGGCGGTCATCGAATAGGCCTGACGCGCCGCGGCCGGACGGCCCGAGCGGCCCATCATCGGTTCGATTTCCTTGGCAGGGTCGATGTTGCGCGCCACAAGGTAGAATTCCATCTCGGGGGCCACGACCGGTTTCCATCCCTTGTCGTGGTACAGTTGCACCACGCGGCGCAGCACGTTGCGCGGGCTGAAAGGCACCGGCACGCCATCGCGGTCATAGGCGTCGTGGATCACCTGCAACGTCCAGTCGCCGGTCCACGGGGCGGCGGTGGCCGTGTCCATGTCGGGGCGCAGGATCATGTCGCGTTCGATAAACCCGTCTGCGCCCGCTGCTTCGCCCCAGTCACCGGTGATGGTCTGGAAAAAGATGCTGTCGGGCAGGTGGAAGTAATCCTGCCGCATGAATTTTGACGCAGGCACCGCCTTGCCGCGGGCAATGCCGGGCAGGTCCGAGACGATACATTCCACCTCGTCCAGACGCCGCCCCTCGAGATAGGCCTGCGCCGCTTCGGGAAGGTCTTCCAACCAGCTTTCGTCGGCCATTATGCTCTCTCTTTCTTGAAAAACTCGGCCATGAATGTGCCGATCTCTGAACTGTTGTCCGCGTCGTTCAAATGCGAACTGGCGTCCTGCAGCTGTGCATCCGGCACCACGCCCTTGCCGCGATAGCGGATCAGCCCGTCGATCACCTTGCTGTCAAACTCGGGGTGGGGCTGGATGGTCCAGATGCTGTCGCCATAAAGCAGCGCCGCCGTGGCGCAGAAATCGCTGGCCCCGACCACGCGGGCGCCGGGGGGAACCTCGACCACCTGATCCTGATGCCAGGCGTTCAGGGCCATCTTGGCCCCGTGAAGGTCGTATTCCGTACGCCCCACCGACCAGCCGCCATCGTATTTCACCACCTTGCCCCCCAGGGCTTGAGCGATGATCTGGTGACCAAAGCACACGCCGATCAGCGGTTGGCCCGCATCGCGGATCTGGCGGATGAAATCTTCGAGCGGGGGAATAAAGGGCAGGTCTTCGTATGCGCCGTGTTTCGAGCCGGTGATCAGCCATCCGTCGGCGTCGTGGATGCTGTCGGGGAATTTCATGTCCACCACGTCGAAGGTCACGAATTCCAGATCGTGCCCCCCAAGCAAGCGTTGGAACATCGCGTCATAGTCGCCGTGGTCTTTGTATACTTCCGCTGCGGCGTGGCCGGTTTGCAGAATGCCGATCTTCATGAGTCACCTGATTTGATCAAATTTCCGCAGGGCGACGGGTGTCGCCCTGCGTTGGAGTAAAGCCTACACGGTATCGAGGTAAACTTCGACCCGCTCTTCCGGGGTCAGCTCTTCCATGTATTTTGCCTCTTGGCGCTTGGTCATCGTAAAGTTGCGGATCAGGCCGGGGGCAAAGATGCGCGCAATCTCGGGGCTGGCTTCAAAGGCGTCTATGGCCTTGGTCCAGTTGGCGGGCACCTGCGGCAGATCCTGATCATAGCCGTTGCCGGTGATCGGCGCAGGCGGGTCGATCTTGTCTTCCAATCCGTTCAGCGCGGCACCCAGAACGGCGGCGACAGACAGATAGGGGTTCACGTCGCCACCCGCCTGACGGTGTTCGATCCGCCGCGCGGCAGGTGCGCCCGAGGGCACGCGAATCGCCGCTGTGCGATTTTCGTAGGCCCAGGCCACGCCCGTGGGCGCGTGCGCGCCGGGCACCAGACGGTCAAAGCTGTTGTGATGCGGCGCAAAGATCAGGGTCGAGCCGGGCATCGCCGCGAGACAGCCCTGGATGGCATGGCGCAGCGCGTCCGAACCCAGTTCGGTGCCGTCGTCAAAGATGTTCTTGCCGTTCTTGTCGAGGATCGAGAAGTGCATGTGCAGGCCCGAGCCTGCGTAATCTTCGTAGGGTTTGGCCATGAATGACGCGGCAAAACCGTGTTTGCGGGCCATGCCGCGCACCAACATCTTGAACAGCCACGCATCATCCGCTGCCTTCAGGGCGTCGGGCTGGTGCATCATGTTGATTTCGAACTGGCCCAGACCGGCCTCGGAAATCGCGGTGTCTGCGGGAATGTCCATCAGGTCGCAGGCGTCGTAAAGCTCGGTAAAGAACTGGTCGAACTGGTCCAGTGCGCGCAGGCTGAGGATCTCGCCGGCAACACGGCGTTTGCCCGAGCGGGGCGATACAGGCACCCGCAGGTCACGGCCCGAATCGTCGATCAGGAAGAACTCAAGCTCGACCGCGACCACGGGCGTCAGCCCCAGATCGGTAAACCGTTGCTGCACGGCGGCCAGCGCATGGCGCGGATCGCCCTCAAAGGGGCGGCCATCCTCGTGGAACATCCAGATCGGCATCAGCCCCGTGGGCGTGTCCAGCCACGGCATCCGCACGAATCCGCGGTTGGTGGGTTTCAGCACGCCGTCGCGGTCACCGCTTTCCATCACCAGCGGGCTGTCGTCGATGTCTTCGCCCCAGATATCAAGGTTCATCACTGACATTGGAAAACGGGTGCCGTCTTCGATCACCTTGTCGGCAAAGCGCACAGGTACACGTTTGCCGCGTGGTTGTCCGTTCAGATCAGATGCCGCGACGCGGATCGCGCGAATGTCGGGGTTGGATTTCAGCCAGTCGTCCATGGGGTGCTCTCGGTTTATTCTGCCCATGAATATCTCTGCGAAGGGTGTAAAGTCTACGAAATTTGATCAAAAGTTTTCGCAAGCTTCGAAAAACCCCTTATCCGACCAATTTCAGAGCAGTGTCATCTGATCAAATTCATGCGCATTTTGAGCCGTGGCCGCGTGTTTGCAGGCAGGTGCCGGTTCAGATGCCGGTTCACAAGCCCGAACAATGAGACGATGACCAGCGTCAACAGGATGAAATATCCCGCAAGGATCGGATAGGGCACGAAAGGGTTGAACGTCTTGTCAGCGAAATAGCTCGCGTAATAAAGAGCGTCGCCACGTTGCTGCCAGGCAGGAAAGCCGCTGAAGAACACCAGTGTCGTGGCGTGAAACAAAAAGATCGCCTCGTTCGTGTAGGCGGGCCAGGCCAGCCGCAGCATGGTCGGCCAGACGATGCGTCGGAACCGGGGCCAGCCGGACATGCCATAGGCATCGGCTGCTTCGGTGTCGCCCTTGGGGATGGATTGCAGCGCGCCATAAAAGATCTCGGCCGAGTAGGCGGCGGTGTTCAGGAACAGCACGATCAGCGCGCCCAGCCATGCAGCCGTGAAGTTGCCAAAGAAGGGATAGCTGCTCTTGAGCGACAGAAACAGGAAGTAGGCAAAGAAGAACTGGATGAACAGCGGCGAGCCGCGGAACAGGAAGATGAACCATTCGGCAGGCTTGCGCAGCGCTGCGCGCGGTGACGCCTTGGCCACGGCCAGGGCAGTGGCCATGAAGAAACCGGTCAGCAGGGCAAAGACGCCAAAGTAGATGTTCCAGATCATGCCCGAACCGATCAGGGTGACCTGCTCACACAAGGTAAAGTCGGACCGGGGCAGCAACCGTTCGCCAAAGCCCAGCGACCGGAAGGCGTAGGACTGGATGGTGTCGATACAGCTCATGCCGCTTTCCTTTGGGCTTCGCCGCCGGCTGTGGCCTGTCCCAATGTCAGCCGCGCCATCAGGCGACCCAGCAGGGTTTCGGACACTTTGGTCATCAGCAGGTAGAAAATCAGCAGCGCGAGGAAATACCACATGCGCCAGTCGCCATGCGGGTAGCTGGTGAATTTCGAGGTCTTGGTGCCACCCAGTTCGCGCGCCCAATAGACGATGTCCTCGATCCCCAGCAGGAACAGCAGCGGTGTCGCCTTGATCAGCACCATCCACAGGTTCGACAGGCCGGGCAGGGCAAAGACCCACATTTGCGGCACAAGGATGCGCCAGAAAGTCTGGCGCTGGGTCATGCCATAGGCCTCGCCGGTTTCCAGTTGCGCGCGGGGCACGGCGCGCATGGCGCCGAACAGCACGTTGGCGGCAAAGGCGCCGAACACGATGGCAAAGGTGATGACCGCCAGGCCAAAGGCATAGGTTTCGTGCATCCACTCCGGGCTGCTGCCCAAGGGCAGCTTGGCCGCCTGACACACAATGAAATCGTTGCCCTGGCGCACCGGCTGGTCCCAATCGGGGCACAGGATGCGGTGGCGGGTGTATTCGAACAGCTGATCCAGCGCGATCACGAAGAACAGGAAAAACGCAATGTCCGGCACGCCGCGCACGATGGCGATATAACCTTTGCCCAGCCATGACAGGGGGGCAAAGCTGGCGCGGGCAGCCATGGCCCCCAGAAAACCAAAGGCCAGCGCCACGGGGGCGGTGACCGCCAGCAGGCCCAGCACCTTGAGAAAGGACAGGTAGAACGACAGATGCACCCCTGTTGTCAGAAAACAGGAGAGCCAGGTCAGTCCGCCCAGTGTCGATGGATCAGTGCAATATGAAAACATGGGTGTTCAGGGCGGGGGAGTGATCCCGCCCTGATGCTTTATCAATAGGTTGCGGTTTCGTCGCCGAACCACTTTTTCAGAAGGGTGTTCAGCGAACCGTCGGCTTTCATCTCGGTGATGACCGCGTCGAATTTTTCTTTCAGCTCGGTGTCGCTTTCACGCAGACCCATGCCGATGCCGCCGCCCAGGGCCACGTCTTCGCCAACGAACACCAGTTCGCCGTTCGACGCTTCGACCAATGGCACCAGATAGTCACGGTCGGCGAACACCGCGTCCGCTTCACCGTTGCGCACGGCGGCGACGGTTTCTTCGGGGGTTGCGAATTCAACCAGTGTGGCACCGCTTTCGGCAATGTAACCGGCCTGAATGGTGGCGGTCTGTGCCGCCACGATAGCCTCTTTCACATCCACACCTTCGGCTGCGGCGACATAGGCCGACTCGGTGGGGGGGAAGTAGTCCTGGGTAAAGTCGATGACTTCGTCACGCTCGTCGGTGATGCTCATGCCCGCCATGATGGTGTCGTAGTTGCCCGACACCAGGTTCGGGATGATGCTGTCCCAGTCGTTCTTGACCCATTCACAGGTCAGTTCGGCGCGTTTGCACAGCTCGTCGCCCAACTCACGCTCGAACCCGTCGACTTCACCGGCGTCGTTGATGAAGTTATACGGAGGGTAGGCGCCTTCGGTGCCCATGCGGATGGTCTTGTCCTGGGCGATGGCAAAGGTGGCGCTAACAGCCAGCGCGGCGGATGCAAGGATGATCTTTTTCATGATTAACTCCCGTTTGGTTTTTTAGTTTACGCAGCGTGGGTTGTCGCAGAGAGGAACCCGCGCAGTCGTTCGGATGAGGGCGCGCCGAACAATGTGTCGGGCGGCCCTTGTTCTTCGATCAGGCCCTGATGCAGGAACACGACGTGATCTGACACGTCAGCGGCCAGTTTCATGTCATGTGTCACGATCATCATGGTGCGGCCCTCGGTGGCCAGGTCCTTGATAACCTTGACGACTTCCTGTTCCAGCTCGGGGTCCAGCGCGCTGGTCGGCTCGTCGAACAGCAGCGCTTCGGGTTCCATGCAAAGGGCGCGGGCAATGGCGGCGCGCTGTTGCTGGCCGCCGGAAAGCTGGGCGGGATAGGCGTCGCATTTGTCACCGATGCCAACCTTGTCCAGATAGGCGCGTGCGGCGGCCTCGACGTCCTTGTGGTCGCGTTTCAGCACCGTGATTGGTGCTTCCATGACGTTTTGGAGGATCGTCATGTGGGCCCACAGGTTGAACTGTTGGAACACCATACTCAGGTTTGTGCGGATGCGCAAAACCTGGGCTGCATCGCTCGGACGGCGGCCATGACCGGTGCCGCGCCAGGTGACCGGTTCTCCCTTGAACAGAACTTCGCCTTGCTGGCTGTCTTCCAGCAGGTTGCAGCACCGCAACAGCGTGGATTTGCCAGAGCCGGACGAGCCGATCAGGCTGATCACATTGCCGCGCGGCGCGGAGATATCGACGCCTTTCAGCACTTCGAGCGCGCCGTAAGCTTTGTGAAGGTTCTGGATTTCGATGACCGGTGACGTGTCAGACAAGGGCAGGCCTTTTGGGCTCGGTTGGCAGGTTAGAGGGTATAAGGGACAAATTTTGTGCAGTTTGCAATGTGGATTTGCGTGCAAAGTGATCTGTCAGGTCCGGTTGACGCCAAGGCAACGGGCATATGCCGCGAAAGCGGGCGGTTGCTGTGGCAGCGGAATGGAGGTGCTGCCCTCCCGGCGCTGATACGCGAACTTCGGGATACTTTGGCCCAAAACAGCCTGTGAGGGCCGTCATGGGACGTGCGGACGCGTTTAGGTGCCGGTGACCTGTTGGCGCGCGATGGCGCTGTCGCGGTCGGTGACACCCAGCAGGTTGGCGGCGAGCCGCAACAAAGCGTCCTCTTCCTGCGCGCGTTCACCGTCGGCCAGAACGACGGTCCACATGGCCTCGATCACGCCAAGACGGTGCTCGTAAGGCACGGCGTCTTTTATCGCGCGGGTAAAGCGGACGGTGTCAGGGGCCTGTGATTCGAGTATCTCCGCGTCGCGGCGCAGGGTTGTGGCGGCACCGGGTGTCAGCCCGTAGCGGGCGGCGATCACACTGTCGATGGTGGCTTCTTCGCCGCTGTCATAACTGCCGTCAGACCGTGCGATCCGTACCAGAAGGGCGGTTAACGCAAGACGGGCGTCGGTGTCGGGCAGTTGGGCGGGCTCCGGCTGAATCAGCCGTTTGAGGAAATCAGCAAACATGGGATTGATATAGGCGGCGCCGCGACCAAGGCCAATGGCCGTTTCATCACCGACTAGTGACCGGGGGCGGCCCCTGTGGCCTCGGCCTGAATCACGGCACTGTCGGCATCGGTGATGCCTAGGGCCGCTTCGATCTCGTGCAGCGAAAGCTCTTCCGAAGTTTTGCGGCGTCCATCCGCCAGAACCACCTTCCACATGGACATGGCCAAGGACAGGCGATCCTCGTATCCGACCTCCTGGCGCAGGATGCGGGCGAATTCCTTTGTGCCCGGTGCATGTCGCTCCAGCGCTTCGCACGAGGCGCGCAGCTTTGCGGCCTCAAGCGGCTTCAGCCCGAAAGTGGCCTGCAGGATGCGGTCGATCTGGCTGACCTCCTCGACGGTATAGCTGCGGTCGGCCAGGGCAACGCGGACAAGCAGGGCGCCAAGCGCAAGCTGGGCATCGGGCTCGGGCAGGGGAGCCTGGTCACGGGGGCGGCGGGGGAAAAGACGATCAAACATGCGATGATCCTAGCCCAAGTCCGGTGGCGGACCAAAGCGCAAATTGTCCAATGCCAGCCCCTGATCATCGAAATTTGAAAGCACGAAGCCTGCAATGTCGGATGCGCCGTCGCTGCGGGAAAACCCGAAACTGTCCTCGCCCAGGGGACCCAGTTGCAGCGTGCCGAGGCTGGAGCCGTCGCGGCGCAGGAATTGCACCTGTGCGGTGCCGCCTTCGCCGCCGCGCAGATCAAAGGCCAAGGCAGGTTGGTCGCGGTCGAATTGCACGGCGATTGCCCCTTCGCCCTGGGCGTCGCGTTTGGGAAAGCCTGCGGTGCCATAGCCCACCAGAACCGTCCGCGCCGCCCCACCCATATGCACCAGCGCCAGATTCTGGCCCGGGTCGCCGGCAATCAGCACCAGCGGCGGCCCAAGGGCAGCGCCGGTCACGTTGTCGTGTGTGCCCATCGTGCCCAGGCTTTGCCCCGAGAACCGTTCGCCAAAACGCGCACCATTGAGTTCCAGCACCGTATCGTGATGGATGCCGGGACCAAAGCTGGCCGGTTGGTCGTCAAAGGTGATGATCCGTGTCAGCGCCAGGGTGTCGGGATCGACAACGCAGACGGGGGTGTCGCAGGCCGCGGCGGCGTCTGCCAGGACAAGTGCAGCGCAGGCGCTGCACCACAGGGATGTCCGCTTAGGGATCATAACCTTCGACAATCACCAGATTGCCTTCGGCGATGTCTTTGCGCAGGTCATAGGCGGCCCGGTAGGCGTCACTTTCATAGCAGGCGACGGCATCGGCATAGCTGGGGAATTCGATCACCACGGTGCGGCTGTTCCACGTGCCCTCGGGGTTGACCTGCTGGCCGCCGCGCACCACGAAACGCCCGCCATATTCCGCCAGCGGGGCGGCATTTGCAGCTTGGTATTTCTTGTAGCTTTCCACGTCGTGCACGATATTGTGTGCGATCCAGTATCCTTTGGCAGCCATGGGTCGGTCCTTAGTTCAGCGTATCAATGCGATCTTTCAGCCGTTTTGCCTCGGCGTCCAGACCGAAGGGCGGATTTATCACAAAAAGCCCCGAGCCGATCATGCCGTGGCCCGGACGTGCAGGGGGAAAGCGGACCTCGGCGCGCAGGGCGTCGGGATAGGTTTTCGACAGGGTTTTCAGCATCGGCACGTGCAGGGCCGAGGTCAGCACCGGATACCACAGCGCCACAATCCCCACGTTCCAGGCGCGGGTGAATTTGGCGATATGGCGGGGGATCTCGTCATAGTCGTCCTTGATCTCGTAGGACGGATCGATCAGCAGCAGTCCGCGGCGTGGCATGGGAGGCAGCAGGCTGTGTGCCATGTCGAACCCGTCGCGCTGGTGGCAGGTGACGGGATAGGGCGACATCGCATAGGTCAACGCGCCGTGTTCGCGCGGGTGCAGTTCGGCCAGGTGGATCGTATCGGCAGGGCGCAGCAGGCGCGCGGCGATCATCGGCGATCCGGGGTAGGTTTGCGGTCCGTCCTCGGCGCGGACCTGTTTCAGAACACGGGTAAAGGGGTGATCGGGCGCGAACCAGCTCTGCGCCCGTTGAATCCCCCGCGCGGCCTCGCCGGTCTTGCGTGCCTCGGCGGCGTCCAGATCATAGCTGGCGCGGCCTGCATGGGTTTCGATGTAGGACAGCGGTTTGTCCTTGCGGGTCAGATAGGCCAGCATCCATGCAAGCAGGCCGTGCTTGTGCACGTCCGCCATGTTTCCGGCGTGATAGATGTGTTGATAGCTCAGCATGAGCCCTTGTGCGGTATGCGCTTGCAGCGCGCAAGGCAGGGCGGACAGGGGTGCTGCGGAAAATGGCGGTGGATAACCATTTGTTCAGACCTTGG
Organism: Pseudosulfitobacter pseudonitzschiae; assembly: GCF_900129395.1. Lineage (GTDB taxonomy): Bacteria > Pseudomonadota > Alphaproteobacteria > Rhodobacterales > Rhodobacteraceae > Pseudosulfitobacter > Pseudosulfitobacter pseudonitzschiae. The sequence continues at coordinate 41,169 of NZ_FQVP01000005.1, forward strand.
TGCGATGGTTTTGTCCTGCACTGTTGTAAATATTGGATAGGTCGATGAAAGATACCGTTTCTTCTCAACCCGAGGCGGAAGGCCCGGGGCTGACACGTGATGTGTTCTTCGCCGATATGATCGGCGAACTTGCGGGCGCCTTGGAAGAGGTGATCGGGCTTGAGGATGCCGCAGGTTTTGTTGCGATGGTTGGCAACCGGATCGGGGACGATCTGTCGGACCTCTATGCCGGTTTGCCCGACTTTCCGAGCGAAACACCCGAAGACATCGGGCGCATCTGCGTCGATCTCAAGGAAAAGATCAGCGGAACCTTTGCTCTGGAAGAGGCGACCGAGGATCGCCTGATTTTCACCAATTGCGACTGTCCTTTTGGCAAGCGGGTCGAGGGACGTCCGTCGCTGTGTATGATGACAACCAACGTATTTGGACGGATTGCCGCAAATGCCACAGGTTATGCGCGGGTGCATGTGTCTGAATCCATCGCGGCGGGGCACGCGCGTTGCCGCGTCGAATTGGGTTTGAAGCCTGATGAAAGCGCCAATGGTCACGAATTCTTCCGTTAATTCGGGGTCGCCAGTTGCACAGTTGCACGCTGTTTTCGCGCGCGCACCGGAACCGGTCATGCTGCTGTCAGAAGAGGGCGACGTTGTATATGCCAACGAACGGGCCCAGGCGCTGTTGACCGCGGGGCCCGAGGGGTCGGACGGCGGTTTGATCGGGGCCATAATCCCGCAACTTGGCGTGGTCCGACGCTCTTCTGTGACAATTCCCTTGCGTGTGACTTTGAAAACCGGCCCCGTCTGGTTCAAGGCGTGGCGCGTCCCGGGGGACAGTTTGGGCATGGATGGGGCAATGGCCATGTTGTTTGGCGATTCCTCTGGCGTCATGCGCAGCCGATTCATGGTCTTGCGCAACGAGGTGGCCAACATCGAATGCCTCCGCGCCCGTGACCTGAAGGTGGCCCAGCAACTCAAGACCGAGGCGCAACACCTACGCCGTCTGGTCACCACCGACCAATTGACCAACCTCACCACGGGGCAGGAACTGCGGCGCTCTGTGACCAAGGCGCTGCAAAGTGGCACCAAAACCGGTGCGTTGCTGTTCGCCGATCTCGACGGGTTCAAGGAAATCAACGACACCCATGGTCACAGAGCCGGGGATGCGGTGCTGGAACAGGTCGGCCAACGGTTGCTGGAACACAAGCGGTCCGATGACGTGTCGGCCCGTGTCGGCGGGGACGAATTCGCCTTTTGGATCGCCGATGTGGACGCCGCGATTGCCACGCGGATTGCCCACCGCCTGCGCCGCCAGATCGAGAGGCCGGTGTCGTGGCGCGCCCCGGACGGGCAGCGGTCGGACCTGGTGGTCGGCGCGTCCTTTGGCATCGCCTGCTATCCACAGGACGGCGCGGATTACGCGGCGCTTGCCGATGTTGCGGACGCGCGGATGTACACCAACAAACGCGACCGCAAGGCGCTGCACTCACACAGCGCCCCACGGTAAGGCGGGGCTCACTCCAGTCAGACCAGACGGCTGATCTCTTTCGCCGCGCGCACGAAATCCTTGAACAGGGGGTGCGGTGCAAAGGGTTTGGATTTCAGTTCGGGATGGAACTGTACACCGATGAACCACGGATGGTTCGGCCATTCCACGATCTCGGGCAGGCGGCCATCGGGCGACATGCCGCTGAACACCAGGCCGGCTTTTTCCAGCGGTTCGCGGTATTTCACATCCACCTCGTAGCGATGGCGGTGGCGTTCGTCGATGGTGGTGGTGCCATAGGCGATGGCGACTTTCGAGCCTTCTTTCAGCACCGCGTCATAGCTGCCCAGACGCATGGTGCCGCCCTTGTCGTCGCTGACCTTGCGCGTCACCTTGGCGTTGCCTTGCACCCATTCTTTCAGGTGATAGACCACCGGCTCGAACCGTTTCTTGCCCGCCTCGTGGTCGAATTCTTCCGATCCCGCGGTTTCGATCCCGGCGACGTTGCGCGCCGCCTCGATCACGGCCATCTGCATGCCCAGACAGATGCCCAGATAGGGCACATTGTTCTCGCGCGCGTATTGCGCGGCCTTGATCTTGCCCTCGGTGCCGCGTTCGCCAAAGCCGCCGGGCACAAGGATTGCGTGGAACCCATCCAGATGCGGCGCCACATCGGCCGATTTGTCGAACAGTTCGGCATCGACCCATTCGATCCGCACTTTGACGCGGTTGGCCATGCCGCCGTGCGTCAGCGCCTCGGCAATGGATTTATAGGCGTCTTCCAGCTGGGTATATTTGCCGACGATGGCCACTTTGACCTCGCCCTCGGGGTGGTGCACCCGGTCGGACACGTCCTGCCATGTGCTCAGGTCGGGGCGCGGTGCCGGGCTGATCTGGAAGGCGTCCAGAACCGCCTGATCCAGCCCCTGTTCGTGATAGGCCAGCGGCGCGTCATAGATGGTGGGCAGGTCATAGGCCGCCACAACTGCCTCTTTGCGCACGTTGCAGAACAGGGCGATTTTCTCGCGCTCTTTCTCCGGGATTGGCTGTTCGGACCGGCAGACCAGGATATCGGGCGCGATGCCGATGGATTGCAGCTCCTTGACCGAGTGTTGCGTCGGTTTGGTTTTCAACTCGCCCGAGGCCGCCAGATAGGGCAGCAGGGTCAGGTGCATGAAAATGCACTGGCCGCGGGGTTTGTCGTGGCTGAACTGGCGGATCGCTTCAAAGAAGGGCAGGCCTTCGATGTCACCCACCGTGCCGCCGATCTCGCACAGCATGAAATCAACCTCGTCATCGCCGATGTCGATGAAATCCTTGATTTCGTTGGTCACATGGGGAACCACCTGAATGGTCTTGCCCAGGTAATCGCCGCGTCGCTCTTTCTCCAGCACGGTGGAATAGATCCGCCCCGAGGATACGGAATCGGTTTGCCGCGCGGGCACGCCGGTGAACCGTTCGTAGTGGCCCAGGTCCAGATCGGTTTCGGCGCCGTCATCGGTGACAAAGACTTCGCCGTGTTCAAAGGGGGACATCGTGCCGGGGTCGACGTTCAGATAGGGATCAAGCTTGCGCAACCGGACGGAAAAGCCGCGTGCCTGTAACAAGGCCCCCAGTGCTGCCGACGCGAGTCCCTTGCCAAGTGAAGAGACCACACCGCCAGTGATGAAGATATAACGCGCCATGAGTTCGGATGCTCCCCGTGTTGCAAATGCGATTTTTGGATGGACCAAAACCACCAGAATCGGCTGCGATTTTCACAGCACCACGGGGCCTCAGTATAACAGAAGATTTCAGTGCAAGGCAAGCCATGCCGCAACATGATGTTGCAGCGCGGCATCTTGCCTCAAGGTATAGCGATTAAAGGGTCATTCGCCTGCGGGAACCAGGGGCGCTTCGGCGTCGCCCTGGGTGGGCGGTGTCAGACCTTCGGCGGGCGGGGTCAGCGGTGTGCTTTCCTGCGTTTCAGGTGCGGCGCCCAACCGGTCGATGACCGAGGTGCCTGCTGCCTTTTCTGCCGCGATGATGGTCAGGGTGATCGACGTGGCGATAAAGCCTGCTGCCAGAACCCATGTGATCTTGCCCAATGCCGTTGCGGCCGCGCGCCCGGTCATGGCACCGCCGCCGCCACCGCCCATACCCAGACCACCGCCTTCCGAGCGCTGAAGCAGCACTACGACAATCAGCCCGAAGGCCAGAATAAGGTGGATGATCAGGACGACGTTTTCCATGGATGCTCACGATGCTCACGTTCGGTTTTGCGGGTATCTATGCAAGTTTCGCAGGCGGGGCAAGGGTGCGTGGCCGGTAATGCGGATGGCGCTGGACAAATGGCCGGGGGCTGCGCCATTCTGCGGCCATGCCACATGACCACCATGACCACGATCACGCCCATGCCCTGCTGCCGCCGGACCCTGCTTTGCGGGTCAGGGCGCTGGAGACAATCCTGACCGAAAAGGGATTGATTGACCCTGCGGCGCTGGACGAAATCATCGACACCTATGAAAACCGCATCGGTCCGCGCAATGGGGCGCATGTGGTGGCGCGTGCATGGTCTGATCCCGCGTTTCGCACCGCCTTGTTGGAGGATGCGACGGCTGTGGTGTCCGAACTGGGCTATTACGGGCGGCAAGGTGAACATATGGTCGCGGTCGAGAACACGGATGCGGTCCACAACATGGTCGTCTGCACCCTGTGCAGCTGTTATCCGTGGCCGCTGTTGGGCATTCCGCCGGGCTGGTACAAATCCGATGCCTATCGCGCCCGCGCAGTGCGCGAGCCGCGCAAAGTGTTGGCCGATTTCGGTGTGACATTGCCCGAAACCACCGCCGTGCGGGTTTGGGATTCGACCGCCGAGGTGCGGTATCTGGTGATTCCTCAGCGCCCGGCGGGCACCGAAGGGATGGATGAGGCTGCGCTGATGGATCTGGTCACCCGCGACTCGATGATCGGCACCGGTCTGGCGTTGAACCCATGACCCGCGTTCATGACATGGGCGGGCGCTTTGGCGACGGCGCGGTCGTGCCAGAACCCGAAACCGAGGTGTTCCACGCCGACTGGCATCCGCGCGCGTTGGCGGTGACGCTGGCCTGTGGATCGCTGGGTCAGTGGAACATTGACACCAGCCGTCATGCCCGCGAACGGTTGGCACCCAAGGATTACGCAGCCTTCAGCTATTACGAAAAGTGGATGGCGGGGCTGGCCGATATGCTGGTGGAAAAGGGTGTGCTGACGCCCGAGGAACTGGCCAGCGGTCATGCCATGGGGACGTCGCCACTGGCCGAACGCAAGATGACGGCGGATGCGGTCGCGGGTGTTCTGGCGCGTGGCGGACCAGCGGACCGGCCTGCTCAGATCGCGCCAAGTTTTGCTGCCGGCGACGCGGTGCGCACGCGGCGGCACGCTGAAAACGCATTCGTTGATGGCGGCCACACCCGCTTGCCGGCCTATGCCGCCGGGGCGCAGGGACGTATCGTGCGTCTGCATGGTCACCATGTTCTGCCCGATGCGGCAGCGCACGGGTTGGGCGACCGGCCCGAGCCGCTGTATGCAGTGGCCTTTCCCGCATCAGAACTTTGGGCGCGTCCCGAGCATCCGCGCGACGAGGTGGTGCTGGACCTGTGGCAAAGCTATCTGGAGCCAGCGAGATGACACGCCCCGAACCGGTGTTCGAGGCGCCCTGGCACGCGCAACTTTTTGCACTGACGGTGCATCTGAATGAAGCGGGCCGCTTTGATTGGCCTGACTGGGCTGCGCGGTTTTCGGCCACATTGGCTGAACATGGCCTCGCACGGGAGCTAAACGGCGGCGATGACTATTTCGCAGCTTGGCTGGAAACGCTGGAAGCGCTGCTGGCCGAAAAAGGCTGGGCCGAAGCCACCGCCGTCGCCGAAATGCGCGATGCGTGGGAGGCGGCCTATCTGCGTACGCCACACGGTGATCCGGTGACGCTGGACGGCTGATCCTATTCGTCGATGTCGTCCACATCGGCCTGACCGGACAGGCGGCGGCGCACCAGGCTCCACGACAGGCCAATGCCCAGAACCGCACTGAGCGCCAGCAATCCCAGCCAGGTGTTGACGTTGGTGTTTTCCAGGCTCAGCAAGTTCAAATCATAGAGCACCCACAGCCCCGATCCCATCACCGCAAGCACCAGCGCCATTCCGAACCCACCGATGGAACGCAGCGTTGCACGCAAATAGATGATGTAGCCGATCAACAACAAAAGCCCTACCAGCACCGCGATCGACAGGTTCTTAGAACCATAGTCACGCGCCCACCGCACATAGTTGAACTCGGTCGGATTGTAGGTCAGGGCCAGCAGCACAAAAGCCGCCAGCCAGCGCAGGATAAAGCCCATCGCGGTCTCCGGTGTCTGGTTTCCACAGGAATTGCCCAAAACCGTCCCTTGTGTAAAGGGTGTTGGGTCAACATCATTTATCCAGAGTTAATTGCAGATATGCGGGTCTGGGTTTCAGTTTGTGGTTTCGCGCATGTGTCTGGCGGACTATACCGACTCCGGTTTGCAAACATAAAGGACCTGCATCATGGCCAATGTCGTCGTTGTCGGCGCCCAATGGGGTGACGAAGGAAAAGGCAAAATCGTCGATTGGCTCAGCGAGCGCGCCGACGTGATTGCACGCTTCCAGGGCGGGCATAATGCAGGTCACACGCTGGTGGTCGACGGGACAGTGTACAAATTGCATGCGCTGCCTTCGGGCGTGGTGCGCGGCGGGAAACTGTCCGTGATCGGCAACGGTGTGGTGCTGGACCCCTGGCATTTGGTCAAGGAGATCGCAGGCATCCGCGAGCAAGGTGTAACCATCACCCCCGAAACGCTGATGATCGCCGAGAACACGCCGCTGATCCTGCCGTTCCACGGTGAACTGGACCGCGCACGCGAAGGTCAGAATTCGGTCGCCAAGATTGGCACCACAGGGCGCGGCATCGGTCCGTGCTACGAGGACAAAGTGGGCCGCCGCGTGATCCGCGTGGCTGATCTGGCGGATAACGCGACGCTGGAACTGCGGGTGGACCGTGCGCTGGTGCACCACAACGCGTTGCGTGCGGGATTGGGGCTGGAGCCGGTGGACCGCGCCGACCTGCTGTCGCAACTGCGCGAGATTGCACCGCAAATCCTGCCCTTCGCCGCTCCGGTCTGGAAAGTGCTGAACGAAAAGCGCAAGGCGGGCAAACGCATCCTGTTCGAAGGGGCGCAAGGCGCGCTTCTCGACATCGATTTTGGCACCTATCCCTTTGTGACCTCGTCCAACGTGATCGCAGGGCAGGCGGCCACGGGGACCGGCATGGGCCCCGGTGCGATCAATTACGTGCTGGGCATCGTCAAAGCGTACACCACCCGCGTCGGCGAAGGCCCGTTCCCGACAGAACTGCTGGATGAAGATGGCCAGCGTCTGGGCGAGCGGGGCCACGAATTCGGCACCACCACGGGCCGCAAGCGCCGCTGTGGCTGGTTCGATGCCTGCCTGGTGCGCCAGACCTGTGCCACCAGCGGCGTTGACGGCATTTCGCTGACCAAGCTGGACGTGCTGGACGGTTTCGAAACGCTGAAAATCTGCGTGGGCTACGAGTTGGACGGCGAACGGATGGACTACCTGCCCACCGCCGCCGACCAACAGGCGCGCTGCACACCAATCTACGAGGAAATGCCGGGCTGGTCGGAATCGACCGAAGGCGCGCGCAGCTGGGCCGATCTGCCCGCCGAGGCGATCAAATACGTGCGCCGTGTCGAAGAGCTGATCGAATGCCCGGTGGCCTTGCTGTCCACCTCGCCCGAGCGCGAGGACACGATCCTGGTGCGTGATCCTTTTGCGGATTAAGGGGGCGATATGGCGCTAAGCTACAAAGCACGGCGGCGCTGGTCGCTGATCATCCTGCTGGTGGGGCTGCCGCTCTATGTGATCCTTGCGGTCAACATTGTGGCGCTGTTCGACCGGCCGTCGATCTGGGTCGAACTGCTGGTTTATGTGGGGCTTGGCGTCTTGTGGGCCTTCCCGCTCAAGGCCGTGTTCAAGGGGGTCGGGCAACCGGACCCCGACGCGGACCACGGCAGGGGCGACTGATGCAGGCGGCAGCGCCGATCCCGATCCTGCGCAGCTTTGACGAAGCCAAGGCGCGGGAATTCTACGTGGATTTCCTGGGGTTCGAGGTGGTGTTCGAGCACCGCTTTGCGCCCGACCTGCCGTTGTACATGAGCCTGCGCATGGGCGACTGCGAAGTGCACCTGTCCGAACATCATGGCGATGCAGCACCGGGTGCCGCGCTGCGCATCGGATTGCCGGATGTGGCGGCCTATGCCGCAGCACTGTGCGCCAAGAATTATGGTTTTGCCCGCCCGGGCGTCCAGCGGCAGCCTTATGGAATGGACGATATGAGCGTGGCCGATCCCTTCGGCAACCGCCTGATCTTTTGCACCCCCGTGCCGGACAGCTGACCCCAAATGCCAAAACGGCGGCCCCCCAGGCCCGCCGTTTCAGTCTCTTTCAGCTGTGGCAGTCAGCCTGCGGCGCGTTGGTCGGGGCGGAACCCGATATCGCCCGAGACAGCAAAGCGCCCGCCTTTGATCTTTTCGATCTTCCCGGCCCGGAGCAGTTGGCCAAAGGAACGCAGGCCGTCTTCGCGGCTAAAGTCGGTGCCGATCACCTGACGCACCTTGGTCATCAGCTGCGGACGCGAGAACTGGTCACGTTCTTCCACAAAAGCCAGGTAGGCGGCGGCGGCCTCCAACAGGTCGGGCAATTCATGCGCGCCCATGTCTTCGGCGAATTCGGCAAAGCTGTTTGTGGTGCTGCTGGTGTCCACAACGGCAACGGGCTGTTCCACGCGGCGCGGGCGCACCGGGGTGGTCAAGGCGGCCGGTTGAACGGCGTCAACACGCTGTTCGGCCACCAGTTTCAACGGCGCGGGGCGTTGCGTGTCAGGGCGACGGTCGCGGCCTGCGCCACGCAGTTCGGGACGGCGCGGTTTGACCACGTCGGCCAGGTCGGTCTGATAGGCGCGCACTTCCAGCGCATCCTCGGCCAGTTTGTCGCCGACAATACCATCGTCCGAATTCTTCGCAGCCACAGCCGCCCGCAGGTGGGCGAAGGCATCGCGGCGGCGCGCGCTTTCGGGTTCACCCATTTCGGCGTCGGTCTTGGCCATCAGGCGGGCCACATCACTGTCGTCTGCGGCGTCTTCCAGCTTGGCCGCAGCGGCACGGGCCACGTGGGCGGCGCGGGCTGCCTCGTCCTCGTCGGCTTCATCCTCGATCAGGCCTGCTTCGACATCGGCCAGTTCGCGCAACAGGGCGTCTTCATCCTCCTCCGAAAGCGAGGAGGTCTTGGCCGTCGCAGCGGGGGCGCTCAGGTCGTCCTCATCGTCGGCCATCTCTTCAAGATTGCCCTGCGCGATGGCGGCTTCCAGATCGGCGCGCTTGACCTTGACGATACGGGTGATGCGCGGGGCAGGGGCAGCGGCGTCTTCTGCGCTGTCCTCGTCCTCGACGATCATGATCTCTTCGTCGTCGTCATCCCCATCATCGCTGTCGTCAAAGAGGTTCATGTCGTCGGCGTCCGTATCGTCGCCGGACATGACCTGGTCTTCCGCGTCCTCTTCCGGGGATTCGCCGTCCAGACGGGCCAGGATCGCCGCCACGTCGCCGTCGTCCTCATCTTCGGCCACGGTCATGGTGTCGTCTTCGTCCAACGCGGCGCTTGCTTCGGCTGCGGCTTCGGCGATCACCTCTGACGCGGTGCTTTCACGGGCCGCGTCCTGCGCGTCATCTTCGTCCTGCGCCATCATTGCGTTCATCAGCGCATCGTCTTCAGCGGTTTGCGCGTCTTCGTCTTCGAAAGCGTCGTCTTCAAAATTCTCGTCCGCGTGGATGGCGTCGGACAGCAGTTCCTCGGCGTGTTCATCCTCGGAATAGTCGTCGTCCAGATCCTCGTCGTCAGCTTGCGACACCACGGCACGGATACGCTCAAGTTTGGCGGCGATGCTGTCGGCATGGGGGATCACGCGGTCGCGGGGTGTGCTTTCGACGGTTTCGGCCACGGCCATCGCGGCCTGTTCGTCTTCCTCGGCGTCAGCTTCTGCGGTGTCCCCGGTCGCGTCGGCAAAGAAGGCCTCGGCGGCGCTGTCTTCAAGGGGCTCTTCCACGGCCTGTGCGTCGGGCGCTGTGTGCAGCATGTCGCCTGCTTTGGCGTGGTCAAAAGCGTCGTCGATATCGTCACCCTGTTGGGTGTCCGCAACCGTGTTGTCGTCCTGCAGCTGGACCTCATCGGTTTCCGGGACCATGTCGGGGGCGACGTCTGGGGTGGCTTCAGTTTCTTTTGGTGCAGCCGGGGCAACAGGTGCAGCAGCGGCCGGTGCGGCTTGTTCCGCAGGTGCCGCTTCGGGTGCGGTGGCACTCAGGAAAATGCGGCCCTCGTTCATGCGCGCCTCGACGCGGCGGGCGATCTCGCGCTCTGCGATACGTGCCAGCATCTCGGCGTCGGGTTGCGGGGGTTCAGCACCAAAGTAACGGTCATCGCTGGCCAAATCGCGGAAATACTCCGCAATGGCTTTCATTGTGTGGAAAGAATCGTCAAACCCTTCCAACGTGCACGAGAAGGTGCCGTAGGAGACCGTTAAAATTTTATTGTTACTGATCATAATAGGCGTCCTCTGCGGTGCTGCAGGCTTGGGTATTGTTGAATGGCGCGGCCAAACAAGCCCGAATCTGTGCCCGGCACGGTATCATTTTAAGGCGACTTTGTGACTTGTTTCCAAATATGAGGCTAATACCGTGAAAGATGGCGTGATCGTTGAAAGTGCTGTGCCGGTGACATTGATCGGCGGCGGCGCAGGCAACCCCGCTGATGTGGCTTTCTCACGCGCGCTTGCCCCGGTCTGCGTGGCCGCTGATGGTGGCGCCATGCTGGCCCTTGAGGCGGGCGTCATGCCCGATGCAGTGATCGGCGATTTCGACAGTTTGCCCGAGGATATTCGTGCCCGGATTCCCCCGAAACAGCTTTATCACATTTCGGAACAGTCCAGCACCGATTTCGACAAGGCATTGCGCAATATTGCGGCACCTTTGGTGATTGCTGTCGGTTTTACAGGGGAACGGCTGGATCATCAACTGGCGGCTTTTCACGTGCTGGCCGCCCACAACGCGCGGCCTTGTATCATGCTGGGGGCGACCGAAGTGATCTTTCACTGCCCCGCCCAGGTGGATTTGCCCGTGGCTGAGGGCGATGTCGTATCATTGTTTCCGATGCAGAAAGTGTCGGGACGATCGACCGGGTTGGAATGGCCGATTGACGGGTTGGATTTTGACCCGATGCGCCTGATCGGCACGTCGAACCGCGCCACGGGAGCGGTTCAATTGTGGATGGACGGGCCAGGGATGCTGTGCATCGCGCCACGGCGCATTCTGCCGGAACTGGTTCAGGCACTGATCTAGGCGATCGGCGGCACCCGCATCTGCCGCCGCGCGACGCTGTGTTCGCGCAGCACCACGTAAAGACCCGCAGCGATTGTTATCACGATGCCGACCGTCGCCAGCCCGTTGGGCAGATCGCGGAACACCACGTATCCGATGGCCGTGGCAAAAGGGATCTCAAGGTATTGCATCGGCGCCAGCGTCGCCGAGGGCGCAAAGCGCAGCGACCATGTCATCATCAGGTGCGCCAATGTCCCGAACAGGCCGATGCCGATCAGCAACAACGCCTCGCGTCCGTCGGGCATGCGCATTGCCAGCCCCGCGACATCATCCGAGAATAGCCATAACAGCGGCGACATGATCGCAATTGCCATGGCACCCGACACCATTTGCAGGCCGACGGGGTCCGTTTCCTTGGCGATCTGACGAGTCACCAGCATGAACAGGGCAAAGGTCACCGCCACGAACAGGGGCCACAGTGCGGGCCACCCAACATTGGCAAAGCTGGGCTGCACCACCAGCATGGTCCCGCAAAAGCCGACGGCACAGGCGATCAGGCGGCGGGGCCCGACCTCTTCGCCCAGAACGAATTTGCCCAAAAGCAACATGATGAACGGCATGACAAAGGCAATCGCCACCGCATCGGCCAGGGGCAGATAGCGCAGGGCGGTGAACATGCCCCCGATGCCAGCAATGTGCAGCAACGTGCGGATGAACGTCAGCCGCAGCACGCGACCGCGCATTTTCCAGTGTCGTCCGGTCAGCCAGACCAGCGGGATCAGCACCAGCACCTGCACCAGAAAGCGGCACCACAGAAGCTGGCCCAGTGACAGCGACTGGCCAATGACCTTGGCCAACGAGTCGCCCATAGGCGCCACGATGCAAAAGCCGAGCATCAGCATGATGCCTAAGAGGGGACGGTCCTGATCCATGGCGGCACGCTAAGTCCGGCATTCGGGATTGGCAATTGCCGGTGCGCAAAATGTCAGCAGTTCGGGACGTTGACCGCCAGTCCGCCCAGAGAGGTTTCCTTGTACTTCTCGGACATGTCCGCACCGGTCTGGCGCATGGTCTCGATGCACGCGTCCAGCGGCACCAGATGGGTGCCGTCACCGCGCAGGGCCAGCGACGCGGCGCTGACCGCCTTGATCGCGCCCAGCCCGTTGCGCTCGATACAAGGCACCTGCACCAGCCCTTTGACCGGATCGCAGGTCATGCCCAGATGATGCTCCAGCGCGATCTCGGCGGCATTTTCGACCTGTTCCGGCGTGCCGCCCATCACCGCGCAGAGGGCGGCGGCAGACATGGCAGCGGCGCTGCCGACCTCGGCCTGACAGCCCGCTTCGGCGCCCGAGATCGAGGCGTTGTATTTCACCAGCCCACCGATGGCGGCAGCGGTCAGCAGAAAATCCTCGACATGTTTCTCGGACGCGCCCGGTACATGGTCGAGGTAATAGCGCAGCGTCGCAGGCAACACGCCAGCCGCGCCATTGGTGGGGGCGGTGACAACCTGACCACCGGCGGCGTTTTCCTCGTTCACCGCCATGGCATAGACGCTCATCCAGTCGTTGATCGTGTGCGGGGCCTGTTGGTTCATCCCGCGCTCGGCCTGCAACGCATCATGGATCGCCTTGGCGCGGCGCTTGACCTGCAAGCCGCCGGGCAGGATGCCGTCGGTGTTCAGCCCCCGGTCGATACAATCGTTCATCACCTGCCACAGCCGTGCCGTGCCGCGTTTCAGGTTGTCGGCCCCGCCACGCGATTCCTCGTTGGCACGTTTCATGCCCGCGATTGTCTTGCCCGAGGCGTGGGCCATCTCCAGCATTTCCTTGGCGGATTTGAAGGGAAACGGGACCGGCGCGCCCTCATCCGTGTCCTTGCCCGCGGCCAGTTCCTCTTCGGTCATCACGAAGCCGCCGCCGATGGAATAGAACACCTGCCGCAATGTGACGTCGCCCTGGGCATCGGTGGCCATCAGGATCATGCCGTTGGCGTGACCCTTTAACTGGGTGTCATAGTCGAATGCCAGATCACGCTTGGGATCGAACTTCAGCGGCGGCAAGCCCTCGGGGTGCAGCAGGTGCGTGCTGTCCAGATCGGCCAGCACCGCCTCGGCCTTGTCGTTGTCATAGGTGTCGGGGACAAACCCCGCGAGGCCCAGAATGGTGGCACGGTCGGTGGCGTGGCCGACGCCGGTGAAGGCCAGCGAGCCATGCAGCGACGCGCGCACACCGGCAAAATGGAAGGGCGAAGCGCGCATCATGTCCAGAAACCGCGCGGCGGCGACCATGGGCCCCATCGTGTGGGAGGACGAGGGGCCAATCCCCACTTTGAACATTTCGAAGACAGACAGGAACATTCAGGTGGCACTTCCATATGGTGGGGTGGGCGCGCGGGGCGCGGTGAAGGGCGTGTTGCCCAGACCTTCGGCACGCTCCAGCGTGGCACAGGCGGGCAGGGTCTCGACGCGCGCACAGGTGGCGTGCAGGGCGGGATAAGCGGACAGGTCGAACCAGCCGCGATCGGTGTCCTCAGGATAAAGGGCACACCAGCGCAGGCAACCCGCGATGTAGAAATCCAGCACAGTCGGTGCGGATGCTTGCCAGTCGGCGGCAGCATCGTCCAGCCTGTGCAGCTGGCCCACGATCTGTGTTTGCATGTGGCGGCGCAGGCGCGCCTGGTCGCGGCGGTCCGTGCCTGTGTATTTCTCGGGATAGAATGTCATGCGCAGGGCAGGGTGCAGGGTGTTGGCGACAAAAAACAGCCATTTCAGCCAGTTGCCACGTTGCGCGTCCTCGGGTGCAGGGCCAAGCCCGCCGTGGGTGTCGGCCAGCCACAGCACGATCGCACCTGTTTCGAACAGAACGCCATGCGGCGTTTCCAATGCGGGGATCAGCCCGTTGGGATTCAGCGCGCGATAGGCTGCTGTCTCCTGCGCACGGGTTGAACGGTCCACCAGCCGCGCCTCGTAGGGCAGGCCGGCATGGTCCAGCGCCAACCGCACGATCAGCGACGCATTGTCCGGGGCAAAGTGCAGCACATAGGTCATGGCCGCAGACATAGCGCCCGCGCGGCACAACATGCACGCCATTTGCGACGTATCATCAGCGAAAGCTGACGCGGGTGACCGGGGCAGGGCGACGGGATGCCGTCACGCCGGTCTATTCGCAGGAACAGCGTGGATGAGGCCCCTTCAAGGGTGCTCTGGCAGGCCCTGAGGCGCAGGAGGTCTTTGGCAGCCGACTGTGCCTTTGAACTCTGCCTTGGGTTGCAGCTTGCCGTATTGGATCACAATAAGGCCATAACTTTACACAATACTTTCTTATTTTTTCCCAAAGTCGCGGCCACTTTCGGGGCGGCCTTTCAGGGATGCCCACGCAGGTGCTGCAAGGATTGGCCTTTTGTAAACCAATGGAGCCAGGCACATGCCAAGCTATACGTTCGATGCTTATGGATTTGACACGATTACCACGACCGGTCCCGATCCGTTCGACTCGAACAACACCGGCAACTCGGATTCGGTTGCCAATGGTTCCACGATCAGGATCGACCCTTCTGCTGTCGCCAGCGATCTGGTCATGATCGATAACGACAGCACTTTTGAAGATGGCGACGGGCAACAAGAGCTGGCCGATCCCCTGACCCTGAACGGCACCCAGTTTTCACCCGGCACCAGCGTCGAGACCGAATATGCCTATGTCATCCGGCCGGTGGGTTCGACAGACCCGGGCGACAACATCACGATCTACGTCCTTGAATTCGACGGTGATGTTGTCGGCATCGCGTCGGACAAACGGCTGATCCCGGGGCAGGAATACAAGATTGTCTCGATCGCTTCGAACGACCCGACGATTGCCTATGCGGACATGGCGGTCTGTTTCCTGCGCGGCACGCTTATCGCTGTGCCCGATGGTGAACGTGCGGTTGAGGACATTCAGGTGGGCGATCTGGTGACAACCGTGGATGACGGTCCGCAAGAGGTGGTCTGGTGCGGGCGGCAAAAGGTCAGCGGTCAGGGCAACCTGGCACCGATCCGCATCGCCCGCGGTGCGTTGGGCAACAACCGTGATCTTTTCGTATCGCCGCAACACCGCATTCTGGTGGCCGCGGACTGGCTGGCGGGCGGGCAGGAGCATCTGGTGCCGGCCAAGGCGCTTGTCGGTCTGCCCGGTATTGGCATCTCACCGCGATACGTGGTGCATTACCATCACATCATGTGCGCGGCGCACCATCTGGTGCGTGCAAACGGCGCGATTGCGGAAACCATGCTGCCGGGGCCCGAGGCGCTCAGGGTGTTGGGACCGGTGGCACAAGAGGAAATCGCGGCAGTTGCAGGACCACCCGAGTCCATGCCGCCCGCACGCCCCTGCCTGCGGGTGGGACAGTGGCGGCGGATGCTGCGCCACGCTGAACGCGTGTCGCGGATCGCCCCGGTGATGGCCCATCCCGTGCCCTGAAACGACGATTGCCCATAGCACCCAAGACGCATCTTTCCTATAAGCAGCAGGAGACACCAACGGAGCTGCCACATGTCCGGAGAACTATCGCCCATCGACAAGGCAAAATTCGTCGCGGCCAAACGGGCTGCCGACTATGTCGAGGATGGAATGCGCGTGGGTCTGGGCACCGGCAGTACGGCTGCGTGGCTGGTGCGCTGCATCGGTGAAATGGTGCGCAACGACGGGCTGCGGATCAAGGGCGTTCCGACCTCGACCCGCACGGCGCAGCTGGCGCGCGAGGTGGGCATCGAGGTGATGTCGCTGGACGAGGCCAAGTGGCTGGACCTGACCATCGATGGCGCCGACGAATTCGATGGTGACCTGAACCTGATCAAGGGCGGCGGCGGAGCGCTCTTGCAGGAAAAGATCGTGGCTACGGCCAGCGACCAGATGGTCGTGATCGCCGACATTGGCAAAGAGGTCGAGACGCTGGGCGCGTTTCCCCTGCCCATCGAGGTGATCCCCTTTGGCTGGCAGACCACGCAGGCGCTGGTCGAGGAAACGCTGATCTCGATGGATGTGTTGGGGCGGTCTTCGTCGCTGCGCATGAACGGCGCGCGGCCTTTCATCACCGACGAAGGCAACCACATTCTGGATCTGCACCTGCATCGCATCGGCAATGCGCGGCAGCTTTCGCTGGTGCTGAACCAGATGCCCGGCGTTGTCGAAAACGGGCTGTTCATCGATATCTGTGACGCGGTTGTGATCGGCTATGGCGATGGACGGGTCGAGGTGCGCGACATAAATGAAGGTACGATCGAACAGGACCGTCTGGACTTTGTCGAGACGGACAACCTGTTCTCGGACCTTGCAGACTAATTTTAGGGGCGCGCTTTCATGGCATCTTCATACGACTTTGATCTTTTTGTAATCGGCGGCGGTTCGGGCGGCGTGCGTGCGGCGCGCGTGGCGGCGGGCGACGGCGTCAAGGTCGGGCTGGCCGAGGAAAGCCGCTATGGCGGGACCTGCGTGATCCGCGGTTGCGTACCGAAAAAGCTGATGGTTTTTGCCAGCGAATACCGCGACACGGTGCGCGATGCTTCGGCCTATGGCTGGGACCTGCAGGAGGGACCGTTCGAATGGCTGGTGTTCCAGAAACGCCTGAACACTGAACTGGACCGGCTTGAAGACGTGTATCGCAACCTGCTGGCCAATTCCGGGGTGGAAACTTTCGACTGCCGCGCCACGCTGAAGGACAAGCACACCGTCGTGTTGTCCAACGGCGAGGAAAAGACAGCCAAGACCATTCTGATCGCCACCGGCGGGCGCCCGGTACGCCCGGATCTGCCCAATGCCGATCTGGGCATCGTCAGCGATGACATCTTCCATCTGGAAAAGCTGCCCAAGTCGATCCTGATCATCGGCGGCGGCTATATCGCCTGCGAATTCGCCTGTATCCTGCACGGGTTGGGTGTCGAAGTGACGCAATATTACCGCGGTGCACAAATCCTGCGCGGCTTTGATGACGAGGCACGCGGACTGGTGGCCGAGGCCATGCGTGAACGGGGCATCGACCTGCGCGTGGGCACCAACATCGTCGAGATGTGCCCCGACACCGAAGAACACGCACCACACGTGGGCTCGGACGCCGCAATGGGGGCCGACGCCCAGCAAAGCGCCGAGATCGCCAACCGCAAGACCAGCCCCGAAGCAGGCACGCGCGGCGGGCCGATCCGGGTGAAATCGACCACAGGCGGGGAAAAGGTCTTTGACGTGGTGTTCTTTGCCACGGGCCGCGCACCGAACACCCACGGCATGGGGCTGGAAGAGGCTGGCGTGAAGCTGGGCCGGGGCCAGCAGATTCTGGTGGACGAATATTCCCGGACCGACGTGGACAACATCTATGCCATTGGCGATGTGACCGACCGCGTGAACCTGACGCCGGTTGCGATCCGTGAAGGCATGGCCTTTGTCGAGACCGTGTACCGCGACAACCCGACGCCGGTGGATCACGATCTGATCCCGTCCGCGATCTTCACACAGCCCGAAATGGGCACCATCGGCCTGAGCGAAGAAGCCGCCGCCGAGCAGGAAGAGATCGAGATTTACGCCTCAAGTTTCCGGCCCATGCAGACAGCATTTGCCAAACGCGACGACCGGGTGCTGATGAAACTGATCGTGTCCAAGAAAACGCGGGTGATTTTGGGATGTCATATCGTCGCGCCCAATGCCGGTGAAATGATCCAGCTTGCGGGCATCGCGATCAAGATGGGCGCAACAAAGGAAGACTTTGACCGCGTGTGCGCCGTGCATCCGACCATGTCCGAGGAAATCGTGACAATGCGGACACCGACACGCACTGCTTGAATTCTCAAGTAAAATACACAGTTAATGATTTGATGCGCGTCCCCCACGGGTCGCGAACAGGAGGACAGAAGACATATGGCTGGCAACACAGGCGGCCCTTGGGGCGGCGGAGGCTCTGGCGGAGATGACGGGCGCGGGGGCAATCGCGGCTCAAACGGCGCAGGCAATGGCGGCAAACCCGGTGGCGGTCGTCGCCCCGGAGAAGGTGGCGGGCAGATGCCCGAAATCGACGAATTGGTCAAAAAGGGCCAGGAACAACTGCGCGTCCTGATGGGCGGACGTGGTGGCAACAACGGCACTGGCGGACGTGGTCCGGGCGGTGGCGGCGGCCCGCGTCTGACACGCGGGACTGTTGGCCTTGCGGTTTTGGTGGCGATTATCGCTTGGGGGCTTGCAAGCTTCTACACTGTGAAACCCGAAGAACGCTCGGTCGAGCTGTTCCTTGGCAAATACTCGGCAACCGGTGACCCCGGCCTGAACTTTGCGCCCTGGCCGCTGGTCACGGCTGTCGTTCTGCCGGTGACACGTGAACAGACCGAAACCATCGGTACCGGTACGCGCGGCGAAACCGGCCTGATGCTGACCACCGATGAAAACATCATCGACATCGATTTCCAGGTGGTTTGGAACATCTCGGACCCTGCGAAATACCTGTTCAACCTGGCCGAGCCGGAGGAAACCATTCGTGCCGTGTCGGAATCGGCCATGCGCGAAGTGATTGCGCGCTCGGAACTGGCCCCGATCCTGAACCGTGACCGTCAGGTCATAGCGGACGAGGCACAGGAACTGATCCAGACAACCCTGGACCAATACGACAGCGGCGTGAACATCCTGCGTCTGAACCTTGATAAAGCCGACCCGCCGCGCGAAGTGATCGACAGCTTCCGCGAAGTGCAGGCGGCTGAACAGCAACGCGACCGTCTTGAGCGCGAGGCAGATGCCTATGCCAACCGTGTGCTGGCCGGCGCCCGTGGTGAAGCGGCGCAAACGCTGGAAGAGGCCGAAGGTTACCGCGCCCAGCAAGTGAACGAAGCCCAGGGTGAGGCGGCGCGTTTCACCTCGGTTCTGCAAGAATACTCCAAGGCACCACAGGTGACACGCAAACGCCTGTATCTGGAGACGATGGAGAAAATCCTGGGGGATGTGGACAAGATCATCCTTGAGGATTCAACCGGTGGCAACGGCGGGCAGGGCGTCGTGCCCTATCTGCCGCTCAATGAATTGCGCCGTGGAGGATCGAACTGATGCGGAACACAACATTTATCATTCCCGCCGTCGTCGTGCTGGTGGCGATCCTGCTCAGCTCGGTCTTTATCGTGGACGAGCGTGAAAAGGCGCTGGTGCTGCAATTCGGCCAGATCAAGTCGGTCAAGGAAGAGCCGGGCCTGGCATTCAAGATCCCGCTGATTCAGGAAGTCGTGCGTTACGACGACCGCATCCAGGCGCTGGACACCGACCCGACCGAGGTGACACCTTCGGATGACCGCCGTCTGGTCGTCGATGCCTTTGCCCGCTACCGGATTTCCGATGTGGTGCAGTTCCGCCAAGCGGTTGGTGCCAACGGGATGCGCGGGGCCGAGGACCGGCTTGAGGGCATCCTGAACCCGGTGATCCGGGCGGTTCTGGGCTCGAACGGCGTGACATCCAACACCATCCTGTCGGCGGACCGTGCGGGCCTGATGGCGCGCATCACCGAACAGGCGCGCCAGCGTGCTCTGCCCCTGGGACTGGAAGTCATCGACGTGCGTCTCAAGCAGACGAACCTGCCCGAGCAGAACCTTGATGCGACATTCGCCCGGATGCGGGCCGAACGGGAACGCGAAGCGGCGGACGAAATCGCGCGCGGTGAAGAAGCCGCACAGCGGGTGCGTGCCCAAGCGGACCGGACGGTGGTCGAGCTGACCTCGGACGCAACACGGCAGGCGGACATCATCCGCGGTGAAGCCGACGCCGAGCGCAACGGTATCTTTGCCGAGGCTTTTGGCGCCGATCCCGAGTTCTTCGAGTTCTACCGCTCGCTGACCGCCTACGAGCGGGCGTTGAAAGGTGAAAACTCGACGATGGTCATGTCGCCCGACAGCGAGTTCTTCAACTACCTGCGCTCGGATCAGGGCGCACGGTCGGCCGAAGGCGAATAACATGGCCTGGGTCCTGATGGCCCTTGGACTTGTGATGATTGTGGAGGGGCTGGCCTATGCGCTGGCCCCTTTGCTTATCGAACGGGTGCTGGAGCTGTTGCGCAGCCTGCCCGAGGGGATGCGACGGCAGGTGGGTCTTCTCGCTTTGGTGAGCGGTCTTTTGCTGGTCTGGGCGGCGTTCCAACTGGGGCTGGAGTGATCGCGGCGCGGCTTCGCCACCTGATTTTATGCGAAATTCTTTGAATTTTTGTGCTGTGCCACCGGCTGGGATATTTCTGGCCAAACGACACTAAGCGCACCCATCGTGTCTGCCCCTCGTGCGGTTCACAGATGAGTAACGGGGTGTTGACAGGGTGCGATTGAATTCCATCTTTCATGTTGCAAGCCAGCAACGCTAGATGCACGGTAGTGCGCAGACGCGCAGCAATGTGTGAAAAGCGGGCGTCCCGCCCGCATGAAAAGCAGGAGAACGTCGTATGCAGACCAGAGCGGTCGCGGTGTCGACAACACGCACACCCATCCTTCAAATTCGCGCCTTGTGGCTGACGGCCCTGGCGATGGTCCTTGTGCTGGCGCAGGTGATTGCGGCACAGGCCAAACCCGAGAGCCTCGCGCCGCTGGCCGAGAAAATCAGCCCCTCGGTGGTGAACATCACCACGTCCACTGTCGTCGCAGGCAACACCGGACCGCAGGGCATTGTGCCCGAAGGCAGCCCCTTCGAGGACTTTTTCCGCGATTTCCAGGATCGCAACAACAACGGTGATCGTCCCCGCCGGTCGTCCGCGCTGGGGTCGGGCTTTGTGATTTCCGAAGACGGCTATGTGGTCACCAACAACCACGTGATCGAAGGTGCCGACGAGATCACCATCGAGTTCTTCAACGGCAAGGAACTGGATGCCAAGGTCGTTGGCACCGATCCCAACACCGACATCGCCCTGCTGAAGGTCGAGGCCGACGGCCCGCTGCCTTTCGTGCCCTTCGGCAACAGCGACGCGGCGCGTGTGGGCGATTGGGTCATCGCCATGGGCAACCCGCTGGGCCAGGGCTTTTCGGTCTCGGCCGGTATCGTGTCGGCCCGCAACCGTGCTCTGAGCGGCACCTATGACGACTACATCCAGACCGACGCCGCGATCAACCGCGGCAACTCGGGCGGCCCGCTGTTCAACATGGACGGCGAGGTGATCGGCGTGAACACCGCGATCCTGTCACCCAACGGTGGCTCGATCGGGATCGGTTTCTCGATGGCGTCCAACGTGGTGAACCGCGTGGTTAAACAGTTGCAGGAATACGGCGAAACCCGCCGCGGCTGGCTGGGCGTGCGCATTCAGGACGTGACCCCCGATATCGCCGAGGCGATGGGGCTTGAGAAAGCCACCGGTGCGCTGGTGACATCCGTGCCCGAAGGGCCCGCGATGGAAGCAGGCATGAAGGACGGCGACGTGATCGTCAGCTTTGCCGGTGTCGATGTGGCGGACACACGCGGTCTGGTGCGCCAGGTGGGCAACAGCCCCGTTGGTGAAGCGGTGCGTGTGGTCGTGTTCCGCGATGGAAAGACCGTGACGCTGAAGGTTACCCTGGGCCGTCGTGAAGAAGCCGAAGGTGCGGTTCCCGCGGTGGCGAAAGGGGACGGAGCCGAACAGGCGCCGGAATCCACCAAAGAGGTGCTGGGTCTTACACTGGCACCGCTGACCGACGAGATGCGCAGCGAACTGGGTGTCTCCGATGATCTGGTCGGGCTGGTGGTTGGTGCTGTCGACGAAAGCTCGGAGGCCTTCGAGAAAGGCTTGCGCGCCGGAGACGTGATCACCGAAGCCGGTCAGCAAAAGGTCGCGACGACGTCCGACTTTGAACAGCGTGTGGCCGAGGTCAAGGAAGCGGGCCGCAAGTCACTGCTGTTGCTGGTGCGCCGTGGCGGTGATCCGCGCTTTGTGGCGCTGGGCATTGCCGACTAAGCAACGCGCCTGACTGAAACAGCGACTGGCCGGGCCCCTTGGGTCCGGCCTTTTGCTTTTGGGGAATTACTCCGCTGGCTGGCGTTCGACTGCGACCAGCCCCAACTTGCGGGCGGTGGCAATGGTCAGGATGTCGCTGTCAAAGCCGTCAGGCGCCTGGAACCGGCGCACGGCTGCACGGGTACGCATCGTCATCTCGCCGTTGACCGGACCGTGATAGATGTTGCGCGCCGCCAGCGCGCGCTGCAGGGACGAGACGAACTCGGGCGTCAGGTCGGCGGCACAGGGCACCTGAAACCACGTGTCCACGCGCTCTTGCACGATTTCCTGCACGCTTTCGCGCTGGTACACGGCGGGCTGCTGGATCACCCCGTCAGCCGTAACCTGCGCGGGTTTCAACAGCACTTCGCGTTCCACGGTCTCGATGATCGCGGGTGATGTTTTCTTGCCCCAGCAACTGTCGGGGGCCGCTCCCTCGGGGCGTTCCGCTGTCAGGCGGATCATGCCCGGTCCGTCCAGCCCGTTCCCGTCAGACATGGGCACGCAGGCGGCCAGCAGCAAAATGCCGAGGGTCGCGGTTCGAAAGTGGATCATTGCTCGTGTCCCCGGGCCGGTTCAGAGGCGGCTTTGCGCGCCAAGCTAGCGGCATCGCCCGGCCGTGACCAGCCCCGCGGGGCAGGGTGCGCGGGGAAACTGTGTGCCCCACGCCACCAGCCCGCGCGTCGATGCAAAAGGGGCTGGCGCAGCCAACATCGGCTGGATAGACATGCAGGGATTTCGAACGAAGGGGGCGAGAATGGCCAAGATTACCTATATCGAGCACGGCGGCAAAGAACATGTGGTCGAGGTTGCCAATGGCATGACCGTCATGGAAGGCGCGCGCGACAACAACATTCCAGGCATCGAAGCCGACTGCGGCGGCGCCTGCGCCTGCTCGACCTGCCACGTGTATGTCGATCCGGCCTGGGTCGAAAAACTGCCGACCAAGGACGACATGGAAGAAGACATGCTCGACTTTGCCTACGAACCCGATCCCGCGCGGTCGCGTCTGACCTGCCAGCTCAAGGTCAGCGATGCGCTGGACGGTCTGGTCGTTCACATGCCTGAAAAACAAATCTGATGCGGCTGGCGGCGCTCTTTTGGGCGCTGCTGTCCGTCGCTGCGGCTGCGGCCCCGCGGGCCGAAACACGGCTAGGGGCCTATACCGCGTGGTACGAGGCCCCGACCCACCGCTATGGTCACGCCATCATGGGCGACCTGCCGGAATGGGGGCGGCTGTGCCTGACCGGCCCGGCAACGCAGGCCTGCGTGACCCTGCCCGAAACAGCGGTGTTCGAGGATATGGCCCCGCGTCTTGCCGATCTGGATCACGACGGCATCCCCGAGGTGGTCGTTGTGGAAAGCACCATGACCCAAGGTGCCGCGCTGGTCGTCTACCGTTTGGACAAAACAACGCTGATCCGCACCGCCACGCCACATATCGGCAGGCGCAACCGCTGGCTTGCCCCTGCGGGCATCGGCGATCTGGACGGCGATGGCCGGGTCGAGATTGCCTATGTCGACCGCCCGCATCTGGCCAAGGTCCTGCGCATCTGGCGATATGAAAACGGCACGCTACAGCACGTTACGGACCAGCAGGGGCTGACCAATCACCGCATCGGGGATGAGACAATTGCGGGTGGGCTGCGCACCTGCGACGGCCCGCCCGAAATCCTGACCGCCAATGCCGACTGGTCGCGTATCATCGCGACGCGGCTGGTCAACGGGCGCACGCAAACGCGCAGCTTGGGCCGCTACAGCGCCACGGCCCTACGGCGCGCGCTGACCTGCCGCTGACCTTCATCTTGCCTGGTAAACTCCGGGGACGCGTCGCAGACGCGGGGGCAGAGCTCCCTGCAACCTGTCAGTCCAGCGCCCGCCAGCCGATGTCGCGCCGACAGAAACCGCCGTCCCAGTCCACCGCGTCAACCATCGCATAGGCGCGGTCACGGGCTTCTGCCAATGACGCCCCACGGGCCGTGACGTTCAGAACGCGCCCGCCGTTGGCGATGAACTTGCCGCTCTCACGTTTGGTGCCTGCGTGGAACACCATGTTGCTGCTGTCCTCGGGCAGTGCGTCCAGCCCGTTGATGACGGTGCCCTTTTCATAGGCGTCGGGATAGCCCTTGGCCGCCATCACGACGGTGATCGCATGATCGTCGGCCCAGTTCACACGCGCCCCGGCAAGACGCCCCTGAGCCGCGGCGTGCATCAGGTCCAGTGCCTGCGCGCCCAGGCGCATCATCAGCACCTGGCACTCGGGGTCGCCAAAGCGCACGTTGTATTCCACCAGACGCGGCACGCCATCCTTGATCATCAGGCCCGCGTACAGAATACCCTGATAGGGCATGCCACGCTTGGCCATCTCGTCCATGCAAGGCTTGATGATCTGGTCCAGCGCCACCTGCGCAATCGCATCCGTCAGCACCAGTGCCGGGGAATAGGCCCCCATGCCGCCGGTGTTGGGGCCGGTGTCGCCGTCGCCCACGCGCTTGTGGTCCTGTGCGGTGCCCATCGGCAGAACGTCGGTGCCGTCGCACAGCACAAAGAACGAGGCTTCCTCGCCCTCCATGAATTCCTCGATCACCACCTCGGCGCCGGCCCCGCCAAAGGCACCGCCGAACATGTCGTCGATGGCGGCCTCTGCCTCGGCCACGGTTTCGGCGATGATCACGCCCTTGCCAGCGGCCAGACCGTCGGCCTTGACCACGATCGGTGCACCTTGCTGTTGCACATAGGCGCGGGCAGCGGCGGCATCGGTGAAATGCCCATAGGCGGCGGTGTTCGCACCGCAGGCATCGCAGATTTCCTTGGTAAAGGCCTTGGACGCTTCCAGTTGCGCAGCCGCAGCACTGGGTCCGAACACCAGAACACCCGCATCCCGCAAACGGTCGGCCACCCCGGCGGCCAGCGGTGCCTCGGGGCCGACGATGACGAAATCAATCGATTCCTCCTCGACCAACGCAATCACGGCGCTCCCATCCTCGATATCCAGCGTGGCGCATTCTGCCATGGTGGCGATGCCTGCATTGCCGGGTGCGACGATCAGCCTGTCACATTTGGGGTTTTGCACCACAGCCCATGCCAATGCATGTTCGCGGCCACCACCGCCGAGGATCAGAATATTCATGCCGCACACTCCTTGGCCTTTGTTGCCCCGCGTTCTAGTCTGCGCACACCCGCCACACAAGCACACAAGGCACGGCTTATGGACCTGATCGACGACCCGACCGAGGCTGGCAACTCGCCCGAGTTCAGCGTCACCGAGCTTTCGGGGGCGATCAAACGGGTGATCGAAGGTGAATTTGGCCATGTGCGCATCCGCGGTGAAGTGGGCCGTGTGTCCCGTCCGCGTTCGGGGCATGTCTATCTGGACCTCAAGGACGACCGCAGCGTGATTTCCGGCGTGATGTGGAAAGGCGTGGCCAGCCGTCTGCAAACCCAGCCCGAGGAAGGCATGGAGGTGATCGCCACGGGGCGCATCACCACCTTTGGCGGGCAGTCGAAATACCAGATCGTCATCGAGGACATCAAACCCGCGGGCATGGGCGCGCTGATGGCGCTTCTGGAAAAGCGCAAGGGGATGTTGCAGGCCGAAGGGTTGTTCGACGAATCGCGCAAGCGTCCCTTGCCCTATCTGCCGGACATCATCGGCGTTGTGACTTCGCCATCCGGCGCCGTGATCCGTGACATTCTGCACCGTTTACGGGACCGGTTCCCGCGCAAGGTGCTGATCTGGCCCGTGGCGGTCCAGGGCGAACGCTGCGCCCCGGAGGTTGCCCGTGCCATTGCAGGGTTCAACGCCATGACACCCGGCGGTGCGCTGCCCCGACCCGACCTGCTGATCGTGGCGCGTGGCGGGGGGAGCGTCGAAGACCTGTGGGGGTTCAACGAAGAGATCGTCGCCCGTGCGGCAGCGGCCTCCGAGATTCCGTTGATTTCTGCTGTCGGGCACGAGACCGATACCACGCTGATCGACTATGTCTCGGACCGGCGTGCGCCAACGCCCACGGCGGCGGCGGAACTGGCAGTGCCGGTACGCCACGAATTGCTGGCTTGGCTGGGCGGGCAGGGCGCGCGGATGTCGCAGGCTTTGTCGACCACGCTCGTGCGCCGACGTCAGCGGCTGAGCGATCTGGGCCGTGCCTTGCCGCGCCCCGAAGTGCTGGTCGAGGGGCCGCGACAGCGGCTTGACGTGTTGGGCGACCGTTTGGGGCCTGCGCTGATTGCCGGGGTGCAGCAGCGCAAGGTCAAGCTGTCCGAGGCCTCGGGCAGCCTGCGCCCCGCAACGCTGCGCCGGACGGTACAGACCGCACGGCGTGATCTGGACCGTCTCAGCGCACGTCTGGCCCCGGCGCTGTCTCGTGCGGTTGCCGCGAAATCGGAACGTTTCGCCAGCCGTACCGCCCGTTTCGATCCTGCTGCCCTGAAAGCCCAGACCGCTACGGCGCGGCGGGATCTGGACCGGCTGGTCACGGGCATCACCCGTGCGGGGCAAAGCCAGACGCAAACCCTGCGCCGCAAGATCGACGCGATGGACCGTTTGCGCGAAACCCTCAGCTACAAGGCGACGCTGGCGCGTGGTTACGCGGTGGTGCGTGGCGACGGGGATGTGGTCACGACCAAGGCGGGGGCGAAAAAAGCCGCCACGCTGGAGATCGAATTCGCGGACGGCAAGCTGGTGGTCGGCGGCAAGGCTGGTGGGGCGACCCCGAAAAAAGCCGCCCCCGAAGCTCCGGACCAAGGATCGCTGTTCTAGACCGTCGCCACGGGCGTCACCGGAGAGCCCACAGCCGAGGGCAGCCGCAGCGGTGGCGCCGTGATCAGGAACCGCGATCGCCCGTTGGCCCGCAGCCAATCGGCCAACGGCGTCAGGTGCCACAGCTCGCCCAGCATGATCCCGTTCTTGAACAGGCAATGTTCGTGCAGGGGCAGGGTGGAACAACACCCCTCGCCGGGGCTGGCCGGTGTGGCCTCGACCGCGTAGTTGTCGG
The DNA here is from genome assembly GCF_900129395.1 of Pseudosulfitobacter pseudonitzschiae. GTDB lineage: Bacteria > Pseudomonadota > Alphaproteobacteria > Rhodobacterales > Rhodobacteraceae > Pseudosulfitobacter > Pseudosulfitobacter pseudonitzschiae. The sequence continues at coordinate 68,007 of NZ_FQVP01000005.1, forward strand.
CGGCAATCGCCGCGATCCCGCTGTCGGTGATCCATTGCAACAGCCGCGCGTCACGCCCGTCCAGCACCGCGCAGGCGTTGTGCAGGCGGTCCTCGTCCGGGGTTTTGTGCATGTCCAGAATCACCTGAGCAAAGCCTGTGTGCAGCACCAGCATGTCACCCGGTTCAATCTGCACGCCGTCGTCCTGCATCACCTGCATCAGCATGTCGTGATCAACCAACGTGCGGTCGTCGCCGAAATGCGCCCGCAGATCGACCATGACACCGCGCCCTTGAATGCCATGGGCGGCGGCGTTCTCGATCCCCAGCGCAGTCGCCTGTGACGTGCTGTGTGGCTTCATGTCCGATCCAACGCCCGCGTCCGACATCTGGTCGGGGGCGATGATATGTTCGCCCGCGCGGTAGCCGTTGTAAAACACCTTGTCCGCCGTGCCGGTGCCCATGCTGTCGAATTGACCGCCCACATGGCACAGTGCGTCCCATTGGGTGGAATATTGCAGGTGTATGATCGCCAGATCATCGCACAGAACATCCGAGGCGCCCGGCAGGGTCGCGTTAAAGTTCACGGCCCCCTCGCGCAGCGTGGGGCGGACGATGGGCGGCTTGCGACGCGGGTTCAGCCCGCTGCCACCGGGATAATCCAGCGGCAGGGACAGGCAGAATGTGATCCCCTCGACCGCCTCGGCCAGCCCCTGTTTGACCTTGGCGCGGTCCATCAGGTTCAGCCGCCCAAGCTGGTCGTCAGGGCCAAAATCCCCTTAGTTCGATCCGGGCGGCCTGTGCGTCCATCGGTCTGTCATCTTCGGGTCTCCTCCCCCTGGTTTCAGGGCATCATGACGCGCCGACAGCGCAGAGCGCAAGCGTGCAGGTCCGCATCCGACGGAATGGAAGAGGTTGGAAACAGGCGGTTATTGGCGCTGTCTGGTCAGGAAACGGTTGAGGATCAGACGCCGATCTTTGGTCCCAGGCACAGCATTTCCTCGCCCAGGTCCTGCGCCTCGTAGAGGGACAGCGCACCCGGTTCGTTCTGAAATTGCGCCAACAACCCGCCGCCACGCTGCTCGAACGTCCAGCATTGCGGCTCGGGGCGGTCCTCATAGACGAAACAGATGTTACCGGCTTCTTCGTACCAGTAGCCGTCCTTGCATTCTCCATCCAGGAACGACCAACGCACGCGTCGGTCGTCCAGGTAAACCTCGGCCCCGTAGGGCGCGCCGCCAGAGCCGAAAAACAGCGTTTTGCCCTTGGTATAGGCGTCAAAGGCAGCGCCATCCATCGGTTCGGCGGCCAAGGGGGCTGCGAAGAGGGTGGCGAGAAGGAATATGCGTGTCATCATGTCGCCAGATTGCCAGAGGCTGCGCCTCTGCGCCAGCCCGCGTCGCATGGATCGGCAGATATGTGTCAACCGCACGTTTCCGATGTGCGCCACCACACCACAATCGGCAAAGGCGGGTGGCACGAATTCTGCTTTCAAGGGTCGCTTTTGGGCTGAAGCGGGTGGCGGCGATGGGCTAGTGTGCCTCAAATTCGCCCCCTCGGGGGCACGCAAGGCAGGGACAGAAGATGGCAGTTCATCAGGAAAAACAGGGCGACACCCGGCGCGGGGTCTGGAAATCGGGCAAGGGCAAGGGACGCGTGCGCCCAAAGGGCCGTGCGCTGGAAGATCAGGCCTGGGACGAAGTGCGCGCGCTGCTGGGGGATGCGCCACGCCGTCGCGATTTGTTGATCGAACATTTGCATCTGATTCAGGACGAATATGGCCATTTGTCCGCCGCCCACCTGCGCGCACTGGCCGAGGAAATGCGGCTGTCGATGGCCGAAGTCTACGAAGTTGCGACATTCTACGCCCACTTTGACGTGGTCAAAGAAGGCGAGGCGCCACCACCCGCCCTGACCATCCGCGTGTGTGACAGCCTGTCGTGCGAACTGGCGGGTGCGCAGGCTTTGAAGACGGCGCTTGAGGATGGGCTGGACCCTGCCGAAGTGCGCGTCCTGCGCGCGCCATGCATGGGCCGTTGTGACACGGCTCCGGTGCTTGAGCTGGGTCACAACCACATCGACCACGCCACACCGGAAAAGGTAAAGGCGGCCATCGCCGAAGATCATATCCACACAGTTATCCCCAGGTATGAAAATCTGGAAGAATACAAGAAATCAGGTGGTTACAGCGCGCTGTTGAACTTGCGCATGAACGGAGACTGGGAGGCGGTTCAGCAGCAGGTTCTGGACAGCGGACTGCGTGGCCTGGGCGGCGCGGGTTTTCCGTCGGGTAAGAAGTGGGGCTTTGTGCGGGACAACGCAGGTCCGCGATATCTGGCCGTGAACGGCGACGAGGGTGAACCCGGAACCTTTAAAGATCGCTATTACCTGGAACGTACGCCGCATCTGTTTCTTGAAGGGATGTTGATTGCCGCATGGGCGGTCGAGGCGCAGACCTGTTTTATCTACATGCGTGATGAATATCCGGCGGTGATCGAGATTTTGCGCCGTGAAATCAAGGCGCTGGAGGATGCGGGGCTTGTCGGTGAGGGCTTTATCGATCTGCGGCGGGGCGCGGGCGCGTATATTTGCGGTGAAGAAAGCGCGATGATCGAAAGCATCGAAGGCAAGCGTGGCATCCCGCGCCACCGTCCGCCCTTTGTGGCGCAGGTGGGCATTTTTGATCGCCCGACGCTGGTTCACAACGTCGAAACCCTGTACTGGGTCGCACGCATCTGCCGCGAAGGTCCGCAAGTGCTGTCGGCAACGCAAAAGAACGACCGCACCGGCCTGCGCAGCTATTCGGTTTCGGGCCGCGTGGCGCAGCCGGGTGTCTATCTGCTGCCTGCCGGATCGACGATCACGGACGTGATTGCGGCGGCGGGTGGCATGGCCGAAGGGCACAGCTTTAAAGCCTATCAACCGGGTGGTCCGTCGTCCGGTTTGCTGCCTGCGTCTATGAATGACATCCCTTTGGATTTTGACACATTGCAACCTTATGGAACCTTCATCGGCTCCGCTGCGGTGGTTGTCTTGTCTGATCACGACAAAGCGCGCGATGCGGCGTTGAACATGCTGCGGTTCTTCGAGGACGAAAGCTGTGGCCAGTGCACGCCGTGTCGTGTGGGCTGCGAAAAGGCCGTCAAGCTGATGCAGGCCGACCAATGGGACCAGCCGCTGCTTGAGGATCTGTGCACCGCCATGGCCGATGCGTCGATCTGCGGACTGGGGCAGGCGGCACCGAACCCGATCCGTCTGACGATGAAGCATTTCGCGGACGAAATCTGACATCAGCCTTTGTGCTTGAGCACGCGGCACAAACAGCCGTCCCTGCGCAGGGTGGCGCAGATTTTTTCTGCGTCCTCCTTCGTGTCCCGCCCGATCCGCCCCAGATGATAGGGCGGCTGGCCGCGCACGCGGTTCGGGACGGTGACATATTCCACGGTTTCGCGCGCAACGCGGCTGCTGCACTGTGCGGTCAGCCGTTTCACATTGGCCTGTGCCTGTGCGCGTGTCTTGCCATAGGCCAGCTGCGCGCTCCACGGTTTCTGGGGTGATTTCAACGGTGTTATCCGCCGATCCTTGGCCAGTGCCAGACAGGCGGGCATAAAGGGCAGGGCGGCATCCAGACGGAAATCATGGGTGTCGGGCGGGTCATCGCGCCACTGCTCGGCGCCCAGGCCGGTGATAATACGTACATATTCCCAGGTTTCCTGTACCAGACCCTTGTCCTCTTGGGTAAAGCCGTCAGCACGCCGTTCACCGCCATTGTAAGCCACCGCCGCCAGTCCCGGGTTGCCATAGCGGCGTTGCAACTCGCCCAGGTAATGCGCCGACCGTTCCATCGCCTCGGCGGGATTGAACGCATCGGAAAGCCCGCGCAGCGCCGCCGTGGCGGGCATGAACTGTGCGATGCCCTGCGCGCCTGCGGGGCTGATTGCATGGGGATCAAAGCGGCTTTCCTGCCACAACAGCCGCGCGAAAAAGCCCGCGTCCAGCCCGTGCCGACGTGCGGCGTCTTCGATCAGCTGGCAGGTGTCAAAGGCGAAAAACTGCGGCCGGATACAGTTGATCGAGCCCAACGTGCCATCGCTGCACAGGGTGCCGGGTTGTGCATTTTCCGCCACGGCGCCCACCGGCATCAGACACACCATCAGTGCCATGCAGATCGCTTTCAGGCCGCTTCGGTTCATACTGGCCCTTTTCATAACCCTCTGCGCGTACTAGCTAAGGTTTAAACCATTTATCGGGGCATCATGGCGTTTTTCAAGAAACTCAAGGACCGCATGTTCAAATCCTCGTCAAAAATTGACGAGGGGCTGGAGGCGATTGTCGAAGACGGGGGCGAGGTCAGCGCCGCAGAACCGGAGCTGCCGCAACCCTCGGACCCGACACCTGCGCCGGAACCGGCACCCACGCCGGAGCCTGAACAGGTGCCCGCACCGGCACCCGAAGAGGTGCCTGAACCGGATCTGCCCTCTGACCCGATCCCGGCGCCCGATCCTGCGCCAACGCCGGAGCCGACACCGATCCCGGCACCGCAGCCGGACCTGCCGCCCGAGCCGACGCCGGAAATCCCGCAGACGCCCGAACCGCAGCCCACGCCCGAACCCGATCCCGTTCCGGCCCCCGAACCGGATTTGCCGCCATCGCCGACGCCCGGACCGGGTCCGGCAACCATGGCTGTCGATACGCTGATGGAAACGCCTGCTGCGGCCACCGCAGAACTGCCGCGCGCGGCTGATCCGGGCCAGCAAGAGGCGGACAACCGGCCCGCGTCGGGTGGCCTGTTGAACCGTCTGTTCAAACGCAGCCCCGCAGCCCAGCCCGTCGTGCGCCGCGTGCTGGATGACGACATGCTGGAACAGCTCGAAGAGTTGCTGATCTCCACCGATATGGGGGTCGACACCGCCCTGCGCGTCACCGCCAACATGGCCGAAGGGCGCATGGGGCGAAAGCTGTCGGTGGGCGAGATCAAGAACCTGATGGCGACCGAGATTGCCCGCATCATGGAACCGGTGGCGCGGCCTTTGCCGATCTACCCCAAGACACCGCAGGTGGTGCTGGTGGTTGGCGTCAACGGGTCGGGCAAGACGACGACCATTGGGAAGCTGGCCAGCCAGTTCCGCGCGGCGGGCAAGAACGTGGTGATCGCTGCCGGTGATACGTTCCGCGCCGCTGCGGTCGAACAATTGCAGGTCTGGGGCGAACGTGCGGGCGTGCCGGTGATGACAGCGCCCGAAGGGTCCGATCCCGCCAGCCTCGCCTTTGAGGCGATGACCAAGGCGCAGCAGGACGGGGCCGACCTGTTGATGATCGACACCGCAGGCCGCTTGCAAAACCGCGCCGACCTGATGGAGGAACTGGCCAAGATCGTTCGCGTCATCCGCAAGAAAGACCCCAGCGCGCCGCACAACACGCTGTTGGTGCTGGACGCGACCACGGGGCAGAACGCGCTGAATCAGGTCAAGATTTTCCAGGAAGTTGCCGATGTCTCGGGTCTGGTGATGACCAAACTGGACGGCACCGCCAAGGGCGGCGTGCTGGTGGCGCTGGCGGATAAATTCGGCCTGCCGATCCATGCCATTGGCGTGGGCGAACAGATCGACGACCTTGATGCCTTTGATCCCGAAGATTTTGCCCGTGCCCTGACCGGTGCGGATGTCTGACACGGCAACGCGATCAAGGGCAAAACCTCTTGCGGCTGCCCGCGTTCCGCGTCACTGGCTGTGTCATGATTTCTGATTTCCGACCCGCTCATTCTTCTCTGGTGCTGATCGATCCTTGGGGGGCGGCCACAGGCCGGAGCGCATGCACCCCGCTGTGCGGGCGTCGCCCATGACCGACTGGCTTTTGGCAATCGAGGGCACCGAAGCGGGGCACCGGCTGGCGCTGATCCTTGCGTTGTCAGCAGCGTTCCTGCACGCGGTCTTTGGCGCGATGCAAAAGGGGCGGCACGATCCCTGGCTGACACGGGGTGCGATTGATTTCAGCTATGGCCTGATGGCGGCCCCCTTTGCGCTGTTCGTGGTGCCCTGGCCCGAGGCGCATATGTGGCCGATCTTCTTCGGGGCCTGGGCGATTCACACTGTTTACAAGCTTTTGCAGGCCTGGGCCTATACCAAGGGCGCCTATACGGTTGTGTATCCCGTGGTGCGCGGCACCGGTCCGCTTTTTGCGGTCATCGGCGCCTATCTGATCTTTAACGAAGTGTTCACCTGGGTGCAGTGGACCGGCGTCGGGGTGCTGTTGTGCGGCATCTTCGGGCTGGCGATTTACAACCTGCGCACCCTGACGGCGGCGCGGGATACGTTGAACATGGCGCTGGGGCTGGCGGTGCTGACGGGCCTGTTTGTGGCGCTTTACACCACCTACGACGCCTATGGCATCCGCGCGACCGAAAACCCGTTCACTTTTCTGGCATGGTTTTTCATGATCGACGCGCTGTCGATGCCGCCGATTGCCTATATGCGCTGGCGTGCGATGCCGGACCGGCCTGCCGTGGCTCCGCTGATGCGGCGCGGCGTGTTGGGTGGGCTGGTGGCGTTTCTCAGTTTTGGCTCTATCATGATGGCCACGCGGCTGGACAAGGTTGGCGAAGCTGCCGTGTTGCGTGAAACCTCGACGGTATTTGCCGCCTTTATCGGCTGGCTGGTGCTGAAAGAAACCGTAGGCCCCCGCCGCATCGCGCTGATGGCGCTGATTGCTTTGGGTGCCGTGATTGTAGAGATGGGCGGATGACCAAGGACATTCCTGTGACAGACAAACGCGAGATCAACCCGTTCCTGAAATCGGCGCTGGATTTCGGCCCGATCCTTGTGTTCTTCGTGGCGTACCTGATGTTGAAAGACCGCGTCTTTACCATCGGCGGCACCGATTATGACGGTTTTATCGTCGTGACGGCGGCGTTCATTCCGCTGCTGATCGCCTCGACCGGCGCGCTTTGGTATCTGACCGGTCAGTTGAGCCGGATGCAGGTGGCGACGCTGGTGCTGGTGGTGATATTTGGGGGGCTGTCGGTCTGGCTGAACGACGACCGTTTCTTCAAGATGAAGCCGACGATGATCTACCTGCTGTTCGGCGGTTTGCTGGGCTTTGGCCTGCTGCGCGGCACATCCTATCTGAAATACGTAATGGAAGGGATGATGCCCCTGCAGGATGCAGGCTGGATGATCCTGACCAAGCGGCTGATGCTGTTCTTTTTCGGGCTGGCGGTGCTGAACGAGGTGATCTGGCGCACGCAAAGCACCGAAACATGGGTGTATTTCAAGACTTTTGGGCTGTCGATCGCGGTGTTCGCGTTCTTTCTGAGCCAGGGCAAGCTGTTCCAGACCTACGGGACCGAAGAGGCCAAGGACGACACGACACCGGACTGATCCGCGGCGGGATGGCGATTTGATGCCTCCGGCGGGAAAACCAGCGCCAGAAGAAAGCGGTCGCCTTGGTCAGGTGGCCGCTTTTTGCCATCCGGGCAGAGGCAGGCGCCAGCGTGTCCGGCTGGTCGGCAGGGGAGCTTGCAAGGCGCTGAGCGGCACGCGGGCGGGATCACGCAGCAAACGGTTGTAGAAGCCAAGCGCGCCGGGGCGGGTGTAGCCTGACCAGTGACAGATGCGCGCTGCGGGCGGGGCGATCTGCGCGCCGTAGCGTTGCAGCCAGTCCAGCGTGCGTGGGCAGTCCAGGCGCAGGGTGGTCGCGTTGCCTGCCTGCAAACGCGCACCGATCACACGGTCGCGGCGGCGCGGCGGGGTCACCAGACGTTCGTACATCAGATCGAACAATGCATTCTCGCGGCTGGCCACGTTGATCCATTCCAGCGCGCGCCCGGCAGGTGTCTGCAAGGCCTCATCTGCGGTGCTGTTATAGCTGGCCGGGACCATCGTCAGCATCCGCGTCACGGCACCGCGCGGCAGCACGTGAAGTGCTGCCAGGGCCACTTCGGCCCCCATGGAATGGGACATCAGGTGGATGGGGCGATGGGGCGCGGCGTGGTGCAGGATGCGCAGGACCCGGCCCAGTTGGGCACCTGATGCCCGCGCACGGCGTGCCGCGCGCCAGACCGGACCGCGCGCATTCCAGCCAAACCCCAGCGCCAGACCTTCGTCAGGGTCGCCCATGCCAAAGCCCATCTGCCGCAGCCACGCGCCATCGCGGCGCAGCAGGGTGCGGTGGGGGCAATGGTTGGGCAGTTCCGGGTTGTAGCTGTATCCGTGGATCATCACGATGATCGGCCCGGTGCCGCGTGCCGCGGACATCAACGCAGGGCGCAGAGGGCCATTTGTGAGGTGCAGACAGGGGCCGTGGGGGGCGGCGTTCACTCTGAGGACGGGCAAGAGCTTCTCCTTGCAACGTTTCGGTGCTGTTCGCGGAACCTCTAGGCAATCTATGTAAACTTTACATGACCCCGACGCGTGGTGTTGACGCTGGCGGGACAAGGGCCTATCCGTGTCGCCGTGGCGATTTGTTACCGGATTGCGGGCCACGTTAAATAATCCCGCTAAAAGGTCAGGATGAAGCCTCCCTTCGCTTGACCGCGTTTCGGGGGCTTTTTTGTGGCCAGCCCTTCCCAGGCCCGTGAGGATGACGACTATGACCGATTGGAAACCACGCACCCGCGCCGTGCACGCAGGCACCCGCCGCAGCCAGTACGGCGAGGTGAGCGAAGCGATTTTTCTGACACAGGGCTTTGTCTACGACAGCGCCGAAGCCGCCGAAGGGCGGTTCGAGGCGCTAGGCGAGGACGAGTTTATCTATGCCCGTTACGGCAACCCGACGGTTGCGATGTTCGAGGACCGCATCGCCTCGCTGGAAGGGGCCGAAGCGGCCTTTGCCACGGCATCGGGGATGGCTGCGGTCAGCGGTGCGCTGATGTCGATGCTGAAGGCGGGCGACCGCGTGGTCGCGGCGCGGGCCTTGTTCGGGTCGTGTCTGTACGTGCTGGAAGAGATCCTGGGCCGCTACGGGGTCGAGATCGTCCTGCTGGACGGCACCGATCTGGCCGCATGGGAACGCGAAATCACGCCCGAGACGGATGTGGTGTTCTTTGAAAGCGTGTCGAACCCGACGCTTGAGGTGGTCGACATCGCCGCTGTGGCCAAGCTGGCCCACGCGCAGAACGCCAAGGTTGTGATCGACAACGTCTTTGCCTCGCCGGTCTACAGCCGTGCGTTTGAACAGGGCGCGGACGTGGTGATTTACTCCGCGACCAAGCACATCGACGGGCAGGGGCGCGCCATGGGCGGTGTGATCCTGGGGTCGGAAGAGTACATTCGCAAGACTGTTGAGCCCTTTCTGAAACACACTGGTCCTGCGCTGTCGCCGTTCAGCGCGTGGATCATGTTGAAAGGCCTGGAAACCATTGACCTGCGTGTGCGCGCCCAGACCGCCACCGCCGAAGCCCTGGCCGAAGCCTTGGTGGGACACCCGAAGCTGGCGCGCGCGGTCTATCCGGGGCATCCGTCCCATGCGCAACACGACTTGTGTATGCGTCAGATGGGCAAGGGTGGCACGCTGCTGGCTCTGGACCTTGCGGGCGGCAAGGAGGCGGCGTTCCGCTTTCTCAATGCGTTGAAGGTCGGGGTGATTTCCAACAACCTGGGCGACGCCAAATCGATCCTGACCCATCCTGCCACCACCACCCACCAACGTCTGCCGCAGGATCAAAAAGATCTGCTGGGCATCACACCCGGCCTGGTGCGTGTTTCCGTCGGACTGGAAGACCCGGCCGATCTGATTGCGGATGTGTTGCAGGCCCTTGATCAGGCCTAAGCCTTGGTAAAAGCGCCCGAAGCTGCGGTTTCGGGCGCTTTTTCGTCGTAGATGTCCTAGAAAAATTCAAGGTTGCGCATGATTTATGGCGAGATTTTGAACCGATACGCAAAGCCGCACGTATCCTTCACAGACATTGGCAAACATCGGTTGCACACCTATGTAGTGTGTGGATCGATAGACAAAGGGGGGCCACTGCATGAATATTCATACGCCCGATATCCAACAAATACCCGAACGTGATGACGCCGCTGCGGCGCTGGATGTGCTGCGCCGTTGGGCGAAATCAGCCACACCCACCGAAATTCTGGAACTGGACGCTTCTGTGGCGCGCCTGTTGCCGGGGGATTCCGGCGTGGATTATCCTGCCTTTTCGCGCAGTTATCCCGAAGGGTTCGAGGTCGATGAAAGCTATAAGGCGACGCTGCCCGACCTGCAAAACGGGCCGTCCAGCCTGATCAAGGGCGCGCACCAGCAAATCCAGCATGTCGGCATCTCGAACTTCCGCCTGCCGATCCGTTACCGCAGCCGCAACACCGAGACGCCGCTGTTGCTGGAAACATCTGTTACCGGCACTGTCAGCCTTGAGGCGGACAAGAAGGGCATCAACATGAGCCGCATCATGCGGTCCTTCTATACCCATGCCGAACGAACCTTCAGCTTCGAGGTGATCGAGGCGGCGCTGGACGATTACAAGACCGACCTGGAAAGCTTTGACGCTCGCATCCAGATGCGGTTTTCCTTCCCGATCAAGGTGGAAAGCCTGCGGTCCGGCCTGTCAGGCTACCAATACTACGACATCGCGTTGGAATTGGTCGAACACAACGGGGTGCGCAAGAAGATCGTGCATCTGGATTACGTCTATTCGTCCACATGTCCCTGCTCGCTGGAACTCAGCGAACATGCCCGTGCCACCCGTGGACAACTGGCGACCCCGCATTCGCAACGCTCGGTTGCGCGGATTTCGGTTGTGCTGGACTGTGACGCGGGACCGCTGTGGTTCGAGGACCTGATTGACGCCTGCCGCCGTGCCGTGCCGACCGAGACGCAGGTGATGGTGAAACGCGAGGATGAACAGGCCTTTGCCGAACTGAACGCGGCCAACCCGATCTTTGTCGAAGACGCGGCACGCCTGTTCTGCGAACAGCTTCTGGCGGACCACCGCGTTGGCGATTTCCGTATTGTCGCCAGCCACCAGGAAAGCCTGCACAGCCACGATGCGGTTTCGGTGCTGACCGAGGGCGAAACATTTGCCGCCGACAGCCTGGACCCGCGCCTGTTCCAGTCGTTGTTCCACATCGGTTAAAGCGCTGGTTTACCCCTGCTACGCTGCGGTGCGGCGGGGGTAAAGCAGGCTATTTGCACAATAAATAAGCGAAAGCATATTCGAAATGCTGCAATGCAGCTATGCAATATCGTCGGTGGTAGGTCAGCCGGACATACCTATATGGTGGTCTACAGGAGGAGCGTTTCACTCTCCAAACCAAAAAGGCAGATCATCATGGCTACCCAAACCGCCACTCACATTTCCAACGCACCGGTCGCAAGCTTTTTCGCGGGCATCGGCTCGGTTCTTTCGCGCGTCTTCACTGCATTGATCGAAGCCGGTCAGAAATCGCGCAGCATGGAAGCGCGTATGCACCTGATCGAACGTCTGAACGCGATGTCCGACGCACAGCTGGCAGAGCTGAAAATCGAACGCGATAACATTCCCGCGTACGTGTTTCGCGATCTCTATTACGTCTAAGTGCGAAATGATGCTGGGCTGCGCCTGAGACTGCCTTGACAGTCGGCGCGGCCCGCGCCAACGCTGGCGAAATGTTAGACCTGCGCCCCGTTGGATATGTCATCGGACTTTTGGTTACCGCTCTTGGGCTGACCATGATTGTCCCGATGCTGGTTGATCTTGCCGAGGGCAGGGAACACTGGCCGGTTTTTGTTGAATCCGGTCTGATCACCATTCTGGCAGGCGGCGTTATGGCGCTGAGCTGTTCCAATGGTGTCCGAGAAGGTCTGACGATCCAGCAAACATTCCTGCTGACCACCGGTGTGTGGTTGATGCTGCCGATCTTTGGCGCGCTGCCCTTCGTGCTGGGCGCGACCGAGGCGCGCTATGTCGATGCGTTTTTCGAGGCGATGTCGGGGCTGACCACCACTGGGTCCACTGTTTTTACCGGCCTTGATAACCTGCCCAAGGGGCTGTTGTTGTGGCGCGGTATCCTGCAATGGCTGGGCGGTATCGGCATCATTGTTGTGGCCATGGTGTTCCTGCCCGAACTGCGTGTCGGCGGCATGCAGATTTTCCGGTCCGAAGCCTTTGAGACCATGGGCAAGATCCTGCCCCGTGCCACACAGATCGCCAGCCAGATTTCAGGCATTTACATCGCGATCACCCTGGCCTGTGCGCTGGTCTACCTGATCCTGGGGATGAACGTCTTTGACGCCACGGTCCACGCGCTCACCACGGTGTCCACCGGGGGCTTTGCGAACTATGATTCTTCCTTTGGCGGCTTTGTCGGGGCCAAGGAATATGCTGCTTCTTTCTTCATGATCCTCGCGGCATTGCCGTTCGTGCGCTATGTTCAGATGATCAACGGCAACACCACGGCGATCTGGCGCGATACGCAGGTGCACGCGTTTCTGGGCACCATCGCGGTCATTGTCGGGGTCAGCGCCTTTACCCTGACCTATATTTTCCCACACAGCGTCGAACGGGCGGTGCGCGAGGCGCTGTTCAACGTCGTGTCGGTCATGTCGGGCACCGGCTTTTCCAGCGTGGACTATATGGCGTGGGGGCCGTTCCTGATCGCGATTTTCTTCTTCGCGGGCCTGATCGGCGGTTGCGCGGGATCGACGGCCTGTTCGGTCAAGATCTTCCGCTACCAGATCCTGTTTTCTTCGATCCGCGCGCAATTGCGCAAGACCCGCAGCCCCCACGGTATCTTTACCCCGCGCTATGATGGCCGGGCGGTGGATGCCGACGTGCTTGGCTCGGTCATGTCGTTCTTTGTTTTCTTTATCGTGTCGCTGGGATTGCTGTCCGTTGCGTTGGGCATGACGGGGCTGGATTTCGTAACCTCCTTGTCGGGGGCGGCCACGGCATTGGCCAACATCGGGCCCGGTCTGGGCGACACGATCGGACCGGCGGGCAACTTTGGCCCGCTGAACGACACGGCGAAATGGTTGCTTGCGGGGGGGATGCTGGTAGGACGGCTCGAACTGATGGTGGTCTATGCCATCGTGACCGTGCAATTCTGGAGAGCCTGATGAAACGACCCCTTGGAGCCCAAATTTCCCACATGCTGAAGGCGCGCGGGGTCGATACGATCTTTGGCATACCTGGCGTGCACAATCAGGAAATGTACCGCGGCATCGAAGAGGCGGGGATCACCCATGTTCTGGCTCGGCACGAACAGGGCGCGGGGTTCATGGCCGACGGCTATGCGCGCGCTTCGGGCAAGCCGGGGGTGGCTTATGTGATCACCGGGCCGGGGCTGTGCAACATCATGACGCCCATGGGACAGGCCTACTCTGATTCCGTGCCGGTGCTGGTGGTGTCGTCCTGTCTGGACGAGGTCGAGGGGATCAAGGGTCAGTTGCACCAGATGAAAGACCAACGCGCGGCGGCGGCGACCGTATGCGACTGGTCCGCCGAGGCGCGCACGGCCGATGCGGCCTATACGCTGATTGACCGTGCCCTGACCGAATTTACGGCACAGCGACCGCGTCCAAAGCATATTCAGGTGCCGATTGCCGTCCTTGAGGCGTCAGCAGACGCAGCACCCGCGCCGCGCCCCTATACGGCGCCCAGCCTGCCGCAAATGGGCGATGCGCTGGACCGTATCCTGAGCGCCGAGCGGCTGTTGTTCGTGTTTGGCGGCGGGGCGTGCGTTGGTGCCGATGTGACCCGCAAGGCGCTGAAAGCCTTGGGCGCTGCCTCTTTCACCACCTACGCCGGACGCGGGATTGTGGGCACGGATGATCCGCTGCATTACGGCGCGGCCCTGTCGCAGCCCTCCAGCGCAGATGTGATCGGTTCGGCGGATGTGGTCGTTGTCGTCGGCTCGGAACTGGCCGAGGTTGACCTGTGGCGCGCGCATCTGGGGCACCAGAGCCTGCTGGTGCGCGTCGACATTGACCCGCAGGCCTTTACCAACACGGATGCGGGTGTCTTGAACATCCTGTGCGATGGTCCGCTGCTGATGCGTGCCTTGCTGGAACGGGCCGAGGCGTTGGGCAAGACCACCTCGGGCTGGACCGCCGAGGAGGTTGCAAAATCGCGGAAGGCCTGGCGCGCCGACAGCGATGCCCCACGCCCTGGAATCGCACCGCTGTGCGATGCCCTGCGTGCGGTGTTGCCCGAAGATACGATGATCTATTCAGACATGACGCAATTTGCCTATGTGGCCATGGATGTCTGGCCGATGACCAAGCCCGGTCACTGGCACCACCCATATGGCTTTGGCACGCTGGGCTATGCCACCCCCGCCGCCATCGGCGGTGCCATCGCGCGGCCGGGCAAGCCCACGCTGGCGATCATTGGCGACTATGGCTTTCACTACACGATGCAGGAGCTGGGCGTGGCCGTCGAACTGGGGCTGCCGCTGCCGATCATCCTGTGGGACAACGGCAAGCTGAAAGAGATCGAAGACAGCATGACCCGCGCCCAGATTGCCCCCAATGCGGTGATCGCGCGCAATCCCGATTTCTGCAAGCTGGCCGAAGCCTTTGGCGCATATGCTGCGGCACCCAAAACCATCAAGCAGATGCAGGAGGCTGTCTTGGGTGCCTTCGAGGCAGATGGCCCCACGCTGATCTACCTCACGCCGGACATCACAGACTAGACCGGCCACTTCACTGGTTCAAAATGCTCTTCTCGAGAGCCAGGCCAGCCTTGCAGCCTGCCCCCGAGATAAGGCGTGAATAGAAACGGGCGGCACCCTTGGTCCCGCCCGTATGCCTGTCACAGCTACTGTTTACTGCTTTTGCCTCGTTACCCTATGCCAGGCCCGCGCCGCCCCGCGGGGCCGCGCGTTTTGACGTGGTTATTTCAAGATTTTCCCATGTGCGCGATAAATGCCGCCCCAGGTGTTGCCCGCAATATAGGTGGGGCAGCCGGGTTTGGCGGTGTTGATGATCAGGAACCACATCGTCTCGCCGGGGCGACCGGCGCGGGAATATTCACAGCCCAGCGGATTGGTCCACCATTGCCCTTGATGGTTTACGGGCGGCGTTGCCACGGTGGCGGCCGCCTGCGAAACGCCAAGGACGGTTGCGCCCAAAGCCAGCACACTCAGAATTTTCGGTATCATGGTCCACTCCATTTTGATCGACATTCACGTGCCCCCACGCTTGATCGTCAAAATGATGGACAGCCCTTAACAGGCGGCTAACGCGGCACCGGGGAGTGCCGCGCATTTGTTTCAATCCGCAAAGGGTTCAGTCCCAGCAGCTGACCAGAACGGTCATGCCCACGGCAGTCTGGGTGATGTCCTCGGGTTCCGAAGGGCCGGTTTCGGCGGCGGCCTTGATGCTTACACCTGCGCTGGCCAGAACCTGGCGGATCACGTTTGTATCTGCGGCAAAGACGACCTCGTCGGGCAGGGCGCGCGACCCTCCGGGTTTGGGCAGCAACATGCCCATGACCGATCCCATGGCGTCGAAGACCGGACCGCCCGCGTCGCCGGGCAGGGTGGTCATGGCCAGACGGTAAACGCCGGTTTCACCCTGCAAGCCACGCACATCGGCCAGTTTGCCGAAGGTCATGCTGGGGGCACTCAGGACACCGTCATAGCTGTAACCTGCGACCGCCACTTCGGATTGCAGGCGCGGCGCACCTGTGCTGAAGCGTGCGACCGACAGCGGGGCCAGCGGTTCTTGCGGGCGCAGCACGGCGATGCCGGATGCGGCGTCATCGGCCACCACGTCGGCGTCATATTCGTCGTCGATGGTCAGCCGGGTGCAGGACTGGACCGCCTCGGAGGTGGTCATCACCAGTCCGGCGCTGTCCACGTAAAAACCCGAGCGTGCGATGCGCGGCTTGCGCACGTCCAGTCCGGCCACAAGATCAACCGCCTGTTCGCTGGGGTCACCCGCCGCGGGGTCAAGCGCGGCCTCGAGGCGGATAAAGCTCTTGTCCATCTCACCAATCAGGCGGCGGCGGCGTTCTTCATCGCCTGCGGGCCAGATCAGGGTAAAGCCCTTGATCTTGCCGTCCTGCAAGGTGGCGCGGGTTTCCGACACCATGGTGCCGTTTTCTCCGATCAGTACAAAGTCCTTGTCGCTGCGTTCGCGCGGCCCTTCCAGCGGCACGATTTCCAGCGTCTGCATGATGTCATAGAGGCCATACAGCGTATCCCGATCGCCGCGCTGGCTGATCAACAGCACCTTGGCCGGAATGTCGCCGGTGGCGTCATAATGGGCGAAGGGCGGCTCGTAGCGGTCAAAGGCCACCACGCCGGTGGGGATCATCATCTCGATGCCGGCCTGCGCGTCCAAAACACGTTCCAGGCCCAGCCCGTCCAACACCGCGTTGTACTGGTTTTTCAGTGTCTCGCGTTGCAGGGTGGTCAGGATACCGGTCACATCGAATGCGTTGGCTTCCTGCCAGGCGGCCATCGAATTGCGCGTGCCACGGCCAAAAGCGCCGTCGATGGCCGCGTCATAGAAACCGGCCCATTTCAGCATCACTTGCAGATCCATCCGTTCTTCGCGGGTCAGCAGTTGTTCGCTGCGGCGCGCTTCGGTCGGGGTTTCGTCCGCGGGTTCAGGTTCGGGCAGCGGGGCGGCTTCGGCCTCGGTTGCAGCCTCGGGTGTCGCTTCTGTCGTGGCCACCTGCGTGTCGGCCGGTGCGGCGGGCTCCTCGGCTGCGACGTCGGGGGCGTCGATCACGCCCTGGTTCAGCACGTTCGCACCCAAGGGCCAGAACTGTTGCCGGTAATCCGAAGTTTCAGCGATGTAGGCGTCGCGCGGGATCAGACCATCGGCGCGGTAGACGCGCAGCACCTGTTCTGCATCATCGCGCGCGTAGGGACCCAGCGCGATACCGTACCATCCGCCACCCAGGGCAAAGCCGTTCACGTCATCGATCGACCCGGCATAGATGCGGGCGCGGGCCGTTGCGGTGGCCAGGCTGGGGTGCGCTTCGATCTGCACCCAAACGACCTCTTGCGCGGACTGAGCCGCCGCAGGCGTCGTCGCCACTCCTGCCGCCAACCCTGACATCCCTGTTGCCAGCATTGCCGCAACCACCATCTTGCGCATCATTTTAACCAGAACTCCTGCTCGGAAATTATTTGGCACAATTAAGCAGGATTTCGCCGCATTGGCCATATGGTCACACGGGGAATTCATCGGATCAGGCATCTATTATCGCGATTTGCAGCCGGAATTTATCCTGCATCTCCCTGTGGCCTGCGACAAAGCCGCGATTGACCATTGTCGGGGGGCTGCGTAGGTAAGGCGCGCACGAAACTGGAAAGCGTATCCCCCATGTCCGACACGTCCACAGCTCCCCGTTCGTTTCAGGAAATCATCCTGCGGCTTCAGACCTATTGGGCGTCCAAAGGCTGCGCCATCCTGCAACCCTATGACATGGAAGTGGGTGCGGGCACATTCCACCCGGCAACCACCCTGCGGTCGCTGGGCGCACAGCCATGGGCCGCGGCATACGTTCAACCCTCGCGCCGTCCCACCGACGGGCGTTATGGCGAGAACCCGAACCGTTTGCAGCACTACTATCAGTACCAGGTGCTGATCAAACCCAGCCCGCCCGATCTGCAAGAGCTGTACCTTGGCAGCCTGCAAGCCATCGGCATCGACGCCAGCCTGCACGACATCCGCTTTGTCGAGGACGACTGGGAAAGCCCGACGCTGGGCGCTTGGGGGCTGGGCTGGGAAGTCTGGTGCGACGGCATGGAAGTGTCGCAGTTCACCTATTTCCAGCAGGTCGGGGGCCACGACTGCAGCCCCGTCTCGGGCGAGCTGACCTATGGTCTGGAACGTCTGGCGATGTATGTTCTGGCGGTCGATCACGTGATGGACATGCCGTTCAACGATCCGCAATCGCCGATCCCGCTGACCTATGGCGACGTGTTCAAGCAAACCGAAGAAGAATACGCCCGCTGGAATTTCGACGTGGCCAACACCGAGGTGCTGCTGCGCCATTTCGAAGAGGCCGAAGCCGAGTGCAAGGCGATCCTTGACCAAGCGCACGACGACCCCAAGACCGGAAAACGCATCGTCATGGCGCACCCCGCCTATGATCAGGCGATCAAGGCCAGCCACATCTTCAACCTGCTGGACGCGCGCGGCGTGATCTCGGTCACTGAACGCCAGGCCTATATCGGCCGCGTGCGCGCCCTGACCAAAGCCTGTGCCGATGCCTTTGTGCAGACACGGGCAGGGGGCTGGACCCCGGAAGCGGTCGCATGACCGGCAAGATACTGGCGGCATTGATCGTGATCATGGCACTCATTGCAGGCGCAGGTATGTATTACCTGCAGGTTTACGGCTTTTACGACGAGGTGACGCTGGAAGAGGTCAACCTGGTCTCGGTGGTCTCGGACCAGCCCGAGCCGATCCCGTTCACTGATTTTCAGGCCATCGACGCCAACAGCTCGCCCATCCGCTACCGGGCCTGTTTCCACACCGATATGTCGCTGGCCACGCTGACAGAAACCTTTGTCGGTCTGGACAAGGCCGAGCCGCGCAATGCGCCGGGCTGGTTTGACTGTTTCGACGCCGCCGCTATCGGAGCCGAGCTTGAGGCAGGCACCGCGTTGCCGTTTCTGTCGCAAAAGAACGTGCACTATGGCGTCGACCGGATCGTGGCGATCACGCAGGACGGGCGCGGTTATATCTGGCACGAGCTGAACGATTGCGGTGACAAGGCCTATGACGGCACAGTTGTGGGCGAGGAATGTCCCGAACGGCCTGCCGCGGATTGAACCATTTCACGACCCTGTGAGTTGTCCTTTGTATCGCATGAAGGATTAGCCAGATGGCCGACGCCGCACACCAGGGCACAAAGTGGATCATGCGCGCGGGCTACGGCGCGCGCGGGGTGATTTACATTATCGTTGGAGGCTTGGCGCTGACGGCGGCCCTGCGCGGCGGTGATGCCAAGGGCACCAAGGACGCCCTCGCAACCCTTCAGAACGAACCCATGGGGCTGACAACGCTTTGGTGTATCGCAGCAGGGCTTGGGGCCTATATGATCTGGCGGCTTGTCGATGCGGTTCTGGATCTCGAAGACCATGGGACCGACCTCAAGGGCATATTCGCGCGTTTTTGCACGGCTGCCACAGGTGTGATCCACGGGGCCATCGGCGTGTCGGTGGCCGGACTGGCACGCGGCGGGGCTGCGGACAGCGGCGGTGCGCGGGACTGGACCGCCCAGGTCATGCAGATGCCGATGGGGCCGTATCTGGTGGCGTTCGTGGCCGCCGTGTTCCTGGGCGCGGGCATTTACTATGCACATAAGGGGCTGACAGGATCGTATCGCACACATCTGTCAACGGCCCCCTTCACCCAGCGTGCCCAACCTGTCCTGACCTTTGGCCTTGTCGTGCACGGCGCGATGCTGGCGCTGGTGGGCGTGTCGCTGGGCTTTGCCGCATGGCACACCGATCCCTCTGACGCGGGCGGCATCGGGCAGGCGCTGGAGACGTTGCGCGCACTGGCCTGGGGCCGCTTTCTGCTGGCAGGCGCCGGTTTGGGCCTGCTGGGTTTTGCCGTCTACAATCTGGTCGAAGCGGTCTATCGGGTGATCCCGCACATCTCGGGTCCGAACGTGCCCACATTGGCCGACCAGACGGCCTGACCACGCGTCACACCGGTTTCCCTGCGCGCGCGACGATTGTTGGTGTTCCGCCTCTGGACCCTTGGCCCGAGGGGCGCTATCCACCCCGCAGCGCAATTTGATGGGGAAATGCCCGTGCCCGACCTGCTGATCGAACTGTTTTCCGAAGAAATCCCCGCACGGATGCAAACCCGCGCGGCGGGTGACCTGAAAAAGCTGGTGACAGACGGGCTGGTCGAGGCCGGTCTGACCTACGCCTCTGCCGCTGCTTTCTCGACACCGCGCCGCCTGACGCTGACCATCGAGGGCGCGCTGGCCGCATCGCCCACCACGGTCGAGGAACGCAAAGGCCCCAAGGCCGACGCCCCCGAAAAGGCCATCGAAGGGTTCCTGCGCGGTGCCCGTCTGACCCGCGACGATCTGGAAGAGCGCGACACGCCCAAGGGCAAGATCCTGTTCGCCAAGATCACCAAACCGGGCCGCCCCGCCGCCGAGATCGTGGCCGAGGTGCTGGAACAGACCATCCGCAATTTCCCCTGGCCCAAGTCGATGCGCTGGGGCAGCGGCACGCTGAAATGGGTGCGCCCGCTGCATTCGATCCTGTGCATTCTGGTGACCGAAGAGGGCGCCGAAGTGGTGCCGATGGATGTGGACGGCATCAAGGCTGGCAACACAACCCAAGGCCACCGTTTCATGTCGCCCGGTGCCATCACCGTGCGCAGTTTCGACGACTACACCACCAAACTGCAACGCGCCCACGTGGTTCTGGACGCATCCGAGCGTGCCGATGCGATCTGGCACGACGCCACCAATCAGGCCTTTGCCCAGGGGCTTGAGGTGGTCGAGGACGCGGGCCTGCTGGCCGAGGTTGCGGGGCTGGTCGAATGGCCCGTGGTGCTGATGGGCAAGATTGACGACGATTTTCTGGGCCTGCCGCCCGAGGTTTTGCAAACCTCGATGAAAGAGCATCAAAAGTTCTTTTCCGTGCGCAACCCCAAGACGGGCCGGATCGAACGGTTCATCACCGTTGCCAACCGCGAAACCGCCGACAATGGCGCGACCATCCTTGCGGGCAACCAAAAGGTGCTGTCGGCCCGTCTGGCGGATGCGAAATTCTTCTGGGAAAACGACCTGCGCACCGCCCGCGCTGGCATGACCGACTGGCTGGACGCGCTGAAAAACGTGACCTTCCACAACAAGCTGGGCACTCAGGCTGATCTGGTCGACCGCATGGCGACACTGGCCCGCGAGATTGCCCCCGCCGTGGGCGCCGACCCCGATCAGGCCGAACGCGCCGCGCGTCTGGCCAAGGCGGATCTCGCCTCGGAAATGGTCTATGAATTCCCCGAACTTCAGGGGCTTATGGGCCGCTATTACATCGAGGCGATGGGTGAGGACAAAGCCGTCGCCGCCGCCGCCCAAGACCACTATGCGCCGCTGGGGCCGTCCGACGACGTGCCGACCGCGCCGGTGTCGGTGGCCGTGGCGCTGGCCGAGAAGATCGACAAGCTGACAGGCTTCTGGGCGATTGACGAGAAGCCGACAGGGAGCAAGGACCCCTTTGCGCTGCGGCGGGCGGCGTTGGGGGTTATTCGTTTAATTTCGCACAACGATTTGACTGAAAGTTTATCGATTGTCTTCAATCAACTGATCTTCGACCACTTGATGTCGCCCGTATATAGTGCGGGAAACTGGGGCGAAGGAAGTCTGGCCTTATTGGAGGCGGTTCGTGAAAAGCTTGGGTCAGGGATTTCGGCCGTTCAAGCGACACAAGAGCTTTTGGAAGAAGTTGCCAACGGCAAATCCGATTTGATCAATTTGGACTACGACGATGAGTCTCAGAGCCTCGTCACGAAGACCGACGAAAAATCCGCCGACCTCCTCGCCTTCCTCCACGACCGCCTCAAAGTCTACCTGCGCGATCAAGGCATCCGCCACGACATCATCGACGCCTGCATCGCGATGCCGAACAACGACGACCTCAACCTGCTGGTCAAACGCGCCCGCGCCCTGTCGGACACGCTGAAAACCGACGACGGCGAAAACCTGATCCAGGGCTTCAAGCGTGCCAACAACATCCTGACCCAGGCGGAAGAGGCCGACGGCGTCGAATATTCCTACGGCGCGGACCCCAAATTTGCCGAAACCGACGAGGAACGCGCGCTGTTCGCGGCCCTTGACGCGGCCGAGGCACAGATCACCCCCGCGATGCAGGCGCAGGATTTCAGCACCGCCATGTCCGCCATGGCCGGCCTGCGCGCACCGATTGATGCGTTCTTTACCGCTGTGCAGGTCAATTCCGACAACGCCACCGTGCGCCGCAACCGTCTGAACCTGCTCAGCCGTATCCGCCAGATCTGTCTGGCCGTGGCCGACCTGACCCGCATCGAGGGCTAAGCCCCTTCATCTTGCCAGATAAACTCCGGGGGAGGCGCAAAGCGCCGGGGGCAGCGCCCCCCAAAGCATCTCCTCCAAAGGCCCCCGCGCCCCCTTGTCACATAATCATTACCTTCTATGCTGCCCCCAAATCAAAAGGTGCCGCAGTGCAGAATAACCCCGACACGACGCTGGTCACGCAGACCGCCCCGATCACCGCTGAAACCCACGGCGGTCGGGCAAAATGTCTGCAACGGCTGGTGCGGTTGAACCTGCCTGTGCCTGCCACCGTGGCGCTCAGCTTTGGTGCGGTGCACAACATCGCCTCGGGCCATCTGCCTGATATTCCCAGTATCCTCGCCGAATTCCCGCCGCACGCGCTGCTGTGCGTGCGCCCGTCGTCGCAGGACCCCGATTGGGGCGGGCCCGGGGCGGTGCTGAACATCGGCATGAACCACGACCGCCACGCCGAGCTGTGCGAGACGCTGGGCACGCAGGCTGCGACAAAGATTTTCCTGCGGTTCGTGCAGGGCTATGCCGTACACGTCGCGCGGCTCGACCCGGATATGTTCGACGCCATTGACGGCGAGGGGGCCGAAGCGCTGAACGCGACGCTGAGCGCCTATGAGCAGGAAACCGAAGAGCCGTTCCCCGAGGACATTGCCACGCAGCTGGCGGGTGTGCTGAAATCCATGGCCCGCGCATGGGAGGGCACATCGGCGCGTCTGTTGCGCATGGCCAAGGGCGCGCCTGCGGATGCGGGGCTGGGGCTGGTGGTGCAACAGATGGCGCTGGGCGTTGGGCGCGGCGAATGTGGCTCTGGCGTCTTGCAACTGGTCGAATCCGAAACCGGGCTTGAACAGATCACCGGACGCTATTTGCGCCAAAGCCAGGGCCGTGATGCGCTCAGCCCGCATGCCGAGAGTATCTTTATCACCCGCGACCCGCGCGGCCCCTCGCTGGAAGAGCTGGTGCCCGAGTGTTTTGACCAGCTCAAGGCCCATGCCGCGCTGATGCGGGCGCGCCTGCGTGAAGAGATGCAGGTGGAATTTGCCATTGATAACGGAAGCTTGCACATCCTCGACGGGGTGCGGGTCACCCGGTCAAGCCGTGCAGCCGTCCGCATCGCCGTGCAACTGGCACGTGATGGCATCATCACCCGCGAAGAGGCGTTGATGCGGGTCGAGCCGCGCGCGTTGAACGAATTGCTGCACCGCCAGATCGCCACCGACGCCCCGCGCGACGTGTTGGGCCACGGCATTGCCGCCAGCCCCGGTGCCGCCACCGGGCGGCTGGTGTTCTCGGCGACCGAAGCACAGGCCAGTGCTGCGCGGTCCGAACCCTGCATCCTGGTGCGCCGCGAAACCTCGCCCGAGGACATTCGCGGGATGCATGCGGCCAAGGGCGTCATGACGGAACGGGGCGGCATCACCAGCCACGCCGCCGTGATCGGGCGCGGCATCGGATTGCCCTGCGTGGTGGGCATTTCGGACATGAAATTCCAGATCATCAACAAGACCATTCAGGCCAGCGACGGCCGCACCCTGCGCGAAGGCGATATCGTCACCATCGACGGCACGTCGGGGCAGGTGCTGCTGGGGGCGCCGGACATGCACGAGGCCGCGCTGGACGATGCGTTTCAGGAGCTGATGGACTGGGCCAGTGCCGCCAGCGACATCGGCGTGCGCGCCAACGCCGACACGCCCGCCGACGCGCAGACCGCGCGCAACTTCAATGCGCAGGGCATCGGCCTGTGCCGGACCGAACATATGTTCTTCGAGCCGGGCCGGCTGACCGTCATGCGCGAAATGATCTTTGCCGACAGTTCGAACGACCGGCGTGCGTCGCTGGAACGTCTGCTGCCGATGCAGCGCGACGACTTTACCCAACTGTTCCGCATCATGCAGGGCCAGCCCGTTTGCATCCGGCTTTTTGATCCGCCCTTGCATGAATTCCTGCCCACCAGCCGGTCCGGTCAGCGGGAATTGGCCGAGGCGCTGGACCTGCCGCTGTCCACGGTCACCCGCCGTGTCGACAGCCTGATGGAATACAACCCCATGTTGGGGATGCGCGGTGTGCGTCTGGGCATCACCGTGCCGGAAATCTACGAAATGCAGGCCCGCGCCATCTTTGAGGCGACCATCGACGCCAGCAAGGACGGCGAGTCGGTGGTGCCCGAAATCATGATCCCACTGGTCAGTGCCAAGCGCGAGGTCGAACTGGTGCGCGCCCGTGTGGATGGCATTGCCGCCGCCGTGCGCAATGAACGCGGCGCGGCCTTTGACTACCGCTTGGGTGTGATGGTCGAAACCCCGCGCGCGGCCCTGCGGGCGGCAGAAATCGCGCCATATTGCGCATTTATGAGCTTTGGGACCAACGACCTGACCCAGATGACCTATGGTCTGTCGCGCGACGATGCGGGCCGGTTCATGTCGACTTATGTCAAACAGGGCGTCTTTCCCGAGGACCCGTTCCACACGCTGGACGTGGACGGGGTGGGCGAATTGATGCAGATGGCCGCCGAGCGCGGACGCGGGGCGCAGCCGAATATCGTGCTGTCGATCTGTGGCGAACACGGCGGCAACCCCGAATCGATAGCCTTTGTGCGACAGGCCGGATTCGACTATGTTTCCTGTTCTCCGTTTCGCGTACCGGTTGCACGGCTTGCTGCGGCGCAGCTTGCGATAGGCCACAAGACCGGGTAGCGCGCCCCCTTATTCGCCGCCAGATACTGTGTCGAAACGGGTCTGCCTGCGACATAAAGGCATCAGAGGTGGATTCTTTACCCCGATTTCGTTAGATGACCGCCATTGAAACTGCCTGCGATGGATCTGATGAAATTTTTGCTGCTGTGCCTCTCACTGGCCTTTGGTCTGTGTTCTGTTCCTGCTCATGCCTCGGAGAAAGAGGCGTTGACCCTGCTCAAGACCGAACGTCAGGGTTTGCAATCACTCTCTCAGGAACGCCTGCAAGCAATGATTTCGCCCCCGACCACCAGCCACAAGGGCATTCAGTTCACCAGCGCATGGCTGGACCACCAGCCCAAGGCCACCGGCGGCGACCAATGGCGCTGTCTGTCCGAGGCGCTGTATTTCGAAGCGCGTGGCGAGACGGTCAAAGGCCAGTTTGCCGTGGCCGAGGTGATCATGAACCGGGTCAAGTCCGGCCGTTTTCCCGGATCGGTCTGCGGCGTGATCAAACAGGGCACCGGCAAGAAATACCAGTGCCAGTTCACCTATACCTGTGACGGCCACGCCGACAAAATCCGAGAGCAGGCGGCGTTCAACCGCGTGGCCAAAGTGGCCCGTGCTGTTCTGGATGGAACCGCGCCCAAGCTGACATCGGGTGCCACACACTACCACACCACTGCCGTGAACCCGCGCTGGAGCAAGGTCTATACCCAGACGGCGCGCATCGGTGTGCATTTGTTCTACCGCGACACCTATATGACCGCGTCCAACTGAGATCGCGCCGTCTTTGACCTGTCGGGCGACGCCTTTGGCACTGTCGTTTCGGGGGCGGGGGCGTTAGAAGGGCAGTCAATTGCTCTTGGGACGCGAACTTATGGCTTCTGAAATCCACCTTGCCTTTGCGCACCCGTCGGAACGTTCGGTGGCCACTGATGATGGGATGCCGCTGGACCGGATATCGGTGCGCGATTATGCGGTGGATGTCGAGATCGGCGCCTTTCAGGCCGAGCGCGGCAAGACGCAGCGGATCAAGTTCAACATCGTTGTCGAAGTGCAGCCGCTGACAGGTCCCATCGACGACGACGTGGATCGCATCCTGAGCTATGACAAGGTGACAGAGGCCATTGCCCACGAGTTGGCCGACGAGCGGTTGAACCTGCTGGAAACGCTGGCCGAACGTGTGGCGGATCGCATCCTGATCGAACCGCAGGCGGTCCGCGCCTTTGTGCGGATCGAAAAGCTGGACCGGGGGCCGGGCGCCTTGGGCGTCGAGATCGTACGCGCCCGCACCGAGGACACGCAGCCGGTCGATGAAGAAGAGACGCTGCACCCCGAACTGGTGTTCTTTGGCAACGCGGCCATCGCATCGCCGCATCTGACCGGCTGGATCGACCAGCTGCAGGCCGCGGGCCGTCCGCTGATCTTTTGCGTTGGTCCATCCGACGTGCCCGCGCCCCAGACCGGCCACCGCTGGACCCAGCGGCGCATCGACCTGCTGGCGATTGAGCAAAACGCATGGGTGCTGGCTGCGCGCGATGCACGCTGTGTGGTGGTCGAAACCCACACCGAACTGGAATGGGCGATGAAGAACGGCCAAAGCTGTGTCTGGGCCCCTTCCAAGATCGTTTTGGACGCGGTCGCAGGGCCATCGGTCCAGCCCAGCGATGCCGTGGCCTTGGCGGCATGGTTTGCCTCGACCTATCACGCGTCTGAACTGCTGGTGATCGGTGCGGACCTGCCCGCTGACGCCTCGGTGCCGCTGCGCGCGGTTTCGGTGCAGGATGCCGTTCTGTGACGCAGTATTTTCGGCCCTTGGTACAGGTCGGCGCCGCCCGGCCTGACACGGCACTGACGCTGGCGGGCGGCTGGGGCTGGTTCACCCATGTCGAAGTGTTGGAACGGGGCCGCGCGCCGGTGGTGGTTTCGGCAGATCAGGCATACGGTGACCTGTCCGCGCTGACCCACCCGCGCGCGCCGATTGCGGGCCTTGAGTGGGACAGGCCGCATGTCATGGGCATTCTCAACGTGACCCCTGACAGTTTCTCTGACGGGGGACAGCATCAGGGAGCCGCGGCCACTGCCCATGCGGTCCAGATGGTGCAGGATGGGGCTGCCATGATCGACGTGGGCGGGGAATCCACGCGACCGGGGGCCGAAACCGTCGATCCTCAGGATGAGATCACCCGCACGGCCCCTGCCATCGCCGCCATCCGTGCGGCCGGCATCGAAACGCCCATCTCCATCGACACCCGCAAGGCTGCCGTGGCGGCGGCTGCTCTGGATGCAGGTGCGGATGTGGTCAATGACGTGGCAGGCTTTACCTATGATGCGGCGCTTGCACCGCTTTGCGCCTTTCGCAGTGCGCCGGTGTGCGTGATGCACGCGCAGGGCGATCCGGCGACCATGCATCACGATCCGCACTACGATGACGTGCTGCTGGATGTGTACGATTACCTTGAAGAGCGGATCGCAGTCCTGACCGCGCAAGGCATTGTGCGTGACCAGATCATTGCAGACCCCGGCATCGGCTTTGGCAAGACGCTCGCGCACAACATGACGCTGCTGAACCGTCTGTCGCTGTTCCACGGGCTGGGTGTGCCGATCCTGCTGGGCGTATCGCGCAAACGCTTTATCGGCACATTGGCGGATGAACCGGACGCGGCCAGACGCGGCCCGGGTTCGGTCGGCGTGGCGCTGGCGGCTTTGGGGCAGGGGGTGCAGCTGATCCGCGCCCATGATGTCGCCCTGCACACACAGGCCATTGCGCTGTGGCAGGCCTCTGTGGCACATCGGTCGTCATGAAAAAACTCTTTGGCACAGACGGCATTCGCGGCACTGCGAACACCGGCAACATGACAGCCGAAACCGCCCTGCGTATTGGCGCGGCGGTCGGACGCTATTTCAAACGCGATGACAGCGGTGCGCACCGCGTGGTGATCGGCAAGGACACGCGGCTGTCGGGCTATATGTTCGAGAATGCGCTGACGGCCGGTCTGACCTCGATGGGCATGAACGTGCTGCTGCTGGGGCCGGTGCCGACGCCGGCGGTCGGCCTGCTGACCCGCTCCATGCGCGCCGATCTGGGCGTGATGATCTCGGCCAGCCACAACCCGGCCCATGACAACGGGATCAAGTTCTTTGGCCCCGACGGGTTCAAGCTGTCGGATGCCGCCGAAGATGAAATCGAGGCGCTGGTGCGCGACGGGGTCGATTTGATCGACGCAGGCCAGATCGGCCGCGCCAAGCGGATCGACGACGGGCGCTTTCGCTATATCGAGCGGTTGAAGTCCTCTTTCCCGCGCCAGATGCGTCTGGACGGGCTGAAGGTCGTGATCGACTGTGCCAATGGCGCAGCGCACCGTGTCGCGCCCGAAGCCCTGTGGGAACTGGGCGCCACCGTGATCCCCGTGGGTGTCAGCCCCAATGGCCACAACATCAACCAGGGCTGCGGCTCGACCCACCCGCAGGCTGCTGCGGAAACCGTCGTGGCGCATGGTGCGGATGTCGGGATTTGTCTGGACGGCGATGCAGACCGCGTGATCCTGATCGACGAGCACGGGCAAGTGGGCGATGGCGATCAGTTCATGGCACTGATGGCGGCCCGCTGGGCGGATGAGGGCAAGCTCAAGGGCAATGCTCTGGTTGCCACTGTCATGTCGAACCTTGGCCTTGAACGGTTTCTGGAAGGGCGCGGCCTGCGGCTGGAACGCACCAGCGTGGGCGACCGTTATGTGGTCGAGCGGATGCGCGAGGGTGGCTTTAACCTGGGCGGCGAGCAATCGGGCCATATCGTGATGACCGACCATTCCACCACTGGCGACGGGCTGATGGCGGGTTTGCAGTTCCTGGCCGAGATGATCCGTTCGGGCCAGCCCGCCAGCACGCTGTTGCACAACTTTGATCCGGTGCCGCAACTGCTGAAGAACGTGCGTTATGCCGAAGGACAAGCCCCGCTGGAGGCCGCATCGGTCAAGGCCGCCATCGCAGAGGCCGAGGCTCAGTTGCGTGGCAATGGCCGTCTGCTGATCCGCACCTCGGGGACCGAACCGTTGATCCGCGTCATGGCGGAAAGCGAGAACGCACAGGTGCTTGAGGATGCGGTGAATGCGGTTGTGGACGCGGTCGAGGCGGCTGTCGGGGGTTGATCCAAGGGGATAATTTGGCAAAGCTGGGCGGGTTAACGCTCAGGAGCCTTTGTTATGAAATCCCTTTTTCTCTCGTTGCCCATTATTGCCCTCTCTGCCGGTCTGGCCAGCGCCGAAATGCGCGCGCAGATCGGTGCGCCCTGGAACGGCAAGACCGTACCTGCGGGTCAACAGTGTACCCTGCACGGCGGCAAGGGAAAAACTCCGCCCTTTCAGGTTACAGGCATCCCGGATGGCACGGTGATGCTGGTCGTGGAATACAACGACAAAAGCTTTCGCCCGCTGTCGACCAAGGGGGGCCACGGCACGCTGGGCTATCCGGTCAAGGGCAGCTCGGGCAGCTATCCGGCCGTGCCCGGCCTGACGGCCAAATTGCCGGGTGGCGTGCGCGTGATCAAGAAGGCGCGCAGCACGGGCGAATATGCCTCTGCCGGTTATCTGCCCCCGTGTTCGGGCGGCAAGGGCAACCAGTATCAGGCCGAGATCAAGGCCATCAATGCCAAGGGCAAGGTGCTGGCCAAGACCAAGATGGATCTGGGCCGCTATTGACCTGCGCGGGCTGAAGCAAACAGGCGGCGCAGCGCGCCGTACTGGCTGAGCCCCACACCTGCAAGGATCAGCGCCATCGCCAGAAACAAGGATGGTGGCGCTGGCTCGCCCAGCAGGACGATGCCCATCAGCACAGACCAGACCGGCACCTGGTAGTTGGTCAGGGACATGAACACCGGACCGGCCGTTCGGATCACCGTGACGCGCAGGAAATTGGCCGCCGCGGTGGGCACCAGTCCCAGAAAGGCGATGATCAAAAGGGTTTTCGCCGATGGCAGGGGCGGCCAGCCTTCAACGATCAGTGCTGCGGGCACAACGATGGCCGCTGCGATCAACAGCAGCACAGTGCTGAGCCCGATGGGATCAACCTGTGGCAACCGCCGCATCAGCACCGACGAGATGCCGTAACACAGCGCCGCCCCGACACAGGCCACACGTCCCGCCGTTTCCAGCCCTGCGCCCGTGCTTTCAAAGGCACGCCCCCCGATCAGGACACAGACACCGGCAAAGCCGATCAGAAACCCGATTGCCCGCCGCAGCGTCAGACGCTCGCCCGGCACAAAGAAATGCGCCAGCGGCAGCACGGTCAGCGCCACAGACGCCATGGTCACACCGGCAAACCCTGAGGTCACGTGTTGCTGACCCCACGCCAACAGCATGAACGGAATGGCCGAGCTGAACGCCCCAATTGCAATCATTGCGCCCCAGGTGCCCCTGTTCGGGGCCTGTGCGAACAGCCGCCCGCCCAAGGCGCGCCAGATCGCCAACATCAAAAGCGCCGCAAAGCCGATGCGGCCCGCAGCCAGCCAGAAAGGTGTGATACCCTGAAGCGCCAGTTCGGTCACCAGGAACGTCCCTCCCCAGGTAAAACCAAGAACGGTGACCATGGCCCAGCTTTTGCCGGAGATGTCAGAGGTTTGCGTCATTTAGCTATGCCTTCGTGTTTCAATGTCTGAACCAGCGGGTGCTGCCGGACACATTCGCACGTCTTGGCCGCGCGATGCTTTGATGACGCTCAAAGCATCTGTTTCAAACCGTGTCGAGCGGTTTGAAACCAATTGTCACAGGCGTTTCACGGGCAGCGTGAATATTTCTGCGCACCCGGGATGGCGCCAGCGCCATATTCGCGCGTGATCAGGGTTTGACCGCCATCTTGCACGTCCAGGACCATCTGCCGTTTCCAGGTCTGGCCTTCTCCTTCAAAGGCAAACTCACCCACAAGGCGCGTGGGTGTTTCCTCGATGACAGCGGTCAGGGTTCCGCGTGCTTCGTAATATTTCAGTTCGCTGCCGGAAATTCTGACCAACCCCTTGGCCGCAGCATCGTTTTTGCAATCGGCCAGGTTCATGCCCCACGCCCCCACCAGGGCATTGGGGATATCGCCGGATACTGCAGGGCTGCCGACCATGTTGCAGGCTGCAGTCAAGGCTACGATCGGTAGGGCAAACTTTAACATGGCGGTGTCCTCGTAAAGATGTTCAGGGAATGAACGCCTGTGGAACTCGGGCTGTTCCATGCCCATTCGGGGGCATGGCAAGAGTCAGCGCAAAGAAAAAGCCCCGGCAGCGACGCCGGGGCTTTGGATTTTTGACGATGGGTACGGTTTAGTTCTTGGATTTGTCGACCATCTTGCCTGCGGAAATCCACGGCATCATGCCGCGCAGTTTTTCGCCTGTGGCTTCGATCTGGTGTTCGTCGTTGATGCGACGTGTGCCTTTGAAGAACGGCTGACCCACCTGGTTCTCCGCCATGAAGTCGCGCACGAACTTGCCGGTTTGAATGTCGGTCAGAACCGCTTTCATCCGTGCCTTCGTCTCGTCGTAGGGCAGGATGCGCGGGCCGGACACGTATTCGCCGTACTCGGCTGTGTTCGAGATCGAGTAGTTCATGTTGGCGATGCCGCCTTCATAGATCAGGTCCACGATCAGCTTCACTTCGTGCAGGCATTCGAAATAGGCCATCTCGGGGGCGTAGCCCGCCTCGACCAGGGTTTCAAAGCCCATGCGGATCAGTTCAACCAGACCGCCACACAGAACCGCCTGTTCGCCGAACAGGTCGGTTTCGCATTCTTCGCGGAAGTTGGTTTCGATGATGCCCGAACGGCCGCCACCGATGGCGGAGCAATAGGACAGGCCGATTTCCAGCGCCTTGCCGGATGCGTCCTTGTCCACGGCCACCAGGCAGGGCACGCCGCCGCCTTTGGTGTATTCGCCGCGCACGGTGTGACCGGGGCCTTTGGGCGCCATCATGATGACGTCGACGCCTTCTTTCGGCTCGATCAGGCCAAAGTGCACGTTCAGGCCGTGGGCAAACGCGATGGCCGCGCCTTCGCGGATGTTGTCGTGGACGTATTTCTTGTACGTATCTGCCTGCAATTCGTCAGGCATTGTGAACATGATCAGGTCGGCCCATGCGGCCGCTTCGGCGATGCCCATGGTTTTCAGGCCTTCGCCTTCGGCCTTGGCGATCGAGGGCGAGCCTTCGCGCAGGGCGACGACAAGGTTCTTGGCGCCGCTGTCGCGCAGGTTCAACGCGTGGGCGTGGCCTTGGGAGCCGTAGCCCAGGATGGCCACTTTCTTGTCCTTGATCAGGTTGATGTCGCAATCGCGGTCATAGTAAACGCGCATGTTGGTATCCTTCCATATGTCTCTGGGCCGCACCATATGCCCCGCATCAGGGATGGTCAGCGTTGGATTTTGAGTTTATTTGGCAATATGAAGGGTGAATCATTCGCCGAAATTGCAAAAGGCATAAAATTCATGCTTGATGATCTGGACCGACGCATTCTGCGCCAATGGCAGGCCGACCCGACGTTGTCACCGGCGGAGCTGGCCGAACGCTGCGGCATGACACCAGCGCGGGTGCAGCGGAGGCAGATGCGGCTGATGGACACCGGTGCGGTCAAGGGCGTGCGGGCCGTGATCGACTGGCAGGCCCTGGGCTATTCGGTCGAGGTGTCGCTGCGCGTGACGCTGGACAAGACGGTCGCGGCGGCCTTTGACGAGTTCCTGAAAGCGGCGCGTGAAGTGCCCGAGGTGGTCGAGATCCAGACTTTTCTGGGCCGCGTCGATGTGCGCCTGTCGGTGATTGCGCAGGATATGGCGCATTACCAGCGGGTGTACCGC
The DNA here is from genome assembly GCF_900129395.1 of Pseudosulfitobacter pseudonitzschiae. Taxonomy (GTDB): domain Bacteria; phylum Pseudomonadota; class Alphaproteobacteria; order Rhodobacterales; family Rhodobacteraceae; genus Pseudosulfitobacter; species Pseudosulfitobacter pseudonitzschiae. The sequence continues at coordinate 100,437 of NZ_FQVP01000005.1, forward strand.
ACGCGGGTGCTGACCCTGCCACACATTTCGGACATCGAACCGCTGATGCATGTGGCGCGGATCAAGGCGGACGAGCGGTTGCCGATATGATGGAGCTGGACGACATCGACCGCGCCTTGCTGCGCGCGCTGGCGCTGGATGCCACGCAAAGTGCCGGCGCGTTGGGCCGCGATCTGGGCCTGTCGCAGCCCGCCACATGGCGGCGCATCAAACGCCTGAAAGACAGCGGTGTGATTGCCGGACACCGCTTGCAGATTGATGCCGAGGCCGTGGGCTTTGGCGTGACGGTGTTTCTTGGGGTCAAGCTGGCCACCAAGGGGCGCGTCAGCCTGGAGGACTTTGAACGCGCGGTGACGGCAATCCCCGAGGTGCAGACGGTGGAACACGTCCTTGGCCTGTACGACTACCGCCTGCGCGTGGTGGCCCGCGACTTGCCCGATTTCGAACGGGTGCTGCGGCGGCGGATCATGACCCTGCCGGGGGCGGGGGATGTCGAGGCGAACGTGCTGCTGAGTGAAGAGCGGCTGACCGGTCCCATCGGCTGAACTGGCATTTGTCACATATCGGGCGTAGGACTGGCGCAACGTCAGACTGAAGGAGGCCACACATGGCATTGCTCGACACTGTTGACCCGCAAGGGCTGGATGAATTCTCGGTGGTCTTCACCGACCGTTCGCTGAACCATATGTCCGCTGCCTTTCAGAAGGTGATGAAAGACATCTCGGCGATGCTGAAAGAGGTCTATGCCGCCGATGCCGTGGCCATCGTGCCCGGCGGCGGCACCTATGGGATGGAGGCGGTCGCCCGCCAGTTCGCCCGTGGGGCGCGCGTGCTGGTGGTGCGCAATGGCTGGTTCAGCTACCGCTGGAGCCAGATCATCGAAAGCGGTGATCTGACCGGCGAGGCAACCGTGCTGAAAGCGCGCCAGACCGGAAATGCGTCGCCGTCCCCCTTTGCGCCCGCTCCGATTGACGAGGTCGTGGCCGCCATCCGCGAGGGCAAGCCTGAGATCGTCTTTGCCCCGCACGTGGAAACCAGCGCCGGTGTGATCCTGCCCGATGACTATGTGGCGGCCATGGCAGCCGCGGCGCACGAGGTCGGCGCGTTGATGGTGCTGGACTGCATCGCCTCTGGCTGTGCCTGGGTCGATATGCGCAAGTTGGGCGTCGATGTGTTGCTCTCGGCCCCCCAAAAGGTGTGGAGCGCTGCCCCCTCGGCTGGTCTGGTGATGATGTCCGACCGTGCGCTGGCGCGGATGGAGCAGACCACGTCGGACAGCTTTGCCATCGACTTGAAGAAATGGCACCAGATCATGCAGGCCTATGAAAACGGCGGCCATGCCTATCACGCCACCATGCCCACGGATGCCCTGCGGGCGTTCCGTGACACGATGGTGGAAACCCGCGACTACGGCTTTGGCCGGCTGAAAGAGGCGCAGTGGCAGTTGGGCGATGCGGTGCGCAAGATGCTGGCGGACCGTGGTGTGACCTCGGTGGCCGCAGACGGATTTGGGGCGCCGGGTGTCGTGGTGTCCTATACCGCCGACCCGCAGATCCAGAACGGCAAGAAGTTCGCCGCCGAGGGGATGCAGATTGCCGCCGGGGTGCCGCTGGCCTGCGACGAGCCTGCGGATTTCTCGACCTTCCGGCTGGGGTTGTTCGGGCTGGACAAGCTTTATGACGTGGACGCCACGCTGGCGCGTCTGGAAACCGTTCTGGACAAGGTGCTTTAATAGCACTTTCGAAAAAAACTGGATCACTTAACGCTGCCTGAAATCATAGATTTCAACGCGTTAAGTGATAACCTTTATTTTCGGTTTTCCGAGAAGTGCTTTAACGCACCCCAAGACCCATTTGCATCAGCGTCTTGCGCACCGGTGCCAGCGCATAAAGCGCATTCAACCCCAACGCCCGCGCATCCCTCAGTGCGGGCGTGCTGACTTGGGATGCCCGGTTCAAAGCGTCGATGCCTGCCACCCGCACGCGCACGTCGCGAATGCGCGCGTCGTGATAGGCATCCAGCATCTGCGCGTCGCCCAGATGTTCGTGCCGTGCCAGTGCGAGGTCCAGCAGGGTCGACAGATCCGACAGGCTCATGTTCAAACCCTGCGCGCCGATGGGTGGCACCACATGCGCGGCCTCGGCCATCAGGGCGATACGCTGCCCGCTGAGGCGTTCGGCCTGTTGGCTGATGATCGGCCAGATCGTGCGGTTCGAGGCCAATGTGAGCGGCCCGAACAGGTGGCAACTGCGCGTGGACATCTCGGCCTCGAAGGTTTCAGTGTCCAGCGCCATCCGTGCAACGGTTGCAGGGCCGTCGTCCATCCACACCACGGCCGAACAAGGCAGCCCCTCGTGATCGGGCAGCGGCACCAGCGTGAACGGCCCGCCGGTGCGGTGCACTTCGGTCGAGACGTTGTCGTGCGGGATCGGGTGGGTCACGGCAAAGGCCAGCGCCTTTTGCCCGTAGCGCGTTGTTTTCACGTCAATCCCCGCCGCCTGACGCATGGGGGAATTGCGCCCGTCGGCGGCGATCACCAGCTTGGCGCGCACACTTGTGCCATCGCTGAGCTTGACCCGCGCCTCGGCGGTGCGGGTCAGCAGACCGGCGGTGCCGGAACCGGGGCGGAAATCGACGTTGGGCAGTTCCTGCAGCCGCCCCACCATTTCGCGCCGCAGCCGCCAGTTGGGCAGGTTCCAGCCAAAGGGCAGGTCCGAGATATCCGCCGCGCGGAAATCACGGGTCAGGCGGGGGGTGCCCTCGGCCCCGCCCGCGTCAACGATGCGCATGATCTTCAGCGGTGCGGCATGAGGTTCCAGCCGCTCCCACAGCCCTGCGGTTTTCAACACTTCGCGGGCCGGTTGCAGCATCGCGGTGGTGCGCATGTCCGCGCCTGTGGCCTCACGCTCGGTGATGGGCGGGGCGGGATCGACGCAGATCACGTCAAAGCCCGCCGTGCCAAAGGCCGCCGCCGCAGTCAGCCCGGCGACGCCACCACCGGAAATCAGGATATCGGTTTCAATCATGTCGGTGATCCTAGTACGGTGCGCGGCGCAGGAAAGGCGGCAAAGCGTCCTATCCGACCAGCCGCGCCAGAAACCCCGACAGATCGTCGGTGTGGTGGTGGATATGATCGGCGGGGGCGGCCACGTCAGCCACATGCACGGTGCGCATCCCCATCGCATGCGGGGCTGTCAGGTTGCGGGGGTCGTCCTCGAACATCGCGGCAACCTCGGGGCGCAGCTTGTCGGTGGCGAATATTGTTTCGAAGGCCCTGCGGTCGGGCTTGGGCAGGAAATTGGCGTGCTCGACCCCGTAGATCGCATCGAAACATCCCGCCAGCCCGCGTGCGGCCAGCACCCGTTCGGCATAGGGACCGCTGCCGTTGGTGTAGACGATCCGCCGTCCCGGCAGGGCGCGCAGGCGTGCGGCCAACACGTCATCGGCGGTCAGGTGGCTTAGGTCGATGTCGTGCACGTCCGTGAGGTAAGGTGTCGGATCGACGCCATGTTCGCGCATCAGCCCCGCCAGCGTGGTCCCGTGGGTGCGCCAATAGTGCAGGCGCAACCGGTCCGCCTCGGCGCGGTCGACGCCAAGCGCGTCCATCACATAGGCCGTCATGCGCACCTCGATCTGGTCGAACAGGCGGGCAGAGGGGTGATACAGCGTGTTGTCGAGGTCAAAGACCCAGGACGTGACATGGGAGAAATCTGGATTAGGCATGCCCCCGTGGTAGGCCCGCCCGCGCGCTTCTGCAAGCGCCAAGGCTTGCGCACCCGCGTCCCGCGCCCTTAGGGTGCGCGCAGGACTGCCAAAGGCCGGAGCGCGTGATGAAACCAGTGAACACCGATGCCTATTCGATGATCCTCGAAGCCATTGATATCGGGCAATACCGCCCCGGCGACCGGCTGGTGGAAAGCGAGCTGGCCGACCGGTTCGGCATGTCGCGCACACCCATCCGCGAGGCCTTGCAGCGGCTTGAGACGCAATCGCTGCTGGCGCGCGATGGGCGCAGCCTGATCGTGGCGTCGCTGGACCACAACCAGATGGCCGAGCTTTACGTGGTGCGCGGCGAACTGGAAGGGCTGGCCGCCAACCTGGCCGCCCGCCATGCCACCGCCGAAGAGGTCCGCGTGCTGCGCGAGATGGTTCAGGCCGACAACCAGCTGTTGGATGACCCTGCGGCGATGGCCCGTGCGAACCGGCGGTTTCACAAACAGATCCACCTGGCCTCGCACAACCGCTATCTGGTGCAGCAACTGGATCTGGTGCACCGCAGCATGGCGCTGATGGCGACCACGACGCTGGCCGCCGAAGGGCGCGCCGAAATCGCGCAGCAGGAACACGACGCCATCGTGCGCGCGATCGAGGCCGGTGACGGTGCTGCGGCGGGCGCGGCGCTACGCGAACATATCTCGGTGGCGTTCATGACACGGCTGAAGCTGGATGCCGCCCGGCGCGAGGAAGAGGGCTGAGGTGAACTTTCCCCTCGCTGGCACGCAGTTGCGAAAACACGAATGCGTATTGGGGCATCCTGAAACGTTCAAGACAATCACCGAAGACCAAAAGGCAGTGCTGCTGGCCTTGCCTGCGCAACGCCCGATTTTGTCCACATTCGCCGTATAGCTGTCTGGTCAAACAGATTGAGGAACAAGGAGCCAGGCCATGGCACGTCTTTTGCTGAGCATCGCATGGATCGCCCTGTTTCCCTTGGCCTTATGGGCGCAGGTGCAGGGGGAAGACGATCCACGCTACCAAAAGCTGCGGACAGAGTGGCTGGCGGGCGCGGATGATCTGGCCACGCTGCGCGACATGGCTGCTTTGGCGAACGATGGCAATGTCGCGGCACAGGTGACGCTTGGCCTGATTGAATATGCGTTTCCGACGCATTATTATGTGACTAGCAGGCTTTCCCCCGATTCACGAAAGGCGATTTTTCGCAAACCGAACGGTCGGTTCGGTGTCCCTTGGATCAGGTTCGCGGCCCCCAACAGTCCCTTGGCAGCGTTGCTGATGCACTACAAGGACACGGATTATACGGCCCATTCCGCTGCGCTGGCGGATGCGGGCGTGATCGGTCTTGCGATTGCCTACGCGAATATGCCAATGAACCTTGGCGATACACTGTCTACTATGCGCGCATTGGGCCATCCGGCCTTGCTGCCCTATACTGGACCTTCGCTATTTCCCTTTATGCAGGCATTTGAGGCGGGTGTACGTGGGACCAAATATGAGGACCTTGCCAATGGAATCTCGGACCTGAGGCAATCGTTGCCTGCGCTGGACAGCGGAGATCAGATTTTGGTGGCGCCGTTCTTTTCGTCCCAAGGGGCAGTGTCATGGGAAGAGTCAGAGGACGCATGGCGCGCACGCGGTGCGGACCTGTTGCAGCATCCAAAGCTGGCCGCGGTGGTGCGTGCGGCATGTCCGCAGAATGCCGACGACGTCATGGGGGTATTGTTTCACCTGCGCGGCAGCCAGCAGGCTCGGCTGGATCTGATCAGCCCGCTTGCGCCCCTGGTATCGACCGAAGACTGGCTTGCATCCGCCCGCTTCAAAGGGGATCTTTTGCGCGTCTGGTACCCGACGTCATCCAAATTCAAGGATCTGGAACAGCGCGCCCCTTGCTATGCCAAGGCTGTGATCGAGGCCTATAAACCCTAAACATCCTCGGTCGCCTCGGCGTAACCATGCTGGGTCTTGTCCCAAAAAAACGGCTGCGCGATCATTTCGTGCAAGGCCTTGTAGGCCGCCAGCGCCCCCAGCGGGAAGTAGAACGGCATCGTCGGCACCCACGGCAGCAGATGCCGGTGCGCGCGTCCCGACACGGCGGCAAGGCCTAGGATCAGGCTCAGCCCTTCGGCGCAGAGGAACAGCGCCGTCATCCACCACAACGCCGCTGACCCCAGCGTCATCTGCACCGGATGCGGCACCCCCAGCGGGATCAGCCAGAACGACCACAGGAACGGCGCTGCGGCAAACTGTGAAAACGTCGCCAGAAAGATCACTTGCAGGCCCATCACCCGTTTCCACCCCAGCTCGCGCAGCAACTGGCGCGGGTGTCTCATGTGGACGAAATAGGTGATCATGAACCCCTTGAGCCAGCGCGACCGCTGCCGCACCCAGCGCCAGGGGCGGCAATTGGCCTCTTCATGGGTGACGGTGGGCAACAGTTCGGTGCGATAGCCGTGGCGCGCCAGTCGCACGCCCAGATCGGCATCTTCGGTGACGTTATGCGCGTCCCATCCGCCCAGACGTTCCAGAATATCGCGGCGGAAAAACAGCGTCGTGCCCCCCAGCGGGATCACCAGCCCCAGCCGCGCGATGCCCGGCAGGATCAGCCGCCACCAGGTCGCATATTCGATGGTGAAACAACGCGACATCCAGTTGGTACGCGGGTTGTAGTAGTCCAAGATCCCTTGCAGACAGGCCACGTTTGCCGGTGCGTTCTGGAACCGCAGCACCACCTTTTCGATCTGATCGGGCTCCGGCGCATCCTCGGCATCCCAGACGCCGATGATCGACCCCTTGCAGAAATCCAGCGCATAGTTCAGCGCCCGTGGCTTGGTGGTCAGGCAATCGGCATCGGGCACCTCGATCACGCTGATCCACGGTGGCAGATCGGTGCGCGCGATGGTGTCGCGGGTGACGGTGTCGCTGGCCTCGAGCACCAGCACCACCTCAAGCAGGGATTTGGGATAGGTCAGCCGTTCCATGCGTTTGATCAGCGCATTGGCGATCTCTTTCTCGTGCAACAGCGGCACCATCACCGATACCCGCGGCAGGCGGAAGGGCGGGGGTACAGGCGGTGCGCTCGACAGGTGATCATGCAAGCCCCCAATGATCTGCGCGCCAAAGGCCGCCGCTTTCATCAGCGTTGTCATCATCAATGTCAGCACCGCCCACAGGCAGGCCATGGTTACCGTCCAAGCGGGTGACAGGATCACGCAGGAGGTCAAAGCAAAGCCTGCCGACCACAGCCACAGCGCATTGCCACGTCTGCCCCAGTTGCGGCAGCTTTCGACGCTGGCCACGCGGGTGATCGCCTTGTGCGCCAGCTGGGTGCAGTACAGGCGGTTGATTTGCGTGCGAATGGCGCCGGGGCTTGCGATCACGGGCAACATCGCCGGGCCAAAGGCCCCCATGCACCGGCGGAGATGGTCGAAAAGGTCAGGTCGCGCCGTGGCCACCAGCAAGGTGTTGCCCACCCAGATCCACGGCACCACGTGATGCTGCAAACACAAGGACGATGGCAGCGCCGATGCGATTTTCCGGCGTGGCGGGGTGGCGTTCAGATCAACCAGTTGGGCATTGTGTTGTCGTGCCAGCGCAGCCAACAGGTCGTCAGGCTGCACCACGCCCTCGGCCATCAGGATGTCGCCCAATTGCGCATCGACCCGGCGTTGCAGCCCCAGGGCGTTCAGCAGCTCGGTTTGGGTGATCAATCCTGTTTCGACCAACTGACGGCCCAGCGGTGCGGGCAGCCCTGGCTCTGGCACCCCCTCGGGATGGACAAGTCGCAGCCGTGGATCGCTCATTCAAGGCCCCTGCGCAGATGGCAAAGCCTAGCTTGGGCAGAACGCGGTTAATGACGTGTTAAGGGAAAGGGGCACCGTTAACGGAATCACCCCGTTTTCCGTAAATTTTCCTAAGAAGAGAGGAGTCAGCCTGCGCGGGCGGCCATTGCTTCGGCGAAACGCTCGAACAGATAAAAGCTGTCTTGCGGGCCGGGGCTGGCTTCGGGGTGGTGCTGCACGGAATAGACCGGGCGGCCTTCCATGCGGATGCCACAGTTGGACCCGTCGAACAGCGAGGTGTGGGTTTCGACCACACCTTTGGGCAGGGTCTGGCCATCGACAGCAAAACCGTGGTTCATCGAGGTGATCTCGACCTTGCCGGTTTCGTGGTCCTTCACCGGATGGTTCGCGCCGTGGTGGCCGTGGTTCATCTTGACGGTCTGCGCGCCAAGTGCGAGCGCCAGCATCTGGTGGCCCAGGCAAATGCCAAAGACGGGCAAGTCGGTCTGGTCCAGAATGCCCTTGATCATCGGCACGGCATAAACCCCTGTGGCCGCTGGATCGCCGGGGCCGTTGGACAGGAACACGCCGTCGGGATTGTGCGACAGCACTTCCTCGGTGGTAGCACTTGCGGGCAGGACAGTCACATCGCACCCTGCCGAGGCAAGGCAGCGCAGGATGTTGCGCTTGGCGCCGTAATCAACAGCCACGACCTTGTATTTGGGGTCATTCTGCGGCTTGTACCCTTCGGGCCAGGCCCACCGCATTTCGTTCCAGTGATAGGATTGCGCACAGCTGACTTCCTTGGCCAGATCCAGCCCTTCGAGGCCGGAAAAGGCGCGGGCGGCGGCGACCAGTTTTTCGGTGTCGAACACACCGTCAGGATTGTGGGCCAATGCCACATGCGGCGCACCGGCCTGTCGGATCGCGCGGGTCAGCCGCCGGGTGTCGACACCGCCCATCGCAATGCGCCCGCGTGCAGCCAGCCAGTCGGACAGCGTACCGGCGCTGCGCCAGTTTGACGGGTCGGTCGGCATCCATTTCACCACCATGCCCGCAGCCACCGGGTCGGCGGTTTCATCGTCTTCGGGTGTGATGCCGGTGTTGCCGATGTGCGGAAAGGTAAAGGTGACGATCTGCCCCGCATAGGACGGGTCGGTCATGATCTCCTGATAGCCGGTCATCGCGGTGTTAAAGCACAATTCGGCCTGTGTCTGGCCCGTGGCGCCAAAACCCACCCCGTAGAATAGCGTGCCATCGGCAAGGGCAAGACAGGCGGTCGGGTGCGTGGGAGCGTGCGCGGACATGGGCGGCCTCATGTGTACAGGGATGCGAGCAAAGTCGCGCGAAACTAGTCATTGCGGCAGGCAGGGTCAAGGGCGGGTGCTATTTTGCGAAATCTTTATTTATCAATTGCTTAGTCGTAATCTCAACTGTTGCGGCGCGGTCGGCGTTTCGGTATTGTCACAAACTTATCATCAACCCATGGGGATGGGACACACATATGGATATGCGAACCCGGATTTCGACTGCGTTGAAGCAGGCGATGAAGGAAAAGGCCACCGACCGGCTTTCCACGCTGCGTCTGATCAATGCTGCCTTCAAGGACAAGGATATTGATGCACGCGCTGCGGGGGCCGAAGACGGAGTGGACGAGGCCGCGCTGCTGGCGATTCTCAGCCGCATGGTCAAGCAACGCCAGGAAAGCGCGCGCGCCTATGAAGAGGGTGGGCGACTGGATCTGGCAGAGCGGGAACGCTCGGAAGTCGAGATCATCGAAGAGTTCCTGCCACAGCAGCTGAGTGAAGAAAAAAGCGCCGCAGCCGTCGACGCGGCCGTGGCCGAAGTGGGTGCCGACAGCATCCGCGATATGGGCAAGGTGATGGCTGTGCTCAAAGCCAAGTACACCGGCCAGATGGATTTTGGCGTCGTGGGACCGATGGTCAAGGACCGTCTGAGCACCTGATCCGATCGCGCCCTGGTGGGCGCGTTTCTCCTGAAAATTGTTTTGTCGCCCTGATCGGGGCGGCTGCGCTGCAGCAGGCGCTTCGGTGCTTTTGCGTGTCTAGCGACGCAGCGCGCGGTTCAGGTCGTCATACAGGGCGATGCGTTCGTCCTCGGACAGAAACGCACCGATCTCGACCTCGCGGCCCATGCCCTTGAGCGTGATGTAATGGGGTACGGGACCATCTTTTTCGTATTTGGTCACTTGCGTCCAATAGCGGTTGCATTCCCATTTCTGCGTGTCGCCCTTGGGATTGGTGCGGACCAATTGCGCGGTGCTGCCTGACAGGGACAGCAGTTCGGTGATCTGGCGGGCCCGGTAATTATGCTGCAACGCGAAATACAGCCCCCAGACCGCCAGCAGGGTAAAGGGCAACAAGCCCCACAGCAGCGGCGTGCCCAGCAGCGGCATTGTCGGGATCAGCAACAGCGTGAATGTCGCCAGAACAAAGGCCGCCATGCCGCGCGCAGGCAGGGACTGATGCGGCCACAGGTGCAGCAATTGGGTCGGGGCGTCGGGTTCAGAGGTCCAGCGATAAGGCATGGTCGGGGCTTTGTTGCTTGGGTTGGCGAAACCAGTCGGGGCTAAGATAGCATTGCATCGCGATGCTGCAATCCGGCCGGCTGAATTGTTCTCATTTTGTAGTTGCGCGGCACTGGCGCAATAGAAAAAGGGCCCCGACCGCCGTCGGAGCCCTTTGTTTTAGGGTGTGAAGGGGGCCGGTGCCCAGTGGCGCTGGTGGTCCCATTCTTCCTGCTTGGGCAGGATTTCGAACGTGTGCTCGGGCGGCGGGCTGGGCAGTGTCCATTCCAGCGTGTCCGCATATTCGTTCCACGGGTTGTTCTCTGTGACGCGTGCGCCTTTCATCAGCGAATAGATCACGATGCCGAAGAAGAACACGAAGGACGCGAAGGACAGGAAGGCACCCAGGCTCGAAACATAGTTCCATGTGGCGAATGCATCAGGATAGTCGATGTAGCGACGTGGCATACCCTGACGGCCCAGGAAGTGCTGCGGGAAGAAGGTGATGTTCGCACCGATGAACATCATCCAGAAGTGCAGCTTGCCCGCCCACTCGGGGTACATGCGGCCGGTCATCTTGGGGAAGTAGAAGTAGATCCCCGCAAAGATCGCGAACACGGCACCCAAGCTCATCACGTAGTGGAAGTGTGCCACAACGTAGTATGTGTCGTGATAGGCGCGGTCGACGGCAGCCTGAGACAGAACGATGCCGGTGACGCCACCCACGGTGAACAGCACCAGGAAGCCAAAGGCCCACAGCATCGGTGTCTTGAACTCGATCGAACCGCTCCACATGGTGGCGATCCACGAGAACACCTTGACCCCGGTGGGGACCGCGATGACCATCGTTGCCAGCATGAAGTAGGACTGCTGGTTCAGCGACATGCCGACGGTGTACATGTGGTGCGCCCACACGACAAAGCCCAGCACACCAATGGCGATCAGCGCCCAGACCATCGGCAGGTAGCCGAAGATCGGTTTGCGCGAGAAGGTCGCGATGACGTGGCTGATGATGCCAAAGCCCGGCAGGATCACGATGTACACTTCGGGGTGACCAAAGAACCAAAGGATGTGCTGGTACAGGATCGGATCGCCGCCACCGGCAGGATCGAAGAAGGTGAAACCAAAGTTACGGTCCATCAGCAACATGGTGATCGCACCCGCCAGAACCGGCAGGGACAGCAGGATCAGCCAGCTGGTGACAAAGATCGACCACGAGAACAGCGGCACCTTGAACAGAGTCATGCCGGGGGCACGCATGTTCAGGAAGGTGGTGATCATGTTGATCGCGCCCAGGATGGACGAGGCACCCGATACGTGAACCGCGAAAATCGCAAGGTCCATGGCCATGCCGCCTTCGCGCACGGACAGCGGCGGATACAGAACCCAGCCCACGCCCGCACCGTGCTGACCGCCTTCGGAGGGGGCCAGAACCGAACAGACAGCCAGTGTTGTACCGGCGACATACATCCAGAACGACAGGTTGTTCATCCGCGGGAACGCCATGTCCGGCGCGCCGATCTGCAACGGCATGAAATAGTTGCCAAACCCGCCGAACAGGGCGGGAATCACCACAAAGAACATCATCAGGATGCCGTGGCCGGTGATCAGCACGTTCCAGAGGTGCCCGTTGGGGGTACATACGTCGGATGACGCAATCAGACGCGCCCCTTCCTGACACATATACTGGACGCCGGGGTTCATCAGCTCAAGGCGCATGTAAACGGTGAATGCGACCGAGATGAAACCGGCCAATGCCGATACGATAAGGTACAGAATACCAATATCTTTGTGGTTTGTGGACATGAACCAGCGGGTAAAGAACCCGCGTTCGTCGTGATGATCGTGCCCGTGAATGGCTGCGTCTGCCATGCGGTGCCTCCTGCTGAGATGACTGCGGGCACGCCAAGAGCGACGGTGACCCGGATATGGAGCGGTTCTAGTGTGTTGGGCCGCGTGCATCAATGCATGATCTTGCCGCAGGTGGGGAATTATTGTCGCGGTCGGGCCTGTGACGCGCAAAAATTTTGTATTTAGCGCAAACGATCTATCTACCTTCGGGATCACGCAGCCGGAGATCTCTTTCGTGGCCATGGATTTGCAAAGACGCCTGTACGGCGCGTTGACAGAAGATGACGCTCAGGCCGATGCGGGGCAGGTCCGTGCCTTTGCGACCCATTTTACCGCTTTGACTGCGACAAAGCTGGCCGGTGGGCTTGTCGATCCCAAGCTGGTTCTGTCGTCCCTTCTGGTCGCCCTCGGCGCACCGGGCGGCGTGATCGGGGCGCTGGTGCCGGTGCGCGAGGCGGGGGCGCTGTTGCCGCAACTGGCCCTTGCAGCCTGGATCGAACGCAGCCGTCAGCGCAAATGGTTCTGGGCGGCGGGGGCCGTTGGACAGGGCATTGCGGCGCTTGGCATGGCTGCGGCGGCCCTGACGCTGGACGGCGTTGCGGCGGGCTGGGCGATACTGGGCTGTCTGGCGTTGCTGGCGGTTTGCCGGTCGGCAGGATCGGCCAGCTACAAGGACGTGCTGGCGCGCACGCTGGACAAGGGCACGCGCGGCACCGTCTCGGGGTTGGCCGGCACCATCGGTGCGGTGGGGGTCCTGATCTTTGCGCTGTTGCTCAGCCTTGGCATCATTCCGGGCACCCCTGCGGCGATTGCCATGGTGATCGCGGTGGCGGGCGGGCTTTTGATCGCGGCGGGGCTGATTTTCACCTGGCTGCAAGAGCCGGAGGCGGAGGTTGGTGATGCAAGCCAGGGGCTTGGCGGGCTGCGTGCGGTCTTTGCGCCGTTGCGCAAGGATGCACAACTGCGTCGGTATATCCTGACGCGCACGCTGCTGATTTCGACCGCGCTTGCTCCGCCTTTTGTGGTGATGCTGTCGGCCGGGCAGGGCGACAGCATCAATCTGGGTCACCTCGGTCTGCTGGTGCTGGCCTCCTCGGCGGCAGCGATTGTGTCCTCTTATATCTGGGGGCGCCTGTCGGACCGTTCGTCACGTCAAACGCTGATGTTTGCCGGGATCGCCGCAGCCGCCGTGCTGGCATTGGCCGCCGTGGTCGGCACGCTGACGGGGGATCTGGGGGGAGCTTACGGCGCTGCGGGTTTCGTCTTTGCCGCGAAGATCGCCTATGAAGGCGCGCGGGCGGGGCGCAAGACCCACCTGGCGGATATGGACGCGCATGGCCAAAAGGCGATCTATACCGCGCTCAGCAATTCAATCCTGGGTGTGATGCTGTTGCTGGGCGGATTGTTCGGCCTGTTGGCCGACATCGCCGGGCCTGCGCTGGTGCTGGGTGTCTTTGCAGCGATGGCAGCGGGCGGTGCCTTGGTGGCCGTAGGGCTGGACGAGGTGCAAGCCGACGCGACCTAGGTTTCGAAAATTTTCGTGAAACTGCGGCGCAGGGCCAGATCCACGTCATCCATCGTCACCGGCAGGCCCAGATCGACCAGCGACGTGACGCCGTGGTCGGTGATTCCGCACGGCACGATGCCACTGAAATGCTCCAGGTCCGGTTCGACATTGATGCTGATGCCGTGAAAGCTGATCCATTTGCGCAGACGGATGCCAATCGCGGCAATCTTGTCCTCGGCGGGGGTGCCATCGGCTTGCTGTGGCTTCTCAGGACGCTGCACCCATACACCGACGCGCCCATCACGGATCTCGCCCTTGACGTTGAAACTGTCCAGCGTGTCGATGACCCAGGCCTCTAGATCGCGCACAAAGCAACGTACGTCGCGCCCGCGCTTGCCCACGTCCAGCAGGGTATAAGCCACACGCTGACCCGGACCGTGGTATGTATATTGCCCGCCGCGCTTGGTGGGATAGACCGGAAAGCGGTCGGGATCGGTCAGATCGGCTTCCTTGGCCGAGGTGCCTGCAGTGTAGAGGGCAGGGTGTTCCAGCAACCAGATGCATTCGTCCGCCGTGCCTGCCGCAATCTGGGCGGCGCGCTCTTCCATCCACGCCTCTCCGGTGCGGTAATCGGTCAGGCCGGGGGTGGTGATCCATTCGACCATATGTCTCAGGCAGCCTCTTCCAGCGTTTGCCGCAGGATTTGTGCATAGTTTTCCGCGCCTTGTGCGCCGGTCACCAGATATTTGCCGCCAAAGACCATCGACGGCACGCCGGAGATTGCGCGCGAGGTCCAGAATTTCTGCTTTTCGCGCACGCTTTCGACCAATTTGCCGCTGTCCAGCACCTCGCGCGCCGCATCGGCGTCGATGCCCACGGAGCCGGCCACGTCGATCAGCACATCGGGGTCGGACACATCGCGGTTGTCGGTGAAATGCGCCTTGAACAGTGCCAGTTTCAGCGGATGTTGCAATCCTTGTGACAGGGCAAAGTCCAGCAGCTGGTGCGCCTGAAACGAATTCACGATGCGGCTTTCGGGGGTAAAGTTGAAATCGAACCCCAGCGACTTGCCCAATTCCTGCAACTGCTTGCGGTTCTGCGCGGATTGTTCGGGCGAGGCGCCGTATTTCTCGGCGATATGCTCGGCGGTGTTCTGGCCTTCGGGCGGCATTTCGGGATTCAGCTCAAAAGGATGCCAGCGGATGCGCGCACCGATGCCGGTTGCAGCCAGGGCCTGTTCCAGCTGGCGGTATCCCACGATGCACCAGGGACACATCACGTCCGAGACGATATCAACGTCGACAACAGGCCCTTCCGGGGCGGCGGATTCGGGTGTGGACATGGGGCGCGATCCTTTCTGCTTTGCCTATAGGTCGTACCTGTGCCGCAGAATTGCAACCCGCAGGATGTGCCGTGTGCTTGGGGCAAATTTCCACTTCACATCTGAACGGCGTCGGTCTATAGCCCGCTCACCAAGCGACTGGCGTGCGGCCGTGGCGGAATGGTAGACGCGCAGCGTTGAGGTCGCTGTGGGGTAACACCCGTGGAAGTTCGAGTCTTCTCGGCCGCACCAACTCTCTCTCCCTCTCCAGAATGTTTCGTGTCGCGGCTGCCTGTTCCGGAAGCCTTCGCACCGGATAATCGTTTGTGCCCTCGATAATCTGGCTGGTTCCTTCGGTTGGACCAAGTTGATGTGGCCCTCTTTCTCGATGCTGTGCTGGCCGCTCTTCCCGATCCGGGGCGCGCAGGGGGCAGGGGCATCGTGTGGTCCTCTTCCGGCAGTTCTGCGCATGGCACCGGGTTCAGCAATTGAACAGAAAGCGTGATTGCCACACCGGTACGGGTTTGCCGCCGCCGCGGGATGTCCTGGGCGATCTTGGGAGGAAATTTTTCAGGCGCGCCATCGTGCGTTTTTCCACCAGGGCTGCGCGTTCCTGCCAGTGCTCAGATCAAGGGCCGGAACCCTCTCTTCCCCCTCAGAAACAGTGAATTCTCAAATGGGCTACAAAAACGAGGATTCTCGATTGATTATATACTTAAGTTATGCATTATATCCTTTAGGATGTAACTTATGCCACCCTTGTGTGGGGTGTGGAGAGGACGTGCCCCATGGCCAACACCGTTTTACAAGCAGGACAAGAGATCAATATTCGGATCGATGCGCTTCAGTCAGACATCGCCCGTTACAGTCGGCAGGGCGATACGCTGACTGTCGAGTTGAAGAATGGCGATACAATTGTCATCAGGGATTATTACAAGCCTGCAAAGGACGGGTCTCTGCACAGCCTCACGCTTGGCGATGATACCAATGCAAATATCGACGGTGAGCAGCAAGAAGAGCTGAGTTCGGAAGAGCAGGCCGGTCTGGTCGCGGCCGGTTTGGCGGGCTTGGGGCTGGCAATGTCTGGCGGTGGCAGCGATAGCGATGACGGAGATGCGGATGCAGATGCTGATGCTGACGCGGATGCGGATGCGGATGCGGATGCTGACGCCGATGCGGATGCGGATGCGGATGCAGATGCAGATGCCGATGCTGACGCCGATGCGGATGCTGACGCCGACGCAGATGCTGACGCCGACGCCGATGCCGATGCAGATGCAGATGCGGATGCTGACGCAGATGCAGATGCAGATGCAGATGCTGACGCCGATGCTGATGCTGATGCCGACGCTGATGCAGATGCCGACGCGGACGCAGACGCTGACGCGGATGCCGACGCTGATGCTGACGCCGACGCTGATGCTGACGCCGACGCTGATGCCGATGCAGATGCGGATGCTGACGCCGACGCTGATGCTGATGCGGATGCCGACGCTGATGCTGATGCAGATGCTGATGCCGACGCAGATGCAGATGCAGATGCCGACGCAGATGCAGATGCCGACGCTGATGCAGATGCTGACGCCGATGCGGATGCTGACGCCGACGCGGATGCTGACGCCGATGCAGATGCAGATGCGGACGCGGATGCAGATGCCGACGCTGATGCTGACGCCGATGCGGACGCTGACGCTGACGCTGACGCCGATGCGGACGCTGACGCAGATGCGGACGCTGACGCAGATGCTGATGCAGATGCGGACGCGGATGCTGACGCCGATGCGGACGCTGACGCTGACGCAGATGCGGACGCTGACGCTGACGCCGATGCAGACGCTGATGCGGACGCGGACGCCGATGCAGATGCTGATAGCGAGCAGGGTTTCCTCGACCCGCTTATCTCGGACGATGGCCTTCTTGGGGACCTGACCGGAAATGACGGGCTTCTTGGGGCCGTCACTGGTTCGGAAGGTTTGCTTGGAGACCTGCTCGGTGACGACGGTGCCTTGGGTGACGTAGGCGACGACCTTTTGGGTCAGCCGGTCATCGGTGACGGCACAATCTCTGACGAGGTCGGTCTGCTGGACGGTGTTGTAGCCAACGACGGCCTGCTTGGAGCCGTCACCGGAAACGATGGCGTCCTTGGGGATATCACTGGCTCAGAAGGATTGCTGGGTGATCTGGTCGGCAACGACGGTGCCTTGTCGGATATCACCGGCGCAGATGGCTTGGTCGGTGATCTGGTGGGAACCGGGTTGCTTGGGACAACCGATGGGGACGGCGGCGACGGTGGTCTGCTGGACGGTGTGATCGGTGACGACGGTCTCGTTGGCGGCCTGCTTGGCGGCGACGGTGGTCTGCTGGACGGGGTGACCGGTGACGACGGCCTTGTTGGCGGCTTGCTTGGCGGCGACGGTGGTCTGCTGGACGGTGTGACCGGTGACGACGGTATCGTTGGCGGCTTGCTTGGCGGCGACGGTGGTCTGCTGGACGGTGTGACCGGTGACGACGGTATCGTTGGCGGCTTGCTTGGCGGCGACGGTGGTCTGCTGGACGGTGTGATCGGTGACGATGGTATCGTTGGTGGCTTGCTCGGCGGGGACGGTGGTCTGCTGGACGGTGTGACCGGTGACGACGGCCTTGTTGGTGGCCTGCTCGGCGGCGACGGCGGTCTGCTGGACGGTGTGACCGGTGACGACGGCCTTGTTGGTGGCCTGCTTGGCGGCGACGGTGGTCTGCTGGACGGGGTGATCGGTGACGACGGTCTCGTTGGCGGCCTGCTTGGCGGCGACGGTGGTCTGCTGGACGGGGTGATCGGTGACGACGGCCTTGTTGGCGGCTTGCTTGGCGGCGACGGTGGTCTGCTGGACGGTGTGACCGGTGACGACGGCCTTGTTGGCGGCTTGCTTGGCGGCGACGGTGGTCTGCTGGACGGTGTGACCGGTGACGACGGCCTTGTTGGTGGCTTGCTCGGCGGCGACGGTGGTCTGCTGGACGGCTTGACCGGTGACGACGGCCTTGTGGGCGGCCTGCTCGGCGGCGACAATGGTCTGCTGGACAGTGTAACCGGTGAAGACGGCCTGCTGGGCGGCTTGCTCGGTGGTCTGGGCGGATCAGACGACATCGTCTAACCGCTGGTCGATCAACGAAACAATCTCAAGCCCCACATTTCATGTGGGGCTTGTTTGCGTTTCAGCTGACTGTTGCGAAAAGTGAGCGCACCTGAGGGAGGCCCTGAAAGCGCGGCCGCTGGCATTAACCATCATTTAAAAAGACAGAAAACCGGCCACAGATAAAGCTGCCCCAAAGGGGGAAAGAAAGTGGCTTAAGACGCTCTGAATTTCGAAAGGCGTTGAAACAGGCCCGTACTGTTCGAACCTTTTACCAAGACGACATCGCCCGGGGCGACCTGTTCGGTCAGGAGGTTTTCCAGATCTTCCAGATCCAGACTGTTGAACCGGCCATCATGTTCAGTCGATGCGAGGCCGGCCTTGAACGCGTCGCCGACAAGATAAACGGTGTCCAAAGGCTTTTCTCTGAGCAGGTTCAGAAGCGCGACATGTTCTGCACCGCTCTCCTCGCCAAGCTCCGCCATATCCCCAAGAATGGCCACCCGTTTCCCATCGCAAGGCATCGCAAGCATTTCATCCAGCGCCGCGCGCATCGATGCCGGGTTTGCGTTATAGGAATGATCCAGAATTTTCGCGAAACCCTCTGCGACAGCCAGTTCGATAACCTGGCCGCGCCCGACATCTTTTGCAAAAGTCGTCAGATGCTCAAGCACAGGCGCGACCGGTTGGCCCAGTTCACTGACCACCGCAACCACCGCCATCGTGTTGTCGATCGCATAGCGCCCCGCGCTCAGGGTTGGCACAGTATGGTGTTCTCCGAAGACACTCAGCGTGATCTGCGATGCCGAGGGGGCCGGGGATACCGGAAAGATGTTGGCCGTGTCCGACCAACCGTAGGTTACAATTTTCAGACCCTTGTTCTTCGCGGCGGTCTCTACGATCTCGTATTCGGTCATATCCCGGTTCAGGATCGCCACGCCAGTGTCGGGCATCTGGGTAAAAATGCGCGCTTTTTTCTGTGCAATGGTGGCCGTGTCTTTGTGATAGATCAGATGCGCGGGATGGATGTTGGTGAACACGGCAATGTCCGGGCGCGCCAGTCGGGTGTTCTCTTGCATCTGTCCGATCGCCATCTCCAGAATACAGTATTCCGTATCGGTGGGGGCGCAACACAGGTTCCAGGCAAGGCCGCGCACCATATTCGCGCTGAAGCGGCTGGCGTGAACCTTGCCAACCGCGCCAAGGCAATGGGCAATCATCGACGTTACGGTGGTCTTTCCTGCGCTGCCTGTAACGCCGACAACCGGGGCAGCGAGCGACCTGCGCGCATCATGTGCCAGTGCAATCAGAGCTGCGCTCATATCGGGTACGCGTAACACGGAACCCGCTTTGACAGATGCACCTTCGTTGCGGCTCACGATGGCAAGGCGCGGAAAAATCTGGCTGTCTTCAAGCTCTTCATAACGAATTCCGAACCGGTCATCCGGATGCCGCGCAAATACGATGTCATCGGCGCGAAAGCTTGGGGCGAACGTGGAAACGCCGTTCAATTCCTGCCGGGCCGACGGTGGGTGCAGCCATTCCGACCCCGGCAGAAGGTCGGTGATATCTTGGGTTGTCCAGCGCGCCTGTCCCGGTTTTCTGACCTGCCTTCGCTTTTGCTGGTCGCAAAGGGCGATAAAGTTGTCCCGCTCTTTCAGATAGGACCGATATGCGATCAATCCTGACAGGTAGTGTTCGACATCGTCGATGCGCACCCGAAAGCCGTGATGGCGAATGAAAAAGCTTCCGGTGACAGAAGCCGGGTTTCGGAAATACATCGCGACTTCGGGAAAAAAGAACCCGTTGGTCAGATATTGCGCCCGATGTTCCATCGCCTCGCGAAACGCATGGAGATCCAGCGCGTCGATGACCGGGGTCGATGATCTGTCCTGAAGCGCGCGTTGCAGCAGCCGCCGGGTGGCACAACACAGCTCCAGCAGGGTCGGAAAGGTGGTGATCCGCTCGCGGATAAAGGGCAGGTAGTCCCGGACGTTGCGGATGCCGAAAGCGATGTACTTCGGGTCGGTGTCATGACGCGACAGTTCGTTGACGCAATAGGCCAGCCAGTGATCGTTGTACTGCCAGTAATCCTTGGCGATGAAATAATCGACGGCACGTCGGGTTGCATCCAGCCAGCGTTGATCACCGGTGGCACCGTAAAGCCGCATCAGCCCGAACGCGGCTTCTCCGTCATAATAGACCGTGCGAAACTCCTCTTTCGGGGTCAGGGTGTCCGCATCCAGAACGTGGCAAAAGCTGCCGTCCGCCCGTTGCATCGCCAAGATGCCGTTGCCCAATCGGCGGGCCAGTTCAAGCACGGTTTCGTCGCCGGTCACCTCGAAAAATTTGCAGCACGCCAGAATGGCCACGGCATTGCCGCCAAGTTTTACTTCCTTGCCCGTGTCCATGAGAAAGGCAGACGCGCCGTCCGGTCCCTTGTTGTATTTGACAAGGTTTTTCGCGATCTGCCTCAAGGACCGGTCAATGGCTTCGCGCAGATCATCGCGTTGGGACAATTCATAGGCTTCACACAGCGCATAGGTGCTGCTGGCATGGCGCAGCGTGTTGTAGTGATTGATCGGGCGGTCAAAGCAGGGATGCCTGCCATAATAAAACATGCCGTTCTCGTTCACCTGAGCGGCAAGATACCCAGCACTCTGATCTATCAGAAAATCCAGGTTGGCAGGCTGCATAAGGTCAAACACGCGCCGCCCGCCATTCGGCCCGGAGGGTTCGAGGTGGACAATTTCGCCACCGTCGCCATCACGGAACATCCCATCGGTTGAGAAGAGATGGACGGTGTCGGTATCTTTGGGGGCTTCAAATGTTTTGCCAAAACGCCTTTTCCAGTAAATCCCGAGGTTGTTGAGGTTGATTTCGCAATGCGGAACCTGCGCGCCCTGATAAAGCAGGGCGCTGCCGTTCAGTTCACCTTCGGTGATCGCATGCTGGAAATCCGCATCCAGAGACAGCCCCTTGCGGCTGTAGTTGCGTTTCACCTTCTTCAATGCGGCAATGTAGGTGGCGAAGGATACCGCCTGTACCGAGGTCGCCCAGTCCAGGCGCACATGACGTGCACCAAGCATGTGCAAGGGACCTTTTTCCTGCAACCTTTCACGCAATTCTTCCAGGGTTGAAGCCGTGATCGTTCTGACCCGCGCGCGACTGTCGCCATCCGTCGCAGACACAAAGACAACAAAGCGCGGATAGGGTGCAGGAAGAGAAGATACCCGCGCGGCGAATTCATCCAGAAATTTCGATATGGCATTGGTTTTCATATGAATTCAGCGTTCGCAGTTGGAAAATTCGTCACGTTGGGCCTGTAAACATTCATACTGCATGACCTGCGCTCGTGGAAGGTCGGGTGTTTGGATTCGTCCGTGTTGACCCGGCCGTTTGTTCCGGGGCGTTCAGGGGTGGAAATTGTCCTATCTGTTTGGAAATACAGGCGGGTTGGTTTGACCCGGTCAAGCGCCATTGGTTTCGGCAGGGTGCCTCGCGGCGATACCAGCTATTCCAGGTTCAACTGGCCCAGCTGATTTCCTGGTCAACTTCAACGGGCTGGTCCAACGTTGCATGTGCCGGTTGCTTGCCAAATCCTGCATCCTTGGATTTTCGCTAGCCTTTGAGTGAGGTTTTTCGAGTAAGCGACTGGATTCGCGACATCTTCCGTATCGTGGTCCACGGATGAGGTTTCCCCGATTGCCATCCCTTGGTTGACATTCGGCGCGAATCATAACTATTGATGTTACATGAAGCGTGACAGCCGCCTTTCCTCCGTCCTTCATGCGCTTTTGCATATGGCAGAGCATGATGGTCCCATGACCTCTGACGATCTCGCAAAATGTCTGGGCACCAATCCCGTGGTCGTCCGACGCAGCATGGGTTTCCTGCGCCAAGCCGGAATCGTGGCGTCGGACAGGGGGCACGCAGGCGGCTGGCGCATCACGGCGGACCTGTCCGTCGTCTCGTTGCGGCAACTGCATGACGCCTTGGGCGAGCCTGCGCTTTTCGCTGTTGGAAATCGCAATGAACTGCCCGAGTGCCTGGTGGAACAGACTGTTAACGCGGCGCTGGACCAAAGCTTTGCCGAAGCCGAGGCCCTGTTGCTCAAACGTTTCGGAGAGATCACCCTGGCCGACCTTGCCGCAGATTTCACATTGCGGCATGCCGCCCGGCGCAACCAGAGAGAAACCTGATGATCCATGATGTTATTGTTATCGGGGGGAGCTACGCCGGCATGGCCGCTGCCCTGCAACTCCTTCGCGCGCACAGATCGGTGCTGGTCATCGACGCGGGGCAAAGACGCAACCGGACCGCCGCCCATTCGCATGGTTTTCTTGGGCAGGATGGCGTTGATCCGGCGGTTATCGCCCGCAAGGCCCGCGACCAGCTAGAGGCATATCCGACCCTGGTCTGGACAGAGGGCGAAGCCACCGCGGTCACGGGCGCGCGCGACGGTTTCGTCGTGACATCGGCAGACGGAGGGTCGCACCAGGGGCGCCGCATCCTGTTTGCCACCGGAGTGACCGATCAATTGCCCCAGATTGCAGGTCTGGCCGAGCGGTGGGGCAGGTCTGTCTTTCACTGCCCTTATTGCCACGGGTATGAGCTGGACAAGGGGGCTATCGGCGTCATCGGCTCGGGCCCGGCTTCGGTGCATCAGGCCGAGCTTTTGACCGAGTGGGGCACCATCACGTTGCTGGCAAATGGTGTCGTGACACTGGAAAACCCCGAACGTCAGAGGCTGAAGCAAAAGGGGATCACCGTCGTCGATACGCCAATCGCTGCCGTCGAGAACGAGGCCGACGTGCGGCTGAGGGACGGCCACCTGCTTTCCTTTGCCGGTCTGTTTGTCGCCACGCGTATGTCACCGGCGAGCACGCTGCCCGCCATCATGGGCTGCACCCTTGCGGAAAATCCGATGGGGCAGATGATCGCGGTGAGTGGCTCGAAAGAGACCTCAGTGCCGGGTGTGTTTGCCTGTGGTGACGTGGCCGTGGTCCCAAGTTCCGTGTCCCTTGCCGTCGGGGATGGCGCATTGACGGGTTTGCATTTGCACCGCTCATTGGTCTGGCCCGACGCCGGAACCTGAAGGCGGTCTGTCCCGTCCGCGACCGGAACCTGCCCTTGTCGCGTGACCTGTCCCCTTGTCCGGCGATGTGGCGGGGAACTCTTAAGCCTGGAGTGGTGCGGCATGGCCCGTCTGCTGGGCCATGCGTTGCTCGGCCCTTGCAAGCGCGCGCTCGAAGACATCGCGCGCCGGTTGGGTGGCGTTAAGCCGTGGGATGATCGGATTGCCAATCGAAATATCCAGATCCAATGGATCGCCGTTGTCGTATTCGGTCCCCTTGTCATCCAGCAGGTTCTGGATTTCTGTTTCCAGGTCAGCCGAAGACATCATTCCGGTTCTGCCCCGGACAATCAAAAATGCACCGTTTCCGGCATAGGCCATCATGGCGTTCTGGGTCATCAGGGCGCTGCTGATGGCATCCGCCACTTCCCCCAGGGCATAGGCGAATTCGGCGGAAGACGTTCTTGCATGAATGGTGTCGATCCGATGGATTTTCACAGCTTCCACCTGCGATCCGGCAAGGCCCGCTTGGGACAGTTGCAACAGGTAGTTGCCCAGAGCATCATAGCTGATCAACCCGGGGAAGCCGCTGATCGTATAGCGTTGGGTCAGGCTTTGCTTTGCGTCCATGGCAAGCGGCGTCTGCGATGTATTGACACTTTGGGCGTCTCGGATCTGCTTTGCGATGCGCAGCCGCGCACCAAGTTCGGTGATATGGAAAGGCTTGTTGGCGTAATCCGTCGCCCCCGCCTTGAAGGCGCGATCCACATAGTCCCTGTCAGTCATCGAGGTCAGCATGATGATCGGGGTGTCGCGGTAGGCGGGCAGGGCGCGCACGAGAGCGCACAGTTCAATGCCGTTCATACCCGTCATCATGATATCGAACAGCAAGCAGTCGAACGGCACAGGTTCGCGCCCGATCAGATCGAACGCGTCTTCGCCGGATGATGCGGTTGTGACGTCATGAAAGCCCAGTTGCCCGGTCAATTGGGACAACAAGTCGAGTGTCAGCTGATTGTCATCGACGGCAAGAATTTTCATGGGTCCCTGACACTGTTGTGTGCGGCTTAAATATTCCGCAAGAAATGATGTGATGTGAAAATCGGTTTGGCTGTTTTCGGGTACGGGTTCCCCCACCAGGCGGGCTGTTCGACGGGGCAGAGCGCGGCTCGTCTGGTGGGACAATTGGCGGGTATTCGGTTCAGGTGCTAACGATCAGAGACTGTGCACCTCGTTTTCGGTCGCTTTGAATTTTGTGGCCTGGCGGGCTTCTGCCAGACGAATTACCCGATCAAAGGTAAACTTGACCCGCTGGGTCTTGTTGGCCGAAGGGTGGACAGGTCGACCGACCGACAGCGTGACCTTCATCTGACGCCCATCGTCGTCACGCAGGTCCATGTTGTCCAAAGCGGACTGAAGCCGGTCCTCAAGCTCGTGCCAGACCGGGGGGCGTTCTTCGGTGACGATGCCCAGAATTGTACCGTCTCCGGCATAGGCCATCAAAAGTTGCGTACGGTCCACGACCTCTGCAATTGCCTGTGCAGCAGCAGCGATGGCGCCGACAAATTCGCGGCTTGTGCCGTTGCGATACAGCGCGTCGATATCGTCGATCTTTACCGCGAAAGCCTGGCAGATCTTCAGATTGCTGCGCGACAGTTGCGACAGGTAATTGCCCAGGGAAAACGGCAGAACCAGCTGGTTGACGCCAAGAACATACACCGGATCTTCAAGTCCGAACTTGTGGATGCCGGGCAGGCCGTTCTTGGTCATGGTGTTCGGATTGAGCCGCGGCGCCTTGTCCGAGGTTTCTGTCATACGCTTGGCCACGCGCAAACGTGTGGCCATCTCTTTGATCTCGAAAGGTTTCGTGAGATAGTCGTTGGCGCCCGCTGCAAAAGCCTGTTCGATCGACACCGGGTCAGACTTCAGCGTCAGCATCAGGATCGGTGTGTTGTGATAGGCGTCCATGCTGCGGATTCGACGGCACAGGGTGATCCCGTCCATCTCTGGCATTTCGATATCCAGCAGCAGGCAATCAAACGGCGCTTCCGCTTCGGCCAGAATATCAAGCGCCTGTGGACCCGATGCCGCGACGCTTACGTCCGGAAAGTCGGTTTTCTGAAGAATGGCCGGCAGGAAATCAAGAATGAACGGATTGTCATCAACAGCAAGAATTCTCATCTTTTCGACTTTCTCATTTGGCTTTTGCCGTTTCACAGATGCGACCTGGCGCCGAGGTGTTGCGTTGATCTTCGGGATGCTCCGGTGCCTCGGCAAGTGTCGCGCGCCGTTGCAGCATCGCGTGAACAAGGATGGAAACCATCGTGGCCACGCCACCGCCCAGAACATAGGCCAGTGCCACCAGCCCAAGATGCCCGCCCAGCAAGAAGATCACTGCCGCCGACAGGTTGGCGTAGATCAGCCCGATAAACAGAAAGGCCCAGATGCCCGGACCTGGTGGCTGTTTGGTCGCGACCGGGGGCAGGGCGTATTTCATTTCGACCTGGTCTACGTCGTAGGTTACGGCGGACAATCGTTGCGGATCCGCCTTTGCGTGAGATCTGCGTCTGCGTCCCTGAGCGGTCTGGAAGGCCGCGGATGCGTCGTATCCTTCACAAGGTAAAAAGGCTGACCGGAACGTGCCGGGGGGCACGGGTGTTCCGGTCAGCCCAGTGAAATGGCCCCTCGTGTCTGCCCGGGCTGGCAGCATGAAAAAGGGACCAAATCCTCGTTTCATCTCTGGGAGTCTCCGATCAGATGTCCGGGGCGCCATTGAGGCCATCAGTCAGGCCGCCCAGCAGATCGCTGCCATCCGTCAGGCTGTCCAGCGTGCCGCCCAGCAGGTCGCCGCCGCCGAGCAGGCCACCGACCAGGCCATCGTCACCGGTCAGGCCATCCAGCAGGTCGCCACCGCCAAGGACATCACCCAAAGGTCCGTCCTCGCCCAGCAGCCCGTCCAGCAAGCCGCCCGCAGTGCCGTCTTCGCCAGTGCTGTCACCCAGCAGGCCAGTGTCGAGCAGTTCACCGACCAGGCCTTGGTCGCCTGTCACGTCGGCCAGAAGACCGTCGTTCCCGACAACATCACCCAGCAGGCCGTCCGAGCCGGTCACGTCGCCCAGCACTCCGGAATTGCCGGTGACATCACCCAGCAGGCCCTCATCGGCGATGACCGGGTCCAGAATGCCCCGTTCGGGTGCAAGCCCGCCTGTCAGCCCTTCGAGCGTGCCGGACAAGCCGTCCTCGCCGCCCAGCAGGCCGCCAGTGAGGCCGCCCAACAGGTCGCCTTCGCCGCCGAGCAGCCCACCGACCAGGCCATCTTCGCCGACGATACCATCCAGCAGATCGCCACCGCCCAGAACATCACCCAAAGGACCGTCCTCGCCGATCAGTCCGCCAAGCAGGTCGCTGTCACCCAGCAAACCACCCAGCAGGCCGTCTTCTCCGGTCAGGCCATCAAGCAGCCCGCCTGTCCCGTCTCCGCCTGTGCCGTCACCCAGCAGGCCGGTGCCGGTCAGATCACCGACCAGTCCGTCGTTGCCGCTTACGTCACCCAGCGATCCGGTGTTGCCGACAAGATCACCCAGCAGCCCGTCAGAGCCGGTGATATCGCCCAAGATACCATTGTTGCCGGTGATATCGCCCAGCAGGCCGGTGTCCGAGACGATCCCGTCAAGAATACCGGTTTCTCCATCGACGCCATCGCCAAGCACCGGTTGTCCCAGCAGGTCCTCGGTAAGATCACCAAGCGGCGAGTCCTCACCCACCAGGTCACCGAGCAGGCCGTCAGACCCCGTCACGTCACCCAGCAGCCCATCGTTTCCGGTCAGGTCCCCGAGGAGCCCGTCATCAGAGATGATGGGGTCCAAGAGGCCTTGGGTGTCGGTATCCGTCGGATCGGTGGGATCTGTTGGGTCCGTCGGATCTGTTGGGTCGGTTGGGTCGGTTGGGTCAGTCGGATCTGTTGGGTCGGTTGGGTCAGTCGGATCCGTTGGATCTGTTGGGTCAGTCGGATCCGTTGGATCTGTTGGGTCCGTCGGATCTGTTGGATCTGTGGGGTCCGTTGGATCTGTGGGGTCCGTTGGATCTGTCGGATCGGTTGGATCTGTTGGGTCCGTCGGATCTGTTGGATCTGTTGGGTCCGTCGGATCGGTCGGGTCCGTCGGATCAGTTGGGTCCGTCGGATCAGTTGGATCAGTTGGGTCCGTCGGATCAACAGGGTCGTCGTCACCACCACCTGCTGCGCCAAGCAGTCCCAGGCCTCCGACCACGGCAGCCGCGATTACGCCGGCATCATCCATGGTGCCGCCTACGCCCGCTTCACCGGCAATCTCGGTGCCGTCAGCCATCACCAGGCTGTGCAGCGAACCATCCGCGGTGGGCACATAGTAATCGAGGACAGTGATTACATCGCCATTCTTGAGCGTGATGAACAGGTCATCGCCCTTGCGGGCATAGTTGGCAACGTCTGCTTGGTTGGCATCGATTTTGATACCAATTTCCGCGCCGGCCTGGATGGTTGTGTTTGCCATGTCTGAACTCCTGATGGTGGTGCGCTGCAAACCACGCATATGCTAAAGTATGTTAATAAACCTTAAGTATGTAAAACCATACCAAAGGTGTATCTGTCAACGCTTCTGGTTGTTTGGCGATGGGATGAAATTAACCGGAGCTTGCAGGGTATGATGCCTGAATTGTTCGGTAAGAATATGTATTTAAAAGGAAATACTTCGAAAAAGTGAAAAGCCCCGCCAGGCGGCGGGGCTTTTGCTATTGGCTAAGAATTGGAAATTGTCTGTTCACACCCCGTCCAGCGTCGATGTGAGGCAGGAAAGCAGACCATCGTCCCCGGTCAGCCCGCCCAACAGGTCACCGCCAAGCAGGCCGCCCGTCAGCCCCCCAAGCAAGCCGCCCGATGTGCCATCTTCGCCGGTACCATCGCCCAGCAGGCCGGTGCCGGTCAGATCGCCAACCAGGCCTTCATCGCCTGTCACGTCGGCCAGAAGACCATCGTTCCCGACGACATCACCCAGCAAGCCATCCGAGCCTGTCACATCACCCAGGATGCCGTGGTTGCCGGTGACGTCACCCAACAGGCCCTCATCGGCGATGACCGGGTCCAGCAAGCCATCTTCGGCTCCGAGTGTGTCCAGCAGCCCGCCAGTCAGGCCGCCGAGCAGATCGTCTTCACCACCCAGCAAGCCGCCGGTCAGACCGCCGAGCAGATCGTCCTCACCACCGAGCAAGCCGCCGGTCAGACCGCCGAGCAGATCGTCCTCACCACCGAGCAAGCCGCCGGTCAAACCGCCGAGCAGACCGTCCTCGCCACCCAGCAAACCGCCGGTCAGTCCACCCAACAGGTCGTCCTCGCCACCCAGCAAGCCACCGGTCAGCCCGCCGAGCAGACCGTCCTCACCACCGAGCAGGCCACCAGTCAGACCGTCGAGCAGACCATCCTCGCCACCAAGCAAGCCACCGGTCAGCCCGCCCAACAGGTCGCCTTCACCGCCAAGCAATCCGCCGGTCAACCCGTCGAGCAAGCCGCCCGCCAGTCCGTCTTCACCGGAGCCATCGCCCAGAAGGCCAACACCTGTCAGATCGCCGACCAAGCCATCTGCGCCTGTCACGTCGCCCAGCAGGCCGTCGTCGCCGATCAGATCACCGGCCAGACCATCCGAACCTGTGATGTCGCCCAGAATGCCCGAGTTGCCAGTGATGTCGCCCAGCAGCCCGCCATCGGCAACCAGCGGATCAAGGAGGCCGGTGTCTGCACCAAGCCCGCCCAGCAAGCCTTCGACCGTGCCCGACAGGCCACCCAGCAAGCCGTCGTCGCCGCCCAGGACGCCATCCAGAAGGCCGCCGCCGCTGCCCAGAAGTCCGCCAACGACACCGTCTTCGCCGAGCAAGCCACCGACAATGCCTTCATCGCCGAGAATCCCATCGGTCAGCCCGGTGCTGCCCAGCAGGCCGCCCACGACACCCTGATCGCCCAGAACACCGTCAAGAACACCTTCGACAGTTTCCAGAACGCCGTCCACAGCGCTGCCTTCTCCCAGCAGGCCATCGGTCAGGCCAGTGCTGCCGAGCACGCCACCCAGCAGGCCATCCTCGGACACCAGGCCTCCGGTCAGGCTGCCCGAACCATCGCTGTCACCCAGCAGGCCAGTGCCCAACAGGCCACTGACCAAACCATCTGAACCAGTCACATCCCCCAACAGCCCGTCTTCGCCGACGAGTTGGCCCAAAAGACCGTCCGAGCCTGTCACCGCGCCCAAAAGCCCGTCGTTGCCAGTCAGATCGCCCAGCAAGCCTTCGTCTGCCAGAACGGGGTCAAGCAGTCCCTCGACGGCTGGTTCCGTTGGATCGGTCGGCTCTGTGGGGTCAGTCGGTTCCGTGGGGTCAGTCGGCTCTGTGGGATCAGTAGGCTCCGTCGGCTCGGTTGGGTCCGTCGGCTCTGTGGGATCGTCATCGCCACCATTGGCGGCCACCAGGCCGGTTGCGAGAGCGGCGAGACCTGCGCCGATTTCTTCCATATTCATGCCAAGGCCTGCGACTTCTTCGGTTTCGTCTGCAATCCCTTCGACACCACTGAAGCTTCCGTCAGAGAACATCAGCTTGTGTGCTGCGCCACCGGCTGCGCGATCGTAGAAATCAGTGACCGTGATGCTTTGGCCATTGGTCAGTTCGACAACCAGATTGTCCCCGGATTTTACGTAGCGAGCGACGTCAGCCTTTGTGGCGGGTATGGTTACGTTCGCTGCCGCCCCAGCTTGGATTTTTGTGGTAGCCATCTCAACATCCTCTGTGCGGAAGATCGCACTATCTAAAGTTTGTGTTTACATACTTAATAGAACAAACACATACTAAAGTTGCAGTCAATACGACTCACGTGTTGAGGGCGCCGCTTTTGCAGAATGTGGCACCCGATTGTTTTCTAACCATATAATAATGGCGCTCCGTGGTGCCGTAGTTGACAGGCGGGAGATTGGAATACAGGGTTTTATATAAGGAAAATACCCTCTTAAGGTGTATTCAGACCTGAAAATGTGTGCGTTCGGGAAACGATCCGAACTGGGAGAGCGCAATGACACGAAAAGCAGATCTTTCGAAAGACGCGACCGCGGTACGGCCCGTTCTTCAGGCTATTGCGCGTCTGATCTCGACAGACCGGCGCGCTGTGATTCTCGCAACGGACAAGGCCGAGGTGTTGTTGTCCAACGCCCCCGCCACACGGGTCGGGATGGACACCGAAGGGTTGAGCGCGGCATTTGACTGGCCAGCTTTGTGTGCACGTGCCCGTCGCGCAGGCAGCATCGCGGTTTCAAAAAACTTTCGGAACACCGAGCTTGAGGGCGAGCTGGTTTATGTGCCCCTGGGGGCAGCGGACAGTTTCATGCTGCGTTTGGCCGAGACGGACCAGGAGGCGGCGGTGTTGCGCAACCGCACCCGCACGGCGACGCTGCTTCGTGTCTCGCATGACCTCAGAACCCCGATCCAATCCTTGCTGGCCGCAACCGACGCAATGCTGAATTCGAAAGATACCGGCACCGCCGATACGCGCCGTGACCAAATGCAGCGGTCGGCGCAACTGGCGCTGAGCCATATCGACAATGTCATCAAGGTGATCCGGGGCGAACTGACAACTGCCGAAATCCAGTCGGACGAGGATTTCAGCCTCGCGGAAGAGGTGCGGGCGACATTGGATATGATCCGGCCCATTGCGGGCACACGCGGCACCTCAGTGGCGTTGACGATTGATCCGCCCGCCGAGGAACGGGTGAACGGTCCGGTGCGGTTTGTCAGGGCGCTGTTGCAGAACATGTTCGACAATTCGGTCAAACATGGCGGGACAAAGGTCGAGGTGCGCGTCACCAGCGAAAGTGCTGCGGAAACGGCCGCCAATCGAAACATCATGGTCGAAGTGAGCGATCTGGGCGGGGGGCTGCCCGACGCACAAAAGGCACGGCTGATGCGTGCCATTGATCTGGCGGACATCTCACTGGCGCGGCAGTCCGGCGCGGCAACCGGACCGGCAGAGGGGCGGCCATCTGCAGGGCTGAACGTGCTGGCCTATGCATTGAGCCAGCTTGGCGGGACGCTGGAAGTGTTCGACCGCGGCGAGGACGGAGAAGCGATTGCAGAAGGTTCGACTGCCAAGGTGGCGGGCACGATCCTGCGGGCGCGGTTCGATCTGGCGGTGGCAGAGGCGGCCGCGCATCCGGCTACGACACCGCACCCTGTCGCTGTCGACAGCCAGCTTTTGCGCGGCATTGGCGTGCTGGTGGTCGAGGACAGTCCCTCCAGCCGCGATTGGGTCGTCCATTGTCTGCGCGCTGCGGGTGCCCAGGTGGTGGCGGTTGAAAACGGCCTGCGTGCACTGGAGACGCTTCAAGGTCCCGATGCGGTTGAAAACATCGACTTGCTGCTGACCGATATGACTTTGCCCTACATCAACGGTCTCGAACTGGTGCAGCGGCTTATCGCACAGCAAACTTCGGGTGCGCTGGCCTGGCGCGGCAAGATCCTGGGCCTTTCTGCCCATATAGATGATGACCTGCGGAAGGCCTGCCTGAAGCTGGGGATGGCGCAACTGCTGGAAAAGCCCATCCGAAGCGTGGACCTGTGCCGTTCGGTTCAGGATGTGGTGCGCGCGTCGTCCTGCGATATCGCGCCCTTGCCGGATCAGAAGGCAGCGGGCGGTGCGGATTGTTCGCGCGCGGACCCGTTGGCCGAAAGCATGGTCAAAGAGCTTGTCGCACAGCTGGGTCTGGACACCGCACGCGGCTTTATGCTGCGGGCGCGATCCGAAGCGCAGGCGGTGTTCGAAGATATCCTGCATCAGGGCATGCATGCAGACACGGGCCGTATGCTGCATGCGGCGACAGGTGCGTGTGGACTGACAGGGCTGAAGCTGTTGGAGCGCAGTTTGCGCGAACTGGAAATTCTGGCAAAGGCGTCAAAACCGATTTCCGAGAGGCAACTTGGCGATCTGAAGGCGACGCTGGCCGCAACCGGGAGGGCGATTGAACACTTGGGCTGAGGCTTGACGTCATCTTGTCGATGTCACTTCACCTACACTTGGAATTCACCTATGAACTAGAAACCCAGGCAAACACTCAGGACTGTGAAGGTCTTGCGGGTGATCCGGAGGAACCAGATTGGGGCCCCGATTGTTCGCAAAGCTGTGCAAAAGCCTTACCAAGCTGAAATGGACCTTATGAATACCTCAAAACCCGAAATTCTAAGAGTTCTCATCGCAGACGATCATGCCATGATTTTGGAGATGTTCGAACAATTCTTGTCCGGGCTCCCCGATTTTGAGGCACAGACAGCGCCGGATCTCGACTCCGCATTGGCGCAGATCGACAACGCCGGTGGGTTCGATCTGGTATTGGTAGATCTGGATATGCCCGGAATGAACGGCGTTGCCGGGCTGGCCAAGGCGATTGAACGCAATGGCGGCAAGCCGGTTGGTATCATCACCAGCAACCCGACGCCTCATGTGGTCTCCGAAACTCTGGCGATGGGGGGGGCGGGTATCGTTCTCAAGACGGAATCCCTGAACAACCTCACGAATGAAATCCGCTTTATGGCGAACGGTGGTCGCTATGTCCCCGTCGAACTGATCGACCGTCAACGGGTCAGCAAGCCGCGCGAAAGCAACGGCGCGTCTTTGTCAGAGAGGGAAATGACCGTGCTGGCGCTGTTGGCCGAAGGCAAACCAAACCGCGAGATCGGCACCGACCTTGGGCTGGCCGAAGCCACGGTCAAGATGCATGTCAAATCCATCTGCTCGAAGCTGGGGGCCAACAACCGCACCCAAGCGGTGATTGTGGCGCGCGATCACGGCCTGTTCTGAATACCCCCGCATCGGTCCGCAGGCCTACAGACCCGAGTTGCATCCCTAAGTATGGGTGATGTAGGCTGATTGCCACGGGCCGCCGCGCGGCTGTCTGGCATGGGGATCGGGCGATTGACCAAACCGGTGATTGTGTTCGTGGGCGCCGTTTATCCGGGCCAGTTCGGGCGGTTGTGTGATTACCTGCGCGAAACAGGCATGGCCGACAGCTATTTCTTGACCACGCCGGGCCATATGGAACGCAATCGCGCGCGCGGGGCGCATATCCTTGGGTTCAAGCCGGACGGCAATATCGTTGGCGCGCAAAGCTATTATTATACGTCCAAGTTGGAACGATCTGCACGGATTTCACGCGGGGTGCTTTCGGCGCTGACCGCGTTTCAGAAGCGCCGCAAGATCGACGTGGTTGTGTGCCATTCATTATGGGGCGCGCCGCATTTTCTGTACGATGAAATTGACGCGGCCATTGTCAGCTATATCGAATTTCCCAGTTTTCGCGCCCATGGCTGGGACCCGGCCTATCCGCCGGACCAGTCCCAGCGGATGACCGATCGCAACGCCGAGATGCTGAATTTCCATCAGGCACTGCGCAGCGATCTGGTGATCTGTCCCAGCCGCCATGCCAAGCAGATGTTTCCCAAGGCTTTGCAATCGAATATCGAGGTGCAGATGGAAGGGTTCGACTTTGCCGCGATGCCCGAGGCCGAAGTTGCGACCGAACCACGACCGTTCACCATCGGTTTCGCATCGCGCGATTTGTCCTCGGCCAAGGGGTTTGAGACATTCATGCGCATCACTGACAAGCTGGTGGGGCAGGGTGTGGATGCCCGTTTTGTGGCCTTTGGCGGTGCGGGTGTGGCGACCTATGGCTACGAAGAGCAGGCCGTGCAGCGGCTGCATGACGGCAAGGTCAAGAATTTCCGCGATCATTTACTGCTTAAATACCCCCGCGCAGCATCAGCCGTCGAATTTCCGGGAAAGCTGCCATATGACGAATTTTCCAAACGCGTCGCCGAAGTTGATCTGTTCCACTACCCGCTGCAATTCGGCGTGGCGAACTGGGGACTGGTCGAGATCCTGGGCCGTGGCGGCTGTGTGCTGGCGCCCGACCGTGGCTATGCCGCCGAACTGATTCAGGACGACATCAACGGCCAGCTTCTGCCCGATGACGATGATGCCTGGATTGCCGCGACATTGGCGTTAAAGGACGATCCGTCCCGGCGGCTGCGGTATGGTCAGGCGGCTAGCGCGATGGCGCGCGCGCAATATGATCTGTCAGCGGTCGCGCCGCGTTACATGGGGCTGTTCAGGCAGGCGATGCTGAACCGCGCAGCGCGGGCTGCGGGCTAAAAACGCGTGCTCAGGCTTAGCCCAAAGACCTGATGTTCATCGCCGGGCTGGTCCTCGATGGGCGTGGCCACGTAAAGCGAAACGGGGGTGTTGCCCACGTCAAAGACAACGGACAGGCCGACACTGCTGCGCCGGTGCAGGCTGTCGTCGATGGTGCCGCCAAGTGTGTCATCCAGATCCCAGCTTGCGCCGCTGTCGACAAAGATGCCTGCACGGAACGGAGTGCGATAAATCTCGCCAAAGTCGCGTTGCAGTTCGATCGAGACTTTGGCGTAGGTGTTGCCCCCCAGCGCGTCGTTGCCGTCACGCGGGCCGATGCCGCGCGGGGCAAAGCCGCGAAAGGTGTCTGCACCGGGATAAAACCGGTCGATGGCGCGGGTGGCATTGCCGCTGGTGCCGTTGATGTTCCCGGCGTCAAAGCCGAAGAGCAATCGCAGATTGGAGGCCAGCGGAAATTGCATGCGCGTCTCAAGGCGCGTGTCCGAGATCGGGTCGTCCGTGCCGATGTTCCAAAAATACTGGTCCAGCCGGATGCGATAGCCGAACCGATCCCAATCTTCCTGTCCATCCTGCGCCTCTGCGGTGCGTTCGTGACGCAGGCCCAGCCGTACATAAGGCGCCGAAATGCCGTCGGTCTGTTCTTGCAAAAGCAGGGCGCTGGCGGTTGGTTCCACATCATACAGCCGGTGGTCGCGGTAGCCGATCCCGGCTTCCAGCTTTGTCGAAGGGGACAGCGCCCAGCCCAGATAGGTCTCGATCCGCAGGGATTCGTGGGTGTAGCTGCGGTCGTCATAATCGTCGCGCCCGCCTGCCAACTCAAAGCCGAGGTCGAAATCCGTCTCGAACGCTTCGGTGCGGTACAGGTTCAGGCTGTAGCGTTGCACCTCTTCGCCGTACTCAAGGTTGACCGCGCCATAGGTCCGGTCGAACAGGTTGTAGCGTTCATAAGACAGGCTGCCCACGACGCCGTCCTGGGACGCATAGGCCAGCGTTGCATCAATGCGGCCGGGGCGGGTGTCCAGTTCCTGTACGTCGATGACCAATGTGTCGCCTTCACGTGACAGGGCCACCGTTTCGAAAACGCCCGTGGACATAAGACAGTCTTCAATCGCGCGCAGCTCAAGGTCGATGTATTCGACGCCCTCTTCGGCGCCGCAGGTTGCCTTGATGTCTTGTTCGGGAATGAACTGCGCCCCACGCACTTCGACGGTGTTGACCATTTGCGACTGGACAGGTGTCGCGGTGGCCAGGGCGAGACCGAAAGCCCCCGTTGTGAGCAGGGTTTTGGTGAAATCCAAAGTGCCGTGGCAGCCGGCAAAGTGCAGTTGTGGCAAGGGGCAGTCTCTTTCTTGATCTTTCATCACCGCAAGCAAGCAGGTCAGCAGCGACCCGCCACAGGATTGGAGGTTATTATTGTAGCCGCGCTTTGAGAAGGGGGCGGGTGAGATAGCTGAGGACGGACCGTTTGCCGCTTTCGATGTCGACCTGGGCAATCATGCCGGGACGGATCGCGAACTCTTCGCCGCCGCGCTCCAGATAGCTGCGTTCGGTCTTGACCATGACGCGGTAGAAATCCTGCGGACCCTGGGGCGTGTCCTCTTCGACGGTGTCTTCCGAGATTTGGATGACGGTGCCGCGCAGGTCGCCGTAAGTGGCAAAGTCATAGGCGGTGATCTTGACACTGGCGGGCATGCCGGGCGCGATAAAAGCCACGTCGCGCGGTTGCACCTTGGTTTCGATGATCAACTGGTCATCCGTGGGCGTGATTTCCATGATCGGTTCGCCGGGCTGGACAACACCGCCAAGCGTGGTGATGTCGATGTTGTTGACACGCCCGGCCACGGGCGAGCGGATTTCGGTCCGTTGGAATTCGTCCTCTTTCTGGATCAGATCCTGCTGGATCATCAGCAGCTTGGCCCGGCGCTGCGCCAGATCCTTGTAGGAATCCTGCACATAGACGTTGCGTGTTTCACTGATCTTGCCGTCAATCTCGGCCTTTTTCTGTTCCAGTTGCAACAGGTTGATCTTGCTGACCGAACCGGAGGCTGTCAGCGGACGGGTGATGTCGATCTGCTCCTGAATGGCGGTCTGTTCTGCCTCCAGCGCCGACAGGGACGCCTCAAGCTTGGTGCGCCGGGCAGTGAACAGGCGCAGTTCCGTCTGCTCGGCGGCGTTCGGCTCGGGGCCAAAGTCCAGCTCGGGCTTTTCCAGCACCTCCGCCTGCAGGCGGGCCACTTCGGCAGTCAGCGCGGTGATCTCGGATTGTGCGGACAAAAAGGCCGATTGCGACCGGGTGGGGTCGAGGCGGGCCAGAACCTGGCCTTCTTCGACGATGTCGCCTTCGCTGACTGCAAGCTCGGACAGGATGCCGCCTTCAAGGCTTTGGATGGTCTGCATCCGCCGCAAGGGGATTACGCGTCCATCGCCGCGTGTGATTTCGTTGATCTGTGCAAGGGCGGCCCAAGTAACGCCAATGATCAGCGCCAGAATAATGGTTTGAATGGTCAGCCGCGCCACCCGCAGCGTTTGGCGTCGGTAACTGCCATCCATATGGCTGGATGTCATGGCATCCGCGTTGCTCATGTGACGGCTTGGACTGGTCGGGTTTTAACCGAATTGGCGCGCGCCGAATTCAGGATCTGCATCAGGTCGCCGTCCCGCGCCACGCGCCCGTCTTTCAGAACGATGGCCCGTTCGGTCAGGGCGAGCAATTCGCGCTTGTGGGTCGAGATGACCGTGGTGCGCCCTTCCAGCCAGTCCTTCATGTGGCTGATAACCTTGCTTTCGGTGATGTGGTCAAAAGCGGCGGTGGGTTCGTCCAGCAAAACCACCTTGGGATCTTGCAACAGCACCCGCGCGAGGCCGATCGACTGGCGCTGGCCGCCTGACACGTTGGCGTTGCCTTGCAGTTGCAGGTCCAACCCGCGCACGTGGCGCCGCACGAATGTGCCAAGTCCGACAGCATCCAGCGCCTCGAGCAATTCGTCATCGCTGTGCAGGCCGTGGTCCAACAGAAGGTTGTCGCGCAATGTGCCTTGGAACAGTGCAACGCTCTGCGGCAAATAGCCGATCTGCCGACGCCGGTCGATGGGGTCGATCTGGGACAGCGACAGGCTGTCGATCAACACGCTGCCCGATTGCGGATCGGTCAGCCCGGCCATCAGGCGCAGCAGGGTGGATTTGCCCGCGCCGTTGCCACCCAGCAATGCGATGCGTTCTCCTGCTCCGATGGACAGGTCGGGGATCGAGATCACGGGCGGGGCTTCGGGATCGTGGCGGAACACCACGTCGTCAATCTTGTAGTTGCCCGAGAGGGAGGAGGCGCGCACGAAATGACGGTCCACGGGGCGCTCGACGGGCAGGGCCATGATCTCGTCCAGCCCTTCCATCGCGGCGCGCACCTGCTGCCAGCGCGCCAGCAGGCCCGCGACCTGACCCATGGGGGACATGGTGCGGCTGGACAGCAGCGTGCAGGCGATCAGGCTGCCGACGGTCAGCTCGCCCGCGCTGATCAGATAGACACCGGCGATGATGACACCGGCATAGGCCAGCTTCTGAACCGTGCTGACCAGTTGCGTCATGATGTTGGTGATGCTGCGCGTCTTGATCGCGGTCGTCGCCATGGTCGCCGACAGTTGGGCGTGGGCGCGCTGCAACCGGCCTTCTGCGCGCGATGCCTTAACGGTTTCAAGGTTCGAGATGGTTTCCAGCAGCAACCCGTTCAGCGCCGCCGCCTCGCGGGTGTTTTCACGCGATGCACGGGCCAGTTTCTTTTGCATCAGGATGCCGGGCAGGATCGTGGCGATCACCCCTGCCAGCACCACAAAGGCGATATTGCCGCCGATGAACCAGATCACGCCGACAAAGATCAGCACGAAGGGCAGGTCGCAGATGGCCGTGACGGTGCCAGAGGTAAAGAACTCTCGCACAGTCGCGAAATCACGAACCTGGTTGGCAAAGACGCCTGTGGACGCGGGCTGATGCTTCAGCCGCATGTTGGCAACTTTATCAAAGAGTTGCGCAGACAACCTCAAGTCGAGATCGCGGCCCGAAACGTCCACCAAAGTCGACCGCATCAACCGCAGGACCAGTTCAAGGATGATCGCAATGCCGACACCGCTGGCCAGAATCCACAGCGTGTCAAAGGCGTTGCTGGGCACCACACGGTCATAGACCTGCATCGAGAAAAGGGCCGTCGCCACCGCCAGGATGTTCGCAGCAAAGGAGGCCAGAACCACATCGCGGTAGATCACCCAGTTGCCCAGCACAGGCCCCAGGATCCAGTGGCGTTTGTCCTTGCTTGGCGCGTCCAGCCGGTCAGATACGATGTCGATGGGCTTGGACACCAGAATGCGCCCGTCGTGCACGGCTTCGAGCTCGGCGCGCGACCACATGCAGCGGCCGCCACCAGCTTCGGGAACGATCACCTTGGCGTGGGTTTTGGTCAGGCTTTCCAGAATGACCGTCCGTCCGTTCTTCAGGAACAACAGGGCAGGCAGGCCGTGATCGGGAAAATCTTCGATGGATTCGTGGCTGATCCGGCAGCTCATATTGACGCGGCGCAAGGCCAGTGTCGCAAGGCTCTCACCCGCGGCGCCATCCTTGGCCTTGGGCAGCCCGTCTATCAGCTGACTGGACGACGTCGCAACACCCTGTACGCGGCACAGTTCGACAAGGCCTTCGATAAGCGGGTCTGAGGATGATGCATTTTTCATGCGAATTTCCAGTTTTACCTACGGGGCAAGCCTATTGCGTGTGTGAAGCGGAAATGATCAGCGTGCCCAGCACACCCAGATCATGCGCCGCGCGGTATTCGGTGCGTTTGCGTTCGTCGTATGTGTCGATCTTGTCGATTTGCGAGTCGTAAAGGTCACGGCCGGTTGTCAGCAGGTCCAGCAGCTCGCGCTGACCGCCGATAAACTGTTGTTCATAGTTGTCCAAAACCCGTTGCGCTTCGGCCAACTGCTGCGCTCTGGAGTTTTCCGTCGTGCGCAGAATGTTGATTTGCTGACGGGCGCTCGAAGCGGTGTTGGTCAGGTCGCGTTCAACCGAAACCAGGGTGGATTTGGCCGCTTGCAAGTTCAGCTCGGCGGATTGCACGCCGCGTTTGCCAAACCCGCTCGAACTGAGATCGACCCCCGTGGAGATGCCGATTGCGGTGCGGCTTCGGCCACCATTCAGGTCGGCGCGGCCCTGGGCCTGCAGCTTGATGGTGGGTAGGCGCGCGGCCTTGGCGGTTTGTACACCTGCGGCGGCCTCATCGGCCGAGGCGCGCGCAGCGATATAACTGGGCGCGATATGGACCGCAGA
Source organism: Pseudosulfitobacter pseudonitzschiae (assembly GCF_900129395.1). Taxonomy (GTDB): domain Bacteria; phylum Pseudomonadota; class Alphaproteobacteria; order Rhodobacterales; family Rhodobacteraceae; genus Pseudosulfitobacter; species Pseudosulfitobacter pseudonitzschiae. Next base: position 139,863 of record NZ_FQVP01000005.1, read on the forward strand.
CCGCACCTTTGCCGCCTGGGCATAGCGGCTGGCAAAGCCCAGTTCTGGCGGATACTGGATGCCTGAAACCGGTTGCCCTACCAGAAATTCGATTTGCGACAGGGCAATGCGGCGGTTTGCGACCAACTGTGCCATCTGGTCCTCGGCACGTGCGATCTCAAGCCGGGCGCGTGCCACCTCGCCATTGTCACTGATGCCAGCGGTGGCGCGGTCCTGTGCCTGCCCCGAAATCCTGCGCGCAAAGGTGGTGTAGGCTTGGGTGCGGGCGATTTTGAGATCGATGGTTTCGATATCGATAAAGAATTCCGCCACCTGCAGCGACAGGCCCTCCACCTCCATTTTCAGATCGGAAACAGCCTGAACGCGCACATGCGATGCCGCGTTGATCTTGCTGCGGATCAGGCCCCAGTCGTACAGCACCTGTGACACGGTCAGTGTGATGCCGGCCCCGTTCGAATCCGTGGTCGAGCTGTCGCCGGACAGGCTGATGCTGGGATAGTATTCATCACGCGCAGCCTGAATGTCGATCGAACGGCTCGCCACTGTCTGCCGAAGTGCTGCCACATTTCCATCACGTTCGGTTGCACGCAAAACGGCCGCTTCTAACGACATTTGCGCAGCGGCGGGCAGTGACATGGCCACCGTAAAAAGCGCAGCGGCCAGCGGTGCCAACCGGATGCCGGGGCGCTGCATGCGCCTGTTTTGCTTGGGCCGTGTCAGCACGATCATCAAGTGATCTCCGTCATCAATTCAGTGAACAGTCCATCTTGCGCCTCGGGAATGTACAGCAAGCTCGGGTCTGGCGAATCTGATACTAAAAAACCTGAAGTTTCTGGCAATTCAGTGGCATTTTCACCGCTAAATTCTGAAGAAGCTGCTTCTGCATCCTCGGAAGGAGGCGTATCTGCCGCCTCGGGGTCGAAGTCCGATGGTTCCAAGATCATATCCTCTGGACCCGTCAGTTCCTCGATGGCTGTCGCCAGATCGGTCTGGGTATCAGGCTGAGTGTTCTGTGCGACTGGGGCGGGCGTGTTTTCATCGTCAGACAAGTAGGCGATGCCGCTGCCCAGCGAGAAACCGGCGCCTGCAAACAGTGCCGTGTCGCCCCAATCTCCCGCGCCGCCTGCGTCCGCACTTTCGATGTCGGAAGAACCCGAACTGACCGGGGTCACGCCCTCGGTCGTCTGCATGGCTTCGGTAAATTCGGTGTCCTGCGCCAGATCAGGCTCGGGCGCCATAAGTCCGGTCACAACAGGGGAGCCATCGGCTGACAACAAGCGACTGAAATCGCCGTTTGGCCCGATGACAAAGAAGTTTTCAATGTTCAGGGTTTCGCCGTTTGACAGGCGCACAACCAGATCCTGCCCTGATTTCTCAGTGCCCAAAATGGACGCGCTGACGGACACATCCGTGGGTTCGCTCAGGATGCGCCGGGACATCACAGGTGCCGCGAGCGCTTGTGCCGCGTCCTTTGCCTGTGTGGTTACTCCAACGGTCACTGCCATCTCACTAACAAAATTGTTTTTACCTGACTTCGCCCCGCGCTGGATGAGCACTCAACCAAAAGTTGCCGAGCACATCACGAAGGCTGACGGGGCGTCTTTTGACAGCCAACATACTACAGCCTTATTTGTTAACTAATTGTTAACTTCTTTCAAGCGTGAGTTAAGGTTCAGGTTGTATTTTTCGGCACCACACAATCTTTTGTGGCGTTAATACCGTTTAAAATTATTAATTTACGGGCAAGGCTCCCTGACTTGGGGAACCTTTAATAGTTAAGATCAGGTCACCCCTAGGTTGCCGGATTGCCTTGATTTAGACAGAGTCGGAATCTGTTGAGTTGCCGAAGACACTATCCAGAAGCGTTGTTCCGGCATCGTCGACCTGACTGAAGAGTGTGTTCATCGCGTCTTCAATTGCGTCGTCTGCCAGCAAGCCGCTTTCGAACGAAGATGCGTCGTCGCCGGTTGTCTCGGCGTTCAACAAGTCGTCGAATGTATTGTGCTCTCCAAGGACGTCCTCGACGCCGCCGGCAAGAATGTCGTTCAGCAAGCCGTCGATCTCGGGGTCCGCAGCGTCACCGCTTTCAGCGGGCGCCGGTTCGAACAGGCCTTGGTCAACAAGCGTGCCGGTCAGGCTGGCATCACCGCTCAGACCCGCAAAGAGATCATCGGCAGTAAGATCTGTATCAACCACGTCCAGGCCAAAGATGTCCTCTTCACCTAGCAGGCCGTCAAAAATAGACGCCTCGGAGGCATCCGCGCTCGCGCCTCCAAAGCCTGGAAGGAACGCAAGGCTGTCGCCTCCGATCAGCGTATCAAGAAATCCGTCGTCGCCAGTCAACAACCCGTCTTCGCCGGTCACATCGTCCAGAAGGCTAGGGATGATGCTGGTCACGTCCTCGACGACAGTCTCAACCGGGGCCGTTACGGTTTCCAGAAGGTCCTCGGTTGTCTCGATGACGGTCTCTGCCGGGGCCGTTACGGTTTCCAGAAGGTCTTCGGTTGACTCGACGGCGGTGTCCACCGGAGCCGTTACGGTTTCCAACACGTCCTCGGTTGTCTCGACGACAGTGTCCACCGGAGCAGTTACAGTCTCCAGAAGATCTTCGGTTGTCTCGACGACGGTCTCGACCGGAGCCGTTACGGTTTCCAGAAGCTCCTCGGTTGTCTCGACGACGGTCTCTGCCGGAGCCGTTACGGTTTCCAGAAGGTCCTCGGTTGTCTCGACGACGGTCTCGACCGGAGCCGTTACGGTTTCCAGAAGGTCCTCGGTTGTATCAACGACGGTCTCTACCGGAGCTGTTACGGTTTCCAGAAGGTCCTCGGTTGTCTCGACGACGGTGTCCACCGGAGCCGTCACGGTTTCCAGAAGGTCCTCGGTTGTCTCGACAACGGTCTCGACCGGAGCCGTTACGGTTTCCAAGAGGTCTTCGGTTGTCTCGACGACGGTGTCCACTGGCGCCGTTACGGTTTCCAAAACGTCCTCGGCTGTCTCGACGACAGTCTCCACCGTATCGGTCACGGTTTCGACAACTTGTTCCGTGGTCCCGACCACAGTTTCAACCGTGTCTGTCACCGTATCTGTTAGGGGCTCGATGCTGTCCACGACAGTAGAGAGCGGATCGTCCAGAACATCCGAGGATTCGCTCTCCGTGATGCCGCCAAGAAGTCCGCCGACCAGCCCATCCGTGCCAAGCAAGCCACCGACAATACCGTCTTCTCCGAGGATGGTATCAACCAAACCATCTTCACCCAGCAGCGTGTCCACAACGTCATCGACAACGCCGTCCTCGCCGAGCACGGTGCCGACAACGCCGTCATCGCCCAGAACCGTATCCACGACCGTATCGACAACACCGTCATCGCCGAGCACGATATCGACAACACCGTCTTCCCCCAGAATGGTGTCCACCACGTCATCGACAACGCCATCATCGCCGAGCAGGGTATCGACAACACCGTCTTCACCCAGAAGGGTGTCCACAACGTCATCTACAACGCCGTCATCACCAAGAACGGTATCCAGAACACCGTCCTCGCCCAACAGGGAGTCCACGACAGTATCAACGACACCGTCCTCGCCCAGCAGTGTGTCCACGACCGTGTCGACGACGCCGTCTTCGCCGAGCAGTGTGTCCACGACCGTATCGACGACACCGTCCTCGCCCAGCAGGCTGTCCACGACCGTATCGACGACACCGTCCTCGCCCAGCAGGCTGTCCACGACTGAATCAACGACGCCATCTTCCCCCAGAAGGCTGTCGACGATACCGTCTTCACCGCCAATCAGGTTGGTCACCGGGGCCAGTGGCGTGCTTGAGGTCGGGGTGCCTGTCGAAGTTGGGGGCTTCTGGGCCGTTGTTGTCTGCGGTGTGGCAGAGGTATCTTCGCCCGGTTTCAAGGACTCCTTGAAATAGGGTTGATCGTCTTGCGAGCCATGCAAGGGGGCCGCGCCCAGGCTGGCCATCTTTGGCTCGGCGGGTGCGTCAATGCTGTTGCTGTCAGGTGTGGCTTCGACGGAGACATCCAGAGCCGCCACGTCAAATGCCTGTGCCGCAGCGCTGGCCGTGTCTTGCTCGGGATCTGCAAGGGTCTGATCCTGCGCGGCGGGGGTGTGATCGCCAGCTTTGGTATCTTGCGGGTGCGTGTCGCGGTCGGGAAGCGTTTCGGCAAATGCCTGCAATCCATCAGGCGAGCCGCTTTGCAGGGCAAGGCCCATTCCGATCGCGGTTGCCGTCGCCGAAACACCGCTCGCGCGTCCGCCACGGTCTTCTGCACTCTGGAGAGGGCGGCCAGGCAAACTCAGACCGTTGGCTTGATCGCCAAGCGTCTGACGCACCTGGGTGCCGCTGAGATTTCCACGCTTGCCCACTTAGGCAACTCCATATTTAGCCTGCGCTGTGCGCAACCGAAGCTTTAGAAACTGCGAGGCGGACCATCCGAAAGAGGCGGGTCTCATTCCTCATTGCAAACCTGTTACAGCACATAGTGGACTCCCTCGAAAGAATCCATACTTAAGCTTCAAACTAGATACTATAGTATGCGATTTTGTGATCTTTTCGCAAGCGCGAAGTGGAAAGCACATAAAAACGCGAAATAATTGGTATAAACACCCATCCAAAAGTATGTATTCCGCTTCATGCGCGATTTCAACGTCGGGGTGCGTTGCCTCCATTCCTTCGATCAAAGTGCACAAGAACGGCGCCAAACATTGCCTGAGCGACTCGCTCTGGACCTCGTTCAACCTGTGCAGATCACTTTGGTCGCGTATCGGACCGGACATCTTACGTGCTGCAACAACAGGGCAAGAGCGCGCGCGAAATGCCCTGTTTCCGACATCTTCGGCGGGTTGGCTTCTGAAAAGAGTGCATTCTGCCCGTTGACGGGGATAGAAGTTCGACGTTCTTTGCTGCACCAAAGTCGATGACCCGGACACAGGGCATATCAACGGCCGATACAACCACGAACCACAAGTACCATCTTGAAGGAGGAGTTGAGATGAACACCTTTATGAAAACGACGCTGGCCGCACTGGCGGTCGCCGCTCTGGGCGTCACTGCAGCCTCGGCGGAAACGCGAATCACTTATAAATCCGCCAAGACAGGATCGTCCTATTACCAGATGGGCGTTGAACTGGCCGAGGCGATGAAAACAGGCACCGATGGCGCGCTGATTGTCACCATCGAAGAAAGCCAGGGTTCCGTGCAGAACGTGATGGAGGTCAAGGCGCGCGGCGCGGATTATGTGTTCACCACTCCACCTGCGCTGGTTGGCCTGGCGCAGCAGGGCAAGGCAATGTTTGATGGCAAGGGCGACCCCAAGTTCGACGAGATCCGCGCCCTGTTTCCGATCCCCTCGCTGACCATGCATTTCGTGATGTCCGCAGACAGCGGTGTGACCGACCTCATGGGCATGGAGGGCAAGCAGATCCTGCTGGGCAAAGGATCGTTCGGTGCCACCGAGGGCGAGAAATACATCGAGACCTTTGGCCTGACCGACAAGGTCAAGATCGCGGATGCGGAACTGTCCAACGCGGTAGCTGCGTTGAAAAACGGCCAGATCGACGGTTTTGTCACCGCCGGATCGTGGCCTGCGCCCAATGTGATCGAGGCGGCGGCCTCGACCCCCGTGACCGTTCTGTCGCTGACCGATGAGCAGATTGCACAAACCGGCCGCACAAAGCTGGTGATTCCGGCGGGCACCTATGCAGGGCAGGACGCCGATATTCAAACCACCTCGTTGCCGGTCGTGGCCTATACCACCACCGCAATGGACGATGACACGGCCTATGCGCTGACCAAGACCTTCTGGGAGAGCAAGGCCAAGCTGGGCGACACCTCGCCGTGGTGGAATGGTGTGGATCAGGACCTGATGGCCAACATCGCAGGCAAAATTCATCCCGGCGCGCAGCGTTACTATGAAGAGGCAGGCATTGCCCTCACCGACGCGCAAAAGTAATGCGCCCTTTGCAGGCCGGGCATCGTTCCGGCCTGATCTTTTACAGCGACAGGTTCAATGATGGATATGCTTCCCAAAGGGCGCGTGCACGCGGCGTTCTGGCTTTTGCTTGCAACGGCTCTGGTGGGGTATCATCTGGCCCTTATCTTCTCTGGACTTGTGCCCAACCTGGTCAGCCGCCCATTGCACATGGCGTTCATCCTGCCGTTCATCCTGGTTTTGGGCGCATCAGGCCCCGCGAGCCGGATCAGCGGGGCGATCATCGCAATGCTTGGCGTGGCGGCTGCGCTGTGGGTCGCGCTGAATGCCGACCGGCTGGGGGATCAATACGGGTTTCTTGAGGGCAATTTTCAGGTCGCTGTGGCCGTTGTCCTGCTGGCCGTCACGCTTGAAGCTGCCCGTCGCGCCATCGGCTGGCCGCTGCCGCTGGTGGCTGCGTCTGCCTTGCTGTACGGGCTGTTCGGTCAATATATCCCGGGTCAGTTCGGCCACTCGGGCACACCGATCAACAGCTTCCTGGGCACGCTGACCATTGCCGAAGGTGGCATCTGGGGATCGCTGACCGGCGTGTCTGTCGGTGTCGTGTCGATCTTTGTGATCTTCGGCGCGGTGCTGAATGCGGGTGAGGCAGGGCAGGGGGTCATGAACGTTGCAGCCGCCTTTGCCGGGCGTCTGAGGGGCGGGGCTGCAAAGGTGTCGGTGATTTCCTCGGCGCTCTTCGGCTCGATCTCAGGTTCGGCCTCGGCCAATGTGGCGTCCACGGGGGCAATCACGCTGCCCGCGATGACCAAGCTGGGCTATCCCAAACGGCTGGCCGCCGCGGTCGAGGCGGTGGCCTCGTCCGGCGGGCAGATCATGCCGCCGCTGATGGGGGCGGGCGCCTTTGTCATGGTCGAACTGACCGGCGTGCCCTACACGGCAATCATGGCGGCGGCTGTCCTGCCTGCTTTTCTCTATTTTCTGGCGGTCTGGGTGGGGATCAATGCCTATGCCCGACGGTTCGACCTGAAGGGCGTCGACGCATCCGACCAGCCCGCGTCGCGTGACGTAATCATCACCTCGCTGTTTTTCCTTGTGCCCTTCACGGTGCTGTTGTGGGGCATGTTCTGGGCACAGTTTACCCCCGAATATGCCGCTGCATTGGCGATCCTGGCGGGCGCGCTGTTGTTGTTCGTAAATGGCAATCTGCAATGCAAACGCGAACAGGTTGCGGCCCGCTTTGCCTCTGCGGTGATCAACGCCGCGCGGCAGGTGTCGATGATTGCCGCGATCATCCTGTGCGCCTCGATCATCATCGGGGTGCTGTCGATCACCGGGCTGGGGGTCAAGGTGACCTCGCTGATCCTCGAGGGAGCGGGCGGGCTGTTGTGGCCATCGCTGCTGTTGACGGCACTGGCCTGTCTGATCCTGGGGATGGAGGTGCCGACGACCGCCGCCTATGTGATCTGTGTGTCCGTTGCAGGACCTGCGCTGACGCAACTGGGGCTTGAGCCGCTGCAGGCGCATCTGTTCGTGTTCTGGTTCGCGCTGCTGTCCACCATCACGCCGCCGGTTTGCGGCGCGGTGTTCATTGCGGCCGGCATGATCGGGGAAAACTGGTTGAAGGTGGCTCTTACCGCGATGGCGCTGGGCGTTGGCCTTTATGTCATCCCGCTGGGCATGGTTGCCAACCCCGACATGCTGCGGCTGGCCGATGCACCGGTGGCTGCGTTGATCGCGACGGTGCGGGTCGCGCTCGGCCTGACGTTGCTGTCCTATGGATTGATCGGTGCACGCAGGCCGGTGCCGACGGTCCTGATGGTGGTCGGTGGCCTGTGCGTTGTGTTCTCGGGGCTGTATTTCTGAGGCATTTGCCGGTTCTGGAACGCGGTCCGGCGCGCTGTCGTGAAGTGCTCTAAGATCCGCCGTCTTTGGGTCGCCATATCCGCAAACACTTTTCTCAGCAAAAACTGTACTATATCGTTTCAGAAGAGATATTTTGCTGAGATCAAGATTATGACCAAATCAAGCTTTCCAGCCAGCGGTGGCGATCACCTTGATCTTTTGCTTGCCACTTCGGAGATCGGTATTTGGGAGCTTGACGCAGCAACGGGCAAGGCGCTGCGCAATCTCAGGCATGACCAGATTTTCGGACATGATCAGCTTCTGGATCATTGGAGCGGTGATGTCTTTCTGACCTACGTTGTCGAGGAAGACCGCAAGCGGGTCGGTGCCCTTTTGAATGCGTCGCTGACCGATGGAGAGCCATGGTCCTTTGAAACCCGCATTCGGCGTGCGGATGGGGTTGACCGCTGGATCAGTGCCAAAGGCGTGCCGAAATTCTCGGAGACCGGGGAAGTCACCAAGCTGATCGGCCACGTTATTGATATCACTGCGACAAAGCTGACCGAGGACCGCCTTAGGTTGCTGTCAAAGGAACTGAACCACCGCGTCGCAAACACCTTCACAATCATGAACTCGATGATCCGTCACGCCTCGAAAAAGGCGAATACGGTCGATCAGCTCGCGCTCACCCTGATGGAACGGCTCGCGGCCCTTGCCCGGTCAAACAAGGTTCTGGTCGCCGAAGAGGCAGAACGCTCCAGCCTGCACGATATCCTGAAAATGGAGCTGGAAGCCTTTCTGGGGTGGCAGAAACGTATCTCGATTTCCGGGAAGTTGCATATCTGGTTTTCAGGCGAGGCTTCGGAAGCTCTGGCGTTGATCTTTCACGAGTTGCTGACCAATGCCGTGAAACACGGGGCGCTTTCGGTGCCTTCCGGTCGTGTCAATCTGACCGTCGAGGAGTGCCCTGACAGACGGGTCAAAATCAACTGGGTCGAAACGGGCGGGCCGTCCCTCGTGGGCGACCGGCGCACTGGCATCGGTTCGACGATCCTGCAAAACGCGATGCGTGACGAGGGCACCGTAAAGCTTGATTTCGCGGCGGAAGGCCTGAAGTGCGACATTGTCATCAATGACAGCTTCCGGCGGGAAGCGCCGGACATTCCCGAGCCGGTGGCGCCTGCGCGTGAGGACCAGCCGATTGCCGATGATGGCGCGTTTTCGGGGCAACGTATCATGGTTGTCGAAGACGATCCGATCATCGGGCTGGATATATCGGATATCCTGAAATCACGCGGCGCGCAGGTGATCGGACCCTTCACGAATGTGGCGAGCGCGTTGAAAGCGATACGCGACAAGCCGGACGCGGTGTTGCTGGACGTGAACCTGGGGCAGGAAACGACAGATGTGGTTGCATCGCAGCTTTCCGACCTTTCGATCCCGTTTCTGGTGCTGAGCGGCCAGTTCGACAGTTCGGATCTTGGTGCGGCATTCAAAGGCGTCACGCTCATGAGCAAGCCCTTTCGGGAACGCGATCTGGTGGCCGCTGTGCACCGGCTTTTGTGATTTGCCTTCCTGAGGTTCCTAAAACTTCGCAATCTGTGGCGCGTGCGGAACTCGCCTTGGACAGCCCCGATGTCGCTTCGCCAGCGCGGAATAACCCGGGCAGGGGGAGCGGTGTCTCTCACGCGGACTGTGCGACGGGCATCGGCTCCAAGTTGCCCGCCGATTGCGGCAGCATGAACCAGCCACCGTCCTGCGGGGCCGTGCTGGTGCGGATGTCGCACCCATAGGCGCGCGAGACCTGCGCGTCGGTCAGCACCTCGGCGGGGGTGCCATGGCCGATAATGCGACCCGACTGCATCAGCACGATCTGATGGGCAAACATCGCGCTCAGGTTCAGGTCATGCATCACCGCCACCACACCGCCGCCTGCGCGGGCAAAGTCGCGGGCGATTTGCATGACGGTCAGCTGGTGGCCGATGTCCAGGCTCGACACGGGTTCGTCCAGAAACAACCAGCGGGGCACGCCGCTGACCACGGGGCGCCAGACCTGGCAGAGCACGCGGGCCAGTTGCACGCGCTGTTGCTCGCCGCCTGACAGCTCTTGGTAAAAACGGTTGGCATAGCCCTCCAGACCCACTCGCGACAGTGCCGTCAGTGCCAGCCTGTCGTTGGTTTCGATCCCGCCGCGCAGGCCCAGCCGCACCACTTCGACGGCCTGAAACGGAAAGGCCAGCGGAGTCGCCTGTGGCAACACCGCGCGCTGCGCCGCCAGGTCATAGGGCTTGGCCGTGGCGATGTCGGTGTCGCCCAGCGTGATCCTCCCGCTGAAATCCACATCACCGGTCAGGGCCCGCATCAGCGTGGTCTTGCCCGACCCGTTGGGGCCGACGATGGCGGTCAGGGTTCCGGGTGCCGCCGTCAGGGTCAGCCCGTGCAGCACCTGTTTCGGGCCATAGCTGACTGAAATGTCTTTTGCGTACAGCATCACATATCCACCAATCCGCGCTTGCGCAGCAATATCCAGAGAAAAACCGGCGATCCCAGCAGGGCGGTGAGAATGCCGATGGGCAGTTCGGCAGGCGCCACGACGACGCGTGCGATCATGTCCGCCACCAACAGCAACGACGCGCCCAACAGGCCTGCGTTCACCAAAAGCCCACGATGGTCCGGCCCCGTGGCCAGACGCAGCAGGTGCGGCACCACGATGCCGATGAAGCCGATCCCACCCGAGATGGCGACGGCCGTGCCGGTTGCGGCAGAAACGGCGAGGATGGCAATGGTTTTCGTGCGCTCGACCGGAATGCCCATATGGTGCGCGGCAGCCTCGCCTAGGGCCAGCCCGTTCAGACCGCGGCCCAGGGTACAGGCCAAGGCGACCGACACCAGGATGACAGGGGCGGCGATGCTCAATTTCACCCACGATGCTCCGGCCAGCGACCCCAGCGACCAGAAAGTCAGCTCGCGCAGCTGCATGTCATCGGCCAGAAATATCAGTACCCCCGAAAAGGCGGCAAAAAGCGCGCTGAGCGCGATACCCGCCAGCAGCATCGTTGCGACCGAGGTACGCCCCGCACGGGTCGACACGCGGTATAGCAATAACATCGACCCCCAGGCCCCCAGAAAGGCCGCGACCGGCAGCAATCCGGCGCCCAATGTGGTTTGTACCACGGCAGGCAGGGCGGCACCCAGAACGATAATGCTGATCGCGCCCAGTGACGCACCGGTGGTCACGCCCAGAATACCCGGATCGGCCAGTGGGTTGCGGAACAGCCCCTGCATTACCGCACCGGACACGGCCAGCGCGCCACCGACGCAGATCCCCATGACCAGACGCGGCGCACGGATATCCCACAGCACGACCCGTTCGGTCAGGGTCAGCGCCTCGCCTTGTGCCAGTTTCCACAAGGCCCCCCACAACGAGGTGCCCGAGGCGCCGACGGCGAGGCTGACCAGCGACACCAGCACCAGCAGCAGGCCCAGCCAGACGTGCGCGCGCCGCGCCGTGGTGCGCCTGTCGACAAAGGGCAGGGTTGCGGTGTCGCTGGCCATCATCAACCTTGTCCCTGCAACGCATCATGCAGCGCTTGCGCTGCTTGTGGTGTGCGCGGACCAAAGCCCAGCAGCAACAGCCCGTCCATCTTGACCAGCGCGCCCGCTTCGGCGGCGGGGGTGGTGGCCATTTCGGGCATCGCAAACAGTGCCTCGGCAGTGCTGGAATGATCGCCTTCGCGGTCCATCATCAGTACCACGTCCGGTGCCGCGACCGAAATCGCCTCGGCGGTCAGTTCGCGGTAGCCTTCGAACTGGTCAATGGCGTTGATGCCCCCCGCCAGTGCGATGATCGCATCAGCAGCCGTGTTGCTGCCCGATGCCATGATACGCCCGCCTTGGGTGCTCAGCACGAACAGGACCCGCTTGGGCGCGCCCTGCGATTGGTTTACCTGCTGCGCGACGGTGTCAAAGTCGGACTTTACCTGATCGCGCAGAATCTGCGCCTTGTCCGGCACACCCAGTGCCGCTCCGATTGCGGTGATCTTGGTCAGCACCCCGTCCGCCGAAAAGGGCGCAGGAACAACAACCATGGGCACCGATGCAGCTTCGAGCACCGAAATCGTCTCGGGCGGACCCGCGCCCGGCTCGGTCAGGATCAGCGTCGGCTGCACGCTCAGCACGCCTTCGGCGGCCAGCGCGCGCATATAGCCGATATCTGTCAGCTCTTCTGCCGCAGCGGGATAGGTCGAGGTGGAATCGCGCGCCACCAGGCGGCTCTCCTCGCCCAGGGCATAGACGATCTCGGTCGTGGCCCCGCCAATGGCGACAACGCGGCTGGTATCATAGGGCGCGGCAAAGGCAGCCAACGGCAGCGTGCAGGCCACCGCCGTTGTTGCCAGCGCCCGCATCAGGGTTCTGCGTTTCATGCAACCGCCTCCGGCGCAAGCGCGGGCAGGGCGTCCACGATGGCGCGCCATTGGGGGCGGCTGTCGTAGTCGTCCTTGCGCACGCCAAAGACCTGAAAGATCAGCCCGCCATCTGCATCGAATGCCTCGACCGACACGGCCTTGCCGCGCTGGGTGGGCTTGTCGACGGCATAGACCTCGGCCACGTGGTCCAGACGCAGGTGCAGGTTGAAACCGGGGTCCATCACGTTCTGCCAGGGGCCCATCGGCTTGAGTGTCTCGATAGGGCCGGTGTGGATCTGGATACAACCACGGTTGCCGACAAAGACCATGACCTCGATGCCCGCTGCCTGAACGTCATGCAACATCCGGTCAATCGCACCGGTGGCCAGCGGGCGCACGAAAGGCGCGCCGGCAATGCGGTAAGCGCCCAAACGGTTCATCCGCAGTTTCGAGGTCAGGCGCATGAACTGGTGCGTGTCGGTCATCTTGGACCATTCCGATTGCAGCAAGTTCAGCTTTTCAGGATTTGACTTGGCGGCTTCGGTCGGCGCGCGCGCGGCCAGTTCCAGATGTGTCGGCTGCTCGGACAGGGCAGCCTCGGACCTGGCGGCGTCCCAAGCGGGCACGAAGGCCGCGTCGCGCAGGAAAATCTTGTGCACCGCGTCCCCTGCGGCATCGAACACCTGAAGACTGCGGCGCAGTCCGGTCTCTGTTTCCTTTTCGACCATGAAGGCGTGGCGCCAGTGCGACGGAAACAGGCGCAGGTCGATCTTGTCGTTCAGCACCATCGCCGCATGTGCGCCCGAGGTGTAGTTGGCATAGCTGCCGACTTTTTCGTTCACGCAAGACACGTTGCGCGTCAGCGCCATGACCTCGCCCAGTTGGCTGGCGATGCCCATGATGGTGTCGGGATGCGGCGCGATATGGGTGACGCCCTGACCGGTGTGGGCGGCAATCAGTTGCGCCTCGGTGATGCCCAGTTTGTCGGCAAGGTCGCGTTCGCGCAACTTGGCGTACTCAATACGCGCTGCGCGAATCTGCTCTGCGGATGGTGGTGTTGTTTGGCCCATGAAGTCCCTCTGGGTTGCTCAGTATGATGGGAAGAACTGGCTGCGGCCCGAGTTTCGGGGGACGTGGCTGGGCGGGTTTGGAAAACCTCTGCCTTTAATTCTTGACAGTTTTAGTCTGATTAAATAGGGGACTGCAAGCGACAAGTTTTCGACTTGCCGAGACATCAAAATCAAACGCCAAGCCAGCCCTTTCGCAAGCCCAAGGCAACCGCCACGCATTGCGAAGGGACTCCTGCATGACTTTCCGAACCACACGGGCACGTTTATGTGCTTCTACCGCCGCGCTGATCACAGTCGGCGTTGCATCGGGCGCGTTTGCCCAAGATCCCACCGAGGATTACCTTGGTGAAATCGTGCTGGGCGAGGGCAAGCGCGCGGTGCAGACTGACACCGCCATCCCCGTCACCGTCGTTGATCAGGACGAAATCGAAGACCGCCAGGCCGGTACCATTGCCGAGCTGATCGACACTGTTCCCGGAGTGACACTGGTCAACGGCACCACAGCGGCCGGTTCGGGCATCAACATTCGTGGCTACGGGGCAAACAGCACCTATGGCACAGATGGTAAGGTTCTGGTGCAGATCGACGGTGCGACCAAGGGCAGCGAAGAGTTGTACCGCATCGGTTCGCAGCTGTACACCGACCCGTTCCTGTACCGCGAGATCGAAGTGTTGCGCGGCACGGTCGGGTCGTTTGAATATGGCTCTGGCGTGTTCGGCGGCGTTGTGCGGCTGGAAACCATCGACGCCAGGGACCTGACACGGGGAGAGTTGGGCTTTGTCGGGCGGCAAACGCTGGACTTTTCCACCAACGGCAACGGGTTGGCATCGTCAACCACGCTGGCGTGGCAACCGGATGAACAGTTCGAGGTGTTGTTCAACTATACCCGCCGCCAGTTGGGCGTGCGCACCGATGGCGATGGCAACCAGATCAATCCTGACGCGGGCGACATTGACGATCCCTCGGGCCTGCTCAAGGCGCGCTATACCTTTGGCGCGGGCAACGACCAGTTCGTCGAGTTCAGCTATACCAAGACCCAGCAGGAACAGTTCGACGTGCCTTATGACCAGTTTGGCACGACACCGTTCGGCAACGTCGACCGTTATATCGAAAACGAAGTCGCCACGCTGCGCTACAACTACAATCCCGGCGATGTGGCATGGCTGAATGTCACAGCCGAACTGCTGTATTCGGACGAGCTGGTGGAGAGTGAGGCGATCAATGGCCCGAACGCCTTGCTGGATGCCGACAACCGCTATCGCACCACGACATTCCGCGTGAAGAACGAGGCACTGTTCAGCACGGGCGCCATCGACCACGAACTGCGCACGGGTATCGAATTCATCCAGCGTGAACGCTCTGACGCGACAGCAGGGTCCGCCCCTGGCGGGACCAAGGATGCGCTGGCGTTCTATGCCGTGGATGAAATGCAGATCGGGGACCGTTGGACGATCACGCCCGCCCTGCGCTATGAAAACCAGACGATTACGCAGGACCCGCTGAACGGCAACGCGAAATATGACAAGGACGCGCTGATGGGTGGCGTTTCGGCGCGTTATGCCTTTGGCAATGGTTGGGCGGTGTTCGGGTCGGCCTCGTACACCGAGAACCTGCCGATCATCGACGATCTGGATGATGCTGTCTTTATCGGTCAGTCGGAACAGGGCCGCAGCTATGAAATCGGCGTGGCTTACGATTCCGTTGATGTGTTCCGCAGCGGCGACAGCCTTGCGTTCAAGGTCAACTATTACAATGACCACCTGACCGATCTCACCACCTATGTGGGGCGTCCGGCGACAGAAACCGTCACCGCAGTTGACCGCGAGGGCATCGAACTCGAGGCCGCATATGCGATGGAAAATGGCTATTACATTGACGCCAACGCGCATATTTCCAAGGGCACAGCCTACAGGGAGAACTCGCTTACCGCGCCCGTAGGCGACTGGTATCAGAACCCGCAGGACAACCTGCGCCTGACACTGGGCCGCAAGTTCAGCGACGAGCTTGACCTGAGCTGGGAAGTCGAAGCGGCCAAACGCTATGACGAAGGTGGCACCGTTTCGCCCGGTTTCGGCGTGCACAACCTGCGGGCCACCTATGTGCCGCAGAACGGTGTGCTGGAAGGCAGCACCATCCGCTTTGGTGTCGAGAACCTCTTTGACAAGACCTATCAGCCGCGCCTGTCCACCCGCAACGCGACGGGCCGGACGTTCAAGGTGACCCTGTCCACAACATTCTAAGCGCTAGGAAAAGGAAACCCCATGCAGCCACATCGCCACATAGGCACCTCCCTTGCCTTTGCTGCCGCGCTTTTTGGCACGGCGGCGCAGGCCCAGGAGACGACATCGCCCAAAGGCAGTGTCGCATTGGAACTGAACGCAGCGGATCTGGTGGGCGAAGCCTGCCGGATCACCTTTGTCGCCACCAACACCGGTGCGGCACCGATTGATCGCGCGGTGTATGAAACCGTTCTGTTTGATGCGGACGGCGGGGTGATGATGTTGACGCTGTTTGATTTTGGCAGCCTTCCCGCGGGTGTGCCGCGTGTGCGCCAGTTTCAGATTGCCGACACCGCCTGCGGGCGGATCGGATCGTTGCTGATCAACGGGGCAGGGACCTGCACGGTTGATGGCGCGGCGTCGGATATCTGCGCCAAGGGACTGGCCACCTCCAGCCGTCTGAACATCGCATTGCAAGGATAGAGCCATGTTTGATCTGTCACAGCTTCAGGCGCTTTACGACCTGGGTGGCCCCGTGGTCGCCGTTCTGGTGGGTGTCTCGATTTTGACGCTGGCCGTCATTCTGTACAAACTCTGGCAGTTTCGCGCCGCCCGCGTGGGCCAGCATACGGCGATCCGGCGCGCGCTGATGCATTGGGACGCAGGCGCCCGCGAGGCGGCTGCACGGGATCTGGAAAGCTCGCGCAGCTATCTGGCTCCCGTGGTCGCAAACGCCATGGCCGCGCCCGCAGCAGCAGACCGCGCCGCCCGGCTGTTCGCCGAGGCCGAGGCGCGGTTCCTGGCGCTGGAGCGCGGCTTTCGGCTGTTGGACAGCGTCGCACAGCTGGCCCCGCTGATGGGTCTGTTCGGCACGGTTCTGGGCATGATCGAGGCGTTCCAGGCCTTGCAGAACGCAGGGTCGTCGGTGGACCCGTCGCTGCTGGCCGGGGGGATCTGGGTGGCACTGCTGACCACGGCGGTCGGGCTGGCCGTGGCGATGCCCACGTCGATTGTCCTGTCGTGGTTCGAGGCGCGGATGACCTCCGAACGTGTCTTTGCCGAACAGGCGCTGACAACCATTCTAGCCCCGTCCAAGAGCGCGTTGGAACAGGTGCGTGATGCCGCTTAGGGCCACCAGACAGCGGCGCAAGCTGTCGATGACCTCCCTGATCGACGTGATTTTCCTGCTGCTGCTGTTCTTCATGCTGTCCTCGACCTTTTCGAAATTTGCCGAGGTCGAGGTGCAGGCTGCCTCTGGTGGCGGGCAGCCTTCGGGCGATCAGGCGCTTGCGTTCCTGCGTGCCACGCCAGAGGGGCTGAGCCTGAACGGCACGGCGCTGGGCGTTGATGAATTGCCCCAACGCCTGCGCGACTTGCAGGCAGGCAAGCCACTGGTTCTGTTGGTGAACCTGAACACTGAGGTCGATGCGCAGGCGATGACCGACATTCTGGTCGCGGTGCGCGGTATTCCTGATCTGGCAGTGAGCGTCATGGGGGCATCATGAGAGCACATAGACAGAAATCCGAACGCGAGCCGACGATTGCGCTGATCAACATCGTCTTTCTGATGCTGGTGTTCTTCATGGTGGCAGGCACCCTGGCCGCCCCGCTGGACTCTGAGTTGAAGCTGGTCAAAACCGCGGACCTCAAGGGCGAAGCGCCGGCCGATGCGTTGGTGATCGGGGCCGACGGTGCGCTGACCCATCGCGGTCAGCCGGTGGATGTCGCGAACTTTCTCGCCGCTGTGCCCGCTGCTGTTCAGACCGCGCGCATGATCCCCGACCGAGCGGCCCCCGCGCATACGGTGATCGAAACGGCCCGGGCCTTGCGTGCGGCGGGTGCGGAACGCGTTGTGATCGTTACGGAAAAGGCCCTGCAATGATCCGTCGTTCCTGGAAGATCGCCGCCCTGTTTCTGGGCTGCTCCGTCGCCGCCCATGCCGCGATACTGAGCCTTGCGGGCAAGGACGAAGCGCCACAGGTCGAGGGCGGGGCACCGGCGACTGTTGCCGAGCTGGGCAACAGCTTTGCCGATATGGCCGCCGGTGTGATGACGCCAGATGCCGTCGAAACGGTGCAAGAGGTGGCCGAGCCACCTGCACAGCAACCCGACACGGCACAGGAAACGCCGCCCGAGCCTGTCGAGATGGCGCGAGCCGAACCGGTCGAGGCCGTGCCCGCCGAAACGCAACCTTCTGTTGTCGTGCCGGTCTCTCCGGTGCCAACCACACCGTTGCAAGCCCAAGAACCACCGTCCGAGGTCACTGCCGCGCTGACGCCCGAGGTTCAACAAGCCTTGCCCGAAGAGCCCGCCACGCAAGTGTCGCGCCGCCCCGCATTGCGTCCCAAATCCATCGAGGCGCAGGCCCCCAAACCACAACCGAAACCTGCGCCAAAACCGAAGCCGCAGCCCAAAGGGAATGCCAAGGCCAATGCCGTCTCGGGGACCACCGACGGGCAGGCTGGCGCCAAGGCCAGGGCCGCCGCCGATCGTCAGGCCGCCGCAGCGGCCAAGGCTGCGAATGCCGCGGCCAGCAATTATCCCGGTCAGGTGATGGCACGTATTGCCCGCCTGCCGCGTCCGCGCACCAGCAGTCGCGGTTCGGCCACCATCGCCTTTACCATCGCAGGAAACGGAGGACTGTCAGGCGCGCAGGTTGCTGCCAGTTCCGGTTCGGCGCAACTGGACCAGGCCGCGCTTGAACTGGTGCGCCGCGCCAGTCCCTTTCCGCCGCCACCCAAGGGGGCGCAACGCAGCTTTTCGATCCGTATCAAAGGGCGCTGACTCCCACGATTGCTCCTGCGACCTGTTCGACGCACAGTGCCCTCGGGAGCGACGCCAAGAGGAGAAGGCCCATGAAGATCGTCGATCTGTCGAACCCGCTGGAGAACACGCAATACGCCGATCCGCCGGGTTTGGGTCCCAGGATTGATTACATGGGGCACGACCAGACGGCGGATCAGATGTTGCAGTTCTTTCCCGGCGTGACGCGCGACCAGTTGCCCGGCGGCGAAGGCTGGGCGGTCGAGCAGGTCACCCTGTCGACACACAACGGCACCCATCTGGACGCGCCCTATCATTATCATTCGACAATGGACGGCGGCAGACGCGCGATCACCATCGATGAGGTGCCGCGTGAATGGTGCTACGGGCGTGGGGTGAAGCTGGACTTTCGCCATTTCGCGGACGGCCATGTGGTGACAGGCGACGAGATGTCCGCGGCCTTTCACGCCATCGGGCATGAACTCACGCCAGGGGACATCGTTCTGGTCAACACGGCGGCGGGGGGTGGTTTACGGGCAGGCGCAGTATGTGGGCACAGGCTGTGGCATGGGACACGACGCGACAGTCTTTCTGACCGAGCGCGGGGTGCGGGTCTGCGGGACAGATGCGTGGAGCTGGGACGCCCCCTTTGTCCACACCGCAGCACGGGTGGCCGAGACTGGCGACGCCGGGCTGATCTGGGAAGGACACCGCGCGGGCATGGTGCGGGGGTACTGCCATATCGAAAAGCTGGCGAACCGCGCGGCGCTGCGAGCGACTGGTTTTGATGTCGCCTGCTTTCCGGTGAAGATCAAGGATGCGAGCGCAGGCTGGTGTCGTCCGGTGGCGATGTTCCGGGCGTGAGCTTTTCAACCCCCGACTTCGGTCGGGCGCTGCCCATTGTGGCGCGGTTTTGCGCAAGCGACAACAAACTCTGGGGTTGAGCCATTTCCCCATTTGACAATTCCGATTAAATCACTCAGGTATTGAAGGAGAGGTCCAGCCACCCCGAGTCACGCATCGGGCCAGCCCGACGGTTGCAAGACAAAGGGACAGAGCCATGCGTATGGACAAGATTCAAACACCGCACCATTCTTCCGAAAAACAGACACTTACCGTGAGCGCCAAACCCACCCCCGCCGACAAGGCACCCGCGCATGACGCGCGCAGCTTGACCGAAGGCGGCGACCAGGCGCGCATCGTGCTGGACGGTCAGGTCTATACCCTGCGCATCACCCGCGCGGGCAAGCTGATCCTGACCAAATGAGCGGGCCTGCGAACACGCGTGGCGGGGCTGCGGTGGGGTTGCTGACCGAGCTTGACGGGGTCGAGGCGGCATCGGTCATCTACCTGCGCCTGTGGAGCGACGGGCCGGACGGCCAGGCGATGCTGTGGAGCGATCTGAGCCGTACGCTGGGCCGCGATCGGGGCAGGCGGACCCTGCAGGCGTTCGAGCAGCTTTGCGCCCTATGCGCCCGACATGGACGCCGTCCGCTGATGCGCCATTCGGTTGAATGCAAATGTCTGGGTGCGGACGAGGCGTGCTTTGCCAATTTCGTGGCGCTTGCCGCGACCGGGGCGCAAGAGGACGCGATGCTGATCGCGACATTGCTGGTGCGCGCTGACGTGGCGCCGCAGATCACGTCGCTGGCTGCCAACTTCGGCTTGGGTTTGCAACAGATGCGACCGGCAGCGCCCCGCGACCTGGACCTGTCCAGACCGCAGGCCGCTACGCTGCACTAACCCTTGGCATAGGCGGTCAGCGCCGCTTCTGCCCCATCGGTCCAGATCATCGCCAGCCAGCGGCCAAAGGGTTGGGCAAAGGCAGGCACATTGGCCAGATTGCCGTAATATTGCGTTTGCGCCAGCCACGCCGCCGGATCGTCCTTGGCCGCTATGGCCGCCGTTTGCAGGCTGTCCCAATGCGGGTCGTTGGGCGCGATCATGCTGCCATCCTCGCGGGTGCCTTCGCACATCCGTGCCCACAGTGCCTCGGCCAGGGCCAGCCCCTCGACGGGGGTGCCCGCAGCCAACCCGTCGCGCAGGATCGGCAGGACGAAACCAGTGTGACGCGATGATCCGTCAAAGGCGACACGGCGGGTGGTATCGACGATGGCGGTGTTGGCGAAGCGTTCGGAAATCAGGGCGGCGTAACTCTCGGGGGTCATGCCGGGCACCGGCTGGACATGGGGCGCGATTTCGTCCCGTTCCACACGATTAAAGAAATCGGCAATCGCGGGATGGGCCATGCAGCCGGAAATCGTCGGGACAGACAGGATTTCGCCCGCATTTGCCAAAAGCTGGTGTCCTGCGTTCAACATGCGGATCTTCATCGACTCGTACCCTTGCACATCGTCGGTAAAGGTCGCACCCGCACGGTTCCAATCGGGGCGTCCGGCGCAGAAGTCATCCTCGATCACCCACTGGCGAAAGTTCTCGTGCGTCACGGGGGCGGCATCGTCGATGCCTTGTGCGCGGGCCAAAGCCAGTTCGGCGGGACCGGTGGCGGGCACGATGCAATCGACCATCGCATTGGGAAAGCTGGCGTTCGTGTCGATCCAGTCGGCCAGCGCCGGATCACTCAGCCGCGCCAGCGACACGACCGTTTGCCGCAGGACCGCGCCGTTGCCCTGCAGGTTGTCACAGCTTTGCCCGGTAAAGGGGGGTGTACCTGCCGCCTGTCGCTGCGCCAGTGCCGCGACCATCGCGCCAAAGGCGGTGCGGGGGCTGTCAGGGTGGGCCGCGTCGTGCTGCATGTCCGGATGGCCCGCGTCAAAGCCGCCGGTGACAGGATCGACGTAATAGCCGCCCTCGGTCACGGTCAGCGCGACGATACGGATCGCAGGATCTGCCATCTGGGCGATCAGGGCGGCGTTGTCATCCTCGATGGGAAGATAGCCGATCATCGACCCCACGACCTCGGCGCTTACGCCTGAAGGGTCCAGTTCGATAAGCGTTGTCAGACAATCCTGCGCCAGCAGCCGTGCGCGCTGTGGCGCGTCGGCTTGCCTGACACTGGCGCCGATGATGGCCCAGTCGTGGGCCAGTCCCATCTGCATCAGACGGTGCAAATACCACGCCTGGTGGGCGCGGTGGAAATTGCCCAGACCGATGTGCACGATCCCCGCGGTCAGCTTGGTGCGGTCATAGGTGGGCACGGACACAGCATCCGGCAACTCAGCCAGCGCGGCGTCGCGCAGCGGTATCAGCTCATCCATTGGCCACCATCGACGTTATAGGTTTGCGCAAGGATGTAATCGGCGTCGCTGCTGGCCAGAAACACGGCCATGCCGGTCAGATCGGCGGCGGTGCCCATGCGACCGTGCGGCACGGCGGCCCCCACCTCGCGTTTCTTCTGACCCGGCGCCTTGCCCTCGTATTTGGCAAAGAACGCATCGACCCCATCCCAATGCTCGCCGTCCACTACGCCGGGGGCGATGGCGTTGACGTTGATGCCGTGTTCGATCAGGTTCAGCGCCGCCGATTGGGTCAGGCTGATAATCGCGGCCTTTGTCGCGCAATAGACGGCAACCAGCGGTTCGCCACGGCGGCCGGCTTGGCTGGACATGTTGATGATCTTGCCGCCACCGCCGCGCGCAATCATGTGTTTGGCGACCGCTTGCAGGGTGAACAGGGTGCCCGCGACGTTGATGTCGAATGTGCGTTCGAAATCGGAGCGGGTGATTTCGATGATAGGAGCGGCGGTAAAGATGGCGGCGTTGTTGATCAGGATATCGATCTGTCCCAACTGCGCCACCGTTTCGGCCACCGCGCTGTCGATGCTGGCCTGATCGGTTACGTCCATGTGCACGGCAATGGCCGCTGCGCCTATGTCGGCCGCTGCTGCGCGGGCACGCGCGATGTCTATGTCTGCGATTGCAACGCGCGCCCCTTCGGCGACGTAGGCCTGGGCGAAAGCCAAGCCGATGCCGCGTGCTGCCCCTGTGATCAGGGCGCATTTTCCGTTCAGTCGGGTCATTGGATGCGCAGACCCTTGTCGTCAAAGCGGTGGATCTGGTCCGCGCGCGGATTGAGGTGGATGGTGTCCCCGTGGCGCAGGTTCACCTCGCCCGCGACACGCACGGTCAGCATCTCGGCCAGACCGGTGTCATGCACGTGAAAGAACGTGTCCGAGCCAAGGTGTTCGGCAACCCCGACACGGCCCTGCCACTGCCCGTCTGTCTCGACCACGTCGATATGTTCGGGGCGCACGCCGATGGTGTGAGCGTCGTGTTTGGCGGCCTCGGGCCCTTCGATCAGGTTCATCTTGGGCGAGCCGATAAAGCCCGCGACAAAGACGTTGCGCGGGGCGCGGTACAGGTCCAGCGGGCTGCCGACCTGTTCGATGTTCCCGGCGCGCAGCACGACGATCTTGTCGGCCATGGTCATCGCCTCGACCTGATCGTGGGTGACATAGATCATCGTAGTTTTCAGGCGCTTGTGCAGTTCCGAGATCTCCAGCCGCATCCCCACACGCAGGGCGGCGTCAAGGTTCGACAGGGGCTCGTCAAACAGGAACGCCGCAGGTTCGCGCACGATGGCGCGGCCGATGGCGACCCGCTGGCGCTGCCCGCCGGACAGTTGGCCGGGGCGGCGGTCCAGGTAATCGGTCAGGTTCAGCGCGGTGGCCGCCTGTTCGATCCGGCGGTCCTGTTCCGCCTTGTCGACACCGGCCATGCGCATGGGAAAGGCAATGTTCTTGCGCACCGACATATGCGGATAGAGCGCGTAGGACTGGAACACCATCGCCAGCCCGCGTTTGGCGGGCGAGATAGCCGTGGCGTCCGCCCCGTCGATCAGGATGGTGCCCGAGGTGATGTCCTCGAGCCCCGCGATCAGCCGCAGCAGCGTGGACTTGCCGCATCCCGAGGGTCCGACAAAGACGGTGAATTCGCCGTCTTCGATGGTCAGGTCCAGTGGCGGAATGACCTGCACGTCGCCAAAGTTCTTGGTGACCTGTTGAAGCGTGATCTGTCCCATATTCTTATCCTTATTTCACAGCGCCGAAGGTCAGGCCGCGCACCAGTTGTTTCTGGCTGAACCAGCCAAGTATCAGGATCGGTGCGATGGCCATGGTCGAGGCGGCAGAGAGCTTGGCGTAAAACAGCCCCTCAGGGCTTGAGTAGCTGGCGATGAAGGCGGTCAGCGGCGCGGCCTTGGCGGCGGTCAGGTTCAGCGTCCAGAACGCCTCGTTCCACGCCAGGATGATGTTCAGCAACACGGTCGAGGCAATGCCGGGCACGGCCATCGGTGTGAGCACATAGAGGATTTCCTCTTTCAACGAGGCACCATCCATCCGCGCCGCTTCCAGGATCTCGCCCGGAATTTCGCGGAAATAGGTGTAGAGCATCCAGATGATGATCGGCAGGTTGATCAGCATCAGCACCACGGTCAGGCCGACGCGACTGTCCAGCAGGCCCATTTTGATGAAGATAAGGTAGATCGGATAGAGCACACCCACCGCAGGCAGCATCTTGGTCGACAGCATCCACAGCAGGATGTCCTTGGTGCGCGCGGAGGGGACAAAGGCCATGGACCACGCCGCGGGCACCGCCACGATGATGCCCAGCAGGGTGGAGCCGCCCGCTATGATGACCGAGTTCCACAGGAACCGCATGTAATCCGAGCGTTCCTGCACCACGCGGTAGTTGTCCAGCGTCCAGTCAAAGAACAGGAACACCGGCGGATCGGCGATGGCTGTGGCTTCGGACTTGAAGCTGGTCAGGATGGTCCAGAGGATCGGAAAGAAGATCAGCAGGCCGATGCCCCAGGCGAGGACGGTGTTGATGAGCTTGCGTTGGTTGGTGACGTTGCGTGCCATGGTCTACCTCATGCGTCCAGGTTTTTGCCGACGATGCGCATCAGGAAGATGGCGACGATGTTGGCCAGGATCACGGCAAAGATGCCGCCCGCCGACCCCAGACCGACGTTCTGGCTTTCCAGCACCCGCTGGTAGATCAGATAGGTCAACGTCTTGGTGCCGAAGGACCCTTGGGTGGTCACAAAGATTTCGGCAAAGATCGACAGCAGGAAAATGGTCTGTATCAGCACCACGACCGTGATGGCCCGGCTCAGGTGGGGCAGGGTGATATAGCCGAACCGCGACAGGGGCGGGGCACCATCCATTTCGGCGGCCTCAAGCTGTTCACTGTCCAGCGACTGGATCGCGGTCAGCAGGATCAGCGTGGCAAAGGGCAGCCATTGCCATGCGACGATGATGACGATCGAGGTCATCGATGCCTGGCTGAGCCATTCGATCGGTGCGGCGCCGAAAAATTTCCACAGGTGGGCGAACAAGCCGTTCACGGGGTCCATGAACATGTTCTTCCACACCAGCGCCGACACGGTCGGCATGACAAAGAAGGGGGCGATCACGAGGATGCGCACGATGCCCTGTCCCCACATCGGCTGATCCAGCAGGATCGCCAGCAGGATGCCAAAGACAACTGTAATCGCCAGCACACCGCCGACAATCACCAGCGTGGCAATGACCGAGGGCCAGAAGGCGGATGAGCTGAAAAAGCGCACATAGTTGTCAAAGCCGACCCAGCCCAGATCACCGCCGCGCAGGGGCAGGTATTTCTTGAACGAGAAGTAAAGGGTCATGCACAGAGGCACCAGCATCCAACCCAAAAGCAGGATCACGGCGGGGGCCATCATCAGACGTGCGGCGGATCGGGAAGCTTTGGTGGCCATGGGGGTCTCCTTGCCAATGGCGTGCCTTGAACAGGGTCACGCAACGGGGGCGTTCAGAGGAACTGTTGGGGATCGGAGGGCAGGTTTGCCGCCCTCCGAAAGGTTTGCTCGACGGGTCAGTAGCCTGCGGCTTCCATCTCGTCTGTGGTCAGCGCCTGCGCTTTTTCCAGCGCCTCTTCGGCGGTTTGCTGACCGGCAAGGGCGGCCGAGAATTCCTGGCCCACTTGCGTGGCGATGCCTGCAAACTCGGGGATCGCGACGAACTGGACGCCGGTATAGGGGACGGGGTCCACGGTCGGGTTGGTCGGATCAGCCGCGTTGATCGATTCCAGCGTCATTTCGGCAAAAGGTGCGGCCGAGGTGTATTCCTCGTTCTCGTACAGCGATGTGCGCGTGCCCGGAGGGACGTTTGCCCAGCCTTCGTTTGCTGCGACCAGTGCGGTGTATTCCTTGCTCGTGGCCCAGGCGACGAATTTCTTGGCGGCATCAACCTTGTCCGATCCTGCGGGGATCGCCAGCGACCACGCCCACAGCCAGTTGCCTCGTTTGCCCAGACCCTTGTCGGGCGCCAGTGCAAAGCCGACCTGGTCGGCAACGGTGGAATCGTCGGGGTTGGTCACGAAGGACGCCGCAACCGTGGCATCGATCCACATGCCGCATTTGCCTTGCTGGAACAGCGAGAGATTTTCGTTGAACCCGTTGGTGGACGCGCCCGGAGGGCCGTAGTTGTTCATCAGGTCCAGATAGTCGGTCAGCGTCGCCTTCCATGCGTCGGTGTCGAATTGCGGTTTCCACTCCTCGTCGAACCAGCGCGCGCCGTACGAGTTGGCCATGGCACTCAGGAACGCCATGTTCTCGCCCCAGCCGGCCTTGCCCCGCAGGCAGATGCCATAAACTTCGGCATCTTTGTCAGTCATCGCTTCGGCTGCAGCGCGGATGTCGTCCCACGTGGGAGCATCGGGCATTTCCATGCCTGCGGCTTCCATCAGGTCCTTGCGGTACATCACCATCGAGCTTTCGCCATAGAACGGTGCAGCGTACAGTTCGCCATCGACGGTCAGACCGCCGCGCATGGCGGGCAGGATGTCATCGGCGTCCCATTCCGCAGGCAAGTCGTTCAACGACACCAGCCAGTTTTGCGCGCCCCAGATCGGCACTTCGTAGGTGCCGATGGTCATCACGTCGAACTGCCCGCCCTTCGTGGCGATGTCCTGTGTCACGCGCTGGCGCAGCACGTTCTCTTCCAGCGTGACCCACTCAAGGGCGATGTCGGGGTTTTTCGCGGTAAAGTCGTCGGTCAGGCCCTGCATACGGACCATGTCGCCGTTGTTCACGGTCGCAATAGTAAGGGTTGTTGTGTGGCTGTCGGCAAATGCGCCGGTTGCGGTGGCCAGCGCAAGAACGCTCGCCGCACAAAATGCGGTTCTCAAGGTCATCCGGTTTCCTCCCTGGTGATTGGATGCTTGACCCGGAGTGAACCAAAGAACTAAGCGCGGAGTCAATAAAAACTTTACGCGCGTAAATAAGTTGAGGGCGCAAACGGACCTCAGGCCGAGGCGCGCATGACCAGTTTTCCCTCAAAAAGGGTTTCGATACGCGGGCCTGCGCTGCGTCCGCCTTCGATCAGGTGGAACAGCGCCTCGACGCTTCGTTCTGATATTTTTTCGTAATCCTGCGCAATCGTGGTCAGGGGCGGGCACCCGAATCGCGAGAAAGGATGGTCGTCATGGCCCGCCACCCGCAGCGCGCAGTCCGCATCGCGGCCTACACGCATCCCGCGTTCATAGCAGGCCGCCAGAAAGCCGATGGCCAGCCGGTCGTTGCTGCACAATACGGTGTCGGATGTCAGCAGCTTGCGGTCGATCACATCCAGCCCGCCGCGATAGCCGACTTCTTCGAACCCCCAGCCTTCGCCGGCGACGCGGATCACCTGGGGGGCAAAGCCATTGGCCTCCATCGCCTGAATGTAACCATTGCGCCGTTTGTTGGCATTCGGGTTCACCGGGGGCATTTCAAAAAAACAGGGCGGCTGGCCGGTGCGGCACAGGTATTCGACGCTGAGTTTGACGAATTGCGTGTTGTCTGACCCGACAAACGCTTCGCCCACGCCCTCGATGTTGCTGTCGAACAGTACGGTGGGCACATCGTCGCAAAACTTTTCGACAGCGGCGCGGTCCGATGCGCGGCCCAGGGGCGCCAACAGCACGCCCGCCGGTTTGAGCGAGCGCAGGCTGTCGAGAATTTCCACCTCGAGCGCGCTGTCGCCATGGGCGCTGAACAGGGTGGGCCAGAATCCGGCTTGCATACAGCGCTGTTCGATGTTGCGCGCAATCTCGGCAAAGAACGGATCGGCCAGATAGGGCACCACGATCCCGATGTTCTTGGTCAGGCGGCGGTTCTGGTTCACCGCAAAGATGTTAGGGCGATAGTCGTATTGCTCCAACGCCTCTTCGATACGCGCGCGGGTCTTGGGGCGCACGCTGGACGGATCGTTGAAGTATTTCGATACCGTAGGACGCGAGATGCCGCTGACGCGGGCGAACTGCTCCATGTTGCGGATCTTGCTGTCGTCCATGGCATCGGTCCTTGAGCGGTTGCGCAACGCGAGAATTTTCCGCGCGTAAAGCAGATTTCTTTACACGAAACTTAGCCGCGCACAGGCGGGCAGGGCAAGGGCAAGCTGGGAACGGATGTATCCGTACCAGCCTTCGAGGCGCGTATCGCTGCGTCACAGCCCGCGGCGGAGGCTTGTCCGTCTGGACACTTGCCCTGCGATCAAGGCACCATGCGCCCGCTGGCAGGAGGAGCTTTGCATGACCGATCCCTTAACTTCGCGTTTTTTCGCCGTCTCGGTGGCGGATGGTGTGGCCCATATCGAAATGGACAATGCGGCCAAGGCCAACAGCATGACGCCCGCGTTCTGGGACGACCTGCCGCGCATCGCTGCGGCGCTGGACACCGATCCCGCCGTCCGCTGCGTGGTGATTTCGGGGCGCGGTAAACATTTTACGGCCGGTATGGATCTGGCCGCCTTTCAGGGCATCATGGAACTGACCGGGCAGGAACCAGGGCGTGCCGCCTATGCCATGCGCAAGCTGGTGCTGAAGCTGCAAGCGTCGCTGTCTGCGCTGGAAGAGATGCGGGTGCCGGTGATTGCCGCGATACATGGGGCCTGTCTGGGTGGGGGCATCGACCTGATCACCGCCTGCGACATCCGGCTGTGCACTGCCGACACCGCGTTCGGCATCGAGGAAATCAACATCGGCATGGCCGCCGACGTGGGCACGCTGCAGCGTATGCCCAAGCTGATGGCCCCCGGTGTTGTGCGCGAACTGGCCTACACGGGGCGGCGGTTTTCGGCGGAGGAGGCCAAGGGCTGGGGCATCGTCAATGCCATACACGCCGACCGCGATGCGGTGATTGCCGCCGCATTGGAGATGGCGAAGACCATCGCCGCCCGCTCGCCGCTGGCGGTTGCGGGCATCAAGCAGGCAGTGACCTATGCGCGGGACCATTCCGTTGCCGACGGGCTGGACCAGATCGCCACATGGAACGCTGGCATGTTGCGCCCTGACGATCTGACCCGCGCGATGGGTGCCAGGATGAAACAACAGCAGGCCCTGTTCGATGACCTGCTGACAGATGCAGGATAAGCCAATGACACCATTTACCTTCAACACCACACCCAGCATCCGCATGGGCGACGGCCTGCTGGACCAATTGGGCGACATGGCCCGCGCGACCTGCGGCGGCAGTGTTCTGCTGGTGACCGATCCGGGCATGATGGCCACGGGCATCGTTGATCGCGCGCTTGCAGCGATTGAGGCGGCAGGCGTGGCTGTTACCGTGTTCTCGGATGTCAAAGCCGATCCACCCGAAGCGGTGATCCTGCAAGCGGTTGCTGCGGCCAAAGGTATGGACGGAGTGATCGGTCTGGGAGGAGGGTCCTCTATCGACGTGGCCAAGCTGGCGGCACTTCTGGCCCGTTCCGGTGAGACGCTGACCGATTGCTATGGCGTTGGCATGGCCAAGGGGCCGCGCCTGCCGTTGATCGCGGTGCCGACGACATCCGGCACCGGGTCGGAGGTCACGCCAATCAGCATCGTGACCACGGGAGCGTCCGAGAAAATGGGCGTCGTCAGCCCGTTGATCATCCCCGATGTTGCCCTGCTGGACCCCGAGCTGACCCGCGACCTGCCGGCACATGTCACGGCTGCCACAGGCATCGATGCCATGGTCCACGCCATCGAAAGCTATGCAAGTGCCTCGCCGAACAACAACCCGGTCAGCCGCGCGCTGGCGGTCGAGGCGTTGCGCCTGATGGGCGGTGCGCTGGAACGCGCGGTGAAAGAGCCGCATGACATGGCCGCACGCGGTGACATGCTGCTGGGCTCGCTTCTGGCAGGGCAGGCATTCGCGAACAGCCCGGTGGCGGCGGTGCATGCGCTGGCCTATCCCATCGGCGGGCATTTCAAGGTGCCGCACGGGTTGTCCAACGCGCTGGTGCTGCCCCATGTGCTGCGGTTCAATGCCATGACGGCACCCACACCCTATGCCGAACTGGCTGGCATCACCTTTCCGGAACTGGCCGACTTGCAAGGTCAGGAGGCCGCGTCCGCCTTTGCAGATGCGCTTCAAGACCTGTCAACACGCTGCGGGCTGCAAAAGGGCTTGCGCGAGGTTGGCATCGGGCAGGACGACCTGCCAATGCTGGCGCGCGATGCGATGAACCAGACGCGTCTGCTGGTCAACAATCCGCGCGCGTTGGACCAGACCGACGCCCAATCCATCTATGAGGCCGCATGGTGAGCCGCCCCGCACCTGGCACGCGGGCCGATTACACCGCGTTTTCCGTCATCACGACTCGTTGGCTGGACAATGACACCTACGGCCACATGAACAACGCCATGCACTACCAGCTGTTCGATACGGCGGTGAACGGACACCTGATCGAACAGGGGGTGCTGGACCTGAAGACCAGCCCGACGGTGTTTCTGGTGGTGGAAACCGGCTGTGTCTATCACGGCGAGCTGGCCTTTCCCGATGTGATCCACGCAGGCATCCGCGTCGCCCGTTTGGGCGGATCGTCGGTGCACTACGAGATCGGGCTATTTCGCAACGACGACGACACCGCCGCCGCCGAAGGGCGGTTTGTGCATGTAAACGTCGACCGCGTGACACGCAGGCCGTTGCCGATTGCGGATGAGGCACGGGCAGTGCTTGAGGCGTTGATGAAGGCGGCGTGAGGGGCTGACCGGGATGATCCGCCTGCGCGCAGGTCCGGTGTTTTGGACTTTTCTGACTGCCGGACACATTCCACCGATCAGTCAGGCGCAACTGCAATCAAATCGCCGTGCCGTAGGGTGGCCCGTCATGTCAGAGATTAAAATCAGGTGCCAACCACCATCGGTGCAAAGCCTCAGCGTTTTTTCTTCTGCTGCACCGTCTTGATCTTCTTGTGAAACGACTTCTCGTGCGCCTTGCGCTGGGCCAGCGTCGCGGTGTTGAACCGCTCCTCTGCCGCCAGTTTGCGC
The DNA here is from genome assembly GCF_900129395.1 of Pseudosulfitobacter pseudonitzschiae. GTDB lineage: Bacteria > Pseudomonadota > Alphaproteobacteria > Rhodobacterales > Rhodobacteraceae > Pseudosulfitobacter > Pseudosulfitobacter pseudonitzschiae. Next base: position 170,335 of record NZ_FQVP01000005.1, read on the forward strand.
CAGCGCGCCAGACGGTCAGCGTCGATTTCGCCTGCCTCCAGCGCCTTTCGCACGGCACAGCCGGGTTCGGTCTCGTGGGCGCAGTCGTTGAACCGGCACCGGCCCGCCAGTGTCACCAGATCGTCAAAGACCTCGGCAATCCCGTCCTCGACGTCGGTCAGTTGCAGCTCGCGCATCCCCGGCGTGTCCAGCACCGCGCAGCCGTCCGGTGTAAAGTGCAACTGGCGATGCGTCGTCGTGTGGCGCCCGCGATTGTCGTCCTCGCGGACGGCACCGGTGTCAGCGACACTGCGTTGGAACAGCGCGTTGACCAGTGTGGATTTGCCCACGCCGGATGACCCCAGAAAGGCAACCGTCTGCCCCGGCGTGCACCAGCTTGCGAGCTTGTCCGCAGGCTCGGAGCTCTTGGCGTTCAGCGCCTCGACCACCACGCGGTTTGAAATCGCCCGTGCATCGTCCAAATAGGGGGCGGTGTCGTCGCATAGGTCCGCCTTGGTCAGCAGAATCACCGGCGTCACCTGAGCCTCGAAGGCCAGCGCCACGAACCGTTCCAGCCGTGCCACATTGAAATCGCGGTTGCACGAAGTGACGATAAACACCGTGTCCACATTGGCCGCGATCATCTGGCGTTTGCGGTCGTGGCCCGCCGCGCGGCGCTCGAACAGGCTGATGCGGTCCAGCAGGATGCTGTTGGCGGGGTTGGTCTGGTCGAGCAGGAACCAGTCGCCCACTGTTGCTTCTGGTCCGGGCGGGATGGTGGTGTCAATACCGTCGCCCAGCACGCGCAGGCCTGACCGGTGCACTTCGGTCACCCGCACAGGGGGGGTGGTGGCAAGGGTGTCGACGTCGGTTTGTTGGCTGAAGAACGGTTTCCACCCCAGCATCTGCAAAGGCGACGGTGCGCGTTTGGGCAGGGGGGACGATCCTGCGGGGGTCAGGAACTTGGAATAGTCTCGTGTCATCGGAATGAACTCTCATGTTCAGAGGCGGGGCATGGCCCACACTGACAAAATGTCGTGTGACGAGATTGCAGAAAGGCAGCGCCCGACAACCTGTCGTGCGGGCGTGCGTGCTGTGCGGTTCTGCATCGGGAGGACGCGATGCCTCCCCACTTTAACAGGTCATACCCTCTCCATGAGTGTTTCAGTTTGATAGGCCGCCGGTTGGAGATCGGCAAGGTTTTTCAATGTCCCGACAACAGTGCGTGCACACAGTTTGAGCAATTGGCAGCTGACAATGATAATATATTTTAGGTTTAAAATATTTTTGCTTGAAATAAAAAGGAATCGCTCCTAGCCTCGATCTTGCTTGGATGAGGGAGATGATTATGCGTGCTGTATGTCTGGGGGGCGGTCCTGCTGGTCTCTATTTCGCAATCTCGCTAAAGCTGCGCGATCCGCAGGCGCAAGTGACCGTGATCGAACGGAACAAGGCAGATGACACCTTTGGTTGGGGTGTGGTTCTGTCGGACGAGACATTGGGCAACCTGGCCGCGAACGATCCCGTCAGCGCTGAAACCATCCGCCAGCATTTCGCCTATTGGGATGACATCGCGCTGCACCACAAGGGCCAGCGGATCGTCAGCACCGGCCACGGGTTCTGCGGAATCGGACGCAAGACGCTGCTCAGCCTTTTGCAGGAGCGCGCCCGCGATCTGGGGGTCGAACTGCAATTCGAAACCGAAGTCGGCAGCGCCAGCGATTATATGGACGACTACGATCTGGTGGTGGCCTGTGACGGGCTGAATTCCAAGACACGGCTGGAATTTCAGGACACGTTCAAACCCGACATCGACGTGCGTCGCTGCCCCTTTGTCTGGCTTGGCACGCATCAGAAATTCGACGACGCCTTTACCTTTATCTTCGAGCAGACCGAACACGGCTGGGTCTGGGCGCACGCCTATCAGTTCGACCCTGACACGGCGACCTTCATCGTTGAATGTTCGCAGGCGACCTATGACGCTTTCGGCTTTGAGCACATGAGCAAAGAGGAAAGCATTGCCACCTGCGAGCGCATCTTTGCGGCGCATCTGGATGGCCATGCGCTGATGTCCAATGCCAATCACGTGCGCGGCTCGGCCTGGATCAAGTTTCCCCGTGTGCTGTGCGAAACCTGGCATCACGAGAATGTCGTGCTGCTGGGCGATGCCTCGGCCACGGCGCATTTCTCGATCGGATCGGGGACCAAACTGGCGCTGGAATCGGCGGCCAAGCTGGCCGAGGCGGTGGTGAACGAGCCGGACCTTGGAAAGGCATTCGTCGATTACGAGGCCGCCCGCCGTCTGGAAGTGCTGCGCCTGCAATCGGCGGCCCGCAACTCGCTGGAATGGTTCGAGGATGTGGAACGTTATCTGGACATGGACCCGGTGCAGCTGAACTATTCGATGCTGACGCGGTCGCAGCGGATCAGCCACGAGAACCTGCGTGAACGCGACCCGAAATGGCTGGCCGATGCGGAAGGGTGGTTCATGGCGCAGGCCGGTGCCGCGCCAACCAACGCGCCCCGGGCGCCCATGTTTGCGCCGTTCCGCCTGCGGGAACTGACGCTGGCCAACCGTATCGTTGTCTCTCCCATGGCGCAGTACAAGGCGGTGGACGGCTGCCCGACCGACTGGCACCTGATCCATTATGGCGAGCGGGCCAAGGGCGGCGCGGGGCTGGTCTATACCGAGATGACTTGCGTGTCGGCGGATGGCCGGATCACGCCGGGTTGCCCGGGCCTCTATGCGCCTGAACACGAGACAGCATGGAAGCGGCTGGTGGATTTCGTCCACAGCGAAACCGACGCCGCAATCTGTTGCCAGATCGGCCACGCGGGCCGAAAGGGATCGACGCAAGTGGGTTGGGAAACGATGGACGCGCCGCTGCCTGCGGGCAACTGGCCGCTGATCTCGGCCAGCGCTCTGCCATGGTCCGACCGCAATGCCATGCCGCGCGCAATGTCGCGCGATGATATGGATACCGTTCGGGACCAGTTTGTAGCGGCGGCGGAAATGGCCGAGCGTGCAGGCTTTGACATGATCGAACTGCATGCGGCACACGGCTATCTGATCTCGTCCTTCATCTCGCCGTTGTCGAATGTGCGCGACGATGAATACGGCGGGTCGCTTGAAAATCGTCTGCGCTATCCGTTGGAAGTCTTTGAGGCCATGCGTGCCGTGTGGCCTGCAGCCAAGCCGATGGCGGTGCGGATTTCGTCGACCGACTGGCATGACATGGGCGTGACCCCCGAAGAGGCCGTCGACATCGCCCGTGCCTTTACCGCCGCAGGTGCTGACATCATCGACGTAAGCGCAGGCCAGACCAGCACCGAAGCCCGCCCCGTCTATGGTCGCATGTTCCAGACCCCCATGTCCGACCGCATCCGCAACGATGCAGGCGTCGCAACCATGGCCGTCGGCAACATCTACGAGGCCGATCACGTCAATTCGATCCTAATGGCGGGGCGCGCCGATCTGGTCTGCCTTGCACGGCCGCATCTGGCCGATCCCTACTGGACCCTGCGCGAAGCTGCGCGGATCGGTGACAGACAGGCCGCCTGGCCGCGACCATATGGCCCGGGACGGGATCAGCTTTGGCGGCTGGCCGACCGCGCTGCAGAGACAGAGGAACGGGTATGAGACAGGTTTTGATCACGGGGGGCGGTTCGGGCATCGGGCGCGGGATTGCGCAGGCGATGGCCGATGCAGGCGACGCGGTGACCGTCGCGGGCCGCCGGATGGATGCGCTGCAAGAGACCGACGGCGGGCGCGGCATGACCTGCCTGACCTGCGATGTGACGGACGAGGCATCGGTCAATGCGCTGTTTTCCAAACCCTACGACGTGGTGATCGCCAACGCGGGCGCGGGCAAGTCGATGAAACTGCGCGATATGCCGCTGGATGTGTTCAAGGGCACGGTGGATGTCAACCTGACGGGCACTTTCCTGACCTTCCGCGCGGCACTGCAAACGATGACGCGCGGCGGGCGGCTGATTGCCATCGCCTCGACCGCAGGGCTGCAGGGGGGGCCGAACATCTCGGCCTACGTGTCAGCGAAACATGGTGTGGTCGGGCTGGTGCGTGCGCTGGCGACCGAGGTTGCACGTGACGGCATCACCTGTAACGCGGTCTGCCCCGGCTTCGTGGATACGCCCATGGGGCAGGCGGCGGCAGAAGGCGTTGCCGCGCGGTTCAACATCAGCCTGGACGAAGCCACGGCGCGCATCACGTCGGGAAACCCGATGCGCCGGATGATCACCGTGGAGGAAGTCGTCGCGGCTGTGACCTTCCTGGCTTCTGAAGGCGCGTCGATGGTGAATGGTCACACGTTGTCCGTCTCGGGCGGCGAGATATGACCAACGCAAAGGATCGCCTGCGCCTGTGGTTGCGCCTGCTGAAGGTCACACGCGGCATTGAGGCGCGTCTGCGCGAGGCGCTGCGCCGCGAGTTTGAAACGACCTTGCCGCGCTTTGACATGATGGCAGCCCTGTCACGCCACCCCGAGGGGTTGAAGATGAGCGCCCTGTCCGGCGTGCTGCGTGTCTCGAACGGCAATGTCACCGGCATCGTGGACCGGCTGACCGCCGAAGGGCTGGCCGAACGCATTCCGGTGCCGGGCGACCGCCGCGCGATGGTGGTGCGCCTGACTGCTGACGGACAGGCCGAGTTCTCCCGCCAGGCCGAGGCACATGAAGGCTGGATCAATGACATGCTTGGCGACTTCACCGCAGAGGAGGCCCGGACACTGGCCGCGCGCCTGCTGCGTCTGGCCGAAACACAAGACCAAGAGGAGATGACCAATGCGCTCTGACGTAACCCATTTCGAATGCGAGATCGCCGAGGGCATCGCCACGGTGCGGCTCAGCCGACCCGAGCGGAAGAACCCGCTGACCTTCGACAGCTACGCCGAGCTGCGCGATTGGTTCCGCGATCTGCATTATGCGGATGACGTGCACGCGGTGGTCTTTGCCTCGAATGGGGGTAACTTCAGCTCTGGAGGGGATGTGCATGATATCATTGGTCCTTTGACCAACATGAACATGAAGGAACTGCTGCGGTTCACACGTATGACCGGTGATCTGGTCAAGGCCATTCTGGGGTGCGGCAAGCCGGTGATTGCCGCCATTGACGGCATCTGTGTGGGTGCGGGGGCGATCATTGCCATGGCGTCGGATCTGCGGATCGGCACGCCCGAGGCCAAGACCGCGTTTCTGTTCACCCGCGTGGGACTCGCGGGCTGTGACATGGGCGCTTGCGCGATGCTGCCCCGTATTATCGGTCAGGGTCGGGCGGCGGAGCTGCTGTATACGGGCCGCTCGATGAGCGCAGAGGAAGGTGAAAAATGGGGATTTTTCAACCGCCTCGTCGATGCTGATGCGCTGGAGGCAGAGGCGCGCGCGTTGGCGGTGCAAATCGCGGCGGGTCCGAACTTTGCCCATATGATGACCAAGACCATGCTGGCGCAGGAATGGTCGATGTCGCTGGATCAGGCGATCGAGGCCGAAGCGCAGGCACAGGCGATTTGCATGCAGACGACGGATTTCGAACGCGCCTACCGCGCTTTTGTCGCCAAGGAACGCCCCGTTTTCGAGGGAGATTGAGGATGGGCACCTCCGGCGGTGATTTTATGAACCAGAGAAGAAGGGCTTGTGACCATGTCTGACCGTACGTTCCTGAACTGGCCGTTTTTCGACGCCCGTCACAAGGCGTTGGCCGATGATCTGGATGCGTGGTGTGCGGCGCACCTGCCGGTGGATCACGCCGACGTTGACGGTGCGTGCCACGCGTTGGTGGCGGCGCTGGGGGATGCGGGATGGTTGCAACACACAGGCGGCGATTTGGATGTGCGCACGCTGTGCCTGATCCGCGAAACACTGGCGCGGCATGACGGGCTGGCCGACTTTGCCTTCGCGATGCAGGGGCTGGGGACGGGAGCGATTTCGTTGTTCGGGACCGAAGCACAGAAAGAGGTCTGGTTGCCGCTGACGCGGACGGGGCAGGCGATTTCCGCCTTTGCCCTGACAGAGCCGCAATCGGGGTCTGACGTGGCGAATTCCACAATGTCAGCGGTGCTGGACGGCGACGAATTTGTGCTGAACGGGCAAAAGACCTGGATCAGCAATGGCGGCATTGCCGATGTTTATACCGTCTTTGCCCGGTCCGAGGACGCGCCCGGCGCGCGGGGGCTGTCGGCCTTTGTCGTGCCTGCGGATACGCCCGGTCTGGAGATCACCGAGCGGTTGCAGGTGATCGCCCCGCACCCACTGGCGACGCTGACGTTCAAGGATTGTCGCGTGCCTGCATCGGCCCTTTTGGGCGAGCGGGGCAAGGGATTTGGCATCGCGATGTCGGTTCTGGATGTTTTCCGCTCGACCGTGGCGGCGGCGGCTTTGGGTTTTGCCCGGCGCGCGCTGGACGAGGCATTGGAGCGGGTCACAACCCGGCAAGTGCAGGGTGCGGCGCTGGCAGAATTGCAATTGGTTCAGGGGCACATTGCCGAAATGGCGCTGGATGTCGATGCCTCGGCCTTGCTGATCTACCGGGCGGCCTGGACCAAGGATTCAGGCGCACCACGGGTGACGCGCGAGGCTGCCATGGCCAAGCTGTTTGCCACCGATCAGGCGCAGAAGGTGATTGATGCGGCGGTGCAACTGCACGGCGGCGACGGGGTCCGCAGCGGTCACATGGTGGAAAGCCTGTACCGCGAGATCCGCGCCTTGCGCATCTACGAGGGGGCGTCGGATGTGCAAAAGGTTGTGATCGCACGGCAGACCTTGGCGAATTTTGCAGGAGAAAAATGATGTTGGGACCGACAGCACATCTGGATACGTTTTCGCGCGACAACCTGCCGCCACAGGATCAGTGGCCGGAATTTGCGATGGACGGGTTCGACTATCCCGAGGTTCTCAATGTGGGTGTCGCCCTGACCGACGAGATGGTGGCGAAAGGATTTGGCGACCACACCGCATTGATCGGGAACGGGCGGCGGCGGACCTATAAAGAGATGTCGGATTGGACCAACCGGTTGGCCCATGTGTTGGTTGAGGATCTGGGTGTAAAGCCCGGTAATCGCGTGCTTATCCGATCTGCGAATAACCCTGCGATGGTGGCCTGCTGGCTGGCGGCGACCAAGGCGGGTGCGGTGGTGGTGAACACCATGCCCATGCTGCGCGCGGGCGAGTTGCGCGCAATTGTGGACAAGGCGCAGATCAGCCATGCGCTGTGTGACACGCGCCTGATGGACGAGCTGATGACCTGCGCGGAAGGTTCGGATTTCTTGACCAGCGTGACCGGATTTGACGGCACCTCGAACCACGAGGCCGAATTGGACCGGCTGGCCTTGGAAAAACCGGTCAGGTTCGACGCGGTGCAGACCGGTCGGGACGATGTGGCGCTGTTAGGGTTCACCAGCGGCACCACCGGCAGCCCCAAGGCGACGATGCATTTTCACCGCGATCTGCTGATGATTGCCGACGGTTATGCGCGCGAGGTTCTGGGTGTGGTGCCCGAGGATGTCTTTGTCGGTTCGCCACCCTTGGCGTTTACCTTCGGTCTGGGCGGGCTGGCGATTTTCCCGCTGCGGTTCGGTGCTGCGGCGACTTTGCTGGAAACGGCGTCACCGCCGAACATGATTGAGATCATTGAAAAATACCGCGCGACTGTCTGCTTTACCGCGCCCACCGCCTATCGCGCCATGCTGCGCGCGATGGATGAGGGCGCGGACCTGAGCAGCCTTCGGGCGGCCGTGTCGGCGGGTGAAACGCTGCCCGCGCCGGTCTATGACGAATGGATGGCCAAAACCGGCAAGCCGATGCTGGACGGAATCGGTGCGACCGAGATGTTGCATATCTTCATCTCGAACCGCTTTGACGATCATCGCCCTGCCTGTACGGGCAAGCCGGTTACGGGATATCGGGCCAGGGTCGTGGACGCTGACGGCGTGGAAGTGCCGCGCGGTACGGTGGGGCGGCTGGCGGTGCAGGGGCCAACCGGATGCCGCTATCTGGCGGATGCGCGCCAGGCGGAATACGTGCAAAACGGCTGGAACATCACCGGCGACAGCTTCACGATGGACGAAGACGGTTACCTGCACTTCGCCGCGCGCAATGACGATATGATCGTCAGCGCAGGCTATAACATCGCCGGACCCGAGGTCGAGGCGGCGCTGTTGTCCCACCCGGATGTGGTGGAATGCGCGGTGGTGGCCAAACCGGATGAGGCACGCGGCCAGATCGTTCAGGCGCATGTGGTTGTTGGCAAGGGTGTTGTAAAAGATGCCAATCTGATCAAAGCGCTACAAGACCATGTTAAAGCGACAATTGCCCCCTATAAATACCCCCGTGACATCCGTTTCGTCGATGCGTTGCCCAAAACGGCGACGGGGAAGATCCAACGATTTGCCTTGAGGGAAACAGAATGACCGAGCACCACGGCGCGAAACTCGATTTCAGCAAGGATATGTCCTATGGTGACTATCTGGGGCTGGATGCGATCCTGACGGCACAGCATCCGCGCTCGGATGCGCATGACGAGATGCTGTTTATCGTGCAGCACCAGACATCCGAACTGTGGATGCGGCTGGCGATTCACGAACTGCAGACCGCGCGGGCACGCGTGGCGTCGGGTGATTTGCAGACTGCTTTCAAGATGTTGACCCGTGTTGCGCGGATATTCGAGCAGTTGAACGGGGCGTGGGATGTGCTGCGCACGATGACGCCCAGCGAATACACTGCTTTTCGTCCGTCCTTGGGCAATTCGTCCGGGTTCCAGTCGCATCAGTACCGGATGGTCGAGTATCTGTTGGGCAACCGCCAGGTGGCATTGAAAAAGGTGCACGAACACCGTTCCGAGGCGCATGCGGCGCTCGAGGCCGAGTTGGCCCAGCCCAGCCTGTATCAGGTGGCGCTTGCGGTGGTGGCCGAACGGTTGGGTGTCGCAGCCCCCGATGCGGCCCCCTCGCAAACGGCTTGGGCGGCTGAACCTGCGGTGCAGGATATGTGGAAAACGGTTTATCAAGATCCTGCAACCCATTGGGAATTATACGAACTGGCGGAAAAGCTGGTGGACCTTGAGGATTACTTCCGGCGCTGGCGGTTCAACCACGTGACCACGGTGGAACGGATCATCGGGTTCAAACGGGGCACGGGCGGCACCTCGGGGGTGGCCTATTTGCGCAAGATGCTCGAGGTCGAGCTGTTCCCCGAGCTTTGGCATGTCAGAGGAGAGTTGTAATGGTGCTGCGCAAAGAGATGTTCGATCTGCCAGAGGGCGTGCTGTACTTGGACGGCAATTCGCTTGGCCCGCTGCCCAAGGCGGCGCAGGCGCGGGTGTCTGGCATGATTGCGGATGAGTGGGGCCAGATGCTGATCCGGGGTTGGAACGAAGCCGGATGGATGGCGCAGCCTGCGCGTATCGGCGACAAAGTGGGCCGTTTGATCGGCGCACCAGAAGGATCGGTCGTGATGGGCGACACGCTGTCGATCAAGGTCTATCAGGCGGTCGCCTCGGCCCTGAAAATGCGGCCGGGCCGCAAGGTGATCCTGAGCGACACCGGCAACTTCCCCACCGATCTTTACATGGTGCAGGGGCTGATCAACACGCTGGATCAGAGCTATGAACTTAAAACCGTGGCTCCCGAGGACGTGGCCGGTGCCATAGACGACACCATCGCTGCCGTGATGCTGACCGAAGTGGATTACCGCACGGGCCGCAAGCATGACATGAAGGCGATCACCGAGATTGCCCATGCCAGCGGTGCGGTGATGATCTGGGATCTGGCGCATTCCGCCGGTGCGGTGCCCGTCGATCTGGCCGGCAGCAATTGCGAGATGGCAGTGGGATGCACGTATAAATACCTGAACGGGGGCCCCGGCGCGCCCGCGTTTATCTATGTGCGCCCCGATCTGGCGGGGCGTGTCCAGCCGGCGCTGGCCGGGTGGATGGGACATGATGCCCCCTTTGATTTCGACCAGGATTACCGCCCCGCAGGCGGGATCGAGCGGATGCGCGTCGGCACGCCGCCGATCATCCAGTTGGCCGCACTCGAGGCTGCGATGGAAGTCTGGGACGGCGTCGACATGGCCGAGGTGCGCAAGGCGTCGATTGCCCTGCAAGAGCTGTTCATCAAAGAGGTAGAGGCCCGCGTGCCCGCCCTCACACTCGCCAGTCCGCGCGATGCGCAACAGCGCGGCAGTCAGGTCTCGTTCCGGTTCGAGGAAGGGTATGCCGCAATGCAGGCGCTGATCGCGCGGGGCGTGATCGGGGATTTCCGTGCGCCCGACACCATGCGTTTTGGCTTTACGCCGCTGTATCTGGACCAAGAGGACGTGTTGGCTGCCGTGGCGCATATTGAAACTGTGATGCGTGACAAACTGTGGGATGACCCGCAATATCGCAAACGCAGCCGGGTGACCTGAGAACAGGCCACCCTTTGAGAAACGAAAACAAGAGGGGCGCAATGACCCCATCATCAAGGGAGACGACCAAATGAAGATCAAATCACTGGTAGCAGCGGCCTGCATGGCGCTGGCGGGCTCGGCGGCGTTGGCCGACGGGCACGGCGGCAAGGTCAAGGTCGGCATGATCACCACCCTTTCGGGCGGCGGCGCAGGTCTGGGCATTGACGTGCGTGACGGCTTTTTGCTGGCGGCCAAGGGCAATGAGATGCTGGACATCGTCGTCGAGGATGACCAGCAAAAGCCGGACATCGCGGTGCAGCTTGCCGACAAGATGATCCAGTCCGAAAAGGTCGACGTGCTGACCGGCATCATCTGGTCGAACCTGGCCATGGCCGTCGTGCCCAGTGTCACGGCACAGGGTAAATTCTACCTGTCGCCCAACGCCGGTCCTTCGGCTCTGGCAGGCAAGGGATGCAGCCCGTTGTATTTCAACGTCGCATGGCAGAACGACGCCTTTTACGAGGCGGGCGGGCTTTGGGCCAATGAAAACGGCATCGGCAAGGTGTTCCTGATGGCGCCCAACTATCCGGCGGGCATCGACGGCATGACCGGCTTCAAGCGCACTTTCGAAGGCGAAGTCGTGGGCGAAGTTTATACCAAGCTGGGCCAGACCGACTATGCCGCCGAGATTGCGCAGATCCGTGCGTCGGATGCCGACACGGTCTATTTCTTCCTGCCGGGTGGCATGGGCATTTCGTTCATGAAGCAGTGGGCCGGATCGGGTGTTGAGAAGAACGTGATGGGGCCCGCTTTCAGCTTTGACCAAGGTATCCTTGGCGCGATTGGCGATGCAGCCCTGGGCGTCAAGAACACCGCGCATTGGTCCAAGGATCTGGACGTCCCCGGCAACGCCGATTTCGTGAAGGCATTTCAGGATGAATACGGCCGTCTGCCCTCGCTTTACGCAGCCCAGGGGTATGACACTGCGCTGTTGCTGATCTCGGCCATGGCCAAGGCGGATGTAAAAGACGCAGCCGCGTTCCAGGCCGCGTTGGAAGAGGCGGATTTCCAGTCGGTGCGTGGCAAGTTCTCGTTCGCGGCGAACCATCATCCGATCCAGGACATCTATATGCGTGAAGTCGTCAAGGAAGGTGATGTCGTCACCAACCAGATCGTTGGCGTGGCCGCGACCGATCATACGGACGTCTACGGCGCTGATTGCAAGATGTAAGTCACGTGGCCCTGGCGGGTGAGCCGCCGGGGCCAATTTCCTGAAACCGGATTAATTCCAAAGGCTTGTCGTCGCGGCGCGCGGGGCAGGGGTGGTAGATGACACCAATCTTATTGATAGAACAGGTCCTGAACGGGCTGCAATCGGGGATCATGCTGTTCCTGATGGCGGCCGGTCTGACGCTGATTTTCGGGGTCATGGGGCTGATCAATCTGGCGCATGGTTCGCTTTACATGATCGGTGCCTTCGCAGCGGCGGCAGTGGCGGGCTGGACCGGTTCGTTCACGCTGGCCTTGGCTGCGGCGCTGGCGGCTGCTGCGCTGGCGGGGTGCATCATCGAGATGGTGGTGATCCGCAGGCTTTATGACCGTGACCATCTGGACCAGGTGCTTGCGACCTTTGCGCTGATCCTGATCTTTTCCGAAGGCACGCGCTGGCTGTTCGGGTCGTTCCCGCTGTATCTGGACGTACCGGCGGCGCTGTCCGGTCCGGTGCGCTTGCCCGGTGGCATACTCTATCCCTCTTACCGGTTGCTGATCATCGTCATCGGGCTGCTGATCGCCATTGGCCTGTTTCAGTTGATCGCGCGCACCCGCATCGGCATCCAGATCCGCGCAGGCGAAAGCGACCGCGAGATGATCGGTGCCTTGGGCGTCGATATCAGCCGTCTTTACACGATCGTTTTTGCCCTTGGCGCGGCTCTTGCCGGTCTGGCCGGCGCACTGGTGGGCGCGATCCAATCGGTGCAGGTGGGCATGGGCGAACCTGTGCTGATCCTGGCCTTTGTCGTGATTGTGATCGGTGGCATCGGCTCGATCAAGGGGGCGCTTGTGGGCGCGCTGTTGGTGGGGCTGACCGATACGCTGGGCGGGGTGTTGTTGCCGCTGTTTTTTGGTCTGTTCATGGACCCGTCCAGTGCCACGACCATCGGGTCGGCGCTGGCGTCTATGTCGATCTATATTCTGATGGCGCTGGTTCTGCTGTTCCGGCCCACCGGCCTGTACGGGAGGGCATGAGATGCGGCGCGAAACCATATTGAACGCGGTGCTTTACCTGGCGATGCCGGTTGCCGCCGCTCTGGCCTTTGCCATGGACGAGCCGTTCCTGATCACGCTGATCACCCGTGCCGCGATCTTTGCGCTGGCGGCGGTGGGGCTGAACCTGGCCTTGGGGCTGGGCGGATTGGTCAGCCTGGGCCATGCGGCATTTTTCGGGATCGGCGGCTATGCCATGGGGATACTGGCCCATCACGCGCAGACCTACAGCCCGATGATCGACAGCTGGATTGTGATCGAAGGGACCAAGTCGATGCCGGTGATCTGGCTGGTGGCAATCGTCACCAGCGCGCTGACCGCATTGGCCATCGGGGCACTGTCGCTGCGCACCTCGGGCGTTTACTTCATCATGATCACGCTCGCCTTCGGGCAGATGTTCTATTACTTCGCGATTTCCTGGCCTGCCTACGGCGGTGAAGATGGCCTGAGCATCTATGTGCGCAACAGCTTTCCTGGCCTCAATACGCTGGACCCGATGCAATTCTTTGTGCTGGTCTTTGTCATCCTGTCGGCGGTTCTGTGGTGGATGGGCCGCCTGGCCCGCGCCCCCTTTGGACTGGCGCTGAGTGCGGCACGGCAGAATGCCGAGCGGGTTGAAACTGTGGGTCTTGGGCCATTCCGACTGCGGTTGGTGGCCTTCGTCATCTCGGGCGCGGTGACCGGGCTGGCTGGGGCGCTGTTTGCAGACCTCAACCGGTTCGTCAGCCCGACCATGTTCAGCTGGCAGATGTCGGGAGAATTCATCGTGTTCATCGTGCTGGGCGGCGTCGGGCGTCTGTTCGGACCCGTGGCGGGCGCGATGCTGTTCGTACTGCTGGAGTACCTGCTGTCGCCGCTGTCCGAGTTCTGGCTGATCTATGTGGGGGCGATCCTGCTGGTGGTCGTTCTGTTCGCACGCGGCGGGCTGATCGGGTCGCTGGCCGGACGGGAGGTGGCCCATGACTGAACCGCTGTTGCATATCGACGGGCTGTACAAGGCCTTTGGTGCCTTGCAGGCCACGGACGGGGTGACGCTGACGCTGTTGCCCGGTGAAATTCACGCGCTGATCGGGCCGAACGGGGCCGGAAAATCGACGCTGATCAAGCAGATCGCGGGCGGGGTGACGCCGGACGCGGGCCGCGTGTGGTTCAAGGGGCAGGACGTAACGGCTCTGAGCACGCAGGCGCGGGCGCAGGCGGGGCTGGGACGGACGTTCCAGATCTCGTCGCTGGCGATGGAGGCGACGGTGCTGCAAAACGCGGTGCTGGGCGCGCTGGGGCGGGCCGGATCAGTCTGGCGGTTCCTGCGCCCGGTGATGCGCGATGCCGCGTTGGTGGCACAGGCGCAGGCGGCGCTGGAGCGCGTGGGGCTGGCCGATCATGCCGCGACCCGCACGGCAGAGCTGAGCCACGGCCAGCGGCGGTTGCTTGAGGTGGCGGTGGCGCTGACGCTGAAACCCCATGCCTTCGTGATGGACGAACCTATGGCGGGGCTTGGCGCGTCGGGCTCGAAACGTATGACCACCTTCCTTGACGGGTTGCGCCGCGAAGCGCCGATCCTGCTGGTGGAACATGATATGGACGCGGTCTTTGCCTTGGCCGACCGGATCAGCGTGCTGGTCTATGGCAAGATCATTGCCACCGGCACGGCGGACGAAATTCGCGCTGATCCGCTGGTACGCACCGCCTATCTGGGCGAGGAGGATGTGGCATGAGCTTGCTGGAACTGGAACAGGTGCAGGCCTCTTACGGACCGTCGCAGGCACTGTTTGGCGTTGATCTGGACGTGGCCGAAGGCGAGGTCGTGGCCCTGATGGGGCGCAACGGCATGGGCAAATCCTCGACGATCAAGGTGATCAGCCGTCTGCTGAAACACAAATCCGGCAGCGTAAAGCTGGAGGGCCGCGACATTGGCAGCTTGGCCCCGCACAAGGCGGCCCGGGCCGGGCTGGGTCTGGTGCCCGAGGGGCGGCGGTGCTTTGCCAACCTGACGGTGCGCGAAAACCTGATCGCGGCCGCGCGGTCCGGGCATTGGGACATGGCGCGGGTGACCGCGCTGTTCCCGCGCCTGGAGGAGCGACAGGACCAGCTTTCGTCGTCGCTGTCCGGGGGCGAGCAGCAGATGCTGGCCATTGGTCGCGCGTTGATGACCAACCCGCGCCTGCTGATGCTGGACGAGGCCACGGAAGGGTTGGCACCCGTGGTGCGGCAGGAAATCTGGGCCGCTGTGCGCACATTGAAATCCGAGACAGGGCTTGCCCTGCTGGTGGTCGACAAATCGCTGGCCGAACTGCGTCAAATCGCAGATCGCGCTGTTATTCTTGAACGTGGCATTTCGGTGTGGCGTGGTGATATGGCCGCGCTGGACCATGAAATTGCAGATAAATTCCTGGGCGTCTGACGTTCATATTTACGGAGGTGGCTTATGGCCCATCGCATCATTCAACCCGACGGCTGGAAACCTGCCAAGGGCTACGCCAACGGCGTTCTGACCAAGTCCGGCACGCTTTATGTGGGCGGACAGATCGGCTGGACTGCCGAGCAGGTGTTCGAAGCGCATGATTTCATCGGCCAGATGCGCCAGGCGCTGACCAACATCCGCACCGTGGTCGAAACGGCGGGCGGCACCTGTGCCGACATCGTGCGGCTGACGTGGTATGTCACCGACAAGGCCGATTACCTGGCGCATCAGGCCGAGGTCGGTGCGGTGTACCGCGAGGTGTTGGGGCGGAACTTTCCGGCGATGACCATGGTGGTGATCGACGCGCTGGTCGAGGATGAGGCCTTGCTGGAGATTGAAGCTACCGCCGAGCTTTGATGGCGCTGCGCAGCAGTGAGGTCAGCACAAAGGCACCTGCGGCCACGCTGACGATGCTGGGACCTGTGGGCGTATCCCATTGAAAGGATGCGCCCAATCCGCCCAGAGCGGAGAATGCCCCGATGCCTGCGGCAATAGCTGCCATGGCTTCGGGCGTGCGCGCCAGGGGCCGTGCTGCAGCCGCTGGAATGATCAGCAGGGCGGCAATCAGCAGCGCGCCGACAACCTTGATCGCACAGGCCACGGTGATGGCCAGCGTCAGCGTCAGCACTAGTTGCTCGCGGCGCGGGTTGATACCGCTGGCCCGCGCGAGATCCGGGTTCAGCGTGGCCGACAACAGCGCGGTCCAGCGCCAGGTCAGCAGGGCGATGACCAGAACAGCGCCACTCCAGATCAGCGCCAGATCGGATTTGGTCACGGCCAGAATGTCGCCGAAGAGATAGGCCATAAGGTCCACGCGTACCCCCTGCAGGAGCGACACCGCAACCAGCCCCAGCGCAAGGGCGGCATGGGCCATGACGCCCAGCAACGTATCCTCGCCCAGCCCGCGCCCGGACAGGGTGCTGACCGCCAGCGCCATCAGCAGCGCGACGACCAGAACGCCCAACAGCACCGGCCCCTGAAAGGTCAGTGCCAGTGCCACGCCCAAAAGCGCCGCGTGCGATGTGGCATCCCCGAAATAGGCCATGCGTCGCCAGACCACGAAACAGCCAAGCGGGGCGGCAGCTAGGGCGACACCGATGCCCGCGAGGGCGGCGCGCAGGGCAAAATCATCCAGCATGGGTGTGGCCTTCGTGGTCGTGGTGATCATGTCCATGATCATGGTTGTGTTCGTGCCGGTACAGCGCCAGCGCGCCTTGGGTGCCGGAACCGAACAGCGCGCGATATTCCGGCGCGTCGCGCACCACCTCTGGCGTGCCTTCGCAGCAGATGTGCCCGTTGACGCACAACACCCTATCAGACGCGGCCATGACCACGTGCAGGTCGTGGCTGACCATCAGAACGGCACAGCCCAAATCTGCGCGGACCTCTTCGATCTGGCGGTAAAAGGCGGCAGAGCCGGGTTGATCGAGGCCTTGGGTCGCTTCGTCCAATATCAGCAGGTTGGGCCGCATCAGCAGCGCACGCGCCAGCAGCACACGCTGGAACTGGCCGCCCGAAAGCTCGGACATCTGCGCGCTGCCCAGATCGGGCAGGCCAGCGTGGCGCAGGGCCTCGGCCACCGCCTGCGGTTTGCTGCGGCGTGGCAGGTTCATGAAACGCTGCACGGTCAGCGGCAGTGTCGGGTCAATGTGCAGGCTTTGCGGGACATAGCCGATGGACAGGTCGGGCGCGCGGGTGACGGTCCCTGACACGGGCGTCAGCGCGCCGATCAACCCCTTGAGCAGCGTGGACTTCCCGGACCCGTTCGGTCCGACGATGGTCACAATCTCGCCCGCGTTGATGGCGAAATCGACGTGACGCAGAACGGGCGTGCCACCCTGTGCCAGCGTCATGCCGCGCGTTTCGATCAGCGGGCTCACGCAGCGGCGTCCTGACAGTCGGGGCACAGCCCCTCAGCCTCGATCACGGTGCGTTCGATCTTGAACCCGGTGTCGCGGGCGGCGTCGCCCAGTCGGCCACGGGCCATTTCGGTTTCGGCTTCGGCCACGGATTTGCAGGACCGGCAGATCAGGAAGGCCGGTGCGTGATCCGACCCAAGATGGGCGCAGGCGATATAGGCATTCAGACGCTCGATCTTGTGGGCAAATCCGGCCGAGGTCAGAAAATCCAGCGCGCGATAGGCGACAGGGGGTTGCGAGCCAAGCCCATCCTCTGCCAGATGCCCCAGCAGGTCATAAGCCCCCAGCGCGCGGTGTTCCCGCAGCAGGATTTCCAGCGCACGGCGACGCACCGGCGTCAGTTTCAGCTTGTGCGCGGCACAGTGGCGTTCGGCGGCTGCGATCGAGGTGTCGATACAGGCGGCGTGATCGTGGCGGTGAAAACCGATGGCAGGCATAAGGGAAATCTCCGTCGTTTTGTGGGTTGATATGTTATAGCATAACAAATAGCAAGGCCTCGATTTTACACCGGAGAGACTGTCATGATCAGAAAAATAGGGTTGGCCCTAGTGTTCAGCGCAACTGCAGCGATGGCGGACGCGCCGCGTGTGGCGGTGGACATCGCCCCCGTGCACGCTTTGGTCGCACAGGTGATGAAGGGTGTAGGCACGCCCGAACTGATCGTGCCGCCGGGGGCCTCGCCCCACGGTTATGCGCTGCGTCCGTCGCAGGCGCGCAGCCTGTCGGAAGCGGATGCGGTGATCTGGGTCGGTCCCGGTCTGACGCCGTGGCTTGAGGGGCCGCTGGATGCGCTGGCTGGCGAGGCGTCGCAGCTGGTGCTGATGGATGTGCCGCAGGTGCTGAAGTTGAAGATCCGCGAAGGCGGCGGTTTCCTGGGTCACCACCATGGTGACGAAGAGGAAGGCCATTCGGATCACGAAGACCATGCGGGACATGACCACGATGGCCACGATCACGATGGCCACGATCACGATGGTCACGATCACGAAGATCACGCGCACGCCTCTGAAGCGCATGGAAGTCAGGTGGATCATACTCTGGACCCGCATGCGTGGCTGGCCCCTGAAAACGCGGCCCTCTGGATGCTGGAAATTTCCGTTGTTCTGGGTGCGCTCGATCCCGACAACGCGCTGGCCTACGAGACCAATGCCCGTGATGGCGCTGCAGCTCTTGCGGGGCTGACAGCCGAGATCAACACGATTCTCGAACCCGTCCGAGGACAGCCATTTGTCGTTTATCACGATGCCTACCAGTATTTTGAACGCAGCTTTAACATGTCGGCAACCGGATCGCTCAGTGGTGGCGACGCACAGCCTGCAGGCGCTGCTAGGGTGGCCGAGATTCGCGACATGATCGCTGATGCCGGAGCCACCTGTGTCCTGTCCGAACCGCAATTCAACGCAGGTTTGGTCACGGCGGTGGGGGCTGCAAAGACGGGTGTGGCGGACCCGTTGGGTGCATCGCTGGAACCCGGGCCTGCACTTTACGGTGATGTTTTGCGCGGTTTGGCGACATCACTGGCAGAGTGCCTGCAAGACTGAGGGCGGGTTTGGGGGGCGCCGCCCCCGCCGCTGCGCGCCTCCCCCGGAGTTTATCTGGCAAGATGAAGAGGGAAAAAGACCCCGCCCTGTGAGGGGCGAGGTCTGAACTGTACTGAAAAGAGATTGCTTGGAATTGGTTCAGGTGGCGATTTTACCGCCGCCTTTTTTTGTGACCACCAGCACCGAAGGACGCGGCGGCATGGCCGGATCGAAATCGGGCCAACGGGTGGCGGGATCTTCGAAGGTCGAGTCGCGCTCGAACCCGACGAGATCCTTGGTGCCGTCTGTGCCGGGGTGCTGGACGGCCAGGAACAGCGTGTCCATCTCATCGGTAAAGTATGGCCCGCACAGCTCGCCGCCCACGGGGCAGCGGAAGAACAGCTTTGACGTGCCGCGCGCTTCGCCTTCGGTTTCCAGTGCATAGAGCCCGTCGGATTTGCCGGTCTTGCCCCAGCCCGACCCCTGGTCGGTCGAAATCCACAGACGGCCGTCGGCGTCGATGGCGGCGTTGTCCGGCGAGCCGAACCAGCCGTTTTCCGAGGTGTCGGGGTTCCACTGTGCGCCCACCTCGGTCACCGCAGGGTCACCGCATTTCACCAGGATCGACCAGGTGCCGGTCGTGGCCGAATGCAGGCCGCCGTCTTCCTTGATCTCGATGATGTGGCCAAAGCTGCTTTCGGCACGCGGGTTGGCCGCGTTGACCTGGTCGGCTGTGCGCTTCGAGTTGTTGGTCAGCATGATATAGGCGGTGCCGTCGCCGCGCGGTTGCGCGTCTTCGGGGCGGTCCATCGGCGTGGCACCCAGTGCATCGGCGGCCAGACGGGTGTCGATCATCACGTCGGCCTGGCTGTCAAAGCCGTTCTCGGCGGTCAGCGGACCGGTGCCATGGACCAGAGGCAGCCATGTGATCGTGCCGTCTTCGTCAAAGCGCGCCACGTAAAGCGTGCCGTCGGACATCAGCGAGGAGCCGAAAGTCTCGTCGCCAGTCACGGTGCCGTTCGAGACATATTTGTATTGATAATCAAAGCGGTTGTCGTCGCCGCAGTAAACCACCAGCTTGCCGTCTTCAGAAACGCAGGTTTCGGCGCCTTCATGGCGGAAGCGCCCCAATGCGGTGTGTTTGATCGGCATCGCGTCGGGGTTGCGCGGATCAACCTCGACGATCCAGCCCCAGCGGTTGGGTTCCTGCGGCTCAAGGTCGATGTTCCAATGGTCGTGGTACTTGCCCCAGGCGTACCAGCGGCCCGGCACGCCATAGCGCTTCAGTTTTGCGGCCTCGGGGTGTTCGGAGATGTCGGGGTTGCCTTCGGCGTCCAGCTTGTCGGTCCAGAAATAGCCGTGAAAGTTTTCCTCGGCCATCAGATAGGTGCCCCAAGGTGTCATGCCGCCGGCGCAGTTGTTGACGGTGCCCATCACGGTCATGCCTTCGGGGTCGGCGTTGGTCTGCATACGCGCATGACCTGCGGCGGGACCGTCGAGGGTCATCTTGGTGTTCAGTGGTGTGATGCGGCGGTTGTACTTGCTGTCGCGCACCAGTTCCCATTTGCCATCGCTGTTCCGGGCGATCTCGACCACTGTGCCGCCGTGGGCCGCCATTTCGATATCGATCAGTTCTGGCGTCATGCCTGCGAAATCGACATTGTCCTGACGGCCAAGGCCGGGGAACATGACCTCTTCGTTGGTGTATTCGTGGTTCACGCACAGCAGGCCGCGGTCAGGGTTTCCGTCCAGCGGGGTAAAGCCGACATAGTCGTTGTTGTAGCCGAATTGCTGCAATTGCGCGGCGGCGGTCTGGTTCATCACGTCGAATTCGGGCGCGTCGGCTGTGATCGGATCACCCCAGCGCAGCAACACGTCGGCGTCATAGCCTTCGGCGATGTGGTGGGTGGCATCATTGCCCCAGGCAACTTCGTCAAACACATAACGCGAACCGGCGGCAGCATCGGCCGGGGTGGGCGCCATCATCGCGGCGCTCCCGAACAGGGCGGTCGTGGCGGTCACACCCAACGTGCCGCGCAGGATGTCGCGGCGCGAATAGCGCGCGGCGATCACGTCACCGATGGTGCGGCTGAGGTTGGGGTTTGTCGGGATGTCGTCGAAGGCCTCAAAGGCCTCGGCCTTGTTGCCGATGTCGGGGGCGTTGATGATGCTGCGGCGATTCATTGGGGGCTGTCCTCACATGGGCTGATGAATTGCGCACCGGATGCCGCAAAAGTGTAACGGCGTCATGACATTGCGCAGGTTGTTTTCAATCGCATGACCAGAGGTATTTCCTGCGCAAGATGAGGGCGCACAGCCCTGCATCAGAGGGGATTGCCATAGGTTTTGACGGGCCGCGGGGTTGCAGGTCGGAAATGGCGATACTAAGACTCGGGTAACACCTTTGCAGGTATGGTCCCGCAAAGGCTGACGAGGCAGGAACCCATGCACGATCCCATTGATACATATATGAACACGCTGGTCCCCATGGTGGTGGAGCAGACAAGCCGCGGCGAACGCGCCTATGACATCTTCTCGCGCCTGTTGAAGGAACGGATCATTTTCCTGTCCGGTCCGGTGCATGACGGCATGTCGTCGCTGATCGTTGCTCAGTTGCTGCACCTTGAGGCGGAGAACCCCAGCAAGGAAATCAGCATGTATATCAACAGCCCCGGCGGCGTTGTGACGTCCGGTCTGTCGATCTACGACACCATGCAGTACATCAAACCCAAGGTCAGCACGCTGGTCATCGGGCAGGCGGCCTCGATGGGGTCGTTGCTGCTGACGGCGGGTGCCGCGGGCATGCGTTTCTCGCTGCCCAACAGCCGCGTGATGGTGCACCAGCCGTCGGGTGGCTATCAGGGTCAGGCGACCGACATCATGATTCACGCGCAGGAAACTCAAAAGTTGAAGACGCGCCTGAACGAGATTTACGTGCGTCACACTGGCCAGACCCTGGAAAAGGTCGAGGCCGCACTTGAGCGTGACAACTTCATGTCGCCGGATGAGGCCAAGGACTGGGGCCTGATCGACGAGATCGTTGAGAATCGCGAAAAGGCCGAAGAGGCCAAAGACGACGCCAAGTGATCGGAAAGGGTGCCCGTGTGCTGGCGTTAGGCAAACGGGCATTTTGACATTGTGGACGGTCAGGGGCTGGCCTAAACTGGCCCCTAACATTCGCGAAACAGGCTGCTGCGCCATCGGGTGCACCAGTGATAAACGGCAAAACCTGAAAGGGTGGACATGGCGAACAATTCAGGCGGCGACAGCAAAAATACGCTTTATTGCAGTTTTTGCGGCAAGAGCCAGCACGAGGTCCGCAAACTGATTGCGGGGCCGACGGTGTTCATCTGTGATGAATGCGTCGAACTGTGCATGGACATCATCCGCGAAGAGACCAAGGCAAGCGGGCTGAAGTCGACCGACGGTGTCCCCACGCCACGCGACATTTGTGGGGTGCTGGACGATTACGTGATCGGTCAGGCGATGGCCAAGCGTGTGTTGTCGGTGGCTGTGCACAACCACTACAAACGCTTGAACCACGCACAAAAGGGCGGCGACATCGAGCTGTCGAAATCGAACATCCTGCTGATCGGTCCCACGGGCTGTGGCAAGACGCTGCTGGCGCAGACGCTGGCGCGGATTCTGGATGTGCCGTTCACGATGGCAGATGCGACCACACTGACCGAAGCCGGTTACGTGGGCGAGGACGTGGAAAACATCATCCTCAAGCTGCTGCAATCCAGCGAATACAACGTCGAACGCGCGCAGCGCGGCATCGTCTATATCGACGAGGTCGACAAGATCACGCGCAAGTCTGAAAACCCGTCGATCACCCGCGACGTGTCTGGCGAGGGCGTGCAGCAGGCGTTGCTGAAACTGATGGAAGGTACTGTTGCCTCGGTGCCGCCGCAGGGCGGGCGCAAGCATCCGCAGCAAGAGTTCCTGCAAGTGGACACCACGAACATCCTGTTCATCTGTGGCGGGGCCTTTGCCGGTCTGGACCGGATCATTGCCGCTCGCGGCAAAGGGTCGGCCATGGGCTTTGGTGCGGATGTGCGTGACAACGACGAACGGGGCGTGGGTGAAATTTTTACCGACCTCGAGCCCGAGGATCTGCTGAAATTCGGTCTGATCCCGGAATTCGTTGGCCGTCTGCCGGTTCTGGCAACGCTGGAGGATCTGGACGAAGACGCGCTTGTCACCATCCTGACCCAGCCCAAGAACGCGCTGGTCAAACAGTATCAACGCCTGTTCGAGATCGAAGACACGGTGCTGACCTTTACCGATGATGCGCTGACCGCGATTGCCAAACGTGCGATCCAACGCAAAACCGGTGCACGCGGCCTGCGGTCGATCCTTGAGGATATCCTGCTGGATACGATGTTCGAACTTCCGGGTCTGGACAGCGTGACCGAAGTGGTCGTCAACGAAGAGGCGGTGAATTCCGACGCCGCACCGTTGATGATTCATGCCGACGCGGAAAAAGCCCCGGCAACAGCGGGTTAAGGCCTATGCCTTGGTGAATGGAAATAGGCGGTGCGCAAGCGCCGCCTTTTTTGTGGCAACAGAGAGAAATGAAATGACAATCAAACGGATACATTCGGGCGGCGCATTCGAGGCCAAGATCGGCTATTGCCGCGCCGTGGTCGCGGGCGGCTTTGTCCATGTGGCAGGCACAGTGGGGCAGGGCGACACGGTCGAGGACCAATGCGCCAGCGCGCTCGAGATCATCGGCAAGGCGCTGAGCGAAGCGGGCAGCGGGTTCGAGAACGCGGTTCGGGTGACTTACATGCTGCCCAACGCCGCCGATTTCGAGGCGTGCTGGCCAGTGCTGCAAAAGACATTTGGCGACAACCCGCCCGCAGCCACGATGATCGAATGCGGTCTGATCGACCCGAAGTACCTGATCGAGATCGAAGTGACGGCGCTGGCGGGCGCCTAACCGCCCGAAAACTCCCGCGCGCGCACCTGTCCACTGGACCTTGTGCGCGCGATGGGGCATAGACGAGACAAAGCTTTCGGAGGCCGAAATGGGTATTCTCAAATCAATGTTGCGCGCGGTGACGTGGTGGAACGGGCAAACCCTGAACACGCAGCTGTTCACCTGGCGCAAGGGCACCAAGGTCGGCGAAGATGCTGAGGGCAATATTTTTTACCGCAACGCCGACGACAGCAAACGTTGGGTGATCTTCAACGGCGAAGCAGAGGCTTCTCGGATTGATCCCAACTGGCACGGTTGGCTGCACCATACGTGGAGCGAAACGCCCACAGACAGACCGCTGGTGCACAAGCCATGGGAAAAGCCGCATCAGGAAAACCTGACAGGCACCGCGATGGCCTATGCGCCCGCAGGGTCGATCCGGCGCGTTCAGCCGGCGGACCGCAGCGACTACGAGGCGTGGAGCCCCGAATAAATGGCCGAAAACACAACAGAAGTTCTGGTGGGCGGCGTTGTTCTGGCCGCCGCGGTTGCCTTTGGCATTTATGCCGCTCAGGCGGCGGGCCTTCGTTCGGGCGGGGACAGCTATCCGCTGCATGCCAGCTTTCGCAGCCTTGAAGGTGTCAGTGTCGGCACCGACGTGCGTCTGGCGGGGGTCAAGGTGGGCACCGTGTCAGGCGTTGCCCTGAACCCTGAGACCTTTCGCGCCGATACCACCGTCGATGTGGCCAAAACCATCGAGATCCCCGACGACAGCGCCATCGTGATCAGCTCCGAAGGGTTGCTGGGCGGAAACTTCGTTGAAATCGTCCCCGGTGGATCGCCGTTTTTCTTTGAGCCCGGCGATCAGTTCACCGATACCCAAGGGGCCGTGTCCCTGATTTCCCTGCTGTTGAAGTTTGTCGGCGGCGGCGGCGACAGCGACGGAGCATCCGAGTGAAACATCTGCTTGCAGCGGTATGCCTTGCAGCCTTTGTGCTGCCCGCGGCGGCGCAAGAGACAGCAACCGCCCGGGGCGCTGTTTTGCGCGGGCTGGACACGTTCAACGGTCATGTCACCGATATGGAAGTGGCCGCAGGTCAAAGCGTGCAATTCGGCCGCCTGAACATCGTGCTGCGCGAATGCCGCTATCCGGCAGGCAATCCGGCAGGCGATGCCTATGCCTCGCTTGAAATCAGCCAGCAGGGCCGCGAGGGCGTGATCTTTTCCGGCTGGATGATCGCCTCATCCCCTGCGCTGAGCGCGATGGAACACCCGCGCTACGACGTCTGGGTGCTGCGCTGTACCACCGATTGAAGCGATGCGGGGGGCAGCTCTGTAAAGCTGGCCTGACCCGTTAATGCCTTTGTCAACATCTTGTGATATTCCGCGCGCGAGACTTCGATCCCGCCCAGTGACGCCAGATGGTCGGTCAGAAACTGTGTGTCGAACAGAGTAAAGCCGCAACGTTGCAGGTGATCGACACAAGCGCCCAAGGCCATCTTTGACGCATTGGTGCGCCGCGAGAACATGCTTTCGCCAAAAAACGCCGTGCCCAGCGTCACACCGTACAGGCCCCCCACCAGTTCCTCACCTTCGTACAGTTCAAAGGAATGGGCGTGACCCATCTGGAACAACGCATTGTAAAGACTGCGAATCTCGGCGTTTATCCATGTCTCGGCGCGGTCGGCGCAGGCATCGACCGTGCCCAGGAAATCGGCATTGATTGCGACGCGCCAGTCGCTGCGGCGCATCGCGCGGGCAAGGCTGCGGGACATATGAAACCCGTCCAGCGGCATCAACCCGCGTTTGCGCGGATCGACCCAGAAGATGTCCGGGTCGTCGCGGTGTTCGGCCATCGGAAAGACCCCGATGCTGTACCCGTGCAAGAGAATCTCGGGTGTGAGATTCATTATGCAGGCTGCAGATGCGTCTCCAGCCAGTGTTCCAGCCAGTGAATGTTGTAATTGCCCGAATGGATGTCCGGCTCTTGCAGCAGTGCATCGAACAACGGGATTGTGGTGTCCACACCGTCCACGATCAGCTCGCCCAAGGCGCGGCGCAGACGTGCCAGTGCTTCGGGCCGGTCACGGCCATGTACGATCAGCTTGCCGATCAGGCTGTCGTAATAGGGCGGGATCGAATAGCCGTCGTACAGCGCCGAATCCATCCGCACCCCCAAACCGCCGGGCGCGTGGTACTGCGTGATCCGGCCCGGACAGGGGGAAAAGTTGGGCAGACGCTCGGCGTTGATGCGCACTTCGATGGCGTGTCCGTTGATCTTCAGGTCGTCCTGAGTGAAAGACATCGGCAAGCCTGCAGCCACGCGGATTTGTTCGCGCACCAGGTCGACGCCGAAAATCCCTTCGGTCACAGGGTGTTCCACCTGAAGGCGGGTGTTCATCTCGATGAAATAGAACTCGCCGTTCTCATAGAGAAACTCGATTGTGCCCGCACCGATATAGTTGATGTTGGCACAGGCGTCGGCACAGATCTTGCCGATGCGGTCGCGTTCTTCCTGGGTGATGGTGGGGCCGGGGGCCTCTTCGAACACCTTCTGGTGGCGCCGTTGCAGCGAACAGTCGCGTTCACCCAGGTGCACCGCGTTGCCCTTGCCGTCGCCGAACACCTGAATTTCGATGTGGCGGGGCGTGGTCAGGTATTTCTCGATATAGACTTCGTCGTTGCCAAAGTTCGATTTGCCTTCGGCGCGGGCGGTCATGAAAGCGCGTTCCATCTCGGCGGCGGACCCGGCGACTTTCATGCCCTTGCCACCACCGCCGGCAGTTGCCTTGATGATGACCGGATAGCCCATTTCGGCACCGATACGCTTGGCGTCTTCCAGCGTGTCGACGCCACCCTCCGAGCCGGGAACGCAAGGAACACCCAGCTTTTTCATCGTGTCCTTGGCGGTGATTTTGTCACCCATGACACGGATATGGTCGGCTGTGGGGCCGATAAAGGTCAGGTCGTGGTCCTGAATGATCTGCACAAAGGCAGCGTTTTCGGACAGGAAACCATAGCCAGGGTGAATCGCCTCCGCTCCGGTAATCTCGCAGGCGGCGATGATCGACGGGATCGACAGATAGGACTGTGTCGACGACGGTGGGCCGATGCACACGCTTTCGTCGGCCATGCGCACGTGCATCGCGTCGCTGTCGGCGGTCGAATGGACCGCAACGCTGCCGATGCCCATTTCACGGCACGCACGGATGACGCGCAGGGCGATCTCTCCGCGGTTGGCAATCAGGATTTTATTGAACATTGTCAGATCCTTATTCCAGGATCACAAGCGGTGCGCCAAATTCGACCGCCGCGCCATCATCCACCAGGATACGCTTGACAGTGCCGGCGCGGGGGGCCGGAATGTGGTTCATGGTTTTCATAGCCTCGACGATCAGCAGCGTGTCGCCTTCGGCGACGGTGGCACCGACCGAGATGAACGCGGGCGCGCCGGGTTCGGCTTGCATATAGACGGTGCCAACCATGGGCGAGGTGACCGCGCCGGGGTGATCTGCGGGATCTTCATTGGCGGCGGGGGCGGCCGCTGCGGCAGCGGCAGGCGCGGCAGCAGCCGGGGCCGCGGAAATCTGGGCCGGTGCGGGCGCATAACCTGCGACGGGCGGGTGTTCGCGTGTGACGCGCACGTTCAGGCTGTCGTCTTCGGCATAGTCGCGTTTGACCTGAAGCTCTGTCAGATCGTTTTCGCGCAGGAGTTCGGCCAGCGCCTTGATAAAGGCCACGTCGTCGTCGTGTTTGTTCTTTGTCATTGTCGTCCTCGACCTCTTGTCAGGGGCGTTGAACGCCCCCTGTTCTGGGGTCGGGTTATAGGCCAGATGTACCCCATTGGAAAGCATGGCTTTGCCGGTTTGGTGCATGTGCGCCTGCATGCCATCGTTGTGCGCGTGGCTGCGGGGTGGCGACGCGGTCGTTGGCAAGGTTGCGGACGGGTTCAGGACGGTCAATGGCGCGGGCTTCAAACGCGGTTGCGGGCGCCGTTGTGACACAGCGCCCGCAACCCAGATAATCCCAGCCCAAAGGCCTTAGGCGACGAGGAGTACGTCGCCCGGCGTCATGAAGTTGTCTCCGGTCAGTTCGCCCGGCTGTACGTCAAGGAAGGTCACGGTGATACCGTCGGCGTTGCTAAAGCCGCTCATGCCGCCCAACCCAAGGTCCTGGTAGAGACCCGACAGGTCCAGTACGGCATTGCCCCCTGTATAGGTCAGGTGCGCCAGTACATCGGCATCGCTGAACGCAGGCAGACCGTCATTCAATCCGCCGGGTAGGCTGACCACATCGCGCACAGCGTCGAAATCGGTGATGATATCGGCGCCGCTGTTGCCGGCAAAGATAAAGACATCGCTGCCCGATCCACCGCTGAGAGTGTCGTTGCCGCGTCCACCGTCGATCTGATCCTCGCCGGTGCCGCCGAACAGGGCGTCGTTGCCGTTGCCCCCGTACAGGCGGTCCTTGCCGCCGTCACCGTACAGCGTGTCATTGCCGTCGCCACCGCGCAGCACGTCCTTGTTGTTGCCGCCCATCAGCGTATCGTTGCCACCGTGACCGTTCAGGACGTCACGGCCCTGGCCACCCATGAACACGTCGTTGTTTACGCCGCCGTACATCACGTCATTGCCGTTGCCGCCGCGCACTTCCGAGGCAAAAACCGCCGGGTTGTCGTAGTTGTCGCTGCTCAGATCGTCCTGCACCGCGCTGTAGAAATCGTTGCCGTCGCCCAGGAACACACGGTCCAGCGTGCCCGCGTTCAAAACGCGGTCATCGCCGCTTCCCATGCGCAGGGTGCCAGCCACGTCACCGCGCATTGTATCGGTTGCGAAGTTCTGGAAGTAATCGTCACCACCGCCCATGCGCACGTCGCCGCCGATGCTGCCATAGTTGTCGATCAGGTCACTGCTGTTGCCCAAGGTGACGTCGCCGCTGATCAGTCCAAGATTGTTCAGATAGTGCTCGCCCTGGCCGATCATATCGAGGTCGCCGTAGTTGGCTGCCCCTGTTTCCATGAAAAAGGCCGCGTCGCCGTCACCTTGTCCAAAGAACCCGCCGGTGATCGAG
Organism: Pseudosulfitobacter pseudonitzschiae; assembly: GCF_900129395.1. Lineage (GTDB taxonomy): Bacteria > Pseudomonadota > Alphaproteobacteria > Rhodobacterales > Rhodobacteraceae > Pseudosulfitobacter > Pseudosulfitobacter pseudonitzschiae. The sequence goes on from NZ_FQVP01000005.1 coordinate 198,871, forward strand.
GCGTCGCTGGTAAGGGTCGCTTTGTAAGCGATCTGGTTCACTGTTCTCGAAGTGGCGATGTCGCCGAAATAAGTCACGGTGTACGGAAATGAGCCAAGCGTAACCGTGGTCGGGTCGGTCAAGTTCTTGCCGGGAGTGAAGGTAACGTAGGAAAGATGTGCCATCTGTGGGCTAACCCTTTTGCGAGTGTGAATAGAAAAGGGGGAGACGGAGGGCATCTTTCGGGGTCCATGACCCCGTGCACGTCATGATGAACGGCCCAAAATTGTTGGTAGAACCCTGCCGGACGGCAGAATTCTTCAATAAAAATATCATTGTGTTCAACCCCCAGGTCAATGCCATGATTTTGCCTTATTTTAAGGTGGCGGCCTAGGGAAAACAGTAAGTGTTTCCAAATCAGTGACAAAGACGGGGATCGTTTGTGATCAGGCATAAAAAAACCGGCCGCAGGGGGCCGGTTTCTATCCTTGGTTGAATTGGCTGAGGTCAGATCGCCAGATACTCTTCGCGCAGCGCTTTGTTTTCCAGCACTTCGGCAGCGGTTCCGTCAAAAACGATTCCGCCAGTGTCCAGAATCACCGCGCGGTCGGCCAGTTTCAGCGCCCGCACCGCGTTCTGTTCGACGATCACGGTGGTGATGCCCTGTTCCTTGATGATGCGCAGGGTCTTTTCGATTTCGTCAACGATGACCGGCGCCAGGCCTTCGTAAGGTTCGTCCAGCAACAACACCTTGATGTCGCGGGCCAGCGCGCGGGCAATCGCCAGCATCTGCTGTTCGCCGCCCGACAGGGTCACGCCCTCTTGCATCCGCCGTTCGCCCAAGCGCGGAAACAGATCATAGAGCCGCTCGATCGACCAGCCGATCGGTGGTGCGATCTGTGCCAGCTTCAGGTTTTCCTCGACCGTCAGGCCGGGGATGATCCGGCGGTCCTCGGGCACCAGGCCCAGACCGGCTTGCGCGGCTTCATAGCTGGACATGTTGTGCAGCGGTTTGTGATCCAGCCAGATCTCGCCCTTGCGCACCTCGGGGTCGCCGATGCGTGCAATCGACCGCAGGGTCGAGGTTTTGCCCGCCCCGTTGCGGCCCAGCAGGGCCAGGATTTCGCCCTCGTGGACGTTAAAGCTGACGCCTTGCACGATATAGCTTTCGCCGTAATAGGCGTGCACGTCCCAGACCGACAGAAAGGCCGGGGCAGTTGCCGCGTGGTTGGCGTTCTTCGAGAAGTCGGGTTGTGTGTTCATCCGGCCCGTCCTTATGCTGCCTGGGTTTCGCCAAGGTAGGCTTCGCGCACCTTGGGGTGCCCCTTGATGTTGTCGGGTGTGTCTTCGACCAGCGGTGTGCCCTGCGCCAGCACGGTGATCCGCTCGGCCAGAGAGAACACCACGTGCATGTCGTGTTCGATGATCGCGATGGTGATGTCGCGCTCGTCCTTGATCTGTTTCAGCAGGTCGATGGTGTTGTTCGTGTCGGCCCGCGCCATGCCGGCGGTGGGTTCATCCAGCAAAAGCAGACGGGGTTCCTGAGACAGGCACATCCCGATCTCCAACCGTCGCTTGTCACCACGCGACAGGGAAGCGGAATGCATATGGCGTTTGTCGACCATGTTCATCTCTTCCAGCATATGTTCGGCGCGGTTCACGATATCGCGGTCGTTCAGCATGTTGGTCATCGCATTCAGCCCGAATGATCCGTCGCGCTTGGCAAAGCAGGGGATCATCATATTTTCCATCACCGTCAGATCGCCAAAGATCTCGGGTGTCTGGAACACGCGGCTGATGCCCATCTGGTTGATTTCATAGGGTTTGCGCCCCAGCACGGATTGCCCGTCAAACAATACGGACCCGGTGTCGGGGATCAGCTTGCCCACCAGGCAGTTCAGCAGCGTCGACTTGCCTGCGCCGTTGGGGCCGATGATGGCGTGAACGCTGTTTTCCGCGATGCTCAGGTTCACGTCCCCCAGCGCCTGCAACCCGCCAAAGCGCTTGCCGACATTTTTGACTTCGAGAATACCCATTGTTTCTCTCCTTTATTCGGCAGCAGTGTTGCGTTGTTCGGCAGCGTCGGCTTCGGCCTCGGCGGTCGAACGTTTGGGGTTGCCAAAGATCATGCGTCCCAGACGTTTGCCGCCCTCGACCAGCCCGCCGGGCAGGAAGATGATGACGACCATGAACAACAGTCCCAGCGTCAGGTGCCAGCCCTTGCCCACGAAGGGGTGAATGATGGTGACCAGGAAATCCTCGACGCCGTCAGGCAGGAAGCCCAGCCATTGATGCAGCACCCCGTCGTTGATCTTGCTCAGGATGTTCTTGAAATACTCGTTGAACCCTGCTCCCAGGATCGGTCCGATCAATGTGCCGACACCGCCCAGGATCGCCATGATCACGATCTCGCCCGAGGCGGTCCAGTGCATCCGTTCGGCACCCGCCAGCGGGTCCATCGACGACAGCAATCCGCCGGCCAGACCAGCATAGATACCAGAAATGACAAAGGCTGCCAGCGTGTAGGGCTTGGTGTTCAGCCCGGTGTAGTTCATCCGCTGCTGGTTCGACTTCACCGCCCGCAGCATCATCCCAAAGGGCGAGCGGAAGATGCGGATCGAGATATAGAAAGAGATCAGCATGATGATGCCGCACAGGTAGTAGCCGGCGTTGAAGGTGAACAGCCAGTCGCCCAACCGCAGTTCGTAGCTGTCGCGCATGGCGATGCCAAAAAAGTTGGTCACCGGCAGCGATCCGTCCGCAGTGGTCGACTGGCCCAGCACGCGCGGATCGGTCAGCAGCAGTTGCAGCCCGGTTTCACCATTGGTCAGGTTGAAGTTCGACGTGGGGTTTCCCAGCACCGAATAGGCCAGGTTGTACGACATCTGTGCAAAGGCCAGCGTCAGGATCGAGAAATAGATGCCCGACCGGCGCAGGCTGACGTATCCGATGGCCAGCGCAAAGATGCCCGCCACCACCATCGACAACAGTATGCCGGGGATCACGTTCATGCCCAACAGCTTGAACATCCACACCGCTGAATAAGAGCCGACACCCAGAAACGCCGCGTGGCCGAAGCTGAGATAGCCGGTCAAGCCGAACAGGATGTTGAACCCGATCACCAGAATGCCAAAGATCACAAAGCGTTGCATCAGGTCGGGGTAGCCTGCGTTGAACATCTGCGCGAGGCTGGAGCCCTGAGGGAAGGGGTTCAGGATGAAGGGGGCCAAGGCCACCATCGCCAGAACCACCATGAACAGGGTAAAGTCTTTTTTGGTCAGTCCAAGCATGTCTTACTCCTCCATCACGCCACGACGGCCCATCAGGCCACGGGGGCGGGCGAGAATGATGATGATCGCCACAACATAGATGATGATCTGGTCGATACCGGGCACGATTGCCTTGACCTCGTTCATCGAGGCAAAGGCTTCGAGGATGCCCAGCAGGAAACCGGCCAGCACGGCACCGGGCAGCGACCCCATGCCGCCGACGACAACCACGACAAAGCTGAGCACAAGGAAATCCATGCCCATGTGATAATTGGGCGAGTTGATGGGCGCGTACATGACCCCCGCGAGCCCTGCCACGGCGGCGGCTATGCCGAACATGATGGTAAAGCGGCGGTCGATGTTGATGCCCAAAAGGCCCACGGTTTCGCGGTCGGCCATGCCTGCACGCACCACCATGCCGAAGGTGGTGAATTGCAGGAATGCAAAAACCGCACCGATGATGACGGCAGCAAAGGCAAAATAGACCATGCGCCAGTAGGGGTAGATGATCGCATTGGGATCAAATCCGATCAGCACCCCGAAATCGAACGACCCGCGAAACGCCTCGGGCGCACCTGTGGGGATCGGGTTGGCCCCGTAAAACGCCTTGATCACCTCTTGCAGCACGATGGCCAGACCAAAGGTGACAAGGATCTGGTCGGCATGGGGGCGTTTGTAGAAATGTTTGATCAGGCCGCGTTCCATGATGAAACCGATGGCGACCATGATCGGAATGGCAAAGAGTATCGCCAGCGGCACCGACCAGTCGATCAGGGTCGCCCCGACCTCGGGGCCGAACCAGCTTTCGACATAGGGCGTGCTGATCTTGGCAGGATTTCCCAGGAAATCGGTCTTTGTCGGGTCCTCGACGATGGTGGACAGGGTCAGGATACGTTGCAGGGTGACGGCGCAAAAGGCACCGATCATGAACAGCGCCCCGTGGGCAAAGTTGACCACACCCAGCGTGCCAAAGATCAGGGTCAGGCCCAGGGCGATCAATGCATAAGCAGAGCCCTTGTCCAAACCGTTGAGAAATTGAAGGATTATCTGATCCATCGTCCCACTCGTTTGATTATACAGGAAAACTGCCCTCTTGCGGGGCAGGGTGACGCGGGGCAGGCGGTTGCCCGCCCCGCGCGTTGAGCGGTCTTAGGCGCCGGGGTTGCACGATCCCAGTGCGCCGCCCGAGAACATCGGGTGGTCGACGGGATAGGTAACCTGCTCGGTCGGTGTGACTTCGACGATTTCCACGAGATCGAATTCGTTCTCGGGGTTTTCCTTGCCGCGCACGACAACGACGTCCTTAAAGCACTGGTGGTCGCCGGCACGGTACAGGGTCGGGCCGTTGCCCAATCCGTCGAACTCAAAGCCTTCCAGGGCTTCGACAACGGCGCAGGGGTTGAACGAACCGGCACGGGTGACCGCGTCAGCATACAGCAGCGTCTGCGCATAGCAGGTCTGGGCCGCCTGGCTGGGCGGGAAGCCGTATTTTTCGCCGAAGGATTTGACGAAAGCGTTGGTGCCCGTGTAGCGGTCGCCTTTTTCGTTCTCCAGCTTCCAGTCCCAGTTTTGCGAACCCACGATGCCGGCGATGTTCTTGCCTGCACCCTTGGCCATCAGCTCGGAATAGAGCGGCACGACGATTTCAAAGTTCTTGCCGTTGGCTTGCTTTTCACGCAGGCCGAACTGAACGGCGTTGGTCAGCGAGTTGACCATGTTCCCGCCGTAGTGGTTCAGAACCAGAACATCGGCACCCGAGTTCAGGACCGGCGCGATATAGGACGAGAAGTCGGTTGCGGCGAGCGGCGTGCGCACTTTTTCGACTGTGTCCCAGCCCAAAGCCTCGGTCGCGGCTGCAATCGATTCTTCCTGCGTCCAGCCCCATGTATAGTCGGCCGTCAGGTGATAAGCGCGGCGATCCGTGCCATAAAGCTGCTCAAGCACGGGGGCGAGGGCAGCGGCGGACATATACGCGTTAAAGAAGTGGCGGAAACCGTTGGCTTTCTTGTCTTTGCCGGTGGTGTCGTTCGAGTGGGTCAGACCCGCCATGAAGATCACGCCAGCTTCCTGGCACAGACCTTGCACAGCCACAGCCACGCCAGAGGACGAGCCGCCCGAGATCATGATCGCGCCGTCTTTTTCGATCATCGACTTGGCCGATGCGCGCGCAGCGTCCGATTTGGTTTGTGTGTCGCCAGTGACAAAGTTGACCTTCTTGCCCAGGATACCCGTGCCGTCCAGAACCTTGGACGAGAAAGTGCTGAGCATCCCGCCGTCGCCTTCACCGTTCAGGTGTTCTACGGCCAGCTCGAATGCACGCAGTTCGTCCGCGCCTTCATCGGCATAGGGGCCGGATTGGGGCACGTTAAAGCCCAGCGTGACCGTGTCGCCGGTCGGCGCGTTGGTAAAGCCTGCGTGGCTGGCCGCACTCAGATACGTCGGCAGCGCAAGGCCCGCCCCGGCGATTGTGCCGGTCTTGAGCACGCCGCGACGTGTAAAGTTCGAATTGGACATGAAATCCTCCCAGTTGTTGAATTGCGCCCCGCCGACTCCTCCGTCCGCACGCAGCGCATGCACCACGCCTGTTGATGCGCTGTGCAAATATGTTATCGCCTGCTTTTGGAAAACTTCGCAATAACCCCCTTGAAATTCACGATTATTTTGTAAACAAATGAACAGAAATCATTAACACGATGTAAAGATTCTTATGTCGCGTTGCAGAAAGCCCTTGATAAGGCGCAACAAAGAGATGGGGGCGGATGATGAACAGGGACTCGTTGACCGGCAGTCGCATCCGCGAGCGGCGGGTGATTGCAGGTCTGAAACAGGCTGATCTGGCGCAACAGGCCGGAATCTCGGCCAGCTATCTCAACCTGATCGAGCACAATCGCCGCAGAATCGGCGGCAAACTGCTCTTGAACATCGCACATGTGCTGGGCGTCGAGCCGTCGGCGCTGACCGAAGGGGCCGAGGCCGCATTGATCGCGGCGCTGCGCGAGGCGGCCAATGATGGGGGGCTGGGCGTGGCCGAGGTTGAGCGGGTCGAGGAGTTCGCAGGCCGCTTTCCCGGCTGGGCCGAAGTGCTGGCCGGGGCGCACCGCCGTGTGCTTTCGTTGGAACGCACGGTAGAAACCCTCAGCGACCGGCTGACCCATGATCCGCAACTGGCCACCTCGATGCACGAGGTTCTGTCGACTGCTGCCGCGATCCGGTCGACCGCGTCGATTCTGGCCGATGACACCAGCATTTCGCCCGACTGGCAGGCACGGTTTCACGCCAATATTGATCAGGACAGCCGTCGTCTGGCAGACAGTGCCAAGGCCCTCGTGACCTACCTGGATGCGAACCCCCAGGAGACGGCCCATGTCTCGCCGCAGGAAGAGGTCGATGTCTTTCTCGAAGCGCATGGGCACAACTTTGAGGGGCTGGAGGCCGGCACGCAAACGGTTGACGCCGTGCTGGCCCGGGCCCCGCAACTGGTGTCGGTCGCGGCACAGCATCTGGCGCGACAGGTTCTGGGTCAGATCGAGGCTGACGCCCGTGCGGTCAGCCGTGCGGTGCTGTCCGAGGCGATCAAACACATCGGCATTGATCCGGTGGCGCTGGCGCAGGAATTCGGCGTGTCGGTGGCGCGCATTCTGCGAAGGCTGGCAGCCCAACCGGGCACACCGCGCGGGCTGGTTGTCTGTGACCGTGCGGGCAGCCTGGTGTTCCGGCGTCCGGTCGAAGGTTTCTCGATCCCGCGGTTCGGGGCCTGTTGCCCGCTTTGGCCGCTGTTTCAGGTCTTGCAGCACCCGGGGCAGGTGCTGCGCGAACGGGTTCAGCAGCAGGGCCGCAACGTGGCATCCTTTGACTGCTTTGCCGTGGCCGAGCCTGTGGGGCCTGCCCAGTATAATGCACCGCCCCTTGTGCATGCGACCATGCTGATCCTGCCGGTCAACGCCCCGGATCACGGCCAGAACGCTGGCCGCCCGGTGGGTGCCACCTGCCGTATCTGCCCGCGCGAGGCCTGCGCAGGCCGGCGCGAACCGTCTATCCTGAGCGCAGGCTTTTGACAGGCCATGCTTTTCGATCAATAGTCTGTGAATAAAAGGAGCGCCGCGCGCAGCACTGCCGCGCGGCGACGTGGCACAAAAGTGCGACGGGGGCCGTTCGGGGAGGAATGGACACCAATGGACAAGCACGTACTGCTGGTCGAAGACGAAGTGAATATCATCGAGGCCATGCGCTTTTTGCTGACGCGCGACGGCTGGAAGGTGGGCACACATTCGGATGGGGCCACTGCCGTTTCGGCGATCCGCGATGCGCGGCCCGATCTGGTGGTGCTGGACTATATGCTGCCGGGCAAAAGCGGCATCGAGATTTTGACCGAACTGCGCGCCTTGCCCGATTTCGCGGGCCTGCCGGTGCTGATGTTGACCGCACGGGGCCAGTCGCGCGACCGTGATCTGGCGGAACGGGCAGGGGTCAACCGGTTCATGACCAAGCCGTTCTCGAACGCCGAAGTGTTGAACGCCGTGCGCGATCTGGTGCGGGCCTAGGCGATGGCGCGCGGGCCGTCCTCTCCGGTGTTCCTGGAACGGCGCAGCTATCGCCGCCGCCGTTTGCAGGACGCGCAACGGTTGTTGCCGGTGCTGGGGATGCTGCTGTGGATGGTGCCGGTGCTGTGGCCGACGCGGGACGAGACCGGGCACGTCACAATGTCCGCGGCCATCTATTATGTCTTTGGCGTCTGGTGCCTGCTGATCGGGCTCAGTTTCGGGCTTTGGCGCGGATTGAAACGCAAGGTGGACGAGGGAACGGAGCCACCGGCGGGTGATCCCTGATGGCGTCGCTGAACCTGCTGGTCGGCGTCAGTCTGGTCTATGTGGCATTTCTCTTTGCCGTGGCCTTTGCCGCCGAGCGTGCCGCCGTGCGCGGGCGCAGCGGCTGGTTGCGCACGCCGCTGGTCTACACGCTGTCGCTGTCGATTTATTGCACCGCCTGGACCTTCTACGGAGCTGTTGGCTATGCCGCGCGCTCGGGGATGGAATACGTGACCATCTACCTTGGACCGTCGCTTGTGATGATCGGCTGGTGGTGGGTCTTGCGCAAGCTGGTGCGCATCGGGCGCAGCCAACGGGTGACTTCGGTCGCTGACCTGATCTCGGCCCGCTATGGCAAGTCGAACACGCTCGCCATCATCGTCACGCTTATGGCCGTGGTCGGCGTGACGCCCTACATCGCGCTTCAACTGCAATCCGTGACGCTGGCCTTGTCAATCTTCTCGGGACCGCCGGACGCCGAGGGACTGAACGGGTTGAACCCACTTTCTGCGGGATTCTGGGTTGCCGGAGGGCTGGCCGTCTTTACCGTCCTGTTCGGCACCCGCAACCTGAATGCCAACGAACGTCACGACGGCGTGGTCATCGCCATTGCCGTCGAAGCGGTGGTCAAACTGGTCGCGCTATTGGCCGTGGGCATTTTTGTGGTCTGGGGCATTGCGGGCGGCATCGGCCCGATGATGGAACGCATCGACGCCAGCGCGCTGGGCACATGGGAGCTGGACCGCAGCCGCTGGGCCGCGCTGACCGTGCTGTCGGCGGCGGCGTTCCTGTGCCTGCCGCGCATGTTTCAGGTTTTGGTGGTTGAAAATGACGACGAACGCCATGTGCAGATCGCCAGCTGGGCCTTTCCTGTCTACCTGCTGCTGATGAGCCTTTTCGTGGTGCCCATCGCCGTGGTTGGCCTGAACCTGCTGCCTGCGGGGTCGAACCCGGATCTGTTCGTGGTCAGCGTGCCGCTGGCGCAGGGGCAGACCGGCCTTGCCGTGCTGTCGTTTCTGGGTGGATTTTCCTCGGCCACGTCGATGGTGATCGTGGCCACGCTGGCGCTGTCGACGATGGTGTCAAACCATGTGGTCATGCCCATCTACCTCAGCCTCAAGTCCGGCGGTGCCAGCATGTCGGGGGATGTGCGCAACGTGATCCTGCTGGCGCGGCGGCTGTCGATCCTGCTGATCATCGCGCTGGGTTATGTCTATTACGTCTTGTCCGGCGGCAGCGGCGCACTGGCGGCCATCGGCCTGATTTCATTCGCAGGCGTGGCACAGTTCCTGCCTGCGATGCTGGGCGGCATCTTTTGGCGGGGCGCGACCCGGTTGGGGGCATTGTCGGGTCTGTGCCTGGGGTTCGCGATCTGGGTCTATGCGTCGCTGTTGCCCAGCTTTGGTCAGGACGCGGTGCTGCCTGCGTCCTTCTTCGAGGTCGGCCCTTTTGGCATCAACTGGCTGCGCCCCTATGCGTTTTTCGGGATCGACGGCATGGACCCGACCGTGCACGCGGTGTTCTGGTCGCTGTTGATGAACACGTGCGTGTTCATCGTGGTGTCGTTGTTGACCTTCCCCAAACCACTGGAGCGGCTGCAAGGCGCGCAATTCGTCAACGTCTTTGATCATTCGGGGCAGGCGCGGGGCTGGCACGCGTCGGTTGCGGCCTCGGAGGACCTGATGATCATGGCGCAGCGCATCCTTGGCGCCTCCGAAGCGCAGGCGCTGTTTCGCACGGCAGCGCGCGAACAGGGGATGACCGGCCATCTGCCCGAACCGACCCCTGCGTTTCTGGAGCGGTTGGAACGAGAACTGTCTGCCTCTGTGGGCACCGCCACCGCACATGCGATGGTCAGCCAGATGGTCGGCGCGGCCTCGGTTTCGGTAGAAGATCTGCTGGCGGTGGCGGACGAATCCGCGCAGATGCTGGAATATTCCAGTCAGCTTGAAGCGAAATCCGCCGAGTTGAGCCGCACCGCAGGTCAGCTGCGCGAGGCCAATGAAAAGCTGACGCAGCTTTCGGTGCAAAAGGATGCCTTTCTGGGGCAGATCAGCCACGAGCTGCGCACGCCGATGACCTCGATCCGCGCCTTTTCAGAAATCATGCGCGATGCAGAGGGGCTGAGCGTTGCCGAGAAGACGAAATATGCCTCGATCATTCACGTCGAGGCGATCCGTCTGACCCGGCTTCTGGATGATCTGCTGGACCTCAGCGTGCTGGAGAACGGTCAGGTCAGTCTGAATTCGGCCACCGGACCGCTGGAGGCGGTCCTGGACCATGCCGTGATCACGGCACAGGCCAGCGGTGACGGACGCCTGCGGGTCACGCGCGATAACGTGGCCGGGGACACGATGGTGACCACCGATCTGGACCGGTTGGGGCAGGTGTTCATCAACCTGATCACCAACGCCCAGAAATATTGCCGCGCGGCCGCACCGCATCTGGAGATTTCGGTGCACGCCGATGCGAAGCGGCTGGCGGTCGAGTTTCGGGACAACGGCACGCCGATCCCCGACGCTGCGCGTGCGTTGATCTTTGAAAAATTCGCGCGCGTGGCCGAGGGCGACGGGTCCGGTGCCGGGCTGGGGCTGGCGATCTGCCGCGAGATCATGGCGCGGTTGGGTGGCGACATCACCCATGTCCCACAGGCGGCTGGAAACGTCTTTGTGGTGCAGATCCCGCGCCGCCAGGTGTTGGCAGGTCAGTAATCGACAGGCCTTACGCGCGGCATGCATCTAAAGCCAATGGTAACCATTATTGCGCTAGGACGGAGTAATCCACATCCAGGGCAGGGGTGCCATGAGCGCAAGCGATCCGACTCCTTCGGTTCTGCGTCGCAAGACGGCGGCAGGACAACAGCAGCATCAGGCACGGTCGGTGACCGTGGCCAAAGCGATGCGCCTGTCGATTGCCAAGGTGGGACTGGATGTCTTTGACATGGCGATTCAGGCAATTGGCCTGCTGGTCGAGGACCGCAGCCAGGAGGTGTGCATCGACATGATGGATGCGGCCAACCTGTTGGTCCTTCTGGACGGCCCACAGGGGCGTGTGGGGGCTGCAATGATCGACGCGGCGCTGGTCGGCGGGGTGATCCAGCAACAGACGATGGGGCGCGTGGTGCCATCGGCAGGCGCGCCGCGTGCGATGACGGTGACAGATGCGGCCATGTGCGCGCCGTTGCTGGACGCGCTGTTCGACAAGGCATCGGCCGCAGTCGAAGACGAGGCCGATCGGTTGCTGTTGCGCGGTTTTACCTTTGGTGCCCGTTCGGAAGAGCCGCGTTTGGTGGGGATGGCACTGGAAGATGCAGAGTATCGCGTGATCCGTCTGACGTTGGACCTGGCCAAGGGCGTGCGTCAGGGCGATCTGGTGCTGTTTCTGCCGCTGGTGGCAACACATGATCCAGACGGCGGCGGACTGGACGGCAGCGACGAGGAAGGGGAGGCTGACAGTAGTCCGCGCAATATGACCGATGTCGTGATGCACCTTGAGGCGGAGCTGATGGTGCAACTGTGCCATGTGCGGATGAACCTGTCGGACCTGACCAGGCTGGCGCCCGGTGACACGGTCCTGCTCCCGCCCGGCACCTTTCCTGCGACGCGGATCATGGCGCAGTCGGGCAAATGTCTGGGAACGGGGACGCTGGGACAGGTGGATGGTCAGCGCGCGTTGAAGATTGACCGCGAACCGGCCCATGCCAAGCAGCCCCAACGCCGGCTGTCCGACCAACCCGATGTTGAAATGCCTGCCGTGGCGCGGATTGACATGGGACAGGGCGGGGTGCCGGACATGACCGACATGGGCCAGATGGAGATGCCGGACACCATGCCTGTGGCTCTTCCATCGGAGATCGAGGATATGCCGTTGCCGCCGATGGACGACATGCCGGACCTGAACGCCTTGCCAGAGCTTGACGATCTTCCGGATCTCGCGGACCTGCCCGATCTGGGTGACCTGCCAGAAATCAAATCGGCCTGACCGACCGTCTGGATCGCTGGACAGGTTGCTCTCAGGCCCCGGACATCGCTGTCAGCGTAGGCCGCAGACCTTCGAGATCATAGCCACCCTTGCGGGCGGTCTCCAGAATGTCATCGACGCTTTGCGTGCCTGCCTGACCCAGCGCCCAGATCACCGTGCATCGGGTGCCCGAGGCGCAATAGGCCAGAACCTTGCCCGGCGCATCGGCGACAAAGCCCATTTGCGCCGCGATATTATCGGGGGTCATCGTCTGATGCGTCAGCGGCAAAACCTTGAAATCCAGCCCCGCCTCTTGCGCCGCGACGGCCATCGCGTCTGCCTGATGGCTGGGCGGGTTTTCCGCGTCGGGCCGGTTGCAGATCACACGGGTAAAGCCTGCCTCGGCGATGGCGGGCAGGTCTGCCGGATCAATCTGCGGCGATACGAAATAGGCGGGGGTGATTTGACGAATATCCATAGCGCAGGTCTAGGCCGATGCCGTCCGTCTGTCCAGTATCTGACTGACGCGGGGTGCTGCCGCCATGCCAACCATCATCGCCACCAGAAACACCACTCCCGGGATACCGCCATACCCCAGCGAGGCCATCGCAGGCCCGGGGCACAGACCAACCAGCCCCCAGCCAATGCCGAACAACACCGACCCGATCACCAGCCTGCGGGTGATCTCGGTCGAGGGGCGGGGCGGGAACATGCTGCCGGCCAGTGGCTTGCGGCCCAGGGTCAGCCGCCATGCCACCGCCATGGGTACAATCGCGCCGCCCATGACAAAGGCCAGCGTCGGGTCCCATGCGCCGAAGATGTCCAGAAATCCCTGCACGCGGTTGGTGTCGGTCATCCCGGACAGATGCAGCCCCAGCCCGAACAGCCCCCCCGCGACGATGGCAATGAACAGCCGCATCCTACAAGCCTCCCATCAGGGCGCGCAGGCCGGCCACGGTGGCCACCCCTGCGCCGATGTAGATCAGCGTGGCGATGATGCCGCGGATACTCAGCCGCGAGATCCCGCAGACCCCGTGCCCCGAGGTGCAGCCGTTTGCCAGCCGCGTGCCCAAGCCAACGGCCAGACCGCCCGCGATCAGCAGCACCGGCGAGGCGGTGGCATGGGTTTCGACGCGGGCCGTGCCCAGATAATGAAACAGCGCAGGCACCGCGATCAGTGCTGCGACAAAGGCGACAGCCTCGGCCCAGCCACGCCGTGCGGTGCCGTCCAGAAGCCCGCCCAGAATGCCGGACGCGCCCATGATCCGCCCGTTGCCAAGCAGTAAGATCGATGCTGCGGTGCCGATGATCAGCCCGCCGAATAGGCCCCAAAGCCAAGAGACTTCCATATAAGATCCTTAGCTCTCAAAGTTTGTTGACCGGAATTTTCAGCATCACGTCGCCGTTGTCGTCCGCTGGTGGCAGGTGACCTGCGCGCATGTTCACCTGCAATGATGGCAGGATCAGCTTGGGCATGCCCAGCGTGGCATCGCGGTCCTGGCGCAGTTGCACGAAATCGGCGCATCCCACACCACCGCCAATGTGGACGTTGGCGGCTTTTTCCTCGGCGACGGTGGTTTCCCATGCGAAATCCTCGCGCCCCGGTGCCTTGTAATCGTGGCCCACGAAAATGCGGGTCTGGTCGGGCAGCGACAGAATGCGCTGGATCGAGGCGTATAGGTCGGTGGCCGACCCACCCGGAAAGTCGCACCGCGCGGTACCGAAATCGGGCATGAACAGCGTATCGCCCACAAAGGCCGCATCGCCGATCACGTAAGTCAGGCAGGCGGGCGTGTGCCCCGGCGTGTGCATCACATCGCCGCGCATCTGTCCGATGTGAAAACTGTCGCCATCTGCGAACAACTGGTCAAACTGCGATCCGTCGCGCTGGAATTCGGTGCCTTCGTTAAAGACCTTGCCGAATGTGTTCTGCACCACGGTGATGTTCTTGCCGATGCCGATCTTGCCGCCGATGCGCTCCTGGATGTAGGGCGCCGCCGACAGGTGATCGGCGTGCACATGGCTTTCCAGGATCCACTGGCATTCAAGGTCATGTTCGCGGATATGTGTGATGATCCGGTCGGCGCTGGCGGTGGATGTACGTCCGGCCGCATGGTCGAAATCCAGCACCGAGTCGACCACCGCACAGGCGCGGCCCGCAGGGTCCTTGACCACATAGCTGACGGTGTTGGTGGCCTGATCGAAAAAAGCTGTGACATCTGGGTGAAACATGGGACTCTCCAGCGTTTGTGTATTCAACATATGAACACCAAGCGCCGGTTTGCAAGCTCCGGGCCTCAGCCGAGGAAAATACCCAATACGACCAGCATCAGACCAAAGGCCGAAACAAACAGCGCGCCCAGGTTCAGCGGCACCACCGATTGCAACACGGCGCGCATGGCCTCGTCGTCCAGTTGCGCCCGCTTGGCACGGGCCACGCGGATGATGCACCACACCAGCCCCGCAAGGCCGATAAGCGATATCGCCGCACCCGCCCAGATGAGCAGGTCGAAGATCGGGAATGAGGTCTGTTGTTCCATGGACGATGCGCTACTGCATTGGCGCGCGGGGGGCAAGTCAGCCGTTGAAATCCAGCGCGATGGTGAACGTATAGGCGGGCTTGGTCAGCCCATTTGGCGCGCGGGCAAACCGGCGGGCGCGTTTGACGGCGGAAATCGCAGCTTTATCCAGTGCCGCATTCCCAGAGGAGGCCACCACCCGTACCGATTGCAGCACGCCTGAAGGTGCGATGGACAGTGCCAGTTTTGTGCGGCCTGCACCCGCGCCGCGTGGGGATGCGGCGTTGCGGCGTACCTTGGACTGGATGGCTGCCCCCCATTGTGCTTGCAGGGCGTTGGCGCGGGCGGTGGACAGGCTTTGGGTTTGCGCCGCGCCCCCGGTGCCTGCGGTTGCGGATTTGGCAGCCTTGCCCTTTGCGGTCGATTTGGCTTGTGGGGCCGATGCGGTGGCGGCGGGCTTGGGCTTGGCGGCGGGCTTGGCCTTTGCGGGCGGGGACAGATCGCGCGGACGCAGCATGGGGCGTTTCGAGGTTCTGGCGGTGGTGTCCTGAAATTGCGGGAGGTCCGGCGTTGGCGTGACAGCGGCCAACCGGTCAGGCGCTGCGGGGGCAGGGCGCGCGTCGGTGCGGGCCGTGGGGGTGACCTGAGGCGACTTTTCAGGTTGCGCCGGTTGCGCCACTTCGGTTTGCGGCTGCACTTTGGGCATGGGTTCGGGGATCGTGGGCAGTGCGGGGGCTGTCACGTCGAATAGCGGGGCCTGTGGCAGGGCCGTGGTGGCTGCGGGCACGTCGGTCACGGGGCGGATGGGAGCAGCCTCCACAGTCGCTTGTGTCTGTGGCATCGCGATTTCGGTGAGGGGCGCGGGGGGCTGCTCCCACGCCTCGGCCAGGGCGGCCATCGCGGCCGAGGCTGGGGCCACTGTCGCCGCCGCCGCGCCTGTATCCCCGGCCGAGGAAGCGCCTTGCGGGGCCGGAAACGCCGCCCACAGGCCGACGTGGGCACCTGCAGCCAGCGACAGGAAAACGGCGGCTTCGATCAGGCGCATCACTTTGCCCCCGTGATCAGTTCGACCCCGTCGACCCCTGCTGCCGCCAATTTCGGCAAAAGGGCGACCAGTTTGGCCGCAGGCAGCGCCGCGTCGGCACGCAGAGGCAGTACACCCACGTGGCCGGACAGCGCGGCCAGCGCTGCGTCGCCCGTCACACCGGCATAAGCCAACGTGCCATCGGCCCCGACATAGAGCGCGTTGGGGTCCAGCGGTGCAGCCTCTGAGGTGCTGTCTGGCACGGTGACATCGATGGGGTCTGGCGGCGCGATCTGGGCGCTCATCAGGAAAAAGATCAGCAGCAGGAAAACGACGTTGATCATCGGCACGATGTTTTCAGCGGCGCGGCGCGGCGGCGTTACGGGCGAGAAATCCAGCATGGCTATTCCACCACGATCAACTGCGTCAGACCTGCGGCACGCAATTCGTCCAGCGCGCGGACCAGATCCTGTACCGTGGCGCCGCCGCGTGCCCGCAGCAGGACGATATCGTCGGGCGCCGACATCAATGGGGCGAGGGCGGTGGGCAGGTCATCAACCGCCACGCCGTTCAGGGTGACGCCATGGGCCTCGATCCCCACCAGACGTGGCGGACCGGTGTACTCTGTCCCGCTGCCCGCTGTCTGCAAGGGCAGGGCGAAGTCGGTGCCAAAACGTGCGGCCAGCATGAAAAACACAAGCAGCAGAAACACCACGTCGATCATCGGCGTGAGGCTGGGCCTGCGGGCGGGCCGTATGGGGCCAAAGCTGAACATCAGGGGGCCTTTGGGCCTCGGGTAAAGACACGGGTCGCGGCGGTTTCCATGTCGCCTTGCAGCCGTGCGGCGATGCTTTCGAACCATGTTAGCGCCACGCCTGCGGGGATGGCCACGGCCATGCCTGCGGCTGTGGTCAGCAGCGCCTCCCAGATGCCACCGGCCAGGGCTGCGGGATCGGCGCGGCTTCCGGCTTCTTGCAGGGCCTGAAAGGCGTCGATCATACCGACCACCGTGCCCAGAAGCCCCAGCAACGGAGCGGTGGTGGCGATCAGTTCAAGCGCGCGCAGGCCGCTGCGGGCGTGAGCCAGATCAATGCGGGCATGGGCGGTGGTTTCCTCGCGCGCCTGTGCCTCGGTCAGGGCAGGGTCGTGGCGGGCGGTCATCGCGGTCAGCGCCATGCGGGCGCGAATGGACCTGCGACCGGTCAGCTTTGCGCGGGCCTCATCGGTCTTGCCTTGTGCCCAGTCGTCCAGCGCCGCCGCCGTGGCTGCGCCTGACCATGCGCCCAGCCGGGCAAGTTGCCACAGCTTCCACAGGATCAGCGCCAACGTCAGCACCGACAGCGCCGCGATCAGCCAAAGCACAGGGCCGCCGCGTTCCAGAAAGGCAATCATCGAGGGTGGCAATATCATTGTGTCTCTCCCCAGAGGGCGGTCAGAATGGCGTCAAGCCCGTCGGTCAAGGCCGCAGGCCCCGGTTGCAGGATCAGCGGCGACTTGATCTCGACGATTCGGCCCTGCGCCACCGCCGGAATGGCGTCCCAGCCCGCGCGGGTCGCGATCCGTTCGGTCCGCACCTTTTTGCCGCACCACGAGGCGATGATAACATCCGGGGCCGCGTCAATCACCTGCTGCGCATCCAGAATGCGGGCACGCGCGCCCTGTTCGGATTGCAGGTGGGCAAAGACATCGACGCCGCCCGCGATCTCGATCAACTCGGAGGCCCAGCGGATGCCGGAAATGGGCGGATCGTCCCATTCCTCGAAATAGACGCGGGGGCGGGACGGGCGCGGGGTGGCGCGGATCGTGTCAATGCGCGCGGCATAGTTGTCAGCGAGCGCCTTGGCGGCTGCCGCGCAACCGGTCAGCGCGCCCAAGCAGCGGATCATATCCAGTATGCCCGCGACCGAACGTTGGTTGAACCCGTGCACCGCAATGCCTGCGCGGATCAGATCGGCGGCAATGTCAGCCTGCAGGTCCGAAAAGGTCAGCACCAGATCGGGCTTCAATTCCAGTATCTTGGGCACATCCGCCGATGTAAACGCCCCCACGCGCGGCTTTTCGCGGCGCACGCGCGCGGGCCGGACGGCGTATCCGGTGACACCGACGATGCGGTCGGACTGGCCCAGCAGATACAGCGTTTCGACCGTTTCTTCGGTCAGGCAGACGATGCGTTCGGGGGGGAAGGCCATCAGACCACCTCGGACCTGCGCGAGGTGCGCATCCATTCCTGCGCGCCTTCCAGCACGGCAGTGTGGACGGCACGGCCAACCGCTTCGCCAAGGTCGGTGTGCATCCCGGCAAAGGGCGTATCGCCCACAGGCGCAGCGACCGCGATACAATCGGTGCCGGTGCCCGTGGCACTGCCGGTGGGCAGGTGATGGTTCACTTCCAACACGGCCACGGTGCGGGCCTGCGTGGCAATCGCCATCATCTCGATCAGGGCGGATTGGGTCAAGGCGACGTCTGTCTGCACGGCGACATTGATCGTGCCCCAATCCTTGCCCGACCGGTCCAGCCGTGTACCGATGCGCTCGGCGTTTGACAGGCCTACGGTGGCGACTGCGCGGGCAGTTGCGCTGCCTGCGGTTGCTGTATGTTCAGTCACGGCGCGAATGTCGCGCGATGTCAGAAAACAGACGTCGTCAGGCGTTCCACGCGCTGCCAGTTGGCCGGTCAGCCAGTCCAGCACGTCCAGATCCGGTGTCAGATCGGCATTGCGCACCTCGCGCCATGAAATTGCGCTGGCGGTCACGAAACCGGGCCGGTTCAGCGCCCAACTGAGCACCTGATGCGGCCCACCGAGATCAAAGCGCAGCCACGGGCGGTCAAGGGACAGCGGCACGGTCATGTCAGCGTGTCCAGCGTCTGGAACACGGGGCCGCGGTCGGTCATTTCGTAATGGGCGAGGATGCCAAAGACCTCTGCGAGGTTCTGGGGCGTCATCACGTCCACCGGGGCACCGTCCGCGACAATCGCACCCCGGTGCAGCAGGATCACGCGCGTGCAGTGCCGCGCGGCCAGTCCGAGGTCATGCAGAGAGGTCAGCACCGTGCGCCCCGAGGCCGCAAGGTCGGAAAACACCCGCATCGTGGCAATCTGTGCGGCGGGATCAAGGCCTGCGATCGGTTCGTCTGCCATCATCATGGGCGTATCCTGCGCCAGCGCGCGGGCGATCAGCACGCGAGCCTGTTCGCCGCCCGACAGCTGTGTCGCTGTGCGCTGGGCGTAAGCCTCCAGCCCCATTTGCGCCAGCGCGTCGGCGACGGCGGCAGCATTCTCGGCCTTGGTGCCGGAATGGGGCAGGCGGCCCAGTCGCACCAGCCGCTCCACGCTCACGGGCCAGGCGATTTCGCGGGCCTGCGGCAGCCACGCACAGGCGCGGGCGCGCTCCATGCTGGTCATCTGCGCCAGCGATGATGTGCCCTCGTGCGACAGCAACCCAAGGGCCGCGCGCATCAGGGTGGTTTTGCCGGCCCCGTTCGGCCCCAGCAGGCCGACGCATTCGCCGGGATGCAGGGTCAGCGACACGTTGTCGATCACCGGACACGCGCCGCGTTTGACAGACAGGTTTTGCAGGGTCAGCAAGCTCATTGCAGCGTCCCCCGTGTCTTGTAGATCAGGTGCAGGAACAGCGGCGCACCGACCAGCGCCATCAGCACGCCCAGCTTCAGATCCCGGTCGGGCAAGGCCACGCGCACAGCAATGTCCGCCGCCAGCACCATCGCCGCCCCGCCAAGCGCCGAGGCCCACAGCAACCGCGACGGCTGCCCGCCGACAAAGGGGCGCAGCACATGCGGCACCACCAGTCCGACAAAGCCGATGGAGCCTGCAACAGCCGTACCGGCGCCCACACAAGCCGCCGTGCCGATGACCAACGCCAGACGCAGCCGGGGCAGGCGCACGCCCATCGCGGCGGCGGCGTCTTCGCCCAGCGTCAGCGCATCGAGACCCCGGCCCAACGACCCCAGCAACACCCAGCCCACCACCATGAACGGCAGCGCCAGCCAGACGTGTGAAAACGACCGGTCCGCCAGCGATCCCAGCATCCAGAACACGATTTCAGCGGCGGCAAACGGGTTCGGCGACAGGTTCAGCACCAGCGAGGTAAAGGCCGAGGCCAGCGCCGAAATCGCGATCCCCGCAAGGATCAGCGTCAGCGCCGCACCCCCCGGTCCGGCCAGCGTCAGGATCATCGCCACGGCGATCAGCGCCGCCAGCAGCGCCGACAGCGGCAACGCCAAAGCAAAGGCAGCCGCCAGTCCGGTTTGCAGCGCCAACACCGCGCCCAGACCCGCCGCCGCCGACACGCCGATCAGGCCCGGCTCGGCCAGCGGGTTGCGCAGGTATCCCTGCATCGCCGCCCCAGACACACCCAGCGACGCGCCGATCATCACCGCCAACAGCGCACGCGGCAGGCGGATTTGCTGCATGACCACGCTCATCGGAGTGTCGTCGGTGGCGAACAGGCTGGTGAACGAATGCCAGACCGACACTGGCGTGGTACCGGTCACTAGCGAAATCACGAACAGGACCACGCACAGGGTCGTCAGAAGAACCGTCAGCTTCATTTGCGGGCCTCGACCTGTTTGCGCAGATTTACCATGCTGCGCACGGCGTTCAGCACGTTCGGCGTGCCGCAGACCCAATCGCGGTCGGTCAGCTCTCCGGCCATATAGGTGCCTTTCAGCGATGACAGCGCAGGGTGGTCCAGATTGTCTTCGGCGCGCGCGGCACCGGGGTAGTTGCGCCCTTGGATAATCACATCGGGGGCCAGCAGCACCAGTTGCTCCAGCGGCAGCACGCCAACCGACCCAAGGCCCACCTCTTCGGCGACATTGTCGAAACCCGCGGCGAACAACACATCGCCCGCCAGAGAGTGGCGGCCAGAGGAATAGTTGTTCACGTATGTGAGCGCGGCGCGGGGACGGTGTGCCGGAGCGGCAGACAGCTCTGCCAACTCTGCGTTGAATTCATCGATCAGCGCCTTGGCTTCAACCTCGCGGCCCAGAGCCTCGCCCATTTGCGTCAGCCGTTCGGGCACGTCCGACAGGGCACGGGCTGGGGCAAATTGTGCAACCTCAATGCCAAGATTGCGCAGCATCGAGATGGTCGCCATCGATGTGAATGTGCCCGCCAGCACCAGATCGGGCTTCAGCAGGTAAATCTCTTCGGCACCGGAGCCGTTGGCGGGCAGGGCGCGGGCCTGTTCGGAAAAAGCCGAATCCGTGTCTTCATGGGACAGGCGCGTGACCGACACCAGTTGACCGGGGGCTGCTATCAACAGCGCCAGTTGGTCGGTGCACAGGTTGATCGACACAACCCGCTGCGGCGGGGCCGCCAAAGCCGCAGCGGCGCTGACCAGCAGCGCCGCCAGGGACGTTATGAGATCAGAACGACGCACGGACGCCAAAGTAAATCGCGCGGTCCGAGGTGCCGTAACCGAACGAGGTCTGGTATTCCTCGTTGGTCAGGTTCTCCAGCCGCACATAGCCTTGGGTGGTCTCGCTGAAATCATAGGACATTGATGCGTTGACCACGGTGTAGTCTGGCATTGCAGTGCCACCATCGTCGGCGCGTCCCGCGACATGGTTCAGCACCAGCTGACCTGACAGCTTGTCGGTCAGGTCGGCTTCTACCCCAAGGACAAAGTCATGTTTAGGCACGCGGATCAGCTGGTTGCCTGTTGCATCCTTGGCATCAGTGTAAGTGTACGATCCGAACAGATCGGTGGTCGCGCCCAACGCCACGCGGCCCGACAATTCGAGACCTTCGGTGGTCGAGGTGCCCGGCACCTGATTATAACCGCCACCCGAGAATTCGATCAGATTGTCGATCTCGGTGTAAAAGACGGTGGCCTTGACCAGTGCATCGTTGGCAAAGCGGTGTTCAACGCCAATCTCGGCGCTGCGGCTTTCTTCTTGCTCAAGTGTGGGGTTGCCATAAACGGGGTGGAACAGTTCATACAGCGACGGCGCACGGAAACCGGTGCCGATGGAGGCGCGCAAAGTGGTATCCCCTGTGATCCGCCAGTTTGCGGCCAGACGGCCCGTGGTGAACCCGCCAAAGGTAGAGTGGTCGTCGTGACGCAGCGCAAAGCTCAGATCGACATTCTCGGAGGCTGCGTACTGCGCCTCGCCGAAGATAGAGGTGGTTCGATAGGTGCCATTGATGGTATCGACTGCGAACTCTTCCTCTGTGTAGCTGGCGCCAAAGGCCAGATCCACCGCGCCCACTTGTGTCACACCCTTATAACCAACTTCGGTGCGTTCACCAGTAAAGTAGCGGTTGAAGCCAACGGGATACTCGCGCTCGGTCTTTGAATAGGCCAGCGAAAGGGTGTGGTCGACTGTACCGCCCTCGATTTCGGCAAAGACCCGTGCGCCCAGACGCGTGGCCAGTTCCACTGCGGTCAGATTATCGACACGAAAGCCGTCCTGATCGGTTTCGCTGTCCAGATAGTTCAGCGCAAAGCCCAACTTGACCGTCTCGGTCGCGTGATAAGCCCCCGTCAGGAACAGCGTTATACCGGTGTAGCCGTCGGCCTCGGGGTTGCCTGCGTCTTCCTCGGCGGCGGAAAACCCGTTGGTGTCCACATGCGCAAGGGTAAAGGCCAGTTCGCCCTGTTCCGACTTGGTGGTGACACCAAAGGTTGCGGCATATGTGTCGTAGCTGCCCGCTTCGACGCTGTAGCGGTAATGTGTGCCCATCTCGGTCGCGCGCAGGGTGCTGATGTTGATCACACCGCCAATGGCTTCAGATCCATAAATCGCCGATTGCGATCCTTTCAGCACTTCGATGCTGCCGATGCCTGCAGTGGTCAATGCACCAAAGCTGTATTGAGTCTGCGTGCTGGCCGGATCGGTCATGTCGATACCGTCGATGTAAACCGGCACGTACTTTCCCGACAGGCCGCGAATGCGCAGAACCGACGACGTGCCCAAGCCGCCATTGCCTGACAGCGAAATGCCTGGCAACGTGTCCAATGTGTCCGACACACGGATGCTGGTGCTGTTTTCGATGGCCTCTTGGCCGACAACCTCGACCACAGTGCCGGTGCGTTTGGTCTCAACAGGTGTCTGGCTGGCCGATACGGTGATGGTGCCCAGGTCAAAGGCATCGTCCTGCGCCAAGGCCACGCGGGGCAGGGTGGCCAGTGCCACTACAGATGCCGAAGCAAGTAGATGTTTCATAAAATTGTCCCCTTACGGACGGGTCGGTCGGGTCCGGCCCTTTGGTCGTCGATTTGGGAAAGACAAAGTCGCCTTCCGCCGGTGAAACGCCACCAAAGCGGTCAGGCCGCCGACACATACGCACCCCGCGCCTGTATCCGGGTGATCCCTTTGGCAGGTCTCCTGACTTGCGGGTCATTGCGGGGCCGTGCCTTCCCGGGGTTGCTCCCCAGTGGCTTGTGACGGCTGCGCTCTCCGCTTACAGTTGCGGGGGCAGTCGCGGATTTGGGGGTATTGCCCCGAACCGCGTTCCCTTTAACGACGAGTCACCCCGCCGAACCAAAGTATGCGTGGCTTAGCCTGCGGATCGTTGCCGATCAAGTCGCGAATGCGACGCAGCACGCGGGGCCTGCGTCAAATGGCGCCAAAGGTGACTTGCAGGCGGAAGGGCAGGACGGTATCGGTTGGGTCTTGCCAGACCAGCCCTGACCGAAGGACGCGCCTCATGACCGACACCGCCACGAACCTTGAAAGCTACCGCGTGACCGCCGACGAACTGCGCCAGTTCATCGAGCGGATCGAGCGTCTGGATGCCGAGAAGAAAGACCTTGCCGAGCAGCAAAAAGAGGTGATGGCCGAGGCCAAGGGGCGCGGCTACGATACCAAGGTGATCCGCAAGGTCATCGCCCTGCGCAAGCGCGAGCCTGACGATATCGCCGAAGAAGAGGCGGTTCTGGAAATGTACAAAGAAGCGCTGGGCATGTCCTGACGCAAACTGCCGGGCGCGCGATTGCGTGCTTGGCATCTGCCGCACCCTGTCCATACCGGGACGGTGCACCCCTTTTCATGAACGCTTGCCGCCTTTGACCGGGCGGCGTAGCCTCATGGGTGTGGTCAATTGTCGGCCACGTGGGGATTTTCATGCAACTGACCACCCGTTTTGCCGCATTGCTTTTCGTCCTGTCCGGGGTGTCATCACCGGCCCTGGCCTCCGAGGCTTGTGAGGTTGTCGCAACCGTTGCGGGCGCGGCAAGCGTGCCACTTCATGCTGAACCTGACGAGAGTTCGGATCTTCTTTACCTTGTGCCGGTGGGAGATATTGTTCTTTATCCCCAGCAGGATATGGCTCCGGCGCAGTCAGAAAGCTGGCTGTGGGTGCGCCACGACCGCACACAACGCGACATCTGGCAAAGCGGCATCGCGGGCTGGTTGCGGGTTGAGAATGTGACGGATTGCGGCTGAGCGCGGCTGTGCTTAACCTTGGCCGTTCTCAAGAAACTGAAATGCTTCAAGAATGGTGTCCGCCAACCCGTCAAAGAAACGCGGCGTCATGACATCAATCAAACCCGAGGGCGCGCCCTCGGCCCTGGCCGGGCCTTCCGCGGCCTGTAACACGGCAAACATCGGTGTCTTGGCGCTCAGCAACTCACGATGGCTCGCGCCTGTGCCATGCTTCAAGACATTGATCGCCAGGTAGTATTGGTGAAGCCTGTGGGCAAGGTCATCATGTCCGGCGGCCGACAACCGGGCCTCGACTTTGCGTGACAGCGGGCCGCGTTTGAAATGGCGCTGCATGCGTGCCTCGAACACGGTAAAGATATCGACGGCCGCCAATTCGATTGCGACAGTTTCAGAATTCACGTCTTCGATTTGCGCGTTCGACAGAGGCTGACCCTGCGCATGTTCCAGGATTGCCGAAATCCGGTCTTGAGACGCGTTCGCAGCGGTCTGTGCGGCGTAAACCAGTTCCGGCAGGGTCTGTGAGGTTGTCATGGAGCGTCCTTGATAAGATTTGCTCTCCCAATAAGCTAAAATGTCGCCGAGGGTAGGTCCAAATGTACGCGCCGGTCCCGCAGGCTTCGTGACCTTGGCAAGAGATGAGAGACTTGGTGATTCTCCTGCAAGGTTGGGGTGTGAGCAGGTCGGGCGGCACAGTTCGAACACTGGCCATATTTAGCCAGGCTTCCGATGACACGCGCACCTATCACAGAACGCGGGCTGAGCGCCAAATCACTAAAATTTAAGGAAAAATGGTGCCCCCACACGGACTCGAACCGCGGACCTACTGATTACAAATCAGTTGCTCTACCAGCTGAGCTATAGGGGCACTCGGGCGCTCGTTTACTGCGCTGTTACACGGCGTGCAAGATGAAAATGCACTTGGGCATGCAGATAATGTTTGGTGGTTTTCCCGACCGTCAGAAACGCTATAACAATCCGACAGGCGCAGCGTCAGAGGATCAGGCACACACATTATGCAGATTGTTCTTCATACAGGCGCACATTTCACGGAAGAAGAGCGGCTGGTCAAATGCCTGCTGCGCAACAAGGAAGATTTTGCCGCCAAAGGTGTGGCCGTGCCAGGCCCGTCGCGATACCGCAAGTTGATGCGTGATACCTTTGCCGCGATGCAGAATGCGGCACCTGCCGAGGGCGCGCGGGATGTGCTTCTGGATGCGATTCTGGACGATGAGGATGCAGACCGGGTGATTCTGAGCCATGCCCATGTGTTCGGGGCACCTCGTGCTTCGGTGCGCAGCGGATTGCTTTATCCCAACGCCGCCGAGCGGATGCAGCAGCTGAGCCAGCTTTTCCCGCATGACCAGATCGAGATGTTCACGGCTCTGCGCAATCCGGCAGCTTTTCTGCCAGCGGTTTTCCGTGCGTCGCCGCAAGAGAGCGTGGAGGAGTTTCTGGGCGGGGTTGATCCGGCAGACGTGCGCTGGTCGGACATGCTGGCCGAGGTGCGTGCCGCTGCGCCACGTGTCAATATCACGGTCTGGTGCAACGAGGACACGCCGCTGATCTGGGCCGAGATCATCCGCGAATTGGCGGGGCTGGAGCATAACGAAAAGATCATCGGCGGTTTTGACGTTCTGGGGGACATCATGTCACCCGAGGGGATGCAGCGGTTCCGGGGTTATCTCAAGACCCATCCGGCGATGACAGAGATGCAGAAACGTCGGGTGATCGCGGCGTTCCTGGACAAGTATGCGCTGGAGGACGAGATCGAGGAAGAGCTGGACATGCCCGGCTGGACCGACGATCTGGTAGACGAGCTGACCGAGGTCTATGACGACGACATGCTGCGCATTCAGAAGATGCCGGGTGTGACGCTGATCGCGCCTTAGTCCGTGATGCCAAACGGCACCGACATTTGCGCCTTTTCACTGATCTAAAGTCGGGATCACCGGGGCAGGGCGTTGCTGTCGCTCGTGAAAATACATCGAAGCGCCGCTGTGAGCCCTCTGCGCGTGCCATCGCGAAAGCCCGCAAAGTCGTGTATGAGAGTTCTGAACCTCCAGCCAAGGTGCCGTCCTTGTATGTCGACTGTGCAAAGGGCAGGTGCGTTCATTGACGATGATCTCAAGTCTGCCTAACGTCCAGATAAAGGGCACAGCAAGGGCGGTCCTTCCCAAGATTCGAGGCGCGTTTTGATGTACATCAGTTGCGATTGTGGGGCCTTCAAGGCAGAGCTTACGCATTTCCCCGCGCATACGCCTGGCCGCTTGATGTGTTACTGTTCGGATTGTCAGCTCTATCTGAAAAAGCTCGGACGCGCGGAACTGCTCGACGCATTCGGTGGCACCGAAATCATCCCGGTCTACCCAAGCGAAATCCGCGTTACGCAGGGCAAAGAGCACCTTGTCTGCAACCGGCTCAGCCCGGAGGGGCTGTTTCGCTGGTCGACAGGGTGCTGCAATTCGCCTGTGGGGAACATACAGGCCAAGTTCCCTTGGTTTGGTATCCTGCATAATGCCTATCGTGCTGGCGATGATCCTGAGTGTCTGGAGCGTCTGGGTTCTGTGCGCAGCCGGATATATGGGCGCGACGCCACCGGCGAACCGCCCTTCGAGATCTCCGGGAAACTTGGGTTGAAGGATGCGCTGAAGGTGATGCCCTTCCTGATCCGGGGCTTCGTTCGAGGCAAGCAGAAGCCCTCGCCCTTTTTTAAAGAGGGATGGGAGCCGACCGTCCAGCCCCGGCTGCTCTGAGGCGCGACGGCCTCGTCCTGATCACCCGACACTGCCCTAAACCGGACCCAAGGTCGGGGTCGGGTCCGAAAGGCTTGGATTGTGGCTTGGCACTGCTGGGCCCTGGTTGTGGTGTCTCGCACCCCGATCGCAGCCCCCGCGTGGTCAGCCCTTCAATTGCGACGCTGCGCGCGCCAGTTCGGTAATTCCGTCCCAGTCCCCGGCCAGAACCATATCCTTGGGTGCAACCCAAGATCCGCCTGCACAGACCACATTTGTCAGGCTCAGGTAGTCGGCAGCGTTGGCAGGGCTGACACCGCCCGTCGGGCAGAACATCACTTGCGGGATGGGCGCGCCGATGGCCTTGATCGCGGCCGCCCCGCCCGAGGCTTCGGCGGGAAAGAACTTGAGCATCGTATAGCCGCGCTCCAGCAGGCGCATCGCCTCCGAGGCGGTTGCCGCTCCGGGCAGCAGCGGCAGGTCAGCCTCTTCGCAGGCGTCCAGCAAACGGTCGGTGGCACCCGGTGATACGCCGAATTGCGCGCCTGCATCCTTGGCGGCTTTCACATCTGCGGGGGTCAGCAAGGTGCCCGCACCTACGACGCCGCCAGCGACGCCTGCCATCTCACGGATCACCTCAAGCGCCGCAGGGGTGCGCAGTGTAACCTCGAGCGCGGGCAAGCCGCCCGCCACAAGGGCGCGGGCCAGCGGTGCGGCGTGGGTGGCGTCATCGACCACCAGAACCGGGATGATCGGGGCCATCTGTGCAATGCGCAGGGCGGCGGCGCTGGCGTCTTGGGGGGTCATCATGTCTCTCCTGTTAAGCCTTAAACGACCACGGCAGCGCCGGTGTCGGCCCCGCCCACGTTGGCACGGAACATGGCAAACAACTCGCGGCCCACGCCGTTTGTGTTGCCACTGAGGTCTGCCGTTGCGGGGGCGCGGTCTTCGATTCCTTCCGCCAGAACCTGCAACGTGCCTGCCTTGGCGTCCAGTCGGATCATGTCCCCGTCGCGCACTTTGGCGATCAGCCCGCCGTCCAAGGCCTCGGGGCTGACGTGGATTGCGGCGGGGGTCTTGCCCGACGCGCCGGACATGCGCCCATCGGTGACCAACGCCACCTTTTGCCCGCGTCCCTGCATCACCGCCATCAGCGGGTTCAGCGCGTGCAGTTCCGGCATACCGTTGGCCTTTGGACCCTGGAACCGGACCACGATCACGCAGTCGTCTGTCAATGTGCCTGCCTTGAACGCGGCTTTGACCTCTTCCTGGTCGTGGAACACGCGGGCAGGGGCCTCGACCAACTGGTGTTCATCTGCCACGGCGGAAATCTTGATCACGCCACGGCCCAGATTGCCGTTGAGTTGCTTCAGCCCGCCTTGCGGTGCGAACGGGTCGCTGGCGGGGCGCAGGATACGGTCGTTCTGGCTTTGGCGCGGGGCATCCTGCCAGCGTACCTCTCCGTCGATCAGCTTTGGCTCCTGTGTGTAGTCCTGAAGCCCGTTGCCCATCACTGTCACAGTGTCAGGGTGCAGCAGGCCTGCGTCCAGCAACTCGCCGATCATATAGGTCAGCCCGCCCGCCGCGTGGAAATGGTTCACATCGGCCAGCCCGTTGGGATAGACCCGTGCCATCAGCGGTGTCGCGTCGGAAATATCCGCCAGGTCCTGCAGATCAAGCTGCACGCCCGCCGCGCGGGCCATGGCGATGATATGGATCACCAGATTGGTGGACCCGCCCGTGGCCATCAACCCGACCAGACCGTTCACGAATGTCCGCTCGTCCAGAATATCGCAGACGGGGCGATAGTCGTTGCCCAGATTGGTGATCTCCAGCGCCCGCTTTGCCCCCGCATGGGTCAGCGCGTCGCGCAGGTCGGTGTCGGGGTTCACAAAGGACGCGCCAGGCAGGTGCAAGCCCATGAATTCCATCAGCATCTGGTTCGAGTTGGCGGTGCCATAGAAGGTGCAGGTGCCCGGTCCGTGATACGAGGCCATTTCGGCCTCCATCAACTTGTCGCGCCCAACCTGACCCGAAGCGTGCAACTGGCGCACCTTGGATTTCTCCTCGTTCGGCAAGCCCGAGGGCATCGGCCCCGCAGGCAGGAAGATCGACGGGATATAGCCGAATGTCGCCGCCGCGATGATCAGCCCCGGCACGATCTTGTCACAGACGCCCAAGTAGACCGCGCTGTCAAAGGTGTTGTGCGACAGCGCCACGCCCGCGGCCAAGGCGATCACATCGCGCGAGAACAGCGACAGCTCCATGCCGGTCTGGCCCTGGGTCACGCCGTCGCACATTGCCGGTACGCCGCCCGCCACCTGCGCCGTGCCGCCGTTGGCCAGCGCGGTTTGCTTGATCAGGTCGGGGAACCGCTGGAACGGCTGGTGCGCCGACAACATGTCGTTATAGGCGGTGACGATGCCGATGTTGGGGCTGATACCTTCGACCAGCGAGGCCTTTTCCGCGCCCATCGCGGCAAAGGCGTGGGCCTGGTTGCCGCAGGTCAGATGCGCACGGCGCGGCCCGTCCTCGGCGGCGCGGCGCATCCGGTCGAGATATTGCGCACGGCTGTCTGCCGAACGTTTGACGATGCGGGCTGTGACGTCCTGAATTTTGGGGGCGAGGGCCATAGCAGGCGTTCCCTTCATGGATATGTGTCATTGGCTGTTTTGGTTTTGTTAGCGCTAACGGGTGTTGATTTCAACCCGTAGTTTGTTCGGTGCAGAGCGCAGAGCAGGGGGATTGCAGCAGCATAGCACAGGTCTGCAAGTTTCGCGAACCGGTGCCTGAACGTGTAAAAAAGCTGCGACACCTTGCCCGATCTCGCACCAGTCGCTTGACGCATGGAGCGATTTCAGTAATTGACTTTTTTAATCAGAATTTGCCGCAACAGGAGTTTCCATATGCGTTTCGCCCATCCTCTCTCTCTCGCCTTTGCCACATTGATGGCACTTCCGGCCTATGCTGATGGCGAGTTGAACCTTTATTCCTCGCGTCACTACGACACCGACGAGCGGCTCTATTCCGACTTTACCGAGGCCACTGGCATCACCATCAACCGCATCGAAGGCAACGCCGACGAGCTGATCGCGCGGATTCAGGCCGAGGGGCAGAACTCGCCAGCGGACGTGTTGCTGACAGTGGACACCTCGCGCCTGAAACGCGCCAAGGATGCGGGCGTGCTGCAATCCGTGGACAGCGACATTCTGGAAAAACGCATTCCGGGTTACCTCCAGGATGCCGACAACGAATGGTTCGGTTTCTCGCAACGCGCGCGGATCATCTTTTATGACAAGACACGCGTGCCGAATCCACCGCAAACCTATCTGGATCTGGCCGATCCGGCCTATAAGGGGCAGGTGTGCCACCGGTCTTCCACTGCCGTCTACTCCCAGACGTTGCTGGCCGCGATGATCGAGAACTTTGGCGAGGAAGAGGCCAAGGCATGGGCACAGGGTATGGTCGACAACTTTGCCCGCGATCCCCAAGGCGGTGACACCGACCAGTTGCGCGGTCTGGTGTCCGGCGAATGCGACATTGCGATTTCCAACACCTATTACTTCGCGCGCGCCCTGCGCACCGAGGTCAAAGGGCTGGAGAAAGACGCGATTGCCAACATTGGCTGGGTGTTCCCCGCGCAGAACGCCGAAGGCGCGCATATGAACCTGTCGGGGGGTGGCGTGGCTGTCCATGCACCGAACCGCGACAACGCGGTGGCCTTCCTTGAATATCTGGCGTCAGACAAGGCGCAGGAATATTTCTCGGCCGGCAATGACGAATACCCCGCCGTACCGGGTGTGGGCCTCAGCCCTTCGGTCGCAGCTCTGGGCATGTTCAAGCCGGATGACGTCGACCTGTCCGCCGTGGCCGAGAACGTGCCCGCCGCGCAGAAGATCTTTAACGAAGTCGGCTGGAAGTGATCTTTCACCCGGACCGGTAAAACACGAATGGCGCGGTCGCCCGCGCCATTTTGCATGTCATAGGATGGCTAGAACGGTTGAAAGCGCCCGTACTGCCCCTGATCAAAGGCCAGGCCGGCTCCTGTTGCCTTGGTGGCCACCTGTGTCACGCGCCCCAAGATAATGCTGTGATCCCCTGCAGGGTGCGAGGCATGATGCGTGCAGTCAAAACGCGCAAGACACCCATGCAACAGCGGTACGCCTTGGGCATCTATGTCATGCGGATAGGCGTCGAAGCCTTCTCCATTCGCGGCGAAATGCAGCGCCATGTCGGCTTGTGCATCCGTCAGCACGTGTATGCTGAAGTGTTGCGCCTGCGCAAAGGCATCGTGCCTGCGTGAGGTGTTGGACAGCGACCACAGCACCAACGGCGGGGCCAATGACACCGACGAAAAGGAATTGGCGGTGAACCCCAGCGGCCCGATTTCGGACTGGGTGGTGATCACGGTAACCCCCGTGCCAAACCGCCCGAAGGCGTGGCGCAAGGGCACGTCGGTGTCAGGTCCGGGGGCAAATATCAGGTCGTAGGCGTTCATC
This sequence comes from Pseudosulfitobacter pseudonitzschiae, assembly GCF_900129395.1. Lineage (GTDB taxonomy): Bacteria > Pseudomonadota > Alphaproteobacteria > Rhodobacterales > Rhodobacteraceae > Pseudosulfitobacter > Pseudosulfitobacter pseudonitzschiae. Next base: position 230,069 of record NZ_FQVP01000005.1, read on the forward strand.
CGACGACGGGTGCCATGTTCCGCCGGTGGTGTCCATATCCGATCAGATGCGGGGGCACCGGGACCGGATGCCGCGACGGCACCGGAACATTGCGCGGCGTGCACACGTTGTCCTGTCAGCGCGGGCAAGCCCCGCACCAAATACCGAACGGGAGACCAAGATGACCTATATCACCCCCAAGACCATCACCGCAGCCCTGGCCGTGACCGCCAGCCTTGCCGCAGGCACCTTTGGCCTGTCCACCGCCGCACAGGCCCAAGGCAAGGACCGCGCCGAACTGGGCTTGCTGGACTGCAACGTCGAAGGCGGCAGCGGTTTCGTGTTTGGTTCGACCAAGCAACTGGCCTGCACGTTCAACCCCGCCAATGACGCCTTGCCGCCCGAATATTATACCGGCTCGATCGAGAAGTTCGGGCTTGATCTGGGGCGCAGCGACGGCGCGGTGATCAAATGGGTCGTGCTGGCCCCGACCGAACAGGAATATGTCACTGGCGCGCTGGCAGGCACCTATGGCGGTGTGACAGCCTCGGCATCCGCTGGTGTGGGGCTTGGCGCCAATGCGATGCTGGGTGGCTCGGACGACACCTACGCGCTTCAACCGTTCAGCATCTCGGGCGAGACAGGCATCAATCTGGCCCTTGCTGTCAGCCAGATGGAATTGGTGTCAGCGCCTGCGCAGTAAGCGCAAAGCGTTTGCGATTTAGAAAAGGCCCGGCAATTGCCGGGCCTTTTTTGCATTTGGCGGATGCAGCCCGGATCATCCGGCTCTGGATCACCACCGGGATACAACCGGTCCAGCCCACGCGGGAATACAGCTTTCGGCACGGTATCGCGGCCCGCTGCATCCGGGTTTTGCGTTCCCGAAAATCCACGGTATCACTGTGCCGCAGACAGGAGGCCGCGCCCCGATGATCACGGAACTTGATGACTTTTTCACCAAAGGGTGCGGACGATGCGCGCGCTTTGACACGCCCGACTGCTCGATTGTGCCGTGGGGCAAGGGCCTTGAGGAACTGGACCGGCTTTGCCGAAACGTGGGGTTGGAACCTGCGCTGAAATGGGCGCACCCGTGCTATCTGCATGCCGGACGCAACATCGCCATGCTGGGGGCATTTCGCGGTGACTTCCGGCTGAGTTTTTTCAACGCGGCATTGATGAAAGACCCCGAGGCCGTGCTGGAACGCGCCGGACTGAACACGAAACACGCCCATATGATCCGTTTCACCGCGAACGAACAGGTGGCGGCAATGGAGCCGGTCATCACAGCCTATCTGAAAGAGGCGATGGGCTATGCGGCTGCAGGTCTCAAGGCGCCACCAGATGACAGCGAACTTGAAATACCCGAGGAACTGACCGAGGCGCTGGATTCCGATCCCGAACTGGCCGAGGCATTCCATGCCCTGACGCCGGGGCGGCGCAAAAGCTATGTCATCAACCTGTCCTCGGCAAAACAATCGGCAACCCGCGTCAAGCGGATTGCCGGATTTCGGGACAAGATCTTGGCGGGCAAAGGGGCGACCGACCGGTAGCGGTCTGTCGCAGCACCCGATTTACTTTCGCGTCGCTTCGGCCACGGCTCGGCTGACGGTCGTGGCGATCTCGTCAATGGAGCCCATGGCGTCGATGCGCTGCAAGGCGCCGCGCTTTTCGTAATAGGTGATCAGCGGGGCGGTCTGCTTGTGGTAGGCCGCCAGCCGTTCGGCCACTGTTTCGGCGTTGTCGTCCGACCGCCGCTTCATGTTCGAGGCGCCGCAGACATCGCAGACCCCATCCACCTTGGGTTTCTTGAAGCTGTCGTGATACCCTTCGCCGCATTCACCACAGGTGTAGCGGCCTGCGATGCGGTGCACCATGGCCTCGTCATCGACCTCAAGGCTGATGGCAGCGTCGATCTTTTGCCCGCTTTCCGCCAGCAATTCGTCCAGCGCCTCGGCCTGAACGGTGGTGCGGGGAAAGCCGTCCAGGATCACGCCCTTGGCGGTGTCGGGGGATGCAAGACGGTCGCGCAGGATCGCAATGACGATCTCGTCACTGACCAGGCCGCCCGATTTCATCACCTTGTCCGCCGCCTTGCCCGCCTCGGAGCCTTCGGCGACCGCCGCACGCAACAGGTCACCAGTGCTGAGCTGCACCAGCCCATAGCGTTTCTCCAGCATCCGCGCCTGCGTGCCCTTGCCGGCGCCCGGAGGTCCCAGCAGGATCAGCACGGGAGGCGCGAGTGTGGCAACATTTGCGGTGGTCTTGCTCTCGGTCATGCGTGTCAGCCTTTGTTCATGCGGTTGGCGATCAGGTCATCGACAACGGAAGGGTCAGCCAGTGTCGACGTGTCGCCCAATGCGCCAAAATCATCCTCGGCGATCTTGCGCAAGATGCGGCGCATGATCTTGCCCGAGCGGGTCTTGGGCAGGCCGGGGGCCCACTGGATCAGGTCGGGCGAGGCGATGGGGCCGATCTCGTTGCGGACCCATGTGCGCAGTTCCTTGCGCAGGTCTTCGGAGGGCTCCTCGCCGCTCATCAGGGTGACATAGCAATAGATGCCTTGTCCCTTGATGTTGTGCGGATAGCCGACAACCGCCGCTTCGGCGACCTTGTCGTGGGCGACCAGCGCACTCTCGACCTCGGCCGTGCCCATGCGGTGACCGGATACGTTGATCACGTCATCGACGCGGCCCGTGATCCAGTAATCGCCGTCCTGATCGCGGCGGCACCCGTCGCCGGTAAAGTAATAGCCTTTGTAGTCGCTGAAATAGGTCTGTTCGAACCGCTCGTGGTCACCCCAGACAGTGCGCATCTGGCCGGGCCAGCTGTCCTTGATGCACAGGACACCCTCGACGCCGTTGCCTTCGATCTCTTCGCCGCTGGTCGGGTCCAGGACCACGGGTTCAATGCCGAAAAACGGTCTTTGCGCAGCACCCGGTTTGGTTTCATGGGCGCCGGGCAGGGGGGTCATCAGGTGGCCGCCGGTTTCGGTCTGCCACCATGTGTCGACGATGGGGCAACGCCCGCCGCCAACCACATCGTTGTACCATTCCCACGCTTCGGGGTTGATCGGCTCGCCGACGGTACCCAGCAGCTTCAGGCTGCTCAGGTCGGCCTTTTTCACGAACTCATCGCCCTGACCCATCAGTGCGCGGATCGCGGTGGGGGCGGTGTAGAATTGCGAAACCTTGTGCTTTTCGCAGATCTGCCAGAACCGGCTGGCGTCAGGATAGGTGGGCACGCCCTCGAACATCAGCGTGGTCGCGCCATTGGCCAGTGGACCGTAGACGATATAGCTGTGGCCGGTGACCCAGCCCACATCGGCGGTGCACCAGTAGATGTCGCCATCATGGTAATCGAAGGTGATCTGATGCGTCATCGCCGCATAGACCAGATAGCCGCCGGTGGTGTGCACCACGCCCTTGGGCTGTCCGGTGGAACCCGAGGTGTAGAGGATGAACAATGGGTCTTCTGCGTTGACTTCAGTTGGCTCGCACGTGTCCGAGGCCGTTGCCGACAGCGCGTTGTAGTCGTGGTCGCGGTCCGACCATGGCACATCGGCACCGGTGCGGCGCACGACCAGCGTCTTGACGCTGTCATCGCAATTGGCCAGCGCCTTGTCCGCGTTGGTTTTCAGCGGCGTGTTGCGTCCGCCGCGGGGCGCCTGGTCGGCGGTGATCACCACCTTGGCGCCGCAGCCGTTTACACGGGCGGCCAGCGCGTCAGGCGAGAAGCCAGCGAAAACGATCGAATGGATCGCTCCGATGCGCGCACAGGCCAGCATGGCATAGGCGGCCTCGGGGATCATCGGCATGTAGATCACCACCCGGTCGCCTTTTTCGACGCCCATGTCTTTCAGCACGTTGGCCATCTTGCAGGTGGCCTTGTGCAAATCGCGATAGGTGATGTGCAGCGCGTCGTCGTCAGGGCTGTCAGGTTCCCAGATAATCGCGGTCTGGTCGCCGCGCGCCGCAAGGTGGCGGTCGATGCAGTTGGCCGAGACGTTCAGCGTGCCGTCGTCATACCATTTGATCGACACGTTGCCAAAGTCATAAGAGACGTCCTTGACCCGCGTATAGGGTTTGATCCAGTCGATGCGCTTGCCGTGCTCGCCCCAAAAGGCCGCCGGATCGGCAACGGATGCGGCATACATCTTGTCATAATCGGCAGCGTTTACATGCGCATTTTCAACCATGTGAGCGTGCGGGGCGTGGGTTCTGGTCATCGTAGGCTTCCTCCCTGGCGATCTTTTTCGGTCTAGGGCGGGCAATTGACAAGCCCGCATCGGCTCTGTCGCTCCATCCTCCCTGACGTGATCGTGATAATACTGCGATGTGAAAAGAAGGAAATAACTTGCGGAAAAATAACGGTTTCACTGTAAAGGTTTTTCCGATACCGCCAACATTTTGTAAATTTATACCTGACGTCGCCCATTTTTCTCATAGTTTCCGGCGATTGCATGTCAAATGAACGTGGCGGCAAAACCTGCGCAAACGCCTCAATTCTTCGGCCGCCCGGGCCTTATCCGACCTTAGTCCCTGTGCCCGATGGCCGCAGGTGTCGCGGTGGAGCAGAATCGCGCAAGATTATTTCGCGCCCCCTCGAGGGGTCCGTTTCTCGGGGGTTCTGGGTATTGGCATGATGGGAAACGCAAGTTACCCTGACGCCAAGCGGGCCATCCAAGGCTCGCGTAAGGGAGAGTATCATGAACAAATTTACGCTGGGCGCCGTCGCAGGCGCGCTGACATGCACCTTTGCACTCGAGGCTGCCGCGACCGAATGGAACGTCAGTGTCTGGGGCAAACGTCGCGCCTTTACCGAACATGTCGAGAAACTGGCCGAACTGGTTGCGGAAAAGACCAACGGCGAATTCACCATGAACGTCAGCTATGGCGGCCTGTCGAAGAACCGCGAAAACCTCGACGGCATCAGCATCGGTGCATTCGAGATGGCGCAGTTCTGCGCAGGTTATCACCCCGACAAGAACCGCGTGATCACCGTTCTGGAGCTGCCGTTCCTGGGTGTCGAAAACCTGGAGCAGGAGGTTGCCGTGTCCAACGCAGTCTATGCGCATCCCGCAGCCATCGAAGAAATGGCGCAATGGAACGCCAAGCTGCTGATGACCTCGCCCATGCCGCAGTACAACCTTGTCGGTACGGGCGATCCGCGTGACACACTGGCGAAATTCGACGGTATGCGGGTACGCGCCACTGGCGGCATTGGCGAGGCATTCGAACTGGTCGGCGCCGTGCCCACTTCCGTGACCTCGGCCGAAGCCTACCAGGCGATGGAATCGGGCGTTGTGGACACTGTGGCCTTTGCCCAGCACGCGCACCTCAGCTTTGGCACGATCAATCAGGCCGACTGGTGGACTGCCAACCTGAACCCCGGCACCGTGAACTGCCCCGTTGTGGTGAACATCGACGCATATGAATCCCTGAGCGATGCAGAACGCGAAGCGCTGGACAGCTCGGTGCCCGAGGCGATCGACCATTATCTTGCCAACTATGGTGAACTGCTGAAACGCTGGGACACCGTTCTGGAAGAGAAGGGCGTGGAAAAAGTGATGTACAGCGACGAGACCATTGCCGATTTCCGCGAAAAAGCGGCGGGACCGATCCGTGACGCATGGATCGCGGACATGGAAGGTCAAGGCCTGCCGGGTCAGGAACTGTACGATCTGGCTGAAAAGGCCCTGGCTGATGCCAAGGCTTCGGGCAGCTAATCCACGGCAGGGGGGCACCCTCGGGTGGCCCTGATACGAGGACACGTCAAGCCACCGCAGGGCGTCTTGCGGTGGCTTTTCATACTTTGAATGTGCTCGCGTCAAAACCGGGTCTGAACACCGGTCACAAGACTTCGAAAACAAGGGGACAGACATGGCAGGAACGTCATCGGTTCTGGAAGACAACAGTTTGCTCAGCAGGCTGGACAGGGCTTTGGTGCCCGTTGAGTGGTTTTTTGCGTTGATCAGCGGCATCGCCGTCTTTTCGCTGATGTTTCTGGCGGTCTGGTCGGTCCTGGGGCGCAAGTTCTTTGGCAGTCCGCTGATGGGCTATGTCGACTATATCGAAACCGCGATGCCCTTCATCGCGATCATGGGTGTGTCCTATGTGCAGCGCAGCGGTGGGCATATCCGCATGGACATGCTGGTCGGCGCGCTTTCAGGACGAGCCAAGTGGCTGTTCGAATTGATTTCGGTCCTGTTCATACTCGTTCTGATCATCGCGTTGATCTGGGGCAGCTGGGCGCATTTCGACCGCTCGTTCGATTGCGCACGGCCATTCTGCAGCCGCGACAGCTCCATCGACATCGGCCTGCCGCTGTGGCCCAGCAAGCTGATCGTTCCGATGGCGTTTTCAGTGCTGGCGCTGCGGCTTGTGTTGCAAGCGTGGGGATATGCCCGCGCACTGGTGCTGGGGCTGGAAAGTCCGGTGGCGGTGCCGCTGATCCTGACGGTGGCCGAACAGGCCAAACTTGAAGCCGACGCGCTGGGAGACGACTGATGGATCCGATTACAATTGGTCTGTGGACCACTGGCGGCATGTTGGTGATGGTTGTTCTGGGGATGCGCGTGGCCTTTGCTGCCGGTCTGGCGGGTTTTGCGGGGCTCTTCTGGCTGCGCTGGAACGGCTTTGACTATGACCCGGACCGCATTGGCAAGGCGCTGGAAATCAGCGTCAAGATTGCGGGGCAGGTGCCCCATTCCAAAGTGTCTTCACAGGCGCTTAGCCTGATCCCGACCTTTATCCTGATCGGCTACCTGGCCTATTATGCCAAGCTGACGACCGCCTTGTTCGAGGCTGCCAAACGCTGGATTGCCTGGGTTCCCGGAGGGCTGGCGGTCTCGACCGTTTTTGCCACCGCAGGCTTTGCCGCCGTGTCGGGCGCATCTGTGGCCACGGCGGCGGTCTTTGCCCGTATCGCCATCCCCGAGATGCTGAAGATCGGATATAACAAGCAGTTCGCGGCGGGTGTGGTCGCTGCGGGGGGTACGCTGGCCTCGCTGATCCCGCCCTCTGCCATCCTTGTGATCTATGCGATCATCGTCGAGCAGGACGTTGGCAAGCTGCTGCTGGCCGGGTTCATTCCCGGGGCCTTCTCGGCCGTGGTCTACGCAGTTCTGATTATCGGCATCGCAATGGTGTTCAAGAACGTCGGTCCACCGGTCAGCGGTTTCACATGGCGTGAACGGTTTGAATCCCTGCCGCCCGCCTTGCCCATCGTGGCGGTGGTCGTGATCATCATCTTTTTCGTCTATAACCCTTTTGGCGAGGCATGGGGCACCCCGACCGAAGGTGGGGCCGTGGGGGCGTTCATCGTGTTCCTGATGGCGCTCTATCGTGGGATGCGCCTGAACCAGCTCAAGGATGCGCTGATCGAAACGGCCAAGCTGACGGTGATGATCTTTACCATCATCTGGGGCGTGCTGATCTATGTGCGGTTTCTGGGCTTTGCCGACCTGCCGGGGGCCTTTGCCGACTGGATCACCTCGCTGGACATGGCGCCAATGCTGATCCTGATCTGCATTCTGCTGGCCTATGCGGTGCTGGGCATGTTCATGGACGCCATCGGCATGCTGTTGCTGACCTTGCCCGTGGTCTATCCGGCGGTGATGGCGCTGAACGGTGGAGAGCTTGTTTCCGCCGCGGACAGTGCCTTTGGTATGTCGGGGCCGATGTGCGCGATCTGGTTCGGCATTCTGGTGGTGAAAATGGCCGAATTCTGCCTGATCACCCCGCCCATCGGTCTCAACTGCTTTGTCGTGGCCGGCGTGCGCGACGATCTGACCGTGCAGGACGTGTTCCGGGGCGTCACACCGTTCTTTCTGGCGGACGCGGTGACCATCGGCCTGCTGGTGGCCTTCCCAAGCATCGTGCTGTGGTTGCCGTCCCTGGCGGGCTAGACCCGGCTTGCAGCGAAAACAAAGGCCCGCATCAAGTTGCGGGCCTTTTTCGTTCCGGATCACCGCATCGCACCAGACCGAACAGCGGCAGAGCCTGTGTCACGACGTTGGCGTCTGTTGGTGTGTCAGGCGCAGCCATTTCGTGTCGTCCTTGAGATAGGTCGAGGTACACAACGCCTCGTACAGCGGTATGTCGCCGCGTTCCGCCGAGACGCGGTAGGCCAGCACGGCGATATTCCCCTCAACAGACAGGACCTGTTCACTCATGACGACCGAGCGCCAACGCTGCGCCACATCCGCCTCGCGCCACAGCGCATCGCCGCTGAGGATGCCCGTGGGGTAGGGGAATACAAAGACCGCGTTTTTGGCCGACATGTTACGTGCGCTGTCCGCGCCTTGGGTCCAGAACCGTTCTTCCTGGTCCCACAGGGTGGCTTCGATGGTCATGCAATGTCTCTTTTCGATTGAAAATGATAGTCGCCGCAATCCGGCGGCGCATTGCCCGGGCTCCATTGCCAATGGCCGGAGTGGCGGGGTATCTGAACTGTCTAGCACGGCAGTGGCAGGGGAGTCATGCGCTTGTGCCGACGGGCAGGTAGCACAGATCCGGTTTGAAGCCCTGCGCGCTTCACTTTATGGGGGGCTGGTCTGCCCACGGGCAGGCGCATACGATCGCCTGAAATGGCCGTATCTGCTGTTTGCGAAGGTCAGGAGACCGAAGAGATGACCCATACGTCAGCCGCAAGGGCCGCGAAACTGTCCGTAGCCCCCATGATGGACTGGACCGATCGCCATTGCCGCTATCTGCACCGTCTGCTGTCGGCGCATGTGTTGCTCTATACCGAAATGGTCACGTCCCCCGCATTGGTGCGGGGCGGGGCTTTGCATTTGCTGGACCATCATGGGGACGAGCATCCCGTGGCGTTGCAGCTGGGTGGGTCTGATCCCACGGAACTGGCCCAGGCGGCGCGGATCGGGGCGGCCGCGGGGTATGACGAGATCAACCTGAACGTCGGTTGCCCATCGGACCGTGTGCAATCGGGCACTTTCGGGGCGGTGCTGATGCGCCAGCCTGCGCTGGTGGCCGACTGTGTGCGGGCCATGCAGGACGCGGTGGACATCGAGGTGACGGTAAAATGCCGCATCGGTGTTGACGAACAAAACCCCGCCGACGTGCTGCCTGAATTCCTGTCACAGATGGTGGGGGCAGGCGTCGAACGTGTCGCGATCCATGCGCGCAAGGCGTGGTTGCAAGGGCTCAGCCCCAAGGAGAACCGCGACATTCCTCCGCTGGACTATGATCTGGTGCGTCAGATGAAGGGGCTGTTTCCCAATCTGCACATCTCGGTCAATGGCGGGATCACGTCGCTGGAGCAGGCGGTTGAATTCCTTGACGGGGGTTTGGACGGGGTCATGGTGGGCCGTGCGGCCTATCACCAGCCGTCGGATATTCTGAGCACGGCAGACCGGCGGATATACGGCACCGGCACCGATACTTCAGCTGAACAGGCCGTTGCAGGAATGCTGCCCTACATCGAGGCGCATCTGACCGAAGGGGGCCGCCTGCATCAGGTCACCCGCCATATGCTGGGCCTGTTCGCGGGTCGTCCCGGTGCGCGTGGCTGGCGGCGGGCGCTGTCCGAGGGGGCGCATCGTGACGGGGCGGGGCCGGAACTGGTGGAACAGGCGCTGACTCACATCACCCAGGCAGCCCAGGCGCAAAGCGCCTGAGCGGATCTCAGGAACGAGCTTACGTCGCGCGCACGCGTCGGGGCAGGGTGAACAGGGTAAAGCTCATCGCCACCACGCCACATATCGCAATCGCCGCCAGCATCGGCAGGACCGTACCGTCAAAGAACGGCCCCGCGGCTGCAATCATCAGCCCGCCTGCGAGCATCTGCAAGGTGCCGCCCAGCGACGACGCCAGCCCCGCGCGCTCGCCATGTGCATCCAGCGCCAGCACCATCGTTGTGGGGATCACCACGCCCAGGCAGGCGTTGGCGCAGAACAATCCGGCGATCACAACGGGCAGATTCTCAAAGCCCGAGGCCACGACCAGCAACAACAGCAACACAAAGAACGTGAACCCGGTCACACCCATCCGCACCAGCGGGCGCATCCCAAACCGTTCGCCCAAGGGTGCGGCCATCTGCGAGGCCGAGAAGAAGCCGATGGCGTTGACCGCGAAGGCCAGTGAGAATTGCGTCGGCGTCAGGCCGAATTCCTGTACATATACAAAGGGTGCAGAGGCGATGAACACAAAGAAGCTGGCCATGCCAAAGCCGCCGATCATCGTCAGTCCCATGAACCCGCGATCCCGAAACAGGATGCCAGCGTTCTGGAGCAGGGTCTTTATCCGAACCGGCGTGCGTTTTTCGACTGCAAGGGTTTCACCCAGCGATACGCCCATCACCACGGCGGCAATTGCCGCAGCACAGGCCAGCACCGCAAAAACTGCGCGCCACGATCCAAGCGAGATCACCAGGCTGCCCGCCAGCGGCGCCAGCATGGGCGAGACAGACATCACCAGCATGACCATCGCCATCAGCCGCGTGGCCTCGTTCCCGGTGTGCAGGTCGCGCACGATGGCGCGGGGCATGACCATCATCGCAGCCCCGCCCAGACCCTGCACGGCACGCCATCCGGCCAGCGCCTCGACCGACCCGGCCAACGTGGCGCCGACCGACCCGATAAAGAACACGCCGAGCCCCAAAAACACCGGCAGACGGCGGCCCGTCTGGTCTGACAGCGGTCCATAGACCAGCTGCGCCACGCCCAGCGACAGGAAATACGCGGTCAAAGTCATCTGGACCGCAGGTTCGTCGACACCGAAATCGGCAGCGATATTGGGCATTGCGGGCAGATACATATCGATCGCGAACGGCCCGATCATGACCAACAGTCCCAGTACAAGTGCGATGCGCAACATCGGTCTCTCCGTCAGTGAATGGGTTTCGCGCGGCCCTGCCGCATTGCAGCATGGACATACGCCCGTGTTTTCTGATTGCCAAGGCAGGCTTTGAACTTGTGGCTGCGCGCCAGCTGCGATTTACCTGTGCGCACACACACCAAATGGGACTGACAAGATGCCTGATACCACGCTTTTGCTGGAAATGCTGATCATGCTGATGATCATTGGGGCCTTTGCGGGCGTTCTAGCAGGCCTCCTGGGCGTCGGCGGGGGCATCGTTTTGGTGCCTGCATTCTTTTATGCATTTCATACACTTGGCTATGACGGACCGCAATTGATGCAGATGTGTCTGGCCACGTCGCTGGCGACGATCATCGTCACCTCGCTGCGGTCGGTCCACAGCCACAACAAGAAAGGCGCCGTCGACTGGACGATCCTGCGCGGCTGGGCGCCGGGAATCGTGATCGGCGCGGTTCTGGGAATGCTGGCCGTGTCGCAGCTGCGGTCATCGACCCTGCAGGGGATATTTGGCTTTTTGGCGCTGGTCGTCGGGCTTTACATGGGCTTTGGCCGCGCTCACTGGCGGCTGGGCGAGGAGATGCCCAAAGGACCAAAACGTTGGGCATATTCGCCTTCGGTGGGCTTCTTGTCAGTGTTGATGGGCATCGGCGGCGGCAGTTTCGGCGTGCCGCTGATGAGCCTGCACAACGTACCGATCCACCGCGCGGTGGCAACTGCTGCGGGCTTTGGCCTGCTGATCGCGGTGCCATCGGTGATCGGCTTCCTGTTTGTCGACATGACCATGCCTGTGCCACCGCTGACCGTCGGCGCGGTGAACTTTGTGGCCTTTGGCATCGTCATCGCCATGACGCTGATCACCGCGCCCTGGGGTGTGAAGCTGGCCCATGCGATGGACCCCAAGCCGCTGAAGCGCGTGTTTGCCGTATTTCTGGTGCTGGTCGCGCTGAACATGCTGCGCAAAGCTTTGGGATACTGAGACCTGCAAAGGCAGGGCGGAAATCGCGCAAGATCCGCCCGGCCTGCTGCGGTCAGGCCGTTTCAGGCAGCGGAAAGACCTGGTCGTAGGCCCAATTGAAGACAAAGGCATAGACCAGGTAAAACACGACAAAGGCAACGTCCATGACCAGCGCCTGCCACAGTCCGATATCCAGGTAGAGTGCTATCATCGGAAGTGTGACCAGCAGCAAGCCCAGCTCGAACATCAGCGCATGGACGATCCGTATGAAAACGGTCTTGTGCACACTGCCCCGCAGGCGTTTCAGGGCGCGGTCGAACAGCAGGTTATAGACGTAGTTCCATAGGGTCGCCATGGACGCGGCAAGAATGGCAATAACGCCGATATGTTGGGCGTCCATGCCAAAGCCAATCGCGCCCAGGGGAACGACCAGCAAAAGGCCGATCACTTCAAAGCTCAGTGCGTGGCGAATACGGTCGGGGGTGGTGCGCATGATCTTCTCCATCTGAAGGCCGGGTCGTCCCGGATATTTTCCCGATGGGGGAGGTCGTCCTCGCTGCGTGTTACCTATGCAAACACGGGATCGAAATCAAGCCCGAGGCTATTGCCGATTCAACCGTGCCGCACGGCCCCCGCGCCGTCCTTTCGGCGCAACCTTCCGGTTCGGCAATTCGGCCATGATCGCCGCGCGTTCCTCGGGGGTCATCCGCGACCAGCGGCCGATTTCGTCGATGGAGCGTGCACAGCCCGTGCACAGGCGTGTCTCGGGGTGCACCACGCAGATGCGCACGCAGGGGCTTTCGATCTCGTTCCGGGTCCAGACAGGTTCGGTCATGGGGTGTCCTCAGCTTGCCGCGCGCAATACGCGCAAACGGTCCAGCAGTCCTTGGAGAATATAGGCGGCCGCCACGTGGTCGATCACCTCCGAGCGACGCTTGCGTGTCGTATCCGCCTCAAGCAGTGCACGCTCGGCGGCGACGGTGGACAGGCGTTCGTCCCAGAACGTCACAGGGCCATCCCACAGCTTTTCGAAATTGCGGGCAAAGGCGCGGGTCGACTGACAGCGCGGCCCTTCCGAGCCGTCCATGTTGCGCGGCAGGCCCAGAACGATACCGCCGACCGAACGGTGGGCGATGATCTCTTGCAGGCGGGCGGCGTCCAGACCGAATTTCTTGCGCCGCACGGTTTCCAACGGTGAAGCCACGGACCAGAACGTGTCGGAAACCGCCACGCCAATGGTCTTGTCGCCCAGGTCCAGTCCGATCAGCGACCGCATCGGGGGCAGGGCGGCCAGAAAGTCGGCGGTGTCGTCGTATATCATTCCAAACCTGCCTGTTCTGCCGCACCGGTCAACGCGTCCAGCGCGGCGGGATCGCCGGCAAAGGTGGCGCGGGCGTCCACCAGGACCGCGCGGGCGTCGTCAAGCCGACCCAGAACCGACAGCGCCGTGATCAAGCGCGCCCATTCGGTTGCCGGACCGCCCTCGGTTGCCAGCCGGTCGGACAGCGACGATACCATGCCCTCGATCATCTGCATCCGCTCTTGTGGTGTCATGGCGGCGGCGTTGTCCATATCCTGCTGGCTGGGGCCGCGCTGGTCGGCCTCTGCGGGCTGCGGCGGGGTATAGCCGTTCACACCGGCGATTTCGGCCAGTTCGGGAATGCGCGCACGGATCGGGGCCATCCAGGGCGCGTCCTGCGGGCCTGCACGCAAGAGACCGTCCCAAACGCGAAAGCCCAGATCGGGCCGCCCGGTCTGAATCAGCATTTCACCCCAGTAAAACCGCGCCGATCCGTCCGTATCGTCAATGTTCAGCGCCCGGCGCAGCGCATCCTCGGCGCTTGGCGAGACATAGCCGCCCGCCGCATAGATCAGCAATTCCGCCAATGTGGTCAGATCAGCGACACTGGCGTCGTCGCCTTTCAGCCGAACCACAGCCGCCTGCGCATCGGCGGCGAGACCATAGTTGCCCAACCGCGCCTCGGTCTGGGCCAGAAGGATGTGACCTTGCAAATCGTCAGGACGCCCTGCAACCGCCGCGCGCAGCTGTTCGATCAGTGCGGCGTATTCGGCGTTGTTCTCTTGCGTCTGGGGCGCCGGGGGCTGTGCCGCTTCGGCCTGTTCCTGCGTGGGGCGGTCCGCGCGGCGCTCTGCCGCCATCTCGATCCTCGATTTCAGGCTCAGGTCGCCATAGCCGGGCGCGCCAAGCTTCCAGTACAGCATGCCACTGCCTACCAGCAAAAGCGCACCCAGTCCCAGCGCCAGGCCGACGCTGCCGCGACCTGCCTTGGCATCATCGGGCAGCCGCGCATCGGCATCTGCGGCCAGAATACGACGCGACACTTCGGTGCGCACCCGCGCGGCATCCTCGGCGTCGATCGTGCCACGGGCCAGATCGCGTTCGACTTCTGCCAGCTGATCGCGGTAGATTTGCACGTCATAAGAGGCCGCCGATTGTGCCTGTGCGCGGCCTGCGCGCAATGCAGCCGCCAGCAACGCCGACACCACAAGTGCCAGCCCCGCCGCGATGATCCCGAAACCCCAGATGTCCATATCAGCCTTCTTTGTTGCCCCTTGGGGTGTACCCAAGCCGGCCTGCCATAAAAAGGGGCAAAAGGCCGCGCCCCGTCTGTGGCGACAGCAATTTTCGCAGGTGTCGCAAACCTGTTAAAAAGTGCCGCCGTGAGTATCCTTTCAAATCGCAGTCTCAACCAATACAGAACCAGCCGATTGCCTAGCCCCGAATCCTGTCAGGACCGTGCCCATGAAACGTTATTCAGCCTTTGCCATTGCCCGCGAGGCCATGCGCCACCACACCGGTTGGAACCGCGCCTGGCGCGATGCGCAACCGAAACCTAAATACGACGTCATTATCGTCGGCGCAGGCGGACATGGGCTGGCCACAGCCTATTACCTGGGCAAGAACTTTGGCATCACCAACGTGGCGATCCTTGAAAAAGGCTGGCTCGGTGGCGGCAACACAGGCCGAAACACCACGATCATCCGGTCGAACTATCTGCAAGACCCGTCGGCAGCGATCTACGAGAAGTCGCGCAGCCTGTACGAGACCATGAGCCAGGACCTGAACTATAACGTCATGTTCAGCCCGCGCGGTCTGATCATGTTGGCGCAGACCCATCACGAGGTGCGCGGCTATCAGCGCACGGCACATGCCAACGCGCTGCAAGGGGTCTCGACCGAGTTCATCAGCCCCGAGCGGGTCAAGGAACTGGTTCCGATCATCAACATCGACGGGCCGCGTTATCCGGTTCTGGGCGGCCTCTATCAGGCCCGCGGCGGCACCGCGCGGCACGATGCGGTGGCCTGGGGCTATGCGCGGGCCTGTTCCGACATGGGCATGGACGTGATTCAGCAATGCGAAGTGACCGCCGTGCGCACCGAAGGCGGCAAGGTCACCGGCGTTGACACCACGCGCGGGCCTATCAATTGTGACAAACTGGGTGGCGTCGTTGCGGGCCATTCGGGGCACCTGTGCGATATGGCTGGTTTCCGGCTTCCCATCGAATCCGTGGCCTTGCAGGCGCTTGTGTCCGAGCCGATCAAACCCTGCATGGACGTGGTCGTGATGGCCAACACCGTGCACGGCTATATGTCGCAATCGGACAAGGGCGAGATGGTCATCGGTGGCGGCACCGACGGCTACAACAATTACACCCAGCGCGGCAGCTTCCACCATATCGAAGAAACCGTCCGCGCGCTGATCGAAACCTTTCCGATGGTGTCGCGCCTCAAGATGCTGCGCCAGTGGGGCGGTATCGTGGACGTGACGGGCGACCGCTCGCCGATCCTGTCGAAAACACCCGTCGAGGGGATGTTTATCAACTGTGGCTGGGGCACCGGCGGGTTCAAGGCGATCCCCGGGTCCGGCTGGGCCATGGCCGAGCTTATGGCCAAGGGACAATCGCCCCTGACCGATGAATTCTCCATGCACCGCTTCCGCGAAGGCAAGTTCATCGACGAAAGCGTCGCCGCCGGGGTGGCCCACTGATGGCAGCTTTGGCAGATTCTCGCCGCTGCGATCTGCGGCTCAGGAACCAAATCAAACGTACCCACGTTCTCCTTGCAACGTTGATCAAGCAAGGAGACGACCAATGGCCGAATATGAAACAACCCGCACCACGACCAATGAGCCTGTCCACTCGACCACAACAACGACCCGCTCGGGCGGCAGCGGCGGTGTCGCCTTTGTCGTCGGCGCGCTTGTCGTCGTCGTCGGTGTTCTGGCCTATGTCATGTTCGGTGGCGATGTCGACACGTCCAGCGGCGCGAATGATGTCAATGTCACCATCGAAGGTGCCGGCGACGCAGCCAATGACGCAGGTCAAGCCATCCAAGGTGCTGCCGAAAGCGCAGGCGACGCCGTTGAAGGCGCAGCCGACAGCGTTGGCAACGCAGCCGACGAAGCCACAACCGGCAACTAAGCGCGCCTCCGGCGCCGATTTCAACACGCATCCTGGTAAGGGCGCGCGCATTCATGCGCGCGCCTTTGTCATGTCCGCATATCAAAACGAGGCCTGCCCATGCTGATCCTGACCTGTCCCTGTTGCGGCGTGACCGGCGAAGAAACCGAGTTCCACGCAGGCGGCGAAGCGCATTTGAAACGACATGGCCCCGGCTCGACCGCGGATCAGTTCGAAGAGTATTTGTTCATGCGCGAAAACCCCAAGGGCGTGCATTTCGAACGCTGGCGCCACGTTTACGGCTGCGGCAAGTGGTTTCATGCCGCGCGCAGCACAACCACGCTTGAGGTCTACGGCACCTATGCGGCCCAGACACACGAGCCGCCCAAAGACCTGCGTGACACAATCAGCAAAAAAGTCCCTGGCTGGACATGGAGAGAGTTTCAATGAGCACCCGTCTTGCCACAGGCGGTCGCCTGTTGAACAAATCCCGCGCCGTGAGCTTTACCTTTAACGGTCAACACATGACGGGTTACGAGGGCGACACGCTGGCCTCGGCGCTTCTGGCCAATGACCAGATGCTGGTCGGGCGCAGCTTTAAATACCACCGTCCGCGTGGCATTGTCGCCAGCGGAGCAGAAGAGCCGAACGGGCTGGTCAATCTTGGACTGGGGGGCCGGTTCGAGCCGAACCAGCGCGTCACCACGACCGAGCTGTTTGACGGGCTGACTGCCAAAAGCCAGAACCACTGGCCCAGCCTTGAATTTGATGTGGGCGCCATCAACGCCCAGATGTCGCGGTTCATGCCTGCGGGGTTCTATTACAAGACGTTCATGTACCCGCGTCCGCTGTGGAAACATGTCTACGAGCCATTCATCCGCAAGGCTGCCGGTCTGGGCGCCGCGCCGAAAGAGCGTGACGATGACACATATGAACATTTCTACGCCTTCTGCGATGTTCTGGTGATCGGCGGCGGTGTGGCCGGTCTGCAAGCGGCCAAAGCTGCTGCAGACACCGGTGCCCGCGTGATGCTGATCGAACAGACGGCGCATTGGGGCGGGCGTGCCCCGGTGGACGGCGGCGAAATCGCAGGCAAGCCTGTGGATAACTACGTGGATGAAACCGTCGCGGCCCTTGAAGCCATGGACAACGTCACCTTGCGCCGTCGCATGATGGGGGCGGGCGTTTATGACCACGGTTATGTTCTGGCCTATGAGCGTCTGACCGATCACGCGCCGGACATGACCGGCCCGCGTCACCGCCTGTGGCGCATCCGTGCCGGGCACATCGTGACCGCCACAGGGGCCATCGAACGCCCGCTCAGCTTTGCCGGAAATGACATTCCCGGTGTCATGCTGGCTTCAGCCGTGCGCGATTATGTGACCAATTTCGGCGTCTCGCCCGGGGATCGCACGGTTGTTGTGACGAACAACGATAATGCTTACCTTACGGCAATCGCCTTGAAACACGCGGGTTTGGACGTACCGGCAATCCTGGATGCGCGGGTGTTGCCCACCGACAGCGCACTGATGGCGCAGGCCAAGGCGTTGGGCATTCGCGTGCTGATGGGTCACGGTGTCTCGACCGTCATGGGCGGCAAGCGCGTGACCGGTGTTGCCGTGTGTTCACAAGCGGGCGAAGGTTCCATTTTGGAAACAATTCCATGTGACGTGGTTGCCATGTCGGGTGGTTGGTCGCCAGTGGTGCACTTGTGGTCCCATTGTGGTGGCAAGTTGACCTGGGATACGGCTCAGGCCGCGTTCAAACCGGATGTGGACAAAGCTCCGACAGGTGCGGACGGCAAAGCCTTTGTGACTGCCGCAGGCAGTGCCAGCGGGGCGCTTTTGCTGGCCGATGTATTGTCGAACGCAGATGCCGCAGGCCAGGCCGCCGCGACCTCGACAGGCCACAAGACAGCCCGCAACGCCTCTGCCGCACCCGAAGCCAGCCACACCCCCGAGGCCCCGATGGCGCCCGTCTGGCTGATGCCGCAGGGGGCAGGGATCAAGCTGCGCAGCAAGGCGTGGCTGGACTATCAGAACGACGTGAAAGTCAGCGACGTGCAACTGGCGGCGCAAGAGGGCTTTCATTCGGTCGAACATGCCAAGCGCTATACCACTCTGGGCATGGCAACGGATCAGGGCAAGCTGAGCAATATCAACGGTCTGGCGATCCTGTCGGACAGTCTGAACCAGCCGATCCCGCAGACCGGCACCACCACGTTCCGCCCGCCCTATACGCCCATTTCCATGGGCGCTATCGGCGGCGAGGCACGTGGCGATGTGTTCCAGCCTATCCGCCGAACGCCCATGCACGACTGGCACGACGAAAACGGTGCCGAATGGGAACCCGTGGGACATTGGCGCAGGCCATATGCCTATGTCCGCAGCGGTGAAAGCACCCATGATGCGGTGATGCGCGAGACCAAGAACACCCGCGAAAACCTTGGCATGCTGGACGCCAGCACGCTGGGCAAGATCATCGTGCGCGGACCGGATGCAGGCAAGTTCCTGGACATGATGTACACCAACATGATGTCCACGCTGAAACCCGGCAAATGCCGCTATGGTCTGATGTGCGACGAGAACGGCTTTTTGATCGACGACGGTGTGGTTGCACGCATCGACGAGCACACATGGCTGTGCCACACCACCACGGGCGGCGCTGAGCGTATCCACGCCCATATGGAGGAATGGCTGCAAACCGAATGGTGGACGTGGCAGGTCTACGTGGCCAACGTGACCGAACAATACGCGCAGATCGCCGTGGTCGGCCCCAAGGCGCGCGAAGCCTTGGAGCATCTGGGCGGCATGGATGTCAGCGCCGAGGCGCTTGGCTTCATGGATTGGGCCGACGGCACGCTGGGTGGCTTTGACGTGCGCGTCTACCGGATCTCGTTCTCGGGCGAGCTGAGCTATGAAATCGCGGTCCCTGCGTCGAAGGGACAGGCGCTTTGGGATGCGTTGATGGCGGTTGGTGCCGGGTTGGGCGTGATGCCCTATGGCACCGAATGCCTGCACATCCTGCGCGCCGAAAAGGGCTTTATCATGATCGGGGACGAAACCGATGGCACGGTAATCCCGCAGGATCTGGGCCTGCACTGGGCGATTTCGAAGAAAAAGGACGATTTCATCGGCAAACGCGGCCAGGAACGCAGCCATATGGTCGACCCGACCCGCTGGCAGCTTGTGGGGCTGGAAACCGTCGATGGATCGACCCTGCCGGATGGGGCCTATGCCTCGGCCGAGGGCACCAACGCCAACGGCCAGCGCGAGACCCAAGGCCGCGTGACCTCGACCTATCATTCCCCGAACCTCGACCGGGGGATTGCCATGGGGCTGGTGCTGAACGGGCCGGACCGCATGGGCGAGGTTCTGACTTTCCCCGGCACGGACGGCAAAGAGTACAAGGCCAAGATCGTATCACCCGTTTTCTATGACCCCGAAGGGGAGAAGCCGAATGTCTAACATCGTCAGTGCGTTGAACCAGAAAACCTATGCGGACGGCATCGCCGAAGTGCGCGAGATCGGCTTGCAGGGCATGATCACCCTGCGCGGCGACACGGCCAGCACTGCCGTCAAATCCGCCGCCACGGACGTCGCAGGTGTGGACATGCCTGCGCCCAACCAGGTCAATTGCGTTGACCAGCGCGGTATCTGCTGGATGAGCCCGGACGAGTTGCTGGTGCTGTGCCCCTATGAGACGGTCGCGGACAATCTTGCGAAAATGCGCAAGAGCCTGGACGGTGCCCATGCGTTGAGTGTGGACGTGTCGGACGCCCGCGCGGTCTTTGACCTGAGCGGCCCACATGCCCGCGAAGCACTGGCCAAGCTGGTGCCGGTTGATCTGTCGCCTGACGTGTTCAAGGAGGGTATGTTCCGCCGCAGCCGCATGGCACAGGTCCCGGCGGCCTTCTGGCTGCACGCGCCCGATACGTTCCGCATCATCACCTTCCGCAGTCAGGCGCAATATGCGTTCGACCTGCTGAAAGTGGCGGTACAACCGGGGTCCGAGGTCGGGTTCTTCTAAATCAGATCAGGGGCGGCGTACCCCGTCGCCCCGATGATGACGGATGGGTGAAGTTCAGCGGCAGCCCTTGATGCCTTCGGCGATCAACGTATCGCGCACGGCCATCAGGCAAAAGCCCAGCAGGTTTTCGCCCCGCCATTTCTCTGGCCGTTCCGCGTTGGGATCATCCCGTCCCAATCCAATCCCCCAGACCGGATCGACCGGACTGGCCTCGACCAGGATCTTGGGATCGGTCTTGACCAGAAAGGCCGCCATGTCACGATGCGCCCGGAACTTTGCCAGATTGCCCTCGTAGACGATACCGACCTTGTGGCGTGACCAAACCGCCGCGTCAAAGCCCTTGATCTTGCGTCCCAGCGCCTTGACCTCGCGCGGATCGTCCGAGGCGGCAATCGCCTGCTCCATCGCCGTGTCGCCGAACACACGCGCCTTGCCTGCCATCATCCAGTGTTCCGCAGTGGCATAACGCTGGCCCTGATGTTTGAACGGGCTGGGAAACCACTGGCTGAAACAGCTTTCGCGCACGGGCTGCCCCGCCCGCGCCCGATGCCCCCAGAACATAAGGAAACTGCAGCGCGGGTGCCGCGCCTGGGTCGCGGCCCAGGTCTGGTCATACTTCAGTGTCAGCGTGTCCTGCGATGATTGTCTTGCCCGGTCTGACATCGGGGTCCTCACTGCGTTTTGCGACGGGCTGCCTTGATGGGCTATTGCACGTTTCTAGGAATTCAAGGCCGAGTATGCTTCGGCATGGGGATGCGACATGCATAAGACGCCTGTTATGGCGTGCAAAGTCACAATACCGTCCTTTTTTGAACATCGCGATGCCGCGTGTCCTGGCGTTCGAGGTGATCGACATTGGTGTGCGCCACATGTGCTCTGGATCGACGGGGCACAGTCGATTGACGTTCAAGTTGAAAAAACTTGATCTGGCATCATTTAAGGGTTGTTTCAAAAGTCCTCGAAAGCTTAGGTTGGACCTGCAGTTTTCGGGAAAGTATTTCATGCGCAAGTGTTTGTGGGCCGTTGCTAAGGCTGCGACCATTTGGATTTTAAGCTGTAGCGGCGCATTCGCTGGCGTCTTTTACGATTGCGACATGGACACCAAGAGACCGGACGGTTGGGTGTCGCCAAAGATCGGCCTGGTCTTTGATGACAGAGGCAAGGTCACCGTCATCGACAATGTAATCCTTACTTTTGTGGGATCTCCTATCACCGCGCGTGCCCGCAAGAACGGTGATACCTACAGGATCACATGGATTATCGCAAATGCCAGAGATGCAAAGGGCGAGAACGTGCCCACATTCAGCTATATCGCCAAATTGAACACAACGACGCAGGCCATTTCCGTCCTGGCGAAACCCGCCCATTTCGCGCAACGGTTTTCCGGCAAGGGTACATGTGTCAGCCGGACAAAACCACCGAAAGATTTTCAGGTAACAGATTGATGATAAAGAAAACCTTCCTTGCCTGCGTGACCGCGGCCACTTCGGTTCTCGGCGTGCCGACAGGGCTTGCCGCGCAAGATTTCACACTGGAATGCGACCTTGTCAGGCTCAGCACCAATGGTGGCTTTGGCGAGAAGATTTTTGTGTCGTTCAAGGGCGGTTGGACAAACCCTGCCGCATATGACGCGATGATCCACGAAGTGCATGAGGTTCCCATTCCCGTGAAACTGATGTCGAACGAAGGGCGTCGGATTCAGATTGGTTGGGAGCTGAACGGCTTGAAATATCGACAGGGCTACAGCATCGGGCGGGTGATCTACCGCGCATCAATTGACAAAAAGACGCTGAATATTCGAATGCGGTCAACTATTCCCAGCAACGACGGCATTTACGCGACCCAGGGGCAGTGCAAAATTATAAAGTAGTGCCCGGACCAATTTTGGACTTCGCGCGTTGAAATATGTGGGGTGCTCTTGACGAACCACCCAGTCGCGCTTCATGTGACGTAACCGAAATAGAAATCAGGAGGCCTTCCCGATGGCTTTTGAACTTCCCGACCTTCCGTATGCGCACGATGCACTTGCCTCCAAGGGCATGTCCGCCGAGACGCTGGAATTCCACCACGACATTCACCACAACGCCTATGTCACAAACGGCAACAAGGCGATTGAAGGCACCGAATGGGATGGCAAGTCGCTTGAAGAGATCATCAAGGGCACCTACGATCCCAAGGCCGTCGCGCAATCGGGTATCTTCAACAACATCAGCCAGCTTTGGAACCACAACCAGTTCTGGGAAATGATGACCCCCGACGCCAGCAAGATGCCGGGCGATCTGGAAAAGGCGATCACCGAAAGCTTTGGCTCGGTTGACAAGTTCAAGGACGAATTCAAAGCCGCAGGCGCGGGTCAGTTCGGCTCGGGTTGGGCTTGGCTGGTCAAAGACACCGATGGCGGCCTGAAGGTCACCAAGACCGAGAACGGCGTGAACCCCGTGTGCTTTGGTCAAACCGCGCTGCTGGGGTGCGATGTGTGGGAACACTCCTACTACATCGATTTCCGCAACAAGCGTCCTGACTATCTGACCAACTTCCTCGACAATCTGGTCAACTGGGAAAACGTTGCCTCGCGCATGTAAGCGCGTAAACAACGGGGCGCGCACTCAAGCGCGCCGCACCAAGATACCTGAAACGCCCCGCAGAGTTCTGCGGGGCGTTTTGCGTTTGACGGGGCGTTCTTTCTTGCGGCGGTCGCGCAATCG
The DNA here is from genome assembly GCF_900129395.1 of Pseudosulfitobacter pseudonitzschiae. Classification (GTDB taxonomy): domain Bacteria; phylum Pseudomonadota; class Alphaproteobacteria; order Rhodobacterales; family Rhodobacteraceae; genus Pseudosulfitobacter; species Pseudosulfitobacter pseudonitzschiae. Next base: position 252,996 of record NZ_FQVP01000005.1, read on the forward strand.
CGCTCTTGATGGCAGCATGAGCCACACCCCCAAGATTCTGTCGCCACAAGCCAAAGGCGTTCTGGCGGCCATCGGTGCCTGTATGATCTGGGGACTGTCGCCGATCTTTTACAAACAGGTCTCGCATGTGCCCGCGATCGAAGTCCTTGCGCATCGCACGGTCTGGTCGCTGGTGTTCTTTGGCGGCGTTCTGGCGCTGCAAGGGCGGCTGGGGCAGGTTCTTGCGGCAGTGAACACGCGGCGCAAGCTGGCCACCGTGGGGCTGGCCTCGCTGATGATCGGAACGAACTGGTTCCTGTTCATCTGGGCTGTCGCGGCGGGGCGCACCACCGAGAGCAGCTTGGGGTATTACATTCTGCCGCTGGTGGCGGTGGTCATTGGCCGCGTGATTTTTGGCGAGGCAATGATGCGCAGCCAGTGGGTGGCGGTGGCGCTGGCCACGGGGGCGGTGGTGTTGCTGACCGTAGGGTTGCAAGCGCCACCGTGGATCGCGCTGACACTGGCGCTCAGTTTCGGCCTCTACGCGCTGATCAAAAAGCGGTTGGATATCGGACCTGTGGTGTCCGTCACCGCCGAGGTGCTGTTGATGCTGCCCATTGCCGTGTTCGTATTGTTGCAATCGGAACACACGGGCGGTTCGGCGTTTCATGCAGGGGCGTGGACCATGGGCGTGCTGTTGATCTCGGGGCCGGTGACGGCGTTGCCGCTGATCCTGTTCAGCTATGCGGCGCGACGGGTGCGGATGACCTCGTTGGGGCTGGTGCAATATCTCAACCCCACATTGCAGTTCTCTTGCGCGGTCTTCGTGTTCAAAGAGCCGTTCACCCTCTGGCACATGATTGCCTTTGGCCTGATCTGGCTGGCGCTGGCGATCTATGCCGCCAGCATGTTTGCTCAGGACAGGGCGTCACGCAAAGCGGCAGTGGCAGCGGCGGCGTCCGGCACCGGAATGATGTAATCCAGCAGGCTGGCATCTGCAAAACCCTGATCCACAACATGCTTCAACAACTGGATGAACGGGTCCCAGTAACCATTTGAATTCAAAACAACTACCGGCTTCTCGTGCAGGCCGAGCTGACGCCATGTCAACACTTCGAAAATCTCGTCCAGCGATCCGGCACCGCCCGGCAACAGCACCACCGCATCGCAGTTCATGAACATGACTTTCTTGCGCTCGTGCATGGTCTCGGTGACGATATAGCGGGTCAGATCAACCTTGCCGACCTCCCAGGCCACCAGGTGCGCGGGGATCACGCCAAAGGTATCACCGCCAGCGGTTTGCGTGGCTCGCGCCACGGTGCCCATCAGCCCCACATCGCCCGCGCCATACACCAGCCGCCAGTTGTTTTCAGCCAGCGCGGTGCCAAGGGCTGTCGCCTGATTTGCATAATCGGGATCATTGCCGGTGCGGGAGCCGCAGAAAACACAGACAGACTTCAGCATGGTTCACCTCAGGGTCTTGAAAATAAACGGGGTTGTCATCGCTAGGCTTTTGACCGGTGATAGCGCGCTTGATATGTAAGCTCAACGGCACTTGGGCCTACTGGGGGGCGCCGTGCGGGCGCGCGACTGACATGAGCAAGTTTTCATCTTATTCGGGGGCACCTGCGGGTGTCGCAGCGGCGGCGGTTGTCGCGATTGCTGCCGGGTTGGGCTGGTATTTTCTCAAACCAGCGCCAATCGATGCTCCAATTGCCGTGATGCAGGCGCCCGAGGGCGCACCGGGGTCAGAGCCGCCCAAAGCTCAAACATCTGAAAGCGTCGCAGCACCCCAGGATGCGTCAACGCCCCAAGCGACCGAGACACCGACACCGCCCATCATCGACGAAGTGCGGCTTGAGGCAGATGGCGTATTTGTCGTCGCCGGTCGCGCGGCTCCTGACAGCACCGTTTCTGTGTTGCTCGACGGGGTCGAGAACACCACGGCACAAGCCAGCAGACAGGGGGCCTTTGCCGCCGTGACGCTGATCGAACCCAGCACGCAGCCGCAAATTCTCAGCATCATCCAGCGCGGTCCCGACGGCGATGTCATCGGTGCGGAAGAGATCGTTCTGGCGCCGATGACGCCACAGTCGGATGCCACCCAAGTGGCAGAGGCCGGGCAGGCGGTCGGCGAAACTGTAACACCTGCCCCCGATACGGCTGATCCGAAGTCGGACGATGGTGTCGCGACCTCTGCAGAAACCACGCCCGCGCCCGCACAGGTGGCTGTGGCAGGGGGTGCGACAGCTGGCGAAGCAACAACAACGACCGCAGAGACACCGGTCGTGACGGCGCAGACCGAACCTGCGCAAACCGAAGCATCGCCCCAAACGGCAGGCACCGGGGCTGGCGCGGCGCAGGAAGACACCGTTCAGACTGCGGACACAACCGAGCCATCAGAACAGGCACAGACAACCGCCACGCAAGATACAAGGCAGACGGCACAGAACGCGGCACCGGCACAAACCGATGCCGGAACGTCGACGCCAGCCGACGCCACCGTCGCCATCCTGAAATCCGATGCAGAGGGCGTCGAACTGGTCAACAACCCGACCGCCATGACGAAACTGAACGTGTCGATCGACACCATCGGCTATTCCGATGATGGCAGCGTGCAATTGTCTGGCCGGGCAATCGGGCGTGATGGTTCGGTGCGCGTTTACCTTGATAATGCGGCCGTCATCGACCTGCCCGTAGATGCCCGTGGCCGCTGGCGGGGTGACCTGCCGCATGTGGACGGTGGCGTCTACACCCTGCGCGTGGACGAGATGAACCCGCAAGGCGAGGTTGTCAGCCGCGCCGAAACCCCGTTCAAACGCGAAGACCCGGCTGCATTGGCCGCGCAAACCGGTCCACAGGACACAGCGGTCAAGGCGGTGACGGTTCAAACCGGCAACACGCTGTGGGCCATCGCCCGCGACCGCTATGGCGAGGGCGTGATGTACGTGCGCGTCTTTGAGGCCAACCGCGACAGCATTCGAAACCCCGATCTGATCTATCCGGGCCAGGTCTTTGCCTTGCCGGACTAAAGCAGCCCGCAGCACTGGCATCCGCGCGCTGGCCGGCCTATGTAGAAGGCCAGCAAAACAGGACCCTTCATGCCAGCCGACACAGCCAGCGCCGCCGCAGACACAGATGTCGCGGCCCAAGCCGAGATTGACCGCGAAGACTCCCGCGCCGAACGCCGCTCGGGCTGGCGTACCATTCGCAAGGTCATGCCCTACCTCTGGCCGGACAACCAGCCTTGGGTGAAACACCGCGTGGTCTGGGCGCTGGTGGCGCTCCTGGTGTCAAAGCTCGTGTCTGTCTACATCCCCATCATCTTTCGCGACGCGGTCAACGTGCTGTCGGGCGAGGGCGTCTCGGCGCTGGCGCTGGGGGCGGTTGGCCTGACGGTTGCCTACGGTGTGGCGCGCCTGATGAACGTGGGCTTTCAACAACTGCGCGATGCGATCTTTGCCCGCGTGGGCCAGCGCGCGTTGCGCATGCTGGCGCTGGAAACCTTTGAACACATCCACCGTCTGTCGATGCGCTATCACATCACCCGCAAGACCGGCGGGCTGAGCCGGATCATCGAACGGGGCGTGAAGGGCGTGGATTTCCTTCTGCGCTTCTTGCTGTTCTCCATCGGTCCTCTGGTGCTGGAACTGCTCTTGATCGGGATCATCCTGACGGTGCTGTTCGACTGGATGTACCTGGCCATCGTCGCCTTCACCATCGCGCTCTACGTCTGGTTCACGTTCAAGGTGACAGAATGGCGCGTGAAACTGCGCCGCGAGATGAACGATCAGGACACCGATGCCAACCAAAAGGCCATCGACAGCCTGCTGAACTATGAAACCGTCAAATATTTCGGTGCCGAAGCGCGCGAGGCGTATCGCTATGACAAGGCCATGGCCGGATACGAGGCGGCGGCGATCAAGACGTCCTATTCGCTGGCCTTCCTGAACTTTGGCCAGTCGTTCCTGATCACCTGCGGATTGGTGGGGGTCATGGTCATGGCGGCTGTGGGCGTACAGAACGGCACGCTGACGGTGGGCGATTTCGTCATGGTCAACGCCTATATGATCCAGATCACCCTGCCGCTGAACTTCCTGGGCTCGGTCTACCGCGAAATCCGTCAGGCGCTGGTGGACATGGGCGAGATGTTCGATCTTCTGGAACAACCCGCCGAGGTCACGGACAAGCCCGACGCCAAGCCGTTGAAGGTTACCGGCGGGCGCATCGAACTGGACGACGTGCACTTTGGCTATGACAGCGAACGCGCGATCCTCAAGGGGATCACCCTGACAGCGGAACCGGGGGAAATGGTGGCCATTGTCGGATCGACCGGATCGGGCAAGTCCACCATTGGCCGTTTGCTGTTCCGGTTCTACGACGTCGGCAGCGGCGCGCTACGCATCGACGGACAGGACGTGCGTGATGTCACGCAGGACAGCCTGCACGCCGCCATCGGCGTGGTGCCGCAGGACACGGTGCTTTTCAACGACACCATCCGCTACAACATCGCCTACGGACGTGGGGATGCCACGCAGGACGAGATCGAGGCAGCGGCGCGGTCGGCGCAGATCCATGACTTTATCCTGAGCCTCCCCGATGGCTATGACACTGCCGTGGGTGAGCGTGGCCTGAAGCTGTCGGGCGGCGAGAAACAGCGCGTCGGCATTGCGCGGACCTTGCTGAAAGACCCGCCGATCCTATTGCTGGACGAAGCCACCAGCGCATTGGACAGCGAGACCGAGCAAGAGATCAAATCGGCGCTGATGGCCGCAGGGCGGGGGCGGACTGTACTGACCATCGCGCACCGGCTCAGCACCATTTCCGAGGCGGACCGGATCATCGTGCTGGAAAAGGGCAAGATCGTCGAACACGGCACGCACGAGGCGCTGCTGGCGCAGGCGGGCCGCTATGCGCAACTGTGGAACCGTCAGCAGTTCGAAGAGGACTGAAGCCCGGATGCCGCCAAAGGATTACCCGCATACGCCCGACGGGCGCTATTTCGTGTCCAAGGGGCGGCTTTGGCGCACCACCAATCCTGCCTTGCCCGACGATGTGCGTCGCGCTGCAATCAAGCGGCTGATGCGGGCGCGGATGGACGTGCGCCTTGCCGGGGACGACGCAGCGATGCGTGACGCGCGCGCCCGTGTGCAAGAGGCCAAAGAGGCCTTGGGTGAACGCGGACCTGTCTGGTGGGATGATGACGCGCCCGACCAGACACAGACCGCGCCACAAAACTCAACCTATGCAGACTGGTGGGCCGCGCTTGATCCGGCGGAGCGGAGCAAGGGGACAGGATAGTCCGTGACCACGGCACTGTCGGCCACCGTTTCCGGCGCGCCCGCACGCTATTCCGCTGCGCGCAGGTCGCTGTTCAGGCGGGGATCTTTGGGAAAGGTGGCCTTGGCGCGCGTGTCGCCTGTGCCGTCGTCCCAGATGATCTCGTGCAGGTCCGAGGCCTTGGCCTGACGGTTCAACGCCCAGTCGCGCGCCGCTGCGCTGGCACGGCCCAGGCTGAGCTTGGCCAGCAGATGCGACAGCCACAGCACATAGGTGCTCAGCCACACGCGCACCGCCAGCAATGACGGCGTGATCACCAGCGTCAGGACCGTGGCAATGCCCAGCCCAAATACCACCGCCGTTGCAAGCTGTTTCCACCACAGCGCGGTCGGGCTGTCGATGGTAAAGCCGCCGTTGACGAAGTCCAGCGACAGGCCGAACATCATCGGGGCCAATCCCGCCATTGTCGTGATCGTGGTCAACAGCACGGGGCGGATGCGATCCTGTGCGGTGCGGATGATCGCCTCGATCCTTGGCATGTAGCGTTCGTATTCCTGATAGGTGTCGATCAGAACGATGTTGTTGTTCACCACGATTCCTGCCAGCGCCACGATCCCCGTGCCGGTCATGATGATCGAAAACGCCTGATCCATCACCATCATGCCGATCAGCACTCCGGCGGTGGACAGCACCACGGCCCCCAGGACCAGGATCGCGTTATAGACGCTGTTGAACTGGGCCAGCAGGATGATGAACATCAGCCCCAGAGCTGCGGAAAAGGCCGAGGACAGGAACGCCTCGGATTCCGCCTGATCCTCCTGGTCGCCGGTCCATTCCCATTCAATGCCCGCGGGCAGGGGCGCCGTGTCCAGCCATTTGGTTATCTCGGCAATGCGTTCGTTGGCGTTGACCGGCACCATGTGCAGGCGACCCTGATCCAAGGCGGCTTGCAGGTCCATTGCCGGAGCGCTGGCGTCCAGCACCGCATAGGTCGTGCCATCCTCGGCGCGCAGGGGGCCATCAGGCGCAGGTGTGAGTGTCGCCACCACATCGGTAGTGGCTCCATCGGCGCCGGTTGTATCCACTGCCACCAGCTTTTGCAGGCCGGGAGAGACCGCGGCCTTGACGTCAAAATACCGTTTCTGACCCACGCGGCTGATCTGGGCCAGCTTGGGCACCGGTGTGCGGGTGATGAAGTTCGACAGCGGCACCAGCCCGTCGGGTGTCCGCACTTTCATCGAATCCAGCGTGCTCAGCAGCCTGTCTTTCTCGGGCAGGCGCACCCGGATTTCGATTTCTTCGTCCGAGGTGTCGACCCGCATGGTGTCCAGCAGCAGACCGCGTGTCACCAGTTGCACCATTGCACCGACCGTCGCCACGTCTGCGCCGTAGCGCCCCGCCTTTTCCACATCCACGTCGATCTGCCAGTCGATGCCGGGCAGGGGGCGCGTGTCCTCGATCAGCCTCAGGCCGGGCGTGCGCTCGAACTCAGCGCGGGCCAGGGCGGCAGAGGCAACCAGGTCATCCCAATTGTTGCCCTTCAGGCGCAGGTGCACCGGTTTGGCCGAGGCCGGGCCCATCGCCAGATTGAGGATTTCGACCCGGATGCCGGGGATCTGCCCAAGCTCGGCCATCAGATCGTCAATCACCGCATTGCCGTCAAAGGCCGGGTCCTGCACATCGCGCGTCAGCGTGTAATTGATCAGCGGAATGGTAAAGACCGGCTCCTTGTGGCTGGGGCGGTCTTCCCACGGAATGGTTTCGATCTGGATTTGGCCGATGGTATCTTTCGGCGATTGCGCGCCGCCGGTGTTGGCATTCAGCCCGCCGGTGCCGGCAAAGGCAAAGGCCGTGGCCACGCCGGGATGTTGTAACACCACGTCTTCGGCCTGATGGACCAGCGCATCCTTTTCCTCAAGGCTGAGGTTGCCGCGCGCCATGACATAGACAATGGCCTGTTCCGGTTCGGATTCGACAAAGAACTCGGTGCCGTTGTTGTTGTTCATGAAAGTGACCAGCGTGGTGCCGACAAAGACGAAGACGGCCCCGATCATCACCAGCGGCATCACCGGATTGCCTGCGATGAACGCCATCACGTGGCCAAAGGGCGAACGCTGATAGCCCGCGTGCACGCGGCGGGTGCGGGCGCCGAACGTCTTGACCACCAGCCAACGGCCACCACGTCCCAGCCGCGCGATGATGGCCAGCAGGCTGATGAACAGCCCCACGACACATCCCAGCACGATCCCCGCCGCCGCGGCCGTCACCAGCAGTACGCCGAAGGCTGTGGTAAAGGTGGCCAGAATGGATTGCAGGCTGTTTTGGTCCAGTTTGCCAAACACATCGCCCATCAACGCAAAGACAGGCGGCGCGGGCGGTACGGCACCGACTTCGGCGGCGTGGGGCACAAAGGCCAGCGCCATGACCAGTGCGGCGATTGCGCCCAGTCCCACGATCAGGCCCAGATGCGCCAGAACCGGCAGAGCCGCGATACGGGCCACGCCTTGGGACACCCAGCGTTCCATGCGGCCAGTCACACCGCCCATAACGGGCAGGTAAACCAGCGCCACGACCAGCGAGGCCGACAGCACGCAGATGATGGTGACCGGCAACATGCCCATGAATTCGCCCGGAACGCCCGGCCAGAACAGCATCGGCAGGAAGGCGCACAGTGTCGTCGCGGTCGACGAGATCACCGGCCAGAACATGCGTTTGGCCGCATCCACATAGGCCTGCATCGGCCCGACGCCTTCGGACTGCCTTTTGTCGGCATATTCCACCACGACGATCGCCCCGTCGACCAGCATCCCGACAGCCAGGATCAGACCGAACATGACAATGTTAGAAATCGAAATGCCCATCAGGGCCAGCAACACGAAACACAAAAGGAACGAGGTCGGGATTGCAAAGCCCACCAACAGCGACGCACGCAGGCCCAGGGCGGCCAGAACCACGATCATCACCAGCGCGATGGCGGTGAACACCGACCCTTGCAGCTGTTGCACCATCGAGTTGACCACACGGCTCTGGTCGTTCGAGGTGCCAACCTGCACCGCTGCCTTCAGTCCGTCGGGCCAGTTCTCGGCCTTCTTGGCCACGGTCGCCTTGACCAGATCGGCGGTGTCGATCAGGTTGAATCCCTTGCGCTTCACCACCTGGATGGCAATCGTGTCGTTGCCGTTGAACCGCGCGGTGCTCGCGCGGTCTTCAAAGGTCAGGTTGATTTCGGCCAGGTCGCCCAGCGTGACCACGCGGTCGCCGTTCGTCTTGACCGGCAGCGCATAGACATCGCGCGCCTCTTTGAAGGACGAGGGGATCTTGACCGCAAAGCTGCCGTTGTCCGAGGTCACTTCGCCCGCCGCGATCAGCATGTTGTTGTTCTGAACCACGCCCACCAGTTCGGCGGCGGTGACGTTATAGGCCTCGAGCCGCAGCGGATCGATCACCACTTCCAGCATCTCGTCGCGGTTGCCTGAAATCGGCGCTTCCAGCACGGCATCCAGCGCTTCAAGATCGTCCTGCAAGTCTTTGGCAACGCGGGCCATGGTGCGTTCCGGCACGGGGCCGGACAGGTTTACGATGACGATGGGAAATTCGGAAAAGTTGAACTCTTCGACCGTGTATTGTTCGGCGCCATCGGGGAACTTGGCCTGCGCGTTGTTCAACGCGTCGCGGGCATCGGCCATCACCTGCGTCTTGTCCCAGCCGAATTCGAACTCAAGCACGATGTTGGCGTAGTTTTCCGCGGCGGTTGCGCTCATCTTTTTCAGGCCGGGCAGGTCGGCCAACTCGGTCTCCATCGGCTTGATCAGCAGCGTTTCGGCATCCGATGCAGAAATGCCCGGGAACGGTGCCGTGACGATCAGCATCGGAATCTCGATGTCAGGCTCACCTTCTTTCGGCAGGCTGACATAGGCAAAGGCGCCGACCGTCAGGGACAGCACCACAAAGGCCAGTACCATCCGCGCCCGGGATGCGGCCCAGTCAACGATACCGCTCATTCAGCAGCCTCCCGAAAGGTCGCATCGACCGTGACGCCAGCGGTGACATATTCCTGTCCCACGACGATCACGTCGACGGAGTCGGGCAATCCGGTCAGCCAGATGCCATCGGGCGTGTCGCGCAGGATTTTCACCGGCTGGAACTGGACCACGCTGTCAGGGCCCAGCGTGCGCAGCCCCAGCGTGCCCTCGTCATTCAGGGTCAGGGCCGATTGCGGCAGCAGATGTGCAGGCGCGCCATCCGTGGCGATCAGGATTTCCACCGTTTGTCCGTCGCGCAGTGTCAGGTCGGAGTTCGGAATTTCGATTTCCACGCGGAATGTGCGGGTGACAGGGTCCGCTGCGCGTGACAGGAACGTGACCTGCCCCTGAACATCGTCACCGCCCGCCGCCAGACGCCCGCCAGCCATCGCACCCACATGCACGCGGCTGACATCGGTTTCGGGCACAAAGGCCACCAGCTTGATCGGGTCCAACTGGATCACCGTGGCACACAGCGCGCCGGGCTGCATCAGGCTGCCCAGTTCGGCGGTGTCGCTTTCCAGCAGGCCGGCAAAGGGTGCGTGGATGTCCAGCCGCTCGATTTCTTTCTCGGCAGCGGCCACGGCTGCCTGCGCCGCCTCGATCCCGGCATCTGCCGATTGCAGGCCCGATTTTGCGGCCTGAACACTCGCGCGGGCCGATTCCAGCCCCGCGCGGGCCGAAGCCACTGCGGCGTCGGCGCTTTTGACGCGGGTTTCCGCGGCAAAGCCGCCTTCGCTCAGCTTGGAGGCCGCGTTCTGGTTGATCAGCGTTTCGTCCAGTTTGGCCTGTGCCTCTGCCACGCGGCTTTGCGCCTCGGGCACGCGGCTTTCGGCGGTGGCCTTGGCGGCGGTGGCTTCGGACAGGCGTGCTCTGGCTTCAGCCAAAGTCGCGCCGCGTGTGCCGGGGGACAGTTTGCACAACAATTGTCCCGCGTCGACAAAGGTGCCCTTGGGCAGCGGTTCGGACATCACGGTGGAACTGGTTTCGGCTTTGACCTCGACCTCACGCCAGGCCTGCGTCTGACCGCGCAGCACGACGGCGCTGTCAATGTCACGCGCGGTGGAATGCAGGGCCACGACACGCATCGCGGGTGCGGCCGGTTGCGCCGCTTGCGCAGCAGTCGAGGGCGGTGAGGGGGCAGGTTGATCAGGTGTTTCTGCCGCGGCATCGCCGCGCAGGTAGGCCATGGTTGCGTCACGCTCGATGGTGAAAGCCAGCACGATAACAGCGACGATCAATGCCGCCAGAATAGAAAGTATACGCATGAGCGCCCCGATTCGTATGCGTCCGACCAAGCCTGCAGGCTTGCTGATGTCGGAGATATAGGTGCAGAAATACACTAAACTAACCAGTTTAGTTAAAAAAATTTTGAGCCGCGCAGCAAATCCGCAAATCGCCGCAGTCCGCCGTTCTGACGCGTGCCCCTTGGCTTGGCGCCATGTGCGCGTTAAGAGGGGCGAAACCGGGCCCCAACAGAGGGTCGGACCCTGTGACAGACCCGAGGCCAAGCCATGAGCAATAACGACAGTTTCATTGACGAAGTGAATGACGAGGTCCGCCGTGACCGCCTGTATGGCATGGTGCGCCGTTATGGTTGGATCGCGGTGGTCCTGATCGCACTGATCGTGGGCGGCGCTGCCTATAACGAATGGCAAAAGGCCCAGACCCGCACCGAAGCCGAGGCGCTGGGGGATGCGATGCTGAATGCGCTGAAGCTGAATGACAGCGCTGCGCGCGCCGAGGCCTTTTCCAAGATCGAGGCCGGTCAGCCGTCGGCACGGGCCGTGCTGAACTTTTTGACCGCAACCGAAGAATATGCCGTTGGGGACGCGGCCGAAGGTGCCGCGCGCCTGCAAGAGGTTGCCAACAACAACGACGTCCCGCTGATCTACCGTCAGATCGCATCTTTCAAACTTCTGGGGCAGGGTGCGGACACGATGTCCGTCGAAGACCGCCGCGCAGGCTACGAGGCGTTGACCCAACCCGGCGTGCCGTTGCGCCTGCTGGCCACCGAGCAACTGGCGATGATCGACATTGAAACCGGTGACACCGATGGTGCCATTGCCCGGCTGAAAACCATTTTGGATGACAGCGAAGTGACGCCGGACTTGCAACAACGTGCGCTACAGGTGATTGTGGCGCTGGGTGGGGAGCCCGACCTTGGTGCAAACGGCGCCAACGGCAACTGAACAAACGACGAATTTGCCTCGGGACCAGAAACGACAATGAGCAGAGCCATGAAATCGAACCCTCTTTTCGCGGCGCGTTTGCCTCTGGCCCTTGCCCTTGGTGGCAGCCTGATCCTGAGCGCGTGCACAGAACCCGAAGTCATTCTTGCGGGCAAACGCGAGCCTGTGCGCTCGGTGCTGCAGAACCCCGATCCCGAAGATCTGGTGGTCGATGTCGCACCTGAAAACACCACGCGCGCAGTGTCTTTTCCTGCGCCAAAGGCCAATGCCTCGTGGACCCATTCGATTGGCACACCGGCCTATCGCACCGTAAATCCGGCCCTGTCCGCCGCTCCGCAACGTGTGTGGAGCGCCAACATCGGTCAGGGTGACAGCCGCCGTCAGCGCATCACCGCCGATCCGGTCGTGGATGCAGGGCGCATTTTCACACTGGATTCCGGCTCGACCGTCACCGCGACATCGACATCTGGCGCAACCCTGTGGCAGGCGGACGTGCGGCCCGCGCGCGATGATGCGGGCACTGCCACCGGCGGAGGTCTCGCTGTCAAGGATGGCACGCTCTACGTTTCATCCGGCTACGGCGTGCTGACCGCGCTGGATGTCACCAACGGCGGTGTGCGCTGGACCCAACAGCTGGATGCCACAGGTTCGGGCGCACCCACGGTTTATGGGGATCTGGTCTATCTGATGGCAGGTGACGACACCGGCTGGGCGGTGGAAACCGCCACGGGCCGGGTACGTTGGCAGGTCGCGGGACCTGAGTCCGTTTCAAACATTCTGGGTGCTCCGGCACCTGCCGTCACCGATGAGCTGGCAATCTTTGCCTTCGGCTCGGGTGAAATGCAGGCGGTGTTCCGGCAAGGTGGTCTGAGCCGCTGGGACGCATCCGTGCTGGGCGAGCGTCGAGGCCGCGCGCTGTCCAAGGTTGACGACATCACTGGCGCGCCCGTTGTCGTGGGCAACACCGTCTATGCCGGCAGCCAGGCGGGCCGCATGGTTGCGGTCAACGCTGTGTCGGGCATGCGGGAATGGACCGCGAATGACGGCGCAATTGATACCATGTACCCCATCGGCAACAGCGTCTTTGCCCTGACCGACCGCAACGAGCTGGTGCGTCTTGATGCCTCCGACGGCACCCGTGTCTGGGGTGTGCGCCTGCCCAACTATGTCAAGGACCGCCCAAAGAAGATCGCCGAAGTCTATGCCCACAATGGCCCGGTTGTGGCCGGTGGCCTTGTGCGGGTGGCCTCGTCTGACGGGCTGCTGCGCAGCTTTGATCCGGTCAGTGGCGCACTTGTCGGCACTGCGGAAATCCCCGGTGGCGGCATCACCGCACCGGTGGTCGCAGGTGGCACGCTGTATGTTGTAAGCCGCAACGGGCAATTGCACGCTTTCCGTTGATGCGGAATTGCGCTAGGGCGTGCGCTTTGGGGCGTACATCCTTGCGCCTGACCTGAACCGGAGACTGTCATGTCTTTCACCCTCGCCATCGTGGGGCGGCCCAATGTGGGCAAGTCCACGCTGTTCAACCGCCTTGTGGGCAAGCGTCTGGCGCTGGTCGACGACCAACCCGGCGTGACCCGCGACCTGCGCGAAGGGGCTGCGCGCCTGGCCGACCTGCGCTTTACCGTGATCGACACCGCCGGTCTGGAAGAGGCCACGGACGAATCCCTGCAAGGGCGGATGCGCAAGCTGACCGAGCGCGCCGTGGACATGGCCGATGTCTGCCTGTTCATGATCGACGCGCGGGCAGGGGTGACACCCACCGACGAAGTTTTCGCAGAAATCTTGCGCAAACGTTCGGCCCATGTGATTCTGGCGGCCAACAAGGGCGAAGGCGCTGCGGCCGACGCCGGTGTGATCGAGGCCTATAGCCTGGGTCTGGGCGAGCCGATCCGCCTGTCCGCCGAGCACGGCGAGGGGCTGAACGACCTCTATACGCATCTGATGCCGCTGGCAGACAAGTTCGCCGAACGCGCCGCCGAAGATGCGCCCGAGATCGACGTGACGCTGGATGAGGATCTGGACGACATGGACGTCGTGCCGGTGCCCACCAACGCCAAACCCCTGCAAGTTGCCGTCGTGGGCCGTCCCAATGCGGGCAAGTCGACGCTGATCAACAAAATTCTGGGGGACGAGCGTCTGTTGACCGGCCCCGAGGCGGGCATCACCCGTGACGCGATTTCGCTGCGCATCGACTGGGCGGGCGACGATGGCGAACCTGTCCCGATGCGGATTTTTGACACCGCCGGGATGCGTAAAAAGGCCAAGGTGCAGGAAAAGCTGGAGAAACTCAGCGTCGGCGACGGGTTGCGCGCGGTCAAGTTCGCCGAAGTCGTCGTTGTGCTGTTGGACGCGGCCATTCCGTTCGAGCAGCAGGACCTGCGCATTGCCGACCTGGCCGAACGCGAGGGCCGTGCGGTGGTCATCGCGGTGAACAAATGGGACATCGAGGACGACAAGCAGGACAAGCTGCGCGAGCTTAAGGAAAGCTTTGAGCGGCTGCTGCCGCAACTGCGCGGCGCGCCGCTGATCACGGTCTCGGCCAAGACGGGACGCGGTCTGGACCGTCTGCACGCGGCGATCATGAAAGCCTATGACGTGTGGAACCGACGCGTGGCGACCGCTGCGCTGAACCGCTGGCTGAGTGGCATGGTCGAGGCGCATCCGCCCCCCGCACCGCAAGGCAAGCGCATCAAACTGCGCTACATGACACAGGCCAAGACGCGGCCGCCGGGGTTCGTGGTGATGTGTTCGCATCCCGACAAGGTACCCGAAAGCTATTCGCGCTATCTGGTGAACGGGCTGCGGATTGATTTCGACATGCCGGGCACGCCGATCCGTCTGTACATGCGTGGCCAGAACGATTCGAACCCCTACAAGGGCCGCAAGAAAGCACCGCCGTCGAAGCTGCGCAAACACACCGAAGGGCGCCGCAGCTAGGGCAGGACCGGGGCGCTGCCCCGGACCACGGAATATTTCCGGCCAAACGCAGCCAAGTCAAAATGCCAGTGACGGCGCCCGTTATACGCGGGCGCTGCGCACCATCGGCAGGACCATGGCCACGGCCCCGATCAAGGCCAGCCACGCCACGCCGGCGGTTGCAGTGTCCCAATTGTGTACCGCCACCGCGATCAGCGCCCAGATCACCGCCAGCCCGTATGTCGGCGTGCGGTTCAACAGGCTTTGCACCGCCATCGCCAACAGGATCGCCAGTCCCACAAAGACATAGGCTGCGGTCTGCTGGCTCATCCAGCCATACCCGGCCGCGAGCAACCCCAGCGACACACAAGAGGCCGCGCTCAGCCAGCCTGTGTACAAGCCAACCGGCCAGGCGGCCCAGGGCTTGTCGGTCATCGGCGCACGGAACAGCGCGATCAACGCCGTAACCAGCATCGCCCAGATCAGGATCGCCGCCCAGACCGGGCTGAGCATCGCGACCGGCAGCCACGTCGCCCCGATGGCAAGTGATACCGCAAGAGCCGGGCGCATGGCGGTCCATTCGACAGGGCGCTTCAGTCCGAACACCGCGCTGGCGATCAACCACAGATAGATCAGCCCCCAGATCGAGAAAGCATAGCCCGCAGGCTGAACCGGTGGGTTGTCTTGCGGAACCGGGAACTGGTCAGGGTTAAATCCACCAAAGCCCGGAACCAGCAGGGGCGAGGCAGCAAAGGCAATGCTGAGGATCAGGACAAGGATGGCGAGAGGCATTTATTTACACTTCCTACGGGAATGATAAGGTGGTTTCGTATTCAACTAATTCATTTCAACGGACTGCCAAGGACGATTGCCATGACCCGTATCGCTATTTTCTGCGATGGCACGTGGAATTCCCCCACCATCGAAGAACCCACCAGTGTCCATAAACTTCACCACACCCTGATCAGTGACCCGATGCAGGGCCAGGTCTCGGCCTATTTTGCCGGGATTGGCACCGACGAGCGGTTTGACGGGCCGGTGAAACGGTTTTTCAACAAATATGGCGGCGGGGCGTTTGGGTGGGGCCTGGATGCCAAGGTCAAGCAGGCCTACCAGTTCATCGCTCAGGTCTATCAGCCGGGGGATGAAATCTACCTGTTCGGTTTCTCGCGTGGCGCGTTCACCGCGCGGTCGGTCGGCGGGATGATCCGCAAATGCGGGATCGTCACGGACACCACGCCCGAAGGGATCAACGCAGCGTTCAAGCTGTATCGCAAGCCCGGTGCCGCCAACCATCCTGACAAGCCGCATATCCTGCAAGAGCGTCGCAAGCTGTCGCCTCGCTTTGCCACCTCGCAAGAGGATCTCGACTGGCGTAATGACGATTCGGAACTGGTGAACATCGCCTATATCGGAGTTTGGGACACGGTTGGCGCACGCGGCGTTCCGGTGGCAATCCTTGGCCCCGTCGCGTCGATGTGGAACGCCCAGTACAAGTTTCACGACATGGCATTGTCCAGCCTTGTGCGCAGCGCCCGGCACGCGTTGGCCGTGGACGAGCGGCGGTTGTTCTACCAGCCTGCGAAATGGGACAATCTGGATGACCTGAACGACAAGAAAGGTCTGAACAAGGGCGACACCAGCCCCGCGCGTAAATATCAGCAGGTCTGGTTCGTGGGGACGCACAGCGTCGTCGGCGGCAGTGCCCGTGTACAGGCGTTGTCAGCCTATCCGCTGCAATGGATCTACGAAGGCGCCAAGGCGCTAAAGCAAAAGCCGGGCGTGCGCTTTCCCCATGTAGACGGTGATGCGCTGGTGGATACGGACGAGTTGACCGGCAAGACCGGATGGCTCAGCCAGAAGCTGAGCGGTTGGCGCGAGGGGCCGCAGCAAAAGTGGGAACTGCATGACAGCACGGACGCGCGTGTGCGCGGGCGCAAAGATTACCGCCCGCGCAGTCTGCACAAGATGTTTCCGGCAGGTTAGGCGAGAATGCCGTCTGCACCCAACGTGGTCTTGCCACCCAGATAGGGGGCCAGAACCTCGGGCAGGGTCACCGAACCGTCCGCTTGCTGTCCGTTTTCCAGCACCGCGATCAGGCAACGCCCGACCGCAAGGCCCGAGCCGTTCAGCGTGTGCACGAACTGTGGCTTGCCACCATCTGCCGGCTTGAACCGCGCATTCATGCGGCGGGCCTGGAAATCGCCCGTATTCGATACCGAGCTGATCTCGCGATAGGCATCCTGGCCGGGCAGCCATGCCTCGATGTCATAGGTGCGGCGCGCGCCAAAACCCATGTCGCCGGTGCACAGGATCACGGTGCGATACGGGATGCCCAGACGCTCCAGGATATCCTCGGCACAGCGCAGCATGCGCTTTTGTTCGGCGTCGGACTCTTCTGGCAGGGTGACGCTGACCATCTCGACCTTTTCGAACTGGTGCTGGCGCAGCATACCCGCAGTATCACGCCCCGCGCTGCCCGCTTCCGAGCGGAAACACAGCGTGTGCGCGGTGTAGCGGCGGGGCAGGCTGGCTGCATCAATCACCTCGCCAGCGGCGATATAGGTTAGCGGCACCTCGGATGTAGGCACCAGCCATTTGCCTTCGGTGGTCTGATAGCTGTCTTCGCCAAATTTCGGCAGCTTGTCAGTGCCGTACATGGCGTCGGAATTGACGAGCACAGGCGTGTTCGTCTCGGTCAGGCCATTCACATCTACGTGGGTGTCCAGCATGAACTGCGCCAGCGCGCGGTGAATGCGCGCCACGGCACCCGACAGCAGCACAAAGCGGCTGCCCGAGATTTTGGCGGCGGTTTCGAAATCCATCGACGGGGCGACCGATGGCAGGTCGTAATGCTCGCGGGGGGTGAAATCAAAGCTGCGCGGTGTGCCCCAGCGGTTCACCTCGGCGTTATCAGCCTCGTCCGCACCATCGGGCACATCGTCGGCGGGCAGGTTGGGAATGCGCGCCAGCTTGTCGGTCAGCTGCGCGTCCAGCGCCTTGGCGGCCTCGTTCATCTCGGCGATTTCGGCCTTTTTGGCCGCGACCAGCGCGCGCAGGCGTTCAAACTCTGCCTCGTCGCCACGCCCCTTTGCGGCACCGACCTCTTTGCTCGCCTTGTTCTGTTCGGCCTGCGCGGTTTCGGCGGCCAGGATTTTGCCTCGGCGGGCTTCGTCCAGCGACAACAGATCCGAGGACACCGGCGCATCGCCACGGCGGGCAAGTGCTGCATCAAAAGCGGCGGGATTGTCTCGGATAGCGCGGATGTCGTGCATGGTCAGTTCCTCTGAGCGATGTGTCTGCTTTGAGTCGGTGCGCGCCTTATGACCCATCGTGCGGGCGAAAGGTAGCCTCTGGATGGCCCGAAACGGGTCCAGATGCCGCAGTTTAGTGCAGTATTGCACCTTGCACACATGCGAAGCCGCCCCTAGGTTCTGCCAAAATCGACAGCAGGCCGATGAAGGCCGTCAAAAGGACCAATCTCCATGCAACAAATCGGCCAGTTCGTTCCCCTTATCCTGATCTTCGGTATCATGTATTTCCTGTTGATCCGTCCGCAGCAGAAAAAGGTCAAAGAACATCAGGCCATGGTTCAGGCACTGCGTCGGGGTGATCAGGTCGTGACCCAGGGCGGCATCATCGGCAAGGTGGTCAAGGTCAAGGAAGACAACGAGCTTGAGCTCGAAGTGGCTGACGGCGTGAAAATCCGTGTTGTTCAAAGCACGATCGCGCAGGTGATCTCGAAAACAGAGCCTGCCAAGTAAATGCTGCAAATCGGTTTCTGGAAACGGCTGTTCATCTGGGGCCTTGTGGCCCTGGGTCTGCTGTTGGCACTGCCCAATGCGTTTTACACGCGTGTCGAGCAGTCGAACGACGCGGTTGCCGCCATCGAGGCCGGTGCCGACACCCCTGAAAATCAGGCGCTTGCAGGGCAATGGCCCGAATGGTTGCCGTCGAACCTGGTGAACCTCGGGCTTGACCTGCGCGGCGGCGCGCATCTGCTGGCCGAAGTGCAGGTTTCGGATGTTTATGATGCCCGTCTTCAAGCCAGTTGGCCGGAAATCCGTGACGCGCTGCGCCCCGAGCGGGCCACCGTGGGCACGATCCGGTTGCAGGATTCACCCGCCGGAACGCTGCGCATTCGCATCGGCGAGGCTTCGGGCATGCAAACCGCGCTCGAGATCGTGCGCGGTCTTGCGCGTCCCGTGCAAACGCTGACCGGTGCCGGTTCGACCGACATTGTCGCCAGCGGGCAGGGCGACCTGATTACCGTGACCCTCAGCGACGCCGAGAAACAGGCCACCGATGAACGCACCATGCAGCAATCGCTGGAAATCGTGCGTCGCCGGATCGACGAGGTGGGCACACGCGAACCCACGATCCAGCGCCAGGGCAGCGACCGTATCCTGATCCAAGTGCCGGGCATCGGCTCGGCCGCCGAGTTGAAGGCGCTGTTGGGCACCACGGCCCAATTGACATTCAACCCCGTCGTAACCCGCACCACGGACGAAAATGCGTCGGTGGCGCCGGGCGAAAAGCTGGTGCCATCGCTGGATGAAAAGGGTGTGTACTATGTGATCCAGACCGCACCCGTGGTGTCGGGCGAGGATCTGGTGGATGCACAGCCTGCCTTTGACCAAAACGGCGGTCCTGCAGTCAACTTCCGGTTTGACTCCTCCGGCGCACGCCGGTTTGGCGATTACACCGCTGAAAACATCGGCAGCCCCTTTGCCATCGTTCTGGACAACGAAGTTGTCAGCGCGCCGGTGATCCAAAGCCATATTCCGGGTGGCTCGGGCATTATCACGGGCCGCTTCACGGTCGAGCAGACCACCAAGCTGGCCGTATTGCTGCGGGCAGGGGCCTTGCCTGCCAAGATGAACTTTCTCGAAGAACGCACCATCGGCCCCGAACTGGGACAAGACAGCATCGAGGCGGGCAAGCTTGCCACCGGTGTTGCCTTTGCCGGTGTGCTGATCTTCATGGTGCTCAGCTACGGGCTCTTCGGCATGTTCGCCAACATCGCGCTGATCATCAACATCGCGATGATCTTTGGCCTGCTCAGCACCATCGGTGCGACGCTGACGTTGCCGGGGATCGCGGGGATCGTTCTGACTGTGGGTATGGCGGTGGACGCCAACGTGCTGGTGTTCGAGCGTATCCGCGAAGAGCTGAAATCGGCACGCGGACCTGCGCGGGCCATCGAACTGGGCTATGAAAAGGCGCTGAGCGCCATTCTGGATGCCAACATCACCACATTCATCACCGCCGTTATCCTCTTTGTCATGGGCTCCGGCCCGGTGCGCGGCTTTGCCATCACCCTGGGTCTGGGTATCGTGACATCCGTCTTTACCGCGGTCTACGTGACACGGTTGATGGTGGTTATGTGGTACGACCGCCGCCGCCCCAAGCAGATCGAGGTTTGATATGCGTTTAAGACTGGTACCTGACGAGACGCACTTTAACTTCTTTGGCCGCTGGAAGCTGTGGTTGGGCATTTCGGCCGTGATGGTCGTGGTCGCCTTTACCTCGTTCCTGGTGCAGGGGCTGAATTATGGCATCGACTTCCGGGGCGGCACGACCATCCGCACCGAAAGCACGCAGCCGGTCGATGTCGGCGTGTACCGTGATGCGGTTTCAACCCTCGATCTGGGCGATGTTTCAATCACCGAAGTGTTCGATCCCAGTTTTGGTGCGGACAAGAACGTGGCCATGCTCCGCATTCAGGCACAGGACGAGCAAGAGGCCGTGACGCCGGAAACCATCGCAGCCGTCGAGGCGGCGCTGGCGGAGGTGGTGCCGGACATCAAGTTCATCTCGGTCGAATCCGTCGGACCCAAAGTGTCGGGCGAACTGATCCAGACCGCTGCACTGGCTGTGATTCTCGCGATTGGCGCGGTGCTGGTTTATATCTGGCTGCGGTTCGAATGGCAGTTTGCCTTGGGCGCCGTGATCGCGCTGGTCCATGACGTGATCCTGACCATCGGCGTGTTCTCGGAAATCCAGATCCGGTTCGATCTGGCGATCATCGCGGCGCTGCTGACCATTGTCGGCTATTCGCTGAACGATACGGTGGTGGTCTTTGACCGCGTGCGGGAAAACCTGCGCAAGTACAAGAACCGCCCGCTGAAAGAGGTCTTGAACCTGTCGATCAACGAAACCCTCAGCCGGACGCTGATGACCTCGCTGACCACGCTTCTGGCACTGATAGCGCTGTATGCGTTGGGCGGGGACGTTATTCGCGGGTTCGTCTTTGCGATGATCTGGGGCGTTGTGGTCGGGACCTATTCGTCGATCTTCGTGGCCTCGACGATCCTGCTGTATCTGGGCGTAAAACGCGACTGGACGAAACAGGACGGCAATGCTGGCAACCAGTACGCCAACATCGATGCCTGATATTCTGTCAGAGGCCCTGGCTCTGCCGGGCCTCTGGCTGTTGGTCCTTGGCGCATTTGTCGCAGGGATCGTGCGCGGCTTTTCCGGTTTCGGCACAGCGATGATCTATTTGCCCGTGGCGGCACAGGTCATGCCGCCCATCTGGGCGATCCTCTCTTTGGTGATGCTGGACGTGTTTGGCCCCGTTCCCATCGTGCCGCGCGCCCTGCGTCAGGCGCACCGCCGCGACCTGGTGCTGCTGCTCGCAGGCACCTTGTGCCTGCTGCCTGTGGGCCTTGCGTTGCTGGCGCTGATGACCGGCGAAACCTACCGCTATATCGTGTGCATCCTGTCGCTGGCGCTGGTCGCCTGCCTGGCACTTGGTCTGCGTTATCAGGGCAAGCTGACGCCGCCGCTGGTGGGGGGCATCGGCGCGCTGGCCGGGTTTTCCGGCGGTCTGAGCGGCGTTCCCGGCCCGCCGGTGATCCTGTTCTACATGGCCAGCGCTCTGCCGGTGGCGGTGGTGCGGGCGAATGTGTTGCTGTACCTCTTTGCTTTCGACTTTCTGCTGGTCGGCGTGCTGGCGTTGCGCGGCGATCTGGTCTGGCTTCCAGTGGTCATCGGTCTGATGCTGGCGATCCCGTCGATGATCGGCAATTTGATCGGTGCGGCCATTTTCAACCCGGACAAAGCTGGCCTATACCGTGGCGTCGCCTACGTGGTTGTGGCAAGCTCGGCCATCATGGGCCTGCCAGTCTGGGGAAATTGAGATGCGTCTGAACGAAGTGACCTACAACGATGCCAAGCCGATCGAAGGCTATGGCCCCGGCTTTTTCCGCATCGGCGGCGAGGTGTTTCATGGCGCGGTGCTGACCGGGCCGCAAGGTACCCAGGCCTGGGGTGGCTATGACGCCGATCCGCAGGCATTGCTGGCGCTGGCGGGGCAGATCGACGTGTTGTTCGTCGGCACCGGCGCCGAGGTCGCGCATATCCCTGCGGACCTGCGCTCGCAACTGGAAGAGGCGGGACTGGGCGTCGAGGCCATGTCCTCACCCGCCGCTGCACGCACTTACAACGTGCTGCTGAGCGAAGGGCGCCGCATTGCGCTGGCGATGTTGCCTGTCTGAGTGGTCCGCTGGCGCGCTGTTTGCCCCCTCTGGGCTACCGCCCCGCACAGCTCCAAGGGAATTAGGCACCTTAGAAGGGCTTTTCCGAGCCGCGCGCATCCGTTAGGTCAGGCTGATGGAATTGAACGTAACCGAATTGTCCGTGGCGCGCGGTGGCTTGCCGGTGCTGGAAGGTGTCAGCCTGTCGCTGGCGCCCGGCCAGGCGCTGGTGCTGCGGGGGCCAAATGGATCGGGCAAGACGACGCTGCTGCGCACCATCGCCGGGTTGCAACCTGCGCTGGCGGGTAATGTGACGGGGGCGGAGGACCGCATCGCCTACGCCGGCCACGCCGACGGGTTGAAGGCGATGCTGAGTGTTTCCGAAAACCTGACTTTTTGGGCCGCTGTCTTTGGCACGCGGCATGTGGATGCGGCCCTTGCAGCTTTTGCATTGGAGCCGTTGGCGGACCGGCTGGCCGGCACATTGTCTGCGGGTCAAAAGCGACGGCTCGGGCTGGCGCGGTTGCTGGTGACAGGGCGGCCGATCTGGGTGCTGGACGAACCGACGGTGTCGCTGGATGCGGATGCGGTGACCTTGTTCGCAGATGCCGTGCGCGCGCATCTGGCGGGCGGTGGCATGGCGTTGATTGCCACGCATATCGACCTGGGCCTTGAGGCTGCGGTGCTGGATGTGACGCCCCACCGCGTCGTGCTGGATGCAGCGCGGCTGGGCGCCAGTGACGAGGCATTCCTGTGAGGGCGCTGCTGGTGCGTGATCTGCGGCTTGCGCTGCGGGCTGGGGGTGGCTTTGGTCTGGGGCTTGCGTTTTTCCTGATTGTCGTCGTTCTGGTGCCGTTCAGCGTGGGACCACAGTCCGAGCTGCTGGGCCGGATCGCGGCAGGCGTCCTGTGGCTGGCGGCCCTGCTGGCCTGCCTTTTGTCACTGGACCGCATCCTGGCGCTGGATTTCGAGGATGGCACGTTGGACGTGCTGGCCACCGCGCCCTTGCCGCTGGAGGCGGCGCTGAGCGTCAAGGCGCTGGCGCATTGGCTGACCACGGCCGTGCCGTTGGTGGTCGCGGCCCCAGTGCTGGCGGTGCTGCTGAACCTGCCAGCGGCGGGTTATGGCGGAC
The DNA here is from genome assembly GCF_900129395.1 of Pseudosulfitobacter pseudonitzschiae. Lineage (GTDB taxonomy): Bacteria > Pseudomonadota > Alphaproteobacteria > Rhodobacterales > Rhodobacteraceae > Pseudosulfitobacter > Pseudosulfitobacter pseudonitzschiae. Next base: position 276,004 of record NZ_FQVP01000005.1, read on the forward strand.
TGGTCCTGTCGTTGCTGCTGGGCACGCCCGCGCTGTCGGTGATCGGCACCTTTGGCGCGGCGTTGACCGTCGGGATCAAACGGGGCGGGCTGCTGTTGTCGCTGCTGGTGCTGCCGCTCTATGTGCCGACGCTGATTTTCGGAGCCGAGGCCGCACGGCGCAGCGCCGACGGGTTGGACGCCACCACGCCACTGTTGATGCTGGCGGGGATCAGCGCGGGTGTGCTCGCACTGATGCCCTTTGCCAGCGCTGCCGTGCTGCGCGTCAACTTGCGGTGAGCGCATTGCCGCAGGCTTCTGTCAGGGATTGAGCCCGTGCGGCCAACAGATTAGGAAAACGCTATGTCATTGTGGGAATACGCCAATCCAGTCAAGTTTCTGCGCCTCAGCGAACGGGTTCTGCCGTGGCTGTGGGCGCTGGCGGTGCTGTGTCTGGCCAGCGGGTTGGCCTGGGGCTTTTTCGGCACACCGGATGATTTCCGCCAGGGGTCAACGGTCAAGATCATCTATATTCACGTGCCCGCCGCTTTGATGGCGATCAATGGCTGGTTCATGATGCTGGTGGCCTCGTTGATCTGGCTGATCCGGCGTCACCATGTCAGCGCGCTGGCCGCCCGTGCCGCCGCGCCGGTGGGGGTGACCATGACGCTGATCGCGCTGATCACCGGTGCCGTATGGGGCCAGCCGATGTGGGGCACGTGGTGGGCGTGGGACCCGCGCCTGACCTCGTTCCTGATCCTGTTCCTGTTCTACCTTGGCTACATGGCCATGTGGTCCGCGATCGAGGACCCCGACACCGCCGCCGATCTGACATCGGTGCTGTGCCTCGTGGGATCGGTCTTTGCCATTCTCTCGCGTTATGCGGTGAATTTCTGGAACCAGGGATTGCATCAGGGCGCATCGCTGTCGCTGGACAAGGAAAAGAACGTGGCGGATGTTTTCTATCATCCGCTTCTGCTGAGCATCGCAGGCTTTGTCCTGCTGTTCCTGGCGCTGGTGCTGTACCGCACGGGAACCGAGATCCGCGTAAGGCGCACCCGCGCCCTGCGCGCACGTCAGGGGGCAGGGGTATGATGCCGGAGCTGGGAAAATACGCCGTTGCGGTGCTGTCGGCCTATGGGGCGACGGCGGTGCTGCTGATCGTGCTGGTCACCGCCACCTTGCTGCGCGGACGCCGCGTGCGGGACGAAATGCAGCGCACCGAAGCCAGGGGGCGCAAGGATGCCTAGACTGTCACCGATGATGATCGCACCGCCGTTGGTCTTTGCCGCTTTTGTCGGACTGGCGGCCTTCGGGATGTTTCGCGACGATCCCGAAGGGTTGCCGTCGACGCTGGTGGGGCAACAGGTGCCTGCGATCACCACGGACACGCTTGCAGACTATCCCGGTGTGACGCCGGAAATGTTCAAGCAGGGCGAGGTGACGCTGGTGAACTTCTGGGCCAGCTGGTGTCCGCCATGCCGCGCCGAACACCCGCGCCTGCTGGAAATGCAGGCCGAGGGGCTGAGGATCGTCGGGGTGAACTACAAGGATCAGAAGGGTGCCGCGACCGCTTACCTTGAGGATGACGGCAATCCCTTTTCCGCTGTCGCCTTTGATCCGGCGGGACGTACGGGGATTGACTGGGGTGTGACGGCGCCGCCCGAGACCTTTATCGTGGACGGCGACGGCACCGTACTGTTCCGCTTTGCAGGCCCGCTTGTGGGCAGCGATTACGAACAGCGGTTTCTGCCCGCGCTGGAAGCCGCGCAGGCAGACTGAGACCTTTACAGAAAGGTCAGGCCAAGGGCGATGATGACGCCAGTGATCACCAGGTGGATCACGCAGAACCCCATGATGTCCTTGGCCCGCAGACCGGCAATGCCAAGGATCGGCAGCGCCCAGAAGGGCTGCACCATGTTTGTCCATGCATCCCCCCAGGCCACGGCCATCGACGCACGGCCAAGATCCGCACCCAGCGCTTGGGCTGCGGGCAGGATCACCGGGGCCTGAACCGCCCATTGTCCGCCGCCCGAGGGCACGAAAAAGTTGACGATGCCTGCGGACAGGAACGACCAGAATGGCAGCGTGGCCTCGGTCGCCAGACCCACCAGCCCCTCGGACACGGTCGCGGCCAATCCGGTCTGGACCATGATCGCCATGATGCCCGCGTAGAAGGGGAACTGGATCACGATGCCGGCGCCACCTTTGACGGCCTCATTCAGCGCGTTCAGCAAGTGGCGCGGCGTGCCATGCAGCAGGATCGCCAGTGTCAGGAACAAAAAGTTGATGACGTTCAGCGACAGCCCGTTGCCTGCGGCGAAATACTGGATCAACCAGGCGGCACCCGCGGCACCGATCAGCACCGACAGGATGGGCGTGGTTTCCAGATACTCGGCGGGTGAGCGGGTGTCGGGCTTGGTGGTTTCATCGGTCTTCAGCAGGGCCGGGTCGATATAGATGCTGTCGGTCTCTGACGGCATCATCGCGCGGTTGACCAGCGGGACGACAACGAACAGCGCGGCCACGATGATCAGGTTGTAGGTGGAAAAGATCGTCTGTGACGTCGGAATGATACCGGTCAGATCGGCAAAGGGGTGTCCTTCGGTGGCGATGGACAGCGGGATCGACCCCGCCAGACCGCCGTGCCAGACGATAAAACCCGAATAGGCCGAGGCCACCAGCAGGCGATAGTCCACCTTGATCTGGCGGGCCAGTTCCTTGGCGAACAAGGCCCCGACCACAAGGCCAAAGCCCCAGTTGATCCAGCTTGCCGCCAGCGACACGACGCTGACCAGAAGGATGGCACCGCCCGCGCTGCTGGCCAGACCGGCGAGGGCCTGCAGACCCTTTTTGACCAGCGGGGTCGACGCCATCATATAGCCCGTGACCAGCACCAGAAGCATCTGCATCGAGAAGCTGAGCAGCGACCAGAACCCGTCACCCCAGACGCTGATCACCTCAAGCGGGCTGCTGCCCTGAATGCCCATCGCGGCCAGGCCCGCGACCAGCGTGAGCACGACGACAAAGACGAAGGGATCGGGCAGGTATCGGTCGACGATGCGAACCATCGGACGGGATATCGCATTCAGCATGGCGGCTTTCCTTTTCTCTTTAGGGTTGCGTATTTCCCGGGACGATCCGGGATTTTAACCTGAATGAAAAGAGGCAAAGCACGGCATTTTCCTGTAGCTGCGCCTGATTTATACTGTAACCTCAGGTGCTTGACCTGTCATCCAAAGGCTTGATCAAAACCGATAGCCGTCAAATGAAAAAACCCCCGACGCAACCGCGCGGGGGCTTTTCCGAATTGCTTGTGCGCCGGGTTTATTCCGCAGCGATGGCGCTTTCAGCGGCAAGGTTGCGCAGCACATAGTGCAGAACGCCGCCGTGCTCGATGTATTCGATCTCGATCGCCGTATCGATGCGGCACTTGATCTTGATCTCTTTCACCGAACCGTCTGCCATGGTGATGGTGCAAGGCACCTCTTGCAGCGGCTTGATGGTGTCCAGACCGCTGATCGACACGGTTTCCTCGCCGGTCAGACCCAGCGATTTGCGGGTGTCGCCATTTGTGAACTCGAACGGGATAACGCCCATGCCCACCAGATTCGAACGGTGGATACGCTCGAAGTTTTCCGCGATCACGGCTTTGACGCCCAGCAGCGCCGTGCCCTTGGCCGCCCAGTCACGCGAGGACCCCGCGCCATACTGTTCGCCGCCAAAGATCACCAGCGGTGTGCCGTTGGCCTGATGCGCCATGGCCGCGTCAAAGATCGAGGTCTGTTTGCCATCGGGGCCCTTGGTATAACCGCCCTCGACGCCGTCCAGCATTTCGTTCTTGATGCGGATGTTGGCGAATGTGCCGCGCATCATCACCTCGTGGTTGCCGCGCCGCGACCCGTACGAGTTGAACTCGCGCACCGGCACCTGACGCTCCACCAGATACTGACCGGCAGGGGTGCTTTCCTTGAACGAACCGGCAGGCGAGATGTGGTCGGTCGTGATCATGTCACCCAAGACCGCCAGCACTTTGGCGTCCTTGATGTTGCTGATCGTGCCCGGTTCCTTGCTCATGTTCTGGAAATAGGGCGGGTTCTGCACATAGGTCGATTGCGGCGGCCAGTCGTAGGTCATGCTGTCCGTCACTTCGACGCCTTGCCATTTTTCGTCGCCCTTGAAGACGTCGGCATATTTGTCCTGGAACGCGGCGCGCGTCACGGTCTGCTCGACCAGTTCCGCAACCTCCTGGGTCGAGGGCCAGATGTCTTTCAGGTAAACGTCATTGCCGTCCTTGTCCTGACCCAGAACGCCGTTGGCCAGATCGACGTTCATGTCACCGACCAGCGCATAGGCCACCACGAGGGGAGGCGAGGCCAGATAGTTGGCGCGCACGTCAGGCGAAATCCGGCCTTCAAAGTTGCGGTTGCCCGACAGGACCGAGGTGCCGATCAGGTCGTAGTCATTGATCGCCTTGCTGATCGGTGCATCCAGCGGGCCCGAGTTGCCGATGCAGGTGGTGCAGCCATAGCCGACAAGGTTGAAGCCGATGGCGTCCAGATCCTCTTGCAGGCCTGCGGCCTCAAGATAGTGCGACACGACTTGCGAACCGGGAGCGAGCGACGTCTTGACCCAAGGCTTGCGGGTCAGACCCAGCGCGCGGGCTTTCCGCGCCACAAGGCCCGCACCGATCATCACGTAGGGGTTCGACGTGTTGGTGCACGATGTGATCGATGCGATCACGATGGACCCGTCGTGCAGTTGATAGTTGCCATCATCGGTCTGCACATAGCCACGTTTGTGGTTGCCCGTGTCGCCGGGGATTTCGCGCGGCTCGGGCTGGCCGCCTTCACCTTCCCAGCGCACTTCGGAACTCTCTGTAGCATCCGCACCGCCGCGCACGCCGTTGACGTATTCGGCGAACGCAGTGTGGGCCGATGTCAGCGCGATATAGTCCTGCGGGCGTTTGGGACCGGAAATCGCGGGCACAATGGTGCCCATGTCCAGGTGCAGCGTGTCTGTGTAGATCGGCGCATAGTCCGCACCACGCCAGAAACCGTTTTCCTTGGCATAGGCTTCGACCAGCGCGATGCGGTCCTTGTCGCGGCCCGTGTTGGTCAGGTAGCGCAGGGTTTCATCGTCGATGGGGAAAAAGCCGCATGTCGCGCCGTATTCCGGAGCCATGTTGGCGATGGTGGCACGGTCGGCCAGCGGCAGGTGGTCCAGACCTTCGCCGTAGAATTCGACGAATTTGCTGACCACGCCTTTTTCGCGCAGCATTTCCACGACTTTCAGCACCAGGTCGGTGCCGGTGGTGCCTTCCATCATCTTGCCTGTCAGCTCAAAGCCGACAACTTCGGGGATCAGCATCGAAATCGGCTGACCCAGCATCGCGGCCTCGGCCTCGATACCACCCACGCCCCAGCCCAGAACCGCCGCGCCGTTGACCATTGTTGTGTGGCTGTCGGTGCCGACCAATGTGTCGGGATAGGCCACCAGCTCGCCGTTCTGGTCCTTGTCGGACCACACGGTCTGCGCCAGATATTCCAGGTTCACCTGGTGGCAGATGCCGGTGCCGGGGGGCACCACGCGGAAGTTGTTAAACGCCTTCTGGCCCCATTTCAGGAACACATAGCGTTCCATGTTCCGCTCGTATTCGCGGTCCACGTTCATCTGGAACGCGCGCGGGTTGCCGAATTCGTCGATCATGACCGAGTGGTCGATGACCAGATCGACGGGGTTCAGCGGGTTGATCTTTTCAGGGTCGCCGCCCAGAGCCTTCAGACCATCGCGCATCGCGGCCAGGTCGACCACCGCCGGCACGCCGGTAAAATCCTGCATCAGCACGCGTGCGGGGCGATAGGCGATCTCGCGCGGGTTGTTGCCGCCCTTTGTTGCCCATTCGGCAAAAGCCTTGATGTCGTCGGTTGTGACGGTCTTGCCGTCTTCGAACCGCAGCATGTTTTCCAGCACCACTTTCAACGCGGCGGGCAATTTCGAGAAATCGCCCAGGCCTGCCTCGGTGGCGGCGGGAATCGAATAATAGGCGACCGACTGGTCGCCGACTGTCAGCGTCTTGCGGGTTTTGGACGTATCATGGCCAACTGTGATGGGCATGGGTGGCTCCTTTGGCTTATTGTGCCCCAATTGGGAGGGGCAGGTGGCAGGGGGCGGTCTTCGCGCCTGATTTGCATCTTAATCTAGTTCGGATCAACAGGATTCCACCGCTCTGCGACACTTTTGTATACCGTTGTGTACCGAATTCTAAGGATTGCCGTCAGATGTGGCGCTTTGGAACCATCCTGCACTGTCGCTGGCCATCTTTCAACAAAGCTTGATTGGTCATTACAGGGTCATACGGTTAGGTATGATCCAGACCAAAAGACCCAAAGGCCTCCAATACATGAAATCAGTCTTGTCCGTTCTTGCCGCAGCACTGCTGTCCACTGCCACGCCCGGAACCGCAGATTCGCCGGTCGTGGTCGAGTTGTTCACCTCGCAGGGCTGTTCGTCGTGCCCGCCTGCAGACAAGATTTTTGCCGAGTTGGCGCAGCGCGATGATGTGATCGCCCTGGCGCTTCATGTGGACTATTGGGACTATATCGGCTGGAAAGACGAATTCGCCGTACCCGCCTATGCGGATCGTCAGCGTGGTTATGCCGCCGCGGCCCAGCGCCGGTCGATCTATACGCCGCAGATGGTGGTGAACGGTCAGACCGACATCGTGGGCGCGCGGCCGATGGAGTTGTCCGAAGCGATTGCCAAACATGCGGCGATGAAGTCGCCGGTGACGCTGGACGTGACACGGCAGGGTGATGCGTTGCAGATTTCGGCGCAGAACACCGGTGATGCGGCGCAGATGGTGGTGCAGCTGGTGCGCTATACCCCGATGAGCAACACGCGGATCACCCGGGGCGAGAACGCGGGCATGACGCTGGACTATGCCAATGTCGCCTGGGACTGGAAGGCGATTGGCACATGGGACGGGCGCAGCGACCTGTCGCTGAACGTGCCCGTGACAGGTGACGCGCCGCTGGTGGTGCTGGTCCAGCAAGGCACCGACGGCGCGATCCTGGCAGCGGACGCACTGCGCTAGATAGCTGCGAGCGGTGACCCCGCTTCAGGCCTCGTAGGCGCGCCAGCGGCGATGCACCCAGAACCATTGTTCGGGGTTTTCCCGCACCCTTGCACCCAGGCTGTCGTTCAGCGCCTGCGTCATCGTTTCCGCATCCGTATGCGCAACCGGCGCTTCCAGCACCGTTTCAAAGCTCAGGCCATCAGGCTGACGGATGCCGTAGAATGGGATCAGCAAGGCATCGAACCGCAGCGCAAGCTCGGCCGCCGACAGGGCGGTTTTTGCAGGCTGGCCCATGAAGTCCAGCACCGTCCCCTCGAACACGTGCTGATCGAACAAGAGCACCAACTGCCCACCGCCGCGCAGATGGCGGACAAAGCCGGATGTGCCGCGCCGCCCCTGGGGAAAGACAGGGCCGCCAAAGGCCTGCATCGTCTTGACGTAATGGGCGTTGAAATAGGGGTTGGCCATGTCACGGTACAGCCCGCCCACGGCAAAGCCCTGTGCCACCAATGCGGCGCGGGTCGCCTCGTAGTTCCCGAAGTGTCCCGTCACCAGAATGACCGGACGGTCCGCGGCATCGGCCTCGCGCAAGGCGTCGAAACCTGCACCGGTCACGGGCTGGTTTTCCATGCGGTGCAGGAACTCTTCCGACGAATAATTCTCGATGATGCTGCGGCCCGCGTTGTTCAGGCAGGCCCGCGCGATACGCCGCCGTTCCGTCGCGGCCATCTCGGGGTAGATCAGCGCAAGGTTCGCCTCGGCACGGCGACGGTAGCCCACCAGCGGCCCCACGATACGTTCCACGATCCCGCCCAGCAGCGCCACGCGCGTCGCATAGGGCAGGGCCAGCGCCACACGGATCAGCGTATAGATGATCGCGTTGGACACATAGTGCCCCGCGCGCTCGCGCAGCGGCATGGTCGATAGGTCGGCTTTGGCCATGGGCGGATCACACCTGAGACAGGGCCGGCGCGCGCGCCAGACGGGTTTCGCGGTGCCAGACATACAGACCCGCCCCCACGATCACAAGCGCACCAACCATCGTCCACCGGTCGGGGAACTCGTCGAAAAACACCACGCCCCACAGCATCGCCAGCACCAGCCCCGTGTAGTTGAAGGGGGCAAGCAGCCCCGCTTCGGCCTGCGACAGGGCGCGGATCAGCATCAGCTGCCCGGCGGTGCCGAAACAGCCGATCATCACCATCAGCGTGGCCGATGTTGGTGTCAGCGGGGTCCAATGAAACGGCACAAGACAGGTCATCACGACCGACCCGACAAGGCCCGTGTAAAACAGCGATGTCCACACGTCTTCGTCCGACCCAAGGCGGCGTGTAAGCAACGTATAGGACGCAAAACAGACCGCCGACCCCAGCGGCAACAGGGCGGCGGGCGCGAACACGTCCGTTCCGGGGCGAATGATGATCAGCGCGCCGACCAAGGCGGCGGCAATGGCAAAGATGCGGCGGGGGCCAAGCGCCTCGCCCAGAAACAGCGCACCGCCCAGGGTGATCAGCACGGGGTTCAGGCTCATCACCGCGGTGGCCTCGGCCAGCCCGATCTTGCCCAATGCGGTGAAGAAAAAGCCGGTCGCGGTCATCAGCAGCAAGGACCGCGCGATCTGCAGTTTTGGATACTGGCTGCGCGCGACGCTGCGCAGGCGCGGGGCCACGAGGATCAGAACCACCAGCATCTGCCCGCCATAGCGCGCCCACAAGGCAGGCAAGGTGCCGGTCAGCGGGCTGATCGCCTTGACAGAGGCATCCATGCCGCCAAAGCAGGCAATGGCAAGAACGGCCAGCAGAATGGCGCGGGCAGGGTTGGCGGCGGTATGGGGTGCGTTCATTCCCCGCGCTTACGGCGCGCTGCTGTCGCTGTCCAGTGTGGACGCTGCGGCCTATTCTTCTTCTTCTGCCATCAGGATCAACTCGCCCTCGGCCTCAAGCTTGCGGATCGCGGCGACCATATTTGACGTGGCGGTATCGTGGTCTGCGGGCTTGGGGGCAGCGGTTTCCTGCATTTCCTCGCGCAGGGAATCGGCCATGCGTCCCGACATGTTCTCAAGGATGAAATCGGCCGAGGCCTTCATACCCGCGGCTTCGGCACCCGCCATGGCGATCAGCAGGTCGGCGGGGTCCACCTCGCGCAGCACGCGGGGAATGTCGCGGGGCGCGATGCGCTGCGGGATGTTGGCAAAGGTAAAGATCGCCTTGCGCACCGCATTGGCAAAGCCCTGATCGGTCTCGTCCAGCCCTTCCAGAACGTCGTCGCGGGTGACGGATGTGGACGAATTCAGGATCGCGCCCACACGTTCCACCGGACCTGTGTCAAAGGCACCCAAAGGCTGTGCGTTCAATTGCATGGCCAGCGAAAGTCCAATCCGTTCCACCGCATCCGTCGTGACCGACCCTGTCAGCGACACCGCATAGGTGATCTGGCGCGCGCGGGGGCCGGGCAAGAGGCCCAGCAATGCAGCGGCCTTCTTCACGTCAAGTTTGGACATGACCACGGCACAGACTTCGATGCTTTCGCTTTGCAGGATCGGCAACAGTTTTTCCGGACCCATGTCGCGCAGGCGCACCCACGGATCACCCGCCTGCCTCACGCCTGCTTCCTTGCGCAGGCGTTCGGCGGTCTGGGGGCTGATCTTTCCCTCAAGCGCGTTCAACGCACCCGCGATGCCACCGGGAAAGCGCAGGCCGATGCGTTCAACCTCTTCGGCGAATTCGGAGACCACCGCAGACAGCGTGTCACGATCAACGGTGCGCATCTGGCCCATGGCTTTGGTCAGGTGCGATTGCAGTTCCTCGGGCAGATCCTCCAGCGGGATATCTGCACCCTCGTTCAGCAACAGGCGCACAACCACCGCCGCCTTGGCCCGACGGCTCAACTGGATTGGCGCGCCCGCAGCGGGCAGGGACGGCGCAGGCATGGGGGAGGGCAGAATCAGTTCATTCACCAGATGGCCTCAACATACAGGAACAAGGGTCCTGCATGTTGTGGCATCTATTGGTGAACAAAGCCTGAAATCAGGCAGGTTCAAAGCTTAGTAGTTGTAGGTCACGCCGGTTTCGATCGCCGTGCGCAGCGATTTGGCAGCCCAGGTGTCGGCGCCGCCACGCGCGTTGATTTCACGCAATTGCGTCAGCGCGGCCACGCGGTCGCCCTGCGCCACCAGCCCCTGACCCATATACGAGCGGGCCAGCAGGTTGTCGGGATTGGCATCCAGCGCCTTTTGGTAGAATACCATGGCCACGTCGATCTGTCCCAGCTTGCGGGCGGTAAAGCCGCGATAGGTCAGCACGCGGTCGTCGGATTGGTCGGACATGGCGTCCATCACCCCTTGGGCGTCTTCGTAGCGACCGGCATAGGCCAGTTCGCGGACCGCCTGATACAGCTGGTCATCGTCCAGACGCGATTCCTTGGGTTTCACGCAGCGCTGTTTTTCTTCGTCCCAGACACGCACGCCCTTGCAGTCCTTGCTGGTCTGGGTTGGCGTCGGGGCTGTATCATTGCCACTGCCAGCCGCGTAAAGCGGTGCAGCCACGGAAAGGGGCAGGGTCAGGGCCGCAGCCAAAAGGGTAACACGCATCAGAACAACTCCCGTTAACTATACCGGGAATAAATACCGCATTTTCAGAAAACGCGAGCCGTTTTTGCGATCAACAGGTCGTGAGCGACGATTCAGGTGCTGACAGGAACACAGGTGCCTGTGGTGTGATCAAAATTCGAACCCTCAGCACAGGACATCGCCTGCTGATCCTTCATCCCGCCACAGCCTTCGGCCACGGCGAATACGGGGGCCAATACAAGCGCCAGCGTGGTGGCGATACGTGTGATTTTCATCTGTTCGTCTCCTTGATTGCCGAATGTATTATCGTGTGATGGCCATCAGGATACGACAAAGCGCGCGACGGACCTAATCAATAATCCGTCGCGCGTCGGTCTGTGCGATCAGTCGCCGAAAACGCGGGCAAAGATCGTGTCGACATGTTTGGTGTGGTAATCCATGTCGAATTTCTCGTTGATCGCGTCCGCGCCCAGTGCGGCGACCACATCGGCGTCGGCCAGCAGCTGCTCGCGGAAATCGACCCGTTCTTCCCAAACTTTCAGCGCGTTGCGTTGCACCATGGCATAGGCATCTTCGCGGCTGACACCGGCCTGTGTCAGCGCCAGCAGCACCCGCTGGCTCATCACCAGACCGGGGAATTTGTTCATGTTGTCCAGCATGTTCTGCGGGAAAATCAGCATCTTGTCGATCACGCCCGTCAGCCGCGCCAGCGCAAAGTCCAGCGTGATGGTCGTGTCGGGCCCAATCGCCCGCTCGACCGAGCTGTGCGAGATGTCACGCTCGTGCCAGAGCGCCACGTTTTCCATCGCTGGGATCACCGACATGCGCACCAGACGGGCAAGGCCGGTCAGGTTCTCGGTCAGAACGGGGTTCTTCTTGTGCGGCATCGCGGACGAGCCCTTTTGCCCCATCGAGAAGAACTCCGCACCTTCCAGCACTTCGGTGCGCTGCATGTGGCGGATCTCGATGGCGACGTTTTCGATGGACGAGGCGATGACGCCCAGCACCGCAAAGAACATCGCGTGACGGTCGCGCGGGATCACCTGGGTGCTGATCGGCTCGGGCGTCAGGCCCAGCTTGGCGCAGACGTGCTCTTCGACCGCCGGGTCGATGTTGGCGAATGTGCCGACGGCACCGGAAATCGCACCGGTCGCAATCTCGGCGCGCGCCGCTTTCAGGCGGTCGCGGTTGCGGTCCATCTCGGCGTAGAAGCGCGCGAACGTCAGGCCCATGGTGGTGGGTTCGGCATGAATGCCGTGGCTGCGGCCCACGCGCACGGTGTTCTTATGCTCAAGCGCACGCTTTTTCAGTGCGGCCAGCAGGGCATCAAGATCGTCCAGCAGGATGTCGGCGGCGCGCACAAGTTGCACGTTCAGACAGGTGTCCAGAACGTCCGAGGATGTCATGCCCTGATGCACGAAACGCGCCTCTTCGCTGCCGACATGTTCGGCCAGGTGGGTCAGGAACGCGATGACGTCGTGTTTGGTGACGGCTTCGATCTCGTCGATGCGGGCCACGTCGAATTCCACGTCCTTGGCTTTCCACACGGCATCGGCGTTTTCACGCGGGATCACGCCCAGATCGGCCATTGCATCGCAGGCATGTGCCTCGATCTCGTACCAGATCTTGAACTTGGTTGCTGGTTCCCAGATCGCAACCATATCGGGACGGGAATAACGGGGGATCATGGGCGCACCTTTTCATGACTGTTCAGCGGTTGCTGCGGCTCATAAACTGCGCCGCGACGCACCACAACCTTTCGAGTGACAATACCGCCCATGTCCCACGGCCCGACACCGCGCACCTTAAGCGATTTTGCAGGCCACTGGCGGTTGGAGCGGCAGATTGTGCATGACGACGGGACCGTCGCCCGGTTCACGGGCACCGCCACTTGGACGCCTGAGGACGAGCGGTTGCGTTGTGTCGAACAGGGCGAGATGCGCATTGGGGATGGACCTGCGATGGCGGGGCAACGGGTCTATCTTTGGGATGCCGAATTGCGGGTTTATTTCGACGATGGGCGGTTCTTTCACACGGTCCCGCCCACAGGGGGCGAGACGGGGCATTGGTGTGATCCCGATCAATACGACGGGTCCTATGATTTCAGCGATTGGCCGGCTTTCACCGTCACTTGGGCGGTGCGCGGGCCACGAAAAGCCTATCAAATGACCAGCCACTATAAACCGGCGTAGTTTTGCCCATTTAGGAGGATTTCGCACTTGCAGAAACCTTGGCAGATTGGCACCATCGGAGAAACAATTTAAAGAAACGAACGGAGCTGCCTGGTGGAAAAAACGATGCAAAATAGAGTGCTAAGTGATCTTCTTGAATCAGAAGACAAATTGACCTTGCGCGCGCGCCAAGTGCTCATGGTGGCCGCAGGCATTCTGCTGCTCGCAATTGCAGCAAAAATCAAGGTGCCGATGTGGCCTGTCCCGATCACGATGGGCACCTTTGCCGTTCTGGCCATCGGCGCCGCATATGGCGCGCGTCTGGGTCTGGTGACGATCCTGGGCTACATGATTGTCGGCGCTCTGGGCCTGGACGTTTTCGCAGGTTCGTCTGCACAGACATTCGGTCTGACATATATGATGGGCGGCACCGGCGGTTATCTCGTGGGCTACGTTCTGGCAACGGTTGTGCTGGGCGTGCTGGCGCAACGCGGATGGGACCGCTCTGTTGGCTGGATGGCGCTGGCGATGCTGATCGGCAACGCGGTGATCTATCTGCCGGGTCTGGCATGGCTGGGGCAACTTTACGGCTGGGACAAGCCGATCCTGCAATGGGGTCTGACACCGTTCCTGATCGGGGATGCCATCAAGCTGGCGCTGGCCGCCGTGCTTCTGCCCGGGATCTGGAAATTGATCGACCGCGCGCGCGGCTGATCTGACCGACAACAGATTTGAAAGGGCGCGGACCGCAGGGTGCGCGCCTTTTTTGCATTCCGGCACGCGCATCGGATGGTTCTCCAGCGGTCTGCCTTGCACCTTGTTTCGGGCAGGGCTAGCGATGGGCCATGACCATTCTACACCACACAATTCCCTACGACGTCACGCCCCGCACATTGCCCGGCATTCAACCCGTGACCGAGCCGTGGCTGCGTGTCGACGAGGCCTATGCCGGACAGATGGCGTGCCGCTGTGACTTGCTCGGGACCAAGCCGGACAAAGTTCTCTATCTCGAACCCCAAGCCCACGCGGCAGCGGTCGAGCTGTTGGAGATGGTGCTGGAACGCCTGCCTGACTTGGGCTTTGCGCAAGCGGGCGAGGACGTGACCTGCCCTGACGGGCGGCACGTCACCGTGGATCGCGCGCACCCGATGGCAACGCTGGGGCGTCTGGTGCAATGCGATTTCGTGCTGTTGGACAAACGCGGCGCCGAACATGTGCTGACGGGTGCTGTTCTGTGCTTTCCGGCCAGCTGGCGGCTGGATGAAAAGGCAGGGCGTCCACTGGTGGCCATCCACGATACAGTGGCATCCTACGACGAGAACATCGCCAAACGTGTGCAGCGGTTGTTCGACGGCATTCAGGCGGGCCGCCCGCTGTGGCGGTTCAACGCGCTTTGGTATGATGATCCCGAACTGCACCAGCCGCGCAGTGTCACCGAACCGCGCCACCAGCGGGACGGCGCGGGCTATTTCCGGTCAGAGCGGCAGACGCTGATCCGCCTGCCGCAGTCGGGAACGGTAGTCTTTGCGATCCACACCTATGTGCTGCGGGCCGAGGACGTGGCCCGTTAGCCCATGTCGATGACCATCTGCGACTGACCGTCCGAGGTCTTGCGCGGGCTGGCACCGTTCGCATCCACCGTGCAGTTCACCTGTTGCCGGAAATTGCTGAAATGCGCCGAGGTCACCACGTCCACCGGCCGGTCAAAGCGCAATGTCAGTTGCCAGTGCCCCTGTGCCATCATTCGCGCGGCCTTGACCTGTCCGGTAAAGTGGTGGCCCAGATAGCGCCCTGAAACGGCCATGCCCGGCGCAAAACCCGTAGGCGCGTCATTGCCCAGCCGGGCAGACAAGGTGTTCCAGTCACGCGCGCCCCATTGATGGGCAAGGGTTTCCAGCGCCTGCGCATGGCTGATGGGCGTGCCTTGGGCCGCCAGATCGGCGCGAAGGCGTTTGGCCTGCGCCTTGAGCGCATCGCGCGAGGGAAGTGTGTGTTCCATGTCTTCAATCCTGTCAGGATCGCAAGGTGGTGCCGGGTGCCTGCATTGCCGGGGTCCGGTGCGATCAGATTGGGATCAGACGGGACAGTTCAGCCAGCGCTTCACCACATGCAGGCGGCAGGGGCGCTGGACCCTTGGCACCGCATATGGCGCAGGAAATGCGTTTGTTCAAGAGCAGGGGGGAGAGGTGCAGGCGCGTGGGCACGCACCTGCGACACGGATGCATCAGCCGTCGATGCGCGCGCCCATGATGGCGATGGCCTGCTGATAAACGGTGGCCGCGTTCCACTGTTTGATCACGGCAAAATTCGGCTGGCCTTCCTGATAGCCCTGACCGGGTTGCCAGCCCTTGGCGCGCAGGAAATTCGCAGTCGAGGCCAGCGCGTCGGTCTGGTTGTAGAAATCAATGCGCCCGTCACCGTTGCCGTCCACGCCATAGGTCATCGCATTTCCGGGCAGGAACTGCGTGTGCCCCAGCTCGCCATGCTTGGCGCCCTTGGTCGCCCCGTCGATGGCGCCGCGGTCCACCAGCATCAGCGCCCCGATGGCATGGGGCTGGAAAAATCCAGAGCGGCGGCAGTCATAGGTCAGCGTTGTGATGGCCGAGACAACGGACGTATCGCCCATGAACCCGCCAAAGGCTGTTTCCATGCCGTGAATGGCGATGATCACGCCCGCAGGGACACCGTATTGGCGTTCAAGCGCCTGGTAGAACGATGGGCTCTGCGCCTTGCGCTTGCGGCCTTGCGCCACGATCGTGCCAGCCCCGCGAACCTGCATGAATTTCGACAAAGTGTATTTGAACGACTTCTGATTGCGGTCCGCCGCGATCGTGCCCGACGCATAGCTGGCACGCGCCAGCGCATCCAGCCCGCGCTGTTTCACACCTGCGCGTTGCGCTTCGGCGGCAAATTCCTTTTTCCACGCCTCGAAACCCGCCGAGGTGTTGCCGCAGCTGGCCGCATAGGCCGCCGGTGTCAGGCAAAAAGCTGTGGTCAACGACAGGGCGAGCGCGTGGGCAAAGCTGCGAAATGACATAAAAAAATCTTCCCGATATCAACAACAGACGGTTCAGTATTGCTGTATTCTGAGACTGCGTAAAGCGTTAGCTCTACGGCTGTGCAGTTCCTTGCGCAGATGTGATCT
This sequence comes from Pseudosulfitobacter pseudonitzschiae, assembly GCF_900129395.1. GTDB lineage: Bacteria > Pseudomonadota > Alphaproteobacteria > Rhodobacterales > Rhodobacteraceae > Pseudosulfitobacter > Pseudosulfitobacter pseudonitzschiae. Next base: position 291,944 of record NZ_FQVP01000005.1, read on the forward strand.
GCGACGGAAGCAGCGCGTCGGCCTTCGGGCTGTTTCCAGCCAATGACACCGGCTTTGGCGGCGCGACAAAGGTATAATAGAGCGCCAGAAACAGGGCCGGGACCGCGACGCCGCGCACCAGCAGCGGAAACGCCAGCCGCGACAGCAGGCTCTTGCGTGGGCGGGAGTCCGCCTCGACCTTGTCGTGGATGCTGACCGCCATCTTCTCGCCGCCACGCGCCACACCTCTGAGCCGCGACAGGCGATCCTCGAACCCCGCGGCATCCGTTCCGGTGGGGGCGCGCACTTGTGGCGGGGTCAGCCCGACGCAGATCCGTCCGCATCTGTCCGCCGAGACCGCGTTTTCATGGCGCACGTGCAGAACCGTGCCGTCCGTCAGTTCCAGGCTGTCCCCATGGTTCAGGTGAATGCGGCCTTCGTGATGTTCGTTCAGGATCGAGATCAGTTGCCGGAACCCGGTGGCCTGATCGCGCGGCATCGGGTCCAGATACAAGGTCTTGCCCAACAGATGTTCGGAACAGCCCGCGACCATGCCCAACCGTGCGGCACCGTCGATGTCGGGCCCCGCGGGCAGGGGCAGGGGGTGCATCACCAGCGAAAAGGGCAGGTCGCGGCCCTTCCATATGTCCAGTTCGGAAGGGGTACAGACCATGTCGGATTGCACCCAATGCACCAGCGTCACCGGGGTGGTGGCAATCAGCGCGTCCAGCGCAGCCTTGAGCACGCGCAGACGCAGCACCAGCGGAAGCTTGTCCTTGATCGCCTCTTCGGGACCCGCACCATGGCCCACGTCCAGCGTGACAAAGCCGGTGTGGGCCGCAAACAGGCCATCGTAATCGGGGATACGCGCCTTGGCGAAGGGGCTGGCCAGCGCACCGGCAATGACCTGTCGCGGCAACTTGCGGCGATGCGCCGAGACCCGCAGATGCACGCGTGGATGGCTGAGCAAAGCCTGACCGCCGGACAGGTCGGAAACCTGTTCCAACACCATTCCGGTGTCCCGGATCGCGGCATTCACCCGCCCAAGCAGACCGGCGATATCCACGCGGATCGCACGCGCACCCAGCGCGTGCGCCGTCGCAGGCACATCTGTGTGCAGGGGCAGGGTGTCGGCCATATGATCTCCGCAAGGTCTGGACGCTTGTTCGGTCAATCACATGAATACGCGGCAATATTAGGGCAAAGACGGGCCGTTTTTCAAAAAACAACAGCCCGCCCTCTTGCTGTGAGGCGGCAGCTTACAGCACGAAATCATCCACGCTCAGCGCGCCCACATCCGTGAGCCAGATGCGCATGTCGGCGCTGCCGTTCCCGTCGGTGTCGACCTGGACAAAGGTCTTGCCACTGCCGTCGATGTCATAGCGCACCTCGTTGCCGGTGCCGGAAAAAGCCGCTGTGCCGACAAAGGTCAGCCCCGAGGCCACCGCGCTCAGGTCGATCACGTCGATGCCGACTTCGAAATCCTGAATTGTGTCGCTGGCCCCTGTGCTGCTGTCCTGCTTGACCGTATACAGGAACGTGTCCGCGCCCGCGCCACCGCGCAGAACATCGGCCAGCCGCCCGCCGTTGATCTCGTCGTTGCCGTCGCCGCCACGGATCGTGTCCTGATCGCGGCCCCCGTTCAGAGTGTCGTCGCCATCACCGCCGAACATCTTGTCGGCCCCGTCGTCACCGATCAACTGGTCGTCGCCCATGCCACCGGACATGAAATCGCTGCCCAGCCCGCCGCGCAGGTCATCGTCACCGCCGCGCCCGAACAGGCGGTCGTTGTCGGCGCCACCGTCGAGGAAGTCTGCGTTGTTGCCGCCCGTCAGCGTGTCGTTGCCCGTTCCGCCCAGAACGCCGCCCGTGACAAGGCCGGTGTTGCTGGCCGTGTAGGTGTCATCGCCTGCGCCCAGGTCAAGCGTGCCGGATATGGTGCCGCCGTTGGTGACCAAATCAGCCCCGCCAGCGGTGTTCACATTGCCATCCACAAAGCCAAAGTTCTTGAACGTACCACCGACCGTGTCGGACAGTTCAACCCGCCCGTAAATCTCGCCGGTGTTGGTGAAGGTCTCCGACACAAGCGCATCGGAGTTGAAGGCCTGATCGTAACTGAGGATCGTGCCCGAGTTGATGGCCACAACATTTTCGGTGCCTGCAAAAAACGAGACGGCTGCTTTATAGATCTCGCCGCCGCCGATCTTTGTACGTTCAATCAGTCCGCTGTTGTCGAGATATGCATTGCCTATAGCGTAGAACATGACGGCAGACGCAAAGGTGGCACCATCACTGTTCGAAGTGATCGTTCCACTGTTGGTCAAGCTGGCGGTGTTTGCCAGGAACATCAAGATTGTGCCGCGATCGTAGCTTGTTATGCTACCGTCGTTGTCCACGGAAATGCTGCCCAAGCTGTCATCGGCAAGAGAATTTGAGCCAACGTAGAACGCAAAGTCGTTGTTCGCGACCACACTGCCGGTTTCACCGATTGTGATGTCATAACCGTAATCCAGATCTGTCGAGGCCGAGTCGAGGTCGATAGCGCGGTTCTCGCCGATAACAGTTCCGTCGACGTTCACTCTGAGAAACTGCTCGGACACTTCAATCGCTCGCCAATCCGTCGAAACCAGAGAAACGGATTCTTCGATCCAGACCAGGTCGTTGTCTGCGACGTCTGCGTTTCCGATCAGAGTGCCGGTGGTGACTGTGGTGGATGGTACGATGACTGCCATTTTAGCTTTCCTTCAGATAAGTATTTGAAAACATGATGTGATCATGTTGCTTGAGGTTGGGAATTCAGCTCGTCAGTGTCTTGCCAAGCCTCTGGTACACGTGGAGATGGTCGTTCGACGCCATTCCTGCCGGACCGGTACGCCGCCGCGCGCAGGGCGGGCGGCGCATAGGGATTACAGCACGAAGTCAACCGCACCCAGCGCGCCCACATCCGTAAGCCAGATGCGCATGTCGGCGCTGCCGTTGGCGTCAGTGTCGACCTGGATGTAGGTGCGCCCGTTGCCCGCGATGTCATAGCGGACCTCGTTGCCGGTGCCGGAAAAGGCCGCCGTTCCGACAAAGGTCAGCCCCGAGGCCACCGCGCTCAGGTCGATCTTGTCGATACCAACCTCGTAATCCTGAATGACATCGCTGGCGCCAGTGCTGCTGTCCTGTTTGACGCCATATACAAATACATCGGCCCCCGCGCCGCCGTTCAGCACATCATTCAGGCGGCCGCCCTTGATCTCGTCGTTGCCGTCGCCGCCGTGGATGGTGTCCTTGTCGCGGCCCCCGTTCAAAGTGTCGTCACCGGAACCGCCGAACATCTTGTCGCTGCCGTCATCGCCGATGATCTGATCGTCGCCCATGCCGCCGGACATGAAGTCGCTGCCCAATCCGCCGCGCAGGTCGTCATCACCACCACGGCCGAACAGGCGGTCGTTGTCGTCGCCCCCGTCCATGAAATCGGCGTTGCTGCCGCCGGTCAACGTGTCGTTGCCCAGGCCGCCGTCGATAACACCCAGAACGATGCCACCATCAAATGCAGTATAGGCGTCGTCGCCCGCACCCAGCAGCACATTGCCCTGAAACACACCGGAATTGTCGACAGTGTCAGTCGCGGAATTTATCGACCGGTAGGCTGCAAACCGACCGCCCACCAAGCCTGTGTTCAGCGTGTAAACCGCGCCGCTCGCTTCAACGGATATGGCGGCAGCAGTCGTCGAGTTCGAATTCATGCTGCCATGGTTTTCAAGATGAGCATTGACAACATCGTCTAACAAAAGAAAGCCGTTGCTGAAAATACCGGTGTCATTGGCATTGATGGTGCCATAGTTGATCAATGTGCCAAATTCTGCTTCAGATAGGACCATTCCGACAGAGCGATGGGTGGTGATCTGTCCATAGTTGACGGCAATGCTGTCGTCCCCATGGATTATTATTCCGGTAAAGTCATAGGCCACGATGCTTCCGGTGGCCTGAACCGTCACATTGTGCTGGCCGGTGGTTCCATCTGTCCCGAGGTATACGCCGTTGCCATAAGCGTAGAGATCGCCCGCAATGACCACATTCACACTGTTCGCAGTGCCATCCGAATTAATGGTATTGGTGTTTGAACTTGAAACGATCACGTCTTCGGCGACGATAATAAGGTCATCGGTGTTGGCGGTGATCTGCACGCCAGAGCCGATCAGATCCGAGGTGAAAAGTCGTAATGCCATGGAAATTCTCCTTTTGGGTTAATAGTTCTGCCGTGTCCGGTGACTGGCGCTGGATGATCAAAATTGGATCAGACCAGTCCTGGAAATTATTGGACCGGATTAGGCGGGCAACCCTTCCTTCGGTCAACATGACTTCGTGGGGAAAATTCGGTTGCCTGTCACCACCGCCCGGCCTTTCGGGGCAGGGCGGTGGCGGTTGGTCAGGACCTACAGCACGAAGTCATCCACACTCAGCGCGCCCACATCCGTAAGCCAGATGCGCATGTCGGCGCTGCCGTTGGCGTCAGTGTCGACTTGGATATAGGTGCGCCCGTTGCCCGCGATGTCATAGCGCACCTCGTTGCCGGTGCCGGAAAAGGCCGCTGTGCCGACGAATGTCAGCCCCGAGGCCACCGCGCTCAGGTCGATCTTGTCGATACCGACTTCGTAATCCTGAATGACATCGCTGGCGCCGGTGCTGCTGTCCTGTTTGACGCCATAGACAAATACATCGGCCCCCGCGCCGCCGTTCAGCACATCATTCAGGCGGCCGCCCTTGATCTCGTCGTTGCCGTCCCCGCCGTGGATGGTGTCCTTGTCGCGGCCCCCGTTCAGGGTGTCATCGCCGGAACCGCCGAACATCTTGTCGCTGCCGTCATCGCCGATGATCTGATCGTCGCCCATGCCGCCGGACATGAAATCGCTGCCCAGCCCGCCGCGCAGGTCATCGTCACCGCCGCGCCCGAACAGGCGGTCGTTGTCGGCTCCACCGTCGAGGAAGTCTGCGTTGCTGCCCCCGGTCAGGGTGTCGTTGCCGGTGCCGCCCAGAACGCCGCCCAACACCACGCCGCCCGCGATGGCGGTATAGGCATCGTCGTCTGCGCCAAGATCCAGAACTCCGGTCATCATCCCGTTGTTCGAGACGATATCGTTACCGCCCTTGGTGGTCACATCACCGTCGATCAGCCCGAAGTTGTTGAGTGTTCCGCCGACAACTGTAGACAGTTCTACGTCGCCAACGATCTGGCCGCTGTTGGTGAGTGTCTCTGACACAGTGGCATCTGAGTAAATGGCAATACGTCCGCTGAGGATCGTGCCCGAGTTTGTGGCCGAAACAACTTCGGTGCTGCTGAAGAACGACACGGTCGCGGTGTCTTTGCTGGGCCCGCTGGTGTCGTGCAGACGCTGGATCAGCCCGCTGTTGTCAAACAGCGCATTTTTAACGATAGCGAAGCTGACAGCCGCGTCAAAGTAGTTGGTGGTCGAGTTGGACGTAATCGTGCCGCTGTTGCTAAAATTCGCCTGGTTGGCATTGAACAGCAGGACCGCGCCACGATCAAAGGCGGTCACCTCGCCGGCATTCGCAAGGTTGATAGCGCCATAGGCGAGATCGGTGTTGGTCGCGTTTGCGCCAATATAGATCGCAAAACTTGTATTTGTGATGACGTTGGCCGTCTCACCAAGGGTCACATTGTATTCATAATCTGTGTTGGCTGCGCTGCTGTCCACTCGGACGCCATAATCATTGGCAACAACATCACCATCAATTTTCATGTCTAGGTTTTGATGGGAAATGCTTATTGCAGTGCTGGACGTAGAGATCAGTTCCACGCTTTCACGGACCCATAAAAGATCGCTTTCAGCAACATCTGCGTTCGATATCACAATACCTGCGGAAGTGGTTGACGTTGGTAGGATAATTGCCATTTTTCTGTTCCTTAACAAACATTTGGATGTGCATTGCATTAAAGCCTAGGAAAGTAATCAGACTTGCTTAGCGCGGGCGGGTGGTGGTTTTGGAATTGGGACGTATCTTGCACTGGGGCGCTACAGGTTTACGATATCTATTGCCGATGTCGCGCCACACACGATGTGAGGCACGAATGCTGTCTTACAAAACGAAATCATCCACGCTCAGCGCGCCCACATCCGTGAGCCAGATGCGCATGTCGGCGCTGCCGTTCCCGTCGGTGTCGACCTGGATAAAGGTCTTGCCGCTGCCGTCGATGTCATAGCGCACCTCGTTGCCGGTGCCGGAAAAAGCCGCCGTGCCGACAAAGGTCAGCCCCGAGGCCACCGCGCTCAGGTCGATCACGTCGATGCCGACTTCGAAATCCTGGATGGTGTCGCTGGCCCCTGTGCTGCTGTCCTGCTTGACCGTATACAGGAACGTGTCCGCGCCCGAGCCACCGCGCAGAACATCGGCCAGCCGCCCGCCGTTGATCTCGTCGTTGCCGTCGCCGCCACGGATCGTGTCCTGATCCCGGCCCCCGTTCAGGGTGTCGTCGCCATCACCGCCGAACATCTTGTCGGCCCCATCGTCCCCGATCAACTGGTCGTCGCCCATGCCGCCGGACATGAAATCACTGCCCAGCCCGCCGCGCAGGTCATCGTCACCGCCGCGCCCGAACAGGCGGTCGTTGTCGGCTCCACCGTCGAGGAAGTCTGCGTTGCTGCCCCCGGTCAGGGTGTCGTTGCCCAGCCCGCCGTTGATCCATCCCTGCACGATGCCGTCGGCGATGGCGGTATAACTGTCGTCTCCCTCGTTCAGCGCAACTTCGCCAATCATGGTGCCGGAGTTTTCGACCACATCCGCGCTTACAGACCCAAGGAACGATCCCGCGCCGCCCGAGATGGTGCCGGTGTTGACCAAAACCGCCAGGTTTGACGCGTACAGCTCGCCAAAATCGACGCCCCAGGCCTGGGTCGAATGCACGTTTCCGTGGTTGAGAACGATCGAGCCGTTTGCCGATTGCATCAGCTTGATGCCCGCGCCTTCGCTGGACGTGGCCGAGATCACGCCGCCTTCGTAGTTGACGATGGTGCTGTCCGACCGAAGTGCGACAACGCCGTTGTTAAGGCGCGAATCCCGGAGTTCGTCTTCGTAGTTGTTGGCCTGCACGGTGCCGGAATTGTAGAACGTGTCGCCCGCGCTGGAATAGCTTATGAAAACGCCGCTGCTGCCTTCAATGGTGCCCGTGTTGGTGATCGTCGAACTGCCACCCGAGGAAAACAGGGCGATGGTCTTTGGGGCAACGATACTGCCATGGTTGGTAATGGTCGAATCCGCGCCGGCGATCTGGAACGTGGCTTGCAGTGAATCTTGGTTAAAATCAGTAACGCTCCCGGTTTTCGCGATAGTGATATTGACACGTGCACCTGCAAGGTATGTGTTATCAGTCTGCACGGCGTCACCGGCCAGAACGATGGAAAGATCGGTTATGGAGCTTCCGGAAAACAGACTGCCGCTGCCGGACCCCCACAGGATGCCCTGTTGCAGATAGAAGGTGTCGCCGTTAGCGGCAAAAACATGGGCTGTTCCGCCAACCACGCTGGATGTCGTGATAAACGTTGCGGTCATGAAATGGGCCTTTCGTTCAAAAAATGAAAAATAATGTTCAAATCAAATGATGCGCAAATGATGCACAAAATGCGTGTTTCGCAAAGAAAAAGGGAACTTTGGGGCAAGGATTGGCAGGTTTGAGCCGGAAAACGACGGTTTGAGCAGCTGATTTCTATCTGGGCGTGTGGCTCCCAAGGCCCGCCCGTAACGCAGTCCGCCACAGCCACGAAAAAAGGCGCCCGCGAAGGGGCGCCTTTTCCGTCTGCTCGATATGCGGGCCAAGGCCCACAGCCGATTTAGCAGGAGTAGTACATTGCGAACTCGACCGGGTGGGGCGTGTGTTCGTAACGGTGCACTTCTTCCATTTTCAGATCGACATAGCCTGCAATCTGGTCGCGGGTGAACACGTCACCGGCCAGCAGGAAGTCCATGTCTTTTTCCAGCTCTTCCAGGGCTTCGCGCAGCGAACCGCAAACCGTGGGGATACCGGCCAGCTCTTCTGCGGGCAGGTCATACAGGTTCTTGTCCATGGCTTCGCCGGGATCGATCTTGTTCTGGATGCCGTCAAGGCCGGCCATCAGCAGGGCTGCAAAGCACAGGTAGGGGTTCGCCGACGGATCGGGGAAACGGGCTTCGACGCGCTTTGCTTTGGGGCTTTCTGTCCACGGAATACGCACGCAACCCGAACGGTTGCGAGCCGAATAGGCGCGCAGAACGGGGGCTTCGAAGCCGGGGATCAGACGCTTGTAGCTGTTGGTGCCGGGGTTGGTGAAGGCGTTCAACGCTTTGGCGTGGGACAGGATGCCGCCGATGAAATACAGGGCTTCCTGGCTCAGGTCGGCGTATTTGTCGCCTGCGAACAGGGGCTTGCCGTCTTTCCAGATCGACATGTTCACGTGCATGCCGGTGCCGTTGTCGCCCGCGATGGGCTTCGGCATGAAGGTGGCGGATTTGCCATAGGCGTGCGCCACGTTGTGGATCACGTATTTGTATTTCTGCAGCTCGTCGGCCTGTTTGGTCAGGCTGTCAAAGATCAGGCCCAGTTCGTGCTGGCACGATGCCACTTCGTGGTGGTGCTTGTCGACCTTCATGCCCAGACGTTTCATCGTCGACAGCATTTCCGAACGCAGGTCCTGGGCTTCGTCGATCGGGTTCACAGGGAAATAGCCGCCCTTGACGCCGGGACGGTGGCCCATGTTGCCCATTTCGTACTCGGTGTCTGTGTTCCAGGCCGCGTCGGACGCGTCCACCTGGTACGACACCTTGTTCATCGACACCTGGTAACGCACGTCGTCGAACAGGAAGAATTCGGCTTCGGGGCCCATGTAGGCCACATCGCCGATACCCGAGGATTTCAGATAGGCTTCGGCTTTCAGCGCCGTGCCGCGCGGGTCGCGCTCGTAGGCTTCGCCGGTGTCGGGTTCGACAACCGAGCAGTGCACGCAGACGGTTTTTTCGGCATAGAAGGGGTCGACATAGGCGCTGTCCAGATCGATCATCAGTTTCATGTCCGATGCTTCGATCGACTTCCAGCCTTCGATCGACGAGCCGTCGAACATAAAGCCTTCTTCGAGGAAATCCTCGTCAACCTGATCTGCGATCAGGGTCACGTGCTGCAATTTGCCACGCGGGTCGGTAAAACGGATGTCGACGTATTCAGCGCCTTCATCCTTGATCATGTCGAGAACTTTGTTTCCCATGTGTGTCTGTCCTTCTTGTGCAGAATTGTACGTTTAAAGCGCGTCCGAACCGGATTCACCGGTGCGGATGCGGATGGCTTGTTCGACGGAAGTGACAAAAATCTTGCCGTCGCCAATCTTTTCGGTTTTGGCCGCGTCGACAATGGCCGCAATGGCGCCGTCGACCTGATCGTCGTCCAGAACCACCTCAACTTTTACCTTCGGCAGGAAATCGACGACATATTCGGCACCACGGTAAAGCTCCGTGTGACCCTTCTGACGTCCGAAGCCCTTGACTTCGATAACGCTCAGGCCTTGCACGCCCACGTCCTGGAGGGCCTCTTTGACTTCATCAAGCTTGAAGGGCTTGATGATGGCTTCAATCTTCTTCATGCGGGCCTCCCTTTGCATGGTGTCGATGGGCGTCAGACCATTTTGCGTCTGATGCGTCTACGACGGGCGGGAGGATTGCAAGGGAATGAGGCAGATTTGGAAATGAAGAGGCGATTTTTTGCGCGGTATGATTAAAAATTAGTCACTTTGTGAGCATGGCGCAGCGTTGGCACCGTTTTGACCATTTGCCCGCGTCCTGCAGGTCACTGGCTTGCCTGCGATCCGGTAATCTGTACGTATTTTCTTTTGGCTCCAAACATCCCCGCCGGAGGCTCCTGCCATGACAATGCCAACCATCACCCGCGAGGACTTGCCCGACCTGGGCAAACGGTCGGGGCACAAGTTTGACCACGGCCACGTGCTGGTGCTGTCGGGCGGTCCGGGGCGCACGGGGGCTGCGCGTCTGGCCGCACGGGCCGCGTTGCGGGTGGGCGCGGGGCTGGTGACACTTGGTGTATCTCCTTCGGCGCAGCTCGAGGTGTCGATGCAGGTCACTGCCGTGATGCTGCATCGCCTTAAGGACGCTGGTGACCTGATTGCGCTGCTGGAGGACAAGCGCCTGAATGCGCTGTGCGCAGGCCCGGGGCTTGGCCTGGATCACCGTGCGGCTGACCTTGTCCGAACGGTGCTGGACAGTGGCCGGGCCTGTGTTCTGGATGCGGACGCGCTGACGCTGATCGCCCGTGATCCGGCGCTGCGCGAGCGGTTGCATGACAGCTGTGTACTGACCCCGCACGGCGGCGAATTTGCGCGCCTGTTCCCGGATATTGCCGCTGCCTGTGGCGACGACCCGGCGATTGGTACAAAGGTTACCGCCACCCGTGATGCCGCAGCGCGGGTCGGGGCGGTGGTTTTGTTCAAGGGTGTGGACACCGTGATCGCCAGCCCCGATGGGGACTGCGCGGTTCACAGTGCGCGTGGGGACCGCTCGGCGCCGTGGTTGGCCACTGCGGGAGCAGGGGACGTGCTGGCCGGGATCATCGGCGGCTTGCTGGCGCGCGGTTTCAAGCCGTCGGATGCGGCAAGGGCGGCAACGTGGTTGCATGTCTCATGCGCGATCAACTTTGGCCCCGGCCTGATTGCCGAGGATCTGCCGGATGTTCTTCCAGCGGTGTTGCGTGACCTGGCGTCTTAGGCTGCCAGTTCCCGCACAGACACCATCGCAGGCACCGACAATTCCAGCCCGTCGGCATAGACCACATGCGGCGCGTCAAATCCCAGCTGGATCAGCGTCATGGTCCGCACCCCAAGATCGGTGATGAACTCGCCGTCAATCAGGCATCCCGCAGGCAGCACCGCCTGTGTCGCACCGGCCAGCGCCTTGGCCCGCCAGTCGCGCACCAGCACCTGTTGCGCGGCGGGCAGGATCACGTTGGTTTCAGGGCGTTTCTGCCCCAGCGATCCCGCGGCGATGGCCACCGCCGCCGATGTGATCCGCGTGGTGCTGACGGCTTTCAGCGTCACCAGACCCGCGTTGCGGCTGATGATACGGTCACCGGCGGACAGGTATTCCACCGGAATTTCGCCATCGGATGTCAAAAGGATTGTGCCGGCAACAAGGCCGACGTGAAGGATTTCTGCGCGCAACTGCGGAGCCTGTCCGCTTTCGACGCGCCCGACCGTTTTCGGTTTCATGGGCGTCTCTCTTTTTGTACAACCTGCCTCAAGGTTGATGGCAATATACCCCAATAATCTGTTAAAGTCGCCAGAATAATAACCGTAAAATTTTCCGCGCATCTCTGCGACATTTTTGGTCTCGCCTATTGGGCGATGCTTTGGTATCTGACGCGTCAGCGCGCTGCGATGCGGACGCTGCAAAAGTGCGGGTGTGGCGGAATTGGTAGACGCACCAGATTTAGGTTCTGGCGCCTTTGGCGTGGGGGTTCGAGTCCCTTCACCCGCACCACTTTGAAATTATTTCAGAAATTCCCGTGTAAGCGATGCCCTCCCTCAAAGGAATCGCAAACCTTAACAGATTGTTAGCACTTTCTTGTTTGGTCTTAGTGCTGTTCACTTGCCATCTGAGCCTGCCTGGATGCGTCTGTCCGGTTCCCATGCGCCGTATATTTCTGCACTATCGACAAAGTTTTATGGCCCGTGACAGCCTGAATATCGCGCATGTCTGTGAACAGGCGCGCCCCCGGAGCGGCACCAAAGTGCGACAGGTCCGCGCCTATCCTGCTGCCATGAGATGCCGCCTCACGTGGGCCAGAAACGCCGAAGCGGTCGGGGAAAGGGATCGGCCGGCTTGGTGGACAAGCCCGATCCGCCGTTTCGCACCAAAGTCGGAAATGGGGCGCTGGACCAGCCGCCCCATCGGCAGGACTGGCAGCGTCAGCGTTGGCAGCAACGTGATGCCGAGGTTCACGGCGACCAGCGCCCCGGCCGTCGCGAGGTGGGCGACCTCGAACCGGGGCGAAATGACCCTTTCAAGACGCTGGCACGCACCGTCGAGCAGTTCGCGCACGCTGGTGCCCGGTTCCATCGCGATCAGCGGCATGTCGATCAACTCGGCCAGGTCATAGACCCGGTCTTCGGACAGCGGCCCTTGCGGCGCACCGACCGCGACAAACGGGTCATCCATCAACGGGTGAAACGTCAGCCGCATCCGCGCCGACATGGTGCCCGCTGTAAATCCGATGTCCGCACGTCCGGTTTCGATGGCCTCCACCACGCTGCCGGACAGCGCGTCAATGATGCGCAGGTCGATGTCGGGATGGGCAAGGGTAAAGCTGGCCAGCAGATCCGGCAGCAAACCCGCCGTCACAGAGGGCAGCCCGGCAATCGTCAGCCGCCCGTTGCTTGCGGAAAGATGCGCGTCGAACTCGGCCATGACATCCATGGATGTGTTGATCATCCGCTCGGCCAGCTTGGCAAAAGCCAGGCCCGAGGTCGTGGGGGTCACGTTGCGTGTGTCACGATCAAAAAGCCGCGTGCCCAGCCGCGCCTCAAGTGCCGCAATTTGCCGCGACAGGGCCGACGCCGACATGCCCAAGGCCTCGGACGCGGCGCGAAACGTGCCGCTTTCGCTGACGGTCAGGGCCGCCTGAAAATCTGCGATAGAAGGTGTGTTGCGATTCATGCATCAATTATTAACAATATCGCACTTTTCACAATAGATAGCTTGGTGCACTCTCGTATGGCCCGCGATGCGGTGCAAAATGGGAGGAAACCATGAAACATCTTGTACGCGCCCTGCTGGGTGCAACGCTGCTTGCCGGACCCGTGTCTGCGCAAGACACCGACCTTTTGATCGGATCGACCTCGGCCTCGTCGAGCCATTACGGTTATTTCGTCGCCGTGGGCCAGTTGATCAACGAGAACGCCGAAGGGCTGCGCGCCTCGGTGGTCGAAACCGGTGCCACCATGGACAACATCCGCCGGATGGAACGTGGTCAGGTTGACCTTGGGCTGGTCACGACAAACGTCGCGCAGCACGCCGTCGCAGGCACAAATGAATTCGAAGGCAAGCAACAGGATCTGATGCTGCTTTGGGTCTATACCGGTGCGCCGCAGAACGTGGTCATGCGGGCAGATGCAGGTGTCACCGACCTGTCGGGCCTTGCAGGCGTCCGCTTTAATCCCGGTATCAAAGGATCGGCGACTGAATCAACGACCGAGGCGGTTTTCAATACGCTGGGTCTTACGGCGGACTACGTGCGCGGCTCGACCACCGATGTGGTGGACATGATCAAGGACAACCGCGTCGCCGGATATGTGAAATCGGGTTCGGGCAAAAAGCTTGATGGCTCGACCATGGACATCGCGACATCGACCGACATTGCCATTCTGGGTCTGACAGCCGCGCAGGCGGACAAACTCAAGGCAGAGATGCCCGACATCTCTGTCGTCGACATTCCCGAAGGTGCCGCAGATGGCGTGCCCGCCTACACAACCTGGAGCTTTGGCGTCGGTGTGGGCGCACCCTCTACCATGGACGAAGAAACCGCATATCAGATCGTCAAGGCGGTGATGGAGGACAAGGAGGCCCAAGCCAACGCGATGGCCAGCCTGAAGGGCGAGAACCTTGCCGACATCACATTGCAGTTCGGAACCATTCCACTGCATCCCGGTGCCGTGCGCTGGTTCGAAGAGCAAGGCATCGACCTGCCTGCCAAGCTGAAGCCGACAGAGTAAGGCCGTACCTATGACACTCCAGCGCGTTCAGCGGGCTCTGGCGATCTTCGTCGGCCTCTTTGTTCTATATACGGCGGCGACCGGCCCTTTCGAAGGGCTGATCCAAAGAGCACTCTTTCTCGCGCTGGTGACCTGTCTGGGTTTTGCGCTCTTTCCACTGGGCGCCGGGAAACCCTGGCGTCCGGCGGGGCTGGCTGTCGATCTTGCGCTCTGTGCGGTGTCGGTGGCGGCCTGTGGCTATGTCGTGGTGAACTACGACGCGATCATGACGACCCTTCCGTGGGCCACGACACTGGACAAGGCGCTGACCGTCGGTCTGGTGCTGGCGGTTCTGGAACTGGGGCGGCGCACTGTCGGGCTTATCTTTCCGGTCCTTGTCCTGCTGGGGCTGGGCTATGCGCTGTTCGGGAATTACCTGCCGGGTCCGTTGCGCCATCGGGGATTTGACACAGCCTTTGTCACCGAAACGATTTTCCTTGGTGACCTGGGGATTTGGGGCATGCTGACGGGCGTCGCCGCGACGGTGATTGCCGCTTTCGTTCTGTTTGGTGCCCTGTTGCTGCATACGGGTGGCGGTCAGGCGTTTATGGATCTTGCCATGCGGCTGGGCGGGCGTCAGCCCGGCGGCGCGGCCAAGATTGCCACCATCGCCAGCGGGCTTTTCGGCATGATCTCGGGCTCGGCCGTGGCCAATGTGGCGACCACGGGCAACTTTACGATTCCGATGATGATCCGCCTTGGCTACCCGCGCCCCTTCGCCGCCGCAGTCGAGGCGGTCGCATCGACCGGGGGCCAGATCGCGCCGCCGATCATGGGGGCGGCAGCCTTTGTCATGGCCGAAATTCTTGGCGTACCTTACCTGACCATCATCGTCGCGGCGATCCTGCCTGCGGTGCTGTTTTACCTGTCAGTGTTCATGACCGTGCATTTCGTGGCGCTGCGCCGCGGTCTGGCCATCGTGCCCGAAGACGAAATGCCTGCGTGGACAACCATTCTCGCGCCGCGCCGCGTTCTGCCGATCCTTTGCGCGCTGGGCGGACTGGGCATCGGGATCTGGATGGGCCGCTCGATCTCGACCTCTGCTTTCTATGGCATCATCGGGCTGCTGATCGCCTTCTTTGCGACCGAGGCCGGGCGGCTGAGCATCCGCCAGATGGCAGACAAGCTGTTCAACGGACTGGAAGACGCGGGCAAGGGCCTCGTTATTATCGGGGTGTTGCTGGCGGGTGCGCAGGTTCTGGTGTCGATGATCAACCTGACCGGCATCGGCGTCACCCTGTCGTCGCTTATCGTCAGCATGGCCGGAGATTCCGTTGTGCTGGTTGCGATGATCGTGGGGGCCGTCTGCCTTATCATGGGGATGGGCCTGCCCACGACCGCCGCCTATGTTCTGGTCGCCGCCGTTCTGGCCCCCGCGATGACAGCGGTGGGCGTCGATCCGCTGGCGGCACATCTGTTCGTGTTCTATTTTGCAACCATCTCGGTCATCACGCCGCCCGTCTGCGTCGCTGTCTTTGTCGGGGCAGGGATCGCCAATACCAACTGGCTGCCCGCCGCGGGCGAAGCTGTCCGGCTGGGTGCGGTCACCTATCTCGTGCCCTTCCTGCTGCTGCTTTATCCGGGAATGCTTCTGGGCGGCAGCCCGCTTGATATTCTCGAAGCCGTCGCTGCCGGTCTGGTGCTGGTGCTTGCTGTGCCGGCGCTGCTGTCAGGCGCGCAGCTTTTCGGGCGCAAGACCGTTGATGTTGCGATCTATGTCCTTGTCATAGCACTTGCGATCTATCCGCAGCCGGTGACGCCGTTCCTGGCCCTCGCGATCCTCTTGGCGGCACATTTTTCGGGGCGCGTCCAAAGGAGGACACTGGCATGAGCATTCTACGCCTGGGAGCAGGTGCCGGATTTCAGGGCGACCGTATCGCACCCGCAGTGGACCTGGCCGAGCGCGGAAAACTCGACTACCTGATTTTCGAGTGTCTGGGCGAACGGACAATCGCGCTTGCCCAACAGGCGCGCAGCGCCGATCCCACAAAGGGCTACGATCCCCTGCTGGAACGACGCATGCGCGCCGTTCTGCCCGCCTGTGTGCGCAATGGCACGCGTATCGTGACCAACATGGGCGCGGCGAATCCGCGTGCCGCCGCCGAAAAAACCCGCGCCGTCGCCCGCGAGCTTGGCCTGACCGGGCTGAGGGTCGCGGCCGTGACGGGTGACGATGTGGTTGATCAGGTCGGCGATCTTGTCCTCGACGAAACCGGCAAGCCGGCATCAGAGCTTGGCGACCGGCTGGTGTCGGCAAATGCCTATATCGGGATTGACGGGCTGGTCGCGGCACTGAACGCAGGCGCGGATGTGGTCATCTGTGGACGCGCCTCCGATCCTTCCTTGTTTCTGGCTCCGTTGGTCCATGAATTCGGTTGGGCGCGGGATGACTGGACCCGTCTGGGGCGGGGTATCCTTGTTGGTCACCTTCTGGAATGTGCCGCACAGATCACCGGCGGATATTTCGCCGACCCCGGTTTGAAAGACGTGCCTGACCTGGCGAATGTCGGGCATCCGCTGGCCGAGGTGGACAGCGACGGCAACGCTGTGATCACCAAGCTGGAGGGGACCGGAGGACGCGTCAGCCGGGCGACCTGCATCGAACAGATGCTCTACGAAATCCACGACCCCGCCCGCTATCTGCAACCCGATGTGGTCGCGGACTTCTCGAAAGTGAATTTCAAGGAAATCGGACCCGATCGCGTGGCCGTGACCGATGGGACGGGGACAAAAGCAACGGGATTGCTGAAGGTCTCTGTCGGATACCGCGATGGCTGGTTCGGCGAGGGCCAGATCAGCTACGCCGGGGCGAATTGCGTGGCGCGTGGCAATCTGGCCATCTCCCTTGTGCGCGAACGGCTCGCGCAGACGTCCGGCGCAATCATCGAACAGCGCGGCGAATTGATCGGTGTCAATTCTGTCTGGCCGTCCACCAATGACACCGCCAACACCGCCGAAGTGCGCATGCGCTATGCCGCGCGGTGTCACGACGCAATATCCGCCCAAACCGTCGGGGAAGAAGTCGAAGGTCTCTATCTCGCCGGTCCGGCAGGAGGCGGGGGCGTGACAAAGAGCATACGCGAGGTGCTTGCCATTGCGTCAACGCTGATGCCGGCGGAGAACGTTGCCACGACTTTCGAAATGAAAGGAGCGTCGCATGAAGCTGCATGATATCGCCCACGCGCGTACCGGCGACAAGGGGGACATCTCGAACATATCGGTGATCGCCTACGACCCTGCGCACTGGCCCCTGATCCGCGATATGGTCACGACCGATCGGGTCGCGGCGCATTTCGAAACATTCGATGCGCGCGACATTTCCCGCTATGAAATTCCGCAGCTTCAAGCCCTTAATTTCGTGATCCGTGGCGCACTGGCCGGCGGCGTAACGCGGTCACTGGCCCTTGATGCACATGGCAAATGCTTGGCATCGGTCCTGCTGGAGATGCAGATCTGTTCGAGTAAATGAATTTCATTCGCTTTGGCGAACCGCTCCGAAGGCGTCATGCGTGACGAACTCGCAAAGTCGGCACGCGCCGCAGCGACCGCGCGGCCGGTCTGGCGGGCGTTCGCTTCTGGCAGGTTGAGGATCAGCTCTCTGGCGCGCGGGTTAAGTGAGATTCAGTGCTGATGCTCCGGGGCTCCGAAAAGGATCAAGTCGACCCGTTCTTCGCCATCGACATAGGCATCGTGGCCAGATGGTATTTCAAAGAAATCCCCCTTTGTGATGGACGTTTCTTTACCTGTATCGATCATGCGGACGACGAGCTTGCCTCCGAGACAATAGCCGGTGTGGCGCATCGGGCACGATTCTGGCGAACCCAAAAGCGGCTTCTCGTCTTCTTCCCACGTCCATCCCGGCTCGAAAGTCGCGCGCATGCCAGTTGTGCCATCGGTCATGTTGATGATGTCGATTCCACCGCGCTCTTTCATGTCGAGCGAACTGTCGGGGGTCTCGAAGCGCCTGATTTCAATTGTATTTCCCATGATGCATTCCCTTTTGGTTTGAGCGGGGCCTCACGCAGCCGGCGAGCGGCAACGTCTCCGCCTCTCTTTTTAGAAGGCAAGCATGGGTACGAGAGTGGCACGGACCGTGGAAACCTGAGTGGAAATCTCGTTCTGCGTTGTCAGATCAGCGAAAGCTTGGCCGCCAATGAACGAAGTAGGTGAGCCTCTTCGGGTGAAAAATGGAAGGCAGCAAGGAAACTGTCGATCCCGTATCTGGGCTGCTGGACATGGATCACGGCCGCAAGAATTCGGGCCTCAGGCACCCGGTCAGCCAGCGCAAGAAAAAGAGCGGCCATCCCCAAGATGTTGATATGCGCGTTTGGACGTGCCGCAGCCTGCGTTGCCCACTCGGCTGCCGCTTCGAACTGACCAAGCCGCAAGTGGGCCATCGCTCTGCTTCCCAGCATTCCGAACATCAAAGGATCGTAGGGGCTGAGCGCCCGTGACTTGTCCGAGGCCCTGATCGCCTCTACCGGATCGCCGGTCTGGGCCTCGACAAAAGCCAGTGCGTAATGCGCAAGTGCGAAGTTCGGGCTGAGGTCCACCGACACGCGCAGCGATTTAACCGCCAAATCGTGCTGTCTGCGCAACCACAAAGCACGCCCCATCGCCAAATGCGCGGCAGGATCTTGTTCATCGGCGAGCATACTCTGGGTCGCAGCCGCATAAGCGCTTTCGGCCTCGGTCCCAGGGTCAGACCAATTCTGGAATGCATTCTGCCAATGAGTGAACGAGAGCCCGGCATAAGCGCGCGAGAAGGTCGGATCGAGGGTGACAGCCGCATCAAAGAAGTGCTGTGCGCGTGCGTTGTTCTCTTTCGTAAAGCGGTACATGTGCCAAAGACCGCGATGATGCGCCTCCCAAGCGTCAAGTGATGTGGGAGGGCGCAAAATTGCACGGTTTCGCTCGGCCCGCTCTATCTCGCCGGTCAGGGCTGCTACGATACGATTGCCCAACTCTTCCAGCGCGCTCAAGAGGTCGGCATTGGGTGCTTCGCAGGTTTCAGTCCAGACTATTCTGGCAGACTGCGTATCGATCAAATCGATTTCCACCCGCAGCTTGTCGGCAACCTGTTGCATGCTCGCTGTCGCCACGTAGTTAACGTTGAGTTGTTTGCCTGCTTCCACACCAGAGACGCCGCGCGCGGCGAGGGCGTAGACCGACCCCCGTGCGATGATGGACATGTTTCTGAGCTTTGCCAGTCGCGTGATGACATCGTTCGTCAGCCCGTCAGCGATACCTGTCCCGACCTGCGGGTCACGAACCGTAAACGGCATCACGGCAAGGGCCGAGCGGCTGGGAGCCGATGGGCATGGCTCCACCTGAGCGACCGCAACTTGATGTGTTGCTGCACTATCGGTCGATCGCGTGGCAGCACCGCGTTCCTTTTTCACTTCACTCCATGTCTTTCGCAATTCGACGACAGAAATCCCTTCGTCTGCGAAAAGTCGTTCGCTGTTGGCAAGGTGTGTCTCGGCTTCGCCGAAGCGACCTTGACTGGCCAAAACGCTGAGAAGCCGATGATGCGGCTCAATCTCGAACGGTGCGAGATTGAGCCATTGTTCAAGATATTGGTCGATCTCAGATGATCCAACTGGTCGTGTTGCCGTCAGTTGCTTGAGGATACTGATCTGACATGCCGCAAAACGGCGACGTTGCGCGGTTACCCATTGTTCAGCCGATGGTTCCGCAAGGCTCAATTCTCCAAGAAACTGACCTCGATAGAGCTCTGCCAAGGTCTTGAGCCTCTGTATAGAAAGCGGTTCGCCTTTCTCGGCGGTCATGATTTGGACAGCGTCAACGACACAGCCGTCAAGATCAAGACCAATGCCATCCTCACTCGAGAGGACCCGAAGACGGTGAGGGCGATCCAAAACTTGCCGAAGCTTGCTCAGATGCCAGCGGAGCTCTGCTCTCGGATCACTTGGCCGGTCCCAGAGAAGATCACATAGGCGTTGGCGGCTGACCTGCCGGGGTTCGGTGATCAAAATCGCCAGCAAAGCCCTCAGCTTGCGTGAACGGGCGAGGACGACTGGCGAACCACCGTGGCGAACAACTACCGGTCCGAGCAGGCGTATTTCCACCAGCGGTGTCGCAGCCGTTTTCGCCGACCCGGCGATTTCCACGGAACTTTCCACGCTGCCTCCTACGTCACTATCTGCCTCTCATGATATCATGTTTTCAGAATTACTCGCGATTACTCGTGTCGGGGCATTCAGCGGGTCAACGGGACTGCCTAATGCAAGAAGGTTTTTGCGAAACCATCTGCGAAAAAACAAAAGGAGAAAATGCCATGGTTGAACCTACATCAATTCGGACGACCAAGGGTCGTGGCCGGGTCTACGACAGTGTGCTGGACACCATCGGCGACACGCCCGTGATCCGCGTGAACAACATCCCGACCCACGGTGCAACTGTCTATGTCAAAGCAGAGGCGTTCAATCCCGCGGGCTCTGTCAAAGACCGGCTGGCCGTGAACATCATCGAAGCAGCGGAACGGTCCGGCGCGCTGAAGCCTGGTCAAACCGTGGTGGAGGCCACCAGTGGCAACACCGGGATCGGTCTCGCCATGGTCTGCGCTCAAAAGGGATATCCACTGGTCGTGACAATGGCCGATAGCTTTTCGGTCGAGCGGCGGCGTCTAATGCGGATGTTCGGGGCGAAGGTTGTGCTGACACCCCGCGCCGAAAAAGGGTTGGGAATGTACAAGAAAGCGGCTGAGCTGGCAGAAAAACATGGTTGGTTTCTCGCATCACAGTTTGAAACTGATGCAAATGCAGACATTCATGAAGCGACCACTGCGCGCGAAATCATGGCGGACTTTGATGGAGCGCGGCTCGATTACGTTGTTACCGGATATGGTACGGGCGGAACGGTCACAGGTATCGCGCGGGTTCTACGCAAGGAGCGGCCTGACACCAAAATCATCCTCTCCGAACCTGCCAACGCACAACTCGTTGGCAGCGGTCATGCGCAGGAACGCAATGCAAACGGCGCACCGACTGCAAGCCATCCGGCCTTTGAGCCTCATCCGATCCAGGGCTGGACGCCGGACTTCATTCCAGCGGTGCTGCAAGAGGCGATCGACGAGGGGTTTTACGATGAACTGATCCCGATCGTCGGCGCTGAAGGGGTCAAATGTGCTCAGGAACTTGCCAGCAAGGAAGGAATTTTCACCGGTATCTCGGGCGGATCAACTTTTGCCGTCTCGCTCGAAGTTGCCAGGAAAGCGCCAAAAGGTTCGGTGATCCTGTGCATGTTGCCCGACACGGGCGAGCGCTACCTGAGCACGCCCTTATTCGAGGGTATTGTGGAAGATATGGATGAGGCGGAGCTTGAGATTTCCCGCTCCACATCGGGGTTCCAGATAGGCTGATGCGATGGATGTTTTCAAAATCGCGTGCCGTCAAGCGCAGGCTTACAGGTGCTCTGTTGCGGACCGCCGGGTAAGGCCTGAACGCGACTATGCGCAGATGCGCGCCGATTTTGCTGTGCCTTTTCCGGAAACCGGCACTCCGGACATTGAGGTCATCAAAAAACTGGCGGATCTTGGTGAACCGGGACTCATGCAGGTCACACATCCGCGTTTCTTTGGATGGGTGATGGGGGGCATCGCCAGTCGCCGTCGTGGCGGACTGGCTGGCGTCAGCATGGGGGCAGAATGCGGTTATGCGCCACACGTCTCCAGCGTCCGCAGCGATCGAAGAAACAGCGTCAGGTTGGCTCCTCGACGTCCTCGATCTGCCCCGTGATGCAGCCGTTGGATTTGCGAGTGGCGGCACCATGGCCAACTTTACCGCGCTCGCGGCTGCCCGCTTCGCTTTGTTGCGCGGCGTCGGATGGGACTGCGAAGCCCTGGGACTGTTCGGTGCACCGCAGGTCCATGTGTTTGTTGGAGATGATGTGCACACTTCGGTTCTTTCGGCCCTTCGGTATCTTGGGTTCGGGACGGAGCGGCTGATCCGTGTGGATACGGACATGCAAGGCAGGATGTTGGCCGAGGATTTGGCACAGCGCTGCAAAGCATGCGATGGGGCCAAGCTGATTATCGTGCAGGCAGGTCAGATCAACATTGGTGCATTCGATCCCTTCGTCCAGATCGCGGAAATCGCCGAACAAACTGGCGCTTGGCTGCATGTGGATGGCGCTTTTGGACTATGGGCTCGCGCGGACCCAAGGATACGCGCCATGACAAATGGCATGAAACGGGGCAGACTCCTGGGGTGTTGACGGTCACAAGTGGCTTCCGGTTCCGTTCGACTCTGGCTACGCAATCGTCCGGGACGCGGCAGCACTGCAAAGCGCAATGGCGATAACTGCCAGTTATTTGCCAACACAAGATCCCAATGACCGCGTCCCGTCCTACCTCGTACCCGAGCTCTCGCGCAGGGCACGCGGTTTGGTGCTGGGCCCAACATTCGGTCTACAACTGGTTGGAAGACATCGAAGGAGCCAAATCCAAAGCGCTTGGGCTGGCGGAAAAAGCAGCCGGGCTCTCGTCGGATGATCCGCTCATTCTTTCGGTGCTGGGCGTCGTACATACCTTCGCGCGCAACTACGGTACCGCGCGCATACTGCTGGAGAGGGCGATCAAGCTTGACCCGAATTCCGCTTGGGCACTCAGCAGGTTTGGTTGGCTGGAGGTATACGCGGATCGTCCAGCGGTCGCTTTCCAACATTTCGAGCATGCGATGCGCCTCAGTCCACTTGATCCGATGAATTTCAACAACCTCGTGGGAATAGCGAGTGCGCATCAGATTTCCGGCGATTTCAATACGGCGGCAGGTATGTTTCAGCGCGCTTTGCTGGAGCGGCCAAGCGCGTTTTGGAGTCACCGAAACCTCGCATCTGCGCTCAGCGCCGCAGGCAGGGCGGAAGAAGCAGAAGTTTCCAAGAACGCGATGTTCAAAGCCTAGCCGGACATGAGCATCAAGCGCTTAAAGGAGGCGATGATGTTTTCGCCCGAAGCCCTTGAGCAGATCTCTGTTCATCTTCGTGTTCTGGGTGTTCCAGAAGAATAGTATTGGCCGTTGGACAATCTGCGTGAACAAGCTGTGCAGCATGAGACGGGTAAGGTCCGTTCTCCTCCCTTGGCTTCGATCGACGCGAACGATCCGTTGGCGGCGGAGTAGGCCAAAGAGAAGACCGTCATGATCGACGAACGAACGCCCGCTCAGCGGTTTGTGCAAGGGCCGAAAGCTGTCGCCCGATGCCAGACTGGACTGGAATCCGGCAGATAAATATCGCGATGCGTTGATCCATCTCGTGAACCGCGCCTGCAATAAACTGGATGCGCTTGCCAAAATTGACTGTCCAAATTGTCCGGCTGTGCGGTCCCGTCGCCTGAAGAATCCAAGTTTAGACACGGTGGATGGAGAGCAGTTTTAAGTCTGATCGCGATTAATGTGCAAATATTGAAGCTTAGTTTTTTAATTTCAGTGTTCTTCGTGTCCACTCACCTGCAAAACTCTGAAACCATTGATAAAACTATGGTGTAGCAGTGCTTCCTTCCAAAGGAATCTCAAAGCTTAGCACTCTCTTTTTTAGTCCCCGTGTCGCGCCGGGCAAGCGGCACGCTTTGCCTGACTGAAAAGCGCTTTGCAGATTTCCACTGGGCTTAACGCCTTGTTCAGCCTCGCGGTGCTAACTGGCTCCATGGTTGGCAGACAGGGTAGCACCGGATGAGAATTCTGAGCAAATTCGCGTTTTTGTGGTGTGTAATACCGATGTGTGGTCTGGTGCCCGAAGCGACGGCGCAGGTGGCGGCGTCGGGCTCTGCTGTGGTGGTGCGTGTCGATATTTCGGGGCGGCAGCGCATGTTGTCTCAGCGCATGGCAATGGCCTCGTGTTTTGTCATGGGCGATGTCGAGACCGAAAAGAACATTAAAAACGCCCATCAAGCCTATGATTTGTTTTCACAAACTCAAGGTGTTCTGCGCCATGGTGGCACGCGGGACAATCTTGAACCTGAACGCGATCCACAGGTTCTGGCCTTGCTGGACCAATCGGACGAGATATTCGACACCTACGGGCGTGCGGTATTGCAGGTGACCCACCAGGATTTGCAATCGGTTGTGGTGGCGCAGGTGACGGAACTGGACCTGCCGCTGCTGAAACTTCTGAACCAGACGGTCGGCGCGATCGAAGCGTCAGGGACATCCGCCACGCAAGATGGTGTTTTGGCCAATACGGTCAACATCGCCGGACGGCAGCGGATGTTGTCCCAAAAGGTGCTCAAGGAATTCTGTTACGTCAGCCTGGGCGTCGACAGGGAGCGGCAACAAAAGCGACTGGCCGAGACGCTGGCATTGTTCGAGACCAGCTTGGCCCTGCTCGAAACAGGCAGCGCAGAGCAAAACGTGCTGGCGCCTCCGAACAAGCGCGCAAGGGGCCGGTTAAAGCGGGCGCGTCTGGTCTGGGAAAAGCTTTCTCCGATCCTGCACCGCGCGATTGCCGGGCAGGACCTCTCGCGCGATGACCTGCACCGCGTCGCTTCTTTCAGCGAGGATTTGCTGAAGGCCTCGCAGCATGTTGTGGCAAGCTATCTGAAACTCTGAACGGGGCGATCTGGTCCACGATTGCGTAACTTGAAGATTCTTCAAGTCGATTTCGCTGTTTGGACGTTGGGTCGTACACGAAAAGATTGGTTGAGGGGCAGGGCCATCCGCGCCACACTCGCCCTCTGATGGCCATTTGTCCGTTCGACCATATGCTGTTCATATCGCGACAAGTGCCAATACCATTTCTTTGGGAGGAAACTATGACCATGAAGTCACAAGGTATGAACCGCCGCGCCATGTTGCGCGGAGCGGCTGTTGCAGCCGTCGCCACCCCGGCACTTGTCGGCAAGGGGATCGCAGCGGGCGAAGTCACATGGCGCGTCCAGGCGCATTGGCCCAAGGCGTCCAGCTCGTTCACCGACAGCCTCGGCGTGCTGGCGACAGCACTGGAAGAGCGCACCGAAGGCGCGTTCAAGCTGGAACTGCTGGGTGCCGGCGAATTCGCCAAGGGCCCCGACATCTACAACATCGTGCGCAAGGGTGTGGTGCCCATGGGCTCGATCAGCCCGTCCTATATCATCGACAACGCCGAAGCCGCCTCCTTTGCCTATGGCATTCCGGGCACGCTGCGTCAGGCGTGGGAAATGGAACACGCGATCAAGAACCTCGGCATCGAGGATCTGGTGAACGAGGATCTGGCCTCGGACGGTGTGCGTCTGATGTCGGAAAAGGTTCTGCCGACCGAGATGGTCGTGTCGAAAAAGATCGAATCCGCGGACGACTTCAAGGGCCTGAAAATCCGGTCCTCGGGCAAGATGCTGGATTACCTGGCCGCCGCCGGTGCCGCACCGCAGTTTGTGCCCGGTTCCGAACTGTACCAGTCCCTGTCGTCGGGCGTGGTGGATGGCGCGCATTGGGGTGCCGCCGTGGGCGCACAATCGATGTCGCTGTGGGAGGTGTGCAAATACCACTACAAGCCGGTTCTGGCGCAGACCACCGATGCCTACATCATGAACGAGGATGCGCTGGCCGACCTTCCGGAAGACTTGCGCACGGCATTGCTGGACACTGTCACAAACCGGTTCTTCCTGCGTTCGGCTGAATATCAGCACAAGGAAGCCATCGCCCTGTCCGAAGGTGTGGCCAACGACGGCGTCGAAGTGATGCAGCTGCCCCAGGACGTTCTGGACATGCTGGCTGGCGCCTCGGCCCAGATCCTTGAGGAAGAGGGCCAGAAGGGCGAGAAAGCCGCCAAGGCCGCCGACATCTACCGCGGTCTGATGAAAGACCTCGGCTACGCCTGAAGCATCTGACTCACCGCGCCACGAGCGGCGCGGTGAACAGGCTTTGATAACGCCTGCGCAGCCCTTTCAGGAGCCGCGCAGGCGCTTTGCCCTCATTCAGGAGACAGTGACATGTTTCAACTGGCCCGCGCCGTGACGCGCGTGAACAGGTTCATCGGAAAATGGGCCTCGCTGGCCGTTCTGGTGATCTTTGCCCTGCTGCTGGCCGATGTGGTCATGCGTTACCTGGTCGGAAGCCCGGCAATCTGGACGGCGGAACTGGCTGTGCTGATCTTTGGCGTCTATGCCGTTGTCGGCGGGGGCTATCTGCTGACCGAGCGGGGGCATGTGAACGTCGACATCATCTATGGCGCGCAAAGCCTGCGCCGCCGCGCGATGCTGGACATTCTGACATGGCCGCTGTTTGCGCTCTTTGTCGGTGTGCTGCTGTGGCAGGGCTATGACATCGCCGCCGAGTCGCTTGAGGACTGGGAGCGGTCACAGTCGATGTGGAAAGCGCCCCTGTGGCCCACCAAGATCATGATCCCCGTCGCCGCCGCCCTGCTGTTGTTGCAGGGTGTGATCCGCCTGTGGGCGGACGTGCGCGTGGTCATGGGCCTGCCGGTGCCAGAGGACGTATTCGGCAAACCCGGCGCACCTGAAACCGATAACACCCCGGAACCTTCCAAGGAGATGCAGCAATGAGCGTCGAACTTCTGACCCTGCTGTTCTTCGGCAGCCTGCTGGTCTTTCTTCTGCTCGGCACTCCACTGGCCTTTGTGCTGGGCGGCGTGTCGGTGGTGTTCCTCTATTTCGAGATGGGCGAGATCGGGTTTTACCTGCTGGCCTCCAAGATGTGGGAGACGATGCAAAACCCCACGCTGATGGCGATTCCGCTGTTTGTCTTCATGGCGATCCTGCTGGAAAAGTCGGGGGTTGCGAATGATCTTTACGATATGATGCACCAGTGGTGGGGCGGCCTGCGTGGCGGTCTGGCCATTGGCACGGTGCTGATCTGCGTGATCTTTGCCGCCATGTCGGGCATTTCCGGTGCCGCCGTGGTGACCATGGGCACCATTGCCCTGCCAAAGATGCTGGAACGCGGCTATGACAAGAAGCTGGC
Organism: Pseudosulfitobacter pseudonitzschiae; assembly: GCF_900129395.1. Lineage (GTDB taxonomy): Bacteria > Pseudomonadota > Alphaproteobacteria > Rhodobacterales > Rhodobacteraceae > Pseudosulfitobacter > Pseudosulfitobacter pseudonitzschiae. Next base: position 318,621 of record NZ_FQVP01000005.1, read on the forward strand.
GCTGGGGGCGATCAACGCGGGCGGCGGCTGGGGCATCCTGATCCCGCCGTCGATCCTGATGGTGCTTTATGCGCTGCTGACCGAAGTGTCGGTGGGCCGCTTGTTCGCCGCCGGTGTCGGCCCCGGCCTGACGCTGTTCGTGCTGGTGTCGCTGTACATCGGTGGACGCTGCTGGTTGCAGCCGGATCTGGGGCCGGCCTTGCCGCCCGAGGAACGCGCGGACTGGGGACAGAAGTTCCGGTCGCTGCGCGCCGTGATCCTGCCGATCCTGATCGTGACCATCGTTCTGGGTGCGATCTTTGGCGGCTTTGCCACCGCGACCGAGGCCGCGGCCATCGGTGTGTTCGGTGCGCTGGTCGCCACCGGCGTGAACGGGCAATTGTCATGGAAGGTGATCCACGAGGCGTCGATTGCCACGATGAAGCTGACCGCGCTGATCATCTGGATTCTGTTTGCGGCCCACGCGTTCTCCACCGCCTACACGGCGCTGGGCGCGCAAAGCCTGATCAGCGACCTGATGGCCTATATTCCCGGCGGTCGCTGGGGGGCGCTTGCGTTCATGCTGATGGTGCTGTTCTTCTTCGGGATGGTGCTGGACCCTGTGGGGATCATGCTGATCACGCTGCCGGTGTTCCTGCCTGTGGTGCAACAGGCGGGGTTCGACCCGATCTGGTTCGGCATCCTGTTCATCATCATGATGGAGGTGGGGTATATGACGCCGCCCTTCGGCTTCAACCTGTTCTACCTCAAGGGGGTGGCGCCGCCGGACGTGACCATGGGTGACATCTACAGTTCGGTCATTCCTTACGTGATCGTCACGCTGATCGGCGTCTTGCTGATCATCCTGTTCCCCGGCATCGCATTGTATCTGCCGAACCTGTTCTACAACTGACGGGACCGGTCCCCCCTCTCGATTGAATCCGCGCAGCCCCCCGGCTTGCGCGGATTTGCACCTTGAACCCCTTGCGCCCGGCCCATTGGGCCAATAGAACGGCGCAAATTTTGCCAAGCACTCCGCATTGGGGTGCTGTTACGCTATGGAGCACACATGCAGGTCACCGAGACGCTGAACGAAGGTTTGAAACGCGGCTATGCCATCACGATCACTGCGGCCGAGATCGAAGCCAAAGTGAACGAAAAGCTGGCCGAGGCGCAGCCCGAAGTCGAAATGAAGGGCTTTCGCAAAGGCAAGGTTCCGATGGCGCTGCTGAAAAAGCAGTTCGGCCCGCGCATCATGGGCGAAGTCATGCAGGAAAGCGTCGATGGCGCGATGTCCAAGCATTTTGAAGACAGCGGCGACCGTCCCGCCATGCAGCCCGATGTCAAGATGACAAACGAGAACTGGAAAGAGGGCGACGACGTCAACGTCGAGATGTCCTATGAAAAGCTTCCCGAAATCCCCGAAGTTGACCTGAGCAAGATCGAGCTGGAAAAGCTGGTCGTGAAATCGGACGACGCGGCCGTGGAAGAGGCACTGGGCAACCTGGCCGAAACCGCGCAGGATTTCAAAGACCGCAAGAAAGGCTCCAAGGCCAAGGACGGCGATCAGGTCGTGATGGATTTCGTCGGCAAGGTTGACGGCGAAGCGTTCGAAGGCGGTTCCGCCGAAGATTATCCGCTGGTCCTGGGCTCGAACAGCTTTATCCCCGGTTTCGAAGATCAGCTGGTTGGCGTCAAAGAAGGTGAAGAAAAAGCCGTGACCGTGTCCTTCCCCGAGGACTATCAGGCCGAGCATCTGGCAGGCAAAGAAGCCGTGTTCGACTGCACCATCAAAGCGGTGAAAGAGCCCAAAGCCGCCGAGATCAACGACGAACTGGCCAAGAAGTTCGGTGCCGAAGATCTGGCCGCGCTGAAAGGCCAGATCGCCGAGCGTCTGGAAGCCGAATACGCCGGTGCCGCACGTGCGGTGATGAAACGTGGCCTGCTGGACGCCCTGGACAAGGCCGTGAGCTTTGATCTGCCCCCGTCGCTGGTCGACGCCGAAGCAGGCCAGATTGCGCACCAGCTGTGGCACGAGGAAAACCCTGACGTTCAGGGCCACGATCACCCCGAGGTGACCCCCACGGACGAGCACAAGACACTGGCCGAGCGCCGCGTGCGTCTGGGCTTGTTGCTGGCCGAACTGGGTCAAAAGGCCGAGATCGAAGTGACCGATGCCGAGATGAGCCAGGCCGTCATGAACCAGGCCCGTCAGTACCCCGGTCAGGAACGCCAGTTCTTTGAATTCGTGCAGCAGAACCCGCAGATGCAGCAACAGCTGCGCGCGCCGCTGTTCGAAGACAAGGTCGTGGACCACGTCTTTGACAAGGCGACCGTCACCGAGAAGGAAATCTCGAAAGACGATCTGCAAAAAGCCGTTGAGGCGCTGGAAGACGAATAAGTCTTTCGCCCTCTTTCTGGTTCGGAATTGGAAAAGGCCGCCTTTCGGGGCGGCCTTTTTCGTCTTGTGTGTCTTGTCACAGAGCGCTGCGTCGGCCCGTCCGGGCGGGGGGCGAACGCCGGGCAATCGCGACCCGAACTTACTGATCCTTAAAACCAGCGTGGACCGATTGGATCCTCTATTTGCCCTCAATAGTTAGCAGACTGGAGAATTTGACATGGGACCAGGCCAAACTGAGCTTGTAGCTCTTGAGCTCGGAAGTAGGCAGCGTCAGTTGATCCTGCCGCGCCATTTCGGACAGCTCGCGGTTCAGCCTGCGCAACTCCGTCATCATATGGCGGGCCGTATCGCCCGATATCCGGCGTGACTGGGTCAGGAAGGCGGCAGCCTCGGTATCCTGCGCCAGAAAAACCTGACGGACAAAGTCGAGGTTGATCTTCATCAGGGCACGATGCAACGGACCGTCGCGCCTGAACTGGATCGGATGCTCCAATAGCAGGCGGATGCGTCCGGTTGCCTGCACTTCAGCAAGCCCGAGCCGTTCAAGTTTTCGACCCATCCTGAGCGTATCGCCCGGGTCCAGCTTGAACTGTCGCGCGATTTCTTCGACAGGCATGCCATCGTGCAGCAGAATGAAAAAGTTGAACAGCGACGGATCACCGGCCAGTTGCGCTTCGATACGGTCCCCGAGCGCGACCGGCGTGACCGTCGTGCGTTTGGCCTGTGCCACCACGTCTTCCAGCGCCAATCCCAGCGCATCGCAGATTTCAACGATCCTGCTTAGCTTGTCGTCACGTGCGGCAAACACCCGTTTGATCGTAGGTTCCGAGGTTTCGAGCCTGCGGGCAAGCTCCGCGTAGGTGATCTTGCGCGCCCGCAACACCGTCTTGAGTGTTTCGAAAATTCTCGCTTGCACGGCGGCCTCTCTGATGCTGCTTTCCACGGTTTGGTATCAAAAATTGATACCGACAAGTTAAATATTCTCCATTTCGATCATTATCAGTAACTCAGGTCAGGTCAAATGAGGATTTGGATATGATCAAGAAAACAATGTTGGCGGGGCTGGCTCTGGTCCTGAACACAGGCGCCGTACTGGCGGATGAAAACTGGACTGCGGGTGGTTTCGACATGCCGGAATCGGCTGTGTTCGATACAGAGCGGAACCGGATCATTCTCAGCACCATCATCGGCAATCCGGGCGCTGCCGATGGGCAAGGCAGCCTAGTGCTTCTGTCACCGGAGGGTGACGTGATCGACGCCAATTGGGCGGTGGGGCTGGACGCACCAAAAGGAATGGCGATCCTGGGCGACGTGCTGCTGGTCGCGGACCTGACCAGACTGCATGAAATCGACCTTGCCACAGGAAAAATCCGCCGGTCGCTTGCCATGCCGGAAGCCGTCTTTCTCAATGATGTCACTTCCGATGGAGAGGTCGCCTTTGTGAGTGATCTGATGACGGACAGCCTGTGGCGCTACGCCGATGGGGCGTTAACCCTCTGGTTCAGCGACCCGCAGCTTGCCCATCCCAATGGCGTTTTCCTTGATGAAGGACGGTTGCTTGTCGGGTCATGGGGCGCGGGCCTGCGCGACGATTTCACAACAGAAACGCAAGGGTCGCTGCTGTCTGTCTCATTGGACACAAAGGAGATCAGCGTCGTCGCACCGAACATCGGCAATATCGACGGCATCACCCGGATCGACGACGCAATCATCGTGAGCGATTGGGTGACGGGCGGGTTGCTCGAGATCGGGCGTGACGGTGTGGCACAGCAGGTGGCCCAATTTGCGCCGGGACTTGCAGATATTTCTTCTGATGGAAGTACGCTTTACCTGCCAATGATGCTCGATGGCTCGTTGATTTCTCGGGACTATCCATGAGCGGGGTGCTGGCACCCACGGGGCCAGCACCAATGATTCTAAATCAGGAAAAACGGTTATGAACGATACATATGCGCTCGGTCGTGAATTGGCTGAAGCGCTCAACCCTGGACTGGGACAGGCCCTTGAAGAACGCTACGGTGCCCTTCTGCCAGGTATGCCGCAAAGCGTTGTAGATTTTGCCTGTGGTCAACAATATTGCCGTCCGGGTCTTGCACTGCACGATCGTTACTTGGCAACTATTGCAGCGCTGACAGCCCTTGGGGGGCAGACGGCACCACAACTTAGGATCAATATTTCTGCAGGTCTTAAAGCTGGCTTGACCGAAACGGAAATTGCGGAAGCGATTTGGCAGATGTCGCTTTATGGCGGGTTTCCCGCAGCCATCAACGCTTTGAATGTGGCACTGAACGTTTTCCGCCAGGGAGATGACCCATGAATGGATCATGACCTTCGGCTAGAACGATAGCAGCGAAAACTGACCTTCTGAACGGCGGGCGTTCGCCGGGCGAACACCGAGAGGCCGACGGTGTTGCGCACCTTGCTTGCGGGCCGGTTTCGTCCCTCAGCCCTTGCGCAGGCCAGTTTCCACCAACATGCCGCGTTTCTTGGCTTCGTAGTAATATCCGCGCGCGTACCAGTGGATCGCGGTGCTCATGTCGCCGTTGGACAACAGCCACGCGCCGCGCAGGTATTTGACGCCGTATTTCAGGTTGGTTTCGGCATCCAGCAAATCAGAGGCAGACCCCCTGTGACCCATGCTGCGGGCTGTTGCAGGCAGGATTTGCAACAGGCCGTAATAGGGGCCGTTCCGGGCTTTGGGGTTGTGGGTGCTTTCGCGGATGGCCAGGCGGTGGATCAACGGGCGCGGGACCTCGTAGGCGTCGGCGTATTTGTTGATCAGGCGACGCAGTTCCGGCGTCTCGTTGGGGTACAGCGGCGGTTCCATGAAACCGGGGCCTTTTTCTTCGGTGGGCGCTGCGCTGCATGCGGACAGGGCAGGGGCGCAGGCCAGCATCAGTAGTGCGGTGCGACGGGTGAATGAAGGCATACTATGACCGTGAACAGTGAATATGCCAGCGATGTAGGCCGATTGCGGTGATTCCGGCCAGCCACCTTGCCTGACATGGGCGCGAACACGCCGATGTGAGCGGTTGGTAAGCGCCAAGGCGCTTGTGCGCCTTGGCCGGGCTCTTCGCTTACAACTGGATGCGGAAGCGGGCGAAGCCGTCGTCGCCTTCGCCTGCGGGGGCGATGTCCACGCCCTTGACGTCGGCCACATAGTCCGCAGCCTTGGGGCCGGTGTCGAACAGAACGCTGGCGCCCTCGACCGGCGCAAAGGTCCAGTTGGCATCGGCGCGGGGGCTGATGGTGCCTTGTTCAACGATATAGCGCACGATTACATCGCGGTTGGTGTCGGGGCCTTCAAACACGATGCTGTCGCCCATGGCTCCGGGGAAAGCGCCGCCGCCACTGGCGCGGTAGTTGTTGGTAGCGACGATGAATTTTGCAGCCGGATCAATGGGTTTTCCGTCATAGTTCAGGTTCACGATCCGGTTGGCGTCGGGGTTGATGACTTCGCCCTTGCTGTCGAACTTCGACGGCTGGGACAGGTCGATCTGATAGGTCACACCGTCCATCACATCAAAGTTGTAGCTGGGAAACTCGGGGTTCAGCAGCATCTGGTCGGCTTCACCAGGCGTTACCTGATTGAACATGCCCGCCGAGCGTTCCAGCCAGTCCTTGACTTGCGCCCCGGTAACCAGAACCGCGCGCGCGGTGTTGGGGTAGAGATACAGGTCCGAGACGTTCTTGATGGCCACGTCGCCCTTGGGCACATCGGTATAATATTCCGGGCCACCACGACCGCCGGCCTTGAAGGGGGCCGCGGCAGAGAGGATCGGCAGGTCCTCGTATTCGGTGCCCTTCATCATCTGCGCAATGTACCACGTCTGGGCAATCGACACGATCTGCACGGACGGATCATCCGCCACCAGCGCGAAATAGCTGTGCAGCGGTGCGTCGGTCTTGCCCACGGCGCGGCGGACATAGGCCAGCGTGGCGTCGTGTTCCGCCTGCACCGAGGCCAGCACCTCGGGATCGCTTTCCACCAGTGCTGTAACGCTGCGGTCTTCGTTGCGCTTGGAAATCGGGCGCGCCTCAGAAGCGGACCCCGCGATGCGCCAGCCGTTGCCGTCGCGTTCCAGCATCAGGTCGATCAACCCCATGTGGCTGCCCCAGAACCCGCCCATGGTGGCCGGTTTGCCGTGGATGGTCCCTGCGTCCGCGTCAACGGCGGCGTATTCGGTATAGGTGGCCGAGGGGAACACAAGGTGGCTGTGTCCGGTCATGATCGCGTCGATGCCGTCCACAGCCGCCAGCGGGACGGATGCGTTTTCCATGCCCTCGCTGTGATCGGCAGCACCGATGCCCGAGTGGGACAGGGCGATGATGATGTCGGCACCCTGTTCTTTCATTTGTGGTACATAAGCCTGCGCAGTTTGTACAATATCGCGGGTCTGCACATTGCCTTCCAGGTGGCGGCGGTCCCAGTTCATGATTTGCGGCGGGACAAACCCGATCAGCCCGATCTTGATCGGGTGGCTGTTGCCCGCGCCGTCGGTGATCATCCGGTCGATCAGCACATAGGGTTCGATCAACGTGGTGTCCTTGGTCGGGTCGCTGCCCATCTCCTTGACCACATTGGCCGAGACCACCGGATAGTTGGCGCCTGCGAGGGATTTCATCAGGAAATCGAGACCGTAGTTGAATTCGTGGTTGCCCAGCGTCGAGGCGTCAAAGCCCAGCGTGTTCATCGCGGCAATGACGGGATGCATGTCGCCGTCCTTCATCCCGCGTTCATAGGCGATGTAATCGCCCATCGGGTTGCCTTGCAGGAAATCGCCGTTGTCCAGCAGCAGCGAATTGGTCGCCTCGGCGCGGATGTCCTTGATGAGCGACGCGGTGCGGGCAAGGCCCACGGTGTCGACTTCCTTGTCGGCGTAGTAGTCGTAGGGAAAGACATGCACGTGCAGGTCGGTGGTTTCCATCAGCCGCAGGTGCGCCTGGTTGGCGGCGGCATTGGCCGAAAACGGGTGTACGGCCAGCAGGCTGGCGGAGCTGGCGATAAAGGCGCGGCGGGACAGGGTGAAGGGCATGACGTGATCCTTTGGTGCATCTGCGACCGGCTATCGCTGCGGTCTGTGACAGGGGCATGACAGACCGGAATGATGCCTGTTAGCGATATCTGAGGTCAATGGGGGGAATGTGGTGCGTTGGGGCACCCTGCACCCGGTCGGATGCGCGCTCTTAACCGGCTTCGGCAATCAGCCGCGTCATTGCTGCAGCTGTTTCGGGATCGGCGGGAAAGAACGCCTCGATCGCCACTTCGGACAATGTCACGTCAACGGCCGTTCCGAACACGGTGGTCGTTCCAAGAAAGGTTAACGGGCCGTGGCGGCTTTTGAGCTTGAGGGGGACGGCGATCTGGGTTGGGCTTGCAGGCGATAGCCGCATCCCCTGACTGTGCGTCGGGGCAGGCAGCGCGGCCAGTTCGGTGTGCAGGGCCAGAAGTTTGGGGTCGGCGGTCTGGTCGACCTCGTGCAAGAGCCGTGCGAGGACATAGGCGCGCCATTCGGCAAAGTTGACAATGCGCGGGGCCAGCCCTTCGGGGTGCATGCTGAGCCGCAGGACATTCACCGTCCCCGCAAGCAGGTGCGGCGCGACACCGTCCAGCAGCGCATAGATCGCCGCATTGGCGGCCTGAAGTTCCCAATACCGGTTCACCGCAAGCGCGGGATGGGGCAGGTGACCCTGCAGGATCTGCCCGATCACCGTCTGCGCGGCAGACAGCGCCGGTGCGTCCAGCGGATGCTGCGGATAGTGCGGTGCATGGCCGGCGGCCACCAGCACCGCGTTGCGCTCGCGCAGGGGCACGTCCAGCTGTTCACACAGCCGCATCACCATCTCGCGGCTGGGGCGCGCGCGTCCCGATTCCACAAAGCTGAGATGACGCTGGGAGATGCCGGCCTCGGCGGACAGGTCCAGCTGGCTCAGACGCCTGCGGCTGCGCCACTGGCGCAGCAATTGCCCTGCGGATTCTCGTGTTTCGATCATGACGGAAGCTTAAACGGACATTCTTTGCGCGACGATTACCTGTGACGTAATCGACTTTACTACCTTTCGTCACGAAGTTCCGCATATCGCCCGACCCGATTGGTGGGGCACAGCAGAAAAAGGAACACGTTCATGATCAAGTCAGCTTCTCAACTTACACTGCAATCCATTCTGAAACTTGATGCGGTCACCTGTGCCGCGATGGGGGCTTTGCTGGCGCTTGCCTCCGCTCCGGTGGCGGCCCTGACGCAGATCGGCGCGCCGCTTTTGTTCTGGGCCGGACTGTTCCTGTTTCCGGTGGCGGGCTTCATGTTCGCCTGCGCTCAGATGCGTCGCGTTCCGATGTGGGCCACTGGCCTTGTGGTTGTCGGAAACGGGCTGTGGGTGCTGGTCAGTCTGGCGCTGCCTTTGGCGGGGCTGATTGCACCCAATGCGCTGGGGTGGCTATTCCTTGTGGGGCAGGCCGTTGTCGTTCTGATGATCACCGCGCAGGAATGGCGTGCGGTGCAGCAGCAGCCTCTTGCCACGTAAGCCGTAAGGCGCAGGAGAAAATGCCTTGACCTGTCAGGCCCTCGTCCATCTTCGCGACGCTGCGATGGGACCCCGCGTGACATCAAACGAAAAAGGCCGCCCCGAGGGGCGGCCTTTGCAATGTTCACTGTGCGCAGATGCGCGATCAGTTGGTCGAAGTTTCTTCGTCGTCCGAGGACTGTTCGGAAACCGCTTCGGCCAGATCGTCGTCGTCGGATGCCGCGGCACCGATGTCTTCGAACAGCTCGGAGATTTCGAAATCGGCTGCGGCTTCTTCTTCCGCGGCCAGTTCCTGGATCGATTTGCCCGAGGCTTGCAGTTCGGCTTCTTCCACCGAGCGTGCGACGTTCAGTTCGATTGTCACCTGAACTTCGGGGTGAAGGGTCACTTCAACTTCGTGCAGGCCCAGCTGTTTGATCGGCTGAACGATGACAACCTGCTTGCGGTCCAGCGAGAAACCTTCGGCTGTGGCAGCTTCGGCCGCGTCACGGGTGGTGACCGAACCGTAAAGGTTGCCGCCGTCCGATGCCTGACGAATCACAACGAACTGTTGGCCGTTGAGTTTGTCGCCAAGTGCTTCGGCTTCTTTCTTGGTCTCAAGGTTCTGCGCTTCGAGCACAACTTTGCGTGCTTCGAAGTCTGCGATGTTCTGCTCGGAAGCAGACAGCGCCTTGCCCTGGGGCAGAAGGTAGTTGCGCGCAAAGCCGGGTTTGACGTCGACGACGTCGCCCATCTGGCCCAGTTTGGCCACGCGTTCGAGAAGGATCAGTTGCATGTACTTGGCTCCTTATTTCACTGCGTAGGGCAGCAGGGCGAGGAAGCGGGCGCGTTTGATGGCACGGGCCAGTTCGCGTTGCTTCTTGGCCGAAACGGCGGTGATGCGCGACGGCACGATCTTGCCACGCTCGGAAATGTAGCGTTGCAGCAGACGTGTGTCCTTGTAGTCGATCGCGGGCGCGTTCTCACCCGAGAAAGGGCACACTTTGCGACGGCGGAAAAATGGTTTTGCAGCCATGGGTTAGCTCCTTTTTTGCTCGGGGTTCAGCGGCGCTCGCGACGGGTGTCGCGTTCGTCACGTTTCTGCATCTGGACCGACGGGCCTTCTTCGTGGGCGTCGACTTTGATGGTCAGCACGCGCATGACGTCGTCGTGCAGGCGCATCAGGCGTTCCATCTCTTGCACGGCGGCGGCCGGTGCGTCGGTGCGCAGGAAGGCATAGTGGCCTTTGCGGTTTTTGTTGATTTTGTACGCCATCGTTTTGACGCCCCAGTATTCGTTATCAACCAGGGTGCCGCCGTTGTCGGCGAGGACGGTGCCAAAATGTTCGATCAGGCCTTCGGCTTGTGTGTTCGACAAGTCCTGGCGTGCGATCATGACATGCTCGTAAAGGGGCATGTGCGCTCCATTTATATCAAGGCGCATTTCATAGACGAAGCGTTCAAGTCCCTTTGCGGCTTCGGCACGAGAGTCTGCGCGGTTCAGATGAGGTGCAAAAGGAAGTGCCCATATACACGGTTTGCGCGGAGGCGCAAGCGTGGTGGCCCGGCAGGCGCAGATGCGGTGTTGTATTGTCGGGCGTGCCGCAACAATGCCCCGTAACCGACGGGCACCCGCCCCATTCCTGCCGCCTTCGCTGTTCAGGCTGCCCCTGACAACAACGACATGGCGTACACGCGCGGGCGGGGGAGCAGAACATGACAACAACATCGGATTATATCACCGACAGTCAGGGCCGGAACCCGGCAGTCCATGGCGTGTCTGTGCGGGCGCTGGACGCCGGACGCACCCTGGGCCGGTTGGCGCGGCGCGTGACAGGGGCGGGGCTGATCCTTGCGGCTGCGGGCCTGTGGCTGGCGCCGGGCAGCAGTTGGGCGGCGGACATCCTGCTGATCAAGCTGGTGCTGTCGCTGGTGGCGGGGGGCGTCGGGCTGGCGCTGGTCCAGGCCGGGTCCGCCCCTGACGCACCCGAGGTCGAGATTGACCTGGTCCGGCGTCGTGTCCGGGTGTTCGCCCGCACGCGGGGACGCGATGTTGTCCTGCATGATTGCAGCTTTGCCGATCTTGGCCGCGTGGAGAAAACCAGCAACACGCTGATGCTGTGGGATGACCGCGATAACCTGCTGGCCGAGGTTGCACCCGCAGACCGGCGGGCGCAGAAGGCGTTGGTGTCGGGGCTGCGCGACGCGGGCAAGTTGTAGGCGGCACGCCAGACAACGGACTGCCTGCAGTTTCCCGCGCAAATGTGATGTTCACGAATGCGCATATGCTGTTGATCTGTGTTGAATTGTCATAAAATGGCCATGACCCACATGTTCGGGTGAGTTTCATCAACACGGAGAGTCCCAAGTATGAAATCCCTTATTCTCGCCGCAGCCCTTTCAACGGCTGCCACAATGTCCTTTGCAGCCGACACCTATACGCTGGACCCCAGCCACAGCCAGATCGTGTTTCATTACGAACACCTGGGCTTTTCGACCACATATGGCATGTTCTCGGGAATTGAGGGCGAAATCAGCCTGGACCAGGAAGACCCTGCACAGTCGTCCGTGTCGGTGTCCTTTCCCGCCAACAGCCTGATCACCGGCTGGCAGCCGCGTTTCGACCATTTGATGACGGGCGATTTCTTTGGTGCCGATGAAAACGATACGGTGACTTTCAAATCCACCAGCATCGAGGTGACCGGTGAGGACACCGGCAAGATCACCGGTGACCTGACCATCAACGGCATCACCAAGCCGGTGGTTCTGGATGCCAAGATGAACCAGATGGGCGATCACCCGCAGGCGGGCAAGCCGTGGGCCGGTTTCAGTGCGACCACATCCGTGCTGCGGTCGGATTTCGACATGGGCATGTTCGCACCCTACGTGGGCGACGAAGTGGACATCATGATTTCGATCGAGGCGATGAAGGCCGAGTAAGCCTTTGACCAGAGGAATGCAGAAGGCCGCTGGAGAGATCCAGCGGCCTTTTTGTTTTCCGTCCGCGGGCTGCGGGCGGTGATATTTGTGCCCGCAGCCTAGTTCGTGGCCGCGGCGCGGGTGGCGGTCAGCTCGATCTGGACGGTGACCGGGAATTTCAGGCTGCCTTCGTCGTTCATATTGTCCCCGATGTTGAAATCTCGGCGGTCCAGGGTGGTCGTCGCCTTCATCGTGGCGGTGTCGCCGTCGATGGCCAGGTCAAAGGGCAGTTCCAGCGGCACCGACTGGTCCTTGATCGTCAGGGTGCCGTTGGCCGTGGTGCGATCTGTCGTTGTGGCGATTTCGGCGCTGTAGGACGCGGTGGGGAATTCTTCGACGTTGAAGAAATCCGGACCCATGGCCTGATCGGTGACTGAACCGAGGGTGAGCGAGCCGATGGAAATGGTCGCCTCGACCGCGCCGGCGACACCGTTTTGAACCGTTTCGTCAAAGGTGATGTCGGCAGTCCAGTCGGCAAAGCTGCCGGTCACGTCAGAGCCGAACTGGTTGACCGTGATGGACAGGGTGCCGTTCTGGACCTGCCAGTCGGATTGAACCTCGGCCAGGGCGGTGGGGGCGGGGCCGTCGTTTTCGGCGCCCGACATTCCCAGGCCTGCACCAAAGGCGATGGCCACGGCCCAGATCACGGCGGCGGTGATGGCGGGGCGGCGCATGTTGTGGGTGCCGCCCGGTGTGGTGGCGGTGGTGGTGCCGAACCACATGCGGCGCAGGGTGCTGTCACGGTCGATGAAATGATGTTTCAGCGCGCCCAGGACGTGCAGGGCAAGGGAGGCTTCCAGCACATTGGTGGCAATGACGTGCATCGCGCCAAAGGCTCCGGCGACGGCATCGGATTTGGGGACGAGTGGCAGGTCCTGACCGATGGGCCACCAGATCGGCGCAAAGCCCGAGGTGGCGGCGTGGTGAATCCACCCCGACAGCGGCACGATGACAAGGCTGGCATAGAGCAGCCAATGCACGGTTTCGGCGGCAAAGGTTTCAAGCTTGCGCTCGGGGTGCAGGCTGGCCGGTTTGGTTTGGGTCAGGGCCCACAGGATACGGGCCAGCGCCACGAAAAAGACCGTGATGCCCAACGTCTTGTGCAGCGAGAACAACCACGCCTTGGTCGCCAGTTGTTCGGCGGTGTCATAGGCCATGTCGTTGGCGATCAGCCCCAGCGGAATCAGGGTCAGGATCAGCAAGGCGATCAGCCAGTGAAATGTCTTGGTTACAGAGCCGTAGCGGTCTTCGGCATTGGTCAGGGGCATGTCTGTCTCCGGATTGGAACGGATGAGGGTTTGCCCTGCGGCGGGCTTGGGTCTTAATGTGACCTATTGGCAGGTCTTTGTAACTGCAAATTGTTGCACAGGCTTGGTGCGGGATGTGTTGGGCGGCTTGTGCGCGGCGCGCAGGCTCTCTAAACCGCGCAGAACGACAAAAGAGGGAGGGCACCAGCCCATGAGCATAGCATTTGTATTTCCCGGTCAGGGTGCGCAGACCATCGGCATGGGCCGCGATCTGGCCGAGGCCTATCCGGCGGCGCGCGCGGTTTTTGACGAGGTGGACGATGCCCTGGGCGAAAAGCTGAGCGATCTGATCTGGGAGGGCGACATTGAAACGCTGACCCTGACGCAGAATGCACAGCCTGCGCTGATGGCCACGTCGCTTGCGGCGATGCGCGCGCTTGAGGCCGAAGGCTATGGCATCAACACGGCGTCCTATGTGGCCGGGCATTCGCTGGGTGAATATTCCGCTTTGGCGGCGGCGGGGGCGATCTCGGTCGCGGACACCGCGCGGCTGTTGCGGATTCGCGGGGCGGCGATGCAAGAGGCGGTGCCGGTGGGTGTTGGCGCAATGGCGGCATTGCTGGGCCTGGATTTCGCCACGGCGACCGAAGTGGCGGAGGAGGCAGCGCAGGGCGAGGTGTGCCAGGCGGCAAATGACAACGATCCGGCGCAAGTGGTGGTGTCGGGTCACAAGGCGGCCGTCGAGCGTGCCATCGAGATTGCCAAGGCCAAGGGCGCGAAACGCGCGCTGTTGCTGCCCGTAAGCGCCCCGTTCCATTGCGCATTGATGGAGCCTGCTGCCCGCAAGATGGCCGAGGCGCTGGACCAGGTGGACATCAGCGCACCCGCCGTGCCGCTGGTCGCCAACGTGCGCGCCGAAGGTGTCGACAGTGCCAAGGTGATCCGCGATCTGTTGGTGGAACAGGTCACCGGATCGGTCCGTTGGCGGGAAAGTGTCATGTGGATGGCGGCGCAAGGTGTGACCGAGATGTGGGAAATTGGTGCGGGCAAGGCGCTGAGCGGGATGATCCGCCGGATTGACCGCGAGGTCGCCACGCGCAACGTCGGAGTGGCGGCAGATATTGCCGGCCTCAAAGCCTGATCGTACAAAGAGGAAAGTTTCATGGATTTGACGGAAAAAACGGCGCTGATCACCGGCGCATCGGGCGGCATTGGCGCCGAGATTGCACGTGTCCTGCACGCAGCGGGTGCCACGGTTGCGCTGTCCGGCACGCGGGTCGAACCGCTGGAGGCGCTGGCGGCCGAACTGGGCGCGCGGGCGCATGTCCTGCCGTGCAACCTGAGCGATATGGAAGCGGTCGAGGCGCTGCCCAAGCAGGCCATCGAGGCGATGGGCCGCGTGGATATCCTGGTGAACAACGCAGGGATCACCCGCGACAACCTGTTCATGCGGATGTCGGACGAGGACTGGTCCAGCGTCATGGACGTGAACCTGACCGCCACGATGAAGCTGTGCCGTGGCGTTCTGCGTGGCATGATGAAGGCGCGCTGGGGCCGGATCATCAACATCAGCTCGATCGTCGGGGCCATCGGCAACCCCGGTCAGGCGAACTATGCCGCCAGCAAGGCGGGGATGATCGGTATGTCGAAAAGCCTGGCGTACGAGGTTGCCAGCCGTGGGATCACCGTAAATGCCGTTGCGCCGGGATTTATTACCACGCCAATGACAGACAAGTTGACAGATGACCAAAAAACCGCGCTTCTGTCGCAAATCCCTGCCGGTCGCATGGGCGAGCCGTCGGAAATCGCCGCCGCTGTGGCCTATCTTGCCAGCACGCAGGCAGGCTATGTCACAGGAACGACCTTGCACGTGAACGGCGGTATGGCCATGTTGTAAGGGCCGCGCCAGAAGCCTTGCCATCCTTTCGGGATATGCTATAGGCGGCGCAGATTTGAACCGGGGGCGCGGAGACGCGCCGTTGGAATAGCCGCTCCCTGGGGGGCACGACCATGTCGCACCAGCAGGGGCGGCGCCACTGAAGGGCAAGATATTTTGCCCGCTTGGAATGAGGACTTAGAAATGAGCGACATCGCGGACCGCGTTAAAAAGATCGTTGTAGAGCACCTGGGTGTTGAAGAAGACAAAGTTGTCGAGAACGCGTCGTTCATCGATGATCTGGGCGCAGACAGCCTGGACACCGTTGAGCTGGTGATGGCATTCGAAGAAGAGTTCGGCATCGAGATCCCCGACGACGCGGCGGAAACGATCCAGACTTTTGGCGATGCAGTGAAATTCATCACCGAAGCGTCCTAAGTTCCAAAAGCTTCAGACTGATCAGAAACGGTGCCTTTCCTCGCGGAAAGGTGCCGTTTTTTTTGTTTCGGGCAAAACGGGATTGCGCTGCGCCGTTGCGGACTGCACTGTTGTCACAGAGCCTTGGACAACAAGAGGCCGCAGCAGGTTACCAATACAATGCCCCCGTTTGATCCATGTCGCGTGTAATTCCGACCATCAACACCAAAGGCCTGACGTTGCGCGCGTTGCGGCCTGAAGATTTCGACCGCTATGCCGCCATCTGGGAAATGCCCGAGGTCGTGCGTTATATCGGCGGCGTCCCGTGGAGCCGCAGCCGCGCGTGGGATTCGTTTCTGCGCAATGCGGGACATTGGCAGATGACCGGTTTTGGCCAGTGGGCGATCGAGGCGCAGGGCACCAAGTCGTTGGTGGGTCAGACCGGATTTTTCTATGGAGTACGGGGGCTTGGCGCGGATTTTGACGCATATCCCGAGGCTGCCTGGGTGCTGTCAGCGGATTTTCAGGGACGCGGGCTGGGACGGCAGGCGGCACAGGCGGCACATGACTGGTTTGACCGCGTCGTGACGGGGCCGCTGGTGTGCCGGATTGCGTCTGAAAACGCGGTGTCGCTGCGGTTGGCCGAAGTGTTGGGCTACAAGCCGATGCGCCAGACCGAGGAAGAGGGAACGCCGGTCGAATTGTTGATCCGCAAGTCGCCGCCGCAGGGTTAGGTCGCGGGGCGGCAGAAATCGGCCAATTTTGCCGTGAAATGCTGCGCTTGCAAAGGCTGCGTGATGTCGCGTTTGACTTGAACACGCGGGGCGTGACGGGCTATGAGCATCGAAACGAGACAGAGGGGCATTTCTATGCGCAGAGTTGTTGTGACGGGTTTGGGTTTGGTCACACCGTTGGCCGACGGGGTCGAAGCCAGTTGGAGCCGTATTCTGGACGGACAATCGGGCGCAGGGCCGATCACCGGATTTGACACCGAAGGACTGGTCACGACCTATGCCTGTGAAGTGCCCCTGGGCGACGGCAGCGACGGGACGTTCAACGCCGACAGCTATATGGAGCCGAAGGAACAGCGCAAGGTTGACACCTTTATCCTGTTCGGCATGGCGGCGGCGCAGCAGGCTGTTGAGGATTCCGGCTGGACCCCGCAAACCGACGAAGATTTCGAGCGCACCGGCGTGTTGATCGGGTCGGGCATTGGCGGGTTGAACAGCATCGCCAACACTGCCGTGATGATGGAAGAAAAGGGCCCGCGCCGCGTCAGCCCGTTCTTTGTGCCCGGTGCGTTGATCAACCTGATCAGCGGGCAAGTCAGCATCCGCTATGGCTATAAAGGACCGAACCATTCGGTTGTGACCGCATGTTCGACCGGCGCGCATGCGATCGGCGATGCCAGCCGTCTGATCCAGCATGGAGATGCGGACGTGATGGTGGCAGGCGGGGCCGAGGCGGCGATCTGCAAGATCGGGATTGCAGGCTTTAACGCGTGCAAGGCGCTGTCGACCAAATACGCGGACGACCCCAAGAAGGCGAGCCGCCCCTATGACATCGACCGTGACGGTTTTGTCATGGGCGAGGGTGCGGGCATTGTCGTATTGGAGGAATACGAACACGCCAAGGCGCGCGGTGCGAAGATTTACGCCGAGGTGAAGGGCTATGGCCTGTCGGGCGATGCCTATCACATCACGGCCCCTTCTGAGAGTGGCGAAGGCGGCGAACGTGCGATGCGTGCGGCGCTGCGCAATGCCGGTTTGCAGCCGTCTGATATTGATTACATCAACGCCCATGGCACCAGCACCATGGCCGACACCATCGAGTTGGGCGCGGTCGAGCGGATGCTGGGCGATCACGCGGGCAATGTGACGATGTCGTCGACCAAATCCGCCACAGGTCACTTGCTGGGCGCTGCGGGCGCGATCGAGGCGATCTTTGGCATTCTGGCGATCCGCGATCAGGTGTGCCCGCCGACGATCAACCTGGACAATCCTGCGGTTGAAACGGCTGTGGACCTGGCACCCAACGCCAAGCGTGAACGTGAGGTGAATGTGGTGCTGTCGAATTCCTTTGGCTTTGGCGGGACCAATGCTTCGGTGATCTTTGCAAAGGTTGATGGTTGATGTGGCGTCATATCGCCTCGAACGCGTTGACGTTCATGTTGCTGGCCATGTTCCTGTTGGGGGGTGTCATCCTGTGGGGCAAGGCGCAGTACGTTCGTACAGGGCCGCTGGCTGAAGCAATTTGCGTGGAAGTGCCGCGTGGGTCGAGTTTTGATCGTGTGAGCAAAAATTTGGTAGAGCAGGGCGCTGTTTCCAGTGGTCCTATTCTCCGTATCGGCGCCGACTATTCCGCGAAAACAGATGATCTGAAGTTTGGTAGCTATCTAGTCGAGCCTGGTGCTTCCATGGAAGAGATTGTTGATGTTCTTACCCGTGGCGGGGCCAGCACCTGCGGAACCGAGGTCGTCTATCGCATCGGTGTGAACCGGGTGTCGGTTCAGGTGCGTGAGCTGGACCCTGCGACCAGCAAGTTCGTTGAGCGGGCCGAATTCGATCAAACAGCCGAGGAGATTCCCGAGGTTTACACCGAAGTGAAAGCCAAGCCGGATACACGGTTTCGCGTTGCTGTGGCCGAGGGTGTGACCAGCTGGCAGGTGACCGAAGGGTTGCGCAGCATGGATGTGCTGGAGGGCGAGGTGCCGGAGGTGCCTGCCGAGGGGTCGCTGGCCCCCGACAGCTATGAGGTGCGCCCTGGTGATGATCGTGCAGCCCTTTTGGCGCAGATGGAAGCGGCGCAGGAGGTTCTGGTGGCCGCGGCATGGGAAGGGCGTGACGAGGGTCTGCCTGTGACCACGCCGGAAGAGTTGCTGATCCTTGCGTCGATCATCGAGAAGGAAACCGGCGTGCCCGAAGAGCGCCGTCAGGTGGCCAGCGTGTTCGTGAACCGTCTGAACCAGGGAATGCGTCTGCAGACCGATCCCACGGTGATCTATGGCATCACCAAGGGCGAGGGTGTGCTGGGTCGTGGTTTGCGCCAGTCGGAATTGCGCAAGGCGACGCCGTGGAACACCTATGTGATCCAAGGGTTGCCGCCGACCCCGATTGCCAACCCCGGACGGGCCAGCCTGGAGGCTGCAGCGCGGCCGGACAACACCGATTTCGTGTTCTTCGTGGCTGATGGCAGTGGCGGGCATGCCTTTGCCACCACGCTGGAAGAGCACAACCGGAACGTGGCTGAATGGCGCAAGATCGAAGCGCAACAGCCAGCGCAGCAACCGGCGCAGGACAATTGATTGCCCCGCCCAATCGTTAAGTTTTCGTAATGATAACGGACGGTTGGGCGGCGCTGTTCAAGCCCTCGGACTTGACTTTGCGCACGGTCTGATGTAGAACTTGTGACATGCTGGAAGACATGGGCAAACGGCCCCGAGGGTGACCTCGGCGGCCGTTTTTTCGTGTTTCTCTCGTGCGGGGGCACATACCCAAGAGAGGTGAATGACCAGTCATGATCATCATTACCCCAGATGAGGACGCCGCGCAGATCCAACAGGCATTGGGCACGGTTTACCGTGAGCTTGGCGAACTCAGAGAGCAGCTTGCCGCCTTGAAAGAGGAGGCGCGGGACCGGGGGGATGCGGATGCAAAAGATGTCAGGGCGACGGTCGCTTCGCTGCGATCGTCGCTTGAGACCTGTATGAAACTGGAGACTCAAGTTGCAGAATGTCGACGTAAACAATCACACATCGCCCAAGGCGGCTATGCACTCGACCTTGACGCCGCACGGGCTGAGGTCGGGTGCCGACTTGCTCGCTTGCGCAACTGTGCAAGAGCAGGCCAAGTTTCTTGACGATATTGGCGAGGGGGGGCTTTGTGCCCTCCCTTTTCTGTTCGAGTTCTGGGCGATGCCGCATCAGTTGCCGCCAGAGGGGGACTGGCGGGCCTGGGTGATCCTGGGCGGGCGTGGTGCGGGCAAGACGCGGGCCGGTGCCGAGTGGGTGCGCAGCAAGGTCGAGGGGGCGCGGCCGTTTGATGAGGGCGCGTGTCGGCGCGTGGCGCTGGTGGGCGAGACACAGGATCAGGTGCGCGAGGTGATGATCTTTGGCGAAAGCGGGATCATGGCCTGTTCACCGCCCGACCGTCGGCCCAAGTGGATCGCCACGCGCAATCGGCTGGAATGGCCCAATGGCGCGGTGGCGACGGTGCATTCGGCGCATGATCCTGACGGGTTGCGCGGGCCGCAGTTTGATGCGGCCTGGGTGGACGAGCTGGCCAAGTGGAAAAAGTCGGAAGAGGCGTGGGACCAGTTGCAGTTTGCGCTCCGCCTGGGCGATCAGCCGCAGGTCTGTGTGACGACGACGCCGCGCAATGTGGGGGTGTTGAAGGCGCTGCTTGAGGCGCCATCGACCGTGACCAGCCATGCGCCGACAGAAGCGAACCGCGCCAACCTGGCGAAGAGTTTTCTGGAGGAAGTGCGGGCGCGTTATGCAGGGACGCGGCTGGGGCGGCAGGAACTGGACGGCGTGTTGCTGGCAGACGCGGAGGGGGCGCTGTGGACTTCGGCGGGCCTGAGTGCGGTGCGGGTGGCCAAGGCACCCGAACTGGACCGCGTGGTGGTGGCGCTGGACCCTGCGACGACCAATGGCAAGGGATCTGACGAATGCGGGATCGTGGTGGTGGGGGCGCAGACCCAAGGGCCGCCCGAGACCTGGCGGGCCTATGTGCTGGCGGACCGGACGGTGAAGGGGGCCAGCCCTGCAGAATGGGCGCGGGCGGCGATCCGTGCGCGGGATGAGTTCAATGCGGACAGGCTGGTGGCCGAGGTCAATCAGGGCGGGCAGATGGTGGGCGAGGTGATCCGGCAGGTGGACCCGCTGGTGCCCTACAAAGCGGTCCATGCGAGCCGGGGCAAGGTGGCGCGGGCCGAGCCGGTGGCGGCGCTGTATGAGCAGGGGCGGGTGCATCATGCGGGACCGCTGGATGCGCTGGAGGACCAGATGGTGAAGATGACCGCGCGGGGGTACGAGGGTGCGGGGTCGCCTGACCGCGTGGACGCACTGGTGTGGGCGCTGCACGAGCTGATGATCGTGCCTGCGACAGAGTGGCGGAGACCCGGCGTACGGTCGCTTTGATCGGTATTAACACTTTGTTGGCATAGTGCCCTCAACGCCGACATCACCCGGCTCGGACGGGTGGTGTTGGTCCCGACTTAGACATCAAGGCGTGGCTTGGACGGTCGGCGGTGATCCCGCCGACGCAAGAGGGCTGCGGGGTGGTTGGCACCGGTTGCGCCAACCAAGGACAGGTGAGGAGCGAAGCGATGGTCCTGGATTTCTTTCGACGCGGTGGCGGGCAGGATGCGCCGCAGCAAAAGGCCAGCGCGACGGGGCCTGTGGTGGCCTATCAGACCTCGGGGCGCGTGGCCTGGAGCCCGCGCGATACCGTGTCGCTGACGCGCACGGGGTTCAGCGGCAATCCGGTTGGGTTTCGCTGTGTTAAGCTGATTGCCGAGGCGGCGGCCGCGCTGCCGCTGGTGGTGCAGGACGACGTGCAACGCTATGACGTGCATCCGCTGTTGCAACTGGTGACGCGGCCCAACGCGGCGCAGGGGCGGGCCGAGATGCTGGAGGCGCTGTACGGGCAGTTGCTGTTGTCGGGCAATGGCTATGTCGAGGCGGTGTCGGGTGGCAGCGGCGTGCCGCAAGAGCTGCATGTACTGCGCAGTGACCGCATGAGCGTGGTGCCGGGGGGCGATGGCTGGCCTGTGGCCTATGAATACGCGGTGGGCGGGCGCAAGCACCGGTTCGATGCCAGCGGTGCGCCTGCTCCGGTGTGCCATATCAAGAGCTTTCACCCGCAGGACGACCATTACGGGTTCAGCCCGATGCAGGCGGCGGCGATGGCGCTGGATGTGCACAACAGTGCAAGCCGCTGGTCCAAGGCGCTGTTGGACAATGCGGCACGGCCCAGCGGGGCGATTGTCTATCGCGCGGCCGAAGGACAAGGCAGCCTGAGTTCGGATCAATATGACCGGCTGGTGAGCGAGATGGAAAGCCATCATCAGGGCGCGCGCAATGCGGGGCGGCCGATGCTGCTGGAAGGCGGTTTGGACTGGAAGCCGATGGGGTTTTCACCCAGCGATATGGAGTTCCAGAAGACCAAGGAAAGTGCCGCGCGCGAGATCGCGCTGGCCTTTGGTGTGCCGCCGATGCTGCTGGGGATTCAGGGGGATGCGACCTATGCCAACTATCAGGAGGCGAACCGCGCGTTTTTCCGGCTGACGGTGCTGCCGCTGGCGACGCGGGTGACGGCGGCGCTGGCTGAATGGTTGGGGCAGTTCAGCGGCGATGCGGTGGTGTTGAAGCCCGATCTGGATCAGGTGCCGGCACTGGCCGCCGAGCGCGACGCGCAATGGGCGCGGGTGGCGGGGGCGGATTTCCTGAGCGATGCGGAAAAGCGCAGTCTGTTGGGCCTGCCTGCCGCGCAGGATGGCGACGATGCCTGAGGGGCCGGTGCTGGAGCGGTTCGAATGTGCGCCGGGGTTGCGGTTGCAGGCGCACGAGCGGGTGACACAGATTCATCTGGAGAACATTGCCCGCCGTCTGGACCGGCTGGACGAGACCATGGAGCGGCTGGAGCGGCGGTTGTGGCTGACGGTGTACGGCGTGGTCGCGGTGATTTTGGCGCAGGCGCTGCAATCTTTTCTGGTGGCGACACCATGAGCGGACAAACAAAGGAGTGGGCCATGAGCGTGGAGACTGGACTGGAAACGAAATTCGCCCGTTTCGGCGAAGGCTTGCAGGTGCAGGACGGGGCGGTGATCGAAGGCTATGCCAGTCTGTTCGGGGCCTGTGATCAGGGCGGCGACGTGGTGGCCAAAGGGGCCTATGCCGCATCGCTCAAGGCGCTGGTGGCATCGGGGCGCAAGGTCAAGATGCTGTGGCAGCATGATCCGTCCCAGCCCATCGGCGTGTGGGACGAGGTGCGCGAGGACGCCACGGGGCTGTGGGTCAAGGGCCGGTTGCTGGACAGTGTCGAGAAGGGCCGCGAGGCCGCGTCGCTGATTGCAGCGGGGGCCATTGACGGGCTGAGCATCGGTTATCGGACGGTGCGGGCGGCGAAGAATGACAAGGGCCAGCGGCTCTTGACGGAACTGGAGCTTTGGGAGGTGTCGCTGGTGACATTCCCGATGCTGCCCAGTGCGCGTGTGGCTGGCAAAGCGGGCGACATGCTGCCTGACGAAGCTGCGGCACTGCGCGGAATGGCGGCGGCCTTTGAGGACGTGCGCACAAGGCTGATGCGCACGTAAGTCGCGTCTGAACTGCAATCAACCAAGGACATGCGGATGAGCAAGACCGAGATCAAGGCTCGGACCGGGGAAGATCTGTCTCCGGTTCAGGAAGTCACGCGGGCCGTCAATGGCTTTGTCAGCGATTTCAAGGGCTTTCAGGCTGACATTGAGATGAAACTTCAACAAACAGAAGAGCGACTGACCATGCTGGACCGGAAACAAATGACACCTGCGCGCCCCCCTTTGGCGGGCGCTGTGGACACAGGCGCGCCGCATCAGAAGGCGTTCAATGCCTATCTGCGGACGGGTGACGATGACGGGCTGCGCGGCCTGGAGATGGAGGTGAAATCGCTGTCGACCGCGGTGAACAGCGATGGGGGTTATCTGGTGGACCCGCAGACGGCGGACACGGTGAAGTCGGTTTTGAATGCGACCGCATCGGTGCGTTCGATTGCGTCGGTGGTGAATGTCGAGGCGACGACATTCGACGTGCTGGTCGATCACACGGATGTGGGTGCGGGTTGGGCCACGGAAACGGGTGCCGTGTCGGAAACCGATACGCCGCAGATCGACCGGATCACCATCCCGCTGCATGAATTGTCGGCGCTGCCCAAGGCGTCGCAGCGGTTGCTGGATGACAGTGCGTTCGACATCGAAGGCTGGCTGGCCGGGCGCATTGCGGACAAGTTTTCGCGGGCCGAGGCGGCAGCCTTTGTCAACGGTGATGGTGTGGACAAGCCCAAGGGGTTCCTGGCCCATCCGAAGGTTGCGAACGGCAGTTGGTCGTGGGGCAGCATCGGCTATGAGACGACGGGCATTGACGGGATTGTCACGCCTGACGCGATCATTGGCCTGGTCTATGCGCTGGGGGCGCAATACCGCGCCGGCGCGAGTTTTGTCATGAACTCGAAAACCGCAGGCATCGTGCGCAAGCTGAAGGACAGCGACGGGCGGTTCCATTGGTCTGACGGCATGGGGGCGGGGCAGCCTGCGACCTTGCTGGGCTATCCGGTGCTGGTGGCCGAGGACATGCCGGATGCAGCGGACGAAGGCTTTGCCATTGCCTTTGGCAACTTTGCGGCGGGCTACACCATCGCGGAACGTCCCGACCTGCGCATTCTGCGCGATCCGTTCAGCGCCAAGCCGCATGTGCTGTTCTACGCGACCAAGCGCGTCGGCGGCGATGTCAGCGACTTTGCCGCGATCAAGCTGCTGAAATTCGCCGTCTCTTAATCGGGGTGGTGGATGGCGCGGGGGGCGTTGGTTTCCCCGCGTTGGCCGGGCGTGTGCCCTTTTGACAGGCCAGCGTTGTCTAGCTGCTCCCCTCCGTCTGAGCAACGCGGGCTGGTGTGCGTCCGGCTCTGATCTTTGAGGGGCCGGAATTTTGGAGATGTTCCATGATGTTGATCGAAGAAACCACGGTGCCTGACGCGGGCCTGCCGGTGGATGAATTCAAAGCGCATTTGCGTCTGGGAACCGGATTTGGCGCGGGATCGCTGCAGGACGAGCTGTTGATAAGCTTCTTGCGGGCAGCAATGGCGGCGGTGGAGGCGCGCACGGGCAAGGTCCTGTTGCAGCGTGGTTTCAGCTGGTCGTTGACCCGCTGGCGGGACCGTGAGGCGGCAAACATTCCGGTGGCGCCGGTGGTGGCTGTGACCCGTGTCGAGATCGTGGACCGGTTGGGGGTGCGCAGCGAGGTGCCCGCGGCGCACTACTGGCTGGAGCAGGACGGACAGCGGCCCCAGCTGCGCCCGGTGGGTACATTGCTGCCTGCGATTCCCGCGGCGGGTTCGGTCGTGATCGGCTTTGACGCGGGATACGGCGCCACATGGGGCGAGGTGCCCGCGGATCTGCAGCAGGCGGTTTTGCTGCTGGCGGCGCATTACTACGAATTCCGCAATGAAACGACGCTGAGCGAGGGTTGTATGCCCTTTGGCGTCAGCAGCCTGATCGAGCGGTATCGCACGTTCCGCGTCTGGTCCGGGGGGGTGGCATGAAGCTGCCGCGTTTGAACCGCCAGCTTATCCTGGAGACGCCCGTGCGGGTGTCTGACGGGGCGGGGGGATATGCGCAGAGCTGGACCGTGCTGGGCGTGCTGTGGGCGCAGGTTTTGCCGCGCACGGGGCGCGAGGCGGCGGCGGGGCCTGTGGCGGTGTCCAGGGTGTCCTATCGCATCATCGTGCGGGGCGCGCCCGAGGGCCACCCCGAGCGGCCGGCGGCGGAACAGCGGTTTCGGGATGGGGCGCGGGTGTTTCGCATCACGGCGGTGGCCGAGCATGATCCCGAGGGACGCTATTTGACCTGTTTCGCAGATGAGGAGGTGGCGACATGAGCTATGGTGTATCGGCTGCGCTGCAAGGCGCGATTTACGAGGCTTTGACAGCATCGACCGCGGTCACGGACCTGGTTGGGACGGACATTTACGATGCGGTGCCCACGGGAACTGTCCCGTCGCTGTATGTCAGCATCGGGGCCGAGACCGCACAGGCGGCCAATGACAAGACCGGCACCGGTGCGCTGCACGATGTGCGGATTGCAGTTGTCACGGATGTGCAGGGCTTTGCCGCAGCCAAGGCGGTGGCGACAGCGGTCAGTGACACGTTGCACGGTGCCGACCTGACGCTGACGCGTGGCAGGCTGATTTACCTGAATTTCGACCGCGCGGTGGCGGACCGCAGCGATGCGGGTGCGGGACGGATGATTGCCCTGCGGTTCAAGGCCCGCGTCGAAGACGCATGATGTGACGCGCGTTGGGGGCGCATGACCTGGCGCGTGACGAGAAAGTTTAACCTTTTGCCCTGATTGGAGAATTTCATGGCTGCTCAGAATGGAAAAGACCTGTTGGTCAAGGTGGATATGACCTCGGACGGTCAGTTCGAGACGATTGCGGGCCTGCGGGCCACGCGCGTCAGTTTCAATGCCGAAACGGTGGATGTGACCAGTCTGGAAAGCCAGGGCGGCTGGCGCGAGTTGCTGGCGGGGGCAGGCGTGCGGTCGTGCAGCATCAGCGGCGCGGGTGTGTTCAAGGACGAAGGCACGGACGAGCGCGCGCGCCAGTTGTTCTTTGACGGTGAAGTGCCGGATTTCCAGATCATCATTCCCGATTTCGGTGTGATCGAAGGTCCGTTTCAGGTGACGGCCATTGAATACGCGGGCAGCCACAATGGCGAGGCGACCTATGAGATGTCGCTGGCGTCGGCCGGTTTGCTGACTTTTGTGGCGCTGTGATCTGACATGGCCAATCCGTGGAGGGGAGACGTGGCGCTGACCATCAATGGACAGCGGCATGTGATGCGCCTGACCCTGGGTGCGCTGGCGTCGCTTGAGGCGGCGCTGGAGACCGGATCGCTGGTGGCGCTGGTCGAGCGGTTCGAGAGCGGTGCGTTCTCTACCCGCGATGTGCTGGTCCTGCTGGGCGCGGGGTTGGAGGGGGGCGGCTGTGATCTGTCACCCGCCGCGCTGGCGCAGGCCGAGATAGAGGGCGGGCCGATGGCGGCGGCAAGGGCGGCGGCAGAGTTGCTGGCGCGTGCCTTTGTGGTGCCCGCAGCATGAGGCAGACGATGGACTGGCAGGCGTTGATGCGGGCGGGATTGCATGGACTGGGGCTGTCCCCGGACGTGTTCTGGAGCCTGACGCCTGCCGAGTTGCGGATGATGCTGGGGGATGCGGGCGCGGGTGCGCCGCTGTTGAACGACGGGCTGGCGGCGCTGATGGCGGCCTATCCCGACAAAGAATGTGAGGGAACGAGATGAGCGAGTATCAGGACAAGATCGAGGATCTGGACGCCAGTGCGGACGCGCTGTCGGACAGTTTGGGTCAGGCCTCGGTCATGGTGACAGGATTTGACAGTGAGCTGCGCCGGATGCGCATATCGCTGGCGGCGACGGGGCAGGATGTGCAAACGCTGGAACGCGGGTTGAGCCGTGGCCTGCGCCGCGCGTTTGACGGTGTGGTTTTTGACGGGATGAAGCTGTCGGACGCGCTGCAAACCGTGGCGCAGTCGATGATCAACGCCACTTACAATGCCGCGCTGAAACCCGTGACCACCCATTTCGGCGGCTTGCTGGCGCAGGGGGTGAACGGGCTGGTGCAGGGTATTCTGCCCTTTGCCGGCGGGGCGTCGTTCAGCCAGGGGCGGGTCATGCCCTTTGCCAGTGGAGGCATCGTCAGCAGCGCCACGCCTTTCGGGATGCGCGGAGGAATGGGGCTGTTGGGGGAGGCAGGCCCCGAGGCAATCATGCCGCTGGCACGCGGGGCTGATGGCAAGCTGGGCGTGCGCGGTGGCGGGGTGGCAGCGCCCACCATCGTGATGAACATCACCACGCCGGATGTGCAGGGGTTCCAGCGCAGCCAGAACCAGATCGCGGCCAAGATGGGCCGTGCGCTGGGCCGTGGCAACCGTAACCGCTGAGGAGGGGAAGAACATGAATTTTCACGAGGTAAGATTTCCCGCGTCGCTGAGTTTCGGATCGCTCGGGGGGCCGGAGCGACGCACCGAGATTGTCACGCTGGCCAATGGGTACGAGGAGCGCAACACGCCCTGGGCGCATTCGCGCCGCCGCTATGATGCGGGGCTGGGGATGCGGTCGTTGGATGACATCGAGGCGCTGATCGCCTTTTTCGAGGCGCGGCGCGGGCAGATGTTCGGGTTTCGATGGAAGGACTGGGCCGATTTCAAGACCTGCAAGGCCAGCGGGCAGATCGCCTTTGACGATCAGGTGATTGCGGTGGGTGACGGGGCGACGGTCAGCTTTCCGCTGGTGAAAACCTATCGGTCAGGGGTGCAGAGCTATGACCGGATCATTTCCAAGCCTGTGGCGGGCACCGTGCGCGTTGGCGTCGAGCAGGACGAACTGCAAGAAGGCGTGGATTACGAGGTGGATGTGACCACTGGCATCGTTGCCTTTGCCCATCCGCCCGATCCGCAGATGCAGATCGTGGCGGGGTTTGAATTCGACGTGCCGGTGCGTTTTGCAACCGATCAGATCCAGACCAGTGTTGCCAGTTTCCAGGCGGGCCAGGTGCCGGATGTGCCGGTCATCGAGGTGCGGGTCTGATGGCGGGGCTGAGTGCTGCGTTTCAGGCGCATGTGGCCACGGGCACGACGACATTGTGCCGGGCCTGGGCGATCACCCGTGCGGACGGGGTTCAGTACGGGTTTACCGATCATGACAGGGCGCTGTCCTTTGACGGGATGACGTTCCGGGCCGACACGGGTTTGAGCGCGGCGGCGCTGGCGCAAAGCACGGGGCTGTCGGTGGACAACACCGAGGCGCTGGGCGCGCTGAGCGATGCCGCGATCACCGAGGCGGACATCGAGGCGGGACGTTTCGACGGGGCCGAGGTGCGGGCGTGGCTGGTGAACTGGCAGGACGTGTCCGTCCGATGGTTGCAGTTTCGTGGCAGCATGGGCGAGTTGCGCCGTGCCAACGGTGCCTTTCACGCAGAGTTGCGCGGGCTGACCGAGGCGTTGAACCGTCCCTTGGGCCGGATCTACCAGAAGCCCTGTACGGCTGTTCTGGGGGATGCGCAGTGTCGGTTCAATTCCGCGACGCCCGGTTATTTTGTCGACGTCACGCTGGAGGTTGGCAGCGACGGGTTGCTGTTCGAATGGCCGGATGCGGGCGCGTTCGAGCCGGACTGGTTCCGGCGCGGGCGACTGGATGTTCTGAGCGGTGCGGCAGCAGGCTTGTGGGGTGTCATCAAGGATGACGCGCTGATCGGAGGGACGCGGCGGATCGAGCTGTGGCAAAAGCTGCGGGTGCCGCTGGTGGCGGGGGACCGCGTCCGCGTCTTGGCCGGGTGTGACAAACGCACCGAGACCTGCCGGTTGAAGTTCGACAATCTGGTGAACTTCCAGGGCTTTCCCGACATTCCGGGCGAGGATTGGGTGATGTCGGTCCCGCGCGCGGACGGTGTCAACACCGGGGGCAGCCTGCGATGAGCGGGGCGCGGGTTGTTCATGTGGCGCGGGGCTGGATCGGCACGCCCTATGTGCATCAGGCGTCCTGTCGCGGGGCCGGGGCCGATTGCCTGGGGCTGGTGCGGGGCATCTGGCGCGAGGTGATCGGGGCAGAGCCGGAAGTGCCCCCTGCCTATTCGATGGATTGGTCAGAGCCGCAGCGCGACGAACGGCTGTGGGCAGCGGCCTTGCGGCATCTGACGCCAAAGGCGCTGGAGGATGCGACTGCGGGTGACATCCTGTTGTTCAGGATGCGCGACGGGGCGGTGGCCAAACATCTGGGGGTGGCGGCCGACATCGGTGCGGGTGCCAGTTTCATACATGCCTATTCCGGTCACGGCGTAGTGGAAAGTCCGCTGAGCACGCCTTGGCGGCGGCGTCTGGTGGCGCGGTTTCAATTTCCCGAGGAAGGGTCCTGAATGGCGACGATAGTTCTTTCGGCGGCGGGTGCCGCAATTGGTGGCTCGGTTGGTGGCACGTTGGCAGGTCTGTCGTCGGTGGCCATCGGTCGGGCCGTTGGCGCGACGCTGGGCAAGGTGATCGACCAGCGGTTGATGGGCCAAGGCTCGGATGTGGTCGAAACCGGCCGCGTGGATCGCTTTCGCCTGACCCATGCGGGCGAAGGCGACCCGGTGGCGCAGGTTTACGGGCGGATGCGGGTCGGCGGTCAGGTGATCTGGGCGTCGGATTTCCGCGAGACAGTGGCGCAGTCGGGGGGCGGCAAGGGCGCGCCAAGCCGTCCTGCGACGCGCGAATACAGCTATTCTGTGTCGCTGGCGATAGCGCTGAGCGCGGGGGAAATCCTGCGCGTGGGGCGCGTCTGGGCGGATGGCGAGGAAGTGGCGGCGGATGAGTTGAACATGCGTGTCTATACGGGAACGCAGGACCAGTTGCCCGATCCCACGATCGAGGCGATCGAGGGCGCGGGGCAGGTGCCTGCCTATCGCGGGACGGCTTACGTGGTGATGGACGACCTGGGGTTGCAGCGCTTTGGCAACCGCGTGCCGCAGTTTTCGTTCGAGGTGATCCGCGCCGAGCAGCCCGGCGAGGACGGTTATGCCGCCGAGATGGCGCAGGCGGTGCAGGGGGTGGCGTTGATCCCCGGCACGGGAGAATATGCCCTGGCCACGACACCGGTTTATTACGACGATGGCAAGGGCGGTCGGTGGAGTGCCAATGTAAACACGCCTGCAGGCAAGCCTGACTTTGCACAATCGCTGGAGGTTCTGGACGGCGAGTTGCAGAACTGTGGTGCGGTGTCATTGGTGGTGTCGTGGTTCGGGGACGACCTGCGCTGTGACACCTGCACGATCCGGCCCAAGGTGGAGCGCAAGGATGCGGACGGCCAGAACATGCCGTGGGTTGTGTCGGGGCTGACACGCAGTGCTGCGCAGGAGATTGCCGAGGTGGGCGACCGTCCGATCTATGGCGGTACGACGGCGGATGCCGCTGTGGTCGAGGCGATCCGCGCGCTGAATGACGCGGGCAAGGCGGTGATGTTTTACCCCTTTGTGCTGATGGATCAGCTTGCGGGGAATGATCTGCCAAATCCCTATTCGGATGCGTTGGGCCAGCCCGCTTTGCCGTGGCGGGGGCGGATCACCACGTCCAAGGCGGCTGGGCAGAATGGGTCGCCTGACGGGACGGCTGTGGCGGATGCGGAGGTTGCGGCCTTTGTCGGCAGCGTGACGGCGGCGGATTTCATCGTGGGCGATGGCACAGTCACCTACACCGGCCCCGAGGAATGGAGCCTTTCGCGGTTCATCCTGCACTATGCGGCGCTGTGCGCGGCGGCGGGTGGTGTTGACGCGTTCTGTGTGGGGTCCGAGCTGCGCGGGCTGACGCAGATCCGGGGGGCCGGGAACAGCTTTCCTTTCGTGGCCGCCTTGCGTGGGCTGGCAGGGGACGTGCGCAGCTTGCTGGGGGCCGGGACCAAGATCGGCTATGCGGCGGATTGGTCGGAGTATTTCGGCTATCAACCGCAGGACGGGTCGGGTGATGTGTTCTTTCACCTTGATCCGCTGTGGGCCGATGACGAGATCGACTTTGTCGGAATCGACAATTACATGCCTCTGTCGGACTGGCGGGAGGGCGACGCGCATCTGGATGCGGACCAGGGGGATATCTACAACCTGGATTACCTGCGTGCCAACATCGAGGGTGGCGAAGGCTATGACTGGTATTACCATTCCTCGGACGCCCGCGACGCGCAGATCCGCACGCCGATCACCGATGGCGCGCATGACGAGCCTTGGGTCTATCGCGTCAAGGACTTGCGCAACTGGTGGCAGAACACGCACCACGAACGGGTGAACGGCGTGCGAAGCGAAGTGCCGACCGCCTGGGAGCCGCAATCCAAGCCGATATGGTTTACCGAACTGGGCTGTGCGGCGGTGGACAAGGGGACCAACCAGCCGAACAAGTTCCTGGATGCGAAATCCTCGGAAAGCGATCTGCCGTATTATTCGGACGGCACGCGCGACGACCTGATTCAAAAGCGTTATCTGCGGGCGATGTATTCCTATTGGGGGGAAGCAATGCACAACCCGGTGTCGGTTGAATACGGGGGGCCGATGCTGGACCTGTCGCGCAGCTTTGTCTGGGCCTGGGACACGCGGCCCTATCCGTTCTTTCCCAACAACACAGCGCAGTGGAGCGACGGGGAGAATTATACCCGTGGTCACTGGATCAACGGGCGCACCGGCGCGCGCACGCTGGCGTCCGTGGTGGGTGAGATTTGCGAAAAGGCAGGCTTGCAGGCCTATGACACGTCGCAATTGCATGGCTATGTGCGTGGCTACGTGGTGGACGATGTGGCCGACGCGCGGGCGTCGCTGCAACCGCTGATGCTGCGGTATGGCTTTGACGCGATTGAACGCGACGGGGTGCTGGCCTTTCGTAAGCGGGACGGGGCCTTGACGGCAGATCTGGCACGCAGCGATCTGGTCGTCAGTGACGAGATGGAAGGCACGCTGGAACGTATCCGCGAGGCCGAAGCCGAAATGGCAGGGCGCGTGCGGCTGCGGTTCGTGCAGGCAGATGGCAATTTCGAGACCATCGCGGAGGAAGCCGTGCTGCCGGATGACGCGACGCATGCGGTTGCCACATCCGAGGTGGCGCTGGCGATGACGCGTGCCGAGGGACGGCAGGTGGTGGAACGCTGGCTGGTCGAGGCGCGTGTGGCGCGCGACGCGGTGCGTGTGGCCTTGCCGCCGTCGGTGATGGGCGTTGGTGCGGGAGATGTGATCGGGTTGAGCGGTGAGGGCGAAGATGCCGCGCGCTACCGTGTGGACCGGGTCGAGCAGGGCGCATTCCAGATGCTGGAAGCGGTGCGGATCGAGCCGGGTGTTTATGAACCTTCGGACATGGAGGATGCGCTGGCGCGGGTGCATGACTTTGTCCCGCCGGTGCCGGTGTCGCCGTTCTTTCTGGACCTGCCACTGATGACCGGCGACGAGGTGCCCCATGCGCCGCATCTGGCGGTAACCGCGCAGCCCTGGCCCGGGACGGTTGCCGTATACAGCGCACCGTCGGATGAGGATTACACACTGAACAGCATCATCGCGCAGGAGGCGGTGATTGGCCTGACGCAATCGGCATTGGTGCGCCATGCGCCCGCGATCTGGGATGAGGGCGAGGCACTGGAAGTGCGCCTGTTGCACGGGGCGCTTTCATCGGTTTCAGAGGCAGCGGTGCTGAATGGGCGAAACCTGTGCGCCATCGGGGATGGGAGCAGTGACAACTGGGAGCTGTTCCAGTTCCAGGAAACGGAACTGATCGCGCCGGACACCTATCTGTTGCGCCGCAGGTTGCGGGGACAGTTGGGCACCGATGCGCTGATGCCGGATGCCTGGCCGGTGGGGTCATGGGTGGTGCTGATGAACGGCACGCCTGCGCAGATCGACATGGCCGCCAGCCTGCGGCGCGTGGCGCAACATTACCGCATCGGCCCTGCGCGGCGGGGGCTGGACGATCCGAGCTATGTCGCGCAGGTGCAAGCCTTTGACGGCAACGGGTTGCGGCCCTATGCGCCGGTGCATCTGCGCGCGGATGTGCTTGGCTCAGGTGATATTGCAATAAGCTGGGTGCGGCGGACGCGGATTGATGGTGATGGTTGGGACATGGCCGAGGTGCCGCTGGGCGAGGATATCGAAAGCTACCGCGTCCGGGTGCTGAAGGACGGGGCGGTGCTGCGCGAAGACAGTGTTGCGGGGCCCGTGTGGACCTATGATGCCGCGGCACAGGCTGCCGACGCGGCGCTGGGCGCGGTCGTGGTCGAGGTGGCGCAGCTGTCGGCGCGCTACGGGGCCGGGCTGGCAGGGCGGATCACGGTCGATCTGTGATGCGTCCCGTGTTGCACACCGACCTGCGCGATGCGGCGCGGGCGCTGATGGCGGTGCCTGCGCGATTGCGCGCCGATCAATGCAGGCGGATGCTGAAAGAGGCCACCTGGGCCGACAAATATGCCCGCCGCACGGGGCGACCGCATCCGCTGTGGGGCAATGGCACCTTGTCGGATGCGGCACGCAAGCGGGTTCTCGCAGCCGAGCCGACGCTGGATGACAGTGGCTATTGCGACTGTCTGGCCCTTGTTTTGTTGGGGCTAAGGGATCGCTTGGGGCAGGTCAGGGACGGTTTCTAACGCCGCCGGAGCGGACCCATCAGATTTGGGAATGTGCCCCTTCACAGGTTTGCGTTTGGTCATTTTACCGCTATTGCGCTATCAATAAGCGTGAAAGGACAGGTGTCATGGCTGAATTGAGAACCAACGTCTCTGCAATCGACCCGGTGTGGGACCAGATCATGGACGAAGCCCGCATGGCGGTGGATGACGAACCCCTGATCGGGGGCTTTGTCCACGCGTGTATCCTGCATCACAAGACCATCGACAAGGCGCTGAGCTATCGGATTGCCGCGAAACTGGCGTCGAACGAGATGTCGATGGTGGTGGTGCGCGAGATTGTCGACGAGGCCTATGCCGCAGCTCCCGAGTTGATCGACGCCGCGCGCGCCGATCTGGTTGCCGTCTACGAACGCGATCCTGCCTGCCACCGGCTGGTGCAGCCGATCCTGTATTTCAAGGGGTATCAGGCGGTCCAGGCCTATCGCGTGGGGCATTACCTGTGGCAGCAGGGGCATCGTGATCTGGCCTATTTCTTCCAGATGCGGGTGAGCGAGATTTTCGGCGTAGACATCCACCCCGCTGCGCGCATCGGCAAGGGGATCATGATCGACCACGCCCATTCCATCGTGATCGGTGAAACCGCCGTGGTCGGCGACAACGTGTCGATGCTGCATTCGGTGACGCTGGGCGGGACCGGCAAGGAAGAACAGGACCGTCACCCCAAGATCGGCGATGGTGTGCTGATCGGGGCGGGGGCCAAGGTTCTGGGCAACATCAAGATCGGCCATTGCAGCCGGATCGCCGCCGGGTCCGTGGTTCTGGAAGAGGTGCCGCCCTGCAAGACCGTGGCGGGCATTCCCGCGCGGATCGTGGGCGAGGCGGGGTGTGACCAGCCTGCGATTTCGATGAACCACATGCTGGGCAAGAACGAAGAGTTTTAACCCGCTCTTCGCGTAATCAGATTGAAAAAGCCGGGGCAATGCCCCGGCTTTTGTCGTTTTTGCCCTGCCGCCCTTGCGGGCGTCTCCGGATTTCTCAAACCAGAGATCAAACGGGCCTAAGCCAGCATTGCCATCGGGTTTTCAAGGTTGTCCTTGATCGCGTTCAGCAACTCGGCCCCCAATGCGCCGTCGATGACGCGGTGGTCGACCGACAGGGTGACCGACATGACCGTGGCCACAGCCAGTTCGCCGTCCTTGCCGACAACCGGTTTCTTGACGCCGGCACCCACAGCCAGGATCGCACCGTGGGGCGGGTTGATCACCGCGTCGAAGTTGTCGATGCCGAACATGCCCAGGTTCGAGATCGCAAAGCTGCCGCCCTGGTATTCATGCGGCGCAAGTTTGCGGTCGCGGGCGCGGGTGGCGAGGTCTTTCATCTCGGATGACAGGGCCGACAGCGACTTGTGGTGTGCGTCTTGCAGGACCGGTGTGAACAGTCCCCCTTCGATTGCCACGGCCACGGCCACGTCCGAGGGTGTCAGTTTCAGGATGCGGTCACCGGCCCAGACCGCGTTGGCGTCGGGCACCTGTTGCAGGGCGTTCGCGCAGGCCTTGATGATGAAGTCGTTGACCGACAGTTTCACACCGCGCGCTTCAAGCTGTTTGTTCAGCGTGGCGCGGAAGGCCAGCAGTTCGTCCAGATGGATGTCGCGGCGCAGGTAGAAATGCGGCACGGTCTGCTTGGCTTCGGTCAGACGGGCAGCGATGGTTTTGCGCATGCCGTCCAGCTTGACCTCGGTGTAGTCGCGGCCTTCGTACATTTTGGCGACGGCGCTGGCGGACGGACCAGAGGCCATTGCCGCTTTGGGTGCATCCGACGCCTCGGCGGGTTTGGACGCGGCGGCCTTGGGGGTGTCCGAGGCGGACAGCCCTTCGACGTCGGCCTTGACGATGCGGCCGTGCGGTCCCGAGCCGGAGACCTGAGCCAGGTCCACGCCCTTGTCCGCCGCGATGCGACGCGCCAGTGGCGAGGCAAAGATGCGTTTGCCATCGCCGCCTTTGGGGGCAGGTGGGGCAGCGACGGCTTCGGGTGTTGCAGCTTCCGGTGCTTTGGCGTCCGGGGCTTCCTTGGTCGCGTCCTCTTTTGGCGCCTCCTCTTTCGGCGCGTCGTCTTTCGGCGCGGCCTTGGCCGATCCGAGGTCATCGGCGCTTTCGCCGTCTTCCAGCAACACGGCGATCACGGTGTTCACCTTGACCCCCTCACTGCCTTCTTCGACCATGATCTTGCCGATCACGCCTTCGTCCACGGCTTCGAATTCCATCGTCGCCTTGTCGGTCTCGATTTCCGCCAGCAGGTCGCCCGAGCTGACGGTGTCGCCTTCTTTCACCAGCCATTTGGCCAATGTGCCCTCTTCCATGGTGGGCGAAAGCGCGGGCATGAGAATTTCAATAGGCATATCGCGCGCTCCTTATTTGTATGTCACGGTCTTGACCGCTTCGATAACCTCGGCGGTGGTGACCAGTGCGTGTTTTTCCAGGTTCGCCGCATAGGGCATCGGCACATCCTTGCCTGTGCAGTTGATCACCGGCGCATCCAGGTAATCGAACGCCTCCTGCATCAGGACCGAGCTGATGTAGTTGCCGACAGACCCCTGTGGCCAGCCTTCTTCAACAGTCACACAGCGGTTGGTTTTCTGTACCGATTTGATGATGCTGGCGGTGTCCATCGGGCGCAGGGTGCGCAGGTCGATGACCTCGGCGCTGATGCCCTCTTCGGCCAGTTTCTCTGCTGCTTCCAGGGCATAGGTCATGCCGATGCCAAAGCTGACGATGGTCACATCGCTGCCCTCGCGCCAGATGCGGGCCTTGCCGAACGGCACGGTGTAATCTTCCACGTCAGGTACGTCAAAGCTGCGCCCATAGAGGATTTCGTTTTCAAGGAAGATCACCGGGTTCGGATCGCGGATCGCGGTTTTCATCAGACCTTTGTAGTCCGATGCCGAATAGGGCATCGCGACCCTAAGGCCGGGGATCTGCATGTACCAGGCGGCATAGTCCTGAGAGTGCTGCGCACCGACGCGGGCGGCGGCTCCGTTGGGACCACGGAAGACCATGGGCGACCCCATCTGCCCGCCGGACATATACAGCGTCTTGGCGGCAGAGTTGATGATCTGGTCGACGGCCTGCATGGCGAAGTTCCAGGTCATGAATTCGACGATGGGGCGCAGACCGCCCCAAGAGGCGCCGACGCCGATACCGGCAAAGCCGTGTTCGGTGATCGGCGTGTCGATCACCCGCTTGGAGCCGAATTCATCCAACAACCCTTGGGAAATCTTGTAGGCGCCCTGATATTCGGCCACTTCTTCGCCCATCAGGAACACGTTTTCGTCGCGGCGCATTTCCTCGGCCATGGCATCGCGCAGGGCCTCGCGCACGGTCTGTTGTTTCAGCTTGGTGCCTTCGGGCCAGTCGGGTGTGGTGTCGACCGAAGGTGCCGCCGGGGCAGGGTGGTCCTTGCCGCTGGCGGCACTGTCGCCTTTGGCCTCTTCCTTGGCAGGGGCCTCGGCGGGTTCGGCAGGCTTGGACGCCTCGACGTCGCCGACCTCTTCGCCTTCTTCGACCAGAATGGCGATGGCGGTGTTCACTTTCACGCCTTCGGTGCCTTCTTCGATCAGGATCTTGCCAATCACACCTTCGTCGACGGCTTCGAATTCCATCGTGGCCTTGTCGGTTTCGATCTCGGCCATGATGTCACCGGATTTGACGGTGTCGCCTTCCTTGACCAGCCATTTGGCCAGCGTGCCTTCTTCCATCGTGGGGCTCAGGGCGGGCATCAGAATTTCGGTTGCCATGGATCAAGCCTCCTGCGGAATTTCGGTTGCGTAAATGTCGGTCCACAGCTCGTCGAGCGCAGGCTCCGGGCTGTTCTTGGCGAACTCGGCACTTTCGTTCACCACGTCTTTGATCTTCTTGTCGATGGCTTTCAGGTCCTCTTCAGTCGCGTGCTCGCCCTGAAGCAGCAGCGTGCGCACGGCTTCGATCGGATCACGCTCGTCACGCATTTTCTGCACTTCCTCGCGGGTCCGGTATTTGGCCGGGTCCGACATCGAGTGGCCGCGATAGCGGTAGGTTTTGATTTCCAGGATATAGGGGCCCTTGCCCGAACGGGCGTGGGCCACGGCGGTTTCGCCGGCGGCCTTGACCGCAAGAACATCCATGCCGTCCACGGCTTCGCCCGGAATGCCGAACGCCTTGCCGCGTTCCCAGATTTCGGCGCTCGAGGTCGAGCGTTGTTGCGAGGTGCCCATCGCGTACTGGTTGTTTTCGATCACGAAGATGCAGGGCAACTGCCACAGCGCGGCCATGTTGAAGGTTTCGTAAACCTGACCCTGGTTGGCCGCGCCATCGCCGAAATAGGTGAATGTGACGTTGTCATTACCCTTGTACTTGTCCGCAAAGGCCAGCCCCGCGCCCAGTGGCACGTTGGCGCCCACGATGCCGTGACCGCCGTAAAAGCGTTTGTCCTTGGAGAACATGTGCATCGAGCCGCCCTTGCCCTTGGAATAGCCGTCCTCGCGGCCGGTCAGCTCGGCCATGACGCCATTGGGGTCCATGCCACAGGCCAGCATGTGGCCGTGGTCGCGGTAGGTGGTGATGCGGCTGTCGCCTTCCTTGGCCGTGGCTTCCAGGCCAACGACAACGGCTTCTTGCCCGATATAAAGGTGACAAAAGCCGCCGATCAGACCCATGCCATAAAGCTGTCCTGCCTTTTCTTCGAAACGGCGGATCAACAGCATGTCGTGATAATAGGCCTTCAGCTCGTCTGCCGAGACATTCGGCTTCTTGGTGGTCTTTCTCGCGGCCATGCGCGACCCTCCCTGACGTTAATAGTTTAGCGTTAAACTATCTTTTATCGGATTCGGCGGAGTGATGCGAGAGGTTATATTCAAGCGTGGCAATTCGCGCCCGTATCGTCGGGGAGTGCCTTGTTTTCCGGCACTTGAGTGTCTGAACCTGCGTGCAGGCGGCGGATTTGCAGGGCGTCGGCGCAGATCCGGGGGGCCAGACGTGCCACTGCCCCCGGCATACGGGGGCAGTGTGTCACTTGCTGTGCCGCGCCCTCGCGGTGGAACGGGATGAATTCCTCTGCGACAGACCGGGGGCGCGGCGGCGGGATTACAGAATGATATCCGACCCCAGCAAGGTGATTTCGCCGTCCAGGATCAGGTGGAAGTCGGCCAGGCCATCGCCGTCCACGTCACCGCTGACAAAGGTGCGCCCGTCCGAGATCACCGACCGCAATTCACCCGCGGTGCCGGTAAAGTCCGCGTCACCCAGGAAATTGAAGTTCTGGTCGCCGGCGGTGTTGATGTCCGCGTCGATGCCGCGCATCCGCAGGCGGTCCTCGCCTTGGGTAAAGTCGGTGATCACCTCGCGGGCGCCGCCGTTCCACAGGTCCTCGATCTCGGTAAAGATGAACAGATCGGCACCTGCGCCCCCTGTCAGCGTGTCGTTGCCGTGGCCGCCATAGATCATGTCGTCGCCCGCACCGCCGTCGATGACATCGCGCCCCTTTCCGCCATCCAGTATGTCGTTGCCATCGCCGCCGTTGATCACGTCGTTGGCCCCTTCACCCCGCAGCAGATCGTCGCCGCTGCCGCCGGTCATCGTGTCGTTGCCCTGACCCGCGATCACGGTGCGGGCCTGCGTGGACCCGGTGCCGTCAAAGCTGTCGTTGCCGTTGCCCAGCCGCACAAATCCCGACAGGCTGCCGGTCGCGGTGACATCGTCATCGCCCGACCCGGTCAGGATATTGCCGTTGATCGCGGCCGTTTCGCCGACGTTCAGGACATCATTGCCGCCTTTCATGTAAACACGTCCGTTGACCTGCGCCTGATCGGTCAGCTCCAGCGTGTTGGCTTGGTTGTTGAAGGTCAGGTCTGTGTTCACGGCAGAGGTGCCCATCAGATCCAGCCCGCCGCCGAACTTCAGCGATCCGGACAGGGTGCCGCCGTTCATGGTGACATCAGAGGAAATGGTGCCCGTGCCACGCAGCACGCCGGTGCCGGACAGGCTGACATCCGAGGTGGTGATATTGCCGTTCACCTCAAGCACACCCATCGACACCGTGGTGGGGCCCGCATGGCTGTTGGTGCCGTTCAGGATCAATGTGCCGGTGTCACCCAGAACCACGTCGCCTGCGGTGATATCCTGGTCGATGGTCAGGGTTGCGCCGTTGTTGACCGATATGATCGATCCGGTTCCCAGCCTGAGGTCTTCGCCGGCATCGCCGTCGATCAGGATGTTGCCGCCTTCGACGACAATGTCACCGGCCCGTACGCCCAGTCCGCCGGTGTCGAAGGTAACCGTGTAATTGCCCGAACCGAAAACGGCATCGCTGCCGTTGGTGAACAGGGCAGGAAGCGACACGACGATCAACAGGTCGGGGTCAAGCACCTCGACCTCCCAGTTGAGCGTGGTGAAATCCCAGTCGCCGTTGTCATTGAAGAGATTAAGAGAGTTCCAGGTGAGCTGTGTCATACCGATACCTCGTTAAACAATGGTTAACTCTCCCTAAGGATGTATTCAGGACTGTGTCACGAATTTGGCAAAAGATTGCTACTGGCAAATTATTTTAGATTTAGCCCTTATAAATATGATCATATCGCGCCCGTTCCGAGTTCTGGCCGCCATGTGGTTTCGAAGAAAAACAACCAAAAGTAGACTTGATATTTGAGTCCGATTCGGCCCTAAAGTCTTTGAATCCTAAGACTTTATCGCGCGCCGCATGGCCAGTGCGCTCCGGCGGGGATCAGAATGCACCCTCCGCGCCTGCGGAACATGGCAACTGGCAGGACAAAATACCCCGCAACCTCAGTCAGAGGGCGCAGTGTGCAGCAGTGGCAGGAGGAATGGCGAGAATCGGGACAGGCCAGCGCACAACTCTGCCACATTTGGCAGGGCGAGGCAGGTCGCGCGCGATTCGAACGTCGGAAAAATGTCAGGGAAAAATGTCGCGCGGGGGTCTTTGCCCGCCGCCGCGGCTTTAGCGGATCACGATCTCGTCGCTGCGGACCATGCCCAGAACGCGCCGTGCCTGTTCGTCCAGCAGGTCCAGGTCAAGAAAGTCGTCCGACAAGCGATAGGTCAGGTTTTCCATCCGCCGGACATCGGCGCGCACTTCGGCCAGCTGTGCGCTCAGGGCGCGGCTTTCGGCCTCGATCTGGGCGCGCTGGAACAGTCCGAAATCCCCCTGAACGGCGGCAAAGGTAAAGTATACGCACAGGGCAAAGGCCACGGCGAAAAAGAGGAATGTACCAAATGCGGGGCGCGCGATGCGGGTCATGACTGCTGCCTTCAGGTTTCGCCTCTTGGGTGGGCGATAGGATCGTTATGGCACAGATGATTCGCCAAGGGAATCCCTCGATTCGCTATGTGCGCACACAATCGGGTCAGGTGAATCCGGCGTGCAACACTGTGAAATGTGCCACCGCACCCCGGCGAGCAGGGCGGGGCGCGTGCGGCGATTGACCGGGTGCGGCTGCTTAGGAAAGCGCCGCCACGCCGGGCAATTCCTTGCCTTCCATCCACTCCAGAAACGCGCCTCCGGCGGTGGAGATATAGGTGAACGCCTCCGCCGCACCCGCCTGGTTGAGGGCCGCGACCGTGTCGCCGCCGCCTGCCACCGTCACCAGCGCACCCTCGCGGGTCAGCTTGGCCGCTGCTTGGGCCGCCGCTACGGTTGCGGTGTCGAAGGGCGCGATTTCAAAGGCGCCCAGCGGGCCGTTCCAGATCAGCGTTTTCAGCGTCTCGAAGGCGGTGACAATCTCGACCACTGCCGCATCACCTGCGTCCAGCACCATCTGGTCGGCCTCCAGCGACGTGTCACCGTTCAGCGCGATCAGCTCATAGGCGGCCCCGGCGGCAAAGGTGCGTGCCACGCGACCGTCCACCGGCAGGATCACCCGGCAGCCTCGGTCTTTCGCCTCGTCCAGAATGGCGCGGGCGGTGTCCAGCAGGTCATCCTCGCGCAGCGACGCGCCCATATCGGCGCCCATGGCGGCGAGAAAGGTGTTGGCCATGCCGCCGCCGATCACCAGAATGTCCAGCTTTTGCACGAGGTTCTGCAACAGGTCGATCTTCGTCGACACTTTGGCCCCGCCGACCACGGCCCCCACGGGACGCTCCGGCGCGCTCAGCGCGCTTTCCAGCGCCTGCAGTTCCGCCTGCATCAGACGCCCCGCGCAGGCAGGCAACAGCCGCGCCAGTGCCTCGGTGCTGGCGTGCGCGCGGTGGGCTGCGGAAAATGCATCGTTGCAATAGACGTCGCCCAGACCCGCCAGGCGCTGCGCAAAGTCAGGGTCGTTCTTTTCCTCGCCGGGGTAGAAACGGATGTTTTCCAGCAGCAGCACGTCGGCGCCCGCGATCTCGTCAGTGCCGGCCTCTGCGGCCTCGAGCGTTTCGATCAGGCGCACCTTGCGGCCCAAAGCCTCGGACAGGGCAGGGACCACCACCCGCAGGCTCAGGTCCAGCACGACCTTGCCCTTGGGGCGGCCAAAGTGGGCGATCAGGATCGGTGTGCCGCCCTGTTCCAGGATATACTGCACCGTGGGCACGATCCGCTCGATCCGCGTGGCATCGGTGACGTGGCCGTGTTCGACCGGCACGTTGATGTCCACGCGGCACAACACGCGTTTGCCCTTCAGGTCCATGTCGTCCAGTGTCTTCCAGGTCATCGTTTTCGTCCCCTTGATCCGATCCGTTGCGCGGTGTTTCGCGGCATTTCTCGTTCAGGTCAATGCAGCGGCTTGGCAAAAGCGGGTCTGCGCCTTAGGTATCCTTGCAATATCAAGACAGAGGAGCCGAAAATGGCCGAGATCAAAGACCCGGAAAACACCATCCTGATGGAGCTGAAAGACGGCACCGTCGTTATCCAGCTGCTGCCCGACCTGGCGCCCAAGCACGTCGAGCGGATGAAAGAGCTGGCCCGTGCCGGTGAATATGACAACGTTGCCTTCCACCGCGTGATCGACGGCTTTATGGCCCAGACCGGCGACGTGCAGAACGGCGACATGGAAGACGGCTTTAACCTCCGTGCCGCTGGCACCGGCGGCTCGTCGCTGCCCGACCTGCCTGCCGAATTCTCCAAGGTGCCGCACGCGCGCGGCTCCATCGGTGCGGCCCGTTCGGCCAACCCCAACAGCGCCAACAGCCAGTTTTTCATCAACTTCAAGGACAATGATTTCCTGAACGGTCAATACACCGTCTACGGTCAGGTCATTTCCGGCATGGAACATGTGGACGCGATCACCCGTGGCGAGCCGCCTGCGCAGCCCGACCGTATGATCAGCGTCAAGGTTGCCGCAGATGTTGCGTAACTTTCTGATCCCGCTGGCCTTTGTGGCCAGCCCTGCGCTGGCCACCGGTCTGGCCATCGAGGTCGAGGGCGAAAATGCCAAGGGCACGATCCAGATCGACCTGCTGGAAGACGTGGCGCCCGAGCATGTGGCCCGCATCACCGAACTGGCCGAGGCAGGCGCCTATGACGGCGTGGTGTTCC
The DNA here is from genome assembly GCF_900129395.1 of Pseudosulfitobacter pseudonitzschiae. GTDB lineage: Bacteria > Pseudomonadota > Alphaproteobacteria > Rhodobacterales > Rhodobacteraceae > Pseudosulfitobacter > Pseudosulfitobacter pseudonitzschiae. The sequence continues at coordinate 361,409 of NZ_FQVP01000005.1, forward strand.
ACCGCGTGATCGATGGCTTTATGGCGCAGACCGGTGATGTCCAGTTCGGCAAGTCCGATGGCGACACCTCTCGTGCGGGCATGGGCGGATCGGACAAACCCGACCTGCCGCAAGAGTTCTCTGATATCCCGTTCGAGCGCGGCGTGGTCGGCATGGCCCGTTCGCAAAGCGTGGACAGCGCCAACAGCCAGTTCTTTATCATGTTCACCGAGTATCCCTCGCTGAACGGTCAATACACGGTCGTGGGCCGCGTGACCGAAGGTCTGGACGTGCTGGACAGCCTGAAGCTGGGCGACCCGCGCACAGGCGCCATTGACGGGCAACAGGACGTGATGAAATCGGTGACCGTGACCGAGTGATCGGTTTTCAGGTTTCTTCGACAGGCCCGCGCAGCGATCTGCGCGGGCCTGTTGCGTTTGGGGCCATGCCGTGCGGTGCGGTATGGCTTTACCTTGGGCGCGACCTTTGTCACGGCGTTACATAGCGCGGGCAAAGGAGGATTCATGTACAGCTTTGGTCAGTTTATGTACAGTTTCGCAAAGATCGTGCGGGGGCTGGGGCCTGCGATGCCCACAGCCCATCCGGCCGAGGCGTTGCGCGCCGGTGTCGGGGCCTGCGTCGGGCTGGGGGTGGTCGGGTTGTTCATCCTGTCACCGCTGGTCGATCTGCGGTTGGGCCTGTATCTGATCGCGCCATTCGGAGCCAGCGCCGTGCTGCTGTTTGCCGTGCCCAACGCGCCACTGGCACAGCCGTGGTCGGCGGTGGTGGGCAACACGGTGGCCGCGTTGATTGGTGTGGCTGTCTGCCTGTCGGTGCCCGACCCTGCGCTGCGCATTGCGCTGGCGGTGGGGCTGGCGATTGCGGCGATGATCCTGTGCCGTGCGGTGCACCCGCCCGCAGGCGCCGTGGCGATGACCGCTGCCATGAGCCCGGATGCCGTGGCCCATCTTGGCTATTGGTTCGCGCTGGCCCCTGTGGCCGTGGGCACGGCAGCGCTGGTGGTGCTGGCGATGATCTATGCGCGCCTGACCGGGCGGCGCTATCCCTTTCGACATTTTGAGGATCGCAACGCACAGGGCACGACCGACCCTGCGCCGATGCAGCGTCTGGGGTTGACCAGGGCCGAATTGACCGACCTGCTGGACCGTTATCGCCAGTCGTTCAACATGGGGGCCGAAGATCTTGCGCGCTTGATCGGTGCCGCAGAGTTGCAGGCGGCCAGTCACCGCACCGGACCATTGACCGCCGCCGACGTGATGTCGCGCGATCTGGTCACCGTCACCGCCGAAACGCCGCTGGGTCAGGTGGCCGATCTGTTCCGGCGGCACCGCTGCACATCCTTGCCGGTGGTCGGGGCAGAAGACAGGTTTCTGGGTTTGATCTTCCAGATGCACCTGATCGACCGCGCCCGCGACGACGCACTGCGGCTGAACCGTGGCTTTGGCGCGGCGATGGCGCGGATGCTGGACCGCAGTCGTGACACACCCGCCCAAGCGCATGAGATCATGGGCGTTGCGGGGCCACGCGCGGTGCCCGAGACGCCGATCGCTGCCTTGCTGCCGATGATGGCCGAAGGCGCGGTGGACGCGGTTCCGGTGCTGGCGCGGGGCCGGTTGCAGGGCATCGTTACGCGTACAGACCTGATCGCGGCGCTGGCCAAGGTCAGCCTGCAACAGCCCGTGGCGGGCTAGGCGCTCAGGTTGGCGCGGGTGAAGGTCTGTCCGGCTCTGTTATGCTGCGGGAAGCGGACCATCGCGCAGATCGCAGCGAAGGTCGGCTTCGAGCCCTTTCCGCATTCCCCCGCGCGGAACAAGGCCGAAGGCCGCCGCGCATCGCCGGGCCGTCCGCCGGCACGGCGATTTGGTTTCTGTTGTGCGTGACGGATCGCTAGGATGTGCTTGGCTGCCATAAAGTGCCAGTCAGGCAGGTCTGATCGCCGCACCACGGCCCGACGATGCGCGGCTGAGTGAACAACCACACCCTCCCGCACATCGGACCTTGAACCACATCGCGCCTAAGGTCCGCTTTGAAGCGTTTCGCATCTCCCAACGAAAACGGGCGTCGCGGCAATGCCGGACGCCCGTTTCCCTAATCTCGAACGCAAGCCTTAGCCTTGTGGCTGGCCTTGCGGTTTGGGCGCGGGGGCAGGGGCCGCCTGTTTCGCGCCGCCGGGGTTCAGCGGGTCGTCCTGACGCTGCACGGACCCTTCGAAGTGCGCACCGCTTTCGATGGCGATGGTCTTGTGGATGATGTCGCCCTCGACCCGTGCGGTCGATGTCAGGCGCACCTTCAGGCCCCGCACGCGGCCGACGATGCGGCCGTTGATCACCACATCATCGGCGGTCACTTCGCCTTTGATCGTTGCGGTTTCGCCGATGGTCAGCAGGTGGGCGCGAATGTCGCCTTCCACGGTGCCCTCGACCTGGATGTCACCGGTTGTCTTCAGGTTGCCGGTGATGTGCAGATCGGACGACAGAACCGAGGCGGGCGGCTTTGCCTTGGGCGCGCTGGCCTTGAATTCGTTGGATTTCGGGGCCGCCGACGCCGGTTGGGCCGAAGCAGCAGGTGTGCTGGTTTTGGCCGCGTCGTCTTTGGGTCCGGGTTCGTTGATTTTGCTCTTAGAAAACATCGTTTGCAGCCTTGATATAGATCATGGGGTTTACAGCTTTGCCGCCAACGCGGACTTCGTAATGCAGGTGCACGCCGGTCACCCGTCCAGAGGCTCCCATATCACCGATACGATCCCCGCGCGAGACCCTTTGGCCAACTTTCACACGAAGTTGCGACATATGGGCATAGCGCGTCTCGATGCCGAAATCATGCTGGATCTTCACCAGTCGGCCATAGCCGTTGGACCAGCCTGCATGGGTGACCACGCCGTCGGCAGTGGCATAAAGGGGTGTGCCGGTGGGGGCGGCGAAATCAACGCCCTTGTGCATACGGCGGCCGCCCGTCTTGGGGTCGCGGCGATAGCCGAAGCTGGACGTGAAGCGAAAGGCGTTTTTCACCGGCAGCGCAAAGGGCGCTTTCTGCGCGGCGATGCGGTACATGTTCAACTGGTCCATCTGGTTCAACAGACGGTTGGCGCGCAGGGCATCGGCGCTGGGTTCTTCGCCGCGGGTCGAGAAGGACAGCGGCGTCAGCGGGCCACCTTGACCGGAATAGCCGCGGCGGACCTGTTCGATAATCTGTTTGGTGGGCATGCCAGCGGCGCGGAACATCTTGTCCAGCGGGGCGACGGAGATGGTCATCGCATCCTCAAGCTGGCGGAAAATCGCGTCGTTCTGGTCTTTCATCGTGGCGATCTGGTCGGACAGCTCGTCGGCGGCCAAAAGGGCGTCTTCGGCGTCGCGGGCGATCTGGTCACGTTCGGCTGCGGTTTCGGCCAGCGCGGTGGCGACAAAGTCCATCGGCGCACCAGCGCCGCCATTGTCCATCGCCATGCCGGTGTCGCCGTTGTCCAGGCGTTCGGTCAGGGCGGCGACTTTCTCGCGGGCCTCTTCACGGTCCTTCATCGTGCCGCGCAGGGTCGACTGGATCACTTCGATCCCGGTCTCCAGTTCACGGCGGCGCGTTTCGCTTTCCAACAGTTCCGATTGCATCACCGAAATCTGGGTCAGGGCGGCGTTGAACCGTTCCTGTGCGGCATGGGCTTCGGCGGCCCGGGCGTCGCGCTGTCCCGCCAGATCGTTCAGCCGGGCCTGATAGGTGCGCTGGTCGCGTTTGGCCTGTTCGCGGAAGTTGCCCGACCCGATGCTGTCCATCAGGATCACGGCGGTTGCGACAATGGTCCAGGCAATCAGCAGGGACGATCCGGTAAAGACCACAAGCTGTGTAACCGGACGCAGGCGTATGAAACGCGTGTCGCTGTCGGATTTGAGGAACACCCTACGTTCCGGAAACCACCGCTCGAGGGCGGCATCGAATTTGATTGCAAGGCGTGTGCGCAAACTGCCCGTCCTTTTCCCATCCCAAAAAAGGCGAAGTGTTCCCCAACACGGCCACCTTGTCGCTGTTGCATAAAGACCTCGGTGCAATCGGGCAACCGCTTTGGCCCTTGATCGGGGTTTTCCGGTAGATTCGGTGCCAAATGGGCAGAAAACCGCTTAAATAATTCGACTTAGCGGAGAGGCCTTGGGTGCGATAACCTCAGGTTGAAACTGCCAGCGGCCAGTAAAAGTCGGGCGGGATACCGGCCTCGGCGCGCTTTTCCTCGTTGAAGGGCGGCTTGAGCGCGCCGTGGAAATACTTTTGTACCAGTGTGTGAAACACCTCCTTGGGGTCGGCATTCTCGCGCCCGCAGAGGAAGTGAAACCATTTGGACCCGTATGCGACATGCGCCACTTCTTCGGCATAGATTGTCTCGAGCGCGGCCACGGCGCTGTCCGCTTTGGCCTGCTTGAAGATGCGGATCATGTTGGGGGTCACGTCCAGCCCGCGTGCCTCCAGCACCATCGGCACGACCGCCAGCCGGCCCATCAGATCCTCTGCGGTGTCCTCGGCGGCGCGCCACATGCCTGCGTGTGCGGGCAGGGCTCCGTAATGGCTGCCCATCTCTTCAAGACAATCGGCCATCAGGTTGAAATGTTTGGATTCTTCGTCTGCCGCTTTGACCCAGTCGTCAAAGAAACCCATGGGCATGGGCACATGGGAAAACCGCGCGATGATGTCCCAGTGCAGGTCGACCGCGTTCAATTCGATGTGGGCGACGGCGTGCAACAGGGCGATGCGCCCCTCGGGGCTGCCGGGTTTGCGGTGGGGCACGTCGCGGGGCGCCAGCAGTTCGGGGCGCGCGGGGCGGGCGGGCTGCATCGGCGGGCTGGCGGTGCCCACTTCGGGCGTCTGACCCGCTGCGCGCGCGCCTTGCCACTGCGCGGCCAACTTGCGCGACAGCGCGGTTTTTTCACGGCCATCGCCACAGCGCAGCACGGCGTCGGCCATCTGGGCCAGCGGCATCATCGGGGCGTCGGTCACAGGGCCTTCACCGCCTCCAGGACCTCCTCGGCGTGGCCGGGCACTTTGACCCGTGGCCAGATGCGGGCGATGGTGCCATCGGCGGCGATCAGCACCGTGGTGCGTTCGATCCCCAAAAAAGTCTTGCCATACATCTGTTTTTCCTTCCACACCCCGTAGTCTTCGCAGACCGTACCGTTTTCATCCGACAACAGCGGCACTGTCAGATCGTGTTTGGCGGTAAAATTGGCGTGTTTTTTCAGGCTGTCCTTGGAAATACCGTAGACCTGTGCGCCCGCATCGGCAAAGGCTTGCATATGCTCGGAAAAGGCAATGGATTCCTTGGTGCAGCCCGGCGTATTGTCCTTGGGATAAAAGAACAGAACCACAGGGGTGCCACGCAAGTTGGACAGCGTGACCTCCGGCCCTTCGGTTTGCGGCAAGGTGAAATCGGGTGCGGTTGAAGCTACTTCTATCATGACGGTCCTTGTCATACTGGCCCATCTGGGCATGCGCGAAACTGACTGTCATAGTAGCTTTGGAGCAGCAAGAATAAAGAGATGACCGACACCAAGTCGCCAGAACACTCCGTGACCGACCTGCCAAAGGTCAAGGCCACGGGCCGCAAGCGTCGCATCGCCAAGCGTGTGGGGCTGGGCAGTCTTGTGTTGATGGCGCTGTTGGGTGTGGCCGCCGTGGTGCTGATCACGGTGCTGGTGGGCAAGCCGATCGCAGCCCCCGACTGGCTGGAACAGCGGATTGCGACGCGGGTGAATGACAACCTGCAAGGCGTGCAGCTGACCTTTGACGAGGCCGAGCTGGTCGTGAACAAGGGCTGGCGGCCGCGTGCGCGCATCCGCAACGTGACCCTGCGCACGGCGGCGGGTGACGAGATCGTCAAGTTTTCCGAACTGGAAGCCAGCCTTGCGATGAAGCCGTTGCTGTCGGGCGAGGTGGTGCCGAAGAAAATCGAACTGACGGGTGTTTTCGTCACCCTGCGGCGAGATGCCGAAGGACAGGTGTCGTTGTCGAGCGGTCAGGGCATCGGCGGCGGGGTGGCCCGCAACGTGTCCTTGCCACAGGTGGTGGTTTCGCTGGACGCAGCTTTTGAACAGCCGCAACTGAAGGCGCTGACCAATGCGGACATTTACGGCGTCACCCTGCGCTATGAAGACGCACGTGCCGACCGTGCGTGGACGGCCGACGGGGGACGCTTCCGGTTGATCCGCACGGGCGAGGAACTGGCGATCTCTGCCGATCTGGCGCTGTTGTCGGGCGGCACGGGCGTTGCCACTGTCGAGGCAAACTATTCCAGCCGCATCGGCTCGGCCGCAGCCGAATTCGGGGTCACCATGGAAGACGTGGCCGCAGCCGACATCGCGGCCCAGGGACCGGCGTTCGCATGGCTCGAAGCCCTGCGCGCGCCGATTTCAGGGGCCTTGCGTTCGGGCGTGCTGGCCAATGGCAAGTTGGCCCCGATCAGCGCGACATTGCGGATCGGGAAGGGCGTGCTGCAACCCAACAACGAAACCCGCCCGATCCCCTTTCAGTCCGCAGGGACCTATTTCAACTATGACCCGGCCACGCGCCTTTTGCGTTTCGACGAAGTGACCGTCGACAGCAAATGGGTCACGGGGCGCGCCGAGGGTCAGGCGATGGTGGGTGGTCTTGAGGGCGAGGTCGGCCAGGTCGACACGCTGATCGGACAGTTTTCGGCCTCGGACCTGAAATTCAATCCGCGCGATCTTTATGCCGTGCCGGTGGTGCTGGACGGGGCCAACCTGGATTTCCGGCTGGAGTTGAACCCTTTTCGCGTGACGCTGGGGCAGATGCTGGTGTCGGACCAGGGGCAATGGCTTCGGGCGAACGGCAATATCACCGCCGAGCGCGAAGGCTGGCGGTTTGCCTTTGACGCGCAGGTCGACGAACTGGCCCCCGAACGGCTGCTGGCGCTGTGGCCCGAAAAGCTGATCGTCAAGACCCGTGACTGGGTGTCCCAGAACCTGCTGTCAGGGCATCTGCGCGAGGTCGATCTGGCGCTGCGGGGCGCGCCGAACACGCCGATGGAAACCTATCTGAGCTTTGACTTTGCGGATGCAGACCTGCGTTTCATGAAGACGATGCCGCCTATTCAGGAGGCATCCGGTCACGCCAGCCTGTTGCGAAACCGTTTTGTCGCCTCGGTCGACCAGGGCTTTGTCAGCGCACCGCAGGGGGGACGCGTGGGCATGGCCGGATCGTCCTTCATCATTCCAGACGTGACGGTCAAGGACGGGGCACCGGCCATCGCCCGGCTGGAAACCACCAGCACCGTGACCGCGGCCCTGTCGTTGCTGGATCAGGAGCCGCTGTTCGTGATGGACAAGGCCGGTCTGCCGGTGGGACTGGCAGACGGTCGGGTGACGCTGGACGGCACCATTGCCCTGCCGCTGCGCAAGGAACTGCAACCCGGTGAGGTCACCTATTCGGTCAGCGGCGCGCTTGCGGATGTGCGCACCGACGCGTTGGTGCCCAATGAGACCCTTGCTGCCAGTGCGCTCACGCTCAGTGCCGATAATGATGGCGTGCGAATTGCGGGGCAGGGCCGGTTGGGCAACGTGCCTTTTGACGTGGCCTGGGACCAGCCGCTGGGCGTCGAGGCCAAGGGCGGCAGCCAGGTGCGTGGCACGGTCGAAATCTCGCAGGCCACGCTGGATGAATTCAATATCACCCTGCCGCCGGGATCGGTGCGCGGCAAGGGCGTCGGCGAGATCGTGGTTGATCTGCCGCCCAAGGGCGGCACGCCGCGCATGGTGCTGACCTCGAACCTGCGTGGCCTCAGCATGCGACTGGCGCCGCTGGGCTGGTCCAAGGCCGCGGGCACGGCAGGATCGCTGCGCATCGAGGCCACATTGGGCGAACGCCCCGAGGTAACCGCCATCAGCCTGGACGCCGCGGGGCTGCAGGCCAGGGGCAGCGTGACGCTGGATGCCGCCGGCGCGCTGCAAAGGGCCAGTTTCTCGCAGGTGAAGGTCGGCAACTGGATGAATGCGCCCGTCGACATCATCGGACGTGGCCGCAGCGCCGCACCGGAAATCCACGTGCGCGGGGGGACAATCGACCTGCGCACCGCCAATTTCGGTGCGGACAGCGCGGGCGGAAGTGGCCAGTCTACCGGACCGCTGGTTCTGTCGCTGGACCAGTTGCGGATCACCGACACGATTGCGCTGACGGGGATGCAGGGCACCTTTGGCACGGCCAACGGGCTGGATGGCAAGTTCACCGGCAAGATCAACGGCGGCACAGCGGTCGCGGGGCGCGTTGTGCCGCAGAACGGGCGCAGCGCGGTGCGGATCACCTCGCAGGATGCGGGCGGGGTCGTGGCCTCTGCCGGGATCATCCAGAACGCGCGGGGCGGTGACCTGAACCTGACCCTGTTGCCGGTGGGGCAGAACGGCGCCTTTGATGGCGAACTGACCATTCGCAACACACGGGTCAAGAACGCGCCCGCCATTGCCGATCTGCTGGCGGCCATTTCGATCGTCGGCCTTCTGGAACAGCTCAGCGGTGATGGCATCGTCTTTTCCGAGGTCGACGGATCGTTCCGGCTGACACCCAACCGCATGACCCTGACCAAGGCCAGCGCCACCGGCCCGTCGTTGGGCATTTCGATGGACGGCATCTACAATCTGAACGATTCCACGCTGGACATGCAGGGGGTGGTTTCACCGGTTTACCTGCTGAACGGGATCGGTGCGATCTTTACCCGCAAGGGCGAAGGGCTGATCGGCTTCAACTATCAACTGACCGGTCCCTCGGCCAAACCCAAGGTCAGCGTGAACCCGCTTTCGGCGCTGACGCCGGGGCTGTTCCGCGAGATTTTCCGCCGCCCGCCGCCGCAGGTGCCGGACCTGGACAGTCCCGAAGTGCAAGACGGCGGCACAGTGCCCGAGGCATTCGCGCCGCCCGAGCAAAACGTCACACCGGCGCAGGAGCGGCGGCAACGCCTTGATAGCCCGAATTATGGGCGTTAAGGGCGGGGTCATGAAACTGACCGACTTTGATTTCGACCTGCCCGAGGGGCTGATCGCGACCCGCCCTGCGGTGCCGCGCACGTCGGCGCGCCTGTTGGTGGCGGATGCCGCGCAGATCCATGATGCGCGGGTGTCCGATCTGGGGTCGTGGCTGCGACCGGGTGACCGGCTGGTGCTGAACGACACACGCGTGATCCCTGCGCGCCTTTCGGGCCTGCGGGCAAGGATGTCGGCGCAGGGCGCAACCGAGGCGCGGATCGAGGTGACCCTGCTGGAGCCGCGCGCGGATGGCACATGGTCGGCGATGGTCAAGCCGTTGAAAAAGCTGAAAGTCGGCGAGGTTGTCCAATTTTCCGAAGCGCTCTCCGCCACGTTGGAGGGGACTGCTGAGGGGCAGGGACATTTGCGGTTCAACCTGACGGGCGACGATTTCGACGCGGCCCTGGCCGAGGCGGGGGCGATGCCGTTGCCACCCTATATCGCGGCCAAACGCCCGGCGGATGCGCAGGACAAACACGATTATCAAACCGTCTGGGCACGCCATTCGGGGGCCGTGGCCGCCCCCACCGCATCGCTGCATTTCGACGAGGCATTGCTGGCCGAGCTGGCGGCGATGGGCGTGACCTTTACCCATGTCACCCTGCATGTGGGGGCAGGCACCTTTCTGCCGGTCAAGGTGGACGACGTGACCACCCACAAGATGCACGCCGAGTGGGGCCATGTCAGCGATGCCGCCGCCGCGGAAATCACAGCGACCAAGGCCGCGGGCGGTCGGGTGATACCCGTGGGCACCACCGCATTGCGCCTGATCGAAAGCGCGGCCCGCAACAGCGGCACCGTGCAGCCGTGGGAAGGTGAGACCGACATTTTCATCTATCCCGGCTTCCGCTTTCAGGTCGCCGACGGGCTGATGACCAATTTCCACCTGCCCAAATCGACACTGATGATGCTGGTGTCGGCCCTGATCGGTCAGGACCGCATCCGCGAAATTTATGCCCACGCCATCACGGAATCGTATAGATTCTTCAGCTATGGTGACGCATCGCTTTTGCTTCCCCACGGGGCAGGCGACCCAAACAGACCGCAATAAGTCGTTTTCATCCCTGACCGCACCGCGCATGGTGTGGGACAGGGGGAAGTCATTCCCTACCGCAGCACCAGCCACACACGCGACACATATCGGAGCGCAAAATGTTTTCAGTTCTATCCAGTGCCTGGGCCTTGCTGTTCGGTATGGGGCTTTTGATGGTTGGCAACGGGATGCAGGGCACATTGCTTGGCATTCGCGGCAACATCGAAGGGTTTTCCACGCTGGAGATGTCGATTGTGATGTCGGCCTATTTCGTGGGGTTTCTGGGGGGCAGCCGGATGGCGCCCAATATGATCCGCCGCGTCGGTCACGTGCGGGTGTTTGCTGCGCTGGCCTCGTTGATCTCGGCGGTGATGATCCTGTATCCGACCTTTGCCGAACCCTGGGCGTGGACGCTGGGGCGCGTTGTGATCGGCTTTTGTTTCTCGGCGGTCTATGTGACGGCGGAAAGCTGGCTGAACAATGCGGCCACCAACGAGAACCGCGGTCAGGCGCTGTCGCTTTACATGATCGTGCAGACGCTGGGCATTGTCGCGTCGCAAGCCTTGTTGGTGACGGCGGACCCATCCGGTTACGTATTGTTCGTGATCCCCTCGGTGCTGGTCAGCCTGGCGGTCACGCCGATCCTGCTGTCGATCAGCCCGACACCGGCCTTTGACACCACCAAACCGATGTCGCTGCGTGCGCTGGTCAAATTCTCGCCGCTGGGCTGCGTCGGCATGTTCCTGCTGGGCGGCGTGTTCTCTGCCCAATTCGGCATGGCGTCGGTTTACGGGGCGCAGGCGGGGCTGAGCATTGCGCAGATCTCGACCTTTGTGGCGATGTTCTTTGTCGGGGCTGTGATCCTGCAATACCCGATCGGATGGATTTCCGACCGGATGGACCGGCGCCTGTTGATCGTCGCGGTCAGTGCCATCGGCGGTGCCGGTTCGATCCTGGGCATGCTGATGGGCCACAACTTTACCATCCTGCTGGTTTCGGCCTTTTTCGTGGGCGGGATGTCCAACCCTTTGTATTCGCTTCTGATTGCGCACACGAACGACTTTCTGCAACCCGAAGACATGGCCGCCGCGTCGGGCGGGATGCTGTTTTTGAACGGTCTTGGCGCAGTGGCGGGGCCGCTGATCACCGGTTGGCTGATGGACAAGGTCGGGCCGGGGGGCTTTTATCTGTTCACCGCCGTGCTCTTTGCCGCCCTCGTGGTCTATGCCATCTACCGCTCGACCCAGCGCGCCGCCATTCCGGTGGAAGAGACAGGGTCGTTCGTGGCCATGTCCCCGGCGGGCACCACGGTCGTCGGCATGGAGATCGCGCAGGAATGGGCCATCGAATCCGCCGAAGCCGCGCAGGATGACTCCGACGGCACGGAAGCGGCTTGATGCTCATGAAACCGGCATCGCCGGATTTATGTCGCCACTGTTGCATTTCGTGAATTGAACCATTTTTACAAAACTTTAACAGTGCAGGGGCAGAGCAGGCGCAAACGGAGTAACCCATGGCCCAGCAAACCGAAGTGACCGCGGATGACGTTCTGAAATTCTGGCTGGACGACTGTACGCCAGCGGATTGGTACAAGGCCGAAGATGCCTTTGACGACAAGATCCGTGCGCAGTTCGGGGATGCCTGGGAGAACCTGTGCGACGGTCATTATTCGCTTTGGCTGACCTATCCCAGCGGTGCGCTGGCCTATATCATTCTGGCGGACCAGTTTTCGCGCAACATGTTCCGCGGAGAGGGCAAGGCCTTTGCCAGCGACCGCATTGCCTTGGCTGCCGCCAAATCCGCCATCGACAAGGGGTGGGACCTGCGCATCGATCCGCCAGCGCGGCAGTTTTTTTACATGCCGCTGATGCATTCGGAAAACCTGTGCGATCAGGAACGCTGTGTGCGGCTGATGTGTGAACGTATGAACGATGGCGGCAACAATCTGCTGCATGCACGGGCGCATCGTGAAGTGATCCGCAAATTTGGCCGCTTTCCCTATCGCAACGATGCATTGGGCCGCAGTTCGACAACGCTGGAACAAAGCTATGTCGAGGACGGCGGTTATCGGACCACGGTGGACGCGCTGGAGCAGACCGAAGCGGCCTGACAACGTTTTGTCGTCCCGAAACCTTGCGGTTGTGACGAAGCGAGATATGGTTTAACGCTAAACTATATTCCATTTCGCAGCCAGCGAGGACACATATGGCCGAGACTTCCTTTGATCTGATCGTGATTGGCGCAGGCCCCGGCGGCTATGTCGCTGCGATCCGTGGCGCACAGTTGGGCATGAAAGTGGCCATCGTCGAACGTGAAAACCTGGGCGGCATCTGTCTGAACTGGGGCTGTATCCCGACCAAGGCGTTGCTGCGCACGTCCGAGGTGTTCCACCTGATGCACCGCGCCAAGGAATTCGGGCTGAAGGCCGAGAACGTCGATTTCGATCTGCCCGCCGTGGTCAAACGCTCGCGCCAGGTGGCGGGGCAGTTGTCGGGCGGCATTGGCCACCTGATGAAAAAGAACAAGATCACCGTGATCATGGGGGCCGCGACGCTGCCCGCCAAAGGCAAGGTGAAGGTGAAAACCGACAAGGAAACGCTGGACCTGACCGCCAAGAATATCGTTCTGGCAACCGGCGCGCGGGCCCGTGAATTGCCGGGTCTTGAGGCGGACGGCGATCTGGTCTGGACCTATCGCCACGCGCTGGACCCGAAACGGATGCCCAAGAAGCTGCTGGTCATCGGGTCGGGGGCCATCGGCATCGAATTTGCTAGCTTTTACAACACGCTGGGTGCCGACACGACCGTGGTCGAAGTGATGGACCGCGTGCTGCCTGTTGAAGACGAGGAAATCTCGAAATTCGCCAAGAAGCAGTTCGAAAAGCAAGGCATGAAGATCATGCAAAAGGCGATGGTCAAGAAACTGGACCGCGCCAAGGGCAAGGTCACCGCGCATATCGAGGTGGGCGGCAAGGTTGAGACTCAAGAGTTCGACACGGTCATTTCCGCCGTGGGTATCGTCGGCAACGTCGAGGATCTGGGGCTGGAAGCGCTGGGTGTGAAAATCGACCGCACCCATGTGGTGACAGACGAATATTGCCGCACCGGTGTCGAGGGTCTGTATGCCATCGGTGACATCGCCGGTGCGCCGTGGTTGGCCCACAAGGCCAGCCACGAGGGCGTGATGGTGGCCGAACTGATGGCCGGGATGCACCCGCACGCCGTCAAACCCGAAAGCATCGCGGGCTGCACCTATTGCTATCCGCAGGTCGCATCGGTCGGCTATACCGAGGCCAAGGCCAAGGAACTGGGGTATGACGTCAAAGTGGGTCGTTTCCCCTTTATCGGCAACGGCAAGGCGATTGCACTTGGCGAGGCCGAGGGCATGGTGAAAACAGTCTTTGACGCGAAAACCGGCGAGTTGCTGGGCGCGCATATGGTCGGTGCGGAAGTGACCGAGCTGATCCAGGGCTATGTCGTGGGTCGCCAGTTGGAAACCACCGAAGAGGACCTGATGAACACCGTGTTCCCGCACCCGACGCTCAGCGAGATGATGCATGAAAGCGTGCTGGATGCCTATGGCCGCGTGATCCATATGTAAGGCAGGGGCTGCCCCACGAAAAACCGCCCGCAGGTGATGCCTGCGGGCGGTTTGCGTTTCACAAGGTGTCTTGGGGAAAGGTTTAAAGCATTAGATAAAGTCCATCATGATAAAAAACTGTTCTTCGGTGGCAAACGAGCCGCCGTTGATGATCATCTGGGCCTCGCCGTTGAAATCCACGGTCCAGACGGACCCGACATTGGTGGCCGAAATGCCGGCATCGCGGATCGCCTGAAACCGGTCGCCAAGGTCCAGATCCATCACGCTGGCGTCCAGCCCTTCGAACCCTTCCAACAGCAGGTGGTCGCCGCCAAAGCGGGTGATGTCCACCAGCTTGGTGCCGCTGATCTTGCCGCTTTGAAACACAAATGTGTCCGCGCCTTGCTGACCGTGCAGCACGTCATTGCCGCGCCCCGCGATCAGCACATCGTCGCCCGCGCCGGCATAGACAATATCCTTGTTCTTGCCGCCGTCCAGCGTGTCGTTGAAATCGCCGCCATAGAGGAAATCATTGCCCTTGCCGCCTTTCAGGTGGTTCACATCGTCCAGCGCATCGCTGTCGCCGTTCTTGTCCGAGGCATAGAGTGTGTCGTCGCCCAACCCGCCACGCAGCACGTCGCGCCCGGCGCCGCCCACCAGCATGTCGTCGCCCGCGTCGCCGTTGATCTTGTCGCCGCCCAGGCCGCCGTGCAATTCGTCGTTGCCCTTGCCGCCGATCAGCAGGTCGTTGCCATCGTCGCCATACATGGTGTCGTTGCCGTCCAGCCCGCGCAGACGGTCATTGCCGTCCAACCCATGCAACACATCATCCAACGCGGTGCCGCTGAAAATATCCACGCCATCCGTGCCGGTCCAGTCCAGCGGCTCGGGCGGCAGCACGTTCACCAGGTCCTCTTCGGCCCACGAGGTGACCAACTCGCGCGGGGTGGGGCCTTCGCCGTCAAAGTCGATGTCGATCCTGAACCCGCCGCCGCGCGTGTCGATCAGCGTCAGTTGATCGATCTGGATGTTGCCAGCGGCCTGAAGCCAGTTGTTCAGCGTGTTGATGTTGGACATCTCGGCAGGGCTGAGCGGCGCAGGCCAGTCGCCGGTAAAGAATGCGGTCACCGATTGCGGTACGCCGTTCACGGTGCCCAGGTTCATGGTTATGGTGAAGACGTTTTCGGTCTGGAATGTGGTTTCGGGCGCACCCGCCAGCACCGATGAATTGGGCGGAAAGCTGTAGGCTGTCTGGTTGAAGAATGTCAGGTCCACATCGTCCAGTGTCAGCTGTTGCAAGGTGGTCAGATTGATCGCGGTATAGGATACGGGCATCGTCGAATTCTACCTTTTGGAATGTGTAAGTGATTGGAATAAGACGAATTAGGACAGGTTTTCGTTTTGCTTCAAGATGGATAATGCAAGGCAAAGATGACAATTGCAGTTAAGGTTGGCCAAGCTATGTCAAGTGACATAACTTTGCTGCGTTCAAGGGGCAGTAACACGATTTTCTGTGCCCGAAATGGGGGCAGAGACGGCGGAATTCGCCCCTGCGCGCGCAGCGATCGCTTTTACAGCGCCCCCAAGGCGCGTATGCGTTGATGCGTCAGCGCACCGCTGAACATTTTGACAAAAGGACACATGCGCCATGTCTGACAAAACCCAGGACAACAGCCCGTTCAAGAAACCCACCGTTGCCGTCACCGGTGCCAGTCGGGGGATCGGACATGCCATCGTCAAGGAGTTCCACAATTCGGGCTGGGAGGTGTTCACGCTGGCCCGCACGCCGTTCTCGGACGTGTGCCCCTGGGCCGAGGGGATCGTACAGCACATCGAGGTCGACCTTGCCGATCCGGTGTCGATCCGCGCCAGCATGGCCGAGTTGAAGAAACGTCTGGGCGCACGGGGGTTGAACGCTTTGGTGAACAACGCCGGAATCTCGCCCAAGGCCGCGGATGGCGGGCGCATGTCCGCGACGGGCACATCGCTGGAGGATTTCCAGCGGGTGATGATGGTCAACCTGATGGCGCCGATGATGCTGTGCAGCGAACTGCTGGGCCCCTTGCAACAGGCCAGGGGCGCGGTGGTCAATGTGACCTCGATCGCTGGTCAGCAGATCCATCCCTTTGCAGGCTCTGCCTATGCAGTGTCCAAGGCGGGGTTGTCGGCGCTGACCCGCGAGCTGGCTTTCGAGCTGGGCGACAAGGGGGTGCGGGTGAACGCCGTCTCACCCGGCGAGATTGCCACGTCGATCCTGTCGGCGGGCACCGAGGAGATGGTGGAGCAGCAGGTGCCGATGAAACGCCTGGGCAGCCCTGCGGAAGTGGCCGAGGTGGTCAGCTTCCTGTGCAGCGCCAAGGCGTCCTATGTGACGGGGGCAGAGATCCCGATCAACGGGGGGCAGCACGTCTGAACGCGCCGCGCCCCCAAGCCCTTATTTTCTCGCCAGCCCGGCCGCGAAATCGCACAGGGTTTCCAGCGCCGCGATGAACCGGTCGTCGTCGATGGTCATCGCAACGCGGATGTGACCCGCCGCCGCCTGACCAAAGCTTTCGCCCGGCATCACCGCAATGTGGTGCGTGTCCAACAGATCGTTGGCGAAATCATCGCCGCTGAGTCCCGTCGCGCGGATGTCCAGCATCAGGTACATCGCCCCCTGTGCCGGCACCAGTGAAATGGTGTTCTGTTTCGCCAGCACCGCCATCGCCTTTTCGCGGCGGCGGCGGAAGGGTTCGGAGACTTCGGCCTCGACCTGCGGGCCCTGGTTCAGGGCAAAGTTGGCAGCGTCCTGGATATATCCGGGCACACCGTAGGTGGTGTTGGTGGCAAGGTTCACCAGGTTGGCGATCACGTCCTGTGGTCCCACGATCCAGCCACAGCGCGACCCGGTCATGGCGTGGGATTTCGACATCGACCCCACCACCAGCGTGCGGTCCGCCATGCCGGGCAGGGCGCGCGGGCTCAGGTGGTCGCCTGTCCACACTTGCGTGTCATAGACCTCGTCCGAGATCAGCCACAGGTCGTGCGCCTTGCAGACCTGCGCGATCCCGTCCAGCGTTTCGCGGCTGTATACCACGCCGGTGGGGTTGTTGGGCGAATTGACCAACAGCGATTTTG
Organism: Pseudosulfitobacter pseudonitzschiae; assembly: GCF_900129395.1. Classification (GTDB taxonomy): domain Bacteria; phylum Pseudomonadota; class Alphaproteobacteria; order Rhodobacterales; family Rhodobacteraceae; genus Pseudosulfitobacter; species Pseudosulfitobacter pseudonitzschiae. The sequence continues at coordinate 378,143 of NZ_FQVP01000005.1, forward strand.
CCCCCTGTTCCGCGGCCTGCGCAATATCCGCCGCGCGGGGCTGAAAGGCATTGTCAGCATGGGCGGGCACCGATTGCGGCACCGCACTGACCGCGCGGATCGTGCCGGGGTAGGTGGCGTAATAGGGATCGATATACAGCGCCGTATCGCCGGGATCGCAGGCGACCGAATGCGCCGCGAACAGGGCCGCCTGACCGCCCGGCGTGATGATCACATTGTCGCGCGTGGTCGGCACGCCGGTGCGCGCCTGAACCCGTGCCGCCACCGTGTCGCGCAGCGTGTTGATGCCCGGCACCATGGCATAGCCTGTGTGCCCGCCCATCGCGCTGCGGTGCATTTCTTGCAGGATGGGGGCGGCGGTGCGGATGTCGTGTTCGCCAATGGTCAGTTCGGTCACGGCGACGCCTTCGGCGATCATGCCGCGCGCCTTCAGGAACACGTCCCAGCCGTCCGATCCGCCACCATTGATATTTGTGACCCGATGCGAAATCTTCATGTGCTGTTCCTTTGCCGTCCTGATTTTCGGCCAAGGGGTCAGAGCAGCCCTGAATTGTCAACACCAGCGGGGACTTGACCGCGCGTGTCGCTGTGGGTTAGCTGGCGTCATGACAAGAACCTGCATCATTATCACCTGCTGCATTATCTGCTGATCCACTCAGCGGGCCGGTTCTTTGTTTCCATGACACATCAGAATTGCTAGGCCCGCGCCAACACCTGCGCGAGGACGCCTGATGGACATTCATCTGTATAACACCGCCACCCGTCGCAAAGAGCTGTTTGCGCCGTTGGACCCTGAAAATGTGCGGATGTATGTCTGTGGACCGACGGTCTATGACCGCGCCCATCTGGGCAATGCGCGGCCTGTGCTGGTGTTCGATATTCTTTACCGGCTGCTGAAAACGCAGTATCCGCGCGTGACCTATGTGCGCAATTTCACGGATGTGGACGACAAGATCAACGCCCGCGCCGCCGAAAGCGGGCGCAGCATCGGTGAGATCACCGCCGAGACGTCGCAGTGGTTTCTGGATGACATGGGGGCCATCGGCGCGCTGGAGCCGGATCACATGCCGCGTGCGACGGCCTATATTGCCGAGATGGTCGAGATGATCGCAGGGCTGATCGAGGGCGGCTTTGCCTACGCGCGCGAGGGGCACGTGCTGTTCCGGGTGCGCGAGTATGCGCGGTATGGCGCGCTGTCGGGGCGGTCGGTTGATGACATGATCGCGGGCGCGCGGGTCGAGGTGGCGCCTTATAAAGAGGACCCGATGGATTTCGTGCTGTGGAAGCCTTCGGACGACCAGACACCGGGCTGGGACAGCCCGTGGGGACGCGGTCGGCCCGGCTGGCATATCGAATGCTCGGCCATGGCCAAGGCGCTTTTGGGCGACCGCTTCGACATTCACGGCGGCGGCAACGACCTGATGTTTCCCCACCACGAGAACGAGATCGCGCAAAGCTGCTGCGCCAATGGCACCGAGCAGATGGCGACCGTGTGGATGCACAACGAGATGTTGCAGGTCGAGGGCAAGAAGATGTCCAAGTCCTTGGGCAATTTCTTTACCGTGCGCGATTTGCTGGAGCAGGGCGTGCCGGGGGAAGTGATCCGGTTCGTGATGCTGTCGACGCATTACCGCAAGCCGATGGACTGGACCGAGAAGAAGCGGGCCGAGGCGGAGGCGACGTTGCGCAAGTGGTACGGGCAGGTCGAGGGAGCCGACGCGGGGCAGGTGCCGCAGGCTGTCATGCAGGCGTTGGCCGATGATCTGAACACGCCACAGGCAATTGGCGAGATGCACCAGCTTGCTCAAAATAGTGATGCAAGCGCGCTCTTGGCAAGCCTGCGATTGGTTGGACTGGTTGCAGATGGCGTGCCAGCGTGGGCTGCGGCGACTGATGCGGATTTGAGTGCCTATGAGGCTGCGTTCTCCACCGTCCGTGCTGAGGCCATGGCAACCAAGGATTTCTCGAAACTGGATGCCATGAAGCAGATGTTGGTGGCAGCTGGCGTCGAAGTGAAGATGCGCAAGGACGGCGTTGATCTGGTCGCTGGGCCTGCGTTTGATCCTTCCAAGCTGGAGGATCTGTGATGGTGCGCTGTCTTGAATGTCCCGCCCGGCGGTACGCCGGGCAGCCCCCGACCGCCCCCCCGGGCGGGGGCTTCTCCCCCACCCGCGGTCGGGGGCTGCCCTATGATCTGAAACGCGAAGGTAAAGTTGCTGCTGGGTTGGTCGCAGACACCAGAGCCCAACTGGTCGGGAGGGTATCATGACCCGCGAACGCCTCTATCTCTTCGACACCACTCTGCGCGACGGGCAACAAACCCAAGGCGTGCAATTCTCGACCGACGAGAAACTGACCATCGCCCGCGCGCTCGACAGCCTTGGCATCGACCACATCGAAGGCGGCTGGCCCGGGGCCAACCCCACCGACAGTGCCTTTTTCGACGCGGCCCCCCAGACCCGCGCCACCATGACCGCTTTCGGCATGACCAAGCGCAACGGCATGTCCGCCGAGAACGACGACGTGCTGGCCGCCGTGCTGAACGCAAACACCCCTGCGGTGTGCCTTGTGGGCAAGACGCATGACTTTCACGTCGAAACCGCCCTTGGCATCACGCTTGCGGAAAACACCGACAACATCGCCAAATCCGTGGCCCATCTGGTGGCACAGGGTCGCGAGGCGATCTTTGACGCGGAGCATTTCTTTGACGGGTACAAGGCGAACCCCGACTATGCGCTGCGCGCGATCCGCGCCGCCTATGACGCAGGTGCGCGGTGGATTGCGCTGTGCGACACCAATGGTGGTACGCTGCCTGCGGATGTGGGGCGGATCACCGCCGCCGTGATCGCGGCGGGCATTCCGGGCGATCACCTTGGCATTCACACCCACAACGACACCGAAAACGCCGTGGCCTGTGCGCTGGCCGCCGTGGACGCAGGTGCGCGGCAAATTCAGGGCACGTTGAACGGTCTTGGCGAACGCTGCGGCAATGCCAACCTGACGACGCTGATCCCGATCCTGCTGTTGAAAGAGCCCTACGCCAGCCGGTTCGAGACCGGCGTGCCGCCCGAGGCGCTGGAGAACCTGACGCGCATCAGCCGGATGCTGGACGAAATCCTGAACCGGGTGCCGCAGAAACAGGCGGCCTTTGTCGGTGCTTCCGCCTTTGCGCACAAGGCCGGCCTGCACGCCAGTGCGATCGCCAAGGACCCCACGACCTATGAGCACATCGACCCCGCCCGCGTCGGCAACACGCGCATCATCCCGATGTCGAACCAGGCGGGCCAGTCGAACCTGCGCGAGCGCCTGACCGGCATGGGGCTGGCCGTGGACCGTGCCGACCCCGCGCTGGGGCGGATTCTGGACCGGATCAAGACGCGCGAGGCCGAAGGTTACAGCTATGACACCGCACAGGCGTCGTTCGAGCTGCTGGCGCGCGAGGAGCTGGGGCAATTGCCCGAGTTCTTTGATGTCAAACGCTATCGCGTGACGGTCGAACGGCGCAAAAACAAATATGACAAGATGATAAGCCTGTCCGAAGCCGTGGTCGTGGTGAAGGTCGATGGCGAAAAGCTGTTGTCGGTCAGCGAAAGCATGGACGAGACCGGCAGCGACCGTGGCCCGGTGAACGCGCTGTCCAAGGCATTGTCAAAGGATCTGGGCCGCTATTCGGCGCATCTGGAAGACTTGCGGCTGGTGGATTTCAAGGTGCGTATCACCCAAGGCGGCACCGAGGCCGTTACCCGTGTCATTATCGACAGCGAAGACGGGCAAGGGCGGCGGTGGTCTACGGTCGGCGTCAGCGCCAACATAGTCGATGCCTCGTTCGAGGCCTTGCTGGACGCGATCAAATGGAAGCTGATCCGCGATGTTGCTTAGTGTCCTGAAGTTTGCGGCCATTTCTGCCGTTACGTCCCTGGCGATTGCAATCGGGCTGATCGTCACGCAACGCCCCGGCCCGACCAAGTCAAGCGACGACAGCGGCCTTGATTTCACCGAAACGCTGGCGCGGGGGCTGGAGGATGTGCCCGCCACCACGCCTGTACGGATGCGCGACGGATATGCGCTGCAAATCCGACGCTACGGGGCGGCGGGGCGCGAAAATGTGCCTCTGGTTGTGCTGATCCACGGATCGGGCTGGCATGGCATGCAGTTTCACACGCTGGCTTCTGCGCTGGCGTCCGAGGCCGACGTGGTGGTGCCCGATCTGCGCGGTCACGGCGCGGCACCGGGGCGGCGGGGTGATGTGGATTATATTGGTCAGTACGAAGATGATCTGGCCGATCTGATCACCGATCAGGCCCGCACGGGGCAAAAGGTTGTGATGGTGGGCCATTCCTCGGGCGGGGGGCTGGTGGTGCGCATGGCCGGTGGCGCGCATGGCGCAATGATTGATCGCGCCGTTCTGCTGGCTCCGTTCCTGAAACACAACGCGGCCACCACGCGGCGCAATTCAGGCGGCTGGGCGCGGGTGCTGGTGCGCCGTGTCATCGGGCTGAGCATGCTGAACGCGGTGGGCGTGCGCGCGCTGAACCACCTGACGATCATTCAATTCGACATGCCGCGTGCCGTTCTGGAAGGCCCGTTGGGACGCACGGCGACCACGGCCTATTCCTATCGGTTGAACAGCAGCTTTGCGCCGCGGTCCGATTTTCTGGGCGATGTTGCGGCACTTCCGCGCTTTGCGCTGGTGGTTGGCGCGCAGGACGAGGCCTTTGTTGCGGACGCCTATGCGCCGCTGATGCGCAGCGTGACCGATGTGGGACAGTACCATATCGTCCCGAACGTGGGGCATTTGGACATTGTCGATGCGCCGCAAACGCTGGCTGTTATCCAAGAGGCGATTGATGCCGTTCGACAGTGACCTGACCGCCTGTGCCGCTTTGGTGCAAAAGGCCGATCCCGACCGCTTTCGCGCCACCATGGCCGCGCCAGTGGCCGCGCGTTCGGTGCTGTTTGCGCTGTATGCGTTCAACGTCGAGGTGGCGCGCGCGCCTTGGGTTACCCAAGAGGCGATGATCGCCGAGATGCGTCTGCAATGGTGGCGCGATGCGCTGGAAGAGATCGCAAAAGGCGGCATCGTGCGGCGGCATGAGGTGGTGACGCCGCTGGCCCATGCGCTGGATGCCGATGCGGCCCGCGCGTTGGACCGTTTGGTCGCCGCGCGGCGCTGGGATATTTACCGCGACCCGTTCGAGGACGCGGCGCATTTTGACAGCTATCTGGCCGACACTTCGGGTGAACTGATGTGGGCGGCGGCACAGGCATTGGGGGCAGGGGCCGAGGCCGAGGCACCGGTGCGCGCCTTTGGCACCGCGACGGGACTGGCGCGGTTCCTGCAGGCCGTGCCCGAGCTTGAGGCGCAAAAGCGCGTGCCGCTGGTGGACGGGCGGGCCGAGGCGGTGGCCGATCTGTGCAAGGCTGCGTTGGCATCTATGCCCAACCGTGCGGCGTTGCGCCGTGTCGCGGGTTCGGGCGCGCCTGCGCTGACCGAAGGGTTCCTGACGCAGGCCATCCTGAAACAGGCGGCCCGCGATCCGGGCCGCGTGGCGGCAGGGGCGTTGCAGATCAACCCGGCGCGCCAGTCGTTTTTGCTGTGGCGCTGGTCCTGACGGCTTAGGCTGCGGCCTCCTTGGGGCGCAGCATCAGCCAGATCAGCGACCCGCCCGCCAGAACCAGAAACGGCACCATCGCGATATTGACCGCGGCCCAGCCCTGGACGGGGCTGCCGCCGGAACAGTTCATCAACCCGCCCGAGGCCAGTGACGCCATGGTCACGCCGCCGAACACCAGCAGGTCGTTCAGGCCCTGCATCCGCCCGCGTTCATGGGGCAGGTGCGATCCCGACAGCATGGTCGTCGCCCCGATAAAGCCAAAGTTCCAGCCCAGTCCCAGCAGGATCAGCGCGATAAAGAAGTTGGAGAGGGTCACACCGGACAAGGCCACGATGCCAGCCGCGCCCAGAATGGCGATGCCCAGCCCCATGATCTTTTCCACGCCAAAGCGGTTGATCAGATGCCCGGTAAAGAAAGAGGGCGCAAACATTGCCAGCACGTGGCCCGTGACCACGTTTGACGCCAGATTGATGAAGGTCGAGCGTTGCTCGGCAGCACTCAGCCCGCTCAGGTCCGTGCCCGGCAACAGGTCGCCCGTCATGCCACAGCCCACAACCGCCAGCGGGGTCGAGGTCATCACAAGGTTCATCAGCGCGTAGGACACCGTCCCGCAGATCACCGCGACGGCGATGCGCGGCGTTTTCAACAGCTCAAGACGGCTTCGGCCACTGGGCGCATCCAGCGCAGGGACGGGCGGCTTGGGGATGTCGATGAAGAGAAACAGCAGCGAGCCGACCACGTTGACGGTGATCACGGCAAGGTATGTGCCGAGGAAGGGGATCACATAGGCGTCTGCCGTCAGCTTGACCACCTGCGGGCCGATCACCGCAGAGAGCAGCCCCCCGGCCATCACATAGGAAATTGCCTTGGGGCGGAATTCATCCGACGCGGTGTCGGCGGCGGCAAAGCGGTAAAAGCCCTGGGCCGACATGTAGATACCGGTCAGAAAGCTGCCCGCCAGAAAGATCGGGAAAGATCCCAGGTACAGGCCGTAAGCCCCCACCATGCCACCCACAGCACCCCCGGTTGCGCCCACGAAAAAGCCCGCGCGGCGGCCAAAGCGTTGCATGATCGCCGACACCGGCGTCGCCGCCAGCATGGAGCCCAGAACGATCAGCGAAATAGGCAGCGTGGCAAAGCAGACGTTGGTCGCCAGCGATTGCCCCGCCAGCCCCGCCACCACGAAAATCATCGGCATCTGGCTGCCCAAAAATGCCTGGGCGCAGACCAGAACGGCCACGTTACGCTTGGCCCGGCTGTCATGTGTGTGTGTCATTTCGAGAGGCGTAAACCTGAAATTTGACATCGGCAAGTATCGGGCCACAGATATTTTCCAGCGGGGCCTTTTCGCGGCTTCTGCTACGTCACGTCACTTCGGGGGCAATTCAGCGGCTGCGCGCCCGCGAGGCCTGTGCTATAGGCGCCGCACCGGAAAACTGAACGCAACACTGACCAGCCGATCCCCCGGGGTTTTTCCTCGACCGGCCTGGGACACGGGACCAAGACATCATGACAGAGACCAAACGCATCGTTATCTCCAGCGATCACGCCGATATTGCAATGCGCCAGAACATCGCCGCGCATATTGCAAAACAAGGCTGGGAGGTCGTGGACATCGGCCCGACCACATCCGAAAGCACGCACTATCCGCTGCACGGCAAAGCCGCGGCCGAACGAGTCGCATCGGGCGATTGCCAGCTTGGCATTTTGTTGTGTGGCACCGGGCAGGGCATCATGATGGCGGCGAACAAGGTGGCGGGCATCCGTTGCGGCGTGTGCTCTGACACATTCTCGGCCCGCATGATCCGCGAGCACAACGATGCCAACATGATGTCGCTGGGCGCGCGCGTGCTGGGTGAGGGGCTGGCGCTGGACATCGTCGATGCCTTTCTGAACGCCACGTTTGAAGGTGGCCGTCATGCCACGCGCGTGGATATGATCGAAGCAGGCGCGGACGTGACCGCCTGAGGCACCTGCAAGGGGTATGGCATGACACCACAAGCGCCGCGTGCGCGCATATTGCTGCTGGGCGGTGCCGGTGAGACGGCTGCGGCTCTGGCGGCGGTGCGCGGGCGTGCGGGGCTTGAGGTGCGCGTTCTTTGCGACGGTGCCCCGCCCAAGGGTGTGGTGTCCGACTTGCCGGAGGTGACGCCGGATCGTGCGGGGCTGACACAGGCGCTGCGGGCAGGTGGCTTTAGCCATCTTCTGGATGTGACCCACGGATTTGCGGGGCGGATCAGCACCGACGCGGCGGCGGCTTGCAAGGCGACAGGGGCGCAATATGCGCTGTTGCGTCGGCCTGCCTGGAGGCCTGCACCGGGTGACCGATGGACCGATGTGCCCGACATGGCCGCGGCATCCGATTCGATTGCGCCCTTCGAACGCGTCTTTACCAACGTGGGCCGTGCGCTGTTGCCGGCGCTTGCGGGGTTCGGTGGGCAGTTGTTCGTGCGTCAGACCACGCGGCACGCCATGCCGCCACCGCGGGGCAACATTCGCTATGTTTTCGGCAGCCCGCCGTTCTCGCATGACGCCGAGGTGGCCGTGTTGCGCGAGCTGGCGGTCGATGCCGTCCTGTTTCGCAACACCGGTGGGACCGCGTCGGAAACTAAAGTGTCAGCGGCGCGTGCCTTGGGATTGCAGATGGTGATGCTGTCGCGGCCCGTTGCACCGGAAGGCACACATTTGCCCGATGTCGCCGCCGTCGCCCGCTGGGCTGATAGCCTGTGAGCGTGGGGCGCATCATCGAAACCGACGCCGACGTGGCCGAAGGGGCTGCGTGGCTGGCTGCAAACGATCCACAGATGGCGCGGGCGCTGGCGCAGACAGGTCCCTTGCCGTTGCGCCGCCGGCCGGACGGCTTTGCGCATCTTCTGTCCGCGATCGTCAGCCAACAGGTCAGCACGGCCTCTGCTGCCGCGATCTGGGCGCGGATGGAAGGTGCGGGCCTGACGACGCAATCCGCTGTTCTGGCTGCGGGTGATGACGGTCTGCGCGCTGTCGGCCTGAGCCGTCAGAAGATTGCCTATGCGCAGGCGCTGGCGGGGGCGGATATCGACTATGCCGCCTTGCGCGACGCGCCCGACGCGCAGGTCATTGCCACATTGGTCGCGGTCAAGGGCATCGGTGTGTGGACCGCCGAGATCTATGCCATGTTCAGCCTGGGCCGTGCCGATGTGTTCGCGCCGGGCGATCTGGCACTGCAAGAGGCGGCGCGGGTGCTGTATGATCTGCCCGCACGGCCCACGCCCAAACAGCTGCGGACGATGGCCGAACGCTGGACACCGTGGCGATCGGTTGCGGCGCGCTGCCTGTTTGCGTACTACCGAGTAGCAAAAGGCAGGGAAGGGATCACATGACTCGCGTTCTTCAATCGCAACGCCGCGAACCGGCATCAGGCGAGGTCCGCTCGGCCGTCGTCTTTCTGCATGGCTACGGCGCAAACGGGGCTGACCTCCTTGGGCTGGCCGATCCGTTGTCGGAACATCTGCCCGACACGCTGTTCGTCTCGCCCGATGCGCCGGAACGCATCGACGGGATGCCCAATGCCTTTCAATGGTTCCCGATCCCCTGGATCGACGGATCAAGCGAAGAAGAGGCCGAACGCGGGATGCGCGCAGCTGTCGAGGATGTGAACGCATATCTGGACGCGCTGATGGTCGACGAGGATCTGATGCCCGAGCAGGTCGCGCTGTTCGGGTTCAGCCAGGGCACGATGATGGCGCTGCACGTGGCCCCGCGCCGCGAGGATGCGCTGGCCGGAGTGGTGGCGTTTTCGGGGCGTTTGCTGAATCCCGAGGTGCTGGCGGACGAGGTTGTCTCGCGTCCTCCGGTCCTGTTGGTTCATGGCGATCAGGATGACGTTGTGCCACCGCAGTCGCTGCCACAGGCCGCCGAAGCCCTGCAGGAAGCGGGCTGGAAAGACGTGTTTGCGCATGTAATGAAAGGCACCGCCCATGGCATCGCGCCGGATGGTCTGAGCATTTCACTGGCATTTTTGCGCGACAAACTGGGATTCTGACGCCGATTAGGGCTGCAACCCTTTTTTTCAACGAATTTTTATGCCTCACTTGTCACAATAGCAAAAGAGCAATGGCAAGCAGGGATAGAGCATGTTGAATAAACAGGTGAAATCCGCCTTAACTCAGGCGGTTATGGGAATTTCGGTTTTGTTGGGGGCGCAGTTCTATGCACCTGTCGTCTACGCCCAACGCGGCACCGGAGATTTTGTTCCACCGATCACGCTGGAAAAAGAGCTGGGCCGCAAATTTATTTTGCGCATGGCCGGAATGCCCGAGGGTGTCGGCCGTGCGATGATGCAGATTGATGCACCCGATCAGGCGATGAACCGGCATCAAGAGGTGTCGGACCTGTCGGGGGCCGATGTCTGGGTCGTCGGCTTGCAGGATTGGCAACAGACCGACTGGCTGCGCGATACCCCGTGGAGCGCGCTGTTTGCCGAACGTCTGAACGAAACACCGGACAGCACCGTTTACCGGTCGTTCCAATGGCGCGTGCGCACGGGCCAATATGTCGACGTGCATTTCGTGAACCTGTCGCAGACCCAGGACATGCCGCCGCTGTGCCTGGCGTTGGCGGTTTATGATCTGAGCCGCGAAATCATGCCGGAATTGCGCGTGAACGGACGGGCGATCCGGTCGGCGCGGGCACGCAGCTGCGCACGCGAGGGATGGCGCGATATGCCGTTCGCCAGCAATTAAAGGCGATTCCAGTTGTAAATGCGGCCACAGGCACCCTTTGGGGTGCCTGTTTTTGTAACGGGGATGTGAAATTTTGCCCCTTTGCGCGCATCGAACATCTTGTGGGAAAAACCGGACTTGTCAGAAACTTGCTACGAGATATAGTCAGTGACATCAGGCGTGAGCAGATGCTCTGACCCGATGTCGCAGGGGCGGCGCGGGTGTCAAATCGGGCGAGGATGATTGCACGAAATGGACGGCGATTTCAGAACGGAATTCACACGCGCTCCGGGCGCGTTGAAACAGCATCCGGCACTGGTGCTGAATGCGGATTACAGGCCACTCAGTTACTATCCTTTGTCGCTGTGGCCCTGGCAGGAAGCGGTCAAGGCGGCCTGGCTGGATCGGGTGGACATCGTCGCCGAATACGACGAAGTGGTCCGAAGCCCCAGTACGGTGTTCAGGATACCGTCCGTTGTCGTCCTCAAAGATTATGTCAAACCTCAAAAGCGCGTGGCCTTCACGCGCTTTAATTTATTTTTAAGGGATGAATTCCGTTGCCAGTACTGTGGCGCGCGGGGCGATCTGACCTTTGACCACGTGGTGCCACGTGCCAGCGGGGGCGTGACCAGCTGGCAGAACGTCGTCGCGGCCTGCAGCCCGTGCAACCTGAAAAAAGGGTCCAAGGCGCTGCATCGTACCGGCATGGCGCTGCGCAAACCACCGCGCCAGCCCGCCGCAGAGGAATTGCGCAACATGGGCCGGAAGTTCCCGCCCAACCATCTGCACGAGGCGTGGATGGACTTTTTGTATTGGGACGCAGAGCTGGAGGCTTAAGGCTCGGGAACTGGTGCTGGAACGGGTTGGGCGGTGGCCTGCGAATTCGACGCGATTTTCGGAACGTCGTGCCTGAGTGGTGTTATGCGATAGACCGCAAGGCGTTCTCAACGCCAACCCCAATCACCAAAGCCCGGAACAAGGCACGCAGTGCCGCCGGGCAGCGCCCGACCGCCCCATGGGCGGGCGCTTCTTCACCGTCTTGCACCTCATCACACCCACGCCAAAGCGGGTAAATGAAGTGGTATGAGTGAAGGTAGCTGCGCCCACCCGCGGTCAGGCGCTGCCCTGTGTGGACCGGTTCGAGCCAATGGTAACCGGACCTTCGCCGCGATCTGACGAAGGTTCGGTTGTCCAATCATGGCCCGTCTTTGAAGGCCTCAAAACCACCGCACGCGCCACGTCTGCCTGCAAGATAAGCCAGTCTATGCCTTCGCGCGTTGCAGCATCCCGAACAGGTCGCGCGGATCATCGGGGTCGGCGAGCAAATCCAGCGGATGGAAATAATCCGTCCCCGCGATCTGGTCGCGCACGTAGCGCAGGGCGCTGAAATCCTCGGTGGCAAAGCCCACGCTGTCGAACAGGGTGATCTGCGATTGCGACGTGCGCCCCGGCTTGGCGCCGCTCAGAACCTCCCAGAATTCGGTGACCGGGTGGTCGGGGGCAAGCTGCTGGATCTCGCCCTCGATCCGGGTCTGGGCCGGGAATTCCACAAAGATGTCCGACCGCGTCAGGATGGCCGGGGCCAGCTCCGTTTTGCCCGGACAGTCGCCGCCGATGGCGTTGATGTGCACGCCGGCGCCGACCATGTTGTCGGTCAGGATCGTCGCATATTGCTTGTCCGCCGTGCAGGTGGTCAGGATCTGTGCGCCTTCAATGGCCTCCTGTGCGCTGTCGCAGGACACAACGGTCAGCCCGCTGTTCGCCAAGTTGGCGGCGCATTTCGCGGTGGCTTTGGTGTCGACGTCATAGAGCCGTACCGTGTCAATGCCAACAATTGCCTTCATCGCGATGCTCTGGAATTCGGACTGCGCGCCGTTGCCGATCATGGCCATTGTCGTGGCCCCCTTGGGCGCCAGCACCCGCGCCACCAGCGCCGAGGTGGCCGCCGTGCGCATGGCGGTCAGCATGGTCATCTCGGACAGCAATACAGGATAACCCGTCGCCACATCCGCCAGCAGGCCAAAGGCGGTGACCGTCTGCAATCCGTCGGCGGTGTTCTTGGGGTGGCCGTTCACGTATTTGAACCCGTAGACCTCGCCGTCCGAGGTCGGCATCAGTTCGATTACGCCCTCGGGTGAATGCGACGCCACGCGGGGCGATTTGTCGAACAGCTCCCAGCGGCGAAAATCGGCTTCGATATAGTCGGCCAGACCCTTCAGCGCGTCCTCGATCCCGATGTGGTGGATCAGCTGCATCATGTGATCGACGGATACGAAGGGCACAAGGGCCTTGTCGGAGGGGGTCAGCATGGCGGTCTCCTTAACTGAAGGCGCGTGTGGGGCGGTCAAAGATGCGGCGGCCAAGCGCCGATGCGGTCAGCTCCACCATCAGCTGTGCGGTGCGGCCGCGTTCGTCCAAGAAGGGGTTCAGTTCGACCAGGTCGAGCGAGGTCATCAGCCCGCTGTCGTGCAGCATTTCCATCACCAGATGCGCCTCGCGCACCGTGGCACCGCCCGGAACCGTGGTGCCGACGGCAGGGGCGACGGAAGGGTCCAGGAAATCCACGTCCAGCGAGACATGCAGCATCCCGTCCGCGGCACGCACCGTGTCGAGAAAGGCATTCAGCGGACCCGCTATGCCGTGTTCATCGATGGCGCGCATGTCGATATAGGTCACATCCGTGTCCTGCAGCGCCGCGCGTTCCGCCGGATCGACCGAGCGCAGGCCCAGCATACAGATGTTGGCGTGCGGCACGGGGTGGTCGACCGCCGGAAAGCCGTCAAAGCCCTCACGGCCCGCGAGGTAACCCATCGGTGTGCCGTGCAGGTTGCCAGAGTCGGTGGTCTGCGGGGTATGGTAATCGGTGTGCGCGTCCAGCCAGAGCACGAACAGGGGTTTGTCCTGCGCGGCGGCATGGCGGGTGGCGCCCAGCACAGTGCCAAGCGCAAGCGCATGATCGCCCCCCATGAAAATCGGGAAACCGTCCTGCAGCGCCGCCTCGCTGGCATCAGCCAGCGCTTTGGTCCAGGCAATGGTTTCAGCCAGCTTGTGCAACCGATCATGCGGGATCGGATCAACCGGAGCAGGGGTGACATTACCACGGTCCTGCACCTTGTGACCCAGCGATTGCAGCGCACCGGCCAGGTCGGCGGTGCGATAGGCATCAGGCCCCATCAGGCAACCGGTGCGGCGCTTGCCGCAGTCCATCGGCGCACCGATCAGAATGCAGTTTTGAGTGGTCATGGCGGCTCTCCTATCTGGTTGGAACAAATGGTATTGTGCGAAACGGGTTGCCTGCAAGCGACCAAAGTGATCGTATCGGGTGGCGATTGATCAAAACGGAAGGCTAAAATGGACGAAATGGACAGGCGGCTGATCGCGGCGCTGCGCCACGATGCGCGCGCATCGCTGTCGGATCTGGCGGCCAGCCTGGGCGTGACCCGCACCACCGTGCGCGGACGCATCGAAAAACTGCAGGCGCGGGGCGATATCCTGGGCTTTTCTGTGGTCCTGCGAGAGGATGCGCTGCACGATCCCGTGCGCGGATTGATGATGATCGGAATCGAAGGACGCGGCACCGAACGGATCATCCGCCAGCTTCACGGCATCAGCGCCGTGCGCCACATCCATTCGACCAACGGACGCTGGGACGTGATCGTCGAGATCGGGACGGAAACGCTGGAAAGCTTTGACAGGGTGTTGTTCGACATCCGCCGCCTGGACGGGGTGGTCGCTTCGGAGACCTCGTTGCTGCTGTCGACGCGGAAATCGTCCTAGGCGCGGCGCAGCGCCATCAGCCAGCAACCGACCAGCACAAAGGACAGGATCGCATTCCAGCCCGCCATCGACAGGCCTGCCAACTGCCAGACGATATCGTCGCAGCGGGTCAGGGGGGCGTTCATGATCTGGTCGAACAGCGCATCCGTGCTCATCCCCGAGATGTCGCCCGAGGTGCAGGTTGTCGGACCTTCCCACCATTTCCATTCCACGCCCGCGTGATAGACGCCAAAGCCGCCGGTCACTGCGGCACTGAGCGCGCCCAGCAGGATCAGCAGGCGGTTGGGCATCCACAGCGCAATCGCACCGATGACAATGGCGACAACATGGGGATAGCGCTGCCAATAGCACAGCTTGCACGGGTGAAACCCGCCCAAGAACTGAAACCCCAATGCGCCCAGCATCAGGGCGGCGGACCCAAAGGTTGCAATCGCGATCCAGTGGCGCTGTGTCATAGATACCTCGTGGCAAAGAACCCGCCGATCAAAAGCAGCAGGCAAAGGGTAAAGACAAGGCCCAAACGCCGCTCGATGAAATCACGAATTGGTGCGCCAAACTTCCAGAGCAGGCCCGCGACGACAAAGAACCGTATCCCGCGCGCCAGGATGGAGGTTGCGACAAAGGTGCCCAGCGGCATTCCGGTCCAGCCGGACATGATGGTGATCACCTTGAACGGGAAGGGGGTGATGCCCGCGCCCAGAACCGCCCAGAACCCCATGTCGTTGAACCGCGTGCTGAACTCGGCCATCGCGTCGGCCTTGCCCAGCATGGCCAGGATCGGGCGGCCCAATGTCTCGAACGCCTGCGCGCCGATGGCATAGCCCAACAGCCCGCCCAGCACCGACGCCACAAGGGCCACGCCGGCGATCAACCAAGCCCGCGAGGGGCGGGCGATGATCATCGGGATCATCAGGACATCGGGGGGGATCGGAAAGACGGAGCTTTCGATAAAAGCGATGAAGGCCAGAAACCACAAGGCCTTGGGATGGTCCGCGAGGCGCAGAACCCAGTCATATAAATTGCGTATCACCCGATGGCCCTCTTTGCGGCGCTTTGTCATGCCAGACCATGTGGGACAAAGCCCGTCAAGACTGTGCGCGACAGGACTTCGCTGCAAAAAGCCTCTGGACGTGCGCAAACCAGCAGGCTAAACGGCGCATGTGAGGCCCAAGTGGCGGAATGGTAGACGCAGGGGATTCAAAATCCCCCGCCGCGAGGCGTGCCGGTTCGAGTCCGGCCTTGGGTACCACCTCATCAACGTGCTGCTGATATTGTTCAGTTTTTTTCGTTTTCTGTCCCACGGGATAATATCGTGGGACACTTTGATCTCGAACAGATCAGAAAACGACGTGTCGAATACCGTCCATTGCGAGTGCCGCCATTCGGCGACGATCTGCATTTTCAGTGTAGATCGCGCTCGTCGCGGGCTTGGTGTGTGCCATCACAGACATGATCTGATGCTGTGTGCATCCAGCTTCTGCCAGCAGTTCGCCCATTGCCTTTCTGACACCGTGTTGTGAACGGCCGGTTAGTCCCGCCTGTGCTGTCCATGCCTGGATCATTCGACGTAACGATTCCGGCGTTCGGTATGGGCGCCCATGCTGGCTGAGCAGGTAGGTTGCGCCTTCGACGGTTGGCGCCCGCAATTCTTCCAGCAGCTGCGGTGCGATCGGGATAGACACGAACGCAGATCCGCGTTTCTGCGGTTGCCAGTCCAGCCAAAGACGGCCGTCGCGCGTGACTTCATGCTTCCTGCCGTGCTTCACGGTGTCGCTGATGCGTCCGGCTGTGAACATCGCCAGAAACAGCCAGCGGCGTGCTGTCGTGCCCTTTCCGTGTGTTTTCAGGAAGGCTTTCAGATCCTCAGCTGACCAAGGCGTTGCGCCACCTTTGGAAACGTGCACCTTGCGCACACCTGCGACTGGATTAACCGACACCCTCCGACGCTCGATCCCCCATTTGTAGGCGGCGCTGAGGCCCTTCAGCGTGTTGTCTGCCTGCGCCGTGCGTCCGCCCCAGCTGTCGCGTATCAGCACGAAAGCTTCTGGTGGCAGATCGACGTGCAGGGATCCTATGCGATCGCCCTGATCGTCAGTCACATCCATGGCCCGGGTCAGCAGCGACTTGCGCTGTTTCAACGTGAGGGGCGACATTAGCTTCGCCAACACCTGACCCTCGATCCATGTCAGATAGCCCTGGATCAGCTCGTCTGCAGAGTAGCGCGCAACTGGCGGCAGGGCAGTCGGTGCATCGACGGTACTGCCTGCACGGGCTGCGTAATAGTGTTCGGAGAATGTGGGATGCTCAGGCCCCACGGGTATCCGGATGCGGCGCTTTGGATTGCCCTCGACCCGCACCCTGTGGCGCACTTCGCCCGAGGGGAGCTTTTCGGGTACGTAACCCTTAAATCTGACCTTCACATCGATGTCCGTCATTGTCCAAACCTGCGCGGTTCGGCGCGGTTCTGATGTAAGGGTATGACCTTCTGTCCGCTGTCGGCAATGATTCTGACCGATCCGTCCTTGTCGACAATGACCTCGGCTATGAGCATGCCGCATGCTTTCGCTGCCTCGATGGCATTGGTGATTACTGCTTTGGTCGCTCTCGGGGCTGGCATAAGTCAGTTGCCTTCTTTGGTTACGCGCAGAGCCTTGCGCAGGTCATAGTCCCGTGTCGCGTCGTCCCATGCATCGCTCGGGCAATCCCGCCAACCGGCATTCATAACGGGGATCCAGATCGGGATCAGCCAAAGCAGCTTGATGCGCCGCTCGGCGCGCCAAGAAATGCCTTCATGTCCTTGGCTTGTGACCATGACGATCGCGGGCCGGACCCGGTAATCCTCAAGCTCTCTTGCGTTGCTCATTCTTCCACCTCGATCCGCTTGACGGCCTTGAACGGCCAGTCCCGACCTTCCATCGCAGCCCGATCGCGCAGGGCGCGCGCCTGGGCCTTCGTCCCGCTCCAGGCGTACCGCGTGCCATGGGTCACACCCGCGCCGGAGAGGTGCAGGTATTGCTTGGTGCCCGTGATCCTGAACCGCACCTTGGGCGTCTCTGTGCGGTACTCGGTTTTGATCCGGGGCAGCCCGCTGGTGAGCATGGTCATGTCTCGACCTCCGAAGAATAGTTGATGAAGCGCCGACCCCGCACCGGCGCCGGACAAAAACACGGCCCCCAGTGACCACCAGTCGATGCGTTTGTGGCTTGGCCTGTCTGCGACGATCCACCAAGGCACAGTGCGGGCACGGCACAGATCGCAGTCGCTGGCGCCGCAGCGGCACGCCAGCTCAGACATCGCGCCGCAGCCAAAGCAGTCGGGGCGCCCGCAGGGGCACTTGGGTATGTGGCGGCGGGCAGGGCAGTCGCGGCCCTGATTGCAGCGGCCGTTGCATGGGGGGCAACTCAAGGTACAACAGCTCATAGGGACCGGCCCTTCCTTGCTTCCCGTGCGCTGTGCTCGAGCCGCGCAATGGCCAGAAGGGTGGGACGCACCTCCGGCTCGAAGCGGTCATAGCTTTTGCCATGGGGGCCACCGGACAGGCGGGGCATGCAGGCCTTGGGGACCAGGGCCCAGTTCGCGGGATCACAGTTAGTCTTGTCGCCATCCAGGCACTTCAGAACGTGACCTTCGGGGATCGGGCCGTTGGCCTGTTCCCAAAGCCAGCAGTGCTTGAGAACCGGACGCGTGGGCGCGCCCGTTCGCGGGTTCGGCGCATCGATGACCAGGATCACGTAGCCCTTCCTGTTCACGCGCTCATAGCCGACGGGGCGACAGTTCCGGGGGCGTTGGCCTTTCTTGAAGTAGTTCTTGACCCTGTTCTCGTTGAAGGGCGGTGTCTGCCCCTCAAAGAGACCGGTGTTTCCGTTGCGCCACCCCTTGCGGGCGCAGAGCCGCTTGATGTGTTCGACGGACACATCCGTCCGCCGCGACCAGGCGGCGAACCTTGCATGCAGGTCGCGGCGGGCCATCTTGTGGTGGGCCTTGATGAAGGCCAGCTCGGCCTCTGTGTACCGGATCCTGACGCCCTTCATGACCCGCCCCGCGCTTTGTCCTGGTTGCCGATCTTGGGCAGGTGGGGCAGGATTGTGGGCCCGTGCTCCGCAAAGAGCTTTGCGGCTTTGAGGCTCAAATCGGCATTGGTGCTGATCCGGTCGGCAAGGCCGACCATGGCGGCCGCTTTCCGGATCTCGGTATCGGTCTGTTCGGGGGAAAGGCTCTGATCCGCGAGGCGGTCAAGCTGGTCGAACAGGTGATCGTTCAGGTCGGCAAGGCTGACTTTGGACATGGTGGTTCTCCTGGTTAAGCTCTGTTGCCGGGGGCGATCTCCGGCGGCAGCCAGCTGTCGATCCGCGCGGTGTCGGCGCGGCCGAGGCCCATGGCCTCGCGCACGGAGAGGTCATGCAGCAGGCCGTGCAGGTCCTTGACCTTGTGGCCCTTGCCCTGCGCCGCGAAAGCCTGCACCCGCTCGTCGTCGCGGGTGAGGCCAGTCAGCGCGACAAAGTGGTCGACCAGGTGCGTCTGGCTGCAGCGGCTGAAGTAGATCGGCGCATCGGGCGTCCACGTCTTGCGGATGTCGATCGACAGATCCGCGGCCAGCATGGCCCCCAGCAGGGCGGTGCTGTGCTGCGGGCGCTGGACGGTGCGGGCCAGGTGCTGTGCCAGCACCGTGTTGCGGTGCTTCTTGCCCTTGGCCCGGAAGGCCGCGAAGTCGGCGGCCATGTCGGCGGGCGCGGGCTTGCCGCTGGCGTTGCTGGTCTCGGTCAGCCGCTTGTCGAGGATCAGCGCGCTGTCGGCCGCGTCATGTTTTTCCGGGATGATGGATTGGTCGCTCAGGGTCACGGCCAGCAAGGCGGCGTAGGTCGGCAGCTGCGCCTCGACCTGGTAGGCCAGCAGGTCCAGCAGCAACTCGGGCTTGTCCACCAGGGCGGTTTGCAGGGCCAGCGTCTGGATGCGGTGCAGGTCCTCGATCGCGGCCTGTGCGACGGGCGGCTGGCGGGTCGTGGTCTTGTCGATGCCGTTGCCATCTGCGCCGGTGGGGGACTTGCCTGGCTTGGGGCGAAAGGCGTCGCTGACCTTCAGCTCGCCCTTGTCGTTGACGTAGAGCCAGACGCCCGCGGTCTCGATGTCCTCCGGCTCATAGTCACCCTTGGCGCGGGCGCGCAGGCTCTGCAGCGTGGAATAGCCCTCTTCGTCCAGAGATCCGTCTTCTTCCAGCTCTTCCAGCCGGTCCCGTTCGTCCTGGTCTGCCTCGGGCAGCTCGACGGGCACGCGGTAGATGCGCTCAAAGCCATCGGTCTGCCTGTAGCCCAGGTAGGCGTCCTCATAGACAGGCAGAACAAAGGCCCAGCCGCTGTGCGCCGCTTCGGCCTCGACGGCCAGGTCCAGCTTGTGGCGGAACAGCCTGTCCAGCAGATCGCCGTCGTGCAGCAGGGTCTCGTCGTCGAAGAGGTTCTCGGTCAGCGCCCCGCCCTCGCCACGGTAGGTGTCGAGACCGACGAACACGGCGCGTCGGTCGGTCGCCTCGATCCGGCCATCGCGCAGGGCGTGGATGATCTGGTGCCCACGAAGTTCGCCCGCAAGAACAGCCTTCAGCACGCGCTCCAGCCGTGCCGTGTCGTCGAGCGACTGGGTCAGCGCCTTGGCCATGTCGAGACTGATCCTGTTCTCGCGCAGGGCCATCAGGGCCGGGGCGGGCAGGGCGGCCAGTGCCAGCCGCCCACGCACATGGCGTACGGGCTTGGCGAAAGCGCGGGCAATGTCCTCGGGGGTGCGGCCGAGCTTGGCCATGGCGGCGTAGGCGCGGATCTCGTCGGCCGGGTGATGATCAACACGGGCGTGGGTCTCGGCACCGGCCCAGGCTTGGGCGGTGGCGGGATCGTCGGTGACCAGGACAGGGATCGGGTCGATCACATCATCGCCGGTCAGCTTGTTCAGCCCGCGCAGGCGGCGGCCCCCCGCGACGATCTCGACGCCGGTGTCGGTCTGCAAGCCGATCAGGTTGGTGAGCAAGCCGCTGACGCGCAGGCTGTCGGTCAGCTGGTCGATCTCGGCCTCGGGTGGTGCTGCGCGGGTGTTCAAGGCGCTGATCTTCAGCTCCGCCAGCGGGATCCACCGCACGGCATCAATGGGGGCTTGGATGTTCATTGGAGGATGTCCTTCTGTGTGCGGGTGATCCGGCGTGCGAAGTGTTCGGCGAGGCCCATGACCTCCTTGAGGTCCGGCTTTGCGCAGACGTAGCGGGCGGGCTGACCGTCGAACCAAGGGGCCACGCGCAGCTCGAACAGCGCGTCACCGGTGCCCATGGCCTTGATCTTGTGGATGGATGCTGTGACGGCACCGTGGGTCAGGGTGGCCGAGGTTGGCCCGGTGCGCTTCCACCCCGTGTCGGCCCTGCCGGGCGCGTGAGTGGTGGCAGTGGTCATGGCAGGGCCGCGTATCCGGTGGCCAGCAGCGCGGCGGCAATGAAGGCCAGCGCGCAAAGCTTGCGGGTGGATAGGGAGGGAAGGCCGGACTTATAGGGACTGCCTGTGTAGCGCAACAGGTCCGCCACCAGCTGGTAGGCCAGGAACCCGCTGACGAAAGCACCAACCGCAAGCGCGCCAACGGCCAGAAGCTCGGAGGGCAGGCCGTTCATCCCGCCACCCGCGCCGGAGTGATTTGAGTGCAGCGCTGTGCGCCAGCCCTGAACAGGATGTCGAAAAGACCGCTCATGCCCCGACGCCGCCGGAAGGGGTGTTGGCGGCAAGACGTTTGAGTTCGCGGACGCGGGCAGAGATCCGCGGCAGGCGCCGGTTCAGATCCATCTGCAAGACCGAGACGGGCGCGGTGATCAGGTGGTGCGGCGCGCCAATGCGGTCGAGATGGACCGTTTGGCCGCGGGCTTGCTTCAGCGTGATCCACGCGCCGACGATGGCCGTCGCGTGTGGCACGCGTCCGCTGCTCGGCGCCAGCAGCGTGCGGCGGTGGTGGTCGTTGGTGGGGGTGGGGCGCTGATTTGACATTGCTCTCTCCATGCCGAGTGGCGGTATGGAGGGAAGTGTTACATGGGGACAAAAGTCCCTGTCAATACGTTTGGGGGATTTATATCCCCATTTCGGCGGCGAGGCTGTTTGAGATTCTGATCGTTGGAGGCCGCCGTCAAAGGATTGCCAGCCGCTCAGGCGGGTTGGTGGTTGTGGATTTTTTGGGGAGGGGTAGCTTTGCGGAGTCGTTTTTGAGGTGCCTAAGCCAAGAGCTTTCTAGCTCTGAGTTTAGATTGATGTCGGGTGATCACAGTCGGCGGGCCAGATCCGCGGGCAAATGTAACCGAACCCGTGATGCCCATTTGAGCTTCACGTCGTGCTGATTGTGGGCGCCGGGATTCAAAGAGATCAGGTTGAAGAGCCCAGGTTCTGATCCCGCGCGCACCTGTTTGACCCATCCCATGCCATCGATGTCTTCACAGACGCAGCGGTGGCCAACAGCGTCGGACGGCACCCCGTCTGCTGTGTCGCGGGTGTAGAATAGCAGATCACCCGATGAAAATACCGGCTCCATGCTGTCGCCGATAACTTCAACCGCGACGATGCCGCTGGGTGAGAGCTGGGGAGGGCACTCAACCTGTGGCCCGTCGCCTTTTTCATAGGCATCAAAGACGGGAACTTTTGCTCCTGCGCCGACTTGCCCTGCTATGCTTACCGTGTTCGTTTGTGAAAAGTCAGCGTTCAAAAACTGGTCTAGCGTCAAGCCAATTGCTGACGCGACTTTCTGCGCATCATCCACGTTTGTGGATTGAGTTTTGCCCTGCTTAACCTTTTTCAATTGTTCATAAGAAACGCCCGCGCTCTCGGCGATGTGCCGAAGCGATTTTCCTGAATAGATCAGGGCCTTAGCGAGTGCGTCTGAAAAGGTCGTCGGCATAAGGGGACAATAGTCCACCTCGGGCGTTGTCACTAGGCGATGATTGTCCCTTGCATGGAGGGGACTTTTATCCCTATAACCGGGTATGACCAGAGAGCAGCTTGTATCAGACATTGAAGAATTTGCCGCGATTAACAAGATCGCGCCAGCGACGGTCACTAGCCGGGCGGTCGGCAATAGTCGCCTGTACCGACGGCTGAAAACTGGGAAAAGCTGCACTCTTGAAGTGGCGGCAAGACTGAAGAAGTTCATGGAAATTCCCCCGTCGGAGGACGCAGCATGAGCGCCGCGGTCTCTCGTTCAAACAAAACGGGGCGCGCTGCCTGCACACCCCGTTCCGCCCCTCAATCTGTTTCAGATGTTGCCTCTTCACAGAACGCAACATGTGATCGGAATTCAGGAATGTCTCCAAGAAAGTTTTCCCACCGCGCGAAGGTGCTGACCTATCGCCAGCACTTCGCGGCCCGCTGGTCTGATTTTGTCCGCAGCAATTTCGATAGCCCCGAGCACGCAGCCATGGAGTTTGGTGTCGACGGGTCCACCGCCAAGAAGTGGTGGGCTGGTAGCCACGCACCCTCCGGTTTTGCCGTGGGCTATGCTTATGAGCACTACGGAATGCAGGCGGCCAGCACGCTGAAGGCCAGCGCATGACCGGTGTTTTGCGCTGGATTCTCATCAAGGAAATCAGCGCCGCCGTGCGTCTTGGTGCGCTTGGTGATTGGTGGGCAGCTTCAGCTGTCCGCCGTTTGAGAAAACTTTCTGCAAGTTCTCCGGGGGGCGGCAAATGATGTCTTCGCAAGGTTTCCCATCCGTCGATCTTTCCTCCTCCCGGGGTCGATGGTCCGCGCACACCGGTGGCGGCCGGTGTGCGCAACAGTTTGATCCGTTCCGCTGTGCGTCTCGCACGGGGATGTGCGCGCGGCGTCGAGCGGGTCAAAGTCGGGGCGGCGGTTTGAGGGTTGCCGCCGTCCCGACACACCCAGGTTCGCTCATGGTACCTAAGCTGTTCGCCCGTGTTCGCCCGTGCTCGCCTACGTGCGCCTACCTGTTCAATCTAATGCTGTGGAAGGCTTCTGCAAAGGTACCAGAGGTGAACCCATGACAATGAAACAAGTCGCTTCAGAAAGTAATTGTGCTTCACGGATTGCCGTCTTTGCTACATCAACAATTTCGCGCGGCGGGACTTTGCTTGTCCTCATGATCCGTACCCGGGGGCGCGGTGCTGCGCGAATGCCCCCGATCTGCCTCGATCACTGGCTGGCCGGGTTTGGGCCCGGTCAGCCCTTTTTGCGGGGCAGGGCATGAATCTGCGCAACCAGGTGCACGCGATACTGTCTGCCAGGTGGGAGAACAGCGGCAATCATGATTTTGACCTGGGCCCGCTCGGCGTGGCCGAGCAGCTTGTGGCTTCCGGTGACATCGATGCAGGCGGGCGCGGCGCAGAGGCCTTCTTGATCTTTGCCGCGATGGCCGTGGCTGAATGGCGGTCAGAGCGATGAGCCAGAACAGATCCTCTGCCGTCATGCAGCAACGGGCCGAGCCGACCGACAGCCTGGACGACTTCCCGACGCCGCCGTGGGCCACGCGGGCGCTGCTGGCGTTCCTGAAGCAGATGAACCAGCCGCTGGATGTGCAGCACGCCTGGGAGCCTGCCTGCAACCGTGGCCAGATGGCCCGTGTGCTGGGTGAGGAATTTGCCGAGGTCTGGGCCACGGATGTGCACGACTATGGCTATGAGGGCATGGCGGGCCGCGTCGATTTCCTGATGCCGGACCTCGAGCCGCCGGTCGGCATCGATTGGATCATCACCAACCCGCCGTTCCGTCTGGGCCCGCAGTTCATCCTGCGGGCGCTGGAGCTGGCCGAGGTCGGCGTGGCGGTCCTTGTGCGCACGTCCTTCGACGAGGGCACCGCGCGCTACCAAGCCCTCTTCCGCGACAGGCCGGAGACCTGGGCGCTGCCCTTCGTCGAGCGCGTGGTGATGTGGCAGGGGGTTCTGCTGGATCCGGACGTGCCGGTCTGGCGCCCCTCGAAGGACGATCCCGACGATTTGACCAAGGGCAAGATGGAAAAGCCCAGCAGTGCCACGTCGTATCAGTGGCTGATCTGGTTGAAGCCAGCCGTTGCCGTCGATGAGATCGCCGCCTCGTTCAAGCGGCGCATTCCCCCGTGCCGCAAGGCTCTGACCCGTCCCGGGGATTACCCGCCCGTGCCTGCGCATCTGCGCGCGCCTGCCGGTCTGTCACCGGCGCCCTTGCTGAAGGAGCTTTGATGTCTGTCGCCGACTTTAACGCCACCGATCTGAGCGATGATGTGGATCTGCTGAGCCTGTCGATGGCGCAGTTCTACGCGGCACACGACCGTGTCGTGGCCCGTCATGAAGCGGAACGCAGCAATCCCAAACATGGCCGCAAGGACACAGAGGTGCGCCCGGTCTGGCCACAGGAGTGGCGCAGGACGCAAGCGGATCACGGTGTGGGCCGCCAGCTCAGCCGGTTCTGGTGCGCGGTGCTGCAGCAAGCCATCCTCGAGGCCTGCGAGGAGTACGCCAAGCGGGGACAGGTCCCGGCTTGGGTCGGGTCACGGGGCCCGCGCGAGGTTGGCAACCTGGCCGGTTTGAACGGCGAGGCCGTGGCCGAAGTCCTGCAGGGCCATTTTGCATCGCAGGCCGGGGTCATGGACCTGCACGCCGCCATCCGCGCCGGTGCCTCCCACGAGCCCCGCAAGGCGGCGCGCGAGAAGCAAAAGGTGGACCAGCTGTGAGACAAGCAACCTCTTCAAATCCGGGCGCCGTCTTTCGCCTGGTCGGCAATACCGAGCTTCCCGAGTATCCCGTTTCGTCATCGGTGCGATTGGACAGTCACGGGTTCATCGCGTGGGAGTTCCGGCGGTATCTCAACTCGGACATGCGCTGGAATGCGACCCACGAGGTCAAGGGCATGTGGTTCGACCTCGCACAGATGTCCCATGAGCAAACGCCGGTCGGGACATTGCCGGACGATCACGCGCGGCTGGCCCGCATGCTCGTGCCCTTTGTCGATCTCATGACCTTCGAGGCGCTGGTCGAGCGGCCCTACGGGGTGCTGCATGGCTGGCACCCTTGCGTGTGTGACGATGGCACCGTGCGCCTGATGCACAACACGGTGACCCGCGTGGTGCTCGAGGCGCTGACCCGCAAGGAACTGAACGCCGCGCGCACGGACAGCGCCTCGGCGCGCAAGCGGCTGGACCGCCTGGCGGTGGCGCTGGCCGGTGTGGCGCCCTCGATCGCGATGGAGCCTGCGCAGGTCTACTGGGTGGACGCGCATATCCGCGACGCCATGGACCGCGAGGGCAACAAGCGCCGCACCGAGGCGCAGCTGCACGGCGCCATCCAGGCCTGCCTCGAGAAGGTGGCCGCAGGCTTCTTCCGCAAATCGCAAAGGGAATGACATGTGTCTCTATGTGTCCACGGACACATAGAGACAGTCCCGGGACACATAAGGACAGTCGCGGACACATAGACGGACATAACGGCGACTTAAGGGGTCTATGTGTCCCGCACCACAAGACAAGACACGACAATATAAGAAACCAAGGGCGCGGCAGGACGCAAACGGGGTTGAGGGTTGAAACGAAGCTGGCTGGGAAAAGGGGTAAGGCATGGATGAACGGGCACAGAAAGACGGGGAGAAGCGGGTGCGGCACCTGCTGATCGATCAATTGGAACGGTTGGGGCTGATGCGACCGGCGGGCATGGCCAAGCCTGCGTTCGAGGCGATGCAGGACGAGCTGTGCCAGCGGCTGGCCTACATGACGGCCGACGGCCTGGGCGCGCTGGCCGAGGACATGGCCGGGCGCGGCGGCGGCAAGGAACGCGACCGGTTCCCGCTGGCGGCGCGGGTGCTGGAACGGGCGCGGGTGATCGAGGCGCCACAGGCGGATGCCTCGCCGCTGATCCGCAAGGTCTTTGCGGCGCGGCTCGGCGAGGCGGCGTTGGCGCAGGGCTTTGCGCCCGAGCTGATGCGGTGGCTGCGGTCGAACCGGCAGTGGCCGAGCAGCTTCGTGGTCAACGGGATCCGCGACGGCGCGCGGGAGAACCTGCGCCGGGCCGAGGATCTGCGGGCGTCGCAGGGCAGGGGGCAGGAGCTGGGCACGGGCGACCTCGCCTGGCTGGAGGCGCGGCAGGCGGAGATCGCCCGCTGCGTGCAGGCCCGTGAGCTGGGGCTGGGCGATGCGGCCGGTCGGGGAGGGGCTGCGGCATGAGCGTGCAGGGTGTGATCAAGCCGGACAGCATGGGCCGCGTGCGGCGGGAGATCTCGATCCAGCGGCTGCTGGAGTGGGCCTTCGCGGATGAATGCGCGCAGGTGGACTTCGAGGACCCGGGCCGCCTGGTGCAAGGCTATTGGCCCACGGGCAATGCCTACCGGATGGCGCAGCGCGGTGTGCTGGGCTGCCGGATCGACGGCGGCGGCCGGTCCGATCCGGATCCGGATGCGGATCTGGTCGCGTCGGCCGTTGCAACGCTGCCGGAGCGCTGTGGCGGGCGCCGGATGGCGGTGGCGATGGCGGACTATGCGCGGGCGCGGCGGGTGCCGGACTGCATGGAGGATGCGCGCATCGAGTGCGTGGTCACGGACTGGACCAGCAACCGCTATGGCAGGCGGGCGAAGACCGAGCGCATCGGAACCGAAATCGAGATCCGGGGCAAACGGCGGGTGAGCGTGCCGGTGCTGATCTGCCCGATCAGCTTCAGCCCGACGCAGGCCCAGATCGGTGCGGCGCGCCGTGCCTACCTGGCATGGTACGGCGCCCTGCTGGAGCTGCGCGGCACGTTCCAGGCGCACCAGAACCTGAGCCGCTGGAAGGTGACCTCGGCCATGCCGGTGATGCGACCGTGGAACAAGGAAGGGGCCAAAAGGTCATAGCTGACTGGACGACGTGGCGGCACCACGCAAGCGCCCGGATCGGATTGCCCGCTCCGGGCGCTTTGCATTGGGGGGGGAGCGGCGCGTGCCGGTGGTGTGAAACTCGACACGGAGGGTGGAGAGCGGTTGTTCGCTGCACCCGAGCGGATTAAGATATGCCGCAAGTAAAGCAGCCATTCACAGTCCGAAGGGAACTATCACGGTGCTGATGCCTGCGCCAAGGTCAGCTATTCGGTCGTAACCAAATGGACCAGCGATGCTGTTATCAGTGATTGGTTAAGTGAAACGTCAATAGTGGATACCAAGAGCTTTCTTTTGGCCTCGGCAGTACCGATTGCATATGCCTGCTGCTGCGGAATACCAGATAGCCCATGGTGATGCGGGTAGAGCAGCATGACGCGGTCGCATTTGTATAGTTCTGAATAAGCCATCAACTGATATACATCGTCCTGACTAATGCCTTGTTTGGCGTCCTCAATACGGGGAGATATGCGTTTCCACTTTGTGTCGATGACCATGACTACTTCACCGTGGTGACGAATTATGATGTCAGGGCGCGTTCTAAATCGGCCTTGCTCCCCCTCAAACAAGCAGTCCTTTTGACCACCTTGGGAAGTAGCTGTGAACGGGGTGCCAGCAAGCCCTCGTTTAAGAAGCTTGGTGACATACTCCTCAAAGAGCACATTCATTTCAAACAAGAGGGCGTGGCCGCCACTGGCTCCTGAATTTGTTGTTTGGTGGCGATCCCCTAAAAGAAGCTTGGCAAGTGATAATAACTCGCGCCATCTGTCATTGGTGCGATCAAGTGTAATACGGTCCCAGCGAAGCGCCGAGGGTGCGACGTCGGTGATGTCGGCGTAGGCAAAAGAGAGTTCACGCAGAGACCTAAGATTATCCGCGGCGGTCGCAACCCGAGACAGTTTAGAAATTGCGGCCTTCAGGACCCGATTGAGGTCAATGTCCGGAGAGAGCTCGTCATATTCGCACGCCAGATGCTGGGGCTGTGCCGCTAGAACAGAAAACTGCCTTGTGATATTCAGACGCCCACGCAGCGCTGGAAGATCATCTGTGTGGGCGATGTAGCGACGCGGGATCCCATGACGCACGGCTTCTGTCATCTTGTTGCAGAAGATCCTGATCAGGATCTCAAGCAGAGTGTCGCGCTGCCATCCCAGACTCGCTGTATTCTGTGCGTCAATGCGAAGATCGCGCGCCACAGACAGCATGTGAACAAGACGTCGGCGTAGAGTTTCTGGCGCTGCGTCGTGCTCCCCTGATGCTTCAATTTTGGGGAGTATCTCAAGCTGGCAGTCTGTGGCGGCAATTACCCCGACCACACCCCGAGCACGCAGGTGCTTGCGGCGGTGCTCCAAAACACCTTCTCCGCTGCTGCCTGAAAAAACGGATTGCCGCGCTACTTTTGCGAGGCGGTCAGCCTGGCCTTCGGTAATGGGATCGCTGTCCGTTCCGAAGGAGATTTTCTCCCATTCACGGATGCTGCACGAGTTCATCAGGCCATCAATCTTGCATAGTCAAAGCCTTCATCTGCATCCTTCAGGCTCCAGCGGAACCTTGTTGGGCCATCCGCGTCGCTGTCCATTCCCGGAGGTGCTTCCAACAGTTCTCGCTTCAGAAAGCCGCCAGTAATTGGACCTTCATGAGCCTCGGCATCCCCCAACACTGCGGCAACCTTGTGCCAATCCTCGAAGAAATACTCTGCCAGCAGCGGGATCACCTTATGGCGCATTGTCTCGTCAACGCCTTCGCGGGACGCGCAGCCAATGAAATAGGCATGCCCGATCCGATGCTCGCGATCATACAAGTATTCAATGCGATCGTTAATGACGCGTAAGATCTTGGGTAGATCAAGACCACAAAGCTGTGCTGCATCGTGGAGCGTTTCGGGATCAGGTTCGATCTCTTTGAATTCGAACCTTCGACGCAGGGCAGTGTCGAGGAGCGCGATCGAGCGGTCAGCGGTGTTCATTGTGCCAAGGATATGCAAATTGCTGGGGAGCCCGAAGTCTTCGCCAGAGTAAGGCAGGCGCACCTTAAGAGCGTTTTCCATCCCCAACCGCTTGTCCGGTTCAATCAAGGTGATCAGTTCGCCGAAGACTTTCGAAATATTGGCACGGTTGATCTCGTCGATGATCAGCACATGAGGGAGCTGTTCGAGGACCGCTTCTTCATTCACGCTATTGATCAGGCGGAGAAGGGCGGGCTTCTTTAGCTTGCTTTCCCCCAGGCGGTAGATCGAACGCATCGTGAAATTCGAGCCGTATAAATCTGATACCGGAAGCCCCTGACGGTCTACCCAAAGCCAGTTCACGGACCTGCGATGGCAATATTTTTGATTGTCTCTCTGCTTGTACTCATACTCTCCCGTCACTTCTCCGATTGCTCGGAACAGACTATTGCCCTTCGAAACAATGAGGATATCACCGACCTGAACCTGGTTGCGGAAGGCGTCAACAAGAGCGACTTGGCCGGATTGTTTCGTGACAGGTCCTTCGCGGCGCCCTTCGGCACGGCATATCTTCAAAATTTCTTCAGGGTCGGTATATTTGGGGTCGCTGAAATCAATGTCTTCCCATCCTAAGAGAGTGTGACCTTCCGAGATTGCCTCATCGAACAGGTATTGTTCAGAGGGATCCTTTCCAGCGGCAATCGACATTTTGAAAACCTGTCGGCCCTCTAAGGAAAAGTCGTCGTCTCCAGTGCTTTCGGATCCGCCGAATTGAGCTTGCTCTGCCATTCGCCGAATAACGCCAGGGACGGTCTGCAGCCTAAACCCGGTTCCAGAACTGCTGTCTCCCTCTGCATCAGTGGTAGGTTGCCGGCCTTCTACAAAGTCTTCGTAGGACATCGATTGATGGAAGGTTACAAATTCTATCCGCTTCTCCGCTTTCAGGCGGTTGTAGGCCTCCATAACCGCCTTGCGGTCTTGCGGGACCTCTTCGCCACACAGGCGCAACGCTTCGGTTGCCGTCGCATGTGTTTTACCGGTGCCGGGCGGGCCGTAGAGAATCAGGTTCTTCGCTTGTTCCATATCTAATCCCTGTTCTGGCCGTAGTATTGTTTCCGGTGTGGTTGCGCCGGGGGTACGGGTCAATTGATAGGTGAATTCGGTCGTGCTGCTGGGCTGCGGCTCTGTGTAGGTGGGCTTGGGAAGGCCAGTCATTTCTTGAAATTTCGAACCCAAGAGTGCGCTGCAAATGTTTGGATGAGAGTTTTGTAGACCTATTTCTTTTCCAAGCTCTCCAGCTTTGATCGTAACGAAAGCCTGTCCCTCCTCACGGGCTGGTTCAATATGGTAGTTCAGTGCGCAAGCCCGGATGCGATCGGCATCTCGAATAAGGTGACTATAGCGCTCTGGCGGCTCAACAGGGGTATTGTCCTGATCTACGATAATGTAGCCGGCGTTGTGGAGACGGGCGGCTGCATCCGATTTTTGCCCCCACCCGCCATTCAGCGTCGTTTTTCCGAGTAGAAAGCCAACCAGTGGTTTGGTCGGGTAAGGCTGTGTGGCTGTTCTCCGCGTTGATCTCACCCAGTAGTCTCTGGGATCACCGAAAGCATCGAACACCTCCTTCTGGGAGCCATCAAATACATAAGCGTCATAGGCGACCATGGCCGCTTCAACATTCTGTCGAGAGAAATCGGCGGGTTGCTTGTCTTTCTCTCTGTTGTCGATCAGTTCAAAGCCCAATTCTTTCAAACGCTCGAATGACTGGCTTTCTCCAAAGCCGTTGAAAAACTCCTTAGCAGATAGGGCAGGCCCGTCTGGTAAATTTGCAACT
Source organism: Pseudosulfitobacter pseudonitzschiae (assembly GCF_900129395.1). Classification (GTDB taxonomy): domain Bacteria; phylum Pseudomonadota; class Alphaproteobacteria; order Rhodobacterales; family Rhodobacteraceae; genus Pseudosulfitobacter; species Pseudosulfitobacter pseudonitzschiae. The sequence goes on from NZ_FQVP01000005.1 coordinate 408,841, forward strand.
GCCGCGGCTACGATCGCTTTTGCGGGGTAACGTTGCGCCTCACTGTCGTCGTGGCCGGCCTCAGCGACCGGTCGTGTCGTCCAAACCTGCGGCTTTCCGAAGCTGCGTTTCTGTAGAAATGCTTCGAGGCCCTGCGCGTCGCAATCATCCATGGCAGCGATGATTTCGGATTTAGTCAGCTCTCGAAGGTAATGTGAGTGTTCCAGTTTGTTGGGCATGGATGAGCTGTTGCGAATAAAGTCAGCATATAGGCTGATGGATCGGCGCAGGCTTGCCAGACCGTTCCTTAGATTACCATCAATCTGCACAGGTGATGGATTGGGAGCATTGTTTCTCTCGTTTTCCGTGCTGTAGGAAAACTGCCGCAACAGGTCTTTTAGTTCTTGCCCTGCAAGGACCTCATCCAAATCCCCGATCGCATTCTCAACTCGGCGCGCCGTGCTAATTCTGGAACCTATTGATGTTTCACTTTGCCCTTGGGCTTCGAGCCATTTCCGAAATTCAGATTCTTGCATCTTTAGCTCTCAATATTCAGGCCGCGACGACCAGATTGTTTACACCTCTGACCACCCGCATAAAGTCGTCAGGCTTTGTTGCAGCAAAGACCTCAGAATTAAGCGTTTGCCCACCCGCGTTGTGGGATAATGTTGTAAACACAATGCGTACCTCAAAGTTTCCTTTAATTATATCCCATCCACCTAAGGACAAGAAAACTTTGACGGAGCCGCGGCCAAGGATCACTTCGTTCCGCATGCCCGACCTTACCATGAAAAATACGACGTGATGCGTGAATGGCGGGTTTCTGGAAGCTGCACTGTGGCGAAGCCGCGTTTTATGAAAGGCTGGATTGGGCCGTTCACTGCAGAACATCACGCCAAGAGTGCTTCGGCTGAAACCCGACGAGCTTCTTCGCCTTCTTGTTGCAAAAGAAGGTTTCTTTTCGGCCCATTTTGCCACGAACTTCGACATTCTTGTAGAACTGTTCGATCACCTGATCCGTGGTGATACCAACCGACATGTCGTCGTTCGATACGTTGAACACTTCAAACCCCAAACCGTCGGCCTTCAGACAGCAGTCGACCATATGCCCGAGATCGCGGGCATCAATATACGCGAATATATTGCGCCGCCGCAGGGCCGGGTTTTCCATGAAAGCGGGGAAAACTTCGGCATATTCATGTGGCTCTATCACGTTGTTGATCCGCAATCCGTAAATGTCGGCACCGGACCGCGCCTGAAAGGAACGTGCGGTCGCCTCGTTGCAAACTTTCGACATGGCGTAGCTGTCGTGGGGCACGGTCGGGTGGGTTTCATCAACCGGCACAAAATCCGGTTTCAACTCACCGTCCGCGAAACATATGCCATAGGTCGTCTCGGAACTTGCAAATATCACCTTCGGGACGCCGAGCTTCACAGCCGCCTCGATGACGTTATAGGTGCTCAGAGTATTCTGCCGAAAACACTCGCCATCTGTGCCGATCATGACGCGTGGAATGGCCGCGAAATGCACAACCGCATCATATTTCGGAACGCCCGTTCCTGCGTCCAGTTCAGCAGCTTCGGTGAACTGGGACATGGCACCAATGACCTGCCCTGAATCGCACAGATCCACCAACAATTCGGGACACTCCAGCCCGGACGGTGATCGGTCAACATTTACGACATGGTGGCCTTGTGCCTGAAGATGCTGGATGGCCCATCGGCCAGCCTTGCCGCTGCCACCTGTGAAGAAAACTCGCATTGAACCCTCTATCTGTTCGCTCAAAGGCATCTGTTTTGTTGTGCCTGACCTTGAACTACCAATGGTGGGTAGTTCAAGGCAGACTGCCAGGATGATCTCCCGCCCCCCCCCGGGGGGGGTATGCTAAAAACTCAGCCGTCCGACATAGGACCGGCGGGGGAACATTTCTTTCCGTGCACGCGAAATTGGAGAAAAAAGCCCAATGGGAAAGCTATTGGGGTACAAACGGTGTTCCGAACACTTGGTTCTTGCCTAACGCCACCGCAGCTGTTCATTGATCTGGCTTTGACGATGCCGTTCACTATCGCGCTTAAGATTTGGGTTAGATATCCGAATGCCGAAGAACGGCGGGTCATGTTTGTTGCCGTGAGCAGGGCCCGGAGAACGGTGACCATCCATATATCCGACGCGCGCCCCTCCGTCGTTGTCGAATAATTTCTGAAAGAGCCCGAGTTCGGCGTGGTTGTGCCAGGAAGGCTCAGAAGCACGTCTATATGGGTGGGAATTTGCTCTTGGTTCGCGCAGTGCGCGGAAAGCTGCGTGTGTTGGAAGAGCATCGGAACAAAGCACCGTTTCTGTCGGTTTTCCTTACATCACACAGACAGGAGGAATATCTGATGGAACAATCGACACAACGAAGTCTTGTATCGTCGTCCGATGTCAACGGCACGGCGGTTTATGGAAACGATGGTGTCCAAATTGGAACTATCGACCACCTTATGATCGACAAGGAGTCCGGACGGGTCGCGTACGCTGTTATGGGCTTCGGCGGATTTCTGGGATTGGGTGAGGACCATTTTCCCGTGCCGTGGGGCAAGCTCCGCTTTGACACGGCACATAACGGGTTTGTGACGGATCTCACCGAAAGTGAAGTGACCGGCGCGCCTGACCGCCACGACGATTGGCGTACGGATCGCGACTGGGAGCGGCGCACTCATGAACACTATGGCGTTCCGTTTTACTGGATGTGAGCTGTTGCCAAGGCAAAATCGTCTGCCAAGGCAAAATCGTCGCCGACCGCGACAGCGGGCGGTCCGCACCTATAACTTGGCCTTAATCGACTAATTCTAGGGGATAAAGATGCCACCCGAAGATGCAAGTGAGGACAAGGCCCACACCTCGACTGATCGGGAAATCGAGAAAGATGTGGTCCGGCGGCTTGATGAGGATCAAGGCATAGATGCGTCGGAAATCACGATTGAGGTTGCCGATGCCAAGGTGAAATTGACCGGTACAGTGTCGTCCAAGGACGAACTGGAACGCGCCGGGACTATTGCATGCACAGCGTCGGGTGTTCGTCATGTAGAGAACGCCATCCAGTCCACGTCTTCGGCCTATCACCGCTGGACCAATAAGATGCCTGGTGAACAAGAACTTTAAGAACGGTGACGGTTTAGGCATATAGCCGAGCGATTTCTTGATCTTAAAAAGGGGGAATTTTATGAGCCCGGCCGATACAAATCTGGAAAAACAAAAGCTCGTCACCGTGGACCTTTGATCGGGATGGGTGTCATTGCCGTGTTTGGTGTCGCGCTAATTCTGTACTGGCTGAACTGGTCGTTATTGCGCCCACCGTCGATGAACACGGTAAGAGTACGACTCCGGCTGAATACCGCGACGGGGATGTGAAAGTGCCTGACGGTGCGCCAACGCAAACGATAACGCCAGATGATCCCGAAGTTGAAGTCGAAAAATGAACTGAGCCGGCTTTTTTAGGCCGTACGTAAAGGAAATATCATGTCAGACAGAAGTGAAAAGAAGAGGATCATTCCACCCGACGAGCTGAGGCGAGACGGAAACACGATTAACCAGTCCGCCCAACAGATTGATCCGGCGGGGCGGCATCGTGTGGATGTGAACGCCAATGCTCAGGGAGATCTGAACACGAAGCAACCCGGCGAATTGCCGTCCGACGCGGAGGAGGACTCCGAGGAAAAGCAGGTGCGCAATGCCGGTCCTGGACAGATGCGTAACCCGCCCCAGACGTGGACCTTAGTGGACGAGGAAAGCGACGAGTCCTTTCCGGCCAGTGACCCGCCCGGGAATTATTGACATTACAGGAGTGTTTGAATGCCCAAAGCATTCCGTGAAAAACGCACTGCGCAGAGCGATCGCCAGAACAGTCAGAGCGGTCACGAGGGCGGTGGAGAGTGTCATGAACCTTGTGTATTTGGTCTGGTCTACATTTTGCAGCATTTTTTGCCAAAAGTCGGCTATGCGGGAAAAAGCATGTCTATCGGCACGCAAACTTGCCCCCCTATCGGCATGCAAAAATGACTCTGACTCAAAGTTGATGCACCTTTTCAACTATGATGCTGCGACAAGCCGAGCCTTGAGCAGGTCGATATTCGCGCGACCATACATCTGGCGTTTCAGCGTCTTCAGGCGATTGATTTGGCCCCCGGTCTGCCCGTTCGACCAAGGCTCCCGCAGCGCGGCAGCAACTGCGGCCTGGTCGCTACGAAGGCCACGCGCGAAGGATGAGAGCATGCTGTCCTCGGCTTCGTCGAGCCAGGCGGCCAGGGCATTCTCACGGGCGTTTCGCACCATGTCAGTGAATCGGTAGGTCAGTTCCCGGGCGGTTGCCAGAGCTGGTAGCGCCGCTTCGATCCGCGCGACCTGGATTGCATCGGCACGGGTCAGATGATCTCGTCCCATGGTCAGGAGCCGCGCAATCGTTCGGGCAGGTGGCGACTTTCTTGTTCCGGACGGCACCGCTTGTTCGGCGCGGCGCAGACGTGTTGCCCACTCGCCGACGACCCGGAGACTGCCTTGAAATCCATCATCCCGTAACCGGCGCCAGAGTTCTGCGCCATTACGGCATCCGCCGCTCCACTCCCGTTCCAGCCGAGGCAACCAAGCGGTCAAGCTGCTCTCGCGGATGCGGAAAACATCTTCTCGCTCACCGCTGGTGATCTGGCGGACCAAGCCGCGGCTCAGCCCGGTCAGGCGCACGATCCGTTTGATGGGAACACCCTCGTCTGCCACTCGGCGGACCATGTGGTTGGTCTGCTGGCGCCTTTGAAAACCCTCGAATTGCAGCCTTTCCGCTGCCGTCAAAAGCCTCGGATCGAGGGTCGCTACCCCGATAGCCTTGCGAATGGCTGGCATGTTCCGCTGCACGGCGGCCAGGAAGGCGGCACTTGCATTCTCTAACAGATGCCAACGATCCGCGACTTGAACCGCGTCCGGCAGGGCACGCGCGGTGGCACCGCCGTAGCCACCATTGCGATCACGGGCAACAACCTCGATCCCGGGACGCGCGCGGAGCCACGCTTCTACAGTGGCGGGCTCCCGGTCGGGGAGCAGATCGATGACCTTCCGCCGTTCGAGATCGCAGATCAGCGTACCGTAGCGCTGTCCCTTCCGCCATGCCCAGTCGTCGATACCCACCACGCGGGGGTCCGCGACAGCCCCCTCGGTCTTCGCCCGAACGCTGCGCAGGAACGTGTCTTTGCTCACCGGTAGCAAAAGCCGTCCGGCAAGCGCCTGCGCGGGGCGCCCACCGAGAGCAATGCCGATGTGACGCACCAGTTCCTGCAAGCGTGACGTCCGGCGCGCATGTGGCCGCGTGACATCAGGCGGGAACCGTTCAGAAAAAATCTTCGTTGGGCAACCTACAGCGCGGCAACGAAATCGACGAACCAGCAGCACCAGTTCAACTTCTCGGCCATGGGCGGGAAGATCGGCTGGCCGACGCCAAAACTTGCTGTGGACATGACGAGAGACCGCGCCGCAGCGGGGACATGCTGCCGAGGCATCCAGGGAACGTGCGTGGACCCGGATCCTGTTGCCATCAAGCTCAATCTGGCCGGCCTTCAACCCTGCCGGTAGAAAATCTCGTCGCGAAAACCATGAACCCATCGGCAATCTCCATCAAGTTAGCCGAGATATAGCGTTCTGGCAACTCAACTGCACCAAATGCGCGACAGAGCCATTTTTGCATGCCTGTTCACACAGAAATTCGATGGCGCAAGCCTGTAGCGGTGACAGGGGCCGGACCGGGGACTTCAGTCAGGACACATGCGATGGTTCCGCGCAAGGCGTGACCGAAGACTCGCAAGGCGCCGCTCACCAAAGAGCGCGCCTTTCAGTGGACAGGCCTCAGCTCACGGAACGCTGCGCAAAGGATGGAGGCGCTTCACAGTCTCTGATGCGTTAGGACCGGCTCGTTCCTGTGTAGTCGAGTGTTCCAACGGAATAAGCCCAAAACGTCAAATGCTGCGCATCGCCGGAACGATCACTCTATGACTTCTGCAGGCACAGTTGTTTGCTCGAATTGACATAATACCAACTGGTTGGTATGTATATTCTATGTCACGTCCAACGAAACATGCTCCAGAACGCGGGGATGCCCGAAACAGGCTGCTGGAAGCGGCCCGCGACATCGTGCGGAAGCAAGGATTCGCCGCGACGACCGTCGACGATCTCTGCAAGGCAGCTGGGGTGACGAAAGGGGCGTTTTTCCATCATTTCAAATCAAAGGACGCGCTCGGCGTCGCCGCAGCAAATTTCTGGACGGACACAACGGGCGCTTTCTTCGAGGGTGCGCCTTATCATGCGCCAAGCGATCCATTTGATCGCGTCTTGGCCTATATCGCCTTCCGTCGCGCGATGATCACCAACGACATACCGGAATTCACCTGTCTTGTTGGCACTCTGGTGCAAGAGGTTCATGCGACCGCGCCGGAGATCCGCGACGCGGCCGGTGTCAGCATCTTCGGCCATGCCGAAACGCTCGAAGCCGATATCGCGGCGGCGATCGAAGTGCGGGGCATCTCACCGGATGGTTGGACGCCACAATCCCTCTCTCGCCATTTTCAGACCGTCATTCAGGGCGGTTTCATCCTTGCCAAAGCTGGCAATGACCCTGAGCTCGCACGAGACGCTCTGGACCACCTCGACCGCTATGTCCGCTGCCTGTTCGGCGTCCATGCGGTCGCCTATTCAGGAGATCCACGATGACTGACCGACCGAACTCCCGCCTGTGTATCTTTCTCAAAGAAGGGGCCGAAGACGCCGCCCGCTTTTATGCGGCGACGCTTCCCGAAACCTCGGTCGACTTTGTACAGCCTATTGGGCCGAACATGTCGATGGTTCTGTGGACCTGCATGGGCACGCGATACATGCTCATGGACGGGAACGAGACTTTTGCGCCACAACACGATCATTCAATTTCGGTGGCTACGCTCGACCAGGCCGAAACCGACCGGCTTTGGGAGGCCCTGAGCGAAGACGGCAGCGAAGGACGGTGCGGCTGGCTTTGTGACCGTTTTGGCGTGCATTGGCAGATTGTGCCGACGGCCATGACGCATATGTTGTCCGATCCCGACCGAGACGCCGCGGGGCGCGCGCAGGCCGCCATGATAGGGATGACGAAGATCGACATCGCCGCCATGCGCGCCGCATTCGATGGTGTATCCGAATGACTGAGATCACCTGCACCTGTGGCGCCGTGGCGCTTTCGCTTTCCGGGCCGCCGATACTGGTCGCAGAATGCCATTGCACCTCCTGTCGCACGGCGGCTGACCGCCTGGGCGTGGCGATCACGGAGCCGAACGGGGGCACCCGCTTTGTCGTGCAACGCAAGGATCGGGCAGTGCTGCAGCGGGGGCTGGAACATCTTGCCGCGTTCAGGCTGACTCCGCAATCGGGCACACAGCGGATCGTCGCGACATGCTGCAACAGCCCGATTTGGCTGCAGTTCAAGGGCGGTCATTGGCTTAGCCTCTATGCCGCCCAGTGGCCCGATGGCGCCGCCCCAGGGCCGGATCTGCGCACCATGACCCGCGACGCCCCGGATAAGTTGCCCGATGATCTGCCCAATGCCGCTACCCAGTCGACCGGGTTTATGGCGCGACTGCTGTGGGCATGGATCTGCATGGGTTTTCGCAACCCGCCCGTCGCTGATGTAAGGAGAGTGCTCGATGTCTGACGACAAGATTGAAGTTGAAAACCCGAATACGCCTGGCCGCACCACTCGGCTCGACCGCGCCAAATACGAGGCGATGCAGGCGGCGTTTCTTCCGATTTTGCCGAAAGACCCGCCGGGCCTTAAAGTGGCCGAGGCCAAAGCGGCCTTGTTGCCGCATCTGGACCAGAGCCTGTTTCCGGGCGGCGCTAAAGCGGGCTGGTGGCTGAAAACGGTACAGCTCGATCTTGAAGCAAAAGGCATCATCGCTCGCGCAGATGGAAGCCCGGTACGGCTCTATCGAAAATGACAAGAGTCGCGGACATTTTGTCTGACTTTACGAAAGCCAGGTTTGTCCGCTCCCCTGTCACACCACGCTAGTTTCATGCTGCACTTAGGACGAGCGGCAGCTTTTGGTTGCGATAGCGCGGCGAAAATCGTGCGTTGGTTAGGTTACTGGGCTAGGTTTGGAAAGGGTGCTTTCTGCGCATAGCCAACCATTAGTCAGTTCGCGAAGAGTAAGCGCTCTCCGCCTTTCGTGTAGAGGGTCATCCCACCGACGCGAACGGCCCGGACCGGACATTCGCCAAGATGGTCACCTCTGCGGCGCAGCTTCACCAAACCGGCCATTGCTTCATCTTGCAGCATTTTTAACGGGTGAAGATCGGTTGAACGGTCAAAGCGGACATCAACACTTAGAAGGTCAACGTCCGCTCTGCTATGCCTAAAATTTGTTAATCGAGTTTCCACCGTCGGCGACTATGGCGCTACCGGTCACAAAGGATGCGCTCTCGGAAAGCAAGAATAATGCGACCTGCGCAATTTCTGACGGGTCAGCCATCCGTTTTAACGCATGAAGGCCGCGCACGACCTCATGAAAGCCGGGATCATCTCCTGCCATGGCGGTCATTGTGCCTCCTGGCAGGAGCGCATTGACCCGAATGTTCTCTGCGCCGTGTTCTGCAGCGAGCACTTGAGTCATACTAATCAGCCCCGCCTTGGCGGCTGCATAGGCAGCCATGCCAGGGTCAGGACCCATTAACTGATTGAGCTTGTGGCGCTGTCATGATTCACGGCCCCCAGTTTTAGGGGGATATGATGAGCAATCTTTATTGGCTGACGGAGGCGCAAATGCAGCGGCTTCGGCCGTACTTTCCAAAGAGCCGCATTGCCGCCATTCGCTGCACAAGCAGTATATTGGGCTGGTTGTGATTGAATACCGCACTCCTTACGCTTTACATTCTGATTGGTCTGGCAAAAGCGCCAACACGTTATAGTCCATCATCGAGTTGATCCATGAATAGACGCCACTTGTTACTGGCTTTGCCGAGCTTGGCTGCATTACCTGCTTGGGGTCAGCAATGGCTAGTGGATGCGTGGAACCGCTGGAAAAGCAACTACCTCGCGAGTGATGGCCGCGTGGTCGATGACGGGAATGGCGGAATCAGCCATTCCGAAGGCCAAGCCTACGGACTTTTGCTCGCGCAGGCGTTTGGCGATCGAACGGCATTTAATCTGATCGAGACCTGGACCCAAGCCAAGCTAGGGATTCGGGCGGACGGGCTAATGGCTTGGAAATGGCAACTAGACGGGCTCGCGGATACCAGGAATGCAACCGATGGGGACCTTTTACGCGCTTGGACGCTGTTGCGTGCCAGCCGCGATTCAGGGTGGCTTGGGCATGAGGATAAAATCGCGCCGATATGCCGCGCACTTGTCGAAAAATGCCTTGCTCCCGACCCACGTGCGCCGCTTGAGTTGCTGCTTAAACCCGCAAGCCACACGACCGCGGACGGAAACTCGGTCATTCTGAACCCCTCCTATTATATGATTCGGGCGCTTATTGAGCTAGGCGACGCGACAGGCGAGGTTGAACTTTTGCGTGCGGCCGCCCATGGGGAGCGTTTGTTGATCACTCCAAACGCGTTGCGGGACTGGATCAACGTGACCCCAGGCGGCATCAAACCCGCGTTAAACCTTTCGAACAATTTTGGCTGGGATGCACTACGCCTTCCGCTCTATCTCTTTTGGTCTGGGCGCGCGGCCCATCCCGCGATGCAAATCGTTAGTACCCGTTTTGCGGCTGCCATGCTGGATCGGCATGTGGCAACAGTTACAGACTCTTCGGGGAAAATGCTCGTCCAGAGTGATGCAGCTGGCTTTCGTGCGGTAGCGGATCTTGCTGCGGGCAGACCCCCCACCTTGCCAAATCCCGGTCAGGGCTACTATGCGGATACACTTGCACTTCTGGCGCAAATCGCATGGCGGGAAGGCAAATAATCGCCATTTTCTGATTGTACGATGCTGTTCACTGCTGGTTTGCCTAGGGTCGCCATGCGGTCCATACAAGGGTACAACCTTTCGTAGATTAAATCTGAAGCTGGAGAGACCGCATGAAGCTGCTACGCCTGATCATTAGTATCTTTCTTATCGCGGTGGCGCTATGGGTCATCATCGCCGAGCAAATGGCCGGAGCGAGTGCCAACGCCTTTGTAAATGCGCCGGTGGTGACAGTTCGCGCCGATACAGCCGGTGACCTTACGCTACCCAACCTCCCGTTTGGCGCACGCGTACAAAAGGGTGAGACGCTTGCCTCTATAGACGATCCGCTGGTCGACAACATTCGATTGAACGATTTGCGAATGGAACAGAGCTTCATTGAGGCAGAGATCGCCCGCCTTGAAGCGGATCTGAAAAGCACTGAGGCGCTACGGACTAGCCTGCTGGACCGTGTCGAAACTTTCCGCGTGGCGCGGCTGAAAGAGCTGAGCACCCGTCTCGAACACGCCCGTATCCGGCTTGCCATTTTGGAGGGAGGCGAACTGCCAGAGAACACAGATCAAGAGATTCTCTCGCTTGTGGGAGAGCTGCCAGGCCGCATTCCTATGGAGCCGGGGCTGGTGCCGCTGATCCTCGATCACGCTCGTGAACGGGTCGAAGTGTTGCAGATTGCCCTTGATACTGCGCGCGCTGGAGTTTTCCTCGGCGACGGATACAACGATTCTCCCAATGCCCAGCAGCGCGCAACAGAATTGAAAACCGTTATTTCGCAGCTCCAGAATGGGCTTGCGGAAGCGCAAAGGAGGCTTAGGGCAATCACCACGCGCAGTCAGCGCGAAAATCTGCTTGTGAACGCGGCAGGCGGTAGAGAAATAACCTCTCCAGTCAACGGACTTTACTGGGAGGTGCTTCAATCCGATGGCATCAACGTGCAGCGAGGCGATCCGATCCTCAGACTGGTGAACTGTGATGCGACCTTTGTCTCGCTTTCTGTCACCGAGCGTGTATTCAATTCGCTACAAATTGGCGAAGCCGCTTCATTTCGCCTGACTGGAAGAGAAGAAGTCTTTGAGGGCACCGTCGCCCGTCTGGCGGGGGCCGGTGCGGCGTCTATCTACCAGAGCCTCGCAGTTGCACCTTCCCAAAAGCACCTTGAACGTTATGACGTCGCTTTGTTGGTGCCGGAACTGACTGCGGATAGCGAGCGCGGTTGCGCCATCGGGCGCACCGGACGCGCATTTTTTGATGAGCGCCCCCTCAATTGGTTCCGGGCTATGCTGGATTGATGCTGCCCTTTCCGCATCTTGGTGAATTGGGCTCGGCCGCCATGCACCTTCTTTTGGTGGTCGGTGTCGGGACACTGATACCGCTCTTTGTCGACCCTCTGAAACACTGGCATCGTGCGCTATTGCTTGGCGTCGCTGGTATTCTTGCCCTGCGCTATATGTGGTGGCGGGCCACACAGACGCTAGCGCCCCCCGAACTCAGTCTCGACATGGTCGGAAGCTGGCTTCTCTTCGGGCTTGAAGCCTTTTCAATCGTCGGGTCACTCAGCGCCTTTCTGATCCTGTCGCGCTACAAATTGCGCAGCAAGGAGGCCGACGCCCATGCAGGCTGGTGGGGTCGGCAAGAACCGCGGGTGGCGATCCTGATCGCCACCTATAACGAAGATAAGGAAATCCTCGAACGGACCATCGTCGGTGCAAAGTTCCTGCGGCATCAGAACAAGGAAATTATCGTTTGCGACGACAACCGGCGGGATTGGCTGCGTCATTTCTGCGAAGAGCTGGAGGTGCGCTACATGCGCCGCCCGACCAATGAAGGGCAGAAAGCCGGTAATATCAACCACGCGCTGGACCGTCTGGCCGAGGATGTAATCCCTCCTGACTTCGTGGCCGTGCTCGACGCCGATTTTGTGCCACATCGGGGCTTTTTATCCCGGACGCTGGCGCTGTTTCATGACCCCGAAGTTGGTCTGGTCCAGACTCCACAGCACTTTTTCAACCAAGACCCGATCCAGCATAACTTCAATGTCGGGCGGTCCTATCCCGATGAACAACGTTTCTTCTTTGACCACATGCAGCCCTCTCGGGATGGCTGGGGCATTGCCTTTTGCTGCGGCACATCCTCGGTCTGCCGCTGGCGTGCCCTCCGCGAGATCGGCGGGTTCAACACCGAATCCGTAACTGAAGATTTTATGCTGACACTCGCGCTTCAAAACGATGGCTGGCGATCTGTTTACCTCTCAGAGCCACTCTCCGAAGGTCTCGCACCGGAAGGGCTGAAGGAGTATGTGACCCAACGCGCGCGCTGGTGCCTTGGCCTGATGCAGATTGCGCGATCTTCCCTCGGACCGCTGTCGGCAAACAACCTGCGGCTGCGTGACCGATGGAGCGTTCTGGATTCGATCCTGTTTTGGACAACCACCTATCCGTTCCGCATCGCGGCCATCATCTTTCCACTCCTTTACTGGTTTTTCGACATCATCGTCGTCAATGCACGGTTGCCTGATGTGATCAGCTATTTCGGATCCTATTATTTCTGGATCCTCATCACACTGAACTTTCTGACCCGTGGTATGGTTGTGCCAATCCTGAACGATGTCAGTCAGCTTCTGGGTGCGATCCCGATCAGCCGTGCTGCCTTTACAGGATTGTTCAAGCCGCATGGGCACCCATTTTCGGTGACTGCCAAAGGCGGAGACCGCTCGAAAGTGGTGGTGCAGTGGCGCCTGATGATGCCGTTTCTAATTGGCTTTTTGCTAACGCTTATCGGCTTGCTTCTTGGGATCATCTTCGACCAATACGCCACCTTTTCTTCCGGTGACGGGAAATGGGTCATCCTTTTTTGGAGCCTGTACAATCTAGCGGTATTGGCCGTGACATGTCTTGCCTGTGTGGAGCGCCCGCGCAAAGAGCTGCACGTCAGCGACAAGCCGGAACGCGCGGTCTTTTCGACCGATGGGCGTCATCACGAGCTTTGGATTACGTCTCTGACTATGGACACGGTGCGTATTCGCGGCCTCTCGATCCCCATTCAGTCCCGTGGACATTTGGTGATCGAGAGCATCCCGGGGCGCATTGAAACCTACGCCATATCAGAAGTTGCAGACGGGGCGCGTCTCCAATTGTTGCCAACGGAAGCGCAGCGCGAAGCATTCTTCGTTAAATTCTACGCCGATGGCCATGAGCCGGGGGTCAACGAAGTCAAAATGAGGAACCTGGTCCGTGACATCTTTCGTGGCTTTGGGATCAGGCGACACTGATAAGCTCAGTATGTGTTGACGGACACCCCAATAAAAACTTCCTTCGCATCAAAGCGGTACCCCCCGCGAAAACTGGTTGGCCCGCCGTTTAGGCGATAGTTCACCGCAACGGATTGTTCGGAGTAATTGTCGCTGCCACCCGCGGTGAGATCGACGGACAGACCCTGTGCGTTGCCGATCTGGGCAAGGGTAAACCAGTCATTCTCATTCGTATTGTATTGAGCCGATAGGAATAAAAACCCAAAGTTGGTTGGTTGATAGCGCTCTAAAATTATTTTTCCGCCAAGTTTAATGCGTTTCACTTCATCACTGGTGCCGAGGCTGGGACCGATTTTCAAGGTCCCAAAATCCTCGATGGCGAAATCGCGAGTGACATGGATACCGGCGCTCCAGCCGCTCTCATAGTTTGAATAGTTCGCACCATAGCTCATCTTGCCCCGCGTCGCAGCCAGCACGGCGTCCGCAGTAGGCGCGCCCAGATCAAGCTGGAAAAAAGTGCCGTCTGCTTGTGCTGCACTGCTCGCGAGGCACAGCAAAGGTATGGCCAGTGACAATCGCGTATACGTCGTGTTGTCGTTTCGTCTGGCATACCAAGATGGGTGAGCCCTGAACTGCATTGTATAGCCCGTCTTGCTCACGTTTTTCTCCTCGTCTTCTTTTGGTGCCAAGGTTCGTCAGAGTTTTGGTCTGAGGTATCTCCATCTCTGAGTGGGGTCACTTCTGCGCCACTTGGCATGGCTCGCCGCGAGTGAGTTTCCTGATATGCTTTCAGTTTCGCATGCAACGCTAGGGTGCCCTGAATTCGCGTCAGAGCTTGGGATAGCGCGATCGCTTCGCGCGAGCTTCGGCTTTCCAGCGGGTATTCAAAGTCGCCTTCCGCCATAGCTATTGCGGTGCTGGTCAAGTCTTGCAGTGGGCTCAGCACGATACGTGCAACCAACAATGTAACGATTAAAACAAAGCCCGCCGCGAACAAAACTGCGACAACAGAGGTGCGAAGCAATTGCGGCATAACGTCGATCAAATTACTCGAATCCAAAACAGCAAAGACCCGCCAGCCGAAGTCCGGAAGTTCATCGCTAACGAAGTTCGGGGAAAAGGCATAAAGCCCGTCCGTCTTGTCGAGCAGGTAGAAGGTGTTGCCTAGATCTCGCCCCAGCTTGGCCTGAACTATTGCAGCTTCGGGAAGGCTGTGCGCCGTCTCGCGGGTGTCTGCAAGCGTTTCCCCCTCCCGGTTCTGCACCACCACATCAATGTTCAACTGTTTTCGCGCACGGATAAGAAAGTTTTGCACCCAAGCCATCCGAAGACTGTAGACAAGTACCCCCGTAACCTCGCCACTTTCCTCATCCAGAACCGGCGTCGAGAGGTTGAGTAGAGATTGCTTTCTATGGTTTTCGTCACGTTCAAGGAAGTCGCTGGTATAGACATTTCCTACATTGGCCTGGCGCAGTCCCTCGCGGTACCAGCGACGCTCACTCACGACCTCTCCCTCACGCAAACGGTTCGAGCCCGATTTAATTCGGCCGTCCAGATCAGCAACACCCGCCCACGCAACCTGCCCCCCGGTCTGTGCCACTGCATCCACAAAATCATCAATCTCTTCCTTGCTGGAATTACTGATATTGCGGGCAACGGCGTGAAGACTGTCCCACTCCCGTTTCAGGGCTGTGTTAAAGCTAAGACCGATGGCATCAGCACCGCGCAGAACGATGTCATGTCGCAATCGCTGCTGCGCCAGATTGCTACGCTGCGTGACAATGTAAGCCACGAACACCGCGGCACAGAAAACCGAGACAATCAGCGCTGCCGCAATCCAAAAGATGGCACGGGGTGCAGGTTTTTTCTGTGCTCTACGCATTTTGCATTTCCTCTCTGAGATCCACCTGTGAAGCTGAATTAGTACCCAACCTTAGCGCGAAGTAGCTGAATGAGGCAAATCTGCCTAAGTCCGTTCCATTCTGAAACGGGAACATGGCAATTAGGTGACCAGGAATGCGAAATTGACAGGTTGGGCGTTGCAAAGAAGGTTCCTGCGGATGGTTTTATGCTTGGTGCCGCCTCAATAGGAAGGAGGCTATCCGTGTCCGGTGGAATGTCCGCTTCCGCGGTGGATCTCAGGCGAGTTCGCACTTGCGGCGAACTTCCGGAATCCGCCCATGGTGCCGATTGACGCGAACGTCCCGAAGCCGACATTGTCGCTCTACGTAGTAAAAGTCCACCTACGGAACATTGCGACATTCTGAGGCTTAGATTGTCCTGGCGGGGCTGACTTGAAATGAACCGATCAGATAGCTTTCTGATTTACGCGTACTGACAACTCCTCGGCGCTTTCTTTTCGCTCGCTGTAGCGATCCAACAGGTAATCCTTGCTGTCTCTGGCCAGAATCGTAAATTTCATGAGTTCTTCCATGACATCAACCACCCGGTCATAGAATGGCGACGGCTTCATACGGCCAGCCCCGTCAAACTCCAGAAATGCTTTCGGAGTGGAGGACTGGTTCGGGATCGTCAAGAGGCGCATCCAGCGCCCGAGGATGCGGAGCTGGTTCACGGCATTGAAGCTTTGTGAGCCACCGCTGACCTGCATGACGGCCAGCGTCTTGCCCTGCGTCGGCCGCACACCACCAAGAGAGAGTGGAATCCAGTCGATCTGCGTTTTCATGATGCCAGTCATGGCACCGTGCCGTTCTGGTGAACACCAGACCATTCCTTCGGACCAGGTGACGAGATCACGCAGCTCCTTCACCTTTGGATGAAGGTCCTCTGCATCATCCGGCAGCGGCAGGCCAGATGGGCAATAGGTACGCGTTTCGGCTCCCAATCGCCTAAGTATGCGAGCCGCTTCCTCGGTCATCAACCGACTGAATGACCGGCCCCGGAGCGAACCGTAAAGCAGCAGAATCCGTGGGGCGTGCTCAGCCCGTGCAGAACTCAGCAAGCGATCCCTGTCAGGGGCTTGGATGTGCTCTTCGTCAAGGTTTGGGGTATCAGCCAACTCGGTTTCCCTCCGCGTCAATTAACGGCGTACCATCCTCTTTCGTCATTGGGCCAGGTGGCAGGTGGTCGAGAAGATCCAGTACCGCTTCGCTTGGTCGGCAAAGCCGGGTGCCTTTGGGGGAGCAAACGATAGGACGGTTCACCAAAACGGGATGCTCCAGCATCGCTGCCAACAACGCGTCGTCGTCTACTGACGGATCGAGCAGCCCCATTTCCTTGGCTGGAGATTTTGTTGTCCGTAGTCCTGTACGCGGTGTCAAATCCGCAGCGGCAAACAGTGCCAACAGCTGCGGACGGGTCCAGCCCGTGTCGAGATAGGAGATGACCACGGGCGTCTCGCCCGAAGCTTCGATGATGGCCAGGACGTTGCGGGACGTGCCGCAATCAGGATTGTGATGAATAACGACGGTCATGCTGAATCCTTTCCGGAGGAAAACCAGTGCTGAGTTCTGTTTGCGAATGCGACGAGCGACAGCATCACCGGCACTTCGACCAACACACCGACGACTGTTGCCAGCGCAGCCCCAGACCCCAGGCCGAACAGGCTGATCGCGACGGCAACGGCCAGTTCGAAGAAGTTGGAGGTGCCGATGAGGGCACAGGGTGCCGCGACGTTGAAGGGAATGCCCCAAGCTCGCGCAGCACCGTAGGCCAAAAAGAAGATGCCATAGGACTGGATTAAGAGCGGCACGGCAATCAGGGCGATCACGAGTGGGCGCTCAAGGATCACTTCCCCCTGAAAAGCAAAGAGTAGCACGACAGTAACCAGCAAGCCGATGATCGAGAACGGTTGAACGCGCGATTTGAAGGTATCGACAGCCGCTTCGCCGCCCTTGGCGATCAGACGCTTTCGCGTCATGTATCCGACCAACAGCGGCAACATGACATAGAGGCCAACCGACAACAGCAGGGTGTCCCAAGGCACGACAATGTTCGTCGCCCCAAGCAGGAAGGCCACGATGGGCGCAAAGGCAAAGACCATGACGACATCGTTCACACTGACTTGCACCAGCGTATAGGTGGCGTCGCCGCGCGTCAGGTTCGACCAGACAAACACCATCGCGGTGCAGGGCGCAGCACCCAACAAGATCACGCCCGCGAGATAGGCTTGGGCGTCATCTGGCGGGATCAGGCCTGCAAAGACGTAGCTGAAAAACAGCACACCGAGTGCTGCCATCGTGAACGGCTTGATCAACCAGTTCACCACCAGTGTAACAACCAGTCCTTTCGGCTTATCGCCCACTTGACGCAGCGCACCAAAGTCCACACCGACCATCATAGGATAGACCATGGCCCAGATCAGCACCGCCACGGGTAGGTTGACTGAAGCGATCTCCAGCGCAGCGAGTGCAGCAAACACACCCGGAAACAAGTTTCCAAGCAATAGCCCTGCGCCAATTGCCAATGTTACCCAGATGGAGAGCCAACGTTCAAAAGGTCCCAAGCCCGCCGCAGCGGGAAGCGATGTATCAGTCATGTCAGGCTTTCAGAAAAGTGGGGGGTTAATTGGCGTGGGCGGCAGAACGGCCAATCTCGTCGAGGTTGCGCTGGAGAGCCATCCGATCAAGCGCGCCAAGCGGCAGGCTGACGAAGATGGAAATCCGGCTGCGGAGCATCCGATAGGTTTCCGAAAAGGCCAGCCGTTTGACGGCTTCCGGACCTTCAACGCCTGCGGGGTCAGGCATTCCCCAATGTGCGGTCATCGGCTGGCCGGGCCAAAAGGGACACTCCTCAGCCGCAGCATTATCGCAAACCGTAAACACAAAATCCATTTGCGGCGCATCGGGGCCTGCAAATTCATCCCAGCTTTTTGATCGCGCGATGCTTGTGTCATGGTTAAGGCCATGCAGGAGATCAATCGTGTAGGGATGCGGTGTCGGACCTGGCCGTGATCCAGCGGAAAATGCTCTGAATTTTCCCATCCCTTCCCGATTCATGATGGCTTCCGCCATAATCGAACGGGCAGAATTTCCAGTGCAAAGGAACAAAACGTTGAAGATGTCCTTGTTCATGTCTGTCTCCTAACAGGCGCAAGCGAGTTCGTTGATAACGGGTTGGCACATTTCCGGGCGGCCTCCGCAGCAGTCCTCCATCAGGAACGCAAGCAAGCCGCGCATTCCCTCCATGTCGGCAAAATAGCGAATACTGCGTCCCTCGCGCTCGCTTCGGATCAGACCCGCCCGCGCCAGTATCGCGAGGTTGTTCGACATCGTGTTTTGAAGGACATTGAGGGTCTGGCCGATGTCGCCAGCGGACATGCCAGTCTCGCCAGCCTTGATGAGGAGACGGAATACATCGAGGCGAATGGCCTGACTGAGTGCAGCGAAAGCGTCGAGAGCGTGATTCTTATCCATAAATCTAGAATTGTAGATATGTATAGCTTGAGTCAAGATTGCTTTTTGTCACCTGAGCGTTTGCCAATTTTCCTGCTTAGCTGACGTTCACCTAAACGCAGCAAAGGTCTGCTCTCCGCCCTTGAAGGCCGAGTATGAGACAAGTTGACTATGTCCCAAAGCAAGATTTTTGAACCACGTTCAGCAAAAGATCGTGGGACACGTCGGTCATAAGTTGTTGATATTTATGAAGTCTAATGACGGTTGCTTTGGGACACCCCTAGGTTGAAAACAAAGCAATTTTCCCAACTAAGGTCAGTCCGGCCTTGGGTACCACCCTGATTTTGTTGCAGAAATCGGGGGCCTCACAGGGGAACACAAACATCGGTGTTATCGGAGTGTTACCACCTTTGTCACCGATGGGTGCTTTTTCGTTCTCACAGATCACCGCTTCGCCCTCATCTGAATCACTTTGTTGGCCGCCTCAGACCGGCCGCGCGCATAAATATCCGTGGTCGATCGCTGGGTGTGCTGGGCGGCGTGTCGCAGTGAATAGGGGGCGATCAGGCTTTGGCCTCGGTGATGCCCCCTGCGCGGCTGTCCCTGAGTTGCAGGTCTCCGAGCAGGTCGATTTCCAGACCCGCAAGCGTCATTCGATCCAGTTCTTCAACAGCCAGGAACGTGCCGCTTGCTTCGGGGGGGCCAAGTTTGCCAAGTGAGGTCAGCGAAGCGCCCATCGCGACGCGCCCAAGGGCGAATTCCTTTGCTGGTCATCAGTGACCGCCGTCCCGCAGGCGGGCTTGGGGCGCGCGTTGTGACGCCTGTGCGGGTGCCGCCGCGATCCATGTTGCAGATCGGTCGTCCCAAACAAGCCCCGCGGCCACTTTGGCGGCATAAAGCCCTCCATCGCCGAACCCGTAGCTCACCGTTTCCGGGATACACTCAAGCCGACTGAGGACCTCGCCGTTGCGGGCGACTTCGACCCATCCGAAATGCCGGGGACCAAGCTGCATCTCCTCGTCCGAGAAGGGCCGCTCGAAACCGCCGCCAACTTCATAGCTGAAGCCGTCTTTGTAGAATGTGACCCGCTCGTGTATGGCCGTCCCCGAACCGGACCAGGGTTCGAAATCCACCAGCGCCACCGGTTCCGAAAGAAACAGATCGGGCGCGCCGCCAATGGGTCCATAGCGATAGGTCGCAACCTGGTTGTCCGAACAGACCATGACCTCTGTGTCGCGATCCGCAATCTGGCAGGAGGTGAACATTTCCAGCCCATCCGGACAGCCCGCGTTTGCGGCACTGGCGAAACACCCTCCAAGTCCAACAAGACAGGCACCCGTCAACTTGCGCAAATTCCTATTCCCTCTGTCACAGGTAACACGTGGACCTTTTCCCGCAGATCAGGTGGTTTGCCTATCCAAAACTGCCGCAGAGGCGGCTTATCGTAGGGGGGCAGATCGTCTGCCAGAGGATCAACGCCTATGTACCCCCTGCGAACAAACGCACAGTCGCTGAACAGGCGTCGTGGCAACGGCCACCCCCTTGAATGCGGGGACGAATCGGTCCGATAAGCTGCTTTATTGGCCAATTTGAGCCAAAATCTCATTTAGGACACAATTGGTTCCGGTTTGGGAACGTGCGCGGTCCTGGTCATCGATAAATTAGGGCAAAAACTAGGCACAACCTGAGGGATGCGTGTTGTTTCTGTATTGGAAACGGACTTCTTGGGTTTTGTCTGTTTTCACGTGTTTCAGGGGCAAGAAACATTGAATTTTGCGATCTCTCGCGGAAACAATCTGGGCAAAGGCCTGCACAACTTCTGGCTGAATTGCGCCTCAACTTTGTTTAAAATGCAGCAATGTTGCGAATTTACGGACATTTTTTCCTTTGTTCGCCCCATTGGCAATTGTATGACTGATCCTGCCCAACTGGGGGGCGATGTCTGTAGGTCACGGGGGCGACCGCACTGAGGCACACCAAATTTCGGTGTGGAAGATGTGCGTCCGCCGGGTTGCTGCCGCAACACCGTATACGCAATGTGGTCAAGGTCTCTCCTTGGCGACTGAACCTGTGTGTCAGGTCATCTTCCCATCATTTGTGTGTTTCTGCGCGGGTCGCCCGACCGATGCAGGAATCGTTCTTTAAAGGGTTCGAGTTTGGTTAGTCCGCGGCGGTGCGGCATTGGCGTGCGCCACGCCTTTAGAGGAAATACACTGATGACATTTTTTTATGATCCGAAGACTCCCGTGGACCCGAAGACGCCCGAGAAAACCACACGCGACGGCGTGGTGGACGGTGACAACAATGCCAACGTGATCAACGCGGCCTATACCGGTGACCCGGAAGGCGACAAGATTGACAACAACGATGCGATCATCGGCACGGACACCGGTGATCAGGATATCGTTGATGCGCGGGGCGGAGACGACAAGGTCTATGCGGGCGCAGACGATGACGAAGTTTATGCAGGCGCGGGCAACGACACTGTATACGGCGGCACCGGCGACGACCTGATCTATGGTGACAGCGGCTATACCGGCGGCACCATCGGCAAGACCACCGGCGACGAGAACATGTTCCGCTGGAGCGAGTTGCCCGATCCCGATGGATCATGGCATGGCAAGGTCGACGACGGCGACGATCTGGAAAACATGACGCTGACCCAACAGGTTGGTGGCGTCAAAGTGACCGTGAAAACGCCGCCGCGTCCCTCGTGGCACTCGAACGGTCTTGAAACCGAGTTTGACAACGAAGCCATTTACGTTGGCGGTCTCAAGGACAGCATCAACACCCGTTCCAGCCTGGAGTCCGAAGCGGACAACGGTGAAAGCGGCACCTACAAGATCGGCTTTGACAAGGCGGTTGATCAGGTTCGGTTCAACATCACCGACATCGATGCCGATGTGGGGTATGTCCGCGTGCTGGCTTATGGGCCCGATGGCACGCTTATCCCGGTTGATTTTCAGGCCGGTTCCGGTCTGTCCGTGGGTGGCAACAACACCATCACCGCCAATGACGACCACCAGGATGCACGCACCGATGCAGACGCGTCGGTGACCGTCACAATCACCGGCCCCGTCAGCCGGATCGAAGTGATCCACGCAGGCGACGGCCATGGCCAGTCGAACATCTACATTTCCGACATCGGCATCGTCGAAACCTTTGAAACCATCGAAGGCACCGACGGCGAAGCAACCGCAGCACAGGGTGCGGGCGCCGATTTCCTGAACGGCGACGCAGGCAACGACACGATCTATGGTCAGGGCGGTGACGACACCATCAACGGGGGTGACGACGACGACCTTCTGGTTGGTGGTTCGGGCAACGACAGCATCGACGGTGGTTCGGGCAATGATGTGATCTATGGCGACAATGCCGGTGAAACACCGCCCTCGTCGACCGAGACCGTGCGCGAAAGCTTTGAGTGGGATCAGGCGGGCGTGGCCAACGGCCATGACCTCGACGGGTTCACCCAGAACACCGGGAACGTGAATGTCACGTTCAAGATTCTGCAGGAAACCGGTGCCGCTGATACCGAATTCTCGACCGACCAGCAAAAAATCCACTCGATCAAGGATGACGGCAAAGGCGTCGACGCCTACAGCTCGCTGGACAGCGAAACCAAGGGGCAGGGCAACCAGGCCGATTACGAGCTGTCGTTCAGCGATGCGGTGGAAAACGTGTCCTTCCGCGTCAACGACATCGACGGTGACGGTGTTGTGCGCATTCGTGCCTATGACGCGAACGGCAAGGAAATCAACGTCGACATGACCGGCGGTGCCAAGCTGACGCTGATCGACAGCGACGGCAAATTCGGTGTCGACACGGCGGACAGCAACGGCGGCTACGAGGAAGATACCTCGGGCAACTATTCGATCCTGGTGGACATTCCTGGCCCCGTCAGCCGGATCACCATTGAGCATGATCAGAACGGTTCGAACAACTCGGGCATCAATGTCACAGACATTTATTTCGATGCAAAGGTCGGTGTGCCGGCCGGTGAGGACGGCAACGACGTCCTGAACGGCGGCGACGGCGACGACATGATCTTTGGCGAAGGCGGCAACGACACGCTGACCGGCGGCCAAGGTGACGACACACTGTCCGGCGGCGATGATGCCGACGTGATCTTTGGCGGCGCGGGCGATGTGGTCGATGGCGGGGCAGGCGGCTTTGACGCTGATCCGGCCAAGAACACCGACAACGATACGCTGGACCTGACCGGCCAGGGGCCGTTCTATATCACCGACAAGGTTGTGGACAGCAACGGCAACGGTTTCAACGGTACAATCGTCTTTGTGGACGGTGACGGCAAACCGACAGGCGACACGCTGACGTTCACCGAGATTGAAAACATCATCGGCGACGAAGTGAACCGCGGCCCCGACGCCATGGACGACACCGCGACCACGGATGAGGACACAGCGGTCACCATCGACGTGCTGGCCAACGACACCGATCCCGATGGCGACACGCTGACCATCAAGTCGGCCACTGTGCCTGCCGATCAGGGCACCGTTGAAATCGTTGACAACAAGCTGGTGTTCACGCCCGCCGAGAACTTCAACGGCGACGCGACCATCACTTACGTGGTTCAGGACGGCAACGGCGGTGAGGACACCGGCGAGGCGGTTGTGACCGTAAACCCGGTCAACGACGATCCGGTTGCCGTGGACGACACAGCGACCACCGACGAAGACACTGCCGTGACCGTGGACGTGCTGGCGAATGATACCGATGTGGACGGCGACACGCTGACGATCAAATCAGCCACTGTGCCTGCCGATCAGGGCACCGTGGAGATCGTGGACAACAAACTGGTGTTCACGCCCGCCGAGAACTTCAACGGCGACGCGACCATCACTTACGTGGTTCAGGACGGCAACGGCGGCGAAGACACCGGCGAGGCGGTTGTGACCGTAAACCCGGTCAACGACGATCCGGTTGCCGTGGACGACACCGCGACCACCGACGAGAACACGGCCGTCACAATCGACGTTCTGGCCAACGACACTGATGTGGACGGCGACACGCTGACCATCAAATCGGCGACTGTGCCTGCCGATCAGGGCACCGTGGACATCGTTGACAACAAGGTGGTATTCACACCCGCAACCGACTTTGTCGGGGATGCGACCATCACCTACGTGGTTCAGGACGGCAACGGCGGTGAAGACACCGGCGAAGCGGTTGTGACCGTGAACAACGTCAACGACGCACCCGATGCGGTGGATGACGTAGCTGCAACCTTCAACCAGGACCCGGTTCTGATCGACGCGCTGGCCAATGACACCGATCCTGATGGCGACAAGCTGACCATCACCAATGTTTCGGTTCCTGCGGCTTTGGGTGTGGCGATCATCCAGGACAACAAGGTCCTGTTCACACCTGCCGCAGACTACGAAGGCATCGTGAACATCAGCTACACCGTCGAAGACCCCTCCGGGGCGTCCGACACGGCCAACATCCAGGTTACGGTCAACGACGGTATCGTCAGCGGCACAGCCGGCAATGATCTGATCAACGCAGGCTATACCGGTGATGTCGGTGGCGACATGGTCGATGCGGGCGACAACGAGTTCTCGGACGATCCGACCAAGGCCGATGACGACATCATCGAGGCTGGCGATGGCAATGACACCGTGTTCGCGGGCAACGGCAACGATCTGGTCAATGGCGGCGAAGGCAATGACAGCCTGAACGGCGGCATGGGCAATGACACACTGAACGGTGAGGGCGGCAACGACACCATCAACGGCGGTGCCGGTGACGATCTGATCAACGGCGGCGCGGGTGACGATGTCATCAAGGGCGGCGACGGGTCCGACACCATCTATGGCGGTGACGGCAACGACGTGATCACCTCGAGCGATCCCGACAACGATTTCAAGATCGACAAGGGCTATCCGGGTCTGTTCACCGGCGAAGAAGGTACGCCAGCTGCCGAAAACGAGCGTGACTTTGTGGACGGCGGTGCCGGCAACGACACCATCAGCACCGGCGACGACCGCGACACCGTCTTTGGTGGCACTGGCAACGATGTGATCGACGCAGGCATTGACGACGATGAAGTGCACGGCGACGACGGCGACGACCGGATTGTCGGCGGCGAAGGCAGCGACATCATCTACGGTGGCATCGGCAACGACACGATCTACGCCGGCAACGACCCGCTGAAGGTCCCGGATTCGACCAACATCGAAGACGACGGATCGAACCCCTTCGGTGCCGACAAACGTCAGGACAACGGCCGTGACACCGTCTATGGCGGCGAAGGCAACGACGTGATCTATGGCGCGGACGACGATGACCTGCTGTACGGTGACGAAGGCGACGATTATATCGACGGCGAAATCGACGACGACACCATCTTTGGTGGTGTTGGCAATGACACCCTTATGGGCGGTCAGGGCAACGACGAGATCGACGGCGGCGAAGGCAACGATTACATCAACGCGGGCCGCAACGCCGACACCGTCTATGGCGGCGCAGGCAACGATACGATCTTTGGCGAAAACGGCGCAGACAAGTTGTATGGCGGCGACGGCGACGACTGGATCGACGGCGGCACCGGTGACGACACGCTGGATGGTGGCGACGGCGATGACATGATCATTGGTGCAACCGGTGACGACGTGATGACCGGCGGCGCGGGCAATGACACCATCGACGGTGGCAACGGCGGCGACGACATGATGTCGGGCGGCGACGGGCGCGACACCTTCCTGAACGCCAACGCGGGTGACACCGTGGACGGCGGTACGGGCGGCGACGACTTTGACACGCTGGATCTGACAGGTGCTGGCAAATACGAGTATGTGTCGCGCACCGTGGACGCGGATGGCGACTCGACCTCGGGCACCATCCGGTTCCTGAACGCCGATGGCACCAGCAAGGGCACGCTCGATTTCTACGAGATTGAATCGATCATCCCCTGCTTTACCCCCGGCACCCTGATCGCCACACCCAAAGGCGAGCGTCGTGTCGAGGACCTGCAAGTCGGTGACCGGGTTATCACCCGCGACAATGGCATTCAGGAAATCCGCTGGGTGGGTCAAAAGGCGATGACAGGCGCCGAGTTCGAGCGTGCAGAGCACCTCAAGCCGGTCCTGATCCAGAAAGGTGCGCTGGGTGGCGGTCTGCCAGAACGTGACATGATGGTGTCGCCCAACCACCGCGTTCTGGTGGCCAATGACAAAACCGCGCTCTATTTCGAAGAGCGTGAGGTTCTGGTCGCGGCGAAACACCTGACCGGACTTAAGGGGGTCGACATTGTTGACGTCAGCGCAACAACGTACATCCACCTGATGTTCGACCAGCACGAAGTGATCCTGTCGGACGGGGCCTGGACCGAAAGCTTCCAGCCTGGCGACCTGACACTGGCCGGTATCGGCAATGCACAGCGCAACGAACTTTTTGAACTCTTCCCCGAGTTGAAAACGCGCGAAGGCATCGACGCCTATACATCGGCACGCCGGTCCCTGAAAAAGCACGAGGCGGTCCTTCTGACCAAGTAAGCGCGCCTCGCGCACACCCAAAATATGCAGTGAGTGAGTCGCCGGTGTGGTCCCAGACCACACCGGACGAGGATAACGGCGCAGGGGGCTGCGCCGTTTTTCGCGTTCAATGGTGCGGGATTTTGAAGACTGTTTCTTAAAACGAAAATGTGCCGCATTTCACTGGGGCAACTAAGGCAAATTTACGTGATATTGGGCCAGAATATGTCCAATCCCCATATACTTCCCAGAATTGTAGGTTAATACATCTTTAAGACGAGCGTGGGGGCGCGACGTCTACCTACTCAGCATTGGGAAACCGCTGCCATGACAGTGATCAATGGAACGAATAACAACGACACCCTTCAGGGTGGCGCTGGTAATGATTCAATTTATGGCTACAACGGCCAGGACCGCATCTCGGGCGAGGGCGGCAACGACTACATCTCGGGCGGCGCTGGCAACGACACGCTTTTTGGCGATGCAGGCGAAGGCACGGCCCCCGGCAAGGACGCCTCTGCGCTGTCGTTGCGCAGCGAGAACGTGGTGTCCCAAACCTATTTCGGAAACAATGCCAGCGCGGGCGACTCGGCTATTTACAGCAACGTCGCAACGCTGGCGGATGGCACGCCGATTTCGGGCCGTCTGGTTCTGGTGTCCAAATCCGACAGCAAACTTTCGGTCGATCTGACCGGTGGCAAGGGGTCGGAAATTCTGCTGAACAATCAGTTCATCAGTTCCGGCAAGGGTGACACCGCCACGTTCCGGTTCGAGTTTTTCAACCCTGCCACGGGCCAGCCCGTTGCGCTGAACTCGGTTGCGACGTTCAATGACCTGGATAAAAACGGACCCGGCGACCAAGAGGCTGTGACGCTGCAAGCCTCCAGCTTTTCGGCCTTTGGCGTGGCGTCGAATTCGGTTTTGAACGTTCAGACCACTGCGACGACGGTCAAGGCAATCGGCAGCGGACAGAACGATCCCGCCGATCAAGAAGCATGGTTTAGCGCGCAGTTCGAAAACCGCACATTCATCGAATTCACGCTGGAATCGCGCAGCACGCAGTCGGGCTTTACCTTCTCGGGCGACCTGATTGACAATGCGGTCGTGACCCCCATCGTGGCGGGCAACGACACCATCGACGGCGGTGCGGGCCAGGACGTGATTTTTGGCCAGGGCGGCAATGACGTGCTGTCGGGCGGCGACGGTGACGATTACGTCGATGGCGGCGAAGGCGACGATGTGCTGGATGGTGGTACGGGCCAGGACACGTTGATCGGTGGCGCAGGCAACGACACGATGTCGGGTGGCGACGGTGATGACTCGCTTGACGGTGGCGAAGGCAACGACCTGCTGAACGGCGGGCAGGGCCAAGACAAGCTGATCGGTGGTGCGGGCAACGACACGCTGATCGGCGGCGCCGGTGACGATACGATGACCGGTGGCGACGGACAGGATCTGTTCGTGATGGGCAAGGACCATGACACGGCCAACGGCGGCTTTGGCAGCGATCGGTTCACCTTTGACGGCATCAATGGCGGCACCATTGTCGGCGGCGAGGATGCGGATGGTTCGGACATCGACGTGATCGACCTGACCGGCGTGCGTGCCAAGGTCTATTCCGACGGGCCGGGGACGGAATCCGGCCGGATCGACTTTTACGACGAACATGGCAATGTTTCGGGGACCACCCACTATTCCGAGATCGAGCAGATTATCATGTGCTTTACACCCGGCACGATGATCGCCACCGACAAGGGCGAAGTGGCGGTCGAGACATTGAAGCCGGGTATGCGCGTGTTCACCCGTGACAACGGCCTGCAAAAGCTGCGGTGGGCAGGGCGGCGCGATTTGACCCGTGCGGAATTGGCTGCAAATCCGGCCTTTAACCCTGTGCTGATCCGTCAGGGCGCCTTGGGGCGCGGCTTGCCTGACCGCGACATGCTGGTCAGCCCGAACCACCGGATGCTGATCACGTCGGATCTGGCGGCCGTGATGTTCGACGACCGCGAAGTGCTGGTCGCGGCCAAGCACCTGACAATGATGGAAGGTGTCGACGTGGTCGAGGCCGATAGCGTCAGCTATATCCATCTTATGTTCGACCACCACGAGGTGATCCTGGGCGATGGCACATGGACCGAGAGCTTTCAGCCCGGTGACATGTCGCTGCGCGGGATCGGATCGGAGCAACGCCAGGAAATCCTGTCGCTCTTCCCCGAGCTCAAGACGGTGCAGGGGCTGGAAGATTACACGTCGGCACGCCGGTCGCTGCGGTCTTTCGAGGCACGTTCGCTGTTGGGTTAATCCCTGAGGGCGCGCCAGTTTGCCCAATCCTCTGGCGTGTCCAGATCATTGCGCGCGCGATTGCCTTGCAGGGCAATCCGCGCGACGCGATGTCCGGCGGATTTGACAATCGACTGGCCGCCAAGGTCGCCCGTCAGCTTTGCAAACTGTGCAAACAATGCCTTTGCAAATATGATAGGATGCCCGTCGCGCCCATCCGAAGTCGTGCCGCGCCATATCAAGGTTTCTGAATTCAGATCAACGGCTTGGATAACGGTGTTCAAGTCGTCCTGCGTCAGATCGGGCAAGTCGCCCAGCAGCAAAAGCGCGGCCCTGGCGGTCTTGGGCAATGCCGCAAAAGCTGTGCGCAGCGATGCGCCCATGCCTTCGGCGGCATCTGCAACCGGCACCGGCGTCACATCCAGCCCGCTGATCGCGGTATAACGGTCGTGGGGCGCGGGCGGCAGTGCCACCAAGACCCGTTCGCAGACCTGGCGCGCGATCCGGCATTGCCGCCGGATCAGCGGCTCGCCATCCACGTCCTGCATCAGCTTGTCCGCACCGCGCATCCGCGACGATTGCCCGGCGGCAAGGACGATGGCAGGGATATGTTTGAGCGCACACATTGGCCCACCATACTCAGCCACGCATCCGCGCGCCATCGGGATCAAAGGGCGGGGTTAGGGTGACCACTGCGGGGCGCATCTGGCCAAGGATTTCAATCTTCACCTTTAGCCCGTCCGACACGGCCTGTCTGGGCAGGAACCCTTGGGCGATTGATGTGCCCGTGTGGTGCGAATAGCCGCCCGAGGTGCAAAAGCCCACAACCTCGCCATCCAGCCAGATCGGCTCGTATCCATGGACGTCGGCGTCATCGGTATCGACCGCAAGCGCAACCAGCCTGCGTGGGGTCCCCCGGTCTCGTTCAGCCTCGGCGGCGGCGCGGCCGATGAAATCCGTGTCCTTCTTGAAGTCGATAAAGCGATCCAGCCCCGTCTCGGCGGCGGTGTAATCGGGTGAAAATTCGGCCATCCAACTGCCGAAATGCTTGTCCAGCCGCAGCGACATCATCGCGCGCATCCCAAATGGGACCATGCCGTGCGACTGACCCGCGGCCCACAGGGTCCACCACAGGGCGCGCTGGCCCATCGGATCGCAGTAGATTTCATAGCCCAGATCGCCGGTGTAGCTGACCCGCTGCACGATACAGTCGGTCATGCCCACGGTCATGCGGCGGACATCGCGGAACCTCATGTCCGAAATATCGGCGCGCGTGCAGGCGGCCAGAACCGCGCGGGCCTTTGGCCCTGCGATCTGGAATCCGGTGCGCGTGTCGCTGATGTTTTCGACATCAATACCGTCTTCCAAGTGACTGGAAAACCATATGAAATGAAAGCCCTGGCTGCCGTAGGATGCGGTCAGCTGAAACTCATCCGCGCCCAGGCAGGATATGGTGAAATCCCCGATCAGCTTGCCCTTGTCCGACAGCATCGGCGTCAGCGACAGCCGTCCCGGTTGCGGCACGCGGCCTGCCATGATGCGGTCCAGCCAGACCCGCGCGCGCGGGCCTGTGACGCGGTACTTGCCAAAGTTGTGCACTTCGTTGATGCCGACACCACCGCGCACGCCGCGCACCTCGCGGGCGATGGCGTCGAAGGCATCCGAACGGCGGAAAGACGGTGTTTCAAACACCGGCTCGCCGTCCTGCGCGTAGTAATTGACCACCTCAAGCCCGTATTGCTGTCCCCAGACCGCGCCCATGTCGGAAAAAATGTCATACATCGGCGTGGTGCGGTTGGGACGCGCGGCGGGCAGTTCTTCGTTGGGGTAACTGACGGAAAACCGTTTCTGATAGTTCTCGATGACCTTGGGAAGCGTATATCCGGGACTGATCCAGTCGCCAAAGCGTGCCACATCCATCGCCATCACGTCACGCTCCGGCGCGCCTTCGATCATCCATTGCGCCAGCGTCAGCCCGACGCCACCGCCCTGGGAAAAGCCCGCCATGACGCCGCAGGCGGACCAGTAATTGCGCACGCCGGGCACGGGGCCGACCAGCGGGTTGCCGTCGGGGGCAAAGGTGAACGGCCCGTGGATCACCGATTTCACCCCCGCAGTCTCCAGCGTCGGGAAGCGTTTGTAGGCAAATGCGATGCTGTCCTCGATCTTGTCGAAATCATCGGGCAGCAGCTCGTGACCAAAGGTCCATGGCGTGCCGTTCACCGCCCAGGGGCGGCAGCGCTGTTCATAGAACCCGATGCAAAGCCCGCGCCCTTCCTGCCGCAGATAGCTTTCGCCGGCGGGGTCCATCACATGCGGATGCTCACCGCCTGCATCCACGATATCGGCGATCATCGGCACGTCCTCGGTGACGATGTACTGGTGCTCCATCGGGTGCAGGGGAAAGTAGATGCCCGCCATCGCCCCAACCTCACGCGCCCACAAGCCGCCCGCGTTGACGACGTGCTCGGCGTGGATCGTGCCCTGATCCGTCACCACATCCCATGTGCCATCGGGGCGTTGGTTGGTTTCGGTGACCATCGTGTGCGTCTGGATCGTCGCCCCGCCCATGCGCGCCGCCCGCGCATAAGCGTGGGTGGTGCCCGATGGGTCAAGGTGGCCGTCGAGGGGATCGTATAGCCCACCGATGATGCCCTTGATATTGGTTACGGGCGCAATCCTTGCGATCTCTTCGGGCGTCACGATCTCGGTCTCCAGCCCCATGAAACGGTGCTTGGCCCGTTCCGCCAGCAGCATGTCGAACCGGTCCCGATTGTCGGCCAGTGTGATGCCGCCCACATGGTGCAGGCCGCAGGACATGCCGGTGATCTGTTCCAGTTCCTTGTACAGGCGGATCGTATAGCCCTGAAGCGCCGCCATATTGGTGTCGCCGTTCAGCGTGTGAAACCCGCCCGCCGCGTGCCACGTGCTGCCCGAGGTCAGTTCCGACCGTTCGATCAGCATCACGTCGGACCAGCCGAGTTTCGTCAGGTGGTAGAGCACGGACGCGCCGACAACGCCTCCACCGATAACGGCAACGCGGGTGGTGGTTTGCATGGGGCAGCCTCCGGCAGTCAAGTTGTGTCGCGTCAAGTCTAGGAGGCACCGGGGCGTGGGCTGGTCCGTTTGCGACAGGTTGCGACGTTTCAGCGGGGTGAAAGGGCAGGCCGGGGCGCTGCCCCGGACCCCGGAGTTTGTCTGGCAAGATGAAGAAGATTATTCCTGCGCTTGGTGTTTGGCCGACATCGGGCGTCGGAAACGATCAATCTTATGTGCCACAAGGCGGCAGGTTGAGGACCAGGTGAATTCAACAAAGGCCAAACCCCATGCGCACCCATGCCCAAGCTGTCGTGATCGGCGGCGGCGTTATCGGATGTTCGATCCTGTACCATCTGGCCAAGCTGGGCTGGCGGGATGTGGTGCTGCTGGAGCGGGACGAGTTGACCTCGGGCAGCACGTGGCACGCGGCGGCCAATATTCACGGTCTGCATGACAGCACCAACATTAGCCGTATCCAGCATTACACGATGGGTCTTTACAGGGAACTGGAACAGGAAACCGGACAAGGCTGTGGCGTGTTCCAGCCCGGATCGCTGTATCTGGCCCAGACCGAAGCGCGCGAGCATCAACTGCGTTTGCAGGCGGCCAAGGCCAAGCTTTACGGCATGAACTTTTACGAGGTGGACCGCAGCGAGGCCGAGCGGTTGCACCCTTTGGTAAACTTCGACGGTATCCGGTGTATCATGTGGGAGCCCGAGGGCGGCAACGTGGACCCGTCCGGCGTGACCAATGCCTATGCCGCCGGCGCGCGGGCCATGGGGGCCGAGATCGTGCGGTTCTGCCCCGTTACGGGCACGGAGCAGCAGGCTGATGGCACATGGATCGTGCGCACGGAAAAGGGCGATATCGCAACGCCCTGGGTGGTGAACGCCGCTGGCCTCTGGGGGCGCGAGGTGGCGGCGATGGCTGGGCTGACGCTGCCGCTGCAACCAACCGAGCATCAGTATTTCGTGACCGAGACCATCCCCGAGATTGCTGCATTGGATCGCCGTTTGCCCTCGGTCGCCGACCGGGACGGCGAATATTACCTGCGCCAGGAGGGCAAGGGGCTGTTGGTGGGCGCCTATGAAAAAGACATGCGGTTCTGGGCCGAGGACGGGACACCGCCGGGCTTTGGTCACGAACTGTTTGCCGACGATCTGGAACGGATCGAGGACAACATGATGCGGGCCATCGACCGGGTGCCGGTGGTGGGAACGGCAGGGATCAAGCGGGTGATCAACGGGCCGATGATCTGGTCGCCGGACGCCAATGTGCTGTTCGGGCCGGTGCCCGAGTTGCGCGGATATTTCTGTTGCAACGGCATCATCCCGGGCTTTTCCCAATCCGGCGGCATGGGCCTGTTGGCGGCGCAGTGGATCATCGAGGGTGAGACGCAATACGACATGTTCGCATGGGACATGGCACGGTTCGGGGACTGGGCGGACAAGGCCTTTACCAAGGCGCGGGTGCGGGACCAGTATGCAAACCGGTTCAAGATCCATTTCCCCAACGAGGAACGCAGCGCAGGACGCCCTGCGCGCACGCGGCCCGTCTATGATGTCCAAGGTCAGATGGGCGCGGTGTTCGGGCTGAACGCAGGCTGGGAACATCCGCTGTGGTTTGCCGATGCACCGGGCGCGCAGGACACCGACGGGTTCACGCGGCAGAACTGGTGGGGGCCTGTGGGGGCCGAATGCCGGATGCTGCGCGAGCGGGCGGGGATCATCGACATCTCGAATTTTGCGAAATACCGATGCAAGGGGCCGGAGTCCGAGGCGTGGCTGAACGCGGTCTTTGCCAACCGGATGCCTGTCGCGGTGGGGCGGTCGTGCCTGACGCCGCTGATCGGCAAGCGCGGCGGGATCGCGGGCGATTTCACCGTGACGCGGCTTGCGCCAGATGAATTCTGGGTCATTGGCTCGGGCATTGCGGAACGTTATCACCAACGGTTTTTCCGGACTGTGCCCTTGCCGGAAGGAACCAGCTTTGACAGCATGACCGAGGCGATGTGCGGGTTCAACGTGGCCGGTCCCGACAGCCGCGCGCTGTTGCAGCGGTTGACGAATACATCGCTTGCCACGGTGGATTTTCCGTTCATGCGGTCGCAGTGGATCGAACTGGCGGGCGTGCAGGTGCTGGCGCTGCGCGTGTCGTTCACCGGTGATCTGGGGTGGGAACTGCATTGCCGCACGCAGGACCAGGCGCAGCTGTACGCGGCGTTGATCGACGCGGGCAAAACATTTGGCGCTGGCCCCGTCGGCAGCCGCGCGTTGATGAGCTTGCGGATCGAAAAGGGATACGGGTCATGGGGCCGCGAATACAGCCCCGAATACTGGCCGCAAGAGGTTGGGCTGGACCGGCTGTGCAAGATGGACAAGACGTTTTTGAACAGCGATGCACTGGCCACGACGCTGGCTCAGCCTGCGCGAGAGCGGTTGGTGCTGCTGGCGCTGGAGGCCGAGGGCACCGAGGCCTCGCAGGCGGACGCAACGGGCGGTGAGCCGATTTTCAAGGACGGGCAGGGCATCGGGCGGGTGACCTCGGGCGCTTATGGCTATTCGGTCGGTCTGTCGCTGGCGCTTGGCTACGTCAGGGGTGTCGGGGACGGTGAACGGGTTGATGTGATGGTGCTGGGTCGCCCGCATCGCGCCACGATCCTGCACGCGCCGCCCTTTGATCCGAAAGGTACGCTTTTGCGTGCATAGAGGTAACTCGAACCCTTGAACTCGTGACGTGATGGTATAAACCCATTTGATATAGCGTTATGAGGGCCCGGAATGCGCGCACAGCTCCATCCCAAACAGAGCGAACGGCTGGCGCATCTGCGCGAGCTTGGCATTCTGGACACCGAGGCCGAAAGCCAGTTTGATGAAGTCGTTGATCTGGCATCTAAAATCTGCGATGTGCCGATTTCTTTGATTTCCTTGGTGGATGAAACCCGCCAGTGGTTCAAGGCGCGCGTGGGGCTGGATGCACCCCAGACCGATCTGGACCGTTCGATTTGCAGCCATGTGATCCTTCAGGATGATCTGGTCGAGATTTGCGATACGACACTGGATCTGCGCACAGCGGACAATCCCCTGGTCATGGGCGAAGAACACATCCGTTTTTATGCCGGGATGCCGTTGATCTCGGGCGAGGGGTTGCCGATCGGGACGCTGTGCGTTCTGGACACCGAACCGCGCGTTCTGACGGACCTGCAACGTACCACGCTGCGGGTGCTGGGCGCGCAATTGATGCGTCAGATGGAATTGCGGCTGGCCTTGCACCAGGCGGCGGTTCTGCGCGACGAGATCGACCACCGCGTCAAGAATTCGCTGCAAACCGTGGCGTCAGTGGTGCGGATGTATAAGTCGCGGGTCGACAATGCAGCGGCCATCGAAGCGCTGTCGGCGGTCGAGCGGCGCATTGATGCGGTGGCGATGCTGCATCAGGAGCTGTACCAGACCAGCCAGTCGAACCGCGTGTCGCTCGCACCCTATCTGGTGCGCGTGGCCTCGCTGCTCGAGGCGTCGGCACCGTCGAACGTGCGTCTGGACATGGATGTCTGCGAGGTACAGGTGGAATCCTCGACAGCGGCCAATATCGGCATGATCGTCAGCGAATTCACCGCCAACGCGATCAAGCACGCCTTTCCGGGGGGGCGGCGCGGCACGGTGGCCATCACCGTCGAGATGTCCCAAGATCATTCGGAAATGCGCGTGCACTGCCGCGATGACGGCATCGGCAACGCGAACCCGGCCGAAGAGACCGAAGTGACCCGGCTGGGCCAGCGCCTGATGCAGGCCGCTGCCCTTCAGATCGGGGCGGAATTCACGCTTGAGGCGCGGGCAGACGGCTATCACCTGAACATGCAGGTGCCGATGAAAGACGCGCCTAACGCCGAACTAGCGGCCGAATAGCCAGCGCCGCGATGCGGTTGCCGTCGCGGGCGGTGACCTCGAACCGGAAGCCGTGGAACGAAAACACCTGACCGACGTCGGGGATCATCTGGGCCTCGTGGATCACCAGACCGGCGACGGTGTTCGCCTCGTCATCGGGCAAGGTCCATTCGGTCGCACGGTTCAGGTCGCGGATGGTCATCGAGCCGTCGACGATAAACTGTCCGTCCTCGCCGCGTGTCAGCGGGTGGTCGGCGTCGGGGTCGAATTCGTCCGTGATCTCGCCCACGATCTCTTCCAGAATATCCTCGAGCGTGATCAGCCCCTGAAGGCTGCCGTATTCATCCACCACCAGCGCGAAATGCGTGTTCAGACGCAGGAACTGGCGCATCTGGTCATCCAGCGTGGTGGTTTCCGGCACGAAATAGGGGCTCGTGGCCACGTCCAGGATGTTGAACGACTTCAGTGCCTTGGCATCGCCATCCGGGCCGCCGACGATCTTGTACATCGCGCGCAACAGATCCTTGGCATGGACCACACCAATGATGTTTTCCACGTCGTCACGGAACAGCGGCAAGCGGGTGTGGCTGGATTTCAGACATTGCTCAAAGATGGTCTCGGGGTCGTCTTGGGCGTTGATCATCTCGATGCCCGAGCGGTGCAACATGATCTCTTCAACCATGCGGTCCCCCAGATCGAGGGCACCCAGGATACGGTCGCGGTCTTCTTTCTCGACCACACCTTCGGAATGGCCCAGATGCAGCGCGCCCGCGATTTCCTCGCGCACGGCCAGCACGTTGCTGTCGGGGTCGATGCGCACGCCGAACACGAACAAAACGCCGCGCACGAAATAGCGCACAGCCGCCACGATGGGCGAAAACACCAGAATGATCAGCGCAATGGGCCGCGACACGGCGGCGGCTGCGCTTTCGGCGTTGGTGATCGCATAGGTTTTCGGCAACACCTCGGCAAAGATCAGCACCAGCAGCGTCATGACCAACGTTGCCAGCGCCACGCCGCTTTCGCCAAAGACGCGGGTGAACAGGGCAGTGGCCATCGAGGCCGCCAGGATGTTGACAAGGTTGTTGCCCAGCAGGACAGAGCCGATCAGCCGTTCATTGTCTTCGGTGATTTTCAGCGCCCGTTGCGCGCCGCGTGACCCTTTGTCGGCCTGGCTGCGCAGTTTCCCGCGCGATGCCGCCGTCAGGGCGGTTTCCGAGCCGGAGAAAAAGCCGGAAAGAACCAGAAGAAACAGGATGATCCCGCAGGTTATCCAGAAAGCGCCGTCCAGCGTTGCAGAAGAGGGGTCCATTGGTAAGTCTGTGATCCTTGTGGGTTCATAGGGTTATGGGGGCGATGGGCCGCGCATTCAAGGGAATGCAGGCAGATGATTGCAATCCATCGGGCCGGATCGAAGTTTTTATTGTTCGTCCGTCGGAGTCTTGACCGATGTTTTGCGTGCGCTGTCGCCTGCCAGCGGATGATGATCCAGCACCAGTTCCGTCAGGCGCGCGTCCAGCACATGGGTGTAAATCTCGGTCGTGGCCACATCTGCGTGCCCCAGCAGCGCCTGGATCGACCGCAGGTCGGCCCCACCCGCCAGCAGGTGCGTGGCAAAGGCGTGGCGCAGCGTGTGCGGTGTGACCTTGTCGGGGTTCACGCCGCCAGCGAGGGCAAATTCCTTGATCATCAGATAGAAACGATGCCGCGTCAGATGCCCCGCAGCCCCGCGCGACGGAAACAGAAAGCGCGAGGCGGGCTTGCCCTTGGCGCGGGCTGCATCCTCTTGTGCATCGCGGATTTTCAGCCAGTCGACCAGCGCCGCACGGGCCGGTGGGGACAGCGGCACGATGCGTTCCTTGCCGCCTTTGCCCAGGATCAGCAACATGCGCGGATCGCCCCGTGTCGCACTGACGGGCAGTCCGACCAGTTCCGTCACGCGCATCCCCGTGGCATAGAGCAGTTCCATCAAACAGGTGTTGCGCGCTGCATCCGCCTCATTGCGCCCCGATGCGCGGGCGGCCTCCAGCAAGCGGTCGACCTCGGCAATCTCCAAGGTCTTGGGCAGGCGTTTGTCCTGACCCGGACCCGAGATCTGGATCGCAGGGTTTTCGGCGCGCCAGCTTTCCTCGAACGCAAAACGGTACATCTGTTTGATCGACGACAACCGCCGCGCACGGGTGGATTTGGCCAGGCCCTGGTCGTCGCAAAAGACCAGGTAGGCTTCGATGTCGTCCTGTTTCACGGTCTCGAACGTGCGGCCCCGCCGGGTGGCCCATTCGGCGAAATCCTTCAGATCGCGCCCGTAGGCCAACAGGGTGTTCTGTGCAGCCCCCAGTTCGGCGGCCTGCGCTTCGATAAAAGTGGAAATCCAGCGGTCGGTGTCGGCGCTCATAACGCGGGCCTGAGCATGATTTGCAGCGCGGTGCGGCGGGCGTTATCTTCCAGTCCCAGTGCGCGCAGCGTGGCCAGACCCTGACGCAGGTTGTCAGGATCGCCCTTGGCACCTTCGTTCACCATTTCCAGCGCCCCCAGCAGCGCACGCCCCAGTTTGCCGGTGCGCGCCAGCCCGATCAGTTCGGCGTCGGGTGTGGCATTGGCAAAGGCATCGGCCAGCGCCTGTTCCATCGGTCCGTTGGGTTGCGTGCCGGTGGTGTCGCCCTGCGCCAGTGCCACCAGAAACGGCGCACGCGCGGCGGCGGTGGGGTATTGGGCGGCGGCCATTTCGTAAGCCGGTGACAGCAGCATCGTTTCAAAAGCGGCCGTGCTGGCGGCACTGTCCTGCAACGCGGGCAGGCGGTCGCCAAAAAGGTTGGCGAAGGGCACGGCCAGGCCTGCGGCCTGCATCTCGGACCAGGCTTTCGGCAGGGTTTTGGCCACCGCTTCGGCGCTGTTGCTGTTCAAGGCTGTCTCGAACCGCTGCACGGCACGCACCCGGTCCCACAGACCGCCCGATGCGGCGGGCTGCCGGTCGGTGTAAATGCCCAGCAGGCGGTTGTCGGCGATGGCACCGGTTTGTGCCAGACGCTCGACCGCCAACAGTTGCGACCGCCATCCGGCCAGCTCGCGCAGGTCCGCGTTGGCATAGACGCGGGGCCACAGGGTCGTGGAAATCGGGGTGCCGATCGCCTCGTAAACGCGAAAGGCCAGCGGGTCGGCCTTGGCCGGTGTCGGCAGGTCCGCCTCGCCCTCGAACAGGTCAGGGTCGAGGAACCGCTCCAGCATGTCGGCGCGCGCTGCGGTGATCGCGTCCAACGCGCGGGCGGTGCCCAGCAGCAGCACTGCGGTCTCCCAGTCACCTGCGCGGGCGGCACAGAACACCCGTGTGGCGTAATCCGGGCTTAGCGACGGTTTGGTGGTGATCTTGGCACAGGCGGTGTCTTCGGTGCCGGCCAACAGGCTGGCGTCGAAATAGCGGGCAAAGACGGCCCGCGACGATTCCGGGCCGATCTGTTCCAGCAACGCAAGCGCAGGATCAAGCGCGCCCATGCGCAACAACGCATCCACGCGGGCGAGGTTAAAGGTCTCGTCCTGAACGGAAGGCGGCAGCGCCTCGGCCAACAGCAGCGTGTAGAACAGCGACTGCGTGGCGGGCAGGCGGATCGACTTGGCCTCGGCGATGGCATCTGCCAGCTCGGTACCGTCCGACCCTTGCCACAATGTGTCGGGCAGGCCGGTCACCGACGCAGGTGCAAGCCCGACGCGCCGCGCAGCGGGACCGTCCAGCGGCGATACGGTGATCGAGGGCACATTGCCATTGGGGGTGACGGCGGGCTCATCGGTGGGAGGCCTTGTTTGTGCCGCCGGCGTGGGCGCATTGCGCTCCAGCCATTCGATCACCGACAGGGGCGCTTCTTGCGCCTGCGCGGTTCCCACGGACAGGGCAACACCCAGGATCAGGCCTGGGACCCGGCCCGCTCTGGGCGAATTTACGCTGCTCTTATTTGCCATCGAGTGTCACGGGCACACGTACTTCGGCCTGTGGCGGGTCAAAGTCAGCACCGAAAAATGGACCGACATAGGCGTAGACCACCAAACCCAGAAGCCCCAGAACGATTAGATATATCAGATACTTGATTAATTTTCCCATGTCTCAGCCTGCCCCGGGTCTTATGATTTTGACCAAGTTATATATGGCCTTTTCTCCAATATCACGTCATTCACCGGAATATGAGCGAAATTCAGCAATCCATGCCAGATAGTCCAGCAGATACTCCGCAATTTGCCCTGCATAAAACCGTTGTGATGGTGGGAATGATGGGCGCGGGAAAGACCGCCGTCGGCAAGGCGCTGGCGGCGAAGCTGGGCGTGCCCTTCATCGACAGCGATCACGAGATCGAGGCGGCAGCGAACATGACCGTGCCCGAGATTTTCGAGCGTGACGGCGAGCCGTTTTTCCGAATCAAGGAAACCCAGGTGATCTCGCGCCTGCTCGACACGGCCCAGGGAATCCTGTCCACCGGAGGCGGGGCATTCCTGAGCGAGGAAAATCGCAGCAACATTTCGCGGCGGGGCGTTTCCGTCTGGTTGAACGCCGACCTGCCGTTGCTGTGGCAACGGGTGCGTTACAAGGACACGCGTCCTTTGCTGCGCGATCCCGACCCCAAGGGCAAACTGACGCGTCTGTATGAGGCGCGGGTGCCGCTTTACAAGCTGGCCGATCTGCATGTGCCGTCCAAACCGTCGTACAGCATTGACGAAATGGCGGACCGGGTGATTGCGGCGCTGCTGACGCGGCCCGATGTGTTGGAGAAGACTGATGCGTGAAACGGTGCATGTGAACCTGCCGGGGCGTGACTATGACGTGGTGATCGGCACCGGCCTGCTGGCCGAGGCGGGGCTGCATATCGCACCGCTGCTGAAACGGTCGCGGGTGGTTGTGATCTCGGACGAGAATGTCGCGGCCTTGCATCTGTCACCATTGCAAGAGGGCCTGCGCAGCCACGGGATCGACAGTGCCGCGATGACCCTGCCTGCGGGCGAGGCCACCAAAAGCTGGCCGCATCTGATGACCTGCGTCGACTGGCTGCTGGACCAGAAGGTCGAGCGTGGCGATATCGTCGTGGCCTTGGGCGGTGGCGTGATTGGCGACCTGGTGGGCTTTGCCGCCGCGATCCTGCGGCGCGGGGTGCGCTTTGTGCAGATGCCCACGTCGCTGCTGGCGCAGGTGGACAGCTCGGTCGGGGGCAAGACTGGGATCAACGCGCGGCACGGCAAGAACCTGATCGGCGCCTTTCATCAGCCCAGCCTGGTGCTGGCGGATGTGGATGTTCTGGGCACGCTGAACGCACGCGATTTTCTGGCAGGCTACGGCGAGGTCGTGAAATACGGGCTGCTGGGCGATGCCGCGTTTTTTGAATGGCTCGAAGGGCAGGGACCGGCTTTGGCCGCAGGCGACGTGCCTGCACGCGTCGAAGCGGTGCGCCGGTCTGTACAGATGAAGGCCGACATCGTCGCGCGCGACGAGACGGAACAGGGCGAGCGGGCCTTGCTGAACCTTGGGCATACGTTCTGCCACGCGCTTGAAGCCGCAACCGGTTATTCGGATCGGTTGTATCATGGCGAAGGCGTGGCGGTGGGCTGTGCGCTGGCCTTTGCGCTTTCTGCGCGTCTGGGCCTGTGCAGCCAGGAAGAGCCGAGCCGCGTGCGCGCGCACCTGCGGGCCATGGGTATGAAAACCGACCTGGCCGACATCGACGGCGCGCTGCCGGGGCCGCAGGCATTGCTGGAGCTGATGGGGCAGGACAAGAAGGTTGTGAATGGCCAGCTGCGTTTCGTGCTGGCGCGGGGCATCGGTGATGCCTTTGTCACGGGTGACGTGCCGCCCGAGGCGGTGTTGGATGTTCTGCGCGACGCCTAGACGCCGCGCAGACCCAAATCCTTAGAACGGAATTTCGTCGTCCAGGTCGCGCGAAGGTGTGGGCGCGTTGTTGCCACCACCGGAAGACGGACCACCGTAACGGTCATCCGAGGGGCCGCTGTCATAGCCGCCGCCACCACCACCGTAGTTGCCGCCACCGCCGCCGCCACCACCGCTTGGGCCGTCCAGCATGGTCAGCGTGCCGCCGAACCCTTGCAGAACAACCTCGGTCGAATAGCGGTCCTGACCGGATTGATCCTGCCATTTACGCGTTTGCAACTGGCCTTCGATATACACTTTCGAGCCCTTCTTCAGGTACTGCTCGGCAACGCGCACCAGCCCCTCTTGGAAGATGGCAACCGAATGCCATTCGGTCCGCTCTTTGCGCTCACCGGTGTTTCGGTCTTTCCATGTCTCGGAGGTGGCGATGCGCAGGTTGCACACCTTGCCGCCGTTCTGAAAGCTGCGCACTTCGGGATCGCGGCCCAGATTGCCGATAAGGATCACTTTGTTCACTGAGCCAGCCATGATGTCCTCTCACTCATTCGTACCCGATCGGGCGATTCCCGAACGGTCGTGACAACCTACAGACTGGTCGGAACATGGTAAACAGAAGCCTAAAGGATATTGGCAC
The DNA here is from genome assembly GCF_900129395.1 of Pseudosulfitobacter pseudonitzschiae. Lineage (GTDB taxonomy): Bacteria > Pseudomonadota > Alphaproteobacteria > Rhodobacterales > Rhodobacteraceae > Pseudosulfitobacter > Pseudosulfitobacter pseudonitzschiae. Next base: position 450,564 of record NZ_FQVP01000005.1, read on the forward strand.
CTTATGGGGTGGCCCAAGGCACAAGATCAAGTATAGTGCGCCAACGGGTGAAACCAGAGCCGTGCGGGCTTTGTCGATCTGGGGGCTGAGATTTATGCGCGTATGTATTTCTGCGCTGGTGATAGGTGCGACACTGGCGGGGGCCGCGCATGCGGACGTGTTTTCGACGCGCAGCCGCGGCAAGTTGTTCGGATCACAGACAAAAGTTTTGGACAGCCGCGCGGCGCAACAATACACGGCGTCGGTTCAGCTGCAGCCGCCCAAGGTGAACACACCGACCAAATGGAACATGAACCCGGCCTATAACGGCAAGTACAAGGGCATCTATCTAAGCGCTGCCCGCGAGGCTGCGCGCCGCCATGGTGTGCCCGAGGACCTGTTCTTGCGGTTGATCCAGCAGGAATCAGGCTGGAACCCCACGGCCAAATCGCACAAGGGGGCGCTGGGTCTGGCGCAACTGATGCCCGCCACGGCACGGCGTCTGCGGGTGGACCCCAGCGATCCGCACGAAAATCTGGAAGGCGGCGCACGTTATCTCAGCCAGCAATACCGCACCTTTGGAAGCTGGCGGTTGGCGCTGGCTGCATATAACGCGGGTCCTGCGGCCGTGAAACGCCACAACGGCGTGCCACCCTATAAGGAAACCCAGAATTACGTCAAAGTGATCTGGGGCAGCTAAGCGGTATCTTCGGGACGCTTTGGTTGTGACGCGCTGCATTTCGGCGCGTGACGCCTGACGTGCGACACAGGCAGGTTCCCGCCGCCGTCAGAAATCACCGCTTTGTTGTCAGGAATGGGCTCATCCCTCGGGCTGGTTTCTGAAAAATCCTTTAGTTTCAGGTTTTTGAGCGCACTTCCGCTGGCGCTGCCCAGGGATCGCTGCCGTTTTGCCTCCCGCTTCGGAACCAAATCAACGCGCGGCCCGTTGTTCAGCACAACCTGGGCCATAACGGCCGTTGAAGGAGCAAGACCATGAAAACGACTTTTGCAAAACTGACTGCTGTGACCGCGCTCGCCCTGCTGCCAATTGGGGCTTTCGCCGAGACGCCGATTTCTGAAGTGAACGTTCATGCGAATTTGAATGAAAACGTCGACGCCAACGCGATGCAATATTATCCGCAGATCGAAACGGACGTTCAGCGCCTGATCGCCGAACGTCTGGACCTGACCGGCGACGCGGGCGATCCGATGATTGATGTCGAGATCAAGGGCGTGCTGCTGGATGGCGATTCCGTGCTGCCTGAAAGTGCTGAGTTCAACGAACTTCGCGCCACGATCAACTACACCGATGACAACAACGAGATCAACGCCGAGGCCTATCCCGTCTGGATCAAGGCATCGACAGGCGAAACACCGATGGACGGCGTGATCTATCTCGCACCCGGCCAGGATGATTTCTATGTTGCGATGATCTCGACGTTGGCCGACACGGTTGTCGACAACATCCCCGAGATTTCCCGCATCGATAAATCTAAATAATCGACGTACGTCAGTACCTTAAGGGCCGCAGTTCATGCTGCGGCCCTTTTCGTTATTCGGCGGCGATCTGGATCACGGGTTCCATTTCCGCAAATCTCTCTGCGCTCAGGTGGCATTTGACCTGATGTCCCGACGCCAGGTCCCGCAGGGGCGGCACCTCTGTTTCACACAAGTTCCCCGGCACCTGTGCCTTCCAGCCACACCGCGTCTGGAACGGGCAGCCGGACGGCGGGTTCATGGCCGAGGGAATTTCCCCTTCCAACACGATGTGTTTCTTTTTCACCTTGGTGTCCGCAATCGGCACGGCGGACAGCAGCGCCTCGGTATAGGGATGGTAGGGGGGCGCAAACACCTGCTCCGTGGTGCCCAGTTCGACCACATGGCCCAGGTACATCACCATGACGCGGTCCGCGAGGTATCGCACGATGCTCAGATCGTGGCTGATGAACAGCAGCGTTGTCTTTTGTTCGCGCTGGATCTCCATCAGCAGATCGGTCACCGCCGCCTGTACCGACACATCCAGCGCCGATACGGGTTCGTCCGCCACCACGATCCGCGCGTCGCCGGCAAAGGCGCGGGCGATGCCGACCCGCTGTTTTTGCCCACCCGACAGCTGTCGCGGCATCCGGTCGGCAAATTCGCGGGGCAGTTTGACCAGATCCAGCAGCTCTAGCATCCGCTGCCGTCTGTCGGCTGCGGTCTTGCCTATCTTGAAAATCTCCAGCGCCCGGATGATCTGGCGGCCCACGGTCATTGACGGGTTCAGCGTGTCAAAGGGGTTCTGGAACACCATCTGCACGTCGGCAACGGTCTGCGTGTCGCGCTTTTCAATCGGCGTGTCCTGAATGTCGTGGCCGTCCAGGGTGATCGTCCCCTCGGTCGCGGTCTCCAACCCCATCAGAACCTTGGCAAAGGTCGATTTCCCGCATCCGCTTTCCCCGACAATTGCCAGCGTTTCGGATTCGCGCGCCTCGAAGCTGAGCGTTTCGTTCGCCTTGACGACCCTGGTCGCAACACCACCGAACAGCGCGTTGGCGGCGACCTCGTAATATTTCTTGAGGTTGTCCATGCGCAGCACGACATTGCCGACCTCGCCCTTTTCCTTGACCTCGGCCTGCAGGGGCGGGGCCTGCCAGTCGATTTCCTGAAAGCGCAGGCAGCGGGTGTTGTGCACATCGTCGCCGGGCACGGGGAACATCGGGATATCGCCTTGGTCACAGCGCCCAGCCTGAAAATAGTCACAACGCGGGCCAAAGTTGCAGCCCTGGGGGCGTTCGTGGGGCAGGGGAAAATTGCCGGGGATGGCGATCAGGGGGCGCGTGTTCTTGTCGGCACCGGGCAGCGGGATCGAACGGAACAGCGCCTGCGTATAAGGGTGCTGCATTTCGTCAAAGACATCCTCGATGCTGCCGCGTTCGACGGCTTCGCCGGAATACATCACACAGATGCGGTCACAGGTCTCGAGCACCAGCCCGAGGTTGTGGCTGATGAACAGCATCGAGGTGCCATATTTCTTGCCCAGATCCTTAACCAGCTCCACCACCGCAGCCTCTACCGTCACGTCCAGCGCCGTGGTCGGCTCGTCCAGGATCAGCAGCGACGGCTCGGACATCAACGCCATGGCGATCACGATCCGTTGTTGCTGGCCGCCCGACAACTGGTGTGGATAGGCATCCAGTATCCGCTTGGGATCGGGCAGCTTTACATCCGTCACCACCTGCAGGGCCCGCGCGCGCGCCTCTTTCTCGCTCATGCCGGCGTGGATCATCGGCACTTCCATCAGCTGCCTGCCGATCTTCATCGCCGGGTTCAGAGAGGCCATCGGCTCCTGGTAGATCATCGCGATGTCCGACCCGCGAATGCGACGCAATTCCTTTTGTGACATGGTCCCCAGATCCTGGCCCTTGAACTTGATCGAGCCACCCACGACGCGCCCGTTCACGCCCAGGTCCTGCATGACCCCCAAGGCCACGGTGGATTTTCCGCATCCGCTTTCACCCACCAGCCCGACGGCCTCGCCCGGCTGGACGCTGAGGGAAAAGTCCATGACCGCAGGAATTTCACGCAGGCGGGTGAAAAACGAAATCGACAGCTTGTCGATTTCCAGAATGGGGCCGTCATATGCGTCTTTGACCATTGTCGTTCTCCCTCGCCTCAACGCCCTTTGGGGGCTTGTTTCGGCCTCAAATATCCCGGTGGGCGGGGCAGCGCCCCCGAACCCACCCTGTCCTCAATCGCGCAAGGATTCCTCGCGCAGCCCGTCCGCCAGCAGGTTCAGCCCCAACACCAGCGTCATCAGCGCAAAGGCCGGTGCCATGGCGGCATGGGGATAGATCGACAGCAATTGCCTGCCGGAATTGATCGTGGTGCCCCAATCCGGGCTTTCGCTCTCCAGCCCCAAGCCAAAGAACCCCAGCGTGCCCAAAAGGATCGTCGTGTAGCCGATGCGCAGGCAGAAATCGACAATCAGCGGTCCACGGGCATTGGGCAGGATTTCCCATAACATGATGTACCACGGACCTTCGCCTCGGGTCTGTGCGGCGGCCACATAGTCGCGTGTCTTGATGTCCAGCGCGAGGCCACGCACGATGCGAAACACCGTGGGTGCGTTGACAAAGACCACCGCCACAAAAACCGTCAGCAACCCGCTGCCCATGTCGATCCAGTCCAGCGCCGCGGGCAGCCCGGGAATGCGGTAGCTGTCATTGGCCACAATCGACCCGTTGTTCGAAATCAGCGCCAGATAGGTCCACACCAGCCCGCCCAGGACCACGATCAGCAACGGCGTGCGCAGGGCAGGTTGCGTGAAATAGCGCGCGTTCAGCAGCACCGCGCAGAAAATGATCGGAAAGGCAAAAAGCACGGCAGCCATGAAATTGGGTATGCCTGTTGCCACGATCTCGGGGGTGACCAGCAGGTAGAACAGCAAGATCACCGGAAAGGCGAGGATCAGGTTGGCGAGGAAGGACAGGAACGTGTCCAGCCGCCCGCCGTAATACCCTGCGGGCAGGCCCAGCGTGATGCCCACCATGAAGGCGAACAGCGTCGCCATCGGTGCGATCTTGACCACGATCCACGCGCCCTTGATCAGCCGCGAGAACACATCGCGCGCCAAGTTGTCGCCGCCCAGCAGGAACCACTGGTAATCCTGTTCTCCTGCACCGCTCAGGGGTGTGCCGGGCAGCTTGTTCTTCATGCCCGGGAACTGGCTCAGCGGGTCATGGGTGATCAGCATGTCAAATGCGCCGCCCATGATGCCGGTGACCACCCAGAACATCACCAGCGCAAAGCCGATCATGCCGATGGTGCTGTCAAAAAGCTTGCCGTAAAGCCCCAGCTTGCGCTTGAAGGTGATCGAGACGGCGAACAGCACGATCAGCACGATCCAGACAGGCAGCATGTTGCGCGCAAGCCCACCGACGATACCCGCGCGCGTGCCCAGGATCACACCGCCCAGCACATAGATCAACACCAGCGTCGCCAGCGCGGAGAAGCTGTAGCGTACGGCCTTGGACAGCACGCCGGTCACACCGACCGGTCCTGTCAGCGTGCCATCGCTGTTCACACCCGGCCGTGCGGCGGCGGGTCCGAACACCGCAAAAACCATGCGCGCAACGACCGACACGGCCAGCGCCGCCGCCACCGCGAAAAAGGCGACATTCAGACCGCTCAGGGTGCCTGTCCATATCAAGGGTTCCATGTCTCAGGCCTTCCTCATGAAATGCGTATGCGCGGGTTCAGGAGGACATAGCCGATGTCCGAGATCAGCTGTGTCAGCAGCACAACGATCACCGAAACGACCGACACGGCCAGCAACAGCTCGATGTCGTTGCCGCCTGCAGCTTGTACAAGAACCCAGCCGAAGCCTCTGTAATTGAACAGGGTTTCCACGATAACCACGCCATTCAACAGCCACGGTATCTGCAGCATGATCACCGTGAACGGTGCGATCAGCGCATTGCGCAGGGCGTGTTTCAGCACGATGTTGCCAAAGCTGACACCCTTGAGCCGCGCGGTTCGGATGTATTGCGTGGTCATCACCTCGGTCATCGACGCACGGGTCATGCGGGCGATGTACCCCATGCCGTAGAGCGCGATGGTCAGAACCGGCAGGGTGAAATTCTCGAAGGTAATATCCTCCATCGCCGATCTCGCTGACCCCTTGAACCATTTCAGCCCAAAGGCCGAGGACGAGAACACCGCGATAAAGATCACGCCCGAGACATATTCCGGCGTCGCCGTCGTGGCGATCGAGAATGTCGACAGCGACCGGTCCAGCGCCGACCCTTCGCGCATCCCCGCCAGCACGCCGACAATCAACGAGGCAGGCACCATGACCAGAAGGACAAAGCCCATCAGCGTGCCCGTCTTGCCCAGCCGGTCGAGCACAATGCTGCCGACGTCATCCTTGAACACGGTCGACTGGCCCCAATTGCCTTGCAGCACGCCGCAAAAGGTCGGGCGCTGTTCGGGCGGGGCATCTTTGGCAAAACAACGTCCCGTAACGGTGCCATCCGGGCTTTGGGTGACCCAACCGGGCACGACGCCCAGCCAGCGGCCGAATTTGACCGGCATGGGGTCCAGATAGCCGCGTTTGTCCAGAAAGCTGCTCACCGCTTCATCCGACATGCGCACGTTGCCTTGGGATTTGGCCAGCTTTTCAAGGTTCGGGTAAAGGTTTGTGAGGAAAAACACGATAAAGGTCAGGCACAGCGCCGTGACGATCATGACGCCCAATCTTCTGAGGATGAATAGTCCCATGGATGCCCCTGTTGGTAGGCTGCGACGGTGCGCTGCGTCGCGGATGGTGACCTGCCGTCTGGCGTGGCCGTTCTGATGCTGGATTGGCCTGTTGCGACCGTTTGCGCCGGATGGGTGGCGATCTGGCTCCCTGTTCGAATGCCCATTTTGCAGGTCGGCGTCGATCCGGCGACCGTGCGGTCATCAAGATGGCGCGCGGCGGGCAAATGGCAAATGTGTTCTGCCATCTGGCAACAATGAAAATCCGGGGTCAACGGAAGGTTTCGGATTTGACGGAATAAAAGCGACACGAAAGTTGCACGAAAGCGACATTCGCGGCGGCTGTGTCCCCGAGGGAGGCTCAGATCGCGCGTGGGTTCGCGGCCTTGCGCAACTGGCTTGGGGTCTTGCCGGTCTGCGTCTGGATATAGCGCGTGAAATAGGCCGCGCTGCCGAACCCAAGGTGGCGGGCGATGTCCTGCATCGGCACATCGGTGTCCTCAAGCGCTGCGCGTGCCGCGTGCAGGATGCGCTGGCTCAGCAGTTCGGCGGCGGTGTGGCCGGTTGCAGTCTTGCAGGCACGGGCCAGATGGGTGCCGGTCACGCCCAGGGCGTCGGCGTGTTCGCCCGAGCTCATACCGTTGGCATAGTCGCGGGCAATGCGGGCGCAATAGCGCGCAGACAGCCGCGCGCCGGCGTTCTGTTTTTGCGGCAGGTGGTCATCCTCGGCCATCTGGCGCCGCAGCCAAACGGACACCAGTGCCATATAGCCGTCCAGCGCGTCCTGCGTCAGGCTGCGTTTGGCTGTAGCCTCGCGCGCGGCAGCATCCAGAAAACCGGTCAGTTCCGTGATCGGGCCACTTTCGCGCAGGCGCAGCTGGCGCGGGGTCTGGGGCAGGCGCACTTCGGTGCCGACAGGGATCGTGGCCATCAGCCCGATGCTCTGGCGGCTCAGCTCCAGCGCGAACAATTCGCCCGCAGGCACAAAGATCGCATTGTGCGCGCCGACACCGCGCCGTGTGCCGTTCAACAACAGCCGACCCTGTCCGCGCGTGGTCCAGATCAAAAGGTGTTGGGGCAGGTCATGCACCAGCGTCCAACGCCAGTCGTGCGCCCCGCCTGCAGGGGTGAGCGTGGTGATACGGATGGCATCAAGGGTCATGGTGCCATCTATACGTGTTTGTTTGATAATTGCAATATTTCTGGCGGTTACCCCCTGAAATGCGGCAAGAATATGTTCAAAGTGAAAGCGTGTTCAACCTGCAGACGGGTCAACCCATTGCCAATGCGCCATTTTCGAGCGCTGCCATGTGCGTTGGCGCTTGGCGTATTGCCGCGTGGCGATCACCGCAGCCTCGCGGGCCTCGTCAAGGGTCGCATCCCCCTGCGCATAGGCCATCAGTTCGGGCACGCCAATCGCGCGACAGCTGGGCAAGGCGGGGTCATAGCGGTCGCGCATGGCGGCGACCTCGTCCAGCGCGCCGCCCGCCAGCATCATGTCGAACCGCTGCGCGATACGCGCGTTCAGCCAGTCGGGTGGACTGCTGAGCGCGATGCAGGTGGCGGCCCCTTCGGACAAGAGGGGCGGCGGCGTGTCGTCGTGCCATGCGGCCAGCCCGCGACCCGTGGCCTGCAGGACTTCCCACGCGCGCTGAACCCGCGCACGGTTGTTGGTGTCGATCCGCGCGACGGTCTCGGCGTCCAGCGCGGCCAGCAGGTCGGCAAGTGGGATCGCATCGCCGCGCTTGCGCACATGGTCCGGCGTTGCGGGTATCTCGGCCAGTCCCTTGGTCAGTGCGGTAAAATACAGCCCCGTGCCACCGACGATGATGGGCCGCGCGCCGTCCGACAACAGCGGTGCGACCTCGCGCAGCCAATGACCGGCAGAATAGGGCGCATCATAGGCCACATGCCCGTACAAAAGATGTGGCGCGCGCGCCAGATCGGCCGCGTCAGGCCGTGCGGTGACCACCTGCCAGCAATCGTAAACCTGGCTGGCATCGGCGTTCACGATCACACCGCCCTGCGCCTCGGCGATGGCCAGTGCCAGCCCGGATTTGCCCGAGGCCGTCGGCCCCGCGATCAGCACAGGGCGCCGGGGATCAACCAAAGACAGATCAAATGACCCCAAAGCGCCCATTTCTTGCCGATACCTTTGTGCAGTGCATTGAACTGAGCGGGGTTTTAGGACAGTTTGCGCCCAAACAAAACTGCCCAAAACCGGAGAACCCCATGAGCGAAGAGATCCAAGCTGCCTCGGATGTCACATTCAAACGTGTGATGCTGAAAATTTCCGGCGAGGCGCTCATGGGTGATCAGGGTTTTGGCCTGCATCCGCCCACCGTCGAACGCATTGCCCGCGAGGTGCAGTCGGTGCAGGAACTGGGCGTCGAAATCTGCATGGTCATCGGCGGCGGCAACATCTTTCGCGGCCTGCAAGGCTCGGCGCAGGGGATGGAGCGGACGACAGCGGATTACATGGGGATGCTGGCCACGGTGATGAATGCGCTGGCGATGCAATCCTCGCTGGAAAGCCTGGGCATTCACACGCGGGTGATTTCCGCGATCACCATGAACGAGGTGGCCGAACCCTATATCCGTCGCCGGGCCGTGCGCCACCTTGAGAAAAAGCGGGTCTGCATCTTTGCCGCGGGCACCGGCAACCCCTATTTCACCACCGACACTGCCGCCGCACTGCGGGCCAACGAAATGGCCTGCGAGGCGATTTTCATGGGCAAGAACGGTGTCGACGGGGTCTATGACAAGGACCCCAAGAAATACCCCGATGCCAAACGCTATGACGTGGTCAGCTATGACGACGTGTTGCAAAAGCGGCTTGGCGTCATGGACGCATCGGCCATTGCGCTGACGCGGGACAACAATCTGCCGATCATCGTTTTTTCGCTGGACGAGCCGGGTGGCTTCAAGGGTATCCTGGCAGGCAAGGGCACTCATACGCGCGTTCAGGGCTAGGCCCACTGCGCGCCATCACGCGAAAGCCTGCTGGCCTTTGGGCCGTGGGTTGATCTATACCCGCACCACGCCCGGGGAAGGGGCGCGCGACCAATAAGGGGAAAACCTCATGTCCGAAGACTTTATGCTGGATACCGACGATCTGAAGCGGCGCATGGACGGTGCCATTTCTGCGCTGAAAACCGAATTTGCCTCATTGCGCACGGGCCGCGGGTCGGCGTCGATGCTGGAACCTGTGATGGTCGAGGCCTATGGCCAGCGCACGCCGATCAACCAGGTCGGAACGGTCAACGTGCCCGAGCCGCGTATGGTCACGATCAACGTCTGGGACAAATCCATGGTCAATGCGGTGGAAAAGGCGATTCGCGAAAGCGGTCTGGGCATCAACCCGCAGCTGAACGGCACCATCATCATGCTGCCGATCCCCGAACTGAACGAAGAGCGCCGCCGCGAACTGTCGAAAGTCGCGGGGCAATACGCCGAACATGCCCGCGTCAGCATCCGCAACGTGCGCCGCGACGGTATGGACCAGATCAAGAAGGGCAAGGCTGACGGCCTGTCCGAGGACGACCAGAAGATCTGGGAAGGCGAAGTTCAGGATATGACCAACGCCTATATCAAGCAGATCGATGATGCGCTTGAGAACAAGCAGGCGGAGATCATGCAGGTCTGACCGGATCTGACTTGCGTCACTGCGGCACCGGGTCCGAACAGTGGCCATCGTTCACCTCGTCACTGCATTAGGAGCCTCGCCATCGCTGATCTGCCCCCAAACGGCCCGCGTCATGTTGCCATTATCATGGATGGCAACGGCCGTTGGGCAACCCAACGCGGGCGGCCGCGCCTGTTCGGTCACCGGGCCGGGGCAAAGCGCGTGCGCGAGGTGGTGGAAAGCTGCCCGGATGTCGGTGTCGAATATCTGACGATCTTCGCCTTCTCGACGGAAAACTGGCGCCGGACCCAGACCGAGGTGGCCGGGCTGATGAGCCTGTTTCGCATGTATATCAGCCGCGAGGCCCGCGCGCTGGACGAATTCGGGGCGCGGGTGCGGTTCATCGGCGACCGGGTCAAGCTGGACGCCAAGCTGGTCAAGCTGATGGACGACCTCGAGGTGCTGACCCAGAATAACACCTCGGTGCACCTGACCATCGCGCTGAACTACGGGGGGCGGGACGAAGTGGCCCGTGCGACCAAGCGGCTTGCACAGGATGTGGCCTCCGGGAACCTCAAGCCCGAGGACGTGGACGAGGAAACGCTGCCCAAATATCTGGACACCTGCGTGCTGCCCGATCCCGACCTGGTGATCCGCACATCGGGCGAGGCGCGGATTTCGAACTTTTTGCTGTGGCAGTCTGCCTATGCCGAATATGAATTTATCGATACGCTGTGGCCGGATTTCACCAAGGAGGAATTCGCGCGGTTGTGCGCCTCTTACGGGGGCCGCGACCGCCGGTTCGGAGGGGTAAAGACATGAACACGAGCGATACGAAATGGTCTGATCTGGCGGTGCGCATGGGGTCGGCAACGGTTCTGGTGATCGTGGGGCTGGCCGGTGTGGCCATTGGTGGACATGCGTTCAACGTGATGGTGGCTCTGATCTGCGGGCTGTCGGTCTGGGAACTGGTGCGGATGCTGACCCCACGCACCCCTGCGGTGGCATGGCAGCTGGCACTGTTGTCGGGTGTGGCGCTGTTGCTGTCGGGCTACCTGCCTGCGGGCTGGGCCTTGCCGGTGCTGCTGGCACCGATGATGGTGGGCTTTGGGCAACTGTCGCAGCATCGCACGATCTTTATGTCCTATGCGGTTCTGGTGCAGCTTGCGGGCTTTGGCATGATGTCGGTGCGCGACGAGCTTGGCTTTGGCTGGATGCTGTGGCTGGTGGTGGTCGTGGTGGTCACCGATGTTGTCGGTTATTTTGCAGGTCGGATGATCGGTGGGCCGAAATTCTGGCCGCGCGTCAGCCCGAAAAAGACATGGTCCGGCACCGCCGCGGGTTGGGTCGGGGCGGCTGTGGTCGGCTGGATCACCATGATCGTGACCGGCGCCACCAGCGAGTTGATCGGGATTTCCATCGCTATTTCAATGGCATCCCAGATGGGCGACATCGCGGAAAGCGCGATCAAGCGGCACATGGGCGTCAAGGACAGCAGCACGCTGATCCCCGGACACGGCGGTTTTCTCGACCGGTTTGACGGGATGATGGGGGCGTCGGTGTTCCTGCTGATCGTGGGACAGATCATCGGCTTCCCGCCCGGATTGGTCTGAGCCGGCATGACGCGCAGGCGTATCAGCATTCTGGGGGCCACAGGGTCCATCGGGCAGAACACCATTGACCTGATCAAACGGGATCTGGCGGCCTACGAGGTCGTGGCGCTGACGGGTGCAGGCAACATAGCGCAACTGGCGACCGACGCGCGGGCGTTGAGAGCGCAGGTGGCCGTGACTGCGGACGCGCACCGTCTGGACGATCTGCGCGCGGCCCTGGCCGGATCGGGGATCGAGGCGGCCGCGGGCCAGGCGGCCCTGTCCGAGGCCGCAGCGCGCCCTGCCGACTGGGTGATGTCCGCGATCGTCGGTGCAGCGGGGCTGGCCCCCGGCATGGCGGCGTTGGAACAGGGCGCAACACTGGCGCTGGCCAACAAGGAGTCGCTGGTCTGCGGGGGCACGTTGATCCTTGAGACCGCGCGCAAGCACAACGCGCGACTGCTGCCGGTCGACAGCGAACACAGCGCCGTGTTCCAGGCGCTGGTGGGCGAGGATATGGCAGCGGTTGAACGCATCGTCATCACCGCATCGGGCGGCGCCTTCAGCGACTGGCCGCTGGCCGACCTGCCCAATGCGACGCTGGCGCAGGCGTCGAGCCATCCCAATTGGGACATGGGCCAGCGGATCACCATCGACTCCGCGTCGATGTTCAACAAGGCCTTGGAAGTCATTGAAACGCGAGAGTATTTCGGCGTTGAACCTGACAAGATCGAAGTGCTGGTGCACCCCGAATCCATGATCCACGCGCTTGTCGGCTTTCACGACGGGGCGCTGATGGCGCATGTGGGGCCACCCGATATGCGCCATGCCATCGGCTATGCGTTGCACTGGCCTGAACGGCGCGCTCTGCCGGTCGAACGGCTGGACCTTGCGGCCATCGGCAGCCTGACCTTTCGCGCTCCGGACACGGCCCGCTGGCCTGCATTGCGGCTGGCGCGCGAGGTGATGGCGCGCGGCGGGCTGGCGGGGGCGGTGTTCAACGCCGCCAAGGAAACCGCGCTGGACGGATTTATCGCAGGCCATCTGAGTTTTACCGCCATGGCCGAAGTGGTCGAACAGGTGCTGACGCAGATGGACGCGGCGGGCGGTCACATTGACGCCCAAATGACACTTGATAACGTCGTCGCTGCTGACCATTTGGCACGCAGGACCGCGCGAAACATAATAGAAAAAAGAGCAGGGTAGAGTTTTGGACATTATCGGATTGCTTCCACAGGCCGGCGGGCTGATCTGGATCGTCGTCGCCTTTGTCGTGGCGCTGAGCATCATCGTGACGATCCATGAATATGGTCACTATATCGTCGGTCGCTGGTCGGGCATCCATGCCGATGTGTTTTCTTTGGGTTTTGGTCCGGTGATCTACAAACGCACCGACAAACGCGGGACCCAATGGCAAATCGCGGCGCTGCCCTTTGGGGGCTATGTCAAGTTTGCGGGCGACGCGAACGCAGCCTCGGGCAAGGACACGGACGCCATGCAGGCGGTGGAAGCCGATGCCGTGGCGCTGCGGCGGACCATGCATGGTGCACCGCTTTGGGCACGTGCCGCGACCGTGGCCGCGGGGCCTGTGTTCAACTTTGTCTTTTCGATCCTGTTGTTTGCTGCCCTGTTCCTGGGGTCGGGAACAACACGCGACCAACTGACGGTTGGTGAATTGCGCGCATTGCCGACCGAGGTGAACGAATTGCAGCCGGGCGACGAGATCCTGCAAATCGCAGGCAAATCGGTTCCCTTGATCAGCGAGGACAGCTTTGGGCCGTTCCTGAGCAGTGTGCCCAAGACAGAGCAACTGGACTACCGGGTCAGGCGCGATGGCGCGGAACTGGATGTTCAGGGGCCCCAGATCTTTCCGCCGCTGGTCGTCGGGCTTGTTCCGCGCAGTGCCGCCTATCAGGCGGACCTGGACGTGGGTGACGTGATCGTAGGCGTGAATGGCACGCCGATCTCCGTCTTTGATCAACTGAAAACCAATGTCGAGGCTTCGGACGGGGCGCCCGTGGCGCTGACAGTCTGGCGAGATGGGGCCATCCTGGACAAGACCCTGTCGGCCAAGCGTGTCGACGAACCGCAGGCCGATGGCAGTTACACAACCGAATGGCGTATCGGCATTGTCGGCGGCATGGCATTCGAACTGGCGACCGAGCCGATGGGCGTCTGGCGTGCGCTGAGTGACGGGGTCATCGAAACAGGCGGCATCATCACCGGCTCGCTGTCTGGCCTGGGTCATATCATCACCGGCGCAATCAGCACCTGTAACCTGTCAGGCCCCATCGGTATCGCGCAAACTTCGGGCGCGATGGCAAGCCAGGGCACGCAGTCGTTTTTGCGGTTCATCGCGGTGCTGAGCACGGCAGTAGGCTTGTTGAACCTGTTCCCGATCCCGGCGCTGGATGGCGGTCACCTGGTGTTTTACGCCTATGAGGCGGTGATGAAGCGTCCGCCCAGCGATGGTGCGCTGCGCATCCTGATGGGGATCGGTTTGACCCTGGTGCTGACGCTGATGATTTTTGCCCTTGGAAACGATATTTTCTGCCCCTGACGGGGCAGGTCGACAGGGGTGCCACAGTTTCGCCACATTCCGACAAACTGACGCCATAATGGCTGTTTATGCACGTTCCGAGAAAAAGGAATATGCATCATGCAAACACTGCAAAACGGTTACAAAGGCCTGAGCCTTTTGATGTTGCTGAACTGGGATCGTGCGCTTTGTCTGGGTACGATAGCGGTCGCGTTGGGCGTTGCCACTTATATTGCCGGCTGATTGCGGGCAACTTCATTACAACTTGTAACAGCCCGCCGTTCACGGCGGGCTTTGTCGTTTTGACAAGCCACCCCTTCTTGGGTACTCAGAAGATCAATGGGTGTCTAAAAGAATGGGTCAAAACCATGAGACTGGGGTTAGAGGGCGGTGCAGCCAAGCGACAAGGTCGTGCCTACATCGCGACTGGGCTTTTGCAAGCCTTCGTTTTTTGTGCAGCAACTGCAACAAGTTATACATATTTTACTGCCGAAGCACAGGCTCAGACCTATCGGTTTGACAGTGTGATTGTCGAAGGCAATGCGCGGATTGGCCAGTCGGCAATCCTCAGCCAGGCCGGAATCGCACGCGGACAAAACCTGTCTGCGGGGCAATTGAACGACGCTTATCAGCGTCTGGTGGCCAGCGGATTGTTTGAAAGTGTCGCAATTGCGCCTCAGGGCAACACATTGCGGATCACGGTGGTTGAACTGCCGACGATCAACCGCATCAGCTTTGAAGGCAACCGTCGCATCAAGGATGACGCGCTGACAGCATTGGTCAGTTCGTCCGAGCGCCGGGTGTTCAATCCCAGCCTTGCAGAAAAAGATGCCGCTGCCATCGCCGAGGCTTACTCGAACGAGGGCCGTTTGGCTGCCCGGGTCACCCCGCGCGTGATCAAGCGTCGCGACAACCGCGTCGATCTGGTGTTCGAAATCTTCGAAGGCGATATCGTCGAAGTGGAACGGCTGAGCTTTGTCGGCAACCGCGTGTTCTCGGACAGCCGTTTGCGTCGGGTTCTGGGCACAAAGCAGGCGGGCCTGTTCCGCACTCTGATCAAGGCCGACACATTTGTGGCGGACCGGATCGAAGCCGACAAGCAGATGCTGCGGGACTTCTACCTGTCGCGCGGCTATGTCGATTTCCGGATCAATTCGGTGAATGCAGAACTGACCCAGGAGCGTGACGGTTATTTCCTGGTCTTCAACGTGCAGGAAGGTCAGCAATTCAAATTCGGGCAGGTGACCACGGTTTCCGAAATGCCGGGCGTTGACGCGGATGAATACCAGGCGGTCACGAAGATTCGCCCCGGTGTTGTCTATTCGCCCGCGCTGGTCGAGCAGGAAATCTCGCGCATGGAGGCGCTGGCGATCCGCAACACGGTTGATTTCATGCGGGTCGAACCGCGCATCACCCGCAACGACCGTGACCTGACGCTGGACATCGAATTCGTGATCAGCCGTGGCCCGCGCGTCTTTGTTGAACGCATCGACATTGAAGGCAACACCACCACGCTGGATCGCGTGATCCGCCGTCAGTTCCCGGTCGCCGAGGGTGACCCGTTCAACCCGCGCGAAATCCGTGAAAGCGCGGAACGCATCCGGGCGCTGGACTATTTTGAAACCGCGCAAGTGAACGCCCGCGAAGGGTCCAGCCCCGAGCAGGTGATCGTTGACGTTGACGTGGCGGAGAAACCGACAGGTTCGCTGAGCTTTGGTGGGACATTCTCGACGGCCAACGGCTTTGGTCTTGCGATTTCCTTTGTGGAACGCAACTTTGTCGGCCGTGGTCAGTCGCTCAAGCTGGACTTTTCCTCTGCCGAAGAAGCAGAAACATACGGTATCAGCTTCCGCGAACCGGCCTTGTTGGGACGTGATCTGGGGTTCGGGTTGCAGTTGTCGTACAGTGAAAGCGAAAGCAGCAGCTATACCTTCGACACCGAAAGCCTCATTTTTCAACCCAGCCTTGATTTCCCGCTGAGCGAAAACGGGCGTCTGTCGGTACGCTATACGGCAGAAAGCATCGAGGTTCTGGGACGCGATCCATCTGAGAACGGTGTTATCATCGATGACGATATTGCCGCAGGTGCGCAATTCCGGTCGTCGGTCGGCTATACCTACACCTATGACACGCGCCGGTCCGGTCTGGACCCGACTGCGGGGGTTCTTCTGCAATTCGGCCAGGACTTTGCCGGTCTGGGAGGGGACAGCAAATTCATCCGTACGACGGGTAAGGTTGTCGGTCAAAAACGTATCTTCAACGACGAAGTCATCCTGAGCGCGACGCTGGAAGGTGGCGTGCTGAGCTGGTCGGAAGGCAACAACCGTGCGATTGACCGCTTTATCCTGGGGCCAAACATCATGCGCGGCTTTGAGCCGGGCGGCATCGGACCACGTGATGCGAACAACGGCGACGCCTTGGGCGGGAACATGTTCCTCTCGGCACGTTTCGAAGCGGAATTCCCCCTGGGTCTGCCGGAAGAATACGGCATTCGCGGCGCGGTCTTCTATGACGTTGGCAACCTTTGGGACCTCAGCGACGTGAACTTGAACGGGGGCTCAGTTCAGGGCGAAGACGGCTCGTTCCGTCACGTTCTGGGTCTTTCGATCCTGTGGGACACGCCCATTGGTCCGCTGCGGTTCAACTTTACCGATGCGATCAAGAAAGAGGACTTTGACCGCGATCAAAGCTTCGACCTGACCCTGTCGACCTCGTTCTGAGGAGTGTGATGCGACGTTTTGTGCGCATCTTTCTGACCCTGCTGGCCACTGTGCTGGCAGGGTCTTTTGTTGCGGCCCAGGAACCACCGGCGCCGACCGCACCCAGCGTGATGCAAAGCCCGATCCTGACCGTTGACACGGACCGCTTGTATTCGCAAAGCGCCTTTGGCCTGAGGGTCGCCAAGGAGATCGAGGAGCGCGGTGCCGACCTGGCCGCCGAGAACCGCAAGATCGAAGCGGAGCTGACCGCCGAAGAACAGGACCTGACCGACAAGCGTGCCAAGATGGACGCCGAAGCCTTCCGATCCCTCGCGGATGCATTCGACGAAAAAGTGCAAAGCACCCGGCGCGCTCAAGAGGCAAAGGGACGCGAGCTGTCGCAATTGCTGGAAAAGGAACAGATCGCCTTTTTGAACGCCGCAGCGCCGGTGTTGGAGACCCTGATGCGCGAGTCGGGCGCTGCGGTGATCCTGGAACGGCGCAGCGTGTTCCTCAGTGCCAATGTCATCGATATCACCGATGCCGCCATTGCGCGGATCGACGCCGCCCTGGGCGACGGAACCAAATAGCATCACAGGGCCGTTTGCTTGCCCCGCCGCGCGCGGCTTGGTACTCTAACAGCCTGTAACATCACCGAAAGAACAACCTATGACCTCCGAGCTTCTGAGTGCCGACATTGATCTGATCCAGCGTATCCTGCCGCACCGCTATCCGTTCCTGCTGGTGGACAAGGTCGTGGACATCGACGGCTATCAGACGGCGCGCGGCATCAAGAACGTGACGATGAACGAGCCACATTTTCAAGGTCATTTTCCAGGCAAGCCGATTATGCCGGGCGTGACCATTGTCGAGGCGATGGCGCAGACGGCGGCGGTGATGGTGGGCACCGCGCTGAACATGGCCGACCGCGACATGCTGGTTTATTTTATGGCCATTGAGGGCTGCAAGTTCCGCCGCATGGTCGTACCCGGCGATGTGCTGGAACTGAAACTGCAAACCGTGCGCGGCAAGCCGGGCGGCAAGGTCTGGAAATTCTCGGGCGTGGCCGAGGTCGACGGCGAAATGGCCTGCGAAGCGTCGTTCACCGCGATGATGGACCTGCCCAAGGACGTAGTGGCATGAGTGGCATCCACCCCTCTGCTGTCGTTGAAGACGGCGCACATATCGACCCCAGCGCGACGGTTGGTCCGTTCTGCCTGGTCGGTCCCGAGGTCGTGCTTGGCCCGAACGTCGAGCTGAAAAGCCATGTGGTTGTCACCGGGCGGACCACGGTGGGCGAAGGCACCGTGATCTTCTCCTTTGCCGTGATCGGTGAGATTCCGCAGGATCTGAAATTCAAGGGCGAAACCTCGGCGCTGGAAATCGGCAAGCGCAACCGCATCCGCGAACACGTCACGATGAACGGCGGCACCGAGGGCGGCGGCGGTGTGACCCGTGTTGGCGATGACGGGCTGTTCATGGCGGGCTGTCACATCGCGCATGACGCGCAGGTCGGCAACCGTGTGATCGTGGTCAACAACGCCGCTGTGGCGGGCCACTGTGTGCTTGAGGATGACGTGATCATCGGCGGGCTGTCGGGCATTCACCAGTTCGTCCGCATCGGGCAGGGCGCGATCATCGGGGCGGTCACCATGGTGACCAACGATGTGATTCCCTACGGTCTGGTACAGGCCCCGCGCGGCGATCTGGACGGGCTGAACCTGGTCGGGCTGAAACGCCGCGGTGTGAAACGTGCCGACATCACCGCGTTGCGGGCTGCCTTCCAGATGCTGGCACAGGGCGAGGGCACGTTCCACGACCGCGCCGAACGTCTGGGGGCCGAGACCGACAGCGACTATGTCAAACAGATCGTCGATTTCATCCTGGGTGAATCCGACCGGTCCTTCCTGACACCCAAGTGAGGCTTTGATGCTGGCACTGATCGCGGGAACGGGGCAGATGCCCAAGGTGGTGGCCGACGCGATGCCCCAGCCGCCGCTGGTCTGTATGCTGGCGGGCAATGCGCCGGACGGGCTGGAACCTGACCTGACATTCCGTCTGGAAACGCTCGGCTCTTTGTTGGTTGATCTTGGCACGCGTGGCGTGACCGATGTCTGCTTTGTCGGCGGCATTGCGCGGCCCACCCTGGACCCTGACGCTTTGGATGCCGAAACCGCGCCACTGGTGCCGCTGTTCCAGCAGGCATTGGAGCAGGGCGACGACGGGGCGCTGCGCATCGTCTTGGATATTTTCGAAAAGACCGGCTTTGCCGTGCGCGGCGTCGAAGATCTGGTGCCGTCCCTTCTGGCCGAGGGCGGTGTCTATGGTGACATATGGCCCGACGCGCAAATGCGCCGGGACGCAGAGGCCGGTGCCGCGCATATCGCCCGCGAAGGTGCGCGGGACATCGGACAGGCCTGTGTCGTGGCGAATGGCGCGGTGATCGGCATGGAGGATGCCGCAGGCACCGATGCGCTGATCGCGCGGATGGCAGGCAAGCCCAAAGACCGCGCCATCCTGTTCAAGGCCCCGAAGCCGGGGCAGGAACGGCGCATCGACCTGCCCACCATCGGCCCCGACACAATCACCGCCTGCGCCGCCGCAGGCTTTGCCGGTATCGTCATTGATGCCGGTGACGTTCTGGTGCTGGACCGCGACGCGTGTGTCGCGCTGGCCGACCGCTACGGGCTGGTCCTGTGGGCGCGGACGGGCGACTGATGCGGGTGTTCATCATCGCGGGCGAGCCGTCGGGCGACAAGCTGGGCGGCGCGCTGATGGCAGGGCTGAAAACGCTGGTGCCGGATGTCAGCTTTGACGGCGTCGGCGGTCCCGAGATGCAGGCGCAGGGGCTGGCCAGCCGCTTTGACATGTCCGAACTCAGCATCATGGGGATCATGGAGGTGCTGCCCAAGTACCGCCACCTGAAACGCCGCATCGCCCAGACCGCACAGGCCGTGATCGATACGGCACCGGATGTGATGATCACGATCGACAGCCCGGATTTCAGCCTGCGCGTCGCGCGGTTGGTCAAGGCGTCCAGCACCATTCGCACCGTGCATTACGTCGCCCCGACTGTCTGGGCGTGGCGTCCCAAGCGCGCGGATCACATGGCCGAGGTCATCGATCACGTGCTGGCCCTGTTCCCGTTCGAACCGCCCTATATGCAGGCCGCAGGCATGGACTGCGACTTCGTAGGGCACCCCGTGGTGTCAGAGCCGCAGCCCTCTTTGCAGGATGTGGCCCAATTCCGGGTGCAATACGGGATGGAACAGGCGGACCCGCTGCTGCTGGTGCTGCCCGGCTCGCGCAAGGGCGAGGTGTCGCGTCTGGCGCCGCGTCTGGGGGCCGCCTTGGCCCCCGTGCTGGCCGCGCACCCGGGCTTGCGCGTCGTGGTGCCCGCAGCGGCGCCTGTGGCCGAGATGGTGATTGCAGCCGTCGCAGACTGGCCGCTGGTGCCCAAGGTTCTGGACCCGCGCGGGCTGGATGTGGAAACGGCGGCACGGGCCAAACGGGTCGCCTTTGCCGCCGCCGATGCGGCGCTCGCGGCCTCTGGCACCGTAGCGCTTGAGCTTGCGGCGGCAGATACCCCGATGGTCAGCATCTATGACATGAACTGGCTCAGCCGCCGGATCGTGCAACGGATGATGCAGATAGATACGACCAATTTGATCAATATCGTATCGGATTCCCGCACCGTGCCCGAGTTCATCGGGGCGCAATGCCGGTCGGACCTGATTGCCCAAGGGATGTTGGATCTGCTGCAAGATCCCGAACCGCAGCGCGACGCGATGCGCACCACGATGGACCTGCTGGGACGCAATGGCGAAAACCCAGGCCTGCGCGCTGCACGTGCGGTGCTGGCGCGTCTATAGGGCCGGACGGCCCCCGGTTACCCTTTGTGAATCCAGCCGCCGCCAAAGATACGGCTGCTGTCGCGGTCATAGAACACGCAGGCCTGTCCGGGGCTGACGCCCTCTTCGGGCAGGGTCAGTTCCACAGTCGCCTCGGTGGCCGAGATCGGACGCAGGATCGCGTCGGTGGGTGGACGTGTCGAGCGGACGCGCACGGCAATCTTCCATGCGTCGCGCGACATCATCGGTTCATCGCCCAGCCAGTTGATCTCGCGGACCGGAACGGTGCGGGTGGCAAGCATCTCTTTGGGGCCGACCACCACGCGGGCGGTGTCGGCGTCCAGCTTGACCACATACAGCGGATCGGCCAGCCCGCCGATGCCCAGACCCCGGCGCTGACCGATGGTATAGTTGATCACACCATCATGGGTGCCCAGAACCGTGCCGTTCATATCCACAATCTCGCCCGGAGCCGCAGCTTCGGGGCGCAACTTGCGGATTACGCTGGCATAATCGCCATTCGGCACGAAGCAGATGTCCTGACTGTCCGGCTTGTCCGCCACGCTTAGCCCGTATTTCGCGGCCAATGCGCGGGTCGCGTCCTTGGACGGCAAGTGGCCCAGCGGAAAGCGCAGGTAATCCAGCTGCTCTGCGGTGGTCGAGAACAGGAAATAGCTTTGATCGCGCGCGGCATCGGTGGCGCAATGCAGCTCGGCCCCGTCGGCACCCATCTTGCGCTGGATATAGTGGCCTGTGGCCATGCAGTCGGCTTCCAGATCCTTGGCGGTTTCCAGCAGGTCCTTGAACTTCACCCGTTCGTTGCAGCGGATGCAGGGCACAGGCGTCGCGCCGCCAAGGTAGCTGTCGGCAAACTCGTCGATCACCGCGTCCTTGAACACGTTTTCATAGTCCAGAACATAGTGGGGAAAGCCCATTTCCTCGGCCACGCGGCGGGCATCGTGAATGTCGCGACCCGCACAGCACGCGCCCTTTTTCGCCAGCGCAGCACCGTGGTCGTACAACTGCAAGGTGACGCCGACCACGTCATAGCCTTCTTCGGCCAGTTGGGCGGCCACGACCGAGCTGTCGACGCCGCCGGACATGGCAACGACGACCCGTGTTTCTGCGGGCGGCTTGGCAAAACCCAGCGAATTCAGCGGGTGTGCAGTATCAAGTGGCATGACGAACTCCGACGGTGTCAGGCGATATATAGGAAAATCCTAATTACTCTCAAGAGGCGGCTTCACCGAACCTTAAGACCGAAACGCGCAGTTGGACCTGTAAAGGCGCTACACGAGACAGTCATGTATCTGAAAAAAGTCGACGGTCCAAGGGCAGTCACATTGCTGGACGGGTCTGTGATGACGCAGGCCGATCTGCCCGACGCGGGCACGCGGCGCTGGGTGGCCTCGCGCAAGGCAGCGGTGGTGCGGGGGGTGCTGTACGGTCTGATCGGGCAGGCGGCGGCGCTGCAACGTTATGACATCAGCGCCGAAGAGTTCGCGGAATGGGTCCGCGCGGTCAGCCTGCACGGTGAAGAGGCGCTAAAAGCCACGGCTTTACAACGGTTTCGACGGCCAAAAGCCGGATCGTGACAAGTTTAATGTTAGCAACCTGCAGTTGCCTGTTGTAACCTCGGTTTCAGTAACGTGTGATTAACCTTTTTTGTACAGTGTGTGATCACTGCCTTATTCTTGACGTGATCCGGAGACTGATAATGCGTGTTCTGCTTGTTGAAGATGATCCGACGACCTCGAAAAGCATCGAATTGATGCTGACCCATGCCAACTTGAACGTCTATGCGACGGATCTGGGTGAAGAGGGGATCGATCTGGCCAAGCTTTATGACTACGACCTGATCCTTCTGGACCTGGATCTGCCGGATATGAACGGCCACGAGGTGTTGCGGCAATTGCGTTTGTCACGGATCGAAACGCCTATTCTGATCCTTTCGGGGGCGGACGACACCGAGAACAAGATCAGGGGTTTCGGGTTCGGCGCGGACGATTACCTGACAAAACCCTTCCACCGCGAAGAGCTGGTCGCGCGCATTCATGCCATAATTCGACGGTCCAAGGGGCATTCGCAGTCGGTCATCGAAACGGGCATGATTTCGGTTAACCTGGATGCGAAAACTGTCAGCGTGGACAACAAATCCGTGCATCTGACGGGCAAGGAATACCAGATGCTCGAACTGCTGAGCCTTCGCAAGGGGACCACCCTGACCAAGGAAATGTTCCTGAACCATCTTTATGGCGGCATGGACGAACCCGAGTTGAAGATCATCGACGTTTTCATCTGCAAGCTGCGCAAAAAGCTGAGCACGGCAACGGGTGGTCAGAATTATATCGAAACCGTGTGGGGGCGTGGATATGTGCTGTGCGACCCTGAACCCGGCGTGCTTTCGGGGGACGACAACCAGCGACTGGCGATCGGCGCTTAACATCGGGGTCTGCCCCAAGGTTTCGGGGCGGATGGCAAACGACCACCACTCACACAGACTTTCTGGCCGGATTGAACTGGACCTGTCCCTGTCACGCTTCTATCTCTAGGGCGCGACATCACGAAAGAGGCAGGTCTGTGTCTGACACCATAAATATCTCTGACATGACCGAAGCGCAGGCGCGCGAGGAATTGGCTCGGCTGGCGGATGTGCTGGCGCGCGCAAACCGCGCCTATCATACCGAAGACGCGCCACAGATCACGGATGCCGATTACGACGCCTTGAAACGGCGCAATGCGGACATCGAGGCGCGCTTTCCACACCTCAAGCGCGATGACAGTCCCAGCGAGCAGGTGGGCGCCGAGACAGCCGAGGGATTCTCTAAGATACGGCACGCGGTGTCGATGCTGTCGCTGTCCAACGCTTTCGAGGCGGAAGAGGTCGAGGAATTCGACGGGCGGGTCCGCAAATACCTTGGGTTGGGGGCAGACGCACCGCTGCAATACACGGCAGAGCCCAAGATCGACGGGTTGTCGCTGTCGCTGCGCTATGAGAACGGAACGCTGGTGTCGGCGGCCACGCGGGGCGACGGGCAGGTCGGCGAGAATGTGACCGCCAACGCGCGGACCATCGACGACATTCCGCAAAACATCGAAAACGCCCCCGCCGTTCTGGAAGTGCGCGGCGAAGTCTACATGAGCCACGCTGATTTCGAGGCGCTGAACGCACGTCACTCCGAACGCGGCGGCAAAACCTTTGCCAACCCGCGCAACGCGGCTGCGGGATCGCTGCGCCAACTGGATGCGTCGATCACCCGTGCGCGCCCGCTGAAGTTTTTCGCCTACACTTGGGGCGAGATTTCCGAACCGCTGGCAGACACCCAAATGGCCGCCATCGACCGTCTGTCGCAAATGGGATTCCAGACCAATCCGCTGACGCAACTGTGTGACGGGCCCGCCGAGATGCTGGTCCATTACGCCAAGATCGAACAGATGCGCAGCGAACTGGGCTATGACATTGACGGCGTCGTCTACAAGGTGAACGACCTGGCGCTGCAAGGGCGGCTGGGCTTCCGGTCAACCACGCCCCGCTGGGCCACCGCGCATAAATTCCCGGCCGAACTGGCCTGGACACGGCTTGAGGCCATCGACATCCAGGTGGGCCGCACCGGCGCGCTCAGCCCCGTAGCGCGGCTTGCCCCGGTCACGGTTGGCGGTGTCGTCGTGTCGAACGCCACGCTGCACAACGAGGATTACATCGCGGGCCGCGACTCAAAAGGCGGAGAGATCCGCGCGGGCAAGGACATCCGCGTCGGTGACTGGGTTCAGGTGTATCGCGCAGGCGACGTGATCCCCAAAGTGGCGGATGTGGACCTGGACAAACGTCCCGACGATGCGGTGCCCTATGTGTTCCCGCAGATCTGCCCCCAGTGCGGCAGCGACGCCATCCGCGAGCCGGGCGACGCCATCCGTCGCTGTTCGGGCGGTATGATCTGCCCCGCGCAGGCTGTTGAAAAGCTGAAACATTTTGTCTCGCGCAGTGCCTTTGACATTGACGGTCTGGGCGCGAAACAGGTCGAACAATTCCACGCCGACGGCTGGATCGCCGAGCCTGCGGACATCTTCACCCTGCGCGACCGCTACGGCAGCGGCCTGCAACAGCTGAAAAACCGCGAAGGCTGGGGGGAAAAATCCGCCAGCAACCTTTTCGACGCCATCGACGACCGCCGCCAGATCGCACTGTCGCGCCTGATCTTTGGTCTTGGCATCCGCCATGTGGGGGAATCGGCTTCGAACTTGCTGGCCTTGCACTATGGCACGTGGGACGCTTTTGCCGCTGCCATGGACGCCGCCGCCGATACTGAAAGCGAGGCCTGGGCCGACCTCACGGGCATCGACGGCGTGGGCGGGGTCATGGCGGGATCGCTGACCGCGACCTTTGCCCAAGAGACCGAGCGCGCCGCCATCGACCGGCTGATCGCCCATTTGGACGTGCAAGCCGCCGAGCGCCCCGACACTTCGGGCAGCCCTGTGGCAGGCAAAACGGTGGTCTTTACCGGCACGCTTGAAAAAATGACCCGCGCCGAGGCCAAGGCGCGAGCAGAATCCCTGGGCGCGAAAGTGTCCGGATCGGTCAGCGCCAAGACCGATATTCTGGTCGCGGGACCGGGCGCGGGTTCAAAGGCGAAAAAAGCCGCCGAATTGGGCATCGAAACCCTGGACGAAGACGGCTGGCTGGCCCTGATCGAGGGCGCATGAGCGGGCGTCCAGAACAGCTTTTCCCGCTTTTCGCCGAAGCGCAGACGCTTGACGGGATCGGCCCGAAAACCGCCGACCTGCTGGCCGCGACCGGCATCACCACGCCGCGTGACCTGCTGTTCACCCTGCCGCACACCGGCATCGACCGCACCCCGCGCGCGACATTGAAAGATGCCGTTTTGCCCGGCACATACACGGTGATTGTCACCGTGGGCCGTCACCAGCCCCCGCGCAACAAGGGCGGCGCCTATCGCATCACGGTCGAAGACGCCGAGACCGCCTTTCAGATCGTGTTTTTCCGTGGGCGCGCCGATTTCCTGTTGGCGCAACTGCCCGAGGGATCGCGGCGCGTGGTGTCCGGCAAGGTCGAAATGTTCGACGGGATGGCCCAGATGCTGCACCCCGATCATATCCTGCCCGAGGCCGAAGCCGCAGACATTCCCGCGTTCGAACCGGTCTATCCGTTGACCGCAGGTGTCACGCAAAAAGTGATGTGGAAAGCGACCCGCGGCGCGCTGGCCCGGGTGCCGGAGCTGGCCGAATGGATTGATCCGGGCCAGATGGCGCAGGCGAACTGGCCCAGTTTTGGCGAGGCGGTGGCGCAGGCACATGCCCCGCAGTCGCTTCGTGACATCGCAATGACATCACCGGCGCGCGAACGGCTGGCCTATGACGAGCTGATCGCGCACCAGATCACGCTGGCGCTGGCCCGTGCCGCGGAACGACGCAAGCCGGGCCGCGAAACCGTCGCAACGGGGGCCTTGCAACGCAAGGTCCTGGCCGCGTTGCCCTATCGGCCCACCAACGCGCAGGAACGCGCGATTGCCGAGATCACGGACGACATGGCACGGCCGCAACGGATGAATCGCCTGTTGCAGGGCGACGTGGGCGCGGGCAAGACCCTGGTCGCCTTCATGGCGCTGCTGGTCGCGGTCGAGGCAGGCGGGCAGGGCGTGCTGATGGCACCGACAGAAATCCTTGCGCGTCAACACCTTGAAGGGTTGCAGCCGCTGGCCGAGGACGCGGGCGTCGTGTTGGAACTGCTCACGGGCCGCGACAAGGGGAGCGAACGCAAGGCAAAGCTGGCCGCATTGGCGGATGGGCGCATTCAGATCCTGGTGGGCACCCATGCCGTGTTTCAAAAGGATGTGGAATTCCGCGATTTGCGGCTGGCGATCATTGACGAACAGCACCGCTTTGGCGTGCGCCAACGTCTGGCCCTGGGCGCCAAAGGCGCGCGTGCGGATGTGATGGTGATGACCGCAACGCCGATCCCGCGGTCGCTGTCGCTGGCGCAATATGGCGATATGGACGTTTCGGTGCTGGATGAAAAACCACCGGGGCGCAAACCGATCCGCACGGCGCTGGTCAGCAGCGGGCGCATGGACGAGGTGATCGACCGGTTGCGTGCGGCGATTGCCAAGGGGCAGCAATGTTATTGGGTCTGCCCGCTGGTCGAGGAAAGCGAAGTCGTGGACCTGACCTCGGCGGGTGAGCGGTTCAAACGGTTGCGCGCGGCCTTGGGCGAAGGGGTGGTTGGGCTGGTGCACGGTCAGATGCCGCCTGCCGAAAAGGATGCTGCCATGGCGGCGTTCCAGGCCGGTGAAACCTCGGTTCTGGTGGCGACAACGGTGATCGAGGTGGGGGTGAATGTGCCCAACGCGACGATCATGGTGATCGAGCGGGCCGAGATTTTTGGCCTCGCCCAGTTGCACCAGTTGCGCGGACGGGTGGGGCGGGGCGATGCGGCCTCGACCTGTTTGCTGATGTATCAGGCCCCGCTGAGCGATACGGGGCAGAAGCGGCTGGAAGTGCTGCGCGAAACCGAAGACGGGTTCGTGATTGCCGAGACCGATTTGCAGATGCGTGGGGCAGGCGATGTGATTGGCACAGCGCAATCCGGTCTGCCCCGGTTCGCCGTTGCCGACCTTGAACGGCAGGCCGGATTGATGGCCATCGCCCAAAGTGATGCCCGCAAGCTGCTGGCCGATGACCCAAAGCTGGAAACACCGCGTGGCAAGGCGGCGCGGGTGCTGTTGTGGCTGATGCGGCAGGACGAAGCCATTCGTTTGATTTCAGTCGGTTAGGTGTAATCCCCGCGTTGATGTTCCAATAAGTTCACAAATGTTCTCATAAAGTTCTTTACAGGTCGTAAAGGATGTGAGAACAAAGGGGCAACAGAGGAACGGGAGATGCAAAGATGACCACCATGCGACTGATCAAATCCATCGCCACCCGCGCAGAAAGCACATTGTTGCAGGATGCGGTGGGCGCTGCGGCCTTGATGGTGATGCTGGTTGTCGGCCTGCACCTGCCTGCCTTTGTCTGATTTTCTGCCTGCGATGTCGTGCCGGCTGTCTGGCGCATCCGTCCCAAATTGATGCGCTTTAACGGGATTGCCTGTCCCGCGTTAACCAAGGTCCCCCTTGGCCGGACAGTCCGGGTCCCACACGACAAACGCTTTTCCTGCGCCGCCATCCCGAACCGGATGTGCGGCGCTTTTTTTATGGGGGTGGTTTCAGAACCGATAGGCCAGCCGCAAGCCGCCCCAAAGCGTGCCGTTGATGAATATCGGGGCTGACAGATCCTTCATCATGGCAAATTCGCCGCCGCCCATGTCGCGGCGATAGACCTGCAACAGGAACGGATCGGTGTTGCGCCCCGCCTTCAGTCCCACGCGGTCGTCAAAGATACGCCTGTTTCGGCAGTTGGCCATATTCCACACCGGATCAGGCCCCTGAGGTTGCGAGAATTTGCGATTGTGGGTGGGCAGATACCCGTTCACATCGACAGCGGCACAAAAGACGACGCGGTCGTCGAAACTCAATGCAGGTTCCTGTATTTCAGGCATCACCTGATCCATGAGCCGGGTAAAACCGGTCACAACCTGTTCTGGATTGCTGCCGGGCACGGGGCGATAGGTGCGGTCGAACATCTGTGCTTGTGTGATCTGCCCCGTGGCAATCGCCTGTTCCAGCCGCGCACCGGCGGTTGCAGCCAGTTGACGCACATAATCGATCATCGGCGCGTCCTTTGTCGTACCACCCAGGGCCGCACTGGATTGCACGATCTGTTCCGACCGGTCGATCAGGCGGTTGATGCGGTCGTGCGTGGACTTGATCCCGTTGGTGGTGTGCGTCACCGCCGCCTCGATCCCTGCAAGGTTCGGCGAGAAGCTGGCCATCGCCGCACCCACCACCTGTGTGCGGTCCGCAATCCGCGCGACCTGGTCAAAGGCCTGCTGCATCGAGCTTTCGATCTGCATCAGAGCGCTGTCGCTTGCCCCGGTCAGGTCGATCACGGTTTCCGCGGTGCTGGAAATCGTCTGTGCTTCGTTGTCCAGCAGCGAAATCCACTCGGTCAGCGATTCGATATTGCGGGTGATACGGGTGGCGGCATCCTTGGTTTTCTGGCTCAGCGCGTTGATCGCCTCGGCCACCACGGCAAAACCGCGCCCGGCGTCGCCCGCACGCGCGGCCTCGATCTTGGCGTTGATGGCCAGCGTGTTCACCTGCATCGCAATGGCCGCGATTTGCGTGTTGTTGTCCTTGACCGCGTCCAGCGTGCCGCCGATGGATTGCGTGCGCTCGCGCAGGTCCTGAACCCATCCCGCCACCGTGGTGGTTTGCGTGCCCAGCCCGCGAATGGTGTCTGCCGATGTTTTGACATCCCGCACCGCGTCGCGGGTACTCCCGGTCAAGGCATCTGTCACCTCGCGCATGTCGGCGTTGGCCGTCTCAACCTTGTTCGCCGATTGGGTCAGTGCGGCCAGGGCCGTGCGCTGTTCACGCGATTGGGTTTCGACCACGTCCAGAAACCCGGCCAGATCGACAATTTCATAGCCCAGTTCCGACGCGCGCGCGGCCAGCCGGTTGATCTGTTGAAGTTCGGCAATTTCGGAATGTGCAGTCATCTCGCCCCGCCAGTTGTCGGACAATGGCTAGCGCAGATTCGTTCACAAGTTCCTAATGCGATTGCATCAAGCGCAGTTGGCTTGCAGGGCCTGCTGCATGGCTTCGGCGGTGGCTTCGATGCTCAGCAGGATCGAGGCATGCCGGTTGCGATAATCGCGGGCGGGTTCTAGCACCTTGAACCCGTCAAAAGGCGCATCCGGCACCGGTCCGCCGTCCTTGAGCATGGCGCGCAGCTGGTCGCGGGCGGTTTCAATCTCGGCCAGCGTGCGCCCGATCACCGCCCCTCCGACAACAGCCGCCGACGCCTGTCCCAGCGCACAGGCTTTCACATCCTGTCCAAAGTCCGAAATCATCCCGTCCTGCACGCTGACATCCACGGTCACAGTTGACCCGCACAGGGGCGCGCGTTTCTTGACCGTGGCACCGGGGGCGGCCAGCCGTTCGCGGTGCGGAATATCCGTGGCCAGCGCCAGAATCTGGCCCGAGTAAAGTTTGATCAGGTCGCTGTCAGCCATGTCCGCTTTCCTTTCGGTCTTGTCTGATACATAAGCGCCCCGGCCCGAGATGCAAAAAGGTTTTGTGAAATGTCCGACCAAAGGTTCGATCCCGCAACGCTGACCTACAACGACGCCGGGCTGATCCCCGCCATCGCGCAGGATGCCACCAGCGGCGAGGTGTTGATGATGGCGTGGATGAATGCCGACGCGGTGGCCCGTACGTTGGCAACCGGCAATGTCACCTATTGGTCGCGCTCCCGCCAGGCGTTCTGGATCAAGGGCGAGACCTCGGGCAATGTGCAGGAACTGGTCGATTTCCGCTTTGATTGCGACAGCGATTGCCTGTTGGTGGTGGTCAACCAGTCGGGGCCCGCTTGCCACACCGGGCGGCAGAACTGCTTTTACCGCGCGGTGCGGGGCGGTGAGGTGGTCGAGCTGGAAGCTGCGCCTTAACCCGGCAATCCGACCATCGCGCGGATGTCGCCGGGCGTGGCCCCGTCAGCCCGGTATTTGGCGATGGCACGCGCGTCATCGCGTTTGGCCAGCCGTTTGCCCGCATCATCACGGATCAGCCGGTGATGATGGTAAACAGGCGTCGGCAACCCCAACAACCGCTGCAGCACCACGTGTATCCGCGTCGCCTCGGCCAGATCGGCGCCGCGCACCACGTGGGTGATGCCTTGGGCGGCGTCGTCCAGGACCACGGACAAATGGTAAGAGGTGCCCATATCGCGGCGCGCCAACACAATGTCACCCAGCGTTTGGGTGAGATCCTCGGCGCTGAAATCAATCATGCCAGCGTCGGTGCCCGTTTCTGTATAGCGCAAATCATCAAGCATAGGCCGCACGCGGACCATGTTCAGGCGCAACGCGGCGGTGTCGGGGATGGGCATATCCGGGGTGGGCACATGGCGGCAGGTGCCGGGATAGATCGGGCCGTCGGGCCCCGTCAGGATCGCACCTTCCTGCGGAGCAGACAGGGCCGCCTGAATGTCGCGCCGATTGCAGGTGCAGGGGTAAATCAATCCTGATTTCCAAAGTTTTTCAATAGCCTGTCGGTAAAAGCTCATGTTGTCCGACTGGCGCAATACAGGGGTTTCCCACGTCAGGCCCAGCCATGCCAGATCGTCGTATATCTGCGCCTCAAACGCAGGACGCGCGCGCGACGTATCGATATCCTCGATCCGCAAAAGGAACCGCCCGCCCTGGGCCTGCGCCATGTCATGTGCCAGCATCGCGGAATAAGCGTGCCCCAGATGCAGCGGTCCCGTCGGCGATGGCGCAAAACGTGTTGTGAATGTCACGCTTTTTCAATCACATATACGGTGGCGTTCAAGTTTATGCCCGGCAGGTGCGGACCGTCCTCGCGAAACAGCAAACGGGCGGCGCCGCAGTCGGTCCATTCGGACAGGGCGCCCCTGAACGCAGGGTCTTTCAGGGTGTGGTCGTTCTGCGTGAGGACCAGCTTGCCACCTTTGGGCAGCTTGCGCATCAACGTGTGCAGCGCGCCCGCCGGGGCTGCGCCTGCGCCTATCACCCCCACGGCGGCCATCAACGCATAGGCGCCATCGGCAAAGGGCAATGCCTGTCCGGGTTCGATCTGTGTCAGGGAGCGATAGACGTCTTTGGCTTGCGCCTCGGCCAGCATCGCCGCGGACAGATCCACGCCGTCGATGACCGTGAAACCGGCATCTTTCAGCGCCTGGCCTGCCAGCCCCGTGCCACAACCGAAATCCAGAACCGGCGCGTTGGTCTCGCCTGCGTATTTCCGCAAGGCGGCCGCACAGCGGGCAGGGGTTGCATAGCCCAGGGCCGTGATCTCGGCCTCGTAGCTGGAGGCCCAGTCGTCATAAAAGGTGCGGGTTTCCGCAGAATCACGCGCTGTGAAGGCTTTGCTCAGGAATGAAGACATGCTCCGAAACTAGGGCCAAGCGGTGCGTGCGTCCAGCCTGTCGTCAGGCAATCGCAGCCTGCGGGGCAAGCCATGCCTGCCAATCGGTCTTGGCGCGGTCTGTATAGGCTTTGTAACGGTCCTTGCGACCGCGACGGCCCGATTTCAATCCGTCTACGGGCGGGAACAGGCCAAAGTTCACGTTCATCGGCTGGAACGTCTTTGCATCGGCACCGCCCGAGATATGCGTGATCAGCGCGCCCATCGCGGTGGTGGCCGGCGGCGTGTCCAGCGAACCGCCTAGCAGCTCGGCGGCGGCCATACGACCGGCCAACAGGCCCATGGCTGCGGATTCCACATAGCCTTCGACACCGGTGATCTGACCGGCAAAGCGCACATTGGGCCGCGAGCGCAGGCGCATCTGGCCGTCCAGCAGCGTGGGACTGTTCAGGAAAGTGTTGCGGTGGATGCCGCCCAGACGGGCAAAGCTGGCGTTTTCCAAGCCCGGGATCATCTTGAAGACTTCGGTCTGCGCGCCGTATTTCATTTTCGTCTGAAAGCCGACGATATTGTAGAGCGTGCCCAGCTTGTTATCCCGGCGCAACTGGACGACGGCGTGCGCCTTGACGTCAGGCTGGTGCGGATTGGTCAGGCCCACC
Organism: Pseudosulfitobacter pseudonitzschiae; assembly: GCF_900129395.1. GTDB lineage: Bacteria > Pseudomonadota > Alphaproteobacteria > Rhodobacterales > Rhodobacteraceae > Pseudosulfitobacter > Pseudosulfitobacter pseudonitzschiae. The sequence continues at coordinate 482,751 of NZ_FQVP01000005.1, forward strand.
GGTTTCATCGGCCCATGGCGCAGGGTCTCGCGGCCGCGTTCGGCCATCACCTCGATGGGCAGGCAACCGTCGAAATAGCCCGCGGTTTCGCCCTCGTGAAACTCGGTCTTGTCGGCGGCCAGCAGGGCATCGATGAAGGCGTCGTATTGCGCCTTGTCCATCGGGCAGTTCAGATAGGCGGTGCGCTCTTCCTCGGTCTCGCCCTTGTCATAGCGCGACTGCATCCAGGCACGCTCCATGTCGATGCTGTCGTAGTAAACGATGGGCGCAATGGCGTCGAAAAACGCCAGCGCCTCGGCGCCGGTTTCGGCGGCAATCGCCTGACCCAATGTCGACGAGGTCAGCGGACCGGTGGCAAAGATCCAGCTGCCGCTCTGGGGCAGTTCGGTGATCTCGCCGTATTCCACGGAAATATTCGGGTGCTCCATCAGCGTATCGGTGACAGTCTGGGCAAAGGGATCGCGGTCCACGGCCAGCGCGCCACCGGCCGGCAGGCGGTGCTTGTCGGCGGTTGCCATGATCAGCCCGTTCGCGGCGCGCATTTCCCAATGCAGCAAGCCCACGGCGTTCTGTTCGCTGTCGTCCGAGCGGAACGAGTTGGAGCACACCATCTCGCCCAGCAACCCGGTCTGGTGGGCAAAGGTGCCGACCTGGGGGCGCATTTCATGGATCACGACCTGCACGCCCATGTTGGCGGCTTGCCATGCGGCTTCGGACCCGGCCATGCCACCGCCCACGATATGAAGTGTATCTGTCATGGGCCTGATGTAGGGCAGGGCGCGGATATGCGCAACGGGGCGCAGACAGGCTTGTGCTGCGGGGCGCGTTTAGAGCTTTTGCATTTTGGGGGATATTTTGGGGTCGCCGTGGCGGGAACGGTCGGTCAGAGAGAGCTGACCTGGAGGGACCTTCCGCCGACGGCGACCCAAAATCTTCTGGGCCATCTGGCTTGTCGCGTTTGTGACACAGTAATGCCCGATTTGCCAGTGATTCCGTTGATACAATCAAACTCACATTGGAAACAATCGGCGAATTCAGGCGTTTAGGCGATAAAACTCATTTATTTACAACCGCCTACACAGTCCGGTGATTTTCCGCCTACTGTTCCCAACGCGGATCGCGCTTGTCCAGAAACGCCGCAATTCCTTCTTCGGTGTCCCGGTGCAACATGTTCTCGACCATGACATTCCCGGTGTGGGCATAGGCGGCATCGGTGGTCATCGACAATTGGTCATAAAACGCCTGCTTGCCGATCTTGACCGCCGATCCCAGCTTGGACGCAACCGTATTCGCCAGCTCTTGCGTTTCCGCCGCCAGATGTTCGGGCAACACCGCGCGGTTGATCAGCCCCAGCGCCTCGGCGCGGTCGGCTTCGATGAACTGGCCGGTGGTCAGCATCTCGAATGCCTGCTTGCGCGGAATGTTGCGGGTCAGCGCCACCATGGGTGTCGAACAGAACAGGCCGATGTTCACGCCGTTGACGCCAAAGCGTGTGCCCTGCGCCGCAATCGCCATGTCGCAGGTGGCAACCAGCTGACAGCCCGCGGCGGTGGCAATGCCGTGCACCTGTGCGATCACCGGCTGGGGCAGGGATTGCACCCGTGCCATCATCGACGCACAGCGATTGAACAGATCAGCGAAATACCCGCGTCCGCCGTCGGGTTTCTGGCGTCCTTCGGTCATTTGTTTCAGATCGTGGCCCGCGCAGAATGCCTTGCCACTGCCGGACAGGATCACCGCGCGGATGCTGCGCGTTTCGGCGATGTCGTCCAGCGTGCTGTGCAGCGCCAGAATCATCTCGTCCGAGAGCGCGTTCAGCCGCTCGGGTGCGTTCATGGTCAGGTGGGCCACGCCGTCCGTGACCCGACGTTCAAGAATTGCCATCTTGCCCTCCGGATGTTTGACAGGAACCTTAGGTCAGGGATGGACAGAGGGAAAGCCATGCAAACGGTGATGAGCGCAGAAGATCTGATGGCCTTTTTGGTGGTCGAATTCGATCAGGTTGCGAATGATTTCGTGGTCGAAGAGGTGGGGGGCGGCAAGATTCGGGTCCGTCTGGTGGTGGATGAACGCCACTTGCGGCCCGGTGGCACGGTGTCAGGGCCGTCGATGTTCGCGCTGGCCGATGTGGCGGCCTATCTGGCGACGCTGGCTTTGGTCGGCCCCAAGGCGCTGGCGGTGACCACGAATTGTTCCATCGACTTCATGCGCAAACCGGCGGCGGGCGTCGATCTGGTGGCCAGTGCCACGGTTTTAAAGCTGGGCAAGCTGCTGTCGGTCACGGATGTATTGATACATTCGCACGGTATGGACGCGCCGGTGGCCCGTGCCAGCCTGACCTACGCGATCCCGCAAAAATAGCGATCAGAAATGAAAAGACCGCCGGGGCGAACCCGGCGGCAAGGAAGAGGTCTGTCGTGCGTCACAGGGAAGTTACGCGCGCCAGAAAACCCGACGTGACTCAGTATATGCCACGTGCGGGGTCAGCCCCACATCGTTCAGCTGCTGTTGCGTCAACTGGCCCAAAGCCAGGCGCGTGCGGCGGCGAGTGGCCCATTTCGACAGGACAACGGCCAGATTGATCGCAACAACAGAGATGACCGGCAGCGTGCGCGTATCGCGCAGGTGGGCCAGGGCGTCGGCGGACAGGGCAGTTGTCTGTGTCATGGGAAATCTCCTTTGGTTCTTCCGATGAATTGTATTGACACAATTTGGCGTTATTGCCATGATTATTGATACAAAAGCGGGTACAAAGAATCTATGGAAACATTGTAATGGATACAATTTGGCCGGATACGCTCGCGACAGAAGCGGGCCCCAAGTATAAGGCGGTGGCGCAGATCATCCGCGCGGCCGTGGCCGAGGGGACGCTGACCCAGGGTACGCGGCTGCCTCCGGTGCGCGATCTTGCCTGGCAACTCAAGATTACACCGGGCACCGTGGCGCGGGCCTATACGATCCTGACCGACGAAGGATTGCTGAACGCCGAAGTCGGGCGCGGCACCTTTGTGGCACCGCCCGTGGATGACGATGCGCTGTTCGCACCGCCAATCGAGGTCGACAGCGCCGCCCACAACCGCGAGGCGCAGGACTGGCGGGTGAACATGGTGTCACCGCATCTGCCCAGCGTCGGGCAGGCGCAGTTGATCCGCAACTTGCTGGCCGACATTGCCCGCGATCCACCGTCCGGCATGATGCACTATCCCGACCGCACCAACGCCCGTCCTGCACGCGAAGCGGTGGTGAAATGGCTGGCAGGGGCGCAGTTGGGCCATATGGATCAGGGCGATGTGGTGCTGGCCAACGGGGGACAAAGCGCCATCGTGCTGCTCATGCAAGCCCTGTTGAAAGGGCGCAAGCCCGTGGTGCTGGTCGAAGAGCTGTCCTATCCCGGTTTCCGCCGCGCCGCCGATCTGGTGCGCGCCGATGTGGTGCCGGTCGCGATGGACGCGCATGGTGTCATCCCCGAGGCGCTGGCCCGTGCCGCCGCCCAGCACGACGCCCAGATTTTCTGCACCTCGCCCGAAGTGCACAACCCGACATGTTTGTTCACACCGCTACAGCGTCGGCTGGAACTGGTCGAAGTGGCCCGCGCACACGATCTGCAAATCATCGACGACGATTGCTATCAGATCGCGGCGGCCAAGGCGCCGTCCTACCGCAAGCTGGCTCCAGAGCGCGGCTGGTATGTCTCGTCGATCTCGAAATCGCTGACGCCGGCCTTGCGGGTGGGGATGGCCATTGCCCCGCATGGACGTGCGGCCCCGCTGCGCCGTGCGGCGGAACATGCGTTCTTTGGCTTGCCGACACCGATCCTGGACCTGACTGCGGCCTTGCTGACCCATCCGCAATTGCCCGCTCTGACCGCACAGGTACAGGCCGGTATCAACCAGTATGTGCAGGCGGCGGTGAACATTCTGGGCCGCTACGACCTGCGTTGGAGCGAGAACGTGCCCTTTGTCTGGCTGCCGCTGCCCGAAGGCTGGCGCGCCACCGCATTTTGCCAAGCCGCCGAGGCGCAGGGCGTGCAAGTGCGCGCGGGCGAGGAATTCGCCTGTCGTGACGCGCGCAGCCCCCATGCGGTGCGTTTTGCCATCAATGCAGGTGTGCGGCTGGAGACTTTCAGAGACGCCGCGGGACGTTTGCGCATGTTGCTGGACAATCCGCCCGAGCAAATCAACGTCTGAACTGTGGGGTATAATAATACCTTATTTGTAAGTATTTGATTTGCAATGGTTATAAAAGATTTGCGCCGCTTGACCGTGCCTGCGCGTGCTATATAACCCGCCCATCGCATATCAGGGACACGTGCTGCGTGGCCCGCAACAGCAAACAGGAAACTCCTGCAATGAAAACCTTTACCGCAACACCTGCGGACATCGACAAGAAATGGATCCTGATCGACGCCGAAGGCATCGTTCTGGGCCGTCTTGCCTCGATCGTCGCAAGCCGCCTGCGCGGCAAGCACAAGCCGTCGTTCACACCGCACATGGACATGGGCGACAACGTGATCATCATCAACGCTGAAAAAGTGCAACTGACTGGCAAGAAGCGCCAGGAAGAGCATTTCTGGCACACCGGTCACCCCGGTGGGATCAAGTCGCGCACGAAAGAGCAGATCCTCGAAGGTGCACACCCCGAACGCGTGGTCACGCTGGCTGTCAAGCGGATGCTGCCCGGCAACCGTCTGAGCCGTCAGGTCATGACCAACCTGCGCGTCTATGCTGGCGGTGAACACCCGCACGAAGCGCAAAACCCCGAAGTTCTCGACGTCAAGTCGATGAACAAGAAAAACACGCGGAGCGCATGAGCATGGCCGACGAAATCAACACACTCGAAGATCTGCAAGCTGCAGTGACCGACAATGTCGGCGGCGTGCAAGGCACCGAAACCGACCTGACCCCGCGCGAGCCGGTCCGTGACGAATTCGGCCGGTCCTATGCCACAGGCAAACGGAAAGATGCGGTTGCCCGCGTCTGGATCAAACCCGGTTCGGGCAAGGTCACCGTGAACGGCAAGGAAATGAACGCATATTTCGCCCGTCCCGTTCTGCAAATGATCCTGGCACAGCCGTTTTCGGTTGCCGGTGTCGAAGGCCAGTTCGACGTTGTCGCAACGGTCAAGGGCGGCGGTCTGTCCGGCCAGGCCGGCGCGGTCAAGCACGGCGTGTCCAAGGCGTTGCAACTGTACGATCCCTCGCTGCGTGGCGCATTGAAAGCCGCAGGCTTCCTGACACGCGACAGCCGCGTTGTGGAACGTAAGAAATACGGTAAGGCGAAAGCGCGTAAGAGCTTCCAGTTCTCCAAGCGTTAATCCGGCTTACACCGCGAATATTCGGAAAAACCCGCGCCACGGCGCGGGTTTTTTCGTTTTCGGAATTTACGTACAAAAAGGCGCGCAATCTGTACAAGATCACGCGCCAATTGTCTGTCAAGTGGTGGCTGGATCAGCCGCCGAATTCATAGGACACGGTAAAGCCCAGCAGGCCGCCGCTGTCGTTGGTGTCTTCGTACAGAACCTGGAACGCGGTACTGTCGTTGATCGCATAGACCGCACCCAGTTCGCCGTAAACGTTGTCGTCACGGTCCGAGTTGCCAACCAGACCCACCAGCGACCAGCGGTCGTTCAGCGGTGCCTCAAAGGCGAATTCCTGATCGCTCTTGCCGGTGTCCGGGTCGACGATCACGGCAAAGGCCCCATCAATGCTGTCGGTGACGGGGAAGGCCAGCGTGGCGGTGATCTCTTCGCTGTGGCCATCGGTGTTGTTCAGCCAGATATAGCCATAGGTCAGATCCCACGACATGCCATTGCCGAATTCCGCGCCGTAGCCAAGGTTGGCTTCGTATTCCACGTCATCCGCCGGGTCCTGGTAAAGCGTGGTGATGGTCAGCCCGCCGTGAAAGCCGGAATAGGCCAGTTCGACAAAGCCTTCGACTTCGTTTTCGGCATGGTCGAAATCATCCGACGTGGCGAACCGTGCAGTGGCGGCAATGCCTATGGTCCACGACAGGCCGGGGCGGTCCTGAACCGGATCAAAGATCGGGTCGGCGCCAACGGCGATGTTGTCTTGGGCATAGGCGGCACCGGCAAGCAGCGTCGCGGAGAGGCCCGCGCCGAGGAGGGTTTTAGTGGTCATGATTGTGCTTTCAGTGGGAGGTCCCTGGCTGGTCTGGCGACTTGCTAGGACTGGTTTTGAGTGAGTCTTTTACTAAGGTACTGAAATGCATCATGCAATGCGAAACCCCGTCATCCTTGTGTGACAAGGATAGATCAAGGTCATAGCGCCCTAATTCAGTGCAGATTCTCAGCTGCGCGCATCAGCTCTGACGTACCAATCATCAAAGCGCGATACGTCTTCCAATACGCGCGCATAGCCTTTTGAAGTCAGCAGGGCATGGATGTCTTCGCGTTGCGGGGCAAAGTTGTGCTCGACCGTCAAAATGCGGAACGACCAGCGGTCAAAGTCCAGCGCGTTCAGTATGTCGAATTCACTGCCTTCGGTGTCGACTGACAGATAGTCGACCACCTCAGGCGCGCCATGTTCCGCAAGCAGATCGTTCAGCGAAATCGTCGTGACATCGTAGGAAGTGCCGCGCAATTTGCGAGACTTTGACACAAAGGTAGAAATCGCCGAATTTTCGCCACGGGGGGCTTCGGTGAATTGCAACGTTTCGCCCGAGGCGCGCCAGACACAGCGCTTTTCGATCTTGCATGCGCGGTTGGCGGTCAGTTCGGCCTGCCAGTTGCGGGCGGGTTCAGCCAAGATGCCGGTCCAGCCGAATGCGGTTTCCATCAACCAGGTGTTGTTCAGATCAACGCCGTTTGTGGCTCCGAATTCGACGAAGAAACCGTTCTTTTTGAAATCTAGTCGCGCCAGCGAAAACAGATCTTGTCGCAGTTGCGATTTGGACTGGTCCAACAGGTCTATGCAGGCGCTGCGATGTTCCGGCGTGACGGATTTGATGAATTTCAGATCGAAGTAACCTAGCTCACGCCGTTTCAGGTCGCGTAGGCGATCCTTGCGGGTGATCGTGGCGTTGGAAAAGATATTGGTCATGCTAAAGAGAACTCACTAAAATGTGTTTCTCCCTAAGGTTGATAGGTTGGAAACCTTTTTTTCACAAGGATTTACTTTGTGGGGTCACCTATCCGGCGCCACCAGGCCCAAACCGCGCAAGTATATGCCGATACCGCTTTCCAGCAGGTCCTCGGGCGGGAAGGGGCTGGCGCGGCCGGGGCTGTTGCGGGCGAAGAGTTCGACGACGCCGTGGCTCATTGCCCAGATGTGGGCGCTGAACATCGACGCGGGGGGGCGTTTGTCGGCGGGGATGTGTTGCGACAGATCGGCGGCCGCTTTTTCCAGAACGCCGTTGGCACGGTTGGCAGCAGCGGCCAGTTCAGGGGTGCGGTTGATCGAGATGCCGCTTTCGAACATCGAGATGTAATGGCCCGGATGTTTGCGCGCAAAGGCCAGATAGGCGCGCCCCGTCGCCTCGAATGCTGCCAGCGCCGAAGGTTGGCCGGACTGATAGGCATAGTCCATCAGGTCGGCGAACATTTCGTACCCTTGCAGGGCCGCTTCTGCGATCAGGTCTTCGCGCCCCTCAAAGTGGCGGTAGACGGCGGCGGGGGTCACGCCGGCCTGCTTTGCCGCCTCCGACAGGGTAAAGCCGGTCGGACCCCTGAGTTCGATCAGCTCAAGTGCCGCATCGACCAGCGCCTGTCGGAGGTTGCCGTGATGATAACCGCGTTTAGGCATCCCAGATGTCCGGTCCGCCACAGATTTTTTCGTCAATTTCGCCAATGGCCTGGGCGTCCTTGTTGGTATAGTCCAGCCCATGCAGCACACAGCGGATCGCAGCCAGCCGCGCGCGCCGCTTGTCGTCCGAGCGCACGATGGTCCACGGCGCATGGTCCGAATGGCTGCGGTCCAGCGTTTCGCGGATGGCGGTGGAATAGTCGTCCCATTTCTTCAGGCCCTCGACGTCGATCCAGCTGAGCTTCCATTGCTTCAGCGGATCGGCCTCGCGGTCCATCATCCGGCGCAACTGTTCTTCACGACCCACGTTCAGCCAGAACTTGAACAGGTGAATGCCGTCTTCGACCAGCATCTCCTCGAACGGCTGGACCTGTTGAAAGAAATGGGCGCGCTGTGCGTCGGTGCAAAAGCCGAACACCTTTTCCACGACGCCGCGGTTGTACCAGCTTCGGTCAAAGAACGACAGGTTGCCCGCACTGGGCAGACGTCTGATGTAGCGTTGGAAATACCACTCTCCGGCCTCTTTTTCGGTGGGCTTGGGCAGGGCGACCACCTGTGCGCTGCGCGGGTTCAGGTTCTCGCGGAACCGTTTGATCGTGCCGCCTTTGCCCGCGGCATCCCGGCCTTCGAACACACAAGCCACGCGCGCGCCGCTTTCCTGTACCCAGGCCTGCATCTTGACCAGTTCGATCTGCAACCGCTCCATCTGCTTGTCATAGGCTTTGCCCGACATGCGTTCGGAATGGGGATAGCTGTCGGACAGCATATCGTCCTTGTCGGCCCGCGCGATGGTCTTGCGAATATGCTCGGGGGCTTCGCTTTCGGCAAAGGCGCTGATGGCGCCGTCAAAGGGTTTGGTCACGCGGCGTGCTCCCGTGAAGTGATTTCCATTAACATCAATATGGTGCGGCGTGACGATTAACGCAAACCCGCACGTTGCGCAGCACGGTCGATCGCATCGACCACGGCCTGCGGATCGACGTGGTGTGGCATATGTCCAACACCGGGCAGCACGGTCAGATTGGCGCCGGGCACCTGCTGCGACAGCGGGATCGAGTGGACCTCCAGCGGCACGGTGTCGTCGGCATCGCCGTGCACGATTTCCATCGGCATGGTCAGGGTCGGCAGCTGCGGTTTCATCGCGACCATATGCGGGCGCAGCGTGTTCACCTGGCGCACATTGGCGCGCAATGTGGTGCGGCGCATGGACAGACCTGCGCCGATATAGTCAGCGTATCCTTCGGGCGCGGTCTGCGGGGCAAAGATGCTGTCGATCCGGTCCTTGACGTATGGGCGCGGGGTAAAGGCGGTGATCAGCGGCACGACCAGCGCGCCACCCCATGGCGCGCCCAGAACGGTGTAGAACGGCCCCAGATCGCCCGGCCACGGCTGTGCGACGCCCGCGACCATCACGACGGCGGCGGTATCCTCGGGCCGCGCCAGCGCCCAGGCCAGCGCGACAGAGCCACCAAAGCTGTGGCCCAGCACGATGGGATTGCGCACGCCCAACTGGTCGGCGGCGGCCTGCAGCAGGGCGGCCTGTGCCTGGGGAGATGTGCCTTGCGACGCCCACGCGCCGCTGGCGGCATCATCGGGCAGGTCGGTCCAGCCCAGCCCGGGGCGGTCAAAGAGGATCACGCGGTAGCGGTCGGTCAGCCGCTCGGCGAAATCAAAGGTAAAGTCGCGCAGGTTGCCGCCGGCGCCATGGATCAGCACCAGATCGGGGCCCTGGCCCCTCACCATTGCTTGCACCTGCGTGCCGTTCACGTCCAGCATCTGTCCGATGGGCGGATGCGTCCGCGCGGCCCGTGCCTCGCGGTAGCCCGCGGCGATTTGCACGGTGACCACCATGGCCAGCGCAAGAACGGCAATGATTATCAACGCCTTACGTCCCAATTTTGGCCAGATCAAAGGGTGTGGACTGGTAGATTTCGTTGATCCAGTTTCCGTATAAAAGATGTGCGTGACTGCGCCAGCGGTTCTGTGGTGGCTGGCTTGGGTCGTCGTTGGGATAGTAGTTCAGCGGCACGTTGATCTCGGTGCCCGAGGCCACGTCACGGTCGTATTCCTGTTTCAGCGTGTCACTGTCGTATTCAAAGTGGTTGAAGATATAAAGGGCGCGGTGGTCCACATCTTCGACCAGACAGGGGCCGACCTCGTCGCTGCCCAGCAGTGTGCGCAAGGCGGGCACGCTGTCGACCTCGGCCTGACGCATTTCGGTCCAGCGGCTGACGGGGATCACGCAGTCGTCCGAGAACCCGCGCAGATAGGGCGAGGCAGGTGCAAGGTTGCGATGCCGGAAACAGCCGAACGCCTTTTTCTCGAGGATATGTTTTTGCACGCCATGGAAATGGTTGATCATGGCCATCCCGCCCCAGCACACACCAAAGGTCGAATGCACGTTGGTCTGGGTCCAGTCCATCACGCGCTGCAATTCGTCCCAATAGCCGACCTCTTCAAAGTCGAGGTGCTCAATCGGTGCGCCGGTGATGATCAGCCCGTCGAATTTTTCATCCGCCACTTCGGACACGGGGCGGTAAAACGCCTCCATATGTTCGGCGGCGGTGTTGCGGGTGTTGTGGTCGGTCATGCGCAGCAAGCTCAGCTCGATCTGCAAGGGCGTGGCGCCGATCAGGCGGGCGAACTGGTTTTCCGTCTGGATTTTCTTGGGCATCAGGTTCAGCAGCGCGATGCGCAGCGGGCGGATGTCCTGACTGGCGGCCAGTTCCTCGTCCAGCACCATGACACCCTCGCGGGTCAGCACGTCGTAAGCGGGCAGGGTGGCGGGGATCTTGATGGGCATTGGCTTGGGTCCGGTCTTGTTCAGAGAAAGGTCAGATAGGGTTTTGTGTGCGTCGCTCAAGGGCTGTGGCGATCAGGTCGGTGAAATCCGCAGGGGTTTTCATGGCGGCCACCTCGTCAGCGGTCACAGTGACACCCCAGCGCGCCATGGCTTCATAGCGGGGCTGACGATGGGCCAGCGCGCGGGCATAGGTCCAGCGGATAAAGGTGTCAGGGTTCACCTGATGTTCGGACAACCCTGATTCCGCAAGGTATTCCTCCCAGCACTGCTTGAGGAAGGCAGGCAGATAGGCCATCGGTTTTGGGGCCTTGTCAAAGCGGCGGATCAGCTCGGCGGTGTGCGCCTCGCTGCCCTTGATCCACACGGGCAGGCAGCTGGCCGACAGTTCGGTCATCAGCGGATCGTGATCATCGTCGGCATCGACCCATTCGCAGATCGATCCGCCGGTGTCGCAGATGAAATGCGGATAACCATACAGCGCACGGCCCCTGTCCGCGAAATAGGCGGTGTCGCGCAGGGCGTTGATCTCGGCCTTGCGGAACTGTTCCTGGCGGCGGGTGTATTCGTCGATGGTCAGCCCGCCCATGGCCGGATTGCCCGGCTTGCCCAGGTAGGTGGCGACGGGCGACAGGTTGTCGAAAGTGATGTTCGAGCCGATGTAGATGCTGTCAGTCATCAGCAGATCGCGCAGGAAGGGCACTTTCATCGCCTCGGCCTTGGCGTTGTCGGCGATGTATTCGCCCATGTAGCGGGTGCCGATGCGGTAGTCGATCGAGTAGTGGAACCAGTCGCCCGAGGCACGCAGCAGGGTCGACATATGGGTTTTGCCCAGGCCTGACATGCCATAGACAAGCACACGTTTTTCCTTGGCGTTCCGCCAGCTTGCGGCATCGGGGTATAGCATCGATCGGGGTCCGTTATCTGTTTGACCACGTTCCTAACCGAGCGCCGGACAAGACGCCAGTTCAGGCTGTTGTCCCACGAAAAAACCCGCAGCCCGTGTGGGCTGCGGGCTTCAGGGCATTCCCGAGGAAGTCGGATCAGAACGTGTAGCCGACTTTCACGCCGATGGCGACGGCGTGGTTGTCCTCGAAGTTCGATGCAGGCGCAAAGCCGGGGATCGCGGTCTGGGCGTCACCGATATTGATGTAACGGATGCCGGTGGTGATCTTCATGTTGTCCTTGGTATAGACTGCCGCCAGCGCAACACTTTTGAAGCCGTCGGTGGGACCAAGGTTGCTGGCAAAGCCTCCGTTGGATTTTTCGTAGCCGACCGAAGCCGACACCGACCAGTTTTCGTTCAGCCGCCGGCCGACGCCAAGCGTGTAGGTGAACACATCGTTGTCGTAGCTGACCAGGGACGCGCCGCCTGTGGCCCCCTGATAGCCGATGGGCGTGATGTCGAATTCCGACCATTCGGCCCAGCGGATGCCACCGAACAGCAAGGTATCCTGGGCGATGCCGGTCTGGAAATCCAGATTGACCGATTGGGGCGTCTCGATCTCGGTGTTCGAACCCGGAATGGGGACGCCACCAAAGCTTTCGGATGTTTGCACATCGTGCTTGATGCCCGAGTTATAGGTCAGCGCCACGCGCAGCGCGATGTCGGGTCGCTCATAGGCGCCACCGATGACATAGCCGACCCCGATGTCCCGGTCCCCGCTGACACGGTAGCCGGCGACGAAAGGCACCGCGGCAGTTGCCTCGACGCTTTGAACACGAAGACCGCCGTGAACGCTGAAGTTATTCTGGAACTTGTAACGCAACAGGCCGGTGATTGCGTGGGATTCGAATTCGGCTTGGGAGCCGGCCGCGAAATAGCCCGTGCCGGTGGGATAATCCACATCCGCGCCAAAGGGCTGGTCATAGATGATGGCATAGGAGAGCCGGTCGTTGATGTCGGCCTTGTAGGCCGCGCCCAGTTGCAAAAAGCTGGATGTCATGTCGCCCGACCCGAAACCACCCAAGGCTGCCACGGCATTGCCCGAGGTGTCGGGGGATACGGACCCAAGGCTGAATTCGGCGTAACGCCCGCTTTCAAACAAGGCCAGAATGGATTGGCCCGAACGGTCGATGCCGCCCGCTTGCGCCGTGCAAGCCGAGCCGAGAAGCGCCGCAATGGCGATGGTCTTTACTGTCATGTCACTCCTCCCCAGAAGTTGCTTCGCGAAAAACATTTGGCGAAGACAAATGAAATTAAGCGTAGAGAACGGCGTTGCGTCAATGTTGACGCGTGGGCAAGATTGGTTGCCTGACGCAAGGTTAATCTGCCGCAGACTTAGGGCGTGAACGTCGGTCCGAACCTTGGAATAATGCTATCTATGCGGGAGTCTTCGGTCAACCAGCCGCGCATGTATCGCGCGCCAGGTGCGGCCATCCAGCACCACCAACCCCAAGGCAAGCAAGGCAAAGCCGACATAGGCCTGCGGCCCGAGCGTTTCGCTGCGCACCCACGCGCCCAGGGTGATGGCAACGGGCGGGATCAACAATGTCACGACCATCAGGTTGCCGCTGCCCGCCATCTGCAGGATGCGGTAATACAGCAGATAGGCACCGGCCGTTGCGATGATCGCGTAATAGGCGATGGCGACCAGCGTATCGGGCGCCAACGCCAGCGTGATCGGCCCCTCGACCTGCCAGGCCAAGGGCAGGGTGATCAGGCTGGACCCGGTCAGCATTCCCGCAGCGGCCAGCACGGGATGCAAGCCGCCCAGATGCTTGCGCGCCCAGACACCGGCCAGCGCATAGCTGGCGGCCCCCCCGAGGACCGCAAGCTGGGCCAGGCTTTGCAGATCGAAATTGTGCAGGCTGTCCAGACCGATGGCTGTTGCAACGCCCGCAAAGCCAAGGGTGACGCCGATGGCGCGACGCGCGGTCATACGTTCGTCCGCAAAGAACACCGCCGCTGCCACAACCCCAAAGATCGCCGTCGCCGCGTTAAAGATCGAGGTCAGGCCACTGGCGATGTGCAGCTGTCCCCAGGCCATCAGGCCAAAGGGGATCACGTTGTTCAGCAGGCCCATGATCACGAAGGCGCCCCAGACCTTCGGGTCGTGCGGCACCGGAATACGGCGCAGCAGAACCACGATCCACAGCACGACCATCGCCCAACCGGTGCGATGTGCCACAGCGGTCAACGGGCCGATTTCATCCAGTGCAACGCGGATCGACAGGAACGACCCGCCCCAGATCAACCCCAGCAGCAGCATTTCAGCCCATGCGCGGCCTGATATCGATTTTTGTTCAGTCATGATCCCGGACCTAGCAACAAGGCCATGCGCGCACGATCCGAAAGCTGCGCAATCAGCGGCGGCGGGTTTCGAACCAGATGTTCAGATAGTTGCCTGCAAAGATCACCGCAGCACCGACAAACACCCAGATATCAATGCTTTCTTTATACAGCAGCATTCCCACCACAGCGATGGTCGGCAGGCGGATAAAGTCGATGGGGACAACCACGGTGGCCGGTGCGATTTTCAGCGCATTGGTCAGGCAAAAGTGCGCCAGCAGACCGGCCAGCCCGATCAGCACCAGCCAGGGCAGCGTGGTCGCTGAGGGCAGCATCACATCGCCGTCGTATCCGGCCATGACCAGCCCCATGACCAGTTGCATCGTGGTCAGCCAGAACAGGATACAGGTGATCGACTGCGTGCGGGTCAGGCGTTTGGTGAACATGATGGTCAGCGCGAAAAAGATCGCGGCGCTGGCTGCGGTCACCACGCCTGCGTTGATCGCGCCCACGTCGGGGCGCGCCACGATCAGGATGCCGACAAATCCCAAAAGCGCCGCCAGTACGCGCATCGACGTCAGCCGTTCGCCAAGGATCAGAGGGGACAGGACGATCACCCAGATCGGCGAGGTGAACTCTAATGCAAAGACCTGCGCCAACGGGATCAACGTCACCGCGTAGAACCACAGGTTCTGTCCGGTGAAATGCGCCGCGTTGCGGATCAGATGCGTGCCCATCTGTTGGGTGTTGACCTGTCGCCACGTGCCGGTCACCCCTGCCACCAGACAGACGATCACCACACCCACAAGGCTACGGTACATCATGATTTCAAAGGTATCGAGCTGCGCGGCCACTTCGCGCCCGGCCACGGCCATCGCGGAAAACGACGCAATCGACCCGCTCATCCAGAGGGCGGCCTTGAGGATGGGGTTCATGGGATCAGCGCCTTGAGCTTGATGGAAAAGACGGGGCCGTCGATGTGTTTATTCCCACTCGATGGTGCCCGGAGGTTTCGAGGTGATGTCATAGGTCACCCGGTTGATTCCCGGCACTTCGTTGATGATCCGCGTGGCGGTTTCGCCAAGGAAATCATGGGTAAAGGGGTAATAGTCGGCTGTCATGCCGTCCACGGATGTCACCGCCCGCAGTGCACAGGCAAAATCATAGGTGCGCCCGTCGCCCATCACGCCGACGGTGCGCACGGGAAGGATGGCGACAAAGGCCTGCCAGATTTCATCGTACAGCCCGTGCTTGCGGATCTGGTCGATATAGACGGCATCCGCCTCGCGCAGGATGTCCAGCTTGGCGCGGGTGATCTCGCCGGGGCAACGGATGGCCAGACCCGGACCGGGAAAGGGGTGACGCCCGATAAAACTGTCGGGCAGTCCCAGCTCACGACCCAGCGCGCGCACCTCGTCCTTGAACAGTTCGCGCAGCGGCTCGACCAGCTTCATGTTCATCCGCTCGGGCAGGCCGCCGACGTTGTGGTGCGATTTGATGGTGACCGAGGGGCCGCCGGAAAACGACACGCTTTCAATGACATCGGGGTAAAGTGTGCCTTGTGCCAGAAAATCCGCGCCGCCGATCTGCTTGGCGTATTTCTCGAACACGTCGATGAACAGGCCGCCGATGATCTTGCGCTTGGTCTCGGGGTCGCTGACACCCTCAAGTTTGCCCAGGAACAGTTCGGATTCGTCGGCATGGATCAGCGGCAGGTTGTAGTGTTCGCGGAACATGCCGACGACCTGTTCGCTTTCGTTTTTGCGCATCAGCCCGTGATCGACATAGACGCATGTCAGCTGCTCGCCGATGGCCTCGTGGATCAGCACGGCGGCGACCGAACTGTCGACGCCACCGGACAGCGCGCAGATCACCTTGCCGTCCCCGACCTGTTCGCGGATGCGCGCGATGGCCTCCTCGCGGTAGGCGTCCATGGTCCAGTCGCCCTGAAAACCTGCCAGTTTGACAAAGTTCTGGTACAGCGTCTTGCCGTTGGGTGTGTGGTGCACCTCGGGGTGGAACTGCACGGCAAAGAAATTGCGGTCGGTGTCCGCCGTGATCGCAAAGGGTGCGTTGGGCGATGTGCCGTAAACTTCAAAGCCGGGTGCCAGCGCGCTGACGTGGTCGCCGTGGCTCATCCAGACCTGTTCGCGGTCTTCCAGGAACCAGCCGTTCAGCCAGTCCAGTGGCTTGGCGCCCTTGCTGACATAGGCGCGGCCAAACTCGGCGGTGCCGTGGCCGCGTTCGACCTTGCCGCCCAGGCAATGCATCATCACCTGCTGGCCGTAGCAAATGCCAAGGATCGGCACGCCCAGGTCAAAGACCGACATGGGCGGCATCGGCGCACCCTCGGCAAACACGGACGACGGCCCGCCCGAGAAGATCACGGCCTTGGGCGCGAAGTCTTCCAGAAAGGCATCCGTCACGGCGTTGAACGGGTGGATTTCGCAATAGACATTCAGTTCGCGCAGGCGACGCGCAATCAGCTGCGTTACCTGGCTGCCGAAGTCGATGATCAGGAGGCGGTCATGGGAGCTTTGTTTCATGCAGACCTGTTAAGGCTGCACGCCGCCTGTGGCAAGCGTCTGACGGGCTGTGGCGGCGCGGGGCGGTGTAAAATTTGCGCCCGAATGCGGTCACAGCGCGCGTTATGTCGCTTTTTGCCCTTGGCTGCCGTTCAGGGCGTGCGTTCGGGCATGGTGCTGGGCTAATCAGCGGGTCAAGACAAGCACCCGCACAGACGAGGGAATGGAATCATGACGGATACAGAAGCACGTGGACGGCGCGGACGCGGTGGTGGCGGGGCTGCGCGGCGCGCAGAACGCAGCGCAGTGTCGTTCGAGACAGCCAAGTATATCGAACGCAACATTCCCAACCTGGAAATTCTGAACGAAGAAGCGTTGCAGATCATCGAGGCCAATGCCGAGACGATCCTGGAAGAGATCGGCGTGAACTTTCCCGACAACCCGGCTGCGCTGCAGCGCTGGCGCGATGCCGGTGCGCAAGTGGACGGCGAACGGGTGCGTATCCCCAAGGGGCTGGCACGTGAACTGTGCAAGACCGCGCCCAGCGAATACACCCAGCACGCCCGCAACCCCGAGCGCAATGTCGTGGTCGGTGGTCGCAATCTGGTTCTGGCGCCGGTCTACGGCCCGCCTTTCGTGCGCGATGCCGCAGGTGGCCGTCGTTATGCGACGCTGAGTGATTTCCAGAAGTTTGTGAAGCTGGCCTATATGTCGAAATGGCTGCACCATTCGGGCGGCACCGTGTGCGAACCCACCGACATTCCGGTGAACAAGCGTCACCTGGACATGCTGTATGCCCACATGACCCTGTCGGACAAACCGTTCATGGGCTCGGTCACCGAACCCAGCCGTGCGCAGGATTCGGTGGATATGTGCGGGGTACTGTTCGGTGATGACTTTGTTCAGCAGAACACGGTGATGACATCGCTGATCAACATCAACTCGCCCATGACATTCGACGATGTCATGATGGGCGCGTTGGAAGTCTATGCGCAGAACAATCAGGCCTGCATCATCTCGCCGTTTATCGTGGGCGGTGCCATGGCGCCGGTGTCGGTGATGGGCACGCTGACGCAAGTGCTGGCCGAGGTTCTGGCGGGCATCGCCTATAGCCAGCTGTGCCGCAAGGGCGCGCCGGTGATCTTTGGGGCCTTCGTGACCTCGATCGACATGAACTCGGGCGCGCCGACCTTTGGCACACCCGAAGCGGCGCACATCACTTATGGGGCCGGGCAGCTGGCACGGCGCATGGGGCTGCCGTTCCGCTCGGCGGGATCGTTCTGCGGGTCCAAGCTGCCGGATGCACAGGCGGCTTATGAAACGTCGAACTCGCTGAACATGGGGCTGCTGTCGGGCGTGAACTTCATGCTGCATGCCTGCGGCTGGCTCGAAGGCGGTCTGGTGTCTTCCTTTGAGAAATTTGTGATGGACGCCGACCAGTTGGGCACGCTGCATCATCTGGCCAAGGGCGTTCAGATTGACGAAAACGCCCAAGCCATGGACGCGATCCGCGAAGTCGGCCCGGGTGGTCATTATCTGGGCTGCGCCCATACGCAGGCGAATTTCAAATCCGCCTTCTGGAAGTCCGATCTGCTGGACTACAAACCCTTCGAGACATGGCAGGACGAAGGCGCGCGCGATACGCAGGCGCTGGCGACTGTACGTGTCGAGAAGATGCTGAACGATTACCAGCAGCCGCCGATCGATCCCGCGATTGTCGAGGCGCTGGATGCCTTTGTGGCCAAACGCAAGGCAGCCGAGCCCGATTCGTTCATGTAAGCCTTCCGCGCATCGCCCTAGCCTTGGGCGGTGCGCATGATCCGCGCCTCGGCAACGATGGCGATCAGAACTTCGATGTGCCGCGTCAGGCAATAGGCGGCATCATCCCCCTTGCGTTGGGTATTCAGCGCCGATTCCATTTCCATCAACTGTATCAGCGCGGCCCCGTAACGGGGCAGTTTGCCGTAGCCCAACAGGCGCGGCAGATGGACCTCGCGGCGATAGTCCTGGGCGCCGAAACGTGCGGCCCGCATCAACAGGCGCGGGCGGTGAATGGCGGAGAGCATCGACAGGATATCTTGCATGGGGTGGCTCCTTTGCAATGGCAGAACATCGGGCCGGGGTCTGACCGGCAGGTCGCCACAGTGGCACAGCCTGAACGGGTGTTGCGCGTTGTGCCGAAGCACCGTTCGGCCTCTTCACCACAGTTTATCTTTTGGAAACAATGATTGTTTAACCGGCAGTTTGTTAAGGAATGAGTAAGAACTGCACCCCAAGGTTGTGGGGATAAGTCTGTGGATAACCAAGCAGACGTCGCTCAGGGGAACGTTATGAGGATGGACCGATTTTCGGATCAACAATCGCGTATTGCCGACACTCCGGGTTGGGTGCCCAAGGCTGCGCGGACTTATTTGGCACATACAGAAGCAGGGCTGACCATCAGGGAACTGGCGCGCATTTCGGGGTGCCACGCGTCGACGGTGTTGCGGCAGGTCAGGCGGTTGGAAAGCCGTCGTGACGATCCTTTGGTCGATGCGGCCCTGCAGACCCTGGGCGCCCGGTTCTTCCGGCGGCAGGCTTCCAGGGAGATTGCCAGAATTGCCGTCGAACAATGTGATGTTGAACATGAGGACGCCCCGAAGATGAACCAGATCTACAGGAAACCCGACACGCCCGACGCCGACCCGCTGACGCAGGATGCGCGTCGTGTACTGCGGCGCATGTGTGAAAAAGGCGCGGTACTGGCCGTTGCCGGTGACATGGACAAGGCCGTCGTGGTGCGGGACGGAACCACGCGCACGGCGGTGGTGGACCGGACGGTCGCCGAAGCGATGGCGCTGAAGGACTGGATCGCACCGGACGGGCAGGGGCGGATCATACGATACCGGATCACGGCGGTGGGGCGTCAGGCCCTGACACGTATGATCCGCGCGGCAGGCGAGGAAGAGGGGGCCGAAGGCTTTGCCGAAATGCCGACGGCTTTTGCAGGGGCAAGCCGGGTGCCGGACGACACGGCGCTGAACGATGACAGCAGCGGCGGAGCATCGCGGCGGATGCGTTACGGCCTGTCGGAATCGCCCCTCACGGCCTTGGCGCGGCGGCGTGACAAGGATGGCACGCAATTTCTGGGCAACGATCTGGTGCGCGCGGGCGAGCGGCTGCGCGAGGATTTCGAGCTGGCCAATATGGGGCCGAACGTCACGCAGAACTGGGAAAGGTTCCTGACCGCCGGCGTGCGGGGCAGCGGCGCGTCAGACGGCGGCACAGGCCCCGAGGCGGCGCGCAGACGGGTGTCGGCGGCATTGGCCGAACTGGGGCCGGGGTTGTCGGATGTCGTGCTGCGCTGTTGTTGTTATCTGGAAGGTCTGGAGACTGCGGAAAAGCGGCTTGGCTGGTCGGCGCGGTCGGGCAAAATCGTGCTGCGGATCGCGTTGATGCGGCTGAAGCGGCATTATGATGCGGTCTCAGGTGCAGGCGGCGGGCTGATCGGTTAGGCCGCGCCAGTCGTCGGTCGGGGTGCCTTTTGGGGGCCAGCCCCCGCGCCTTGCGGCGCTCCCCCGGAGTTTATCTGGCAAGATGAAGCCGAAGTGCCATGAGAAAAGGGCGCCCCGGTGGTGAATCGGAACGCCCCATGATTGCGGTGGTGGTGATCAGGCCAGATCGAAACGGTCGGCGTTCATCACCTTTGTCCACGCGGCGATAAAGTCCCGCACGAAACGCGGGCCTGCGTCGTCCTGGCCGTAGATTTCCGCCAACGCGCGCAGTTGCGCGTGCGAGCCGAACACCAGATCGGCGCGGGTGCCGGTCCAGACAACCTCACCGCTGTTTGCATCCGTGCCTTCAAAGGCGGATTGCGCGTCGTTCGAAGCGTTCCAGCGGATGTTCATGTCCAGCAGGTTGACAAAGAAGTCGTTGGTCAACTGGCCGGGACGGTCTGTCATCACGCCCGCTTTGCTGTCGCCGTGGTTGGCACCCAGCACCCGCAGGCCGCCGATCAGAACGGTCATCTCGGGCGCTGTCAGGTTCAGCAACTGCGTGCGGTCGATCAACAGCTTTTCCGCCTTAACCGTGATGCCGTCGGCCACATAGTTGCGATAGCCGTCGGCCATCGGTTCCAGCAGGTTCATACCGTCAATGTCGGTCTGTTCCTGTGTCGCGTCGACACGGCCGGGCGTGAAGGGCACCGCGACCTTGTGGCCCGCGTCGGCTGCGGCCTTTTCAATCGCAGCCACACCGCCCAGCACGATCAGATCGGCCATCGAGACGCCCTTGTCGCCACTGTTGAACGCCGACTGTACGCCTTCCAGCGCGTCCAGCACCTTGGACAGTTTCGCAGGCTCGTTGACGGTCCAGTCCTTCTGGGGCGCCAGACGGATGCGCGCGCCGTTTGCACCGCCACGATGGTCCGACCCGCGATAGGTCGAGGCCGAAGCCCAGGCAACGGACACCAGTTCCGACACCGACAGGCCGGTGGCCAGAATGTCCGATTTCAGCTTGGCGATATCGGCCTCGCCCAGCGGCGCAAAGGTCGCGGCGGGCAGGGGGTCCTGCCAGATCAGGTCTTCGGCAGGCACATCGGGTCCCAGATAGCGTGCCTTGGGGCCCATGTCGCGGTGCGTCAGCTTGAACCATGCGCGGGCAAAAGCGTCGGCGAACAGTTCGGGGTCGGCGTGGAAGCGGCGCGAGATGGCGGCAAAGCCTTCGTCCATCTTCATCGACATATCCGCGGTGGTCATCATCGGCGGGTGTTTCTTGGACGGGTCGTGGGCGTCGACGACCATATCGGCCTCTTCGACGTCAATGGGGGTCCATTGCTGTGCGCCTGCGGGGCTCTTGGTCAGTTTCCATTCGTATTTGAACAGGACGTCGAAATAGCCCATGTCCCAAGTGGTCGGGTTGGGTTTCCACGCGCCCTCGATGCCGGATGTGGTTGCATGACCGCCAATCCCGGTTTCGTGGCTGTTGATCCAGCCCAGACCCATCTGGTGCATGTCACCGGCTTCGGGTTCGGGACCGACATAGATCGGATCGCCTGCGCCGTGCGCCTTGCCAAAGGTGTGACCACCGGCAACCAGTGCTACGGTTTCGTCGTCTTCCATGCCCATGCGGCGGAAGGTGTCGCGCACGTCAAAGCCGGATGCGACGGGATCGGGGTTTCCGTCCGGGCCTTCGGGGTTCACATAGATCAGGCCCATCTGTACCGCGGCCAGCGGGTTGTCCAACTGGCGGCCTTCGGAATAGCGGCTGCCCGGCTTGTCCGAGGTGGCCAGCCATTCGGTCTCGGCCCCCCAGTGGATGTCTTCTTCGGGTTCGTAGATGTCCGCGCGACCGCCGCCAAAGCCGAACACCTTGCCGCCCATCGATTCGATGGCGCAGTTGCCGGCCAGGATCATCAGGTCGGCCCAGGACAGGGCGTTGCCGTATTTCTTCTTGATCGGCCACAGCAGGCGGCGCGCCTTGTCCAGGTTGCCGTTGTCAGGCCAGGAGTTCAGCGGCGCAAACCGCTGGTTGCCGGTCGAGGCACCGCCACGGCCATCGGCCGAACGATAGGTGCCTGCGCTGTGCCACGCCATGCGGATGAACAGCGGGCCATAGTGACCATAGTCCGCAGGCCACCACGGCTGACTGTCGGTCATCAGCGCGAACAGGTCCTGTTTGACCGCTTCCAGATCCAGCGTGCCAAAGGCGGCGGCATAATCAAACTCTTCGCCCAGCGGGTTCACCAGAGCGGAATGCTGGCTCAGCACCTTGAGGTTCAGCCCATCCGGCCACCAATCGCGGTTGGTGATTTGTTTCTTGCTGTTGAAAGGGCATTTCATTTCGCCGTCCATGGTGCAGTCTCCGATCTGTTTCGAGCTTTGTCGTTTTGTGATGCGACCCGACAGGCGATGCGGGCCTTTCTAGAATCAATCTAAACTAACGGCGTGCGGGGTGAAATACCTCAGGCGGGATATCCCACTAAAATAATCGTGTTTTTGCGTGGCCCGTTGAAAAATCGGGAAAATCTGCGCGTGCCAACGGCGCAATAATGCACTTTGCACATTAACATAGCTGCCATGCGCAGGCTGGTGTTCATTCCACAATCCCTTATGTTATAGACTGTTCAACGTTAAACCATCTGCCGAAAGCGATGTCTGATGCGCGATCTGAAAATTCCCGAGCAACGCCACCCTGAAAAGGCGCGTCGCCCCGACAATCCGCAGCCGAAGAAACCGGACTGGATTCGCGTCAAGGCGCCGGGCGGCAAGGGCTATGCCGAGACGCGCAAGATCATGCGCGACAACAACCTGACCACGGTCTGCGAAGAGGCGGGATGCCCCAACGTCGGCGAATGCTGGTCACAGGGCCACGCCACCATGATGATCATGGGCGAGGTCTGTACCCGCGCGTGCACGTTCTGCAACATCGCCACCGGCAAACCGCCCGAGGCGCTGGACGCCTTCGAGCCGGGCCGCGTGGCCCATGCGGTCGAGAAACTGGGCCTGAACCACGTGGTCATCACCAGCGTGGACCGCGATGACGTGACCGATGGCGGGGCGGATCACTTTGCCCAGACCATCCGCGCCATCCGCCACCGCAGCCCCGGCACCACCATCGAGATCCTGACGCCGGACTTTATCCGCTGCGATCCGTCCGTCTTGGAAGTCGTGGTCGAGGCGCGCCCCGATGTGTTCAACCACAACCTTGAAACCGTGCCGGGCCTGTACCCCGAGGTGCGCCCCGGTGCGCGCTATTTCCACAGTCTGCGCCTGTTGCAGCGGGTCAAGGAACTGGACCCGACCATGTTCACCAAATCGGGCATCATGGTGGGCCTGGGCGAGGATCGTCAGGCCGTGATGCAGGTCATGGAAGACATGCGCGCAGCCGACATCGACTTTTTGACCATCGGGCAATATTTGCAGCCCACGCCCAAACACCACCGCGTGGACCGCTTCGTGCATCCTGATGAGTTCGCTGCCTATGAAAAGGCGGCTTATGGCAAGGGGTTCCTGATGGTATCGGCCACGCCGCTTACACGCTCGTCCTACCATGCGGGCGACGATTTTGCGCGGCTGCGTGCGGCGCGGCTGGCCAAGTTTGGATAACTCCGAAGGTGCTGCGGCACGGGTTCGGCTGATCGGGGTTCTCTTCGGTCTGTCCGCTGTTGTGATGTGGGCGCTGTATTTCGTCTATGCCCGGCAGGCGGCGCAGGCGGGTTTGCTGCCCATCGACGTGATCGTGCTGCGTTATGGCGTGGCCGGGCTGATCCTGCTGCCATGGCTCTTGCGCAAAGGGCTGGGCGATCTGGGCGGTATCGGCTGGGGGCGGGGCGTTGTGCTGGCGATCATCGTTGGACCGCTGTTCCTGATGTTCGGCGCGGGCGGATTTTTGTTCGCGCCGCTGGCCCATGGGGCCGTGATCCAGCCTTCGACGGCGGCCCTTGTGGCCACGGCTGTGGCGATCCTGTTTCTGGGGGAAAAGCTGCACGCGGCCCGGATTGCGGGCATCGCCATGGTGCTGGGCGGCATCGCGCTGATTGCGCTTGCGGGGGCCAGCGCCAGCGAGCCTGACGCGTGGAAGGGGCACCTGATGTTCATGGCCGCGGGCGGCTGCTGGGCAGGCTTCACGATTCTGCTGCGCCTGTGGCAACTGGGCGCGATTGCGGCGACGGCGGTGGCCTCGGTGCTGTCGGCGGTGGTGGTTGTGCCCGGTGTGTTGCTGTTTGGCACCTTTGACCGCCTGGCTGCATTGCCCACCGAAACCCTGATCCTGCAAATCGTGGTGCACGGTGTGATGGCGGGCGTTCTGGCGATGGTCGCCTACGCGCGGTCGGTGGCGCTGCTGGGCGTCGGCTCTGCCGCGCTGTTTCCTGCCGTTGTGCCCGCCGTGGCGCTGATCATGGGCATTCCGCTGGCGGGCGAGGTTCCCACGGCTCCTGAATGGCTGGGCGCGCTGCTGGCCACGACAGGTCTGGCGGTGGCATTGGGCGGCATTCCGGGGATGCGGCGCGCGGGCGCCTGATCTTCATCTTGCAAAAAATTTATAGGCAAAGGCGCCAGCGTCCCCCCAGATGTCAGGGCCGTGCGCGCGTCGCCGTGGCCCAATCGGGCCACCAGCCCAGTTTTTCGATCCCCCAGATCATCAGCAGCACCGCGATGATCCCGAACACCAGCTTCACCCGCGCCGACGACGGCGGGTTGCGTGCCCAGCGGGCCATGCGCACGAACCAGATCGGGTTCATGTAAAGCGCACCTTGCCGATGTAGCCCAGGTTGCGATTGCGTTGGGCAAAGTCGATGCCATAGCCCACGACAAATTCATCCGGGATTTCAAAGCCGGTCCAATCCGCTTTCATGTCGATCTCGCGGCGATCGGGCTTGTCCAGCAGGGCAATGGATTTCAGCCGTGCAGGTGCGCGCGACCGCAGCAGGTTGACCACGTGGTGCAGCGTGTGGCCTGTGTCCACGATATCTTCGACCACCAGCACGTCGCGGCCTTCGATGGCACCGCGCAGGTCCTTGAGGATGCGCACCTCGCGGCTGGATTCCATCGCGTCGCCGTAAGAGGAGGCTTCCAGGAAATCGACCTCGATGGGCAGGTCCAGTTCGCGCACAAGGTCCGCAATGAACACGAACGACCCGCGCAGCAGGCCCACGACGACCAGCTTGTCGGTGCCGTCGAATTCCGCCTGAATCTCGGCGCACAGCTCTTCGATCCGCGCGGCAATCATCTTGGCGGAAATCATCTGGTCGATCACATAAGGCCGGTCCGGCATGGCGTTCCCCTTGAACTCAGGTCTGTTTCGTAACACATGGGCCGGAACCCTTGCCATAACTCATAGCGTGATGCCGACACATTCCGAAACCCGTTTCCTGCCTTATACCGCCCAACAGATGTATGATCTGGTGGCCGATGTCGGCTCTTACCCGCAGTTCCTGCCGTGGTGCGCCGCCGCGCGCGTCAAATCGACCACCGATCAGGGCGATCATTCGGTGATGGAGGCCGATCTGGTCATCAGCTTCAAGGTGTTCCGCGAACGGTTCACCAGCCGCGTGGTGCTGTGGCCCGACGCGCACAAGATCGACACCGAATATCTGGATGGTCCGTTTCGCTACATGAAATCGAACTGGGCGTTCTCGGATGTCGAGGGCGGTTGTGACGTGTCGTTCTTTGTCGATTTCGAGTTTCGCAACCGCGTGTTGCAGGGCATCATCGGGGTCGTGTTCAACGAAGCAATGCAGCGGATCGTGCGCGCATTTGAACGGCGGGCGGCTGAACTCTACAGCTAGGCGGCCCTCCACAAGAGGAGATCGCCCGATGGCAACGACAGATATCACGGAACAACTGGTGACCTTTGCGGGCGTTGCACCTGATACGGCTGCGCGTGAGGTCATGGCGCTGTCGGTGCTGGACTGGGCCGCTTGCGGCATCGCAGGCGCCGCCGAGGGCAGTTTTGACGGCTTTGTCGCGGCTGCGCATGTTGCGGGCGACTGTACGCAGTTCGCAGGCGGGCAGGGCGCACCTGCGGCGGCGGCGCTGATCAACGGCACGCTCAGCCATGCGCTGGACTATGACGACACCCATTTCGCGCACATCGGCCATCCGTCGGTCGCGGTAGTGTCGGCAGCACTGGCCGCAGGACAGGCGGCAGGCGCGACGCTGGACAGCATCATCGACGCGGCACTGATCGGGGCCGAGGCGTCGGTGGCTGTCGGCATCTGGTTGGGGCGCGGGCACTATCAGGTGGGCTATCACCAGACGGCCACAGCCGGAGCGTTCGGGGCCACCGTTGCAGCCGGCCTTTTGCGGGGCCTGAGCGACGTGCAGATGCGTCACGCACTGGGTCTGTGCAGCACCATGGCCTCGGGGCTGAAATCGCAGTTCGGCACCATGGGCAAACCGCTGAACGCAGGGCTTGCCGCGCGCTGCGGCGTCGAGGCTGCGGACTGGGCAGCGGCGGGGATGACCTCCGCTGACGACGGTCTGGCGGGGCCGCTGGGCTTTGGCCCCACCCATCACGGGGCGGGCGATCCGGTGACGCTGGGCGCTGACTGGCGCATGACGCGGGTCAGTCACAAGTTTCACGCCTGTTGCCACGGCCTGCACGCCACGCTCGAGGCGCTGGCCGACACCGATCTGACACCCGACAGCACGGTCGAGATCACCACCCATCCGCGCTGGATGACCGTGTGCAACATCGAAACCCCGCGCACGGGGCTGGAATGCAAGTTCAGCTATGCCCAGGTGGCCGCCATGGCAGCACATGGTCTGGACACCGGCGAAATCGCGCAGTTCAGCGATGCCACCGCCGCACGCGCCGATCTGGCGCAATTCCGCACCCGCGTGCGCGTCGACACCGACGAAAGCCTGACGGAAATGCAGGCGCGGGTCTTTGTCGACGGGCAGGCGGCGTTTCACGATCTGGATGCGCCGATGGCGCTGACCGACCGGCAGGCCAGGATCATGAAAAAGGCGCACGCCCTTGTGGGGACGCGCGCCGATGATCTGTGGCAGGCCGTGCAGGGCAACGACCTTGCCGGTTTTGTGGGCGTGATTGCCGCCTAGCTGGTGATGTCGTAGGCGCGTTCGCCGTGGACCGCGAGGTCAAGACCGTTGGTCTCGGTTTCGGCATCCACCCGCAGGGGCGTGATCGCGCGCACCACAACGATCAGCACGATGGTCACGACGGTTGTGAACACGCCCACAATCGCCAGTGACCCCAGTTGCGCAGCCCACGTGCCTGCGCCGAACACCGCAATCATGATCGTGCCGAAGATACCGCCGACACCGTGCACGGCAAAGACATCCAGCGTGTCGTCGATGACGACCTTGTTGCGGATCAGGTTCACGGCCTCCTGGCACAGGATGCCCGCAACCGCGCCGATCACCAGCGCCTCGACCGGACCGACAAAGCCCGATGCAGGGGTGATCGACGCCAGCCCCGCAATGGTGCCGGTGACGATGCCCACCAGCGATGATTTGCCGAACTTCAACCGTTCCCACAGCGCCCATGTCAGCGATGCGGTGGCCGCCGAGATATGCGTGACCGTCAGCGCCATCGCGGCCCCGCCGTCTGCCGCCAGTTGCGACCCGCCATTGAAGCCGAACCAGCCGACCCACAGCATCGCCGCACCGATCATCACCAGGCCGGGGTTGTGCGGCGGGGTGGTGTGATTGCGCCGCTTGCCCAGAAACACCGCCAGAATCAGCGCCGCGATCCCCGCGGTTTCATGCACCACGATGCCGCCTGCAAAGTCGCGCACGCCGGTCTCGCCAAAGATGCCGCCGTCCGACAGGAACCCGCCGCCCCAGATCCAGTGCACGACCGGCGCATAGCACAGCAGCATCCACAGTGCCGAGAACAGCAGCACAAAGCCGAAGCCGATGCGCTCCACATACGACCCCACGATCAGCGCGGGGGTGATGATGGCAAATGTCATCTGGAAGGCGAAAAACAGCACTTCGGGCAGGGTGCCGGTCAGGCTGTCGGCGGTGACGTCCAGCAACAACAGCTTGTCCAGCCCGCCCCAGATGCCGCTGTCACCGCCGCCAAAGGCGATGGAATAGCCGACGACGAACCACAGCACGCTCATCAGGCAGGCGATGGCATAGACATGCATGAACACGCTCAGGACGTTGCGGGCGCGCACAAGGCCGCCGTAAAACAGGGCAAGCCCCGGCAAAGTCATGAACAGCACTAGGGCTGTTGCGGTGATGATCCAGGCTGTGTCAGCGGCGTTCATATGGGTCCCCTCCCGATTGGTTTCGGGCGAGGTGCCAAGACGCCGCGCAATGGGAAAGCAAGTTTTTGCGTCAGCGCGCTTAAAATCAGGGCGATTTTTGGATTGCGCGGTTTTAGGGCGGAAATCGGGGTGCGATGCCTTAAAAATATGCGGTGTGTGAATCCAGGGTTTCAGACCTTGGTCAGCGCACCCAACAGCAGGCCCAAGGCGTGATCGCGTGCCGCCGCACGGACCTGCGCGCGGCCCTGCGCCCCGAATTCCACCGTTTGCGTGGTCACACCATTGGCGTCGGCCAGCCCGAAACACACGCGTCCCTCGGGCTTGTGGTCCGACCCGCCGGGGCCTGCGATTCCGGTGATTGCCACGGCCATCTGTGCGTGGCTGTGGCGCAGCGCGCCTGCGGCCATTTCGGCGGCGGTTTCTTCGGATACCGCGCCGAACGCGTCCAGCGTCTCGGGCGACACGCCCAGCATCTCGACCTTGGCGGCGTTGGTATAGGTGACCATGCCACGGTCCACCACGGCAGAGGATCCGGGAATGTCGGTCAGCGCAGCCGCCACCATGCCGCCCGTGCAGCTTTCGGCAGTGGCGATCATCACGCCGCGCGCCTTGGCGGCTTCCAATACGCTGACGGGCAGGCTCATCGCATCAGCACCCCGTGCGCCAGACCGGCCAGCAGCACCACGCCGATGGCGGCAAACACACCGGCAATCACATCGTCAAGCATCACGCCCAACGGGTCGCCGCGCCGGTCGGCCCGGCCCACCAGCCACGGCTTCCAGATGTCGAACAGACGGAACAGGACGAACGCCGCGACCCAGCCCGGCCACAGGTCCAGCATCGACACACCGTTGTTGGTGGCACCAATCGACAGCGGCAGCAGGGCGATCCACTGGCCCACGACCTCGTCCGCGACAATCTCTGACGGGTCATGGTCGGCCTTGCCCTTTGTCATTACGCCGGTGGCCCACCATCCGGCGGCAAAGATCACCACGATGCCTGCCATCAACAGCGGCCAGCCGCCGATCACATGCAGCAGCCACGCCCACGGCAGCGC
Organism: Pseudosulfitobacter pseudonitzschiae; assembly: GCF_900129395.1. GTDB lineage: Bacteria > Pseudomonadota > Alphaproteobacteria > Rhodobacterales > Rhodobacteraceae > Pseudosulfitobacter > Pseudosulfitobacter pseudonitzschiae. The sequence goes on from NZ_FQVP01000005.1 coordinate 511,846, forward strand.
CACCAGCGACCCCCAGGTGCCCGAGGCGGGACGGATATAGCCGACACCCAGAACGGTGCCGATGGCGGTTGCGAGTTTTTGTGTCATGATTTCACCAATGTGCAGGTTGCCAGCGACGCGATACCTTCGCCACGCCCGGTAAAGCCCAGCCGTTCCGAGGTGGTCGCCTTGACCGAGATACGCGTGTGCTCAACCCCCGTGATCCGTGCCATTTCGCGGCGCATGGCGTCGCTGTGTGGGCCGATCTTGGGGAATTCGCAGATGATCGTGCAGTCAATATTGCCGATGGCAAAACCGTGCTCTTGCGCCAGTTTCACGGCATGGGTCAGGAAAATGTGGCTGGCGGCCCCCTTCCACTGCGGGTCCGAGGGCGGGAAATGCTGGCCGATGTCGCCCATTGCCAGCGCGCCATAGATCGCATCGGTGACGGCGTGCATCGCAACATCCGCATCCGAATGGCCCTTCAGCCCCTGATCGTGGTCGATACGCACGCCGCACAGCGTCACATGATCGCTGTCGTCAAAGGCATGTACGTCAAAGCCGTTACCCAGTCTGATGTCCATTGCGTCCTCTTAATATCCGTGCGGCGCGGTCAAAGTCGGCCGGATGGGTGATTTTCAGGTTGTCCTCGTCCCCCGCGACGATCGCCACGTCAAGCCCTGCGGCGCGGGCGACCTCGACGTCATCAGCGGCGTTGCTTGCATGGGCGGCGTGGGCTGCGGTGATCGCGGCGCGGTCGAACCCTTGTGGCGTTTGCGCACGGTACAGGCCGGTGCGGTCCTGCGTGCCGGTCACGCGGCCATCGGCACCTGTCCACAGCGCGTCGGTCACGGGCAGGGCGGGGGCGGCGCCGGGGCTGTGGTCCAGCGCGTCGATCACATCGCTGATGGTGCGCGCGGTGACGCAGGGGCGGGCGACGTCGTGGATCAGCACGTGGGTGACGGCAGGATCGGTCAGCGCAGCCAGACCCGCGCGGACTGACGCCGCGCGGTCCGCACCGCCGGTGGTCAGGGTCACGCCGTCAAAATCCGCGTCGCCCAGGTCATCCGCGTGCAGGACCAACACCACTCGGTCGATCCGGGGATGGCTCAGGAACGCCGTTACTGTATGGTCGATCACACGCTTGCCGCACAGCGGCTGCCATTGCTTTGCCACAGGTCCGCCCGCACGCAGGCCACGGCCCGCAGCGACAATGATCGCGGCACATGTCATGGGGGCGGGCGGGGATGTTCCTGTCATGCCTGATGTGTAGGGCCAATGGGGCAGGCTGGCAATTCGGCAGTTGATGTGCCCAAATATTAGGCACATGCTGCGGGATCAGGCGCAAAAACGCCATGCAGCATTGAGGCCAGCCTTCGGGCCGGCTACGTCGAAGTCACGCACAAGGATTAGGCACTTGCCCGAACACAACGACCCATTGACCATGATTGCACCGGTGATGCTGGCCCCGATGGCCGGAATCACCGACCTGCCGTATCGCAGCCTGGTGGCGCGATTTGGCGCGGGCATGGTGGTGTCTGAAATGGTTGCCAGCGTCGATATGCTGAACGCCCGTCCCGGCACCCGCGAAAAGGCCGAACTGGGGCTGGACCAGCAGGGCACCGCCGTCCAGCTTGCGGGCCGCGAGGCCGCGCCCATGGCTGAAGCCGCGCGGATGGTCGAGGGGCAGGGCGCTGCGGTGATCGACATCAACATGGGCTGCCCCGCCAAAAAGGTCACCCAAGGCTATTCCGGCTCGGCGCTGATGAAAACGCCGGACCACGCGCTGACCCTGATCGAGGCGGTGGTGAATGCGGTCAGCATTCCGGTGACGCTGAAAACGCGGCTGGGCTGGGATGATGATATGCTGAACGCCCCGCAGATCGCCGCACGGGCCGAGGCGGCGGGCATTCGCCAGATCGTCATTCACGGGCGCACCCGCTGTCAGTTCTACAAGGGCCGCGCCGATTGGGCGGCGATCCGGGGCGTCAAGGATGCCGTCAGCATTCCGGTGATCGCCAACGGCGACATCGTCGACGTGACCAGCGCGCGGCAGGCCCTGGAGCAATCCGGCGCTGACGGCGTGATGATCGGGCGCGGCGCGCAAGGGCGGCCCTGGCTGCTGGCCGAAGTGGCCCACGCGCTGTACGGCACGCCCGCGCCGCAAGTGCCCACGGGGGCGGACTTTGCCGACATGGTGATGGCGCATTACACCGAAATGCTGGCTTTTTACGGCGCGGTTCTGGGCCTGCGCGTCGCACGCAAACATCTGGGCTGGTACATGGACACGGCGGGCACCTCGCCCGACCTGCGCCGCGCTGTGCTGACCGCCAAGACCCCCGATGAGGCAATGCGCCTGTTGCCCGACGCGCTGTCGCCCTGGACCGGACAGGAGGCTGCATGAGCCCGGCCGCAGACATCTGGGCCTCGTTGCCCGTACCGGCGCTGTTGATCGACGCAGACGACCGTATTCTGGAAATAAACGCCGCCGCCGAGGGGTTCCTGAACGTATCGGCCAAGTCGGTGGTGGGCGTGCCGATCTGGGATCAGGTCAACGTGGATTCACCGCTGGAAGAGGCCTTTGCCCGCGCCCGCGCCCACGAGACGCCGCTGTTCGTCAACGATGTGGACGTGGGAGGCGGCCAGCGCGCGCCGCTGCAATGCGCACTACAGATTGCCCCGCTGCAAGGCGCGCCGGGGCAGATGATCATGCTGATCAGCCCGCGCGAGCTGGCCGGACGCATCACCCAGCACGACAGTGTGAAATCCGCCGCCAAATCCGCCATCGGCATGGCCGAGATGCTGGCCCACGAGATCAAGAACCCGCTGGCGGGCATCACCGGTGCCGCGCAACTGCTGAGCATGAGCCTGAGCAAGGACGACCTTGAACTGACCGACCTGATCGTCGAGGAAAGCCGCCGCATCGTGAAACTGCTGGAACAGGTCGAGCAATTCGGCAACCTGTCCCCACCCGATTTCCGCGAAGTGAACATTCACGACGTGCTGGACCGCGCCCGCCGCTCGGCCCTGCTGGGGTTCGGCGCGAACATGAAGATTATCGAGGATTACGACCCCTCGCTGCCAATGGCGCAGGGCGATCCCGACCAGTTGCTTCAAGTGGTGCTGAACCTGCTGAAAAACGCATCCGAAGCAGCGGGCAAGGACGGCGGCACGATCCGGCTGCACAGTTATTTTGAGCATTCGTTCCGCCTGCGCCGCGCCGATGGCACGGGCCGGTCGCTGCCCTTGCAGGTCGAGATCATCGACGATGGCCCCGGCCTGCCCGAGGCGATCAAGGCGGATGTGTTCGATCCCTTTGTGTCGGGACGCGAGAATGGCACCGGACTGGGGCTGGCGCTGGTCAGCAAGATCATTTCCGACCACGGCGGCTCGATCTCGGTGACGTCGGTGCCCGGGCGGACGGTGTTCCGCCTGTCGCTGGCGCGCGCACCCAAGCAAACAAACCCGAAAAAGGAAGTATAGAGCATGGACGGCACGGTTCTGGTTGCAGACGATGATCGCACAATTCGCACGGTGCTGACGCAGGCGCTGACGCGGGCAGGGTGCAAGGTACATGCCACGTCCTCGCTGACCACCCTCATGCGCTGGGTGGGCGAGGGCAAGGGCGATGTCGTCATTTCGGATGTGATGATGCCCGATGGCAATGGTTTGGAGATGCTGCCGAAAATCGCACAGGATCGGCCCGGCCTGCCGGTTATCGTGATCTCTGCGCAGAACACGATCATGACCGCGATTCAGGCCGCCGAGGCCGAAGCCTATGACTATCTGCCCAAACCGTTCGATTTGCCCGACCTGATGAAACGCACCGCGCGCGCGTTGGAAAGCAAACAAAAACGCCCCCGCACCCAGATGATCGAGGACGACCGCCCCGACGATCTGCCGCTGGTGGGGCGCACGCCGGTGATGCAGGCGCTGTACCGTGTCGTGGCACAGGTGATGAACACCGACCTGCCGGTTCTGATCTGGGGCGAAAGCGGCACGGGCAAGTCGTTGATTGCGCGCGCGATTCACGATTTTTCGGACCGTCGGTCGATGCCATTCGTGGCCGTGACCCCCGCCGATCTGCAAGACCTTGAAGGTCCGGCGCGCGTCATGGCCCGCGTACGGGGAGGTACGTTGCTGATCGACGAGATCGGCGACATTCCCGACGAAATCCAGGCGCGCATCGTGCGCATGACAGATGCCTCGGGCGATGACGTGCCGCGGTTCCTGGCCACCAGCCAGACCGACCTGGCCGCCGCGATGGAAAGCGGGCGTGTGCGCAAGGACCTGTACTACCGTCTCAGCGGCGCCACGCTGCATGTGCCGGCCCTGCGCGAACGTGTCGACGATATCCCCCTGCTGGCCCATCATTTCCTGGCGCGCGGTGAAAAATCGGGTGCCGCCCAGCGGACCCTGTCGGACGAGGCAGCAGAGGTTTTCCGCACCTATTCGTGGCCGGGCAACGTGCGCCAGCTGGAAAACACCGTGCGTCGTCTGGGCCTGACCAGCCGTCTGCCCGAGATCGCCGCCACAGAGGTCAAACAGGCCCTGGGCAGCCAGCCGGAAATGGAGCCGCTGCAAGCGGTGGGTGACACCGAGAAACTGGGCGCATCCGTCGCACGCCATCTGCAGCGCTATTTCGATCTGCACGGCGACATGTTGCCACCTGCGGGCCTGCACGGCAGGATCTTGCGCGAAGTCGAAGCGCCGTTGATCGAGATTGCCCTGTCCGCAACCGCTGGAAATCAGGCAAAAGCCGCCGAACTTCTCGGGATCAACCGAAATACCCTGCGCAAGAAGATCACCGACCTTGGAATACAGGTGACACGCGGTCGAAAGATGATGTAAAACTGCCACATCAAACCGTGGCCATCCGGACACTTTCGGATCAGGACCACGATATATGGCGGTAGGTGCTTGCGGGCACCGCATCAACAGGTGGGTGCAGGGTGGCAACCCGGACACGGCAATCACAATGGGCAACATTGGGGCGTTTGCGCCGCCAAAAGCGTGTGCGCAACGCTGCGACATTGGGATTGGTCATTCTGGGGCCTGCTCTGGCGCTGGCAACATTCCTGATTCTGGGGCCGCTGGATCAGGGCACGAACAACATGTCGCTGCGGCTGATTCTGCTGGCCGACTTTGTCTATATCCTGGTCGTCGCGGCTCTCGTCATGAGCCAGGTTGCCCGCCTGATCGCCGCGCGGCGGGCAAAATCCGCGGGGTCTCGCCTGCACCTGCGGCTGACCGGCGTATTTGCGCTGATGGCGCTGATCCCCACGGTGACGGTCGCGGTCTTTGCGGGGCTGACGGTGAACATCGGTCTTGAGGGATGGTTCTCGGACCGGGTCAGCAACGTCGTCGGCTCGTCGCTGGCAGCGGCCGAGGCTTACGAGGACGAGCAGCACGATGATCTGATCGAGGACGCCATTGCCCTGGCCGAATTCATCGACCGGGTGCGTCGCAACCAGCCCAGCCAAAGCGACATCGAAATCCTGGCCGATGGCCAGCGCCAGATTCAGCGGGGCCTGCGCGAGGCCTATCTGATCGACGGCACCGGCGAGATCCGCGCGCGTGGCGACCGGTCCTATCTTTTCGATTTCGAAAAACCCGAGGACAGCAAGTTCGAGCTGGCCCGCAAGGAAGGCGTGGCCATTATCGAGGACTGGCCCAACAACGAATTCCGCGCGCTGGTGCCGCTGACCAGTCTTGTGGACCGCTTTCTTTATGTCAGCCGCGATGTGGACGGCGAAATCCTGTCTTTGCTGGACGAAACGCAGGAAACCGTGCGCCTGTATCAACAGCTGGAAAACGAACGGGGGCGCGTCCTGTTCGAGTTCGGCCTTTTGTATCTGGGCTTCGCGGTGATCCTGATCCTGGCCGCGATCTGGCTGGGGCTGTGGTTTGCGGAACGGCTGTCAGGTCCGGTGGGCCGTTTGACCGGCGCCGCGCAACGTGTGGGCGCGGGTGACATGGACGTGCGCGTTCCCGAAGAAGAGGGCGACGACGAGATCGCGATGCTGGGGCGCTATTTCAACCAGATGACCCTGCAACTCAAAGGTCAGCGCGACACCTTGCTGGACAACACCCGCCAGATCGAGCGCCGCCGCCGCCTGTTCGATTCCGTGCTGAGTTCCGTGACCTCCGGCGTGGTCGGGCTGGACCCCGAGGGACGTGTGGCTTTCGTGAACAGATCGGCAGAACGGCTGCTGGACTGGCAAGACAACAATCAGGCGACTGCGATTTCCGTTGCGGTTCCAGAATTCGGACCACTTTTCAACACCTTGAAGTCCAATCTTCAAGAGGTAAGTCAAGGCGAGGTCAAGGTCAGCCGAAATGGTCACCTGGAAAACCTGCTGGTGCGTATGGCCACCCGGCGCACCGATGACGGGCGGCTCGAAGGCTATGTTGTGGCCTTTGACGACGTCACGGACCTGGTCAGCGCCCAGCGGATGGCTGCCTGGGGTGACGTGGCCCGCCGCATTGCACATGAAATCAAGAATCCGCTCACGCCGATCCAGCTGAGTGCCGAACGCATCAAGCGCAAGTTTTCCTCGCGGGTCGGCGATGAAAGCGACAGCCTTGAGCAGATGACAGACGTGATTGTACGTCAAACCAATGACTTGCGCCGTATTGTTGATGAGTTCTCCAAGTTTGCACGTATGCCCGAACCCGACCGGCAGAACCACGATCTGGTGCAGATCGTCCGCGACGCGGTGACCTTGCAAAGCGCAGGCCAGCCCAATGTGACCATCGACGCCAATCTGCCCGATGCGCGAATTCACACCGATCTGGATGCCACCATGATCGGGCAGGCGTTGACAAACCTGATTAAGAACGCGGGCGAAGCCATTGAAACTTTGATGGAAAAGAATCCATCTGATGCGCTTGATCCGCGCATTCAGGTCTCCCTTGAAACCCGGAACACCCGTGCCATCATCCGTATCGCGGACAACGGCATCGGTCTGCCGGAGGATCGCGCGCGGCTGTTCGAACCCTACGTGACGACACGGTCCAGTGGCACAGGGCTGGGCCTGCCGATCGTGAAAAAGATAATCGAGGAACACGGCGGCACGCTGGTTCTGGAGGACGCGCCCGTGTTCGAGGGCCAAACGCATTTCGGCGCGATGGCGGTCATTACGCTGCCGCTGACGCCGCAACCAAAAAAGAGTGAGGTTACATGAGTGATATTCTGATTGTGGATGACGAGCGGGATATCCGCGAGCTGATTTCCGATATTCTCAAGGACGAAGGTTTCGCAACGCGGCTTGCGGGCAATTCGGACGACGCGATGAGCGCGATCAACGCAGAGGCACCGGCGCTGATGATCCTGGACATCTGGCTGAAAGACAGCCGCATGGACGGGATCGACATCCTCAAGACGGTCAAGCGTGACAACCCGGATGTGCCGGTTGTGATCATCTCGGGGCACGGCAACATCGAGATTGCCGTCGCGGCGATCAAGCAGGGCGCTTACGACTTTATCGAAAAGCCGTTCAACATCGACCAGCTTCTGGTGGTGATCCGCCGCGCCATGGAAACCTCGCGCCTGCGCCGCGAAAACCAGAGCCTGCGCCGTCAGGACAGCAGCCCGACCCAGATGATCGGGTCCAGCGCCTCGTTCAAGGGGCTGATCTCGCAGCTGGATAAGGTCACCAAATCCAACGGTCGCGTGATGCTGACCGGACCCGCAGGGGCGGGCAAGGAGCTGGCCGCGCGGTATATCCATGCCCATTCCAACCGCGCCTCGGCACCTTTTGTGACCGTGAACTGTGCAGGTGTCGCGCCCGACCGTATGGAAGAGGTCCTGTTCGGGCGTGAAAACGCCGAACGCGGGGTCGAGCCCGGGCTGCTGGAGCAGGCCCACGGCGGGGTGATCTATTTCGACGAGGTCGCCGACATGCCGCTGGGGACACAGTCCAAGATCCTGCGGGTGCTGGTGGATCAACAGTTCACCCGCGTGGGTGGCAACGACAAGGTGCGGGTGGATCTGCGGGTGATTTCATCGACCAACCGCGATCTGGAAAAGGCCATTGCCGCCGAAACCTTCCGCCAGGAGTTGTTCCACCGCCTGAACGTGGTGCCCATCGCCGTGCCGTCGCTGGAGGACCGCCGCGAGGATATTCCGGTTCTGGCGGAACATTTCATTTCTGAATTCAACACCGTCCAAGGTCTGCCGAAACGCGACATCAGCGACGAGGCGCTGGCCCTGCTGCAAACGATGGTCTGGCCCGGCAACGTGCGCCAGCTCAAGAACCTGATTGAACGCGTGCTGATCCTGGGCGATGGCACCGGCCCGATCGAGGCGCGCGAATTGCCGGGCATCGACCAATCCCCGGACGGCGAAGAAGGCCGCGTCGTGCTGTCCGGTGCGCTTGCGACGTTGCCCCTGCGCGAGGCGCGCGAGGCGTTCGAGCGGGAATATCTGCTGACCCAGATCAACCGTTTTGGCGGCAACATCAGCCGCACCGCCAATTTTGTCGGCATGGAGCGGTCGGCGCTGCATCGCAAACTGAAAAGCCTGGGCGTGGTCACCTCGGCCAAGGCCGGTTCGCGCGTGGCGCATGTGGACGAGGCGGACGAAGACTAGGCTTCATCTTGCCGGATAAACTCCGGGGGAACGCCGCAGGCGTGGGGGCAGCGCCCCCGATACTCCGCGTGCAGAGGTCACCCCTGGTTGACGATCTGGAAGCTGCCGTCGGAATTGCGGATCGCGCAGGATTTCGGCGTCAGCCGGGGCAGGGTGGACGTGGAACCGACAGGGGCCGCCTGTTTCACACCTGCGGGACAGGCTGGAATGCTGGCAGGGCTATAGCCGCGGTCGGCCATGCACTGGTTTTCGACCCTTTTGCGCAGCGGGGCGTTCACATCGACCGTATAGACATCGCCCGGCAGGTAATATCCGCCCGTGGTGCTGCACGCACCGGAGGCGTTGCAGACACGGCGCGGCGGCACATATCTGGGCGGCGTGCGGCGCACCTGGTTGGCGACCGGCGCATCGCGCAATGCCACCACCTGGCAGGCGGTTGTGTCACGCTGGACCGTGGCGACGGGCGTGCCCGCTTTGTAATACAGCGTCAGCGGTGCGCAGGCAGGCAGCGCAAGCGTCAGGATCAGGGTGGCAAGTCGTGTTTTCATGTGGCAAGACTGACCCAAATCTTTAGGATTTACAATTGAATTGACCCGGTTTCGGCCATCTGTCATGCAGATGTTTCCGATCACTGTGGTTGCGGTTGCCAAAGGGGCAAGGAACGCATGAAGGTCATCATTTGCGGCGCGGGCCAGGTCGGCTGGCAGATCGCACGTCACCTTTCGAATGAACGCAACGATGTCACCGTGGTCGACAGTGACCCCGACCTGGTGCGCCGCGCCACCGATTCTCTGGATGTTCAGGGGGTTGCGGGCTATGCCAGCTATCCCAACATTCTGGACCGGGCCGGTGCGCGCGACGCCGACATGATCATCGCCGCCACCCATTCGGACGAGGTGAACATGGTCACCTGCCAAGTGGCGCATTCGGTCTTTGGCATCAACCGCAAGATCGCCCGCCTGCGGTCCCAATCCTATCTGGATGCGATCTATTCCGATCTCTACCGGCGCGATCACATGCCCATCGACGTGGTGATCAGCCCCGAACGCGAGGTCGCGGCCGCAGCCCTGCAACGGCTGCACACCACGGCCGCTTTTGACACCGAACGGTTCATGGACGGCAAGGCGCACCTTCTGGGCATCACCATCGAGGAAGAATGCCCGGTGGTGAACACGCCCCTGCGGCAGCTGACCGACCTGTTCTCGACCCTGCGTGCGGTGGTGGTCGGCGTGCGCCGCGACGGTACGCTGTTTACGCCCGAGGCCAAGGACCAGCTTTTCGTGGGCGACGATTGCTATGTCTTTGCCCATGTCGACGACGTGCCGCGCACGATGGAGATCTTTGGCAAGAAGCTGTCCAAACAGGAACGTATCGTCCTGGTGGGCGGCGGCAATGTCGGTCTGGCGGTGGCATCCGAGCTGGAGAAACGCACCAGCCGCGTGCGAGTGAAGATCGTCGAAAAGAATCGCAGGATCGCCGAACGCGCCGCCGAGGCGCTGGAACGTACGATCGTGCTGAACGGTGACGGTCTGGACGTGGCCCTGCTGCACGAGGCCGGCGTGTCGCGCGCCGATGCGATGCTGGCGGTGACGGATGATGACAAGACCAACATGCTGGCCGCCGTGCGCGCCAAGAGCGAAGGTTGTCCCTATGCCATCGCGCTGATCAACGATCCCACGCTGGTCCCGATGATGGGCCCCTTGGGGATCGACGCCTATATCAACCCGCGCGCCACCACGGTGTCCTCGATCCTGCGTCACATCCGCCACGGGCGCGTGCGCTCGGTCTATTCCATCGGGGACGCCGAGGCCGAGGTGATCGAGGCCGAAGTGCTGTCGACCTCGCCTCTGGCCGGTCGCAAGATCGGCGAGATCGAGTTTCCCGAAGGCGTGCTGGTCGGGGCCTTGCGCAAGGGCGGCGAAGTGATCCGCCCGCTGTCGTCCACCCGCATCGACGAAGGCGACACGATCGCGATTTTCAGCCTGGCCAAGGATGTCCCCGAGGTCGAACGGCTGATGCAAGTGTCCATCGACTTTTTCTAAGATGATACGCCCGCCCAACCTTCAGGATCGCGTGTTGCAGTTGCCGCTGTTCCTGCTGATGTTCGGCGCGGCATCGGTGTCGATGCTGGTGCCTGCGATTCACGGCGGGGTTATCCGCGAACTGGCCACGGCGCGGGCGTTTTTGTACTCGGCCACTTTGGGCATCGTGGTTTTCGGTCTGATCGCGCTGGCCCACGCAGGCCGCGCACCGCGTCACGGAACGCTTGGACCGTTGATGAGCCTCTTTTCCGCCTTTGCCTTTTTGCCGCTGTTTCTGGCCGTGCCCTTTCACGAAGGGTTGGGCACCACGTCGTTTCTGAACGCCTATATCGAGATGATCAGCTCGTTCACCACGACAGGGGCCACGTTGTTCGACACGCCGGGCCGGCTGAACGACAGCCTGCATTTGTGGCGCGCCCAGGTCGGCTGGATGGGCGGATTGCTGATGTGGATTGCTGCCAGCGCCATCCTTGCACCGCTGAACCTTGGCGGGTTCGAGGTAACTGCCCGCGCCGAGCCGGGCCGCTTTGACGAACGCAACATGCGCCATCACCACCCCGAAGGCCGCGCGCGGCTGGTCAAAGTGTCCAAGACGCTGGTGCCGATCTATATCGGGCTGACGTTGCTGTTGTGGGTTCTGCTGATCTTTGGTGGCGACCGGTCGCTGGTGGCGCTGTGCCACGCGATGTCGATCATGGCCACGTCCGGCATATCTCCGGTGGGCGGCATTTCCGGCTCGGAGGCGGGCATCAGCGGTGAGATGGTCATGGCGCTGTTCATGCTGTTCGCGTTGTCGCGTATGACCTTTTCGACGGACACGGTGACATCGGAAAGTGGCGGTTTGCGCCATGACCCCGAATTTCGCATCGGCATCGCCCTTGTCCTGGGCGTGCCGCTGATCCTGTTCCTGCGGCATTTCCTCGGCGCCATCGACATCGGCGAACAGAACCGCCTGATTGCGGCGGGTGTTGCGCTGTGGGGCAGCGTGTTCACGGTGCTGTCCTTTCTGACCACCACCGGCTTTGCGAGCGCCCATTGGGAAACCTCTCAGAACTGGTCGGGTCTGGCGACACCGGGCATGATCCTGATGGGGCTGGCCATGATTGGCGGCGGCGTGGCCACCACCGCGGGCGGGGTCAAGCTGTTGCGGGTCTTTGCGCTTTATCAGGCGGGCCTGCGCGAAATGGAAAAGCTGGTGCACCCGCATTCGGTCGGCGGCGGCACGTCGCTGGGCCGGCGCGTGCTCAAGGGCGGCGCCTTTATCGCCTGGATTTTCTTCATGCTGTTCGCAATCAGCCTGACCTTTGTCACGCTGGTGCTGGGCAGTCTGGGCGTGGATTTCGAGTCTTCGCTGACCATGGCGGTTGCGGCACTGTCGACAACGGGTCCGTTGCTGGACTGGGCAGGGGACGCACCGATCCGACTTCAGGAGCTGGGGACGGGGGCAAAGTCGGTTTTTGCCGCTGCGATGGTGCTGGGACGGCTTGAAACTTTGGCAATCATCGCCCTTTTGACCCCGGACCTGTGGCGCGGTTGACGCAGTGGTAGACAATGTCAATCGCGCTGTGTGGGGTGTCTCTGTTTTTGGGCTGGAAACTCGGGAACTTGGCCTTCATACTCGCCCGCAATGAGGGATGGCTTGGTCCGCAAGCCGACGACAAGAAAAAAGGTAAGAACCGACATGGCTTCGGACAGACAGAATTTGCAGGATGCCTTCCTGAACCACGTGCGCAAAACCAAGGTGCCCGTGACCATTTTCCTGATCAATGGTGTAAAGTTGCAAGGCGTCATCACATGGTTTGACAACTTCTGCGTGCTGCTGCGCCGCGATGGTCAATCGCAACTGGTGTACAAACACGCGATTTCGACAATCATGCCGAGCCAGCCGATCAGCTTGTATGAGGGCGAAGACGCCTCTTGAGCAAACCTCCGTTTCAGGTGGACGAAAGCGAAGGGCCCCGTTTCACGCGGGCCTTTGTGCTGCACCCAGACATAAAATCCGACCGAAACCGGCGCGGCGCTGAACTGGCGCTGGCCGAAGCCGTGTCTTTGGCCCACGCGTTGCGGCACCTTGAAGTGGTGGGCAGTCAGATCGTGCCGCTGCCCAAGGTGCACGCGGGCATGTTGTTCGGCAAAGGCAAGATCGAAGAGCTGCGCGCCCGGTTCGAGGCGGAAGAGATCGAGCTGGTACTGGTTGATGGCCCCGTCACGCCTGTGCAACAGCGCAACCTTGAAAAGGCATGGGGGGTCAAGCTGTTGGACCGCACCGGCCTGATCCTCGAAATTTTCAGCGACCGCGCCGCCACCCGAGAGGGCGTGTTGCAGGTCGAAATGGCGGCCCTGAACTATCAACGCACCCGCCTTGTGCGCGCCTGGACCCACCTGGAGCGCCAGCGTGGCGGGTTGGGCTTTGTCGGTGGTCCGGGTGAGACCCAGATCGAGGCGGACCGCCGTGCGATCGACCTGCAACTGGTGCGCCTGCGTCGCCAGTTGGACAAGGTGGTGAAAACCCGCACCCTGCACCGCGCCGCGCGGGCCAAGGTGCCGTTCCCGATCGTGGCGCTTGTGGGCTATACCAACGCGGGCAAATCGACGCTGTTCAACCGTCTGACCGGTGCGAACGTGATGGCCGAAGATATGCTCTTTGCCACGCTCGACCCGACCATGCGCCGCGTGGAACTGGACAACGGTCCCGAGATCATCCTGTCGGACACGGTGGGTTTCATCTCGGACCTGCCCACGGAACTGGTCGCCGCCTTCCGCGCCACGCTCGAAGAGGTTCTGGCCGCCGACATCATCTGCCACGTGCGCGACATCTCGCACCCCGAGACCGAGGATCAGGCTGCCGACGTGCGCGAGATCCTGACCACGCTGGGGGTGGGCAACGAACGCCCGATGTTCGAGATCTGGAACAAGATCGACCTGCTTGCGCAAGCCGAGGCAGAGGCCGCCCAGGCCCGCGCCGCGCGCGATCAGGACATCATCGCGATTTCGGCGCTGCATGGCACTGGCGTGGAAAGTTTCATGTCGATCATTTCCGAAGCGCTTCAGGGCCGTGTCAGCGAAGAGGTTCTGCGCCTGAGCTTTGCCCAAGGCAAGAAACGCGCCTGGCTCTTCTCCGAAGGCGTGGCCGTGGACGAAGTGCAGGACGAAGACGGGTTTGCCGTCACCGTCCGCTGGACCCCGAAACAGCGCGCACAGTTCGAACAGGTCTGATCCCGCTTTCTTTTGGCTTTAAATATCCCGGGGGCGCGGGGGCAGTGCCCCCGCTTATTTTCGTAACGGGCAACGCCCCCGTGCAACCCGTCAAACCTCGATTGCGCGCCACATGCCGCTGTCCAGACCCTCAAGCGTCCAATCGCCAATGCTGACACGCACCAGCCGCAGGGTGGGCAGGCCCACATGGGCGGTCATCCGGCGCACCTGGCGGTTGCGGCCTTCGGTCAGGGTCAGCTCGATCCAGCCATCGGGCACGGTCTTGCGCACGCGGATGGGGGGCGTGCGCGGCCACAACCCTGCGGGTTCGTCGATCAGCCGCGCCTGGGCGGGCAGGGTCGGGCCGTCTTTCAGGGTCAGACCGGCCCGCAACTGCGCCATATGCGCCTCGGTGGGGGTGCCTTCGACCTGCACCCAGTAGGTCTTGGGCTTCTTGAACTTCGGGTGCGCGATGCGCGCTTGCAGGGCGCCGTCCGAGGTCAGCACCATCAGCCCCTCGCTGTCCCGGTCCAGCCGTCCGGCGGGATAGACGCCAGGCACGTCGATGTAGTCGGACAGGGTGGGGCGTGTCGTCGGGCTGCCCCGGTCGGTGAACTGCGGCAGCACGCCAAAGGGTTTGTTGAACAGGATGGTTGTCATTGCGTGGCCGGTTCCAGTTTGGTGATGCCTACCGACGCCGCCCGCGCCAGCCCCTGATCCAGTGACATCGGGATATACTCGCCGCGCCGCCACAGTTGCGCCATGTCGTCGTAATGCCGTGACAGGAAATGGCCCGACTGGCCGGTGGATTCGATAAAGACCGAACTGTCGGGATCGGCAAAGTCATAGACCCCGCGGTAACCGGCCCCGTGCACGTTCTCAAAGGCATTCGCGCCCGCACCGCCCCGCGTCAGCCCGCGCTGCAGGGTATTGTCGCCGCCCGAGGTGCTTTGACGGATGTTCACGAAATAGCGCAGCACCGGCACATCGCCCAGCACCGGGTGGTCCTGGATGGCCTGGTGTGCATCGCCCCAGCGCAGGGACTCCAGTTGCGTGCCATAGGTCTCGCCGATCCAGATCAGCGCATCGTCCAGCGCCATGCGGGCCATGTCGGGGCAGGTCTCGACCGGCGCGCTTTGGCGCACGTCGCACCAGACAGAGGCCCCGTCCACGTCGCGGAAGGCACGTTCGATGAACAGCGGCTCGACATGGGTCAGCTCGTTTGCCAGCGGGCCGATGTCGTCGCGCAGCATGCGGTCCTGCAGCGCACGCAGCCACGCGGCATAGATCAGCGGCTCGGGCAGGTGTTCGTTCATCTCGCCGTTCCAGTCCGCCAGTAGGGTCAGCGCGCGCTGGCGCTGGCGTTCGGCAGTGCCGTCGGGGGCGGCCTCGCCGGTGAACCACAGTTCGGCCCCGATCAGCGGCAGCAGCGTACGTGCGGTGGCGCTGACCGTATCCAGTTGCGCCTCGATAAAGCTGTCGCGGGTGTGGACCTGTCGCGCCTGCATCAGCCGCTGCCAGCGTTGCACCCGCTGTGTGTCGCCCCAGCGATAGCTGACGTGGTTGGGAAAGGGGCGTTCGACCGTCTTGTTGTTGGTGTTGCCCAGAATGCCACCCAGGGGCGCGACGAAACCGGGGTTCGAGGCAAAGGACATCACCCCCTGCCAACGGTTCTCAGGCAGGTAGCCAAACGACGGCATCCGCCCCTTGGACTGGTGGTTGGGATCGCGGCGCGGCACGGCGCCGACGGTTTTCATGGCGATGGTGTCCAGATCGGCCAGTGTCAGGTTCTGTGCGGGCGCCACGAACAACTCGGAAGCATTGATCGCCTGGGCCACATCCTGCGACGACATCAGCCCGATGGCCCCGCTCAGCGAGGTGTCATTGGGCGACAGCGCGGTCCAGCTCAGGGCCGCCACATGACCCGGCGGCGTCACCGCCCCGATGTTCTTGAACCGGCCGGGCAGCACGGGGCCGTTGTCGGTCCAGCGCAGGGTCAGCGTGATCGGGTCCGCGTCCTTGATGGTGATGATGGACTTGCGGGTCTCGAACTCTTTCCAGCCGTCGGGGGTGCGGTACTGTGTGGGATTGTCGGGGTTCAGCTCTTCGATGAACAGATCCTGATCGTCGACATAGGCGGTTGTCAGCCCCCAGCCCAGGCTGTCGGACCGACCTGTCAGCACTGCGGGTATTCCGGGTATCGTCGCCCCGATCACACCGCCCGCCGCCAGATCGAGATGGGCCAGATACCAGATGCCGGGCGCGCTGAACCCCAGGTGCGGATCATTGGCCAGCAGGGTCCCGCCCGAGGCCGAGCGCGAGGGCGCGGCGGCCCAGGCGTTGGACGCGCCGGCAAAGGCTTCGGGCCCAAAGGGGGACAGCGGGTTGATGGTCTGCGGCTCCACGGCGGCATAGCGCGGCACGTCCGGCACAAGCGCGGCATATTCAGGCAATGCCGCCACACCAGAGCCGGGAGCATCGGGCAGGATATCCACCAGCCGGTCCGGATCGGGCAGGGCGAGCGACATGCGGGCGCGCATGACTTCGGCGTCCAGCTGGCCCGACAATTGCAAGGCCATCAGCTTGCCAACCGCGATGCTGTCAGCCGGTTGCCATGGGGCCAGTGCCATGGGAAATATGAAGAATTCCGGCGCACCACGCCCCAACGCCTCTTGGTTGATCTGGGCGATGCGGGCATTGACGCCTGCGGAATAGGCCTCAAGCGCGGTCAGCGTCTGCGGCGATTGCGCGGCGACCGATTGCACGGCCAGACGGTAAATATCCAGACGCCGGATAAAGCTGTCGGTTTCGACGGTCTTGACGCCGAACACCTCGGACAGCCGTCCCTGTGCCGTGCGGCGCAGCATCATCATCTGCCACAGGCGGTCCTGCGCATGGACAAACCCCAGCGCAAAGAACGCATCGGCATCCGACTGTGCAAGGATGTGGGGCACGTTGGCATTGTCACGCACGATTTCCGCCGGGGCGCCGATGCCTTCGACCTGCAGCGTCGCGTCATATTTGGGCAGTGACCGCGAGGCGAGATAATAGATCATCCCCACGCCCAGCACGGCCAGCACGATCAGCCCGGCGGTCAGACGGACCAGCCACTGAAATACGACAGCCATAGACGCACTCTCACTTTGCTTGCACAGTTGACCCGATGTGCCTGACTGTTAGGAAAGGCGCAAGCGATAGGCAATACCGACGTAAAAGGAAGAACGAATGGCAAAGCTGGCATTTCTGGGGTTGGGCGTCATGGGCGCGCCGATGGCGGGGCACCTGCAAAAGGCGGGTCACGACGTAACCGTCTATAACCGCACCACCTCCAAGGCGCAGGACTGGGTCGAGGATCACGGCGGCAAGATGGCCAAAACGTCGTTCGAAGCAGCCAAAGGTGCCGAATTCGTGATGTCCTGTGTGGGCAATGACGACGACCTGCGGTCGGTCTGCCTGGGCGACGATGGCGCGTTCAAGGGGATGACCAGCGGCGCGATCTTTGTCGATCACACCACCGTTTCGGCGCAGGTGACCGCCGAGCTTTATGCCGCCGCCGATGCGGCGCAGATCAGCTTTGTCGATGCGCCGGTGTCGGGCGGACAGGCAGGGGCCGAGAACGGTGTGCTGTCGATCATGTGTGGCGGTGACCAGGGTGCCTTTGACCGCGCGCTGCCGATCATGGAAGTATACGCCAAGACGTGCCGCCGCCTGGGTGAAAGCGGCGCGGGGCAGAAGACCAAGATGTGCAACCAGATTGCCATTGCCGGTCTGGTCCAGGGCCTGTCAGAGGCGCTGCATTTCGCCGAAAAAGCGGGCCTTGACGGGCGCGCGGTGGTCGAAGTGATCAGCCAGGGGGCCGCCGGATCGTGGCAGATGTCCAACCGCTATGAAACCATGCTGGACGACAAGTTCGACCACGGCTTTGCGGTGGACTGGATGCGCAAGGATCTGGGCATCTGCCTGGATACCGCAAATGAAAACGGCGCGTCGCTGCCGGTGACGGCGCTGGTCGATCAGTTCTACAAGGACGTGCAAAAGCTGGGCGGCGGACGTTGGGACACATCCAGCCTGATCAAGCGCCTGCGCGCGATGGGCTGAACTGTCTCGGCCTTGGCGTTGCTGCCAGGGCCGATTTGACCGGCGTGTTTAACCAACCGGAAACTTTGCACAGCTAGGCTTGGGGCACACATCCTATTTTGAGGTTGCCCCTTGTCCAACGACCATCCCACCCGCGAGACCGACCGTTTCAAATCAGAAGACCTGTTTTTCTCGCGGACTGATCTGCGCGGGGTGATTCAGGCCGCGAACAGCGTTTTTGTCCATGTTTCGGGCTATGAATGGTCCGCTCTGGACGGGGCGCCACACAAGATCGTGCGCCATCCCGATATGCCGGCGGGTGTGTTTCACCTGATGTGGCAGGAACTTGCGGCGGGACGGCCCTTTGCCGGCTACGTCAAGAACCTTGCGACCGATCACACGCATTACTGGGTCTTTGCCGTGGTTTTGCCGCTGGACGATGGCTACCTGTCGATGCGGCTGAAACCTGGCAGTGAAATATTCGCGCAGATCCACGACCTTTATGCCGCCCTGCGGACCGAAGAACAGGCAGGCCGCGCCACGCCCGAACAGTCAGCGGACCTGTTGCTGCAAAAATTGCGGGAAATGGGCCATGCTGATTACCCATCGTTTATGAGCACGGCACTGGCCGCAGAGATCGCCGCGCGGGGCGCGGGGTTGCAGCGGCGGGTGGATCACTGTCTTCAGTCCATGTGCGAACTGGCCGAGGCGGTGGAAAAAATGCACCGCTACGGCGATATGGTCGATACGATTTTCCACAGCACGGCATTGATTCCCAACAACCTGAGTATTCAGGCCCGCAGCCTGGAAGGGGCAAACGGACCGATCAGCGTGATTTCGAACAATCACCAGCTCATGGCGCAGTCGTTGGGGGATATCCTGCGGCGTTTCCGAACGGCGGTGGAAGACGGTGTTTCCCATACGGTGATGGCGCGGTTCAACGCCGCTGTCAGGCTTCTGACACAGGAAATGGCCGCACAGTTTAGCAACAATCCGCCAGTGGCCGGACTGGACAGCGATGCCGAAGCCAAACGGCTGGCCGCACTCAGCACCGAATGCCAGATCCGCGAAAATGCCTCGGTGTCAAAGGTGATGGGCGCGGCTGCGGTCTATCGTGGCATGTCGACGGACATGCGTCGGGTGATGTCGGGGCTGGAGATGAGCCGGGTCATGTGCAAGATCGAACAGTCGAAATACGCCAAGAACGTGGACGGGCTGAACGAGATCGTGGGGCGTCTGCACCGCGCGGAACGCCAGCTGAGCGAGGTGATCGACGCCATCGAAACCAGCGTCGGCGCGATCGAGGACCGGACCAACCGGCTGATGCCGGGCCAGGCCGCCTGACCGACACGGCAAAACACCCGCCGGAAGCGGGTGTTTGGTACGCGTTCATAGGCTTGGCAGAATTTGCGCGTCAGGGAATGATGCGCGAGTATTTGGTGCCTTCCAGCGTCGCGCCGAGGCGCAGGCCGGCGCGGCCAAACACGGCGGCCACAACAGGAGCCAGCACGGTGGTGGTATCGGCGTTCAGGCTGTCGCCCTGATCCGAAATGACGTATTCCAGATCCGCACCTGCGGCCCAACCGGGTGAACGGCGGAAATCGGTCAGCGCCTGTTCGGTCATGAAGAACAGAACATGCGCATATTGCTGCGCACCGATTTGCAGGCCGCCCGAAGCTTTGGTCACGGAATAATAATCCACCGTCACGTCGTTGACCCGCAGTGCGCCGCGCCCGTAGGCGCCGCCCAGTCCAAGGCCAGCTTCGGTCACGAGCGGCATGACCAGCATGCCGTTCGCCTTTTGCGCGAGCGATTGGGTGTTGGGATACAGTCGGTACATTTCGGCCAGTGTCGCATCGACGCGCGCGTCGATCATGGCAGAGCCACGCCCGCCGACGCCATTGCCGCAAGCCGCAAGGGCCGCCGTGGAGGAAAGTGCACCCAGGGCAAAGGCCCGACGTGAAAGGGAGGAATGGGTCATTGAGAACCGCCTGTGATTGTTGCTCTGCTGCCGGTTGTCCGGTCTTGGCCGAAACTATAGGCGCAAGTTTGCCACCTGTCACCCACGAAGGCGTCCATGGGCGGGGGTATGCCAGTCTTTTGACGTATGCGCGCGGATGCGGGGGCGCTGCCCCCTGCGCCCCCCGGAGTTTACTTGGTAAGATGAAGGGATCTAACCCTTGGCCAGCAACCGCGCGGCGGCGGGTGCGAAATAGGTCAGAATGCCGTCACAGCCCGCGCGTTTAAAGGCGGTCAGGCTTTCCATCATCGCTTTCTCGCCGTCGATCCAGCCGTTTTGCGCCGCGGCCTGGATCATCGAGAATTCGCCCGAGACCTGATAGGCAAAGGTCGGCGCGCCAAAGGTGTCGCGGGCGCGGCGGCAGATGTCCAGGTAGGGCATGCCGGGCTTGACCATGACCATATCCGCCCCTTCGGCCAGATCACGCTCGATCAGCCGCATGGCCTCATCCGCGTTGCCGGGGTCCATCTGATAGGTTTTCTTGTCGCCGGTCAGCGCCGCCGATGCGCCCACCGCATCGCGGAAGGGGCCGTAAAAGGCGCTAGCGTATTTGGCGGCATAGCTGAGGATCATCACATTGTGATGGCCTGCGGCCTCGAATGCGGTGCGCATCGCGCCGATGCGTCCGTCCATCATGTCGGATGGCCCGATGATATCGGCACCCGCATCGGCCTGCGCCAGCGCCATCTTGACCAGGGCTGCAACCGAGCGGTCGTTGACGATCTCGCCATTCTCGACAAAGCCGTCGTGGCCGTTGATGTTATAGGTGTCCAGCGCCACATCGGTCATGATCGCAATGTCCGGCACGGCATCCTTGATCGCCCGGATGGCGCGGTTGACGTTATTCTCGGGGTCCCATGCGCCGGTGCAATCCTCGGTGCGGTCCTCGATGCCGGTATAGGGAAACAGGCAGATCGCCTTGATCCCCAGGTCGGCAGCCTCGCGCGCGGCCTCGACCACCTTGTCGACCGAACGGCGATAGACACCGGGCATGGACGGCACGGGTTCCATGACCCCTTCGCCCGAGCGCACGAAGACCGGCCAGATGAAATCATCCACCGACAGCGTGTTCTGGCGCACCAATGCGCGGATTTGCGGCGTGGCGCGGGTGCGGCGCAGGCGGGTGGCGGGGTAGGGAGCAAGCGTTGGGCGCATGGTATAGCCTTTTTCAAAGTCATTCTTGGGTGCCATGTAAAATTGCACCGTGCAAGGGTAGGAATTGGCGCATTGCAGCGGTAAGAGGGACAAACCCCACGCAAAAGGCATTGGCGTTGAACTGGCATCAAACGATTTTCGAACTGATCGACATGCGGTCATTCTCCAACCTCTGGTTCTGGATTGTCCTTGCGGTCATGTGGTCCACGGCCAGCCACTGGGTGCTGGGGGTGCCCTTCGACATGGTGGCGCGCGCGCGCAAGACGGGCGGGCAGATCGAGCAGGATCTCGAAGACCTGGTGCGCATCAACGTGAACAGGTTCTTGTATATCGCGCGGCTGTCGGGGCTGTGGTTGCTGGGCATGGTCTGTTTCGTGCTGACGACGCTGGTGCTGCTGGGCTGGGTCTATGATATCGAATTTGCGCAGGCCGTGTTCCTGCTGGCCTTTCCCATGTCCCTGGTCGGGGCCTTGAACCTGTCCACCGCGCGGTTGATCGAACGTGACGAACTCAGCGGTGAAGGTCTGCGCCGGCGCCTGACCCGCCACCGCACTTACACGCAGGCGATCGGCATGTTGTCGATCTTTGTCACCGCGATGTGGGGCATGTACCAGAATCTGGCCATCGGGGCGTTGGGCAGTTGACAGCGCACCGCTCTGCCCCACATGAAACCCGCCTATGACTGATCCTGCACATATCACCGTATCCGGCGCGCCCGAAGGGTTCGACGCCACCCGCATATTGGCCGAACTGGACCGGGGTGTGCCCGTGTGCCACGTGGCACGCGATGACAAGCGGTTGGTCGCGATGCGCGATGCGCTGCGGTTCTTTGCGCCGGATGTGCCGGTCGTGGTGTTTCCTGCCTGGGACTGTCTGCCCTATGACCGCGTGTCGCCGAACGCCGACATCTCGGCACAGCGCATGGCGACGCTGGCGGCACTTGCCCATGGGATGCCGGACAAGTTTGTCCTGCTGACCACGCTGAACGCCGTCACGCAAAAGCTGCCTGCGCGGTCGGTGCTGCGCGAGGCCGCGTTCGCGGCGCGGGTCGGTGACCGGATTGACGATGCCGCGTTGCGCGGGTTCCTGGTGCGCATGGGGTTCGTGCAGTCGCCCACGGTGACGGAACCCGGCGATTACGCGGTGCGCGGCGGGATCATCGACATTTATCCGCCCGGCGATCTGGGGCCGGTGCGGCTGGACCTGTTCGGCGATGTCCTGGACGGCGCGCGCCGGTTTGATCCGGCGACCCAGCGGACCACGGAAAAGCTGGACGTGATCGAACTCGCCCCGGTGTCCGAGGTGATATTGGACGAGGCGGCCGTCACGCGGTTTCGCCAGAACTACCGGCTGGAATTCGGTGCTGCCGGCACCGACGATCCGCTGTACGAGGCGATCAGCGCAGGCCGCAAGCATCAGGGCGCTGAACACTGGCTGTCGTTCTTTCACGACCATCTGGAAACGCTGTTTGATTACCTGCCCAATGCCGCGATCACGCTGGACGATCAGGTGACGCCAACGCGGCTGGCGCGCTGGGACACGATTGCCGACCAATACGAGACCCGCAGGCTGGCCATGCTGAACCGGTCCAAGATGGATACGGTCTATAAACCGGCACCGCCGCAAGGGCTGTACCTGGACGATGCCGCGTGGGAGGCCGCGGTAAAAGGACGCCGCGTGGTGCAGTTCCGGGCGCTGGCGCAATCCACCGGCCTGGGCGTGGTGGATGCAGGCGGGCGCATCGGGCGCAATTTCTCGCCCGAGCGGCAACAGGAAAGTATCAGCCTTTTCGGTGCTTTGGCGGCACATATTAAGGCAAAGCTTGCAGATGGTCCCGTGGTGGTCGCCAGCTATTCCGCCGGCGCGCGTGAACGGCTGAGCGGGCTGATCGAGGACGAGGGGCTGGCCGAGACCATCCCGATCACCGACGCCACGCGCATTGGCAAACGCGGGCTGCATCTGGTGGTTTGGGCGCTGGAACACGGGTTCGAAGGGCCGGTGGGCGACAAGCATCTGACGGTGATTTCGGAACAGGACGTGCTGGGCGACCGGCTGATCCGCCAGCCCAAGCGCAAGCGCCGTGCCGACAATTTCCTGACCGAGGCCACCAGCCTGACGCCCGGCGATCTGATCGTGCATGTGGATCACGGCATTGGCCGCTATCACGGCATGGAGGTGATCACCGCCGCCGGGGCCGCACACGAATGCCTGCTGCTGGAATATGCCGAGAATTCAAAGCTGTATCTGCCGGTCGAGAACATCGAACTGCTGTCGAAATACGGTCATGACGAGGGACTGCTGGACCGTCTGGGCGGCGGCGCGTGGCAGTCGAAAAAGGCCAAGCTGAAAGAGCGCATTCGCGAGATGGCTGACAAGCTGATCCGCATTGCTGCCGAACGCGCCCTGCGCCGTGCGCCGGTGCTGGAGCCACCGCCGGGCATGTGGGACGCGTTCAGCGCGCGGTTCCCTTACGAGGAAACGGACGACCAGCTCAAGGCCATCGGCGACGTGATCCAGGATCTGACCAGCGGTGCGCCGATGGACCGGCTGGTGGTGGGCGACGTCGGCTTTGGCAAGACCGAGGTGGCGATGCGCGCGGCCTTTGTCGCGGCGATGGCGGGCGTGCAGGTGGCGGTGATTGCGCCCACGACCCTGCTGGCGCGGCAGCATTACAAAAGCTTCTCGGAACGCTTCCGCGGCTTCCCCATCGAGGTGCGCACGCTCAGCCGGTTCGTCAGCGCCAAAGAGGCATCCGACACCCGCGAGGCGATGTCGCGCGGCACGGCGGATATCGTGATCGGCACCCATGCGCTGTTGGCCAAGAACACGCGGTTCAAGGACCTGGGCCTGCTGATTATTGATGAAGAACAACACTTTGGCGTCGGCCACAAGGAACGGCTGAAGCAGATGCGCTCGGACGTGCATGTGTTGACGCTGACCGCCACACCGATTCCGCGCACGCTGCAACTGTCGCTGACGGGGGTGCGCGATCTGTCGATCATCGGCACGCCACCTGTCGACCGTCTGGCGATCCGCACCTATGTCAGCGAATTTGACACGGTGACCATCCGCGAGGCCCTGCTGCGCGAACATTATCGCGGCGGGCAGTCGTTCTATGTGGTGCCGCGCCTGTCGGACCTGCCGGAAATCGAAGAGTTCCTGAAGGCGCAACTGCCCGAGCTGACCTATGTCGTCGCACATGGCCAGATGGCGGCGGGCGAGCTGGATGACCGGATGAATACCTTTTACGACGGCAAGTTCGACATTCTTCTGGCCACCACGATTGTCGAATCCGGGCTGGATATTCCCACCGCCAACACGATGGTGGTGCACCGCGCCGATATGTTCGGGCTGGCGCAGCTCTATCAAATTCGCGGACGGGTGGGGCGGTCGAAAACCCGCGCCTATGCGTACCTCACGACCAAACCGCGCGCCAAGCTGACGGCGGTGGCCGAGAAACGCCTGCGGGTGTTGGGCAGCCTTGATACGTTGGGCGCGGGGTTCACGCTGGCCAGCCAGGATCTGGATATTCGCGGTGCGGGCAACCTGCTGGGCGAGGAACAGTCGGGCCAGATGCGCGATGTGGGGTTCGAGTTGTACCAGTCGATGCTGGAAGAGGCGATTGCCAAGATCAAGGCGGGCGAGCTGGAAGGTCTGAGCGAGGCCGACGAGCAATGGGCGCCACAGATCAACCTGGGCGTTCCTGTACTTATTCCCGAGGATTATGTACCGGATCTGGACGTGCGTCTGGGTCTCTATCGCCGTCTCAGCGGTCTGAGCACCAAGGTCGAGCTGGAAGGCTTTGCTGCCGAGTTGATCGACCGGTTCGGCACGCTCCCGCGTGAGGTCAACACCCTGATGCTGGTCGTGCGCATCAAAGCAATGTGCAAACGCGCGGGCATCTCCAAGCTGGACGGCGGGCCGAAAGGGGCCGTGATCCAGTTCCACAACGACAAGTTCGCGTCGCCCGAGGGGCTGGTGACCTTTATTCAGGACCAGCGCGGGCTGGCCAAGGTCAAGGACAACAAGATCGTGGTGCGCCGCGACTGGAAGTCGGACGCGGACAAGATCAAGGGTGCCTTTGCCATTGCCCGTGATCTGGCGGAAAAGGTTGTGGGCGAGAAGAAAAAGGCCAAGGCCAAAGCCTAGACCCGCGCCTGAACCCGTTCGATCCGGCCCATCCACAGCATCAGCACAAACCCCACGGCCACGAACAGCAGCGCGGCAATCGCCAGTGGCTGTGCCGTGCCGTCGTAGAACAGGGCAACGGGCGATGCGATGGCGGCGGCGGCCAGCGTGGAAAACGCACCGATCACCGATGCGGCCATGCCCGCGATATGGCCCATCGGGTCCATTGCGATGGCGTTCAGGTTGCCGATGGCAAAGCTGGCGGTGCAGAACAGCGACAACTGCCACAGCAGGAACAGGTAGAACTCGCCCGGCAGATGCGCGGTGGTCAACACCAGCATCGCCCCCGCCAGCACGACTTGGGTGGCCAGCGCCCAGGTCACCAGACGGCGCATCCCCAGCCGCACCACCACCAGCGCATTGGTCAGGCTGGCCAGCCCCGACACCAGCGCCACCAGTCCAAACCAGAACGGAAAGCTGTCGCCGCGCCCGTAGACATCGGCATAGATCGGCTGGATCAGCATCAGCGTGCTGAACAGCATCGCCACGATCAGGGTTTGCACGATGATCGACAGGCGCACGGTGGGGTGGCGGAACATCTCGATCACCGCGTCGCGCATCAGGTGCAGGCGCAGCGGACGGCGCGCTTCGCGGGGCAGGGTTTCCGGCAGCCGCAGGCCCAGCCAGCCGACGGAAACGACCGAGAACACCACGAAAGCCCCGAAAATGCCGCGCCATCCGGTAAAGCCCATGATCACGGCCCCAATGGCGGGGGCAAAGGCGGGCACCAGCGTAAAGATCATCATCACGATGGACATGATCCGCGCCATGCCACGCCCTTCGTAAAGGTCGCGGATGATCGCCAGCGCCACGACGCGCGGACCCGCGGCCCCCAGCCCCTGAAAGAACCGCGCGATCAGCACTGGCACAAAGCTGTCTTCGTACCAGCCCACCGCGGCGGAGACGATGTAGAGGGCCGCACCGGCATAGACCACGGGCTTGCGCCCCAACGCGTCGGACAGGGGGCCGGTGAAGAACGTGCCCAGCCCCATGCCCATCAGGAACACGGTCAGGATCAGCGCCGCCTGAGCGGCATCGCCACCTGTCAGGTCGTCGGCGATTTGCGGCAGGGCGGGCAGCATCGCATCGATGGAAAAGGCGATTGTCGCGAACATCATGCCCATCAGCGCGATGAATTCGACGCGGCCGATGGTTGGGGATTCTTGTGTGGTCATGGGCGGTTGGCTCCTGAAGTGGCGCGCAACGGCGTCATACACGCAGGGGTTTAACCCAGTGTTTTCAGGATCACAATGCCGGGCAAAGGCCCGTGACGGGACGTGTCAGGCGGCGCTGACCCGTTGCTGTATGCGTTCTTTCAACTCGGTTGTGGACACATCCTGGGTGCGCGGCAGGTAAATCACCCGCGTGAGATCGCCCAGATCGTCGAAATGGCCGGCCCAGTCATCGCCCATGGCAAAGATCGACACGTTGTAATTCACGATATCCGATCGCTTTTGCGCCCAGCTGTCTTCGGGGATCACCCGGGCGACATAGCGGCAGGCTTCCAGTATCTCGCGGCGCTGGCCATAGGGCATCACGCAGCGCTTGCCTTTGACCGCGTTGAATGCATCGGTGGAACAGCCAACGATCAACTCGTCACCCAGTTGCGACAGGCGCTGCAACAGGCGCACGTGGCCGTGGTGAAACAGGTCAAACGTGCCATAGGTCAGGACGGTGGTCACAGGACGGATCATTTGGCCAGCCTTTCAAGGAAGGGGGCAAAGCGGTCGTTCGCAGCGGCCCATGGGAATTTGAACAGCGGGTCGGGCGTGTCCCAACCTGCGCCATAGTTCAGCGTCAGCATCTTTTCGGGCACGGCGGGCAGGGCATTGCCGGTCACCGCACATTTGCGCAGCGGCAGCACGTCTTCCAGCGCCAGTTCGCCGTGGGTGTGCGGATAGACAAAGACCTTGCCGCCTTGCACCCATGCGGGGAACAGGTCGATCTGGGTCTGGCCCGCTGGGGTCAGTTTGTAGATCGCGGCCTGATTGTGGTTGTCCTCGTCAAACAAGGCCAATTCTTGCAGGCGGCCCTTGAGGTCGCGCCATTCCTGCGCGGCCTCCTCCTCGGTGCCTGCTTTCAGGATCACGGCAAGGTCGATGTCGTCGTCATGTGCGATCAGCTTTTCGTCGCGGACCACGCCCAGCAGGGTGCCCGAGTTCAGGAACACCTCGTAGCCTTCGTCGCGCAGCGCGCCGAGGTGGCTTTCGACCTGTGCCCAGACACTGTCGTGGTCCAGATCGGCAAAGGTCTGGCGGTCATAGCCGTGGTTGGTCAGCGTTTCGGGGTAAAGATAACTGCGCAGACGGGCGTCAAATGCCTCGAAGGCGTCCAGTTGCCCGGCCTTTTCGCGCCTGTCGCGCAGCTTGTTCAGCCAGCCGAACACGCGGGCCGGGCGGATGCGGCCAATGACGGCCAGCATGATCACGCCCTCGAGCCACTCGATGGACAGCGGGCGGCGCTTCAGTTCGTTCAATTCGATGTAATAGGACCAATGGTCCAGACCTGTGGATTTTGTTGCAATCTCGGCCAGTGCGATCATCCGGATTTCGGATATGCGCAGGCTGCGCGCCTCCGAGGGCGATACCTGTTGTTCTGCCATGTCACCCGCTCAATAGGTTATTTTTATTATTAGAAATGGGGGCTTTTGCCCCTCATTGTTGACAGGTTACGGCAGGTTGAGCGGTTTTGCTACAATTTTGTTAAGATTAAGGCAGGCAACAGGGCTTAGCTGTTGCTTTCTTGCTCGTTCAGCTCCGCGATAACTTTTGACCACAGGTCGGGGGGCTGTGCGCCGGGAACCGCATGTTTGCCTGCAACGATGAATGTGGGGACCGACGTGATGCCCATCTTGCGGCTGTGCGCGTCGCGGTCGATGATCTGCTGTTGGTCCGCGTCGGTGTCCAGCAAACGGCGGATGACGGCAGCGTCCAGTTCGATCCCGTCGGCAATATCGGCCAGCGTGTCGGTGTCGCCAATGTCGCGGCCTTCGACGAAATAGGCCTTGAACAGGGCAGACACTGCGGCAGTCTGGCGGCCTTCGATGCCGGCCCAGTGGATCAGCCGGTGGGCGTTCAGGGTGTTGGGCGTGCGCTTCATCGCTTCAAAGTCGATTTTCAGGCCGGCCTTTTGCGCGTGTTCGACCACCGGCGCATAGGCTTTGACCGCACCTTCCTTGCCGCCGAACTTGGCTTCGAGATAGGCGCGGCGGTCCATGCCTTCGGCGGGCATGTCGGGGTTCAGCTGAAAGGGATGCCATTCGATGACAAAGGGATGATCCGGGTTCTGTTCCAGCGCACGGTCCAGGTAGGATTTGCCGATATAGCACCACGGGCAGATCGGATCGGACATGATATCAAGCTTGATCGTGGTTGCGGGCATCGGGGTCACCTTGGTTGTTTGGGGTCACATAGCGGGGTTTTTGGGTGGATGCACCCCCGCTTACGTGGCTGTGATCTGGCCTGCGTCAAAGGCCGCGCGCAACTGGCGGCGCAGGATCTTGTTGTTGGCGCCCGTGGGCAGGGCGTCGACATGGACAAAGAGGCGCGGACGTTTGTATTGCGCCAGACGCGGTTCGGCCCAGGCTTTCAGTTCGGTTTCGTCCAGTGCTGCGGGGCCGGTGTAAAAGGCGGCGATCACGCGAGTGTCGGCCTTGACCAGCACGTCGGTGGCGGCGACAGCGGTGATGCCGTCGTGCGACAACAGCGCCTGTTCCACCTCGATGGGTGACACGCGGTAGCCGCCTGCGTTCATCATATCGTCGGCGCGGCCCAGATAGGTGACCTGATAATCGGCGTCCATCTGCGCCTCGTCTCCGGTCAGGAACCAGTCACCTGCGAATTTCTGCGCGGTTTCGTCCGGCGCGCCGATATATTCCAGCATCAGGCCCGGGTCGCTGCGGTGGACGGCGATGATGCCCGGCTGGCCGATGGGTTGTGGCGTGCCGGTGTCGTCGACGATGGCGATATGGCGGCCCGGTTGCGGCCGGCCGGACGCGCCGTGGGTGGCCGGGTTGGTCGGGCTGGCAGAGATGAAGGTGGAGCATTCGGACATGCCGTAAGCCTCGTAGACCGGCGTCCCGGTGGCCGCGGTCCATGCGTCGCGGATGCGGTCGGGCAGTTTTTCCCCCGCGCTCAGCCCGTGGCGCAGGGCGGGCAGGGGCAGGGTATCGCGCCCTTTCAGCATCTGGCGGTAGACACCGGGGGCGGCGGCAAAGATGGTGGCGCGGTGGCGGGCCAGCAGGTCGGGCAACTCGGCGGCGGGTGTGCCCGGTGCCGGGATCAGCGCGGTCGCGCCAAGCGTCCAGGGGTCCATGAGTCCAGTTCCCAGCGTATAGGTCCAGTTGAACGCCCCCGCGTGGCACAGGCGGTCATTGGCGCGCAGCCCGTACCAGCCCTGGTGCATCATGCCGCGCGCCCAGATCGCGCGGTGGGCATGGGCCACGGCGCGGGGTTTGCCGGATGTGCCAGAGGTGTAGATCACATAGGCCATCCGGTCGGGATCGCCCATCGCCGCATCTGCCGGTGCCAGCCCGCGCATCGCTTGCAGCGCGTCCAGCGGGATACAGCGGGCATCATCAGGACAGGCGACCGCCGGATCGCGCAGGATCGCGGCAACCGGCAGCTCGCTCAAGATGGCCGCGACCTCGGGCTCGGTCAGCGCCGCCGAGGTCGGGATCGGCACCAGACCGGCCCAGATGGCCCCCAGGTAGGCAATCGGGAAATCCACGGTATTGCCCAGCCGCATCAGGACCATCTGTCCGGCCTGTGCATGCTGCAACAGCCCCGTTGCCGTGCCGCGCACGGCGTCGATCAGCGCGGCATAGGTCCAGTCGTCGGAACGATCCGACTGCAGGATGCTCAGCGCCAGGTGATCCGGTCGCGCGGCACCTGCGCGCAGGACGTGATCGGCCATGTTGAACGGGGCGGGGCAGCGGGGGTGCACCCCTTGGGCAAAGATGGACAGCATGGCAAATCGGTAGCCCGCCCGCAGCGCCGTTGCAAGGCGTTGGGGCGCAGCTTATAGAAATGGCCATGACCGGAAAAAGCCCCAGATCGCTGATAGAAATCGCCCGCACCAGCGGCGAGGAGATGCATGCGCAGCCTCTCGACCTGGGGGCGCGGGTGCGTGATCTGCGCAAGGCGCGCGACTGGACGCTGGAACAGGCGGCGAAACAGGCGGGCATTGCCCGGTCAACCCTGTCCAAGATCGAGAACGGTCAGATGTCGCCCACCTATGACGCGCTGAAAAAGCTGGCCGTTGGCTTGCAGATTTCTGTGCCGCAGCTGTTCACCCCGCCACAGGCCGAACGGGTGAACGGGCGCATGTCTGTGACCAAGCAGGGGCAGGGCAACCATCAGGCCACGGCCACCTATGAGCACGAATTGCTGGCCGAAACGCTGGTGAAAAAGCAGATGCTGCCCTATCGCGCGCGGGTCCGGGCGCGCAGCATGGACGAATTCGACGGCTGGGTGCGCCATGACGGCGAAGAGTTTTTATACGTGTTGACGGGCGTGATCACCCTCTACACCGAGTTCTACGAACCGATCGAGATGCGGCGCGGCGACAGTGCCTATTACGATGCCACCATGGGCCACAACGTCGTCAGCACCAGCCCCGAGGATGCGATGATCCTTTGGGTGACCTCGCTGACCTGAGCCTAGTCGCGGAACAGCCGCGTCAGGATCAGATGCGCCAGCGGCACCGTGATCAGCTGCACCACGATAAAGGCCGCGATGTGGCCGGGGTAGATGCCCGCAAACGTGTCGGAAAACCCGCGTGCGATGGTCACCGCGGGGTTGGCAAAGCTGGTGGATGCGGTGAACCAATAGGCCCCCGTGATGTAGAAGGCGACCAGCGCAGGCACTGCCTCGGGGCGTGATTTCAGGCCGCCGAAGATCACGAACAACAGGCCAAAGGTCGCCATCGCCTCGGAGCACCATTGCGCGATGCCGGTGCGGTGCATGGTGGTCGAAGCCTGCAGGATCGGCTGGTCGAACATCGCATGTGTCGCCCAGACGCCGACAATCCCGCCCGCGACCTGAACCAGAACATAGCCCAGGGCGGGGCGCGTGGTGATCTCGCCGCGCAGCCAGAAGGCCAGCGTCACAGCGGGGTTGAAATGCGCGCCCGAGATTGGCCCCAGCGTGGTGATGATCACGTAAAGCATACAGCCCGTGGCCACCGCATTGGCCAATAGCGCAATGGCGGTGTTTCCGTCCGCCAGCGTCTGTCCCATGATGCCAGAGCCGACGACACCCACCAGCAACAGGGCGGTGCCCAGACCTTCGGCGACATATTTGCGGATCATTGCAGGGTGCCGATCCGTTTCAGAAGCGCGCTCAGCTCGCCCACATCCATCGTTTCAAAAGGATGATCCAGCAGCGCCTGCGTGCGCCGGTTCAGGATTTCGAACGCGGTCTGGAAGGCTGCTTCCTGTTCTGCGTCCGGCGCGGCGGCGGGGTCTTCGACGCCCCAATGCGCGCGCACGGGAGCGCCGGGCCACATCGGGCATGTTTCAGCGGCGGCAGAGCCACAGACGGTGATCACCAGATCCATGATCGGCGCATCCTCGGCGGCAAATTCGTCCCAGCTTTTGGATCGCGCGCCTGAGGTGTCGATTTCCATCGCGTCCAGAAGTTTCAGCGATTGGGGATGAACCTGGCCTGTCGGGTGTGACCCCGCCGAAAAGGCACGCACGCGGCCAATGCCCGCGTCATTCAGGATATGTTCCAACAGGATCGACCGGGCCGAGTTGCCGGTGCACAGGACAAGGATATTCATGACGCTGCCGTTAATGGACCTTTGTAACAGATCTATGACATCAGTCCTCCCACCACCACACTTCGGGCATGTAATTCGGCCCGTCGCCATAGATCGGGATCACATCAGGGTGCTTCATTTCCTTGATATGGGCAATGCGACCTTCGGCATATTGCCAGAAGGGGATGACATAGGCCCCCGCCGTCAGCACCCGGTCCAGCGCGCGGGTGGCGGCGATGAACTGGTCCTGTCCTTCGGCCTCGAGCATCGCGTCGATCATCGCATCCACCGCCGGGCTGTGAATGCCGGGCAGGTTGCGCGACCCTTCGGCGGTGGCGGCTTCGCTGCCCCAGTAATACCGCTGCTCGTTGCCCGGTGACAGCGACAGGGCACGACGGAAAAAGGTCATGTCGAAATCAAAGCTGTTGGTGCGCGCCAAAAATTGCGCGTCGTCCACGGTTTCGATGCGCGCGGTGATGCCCAGACGCTTTAGCGCGCCGATGTAGATATCGGCGATGGCGATATTCTCGGTGCTGCCCTTGGGCAGAAGGATGTCGAATGTGAACGGCGTGCCGTCCGGTCCGCGCAATGTGCCCCCCTCGGCGGAAAAGCCAGCCTCTTGCAGCAGCTTGGTCGCGGCGCGCAGGCCCTGACGGTTGCGCGCGCTGCCGTCCGAAACGGGTAGGGCATATCCCTCAAGCGTGTCCGGGGGCAGATCGTCGGCGTAGGGTTCCAGCAAGGCCGCCACTTCCGGCGCGGCGGGACCGTCCTGCATCGACAGCACCGAGTTCGAGAAATACGAGGTGATGCGCGGCTGGACACCACCCGTGAGCGTGTCGTTGATGTATTCGAAGTTGAACGCATGGATCAGCGCCGAGCGCACGCGCCAGTCGTCAAAGGGCGCGCGGCGGGTGTTCATCGCCAGCCCGGTCATGCCTGACGGCTTGCCGTGGGGGATCTCGGTCTGGACCACGTCACCGTTGATCGCACGGGGGAAATTATACTGTGATGTCCAGCTTTCAGAGTTGAATTCACGGATCGCGGAAATCTCGCCGGCCTTGAACCCTTCGAGCAGCACGGTGCTGTCGCCGTAGAAATCGATGCGGATCTTGTCAAAATTGTTGGTGCCGCGCCGCACCGGGATATCCGCGCCCCAGTAGTCCGGGTTGCGGGTGAGTTGCACGTACCGTCCGCCCTCAAAGCCGGTCACCACATAAGGGCCGCTGCCCAGCGGCACGTCGGCCAGCGGGGCGTTGGCGAAATCGCGGCCTTCCCACTGCGCCTTGCTGAGGATCGGGCGCATACCGGCCAGCAGGGCCAGTTCACGATTGCCCGGCTCGAAGGTCATCTTGACCGCGCGCGGCCCGTCCTGGGTGATCGAGGTGATCTGTGCCCACAGCCCGTGGTAGCGGGGGTGCCCTTCGGTGCCCAGGATCTCGTAGCTCCAGATCACGTCCTCAACCGTAACGGGTGTGCCGTCCGAGAATGCCGCCTCGGGCCGCAGTACGAATCGAACTTCGGTCCGGTCGTCGGACACTTCGACCGATTCGGCGAGCAGACCGTACAAAGTGAAGGGTTCGTCCAGACTGCGCCCCATCAAACTTTCGTGCGTGAAGGTGGAAAGTTGCCAGGGCGCGTTGCCTTTGCGCACGAAGGGATTGAGGGAATCAAAGCCGCCCGTGTTGCCCAGCACGATGGACCCGCCGCGCGGGGCGTCGGGGTTCACATAAGGGAGTGACACAAAATCGGGTGGCAGGGCGGGATCGCCATACATAGCTATGCCATGCACCGGCTCGGATGCTGCGGTGCCCGCACCGAGAATCAGCGCCGCGATGGCGACATTTCGAAGACCCGCGTGGAAAATATTGACGCCCATTTTGGCAACAATTCCCTTCTGCCCTTGTTTTGCTAGACCCAGCGGTATCTGGGCTTTCAGGTGATTTCAAACTTTTAGCTTGGCCCTCGGCCTTAGATTGCTTATAAAGACCTCACTGCTCGATAGGTTTCTTGCCTGTATGAAACCTGCCTCAATAACTTAACGCCAGCTTCGTGCTGGCGTTTTTTTTGCCTGACGCTTGCGGGTGCCTTGCGGAACCACACCGCGCGCTTTGCCGTTCCTTTTGCAGATGCAGCATGGCAAGGTTGCCATAGCACGCAAAACTCCAAGGAGCATTCACATGGCCATCACACACGACCTGTCCGGCAAAACCGCCGTCATCACCGGATCGAACTCGGGGATCGGGTTGGGCATTGCCAAGGAAATGGGCAAGGCGGGGGCGAATCTGGTTCTCAACAGCTTTACCGATTCTGACGAAGATCACGATCTGGCCGCTGAACTGTCCCGCAGCCTTGGCGTCGATGTGAAATACATTCAGGCCGATATGTCCAAGGCCGAGGATTGTCGCCGTCTGGTTGTGGCCGCAGGCGGTTGCGACATTCTGGTGAACAACGCGGGCATCCAGCATGTCGCGGCGATCCAGGACTTTCCCATCGACAAATGGAACGCGATCATCGCGATCAACCTCAGCTCGGCCTTTCACACCAGCGCCGTGGCGGTCACGGGGATGCGCGAACGGGGGTGGGGGCGGATCATCAACATCGCATCGGCCCATGGTCTGACCGCGTCGCCCTATAAATCGGCCTATGTCGCGGCCAAGCACGGGATCGTCGGGCTGACGAAAACCGTGGCGCTGGAAACCGCGACCGATCCGATCACCGCGAATGCGATTTGTCCGGGCTATGTGCTGACCCCCATCGTCGAGAACCAGATTCCCGACACGATGAAGGAATATAACATGACCCGCGAAGAGGTGATCCAGAACGTCATGCTGACGCGCCAGCCCAGCAAGGAATTTGCCACCACCGAACAGTTGGGCGGCACGGCTGTGTTCCTGTGTTCGGATGCGGCGGCGCAGATCACCGGCACCACGATCAGCGTCGATGGTGGATGGACGGCCCTTTAACGCGGGTCCGCCGATTTCATCTTGCCCGCGGCTCCGCCCGTTCGCGGGCGAAACGCTCCCCCGGAGCGTTTCCGGGAAACCCGCTCACACTCCCGCCGGAGGCTCCCAAAGTCTGCGGCGGACCGAAAGGCCCTGATATGACACGCAAACGGATCAACCTGGCCCTGCAAGGTGGCGGCGCGCACGGCGCGTTCACCTGGGGTGCGCTGGACCGCATTCTGGAAGACGACCGGATCGAAATTGCAGCCATTTCCGGCACCTCTGCCGGGGCGCTGAACGGGGCCGCGTTGAAATCCGGTATGGTCACCGGCGGCGCCGAAGGCGCGCGCGCCGCGCTGGATGCACTGTGGCACGAGGTTGCAGGGCTGCAAGGGATCGAAGCGGAAAGCTGGATGGCCCCGCTGGGGGTGCGCAGTGTCAGTCAGGCGATGGAGATGAACCCGTTCTACCTGATGGGCGAGGCGATCAGCCACGGGTTGTCGCCTTATGCCATGGGGCCGTTCTATACCAACCCGCTGACCTCGATCGTCAATGCGTTCAACTATGACAAGGTGTGCGCCGACGACGGACCTGTGTTCTTTGTCAACGCCACCCGTGTGCGCAATGGCAAGCTGCGGGTGTTCAAGGGCGACGAGGTGAATGCCGACGTGATCATGGCCTCGGCCTGTCTGCCGACGCTGTTTCAGGCGGTCGAGTTGTTCGACAGCCAGACAGGCCGGACCGAAGCGTTCTGGGACGGTGGCTATACCGGCAATCCCGCGTTGTTCCCGTTCTTCGAGCGGCGGCTGCCGCGGGACATCGTGGTGATCAACATTAACCCGCTGGAACGCGAGGACGTGCCTTATACGCCGCAACAGATCCAGAACCGGATCAACGAGATCAGTTTCAACTCGTCGCTGCTGCGCGAGATGCGGGCGATTGCGTTGGTGCAGCGCCTGCTGGACGATGGCACCATTCCCGAGGAGCGTATGGCACGGGTGCATATGCACATGATTGCCGACGATGACCTGATGAACGATCTGTCGGTGGCCACAAAGACCGTGCCGAACGGCTATGTTCTGGGCAAGCTCAAGCAGGCAGGGCGCGCGGCTGCGGACCTTTTCCTGTCACAGCATTTCGACGATCTGAACCAGCGGTCCAGCATCGACATGCGCGCGATGTACAGCTGAGCGGTTATTCCGGCGGCAGGCTGGGGTCCTTGGCGTTGGGATAGACCAGCCCCGCCGAGATCACCAGTTTCGCGGCGTCTTCAACGCTCATCTCCAACTCCATCACCTCTTCGGGGGGGACGAACAGCAAAAATCCCGAGGTCGGGTTCGGCGTGGTCGGCAAGAACACGGACATCAGCCCGTTCTGGTTGCCCGCGCGGTTCCTGATTTCGCCCTTGGCGGTGGTCGATACAAAGCCGATGGCCCAGATGCCGCGCCGGGGATATTCGACCAGACAGGCCTTTTCAAAACTGCGTTCGGACTGGGCAAAGACGGTTTCGGAAATCTGTTTGATGCCCGAATAGATCGACCGCACAACCGGTGTGCGTTCCACCAGGCTTTCGCCGAAACGCAGGACCGAGCGGCCGATCAGCCCCTTGGCCATCCAGCCGACGATGATGGTGAACACCAGAAAGATGATCACGCCGATGCCGCGCACGTTGATCTGCGAATCGCGTGCCAGCCCAAAGAAATCCTGGATCATCCGGTCGGGGTGATAGGCACGCGGGACAAAGGGCAACACCATGCCGTCGATCCAGCCGACAACGGTCCAGATCAGCCAGATGGTCAGGCCGACAGGCGCGATCACCACAAGTCCGGTCAGGAAAGACGCCCGCAAACGCCCGAGCAGGCTGCCCTTGCGGCGTGGTTCCTCGTCAAAAGGTGTGTTCATCAGGTTCCCGGAAAAAGGTGGATTTTACAATCCTGCGGCAGTCCCCTTGAAAATAGGGATTTTGCCGCCGCCTTCAACACCGGTTGATGATTTGAATCAATGTCTTTCAGGTCAGTTTGGTCATTTCGACCGCAATCTGTGCAGCCAGCCGTGCATTATTGCGCACAAGTGCAATATTGGCGGTCAGCGAGCGGCCTTCGGTCAGCTCGAAGATGCGCTGCAACAGGAAGGGTGTGACCGCCTTGGCGCTGATGCCTTGGGCGTCTGCTTCGGCCTGGGCCTGTGCGATGATGGGGGCCAGCACCTCGGGCGCGATCTCGTCGCTTTGCGGGATCGGGTTGGCGACCAGTTGTCCGCCCGGCAGGGCGAGGCGGGCGCGCATCTTGTGGGCGGCGGCAATCTCGGCGGCGCTGTCCATGCGCAGGGGCGCGTCAAAGCCTGCGCTGCGGGACCAGAAGGCGGGCAGGGCGTCCTGACCATAGGCGATGACGGGGACGCCTTGGGTTTCCAGAACTTCCAGCGTTTTAGGGATGTCCAGGATCGCCTTTGGGCCGGCCGCCACGACGGTGACGGCGGTCTGTGCCAGTTCCAACAGGTCGGCGGACACATCAAAGGTCTGGTCCGCGCCCATGTGCACACCGCCGATGCCACCCGTGGCAAAGACGCTGATGTTGGCCAGACGGGCCGCGATCATGGTGGCGGCGACGGTGGTGGCGCCGGTGCGGCCCTGGGCCATGCACACGGCCATGTCGGCGCGGCTGATCTTGTCCACATCCCTAGCCTGCGCCAATGCTTCCAGTTGCTTGTCGGTCAGACCCACATGCAGCCGCCCCGCGATCACTGCCATCGTGGCGGGCGTGGCACCGGCGGCGCGCACGTCTTCCTCGACCTGGCGCGCGACCTCAAGGTTTTGCGGATAGGGCATGCCGTGGGTGATGATCGTGCTTTCCAGCGCGACAACGGGCGATCCGCTGGCCTGTGCGTTGGCGACTTCGGAGGAGCGGGCGTAGGAATGGGTCAATTGGGAGTGTCTCCTGAGACATAGATGGCGGCCGCTTCCAATGCTTGCGCAAGGGCCGCGTGGCGGTCTGCGCCACGGGCTTCGGCGGCGATATGGGCGGCCATGAAGGTGTCGCCGGCGCCGGTCACGCGGGTGACCAGCACTTGCGGCGGTGTGGCATGGATGACGCCGCCCGTGGCATCGCCTTCGGCGGCATCATCGCCGCCGTTGGTGACCAGAACGCGGGCGGCACCCCGGTCCAGCAAGGCGGCGGCGGCGTCGGGGGCCGTGGCAAAGGTGGTTTGACACAGCAGGCCCGCCTCTTCGCAGTTCACATAAAGCGTGCCGCGGCGGTTGTTCAGGAACGGCGTCAGCCGCTCGGCCTTGCCGGGCGAGGCAGGGGCCACGCGCAGATCGGCCTGTGCCAGCGCGTCGCCGGTGGCGATCTCGGCCAGCAGGTCCAGCGTCAGGTTGCCGTCCAGTGCGACCAGCCCGGCATAGGGCGCGGGCAGGGTGCCGTCGGTCAGCGGGCGCAGGATCTTGGCGCCTGCGGCCTCAAGCGAATGGGCGTCGGCGATGGCTGCGATCAGCCCGTTCGCCCCTTCGACCGCCATGTAGCGATCCGTCGGCAGATCGTCCGAGCGATAGATCGTGTCGGTGATCATGCCGCGCGCGGCGCAGGCGGCCATCAGCTCGTCCCCCTCGGCGTCGCGGCCAATCGCGGTCAGCAGCGCGGGCGTCAGGCCAAACCGCGCCAGCGTCATCGCGATGTTCATCGCCACGCCACCAGGCAGGCGGGTGATCCGCCCCGGTACGTCCGACCCCTGTCGCATGACCGAGGCCGAGCGCCCGATCACGTCCCACAGGACCGATCCGATACAAAGGATGTCAGCTGTCTTTTTCATCCGCGCTTCATGGCGGGAAGCGGTCTGTGATGCAAGCGTTTCGGCGCTACTCGGGCACCTTGAACGTAAGCGCGGCCCACAGCGTTTCCCACACCGCATCCTTGTCCCCCGCATAGGGGCGCAGCACGACCGCATCCAGCAGGTATTCGCTGCCCGGTGTGACGGGAATGCGGGCCACGCCCTGATCGTCGGTGCGGGTGGTGGTTACTGTCACCTCGCCCTTTGGATCGCGGTGGAAAATCTCGACCTGCGCATCGACGCGCGGTTGGGCCTGATACAGGACCTGCACCTGCATCGTGCCGTCAAAGGCCGCGGAATAGGGGTTGGTCAGGGCGACGAATTCGGTCTCCATGCCGGTGACCACATCCGCACCTTCACCGTTGCCAACGCCCACCAGCGACTTGATGTAACGGGTATAAATCTCGCGGAAGCCTTCCTGGGGCCAGCCTGCGGCGATGTGGTCGGCCTCGGCGGTCTTGAAATCCTTGTGCTCGGCGAAAGCCATGAATTTCTGCCATTCGCTGTATTTCAGCGAGGATGCGGTGGATTGATAGACCAGCACCAACAGCCCGTCGACGGCAGGGGCCTGTGTGGCAAGCGCGGGAATATTGCCCAGCCGCCCCTCGACCGGCACGGATGTTTCTCCCATGATCATGTCAAAGCGCACGATGTTGTTTTTGAAATAGGCCAGCGTCGATCCAATGAATTTCTCACCGTTTTTCAGGTCAGCTTTCAGGTCGCCGCCGCTTTCGACTTGATACTGTTGCGGTTCCAGCCAAGACTCATGGGCAAGGACCGCACCGGCCCCCGCAAAGGGGGCGAGGAACATGGCGGCGAGAAACACGAACCGGGACAGACGCATGATAAACCCTTTTGTTAAGTTAACGAGAAAGCTGCGCCGTATTGCAGCGATGTCAACCCTGTGGCTGTTGACGGTCGCGTCGGCGGCACATGCCCACGAGATCCTGCCAACCATTGCGGACCTGAGCGACGAGGGCGGAACCGTCACGATCCAGATGCGCGCCAACGTCGAGGCGTTTCTGGCCGGTATCGACATGGACACGGTCAGTGACACGGACGAGGCGGCGCAGGCAGAGGATTACGACGCGTTGCGCGCGCGCCCGGTCGAAGAGATCCGGGAGCAAATGACAGGGCTGGTCCAAAAATGGAACGCGCTGCCGATGCTGCGGGCGGATGGCGCAGCGGTGCCGCTGGTCTTGCAAGGGTTCGAAGTGGCCGAGGCACCCGATCCGCAAGCCCCGCGCCAGTCGTTGCTGACGCTGGTGGGGCAATTGCCGTCGGGTGCGACCGAGGTGGTGGTGGCCTGGCCCAAGGGGCAGGGGTCGCTGGTGTTGCGACAGCAGGGCGTTGACGATCCCTTCACCGGTTACGTGGAAAGCGGCGCGGACAGCGGTGCGATTGCCCTGTCAGGTGGCGGTGCGCTGACCGGTTGGGGCACTTTTGCGGGCTATATCCCCGTGGGCTTTGATCACATTCTGCCGCAGGGGCTGGACCATATCCTGTTTGTGCTGGGGCTGTTCCTGCTGAGCACGGCATGGCGGCCTTTGCTGCTGCAGATCAGCGCCTTTACCGTGGCCCACACGGTCACGCTGGCCCTGGGGGCGCTGGGTATCGTCAGCATTCCCGGCAGCATTGTCGAGCCGTTGATTGCCGCCAGCATCGTATATGTCGCGATTGAAAACATTTTCTGGCGCAAGCTGTCGCCCTGGCGGCCCTTCGTGATCTTCGGCTTTGGCCTGTTGCACGGGCTGGGCTTTGCGTCGGTGCTGGGCGAATTTGGCCTGCCTGCGGATCAGTTCATTCCGGCGCTGCTGGGGTTCAACGTAGGCGTCGAGGTGGGGCAGCTGACCGTTGTGGCGCTGGCTGCGATCATCGTGTCGTTGTCGGTCGCTGCGGCCCGTGCGGTCGAGCTGGACGGGGACGAGATCTTTGTGCAGGAACAAAGCGTGATGTTCCGCGCCATTTCGATCACGGGATCACTGGTGATCGCGCTGATCGGCGCGTGGTGGGTGGTCGAGCGGGTGTTTTTGTAACACCCGCCACCTGCCGATATTACATATCGGCCAACAGGGCCGTCAGGGCGGCTGCAGGGTCGTCCTGCCCCCAGATTTCCGCACCGATGCCGAAAAAGTCGGTGTAGGGAGCAAGGGCCGCGATTTGTGCGCGGTCCAGGTTCCCCTCGGCTATGACAGGGATTTCGATGACTTCGGACCACCACTGGAACAGCTCGGCCTCGGCAAAGCTGTCGTCGTCGGCGTCATGGCCCTGCACCGGGCCGAAAGCGATGTAATCCGCACCCGCTTCGCCCGCCGACAGCCCGTCGTGGCGCGATCCACCACAGAACGCACCGACAATGGCATCGGGGCCCAGCACCTTGCGGGCTGCGCGCACCGATCCGGGGAGGGTCAGGTGCACCCCGTCCAGACCCAGCCGTTCAGCCAGCGGCACGTTGTCGGTGATCACCAGTGCGACATCACGCGCGTCGGTCACCGCGCGCAGCGCATCGGCGGCGCGGGACAGGCGGTCTTCGTCGCGGGTGTCCAGCGCCAGCCGCACACAGGCGATGGCATGGGCGTCCAGCACCCGCGCCAGCGTGTCGGGGAACTGTGTCAGCTCCAGTTCGGGCGGGCTGATGAGGTAAAGTTGCGGCTGCTGCTCGGTCTCGGCCATGATCGTCTGATCCTTTGTCGTCACTGGCAGGGCAGATAGCGGATCGCGCGGCGAAAGGAAACAAGTGCTTGCAGGTGTCCGGGGGCTTTTCCACAGGCGCGGGGCTGTGTATGGGGGCGGCATGAGCGATATTCCTTTTTTTGTCTTGGTGCGCCCGCAGATGGGCGAAAACATCGGGTCCGCCGCGCGGGCGATGTGGAACTTTGGTCTGGACCGGATGCGCATTGTCGCGCCCCGCGATGGCTGGCCGAACCAATCGGCGGTGGCGCTGGCCTCGGGGGCGGGGCGGTTGCTGGACGAGGCGCAGCTGTCGCCGGATCTGCCGGATGCGCTTGGCGATTGCACATATGTCTATGCCACCACCGCACGGGCGCGCGATCTGACCAAACCCGTGTTCTCGCCCGAAGAGGCGATGCGCGACGCGGCTGCGCGGATTGCACAGGGCCAGAAGGTCGCCGTGATGTTCGGCCCGGAACGCGCAGGGCTCGAGAATGAGGACATTGCGCGGGCCAATGCGATTGTCTCGGTGCCGGTGAACCCGAAATTCGCCTCGCTCAACCTGGCGCAATGCGTGCTGTTGGTGGGATACGAGTGGATGCGTGCCAGCGGCGAGGTTGTGCACCGCAGCGACGAGATGGCCGGCACCGACTGGGCGCAGGGCGTCGAGGTCGAGCATCTGGCCGTGCATTACGAGGAGGCGCTGGACACGGCGGGCTTTTTCTTTCCGGAACACAAATCGGCCAGCATGCGCTCCAACCTGCGCAATATGTGGAGCCGGATGCCGCTGACCCGCGCCGATGTGCAGATGTTGCACGGGGTGATGCGGCAGATGGTCCGATGGGCGCAAAAGCGGCCATGATGGTTCTGGACCATCGTGCGGCGCGGCCCTAGGTTGCGCGACAAAGACGAGGACCAGACCATGAGCGGCAAACGTAGTATTTTCGAAGAGGTCGCAAGCCCCGAGGCGGCGGCACAGAAAGCCCCCGCCACCGGCGTGATCGACCGGGGACGGCGCGGCGCGCGGCGGGGCATTCGCATCTGGCTGATGATCCTGTTCGCGCTGGTCTTTGTGATGATCGCGGTGGGCGGGCTGACGCGGTTGACCGACAGCGGTTTGTCGATCACCGAATGGAAGCCGCTGACCGGTGCATTGCCGCCGCTGACACAGGCGCATTGGGAAGCGGAATTTGCCAAATACCAGGCGATTGACCAGTTCCGCATCATGAACCAGTGGATGGACCTGTCGGATTTCAAGGCGATTTACTGGTGGGAATGGGGCCATCGCCAGCTGGGGCGTGTGATCGGGCTGGTCTGGGCCTTGGGCTTTGTCTATTTCACCCTGCGCCGTCAGGTGCCCGTGGGCTGGACCGCCAAGCTTTGGCTGGTGGGTCTGCTGGGCGGTGCGCAGGGCGCGATCGGCTGGTGGATGGTGTCCAGCGGTGTCACCCAAGGCGAAGGGGCCACCAGCGTTGCCAGCTACCGATTGGCCACCCATCTGGGGCTGGCGTTCATTATCCTGGGGGTGCTGGCGTGGTATATATTACAGTTGGGGCGCACCGAGCGTGATCTGATGCAGGCCCGCCGCAGCAAGGAGGCCAAGCTGTTCGGCCTGTCCACCGGATTGCTGCACTTTGCCTTCCTGCAAATCCTGATCGGCGCGTTGGTGGCCGGTATCGATGCGGGCCGCAGCTATACCGACTGGCCGATGATGGGCGGGCAATGGTTCCCGCCGAATGCATTCCCGGTTGAACCCTGGTGGCGCAACATCTTTGAAAGCCCCGGGCTGGTGCAGTTCATTCACCGCATCACCGGCTATCTGCTGGCGGCCTTTGGCGTCGTCGTCTGGCTGCGCGGACGGCGCAGCGCGCACCGGCGCACGCGGTTTGCGTTCAACGCTGTTTTTGCGGCGCTGGCTTTGCAGATTGCCCTTGGCATCAACACCGTGCTGTATGGCGCGGCATGGCAGGTGGCGATCCTGCACCAAGCTCTGGCTGTGGTCCTGTGGGTGTTGATCCTGCGGGCGCGGTTCCTCACTGCTTATCCGATCCAATCCTCAATCCGTGAAGGCTGATAATCCATGACCCCCTATGACGCACTGATGGCATACGACCGCGACACACAGGCTTTGGCCCAGGTGGCGGGGCGTCTGGGGTGGGATCAGGAAACCATGATGCCACGCGGTGCCGCCGACCAGCGCGGCGAGGAAATGGCCGCGATGGAATCCGTGCTGCACGCGCGCCGCACCGCGCCGCAGGTGAGTGAGTGGCTGGACGG
This sequence comes from Pseudosulfitobacter pseudonitzschiae, assembly GCF_900129395.1. Classification (GTDB taxonomy): domain Bacteria; phylum Pseudomonadota; class Alphaproteobacteria; order Rhodobacterales; family Rhodobacteraceae; genus Pseudosulfitobacter; species Pseudosulfitobacter pseudonitzschiae. Next base: position 555,571 of record NZ_FQVP01000005.1, read on the forward strand.
GATCGACGACAGCACGCTGGACGCTGTGGGGCAGGCACAGATGCGCCACATCCGCCGCAGCCACGCCCGTGCCACCAAGGTGCCCGCTGCTTTGGCCAGCAAACTGGCGCGGCTGACATCGGTGGCCCAGGGCAAATGGGCCGAGGCACGCGGCGCGGATGATTTCGCGGCCTTTGCACCGGTGTTGCAAGAGGTCGTGGCGCTGAAACGCGAAGAAGGTGCCGCGCTGGCGGCGGGTGGCGATCTGTATGACGCGATGCTGCAAGACTATGAGCCCGGCACCACCGGCGCCGAGCTGGAGGCGATGTTTTCGGCCATGCGCCCGGTTCTGGCCGATCTGCGTGCCGCCGTGCTGGCGGCGGAAAAACCCGTCAGCCTGACAGGCACATTTGACGAAGCCGCGCAAATGAAGCTGAGCCGCCATCTGGCGCGCACCTTTGGCTATGACATGCAGCGGGGACGCGTCGACAAGGCGGTGCATCCGTTCAGCTCGGGCAGCGGCAACGACGTGCGGATCACCACACGCACCAATCCCGTCGATCCGTTCAACTGTTTTTATTCCACCATCCACGAGGTGGGACACGCCGCATATGAACAGAACATCGACCAGGCCTATCTGCTGACTCCGCTGGGGCAGGGTGTGTCGATGGGCGTGCACGAAAGCCAAAGCCGCATTTATGAAAACCAGATCGGTCGCAGCCGTGCCTTTACCGGTTGGCTGTTCGGCCAGATGAAGGACACCTTTGGCGATTTCGGCATTGCCGACGCGGATGCGTTCTATGCCTGTGTGAACAGCGTCAACAACGGTTACATCCGCACCGAGGCGGACGAATTGCAGTACAACCTGCATGTCCTGCTGCGCTTTGACCTGGAACGCGCGTTGATGTCGGGTGATCTGGCGGTTGCGGATCTCGAGGCGGCATGGAACGACCGGTTCAAAGCCGACTTTGGCTATGCCGTCGACAAGGCCAGCAACGGCGTGCTGCAAGACGTGCATTGGTCTGTCGGGCTGTTCGGTTATTTCCCGACCTATTCGCTGGGCAACGTCTATGCAGGTTGCCTGCACCAGACGCTGCGCACTGCGGTGCCGGATCTGGATGACCATCTGGCGCAGGGCAATACAGAACCCGCCACCAGCTGGTTGCGCGACAATGTACAGGTGAACGGCGGCCTGTATGAGCCACGCGTCACGATCACGATGGCCAGTGGGATGGAGCCGAGCGAGGCGCCATTGCTTGACTATCTTCGGGACAAGTTTTCGACCATCTACAAGCTGTGAGGTCGTTGATAAAATTACGCTATTCTTGACTTCGACGGTTTGGCATTGCACTTGGGGCGTGCTGTCGGATGACGAATAACAGTGCGTTCAGGATGTTCGGTTTTCCAATATTTAGGCAGTTTCCTCCATTATTTGGGCAAGCTGCCGCTGAAAGCAAAAAAATTTAGGAACAATAGTAGGCTATCCCGCATTTAGCTGCTAAGAGAGACGTAAGATTTAATGGTTTCGCATGGAGGCACCACATGAAGAAGATTTTTACAGGCGCAGGCGTCCTTGCCTTGATGGCAAGCACAGCAATGGCACAGGGCGTTGTCCGTCAGGTTGCCGTTGAAGGTTCCACAGGCAACCCGAATTATCCGGTTGCTGTCAAAGGGTCCAACGGGGTTGATTATGCCTGCGAGGCAAACCTCTACCTTGAGAATGGCGTTCAAAAACGTCTGTGCGTCCGCGCGGATGTTCCCGCCGGTTCGACACTGGTCGCTGGTGATCTGGGTGCCGTGGGCGCAGGCCTTGGCGCACTTGCCGTCGTGGCCCTGCTGGCCGGTGACGACAACGAATCGACCACCACATCGACACCGTAATAGGTTATTGCTGATGCGGGTTTCGCATCGCGCTGAGATATTTGACGGCGGCCCTGACACGGGCCGCCGTTTTACGTTTGTCAGGATGAATTCAGCGGCCGGTCCGATATCCTTCCGGGCCTAGATCAACGCCATCCGCTCTGATCTTTCGGGATCGGGGAAGGGGCGGTAAAGGCCGAATTCGGCTTGGGCCACATGGTCGTGCACCGCCCGGTGCAGGGCCGCCACATCCTCGTCCTGGGCGCCGGACACACGGAAAGCCTGATCCAGTTGCGCCAGATCGCGCACCTCGATCTCAAGCAGAAAGTCGCGGTGACCGTCCGAGGCCAGGTTCAGCTTGCGACGCAGCAAGCGCCAGTTTTCGATTGCACCTGCACGCTGCAAATGCGCCATCCAGTCATCCAGCGCCTTGGAAAAGCTGAGCGCCTTGGCGTCGTGTTTCAGGTCGATCAGGCAGTGATAGAGATTCATTCCGGTCCCCTTGGGCAAACGTCGGGGGAAACTTTGACCAAGGGGTGTTTCCACTTGGTTAAGCGATGGCCATTCTGCGCATTTAAACGGAAAACGGCGGCCCTTTCGGGGGCCGCCGCATTCCTGTTCATCGTGTCGTTGAGATTATTCCGCGTCTGGAGTGTCTGCCTCGGGGGTGTTTCCGCCTTCGACATCGACATCGGTGTCACCCTGATCGGCGATCCAGGCCACGCTGACCACTTCCTCGTTCTTGCCGGTGTTGAACACCCGCACACCGCCCGCGCTGCGCGACCGGAAGCTGATGCCGTCAACCGGCACGCGGATCGATTGACCCTTGGAGGTGGCCAGCATGATCTGGTCGTCCATCTCGACCGGGAAAGAGGCCACGATCTGACCGCCGCGCATCGCCTTGTCCATCGCGGTGACGCCCAGACCGCCGCGCCCGCGCACGGGGTAATCGTGGCTTGAGCTCAGCTTGCCCGCACCATTTGCGGTGATGGTCAGGATCAGGTTTTCAGCCGCCGACATCTCGACATAGCGTTCGTTCGAGAAGTTCGGATCGGCGGGCGCTTCTTCCTCGTCGGTTTCCTCGTCGGCCAGACCGGCCATCGCACGGCGCATTTTCAGATAGGCGGTGCGTTCTTCTGATGTTGCGTCAAAATGGCGGATGATCGACATCGACACGACCGTGTCATTCGCCCCCAGCTTGATGCCCCGCACCCCGACCGAGGCGCGGCTGTTGAACACCCGCACATCCGTCGCAGGGAAGCGGATCGCGCGGCCCGAGTTGGTGACCAGCATCACGTCGTCGTCGTTCGACGCGATACGCGCGTTGATCAGCGTGGTGCCTTCATGTTCGCCTTCGAACTTCATTGCGATCTTGCCGTTGCGCATGACGTTGGTGAAATCCGACAGCTTGTTGCGGCGCACGGTGCCGGCCGACGTGGCAAAGACCACCTGAAGGTCGTCCCAGTCCTTTTCGTCGCGGTCCACGGGCATGATGGCGGCCACCGACACGCCGACCGGGATCGGCAGGATGTTGACGATCGCCTTGCCCTTGGAGGTCCGGCCACCTTGGGGCAGGCGCCATGTCTTCAGCTTGTAGGACATGCCGTCGGTGGTGAAGAACAGCAGTTGCGTGTGGGTGTTGGCCACGAAGAGGGTGGTGATCACGTCCTCTTCCTTGGTCTGCATCCCGGACACGCCTTTGCCGCCCCGCTTTTGGGCGCGGAAATCGGCCAGCGGGGTGCGTTTGATGTAGCCGCCCGAGGTGACGGTCACGACCATCTCTTCGCGTTCGATCAGGTCTTCGTCGTCCATGTCGCCGGACCAGTCGACAATCTCGGTGCGGCGCGGCACGGCGAACAGCTCGCGCACCTCGCGCAGTTCGTCCGCGATGATGCCCATGATGCGGTCGCGGCTGCCCAGAATCTCAAGGTATTCCTTGATCTTGCCGGCCAGCTCTTCCAACTCGTCGGTGACTTCCTTGACGCCGATCTGGGTCAGGCGCTGCAACCGCAGTTCCAGAATGGCGCGGGCCTGGGTTTCGGACAGGTTATAGGTGCCGTCGTCGTTGGCGGTGTGGGTCGGATCGTCGATCAGCGCGATGTAATCCAGGATCGACGCCGCAGGCCAGCGGCGCGTCATCAGCTTTTCGCGCGCCTCGGCAGCATCAGCCGAGGATCGGATGGTGGCGACGATTTCGTCGATGTTGGTGACCGCCACGGCCAGACCACACAGGATATGGCTGCGCTCACGCGCTTTGCGCAGCAGATAGGCGGTGCGGCGCGCCACGACATCCTCGCGGAAGTCGATAAAGCAGGTCAGGAACCGGCGCAGGGTCAATTGCTCGGGTCGGCCGCCGTTCAGCGCCAGCATGTTACAGCCGAAATAGACCTGCATGGGGGTAAAGCGGAACAACTGGTTCAGCACCACCTCGGCGGTGGCGTCACGTTTCAGCTCGACCACGACACGCACGCCGTTGCGGTCGGATTCGTCCTGTACGTGCGCGATGCCTTCGATCCGCTTTTCACGTGCGGCCTCGGCGATGCGTTCGATCATCGTGGCCTTGTTCACCTGATAGGGGATCTCGTCGATGATGATGGCAAAGCGGTCCTTGCGGATTTCCTCGACCCGGGTCTTGGCGCGGATCACGACGCTGCCGCGGCCCTCAAGATAGGCTTTGCGCGCGCCCGAGCGGCCCAGCATGGTGCCGCCGGTGGGAAAGTCGGGGCCGGGGACATAGTCGATCAGTTGTTCCGAGGTCAGGTCGGGGTCTTCGATCAAGGCCAGCGTGGCGTCCACGACCTCGCCCAGGTTGTGCGGCGGGATGTTTGTGGCCATGCCGACGGCAATACCGCCCGCGCCGTTGACCAGCATGTTGGGGAAACGCGCAGGCAGAACGGTGGGTTCTTTTTGCTTGCCGTCATAGTTGTCCTGGAAATCGACGGTTTCCTTGTCGATGTCGGCCAGCAGATAGGCGGCGGGCTTGTCCATGCGCACTTCGGTATAGCGCATCGCGGCGGCGTTATCGCCGTCCATCGAGCCAAAGTTGCCCTGACCGTCCAGCAGCGGCAGCGACATCGAGAAATCCTGTGCCATCCGCACCAGCGCGTCATAGATCGCACTGTCGCCGTGCGGGTGATACTGGCCCATCACGTCGCCCACGGGACGGGCGGACTTGCGATAGGATTTGTCGTGCGTGTTGCCGGTTTCGTGCATCGCAAACAGGATGCGCCGGTGCACCGGTTTCAGCCCGTCGCGCAGATCGGGGATCGCGCGGCTGACGATGACCGACATGGCATAATCCAGATAGGATGTGCGCATCTCGTGTTCGATGGTGACCGAAGGTCCCGAGTATACGGGACGCTCTGGCGGCATTTCATCATTGTTCTCAGGTGTTTCTGGCGTGTCGTTCACTTGGCTGCCCGTCTTTTTCTGAGTGTCTATATGTTGTGAGAAACCTTATCAGATGCCGCATATAAGGTGCAATGGCAGGTGTCTCTGCGGCTTTGGCAGCACAGCGTTGAGAGTGCCAACATACTGTTTTTATTGAAAAGTAATCTGGCTGTGGCAGGATGAAAGAAAAGCAGCATGAAAGGTGCGCAAAATGCAGGTCTCTGAAACGGAAATGATGCTTCGCGGGTATGGTCTGACCACGGCCGAATTTTTCTATCGGATGCCAGATTACCAGCACGTGTTGAACAGCTACACCTGGCAGGATTACGATACCGCGCCCGATCACCCGCGGCTGTTCGAATTCGTCGAATTCTGGCAGCGCGAGATCGAGGGCCCGCTGCATTCGGTGCGGTTCACGCACCGCAAGCTGATTGCGCCGGGTGAGTGGCGCAATCAGGTCGGCGAGTTCATCATTCACTGAGGGGCCGCAGCCCCGAAGGGATCAGAATCCGATGTGTTCCTTAAAGCCGTCGACCGCACTGGTCCAACGGGTCAGGATACGCTCGAACGTATAGCGCGACATGCCGTCGACACCTGCAACCGCGTGTTCGATCACGGCATAGCCCTGACTGTTCTGATAGGACTTGCCGATAAAGAAATCGCGGTTCCAGTCGTGAAGGGTTTGCATCGACGTGTTGCCCGAAGTGTCAAAGCTGGCGCGAAACTGGATGTCGCGGCAGTTGCGGCCATCGGTGCAGTCGTAAAAGTTGATGTCCATCTTTGTGCCGTCGATCTCGGTCTTGATCTGCGGATCGCCGTAGCTGTCGGTCACGAGCTCTGTCGGATAACCGGATTCGCTCAGCATGTTGATCAGGGTGTCGGGGTTCGACGCGCTGATGGATTGTGCAAAGGTGATCTGCGCCGACGCGATGAAAAGGGCGGTGGCGGTGCTGGCAATAAGTTTGTTCATATCCGGTGTCCTTGTGATCAGGACACCAGTTTTGCCAGAGCATTGCCCCATGTCAAATGAAGTTACCCGTCATGCCGAGCAGCTTGCACCGCCCAGAACGCAGAACTTCGCGCAATGCGGGTGGTTCAGGGCGACGGGGGCTTCGGCCTGTTGCAATGTGGTGCCCAGTTCGAATTCGGGCGCATAGGGCAGCAGGGTGCAGGCCAGCACCGCAGGGCGGTCAGCACCCTTGCGTTTGACCACCATGCGCGACGACGAACACATGACCGCATCGGGGGATTTGTCCAGAATGCCCCAGCAGGCGGTGGTGATTTCGGGCACCTCGACCTGTTCGTCCATTTCCGGGAAAAGAACTGTCATGCCAGGGTTTTGCGCGTCGATGTTAAAGCCATGCCGCGCGAAGAAGTCGGCATATCCCGCCCGCGCGGCCGCCTCGTCCTCTTCAAAGATCGACCGGCCCGCAACCGCCATGCGAAAGCCGTTGTCGCGCAGCCACTCCATGCCTTTCAGTGTCTTGTCAAAGCTGCCCTTGCCGCGTTCGGCGTCGTGCAGTGCGGCGCGGTGATGATCGACAGAGATGCGCAGGGTCAGCTTGCCAGGGTATTCGGCATTCAGCCGCAACAGCCCGTTCTGCATGGTCTTGCGCATCATGGGGCGCATCGCGTTGGTCAGGATCAACACGTCATAGCCGCGCTCCAGCGCGGCCTGCGCCATGTCGATCATCTGCGGGTTCATGAACGGCTCGCCACCGGTAAAGGCGATCTCGGTCACCGGCCATGCGCGTTCGGTCAACTGGTCCAGATAATCGCGGACCTCGTCGGCGGTGATATAGACCAGGGCGTCATTCGTGGGGCTGCTTTCGATATAGCAGTTCACGCATTCGATGTTGCACAGGGTGCCGGTGTTGAACCACAGCGTTTCGGGGTGGGTCAGGGCGACGGTCGCGCGTTGCTCGCCCTTGGCGGTGCGCGCAGGGTCCTGGAATTTGCCCGCGTTGCCGCGTGTCTGTGCTTCTGAAAGGTCTTTCATCTTCGCGGCGCCTCCGGTCTTTGCCTGTCTTTCATTTGTGGTAGGGTACCCGCAAAGGCAAGAACTGCCGACCCCCTTGGCCTGACACTATTGTGATCCGGGGCGGTTTGAGGCATGTTTGCGCTAACAATTGATGAAACAAGGGCCTACAGCATGGTTTCGCGCGTCATTCCGGTCGATCCTTTTGATCTTGTCATATTCGGGGGGACCGGCGATCTGGCCCGCCGCAAGATCCTGCCGGGCCTGTTCCGGCGGTTCTGTTCGGGGCAAATGCCTGATACCGCACGTGTGATCGGTGCCGCACGCTCCGAGATGACTTCGGACGAGTACCGCGCCTTTGTTGCGGATGCGATTCGCGAATTCGGCGGCGGCAAGTCCTGCGAGAACGGCACGCTGGAGGCGTTTCAGGCGCGGCTGGAGTATGTCACGGTCGATGCCAAGGGCGACGGCGGCTGGGCCGAGATGGTCAAGCTGATGGACGGGCGCGACGTTGTGCGGGCCTATTATTTCTCGGTCGCGCCCAGCCTGTTCGGGGATCTGGCATCGCGCTTGCACAAATGGAAGCTGACCAACGATCAGACCCGCATCGTGGTCGAAAAGCCATTCGGCCGCGATCTGGCCAGTGCCAAGGCGCTGAACGCCTCGCTGGCCGAACATTTCGACGAAGGCCAGATTTACCGGATTGACCATTACCTGGGCAAGGAGACGGTGCAAAACCTGATGGCCGTGCGCTTTGGCAACATGCTGTTCGAGCCGCTGTGGAATTCGCAATATGTCGATCACATCCAGATCACCGTTGCCGAAACCGTGGGGGTCGGGGGCAGGGGCGATTATTATGACCGCTCTGGCGCGATGCGCGACATGGTGCAGAACCACCTGATGCAATTGCTGTGCCTGATTGCGATGGAGCCGCCCAGCAAGTTCGACCCGGACGCGGTGCGCGACGAAAAGCTGAAGGTGATCCGCGCGCTGGACCCTGTGGCACCGCACCATGTCGTGCGCGGTCAATATGAGGCCAGCGCTGACGGTCCCAGCTATCGCGAGGCCGTCGAAGATCCCCGGTCGCGCACCGAAAGCTATGTGGCGATGAAAGTCGGCATTTCCAACTGGCGGTGGGCCGGCACGCCGTTCTATCTGCGCACCGGCAAGCGGCTGGTGGCGCGGTCCAGTGAAATCTCGGTCGTGTTCAAGGAGTTGAACCATTCGATTTTTGGCGAGAAACAGGACCATCGCAACACCCTGTCGATCCGCCTGCAGCCGAATGAGGGCATCACCCTGAACGTGACGATCAAGGAACCCGGCCCCGGTGGCATGCGGCTGGTCGATGTGCCGCTGGACATGACATTCGCCGAAGCCTTGGGAGAAGAGGGCGAGGACCCGCCCGACGCCTACGAACGGCTGATCATGGATGTGATCCGCGGCAACCAGACCCTGTTCATGCGCGGCGACGAGGTCGAGGCGGCGTGGGCCTGGACCGATCCGATCATTGCAGGCTGGGAAACACGCGGCGACGTGCCCAAGCCCTATGACAGTGGCAGCGCAGGCCCCGGCGACGCGGTGCAGATGCTGGCCCGCGACACCCGCGTCTGGCGCGAGGTGAAACCGTGAAGTTCGAGGAATATCACGACCGTGACATGCTGGCCATCGACGTGGCCAACGTGATGGCGGGACGGCTGGAAAACGCGCTGTTCACCCATGAACGGGCGACGCTGGTGGTGCCGGGCGGGACGTCTCCGGGGCCGATTTTCGACGTGCTTTCAGGGGCGCGGCTGGACTGGAGCCGGGTGGATGTGACCCTGACGGATGAACGCTGGGTGGATGAAAGCTCTGACCGTTCGAACGGGGCGCTGTTGCGCCGACACCTGCTGGTGGACCGCGCGGCGGTGGCCACGTTCAAGCCGCTTTACCGTGCGGGTATGGATGTGGATGCGGGGGCCTTGGACGTGTCTGCAGCGCTGGCCGATCATCTGCCGATCTCGGTGTTGTTGCTGGGCATGGGCGCGGATATGCACACGGCCTCCTTGTTTCCGGGGGCGGATGGGCTGGACGATGCGCTGGCCGCGGATGCGCCCGTGGCGCTGCCGATCCACGCCGAGGGGCAAGAGCCGCGCATCAGCCTGTCGGCGCATGTTCTGGACAGCGCCATGTCCAAGCACCTGGTGATCTTTGGCGCGGAAAAACGTGCGGCATTTGAGCGTGCCGTGGATATGGACCCCCGGAACGCGCCGATTGCAGCGGTTCTGGAAGACCTGACTGTACACTGGGCGGAGTGATTTCATGTGGACTGAGTTGAAAGCAAAAGCCGCAGCCGTGGCAGACCGCCATATGCTGGACCTGTTCGAGGCCGATCCGGATCGCGCGGACCGTTTCAGCGCGCAGAAGGGCGATATGCGGCTGGATTATTCCAAGACCAACCTGGACGATGACACACGCGATCAGTTGCTGGCCCTTGCGGATGGCGCCGGCTGGCAGGCGAAACGTGATGCGATGTTCGCGGGCGCGGCGATCAACCAGACCGAGGGGCGGGCCGTCCTGCACACCGCTTTGCGCAATCTGGACGGCAGTGCTGTCATGGTTGACGGCGCGGACGTGATGCCGGGCGTGCTGGACACGCTGGCGCGGATGCGGGCCTATGCGGATGCGGTGCGCGGGTCGGACATCACCGACGTGATCAACATCGGCATTGGCGGCTCTGACCTGGGGCCAGCGATGGCCACGCAGGCGCTTGCGCCCTATCATGATGGGCCGCGGGTGCATTTCGTGTCGAACGTGGACGGCGCGCATATTGCCGATACCTTGCAGGGGCTGGATGCAAAGACCACACTGGTGATTGTCGCCTCAAAAACCTTTACCACCATCGAAACCATGACCAACGCGCGCACCGCGCGCGCGTGGATGCAGGACCATGGCGGCGATCCCACGCAGCAATTCGCGGCGCTGTCGACGAATATGGAAAAGACCGCCGATTTCGGTATTCCGGCCGAACGCGTGTTCGGCTTCGAGGACTGGGTTGGCGGGCGCTATTCGATGTGGGGGCCGATTGGCCTAAGCGTGATGATCGCTGTCGGGCCAAAGGCCTTTGATGCCTTCCTGCGCGGCGGGCAGGCGATGGATCGGCATTTCTGTGCCGCCGAGGGCGTGGAAAATATGCCCCTGATGCATGCGCTGGTGGGGATGTGGCACCGACAGGTCCTGGGCTATGCCACCCGCGCGGTGCTGCCCTATGACCAGCGGCTGGCGCTGCTGCCTGCCTATTTCCAGCAATTGGAGATGGAGAGCAACGGCAAGTCGGTGACGATGGATGGCAAGGCCGTGGCCGTTGAAAGCGGCCCCGTGGTCTGGGGGGCACCAGGCACCAACGGGCAACATGCGTTCTATCAGCTGATCCATCAGGGCACCGACGTGATCCCTTGTGAATTCATGATCGCCGCCCAAGGCCACGAGGCCGAGTTGCGCCACCACCATGATCTGCTGGTGGCCAACTGCCTGGCCCAATCCGAGGCGCTGATGCGGGGCCGGTCGCTGGACGAGGCGCGGGCCAAGGTGGCGGACAAGTTTACAGGGGGCGAACTGGAGCGTCAGGCAGCGCACCGGGTGTTTCCGGGCAACCGGCCCTCGGTGACGCTGGCCTATCCGTTGCTGGACCCCGAGACGCTGGGCATGATCGTGGCACTCTATGAGCATCGTGTGTTTGTCGAGGGGGTGATCCTGGGCATCAACTCCTATGACCAATGGGGGGTCGAGTTGGGCAAGGAACTGGCGACCGCCTTGCAGCCCGTGGTCGAGGGGCGCGAAAGCGCCGAGGGCAAGGATGGCTCGACACGCGGGCTGGTGGACTTTATCCACCGGCACCGCAATTAGGCGGAATGCCTGTCGGCACATATGATTGTTTGATTTCTCTGCGGAAATTCCAGGCTCCGCGGGGGAGTTTTTGAGCCAAAGAGGCGGACGGGTTCAGCTTTCGACTGCGCCGTCCGCGATCAGCTTTGCACGGATGTCCTGCGGGATCGGCAACCTTTCTGATCCGTCCTGCGTCAGCAGCACCATCACGCAGCGGAAGGTCGCGCGTTGGCGTCCTTCGGCCCAGATCGCCTGATCCAGCGTCATCGAGGTTGTGCGCAGCGCGCTGCAGGCGGTGGTCACGACGTAATCGGTACCTGCGCGGATTTCCTCAATAAAGCGCACCTCGCCCGAACGGATGACGATGCGGGGGCTGGCGGGGTCGTTCAGCTTGCCGATCCCATACATCCGCATATGCCGGATGCGCAGCCGTTCGAACCAGACGAAATAGCGGGTGTTGTTGACGTGGTTCAGCGTGTCCAGATCGTCGTGATGTACGCGGTCGGCCACGGCCAGCGGGGTGGCGGGGCTGATGCCGAGGCTGGCCTGTTGCTGCGCGCTGAGCGGTGTGTGGTAAGCTATGTCCATTTGACGATGCGTAAATCTGTGCGCTGGCGCTTGCAAGCCCTGCATCTGATTGGCAAAGTCGAACCCAACGGGAGGACAACGCAGCAGGACAACAGGTCAGGCGGCGTACCTCTGTATGCTATGGAGGACGTGCCCATGCTTGGCCAAATGATGACTGCCCCTTTGACGATTTCTTCGCTCGTGGAACACGCCGCGCGGTATCACGGCGACACCGAGATTGTCTCGGTTCAGACAGCGGGTGGTGTCGAGACGACAAGCTGGCGCGATGTGGGTGCCAATGCCCATCGTCTGGGCGATGCGCTGACCAAACTGGGGCTTGAGCCGCAAGCGCGGTGCGGTACGATTGCATGGAACAACCGCCGCCATCTGGAGATCTATTTCGGCGTCTCGGGTGCGGGCTTTGTTTGTCACACGATCAACCCGCGTCTGTTCCCCGAGCAGCTGGTTTACATTATCAACCATGCCGATGACCAGGTCCTGTTCATTGACAAGACCTTCGTGCCGCTGATCGCTGCGATCCGTGACAAGTGTCCCAATCTGAAACACATCGTCCTGATGGAAGGCCGCGATGACGAGGCCGCTGCCGCCATCGAGGGGCTGCAGTTCTATGACGACCTGATCGCCACCGGTGACGCCGATTTCGACTGGCCCGATCTGGACGAGAACACAGCCTCGTCGCTGTGCTATACCTCGGGCACCACCGGCAATCCCAAGGGCGTGTTGTATTCCCACCGCTCGACCGTTCTGCACAGCCTTGTTGCGGCGCTGCCCGACAGCCTGGACCTGTCGGCCACCAAGCGGGTGCTGCCCGTGGTGCCGATGTTCCACGTCAACGCATGGGGCACGCCCTATGCCTGTGCCATGACGGGGGCGTCGATGGTGCTGCCGGGGCCGGGGCTGGACGGGGCGTCGCTGGTCAAGCTGATCGACACCTACAAGGTTTCGGTGGCTTTGGGTGTGCCGACGATCTGGCTGGGGTTGGTGAACGAGGCGCTGAAATCCGGCAGCAAGCTGGAAACGCTGGAGCGCACCGTCATTGGCGGCTCGGCCTGTCCGCCGTCGATGATCACCGCCTTCCGCGAGAACTTTGGCGTCGAGACCATCCACGCCTGGGGCATGACGGAAATGTCGCCTTTGGGTTCGGTCAACCAACTGCTGGCCAAACACGACAAGCTGAGCGACGAAGCGCGGTACAAGATGCGCGAAAACCAGGGCCGGCCGCCCTTTGGTGTCGAGCTGAAGATCGTGGACGAAGAGGGCAAGACGCTGCCCAACGACGGCAAGACCCAAGGCGATCTGCACGTGCGTGGGCATTGGATTCTGGACAGCTATTTCCGCAAATCCACCGAAGAGACGCTGACCAACGGCTGGTTCGACACGGGCGATGTGGCGACGCTGGACGCTGACGGTTACCTCAGCATCAAGGACCGGTCCAAGGACATCATCAAATCGGGTGGTGAATGGATCAGCTCGGTCGACCTGGAAAACATCGCGATTGCGCACCCCAAGCTGGCAGATGCGGCCGTGATCGGCGCGCGCCACGAGAAATGGGACGAACGGCCCGTTCTGGTCGCGGTCAAGGCCGAGGGGCAGGACCCGTCCGAGGCGGAAATTCTGGCCATCTTCGAAGACAAGATCGCCAAATGGCAGATCCCCGACCGCGTGGTGTTCACCGATGTGTTGCCGCGCAATGCAACGGGCAAGGTTCTGAAGCGCAACCTGCGCGAGGAATTCGGCGAGGTTCTGATCGGCTGAGACCGACCGGACAGCACATTGAAAGGGGCCAGTGCACCATGCGCTGGCCCTTTTCCGTTCGCGGCGCTGCGCCGATTCATCCTTTAATTGAAAATGGTTAACAGATCCGCCCCAGGGGTTGTCGGGTGGTGGGACTCGTATAGTTTGACTCTGCGCAACGATCTTGAGCCTTGCGCCAAGCCGGATCAAAGGACCACCAATGTCTTGGACACGCAGCCTGTCTGAATTCACGATCAACACCGTTACGTCGGGGATGCAGACACGCGGCGAAGTGGCGGCCCTGTCTGATGGCGGCTTTGTCGTCAGCTGGGCTTCGGCCCATGACGGCAGCTACGACATCTATGCCTGCCGCTATGACGCCACGGGCACCAAGGTGGGCGCGGATTTCAGGGTCAATACCGAGTTGTCGGGTCGGGATCTGCAACCTGATGTGTGGGCTTATGATGGCGGCTATACGGTGGTTTGGCACCGCTTGGATGCCGGTGACATGGACGTGTTGGGACGCAGCTTTGACGATGTGTCGGGACCGACGGACGTATTCGCGTTGCACGACACCGACGCCGGCTGGCAAAGCAATGTGCGGCTTTCGGGGCAGGTGGCGACCTATACTTCGGGAACATCGGTTTACCTGATAGAGCTGTCGCCGGGGGCCGCGGCCACGCCGCTGCTGATCGGTACGGACGCCAAGGAAAACAGCGAAACGCGCGTGATCCAATTGGCCGGAGCGGGCGACCGCTTTGTCATCGGTTATCGCAATGCGGATGGTCATGAGGTTGCGCATATCTATGATGCGGACACAGGCATTGTGTCGCCACAGATCCTGCTGAGCACCACGGTCTATGCCCCAGACCTTCACGCGCTGCACAGCGGCGGTTTCGTCATGTTGGCCAGTAACGGCGATTTGCAGGCGACCCTCTTTGACGCGACCGGCACGGCGCTGAGCGTGATCGACGTGACCAGCGATCAGACGCGCTACGAGGTGCAGGGCGATGCGCTGGCCCTCTCGGCGGGCGGGTTCGTGGTGTTCTGGACCGTCTATGCCGGCACGGCCCAGGTCTTTGCCCAGCGTTACACGGATACGGGGCTGGCCGTGGGCACGCAACTGGCATTGACGCTGGAGGACGCCGACGGATCGGCCCAGCCGCAATTGGCGGAACTGGCAGACGGGCGGCTGTTGGTGACATACACGGCGCTGCGGGATGGCGCGGACGACGTCATGGCGCAGATCCTGACCGTCGACCCGGTTCCGGTGGATGGCACGGCGGGCGATGACCATCTGTTTCTGGGTGCGCTGAACGACACGCTTATGGGCCATGATGGCAATGATAGGCTGGACGGGATGGACGGGGACGATGACCTGAGCGGGCTGCGGGGCAATGACACGCTGGATGGCGGCACAGGCCACGACACCCTCAGCGGCGGCAGCAACCGCGACCGGCTGACCGGCGGGCGTGGTCGCGATCTGCTGGACGGGGGACGGTCGCGTGACGTGCTGGACGGCGGGCGGGGCGATGACACGCTGTATGGCGGCGACAGCAAGGACGCGCTTTATGGCAATTGGGGCGATGACATGCTGTTTGGCGATGCAGGCAGCGACCGGCTGGCGGGCAACCAAGGCAATGACACGCTGACGGGTGGCGCGGGGGCGGATCTGTTTGTGTTCAAGGCCGGAGACGGCGCCGACACCATCACCGATTTCGAAGACGGCGTGGACCGTATCAGGATCGTCACCGGGGCCGGGTCCATGGACGACCTGACCATAACCGATCTGGGGGCCGATGTGCGGTTGACCTTTGGCGATGTGACGGTTGTAATGCTGGGGGTGGATCACACTGTGCTGGATGCTACGGATTTTGTGTTCTGACTGAGTTGGCAAAACTGAAACAAGCGTTGTGGCAAGTCGGTTCGCCGTTTGCGTGTGTTGCCAAAACAACGGACGCGATGGCATCGAAAAGCATTTTCAACACGCATGCGACCTTGCTTGTGCAAAAAGGGGGCAAGCGATAAATTGAATATGTTGGATAAGCTTCCGGCGTTCCGCAGAGGCATTTTAGGTTAACGAGAGCAGGCTCAATGGCAGTTCTAATCACAACGCACTTTTTATATTATGACGGCTCAAATGCGACAGACGTTCCTGGTGACGTGGAAAACTATTCCTATGACAGCACAGTCTTTGATGCCAACGATGATGGTAACATCGACAGTACAGATTACTTTACTAGCCCGGGTTTTCTTTATGACGGAACGACGGTCACGATAAATGGAAATGATTACGCTATTTTTTATGGTGGCGGTACGGATTATTATATCCCCTACGATATTTCCTATGACGACCTGAGCGTGTTTGTCGACACTGCGTCATGGACATTCAATTCGGTCCCCGAAAACGCGGAGGTTGCGAACTGTTTCCTGACGGGCACGCGCATCGCCACGCCATCGGGCGAAACGGCGGTCGAGGATCTGCGGATCGGCGATCTGGTCACCACCGCCGACGGGCGCACCGTCGAAGTGAAATGGATGGCGCGCCAGACCTATCGCCAGTTTCGCAACATGGCGCTGCCGGAAAAGCACGCACCGGTCTGCATTTCCGCGGGCGCGTTTGGACAGGGTTTGCCGCATACCGATCTGTATCTGACGGCGGATCACGGCATGATCCTGGACGACATGGTCGTCAACGCTGGTGCGATGGTCAACGGTGACACGATCCGCTTTGTGCCGCTGTCGGAAATGCCGCCCGAGTTCACCTATTACCACGTCGAGACCGA
Organism: Pseudosulfitobacter pseudonitzschiae; assembly: GCF_900129395.1. Classification (GTDB taxonomy): domain Bacteria; phylum Pseudomonadota; class Alphaproteobacteria; order Rhodobacterales; family Rhodobacteraceae; genus Pseudosulfitobacter; species Pseudosulfitobacter pseudonitzschiae. Next base: position 571,747 of record NZ_FQVP01000005.1, read on the forward strand.
GCTTCACGACGAGATCCTGGCGAACGGTGCCGCGTCCGAGACGTTCATTGACTACGTCGGCCGCAAGGGGTTCGACAACTATCTCGAATACCTCGACCTTTACGGTGCGGACCGGATCATCCCCGAGATGAAACGCCTGCGCGTCTCGGCCAAACGCCTGCTGCCACCGCAACTGGCGCAGCGGTTGGGGGCAGGGCTGGCGCAGAACGTGGCCTGATCTAATCGACCTGACGATGATAAAACGGCGTTTCCATGAGGGAGCGCCGTTTTTCTTTGGCGAAGGGAATTGGCGTTACCTTCAAAGCCACAGCGGGCAGCCCTGCATTTCACGCTCACCACCTTGAAGATATAAAGAGATCAAGCAGGCGCGGAAATCCTTTGCCCCGTTCGGTGATGTCGTGATTTGATCTGGAGCGGGTAACGAGAATCGAACTCGTAACTAAAGCTTGGGAAAAAATGCACAAACTTATGAAAATAGGGGGAATACTAGCCGGTCTGGGTCAAACTCTGGGGAACTTACTCATCGCGGACAAGGCTTTTGTGGTTAAGCCACTCTTACACTTGCTCCCCATCGGAGCCAAATCCAATGGGGAGGTTCAACCTGCTACGTTTAAACCACTGGAACAGTGATGCCGGGAACCATTGCTCGCAGCGTCGTATGAGCCGCGAGTACGTCGTTATAGAGTTCCGTGTTGCCCTGTTCTTTAATCGTTACGATCAAGGCGTATGGCACTGAAGCATCACGTTTTCCTGATCCCCCGTGCAAGCGAGCGTGGTGTTGAATGTCAAACACTGGGCTAGATAAGGTCGCTGCATTGAATTTGCAGGTTTGTCGCTTCACCGATTCCCACTGATGTGCGTCATCTCTTAATTCTTGTTCCGTCTGGAAGTGCTTTGCATTCCCAAAAAAAGACTTGGTCGCATGCAGCTTTGGGCGACCTTTTTCGGTTAAACTGGCATCGTAACTGGTGTCCGGGCGGAAGAATATTTGCGCTCCAACTTGCGTGTAGGATACGGCGTCTTCTGGCTCAACTGGAGAAGCGGTAATCCCCCCGTTTTTGCGGGGGCTTGGTCGTAGAATTTACGCGGCCATTCTCAGTTTCTGGGCGGGGGTCATCCCGCCGTTGCCCATGTTTG
>NZ_FQVP01000022.1 GCF_900129395.1 Pseudosulfitobacter pseudonitzschiae
TTGAAATCGCAACGTAATATTCTACGTCTATTTCCGCCTCATCCTGCTGAAATCGTTTAAGAACCTTTTGATGAAACGACAATGCAATTGCGACAAAGAGGATCTCTGGTTTTTGCCTGGGCCACCCGAGGAGGAACCGGATGATCTGCCTCCTGGGCCACGGGCGGAACCGCCTGATACCGTGGTCATCGAAGATTGGGAAAAGGCAGAGGGTGCTCATACTGCGCGGCTGGCAAAGGTGGCTGGACGCCTGGGTGCTATGGATGACCGGTTGCTGCGCGGCCCGGAGGGCTGGCGGCACAGACTGGCTCTAATAGAGGCGGCGGATCTCAGCTGGTTCGCAGGCGATCGTGTGAGCCCCGATCGGCTGGCGCTTTGGGTATCCATGCGTTTATCTGGAGTCCAGGATGACTCAGAAGCACTGGCTCGGGCCGGATGGGCTGTGCGACGCCTGACAGGTGGTCCGGAGCCAATGGTAGATTTGGCGGCCTTCCTGGATCGGCGTGATCCTGAGAAATTCGAGGATAATGCCGAGCGCTTTGACGAGCGTGCTGGGAGCTGGCTGGACGTGATGACAGCTGCGGTTGACCTCCACCCGATCACGCGCGCTTGCATGGGGTTTCACCTCTGGAGTCTGGCTGGCCTCGGCCAATATGGAGACCGGATTGAGGCCGCTGTGACTGCTGGCAGGATCGCGGCCAGCGACGGCAATGGAGCCGTCTTTGCGCCGCTGGCCATGGGCGGGGCAGGGGGCTTAGGTGCGTCCGGCCGTCCAGCCGACAGATTGGCCCGCTGGCTGGATGAGATGGAAACTGGTTGCCTGACCGCGATGCGACATCTCGACGATCTCGAAGCATGGGCAACGCGGGCGGAAGCCGAGACGGCGGCGCTCTCGGGTAAAACCCCGCCAAACTTGCTTGTGGCCCTGACCGAATGGCCCCTCGTTTCCGCTCCTATGGCCCAAACCTTGACCGGTGCCAGTCGGGCAGCGGTTCAGCGCAACCTCGCATGGATGGAAGCGCGAGGCCTCATCCGGGAAGTGACTGGGCAGGGGCGGTTCCGGATGTGGCAGGCAGCGACCTGAAGAGGGCCCGAAGGTGATCCAGAACACGCATAAGCACGCATATGTTAAGTTGGCTCTTGGCCAAGAGTGCGCATGACTCGGGCGCACCTGGGACGAATACTTCTCGGGCGAAAGCGGCGCGCCTAAGACCCGCAGCAAGAGTTAAGTCCGCTATCCGCGTCGGACCCGGGGTCATGCCAGCCAAGTTCGCAGAACGTCAGAAGGCCGCAAGCATGTGGACTAGGCCTTTTTCGATGTTCTTCCACGGCTTCTTGCCCACGGTATGTAAGAACCAACATCTGGTACCGCAGATATTTTTCGTAAAGAACTGCATGAAGCGACAACAGATTTTGTGACCCACAGGCCTGGATCAAGGACTTATGGAACTCCCAGTCATATCGGAATCAGGATCGGAGCGACCACGCCCTGCGCCAATGGCTGCGGGAACTGGCGAATAAACGTCGCCGGTTCGGATATCGTAGTTAGGGCATCCTTTTGGCCAGAGAGGGTTTTGAAGTGAACCATTAGAAGCTTTTCCGTCTCTATCGCGAGGAAGGGCTGGCCGTGCGCCGCAGGTGATCACGCAAACGCGCACTGGGTACGCGCAGGCCCATCCTAGTGCCGGATCGCGCCAATCAGCGTTGGTCGTTGGACTTCGTGTCCGATGCCTTTGCTAATGGCCAAAGGTTCCGTGTGTTGTGCATCGTGGATGACTGCACGCGCGAAGCCTTGGCGGCCACTGTGGTGGATCGCTCACTGTCAGGTGAGCGGATGATCCGCGAACTGGATGACCTGATCGGGAGGCTGGGTCAGTTGACTTTCTGACCCACGATCAGATCAAAGCGATGACAACGGCCGACCGTATCGTCAACCTCGGCACTCGTCAGGGGTATGTTACCCCCTGGATCACGACGTCAGCGGAAAAGCGCCCTTAGGGGTGCCACAGCCTCTTGCCAGCTGTCACGCGCTTCTAGCCGGTCGATCCAACTCGCAACTCCTGGGTACTGGTCCAGTAAAATCCCCGCTTGATCGCGATACATGAAGGTGGTCGCAAGATAGAAGTCGGCAAGGCTGAGTGCGCCTGCGATCCAGTCCTTGCCGTCGAGTCCGGTTTCCAGAACGGCAAGGAACTGATCTGTGGCTTTTCGTTCCGCTTCGACCACAGTCGGATCGGGATCGCCCATGCCGAATTTCTCTTTGAGAAACAGCTCAAAGGACAATTTCTGCATCGCCGGGCCAAGGTGGATCGCTTGCCACCAGGTCCATTGATCGACGAGGGACCGCGCCTTGCGGCCCTCAGGATAGAGGCCCGCCTCGGGCCGAAGCCCCGCCAGATAGGCACAAATTGCCCGGGATTCCCAAAGCACGAAATTCCCGTCCTCCAAAACGGGCACCTTTGCATTGGGATTGCGAGCGAGAAATTCCGCCGCGCGGTTGTCCCCGGCCCGGATGTCGACCTGGACGATTTCGAGGTCCACGCCCAGTTCGTGTGCCACCGCCCGCACACGCAGCGCATTGGGCGAGAAATTCGCGTTGTAGAGTTTCATGATTTTGTCCGCCTCTATAGTTACTGCGGCGCCCGAAGAAGCACCGCCCGGTTTTCGGTCAGGAAATCGGTAACCGACTGTCCGGACTTGCCGGTGAGCGTCTTGAGATCGTCGCTGGCCACATCAAGGTAGCCTTCGGCGATTGCCTGGTCGAAAGAGACGAAAACACGCGCCATGAACTCGGGCAGGCCATTTGCGATCATCGCCTGCACCATGTCTTCGGCCGGCATCGGAACGTAGGGGATGTCCTTGCCGGCGATGTCCGACAAAAGCGCCGCGATATCGGCCTGGCCGGTGGATTCGGGCCCGGTGATGTCCAGGACCTCGCGGTCGGTCGCATTCATCAGCGCGGCAGCGGCGGCGCGGGCGCAGTCGGCGCGCGTGACGTAACTCGCCCGTCCGTCCCCTGCCGCGGCAAAGAGCTGCCCCATGTCGATCGCCTGCGGTCCGCTCATAAGCAACAGATCCGTGTAAAGGTTGTTGCGAAGGATCGTGTAGCTGGCGCCGCTTTGCTCGATCAGCTTCTCGGTGTTCTGATGATCCTTGCTGAAAGTGATGGGGCTTTCGGGTACCGGGCTGGCAAGCGAGGTATAGACGATGTGGTCGATACCCGCCTCGCGTGCGGCGGTGATCGCATTGGAATGAGCCGCGAGCCGTTTGCCCGGCTCCAGATCGTCGGTGGAGATGATCAGGATCCGCTTGCCGCCCGCGATGGCCGGACCCAGTGTTTCGGGCGCGTTGAAATCGCCTTGGCGAACATCCACCCCCTTGTCCCTGAACTCGGCGAGTTTGTCGGCGTTGCGCGTGACCGCGATGATCGGACCGGCGCCCGCCTCGATCAGTTGATCGATTACCTGGCGTCCAAGCTGGCCGGAGGCGCCTGTGACGATAAATGGTCCGTTCTGAAAGCTTGCCATGGGCGTATTCCTGTTCTTTGAGAGAGAGTCAGCCGTGGATGTGAACCTGCGCGGGGTTGGCCAGCTTGCCGCGGGCGAAGTCCCAGCTCGTTGTCAGGATTTTGATCATGACGTCGACCTCTGACCCATCGCGCGGCGCAAAGGCCATGACGGCATTTGCCGGGATGTGTCCGGCCGACGCCATCGGGTGCGGTTCGCCCCATCCCTTGGCGATGAGTTCATCGACCGCCGCCAGCGGCAGCATCATGTGCGACGAACCGTCATAGGAGGGATGCACATGGGCAAATTCGCGTCCGATCATGAAGGCTTCACGCGGGCCGCAGGCATGCGCCACCGGCAAGACCAGTGCTTCGGCGCCGGGCACCGAGATGCCCGACCGGCAGCGCTCGACGAAGGGCAGGGCGAAGGCCTTCTCCTTGAAAAATGCGTGGATCTCTGCCGAGGAGTTCTGCGACACCTGCTCATGCGGGGCGCAATCGGTGGTGTCGGGGCGCGGGCCCTGCCGCGGGGGAAGTTCGAAGCTCATGGTTGGTCCTATCCAAATCTGAACGCGCTTTCGACCGCGCCCAACACGTGATCCTCGAGGGTCTTCTCCCCCCGATCCGCAAGCGCAGCCCCGGCCACGACGTGCAACGGGATCAGATGTTCCTCGCGCGGATTGGCATCGCGTGCGCCGGGCGCCTGATCCCACTCGGCCAGCATGGCATGGCGCACTGCGGGGTCTTCATGGGTCACCGCACTCGTGAGCCATCGGTCAAAGTCTCCGCCGTTCACCGGGCCGTCCGGTCCGCCCCTCATCGCCCGCATCATCTTGCCCATGTTATGATAGGTATTGCCGGATCCGATGATCAGCACCCCTTCGTCGCGCAAGGGCGCCAACGCGCGACCGACGGCAAGATGCGCCTCGGGGTCGAGATCGTCGCGCAGGCTCAATTGGACGGTGGGGATGTCGGCCTCAGGAAAAGCCACCTTTAGTGGAACGAATACCCCGTGATCGAAGCCACGCGCAGCATCGGCCCCGGTTTGGAATCCCGCGTCTTCTAAAAGTGCGCGTACGCGGGTCGCCAGCGCGGGCTCGCCCGGCGCGGGCCAGGTTAGCTGATAGGTATGCTGCGGAAATCCCTGATAGTCGAACAGCAGAGGCGGGGCGGGGTTGGTCTGCAAGGTAAAGACCCGCTCTTCCCAATGGCCCGAGATCACGAGGAGCGCCTTGGGCCTTGCCGGCAGGCTCGCAGGCAAGTCCTCAAGGAATTTGCGGTGCCGATCCCAGGCGTCAGGCGGGTTCCAGTCCATGAAGAAACAGGGGCCACCCCCATGGGGAACAAACAATGTCGGCTGCTTTTCAGTCATGTTGTCGTCCTTTTAAACCCAAGTCCGAGGCTATGGGCACCCCCGTGGCAACTCCGCAGCAGATCAGATTGGCGCTGCCGGAACTGCCGGTGCATAGGCCGACTTGACCGCACGCACGCGATTGGCGGTCAGCCACGAGACGATCAGGAGTACCCAGGTCGCCAGAGCCGGCGACCAACCCGGATCGCCTGCGCCCACATGGGCCCCGAAGGCGAGCACCAGATGCCAGAACATTGCCGCATAGGCCCAATCTGCCAGCACCGCCGAAGGGCGCCAGAGGATCACAACGGCACCGACGATCTTCAAAATTGCGAGTGGCCAGATGATGTATGTGGGATAGCCCAACACCTCGCGATACATGCCCGCGACCATGTCGTGGGATGAGATGTAGAAGGCCGCCGCACCCAGATAGACCAATGCCACAAGGCCGGTCGCGATCCAGTAGACATATTTTGCCACGTTGTCACTCACTGCCGCTCTCCCGGTTTTCGGCGGGTTGTTAGGCTGCCGTTTTCCATATAGTATCATTAGGTGCCTTGCTTCATCAGTTAAAGTAGGCACTTAAAAGTAACTTACTTTCGTGGGCTGCGAGGGCTATCCACAATGAAAAGCGTCCAACCAGCTTCCTGCCCGATGGAGGCGCTGCTGCGTGTCATCACGGGACCTTGGACGATTTATATCCTTTGGGTTCTGTCCGAACAGGGTCCACAGCGTTTCGGCGCGACCAAACGGCTGGTGCCTGGAATTTCCACCCGGGTCCTGACTGAGAGGCTGAGAATGCTGGAACATGCCGGCGTGGTCTGGCGCGAGCAGGCCATGACCATCCCGCCCGCTGTCACATACGGGCTGACTGAACGCGGCGCGGAGCTGCGCGGTGTGCTGGACACCCTTGGATCCATTGCACGCCGCTGGGAGGCGGAGGGTGCTTTCGACGGGACGGCACGCTCGGCGGAATGATGACGTCCGTCCTGTTCGCGGAATAATCCCGCGCCAGAAAGCACCGCGAACGGAGCACGGCCCGAAGCTCATGACGAATTGAAAGCCGCGTTGGGTATGCCTGACAGGCGGCACTCACTCCGAACGATCCGCCCAGGTTTGCGGCTTGCCGCCACATAAAAATCAATTTACTGTACCGACTAGACGGTACAGTCAAGTTTGAAATCCCGCAATGCTGCACAGGACAGGAAGAGCGAGATGCGCGAGAGAAAAATGGCCGAGGTTTTGTTCGGCGCGCGGGAGGTCTTCTTCCGGTGCGGTTATGAAGGCGCCACCGTCGATGCCATTGCCGCCGAAGGGAAAGTGTCGAAGGCAACAATGTATTCGTATTTCCCGACCAAGGAGCAGCTGTTTCTGAGCGTCGTGGAATCCGAATGCGGTCGGCTTGCGGAAGAGATCCTCCGACCCTTGTCCGCAGGTCCCGAGCCGCGCGCCCAGTTGGAAAAACTTGCCCTGCGCATGATCGATCTCGTTCTGGACGAAACCTACATCCGCCTTCTGCGGACGTGTATCGGTGCCACCGAGATGCTTCCCGAGGTCGGGGAGGTGTATTTTCGTGCCGGACCGAAACGGGCACGCGAACTCATCAGTAAAGTTCTGGAACGCCTTTCCCGGGAAGGCGCGCTTGAGATCGACAACCCCCCGCGTGTTGCGGATCACTTCATACATCTTTGCGTTTCTGGACTGTTGATGCCACGCCTGCTGGCCGTGCAAAGAACAGTCGAGCGGGACAAGCATGCGGCCGATGCAGTCACTGCATTCCTGCGACTCTACGGGAGCGGACATAGAGTAGAGCTCTGAACTGACCTTGCTTTCCGACAACGGGGCAGTGCTCCACATCTCTCAATAAAATTGCCGAATGGACAGTGAATAATGACCATACAATCCAAAATGCAGGCAAAGAATGCGTCACCAAGGATCCTCGGCGCTGCGCGGGCAATTGCGCACAGAGAGGGCGCGGGAAAGATTACGATCGACGCCGTCGCGCGTGAGGCCGATCTCAGTAAAGGCGGGGTCTTATACAATTTTCCGACCAAGAGAGCGCTTCTTGCCGGGCTGCTTGATGAGATGCTCGCAGAACATCACGAACGCCTGGCATCAGTCCCGGAAGATCGCAGATCCCGCACCCTGCGTGGGCACCTGGAAGCAATCGTGCAAGCCAGAGCCGTCGATGACGACCTCTCGATGGCGATTCTCGCGGCTGCCGCGTCAGATCCGCGGCTGCTCGATCCGCTACGGGCTGAACTGACCGGCGACCTTGAGCGTATCCTGTCCGACACACAAGACACTCCGGGTGCTATGGTTGTCGTCCTAGCGATCCAGGGACTTCGGTTCCAGAAACTTCTGGGCCTTCCCGACGGTGGCGCGGATCTCAGGGGACGCGTCATCGAGCAATTGAGGGCCATGATTAATGAACTCGAATAGAGAGACACGAAGTTTGAAGCGGATCGTTTTTGTTATTGCGGTAGCGGCCGTGTCGGCCGTTGCCGTCCCGTTTGTTTCGCCGTTCCTGACCGATGTGCTGGCCCAGACCGCGACGGACACCCTGGAGGCAGAAGTCGATACAAGGCCTGCAGCGAACGTGGAGCGACCAGTCACGGTCGAAGTGACCCGTGCGCTCAATCGCGTCGTAAGTCAGTCTCGCAGCGTTGCAGGCCGCGTCGAACCTGCTCGAACGGTGGACCTTGCGTTTCAGATACCCGGGCAGATCATTCGCCTTGAGGTTGAGCCCGGCGACACGATTCGCGAGGGCGAGGTGATCGCGGAGCTCGACCAAATCGATTTCGAACTCGCCGTCGACCGGGCTCAGGCGTCCTACGACCTGGCGAATTCCGAACTCGCGCGCGCCTCGGACCTCGCCGATCGTGGCGTGGCGTCCGACGCGCGCCTCGACACGGCCCGCGCGCAGTTCGTCCAGGCAGAAGTCGCGCTCCGCGAGGCAGAGCGGCGCCTGTCCCAAACGAAAATCGTCGCGCCATTCGACGCGATTGTGGCGCGCACCTTCGTTGAAGAATATGTCAACGTCACGTCGGCCGCGCCTGTCGCGCGTCTACAGGATGTCAGCGAGATGCGGCTCGTGATCTCCCTGCCAGAGGAACTTGCGGCCATTGCGCGGTCGGCACCCGATGCCTTCGAGATCGTTGCAACTTTTCCGGCTGTTCCGGGTTACACCGCGCCTCTGGTGCTTCGCTCGTTTGCGACCGATGCCGACCGGACGGCGCAGACCTACGACGTGGAATTTGCGATCACGGGTGATATCGACCCGCGTCTTCTGCCCGGGATGACTGCGGATGTGCGCATCTCCATTGCCGCAGAAGCAGATCGCCCGCAATCCGTGATTGTCGCGTAGCCCTTAATTGTGAGATGAGAAATCCAACGAAATCAACAGCTGTGCTTTGCCCTTAAATATGAGATTTTGCCTTTAATTCCGATATTTTTGCTCTTAAACCTGAGACAGGGTTCACAGACATTTGCGGCAAATATCGATGGATGATGATGGCGAAGACTCCGTTGCCGTTGGTGCTGAAGAAGCGCGCAGAGCCGCGGTGCTGCGTCCCCTTGTTCAGGCCTTTCTCAAAGGGACTGGCAGTCTGGAAAGTGGCATCAATGACGCCGTTTGGGAGCTTGGTGTCAGCAGGGCGACGGTCTGGCGTTGGATAAAGCGGTTGGCGGAAGAGGGTGGGCGCACCAGCGCTCTGGCGCCGCGGAAACGGGGCCGCCCGACCGGGACGCTCTTGATATCCAGCAAAGTCGAAGCGGTGATCGAAGAGCACCTTCGCCGTTATTTTTTGCGCCGGGAGCGTTCGAGCCTGTCGCGCGTCGTGACAGAAATCCGCAGTGTGTGCTGGCAACAGGGCTTGCAGGCGCCGACACGGCGGACGGTTCAGCGTCGCCTGGATGCGATGGATGCCCGCGAAGTTGCGAAGGCACGAGAGGGCGCAAAGGTTGCCCGCCAGAAATTTGCGCCGGTCACAGGTGAGAACAAGGCCAGTGTGCCACTGGAGATCGTCCAAATTGATCATACGCCGGCGGACATCATTCTTGTCGACAGCTTTGAACGCCAACCAATTGGGCGGCCTTGGGTCACGCTGGCGATCGACATCGCAACGCGGATGGTAACCGGATACTACACTTCTCTCGAGGCGCCTTCGCGACTGTCAGTGGCGCTTTGCCTGACACAGGCGGTGGCCCCCAAGGCGGAACTTCTGACGGAATTGGCGTGCAATATTCCTTGGCCCGCACAGGGCAAACCGCTCAGCCTCCACGTCGACAATGGCCGCGATTTCCGGTCGCGGGCCTTTCGTTCGGCATGCGCGGAATGGGGGATCGATCTGGTCTATCGGCCGCCGGGAAGTCCTCACTTCGGAGGTCACATCGAACGTTTGATCGGGACGATGATGGGGGCCGTCCACCTGTTGCCGGGAACAACGCAATCCTCGATCGCGACCAAGGGCGACTATGATGCCGAAGGCATGGCCACGATGACGTTGAGCGAATTCGATCGTTGGTTTGCTTTGGAAATCTGCCGTTACAACAACAGCATTCATTCGAGTCTTGGCTGCACGCCCGTTGCCAAATGGGAGGCGCTCTCAGAGCAAATGACGGGCGAC
>NZ_FQVP01000007.1 GCF_900129395.1 Pseudosulfitobacter pseudonitzschiae
CACCAAAAACCATCTGGCGCGGGATGGAGCAGCCCGGTAGCTCGTCAGGCTCATAACCTGAAGGTCGTAGGTTCAAATCCTACTCCCGCAACCAAATTCCAGCATAGATTACAACACCTTACGCCTCGCTTCACGCGGGGCTTTTGCGTTGCCGTGCGCCAACTGGAAGCACTCTGGAAGCAACACAGGTAAACTCAGACAGCTAAGCTGAATCAGGCAGCTGAGACGGTCAGCGACAGGCTGCGCGGCACCGCATCTGCGCCATTGATCGGCAACAGATCCATCGGACAGGCGGAGACCACGGCGATCAGGTCCATCTCAGCCCGGAACATCACCGCGTCACCGGCCCGCGAAACCGGCGGCAGCCAGACCATCTCGCCCCCTGCGCGGGCGGGCGTATTCATCCACAGGTTGAACGGGCAGGGCACCTGCGGCAAGGTCACGCCAATCGCCGCCATTGCCATGCGCAGATTGTCGGTGCAATTGTCATGATACCCCTGATGGCCCAACTCGTGATACCGGTGAATGTCGCAGGAGGCGACAAGCGTGTCATGCACCCCCTCGGAACTGTCAGAGGCCAGGGTCAGGATCGCCCGCCTGCGGTTGGTCACCAGCGCATCACCGGCAGAAGGGCAGAGTTTGCGCAGGTTCGGGCGCATATGTTCCATCGACAGATGCTCGCCGGGGTCGGCGGCGCTGAAGGCCCAGAAATCCGCCACCTGACTGCCGTGGGTGTTGGTAACGGTCAGCATCTGCCCGCGTTCCACGCGGACGGCACGGCCCTGACGTGCGGGCACATCATAGGCAGTGTCCAGATGCGGCCGACCCAGATCACCCAGAGTTTCAATGGCCGAAGGGTTGCTGCCATCGGGGCGGGCGGGGTCAAAGGGAAGGGAGAAATCGCTCATCTTGATACTCCTTGAAAGACGGCCGAGGGATAGGGCGCTGCCGGTTCCACATGCGGTATCCAAGCACCGCTGTCGCGCAACTGCAGTACATGTGCGGCAATGTCTTCCAGAGGGGCGAACCAGACATCGGGGCGGGACAGAACACGTTCCAGCCAGCGTTCGACCACACGCCAGCGCGCCAGCCGCCCGGTCAGGAACGGGTGCCAGATCCCGACCCACAATCCACCCGCTTCATATTGCGCCTCGAACTCGGCAAAGGAGGCTTCCAGCCCCTGCTCGGGGCTCATCACAGGCATCATATAGCCGATCTCGGCATAATGGGCGAAGGGGGGCCAGTCGTCGCTGCCCCAGTGGACGGGGACTTCGATCAGATCCCCTTTGGCCGCGGACAGGACATAGGGCAGGTCGTCGGCCATCATGGATGAATCATAGGTCATCCCATGGGCGATGGCCAGGTCGATCACCTTTGGCGTGACGTTGTAGACTGGCGCGCGGTAGCCGCGCGGGCTCTGGCCGGTGGCGCATTTGTGAACATCAAGCGCGCGTTCGAACCAATAGCTCTGCTCGGCATCGGACATCTCTGCAGGGTCCTCGTGCAGATAGCCATGCAGCCCGATTTCATGGCCGTCTTTCAGAATCGCCTCGACGGTTTCGGGATAGGTTTCCATCACCCAGCCGGGCATGAAAAACGACTGTTTCAATCCCAGCCTGCGATAGGTTTCCAGAATCCGCGGCACCCCGGCGTTGGGGCCATAGCGGCCCATGCTGATGGGGTACAACCGCCGGTGACTGTCGGTCGGGCGCGCGATGTGGATCAGGCTGTCGGCATCGACGTCAAAGGTGATGGCACAGGCGCAGCGCGCGCCATTGGGCCAGGGGATCGGGTTGCGGATCATGGGCAAAGTCCTTTCAAGCCTAGGGCGCGTTCCAGCCTGCAGGCGGCCATCAACAGCGCACGGTCACAATGGGGCGCGCCGACCAGTTGCAAGCCGATCCACTGCCCCACAGCGCTCTGCCCGACAGGCAGCGTGACAGCGGGCAGGTCCAGCAGGCTGGCGGGCATGGTCAGGCTCAGCACCTGTTGATTAATGCGCGCATAGGTTTCGGGATCGGACAGCAAGGGTTCAGCAAATGGCGCGCCAAAAGGCACGGTTGGCAGGGCGATGAGGGTATCGGGGGCGGGCCAGAGTCTGCGCAGATTTGCCGCGCTGACGCGGAGCCTTGCCATTTCGTCAGGTGCCAGCCGCGCCGCCCTCTGCAGCCGCGCGGCCACCAACGGGTCAACCAGCGCAAAGGCCTCGGACCGGCGCAGGTCGTGGTAAAGTGCTGCGGCATCGGCCCCACCGGGCCAGCCGTGGTGGGCAATCAGCTCCATCGCATCCGACAGCAGGCTTCGCGGCTTTTGTGCCATGGCAAACCCCTGGCCGCGCGCGGTTTCCACGGCATTGCGAACCGCAGCGGCAACTTCCGATGTGGCCTGCGCCGTCGCAAATTGGTCCAGCCATATCTGCGGCGCGCTTTCGGGTTCATCCGTCTCGGCACTCAGCACCGCATCCAGATCAAGCAGATCACGGGCAGTGCAGGTCATCAGCCCAACGGTGTCATAATCCGGCGCCAGCGGCAGCACGCCTGTCATCGGATACCGCCCGCGCGTGGGGCGAAAGCCGAATAGCCCGTGAAACGCTGCCGGAACGCGGCAGGACCCGGCAGTATCGGTCCCTACTGCCAGCCGCACCAAGCCACGCGCCACCGATGCCGCCGCCCCGGAAGAGGACCCGCCCGGCACCCGCCCCGCGATCAGGGGAGTGCCGAAATGCGGGTTCTGGCCGATGCCGGAGAAGGCGAATTCCGACAGGTTCGTGGTGCCGATGGTGATCAACCCCGCCGCCGCCGCACGGCGCACAACCTCGGCGTCTTCGGATGCGGCGGGTGTGTTCAGGCGGGTTTTCGACCCCGCCGTGGTCACGACACCTGCCAGTGCGATCATGTCCTTCCATGACACCGTGGCCCCATAGAGCGCCCCTTGCCGGCTTGGTGCTGCGAGGCGGTCGGCCTCGCGCCTTGCGCGTTCCCCGGTGACCGTCAGAAAGACATCGGGCGCAGCCCGCGCCGCCGCCAGCGCCCGGTCAACCGGCAGGGCCATCACGCCACCGCCTTCAACGCAGGGGCCCCCAGCAGCACCCCGTCCTCGGGGTGCCATGAGGCATAGACCTGCTGCCCCGCCCGTGCCGACAGCCGCTCAAGATCGCGCTGCTGAAGCTGGGCGACAATCCCGGTGCCTGCCGCCGTTTCCAGATGCAGGTTGACGACGGCCCCCGCAAATTCTTCCGACATCAGGGTGCAGGGCACCTCGTTGGTGCCCCAACCGGGCTGGGTGGTCACATTGATCCGGTCGGCGCGCACCGCGAGGTCGCATCTGGTGCCACTCTGCGCGCTGGCCGGGTCCGCGATCTGCAGCAACCCATCCGCGCTGTCGATCCCGATCTTGCCCTCTTTGGTGGTTTTCAGCATGCCGCTGAAAAGGCTGATACCGCCGACAAACTGCGCAACGAACCGCGAGCGGGGCCGCAGGAAGATGTCCTGCGGGGTGCCCAATTGCTCGATCCGGCCCGCGTTCATGATCACCACGCGGTCAGCCAGCGAAAAGGCCTCTGAATGGCTGTGGGTCACATAGACAAAGGTGATGCCCAGCTCGCGCTGCAACCGCTTCAGCTCGCCCTGCATGCGGATCGACATATGCGCATCCAGCGCCGACAGCGGCTCATCCAGCAGCAGCACCTTGGGCTGCAACACCAGTGAGCGCGCCAGCGCCACACGCTGCCGCTGCCCGCCGGACAACTTGGCCACATTGCGGTCGGCAAACCCCGCAATGCCCAGCCGGTCCAGCCATTCGGCACAGCGCCGTTGCCGTTCGGGGGCAGGCACCTTCTTCATGCGCAGGCCGAATTCGACGTTTTCCCGCACGGTCATATAGGGAAACAGCGCCAGATTCTGCCAGACCAGCGGCGTCTCGCGCTGCCAGACCGGCAGGTCGTTGATCTGCTGACCCTCCAGCCGGATATCGCCACGCGTCGGCTCCTCCAGCCCCGCCATCATGCGCAATGTCGTCGTCTTGCCGCAGCCCGAGGGGCCCATGATGGCAAGAAACTCGCCCGCATCCACACTCAGGTCGATGTCCTTGACGGCCGCGAAGGTGCCGTAGGATTTGTTCAGGTTGTGCAATTCCAGAAGCGGTTGGGTCATGGCGACACCTCCTTGTTTTTGTGGGATTTCGTGCTGCGCAACAGCAACAGCTGCGCGGCAAAGACCAGGCTGAGCGTCGCGGCAAAGGCCAGCGTGCCGATCACATGGATGGTCGGGTCGACCTGTCCTTGCAATGTGTTCAGCACCGTGACGGGAACGGTCTGTTCCAACCCGCCGACAAACCAGGCGATGGCATATTCATCCAGCGACACGGCAAAGGTGATCAGCGCCGCCGCCCCGATGGCAGGTGCCGCATGCGGCAGCACGATCAGGCGCAGGGCCTGCCCCGGCGTCGCGCCCAGGTTTTGCGCGGCGGTCTCATACTCCTGCGGCAATTGTTCCAGCCGCAGACGGCAGATCGCCATTGCAAAAGGCGTGGCGACAACCACATGGGCCACGATGATCGCCCCCACCGTGCCCGACAGCCCGACCCGCGAAAAGAACGCCAGCATGGCAAGGCTCAGCACCACAATCGGCACCGTCGGCGGCAGCAGTGCCAGAGCCAGCACCATGCGCTGTCCGAAGAACCGGAACCGGAAGTCGGCATAGGGGGCAGCAAAGCCCAGCGTGGTGGCAACCAGCGCCGTGCTCAGCGCGATGGTCAGACTGTTTTTCAAAGCCTCCAGCACACGGGCATCTGCAAAGACCTGGGCGTACCATTTCGTGCTGAACCGCGTGATGTCGAGGCTGGGAAATCTGTCGGCGCTGAAGGAAAAGACTAACGCAGACTGGATCGGCGCATAGAGGATCACAAAGACCAGCATCAGCCCTGTGAACCAGACCCATGCGGGCAGCGCGTGTTTCAGATGGGTGTTCATCTCAGTTTCCTTTCTGGCGATAGGCCCAGGCCACGGTGACCAGCGATGTCAGCAGCAGCACCGCCATCATCAGCAGCGATACCACCGCCGCGCGGGGCCATTGTTGCCCGCCCCGGATCAGGTCGGTCAGCAGGATCGGCAGGGTCTGGAAGACACCGCCGCCCAGATAAGTGGCGCTGACGAATTCGGCATAGCTCAGCAAAAAGGCAAACAGCACGCCAAGGGTCAGACCCGGACGGGCGGCGGGCAGGATGATGTGCCGCAAGACCTGCAACGGACGCGCGCCCAGATTGACCGCCGCCGACATCTCGGTACGGTCGACATTGCCCAGTGCCAGCGTTTGCAGCACCAGCACCACCGGCAGGGTCAGGGTCGCGTGGCCCAGAAACAGCGCGGTATAGCTGTTCAGCAGGCTGGCCCCGGACAGGCCGACGCTGTGGAACAATTGCGGCAGCACACCGCCTTCGCCCAGAAATACCTGCAGCGAATAGATCCTGACCAGATAGCTGGTGAAAAACGGTGCCAGGGCGAGCCCCAGAAAGGTCAGCCTTCTGGCAGGCGAGATCAGAAAGGCCATCGCGTAAGAGGCCGGAAAGGCCAGCAGCGACACCAGAACAGCGCTGAGCAGGGACAGCCCGTAGCTGCGCCAGAAGGTGGACCACAGAAAATCGAGCGACAGCACATAAGTCCAGGCCGACAGCGAAAAGTCGGGAGTCAGGCGGTAGTTCTGCACCGACCAGAACGACATGGCGATCAGCAGCAGCATCGGACCCAGAAAGAACAGCGCGAACCAGACCGGCAGCGGGGCGGCCCAAAGGGCAAACCACCCACGCCGGCGCAATCCCAGCTTTGCGGATAAGACAGACATCGGATTTCCTTTGAAAGAAGGGCGGCCCGTCCCGCGCCTGTCAGTGGCGGTGCGGGGACGGACCCTTGGCGGCACGGCTCAGGCGTTTTTGTAGCGCACCCAGGCGTCGTTCCAGCTTTCCAGCGATTGCTGGACGGGGAGGCGTCGCAGCTGAATGCGCCCGGCGCGGATTTCATCGAGCGCGTTGGCCCCGGCCAGGTTCATGTTTTGGCGCGCGGCCTCATTCGGGTTGGTCTCGTTCAGCATCGCCCAGCCCGCCCGCGTCGGCACCATCGCGGGATATGCCTTGAGCGTGGCTGTCGCCACCTGGCCGCGCGGGCTCATCATGTAGCGGATGAATTCCTTGGCCAGATCCTGATTGCGAGACCCTTTGCCGATTGACAAGGATTCGGTCCATTGCAGACCGCCCTGTTCGGGAATGGTGGTGGCAACATTGGCCCCGTCACGCTGCAAGACGCCGGTGATCCAGTCGCCAATTCCCGGTATCGCCGCCACCTCGCCCGAGCGCAGGGCAGACAGCGTGCCGCCGTAGTCATAGAACCCCCGCACCTGGGGCCGCAGCGTCAACGCCGCATCCTGCACCTGCTGCCAGGCGCCGGCATCCAGATCAAAGGGGGCCGCATTGCCCTCGATCAGACTCATTGTGCCAAAGTTGGGCAGATGCCAGTCGAATTGCCCGACCTTACCGCGGAGGTTTTCCTGCCACATCGCCTTGTAGTTCCGCGCCTCTGATACGCTGATCGCGTCCAGATTGTGCGATAGCCCAAGAAAGCCAAAGCGCAGGAACACCGCGTAAAGCCTGTCGTCGTACCAATGGCCTTCGAACTTCTGGAACTCGGGAAAGAAATCATCAAACGGGTAATCCGCCGGGTCCAGTTGCTCGATGTAATCGGCCTGATACAGCTGCGAGACATATTCGGCGTCGGCCAGAATAACGTCGTAGGTGCCAACCGGAGATTGGGCAAATTGCGCCAGCATCTGGTCACCGCCGACATATTCCTTGGCGCGGATACGGACATTATGTGCCTGCTCAAACGGGCCGACGACCTCGGGATCGGCGTGGCCTGCCCATGTCAGCATGGTCAACTCGCGCACCTCTTGGGCCCGCACAACCGAAGGGGCGGCCAGAACCGCGCCCGCAGTCAGCCCGTTTTTCAGCAGCGCACGTCGTGAGAATTGAAAATTTGACATATCGTTTTTCTCCCTGTTTTGTGGCTGCCACCCTCTGCCAAACGCACCTTTCGGGACAAATTCGTTTATCTCAGGGGGGCTTGAGAAAAACTTCATGAAGGACAAAGGATGCGACGGCTTCCGCCCCTGAATTCGATCCGCGCCTTCGAGGCGGTTGCGCGCTGCCTCAGCTTTTCCGCCGCCGCGGACGAACTGGGTGTGACCACGACAGCCGTCAGTCATCAGATCCGCCATCTGGAAAGCTATCTGGGCTTCAAATTGATTGTGCGAAATCCGCGCGACATCGCATTGACCCCTGCGGGCGCGGAAATGTTTCCGAAACTGCGCGACGGTTTCGACCTGTTGGCCGATGCTTTTTCGGTTCTCAATGTGGACATTGAACAGAACGTCTTGCGGGTCACCACAACGCGGGCCTTTGCCGACAACTGGTTGCTGCCCCGGCTGTCGCATTTTCTGGTCGAAAATCCCAAGATCCAAGTCGAGCTTATCACCGACGATGCGGTGCGGGACCTGTCAACCGACCGGCTGGACGTGGCGATCCGGTACGGTCGGTGTCCCAGGGGTGCAACGGACAACATTCTGTTCGCGGATACCTATACACCAATCGGTCGCAAGGATGTTGTCGAACAGGGTTCTGGCACCTATCCGGTGATTGGCTTCAATTGGAACAACAAGGATTTGAATGGACCGGTTTGGGCGCGTTGGGCGAATGACGCCACGCAGAGTTTCGAGGTGGCGAGCGTCTTGAACTGTAGCGATGAATCTTCGGCCTTCGAAGCATTGGATCAGGGCTTGGGACTGTTGTTGTGCAGTAACATCCTTGCGGCGGATCGGCTTGCTGCAGGGACCCACCAAAGCCTATCAGTGTCGCCTATTGACGGTTTCGAGTACTATGTCGCTGTCAATCATGCCTCTCGGGCCAAGCTTGCAACAAAGGTTTTTGTGAACTGGCTGCAAGTTTATGCACGCGAAACTGACCGGAATATTAACCCTGTTCGCAACCACACTCGTAAAGAGTCTGAATGAACTGGATCGCCTATCCGTCGCCACATGAAATAGGACATCAGAACGGCTTGAACATTGGAGGCTCTGGTTCGGTTGTGTGATTGATTACGCTGCTTGTTTTTGGTGATGCAGGCTGCGCTGTCCACTGCCCGGCAGGTTTGTGCGCAGGATGATTCCATGAGGGGGATCTGTTGAATTCTACGAGGAAATGATCCTGCTTCTGAAACGCCGTGACCGACCGATATCAACAATCCCGTCTGGCTTTCATGAGATTTCATGTTTCAGATGGGTGAGCACCAACTGAAAAGTGGGTCAATCCGACACGAAAATCAAAAGCTTTTTGGCGCTGCTGCCGATCTAGCAAAAGCCTAACATCAGCACGTGAAGCAGACATTGGATGCTGATCGGGTTAAGATGTTTTGCCCCGCTGGGCATAGGAAAATACAGCCAGAGGCTCCGCCCGCATCGGTGACCGCGGGGCCTCTGGTGAAAGGCTAGTTTCAACTGTTGCGCACAACTGTATTCGTCAACGTACCTATGCCCTCGACTGTGAGTTCCACAACATCACCGTCTGCCAGAAACTCGAACCGCTCCAAACCGCAACCGTCATCGACCGTGCCCCCTCCAATGATTTCGCCTGCGTGCAGGGTCTCAGCATTCGAGATAAAGGCGATCATGTCCTCGAACCCGTGGAGCATCTCACCCAGACGGCTGTCAGTGACCGTGCGCCCGTTGATCTTGGCCACGCAGCGCAGGTTTCGGTAATCCGCAATCTCGTCCGTGGTCACGATCCACGGGCCGAACACGTTGCCAGCGTCGAAACTTTTACCTTTGGCGGGGCCAAGCATGCCTTGCATCTCGCGCAGTTGCGTATCGCGGGCCGAAAAATCGTTGAAGATGGTGAACCCGAAGATGTGGCCCAACGCATCATCAGCCGCGATGTCACGCCCGCCCTTGCCGATGACGACGGCGACTTCCAGTTCATAATCCATATAGCTGGAATAGTCCGGCCAGACGATCGTGTCGCCATGTCCGGCGACGCTGAAACGGTTGGTGATGTAGAAAATTGGTTGTGCCTTGTAGATATCGGGAACCGAACCTTCTGCATGACCGGGATCAGGTTCGCCTGCCATGACGGCCGCAAGGCGGCGCATGCCGACCGGAGCATGTGCGATGTGACGTGGCGCGGTGGATGCGTCGCGGATCTGTTGCGGGCATGGCAAAGGTGCCAACAGCCGCACATCGGCCAGCGACACCGAAACGCCCGCTGCATCCAGCGCTTCACGCGCGGCAGCGAGACCCTCCGTCCCGGCATCAATCAGCGACTGCATGTTCGCCAACGCAGCCGTCCCGGTGGCGGTGAGATCGATCAGGTCTGTTCCAGACGCTGTCAGCGCCCCAAGGCGCGGACCCTGCCCGCTATCGAATGTTGCAAGTTTCATAGCAAATTACTCCTTAATCCCTGATGATCGCGACAGGGCGGCACCAGCCTGCCGAGGCGCCTTTGATCTTGACCGGAAAGCACTGCACCTCGAACCCCGTCGCAGGCAGGGTTTCGAGATTGGCAAGCTTCTCCATGTGGCAATAGGCGCGGTCCATGCCGGCGCGGTGCCCTTCCCAAATGAGGGAGGCGTCGCCGGTTTCCGCGACTTTTTTTGCTGTATGCACAAAGGGCGCGTCCCAACTCCATGCATCGGTGCCGCATACGCGCATACCACGCGCGGTCATCCAGTTTGTCGCTTCGCGCCCGATGCCGCAGCCGCTGGGGACATAAGCGGGCGTGCCGTAATGGGCGGCCGCTCCGGTGTTGACCAGAACGATGTCGCCCGCCTGCAAGTTGTGGCCGATCCGGTCGAATTCGGCCTCCACTTCTTTGGCAGTGACAACGTGGCCATCAGGCATCGACCGGAAGTCCAGCTTGACGCCGTGCCCGATACACCAGTCAAGCGGCACCTCGTCGATGGTGATGGCGCGCTGGCCGCCGTCCATCGTGGAATGATAATGGTAAGGCGCATCAAGATGCGTGCCGTTGTGTGTCGAAAGCGTCACCTGTTCGACCGCCCAACCTTCGCCCCCCGGCAGGCCGTCTCGACCGACACCGGGAAAGAACGAAAGCACCTGATCAGCGGTTTCATCATGGGCAAGGTATGTGATTTTAGGCGCCAATCCCGGCGGATCTGCATATTCGGTGTTTTCCAGAGGTCGGGCGAGATCAATCAGTTGCATTTCGTATCCTTGTTCAACGGCCCAGGAGGCCAGTCGCAATTTGAGGGATGAAGACCAGCGCGACCAGGGTCAGCGCCATGATGAGGGCGAAGGGGGCCGCACCGCGGAAGACTTCGCCGAGGGTGATGCCGGTATCTTTGAGCGTGGCGTGAACCACAAAGACAGACAGACCCAGCGGCGGCGTCAGCAGGCCCACTTCAACGGCGAGCACGGTAATCAGGCCGAAATGCACGATGTCGATGCCCATTTGCTGGGTCACGGGAAAGGCCAGAGGCACGGTGACCAACATGATGGAAGAGCTGTCCAGCACCGTGCCCAGCAGCACTAGAAGACCCGCGAACATAAGCAGAAAACCGGTTGGCCCGATGCCGGAATTTATTGCCATTTCAGTAATCGACGCGGGCAAACCCGAATAGGCCAGCATCCGGCTGTAGATGGATGCCCCGATAATCAGAAAGCACACAGCTGCCGTGATATGGCCGGTCTGCACCGCAATCCGCCATCCCGCAGTCGTTCCGATCCGGCGCATGGCGAAGCCGATGGCCAGTGCCGCAGCGGCGCCCACGGCTCCGGCTTCGGTTGGTGTGAAAAAGCCCATGTAGATTCCGGCCAGAACCAGCGTGGCCAGACCGAACACAGGCAGAATGGCCCAAACCGGCGTGCGCTGTACCTCTTCGGGGGCCTTGATTCCGTCGAACAGATGCGGGCGCACAATGCCGAGCCCGCTAAGATATACGATATAGGCAAACGCCAGCAGAACTCCTGGACCGATGCCACCGATGAACAGATCGCCGATGGACGAATCCGTCAGGATCGCAAACAGGATCAACAGAAGCGACGGCGGAATAAGCATGCCCAGAACCGACGACCCCGCCACAACGCCCACCGCAATGCTGCGGTTGGTGCCTGCGCGCACCATTTCCGGCACGGCAATCTTTGAAAACACGGCAGCCGAAGCAATTGAGATTCCGGTGATGGCCGCAAACACGGCGTTCGACAGCACGGTCGCCACGCCCAGCCCGCCACGCCAGCGCCGCAACCCGCGCGAGATGACGGCAAAGGTGTCACGTCCCATGCCGCTTTCCGATACGGCCAGCCCCATCAGCACAAACAGCGGCACAACACCGAATGTGTAATCTGCAATGCTGTCTGTTGCAGCAAGCGCCACGAAATTCATCGCCAGCGACAGCTTTCCCGTGATGGCCCAGACACCAAAAAGAGACACGCCCGCCAGGGCGATGGCAACATGAATACCTGCGTAAATGGCCAGGGCAATCGCACCCAGCGAAAGATACCCAACGATAATCGGGTCCATGTCTAGACGCCCCGCTTTTCATTTAATGTTGCAAGGGCCGTCAGTAAAAAAGACAGCGCCAGCAGTACGGAGCCCAGGACGATCAGCGACAGAAAGGGCCAGACCGGCAGTGTGAAATGCCCCTGCACGCCTTCCATTTCGCCGCGTTCATAGGCGCGTACTGCCTTTGGCCAGACCGCCCATGCGAGCGTCGCGGCAAAAGCTGCACCGCAAAGTTGTGCGACAAGGTCCATCACCAGGCCAACTGAGGGCCAGCGACGGCGCGCCACGCCCAACACTCCGTCAGAGCGTATCATCTCGCCTTTGCGGTGGGTGTGGGCGATTTGAAGGAAAACAATGCCGACGATCGAATATTTCACCATCTCGGGCACCCCAGCGATTGGGCGGCCCAATGTTTCGCGCCCAAGGATGTCGCAGACGATCAGAACCATTAATCCGAGTATCCACAGGGTCGCGATCACGTTGGCGGTGCCCATGACGGCGTCCGCAGTCCGGACAAGGCGCCCGCGCGCCTTATCCCTTGATGTTGCATCGTGTGTCATTCAACAGACCAGTCACGCGGCAGCGAAACGCCCGCAGCCTTGAGGTGGTCGATATAGGTCGTCAGAACCTCTGTGCCGGGCAATCCTTTGCTGTCTAGATCTCTTGCCCAATCCATAGCGATATTCGGCAGGGTGTCCGCCCATGCAATACGCTGTTCTTCGGACAATTCGCTGATCTGCGCTCCACCTTCTTCCATTGCCTTGAATGCACCGGCCACACGGGTTTCCAGCCCCGAACGATAGTCTGCGGCAAACACATCGGCGCTGTCACGCAAGGCTGCCTGAACCACCGGATCCTGTTCGTCAAACCAGCTTTTCTGCGCCACGATGCCGCCAGCAAACTGCGCACCGAAATGCACACGCGTCACATAGGGGGCAACTTCGTGCAATTTGGCTGCCGCTGCCGCCGTTGGGAACACGATAACACCCTCTGCGACACCGGACTGGATGTCGTTGTAATAGGTCGTAAGGTTCCCCGAAACTCCAACTGCACCCGTATCCTTCAGCCAGTTTACCGCAGGTCCGGGCGCGTTGATCTTGCGCCCCTGAAGATCATCCAGGCTTGTGACGGGAAATGTTGTCATCAGCAGATAGTCTTCCAGTCCGAAACCACCGCCAAGGTACTCTAGATCAAGATCCTCCCAAAGCTTGCGCATGGCGGGGATTTCATCGTGCATTCCGTCAACAGTGGACAGAACCAGGTCAACGTCGGGCGAACCGAAAGGTGTAACATAGGTGACGTTTTGCAGGCTCAGCAACGACGGCTCGAACAGCGACGACACGATGCCGACCTGCGCCAGGCCGTCTTCCATCGCCTCACGCTCACCTCCGACCTTGGCCAGGGTGCCGCCATAGGCTTCGGTCCAATTAACGGAAAAATCGGTGCCTTCCAGTGCAGCATCCACCGCCGGGATATAAGATTCCGACAGGGTTTTCACCCACAAGAACACCGGCGGATGCCCGGCCACCGCCGTCACGTCCAGTTCTTCGGCGTGCAGCACAGGGGCCAGCGACATGGCGACAGCCAATGAAGTGCTGGCCAGAATCGTATTCAGTCTCATCATAGTTTCCTCCCAGTTGCGCCGGAGCCTCACCTCCGGCATTCTGCCCTCAGGACAAACTATCTGAACGTCCGTATAAAAAGTCAATCCGTGGTTTCTGTTTTCGCGACACGAGCCCAAACAGGAGACATGCCAAGTGCCTCAAGCGCCTGATCACAAAGAGCCTTCCGGCAATACAGACGGAAGACTCGCGCGTGGAGAAGCGACCAAAGACCGCGTTCTGGATGCTGCCGAACGCTGCTTTGCCGCCCACGGGTTTGCCGCTGTCACGATTCGACAGATCGCCCGCGAGGCCGAGGTGACATTGGGCGTTGTCAGCTTTCATGGCGGATCGAAAGAGCTTCTGTTTGGCACCGTTCTTGCCCGACGCACCGCCACACTGAATGCATTGCGCACCGATGCGCTCAACGCCCTGCAAGGCCGGGGGGGAATTACCATCAGGGACTTGGTCGACGCCTATCTGACCCCCTATCTAGAGATCGCATCGCGCGGAGACCCGCAGTGGCGCGCCTATGCGCAGCTGATCGCGCGGATTGTGTCTGACGATCAGTATTATATGCAGGTGCGTGATCTCTATGATCCGGTCGCGCGGGATTACATCGCGGAAATCAGGCGCATCCACCCAAATGCTTCGGCCAAGGCAGTTGCAACTGTTTTGACGCTGACGGTCGCGTCAATGCTGTCGATCGTTGCCAGTCGCGTCAGGATTGCTGGACTGTCAGGCGAACCCGCCAGCGAAAGCGCGCTCGATTACCGTTCTACTCTCGTGGACTTTTGCACCGGGGGTATCGAACAGGCGCTGGCCGCGCACTGAAGCGAGGACGTTTTTCTTTCGGGCAGGAGCAAGGGGTGACGATAGAGCCAAGGCCAGGTTCGGTTTGCATCCTGATCTGTCAATCGGCGCGCAAATTTGAGCCCCTATCGGCATGCAAAAATACCCCCGGTGGATACGTTCGGGTCGCTGGTCCGATACAGCGAAGTCCTATCGGGTCAGCGGGTTTTGGTCATTCGCGAGTCTTGAAACGCCAGCTCTCGTTGCCGGTTTCGACGACGTCGCAGTGGTGGGTAAGTCGATCGAGTGGCGCTCGTAGATGCGTTAGATTGGCGACACGAGAAGAATGCGCAGGCCTGACGATGTCTGCGCACCGGATGGGCAATCTGTCCCGCGTGCGAAACGACCACTCCACGCCCATCACCTGTCGGATTGTGACAATGGTCGTTTCAGTAGCATCGACGTGACCATTGATCCGGCGGCGAAGGTGACTAAGAGAGCAAAACCCCATCGATATGCTAACTGGTTGTCAGCATTAGCGGTTTTCTCGAGAACGACGACAGTTGTGATGGCGCCCAGAGCGCCACCAATGCGCTGTGCGATGTTGACAATTGTAGCTGCATCGCCGATCTCGTTCTTCCCAACAGCCAGGTAAGCCGCTGTCATCGAAGGCATTTGAGCCAATGCCAACCCGCCTCCACGAGCAAACAGCAGTGGCGCCCATGCAAGTGACAGCACCGAAGGCCAAAGGAAGGCTGTTGTGCTCAGCAACAAAATGGCGCTGCCGATCAAACTGACCGCGAGAGCGCCATAGCGGTCTGTCACGTTGCCAGCAACTGGCAAGACGACTGCCGCTCCCATACCCATCATGAACAACATCAGGCCAGCATCGGTCGCCGATAGGTTCAAACTGTCTAGCAGAAATAACGGTATAAGAAGGAGGCCGCCATACATGGCTGCACCGGTAAGACCCGCGGTGCATACGGCTGCGGCAAAGCCCGCTCGCCGGAATAGTCGAATGTCGATTAGCGGTGCTTGTGAACGGCGTGCATGTATAACGAACGCAATGATAAGGGCCAATCCGGCTACCAGCGAAGAGGTCGATGAGAGAGTAAGGCCCGATGCGCCGATTTCGGCGCTACCGAACAACACGAGCGGAAGGCCCAGCCCAACCAATATCAGCCCGGTGGTGTCGAGCCGGTCTGCGCTTGATGCTTCGCGCAGTGGAAGCACATATTTGGCGGCAACCGCCGCGCCGATCCCTATCGGGACGTTGATCCAAAACAACCAGCGCCAAGACAGGCCGTCAATCAACACCCCGCCAAGCCCCGGACCAAGCGCGGGACCAAGTGCAACTGCAAAACCTACAGTTCCCATCAATCGGCCGAGTTGTTGACGACTGGCGGCCTCGCTGAGAATCGCCTGTCCAGTCGGCACCATTAAACCGGCAGACAGCCCCTGCAGGCATCGGGCGACGGTTAGTGTCGCCATGTCGCGCGACAACGCACACCATACTGACGCAGCCACGAACGTAAGGAGAGCAGCGACCCAAACGCGGCGCGATCCAAATCTGCGTGCGAGCCATGCGGACAGCGGAAGTGATAGCGCAAGTGCGACCAGATAGCTGGTAGCGACCCACTGCGCGTCCTCCAATGACGCTCCAAATTCTCTTCTGATTGCGTCGATTGCGAGATTGGCGACAGTGGAATCGAGCATCGCTATGAACGCGCCGCACCCCGTGACTGCGGCGACAATCCAGAGACGAGACGAAATGGTGGGCGGAGCTGACGACATTTTTTACGGCACCAGAAGACTCAATTAGATTTTTATGATACAAGTGTACCATGAAAAACACAGGAACCAAGGACCCCTGCATGCCAAAGACTGTTGACCACGATGAGCGCCGATCAATGATCTTGGGCGCATTCGTCACCTTGGTCGTACGAGACGGGTTGCACGCTGTCTCCATGCGCTCTGTCGCTGCTGAAGCGGGGATCTCGCTTCGTCTCGTGCAGTATTACTTCAAGACCAAGGCTGGACTGAAGCAGTCGGGCCTCGCGATGCTGGAAAAGCTGAGCAGCGAACGCTGGGAGAAACGTGTCGGCGGTTTGCCGGAAGCATCTACCGTCATGGAAACCTTGAGAGCTTTGTTCGTAGAAGCTTTGCCCACAGATAAACAGGGCCGCGAATTTCATCTTCTTTGGACGGCTTATGCAGTTCTCGGTGAGACGGACCCGGAAATTCCGAACCGCATGATCGTTGAAGGTCCCCATCGATTGCTTCGACGCGTAGCGTCATTATTGAAGCAAGGTCAGTCGCTTGGTGAATTTGATGCCGAACTCGACGTCGATAGCGAGGCCGTCGTTTTGATTGGGCTAATCCATGGCCTCGGCACCGCCGTAATGATCGGGTTAAAAAGCGGAGATGTCGCATTGAAACTTCTCATCTCTCACCTTGATCGGCTGAGAGCGCCAAGGGGGCCTGATCCTAGGGTTCTGCGCTGATTTTTTCTAGGCTCTAGACTTGTTTACTTATAGCCAAAACAGGACGGTTGCCGCGAGAGCTATTGCAGATAGGAATACCTTGGGACAATGGCCGTATCGGGTGGATATCCTACGCCAGTCCTTCAGACGACCGAGCATGATTCCGATCCGGTTGCGCCTTTTGTAGCGGCGCTTGTCATGCTTGACGGGTTTGTCGCGCGGCTTCCATCCGGGAATACAGGGCCTTATTCCCTGGTCTATCAAGGCCTCGCGGAACCAGTTTGCATCATAGCTCCGGTCGTCCGGCAACCGATCCGCCGATGGCAAGCTGCCCGCCACGGCTCTGGCCCCGGTATAATCGCTCACTTGACCGGGAGTCGTGAAGAACCGGATCGGGCGCCCTTTGACGTCAGTGACAGCAAGTAGCTTCGTTTTTATCCCGCCTTTCCTCCGCCCTATCAGCCTGCCACGCCTCCCTCCTTTAACCGTAAGCTGGACGCCGTGCGGTGTGCTTTGAGGTAGGTTGCATCGATTGATATCGTCTTCTTGTCAGGCGCCTCTGCCGCCAGTCCCGTCGTCATCCTGGCGAAAACGCCCATGTCGCTCCATCGCTTCCACCGGTTGTAGAGGGTCTTTGCTGGCTCGTATTCCTTGGGCGCATCGCACCACCGAAACACCTTGCGATTGAGGAACATAATTCTGCCGAGTACGCGTCTGTCATCCACGCGTGGCACGCCGTGGCTCTTTGGGAAATACGGAAGAAGCCGTGCCATTTGCTCTTCGCTCAGCCAGTAAAGATTGCTCACTAGTACCCCTCAGTTCGAAGGAACTTGAATCTTCCAGACCTGACAGCCTCAAGCCGATTAACGGGTCTGGAACCTAGGTTTGCATATTTCCCACAGTGGAGGCTTGGTTCAAGCGTTGATCATTCGTCGTTACCCAGCGGCTTGATCTTAAGAATGATCGTTATGACCGCCGCGACGAGGATAAGCCCACTGATCAGGAACACACCGCGCGGCCCAGAGATTTCCAGTAGCCCACCACCCAATCCTGCTCCTGCCGCGATCGCAAAGTTGATGGCGGCAACGATGAGCCCACCGCCTGCCTCGGCTTGGTCCGGCATCGCGCGAGTGATCCATGTGGACCATGACACGGGTACCCCCGCAATGACGAGACCCCATACCGCAATCAACAGCGCATCAACCGCCGTGACGCCGCCAAAGAGGGTCAGAATGAGTGCAAGCCCCGCCATGACCGACGGCATCATGATCAGCGCAAGCCGCAGCGACCGCTGAATGACAAAGGCAATCAGGTAAGTTCCGAGAAAATTGGCAAGTCCAAAGCCAAAAAGGATTGCAGTTACGCCGTCAACGCCCACGCCTGTTACGGTTTCCAGAAACGGTCGGATATAAGTGAAGAATGTGAAGTGGCCGGCGAACACCATCAGCACTGCGATCATCCCGATGCCAATGCCCGGACGGCGCAGAACCTCGAACAGGATCGTCATGCGTGCTTTGCCCTGCGCTGGCAAAGACGGAAGCGTCAGCATCTGGACCAAAAGGGCCAGCACGGCAAGTCCGGTGGCCGCAACAAAAACGCCCCGCCAGCCAATCATGGCCCCAAGATAGCTGCCAACCGGCACCGCAAAAACAGTCGCCGCAGAGACCCCCAAGAACATGATTGATATGGCACGTGGGATGTCACGCTCTGGCACCAATCGCATCAATGTGGCGATCGACAAGCTCCAGAAACCGCCCAAAGCAATCCCAATTAAAACACGCCCGAACAGCAATGTAAGAATACCCGGCGCGGTTGCGACAGTCAGGTTGGAAATAATCAGCAGAACCGAAAAACCCATCAAAATCCATTTGCGATCAATGCCGCGTATTGCAACTGAAATGAACAGGCTGGTCAAAAGCGCCACAAGCGCGGTTACGGTTACGGCCTGTCCAGCGGCCCCCTTACTGATGTTCAGCCCCTCGGCGAGCGGCGTCAAAAGACTGGCGGGAAGGAACTCTGCCGTCACCAGCGAAAAAACACCAAGTGACATTGAAAAGACGGCGCCCCAAGCGGGACGCGTTTGATTTTTGTCTGATATGTCTGGCTGAACATTTGTCGCGAATGTATCTGATGGCATAGGGCGCTCCATGGCGTTGTCTGTTGGTTGGACAGAGATATAGCTGGAAATATCGGATGAACTGTGCCAGTTTCTCCAACATGTTTGATCCAAACGCCGAAATGCATGAATCACACGATGCCGTGAGCGAGGTGCTTCTTGGCATGCGCTTGCGTGGTGCGAACTATTGGCGACTGCGGCTTACACCGCCCTTTGGGGTGGATTTCACCGCCAGTGACGACGCGCGATTTCACTTCATCGGCCAAGGGAAGGCGCTGCTGCTTTTGCCTGATGTCGCGCCGCGCATCATGTCTGCGGGTGATGCCGTTCTGATCCCGCGTGGGCATCCCCATCAGATACTGTCAGGGCCGCGCGTCGCGGCGCGCGATTTCGACCGCTTTACGCCCGAACCAGTTTGCCAGGCGTTCAGCGAGATCCGTGACTGTGACGATGCCGTATGTCGCAGCACCGATACAACGATCCTGACTGGCGCTATGGAGTTGGATCTCGCCACGGTGCATCCGTTGGTGGCGTTGATGCCTGAGGCGATGTCAGTGGGCGCTCTTCTAGATAGCCAACCGGAAATGCATGCAATCCTTGCTGCGATGGAGATTGAGATGCAGTGGAATCGGCCGGGATCGGCGGGTATCCTCGCGCGTCTGGCGGATGTCATTGCAGCTCTGATCATTCGGGGCTGGGTTGAATGCGGCTGCGATAACGCCTCTGGCGTGATCACCGCACTGCGCGACCCGCGACTTGCAAGGGTATTGGTTGAGTTGCACCGAGATCCCGGGAGGGACTGGGACGTTGCAACGATGGCGGGTTTGATGGGTGCGTCGCGTTCGATGTTTTCTGATCGCTTTGTCGATGTGCTGGGCGTCAGCCCGTTGCGCTATCTGACGGATCTACGAATGCGTGTCGCTGCACAGTTGCTGGAACAAGAGGGCAATTCGGTGATGTCCGTTGCTTTTCGCCTTGGCTATTCCTCGCAAGCGGCGTTCACCCGCGCATTCAAACGTGTGATCGGCACGTCCCCCGCCGCACACAGGCGAAGTGCGAGACAGCAAAGCACCAGCTGATCAATTTCTTAAAATACCGAATGTGACTGACACATAGAAGTGCTCGATGCCCTTTGAACCTTTTGGAGTGTCCTAGCAGTTTGCGCGAGATTTGAATTGGTTACTGTCAATGGCAATGCGCGGACGCTCAATCCTATCGAAATATGGCGTCGCGTTGGATTGCCGGTAGAGCATCATATCATTTCGCGAGCTCTGGCATTGCGTGTTGCCGGCGCCTCGTCCTTCAATTTCAAGATCCGGCCTGCGTGAGGAGCAGACTCTCGCCCTGTGGTGCGAGGACGGCCCAGCAGCCCTGCTTGTCGAACCGGGTGTGATCGACAATCTCTTCAAGGCGCTTCATCAGCCCGCTAACGGCGTATTAGTCCGGCGGGCGCTCCCGTCCGCCGTCGCAGAGCGCCACGTTGCGGAGTTTGCGATTAGGATTTCAGCAACTCAATATCCAGCTTTTATTGCACTTCTTCCTATCCTTCAGGCGCATCAATTATTGTGATGGAAAGTACAATAATTATTCGTTTGAATGAAGTGTGGCGGCGCACCAATTTAGAGATGAGAGAAATCCAGAAGAGGATGCTGCCATGAATGCGCTTATTTCGGCAGGAGCAGTGCTCATATTCGGAGGCATGCTCGTGCTTACAGCTTCGTTCAATGACGGGCGAACAAGAAACCATCCATGTATGAGCCAGCAGGATGTATCCTGGTATCAGGAGCGCAGCAGAAGCGGGGTCTCGCTGACCTGCACCGAGGAAATCATGTTGCGCAACCTACGTGAAAAGGTGGAACGGTGATGACTGTTGAATCCTGCGAGAAATTGCCCCTGTTTTCTGAAACGCCATGAAATCACTGATATCAACAATTCTGCTCACTTTTCATGAGTTTATCATGTTTCAGATGGGTCGGCACCAAATGAAAAATGGGCCAATTCGACGCGTAAATGAACACTGATCGGACCCATCGCACTGAACAGGAAGAACGTAATGTTCGCAGGAATGACGAAGGCGGGCGCGCCTGAGGGGCCGCGCGCGCCGCCCGTCCGCAGGATCGCCAGTGCTCAACAGCGATTCTGTCGCCGTCGCAAGCTGAAGGCGCTGCGCTGCTGTACGCCCGCTGAACCCAGCTGCAATCAAGTTCTGAAACCGAGACCGCAGCGCATCTGGCGAAGGTCCTGACATGATGTGAGCGCGCGCTGACCTCACTGCGGCCTACGTCGGATGTTTACTAAGCGTCCGGTCTGACTGCCCGTTAATCAGCTGTGTTTTTGTAACACTGATTTCACGAAGTCTGTTTCCCCGTCGCCGTATTGGCCTCGACCTCTGTCACCAAGGCTTCTGACGAGGCTTTGTTTGAGAGCTGCAAATTGCGTCCTTAGCTTTGGTTCGGATCGTAGCGCGTTTCGGAAGGTAATTTGGTCAATGCAGTTGAGATCGTCGGGGTGGTTCAGATGTAGGTTGTGGGTCCGTACATCATCATCGCGTGACCGTATGAACAGGCGGCCACTGCGGATGCCACGGTCGACATAACCTAGTTTGACGAGCGCGGCAGCAATTTGAGCGTCTTCAGTCGATCGTAGAGCGATGTCTAGAACGGGTTTGGCCTGTATTTCTGACACAGCGGTGCTGCCGATATGATCAATCTCGAAGGTCACACCAGCAAATGCCTTGGATATCAGAGAGGCCTCCTTCTCAAAAAGGTCGGACCATCTTGGATCGTGCTCGCGCAA
The DNA here is from genome assembly GCF_900129395.1 of Pseudosulfitobacter pseudonitzschiae. Classification (GTDB taxonomy): domain Bacteria; phylum Pseudomonadota; class Alphaproteobacteria; order Rhodobacterales; family Rhodobacteraceae; genus Pseudosulfitobacter; species Pseudosulfitobacter pseudonitzschiae. The sequence goes on from NZ_FQVP01000007.1 coordinate 21,345, forward strand.
GGACGGGGTTGCCCGACAGAGGCCACGGCCAGTGGCTCAGGGCCTTGTGCGAGGAATGCATCCAGCTCGCGCTTCTCACCTTCCAATTCCGCCAGCCGGTCCTTCATGCTGGGTTGGTACATTCTGGACCTGTCGCTGAAGGCGTGGAAGCATCATAACATGGGCTGTTTTGATAAAACGGCCCAGAGCGGCCATTAACGCAGAATTTTTCATGATGCTGTGCGGGTGTTCAGACCGCACCTTATTCGAAAGAAGCTATCCTGGCTAATGTGCCAAAGGCCAGATCAGCGGGATCAGAAACACCGTCGCTGCCCCGATGATAATGTTCATCGGCAGGCCGATCCGCAGGAAATCGGTGAATCTGTAGCCCCCGGCGTTGTAGACCAGCGTATTGGTCTGATAGCCAATGGGTGTCGCAAAGCTGGCGCTGGCGCCGAACATCACGGCGACGATGAACGGGCGCGGATCAAGGCCCAGTTGTACGGCAACGCCCGTGGCGATCGGTGCCAGCAGCACGGCGACGGCGTTGTTGGTCACAAGCTCCGTCAGGATTGAGGTCAGCGCGTAGACAAGGGCAAGCGCGACCAGCGGCGGCACACTTTCCAGCACCGGCGACACCTTCGCCACGATCATCGCTAAACCGCCGGAGTTATCCAGCGCGCTGCCCAAGGTCAGCATCGAGACGATCAGCAACAGCAATCGTCCGTCGATGGCCCCCACACCTTCATCGGCATCGATGCAGTTGGTCAGCAGAACGACCGCGACGCCGATCAGGGCGAGTGTCAGGATCGGTGCGAAATCCATCGCCGCCAAAACGACGACGGCCAACATGGTGGCCACGGCGATGGGTGCCTTCTTGCGGCGAAAGCCCCGCGAGGTAACGGGGGACAGCAGGATCAGCCGCTCTTCTTCCGCCAGGCGCGCGATGTCGTCCGGTGCGCCGTCGAGCAACAGCGTGTCACCGACCGCCAGCTTGACCAGCGCCAGACGCATATCGACCGCAGCCCCGTTCCGGTGCAGGGCTATCGGATAAACGCCGAAGCGGCGCCGCCAGTGCAAGCGCCCGACGAGCCTGTGCAGCGCCTTGGAGTCCGGGCCGATGAGGACCTCGACCACGGACGTGGGGCGTGCGGTGGACGGCTCGGTGCCCAGAACGGCGGTGCCGACTGCCGCGCCGTCGCGAAAGCCCATGATCTCGGTGTCGGTCGTCTTGATGACGACGACATCGCCTGCCGCCATCCTTGACGTCGCCAGCGCATCGCGCCGGGACAGGTCACCCGACACCAGATCGACCACGCGCTTGTCGGCGCTCCTGAACGCGTCGACTTCCTGCACGGTCCTGCCGATGAGTGGGGACCCAGCGGGGATGAAGAGTTCCACCAGCCACGTCCGTTGATCGCGCTTGGACTGCACCTCTCCGACCGTGTGGCGGTGGGGCAGCAGGCGCGGCGCGGCAATCGCCAGAAAGGTACCCCCGATGAGGGCGACTGCGATGCCGACCGGGGCAATTTCGAACAGACTGAACGGTTCGAGGCCCAGGTCGCGGGCGATGCCGTCGACGAGAAGGTTCGTCGAGGTGCCGATCAGCGAACAGGTGCCTCCCAGGATGACCATGTAGGACAAGGGGATCAGCAGATGCGACGGCGCCATCTTCATCTGGCGCGCGAGGGTAATAACCACCGGGATCAGCACGATGACCACCGGGGTGTTGTTCATGAAGGCTGAGGCGCAGGCCGCCGTGCCGAAGAACAGCCCCAGGGTCAGCACCGGACGGGCCGAGGCGTGACGGCCCAGCAGATCGCTCAGCGCCTCGAGCACGCCGGTGCGGACCAGTGCCGCGCTGAGGATGAACATCGCACCGATTGTGGCCGGCGCCGGGTTGGAAAGGGCGGCCAGCACGTCTTTGGTCCCAACAAGACCAATTGCAAGCGCTGCGGCAGCGCCGCAGAAGGCCACGACATCCGGCGACCGAAGTTCGAGCACGAAGGCCGCGAACACGCCACAGAACAAGAGAACGGCCGCGAGGGGGGCCAGGGTTGCAAGGTCGAGTGGCATGGCGATGTGAGGCTCCGGAAGACCGCCGACGGCGGGGGGCGGGACGTGTCGAATCGCACAGGTCCCTTATAGGCGGACATTACATTGGCTTGCAGATCTGGGTGAGTGGGAGTTTGCGCCCTGGACCCGTCGAAAACGGTCTGCGCCGGGAAGGCCTTGTTCCCCGGCGCGAGGGGGGCATCAGGTCACCGTCCTGGCAGGCTTCGGCATCAGCGCGGGACCGTTGCGCTGCGCAAGCCAGGCCAGCACCGGCCCGGCCACGAACAGCGACGACGCCGTGGCAATGGTCACGCCCGCGATCATGGGCCAGGCGAACCCCGCCACCGCCGGCCCGCCCCAGATCGCCATCGGCACAATCGCCGCGAGCGTCGTGCCCGAGGTGAAGATGCAGCGCGCAAGGACCTGGTTGAGACTGCGGTCGATCACCTCGGCCAGCGGCGCATCGCCGAGAGCGAGATTCTCGCGGATGCGGTCATAGACCACCACCTTGTCGTTGACCGAATAGCCGATCAGCGTCAGCAGGGCCACGATCGTGGTCAGGTTCACCTCCCAACCCATCAGCGCGATGACGCCAAAGGTCTTGGTGACGTCGAGAAACAGCACCGCGATGGCCCCGGCGGCAAAGTGCCATTCGAACCGGACCCAGATATAGGCCAGCATCGCCAGCACAGCGAGGCCAAGCGCCAGAAGCCCGGTGCTGGCCAATTCGCCGCTGACCGTCGGGCCGACAAGGTCGATCTGATGGAACACGGCATCGGGGATGACCTGCAGCGCGGCCGTTTCCACTGCGACCACGGTTTCCTGACCGGTTTCTCCCTGCACGCGGATCAGTGCCTCGTTGGGCTGGCCGAAGGCTTGCAGGCTGGCGTCGCCCGGAACCTGTGCGGAAAGCGCGCCGCGCAGGTCTGACAGAGGCACGGGGGCGTCCGAGTGAAGAACCATCTGCACGCCGCCGGTGAAATCGATCCCGAGTGACGGTCCCGGCGTCACGAGAAGGGCGACAGAGCCAACGGACAGCACCGCCGATACTGCAAGTGCCAGCCGCCCGCGGCGCATAAAGGACAGGTTCCCGGGCGCTGGCACCTCTCCGATCAGCGGCGCGATGTCCAGACGCTTTAGTTTGCGGCGACGGACCGAGGTCTCCATCAGGAAACGCATCAGCACAACGGCGGTGAACATCGAGATCAGGATGCCGAGACTCATGGTGACTGCGAACCCGCGAATGGCGCCGGCCCCGAACTTGAACAACAGGATCATCGCCAAAAGCGTGGTGATGTTGGCATCGAGAATCGTCGCCCAGGCCCGCCCATAGCCCTGTGTGAGCGCCTTGATCGCAACCGCGCCCTTGGCGGTTTCCTCGCGGATGCGGCTGAAGATCAGGATGTTGCTGTCGACCGCGATGCCAAGGCACAGGATGATCCCGGCAATTCCGGGCAAGGTGAGAGTCGCCCCCAGCAGTCCCAGCGCGGTCAGCGTCAGCATCACGTTGAGGCCGAGAACGGCGCTGGCCAGCAGGCCCCAGCCGCCGTAGAGCGCGACCATGATCGTAACCACAAGCGCCAGCCCGATGGCCCCGGTGATCAGCCCTGCCTTGATCGAATCGGCGCCAAGGGCCGCGCCGACGCTGCGTTCCTCGATCACGTCGAGCGACGCAGGCAAGGCACCGGAAGTCAGCAGCACGGCCAAGGTCTGCGCCTCTTCAGCTGTGAAGTTACCGGTGATCTGGCCCTGACCGCCCGGAATCGCCTGTTGGATGACCGGAGCGGTCAGGACTTCGCCGTCCAGCACGACCGCAAACCTATGGCCGATGTTGGCGGCTGTGATGTCGGCAAAGGCCGCGCCACCCTGCCGGTCAAAACCGAAGGTGACAACGGGGCGTCCCGTGTCGGGTTCGAACCCCGCTGCCGCTGTGTCCAGCCGATCACCGGACAGGGCGACACGGTCCTCGACCGGGATCGTCCCCGTGCCATCGCGCAGCGGCAGAAGCGTCACGCCCGGACCGGGCCCGGGCGCCACCATCTGAAAACTCATCTTCGCGGTGGACCCCAGCAGCGCGCGCAACTGGGCGGGATTTTCGACGCCCGGCATCTGGACGAGGATGCGGTCGTCGCCGACCCGGCTGATCACCGGTTCGGACACGCCGACCTGATCGACGCGGTGGCGGATCACCTCAAGGCTGGCATCGGCGGCGGCGCTGGCGGCGCGGTCCAGTCCGGCCTTGGTCAGGGCCAGTCGCAAAACGCCGTCGGACAGATCGACGGTAAAATCCGTCGGGCTGCCCGGCGGGGCGGTGGAGGCCGCCGCCGTTTGCAGCGCCTTTTCAAGGGCGTCCGTCGCCGGTGCGGACACGCCAGTGCGATCTGCCATGATAGTGCTCGGATTCAGGTCTTGGTCGCGCATCACGTCGGCGAGCATCTGGCGCAGGTCTTGCACCCGCGCCGCAGTCAGATCGTCGCGGTCGACCGCCAGCAGCAGGTGCGCCCCGCCTTGCAGGTCAAGACCGAGGGAAACGGTCTGATGAGCCAGCCAAGGGGGCAGTGTATCGCGCATATTCTTGGGGAAAAAGTTCGGGAGGGCTGTCGCAACTGCAAGAAGCAGCAGGACGGCATAGGTCATGATGACCCACGCAGGTCGGCGCATGTTCGGTATCCTTCGGTGTCTGGGTTTCTGTCTGACGTCGGGGTGTCAGACAGTCGGCGGACCCCGAACCGGGTGCAGGATGGAAACGCACGACGTAAGGTGGAAGGTTGACGGACTCCACGCCACCGACGCCGCCTGTGTCGGCAAGGGTGCCGGAGCGACCTGGGCAGTGGGGGCCGCGGGCGGCGTGTCGCTCTCTGGCAGGTCCGCCCGTGCTATGTGGCACTGCGCCGTCAGGATGACAGGCGTAAAGGCCGCTTCCATGGCCGCAGAGGGTTGGGTTTCCGAAACCGCCGCGTGCCGCTCTGCCTGATGTCCACCGAAGAGCACGACCGCCAGCACAATAATCAGCCGCGACAGCAACGTCGCAATGGCGGTTGACATGTGCCCGCCCACGCGCCTCACCCCTGCGCCCCCCAGACGTAGGCAATATAGCCCGCCAGCATCGCGACACCAACGCCGCGCCCGATCACCGGACGAGTCATCAGCAGGGCCGTCAGAATGAGAGATACCGCAATCATCACCGGAAGATCGAAGGTCAAAAAGCGCGACGCCACCGGGATCGGTGCGATCAGCGCGGTGACACCGAGAATGCCGAAAACGTTGAAAATGTTAGATCCGATGATATTCCCGATGGCGATTTCCGACTGGCGGCGGAACGCGGCGATCAGCGATGTCGCCAGTTCAGGAAGGGAGGTGCCCACGGCGACGATGGTCAGGCCGATGAATGCCTCGGATATCCCGTATCCGCGCGCGATGGACACCGCACCGTCGACCAGAAACCGCGCGCCAAACATCAATGCGACAAGCCCGCCGATCACCCATGCGACAGACACCAGTGTCGATGCAGGCGGGGTCACATCGTCGCCTTCCGGCTCGGCGTCGCCAGGCTTGAGATAGGCCCAGACCAGATAGGCCACGAGCGCCGCAAAAAGGGCCGCACCCGACAGGCGCGTTATCTGGCCCAGGGCGAAGACAGGGATCAGACAAAGGGTTGCGGCTATCATCACGGCGGTGTCGCGCCGCAGCGTGGCCCCCATCACCCTGATCGGCCAGACCAGCGCCGACAGGGCGGCGATCAGCAGGATGTTGGCGATGTTGGACCCGACGATGTTGCCCAGGGCGATATCGGGAACGCCGCGCAAGGCTGCATCGACCGAGACCAGAAGCTCGGGCGTCGAGGTGCCAAAGCCGACAACGGTCAATCCAATCAGCAGCGGCGGGATGGACATCCGCCGGGCGATGCCGACACTCCCCCGCACAAGCGCCTCGCCCCCGAAAAACAGGCCGATGAGACCGGCCAGCACATAAAGATAATCCAAGATGCCCCCAAGTGAGCAAGATTTCTGCTCATCGTGTGACATCTGTGAGCGAGGCCTGTCGCCTGCAAGGGGGGTGGCAAGCATATTTGTGAATTGGTGCGCCCTGCAAAGGAAACCCGCGGCACCCTTGCGGCTTGGGGTCCTGCATATGATGTCGGGCAAGACGAGTAAGGCACCTGTAAAGCCCGAGTTGAGCGTATCCCGCCGTAGGGGTGCGTGTTGAATTTACGAGGAATTAACGTATCAGTCCCGGCTATATTTCTCTGGGCTGTCGGGGTAGCGCTCCCCCCAATTCGGGAATGATATAGGTAACCCAATCAACGAAAAATCTTGCATTTCGGTTCCTACATTGGTCTTTGGCCGATCTGCTAAGAGCGGATTTCAGCGAAAGCCTTTACGGGCGCGTTATCTTTCCAGTCGCTCGGCTGCGGCGGCTTGAATGTGTGCTGGAAGCTCATAAGCTGGTGGTTTTCGTACTTTTACGGATTGGCATGCATCCGACGTGATCTATGTCGTAGTCCAAAATGAAGGGATTGAAATCATGCCCAAAGGGTCGGACCTGTTTGTCGCCGCGCTGGAAAACGAAGGAGTCGACCGCATTTTTGGTGTGCCCGGCGAGGAAAACCTCGACATTGTGGAGTCGTTGCGCACCTCTCGCATAGAGCTGATCCTGACGCGTCATGAGCAGGCGGCGGCCTTCATGGCGGCGACGCATGGGCGGTTGACCGGCCGGCCCGGCGTCTGCCTTGCCACGCTGGGGCCTGGTGCGCTCAATCTTGCGACCGGGGCGGCCTATGCACATCTTGGCGCGATGCCGATGATCCTCATCACCGGACAAAAGCCGGTCATGAGCGCCAAGCAGGCCCGCTTCCAGATCGTCGATATCGTCGCTTCTATGAAGCCGCTTACCAAGATGACGCACAGGATCCTGAGCCCGACAGCCATTCCCGCGACCGTGCGCGATGCGTTTCGCGTCGCCGAGGAGGAGCGGCCGGGGCCGGTTCATCTCGAACTGCCCGAGGATGTCGCGGCAGCGGACGCCGAGGACGCCGTCGTCATTCCGCGCCACCCCTACGACCGTCCCGTCGCCGGGGCCGCAGCACTTGATCATGCGGCCGAGATGATCCTTTCCGCCCAACGGCCCCTGGTGATGATCGGCGCGGCAGGCAACCGGCCCGCGCTGGTCGAGCCTGTCTCGGGCTTCATGGTGCGCACCCGGCTGCCGTTCTTCAATACGCAGATGGGCAAGGGGGCCGTCGATGGAGGCTCCAACCTCTACGTGGGGACCGCCGCGCTTTCCGAAGGGGACTATGTTCATGAAGCCATCGAACGGGCCGATCTGATCGTCGCCATCGGCCATGACACGATCGAAAAACCGCCGTTCCTGATGAAGAGCCAGGGCGGCCCCAAGGTCGTTCATGTCAGTTATGAGTCCGCAACGGTCGAACAGGTATATCATCCGGATTTTGAGGTGATCGGCGACATTGGCGCATCCGTCACGGGCTTGGCTGAGCGACTTGAAGGCAGAATTTCGCCTGACGCGGGGATGCCCGAGTTGCGCCAGAGAATCCTGGCCAAGCTCAACGACCGTGCCGAGGAGGACCGCTTTCCGATCACACCGCAGCGCATTGTCCACGATGTGCGCAAAGTCATGCCGGAGGATGGGATCGTCTGCCTCGACAACGGCATGTACAAAATCTGGTTCGCACGCAACTACCGCACCCATGTGGCCAACACGCTGCTGCTTGATAACGCGCTCGCCACGATGGGCGCGGGACTTCCTTCGGCGATCATGGCGTCCATGATTTATCCCGACCGACGCGTGATGGCTGTCTGTGGCGACGGCGGGTTTATGATGAACTCGCAGGAGATGGAAACGGCGGTGCGGCTTGGGCTGAACCTTGTCGTGGTTATTCTGAACGACAGCGCCTACGGCATGATACGCTGGAAGCAGTCGGTCGATGGCTTTCCGGATTTCGGCATGACCTTTGGCAACCCTGACTTTGTGCGCTACGCGGAGTCCTACGGCGCGAAAGGATCGCGCATAAGCGCGGTCGAAGACCTTGTTCCGGTGCTCGATGCCGCCTTCGCGGGCGGCGGTGTCCATCTTGTTGAAGTCCCGATCGACTATTCAGAGAATACCCGGGTTCTGGTTGACGAGTTGCGCAACCGCACGCCGGATGTGGAGTGTTCATGATAAAGGGGCTGTCGGCGCAGACTTGCGAGAACGAAGGTTCACCGATCAAGCGCGTCGCGCAAACGATAGTACTGGATGCCGAGGCCACCATAAATCCGGTGCAAAGCATGGAATGGGAGGACCGGAATGGTCGAGCTCGGCGGGATGGGAAGCGGTAGGCCTTTCGCCAGGTGAGCCGCCATAGCCTTCCCGAGCGATACCGAAAGCGCCACGCCGCGGCCGTTAAAGCCGGTTGCCGCCAGCAACCCCGGTAGCGGTTTGCAAATACGGATGCGGTGATCGGGGGTCATGCCGACCCGTCCGAACCAACGATGTGTGATCTCGAAACGCTCACCGAACACCCGCGAGAGTTCTGCCTCGATCCGTGCGAAGGCCTCGGCGCTCTGGGGGTCGGCGAAACTGCCACGGCCGCCGATCATGAGCCGATTGTCCGGACCGCGCCGGAAATAGGTGCCGACGCGGCGCACCTCAGAGACGACCTCACCGTCGGGCAGAATGCGCGCCAGTTGTGCAGCGCTCAGCGGCGCGGTGGCGACCTGAAAGCTGTTCGCAGGCACCGTGGCGCGTGCGAGCCGTGGCTCAAGCGCGGCAGGGGTGTAGACATTGCTGGCAAGGATCACCTGATCTGATGTGATCTGCGCGCCGCCGGGAAGCCGGGCCTGCCAGCCCGCGCTGCTCCGCGTCAGTCCGGTCACCGGTGTCCGGGCAAAGACCCGCACGCCCGCCGCTTCTGCAGCCTGTGCAAGCCCGCGTGCCAGCTTCAACGGGTGGACCCGACCGGCACGCGGATCACGCCAACCGCCAAGGAAGCCGCGCGCACCGGTCACCTGTGCCATTGCCGCTGCGTCCAGCCAGTCGGCGGCCACACCACGCGCCTGCCATTGCCGCATGCGCGCCTGCAAGGCAGGCAGATGCACCTGGCGGTTTCCGGCCTGAATCCAGCCCCCCTGTACCGCGTCGCAATCGATCCCAAGCCGTGCCACCAGCGCAAAGAGCGTGTCTGCGGTGCCACCGGCAAAAGCCGTGGCCTCGGGCCCCCAGAGCCGGTCAAGCGTGTCGGGATCATCCTTCAGTCCCGGGATCACCTGCCCGCCGTTGCGCCCCGAAGCGCCGAAGCCCGGCTCCTTCGCTTCGACCAGCACGACATCCGTTCCGGCCTCGGCCAGATGCAGCGCCGCCGACAACCCCTGAAAGCCGCCGCCGATGACCAGGACATCGCAGCGCAGGCTGTCACCCAGTGACGCAAAGCTTGGTGCCGCGGGGGCGGTATCGGCCCAGATGGATTGGAATGCCATGTCGGGCTCCGTTCAGACGGGGTGGGTAACGCGGCGCAGAAAATCCTGCGTCCGCGGATGCGTCGGCTTTGACAGCACCGCTTCGGCGCTGCCATGTTCGGCGATGCGCCCCTGATCGAGGAAGATCACGCCGTCCGCGACCTCGCGGGCGAACTGGATCTCGTGGGTGACGATCAGCATGGTCATGCGCTCCTGTGCCAGGTCGCGCAAAACCGACAGCACCTCCCCGACCATTTCGGGGTCCAGCGCCGAGGTCGGCTCGTCAAGCAGGATGGCGTCAGGGCGCATGGCCAGCGCGCGCGCGATTGCGACGCGCTGTTGCTGCCCGCCGGACAGGGCGGTGGGATAGAAATCCATCTTTTCCGCCAATCCGACGCGGCGCAGATGCTCCTCAGCGCGGGCACGCACCTCGTCGCGGTTCTCGCCCAGCACATGGATAGGCCCTTCCATCACGTTCTGCAGTGCTGTCATGTGCGGGAACAGGTTGAAGCGCTGGAAAACCATGGCAACACGCGTCCGGATCGCATGGATCGACGAGGAATGGGCATCGACCGTCTCTCCGTCTATGCTGATGCGCCCGGACTGGTAATCCTCCAGCCCGTTGACACAGCGCAACATCGTCGACTTGCCCGAGCCAGAGGCCCCGATCAGGCACATGACCTGTCCCTTGTCGACCTCGGCGTCGATGCCCTTGAGCACTTCGTGCTTGCCAAAGGATTTGTGAACATTCTCGAAACGGATCATGTCGCGGCTCCCATCTTGAGTTCGACACGGCGCATCAGGATGTTCAGTGGGATCGTCAGGCAAAGATACAGCGCAGCAACCATGGTAAAGACGGTCATGTTGTCGAAGGTCGACGAGGCCAGCATCTTGCCCTGCATGGTCAGTTCGGCAACCGAGATCACCGAGACCTGGCTGCTGTCCTTGAGCAGCATCACCATGTTGTTGCCATAAGGCGGCAGGGCAATGCGAAAGGCCTGCGGCAGCACGATGCGCCGCATCATCTTGCCGTGTCTCATGCCGATGGATTTCGCCGCCTCGACCTGCCCGCGATCCACCGCCTCGATCCCGCCGCGAAAGGTTTCACCGATATAGCAGGAATAGGTCAGAGCCAGGCCCACCACCCCGGCCTGGAAGGCGGTCAGGTCGAGTCCGAGTTCGGGCATGACGAAATAGATGTAGAAGAGCACCACGAGGATCGGGATGCCGCGCAGGAATTCGACGATGTAGCGCGCAGGCAGGCTCAGCCAGCGGGTGCCCGAACTGCGCATCAGCGCCCAGACCAGCCCAAGCGCCGACGCGAGAACAAGCGACAGCAAGGTGACGGCAACGGTCTGCCAAAGTCCGGTGACGAGCAGCGGCAGATATTCCTGGATCCGCTCAAATAGGGGGGACATGGACGTCTCCTGTCAGAAAGTCATGGGCCCGGCGCAATGACCGGGCCCGTAAGATATCGCAAAGGGTTCAGAGGCCGTATTTGCCGAAGATCTCGGCCAGCTCACCACTCTTTTCCATCTCGGCGATGGACGCGTTCACCTTTTCCAGCAACTCGGGGTTTTCCTTCGACACGGCCAGCGCAACTTCGCCTGTGCCCATGGGGGTGTAGCCCTCGACCAGTTTTACCCCGAGATTCGGGTTCTGTGCGATCTGGTAGGCGATGATCGGCTTGTCGCCGAAACCTGCCTTGATCCGGCCCAGCTGCACGTCGCGCATGATATCGACGAGACTGTCGTAAAGTTTCACCTCGCTGAAGATCCCCTTGGCCTGAAGCTGGTCTGCGAAGGTGGTGCCGATCTGCGCGCCAACAACCTCGCCCGCGAAATCTTCAAGCTGGTAGCTTCCCGCGTCGTCCGCTTTGACAAAGGCCACATCGCCGTAGCTGTAAACCGGAGTGGAAAAATCCACGACTTCCTTGCGTTTGTCGGTGGCGAACATGCCTGCCGAAATGACGTCGATCTTGCCGGTCTGAAGCGCTGGGATCAGCGCAGAGAACTGCGAAACCGCGAAATCCGGCGTCATCTGCAGGTCTTCGGCGATCGCGGCGGCCAGGTCGACCATGGCGCCGGTCGGCTGCTGGGTGGCGGTGTCAACGAAGGTGAAGGGCACGCCGGTTGTCGTGACCCCTACGGTCAGGTCTTCGGCCTGGGACTGTGCGGCGCAAAGCGCGAGCGCCCCGGCAATGGCAAGCGAACGGAGTTTCATTGGCAATCTTCCCTGTGTCTTGCGTCACGCTTGACGCCGGAGCGCGGTGACGCGGTTTAATTCCGTTCTTCACGATAATGAAGAAATACACATATGCAACCAATATTGTTGAAAACCTTCACTTCCGTGAAAAATTTGCGTTTCGGTTCGGTTTTTAATCGTTTTTCCTTCAGAATGCGGGTAAGCAGAAGAATACCGAAGGGCAAAATCGCCCGTTTCCGTTCACCAAGATGAAGAATCGCCGATGACCTCAGCCGAAAATGAAGCAAAGCTGCTTTCCGACCCCATGAGCGGGATGGATGACACCTCTCTGGGAGAGGCGGTGCGGCAGGCGCGCAAGGGGCGCGGCCTGTCACTGCAGATCGTGGCCGAAGGGGTCGGCATCTCGACCGGCTTGCTAAGCCAGATCGAGCGCGGCATTTCTTCGCCTTCGATCCGCAACCTCAGGGCAATCTGCGAGGTGATTGGCATTCCCTTTCTGTCGCTTTTTGCCGACGCCGACAGTGCGGACCGCGAGGCGGAGATTATCGTCCGCCAGGGGCGTCGGCGCACGGTCGACTTTGGCGACAAGGGTATGGTGAAGTCCTTTCTGACCGCGCATGACGAAGGGGCTTTGCAGGTCATGGAGATTGTTCTCGATCCGGGTGGCAGCTCGGGAGAGGAATCATATGCCCACGAAGGCGAGGAATGCGGCGTCGTGCTTCACGGAAAGCTGGAGCTTTGGGTCGAGGATGACAGGTTCGTTTTGGGCGAAGGCGATGCATTCCATTTTGAGAGCCGCCGCCCACATCGCTTTCGCAATCTGGGCAACGATCAAACCCGGGTGCACTGGGTGACGACACCGCCCGTCTGGTAGGTGACATGAGGCGGGACAGCGCGGATCGTGGCGTGGACAGGCAGTAAGACCGCCCTTGTCGCAATGCATCTGTTGATAAGCATCGGCGTTTTCATACTCCTGCTCACCAACGCCGAGGCCTTCGTCGCGTCAACGGTGATCGCGGGGGCATTATCCACATCAGCGTAAGGAGGGGCATTTTTTTGGGGTGCCGATCACCCGTTACGCGATCAAAATTACATGCCCGTTCACACCGTGCCATTTGCTCTTCGCTTAGCCACTAGAGATTGCTCAAAAGCCCTTGGCTCGGAGGAACTTGAAACACGCAGACCTGACAGCCTCGAGCCGATTAATGGGGTGGGGGCCTAGACCTTTTGTCAGTGTCCAGTTTTCGCGGACCACCTCAGCAGGGTGCATGCTTGCGCGGCAGGGCCGACTTCTTCAATGCCTCGGTTGTGCGGGCTGCCTAATTTTGGCCAACTCTCGCACATCTGCGTCGTCAATGCGGGTTGTTCCGGCGGTTTCCGGTCAGGCAACCTGCTCTGCACTGGCGAGAATGTGAGCGCGCATTATAGCGCTCGCCCAATCGGAGTCACCGCGCTCAAAGGCTTGGATCAGTTCACGGTGGTCACTCATCGAGCGCGCAAGACGGTTGCTGTCAAAGGTCGAGAACTTGCGCTGAACCAACAGAGGGTGCGCAAGATTTCCAATCACGTCGGCAAGCCGCGCGTTGCCGGAGGCTGCGATGATGGCCATATGAAAACGGCTGTTCAGCTCAGTTATCCGTTCGAAATTGGCAACAGTCGGCTTGGCAGACGCATCTTCCATCTGTTGGCTCAATTCGCGCAACTCATCCAGATTTTCGGCGTTGATCCTCTTGGCGGCAATTCCCGCGCCAAATGCTTCGAGGACGGCGCGCAGTTCGGTGATCTCGCGAGAGTCCTCGCTGGACCAATTGGCGACGCGTGCGCCCTGATTGTGTAGTATTTCGATAAAGCCCTGCGCTGCCAGTCTTTGCATCGCCGTACGGATTGGCGTCCGGCTGATCCCGATCTGCTCGGCGACAAGTTCTTCCTTGACGCGGTCACCTGCTCGAAATTCCCCGGACATTACCGCGGATTTGATAAATTCGTATGCAAGATCTGCGGCGCTGGACATCACTAAAGTATAATTGGATTCGAAACGCTTGTCAGCCGCTCTTCTGGCTCTGAATAAGGTAGGGCTGTGGGAAGAAGTTCATCCAAGCCAATGGCAGTGTTATAACCGGAAAAGCTCATCCTGTTGGTATCGTTCGGTAACTTTCCTGCCTGTCTCATTGCGGCGTAGGTCTCCTTGAGCAGTTGCGCCGTCGCGAGCAGCGACGATACTGGGTAGAGCATTAACGCGTATCCCATTTCCCCGAGCTCCTGCGCGCTGAGATACGGGGTCTTGCCGTCTTCCACCATGTTGGCGACCAACTTGTGGCCCCCGAAATGCTGTGTGATGGTCTGCATCTCGGTCAAAGATTGCGGCGCCTCGATAAACAGAAGGTCGGCACCTGCGGCAATGAAATCCTCGCCTCGTTGCATCGCTTCGTCAAATCCCAAAACAGCGCGCGCATCCGTGCGAGCGATCACCAGAAATCCGTCAGATCGCCGTGCAGCAACCGCGGCGGCAATCTTGTCGCGTGCTTCGATCCGGTCGATCACGTCTTTGGATGCCATGTGGCCACAGCGCTTGGGAAATACTTGGTCTTCCAGCTGGATCGCCTGAACACCGGCCTGTTCATATAGCGTGACCAGCCGTGCCACGTTCAACGTGCCACCATGGCCGGTATCGGCGTCGGCAATCAACGGCACCGGTGCGGTCGCCGACGCCATTGCCCTTGCGCGATCGGCCATCTCGGTACCGCTCATCAACCCGATGTCAGGCATTCCAAGTGTGGAGCCAGCAACACCAAAACCGGTCATATACACCGCTTCAAAGCCGGCCTGCGCTGCAAGTTTGGCAGAGAGTGCGTCAAAGGCACCAGGAACCATAATAGGCCTGTTCTCACCCAGCAAAGACTTAAGTGAGGGTGTTCCTGCTCCGTCGTGCATCCTGAATTCCTTTGATGAGATTCGTAATAATGTATACAAAATCTATGCAATAACCCAAAATGTTGCAAGTTAATTATTTTATTGTATACATTATCGATATGGGCGATAAGAATCATCATTAAGGAATGGAGGACGATCATGGGAATTAGCGGGCTTCACCACGCAGCCTACCGCTGCAAGGACGCCAAAGAGACGGTTGCGTTTTATACAACGCTGCTGGATCTGGATTTCAATATTGCGGTCGCAGAAAACAAAGTGCCGTCAACGGGCGAGTTTTCACCACATATTCATATTTTCTTGCAACTTGCAGACGGCAGTTTTGTTGCCTTCTTCGAGTTGCCCGAGGACAAAGGGAATATGCTTGATCCCGAGACGCCTGCATGGGTGCAGCATTTGGCACTGAAAGTCCCGGACAGCGAGACACAGTTGAAATACAAAGCGCGGCTGGAAGAGGCGGGCGTCAAGGTCTTGGGGCCCACTGATCACGGCATTTGCAAGTCGATCTATTTTTTCGACCCCAGCGGTCACCGGTTGGAGCTGGCCGTGGATACAACATCCGCGGATATGGCCGAAACCCTGCGCAAGGCTGCTCCCGAGACATTGGACGTATGGTCGCGGACCAAGCGCGCTCCGGATGTTGATCCGATGCACGCCAAGGCACACTGATTAACCAGGTTTGACGGAGTGTTTAGAGTGCCAGGCAGTTTTGATATCAGACGCGAGCCGGTCATCGTTTCGTTCGAGGAGAAGTCCGTCTTTACCGAGGTTTACGGTTTCGTCGGATCGCAAGGCAAAGTTTTTCTCGAGGGGCAGCGCATTCTGCCGGTCGGGTGCGATTCAGACACTGTTCTGGTGTTCATGCATCCGGCAACCACGTTAAACCTGATGCCGCTTCCGGCAGCGCTTGCGCGGGCTGGACGGCATATCCTGTGTTGCGGGTCGCGCTTTGCCAAGAACGATACTCCGCTGATCATGGAAAAGGTTGCCGCGGATTTGGGGGCCTATATCCGCTACGCGCGTGAGGAGTTGGGATATGACAAGGTCGTTTTGTGCGGCTGGAGCGGCGGTGGCTCGCTCAGTACCTTCTATCAGGCGCAGGCCGAACGGACGACAATCACTGAAACGCCTGCAGGTGATCCCTATGACCTGACCGCGATGGATTTGCCCCAAGCTGATGCGCTAATGTTTGTCGCTGCCCACATTGGCCGGGCGCACACCCTGTCGGAGTGGATCGACCCGTCGGTTATCGACGAAAGCGATCCGGACGTGCGTGACCTGGACCTTGACCTGTATGCCGGTCCGGTCAAACCGCCATATTCCCCTGCCTTTGTCGATGCGTTCCGAACGGCTCAGCTGGCTCGGGTGCGTCGCATCACAGACCGTGTGCTTGAGCAGATCGAGGCTCTGAAGCGCAGTGGTGGTGGCGAGATCGAGCGTGGCTTCATCACGCATCGCACGATGGCCGACCCCAGATTTCTCGACCCTACGCTGGAACCGAACGGTCGCAAGCCGCAATGGTGCTACATGGGCAATCCGGCCACTGCGAACAACGGTCCGGTCGGTCTTGCACGGTTCTCGATGCTGCGGGCTTGGCTGTCGCAATGGTCGCCGGATCACACGAATGCAGATGCGTTGCGGGCAATACCTGAAGTCACTGTGCCGCTATTGGTCGTTGAGAACGAAGCAGACGACGCAGTGCCCCCATCCCACCCGCGCGGAGTGTTTGCCGCCGCGAGGATGCAGGACAAAACCTATCAGGTCATCGAAGGGGCGACCCACTATTACAAAGATCAACCCGAGCACGAGGCCGAAGCTGTGGCTTTGCTTGATCGCTGGCTGAGTGAAAGAAGCCTATAAAATTACACTGCGTTCTGGGAGGACAAAATGCAAAAAATCATTAAATCAATCACGGCAGCCTTGATGGCCAGCGCCGCAATGACCGCGCCGGCCAAAGCGCAAGAGATGACGCTGAAGCTAAGTCACTTCTTTCCAACCTCTATTTTCTTGCACACTGAATTCATCGCGAAATGGGCCGAGAACCTGAAAGAATGCACAGGTGGCAAGGTCGATGTCGAAGTGCATGGTGCAGGATCGGCTTTGGGCGATCCCAACCGTCAGTTTGATCAGGCCCGTGCCGGAGTCGTTGACGTGGCCTTTGGGC
Organism: Pseudosulfitobacter pseudonitzschiae; assembly: GCF_900129395.1. GTDB lineage: Bacteria > Pseudomonadota > Alphaproteobacteria > Rhodobacterales > Rhodobacteraceae > Pseudosulfitobacter > Pseudosulfitobacter pseudonitzschiae. The sequence goes on from NZ_FQVP01000007.1 coordinate 38,130, forward strand.
ACACAGGCTTTCCACGCGGGCGTTTTCCGCGGTCTTCGATTATTGAATTTCCGTTTCTGACTGGGTCGGCCAATGCCAACAGCTTTGCGCTTTGGAACATTGCTGAAGAACATCTGAAGCCGGAATATCCGGACGTTCATATTTTGGCGATGATGAGCCACAATCCCGGCTTGATCCACGCCAACGCCCCCGTGGAAAAGCTGGAAGACATCAAGGGCATGCGCCTGCGGACGCCCAACGCGACGACCAGTGCGGTATTGGAGCATTTCGGCGCGGAAGCGATCGGAATGGGCCCGGGCGATATTTATGAGAACCTGCAAAAAGGTACGATCGACGGCATCGCTATGGAATGGACTGGCATCGGTGCCTACAAGCTGACCGAAGTCCTGAAGTATCACTTCGAATTGCCGCTGTTCACCGTCGGTTTCTATTTTGTGATGAACCAGGCGAAGTATGACAGCCTGCCGGAGGACGTGCGCGCCTGTGTCGACGAGGTGTCGGGCGACAATCTGGTCGCGACCTTCGGGCCTATGTGGGACGCATCCGGCGTGGCTGGATACGAGGCGGAAAAAGCCAGTCCCGACGATGTGATCCTGCAAGCCACGCCCGAGCAGATTGAAGGCTGGAAGGAAGAGCTGAAGCCTGTGACTGAAGCGTTGATGCAATCGCTTCGCGACAATGGTGTCGCAAATCCGGAAGAAATTCGCGATGCGCTTGAGGCGGAAATTGCAAAATACGATTCCTGATCGCATCGCTGGCAAGGCATCCGCGCGTACCGAGATGTTGCGAGCGGACAGGTCTGCTTGGGCCCGGATCGGGCGAGGGGTGACCTTGATGCTTGATGTGCTGGCCGTCTTTTCGATGACCAGCATCGGTGCTGCGGGTGTCTTGACCTGCGTTGATATCGTGTTGCGCCATATGACCGATATGTCGATCCGCGGCGTTATCGAGTTGACCCAGCTGGCGATGATGTATTCGGTTTTTGCTGCAATCGCCTATGCCTTTGGCAAGCGGGCGCATGTTGCCGTCACCGTCTTGACGGACCTGATGCCCGAGCGCGTTGGCCGAACCTTTGCGATCCTTGGCTGGCTGGGTGGCATTGTGCTGCTGGGCTGGCTGGTGGTGGCCAGCTTCGATCAGGCGCGATTGGTGGCGCAATATGGCGACGTCTCACAGAACCTGAAGATCCCCATGATTATCTATTGGCTTTCAGTGATCGTTGGCCTGGCGCTGTCAGCTTGTGGGTCCTTGTGGGCAATCCTGCAGGACTGGCATGAAGGAGTGGAAAATGAGCGTTGAACTCATCGGTGTTCTCTGGGTTGCTCTGTTTTTTGTCTTGCTGGCGGTGCGGGTTCCTATCGCAATCGCCATGGGCCTGATCGGTTTGGGGGGCGGAGCCGTTTTGAATGGCTGGTCTGCCACCGCGTTCATCACCGGGGGGCTGCCATTTTCTTCAGTTTTTCCTTACGGGCTGTCAGTCGTTCCGCTGTTTGTCCTGATGGGGACGCTCGCTTTGGAAACTGGTACGTCTCGCAACCTTTATGATGCAGGCAACGCTGCCTTTGGCAATATGCGGGGCGGGCTTTCCATGGGCACGATTGCAGCCTGTGCCGGCTTCGGCGCCATCTGCGGATCGTCGCTGGCCACTGCGGCTACAATGGGCCGCATTTCCATACCCGAGATGCGCGCGCGCGGATACGATGAAGGTTTCGCCGCGGCCACCGTCGCCGCGGGCGGCACGCTTGGCGTGCTTATTCCTCCCTCGATCATCTTGGTGATTTATGCACTTTTGACCGAGCAAAGCATCGGGCGTCTATTTGTGGCCGCTTTGATTCCGGGGCTGATCGCGACGGTGCTATATGTGATTGCTATCGTGATCACTGTCCGGTTGCGGCCTGCCCTTGCGCCGGTCCACCCGCTGGGTGATCTGCGCAGCAGGATCGCAAAGTTCGTGGCGGCGTGGCCTATTGTGCTGATCTTTGGCGTGGTTCTGGGGGGGCTGTTTGCCGGTCTGTTTTCCCCGACCGAAGCTGCGTCTGTTGGCGTGGTCGGGATGCTGACATTAGGATTTGCACGACGTTGTCTGGGTCTTGACGCACTGCTGAGAGCGGCGCGGGACGCTGCCCAGTTGACGGGGATGATTTTTCTGATCCTGATCGGTGCTGCAATCTTCAATTCATTTGTCGAAGCGTCACAGGTCACGGCTCGGCTGGCCGAGTTGATCATCGGGGCGGACCTGACGGCTTGGCAGGTCATCACCGTCATCTTGCTGCTTTACATCGTTTTGGGGTGTTTCATGGATTCTGTATCCATGATCTTTCTCACGCTGCCTTTCGTGTATCCCATCGTTCAATCCTACAACATGGACCCGATCTGGTTTGGCGTCCTGCTGCTGTCGGTTGTCGAGATTGGGCTGATTACGCCGCCGGTTGGAATGAATCTCTTTATCGTCAAGGCGTCGACGCCGCAGTTGCCAATGCGCGAACTCTATGCCGCCATCTTACCGTTTCTTGCAGCCGATATACTGCGGCTGATTCTGATCGCGGCGGTGCCGGCCTTGTCGCTCACGCTTGTTGCCGTGTTATACGGAGGTTAATCCGATGAAGCTTGTTTCCCTTGTGGCCTCCACACGGCCCGGCTCGGTCAACTGTGCCTTGTATTCGAAAGTGGCTCATAAGTTGGAATCCTGTGGGCACACGTTGGAAGAAATGCCCTATGCGCAGGTCGAAAACCTGCCTCAGTACACTCCGGTGCGCGAGGAGACCTCTGGCCTTCCCCCGTTTATTGGCACGCTTTCGCGTTCCATTTTGCAGGCAGACGGCCTTGTGATTGCATCTCCAGAATACAACTTTTCCATTCCCGGTCCGCTAAAGAACGCCATCGATTGGGTCAGCCGGATAAAGCCCTACGTGATGACAGGCAAACCCGTATTGCTGATGTCCGCTTCGGGATCGCCAGTGGGTGGCTGGCGCGGTCTGGCTGCGCTGCGTATCCCGCTTGGCTGTCTCGGTGCGCGTGTCTTTCCCTGGGAGATCACGGCGGGTGCTGTCGCCTCAGTAGAAGCGGTTGAAGCGCTTTCTAAAACCGAGGCTTTCCGAGACAGGATTGACCTTGCGATCAGCCAGTTCGGCTGACGCCCCTTTCAAGTTTGAGGATACCATCGGTCTGCGGTTCGGGTGAACTTGCGGATTGTATTTTGGTGCCAACGGCGTGGTTACAAGAAATCTACTAATTCCAATTTTGTATACAAAAATATGTTGCGGGGTTTAGTGGGTTCTCTGATTTTAGGAGGGTAAGGGCGCTCTTTCCTAAAATGTTTTCGTTTTCTGGGTTGCCCCCAAGACCTTGTTGTTCTAAGGAATTATTCCCTGAAAATAATAGATTAAGGTCTTTTTTTGGGCCGATCGACTGCCTGATCTTTAAGCAATTTCTTTAAACATCAAGGCCGATTTAGAGAAAATTCTGAATGGGTACGCCGCCTGCCTGCATCTTAAATTTTCTCAATATCGTATACAATTTTATTGACGCGCGCTGAGTCCTGCGCCAAGCTGTCGAAACGAATTGCGCACTTTGGGAGGATGTGATGCTTTTGAAATTCAAGCCTATCGCCATTGTGGCGGCACTGTTGTTAGGGGGCCAAGTCCACGCGGAGGAGGCGTTAAGGCTCGCCTTTGTCGACCCGCTGTCTGGACCGCTTGCCAGCTCTGGGCAGCTAGGTCTGAAGCACTACCAATACGCTGCCGCCGAGATCAACGCAGCGGGTGGCGTGCTGGGCGGGCGTATGATCGAAATCGTGCCTTTCGACAACAAGGCGAACCCGCAAGAGACCAGCTTGGTGCTGCGCAGGCTGGCCGATGAGGGCTTCAGTTTTGTCAGTCAGGGAAACAGCTCGGCGGTGGCTGCTGCGATCATTGATGCGGTTGAAAAGAACAACAGCCGCAATCCTGATCACAAAATGATGTACATGAACTACTCGGCGGTCGATCCCGCCCTTACAAATGAGAAGTGCTCATTCTGGCACTTCCGCTTCGATACTGAAGTCAACATGAAGACCGCTGCCATGACGACCTTCATGGCGACGCAGAAAGATTTGAAAAAGGTCTATCTGATCAATCAGGATTATTCTTTCGGGCGTGCGGTCGGCGAGGCGTCCCACAAGATGCTGAATGAAAAGCGGCCTGACATCGAGATCGTCGGGGAAGAGTACCACCCGCTCGCCAAGGTCAAGGATTTCTCGCCTTACATCGCCAAGATCAAGGCTTCTGGCGCACAGGCGGTCATGACCGGCAACTTTGGTGCTGACCTGACATTGCTGGTCAAGGCTGCGCGTGATGCAGGTCTGGATGTGGATTGGTACACGTATTATTCGAGCCTGCTTGGCACTGTCACGGCGATGGGTGATGCAGGTGTCGATCGGGTTTATGAGTTGGTCGAGTGGCACGAAAACATCGATAACGCAGAACTGACCGAATTCGCGGAAGGGTATAAGGCCGAATATCAGGACGATTGGCGTTACATGCGCGTGCGGACCATGCTCCATATGTTCGCAAATGCTCTGAACGCTGCTGGAACAGACGACCCAGAGGCTGTGGCCAAAGCATTGGACAATGCGTCCTACGACAGCCCTCTGGGACCGGTCCGAATGCAGTCGGAAAATCATCAGATTATCATGCCACAATATGTGACGCTGCTGTCCAGGGACGTTGAACACGACCTGGAAGGTACAGGAATCGGTCGTAAAACTGTCGCCAGTTTTCAAGCCGAGCAGGTCAAGCTGCCGACAACCTGCGACATGAAACGACCCTAAACACATCTCCTCTGAACCCCTGGCATCTGGAGCTTAACAGTGGCCCTGTTCCTGCTATTTTTGGCCAATGGTCTGGCATACGGCCTTACACTTTTTCTGCTAAGCAGCGGTGTGACGCTTATTTTCAGCATGATGGGCGTGCTCAACTTTGCCCACGCAAGCTTTTACATGCTGGGGGCCTATCTTGGTTTTCAGATATCTCAAGTTACGGGGTTCTGGGGAGGGCTTGTACTGGCCCCGCTGATGGTTGGAGTTATCGGCGGGGCGGTCGAGCGATATGGCCTCAGAAGGGTTCACGCGCACGGTCACGTGGCAGAGTTGCTATATACCTTTGGTCTTGCCTTCCTGATCGAAGAAATCGTGCAACTGATCTGGGGCCGTTCTGCCGTCAATTACGTGTTCCCCGACCTCCTGCGCACGCCGATCTTCGCGATAGCTGGTCTGGATTACCCGGCCTTTCGCGTCGTGATGGCCGCAATCTCGGTCATGGCCTTTCTGATGTTATTGCTGCTGCTGTTGCGAACCCGCGTTGGGCTGGTGGTGCAATCCGCCCTGACCCATGCACGCATGACAGCGATGCTGGGGCACAATGTGCCGATGGTTTTCATGAGCGTCTTTGCTGTCGGCTCCGGTTTGGCTGGCTTGGCCGGTGTGTTGGGAGGCGCGGCGCTGGTGACAGAACCGATGATGGCCCAGCAACTGGGGCCGATTGTCTTTGTGATTGTGGTTATCGGCGGGCTTGGATCGCTGTTTGGCGCTTTCGTGGCCTCGCTGGCGGTGGGGTTGCTGCAAACATTCGCCGTGGGCTTTGACCGCTCGCTCGGCCAACTCGCATCATCTGTGGGACTTGCGCCTGATGCTTCCGGCAACTTTGCTGAGCTGTGGTCAATCAGCCTCTCACAGATCGCTCCATTGCTGCCCTACATGCTGCTTATTCTGATGTTGGTTGTCCGCCCGCGCGGAATTGCCGGAAAGCGAGATTTGTAATGGCACGAACCCTCTATTGTATCGCGGGGATCGCGCTTTTGGCGGCTTTGCCGCTGGTTCTGACATCCAACTACGCCATGGCTTTGATGTGCCAGATCGGCGTGTCGATCGTCTTTGCGCTGTCCTACAACCTACTGATGGGTGAAACAGGAATGCTGTCTTTTGGGCACGCGGTCTATTATGGCACAGGCGCTTTCACGGTCATCCACTACATGGCGCAGGTGAATGAAGGCCAGCTTGCCTTTCCGATTGCCGTTTTACCTGTATTCGGCGGCATCGCGGCGCTGATCCTCGGGCTGGCATTCGGGGCTGTTGTGACGCGCCGGGCCGGAATTGCTTTTGCAATGATCACACTCGGCCTGGGAGAAGTCGCCATAGCCGCATCCCACATGTTTCATGGACCCTTTGGGGGCGAGGCAGGCAAATCCGCGGACCGCACTATCGGTCCGACCTTCGCGGGCTTGGATTTCGGACCGACCAACGAATTGTACTGGTTGGTTCTTGCTTGGGTGCTGGCCTCGGTCGGATTGATGTACTTCTTGACCCGCACACCGCTGGGGCGTATCGCCAATGCCGTGCGCGACAATGCGGAACGTGTGGCGTATCTACGCTTTAATCCGCGCCTTGTCCGTTTGATCATGTATGCTTTTTCCGCCTTTTTTGCAGGGATCGCAGGCGGGCTCTCGGCCATTATTTTTGAAATCGTCACCTTCGAGGTTTTCTCGCTCAACACCTCTTCCATGGTCGTCCTTGCCACCTTCATCGGGGGCACCGGGAACTTTTTGGGTCCGGTTCTGGGGGCAACGCTTGTGACGTGGCTGCAATCCAGCCTCAGCCAGTTTACCGATGCATGGATTTTGTATCTGGGCCTGTTCTTCATGTTCATGGTTTCGTTCGCGCCTGAGGGCCTGATCGGTTTGCTTCATAAAATCCTGCGACCGAAAGCTGGATTTAAGCGGCGCTTGCTTCTGCGTCAGGCCACCGCTCGCGCAATTCGCCTGATCCCTTTTGGGGTAGGAGGCGTGGCGATCGTCGAACTGACATACCGAATTTCCCCCATTAGCACCCGTAGCACCGATTTCGTCATTGCAGGGCACCACTTTGACGCACAAACGCCGTTGCCGTGGTTGCTTTCAGCGGCGATGTTGTTGCTTGGCCTTGTGGTCCTGTTGCGCCGTCCAAGGGCTGCGGAAGCTCGGGCAAAAGCAAAGGGCCAACGCACATGACTGATGCAATCACCTTGTGTAACGTCCAGAAAAGCTTTGGTGCTTTGCAGGTCATTTCAGGCGTCGATCTCGTTATTCAAAGCGAAGAACGCCATGCGTTGATTGGCCCCAACGGCGCCGGAAAGTCGACGCTTTTCAACATCATCAGCGGACGTACCGAACCTTCGCAGGGCAGTATCTCACTATTTGGTGCGCCCATTCAGGGACTTGCCCCGCACCGTATCGCGCGGCGTGGACTGTCGCGCAGCTTTCAAATCACACATCTGTTTCCCAAGCTGACCGTTCAGGAAACGCTTGAGGCAGCCTTATTGTGGCCTGGCGGAACGCACTACGCATTCTGGCGGACAATGCGCAGCCTGCCCAGGGTTCGTAGCGATGCCCGTGAAATGGCCGAATTGTTGTCGCTGGACGCGGTCATCGACGTGCGTGTCAGCGAATTGCCCTACGCAGATCAGCGCGCTTTGGAAATTGGTGTTGCCGTTTGCGGTGACGCTAAAGTGGTCCTGCTGGACGAGCCGACGGCAGGCATGAGCCACGCCGAAACCGAGCGTATGACTGACCTGATCAGACGCGTCACCCAAGGGCGCACGCTGATCATGGTTGAACATGACATGGGGGTGGTCTTTGACCTTGCGGACCGGATTTCCGTTCTCGCAGGTGGGCGAATTATTGCAACCGGAACACCGAGTGAAATCAGGGGAAATGCTGCCGTAAAAGAAGCCTACCTCGGGGAAGCCGAAGGGGAAGCAGAGTGATCCTGGAAGTCAAAGATCTGAACGCATGGTACGGCAAAAGCCACATCCTGCGCGGCGTTTCTTTCAACGTGAAGCCAGGTGAAATTCTGGCCATGCTTGGGCGAAATGGTGTGGGGCGGTCAACCACTGTCAAGGCGTTGATGGGGGATGTGGAGAAAACCGGAGAGATCACCTTTGAAGGCAATCGGATCGACAACCTGCCAACGCATGAGATCGCCAGGCTTGGTATCGGCTGTGTGCCCGAAGACCGTCAGGTATTTCCGACGCTCACCGTTCATCAGAACCTGATCATGGGCCTGCAATCGCAAGGCAGGGACGATGGATGGACACCTGATGATGCATTCCAACTGTTTCCCCGTTTGGCCGAACGCGCAGGCACCGAAGCTGGGTCTCTTTCGGGGGGCGAACAACAATTGTTGACGATGATGCGTACACTGATGGGCAATCCCAAACTTATCCTCATTGATGAGCCAACCGAAGGCCTTGCCCCGCGCATGGTGGCCCAAGTCAAGGACCTTATCCTGGAGATAGCAAGACGTGGTACGAGCGTGGTTTTGGTCGAACAAAAACTGACCGTTGCGTTGAAGATCGCCAATCGTGTTCTGGTGATGGGCCACGGGAGCATCGTGTTTGAAGGCACGCCTGCTGACCTTGCGGCACGTGAAGACGTCCGCCGCGATTACATAGAGGTTTGATCCGTCTCTGATGCGGCGGCAATGGTTTCAACAGGGTGGCATATCATGACGGACGACAAATTCTGGCGCGCACAGCGTGTCATCATTACGGCAGGCGCTGGTGGCATCGGACTGGCGATCGCCAAAGCCATGTTGCGCGTCGGCGCACAGGTTTGGGTCAGCGACATAGATCCCGAGGCACTGGACAAGGTCGCCACCGCAAATCCCGGGATTGGCACTTTGGCGTGTGACGTTGCGGACCCGCAAGCCTGCGACCGCTTTGTAAAACATGCAGCGGACCGAATGGGCGGGATCGACATTTTGATCAACAACGCAGGGATCGCAGGGCACACTGCACCCGTGCATGAACAGCCACTGGACGAATGGGTGCGCTGCTTCGATATCAATGTACATGGTCAGTTCTACATGGCCCGCGCGGCTATTCCCCATCTGAAGAGGGCCAAAGGCGGATCGATTGTTTGCATGACCTCTGTCGCAGGCAAATTCGCATTCGCTTTACGCGCGCCATATTCCGCATCAAAGGCCGCTGTCATCAATCTCGCGCGGGCGATGTCTGTCGAACTCGGACCCCATCAAATAAGGGTCAATGCCATCGCTCCGGGCGCCGTCGCTGGGCAGCGCATCCGCGATGTCATCACCAGCCGCGCCAATGCCCGCAATATTTCGTATGCCGAAATGGAGGCGCAGGTGCTTAGGGCCGTTTCGATGCGCACAATGGTGGAGCCCGAGGAGATCGCGGCCTATGTCATGTTCCTCTGCGCGCCCACGGGACGGGCCATAACCGGACAGGTTCTCAGCATTTGTGGTGGGATCGAATACGCTGAATAGGCCGTGAAACCTGAGGTGACGACACCTTCTCCACCTTTTGAGAGCAAAAGTTGCTTTCCTGCGTGAATGAACCGGTTCAGGACGGTACCCGTTCGGTAAACAGGTCCGGAATGGCAGCCGGTCGGGTGAGGCTCGATGCGATGGGAATTTCGGTGATGTCCATGGTCCAGACCAGGCTCGGCTACGTCACAGACAGGTTGCCGAGCAGGTAGGTCGGAACCGGTCTGAAGGTTTTCGGCTTGCGCGCCAGATCCTTTGTGCCCGTGCACCTCATCGCCAGACCTCGCAAAGCATCCTGCACCTAATCGGCGGAAAAACTGAGCTGAACCTTCACGGCACCCGACCTGTCGCCCGCAGCATCAAAGGCTTCGATGGCGCGGCTGATGGGGTAGGTGGCGGTTATGATCGGTTTGACGTCGATGCGCCGCTCAGAGATCATCTGAACCGCCTGTGCAAATTCAGCGTCGAACCGCTGGGTGCCGCAATAGGTGATTTCCTTGCCCACCAGCATGTTCAGGGGCACAGGTACATCACCCGCGACGCCGACTTGTACCAACCGGCCTTGAGGGCGCAGGCAGGTGATTGCGGTCTTGATCGCGGGGGCGGCTGAGGAGCATTCGAAGGCAACGTCGAACTGGCCTTTGCCCGCGGCATAGGCATCCAGACCGGCGGGATCGGTGGCGACGTTCACGGTGCGGGTCGCGCCCATGCGGGTCGCAACCTCCAGCGTGAAGTCCTGCAGATCGGTCACCACCACTTCGGCGGCACCGGCCTCGACCGCGACGGCAGCGCAGAGCGCGCCGATGGGGCCCGCACCGGTGACCAGAACGCGCGCACCGCTTAGATCGCCCGCACGATTGCGGGCATGCAGGCAGACCGCCAGAGGCTCGGCGCAGGCGGCTTCACCCAGGCTGACGCCTGTGCCGACGGGCACGCACTGGCGCGCCTCGACCACGATGTGATCGCGAAACAGGCCTTGTTCATGGGGCATCCGCATGGCCGACCCGTTAAAGCGCATTTCAAGGCAATGCACAGGCAAGCCTTTCTCACAAAATTCGCAGGTGCCGCACGGACGGCTGGGGTTGATCGCAACCACGTCGCCGGTGGCCAATTCTGTGACGTCGGGTCCCAGGGCGACAACCGTTCCCGATGCCTCATGTCCCAGAATGATCGGTTCACGCACCCGGATCGGGCCAAAGCCGCCCTGCTGGTAATAGTGCAGGTCGGACCCGCAAATCCCGCCCGCCCCCAGCGCGATCAGCACTTGGCCCGGCCCCGGTGCTGCGACGGTTACGGCTTCGATACGAATGTCGTTTTCACCATAAAGGCGGCAAACTCGGGCTTCCATGATAGGCTCCTTACGGGATCAGGACGGACGGCAGCCAGGTGGCCAGCGCCGGAATGTAAGTGACGGCCAGCAGCACAAGGATGTTGGTCAGCAAAAACGGCAGGATCGCCACGATCACCGGTGCCAGCGGCAACCGAGCGATACCGGCGCAGACGAACAGGCAGACGCCCACGGGTGGCGTGGTCAGCCCGATCATCAGGTTCAGCACGGCCACGGTGGCAAAGTGCAGCGGGTCAATCCCCACAGCGTTCGACAGCGCCAGCAGGGGGACGAACAGAATGATCAGGGCGGCGATGGTTTCCAGAAACATGCCCACGCACAGCAGCAGGATGTTGATCAGCAGCAGCACCAGGAACTTGTTGTCGGTGATCGACAGAACCGCGTCTGCGATGGCCTGCGGAATACGTTCCGACACCAGAATCCAGCCGAATACATTGGCAAAGCCGACCAGCGCCAGAATGCCCGCCGCCGATACGGCGCTGTCCACCACGATGCGCGGCACCGCAGGGATGGGCAGTTCGCGGTAGATGAAGGCCCCCACGACAAAAGCGTAGACGCTGGCCACGACGGCGGTTTCGGTCGGCGTCGCCAGACCGGACAACAGCCCGTAAATGATCAGGAACGTCATCGCCAGCGCCCACGCGGCCCCACCGAGCGAACGGATCACCTCGCCAAAGCCTTGCCACGGCTGGTGTGGAAAGCCCTTGCGCACCGATATGATATAGCAGGTGACCATCATCGACAGGCCCATCAGGATGCCGGGGATGGCACCGGCCAGAAACATCTTGCCCACCGAAATGCCCGACAGCGCCCCCACGATGATCATCGGCACCGAGGGCGGAATGATCGGCCCCACGGTCGACGAGGCCGCGGTGACGGCCGCTGAGAAATCCGCCGGATAACCGGCCTTTTTCATGCCGGGGATCATCACCCCGCCAATGGACGCGGCATCGGCCACGGCGGTGCCGGTGATGCCACCAAACAACATCGAGGCCGCGATATTGGTCAGGCCCAGACCGCCCCTGATCCAACCCACCAGCGCATTGGCGAACCTGATGATCCGTTGCGTGATCCCGCCACGGTTCATCAGGTTCCCGGCAAGGATAAAGCCCGGAATAGACAGAAGAACAAACACGTCCATGCCCGCGTACATCTTTTGCGGCATCACCACGATGGGGATGCCCACATAGGCCAGATAGGCCAGCGACGACAGGCCCAGAGTGATCGCCACGGGAATGCCCACGGTCAGACCAAAGACAAAAACGACAAGCAGAATGGTAACGGCCACGGGTCTATTCCTCGTCGGTTTTTTGGGGAGTGCCGTCTTCGGCGCCAGCCAGCATGGCGACACAGCGCAACACGGCAAACAGGGCAAGGCCCGCAAGCAGAACGAACATCGTCAGATGGGCATAATCCATACGTATGCCAAGTGCGGGCGCTGTCTGCATCCGGCCGATGGTGACGAATTTCCACGCGGGCATGAGCAGCACCAGCGCCAGTCCGGCGGTCGCGGCCGCCGCGAAAAAGCGCAGGAATTTTGGGACACCACCGGGCAGGGCTTCACTGACCACATCAACGTTGACCAGATCTCCGGTGCGAAACGACAGCCCCGCGCCAAAGGCGATCATGTATAGCAGCGCAAACCGCGTCAGCTCTTCCGTCCACACCGGCGAGCTGCCGGTGAAGCGACCGATGACCTGCACCAGCACCGCGACCATCAGCACGGCAAAAGCAATACCAGCACCCAGTCGGGCCAATACAGTCAGGATGCGAATGAGGGTTTCGGCATGTCGCATTTCGCAGCGCTCCAAACGGAAAATGGGGAAACCGGCGCCACATGCAGGCGGCGCCGGTTGATCGTATCAGGTGAAACGGGCCTTAGTCGGCGAACAGGCCTTCAACTGTCGGGCGGATTTCGTCGCTGACGTTGCTCAGAACCGCGTCTTTGGCCGCTGCGGCAAAGGCCGGGCCGTCCACTTCGACAAAGGTCATGCCGTTGGCTTCCAGATAGGCGCGGTCGTCGGCAAGGCTGGCTTCGAACAGTTCACGCTCATAGGCTTGGGCGCGCGCTGCCGCTTCCATGACGGCAGCCTGGTCCTCGGCGCTCAGCTTCTGCCATGTGCTTTCGGCAATGGTCAGATAGATCCATGACCGCACATGCTCTGTCAGGTTCACGTGGCTTTGCACTTCGTTAAAGCTGGCCGAACGGATCAGCGCCAGCGGGTTTTCCTGTGCTTCGATGGTGCCGTTCTGCAGCGAGGTGAACACCTCGGAAAACGCCATCGGGCCGGGGGCCGCACCCAGTGCCGACCACACGTCGATGAACAGCGGTACGTTCGGCACCCGCATTTTCAGACCGTTCAGATCAGCAGGCGTGGTGATGGGCCGGTTCGATGTCAGGTTGCGCGGGCCGCGTGCAAAATACGCAACGGGACGAATTTGTGCCTTTTCGACGATTTGCGCCTCGATCTGGTCACCGATTTCGCCCGATGCGACTTCGTCCATGTGCTCGATGGATTTATAGGCATAGGGAACAGCCAGAAGGGCAGCCATCGGCGCCCAGTTCTGCAGGCTTTCGCCGGTGATGGTCATGTCGACGGTGCCCAGCTGCATGCCGTTGATCAGGTCGATTTCCTTGCCCAGCGACTCGTTGGGGAACACTTCGACCACGATGCGGCCATCGGTCAGCGCGGACAGCTCCTCGCCGAATTTCACTGACGCCAGATGCCACGGGTTGTCTTCGTTGGCCAGGTGGCCAAGCTTCAGGGTCAGGTCTTGTGCGAACGCGGGCATGGCTGTCAGGGCAGCGATGGCGACGGCCAGTGCGGGCTTTTTCCAGTTAAATGTCATTGTAAATCTCCTCCTTGGATGGGTGCATTGACCGGCGTGGGAATTCCTCCCTCCGGCAATTCGAAAAATTCGGGATTCGCAGTGAGGATGCGCGGCAGATCGCCCAGCACTTCGCGCAGGTGGCCGCGAATGGCGGCATTGGCGGCGATCATCTTGCCGTTTTCGATGTTGTCCACGACCGCCTTGTGTTGGGTCACCAACTTCTCCGCCGGAAAATGCCCCAAAGACAGGAACCGCACGCGGTCCATCTGCGATTTCAGGCCTTCTATTCGCCGCCACGCACCACGTTTGCCGGCGCCGTCGGCCATCGTGCGATGAAACCGTTCGTCCAGTTCGATGAAATCGGACGGCTTGTCGCGCGCCACCGCTTGTTGTGCAGTCAGTTGCGCGCGCAATTCGCGGATCAATGCAGGGTCGGGATTTGCCGCCAGAATGGCCACGATGTCGGCCTCGATCGCCTCGCGCAGGAACCTTGCGTTCAGCACATCGGTATAATTGATCTTGGTGATGATGGTCCCGCGTTGCGGCAGGATCGCCAACAAACCCTCGCCCGCCAGGCGGATGAATGCCTCGCGCACGGGCTGACGGCTGACATCGCAGGTCTTGGCAATCTCGCTTTCTGAAATGCGGTCACCGGGGGCAAAGCGATTGCGAATGATGGCATCACGCAACTGCGCATAAATCTGCGGTGCGATCGGCGCGGATGCGTCCAGTGTTACGGCTGTGGTGCGGTCTGCTTTCATGATTCGCTTCTCTCCCCAGCTCTAACTACCATACTTCCATCCTAGTCAGCAATTGGCGAAGCTGATAGGGTCGACCGCAACGACGACTCGGAGGGATTCCAGATGAAACAGACATGGCGATGGTTCGGTCCACGCGACATGGTTTCGATTGACGACACGCTGCAAGCAGGGGTCGAGGGCATTGTTTCCGCCCTGCACCACGTTCCAACCGGCGCCGTCTGGACGCCCGAGGAGATCAGCAAGCGCCAACAAGAGATTGCAACCATGAAAGACGGCAGCGCGTCCGGTCTGGCGTGGGACGTGGTGGAAAGCCTTCCGGTGTCCGAAGACATCAAGAAACAGCAGGGCAACTGGCGCGCTCACATTGCCAATTACATCACCAGCATGGAAAATCTGGCTGCCGCCGGTATCGAGGTGATCTGCTATAACTTTATGCCGGTGTTGGACTGGACCCGCACCGATCTGGCGTGGCGTCTGCCCACCGGGGCAACTTGCATGCGCTTTGACCTAGCCGATTTTGCCGCTTTTGATCTGCACATTCTGGCCCGCGCGGGGGCAAAAGACGACTTTGACGCCGCCCTGCAAGACGAAGCTGCCCGCCGTTTTGCCGCGATGAGCGAGGCGCGCAAAACGCAACTGGCCGAGAATGTGGTTTTCGGCTTGCCGGGTGCCGCCGAGAACTTCTCGCTCGAGGACGTTCGCGGGCATCTGGCCGAGTATGACGGCATTTCCGAGGATCGCCTGCGTCAGAACCTGCTGGATTTTCTGGCTGAGATCATCCCCACCGCCGAACGGCTTGGCTTGCGTCTGTGCTGCCACCCCGACGATCCGCCCGTGCCCCTGCTGGGCCTGCCGCGTATCATGTCGACCGAGGCACATTATCAGGCACTGATTGATGGCGTCGACAGCCCCGCCAACGGCATCACGCTGTGTTCCGGGTCGCTGGGGGCGCGGCCCGACAATGATTTGCCTGGAATGATGGAGCGGCTGGGGGATCGCGTGCATTTCCTGCACCTGCGCAACGTCAAACGCGAGACCAACGACCTGCGCGGATCGTTCCACGAGGCCGAGCATCTGGGCGGTGACACCGACATGGTCGCCCTGATCGAAGCGGCCCTGCGCGAAGAGGCGCGCCGCCGCGCCGCTGGTCGTGGCGACTGGTCGATCCCCTTCCGTCCGGACCACGGTCAGGACATTCTGGACGACCACGGTCGCAAGGCCCAGCCTGGGTATCCGTTGATCGGACGGCTCAAGGGGCTGGCCGAGCTGCGCGGTATCGTGGCGGCGCTCTCGCCTCGGGTGCGTGCATGAGGCTGACCGGAACCGAAGGGGTGCCGGGCCACGTCAAATGTCCTGGGTTCACGCCGTCGGGCCATGGGGCAGGGATCGTGCATCTGGGTCTGGGGGCCTTTCACAAGGCACATCAGGCCGCTTATACCGACACCGCCCTTGCGCACAGCGGTGGCGACTGGCGTATCACCGGCGTCAGTCTCCGCAGCCTTGAACCTGCCGCGCAACTGGTCCCGCAGAACGGTCTTTACACCCTGATAGAGCGCAGCGCCAAAGGCAGCAGCGCGCGGATCATCGGGTCTATTGCCAACGCATATGCTCTGGGCCCCGACCGCGCCGCAGTGCTGGAGGCGCTGACCGCCCCCGCCACGCGCATCGTCTCGATCACCGTCACTGAAAAGGGCTATGGCATCGACCGCAGCACCGGCGGTGTTGAAACAAGCCACCCTGCCATCGCGCATGATCTGAATGAACCGGATGACCCTGTCGGCGTTGCGGGGCTGCTGGTCTGGGCGTTGAACGCGCGTCATGCTGCAGGCGTGCCGCCTTTCACCGTGCTGTGCTGTGACAACCTGCCTGACAACGGCAGATTGCTGCGTGGTCTTCTGGTGGACTTCGCCCGCCGGGCCATGCCTGAAATTGCCGAACACATTGCAAATGACGTCGCCTTTCCATCGACGATGGTCGACCGGATCACACCCGCCGCGACCGAGGCCACCCTGGCTGTCGCTGCCGAGATGACAGGCCGCGAGGATGCCGCCGCGATCGAGACCGAAGCCTTTTCGCAATGGGTCATTGAGGATCATTTCCCCACTGGCCGCCCGGCTTGGGAAAGCGCCGGTGCGATGTTTGTCAGCGACGTCAAACCCTATGAGGAAATGAAGCTGCGGATGTTGAACGGTGCGCATTCGATGCTGGCCTATGCGGGGTTCATTGCCGGATGCACCCATGTGTCGGACGTGATGGCGGACCCTGTACTGAACCGATTGGTGCGGCGCCATCTGTCAGCCGCCGCCGCGACCCTGCCGCAACTGGCAGGTGTCGATTTCGATCAGTACGCCGACGCTTTGGTCGCGCGGTTTTCCAACCCGCACCTGCGGCACCAGACCTATCAGATTGCGATGGACGGCACCGAAAAGCTGCCCCAGCGCATTCTGGCCCCTGCGGTCGATGCGCAGGCGGCGGGGCAGCCTCTGGCTCCTTTCGCTTTCGCCGTGGCCGCATGGATGCGCTACACCTTGGGCAAGACCGAAACAGGCGTAGCTTATGCGCTCCGCGACCCCCGCGAAGAGGAGCTGGCCCAGCTGACACGTGACCGGTCGGCAGGGGATATTGTCGCAAATCTCGTTGCTTTGCCGGGATTTTTTCCAAGCGTTTTGACCAAAGACAGCACGTTCCTGCAGATGGTCAGCGCGCGTCTGGGCATAATGTTGAACCATGGGATGCGCCGGGCGCTGGACGCCGAATAGGCCGAGAGTCCCGTATGGAGTGGGACGTGGTTTGCCGGTCTTACCCAAAGGTTTTCGGGGTGCCAGACGTGGCATGGGCGAGCTTGAACTCTCGCCTTTATGCCCGTCAATTGTTTGGATTAACAGATCGACAGCCAGCTTCGCAAGCGCGTCCACATGCAAATCCACTGAGGTCAGCGACGCCACCGCAACGGTTGATGCGATTTCCCTAAAGACCGCAAGCCGCGATGGCCCGGCTGCGGTTGGCTGTGCGCGTCTTCGCGATTGTCAGCGGTCTGTGTCTGATCCTTCGGTGAGCTGTGTGAGCAATCGGTTTTGCCGTCGCCCGGATTGATAGCCCGGGCGACATCTGGCCTCACGGCTTGGCGTCGAAACCTGTAGGGACTAATGGTGCTTAGCGCAGCGGACCGCTTTCATGCGCGAGCCTTCTCCTGTCATCGATGCTCCCGCTCGGTTGCGCACCTTAAAACCGGGTAATGACCGTGGCGCCGACGGACTGGAACTTGTCCATATTCATCAGGGCCTTGGGGGCGTCTGCGAGGCTGATCCTATCCCCGACCAGCCGCGCGGGGTCCAGTTTTCCGCTGGCGACCATGTCCAGCATGGCGCCGTAACGATGGGCCTGCATTCCGTGCGAGCCAAGCAATTCGATTTCCTGCCCGACGATCTTGGGCATCGGCACGGCGGGGGCAGCGTGTTCGCCAAGCATCAGGCCCACCTGGATGTGTTTGCCACGGGGCCGCAAACAGAGGATCGAATTGGTCATGGTCACGGAGTGCCCGAGCGCGTCAAGCGAGACATGCGCGCCGCCGCGGGTGATCTCGTGGATCGCCGCGGGCACGTCACCCTCTTGCCCATTGATCACGGCCAACGCGCCGAGTTCACGGGCCAGGTTCAGCTTCGCCGGGTCGAGATCGACGCCGATGACATTGGCCCCGGCCGCCGCGGCAATCATCACCGCCGACAGTCCGACGCCGCCACAGCCGTGAACCGCCACCCACTGACCTGCGCTGACGCGACCCTGATCGATGACAGCCCGGAAGGAGGTCGCGAAGCGGCAGCCAAGGCTGGCAGCCGTGGCGAACTCCATGCTTTCTGGCAAGGCCACGAGGTTCAGGTCGGCCTGATGGATGGCCACGTATTCGGCGAAGGAACCCCAATGGGTAAAGCCCGGCTGTTCCTGGTGGAGGCAGACCTGCTGATGCCCGGCATGACATTCAGAGCAGCTGCCACAGCCGCAGATGAACGGTACGGTGACCTTGTCGCCCGCCTTCCAGTTGGTGACGTCCTTGCCCACGGCCACGATCCGCCCGGCCAGCTCGTGACCCGGGACATGGGGAAGCTCGATGTCGCTGTCATGCCCCATCCAGCCATGCCAGTCGCTGCGGCAAACTCCGGTCGCCTCGACCTTGAGGACGACGCCATGCGGTTGGGGCGTCGGATCGGGGACGGTGACGAGTTTGGGGGGTTCTTGGAACGTCTCGAACAGGACGGCTTTCATCGGGTCATCTCCACGGAGGTAGGAACGGTTTGCGGCATCATAGTCATATCCCGGGGAAGAGCTTTGCCAATCTGTACATATTCGGCGAAAATAAGGGCAGAATCTGCCCGATAATTTCCCGACATAGGGGGTATTGCCTCATGACAAAACTCGACGCGGTCAATGCCAGGATGCTGAATTTGCTTCAGGAGGATGGCCGCATGAGCAATGCCAAGCTGGCCGAACATCTGTCCATGAGCGAAACACCCTGCTGGCGGCGCCTCAAGCGGCTGGAAGAAAGTGGCATCATCGAGGGCTATCAGGTTCGGCTCAGCCGCAGAAAGATCGGGCTCGGCGTCATGGCCTTTGTGCAACTGCGCTGCTCGGAGCATGACGCGGTGGCCACAGCCGAATTCCAGCGCATTATCGAAACCTCTCCCAATATCCTGGCCTGTCACAATACGACCGGGGCTGACGATTTCCTGGTCATTGCCGTCGCACGAGATCTCGACGACTACAGTGCCTTTGTGGAGAGCACCTTGCGCAGGTTGCCCGGGGTGACCAGCATCCGGTCAAATCTGTCGCTGCGCGAAATGAAATCTTCGAGCCGGTTGCCGATCATGCACGGCGAAACCTGACGCCAATTTGTCCCGGCAATTCCGGAAGGCGAACGCCGGCTTTCTGATCAGCACAACTCCGGATTCCGCACAGCCGATGGATCAGCACGAACAGCCCCGAGCCAGCTTTCGCCAAGATGCCGTGTCATGCGGCACCTGATCAGGAAAATATTTTTGCCTGAGAATAATTTTTATTGTTGACCTAAACCTTTCTGATGGACAGTGTCTGCCAAACGATCATGTGAACCAGTCGTGAGGTCTCCAAAGCCACCCATGCAAAGCAGAGCGGCAACAGATAAGTCTTCCAATCTGCTGGGGGCGCGGATGCGGACGCAGCGGCGGCGGCTGTCGATGACTTTGCAACAGCTTTCTGCGGCGTCGGGGGTTTCAACGGGGTATCTCAGCCAGGTCGAGCGGGGCAATGCCACGCCTTCGCTGGGGACGCTGAACCAGATCGCCACGGCGCTGGCTGTGGATCTTGACCACTTTGTACATTCACCACGCGCGGTCGACAGCCTGACCCGCGGCGCCAATCGCCCGCGGTTTTCCGTGGCCGGGTCGCCAGTGGAATACGAGCAAATCGGCGCTACCTTTTCGGGGCACGAGCTGACCTCTTATGTGATGAACGTGCCGCCGGGGTATGAATCCGAAGTGGTGAACCACATCGGCGAGGAAATCATCTATATTCTGGAGGGTGAAATCTCTCAGATGGTAGGCGAGCGGGAGTATCTCATGCGCGAGGGCGACAGCCTTCACTATCTGGGGGATACGCCACACTGCTGGTCGAACAAGACAGACGTACCGGCCCGCATTCTTTGGGTGGGTCGGATGGAATACGATAAGTCCGGGCAAATCGGGCAATCGGAGGCTGAACAAGCGGACGTCCGCGAGATGTTACCGCTCAGGCGCTGAAATCCGTCGCTGCGGCGGCTCAAGCCCGCCGCAGGATAACAAGCTTCAAACAGGAGAGAATGAAATGTCTTTGAAGAAACTTATGGCCACAGGCCTGTTGCTAAGCACGCTGGGCGTGTCGGCACATGCCCAGTCGCTGGTCTATTGCTCGGAAGGGTCACCGGAAGGTTTCGATCCGGCGCTGTATACGGCCGGCACCACCTTTGATGCGTCCAGCCACCCGATCTACAACCGCTTGTCCGAATTCAAGGTTGGCACGACCGAAACGATCCCCGGTCTGGCAGAAAGCTGGGAAGTGTCGGAAGACGGCAAGAAGATCACCTTTAATCTGCGCAAGGGTGTCAAGTTCCACTCGAACGACCAGTTCACCCCGACGCGCGATTTCAATGCCGACGACGTGATCTTCAGCTTTGACCGTCAGGGCAACGAAGAAAACCCGTATTACACCGTGTCCGGCGGCACATGGGAATACTTCAACTCGATGTCGATGCCCGAACTGATCGAGAGCATCGAAAAGGTTGACGACTATACCGTGGTGTTCAACCTGACCCGTCCCGAAGCGCCGATCATTGCCAACATGGCGATGGATTTTGCGTCCATCCAGTCGAAAGAATATGCCGACGCAATGATGGAAGCGGGCACGCCCGAAATGCTGAACCAGGCGCCCATCGGCACCGGCCCGTTCCAGTTCCAAGCCTATCAGAAAGACGCGGTTATCCGCTATCTGCGCAACGACGAATACTGGGGTGACCCGGCCAAAGTCGAAAGCCTGATCTTCGCCATCACACCTGACGCATCGGTGCGCTACCAGAAAGTGCAGGCCGGAGAATGTCACGTCATGGCCTACCCGAACCCTGCCGATGTGCAGGCGATGAAGGACGCTGAAGACATCGTCGTGATGGAGCAAGAAGGCCTGAACGTCGGCTACCTTGCCTACAACACCAAGGTCGCACCCTTTGACAACGCCAAGGTCCGCAAGGCCCTGAACATGGCGATCGACAAGCAGGCGATCATCGACGTGGTGTTCCAGGGCTCGGGCCAGATTGCAAAGAACCCGATCCCGCCGACCATGTGGTCCTACAACGACGCGATCGAGGACGACAATTACGACCCCGAAGCGGCAAAGGCGATGCTGGAAGCCGAAGGTGTCTCCGACCTGTCGTTGAAGATCTGGGCGATGCCGGTGCAGCGTCCCTATAACCCCAACGCCCGCCGTATGGCCGAGCTGATGCAGGAAGACTTCTCGAAAGTCGGCGTCAATGTTGAAATCGTGTCCTACGAGTGGGGTGAATACCTTGAGCGGTCCAAAGCCGAAGACCGCGATGGCGCGGTTCTGCTGGGGTGGACTGGCGACAACGGCGATCCCGACAACTTCCTTGCCGTTCTGCTGGGTTGCGATGCCGTCGGCGGTTCCAACCGTGCGCAGTGGTGCAACGAAGATTTCGACAAGCTGATTCAGGAAGCCAAAGTGCTGTCGTCGCAAGATGAACGCGCGGCCCTGTACGAGCAAGCGCAAGAGATCTTCAAGGATCAAGCACCTTGGGCGACGATTGCGCATTCGGTTGTCTACATGACCATGCGCCCTGAAGTTGAAGGTTACGTTGTTCACCCGCTGGGTGGCCACATCTTCAACCAGGTTGGTCTGTCGCAATAAGCGACTCTTAACCAAACAGAGGCAGCGCCGCACCGGCGCTGCCTCTTCTGTTTCAGATCGATCAGGAGCAAGCCGCCTGTGCCGGATACACTTTCAAACCGTTTACGCGCCTACGCCGAAGTTGCGGGCCAGCTTGACGTCGATGCCGTGGTATTGGTGCCGGGGCCCAATTTCACCCGCGCGCTTGGTCAAAGCTTCATGAGCCACGAGCGCCCCTTCCTGGTGGTCGTGCCTGCCGACAAGCCGCCTGCTGCACTTGTGCCCAATCTGGAACTGGGAAGCTGGCAATCGACAGGGTTCGAAGGCGCGGTGTTCGACTGGCGCGACCAGACCGGATATCAAGACGCCTTTGCCGGATTGTTGAAGCATCTGAATATCACCTCGCTGGCCGTCGAGGGGCAGGTGATGCGTGTGTTTGTGCATCACGCATTGAAATCCGCCCAACCCGATCTGCGGATCATTGACGGTGAACGCGAAATTTCGGCGTTGCGGATGATCAAGACGCCTCAGGACGTGGCTGCCCTGCGCAAGGCCGTAGAGATTTCAGAGCGCGCCCTGCACCGCACGCTTGAGACGATCAAGCTGGGGCAAAGCGAAAAGCAGATCGAACAGATGCTGGTGCGTATGATGTTCGAAGAAGGCGCAGATAACCTGTCCTTCACGCCGATTGTGGCGGCTGGCGAAAATTCGGCCCGTCCACATGCACACGCGCGGCACGATTATCAGGTCAAGGCGGGCGATGCGCTGCTTTTTGACTTTGGCGCAAAAGCGGACGGGTTCACCGCCGACATCACGCGCACGGTATTTCTGGATCACGTCAGCGACGAGGCGCGGGACGTATATGACACCGTCCTGCGCGCCAATCTTGCTGGCCTTGATGTCACCCGCGCAGGGGTGACTGCCCATGAGATCGATGATGTGGTAACAAGTGTACTTGAAGCATCGCCCTATGCTGACCGCATCCGCACCAAGACAGGTCACGGTCTGGGGCGTGAGGTGCACGAAGCGCCCTATATCATGCGGGGCAACCAAATGGCTTTACCCGCGGGCACCGTTTACACCAACGAGCCGGGTCTCTACGAGCTCGGGAATTTCGGTGTACGGATCGAAGACGACGTATTGGTGACCGAAGACGGATACGAAACGCTGACGCGCTTCCCGAAAGAGTTGATGGTGATCCCATGCTGAATTACATTCTTGGACGGCTTTTGACGTTTATCCCGACCTTCATCGGGGTGACGCTGATTTCCTTCAGTTTCATCCGCGCATTGCCCGGCGATCCTATTCAGGTGATGGCAGGCGAGCGCGGCGTTTCCGAGGCGCGCTACGCCGAACTGGCCGCGCAATACGGATTTGACCAGCCGATCTATATCCAGTTCTGGGACTATCTGACCGGCGTGCTTCAGGGCGATCTGGGCACTTCATTCGTCACCAAACGCCCTGTTTGGGACGAGTTTTTTGCGCTGTTCCCGGCCACGCTTGAGCTGTCGTTTTTTGCGATGCTCTTTGCGGTCCTGTTGGGATTGCCCGCCGGGGTCATTGCCGCCGTGAACCGGGGCAAGCTGTTTGACCGGGCACTGATGTCGACGGCCCTGGTCGGGTATTCGATGCCGATTTTCTGGTGGGCGCTGCTGCTGATCATCGTGTTCTCGGGCAATCTTCAGTGGACACCCGTTTCGGGGCGCATTGACCTGCTGTATTATTTCCCCAACCCCACTGGCTTTATGATCATCGACAGTCTCGCATCGGGGCAGAAGGGGGCCTTTGCCTCGGCCGTGCGCCATCTGGTCTTGCCGACCATCGTGCTGGGCACGATCCCGTTGGCGGTGATCGCGCGGCAAACGCGGTCCGCAATGCTGGAGGTTCTGGGCGAGGACTACATCCGCACCGCCCGTGCCAAGGGCATGTCGCCGGGACGGATCAATGGCATTCATGCCCTGCGCAATGCGCTGATACCGGTGGTCACCGTGATTGGTCTGTCGGTCGGCACCCTGCTGGCGGGCGCTATCCTGACCGAAACCATCTTTAGCTGGCCGGGCATCGGCAAGTGGATGGTCGATAGCATTTTCCGCCGTGACTACCCGGTGGTGCAGGGCGGTCTGTTGCTGATTGCCGTGATGGTCATGATCGTAAACCTAACGGTTGATATGCTGTACGGCGTCATCAACCCCAAAATCAGGAAGCGTTGAGATGGATGACGCCCTTTCCGCCGAAGCCGAGATGGTCCACGAACGGCCCGGACGGCTGCGTGAATTCTGGTTCTATTTCCGCGAAAACCGAGGCGCCCTATTCGGGTTGGCCATTTTTGCGGTCTTTGCCTTTTTGGCCGTGTTCGGCCCCTGGGTTGCGCCACATGACGCCACCCAGCAGTTTCGTGGCGCGACGCTGCAAC
The DNA here is from genome assembly GCF_900129395.1 of Pseudosulfitobacter pseudonitzschiae. Taxonomy (GTDB): domain Bacteria; phylum Pseudomonadota; class Alphaproteobacteria; order Rhodobacterales; family Rhodobacteraceae; genus Pseudosulfitobacter; species Pseudosulfitobacter pseudonitzschiae. Next base: position 62,183 of record NZ_FQVP01000007.1, read on the forward strand.
CGCCGGTCTGGCAGGATGGGGGGACCTGGAACCACATCCTTGGCACCGATCCGCTGGGCCGCGATATGCTGTCCCGCCTGATCGTGGGCGCGCGGTTCTCGTTCTTTGTCGGGGTCTTTGTTGTGACGATCGCGGCCACGGGCGGGATCATCATCGGGTTGATCGCAGGGTTCTCGCCCAGGTGGGTCGACAGCATCATCATGCGGATCATGGACATTGTCCTGGCGTTTCCGTCGCTGCTGCTGGCGCTGGTGCTGGTGGCCATTCTGGGGCCGTCGCTGACCAACGCGATGATCGCAATCGCCATCGTGCTGCAACCGCATTACGTCCGCCTGACGCGCGCCAGCGTGTTGTCCGAGCGGCAAAAGGACTATGTAACTTCGGCGCGTGTGGCGGGGGCGGGCACGCTTCGGCTGATGTTCGTGACCGTGCTGCCGAACTGTCTTGCGCCGATCATCGTGCAGGCGGCGCTGTCGTTCTCGACGGCGATCCTTGATGCCGCGGCCCTTGGGTTCCTGGGGATGGGGGCACAACCGCCAACCCCGGAATGGGGCACCATGCTGGCCGAAGCCCGTGAATTCATCTTGCGCGCGTGGTGGGTCGTCACCTTTCCCGGTCTTGCGATCCTTGTCACCGTTCTGGCCATCAACCTGATGGGCGACGGTCTGCGTGACGCACTTGATCCGAAACTGAAGCGGAGCTAGCGCATGGCCCTTTTGCGTATCAGAAATCTGAGTGTCGAATTCGCCACCGCAACCGGACAGTTCCGGGCTGTGGACGGGGTGGACCAGGATGTAAACGAAAGCGAAATCCTGGCCATTGTCGGTGAAAGCGGGTCGGGTAAATCAGTGTCGATGCTGGCGGTGATGGGGCTGTTGCCGTGGACCGCGACCGTGACAGCGGACGAAATGACCTTTGACGGACAAGACCTGTTAAAGATCGATCCGGCAGCCCGTCGCAAGATCATCGGCAAGGACATGGCAATGATCTTTCAAGAGCCGATGTCGTCGCTGAACCCGTGCTTTACCGTAGGATGGCAAATCCGCGAGGCCCTGCGCAAACATCTTAAGATGGGCCGCCAGGAACGGCAGACCCGTGCCATCGAGCTGTTCGAACAGGTGGGTATTCCCGATCCCGAGAAGCGCCTGTCGGCATTTCCGCACCAGATGTCGGGTGGCATGAACCAGCGGGTGATGATCGCCATGGCGATTGCATGCAAACCCAAGCTGCTGATCGCGGACGAACCGACGACCGCGCTGGACGTGACCATTCAGGCGCAAATTCTGGACCTGCTGGCCAAGCTGCGTGACGAAAACGGCATGGGGCTGGTGTTGATCACACACGATATGGGCGTGGTGGCTGAAACGGCGGAACGCGTCAGCGTGCAATACGCAGGCCAGAAGATCGAAGAGCAGCCGGTGATGCCGCTGTTCCGCACGCCACACCATCCCTACACCTCGGCGTTGCTGGATGCGCTGCCGGAACGGGCGACGGAAAAGCGGCTGCCGACAATTCCGGGCGTGGTCCCCGGTCAGTTCGACAGGCCCGCTGGCTGCCTGTTTTCGCCACGGTGCAAATTTGCGACTGACAAATGTCGCACCGATCCGCCGCCGCCCCTTGGTCCCGACCTTGGATATGCACGGTGTTTCTACCCCCTCAATGTGGACGAAAGGGTTGCGTCATGACGAAACCGGTGATGACAGCAACCGCGCTGGAACGGCACTATGACGTCTCGGGCGGCTGGCTGCGCGCGTCGCGCACGTTGAAAGCCGTGGCGGGCTTGGACTTTGCTCTCTACCCCGGCAAGACGCTGGCCGTGGTGGGCGAAAGCGGCTGTGGCAAGTCGACGTTGGCGCGCATGGTCACGATGATCGAAGAGCCCACGGCAGGTCAACTGACCCTCGACGGCGAAGAATTGGTGCCGGACAACTGGGCATCGCATCGCGAGGCGGTGCAGATCGTGTTTCAGGACCCCTATGGATCGCTGAACCCGCGCCAGCGCATCGGCGCTATCCTTGAAGAACCGCTGAAGATCAATCGCAAGTCGATGTCCAAGGAAGAGCGCCAGAAAAAGGCGCGTGATATGCTGGCCTTGGTCGGATTGCGCCCCGAGCATTATGATCGCTATCCGCACATGTTTTCGGGCGGTCAACGCCAGCGTATCGCCATCGCACGCGCACTGATGCTGGACCCCAAGGTGCTGGTATTGGACGAGCCTGTTTCGGCGCTGGATCTGTCAATTCAAAGCTCGGTTTTGAACCTGCTGGTCGACCTGCAAGAGCGGTTGCAACTGGCCTATCTGTTCATCAGCCATGACCTGAGCGTGGTGCGTCACGTCGCTGACGAGGTGATCGTGATGTATCTGGGGCGTGCCGTCGAAAAGGGCAGCCGGGATGCGGTGTTCAGTGCGCCCTATCACCCCTATGCCAAGGCGTTGCTTTCGGCCACGCCAAAGGCTGATCCGGGTGGGGCAAAGGAACGGATCAAACTGCAGGGCGAATTGCCGTCACCGCTGTCGATCCCGGATGGTTGCCCCTTTGCACCGCGTTGCTGGAAGGTGCAGGACAAATGCCGCGCCGAGCGCCCGGTGTTGCCGGATCTGCCGCACGCTGCAGCCTGCTTTTTCCCCGAGAACGGGGGCGAGCCTGCCTGATTTGGCAAGGCTTTTGCGGCGCGATTAAAAGCCACGCAATCACGTCCGCCACGCGAAATCGCGTTCTTTCGACCAGCAGTCTGGTGGCAGAGATTGGGTAAAAGTAGTTCAGGGGTATCTGAAAATGCTCAGATACCCCTGAACGATGATAATCTTACACGCTCATGCAGATGTATTTCATCTCTTGGTAGTCTTCCATGCCGTGGTGACTGCCTTCGCGGCCCAGACCCGACTGTTTGACGCCGCCAAAGGGGGCCAGCTCGGTGCTGATGATGCCGGTGTTGATTCCGACGATGCCATACTCCAGCGCCTCGGCCACCTTGTACACGCGGCTCAGGTCCTTGGCGTAGAAATAGGACGCCAGACCAAAGATCGTGTCGTTCGCCATCGCGATCACTTCGTCCTCGTTCTCGAACTTGAACAGTGGCGCCAGCGGGCCAAAGGTTTCTTCGGTCGCAACCGCCATATCGGATGTCACACCGGTGATGATGGTGGGCGCAAAGAAGTTGCCTTCCATCGTGTCCTGTGCGTCGCCCAGGATGACGGTCGCACCTTTGGATTTGGCGTCCTTGATGTGTTCGATCACCTTGTCACCGGCTTCGGGGTTGATCAGCGGACCCAGATCCACGCCCGCTTCAAGACCGTCGCCGACTTTCATCTTCGACACGCGGTCCTTCAGCTTTTGGGCAAAGGCGTCGTAGACACCGGCCTGGACGTAGATGCGGTTGGCGCAGACGCAGGTCTGTCCGTTGTTGCGGAACTTGCACATGATCGCGCCCTCGACCGCGGCGTCCAGATCGGCGTCGTCAAAGACGATGAACGGCGCGTTGCCGCCCAGCTCCATCGAGCATTTCATGACCTGTTCCGAGGCTTGTTTCAGCAGGATGCGCCCCACTTCGGTCGACCCTGTAAAGGTCAGCTTGCGGACCTTGGGGTTCTCGCAGAATTCCTTGCCCACGGCAGAGGACGACGACGACGGCACCACGTTGAACACGCCCGCAGGGATGCCCGCGCGTTCGGCCAGCACGCCCATAACGATGGCGCTCAGCGGGGTTTCAGCGGCAGGGCGCGCGACGAATGCGCAACCGGCGGCCAGCGCTGGACCAGCCTTGCGGGTGATCATCGCGTTGGGAAAGTTCCACGGCGTGATCGACGCGGCCACACCGATGGGCTGCTTGATCACAGTGATGCGCTTGTCGCGCTGGTGGCCGGGGATGGTTTCGCCATAGTTGCGCTTGGCCTCTTCGCCGAAGAATTCGATGAAGCTGGCACCATAGGCGATCTCGCCTTTGGCTTCGGCCAGCGGCTTGCCCTGTTCAGCGGTCAGGATGGTGCCCAGGTCGTCCTGATTTTCCATCATCAGGTCGAACCATTTGCGCAGTACGGCGGCGCGTTCTTTGCCTGTCCATCTGGCCCATTCTTTTTGCGCGGATTCGGCGGCGTCGATGGCTTTGCCCACCTGAGCACGCGACAGATCGGCCACCTGGGCGATGACATCGCCACGCGCAGGGTTGGTCACGTCGAAGGTGCCGTCGTCACCGTCGATCCACTGGCCGTTCACATAGGCACGTGTTTCCAGCAGCGAGGGGTCTTTCAACAGGCTTTTCAGGTCGGTCTTTGCACTTGGCATTGCATCTCTCCAGATTTGGTCTCGTGCAGCAAAACCAACTCCTGCTATGAATGTCCAGTTCCAGACGCAAAGGAAGCGATATGCCAGTTAACGACGACGCCTACGCCAACGGTGCCCACATCCCTGACGGGGCCAGTTTTCCGGCCCGCTGGGCGCGTGATGCGACAGCCTTTCGCGACAGCCTGGGCGCGCGCGCGCAGACGTGCCTTCGGTATGGTCCCAGCCCACGCCAGAGCTTTGACCTGTTCCAGCCCGAAGGCACGTCCAAGGGCACGTTGATCTTTGTGCATGGCGGGTTCTGGCGGTTGTTTTCACCCGGCGACTGGTCGCATCTGGCGGCGGGCGCCGTGGCGCGCGGTTGGTCGGTGGCCTTGCCGGGGTACGAGCTGTGCCCAGATTGGCGGATTGCCGGTATCACACAGTCGATTGCGCAAGCCGTTCAGGTGATCGCAGGCCAGACCACGGGGCCGCTGGCCTTGGCGGGACACAGCGCAGGCGGGCACCTGGTGGCCCGGATGTGTGCAGAAGGCATGCTGCCCGTCGATGCGATGGCACGTGTGAGCCATGTCATGCCAATCTCGCCGTTGTCGGATCTTGAGCCGCTGTTGTTGACCACGATGAACGATGATTTTCAGTTGGACGCCGCCATGGCACGTGCAGAAAGCCCGGTTCACCAGCCTGCTCCTGCCTGCGCTGTCACGGTCTGGGTTGGTGGCGCAGAACGTCCTGCCTTTCTGGATCAGGCGCAATGGTTGGCCGAGGCCTGGGGTTGTGATCACCACATCGCGCAGGACAAACACCATTTTGACGTGGTCGATCCGCTGACCGAACCGGACAGCGCCATGTTGGGCCGGTTGCTGGGCATGTAAGGTGAGTGGGTCCAGAGCCTAGGCCATGTGCTCGACCGGCTTCTTGCCGTTCTTGGCCAGACGTTGGGCAAACCGGTCGATCATCGCCCCCTTGGCGAACGGACGGACAGCCGGTTGTGTGTGGGACCTGAGGTCGGGGAAAAGGTTCAGCACCTCGTCCAGCGCCTCTGGCAGTATGGACTTGCGCGCCTCCTGGCCCAGGTACAGCGTTTCGGCGGGGGCTCCGTTGGCAAAGACGATTTCATGGGCGTCGCACATAAAGTGCCAGTAGGTCACGAACCCCATGCTGTTTTCGATGTCGAACCCGCTCAGGTTACACAATTTGTGGGCCGGCATCAGAACTTCGCGCTGGCCGAACATGCGGGTTGCCACCGGGGAGCGGACCATCATGCGATGTTGTCGGGACACCCACAGGGGACGTGTCGGCATCCCACGCCCCAAGGCGTCGGGGGCAATGCGCACCGGGCGCATGTCACCGATGGCGGGCACCATGCGTCCCTTGATCCAGCGGACCGTTTGGGCGCCGCTGTCCAAGGTCGTTACCCTGTCACCCACGTTGAGGGTTTCCACGGCGCGGTCGCCGTCCGGTGTGCGGATCAGCGTGCCTTCGGCGAAACAGACCATGAAATTTGTGGTTTGCCGCGATGCGGTCAAACCTGAATAGTTCGTCCCCTCCAGGCTGTTCAGTTTCAGCGACTGGATCGGTTTCGCTTGCAACGCCGTCTGGTCGCTGTTGGCCGAGAATTCGGGGGCCAGATAGGTGTTGCCATTGGTGTCCTGAAAAATAACGGCAGTGATCCGCGCGGTGGTGCCGTCGGTATAGGTAATTGTGGCGTTGTAGATGGCAGTGCCGTCAAACACCTGGTTTGGACCGCCGTTGATCCTAAAGTTTTCGGACGCGGCGTTGTTGTTCATGTCGTAGGCGTCGTTTGTCCCACGACCATAGCTGTTGGTGCCTGGTGAAAACGACTGCACGTTCTCCCACAGCGGGTCGCGCACGTTCCCAAAGGTCAACCCAACAAGGCTGGACGCGTTCTCTGCGGTTGTGTTGCCCTCGGTCGGGTCGATCAGCGTTTGAACACCCAGGCTGATGACGTTGAACGTGGTGGCCATGTGCGAGACATCCTTTGGCGCGGGGTATTGGTTAACACGTTCCTGCCTTGACCGAGTCGCATGGCGGAGATGGGGCAGAAAAACGGCATCGCTTCAATTTGTCGAAAAATGTGTGAGAAATTTGGGCAATGTCCCGTTTGCGACATCGCAAGGGTAGATAGGGGGCTTTTGCCAGATTTGCGCCTGCCTTATTCTGGTGTCAGACCGCGCGATGGCGTCGCCGGTGTCATTCCCAAAATATGTCCTGAACGCCGGGATCTTTCTGCAAAGGAGGGTCTGACATGACCATTCAAAACCCAATCCCAACCACTGCGCGCCCTGATTTCCACCGCGTGCACAATGGCACCAAGGCACCCTTGCATTTCGCAGGTGCTGAATATGACGCGCGTATCGCCGGCCTGCGGGCGATCATGGCGCAAGCAGGTACATCGGCCGCCGTTCTGACCTCGATGCACAACGTGTCCTATTACTCCGGCTTCACCTATTGTTCGTTCGGGCGTCCCTATGCGTTGGTCGTGACGGATACGCAGGTGGTGACCATTTCGGCGGGCATTGATGCGGGCCAGCCGTGGCGGCGTTGCCATGGCGACGCGATTACCTACACCGACTGGACCCGCGACAACTTTTGGCGGGCGGTGGCACATGTGGCGGGCACCGGCGCGGTGGTCGGGTTCGAGGGCGATCACCTGACGCTGGACCAGCACCGCAAGTTGCTGGCCTTCCTCTCGCCATCACAGGTGGTGGACATTGCCCCGGCGACGATGCGTCAGCGGATGCACAAAAGCGCCGCCGAGTTGGAGTTGATCCGCGCGGGCGCGGCTGTGGCCGATGTGGGCGGCTATGCCATCCGCGATGCGGTACGCGCGGGCACGCGCGAGATTGACGTGGCCATGGCCGGCCGCGATGCGATGGAGTTGGAAATAGCCCGCCGGTTTCCCGACGCAGAATACCGCGACACATGGGTCTGGTTCCAATCCGGCCTGAACACCGATGGAGCGCACAACCCAGTCACATCGCGACAGTTGGAGCACGGCGATATCCTTTCGCTGAACGCCTTTCCTATGATCTCGGGCTATTACACCGCGCTGGAACGCACGATGTTCGTGGGCGAGGTCGACGATGCATCGCTGGCGATCTGGCAGGCGAACGTCGCTGCGCATGAATATGGCATGAGCCTGCTGAAACCCGGCGCCACCTGCGCCGAGGTCACGCATGCGATCAACGATTTCTTCGCAGAACGCGGCTTGCTGCAATATCGCACGTTTGGTTACGGCCATTCGTTCGGCGTGCTGTCACATTACTATGGCCGCGAGGCGGGGCTGGAACTGCGCGAGGATGTGGACACGGTGATCGAGCCGGGCATGGTGATCTCGATGGAGCCGATGCTGACCTTGCCGCAAGGTGCTCCGGGTGCGGGCGGATACCGCGAGCATGATATTTTGATCATCACCGAAGACGGTGCCGAGGATATTACAAAATACCCATATGGCCCGGACTTTAACGTGGTCGGTTAGGTCGATACCCCTGCGAAAAGGCGCAAGGCCTGCTCTGGCCTTGCGCTTTACCGCGTGCAGACACGCTTGGTTCTTTCCTTTGAACGCCGGATTTGCGAGAGTTTTTGCAAAATCGGGCTTCTGCCTGATGTAAATGCAAGTAACATTGCCTATATAGATGGCAACACATTGATACGAGGGAGAATTTGATGGCGAACTTTGATGCACAGGTGCGCGAGTCCCAAAGCCAGGTGGCCGAAGCACAGGCCAAGATCAGCGAGCTGACAAGCCGCATCGAAACCGCCCGCGCCAAGTTGAAGGCCGGCGACGACGCGATGATCGACATCGAGAACGCCACGCTGGAAGACGTGCACGCCCACACCGACGTGATGAACGCGAACATCGCCGAGCTGATCATGGGTCTGGACGATGTGACCTCGGCCTTCTCCAAAGACTTTGACGAGATGCGCAACAAGACGGGCTGGGAAAGCTTTGTCGGCATCTTCTCGCGCGGCAAATCCGACAGCATGCGTCAGGAACGGGTACGTGCGGCGTCGATCGACGACAAGCTGCAGGACCTGATCTCCAAATCGGACGTCATCGTGCAATTGCTGCAAGGGCAGTTGAACATGCTGGAAGAGCAAAAGGTCAAGGTCGAGAGCAACCTGACCGAAACGCTGGACGAGCGTGAATTCACGGTGCAGGAACTGACCGCGCTGCAAAACGACATCAAGGCGATGGACCCGAAAATCATCGGTCTGGAAAACCAGATCGCGTCGGAAACAGATGCGGCAAAGCGGACCAAGCTGGAGACCGAACTGGCCGATCTGAACAGCCAGTACAACCAGATGGTGCAGACCGAACAGGTCAAGCTGGCCAAAAGTCAGACGCTGGAACGCTATATCGAAAAAGGCAAAACCTGGATCGACTCGCTGCAAAACCAGGCAGCGACGCAGATGGTGCTGATCAACAAGCTGCAAACAGACACCAAGCAGCGTGTGGTTCTGTACGACGCGTTGACCAAATCGCTGAAGACGGCGCAACAGCAGGACGTGGCACACCGCATCAACGAAATCGGCGTGAAAACCGACCAGGAGGCACAAACCGCCATGGCCGGTATCGGTGCTGCCACCAACGCGCGGATGGCCGACATGCTTGAGGCGCACGAGGATCACATGGTCTTTGCCCGCGACGTGCTGGAACAAAAGGCCAAGGCTGACGAACGCTTTGCCCGCCGGTTTGAGGCCATCGTGAAAAAGCACGACAGCAATGCGTATGGCGGGTGAGCGGGCGAAAAGGACAGCCTGAGCAATGACCGCCCTGAATGACACCGTCGGCCTGACCGACCTTTTCGCCTCGCGCCGCTATTTCCGCAAGTTCGAGGGGATCATGGCCCACATGACCCGCGTCGCGGGCGTGATGGAGGCCGAAGGCACGCTGACCCGTGACGAAGTGAACATCCTTGTCGGCTATGCCGCGGCGCTGAACTATACGTTCAAGGCGCTCAGCCTGAAATACCTGTTGGTCGGGCGCGATACCGGGCGGTTCTTTGGATCGCTTGCCATCGACGCCACCGAAAGCGGCTTTCCAACGGCGGACGAGCTGATCACCATGGCATCGGACGCGCAACAGGCCGAGAAACACCTGTTGGGCATGCCCTCGGCGGCTGAGCTGAAGACGCAGATGGTGCAGGTGATCCTGGGCGAACGCACGGTGCCGACCAAGCTGCAATTCGCGCTGTCGCAACGGCTGTATTACGAGGAACTGCTCAAGGGCAAACTGTTCTGGCCGCGCAATGATCCGGCGATCGACTGGCTGGGCAACATGGGCGAACGGCGGCGGTTCCGTATGCACTGGGCGGTGTATGACAGCCAGGTGAACCTGCCGGTGATCTACATGATGGAGCTTGAGGACACGGGCCGCACTGCCCTGCCCAAGGATCAGCGCCGCTGGCCCGAGGTGCAGGCGCACCTGATGGCGCAGTCGCTGGGGGGGCTAAAACTGATGACCATCGCCAAGGGCTTTGACGAGGATTTCAACGACCTGCACCCCAAACGTCTGCGTCGGTTTCACGTGGGGCCGATGTATTCGGATGCGTTCACCAAACAGTCGGGGCCGATTGGCGACGTGCTGTCACAGGCGCGTGCGCCGGACGGGCAGGACTGGGCGCTGGTCTGGACCGAGGAAGATTTGCAATCTGACCGCGTGGTTGAAGAGCGCGCAGGCTGGTTTTCGTCCGTCGAGCGCGAGATATTCAAGCTGGACCCCTTTGCCGGGCGCGGCGCCGATACGGGCACCACGCGGATGGAACGCAGCATCATCCTGCCTCAGCGGCCCTATCAGGTGTTGGAAGAATTGAACCCGCCGGGGTTCCGGTCAGTAGCCAAGTTCGTGGTCAGCGATGCGGGGCGTGTGCTTCGGTACTAATCGGGGCGTTTTTGGCGCTCCGGCCCTCCGGGGGGAGTTTATTTTGCAAGATGAAGATTGAGGAAACGAGATGAGCCAGACAGCCGACCAGATGGAGCTGCGTGAGGAAGAGATCACCGCGCATTACGCGATGGCCCTGGCGATGTTGCAGGGATTCGACCACGCGCCGCGGATTGGCAAGGCGGCCGAGGCCCCGCAGCAAGAGGCGTCATCCGGCATCGGCACGCGGCGGCGGTTTCGTACCACGACACCCGGCCTGGTGACACGGCGCAGCACGGTGACGGGTGCGGTGCAGTTGATCGCGCGGGTCGAGGGGGAGGACGATGCGCTGATGTCGCCCTTGCAGGCGACTGTGCTGAACGGGCTGCGGCGGGCGATTTCCATCGCCTTGGCGGTGGCCGAGAATTACGCCGACGTGTCGGGGCTGGGGGATTTGAAACGTGCGAACCTTGAGGGCAATTTGCCCGACGCGCGCAAAGTCGAGTTTTCGGAGCTGCTGGCGGGCGAGGCATTGGTCACGCTTTATGTGTTTGGCAATGCCACTGCGTACCTCATGTCTTCGCACCAGTCCGAAGTGACCGTCGAAGTGGGCGATGTGCAGGAAATGCTGACCGACAACGGCCAGACCGCCCTGCACGGTGCGCTGTGGGAGCTGGATCAGGACATCGCCGCCCACGCCACCGACGACGCGCGTCTGGTGGCGACGGTTGCCGCTTTTGCCGAGGCGCTGATGGAAAAGGTCGCCCTGCGCGCGCAAGAGGCCCCGCGCCTGTCCGGCTTTACCAACGCCGTCTGGCGGGTCGAGGCGGATGATTTCACCATTGCGGGCTTTACCCCCGCGACCAAGGCGAAATCGACCAAGCTGACGATGACCTTCAAGAAACCCAACGAGGTCGTGGGCAACCATATCGCCAAATATCAGGCGATGAAGCTGGCCAAGATGCTGATGGCCTATGACTTTGAACGCAAGCTGAACCCCTTTGCCGAACTGGGCGGGTTCATCTTTACTTTTATGGGCGATGGCAAGCCGGGCACGGGCAAGACGACGCTGATCCAGATGATGGCGGGGCTGATCAACGATTATTGCGCGGTTGCGGGCTATCCCTTCCGCTATCAGAACCTGAGCACCGACAACATCGACAGCTATCAGGGCAAGTCGGGCCAGAACGCCAAGGCGTTTATCAACACAATCATCGACTCCAATGCCATCGGCTTTGGCACCATCGACGACATCGACCAGCTTGCCGGCAAACGCGGCGACAGGCAGTCCAGCGCGGGGCAGCTTGAGATCACGGCGGTGCTGATGGAAAGCTTTGCCGGGGCCAACACCGTGGTGCGGGGCAACTGCACCTTTGGCATGTTCTCGAACTATCCCGAGAACGTCGACGATGCCCTGCGCCAGCGGGCAGGCGCGCGGTTTCTGGTGGACGGGCCGCAAACGCGCGAGGATTACATCGACATCCTGTACCTGCTGATGGGCAAGAACCACGATATTCCGGTCGGCGCACACGAGGTGTTCTCGGCGCAGGAGATCAAGAAGGCCGTGGCCGCATCCTTTGAAAGCCACAGCCGCCCGCACGAGGCGGGGTTGATGCAGGTGTTTGACCGCGTGCACGACCAGATCGGCGAGTTGGACACGATTGCCAAGCTGGGGACCTATCTGAAAGGCATTCAGGAGGCGGATGAGCGGTTCACGGGCCGTGCGATCAAGAACATCACCGACGCGGTCAAGGTGCGGGCGATGGATTTTGAACTGCCGGATGAGTGGATGGAGAACCCCGAGCTGTTCCTGTTCAAAAGCTATGACGCCAAGAAGGACATGATCGCCGAGCTGCGCCAGCCGATCACCGTGGAAATGGTGATACAAGAGATCAACCGCTATGCGGATTCCGAGTTCCGCTATGCGGACAAGTCGGACGAGGTGGCGATTGACGCGATGGTGCGGGAGTTTGGGCGGCAGGAAGCGGCGAAGAAGCGGTATTTGGAGGGGAAAGGGTGAAGAATTTACCGCATTGGTGCACTGGGCCGGCTGAAATCCTCAAGCATGGCTTTTCATTATTGTCGGAAGACACTGATTCCAACCGCCGACTTGCAATGATATGTATAGACAATGCAGTGGAGCTTACGGCAAAGACATTTCTTTCCTTACCCAAGAGAATCACGGCTGTAGAGATTTCACGCAAGCAAAGAGACGCTTACTCTGCGACATTTCCAGACCTGCTTGATGGCTTGGAAACACATGCTGCTGCGAAAGTAATCGGCCTGAACTTAGGTGAAGTAGAGTGGTTTCATCGGCTTAGAAACCAACTGTATCATCAGGGGGATGGGCTTACCGTTGAGCGAGCAAAAGTTGAAGCTTACGCAGAGATAGCCGAGCAATTGTTCAACTCGCTTTTTGAAGTGTCATTTTCGTTTTCAAATACGCGGGCTACAACTAAATTAGGAGAGTTCTTTGCACTTTGGATACGTATCGAAAAAGCGATTGTCGGTCGCAACATGTTGCGCCAAGGAAATCTCGACGGGTACGCTCGGGAAATGTTGGCAGAGCCGTCTAACTCTCATTCTGAGAATTGGATGAAATATAGATTCCTTAGAGAGCTAAGAAATAAGGTGGCCCACGGTGAGGTGGCCGCCGAGGAAGCAATAAGCGACGAGGTTATAGCTGACGCCGAAGTCATTGCTGATATTTTAGAGGCACAAAGAAAATGAACCGCCTCATCCGCCTCGGCCTCATGTTTGGCAACCTCTACCCTGTCACCAGCCCCGCGCTGGTGGAACGCTATAACCGCGCGCTGGAGCATCTGACCGGCAAGCGTACCACGCTGAGCGATTTCTACATCGACCTGTCCGGCTTTTCCCCCGAAGTGGGCGCCGATCTGGGCGATCCGCTGTACCTGAACAAGGGCGGCGTGAACCGGCAGTTTATCCTGCTCAGCACCGACCAGAAGCGCGCGCCGCTTCTGGATGCGAAATTCTCGACCTCGCGCACCATCCTGCGGCGGTTCATCGAGGACAACGAGGCGGCGCTGTTTGCGCTGACCGCACGGGATGCGGTGGCGGGCGAGCTGGTGAATTCGGTTTATGACGTGTCCAACCCGCAGCGCCTGTTCGACATTCGCGCGATCAGCATTGATGCGGACACCACCGCAGGCACCGTGCGCAATGCCGAAAAACTGGCGGGCAAGGTTGACCGATTTCTGGAAGGCGAAGACGCGTGGTTTGACGATGTGCTGATCGCCGAGATGATCGGCCTGGCTGCGCAAACCGGTGACGTGACCCGCAACCCGGTGAAGCTGAAAAAAACGCGGTTCGAGCAGGGCAATTTCTGGACGGCGCATTTTGGCGGGCTCTACGTGTTCCAGAAGGTCGAGCATCCGGCGGTGATTGCCAGTGGGGATGCCGCAGCACTGGGTGAATTGCCCATCAAGCATGTGTTCGAGACCACCCAGCGCAACCAGATCGCGCGGTTTCTGGAACTGAACGGGCTGGCCGAACCCATCGTGGCGGCGCGGGGCATCGATTCCGCCGCGATCCTGCGCCAGAAGATGGATTTCATTCTGGTCGATGCGGTCACCTCGGCGGGCGTCGACCTGTCGGGGACCACCCGCGCCGACATGCGGCGGCTGGCGCGCAACCATGCCGAACACCTGCCCGAGGAATTTCACGCGCTGGCGTCACTGGTCAACTGGGCCGAGAACGGCGGCGCGTGGCCGCGCATCACCTCGGACCATCCGGCCTATTTCTACACGCTGCGGGCGGCGGCGCATGCCGATGCCGATCTGGTCAACATGATGCTGGCCGAGCTCACCCCAAAGGACGTCCGCCAATTGTTCATCTGTCACAAGCAGTTGTTCTATGACACCTATGCCCGCTGGCCCGAACCCAAGAAGGAATATGTCGCGCAGTATCTCGCGGCCGAATATCAGGCGGACAAGGTCGGCACGCGCGATGCGCTGTTCGGCCATGACGCGCCGATGGAAGAGCCGCCCGTTTCCGCCACCCGCACCCAGCCGCAGACGATGGACGATCTGATCGCCCGCGTTGGCCCCTGGGGCGCAGTCAGGAGATAGACCATGTTCGCCTTGCTTCGTCTGATCGGTATCGGCTTTGTGGTGCTGACGATCATCTATATCGCCCTGTCGCTCTATTCGCGCAGCGTGCGCAAAGGCAAGCTGCGGGCGGAATGGCGCGAACAGGCGCTGGCCGGTGTGGCCGAACAGACCGAAGAGGCGTTTGTAGATATCGGCATGATCGAATACGACAATTCCTTGCGGCGCAAGCTGATCCTTGGCGTCTACGTGGTGCCCACGGTTCTGGTGGGCGTCATTATCTATCTGACCAATTTCGCCTGAACGGAGGCCCCCTATGCGCTACCTCAAATGGTTTTTCATCATCGTGTTCTGGGTCTTTGTGGCGGCCTTTTTCCACTATACCCTGCCGCAAAAGGACATCGTGCGGATCGTGGATACGTTCGAGCAGCGCATTGATCCGGGCGAAAACCGCTGGTTCTGGGCGCAGGCCGATGTGGGCACCGACGGCACGCTGGTCAACCGCGATGTTCTGTTCATTCAGGCCGTGCGCACCAACGGACGGGTGATCGTTTACCGCAACGAAGACACTGGCTGGAGCTGGCCGCCCTATTTCAAGTTCGACACCAAGAACCTGCAGACCGAAGCGGCGGATCTGAAATCGACAAAGGCCAATCCGCAATATGCCATCATCAAGCATTATGGCTGGCGGAACGAATTCTACTCGATCTTTCCCAACGCCATCTCGGTCACACCGGTGGACGGGCCGGATGCGTCCAAGGGCATTCCGTTCCTGAATATCTTCATCCTGACGCTGTTCTTCATGGTGGTCTATTTCATCTGGGTGCGCTGGCGCCGCTTCCGGCAGGCGCGGATCGACCCGCGGCTGGAGGAATTGCAGGACAACTGGGAGGCCGCAGGCGATGCGATGGCCGACCGTCGCAGCCGGTTCTCGCGCTGGCTGGATTCGTGGAAGTCAAAATAAACATGATCGGCTGTTCCGTTGCGTTGATCATCTCTATGTGATCGCGCCAAGGGTGGACTTGACGCGGTGCATCCGCCATTTCGGGCGATATGACGGTTTTGCGCGCTCTTTTCCTGGCCTTGACGGTCCTCGTGGTGATGCCATGGGGTGCGTTTTCGACTGTCTATCCGACATTGGCCCAACCCGCGCACGCAAGCGCCTCGGATGCATCGCAAGTGTCCGCGGTGCCCGCATCGGTCGAGCGTCCGCGCAAACGGCGACGCTGCCGGGGTCGCCCTGTGCGCAGGACATGCGTTTGCACGATGGCGTGACGCTGAACGCGCCCGCCCGTGACGCCGAGGTGCCCGTGCCACAGGACCGGGTGTTGCGCAGCAGCGTGCCAAAGCCGCCCCCGCAAGGCCCGCCGCGCCTGATCTGACCGGACCACCGGCGCAGCCCGCGCCATCCCCGATCAGTTCAAAGGATACCCCAAATGTTAACCAGACGTATGTTCGTCGCCTATGGCGTGGCAGCAGGCCTTGGTGCCTGCACCCAACCCGAACCCACACCGGTGGCCGCTCCGGCGCCGGTGATCCCGCCGTTGCCTGCCTTTTATCAGGCGATCCCGGATGAACCCTATCCTGTGCCCGCGGTGCCCGAAGGCGTCCTGAAGCCCGAATATTGGCGACAGGAGGTCACCAATCTGTGGCCGCAACACGCCCGTGGCACCATCGTCGTCGATCCCGATGACGCGATGCTGTATTTCATCGAAAGCCCGGAAAAGGCGACCCGCTATGGCGTCAGCGTGGGGGCCGCAGGCTTTGACTGGGAAGGCACTGCGCGGTTGCAATTTCGCCGTGAATGGCCGGTGTGGAAAGTGCCCGCCACAATGATTGCCCGCAAGCCCGAGCTGGCCCCCTATTCCGTGGCCAAGGGCGGCATGCCCCCCGGTCCGGGCAACCCGATGGGCGCGCGGGCGCTGTACCTGTTCGAAAACGGTGTGGATACACTGTACCGCATCCACGGCGACGCCGATCCGCGTGAACTGGGGCGGAACGTGTCCTCGGGCTGTATCCGGATGCTGAACCAGGACGTGATCCACCTGTATGACCGCGCATTGCACGGGGCAGATGTGATCGTGTTGCCCTCGATGAAACCCAAAGGGACCGATGCGGTTTATTAAAGCAATACGCGGTGCGCGCAGGGATGACCTGTGCGCGCCGCGTCAGTCCGCGAACAGGTAGTCGGCGTTTGCAATCTCGCGGCCCTTGTCTTCGCCAATGCTCAGAAAGGTCGCAAGGGCGCGGGCGTTCTGATCGACGGGGGCACCCTCGCGCATCCGGCTCATGTTCTCGAATTCGGCATCGCGGATGCGGTCGCTTTCAAACACCATGTCGTTGCGGATCGTGGGCAGCAGCCGTTCCAGTGTTTCCGCGCTGGTCTGTTCGCCCGCCAGCCCGACGCGCATTGCGTGGCCGATCAGATAGTCGTCGCTAAACTTGCACTGGATTTCCAGCATGCGCGTGATCGACCGATCCCCTGCGAAATCCTGCAACAGGTCCAACTCGCCCGGGTCCATGCACACGATCAGCCGGTCGGTTTCGTAATAATCAAACAGCATCCGCATCAGCGCACGCCTGTGGCGGGTACGTTTTCCCAGCGTTTTCTGGATGCCGCCCAGATCCGGCAGCGGTGTGTCCTCTTCGTTGAACAGGTACTCGATCGCAGGCACGTTGGTGACCTGTCGTATGCGCTCAAGCACACGTTTGGCGACATGCCATTTCTTGCAGATGACGATCATCAGTTCCCGCTCGCGGCCAAGCGTTGATTCCGTTTCCCAGAATCGCGTGGCAAAGCGCCGCCCGATCCGGCCGCGCCCGCTGAGGAATTTGAACAGGCTGCGTCCTTCGTTCGAAATCTGGAAGTGTACCCCCTCTGCCGCATACAAAAGCCCCAAGCGACGCTTGAGATCGCGCGCTTCGGGGCTGATCTTGCGGGCGAAGAGAAAGTCCTGGCTGAGCAACAGGTCGTAATGGTCGTCATAGAAAACGACGGGCATGCCGTAATCGGTGAACATCAGGAACGTCAGCGTGCGGGTGCGGATTTCTTTCTCTGGGACCACATGGCGTACGATGGTCTGAAAGAAGGTTTCGTCGGGAATCCAGGTGGTGCGGAAAAACCGCATGACATCACGGCGCTTCTTGGTGAACTCCAGCACCCATTCCACCGTGCGGCGGCGCAGGCACCACCACTGGCTGCCGATCTGCACCTGGATGTCGCCGGGGATCTCGCGGGTCAGGCCAAAGCGTTTTTGCAAATGATAGCTGGTGTAGAACAGCCATTTCTGCCTGCGTTCGTTGAAGAAGTGGCGGTAAATCAGCCGCTCTTCTTTCATCCCGGTCTTGATCCAGTCGCTTTCGAAATAATCGAAGCTCTCGATAAAGTCGGCGTCGTTGTCGTCCAGGAACTGGTGCGTGTATTCGGCGGATTTGATCGCCATGCAATCGCCCGACAGCATGTAGAAATGCGTGGCGCGGGGGAATGCCTTGACGGCGGATTCGACCGCATAGAGCGTCGCCTGCACCAGCGACCATTCCCCCCAGCCGCATTTGATCCGCTTGTGGGCAAAAACCACGTTGGGATTGTCGTCCAGCGCCGCGCGGATTGTCCTGAAATGTTCGACACTGGCCGAGGCGTCAAAGTGGATCGCCATATAGTCGCCAGCCGCAGTCAGACGCTCCGCCTGCTTGATGATGGCATCGGGGTCCTTGTGACACAGCAATATATAGGCGATTTTGGCCATACCGGAAATTTACAAGCCCTTTACCTGATGTTGTTTACCTAGATAGAGGTGAAGGGTCATTGAATAAACAGCATTTATTTGCTTTTTTGCTGCGACAGACAACTGCTGCCATTTGAAACAGCAGGGAATCAGAGGACGACAGGTATGGGTTTCCCCGGAACGTGGATGACGGAAAGCGAAAGCGTGGTGTACCGCGTGGTGCCCAAATGTGCCTGTTCGACCATTGGTCAGATCATGTACTATTCGGATCATGGTGAATTTTACGACGGTGACATTCACGACTCTCAGGGCGGTCTGCACAAATGGGCGCTGGAGGACAGCCAGGCACCGATCACTGCGAACGTGCAAAACCACACGTCCTATGCGTTCACCTGCGTGCGCAATCCCTACACCCGCATCCTGTCTTCGTTCTTCGACAAGATCTGTGGCATCCAGCGCAATGGCAAACGGTATCGCGGCAACCTGGTGCCCCTGTTGATCCAGAAATACGGGATCGAAGTGGGCGGCGACGACGGCAAGCAAGAGTTTGACCAGATCGCCAGCTTTCGCCGGTTCCTGCTGTTCACCCGTGACACCATCCGCTTTCGCAAGCCGATGGAGCCGGACATCCACTGGTCTGCGATGTCAGGCCACGTGTCGACCTACATCGTGAATGGCGGGCGATACGACAAGATTTTCTGGACCGAGAAATTCAACGAAGGCATGCAAGAAGTGCTGGATGCCATCGAGACACCACAAAAGGTGAACTTGGCAGAGATTCCGCGCTTCAACGAAAGCGAGGGGCACGGCCCCAAGCGGTTGCACCCGGTCGAGGATTACTTTGACGATCTGTCGATGCATCTGGTCTATGAAATCTACAAGCGCGATTTCGAAGTGTTCAAATACGACTTTGAAAACCCCGCCAACAAGATGCCGATTGCCGAGATCGACCTTGATGAAGTCCACAAGAAACTGGGCGACTAGCCGCCTGTTTGTGCAATGATTTTCGCCACGCGTTTGCCGGCCGCCGCAGCACCTTTGTAGCTGGGATGGATCATGTCGGCGGCGTGGAAAGAGCGGTCGCCGTAGGGCACCATGTCGGCCATCGGCACGAACCATACACCCTGATCGCGCTGGGCCATGCGCGCGATGCGTGCGTCCAACTCGTCCCCTTCGTCGCGGCAATGTTCGATCGGGGACCCGCGCCCGGGGCTGCGCAGGTATCCCACATAGATCACCTGTGCACCGCCGCTGCGTATTTTGGACACCAATGACGGAATTTCACCGCGCGTTCCGTCCTTGGAAATCATCTTGGTCATTTTGCGGTCGCAGCGCGAACAATTGCAGCCCAGCCACAGGTCATTGCCACCGCCGTTCATGATGACCCATTTCCATGGGCCGGGCCGATACTGGCGCGCGATATTGAACCCCATCGCACCGGTCAGCGGCAGCTTGTAGATCATCCGCGCGCCCATCACCGACCGGTTCGTCACCCGCTGCCCCAGTTCATGCGCAACCACGTCGGGAATCGACCGGTCCGACTGCGAATAGGTGGCAAAAAACGAATCTCCGATGGCCAGAATCCGCGCCTGATCCGCGCCCACAGGCGTGGACAGCAGCATCAGGACCATCAACAAGAGCGGTTTCATCGGGATTCCTTCGTGCAAGATATACCGCTTCTTTGCATCACAGTTCTGAGAAATTGTGAATGTGGTGCGACGATATTGTGAAATGCGCCGCTTCGCCCTACATCCCCATTCTATGGCACAGGTAAAGAACGCAGACCCGAATTACAAAGTGATCGCCGAGAACCGGCGGGCACGGTTTGACTATGCCATCGAGGAGGACCTGGAATGCGGGATCATCCTCGAAGGGTCCGAGGTCAAATCCATGCGTCAGGGCGGGTCGAACATCGCGGAAAGCTATGCTGCCGTCGAGGATGGCGAGCTGTGGCTGGTGAACAGCTATGTCGCCCCCTACGATCAGGCCAAGACATTCCGCCACGAGGAGCGCCGCCGCCGCAAGCTGCTGGTCAGCCGCAAGCAGATGTCGCACCTGTGGAATGAAACCCAGCGCAAGGGCATGACGCTGGTGCCTTTGGTGCTGTACTTCAATCATCGTGGCATGGCCAAGATCAAGATCGGCATCGCCAAGGGCAAGAAGAACCACGACAAGCGCGAAACCAGCGCCAAGCGGGACTGGAGCCGTCAAAAGGCGCGCTTGCTCAAGGATCACGGCTAACAACGCGGTCTCCGGCGATCTGTCTTGCGAAGACGGCCCTGCGAGGGTAGGGAAAACACGTTTATTCACGCACGGAGGCCACCCATGTCTGACGACCCCAAAACGCTTGTCTCGACCGAGTGGCTGGCCAAGCACATCAAGGACCCGGATTTGCGGATTCTGGATGCGTCCTGGTATCTGCCCGACGCCAAACGCGACCCCAAGGCCGAATATGAAGCGGCCCACATTCCCGGTGCGCGTTTCTTTGACATCGACGATATTTCCGACGCGCGGTCCGACCTGCCACATATGGCGCCCCCGGTGGAAAAATTCATGTCCCGGATGCGGGCCATGGGTGTGGGCGACGGCCATCAGGTTGTGGTCTATGACGGCGCCGGCATCATGTCCGCGCCGCGCGTCTGGTGGCTGTTCCGCCTGATGGGCCACGAGAATGTGGCCGTTCTGGACGGCGGCTTCCCCAAATGGCAGGCCGAAGGGCGCGCCGTCGAGGATCTGCCGCCCGTGGTCAAGGACCGCCACCTGACCGTGCGTTTCCAGAACCACCTGGTGCGCGATGTCACGCAGGTGTCGCAGGCGTCCAAGCTGGGCGACGCGCAGATCGTCGACGCCCGCAGCGCCGCGCGTTTCCGTGGTGACGCGCCCGAGCCGCGCGAAGGCCTGCGGGCGGGGCATATCCCCGGATCGCGCAATGTGCCGTTCAACACGCTTTTGAACGACGACAACACCCTGAAATCCCCCGCCGATTCGCGTGCGGTCTTCGAGGCAGCGGGCATCGACCTGTCCCGCCCGATGATCACCACCTGCGGATCGGGCATCACCGCATCGGTTCTGGCGCTGGCGCTGGAACGCATCGGCGTTGATGCATGGTCGCTTTACGATGGATCCTGGGCCGAGTGGGGGATGTTCCCCACCGTGCCCGTCGCAACCGGAGACGCATGATGTTCGAAACTCTCAAGCCGCAGGCCCCTGACAAGATCCTGTCGCTGATGGCGCAATACAAAGAAGACCCGCGCACCACCAAGATCGACCTTGGTGTGGGTGTCTACAAGGACGCCTCGGGCCTGACGCCGGTGATGCGCGCAGTCAAGGCGGCCGAGCACAAGCTTTGGCAAGAGCAGGACACAAAGACCTACACAGGCCTCGTTGGCGATCCTGCGTTTTCGGACGCGATGATCAAGCTGGTTCTGGGCGATGCCGTGCCGCGCAACACGGTTGCGGCGGCGGCGACCCCCGGCGGTACGGGCGCGGTGCGTCAGGCATTTGAACTGGTCCAGATGGCCAACCCCAAGGCGCGGGTGTTCGTATCTGATCCGACATGGCCGAACCACCTGTCGATTCTGAAATACCTGGGCATCGAAGCCGTGCCCTACCGCTATTTCGACAGCGAAACGCGCAGCGTGTCCTTTGACGCAATGATCGAGGACCTGAAAACCGCGACCAAGGACGACGTGATCCTGTTGCACGGCTGCTGCCACAACCCGACCGGCGCCAACCTGACGATGGACCAGTGGGGCGAAGTCATCAAGGTGCTGCAAGCCACCGGTGCCACGCCGATGATCGACATCGCCTATCAGGGCTTTGGCGACGGTCTGGACGCCGATGCGGCGGGCACACGTGCAGTGGCGGCGGCTGTGCCGGAATGCCTGATTGCGGCAAGCTGCTCGAAAAACTTTGGCATCTACCGCGAACGGACCGGCATTCTGATGCTGGTGTCGGCGAATGCGGAAGCGCAGGCGTTGAACCAGGGCACGCTGGCCTTCCTGAACCGCCAGAACTTCAGCTTCCCGCCCGACCACGGCGCACGGCTGGTGACGATGATCCTGACCGACGATGAACTGCGCGCCGATTGGCAGGCGGAGCTGGAAGAGGTCCGCCTGGGTATGTTGAACCTGCGCAAGCAGCTTGCGGGTGAGTTGAAACGTCTGTCGAATTCGGACCGCTTCGATTTTCTGGCCGAACATCGCGGCATGTTCTCGCGGCTGGGCACCACGCCCGAGCTGGTTGAGAAACTGCGGGTGGATCATGGAATCTACATGGTGGGCGACAGCCGTATGAACATCGCCGGTCTGAACGAAAACACAATTCCGGTGCTGGCACGGGCGATCGTCGACGCGGGCATCTGATCCACCTCTGATGTGGCAAATTTGAAAGGGCGGTCCTGCGGGGCCGCCCTTTTTTGTTCGGGCTGTGCCGCCGTTCTGCAAAAGAAAAGCCGGGCGCATCGCTGCGCCCGGCTTGTTTTCTCAAGGCTGATCGGTGGGAAGAAGGAGACCTCAGCCTTTGGAGAATTCGGGATAGGCTTCCATGCCCATTTCCGCCATGTCCAGACCGGTGATCTCGTCCTCTTCCGAGACACGGATGCCCATGGCCACTTTCAGGATGAACCAGACGATGCCCGATGCGATCACGGTGAACAGACCCACCACGACGATCGAATACAGCTGTGTCGCCAGCGAAGCGTCCGAGTTGGTCAGAACCACCGCGATTGTACCCCAGATGCCGCAGAACAGGTGCACAGGGATCGCGCCGACAACGTCGTCGATCTTCAGCTTGTCCAGGAAGGGTACCGCAAAGACCACGATGATACCGCCGATGGCACCGATCAGTGTCGCCGCGCCCAGCGAGGGGGTCAGCGGCTCGGCCGTGATCGACACCAGACCGGCCAGCGCGCCGTTCAGGATCATGGTCAGGTCAGGCTTCTTGTACAGGATCTGCGTCAGGATCAGCGCCGCGATGGCACCACCGGCAGCCGCCGTGTTTGTGTTTGCAAAGATACGGCTGATGTCAGCCACGTCGCCCACGGTGCCCATCGCCAGCTGCGAGCCGCCGTTGAAGCCGAACCAACCCAGCCACAGGATGAACGTACCCAGTGTTGCCAGTGTCAGGTTCGAACCGGGCATCGGAATGGTACGGCCGTCTTTGTATTTGCCGATACGCGGACCCAGGATCAGCGCGCCAACCAGAGCAGCCCAGCCACCGACCGAGTGCACGACAGTCGAACCCGCGAAGTCGAGGAAGCCCATGGCATCCAGGAAGCCGCCGCCCCATTTCCACGACGCCTGAACCGGATAGATCACGGCTGTGAGGGCGATGGTGAAGATCAGGAAGGGCCACAGCTTGATGCGCTCGGCCAAGGTGCCCGAAACGATCGACGCGGTTGTTGCGCAGAACATCAGCTGGAAGAAAAAGTCGGAACCGGTCGAGGCATAGTCATATGCATCTGCATCGGCCGCCGTAACGCCCACAGGCTCAAGCCCGGCAGTGCCGAATGCGCCCAGAACGCCGTCAATGCTCCAGCCGTCGCCGGGATACATCAGGTTATAGCCCAGCAGGTAGTAAAAGATCGCCGCCAGCGAGAACAGCGCGATGTTCTTGGTCATCTGCATGGTGACGTTCTTCGAGCGGACAAGCCCGCCTTCGAGCATGGCAAAGCCTGCGGCCATCCAGAACACCAGGAAGCCGCCCACAAGGAACAACAGCGAGTTCAGGATATAGACAGTGTCAGTCGACGCGTTCACGCCGACTGCGGGTTCTGCGTCCTGGGCAAAGCCCAGCGTCGGCAGCAGCGCGACAGACGCGGCGGCTGCAAGGGTAAAGGTTACGGTACGTTTCATTGTTGGAATGTCCCCGGTTGCAATCGCGTTAAAGCGCGTCTTGGTTTGTTTCGCCGGTGCGCACGCGCACGGCCTGTTCGACATCGAGCACGAAAATCTTGCCATCACCGATTTTGCCGGTGTGGGCCGTTTTCTTGATGGTCTCGACCACCTGATCGGCGGACGCTGCATCAACGACGATTTCCAGTTTGATCTTCGGCACGAAGTTCACGGCGTATTCAGCACCGCGATAAATTTCGGTATGGCCGGACTGAGAGCCAAAGCCCTTGATCTCGGTTACCATCATGCCGCGAACGCCTGCTTCGGTCAGAGCCTGACGGACATCCTCCAGCTTGAATGGTTTGATCGTTGCTATGATCAGTTTCACGCATTTTCCCCTTGTCGCTTGGCCGCATTTCCAGCCGTTTTCCTGATGGCAACAGAGGGAACCCAGGGCTTTTGGGGAAGGTCGGGCGCACATTTGCACCGGATGAATCCGCAATATGTGCGTAAAAAATGCGCAAATTTAATATTTCGATGAAAAATTAATCGAAAAAATGATGGCCTTAACTGAACAGTTCCCCGTGTATCTCGGAGCGCAGACAGGTATTGTGTGCGAAACAAACAAGGCCGAGCAGGGGTCTAGATGAAGAACACGACACGCGGCAAGCGTCCTTTGGTGGCAGACAAACGGTCTGGTGCCGCCTCCAGGAAAAAACCGACCACACCACGCAAACCCCCGGTGAAACGCCGCAAGCCGTCGCCGCCCCGGCGTGGTGGCATTGTCGGGTTGTTCCTGTGGATCATCCGATTCATCGTGCGCCTGTTCTGGGCGGTGACCTGGCGCGGCACGCTCGCCCTGGTTGTCGTGATCGGCCTGTGGGTGGGCTATACCGCCACGACCTTGCCCGACCTCGAAGAGTTGTTGGACGGTCGCGCTCGCGGCTCGGTGACGCTCAAGGACTACCAGGGCGCTACATTTGCGTGGCGCGGTGACCAGTTCGGCGGCGTCGTGACCGCGAAAACGGTGTCCCCGAACCTTCTGCACGCGATTGTCGCCACCGAGGACAAGCGTTTCTACAAACACATCGGTGTCAGCCCGCGCGGCATCGCCAGCGCCATCCGCATCAACCTGCGTGAAGGACGCGGCCCGCTGGACGGGCACGGCGGTTCGACCATCACACAGCAGGTGGCAAAGTTGCTGTGCCTGGGCACACCCTATGATCCGACCACCGGGCAATCCGAGAAGGAATATGAACAGGAGTGCCGTCGCGGGACCCTGCAACGCAAGATCTACGAGGCCGTCTATGCGATGGCGATGGAAGCCAAGTATTCCAAGGATGACATTCTGACGATCTACATGAACCGCGCCTTTCTGGGCGCCGGTGCCCGTGGGTTCGAGGCGGCAAGCCAGCGTTACTTTGGCAAGTCGGCGGCCAACGTGAGCCCCGCCGAGGCCGCGATGCTGGCCGGTCTGCTGGTCGCGCCCACCCGCTTTGCCCCCACCAACGACCTGGCGCGGTCGCAGAACCGCGCGGCGACGATCATCCGCCTGATGAACGAACAGGGCTATCTGACCGCTGACCAGGCCGCCGACGCACAGGCCAATCCGGCTGAACTGAGCGAGGCCGCAGCGGCACGTGCGGGCGGGTATTTCGCCGACTGGGTGATGTCGTCAGGTCCCGAATTCTTTACCCGTCAAACCACCGAGGACGTGATCATCCGCACCACGCTGGACCAACGCATCCAACGCGCAGCCGAAGAGGGCTTGCGGTGGATCTTTGAAAACAAGGTCCGCGAGGGCTCCAACGCGCAGGCCGCGATTGTCGTGATGGACGCCGACGGTGCCGTGCGCGCCATGGTGGGGGGCCGCGAGAACCAGGTGGCCGGTGCCTTTAACCGTGCCACGCAGGCGCTGCGCCAGACCGGTTCGGCCTTCAAGCCATTCGTTTATGCCACCGCGCTGGACCTGGGATATTCGCCGCTTGATACCGTCGAGGATGCACCTTTGACGATCAATATCCCCGGTTCCGGCCCATGGTCCCCCAAGAACTATACCAACCGTTACCTGGGCACCGTGACACTGGCCAAGGCGCTTGAGGAATCGCTGAACATTCCGGCCGTGAAGATTTCAGAGTATGTGGGCCGCGATCTGGTCCGGCGTGTCGCCAGTGGCTTTGGCATCGACAGCGATCTGGCAGCGGGGCCTGCGCTGGCGCTGGGCGCATCGGAAAGCACGCTGATCGAGATGACAGGTGCCTATGCCGGTTTTCTGAATGGTGGATCGTCGGTCACGCCCTACGGTCTGACCGAACTGCGCCTGCTGGGCGATGATGAACCCCTGATGGGCACCGGTGGCGGGATCGGCGAGCGGGTGATCCAGGAAGAGGCTGCGCGTCAACTGGTCTGGATGATGGAAAAGGTTGTCAGCGAAGGCACCGGCACGCGGGCGCAATTCGGCGGACGCGAGATTGCAGGCAAGACCGGCACAACCCAAGCGGCGCGGGATGCGTGGTTCATTGGGTTCACTGGCAACTATGTGGCCGGTGTCTGGATGGGCTACGACGACAACACGCCGCTGACAGGGGTCACAGGCGGCGGGTTGCCCGCAGAAATCTGGCGCGAGGTCATGGTGCGTGTGCACGAAGGTGTGCCAGACACGCCGCTGCCGATGGACGCGCCGCGCGGGGCACAGCATGTCGTGGATACACCGGTTGAACAGCCGCGGCCATCGACGACTGAAAACATCATCAACAACCTGCTGCGGGACATTCTGGGGGGTGGTGGTGGCAACGCGTCGCCGCCGTCTCAGCCGAAAATCAACGGCGGGGAGCGGTAACGCCCCCCGAAAGGGCGTTACCGATTCGATTTGTGGCTCAGCCCATGCGGGCGAGGTCTGCGATCATCTTGTCGATATTGCCGCCGTTGCGGTCCAGCAGGGAACCGATTTCGGTGCGTTCCGTCAGCAGCAGGTTCACGCCTTCGATGAACATGTTGTAGAACAAGTTGCGTCCCGATTTGTCCGACACCAGGAAAGTGACCTCAAAGGGCGCTTCGCCACGCAGGTAGGCCGTTGTCTTGATCTCGTAGCCTGCCTTGATCTGGCGCGCGGATTTCACCTCGATCCGGCCGCCGATGAATTCGCGGAACCGCTTGCCGTACTTGCGTGAGATATAGCCGGCGAACACATCGCCGAACTGGCGTTTCTGCGCCGCGGACGCACTGCGCCCGTCCACGCCCAGGGCATATTGGGCCATGATCGGCACATCGCCGTATTTGGCGAAGATATTCTTGAAATCGCCGATCATCGCCGCTTCGGACTTGCCCGAACCGATCACCCGGTTGATCTCGGCCACCAGCCCGTCAACGAGCGTGCGGGCCTGTGCTTCGGTCAGGGCCCAGACCGGACCGGCCACAAGGGCACCGCCGGAAGCTGCAAGGAATGTGCGTCGTGTCAGGTTATTGAGCATATGGGTCCTCGTAAATGTCAGAGTACGGGTCGTCAGAGTATGGATCGCCGCCACTGGCACCGTCACCCGACCCCAGTTCAAAACGCCGGTTCTGTAGATAGATCAGGCGCGTTTGGGCATAGCTGTCTGCACTTTCGTACAGGATCGAATCGACCGTTTCGGAATACCGTCCACGATCCCCCAGCCGCGAGGCCAGTTTGGCGCCGGTGCTGTAATATTTCTCGGGGCTGGGCAGCGAATAGGTCAGCGGGTTGGTAAACAGATCGACAACACGGCCCGCCGCGTCCCGGCGGGTTCCGGGGCCGACGATCGGCATTTCGACATACGGCCCCTCACCTACGCCCCAGACATAGAGCGTTTCGCCGAAATCGGTGTCATGCTGGGGCACGTTGAACTCGGTGGCGGCATCGACCAGCCCGCCAAAGCCCAGAACCGTGTTGGTCAGGAACCGTACCGTGGACAGGCCCGCACCGCGAAAATCACCCTGCAGCAGCGAATTCACCATGACACTGGGCTGTGCCAGGTTGGTGGCAAAATTTCCGATGCTGTCTTCGATCTCATCCGGGACAGCCTGCGAATAGCCGCGCCCCGCAGGCCGCAAGACAGCCTTGTCCAGGCTGCGGTTGAACGCATGAACCTTGCGGTTCCTGGCCTCGTTGGGGTCATAAATGCCGTCACGGCTGACCGCCGCAGGGTCGGGCGCAGCGCAAGCTGAGACAAGGGCCAGAGCCAGTACGACAATCGGCAGGCGCGCCACAGAGGGCAGGAAGCGATAAACTGGCAATGGAAATCTCCGTTTTTTAACTTTAGACCGTACCTAATACTTTCATGGGCGATGCCCAGACGTGTAACATGCGAATTATATCTTTGTGGCAGTTCAGCGACAGGGACTCTAAAGTCTTTACGCCCGAAAGGGCATAGCAATCGCCGTATATCAGGCGAAAAGGTGCCGATGCAAAACCGGGTCCAGAAACTTGGGGTGGCCGAACTGCGGCGTGCCCGTTCCGAAAGCCGAAGCCTGTATTGGCTGGTGGGTGTGTTCAGTCTGTTTGCCAACCTGCTGATGCTCACGGGGCCACTTTACATGCTTTCGGTCTATGACCGCGTGCTGGGCAGCCGCTCCGAGGCGACGCTGATCGCGTTGTCGCTGCTGGTTCTTTTCCTCTATGGCGTCATGGGCATTCTGGACTACACCCGCAGCCGGATCATGGCCCGCGTTGGCGCACGATTCCAGATGCGGCTGGACCGTCGCGTGTTCGATGCCGTGGTGCGCAAATCCGCCGTGGCACCCGACCTGCAAACCCAATCCGGCCTTGCCGATCTGGAAGCCGTGCAACGGTTCCTGACGTCTCCGGTTCTCATCGCGTTTTTTGACCTGCCCTGGACACCGATCTTTATGGCCGGGATTTTCATGTTCCACCCTATGCTGGGCTGGCTGGCGGTGGGCGGCGGCGTGCTGCTGATCATCATCGCATTCCTGAACCAGTGGCTGTCGCGTGAACCGCAACTGCGCGCCGGTATCGCGGGCCAGCAAGCCGGGTCGATGTCGGACCAGCTTCGGATCGAGGCCGAGATGGTACAGGCCATGGGCATGCGCGATGCCGCCTTTACCCGCTGGTCCAAGACGCGGACCCGCGCCTTGCAGGAACAGATCGCGGCAACCGATGTGGGCGGTACGTTTACCTCGATGACCAAAACCCTGCGCCTGTTCCTGCAAAGCGCGATGCTGGGTCTGGGGGCTTATCTGGTGCTACAGAACGAAATGACGGCCGGTGCGATGATCGCGGGTTCGATCCTGCTGGGACGGGCGCTCGCGCCGATCGAGATGATGCTGAACCAGTGGTCGCTGGTCCAGCGTGCGTCAAAGGGCTGGGACAACCTGGCCGAGCTTCTGGGCACGGTCCAGCCCGAGCAGCCGCGCACCGCATTGCCAAAACCAAAGGCGCGGCTTGTGGCCAAATCGCTGACCGTGGTGCCGCCGGGCGAAAAGCAGGCATCGTTGCGCGGCCTGAACTTCGAGCTGAAGCCGGGTGAGGCGCTGGGCGTGATCGGGCCTTCGGGTGCCGGTAAATCGACGCTGGCGCGCTGTGTGACCGGCGTGTGGCGGCCTGCGGGCGGGTCGATCCGTTTGGACAGCGCCGCGCTGGATCAATACGATCCTGACGTTCTGGGCCAGCATATCGGATACCTGCCGCAGCGGGTGCAGTTGTTTGATGGCACCATTGCCGAAAACATCGCCCGTCTGGCCGAGGTGCCCGATGATGCCGCCGTGGTGGCCGCCGCCAAAAAGGCGGATGCCCACGAGATGATCCTGGAATTTCCGGAAGGCTATGACACCCGCATCAACGCAGGCCAGCAGCGCCTGTCAGGCGGCCAGATCCAGCGCATCGGGCTGGCCCGTGCGCTTTATGCCGATCCGGTGATCATGGTGCTGGACGAGCCGAACTCGAACCTCGACAACGACGGCACCGAGGCGCTGAACCGCGCCATCCGCGCGATGAAGGCGGACGGGCGGTCGATCATGATCATGGCGCACCGGCCTTCTGCTATTGAAGAATGCGAAATGCTGCTGATCCTGGATCAGGGGATGCGCGTGGCATTCGGTCCCAAGGACGAAGTTCTGCGGTCGAACGTCCAGAACCACCAGCAAATCACGCAGGCACCCCGCCGCGCGGGAGGAATCGCATGACCGAGGCCACGGAAAAAGCATGGAGCGCACGCGCCCCGGTTCTGTTCGGCCTGTTCGGCCTGATCGTCTTGTTCGGTGGTTTTGCCCTGTGGGCGACGCAAACCAACATCGCCGGGGCGATCATCGCTTCGGGCCGGATCGAGGTCGACCGCAACCGCCAGATCGTACAGCACCCGACCGGCGGTGTTGTCGCCGAAATCGCCGTACAGGAAGGCGACACCGTCAAAGCGGGCGATCTGCTGCTGGCGCTGGATGACCGGCAGGCGCAGTCGCAACTGGCGATCATCGAAGGCCAGCTTTACGAACTGATGGCGCGGCGCGGGCGGCTGGAGGCCGAGCGCGACCAGACAGACGAAGTGGTCTTTGAAGAAGAGTTGATGCAGGCGGGCGCAGGCAACCCCGATCTGGAAGAATTGATCAGCGGCCAGCGCAACCTGTTCTTTGCCCGCCGCGACAGCGTGGCCGGTGAGACCGAGCAATTGCAAAAACGTCAGGGCCAGATCCAGAATCAGATTGACGGGATCGAAGCGCAGGAAAAGGCACTGGCGCTACAACTGGGCTTTATCGAGGAAGAGCTGGCCAGTCAGCAGGCGCTGCTTGAAAAGGGGCTGGCACAGGCCACGCGGGTTCTGGCGCTGCAACGTCAACAGGCCAGCCTGGACGGACAATTGGGCGAACTCGCGGCCAGCAAGGCACAGGCCGAAGGGCGCATCACCGAGATTGACCTTGAGGTGCTCAAGCTGGGTGCCGCGCGGCGCGAAGAGGCGATCACCCGCCTGCGCGATCTGCGCTACCGCGAGCTGGAACTGGTGGAACAGCGCGCGTCCCTGTTGCAGGACATCGACAAGCTGCAAATTCGCGCGCCGGTGTCCGGGATCGTCTATGCGATGCGGGTCCAGACACCGCGCTCGGTGATCCGTGGCGCCGATCCCGTGCTGTTCCTGATCCCGCAGGATCGGCCATTGGTGATCGTGGCACAGGTGGACCCGATCCACATCGACGAGGTGCACGTGGGCCAGCAGGTCAACCTGCGGCTTAGCGCACTGGACCAGCGCAACACCCCCGAACTGGTGGGCGAGGTGGCGTTGATCTCTGCCGACGCCTTCGAGGATGAAACGTTGGGACGGACCTATTACCGCGCCGAGATCACGCTGAACCCGGGCGAGTTGACCAAGCTGAAAGAAGGTGACGTGTTGATCCCCGGCATGCCGGTCGAGACTTTCATCCGCACCGCCGACCGCACCCCGATGGCCTACCTGATCAAACCCTTTGCCGACTATTTCAAACGGGCCTTCCGCGAGACCTGAGCGTTGCAAACGGGGGCCAGCCCCCCGACGATGCGCGCGGTCCCGCGGAGTTTATCCGGCAAGATGAAGCTTTGGGCCTTTTGCTTTTGCGGGCGAAGGACTAGCGTCGCGGCGAAAATCAGCATTGGAGAACGCGATGAGCTTTGCAAAGAAACTGGCAGACCTGGGTGTGGAACTGCCGAATGCACCGGCCCCTGCGGCGAACTATGTGCCCTTTGTTCAGGTGGGCGATATGGTTTACGTGTCGGGTCAGATTTCCAACGGGCCTGATGGGTTCATCACCGGCAAGCTGGGCGCGGATATGGATGTGGAGGCGGGCGCTGCTGCGGCGCGGACCTGCGCGATCAGCCTGTTGGCGCAGGTCAAGGCGGCGTGCGGCGGCGACATCGACCGTCTGGTGCGGGTGGTCAAGCTGACCGCATTTGTCAATTCGACGCCAGAGTTCACCGAACAGCCCAAAGTGGTCAACGGCGCATCGGATTTCCTGGTCGAAGCACTGGGCGATGCAGGGCGGCACTCGCGTTCGGCGGTTTCGGCGGCGTCCTTGCCCCTGGGCGTGGCAGTCGAGATCGAAGGCATCTTTCAGGTCAAATGACCATGCGACTGCCGCAGGGGTTTCTGACCGTGCCGATTGCGCATCGGGCCCTGCATGATGTGGCCGATGGCCGCCCCGAAAACAGCCGCGCGGCGATCCGCGCGGCGATTGCTCATGGCTATGGCATCGAAATCGACCTGCAACTGAGCGCCGATGGCCGTGCGATGGTGTTCCACGACTATGCGCTGGACCGGTTGGCCGAGGCCAGCGGGCCGCTGCGCCTGTGCGATGCGGCGATGCTGGGGCGGACGGTCTTGCGTGGCTCGGACGAGGGCATTCCCGATCTGGCCGAAGTGTTGGAGATCGTCGCGGGCCGTGTGCCGTTGCTGATCGAGATCAAGGACCAGGACGGCGCAATGGGCCCCGATGTGGGGCCGCTGGAGGACGCGGCGGCAAAGGAGTTGCGCGGCTATCGCGGCCCGGTGGCGGTGATGTCATTCAACCCCCATTCCGTGGCGCGCATGGCAGAGGCTCTGCCGGATGTGCCACGCGGGCTGGTGACCAGCGCCTATACCCCCGAGGAGTGGCCGCTGAGCCTCGCGGTGTGCGAGCGGTTGCGCGACATACCGGATTACGCCCGCGTTGGTGCCTGTTTCATCAGCCACGAGGCCGAGGATCTGCATCGCCCCCGCGTCGCCGCGTTGAAGGCCGCCGGTGCGGATGTGCTGTGCTGGACGATCCGCACCCCGGAAGCCGAGGCCGAGGCCCGCCGCGTGGCGCAGAACGTGACCTTTGAGCAGTATCTGCCGCGCCTGAAAGGTTGATCCGGCGTCATCGCACCACACATAGAACCTGTGGCCGAACCCACCACGGCAAGAACAAGAGTTAGGCGGACATGGACGGGCAAGAGGTAGAGATCAGGGTCGTACCCACGCTGGCACAGATCGACGCCGCGGCGTGGGACGCCTGCGCCTGTCCCGAGGCTGTGGACGGCGAACGGCCGAACGATCCGTTCACGACCTACCGATTCCTGCGGGCGCTGGAAGACAGCCGGTCTGTCGGCACCGGCACCGGATGGCAGCCGCAATACCTTGTGGCATCCATCGGCGGTCAGGTGATCGGCTGCGCGCCCATGTACGTCAAATCGCACAGCCAGGGCGAATACATCTTTGACCACAACTGGGCCCATGCCTACGAGCGGGCAGGCGGGCGCTATTACCCGAAACTCCAGATCGCGGTGCCACATACACCCGCCACCGGGCGGCGGTTTCTGGTGCATCCCGACTTTGCCGAGGCGGGGTTTGCCGCTTTGGTTCAGGGTGCCGTGCAACTGGCGCAGAGCAACGGCATCTCGACCCTGCACGCCACATTCTGCACCGAAGCCGAGGCCGAGCTGGGCGTTGAAATGGGTCTGATGCGCAGGGTTACGCAGCAATTTCACTGGCACAACGACGGCTATGCCAGCTTTGACGATTTCCTGGCGACCCTGTCCAGCCGCAAGCGCAAGAACATCCGCAAGGAACGCGCGCAGGCGCAGGATTTTGGCGGCGAGATCGAGGTGCTGACGGGCGACGCGATCCAGCCGCACCATTGGGATGCCTTCTGGGAATTCTATCAGGACACCGGCGCGCGCAAATGGGGCACACCCTATCTGACGCGGGATTTCTTCAACCAGGCGCAGGCGCATCTGCGTGACGACATCTATCTGGTGCTGGCACGGCGCGACGGGGCATATGTGGCAGGCGCGCTGAATTTCATCGGCGCACACGCGCTTTATGGCCGCTATTGGGGCTGCACAGAGCATCACCCCTGTCTGCACTTCGAGCTGTGTTACTATCAGGCCATCGACATCGCCATCGCCCAGGGGCTGAACACGGTCGAGGCCGGCGCGCAGGGCGAACACAAACTGGCGCGGGGGTATCTGCCGACACAGACCCATTCGCTGCATTGGGTGGGGGACCCGGGTTTCTCTGACGCCATAGCGTCCTATCTAAAGGCCGAAGGCGAAGCCGTGGCCGAAGAGATCGAGATTCTGACGGATTACGGCCCGTTCAAGAAAATACAAATCGAGGAACAGGAATGACTGAAAAATTAAGCACCGAGACCCGCAAGACATTGCTTGCGCCGTTGAAGGAAACCGGATGGGAGATGGTCGAAGGTCGCGATGCCATCGCCAAGACATTCAAGTTCAACGATTTCGCAGATGCTTTCGGCTGGATGACCCGCGCCGCGTTCTGGGCTGAAAAATGGGATCACCACCCCGAGTGGGATAACACGTACAATACTGTTAACGTGGTGCTGACCACGCATGATGTTGACGGTCTCAGCACATTGGACGTCAAGCTGGCGCGTAAAATGGACAGCCTCGCAGGATAAGCTATGTTTCAAGATTTAATGAATACCGAGATTTTTGGCGGCAACACGATTGCCGATTTCCTGACACTGAACATGCTGGCGTCGATTGCCGGATCGGTTGTCGGGGCGATTGTCATCATCATTGTCGGCTGGGTCATTGCCGCATGGCTGGGCAGCCGTGTGCGCAAGATCGGCACGGCGCACGCGCATCTGGACAACACGCTGTTCAACTTCCTGGGCTCGATCGTCCAATACGTCATTATCGGCTTTACGATGCTGATCGTGCTGAACACCTTCGGCATCCAGACCACGTCGATTGTCGCCGCGGTCGGTGCGGCCGGTCTGGCGATTGGCCTGGCCTTGCAGGGCACGCTGTCGAATGTGGCGGCGGGGGTCATGCTGATCCTGTTCCGCCCGCTGAAAATCGGTGATTTCGTCGATGTGGCGGGGCAAATGGGCACGGTCAAGGACGTGACGCTGAACTTTACCGAACTGGCCAGCCTGTCAAACACCCAGGTGATCATCCCGAACAAGGAAGTCTGGGGCAACGTGATCGAGAATTACTCGGTCTATCCCACCCGCCGTGCCGAATGGTATTTCGGGGTGGGCTATGGTGCGAACCTGAAGGATGCCGAGGAGACGATCCGCGACACCATCATGGCCGATCCGCGCGCGCACAAAGAACCCGAACCGTTCATTCAGGTCGGCAACCTGGGCGACAGCTCGGTCGATTTCCGGGTGCGGGTGTGGTGCAATGCGTCGGATTACTTTGCCTTTACCAACGACATGAACCGCAAGGTCAAGGAAGCGCTGGACGCCAAGGGCGTCGATATTCCGTTCCCCACGCGCACCATTTATCAGGCGGCTGCAGAATAGGCACGGCAATGCTGACATGAAAAAGGCCCCCGTTGCGCGGGGGCCTTTTGCGTTGGGGTAACCCATGGGTGACCTGCGTCGAGGGTAACCCATGGATTACCTTTACATGCTGTCCAACAGGCCTTCGCCGCCGGAAACGTCACAGACGCCGGAGTTTTCTTCGGCCTGGAACAGGGTCACCTTGCCGTCGTCGACCAGCATCGCATAGCGTTTGGACCGCGCGATCAGGCCGGCGGGCGGCGCGTCAAAGTTCATGCCGATGGCCTTGGTGAATTCGCTGCTTGCGTCCGACAGCATGGTGATGCCAGCAGCGGTGGCGCCGGTGGCTTCGCCCCAGGCTTTCATCACGAAAGGATCGTTGACCGACACGCAAATGATTTCGTCCACGCCCTTGGCGTCGAACTGGTCCTTTGTGCGGATGAACGACGGCACGTGGGCCGAATGGCAGGTGGGGGTGAATGCGCCCGGAACGGCAAAAATTACCACTTTGCGGCCTTTGATCTTGTCGGCCAGATTGACCGGGGCGGGACCTTCGGCCCCCATTTGCACCAAAGTTGCGTCGGGCAGCTGGTCGCCTTGAGAGAGTGCCATTTTAGGCTCCTTTCGGGAATTGTGTTGTCGTCGTTACCCGATATAGGGTCCGACAGGGACTTGGGCTATCAAATTCGCCCGAAATGTCAGGGAAGGGATCTGTATGCACGTGATTGTTATTGGAGCCGGTCAAGCCGGATCATCCTGT
Source organism: Pseudosulfitobacter pseudonitzschiae (assembly GCF_900129395.1). Classification (GTDB taxonomy): domain Bacteria; phylum Pseudomonadota; class Alphaproteobacteria; order Rhodobacterales; family Rhodobacteraceae; genus Pseudosulfitobacter; species Pseudosulfitobacter pseudonitzschiae. Next base: position 97,947 of record NZ_FQVP01000007.1, read on the forward strand.
GTGGCCAAGCTGCGCAATGGCGGCTTTGAGGGTCAGGTGACATTGATCGGCGCAGAAAGCGTGCCGCCCTACCAGCGTCCGCCATTGTCCAAGGGGTACCTGCTGGGCGATATGACATTGGAACGGATGTTCCTGCGTCCCGAGAGTTTTTACGCCGAGAACAACATCGACCTGCGCATGGGCGTCCGGGTCGAGGCGATTGATCCCGTTGCACAAACCGTGACCGTGCCGGGCGAGGTGCTGCATTATGACCAGCTTGTTCTGACCACCGGGTCAGACCCGCGCCGCTTGCCCGCTGCCATTGGCGGCACCTTGGACGGCGTCTGCACCGTGCGTGATCTGATGGACGTGGACAGCATGGCACCGCGCTTTACCGCGGGTGCACGGGTGCTGATCGTGGGCGGCGGCTATATCGGCCTCGAGGCTGCGGCTGTGGCCTCCAAGCTGGGGTTGCAGGTGACCCTGGTCGAGATGGCCGACCGTATTTTGCAACGGGTGGCATCGCCGGAGACCAGCGATTATTTCCGCTCCCTTCACGCCGGTCACGGCGTCGATATTCGCGAAGGCGTCGGTCTGGACCGGCTGCTGGGCGAGGGGGCTGTGCGTGGTGCGCGGCTGACCGACGGCAGCGAGATCGAGGTTGATTTCGTGATCGTCGGCGTCGGTATCGCGCCCGCCTCGGCGCTGGCCGAAGCGGCTGGGGTGGCGATGGACAACGGCATCAAGGTCGATGCGCATGGCCGCACCTCCGATTCGCATATCTGGGCCGCGGGCGATTGCGCTTCCTTCCCCTATCGCGGCAACCGTATCCGGCTGGAAAGCGTGCCCAACGCCATTGATCAGGCCGAGGTGGTGGCCGAGAACATCATGGGGGCCGACAAGGAATACGTGGCAAAGCCGTGGTTCTGGTCGGACCAATACGATGTGAAACTGCAAATTGCCGGGCTGAATGTGGGCTATGACCGCGTGGTGACCCGCAACAGCGGTGATGCGGTGTCATTCTGGTACTATCTGGGCGATCAGCTTTTGGCGGTGGATGCGGCCAACGATCCACGCGCCTATATGATCGGCAAGCGGCTGATCGAGGCGGGCAAGACCGCAGACCCTGCCATCGTGGCCGACCCTGATGCCGACCTGAAACCGCTGTTGCAGGCATGAGGATCATCGCAGGCACATGGCGCGGCACGGCGCTGGCCCATGTGGGCAAGGGCGACACCGGCGCGCATTTGCGGCCAACGTCCGACCGTGTGCGCGAAAGCCTGTTTTCGATCCTGACCAGCCGGGGCGTGATCAACGGCGCGCGGGCGCTGGACCTGTTTGCAGGCACCGGTGCACTGGCGCTCGAGGCCCTGTCACGTGGTGCTGTGCAGGCGGTGCTGGTTGAGAATGGCCGTGTCGGGCAGCAGTTGATCACCGAGAACATCAAGAAACTGCACGCCGAGGACACCGCCACGCTGATGCGCAATGATGCCACGCGGCTGGGTGCGTGGATCGCTGCCCCCTTTGACCTGGTGTTCCTTGATCCGCCCTATGGCAAGGGCATGGGCGACAGCGCCCTGCGCTCTGCCGTGGCCGGTGGCTGGATCGCCAAGGGAGCCTGCGTGGTCTGGGAAGAGAACGCGCCGATGCCTCCGCCGCCGGGATTTTTCCAGGTGGACGCACGCCGTTTCGGCGACACCCACGTGACGCTGCTGGAAAAGGGTTAACGCGCACACTTGCGTGACAAGCGGAATTCATGCTGCATAAGGAAATAGATCAACACTTACTGGCCCTTGCAGGTGCCACCCAAGAGGGTTAGCCCCCACCACTCAGACTCCTCGCTCAAGGAACGTTGCAGCATGACCCGACTACTCGCCGCGCTGGCTTTGGTGCTGACGGCCTGTGCCGCGCAGGCCGAAACCTTGAAGCTGGCGGTGACCACGTCCTTTGCAGCGTCCGGTTTGCCTGATGTTCTGTTGCCTGCGCTGAAACTGGGCACCGGCATCGACGTTGAGTTGATGGTGGGCGACACGGAAAATACGCTGGCATGGGGCGAGACGGGGCAGGTGGACGCGCTCCTGATTCAGGGCCAAAGGGATGAGGAAACCTTTGTCGCGGCCGGGTTTGGTACACATTGTCGTAAGATTATGTACGATGATTTCGTCTTGCTTGGACCAATCGACGACTATGCGGGCATTGCGCAATCGGTTTCCGTGACCGAAGCGTTGCAACGCATCGCCAAGAGCGAACGTCAGTTTGTCAGCATGGACGATGACAGCGACCTGTACAAAAAGGAACAGGCGCTTTGGGCCGACGCGGGGCTGATGCCGCAGCAATTTCCCAACTGGTACGCGATGGCGAATGCCGGACCCAAGGCCGGCCTGACCGCCGCTGTGGACCGCGAGGGTTATATCCTGATGGACCGCCAAAGCTGGCTGCAATTCGGGGGCAAAACCGAACTGGCCCTGCTGTTCTCGGGCGATCCGGTGTTGTTCAACCAGTACACTTTCGTTCCGGTAAACCCCGAGCGCCATCCGCATGTGGCCCGTGATCTGGCGGATCGGGTCGAGCGTTGGCTGACCGGTGCGCAGGCGGCAGAGCTGATCAACGGCTATACCATCGAGGGACAGCCGCTGTTCACCTTTAACGCCGAGTGAGGGTTTAGTAGGTCGGGTGAAACTTGCCCGCTTCGGACAGGGTGAAAATCTCGACCCCGGTTTCCGTCACACCCACCGAATGCTCGAACTGGGCCGACAGCGATTTGTCGCGTGTCACGGCGGTCCAGTCGTCGGCCAGCGTCTTGGTCTCGGCGCGGCCCAGGTTCACCATGGGTTCAATCGTGAAGAACATGCCCGGTTCCAGCCGCGCGCCTGTGCCCGGACGACCATAGTGCAGCACATTGGGCGGCGCATGGAACACGCGGCCCAGCCCGTGACCGCAGAAATCGCGGACCACCGACATGCGGTGCGCCTCGACAAAGCTTTGGATGGCGTGGCCGATGTCGCCAAAGGTGTTGCCCGGCTTGACCGCATCAATCCCCCGCATCAGCGCGTCGTGGGTGACCTGGATCAGGCGTTCGGCCTTGCGGGGCAGTTTGCCGGCGACGTACATGCGGCTGGTGTCGCCGAACCAGCCGTCGACGATCACGGTCACGTCGATGTTCAGGATGTCACCATCCTTCAGCGTCTTGTCACCCGGGATGCCGTGGCACACCACGTGGTTCACGCTGATACAGCTTGCGTGTTCGTAGCCTTTGTAACCGATGGTTGCCGATTTGGCGCCGGCCGCATCGACCATGTCGGTGATGATCCGGTCAATCTGGGCTGTTGTCTGGCCGGGAAAGACGTGTTCGGACATCGCGTCAAGAATGCGCGAGGCCAATGCGCCGGCGGCGTACATGCCTGCGGAATCGGACGGATCGTAGATGCGTATGCCGTCCTTGGTCAGACGGCCCCGGTTTTCTTGTTTCAACAGAAGTCTCCGTTGGCCTTGGTTGTTTCCACAATTATAATGCAGGTGCAGCAAAATTGCCAGTCTTGCTTACATGTCTAGCGCTAAAGGTTGAGCAATCGTGATAGCTTGGGGTGTAATATGGGTGCCGATACACAGGGTTTCCACCCCTGCGTGACGTGCGGTGGCGTAGGCTGCCGCATAGGTCGGGTCGATGTCATCCGCCAGTGAAAAGCGGCTGCAGTCGGTGCGCTGCACCAGATACAGCATTATGGCGCGATGGCCGTCCTGCGCCATGCGGGTCAGTTCGGCCAGATGTTTGGCCCCGCGCGCGGTGACGCTGTCGGGAAACTCGGCCAGTCCGGGCTGGCGGTTCAGGGTCACCGATTTGACCTCGACATAGGCGTCGGGCAGGCCCGGTGCGCCAAGCAGAAAGTCGATGCGGCTGTTGGTGCCGTATTTCACTTCGGCGCGGCAAGTGGTGTAGGCGGCGAGCGGCGCGATGGCTTGGGTCTCAAGCGCGGTGCGTAGGGCGCGGTTCGGCACCGACGTGTCGACGCCGGTGAAATGCCCGTTCTCGTGATCGACCAGCCGCCAGCCGAATTTCAGCTTTTTCCTGGGGTCGTCATTGGGTTCAAGCCAAATTTTCATACCCGGTTCGGCCAGTCCCATCATCGAGCCGGGATTGGCGCAATGGGCGGTCACCTCGGTGCCGTCCTCCAGCACACAATCGGCAAGAAAGCGTTTATATCGCCGGATCAGCCGGGCCGGAACAAGTTGGGTTTGAAAGCGCATGTGGGCGGGCCTATACCTTGGGCAACACAGGCTTAAGGGAACCACCCGGATGACACAACCAACCGCAGCCATGCTGGTGATCGGCGACGAGATCCTGTCGGGGCGCACCCGCGACAGCAACATGTATCATCTGGCCGGACGGCTGACCGAACGCGGGATCAACCTGTGCGAAGTGCGTGTGGTCAGCGATGATGCAGAGGCGATCACGGGGGCGGTCAAGGCGTTGTCGGGAGCCTATGATCACGTGTTCACCAGCGGCGGGATCGGTCCGACCCATGACGATATCACTGCCGATTGCATCGCTGCGGCCTTTGGTGTGCACATCGACGTGCGCGACGATGCGCGGGCGTTGCTTCAGGCGCATTACGACCGGCAGGGAACAGAATTCAACGCCGCACGGCAGCGTATGGCCCGCATTCCCGATGGTGCGACGCTGATCGAGAACCCGGTGTCGGTGGCCCCCGGCTTTACCATGGAGAACGTGCATGTGATGGCGGGTGTGCCGGCGGTGTTTCAGGCCATGGTGGAAAGCATCCTGCCAACCCTGACGGGCGGCGCCCCCCTGATCAGCCGCACGCGGCGCATTGATCGTGGCGAAGGCGACATTGCCGGTCCCCTGGGGGAACTGGCGCAGGCCTATCCGGCGCTGTCGATTGGCTCTTATCCATTCCAGAAGGATGGACGTTACGGCGCGAACATCGTGCTGCGCGGCACCGATGCGGCGTTGCTGGACGAAGCCATGGCGAAACTTGATGCGGCGTTTCCGGCATGACAACCGCACAACAGCTTTATGACGTATGCGACGCGACATGGCCGCCGGCGCGGTTCATTTCCTGCGGGCCATGGACCCTGCGCGAGGGGCAGGGCGGCGGCAAGCGTGTTTCGGCGGCCTCGGCCAATGGACCCGTGACCGAGGCCGACATTGACACGGCCATCGCGGGACTGGCCGAGCTGGACCAGAAACCGCTGTTTCAGGTGCGCGATGGTGATGATGCGCTGGACGCGATGCTGGAGGCGCGCGGGTTTGTCGTGATTGACCCTGTTGTGCTGTACATCACACCGGTTGAGACGCTGACCGACAAGCCGATCCCGAAGGTCACCGCCTTTTCCATTTGGGAGCCGCTGGCGATCATGGAGGAAATCTGGGCCAAGGGGGGCATCGGCCCCGCCAGGCTGGCCGTGATGGCACGCGCCAAGTTGAAAACAGGGATACTGTCACGCTGGAACGAACAGCCCGCGGGCGTGGCCTTTGCCGCCATTCACGACGGTGTATGCATGGTCCATGCGGTCGAGGTGTTGGAACATCAGCGCCGCCAGGGCGTTGCCGATTGGATGATGCGCAAGGCGGCGTTCTGGGCGCAGGAAAATGGCGCGCACAGCTTGTCTGTCTTGTGTGTGGCGACCAACGTGGCGGCGAATGCGCTGTATCAAAAAAGCGGTTTTGTCGAAGTCGGGCGCTATCATTACAGACATCTGGAGGACGCATCATGAGCGACAAGACACAACCCACCGCGCTGGACCTGCCGATGGTCGACCCGCTGCCCGCAGCGACCCAGAAATATTTCGATGTGTGTCAGGACAAGCTGGGCATGGTTCCCAACGTCTTGCAGGCCTATGCATTTGACATCGACAAGCTGAACAGCTTCACGGCGCTGTATAATGACCTGATGCTGGGCGATTCCGGTCTGACCAAGCTGGAGCGCGAGATGATCGCGGTTGTCGTCAGTTCGATCAACAAATGCTATTACTGCCTGACCGCCCATGGCGCTGCCGTGCGACAGCTGTCGGGTGATCCGATGCTGGGCGAGCAAATGGTGATGAACTGGCGCGCTGCCGATCTGGAACCGCGCGTGGCGGCGATGCTGGCGTTTTCCGAGAACCTGACCGTTGCCAGCGCCAGGATCACCGAGGCCGACCGCCAGGCCTTGCGTGATCACGGGTTCAGTGACCGCGACATCTGGGACATTGCGTCGGTTGCGGCCTTTTTCAACATGACCAACCGCGTGGCCAGCGCGACCGACATGCGTCCCAACGACGCCTATCATAGCCAATTTCGGTGAGATTGCGTCTCGCGATCATAGCTGTGGCCTCGCTGGGTCTGACAGCGCCGGTTTGGGCGGTTGAGCTGACCTTGCCCACGAACGCCCGCGAAACGGTCGAGCGGAACACGACGCTGGACAGGTACCTGGCGCCGACAGGGGCGTTTGATTATGGCACGGGCGTGCCGACACTGGCCATCGAGGGCGAGGTGCGCCGTCAGGCCTGGCGGATCGCGTCGCCGGGGTTGACGACATTGCAGGTTCTGGTGCCGCTGCGCACGCAACTGAAATCCGCAGGGTTCGAGGTTGTGCTGGACTGTGACCAGATCAGCTGTGGCGGTTTCGATTTCCGGTTCAACACCGAGGTGCTGCCCGCGCCGAACATGCGGGTCAACATGCGCGCCTATCGCTTTGTCACGGCGGTTCAGGGGCCGGTGTCGGACCCGTCGCGAATTGTCACGTTGATGGTGTCCACCACTGCAACGGCGGCCTTCGTGCAGATCATCGAGGCCGGCGCGCTTGAGCCGGAACAGGCGGTTGCGACCACGGACGAACCGATCCAGACGCCACAGGCCGAGCCCGAAGCGGCCACGGATTTTGACGCGCAGCTGATTGCGGATGGTCATGTCGTGCTGCAAGGGCTTGAATTCGACACTGGCACCTCGGCGCTGGGCAAGGGGCCGTTTGCATCGCTGAAATCCCTGGCGGATTTCCTGCTGGCCCACCCGGAGATCATCGTGGCCGTTGTCGGTCACACCGACAGTGTTGGCAGTCAGGACGTCAACGTCACCCTGTCGCGCCAGCGCGCTGCGGCGGTGCGGCAACGGTTGATCGATGCCTTTGACGTTGACCCGGCGCAGGTTCAGGCCGAGGGCATGGGCTATCTCGCACCGATCGCGTCGAACCTGACCGCCGGGGGCCGCGAGCAGAACCGGCGTGTCGAGGCGGTGCTGCTGTCAGAACGCTGAAGCGTAGAAAACCCCGCACGAGGGCGGGGCTTTCCACGAGGGAGGTTTGTCCGGTGGTTGAATTTACCAGTCCGAAGGGCCTTTGTCGGCAAACTCATGGACCAGAAAGTCGATGAACGCGCGCACTTTGGGCTGGGTGAAGCGGCCGGGAGGATAGACCGCATAGATGCCTTGTGTGTCCATCGGCAGGTCGGGCATTGCATCCTCGACCAGGCCTTTTTCCATAGCGTCCGAATACAGGAACGACGGCAGATAAGCGATGCCCAGCCCCGAGATGGCAGCGTTCAACAGCGATTGCCCGTCGTTCACCGACAGCCAGCCCGCCGTGCGCACCTGACGTTTCTCGCCCGAGGGCGCGGTCAGCTTCCACACGTTGCCCGAAGACTGGTTGGAATAGTGCAGCAGCTTGTGGTTGTTCAGATCGTCGATCTTTTCGGGTTTGCCGTATTTCTGGAAATAGGCAGGCGAGGCGATCATCCGTTTGGTGGTTTCCGTCAGCTTGCGGGCGCGCAGGGTGCTGTCTTCCAGCTCGCCGATGCGCACGGCCATGTCGAAACCTTCCGAGATCAGTTCGACATAGCGGTTGTTCAGCACCATGTTGACGGTGATGTCGGGGAAATCTTCAAGGAAAGAGGACAGGGCAGGCGACAGGTGATTGACGCCAAAGTCAGTCGCCACGCTGATCCGCAACAGGCCGGACGGGGCAGATTGCATCGACGTGACCAGCGCATCCGCTTCGCCTGCGTCGTTCAGCACGCGGCGCGCGCGGTCGTAATATGCCAGCCCGATTTCGGTCGGGGACACGCGGCGCGTGGTGCGGTTCAGCAGCCGCGCACCAAGGCGTGCCTCAAGCGAAGAGACGTGTTTGGAGACGGCCGATTTGGAAATGCCCATCTTCTTGGCCGCATCGGTAAATCCGCCCTGATCCACGACAGTGGCAAAAGCTTCCATTTCAGTAAGGCGGTCCATGCCATCCCCTTTTCTCGGTATTCGGTTTCTGAGAGTGGGTATCGCTGCCAATCGCGGCAAGATCGGGGCACGGGTGGGATAATCTTGAGGTAATTCCATCAATCGTTTCAGGCGCGGAAACATGAAAACGCTGTGTTTCCGGCACGCGTAATTCCTGTATCACGCTGAATTATATATTAAAATTATACATACTGCGTTGCGCGTGCAGATCTACCCAAGCGCTACCGGCTGAATAATTGATCTCTTCAGGGTTGAAACAATCGCACATTGCCGGATTCGATTTTGGCGGCAATTTGCGCCAGCCGCCATCGCCTGAAGCGCGATTCCGTCTGTCAGATCCACTTGAGCCAGCGCATCACGACCAGTGACACCACCGAGACGGCAGCCATGGAAATGCACAGAATCGTAAAGGCTGCGGGGTTGTCGACACCGGGCATTCCGCCCACGTTGACGCCGAACAGGCCGGTGATGAACCCCAGCGGCAAAAAGATCGCGGCGACGATGCTCAGGATATAGCTGTTGCGATTCTGGGCCTCGGCGGCGCGGGCGTTGTGGTGGTCGTTGATTGCGGTCAGACGGCCCTGAAGCGAATCCAGCTCTTCCACGGTCAGCATCGCAAGGTTGGCCAGTTCGCGGCGGTGCAGGGGGCTGTTGCCTGCGGGCGTGTCGGTGGCGGCCAGCGCCATCAGCGCATCGCGTTGCGGTCCCAGATAGCGGCGCAGGCGGATCGCGGTGCGGCGCAGTTCGGCCAGATTGTCGGGCAGCGGTGCGTCGTCGTCATCGTGGATGGCGTCCTCCAGGTCGTCGACTTGATCCGCCAGTTCGAACACGGTGTTCTGCACACGTTCGGTCAGGCGGCTGGCCAGCGCTTCGACAAAGGCGGCGCTGCTGTCGGGGCCTGTACCGGCTTCCAGCGCCTTGCGAATATCCTCGATGGCAAAGACGCGGCGCATGCGCACGGTGACCACGGTTTGATCGGTCACCCACATCCGCACGGCGACCATCTGGTCAGCAGGTCCGTCAGAGTTCAGGTTCACGCCGCGCAGGTTCAGCATCAACCCGTCGTCATGCACATCACAGCGTGGTCGGGTTTCGGTTTGCAACAGGGCACCTGCGGGGATCGGGTGCAGATGCGCGTTGGCCCATTGCGGCAGTTCAGGGTCTTTCAGGTCGAAATGGAACCAGCGATAACCGCTGACGCCGGTGGGCGATGTGTCGGTCGTGGGGGTCGCGGTTCCGTCGGACAGGATGTCGTAGATATAGAGGGGCATGGGTCAGTCCTGTTTCGCAAATGTGGCGTCAAAGGCGGCGCGGCCTTTGGGGGTAAAGCGGATGATGCGGGTGTCCGGCACACGCGCGGCCCAGCCAACCGTTTCGAAATGGGTCAGCAGCGCGCGCCCCAGCTTGCCCGCAAGATGCGAGCGTCGCGCGCTCCAGTCCAGACATTCGCGGCACATGGGTGCGCGGGATTTTGCAAGGGTTTCAAGGGGCAGGCCAAGGCGCTGCATCAGCTCGGCGCCCTTGGCAGTCAGGTCCAGCCCGTTCGCACCCGTGGCGATGTGTCCGCCCGATACCAGCGCGCGAAACATCTGCACGCCGGTGTCGCCGGCCAGATGGTTGTAGCAGACCCGCGCGGTGCGCAATTCAATGTCTTTTGGTCCCTGACGGGTTCGCAGGTGGCCGTGGTTCGCCGCCAGCCCCATCATCGCCTCGATGGTGTGCGCAACCTCTTCGCTGGCCAGCACGAAATAGCGATGCCGCCCCTGTTTGCGGCGCAGCAGCAGCCCGCCCTGTTCCAGCTTGGCCAGATGCGACGAGGCGGTGGCCGCGGTCACCCCCGCTTCGGCGGCCAGTTCGGATGCGGTCAGCGCGCGGCCCGACATCAGCGCCGTCAGGATGTTGGCACGCGCGGGGTCGCCCATCAGCGTGGCGATCTGGGTGAAATCGGGGCCTTCTTTCATAGTTCGATGCTAATCAAAGCATCACCGCCGGGCAATCGCCTATCACGGGATCAGCAAGAAGGAGACCAAACCATGCTGACATGCGTGATCCGCTATCAGATCGATCCCACGCAACACGATGCCTTTGCGCAATATGCGCGCAACTGGGGGCAGGCGATCCCGCGGTGTGGGGCCGACCTTGTGGGCTATTTCACCCCGCACGAGGGGTCGTCAACGCTGGCCTATGGGATCTATCATGTGAAATCGCTGGCCGACTACGAGGCCTATCGGGCACGATTGGCCAGTGATCCGCTGGGGCAGGAGAATTATGCCTTTGCGCAGGCGCAGAAGTTCCTGCTGCGCGAGGACAGGACGTGGTTGAGAAAGGTATCGGGATGATTGCGGTTATATTCGAAGTTGAACCGGCAGAGGGCAAGCGCGCTGCCTATCTGGACATCGCCGCGGCGATGCGTCCGCTGGTGGACGAGGTCGAGGGGTTTCTGGGTGTCGAGCGGTTCGAGAGCCTGACGACACCGGGCAAGCTGTTGTCGCTGTCGTTCTTCGAGGACGAGGCGGCGGTGGAACGCTGGCGGACCCTGACCGCGCATCGCGGGGCGCAGAGCAAGGGGCGGGGCGGTGTCTTTGCCGATTACCGCCTGCGCGTGGCGCATGTGATCCGGGATTACGGGATGTTTGACCGCACGGATGCGCCAGAGGACAGCCGCGCGGCGCATGGTGGATCGGGGCAAGGCACCTGACGGTGCAGGCGATGTTTCGCGCCTTGCACCTTGTGGCGCGGTGAGGGGGCTTTCGGCCCCCTCATTTCATAAACCGGAAGAATGCGCTCAGAGTGTCGCGGCGAGCCGTGTGCCCTGGTCGATGGCGCGTTTGGCGTCCAGTTCGGCGGCCACGTCGGCCCCGCCGATCACGTGGCATGTAGTGCCCTGTTGTTCCAGCGCGTCGGCAAGGCTGCGGTCGGGGATTTGTCCGGCGCACAGAACGATGGTGTCGGCGGCAATCGTCTGCGGGTTTTCGCGGGCTTCGCCGAACGAGACATGCAGGCCGTCGGCGTCGATGCGTTCATAGTTTACGCCGCCGACAAAATTGACCTCTTTCATCTTCAGCGCGGCGCGGTGAATCCAGCCGGTTGTCTTGCCCAGACGTTTGCCGTGCTTTTCCGCCTTGCGTTGCAGCAGGGTGATGGCGCGGGCGGGGTGGCCGGGTTTGGGGCCATCGGGGTTCAGGCCGCCGCGGTGCTCTGCGGGGTCGGCGACGCCCCATTCGCGCATCCATTCCGGCAGGTGTTCGGTGGTGCTGTGGCCGTCTTCTTCGGACAGGAATTCGGACACGTCAAAGCCGATGCCGCCCGCGCCGACAACGGCGACCGATTTGCCAACAGGTTTCTTGTGGCGCAGCACGTCGATGTAATCCATCACGTTTTCCCCGTCCTGACCGGGGATCGCAGGATCGCGCGGCAGGACGCCGGTGGCGATGACAACCTCGTCAAACCCTTTCAGCATGTCCGGCGTGGCGGTGGTGCCCAGTTTCGTGGTGATGCCCAGCGTGTCGACCATGGTGCGGTACCAGTCGACCAGCCCCCAGAACTCTTCCTTGCCGGGGATTTGTTTGGCCATGTTCAACTGCCCGCCGACCTCGTCCGATTTGTCGAACAGGGTCACGCTGTGCCCGCGTTGGGCGGCGGTGATGGCGGTGGACAGGCCGGCAGGACCTGCGCCGACGATTGCGATGGATTTGGGGGCGTCGGTCGGCGTGATCGGCAGCTCGGTTTCGTAGCAGGCCAGCGGGTTCACCAGGCACGAGCTGATCTTGCCGCCAAAGGTGTGGTCCAGGCAGGCCTGATTGCACGCAATGCAGGGCGCGATTTGCGCGGCCTTGTCTGCGGCGGCCTTGGCCACGAAATGCGGGTCGGCCAGCATCGGGCGGGCCATCGACACCATGTCAGCGCAGCCCGTCGACAGGACCTCTTCCGCGACCTCGGGGGTGTTGATGCGATTTGAAGTGATGATGGGAATGTTCACCTGCCCCATCAGTTTCTTGGTGACCCATGCAAAGGCCGCGCGTGGGACCGATGTGGCGATGGTGGGAATGCGCGCCTCGTGCCAGCCGATGCCGGTGTTGATGATGGTGGCCCCTGCTTTTTCGATCTCCTTGGCCAGTTGCACGACCTCGTCAAAGGTCGAGCCATTGGGCACAAGGTCAATCATCGACAGGCGGTAGATGATGATAAAGTCATCGCCCACGGCTGCGCGGGTGCGGCGGACCACTTCGATCGGCAGGCGCATGCGGTTTTCGTATGATCCGCCCCAGCGGTCGGTGCGCTTGTTGGTGTGGGTCACAAGGAACTGGTTCAGGAAATAGCCTTCGGACCCCATGATCTCGACCCCATCATAGCCGGCCTCGCGCGCGCGGGCGGCGGTGGCGACGATGTCGCTGATCTGTTTTTCGATGCCTTCCTCGTCCAGTTCGTTCGGCGGGAAGGGCGAGATCGGGGATTTGACCGGGCTGGGGGCCACGCAGTGCGGGCTGAACGCGTAGCGGCCCGCGTGCAGGATCTGCATCGCGATCTTGCCGCCTGCTTCGTGCACGCGGTCGGTGACGACGCTGTGGTTCTTGATGTCCTCATCGGTGGCCAGCATGGCGGCACCGGGTGCGACCGACCCTTCCATGTTGGGGCCGATACCCCCCGTCACCATCAGGCCCACGTCGCCGCGCGCACGTTCGGCGTAGAATTCGGCAACGCGGTTCCAATCCTTGGTTTCCTCAAGGCCGGTGTGCATGGACCCCATGAGCACGCGGTTCTTCAAAGTGGTAAAGCCAAGGTCGAGCGGGGCGAGCATGTGGCGGTAAGCTGTCATGGAATCCTCCGACGGTGTGATTTTGCGCTATTTCGCCCCAGTTGGGCGGGAAAGTCATGTGCAACGCGGCGTAAGGCAATATATCACGACTTCAATATTGACCCGGCCCAAGCTGCAGGAGAGCACGATGACACCAGATGAAATTAACGCGCTGCCATATCGGCGCAATGTGGGCGTGATGCTGGTCAATGCGGCGGGGCAGGTCTGGGTCGGGCAGCGTCATGACCGGTTCCGCGAATTCTGGCAGATGCCTCAGGGGGGCGTGGACAAGGGTGAGGATGCGCGCGCCGCCGCCCTGCGTGAGTTGGAAGAAGAGACCGGCATCCCGTCGTCACTGGTCGAGGTCGAGGCCGAGACCGATGGCTGGTTGCCCTATGATCTGCCGCACGAGGTGGTGCCGGACATCTGGGGCGGCAAATATCGCGGGCAAGAGCAGAAGTGGTTCCTGTTGCGGTTCAAAGGGTCGGATAAGGATGTGAACATCGCCACCGAGCATCCGGAATTTGTCGCATGGAAATGGGTCGCGCCCGCGCAGGTGGTGGACGGGATCGTGCCGTTCAAGCGGGATGTTTATGCGGCTGTGTTGGCGGAGTTCGAAGCCTATCTGTGACGTTTAGGGCGCAAAGATCGGCACATGCGGGGCCAGGGCGGTGTCATACCCTTTGGACACGCGCGGGTCTTCGGCGATTTCGATCTGCTGGCGGATGGGGACAAACCCGGCACGGCGGTAGAATCCCAGCGCCTGAGGGCTGTCCAGCGTGCAGGTGTGGACGTGAAGCCGGCTGATGGCGCGCGCCCATGCCTGATCGATTGCCACGTCCATCAGGAATCGCCCCGCACCTGCACCAATCAGGTCAGAGGTGACACCGAAGAACGCCAGTTCACATTCACCCGCCGTACGGAAATCCAGTTCCAGAAGGGCGGCGTCGGTGCCGTCCTTGGACAGGGTCCAGATGGCAACATCGTCGTGGTGGACGATTGCGGCCAGGTCCTTGTCGGACATGAAGCGCCGCGAGAACCACAGCCAGTCTTCGCCCACCGCCTGAAAGATTTGACGATACCAGTCCAGATCGGGCGTTGCGACGCGGCGCAGGGTCCAGCCGTGGGGGGCGGCGCGTCCCGAAAGGTCGGCGCGGGCGCGCATTTCCAGATGGGTCACGACCGTGGCGACCTTGCCCGGGGGCACGTCGTGCATGCCGTCGGCCAGCATCAGACCAGACCTTCCTTGCGGAATATCTCCATCATGTCTGCTTCGGGACGGGGGCCGATGTGGCTGATAACTTCGGCGGCACAGGCGTTGCCCATGCGTCCGCAGGTCGCCAGGTCGCGGCTGGTGGACAGGCCATACAGGAAGCCGGCGGCAAACTGGTCGCCCGCCCCTGTGGCGTCGACCGGCACGATCTTGGTCACCGGCACGTCCACCCGTTCGCTGTTGCGGATCAGAGTGACGCCATCGCCCGAGCGGGTGCAGACCACGGTGGGGCACATGGCGGCGGTCTTGGTCAGCGCCGCCTCGAGGTCGTCTGTCTCGAACAGGGATTTGATCTCGGCGGCGTTGCCGATGACGTAGTCCAGTTCCTCGCCGATCATGCGCAGAAAGTCCGCGCGGTGGCGGTCAACGCAGAAGGGGTCGGAAATGGCGATGCCGGCCATGCCGCCCGCTGCGCGGGTCAGCCGCGAGGCTTGCAGGAACGCCTGTTTGCCTTCGTCCTTGTCGAACAGATACCCTTCGAGAAACATGATCTTGGCAGCCGAGGCGACAGCGTCGGGCACATCGGCCGGGCCAAGGTCGGTCGAAATGCCCAGATAGGTGTTCATCGACCGTTCGCCATCGGGAGATACGAAAATCATCGAGCGTGACGTGGGCAGAGTGCCACCCACCACCGGAGCGTTGACGAACTCGGCGCCGCCGTCCGTCAGGGCGTCGGCATAAAACCGGCCCAGCGTGTCATCGTTCACCCGCCCGATAAATGCGGTTTTCATCCCCAGCGCCGCGACTCCTGCCACGGTGTTGGCCACCGATCCGCCGGGGGTCTGCAAGCGATCCTTCATCGCACCATAAAGCACCTCGGCGCGTTCGCGTTCGATCAGCTGCATGATGCCCTTTTCGATGCCCATGTTGCCCAGAAACTGGTCGTCGGCATGCGAGATGACATCGACAACGGCATTGCCGATGCCAACGAGTTCGTATTGCGTCATTGGGTCTTGTCCTCGAATTGGCAGAGATCGCGGATGATGCAGGTGGGGCACTGCGGCTTGCGCGCCTTGCAGTGATAGCGTCCGTGCAGGATCATCCAGTGGTGGGCGTGTTGCTGGAATTCAGCGGGAATGTTGTCTTCGATGGCGCGCTCGACCGCGTCCACGGTTTTGCCCGGGGCGATGCCGCTGCGGTTGCCCAGACGGAAGATGTGGGTATCGACCGCCTGCGCGGGATAGTTCCACCACATGTTCAGCACCACGTTGGCCGTCTTGCGCCCCACGCCGGGCAGCGATTGCAGGGCAGCACGGGACGAGGGCACGACGCCGCCGTAATCATCCACCAGAATCTGGCTGAGCTTTATCACGTTCTTGGCCTTTTGTCGGAACAGGCCGATGGTTTTGATATGCTCGGTCAGACCCTCAAGCCCCAGGTCCAGCATCTTTTGCGGTGTGTCTGCGACGGGGAACAGCGATTTGGTCGCCTTGTTTACGCCCGCATCGGTGGCCTGCGCGCTGAGCGCCACGGCGACCACCAGCGTATAGGCGTTGGTGTGATCCAGTTCGCCCTTGGGTTCGGGCTCTGCATCACGGAAACGGTCAAAGATCTGATAGATCGTCTGATAATCAAGCTGTTTTGCCATCATTCCCCTATGCGGGTTTTGCGGCCTGCGGGCAAGTGCGCAAGCTTTGAATCCGAACAATCCTATCGACTGCGTGTCCCTGCGGTCAGGCCACGTTAAGTTTTGGCCGATATGCGCTGATTTGTGTTTAATATCGGGGCTTTTACAGATGGATACGACGAAACTGCTACAGGATGACCGGATCGACGTGCTGCGCGCAGCGGCCGTATTGACCAGTTTTGGCCCGGGCACGATGTTGTAAACGGACGAGGGCGAAGTTCCGGTCGAGTGGTTGGACACCCAGCACAAGCTGGTCACACGCGACCACGGATTGCAGCCGATCCTGCGCGTCAGCCGCACGCGGCTCTTGCGGTCCGATCTGCAGACTCATCCCGAGTTTGCACCGGTGGTGATTCCGCCCGATGCCTTTGGCCCGTCGATCCCGGGCCATCACGTGCGCCTGTCACCCAACTCGCTGGTTCTCTACCGGTCGCCGCGGGCCGAGCTATACTATGGCACGAACGAGGTGCTGGTGCCCGGTACGGTACTGGCCGACCCGATGCCGCTGCGCCGTCCGGGAGATTCGACCTTTGTTTACACACAGATCCTGATGCAGCGGCACGAGCTTCTCTGTGTCGAGGGGATGTGGGTCGGGTCGTTGTTCGTGGCAGATTTCAACGCGGTTTGCGCCGACGAGGACCCAAAGATTGCCGCCGCATTGGGCGCCGGACCAGCGGTCGCCGCGCGTCCGGTGCTGACACAGGCCGAGGCGCGGGCGCTGGTGGATCAGGATCTGGGCAAGGCACAGCCGGACCTGCTGCGCGATGCGCCCAAGCACACCCCATGAATGCGCAGCTTTCGGGTCGCAGGACGCGCGGGCGCGCGCTAGATTGGCGGCATGGAACAACACAACGACACAGAAACCGGTTACCACTATCAGGTCGTGCGGCGCGCGATCGAATTGGTGGATGACAGGGGCAGCGCCCTGACGCTGGACGATCTGGCGGGGGAAATGGGGATGAGCCCCGCGCATTTCCAGCGGGTGTTCAGTCGGTGGGTGGGGGTGTCCCCCAAGCGCTATCAGCAGTACCTGGCCTTGGGCCATGCCAAGGCGCTGTTGGCCAACCGCTTCACCACGCTGGAGGCCGCCCACGCAGCCGGGCTGTCGGGGGGCGGGCGCCTGCACGATCTGTTCCTGCGCTGGGAGGCGATGAGCCCCGGCGACTATGCCAAGGGCGGTGCGGGCCTGACGATTTTCTGGGGCTGGTTCGAAAGCCCCTTTGGCCCCGCAATCGTCATGGGCACCGAAAAGGGTATTTGCGGCATGGGCTTTGCCGCCGAAACCGGCGAGGCCGCGGCCCTTGAGGATCTGATCGCACGTTGGCCCGCAGCGCGATTCGTCGAGGACCCGATGCGGCTGCGGCCCTGGGTCCTGGCGGCCTTTGGTGCGGCGGACGCCAAGCTGAACACCGCGCCGCTGTACCTGATCGGGGCGCCTTTTCAGATCAAGGTGTGGGAGGCGCTGCTGCGCATCCCGTCGGGCCACGTGACCACCTATTCCGAAATTGCGCAAAGTATCGGAAACCCGCGTGCAGTCCGCGCGGTGGGCACTGCCGTGGGGCGCAATCCGGTCAGTTGGCTGATCCCGTGCCACCGTGCCCTGCGCAAATCAGGGGGACTGGGCGGCTATCACTGGGGCTTGCCCGTCAAACGGGCGATGCTGGCCTATGAATCGGCCCGCGTCGAAGCCTGAACCGTGCCTGTCGCAGATCGTGTCAGGGGGCCGTCGCGCCGTCGCGCCGCGCCGTCGGCCGGCGTTTTTGGGACAGAAAAGGCAGGCGGGTTATTGCCGAGTTGAAACGCCTCTTATTTTTATAGGGAACCAAGCTATATAATAAGACGTACATCACAAGATGCCCTGCCCGAACGGGGCCCAACTTAGGCAGTATGATATGAACGTTTCGAAAATTTCAATTGCAGCGATCCTGATGGGCAGCATGGCGCTGACCGCTTGTACCGCTCCGGGCCAACTGGGCGGCAACCCCAACGACCCCAAGCGTAACACCAAAACCGGCGCGCTGGCCGGGGCTGTGTCCGGTGCATTGCTGGGCGCGGCTGTAAGCGACGATGGCGACCGTGGTGACGGTGCCCTGATCGGCGCCGTTCTGGGCGGTGCCGTGGGTGCAGGTGTCGGCTATAACCTCGACAAGCAAGAGGCAGAGCTGCGCCGTTCCATGGACAGCAATGTGCAGATCACCAACACCGGCGACCGGTTGATCGTGACCCTGCCGCAGGACATCCTGTTCGCGACAGACAGCTTTGCCGTGCGTCCGGACCTGCGTGACGATCTGTCGGCGGTTGCGGCCAGCCTGCAACGCTATCCCGGCAGCACCGTGCAGGTGATCGGTCACACCGATAGCGACGGCGATGCCGCCTATAACCAACAGCTGAGCGAACGCCGGGCGACCGCCGTGTCCGAGGTGCTGTTGCAAAACGGTGTGCCCTATTCGCGGATCCAGTCGTTTGGCCGCGGTGAATCGCAGCCGGTGGCGACCAACCTGAATGCCGCGGGCAAGGCGCAGAACCGTCGCGTTGAAATCGTGATCTTGCCGAACGCCTGATCGGTTTTGATCGGGACGATTGCAGGGGGCGTGGCATTGCTGCGCCCTCACGCATTTTTGCCCCCCATGCATTTTTGCCCCCCATGCATTTTTGCCCTCCACGCATTTTTGGACGTTCGCTGTGGTCTTTGCGTGACGGACTGAGAAGGAGCCAACATGGCCAAGCCAAAACTATTCGGAATTTCAGGGTCGCTGCGTGCGGACTCGTGCAACAGCAAGCTGATCCGCGAAGCCGCGCGCCTGTTTGGCGACTGCAGCTTTGCCGAGGCAGACCTGCGGTTTTCGCTTTATGACGGAGACGAAGAGGCCGCATCCGGCGTGCCCGAGAACGTCAAGGCGGTAGAGCGCCAGATTGCCGAGGCGGACGCGGTGGTGATTTCGACCACGGAGTACAACAAGGGTCCGTCGGGAGTGCTCAAGAATGCGCTGGACTGGATCAGCCGTTGCGAAGGCAACTGCTGGGCGGGCAAGCCGGTGGCCGTGATGTCCGCCGCTGCAGGGCGCGCCGGTGGCGAGCGGGCGCAGCTGATCCTGCGCAGTTTCATGGTGCCGTTCCGTCCGCGAATCTTGCAGGGGCCGGAAATTCATGTGGCCAATTGTTCCAACGCATTCGACGAACAGGGCCAGCTGAAAGGCGAGATCTACGTCAAGGAACTGGGCCAGCTGATGCAGCAGTTGCGGGCCGAAATCCCAGCCTAGACGCGGGTGCTGACCTCAAGCAGGTTGCCATCGGGGTCGCGGATGTAAAGTGACATCAGCGGACCGGTGGCACCTGTGCGTTCGACCGGGCCTTCTTCGATCGGCACATCGTTGTTCTCGAAGTGGGCCTGCCAGACATCCAGCGGGGTGTCGGACAGCAGGCACATGTCGGCCGTGCCGGGGCCGGGGTAGGCGGCCTTGGGGTCATATTCGGCACCCCAGCGGTGCACGTTGATCTTCTGGGTTCCAAACTGCAACGCATGGCGTTTTGATCCGTCGGCGCCAGTGAACCGTTCGACCTTCATGCCAAGGATGTCCGAGTAGAAGGCCAGCGTTGCTTCGAGATCGCCTACAGTGAGGACGAGGTGATCGAGGCTGGCTATTTCAGGGTGTTTCATCAAAGGGGCTTTCGTACCGTGAGTGTACAGAGGGTGAAACAGATGACACATATGTGCAAGTGGACGTGTGGAACGTGATTGCATGGCTGCTATGCAAATGTCACCGGTCACCTGTGCGCAGCAGGGGACTGGCAATATCTTGCCGCCTGCGCCTGCGGTGGTCTGCCTGCTAAGCCGAAGCGTTCACCTCGAAACCAGTGGGGATGGTATTGTCGCCCTCCAGGATCAGCGCAGCCATCGTTTCAGCCACCTTCGGGGCCATGCCAAAGCCGATCTTGAAGCCGCCGTTGGCGATATAGTGGCCGGGGCGATCCGGCCATGCGCCCAGCATCGGGGCGCGTGACCGGGCACGGGGCCGCACGCCGGCCCAGCGCCCGATGACCGGCGCATGGGCCAGCGCTGGCACCGCCAAACGCGCGCGCGCAACGATGTCGTCAAGTTGGCCGTCAGGTTGCAGGTGGTCGTATTGGTTCTCTGACGTGGACCCGATGGCGGTGGTCCCATCCGCATGTGGAATGATGTGCAGCCCGTCGGCATAAAGCTGCGGCGCGCCGGCCATGTCGTATTGCAGCAGGGCCGCCTGACCTTTCACACCTGCCCCCATCGGGCGGGATGCGGTCTTGTTCAGCTCTTGCAGGCCGACGATGCCGGTGGCCCACAGGGTCGGGCCGTCTGATGCGCCGTCTTGGTCCACCGTGACCCCGCGCGCCTCCAGCGCGCCAACCAGTGCGGCGCAGGCCTGTGCCGGATGCAAATGCGCGCTGAGATCGTCATGGATCAACTGGCCGGTGGCGCTGTCGGGTTCCCACGGGCTGCCGGATGTGGGGCGCAGGGTCCAGCTTGCCTGTCCGTGCCACAGCGTACGGGCCGTTTCGATACGTGCCTGCGCCAGAGCCAGCGCATGATCGTCCGCCACCGGTTGCAGCCGCCCCGACCGGATATAGCCGGAGTGCCGTCCGCCTGCGTCCGACACGCCGCGCCAGAAGCTTTCGGCCATCAGCAGGCTTTCAAGCTGGAATTGCTTCTTGGGGTTCCAGTTCTCTGGCACATGCGGGGCCAGTGCGCCGACAATGCCCCCCGACGCGCCCGAGGCGGGGCCGTTTGGGTCGATGACGCGCACGGTGGCGCCTTTCTGAGCACAGGCCCACGCCGTCGCCAGGCCAAAAATGCCCGCGCCGCGTATGGTGATGTCGGGCATTGCCAAGGTTGGGACCTTTCGTCATGGATGCACGAAACTTCCTTACAGGGTGACAGGATGCAGGACCAGCGCGCAGACTTGGAATGGCGGGACGGCGACGTGCCGGTCAGCACGCGGTTTGACGACCCTTACTTCAGTCTTGAAAACGGTCTGGATGAAACACGCCACGTGTTTCTGGCGGGCAACGGGCTGCCTGCGCGGTTTCGGGACGGGTTTCACATCGGCGAACTGGGGTTTGGCACGGGGCTGAATTTCATGGTCACGCTGGCGGCATGGCGTGCGGCGGGCGTGGATGGTGTGCTGCAATTCACCAGCTTCGAAGCCTATCCGATGTCGGTAGAGGAAATGGCCCGCGCGCTTGCCGCCTTTGGGATCGGGGACGAACTGGTCGCGGTCTGGAACGGGCGCGGCGGGCGGTTTGAGTTTGGCGATGCGGTGCTGGAGGTGATCGCGGGCGATGCACGCACCACCTTGCCCGCTTGGCAAGGCAGGGCAGATGCGTGGTTTCTGGACGGATTTTCGCCGGCCAAGAACCCCGAACTGTGGGACGAAACCCTGATGCAGGCCGTGGCCGATCATACGGCACCGCAGGGCACGATCGCCACCTACACGGCTGCAGGCTTTGTCCGCCGCGGGCTGGATGCGGCAGGGTTCGAGGTCAGCCGGATTTCCGGTTATGGCCGCAAACGGCATATGACGGTGGGAACAAAACGATGAGCGCAGGCAACAACACACGGCTGGGCGTCGGCCTGATGGTGCTGACCACATTCGTGTTCGCCATGCAGGACGGCATCTCGCGGCATCTGGCGTCGGAGTACAACGTGCTGATGGTGGTAATGATCCGCTATTGGTTCTTCGCAGCTTTCGTGGTGGCGATTGCGCGGGCCAAGGCGGGCGGCATCCGCGCCGCTGCACGCACCGAGCAGATGGCGCTGCAGATCTTTCGCGGGCTGCTGCTGGCGGCCGAGATTTGCGTGATGGTGCTGGCCTTTACCATTCTGGGGCTGGTCGAGAGCCTGGCGGTGTTCACCTGCTACCCGCTTTTGGTGGCAGCCCTCAGCGGGCCGATCCTGGGGGAAAGCGTCGGCTGGCGGCGCTGGGCAGCCATCGGTGTCGGCTTTGTCGGGGTGCTGATTATACTGCAGCCGGGCATCGGTGTGTTCAATCCGGCGGCGGTGATCCCATTGGTCTCGGCGATCATGTTCGCGCTTTATGCGCTGCTGACCCGCTATGTCGCGCGCAAGGACACATCAGCAACCAGCTTTTTCTGGACCGGCGTTGCGGGGGCCGTTGCGATGACAGGCGTCGGCATCTGGTTCTGGGAGCCGATGGCACCAACCGACTGGGCGTGGATGGCAACCCTGTGCGTCACCGGCGCGTTCGGCCACTGGTTGCTGATCCGCGTCTACGAAGTGGCCGAGGCCAGCGCGGTCCAGCCCTTTGCCTATATGCAACTGGTGTTCGGGTCGATGCTGGGCGTGACCGTCTTTAACGAGGTGATCGCGTGGAACGTGGCGACAGGGGCAGGGATTGTCGTCGCGGCGGGCCTATTTACCCTTTGGCGCGAACGACAAAAGGGTTGAGCCCTTCAGCTCTTGCGAAAACGGAATCGGCAACGGCTCCTTGCCCAGCCGCGCGCGGTAGACCGGCAGGCTTTCGGTGACGCGCATCACATAGTTGCGGGTTTCGCGGAAGGGGATGTTCTCGATCCAGTCAACGATGTCGATGTTGTCCTTGCGCGGGTCGCCGTACATTTCCATCCAGCGGATCGGACGGGATGGTCCGGCGTTATAGGCCGCCGACATCATCACCACATTGCCGTCGAACCGCCCCGCCAGCGTGGACAGGAACGTCGACCCAAGCTTTGCGTTATAGGCCGGATCGGTGATCAGCCGGTCGGTCGTATGCGCCTCGCCCAGCCCCAGTTGGCCAGCAACTTCCTTGGCCGTGGCGGGCATCAACTGCATCAATCCGCGCGCGCCGACACCCGATTGCACAACGGGATCAAACTCGGATTCGCGCCGCGCGATGGACAGGGCCATTTCCGGGGCGATGGGCAGGTCCTGTTCGGTCAGCGGGTGCAGCGGATAATATGGCGCGGCCAGCGTGATCCCGCGATAGGCGACGGTCTTGCCGATCATCACGGCCAGATGCGGCTGGTTCACATCGATGGCCGCCTGTCCCAGTTGCGCGGCCTGTTCTTCGTCCAGCTGGTCGGCCAGATGGGTCCAGAACCGTTCCGCCACGCTCAGCTCGCCCGAGGCTTGCAGCAGCATACCCGCCTCGAACAGCGGGGAATGGATCAGCGGACTGGTGCGCCAGTCGGATGCTTCGGCCTGTGGTCCCAGGCCGATGTCAAAGGGCTGTCCCGCCTTTTCGGCGGCAAGGATGCCATAGAACGAGGTCTGGAATTGCGCCCCATCGGCAAAGGCCTGATCGGCAGCAGCTGCATCGCCCAGGGCCTGATAGGCCAGACCGGTCCAATAGCCCGCACGCCCGCGCGAAATCGGGCTTTCCACGGCGTTGCGGTGATTCTGGAAATGCTTCAACGCGATGGCCGGATCGTTCAGTTTGCGCAGCGCCACATACCCCGCGATCCATTCCAGATCGGCATAGTCGGACCCCGAGGTCAGGAAATGCCGCGACGCCAGTTGATAGGCGCGTTTCGGGTCACCGTCGCGCATTTCGTCGCGGGCCAGCGCGCGGCGCTGATTGGACCATGCATCGGGCCGGCCAAGGGCTGCGGCACTGGTGGACCGCTCCAGCAACAGCGCCTTGGCGTCGGCAGAGCGCCCCTTGCGCAGACGCCAGACAAAGCGGGCATGTTGCAGGCCGGGGTCGGATTGCAGTGCGGCAGGTACGGCTGCAATTCTGGCGTCCACATCGTCGCGGCGCTGGGCCAGTGCGATGCGCGCCTCCACCAGCGCCTGGTGGCCCTCGTCCAGCAGCGGGCGCAGGCGTTGCGCCTCGTTCAACTCGCCCAGCCACAACATCGTGTCGGCCCGCGCTGCGTGGTGGGGTTTCAACAGGGCGCTGTGCCGCGACAGGAACAGCGCCTCTTCGTCCTTGTCCATCGGCAGCGTGGTCCACGCCAGGACAAGGCTGGCCTGTGCCTCGCCGGTCTGGCCCTGTTCGGTCATCGCATCGGCATAGGCCAGCACGCCGCGCGGGGTCTGCGGTTCGGCCTCGGCGAAATAGGCACGCACGGCGGCGGCGCCAGCCTTGATCGCGGCCTCTTCGCCCTGTCGGCGCAGGTAATCCATGCCGGGCCAGTCAAAGCGGCGGTTCAGGAAGTCCATATACTCGGTATAGGTGCCGCGCCCCGTGCGCAGGCGGTGCCATTCGATCACATCTGCAGCCACAACACCGTCGCGGGCCGCAATCCGCTGGGCCGTGTCCCAGTTGCCTGCGCGCATTGCATCCATTGCCCAGCCCAGTGGACGCGGACGCTCTGGCTGAGCGGTCGCAGTGGTGGCAAAAAGGCACAGCAAAAGGGCTGCGAGGCGTGTGATCACTTGCATTTCCTGTCGTGGCAAGGGTAGTGCGTTGCAACATATGATCTTGGCGCAACTGTGCAACTCACGTCTGCTTCAGGTCTATGTAATCCGGCCAATTCCGGCCACCATTTTGAAAAAGGAGCGTGAATATGTTCAAGGGTTCTATGCCCGCACTCGTCACGCCGTTCCAGGACGGCGCACTGGATCTGGACACGCTCAAGAAGCTGGTGGACTGGCAGATCGAACAGGGGTCCTCGGGGCTGGTGCCTGTGGGCACAACCGGCGAAAGCCCGACCCTGACCCATGGCGAACACGACAAGGTTGTCGAAGAGGTGGTCAAAGCCGCCGCGGGCCGCGTCAAGGTGATTGCCGGGGCCGGATCGAACAATACGGTCGAGTCTGTTCGCTTGGCAAAGCACGCGGAAGCCGTGGGCGCCGATGCGGTGCTGGTGGTGACGCCCTATTACAACAAACCGACGCAGGCCGGCGTGATCGCGCATTTCGCTGCCGTGCACGAAGCGTGCAAATTGCCGATCATTGTGTACAACATTCCGGGCCGCTCGGTTGTCGACATCTCGAACGCGACCATGGCCGAGCTGGCCAAGATGGAGCGGATCGTGGGCGTCAAGGATGCCACGGGCGACCTGCAACGGGTCAACGACCAGCGGTTGATGTGCGGGCCGGACTTCATCCAGCTTTCGGGCGAAGATGGCACTGCACACGGGTTCAACGCCCAGGGCGGCGTCGGCTGCATTTCGGTCACGGCGAACGTGGCACCGAAGCTGTGCGCCGAAGTGCAGGCGGCCTGTGCTGCGGGCGACTATGCCAAGGCGCTGGAGTTGCAGGACAGGCTGATGCCGCTGCACAAGGCGATCTTTACCGAGCCGGGGCTGGTGGGTGTGAAATACGCCATGTCGCGTCTGGGCCTGTGCAGCGACGAGGTGCGCCTGCCGCATGTGCCGTTGACAGAAGCCACGCGCAAGCTGGTGGACAAAGGGCTGGCGCACGCGGGTTTGCTGTAAGCGTTCAGGGTTAAAACACCGAGAAGTTCAAACAAGGGGCTGCAAATTGCGGCCCCTTTATCGTTTCCCGTAGTACAGCCCGACCACATGTTCCGCCTGCGCAAAGAACAACCACCGCGCAACCAGTACCCCCGCCACATGACTCAGCACCGCCACCAGCGCCAGCCAGTGTGAAAACGGCACCAGCAGCAGGATCACCGGCAACGCAATCGCCAGCACAAAGGCGATGATGCGCAGTTTCATCCCGTGCTTGCGCCCCACCACAAAGACAAACTCGCGCAGCAGATAGTTGGTGCCGGTGTGCGGCGGCTCGAACGCGCGGGGCGTGCCGATGGAGCCAAGTCCCGTGGCCGTCGCGAGTGTCGTGCCCGACCGCGCGAACGCGCCGTCGCCGTGCACCCACGTGGCAACAAGCGCGCCCCCTGCCAGAAGCAGCAAGATCACCGCCGCAGTGGTCTGCCCGGCCAGCAACGCCCCGCCCGCGACGGCCATCGCCAAAAACATCACCGGCGTCAGCGGCGAGTGCCAGCGCGGCACGGTTTTCAGCTGGGTGTAGATCATAGACGTTGTGAACACGGTCAGCAGGCACAGCACGGCACCCAAAACCCCAACCAACGACAGGGCGGTGGCAAAAAAGATCGTCCCGATGGCATAGACGCCCATCACCAGCAGGGCGGCCACCGACATCACCGCCTCGCGGCTCAGCCAGCTTGTGCGCCATTGCGTGAACGCCTTAAGCGCGCGTTCGGGGCGGCCAAGGTGAAAGGCCGAGGCCATCAGCCCGCCCACCGCGCAGACATAGGCGATGGTGAAGAACACAAATGCAGTCAGCCCCGTAACCGCCGGATAGCCCAAGCCAAGCCATGCCAGCAGCCCAAAGCCCAGCCCCGAGAAGGTGGTGAAGAGGATGACAGAGGGTGCGGGATGCATCTCAGAGCTTCTCCAAGGTCTTGTCGAGCCAGCCAAGGAAACCGCCCGGTGCCTCATCCACGGGGGCAAGGTAGGGGGCCAGCACGTCAATCTCGGGCAGGGCATCCTTGGGCCGTGGCGGCAGATATTTGTTCACGGGCTTGGTGCCCATTTCCGGCATCAGGTCCATGCCGCCCCGTTCCGCCGTCAGGCGCGACACATGGCTGTCGGGGTCGGCAAAGTCGCCAAAGTGGCGCGCGCCGGCAGGACAGGTGCGCACGCAGGTCGGGATGCGGTCCACCTCTTCAAGGTTCTCGTTGTAGATGCGGTCGACACAGAGGGTGCATTTTTTCATCACCCCCTCGGCCTCGTCCTTTTCGCGCGCACCGTACGGGCAGGCCCAGGCGCACAGGCCACAGCCGATGCAGTCGTTTTCGTTGACCAGAACGATACCGTCCTCGACCCGTTTATAGCTGGCTCCGGTGGGGCAGACGGTGACGCAGGGCGCATCCTCGCAGTGCAGGCAGGATTTGGGGAAGTGGAACAGTTGCGCAGGCGGCTGGACCTTGGCCGAGGTCGCCAGCGGCTGCACCTCGTAGCTGTGCACGCGGTTCAGGAAGGTCCCGGATGGGGCCGCGCCATAGGGGTCCTGATCGGACAGCGGTGCGCCGTAGTTTTCCGTGTTCCAGCCCTTGCACGAGATCACGCAGGCATGGCAGCCGACGCAGGTGTCGAGGTCGATGACAAGGCCCAGCTTCTTTTCGGTGTTGTCGGGAAGAGTGGTCAATGCTCTGGCCTCCATTTTGGATCGGTGATCGCAAAGAACATTTGCAATGTCTCAGAGACCGGGGCGGCGTAAACGCCCTTGGATTTGGATACTGACGCTGCAACCTTTGCGAGGTGCCAAGCATCATCCAGAGACAGCCAAACAAGCTTGGAAGTAAGGGGGCGAAAACCTCGCTGTTCCCCAAACTCTTGGGCCTTTTGTGCAACTGCCGTTTGATATTCGGAAATGTATTCGTTTCCCCAACTCCATAGAAACTCGTTCCGGGGTTCAAACCAGCTCCCAATGGTTTCCAGTGGGGTCTCGCAAATTTTTCCATCAGGGAAATGGAATTCCAGCAGGCCGACCTCTTCGTCATATTGCCAGTTACCGACACCGTTCCCGATACCAAACTTTGCGGCCAGCTGGACCATGCACGCATCTTGTTTGATGCAGCTTCGCTGGACCAAAGCGCCAAAACCCTCATCCTCGTATGAATGTGGTGCGCCGCAATCGGGGCATTCGATTTCACATGAGAATGCCGATCGGCCGTTTTGTGCTTTTCGAAATGGCCAGATCATTTGCCAACCTTCCAAGCCAGGCTGTCAGGTCCCTGACCCACGGGCGATTTGATCGGCTCCATGACCGGTTTCGACTGATCCTGTGACGCCGCCTTGGCGATGCGCACTTTCAGATCGAACCACGCCGCCTGCCCGGTGATCGGGTCAGAATTGGCCCACCGCAACCCGTCGCCCTTGGGCGGCAGCAGTTCGTGGATCAGGTGGTTCAGCAGGAACCCCTTGGTCGCCTCGGGTGCGTCCTTGTCCAGCGCCCACGCGCCTTTGCGCTTGCCGATGGCGTTCCAGGTCCAGACGGTATTGGGGTTCAGCGCCGCCATTTCCAGCACCGGCACCGTGATTTCGCCGTGGGGCGAGGTGACGGTGGCCCAATCGCCATCCTTCAGGTCGTGGTCGCGCATCAGGTTGGTCGGCAGGTACAGCGGGTTGTGCCCGTGCAATTGCCGCAGCCATGCGTTCTGGCTGCCCCAGGAATGGTACATGGCCATCGGGCGCTGGGTCAGCGCGGTCACGGGATATTCGGCGGCGCGGTTGTCGCCCGACGGGTCATACCAGATGGGCAGCGGGTCCATCGTGCGGCGGATGCGATCGCGCAGGTGGTCGGGCGGCTGGCGGTCGCCGTGGCCCTCGGCGGCCAGCTGGAACCGGCGCAGCGGCTCGACATAAAGCGAGAACAGATAGGGCTGCGGCGCGTCGAACAGGCCCATGCCCACGGCCCAGTCCTGATAGGCCATGTTCCACGGTTTATAGTAATTTGCCCCTTGGGGGATGTGTTCGACGAAAAAGCCGCCGTTTTCGATATAGTTGTCGATCTGGCTGGCATTCGGCGCGCCACGTCCTGCGGTCAGCCCGCGTTCGCCCGTGCGCCAGCCTGCCAGCGGACCGATGCCGGGGCGGCGTTCGTGGTTGATGATATAGTCGGCGTAATCGGCGTATTTCTGGTCGCCGTCTTCGGTGACAAAGCCGGGCAGGTTCAGCCGCGCGCCCAGATCGCACAGCACCGACTGAAACCCGCGCACGTCGCGGTCGGGTTCGACCACCGGCCAGCGGATCGCGTCGGCGGCGGCGTCGGCCTCGCAGATCGGACGGTCCAGCAGCGAGATACAGTCGTGGCGTTCCAGATAGGTGGTGTCGGGCAGGATCAGGTCGGCATAGGCGACCATTTCGGAGCTGTAGGCATCCGAATAGATGATGCGGGGGATCACGTAATCGCCGTTGGCATCCGTGTCGGTCAGCATGTCGATCACACCGCGCGTGTTCATCGACGAATTCCACGCCATGTTGGCCATGTACAGGAACAGCGTGTCGATCTTGTACGGGTCACCCGCATGGGCGTTCGAGATGACCATGTGCATCAGCCCGTGCGCCGACATCGGGTTGTCCCAGGTGAACGCCTTGTCGATGCGCGCCGCCGTGCCGTCGGGTTTCAGCGCCAGATCCTCGGGTCCCTGAACAAAGCCCAGGTGCGGGCCGTCCAGAGGGCCGTTGCAGGTGGTTTTGCAATGGGGTCTCGGGTGGGCCGTTGCCGGTTTGGGATAGGGTGGTTTGAACCGGAACCCGCCCGGCACCTCGACCGTGCCAAGGATGATCTGCAACACATGCAGCGCGCGGCAGGTCTGGAAGCCGTTGGCGTGGGCGCTGATCCCGCGCATGGCGTGAAAGCTGACGGGGCGGCCTGTCATCGTGGCATGGGTTTCGCCACGGAAGTCGGTCCATGTGTGGTCCAGTTCGAACGCCTCGTCAAAGGCGACGCGGGCCAGTTCGGATGCAATGGCACGGATGCGCGGCGCGGAAATGCCGGTGCGGTCGGCCACGGCCTCGGGGGCGTAGTCGTCGGACAGATAACGTTCGGCCATCAGGTGCATGACGGGCCGATGGGTGACGCCCGCAGCGCGGTAGGTGGCGGCCAGATCGGGGCGCACGCCCTTTTGGTCAAAGGGGGCCGGCTTGCCCGTCGTGCGGTCGATCACCAGTTCCTTGCCATTTTCGTCGCGCAGCAACAGGCCAAACTCGGGCGATTTTTCGTCGCTGTTCACAAGGCAGGGCGCGTTGGTGAACTGGGCCAGATACTCAAGGTCGATCTTGCCCGCCTTCATCAGGCAATGGATCAGCGCCATGATGAACAACCCGTCGGTGCCCGGCGTGATGCCAACCCAGTCGTCGGCCACGGCGTTGTAACCGGTGCGGATCGGGTTCACCCCGATCACCCGCGCGCCGCGTGCCTTGATCTTGCCGATACCCATCTTGATCGGGTTGCTGTCGTGGTCTTCGGCGACGCCGAACAGCATGAACAGCTTGGTGTGATCCCAGTCGGGCTGACCGAATTCCCAGAACGCGCCGCCCATGGTGTAGATGCCGGCCGCCGCCATGTTGACCGAACAGAACCCGCCATGGGCCGCGTAGTTGGGCGTGCCGAAGTTCTGCGCCCAGAAGGATGTGAACGATTGCGACTGGTCGCGCCCGGTGAAGAACGCCAGCTTTTCGGGGTTTTCGCGGCGGATCGGTGCCAGCCATCCCGTGGCGATCTCCAGCGCCTCGTCCCAGCTGATTTCCTCGAACTCACCCGATCCGCGTGGCCCGACGCGTTTCAGCGGGGCGCGCAGGCGGGCGGGGGCGTTGTGCTGCATGATGCCGGCCGATCCCTTGGCGCACAGCACGCCCTTGTTCACCGGATGGTCGCGGTTGCCTTCGATATAGGCGACCCGTTTCTTGCCGTCCGCGCCCGCTTTCATGTGCACGTTGATTCCACAGCGGCAGGCGCACATGTAACAGGTGGTTTTGCGGATCTCGTCCGAGACCTTGGGCGACAGGTTCAGCGGGGGCTGCTTATGGGGCATATGTGTGGTCCTTCAGCAGCGTGATGGCGTCGCGGGCGATCTGTTGCTCTTCGGCGGCGGGGATCACCCAATGGGGAATATTTCCCAACCACGATAGCTGTGCAAGAACATTGTTCCTGACCGCGGCGTCGTTTTCCCCGATCCCGCCGGTAAAGGCGATGCCGTCGATGCCTTGCATCGCCGCAACCATCGAACCGGCCTGTCGCGCGATCCAATAGCAGAAGTGGTCGCGGGCAAAGCGGGCTTGCGGCGTGGTGGCATCGGCAAGCGTCCGCATGTCGGCGCTCAGGCCGGACAGACCCAGCAGCCCGCTGTCATGGTAAAGCATGTGCGTCGCAGGCCCGGCCCCCAGTGCCTCCACCAGATGCAACACCGCACCTGCGTCGATCTCGCCTGCACGGGTGCCCATGGTCAGCCCGCTGAGCGGCGAAAAGCCCATGGTGGTGGCGACGGATTGTCCGTCGCGGATGGCGCACAGCGATGCGCCATTGCCCAGGTGCAGTGCCAGCAGACGGCGCGGCAATGGCGTGCCGGTGGCCTGTTCGAACCCGTGGACCAGCGCGGCATAGCTGGTGCCGTGAAAGCCATAGCGTTGCAGGCCCGCCGTTGCCGCGACATCGGGCAGCGCATAGCGGCGCGCGACGGCAGGGTTGGTCGCGTGAAAGGCAGTGTCAAAGGTGGCGAACTGCGGCAGACCGGGGACAAGCGCCTGCACCGCGTCGATGGCGGACAGGTGGTGCGGGTTGTGCAGCGGGGCCAGCGGCACGGCGTCCGAAATGGCGGCCCGGATCGCCGGCGTGATCCGTGCCGAAGCTGTCAGGTCGGCGCCGCCATGCACCACGCGGTGCGCCGACGCGCGCAAGGTCTGGGGCTGTATTCCGGCACTGGACAGCGCGTCAAAGATCGCGGCAAGGGCGGCAGTGTGATCGGGCAAGGTCAGATCGTGCCGTGTCCCGCTGCCGACGCGAATGCTGCCTTGCGTGCCGATGCCCGCGGCCTCGATCCGCAGGGTTTCGCGCAGATTTGCGTCAAACAGGGCCGTCTTGATCGAAGACGACCCTGCGTTGATCACAAGGACTTGCGCGTCGGACATGCCTTAGACCGATTGCGGGCGCATGTCGGCCTTTGAGATGCCCGCGACCGACACCGGTTTTTTCATCGCATCGCGGCGGAAGGGCTCGCCCAGTTCCTGATTGATCATCGCCTCGATCAGGGTGGTTTTGCCGTTCATCTGGTCCTCGACGGCTTTGGTCAGCGCCGCCGTCAGCTCGTCCATGGTGCGTGCCACGACACCCTGCAACCCACAGGCCTGCGCGATGCCTGCATAGGATACGTTCGTGTCCAGTTCGGTGCCGACAAAGTTGTCATCGAACCACAGCGTCGAGTTCCGCTTTTCTGCGCCCCATTGGTAATTGCGGAACACCACTTGGGTGATCGCGGGCCATTCGCCCCGGCCGATCGCGGTCAGTTCGTTCACCGCGATTCCAAACGCCCCGTCCCCCGCGAAGCCGACGACCGGCACATCCGGTTGGCCGATCTTGGCGCCGACAATGGCGGGCAGGCCATAGCCACAGGGACCGAACAGGCCGGGGGCCAGGTATTTGCGCCCCTCGTCAAAGTCGGGATAGGCGTTGCCGATGGCGCAGTTGTTGCCGATGTCCGAGCTGATGATCGCATTGCGCGGCAGGGCGGACTGGATGGCGCGCCATGCCATGCGCGGGCTCATCCAGTCGGGTTTGTCCGCGCGGGCGCGCTGGTTCCACGTGGTGCCTTCGTCGTCGTCCTCGTGGTCCATGCTGGACAGTTGCTGTGCCCAGGTGGACTTCGCCTTGGCGATGCGCGCCTTGCGGTCGGCGCGGCCTGCGTCGCCTGCGTCATCAGACAGTTGCGACAGGATGCCCCTGGCGACCTTGGCCGCGTCCCCGATGATGCCCACGGTGACCTTCTTGGTCAGGCCGATGCGGTCGGGGTTGATGTCGACCTGAATGATCTTGGCGTCCGTCGGCCAGTAGTCCATGCCATAGCCCGGAAGCGTCGAAAACGGGTTCAGCCGCGTGCCCAGGCAGAGCACCACGTCGGCGTCCTTGATCAGTTCCATCCCCGCCTTGGACCCGTTGTAGCCCAGCGGCCCCGCAAACAACGGATGCGATCCGGGAAAGGCGTCGTTGTGTTGGTAACCGACGCAGACCGGCGCATCCAGACGCTCGGCCAGTTCCGTGGACGCAGCAATCCCGCCCTTGGACAGGACAACGCCCGCGCCGTTCAGGATCACGGGGTTCTTGGCACCCGACAGCAATGCGGCGGCAGCGGCCACCGAGTTTTCGCCGCCCGAGGATTGTTCGAATTCGATGGGCTCGGGGATGTCGATGTCGATCACCTGCGTCCAGAAATCGCGCGGGATGTTCAACTGCGCGGGGCCGGACATGCGCCGCGCCTTGGCGATGACGCGGGTCAGCACCTCGGCCACGCGAGAGGGGTCGCGGACTTCTTCCTGATAGGCGACCATGTCTTCGAACAGTTTCATCTGCTCGACCTCTTGAAATCCGCCCTGACCGATGGTCTTGTTCGCCGCCTGCGGGGTGACCAGCAACAGCGGGGTGTGGTTCCAGTACGCGGTTTTCACAGCCGTGACAAAGTTGGTGATGCCGGGCCCGTTCTGCGCGATCATCATCGACATCTTGCCGGTGGCACGGGTGTAGCCGTCGGACATCATGCCGGCCGAACCCTCGTGCGCGCAGTCCCAGAAGGTGATGCCTGCCTGCGGAAACAGGTCCGAGATCGGCATCATGGCGGACCCGATGATGCCAAAGGCGTGTTCGATGCCGTGCGCTTGCAGTGTTTTTACAAATGCTTCTTCGGTCGTCATTTTCATGGAAGGGCTCCGGCAGGTTAAGGGAATGATTCCGCGGTTTTGCCGCAGAGTACGATTGCATGACGGGGGCGGTTAGGGCCAGTTGTCATTGGCGGATCAGACCAGATGCGCCAGCGTGTTCGCAACCCGCAGCACGCCGTCGACGATCCGGTTCGACGGGATCGAGGAATAGGCCAGCCGGTAGAAATTTCGCGGCCGGTCGGGGCCGGAAAAGAAGGAGTCGCCCGGCTCGATCAGCACGCTTTGCGCCTTCAGCAGCTGCGCCAGTTGTGTGGTGTCCACCGAGGCAGGCGCACGCATCCAGAAGGATGATCCCCCGGAAACCCCTTGGCCTGCGACGGTCAGGCCGGTGTCGGTGATCGCTTGTTGCATCACCTGGTGCCGCTTGTGCAGTGTCGTGCTCATCTTGCGGACCAGCGCGTCGTAGTGGCCCAGCGACAGGAAATAGGCGGCGGTGCGCTGGATGTGTCCCGGCGGGTGGCGCAAGACCGAGGCGCGCAGGGCGCGGGCCTCGCGGATGAAGGGTTCGGACCCCACGAGATAGCCCAGCCGCAGGCCCGGAAACAGCGATTTGGAAAAGCTGCCCACATAGATCACCCGCCCGTCCGCATCCATGGATTTCAGGGACGGCGAGGGGGCCTTGAGAAAGGACATCTCGAATTCATAATCGTCCTCGACGATCAGCGCGTCCATCTCGGCGGCGCGATCCAACAGCGCGCGGCGGCGGTGCATGGGCATGGTCGCCGTGGTGGGGCACTGGTGGCTGGGCGTGGTAAAAATCACGTCGGTGCCGGGCGGGATCGCGTCGGGGGGCAGGCCGTCGTGATCGACACGCACGTGGGACAGGCGGCACCGCGACTGGTTCAGAATATCGTGCAGCGCGTGGTAACAGGGTTCTTCCATCGCGGCGTGGCGGCGTTGGGTCAGCAAAACCTGCGAGGTCAGCCACAGCGCGTTCTGCGCGCCCAGCGTGATCAGCACCTGTTCGGGCCGCGCGGTGATGCCACGGCGCGGCAACGAATGGCGCACGATGAATTCGATCAGCTTGGGATCGTCCTGATCAAAGTAGTCGGTGGTCATCGGGCCAAAGTCGCGCTGTCCCAGAGCCTGCATCGCGCAGAGCCGCCAGTTCGCGTGATCGAACAGCGTGGGGTCGGCCTGACCATAGATGAACGGATAGCGGTAATCTGCCCAGTCCTGCGGTTTCGTGGGCGTCTGCCCACCCGAGAACCGTTGTCCGATGGCGCGGGACCAGTCCACAGCATCAGGTGTGTCGGGCGATGCGTCAAAGACGGGCGGGACGGGTGCCGTTTCGGACACGTAATATCCCGACCGCCCGCGCGAGGTCAGGTAGTCGTTGGACAGAAGCTCGGTGTAGCTGAGCGTGACGGTGATACGGCTGATGCCCAGACGCTGTGCCAGTTTGCGGGTCGAGGGCAGCTTTTCACCTGGCTGGAAACGCCCCGACAGGATGCCTTGGGCAATCATCTGCTGGATCTGGCTTTGCAGCGTCCCCTCGGCGTCGGGTTTCAGGAAAAAGGTTTCGACCGGTATTGTCATGCCACAGGCATACACTGGACTTATGGGCGCGGCAATGTGGCACTATACCTGTGGCACCCCTGAAAAGCAGAAGACCCCGGTCGAAACCAGGGCCTTTGCTTGGACATGTGAAGTGTCACTCGGGTGCTTCAAGCTTTCGAAAAGCTTACGGGCACGATGCGTAGTAGCGCGAGCCGTCTGCGCGTTGGTACACACACTGGCCGTTTTGGGTTTTGCCGATATAGTTGCCGGCAACGCCACCAACGGCTGCGCCAATCAGCGCGCCTTTGACTTTGTCATCACCACCGGAAACAGTCGCACCAATTGCAGCACCGGTCAGAGCGCCGGCGGCAGTTGTGTTCGACGTGGTGGATTCGCACGCGGCCAGCGATGCGATCAGCGGAATGGCGATCAGAAGCTTTTTCATTATGGTCTTCCCTTGTTGAATTCTAAAACGAGAACGCAGTGACCGAATAAACGGTTCCCACATTTTTTCGATACGGTGAAAAAAGGCTTTGGGGCGCAAGATACCACCGGTCCTGTTCGGGCAAGACATCATTAGACGTAGCGAATTGTTGTGCAGCGTCAAGCGGCGCACCCGATGCGCAAGCGAAGAAGCGCCGAGCAAGGCGGGGGTATGAAATGTGAAACGGGCAAAGGTTTCCCTCTGCCCGTCCGGTTCATTCTGATGTGGGGGCGCTCAGGCGAACACGTCGCCCAGCGCCTTGTCGACAGCCGCGATGATGTGGTTGATGTCATCCTTGGTTGCGATCAGCGCAGGCGAGAAGCACAGGCTGTTGTTCTTGCCCGGCAGCGACCGGTTGGTGGCCCCGATGATGACACCCTGTGCCATGCAGTTGCCGACGACGGCCTGCACCTTGGCCTCTTCCGCAGGCGCGCGGCTGTCGCGGTCCGTGACCAGTTCGGCCCCCAGGAACAGCCCCTTGCCGCGCACATCGCCGATGACGGCGTGTTTGTCGGCCAGCGCGTGCAGCTGGTCCAGCATATAGGCGCCCATCTGCGTGGTGTTCTCCAGCAGCTTCTCATCTTCGATGATACGCATGTTCTCGATCGCCGCAGCGGGGCCTGCGGTGCAGCCGCCGAAAGTCGAGATGTCGCGGAAATAGTTCAGCTTGTCCGACGGGTCGTCCTTGAACATGTCAAAGACGGCTTCGGTGGTCACAAGGCAGGCAATCGCCGCATAGCCCGAGGCGACGCCCTTGGCCATTGTCACCATGTCGGGCTGGATGCCGTATTGCTGATAGCCGAACCATGTGCCGGTGCGGCCCACGCCACAGACCACTTCGTCGATGTGCAGCAGGATGTCGTATTTTTTGCAAATCTCCTGCACCCGGTCCCAATAGCCGTCGGGCGGGGTGATCACGCCGCCACCTGCGGTCACCGGCTCAAGGCACAGCGCGCCGACGGTGTCGGGCCCTTCGGCCAGGATAACCTTTTCGATCTGGTCCGCAGCCCAGACGCCATAGTTTTCCTGCGGTGCGCCCTCTTGTTCAAAGGCGCGGTATTCCAGGCAATGCGGGACCCGCACGAAACCGGGGGCAAAGGGGCCGTATTGCGCGTTGCGCTCGTCCTGGCCGCCTGCGGACAGGCAGGCGATGGTCGTGCCGTGATAATCACGGTCGCGGTACAGGATCTTGTGTTTCTTGCCGCCATATTTCTTGTGCGCGATCTGGCGGACCATCTTGAACGCCTTCTCGTTCGCTTCGGACCCCGAGTTGCAATAGTACATGCGGTCAAGGCCGGGCATCTTTTCCAGCAGCTTTTCGGCAAAAAGCGCGCCGGGGATCGACCCGGCGGAGCCTGCGAAATAGTTCAGTTTCACCAACTGGTCGCGCACGGCATTGGCAATGCTTTCACGCCCGTAGCCCACGTTGACGGTCCAGACCCCGCCCGAGACCGCATCCAGGTGTTCTTTGCCCTTCTGGTCCCAGACCTTCATGCCCTTGCCTTCGACGATGATGCGCGGGTCGATCGCGCTCTCGAAGGGTTGGTGTTGAATCAGGTGGTGCCAGACGTTCTTGCGGTCGGCTTCGACCACACGGCTAAGGTCATTTTCATTAAAGGTTCCGTCCATTGTCTGGCCTTTCGGAATGCATGAGGAAGGGGTGGGGTGACGCAAAACATATTGCACCCGTTGGTGATGAAGAAAACAGCAGAAAATGGCGTCGCGATAGGGCCAGTGGCAGCACACAGATGATTCCAGTTTTGCCTGCCTGCCCTGCATTGCGTGCCATGGTGGAAACAGGAATGCCGCAATTTCAGAGGGTTCTGCAACTTGCTAAATCAGGGGCCGCTCTCTGCTCAATCCGGCCTGACTTTCGAAAAAACATTGATCGGCGCGGGATATTGCAGTCCGATTGGGCAGCGCCGGTTGATGCTTGATGCAACAACCGGACCAAGCGGCGGCCAGACCGCCGGGACAACGCGAAGCGCCGTGTAAAATGGTGCGCAACGGGAGACGACAATGACATTTAAATCCAAATTAATGAGCGCCACCGCCGCAATCGCAATGCTGACGGGTGCGCAGGCTGCCACTGCCGCAGGGCATGGCGAAATTACCGTGGCTTATTTCCTCGAATGGCCGATGCCCTTTCAGTATGCCAAGGAAACCGGCATGTACGACGAGGCGATGGGCACCAAGATCAACTGGGTCAGCTTTGACACCGGCACCGCGATGAGTGCGGCAATGGCCTCGGGCGATGTGCAGCTTTCGGTCAGCCAGGGCGTGCCGCCCTTTGTGGTGGCGACCTCGGCGGGGCAGGATTTGCAGATCGTCGATGTGGCCGTGTCCTATTCGGACAACGACAACTGTGTCGTGGCATCGGGGCTGGAAATCGACAAGGACAGCGCGGGTGAACTGGCGGGCAAGAAGGTTGCCGTGCCCCTCGGCACCGCTGCGCATTACGGCTTTCTCAGCCAGATGAACCACTTTGGCGTTGATATCTCCACGATGGACATCGTCGACATGGCCCCTGCCGAAGGGGCGGCGGCGTTGGCCCAGGGGTCGCTGGACATGGCCTGTGGCTGGGGCGGTGCGCTGCGCCGGATGAAAGAACACGGCAACGTGCTGTTGACCGGTGCGGAAAAGGAAGAGCTGGGTATCCTGGTGTTCGACGCCACGACCGCCCCCGCGACCTATATCGCCGAGAACGGTGAAATGGTGGCCAAGTTTCTGGCCGTGACAGCCAAGGCCAACGCCATGTGGGCGGATGAGGCAAACCATGCCACGATGTTGCCGGTGATCGCCAAGGATGCGGGCATGAGCGAGGAAGACACGATGTCGACCCTGTCGACCTTCAAGTTTCCCACCGTGGACGAGCAATTGAGCGACAAGTGGCTGAATGGCCGTGCGCAAACCTTCATGAAGGGAGTTGCTGGCGTGTTCGTGGACGCGGGTTCGATCCCCTCGGCGCTGGACAGCTATGCGGGCACCGTGAACACCGGGCCGCTGGAGGCCGCGAAAGACATGTAAGTCACCCGGACCCTGCGCGCCCGATGTGACGTGCAGGGTCCGACGGACATGAGACGGGGCACACCTCGTCCGTGGGGCCGATACAGGCCAAAGAAATCAACAAGGGGACGACCATGACGGGACTTGTGATCGACAAGCTGTCCATGCGCTTTGACTTGCCGGGGGGCGGCGCCGTTCAGGCGCTGCAAAATGTCAGCCTGGACCTGAAACAGGGTGAGTTGCTGAGCGTGCTGGGGCCGTCGGGCTGTGGCAAGACCACGCTTTTGAACATCGTGGCGGGGTTTCTGGCCCAGACCGAAGGCGAGGTTCGGCTGAACGGCAAGCCGGTGCACGGCCCCGACGCACAGCGCGGCATGGTGTTTCAGCAAGGCGCGCTGTTCGAGTGGATGAGCGTGCGCGAGAACGTCAGCTTTGGCCCGGACATGAAGGGCACGCCCAAGGCCGAAAGCCGCAAGACGGTCGACCATTTGCTGGACGTCGTGGGCCTGCGGGATTTCAAGGACAAGATGGTATACGAACTGTCGGGCGGGATGCAGCAGCGCGTGGCGCTGGCCCGCTGTCTGGCCAATGACCCTGACGTGATCCTGATGGACGAACCGCTGGGCGCGTTGGATGCGCTGACCCGCGAAAAGATGCAAAGCCTGGTGCTGAAGCTGTGGAAGGAAACCGGCAAGACCATCATCCTGATCACCCACTCGGTCGAAGAGGCGCTGTTGCTGGGCGAGCGTCTGGTGGTGATGGCGCCGCGGCCAGGGCGCATTCACAAGGAATACCGTCTGCCATTTGCCGACCTGGGTGTGGGCGCGGACCTGCGCGAGGTCAAGAAACATCCCGACTATGCGCCCACCCGCGAGGAGATTCTGAACATGATCTGGAACATGGAAGAAGAGATCATGGGCCGCAGCGAGGAAAGTGTCTGAGATGGTGCAGATTTTTCAGGACCTCGGCAGCGAGCTGGCGCAATTGTTCCTCTCCGTGCTGGGGGCCTTCCCCTTTATCCTCGGCTATCTGGCACTGATCCTGCTTTCGATGGTGATCTGGCGGTTCATCCGCGCCCGCATGGATCGGGTGCGCGATTACCGTTCGTTGAAGACTGTGACCTTCGGTGACGAAAGCGCGGTTGTCTCGGACAAGGCAGCCTCGGTGATTTCCATCGTGCTGATCTTTGTGATCTGGGGCGCGTTCACCGGATCGGGCTGGTTGCCGGGTCCGTTGCACGCGCCGGGTCCGTTCGTCGGGCAGGACAAGTTCACCTATACCATCGAAGGGCCGGACGGGACGCAGGCCGATGCCACCGTTTTCGTGTCGGTCTACCGGCAGGGCGAGGAACCCGCGCCGCTGGAGTTCGACGCAGGGACCGGCCCGGTGAAGAACGACAGTGTCGAGGTACAGGCGTACCGGTCGAAGCTGATCAGTTGGGATGCCAATGACGATGTCACCCGCAAGGATGGCGCGAAGGTTGTCGCGGTGGATGGACGGGCAATCGACGCGAATACGGATGTCGACGTGGGCTTTGGCCGCGTGGCGTTGACGGACAAGGGCACGCTGAATTTCGAACCGGGGCAGGGCTGGCAGATGGAAAGCATCTGGTTGCCGGCCCCTGACAGCGTCTGGCGTCGGTTGGTGTCGGTCAGCGCGGACGGCTATCAGAACGTGACGCTGGCCGAACACCTCAGCTATTCGCTGTTTCGGGTCATCGTGGGCTTTGCGCTGGGCGCGCTGGTGGGGATTCCGCTGGGCTATGCGATGGGTCTGTCGAACTGGTTCCGCGGCTGGTTCGATCCGATTGTCGAATTCATGCGCCCGGTGCCGCCGCTGGCGCTGATCCCGCTGGTGATCATCTGGGCCGGTATTGGCGAGCAGGGCAAGATCATCCTGCTGTTCCTGGCCGCGCTGTGGATCATGGCCATCGGCGCACGGTCGGGTGTGTCGGGGGTAAAGATCACCAAGGTGCACGCTGCCTATTCGCTGGGGGCCAGCAAGTGGCAGATCCTGCGCCATGTGATTATCCCCAACTCCCTGCCCGAAATTTTCACCGCCGCGCGCGTGGCGATGGGGGTTTGCTGGGGCACGGTTGTGGCCGCCGAACTGGTGGCGGCGGAAAAGGGCGTGGGCAAGATGATCGTGGCGGCGTCCAAGTTTCAGGACACCGACATCGTGTTGATGGGGATCATCCTGATCGGCATCATCGGCTTTGGCATAGACATGCTGATGCGCTGGGCCGAGCGGATTCTGGTGCCGTGGAAGGGCAAGGGCTGAGGCTTGGTCCGCATATAGAATATCACTGGCAACTTGATGTGGATCATGGCGTGGCAGTTCATAGGTTGCGAGATTGGGTATTCAAATAAAGTGAGGGTCCCATGCGCAGTTTCTTATCAATCACCTCCGGTCTGGCACTGATGGCGGTCGGGCTTGCGGCCTGTACTGATCCGGTCATGCCTGACCGTACGGACGGGGCGGCGTTTTTTGCCGACAATTGCGTGGCCTGTCACGGCGCGCGGGGGCGGGGCAACGGGGCCTTTGCCGACGGGCTGCAAGCCAAGCCAGCCGACCTGACCACGCTAAGCCGTCGCAACGGCGGCACATTTCCATCGGCACGGGCGTTGAGCTATATCTATGGCGACCCTGAGCAGTCCCACCTTGCCCGCGTCATGCCGCAATTCGGCGGCGCGATGGCGCAGGATTTGGTGCCGGTTGAGATTGACGGTGTGCTGACACCAACACCGCGCGTGCTGGCGGGGTTGCTGGCCTATCTGGAGAGCATTCAGGAGTAGGGGTCGTCGCAAAGCGAACGGTATGACGCACAGTGCGTTCTGGTTGGCCTGCACCGCCCATAGGTATGCTTTTGATACCGAGAGCGGATCAATGCGGGGCTAAAACGCTGCCTCTAGCGGGTTACGTCCAGAGGACGACCGCGAGTTGATGTCAGAATGCTGGAAATCCTCCCGACGGGGGAGGTGGGAAGAGGCACATAGTTTTGCCTCTGCGCGATAAAATTTCTAATTGATATCAGCACCCGAACATCTCGATGCTGAACTGAACCTGCCCTTTTCGTCAGATAAGGTTGCCTCTGGCCGCCCATGGAAAAGCCGGCACAGCGGCCGGCTTTCCAAATTTGGCAAAACAGTCAGCGCACGTTGGCTCTCGTTCTAGAACGTTTTCGCTGCAGTCTCCCCAATAATAGTGCAAATATTATTCCGAGTGGGATCAATGATACGGTCAACAAGCGCCCCAGTGGTGACAGCATGAAATTTATAAGAACTTGGAAGCCCGGCCAAAATAATAGGAACGGGCCGACAGCCATCAGGAAAACAATAGCATAAGCTGCGCCCACTTTTATGTCATCTCTCAGCAATCCATAGTTGTTCTTGTTGTTACCCACTTCCTTTACGAGCGCGCAGTAGTTCCAGAGAGGGACCAAACAGAAGAGCAATACTATGAAGCCTAATATTCTCAACATGACTTGAGAATCACCAATTATGTCGTCGCCATTTCCTTTTCCAATCGCAAAAAGCGCAGAAAGTACGGAAAGCGTCCCAACTCTCGTCGCCCAGCTATCAACCAAGGCACTGGGAGGGCTTAAGTCTGACCACACTAGAGTGGACACCCGCGTGTTTTCTTCCTCACACTTGATCGGCCACGCTAGAGGGGGATTGCGGGTTTCATATTCTTTCTTGAATTCTGAGATCTTAGCGTCAAGATCATTGATCGGGTTTCCAGAGTGCACTTTAATAACTCAGCTTTTAAGGGGCGGATGAATTTCACGTGTTGTCGCAAACATGACGTGCTTTCATTCGTATCAGAACTTAGTTGGTTCCAACAACATCGCGGCGGCGGAAGATGATCCGGTTTTCGCCGTTGAAGATGAGTGGTTCGATGCCGTTTTTGTAGAGGTCGCGGCAGAGATTGGCGGGATCGCGTCGCAACTCGCGGGCAAGATCGGCAGCCGAGATGTGTTGTTCGCCGAACGCTTCGACGGAGGCCTCATCGACCACCCGCCAGCGTTCTGATGACCTTTTGGGCTTCGGAGCAGCGCGCAAGTATCCTGCTTTCACCAGGTTGCGGATTGTTGCGGTATCGACCACAAGTTTACTGGCAGCTTCCGACATGCTGATCGCACCAACTGAGCTTTGACCTATGGCCGTTTTCGCCCGCTCGACAGATATCAGGAAGTCGTTGAACCTTGGGTTTTTGCCCGCCGCGCAGCGTAGCGGAATGTCGTGTTCGAAAATCAGATGCAGGAGTTCGAGGGTCGAACATTGGCACGCGGGCGTGGCCGCAATGAGCGGGATCTCATCATTGGCGGGTTCCAACTCGGGGCGTGTTCGGCGGTACAAGCGACCGAGAAAGGCGTCGAGATCTTTCTTCCGAAAATACGGCGCGTTTCGGGCCATCTCTCCGGCTTTCTTAATGAGCCCTTCCACGACGAAAGTGCGCAACAGGTGGATGTCCAGTCCGAGATAATCTGCCGCGTCGAACCCGCGGAGCAGCCCATTAGTTTCATCGGCGAGTTGCTGCAACGTCTCCCGCGAGGGATAGCGACGATAGGTGATGGCACCGGATTTGTCCGATTTCGAGATGTCGCCACGCTCCAAGAGCTTGTGGCGCAGCATCCGTTCGTCGATGCCGTAGGCCTTCGCGCCTTTTCGAAGGGAATATACCTGTTGCCTGTCGCACCGTATCCGCAGGACTGTGCTACTGACGAGCACGGGATAGGTCCGCAGGATGTAGTCGAAGACCATCTGGCGGATGCCATTGAAGGCGGCATCATCCTCACGCTGGGACAGCCAGGTCAGGAAAGAACCGGCAATCGCACCGTAGGTGTGACAACCAGGGCCTGCCTTCATGCGAAGCTCTTCAAGCGCTGCGAACATCTGATCTGGCCCGTTGCGCAGAATGTCGTAGCCCGCGGCACCGGCCTCAAGCCATTGTCGTTCGGTTGTTTCCGCTCGGCTGGCTTTGGGGCCTCTCGTCAGCAAAAGGCCGAAATTCTCGCAAAGCTGTGCCGCGACATGGAAATCCAGCGTGTCGAGCCAACGGCCCGCGGAAGTGCCATCCAATCGGCCAAGGAGGTAGCGTTCCAGAGATCGCGCTTCCTTGGCAACGATCTGGATGTCGCCTATGTCCATATTGTCGACCATCCGTGCAAAATCATAGCTGTGCTTGTGATGGGACGGAGGCGGGACCTCGATTAACATGCAAGAATGCTGGGCGCAGGTCCGGATTGAAGTGAGTTGCCATATCCCGAGGTGAAATGGGCCATGGGCGCCATGTTTGGACCGGGCTTCGGCGGCACATTTCGGGCATCCCCTGATCGAGCTTCGGCTGTAAGCCGTGAACCTCGGTGCTTCCGCTCCCAGCTGATAATTCGTCTTCGACGGGGCGTGGGGTGTCCAGTTGCGGAGTGTGGTGGGATCGCACCCGGCAAGTGCGGCAACTCGCTCGATCTCCACCGGGTCACCGACCTTCAGGGCGCGATAGGAAATGCTCATGTCGGCGCAGAAAGACTGAAGGCTTGCCGTCCCGTTCTTCCGCGCGATGCGGGACGCGAGCGACGTCGCGCTTTCACCCGGTACCGGGGTGACGTGGAGTGGAAGAGGTTTGAGGGGTAACAACGTCATGTGCGGTTCTCCCGAGAAAACACCTGACGGGCGTCGATGCGCATGAAATCCGGCACGACAAACGGATTGAACTCGGCATCGCAGGAGGTGCGGCGATAATATGACCTGATGAAATTGTGCCGGTTCAGTGTCTTCTGGCCCTGCAGGTAGGCGTCTTCGATGGCGTCCAGGATCAGGACGATGGCTATGCCGAACTGATTGGCTGCGGCATGGACAACGCGTTCGCCGTGGGACAATTCAAGCACGTCGTCCTCTGGTTCGAGGCCTGCACGCTCACAGTAGCTGTCCAGGAGATCGAGGATTTCATCGCCATATGCAGCGGGGGATAGGCTCTCAAACCGGACGGTCTTCATGCGGCGTGCGAGCTGGTAGTCGTGGTTGAGAATGTCCTC
The DNA here is from genome assembly GCF_900129395.1 of Pseudosulfitobacter pseudonitzschiae. Taxonomy (GTDB): domain Bacteria; phylum Pseudomonadota; class Alphaproteobacteria; order Rhodobacterales; family Rhodobacteraceae; genus Pseudosulfitobacter; species Pseudosulfitobacter pseudonitzschiae. The sequence continues at coordinate 142,221 of NZ_FQVP01000007.1, forward strand.
CAATTCGTTCGTTCCGGAAAGAATGATCCCGACGGGCCACTCCGGATCAGTCATTAGCGTCTTCAACATTGATGTCACTGAATCGAGCTCGTGCTTGGTGCCACGCGATGCGAGGTCCTGCGCCTCGTCCAAGTGCACAAACAATACGCGGCGCTCTCTGAGGTGGTGTTGGACCAGGTCCCAGATGTACCACGCGTGACGATCGGCACCGATGGGGTAGCCGAGCGCCCGCAAGAGCATCTGCCCGACGAACTTCAGCGTTGCGGGTGACGGCACCCGCAAGCTGACGATGGTGGTGTCGCCGTGCCCATGCTCGGCCAGTCTCTGGCTTTCCATAGCGAGCAGATGGGTAATCGCGGCGCTTTTCCCGGCCCCCGAATGCCCCGACAGGGCCAGCCCTTGCGCCTCGCTGGTTCGTCCTGACTGGATGTCCACGAGGCGCTTTTCAGCCAGAATGGAGAAGCCTTCTGCCAACGGTACGAAGCGTTCGTGGTGGACGAAATGCCCCTTCAGAGAAGCAATTCGTTGGGCTGCCTGAGTCACCAAATCAATTTTCATCATCAAACCTCCAATGTTTGCGGCGTTCGCGTTTCTCACGGCGTTCGGGCGGGTTGGTTGTGTCGTTGCTGGGGGCGTCTAGTTTGCCTTTGCCGATGGGCGCAGTGATGGAGATTCCGTTACTAAGTGGGTCATCGCTGGGCTTGATGTGTCCCAATCGCATGGAATCGGAGCGGATCGGGTAATGCAGGGCAGCCTCTGAACGTGCCACATCGATATCCGTCATGTGGAATGGCGTCAGTTCGCGGAGAGCAAAGGCGCGACGGTTTGTTTCGGAAATTCGCTGGATTGCTCTCTGGACCTTGGGTGCGTCCAGCAGGGCATCCCGTTTGTGCTTGTGTCGAATAGACCGCCTACCTTCACGGAGCTGCTCGAACGTGATGCCATCGAAGCCCGGCTGGTTGGCCAAAGCGGGATACCATGTCGCGCCAACACGGACGGCAACCCACCCGATGTCACTTAGGTCAGCCCTGATCTCGACCTCCCGCGTGGGGGAGTGGAGATAGGCTTCACGCAGCGCCTCGCAGCTATAGCTGAGGCCTGCAAACAAGATCCCGTCGCCGCGCAATTTGCGGACCATCGGTCGACCGAACGCCTTGCGCAGTGTTAGCCCGTCAGGAACCAAGGGCGTACCATGCTCCAAAACGAGGCGCTCCCAAGCTGCATTCGGTGTTTCGCCCTTAAGCGAACCATGCGGCTGGTTGTGATAGATGTCGACGATGAAGGTCAGCAGGATCTTGATCAGATCGTCGTCGCACAGACAGGCAAGCGTTTCCGAAGGGTAGTCGCCACGTTCCACTGTATCGAAAAACGTACGACCCGCCAGAAGGGGCATCAATTGATGGCCGAGCGTACGGAAGAATGACTCGATATGTCCACGCAGCCAGGGCACTCCGGCACTGGGGAGATGAGCCGTCGTTCCAAGCGACGCCACCGTACCTTGAAAGGCATCCGACGTGAAAGCTGACCCCATGTCTGTGACCAAGGTTCCGATGCCGCCATGGTGATGCCAAGTGCTTTCGCATTCGGCTGCCTGCGCCAACGGCGTTTTGTCCTCAAATATCTGACGTAGAGCCCGAATTGCATCATCTGAGTTGGGATTGTCGGCCAAACGCATCGACAGCACGCACTTCGTCGCACAATCGATCGCGATGTAGAGCCAGCGCCTACCGGACTCGAATTTCTTCTGACGCTCTCGTGGAAGGTGGTCCCAGATGCCCGTCAGTGTCAGCAACGAAATGACGTCGAGCATATTCTCGTCCATCTCGACCCGCTCCATTGGACGCACGACATCCGGACCGTTGCTGAACAGTGTAAAGTGCTTGGCCGCCGCTGCAGCCCCGTACCTTTTTGCATAAAGGTAGAATGGATCCGCCATGCTAAGGCGTCGTCGGATACTTGCCGCCGACGGTACGACGAGAGGAGGCGCGCCCCTTTCAGCACGCCGACGGTTCTCTTCGTCGAAACGTGCCTGTGTCTCCTTGATCGCCTGAACCTTGGTCGGGCGCTGCGTGTCAGCGTAGATCTCGACGACCTGATTCATCAGGGCTTCAGAGCGTGGGCACCAAAACCGTTCCCTATTTCCAGAGCGGTAGGTTTCCGGGATGAGTGCAAGCGGTGAACAACTTGCAGACTGATAGGAGCGAACCCACTGAAACGCCGTTCGACTTCCAGGGAGATTTCGAACTATGACGTCTTTACCTGGTCGTACCTTCTTGGGAGCCGCGGCACCTTCGCCGACGCGCCGCTGCGTTTCCGCGGCCAGTCTGGGGCGAGCATGATCATAGCCCTCCTGCGTGCGTCTGATGTCACCAGTTGCCTCCAAGGCAAGGAAAGCGTCGCAAACCGCCTTTCGCCAAATGACGAGCCGCCTGATCTGTTCCGGCAACTCGCTGATGAGATCGACCGGCTTTTTCAGCCGCATTTCCTGCACGGCTCGGTCGAAATACCCAGCAAAGTAGGTTGTGTCCGGCCGGCGCATCATCTCAGCCAGTTCCTGGTGGGAAAAAGCCTCCGTGATCCCCGGCTGGCCGACGCGTTCAAAAGTGCCACCTGCATCGGTGATCTCAATCGGGCGCATGGCGACGCCCGCTGTGGTGATCATGTCAGATTTCGAAAAGCGAAAACGCAGGGTCATGCTGCCACCTCCGTAAGAGAGGGGCGTGACCAGGCCAGCGTCCTGGCCGCTTCGGCGGCTGCTTGCCGATCAATGTGCTGATCAGTGACGAGCAGCACACGGTCCGCAAAGGACTTGGAGACTGCGACCGACACAAATTCGAGCTCCGAGGCGAAGTTCAGCTTCGGAACACGCTGCATAGGTTTGATGGCCACCGCGATGCGCTCACCATCCTTCTTGGTGACTAGGAAGTCGAAGGTATGCCGCGCGGGGCGGCCATCGGTACCGACATAAGAGATCGCCGGAGGCTGTTCGCGGATGTGGTGCACGTCGTCTCGCACCAGCATCAGGCAGAGGAAGGCATATTCGAGCGCACTCTCGAAGTGGATAAGGCGCGGACGCTGGAAACCAGGTAGCATGGCAACCATTGAGCCGCGCAAACTGCCCTTGGAGCGGCGTGCAGGAATTCGGGTCGCGTGGCTCGGTTCCGGCCCGCGGTAGATCAGATTGTTCTTCATGTTGATTGGAGCGCACCTCACCGGCGCACCGAACCAGACGGCTCGGAGCTGGAGAGGGGCGGCATCCCCCTATGTTTGGAATGAGTTGAGCAGCCCTGCCGAGAGACGTCTCGGCAGGTTGACTTTTCTTGAGACTCAGGGGATGAATAAGCAGTCGCGACCAAACGGCACTTATTCAAAAGGCCTTCCTGTTAGCGCAGGAGGGTCTTTTTATTTCCCTATGTCAGGTTTTGCGTGCCGCGCGGTCCTCCTCTGCTGGGTATCGGTCGGGAAAAAGCTCTGCCGGTGTGGTTTCGACTGCATTGGCTAGGGCTTTCTCGATTTTCGAAGACCTGCGCAGGCCTTGGCTGACAAGCGTTACTGTCGAACGCAGCACTTCAAGCTCACGTGCGACTGAAGCAATGGATTTACCGCGCAACCGCAGTTCCATTTTCAGGCGTTCATGAGCAGGTTTCACTGTATGGGACATTGACGTTGTAACCATGTTTGCTGGGGCTTCGTGATCCGGAGAGAATCAGCTATGAACGAACCAGTCAAGAATAACTGTTTCGAATCAGGTGGTTAAAAGATGCGGTGAAATTCTCGGGGCGTTTGTCTCTGGAATTTTGCCGGAGTTTCTGGCCAGGGGAGGATGTATGGCAGTCGCGAAAAACTATCTGGAAGTTGCTGGCGACACCGTATTCATCTTCTTTGATGGTGACGGAGAAGCCGTTCATCATTCTGAGCTCATCAATCTGATGACGAGCAGCCGGTCTTTGGCGGTGGTTTGGAAACGCTTCAGGGCCAGCCGGTCCAATCTAATCGAGACGTTGGATCACTTCGGATACGACTTCGACAGGCTGCTTAACGAGCAGTTTAGGGAGGGGTATCGCGATGCTGCCTTGGCAAAACTTCATCGCGTTGATCCCAAATGGATTGCGGACAAGCGGCAAGCATTGGGCTTCCCGAATGCGCCAGGACGGACGCGTGTCGAGTTTTCAGTGGATGAAATCATGCGCGCTTACGATGCAGCCGGAAGTTTTGTTGGAGCGGCGGCGCTGCTTGGCATCAACCGGAAGACCTTCAAGAAGTTGTACTTATGGGCCCTTGAAAATGGCCTTCAGATCGAGCACCGATCTAGCGCATCGGCCGAACGCCTAGCAGCACTACAAGAGAAGGCAAGGGCACTCGGTATCACTACGACATTGACTGAAGCGGAGCTGAAGGCCTTTATGGACGACCAATGGGGCGAGGGCGACTAGCGCGATCATCGCTACAAGATGCCTCCCGAGAGCGAAGGTAAGAGGGCGACAAATTTTGGACCGCATAGAAGAATTTGTCGACGAGCGACAGCAAGCTTGGTGTATCCATTGCAGCCGTTGGCTAGCGGGTCTTGAGACAAATGAAGATCATGTGCCTACGAAGAGTTTCCTTTCAAAACCGCGCCCTCACAATCTGCCGAGCGTGACCATTTGCCGTGAGTGCAATAATGGCTTCTCGCGGGACGAGCAGTATGCTGTGACCTTTCTGAGTTGCGTGCTATCGGGCACTACTGAGCCAGACCGACAACAAAACGCCAGTGCTGCCCGGGCACTGGCAAAAAGTGCTCGGTTTCGGGCCATGATTGACCGGGCGAAAACAGAGTACCAAACACTGGGTGGAGAAACGAGGGTCGTTTGGCAGCCCGATGTTGAGCGGATCAACCGCGTAATTATCAAGAACGCCCGAGGGCATGCGTACTTTGAATATGGGGAACCTTTGATGGAGACGCCTTCCCATGTATGGGCCGCGCCGTTGGGAACGATGTCGGCGAGCGATCACGCCGACTTCGAAAGTGTCAACAATTGTCAAGAACTTGCCGCTTTGCCCGAGGTCGGAAGTCGGATGATGACGAGGGTCTTTACTGGCCAAGATCTGGACGATGGTTGGGTTGTCGTGCAAGATGGTGCCTACCGATATGCAGTTCATCAGACTGGCGTGCTTCGCGTGAGGTCGGTCTGGTGGGAGTATCTCGCGACGGAGGTGAAGTGGTGACGACAAAATCACCCAGTTCGGTATTGTCCGACGCGAAACGAAGCTCGCTCAATGCGCGGCTCGCTAAGCTGCGCAATGCGGTGTCCGCCGAACGATCTCGTGCAAGTTGTCTTCGACGGTGGAGCGAATTTGTCCGCGAGCGTGACGGATTTCGCTGCGTGGACTGTCACTCGCAAGAGCGGCTATCTGCCCATCATATTTGTCGAAAAACGTTCCTCGGTGCTGCGCAATTCGACACGGGGAACGGGATTACACTTTGCCGTACATGCCATCGCGAGGCTCATGCAGGCTTCAATGGGCGTCCCGACATGTCACTGCCAGTTGACGCTCAGGGGGGCGAGAAGCTCGCCTCGATGGAACGACTATACAGCATACTTTTGGATGACGCGATCGAGCGCGGAAGAATGTGTGAGGAATACTATTTTCTCAGTGACGAAGTGCTTGGCTTTCTCAAAGTATTGCAAGGCTTTGATCCGAAAACTTATTTTCCAGGTTCGCGTCTCGAACGAGCATACCTCATCTTGGCGGAACCTGAACTGCAAATGCGTCAGGCTATTGCTGGGGCGAATGGTTTCAGTTTTGGAGAGCAACCTCTTTTGCCTGGTGGAGTGATGATCGTGTTCGATGACGAGAAAGATCGGTCGCAGAGTTCAATCCTGCAAGCACGCTGGGGCAGATTATAGAAAATTGCGCACAGAACAACTCTGAAAGCATTTTCTGCGTCACTGAGTAAGCTGTTATCTGGCCACAAATAGTGATGGTATCGAAGCAACATAATAGATGATGGCATTGGCACAGGCATAATTCAAAGATAGCCTACCGCATGAAAAAATGCGGATCGAGTTATGCGCGAGTGCCTCGTGTGCACAAAAAAGGGCGGCAACAATAGTGGCAAAGTTTCACATCAGAGCGCGAACCATAGATCTTCTTGGTCGACAGCAAATCGCCAACATATCTACGGCAATAAGTGAGCTTTTCAAGAACGCGCATGACGCTTATGCCACTACAGCGGAAGTCGACTACTTTCGGGATGATGGCATGTTTGTCTTGAGAGATGACGGCCTCGGGATGACCAAACAAGATTTCGAAGACCGCTGGCTCACACTTGGAACTGACAGCAAGGTAGGATCGTTTTCAGGCCTAAAACGCCCCCCAGTGGATAGCGCACAGGACGTCCGTCCCCTTCTTGGGGAAAAGGGAATAGGACGCCTAGCAATCGCCGTTATTGGAAGGCAAGTGCTTGTGCTGACTCGCGCTAAAGTGGACGGCAAAGCAGAAGGGAACCTGACCGCTGCGTACATTCATTGGGGACTGTTTGAACTCCCCGGTATCGATCTCGATGAGATCGCCATCCCGCTTGAAACGTTCAGAGCTGACATGTTGCCCAACTATGACGACGTTCAGACGATGGTCGCAAAAGCACAAGTTAACCTTGAAAAGCTATCAAGCCGGATTGATGAAAAGCTTGCTAAAACCATCCTCGACGACATGGAAGCTTTCAAAGTTGACCCTCGAGATGCATCAACCTACCTTGGTCAGCCTTCCTTCGAGTTGAACGGCTCCGGAACACATTTCTATATTCTACCTGCTGACGAGATCATCCAAGAAGACATTGATGATCGGGATGCATCCTACAAGGCCACAAGGTTTGAAAAGAACCTCATTGGGTTCACAAATACGATGACTCCGGACTTCCGGAAGCCGAAGATCATAACCAGATTTAGAGATCACGTTGATGAGGGGGAGCCTATTGAGCGAGTTGGGGAGAAGGCTTTCTTTAGCCCTGAAGAGTTCAAGCAAGTCGATCATCATATTCGAGGACGTTTCGATGAATATGGTCAGTTCCGTGGAAAGGTCGGAGTGTATCAAACACTGCCAACGGATTATGTACTCAACTGGCCAAACGCAGACAGCCGACCGACCAGCTGCGGTCCATTTGACTTTTCAATCGCGGTGATCCAACCAACGCCAACGGACTCGTTGGTTGACCCTACAGAGCACGCTAAAATTAAACATAAACTTGATCGCTTTGGCGGAGTTTACATCTACAAAGATGGTGTCCGGGTTCAACCATATGGTGGCCCTGACTTCGATTTCCTCGATGTTGAACGCAGGCGGAACTTGAGAGCTGGAACAGCCTATTACTCCTTCAGAAATATTATGGGGGCAGTCGAACTGACCTCCCGCGACAACCCCAATTTAGTGGAAAAAGCCGGACGAGAAGGTTTTCGCGAGGATAAAGCTTATCGACAGTTTCGAAGCATACTGATCAACTTTTTCATACAGTCTGCGGCAGATTTCTTTCGGGAAAATGGCAAGTATTCTGAGGAGTGGGCTGACAAACGCTATGAGCTTCAACGCCTTGATGAAGTTAGAAAGAAGCGTGAGAAGCAGTCTAAGGGTAAGAAAGACAAGTTTGGTGAACAACTAGAGAAATTCTTTAGGGTCATAGATTCAGGACAGCTACCAAAAACAATATCTGAAACTGTTTCAGGTTTTGAAGAAAATGTGCTCGCCGAACTCAAGAGCCAGAAGACTCCACAAGCAAAGGCGCTTGCAATTGGCCGCCTGGAAGCTGAAGCTAAGTTGCATTTGGACCAACTTCGCAAGGAGCATGCTATCTCAAAACCTCGAGGTGTTGGTCTTAACACTGAATTACGAAACAACTGGGAGGTTTACCAAACGGAAATAGGCAAGATAACCAGTGATCTCGTATTGCCTGCCGAGAAAACGATAGAGAACATCGTCACAACAACTGTAAAGAACAATAAGCTCAACCTTGAGCCAGGGCTGCGGCTGAACGCAGCGATCCAAAAGCACACTAAAGAGACCCTTTCATCCATGAAATCCCTGCGGACCCAGACGGAAGAGACCCTCACCGATCTGACACGCACCGTAAGGGATACAACAAAAAACAGCTTCCGAACTGTATCGAAAGTCGTTGATGAAGTCCTCGCCGAACTAGAGGCCGTCAAAGGTATGAAGCAGGCGGAGTTCGATTTTTCAAAACAGCGCGAGGCCTTCGAAACCTTAGTAGCCGACGCATTCGAAGAAGAAAGTGAAAAACTGCGGAAAATCTACAGTCAGCTCGAAGCTGTTCTCTCATCAACCCAATCCAACGGTTCAGATATGGTCGAAGTCACTGAAGCGCTAGAAGAGGAAGTCGTCGCGCTTCGTGAGCGACAGGCGGTCGATTTCGAGCTCGCCCAAATTGGGATGGCGCTTAATACGATCAATCATGAATTTGGTAAGACCGCTGGCGGCTTGCGAGACGGCCTTAGACGCATGAAGTCTTGGGCGCATGCCAATCCTGAGATGAAGAGCCTCTACGATGATATGCGCGTCAATTTTGATCATTTGGACAGCTACTTGGCATTGTTCAATCCGCTCGACCGGAAGCTGCAGTCGACCGCTGTCGACATCAAAGGCAGTGACATATTTCGATTTGTGTCTGACTTATTTGAGAAGCGCCTCAAGCGTCACAACGTTCGGCTGGTCGCGGATGAGGGGTTTAAAGCCCATACTCTTCATGGGTTTCACGCAGACTTCTACCCTGTCTTCGTCAACTTGATTGATAATGCGATCTATTGGGCCTCTAGCGCCAGAAAAGATATAGGTATCATTGAACTTATTGAAGACGACGGGGATCTTTGCGTCAGAGACAATGGCCGTGGGGTGAGTAGCATTGATGTCCGGAACATTTTTGAGCTCAATTTCACCCGCAAGCCCGGTGGCAGAGGCATGGGGCTGCATATCTCCAGGCAGGCGCTTGGTCGGCTTGGGTATGAGCTGAACGTAGACCCACCAACGCCCAACTCCGGTGCCTGTTTCCGTATTTCGAAGATATCTCAATAGAAGATTTGATCAGATGAATTTTGCAGACGACCAATATAGTGCAGCACGTTCATTCGCATACACGATGATAGTTGTTGATGACGATCCAGTATCTGATCGCGTTGAGCCTGAGCCAGTCACCGAGGCTAAGACGCCTGGAAGGCGAGATGCTGCTGCGGCCAAGACCTCTAGAACGAAACCTGTAGTAACACGATCACATCCTTTGAAAGCAAAAGAGCTAATAAAGAGTGCACTTGATTTGGGGCTCGTTTGCTCGGTTGTGAATCCCACAGGTGATGAAGGCAGTGTTGCAAAAAGTGTTGCAAGGACTGCTCTAAGGGCGGACATTGTCTCCCTCGACTGGCAAATGAACAACGATGACGATGGGTTGTTGGCGTCTGAAATTATCAAGGAGATTCTTCATAAAGATGAAGAAATTGGAGGTCGTCTCAGGTTAATCGCGATCTATACTGGCGATAGAGATAAGGACGGAATCCTCGAAAAAATCGCTGATAGGCTCAATGCGGCTGAAGAAATTACCAACACCGTTTCTAAGAACGAAGACACGCTGAGCAATACGGCAGGTCTATGCGTGATTTGGCGTGAAAAATCGGGGGGCAATGAAAAGCTCGAAGGTGCCATTTCTGAAACCCAGCTTCCAGAGGCATTATTGAAGGCGTTCGCCAAATTATCAAACGGACTTCTGTCAAACGTCGCTCTTGCAACGATTTCATCGATGAGAGACACGACGCATCATGTTTTGAGCAAATTCTCGTCAGAACTCGATGGCCCGTTCTTTCATCACCGTGCACTTCTAAAGAACTCTTCTGAATCAATGGATTACGCAGTTTCTATCGTCATGAGCGCGTTGAAATCTGAGGTGGACAAGTCAAAAGTCACCTCGAAATATACGACTGTAGACGCAATAAAACGTCGCTTAAGCCAAATGCCTCAGAGCCCTGAAAATTTCACACTCCGGTACTCGAAAAAAGATCAAGAAAAAGAGTTTAAACTGCATATTGACGATGTCATTTCAATTATGGAACTTGGTTTTTCTGCTTGGCCAGAACAGGACAAGCAAGCAGCTGTTGGGCGGCAACAGGACAAACAAGCCAGCCCAATGCCGCCAAAAGATGCGTTTTCCAAGAGTTTTTCTACTCTGTTCTGCGATACCATTGAGACGGCAAGTTTTTCCATGCGGCAATTCTCGTTCTTGACTAACTCTCAGTCAAGCGAGCTCAGTATGGTACACCGAAAAGCGCCGCCAAAATTGGGGCTAGGATCAGTCATTTTCTCGGACGCTGACGGCGGCTATTTTTTGTGCTTACAAGCGACCTGCGATACTGTTCGTGGGGCTGGATTGTTTTTCTTTGTACCGCTCGAAGTCGTGGATAGTGATGCCCCTGATATCGTCGTTCCTCATGGAAGAAATGGAGCGCTTATCAACTACGTGGGCCTTTCGGTTCCGCCAAAGTGCTACACCAAATCCCTATCTCTTGATTTTGGTGTGATAAACGATTCCATAGGGCATATCCCAATATGCTATGGTAATCCCCCCCGATCTTAAGGGGATGCGGAAGTAGAATTTTCTCGGCAGGATGAACGAGGAGATTCCGATGAAGAAGACACGTTTTACCGAGG
>NZ_FQVP01000032.1 GCF_900129395.1 Pseudosulfitobacter pseudonitzschiae
TGGAAATCTGCCGTTACAACAACAGCATTCATTCGAGTCTTGGCTGCACGCCCGTTGCCAAATGGGAGGCGCTCTCAGAGCAAATGACGGGCGACATCCCATTTGATATCGAAGCCTTTCAGGTGAGTTTCCTGCCGAGCGAACTGCGCAAGATCAGGCGTGACGGCATCCATCTGTTCCAGATAAGATATTGGTCCGATGCCCTTGCAGGCCACATCGGGCGCGGGGATGGAAAGGTGGTCGTTCGCTACGATCCTCGTGATATCTCAATGATCTGGGTTGAACTGGACGATGGCCGGTATGTTGAGGCGCGGTACAGAAACCTCGAGATTCCGCCCGTCTCGCTCTGGGAATATCGCGAAGCCATGAGGAAGGCTCGTGCCCTTGGCGCGTCCGGGTCCAATGAGCTGGTTCTGGCTGAGCTGATCCGACAGCAACGCCAGATAGAAGCTGAAAGCCGGGGCCTAACGAAGGCCGAACGCAGAACCCGTGAAAGAAAAGGGACATTGGAGGGTGCCAACTCGGCCGTCTCGTCAACCGAAGGGCTGCGAGCGATCGATACGGGTGATACATCGCGCCCATTGTTCAAGGTGGAGAGATGGTGAATTGAGGGCAGGGACAACTGAAGAAGACGGCCGGATCGCCCTCATTCAATCGGATATCTGGATCGGCTTTCCACGGGCGGAACAGGTGTTGGACCGCTTGCAGGGCATGATCGAAGCGCCACGACAAACCCGTATGCCTGGGCTTCTTGTGCATGGCGCCTCCGGGATTGGAAAGACGATGATTGCCCGAAACCTGTCGCGCAAGTACGCACCAGAATACGATCCGGCGTCGGGCATCACCCGCACACCGCTTCTGCTGTTGCAAGCGCCGCCCGCGCCTGATGAACGGCGGTTCTACCTGCACATCCTGGCCGCCGTCGGCGCCCCGGCGACGGCACTGAGCGCTCGCGCTCAAAATGTGGCTTCCCTCGAAGTCCGTGTCATCGCGCTCTTGCGTGACCTTGGCCTGCGGATGATCATGATCGACGAGGTTCACAACCTTTTGGCCGGGACCCACCGCGAACAGCGCCGCTTTCTCAATGTTTTACGGTATCTCAGCAATGAACTCGAAGTATCGCTGGTCTGCCTCGGGGTCAGCGAGGCCGTCGATGCCATCCGTGGTGATATCCAGTTAGCCAGGCGGTTGGACGAACATCACCTCCCAAACTGGCGCGACGATGCCGAGTTCTCGGACATGATCCAGACACTCATCGCGGCAATGCCCCTCGAGAAGAAATCCAATCTGAAGGTCAAGTCACTCAAGCAG
>NZ_FQVP01000004.1 GCF_900129395.1 Pseudosulfitobacter pseudonitzschiae
CAAACATGGGCAACGGCGGGATGACCCCCGCCCAGAAACTGAGAATGGCCGCGTAAATTCTACGACCAAGCCCCCGCAAAAACGGGGGGATTACCCCATTTTGGTGAATCGGTTTTCACCATCTTCTCATATCTTGTCTGTATGGAAGAAAAGTGCTTCGCCATCTCAGTCAGGATCGAACACCGCTCGATGGGACGCGCATAATCTGTGCGGTGCCATGATCTGCGTCTCGGTTACGTCCCTGGATATGTCGATCAGGAACGTATTGCAGAGAACTCCACAACCTTGGAACCGGTAATGCCCTCAGCACTGCGGCGGATCTGTTTGAAGGCATGTGAACAGGAAGTCACAGAACAGGTCGAGGGCATCAAAGCTGCTGTGGAGGCCCTAAAAGCGGGGACGGTCACTCGGGGGGAAGATGGCAGGCCTGTGGTGACAGATGCCGCACACGCGGCGATCCTGCGACCCGTGTGGCGGTCTCTTGGACCTCTCGTCATGGCCCTTGCAGATATGCGCGCAGAATTGTCCACCGGCCTGCTGCGCTTCCGTGATCTGTTCCGCCGCAACGAACTGCAGCCCGAAATCATCGAAGACGGCAGGGACCTGTTAGACGGGATGGCCCCGTACCAGCCGATCACCGCCAACAGGTCGCCGTGAGATTGCTTGGGTAGAAAATTCTGAAAATGCAGGCTTGTTGGATGAGCATTTACGCGAGCATCAAGTTGCCGTCATCAAGGCCTGCCCCACATCAGGTATCCTGAGAAGGCCGAAATCCATAGACACACCGCCAAAAAAGTAAATAAACCATAGAGTGCGTTTCCTTCACCACGGCGCGGCCACAGAGCTTGCGAATAAGCTTTCAACTTCGATAGCAGTGCGTTCACTTTCCTGCTTTCCACATGTTTCAGCTTAGAAAATCTTCAACTGACTGTTCTTGAAGTCAGCCAGCGCGGCTCGGAGAGCGTCTTTTCCAGTCTGGAACAACTCATCCCAGACGAAGCTGGTTCCATTCGAATTGACAATTTCGAGCGTCCACGACGTTTCCTGTCCACGGTAAATCTGGATGTTGAAGCGATGTCCCTCCACCGTCACTGACTGGCTAAGCGGGCTCTCGATTATCTTGATGTCAATCATCGCTTGCACCATTTGTCGATGCTGGCGAGGTCACGGCAACACCAGGTCCAGCTGCAACTTCCCCACCGTCTAAGAACTGGATTCCTTGGCCTTCTAGGGCCTTGCGGATCGCATCATGCGTATCAGCGTACCCGGCCAAAGGGCCATTCTTGCTTTCTAGCCGCTGTATGGTTGGGTAGCTGACCCCGCTTACTTCAGCAAGCTTACTTGCTGACCATTTGAGCAAGGCCCTTGCCGCTCGAACTTGTTCGCCTGTCATTCACCTGCCCAACATGATAGAAATTCTATTGACTTCGATTGCGCTCAACTTTATAGTATTTCTATCATCTTAGGAAGGCAATCGCTATGACAACCGCAGCCACATTCAATCGCACCGCCATTATGACCCACGCATGGGAAACCGTCCGCCGCGCCAATGTGGCGCTCTATGGATTGCGCACGATCCTGCGCCGCGCACTTCGTGCCGCATGGAGTGAGGCCAAGCACAAGCTGGCAATCGCGCAAGTCGAACAGCAGTCGAAAGCGCAAAGCCCCGAAGTTGCCCGCACCCGTGAAGCCATTGCTGCGCTCGAAGGCAAGGACCGCTGGACGCAGGCCGACTATGCCCGCATCGGTGTTCTGCGCGCAGCACTTCGCGCCGCCGAGGATCACGAAGCCGCAGCGCCCGACTACAACGAAAAGCGCAACTTGATCGCCTCTGCCGGTGGCCGCTTCTGTGCCGTTACCTTCACCAAGGCAGATGGCACCGAACGCACGATGCAGGTGAAGCCAGCGACCCTGCAACACCACATCAAAGGCGATAATGCCACAGACGCCGGAAAACGGGCCGCACAGACGCGCAAAGCCCGCCACCCTCACCTGCAGCCTGTCTGGGATGCAAATGCCCGTGCGCCCCGATCCGTAAATCTGGCGACTATCTTACGAATCGCGGTTGACGGGATTGTCCACGAATACCGCGCTTAACTTACCAACGACCATACAACCGTGGCCGAACGCTACAATTGAAAGGAAAAACTCATGAGTAACCTTAAACTCGCACTTCGCGCTTTATCCGACGCCCACGCCGCCCATATGGCTGCTATCGTTGCGGAGGAGGCCGAACAGACCGCAAACGGGGACAAGTCCCCACCCGCGAAAGATTTGGCCGTTGCAGCAGCGGCAGAGGCCGTCCGTGACGCAGAACGCGACCTAGAGTTGATCAAGCCGCAAAGTCCCATCGACGCCCTACGCAAAATCAAAGCATTACTTTGCGAAGGCACCACAGATGAAGCGATTGCATCTATCCTAGCAGACATCGAGCGTCTGACCGATCCTGATTGCGACCCACTTGTGCGCCTCGATGCCCGGTGCCGCCCGTTGCGCAAACTCATCAACAACACACACGGCAGTGATCCGCTGCTGGAAGACATGATTGAGGAATTGCACCAGCTCGAAGCCAAAATGCTGCAGCACGTGCCAACCACTGCCGATGGGCTTGCCGCACTGGCCAACTTGCATTGGGAATCAGAGGGGCCATGCTCACATATGGGATCGCCAGATTGGCAGGACTCAATGCGCAATCCTGCCTACATCGCCATGCTCAACCTGCGCACAGGCGCGCGGCTTATCGCTGGGGAGGCAATCCAATGACCATGACCCTCACGCAAACCATTGCCAGTGCATACGACGTCAGCAGCCTGTTGCGTGTCTGCATTCGTTCCCTCGAATGCGGTGCTACGGACTTGCCCGGCGACGGAGGGGCAACAGCAAACACCGTGAAGATGGCAAGTGACAAGACTGATGGCCTGATCCTCGCGCTCGAACAGCTGGAAGAAACGGCAAATCGCCGGATGCGAGACAACAGCCATGCTGATGGTGCAGCCAAGCTGTTCGGCCAATGGAAAGCCGCCCGCACAGGCCGTGACGCCGTTCTCAAAGCTTTTGTGCCGAAGCACTCGGGTGAGCCAGAAGAACTCGTGGTAATTGACGAGCTAATCGGGCGGCTGGGTGAGCAAATTGCATGCTCCACACCTCAAAGCGACGCAGACGCTGCGGCCATGTTGCAATGGTGCGTGGAAGACTGTGCAGGTGAGTGCTTTGACCCTGATTACTCGAAAGCACTGCGGGCCGTGCTTGCCTACCTGAGAAAGGAGGGAGCAGAGGCCAACTAAACCCGCCCTTCGACGCCCGCACCCTATTTGATGGTGCGGGCGATTACCGCGACAGGATTTTGAAACAATGAATTGCTACACCCACAATCGGAATTGGTCCGACAGGTTTTTGCCTGAAATCAAGCAACTGATCGGGGGCTATCTGTTGGAGACGGCCCCCGATCCTGCTGACCACTTCCATGCCACCGACCTGATGATGTTGGATGCCCGCGATATGCGGGTTGCAGCACGTGTTCGGCGTCCAGGCTATGCACAGCGGTATCCCCACCAGTTCACTATCCGCTCAGCGGTCTCATCAGGGGCGCAGACAGAGCTTTCCAAGATTGTGAACGGTAACGGCGACTGGATGTTCTACGGCCACTCCAACGCGTCACAGACGGGCTTGGAGGCATGGTCACTGATTGACCTGCGGGCGTTCCGGGCAGGGCTGATCCGGCACCGCGCCAACGCGCCCAGCATAGTTATGGGCGACCAGCGCAACGCAGACGGGACGCGTTTCAAGTGGTTCGATATGAGGTCGTTTCCAGCAGATCCACCCTTGGTGGTGGCGCACAGTTGATTCTCTTTCGGAGCCAATTGAATGGGGTTTACCATTTGGTAACCTTTTTCGCTGACCATGCCCTTTTCAAGGAGGCGCAAGGTGACCCAAGCAAAGCGGATAAGAATGCTCGAAAGAGCTTTGATAAGGTACGTCGAAATGTATGGATTAACTGAGGAGGCGCGGGTCTATTTCGAACTCCCCTCGCAGCCGACGCAGACGGCGCGGGAAAGGCTTCTGAACTTTGTTTGGCGCAGAAACCGTACTTCGTGAAGCCTCGCATATCTTTTAGCGCGAGTCTGCGGCAGGCTTCGTCAGCTTTCCACTCTGGAGCCTGACAATGATGAACACCCTTGAGCAGACCGCCCACGCAACTGGTGAAAATGGCACCGTAACAAACTGCCCTTTTCAATCGACCGCACAAATCACCGGCCTTGATCACAGAGAATATCCGTACTGGCATGTGTTGCTCAAAGGCAGGCACATCGGGGTACACAGGCCTGACGACAGAATCTGCAACTGGGTTGCTCGAACGCTGCGCACTGATGGCAAATACCGTCAGAAATGCCTCGGCCCCGCGCTCGACCTGAGTAAGCCGTCAATCACATATGACCTGGCAATCTCACGTGCGTTCGAGTGGTTTGAAACCGGTGCCGTATCCGCTTTGTCCGTGACGCCAGAGCAAGTGGGTCGCGTCACGAGACTTTGCGTCTGCCCAATCGGAGATACCTATACGGTAGGTCACGCGATGGCAGATTATTTGGAATGGTCAAAGCTGGCCCGCTCACCAGGGGGCCACTACAATAATTTGACCCTGATGAATTACCATCTGGTGCCCGAAATCAGCGGCATCCCAATCGAAGAATTCAGCGCAAGGCACCTTCAAGCATTAGCACAAACTGTGCTGGAGCGCCCGCCCAAGCGCGGCTTCGAAAACCCTCGCTCAAGAGTTGACCCGGACACGCTCACAACTGATGAGATCCGAAGGCGCAAACGCACATTCAATTCGTTAGTCACGATTCTTAGGACCGTGTTCCGATATGCTTGGGAGAGCGGACGCCTGCAATCGGAACGCTCATGGAAATGCCTCAACAGGGTCTCCGTGAATCATCAACCGCGCACCATCTTTCTGACGCGAACCGAGTGCGCCAGCCTTATCGAAGCCTGCGGTCCCTCATTGCGTCAACTTGTGCTGGCGGCACTCTACACCGGTTGCCGCGTGGGTGAGCTTGGCGAGTTGCGGGTCGAAGACGTGGCGCGGGATGGATTCGGCATATCCGTGAAGGCGTTCAAGAGAGGCCCGGCAAGGTTTGTGTTTTTGCCCGCTGAAGGCATGACCTTCTTCCTGAACGCCTGCCAAGGGAAAGACCCCATGAGCCACATTTTCTTGTCCACAGAGCAAAAGCCTTGGAAGCGGCAGCACACCTTACAGTTCCGCACCGCAGTCGCGAAAGCGAAGCTCCCAAAGGAATTCGTGTTTCATGGCCTCCGACATACCTATGCCAGTGATCTTGTTGCTAACGGCGCGTCGCTCGACACAGTTGCCAAACAGTTGGGGCATGCCAACACGTTGACCGTGATGAACACATATGGGCACCTCGCTGAGGCGGTGAGAGAAATGCAGGTTCAGCAGTGCTTCTCACAGCTGTCGCCTGAGCGTGATGATTGTTCAGAGCAAAACATTGCGAGATTTAAAGCGATTCGTGATAAGGAGGACCCAAAAAACTGGCGGGAGAAAGGAAGACCAACAACCGACACAACTCTCCCCAGATCCCCTCTTGCAAGGCCAAGTGCTGAGGTCATGCAGGTATTCTCTAAGCTACCGGGTGAGCATTAGCATTTTTTTGGCGGCAGGTTAGCTTCGATGGATAGTTCAATAGCACGTTTTAAGCGAGGATCGGATATACCATCCAATATAAAATACGACTGCGAAAGGTTGTTGTAAGACGCCCATTCGCTCTCCAAAGTCGCGAAGAACTGCTTTGAGAGATATTCGAATTTTGTCTCTACGGTACAGAAGGTTCCCCCAAGAGGCCGACTCATCTCCTTGGAGATAATGTCCCCTAAAACATGCAAGTTTCGGCACATATCCACAGCGATAGGGAGTGGCTTACCATCGATATGAGCAACAAGCGCGGTCCTCCCAGCTTCGGGTATGCTGGTTTCTATGAATTCAACTTCACATTCAATTTCAAGGCGGGCCTTCGCGAGTGCAACGAACTCTGCAGGATCACGACAAATCAAATCAGTCGGAGGAAGTATATAAAGGTTAACATCAGCATGCAGAAATGCGTGGAGGTAATTTTTCCAATAGCCCGATGCCAACGCTTGCAAAACTGCCACTCTTTGGCGGCAAACGACGAAGAGGTAAGGCCAAGATAGACCAATGAAAAAAATTGACACTTTAAGAAGGAAGTCTTGAAGGTCTTCGTCAACCCTAAGCTGTCTCTCCAAAGTAGCAGAGAGAGATGACGCCCAAACCAGCCCCGATCCATCTAAGAGCCTCACGGTATAGGCGCTGATAGATACGACGAAACCTAGCACTGCGAAGGTAAGCAAGGCCAACCAAATCAGGCGTTGGAGCTTCAGCCATTCGGAAGCCCTACAGAGACGCGCCGAAAAACTCACAGTACCTTCATGACTAAATCGAACTTTCCAGGACGGCTTTCGTCCAGATAACAGTCGCCATACTGCCTTCCCAACCTTTCAACTACAGCCTTCAAACTTTTGCGCTTTTTAGCATATGCGTCAACTACTTCGGCCCTTTCAGATGAAACAGAAGCAATGCTTGTCATTCTCACAATTTTTTGGGCTATGGTCGTATCAAAATCGGCCGCCGCCACCTCAAATGCTCTCACCAAGTAATCAAGGCCTTCTGGCGGGTAGACCATTCCGCTTATCCAAATCTCGCCACTTCTCGCTTCAGGTTGGAAGCTGAGGAAAAGCCCATCCTCTCCCACGGCAGAAAACTGCAGTGAAAAGTCATCCTGTCGGTACCTGATGCTCGGATCAAATTCTGACGTGATCCACGGAAAGTTAGATGTCACAGCTTTCGGCCTCGATGAGAGTACTGGGTGAACGAAGCAGCCAAGAATGGAAACAGGGCCGTTTTGACAGAAGCATACGAACACTACCCAGCCTTGTCATCCTTCGCATGGCTGGACAACTACGCAGCTGAGCATGGTTGTCTTCATGTGTAGCTTCTCAGGTTCCGACACAACAGATCAGCGCCGTTGGCCATAGTCGCATTGCATTGGTGATGGCTTACGTAGTTTAGTGCCTTTATCCAATATGACATATTGGGACCCATCCAACTGCGATTGAAAAGACATGACCAACAATCCAGACAAGCTACTGCTCAAGAACGGAGAGCCGCTCTCGCTGATAACCATCGATGGTGTGAAAGATTGGCTCGCAAAAGGCATACGGTTCCATTGCGACTATGATTTGATCGGCTTCACGCAAGATGGCAAGCCCCGGTATCGGTGCATTTATGTGCTGCCCGATGCTGACAAACCCTTCGTCCTGGTTACGACGCGTATTGGGAAACACGGCCCAGAAGTCCGACTATTCAACATTTGGCCTGGCCTGTTCAAGCACCATCATGAGTTCGGTGACGGGCGCATGATTTGCTTCGATGGGAGTTTTGGCCTAGCTCTCGCACAAGTCGACTAGCCCTAATTGCGTAAGCATTGTCGCCAGCTCGTTTCTGATTGACGAAACGTCCCGTGCCAAGACAACTGCCCAACGCAGCGCACGACGGAAGCCCATGTGTTAATCTGAAATGCAAAACCCGCATTCGTCCATCTATGAAGCGCCTAACTGGACCTGATTCGTCGCGTGCAGATCAAAACCGATATACCCGGGCATAATCCCACCACTTGTCCCCCATATGTCCCCCAAACAGCGGTGCATGGCGGATTGGCATCAGCTAGCACCCCGTAAGGGATTGATATGGTGGGAGAAAGTGGTGAGCCGTGTTGGGTTCGAACCAACGACCTACTGATTAAAAGTCAGTTGCTCTACCAACTGAGCTAACGGCCCACTAGGCGGCCTAACTAGAAAGAGTTGGCGGGGTGGTCAAGCCCTATTCACCAACTT
This sequence comes from Pseudosulfitobacter pseudonitzschiae, assembly GCF_900129395.1. Classification (GTDB taxonomy): domain Bacteria; phylum Pseudomonadota; class Alphaproteobacteria; order Rhodobacterales; family Rhodobacteraceae; genus Pseudosulfitobacter; species Pseudosulfitobacter pseudonitzschiae. The sequence goes on from NZ_FQVP01000004.1 coordinate 7,924, forward strand.
TATTTGCCGAGTACTGGATTCATTTCAGGTGCGGGGTTATATGCGCGAAATGGCACAGGATTCTCGAACAAATTTGCCCTTCATGAAGATGCACGGGCTGGGCAACGACTTTGTGGTTGTTGACGCGCGTGCGCATGACATGGCGATCACGCCTGCATTGGCCCAAGCCTTGGGTGACCGGCACCGTGGTGTGGGATTCGATCAGTTGGCCGTGATCGGCAACGGGGCGGGTGACGCGCACCTGACCTTTTACAATTCGGACGGATCGCTGTCCGCCGCCTGCGGCAATGCGACACGCTGCATCGCGCGCTACCTGATGGACGAATCCGGCGCCAAGACACTGCACCTGACCACGGATCGTGGCGATCTGGCCGCGCGCGACATGGGCGACGGAATCACCTCGGTCAACATGGGCCACCCACAACTGGATTGGACCGAGATTCCGCTGGCCCACGAGATGGACACGCTGGAGCTGCCAATTGATGGCACGCCCACGGCCACCGGCATGGGCAATCCGCACTGCACCTTTTTCGTGGACGACGCCGAAGCCGTGGATCTGACGGAACTTGGCCCCCGCATCGAACACCACCCGCTGTACCCGCAACGCACCAACGTCCAGGTTGCGCAGATCACCGGTCCCGACCGCATCCGTATGCGTGTCTGGGAACGTGGCGTGGGGCTGACACTGGCCTCTGGCTCATCCTCCTGCGCCACCGCAGTGGCAGCGGCACGTCGTGGCCTGACAGGGCGTGATGTGGTCATTGACCTGGACGGCGGGCAACTGCGCGTCGAATGGCGCGACGATGGCGTCTGGATGACCGGTGCCACCATGCACGTCTTTTCGGGCGAACTGACGCAGGCGTTTCTGGACAGCCTGACATGAGCGCCCCGATCTTCTCGAATCACGGCTGCCGCCTGAACGCTTACGAACTTGAGGCGATGAAGGAACTGGCCGAGGGTGCAGGGCTGCAAGACGCCGTGGTGGTCAACACCTGCGCCGTCACCGCCGAGGCGGTGCGCAAGGCCCGTCAGGACATCCGCAAGCTGCGCAAGGCCAATCCGAACGCCCGCCTGATCGTCACTGGCTGCGCGGCCCAGACCGAGCCAGACACCTTCGCCAACATGGCCGAGGTCGACGCGGTGATCGGCAACACCGAGAAGATGCAGGCGAACACATGGTCCGGCCTTGCCGGCAACTTTGGCACCGAACCTGTGCAGGTTGACGACATCATGTCGGTGACCGAAACCGCAGGCCACCTGATCGACGGCTTTGGCACCCGCAGCCGCGCCTATGTGCAGGTCCAGAATGGTTGTGATCACCGCTGTACCTTCTGCATCATCCCCTACGGTCGCGGCAACTCGCGTTCGGTGCCTGCGGGGGTCGTGGTGGACCAGATCAAGCGTCTTGTGGACCGCGGCTATAACGAGGTGGTGCTGACTGGCGTTGATCTGACGTCCTGGGGCGCCGACCTGCCTGCCGCGCCACGTCTGGGCGATCTGGTGATGCGTATTCTCAAACTGGTCCCCGACCTGCCCCGCCTGCGCATCAGCTCGATTGATTCGATTGAGGTGGACGAGGCATTGATGCAGGCGATTGGCACGGAACAGCGGTTGATGCCGCACCTGCACCTGTCGCTGCAACACGGCGACGACCTGATCCTGAAACGGATGAAGCGCCGACACCTGCGCGGTGATGCCATCCGGTTTGCCCAAGAGGCGCGCGCACTGCGGCCAGACATGACCTTTGGTGCCGACATCATCGCGGGCTTCCCGACCGAGACCGAAGCGCATTTTGAAAACGCGCTGGCACTGGTCGAAGAATGCGACCTGACGTGGCTGCATGTCTTTCCCTATTCGCCGCGCCCCGGAACCCCTGCGGCGCGGATGCCGCAAGTGAACGGCCGCGCGATCAAGGAACGTGCCGCACGGCTGCGAGAGGCCGGTGCAGCGCAGGTTCAGCGCCACTTGAGCGCACAGATGGGCCGCACCCACCAGATCCTTATGGAAAGCCCGCATATGGGCCGCACGGCGCAATTCACCGAAGTGCATTTCGACGCGCCCCGGACCGAAGGCAGCATCGTCACCGCCCGCATCACAGGTATGGCGGACAGTCACCTGCTGGCCTGACACACCTCACCGAACGCCAGACAACGAAAACCCCCGCCCTGTTGCCAGCGCGGGGGTTTGTCATGTCGTCCAAGGCGTCAGGATCAATCCTTGCGCTTGTACTTTTTCTTGACCGGCGCCCAGATGCGCTTGTTGGTCAGGTACAGCAGAACCGACAGCAGCGTCAGGAACACAACGCCGACAAAGCCAGCCTGTTTGCGCTGCGACAGCTTGGGTTCAGCGGTCCACATCAGGAACGCCGCAACGTCCTGCGCTTCGTGGTGCAGTTCGTTCGAGTGGCCATCGGCAAACTCGACATCCTCGCCGCTCAGCGGTTGGGCCATGGCGATCCAGCTGCCCGGGTACATATGGTGCCCGTCCTCGTCCTTGCACTCTTCCGGATAACCACCTGCCGTAAATGCGGTGTTGTAGTGTCCGGGGAAATCCGCAGGGGCGCAGCTGGGTGCGTCTTCGTAGCTGATCAGCAGGGTGGCAATATATTCAGGGCCACCGATGCCGTTCATCAACTGGTTGATCCCCAGGTTATAGGGACCATGGAACCCCGCGCGCGCCTTGGCCATCAGGCTCAGGTCGGGCGCGTTCTCCAATGCGGATACGGGGAAGTGATCCACCGGCTTGCCGGGGCGCATGTCGTCCAGTTCAGGATCAAAAACCTCGAACTGTTCGGAATAGGCGCGCACCTGATCTTCGGGCAGATGAGGCCCGCCCTCATCCGCCAGGGTCCGCAGCGGCACGAACTTCAGACCGTGACAGGCCGAGCATACCTCGGTGTAGATCTGAAGGCCGCGCTGCAGCTGGTTGGTGTCGTAGGTGCCAAACGGACCGTCGAACGGGAAATCGAAGTTCTCGACATGCCCTCCGCCGCCAGCGGCATAAGCGCCCCCTGCCAGACCAAAGGCCACAGCAGCGCCAAGTGCGATTTTCTTGAACATGGTGCTCATCCTCTTATTCCGCAGGCTGCGACGCGGCGTCGGCCTTGGCCGAACCGGTCTTGGCCACTTTTGCGGCAAAGTCGTCTTCGATTGTCGCGGGCTGTGCATCGGGTTTTTCAATCACACCCAGCAGCGGCAGGATGATCAGGAAATAGGCGAACCAATAGGCCGACGCGATCAGCGAGAAGCTGGCGTAGGGTTCTTCCGCAGGCATCGACCCCAGCCACATCAGTGCGAGAAAGTCGACGACCAACAGCGCGAACCACATCTTGAACATCGGGCGATAGCGGCCCGACCGTACCGAAGATGTATCCAGCCACGGCACCAGCGCCATAACGGCAATCGCACCGAACATCGCCAGAACACCAAAGAACTTGGCGTCGATGATGCCGCCGGTCACGAAGGACGCGATCTGAACGACCCACACTTCCGAAGTGAACGCCCGCAGGATCGCGTAGAACGGCAGGAAGTACCATTCGGGCACGATGTGCGCAGGTGTCGAAAGCGGGTTGGCTTCCAGGTAGTTGTCCGGGTGGCCCAGGTAGTTCGGCATAAAGCCGACGACCGCAAAGAACACCACCAGAATGACGGCCAGCGCGAACAGGTCCTTGATCACGAAATAGGGCCAGAAGGGCAGCGTGTCTTTCTCGGCTTCTTCTTTCGATCCTTTGCGCACATCAACGCCCGTGGGGTTGTTGTTGCCGGTCGAATGGAAGGCCCAGACGTGAACGATGACCAGACCCGCGATCAGGAACGGCAGCAGGTAGTGCAGGCTGAAGAAACGGTTCAGCGTGGCGTTGTCCACCGCAGGCCCGCCCAGCAGGAAGGTTTGCAGACCTTCACCAATGAACGGAATCGCGCCGAACAGGCCGGTAATAACCGTGGCGCCCCAGAACGACATCTGACCCCAGGGCAGAACATAGCCCATAAAGCCGGTTGCCATCATCAGCAGATAGATCAGCATACCGATGATCCATGTGATCTCGCGCGGGGCCTTGTAGGACCCGTAGTACAGACCGCGGAAAATGTGGGCATAAACAGCCACAAAGAACAGCGAAGCGCCGTTTGCGTGCAGGTACCGCAGCATATAGCCGCCGTTCACGTCACGCATGATATGCTCGACGCTGGCGAATGCCATGTCGACGTGCGGTGTATAGTGCATCACCAGAACGATACCGGTGACGATTTGCAAGACCAGGCAGAACACCAGAACGATGCCCCAGATCCACATCCAGTTCAGGTTCTTGGGTGTGGGGATCATCAATGTGTCGTACAGCAAACCGACAACGGGCAGACGGCTGTGCAGCCATTTTTCTCCGCCGGTTTTCGGTTCGTAATGGTCGTGAGGAATTCCAGACATTGCGTTCCCTTCCCTTAACCCAGTTTAATCGTGGTTGCGTCCACGAATTCAGCCACAGGAACCGGAAGGTTCTGCGGTGCTGGCCCTTTGCGGATACGGCCCGCTGTGTCGTAGTGTGAACCGTGGCAGGGGCAGAACCAGCCGCCAAAGTCGCCCGCGTCGCCCAAGGGCACACAGCCCAGGTGCGTGCAAACGCCCATCATCACCAGCCATTCGCTGTCGGCATTTGCGTCGCCGCCGACCGGAACCAGCGACCGGTTCGGGTCGGTGGCGGGCGCATCAGCCGCGATGTTCGCGTTGCGCGCAATCGGATCGGGCAGCGTTGCCGGATCAACCTCGTTCGCCGCGGCCACTTCGGCCTCGGTGCGCAGACGGATGAACACGGGCTTGCCCAGCCATTTCACGGTCAACTGTGTGCCCGGCGCCACGCCTGACACGTCCACGCGAATCGACGACTGCGCCTTAACGTCCGCCGAGGGGTTCATCTGATTGACCAGCGGCCAGACGGCAGCACCTACCGCTACTGCACCTGCACCCGCCGTTGCGTAGTACAGGAAATCGCGCCGGTTGCCGTCGTGTTCATCTGTGTGGGACACGGGGTTTTCTCCAACTCTCTTGACCCTCGGGGGTCATTCGCCAATGGGGCCACGCAACAAAGCGCGGCCTTCCTCGGGGCGTATCTAACGGGGTGAACCTGTCCAGTCCAGCATCATTGATGTCGCATGTCGCCACATGTGGGAACTTTATCAGCCTGTGACGCACAGAAACGCAGGATTCGCCCCTTGTGCCTTAGGGTACAGTCGCTTGCATCGAATCGCGCGCGTTGAATTTGGCGGCCCAAGCGGCCAAAGCATCGCGGCCCTTGCGCCAGTTGCGATCCTCGTGGCGGAAGTCCAGATAGCCCAGCGCACAGCCGACTGCGATATGACCAATATCCAATGGCCCGTGCAGATGCGCCATCCAGCGGTTGTCCAGCGCATCCAGCCCGCGCGACACCTTTTCCCACTGGTTTTCGACCCATGTGTCCGACTGCTGCGCGGGATCGCGCAGGCGCCGCTCGTAAACCATGCTGACCGCTGCTTCCATGATCGCGTCGCCGGTGGCTTCCAGCGTCAGCGTCTCCCAGGGGTTTGTCGCGGGATAGAGGCCCGCCTTGGCCCGGTCGTCCAGAAACCGCGTGATAACCCGGCTGTCATACAGCGTCGCACCGCCGTTGCGCACCAGCGCCGGGATCTTGCCAATCGGGTTCGCCGCGGCCAGTTCGGCAGGCGTGGCACCGGGGGCAGTGGTCACATTGACGATCTCGACATCGTCCAGTTGCTGCGTCTCGCGCAACACCACCAGGACCTTGCGGACAAAGGGCGACGCCCCGGACATCAACAGCTTCATTCGGCTCTCTCCCTTGAATGTTGCGTCACCCTAACGAAGGCCGCGCGACAGTCAAACGCGCATCTAATCACCCGAGCCCGCACCACGCATCAGCGCGGCCAGTACCGCCAGATCGCTGCCCACGCCAAAGGCCTCGACCCCGCCCGCTGCGCGCAATCGCACGTCATCAGGTTTGTTCTGGCTCAACTTCCATGTGCCATCCACACCGGTTACCGTGATCCGGCATGGCACGATCTGGCGCATCATCCGCTCCAGCGCGGTGGCGTCCATCTTGTCCGTGGTCCAGGGTGCCTTGGGCTGCAACCGATCTTCGAAATGCGCCGACTGTAGGTCCAGCAGCGCGCGCAGCTCGTCCTGCGGGCGCAATTCCAGCATTCCAGTCAGATGCACGGCGACGTAATTCCACGTCGGCACCTGATCGGGCACCTCGTACCAGTCGGGCGACACATAGCTGTCGCCACCACTGACCGCCAAACGCACCGGCTGCGGGCTGGCCAGCAGCCGCGCGATGGGATTGGAGCGCACCAGATGCAGTGCCACGCTGGCCCCGTCATCGGACAACACGAAAGGTACGTGGCTGATCAGCGGCCCGTCGGGCGCATTCATCGCCAGCACGCCAAAACCACGGTCACGGGCAAAGGCCAGATTGCGCGCCGCGTCAGCGTCGTGAAAAACCGGATTAGGGTGCATGAATAACGTCCCGTTCAAAAGCCACGGTTCCTATTGCAGCCTTTGCCTGCTTTTGACAATCTAACCCTGTTCTCAGGGCGGGGTGCAATTCCCCACCGGCGGTATGCGGGCATGACCCGTAAGCCCGCGAGCGGCGCTTGCATCGCAGGCGTGTCAGCAGATCCGGTGAGATGCCGGAGCCGACGGTCATAGTCCGGATGAAAGAGAACGTGTCATGTCTGTGCTCTGTGGCGCAGCTGTGGCATGTAATCGCCTTGGGTGACGTGTCTGTTACGATAGGAGATTACTATGACACACACCCGCATCGCTTATGTTCAGGCTCGTTGGCACGCCGATATCGTCGACCGCGCGCTGGACGGATTTTCCGAGGTTATCCCCCGCGCCCAGATCGACGTGATCGACGTGCCCGGCGCGTTCGAGATGCCGCTGATGGCGCGCGATCTGGCAGCGACGGGCCGCTATGATGCCGTCGTCTGTGCCGCGCTGGTGGTGGACGGTGGTATATATCGTCACGACTTTGTCGCCAGCGCCGTGGTCGACGGGCTGATGCGCGCAGGAATGGACACCGGTGTGCCCGTCCTGTCGGTGTCGCTGACGCCACACCACTTTCAGGAAACCGATCATCACAAGGCGATCTACGCCGATCACTTCGTGTCCAAGGGCCGCGAGGCCGCGCACGCAGCTTTGGGCATCCTCAAGGCGCGCAGCAGCCTGCGTAGTGTCGCGGCGGCTTAGCCCAGATAGGCCCTCAAAGCAGGCGGCGGGTTGTCCATCAACGCCCCCGCTGCCTGTGGTGCATGGGCCATGCCCCCTTCGACAAAGATCACATCATCGGCAAAGCGGCGCACGTCTTGTGGCGCGTGGGTGACCATCATGACCGCAGCGCCCGTGTCGGCGGCGACGGTGCCGACCAGATCCAACATTTCATCCCGCAACGCAGGCCCGAGTGCCGCGAACGGTTCGTCCAGCAGCATCAGCGGCTTACCCTGCACCAACATCCGCGCCAGCGCCGCGCGGCTTTGCTGACCCCCGGACAGGTTGGCGGGCGTGCGATCCTCGAACCCCGCCAGCCCGACCCGCGTCAGCGCATCGCGCACCTGCCCCTGCTCCTCCGCCGTCAGGCGCAGCGCGGGGCGCAGGCCCAAGCCCACGTTCTGCGCCGCCGTCAGATGCGGGAACAGGTTGCCGTCCTGAAACAACATCGCCATGCCACGTTTGTCGGGGGCGACATGCGTCATATCCTTCCCCTGCATCGTCACGGTGCCCCGCGCCAGCGGCACGAAGCCCGCCACCGCCCCCACCAGTGTCGACTTGCCCGCACCCGATGGCCCGATGATCGCCACCTTGCGCCCCGCAGGCACCGACAGGTCGGCTCGCAGGCTGAAATCGCCCAGTTCGATCAATACGTCATTCAGATACAGCACCACGTCGCCCCCAAGCATCACACATCCAGAACGCCCCGAAGGCGAGCAATATCAACAACAGCGCGGCCCCCGCCGCCGCCTGCATCTGATAGGCCCCCATCAGACGGTACATCTGCAAGGGCAGCGTCGCATGGTCCTGATCGGCAAACAGGGCGATCACGCCCAGATCCCCCATCGACAGCGCCGCCGCCAGCCCCGCGGCAAAGCCCACTTGCGGGCGCACCCCCGGCAGGATCACCCACAGCCACAGCCGCCAGCCGCGCAGGCCCAGCGCCGCGCTCAGCCGCCCTTGGGTCGCCAAAACGTCACGCACCCCCGGCACCAGTATGCGCAGGGCGAATGGCAACGCCATCAACGCGTTGACCAGCGCAGTGACTGGCAGGGCCAGCGATGCCGGCGCGGCAAAAGGATAGATCAGGATAAACCATCCGGTCCCGATCATCAGCGGCGACGCGGCAAAACCGAGCAGCCCAGCCGCCTCGACCCCGCCGCGACGGCTGGTGCCGATCCAGCCCGCCATCGGCAGGGCCAGCGCCAGAAGCACGCAAACGCTGACGCAGGACACCCAGATCGAAGACCACGCCGCGCGATACACATTCGCGGACAATGCCGTGATCCCCGGTAACCCGGACAGTACGACAGACAGCAGTGGCACCAGCAGGAACCCCGCCGCCAGCCCGATCAGCGCCGCATCGACCCAACGCAACACCCCCGTCGGTGCATCCCAACGGCGTACCATCCGGCCCATACCTCCCGTCAGCGACACTTGCGGCACCAGCCACAGCGCCAAAACCGCTGCGGCGCCCGCCATGCCAAGCTGCATCAGCGACAACATCGCCGCTCGGCCAAGGTCGAAATCGAACAGAAACGCCTGATAGATGGCCAGCTCGATCGTGGTCGCGCGTGGCCCTCCGCCCAGCGTCAGCGCCACGGCAAAACTGGCCAGACAGATCACGAATATCAAAGCCAGCGCGCCCGGCACCACGCGCAACAGCACCGGCCATTCCAGCACCCGGAACACCATGCGCGGGGTCAGCCCCAATTGCGCCGCCAACCGGAAGCGTTCCGCCGGAATGCCTTGCCAGCCTTGCAGGATCAGCCGCGTCGCCAGCGGCAGGTTGAAAAACACATGGGCCAGAAGCACGCCGCCCAACCCGTAGATCGACAGCGGAGCGAAACCCCAATGCCCCAGCAGCTGGTTCACCCAACCGCCACGACCAAAAACCGCCAGAATCCCCAGCACCGCGACAATCACCGGCAGGATAAACGGAGCACCCAGCAGGGCAATCAGCACCCCGCGCCCGGCAAACCGCCGACGGGCCAGCGCGCGCGCCACCGGCACCGCCAGCGCGACCGAGATCAGCGCCGACAGAAACGCCTGCCACAGGGTGAAACGCACCGCAGCCCAATCGGCAGGCCCAAGGGAATATCCCCCCTCGGCCCGCCACGCCACCGCGCCCAGCGCGGCAGCGATCAGCGCCACGACCAATGTCGCAGCGCCAATACCGCCTGTGCGGCTTATTTGGACAGGGCTTGCAGCCATTCCTGCAACGCTTCGTCCCGCAGTGCAGGCGCTTCATCCGACGGCACCAACAACGCCGTTTCGGGGGTGATCAGTGTTTCAAACCCTTCGGGCAGACCGTCCTTGGGCGTTACAGCGGGATACATCCAGTTGGTGGTGGGAATGGCAGCCTGAAAGGCATCCGTGACCATGAAATCCAGAAACTTATCTGCCAGCTCCGGCTGGTCGCTTGCGGCCAATTTGCCCGCCACTTCGACCTGCAGGTAATGCCCTTCCGAGAACGAAGCTGCCATTTTGGTGGCGTCCTCTTCGGCAATCAGGTGATAGGCAGGCGACGTAGTGTAGGACAGCGCCATATCGGCCTCGCCCTCAAGAAACAGACCATAGGATTCGGACCAGCCTTTGGTCACCGTCACGATGTTGTCGGCAAGCCCGGCCCAGATTTCAGGCGCCTCGTCGCCATAGGCCGCCTTGACCCACATCAGCAGGCCCAGACCGGGCGTGGACGAACGCGGGTCCTGAATGACGATCTTCAGGTCGCTGTCCGCCAGTTCGCGGAAATTCTTGGGCGGCGTGATCCCGTCGTTATAGACAAAGGCAAAATAGCCCCAGTCGAAAGGCACGAAATTCGGGTCTGTCCATTCCATCGGCACGTCATAGGCCACATCGACCGAATGCGGCGCAAACAGGCCCGTGGCGGTGGCGGCAGCGGTCAGGTTAGTGTCGAGTCCCAGCACGACATCAGCATCCGACCGCGCACCTTCCAGCTTGACCCGCGCCAACAGCGCGGCGCCGTCGCCCGTACCCACGAACTGCAAATCGCAGTCGCACACCTCTTCAAAGGCTTTTTCGATCACGGGACCGGGGCCCCAGTCAGATACAAAGCTGTCATAGGTATAGACAGTCAGAACAGGCGTTTCGGCCTGCGCCGTGGTGGCAACGGTTGCTGCAAGAACTCCCGCTGCAAGATGGATCGGCTTCATGGCATCCTCCAATTTGCTGGCGAAAGGGCAAAGCGTGGAGTGATGTCCAGACCTTCCCTCCGCCGGTGTTAACCGGTTCAGGTTCAACGGGTCCGCGATCATTCGCATCTCAGCCACAATGGCCCCCCGAGGTGTTGCAATAGCTAGGGTGTGTGGGCTGCCGAGGCAAGCCGTATTCAGGTTTCGTCCAGAATGGTGCGTGCGTGGTCTACCGTAATGTCACCTGCCGCGACGATGGCACGGGCCACACGGTCGATGTCTGCACCGGTCGCCCCGGCGGTGATCGCGATGTTGCGCGCATGCAGCGCCATGTGCCCACGCTGGATGCCTTCTGTCGCAAGGGCCCGCAGCGCCGCCATGTTCTGCGCCAGACCCACGGCGGCAACCAGCTGCGCCAGTTCGGTTGCCGTCTTGACCTTCAGCAACCGCAACGCCGCCTGCGCCGCCGGATGGGTGCGTGTGGCCCCACCCACAAGGCCCAGCGCCATCGGCAACTCGATACTGCCACTCAGCCCGCCGCTGGCGGTGCGCTCCCACCGTGTCAGCGCGGTATAGCGTCCGCTGCGCGCGGCAAAGGCATGTGCCCCCGCCTCGACCGCGCGCCAGTCGTTGCCGGTGGCGATCACCACCGGATCAATGCCGTTCATGATCCCCTTGTTGTGGGTCGCTGCGCGGTACGGATCAATCACCGCCAAGGCACAGGCCTCGACGATACCTTGCGCCACATCCGCGCCGTTCAGAACATCGGTGTCCAGCGCGGCCGCTTCCAGTTCAACACGCGCCCGAACCAGCCGCAGATCGGCCAGATTGGACAGGATGCGCAGCCGCACGGTGCCGCCCGTGATCGTCTCGACCTTGGGGGCCAGCAGTTCGGCCATGGTGTTGACCGTGTTCGCCCCCATCGCATCGCGCACGTCGACGATCAGATGCAGCACCACCATCGGTCCCACCGGCGTGTCGTCAAACACATGCACCTCGATGTCCTTGCAGCCGCCGCCCAGACCGGTCAGCACCTTGTCCTTTGAATTGGCCAGCGCCATCAGCTCGTCGCGGTGTTCCAGAATCCGCAGCCGCGCCGCCGCAGGGTCGCTGACACCCAGCACCTGCACCTGCGCGCGCATCACCGGATCATCCGCCGAAGCATGAAAACCGCCCCCGGCCCGCGCAATCCGTGCCATGTAGGACGCCGCCGCCACCACAGATGGTTCCTCGACCACCATGGGAATCAGGTAATCCTTGCCGTTGACGCAAAAGTTGGTCGCGACGCCCATTGGCATCTCGAACTTGCCCACCACGTTTTCGATCATCCCGTTGGCGGTGGCCAACGGCAGCGCCCCCGCGCCCGACAGCAGCGCGCGGTCGCTCTGATCCAACCCCGCCGCCGCACAAACCGCGTCCAGCCGTGCGGATGGTTCAAGATCGCGCAGCCCGGCAATGCGAGCATTTACAGGTGTGGGTTTTGTCATAGCGTCCTCCCGATGGCGTTTCAGAACGGTACAGGCTGAACCGCACCGGTCAATCACTCTTGAGCCGATGCGCGCGTGCCGTTATGGCCTTGGGCCAAAGGAGACCGCGATGTCGATCAACAGCTTTGGCCACCTCTTCCGCGTCACCACATGGGGTGAAAGCCACGGACCTGCCTTGGGTGCGACGGTCGACGGCTGCCCTCCGGGCGTGCCCGTGGACGCGGCGATGATCCAGCACTGGCTGGACCGCCGCAAACCGGGTCAGAACAAGTACACCACCCAGCGCCGCGAGGCCGACGAGGTCCGCATCCTGTCAGGCGTGTTCGAAGGCCAGACCACAGGCACGCCGGTGCAGCTGATGATCGAGAACACCGACCAGCGGTCGAAAGACTACGGCGACATCATGGACAAGTTCCGCCCCGGTCACGCCGACATCACCTATTGGCAGAAATACGGCATCCGCGACTATCGCGGTGGTGGCCGGTCGTCCGCCCGCGAAACCGCGTCGCGCGTGGCGGCGGGCGGTCTGGCACGCGAGGCGATCCGGGCGATTGCCCCGGACGTGCAGATCACCGGCTACATGACCCGAATGGGCGCCCACGAGATCGACCGCAGCCGGTTCGACTGGGACCAGATCGAACAAAACCCGTTCTGGTCTCCCGACGCCCAAACCGCCGCTGATTGGGCCGACTACCTTGACGACCTGCGCAAATCCGGCAGCAGCGTCGGTGCGATCATCGAAGTGGTCGCGCGCGGCGTACCCGCAGGCCTTGGCGCGCCGGTTTACGGCAAGCTTGATACCGATCTGGCCGCCGCCATGATGTCGATCAACGCGGTCAAAGGTGTCGAGATTGGCGAAGGCATGTCCGCCGCGATGCTGACCGGCGAGCTGAACGCCGACGAGATTTTCATGGGCAACGACGGCAAGCCGTCTTATTCCAGCAACCACGCGGGCGGCATTCTGGGTGGGATCAGCACCGGACAGGACATTGTCGTGCGCTTTGCCGTGAAACCGACCTCGTCGATCCTGAAAACCCGCAAGACCATCACCAAGGCCGGCGCGGAAACCGAGATTATCACCAAGGGCCGCCATGACCCCTGTGTCGGCATCCGCGCCGTACCGGTGGGCGAGGCGATGATGGCCTGCGTACTTCTGGACCATATGCTGCTGCATCGCGGTCAGGTCGGTGGGCAGATCGGCGAAAACCGCGGGCGCATCGGCTGAAATGTCACAGTATGGACGAACTGTGGGCGGCATCTGGGAATCTCTCAGGGCTGCACTACATATGTTCAAAGTTGTGTCGAAAGGATGCATCATGAACCGTCGATTTATCACCACCGCACTTGCCATCTGCGCCCTGCTGCCTGCGGCGCTGCCTGCATTCGCGCAGGACACGTCTGGCCGAGAAGGCACCTTTCAGGGGCGCAATGGCGTGACCGCCAGCGGCGTTGTCGTTGTGACGAACGCAGGTGTGTCACTGATGCGCGACTTTAAACTGGACGGCGCGACGGACGCACACGTGGGCTTTGGCCGCAACGGAACCCTCGACGCCGATACCGACATGGGTGCGCTGCAATCTGTCGAAGGCTCCCAAGACTATTCCGCCGGTCAGTCGTTCAATGTTTCGGACTATGACGAGGTCTGGATCTGGAACCCCGCCGACAACTCCGCACTGGCTGTCGCAAAACTAAACTGACCCTTGCAAACGGGTCACTGACCCATCAAGGGTGTCGCATGCCGATACCCTTGATCGAACATCGCCCCGGAACAGCTGTAGCATTGAAACTGCTGTCCGTTTTCCTGTTCATGGTGATGTCCGCAATGATCAAGATCGCGGTCCGCGAAGTGCCGTCGGGCGAAGCCGTGTTCTTTCGCTCGTTCTTCTGCATTCCGGTCATTCTGGCGTGGCTGTGGCAAACCGGCGAATTGCGCCACGGGCTGGTGACAAAGAACCCCATGGGACACGTCTGGCGCGGCCTGTTCGGCACGGCGGCAATGACGCTGACCTTTACCGGCCTTGGCCTGCTGCCCCTGCCCGAAGTGACCGCCATCGGCTATGCCACGCCGCTGTTCACCGTCCTGTTTGCGATTTTCCTGCTGAACGAGAAAGTACGCGCCATCCGCATGACCGCTGTCGGTCTGGGCTTGGTCGGGGTGCTGATCGTGATCTGGCCAAACCTGACGTTGGGTGCCGGCGACATGAGCCACGCAGCCCTGATGGGCGTTCTGGCCATTCTCGGCGCATCGCTGGTGCGTGGGTTGGTGCAAATCCACATCCGCCGTATGGTCCAGACCGAACACACCGCTGCCATCGTGTTCTACTTTTCCCTGACCGCCACCGTGCTGTCGCTGCTGACTGTGCCCTTTGGCTGGGTCATGCCGTCACCTGAAAACATCGCACTTCTGGTCGGCGCGGGCCTGATTGGTGGCGTTGCGCAAATCCTGATGACCAGCGCCTTCCGTTTCGGGGCGGCCTCGATGCTGGCGCCTTTCGACTATTCCTCGTTGATTTTTGCCACCGCCATCGGCTTTGTCATTTTCAGCGAAATCCCCACATGGTCCACGGTGGCCGGTGCAATGCTGGTGGTGACTGGCGGCGTGCTGATCATCTGGCGTGAACGACAACTGGGTCTCGAACGTGGCCGCGCCCGCGCCGTGACCGATCCAAAGGGCTAAGACATGACAGACGACCACAAATCCAAGATGCAGGAACTGCAAACGAAGCAACGCGAAAAGATCGCCCAGACCGAAGACCCCGGTCGCGGCCTGATCCTGGTTCACACCGGTGACGGCAAGGGCAAATCCTCGTCGGCCTTCGGCGTTGCCATCCGCGCGCTTGGCTGGGGCAAGACCGTCGGCGTAGTGCAATTCATCAAGGGCAAGTGGATCACTGGCGAACGCCAGTTCTTCAAGAAGCTACCCGAAGTGACATGGCACACCATGGGCGAAGGTTTCACCTGGGACACCCAGGACCGCGACCGCGACATTGCTGCCGCCACCGCTGCCTATGACAAGGCTTGCGAAATGATGGCCTCGGGTGACTATGACCTGATCCTGCTGGACGAAATCAACATCGCTTTGCGCTATGATTATCTGGACATCAACGCGGTCATCGACGGACTCAAGGCTCGCAGCGACCGCACCAGCGTGATCCTGACAGGCCGCGATGCCAAGCCTGAATTGATGGACTATTCGGATCTGGTCACCGAAATGACCGAGGTCAAACACCCCTTCCAAGCGGGGATCAAGGCGCAGCGCGGCATCGACTTCTGACGCTGCGTTACGTCGCCCGTAGATCAACCTGTGATAGGCTTTCCTGGCGTCACACGATTCTCGTGACGTTTCAGGGAGGACTAACAATGCAATTTAAAACAACATTTGCCGCTGTGGCAGCACTGGCGCTGACGGCAACAAACGTGCTCGCGGACGCCCACAGCACATGCGCCCCGTCGAAATGGGGTGCAGAAGACACCATCGGCGCCGCCAATCACATCAGCGCCGAACGCACGCTGGAAGCGGCCAAGCTGATCAAACAGGGCAAATCCATGCCGCTGGGGATCACCATTGACGCCAAGACACCCGCCTTTGCCCCGCGCTCGCTCAGCCTGCAAGTGGTGCAGCCGAACCAACAGGGCGGCGTCAAGCTTGAGGCTTTCGGCTATCCCGGAAACTACAACGACGACATCCTGTACACCTGGATCGGTATCGGGTCACAGCTGGACGGGCTGGGCCATCTTGGTGAAAATGGGCTCTACTATAACTGCCTGGACGAAAAAGAGGTCAGCGTCATCACCGGCCTGACCAAACTGGGCACCCATGACGTGCCGCCGCTGGTCGCACGCGCCGTGATCGTCGACATGGCCAAACACTTTGGCACCGACGTGATGCAAGCCGGTCAGGGCTTTGGCTCCGAGGACATCAAGGCCGCGATGGAGGCGCAGAACGTCACCATGAACCCCGGCGATATCATCATGTTCCACACCGGCTGGACCCAAGGCATGTTCGAACAGGACCCCACCGCCTGGGTGTCCGGTGAACCCGGCCTGACCAACGAAGGCGCGGAATATGTGGCGTCGCTGGACCCGATGGCTGTGGGCGCGGACACCTGGGGGCTTGAGGCCGTGCCAGCCGTAGAAGGCGATGGTACATTCTATGGTCACGTCATCTTCTTGCAAAAGAACGGGATCTACATTCTCGAGACGATGAACACAGGACCGATCCTGGACGACGGCGTGAATGAATTCATGTTCGTGCTGGGCCAGGCCCGCATCCGTGGCACAGTTCAGGCGATGATCAACCCCGTCGCCCTGTACTAAATTAAAACGGGCGCGGCCAAACCAATGGCGCGCGCCCGCATCTTCATCTTGCCGGATAAACTCCGGGGGCAGCGCCCCCTTAGGCGCTTAAGCGCGCACCAGCTTTTCGTAGCCTTCCGCGACTTCGCGGGTCAGCGCACCAACTTCAAAGTTGTAGTCGCCAATCTGGCCCACGGGGGTCACTTCGGCCGCCGACCCGGTCAGGAAACACTGTTCGAACCCTTCCAGTTCTTCGGGCATGATGTGGCGTTGGTGCACCTTGATCTGGCGGTCTTCCAACATGCCGATCACGGTCTGGCGCGTCAGCCCGTTCAGGATCGAATCCGCCAGCGGCGTATGCACTTCACCATCCTTGATGAAGAAGATATTCGCGCCGGTCGCCTCGGCCACATAGCCGCGATAATCCAGGAACATGGCGTCCGAACACCCTTTGGCCTCTGCCGCGTGTTTGGACATGGTGCAGATCATATACAGACCTGCCGCCTTGGCTGCGACGGGGATTGTTTCGGGGCTGGGGCGTTTCCACTTGGCGATGTCCAGCTTGGCGCCTTTCATCTTGGCGTCGCCGTAGTAGTTGCCCCACTCCCAGGCGGTAACGGCCATACGGATCGGGTTGCGCGATGCGGCAACGCCCATATCCTCGCCCGCACCCCGGAACGCCACGACGCGCAGATACGCATTGGTCAGCCCATTGGCATCCAGTGTCGCACGCTTGGCGGCTTCGATCTCGTCCACCGTATAGGGGATCGCCATATCCATCAGCTCGCCCGACTTCAGCAGGCGCTGCGAATGCTCGCGGCTCTTGAAAACCTTGCCGTCATAGCACCGCTCGCCTTCAAAGACCGAGGACGCATAATGCAACGCGTGGGTCAGAATATGGACATTGGCGTCGCGCCATTCGACCAGCTTTCCGTCCATCCAGATCTTGCCGTCACGATCATCATATGCGCCAGACATCGGTCACATCCTTTTCCTATTTTTCCTAATATTGCGATTTTACGTCCGGTGTGGACATTTTATTGCGCAAAACATGCGATTCGATAGCCCTTGGCACTTGGAATGTCAACAACACTGACGTAAGCTGCCCACGACACAGGACGAGCGAGGCCACGAATATGCGTGACACCGGCATGGGTGCGGGACTGGGCGGCGAAAGCCTTCTGTTCCTGACAGACGAACAATTGCGGCAGGGCATTGAGGCAATGTTCTTTGCCTATCGCGGGTTTACGGCCGATCCTGATCGCATCTTGGCGGACCTTGCCTATGGCCGCGCCCACCACCGCGCGGTCCACTTTATCAACCGCGCGCCGGGCACCACGGTCAACAACCTGCTGAACATTCTGGGCGTCACCAAACAGTCTTTGAACCGCGTCTTGCGCACCCTGATTGCCGACGGCCT
This sequence comes from Pseudosulfitobacter pseudonitzschiae, assembly GCF_900129395.1. GTDB lineage: Bacteria > Pseudomonadota > Alphaproteobacteria > Rhodobacterales > Rhodobacteraceae > Pseudosulfitobacter > Pseudosulfitobacter pseudonitzschiae. The sequence continues at coordinate 25,533 of NZ_FQVP01000004.1, forward strand.
GGTGGAAAGCCGCGTGGGCCAGCATGACAAACGCGAGCGTCACCTTTTCCTGACCGAGGATGGCCACGCCCTGGAACAGAAACTGTCCGATGCCCAACGCGCCCGTATGCGCACCGCCTTCCGCGAGGCCGGACCGGACGCCGTCGGCGGCTTTCGCCGTGTGCTCGAGGCGATGATGGACCCCGAAATGCGCCGCGCCTATGCCCGCCTGAAGGAAAACGGCGCATGAGCGATTTTGACGCGCATTTGCTGGTTGTCGATGACGATGAACGCATTCGGACGCTGTTGCAGAAGTTCCTGATCCGCAACGGCTTTCTGGTGACCGCAGCCCGCGATGCACAACACGCGCGGCGCATCCTGACGGGGCTGGACTTCGACATGATCATTCTTGATGTAATGATGCCGGGCGAAGATGGCCTCAGCCTGTGCCGGTCGCTGCGCGAAACCAAGACGACACCGATCCTGCTGCTGACCGCGCGCGGCGAAACCGACGCCCGCATCGAAGGGTTCGAAGCCGGGGCCGATGATTACCTGCCAAAACCTTTTGAACCCAAGGAACTGTTGCTGCGCATCAATGCCGTACTGCGACGTATGCCCGACACGCCTGCGCAGGACAGTATGCCGAAAATCCTGCAACTGGGCGACATCCGCTATGACATTGAACGCGGTGAGATGTGGCAAGGACAGGACATCGTGCGCCTGACCGGCACCGAAATGCTGCTGATGAAGATTTTTTCCGCCCAGCCCGGCAACCCCATCAGCCGTGCCAAGCTGGTCGAGGAACTGGGCCGCGACCGGGGACAGGCGCAAGAGCGCGCAGTCGACGTGCAGATCACCCGCTTGCGCCGCAAGATCGAAAGCGATCCGAAACAGCCGCGCTATCTGCAAACCGTGCGCGGCGCGGGCTATATGCTGGCTCCGGACTGACGGCAACTTTCTGCACAAAAACTGCGGTCCCGGCGTCTGGCATCGGGTGGCGAAGGCCGCTATGCTGACGCTTGCACAACCATGAGGCCCGCGATGACCGACACACCCGTGACCGAGATGAGCTTTGAACAGGCGATGGCCGAACTGGAACAGGTTCTGGGCCAGCTTGAGCGCGGCGACGTGGCGCTGGATCAGTCGATCACGCTGTACGAACGCGGTGCCGCCCTCAAGGCCCGCTGCGAGGCCAAGCTGAAAGAGGCCGAGGAAAAGGTCGCCGCGATCACGCTGGACAGCGACGGCAACCCCACGGGCACCACCCCCGCCGACATTCAGTAACCCATGTTCTCCGACCGGCTGGCGCAGGCCGCCACGCAGATTCAATCGCAATTCGACACCGTTCTGAACAGTCTGGACGATGTGCCCGTCACCCATGCGATGGCGCATGCCACCCAGGGCGGCAAACGGCTGCGCGGCTTTCTGGTGCTGGAATCGGCGCGGCTGCACGGGCTGGACGCCGCCACGGCAATATGGCCCGCCACGGGGATCGAGGCGATGCACGCCTATTCACTGGTCCACGACGATCTGCCCTGCATGGACAACGACGACATGCGCCGGGGCCAGCCCACCGTGCACGTCAAATGGGACGAGGCCACCGCCATGCTGGCCGGTGACGCGCTGCATGCGCTCAGCTTCGAACTGGTTACCCACGACACGGTCGGCCCGGCCCGCGCCGATCTGGCCCATACGCTGGCGCTGGCCGCCGGACAGCGCGGCATGGTGCTGGGTCAGGCACTGGACATCGCCGCCGAAACCGCCGACGTGCCGCTGACGCTGGACCAGATCGAATACCTGCAACGCGGCAAGACCGGCGCGCTGATCGAATGGTCGGCCTGTGCCGGTGCACGCATGGCCGGCGCAGACACCAGCCCGCTGCGGACCTATGCACAAGCGATGGGGCTGGCGTTCCAGATCGCCGACGATGTGCTGGACGTGACCGGCGATGCCTCCACCGTGGGCAAGGCCACCGGCAAGGACGCCGATGCCGGCAAGGCCACATTCGTGTCGCTGCTGGGTCTGGACGGGGCGAAACGCCGCGCGGCAGAACTGGTGCAATCTGCCTGCGACGCCCTAGATACATATGGACCGGATGCCGACGTGCTGCGCGAAACTGCCGCATTTGTCATCCGCCGCGAGAAATGACAGAAGGCCGCCCCATGACGGACCGTCCAAACACCCCGCTGCTGGATACCATCCAGCGCCCCGCTGACATGAAACACCTCAGCGACGGCCAGCTGTTGCAACTGGCCGACGAGCTGCGCCGTGAAACCGTGTCTGCGGTGTCGGTCACCGGCGGCCATCTGGGCGCGGGTCTGGGTGTGGTCGAGTTGACCGTGGCCCTGCACGCCGTGTTCGACACGCCACGCGACAAGATCGTGTGGGACGTGGGCCACCAGTGCTATCCGCACAAGATCCTGACCGAACGCCGCGACCGCATCCGCACCCTGCGCCAAAAGGACGGGCTGTCCGGTTTCACCAAGCGCAGCGAATCGCCCTATGACCCGTTTGGCGCAGCGCATTCCAGCACCTCGATCAGCGCCGCCCTTGGCCTGGCCGTGGCGCGTGATCTGGGCGGTGTAACGCCCGAGGGACTTGGCGACGCAATTGCAGTGATCGGTGACGGCAGCATGAGCGCGGGCATGGCCTATGAGGCGATGAACAACGCGGGCGATCTGGGCAAGCGTCTGATCGTGATCCTGAACGACAATGAAATGTCCATCGCCCCGCCCGTGGGCGCGATGTCGTCCTATCTGTCCCGCCTTTACGCCGAGGAGCCGTTCCAGGACCTGAAAGCCGCCGCCAAAGGGGCGGTCAGCCTGCTGCCGCCCCCCTTCCGCGAAGGGGCACGCCGGGCCAAGGACCTGCTCAAGGGCATGACCGTGGGCGGCACCCTGTTCGAACAGCTGGGATTTTCCTATATCGGCCCCATCGACGGGCACGATCTGGACCAGCTTCTGCCCGTGCTGCGCACAGTCAAGGCGCGCGCCACCGGCCCGATCCTGATCCATGTGCTGACCAAGAAGGGCAAGGGCTATGGCCCCGCCGAACAGGCTGCCGACAAGGGGCACGCCCGCGCCAAGTTCGACGTGATCACCGGCGAACAGAAAAAAGCACCCAGCAATGCGCCCAGTTACACCAGCGTCTTTGCCCAGCATCTGCTGAAAGAGGCCGCCGCCGATGACCGGATTTGCGCGGTGACTGCTGCCATGCCCGATGGCACCGGGCTGAACCTGTTTGCCGAACGTTATCCCAGCCGCTGCTTTGATGTCGGCATCGCCGAACAGCATGGCGTAACCTTCTCGGCCGGGTTGGCTGCGGGCGGTATGAAACCGTTCTGCGCGATGTATTCGACATTCCTGCAACGCGGTTACGACCAGGTGGTGCACGATGTGGCGATCCAACGCCTGCCGGTGCGGTTTGCCATCGACCGTGCGGGGCTGGTGGGCGCCGACGGGGCCACCCATGCGGGCGCCTTTGACGTGGCATTTCTGGCGAACCTGCCCGGTTTCGTGGTGATGGCCGCCGCGGACGAGGCAGAGCTGGCGCATATGGTCGCCACCGCCGCCGCCCATGACGACGGCCCCATCGCTTTCCGCTTTCCGCGAGGCGAAGGCACCGGCGTCGAGATGCCAGAACGCGGCACCCCGCTTGAGATCGGCAAGGGACGCATGATCCGTGAAGGTCGGCGCGTGGCGATCCTGTCTTTTGGCACCCGCCTGAGCGAGGTCGAAGCCGCCTGCGAAAGCCTGGCTGCCAAGGGGATCACCCCCACCGTCGCAGACGCCCGTTTTGCCAAGCCACTGGACCGTGACATGATCCTGCAACTGGCCGCCGATCACGAGGCGCTGATCACCATCGAAGAAGGTGCCGTTGGCGGCTTTGGCAGCCATGTCGCACAGCTTTTGTCGGACGAGGGCGTGTTCGACGATGGGTTAAAGTTCCGGTCGATGGTGCTGCCCGACATCTTCATCGACCAGTCCAGCCCTGCCGACATGTACGCAACCGCACAACTCAGCGCCAAGGACATCGAGGCCAAGGTGTTGAACGTTCTGGGCGTGTCACAGATCGGTGCGGAACGGGCGTGAACAGGCTTTACCCCGGCCTGGCCCAGACCGCGATGCTGGCCAGAACCGCAACCTGCACATAGCCTGCCAGCACCCACAGACCGTCGCGGGTGATGACGCCGAATGCGATCATCGCAATCGCGCCGGCGCAGAATGACGACACAAAGGGCAGGATTTCCAGAAACGGAAAGGTCGCAGCTGTCAGCATGCAGACCACCAAGGTTAGCGGTCGCAGCATACCAGAGGTCAGGACCCGCAAACGGGGCCGCGAATGTGCATCCAGCCAGGCACAGGGCCTGCGCAACCACCCCGTCGCTGTCAGAACCCGATGCGCCGCCAGCTCGCGCCGCAGCAGGATCTCGGGCAGCCACAAATGCCGCCGCCGCCCAAAAGCTTGCGCCATCAGCACCAGCAGGATCACCGACGACAGCGTCGGCACCGTGGGAATGCCCGACAACGGGGACACGATCAGGATCGAGACCGCCAGCACCAGGGGCATGATGGACCGGTCACCGATGGCGGCCAGTATCTCGCGCATGCACACAACTGTCCCGTCCGCAGCCTCGTCAATCGCATCCAGCAGATGCGTCAACGTCTTGTCATTGGATTTCGACATTCCAGAATCAGCCGTCTTTCAAAAGGGCGGCCAGTCCTTCGCGGTATGTGGGATAGCGCAGCCGTACACCCAACGCAGACTTGATCCGTTCGTTCCGCACGCGTTTGCTTTCCGCATAGAAACTGCGCGCCATCGGGGTCATTTCTGCCTGTTCGATGGGAATTGCAGGCGGCACAGGCAGCCCCAGCAGCGTCGCGGCATGGGCGATCACCTCTTGCGGTGGCGCGGGGTCGTCGTCACAGACGTTATAGGCCGTGCCTGGCGCAGGTCGGGCAATCGAGGCCGCCAGAACCTGTGCGATATCCTCGACATGGGTGCGGGAAAACACCTGACCCTGCTTGATGATACGCCTTGCCGTGCCCTGGCGCACCTTCTCGAACGGTCCGCGACCGGGGCCATAGATGCCAGCCAGCCGGAAGATATGCAGGGGCAAGCCGGGGATCGCGCGCCATGCCTCCTCTGCGTCCTTGCGCATCTGTCCGCGTCTGGTGGTGGGGGTCAGCGGCGTTTCCTCATCCACCCAATCGCCTGCGTGGTCCCCATAAACGCCCGTAGTCGACAGATAACCCAGCCATTCCAGTTCGCTGGCCTTGGATGCGATTGCCGCGTGCAACGCGTTCAAAACCGGATCGCCATCCGCCGTCGGCCCTGCCGAGATCAACACATGCGTGGCCTCGGCCAGCGCGGGCATCACATCCCCGCCCGGCCAGATCAGCGGCTCAACACCTGTCGCCGCGATAGCATCGGCCTTTTCCGCGGTGCGCGTGGTGCCGATCACCCGCCATCCCTGCGGAATCAGCACCGCCGCCAATGCCTGCGCCGAATAGCCGTGTCCGAATGAAAGCAATGTCTTGTTCATCTGCAATAGGTGCCCCGCCACAGTGCCACGTTCAAGCCCCTTGCACCCAAAGCACGCGCACGCCAGCATGTACCGCATGAGCGATGATCCAGACCTGAACGCCGCCTATGCCCTGCAAACACCCGAGGATTCGCGGCAACTGTATGCCCGCTGGGCCAAAACCTATGACACCACATTCGCCAGCGCGAGCGGCTATGTTTTGCACATGCAAGTGGCCTCGCTGTTCGTGCTTCACGGCGGCACGGGGCCGGTTCTGGACGTGGGCGCAGGCACCGGCCTGTGCGGTGCGGCACTGACGGCCCAGGGAATCACACCTGTCGATGGCACCGACATTTCGCCGGAAATGCTGGAAGTTGCGGGCACCAAGGGCATCTATCGCAAGCTTTTCACCGGCGACATTCTGAAGGGGTTGGATATCGCCGACGCCACCTATGCGGGGGCCACCAGCAGCGGCACCTTTACCACCGGCCACGTCGGCCCAGATGCGTTGGACGAGGTGATACGCGTCGTCCGACCCGGCGGCCGCATCACCCTTTCGATCAACGCACAGCACTTTGCAGCCCAGGGCTTTGCCGCGAAATTTGCCCTGTTAGAGCCTGATATTCAGGATCTGACCCTGACAGACGTCCCGATCTACAGCCCAGAGACCACCGGCGTCCACGCCCGCGACATCGCCCGCGTCGCCAGCTGGATCAAGCGTTAGCGCCCCTTCCAGACGGGATCACGCTTCTCGGCAAAGGCTTTCGCCCCCTCAAGCTGATCCTCGGAGGCATAAAGTGCATCCACCGTGTGCAACTGCCGACCCGTGATCCGGTTCATCGCATCCTGGAACTTGGCATCCTCGGCATCGCGCACGATTTCCTTGATCGCGGCATAGACCAGCGGCGGGCCTGACGCGAGCAGCCGCGCCAGCTCCCATGCGCGGTCCGCCAGCGCATCGGCGGGCAACACCTCGTTCACGATCCCCCAACGATGCGCCTCGGCCGCATCAAACCAGCGCCCGGTCAGCAGCAGTTCCATCGCGATATGATAGGGAATCCGCTTGGGCAGTTTGACGCTGGCCGCATCCGCAACCGTGCCAGACCGGATCTCGGGCAGCGCAAACTGCGCATGATCCACCGCCAGGATCATGTCGGCACTCAGCGCCAGTTCCAGCCCGCCACCGCAGCAAATCCCGTTCACGGCTGCAATCACCGGCTTGTTCATCCCGCGCAGCTCCTGCAAGCCGCCGAAGCCACCGACGCCATAGTCCGCGTCCACGGCATCCCCGTCCGCCGCCGCCTTCAGGTCCCAACCGGGGCAAAAGAACTTGTCCCCGCCGCCAGTGATGATCGCGACACGCAATTCAGGATCATCGCGGAAATCGGCGAAGACATCCCCCATGATCCGGCTGGTCGCCAGATCAATTGCATTGGCCTTGGGGCGGTCCAGCGTCACGTGCAGAATTGCGCCTTCACGGCGGGTCTTGATCGGGTCCATTGGTCAGTCCTTTGCAATTCGGATCAGCGCGTCGGCAGCAACGGCGCGTGTCGGGGTACAGATCAGCGGGTTGATCTCAACCTCGCTGATCACATCGGCCTGTGCAATCACATAGGATTGCACCGCCATGACAGCGGCCACGATGCTGTCAATGTCAGCGGCAGGTTTGGCACGATAGCCAGACAGCAACGGGGCACATTTTAGCTTTGTTAGAGCCTGTTTCACTGCGCCTTCGTCCGAAGGCACCAGCAAGGAAACGGTATCGGCCAGTATCTCGGTAAACACGCCACCGGCGCCCAGCGTCAGAACAAACCCGTGCGCCGGATCTCGGGTCACCCCCACCAACAACTCGGCCACACCATCGGTCACCATCTCTTCGATGATTGCACCTGTGCCCGGCAGGTCCGCAAGGACCGCGCCCACCTGCTCCGCGGCTACGTTCAACCGCACTGCGCCTGCCTCGGTCTTGTGGGCCAGCCCCAGCCCTTTGACGGCAAAGGGTGGGATCAGCCCGGTCAGATCAGGGACAGATTTCCCTTGTGCAGAGACTGATTTTGGCACAGCCACGCCGTGCTCGGCCAGGGCCACCTTGGCCTGTGCCTCGCTCAATGTCTCTCCGTCCCGCGCGGCCCCGGATCGCAAAGGGACCACCGCAACAGGCGCGCCCAGATGCGCCGCAATCTCGGCGGCGGCTATTGCCTCGGTCAGCCCGTTCATCGGCACGACCCCACCTGTTATCAGTCTCTGCGCGACTTCCAGCGGCATCAGCTCGGGCAAGGTCGCAACCACAGCCACGGGCCGTCCCGTCTGTGCTCGCACGCCCAAAGCCGCAAGCGTCGCGCATTCCCAATCCTTCGCATCGGTGTGCGGATAATCCACGATCAGCAGGGTCAGCCCGATATGATCCGCCGCCATCGGTGCCCAGGCCCGCGTCATAGCCTGCGCATCGCGCCAGATGTACGTGTTGTAATCCAGCGGATTGGACAGCGCGACCATCGAACCCAATGCCTGTTGCAAAGCGGACCTTTGCCCCTGTGTCAGAGCCGGAAAGGATACCGCTCGGCCGTGCGCCGTATCGGCGGCCAGGCTCGCTTCGCCGCCAGAACAGCTGACAGACGACAGCGTCGGCGCATCCAGCCGCCCCGCCACATGCAACAGCTTCAATGTCTCGACAAAGGTCGGCAGATCGCGCGCGCGCCCGATCCCCAACCGCGCCAGCAAGGCCCCGGCGCCCGCATCGCCCCCCGCAAGCGACGCCGTGTGGGACACCGTCGCCCGCTGCGCCTGCTCGGACGCGCCGACTTTCAGCGCAATCAGCGGCACGCCGCGTTCCGCTGCCAGAACAGCCAGCCGATGCCACGCAGCGGTATCACCGAACCCTTCGATATGCAGCCCGATCGCCGTCACACGCGGATCATCCAGCAACCCCAGCGCAATTTCGGCCTGCGTCGTCTGCGCCATGTTTCCACAGGCCACGACATAGGACACCGGCAACCCGCGCTGCTGCATCGTCAGGTTGATCGCGATATTCGAACTTTGTGTCAGGATCGCCACACCGCTGTCCACGCGCGGACATCCATGTTGGTCAGGCCACAACAACGCACCGTCCAGTGCGTTGATGTAGCCATAACAATTCGGCCCTAACACGGGCATATCACCCGCTGCGGCCACCAGTTGCGCCTGTAAATCCGTCCCGCTGGCATCCTCTGCCGCGGCCTCGGCAAAGCCTGAGGCAAAGCATACCGCCCCGCCCGCGCCCATCCGGGCCAGCCGCCCCACGACGTCAATCGCAACATGCCGGTTCACACCCACGAAAACCGCGTCAGGCACCTGTGGCAAATCCTCGACCGTAGGCACCGAAGCGATCCCCTCGATGACCGCTCCCCTGGGGTGAACGATATGAATATCGCCCGAAAACCCCATAAGCAGAGACTGTTTTACGACCTGCGCGCACCAGGCGCCACCGCCCACGACGGCAATCGACCTTGGTCGCAACAACCGCGACAGATCACGCGCCATACTGCACCCTCTTTTGTCTGGATGTACCCCGGGGGCCTGCCCCCCGTTTACGCACCCAGGGCACGCAACAGCTCGCGGCTGATGATGTGACGCTGGATCTCGCTTGTCCCGTCCCAGATCCGTTCGACCCGCGCGTCGCGCCAGAACCGTTCCAGCGGATAGTCGTCCATCAACCCCATCCCACCGTGCACCTGTATCGCGGCATCTGTCACCCGCCCCAGCATCTCGCTGGCGAACAGCTTGGCCGAGGCGATCTCGCGGTTCGCAGGCAGCCCCTTGTCCAGCCGGTCGGCGCTGGCGAGTGTCAGCAGGTCGGCGGCGTCGATCTCGGTGATCATGTCAGCAAGCTGAAAAGACACGCCCTGAAACTTGCCGATCTTCTGCCCGAACTGTTCCCGCTCGGCGGCGTAGTTCAGCGCATAGTCGAACACGCGCCGCGCGCGGCCCACGGACATGGTCGCGACGGTGATTCGGGTGGCGTACAGCCAGGTGTTCATCACCTCGAACCCGCCATGCACCTCGCCCAGCACCTGCGCGTCGGGCAGCCGGCAATCGTCGAACTCGAGGATCATGTTCTTGTAGCCGCGATGCGAGACCGATTTATAGCCATCGCGAATGGTGAAACCCGGCGTTCCCCGATCCACCAGAAAGGCCGTAATCCTCTTTTTAGGGCCTTTTGGCGTCTGGTCCTCGCCCGTGGCGATGAACACGATGATGAAATCCGCATGGTCCGCGCCCGAAATGAAATGTTTGGTGCCGTTCACCACCCAATCACCGCCATCGCGCACCGCGTTGCACTTCATCCCGCGCACGTCCGACCCGGCCCCCGGCTCGGTCATCGCCAGCGCGTCCATGCGTTCCCCACGCACGGCGGGCATCAGGTAACGGTCGATCTGCTCGCCTTCGCAGGCCATCAGGATGTTCTGGGGCCGCCCGAAGAAATGGTTCAACGCCATCGACCCGCGTCCCAACTCGCGCTCGACCAGCGCAAACTCAACATGGTTCAACCCCGCGCAGCCGACGCTTTCGGGGAAGTTGCAGGCGTAGAATCCCAGATCCAGTGTCTTTTGCTTGATCTCCTGCGCAATCTCGGCGGGCACTTCGCCCGTGCGCTCCACCAGTTCCTCGTGCGGGTAAATCTCGTGCTCGACAAAGCTGCGGACGGTGTCCGCAATCATCGTCTGCTCGTCCGTCAGACCGTAAATCATGTGTGTATTCCTATCAGCTCGCGTAGTTCGAGCCTTCTTCGTCAAGGATGGCTTTCAGCTCGGCCAGATGGCGCAAATCCTGCTCGGGATAGTCTTCGACCTCTTGAGCAGTCTTTTCCGCGACCTCATCCGACAGAACCCGCAAGGGCTGTCCGGTTTGCAGCGCGCGAATATAGGTTTCGGCGGCGCGTTCGAAGTAATAGAGCCTGTTAAAGGTTTCCGCGACTGTATCGCCAATGATCATCACGCCATGGTTGCCCATGATCATGACCTTTTTCTTCGGATCATCAAACAGGCGCGCACAGCGTTCGCCTTCGTCCTCGAATGCCAGGCCGTTATAGCCATCGTCGATCACATAGCGGTTGAAGAAAGTCGCACAGTTCTGGTCGATGGGCGGCAGGCGGCTGTCGGCCAATGATGCCAGCACCGTGGCATGGATCGAATGGACGTGCATCGCGCAGCGTGCGTGCGGGCAGTGACGGTGGATGCCGCCATGCAGGCCCCAGGCGGTCGGATCTGCATCGACGCCGACCATGCTGTCGGGATCATTTGCATCCATCTCGATCAGGTCCGACGCTTTGATGCGTGAAAAATGCATCTGGTTGGGGTTCATCAGAAACTTTGTCCCGTCGTCGTTCACTGCCAGCGAAAAATGGTTTGCCACCGCTTCGTGCAGGTTCAGCCGCGCGGTCCAGCGAAAGGCGGCGGCAAGGTCCACGCGCTCCTGCATGTGTTCCATATTGGGGCGTATCTGGGTGACGGACATGGGTCAGTTCTCCGGTTGTGGTTTTGCGTATGGTGGCGAGGGCGGGACCGGATGGCCAACGAAAAAACTGTCGCCATAGCATTAGCAATGCTAATGACTGGATTATGAATACCCGCGCCCTGCCCCCTCTGAACCAACTGCGCGCCTTCGAGGCGGCGGCGCGGCACCTGTCGTTCACCGCAGCGGCGGGCGAGTTGAACATGACGCAAAGCGCGGTCAGTCAGCAGATCAAATCGCTTGAGAGCTATCTGGGACAGCCGCTGTTTTATCGCCGCCCACGGGCGCTGGAACTGACGGTGACCGGGTTGAATTACCTGCCCGTTGTGCGCGACGCCTTTCAGACGCTCAGCCGGGGCACGCGGATGCTGGTCGATGGCGATGCGCGGGATGCCTTGCAGGTCCAGTGTAACCTGACCTTTGCGACCTGCTGGCTGGCGCCACGCCTGCCACGCCTGTATGCGCGCCACCCCGACCTGCACATGCAAATCAACACCGCGATCTGGGACCCGATGGAACGCGGTGACATGGCAGATATCGAAATCCGGCTCCTGATGGCCCCCGCCCGCGACCGGCCCGCGACGCGGCTGACCTGGGACCGTTTCTACCCGGTTTGCGCGCCCGGTTATCAGGTGTCGCTGGCCGATATCACCCGGCACCGCCTGTTTTACTGCACCGCGATGCTGACCACATGGGACGCATGGGCCGAAGGCGCGGGCCTGCCCACCGCGCAGGGTCCGCGTGTCACCCATGCGCAGGTTCTGGCCACCGCCATGGCCGCCGCCGAAGCAGGCGCGGGACTGGCGATGACCCATGATTGCGCCGCGTCCCACGCGATTGCACAGGGCCGCCTTGTGCGTCCGTTTGCCGAATCTGCACGGATGCACGAGGCCTACTACCTGTCACTGGGGCCGCAGGCGGAGAACAACACGCAGGCGCACGCCTTTGCCGCGTGGATCAAGGCAGAGATGGCTGCAGATTACCCTTTGTCAGGCTCTGATATCGGCCCCGACGGCACCCAGGCATAGCCGTCGGCGCACAGGATGTATGCCTCGCGCAGTCCGTGTGGTTTGTCGGTCGCGGGTTGCAGGATCGTGGCCCCGACGCCCTGCGCCCGCAGAACAGCCGCATCCGCATCGGTGTCGTAGAGACGGATTTCCAACCCTGCGCCGCGCGGCGGGTTCTCGGGCAAAAGCCCTTGCAGCGGGTTGGAATGATAGGTGCCGTCACTGTGCAGCTGGAACAGCTGGTCACCGTATACCATGATCGCGAAATCACTCGAAACACGGTGCGCAGTCATTTCGAAAACAGTCTCTAAGAAGGCCACATGCGCCCGCACATCCCGCACCAGCAGGTTCAGGCCCATGCCCCGCAAGCTGCGGCCAAAGGTGTCGGCGTCAACGGTTTCATAATCCATACCGCACCGTCACCAAGCCGCGCCGACGCGTCAAGTCATTCCGGAAGGCGCACACCGTCGGCGTCGATCAACATATCGCCGTTTTCCTTGGCATAGGGTGCGTGTGGCCAGTTGGGCAGCAGGTCCAGAACCTTACCGGATGGACGGCACAGCCGCACGCCGCCCGCGCAGGCAACGATGGGGCGATTGACAAGGATCGGATGGGCCACCATCGCGTCCAGCAACGTGTCGTCGCTGACCCCATCCTCAAGCAGCCCCATTTCAGCCGCCGGAGACTTGGACACGCGCAACGCGTCACGCGGCGTCAACCCGGCAGCGGCAAATAGCGCCAGCAGTTGCGGGCGGGTCCATCCGGCGTCGAGATATTCGATGACGGTCGGGTCATAGCCCGCATCACGGGCAATCTGCACCACATTCCGAGAGGTGCCACAGGCGGCGTTGTGAAAGATGACGATATCCATGAACAGCCTTTGCCGCAGTTTCATGACGTTTTCAAGAATGCGAATACAGCCCCTTGCACCCGCCCGCGACTTTGGAACAAATGGGGCATGGAACATATCCCCTTCCCCTCATGGCCCGATGTGGCCGCCGACCTGATCGCCGTGGCCGCGGGCCGCACGCCTGCGCAGACCGTTATCAAGGGTGGCAAATGGGTCAACGTCCACACCCGCGAGGTTCTGGATGGTCATGACATTGCCATCACCCACGGACGCATCGCCTGTGTGGTGCCCGACGCCAGCTATTGCACCGGCCCCGACACGGAACTGATCGAAGCCAACGGGCGCTACATGATCCCGGGCCTGTGTGACGCGCACATGCACATCGAAAGCGGTATGCTGACGCCAGCGGAGTTTGCTCGCGCTGTCATCCCGCACGGCACCACCAGCATGTTCACCGACCCGCACGAGATTGCCAACGTGCTGGGCCTGGAGGGCGTGCGGATGATGCACGACGAGGCGCTGTTGCAGCCGGTGAACATCTTTACCCAGATGCCCAGCTGTGCGCCCAGCGCACCGGGCATGGAAACCACCGGCTTTGAAATCTCGCCCGAGGACGTGGCCGAGGCGATGGCGTGGCCTGGCATCATCGGTCTGGGCGAAATGATGAACTTTCCGGGTGTCAGCAATGCCGACCCCAAGATGCTGGCCGAGATTGCCGCAACCCAGCGGGCGGGCAAGACCGTCGGCGGGCATTATGCCTCGCCCGATCTGGGGCCGGCCTTTGCGGGCTATGTGGCGGGCGGCCCGGCCGACGACCACGAGGGCACCTGCGAGGCGGACGCGATTGCGCGGATGCGGCAGGGGATGCGGTCGATGATCCGGCTGGGCAGCGCGTGGTACGATGTGCAAAGCCAGATCACCGCGATCACCGAAAAAGGGCTGGACCCGCGCAACATGATCCTGTGCACCGACGATTGCCATTCCGGCACGCTGGTGAACGACGGACACATGAACCGCGTTGTACGCCATGCCATCGCGTGTGGATGCGATCCGCTGGTGGCCTTGCAGATGGCGACGATCAACACCGCCACCCACTTTGGCCTGGAGCGCGAAATCGGCTCGCTGACGCCAGGGCGGCGGGCGGATGTGATCCTGACGTCGGACCTGAAAACTCTGCCGATTGAACAGGTGATCGCGCGGGGCAAAACAGTCTCTATCAATGGTGAAATCACGGTTGATTGCCCGCATTACGACTGGCCTGACACCGCACGACAGACGGTGAACATGGCGCGCGACCTGACTGCGGATGACTTTCGCATTGCCGCCCCCAAGGGTGCCAATGCTGTCACTGCCAACGTGATCGGCGTGGTCGAAAACCAGGCCCCGACCAAGGCCCTGCAATTCGAACTGCCGGTCACCGAAGGTCGGGTTCAGGCCACGGGTGAGGTGTGTCAGATCGCGCTGGTCGAACGACACCGGGCTACCGGCGGTGTGGTGAACGCTTTTGTCTCGGGGTTTGGGTACGCGGGTCCAATGGCCATGGCATCGACCGTGGCACATGACAGCCACCATATGATCGTGGTCGGCACCGACGCCGACAACATGGCACTGGCCGCCAACCGCTTGCGCGAGGTTGGGGGTGGTATCACCGTGTTCAAGGACGGCACCGAACTGGCGCTGGTGGATCTGCCGATTGCCGGTCTGATGTCCGACAGCCCCGCGCAAGAGGTCGCCGCCAATGCCGATGCGATGATGGAGGCCATGCGCGCCTGTGGCTGCACGCTGAACAACGCCTATATGCAGCATTCGCTGCTGGCGCTGGTGGTGATCCCCGAACTGCGCATTTCGGACCGTGGCCTGGTCGATGTGCGTACCTTTGAATTCAAGCCCGTGATAGAGACACATACATGACCCGCATTCTGACACCGGACGATGGCCACCCGCGCAGCTTTACCGATGCGACCGCCGCCGTGGACTATCTGCAAGAGCTGTACACCACTGCCACAACCTTCCTGCGTGCGCAGTTCCTGAGTGCGATGTCCGACGGAGCACCCGATGCGCGCGTGCGGGCGTTCTACCCCGAGGTGCGCGTGACAACGCTAAGCTATGCCCAGATCGACACGCGGCTGAGCTTTGGCTACGTCCCCACGCCTGGCACCTATGCCACGACGATCACCCGGCCCGACCTGTTCCGCAATTACCTGATCCAGCAGATCGGCCTGCTGATCGACCATCACGGCCAGCCCGTGCACATCGGGGCATCGGACACGCCGATCCCGGTGCATTTCGCCGTTGGCTCGGATGCCGCCATTCAGGTGCCGCAACAGGGGGCGGCCAGTTTCACTCTGCGCGACGTCTTTGACGTACCGGACCTGTCGACCACCAGTGACGACATCGTGAACGGCACCTTTGCCCCCAGCGATGGCGTCGGCCCGCTGGCCCCGTTCACCGCACAGCGCATCGATTATTCGCTGGCGCGGCTGGCCCATTACACTGCAACCGATCCCGAGCATTTCCAGAACTTTGTCCTGTTCACGAACTACCAGTTCTATGTCTCGGAATTCGAAGCCTTTGCCCGCGCGCAACTGGACGACCCCGACAGCGGCTATACCGCCTTTGTCTCGACCGGCAACGCCCAGATCACGGCGGGTGACCAGCCGCTGACCGAACCGGCCAAGCTGCCGCAAATGCCGACCTATCACCTCAAACGGAAGGACGGCAGCGGCATCACGCTGGTGAACATCGGCATCGGCCCCTCGAATGCCAAGACCGCCACCGACCATATCGCGGTGCTGCGTCCGCACGCGTGGCTGATGGTCGGGCACTGCGCCGGTTTGCGCAATTCGCAGGCCTTGGGTGATTTCGTGCTGGCCCACGCCTATCTGCGCGAAGATCACGTGTTGGACGACGATCTGCCAGTCTGGATTCCGATCCCGGCGCTGGCAGAAATCCAGATTGCGCTGGAACAGGCGGTGGGCGAGGTGACCGCGCTGGAAGGGTTCGACCTGAAGCGGATCATGCGTACTGGCACCGTTGCAACCATCGACAACCGCAACTGGGAACTGCGCGACCAATCCGGCCCGGTCGCCCGCCTGTCGCAATCGCGCGCCGTTGCGCTGGATATGGAAAGCGCCACGATTGCCGCCAACGGCTACCGGTTCCGCGTGCCTTACGGCACCTTGCTGTGCGTGTCGGACAAGCCCCTGCACGGCGAGCTTAAGCTGCCCGGCATGGCGTCCGAGTTCTATACGACACAGGTGCAACGCCACCTGATGATCGGAATTCGCGCCATGGAACGGTTGCGCAAGATGCCCTTGGAACGTATTCACAGCCGGAAATTGAGGTCTTTTGACGAGACCGCCTTCCTCTGATCGGCGAAATCCGGGGAAAATCGGCAGAAACAAGCGAAAAAAGAACGATTACCGCTTGTCTTGAACCGCTATTCGTTGTGTTCATATACAACATTCCGTTACTCTACGGGCGTGAGGCCCTATAATTCGGGCGGACGAAGGAGACCATAAAATGGCAAAACCAATGACAAAGACCCAACTCGTCGCCGCACTGGCCGAGGACATGGGGACAGACAAGAAATCCGCAGGCGCAGCACTGGATGCAGTTTGCGCGCTGATCACACGTGAAGTGTCCGGCGGCGGTGCCGTCACCCTGCCCGGCGTTGGCAAAATCTATTGCCGCGAGCGCCCCGAGCGCATGGTGCGCAACCCTGCCACCGGCGAGCAGTTCAAGAAAGAAGCCGACAAGGTTGTCAAAATGACAATCGCCAAAGCGCTGAAAGACAGCGTGAACGGCTGATCTTGTCTGAGACATGATTTCGGCAAAGGGTCGCCCTCGGGCGGCCCTTTGTTGTTTCGGGGCATAAGGCATCAAACTGCATTACTCAGCCTGCGCCTTGCCCCTTGGCCGCAATTGGGAAAAGGTCGCCAGAACGGACAACCACAGGACGCGACACCCAACATGGACTTCAAAGCAATCCTGATGGGCGTCGTGTTCGCCTTTATCTGGTCCTCGGCCTTTACCTCGGCGCGGATCATCGTGACCGATGCGTCACCGCTGGCGGCGCTGTCGTTGCGGTTCTTTCTGTCAGGCATCATCGGCGTGATCATCGCCCGGATGATGGGCCAAAGCTGGAACCTGACCCGGAACCAGTGGCGGGCAACCTTTGTGTTCGGCCTGTGCCAGAACGCCATCTATCTGGGGCTGAACTTTTACGCGGTGCAGACCGTGCAGGCGTCGCTGGCGTCGATCATCGCGTCGACCATGCCCCTGATGGTCGCGGCGGCCGGCTGGATCGTGTTTCGCGACAGGCTGCCGCTGTTCGGGGTGATCGGGTTGCTGATGGGCATTGTCGGCGTCGTCATCATCATGTCGGCACGCATGGACGCCGGTGCGGACATGCGCGGGGTCGCCTTGTGCATCCTCGGAGCCGTCTCGCTGACCGTCGCCACGCTGTCGATGCGCGGCGCGTCGTCGGGCGGCAACCTGATGATGGTCGTCGGCCTGCAAATGTTCGTGGGCGCCGGTGTGCTGGCCGTGGCTTCGGCACTGACCGAAACGCTTCGATTCAATCCGACACCCCAGTTCTTTGCCGCGTTCGCATACACCATGTTCGCGCCCGGGCTGCTGGCCACTTACATCTGGTTTTCGCTGGTCCAGCGCATCGGTGCCGTCAAGGCGGCAACCTTCCATTTTCTCAACCCGTTCTTTGGCGTGGCTGTCGCCGCTGTCCTGCTGGGCGAAAAGCTGGGCGCGCATGATATTCTGGGTGTGGTGATCATCGGACTGGGCATTCTTGCGGTACAACTGTCACGCGCGACAAAAACCTGATCCGGCTGTATTGCGCACCATTGAGCCCCGCGCGTCGCTGCCGTTAGACTGTTTGCGTATTCAACCGGAGCCTTTGATGAACCGCCGCGCCTTTCTGACCGCCACTGCTGCCACATTTGCCTTGCCTGGCGTCGCTTCTGCCTTTCAGGTCCGCACCTTCAGCCCCGCGCTGTGGGACGAAGTGCGCGCCAGCGATCAGGTGGTGATCCTGAATTTTCGGACGAACTGGTCCCTGACCTGCCAGATCAAACAGGAGCTGATTGCCGAGGCGATTTCGGAAAATCCCGAATACAGCGCCCTGCAGTTCATTGACGTAAACTGGGACACCTATGGGCGTTCGCGCATGGCCGAGCGGATGAAAGTCGCGCGACGGTCTACCCTGTTGGTGATGAAAAACGGCAACGAAATCGCGCGTTTGGTGAACGAACCCGACGCCAGGAAGATCCGCGGCCTGATGGACGCCGCCCTGGCTGCCGGTTGAACCATAGGTCGTTTTCAGAACAGTCACCGCCCTGATGCCCGCGCTAGCGTCGGGTCATGACAATCGTTCCACGGCGCTATGTGTTCCTGCTGATCCCTGGCTACAGCCAGCTTGGCTTTGCCTGCGCGCTCGAGGCGCTGAGTCTGGCCAATCTGCACCCATCGGGACAGACCTATTACACGTGGATGGTGCTGAGCGCCGATGGCGCGCCGGTGCCTGCCTACAACGGGATCACCACCGTGGTGGACGGTCCGCTGACCGAACTGCACCACGACGATACGCTGGTGGTCTGCGCTGGCGAGCATGCGGGCGCGGGCAGCACAAAAGCCGTGCTGAACTGGTTGCGCCGCGAAACCCGACGCGGCATTGATTTCGGCGCGCTGTCGTCAGGGGCCTATACGCTGGCGCTGGCCGGGCTGCTGGCAGGCAAACGGGTGGTCACCCACTGGCAGTACCGCGATGCGCTATGCGAACTGCTGCCCGATGTGACCATCGAAAAGGGTCTGTTCGCGATCGACGGCCGCGTGTTCACCACTGCGGGCGGGGCCGCGTCGATGGATATGATGCTGGCGCGTATCCGCGAAGAATACGGGCAGGATTTGGCGACATGGGTGGCCGATCAGATGGTCTATACCCATCCACGCCAAATGGAACATGCCCAGCGCATGTCGGCAGGCGGTCCGGCCGAGGCGCGCAATCCCAAGCTGGCGCTGGCCTTGCAAGCCATGGCCAACAACCTTGAGGACCCGCTGCGCCCCGACGAGATTGCCGATCTGGTTGGCCTGTCCACCCGCCAGCTGGAGCGGCTGTTTGCAAAATACCTGTCCGTATCACCCAAGCGGCATTACCTCAGCCTGCGACTGGAAAAGGCGCGTGGGCTGTTGCGACAGACCTCCATGACCGTCACGGACATTTGCGTGGCTTGCGGGTTCCAGTCGCTGTCGCATTTCTCGAAATGCTACCGCAGCAACTTTGGCCTCAGCCCCGGTCAGGAAATGCGGGGGAGCCATTTGTTGTGGACCTCGTGAAGCCACGCTAAACCTTGGGGGAACAGACCCAAGGTATTTCAATGAAACTGCTTTTTGTGCACCAGAACATGCCGGGCCAATACCGCGAATTTGTCCAGTGGCTGGCCGACACCCGCGATCACGATATCATTTTCCTGACCCAGCGCCGCAAGCCGCCCTTGATGAAGGGTGTGCGCGAACTGGTTTACAAGGCTCACCATCAGGCGTCCGATGACACCTATGGGCTGGTCAAGACGTGGGAAAATGCCGCCGGTTCCGGCTTTGGCTGCGCGATGGCCGCCCAAGGCTTGCGCGACAAGGAAGGGTGGACTCCCGATATCATCATCGGTCATGTCGGCTGGGGCGAGTTGACCTTTATGAAGGAAATCTACCCCGATGTGCCGATCATCGGCTTTTTCGAATATTACTACAGCGTCACCGGCGGTCCCGTCGGCTTTGATCCCGAAAGCCCGGTCAGCGACCATGCACCCTTCATCATGCAGGCACACAACACCGTGCCGCTGGTCAACATCGACCGCGTGGATCTGGCGCAATGTCCGACGGAATGGCAAAAGAACCGCTTTCCAACTGCCTTTCATGACAAGATGTACGTCTGCCATGACGGCATCCGCACCGACACGCTGCTGCCAAATCCTGATGTAGAGCTGCGCCTGGGCCGGATCGACCGTCCGCTGACACGTGCCGATGAAATCGTGACCTATGTGGCGCGCAACCTGGAAACGACCCGCGGTTTTCATCAGTTCATGCGCGCGCTGCCGGGCATCCTCGAGGGGCGGCCCAACGCCCGCGTGATGGTGGTGGGCGGCAACGACACGTCCTATGGCGGCAAGTCCGAGCACCCCAACGGCCTGCGCGGTCAGATGGAGGCCGAAGTCGGCGATCGCGTGGATTGGTCGCGTGTGCATTTTCTGGGGCAGGTGCCCTATGACGCCTATCAAAAGCTGATCCAGATCAGCCGCTGCCATATTTATCTGACCATGCCCTTTGTGCTGTCATGGTCGCTGCTGGAATCCATGTCGATGCAGGCCACCATCGTGGCCAGCGACGTGGCCCCCGTGCGCGAGGCGATCACCCACGGGGAAACCGGGATGCTGGTGGATTTCTTCGACCCCGAAGCACTGGCGGCGCAGGTCGTTGATGTGCTGGCGCGCCCAGATGCCTATGCGCATCTGGGACCGAACGCGCGGGCGCATGTGGTGAAAACCTATGATTTTCTCACTGTCTGCCTGCCCGAGCACCTGCGCCAGATCAACGCGCTGGTGCCAGCGGACAAGGCCATAGCCCTGCCCGCCTAGATCATCAGTTGGCGGCGTTGTTGGCGGTGTTGAAGACGCCAAAGACCGAACCAACGAGGCCCAGAACCGTGCGGGCACCGTTGATCGGGCTTTCGGTGACCAGAACCACGTCGCCCGAGTTGATGCTGAAATTGCGAGCCGAAAACAGCCCGTCGGCATTGGTCAGGTCCAGTGTGAACACGACGCGCGGCTGACGCGGCCCGCGCACACCGGGACGTACGGCGCTGGCCGGATATTCACGCAGGATCAGGATGCCCTTGGGGTTGGCCCGTGCCGCGTTCACGCCGCCCAGAATGGCCACGGCATCCGTGGCCGAAATCTCGTCCTTGGTGAACGGGTACAACGACTGTGTGCCCGCAGCCCCCATCGACACGAAATACCGTTCATCTGCCTCGACGATAACCTTGTCGCCACCGCGCAGCCGCGTGTCGTGGCCCGGGTTTTCGTACAGGCGGTTAATCGATGTGCCATACATCTTGCCGCCCCGCATCAAACGGATCTGCGGGTTTTTCAGGCCACTATCGACGCCACCGCCGGCGGCAATCAACGACAGCACCGAAAAGTTCTGGTCCGGCATCGGGAAGGAACCGGGCGCACGCACGCCGCCCACCAGATCAACGGAGTTCATCCGCCCTTCGGCCATCGAGACCTGTACCTGTGCCGATGGCACAACTGCTTCGAGGCTGTTCTGAATGGCGGACCGGGCGCTGTCGGGCGTACGGCCCGCCACGTTGATCTTGCCCACGTAGGGAATGAAAACAGTGCCTGCACCGGTGACGCGCACCTCGGTCAGGTCGGCGACCGGCGATCCGGGACCGGTCAGAAGCGAGTTTTCGCCCGAATCCCAGATGCGGATGTTCAGCGTATCGCCCGGCGAAATCACCTGCGAGCTGTACCCCTTGGTCGCACCGATCCAGTTGTACTGTTCGTCGCCGACCTTCGGCCAGCTTGCGATCGACGGCAAAAATGCCCGCGTGACGGGGTAAATTGCAAAATCGGCTTCAACGTCGCTCGAGGTTTTTAGAATTTCCTTGTCGACGGCAGCGCCGCGCGGCAGCTGCGAACAGGCCACCATAAACATCATGACACAAAGCCATCCGATAACGCGCAAATGTACGGTCATGCTTGTTTGCCCCCAGGCAGCTATTTTTCTTTCGGATCAGCTGGCAGATTAACGCTGAAACGTTTGAATTTTCTGCTGCGCAAGATACTGGATGGGGTCATGCCGTCAACGCCAACACGCCCTGATTTCAACAATAAGCGCCTCGTGGTTCTGGGCGCGACGGGGCGGCTGGGCGGTATTCTGCGCAAGCAGTGGAAAACCGACGCCGTTCGCTGGCAGGCCCGCATCGAAAGGGACGGATTTCACCGCGTCGATATTCTGAATGATCCCAAAGCGCTACGTGACCTGTGCAGCGGTGCCGATGCCGTTTTATGTCTGGCAGGCGTCACAAGGGGCAATCCTGCTGCCTTGCAACACAACACCGATCTGGCGCGCGCCGCGATCACTGCGGCAAATGGCGCGCGTGTCTTTTTGGCGTCCTCGGCGGCGGTTTATGGCGCAGGCGGCAAGGATTTGCGCGAAACCGATGCCGTGACGCCCCTGTCACCCTACGGACAGGCCAAGCTGGCGATGGAACAGGCTGCCCTTTCCTCTGGCGCGCCCGTCACCTGTCTGCGCATCGGAAACGTCGCCGGGGCTGATGCAATATTGGGCGGCTGGCACAGTGAAATGGCGCTGGACACTGACGCAGAAGGGCGAACCCCGCGCCGCAGTTACATCGGGCCACAGGCCTTTGCGCGCACACTGGCCCATGTCCTAGCCACCGACACCCCGCCGCCGGTGCTGAACATCGCGGCACCCGGCCTTGTCGAAATGGGTGCGCTGCTGGATGCCGCCGCCCTGCCGTGGCATGCGACTGCGCCAACCCGCCCCGTCATCTGGGATGTGGGCCTGAATACGGATGCGCTTGCCTTGCTTGCCCCATTTGCACCACAAGACAGCACAGCCGCAGGCATCGCCGCCGAATGGCATCACGCAAGAGACCCGCAATGACCTGGCGCAAGCGCATTTTCGATCTGTTCTTTGCCAGCTTGCTGGTGATCATCCTTGGCCCCGTCATCCTGTGGCTGGTCGTCTATATCCTGATCAAACAGGGCCGCCCGCTGTTTTACGTGGCCGAACGCATGAAAACCCCGACCCAGTCCTTTGGTCTGTGGAAGTTTCGCACCATGTCGGTTGTCGACGAGGACGCAGGGGTGTCGGGCGGGGACAAAAGCGCACGGATCACCCCGCTGGGCGCGAAACTGCGCGCCAGGCGGCTGGACGAATTTCCACAGCTTTGGAATATCCTGAAGGGCGACCTGAGCTTTGTCGGCCCGCGCCCGCCCCTGCGCGAATATGTCGAGCGGTTTCCACATATCTATGGTCAGGTGCTCAAATCGCGGCCGGGCGTCACTGGGTTGGCGACCATCCGGTTTCACAAACACGAAGACAGGCTGCTGGCCCGCTGCAAGACACCAGAAGCCACGGACGACATTTACACGCGCATCTGTGTCCCGCGCAAAGCACGGTTGGACCTGATCTATCAGCGCAATCAATCAACCTGTTATGACTTTGACCTTGTGTTCCAGACCATCGGGAACCTCTTTCGCAGGCGGTCGTCCGCCACCAGACCACCACGACGCTGACACGAGGTGCGAATCGCTTGAAACTGGCTTAAGGTTTCGCAAAGCGACTATTTTTTAGAAAGAATTAACCAAACGTCATTGATAAATGCCGTTGCATGGTCTTTTTCACATGCAGAATCTCAATCTTAGGTTGGCGATTGGCAAAAGCGTCCTAATTGAGGTGCCAAGTGATCAAGAATGTATTTCAGGGGCGATAAGTGCTGAATTTCATCAAATCGCTCTCGCGATCGCAAAAGCGTAACATCATGCTGTTCATCGACGCCATGCTGGTGCCGATTGCGCTGTTCTTTTCGTTCTCGCTGCACGCCAACGGCGAGGCCTTGGTCATGATGTTGGCCTATCTGCCGGTCCTGCCCTACCTGCTGATCATCGGCGGTGCGCTGTCGGTTCTTATGGGCATTTCGACCATTCAATTGAACGCCTATGAAACCGGCGCCATCGGCCTGACCGGCGCGTTTTCCGTGGCCCTCGTGATCGTATCCTACCTACTGACCACCGCGGCGCGGATTCCGATCACGATTCCGACGCATATTGTCTTTGGCATCAGCTTTTTCATCTTTTCGATCATCAGCCGTGCGGTGCTGTTGCAGATCGTGCTGGCCATCTATCGCCGGTCGTCCCTGCGCTGTCGCGTCCTGATCTACGGGGCGGGCACCACTGGCACACAGCTGGTGTCGGCCTTGCGCAGCCACGAACATATCGAACCCGTCGCCTTTGTGGATGACAGCAAGGCATTGCACGGGCTGATCGTGGCGCGGCTGCCGGTCTATTCGCCTGTCCGCATCGCCGAGATTGCTGCGGAAAAACGGATCGATCGTGTCCTGCTTGCGCTGCCCTCGCTCAGCCTGCCCAAACAGGCGCAAATCTCAAGGCGCCTGCAAAAAATGGGGCTCGAGGTTCAGGCGCTGCCCTCCTTCGCCCAGCTCGTCGGAGAGGAGGCGCTGGTTGACAAGCTGACCGATGTCGAACCCAAGCTGTTTTTGAACCGCGACGAGGTGGCGACCGAAACCGGCGCAAGCGCGATTGCCAGCTACCAAGGCAAAACCGTGCTGATTTCGGGCGCGGGCGGGTCCATCGGGTCAGAGCTGTGCCGGCAGGTCATGCAATGCAGTCCTGCGAAAATGGTCCTGTTCGAGCTAAGCGAGGTCGCGCTGTACAAGGTCGACATGGAACTGCGTCAGATCGCCGAAGACACGGATATCGAGATCGTGCCGGTGCTGGGCACGGTCACCGACGCGCGTCAGGTGCGGGGCGTTCTGTCCGATCACAACGTTCAGGTGGTGCTGCATGCGGCAGCCTACAAACACGTGCCCCTGGTCGAGACCAACCCACTCACAGGGCTGGCGAACAACGTACTGGGCACACACACACTGGCGACCGAAGCCGCAAAGACAAATGTTGAACGTTTCATCCTGATCAGCTCGGACAAGGCGGTGCGCCCCACGAATGTCATGGGGGCGTCGAAACGTCTGGCCGAACTGGTGGTGCAGGATCTGGCCAGCCGCGTTTCTGCGGGCGATGCGCCGATCTATACGATGGTGCGCTTTGGCAATGTTCTGGGCTCGTCCGGGTCGGTTGTCCCGCTGTTCCAGGAACAGTTGCGCCGGGGTGGCCCCGTGACCGTGACCCACCCCGAGGTGTCACGCTATTTCATGACGGCACAAGAGGCCGTGCACCTGGTGTTGCGCGCGGGTGCAATGGCCAAGGGTGGCGAGGTTTTCGTTCTGGACATGGGCAAACCGGTTCACATTGAAAAACTGGCGCGCCAAGTCATCGAAAGCGCGGGCTACACGGTGCGTGACGCCAAGAACCCCGATGGCGATATCGAGATTGAATTCATCGGCCTGCGTCCCGGCGAAAAGATGACCGAAGAGCTGACCCTGACCGGCAACCTGATCGGCACAACCCATCGCAAGATTTTCTCGGCGGACGAAATGGCGCTTTCGGAAATCGAAATCGCAAGCGCACTGCGGGCCTTGCGCGCAGCCCTCGCATCCAACGACGAACAGGCCGCCAGGGAAGTGGCCCTGCGGTGGGTCGAAGGTTATTCAAATTCTCGTCACGAACAGCTGGCCGACGCGACACAATTCACTCCGGTTTAAGAGCCGTGCGCGCCCGATTGTCACCCGAATGCCGCGGTTGCGCGCCAAGCCCCGCAAACCGAGGCAATCCGGTTGATCTGACCCAGCGCCGCATGGTCTAGTCCCTCAAACAGTTCAACAACAGATCGGGTGCAGCGTGCAGCGAGCCATTCTCCGCAAAACAAGCTTTGCTGCCGCCTTTGTCGCGCTGGGCACGGCGGCATACGCCCAAAGCGATGACGGCACACCGCACTTCAAAATGCCGGTACAACCCTCGTTGAACTTGTACGGCAGCCCCGGCGTGATCGACATGCCCACGGGCGAAGCATTGCCCGACGCGCAATTCGCCGTCAGCTACTCCTATTTCGGCGGCATCAGCCGCACCGCGATGACCTTTCAGTTCTCGCCCCGCATTTCGGCGACGTTCCGCTATGTCGGCATTCAAAACTGGAACGACAACGGTTTCGACACCTACCGTGACCGCAACTTTGACGTCCGCTTCCTGCTGCGCCGCGAATCGCAATACTTGCCCGCGATCACGCTGGGACTTCAGGATTTCGCGGGCACCGGCATCAATGCGGCCGAATACGTTGTTGCCACCAAAACCTTTGACCGCCCGCTCAGCCTGCCCGGTAGCATGAAGGTGTCGGCGGGTCTGGGTTGGGGCAGGCTCGCGTCTTCCGGGTCCATCGGTTCGCTGTTCGGCAGCAACCGCCCCAAATTCGACCCCAACAGCAAGGGCGGCAACTTTGCCACCGACCAATGGTTCCGCGGACCCACAGCACCCTTCGCGGGCATCGAATGGCAGATCGACAATCGTTGGGCGCTCAAGGCTGAATATTCATCGGACGCTTATGAACCCGAGACCTCGCGCGGGGTGTTCACCCGCAAGAGCAGGATGAACTTTGGTGCGGAATATCAGTATTCTGAAAACCTGCGCCTGGGTGCATATTGGATGTACGGCTCAGAATTCGGCATAAGTGCCCAGTTGCAGGTCAACCCAAAACGCGCGACCACGCCGATGATGGTCTCAGGTCCGCGCACCATCCAGCAACGTCCGACCCGCGCAGAGAATCCCGCCGCCTGGTCCGAGGACTGGAGCACAAGCGCCACAGCCCCGACAACCATTCGCGACGCCCTGCGCCCCGAGCTGGAAAAAGAAGGGCTGACGCTGGAGTCATTGTCCGTCAGCGCCAACAGCGCCGAGCTGCGCTTCATCAACCGCCGCTATTCCGCAGACGCGGCCGCCATTGGTCGTGCTGCACGCGTGATGGCGTTGATCCTGCCGCCGTCGGTTGAAACCTTCCGCCTTGTGCTGGTCGAGGACAACTTGCCGCTCAGCACCGTGACCCTGCGCCGCTCGGACCTCGAGGCACTGGAATTCCAGCCAGACAACACAGACGCCCTGCTGGCGGTCACCGGGTTCAGCGAAGCGGCACCAAATCTGCCACATGCGGTGAAAAACCCCGATCTGTATCCGTCGCTGAATTTTTCTGTGGGTCCATATCTGTCCCCCAGCTATTTCGATCCCGAAAGCCCGGTGCGGGCCGACGCAGGCGTCAGCGCCGAATTCCGTTATCGGTTCGCGCCAGGCTGGCTGGTCGCGGGCGAAATGCGCCACCGTCTGATCGGGAACATCGCCGACAGTGATCGGTTCTCGAACTCTGGGCTGCCGCGCGTCCGCACCGATTCCCTGCGATATGCGCAGGCCGCCGACACCACCCTGCACAAGCTTTATATCAGCAAGCAGTGGAAACCCGGAGCCAACACCTATGCCCGCGTCACCGCCGGTTATCTGGAGCAGATGTTCGGCGGCGTTTCAGCAGAATTGCTATGGAAGCCGGTGAACAGCCGTCTGGCACTGGGTGTCGAGGCCAACTATGTCAAACAGCGTGAATACGAACAGCGGTTCGGCTTTCAGGACTATTCCGTCGCCACGGGCCATGTCTCGGCCTATTACGAATTCGGGCGCGGCTACATGGGCCAACTGGACGTAGGCCGCTATCTGGCAGGCGACGTGGGGGCCACCGCGACCCTGACCCGCGAATTTGCAAACGGATGGCGTGTCGGCGGTTTCTTTACGCTGACCGACGTCTCCGCGGCCGAGTTCGGCGAAGGCTCCTTTGACAAGGGTATCATCCTGCAAATCCCCGTAAGCTGGTTCACCGGTCAACCGTCGAAACGCACCGTGTCGACGACAATCCGTCCGATCCAGCGGGACGGCGGCGCACGTCTGGACGTGCCGGGGCGCCTGTATGAACAAGTGCGCAACGGACACCGCAATGACATTGTCGCCGACTTCGGGAGGACCTGGGAATGAAACTGCGCCATATCTGTCTAGCCCTGTGCGCCGGTCTGGTCCTCTCCGCTTGCAGCGGTGGCACCGAAAAGGCCAGTTCGCAGTCGTCCACCCTGTCCGAGGTCGCGAACTCCATTGTTGCGGGTCGCAAAGCCAAGCGGAATCCGCCGGAATTGCCGACACTGACGCGGCCCTTGCTGGACAACCTGACGGTCGGCTCGCTCGAAGTTATTGCGTCCAAGCGCGGGCAGACCGCCTATTTGATCCCCGAGGCAAGGCGCAGCGGAAACCTGACGGTCTGGCGCACAGGCGGCAACAGCCAGGTCATTCTGCGTGACGGCGTGTTGATCGGCACCAAGGGATTGGGCAATGACCTTGCCTCTGCCGACGCGTCCCCCGCGCTGGCGGCCGTCCGCAGCCGTGGCGGCAGTGCAGGCCAACGCGTGATGTACATCCGCAATGACGTGAACGGCGTCGACCGCATGTCGCTGAGCTGCGAGGTGCACAATCTGGGTGCCGAAAACCTTGAGATCGTCGAACGCAGTTTCCCGACCGTTCACCTGCGCGAGGATTGCGTCAACGAAACCGGGAAAATCGCCAACCATTACTGGGTGGACCGCCGCGACGGCACGGTCTGGAAATCGCGGCAATGGGCAGGCCCGCAAACCGGCTATCTGGATATCCGGTTGCTGAAAAAATAACGCCAGGCGTGGCCGAGCTCCCCTGAGGACGTGTCTTTGGTTCGGCAACAAGGCAACAAGCGATGCGGTTTTGACCCGATCAAAGCCAAGTCTGTTGAGACAACAATGGTTCTGGGGTACTCAGACAACATCTGATCCATGGAGCCATATTATGACCAAAGCATTGAAATTCTTCTCGGCGGCCGCCCTGTCGGCTGCGATGACGCTGCCCGCGTTCGCCGATGACATCCCTCTGAATTCGACAGTTTCCGGCGGTGCAGGCCAGGCCAATGTTGACGGTCAAACAACTCTGGTTGGTGGCGAGTTAGAGACGGGAATCGCCCTTGGAGCGACGGCGGCGGTTATCGTTGCGCTCGCCGGGTCCAACAATGAAACCGTGACATCGACGCCGTAAACCGCCTTTGCCAAACCGGATGCCATCAAGCGTCCGGTTTTTTCGGCTGACGCGTTCAAACAGGGCAATGTGCTTAGTCCAACAGCCCCTCGATCGCGTGAACCACTGGTTCCGACAGCGGTTTTGTCCCTGATCCCCAGGTCGCCACAACCTCGCCGTCCGGCCCGATCAGCACCTTTTGAAAATTCCACTTCGGCTCGAACCCGGTCTCGCGGCGGACTTGCGCATAGAACGGATGCGCATCCGCACCCCGCACGTGGGTGATGTCCGTCATTGGCAGGTCCAAACCAAAGGTCAGCTCGCAGAACTCCTTGACCTCGGCGGCGCTGTCCAGCTCTTGGCGAAAGTCGTCCGAGGGCACGGCCAGCACCACCAGCCCGCGCGCCCTGTAGCGATCATAAAGCGTCTGAAGCTCGGTGTATTGCGGGGTGTAGGCACATTGCGACGCGGTGTTGACGACCAGTACCGGGCGACCCGCCCAATCGTCCATCGCCAATTGGCCCCCGTCGATACTTGAAAACCGCTGACCGCTGACCCCGGCAAACGCAGCCGTTCCAAATGCAAGGCTGGCGAACAGCGCGGCGAACATATGGACAAGGCGTTTCATGGCAAACCTCCTGGTGCAACTGCTAAGATATACACTGGAACGCGCCGAACGGATCACATTTCCTTTCCGTGACCATGCTGTAACATCCCTTTGATTTTTCCCCGCCCACACCATCTTATGCTCAAAGAAACCCTGACCGAAGGAGGCAAAATGGCCACCTATACCAAAGATCCCGACGCCATCGCGCGCCTGTCACCCGAAGAATATCGCGTGACCCAGCAAAACGGCACCGAACGCCCCGGCACCGGACCGCTTTTGGACAACAAGGAACCGGGCATCTACGTCGACATCGTCTCGGGCGAACCGCTGTTTGCATCCTCTGACAAATACGAAAGCGGCTGTGGCTGGCCCAGCTTCACCAAGCCGATTGAACCGGCCCATGTGAACGAGTTGCGCGATGACAGCCTGGGCATGATCCGCACCGAAGTCCGCAGCACCCACGGCGACAGCCATCTGGGCCATGTTTTCCCCGATGGGCCACGGGATCGCGGCGGCTTGCGCTATTGCATCAACTCGGCCTCGCTGCGCTTTGTCCATCGTGACGACATGCAGGCCGAAGGCTATGGCGACTATCTCGACCAGGTGGAGGATGTGGCATGAGCGACGCACGCGCAGTTCTGGCAGGCGGATGTTTCTGGGGCATGGAGGATCTGATCCGCAAACGCCCCGGCGTGAAATCCACCCGTGTGGGCTATACCGGCGGTGACGTGCCCAACGCGACCTATCGCAACCACGGCACCCACGCCGAAGGGATCGAGATCATCTATGATCCCGCCATCGTGTCCTATCGCGAGTTGCTGGAGTTCTTCTTTCAGATCCACGATCCCACCACGCCAAACCGTCAGGGCAACGATGTGGGGCTAAGCTATCGGTCGGCGATTTATTACGTCGACGAAGAGCAGAAAGCCGTGGCGCTGGACACGATTGCCGATGTCGAGGCATCTGGCCTGTGGCCCGGCAAGGTCGTGACCGAAGTCGAACCGGTCGGTGACTTCTGGGAGGCGGAACCCGAGCATCAGGACTATCTGGAACGCATCCCCAACGGCTATACTTGCCATTTTATCCGCCCTGACTGGGTGCTGCCCAAACGCGCGGCGGAATAGACCCTAACAAAGCAATTCAGCCGTCCGCGACACGCGGGCGGCCCGACGCCTCGACCGTCAGCGTCGCCTCGACAAAGACCTGCCGCGCTTCAGCCTCGGCGGTGCGAATGTCCCGCTCCACCCTCACCTGGATATCCCCTGCACCGGCAGCCTGTGCCTCGGAAACTGCAGCCGACTGCAGGGCCGTTTCCAGCCGTGTCAGAGCCGCATCCGACGACATGAAGTCCTCGGGGCCGCTGTCCAGATGCACCCGGAACCGTCCTTCGCTGGGCGAGGTCACCGTGCCGCTGCGCCGCATCGTCACGCGCCCCACAACGGCGCCGATGGCATTGGCCACGCCTGCGTGTTCCGGCAGGATCATCTTGCAGCCCATCAACGCCCCCACAGCCGGGTAATAGCTGGCGGCAGAGGCGCCCAGACCGATCACCGGCACATTCAGGCCGGTGTCAATCCGCACAACGCCTGCGTGCCGGCCCAACCCGCGTTGCATCAGAACGTGACGCGCCAGGGTTTCGGGGGACAGGCCAAAATCCAGCGTGTCCTCGGCAAAAGCAGTTTCTAACAGGGCCAATCCGGTCTGATGTGTCAGCTGATCGACAATGATCTGCGCCATCACCAGTGGATCACGCGCCAGCGTCACCCCGGCACCTGTGCGTCGCCTGCCAAACAGTTCCAGCGCCATCTGCGCCGCCTCTGTATTCCAGGCTGACACGACCCCCAGCACATGCGCCGCGTCCGACGGCGTGACACCCGCAACTTGGACAAGACCACGCTCGACCAGCCGTTTCAGCGCCGCGACCTCCATGCGCGATTTCAGCACCTTGCCCACTGGCCAGACTGCAGTGCCGATCCGATGCAGCAGGTCGGCATCCCGTTCCGCCAGCCCGTGCGCCTCGATCCCCTGCACCGCGCGGACAAAGCGGGCATCGTATTCACCGGGCGTCGTGCTGCGCAATTGTTGCTCTAACACATGCAAAACCACGTCTTCCGCCTCATGCGCGATCAGCGAAACGGGCAGCAAACGGCGCGGTCCCAGCGTCACGCCACCTTGCAGGCCGTCGACGGTAAAATGCACCTCGCTGTCCCCGCCAAGGCCGGTGGTGCGCATCGCCACCGCCTCGACCATCGTGCGATAGGGGCCGACCTGCGCGCCCGCGGGGTCAATCGCCGGCCGCCCGTTTTTCAGCATGGCAACATCCGTCGTGGTCCCGCCAATGTCACTGACCAGCGCCGTATCCGCCCCCGTCATCCACCGTGCCCCCACGATCGATGCGGCAGGGCCACTCAGGATCGTCTCGATAGGACGCGCCCGCGCCTGCTCAGCGCTCATCAGCGCCCCATCTCCCCGCACGACCATCATGGGCGCCGTCACGCCGAGATCTGCCAGCACCTGTTCCGCGCGGCCGATCAATCGCAACGTCAGCCCGATCAACCGCGCGTTCAGCACCGCCGTCAGCGCCCGCTTTGGTCCGTTCAACTTGGCCGACAGCAGGTGCGAGGCCGACACCGGCCGCCCGGTGATCTGCGTGACCAGCTCTGCCGCCCGCAATTCGTGTGCAGGATTGCGCGTGCCGAACTGGGCGGCCACCGCAAAACCACTGACATCCGATTTATGTGTCTCTAAAAAGGCGATCAGTGCCGCCTCGTCCAGGGTTGCAACCTCTACACCGGCGTGATCATGCCCGCCGTCAACCACGATATAGGGATCACCCTTTAATGCCTCGCGCAGCCCGTGCGCCTCCAGGTCCCTTTCCCGAAAACCGATATACACCAGCGCCACGCGCCCGCCCTGCCCTTCGACCAGCGCGTTTGTCGCCAGCGTCGTTGACAACGACGCCATCGTCACCTGATCCGCCGTCACCCCCGATTGCGCCAGCACCGCCCGCACCGCGGCCCCTACGCCAATCGCCAGGTCCTGCCGCGTGGTCAGCGCCTTGGCGCTGGCAATCACCACCTGCTCGTCGCGAACCAGCACCGCATCGGTATAGGTCCCGCCCGTGTCCACACCCAACAAGATCGCCATCAGGCCGTTCCCTTCAATCGCGCCACCGCCCAGCGCGCCGCATCGGCCACCGTCGCATCCGCATCTTCACAGAAGCCTTGCGCCACCGGCACAAGCGCAGCGACACCTGAATTCCCAATTGCGTACAAAACGTTACGAACAAACCGGTCGCGCCCAATCCGCTTGATCGGAGAGCCGGAGAACCGCGCCCGAAACGCCGCATCGTCCAATGCCGCCAGTTCCGCCAACGGCGGCGCTCCAACGCCCCCATGATAGCGCAGGTCGCTGGCCGCCACGGCGAACTTGTTCCACGGACACACCGCCAGACAATCGTCGCAGCCGTAAATCCTGTTGCCCATCAGCGCACGCAGATCCTCATCCACAGGGCCTGCGTGTTCAATCGTCAGGTAGGAAATGCAACGTCGCGCATCCAACTGATAGGGGGCCGGAAAGGCGTCGGTCGGGCAGATGTCCAGACAGGCGGTACAGGACCCGCAATGCCCCACCTCTGGCGCATCGGGTTCGAACTCTAGCGTCGTGAAAACAGAGCCTAAAAAGGCCCAGTTTCCCCATTCACGGCTCAGAAGATTGGTGTGTTTGCCCTGCCATCCCAAGCCCGCCGCCTGCCCCAGCGCCTTTTCCGGCACCGGAGCGGTGTCGACAAAAACCTTGATCTCGCCGCCTGCGGTCTCGATCAGCCACCGCCCTAACCGCTTCAGCCGTTTCTTGACGATGTCATGATAATCGCGCCCTTGGGCATAGGCCGAAATCACCCCCCGCTCGCGTTCGCGCAGCAGCGGCAATGGGTCATATTCGGGCGCATAGCTTTCAGCCAGCATGATGACCGACCGCGCCTCGGGCCACAGGGCGGCGGGGTTGCCGCGCCAGTGCATCCGCTCGGCCATCCAGCCCATCTGTCCGTGATAGCCCGCCTGAACGAACGCCTCCAAACGCGCCGCAGCCTGCGGCACCGCATCCGGCCTGCACACACGCGCCATCACAAAGCCCTCTTCGAGGGCCCGTGTGATAACCTGCTGCTTCAGGTCCATGTCTTCTCTGGTTCAAAAAATCCCGGGGTCAGG
This sequence comes from Pseudosulfitobacter pseudonitzschiae, assembly GCF_900129395.1. Classification (GTDB taxonomy): domain Bacteria; phylum Pseudomonadota; class Alphaproteobacteria; order Rhodobacterales; family Rhodobacteraceae; genus Pseudosulfitobacter; species Pseudosulfitobacter pseudonitzschiae. Next base: position 58,989 of record NZ_FQVP01000004.1, read on the forward strand.
CCACAGGCCAAGGGGCAATACCCCTGTGCCACGCCCGCCTTAGAAATCCAGGTCATTGTAATGCCGCGGTGGTGGAAAGCCAGGGACCTGGTCGGCCAGAATATTGCGAAACGCCGGGCGGCTCTTGATCTTGGCGTACCAATCCTTGACCACAGCCGACCGGTTCCAATCCACGTCCGAGATATAGTCCAGCGATGACAGATGTGCGGCGGCAGCGAAATCGGCCAGCGTCATCTGGTCACCCGCCAGCCAGCGACGATGGTCGAGCAGCCAGGTCATGTAGTCCAGATGGTATTTGATCGCCTTGGCCCCGGCTTTCACGTTCTTCGAATCGGGATAGCCTTGTCCCATCATCTTCTTGTTCACCCGCTCGTACAGCAGCTTGGATGTCACCTCGTGGTGAAACTTGTCATCAAACCAGTTGACCAACCGCCGCACTTCCAGTCGCGCCACCGGGTCCTTTGGCAGCAACGACGGCTCGGGCCGCGTTTCTTCCAGGTATTCGCAAATCGGTCCGCTTTCCGACATGATGATCCCGTCCAACTGCAACACCGGCACCTTGGCTGCGGGGTTGCGGCGCAGGAAATCGGCGTCGGCCTCCCAATATTTCTCTTCTACCAGATCAACCCCGATCTTCTTCTCGGCAAGGCTCAGACGGACCTTGCGGCAGAAAGGGGACAGGGGAACGTGAAACATTTTGGCCATGGGACATCCGTTATAGGGTGAACGAAACGTTCACCTTCCTTGCACGGGCTGCGAGGGCTTTTCAACTCTCGAAACAGGTTGCGCGACCATCCGCTTTAATTGTCGCCGCCCCGTCCAGCACAGCAGCGGCACGACGCCGGACCGATTTGCTGGGGTTGCTGGCAGATCGCTCTTTGGGCAATGGCAGGATCGCCGCCAGACGTGCCGCCTGCACATCGCTCAACGCGTCCGGGGCCACACCGAAATAGTGACGGGCCGCCGCGTCGACGCCAAACACGCCCTCGTCGAATTCAACCACGTTCAGATAGACCTCGATGATCCGCCGCTTGGACCACAGCGCCTCGACCAGCGGGGTCATCAGCGCCTCGAGTGCCTTTCGGGACCAGTTCCGCCCGTGCCAAAGATAGACGTTCTTGACCACCTGCTGGCTGATCGTCGAGGCGCCCCGACCCGAGCCTTCTTCGATGGCGGTGCGGATCGCAACCAGGTCAAAGCCCCAGTGATTGCAGAAATTCGCGTCCTCGGCGGCCACGACCGACCGGGCCATCACAGGGGCCACGTTTTCCAAGGGCACCCATTCGCGTTCAATGCCCCCCAAACGGCGCGATTCCTGCGCCATGTAGATCGTGGTGGGCGGATTCACGACCGAATACAAAACCACCAGAAACACCATCAGCAAGAACACGGCGCAAACGGCACGCAACAGCCAACGCCCGGGGCGAAGGCGCTTTCTCGTCTTGGTCTTCGCGGTTTTTTTCGTCGTTTTTCGGGCCATCCAACAGCTATAAACGTCCCCGTCAAAGCCCGCAATCGTTGGCTGCATGCTAAGGAAAAACTGCGAAATAGCTAAAATCAGACGGGTTTCCACGTCTGGCCTCGCACCAAGATCGACCCTGTTCCAGCCCTATCGGCACCAGATGTCGGGGGTCAGGGACCACGCACCCCAACATACCCTTTCAGGCATGAAACGCGCAGGCTGGGAATGCAGAAAAATTTAAGAAATATCAATTTGTTAAGCGGCGCACGCAATCGGCATTCCATGCTAGTGTGATAACACGGCTGTTTGGCCGATTACGCAACTCCCGCAACGCAACATGGAGACATCGGGATGATTACCGCACTCAGCGCGTCCGGCTCTGCCGGGCTGTATACCACACCACAGCCTGCCGTGCTCAGCTATGCTGATGCAGCAACGGTATGGCTGCTTAGCTGGTCCGGCAACGACGAAAACATCATCGCCGCCAAGATGGGCACCAACGTGGGCCGCGTGGCCGACATTCTGGCAGAAAACACCTATGTCGGATCACGCGACAACGCCGTGCGCATGCGCAACGCGCGCGCTGCGATGATGCAACGATAGGGCCAAAAGGCCCCATCGTCTCTTACTCGGCCGGGATCGCCTTTTCCTCGATGGACAAGGGGGCCGGCAGATGCACAAGCATCTCTTTCGGGCAGACCTGCATAAAATGCTTCTGCTCGATATCCCAATGCTGAAGAATGTCCGCGGCCTTCTGGCTGCCGGTTTCCTCAAGGTGCCGTTCCAGCAGGGTTTCAAGCTGATCGTGCCAATGGTCGACCGTCACGGGGCAGGTCACCAGCGTTTCGCGGTTCATCATGGCCGACGCCTTGCCTTCTGGGTCATAGAGATAGGCCATCCCACCGGTCATACCCGCGCCAAAGTTGGCCCCGATATCGCCCAGGATCACCGCCACGCCGCCGGTCATATATTCGCAACCGTTGCTGCCACAGCCTTCGATCACCACCGATGCACCCGAGTTGCGCACGGCAAACCGTTCACCTGCACGCCCCGCAGCGAACAGATAGCCCGCCGTTGCACCATACAGTACGGTGTTGCCGATAATGGTGTTCTCGGACGCGACAATCGACGAGGACATTGGCGGACGCACAACGATGGTACCGCCCGACAGACCCTTTCCGACATAGTCGTTGGCATCGCCCGACACTTCCAGTTTCAGACCCGGTGCCGCAAAGGCGCCCAGCGACTGGCCCGCCGAGCCTGTCAGCTTGACCGTCAGGTGGTCGGGCTGCAGCGTGTTGCGCATCCCGAACTTGCGGACGATGTGGCTGGAAATACGGGTGCCCACGGTGCGATGAGTGTTCTGCACCGCATAGGACAGCTGCATCTTTTCACCGTCCTCCAGGAAACGCGCGGCGTCGCGCACGATCTGGGCGTCCAGCGTGTCCAGAACCGCATTGCGCGGCTTGTCCCGGTTATAGACGATTTCCGACGCGCCATCGACGGTGATCAGCAGCGGGTTCAGGTCCAGATCGTCCAGGTGGGCCGACCCGCGCGACACCTGCGCCAGCAGGTCCGCACGCCCGATCACATCGTCCAGGCTGCGCGCGCCAATCGACGCCAGCAGCTCGCGCACTTCTTGCGCGTAGAAGGTGATCAGGTTCACGACCTTGTCCGCGTTGCCGGTGAATTTGCCGCGCAGCGCTTCGTCCTGGGTACACACGCCCACGGGGCATGTGTTCGACTGGCACTGACGTACCATGATACAGCCCATCGCGATCAGCGCGGCGGTGCCGATGCCGTATTCCTCGGCCCCCATCATCGCGGCCATGACAATGTCACGCCCGGTGCGCAGCCCGCCATCGGTCCGCAGGGTGACACGGTCGCGCAGGTTGTTCATCGCCAGAACCTGATGCGCCTCGGTCAAACCCATTTCCCATGGCAGACCCGCATATTTGATCGAGGTCGCAGGCGACGCACCCGTGCCGCCGTTGTGGCCTGAAATCAGGATGATGTCGGCCTTGGCCTTGGCCACGCCCGCCGCAATCGTGCCGACACCGCTGGACGCCACCAGTTTCACGGTGACTTTGCAACGCGGGTTGATCTGCTTCAGGTCATAGATCAGCTGCGCCAGGTCCTCGATCGAATAGATGTCGTGGTGCGGCGGCGGCGAGATCAGCGTGACCCCTTTGGTCGAATGCCGCAGCCGCGCGATCAGGTCGGTGACCTTCATGCCGGGCAGCTGACCGCCTTCGCCGGGTTTCGCGCCCTGCGCCACTTTGATCTCAAGCTCTTCGCACTGGTTCAGATATTCGGCGGTCACGCCAAAGCGGCCCGATGCGACCTGTTTGATCTTGGCCGACGGGTTGTCGCCGTTGGCTTCGGGCACAAAGTGCGCCGGATCTTCGCCGCCCTCACCGCTGTCGGATTTCGCGCCGATGCGGTTCATCGCAACGTTCAGGGTCTTGTGCGCCTCGGGCGACAGGGCCCCCAGCGACATGCCCGGCGTCACGAACCGCTTGCGGATCGAGGTGATGCTTTCCACCTCTTCCAGCGGCACGGGCTTGCCCAGCGGTTTGATGTCCAGCAGGTCGCGCAGATGGATCGGCGGGTTGCTCCGCATCTTGGCGCTGTACTGCTTCCACAGTTCGAACGACGCGCGGTTGCAGGCCATTTGCAACATATGCATCGACGTCGCTTCCCAAGCGTGGGTCTCGCCGGATTTGCGCGCCTTGTAGAAACCGCCGATGGGCAGAACCGCATCGCTCAGCCAGCCACGGGCATGCACTTCTTCCACCTTGGACTGAATACCGGTGACACCGATCCCGCTGATCCGGCTGGTCATGCCGGGGAAGTATTCGGCGCACATGGCACGGCTCAGGCCAACAGCCTCAAAGTTCAGACCGCCGCGATAGGACGACACGACGCTGATGCCCATCTTGGCCAGGATTTTCAGCAAGCCCTGATCAATCGCCTCGCGGTAACGCGCGATGGCGTCGGTCAGGTTGCCGTCCAACAGGCCGCGTTCGATGCGGTCGGCAATCGAGTCTTCGGCCAGATAGGCGTTGACGATGGTCGCACCGCATCCGACCAGCACCGCAAAATAATGCGCGTCCATGCATTCGGCGCACCGCACGTTCAGCGAACAGAACGTCCGCAAACCCTTGCGGGTCAGATGCGAGTGCACCGCAGAAGTTGCCAGGATCATCGGCATCGCCACCTTGTCGGCATTACTGTGATGATCCGTCAGAACGATATGACCGGCCCCAGAGCGCACGGCGTCCTCGGCCTCGGCGCGGATACGGGCCAGACCGGCGCTCAGGGTGTTTTCACCCGGCGCAAAGGTACAGTCGATCTCGACCAGGTTCGCGTTGAAATGTGTGGTCAGTTCGTCCCATTGGGCGTTGCCGACAAAGGGGCTGTCCAGTGTCAGGATCTCGGTCTGGCTGCTGTCTTCGTCCAGCACGTTCTTGAGGTTGCCGAACCGTGTCTTCAGGCTCATCACGCGGAATTCGCGCAAGCTGTCGATCGGCGGGTTGGTCACCTGGCTAAAGTTCTGGCGGAAGAAATGGCTCAGCGGGCGGTACATTTTCGACAGAACAGCCGACGGCGTGTCATCACCCATCGACGCCAGCGCCTCTTTGCCGTCTTCGGCCATTGGGGCCAGAACCTGCTCCAGATCCTCGACGCTGAAACCGGCCGCGATCTGGCGGCGACGCAATTCGCCACCCGAGAACAGCGCCTTTTCAGTGACCGCACCAAAGCTGTCACCCAGTTCCTTGATCTTGCCGACCCAATCCCCAAAGGGCTGCGAGGCGGCCAACTGGTCCTTGATCTGTGCGTCGTCGAACAACTTGCCCTCGGTCATGTCCACGGCCAGCAGCTGACCCGGACCCAAGGCGCCCTTGCGCACGATGCGGGTTTCATCCAACGGCACCATGCCTGCCTCGGACCCCGCGATAACCATGCCGTCGTTGGTCACGACATAGCGCATGGGGCGCAGCCCGTTGCGGTCCAGACCGGCGCAGACCCAGCGGCCATCGGTCATCGCCAGGGCGGCAGGGCCATCCCAGGGTTCGATCACCGAGTTGCAATAGGAATACATGTCGCGCCACGCCTGCGGCAGTTCGACCGCCTGCTTGGACCATGATTCCGGCACCAGCATGGTTTTCGCCATGGGCGCGTTGCGGCCTGCACGGACCAGAACCTCGAACACTGCATCCAGCGCTGCGCTGTCAGACGACCCGCTGGCGACGATGGGTTTGATGTCCTCGGCCATCTCGCCAAAGGTGCTGGAGGCCATGCGGATCTCATGGCTTTTCATCCAGTTCAGGTTGCCCTTCAGCGTGTTGATCTCGCCGTTGTGGGCCAGCATGCGGAACGGCTGTGCCAGCCACCACTGCGGGAAGGTGTTGGTGGAATACCGCTGGTGATAGATCGCAAAAGCGCTTTCGAACCGTTCGTCCATCAGGTCGGGATAGAAATCGGCAACCTGTTCGGCCAGCATCATGCCCTTGTAGATGATGCTTCGGCACGACAGCGACGCGATATACAACTGGGGCGCTTGCGCGGCCAGCGCCGCCTTTTCGATGCGACGACGGATCACGTACAACTCGCGTTCGAATGTCTCTTCGTCCACGCCCTTGCTGTTCGAAATCAGGATCTGTTCGATCTCGGGGCGGGTCGCGTTGGCTTTTTCTCCCAGGCAGGCAACGTTCACCGGAACGTGGCGCCAGCCATAGATGTTATAGCCCATGCGCAGCACTTCGGATTCAACGATCGTCCGGCAGGTTTCCTGCGCGGCAAAATTGGTGCGCGGCAGGAACACCTGACCGACAGCGATCAGCTGGTCCTTGCGGGGGCGGTGGCCGGTGCGCTCGATCTGGTCATAGAAGAACGGCACAGGGATCTGCACGTGAATGCCCGCGCCATCGCCGGTCTTGCCATCGGCGTCGACCGCACCGCGGTGCCAGATCGCCTTGAGCGCGGCGATGCCGTTTTCCACGACCGCACGGCTTTTCGAGCCGTCGATGTTGACCACAAGACCAACGCCGCAGGAAGAATGCTCTTCTTCTTCGGAATACAGGCCGTTTTCGGCCATGTATTTGCGTTTGGCTTCCTCGGCCCGGACCCAGTCTGCATCATATTTGGTCATTGGTCGTCTCCTTCTACGGGCGCGAACATCGCGATTGTCTCGGGCGTGCTCAGTCGACGATGATCGCCGGCCAGCGCATAGCCCTGCGGACACATGTCCGCGAAAAATTCCAGTGTCAGCGGCGCGTTTGCCGCATTCTTGAACAGTCCCGCCGCAACATTGCGTTCACCCGCGGCGGGGATTTCGTAAAACAGCGTCGACCCGCAGGTCGCGCAAAAGCCGCGATTGGCCCAGTCGGACGAGGCATATGTCGTCACGGGGCCGTCAAAGCGCAGGCTACCAGCATCCGTGGTCAGCGACACGAACATACCGCTGGTGTGCGCGCGGCACATGTCGCAATGACAGGCCCGCAACACGGGATCGGTCACAGTGGCGGCCACGGTCACGGCGCCGCACAGGCACTGGCCGTTGATAGGCCGGCTCACTCCGCATCCTCCACATGAAGATGTGTCGCTTCGTAATCCGCCTTGCTGACCCGTTGCAGATCACCACCCAACACCACACCCGACGGTGCGCAATCGGCATAGACAACGCGCGTCAGCGCAGCCCCGCCAAAACCGTCGAACAGACCCGGCGACAACTCCAGATTGGCAGCACCTTCGCCTTCGGTATCGGCAAACCAGACCGCAGTGCCGCAGTTCTCGCACCATGCACGCTCGGAAAAGCTGGACGAGGCATATGATTTGATCGGACCGGCATAAGTGACCCGTTCGCGCGGAATTTCCAGCCCCATCAGAACCGACCCAGTCCAACGGGTGCACGCCGAACAATGGCACGCCGAAACATCGCCCAAGGGACCAGTGACGGTAACCGTCACCGCACCGCACAAGCACCGCCCCTTGATCTGTTCAGAATTAACCTCGGTCATGTCCTGTCTCGCTTGGGTAAAGGCCGCCGGTTGTGGTGGCCTTGTGCCTATTCCGCAGCAACCTGCTGCGGGGCTTTCATCTGATCCAAGATCGCGTTGGCGCAATCACGTCCGTCACGAATGGCCCATACGACCAGCGACGCGCCGCGCACGATATCACCGACAGCATAGACGCCATCCATCGCGGTCTTGCCTGTGGTGAACTCGGCCATGACGGTGCCCCAGCGGGTCACTTCCAGATCGGGTTGATCCCACAGTGCCGGCAGTGCCTCGGGCTCAAAGCCCAGCGCCATGATTACGATGTCCGCGTCTTCGACGTAATCCGCGCCTTCGATGATCTCGGGCGATTGACGGCCTGTGGCATCAGCGGCGCCCAGACGCATTTTTTGCACCATGACACCGGTGACGTTGCCGTCCTTTTCGGTAAAGCCCTTGGGCGCGCTCAGCCATTCAAAGACCACGCCTTCTTCCTCGGCGTTCTGCACTTCACGCTGGCTGCCCGGCATGTTGGCACGGTCGCGGCGGTACAGACATTTCACCGATGTGGCCCCCTGACGGATCGACGTGCGCACACAGTCCATCGCGGTATCACCACCGCCGATGACCACGACACGCTTGCCTTTCGCGTTCAGCTCGCCGCTGTCAAATTCCGGCACATCGTCACCAAAGCTCTTGCGGTTGCTGGCGGTCAGGAAATCAATTGCGCGCACCACGCCCTTGGACGTGCTGTTGGGCGCGGTCAGGTCGCGGCTTTTGTAAACGCCCGTGGCGATGATGATCGCGTCATGTTTCGCCCGCAGATCGGCAAAGCTGATGTCTTCGCCCACGTTGCAATTCAGTTCGAATGTCACCCCGCCCTGCGTCAGCTGGTCGTTGCGGCGCATGACCACGTCTTTTTCCAGCTTGAAGCCGGGGATGCCGTAGGTCAGCAATCCGCCCGCGCGGTCGTAGCGGTCATAGACCGTGACCTGCACCCCAGCCCGACGCAGCACGTCCGCTGCGGCCAGGCCACCGGGGCCCGCACCAATGATGCCAACGCTTTCGGCGCGCTCTGCCTGTGGTTTGATCGGCAGTACCCAGCCTTCTTCCCAGGCGGTGTCAGTGATGTATTTCTCGACCGCGCCAATGGTCACGGTGCCGTGGCCGGATTGCTCGATCACACAGTTGCCTTCGCACAGACGGTCCTGCGGGCAGATGCGACCGCAGATCTCGGGGAAGGTGTTGGTGGCTTGGCTGACCTCATAGGCTTCTTGCAAACGTCCCTCGGCGGTCAGGCGCAGCCAATCGGGGATGTTGTTGTGCAACGGGCAATGGGTTTGGCAATAGGGCACACCGCACTGGCTGCACCGGCTGGATTGCTCCTTGGCCTTGGCCTGTGCAAACTCGGCGTAGATTTCGTTGAAATCCTCGCGGCGCTGCTGGGCTTCACGCTTTTGCGGCATGTCCCGTTCAACGGTTACGAATTTCAGCATCGGCTGCTTGGCCATGGATTACCTACCTTGCTTGGGGTCCTCTGCGGGCCTGATAAAGGATGTCCAACAACATTAAAAGGCAGCAATGCTGACCTATATTAATCTTTTTCGACCTCGTCTTGTTGTCTTTGGCAAAATCTAGGTGTTATTAGTTCCGTATCGGACCTATATTGCCACTTTCAATTTGATTCGCAGCAATTATACCAGCGTCAGCGGGCCATTTGGGGACTTCCATGTCGTTGTATTATCTGCTGATCGCCGCCGTCATCCAGGGCATCACCGAATTCCTTCCCGTCAGCAGCTCGGGCCACCTGATCCTGCTGCCCGCGCTCTCGGGCGCACAAGATCAGGGGCTGGCAATTGATGTCGCCGTGCATGTTGGCACGCTGCTTGCGGTGATCCTGTATTTCTGGCGGGACGTCCGCAGCGCCCTGATCGGGCTGGGCAGGCTGGCGCGCGGCAAGGTCGACACGCCGGGGGCGATGCTGGCCTTTCTGCTGATACTCTCGACCGTACCCGTGATGATCGTGGGCCTTGCCATCAAGCTGGCCGGTCTGGACGAGGCAATGCGCTCGGTTGCCGTGATCGGCTGGACGATGCTGGGCTTTGGCATCGTGCTGTACTGGGCGGACCGCACCGGCGCGACGACCAAGGCCAAGGACGACTGGACCCTGAAAGACGCGGTTGCGATGGGACTGGCGCAGGTCATCGCCCTGATCCCCGGCACCTCGCGGTCCGGCATCACCATCACGGCGGCGCGCAAGCTGGGCTATGACCGCGAATCCGCGGCGACCCTGTCGATGCTGATGTCGATCCCGACCATCATCGCCTCAGGCGTGCTGCTGGGGGCGGATGTGGTGGGTCAGGCAAATTGGGCACTGGCCCGCGACGGCGGCATCGCGGCCGCCTTTGCCTTTGTCGCCGCCCTGCTGGCGCTGAAGCTGATGATGAAACTGCTGAAAAGCGTCGATTTCACGCCTTACGTGATCTACCGCATCATCTTTGGGCTGTTTCTGCTCTGGTGGGCGTATAGTTAAGCGCGCAGGTTCTTCGCGCTTTCCTTGATCGCATCGTACTGACCCGAAGGGCGGAACCGCCACAGATAGTCCGGCAGCACCGATTCCATGGCGACGGGCTCAATCCCCAGCTCGGCAAAGCCGCGCGCGCCTTCGCTGACCACGTTGTCGTGGCGCAGGTTTTTGACCTGATCACCGGTGATCGGCGCCTTGACGATACCCAGCGACAGCGTCTGCCCCAGGCCAGCCAAGGCCGCCACGATACGCGCAATGCCGAAGGGCACGTTCAGGACCAGACGGCGGCGACGGATCACTTGCAGCATCTGCGCCATCAGTTCACGGAACGTATCGACATCCGGCCCGCCCAGCTCGTAGACACCGGTCACGTCATCACGGATCACCGCAGCCTCGGCGGCGCGGGCGACATCCTCGACATAGACAGGCTGGAATTTCGTATCGGCACCGACCACGGGCAGGATCGGCCCCATGCGGGTCATCCCGGCAAACCGGTTAAAGAATTCGTCCTCGGGACCGAACACGATGGATGGGCGCAGGATCACGGCCTTGGGCATATGCTCCAGCACAGCAGCCTCGCCTTCGCCCTTCGTGCGCGCGTAATCGCTGTCAGCGTCCACATCGGCACCGATGGCCGAGATGTGCACCAGCTTGGCAACGCCCTGTTGCGCGGCAATCCGAGCGACGCGGGCCGCACCTTCGGCCTGTACGGCGTCAAAGGTGTTCTTGCCGTTCACGGCCAGAATGCCCACGCAATTGATCACCGCATCGGCGCCCATCATCACCTCGGCAACTGACGCATCGTCACGGATGTTACACAGCACCGGCTCGACCTGGCCAACGACACCATAAGGTTTGACAAAGATCGCCTCGTTGGGGCGGCGCACGGCGACACGAACGCGCCAGCCCGCCTTGGCCATGCGACGCGCAACATAGCGCCCGACAAACCCGGACCCGCCATAGATAGTGACCAGCTTGGACATCGCAAAAGCTCCTTGGGGCAATTCGTTGCAGTCGGGTCTAACGGGCGCGCCCGCGCCAGACAAGACGGCAATTTGGCGCGGTTTCGCTGGCGACGGGCAAAATTTGCAAAAACTCGGGCCTGAACCCGAAAAACAGAAGAGAATCTGTTTGACACCCCCCGCCAGCTTGCCTAAACGACGCGACACCACCCGTGCCCAGATGGCGGAATGGTAGACGCGCTGGCTTCAGGTGCCAGTGGCCGCAAGGCCGTGGAGGTTCGAGTCCTCTTCTGGGCACCATTTTCCTTGACAATCAGAACGACGCGAACACGCTGATTTCAGCGTGTTATTTGCGCGTCCTGCGCACTCCAGCACCCCGCCAGACATTGATAATACCGATGATAGCGCCAACCTAAGACCGGTGCAGCACGAGCGCGGTTGCTTCGCGCCTCAATGCGTTACGAAAATTCCTATGCTAAGTCATATTGGTAACATTTACATTGCATCGAATCGTCGGTTTGGTTAAATTGAAAGCAATACCTGAGGAGAGTTTCATGACTGCATTCATCTGTGACGCACAGCGCACCCCGATCGGGCGGTACGGCGGCGCATTGTCGGGCGTTCGGGCCGACGATCTGGCGGCGGCACCGATTGCCGCGCTGATGGCGCGCAACCCCGATGTGGATTGGGCCAGCGTCGATGATGTGATCCTTGGCTGCGCCAACCAAGCGGGTGAAGACAACCGCAACGTGGCGCGCATGGCGGCGCTGTTGGCGGGTCTGCCCGTGGATGTGCCCGGCTCGACCATCAACCGTCTGTGCGCCTCGGGCATGGACGCCGTGGGCCTTGCCGCGCGCGGGATCAAGGCGGGCGATCTGGACATGGCGATTGCCGGCGGCGTCGAAAGCATGAGCCGCGCGCCCTTTGTCATGGGCAAGGCCACCAGCGCATTCAGCCGCGCCGCCGAAATTTTTGACACCACCATCGGCTGGCGCTTTGTGAACCCGAAGATGAAGGCGCAATATGGCGTCGATTCCATGCCGGAAACCGCTGACAATGTTGCCGCCGACCACGATGTGAACCGCGCCGATCAGGATGCTTTCGCTGCCCGGTCGCAAGAGCGCTGGGCTGCCGCGCACGAGGCAGGCTTGTTTGCCGAAGAAATCAGCCCCGTGACCATCCCCCAACGCAAGGGCGATCCCATTGTCGTCGACACCGACGAACACCCCCGCCCCGGCACCACGCTGGACGCCTTGGGCAAGCTGCGGGCCATCAACGGCCCCGATCTGACCGTGACGGCGGGCAATGCCTCGGGCGTGAATGACGGTGCCGCGGCTTTGCTGCTGGCCTCCGAAGCGGCTGCGGCCAAAAACGGCCTGACACCGATGGCGCGTGTCGTGGCGATGAATGCCGCGGGTGTTGAACCCCGCGTTATGGGCATCGGCCCGATCCCGGCCTGCGAAAAGGTGCTGAAACGCGCCGGTCTGACCATCGACCAGATGGACGTGATCGAACTGAACGAAGCCTTTGCCTCGCAAGGTCTGGCGACCCTGCGTGCGCTGGGTGTGGCCGACGACGATCCGCGCGTGAATGCTCAGGGCGGCGCCATCGCAATCGGCCACCCGCTGGGCATGTCGGGCGCGCGTCTGGTGATGACAGCAGCCTATCAACTGAAACGTACAGGTGGGCGCTATGCGCTGTGCACCATGTGCGTGGGCGTCGGCCAGGGTGTCGCGCTTATCCTCGAGCGGGTCTGACAACGGCCCGCCCTTCTGACCGACGAAAGGTTTGAACGATGTATGCACAGATGGTGAAATCCACCGGCGAGGGGGTCCGCTCCCTCGACGAGATGGACCCGCAGGAACGCGCCTTTCAGGAGCGTATTGATGCAGGCGGCAAGATCGAACCAAAGGACTGGATGCCGGACGGCTATCGCAAGACGCTGGTCCGCCAGATCGGGCAACATGCCCATTCCGAAATCGTCGGTCAGCTGCCCGAGGGCAACTGGATCACCCGCGCGCCCACGCTTGAGCGCAAGGCGATCCTGCTGGCAAAAGTACAGGACGAGGCCGGCCACGGCCTCTACCTCTATTGCGCGGCGGAAACGCTGGGCGTCACCCGCGACCAGATGACCCGCGATCTGTTGTCGGGCAAGATGAAGTATTCGTCGATCTTCAACTACCCGACCCTGACATGGGCCGACATGGGTGCCGTGGGCTGGCTGGTGGACGGCGCCGCGATCATGAACCAGGTGCCGTTGCAACGCACGTCTTACGGCCCCTACGCCCGCGCAATGGTCCGCATCTGCAAAGAGGAATCGTTCCACCAGCGCCAGGGCTTTGACATCATGATGAAGATGGCCCGCGGCACGCCCGAACAGAAGCGTATGGCGCAGGATGCGCTGAACCGCTTCTGGTATCCCTCGCTGATGATGTTCGGCCCGTCTGATGCCGACAGCGTCCACTCGGCGCAGTCGATGGCGTGGAAGATCAAGATGAACTCGAACGACGAGCTGCGGCAGAAGTTTGTCGATCTGACTGCTCCGCAGGCCGATTACCTGGGCCTGACCATTCCCGACGAAAATCTGAAATGGAACGAGGAAAAGGGCGGCTACGACTTTTCCGAACCCGATTGGGACGAATTCTTTGACGTGCTCAAGGGCAATGGCCCCTGTTCGGTCGAGCGCCTGGAAGACCGCAACCGCGCCTGGGACGAGGGCCGCTGGGTCCGCGAGGCCATGCTGGCCCATGCCGACAAGAAACGCGCAGCCAAACTCGCAGCGGAGTAACCGATATGAGCAGCCCTGAATCCAGCGCCTATGAAAACACCGAAGCCGCCCCGCACGGCGGTCCTCGGCGCACCGAATGGCCCCTGTTTGAGATCTTTATCCGTGGTCAGCATGGCCTAAGCCACCGGCACGTCGGGTCGCTGCACGCCCCCGACGCGGAGCGCGCCATGCAGAACGCCCGCGACGTTTACACCCGCCGCAAGGAAGGTGTCAGCATCTGGGTCGTCGAGGCCAGCAAGATCACCGCGTCGTCCCCTGACGACAAGGGGCACATGTACGATCCTGCGGATGACAAAGTGTACCGCCATCCGACATTTTTCGACATTCCCGAAGAAGTGGGGACCATGTGATGGCCACCGACGCGCAATTGTTCGAATGGCTGTGCCGCATGGGCGACAACGCCCTGGTCTTGGGCCACCGCGTGTCTGAATGGTGCGGCCATGCGCCCGTTCTGGAAGAGGACATTGCCCTTGCCAACACGGCACTTGACCTGATCGGCCAGACGCAACTGTGGCTGGGATTGGCGGGCGAGGTCGAGGGCGCGGGCCGTGACGCCGACGCGCTGGCCTATCGCCGCGACGTGCTGGATTTCCGCAACCTGCTGCTGGTCGAACAGCCTAACCGCGATTTCGGCCACACGATGATGCGCCAGTTCCTGTTCGACGCATGGCACATCGAAATGCTGAGCGCGCTCAAGGGACATGACCACGAACAGATCTCTGCCATCGCGGAAAAGTCGCTGAAAGAGGTGACCTATCACGCCGAACGTTCTGCCGACACGGTGATCGCACTGGGCGACGGCACCGAAGAAAGCCACACCCGCATGCAGGCCGCGCTGGACCGTCTGTGGCCCTATGTGGGTGAGATGTTCCTATCGGATGACACCGACCGCGCCGTATGCGACCCCGCCCCTCTGCGCGCGGCGTTCGATGCGCGCGTCAACGCCGTTCTGGCCGAGGCAACCCTGACCCGCCCCGACAGTGATTTCGCCCACAAGGGCGGCAAGACGGGCGTGCGCCACACCGAACATCTGGGCCACATGCTGGCGGTAATGCAGTTCCTGCCCCGCGCCTACCCGGACGCACAATGGTAACTGTCCAGCCTTCTGTCGCGGATGTGTGGGAGTGGTTGGATGCCGTCCCCGACCCCGAGATTCCGGTGATCTCGCTGGTGGATCTGGGGATCATCCGCGATGTGGCATGGCAAGACGACACGCTGATCGTCACCGTGACACCCACCTATTCGGGATGCCCCGCAACGACGATCATCAACCTGGACATCGAAACCGCCCTGCGCGGCCACGGCATCGAAAAGCTTGAACTGAAACGCCAGCTTTCGCCCGCGTGGACCACCGACTGGCTGTCAGAAAAAGGCCGCGCCAAGCTGGAAGACTACGGCATCGCGCCGCCCCAGCCCGCAGGTGGCCCGCAGCAATGCCCGCACTGCAAATCGCAGGCAGTCGAGCGGATCAGCCAGTTCGGCTCGACCCCGTGCAAGGCGCAATGGCGCTGCACCGACTGTCTTGAACCCTTCGACTATTTCAAATGCATCTAGGCTGACCCAATGGCGCAATTCCTTCCCCTGACTGTCACCGACATTCATCACACGATCCGTGACGCGGTGGTTCTGACCCTGCAACCAGAGGACCCCGACGCCTTTGCCTTTACCCAAGGCCAATACCTGACCTTCAAACAGGATTTCGACGGCACCGAGCTGCGCCGCAATTATTCGATCTGCGCCGGTCTGGACGATGGCAAACTGCAAGTGGGCATCAAACGGGTGGACGGCGGGGCGTTTTCGACCTTTGCCAACACCCAGCTGAAGGTCGGTGACACCCTGCACGCCATGCCGCCCTCGGGCAGCTTTCACACCCCGATCGAACCGGACAAGGCGAAGAACTACCTTGGCTTTGCGGGTGGCTCCGGCGTGACCCCCGTGCTGTCGATCCTGCGCACGGTGATGACCCGCGAACCCGACAGCACCTTTACCCTGATCTACGCCAACCGCGCGGTCGGCACGATCATGTTCCGCGAGGAACTGGAAGACCTGAAAAACCGCTACATGGGTCGTTTGACCCTGATCCACGTGCTGGAAACAGGCCAGGACATCGACCTGTTCACCGGCCGCGTCGATCAGGACAAATGCGCCGCCCTGTTCAAAAGCTGGATCGACATCGGCAGCATCGACACGGCGTTCATCTGCGGACCCGAACCGATGATGCTGGCCATTGCCGACGCGCTGAAATCTCACGGACTGGCCGACGGACAGATCAAGTTCGAGCTGTTCAGCGAAAGCCAGAAGGGCCAGTTGGCCAAGCAGGAAATCAAGGAACGCGCCAAGGGTCAGGCAGGCACCAAAACCACAGTGATCATCGACGGCACCGGCCACCAGTTCGAAATGCCCAAGGATCAATCGGTGCTGGAAACAGCACTGGCCAACGATCTGGATGCGCCGTTTTCGTGCAAGGCGGGCGTCTGTTCGACCTGCAAGGCCAAGGTGACCGAGGGCGAATATGAAATGCTGACCAACCACGCGCTGGAAGACTACGAGGTCGAGGCGGGCTTTGTCCTGACCTGCCAGTGCTATGCGCTCAGCGATACATTGGTTGTGGACTACGACCAGCACTAACAGGGGTTTCCCATGCAACATGTACATTCTTTTGCCGCCGGTCAGTGGATTGCTCCGGGGGCCGGTGCGCGGTCCATTGCCTCGGCCATCACCGGCGACGTGATCGCAGACGCGGGCAACGATGCGCTGGATGTGCAGGCAATGCTGGCCTATGGCCGCGATGTGGGTGGTCCTGCCTTGCGCGCGCTGACGTTCCACGACCGCGCCAAAATGCTCAAGGCGTTGGCGCTGCACCTGCGCGAACATCGGACCGCGCTCTATGATCTGAGCTATGACACGGGCGCAACAAAGTCCGACCATCAGATCGACGTGGACGGCGGCATTGGCACGATGCTGGTCTATGCCTCGAAAGGGCGGCGCGATCTGCCCGATGCGCATGTTTATCTGGACGGTGTGCCCGAACAGTTGGGCCGTGCGGGTGCCTTTATGGGCCAACACATCTGCACCCCGCTGCAAGGCGTCGCGGTGCACATCAACGCGTTCAACTTCCCCGTCTGGGGCATGTTGGAAAAGCTGGCCCCGACCCTGTTGGCCGGCCTGCCCGCGATCATCAAACCCGCCACCGCCACCTGTTATGTCACCGAAGCCTGTGTGCGACTGATGCTGGACAGTGGCCTGTTGCCTGCAGGCGCGCTGCAACTGGTGTCGGGCGGTCTGGGTGACATGCTGGACCATGTCGACTGCCAGGACGTGGTGACATTCACCGGCTCCGCCGACACGGCGCTGAAACTGCGCGGCAATGCCAACATCCTGTCCAACAGCGTGCGCTTTACCGCCGAACAGGACAGCCTGAACGCATCCGTCCTTGGCCCCGACGCCGTGCCCGGCACGCCCGAGTTCGACCTGTTCGTCAAGGAAGTCCAACGCGAGATGACTGCCAAGGCGGGCCAGAAATGCACCGCCATCCGCCGCATCATGGTCCCGCAAGCCCACGAACAAGCAGTGATCGAGGCGATATCGGCCCGACTGACCAAGGTCACTATCGGCGATCCGCGCGACGCGGCGACCGGCATGGGGGCGCTTGTCTCTGCCGCCCAGAAACGCGATGTGCTGGACAAGGCCGCCGCCATCGGCGCCGAAGCAACCCGCGTGTTCGGCGACCCCGACGATTTTGCCATGTCAGGCAGCAAGGGCGCGTTCGTGCCGCCGATGCTGTTCCACTGCGCCGACCCCGACACCGCCACCCGTGTGCACGACACCGAGGCGTTCGGCCCCGTGTCCACCGTCATGGGCTACCGCGACCTGGACCACGCGATTGCGCTGCTGAACCGTGGCCAGGGCTCGCTCGTGGCATCCGTCATCACCCATGACGGCGACGTGGCCCGCGCCGTGGCGATGGGCGCAGGCGCGTTCCACGGGCGGATCTATTTCAACAACCGCGACAGCATGGCCGAGGCCACAGGCCACGGTGCGCCCCTGCCCCATATGGTGCACGGCGGACCGGGCCGCGCAGGCGGCGGCGAGGAATTGGGCGGCAGCCGGGCGGTCATGCACTATTTGCAGCGCACCGCCATTCAGGGCAGTCCCGACATCCTGACCGCCGTTGGCAACCGCTGGGTGCCGGGTGCGACCGAACATGCGGACAAACCGCACCCTTTCACGCGCGTTTATGGCGATCTGGAACTGGGCGATACTTTCAACTCGCCGTCGCGCACGATCACGCTGGACGACATCGAAACCTTTGCGCATTTCACCGGCGATACGTTCTATGCCCACATGGACGACGCGGCGGCCAAGGCGAACCCGTTCTTCCCCGGTCGCGTGGCCCATGGCTATCTGCTGCTCAGCTTTGCGGCGGGCCTGTTCGTACAGCCCGACCCCGGCCCTGTTCTGGCCAACACCGGTCTGGACAACCTGCGCTTTATGAAACCGGTACAGGCCGGTGACAGCATCAAGGTGCGCCTGAGCGTCAAAGCCAAAACCCCTCGCAATAACGAATATGGCGAGGTACGCTGGCACGTGACCCTGACCAATCAGGACGACGAACAAGTGGCTGAATACGAACTGCTGACGATGAATGCCTTCTGATCCCTACAGCGCCGCGCTGAACATCCTGACCGCTACCGGAACACAGCGGGTGTGGTCGGTGCTGGTCAGCGTGTTCGGCGATCTGGCCCGCCACGAGGGCGAGGGCATCGACGGCCC
This sequence comes from Pseudosulfitobacter pseudonitzschiae, assembly GCF_900129395.1. Lineage (GTDB taxonomy): Bacteria > Pseudomonadota > Alphaproteobacteria > Rhodobacterales > Rhodobacteraceae > Pseudosulfitobacter > Pseudosulfitobacter pseudonitzschiae. The sequence goes on from NZ_FQVP01000004.1 coordinate 77,500, forward strand.
CGTGCTGACCGCGTTGATGGCCGAGGCACAGATCAAACCCGAAGCAACCCGTGTCGCCCTGCACCGTCTGCGCAACGACGACTGGATCACCTCGGTCAAGTCGGGACGCACCAGCCACCACAGCCTGACCCGCACGGGCCGTCGGCTGAGCCTGGCCGCCAGCGCGCGCATCTACAGCACCCCCGTCGAGGCGGCCCAAGGCTGGCAACTGGTGCTGCTGGAAACAGCCACATCGGAATCCCGCGAACAAATGGAAGCGCAGGGCTTTGCCCCGCTTGCACCGCGCCTGTATATCGGCGCGGACACCGCGACCCCTCCGGCCGGTACGCTGGCACTGCCCGCCACCACCGCCCCCCGCTGGCTGGGCGCACAGTTCGAGCCCAAGGACCTGAGCCAGGACTATGCCGCCCTGTATGAGCGTCTGGCGGCTCTGGATGCGCTGAAACTGGACGCCGCTGCACTGAGCCCCATCCAGATCGGCGTGCTGCGGTCGCTGATCGTGCATGGCTGGCGGCGGCTGGTGTTGAAACACCCCGACCTGCCCCCCGACGTCTATTCCGACGCATGGCGCGGCCACGACTGCCGCGCGCTGGTCACCGGCCTGTTGGCCCGCCTGCCCCGGCCTGCGCTGTCTGCTCTGCACGACTAGGCAAAAGCGCAAACTGGCGCAAATACGCGGCATGTGCTTTCCCGCCGCCCAATGCCGCGCTATAGCACTGGCATGACGAATTATTTGCACACCTCGGATTTGCCCGACGATCTTGACCTTGGCCCTGTCGTCGCGATTGATTGCGAGACGATGGGCCTGAACCCGCACCGCGACCGGCTGTGCGTGGTGCAGCTGTCTGCCGGTGATGGCAATGCTCACATGGTGCAGATCATGAAGGGCCAGACAGAGGCACCCAACCTCTGCGCCCTGCTGGAAGATCCCGAAGTTCTGAAGCTGTTTCATTTCGGACGCTTTGACATCGCGGCCATGCTGAACACCTTTGGCGCGGTCGCCGCCCCCGTCTATTGCACCAAGATCGCCAGCAAGCTGGTGCGCACCTATACCGACCGGCACGGGCTGAAAAACCTGGCCCAGGAACTGCTCGGCGTCGACATCTCGAAGCATCAGCAAAGCAGCGATTGGGGGGCCGCCAAGCTGACCGATGCGCAACTGGACTATGCCGCATCCGACGTGCTGTATCTGCACCGGCTGCGCGAGGCGCTGAACAAACGCCTGCTGCGCGAGGACCGGATGGACATCGCACAGGCTTGCTTCGACTTTCTGCCAACACGCGCCAAACTGGACCTTGCAGGCTGGCCCGACACGGACATTTTTGCGCACCTATGACCACTGATACCCCCTTTGTCGACACGGGTCGCCGCGTCATCGCCATCGAAATGCAGGCGCTCAGCCAGCTGCACGACGCGCTGGACGCCAATTTCGCGCGCGCCGTTGACCAGTTGCTGAAAACCACCGGCCGCGTGATTGTTACCGGCATCGGCAAATCCGGCCACATCGCCCACAAGATCGCGGCGACACTGGCCAGCACCGGCACGCCCGCCCAATTCGTCCACCCCGCCGAGGCCAGCCACGGCGATCTGGGCATGGTCACCAGCCATGACGCGGTTATCGCCATCTCGAACTCGGGCGAAGCCCCCGAGCTTGCGGACCTGATCGCCTATACCCGCCGCTTTGCGATCCCGCTGATCGGCATCACCAGCCGCCCCGAAAGCGCGCTGGGCAAGCAATGCGATATCATCGTCACCCTGCCCCGCGCCGAAGAGGCTTGTGGCACCGGCATTGTTCCCACCTCGTCCACCACAATGACGCTGGCCGTGGGCGATGCACTGGCCGTGGCGCTGATGGAACACCGCGCCTTTACCGCCGAGGATTTCCGCGGCTTTCACCCCGGTGGCAAGCTGGGCGCGCAACTGAGCCGCGTGGCCGACCTGATGCACAGCGGCGACGCGTTGCCGCTGGTGACCGAAGACACCGGCATGGGCGATGCGCTGATCGAAATCAGCCAGAAAAGCTTTGGCGTGGTCGGCGTGACAGACGCCAGCGGCGCGCTGGTCGGGATCATCACCGACGGCGACCTGCGCCGCCATCTGGACGGGCTGATGTCCCTGACCGCCCGCGACGTGATGACCGCAGCCCCCACCACCATCGGCCCCGATGCGCTGGCCGAGCAGGCCGTGGGCGTGATGAACACCCGCAAGATCACATGCCTGTTCGTCACCGATCAAAAGACAGCGCCGACTCCGCTGGGCCTGTTGCACATCCACGACTGCCTGCGCGTTGGTCTGGGTTAAGGCGGGGCGATGGACTGGTATTCAAAACTGGTCGCCACGCTCAAGGTGCTGTTGCCCCTGATCGCCCTGGCCTTGCTGTCGACGCTGTTTTTGCTCTCGCGCACCGTCGATCCGGTCAGCACCATCCCCTTTGCCGACGAAGACGTGCGCGACCGCATGGAACAACAGCAGATCACCGGCCCGTTCTTCTCGGGCGCGACCGAGTCGGGCGACAGCCTGTCGTTTTCCGCAGCCAAGTTGACCACCAGCACCAACAACCGCAACGAGGCCACCGACGTCACCGCCAAAGTGGACATGGTCGATGGCACCCGCATTGACCTGGTGGCCGATGTCGCACGGTTGAACCTGGTCGCGTCCAAGATGGACCTGTCCGGCAATGTGGTCATCACCACCTCGACCGGGTTCAAGATTGCCTCGGACGCGCTGATGGCCAATCTGGAAACGGCAACGCTGACCTCGCCGGGACAGGTACAGGCGCAAAGCGGGTTTGGCGACCTGACGGCAGGACAGATGATCATGTCCGGCAGCCGCGGCGGTGGCCCGTCCCAATTGGTTTTCACAAACGGTGTGAAGCTGGTATACGATCCTAAACAAACAGATGAGTAAACTATCGTGAACGCATTCCGTGCCCTGTCCACCGCCCTGTTGCTGTGCTGCGCCGCGCCTGTTCTCGCACAAGGCACGAACGTCACTTTTGGTGCCATCACCCAGGACACGTCGCTGCCGGTCGAGGTGACTGCCGACAATCTGGCCGTCGATCAATCCTCGGGCACTGCGGTTTTTACTGGTAATGTGATGATTGGCCAGGGCGAGATGCGCCTGACAGCGGCGCGGGTTCTGGTCACCTACAAATCGCAGAACGCAGGCATCGCCAAGCTTGAAGCAACGGGCGGCGTGACGCTGGTCACCGGCGAAGATGCCGCCGAAGCCGAGCGCGCGGATTACAGCATTGATTCGGGCGAGATTGAAATGTCGGGCAACGTGCTGCTTACCCAAGGCAACAGTGCGCTGACGGCGGAAAAGATGTTCGTGAACCTGCGCGACGGCACCGCCCGCATGTCGGGCCGGGTCAAGACGATCCTGCAAACCGGAAACAACTGATCCATGTCGGCCCCTGATCTGTCCATCGCAGCCGCCAATGACGGGCTGCACATCTCGCATTTGCGCAAATCCTACCGCAAGAAAGTCGTCATTCGTGACTTTTCCATGCATCTGGATCGCGGTGAGGTTGTGGCACTTCTGGGGCCAAACGGGTCGGGCAAGACCACGACGTTTTACGCCATCGCAGGCCTTGTCACACCAGAGGGCGGCACGGTCAAAGTGGACGGCACCGATGTGACAACCCTGCCGATGTACCGCCGCGCCCAGATGGGCATCGGCTACCTGCCGCAGGAAATGAGCATCTTTCGCGGCCTCAGCGTGCAGGACAACATCTCGGCCATCCTCGACATCACCGAAGCCCACCGCCACAAGCGGCGCGAACGGCTCGAAGAATTGCTGTCCGAGTTCTCGATCGAACACCTGCGCCGCGCGCCGGCGCTGGCGCTGTCGGGGGGCGAACGCCGGCGCGTGGAAATCGCCCGCTGTCTGGCTGCGAATCCCAAGTTCCTGCTGCTGGACGAACCCTTCGCCGGCGTTGACCCGATCAGCGTGGGCGACATTCGCCATCTGGTCGCGGACCTGAAAAAACGCGGCATCGGTGTGCTGATCACCGATCACAACGTGCGGGAAACATTGGAAATTGTCGATCGCGCCTATATTCTGCACGAGGGCAAGGTGCTGATGTCCGGTACCCCTGCCGAGGTCGTCGAGAACCAAAACGTGCGCCGCGTCTATCTGGGTGAAAATTTCCGCGTTTCTTAGCCGATTAAAATGTCTTGTCGGCAAAACTTGACCCACTTCACAGTGCTTTTGATTGACAGCAAGACGTGTTTGGGCGCTGAATAGGGTATGGCAAAAGCACTTTTTGAGACTGCTGTGACCTGCGCCTTGAGCAATCAAGCGACGATACTGCATCTCTTTGCTTTGCCTTTTCCCGAGACCCAAAACTAGGCCCCGTGGCGGGCCACGTGCGGCCTGTCGCCCCCAGTCCGGGTCCCTAACCGTGAGGAGAGACAATGCGTTACCAAATCAGCGGCAAACAGATCGACATCGGCGCAGCACTGCAGACACATGTGCAGACAGAGCTGGGCGCGGCAGTCGGAAAATACGCCGACCGCCCGACAGATGCGCAGGTGGTGTTCTCGAAATCCGGTCACGAATTTGTCTGCGAGGCGACGGTCCACCTGTCCACGGGCCTGAACGCCACGGCCAAGGCGCGCGGCACCGAAATCTATGCCGCATTTGAAGCCTGCTGTGAAAAAATGGAAAAACAGCTGCGTCGCTACAAGCGTCGCCTGAAGGACCATCACAAGGAACGCCCCCAGCCGGTTGAACTCTTCGGCGCTTCCTCCTATATCCTCGCCTCCGAGGTAGATGACACATCTCCTGAACCGGATTCGTTGCAACCGATCATCGTGGCGGAGATGGAAACCAAGATACAGTCGCTAAGTGTTGGCGAGGCCGTGATGCAGATGGAGTTGGCGGGTGCGCCGGTTCTTGTGTTTCGGAAAGAAGGACAAGATGGGTTGAACGTTGTGTATCGCCGCGAAGACGGCAATATCGGCTGGATCGATCCATAAGGATTTAACGGCGCCCAGGGCGTCAGAGCAGTGCGAGCCAAAATGGAATTTGCAAAGCTTCTCAAGCCGGAGGCCGTGAAGGTTTTAACCTCGGCCTCCAGCAAGAAACGTCTGTTGCACGAGATCTCTGATCTCGCGCACAGCGCCTATGGCTTGAATGCAAGCCACGTGAACGAGGCGCTGATGGCCCGCGAGGCGCTGGGACCCACCGGCGTGGGCCGTGGCGTGGCCCTGCCCCATGCGCGGCTGGACGGCGTGAACGAAGTCATCGGCGTTTTCGTGGTGCTGGACAAACCCATCGACTTTAATGCGGTGGACCGCCTGCCCGTCGATCTCGCCTTTGCGCTGTTTGCCCCCGAAGATGCCGGGGTCGAGCATCTCAAGGCGCTGGCACTGGTGTCGCGCACCCTGCGCAACACGTCGATCTGCACCAAACTGCGGGCCAACCACGACGCCAGCACGCTGTACACGATCCTGTCCGAGGCGCAGTCGGCCCAGGCGGCTTAAGCCCAGCGCGAGAATCCGAACATCATGTAATCGCGCTGGTAAACATCACTGACCAGCGATTCGATACTGTCGTCATAGATGTCTTGCAACGTGAACGGCCCCGGCTCGGACACCGGCGGCAGTTGCGGCACCTTTTTCACACCGATCTGCGCGGCAATTTCGGCCAGTTCGGCCTGAAGGTTCTCTTCACGGATGATCCGGTCGGGCAATACGAAATCGCCGAAACCCTGCACCGCCTGCGTCTGCGTGCACCATGCCGCATCAACGCGAATCGCAGTCTGACCTGCAAGGTTGCCCTTGAGAAACTCCAGAAACGCAGTGAAGGCACGGTGATGGGCCGCCCGGTCATAGCTGGCGCCCGGCGCCTCTTGGGGGATCGGCAGGGCATAGCGACGGATCAGCGTCTGACGCAGGACGTCATAGCAATCCGGCCCCGGGTTCAGGATACGGTGGCAAAACGCGTGATGCGCCCGCGCCGCCGGATGGCGCAGTACCGTGAAACTGCGGTGACCGCGATTGCGGCGCTTCCATTGGCGCAGGTCCTTCTGGCTCATCCTGCGCAGCAGCTCGTCCGCCCCCACACCGTCCAGCGCCGCCATCCAGTCGTAAATCTGATCCTCCGGGCCGCTGCGCATCGGCAAGTACATCAACGGGGACTTGGCAGCGGCCACATAGGTCGGAATCACCGCACCGCGCCGCGGCTCGAAGTTGGGTGTGCGGGTCAGGTTGAAACGGTCCAGCCGGTTCAACGCCTGCGCCATCTCATCCGCGTTGGTCACCTTTTCCGTGATCGGGCTGGGGTTCTGCTTTTTCAGGCTCTTGTCCAGCCCCTCAAGCCGGCTGTCGATGCCCAGATAGGCCGCCAGCCCGTTCATCACCTCGACGCTTTGCAGGTCTTCGTAGGCCACGTAGAATGCGGTTTGCCCCGACACCTGCAAGCGGTTCATCAGCATAACCTGAAAGCTTTGCAGCGCCTCCAGATGGGCCTCGAATTCGGTCGCGTCGAATTCGGCGGCACCTTCCTTGCGCCGTTTGACATCCGTCAGCTTCCACTGCCCCGTGGCCTGCGCAATCTTCCATGACACATAGCTGTCGACCGGATTGCGCGTCAGCACGATCTTGGCACATTTCGGATCATTTACGATCGCATCGAACACCCGCGGATCGTGGTCGTGGAAATAACGAAAGCCGCCCAAACCGTTGGTCTGCTTGCGGATCACGCGAAGGAACCCCTTGGGGTCGGCATCACGGGCGGCTTGGGTCACGCCCAGAATCTCGGTCACATTGGGATAGCCGATGAAATGCGGATTGAACGCCTCGCCGTGGCAGGTGATCCCGTCAAAGGCATTCAGGTTGGTTTCCAGAAAATTTGAACCGGTGCGCATCTCGGCGAACACCACGAAGCAATCGAATTTCTGCGCCATCTTTTATCTTACCAAATAGGGTTTTCGCGGCGCTTCAGACTGCGTTTCAATGCCGCGTTCGACAGGGAAATCCCCCATCAGATAGGGATGCATCCCTTGGTTCTTCAGGTTTTGTAAGAACTGACCAAAGCCGCTGAGGTCGACCATCTTTGGCACTTCGGACAGCCGGCGCTGTTGCGAGGGGCCGATCTCGTCCAGAATACCCTGAAGCGGCTCCATCGGGGCCTCGATGAATTCGGCCATCATCCAGATGCGCACCCGCGCCTTGGTATAGGGCGACCGCAGCACGTTCAGAAAATCGCTTTCGATCTTCTGCAAGGCCGCCGCCTCTTTGCGGATGTCCAGAAAGTTGCGGTTCGACCGGAACAGCGGCACCGCCCACGCGCCACTGATCACCGAAATCTGGGCGTTGGGGTCTTTGGCCATGCGCCAGTTGATCGTCTGGTTGTCCGCCGGTCCAAACTGGAAACACTGCCGTTCGCCGCGCGTGTTCCAGATCAGGTTGGTCAGAAACGCCGCCGCGTTATAGTCGCGCAGCTTTGGTGCCTCGCTCAGCGCGCCGTGGATCGTGGTTTGCCCTTCGGCGAAATGGGCGCGATCCGGTGCGAACAGATGCCCATGCACCCGCGCGCCGGTGGCCTTGGCCAGCCACGGATCAAAGTTCTCGAACACTTCGGAGAAACCGCAGAACACCGAATAGGGCGCAGCTGTCACGCCATTTTCCCAGTCCTCGTTGGGAAACCGGCTTTGCATATACAGGCCTGGCCGCCCGCGTGTCCGGCGGTCCACCGCCTTGGCAAAGATACGGTCGATCTTGCCGGGGTTTGGCTCGGTCCGTTTCATGGCACCGGCGGGATCGGTCAGGAATGCCTCGTACAGGCGGTCGGCATAGGGCCAGATCTTGCGGGCCACGAAACAGTCGGACCGGCGCAGCAGTTGCAGGTGGTCATCGTAGAAAATATGCGGCTTGCCCTGAAAATCGAACTTGGACAGGGTCAGCGACCGGCTTTCAATCTTGATCGCATATTGCCGGGCAAGGGTCTGGAAATAGCTTTCGTCGGGAATCCAGACCTGACGAAAATAGCGGTCGTATTCGGCGCGGTCCGGGTCTTGCAGGATCGCCGACAGGGTCTGCCGCGTCAGGCACCACCACTGCGACCCCATATGTGGCGTCAGCCCGTTGGGAATCCTGCGCCGCAACCGCAGCCTGCGCTGCAACTCCACGTATTTGTCGAACAGGAACCGGTTGCGCTTCCATGAGAAGGGAAACCGCAGGGTGAACCGTTCGTGATCCAGCCCGCCCACCGTCCACGGCACATCCGCGGTCGTGGCGCTTTCGATGAAATCGGTCTGCGGACGCGCTTCAAGGTATTCGATCAGCTCTTCGACCGGGCGCAACGGCAGGCACGACCCCGACGCCAGATAGACATGGCGCACCTGGCGGAACCGCTCCAGCATCAGTTCCGACGCGGCCTGTGATGCCGCAACGATGCCCCATGTGCCCCATTCACAGCGAAAGCGCGTGCTGAACTCGACCGATTTCACATCGGACAGGGACGCCACGAACCGTTCATATGTGGCACGCGGCACGCCCTTGTCCACATGGATCACCACCGGACAGCCCGCCGCCGCCCAGTGCCGGGCAGCCTGTTCGGCGCGGCCCAGTGCGGTGTGCACCAGCATGATGATCCCCACGCTCATGCCCAGTTGCCTTTCGACATCAGGCCCAGGATCTCAAGCTGTCTCCAGTTGATGTATTTCTCGGACCATTTGCACCAGAGATCGGGATCGTCTTTCAGGCTTTCGGCATAGGCCTTGTATTCGACCGACGCGCTGTAATGCTGACCGCGGCTCAACTCTTCTGCCGCTTTTGACGTGAAGGTATCCAGGAACTTGGCATGCAGCAAAACGCCGCTGGCTTTTTCGCCGCCCCATTCGTCATAGACCTGATTCAACCCGCGCGGCAGCAGCATGTGGGTTGAACTGACATAGGCATATCTTTTGTCCCATTTGACCAAGGGCACCTTGTTCAGGGCGGGGGCATTCTCGGGCTGGTCCGCGAAAAAGACACGGGCGCGCGGCCCGCCCTGTATCCACAGGTTGCCAAACAGGCGATTGCGCGACATCGTGTAGTTGCCACTGTCGAACCAGCCTGCAATCTCGATCGGGTTCTGTCCCTGCTGATAGGGATGCGCATCCAGCCGCCCCTTGGGGTACATATCCAGCAACATCGCGCTGAACGATTTGATCGACGAGGCATCCAGCCAATCGGTCAGCGCACGCAGCGGACGGGTGTCGCAGAACGGGTAAATCAGAAATTCATCGGGATCGACCGTCAGGCACCAATGCCCGTGGGCGTGTTTGATCATCAGCCAGTTCAGCCAATCGACACCAAAGCGGGATTTCTTGTAGCTGGCCTTGGCCTGCCAGACCGAGACATCAGGCTGGTCGGCCAGATAATCCGCCGAACCATCGGTGCTGTCATTGTCCACGATGAAGAAATGGTTAACGCCTTGTTCCCGGTAATAGTCCAGGAAGTATGGCAGGCGGATTTTCTCATTCCGCTGTGTCGAGAACAACAGGATATCGTCAGGTCGGATCGTGCTGGTGCGGTCGGCGATACGGGTCAGTTCACGACGTTTGCGAAAGGCACGGATACGCCAACGCTTGCGCTGCAACCTCAGTCTGTATGACTGCCAGACACCCAAAGTTTCTGCCCTTTCCCCGCCGGATACTATCCGGCCCCCAATCGCTTATCATAGCGACCTTAACACGGTGTTGAAGTGTTGGGACCAAGCGGGAGCCTGAAATTGAACTTTTTCCCGCCCCAGTTGCCCAGCTTCTGCCATGTCTTTTAACGTCTTTTCCCACAGATACCGATCATGTGCAGGCAGGTAAACGGGAATATTTCCAAGGATTTCGCGGATCACCGGTAAATCGTTTGCCACCACGGGCACACCCAGCGCCGCCGCCTCGACGGGGGGCAGGCCATAGCCTTCGGCAAAACTGGGAAAAACCAGCCCGCAAGATCCCGCGATCAGCGCCGCAACCGCACCATCAGACAGCCCTGCGCGTTCGATCACGCGGGTGTCGGTGCGGCCATCCAGCCGGGCGAAAACCGCCGCATTGTTCCACCCGCGCGCGCCGCAAATCAACAGCGTCGGGGCATCTGCACCCATCACGTCCCAGACATCCAGCAACAGCGCGTGGTTCTTGCGCGGCTCGATGGTGCCAACGCTGATGAAATAGGGACCGGACGGCGGCAGGTCGTCGGGCAGCAGATCGGGCTGGGGCGTGGTCAGGTCCGTTCCCAGGTGGGCAACAATGCCTTCGGGCACCTTCCCCCACTGGGCCATCACCTGCCCTGCGCGGTGCAATGTATCGGCCGAGTTGCAGATGATCACATCAGCACAGGCTTGCACCCGATGCATCTTGGCGCGAAAGGGTTCGACCGTTTCGGGGCGCTGGAACTGCGGGAACTCCAGCGGGATCACATCGTGGACGAAGACACCAATGCGCCCGCCCAACCCCTGTGCCGCCTGCAACACGCGGTCGGTCAGGTTGGAATGGCCGGTGTTCAGATAGGTCGTGCCCTGCGGCAGATGCTTGCGCAACATTGCCGCCAGCCCGCGCGGCAACGTCCGCGCCATAGCCAGCCTGCGCACCTCTGTTTGCGCCGCCTGCTGCACCGCTGTCTGGCCCCGCGCCAGCCGTGACAACAGGTCGGGCCTGGCCCAGGGCACAGCACCCTCGATCCGCAACACCAGCGACGCCATACCCGCACGGTCAAGCAGTACATATCCCAGCGGAGTACGTACAAGACCAAAGGCCGGGACATCATCCGCCACCAGCCTGCGCAGATAGGCCATCTCGACCCGGTCCACGCCCGTGAGCACGCGCCCAGCCCGACGCACAAGCCGCGTCAGGTCCAGCAGCCGCGCGGGCGGGTTATTTGTCAAAGTGGCCAGTTTGATGCCATCTCCAGGCGTCGGCGATCATGGTGTTCAGGTTCGACCGGTCAGGCTGCCAGCCCAGCTCGGCCACAGCACGGGTTGACCCGGAAACCAGCTTTGTCGCGTCCCCGGCCCGCCGCGCGCCCTCTTTGAACGGCACGGTGCGGTTGGTCACGGCCCGCGACTGGTCGATGACCTCGCGCACGGAAAACCCGCTGCCTGTGCCCAGATTGAACACGCGGCTGCCCTTGCCGTCTTGCAACCACTTCAGTCCCAGAACATGCGCGTCCACCAGATCGCAGACATGCACGTAATCGCGGATACAGGTGCCATCGGGCGTGTCGTAGTCGGTGCCAAAGATGGTCAGCGCATCGCGCTTGCCGTCGATGGCGTCCAGCATCAGCGGGATCAGGTGGGTCTCGGGCTGGTGGAACTCGCCGACCTCGGCCTCGGGGTCGGCACCGGCCACGTTGAAATAGCGAAAGATCACATTGCGCAGCCCGTGGGCCGCTTCGAAATCGCGCAGGATGTCCTCGATCGCACGCTTGGACGCGCCATAGGCGTTGATCGGATACTGTGCGCTGTTTTCATCCAGCACCACATTGTCCTGATCGCCGTAGGTGGCACAGGTGGAGGAAAACACAAAATTCATGCAGGCCGCGTCGACCGCTGCCTCGACCAGGTTCAACGAACCACCGACATTGTTGTGCCAGTAGCGGCCCGGTTGCGACATGCTTTCACCGACCTGACTGAGGGCCGCGAAATGCATGACCGCTACGGGCGTGTATTTGGCAAACACTTCGTCCAGCCGCGCCCGGTCCAACAGGTCGCCCCGTTCGAACGGCCCGAATTTCACCGCGTCCTGCCAGCCGGTCACCAGATTGTCGAACGTCACAGGCACATAACCCGCACGGCGCAACGCCTTGCAGGCGTGCGCGCCGATATAGCCCGCGCCGCCTGTTACCAATACGTGATTGTCCACTTGCAGCCCCCGGTCCGCGTTATTCTGCGGCCTTCTCCATATTCACAATGTCACGAATATAGGCCGACAGGTCGTCCCGCAACTCTTCGCGCGCCAGACCAAAGGACACCGTGGCCTGAAGGAAACCGGACTTGGACCCGCAATCGAAACGCTGCCCGCTGAAGCGGTAGCCATAAACCGGATTGTCCTGCGCGATTTCATCGGCAATCGCATCGGTCAATTGTATTTCACCACCGGCGCCGGACTTCATCCGGTTCAGGTTGGACAGAACATTGGGTGACAGGATGTAACGACCGATCACCGCAAGGTTCGATGGCGCTGTGCCGGGTGCGGGTTTCTCGACCATGCTCTTGACCTTGACCAGATCGCCCATGTCTTCGCTGACTTCCAGAACACCGTAAGACGACGCCTTTTCGGGCGGCACTTCCATTGCGGCGACCATGCTGCCACCGGTTTCGGCATAGGCCTCGACCATCTGCTGCAGGCACGGCTTTTCGGCGGCGATGACATCGTCCGGCAGGATCACGGCAAAGGGTTCATCGCCCACCAGCCGACGTGCGCACCACACGGCATGGCCCAGACCCAGCGCCTTGTGCTGACGGATATAGGCAATCGCACCGGAGTCCATGTTGGTGTCCTTGAGGATATCCAACAGCTCGGTCTTGCCCTTCTTGCGCAGTTCCTGTTCCAGCTGGGGGGCGTGGTCGAAATAATCCTCAAGCGCACCCTTGCCACGCGAAGTGACAAAGATGAATTCCTTGATACCCGCCGCGCGCGCCTCGTCGATGGCGTATTGAATCAGCGGGCGGTCGACCAGCGTCATGATCTCTTTCGGCACCGATTTGGTCGCAGGCAAAAACCGCGTTCCCAGACCTGCCACCGGAAAAATGGCTTTTGTTACTTTTTTGGGCATACTCTTGTCCTCATACTGTCCGCGGTGCCTGCGGTTAGGCGCATTTAACTACAAAATTTTGCCCGGATCATGGCGCAATTTAGGGTTTCGGGTGCTTTAAGCTAGAAAAACACCTTGGCAATCAATTTGTTTCTAAAGTTCCAAAGTCTTTCAATCCGGTCCACCGCGGATCGCGGATAATCTCTTTTTTTCGGCGGAAAACCGATCATTAAATCGCCAGAATTTCAACAATGACTGGCTGCGACTGCTTTTTCCAAACAAACCGCCACGTTGTTCCCAATAGCCATCAGGGTGAAATCTTGCCTGATGGTACAGAGCATCGGGGGACAGAATGATCAAGGTGACAACCTCGCCGTTTTTCACCCTGCGCAAGGCCTCTGCGCGTGCCTTTGCGGCATTTGAACGCCATGCTGCCATATAGGACATGGACCCGCTCAACGGCGCGACCCGCTTGAAGGGGGCGTTGGGGGTCTGGGTGACATGTCCCTCGCCCATGCGCCGCGCGATTCCCTGACCATAGCCCTGGTCCAGCCGCGAAATCAGCCCCGTGACCGCGCGCGGTTCAATATGGCCGCTGACCATAAGGCGCACGGCGCGCCTGCGTTCGGACATGCGAATGGTCCGCCAATGGTCGCGGCGTTTGTCCTGCGGGATAAACTTGCGCTGGAACACCGCCCAGCTGGCGCCGATGTCGAACAGGTCTGTGGGCACGCGGTCGGCCCGGCGCAGTTTGTTCGCGGCAAAACCGTGGTGCACCTGTGCGCGTGGAACGATGGCACAGGCGTATCCGGCCTTGGCCAGACGCATGTTCAGGTCGGTTTCGTCCAGAAAATAGTGGTACGCCGGGTCAAAGCCGCCGACCTCCACCAACACGTCACGGCGCACTGCCATGTTGGTGCCTTCGGTCTTGGCACAGCGCGTGGGGGTGGGCTGTACCACGACCGGCTCCAGCCCTGTCACGGGCATGTCCACCGCATCGCCCAGCGCGTCCAGCGTGCGCCCTTTCCATTGATAGGAAATGCCGTTGCGGCCCCGCACATAGCCGCCCGCCACCACGACATCGTGCTGCTGCATCGCCTGTGTGAGGTGGGTCAGCCAGGTGGGTTCCGGCACCGCATCGTCGTCGACAAAGGCCACGATCTCGCCCGCCGCCGCATTGATCCCGACATTGCGTGCCGCTGATATGTTGGCGTCGTCAAAGCCGATGATCTTGATCTGTTTGGCAAAGGACAGCGCCTGCGCCGCGGCGACCCCGACGGGGTCGGCCACCACGACGATCTCGAACGGATCATAAAGCAGCTGCATGCAGCCGGTCAGACACACCCGCAAAGCATCCGGTCGGCCGCGGCTGACAATCACCACGCTGACCGGGGGCTGGGTCATTCCAGACCCATCTGGGACATCATCGTCTCGATCCGGGGCACGTCTTCGGGATTGTTCAGCTCCCAGAACTGACGGCCACGCGCGTCCACTTCGACGCATAGAACCGCGCCGCCACTTTCCATGAACCGCAACTGTTCCAGCCCTTCGAGCTGTTCCAGCGGACCCACGGCCCAACCGGGATAGGCGGCCAGCGCCGCGGGACGGTAGGCATATACGCCAACATGATGAAACACGGGCGTTTCATCGGCATCCTCGGCAAAGGTGGTGCCGATGTATGGGATCACTTCCTTGCTGAAATACAGCGCCTTGCGGTTGCGATCAAAGACCGCCGTCGTGCCGCCGACACGGCCCGCCTTGCGGTCGGCCAGAAGTCCGTTCAGCGTCGCGCCGTCACAGCGCAGCACCGGCGTTGCAATGTCGGCATCCTGTGACGCCTGCATCGCCTCGATCAGCGCCTCGACGAACCACGGCGGCGTCAGGGGCGCGTCGCCTTGCAGGTTCACGACGACATCATAACCACCGCCCAGCGCGGCGTGGGCTTCGGCGCAGCGTTCGGTGCCGTTGGCGCATTGGGTCGAGGTCATTACAACCTCGGCCCCGAAAGCCCGCGCCGCATCGGCGATACGGTCGTCATCGGTGGCCACCACCACGCGGTCCACACCTTGCACGGACATGGCAGCGCGCCAGCTGCGTTCGATCAACGTGGACGCCACGCCGCTGGCACCGGTCAATGCCACCAACGGCTTGCCGGGATAGCGGGTCGAAGCGTAACGGGCCGGGATGACAACCAGAACCGACATCAGGCGGGCTTCAGCGCGACGTCGGGCGAATAGGCGATGAAGAACGGGTTGGCATAGTCGTCCTTGCCATAGGTCAGATCGCTGTGATCATCAAAGCGCACGACCTTGCCGCCCGCACCCAGCAGCACGGCATGACCTGCGGCGGTGTCCCATTCCATGGTGCGACCCAGACGCGGGTACAGGTCCGCCTCGCCCGTGGCGACCAGGCAGAACTTCAGCGACGAGCCCGCCGAGGTCATGTCCTTGACCGCGTATTTGTTGATGTAATCATCCGTCGCCTGATCGCGGTGCGATTTCGACGCCACCACCATCAGCGCGTCATTTTCCGGCTGGGACACGCGCAAGGGCGTCAGCGAACCGATCAAATCTTTTTGAAAGGGGCCCGCCTCTTCGACGGTCTGGCCATCGGCTTGGGTGAAGAACATGCGGTTCTTGGCCGGTGCATAGACCACGCCGCGCGTCGGTTTGCCCGCTTCGACCAGTGCGATGTTCACGGTGAAATCACCGCGACGGTGCACGAATTCCTTGGTTCCATCCAGCGGGTCAACGATCAGGAACGTGTCGCCGGTGGTGTCGTGGGTGTCCGATTGTTCTTCTGTTACCAGCATCAAATCGGGAAATGCCTCACGCAGACCTTCCGAGATAATCGCATCAGCCGCTTCGTCGGCAGCGGTCACGGGGCTGTCATCCGACTTGGTTTTGACCTCGAAGTCATCGGCGTCATAGATCTCCATGATCTTGTCGCCAGCTTCCAGCGCCAGACGGCGCATGACAGGCACCAAAGTCTCGTAATTCATGAAATATTCCCTTTGCTCGGCCCAGATTGAAATGCGTGCAGGTTCACCTTATGATGCCGCAGTAACGGAACGGCAAGATTTCCCTGCGACTTTCGCACCACCTGAGGCACGACCGCATATGTTCCAATCAACACGCAAGCCGCAGTCGGGCATCGGGACCGCGATCCTGATCGCCGAACTGGTCTATCATTCGGTGGTGCGCAACGTTCGGAAAACGCACAACAACGCATTCATGGCCATCGCCATGAACATGCTGCAAGCGGCGATATTCGTGCTGGCCTTCTACGTGATGTTCTCGATTCTCGGTCTGCGCGGATCTGCGTTGCGGGGGGATTTTCTGGTCTACATCATGTCGGGCATCTTCCTGTACATGACCCACACCAAGACGCTGGGCGCGGTCGTGGGATCAGAAGGCCCCGCCAGCCCGATGATGCAGCACGCGCCGATGAACACCATCATCGCGATTGCCTCTGCCGCGGTGGGGACGCTGTATATTCAGGTGCTGTCCCTGTTCATGATCCTGTTCATCTATCACGTGGCCTTTGTCCCGCTTGAGATCGACCGCCCGATTGCGGCCTTTGGCATGTTGCTGGTGGCGTGGTTCACCGGCCTTGCGCTGGGGCTGGTGCTGTTGTCGATCAAACCGTGGTTTCCGACTTTCGTGAACATTTTCACCACCATCTATCAGCGTGCCAACATGATCGCCTCGGGCAAGATGTTCGTGGCCAACACGCTGCCCGGCTACATGCTGGCGATGTTCGACTGGAACCCGCTGTTTCACTGCATCGACCAGGCGCGTGGCTTTGCCTTTATCAACTATGCGCCGCATCATTCGTCGGTCTCCTACCCGATCTACGTGGGGGGCGTGCTGATCATGCTGGGTCTGATGGGCGAATTCTACACCCGCCGCCATGCATCGCTCAGCTGGAACGCACGGCGATGATACGCGCACTGGCTGTTTCGCTGGCGCTGCTGTGCTGGGTGCCGCAGGCCGGTTGGGCCTTTGACTTTCCGGCGCTTTACCACGTGATCGACGTGGCTGACGACGATGTACTGAATGTGCGCGCACAGCCCGATGCGCAAAGCGACATCATCGGCACGCTTCTGCACGATGAAGCGGGCGTCGAAGTGATAGCCCTGTCCGACGACGGAAAATGGGGTCTGATCAACGTGGGTGAAAACGCAGGCTGGGCCGCAATCCGGTTCCTGCAACACAGCGGTGCGCCAGACCGCCCCTTGCGCGCCAAATGCGGCGGGACAGAGCCGTTCTGGAACCTGTCCCTGGGCACAACCCATGTCTTTCGCGCCCCCGAAACCGGCCCGCAGCCCTACCAGCCCACAGCCGAGTTGAGTTCACCAAACACCACCAACAGCCTTGCGATTCTGGGCCGCGGCCCCAGCGGCCAGATGATCGCCACGGTGGATGCCCGCGCCTGCTCCGACGGCATGTCGGATCGCAACTATGGCCTGTCCATCGGCCTGGTGCTGACGGACGAGCATGGCGCCCGTTACCTGACCGGATGCTGTTCGCTGTCGCCCTAATCCACCACCCGCAGCGTCAGGTTGATCCGCCCGCCTCTTGGCAGCAGTGACCCCGCGCCGAACTTGATCCGGTCGACCCCGTGATAGACCAGCCGCGCAGGCCCGCCCAAAACCACCACATCGCCACTTTCCAGCCAGACCGATTCGGTCTTGCCGCCACGCGTCGGGTTGCCGACCCGAAACAAACCCGGATCGCCCAGCGACACCGACACGACAGGCCACGCAAAATCCGCCTCGTCACGATCCTGGTGCAGACCCATCCGCGCGCCTTCGCCGTAATAGTTGATCAGACAGCAATCGGGCCGCCGCGCCAGCCCTGTCACCTGGTCCCAGATCGCCAGAATCGCCTCCGGCACCGGCGGCCACGGCGCCCCCGACGGGTGCCGGTCGGCATAGCGATAGCCGCTGCGGTCGGAAAACCAGCCATAGCGCCCAGCAGAACTCATCCGCACCGACATCGGCTTGCCATATGGCGTGTCAGGCTGGAACAACGGCGCTGCGGCCACCACCCCGCGCACAGCATCCAACAGTTCGCCCTGTGCTGTGCGATCCAGAAAACCTTTGTGAATTTCAACATCCCGCAGGATCAACTTCGTCATATCCGCATCAAACCGTGAAAATTCGCCTTAATGCCGCCTCAAGAGCGGTTGCAGCGTGCTTTTACGCTCCTTATATACCCATCGAACCGCACGGGGCACTCCGCTTCGTGATACTTCATTCGGGGCTTGGGTGCCGAAACGGGCCCTGCCTCGTGTCATCGCCTTGAGTAGAAAAAGGGATCGAAAATATGGCTAAAGTCATCGGTATTGACCTTGGAACAACAAACAGCTGCATCGCCATCATGGACGGCAGCCAACCGCGCGTAATCGAAAACGCTGAAGGCGCGCGTACAACACCATCAATCGTTGCGTTCACAGACGACGAGCGTCTCGTCGGCCAGCCCGCCAAACGGCAGGCCGTGACCAACCCCGACAACACGATCTTTGGCGTCAAGCGCCTGATCGGTCGTCGCAATGACGACCCGGATCTGGCCAAGGACAAAAAGAACCTGCCGTTCACCGTCATCGACGGCGGCAACGGCGACGCATGGGTTCAGGCCAAAGGCGAGAAATATTCGCCCAGCCAAATCTCGGCCTTTATCCTGGGCAAGATGAAAGAAACCGCCGAGAGCTATCTTGGCGAGGAAGTGACCCAGGCGGTTATCACCGTTCCGGCCTACTTCAACGACGCCCAGCGTCAGGCCACCAAGGACGCGGGCAAAATCGCCGGTCTGGAAGTGCTGCGGATCATCAACGAACCGACAGCCGCCGCGCTGGCCTATGGTCTGGACAAAGAGAACACGCAAACCATCGCGGTCTATGACCTTGGCGGTGGTACATTCGACGTGACCATCCTGGAAATCGACGACGGTCTGTTCGAAGTGAAATCGACCAACGGCGACACCTTCCTGGGTGGTGAAGACTTTGACATGCGCATCGTCAACTACCTGGCGGGCGAGTTCAAAAAAGAACACAACGTCGACCTGACACAGGACAAGATGGCGCTGCAGCGTCTGAAAGAAGCAGCTGAGAAAGCCAAGATCGAACTGTCCTCGTCCTCGCAAACCGAGATCAACCAGCCGTTCATCTCGATGGGGTCGAACGGCCAGCCGCTGCACATGGTCATGAAACTGACCCGTGCCAAGCTGGAATCGCTGGTCAGCGACCTGATCAAGGCGTCGATGAAACCCTGCGCCGCTGCGTTGAAAGACGCGGGCCTGTCCGCATCCGACATCGACGAGGTCGTGTTGGTCGGTGGTATGACCCGTATGCCGCGCGTCATCGAAGAAGTGACCAAGTTCTTTGGCAAAGAGCCGCACAAGGGTGTGAACCCTGACGAAGTCGTGGCGCTGGGTGCTGCCATTCAGGCCGGTGTTCTGCAAGGCGACGTCAAGGACGTGGTCCTGCTGGACGTGACCCCGCTGTCGTTGGGCATCGAAACGCTGGGTGGCGTGTTCACCCGCCTGATCGACCGCAACACCACGATCCCGACGAAAAAGTCGCAGGTGTTCTCGACCGCCGAAGACAACCAGAACGCCGTGACCATCCGGGTGTTCCAGGGTGAGCGTGAAATGGCTGCCGACAACAAGATCCTCGGTGCCTTCAACCTTGAAAACATCCCGCCTGCTCCGCGCGGTATGCCCCAGATCGAAGTGACCTTCGACATCGACGCCAACGGCATCGTGTCGGTCGGCGCTTTGGACAAAGGCACCGGCAAAGAGCAGAAGATCACGATCCAGGCGTCTGGCGGTCTGTCCGATGAGGACATCGAAAAAATGGTCAAGGACGCCGAAGAGAACGCCGAGGCGGACAAGGAACGCCGCAGCCTGATCGAAGCGAAAAACCAGGCCGAAAGCCTGATCCATTCGACCGAGAAATCGGTGGAAGAGCATTCGGACAAGGTCGACCCGACCACGGTCGAAGCGATCGAACTGGCCATCGCCGCGTTGAAGGACGAGCTGGAAACCGACAACGTCGACAAGATCAAATCGGGCATTCAGAACGTGACCGAAGCGGCCATGAAACTGGGCGAAGCGATCTACAAGGCTGCTCAGGAAGAAGGCGAAGATGCGCCGCACGCCGCCGATGAACCGCGCAGCGACGATGACGACATCGTTGACGCCGAGTTCGAAGACCTCGACGACGACAAGCGCGCTTAAGCATTCGCACGGAACCACTCAGAGGGCCGGTCCGATCTCCGGGCCGGCCCTCGACGTTCCAGACAAGGACATGACACATGGCAAAACGTGATTATTACGAGGTCCTTGGGGTCGCAAAAGGCGCGTCTGCGGATGAGATAAAAAAGGGCTATCGCACCAAGGCCAAGGAACTGCACCCCGACCGCAACGCCGACAATCCCAAAGCCGAAGCGCAGTTCAAAGAGGCCAACGAGGCCTATGAGGTTCTCAAGGACGCCGACAAGAAGGCGGCCTATGACCGCTATGGCCATGCCGCATTCGAAGGTGGCATGGGCGGCGGCGGACGCCCCGGCGGTGGCTTTGGCGGCGGCGGTCATGGCGATTTCGGATCGGCCTTTTCCGACGTGTTCGACGACCTGTTCGGCGACTTCATGGGCGGACAGCGCGGTGGCGGGCGCCGTGCCGCGCGCGGCTCGGACCTGCGCTATAACCTGCGGGTGTCTCTGGAAGACGCCTATGCGGGTCTGCAAAAGACGATCAACGTGCCCACTGCGGTATCGTGCAATGTCTGCAACGGATCGGGTGCCGAAAACGGTGCCGAACCCACCACCTGTCCGACGTGCTCGGGCATGGGCAAGGTCCGCGCGCAACAGGGCTTTTTCACCGTGGAACGCACCTGTCCGACCTGCTCGGGCATGGGTCAGATCATCAAGAATCCCTGTAGCGCCTGTCAAGGCGCCGGCCGCGTGGAAAAAGACCGCGCATTGTCGGTGAACATCCCCGCAGGCGTCGAAACCGGCACCCGCATCCGTCTGGCCGGCGAAGGCGAGGCCGGTATGCGCGGCGGGCCGACCGGGGACCTCTACATCTTTATCGAGGTGACCGAACACAAGCTTTTCGAACGCGACGGTAACAACCTGTATTGCCGCGTGCCGGTCAGCATGGGCACCGCCGCCCTGGGTGGCAGCATCGAAGTGCCGACCATCGACGGCGGCCGTGGCCGCGTGCAGATCCCCGCAGGGTCGCAATCGGGCCGCCAGATGCGCCTGCGCGCCAAGGGCATGCCAGCCCTGCGCGGCGGCGGGCCCGGCGATATGTTCATCGAACTGGCGGTGGAAACGCCGGTGAACCTGACCAGCCGCCAAAAGGAACTGTTGCGCGAATTCGAAGACCTCTCGGAAGAGAACAACCCCGAATCCAGCAGCTTTTTCTCCTCGGTCAAATCCTTCTGGGATTCGATGAAAGGCTAAGACCAGCGCGGCGGGCGATACCCCGCCGCGCGCCCCTCGCACTTTTGGTGGGGCGTGTTATACCCGCCCAAAGCTTGGGGGCGTGCAAATGGACTATTCCGAATTCCGTCAGGACGAAATCAACGGCTGGTCGCAGCGTGCGGGCGGCTATGGCAAGGCAACGGCGCTTGCCACGGTTCAGACCATCCCCACCCTGCTGGCCGCTGTGCGCCTGTACCCCGGCGCACGAATGCTGGATGCGGGATGTGGCCCCGGTTACGCCGCCGGGGCTGCGATGGCCCTGGGCGCGTCCTGTGTGGGCGTGGACAACGCCCCCGCGATGATCGACGCCGCGCACACCCGCTATCCCGGAAGCGAGTTCAAGACAGGCGACATCGAGGCGCTGGATTTCCCTGACCACAGCTTTGACATCGTGGCGGCCAATATCGTGCTATTTCACGTGACCGACCCGCGCAAATCCATTGCCGAGGCGTTTCGCGTGCTGCGCCCCGGCGGGCGGTTCGCGTTCAGCCAGTGGTGCGGGCCGGACCGGTCCGAATGCTACAAGCTGATCTATGACGTGATCTCGGCCCACGCTGACATGACACTGGCCAGCCCCGCGCCGAATGCTTTTGATCTGTCACAGCCCGACCATGCGAAATCGGTGCTGGAGGATGCAGGTTTCACCGACACCGCCACTGTCCACGTGCCCAACGTGCTGCGCACAGGCGCCGAAAGCTTTTATGATTTCTTCATGCAGTTCGGCGTGCGCATTCCACTGATCATGCAACGGCAGTCGAATCAGGTGCAGGCCACCGTGCGCGCCGAAATTGACGAACGCGCACAGGCGTTTCGCGTGGGCGACGAATTTCACATGCCGATGCCCAGTATCGTGGTTTCGGGGCAGCGACCTGCGTGACACGTTAACCGCGTGGTAACCAAGGACGCGGCAAGCTGTCGCCATGTCCAGTTTCGCCGAACAACCCCTGCCCTTCGACTTTGACGAAGCAACGCCCGCGCCCCTGCCGGAGGGGCAGCGTCCGTCCTATATCGCCGACCATCGCGCGCGGCTGCGGGCGCGGTTCATGGCCGGCGGGGCGCAGGCGATACCCGATTACGAAATGCTGGAACTGGTCCTGTTCCGTGCCATTCCGCGCCGCGACGTAAAACCGCTAGCTTATGATCTGCTAGAGACCTTTGGCGACTTTAACCGCGTCATCACCGCCTCCGAATCCCGCCTGCGCAAGGTCAAGGGCGTAGGCGACGCCGTGATCGTCGAGTTGAAGATCATAGAGGCCGCAGCACACCGCATGGCCCGCGCGAAGGTTCTGAACCGGAACGCCATTTCCAGCTGGGACGCGCTGGTGGATTACTGTCACACCACGATGGCCCACCGCGAGACCGAGCAATTCCGCGTGTTGTATCTGGACCGCAAAAACATGCTGATCGCGGATGAGGAACAGGCCAAGGGCACAGTGGACCATGTGCCTGTCTATCCACGAGAGGTCGCCAAGCGGGCGCTGGAACTGAACGCCTCGGCGCTGATTCTGGTGCACAACCACCCGTCAGGCGATCCAACCCCCAGCCCCTCGGACATATCCATGACCCAACAGATCGAGGCAGCCTGCATCGCTTTGGGCCTGTCACTGCACGACCATCTGATCGTCGGCAAATCAAGCGAGCTCAGCTTTAAATCAGAGGGGTATCTTTAGAGCTCCAACCCTAGAGCACTACTCAAAAGCGCGTTAACGCACCCAGACCTCGACCCGGCGATTGGCCTGCCTGCCCCACGCGCTGTCGTCACAGGCCATCGGCAGCGCCTCGCCAAAGGCGTCCACGTCCAATGTCACACGTTTGGTGTCCTCGGACTGGGCCGCCTCGGTAATGGCCTTGCGCACAGCGTCCGCGCGGCGCAGGGCGATGTTGCGGTTGGCCGCTGACGGCCCGTCGCCATCGCTGAACCCCACGAACAGGATACGCCGCGCGTCATAGGTGCCGACCTCCATCGCGCGGGCCAGTTGTTGTACGTTGCTGCGCGATTGCGCGTCCAGCCGGATCGACCCGGCCTCGAACCGGAACGACGTGGTCAGCCGCGACATGCCGTCCAACGTGCGCACCATGCGCTGCAGTTCTTCCAGCGGAACCTCGGGGCCTGCGGTGCTGATCGCGTTGGCAAAACGGTTGCCCTGCATGTCGATCGGCACCTCTTCGGGGGACTGGTCGACAAAACCGGCGCGACGGATCACCACCTGGGCGGTCGGGCTGCGGGTAAAGGCCAGAAACTCCCGCGCAATCTGCGGCAAACGCCGCGCGGGCAGGTACAGGAACATCGGCGCGGTCAGCGGATAATCCTCGGTCTTGATCGTGCGCCGCCCGGCCTCAAGCGCAAAACCACAGGCCCCCGTCAGCACCAGCGGCACCGCATTGCCCACCTCGGCGTAGCTGGCAATGCCTATGGCAAAAGGGTCATCCGCCACCGCCGCCGACAGCGCAGTGCCCAGCGGATGCCGCACGACATTGTCTGTGATCTCAAGCCGCACCGGTTTCATCACCTGATCGGCCACCGCTTGGCTCAGGCCCGTCGCGGCCTGCGGCAGGTGCAGAGAAATCGGCGCATCGACGCCGCCCAGATCCTGCCAGTTGGTCACTTGGCCCGAAAACACCCGCGCCAGATCCAGCGGCGATATGCTGCGCACCGGATTGCCCGGCGCCACCACCGGCACGACCGCATCCAGCGCCAGCACGCGGCTGCGGTGCAGGCCTGTCATGTCGCCCATCCCCGCCTCGCGGGCGCGCTGCCGTTCGCCGGGCCGTATCTCGCGCAGGGCCATGACGATGTCGGCCTCGTTGGCCAGCAGGTCGGCAAACCCTTCGTCGGTGGTGGTCACGCGAAAATGGAACCGCGCCGCCAGCTTGCCCGTCTCGGTGTTGGTCAGAAGATAGCGAAAGCGGGTGTCGTCCACAGGCTCGCGCACCGCGTCATAGCCCGCGCGTTGCGCAAACCCCTCGACCAGCGCAGGCATCAGCACCGCACCCATTGTGGTAGAGCCGGACACGGACAGTTCGGCCACGTAATCCTGAAGGTTCGGACACGCTGGCCCCTCGCACAGCACGCCAGAGCTGTCGACGGTCAGTTCGCCAAATTCGGTTTCCAGCCTGTAGAACTCGCCGTCAAAGCCCAGCAGCATCCCGCTCAGCTCGATTGCGCCGTCGCGTGATGTCAGCGTGACATCCTGCGCCGCCACCGGTGCCACAAAACCAAAAAGGAAAAGTGCGGCGAGGGCCGCCGCACGTTTCAAAACCATGATGAAACCCCGTGTCGCGAATTACTTTTGCGCGACTGTCAGGTCTTGGATCAGATTGTTCAATACCAGAAAGCTTCCGATGGTGTCACAACCCGGCACGGTCATGTTCAGATTGCGGGTCATAATCTCGGAATCGCGCAGTTCCAGCGACTGTGCCTCGATCTCCAGACCGCAGTTGAACAGGCTCACCTCGACCTCGGCACTCAGATCGACCACACCGGCGTGACGCGATGCACCCGACGGATAGGTGTAGATATCCGCGACCATTGCCTCCGACGCCGACGGGTCCCCCAGCCGCACCAGGAAACCGCCTTCACCGCTGATCGCCTGCACCGGATCGCCGGGCGATTCGGCCCAGATGTCGCCTTCGGTCCCATAGTCCGCGCCGAATTCACGGGCGTGGATCTGAAAACCCGCATCGCCCTTCCATTGCAGCACCACACGGTCAAAGTCGCCCAGGCTGGGCACGGCAGTTTGCGCCACGGCCCCGTCACCGTTGGCAAAGGCCACGACAATCACCGCAGGGTCCGCCAGAACGGGCATGGACAGGTCCAAAGCTCCGGTGGCGTCTGTTGTTTCGGTAAATCTCATGCCGCTGTGATGCACGGTCAGACGTTCGTTGGCAAAACAGGGCGCCGTGACGGTCAGATCCACCAGCCCAAGGCCCGAGGGCTTGGCGGTTGCGTTCACGGTGCAGGACTGGCCGGGGGCCACATCGGTGGTGTCCGGCGTGACAAGCGTATCGGCAGGCGCCAGGGCGACAACCGTATCGCGCATGCCCGGTGCATCCTCCAGCGCCGAGGTCAGCACGATGTCATGCACATCCAGCACCGGACCATCCAACGCGGATGTATCCGCCGCAGCCGCCGGAGCCTGTGCCGCAGATTGCGATCCAACCGCAGTGTCCGCGCCATAACGGCTTTCGGCGGTGTCACTGCTTTGCATGATAAATCCAATGCCCACCGCGCACACAAGCGTGCCGGCAGCCGTCGCAATCTCTTTGTAATACGCCATTGATCCTTGCCCTCGTAAAATTGGGTCAGAATCAACAATCGCAAATAAAGCCGGCCAAGTTATGGCCCTAATTGGAGGCAATGCGGCGCGATTGTGTCGCGCCGCGCGACAAAGCCTGTCAGGTCAGCGTGCCGTGGCAGTGCTTGAATTTCTTGCCAGACCCGCAGGGGCAAGGTTCGTTCCGGCCCGGGTTGCCCCATGTGGTCGGATCGTTTTCGTCAAACCCCGTCGCAACGGCTTCGGCGCTCGGCGCAGGCGTTTGCGCATCCCGCGAATCTTTGGCAGCCTGCTGCAACTGCGCTTGTTGGGCCGCGGCCTGTTCCAGCATCTCTGTACGCTCTTCTTCTGTCATGGGACGGATTTGCGCCAGCTTCTGGGTCACGTCTTCACGCAGCGAATCCAGCATCACTTCGAACAACTGGAACGCTTCGTTCTTGTATTCGTTCAGCGGATCACGCTGTGCATAGCCGCGGAACCCCACGACCGACCGCAGATGATCCAGCGTCAGAAGATGTTCGCGCCATTTGCCGTCGATGGCCTGCAACAGGATCTGCTTTTCGATCATGCGCATGTTCTCGGGGCCGAACACTTCGGCCTTTTGCGCCATCAGCTTGTCGGTGGCCTCGATCAGACGTTCGCGGATTTGCTCGTCGTCCACGCCGTCCTCTTCGGCCCATGCCATCACAGGCACGTCCACGCCAAGGTTTTCCATCACGGCGGCATAAAGCCCTTCGGTGTTCCACTGATCGGCGTAGGAGCCCTGGGGCATGTATTGGTCGATCAGGTCATCGATCACCTGTTCACGCATGTCCGAGGTAATCTCGGACAGGTCTTCGGCTTCCATGATGTCGCGGCGCTGGCTGAACACAACCTTACGCTGGTCGTTCATCACGTCATCGAACTTCAGCAACTGCTTGCGCATGTCAAAGTTGCGGCCTTCGACCTTGGCTTGCGCGCGTTCCAGCGATTTGTTCACCCACGGGTGGATGATCGCCTCGCCCTCTTCCATGCCTAGGGTTTTTAGAACCTTGTCCAACCGGTCCGAGCCGAAAATGCGCATCAGGTCATCTTCGAGCGACAGGTAGAACGACGTGCGACCGGGGTCACCCTGACGGCCCGAACGGCCACGCAGCTGGTTGTCGATCCGACGGCTTTCGTGGCGCTCGGACGCCAGAACGAACAGGCCGCCAGCCGCCAGAACCTTTTGTTTCTCTTCTTCGTGCTCGGCTTCGATCCGCGCGCGGATGGCTTCGGGATCGGCATCCGGGTCGGCGGTCAGCGCCTCAAGCACTTTCAGATCGACGTTGCCGCCCAGCTGAATGTCGGTGCCGCGTCCGGCCATGTTGGTGGCGATGGTCACCGCGCCAAATTTGCCCGCGTCCGCGATAATCTGCGCTTCCTGCTCGTGCTGGCGCGCGTTCAGGACGTTATGCGGAATGCCCTTTTCGGTCAGGATCGCGCTGAACATCTCGGATTTTTCAATCGACGTGGTGCCGACCAGAACCGGCTGGCCCTTTTCATGCGCCTCTTTGATCTCTTCGATCATCGCCGCGTATTTTTCGGTGGCGGTGCGATAGACGCGGTCATCTTCGTCGACACGCGCGATAGGTCGGTTGGTGGGCACTTCGACCACACCCAGACCGTAGATTTCGTTGAATTCCTCGGCTTCGGTCAACGCCGTACCGGTCATGCCTGCCAGCTTGTCGTACAGGCGGAAATAGTTCTGAAAGGTCACGCTGGCCAGCGTCACGTTCTCGGGCTGGATATTGACGCCTTCCTTGGCCTCGATGGCCTGGTGCAGACCTTCGGACAGGCGACGGCCGGCCATCATACGGCCGGTGAATTCGTCGATCAGCACGACTTCGTCGTTGCGGACGATATAATCCTTGTCCTTCTGGAACAGCTTATGCGCCCGCAGGCCCTGGTTGACGTGGTGCACAATCGAGGTGCTTTCGGGATCGTAAAGGGTCATACCCTCTTCGATCAGACCCCGCGCCAGCAGTTGCTGTTCCAGGAATTCGTTGCCTTCCTCGGTGAAGGACACGTTGCGGGTTTTCTCGTCAACGGAATAGTGGCTTTCGTCCAGCAGCGGAATCACCGCATCAATGGTCTGGTACAGCTCGGACCGGTCGTCCAGCGGGCCAGAGATGATCAGGGGCGTACGCGCCTCGTCGATCAGAATACTGTCGACTTCGTCTACAATCGCGAAATTGTGACCGCGCTGGACCATCTGGCCCAGTTCGCTCTTCATATTGTCGCGCAGATAGTCGAACCCAAGCTCGTTGTTGGTGGCATAGGTCACGTCACTGGCATAGGCCGCGCGCTTTTTGTCCTCGCCCATGCCGCTGTAGGCACAGCCGCTGGTCAGACCGAGGTGGGCAAAGACCTTGCCCATCCACTCGGCGTCGCGTTTCGCCAGGTATTCGTTGACGGTCACAACGTGCACGCCCTTGCCGGTCAGGGCATTGAGATAGGCGGCGAATGTGGCGGTCAGGGTCTTGCCCTCACCCGTCTTTTGTTCGGCAATATTGCCCCGGTGCATGAAAATCGCACCCATCAACTGGGTGTCGAACGCCCGCAGGCCCAACGCACGGCGGGCGGCTTCGCGGCAGTTGGCAAAGGCTTCGGGCAGAAGATCGTCCAGGCTTTCGCCTTGCAGGGCGCGCTTGGCGAATTCTTCGGTCTTGTCTTTCAGGCCTGCGTCGCTCAGCGCCTCGAATTCAGGCTCCAGCGCGTTGATCTTCTCGACCAGCGGTCGCACCGATTTGACCAGACGGTCATTGGGGGTCCCAAAGACCTTTTTGGCGAGTGTTCCGATACCGAGCATGCGTTCTCCAGCCGATCTTGTGTCAGGTTGCGCAGCATCTGCTTGTCGGCGCCACGTGCAGCCCATAGATACAGGGTCAAGCCGATCCTGGCCGCGCCCATAGGGCGATGTAAGGGTCACATGAAACCGTGTCAATGTCGCGTCCGGCCACGAGGGGCCGCAAAACACGCGGCAACAACTGAACAGGACCAATCCATGTTGAAACGCCTATCGATTCTGCCCGCAGTCGCGGTCGCCCTGACTTTGTCCCAGCCGCTGTACGCGCAGGATGAAACGCCCGACCTGTCCACCGTCGTTGCCACCGTTGACGGAACCGAAATCACCCTGGGCCACATGCTGGTCGCCAAGGCGACCCTGCCCCAGCAATACCAGCAACTGCCCGACGAAGTGCTGTTCCCCGGCATTCTCGACCAGTTGATCCAGCAAACCGCGCTGGAGAAAAGCTATGAGGGCGATCTGCCCAAGCGCGTTGAATTGTCGATGGAAAACGAGCGCCGTTCGCTGATCGCCGGTGAAGCCATCGAGAAAATCCTGGCCACAGCGGTTTCGGAAGAGGCGATTCAGGCTGCCTATGACGCAACCTATGCCAACGCTGAACCCACACAGGAATTCAACGCCAGCCACATCCTGGTCGAAACCGAGGATGAAGCCAAAGCCATCATCGAAGAGTTGAACGGCGGCGCGGACTTCGCAGCCACAGCACGCGAAAAATCCACCGGCCCCTCCGGCCCCGGTGGCGGTTCGCTGGGTTGGTTCGGCCCCGGTGCCATGGTCCCCGAATTTGAAACTGCCGTCGCGGCAATGAAGGCCGGCGACATCTCTGAGCCCGTCCAGACCCAGTTCGGCTGGCACGTGATCAAACTGAACGAAGTGCGCAACGCCGAAGCCCCCGCGCTGGAAGATGTGCGTGCCGAGCTTGAGCAGCAAGTGCGCTCCGAAGCCGTGACCGCCGCCGTTGACGCGCTGGTGGCAGATGCCGACGTGAACCGCGACGGCGCCGAAGGCATGGACCCCTCGGTGCTCAGCACCCTCAAACTGGGCGAATAATCATGGCTGGCAAAATCGCACTCTCGCCGCTGGCGCCCGAACGCTTTCCCGATCTGCCGGTGGTGGACGGTGTGACTTTTGCCACCATCGCCGCAGG
Source organism: Pseudosulfitobacter pseudonitzschiae (assembly GCF_900129395.1). Taxonomy (GTDB): domain Bacteria; phylum Pseudomonadota; class Alphaproteobacteria; order Rhodobacterales; family Rhodobacteraceae; genus Pseudosulfitobacter; species Pseudosulfitobacter pseudonitzschiae. Next base: position 106,979 of record NZ_FQVP01000004.1, read on the forward strand.
CGTCCGCTATGCCGGGCGCACCGATGTGATGCTGGCCAAAATGGTGCCGGGCACGGCCATCGCGGGCGTGTTCACACGTTCGTCGACCCGTGCGGCACCGGTTCTGGATTGCCAGGAGAAACTGGGCGGTGACCCGGCGGGCGGCGCTGCCTTTCTTGTGAACTCGGGCAACGCCAACGCCTTTACGGGCAAAAAGGGGGCTGAATCCGTCCACGAAATCGTCGAGGCGGTGTCGATCAACTGTGGTGTGCCCTCGGCGCGTGTCTTTACCTCGTCCACAGGTGTCATCGGCGAACCCCTGCCGCACGACCGTGTGGTGGCCAAAATGGGCGAGCTGAACGACGCCCTGCGCGATGACGGCATCGCGGAGGCGGCCCGTGCCATCATGACAACTGACACCTACCCCAAAGGGGCCGTGGAAACCGTCGAAGTGAACGGCGAAACCATCACAATCGCCGGTATCGCCAAAGGGTCCGGCATGATCGCGCCCGATATGGCGACGATGCTGGTCTATATCTTTACCGATGCGCGCATCGCGCAGGACAACCTGCAAGCCATCGTATCCACCGCTGCGGACCTGACCTTCAACTGTATCACCGTGGACAGCGACACTTCGACCTCGGACAGCGTTCTGATGGCCGCCACTGGCGCCTCTGGCGTGGACGTGACGGGCGACGCCAGCTTTGCTGATGCCGTGCACCGGCTGATGCAGAATCTTGCCTTTCAGGTCGTGCGGGATGGCGAAGGGGCAACCAAGTTTGTCGAAATCACCGTGTCGGGTGCAGACACCGCCGCCAACGCCAAGGTACACGCCATGGCCATCGCCAATTCGCCGCTGGTGAAAACCGCAATCGCCGGACAAGACCCCAACTGGGGTCGTGTCGTGATGGCCATCGGCAAATCCGGCGCGCCGGCGGACCGCGATCTGCTGAGCATCCGCTTTGGCGACGTGATCGTGGCGGAAAACGGTTGGGTCAGCCCACAGTATTCCGAAGCAGACGCCGCCGCACATATGAAGGGTGACGAGATCAACATCACCGTTGATCTGGGACTGGGCGAGGCTGCGGCCACCGTATGGACCTGCGATTTGACCCACGCCTATATCGACATCAACGCCGATTACCGTTCGTAAGATGAAAGTTGTCCTGGTCTCTGCTGTCGCCTTGATCGACGTGGACGGGCGCGTGCTCTTGGCACAGCGTCCCGAGGGCAAGTCGATGGCAGGACTGTGGGAGTTTCCCGGCGGCAAGGTCGAACCGGGCGAAACGCCCGAGGCGGCCTTGATCCGCGAATTGCACGAAGAGTTGGGCATCGAAACATGGCAAAGCTGTCTGGCCCCGCTGACCTTTGCCAGCCACAGCTATGACGATTTCCACCTGCTGATGCCGCTGTTTGCCTGCCGCAAGTGGGGCGGAACACCGATGTCCAAGGAAAATCAGGCGTTGAAATGGGTCAGGCCCAATGACCTGAAGACCTATCCCATGCCTGCCGCAGATGTGCCATTGATCCCGATTTTGCGCGATTGGCTGTGACGCCGGACCTGATTGTTCAGGTTTTCGAAAAAATCACCCTTTTCTTTTATCTTTGGTAATTTTTTTGTGACTTATCAAGAGTTATGCCTCTAAATAGGGCTACGTACTCATCGGGGGAGAGAAAAACGTGCTGAAAACTATCTTGTTGGGCAGTTGCGTCTTTGTTCAGGGCAAGTTTGTGCGGATGCTTCCGGATGGCCGCATGAGCGTGACTGTCGATGGACGGATCTATTCGGGTGCGCCGGTCAACGCCGCCGCCTGAACTTTCAACTCACGGAAAAGAAAAAGGGGCGGCTCTTTCGAGCCGCCCCTTTTTTCAATCTGAACAGGTGGATCACGCCAAAGTACGTGTCACCTCTTCGCGCTCGAAAATCTCGATCACGTCGCCTTCGCGAATGTCATCATAGTTCTCGAACGCCATACCGCATTCCTGACCCGACTGGACATCCGACACTTCGTCCTTGAAGCGTTTCAGCGTTTTCAGCGTGCCTTCGTGGATCACGACGTTGTCGCGCAGCAGACGCACACCGGCGCTGCGGCGTGCGACGCCTTCGGTGACCAGACAGCCCGCGACCTTGCCCACACCCGTGACCTTGAACACTTCCTTGATGTTGGCATAGCCAATGAAGTTTTCCTTGATCTCGTTGCTCAGCAGGCCCGATGCAGCGGCTTTCACGTCGTCCACCAGGTCGTAGATCACCGAATAATAGCGGATCTCGACGCCCTTCTGGTTGGCGGTGTTGCGCGCCGATGCGTTGGCACGAACGTTAAAGCCCATAATGGGCGCGCCCGATGCTTCGGCCAGACCCACGTCGGTTTCGGTGATGGCACCAACACCCGAGTGCAGCACGCGCACGCGCACTTCGTCGTTGCCGATTTTCTCCATCGCCTGAACGATCGCTTCCGCAGAACCCTGAACGTCCGCTTTCACCAGGATTGGCAATTCGCTGACGTTTTCGTTTTCCTTGGCATTCGCCATCAGCTGTTCCAGCGTCGTGGCGGCACCGGCGGCGGCGCGTTTGTCCTTGGCGGCTTTTTCGCGGTATTCCGCAATTTCGCGCGCCTGCGCCTCGGTCGATGTCACGTTCAGAACGTCGCCCGCTTCGGGTGTGCCGTTCAGGCCCAGAACTTCGACCGGAACCGAAGGACCGGCTTCCTTGATACGCTCGCCCTTGTCGTTGATCAGCGCACGGACCTTGCCGTACTGCTCGCCCACAACAAAGATGTCGCCCTGACGCAATGTGCCGTTCTGGATCAGAACCGTGGCCACGGGGCCGCGGCCCACGTCCAGCTGTGCCTCGATCACGGCACCCTGGGCGGCGCGATTGGGGTTGGCTTTCAGTTCCAGCAGTTCGGATTGCAGCGCAATGGCCTCCAGCAGATCGTCCAGGCCTTCGCCTTTGATGGCCGACACTTCGACGTCCTGCACTTCGCCCGACATTTTTTCGACGATAACTTCGTGCTGCAACAGATCGGTGCGCACTTTGTCAGGGTTGGCACCCGGTTTGTCGATCTTGTTGATCGCGACGATCATCGGAACCTTGGCGGCCTTGGCGTGGTTGATCGCCTCGACCGTCTGCGGCATCACGGCGTCATCCGCCGCAACCACCAGAACAACAATGTCCGTCACTTGCGCACCGCGCGACCGCATCGACGTAAACGCGGCGTGGCCCGGAGTGTCGAGGAAGGTCAAAAGCTGACCGCTGTCGGTCGTCACCTGATAGGCACCGATGTGCTGGGTGATGCCGCCGGCCTCGCCCGCGACAACCTTGGCGTTGCGGATCGCGTCCAGCAACGATGTCTTGCCGTGGTCAACGTGACCCATGATCGTGATGACCGGAGGCCGCGCTTCCAGATCTTCGGGCTTGTCCTCGACCTCGTTGATCACCTGTTCAACGTCGGCGTCGGACACGCGGTTCACGGTGTGGCCGAATTCTTCGATGATCAGCTCGGCTGTATCGGCGTCGATGGTCTGGTTCTGTGTGACCATCATACCCATTTGCATCAGCGATTTGACAACATCGCCCACACGCTCGGCCATACGGTTGGCCAGCTCGGATACGACAATGGCCTCGGGCAGGTTGACGGTGCGCGTGACCTTTTCACGCTCGACCGAACCACCCATCGCTTTTTGACGTGCACGCTCTTGCTTGCGCTTCATCGCAGCCATGGACCGCTGACGGCCACCTTCGCCACCGGACAGAGCCTGGTTCAGCGTCAGCTTGCCCGAGCGGCGGCCATCGTCGGCACCCTTGTTGCGGGCCGTGCGCTGGTCGGCGTCGCGGTCTTTCTTGCGGGCAGCGTTCGCATCCTGCTGAGGTGCGGCGCGCGACGGAGCGGCGCGTTGCGGCTGATCCACGTCTGTGGGCGCCGGCGCAGCAGCGGCCTGAGCGGCGGCGGCAGCGGCTTCGCGTGCCTTGCGCTCTTCCTCTTCGGCCTTCGCCTTGAGGCTTTCCTCGCGCTCGCGTTCTTCCTGCTCTTTGGCTTCCTGCTCGGCGCGGCGACGCTCACGCTCTTCGGCGCGTGCTTTTTCTTCCGCTTCGCGTGCGGCGGCCTCTTCGACCTCGCGCGACCGGGCGGCCTGAACCGCCTTCAGGCGGCGTTCCATTTCCGCATCGGTAATCCCTGCGGGACGCTTCGCCGGATCGCCCAGCGACGGGTTGCTGGTGCCACCCTTGGCCGCACCTGTCTTGGGCACCACAACGCGCTTGCGCTTGGTTTCGACGACGACGTTCTTGGTCCGCCCGTGGCTGAAACTTTGTTTCACATTCCCCGGACGCGCGCCACCGCGCAGGCCCAATGTCTTTTTACCGTCTGTATCGCTCATCTAGCTCGTCTATCCTTCCAGATGGCCCCTGCCATCTATGCGTTTGGGCGCAAACCCTTCAGCCTTCGGGCTTCCTCTACAACACGTTGCGTGAGTCCACCAGAGGCGAGCGCCCCATGTATCACAGTTTGACGTCCGAAAGCCAAACCCAATTCATCCGCGCTTAGCCAGCCGATGTAGCTGCCGTAGTGCGGAGTGCTCAATTTCGTCTTGCCGCGCGCCGATCCATCCACAGCCTGGATCAACACTTCGGCCTCTTCGGTCTGAAGCCAGGTTTTCACCTTTTCATAGCCCGCAACCGCCCGGCCGGACTTGCGCGACAGCGCGATCAGGTCGACGACACGGCGCGCCAACTGACGTTCCACCTCGTCCACAAGGTCTTCTTGCACCGTGACCTGCATTTTCGCACCACGCGAAAACAGCTTTTTGGTCACGGCCTTTTGTATCGCATCCCGGTCCGCCGCGACATAAATGCCCCGACCCGGCAGTTTTCCCGCAATATCGGGGACAATCTGCGTGTCCGGGCCAACCACGAACCGGACCAACCCATATTTAGGTTGGACCTCGCCCGTGGCAATGCACTTGCGTTCCGGACCGTCTTCACGGTCTTTGGTGGCGCCACCGCGTGCCATCAGCGTCCTCCGAGGCCCCGATCAGGCCTCGGCCTCCTCCGACTCTGCGCCGTCCTCGTCGTCCAGATCTTCGTCGGCTTCCAGCTCGGTCGGATCGACCCAACCCAGCAGAACGCGCGCGGTCATGATCATGGTCTGCGCTTCTTCCAGGCTGATGTCGAAGGGCTCCAGCACGCCGTCGTCCTTGACACGCTCGCCGTTGACCGTGGTCCAGCCCCCGGCCAGTTCCCAGTCAGCGCAGGTGGCAAAGTCTTCCAGCGTTTTGACATCGTCCTTTGCCAGTGCCTCGATCATTTGGGGTGTCAGGCCTTCGAATTCAACCAGGCTGTCCTCGACACCCAGCGCGCGCGCGGCTTCAAGGGCTGCCTTGTTCTGCTCGGCCAGCACATCCTGCGCACGGGCCTGCAGCTCCTTGGCCGTGTCGGAATCGACACCGTCGATGACCAGCAGTTCATCCTGCTCGACATAGGCGACTTCTTCCAGGCTGGTGAATCCTTCGGCAACCAGAAGCTGGGCAAAGAATTCGTCCAGGTCCAGGTTGTCCATGAAAAGCTTGGTGCGCACTTCGAATTCCGCCTGACGACGCGCCGATTCTTCGGCTTCGGTCATGATGTCGATGTCCAGACCGGTCAGCTGCGACGCCAGACGCACGTTCTGGCCACGACGGCCGATGGCCAGCGACAGTTGTTCTTCGGGCACGACAACTTCGATCTTGCCGGCTTCTTCGTCCAGAACAACCTTGGTCACTTCGGCCGGTTGCAGCGCGTTCACCAGGAACGTGGGCTGGTCGTCGTTCCACGGGATAATGTCGATCTTTTCGCCCTGAAGCTCGTTCACGACGGCCTGAACCCGGCTGCCGCGCATACCGACGCAGGCGCCGACGGGGTCGATCGAGTTGTCATAGCTGATCACGGCAATCTTGGCGCGCGATCCGGGATCACGGGCCACAGCCTTGATCTCGATGATGCCGTCATAGATTTCGGGCACTTCCATCTTGAACAGCTCGGCCATGAACTCGGGCGCTGTGCGCGACAGGAAGATCTGCGGCCCGCGCTGCTCGCGGCGCACGTCCTTGATATAGACGCGGATACGGTCGTTGGGACGATAGCTTTCGCGGCCGATCTTCTCGTTGCGGCGCAAGATCGCTTCGCCTGCACCCACATCGACGATGACGTTGCCGTATTCCTCGCGTTTGACCAGACCGTTGATGATCGTGCCTGCGCGGTCCTTGAATTCTTCGTACTGGCGATCACGCTCGGCTTCGCGGACCTTCTGCAGGATCACCTGCTTGGCCGACTGCGCAGCAATCCGGCCCATTTCCACGGGCGGCACTTCTTCGACAAAGGTGTCACCGATCTTGGGGTCGGCCATATACTGCTTGGCCTGCTCAACGGTGAATTCAGCCTGATAGTTTTCCAGCTCGTCCTCGGCAACCACGGTGCGCACGCGGGTAAAGGTGGCGCGGCCAGTCTTGCGGTCGATGGAGACACGAATGTCCATCTCGGCGCCATAGCGGCTCTTGGCGGCACGGGCGAGGCTCTCTTCCATCGCCTCGATCACCAGACCGGGGTCGATCATCTTTTCGCGCGCAACGGCCTCGGCGGTTTGCAGCAGCTCAAGCTGGTTTGCAGATGTAATTGCCATCAGTCTTTCTCCTCATCGGACCCTTCGGTCTCAATATCGTCAAATGCGTCTTCGTTCAGAACACCGGCCTGTTTGCGCTGGCGCAGCATCTCTTTGATCAGGTCGTCGGTCAGCACCAGTTTGGCATCGCTGAGCCATTCGAATTTCAGGCCGATCGTGCCCTCTTCGATGTTGATCAACACCTCGTCATCCTCGACACCGGCCAGCTCGCCCTTGAACCGGCGACGGCCGTCGATCAGCTCGTCGGTTTCCAACTTCGCCTCGTAACCCTCGAAGGTCGCAAAGTCCTTAAGACGGGTCAGCGGGCGGTCGATGCCGGGGCTGGACACTTCCAGCGTATAGGCATCCAGAATCGGATCTTCGACGTCCAGCGTGGCGCTGACGGCGGTCGAGATTTCGGCCAGATCATCCACCTCGATCCCGCCTTCGGGACGTTCGGCCATGATCTGAAGGATCGATTCCTTGCCGCTCATCAGGCGGACGCGCACCAGCTCGAACCCCAGATCCTCGATCACCGGAGTGATGATCTCGGCCATGCGGCGGTCGATGGCGGCTTTGGCAATCAGGTCATTTACAGGCACGTGATTATTTCCAAGCAGATTCTAGCAGACACAAAAAAACGGGCGCGCGGCCCGTTGCTCTTTCTCGGTGGAGCGTCGGGTTTGGACCCCAGCGCGCCGCTGTTAAGGGGCATATACGCCGAAGCTGCCCGAAGCGCAAGCTTCTACTAGTCCCCTCCTGATGACCAAGAGTTTGGCCGATAGATCTTTGTGCCACCTTGACCGATCACAGGATCAGGAAATTGAGATTTTCTGAGCATTGCGTCGGACACGTGCCTGATGGCCGTCGCATACTCACGATGCCGTCTACCTGCTTGTGGGTCAGCATACCAAGCCATGACAATACGCTTGTTCAATTCTTGGGAAACCATTCTGAGTGGTTCCAACAAATCTGTATCTTGAGAAAAAATTAAGGCAACATCAAAAGTATCGCAAAATGCATCCATCAGAAGATGAGACGCAAGATTAACGTCTGAGCCTTTTTCTTCGGTATCCCTGACAAGAACGTATCTCTCAGGGTCTTCAACCAAGGGCCTCTTAATCTTCTTGGTAAGAAAAGATCCTTTATGTATTTCAAGTTCGGGAATGGTCTTCAGGGCTCGGAAATATGTCGCCTGCCTTATTGGCGCTTCTAAATCACCAGCTCGGGGACTTACATCCGCTGTAAAGTATCTAATCTTATCAATGTGATCCCCATCCAACAACAAAAGCTCAGCGAGAGACTTGAGATTGGTCCACTTGGTATTACTGCTCTGGAGACGCCTATAATAGAAATTGAAGCCGTCGATATAAACTCTTGCGCGCATCATTTGAACGCTAGAACCACTCAAACAAAACAGCAAGGGCCGCATGGCTTTCACCGATGCGACCCTTGAACCAACAGACTTGCCATTGGCCGGTATAACCTGAATATAACCCTGCGATTCGCGCAAGTCAACACTGACTTGTCCAGAGTCAAGCTAAATTATCAAAAAATCGTAATTAAACCCGCCACCACCGTTCCGCCATACGCAGATCATCCAGCGCGTGACGTGTGCCAATTTCCGCCGGAACCCCGATGTCCCGGTGCACGATCTGCTGGCAGCGTGCGGCGTCGGGCAGGTGCATGAACGCGCGGTCATCGGGCAGCGCATCGCGGCTGGTCACGTCGGCGGCATCCACCAGACCGGCGCGCAATGCCTCGGCGCGGACCTCTTGCGCGGGGATCGACACGAACTCGACCGTATCGAACCAGCCCGCGCGGTCGTTCTTGTAATGATCACCGATCCGAACCCCGATAAACTGGCGGCCTGCATCGAATTTCTGAACGCGGTACAGGCCGGTGCCCACACCCTGCGCCCGCGCGTCAGGGTCAGCCGGACGGATCAACGCGCCGGACAGCACATAGGGCAGATCGGCCTGCGCGTAGTTCAGGTGCACAACAACGCGCGCAGCGCCTTCGGCCCGCACCGTGCCGTCAACCTGATCGGCCAGGCTGGCCACCACATCCTGTGCCCGCAACGGCGTGCCATCATGGAACCGCACACCCGACCGCAGGTCAAAGGCCCAAGCGCGACCGCCCTGAGATCCCTGCCAGCCTGTCGCCAGCGCGCCGCGCAGGCTGCCGTCGGCGGCCACTTCGGTCAGCGCCTCGAACACGGTGTGATGCGCGGCCATCATGAACAGCCCGTTCGGCGCCCTGTCCCATGCATCATCCCGCGACGCACCGGACAGCGCCGCGCGCAACCGACCGCCCGAACGCGGCGCGATCTGCGCCTGTACGCCTGTCGCCGCCAGCAAGGCAGCAGCAGCACCCGAGGCAAACAAGGCACGACGGTCCATCCGTTTCATCGCCGCTGCTCCGTCATGGCGATCCGGTCCATCGTCCGGACCAGTTCCGAACTGATCCCCGGTTCAGACAGAGCGTGACCTGCGTTGCGCACCATCTTCAACGTGCTGCGCGGCCAGCGTTGCACAATGGCATAAGCGCTGTCAGGCGGGCAGATCATGTCATAACGACCCTGCACCACCGTCCCCGGAATATCGGCAATCCGGTCCATGTTCGCCAGAATCTGCCCGTCGAACTCCAGAAACCCGCCGTTGATGAAATAGTGATTCTCAAGCCGCGAGAATGCCCGCGCATATTCACCCGGCGCTTCGCCGCCCATGCCGTTGCTGTGGATCGACGCCAGCGCGTTTTCCCACGATGCCCAGGCGCGGCCGTATTTGGTCTCTTCCAACCGGTCGCCGCTGAACAAACGCTTGTGATAGGCGGCCACCAGATCGTCGCGCTCGTCCTCGGGGATCAGCCCGACAAAGCGCGCCCAGACCTCGGGCCAGAACTTGCCCGCGCCGCCACCATAGAACCAGTCGATCTCGGCCTTGGTCATGGTGAACACACCGCGCAACACCAGTTCGCGCACGCGGTCAGGATGGGTCTGGGCATAGATCAGCGCCAGCGTCGCCCCCCAGCTTCCGCCAAAGGCAATCCATGCGTCGATGCCCAGCGCCTCGCGGATCATCTCGATATCGCGGACCAGATGCCATGTCGTGTTGTTCTCGATCACCGCATGGGGGCGCGACCGCCCACAGCCACGCTGGTCAAACAACACCACGCGAAACACCGCAGGATCGAAATACCGCCGCATCGCGGGGCTGCATCCGCCACCGGGGCCACCGTGCAGCACCACGACAGGAATCCCAGACGGATTGCCGCACTGTTCGACATAAATCTTGTGCCCGTCGCCCACATCCATCATCCGCTGGTCGAACGGATCAACCGGCGGGTAAAGATATTGCACTGCGCGTTTTTGATCCGGGTACTTGTCCATGACCGTCCTATATAGGGTGCAAGGAACAATTGAGCATATGGAGAGCAGAATGCAAGCGCATCACGGCACCGTAGACCCCGCAGAAGTCGCCAAATTCGAAGCGATGGCCGCCGAATGGTGGGACCCGACGGGCAAATTCAAGCCGCTGCACATGCTGAACCCCTGCCGTCTGGACTATATCACCACCCAGATCGCCACCGAGTTCGACCGCGACCTGAACGCGCCCGATGCCTTTGCGGGCCTCCGCATCCTGGACATCGGCTGTGGCGGTGGGCTGCTGGCCGAACCGATGGCCCGGCTGGGGGCAGATGTTGTTGGGGCCGACGCGGCGGCGGGCAACATTCCCGTGGCGCAGGTCCACGCGCAGCAATCGGGGCTGGAGATCGACTATCGCCACACCACCGCCGAAGACATGGCCGCCGCAGGAGAACAGTTCGACGCGGTGCTGAACATGGAAGTGGTCGAACACGTGTCGGACCCGCTGGCCTATCTGACCGCCTGCCGCGAACTGCTGAAGCCGGGCGGGCTGCACATCTGCTCGACGCTGAACCGCAATCCCAAATCCTTTGCGATGGCGATCATCGGGGCCGAACACATCATGCGCTGGCTGCCCAAGGGCACCCATGAATGGTCCAAGTTCATCACGCCGGACGAGTTGTTTGACCTGCTGAAACGCGCCGGATTAGAGCCTGTGGACCGACAGGGGTTTGTGTTCAACCCGCTGACCTGGAGCTGGCGCCTGTCCGACCGGGATCTGAGCGTGAACTATGTCACGGCCAGCGTGAAACCGCGTTAAGCCTTGTCCGCCAACTGGCTGCGCAACTCGCGCAGCGTCGGAATCGCGGCGCGCACCTGTTCTTCACCGACCTTCTCGACCAGGTCACGGAACAACGGGGCGATGGCCGACACAGCCGCATCGCGGGCCTGCGCGCCTGCGGGGCTGATCGCCACCAGCTTGCGCCGCGCGTCGTCCCAATCGGGGCGGATGTGCACATATCCCTGCCATTGCAGCTTGCGCAGGGTGTTGGTCATGGCACCACGCGTCACGTTGAATGTCTCGGCCAGTTGTGCAGGCGTGCGCTCGCCGTGATGCCACGCCAGATTGTTCAACACCGAAAAATGCGAAATTTCCATGCCCTTGGGCAGCACACGCCCCAGCCGGTTGCGCACCGTCTGGTCGGCTGCCAAAACCTCGCTGAACAGAGCGATGGCCAATGCGTCCTTGTCCTGGGTCATGCGTTCATTTGGTTCATGGTCCGTCGAATTCACGGGCGTTTTCCAGCGCCGGAATGCGGCGGCGGGCGTCCGTGACCTTGCTAATGTCCAGATCGAACACCGAAAACCCCGGCTCCGCTCCTGCATCCACTACTACATCGCCCCACGGGTCAACCACAAGGGAATGGCCATAAGTGCTGCGCTGTGAACCCGACGTCGCGGGGTGCGTGCCGGTCTGGGCCGGGGCCAGAACCCACGCCCCGCTTTCGATTGCACGCGCCCGCAACAAGCTGTGCCAATGCGCGGCCCCCGTGACAGGCGAAAACGCCGACGGATAGACCAGAACCTGCGCGCCCGCCTGCACCAAGGCACGCGACAGATGACCAAAGCGCATGTCATAGCAGGTGGCCATACCCAGCCGAAAACCTGGCATATCAGCGACCACAGCACGGGTGCCGGGCCGGTAACCGGCAGATTCGCGATAGGTCTCACCCTCGCCGATCTGTACGTCGAACATATGGATCTTGTCGTAACGTGCGCGAATGTCACCATCCGGCCCGATCAGGAACTGCCGGTTGGCAAAGCGCCCGTCGGCATCATCCGTCTTGACCGCAAGCGATCCGATCAACAGCCAGATACCACGCGCCGCCGCCTGCGCCCGCAGTCCGGCCAGCGTGATGTCCGATGCCTCGTCCTGCAAGACCTCTTGCTGGCGGTCCCGGCGGGTCGAGATGCAGTTCGTCACCTCGGGGGACAAGACGAACTGCGCCCCCGCATCCACCGCGGCCCCCAACAAGGCTGAGGTCTGAACCAGATTGGCCGCCGGATCGTCCCCGACGTTCAATTGCAGCAGCGCGGCCTTCATCAGGCAGCCAGCAGCGCGTCCAGTTTGCCCTGACGCTCCAATGCATACAGGTCGTCGCAGCCACCCACGTGATCGTTGCCGACAAAGATCTGCGGCACCGTGCGGCTGCCATTGGCACGCTGGATCATCTCGGCCTTGCGCTCGGGGTTCGACATGACGTCAAACTCGACAAAATCCACGCCTTTCTGGTTCAGCAACTGTTTGGCGCGGTGGCAAAAGCCGCAAATCGGCGTGGTGTAGATTTCAACGGGTTTCATAGCAGCATCCTCGATATGGGGCGTTTGCCCAATATCTAGGTTGCTTTTGTCACCCGCGCCAGTGTCACCGCACAGACCCGCCCTGCGCCAGACGCCCGCACAGCGCGCGTTGCCTCGGCCATGGTCGCCCCAGAGGTCATGACATCATCGACCAACAGCACCGGCCGCCCGGCCGAAACACGGTGCGCCCGCGCCGGATTGAGCCGCAAGGCGCCGTCCACTATCGCGCGTCTTTGTGCGCCGTCCAGCTTGTCCAGGCTTCGGGTGCGGCGCGCGCGAATCAGCAGATCCGGGCAATAGGACAGGCCCAGCCGCTTTGCCATTGCCCTGCCCAGCAACGCCGATTGGTTGTACCGCCGCGACAGCATCCGTGTCCAATGCAGCGGGACCGGCGCAACCAGCATATCCGGCACCACGATGTCGCGCACCGCGCGGGCCATCCATCCCGATGCGGGCACCACCACCTCTTGCCGGTCCGCGTGTTTCAACCCCAGAACCAGCGACCGCGCACGGTCCCGATAGACCAACGCCGCGCGCCCCTGGTCCCAAGGCGGTGGTGCGCGCAGACAGTCATCGCAATGCGCCGCATCCACACCCATCTGCCCCGGCAACGGCCCCCCGCACGCATCGCAGATCGCGCCACCGATAAAAGGCGTGTCGCGCCAGCACGTGCCGCACAGGCCAAAATCGTCGTCCACCATGGTGCCACAGCCCAGACAGCGGGCCGGATAAACAAGGGAAAGGGCCGTTTGTAACCGCGTTGCAACCATTCTATCTAAGCTCCATGAACACACATGCACCACTGACCGACACCTCTGCCCTGGCCGCGCACCGCAAGCGGGTGCGCGCCGACGCGATGTTCCTGCACCAGACAGCGCGAGAGGAAATTCAGGATCGGCTGGAACTGGTTAACAGGACATTTACGCAAGCCGCCGTGGTCACCGGCTTTCCTGAAATGTGGCGCAATCTCATTCTTGGCGCGCGGATTGTTTCGGAAGGGGAAACGCTGGACCTGCAACCCGGCACGCAGGATCTGGTGATTCACGCCATGGGCCTGCACTGGTCCAACGATCCGGTTGGCCAGTTGATCCAATGCCAGCGCGCGCTGAAACCCGATGGCCTGTTTCTGGGCGTCTGTTTTGGCGGTCAGACCCTGCACGAGCTGCGCGCTTGCCTGGCCGAGGCCGAAGTGGCGCAGACCGGCGGGCTGAGCCCGCGCATCGCTCCAATGGGCGAAGTCCGCGATCTGGGTGCGTTGTTGCAACGGGCCGGTTTCGCCCTGCCGGTGGCGGATGTGCTGACGCAGCGGGTGGAATACAAATCCCCCCTGCACCTGATGCACGACCTGCGCGCGATGGGCGAGACCAACGCGCTGACCGGACGGCTGCGCAAACCCACCCGCAAGGCGGTGATGATGGACGCCGTTGCACGATACCAATCTGCATTCGGTACAGATACCGGCCGGATACGTACAACATTCGACCTGGTCTTTCTGGCCGGCTGGGCACCGGACCCCAGCCAGCCCAAGGCACTGCGCCCCGGCTCGGCCCAACAACGGCTTGCAGATGCGCTCAATGTCGCAGAACGCCCCTTGCCTGATTGAACTCGGGACAAAACCCTCTATGTCTCGGGCACCTGAACAGCGGAAAAGCCATGCCCGATACACAAACCAACGCCCAACGTCCCGCCCATGCCGCACCGGATCACCCCGCGCTCCCGGGCGAACGCGTCGGGGTTTTGCTGGCCAATCTGGGCACGCCGGACGGCTATGATTATTGGTCAATGCGCCGCTATCTGAGCGAATTCCTGTCAGACCGTCGCGTGATTGATTATTCGCCCTGGCTTTGGCAGCCGCTGTTGCAGACCGTGATTCTGACGAAACGACCCTTCACTTCGGGGGCGGCCTATAAATCCATCTGGAACGAGGCCGAAAACGAAAGCCCGCTGTTGACCATCACCAAGGCGCAGACCGCGAGAATCGCGGATGCGATGCAGGCACGCTTTGGCGACGCGGTCATGGTCGATTACTGTATGCGCTACGGCAATCCGTCGACCGAATCAAAGGTACGCGCACTGACCGAAGCAGGCTGTCGCAAGATCCTGTTTTTCCCGTTGTATCCGCACTATGCCGGCGCCACGTCGGCCACTGCCAACGATGCGTTTTTCAGCGCCTTGCAGAAAGAAACCTGGCAGCCGGTCGCGCGCACTGTGCCGCCCTATTTCGACCGCACGGACTACATCGACGCATTGGCCCAATCCATCGAACGCGGCTATGCGCAGGCCGAGCAGAGGCCTGATATTCTGCTGTGTTCCTACCACGGCGTGCCGCAACGCTATCTGACGCAGGGCGATCCCTATCATTGCCAATGCCAGAAAACGACGCGCCTGCTCAAGGAACGGCTGGGTTGGGACGACACCGAGATCATGACGACCTTCCAGTCAAAGTTCGGCCCGGAAGAGTGGCTGCAACCCTACACCGTGGAAGAGGTCGCGCGGCAGGCCAAGGCGGGCAAGAAACGCATCGCCGTATGCGCGCCCGCATTCTCGGCGGATTGCATCGAAACGCTTGAAGAAATCAATGAAGAGATCAAGGAAAGCTTTGTTCACGCGGGCGGCGAAAGCTTTACCTATATTCCCTGCCTGAACGATGACCCTGCACATATTCAGGCATTGTCGAACGTGATCGAGGAAAACCTGCGCGGCTGGCTGGTCTGAGGGCCTGCCGCGACCACGCCACCCTAGGGTGATTCGGTTTTTAGACGAAAAAAAAGGCGGTACCGAAGTACCGCCTTTTTCATTAGCTTGAAGCGTCGCTTAGTCAGCAACAGCTGCAGCCACCAGTGCCAGAAGCAGCAGGGGCAGCAGGATGCCGGAGGACGAAGAAGTAGCTTCTTCAACCACGACGGGTGCTTCGATGATCGGATCGGCAGGAGCGCCGGCGAATGCGGTAGTTGCAGCAGCTGTCAGAGCGGCGGCGAGAACGAGTTTTTTCATGTTAACCTCCAGAAAAAGCGCGTCAGCAATTGTGCGGACGCGCACCCAAGACTTACCTCGTATCCCGTTGTAAACAGCAAATAAGGTCGTTTGCAAACCCACATTGCCGCACAAAGGCCGCTAATCAATTCGATGTCGTCAAATTAGCAACACTTGTGTGCCCACTTTGGCCATCGCGAACAGTTCCTGGATATGTTCGTTGTACAAACCGATGCAGCCGTTGGACGAGCGGCGTCCAATTTTACGTGTGTCGTGGGTGCCGTGGATACGGTAATAGGTCCAGCTCAGGTACAAAGCATGTGTGCCCAAGGGGTTATCCGGGCCGGGGCCGATAAAGTCAGGCCACTCAGGGTTGCGCTGTTTCATCGAGGGCGTGGGGCGCCAGCTGGGGCCTTCGACCTTTTGAACAACGCTTGTGCGGCCGCGACGGGTCAGGTCGTCGGTCAGCGGCACGCTCGACGGGTACAATTTGTACACCGAGCGGTCTTCGTTCCAGTAATGTACGGCGCGGCTGTCGATATCGACGAGAATCGCACCGTTCTTCAGGTTGTCGAAATAAGGCTGCCAGTCCAAAGTCCGAAAGCTGGAAACGTTGCGGCGCACGGATTGCGTCGGATCACGCTCGGCTTGACCGGCGGGGACCTGTGCCAGCGCGGGCGTCGCAAGCAACGCAGCGGAGCCCGCCAAAAACGCACGACGGTTGTTGAATTCAAAACGCTTGCTGGACAAAATATGCCCTCCTGTTATGCGGATACTGCATTTACCCTTTTATATATGGCGCGAAAGACGCAGTCGCAATTCAAACAACTGTCATCCGGCAAGCTCACGCCTATGTGCGTTTGAATTGCAACGCGCGGCACTGTATCTCACCGGAAAACCAATCGACTGGAGCCTGTCATGATCCGTATATTTACCCTGCTTATGGCAGGTTTCCTTGTTCTGAGTGCCTGCGCCGTACCGCCGTCAACCCCGACACTCACTTCGGACGGCAGCACCGCCCCGAAATTGTACCGCATCCGCGCGGGTGACACTTCGAAGCTGCAGTACCGCATGCTTGATTCTGTCAACGCCCTGCGTCAGGCCCAAGGCGCCGCGCCGGTCGAGCTGAACCCGCAACTGAACGCCGCGGCCGCCACCCATTCGCGTGACATGTCGGTGCAGAACCGTCCCTGGCACTTTGGCTCGGACGGCTCGTCGCCCATCGACCGTCTGCAGCGCGTCGGCTATCCCGGTCGTCTTGTCGGGGAAAACATCTCTGAAACCTACGAATCAGAGCTGGAAACGCTGGCCGCGTGGATGGATCAACCCGACACGCGCCGTACGATTGTGTCACGTGACGCCAGCCAGATGGGCTTTGCCTGGCATCAGGAAAGCAACGGCAAGATCTGGTGGACGCTGGTCATGGCCAACCCCAACAGCAGCGCAATGGTCCCGCAGGCGAACCCGACCGCGACACGCCGCGTGCCTGCCCGTGTGGATCAGACCACAACATCGGCAGACGACGCCGCAGGGCTTGTTGCCTCTACCGAATGATCGGCTGAACCGGCGGCGGGCCTGACGGCCCGTCGCGCCCGTTTTTACGGATTGATCTGTATCGGCGTGCCGTCACCGACCATAGCGTAGACATCTTCGATCTCTTTATCGGTGACCGCGATGCAACCCCAGGTCCAGTCGTTCTGGCCCTTTTTCCGCTTGTCCGAATTCCCGTGAATAAAGATGTCGCCGCCGGGGCTCTTGCCCATCTCTTCGGCAAAAGCACGGTCTTTTTCGTTGGGATAGGAAATGCCCACGGACAGGTGGAATTTGCTGTTCGGGTTGCGTCGGTCGATCAGGTACACGCCCTCGGGCGTGCGTCCGTCACCTTCAAAGAACTTGTGCCCGATGGGGGCAAAGCCCAGATCAATGGTATAGGCTTTCAGCACGCGATCCTTGTGCAACAGGAACATCTGTCGCTGTGATTTGTTCACCACGACAAAGGTCACGGCAGGGCCGTTGTAGCGTTTGAATTTGCTGGGGGTACAAGCGGGTACGATCGCCGCCGCAACGCCGCCAAGGATCAATGCCCTGCGTTTCATCCAATCTGTCCTGCCTTGCGTGCCTGTTATCAGGCTACCATTTACTGCTTTGCATCGGTACACCGAATCCGGGCGTTCACCAAGCCGTTATCGCAAAAAATAAGCTCACAGACGCGTCAACTTGCCGACCAGTTCCACGTGAGACGACCAACGGAACTGATCCACGGGCTGGACCCATTCCAGCGCAAAGCCCGCCGAAACAAGCTGTGCCGTGTCGCGGGCAAAGGTCACCGGATTGCACGAAACATAGGCCACCGTCTTTACCGTGCTTTCGATGATCTGCGCGACCTGTGCAGCCGCCCCGGCACGCGGAGGATCAATCACCACAACGTCAAACCGCTTCAACTCGTCCGGCAACAAGGGGCGGCGGAACAGGTCGCGTGCCTCGGAAGTCAAGGGGCGCAATCCGCCTGCCGCGCGCCAGCCCGCCGCCAGCGCTGCCGTCATTTCCGCGTCGCCCTCGACCGCGTGCACTTCGGCGTGGGCCAGCAAGGGAAAGCTGAAGGTGCCGCAGCCTGCGAACAGGTCGGCGACCGACCTGGCCCCTGCACAAATTTCCATCACCAGCGCCTGCAAGCTGTGTTCGCCGTGCACCGTGGCCTGCAGGAACGTCCCCGGCGGTGGCACGACCCGCGCCGCGCCAAAGGTCTGGAACGCCTGCCCGCGTGCGGCAATCACCTCGCCGTCCCACGCCAGACGGCACAACCCGTGCGTCTCGGTCGCCTGCGCCAACTGGATGCGCAATGGTCCGTCCAGCGGCTTGCCGCCCTGCACCGAAATATCCAGCCCCTCGCCCGAGAGGGTTGCGGACACCGACATCTCGGCCTTGCGACTGGAGCCGACCAGCGCCAGCGCCTTGGCCACCTCAAGCGCGGGCAACAGCGCGCGGTCGACCAGCAGGCAATCGGTCACCTCGACAATCACGCCGGACGCGCGGCCATGAAAACCGGCGGTTGCGCCCTTTTTGGTGCGTTTGACAGAAAACGTTGCCCGTCTGCGCGACTGTGCGGGGGATGTCAGCGTCGGGCGTACATCGGTTTCCAGACGGTGGGCAGACAGCGCCGCCTTGACCACATCCGCCTTGAAATCCGCGACCAGCGCGTCGCTGGCGTGCTGCAACTGGCAGCCGCCGCAGCTTTTGTAATGGCGGCAGGGCGCGGCGACGCGGTCGTCCGACGGCACGTCGATACGCACGTCGGTCAGTTGCGAGTCGTTCAACGTCCCGCTGACCACTTCGCCGGGCAACGTGCGGGGGGCAAAAACCGGGCCTTCGGCAATGCCGTCGCCCTGATGTCCAAGGCGGATGATTGTGTGTTGTGTCATAGCGCGTTCCTTAGCGCGAAGCGTCGCCACACAGAAGCCCCATCGAACAGTTGCACCCGTCGCGAATTTGGCAGACCAATACGCGACACACCCAAAGGACATCAAAATGCCGTCACCGCTTGCCCCCCTGCTGGAAGACATCCGCGCCCGCTTTGCCCATGTCGATGAATGCCCCTTTGCCGGGCCGCGCATCTTTTTCGAGAACGCGGGCGGCGCGCTGACACTGAAGTCGGCGGTCGAAACCTCGGCAAAATTCGCGGCCATCCCCGACAACCAGGGGCGCGACAACCCGGCGGCCAAGGCGCTGGTGGGTATCATCCAGACGGCCAAGGCCGACATGGCCACATTCTTTAACGCGCCCTCGGGCCAGTTCTTTGTCGGGGAAAGCGGGACCGAGCTGTTGTTCCGCCTGATCCGCACCGCCGTGATGGGGGCAAAGGGCACCGTGATCGGGTCCACCATCGAACACCCGGCCTCGCGCAGTGCCGCGCAGATCTGGGCGAAAAACGCCGGTGTAGACTATATCAGCGTGCCCCATGACGCCGCGCGCGGGCTGGTGACAGCTCAGGACTACGCCGCCGCGATGACGTCGGATGTGCGTGTGGCCACGATCCTGCACACCTCGCCCGTGACCGGCATGGGCATGGACATTGCCGCCATTTCGCAGGCGATCCGCGCCGTGTCGCCCGATTGCCTGATCATCGTGGACGGCATCCAGCACGCCAGCCACGGCGGCATCGACATCGCAGCCGCAGGCATCGACGGCTATGTGGTCAGCCCCTACAAGGTGTTCTCGCGCCACGGTTACGGCGTGGCATGGGCGTCCGACCGGCTGAGCAAGCTGCCGCTTGAGGCGCTGATGGGCGGACCGTCGGAGAACTGGGAAATGGGCACCCGCGACACAGGTGCATATGCGACGTTTTCGGACGTGGTGGCCTATTTCGACTGGCTGGGCGGGCAGGTGTCCGACGCAACCGACCGCCGCGCGCGGATCGAGGCGGCAGGCCATGCCATCCACGCCCACGAGAAACACCTGACCGACACCATGCTGAACGGCACCGGCAACCTGCCCGGCCTGACCGATCTGCCCGGCGTCCAGATCATTGGCGGCGACGACAATCCGGCGCGCGAGGGGCTGGTTTGTTTTGTCATGGACGGAATGCCCGCCGCCGACATCGTGGCCCGCCTGAACGATCAGGGCATTCGCACCCATGTGCGCAAGGCTGACCACTATTCCGGCAACGTGCTGGACCCGCTGGGCCTGCCGGCGGCTGTGCGCGTGTCGCTGTGCCACTACAACTCAGAGGCCGAAGTGACGGCATTCCTGTCCGCCATGAAGAAGATGTCCGACGATGCTTGACCGCAACGGCCCCCTGCGCGGACTGCGTGTTGTTGAAATGGCGGGGCTGGGACCTGCGCCCTTTGCCTGCATGATGCTGGCCGACATGGGGGCCGAGGTGGTCCGCATCGCCCGTCCCGGCCAGAAACCGATGTTCGGGATCGACCAAAAGCACAACCTGTACGACCGCTCGCGCCAGAGCGTCACGCTGGACCTGCGCAATCCCGACGACCTGGCACAGGCGCAAACCCTGATCGCCCGCGCCGAAGTGGTGATCGAAGGGTTTCGCCCCGGCGTGATGGAGCGGCTTGGCCTGGGCCCCGAGCCGATGATGGCCAGCAACCCCGCGCTGGTCTACGGACGCATGACCGGCTGGGGACAGGACGGACCGCTGCGCGACCGCGCGGGTCACGACCTGAACTATATGGCAATCTCCGGCGCGCTGTGGTCCATCGGTCCCGCCGACGCGCCCCCGCCCCCGCCGCAGAACATCATCGCCGATCTGGCGGGCGGCGGCATGATGCTGTTGGCCGGCGTTCTGGCTGCCGTGTTGCACGCGCGCGGCACCGGGCAGGGACAGGTTGTCGATGCCTGCATGTCTGACGGTGCAGCGTTGATGATGGTGATGCAATACGGCCTGATGGCCGCAGGGATGCACAACGATCAGCAACGCGGCGGCAACACGCTGAACGGCGGCATTGCCAGCTATCGCTGCTATGAAACCGCCTGTGGCGGCTATGTCGCGCTTGGCCCGCTGGAACCGCAGTTCTATGCCGAGATGCTGGCGCAACTGGGGCTGTCGGACGATCCGCGCTTTGCCGATCAATACGGGGCGCAGGATGAGATGCACGCCGTGTTAGAGACGCTTTTCAGGTCAAAACCCCGCAGTCACTGGCAGGACATTCTGGAACGTGTCGATGCCTGTTTCGCACCCGTCCTGCCCATGTCCGAGGCGCCGGACTACCCCCACAATGTCGCACGCGGCACCTTTGTGACGACCGACGGCATCGTGCAACCCGGTCCCGCCCCGCGCTTTTCCCTCACCCCCTCCGATCCGCCGACGCACGGCGACGCTGGCATGACGACCGTGGCGGATGTGCTGAAATCCTGGGCCTAGGCTCTTGCCATTCGGTCGCCAAGCTTCAAAGGTATCGCCATGACAGTTTCCCAACGTATCACCGACAAACGCGATGACCTGATCCAGCTGACCCAGGACCTGATCCGCATCCCGACGCTGAATCCTCCGGGCGAGAACTATCGCGAGATTTGCGATTTTCTGGACAAACGCCTGAGACAGCACGGCTTTCAGACCCAGTTGATCCGCGCCCATGGCACCCCCGGTGACAGCGAGAAATATCCCCGCTGGAACATCGTCGCGCGGCGGGACGGGGCGCAGACGGGCGAATGCGTGCATTTCAACAGCCACACGGATGTGGTCGAGGTCGGTCAGGGCTGGACCTTTGATCCCTTTGGCGGCGCGGTGTCCGATGGCAAGATCTACGGACGCGGGGCCTGCGACATGAAGGGCGGGCTGGCCGCGTCGATTATCGCCGCCGAAGCGTTCATCGAGGAGCATCCGAATTTTCAGGGCGCCATCGAAATCTCGGGCACGGCGGACGAGGAATCGGGCGGCTACGGCGGCGTTGCCTATCTGGCGGAACAGGGATTTTTCGACCCTAACAAGGTGCAACACGTCATTATCCCCGAACCCCTGCAAAAGGATCGCATCTGTCTGGGCCATCGCGGCGGCTGGTGGGCCGAGATCGAAACCAAGGGCGAGATTGCCCACGGGTCTATGCCGTTCCTGGGCGATTGTGCCGTGCGCCACATGGGCGCGGTGCTGTCCGAATTTGAAACCAAACTGTATCCGGCGATGGCGGCGCGGTTCACCGAGATGCCCGTGGTGCCCGAAGGCGCACGGCAATCGACGATGAACATCAACTCGATCCACGGCGGACAAAAGGAACAGACCGACGATTTCACCGGCCTGCCCGCGCATTGTGTGCCTGACAGCTGCCGCATCGTGATCGACCGGCGCTATCTGGTCGAGGAAACGCTGGACCAGGTCCGCGACGAGGTTAAGGCGCTGCTGGAAGGGCTGCGCGAGACACGGCCCGATTTCGAATACGAGCTGACCGAGCTGAACAGCGTGATCCCGTCGATGACGGACAAGACTGCCCCTGTTGTAGAGACTGTTGCAAAGGCAATCGAGGATGTGATGGGCAAGCCGCCGACCTATGTGGCGTCGCCCGGATCGTACGACCAGAAACACATCGACCGCATCGGCAAGCTGAAGAACTGCATCGCCTATGGTCCCGGTCTGCTGGAACTGGCGCACAAGCCCGACGAATACATCGGCATCGACGACATGGTGGACAGCGCCAAGGTGATGGGCGCCGCGTTAGAGACGCTTTTGCTGCCCAAGGGCTAGCCTTCGGCCGATACCCCGAAGATCGCGATGGCGATGCCCAGCACGGCAAGGGCGGCAAAGCCTACGGCTCGCGGCCGCCCGTCGGCATTCTGCCACGCGCCAATCGCCGCAATTGCGGACTGTATCGCGTAGTACAGCGCAAAGGCGCGCGAGGCGTAGCTGATGATTTCGAACACGCTCGCCGCCCATGTCAGAACCAGCCCGATGGCCACCAGAATGGCATAGCCCTTGCGCGTCGACACACGCCCGCCGGTCAACTCGGCAATCAAACCGCCGGAACCACCCGTATCGGCCACTGCCGCGCTGAACTGGGCGCTGATGGCCGCCGCGATCAGCAACAGCGGCAGGATGGGGGCGACAACCGCCATCAGATCAATGATCGCCGTTTCGCTTAGGTGTCGGGCGTCGGGTTGGATCGAATAGCTTAGTAATACAATGTAAAACATGTAGATCGCCATCGACAGCCACTGCGCCAGTTTCATCGACCGTATCCGTTCGCTGGCACTGTAGTCCGCGCCCAGATAGCGCGAGGTCTCAAACCCCTGCACGGTGACCAGCAGACCTGCAAAGATCGTCAACGCGTGTATCCCGCCCACCTTCGGCGGCTGAACGATCAGGTCTCCGGCAACGGCGGTCTTGACGAAATACCAGCCCAGCCCGAACAACAACCCCGCGATAATCGCCAGCTTGACCCCGACAGACACCTGTTCGACCCGTTCCAGCGCGTGAAACCCCTTGGTCCAGCCGATGATCAGGATCACCACGAAAACGACACTTGTCACCAGCTTGGCATCAATGGTCGTGTTGAACGGCGTCATGCTGACGGCGAAAGACCCCAACAGGTTCAGATAGTAAGCCACCGATATCACATAGGCAAAGGCCAGCGCCCAGGATGCGGCCGTCTCGAAACTGTCTTCGGTTGCGTTGCGTCCGGTCGTGTCATCCGCCCTGCGTGCAATGTTGAACCGGATCGCGGCACCAAAGCAGTAGGCCATCAGGCACAGAGCCAGCATGACCGATGGCGCGTATTTGCCATAGGACGTATCAAGGATCGGCCCCAGCACCAGAAAGCCGCTGCCGATGATCGAGGCCAGCGGCGTGATCGCGGCGCGCCACAGTCGGGCCTGTGCCAGTCTGGGATACAGCAGCAAGGCCGCCGTACCGACGGTCACCAGAACAATAAACGCATTCAACATGAGAGATCCCTTTTTGATGGACTCATCGCACGGCTGTCTTCATGCGAATGCGCCAGCCCCGATCTACATAACGCGTTTAACGCGCACGGCTAGAACGCAGTTTCCGATGCCAGCGCCAGACCTTCGACAATGCCGGTCAAAGCAGCACCGCGATGCACATCTGCCCGAGGAAACCGCTGTGTCAGTGCGCCCTGAATCACGGCCATCAGGCTGGACCCGCCAACAAAGATAAGCCGGTCGATGTTCTCCGGCGCCACCCCGGCCTGCTGCACCGCCTGCAATGCAGCCTCGCCCACCTGATCGGCCATATCGGCCAGCCCCGCCCACATCATCGCGGCGGGCAGCGGAACGGTCAAACCTGTCTCTAACAGGCCCAATTTGATCTCGGGCAATGCGGTTCCGGCGGGATCGTTTGCGGCGATCTTGCCCGCCTCGACGGCAAAGGCCAGGTCGTGGCCCAGCTCATCCTCAAGCACACGCACCAACCGGTCGAGCAATTCCGGCTGCACCGCATGTTTCGCCAGATCCTGCGCCGCGCGGCGGCTGTCAGGGGCATAGAGGAACGGAATTTTCTGCCATGTGGCAAGATCGGCAAACAAGGCGCGCGGGGCGGTGTGGACCTGATCGCCAAAGGCATGACGAATGTCGCTGCCCAGCCCCAGATGCGGCATCACGTGATCCAGCGAGAGCCGCCGGTCAAAATCGGTGCCGCCCAGCCGCACGCCGTGGCTGGCCAGGATATCAATGCCTGCATCGTCCCCGTGCCGGAACACGGTAAAATCCGACGTACCCCCGCCAATGTCGACCACCAGCCCCAGATCGCCGTCCTGCAAGGCCGCACGGCTGGCCAGCGCCGCCGCTTCGGGTTCGGGCATGAATTTGACCGCGTCAAACCCCGCCGCGTGGTAACATTCCGTCAGGTCCACCAGCGCCTGCGCGTTGCGTTCGGCATTGGCACTGTGAAACAGCACCGGCCGACCCGACAGCGCGGTGTTGAACGTCAGCCCGCTTTCCGCTTCCGCCCGCTGTTTCAGCGTCGCCAGAAACCGTGCCACGATGGTGATGAAATCCTGCCGTTCGTTCAGCAGCATCCGGCTTTCACGCATCAACGACGTGCCCAGCAGGCTTTTGAGCGCGCGCATATAGCGCCCCTCGTCCCCCGCGATCAGCGCATTGTTGGCGGGACGCCCGTAAACCACCTTGCGCGAATCGAAATCGAAAAACACCGCCGTGGGCAGGGTCTGTTCGCCCGGTTCAAGCGCGACAAGATGCGGCGTGCCATCCACAGCATAGCCCGCAGCAGAGTTGGAAGTGCCAAAGTCGATGCCAAGGGTCGCCATGTCGTCACCGCCTGAAAACAGAAGAAAGGCGCCGCCATAGCGCCTTGGCCTTGCGGGTGCAACACGCCGGTGCTGGTCAAAGTCCAAGGAACTGGCTAGCCTTTCAAAAAACCAACCGGGAGTCTGAAAATGTTCCACATCCGCTCGCTTTTGCTGGGGGTCGCATCCGCTGCGCTGATCGCAGGATCGGCCTTGGCCAAGGACGACATCGTCGTTGCCCTGCAGCTTGAGCCGCCGCACCTTGATCCTACCAGCGCCGCTGCCGGCGCCATCGATTCGGTTCTGTATTCCAACGTGTTCGAGGGTCTGACCCGCTTTATGGGCGACGGATCGATCGTGCCCGGCCTGGCCGAAAGCTGGGAGATTTCGGACGACGGTCTGACCTATACGTTCAAGCTGCATGACGGTGTGACATTCCACGACGGCACCACCATGGACGCCGAAGACGTGAAATTCAGCCTGGACCGTGCCCGCGCCGAAGACAGCGTGAACGCGCAAAAGGCGCTGTACACCGGCATCGCGGATGTCGAGGTGATCGACCCCCTGACGGTCAAGCTGACCCTGTCCGAACCGAACGGCAGCCTGCTGTTCAACCTGGCATGGGGCGACGCGGTGATCGTGGCCCCCGAAAGCATCGAGAACATCAAGCAGACGCCCATCGGCACCGGCGCGTTCAAATTCGTGAACTGGGTGCAGGGCGACAAGATCGAGCTGGAACGCAACGACGCCTATTGGGGTGACGCGCCGGCGCTGGCCAAGGCGACGTTCAAGTTCATCTCGGACCCGACCGCCGCCTTTGCCGCTGTGATGGCCGAGGATGTGGACGTCTTTGCCGGGTTCCCCGCCCCCGAAAACCTGCCGCAATTCGAGGCAGACCCGCGGTTTCAGGTGCTGATCGGCAGCACCGAGGGCGAAACCATCCTGTCCATCAACAACGCCCAGGCGCCCTTTGACAACGTCAAGGTCCGCGAAGCGATTGCCCACGCCATCGACCGTCAGGCGATCATCGACGGGGCAATGTTCGGCTATGGCACGCCCATCGGCACGTTCTTTGCGCCGCACAACCCGGCCTATGTCGATCTGACCGGCCTGAGCGAATACGACCCCGAGAAAGCCCGCGCGCTGCTGGCCGAGGCCGGCTTTGCCGACGGGTTCGAAACCACGTTGCACCTGCCGCCCCCGTCCTATGCCCGTCGTGGCGGCGAGATTGTCGCGGCACAGCTGGCCGAGGTCGGCATCAAGGCCGAGATCATCAACGTCGAATGGGCGCAATGGCTGGAAACGGTGTTCAAGGGCAAGAACTTTGGCCTGACCATCATTTCGCACACCGAACCGATGGACATCGGCGTCTATGCCAACCCGGATTACTATTTCCAGTATGACAACCCCGACTTCCAGGCGCTGATGACCAAGCTGAACGGCACCACCGATCCCGACATGCGCACGCAACTTCTGGGTGACGCCCAGCGCATGATTTCCGAGGATTACGTGAACGGCTATCTGTTCCAGCTGGCCATGCTGTCGGTCGCCAAGGCCGACCTGCAAGGTCTGTGGACCAACGCGCCGACCCAGGCCACCGATCTGACCGGCGTCAGCTGGGCGGACTAAGCGCCCCTGACAAACTGATAAAGGGCGGCGGTTGCGTCGCCCTTTTCCTTTTTCATCTCAAGGGAGACCGCCAATGGACATCCACAAATTCGGCACACGGCCCCGCACGCAGGCTCCGTCAGAGTATTTTACCGGCGATGTCTGGCAAGATCCGGTTGTCACTGCGCCCGAGCCTGCACGTCTGCGCGCGCTGATCGTGACCTTTTCCGCCGGTGCGCGCACAGCGTGGCATACGCATCCGCTGGGCCAGACCCTGCACGTGATGTCGGGCGAAGGGCGCGTTGCCCTGCGCGGGCAGCCGCCGCGCGTCATCTCGGCGGGTGATACCGTCTGGATTCCCCCACACGAGGAACATTGGCACGGCGCCGCACCTGACACAGAGATGGTGCATATGGCGATGCAAGAGGCGCTGGACGGCAGCGCCGCCGACTGGCTGGAACATGTCAGCGACGCGGACTATGCCCTGAGGCCTGAAGGTTAAAACCGCGCCGCCAGCCGTGCCACATCGGCCCGCACGCTGTCGCGCACTGGCCCGCCGCGCGGCACATCGCGCAGGGTTGTGAACCACGCCGGATCGGGATTGCGCCCCCGCGCGTTGCCCTGAAACACCAGCCCGCGCAGCACCTGTTGCGCGGGTTCGGACAACACCGGCGGGATCGCGTGGCCGTTCAGCGTGGCCCAGACGCCCGTCCACAGCCGTCCCGCCGACCACGGGTTATAGCCGCCGCCGCCCAGCACCAGCAGGCGCGGGGCCATGCCCATCAGCCCCGCCACGACCTGCCAGTGGGCGTTGTTCGACAGCGACAGATGCGACAGCGGATCATCGGCCACCGCATCGGCCCCACATTGCAACACGATGGCATCGGGCCGAAAGGCAGCCACGGCGGGCAGGATCAGACCGTCGCGGATCAACGCCATCTCATCGTCGTTCAACAGCCGTGGCACCGGCAGGTTGAACACATTGCCCACCCCTTCATCCTCCAGCGCGCCAGTGCGCGGCCACAGACCGGCCTCGTGCACCGACAGCACCAGCGTGTCGGGGTCCTCTGCAAACCCGTGCTGCACCCCGTCGCCATGATGCGCGTCGATGTCGATATAGGCGATGCGCGCCGCCCCGTTGGCCCGCAACGACCGGATCGCCAGCACCGGATCGTTGAGAAAGCAAAATCCGCTGGCGCGGTCGGGCATCCCGTGGTGGGTGCCGCCCGCAGGGTGAAACACCACGCCACCGCCTGCCAGCAACTCACCGGCCAGCAACGACCCGCCCGCCGCCGTGGCAGGCCGACGGAACATCTCGGGGAAGACAGGGTTGGAGGGCGTGCCCAGATGGTGCCGTGCGCGCACGGCGTCACTTACGGCCTGTTCGGCCTCGGCCCGCAGCAGGGCCGCGACATAATCCGGCGTATGCCAACCGGTCAGCGCGGCGGGCTTGGCGCGCGGGCTGGTGACGTAAACAGACCGTGGCAACCAGCCCAACGCCCGCGACAGGTCCATCACCGTCGACACGCGCGGCACCCGCAGCGGATGCCAGCGCCCATAGGTCGAGGCACGGTAAATCTCGTGGCCGATGAACAGCGGGTGCGGCAGCGGGGTGGTGGGCCGTAGGCGGGCGTTCAAAATGTCATCTCGGCATCCTTTGCGATGCCAAAGGTGCAAGGATCAGCCCGCAAAGGCAACCACACGCGCCGCACTACATCCGAAGCGGTGCGACCACCGGACGCCCCAGCGTCAGGCCGTTCACCTTTTCCACGATCCCTTCGGCGTCGATGCCGAAATGCCGGTACAGATCGGCAATGGTGCCTGTCTGGCCAAAGTGTTCAACGCCCAGTGACACCGTCTGATGCCCGATCACCGAGCCCAGCCACGCCAGCGTGGCGGGATGGCCGTCGATCACCGTGACGATCTTGCAATCGCGCGACAGCCCGCCCAGCAGGGTTTCGATATGCGACCGTGCCGCCCCATTGCCCCGCGCCCGCGCCCGTTGCGCCGCTGTCCAGCCCGCGTTCAGCCGGTCGGCCGAGGTGACGGCCAGCACCGCAACATCGCGGCGGCCTTCGGCAATGATACCCGCCGCGCGGATCGCTTCGGGGGCGACAACCCCCTGATAGGCAATCACCACCTCGCAATTGGGGCCGGGTTTGCGCAGCCAGTACGCCCCGTCAATCGCGCCTTGGCGAAAGTCATCATCGACCCGCTTGCCGGGCTGTTCGATCGGGTTGGTGGACAGCCGCAGATAAACCGACCCGCCGGTTTCGTCGCGCAGCCATGTGCGTTCGTCCGGGTCGCCGTCGCCGCTGCGTTGCAGGTATTCAAACGCCCACTGCATGATCACCGACAGCTCGTCGACAAAGGCGGGTTCGAACGCGGCCAGGCCGTCCTGGCTCATCCCGATCAGCGGCGTGCCAATGGACTGGTGCGCGCCACCCTCGGGGGCCAGCGTGATGCCCGACGGGGTGCCCACGATCATGAAGCGCGCGTCCTGATAACACGCATAGTTCAACGCATCCAACCCACGCGCGACAAAGGGATCATAGACCGTGCCGATGGGGATCAGCCGTTTGCCGAACAGCGAATGCGACAGGCCCGCCGCCGCCAGCAACAGGAACAGGTTCATCTCGGCGATGCCCAGTTCGATATGCTGACCTTCGGGCGTGAATTCCCATTTCGCGGTCGAAGGGATCTTTTCGTTGATGAACGTGTCTTGTTGTTCGGTGCGCGCGAACAGCTTGCGGCGGTTCACCCACGGGCCGAGGTTGGTGGTGCCCGTCACATCGGGCGACGTGGTGACGATGCGCGACGCCAGATCGCTGTCGCCCTTGGACAGATCGTCCAGGATCTTGCCAAAGCCCATCTGGGTGGACAGTTCGCGGTCGGTTGCAATCTCGACCTTTGGCACGTCCAGAACATCGTCGGTATAGCGGCGCGGGCCCTTGGCAAAGAACGGCACCTGTCCCAGGAATTCGCGCAGGGCGTCGGGGTCTTCGACCGTGGCGAAGGGGTCCCATTCCTGCCCCTGCGGCACGCCCATCATCTTTTGCCACTCGGCCATCTGGGTCTTGTTCATCAAACCGCCGTGGTTGTCCTTGTGACCCGCAATCGGCGTGCCCCACCCCTTGATCGTATAGGCCAGGAAGCACACAGGGCGGTCGTGATCGATGGCGGCAAAGGTGTCGGCCATGGTTTGGACGCAGTTGCCGCCCAGGTTTTCCATCAGCTCGGCCAGCTCGTCGTCGCTGCGGCTGTCGATCAGCTTGGTCACGTCACCCTGATCGCCCAGACTGTCCATCAGCCGTTCGCGCCACGCCGCCCCGCCCATGAAGGTCAGCGCCGAATAAAGCTGGTTGGGGCAGTTGTCGATCCAGTCACGCAGCGTGTCGCCGCCCGGTTCCTTGAACGCGGCGCGTTGCAGGTGCCCGTATTTGACGCGGACCACATCCCAGCCAAAGGCCTCAAAGATCTTCTCGACCCGCTGGAACAACCCCTCGCGGACCACGCCGTCCAGCGACTGGCGGTTATAGTCGATGATCCACCACGCATTGCGCAGATCGTTTTTCCAGCCCTCTTGCAGGCATTCGTATATGTTGCCCTCGTCCAGTTCGGCGTCGCCGACCAGCGCCACCATGCGGCCCAGCGGTATGTCATTGCCCCAGCGTTTGGCGTGAATGTAATCCTGCACCAGCGAGGCAAAAGACGTGATCGCCACGCCCAGACCCACCGATCCGGTCGAGAAATCCACATCGTCGATGTCCTTGGTCCGCGACGGATAGGATTGCACGCCATGCAGCCCGCGAAAGTTCTGCATTTTCTCCAGCGTCTGCTCGCCCATCAGGTACTGCATCGCGTGGAATACCGGCGAAGCATGGGGTTTCACGGCGACCCGATCCTCGGGGCGCAGGGCGCTGAAATACAGGGCAGACATGATCGACACCATCGACGCCGACGACGCCTGATGGCCGCCGACCTTGATCCCTTCGGTCTTGGGTCGGATGTGGTTGGCGTTGTGAATCATCCAGTGCGACAGCCACAGCAGGCGTTGTTCAATCGTTTTCAGATGGCTGGCGTGGGACATTGGAGTTCCTGTGATCATGGATTTGACGCAGTATAACGCAGTGATATGCGTGAAATTCGCCTTTCTTTGCCTTCATTCCTGATTTATTAGCTATATCCATCAACAATGGCGGTATCCGTGATGGTTTCAACCAACTTGGACAGTTTCGACCTGGCCATTCTGCGCGCCCTGCAAAACAACGGAAGGGCATCGATTCAAGAGATCGCCACCGCAGTCGGTCTCAGCCCCTCGCCCGTGGCGCGCCGCTTGCGCCTGTTGGAAGACGCGGGCGTTGTCACCGGCTATTCGGCGCTGATCGACGAGGCATCGCTTGGCTTCGGCTTTTCGGTGTTCCTGTCGGTCAAACTGGAAAAGCAGGTGGACGATGCGCTGGCCCGGTTCGAGCGGGCGATTGCCGCTCACCCCGAGATTGTCGATTGCTGGCTGATGACCGGAAACCGCGACTACATGCTGCGCATCGCAACCAGCGGGTTGGAAGAATTCGAGCGGTTTCTTGTCGGAACCTTCACCAAGATCCCCGGCGTCGCGTCCATCGAAAGCTCGATCCCGTTGCGGCGGGTGAAATCGGGACAGGCGCGGCTGGGCTAAGGGGCCACCGCCAGGGCTTCGACCTCGACCAGAAACTCGGGGCGGGTAAAGCCCGTGACGATCAACAGGGTCGAGGCAGGCTTGACCGCAAAATCACGCACCGAGGCATCGCGCACCGCCATATAGGGGGCAAAATCCTCGCGGCGTGTGACATAGCCGGTAAAGCGGATCACATGCGAAAAATCCGCCCCCGCTTCCGCCAGAATGGCGCGAATGTTTTGGAAACACAGCTCGGCCTGCGCGGTCACGCCGGCGGGAACGCTGCCATCCGCCGACAACCCCAACTGTCCCGACGTGGCAATCAGCCGCCCGGCCTGAACGCCATGCGCATATGCACCAAAGGGGGCGGGCAAGGTATCGGGTGTCAGCGCCCTCATATGCGGCGCCCTTGTTCGTCCAGACCGCAACGGCGCAGGAACAGCGCGCTGGCCTCGGCGATGATGCGTTCGGCGTCCATGGGTTGGCCTTCGGGCGTCCCCATCAGCTTGCGTGCCTGCGCCTCGTATTCGGCATAGTGCTGGGTGACCGCCCAGATGTTGATCTGGAACAGCAGCGGATCGATCGGTGCGATCTTGCCCGCGTCGATCCATGTGCGAATGGTGTCGTTTGCCTCTTCCACAGAGGCGCGCAGCGGTTCCCAATAGTCCCCCATTTCGGGCGCGCCGCGGGCCATTTCATTGGCAAAGAACCGCGAGACATCGGGATGCTCAAGCGCATGTTCGACCTTGTTCCTGACGTAATTCCTGATCGCTTCAGCAGGGTCTTCCAGCGAGGACGACAGCGAAAACAACTCGCGCCAGTGCGACACGATATAACCCAGCACGTCCTGATAAAGGTCCTCTTTCGAGGTGATGTAATAATGCAGCTGCGCCTTGGAGATACCTGCCGAGCTGGCAATCGCTTGCGTCGAGGTGCCCGCCAACCCGTTGCGCGCAAATTCGCGGATCGCCGCATCGCGGATCGCTTCGTTTATGGCGCTGCGCCGGATTTTTGCGGTGGTCATGGGTGGTCCTCAGGTGGTCGCGGTCAAGGGGCGGCGCTGCAAGATTAACACAAGCACCGCCCCGCACCAGAACGGAAGGGACGCCGCATGAACGTGCGGCGACCTTGTCTGTTTATTGGCCTGTCAGTTTCGCCTTCAGGTCCAGCCCGTGACCCTGGTTCACGAACTGGCTGGTCGCGACCTTGCTCAGGTCGACCGAGCCCGCGTCGACGATGCCGCTGGACACGGCCAGATCGTAAAACGCTTTGATCCGCTCCTGGGACAGCGCGCCGATACCCTTCTCCAGCGCGTCGCCGCTGTCGATGATCTCAAGCGCCTTGAGCTGGGCCACTTCCTTGTCCAGCTTTTCGACGGTCATCTCGGGGTTGGCCGCCATGATCGCGTCATAGGCAGGCGTATGGTCGCCATAAAGAAAATTCACCCAGCCCTCGATGGTCGCATCGACAAACCGCTGCACCAGTTCGGGGTTTTCGTCGACCAGCTGCTGACGGGTTTCCAACGTCGCGGCATAGGTGTTCCAGCCGTTGTCGGCCAACAGGAACACGTCCACCTCGGCCCCTTGCTCGCGGGCATAGATCGGCTCGGCGGTGCCATAGGCCTGCTGGACCATTTTGTCGTCGGCCAGAAACTGCGCCAGGTTATAGCCATAGGGGCGCAGTTGCTCGTTCTTGAAACCCTGTGCCTGCACCATCCATTCCCAAAAGCTGAATTGCCCATCCTTGGACACCAGCACCGTGGGCGCGCCGGACAGGGCGGCAAAGTCGGCGTATTGCCCCTTGTGGGTCATCAATGCCTGCGGGTCTTTTTGGTAGAAGGCGGCGACGACGGTGGTGGGGATGCCGTTGCGCACGTTGTCAAAGGACAGCAACAGGTTGCCCGCCATCAAAAAGTCCAGCCGCCCCGCCGACAGCATCGGGCGGTTGTTGACCTGCGGGCCGCCGGGGCTGATTTCAACGTCCAGCCCGTATGCCTCATAGGTGCCATCTGCCAGCGCCTGATAGAACCCGCCGTGCCCGCCCTGGGCCAGCCAGTTGGTGCCCATGACGACCTTGTCGTTGGCCCATGCCGCTGTTGCGGACAACAGGGCGCAGACCGCGCCGATTGCCGTAAGTGTTCGTTTCATGCCGTTTCTCCATGCTGGTGTTGGTCGTCACGTCGGGCCATATCCTTGGTCCATCCGCGCGTTTTTCCGGGGTTCATCAGGCCGTAAGGGTCAGCCCGTTTTTTGAAATCAATCTGCGATGTGTCGATTTCCTTCATGCCGCCGTCTTCAATGGTGACGACATGGGGGTCGAAAATCGTGCAGCCGTCTGTTTCTTCCAGCTCTGCAATCAGACGGTACATGTCGTCCTTGCCGCGATAGCGCACCAGCGGCAGGGCAAAGATCTGGATGTCGCCGTCCTGACGCGCCATTTCGTGGTGCCAGAACATATCGTCGCCGTGGCGCGCCATCTGGCGCATCACCAGATCAACGTCGAACGGGCGCGGATAGGCGACTTGCAGGTACGTCCAGCCCGGATCGACCTTGAGCGCCTGCAAGGTGGTGTGGTTCCAGCCGCATTCGTAAGCCGGTTGCAGACCTTCCGCGCGGATCTGGTCCTTGGTCATGGCAAAGGACACGCGCCCGCCCTGCGCTTCGGCCTGCGCCGTGAAACGGTCCATTTCGTCCGGTGCCACCATCGCAAAGATCGCATCCCGGTCGGCGGGGAACAGATCGCCGAACTTGGTGTAATAGGGGGCAAAGCGCCGCTCGACCGCAGTCAGCAGGTAACAGTCCATCCCGTCCTTTTGCGCCTGGGTGGCAAAGTTCAGGGCGTGGTCATAGCCGTCGAACAGTGCCGCTGTATGAATCCAGTCGGTCCGGGGTGTTAAGGCCAGACCCAGTTCCACCATGATC
Organism: Pseudosulfitobacter pseudonitzschiae; assembly: GCF_900129395.1. Lineage (GTDB taxonomy): Bacteria > Pseudomonadota > Alphaproteobacteria > Rhodobacterales > Rhodobacteraceae > Pseudosulfitobacter > Pseudosulfitobacter pseudonitzschiae. The sequence continues at coordinate 141,184 of NZ_FQVP01000004.1, forward strand.
CCGTTGGTGCCAAAGGCGTGCTGCACCTTCTGGATCTCGTCGCCGTGCAGTTCGATTACCTGCGGGTCTTCCTCGACCGTGATCACCTTGACGTAGCTGACGTTGCCGGGGTCGCGCAGCATCCCGTGGCGCAGCGACCCGATGCCGCCCGAGCCACCGGCCAGAAACCCGCCAATCGTCGCCATCTGGCGGGTCGACGGGTACATCAACAGCTCTTGCCCCGTTTCATGCGCCGCATCGTCCAGCCGCGAAATCCGCGCACCGGCCTGCACACGCACGTGGCCCGGTGTGATCTCCAGAACCTTGTCCAGACGGGTCAGGTCCATGATCACCCCGCCCTCCATCGGCACGCACTGACCATAGTTGCCCGTACCACCGCCGCGCAGGGTCAGGGGCAGCTTGTGCTTCGCAATCAGCGATGCCACCTGCATCACCTCGTCGACCGACTGCGGGATCACCAGCAGGTCGCCGATCTTGTCCTTCAACTGGTCGTTCAGGATCGGGCTGTACCAGAAATAGTCGCGCGACCGCGCTTCCAGATGCTTTTGGCCATCGTGAAAGCGGATGTCGCCCAGTGCGGCCTTGAATGCGGTCAGATCGGAGGTGTGGGACATCATTTGTCTCCTTGAAAGGGGGGCAGAACCGCGCCGTCACGCCAGACACGCCGCACCGCAGTGGGGCGGCTGATCACGTCGTTCAGGTCGGTCGCGTCAAAGTGGATAAAGTCGGCAGGGCCGCCGACGCGCAGGGTCAGGTCGTGGCCCATCCATGCGGCGGGCCGTGCACTGATGGCATCCAGCCAGTCCTCGGGCGGCAAATGGCCCATCAGCACGCCCATGCGCAAAACCTCGATCAGGTCATAGTCGCCATAGGGAAAGAACCCGTCGCGCACATTGTCCGACCCCAGCATGACCGGAACGCCGGCAGCATCAGCCTCTTGCAGGGGCGCAAGACCGCGCAAGCGGGGGGTGCGGCCCGCGCCTGCGTCCTGAAGATAGCTGTTGGCGCCGGGCAGGACGGTCAGACCAATGCCTGCCTCGGCAGCGCGGCCAAGAAGGGTTTCAACCTGCGACACGTCGCGCACCGACAGCGAACACCCATGCCCGCACAGCACACGGCCGGCCATGCCGCGTTTGGCCGTTTCGTCGATGATCGCGTCGATGCCACGGGCGTCCACGTCCAGCCCTTCGTCGACATGGAAATCAAGGTGCAGATCGTGCGCCTCGGCCAGATCGAACAGGGTGGCGATATGTGCCGCCAGATCGTCGTTGCGGTAAACGAACGCGCCCAGAATACCGCCGTCACGGCGCAGCACCGGCGCGATGGCGGTACCGATCCGCGCCAGATCGTCCAGACGGGTCAGCGACGACAGTTGCAGCTCAACCCGCCCTTGCCAGTCCTGCGCGAGTTCGGTCAGCACGTGCCAACCGCGCGGCGCGTCGGCATAGGACCAATCCACATGGCTGCGCATCAGCGCGGTGCCGTGGTGATAGGCCTTGGCCAGACCCAATGACGCGCGGTGGCGCAGGTCGTCGTCGGTCCAACGCGCGGCGTCCTGCCCCATCATCTCGATCGCATCGAACAGCGACTGCGCGCGATGTGGCATACGCGGCGCGGTCATCGTCTTGTCCAGATGGGTGTGAATGTCCGCCAACAGCGGCATGACGTAGCCGCCGCCGCCCGTCGTCGCGGGGCGCAGCGCGGTGATGCGCCCCGCGTCCTGTTCCAGATCCCAAAAGCCGCTGTGACCGGCCAAAGTGATCCCTTTTAGGTGCATACTGTCCGTCATCCGCCCTATCTCTCGCGCTTGATCTCGCTCTCGTGCCAATGGCCAAGAACGGCGCGCGACAGCCACGCGGTGATCAGGAAAATGCCGACGCCCAACACCGACACCAGGAACAACGCTGCAAACATGCGCGGGATCTCGTTGCGAAAGCTGGACTCGAGGATGCGCGAGGCAAGCCCGGTGTTCTGCCCTGCGGTGCCTGCCACAAACTCGGCCACCACCGCGCCGATCAGCGCCAGGCCGCCCGCGATTTTCAGCGCGGCCATGAAATAGGGCAACGCCGAGGGGATCAGCAGATACCGCAAACGCTGCCACGGGGTCGCCTGATACAGGCGGAACATGTCACGCAGGTTGTGGTCGGCGCTGCGCAGGCCGATGGCCGTGTTCGACAGGATTGGGAAAAACGCCACGATCCACGCGCAGATCAACAGGGCAACAAAGGTGTTGCTGACATAGATCAGGATCAGCGGTGCGATGGCGACCACCGGCGTGACCTGAAGGATCACGGCAAAGGGAAACAGGCTCATCTCGATGGGACGCGACAGGGCAAACAACATGCCCAGCGCCACGCCGCCCACAATCGCCAGCGCCAGTGCCATCAGCGTCAGCTTGACGGTGAACATCGCGCTTTGCATCAGGCTGGACCAATCGGTCACCAGCGTCTTGGCGATCAGGCTGGGCGCAGGAATCAGGTAATGCGGCACCGCGTTGTACCAGACCAGGAATTCCCACAGGCCCAGCGCAACGGCAATGGCGGTGATGGGCAGGATATACTGCAACCGGCGCTCGCGGCGTTCGCGCAGGATACGCGGGTCAAGCTGCGCGGCGGCCGGGGTATCAGTGGTTAAGTTCGACATGATCCATGGTCCCTTCCAAAGCTTTGCTGACGGTGCGGCAGCTTTCGGCGTATTCCGGTGACATCCGGTAGGCGGCGTTGCGCGGATAGCCTCCGCTCAGCGCGATGTCGTGCACCACGCGCCCCGGACGGGCGGCCATGACCACGACGCGGCTGGACAGATAGACGGATTCAAAAACCGAATGGGTGACGAAAATCACCGTCAGCCCCAGCGACTTCCACAGCGACAGCACCTCGTCGTTCAGCTTGGTGCGCGACATCTCGTCCAGCGCGGCAAAGGGTTCGTCCATCAGCAACAGCTTCGGCTTGGTCACCATCGCGCGGGCGATGGACACGCGCATTTTCATGCCGCCCGACAGTTCGCGTGGATAGGACCTGGCGAAATTCGCCAGCCCCACCATCGACAGCGCCTCTTCGACGCGGACGCGGCCTTCGACCTTGCCGACGCCTTGCAGTTTCAGGGGCAGATAGACGTTTTCGTAAACCGTGGCCCACGGCATCAGCGTCGCCTCTTGAAAGACATAGCCGATGTCGCTGCCCGCGTTGCCTTCGCCCGGACGGTGGCCGTTGACGGTGATCGTGCCCCGCGAGACGGACAGCAGCCCCGAGATCATTTTCAACGCCGTGCTTTTGCCGCAGCCCGAGGGGCCGAGAAAGCTGACAAATTCGCCTTGCTGGATTGTCAGCGACATATCCCGCACGGCGACGGTGCCGTTGCCGAACTGTTTGTCGACGCCGCGCATGTCGATCAGCGGCGTTCCGGTTTCGGAGGTGTGTGCCATCTATCAGACCTTTGGTTTTCTGTGCAGCCAGTCGGCGGGCATGGCGTCAATCTCGGCCATCGCCTCGACCAGCCGCGCAACCGCGTGATCCAGCGTCGCCTCGCCCTTGGCGGCGGTGGCCAGGTGCGCCTCGCCGCAGGCGCCTGCGGGGCTCAGGTCCTGGGTTTTCCATGCAGGTTTGCAGGCACGGCCAAGACCCAGATGCTTGGTCCCTTCGAACAGGTCCTGACCGCGTGACCGGAAATCGCGGGCATGGCGCATGTCCACGTTGCCCGCGTCCAGCGCCAGCATCACCGACGTTTCCATATCACCCGCGTGAATGCCGTGGGTGCGTTCCGTTTCGGAATACATCCCCTCGGGCATTCCAAAGCCGAACCAGTTGACCGAAAACGCCAGCATATCGTGCGAGATGCGCAATTGCCGCGCGACGATGTCCATCACCGGAATGTTGCCGCCGTGTCCGTTCAGCAGCACCAGCTTGTGCACCCCTGCCCGCGCCACGCTGGCCCCGATTTCGGTCAGCACGCGGATCAGGGTTTCCGCCGACAGGGTCAGGGTGCCGGGAAAGTCGATGTGTTCATCGCTTTTGCACACGGCCTGCGTGGGCAGGAAAATGACCGGACTGTCATCGGGCAGCGCATCGGCCAGACGGCGCGCCACGCCGGTCACGGTGCAGGTGTCGACTGACATGGGCAGGTGCGGCCCGTGCTGTTCAATCGCCCCGATGGGCAGCACCGCGATCAGACGGTCATGGTCCAGCGCTGCGAATTCGCGTTGGCTGTGATCGGCCCAGTACCGTTTCATACCGGCACCCTGCGGAACATCTTTTTCAGACTGATAAAGGTCATAGGCCCCCCTGTTTTAAGGCAGCCTAGGTATCTTCATACCAATTGGTCAAACTATTTGTTCAGGTTTTTTCAAGGCAACGCTGAATCCCCGCGCATCTGCCCAAAAAAGAAACAGGCGCGCGCAACAGCACGCGCACCAGGTGGCAAATTTGACTGTAAAACATGCAATGCCGCCCCGGCAGGTCCGGATCAGCGCGGGCCGGTGTATCCCAAGGCGGATGAAATCGCAGAGGCCGCCGCAACCAGGTGCGGGCTGAAGGCGTCCAGCTCTTCGCGTTTGACACGGGTGTCGGGGCCGGACACGCCAATCGCACCGGCCAGATCGCCATTGGGTCCAAGGATCGCACAGGCACAGGCCGCGATACCGGCGCGCCATTCGCCGTGTGGCACCACCGCAAAACCGGTCGCCCGCACCTCTTCTATGGCGCGGTGAAGCTGGTCCATTGTCGTGATGGTGGTTGGCGTAAAGCTTTGAAACCGGTTGTGATACCGTTCCAGGTAGGCATCGGGCATCCGCGCCAGCATCGCCTTGCCCGTCGCCATCGTATAGGCCGGCGCGCGTTGGCCCACATGGGTGTGGGCGCGGATGTGGTGGCTGCTTTCGATCTTGTCCAGATAGACAACGTCCATGTCGTCCAGAACCGACAGGTGCACCGTTTCACCGGTCAGCGCCGCCAGACGTTCCATTGCCGGACGCGCCACCTTGGTCAGGTCCAGCCGGCGGATCACATGGCTGCCCAGTTCCCAGATCTTGGTGCCCAGCGCATAGGTGCTGTATTGCGGGTCCTGGTGGACATATCCCTGTGCCACCAACGTCGCCAACAGCCGGTGCACGTTGCTTTTGGTCAGGCCCAGTTCAGCGGCAAGTTCGGTGACGCCGCGCGGCTTCTCGCTGTGCGCAAGCGCCTCGATCAGGCGCAACCCCTTGATAAATGCCTTGTCCATGACAGTTCTGTTACCTTGAATATCACGCTGTGAACAGTGCATCGCGCAACAGGGTTCCGTAACGAAAAGGCGGCCACAGGACATCGCCCCGCAGCCGCCGATCCTGTCATCTTCGGATCATTTCGCCAGCAAGCTGTTCAGCTGCTCCTGACCGTACTCTTCGTTGGTCATGTTGCCCGATGCAGCCTGTGCGCCCCAGAATTCCGGGCTCCATTCGATGGCTTTTTCCACGTTCTCGGGGTTGTTCGCCCAATACTTGCTGATCTCGGGGTCGGCCTTCTCGAACACCAGCGGCGACGGCAACGCCACCGGATAGGCCGAGGTCAGCTCTGCCGCCAGATCGGCGTCCAGACGCCACGACAGCAGCTTCAGCGCGTTGTCGTAGTTCGGCGCATCCTTGGGGATCGAGAAGAAGTCATAGTAGACAAAGCCCTGGTTCCACTCGACTTCGATCGGTGCACCCTCCAGCGCCAACAGCGATGTGGACCCGGTATAGGCCATGCACATGTCCGCCTCGCCATCCAGCAAAAGCTGCGGCGGCTGCGCGGATGTGGTCCACCATTTGGTCACATGCGGTTTGATCTCTTCCAGCTTTTTCAGCGCGCGGTCCATGTCCAGCGGGTACAGGTCCTCTTTGGCGACACCGTCAGCCATCAAAGCGGCCTCCATGGTAAAACGCGGCCATGCAGGCAGGCACCGTTCGCCGGGAAATTTCTCAACATCCCAGAAATCCGCCCAGCTTTGGGGGACGTTGCCGTCTTTGTAGACATCGGTGTTATAGACCAGACCCACGCCGATGACCTGCAAGGCGACGCCTTTGGGCCGTTTCAGGTTGTCGGGCATGGTGGCCAGCGTTTCCTTGGCGCTGTCCGACAGCTTGTCATAGTCGATGTCGGCAAGGCAGCAATCGCCCAGCAGTCCGACCTCTTGGTCAAAGATGAACGTCAGGTCCCACTCGGTCTTGCCCGCGTCCACCTGCGCCTTGATCCGGGGGCCGGACCGGGCCTCTTGCACGGTGATCACGTCAATGCCGGTCTCGTCTTCGAAGCTGTCGTACATCACCGACCGCAAGGCATCGCCATAGCTGCCACCGGGGTCTTGCATGATGACCTCGCCATCGGCAGACGCAAATTGTGCGCCCCCCGCGAGCAAGGCTGCGGCGGCAAGCGCCGTCATGCCCATCTTTTTGATTTCTTTTATAAACATGGTCTTCTCCTCCTCCTGTGTTGTCTTTGGGTCGTTCACGTGTCGGCGCGGGCCCGGGCAAAGACCGGACGCGCCAATATGATGCCACCAACGACCAGCAGAACCTCGAGCGTGGACACCACCGCCAGAACCGGATTCAGTTGATAATTGATGTCGCCCCACAGCATCAGCGGCAGGGTCTTCATGCGCGGGCTGGAGAGGAACAGCGTCAGCACCAGCTCGTCAAAGGAATGCAAAAAGGCAAAGAACACGGCCGCCCCCAGGCCGGGCGCAATCGCGGGCAAGGTCACCTTGCGAAACACCGTCAACGGCGACGCGCCATGCACGGCGGCCCCTTGTTCCAGCCTGCGGTCGACCCCCTGCAAAGCTGCCGCGACAATCACCACCACGATGGGAATGCCACCGATGGAATGCGCCGCGGCCAGCCCCCAATAGGTGCCAACCATATCGAATTTCAGAAACAGGCTGTACAGCGACAGACCCAGCACGACGGGCGGCACGATGATCGGGCTGACCAGCAAAAGCATCAGCGTGGATTTGCCCCGGATCGAACTGCGCACGATCCCCATTGCCGCCGTGGCCCCCAGCGTGACGGAAATGCCGGCGGACATCAGCGCGATGAACAGCGAATTCCAGAACGCCGACATCCAGTTGCGGTCGGAAAAGAATTTCTCGTACCAGCGCAGGGAATATTCGGTCGGCGGAAAGGTCAGATAGCTGGCCTTGCTGAACGAGATGATCATGACGACGACGATGGGCAGGACCAGCGTGGCAATCACGCAAATCGCCAGAACCCGCACCGTCCATTCGCCCCAGCGGGCATTCAGCGCGCCCAGCCAGCGCAGCAGCGGCCAGCCGGCCCTGTCGGCCAGCGCCTCCTTGACCCCGCCACGGGACGGCTTTGGCCGGTCTAGGGTCTCGCGCGCTTTTGGCATCGGGGCTTTGCGCTCGCCGCCCCAGATGAATTCGAACCCCAGAAAGCGCCCTGCGACCGCAACGACGATCAATGTCAGCACCAGCAGCACCACGGCCAGCGCCTGCAAGAACCCCTCGCCGGTGATCGAATCCGCTTGTTGGGTAATGTGCATGGCAAACATCATGTCGCCGGGACCGCCCAGCAGGCTGGGCGTGATGAAGAACCCCAGCGCCTGAACAAAGACCAGAAGGAACCCGGCACCCACACCGGGCAGGGTCAGCGGCAACAGCACGCGCCAAAACGCGGCCAGCGGCCCCGCGCCGTTCGCCATCGCCGCGCGCACCAGCGCCGGGTCCAGCCGCGACAGGCTGGAATAAATGCTTAGCACCATGATCGGCAAAAGCACCGCGGTCATGCCCAACAGCACGCTGCCCCGGTTGAACAACAGGCCCACAGGCTCGTCAAAGGCACCAATCCAGACCGCAAATTTGTTGATCGGCCCGTTGCGCCCCAACAGCACCATCCAGGCGTAGGTGCGGATCAGGATCGCGATGAAATAGGGCAGGATGATCGCCATCGCCACCAGCACCTGCGTGATCCCTTTGGTGCGCTGGATCAGCAGCGCCGCGGGGTATCCAATCAGCGCGCACAACAGCGCCACGGTCAGCGCGATGTTCATCGTCCGCACCAGCGAATCGAAATACAGCGGCACGGACAGCACCCGTTGCAGATCTGCCCACCACGGGTCACCTTCGACGCTGGTCTGCATCAGGTCGATCAGGGGCAGCAGGTACATGAACCCCAGAAAGGCAAAGGCGGGGATCAGCAACAGCGCCGGATCTTTCAGCCGTTCCGACAGGCTGCGCGCGGGGGTAACCCCCGGGTTACCCTGGTGCGTGTCCATCTGTGTCATGCCAAAACCCACCCGTCCGACATGCCCCAACTGACATGCACCGTGCTGCCGGGCGTGGGCAGCGTCTGGCCGGCACTGTCGGAACAGCGCACCAAAAGCGTCTCTCCGCTGTCCAGCGTCACCTCGATCCGCAGGATTTCACCCAGGAACAGCGCCGATTTCACACGCGCCGGTATCGACTCCTGACCCGGCACATCGGACAGGATCAGCCGTTCGGGACGGACCAGAACGGTGACATTGCGCCCCGAGACTTCGTCAGGCGCAGGACTGCGGAACAGATGGCCGGTCTTGGTGCGCAGAACCAGCGCCGCACCTTCTCGGCGCACGATCTCGGCGTCGATCAGGTTGCTTTCCCCGACAAAGCCTGCGACGAAACGGTTGCAGGGCTGGCGATAGATGGTTTCGGGGCGATCCACCTGGATGATGCGCCCGGCGTCCATGACGGCAATGCGGTCAGACATGGTCAGCGCCTCGCTTTGGTCATGGGTGACAAACAGGAACGTGCTGCCGATGGTCCGGTGCAGGTCGCGGATTTCCATCTGGATGGACTCGCGCAGCCGCCGGTCCAGCGCGCTCAGCGGTTCGTCCATCAAAACGACCTTTGGCCGCATGACGATGGACCGCGCGATGGCGACTCGCTGTTGCTGACCGCCCGACATCTCGGATGGCATCTTGGCCGCTGAATCCGAAAGCTGCATCATCCCAAGCGTTTCCGCCACGCGCCGATCGCTGTCGGCGCGGCTGATCCCGGCCATACGCATCGGAAAGCCGACGTTCTGCGCGACCGTCATGTTGGGAAACAGCGCATAGCTTTGAAACACCATGCCGAACCCGCGCTTGTGAACAGGCACGTTCTGGATCGGCTTGCCATCGACGCGGATTTCGCCGCCATCGACGCGTTGAAAGCCGGCAAGCAGGTTCAGCAAGGTTGTCTTGCCGCTGCCCGAGGGGCCCAGAAGCGTCACGAACTCTCCCGGCTGGATATCCAGACATATGCGGTCCGCGGCCACGAATGCACCGTATCGTTTCGTCACATTCTCGATCGTGATCCCCGAGCCGATGCCCGCACGCGACACGTCATCGCGTCGGGCGTCAGCACCGCCGGGCACAACAACGGGGTCTGCCAGCTTCAATGTCATCATATCCTCCCTAGTGTTCCATATTATAGAACGCTATTCCGAATACGATCATTGTATCGAAAAAATCACCTGTCAATCCCCTAGCTATCCACCCCTTGCGTTGCTGCACTGCGGCAAATTTGGGCGATTGACAAATTTCCCTCTGCCTGAATACCTTGTTGTTGAAATCTTGTTCCACAATACAGAACAACGACGACCGAAACGCACCAAGCAACAGGCGAACCGAAATGCTAACCAATGTGGACAGTCTGGTGGACAGGCTCAGGGACGGAATGCGGATCGCCGTGCCCGTCGATTACGCCGGCGTTGCGATGGCATTTACCCGGCCCATGATCGCGCGCGGGCTGCGTGATCTTGACCTTGTCTGTGTCCCGACCGGCGGCTTACAAGTGGACCAGCTGATTGGCGCGGGCTGTGTGCGGTCGGTGGAAACCAGCGCCGTCAGCCTGGGCGAGGCCGGCGGCGCCCCCCGTTTCAACGCGGCGGTGAAAGAGGGGCGCATCCGCGTGATTGACGCCACCTGCCCCGCCGTTCACGCGGGGCTGATTGCCGCGCAGAAAGGATCGCCGTTCTTCCCGATGCGTGGGCTGATCGGCACCGACGTGCTGCGCAACCGCCCCGACTGGAAAGTGATCGACAATCCCTTTGCCGATCAGGGCGACCCGGTGGTGCTGATTCCCGCCATCAAACCCGATGTCGCCATTTTTCACGCGCCGATGGCCGACCGCGCGGGCAACGTCTGGATCGGCCGGCGGCGTGAACTGGCCCCGATGGCCTATGCCGCGACCGACACCTATGTCACCGTTGACCGTATCGTGGATGACAACCTGCTGGCGGATGAAACCACCGCGGCGGGGGTGCTGCCCGCCTTGTACGTGTCGGGCATCGCGCATGTGCCTCAAGGGGCGTGGCCCTATGGGCTGTGGGGTGTCTATCCGGCGGACACCGATGCGCTGAAACGCTATGCCGCCGCCGCCCGCACGCAAGAGGGGTTCGACGCCTACATGGCCGCGACCGAAACCCGGAAGGAGGTGCGCGCATGATGTCCGATGCCCCCGCCCTGCCCAGCGAAACGCTGATCACCGCCATCGCCGCCCTGCTGGCCGATGTGCGTCACGTGGCGGTTGGTGCATCGTCACCGATGCCTGCCGCCGGTGCCATGCTGCGCCAGGCGCTGGACGAACAGACCCGCCACGTGCGGCTGTCGATCCTGGGGTCGGTCGCGCACAACTTTTTCACCAACGGATCGGGCGAGCTGTTCGATTGCGCGGGTCAGGGGCGCATCGACGCCTTTTTCCTGGGCGGCGGGCAGATCGACGGGCAAGCGAACGTGAACCTTGTCGGCGCGGGCGATTATCCTCAAAGCAAGGTCCGCTGGCCCGGCTCTTTTGGGTCGGCCTATCTGTATTTCGTCGTGCCCCGCGTGATCCTGTTCCGCGAAGAACACAGCCCGCGCGTGATGGTCGAACAGGTCGATTTCATCTCGGCCCCCGGTGTCAGCCCGCCGGATGTGTACCGGCCCGGCGGGCCCGTGGCGCTGCTGACAGGCAAGGCGTTGTTTTCCTTCGACAAGACGCGACCCGGATTCACCCTTGTCTCGGTCCATCCCGGCGAAACGCTTGAAACCATCCGCGACGCGACCGGCTTTGACTTTGACCACCCCGATGTGGTGCCGCAAACCCCCGCGCCCGACGCTGCCACGCTTGCCTTGTTGCGCGGTCCGGTTCTGGACAAGCTGCAAGAAACCTATCCGGCCTTTGCCGAAAACTGGCGCCGTGACCTGGCCGCCCAAACGCAACATTGCTGAAACACTGGCCTGACAGGGCCGCACATTACCGATTGAACGGAGAACTGCATGACGCCCACCGGCTCCCTTTCCAACCTCAAGGTCATCGACGCCAGCCGAGTCCTTGGTGGGCCCTATTGCGGCCAGATCCTGGCCGACCATGGTGCGGATGTCATCAAGCTGGAACCGCCCGCAGGCGACGAAACCCGTGGCTGGGGCCCGCCCTTTCTGGATGGGGCGGCCAGCTATTTCCAGGGTCTGAACCGCAACAAGCGCGGCATTGCGGTGGACATCTCGCAACCGGCGGGGCGCACGCTGCTGCTGGAGTTGCTGGCCGATGCCGACGTGTTTCTTGAGAATTTCAAGACCGGCACGCTGGAACGCTGGGGTCTGGGCACGGATGAGCTGCAGGCGCGGTTTCCCAAGCTGGTCCACTGCCGCGTGTCCGGCTTTGGCGCCGATGGCCCGAAAGGCGGTCTGCCCGGCTATGACGCGGCCATTCAGGCGGTCTGTGGCATCATGAGCGTGAACGGCGAACGCGGCGGCGATGCCACGCGCGTGGGCCTGCCCGTGGTCGACATGGTCACCGGCCTGAACGCGGCGCTGGGTGTGTGCATGGCGCTGAACGAACGCGCCACCAGCGGGCGTGGGCAGTTCATTGAAACGACCCTGTACGATTGCGGCGTGTCGCTGCTGCACCCGCACCTGCCCAACTATTACCTGTCCGGCAAGGTCGCAGGCACCACCGGCAACGCGCATCCCAACATCTGCCCCTATGACACCTACCAGACCAAAACCGCACCGCTGTTCCTGACCGTCGGCAACAACCGCCAGTTCGCCAAACTATGCGAAGGCATTGGCAACCCCGCGCTGGCGACCGACCCCCGCTTTGCCAGCAATGCCGACCGGCTGAACAACGCGGATGCGCTCAAGCTGGAGCTGGAAACCGCGATGGCGGCGTTCGACTGCGGCCCCCTGTCGGAAAAGCTGATCCGCATGGGCGTGCCCTGCGGTGCCGTACGGACCATCGACGAAGTGGTGGCCGACCCGCACACCACCCATCGTGAAATGATCGTGGACATCGGCGCCTATCGCGGCACCGGCAGCCCGATCAAACTGTCGCGCACGCCGGTCAGCTATCACAGCGCACCGCCCCGCTTTGCCCAGCACACCGTCGAGGTGATGGCCGAACACGGGCTGGATCTGGAAACTTACCGCGACGTGCTGCCGGGGCTGGACCCCGTGGCCACACCCGAGAAAGCGTAGGACACCCCCATGACGACGCATGATACAACGCCCCTGACCATCGGCATCATCGGTGACGGGTTCATGCAGCCCGCCCTGTTCCGCACGGCGCTGGAAACGCGGCTGGGTGACCGCAAGATCACCTTCCGCGAAATGGAACTGGATTGGCCGCTGCACGTCAAATCGACCAAGGTCGATCCTGACCTGCCCGTGGGGGAATTCGTCGGCAGGCCCGAGGATTACTTTGACTTCCTGTCCGATCTGGACGTGCTGGTGACCCACCTTGCCCCGATCACCGCGCACAGTCTGGACCATGCGCCCGCGCTGAAGCTGATCGCAGTGTCGCGCGGCGGGCCGGTGAACATCGAAATGCCGGCCGCCCGCGACCGCGGCCTGAGCGTGGTCAACACGCCGGGCCGCAACGCGTCGGCGGTGGCGGAATTCACCGTGGCCTCGTTGCTGGCGGAAACGCGCAACCTGATCCGGGGGCATCTGGCGGTGAAAAGCGGGTCGTTCAACCGCGATTACTATCACTATGACAACGCGGGGCCGGAACTGGGCGAACTGACCGTTGGCATCGTCGGCTATGGCGACATCGGCACCCGCGTGGCGCGGCTGTTGCAACCGTTCGGCTGCCAGATCGTGATCTACGATCCGTTCAAACCGCTGACCGCCGAGGAAACCGCCGCAGGCTTTCGCAAGGCCGAGCTGGACGCGCTGCTGGCCGAGGCGGATGTGGTCACGCTGCACCCGCGCGTGACGCCCGAAACCATCGGCATGATCAGCCGCGAACGGATCGCGGCGATGAAACCCGGCGGCTATATCGTGAACACCACGCGCGGGCAGGTTCTGGACTATGACGCGCTGTATGATGCGCTGGTGTCGGGGCATTTGCGCGGTGCGGCGCTGGACACGTTCACCCCCGAACCGCCGCCCGCCGACATGCCGTTGCTGCAACTGCCCAATGTCACCCTGTCGCCGCATATCGCCGGTGCGTCCCGTCTTTCTGCGAAAAAGGCCGCCACTGTGATCGCCGAGGACATCGCGCGGTTTCTGGCGGGCGACACGCCCCACAACCTGTGCACCTGAGGATAGAGACATGACCGACCAAGAGCTGACTTTGCGGACCGAACTGATCGAAGCGTGCCGCGCGATGAACGGGCTGGGCATCAACAAGGGCACGGCGGGCAACATCAGCGTCCGCCACGGCGACGGCTTTCTGATTTCGCCCACCGGCATTCCCTATGACAAACTGCGCCCCGAACATGTGGTGGCGATGAACTGGGACGCCTCGTTTACGGGCGACGTGCTGCCGTCCAGCGAATGGCGGTTTCACCGCGACATCCTGCAAGCGCGCCCCGAACTGAACGCCGTGGTGCACACCCATTCGACCAAGGCGACCAGCGTGTCAGTACTGGGCCGTGACATCCCGGCCATCCACTATTCGATTGCGGCCGCCGGCGGGGACAGCATCCGCTGCGCCCCCTATGAATTGTTCGGCACGCAGGAACTGGCCCACGCAGTCGTCAAGGCGCTGGAGGGCCGCCGCGCCTGTCTGATGGCGCATCACGGCGTGATCGCGGCACATGTGTCCATTGCCCGCGCGCTGGCGCTGGCCGTGACCGTCGAAGAACTGGCGACGCAATTGCTGGCCCTGCTGCCCATGGGCGAACCGCCGGTTCTGTCCGAAGCGCAAATCGCGGTGGTGCTGGAGAAATTCAAGACCTACGGCCAGCAGACGCCCACAGTTCAAGAAGGTCTGCGACATGCGTCGTAACGCGTTGCCCTTGTGATCCTGTGCCTGGACAGCGGCACGACGGCGGTCAAGGCCGCCGCCTTTGATGCCTCGGGGCAGCTGCTGGCGCATGTGGATTTGCCCAATACGGCACTAAGACGCACGGGCCTGCGGGTTGAACAGGACATGGATGCCTCGCGCGAACTGGCGGTACGCGCGCTGCGCGACTGCATGACGCGCGCGGACGGTCATACACCGCGCGGGCTGATCCTGACGGGACAGGGTGACGGGCTGTGGCCGGTGGATGCCGACGGTCAGCCGGTCGGGCCTGCGATGACATGGCTGGACGGTCGGGCGCGGGGGCTGGTCAGCGAACTGGGCGAAGCACTGGACCGGATCGAGGACATCACCGGGTCGCGCCCCACCGCCGCCGCACAAAGCCTGCAATTGCTTTGGCTGCAACGCCACGATCCCGACCGTGTGCAGCGGATCGCAAAAATCCTGCGGCTGAAAGACTGGTTGTTCTACACCCTTACCGGCACCCTGTTGGCCGAGCCGAGCGCCGCCTTGCCGGTCTGGGGCAACTGGCGCGAGGGCCGGATGTCGGCAGAGATCGGGCAGGCGCTGGGCCTGACCCGTGGCATCGACATTCTGCCCGAATTCGCGCCCGTGGGCCAGTGCCGCGCGCCATTGTCTGCCTCCGCAGCGCAGGCTTGCGGCCTGCCCGCCGGCCTGCCGGTGCTGATGGGGCCGGGCGATGTGCAGGCGACGCTGATCGGTCTGGGGCTTGGCACCCGTCCCGAGGTCACGCGGGCGTCGGTGTTTGGCACCAGTGCAATTCATGGCTGCCTGCTGGATGATCCCGACACGATGCCGCAAAAGCCCCGCGGGGCGATGGTGCAGCAGTTCGTGCTGGGCGACGGGTTCCTGTGCTTTCACCCCTGCTTTAACGGGGCCACCCTGTTGCAGCACCTGCACGGACAGTTCCGCGATCTGCCATCGCCCGTGCCGCCCGCCTATTCGGGGTTGGTGATGCATCCCTTTTTCGAGCCGGGCGGCGAACGTGCGCCCTGGACCGACCCACAGGCCAGCGCCGCCCTGTTCGGGCTGAGTGCCGCCACCACACCGCACCAAATTGCATGGGCCGGACGCGAGGCGCTGGCCTTTGTCGCGCGCACCAGCCACACGATGATGGGTGCCGCCCAAGGCGCATTGTCGCTGGGTGGCGGGCTGGCGCGGGATGCGGATTTCGCGCGGTTTCTGGCGACCTGCCTTGGCACGCCGGTGGTGCGCAGCCCCACGGCGCACGCGGGCCCGCGCGGGCTGGCCGCGATTGCGGCAACACATCTTTTGGGTGCTTCCCCTGCCGATATCGCGGCCCAATGGATCGGCCCGCCCGAAGACAGCATTCCCCCCCAAACCGGTCCGGTCGCGCGCTATGCGAATGCAAAATTTGCATCCTTCCGCGATCTGGTCGACACAGCATCACCCCATTGGGCGGCATTGTCCGGCATCGCGGACGCCGCTGCACATCTGAACGAGGACACACTATGAAAATCGGCGCCGACCTGCTTTGCGATACCCTGCTGGCCAACGGAATCGACACCTGCTTTGCGAATCCGGGCACCTCTGAAATGCACTTTGTCGCGGCACTGGACCGCCAGCCTGCGATGCGCTGCGTGCTGGGGCTGTTCGAGGGTGTGGTCACGGGGGCCGCCGACGGATACGCCCGTATGGCCGAAAAGCCCGCCGCGACCCTGCTGCACCTGGGGCCGGGGCTGGCGAACGGGCTGGCCAACCTGCACAACGCGCGCCGTGCCGGCAGTCCGATGGTCAACGTCGTCGGCGATCACGCGACCTATCATCTGGCGCTTGACGCGCCGCTGACCTCGGATATCGAAAGCCTGGCGCGGCCGATGTCGCATTGGGTCGGACGCGCGGACAGCCCCGAAACGCTTGGCTCTACAGCAGAAGAGGCGATTTCAGCCGCCTGCACCGCACCGGGGCAGATTGCCACGCTGATCCTGCCCGCCGATGCCTCGTGGGGGGCCGCTCCGGCTGGCGATCCCGTGGCCATCACGCCGCCGCAGCCCACGGCACCGGATGCCGCGCGCATCACACAGGCCGCCGCCGCCCTGCGCAACGGGCGCACCACCACGATCCTGATCTCGGGCAAGGCCCTGCGCGATGCCGAACTGGACACGCTGGACCGCATCGCCCAAAGCAGCGGCGCGCGGCTGATGGCGCAGCAATCGAACGGTCGCATGATGCGCGGCGCGGGGCGCGTTGCCCTTGATCGGGTGCCTTACAAGGTCGATCAGGCCCTTGCGACCTTTGCCGACACCGAACAGGTGATCCTGATCGGGGCAAAGGCGCCGGTCGGCTTTTTTGCCTACCCCGGAAAGCCGGGCAAGATGCTGCCCGAAAGCTGCGAGGTGATCGACATGGCCGATGCGGGCAGCGATCTGCCAGCGGCCATTGCCGCGCTTGCGGATGAATTCGGCGTGGCAAACAGCCCCGCCGCGCGCCTTGCGTCCCGCGCCAAGCCCGACATGCCCAGCGGCACGCTGACGCCGGATGCCATCGCCGTCGCACTGGCGCACCACATGCCCGACAATGCCATTGTTTGCGACGAATCCGTGACCTCGGGCCGCGACTTTTTCCGCCACACCTATGGCGCGGCCCCGCATGATTTCCTGCAACTGACCGGTGGGGCCATCGGTGTCGGCATGCCGCTGGCCACCGGTGCCGCCGTCGCCTGCCCGGACCGCAAGGTGATCACGTTGCAAGCGGACGGATCCGGCATGTACACGGTTCAGGCGCTGTGGACGCAGGCGCGCGAAGAACTGGATGTGGTCACCATCGTCTTTGCCAACCGCCGCTACCAGATCCTGCACGGCGAGCTGAAAGACGTGGGCGCAGGCACCGCCGGGCGCAACGCCAGCCGGATGCTGGACCTAGACAACCCTGCGCTGGACTGGGTCAGCCTTGCGCGCGGCATGGGAGTCGAGGCCGCCAGCGCCAGCACCGTCGAAGAATTCAGCGACTTGCTGCGCGCGGCCTGCCAGCGCCGTGGTCCGTTCCTGATCGAAGCCTTGATATGAAAGGGCCTGCCGCCATGTCCAACGTCCGCCGCATACCGCATTGCAGCCATTGGGGCGCCTATACGATCCTTGTCGATGACAACCGGATCGTGGGGGTCGAGCCGTTTGGCCCCGACCCTGCCCCGTCGCCGATCATCCATTCGGTGGCCGAATGGACCAAAAGCGACCGGCGTGTTTTGCAGCCCATGGTGCGGCAGGGTTGGCTGGAGAACCGCGGCGCAAGTGACGGGCGCAAGCGCGGATCGGACCGGTTCGTGCCGGTCAGCTGGGACGAGGCGACAACGCTGGTATCGGACGAGATTTCGCGCGTGGCGCGCGACCATGGCAACGCGTCGATCTTTGCCGGTTCTTACGGCTGGACTAGTTGCGGGCGTTTTCACCATGCCTCGACCCTGCTCAAGCGGATGTTGAATCTGGTGGGCGGCTATACCGGCCACGTCGACACCTATTCGATTGCCGCAGGCCCGGTGATTTTGCGGCACACGCTGGGCGACGAGCGCGCCTGTGGCGGCGGAGCCAACACGCTGGACAACATTGCCGAACATACCGAAACGCTGGTCGTGTTCGGCGCAATGTCTCCGCGCACCTCGCAAAGCGAGGCGGGGGGGATCGGCACGCACCAGTTGGAAACCCACCTGCGCCGGATCGCTGAACGCGGGGTCAGGGTCGTGCTGGTGTCGCCCCTGCGCGACGACCTGCCCGACTGGCTGAATGCCGAATGGATGCCGATCCGGCCCAACACCGACGCCGCGCTGATGCTGGGGCTGGCCGGTGAAATCGTCGCCGCCGGACGCCACGCCCGTGATTTTCTGGACCGCTGCACCAGTGGCGCGGACACGCTGCTGTCGTATCTGACAGGGGCCGACGACGGTGTTGTCAAAGACGCCGACTGGGCCGCCGAAATCACCGGGCTGGATGCCACGGCAATCCGCGCCCTGTCCGCGCAGCTGGTCGACAGCCGCAGTATGCTGACCGTCAGTTGGAGCCTGCAACGCGCACACCATGGCGAGCAACCTTTCTGGGCCGCGCTGGGGCTGGCCGCGATGATCGGCCAGATCGGCCTGCCCGGTGGCGGCGTCGGCTATGGCTATGGGTCGCTTGGCGGGGTCGGTGCGCCGATCCAGACCGGCAAATCCCCTGCGATGAGCAAGGGCATGGATGCGATCCGCAGCTTTATCCCCGTGGCGCGGGTCACCGACATGCTGCTGAACCCCGGTACGCCGTTCACCTATCAGGGCGAGACCCGCACTTACCCCGATGCGCGGCTGGTCTATTGGGCGGGCGGCAACCCGTTCCACCACCATCAGGACCTGAACCGGCTGAGCGAGGCGTGGACCCGTCCCGAAACCATCATCGTGCAGGACCCTATGATGACGGCCACCGCCCGGCGCGCCGACATCATCCTGCCTGCCTCGACCTCGCTCGAGCGGAACGACCTGGCTGGAAACCGTCGGTCGGACTATATCCTTGCCATGCACCAAGCCGTTGATCCGATGGGTCAGGCGCTGTCGGATTTCGAGATTTTCTGCCGCATTTCGGAAAAGCTGGGCGTCAGGGCCGCCTTTGACGAAGGTCGCGACGAAATGGGGTGGGTGCGGCACCTGTATGACCTCAGCCGGACCGATGTGCGCGAGCGGCTGGACTTTGACATGCCCGACTTTGACACGTTCTGGGAGCAAGGTTTCGCCGCCTGCCCGATTCAGCACAACCACACCTATCTGGCCAATTTTCGCGCCAATCCGCAGGCCGCGCCGCTGGCCACGGAAAGCGGCAGGATCGTATTGGGCAGCGCCGCGCTGGCGCAGCTTGGCTATGACGATTGCCGCGCACATCCCGCGTGGATTCCGCCCGCCGAATGGCTGGGGGCCGCTGGTGCAACCGACGCGCTGCACCTGCTGTCCCACCAACCCAAGGGGCGACTGCACAGCCAGCTGGAAACCGGCCCATCCAGCCGCGAGGAAAAACGCAACGGTCGCGAACAGGTGCGCATGAACCCCGATGACGCCGCCGCGCGCAACATCGCCGACGGGCAGACCGTGCGCCTGTGGAACGATCGCGGTGCCTGCCTTGCCACCGCCAGGCTGACCGCCGACCAGCGCCCCGGCGTCGCCGTGTTACCCACTGGCGCATGGCTGACCGAACAGGCAGATGGGCCGGAATTGGCCGGCAATCCCAACGTGCTGACAATGGATGTCGGCACCTCGCAATTCGGGCAGGGCTGTTCCGCACAGACCTGTCTGGTTCGGATCGCGCCGCATGACGACAATCCGGGCGATGCCATCGAAATCTATCAGGCGCAACTGACTGCGCTTTTGACCTAAGGAAGGACTTTCATGACCAACACATCCATCAGCCGCTTTCCGGTGCCCGAGATCAAGGACCTGCCCGAGGATCTGCGCGACCGCATTCTGGCGGTTCAGGAGAAATCGGGATTCGTGCCGAACGTCTTTCTGACGCTGGCCCACAGACCGGAAGAATTCCGCGCCTTTTTTGCCTATCACGACGCCCTGATGGACAAGCCCGGTGACATCACCAAGGCCGAGCGTGAAATGATCGTCGTCGCCACCTCGAACGCCAACCAGTGCCAGTATTGCGTGGTCGCCCACGGCGCGATTTTGCGCATCCGCGCCAAGGACCCGCAGATTGCCGATCAGGTGGCGATCAACTACCGCAAGGCGGACATCACCCCGCGCCAGCGCGCAATGCTGGATTTCGCCATGAAGGTTTCGGCCCGCGCCTACGAGGTTGACGAAAGCGATGTGGAAACGCTGAAATCGCACGGGTTCAGCGAGGAAGACATCTGGGACATTGGCGCGATCACCGCGTTTTTCGGCATGTCCAACCGGCTGGCCAACCTGACCAGCATGAAACCCAACGCTGAATTCTACAACATGGGGCGCTAGGACATGGCCATTGGATACCAACAAATGCTGGACGAAGCCGACGCCAAAGTGACCTCGGTCGACGCTGCGGATATGGCCGCGCAACTGGGCGCGGAGGATATCGTGATGGTCGACATCCGTGATCCCCGTGAACTGGAACGCGAAGGCATGATCCCCGACGCCTTTCACGCCCCGCGCGGGATGCTGGAATTCTGGATCGATCCGGCCAGCCCCTATCACAAGCCGCGCTTTGCCGAGGGCAAAACCTATGTCTTCTATTGCGCCTCGGGCTGGCGGTCGCTGCTGGCCGCAAAAGTGGCGCAGGAAATGGGTCTGGACGCCCGCAGCCTGCGCGGCGGCTTCAGCGGCTGGAAAGCCGACGGCCACCCCGTTGGCGAACTGCAAAAGCGGGCGCGTTGATGCACACAGACCAGGGATCTCCGCGCATGAGCATCTATGACACCGATCTGGACCGTTGTCCGGCCAACCATCAACCGATGTCGCCCCTGTCCTATCTGGAACGGGCGGCGCTGACCTATCCCGAGCGTGTGGCGGTGATCCACGGGCCGGACCGGATCAGCTATCGCCAGCTTTGGGAAAATTGCCTGAGGCTCGGTTCGGGCCTTGTCGGGCTGGGGATTGGCCACGGCGACACGGTTTCTGTGCTGTTGTCGAACACCCCGCCGATGATCGAGGCGCACTATGGCGTCGCGATGGCCGATGGCGCGGTTCTGCATTCGCTGAACTACCGTCTGGACGCACGCGCCATCGCCTTTCAACTGGACCACGCAGAATCCAAGGTTCTGATCGTCGACCGCGAGTTTTCGGATCTGGCCGCAGAAGCGCTGAGCCTGATGACATCCTCCGCGCTGCCCATCGTGATCGACTATGACGATCCGGCCTACCCCGACGATGCCCCCTATCCCAAAGGGCCGCTGATCGGGGTCATGGAGTATGCGGCGCTGCTGGCATCGGGGTCGGCTGACTATGTGGCACCGCCCCTGCGCGACGAATGGAACGCGATTTCCCTGAATTACACCTCTGGCACCACCGGCAACCCCAAAGGGGTCGTCTGCCACCACCGCGGTGCGGCGCTGATGGCGATGAACATGGTGATCCACGGCGAAATGGGGCGGCACCCTGTCTACCTGTGGACGCTGCCGCTGTTCCATTGCAACGGCTGGAGCTTTTCGTGGAGTGTCGCGGTTCAGGCGGGCACCCATGTCTGCCTGCGCTGGGTCCGCGCCAAACCGATCTATGACCTGATTGCAAACCACGGCGTCACCCATCTGTGCGGCGCGCCAATTGTCATGACGACACTGCTGAACGCCGCCGATGCCGACAAGACGCCCTTTGCGCATACGGCAACCTTTATCACCGCTGCCGCACCGCCCCCTGCCGCCGTGCTGGAGGCGATGAAAGCTGCCGGGTTCGAGATGCAGCATATGTACGGGCTGACCGAAACCTATGGCCCCGTGGTCATGAACGCTTGGCAGGACAGCTGGGACGACCTGCCGCTGGCGGATCAGGCTGCCTACAAGGCGCGTCAGGGCGTTCGTTTCCTGTCGCTGTCCCAGGCCGATGTACTCGACCCCAAAACGCTTGAGCCTGTCCCGCGCGATGGCGAAACGCTGGGCGAGGTGATGCTGCGCGGCAATGTCGTGATGAAGGGATACCTGAAAAACCCCGCCGCCACGTCCGAGGCCTTTGCCGGCGGCTGGTTTCACACCGGCGATCTGGGTGTGATGCATCCCGACGGGTATATCCAGCTCAAGGACCGGTCCAAGGACATCATCATCTCGGGCGGCGAAAACATCTCGTCTATCGAGGTTGAGGACGCGATCTTTGCCCATCCGGCTGTTGCCTTGTGTGCGGTCGTGGCCATGCCTGACGCCAAATGGGGCGAACGGCCTGTGGCCTTTGTCGAACTGCGCGGGGGACAGGTGATCCAGGAAAGTGACCTGATCGACCATTGCCGCGCGACCCTTGCGCATTTCAAATGCCCCGCAAGGATCGTGTTTGACGAACTGCCCAAGACGTCGACCGGCAAGGTGCAAAAGTTTGTCCTGCGCGAACGGGCCAAGCTGTTGGCAGAGCAGGCGTTGGCCGGCTAAGCGCGCCTTTGCAAAAGGAGACACCGATGCAAGACACCCCCGCGCTGCCCGATGTCGGCCTTGTGGACCGTCTGGCATCGGCCCTGCCCCCCGAAGCCTTGCTGACAGGCGACGCCATTGGCCCGCGCTATCAGGAGGACCGGCGCGACCGGTTTTCCGCCCGCCCGCAGTTTGTCCTGCGCCCTGCCGACACCGCCCAGACCGCAACCGCGCTGGCGCTGTGTCATGACGCGGGGCAGCCGCTGGTGATCCAGGGCGGACGCACGGGGCTGTCCGGTGCACACCGCATTGCCGAGGGCGAGGCGGTTCTGTCGCTGGAACGGATGACCGATGTCGGCCCCGTGGACATGGACAGCGCCACCGTGCTGGCGGGGGCCGGCGCGCCGTTGCAGACGGTGCAGGTTGCGGCGCAGGACGCCGGTCTGTTCTTTGGCGTCGACATCGGTTCGCGCGGGACCGCGACCATCGGCGGAAACATCGCCACCAACGCGGGCGGCATCCGCGTGCTGCGCTATGGCATGTTCCGCGCGCAGGTTGCCGGGCTGGAAACCGTGCTGGCCGACGGCACGGTGCTGTCATCGCTGCGCGGTCTGGCCAAGGACAACACCGGCTATGACCTGAACCAGCTTTTCATCGGCGCAGAGGGCACGCTGGGCGTCGTCACCCGCGCATTGCTTCACCTGCACCCCCGCCCCCAGACAGAGTTGAACGCGTTGCTGGCCCTGCCGTCACTGCCTGCGGCCCTGGCGCTGCTTCAGCGCGCGCGTCAGGGGCTGGGCGACGTGTTGTCGGCCTTCGAGGTGATGTGGAAAGACACATATTTTGGCATCTGCGCCCACCAGAACCGCCAACCCCCGCTGGGCACGACCGCGCCGTTCTATGTGCTGATCGAATGCCAGTCCGCCGACGCAGGCCCCGCCGTGGCCGACCGGTTCACCCAGATCCTGATGCAGGCGCTGGAGGACGATCTGGCGCTGGATGCCATCGTGAGCCAATCGAACCGTGAATTCGACACCCTGTGGGACATCCGCGATGGTGCTGCCGATTTCGTGCGCGGGCTTGATGGTGTGGCCAGTGGCGATATCAGCATTCCGCTGAACCGGATCGAGGCTTTTGCCCAGGCCAGCCAGACCGCGCTGCGCCAGATTGACCCAGATGCCGGATTTTACATGTTCGGCCATCTGGGCGACGGCAACCTGCATTATGTTTTCACCACGAATGACAGAACTGCCGCGCTAGAAAAACTCTATACTCTGACCGCCGAACATGGCGGATCAATCTCGGCCGAACACGGGATCGGCGTAGACAAGAAACCGTGGCTGAGCCTGTCGCGCAGCCCGCAAGAGCTGGCTGTCATGCGACAGATGAAGCGCACCCTTGACCCCAGGACGATCCTGAATCGCGGGCGTCTGTTCGATTTGTAAGATGGGCCGTCCCCACGCTGCCGATCGCGTTTCGCAGCGTTGCGTTATTTGTGTGCGGTCAGTGCTAGACCCTGCCGCGATCCGGGCATAACGTGCGCGCGATGCTACGATATATCCTCAAACGTCTGCTGTCTCTTGTCATCAGCCTGGCCGTTGCCTCGCTGGTGATTTTCTTCGTGATCGAGATTGCTCCGGGCGATCCGGCGACGTTCATGCTGGGGATCAATTCGCAACCGGATACCATCGCCGCGCTGCGCGCCGAACTGGGATTGGACGTGCCACAATGGCAGCGTTACCTGAACTGGGTCGGCGGGCTGCTGACCGGTGATTTCGGCACCTCCTACACCTATCGCACCCCTGTTGCGCAGATGATTTCCGAACGCTTGTGGGTGTCTTTGCCGTTGGCGATCTATGCGCTGACGCTCAGCACCCTGATTGCCTTTCCCACCGGCATCTATGCCGCGTCCCGCCGGGGCAAGGCAGGTGACACCGCCGTGATGGGGGCCACGCAGCTGGGCGTGGCGATCCCGAACTTCTGGTTTGCGATGATGCTGGTGCTGCTGTTCGCCATCAACCTGCGCTGGTTCAGCGCCGGCGGCTTTGTCGGCTGGGACAAGGGGCTGGGCGCGGGACTGTGGTCGCTGACGCTGCCCGCGATTTCGCTGGCGTTGCCACAGGCCGCGATCCTGTCGCGGGTCATGCGGTCGGCCCTGCTGGATGTGCTGGGCGAGGATTTCATGCGCACCGCACGCGCCAAGGGGCTGACACGCAAACAGGCGCTGTGGCGGCACGGGCTGCGCAATGCGATGATCCCCGTTCTGACCATCATCGGCCTGCAGTTTTCGTTCCTGCTGGCCGGTGCCATCATCATCGAACAGGTGTTCTATCTCCCCGGTCTGGGGCGGCTGGTGTTCCAGTCGATCAACGCCCGCGATCTGATCGTGGTGGAAAGCGTGGTCATGCTGCTGGTGTTCACCGTGATCATGGTAAACTTTGCCGTCGATCTGGCCTATGCCCTTGTCGATCCCCGCCTGAGGAGCCGCACATGAGCCGCAACCTGATCATCGGCGGGCTGCTGACGGCGCTGGTCCTGCTGGCCGCCTTGCTCAGCTTTGTCTGGACGCCTTACGCGCACACCGCGATGGACATCCCGCAAAAGCTGCAACCGCCCAATGGCACGCACTGGCTGGGCACCGACCATTTCGGGCGGGATATTCTGTCGCTGATCATGGTCGGCGCACGCACCTCTATCGCCGTGGCCTTTGTCGCCGTGGGCGTCGGTATGCTGATCGGTGTGCCGCTGGGCCTGTGGGCCGCCGCACGCAATGGCGGTTGGATCGACGAACTGATCATGCGCGGCAACGATCTGGTCTTTGCCTTTCCCAGCCTGGTCATCGCCATCCTGATCACTGCCATCTTCGGCGCCGGTGCGATCAATGCGATCATCGCCATCGGCATCTTCAACATTCCCGTCTTTGCCCGTGTCACCCGTGGCGGTGCGCTGCCCATTCTGGCGCGCGAGTTCATTATGGCCGCCCGCGTGTCGGGCAAGGGCGACGCGCGGATCGCGTTTGAACACGTGCTGGGCAATGTCGCCAACCTGTTGATCGTGCAGGCCACGATCCAGTTCAGCTTGGGCATTCTGGCCGAGGCGGCACTGTCCTATGTCGGTCTGGGCGCGCAACCGCCCACGCCAAGCTGGGGCCGTATGCTGGCCGACGCGCAAACGCTGGTCAGCATCGCGCCCCATATGGCGCTGATCCCGGGCTGTGCGATCATCATCACCGTTCTGGGTCTGAACCTGCTGGGCGACGGGCTGCGCGACAGGCTGGACCCGAAACTGCGGGTGTCACGGGTATGAGCTTGCTAAGCGTTCAGAAGCTGTCGATGGGCATTCACGACCATCCCGTGTTGCACGATGTGACCTTCGAGGTGGCCAAAGGCGAAATCGTGGCGATCACCGGCGAAAGCGGTTCGGGCAAGTCGATGACCGCCTTTTCGGTGATGGGTCTGGCCCCCGGCGGGTCGCACGCCACGGGCCGGATCATGTTGAAGGACACCGACCTGCTGACGCAGACCGAGGCGCAGATGTGCGCCCTGCGCGGCAATGCCATCGGCATGGTGTTTCAGGAACCGATGACCGCGCTGAACCCGGTGAAAACCATCGGCGACCAGGTGGCCGAAACCATCCTGATCCATGGTGCCGGCACCCGCGCCGAGGCGATGAGGATCGCGGCCGATACCCTGACCCGCGTCGGCCTGCCCCAGGACCGCTTTCCGCTGGGGCGTTTCCCGCATGAACTGTCCGGTGGCCAGCGCCAGCGGGTTGTTATCGCCATGGCCATCGCCCTGCGCCCCGCGCTGCTGATCGCGGACGAACCGACGACGGCGCTGGATGTGACGACACAGGCGCAGATTTTGCAACTGCTGGCCAAACTGGCGCGCGAGGATGACATGGGCCTGCTGATGATCACGCATGATCTGGCGGTGGTGTCCGAAATGGCCGACCGCATCGTGGTGATGCAACATGGCAGGATCGTAGAACAGGGCGACACCGCGCACCTGCTGCACAACATGCAGCACCCCTATACCAAACTGCTGTTTGCGGCCTCGACGCATCAGGTGGATCTGCCGCCGCTGACGTCCGACGCGCCGCTGTTGCGGGTCGATGGTGTCAGCCGCGATTACCGCACGCCGCGCAAATCCGTGTTTGGCGCGCCGGGCACCTTCCGCGCGGTGAACAACGTCAGCTTTGACATCAAAAAGGGCGAACGCCTTGGGCTGGTCGGGGAAAGCGGGTGCGGAAAATCGACCCTGACACGGGCGATTCTGGGTCTGGAAGACGTGCAAGCCGGCAGCATCACCCTGAACGGCGCGCCAGTGTTTTCGGCGGGCCGCGCGAACCTTGCCGTGCGCCGCAACATGCAGGTGGTGTTTCAGGACCCCTACGGCAGCTTCAACCCGCGCCACCGTGTATCACGCCTGATCACCGAGCCGTTTTTCCTGCTGGACGACCCGCCCAAGGGGCAGGACCGCACCGACCTGATTGCCGAAACGCTAGAGGCTGTGGGCCTGTCGGCGGCGGATGCCGACAAGTATCCCCACCAGTTCTCGGGTGGCCAACGCCAGCGCATCGCCATCGCACGGGCGCTGATCATCCGCCCCGAACTTATCGTCTTTGACGAGGCGGTCAGCGCATTGGATGTCTCTGTCCGTGCGCAGATCCTTGATCTGCTGGCAGACCTCTGCCGCCAATACGACCTGACCTATCTGTTCATCAGCCACGACCTGAGCGTGGTGCGCACGGTGACCGACCGTGTGCTGGTGATGCAGTCCGGCCAGATTGTCGAACACGGACCGACCGAACAGGTCTTTTCCGACCCGCAACACCCTTATACGCAAACTTTGCTCGCGGCGGCGCCCACGCTGCCCGACCTTACAGACAAGGCCAGTCCCCATGCCCAACCCCCTTTGGTTTGACCCCACTGAAATCCTGATCGGCGGCAAATGGCAGCCCTGCGCCAGCGGCGAAACGATCCCGCTGGTCAACCCGTCGGACGGCAGCGAACTGGCGCAGATCGCGCGCGGTTCCAGCGCCGACATCGACGCCGCCGTCACGGCTGCTCAGGCAGCGTTGGACGGCGCATGGGGCCGCATGACCGCGCTGGAACGGGGCCGCATCCTGACCGAGATTGGCCGTCGCGTGCTGGACCACGTGGACGCACTGGCCGAGCTTGAGGCCTGCGACGTGGGCAAACCGCTGGGACAGGCGCGCGCCGATGCGATTGCGCTGGCCCGTTACATGGAATTCTACGGCGGGGCCGCCGACAAGGTGCATGGCGCGACAATCCCCTATATGGACGGCTACACTGTCTATACCCTGCGCGAACCGCACGGGGTCACGGGGCATATCGTGCCGTGGAACTATCCGATGCAGATCATCGGGCGCAGCGTCGGGGCGGCCCTGACCATGGGCAACGCCTGTGTTCTCAAACCGGCGGAAGAGGCATGCCTGACCGCGCTGGCCTTTGCCCGTATCTGTCAGGACGCGGGCCTGCCCGATGGAGCGCTGAACGTCGTCACGGGCATTGGCGTCGAGGCAGGCGCCGCCCTGACCAGCCACACCGGCATTCACCACATCAGCTTTACCGGCTCGGTGCGCACCGGCGCGCTGGTGCAACAGGCGGCGGGGGCCAACGTGGTGCCCGTGACGCTGGAGCTGGGCGGCAAGTCGCCCCAGCTGGTGTTTGACGACGCCGATCTGGATGCGGCGCTGCCGTTTCTGGTCAACGCGGGCATCCAAAACGCGGGCCAGACCTGTTCGGCGTCCTCGCGCATTCTGGTGCAACGCGGTGTCTATGACGCCGTGCGCGACCGCATGGCCGAGGCCTATCGCGCGCTGACCGTCGGCCCCGCCATGGACGACCTGCGCGTCGGTCCGGTGATTTCCAACCGCCAGCGCGACATCGTGCAGGGCTTTCTGGACAAGGGCGCGGACCTGACCATCGCCGCGACCGGCCAGTTGCAGAACGCCCATGACGACGGGGCCTATGTGCTGCCGACGCTGTTCGCCGACGTGCCGCCCGATCACACGCTGGCCCGCGACGAGATTTTCGGCCCGGTACAGGTGCTGATCCCCTTCGACACCGAAGAAGAAGCAGTGCAGATCGCCAACAGCACCGACTATGGCCTGGTTGCCGCCATCTGGACCGCCAACGGCGCGCGGCAGATGCGTCTGGCCAAGGCACTGCGCGCCGGTCAGGTGTTCATCAACAACTATGGCGCGGGGGGCGGGGTCGAATTGCCGTTCGGCGGCAGCGGCAAGTCCGGCCATGGCCGCGAAAAAGGCTTTGAAGCGCTTTATGGCTTCTCCACGCTCAAAACCGTCGCGGCCCATCACGGCTAGGGCGTATTCACAGGGAGGAATGACATGCGATTGGACGGAAAAACAGCGATTGTAACCGGCGCGGCGTCGGGCTTTGGCGAAGGCATCGTGCGCCGGTTCGCCGCCGAAGGCGCCCGCGTCCTGGTGGCCGATATCAACGGTGACGGGGCCGCGAAAGTGGCCGCCGATCTGGGCACGGAATACTGTCAGGTCGATGTGGGCAAGGGCGCATCGGTGCAGGCCATGGCCGATGTGGCGCTGAAGACGCTGGGCCACGTGGATATTCTGGTGAACAACGCGGGCATCACCCACCTGCCACAGGCGATGGAATACGTGACCGAAGACGACTTTGACCGCGTGTTCAACGTCAACATGAAGTCGGTCTATCTGACCGCCCGCAGCCTTGTTCCCCACATGAAAGAACGCGGCACCGGCGCGATCCTGAACATCGCGTCCAGCGCCGGCGTATCGCCGCGCCCGAACCTGAACTGGTACAACGCGTCAAAGGGCTGGATGATCACCGCGACCCGCACCATGGCGGTCGAGCTGGCCCCCAGCGGCGTGCGCGTCAACGCGCTGAACCCTGTTGCCGGGGAAACGCCGCTGCTGAAATCGTTCATGGGCGAGGACACGCCGGAAATGCGTGCCAAGTTTCTTGCGACGATCCCGCTGGGCCGCTTTTCGCAACCCGAAGACCTGGCGAATGCCGCGCTGTTCCTCTGCTCGGACGAGGCCAGCATGATCACCGGTGTTGCAATGGAAGTGGACGGAGGACGCTGCATATGAAGACGATCAATCTGGCATCGAAACTGGCGCAGTTCAGCACCCATTGGGACCCACACGTCGTGGCCGATTACAACGACAACGACGTGATGGTGGTCAAATTCCAGGGCGAATTCCCGTTCCACCTGCACGAAGACACCGATGATTTCTTTCTGGTGCTCGAAGGCGAGATGGTGATGGATCTGGAAGATGCCCAGCACCCTGTCGGCGCGGGGGAATTGTTTATCGTCCCGCGCGGCGTCACCCACCGGCCCCGCGCCGCAGCCGAATGCAAGGTGCTGCTGATCGAACCCAAGGGCGTGCCGAACACCGGCAATCCTGCCACAGCCGCCCCGAAACCACGGATCTGACATGATGACACCCGGCCCCCGCAACCTGTTGACCGACGTGCCCGGCCTGCGTGTCGGCAACGCCACCGACCAGGCACTGAAATCGGGGGCCACCGTCGTCACCGCCGATGCGCCGTTCACCGCTTCGGTGGCCGTCATGGGCGGTGCGCCCGGCACGCGTGAAACCGATCTGCTGCAACCCGACAAATCGGTGGCGGCGGTTGATGCGCTGGTGCTGTCGGGTGGCTCGGCCTATGGGCTGGATGCCTGTTCGGGTGTGGTTGACGGGCTGCGGGCGATGGGGCGCGGTTACCGGATTGCCGATGCCGTGATCCCGCTGGTGCCCGGCGCGATCATCTTTGACCTGCTGTCGGGCGGTGACAAGGATTGGAACGAAAACCCCTATCGCACCCTGGGCCGTGCCGCGCTGGATGCCGCCAGCGACAGCTTTGACCTGGGCAGCGTCGGTGCAGGCACCGGGGCGATGACGGCGATGGTGAAAGGTGGGCTTGGCTCGGCTTCGCTTGTTTTGCCGGATGGCACGACCGTGGCGGCATTGGTCGCGGCGAACCCGATGGGGGCCGTGACCACGCCGGGCGACAAACACTTCTGGGCCGCGCCGTTCGAGATCGACGGCGAGTTTGGCGGCCTTGGCCCCGACCCCGCCAGTGGACTGGGCCGCACGCTGGACAGCCGCAAGGTCAGCGCGGTGATCGAACGCGCCAACACCACCATCGCCATCGTTGCCACCGATGCCAACCTGACCAAGGCCCAGTGCCAGCGCGTTGCATGGGCGGCGCATGACGGCATCGGACGCGCTTGCGTGCCTGCGCACAGTCCGGGCGACGGCGATCTGGTCTTTGCCCTGTCCACCGGCGCGCGGACCATGCAGGACGACCACCGCGACCTGTCGGTGATCGGCCATGCCGCCGCGGTCTGTCTGTCACGGGCCATTGCGCGCGGCGTCTATCTGGCCCACGCTGAGCCGGACGACCTGTTGCCCTGCTGGAGGGACCTGAATGCCTGAGATGACCGACCTGTATGGCCTGCCCGTCACCGGTGCCGATGAGGCCGCCCTGCAAGGCATCGACGACTTTGTGCACGGTTTCATCAGCTTTCAGACCAAGGCGGCCAATGTGCTGAAGGCCGCCGAGGCAGCACCCGACTGTGCGTTGATCAACGCCTATGCCGCGATCCTCTACATGCTGCTGGAGGCACCCATTGCCCCGCAACTTGCAGCCCCTTTTCTGCAAGCCGCCGAAGCTGCCGCGCCCAATGCCACCCCCCGCGAGCAGGCGACCGTGCACGCCGCACGGCTTTTCCACGACGGCAAGATCCCCGAGCTGATTGCCCTGTGCGAAGAGACCATCCGCCGTTACCCGCGCGATATGGTGATGCTGAAGCTGGGCCAGTACCACACCTTCAACATTGGTGATTTTCCGGCGATGCTGCGCATCGCCACCCGCGCCTTCCCGGGGGCCGAGGACATCGCCTATGCCCATGGCATGCTGGCGTTCGGCTACGAGGAATGTCACCTTCTGGAAGAGGCCGAAGCCGCCGCACGCCGCTCGATGCGGCTGCGCAATGACGACCCGTGGGCGCATCACGCGCTGGCGCATATCTATCTGACGCGCGGCGACGTGACCGGTGGCATCGTCTTTCTGGAAAGCGTCGCGGACACGTGGCAGGATCTGAACAGCTTTATGCGCAGCCACAACTGGTGGCATCTGGCGCTGTTCTACATCAGCCAGGGGCGGCACGAGGATGTGCTGCAAGCCTATGACGAACACGTCTGGGGGCTGGCCAAGGACTACAGTCAGGATCAGGTCGGGGCGGTGTCCCTGCTGGCACGGCTGGACTTTGCGGGCATTGACGTGGGCGACCGCTGGGCCGATGTGGTGGCGCATGTGGCACAGCGCGGGGCCGATACGGTCAGCCCGTTCCTGACACTGCAATACCTGTATGGACTGGGGCGCACCGAAGATCGCGCGGCGATGGATGTGTTGATGCAGGCGATCCTGGACCGCGCCGCCGACAACACCCGGCACGACCACCGCGCATGGGCCGAAGTGGCCCTGCCCGCTGCCCAAGGAATCGTCGCCCATGCCAACCGCGACTGGTCAGAGGCCACGCGGCTGCTGGGCATTGCCCTGCCCCGCCTGGCCGAATGTGGCGGCAGCCACGCCCAGCGCGATCTGTTTGACCAGATCCATCTGGATGCGTTGATGGAAAACGGCGACGTGGCGCGGGCGCAGCAAGTGCTGGAGATGCGGCGCACCTATGATCCCGACGGCGTGCCGCTGAACCGGATGCTGGCCGAGGTCTATACCCGCAACGGTCTGCCGGAACTGGCGGCGCAGGCACAGGCCCGCACCGCGCGTTGAATGCTTAGCTGTCGCTGTCGGCGTGTGCCTCTGCGGCATCTGCCTCTGCCGGTGCAACTTCGGGCCCGACGCGCGCCAGATAGGCAGCCACATCAGCGCCGCCTTTCTTCAACTTGAAGGACATGCCCGACTTGGCCTTGGAATCGTCCAGAAATTCGCGCAGGAATTCGCGCGGATCGGCGATATATTCCGTCAGCGATGCCTCGTCCCAGACCAATCCGGCCTCGCCTGCTTCAACGATGGACTTTTGATAGGTGTATCCTTCGGCAGTGCCCGCCTGACGCCCGATCACCCCATACAGGTTCGGCCCGGTGCGCCCGCCCTTTTCGATCACCTGGTCGCCGTTGGCGATCATGTGACAGCTTTTGCATCTGCCAAAGGTCTTGGCCCCGGCGTCGGCATCCCCCGCTGCGTGACTGTCGGCAAAGGCAGGGGTGGCGAGGGCGAAGATGGCAAGAACGCGGAACATCGTTTTCATGGGGTCACTCCGATCAACTGGCTTCAGCATTGTCCGAACCCAGAGTAGCACGCAGCCTGACGAAGGCCGCGTGCCACGGTGTCGCATCAGGTGGCGTCGGGCTGGTTCGCGGGGGCCGCGCGTTCAAACGCAGGCATTGCCATACAGGCCGCGTGAATGCGCGCGATGGTCGGATAGGCATCCAGCCCCACGCCGAACCGTCCGTTGTTCAGCACTTGGGCAAACAGACACAGATCGGCCAGACCGGGGGTATCGCCGTGGCAAAAGGTGCCGGTTTCAGCCTCTGACGAAAGCCGCGCCTCAAGGCTCTCCATGCCCGCCTGTGCCCACTTGCGGAACCACGCGGCCTTGCCGTCGGCATCGACGCCGTATTCGGTTTCAAGGTGTTTGAGAATGCGCAGGTTGTTCACGGGATGTACATCTAAGGCGATAATATGTGCAAGACTCCGCACCCGCGCACGGCCCCAGGCGTCGGCAGGCAGCAAGGGCGGTTCGGGATGAACTTCGTCCAGCCATTCGATAATCGCCAGCGACTGCGGCAGCGCACCGTCATCTGTCACCAGCGTCGGCACCAGCCCTTGCGGGTTCAGCGCCAAGTGCGCGGCCCCGCGCTGTTCGTCCTTCAAGAGCGCATAGGACACATAGTCATAATCCAGCCCCTTGAGGTTCAGCGCCGCCCGCACACGTGTCGACGTGGACGAGCGAAAATAGTTGTGCAGGACAAGCGTCATGCGCGCGGCCCCACTGTCACTTCAAGTTCTGCAATGCCATCAACACCGCCCGTCATCACGTCACCGGGTGTCACGGCGCCCACGCCCGCAGGCGTGCCCGTCATGATGATGTCACCGGGGGCCAGCGTCATCGCCTGGCTCAGCGTTGCAATGTGATCGGCGACCGGCCAGATCAGATCGGCGATGTCGGCGTCCTGCTTGATCTCGCCGTTCACGGCCAGCCAGATTCGCCCCTGCGTCAGGCTAGGCACATCGGCCATCGGCACGATCGGGGCGATCGGCGCGGAGTGGTCAAAGGCCTTGCTCCAGTCCCACGGGCGGCTCATCTTCTTGGCTTCGTTCTGCAAATCACGGCGGGTCAGGTCGATACCAACCGAAGCGCCCCAGATATGATCAGGCACATCCGCAGCCGAAATATCTGCGCCCCCCTTTCCGATGGCAATGACCAGCTCGATCTCGAAATGCAGGTCCTCGGTCAGCGGCGGATAGGGCACGGTGCAGGGCGTGTTCACCACCGCGTCCGCCGGCTTGGTGAAAAAGAACGGCGGATCACGGTCGGGGTCATTGCCGAACTCGCGGGCGTGGGCCGCATAGTTGCGCCCGACGCAAAAGACGCGCCGCACCGGAAAATGGTCGGTGCTGCCTGCAACGGCCAGAGCGGCCTGGGGAGCGGGTGGAAAGACGAAACGCATGACGGGAACCTTTCAATCAGCAGTGCCGCAGTTGTGCGACAAGTGATCCGGTTTGGCAAATGGCCGCGCTCAGGCTTTTTCAAATTCCTCAAGCAGCTTGGCCACGGTCTTTTTATGTTCACCCGTGGCCGCGTCCATCAGGCTGCGCACGCAGAACATCCAGTGGTCGCGCGCCATCTTGTCGGGCATGCAATAGGGTGCAGCGGCACGAAAGCTGATGTTCAGCAAATGCTGCAGGGTCAGGCTGCGGTATTGCACTCGCGCCCGCTGCACGGGGGCAAGCCCGCCCTTGTATTGCAAGGCGACGCTGATGCCGTTGCGCAGCCAGTTCAGGCAATTCAGCGCGGTAAATGGATCATTCACCCCCGGCGACAGGGCCCGCGCCAACATCTCGACCAGCTGGTCGATCATAAAGGTGATGTCCTGCGCTTCGGTCTGCTCTTCGCCGACGGCAAAGCTGGAACACAGGCTGTCGCATTGGTCTGCGGTGGGTGCGCTGGCCGAATAGACGGTCAGGACCGTTTCGTACATGCTGACAAAGCTGCCGATCTCGACGGCGACATGGATCACCCAGTCGTTTTCTTCGGCAAGTTCAAAAAGACCCGCCAGATCCAGCTGCTGGATATAGCCCGCACGTCCAAGGCTCAGCTCGGTCTCGGTCGCGTTCTTCTCAGGCTGCACTTCGGCTTCAGGGGTCCGTTCGGCGTGGTTGTCGATGATCCGTTCGATCCCCCGCGCCAACCTGCGCCCCAACGCGGCCGAGATGTTCGATACATTGATGGTTTCGGGAATATGGTGCAGGAAATAGATCAGCGTGCCCACGGACACCAGCGTCAGCAACAACGCCATCAGCATCGAATATTGCGGCACGAAGGACTCCAGCCCGTCCGCCCCCGAACTTTGCACCGCGCGCAGGATCATCAGCGAATAGACAAAGGCGGAAATCAGCAGGCCCAGGCTGATCTGGTTGCCACGATCGCGCATAAAGTTCCCGATCAGCCGCGGCCCGAAGTTGCCAGAGGCAAAGGACACCGCCACCATGGTGATCGAAAACATCACACCCGTGACCCCAATGATCGATTGCGCAATCACCGCCAGCGTTTGGCGCGCGCCGTCCACCTGTGTGTTCAGAAAATCATCCGGCAGCGCAACAGGCAGAATATCCGGGTTGTGGTCGATCCACTGGGTCAGTTCGGACAGCAAAAGAGCGGCAACCACCAAGGTCGAGGGAATAAACCAATAGCTGGATCGCACGTCTTGTGCGATTTTCAAAATATAGGCGCGCGATCCGAACATGTATCTCTCCAAAGTGTCAGGCTGCAATGTGGAGCAGAACACCTATACGACAATGGCAACAGATAATCGGGAACCAAACAAGAGGTCCGCGTGTTAAAGTCCGATGACCAACTGGGACGAACATAAAATGGTATCTATTCACGAGAACGATCCCGGTGCGGTGCCTCTTGAAGAAGAAACCGAACGCGAGTCAGTCGAAGCCGCGGCCAAACTGTCGTCAAAGCTGATCTACGAAGTCATCCGCCGCGATGGCGAGGAAGAGCTGGCGCGCACCAAGCGGTCGCTGTTCTGGTCCGGGACGGCCGCCGGTATCATGATCAGCTTTTCGGTGCTGGGCGAGGCGATCCTGCGGACCTATCTGCCCGATGCGCCGTGGTCGTTCCTGATCGAGAACTTTGGTTATTCGCTGGGCTTTTTGCTGGTCATCATGGGCCGGATGCAACTGTTCACCGAAAACACCATCACCACGGTGCTGCCGCTGATGGTCAAACCGACGGTGCATAATTTCGCCTGCGTGGCGCGGCTGTGGGGGATCGTGCTGGGGGCCAACGTGCTGGGCGCGTTCTGTATCGCGACGCTTTATGCCCATACGCCCGCGATCCCTGAAAACCTTGGGCCTGCGCTGCTGTCCTTGTCCGAACACGCGATCCATATGCCTGCGGGCGAAAGCTTTTTCCGTGCAATTCCGGCGGGCATTCTGGTCGCGGCCATCGTGTGGATGCTGCCGCAGGCGGACGAATCCGGGTTCTTCATCATTCTGACATTCACATGGCTGATCGCGGCGGGTGATTTTACCCATATCGTCGCGGGGTCGGTCGAAATGGCCTATCTTGCGGTGCAAGGGTTGCTTGGCCCGACCGAGGCTGTGTTCGGCTTTTTCATTCCGGTGCTGGTGGGCAATATCGTTGGTGGCACGGTGGTCTTTGCGCTGATCGCCTGGGGTCAGGTCAAGGATGATGTGCTGGCGGCGGAGTCCCAATAACAAAAGACCCTCTGCAGGGGCGTGCAGCGGGTCCCGGACTTGCTCGAATCTTGACGACACGCCTACATGATCGGACGTTTCATCAAAGGTTCCAGCGTCATGCAAGCGGCCTTGGCCAAGGCGCCCAGATCATTGACGATCAGCGCGTCATCGCTCCAGTTCGCCAGTTGGCGCGTGCGCAATTTGCTCAGTGTCTTGTTGGTGTGGACCAACGACAGGCCCAGCGCATCCGCAAGATCCTGTTGCCGGAAGGGCAAGGGCATCACCCGATCCCGCGCCAATCCCAACGCCTGCCCGCGCAGCATGATCTTGCACAACGCCCAGGCGATTGCCTCATAGGCTGTTCGCTGTCCAACCGAGGCCAGCGCCTCGCCCAGAAAATGCTCTTCTGCGGCGGCCATCCACGTCAGGTCAAAGGCACGTTCGGGGTGGGATTTGAAAAAGCTCCAGAATTCACTGCGGTCGAAGACGCACAAGGTCATCGGTGACGTGGCCTCGACCGAATGTTGCATTTCGCCCATGATACCCGCCTGAAGGCCGATGAAATCACCCGGAAAGACAAAGTTGATCACCTGCCGGTTGCCGTTCTCCAGTGTCTTGTAACGCAAGCCCATGCCGCGCAGCGCTGTATAAAGCTGTGGGCTGTTTGACCCTTCCATCAGCAAAGGCGTGCCTGGATTCACCTCAAGCTCGCCCACTTTGAACTTCTGCATGTACCGGATTTCTTCT
Organism: Pseudosulfitobacter pseudonitzschiae; assembly: GCF_900129395.1. Taxonomy (GTDB): domain Bacteria; phylum Pseudomonadota; class Alphaproteobacteria; order Rhodobacterales; family Rhodobacteraceae; genus Pseudosulfitobacter; species Pseudosulfitobacter pseudonitzschiae. Next base: position 178,154 of record NZ_FQVP01000004.1, read on the forward strand.
TCATTCAGGTCAACGAACACATCACTGCGTTGCAGCGGGCAGTTCGCGCATTTGGTCGCCATGGTACGAAAAACCTTTTTAGAGCTATGTCATAGTTTAATGCGCGACGCTGAAGAATGTTCCATATAGAAGACCTGTCACGAATTTAGGGGACAGTGAATGACGACGAAATTCCTGGTCGTGCAGGGCGATATTTTGATTACAGAGGATCTGTCCCAGATCCTCCTCGACTGCATTCCAGCGTCGACCATCCGCCGCGTCGATAACGTGCCGCAAGCGGTTAAGACGTTGAAACAGGACGGCCCGCAAGACGTGGTTTTCCTGCTGGGCAGCGCGGCCAGCAGTGTCGACCCTGAATTGATGGACCTTCTGAGCGAACGCGCAGTCACAGCCGTGCGCGTCGGCGTCGAGAACCCCAGTTTCACCGAAGTTCTCTATGATGGCTATCGGGTCGCCATGCCGTTCAGCACCGGCGACATCGAGCGTTTGCTGGGCAACATCGGGCTTATACCAAAAGACGACAGCTAAAGCCCCAGGCCTGCCATATAAGTCTCTAACAGCTGCGTATCCCCCTGCGGAGCCGCACAGCCGACATAGGTGTCGGGGCGCAGCAAATAGGCCGCGCCCTGTTCAAGGCCCGCAGCCTCGCAGGCAGCGTTCCAACCAAAGACATGCAGCGGAATATCGCGGTCCGAACACCATGTGTGCAGCGCATCCGTCGGCTGGCCGTAAACGTGCACCTGCCAGATGATGTCGGCGAGCGGACCAAAATTGTCCCCCTTGTCCAGTTGCACGAAAGGCAAGCGGTCACCGCCTGACACCTCCCCCGCCTTGCCCGCACCCAAGGGTCCGTCGGCATAGGTGATCGCCACCTGGGAAATGGCGCGGAACATGGCCGCACGGGCCGAGGCTAGACCAAAGGCCAGCTTGGCGACGTTCGGCACCACATAGGTGCGCATGAAACCAAAGACGCTGCCCTTGCGCGAGGCAAGGTTGAACGCCTGATCGGTGGTCTTGATCAGGGTCCGCGCAAAGGCCGCGCGTTCGGCGTGATAGCTTTCCAGCAGCGCATCATTGCCGCGTCCATTGACCGCTGCTGCCAGCTTCCACGCCAGGTTGATCGCGTCGCCAATGCCCGTGTTCATCCCCTGCCCGCCTGCGGGGCTGTGAATATGCGCGGCATCTCCGGCCAGGAAGATATTCCCGTGCCGGAAACGGTCGGTCATTCGGTGGTGCGATTTATAGGTCGAGAACCAGTTCAGATGCGTCACCTGGATGCCCAGGGCATGCAGGCTCTCGCGGCCCACATCCTCAAAGTTCAGATCGACGCTGCGCGCCACCCGCTCGGGCCGTATGCTGCCCACCAGCCGCATTTTTCCCTCGGTGCCATAGGGGAAGACCAACAGGAAATCGGTTTCCTCAAAGGACAGGTGGACGTTGCCGTTGAACATGTCCTGCGCAACCTCAACATCCGCCACATAGAGCAACGACCTGTAGGTCCCGCCCTTGAATTTCCCACCCAGCCCCTTGCGTACGGTCGATGCGGCGCCGTCGGCCCCCACCATGAACCGGGCGGTGCAGGTCTGGGTCTTGCCATCGGGGCCGCGCAGCTTGGCGGTGACATGGTCGCCCTCGTCTTTGGCGTCCAGCAACTCGGTGTTGCGCTCAATGGACAATCCACGCGCGGCAAGCTGGTCACACAAGAATGCCTCGTGATGGTCCTGCGGATAGATCAACAGATAGGGATAGGGGGTGATGTCCCCGCCAAAGTCGCGCATGTCGATCTGCGCGCGGCGCTTGCCGCGCGCCCACATATTCACCACGCGGCTGGGATGTCCGGCGGCCGCCACGGCATCGGCCATGCCCATCTGACGGTACAACTCAAGCGTGCGGGCGTGCACCACCATCGCCCGCGATGTGGTGCCGGGTGCGCTGGTCTTGTCGATGATGCGGACGGTGATCCCCTGGGCCTGCAACCAAAGCGCCAGAACCAATCCCGTTGGCCCAGCCCCGACAATCAAAACATCGGTTTTTTGCATATCAAACGCCTTTCTATACGTTCAACATGCGTGCCCTTTGCCCCCGTTTCAACGCGTCAGACACGCAAAAGCCCGCCGCATTTCTGCGACGGGCAAATTCCGGCTGATCCGCGAAGGGACGGGTATCAGACCTTTAGCGTCGCCGTTGTCGAAAAGAACATCGCCTGGCTGACAGCCGATTTCACCTGATCTTCCTTGTAGGGCTTTGAGATCAAGAACGCAGGCTCGGGGCGTTCGCCTGTCAGCAGACGTTCGGGATAGGCGGTGATGAAGATCACCGGCAGGTTGCCAAACTGGCCCAGCAGATCGTTCACGGCGTCGATGCCGGACGAGTTGTCGGCCAGCCGGATGTCGGCCAGGATCAGGTCGGGTTTGTCGGCACCGCCCAGTTTCACAGCTTCGTCGCGGGTGCGCGCGATGCCGGTGATGCGGTGACCCAGATCACCCACAAGGTTTTCCAGATCCATCGCAATGATCGGCTCGTCCTCGATGATCAGGACGCGACCCGCGATGCTGTCGGCCATTTCGCGGTGTGCGACATTGACCAGGTGTTCAGCCTCGTCACGGTCCACGCCCATGATATCAGCCACGCCGCCAAAATCGAATTCCTCGATGGTGTGCAGCAACAACGCCTCGCGGGTGTTGTCGGTCAGTTTTGCCAGGTGCTTTTGCGCGGCACCTTCCATGATGTCGTCGGAACTGTCCATCGTATCGACCTTGCTGGCCTGCCAGATGACATGCAGCACCTTGAACAGACCTGTCTTGACACTCAGACTTGGGTCCAGCGCACTGCTATCGGCCAGGATCGCTTCCAGAGCAGCGGCGGCATACCGGTCACCTCCCGTTTGCGAACCAGTCAGCGCACGCGCGTAGCGGCGCAGATATGGCAACACCGAGCCAATCTCGGCGGAACGGTCCAAGCCAGTATTTTCAGAAGTCATATTATTTCCCCGAATTTCGAATTTCTTGGGAACCAAACGCAGCATGCCGTGTTTAGTTCCCAACTAAGTGCGCAAAAGTACATTTCTGAAATTAGGCGAAATCCACAATGGCAAATAACGAACCGAATTCCGGGACACGCAAGCAGATAGACGACAACCTGCGTCGTGTGTTTCAGGAAAAGGTCGAGGAAGAGGTTCCCGATCGCTTCAAGCAACTGCTTGCGCAGCTGCAAGAGCAGGACAGCCAAAAAGGGTCAGGTGACCATAAATGAGCGATTCAGATCCGAGAAATCAGCTGGTAGACCATCTGCCGGCATTGCGGGCGTTCGCCCTGAGTTTGACGCGCAACGGCGCCGTGGCCGATGACATGGTGCAGGATACCGTCGTCAAAGCCTGGACAAATATCGACAAATTTCAGGAAGGCACCAACATGCGTGCCTGGCTGTTTACCATCCTGCGCAACACCTATTACTCCAGCCGTCGCAAGGTAAAACGCGAGGTTGCGGATGTGGACGGCGTTCACACCGGCAACATGGCTGAAAAGCCTGCGCACGATGGCCGCTTGCAAATGAACGACTTTCGCAAGGCATTTGCCCAGCTGCCCGACGAACAGCGCGAGACACTTGTACTTGTGGGGGCCTCTGGATTTTCCTACGAAGAGGCAGCCGAGATGTGCGGTGTTGCCGTTGGGACGATCAAAAGCCGTGCCAACCGGGGGCGCAAGCGTCTGGCGGAATTGATGCACCTTGATGACGAGGATTCGATGATCATGACCGACAGGGCAACGGTCGCAGTTGTAGCGGCGAACGGCTCTTCCGCGTTCTGATGTCAGACCCGGGACGCGACACATCGTCGACCCGGGCGCTTGCGCGCGGCCTTAGGCTTAGGGTCGCGGCTTTTCTTGCGTTGGCACTGCTGCCCATCGGCGTCATGGGTGTCTTGCAAACCCACGATCTGTCACGAGAAGTGGACAACCGGTCGGAACTGGCATTGCTGGCGCTGACGAACACCGCCGCCGTATCCGAGCGGCAGGTGTTCGAACGCGCCTTTGGCGCGGCCGAGGCGCTGACTGCCGTGTTGCAGTTGATGCTGGTCGAACCGGAGCGTTGCGGCAATTACCTGGCCCAATATATCAAGGAAACCGGAAGCTACTCCTTCGTCGGTTTTCTGGACCCGAACGGAAACATGGTGTGTTCCTCTGGCGGCACCGAAATTAACATAAACAGCTGGTCGAACCTGACACAGCGGTTCGAAGCGCCACGTATGTGGATCGACCCCACCCACAACAACGGCACGGATGGAAACGGGGCCATCAACGTGCTTTACCCCTCGTATCAGGATGCAACCTTTCGCGGTTATATCGCCATGTCGTTGCCGCGCACCGGGCTTGGTGTGCCATGGCAACCCTCGACCACGCGCCGTCCGCTCAGCCTGACCACATACAATGACCGTGGCGACGTTCTGACAACGGTGTCGTCAACAGCGGACCAAACGATCTATCTGCCGCAGGATTTCAAATTCGAGCGGCTGGACGGTGACTGGACGCAGACCTTTGTGTCCAAGAACCAGTTCGGCCAGGAACAGGCCTTTGCCGTGGTGCCGGTGATGCCCGGCCTGGTCTATGCGCTGGCCGCCTGGCCGGTCGAATACCGCAAACCTGCAATCGGGCGTTTTTCCAGCGCACCGATGCTGTTTCCGTTCCTGATGTTCGTGGCCAGCCTGGCGGTGGCCTATTACGCGGTCGACCGGCTGGTCGTGCGCCACGTGAAAAACCTGCGCAACAAGGTGCAGGCGTTTTCGCGCACACGCCGGCTGCCGACCACTTCAGACCAGTTTTCCCTGTCAGCCGAGTTGCAGGATCTTGAGGATGCGCTGGCCGAGATGGCCTTTCACCTGCTCGACGACGAGGCACAGATGGAAGACGCGCTGCGTGAAAAGAACGTGCTGTTGAAGGAAATCCACCACCGGGTGCGCAACAACCTGCAACTGATCTCGTCGATCATGAACATGCAGATCCGCAAGGCTTCCGAACCGGAAACGCGCGATATCCTGCGTCGGTTGCAGGAACGGGTCATGAGCCTGTCATCGGTGCACAAAAGCGTTTACCAGACCGAAAACCTGAGCCGCACCAACGCGGGCACGCTGATACCTGACCTGTTCGAACGGCTGGTTGCCTCGAACGGTCCGGCAGGTCTGGATTATCGCCACGAGTTCGACGAAATCGTCCTGTTCCCGGACCAGGCAGTGCCGCTGACCTTGTTGGCATCCGAGCTGGGCACCAACGCGCTGACCTTCATGGGGGCGCCGGAGGGCGAAAAACCGCATCTTTTTGTGTCACTCAAGCAACTGGAAGCGGGGTCAGCGCGTTTGGTCTGCGAAAACTCGGTCGGCGCGGACATCCAGGATATGAAACCCAACGACGCTGGGTTGGGCGCGCAGTTGATCCGGGCATTTGCAACGCAGTTGAACGGCAAGGTCGAGACCACCTCGACAGACCGTTTGTACCGGACCGAGGTGACCTTTGATGTCGAAGACGTGTTTCACGAACCTGCCGACCATTGACCCCCTGTCATGATCTCGGAAAACCCGGCAAAGGCACGGATTTTCCTCACGGCATCCGAAGCCTATCCCGCGCTTGAAACCCTTTTTCTGGACGCGGAAGAGGAGCTGTTGGCAGGCTTTCGCGTGTTTGACCCCGCGACACCGCTGTATTCCGAACGCGCACGCGAGATTGGCGATACGTGGTTCGACCTGATCGAACACACCCTGCGGCGCGGTGTGCGGTTCCGGATGCTGCTGACCGACTTTGACCCGATCATCCGTCCCGACCTGCACCGCGGCACATGGCTTGCCAAACACCGAATGATCCTGGCCGGCGAGGCATCGGGCAATCCGCATCTTCTGGACATCGTGCCCGCCATGCACCCCGCGCGGGTCGGCTGGCTGCCGCGCATCTTCTTCTGGCCAAAGATCATTTCGGAGATCCGTGCCGAGGTGAAACGGCTGAACGCGCTGCCCCAGCAAGAAGCAGCCATGCAACTGAAGCACGCGCCGGGGCTGGGCCAGTATGTTTCAGGCGACCATCCCCAGCTGAAGGTCGGCCTGCGGCAGTTTCCTGCGCTGATCCCGACCACGCACCACCAGAAACTGATTGTCGCCGATGGCAAGCGGCTGATGCTCGGCGGTCTGGACGTGAACGAACGTCGCTATGACACGCCCGAGCACCAACGCGAGGGTCCGCAAACCTGGCACGACACACAGATCATGTGCGAAGGCCCGATCGTGGAACAGGCCCAGCGCCATTTGTTCGAAATGCTGGCGGTCACCAATGGCACCCGCGCCCCGCAACCGCTGCCCCTGCTGTTGCGCACCCTGTCCCGCAAGCACGACAACGCCGCACTGCACATGTCGCCGCGCCCGGTGCTGAACCGGATCGAACAGACGCATTTGAAGCTGATCGCCAAGGCGCAACACCTGATCTATCTGGAAAGCCAGTATTTCCGCAGCCGCGTCATCACCAAGGCGCTGGCGCGCGCGGCGCGTGAAAAACCCGATCTGAAACTGATTCTGGTCCTGCCCGCGGCCCCCGACGACGTGGCTTTTGAACATTCAACCAAGAGCGACGCGCGTTTTGGCGAGTACCTGCAAGCGAAATCCGTGAGAAAAGTGACGCGTGCCTTTGGCAAACGCTGTCTCGTGATGTCCCCCGCCCGTCCTGTCAAACTGGACAAGGACAGCGGTCGCGCAGCGCATTACGATGCGCCAATGATCTATTTGCATTCCAAGGTTTCGATCTTTGACGAAACGGATGCGATCATTTCGTCTGCCAACCTGAACGGACGCAGCATGCGCTGGGACACCGAGGTGGGCACCCATCTGACCGACCAGCAGACAGTTAAGGAACTGAAATCAAGAAGCTTTTCCCACTGGCTACCCAATGATGCAGGGCCCGAGTATCACGATTTGAACACCGCCACATCTGCATGGCGCAAGCTGGCTGTACAGAACGCCAAACTGCCCCCGCAACAGCGATCCGGCTTTGTCCTGCCATTCCCGATTGCGCCTGCCCGCCACTTTGGCCGCAACCTGCCAGCCGTCCCGGAAGAACTGGTCTGAGGGCCGCATTGCTAACGATGTATTAACGCAACCGTGATTATTTGAAATTGATTCAACCATTAAATCATGGAACCGACGCTGCACTGCCGTGTTGAGACCCCAGACCCACTTAGAGAGAGAGGATCAGAACATGAGTATCGACATGCTTGTTTTTGGGCTTCTTGCCCTCGGATTGGTTGCTGCGATCATCTATGCGACGACTGGCAAACGCAGTGGTCACCAGGAGTCGTCGAACTTTGATATGTCCAAGGAATTTGGACGTATGAGAGACAAGGGAAGCAACAACTTCCGTTAGACTCAGGCCGAAACAGATCGGCAAACCAACAATGTGCCGCTTTCCTGACCGTGCCATGCCTGAAAAACCCTCGACGGGCAGTGCACGATCAGGGATGCCGCGCACGTTTCGCATTTCTGTCGTCTGACCATCATCCGTCTGTTACCAAAACCGCGCATCGCTCCGGGATATCATTCATCCACGGAGCATCCGATGCCACGCATTACCTACACCCGCCGCCAGACCCTGCTGGGCACCGCCGCCCTTGGCGTTTCCATGTCCATGCCGTCCCTGTCGCGCGCCCAATCGCGCCCGATGATCACCCACGGTGTGATGTCCGGCGATGTCGCCCATGACGGCGCTGTGATCTGGAGCCGCGCCGACCGCGAGGCCAAGATGCTGGTGGAATGGGCCACCACCGAAAGCATGACCGACGCACGTGCCGTACCCGCGCTGGCCGTGGGCACGCCCACCGACTACACCGGCAAGATGGCCCTGACCGGCCTGCCCAGCGATCAGGACATTTTTTACCGCGTGACCATGGCCGATCTGGCCGATGGCACACTGTCCGAACCCACCACCGGCACGTTCCGCACCGCCCCCATGGGCAACCGCGACATCAGCTTTGTCTGGTCGGGCGACACCGCAGGCCAGGGCTGGGGCATCGACGAGGACCGCGGCGGCATGACCACCTATGCCACCATGCTGAACCACAGCCCGGACTTTTTCCTGCACTCGGGCGACACCGTCTATGCCGACGGTCCGCTGAAAGAAGAGGTCGAGCTGGCCGACGGCACCCTTTGGAAGAACATCGTCACCCCCGCCAAGACCAAAGTGGCCGAAACGCTGGACGAATTCCGCGGTCAGCACCTGTACAACTACATGGACAAGAACGTGAAGGCGCTGAACGCCGCCGTTCCGATCATCGCCCAGTGGGACGACCACGAGGTAACAAACAACTGGTATCCCGACGAGGTTCTGGCCGAAGACGACCGTTATACCGTCAAGTCCATGCAAACGCTGTCTGCCCGCGCGCACCGTGCGTTCCACGAAATGATGCCGACGCGCCAATCGCTGGCCGAGCCGATGCGCGTCTATCGCAAGGTGTCCTACGGTCCGTTGCTGGACATTTTTGTCATCGACATGCGCACCTATCGCGGCGACAACACCGCCAACACCGAAGCGGAAGGCACGCCGTTCCTTGGCGCCGATCAGCTGGCATGGCTGAAGCGGGAAATGGTGAATTCCACGGCCACGTGGAAGGTCATCGCGTCGGACATGCCCATCGGCATGATGGTGCGCGACGGCGACAACATGGAAAACGGTGCGAACGGGGACGGTCCCGTGCTGGGCCGCGAAAAAGACATCGCGGCGGTTCTGTCTTTCATCAAGGCCGCCGAGATCACCAACACCGTCTGGCTGACCGCCGATGTGCACTACACGGCTGCGCACCATTATTCGCCAGACCGCGCAGTGTTTCAGGAGTTTGAACCGTTCTGGGAATTCGTGTCAGGCCCGCTGCACGCGGGCACCTTTGGCCCCAGCGATTATGACAACACATTCGGCCCCGAGGTCCGTTATGCCAAGCACCCCGAGCCGGGTCAGGCCAACCTGCCGCCCAGCGACGGGATGCAATTCTTTGGCAAGGTCGACATCGCCGCCGACACCGGTGTGATGACCGTGCGCCTGATGGACAGTGCCGATGTCGAACTGTGGTCGGTCGAGCTGGAACCGAAGCTGGCCTAAGCTTTGCCACCTGAAACACCAAAGCCGCCCGTATCATCGGGCGGCTTTTTCGTGTGCGGTCCTACTCTGCCGCTTCGGTCCGCAGGAACCCACCAGACTGAAGGTTCCAGTACTGCGCGTACAGCCCGCCCTCTTTCAGCAGCGCCTCGTGGCTGCCGTCCTCGACGATACGACCCTGATCCATCACGATGATCCGGTCCATTTCGGTCAGCGTCGACAGCCGGTGGGCGATGGCCAGCACGGTTTTGCCCTGCATCACCCGGTCCAGCGCGGACTGAATCGCCGCCTCGACTTCGCTGTCCAGCGCGCTGGTTGCCTCGTCCAGGATCAGGATCGGGGCGTTTTTCAGGATGGCGCGCGCCAATGCGATCCGTTGGCGTTGGCCGCCGGACAGTTTCACGCCACGCTCGCCCAGGTGGGCGTGATAGCCGGTGCGGCCCTTATGGTCTTCCAGATCCAGAATGAAGCTGTGCGCCTCGGCCTCGCGGGCGGCTTGAAACACCTCTTCGTCCGTCGCCTCGGGGCGGCCGTATCGTATGTTGTCCATGGCCGAGCGGTTGAACATCGCCGTTTCCTGCGTGACCATGCTGATGCTGCGCCGCAAGCTTTCCTGCGTCACGGTGCTGGTGTCGGTCCCGTCGATGCTGATCGTGCCGCCTTCGGTCTCGTAGAGCCGCAGCAGCAACGCCACGAGGGTAGATTTCCCCGCGCCCGACGCGCCGACGATGCCGATCTTTTGCCCCGGCTCGATGTGCAGGTTCACGCCAGAGATCCCGCCCACGTCGCGTCCGTAGGCAAAATCCAGGTCCTTGATAACGATGCCACCCCGTTCCACGTCCAGATCACGCGCATCGGGGTTGTTTTCGGTCCGGTTGCGCGGGGTCAGCGTGTGAATGCCGTCCTCGATCTCGCCGATGCTGGAATAGATCGCCATCAGCGTGAAGCTGACCCAGCCTGTCATCTGCGCAATACGGATGGCCACGGCACCGGCAGCGACGATGTCGCCCTGGGTCGCGATGCCCTGTTTCCACAGGATCAGCGTCCAGCCCAGCAGCAGCACCGGCAACAGCCCCGCCAGCGTCATCAGGCAAAACCGGAACCCCGCCGAAAGATAGCCAAAGTCCAGCGCGGTCCGGCGAAAGTTGCCCATGGCGCCCAGCGCCGCGCGGTCTTCGTGATCGTCGTGGGCAAACAGCTTGACCGTCTTGATGTTGGTGATCGTATCCACGATCTGCCCCGACACCATCGCCCGCGCGCCGGCCCGCGCCGCGGACCGAAGGCGGATACGCGGCAGGAACCAGCGGATCATCAGGAAATACCCCATCAGCCACACCAGGAATCCCAGCCCGATCTTCCAGTCAATCGCCACCAGCAACAGCATCGACCCCGCCAGCGACGCCAGCGCAAAGGCAACGACGTTGATCACCTCGACAACCACATCCGTCACCGCCCGCGCGGTCTGCATCTGCTTTTGCGCGATGCGCCCTGCGAAATCGTTGTCAAAGAACCGCACCGATTGCCCCAGCGTCCAGCGGTGCAGGCGCGACAGCACCAGGGGGTTCAGGTTCGGCTGTACGACGATCGCATTTGCCGAAGAGGACAGGCCGAACAACAAGGGCCGCGCCAGCAGGAAGAACGCAACCGCGCCCAGGATCAGGACAAGGTTGTCCGGCGCAAAGAACCCCTCCGGTCCCAGCGCCGAACTTGCGTCAATCACCTTGCCCAGAATCCACGCCGTCCCCGCCTCGACCGTGCCCGCCGCCGCCGAGAAAAACGCAGCGATCCACAGCGCGGGCCACGCCCCCGACAAGGCCCAGCGCATGAAGGGCGTCAAGCTCTGGGGGGGAGGTCCGTCGGCGGGGCGAAAGGCGTGTATCCATTTGGCAATGTTCATGCCGGGTCCTCTGGGTTCAGGAAACCGCCCGACTGGCGGGTCCAGAACTGGCTATATAGTCCGCCCTTGGCCAAAAGCGCGTCGTGACTGCCGTCTTCGATGATCTTTCCGGCGTCCAGCACCAGAATGCGGTCCATTTCGGCAATGGTCGACAGACGGTGCGCGATGGCGATCACCGTTTTGCCCTCCATCATCTTGTACAGCGTGCCTTGAATCGCTTCTTCGACCTCGCTGTCCAGCGCGCTTGTCGCCTCGTCCAGCAACAGGATCGGGGCGTTTTTCAGGATCACCCGCGCGAGCGTCACCCGCTGACGTTGCCCGCCCGACAGCTTTACACCGCGTTCGCCCACCTGCGCGTCATAGCCGACATTTCCAGCCGGATCGGTCAGCGTCATGATGAAATCATGCGCCTCGGCCTGTTTGGCCGCTGCGATCATCTCGGCCTCGGTCGCGTCGGGTTTGCCGTACAGGATGTTTTCGCGCACCGACCGGTGCAACAGGCTGCTTTCCTGCTGTACCATACCGACACTCAGCCGCAGACTGTCCTGCGTCACCTTGGTGATGTCCTGACCGTCAATCTCGATCCGGCCGCTTTCGGGGTCGTAGAAGCGCAGCAACAGTTTCACCAGTGTCGACTTGCCCGCACCCGACCGTCCGATCAGACCGACCTTTTCACCGGGCTGGATCGTCAGATCAATCGCCTCGAGCCCGCCCGAGGCGCGGCCATAATGGTGCGTCAGCCCCTTCAGCTCGATCCGCCCGTCGGTCAACACCAGCGGCTTTGCTTTGGGCGCATCCACCAGCGTCACCGGCTGGGCAATCGTTTCCATACCCTCGGCCACAACACCCAGTTCACGGAAGAACGTGGTCAACGCCCACATGATCCAGCCGGTCATCGCGTTCAGCCGCAGCGCCAGCGCCGTGGCCGCCGCCACCGTGCCGACCGACGCCTGCCCCTGAACCCAGAGCGCAATCGCCCAGCCGACAACGCCGACGATCAGCAGACCGTTCAGCACCACCAGCGCGAAATCCATGGTGGTGAAAATCCGCATCTCGGTCTGGAACGTCTTGCGCGTGTGTTCGATCGCCTCCTTGGCATAGTTCAGTTCGCTGTCGTGGTGGGCGAACATCTTGACCGAATGAATGTTGGTATAGGCATCGACCACGCGGCCCGTGACCGCGCTGCGCGCATCCGACGCCGCCTTGGACGCCGGACCGACACGCCGGGTCGTCCAGTTGATCAGCAGACCGTACAACACCATCCAGATCACCAGCGGCAGCAACAGCCGCGGATCGGACGTGGACAGCAGGACGGCGGCACCAATCATATAGGCCAGCGAATAGGAAATCGCGTCAAACACCTGAAACACCACCTCGCCGGCGGCGGGGGGCGTTTGCATGATGCGGTTGGCGATGCGCCCGGCAAAGTCGTTTTCGAACCAGCCAACGGACTGACGCAGCACATGCTTGTGCGACCGCCAGCGGATCAACGTACCAAAGTTCACGATGATCGTGTTGTTCAGCAGCATCACGTCCAGCAACTGAATCAGCGGCCGCAAGGTCAGGATAAAGATCGCCACCGCGATCAGCTCGACCTTGTGCGCGGCCCAGACTTCGGAGGGCGTGCCTTGCAGCAGGTCAACGACCCGCCCCATGTAATAGATCAGCCCGATTTCAATCGCGGCAATGACGATGGACAGAATGCCCGCCAGAATAAACACTGTTTTAAACGGCTTGGCATACTCGCGCATGAACGGCCACAACCGCGTGGGCGGTGTGTTGGTTTCGGCAAAAGGCGCATAGGGATCGACGAGGTTTTCGAAATATTTGAACATGAGGGACCTGTAGGAAAGACGGAATTCAACTGGGGTCTGCGCACGCTTGCAGCCCGTTCAATCAGCTGTGGTTATGAAAACCAAATCCCGCGGTACATGTCGCACTCTCCTTGTCTGTATACCAGATAGCCGGAAAGCCAGGGAATGTCAGCCCAAAAGCTGCGCGCGGGTCAGCTTAAAGTCCGAAGCGATCCAGCGCGCCTCCAGCTCTTTCAGCTTTGCACCCAGTTCCGGTCCATGCAGCGCAGGCATCAGATCACGCGCGGCGACTGGAAACCTTGCCACATCACCCCGGACCGCGGCGGCCGCATCGTCCACGTGTACAGGCGTTTCGAACACCGCGGACCGCAGTGCAATCACATCCAGCGCGACGTTCCGTCCGTGGCGATAACCCAGTTCGGCGGCCCCTTCGCCAGTGCCCGCAAGCTCACGCAGAACCGCGAGTTTCCGCGCATCCGCCCGTGACAAACGCAACCGGTCGGCCACATCCTCGCCCCCCAGAACCGCCAGCCGGCGCATTGGATCGGGTGACAGGTCAAGCATGGATTCGGCGTGGATCAGCGGCGCCAGCCAACGCGCCTGTGCGCCGGTCAACACTTGCGGTAACACGCCCACCCGTTCCATCACCGCCACGGCAGGTGCAGGATCAGGCGCGCCCAACAGCTTGGTCATCTCGGCCCCGACCCGTTCGGCGGACAGCTGCGCCAGCCCGTCCAGATGGTCCGCAATCGCCGCCAGCGCATTCGCGTCAAAGCCATGCGCGGGGTCCGCGTACCATGCGGAAAACCGGAAGAACCGCAGAATGCGCAGATAATCCTCGCGGATACGGGCGGCGGCATCGTCGATGAACACCACCCGCCGCGCCAGCGCATCGGGCAAACCGCCCAGCGGATCGACCAGCGTGCCATCGGCGCGGGCATAAAGCGCGTTCATCGTGAAATCACGGCGCCGGGCATCCTCGGTCACATCGGTGGAAAAGGCGACGACCGCGCGTCGGCCATCGGTTTCAACGTCATTGCGGAAGGTGGTGACCTCATAGGGTTTACCGCCGATCACCACCGTCAGCGTGCCGTGATCAACACCGGTCGGAATCGTCTTGAACCCAGCGCCTTTGCAGACCTGTTGCACCTGATCGGGTGTCGCATCGGTGGCAATGTCGATGTCACTGGCCTGAACGCCCAGAACCGCGTTGCGCACGCAGCCGCCCACGAACAACGCCTGAAACCCCGCACCCTCAAGTGCGGCACACAGCGCCAGCGCCCCGGCATCGTTCAGCCAGGGCACATCGGCGGGCAGTTTCATGTCATCCGGTCGGTCCATGCCCGCAACATACGCGCGGTTGCGCCCCAGATGTAATAGGGACCGTAAGGCACCGTGTAATAGGTGCGCATCACCCCGCGCCAGCGCCGTGATTGGGTGAGGTAATTGTCAGGGTTCAACACATGGCTCAGCGGCACCCGGAACACTTCGGCGACTTCGCCGGTTTCGGGCAAGACCTGAAACGGCTCGCCGACATAGGCCAGAACCGGCGTAACAAGAAAGCCGGTGCCGGTTTCATGCGGGGGCAACGTGCCCAGCACCTGCACCAGTTCGGGCGGCAGACCGATCTCCTCGTGCGCCTCGCGCAGGGCGGCGGCGGTCACATCGGCGTCCGTCTCTTCCTGCTTGCCCCCCGGAAAGGCAATCTGCCCCGGATGATGCTTCAGCGCAGACGACCGCGTGGTCAGGATCAATTCAAGCTCGGTCTTGCCCTCGACCACCGCAGCCAGCACACCCGCAGGGCGCAACTTGCGCCCCTCGGGCAGCACCGTGTCAGGGTTCAGGTCAAAATCGGAAGACGGCCGCCCCGGACGGTCCAGCGCGGCCTTGATGGCGTTCAGATCAATCGTCACCGGGCGCCTTTTCTGCATCAAAGCCAACCGTTTTCGGGTCCAGGTCGTAGTGCGCACCGCAGAACTGGCAGTCAGCGGTCACGCGCCCGTCGTCGGTGGTCATCGTTTCGATGTCGCGCGCCGAATAGATCGACAGGCTTTGGCGTACACGGTCTTCCGAACAGGTACAGCCAAAACGCACCGCTTGCGGGTCGAACACGCGCGGCAGTTCCTCGTGGAACAGACGTGTCAGCAGGTCGTTCGGCGGCACCTGCGGGCCGATCAGCTCAAGCTCTTCGACCGTATCCAGCAGGATGTTCACGCGGTTCCAGTTCTCTTGCTTGTCCCCGTGCAACAGGTCCGCAGGCTTCAGGATATCGCCTTCGCCCGGCGCCTTGGCCATCAGCGGCGACGCCTCGGGCATATGCTGCAACATCACACCACCAGCGCGCCAATGCGGCTCGCCATTGCCTTCGGTGCTTTCACCAAAGCTCAGCTGGAACCGTGTCGGCAGCTGCTCGGACTGGGCGAAATAGGCCTCGGCGCTGGCCGACAGCGTCGGACCGACCAGCGGCGAGATGCCCTGATAGGGGGCCATGTCCTGACCCTGATCGATGATGATCGCGAAATAGCCCTCGCCGATGTTGTCGAACGGGGCGCCATCCGTCAGCCGGTCCGCGTCATAGCTGGCATAGGCGCGGATGCGGGCCGGTTCGCCCTCTTCGGACGGACCATAGTAATCGGTCGCGATCATCCGCACCGGACCTTTGGATTGCACTTGCAGCGACAGCTTCCAGCGCAGTTTAATGGTCTGGCCGATCAAAGCCGTCAGCAGCGCCATCTCGGCGACCAGTGCTTCGACCTGCGGGGGATAGTCATGTTGTTTGAGAATACCGCCCAACACACCGTCCAGCCGCGCCACGCGGCCACGAATGTCCGAGGCATCAAGCTGAAAAGGCAGGACCGTGTCGTCCCACACGAGTTGGTTTCCGAGTGTCATTGGGGTTTCCTTATGCGCCGGTCGTTGGCATATCGCGTCAATATAGGCGACGCAATCCGCAGTAAAAGGGGCAAGCCATGATCCGACGCGTGGGACCACCCCCGATCAAAGGTCAGAAATACACCCAACGTTCTGGCGCCTATGCGATTTTGCCGGTGCCGGGCGGCGTGCTGTTGACGGGTCAGCAAGGCGACTGGCTGGACATCCAGCTGCCCGGTGGGGGCATTGATCCGGGCGAATCCCCGGTGCAAACATTGCACCGCGAGGTTCTGGAGGAAACCGGTTGGGCCATCGCGCAGCCGCTGCGGCTGGGCGCATTCCGGCGGTTTGTCTATATGCCCGAATATGACCTCTGGGCCGAAAAGCTGTGCACGGTGTTTGTCGCCCGCCCAACGCGGCGCATCTGCGATCCGGTCGAACCGGACCATGTAACGCTGGTCTTGCCGTGGAACGTGGCGATCGACAGCCTTGGCAACGACGGCGACCGGATGTTCCTGCAACGCTATGCGTCTGGGCGGACCTGATATTCGAACAGCGCGCCCGACACATCATCGGGAAAGTCCTGATGGCCGGCAAATTCGCTTAGCTTCCAGACCAGCGCCTCGAAAAATGCGGGGCCGGTGATCCCGTGCAGATCGCGCATGATCGTCTCTAACCCCGCCTCATCCAACAATTCGGCGGCGACATTCGGGCATTCGGTCACCCCGTCCGAACACAACAGCAGCCTGTCACCCCTGTGCAGTTGCAGATCGAACTGCGAGAATTGGGCATCGTGGACCAGCCCGACAGGAAAACCACCCAAGCCGACGGTCTCGATCTGGCCATTGCGGCGCTGTACGACCGGATGCGGATGCCCGGCCTGCGCCAGTGCCACTTTGCCCGTACTCAGATCCACGTCGGCCAGAAGCATTGTGAAATAATGCTCTGTGTCCATTTCGTTCAGCACCAGGTTGTTGATCGTCTGCATCACCGCAAGCGGCGGGCGGGTGCGATAGCTGCCATCGCCAAGCAGCTCCAGCGCTACGTTCTGTTCCGGCGCGGTGGACGACAGATACCCCGCCAGCCGCGCCGTCATCAGCGCCGAGCTGATCCCGTGGCCCGACACGTCGATGGCATAAAGCCCCAGGTGATCCTCGCCCGCGCGGAAAAACCCCACAAGGTCGCCGCCCACATGACCGCTGGGTCGCAGCAAAAGCGAGACATGCCCCTGATCCAGGACAACGGACCGTTCGCGCACCAGCGATTGTTGCAATTTCTTCGCCTCAAGCAGGTCCTTGTCGATGCTGTCGTACAGGCGCTGAAGCTCTTGCAGGGTCTTTGAAATCAAGTGATTCTTGCCCGTCAGCTCGCGCTGCATCTGCAAGATGCGGTCGCCGGCCGCGATCCGCGCGCGCAATTCGTTCAGGTCCACCGGCTTACTGACAAAATCATCTGCCCCGGCCTCAAGCCCGCGGGCGACCTCTTCTTTCTCGGATTTCGAGGTCAGCAGGATGAAATAGCCGTAATCATCGCCCTGAAGCTGGCGAAAGGCGTCGCAAAATTCCAGCCCGTTCATCCCCGGCATCATCCAGTCGCTAAGCACCAGATCAGGGGTCACATCACGACAAATCTCCAGCGCCGCATCGCCAGAGGCTGCTTCGATCACGTCGAACCCCCACGCCTGCACCGATCTGCACAGGATGCGCCGCTGCAAGCGGCTGTCGTCCACGATCAGTGCCAGCCGCCGCCGCGCGCCCTGCTGCGCGTCGTCAGCGCCCTGTGGGACGAGGTTCGGGGTGGCAAGCTGCATGCGGTTCGATCCAGATCAGGGGTCTTTGCCCACCGTATTGGCGGATCAGCATTAACGATTGGTCATCATGCCCTGAAACATCCGTAAAATTGCGACCACTTACCCGATGTTTACCTGTCTGACGCATCCTTTGGATCACGCAAAACTGGGGACCATGATGATAGACTGGGCACAGGTGACCGCATTGCGCGATCAGGTCGGCGCCGATGACATGGACGAGGTGATCGACCTGTTCATCGAAGAGGTTGAAGCGGTCACAAACCGCCTGCGCACCTCGGCGCGGGCGGAGACCCTGGAACATGACCTGCATTTCCTGAAAAGCTGTGCGCTGAACCTGGGGTTTGCCGATTTTTGCCAATTGTGCCAAAGAGGCGAGGCGATGGCCCGACAGGGTCAGGCCGATCAGGTCGATATCACCCTGATGCTGCACAGCTATGAGGTGTCGAAACAGCGATTCCTGTCCGAGAAGGACAGGCGGCTGGCGGCCTAGACCAGCTTGTAAAAATCCTTGATCCCCGCCTGACCCAGCTCGCGTTCCGCCTTGATCTTCAGCCTGCGCATGCCTTCCAGCCAGGCGTCGGGATCATTGGCGCGCACCTTGACGTATTCACCGACCACCGGGTGCGACAGAATGCGGAACTGTTTGTTGTTGATCCCGTCAACGGTCGCCTGCGCAACATCATCGGCAGTCATCAAAGACGGGTGGCCCGCAGCATCGTCATCGGCCAGATCAATCAGCGGCGTCGCCACATATTGCGGACACAGCACCGACACGCCGATCCCGTCATTGCCATGGCTGATTGCCAACGATTCGGCAAAGCTGACGGCGGCGTGTTTGGTTGCGGAATAAGCTGCATCGCCAATCTGGTTCAGCAATCCCGCAGCCGAGGCCACGTTGACGAAGTATCCCGATCCGCGTTCGATCATTTGCGGCAACAGCGCCCGCGCCGCATAGACATGTGCCATCACATGCACGTTCCAGTTCAGCATCCATGTTTCATTCGACGCCGACGCCGCATGGCCGGGTTGCCCACGACCCAGCCCCGCGTTCGACACGAACAGGTCAATCGGTCCCATGGTGGCGGTGACGCCATCACACAGCGCCACGATGTCGGATTCGGATGTCACATCACAGCGCATCGCCATGCCGCCCACCTGATCCGCCAGCCCCTGTGCTGCGTCCATGTTCAGATCGGCCACGCAAACCCGCGCGCCCAGCCCGGAAAATTTGCGCACCATCGCGGCTCCGATGCCGCTGGCCCCGCCGGTGACGACGACAACCTTGTCCTGAAAGTCCATGTCTCTCTCCCTAGATGACGAATTGCGCGACGGTCTCGTTGTTGGTGATGTCCGTATAGGCGAACCCGCCCGCATCCAGCCGTGCGAAAAAGTCGGTGAAATTTTCGGGCGCACTGGTTTCGATCCCGATCAGGACCGAACCAAAGTTGCGCGCCGATTTCTTCAGATACTCAAACCGCGCGATGTCGTCGTTCGGACCCAGCAGCGACAGGAAATCCTTGAGCGCACCGGGGCGCTGCGGCAGCCGCAGGATAAAGTATTTTTTCACGCCAGAATAACGCAGCGCACGTTCCTTGACCTCTGGCAGACGTTCGAAATCAAAGTTCCCGCCTGATGCCACGCAAACCACCGTCTTGCCCCGGATCTCGTCCCGCAGATCGCCCAGCGCCTCGATGCTGAGAGCGCCGGCAGGCTCAAGGACAATTCCCTCGACGTTCAGCATTTCCAGAATGGTAGTGCAAATGCGATCCTCGGACAGGTCGATCACGTCGCTGCGGGAAATGCCGCGCAAACGATCGAATGTACGCACACCAATGGTTGCCACGGCCGCGCCATCGACGAAGGTGTTGACCTTTTTCACCTCGGTCGGCCGACCCGCCTCGACCGCTGCGGCCAGACTTTTGGCGCCGGAAGGTTCGACAAATGTGTACTGCGTCGCGCCGCCGAAATAGCTGTAAACCCCAGACGACAACCCGCCGCCGCCCACAGGCAACACGATCCGATCTGGCACGCGGCCCAGTTGTTCTTCGATCTCAACGGCAACCGACGCCTGCCCTTCGATCACGTCCTCGTCGTCAAAAGGCGACAGGAAATGCGCACCCTCTTGCGCACAGAATGCCTGTGCCGAGGCCAGGGTGTCGTCGAAATAGTCACCGATCAGCCGCACTTCGACCGCGTCACCACCGAACATGCGCGTTTTCTGCACTTTCTGCTGCGGCGTGGTCACGGGCATGAAGATCACCCCGCGCACACCAAAGTGTCGGCACATGAACGCGACGCCCTGCGCGTGGTTGCCCGCCGAAGCACAGACAAAAACCGACTGTCCCGGAATGACCTTGCGCATGGCATTGAACGCCCCGCGCAATTTATAGGACCGCACCGGGCTCAGATCCTCGCGTTTCAGCCAGATGTCGGCGTCATAGCGCGCCGAAAGCAGATCGTTGCGCAACAGCGGGGTCGCGGGGAAAACCGCGCGCATTTCAGCGGTGGCGGTCCGGGCATCATCTTTGAACATCATGACAGTCCTTTCAGGTCGTTCCAGCCCTAAGCGCCCTGTGTGCAAGGGTCAATCTTGCCCCGAGGGCCGAAACCTTATATCGCGGCCAGCAAAACCCTAATGTGGAAAGAACCAATGAGCGCGCCAAAGAAAGTAGTGCTGGCCTATTCCGGCGGCCTCGACACCTCGATCATCCTGAAATGGCTGCAAACCGAATACGGTTGCGAAGTCGTCACATTCACCGCCGACCTGGGTCAGGGCGAAGAGCTGGAACCAGCGCGCGCCAAGGCCGAGATGATGGGCGCGTCGTCGATCTATATCGAAGATGTCCGTGAGGAATTCGTGCGCGATTTCGTGTTCCCGATGTTCCGCGCCAACGCGCTGTACGAAGGCCTGTACCTGTTGGGCACCTCGATCGCGCGTCCGCTGATTTCGAAACGTCTGGTGGAAATCGCCGCCATCGAAGGTGCTGACGCGGTGGCCCATGGTGCGACCGGCAAGGGCAACGATCAGGTCCGGTTCGAACTGGCCGCCTATGCGCTGAACCCCGACATCAAGGTGATCGCGCCCTGGCGTGAATGGGACCTGTCCAGCCGCACCAAACTGCTGGAATTTGCCGAAAAGAACCAGATTCCCGTGGCCAAGGACAAACGCGGCGAAGCGCCTTTCTCGGTCGATGCGAACCTGCTGCACACCTCGTCCGAGGGCAAGGTGCTGGAAGATCCCGCGCAGGATGCGCCCGATTACGTCTATCAGCGCACCGTCGCCCCAGAGGATGCGCCCAACACGCCCGAATACATCGAAGTCGGCTTTGAAAAGGGCGATGCAGTCTCTATCAACGGCGAAGCGATGTCGCCTGCAACGATCCTGACCAAGCTGAACGAGCTGGGTGGCAAACATGGCATTGGCCGTCTTGACCTGGTCGAAGGCCGTTTTGTCGGCATGAAATCACGCGGCATCTACGAAACCCCCGGCGGCACGATCCTGTTGGAAGCGCACCGTGGCATTGAACAGATCACGCTAGACCGGGGTGCTGCGCACCTCAAGGACGAGCTGATGCCGAAATACGCCGAGCTGATCTACAACGGCTTCTGGTTCTCGCCCGAGCGTGAAATGCTGCAAGCCTTGATCGACCGCAGCCAGGAACATGTGACCGGCACCGTGCGTCTGAAACTGTACAAGGGTCTGGCGCGCACCGTTGGCCGTTGGTCCGAACACTCGCTGTATTCCGAGGCACACGTGACCTTTGAAGACGACGCAGGCGCTTACGACCAGAAAGACGCTGCAGGGTTCATTCAGTTGAACGCCCTGCGCCTGAAACTGCTGGCCGCGCGCAACCGTCGCCTTAAAGGCTAAGTTTCCTTTCCGCCATCCGCGTATAATAGGGCATCGCCGCATCGGCGATGTCCTGGTACGCGGGCGGCAGATCCGGCAACGGCCCTTCGGCCCCTGCGAACCCCGTTGACCGATGCACCGCGTTGTACCAATGCGACGCCCACACACCGTCGTCGGCGTGGCCACCGGCAGGCCAGTTCAACATGCCCGCATCCCAATCAATCCCGACAGCATCGCACAATGCGCGCAGCATCCCCTCGGGGTTGTCACGAATATCAGCTGAGTCGATCACAACCGGCGCCTCCGCCGCATCGAACAGCGCCGCCTGCTGGACAAACCCGATGTCGCTCAGGCTCGGCCCCTCGCGTTTTTGTGCATAGCTGGCCAGAACACGGGCCGGATGACGGATCAGGAACACGTTGGTCATCTGGTCCATCCAGTCGCGCGGGATGCCGTCGATCATGTGATGGGCCATGTGCTTTTGATAGAAAACAGGCTCTGACACGGGGGAAATCAGTGTATCCGCCACGCGTTGCCCATCCGTCGGCTGCGCTGCCAGAATTTCGTCCCGCATCGGGTGGTCAATCCCGGACGCCTTCAGATAGGCCGCATAAAACGGCTCGTCCACAACCTTGCAATCGGCCCGCGCGCCAAAGCTGTACATCATCGCCGTCGACAGGTTGCGTGGCCCCGACCACATCGCGATACGTTTGGTTTTCATGCGCTGATCCTTTCGACGCGGCTTCACCTTGGCGTGACCGGCCCTGCTATTGCTTGAGCGGTCCGGCCTTTCCCCTACATGCTGAACCAAAGGGAGTTTGTCATGATTATTCAATGTTTGTTTTTGATCGCCGCCACCTGTGCCGGCCTGTCCTCCACTGCGCAAGCCGCAGATATGAAAACGCTGACCGTCGCGGGCGGTTGTTTCTGGTGCGTCGAGGCCGATTTCGAAAAGGTCAAAGGCGTGAAAGAAGCCGTTTCAGGCTTTGCCGGCGGCACCGTCGCCAACCCGACCTACAAACAGGTCGTGGCGGGTGGAACGGGCCATTACGAGGCGGTGCAGATCACCTATGACGCGGATGTGGTCAAGGCTGATACGCTGCTGAACCTGTTCTTCCGCTCGGTCGATCCGCTGGACGCGGGCGGTCAGTTCTGTGATCGCGGCGACAGCTACCGCACGGCGATCTTTGCAGCGGACCCCGAACAAAAACGGGCCGCGGAACAGGCCAAGGCCGCAGCCCAAGCGGCACTGGGCAAGCCCGTGGTCACGCCAATTCTGTCCGCAGCAGAGTTTTACCCCGCTGACGCCTATCATCAGGATTACTATAAACAATCCAGCCTGATCCTGACCCGCTTTGGCCCGAAATCCAAGGCCAATGCATACAAAGCTTACCGCGAGGCCTGTGGTCGTGACGCGCGGGTGAAACAGCTTTGGGGCAACGACGCGGCATTCGTGCCAGGCAGTTAACCCCGTTTGAAATCTTCGATGTCTTTCAGGTCGGGAATCACATCGGCGGTGCCGTGCCGCGTGACCATGATCGCCCCGGCAGTCATGGCCAGTTCAATCGCCTGAGCAATGGGCAGATCACGGTCCAGCCCTGCCACCAGATAGCCGGTGAACGTGTCGCCGGCACCCGTGGTGTCAACCGCGTCAACCTTGACGGACGGGTAATGCTGTCTGGTTTTGTGGATGTTGTCGTAATGGTCGCAACCCTCCGCACCGCGTGTCACCACGATCTGCGAAATGTGCAAATCGTCCAGCTCGGCGCCCAGCGCATCGCTCAGTTGCGCCGCCTCGACCGCGTTCAGCACCAGCATGTCCAGATAGGGCATGACCACCCGCACCGCATCCGCGTCAAAGGGGGCAGCGGCATAAACGACCTTCAGCCCCAGCTGGCTGGCCATCTGCGCCGCCTCGGCCTGACCGTTGGTTTCGTTCTGCATCAACAGCGTGTCGCCACGGTCCGCCGATGACAATGCCGCACCGATCATATCGCTGTCCAAATGGCTGTTTGCGCCTGTGTAGAGAATGATGTTGTTCTCGCCCGCGCCATCCACCGCGATGATCGCGTGACCTGTCTCGCCCGTCAGCCGCGCGATGTGGCGCACATCGACGCCGTATTCCATCAGCCGGTCCACAGTCCAGCCGCCATCAGCGCCCACCGCACCAATATGCGCCACACGCCCCGCTGCACGGGCGGCCGCAACGGACATATTCGCCCCCTTGCCACCCAGCCCACGCGTCACCTCGGTCGCGGCAAGTGTTTCGCCGGGCGCCGGCAAATGCGGCACCCGGTACACCACGTCGATATTGATCGACCCGAGATTCCAGATCGCCATCAGCCGACCTTGCAGGCCGCCAGCACAGCCATGTTCAGGATGTCGTTGGCAGTTGAAACCGTCGAACAGATCTGAATCGACCGGTCCACGCCGGACAGGATCGGCCCGATCACCGTGGCCCCGCCCATTTCCTGCATCAGCTTGACCGAAATGCTGGCCGAATGCCGCGCCGGCACCACCAGAATATTCGCAGGCCCCGTCAACCGCGAGAACGGATAGGCCTGTTGCGACTTGGCGTTCATCGCCACATCGACGGTCATTTCGCCCTCGTATTCGAAATCAACACCGCGCCGGTCCAGAACCTTGGGCGCTGCCGCCATTTTCTCGGCCCGCTCGGACACCGGATAGCCGAAGGTCGAGAAGCTGACAAAAGCGACACGCGGTTCAATCCCCAGATGCCGCGCCACGACGGCCCCGCGTTCGGCGATATTGGCCAGATCTTCCTCGTCCGGCCATTCGTGCACCAGCGTGTCCGCGATCAGCACGATGCGCCCCTTGTGCAGCAACGCCGTGATCCCTGCAGCGCCGTGTTCGGCATCGGCGTCAAACACCTTGTTGATCCGTTCCAGCACATGCGCCGATTTGCGCGTGGCTCCGGTCACCAGACCGTCGCCATGGCCATGCGCCAGCATCAGCGCCGAGAACACATGCCGGTCACGCGCCGCTAGGCGGTGAATGTCCGCCCGATCGTATCCGCGCCGGTTCAGACGGTCGTAGAGGAAGGTTTTATAGGTGGTCAGATGCTGCGTGTTGGCCGCATTGACCACCTCGATCTCGCGCACCGCATCTTCCAGGCCGGCCGCTTCCAGCTTGGCCTTGACGTCGCTTTCGCGGCCGACCACCAGCGCCTTGCCCAGACCGGACCTCTGGTACATCACCGCCGCGCGCAACACGCGTGGATCGTCACCCTCGGCAAAGATCATGCGCGCCTGTGCTGCACGGGCACGCGCGTTGATGCCGCGCAGGATGTTCGCGGTGGGGTCCATCCGTGATTTCAGCGACAGCTCGTAAGCTTCCATGTCGATGATCGGACGGCGTGCGGCGCCGGTGTCCATCCCTGCCTTGGCCACAGCCGTCGGAATGCGGTGGATCAGGCGCGGGTCAAAGGGCGTGGGAATGATATAGTCCCGACCAAATGTCAGGTTCCGGCCATAGGCCAGCGCGACCTCGTCCGGCACGTCCTCGCGTGCGAGCTGCGCCAGAGCGTGGGCACAGGCGATCTTCATCTCGTCGTTGATGGCGCGCGCGTTGATGTCCAGCGCGCCCCGGAACAGGTAGGGAAAGCCAAGGACGTTGTTCACCTGGTTGGGGTAATCGCTGCGCCCCGTGGCCACGATGGCGTCCATGCGCACCTCGTGGGCCTCTTCGGGCGTGATTTCGGGATCAGGGTTCGCCATGGCGAAAATCACCGGATTGTCCGCCATCGACGCGACCATCTGTGGTGTCACGGCACCCTTGGCCGATACACCCAGGAACACGTCGCAATTCACCATCGCCTCTTCCAGCGTGCGCAACTCGGTTTTCACCGCGTGGGCCGATTTCCACTGGTTCATGCCCTCGGTGCGGCCTTGATAAATCACGCCCTTGGTGTCGCACATGATACAGTTTTCGTGCCGCGCGCCCATGGATTTGAGCAATTCAAGACAGGCAATGCCCGCGGCCCCTGCCCCGTTCAGCACGATCTTGACGTCTTCGATTTTCTTGTTCGACAGATGCAGCGCGTTGATCAGACCGGCGGCGCAGATCACGGCGGTGCCGTGCTGATCGTCATGGAAAACGGGAATGTCCATTTCCTCTTTCAGACGCTGCTCGATGATAAAGCATTCGGGTGCCTTAATGTCCTCAAGGTTGATGCCACCAAAGGTCGGCCCCATCAGACGGACGGCGCGACAGAATTCGTCTGCGTCCTCGGTGTCCAGCTCGATGTCGATGCTGTTCACGTCGGCAAAGCGTTTGAACAGAACCGCCTTGCCTTCCATCACCGGCTTGGACGCCAGCGCGCCAAGGTTGCCCAGGCCCAGCACCGCCGTCCCGTTGGAAATAACCGCCACAAGGTTGCCCTTGTTGGTATAATCATAGGCGGTCTCGGGGTTTTGCGCGATTGCTTCACAGGGGACGGCCACGCCGGGCGAATAGGCCAGGCTCAGGTCGCGCTGGGTGGTCATCGGAACCGTTGCAGTGATCTCGAACTTGCCCGGCGTAGGCTCAAGGTGGAAGGCCAACGCCTCTTCCGCTGTGACTTTGGTCTTCGACATGTGCAACATTCCTCCAATGTGTTGACCCCTCATAACCGAGCGATCTTCCGCGCTCAATCAGCTTTGGCTTTCGCTCCGCCGCTGGCGTTTGTAAGGTCGCGCTGGTTTGCATGGGGGCAGGTATGACGGTCACGCCGATGATGGCGCAATTTCTGGAGATCAAGCAGGCGCACCCCGGTTCGCTGCTGTTCTACCGGATGGGCGATTTCTACGAGATGTTCTTTGACGACGCGGTCGCCGCCGCCGAGGCGTTGGACATCGCCCTGACCAAACGCGGCAAACACGACGGCGAAGACATCCCCATGTGCGGCGTGCCCGTGCATTCGGCCGAGGGGTATCTGCTGACGCTGATCCGCAAGGGGTTTCGCGTGGCTGTTTGCGAACAATTGGAAAACCCCGCCGAGGCCAAGAAGCGCGGCAGCAAATCCGTGGTAAAACGCGGCGTTGTGCGGCTGGTGACCCCCGGGACGCTGTCCGAGGATTCCCTGCTGAACGCGCGGCAACACAACTATCTGGCCGCCTTTGCCCAAGTCCGCGATGCCGCCGCGCTGGCGTGGCTGGACATGTCCACGGGCGCGTTCCGGGTGATGCCGCTGGACCAGATGCGGCTGGGGCCGGAACTGGCCCGGCTGGCACCGTCAGAATTGATCGTTATGGATGCGTCCGAGCCTGATTTGACCGAGTTAGTGTCTGATTTCGGGATTTCGATGACACCCCTGTCGCGCGCGACATTCGACAGCACCGGCGGCGAAAAGCGGCTGTGCGAATTGTTTTCCGTTCAGACGCTGGACGCCTTCGGCAGCTTTGACCGCGCGCAGATTTCCGCGATGGGCGCCATCGTCGAATATCTGAACATCACGCAAAAGGGCAAACTCCCGCTGGTGCGCCCGCCGCAGCAAGAGGACCAGTTGGGACAGGTCCAGATCGACGCCGCCACGCGGCGCAATCTGGAGCTGACCCATGCCTTGTCCGGTGGCCGCGCCGGATCGCTGCTGGCGACGATTGACAAAACCCTGACCGCAGGCGGCGCGCGTTTGTTAGAGCGGCGTCTGTCCAGCCCTTCGCGCAATGTGCGGATCATTCAGGACCGACTGGATGCGGTCGGTTTTTTCCTTGATAACAGTCTTTCGAATGCGCTGACCGAGCGGCTGCGCCATGTGCCCGACCTGGACCGCGCCCTGTCGCGCCTGTCGCTGGACCGTGGTGGGCCGCGTGACCTGACCGCCATTCGCGATGGCCTGACACAGGCAGCGGCAATCGCGCAGGACGGGTTGGGAACGGATGCGCCACAGGCCGTGACTGATGCGCTGACCCGTATGGGCGGCATGGACGACCTGATCGACCTGATGGACGACGCGCTGGTGGCCGAACCGCCCCTGTTGGCCCGCGACGGCGGCTTTATCGCGCCCGGTTATGACGCCGATCTGGACGAGGCCCGCACCCTGCGGGACGAGGGCCGGTCTGTGATTGCCGCCATGCAACAGGAGTTCGCCAAGGTCACCGGAATTTCATCGCTGAAGATCAAGCACAACAACGTGCTGGGCTATTTCATCGAAACCACCGCGACCCACGCCGAAAAGATGCTGTCGCCACCGCTGTCCGAAACCTTCATCCACCGGCAGACCACCGCGAACCAAGTGCGGTTTACCACCGTTGAGCTGTCCGAGATGGAAACCAAGATCCTGAACGCGGGCAATCGGGCGATTGAAACGGAAAAGCGGCTCTATCAAATGCTTTCCGACACTGTTTTGGCCAAAGCCGCCGAGATTTTCCAGACCGCCACCGCGCTGGCCGAACTGGATGTGTCCTGTGCCCTTGCCCGTCTGGCACGGTCCGAAGATTGGTGCCGCCCGCAAGTGGACGACAGCCGCGCGTTTGACATTGTCGGCGGGCGGCATCCTGTCGTGGAAAAATCCCTGCGCGATGGGTCGGGTGCGCCGTTTATCGCCAACGACTGCAACCTGACTGCCGAAGACGGATCGAACATCTGGCTGCTGACCGGTCCGAACATGGCTGGTAAATCGACCTTTCTGCGGCAGAACGCCCTGATCGCCCTGCTGGCACAAATGGGCAGCTACGTGCCTGCCACCACTGCCCGTATCGGCGTGATCAGCCAGTTGTTCAGCCGCGTCGGCGCCGCTGACGATCTGGCACGCGGACGGTCCACGTTCATGGTGGAAATGGTTGAAACCGCCGCGATCCTGAATCAGGCAGACGACCGGGCGCTGGTGATCCTGGACGAGATCGGCCGCGGCACAGCCACCTATGACGGCCTTTCAATTGCCTGGGCGACCTTGGAGCACCTACACGACGGCAACAAAAGCCGCGCGCTGTTTGCAACGCACTACCACGAATTGACCGCATTGGCCGGCAAGCTGGACCATGTCGACAACGCCACCGTCGCCGTCAAGGAATTCGACGGCGAGGTCGTGTTCCTGCACGAAGTTCAAAAAGGCGCGGCAGACCGGTCCTATGGCGTGCAGGTCGCACAGCTTGCCGGATTGCCGCCCTCGGTCATCGCCCGCGCCCGCACTGTGCTGGAGGCGCTGGAAAAAGGCGAACGCGAAGGTGGTGCCACGCAAAAGGCAATCATCGACGATCTGCCGTTGTTCAGCATGCAGGCCACCGCGCCCGCACCCAAAGCAGCGAAAAGCCCCGTGTTAGATTTGATTAGCGATCTGCATCCTGACGAGATGACGCCGAAACAGGCGCTTGACGCGCTTTACAAACTGAAAGAGGCGGCCAGAACCTGACCGCCTCTTCAAACTTTCAATTTCAAACGTATTAGGACGCGGGCATCGACGACACACCCACCTGAGCCGGGCGCAGCAAACGGTCGTGCAGCATGAACCCTTCGGCGGCAACCTGGATGATCTCGCCCGCTTTGGTGCCAGGCACGGGTGCCTCGAACATCGCCTGATGGTGCTGCGGATCGAACTTGTCACCCACTTCGGGCGCGATCACCTCGATTCCATGTTTTTTGAAAACACTCAGCAGTTCCCGCATGGTCAGCTCGACGCCTTCCAGCAATGGGCCGGCAACGCTGCGCTGGTCTTCGGTCGCCGCGTCAAGCGCGCGCTTCATGTTGTCGTACACCGGCAGCATGTCACGGGCCAGCTTAGAACCGCCATAATTCTCGGCCTCGCGACGGTCCTTGTCCGACCGTTTGCGTGCGTTTTCCGCGTCGGCCAGCGCCCGCATGAACCGGTCCTTCAATTGATCCCGCTCAGCGCGCAGCTGGTCCAGCTCCAATGCCTCGTCATCGATCTCGGCCATTTCATCCGCGTATGCGTCTGCTTCTGCCGCGTCGATGTCGTCCAGGAAATCGTTGTCTTTCGGCTCCGCCATTCTTCACCTCTAACTTTTATCGGTCAGCAATTTGCCCACCAATTGCGCCGTATAATCCACAATCGGAACGATGCGCCCATAGTTCAGCCGCGTGGGCCCGATGACCCCGACCGCTCCGATGATCTTTCGATCCGCGTTCATATATGGGGAAACCACCAGAGAGGAACCCGAAAGTGAAAAAAGTTTGTTTTCCGAGCCGATAAAAATGCGCACACCGTGACCTTCTTCCGTCAGTTCAAGGAATTCGGCGATGTCACGTTTGCGTTCCAGGTCGTCAAACAGCGTGCGGATGCGGTCCAGATCCTCGCCGTCGCCCGCGGCACCCAACAGATTCGACCGTCCCCGCACGATCAGCCGTTGATTCCGGTCGTCATCGCCATCCCAGACGGCCAATCCCTGTTGCACCAGTTCGGCGGCCAGGCTGTCGATTTCGCGGCGGCGTTTCTTGATCTCGACCTGGATCACAGACTGCACTTCGCCCAGCGTCTTGCCCTCGATCAGCGCGTTCAGAAAATTCGCGGCCTCACGCATCGAACTGGGCGTTTGTCCGGGCGGCGGCGTGAACAGCCGGTTTTCCACATGGCCGTCGGCCAGCACCAGAACGCCCAACGCGCGGTCGTGGCCCAACGAGACAAATTCGATATGTTTGATCGGCGCCTCGTGCTTGGGCGCCAGCACCAGCGACGCGCCCTGCGTCACGCCGGACAGCGCCGAACCGACCCGATCCAGCAATCCGGCCACGTCCCGTTCGCCCGCGCCGCGCGTTGCGTCGATCTTTTCTCGGTCGGCGGAATCCGGCAAGCCCACTTCCATCAACCCGTCCACGAACATCCGCAACCCGCGCTGGGTCGGGATACGCCCGGCGGACACGTGCGGGCTGTCCAGCAGCCCCATGAACTCCAGGTCCTGCATCACATTGCGAATGGTTGCGGCGCTGACCTTTTCGCTGAAATCCCGCGTCAGCGTGCGCGACCCCACCGGATCGCCGTTCGCAAGGTAACCTTCGACCACGCGACGAAACACTTCGCGCGACCGGTCATTCAACTCTTCAAGAATATTTGGTGTATCTGTCATATTTTGCCTCGACGTCGCCACTAGACGGGCTGGGTCACAAAAGGTCAATCGCACTTGCGTCACAGGCCCGTGGGGCGTTATCCCCGCTCCAACAGACACAAAGGATGTATCATGCGACCCTCGGGAAGAAAACTGGACGAAATGCGCGCCGTGTCCATTGAAACCGGCTTTACCAAACATGCCGAAGGGTCCGCTCTGATCAAGGTCGGGCATACCCATGTCCTGTGCACTGCGACAATAGAAGACCGCGTGCCGCCCTTTATCAAGGGGTCCGGACTGGGCTGGGTCACTGCGGAATACGGTATGCTGCCCCGTGCCACAAACACCCGGATGCGCCGCGAGGCCGCGATGGGCAAACAAGGTGGCCGCACCGTTGAAATCCAACGTCTGATCGGTCGGTCACTGCGCGCGGGCGTGGATCGTTCTGCACTGGGCGAGCGTCAGATCACCATCGACTGTGACGTGCTGCAAGCCGACGGCGGCACCCGCTGCGCGTCGATCACCGGCGGTTGGGTCGCGCTGAAACTGGCGGTGAACAAGCTGATGAAAGCGGGCGATATCGTCTCTGATCCTTTGGTAGACCCTGTTGCCGCTGTGAGCTGCGGGATTTATGCGGGCCAGCCGGTTCTGGATCTGGACTATCCCGAGGACAGCGAAGCTGGTGTCGATGGCAACTTTATCCTGACCGGCACGGGCCGGTTGATCGAGGTGCAGATGAGCGCCGAGGGCCAGACATTCTCGCGCGATCAAATGAACCAGCTGATGGATCTGGCGGAAAAAGGCGTGTCCGAACTGGTCGCCGCGCAAAAGGCAGCCACGGCATGACACGCAGATTCACCGGTGACAGGCTGTTGGTTGCCACACACAACGCCGGCAAGCTGGAAGAGATGGTTGCCCTGTTCCAGCCGCTTGGCGTGCAGGTCATCGGTGCCGCCGAGATGAAGCTGCCCGAACCGGAAGAAACCGAAACCACTTTTGTCGGCAACGCCCGGATCAAGGCACATGCAGCCGCGCAGGCGACCGGCCTGCCCGCGCTTTCGGACGATTCCGGTATTCAGGTGGATGCGCTGGATGGCGCGCCCGGTGTCTATACCGCCGATTGGGCCGAAACCCCGAATGGCCGCGATTTCCTGATGGCGATGACCAAAACCCGCGATCTTCTGGAAGAACGCAACGCCCCCGAACCCCGCACTGCGCGATTCTGTTCGACACTGGTGCTGGCCTGGCCCGACGGCCACGACGAAGTGTTCGAAGGTACGGTCGAGGGCACGTTGGTTTGGCCGCTGCGCGGCGAGATGGGGCACGGATATGATCCGATGTTTCAACCGCTTGGCCACGATGTAACCTTTGCCGAGATGACCTCTGAGGCCAAAAACGCCATCAGCCATCGCGCCAATGCGTTCCAAAAGCTGATTGCCGGCTGCTTTGACTGAAGATTGGCAAAACGGCGGCTTTGGGATTTACATCCACTGGCCGTTTTGTGCCGCCAAATGCCCCTATTGCGACTTTAACAGCCACGTTGCACGTACCATCGACCATGCGGCGTGGCGCGATGCCTATCTGGAGGAGATCCGCAAAGCTGCCGAACAGACGCCTGGGCGCATCGTGCACACCGTGTTTTTCGGCGGCGGCACCCCCAGCCTGATGGAGCCCTGGGTTGTCGCCGACATCATCGACGCGATCCGCAAACATTGGCCCACCGCCAACGACATGGAAATTACGCTAGAGGCCAACCCCGGCTCGGTCGAGGCGCAACGTTTTGTCGATTTCCGCGCCGGTGGTGTGAACCGCATTTCGATGGGCATTCAGGCACTGAACGATGAGGATCTGCGTCGGCTGGGTCGTATCCATTCCGCTGACGAAGCGCGTGCCGCTTTCGACATTGCGCGCAAAACCTTTGATCGGGTCAGCTTTGACCTGATTTATGGTCGGCAAAAACAAACATTGGCTGATTGGGAATCCGAGCTGAAGCAGGCTCTGGCCATGGCGATAGACCACCTTTCGCTGTATCAGCTGACCATCGAACAGGGCACGGCTTTCGGCGACCGATACAACGCGGGCAAGCTGGTCGGCCTGCCCGACGAAGACCGCGCCGCAGATATGTTCACCCTGACCCGCGACATCTGTGCCGATTTCGGCATGCCCGCATATGAGGTCAGCAACCACGCCCGTGACGGCGCGCAATCGCGGCACAACCTGATTTACTGGCGCTACGGAGATTACGTCGGCATCGGCCCTGGGGCGCATGGTCGCCTGACCCTGAACGGCCAACGGTTCGCCACCGAAGCGCCCACCAACCCCAAACGCTGGCTGGAAGATCTGCGGCAGCTGCCAAATGTTGCCCTTACCGGTGAAGATCAGGCCAACGAATTTCTTTTGATGGGCCTGCGCCTGACCGATGGCGTGGATCTGGCGCGTTTCGAGGCGCTTTCGGGGCGCTCTGTGGCCCCTGATACGCTGAAAAACCTCTCAGAGCTTGGTTTGCTCAATCAGAGAGGCAAGAATATTTCCGTTACAGAACAAGGTGTTAGCGTTTTGAACGGCGTTTTACGCGAATTGCTTGCGGATTAGCTTCCGCTGAGTATCCGGCACAATTCGTCCAGTTCTTCCAACGTCTTGTACGAAATCGACATCTGACCCGCCTCGGCCCCCGGCTTGTGCGACAGTTGAACCGTCATACCCAAAGCCGCCGAAAGATCGCCTTCGAGTGCCTTGGTGTCTGCGTCCTTTGTTTCGCCTGCCCGTTTGGAACTTTTGGGTGCGGTTTCTTCGCCCCGACCCTGCATGGATTTCACCAAAGCTTCGGTCGCGCGTACGCTCAACCCTTCGGCCACAACCTTCCTCGCGAGCGCTGAGGGATTATCCGCCGTGATCAACGCGCGTGCGTGGCCAGATGACAAATCGCCCTTGCGCACCAACTCGACCACATCGTCGGGCAATTGCAACAACCGCAACAGGTTCGCAATGTGACTGCGGCTTTTGCCCAAAGCCTCGGCCATCTTTTCCTGCGTATGGCCAAACTTGTCCATCAACTGACGATAGCCGACCGCCTCTTCAATCGCGTTCAGATCCGCCCGCTGAATGTTTTCGATAATCGCGACTTCCAACACTTCCATGTCGTCAAAATCGCGCAGAATCACTGGCAGTTCATGCAGCTTCGCCATCTGTGCCGCGCGCCATCGGCGCTCGCCGGCGACGATTTCGAATCCGCCATCTTTCTCGCGCACGATCAGCGGCTGAATCACGCCCTTTTCGGAAATCGACGCCGCCAGATCATCCAAATCGTCCTGCGTAAAACGTTTACGCGGCTGATCCGGGTTCGGTTTGACCTGTTCAATCGGAACCATCCGCACACCCGACGCAACGCTTTCCACGGTCGCCTTCTCGGCCTCGTTCACATCCGCCATCAGCGCCGAAAGCCCACGGCCGAGTCCGCGTTTCTTATCCTTGGGTACCATCTCAGGCCTCTACTTTCTGTCGTGCATTGTTCCGAATAAATTCAACCGCCAGGTCGCGATAGGCCCTGGCCCCCCGCGACGTGGGGTCATAGCTCAGCACCGGCATCGCAAAAGACGGCGCTTCCGACACGCGCACGTTGCGCGGGATCACAGTCTTGAACACCAGTTCGCCCAGGTTGTCGCGCGCGTCCTGCTCCACCTGCAAACTCAAGTTGTTGCGTTGGTCGTACATGGTCAACACAATACCTTCGATCCGCAGGTCCTTGTTTCCCGATTGCCGGACCTCTCGAACGGTCAACATCAATTGCGACAACCCTTCGAGCGCAAAAAATTCGGATTGCAGCGGCACCAGAACGGAATGCGCGGCAATCATCGCGTTCACCGTCAACAGGTTCAAAGATGGCGGGCAATCAATCAGCACATAATCAAAACCAAACGGGTCCATCTGGATCTGGCGCAGCGCATCATGCAACAAAAAGCTGCGTTTTTCGTTGGACATGAGTTCAAGATCCGCAGAGCTCAGGTCCACCGTCGCCGGTATGATAAACAGATTTGCCTCGGACGTGGGCAGGATCGCCTCGCCCAGGTCGACGTCTTCCAGCAACAACTCATAGGTCGTGAGAACCCGGTCGTCTACCTCGATCCCAAGCCCGGTCGATGCATTCCCTTGCGGATCAAGATCCACCAACAGAACCTTGCGCCCCTGCTCGGCCAGCGCCGCAGCAAGGTTGATCGACGTCGTCGTCTTACCAACGCCACCTTTCTGGTTTGCGATAGCCACGATCTTGGGTCCGATGGGGCGTGTTGGGTCAGACACGTTTCAACTCCTTGATCTGCAAAACGGCTGCCTGCGCGTCCGTATAGCTGGTGTGGGCAATACAATTAAATGTCCACGCTTTGCGGGCTGCATCAAGCTCTGACTGCCAGATTTCCCCTTTTGGGAACAGCGCTTGCCCTTCGGAAGACATATGTTGTGCAACAAACTCAAGCAAATCGGAAAGTTGCGACAATGCCCGCGCCGAAATAACGTCGGCATTCAAGGGCTCGATCTCTTCAATCCGTCGGGCCAAGACAGTCGCGTTCAGGCCCAGCTCGCGTATTGCGGTGCGCAGAAAGGTGGATTTTCTCTGGTCGCTCTCCACCAGAGTGAATTTGGTGTCAGGGGCTTCATGCTTCGCAAAAATCGCGCAAATGATGGCTGGAAAACCGCCTCCGCTGCCGAAATCGGCCCAATGCACAGATTTTGGCGCCAGCTTCCAAACCTGCGCCGAATCCCAGATGTGCCGGTTCCACAGCTCGGGCGCGCTGGAACGCGAAACAAGGTTGATCTTGGCATTCCATTTCAGAAAGAGATCGTGAAAACCTTGAAGGTCCTGCAATGTTTCACGTGAAACATCGCCAGCCAGCCAGTCCGGTATAATCGTCATGCGGATTTCTTCTTGTGCTGCCGCAGTTTAGCCAAAAGCAACGCCAAAGCCGCCGGCGTCATTCCTTCAACCCGCGCAGCCTGGGCGAGATTGCTCGGCTGGATGCGCTCAAGCTTTGAAGTCAGCTCGTTCGACAGACCACTGATACCCGCGTAAACGAATCCATCCGGAATCACATGCGCTTCGTCCTTTTGCAGGCGATCGATATCCTTTTGCTGGCGGTCAATGTAGTTTGCATAGAGCGCGTCACGGGCCAGTTGGATCTGAATTGCCGGATTGATGGTTTCCAGATCGGGCTGAACCTGAATAACATCGGAAAACTGAACATCCGGAAAGGCGAGAAGCTGATAAGGCGTCCGACGCGTGCCGTCCTCTTTGACCGCAATTCCAGCGGCGGTGATCTGCTTTGGCGAGTATTTCTCGCGCGTCATCGCCTGATAACCCGCCTCAAGCGCGTCGCGCTTGGCCTCAAACAGACGGCGGCGTTTTTCCGAAACCACACCCAGTTCAATCGCCTGCGGCGTCAGACGTTGGTCAGCGTTGTCGGCCCGCAGGGACAACCGGAACTCGGCCCGTGATGTGAACATTCGATAGGGCTCGGTCACACCGCGCGTTGTCAGGTCGTCAATCATCACGCCAATATAGCTGGTCCCACGCCCAAACTGCACAGGATCGCGCCCCTGCGCCAGACATGCGGCATTCAGGCCGGCAACCATTCCTTGGGCCGCGGCCTCTTCATACCCCGTTGTCCCGTTGATCTGCCCCGCCAGGAACAGATGCGACGTTGCACGCAGTTGCAACGTGGCGTCCAGCGCGCGCGGATCGACATAGTCGTATTCAATCGCATATCCGGGCTGCAGGATCACCGCTTCTTCCAACCCGACGATGGAATGGATGTAGTCTTGCTGCACATCGACAGGCAGAGAGGTTGAAATCCCGTTGGGGTAAACGGTGTTGCCCGTCAGGCTTTCAGGCTCCAGAAACACCTGATGCGAGGATTTATCGGCAAAACGCACGACTTTATCCTCGATCGAAGGGCAATAGCGCGGGCCTGTGCCATCAATATGGCCGCCATACATCGCGGATCGCGAAAGGTTTTTCGAAATAATTTCGTGCGTGCGTTCATTCGTGTGCGTGATACCGCATGATACCTGCTTGGCGGACAATTGCGTTGTTTCAAAGGAGAAAAACGCGGGATCATCGTCGCCCTTCTGTTCTTCGAGGATCGACCAGTTGATTGTGCGCGTATCCAAACGCGGCGGTGTGCCTGTCTTGAGCCTCCCCAATGGCAGACCAAAGCTGTCAATCCGCTCCGCCAGACGAACCGAAGCCTTGTCGCCCATACGCCCGCCCGAGCGCTTTTCTTCGCCAATATGGATAATACCGCGCAAGAATGTGCCGGTCGTCAGAACGACGGTCGTGCAGTCGATCAATGTGCCATCCGCAAGTTCAACGCCCGTCACCTGCGTACCGGACATTTTCAGGTCAACGACTTCGCCCTCGACCACGGTCAGGTTCGGCTGCGCCAAAGTGGCCGCAAGCATCTCCCGTTGGTATATTGCGCGGTCGGCCTGGGCACGTGGGCCTTGGACCGCTGGGCCTTTGCGGCGGTTCAGCAGACGGAATTGGATACCGGCCTTGTCCGCGACCTTCCCCATGACACCATCCATGGCGTCAATCTCGCGCACCAAGTGGCCCTTGCCCAAGCCACCAATCGCCGGATTGCAGGACATGACGCCGATGCCGGCCAACGTCATCGTCACCAGCGCCGTATTCGCCCCCATCCGCGCAGCCGCGTGGGCGGCCTCTGCTCCTGCATGGCCACCACCGATTACCAGAACGTCAAAATGTTTCACGTGAAACACTCCTGTCATTTACCCAGGCAGAAGCTGGAAAAGATTTCATCCAGCAGGTTTTCTACATCGATGCGACCCACAAGGAATTCAAGGCTGCGAATCGCGATCCGCAATTCCTCTGCTGCCAAGTCATAAACCTCTGGACCCTGTTTGACGAGGTCTTGCGCGGTCTCCAAAGCTGCAACGGCGGATTGCAGCGAGGTCCGGTGACGTGCACGCGAGGTCAGGCCCGCCTGTGCCACTTTGTCGGCAAAGACAGCTTTCACAGCCTGTACCAGATCCGTCACACCAGCGCCCGTCACACCGGACACCCCTGTCCCGTCGCTCCGCAGGTCAGCCTTGGGAGCGACGACAATATCTTGTGGCCACGGCGTCAACGGCAGCGCAGATATATCATCTGTCAGAAACACCCGCAGGTCTGCCGTTCGGGCACGGGCGATGGCGCGTTCGATCCCGATCGCTTCCACATGATCGTCGCTCTCGCGCAAACCGGCGGTGTCCAGGAATGTCACTGGCAAACCATCCAGATCCATGCGCACTTCGATCACATCGCGGGTGGTGCCCGCGAATTCCGAGGTGATAGCAGCATCACGACCAGCTAACGCATTGAGAAGAGTAGACTTTCCCGCGTTTGGCAGGCCCACGATAGCCACTTCGAACCCGGAACGCACCCGTTCGGCCACATAGGACCGCGAAACCTCGTCCGACGCTTGCAAAATAACCTCGGCAAGCAGATCGACGACCTCTGGCGCCACATCAACCGGCACATCTTCATCGGCGAAATCAATGGTGACCTCCAGCAACGACGCTGCATGGATCAGCCGCGTGCGCCAATCCTCGACAACTTTGCTCAGCGCACCCTCGACGGTCTGCATCGCCTGGGCCCGTTGGAATTCCGTTTCGGCGTCGATCAGATCGGCCAGCCCTTCGACCTGCGCCAGGTCCATCTTGCCGTTTTCCAAGGCGCGGCGGGTGAATTCGCCGGGTTCGGCCAGCCGCAGCCCTTCGATCCCGCCCAGAACGGACAAGACCCGTTGCAGGATGGCGATGCTGCCGTGCAGATGCAGTTCGATCACGTCTTCACCGGTGAAACTGTGCGGCGCGGCGAATGTCAGGACCAGAGCACGGTCCAACAGTTCGTCACCCGCACGCAGGGCGCGGACAGCAAAGCAACCCGCGTCAGGCAGCGCACCGCAAAGCATCTGACCCGCGTGATGCGCCGACGGACCAGACACGCGCACAACGGCCACGCCCGCGCGGCCCTGCGCGGTGGCAAGGGCAAAAATCGTATCCATCGGTCACGCCCCCAAGGGTCAGGTGTTCATGGAATCGAAGAAATCCGAATTCGTCTTGGTCTGCTTCAACTTGGAAATCAGGAACTCGATGGCATCGGTGGTGCCCATCGGGTTCAGGATGCGACGCAGGACAAAGGTCTTGGCCAGATCGTTCTTGTCGACCAGCAGCTCCTCTTTCCGTGTGCCGGATTTCAGGATGTCGATGGCCGGGAACACGCGTTTGTCCGCGATCTTGCGATCCAGAACGATTTCCGAGTTACCGGTGCCTTTGAATTCTTCAAAGATCACCTCGTCCATCCGGCTGCCGGTGTCGATCAGCGCGGTTGCGATGATGGTCAGGCTTCCGCCCTCTTCGATGTTCCGCGCCGCACCAAAGAAACGTTTGGGGCGTTGCAGGGCGTTGGCGTCCACACCACCTGTCAGAACCTTGCCCGACGACGGCACAACGGTGTTGAACGCGCGGCCAAGGCGGGTGATCGAATCCAGCAGGATCACAACATCGCGCTTGTGTTCGACCAACCGCTTGGCCTTTTCGATGACCATTTCCGACACGGCGACGTGGCGCGTTGCCGGCTCGTCAAAGGTCGAGCTGATAACCTCGCCCTTGACCGACCGCTGCATGTCGGTGACCTCTTCGGGCCGCTCGTCGATCAGCAGGACGATCAGATAGCATTCGGGATGGTTGCGTTCGATGCTGTTGGCGATGTTTTGCAGCAGAACGGTTTTACCGGTACGCGGCGGGGCCACGATCAGCGACCGCTGGCCTTTGCCGATGGGCGACACCAGGTCGATGATCCGCGCCGACCGGTCCTTGGTCGCGGGCTCGTCGGTTTCCATAGTCAGACGCTCGTCGGGATACAGCGGCGTAAGGTTGTCAAAGGCGATCTTGTGACGCGCCTTTTCGGGGTCTTCGAAGTTGATGTTCGCCACATCTGTCAGCGCGAAATAGCGTTCGTCATTGTCAGGCGCGCGAATGCCGCCGTCGATGGTGTCACCGGTGCGCAGCGAATATTTGCGGATCATCTCGGGCGACACATAGATGTCGTCGGGGCCGGACAGATAGTTCGCCTCGGGCGAGCGCAGGAAACCGAAACCGTCTTGCAGCACTTCCAGCACGCCGTCGCCGGAGACCTCCCAGCCTTCGTCCGCGCGTTCGCGCAGGATCTGGAACATCATCTCGCCCTTGCGCATGGTCGAGGCGTTCTCGATCTCAAGCTCTTCGGCCATCGCCAGAAGATCTTTGGGGCTGTTGGCCTTAAGCTCGGCCAGAGTCAGGCATTCAACTGTTTCAGGTGCGTCGATGGTTTCATCTGTCATGCAAACACGTAGCAGCCGGCGCGAACCTGGCTGTCCTTGATCAAATATATCGCTAGATGCGGTCCCCGAACGGGGTGCTTAAGCCCAGATAGGCAATAGCACCGTCAGAGTCAAAT
This sequence comes from Pseudosulfitobacter pseudonitzschiae, assembly GCF_900129395.1. Taxonomy (GTDB): domain Bacteria; phylum Pseudomonadota; class Alphaproteobacteria; order Rhodobacterales; family Rhodobacteraceae; genus Pseudosulfitobacter; species Pseudosulfitobacter pseudonitzschiae. The sequence goes on from NZ_FQVP01000004.1 coordinate 217,995, forward strand.
AATTCAGAACTTCACCACCACGGACAGCACGATCACGACCATCAACAGCGTCGGCAGTTCGTTCATCATCCTGTAGGTGCGGCCGGTTTTCAGCCCCTCGCCCGCGACAAAGTTCTTGCGTTGGCGTGCCAGCCACATGTGAAACCCTGTCATTGCCAGAACCGACAATCCCTTGGTCCACGGCCAGATCATATCCCAGCCGACAATCCCCGGTGTCATCACCAGCAGCAGCCCAAAGAGCCAGGTCGCGATCATCGCTGGGTTCATGATCACCCGCAGCAGCTTTTCTTCCATGACGAGGAACAGGTCATGGCTGGGCCCGCTCAGCCCTGCGGTTTCAACGTGATGGATGAACAGGCGCGGCAGATAGAACAGCCCCGCCATCCACGCGATCACCGACATGATGTGCAACGCTTTGATGTAGGGATACCAGTTGCTCAGAATATCGGACATGGGGCCTCCTGCGATCGGCTCCTTACTAATAATATATATAAGATAAAAGAAAGGATGATGATGACGTAGTGACGTCAAAATCTGTGGATTATCTGTTTGTACACCTGGTTATGAACAGTGGGACAATATTTCTCCCGGAATGGCAGATTTGGGAGTAACCGAATTTTACGTTTTATTTTCAAATGTTTGCAGATTCACCATCCGTAAACCGTCGTGGATAACTTTGTGGACAGTGTCACAACAAATGTTTCATCAACAGGCGCTGTCTTATCCTTGTGCATGGGGGTACAAACGCCCTGAAGTTCGCCAAGAAGCCGGCGAAATTCGGGATTGAACCCGCAGCGTAGAATTCCCACAAAAGGACCAACGCAGCTGCACATGGTTTTCACACAAGGTTATCCACATGCCACAGTCCATCATCCTCGCCTCGGGGTCGTCCATACGGGCGGATATGCTGACACAGGCCGGTGTCGCTTTTGAGGTGATGAAACCACGCGTTGATGAAGAAAGTGTAAAGGCGGGGATGCTGGCCGAGCAGGCCAAACCGCGCGACATTGCCGACACGCTGGCCGAGATCAAGGCGCGCAAGATCAGCGACAAGATGCCCGGCGTCTTTGTCCTGGGCTGTGATCAGGTGCTGGATCATCGGGGTACGTTGCTGTCGAAACCTGAAACGCCCCAGGAGGTTGTCAGCCAGCTGACCGCCCTGCGCGGCGACACGCACAGTCTGTTGTCGGCAGCAGTCATCTGCGAAAACGGCGAACCGATCTGGCGGCACATCGGGCAGGTCCGCGTGCGGATGCGGGATGCATCCGACGCCTATATTCAGGACTATGTCGACCGCAATTGGGACAGCATCCGTCACAGCGTTGGCGGTTACAAGATAGAAGAGGAAGGCGTGCGGCTGATGGCCAGCATTGAAGGGGATTACTTTAGCGTGCTGGGTATGCCACTTTTGCAGCTTCTGGCCTTTCTGACCGTCCGAGGAGTTGTGCAGGCGTGACCCAGACAAAGATACCCTTGGCGGGCGTGATCGGCGCCCCCATTGCCCATTCGAAATCACCACAGCTTCAGCATCATTGGCTGAGAGCATTGGGGCTGAAGGGGCACTATATCCCGATGCATGTAGAACCCGAAGATCTGGAAACGGTGCTGCGCACGCTGCCGCAGATGGGGTTCGTGGGCGTGAACGTCACCATCCCCCACAAAGAGGCCGTGTTGCAGATCGCCGACATAATCACCGATCGCGCCACGCTGATCGGGGCCGCGAACACGATCATCTTTCGCAAGGACGGCAAGATTCAGGCCGACAATACGGACGGTTACGGTTTCATCGAAAACCTGAAAACCGGTGCGCCGGACTGGGTGCCGCAATCCGGTCCCGCCGCCATCATCGGCGCGGGCGGTGCATCGCGCGCAGTGGTGGCCTCGTTGCTGGATGCAGGCGTTCCGGAAATCCTGCTGACCAACCGCACCCGCGTGCGGGCCGACCGTGTGGCGTCCGACTTTGGCAACCGCGTGCAGGTTTATGACTGGGTTCAGGCCGGCAACATGCTGGACGATGCCGTGCTGACCGTGAACACCTCGTCGCTGGGGATGATCGGCAAGCCCGAGATGCGCATTCCACTGGACGGGCTGCGGCGCGGGACCGTGGTGACGGATCTGGTTTATACGCCGCTGAAAACCAAGTTCCTGGCAACCGCCGAAGAGCAAGGCTGTGTGGTGGTCGATGGTCTGGGGATGCTGCTGCATCAGGCGGTGCCGGGGTTCGAGCGTTGGTTCGGTCAGCGTCCCGTTGTGGACAGTGCAGCGCGTGCGGCGGCCCTGAGATGAGCTTTCGTCTGGGACTGACAGGGTCGATTGGCATGGGCAAATCGACCACGGCGCAATTGTTCGCTGAAGCGGGCTGTGCCGTGTGGGATGCCGATGCCGCCGTGCACCGGATTTACGGCAAGGGCGGCATCGGGGTGGAACCGATGCGCGCGCTGGAGCCGCGTGCAGTGATCGACGATACGGTATCGCGCCCGTCCCTGCGTGCGCTGATCGCCGAGGACCCGACGTTGCTGGAGCGGATCGAGAAAATCGTGCATCCGCTTGTGGGTCAGGACCGGCAGGCATTCATCGACACGGCGCAGGCCGACATCTTGGTATTCGATATTCCGCTGTTGTTCGAAACCGGCGGCAACGCGCGGATGGACGCGGTTGTATGTGTCTCTATTCCGGCGGAATTGCAACAAAAGCGGGTGATGGAACGCGGGACCATGACGCTGGAGCAGTTCGAGCAGATCAAGGCAAAGCAAATGCCCAACGATGACAAGGTCGCACGATCCGACTATGTTGTGATCACCGATACGATGGACCACGCCCGCGCACAGGTTCAGGCCATCGTAAACACCATCAAGGCAGGCTTATCCAATGCGTGAGATCGTTCTGGACACCGAAACCACGGGCTTTGATCCCTTCAGCGGCGACCGCATCGTCGAGATCGGCGCGGTCGAGCTGATGGGGCATATGGCGACAGGCAAGACCTATCACCAATACATCAACCCCGAACGCTCCATGCCAGACGAGGCGTTTCAGGTGCACGGGCTGGGCGACGATTTCCTGCGGGACAAACCCAAGTTCGCGGCTGTCGGTCAGGCGTTCCTGGACTTTATCGGCGACGCCAAGCTGGTGATCCACAACGCCGCCTTCGACATGAAGTTTCTGAATGCCGAACTGAAATGGATGAACCTGCCCGAGATCCCCTATGACCGGGCCATCGACACGCTGGAAATCGCGCGCAAACGCTTTCCCGGCTCGCCCGCATCGCTGGATGCGCTGTGTCGCCGGTTTGGCATCAACAATGACGCGCGGACCCTGCACGGCGCTTTGCTGGACAGTGAAATTCTGGCCGAGGTCTATCTTGAACTGATCGGTGGCCGCCAACCCGATTTCGGACTGTCCACGGCAGGGTCGCAAAAGTCGGATACCGACCTGCCCGACTGGACACCCAGACCACGGCCAACGCCGCTTGCGTCACGTATTACAGAAGAAGAAGCACAGGCCCATGCCGCATTCGTCGAGAAAATGGGCAATGCGGCCCTGTGGGCGAAAGGCTGAAGGCCGCCTGACGGCCCTCAGCATCCGTTTACTTACGCGTCGGCCTTGGGCGGGTTTTCCGCTTGGCGACGTGCGATTTCGTTGCGGTACATGGCAATGAAATCAATATTTTCCAGGTTCAGCGGCGGGAAACCACCGTCACGGGTGAGGTCGCTGACAACGCGGCGCAGGAACGGGAAGATCATGCGCGGGCATTCGATCAGCAGAAACGGGTGCATCTGGTCTTCGGGTACGTTTTCGATGTGGAAAATACCGACATAGTCGATTTCCAGCACGAACAGCGTGCTGTCGCCGCCCTTGGCCTTGGATGTCACGTTCAGCTTGATCGCCGATTCATATTGGTTGTCGGCGGTGCGCTTCTTGGCGTCAAGGTTGACCTGAACCTGCACATCGGGCTGCACATCCTGCGGTGCGCCTTTCTGTGCCATGATGTTTTCGAACGAAACGTCGCGAATGAACTGGCCCAGAATGCGCATCTGCGGTTGCGCCTGTTGCTGCGGTGCCTGACCGTCGGTTTCAGCCATTGAAGTCTCCTGTTGAAATGCGTTTTTTCCGCTTTAACAGGTTGGGGTCACCTGCTCAATGCCATGCCTTACGGCTTGGTCCAGCCCGAGGGACCCTGATGTTCGTCCGCCTGTGGCGTCACGTCCTGATAGTCGGCGTCGATGACATCGGGGCGGTGCGGGTGGCGTTGTGGTCCCTGCCCGCCCGCGGCGAAACCGGTCACGTTGATCCGGCTGCGCACGGTCTGGAACATCCACGACCGCACCTGCGGGATCATCAGGGCCAGCCCGATCGTGTCGGTGAAGAATCCCGGCGTCAGCAACAAAGCGCCTGCAAACAGGATCATCGCCCCGTGCACCAGCGGTTCGGTCGGATCGGTCAGCTCGTTCATCGAAGACCGCAGCTTTTCAATGGTCCGCAAGCCCTGCTGACGCATCAGGTAAGTGCCCAATATCGCAGTGGTGATGACGATGAACAGGGTCCATCCCAGACCGATGGCACCGCCAATCTGGATAAAAAGCGTAATCTCGATCAATGGCACAGCGAGAAATGCCAAAAACAACCACATACAAACGATCCTTTCCTGTGGGCGCGGTGGACTTGGTGCGCCCCAGCCCCTACATAATAACCAACACTGCGGGTTACCACTTTTCCGCCTGAAAGAGGTTTTTTCAATGCAAGCGCCCTTAATCCAACTGTTGGTTCTGGCTGGCATCGCCATTTTCCTGATCCTGCGCCTGAAAAGCGTTCTGGGCACGCGCGAAGGCTTTGAAAAGCCGCCCGTGACCAAAGAACAGACAGGCGCCATGCGTCCCGAGTTCGAAGTGATCGAAGGCGGCCCCGATCTGGATATCACCGATCATGTTCCCGAAGACAGTGAGGCAGCCAAGGCGCTGGCCGCGATGAAGCGCGTCGAACCATCGTTCAACGTCTCCGATTTCCTGGGCGGCGCACGCGGGGCCTATGAAATGATTGTCATGGGCTATGAAAAGGGTGAACTGGCACAGATCCAGCCGTTCCTGTCGGAAGAAATCTATGAAAGCTTTGTCGATGGCGTGGCCGCACGCGAGGATCAGGGGCTGACGATTGACGCGAACTTTATCGGCGTCAGCGAGATCAAGCTGACCAACGCCACCTTTGACGCCAACACCAACGAGGCCGAACTGACCCTTCGCTTTGTTGCCGAACTGACCTCTGCCGTGCGGGACAAGGGCGGCGATATCGTGGAAGGCAGCACAACCGAAATCAAACGCCAAAAGGACACCTGGGCCTTTGCGCGGACAATGGGTTCGGATGATCCAAATTGGCTGCTGGTTTCCACAGACGCGTGATCTGGCGGCGCGTTGTCGCCGCGATCCTTTTGGGGGCGGCGATGACACAGCCCGTTCAGTCCGAGACACGGGTGAAAGTGACAGGCTTTGACCAGCTTGACGGCTGGGCCAATGACGACCATGCCGCCGCTCTCGCCACGTTTCGAAACACATGTCAGGACCTGAACGAACCGGACTGGCGTGCCCTGTGCGCCTTTGCTGCACAAAACCCCGAACCGCGCACGTTTTTCGAGCTGTTGTTTCGTCCCGTCCTGATCGAAGACGGCAATGATGGCCTGTTCACCGGCTATTTCGAACCCGAGCTTGACGGATCACGCACCCCCACCCCACGCTTTCGCTATCCTGTCTACGCCATGCCGCCCGAGGCACGGGTGACGCGCCCGTGGCTCAGCCGTCGCGACATTCTGGACGGCGAAATCCTGTCGGGGCGCGGGCTCGAGATTGCATGGGTCGATGATCCGGTCGAACTGTTCTTTTTACAAATTCAGGGCTCTGGCCGTATTCGCCTGCCGGATGGCACGTTCCTGCGTGTCGGCTACGAAGGGTCAAACGGTCAGGATTACCGCTCGATCGGGGCCGAGCTGGTGCGGCGCGGTACATATGATGCCCATCAGGTCAGCGCCGACGTCATCAAGAATTGGGTGCGCCGCAATCCTGACGACGGGCGCGAACTGCTGTACCACAACCCATCCTACGTGTTTTTCCGCGAGGTCAGCGAAGTGCCCGCCGACCGCGGCCCGCTGGGCGCGATGAACCGGTCGATTACCACGATGCGGTCGATTGCGGTCGATCCGTCCTTTGTCCCGCTTGGCGCGCCGGTCTGGATTGAAAAAGACGGCGAGAAACCCCTGCGCCGCCTGATGATCGCACAGGACACCGGATCTGCCATCAAGGGTGCACAGCGGGCCGACGTGTTCTTTGGCACCGGCGACGCGGCGGGGCGTGCGGCGGGCAGGCTGCGTGATCCGGGGCGGATGTATGTGTTGCTGCCGATCCAACGCGCCTATGCCCTGCTGCCGGAAAGCGCGATATGACCCGGCGGCGATTGCGACCGGACGAGCTTGAGCTGTGGCGCAAGGTGACGGAAAAGGCCGAGAGGCTGGACGCCGGGGCCGCGATGAAACAGGCGCTTGAGGTCACGCGGGTCGATCCCCCAAAACCGCGCGTGGTCCCCCGCTTTGAAACATTGCCCAAACCGGCCGGTGCCAAGGGCCAGCCTGTGATCACCCGCGATGTCCTGCGCCCCGTGGCGGAACGACTGTCGAATGCGCAGGTTCAGATGGACCGCAAGGCGTTCGACCAGATGCGGCGGGGCAAGCTGAAGCCTGAAGCGCGGATCGACTTGCATGGCATGACATTGGATCATGCCCATCCGGCGCTGACGCGGTTTATCCTGTCGTCACAGGCATCAGGCAGGCGGCTGGTGCTGGTGATCACCGGCAAGGGAAAGGCCCGCGACGAAGGCGGGCCGATCCCGGTGCGCTTTGGCGTCCTGCGTCATCAGGTGCCGCAATGGTTGACGATGGCCCCGCTGTCGCAAGCGGTGTTGCAGATCACCCCCGCCAACATCCGCCACGGCGGCACGGGTGCATATTACGTTTACCTGAGAAAACGGCGCTAGGTCGCGTTCAACGCTTCAAAGGCGCGCCCGATCTTATCTGTCTCGGGCCACCGGCGCGCGCACCGTCAGTTCCGTTGCGTCGCCATACACACGTCGCGTGCCGGGCAACGAAATGCTGCCGCCGCTGCGTCCACGGACGAAACCATCGTCCAGTTTTGCAAGATTGGACAAAAGCGCACCCAGCGCAGGCGATCCCGCCGCGACAAAGTGGTCACCGCTTTTGCGATCCTGGAAGGCGCTGACATCAATCACCTCTACCGGCATATCATCGAGGTCGGCGGCAGAGCTGATATTGCCCAGTTGAGACGCTTCGCCACGCATCCGGGCAGACAGTTTCAATACGATGTCGCGTTTCGAGACAAAAATCAGGAATGGCTGCGGTAGTTTTTTAAAGCTGCGCACCTGTGACCGGAACACATCCACGTTCAGATCAGGTGACATCAGAATAACCCCGGCGATGTGTTCCGAGGTCCAGCCCGGCCGCGCAATTTCGATCTGGCGCAACGTTTCCATCAACAAAGCGCTGCCCATCGAGTGGGCCACCAGGATGATCTGATCGGTGCCGGCGCCCTGAATATTGTACAGCAACTCTTGCAGACCGTCCCGCGCGAACAGCGCGCTGTCAGAGTCGTATTGATACCCCAACGGATTGCCCCGGCTGGGCCAGGCATAGGACACGAAAGACCCCGGCAGTTCCAAGTCATTGGCCATTTGCGCGATACGGAACACTCCATCGGCAAAGCTGTTGTTGAAACCGTGGACAAACACGGTCACATCGCGCCCCGGCGCATTCTTCTTTTCGATCTCGATGTTCAGCGCATTGCGAAAGGCATCGGGTGTCGCAAAATTCTTGCGCTGGGCAATCACGAAATCACGCTCAGGGTCTGGATTGTTCTGCCCGTCCGAGATTTCGCCAAATTTGTGATCGGGCGGTATCGACACTTTGACCTGAAGCAGGCTCAGGTTCGGAGACCGCCCAATGCTGAATGTGCCGGGGGGATATTCCGCGCGTGTCGTGCCGACAAAGACGCTGCGGATGGTGCCGATGTCCAGCGCGGCGGGCACCACGGGCGATGCCACGCGATCCGCACAGGCGGACAGCAGAAAAACGGAAATGATCAGAAAACGCAGCATCCGATGCCCACCCTTCGGGCCAGCCTAGGCTGAAACCGGAAGGGTGGGAAGTGCCGCGGCTACGTTATCACAGAACGTACCGGCTGATGTCGGGCGAAGCCATGAGTTCGCCCAGGTTCTTGTCGACGAATTCGGCGTTCACCACCACCTCTTCACCGCCACGATCGGGTGCTGTGAACGACAGTTCCTCGAACACACGCTCCAGCACGGTATACAACCGCCGCGCGCCGATGTTCTCGACCGAGGCATTCACTTCGGCGGCGATCTTGGCCAGTGCGGCGATGCCGTCCTCGGTAAAGCTGACGGTCAGATCCTCGGTGCCCATCAGCGCGGTGTACTGGCGCGTCAGGGCGTTGTCGGTTTCGGTCAGGATGCGGACAAAATCACCTTCGGTCAGGGCGCGCAATTCCACGCGGATCGGCAGACGGCCCTGCAATTCCGGCAACAGGTCCGACGGTTTGGACACATGGAACGCACCCGAGGCGATGAAAAGGATGTGGTCGGTTTTCACCGGCCCGTGCTTGGTGCTGACGGTCGTGCCCTCGATCAGCGGCAGCAGGTCGCGCTGCACGCCTTCGCGGCTGACATCCGCGCCACGTGCATCGGAACGGGCGCAGACCTTGTCGATCTCGTCCAGGAACACGATGCCGCTGTTTTCCACCGACGCCACGGCGGCCTTGTTCACCGTTTCGTCGTCCAGCAGCTTGTCGGCCTCTTCGCCGATCAGCACGTCATAGCTTTGCGCGACGGTCAGTTTCTTGCGGACCGTGCGCCCGCCCATGGCCTTGCCGAATATGTCACCCAGATTGATCATGCTGGCACCGCCGGGCTGGCCGGGAATGTCCATGCCGCCAAAGGGGTTCGAGGTGTCGGCCACCTCAAGCTCGATCACGGTGTCATCCAGCTCGCCCGACTTCAGCTTTTTGCGGAACATCTCGCGGGTGCCGTCACGCGCATCGGTGCCGGCGATGGCGTCGATCACACGTTCCTCGGCGGCGGCGCGGGCCTTGGACTTGACGTCGTCGCGCATGTGTTCGCGGGTCATGACGATGGCGGAATCCACCAGGTCGCGGATGATCTGCTCCACGTCACGACCGACATAGCCGACTTCGGTGAACTTGGTCGCTTCGACCTTGAGAAACGGCGCGCGGGCCAGTTTCGCCAAGCGGCGGCTGATCTCGGTCTTGCCGACGCCGGTGGGGCCGATCATCAGGATGTTCTTGGGGTAAACCTCGTCGCGCAGGTCATCGGACAGTTGCTTGCGCCGCCAGCGGTTGCGCAGCGCGACAGCCACGGCGCGCTTGGCGTCGTTCTGGCCGATGATGAACCGGTCGAGTTCGGAAACGATTTCGCGGGGGGTAAGATCGGTCATGAGATTTCCCGTATCAGTGTGAGGGTGGCAGCCGGTCAAGCGGCAGCACCCCGGAAAGTGGTGAAAGAAGCGCGGCGCGGATCTGTGTCCAGAACGCGCCGAGTGTCACAAGAAAGACGCCCAGAACAAGAATGGTTGTCGCGGCTCCGTCGCCGCCAAACACCGTGCCCGCCAGCGTGACGCTGTAGACGATGGCGGCAATCAGGAACGACCGGCGGTCGATCACGATGGCCACGACGGCGAACAGCAGCAGAACCGCCAGCAGCATCAGGTGCGCATTGCCCGTCCCGCTTTCCAGCAGGCTCAGCGCGATGGTGTTGACCAGCGCGGGCGCGGCCACAACGTGCAGCCAGAACCCCTGGGCGGATCGGCGGGTGACGCGGTGCGGATCGCTCATGTCAAAGAACATGGCGACGGCGAACACCACCAGCCCCACCAGCAACGTGATCCACGCAAAGGGGCCGCTGGCCGACAGCAAGAAGAAATCGCTGACGTTTGCTGGGGTGCCCATGCGGATCGCCCCCATCATCAGCGACAGGGCAAAGACACCCAGCGCAATCAGCGCCATGGCAAAGGGCACGCGGAAGCGCAGCCAGTATATCGCAATCGCCGCCGTGCTCAGGCCGATGGGCAACACCAAGCTGGAATAATCCCCCTGTGCGACCATGAACGGTTCGGCCAGCTGCGCGCTGAGGCCGACGGTGGTGTTCATCGCCCACAGGATCGACAGGGCAATCGCCGGGGCCACCATGCGGCGGTGGCGCACGAAATATTCCGACAAGCCCCACAGGACCAGCGCGCCGACGACGGCCGCCAGCACGATCCTGCCCTGGAAACCGCCCAGCGACGTCGCAACCGAAATTCCGGTCACGGCCGCCCAGCCTGCCGACAGGATGATCAGGCCGATGACGATGAAAATCTCGTTAAAGCCTTTGAACAGTTCGAACGGTTCATCCCCTGCGGGCAGGCTTTCGCGCGCGCCCCGCCGGCTTTGCGCCAGCGCCAGCAGCGAAGCGGCCTGTGCCTCGGTCAGCAGGCCCGCGCCGACGGCGGCACGCAGGTCGTTTCGATCAAATTCCGTCATGAGCCGGTTTTGCATCGCCGCTGGCCGAAATGGTTTCGACCGTCAGGTTGCCATTTGTGTAAACGCAGATGTCCGAGGCAATCGCCATCGCGGCACGTGCCACGGCTTCGGCGTCGCGGTCGCTGTCCATCATGCCGCGCGCGGCGGCCAGCGCATAGTTGCCGCCCGACCCGATAGCCGCCACGTCATGTTCAGGTTCCAGCACGTCGCCCGCGCCGGTAATCACATACATTTCCGACCCGTCCGACACGATCAGCATCGCCTCGAGCTTTTGCAGGTATTTGTCTGTGCGCCAGTCCTTGGCCAGTTCCACACTGGCACGGGCCAGTTGGCCGGGTGTCGCCTCCAGCTTGGCCTCAAGCCGTTCCAGCAGGGCAAAGGCATCGGCGGTCGATCCGGCAAATCCGGCCACCACGTCAAACCCGCCGGGCGACAGGCGGCGCACCTTGCGCGCGGTTCCCTTGATGACGGTCTGGCCCAGCGACACCTGGCCGTCGCCTGCGATCACCACTTTGCCGCCCTTCTTGACGCCTATGATCGTGGTCCCGTGCCAGCCGGGAAAGTCGGATTTTTCCATTGTCGCTCTCCTGTGTCTTGACGGCCTATATGGCGGCGGGGACATCCGCACACAAGGGTCGGACCTTGTCGCAAGCCCGTGAGGCGGCTAGCTATTGCGCATGAGCACCCCGAACACGGTCCGGTTTTACCTAGAGGCAGGCCTGCGCGACAGCGCGGCCAAGGGCGCACATAATTTCATCGGCAAAATCGCGACGGTGCTGGCCGATGCAGGGCTGGAACCCGCCTATCTTGAGGTCACACGGGCCGCGCGGCTGGCCGGTGCGGCGCTGGGCGGACCGACGCTGACGCACATGAAACCACCCGTGGGTGCGCAAGGGCTGACGTTCCGTCGCGTCTATCACTATCCATTCTGGCAGATCGACCAGACCGACCAGCGCTGGGATTGGGATGTGGCGCGCAGCGCGTTTCCGGTGGACGACATCGCACCTAAAGAGGCACAGCGGTTCTACGGCTTCTGGAAGAAACGGCTGTTCGGCGATGCCACCGCCAGCGTGGGCGGTTTCGTCTATATCCCGCTTCAGGGCCGCCTGACCGAGCACCGTTCGTTCCAGACCTGCAGCCCGCTGGACATGATCCACCGCACCCGCGCCGCGTGGCCCGACAAACGCATCATCGCCACGCTGCACCCCAAAGAGGTCTATTCCGACGCCGAGATTTCAACCCTTGAGGCCATTGCCGACCGCGACCCGCTGCTGGAGGTCCGAACGGGCGAAATGGAGCGCCTGTTGCCGGCCTGCGATTGCGTGGTCACACAGAATTCGTCCGCTGCGTTCAACGGCTATTTCTTTGGCAAGCCGGCGATCCTGTTCGCCAAGATCGACTTTCACCACATCGCCCTGCGTGGCGATGATCCCCACAGTTTCGGGCGTATCGCGGACCACCGACCCGATTACGCGAAATACATCTGGTGGTTCTGGCAGGATCAGTCGATCAACGCGGGCCACCCCTCGGCACCGGCGAAAATTGCCGCACGTCTGGCGCGGTTCGGCTGGCCCATTCCGCAATAAAAAAGGGCACCCGAACAGGGCGCCCCTTGTCATTCACTGGCGGTGAGCGGACTTAGATCGCGTCATTGATCCAGTTCTGCAGCGCCGCCTTGGGCTTGGCGCCGGCCATGTTGGACACGACTTCGCCATTCTTGAAGATGAACAGGGCAGGAATGCCGCGCACGCCCATCTGGGCGGGGGAATTCGGGTTTTCGTCAACGTTCACTTTGACGATCTTCACTTTGCCTTCCATCTCGGCCGACAGTTCCTCCAGCGACGGGCCGATCTGCTTACACGGGCCGCACCATTCTGCCCAGAAGTCCACGACAACGGGGATATCGGAGTTTTTGACTTCGGCGTCAAAGGTAGCGTCTGTAACTGCAACGGTGGCCATAGGGGTGTCTCCTGCCAGCATGATTGTGGACTGTGAACCTATGTAGCGCCCGCCGGATCGTCAAGGTATTCCGCCCGCCGCAAGGCGGCTATGACCAGAGGTTCGGGCAGGGGCATGAAACTTTGGTCGGTGGTCCACAAGATCGCAACGTCGATGCGCTTGCCCGCAAACACCTGTGACAGGGCCTGCGCATAGGCACCCATCTGCAACAAAAGCCCCTCGGGGCAGGTTTCGGGGCGGTCCGGCACGACGCGGTTGGTCTTGTAATCTATCGCAAGAATGTGATCGTCATGGATGATCAGCCGGTCGATGATGCCATGCAGCCGCGCAGGACCAAATGCGGCGGTGACGGGCACCTCGGCCAATGCGCGATCAGTGAATAGCTCCGCCAGATGCGGTGCTTGCAGGACCGCGCGGGCGTCTTGAACGGCGGCGTCCCACATCGCGTCGGGCATTTCCGCAAAATTGCCGCGACACACATCGATGATGGTGGGCCAATGGACGGTGTCGCGCCCCGCCATACGCTCCAACAGCAAGTGGACCGCCGAGCCGAAGGACATCGCCGTATCTTCATCCGCACCCAGATCCCCCGGCAATGCTTTGGCCCCGCCAAGGTCAGATGGCGACAGCGTTCTGGGCGGTTCGGGCGGGCGCTGGGCTGCGGTGTGGAACATCGGGTCAACCTCGGCCCTGAGTGCGGCGGGCGCTGTTTGTTCGACCAGCGGGGGTGCCACCCAGTCGCCGTGACTGAACCGTTTGATCGTGCCCTGATCTGTCAGCGTATCGACCGCGCCCATCTGGTCCAGCGCGGTCTGCGCGATCTCGTACCAGCTGTCGCCATTCTTGCCCGGCTCGCCGGCGCCGGCGATGATCAACCACTTTTCTGCCCGTGTCAGAGCCACATACAGCAGCCGCAAGCGTTCCTCTGCGATGTCCAGTTTCATCTGGTCCATCGCGTCGGCCACCATCTGCGGCATCTCCGTCGCCTTGGGCCGCCACACGGGGTGACCGCCCACATCAAACACCTCGTCCTGAATACGGATGTCGCGTTTGCCGGTGTCGGGCAGGATCACGATCGGCGCTTCCAACCCCTTGGAGCCGTGGACCGTCATCACCCGGATCTGGTCAGACGCGCTGTCAATCTGGCGTTTGATCTCAAGCTGATCGGTGCGCATCCACACCAGAAAACCCGTCAGGCTGGGCACATCCGTGCGTTCATAGGCCAGCGCTTGCGACAGCAGCGCGTCAATGCCGTCCTCGGCCTCGACCCCCAGACGCCCCAACAGCTTGCGCCGCCCGTCGTGACGCGTCAGCACCCGCTCGATCAGGTCATAGGGGCGCAGGAAATCCACGTTGTCGCGCAGGTCGCGCAACACGGCATAGGTTTCGGGATATACTTCGGCCTGATCCCGCAGCGCGGGCCACAGATAGGATTGCGCACGGCCATGCGCCAGGGTGAACAACTGTTGCTCGGTCCAGCCGAACAGCGGCGACCGCAGCACCGTGGCCAGCGACAGGCTGTCCTCGGGCGTGGCCAGAAACGACAGCAACGCCGCCAGATCCTTGACCGCAAGCTCGCCGCCCACCTTCAGCCGGTCGGCCCCCGCAATCGGCAGGTCCAGCGCCTTGCAGGCGCGGATGATCTCGGAAAACAGGGTCGACCGCCGCTGCACAAGGATCAGGAAATCCCCCGCCCGCACCCGCCGCCGCACATAGGTGCCGGGGGCGGCACCATCGTCCGGGATCGTCTCGGTGTCCATCAGATGCTTGATATGTGCCGCCACATCGCGCGCCAGCAGCAGATCGTGGTGCGTCGGGCTTAGCCGGTCCACCGGATCGTACCAGACGTTTTCCTGTTCCTTCTCGGCTTTTTCGCGGAACGGCCACAGGTCCACGCGCCCCGGCAGGTCGGATTTGAACGCGATATGCTGCGCCTGTTTGGCAAAACCGGGCTGGGCGTCTTCAGAGAAACACGTATCGACCAGCCGCAAAACCGCAGGCGACGAACGGAACGAAAAATCCAGCGTGCGTTCCTGGAACAACTGCCCTGCCCCTTCGATCCGTTGTTGGAATTCGGCCTGCATCCGGTGGAATTCGCGCGGATCGGCGCCCTGGAAGGAATAGATCGACTGTTTGGTGTCGCCCACCACGAACACCGTGCGCAGCACATCCGTGCGCGCGCCGTCACCGCTGGCGAATTCTTCGGTCAGCTTGCGCACCACATCCCATTGCGCCGGGCTGGTGTCCTGCGCCTCGTCCACCAGGATGTGGTCAATGCCGCCGTCAATCCGGTACAGCACCCACGCGGCGACCTTCTTGTCATACAGCAGGCTGCGCGCCTTGTTGATCAGGTCGTCAAAGTCCAGCCAGCCGCGCAATTGCTTGGCCTGTTCGTAGTGCGCCAGAAACGGGGCGGCAAACTGGTGCAGGCAGTGCGTCTTGCGCGCCGCGCCAAAGCCCAGCCGCAGCGCCCGCGTGTCCTCGACCCGGCGCATCAGGTCCTCCAACGCGGGCATCAGGTCGGCGACCTTGGCCTGCGTCGGCTTGGTGGGGAAACTGCCCAGCTTGGCGGTGAACGGCTCTTTCGCGCTCGCACCGGTCAGGAACACGTCTTCCATCACTGCCAGCGCCGACAAGTCCATTCGGTCGATCTGTTGCAGCTTTTGCCCCGCCTTGGCGTCATTGCCGCCCTTGGCCAGCAGATGCGGGATCAGCGTGGCCAGCATGTCCGCCTCGTTGCCCAACAGAACACGCGTGGCGACGGCATCGGCGGTCAGGTCGGGCGGCAGGTCGAACAGGTTCAGACAACCCGCCCAATCCAGCGCAGGGGCAAAGCTTGCCTGTTGCCCGACTATCTGGCGGGTCAGCTTGTCGAAATCCTCGCCGGTGAACTGCGCAGCCAGCGCGCGCACGATGGCGGCCTCGGACCCCAGCGCCATACGGTCCACGATCTCGGCCCGCAGCAGGTCGGCGGCGCGGTCCTCGATCTCGGTGAACTGCGGACTGACCTGCGCCTCGAGCGGAAAGCGTCGCAAAAGGGCCGCGCAGAACGAATGGATCGTCTGGATCTTCAGACCGCCGGGCGTTTCGATGGCGCTGGCAAACAGCGTACGCGCGCGGCGCAGCGCATCGGGTGCAGTGGCATGGCCTGCACCCAGATCGACCAGCGATTGCGCCAGTTCGGTGTCGGGCAGCATCGCCCATGCCCCCAGCCGCTTGAACAGCCGGTTCTGCATCTCGGACGCTGCCGCCTTGGTGTAGGTCAGGCACAGGATGTGCTGCGGCTCGACCCCGTCCAGCAACAGCCGCGCCACGCGGTCGGTCAGCACCCGCGTCTTGCCCGACCCCGCATTGGCCGACAGCCAAGTGGATGCATCGGGGCGCGCGGCCTCAAGCTGGCGGCGGGTGGCTTCGTCCAACGCGGTCATGTCACATCCTCGGGCGTGGGCTTGGTGCCGGTGTCCCATTCGCCGTAGCGGGCCAGCTGGTCATAGTCTTCTTCGTTCAGTTCCGAACGCGGCGCACGACGGGCGGTGAACCCTTTTTCCGGGTCCAGATAGGCGCCCAACAGGACTCGCAGGTCCTCCAAAGTTTTCTCGGGCGGTTCGTCCAGCAAGGGCGCTGCAACCTCTTCAGGGGTTGAGCCAAGGCCAATGTAGATCGCACCAGCGACCGGGCGCATCCCGACGGATTTGAACCCGCCCTCTTCGAGGATCGCGGCCTCGATCAGCAACTGCTTGTCGAAATGCTTTTGCACGGCGGGTTTGGGGGCCGATCCGGTCTTGTAATCGTAAAGGATCGCGGACCCGTCCGACGTTTCGTCGATCCGGTCGGCACGGCAGGCGATGGTCATGCCGATGTCGTCCAACAGCAGTGTGCCCTGCGCGTCCTTTTCCAACGCCAGCGGCGTCGCGGTTTTGCGCCGTTCCGCTTCCTGCGCCACAAACCAGTCGGCCACGCGGGCAATGCGCGCCTGCCAAAGGGTGCGGAAGGTGGGCCACGGCACCACCTCGGCCAGCACCGCATCGGCGGTCCGCACCAGATGATCAGCGGTCAGCGTGGACGGATCGGCCAGCGTCATCGGCAGGAACCGTTCCATGATCTCGTGCAACACAATGCCCCGCAGCCGCACATCGGGGTCCTGGACCAGCGGATTCAGCGGGCGCAGGCGCAAGCAATGCTTGGCATAGACGGCATAGGGATCGCGGATCAGACGCTGGATGTCGGTAACGTACAGCGTGCGGGGACGTGCCGCGACAGGCGGACGTGGTGACGGACGTGGCGCAGGGTCCACGGGTGTCGCCTCTTCCAATGCGCGTGCCCTGGCCAGCCAAACATCGCCACGGGCCTGAGCGGCTTTCAAGGCATCGGGTCCGCCCTGCGACGGCAGGCCCAGCAGCAGGTTCTGCATCCGGTTGATCCACCGCGACGGGATCGTTTCGGCGTCGTCCGACCGCACCGCGCGCGTGATCCACACCTCGGGCGCGGCCACCGCCTGTTGAAAATCATGCGCTGCCAGCCCGATGCGCCGTTCGGGCAGCAACAGCCCGGCCTTGTGACGCATGACGCGGTTCAGCCAGGGATCGGGTGCGGGGGCTTCGGGCCACGTGCCGTCGTTCATGCCGCCCAGAATGACCAGATCGGCCCCCTGAACGCGCGCCTCAAGGGTGCCCCAGATCATCACACCGGCAAAGGGTGCATCGCGGTCGCGCACTTCGCCGCCTGCCAGAAGCGCGCCGATCAGGTCGGTGTAATCCGCCGCCGACATCGCGCCGCCCAGCTCTGCCTCATCCGCCAGCGAATCCATGATCCGCCGTGCCTCGGCACCGGCTTTTTTCTCCCACAGCCCGCCGCTGCCCGCAGCTTCTTCTCCGCCGGCCAGCGCCTCGGTCAGCTCGCGGTGCAGGGTGACCCAGTCAGACAATGCGAGATCTTCGGCGGTGTCCCTGTCGCAGACCGTCGCGGCCAGCCATTCGGCCCATGCGGTGATGCGCGCACGCTCATCCCCGTCCCCCACCGCGTGGCCTGCGGTGGCGACCAGGGTTTCGGGCGTCGGATAGGGCAAGCCGTCCTTGCGGATCTGCAACTCCAGCCTCTGCGTATTCAGCTGGTGTTGGTTGCGCGTGGGCGTGCTGTGCACCAGCGGGTGCTTCAGCAGGGTCAGCAGCGCCTCGGCGTCCAATGTGTCGCGCAGCAGCGACGCGGTGTGCCGCAACAACCGCCCCGGCGGCGACAGGTGCAATGGCACGCCTGCGCTGTCGTCGGGCAGGATGTCCCACCGGTCCAGCGCCGCGGTCACTTGCCGCCCCAGCATCCGGTCGGGAGTAATCAGCGCCGCCGTTTCGCCCCGCTCGGCGGCCATACGCAGCCGCATGGCAATCGCGAGGGCCTCGGCGCGCGGCGTTTCGGCGTTGACCATCGTGACACCGTCCAGCGCACCGGCCAGCCCGTCCAGCTTTGGCCCTTCGATCAGCCATGCGTCGGTGACAGGCGCCGGGCGCAGCGCCAGCGACACCAGCTTGTTGCGCACCGGGTCGGGTGGTGGCGTTTGCGTCCATGCGGCGACTTGGGTGGCGCGCATGTCCAAGGCCTGCGCAATGCTTTGGAACCGGTATTGCGGATGATCCTCGGCCAGCAGCCCGTCGGACAGGTTCGACCACACCTCGGGCGGCATCTCAAAATCGAAACCGGGCAGAACCACGGCCCCCTGCGGCAGCCGCGCGACGGCCTGCATCAGCATCTGAACCGTGCCGCGCGATCCGGTGGACCCCGCGACAATCACCGGATGTTGTGGCGGTTCGCGCTCCCATTGGTCGATCAGCGCCGTCACAACCGCACGGTGCCGCGCCTGCCCGTCCATCTGGTCGGTGCGCGGTCCCAAGTAGGTCTCGGCGATTTTGATAAAGGTCTTGGCCCGTTCCCAATGACCCGACTGGTCGGATACATCCAGATCAGCCACCGCCTCGATCGGCACGCCCTCGCCCTGCATCTCGTCCAGCAACGCCGCCAGGCTGTCCGACAGATCGAACAGCGACGCGCGCGGGGCCAGCTCGGTCTGGCGGTCCAACAGGCCCGAGACCAACTGGATCAGCTCCAACCGGCGGCGCAGCGGTGGCACGGCGGGCGGCGGCACGGGACCGGTCAGCAGACTGTCCAGCCCCGTCACCAGATGCACGCGCGGCAGCAGGCCGGCGGGGCCTGCGTCGAACAGCGTGCGCAGGCGGCGCTGCATTCGCGTGGTGTTCACGATCAGGTCGACACGGGCGATGGCCGCAGGGTCCGTGTCAGGCAATCGGTCGCGCAGCCCGTCAATCAACGCGGCGGGGAAATCCACACCGGGCGGCAGGCCGAACAGGCGCGGGGTGTCCGTGGGTTCAAACATCGGCGGCCAACATGGCTTCGGCCAAAGCGATTCCTTCGGGGTGACCCACGTCACACCAACGGCCCGTGTGGATGACCCCGAACAGGCGGTTGTCTTGCAGCATCATGTCCCACAGCACGTTCAGGGAAAAGCTGTCTTCGGCAATCTCGGCCAGCCTGTCGGTCTTGATGATCTGCACCCCGCCGTAAACAGCGCCCGGTCCCCGTTTCAGCCGCCCATCATTCCCAACGGCAAAGTCGCCCTGCCCCGCATAGCCCACAGCCTGCGCCACTGGCACACACATCAACAGCGCGTCCATCTGTGCCGGGTCCCAGGCCGCCCGCAAGGCTTGCAGCGGGTTGGCACCGGTCCAGATGGCGTCGGGGTTCACGGTGAACACCGGCTCCGCGCCCAGCATTGGCAGCGCGTTCCGCAGCCCGCCGCCGGTTTCCAGAATGGCCCCCGTTTCAGTCACCGTTTGCACGCCGGTGCCTGCCAGATGGGTCTCGAGCACCTCAGGCAGATAATGCAGGTTTGCGACAATCCGGTCGGGCGCGATGGCCTGCACCATGTCCAGCGCATGATCGATCAGTGGACGCCCCGCCACGGGCACCATCGGCTTTGGGCGGTCCTGGGTCAGGTGACGCATGCGCGTTCCGAACCCGGCCGCAAAGATCATCACGGCGGTGTCGCGCATTGGCTTTTGATCCGGTTCAGGATTTCAGGGTCCGGCGCAGGCAGTCCGGCCAACAGGTCCGCCAGCGGGGCCACGTCGGGATGTTTCAGATTGGTCTGGATATGTCCCCAGACGCGCGGGATCAGGTCAACGTAATGCGCCTTGCCGTCGCGGATGCACAGGCGGGCAAAAACACCCAGGATGCGCAGGTTGCGTTGCAAGCCCAGCAGCGCATAGGCGCGGGCGAATGCGGTGGCGTCCTGCGGGCTGGCGGCGATATAGCGTGCGATCATCTGTGCCTCGACCTCGGCTGGCACATCGCGCCGCGCGTCTTGCAGGATCGACACCAGGTCATAGGCCGGATGCCCCGCCATCGCGTCCTGAAAATCCAGTAGGCCGACGCGGGCGATGCCCTCACGCTGTTGCAGCCACAGCAGGTTTTCGGCGTGATAGTCGCGCTGGATCAGGACGCTGGGCGTGGTGTCCAGTGGCACAAGCGCTGCGTGAAAGCCGGCGCAGAACGCCGTTTTTTCCGCCGCTTGAACGGCACCTGTCGCACCTGCCTGATACCAGTCAAAGGCAAGCGCGGCGAGCGGCGTCATGGTGTCAGCGTCATAGGGCGCCAGTGTGGGCGGCGTTGCCTTATGCAATGCGATCAACACATCCGTCGCCGCCTCGTACAACGGCACCTCAAGAGAGGCATCACGCGGGATGACGCGGGCAAACAGGTCGTCGCCCAGATCTTCGAGCAACAGGAACCCGTGCCTTTCCTCCTGCGCCAGGATCTCAGGCGCGCTCAGCCCCTGAGTGCGCAGAAAGCTGGCGATACGGACAAAGGGGCGCACGTCCTCGCCCTTGTCGGGGGGCGCGTCCATCAGGATCGCGGTGTTGCCCGCAGGCATTGCCAGCCGGTCATAGCGCCGGTTCGACGCATCGCCCGCAACGGTGGTGCGGGCGGCGTTCTGCCAACCGGCGGCGGCAATGAATTGCGCCAGATGGGTCGTGCGGTCGATCATGTGCAAAGTCCTGACAATCGGTCCTGCCACTTGGGGTCGCTCCACGTGGCGTGCAATCTGCGTGCGTCGTCATCCGGCGTGTTTTCCAGCGTCAGGTGCAGCGCTGTTTCGGGGGTCAATTCGCCCAGTCGGTCGGGCCATTCGATCAGGCAGATCGCGTCGGCAAAGGCGTCGATCAGGCCCAGTTCCTCGATCTCGAACGTCGAGGACAGCCGGTACAGATCGCTGTGCCACAGCGTCCCGTTGCGCGTTTCATAGGTCTGAACCAGCGTAAAGGTGGGCGATGGCACGTCTTCGTCCTGCAACAGCACGGCGTGGATCAGGGCGCGGGCCAGATGCGTCTTGCCTGCACCCACCGCACCCTCCAGCAAAACCACATCGCCGGGCAACAGACGCACGGCCAGCGCCGCCCCGAATGCGGCGGTTGCCTCTGGTGTCTGGAACAGGGTGTCAAAGTGCTGTGCGGCCATTGCTGCAACCTACCGTGCGTGACACCAGCCGCAAGCAAAATGGCAGGGTGAGCGGCTTCTTGATCTAGCCGGTGCGCACCACTTTCATCGCTTCGGGCGATGTGGAAGATGTGTCTTCCAACAAGTGGAACTGCACCATCGTGGCGCCGCCCGTCACGGGTGTGACCGTGCACCTGATCGTGTTGCCGGCCCTGGTCTGAATTTTGACGCTCCATTCCTTGCGCGGGCCGGAGGTTTTGATGAAATCGGATATGTCCCGCCATGCCGTGGTTGGCATGCAATTGGCCTGCCAGACGCTTACAGAATCGTTGATGGTGATGTCCGCAAAGCTGCGGTCGGGGTCAAATCCCCACATCTCGGAATAGACCCGGTTGCACAGGGACAAAACACCCGCCGGGGAAAACACGGCCAATCCTTCGGACAAGGCGTCCATCATGGATTGACCCATGTCCAGTTCGGCGCGAAAATTCCGGGTTATGTTGACCTGCGCTGTGATGTCCTCGATCAGGAAGGCCACGGCGCGATCGGGATGCGGCTTGCCGCTGACGCGGTAGGTCTGGCCCGATTCCAGGGTCCAGGTTTCAAGATAGCGGCCATCGGCGGCCGCCTTGATCAGGTCGGCGATTTCCTGGCGCCATGACCCATAGTTCTTGGGTTCAGGCATCATGCGGTTTTCGCGCAGCCGGTCAAAAAAGGACAGCAAATCGGGGCGCGTGCTGAGAAATTCGGCGGGCAGCCGCGTCAGGTCGACCAAAGCGGGGTTGAACAGCGCAAGCTGTCCCTTGCGATCAAAAATGGCCAGGCCGATCGACAGTTGCGCAAATGTCTTGGCCAGCGTTTGCACGAAATTGCGCTGGGCGACTTCGGCGTCGATAACGGCGTCGATATTGACCGCATGGGCGACAGTCAGCCCATCCATATCCTTCAGTGACGTGTCGTACCAATGAACCTGCCCGTCGGGTTTCGTGGTGACGGCCACACGGCGATGAACTGGCGCAGGCGCGGACCCCAACACATCATCAAACAGCGCGCCCATTCCGCCCCCGTTTCGGTCGATACTGCGTTCCAGTTCGTCATAGGCGGCATTCGACCAGATGAGCGTGCCCTTTTCGTCCTTTTGCCACATTGGATAGGGTGCAGAGCCGCATGCGCGTTCCAGCGTGTCGATCTTGGATTGCAGAACCAGCAGTCGCTCGGATTGACCCACGCTCAGCTCCGTTGTGGCGGGCAGGCTCAGCTCGACCATAGCGCCGCGTTTTTCCAACGTCAGCAGGCCGGTATCACCGACCATATGCGCCCGCAGGTAATGCACCCCTTCGGACAATTGTGTGGGGTCGGATGGCAAAAGTTTGAACCGATGCCGCAATTGCCTGTACATCAGATCCCATGTCAGCGCCTCGAGGTCGCAACCAAACGCCACAAGCGCCGCCGCGTTGGAGTGTTTGGCAAGCCCGTCCTCAAAGAGAATGCTGATTTCGCAGTCGAAATGGGCAGCGGCATTTTTCTGGATCTTGTCCAGCCACACAAACAGCATCAAGGCCGCAAAGGCCGAGACCAAGGCGATGAGTGCGAATGTAATGATGTCGATCAGTGGCATGATCCGCCCAAGTTCAAAACGAACCCGACAGACAAAAACATCAAAAAGTTAACAGAGCGTTAACTTTTGGCGAGACCTATAACGAAAACCGCTGGTTGGGTCCCAGCTCGGACGCGGTCGCTTCGATATTGCGGCGCGCCCAGACCACTTCGACAATCGCGCCCAGACGTGCCTGACGCGCGCGCTGTGGCGGCGTGTAAGGGTCTGATCCGTTTTCGAAATTCAGTTCTGCCCCTGCCCGTTCCAACAGCGTCTTGGCGATAAACAGGCCCAGCCCCATGCCGTCATAGGCCGGACGCGCCTGCTTTTCGGAAAGCGACCGCCGACGGGTCACAAAGGGGTCTCCGATCCGCCCCAGCATCTGCGGGGGATAGCCGGGACCGTCATCCATGATGCGCAGTGATATGATGGTGTCGGTCCAGTTTGCCTCGATCCAGACGTTGGCCGTGGCAAAATCCACCGCGTTCTGGATCAGGTTGCGCAGCCCGTGGATAATCTCGGGTTTGCGCAGGATCGACGGTTGGTCGATCTCGTCCCCGGCTTCGGGGTTGTGGGTGTAATGAATGTGTTTGCCGCGATGGCTGTGCGGTTCGGCGGCTTCGGTAATCAACGCCATCAGCGGGGCTTGACGCAGGTGCAGGTCGTCCTTTCCTGCCCGCCCCATGTCGCGCAGGATGTCGCGGCAACGGTCAGCCTGATCGCGGATCAGTTCGGCATCCTCACGCAACTCTGGCGTGTCGCGCAGCTCTTCGATCAGCTCGGCGCTGGTCAGTTTGATGGTCGCCAGGGGCGTGCCCAGTTCGTGTGCGGCAGCGGCCACGACGCCACCCAGATCGGTCAGTTTCTGTTCGCGTGCCAGCGCCATTTGCGTGGCGGACAGCGCGTCGGACATCGAATCCATTTCCGAGGTCACCCGTCGCGAATAGGCACCGATAAAGACAATCGCGATCACCAGCGCCGCCCACTGGCCGAACACGAAAATATCGGGAATGCGCAGGATCAGCCCCTGATCGGTGCGCAGCGGAAAGTGGTATTCGGACAGTATAGTCACCAGAACAATCGCGGTGCCCCCGGTCATGATCGCCGACCGGGCAGTCAGAACCGCAGCCGAGATCGTCACAGGCCCCAGCATCAGCAGCGCAAAGGGGTTGTTCAGCCCGCCCGTCAGGAACAGCAGGACCGCCAGCTGCAACAGGTCGAACATCACCATCATGAGGTTTTCAACCTCGCTCAGGCGCTTGTTTTCCGGAAAGACAAATATCGCGATCAGGTTGCCGATGACCGACACGCCAATCGCCAGATAACACAGGCCAACTTCCAGCTGCAGCCCGTACAGGCGCTGTGCCACGGTGATTGCGGTCAGCTGCCCGAAGATGGCCACCCAGCGCAGCAGGATCAGCGTACGCAGCCGTATCCAGCTGGAGCGCTGGGCGCGTGTCATCAGGTCAAGGTCGGGCTGGGCCATTATGTCACGATGCAGTTGATTGAAATTCGCATTAGGGCTGAATACCAGTGTTCCACGCAGCGCCAGCCGGCGCAATCCTTAGCCCGAGGCTCATATGACCCGTCTTGTTGCCATTCTTGCCGCTGTTGTCGCCATCGCCTTGGTTGGCGGTACTTATCTGTTCACCCGTTCTGGCGATGACGATCAGTTCGCCCAGTGCCGCGGCAGTGCAGTTGCCGGCGGCGCAGGTCAGATCGGCGGCCCGTTCGAGTTGCTGAACAGCAAGGGCGAAACCGTGACCGACGCCGATGTGATCACCGAGCCGTCCCTGGTCTATTTCGGCTATACCTTCTGCCCGGATGTCTGCCCCTTTGACGTGGCGCGCAACGCGGATGCCATCGACATCCTGCAAGACAAGGGCATTTCCACAACGGGCGTTTTCATCTCGGTCGATCCCCAACGGGACACGCCCGAAGTCGTGGGCGAATATGCCGATGCGATGCACGAGAAAATGATCGGCCTGACCGGATCGCCCGAGCAGATCAAAGCCGCAAGCCAAGCCTACAAAACCTACTACAAGGCGCACCCGTCCGACGATGACCTGTACCTCGTCGACCATTCGACATTCACCTACCTGGTGCTGCCAGAGGTCGGTTTTGTCGATTTCTTCCGCCGCGAAGTGACACCGGAACAGATGGCAGAGCGGGTTCAGTGCTTTGTCGACCGGTCGTAGTCGGGTTTGACGCGGAGTGCGCCGCGCTACATAGTTGCGGACAGTGATTTCATGCAGGAGAGACAGCATGGCCGAGGTGAACCCCGAAGATATCGGTGAAGACAAGTCGCTGCTGCTGGTTGACGACGACGAGCCGTTTCTCCGGCGCCTGGCCAAGGCAATGGAAAAACGCGGGTTTGATGTTGAAACAGCCGATTCCGTGGCGGCCGGCCGTGCCATCGCCACCGCACGCCCGCCTGCCTATGCGGTGGTCGATCTGCGGCTTGAGGACGGCAATGGTCTGGACATCGTCGAAGTCATGCGTGAACGCCGCCCCGATGCCCGCGTTGTCGTGCTGACCGGATACGGTGCGATTGCAACCGCCGTGGCCGCCGTCAAGATCGGCGCCACCGACTATCTGTCGAAACCTGCGGATGCCACCGACATCACCAACGCCCTGCTGGCGCGTGGCGATGACCTGCCCCCGCCCCCCGAAAACCCGATGAGCGCGGACCGCGTGCGCTGGGAGCATATCCAGCGGGTGTACGAGCTGTGCGACCGCAATGTCAGCGAAACCGCGCGGCGTCTGAACATGCACCGCCGGACCTTGCAGCGCATTCTGGCGAAACGGTCGCCGCGCTGATCATTTCAGGTCAAACCGCTTGCTGATCTTGTTGACCACCTGACCGCTGTCCAGCGTCACCCCCTCGTCAAAGGCCCAGTCGCGAAAGCCCCGGCTTTGGTAATAGGTCAGCCCGCCCTCGTTGTCGGCGCGGATGGTGGCGTTGATCCAGCCATACCCCAGCCGCGCGGCGGCCTTGCGCGTCGCATCGAACAGCGCCGACCCGATGCCCAGACCCGTGCGCCCGATTTGTACGAAGCTGGCAATGTCGCAGGCTTCGGGCGGCAATTTCGCGTGCGGTGCGATCCACTGGAATCCCACCACCGTCTCGCTGTCGTCCACCGCCACCTGCCAGGCCGAGCGGTCGGGATCGACGGCCATCCAGTCCTTGATGTCCCTTGCCGTCACCGGACGGGTCAGGGCCGTGGTCCCGCCCTTCTCGATGATCGCATTCAGCAGATCCGCCATGGACGACGCGTCCAGTGCCGTGGCGCGGCGTACGCGGATCATGGCAACATCCCCAACAACGCGGCATGGCGGGCAGTAAAATCCGCGCGCGTTTCGACCGGAGGACGCAGGATGATCGAAAGCCCCTCCATCAGCGCGGGGTCTGGCTTGCCGAAAATCCTGTCGGCTTCGGCAATGGAAAACCCGGCAATCTCGGTCGCTTCCATCCACGCGCTGACCGTGTCGGCCCGCTTGATCTGTTTCTTCACCGTTACCGGCACCTTGGCAGGCAGGCCAAATCGTAGATGCACCGCCGCCTCCAACCGTTCATCCAGAACGCCGTAACTCGGCCCGATGGCCGCCTTTACCGGCGAGATCATGTCGCCGATCACATATTCCGGCGCATCATGCAAAAGCGCCGCAAGTCGCCACTTGGCAGGGGCGTTCGGTGCGATGCGGCCATAGATGGTTTCGACCAGCAAGGAGTGTTCCGCGACCGAATAGGCATAGTCGCCCCGCGTCTGCCCGTTCCACCGCGCGACGAACGCCAATCCGTGTGCAATGTCCTCGATCTCGATGTCTACCGGCGTCGGGTCCAGCAGGTCCAGCCGCCGCCCCGACAGCATCCTTTGCCACGCTCTGGGTGCGGTTTTCGATGCGCGTGCCATGTAACCTCTTGCAAAAGAACGGAACCATATTTGGCCTGACGGTGTTCTATCCTTGAAGGAGCATATCATGAAACCCGTTTTGACCATTGCCGCACTGATTTTCACTGCCTCGACCGCACTGGCCGACAGCACCTGCATGTCCAGCGCCGAAATGGAAGCTTCGTTGACGGATTGGTACGGCGAAACGCCTGTTGCTGGACAGGAAGCGAAAGACACCCAGATCTGGGCGTCCGAACGCAACGGGACATGGACGCTGGTTCAATATCTGCCCGACGGCAACAGCTGTGTGCTGGAAACCGGTGAAGACTGGAACGGCGACAAGAACGCCGACGAGGTTCTGGCGCTGCTGACCGACTAACCCTGAAATAGCATTATTATTCCGACCGGCCCGGCACCCGCTTGGCCGGTTTTGTCATGCCTGATGGCCTTGCGGTATCGCATTGGCGTTACATGCATGGCGTTATCCATTGTTTAGAAAGGGTCAGGCTGATATGCGCTGACCAAATTTCACAACACCCACGAGGGCCCTCATGGCAAACGACTATATCGTCAAGGACATCGCTCTGGCCGAATATGGCCGCAAGGAACTGGACATCGCCGAAACCGAAATGCCGGGGCTGATGGCCCTGCGCGAGGAATATGGCGAAAGCAAACCGCTTAAGGGCTCGCGCATTGTCGGGTCGCTGCACATGACGATCCAGACCGCTGTTCTGATCGAAACGCTGGTCGCGCTGGGCGCCGACGTACGGTGGGCATCGTGCAATATCTTCTCGACCCAGGACCACGCGGCGGCGGCCATCGCGGCCAGCGGCGTGCCGGTGTTTGCGATCAAGGGCCAGTCGCTGGTCGAGCATTGGGATTATCTGGACAAGTCTTTCATGTTCGAAGACGGCCCCAACCTGATCCTGGACGATGGCGGCGACGCCACGCTGTACATCCTGCTGGGCGCGCGCGTTGAACAGGGCGAGGACGAGCTGATCGCCATTCCGAAATCGGAAGAAGAAGAGGCGATTTTCGCGCAGATCAAGAAACGCATGGCCGCCAGCCCCGGCTGGTTCACTAAGATGCGCACGCAGATCGTTGGCGTTTCCGAGGAAACCACCACCGGCGTGCACCGTCTGTATGACCTGAAAAAACAGGGCCAACTGCCCTTCCCCGCGATCAACGTGAACGACTCGGTCACCAAGTCCAAGTTCGACAACAAATACGGCTGCAAGGAATCGCTGGTTGATGGCATCCGTCGCGCCACCGACACCATGATGGCCGGCAAGGTTGCTGTGGTCATGGGTTACGGCGACGTTGGCAAAGGTTCGGCCGCATCGCTGCGCGGTGCAGGTGCGCGCGTGAAAGTCACCGAGGTTGATCCGATCTGCGCCCTGCAAGCGGCAATGGACGGTTTCGAGGTTGTGCTGCTGGAAGACGTCGTGGCGGACGCCGACATTTTCATCACCACCACCGGCAACAAGGACGTGATCCGCATCGAGCACATGCGCGAGATGAAGGACATGGCCATCGTTGGCAACATCGGCCACTTTGACAATGAAATTCAGGTCGCCGCCCTGAAAAACCACAAATGGACCAACATCAAGGAACAGGTGGACATGATCGAGATGCCGAATGGCAATCGTCTGATCCTGCTGTCCGAGGGTCGCTTGCTGAACCTTGGCAACGCCACCGGTCACCCGTCGTTCGTGATGTCCGCCAGCTTTACCAACCAGGTTCTGGCGCAGATCGAACTGTGGACCCGTGGCGACAACTACGAAAACGATGTCTACATCCTGCCCAAGCATCTGGACGAAAAAGTCGCCCGTCTGCATCTGGCGAAAATCGGTGTCAAACTGACCGAACTGAACGCCGAGCAAGCCGCCTATATCGGCGTCACGCCCGAGGGTCCGTTCAAGCCGGAGCATTACCGTTACTGATCGGCCCCTGCCCGTTCCGATATGCAAAAGCCGCCCTGTCATGGGGCGGCTTTTTTCGTTGTCGTTGTCTGAATTTATTGCGGCATCGCGATCAAAACCGTCAGGACCGACCCCAGAACCACCAGTGACACCAGCCCGCCAAAGCCGATCATCAGAGTTTTGGGCGAGGTCAGGCTCAGTCCGCCACTTGTATCCAGCCTTGGCGAAGGAGCCCTTTCGGGTGTCGTTGCACGAACGGTCTGCCCGTGTTTTGCTTCTAGTCGTTTAAGACGTTCCTGAAAGCTGTTCGAAGTCGTCATGATCTGTGTCCGTCGCAGGTGTAAGAATGGCCGTGGCCAGCGTTCAACCTAAAGGTGACTTCAAACTGCGACAGGAATACGGCGGAAATGGTTTGAATTTGCGGACAGACAAAAGGCCACAAGGTTTCCCCTGTGGCCCTCGCAATCAGGTGCGCTGCTTCTCTGTCGGATCATCCGGCGCGTCCGGGTCCAACAGCTCGGCATCCTCGATTATGGCCAGGTCGGGCGCGGGCTGTGGTTCGGGATTGCCCACGATCATCGGCAACATGCCGATGCTGCCGGGCATCGCGACCTCGGCCATGGGTGGTTTGATCCACGCCAGCGTGTCAAAGCTTTCGCAGTTTTCGCAAACCGGTTGCCAATTGGCATGAATGTGCAGGCAGTTCTCGCAGACCCACTGCGGGCCACGCGGCACGGTCAGGGCGCGGGTCAGCCAACCCTTGACCACGTTGTCCGGCGCCCCTTCGCCACGCTCGATTGCGGCCAGCAGGGTCGCGACGCGCGCGGTGGGATCGGTTTCGAACAGATCGCCCAGATCGCGGCGCGCCTGCGGGAAATCCTCGTTGGCGATGTGCAGTTCGGCCAGCAACATCCGCGTTTCCGCATGGTCGCGGTGCAGCTTGGTCAGCGTTTGAAAGCGCTTCAACCGCGCGGCGGCGTCTTCCTCGGGTTCAATCGCGGCAAAGGTGGCGGCCAGGTCGGGATGGGGCATCGCTTCCCAGGCTTTCTTGATCACGCGGGTCGCGTATTTCTTGTTGCCCTGCTCGATATAGGCCTGTGCAGCCATCACCGCGGCGGGGATCAGGTCGGGCGACAAACGGTTGGCCTCGATCGCGGCCTCGCGGGCCTCGATGGTCTGGTCGGCCTCGAACACCTGCTTGGCTTCGGACAAAGCAAGTACAGCATCGCGCCGTTTATGTACATCACGCGGCAGTGCGCCGGTTTTCAGCTTGGTGTGCAGGGTGTTGCGTGCCCCTGCCCAATCGGAGGACTGCGCTTGCAGTTTCAACAGCACATCGCCGGTTTCCGCGTGGCGCGGTTTCAGCGCAAACGCCTTTTTCGCCAACTCCATCGCGGTGGCCGTGTCGCCTTCGGCCAGCTTCTGCTTCATGATCCCGCGCACCCCGACAAAGCGGGTTTGTTCGTTCTGGATCAGCTTGCGATAGCTCTGCTCGGCCTTGCGCCGGTCGCCTGACATTTCAGCGGCTTGCGCGGTCAGCAGGTCGGTCAACTCGGGCCGTTTCAGGTATTTCTCGGCCTTCGCCGCCTTGGTCATGGCCATCCGACCCTCGCCCGAGGCCAGCGCCATCATCCCTTCGGCCAGCGCGTCAAACCCCTTGGCCTGACGGTTGCGGGCGAAATAGCGGGTGATCGCGGTTTCGTCCCCGTTCAGGAAATGCCAGACGGCGATCACCGCACCCACCAGTTTGAGCAAAACCCAGACAGCAAAAACCAGTAAAACCAACGCGATGACCGATTCAAGCGGCCCCAGCGTGAACTCGGTGCCCGCGACGACGACCTGAACGCCGCCCTGGCTTTCCAGCAGAAAGCCCGCGCCCAAAGCAATGGCCGCTACGGCGCAGACGAACAGAATGATTTTTACCAGTGACCAGATCATGCGGGTCCCCTCAGTTCGCGGCCAAACGCTGGATCAGCGCTTCGGCGGCATTCATAGCCTCAAGACGCGCCTGTGCGGCGTCCATCCAGGATTGCAATTCGGCCTTGGCCGGTTCGGGCAAGGTGTCGGCTTCGGCCAGCGCATCGGCAAGGCGGCCCTGACGTGTTGCTGCCTCGACGCGCGACAGGATCGCGTCGGGGTCGTTCCCTTCGCGGGGTTGCACAGACCGCGCGCCCAACTGCCGTTTCAGAAAACCGCCAAAGCCGCCGTCGGCATCCGTGGCGTTGGTCCGCGCCGCAGCCAGCGCCGCACGGGCGGCATCGGGCAAGGCCTGTTGCAGGTCAGACAGGGGCGTGACCCCGTCATCCGCGACCCTTTGCAGGGCGTCGGGAATTTCAATGTCGCTGTTTGCCCCCACATCGGCCAGCGCCGTGGCAAAAGGCGCGCCGCTGTCCACGGCCGCCAGAACACGCGTGGCCGCGGCGCGGGCCAGCGTGTTGCCCGCTGCCGTCGTGGCGGTTTCCTGCATCAGCTGTGCATCTTTCAGCAACTTGTCGATCTGTTCCTGCTGGGCTGCCATCTGATCGGTCAGCGCGCTTACATCTGCAGAACCGGTCGCATCGGGCGCAGCCTGGGGCCGTTGTTCCAGGGCGTCGATCCGCGCCACCAGCTCTTCGACCGAGGCGTTGAGCGTGCTCAGCGTGTCACTGTTGTCCGCAGGCGCGTCAGGGATCTGCCCGCGCAGCGTGTCAATCTCGCCGCGCAACTGGCTGACGGTCTGGTCGATTGCTTCAAGGCTGGCCGTGGTCTCGGCGCTTTCCCCGGCGCTGCGCCAGCTTTGCGGCAGGATCGGGTCGATGATCTGCGACTTGCCCGCGACAAATCCAAGGCAGGCGGCAACAACGCCACCCAGAACCAGTGGCCAGAAGGGGCTGTTGTTTTGCCGGGGCTGTACAGCGGGGACAAAACTGTCGCTTTCGGGGGCTGCGGGATCTTGCGCCGCAGGTTCCTGATCGGGCGTGTCGGCATCGGCCAAGGGTGTTTCTGTCGCGCTGCTGTCAACGATGGATGAATCCTCGGACTCGTCCTCGGTCACATCGGGCTGGGGCGTGTCGGCAATCGGGGCGTCGGATTTTTTTGCGGGTTCGGGCAGGACAACTTCATCCGCCGATGCGTCAGTTGGCTCTGTGACTGGTTCCGCGCTCTGATCCTCGGGCGTTCCATCGACAGCGTTTTTATCTTCCTCTTCCGTTGGACCGCCGGGTTTAGGAGACTTGGATTTCGCCACGATATTACCTTCCGATTCTCGAACGTACAAAGGCACGTCCGTCTAAACTTAGCCGCCAGCCTTGCGACGCTTCAAGCCGATAGCGCCTGCATCAGCAGTTTTCGCACTACCTCAATCATCGCACCCCTGTCAGGGTTCCCTGCTATTTGCAGGGCCACATGATCGACATGGGCACAGTTTGCGGCGGCAGCGGCGCTGATGGCACCCAGATACAGCGGCGCCGTGCAATGCGCCCCCTCACTGAAATGTAGCGCGCTGCGTGGAGAAAAAAGAGGCACAATGACAGGACCTGTCTCTTTTAGCCTGTTTTGCGCAGCGTCAGAAAGCGGCAACAGCACCTGATCATATACCGCGACACTGTCGACGGCCAGCCCGGCGGCCTGCAAACGGTCCGCCACATCGCCCCGGGTGTGGATGCCCGAAAAATGTAGGATGCGTCCCGCAGGCTGTAGCGCTGTCAGCGCGGTGACCAGCGTTTCGGCATCCTGACCCACCTGCCGCGCCTGCCAGCCAGCCAGACCAGCGGCCCGGGTCGTGGCGTCGCCCAGACAAAAGGCCGGCCGCCCCAGTGCCTGCGGACCATGTGCGACGCCGTGGGCCGAGGTAAAGATCGCTGCGTCGAAGTCGGGCACATCCGCCGACACCGGTTGAATGTCGATCAGTGGAGAAATCAGAACATCGCAGCTTTGCGTGACCGCATCGGGCAGGGCGGCGACAAAGGCGCGTGATCCGGCCTCGGGGCGGGTCATCAAAAGCGTGATCCGGTGCCGTGACATGCTGTGCTCTGGTTGTTTGAAGGATGTTCAGGTGTTACCTCGGAGCGGAACAATGCGCAACGGACACGCATCATGAACAACGATCTGACGGTGCTGGGCATCGAAAGCAGCTGCGACGACACGGCGGCGGCTGTGTTGCGGGGGCGGCAGGTGCTGTCGTCGGTGGTGCTGGGGCAGACCAGCCTGCACGCGAATTTCGGCGGCGTGGTGCCCGAGATCGCGGCGCGCGCCCATGCGGAAAAGCTGGATGGCGTGGTGCGGCAGGCCCTGGACGAAGCAGGCTCTAACACAGGCGATATTGACGCAATTGCCGTAACCGCGGGGCCGGGGCTGATCGGCGGTGTGGTGTCGGGCGTGATGCTGGCCAAGGGGCTGGCGGCGGCGCTGGATGTGCCGCTTTTTGGGGTGAACCACCTTGCGGGCCACGCGCTGACGCCGCGCCTGACAGATGCGGTGGGCTATCCTTACCTTATGCTGCTGGTGTCTGGCGGGCATTGCCAGTTTCTGCTGGTCTCGGGACCGGATGACTTTCGCCGTCTGGGCGGCACCATCGACGATGCCCCCGGCGAGGCGTTTGACAAGGTCGCCCGCCTGATCGGCCTGCCACAGCCCGGTGGCCCGTCGATCGAAGCGGCTGCCAAGCGGGGTGTCGCGCAACGGTTTGCCCTGCCGCGTCCGTTGTTGGACCGTGACGGTTGCGATATGTCGTTCTCGGGGCTGAAAACCGCGACGCTGCGCACCCGTGACAAGGTGATCGCGGAAAAGGGTGGGCTGACCGAGCAGGATCAGGCCGACCTGTCCGCAGGTTTTCAGGCGGCCGTGGCAGATGTGTTGCAAGAGAAATGCCGACGTGCCCTGGTTGCCAGCGGTACGGTGACGGCGCTGTGCGTGGCTGGTGGTGTGGCCGCGAACCAGACCATTCGCGCCGCGTTAGAGACTGTTTCGGATGACAATGACATCCCGTTCGTGGCACCGCCTTTGGCACTGTGCACCGACAATGCGGCGATGATCGCCTATGCCGCCATCGAACAGATGCAAAACCGCGCACCCGACGGCATGGACCTGTCGGCGCGGCCCAGAATGCCGCTGGACACCACCAGCCAGTCGATGTTGGGCAGCGGTAAAAAGGGGGCCAAGGCATGAATGTTTCGGTTCTGGGGGCAGGGGCATTTGGCACTGCTTTGGCCATCTCACTGGCGCAAAAAGGAAAGGTGACCCTGTGGGCCCGCAATGCTGAGCACGTGGCAGACATGCAGGCCAGTCGCGCCAACGGGTTGCGGTTGCCGGGTGTTCAGTTCCCTGAAAACCTGTCTCTAACAAGCGATATTGCGCAGGCATTGGCCACCGACGTGATCCTGCTTGCGGTCCCGATGCAGCAGTTGGCGGGGTTTCTGGCGGACCACATTGCGCCGGACAGCACCGCCAACCTTGTGGCCTGCTGCAAGGGATTCGAAGTCGCGACCGGACGCGGCCCCGTCAGCGTGATCCGCGACGCCGCCCCGCAGGCGACGGCCGCGATCCTGACCGGTCCCAGCTTTGCCGCCGACATTGCGCGTGGCCTTCCGACGGCGCTGACCTTGGCCTGTGCGGACGAGGACGCGGGAAAGCGGTTGCAACAGGCTCTAACAACGCCAAACCTGCGTCTTTATCGCACCACCGACACCCAAGGTGCCGAGTTGGGCGGGGCGTTGAAGAACGTCATCGCCATCGCCTGTGGCGTCGCCATCGGTGCGGGGCTGGGGCAAAGTGCGCGGGCCGCGCTGATGACGCGGGGGTTTTCCGAGATGACCCGTCTTGCGCAACACATGGGTGCCGAAACCGCCACGCTGGCCGGTCTGTCCGGTTTCGGCGACCTGGTGCTGACCTGTACGTCAGAGCAATCGCGCAACTACCGGCTGGGCCTGTCGCTGGGGGCGGGTGACAGTTTTGACCCGACCACCACAGTCGAGGGTGCCGCCACGGCCCGCGCGATTGTGCAGATGACGCAGACCAGCGGCGTTGATATGCCTATCACACAGACCGTTGCACGCCTGCTGGATGGTGCGGCGGACGTTCCCACATCCATGGCGGCCCTGTTGTCGCGCCCACTGAAGGAAGAATGACATGCTGATCGCTTTGATTGCCACCGACAAGGACGGCGCGCTGGACGTGCGCAAGGCCAATCGGGACAACCATTTGGCCTATATCGAAAAAACCGGTGTGGTTGCCCAAGCCGGCCCGCTGTTGGACGGCAACGGCGAGATGGCCGGTTCGCTGGTGATCCTGTCGGTGGACAGCATGGCCGATGCGCAGATGTGGGCGGACAACGACCCCTATGCGCTGGCTGGTCTGTTTGCCGACGTAAAGCTGATCGAATGGAAAAAGGTCATCGGCTGATGGCATACTGGCTGTTCAAATCAGAGCCGTCCACCTGGAGCTGGGACGACCAGCAGGCCAAGGGCGATGCGGGCGAGGAATGGGATGGCGTGCGCAACTATCAGGCGCGTAATTTCATGCGCGAGATGAAACTGGGCGATCTCGGGTTCTTTTACCATTCGCAGACGGAAAAGGCCGTGGTCGGCGTGGTCGAGGTGATCGCCGAAGCGCACCCCGACAGCAGCACCGACGACGACCGGTGGGAATGTGTGGACATCAAGGCGGTCAAATCGGTGAAAACACCCGTAACGCTGGACATGATCAAGGCCGATGGCCGTCTGGACGACATGATACTGGTGCGCAATTCGCGCTTGTCGGTGCAGCCTGTGACCGAAGGCGAATGGCAGATTGTCTGCGCGCTTGGCGGAATTGATCCCTGATTTCGTGATTTTCTGCTACACTTTCGGGCAGAAACTCAGGGCCAGATACTCAGGGAGCGTGAAATGGGTGTTCTTTCCGTGATTGCCGCCGGTGCTGCGGCGTGGATTTTTGGCGCGGTGTGGTACATGGCGCTGTCAAAACCGTGGATGGCCGCCGCCGGCGTCGCGATGGGACCGGATGGCAAGCCGCAGGGCAATGGCTCGGCGCTTCCGTTTATCCTGTCCGCCATCGCCATGATCGTGGTGGCAGGCATGATGCGCCACATCTTTGCCCTGTCAGGGATCGATACGCTGGACAAGGGATTGGTGTCCGGCCTGGGCGTGGGCCTGTTTTTCATCAGCCCGTGGATCATGATCAACAACGCCTATCCGGGTCGACCGTTCAAGCTGACGTTGATCGACGGCGGCTATGCCACCTTTGGCTGCGCGATCATCGGCGGGGTGCTGACCCTGTTTGCCTGACATGAAAAAGGCCCGCGCGACGCGGGCCTGAAACAGTCTCTGACAAGGTGAATTCAGCCGTAAACGCTGTCTTTGCCAAAATGCTTGGTCAGCATGTAATAGACCACGGCGCGGTATTTGTTGCGCTCGGATTTACCATAGGTTTCGATCACGCTGTTGATCGCCTCCATCAACTGCGGGCCATCGGGCAGACCCAGCTTTTTGATCAGGAAGTTTTCCTTGACGGTTTCCAGCTCGGACGGCTGCGAAGCGGCCACGGTCGAGGCATCGGCATTATAGATGGCGGGGCCGCAACCAATGGTCACCTTGGTCAAAAGGTCCATATCCGGCGTCATGCCGCATTTGTTTTTCAGATCATCCGCATATTGCGCAATCAGGTCGTCACGTTTGCCCATCAAAAGTCTCCCAGCTTGGACTTGGCCATAAATCTTGGCCTTGCGGCAAAGACTAAGGACAATCGGGGCTGCCACAAAGGAAAAATTTTATCAAAGTTCCCCCCAGGGTTCTGCGCGTCGCATGTCTTTGACAGCAGACGACTAAGATAACACCTGCACTGGAATGCTCGGGTGGTTATAGACGGGGCACGGACACCGTATCAGGAAAGCAGATCAGACCATGACCCAGCACGCCGATGGACCCACGACAGTGGAACCGGACAACGGTAACCGTCTGCACGCGCTGTTGCGCCAGCACGGGCCGTTGATCCTGACGGGGTTGCTGTTCATTGCGGGGGTCTATGCGCTGTATCATCTGCTGGCGCCGCTGGACATGCGGGTGGTGCTGGCGCAGTTGCAGGCCACGCCACCGCACCTGATCGCCGGTGCGCTGGCCGCGACGGCGGCGGGTTATATTGCGCTGATCGGCTATGACTGGTCGGCGCTGCGGTATATCGGCAAGACCGCCCCGGCCAGTTCGATCGCGCTGGGTGGATTTCTGGGCTATGCGCTGGGCAACACCATCGGGCTGAGCGTGGTGTCCGGCGGGGCCGTGCGCTATCGCATCTATTCGGCGCTGGGTCTGGATGCCTATGATGTTGCAGCGATTTCCACCTTTGCGGCGATGTCCTTTGGCATCGGATCGACCCTGATCGGTCTGGGCGCGGTGGCGATACATCCCGCCGCCTTGCAGGTGCTTGTGAACATCGCACCCGAGACGCTGCGCCTGATCGCGATTGCGGTTCTTTTGGTGGCCGTGATCGCGCTGGCTGCGGTGTCGCAGCGGGGCGGCACGATTGCCTGGGGCAAGTTCAGGATGTCGGCCCCACGCGGCAGGGATCTGCTGCGCCAACTGCTGATCACCGGAGCCGACATGGTGATGGCAGCGCTGGTTCTTCACCTGTTGCTGCCCACCGGCGCGCTGCCCTTTGCCAACATGCTGGCGGTCTTTGCGGTGGCAATGATGGTTGGCGTGGCCAGCCACGTGCCGGGTGGTATCGGCGTGTTCGAAAGCGTGGTGATCGCGGCGTTGCCGGCCTCGGTTCCGGTGAACGATGCGGTGACGGCGCTGTTGCTGTTCCGGCTGATCTATTTCCTGCTGCCCTTTGTGCTGGCGCTGTTGCTGCTGTCCCTGACCGAGGTCTGGAGTGCCGCAGGCGCGCGTTTGCCGACCGTTCCGGGCCTTGCGCCCATGGTATCGGCGGGCCGGTCGCTGATTCCCATGGCCACGGGGGTGCTGGTGCTGGGATCGGGTCTGTTCATGATGTTTGCCGGGTTGATCCCCATTCCCGCAGGGCGCGCCGAAGAGATCGAGACTTTTCTGCCACTGACCATGATCGAGGGCGGCCCGCTGGTGTCGTCGATCATCGGCTCGCTATTGGCGGTGCTGTCCGTGTCGGTGTTCCGTCGCTCGCGGCAGGCCTATTGGTCGGTTCTGGCGGCATTGGTGGTCGGGATCGGTGTGGCCGCGTTCAAGACCCAGGATCTGGAACGGGCTGCGATCTTGTTGGCGATGACGCTGATCCTGTGGCCCTGCCGGCGCGAGTTCTACCGCCGCGCCCGGCTGACCCAAGGCGTTCTGTCCGCCCGCTGGATCGTGTTCACCCTGTCAACGCTGATCTCTCTGGGTTTGCTGTGGTATCTTGTCCACACAGACGGCGCCGCGCGTGATCTGATGTGGTGGCAGGTGGCGGGGGATGGACCCGCGGTGGCGGCGTGGCGGGCTGCGCTGACCGCTGGCGTGATCCTGAGCGCCGCCTTGCTGTATTCCGGTTTCCGCGTCGCGCGGGTCAAGGCACCGCTGCCCGATGATGCCGCATTCAAGACTGCGCAGGCGATCATTAACGCGCACGGGCAGGGATCGGATGCGATTGCGCTGACCGGGGACAAGATGTTGATGTTTGGCCCCGCGCAGCAATCGGTGCTGTCCTACGGGATCAAGGGCGGATCGTGGATTGTCATGGGCGCGCCGGTCGGGGACGGTGAGGATGTCGAGGACCTGTCCTGGGCCTTTCACGATGCCGCCCGCGCCGCCGGTGCACGGCCTGTGTTCTACGAAACATCTGCGGCCTTCACCGAACAAGCCATCGACATGGGCCTGACACTGCACAAGATGGGTGAAGAGGCGATTGTGCCGCTTGCCGGGTTTTCGCTGGAAGGGCCCGAGCGCAAGAAACTGCGCGCCAGCTGGAACCGCGCCCAACGCGACGGACTGAGCGTCGAGTTGCTCTCGCCCCCGCATGCGCCCGAACTGATCGACACGCTGCAAGACATTTCCGACGATTGGTTGGCCCAACACGCCGCACGGGAAAAGCGGTTCTCGGTTGGCCGGTTCGATCCCGCATGGCTGAACCGCACCCGCATCGCGCTGGTGCGGCTGAACGGCGAAATCTGCGCCTTTGCCAACCTGATGGAAGCCACCCGCAGCAGCGCCGTCGATATGATGCGCCACCATGCCGATGTCCCTGCCGGCACCATGGAGTTTCTGTTCACCGAGCTGATGCTGCAACTGAAGGCCGAAGGCCGCGAAAGCTTCAGCCTTGGCATGGTGCCCTTTGCCGGACTGTCAGGGCGGCGGGGCGCAACCCTGTGGGCACGGTTCGGCAGCCTGGTCTACAGTCACGGCGACCGGTTCTACAGCTTTGAAGGTTTGCGCCGGTTCAAATCCAAGTTCGACCCGGTCTGGCACCCACGCTACTTCTGCTGCCGCTCGGCCCTGCCGCCCGTCGGCCCGCTGACCGACGCCGCCCGCTTGATCGCAGGCTCGGCGCGCGGGATCGTGGGGAAGTAGGGGCCAAATCGGCCCCTACTGATTGATCAGAAATCCAGATTTTCCACGTTCAGCGCGTTCTGCTGGATGAACTCGCGGCGCGGTTCGACCACGTCGCCCATCAGTTTGGTGAACAGGTCGTCGGCCTCGGCCATGTCTTCGACGCGCACTTGCAGCAAAGTCCGGGCGTCGGGGTCCAGCGTGGTTTCCCACAGCTGGTCGGGGTTCATTTCGCCCAGACCCTTGTAGCGTTGCAGCGACAGACCTTTTTCGCCTTCGGCCAGAATGGCATCCAGCAGGTCCATGGGACCGTAGATCATCTGGTTGCGGTCCTTGCGCACCAGTTTTGCGGGCATGTTGTACACGTCCTGCAAATGCTGTGTGAACGTGCCGGTCTTGCGGGCCTCGCCGCCGCGAAGGATGCGACCGTCCAGCGTGCGCACCTCTTCGACGCCGCGCAGGATGCGGGCCAGTCGCACGCCGTGGTCCTGCGTGATGCGACCGCTCCAGCCTTTTTCGTATTCTAGCGCAATCAGGTTCAGACGTTCGGCTACCTTGTCGGCCACGCCTTGCAGGTCGCGTTCAACCGCGCCTTCGGAAAATGCACCGGCAATCGCCGCCTGTTCCAGAATGTGCCGGGGGTAATGCGTTGGAAACGCTTCCAGAACCCGGCGCAACTGGCGGGCATGGTCCACCACACGGGCCAGATCGGCGCCGCTGATTTCCTCGCCGTTGCCTTGGCGCAGCATGGCGCCGTCGATGCCCTGATTGATCAGGTAATCTTCCATGGCGGCCTGATCTTTCAGGTACACCTCGGACTTGCCGCGCGACACTTTGTACAGCGGCGGCTGCGCGATATAGAGGTATCCGCGTTCGATCAGCTCGGGCATCTGACGATAGAAGAACGTCAGCAGCAAGGTACGAATGTGCGCCCCGTCCACGTCCGCATCGGTCATGATGACGATCTTGTGGTAGCGCAGCTTGTCGATGTTGAACTCGTCCCGGCCAATGCCGGTGCCCAGTGCCATCACCAGGTTGCCAATTTCCTGACTGCCCAGCATCCGGTCGAACCGTGCGCGTTCCACGTTCAGGATCTTGCCCTTAAGGGGCAGGATCGCCTGGGTCTGCCGGTCACGGCCCGTCTGGGCCGAGCCACCGGCGCTGTCACCCTCGACAAGGAAGACTTCGGTTTTGGAGGGGTCTTTCTCCGAGCAATCCTTGAGCTTGCCGGCAAGGAAGTTCACGTCCATCGCCGTCTTGCGCCGGGTCAGGTCACGCGCCTTGCGGGCGGCCTCGCGGGCGACGGCGGCTTCGATGATCTTGCCGACGATGATCTTGGCTTGCAGCGGGTTTTCTTCGAACCATTCGGCCAGTTTTTCGTTCACCAACCCTTCGACAGCGGGGCGCACTTCCGAGCTGACCAGCTTGTCCTTGGTCTGGGACGAGAATTTCGGATCGGGCACTTTGACCGACAGCACACAGGTCAGACCCTCGCGCGCATCGTCGCCAGTGAACGACACCTTTTCCTTTTTCGCAATCCCGCTGGACTGCGCATAGTTGTTAATGGTCCGCGTCAGCGCGCCGCGAAAGCCCGCCATGTGGGTGCCGCCATCACGCTGGGGGATGTTGTTGGTAAAGGGCAGGACGTTTTCGTGATAGCTGTCGTTCCACCACATCGCCACTTCGACACCGATTTCGTCACGCTCGCCACTGATAAAGATCGGTTCGGACATGATCGAGGATTTCGAACGGTCGAGATATTTCACGAATTCCTTGACGCCGCCTTCGTAAAACAGCTCGGACCGCAGAGGTTCGGCCGGACGCTCGTCCGTCAGGATGATCCGCACGCCCGAGTTCAGGAAGGCCAGTTCGCGCAACCGTTTTTCCAACGTGTCGAAATGGTATTCGAGGTTCGAAAAGGTGGTCGTCGACGCCAAAAAGCGGACCTCGGTCCCGGTCTTGCCGTTCGAGGGGCCGACAACCTCAAGATGCTTGACCGTGTCGCCGCGTTCGAACCGCGCGATGTGCTCTTTGCCCTCGCGCCAGATGCGCAGTTCCAGCCAATCGCTCAGCGCGTTCACAACCGAAACGCCCACGCCGTGCAAACCGCCCGACACCTTGTAGCTGTTGCTGTCGAATTTGCCGCCCGCGTGCAGTTGGGTCATGATGACCTCGGCGGCGGACACGCCTTCTTCTTCGTGGATGCCAACCGGAATGCCGCGCCCGTTGTCGCTGACCGAAACCGAGGAATCCTCGTGGATCGTGACGGTGACGGCGTCAGCATGACCGGCCAGCGCCTCGTCAATGCCGTTGTCCACGACCTCGTAGACCATGTGGTGCAGACCCGACCCGTCGTCGGTGTCACCGATGTACATGCCCGGCCGTTTGCGGACAGCATCCAAGCCCTTGAGAACCTTGATGGAATCCGCGCCATACTCTTGTGGCGCTTGCTCGTTTTCGGACATGCCTATTCACCCTATATTTTTTGTTATTTTATAGGGTTTTTACAGGGGGATGTCACGCGATCGAGACAAGTTTCTGGGTCACACAAAGGGGAGTACAAGGCCCACGAGAATCAGCAGCACACCAGCCCCGATATTGATCCGCCGCAGCGCCCCCGACGTGGTGACAAAGCTGCGCACACGTCCCACAAATGCGGCCATCGTCAGGTTGCCCAGCAGCGGGATCAGAACCGACGCGCCGATGATCAGCGCCACGTCGATCCACGTCACCGTGCGCAGATCGAAAAAGCCGGGCAGTACGCCCATATAGAACAAAACCGCCTTTGGGTTTCCCAGAATGGCAAGGATTCCGGCCAGAAATCCCGCCATCATGCCGGGGCGGGTCAGGCGGCTGTCGGCGCTGATGGCGGCCCCTGCGTGGCGGATCAGCATCGCGCCCATCACGACGAAAACCCCGCAGGCCACCCAGCGCAGCACCAGCATGAAGGTGTCGAACACCGACAGGATCCACGAAATGCCAAGGATCGCGACCAGCGGCCACACGATGTCGCCAATTGCCACCCCCAGGGCCAGCGGCCACGCGGCGCGAAACCCGCCTGACAGTCCGCGCGCCATCAGCGCCAGCCACACCGGTCCCGGCGTCAGGAACAGGATCAGCAGCGCGCCGCAGTACAGCATCAGATCGGCCCAGCTCAGCGTCATGTCACGGCCTCTACCTTCGAGGCGCCATTCGCCTCGGTCACCTTCAGATATTGCGCCCGCGCGCCCAATGCTTCGAACAGGTTGCGGTCGGTGCCTGTCATCCACGCCTGTGCGCCCAGAGCCACAATCTCGTCGTACAGGGCGGCGCGCCGGTCAGCGTCCAGATGGGCGGCAACCTCGTCCAGCAGCAACAGCGGCGGCGCGCCAAAGCTTTGGGCCAGTGCACGGGCGTTGGCAAGGATCAGCGACACCAGCAGCGCCTTTTGCTCGCCGGTCGAGCAATCGCGGGCAGGCACATCCTTGGCCGCATAGGTGCCGATCAGATCGGCGCGGTGCGGCCCGATCAGCGTGCGCCCCGCCGCCAGATCGCGTTTGCGCCCTTCGGCCAGCGCGGTGCGCAGATCATCCTCGGAGGCGGGCAAGGGCGCATCCGCATGGATCAACTCCAGATCCGCCGTGGGAAAGGCCGTCTGCGCATCCTTCTGGGCGCTGTGCAGTTCGGCCAGTGTGGCCAGCCGGTTGGCATGGAGTCCGGCCCCCGCCTGCGCCATCTGTGCCTCAAGCGCGCCGTACCACGCCGGATCGCGCACCATGTCCTTCAGCAGCCGGTTGCGTTCGCGCATCGCCTTTTCATAGGCCAGCGACAGGTCCGCATGGCCGGGTTCAAAGCTTAGCGTCATCCGGTCCAGAAACCGCCGCCGCCCTTCCGCGCCCTCGATCCACAGCCGGTCCATCGCGGGGATCAGCCACAGCACCCGTGCGACCCGACCCAATGCCACCTGTGCTGCCGCCTTGCCGTCGATACGCACCTGCCGCGCGCCGCCGGCCTCGGAGACGATGTCAATCTCGTGCACCTGCCGCAGCGATGTCAGCACGCCGCTGATCTTCCACCCCAGCGCCTCGGGCCTGCGGGTCATGTCCTCGGCGCTGGACCGGCGCAAACCGCGTCCGGGCGAAAACAGCGACACCGCTTCCAGAATGTTGGTCTTGCCCGCGCCATTGGGGCCAAACAACGCCACGGGGCGCGGATCGACAGCGATCCGCGCCATCCGGTGCGATCTGAAATGCGAAATCGTCAATGCAGAAAGGGACAGCTTCACAACTGTCCCTTTCTTTTGGCCTTAAATATCCCCGCCGGAGGCAAGAAAACTCTTAAACGCGCATCGGCATGACGACGTAGACCGCCGACATGTCATTGCCTTCACGCATCAAGGTCGGGTCGCCCGACGAATTGAACATGAACACGGCGTTTTCGCGATCCACCTGGCTGGCAATCTCCAGCAGGTACTTGGCATTGAACCCAATCTCCAGCCGTTCGTCATTGTACGACACGGCCAGTTCTTCCTCGGCGGCACCGCTGTCGGGCGCGTTGACCGACAGGATCAGCCGGTCTTCGTCCAGTTGCAGCTTGACCGCGCGCGAACGCTCGGACGACACGGTCGCCACACGGTCCACGGCGCGGGCAAAGTCGCTGGCGTCCACTTCCAGCTTGCGGGTGTTGCCCTGCGGAATGACGCGGGTGTAGTCGGGGAAGGTGCCGTCGATCACCTTGGATGTCAGGGTAATGTCCGGCGTTGCAAAGCGCACCTTGGTTTCCGATACGGAGACGGCAATCTTCATATCATCATCGTCCAGCAGCTTGCGCAGCTCGCCCACGGTTTTGCGGGGCACGATCACGCCGGGCATCTCGTCGGCCCCTGCGGGCAGGTCGGTGTCGATCCGCGCCAGACGGTGACCATCCGTGGCCACACAGCGCAGCACCTTGCCGTCTTCGCCGGTCGATACGTGCATGTAAACGCCGTTCAGGTAATACCGGGTCTCTTCGGTCGAGATGGCGAATTTCGATTTGTCGAACAAGCGGCGCAGCTTGACCGCGTCAATCGAGAAATTCGACGCATACTCAGAGGAGGCCATGACCGGGAAATCTTCCTTGGGCAGGGTCGCCAGCGAAAAGTTCGACCGGCCCGCTTCGACCGTCAGGCGGCCCGCTGCGGCGTCGGCGGTCAGGGTGACCAGCGCGCCGTCGGGCAGTTTGCGCACGATTTCATGCAGCGTGGTGGCCGACACGGTGGTCGCGCCTGCGCGCTCGACCTGTGCGGGGGCCTTGTCCACAACCTCGATGTCCAGATCGGTGGCGCGGAACATGACGTCGGACCCTTCGGCCTCGATCAGCACGTTGGCGAGGATCGGAATGGTGTTGCGGCGTTCGACCACGGACTGGGCCTGGCTCACGGCTTTGAGCAACGCGGCCCGTTCAATACTGATTTTCATCTGTCCCTCTCCAATCGGACCACCGGGACGGGCAAACTACCCTATACCGGCGTATTCTCAACCTTTTTGTTTGTTGTCGGCTGGATTGAAAGAAGGGTCAAGCGTGGCAGGCCGATTGCACCCTCTTCAAACACAAACGGCACCCGAAATGGGTGCCGTGTGGTACAGGTGACGCAGGTTTACGCCTCGAGCGCGCGGCGCAGCATCTCCAGATCCTCGGCGATCTGACCATCCTGCACTTTCAGCTCTTCGATCCGGCGGACGCCGTGCATGACAGTGGTATGGTCGCGCCCCCCGAAGCGGCGTCCGATTTCAGGGAGCGAGCGGCTGGTCAGATGTTTGGACAGGTACATCGCCACCTGTCGCGGGCGCGCATAGCTGCGCAGGCGCTTGGGGCCGATCATGTCCGACAGGCGGATGTTGTAATGTTCGGAGACGCGGCGCTGGATTTCTTCGATGGTGATCTTGCGCTCCGACGCACGCAGCACGTCAGCCAGACAATCCTGGGTCAGGTCCATGTCGATCTCGCGGCCCACGAGCGAGGCAAAGGCGAACAGGCGGGTCAGCGCGCCCTCGAGCACACGCACGTTGGTGGAAATG
Source organism: Pseudosulfitobacter pseudonitzschiae (assembly GCF_900129395.1). Lineage (GTDB taxonomy): Bacteria > Pseudomonadota > Alphaproteobacteria > Rhodobacterales > Rhodobacteraceae > Pseudosulfitobacter > Pseudosulfitobacter pseudonitzschiae. The sequence goes on from NZ_FQVP01000004.1 coordinate 262,967, forward strand.
CGGTGGGCCAGGAATTCCAGCACGCCGGGCGCGATGGACAGGTCGGGGTAATTCTGGCTTTGCTGTTCGACCTTGCTTTGAAGGATGCCCAGACGCAGTTCGTAATCCGTGGGGTGCAGGTCGACAACCAGACCACATTGCAGACGCGATTTCACGCGATCCTCAAGGTCCTTGATCTCGCCGGGGGCGCGGTCGGCCGAGATGATGATCTGACGGTTCTGGTCCACCAGTGCGTTGAACGTGTGAAAGAATTCTTCCTGGGTCGAATCCTTGCCGGCGATGAATTGAACGTCATCCACCATCAGCACGTCGACGTTGCGGAAGATTTCCTTGAAATCCATCATCTTGCGATCACGCAGCGCCTGCACGAACCGGTACATGAACTGTTCTGCGGACAGGTACAGCACGGACAGGTCGGGGCGCGTTTGTTGCAGTTCCCACGCGATGGCGTGCATCAGGTGGGTTTTGCCCAGACCGACGCCACCATACAGAAACAGCGGATTGAACGTGACAGGACCACCTTCGGCCACGCGCTTGGCAGCGGCATGGGCCAGTTCGTTGGGTTTGCCCACGACAAAACTGTCAAAGGTAAACCGACGGTCCAGCGGCGCGGTGTTCAGCGCGGACGAGGGGGCAACTTTGGCCGGGGCTGCCAAAGGCTTGGCGGGCATCGAGCGCGGCTTTTCCGACATATTGGCCGCGACGGTAAAGTTCAGCCGGTTGATGGTGGCGTTTTCCGTGCGCAACTCGTGCAGAATCAGGTCTGCAAAGTTCTGGCTGACATAGTTGCCCATGAAATTGGTCGGCACGTTGAAGGTGGCAATGCCATCTTCAAGTTGCTGGAATTCCAGCGGCTCGATCCAGGTTGTGAAATTGTTCTGTCCGACGGTTTTGAGCAGCCGTTGTCTCAGCTGTCCCCATTTTTCTTGTGTCATTCGTTAATTCCCCAAGCCTTTCTGCTGTCCCCACCGGATGCAACGCCTGCACCCAGCCACCTAATTACTGCCCACGAACCACTCGCCCTGTCCCGTGTCCCTACGAGATCAAAAGCGACTTGCGCCGTTTCGCCCAGAAAACGCACTTCGCCAGCGAGTGCCCGAATGAGCCCCCTGAACGACGTTCGTCATTCCAAATGTTGATGCGACAGGTGGCGCCGGAAATACGGCAATACCACTGATCCATCCGGTTGCTGTGCAACCGTCCGGCCCACAATCGTACCCTTTTTTGTGCGGCAGCACGCGGGTCTGATTGTTCTGTCCCCCCAGGCGATGTGAATCGCTGTACCCTTGGTAGCAACTTCGTCAGTGACGCGGCAACAGAACTTAAATGTTGACTCGGGCTTTTGTGGAAAAGAATCTAGGAGCCTTATTTTGAAGGCTCAAAAAAGAAACGGCACCGCCTGAGCGATGCCGTTGCAAAACCGTCATAATTCTGTGTCTTGGCTTATGCCAGCGCTTTGACGCGCGATGACAACCGTGACATTTTCCGCGATGCGGTGTTTTTGTGGTACACGCCTTTGGTGACGCCACGCATCAGTTCGGGCTGTGCAACGCGCAGTGCAGATTCGGCTGCGGCCTTGTCACCGGAAGCAATCGCTTCCTCGACTTTGCGCAGGTATGTACGAATCCGCGAACGGCGTGCTTTGTTGATTGCGAAACGTTTCTCGTTTTGACGGGCCCGTTTCTTGGCCTGAGGCGTATTTGCCATGATTATCTCGTCCCAATGATTGGTGCGGTAGTGTAAAAACAGCGATTTGCTGCGGTGAAGCCGCGTCTTTAGGCGCGCGGCACGTTCGAGTCAACGCCTGTCGTGCGTGTCCCCCGTGCACCGGCACAGGGGCTGTGCACTTTACTTGTCGCGGAACTGCGGTTCGCGTTTTTCCAGAAAGGCAGCCATGCCCTCGGACTGGTCTTCGGTGGCGAACATCGAATGGAACAGCCGACGTTCGAACAGCAGCCCGTCGCGCAGCGGCACTTCGAACGCCTGGTTCACCGATTCCTTGATCGCCATCACGGAAATCATCGACTTCGACGCGATCTTGTTGGCGGCGGCCATGGCCTCTTCCATCAGCTTCTTGGTGGGAACCACCCGGCTGACCAACCCGCACCGCTCGGCCTCTTCGGCATCCATGAAACGGCCCGTCAGGTTCATGTCCATCGCTTTGGACTTGCCCACGAAACGTGCCAGGCGCTGCGTGCCACCGATGCCGGCCATCACACCAAGGTTCACTTCGGGCTGGCCGAACTTGGCGCTTTCCGATGCGATGATGAAATCGCACATCATTGCCAGCTCGCAGCCGCCGCCCAGCGCATAGCCGGAGACCGCTGCAATGATCGGCTTGCGGGCACGACAGATGGATTCGGTCGAATCGGTGAACAGGTTGCCCATGAACGTGTCGACAAAGCCCATCTCGGCCATCATGGCGATGTCGGCGCCCGCGGCGAATGCTTTTTCCGATCCGGTGATGACGATGCAGCGCACCTTGTCATCTTTTTGCGCCTCGGTGACAGCGTCAGCCAGTTCGCCCAGCAGTTCGCCGCTGAGCGCGTTCAGCGCGTCCGGGCGGTTCAGCGTGATGCGGGCGACGTGGTCGTCTACGTCGACGATGATCGTCTCATAGGCCATGTGAATGCTTCCATTTGTTGCCGTCTGAGGGCGTTCCTTACCATGGGCGGCGTACGTTTCAAGCTAAGTTTGACATAGTGCGCAGTAGAATGAAGACCGCCCCGATTGCACGATTCTTTGCACGGTGCCGGTGCATCCGGGGGTGCGACAAGGCTGTCCCTCGCGGCCATATACGTCAAAGCTGTGCTGGAAATATCCAAGCTCTCCATCAGCTTGCCGGAAATCGCGCAAGGACGATCCACCCGCAGCGATGGCATCTGACAGCACCTCGCGGATGATCGGAACAAGGGCACGCACACGCGCTTGTGAGATGTTCCCAGCCTTGCGACGTGGCGACACACCGGCGCGAAAAAGGGCTTCGCAGACATAGATATTGCCCAGTCCAGCGACGATCCGTTGATCCAGAAGCGCCGATTTGACCGGTGACGCCTTGCCCTTGAACGCCTGCACCAGCACGTCTTCGTTGAACGCATTGCCCAGCGGCTCGGGCCCCAGCACGGCCAGCAGCTTGTGCTGTTCGGCAGTGGCGGTGTCCAGCAGGTCCATCGCGCCAAAGCGGCGCGGGTCGTTGAAGGTGACGCGCGCACCGTTGTCCATGTGCAGCACCACGTGATCGTGTTTCTCGGGGGCAGGGTGGGTGTGCACGAACTGGCCCAGCGGATCGCCCGAGATCAGCATGCGCCCCGACATGCCCAGATGGATCAACAGCGTCTCGCCGCTGTCCAGGTCGGCGAGGATGTATTTTGACCGCCGGCGCAGGCCCAGCACCTGCCGTCCCGTCAACCGTGCCGCCATTTCAGGCGGAAAGGGCCAGCGCAGATCGGGGCGGTTCACGTCCGCCTGGGCGATCACCGCGCCCTCCATGACGGGGGCCAATCCGCGGCGTACTGTCTCGACCTCTGGTAATTCGGGCATCGAATGGTTTCCTGTGACAAAAGGTGCGCATTGTGCGCAGGCCCCAGCGCCCTATAACAAGGCGGACTGACAAAGGCGACATTGACACGATGACCGACGACACAAGCAAGACCACCCATTTCGGATTTGAAACCGTCCCCGAGGCTGACAAGGCCGGTCGGGTTCAGGGCGTGTTCAATTCGGTCGCCAGCAAATACGACATCATGAACGATGTGATGAGCATGGGCATCCACCGGATCTGGAAGGATGCGATGATGGACTGGCTGGCGCCGCGCGCCGGTCAAAAGCTGCTGGATGTGGCGGGCGGCACTGGCGACATTTCATTCCGCTTCCTGAAACGCGCAGGCAGCGGTCACGCCACGGTGCTGGACCTGACCGAACCGATGCTGATCGAAGGCCGCAAGCGCGCCGAGGCCGAGCAGATGCACGACAGCCTGGATTGGGTCGTCGGCGACGCGATGGCTCTGCCCTTTGCCGACAACACCTTTGACGTCTACACAATCAGCTTTGGCATCCGCAACGTGACCCGCCCCCAAGAGGCGCTGAACGAAGCCTACCGCGTGCTGCGCCCCGGTGGTCGGCTGATGGTTCTGGAATTCAGCCAACTGCCCAACGCCGCGATGCAAAAGGCTTATGACCTCTATTCGTTCAACGTGATCCCGCAGATGGGCAAGATGATCGCGAACGACCGCGACAGCTATCAGTACCTGGTCGAATCGATCCGCAACTTTCCCGATCAGGACACGTTCCTGGGCATGGTGCGTGCCGCCGGGTTCGAGAACGCCAAATATCGCAACATGACAATGGGCGTCGCCGCCCTGCATTCGGGATGGAAGATCTAGCGTGCGCGGACCTCACAACATCTGGCGGTTGATCCGCACCGGCGCCACGCTGGAACGCACTGGCGCGATGAACGTGGTGCTGGACGCCTTTGATGCGCCCAAACCGATCCGTTTCGTGGCCAAGCTGCTGGGCAAGCCGTTCATGTGGCTGGGCTATTACGGTGATCCGTCCATGCCTCCCGCGACCCGCGCGCTGACGGCGCTGGGCCCGGCCTACATCAAGTTCGGTCAGGTTTTGTCGACCCGTCCCGATGTGGTGGGCGAGGAACTGGCCGTGCAGTTGCGCGTGTTGCAGGACAAGCTGCCGCCCTTCGATGTTGCCGAGGCCAAGCGCGAGATCGAAAAGGAGCTGGGTCAGCCTGTCGACACGATCTTTTCCGACTTCAGTGAACCCGTGGCCGCGGCATCGATCGCGCAGGTCCACAAGGCGACCCTGCGCGAAACTGGTGAAGAGGTCGCGGTCAAGGTGCTGCGTCCCGGCATCGAAGCGGCCTTTCGCAAGGATGTGGATGCCTTCTATTTCGCGGCCCGTCTGGCGGATGTCTTTGCCCCCGGCGCGCGCCGCCTGCGGCCAATGGATGTGATCGAACATTTCGACGGCGTCGTGCGCGGCGAACTGGACCTGCGGCTGGAAAGCGCTGCGGCGTCGGAATTTGCCGCCAATACCGTGGATGACGCGGGCTTTCGCCTGCCGCCGATCAAATGGGAATATTCCGCGCGCCGCGTGATGACGCTGGGCTGGGCCGACGGTGTGTCGATGGGCGACAATGACGCCATCGACGCGCTGGGCGTCGACCGGGTCGAACTGTCCGAGCGGGTGCTGCAACTGTTCCTGAACCACGCGCTGCGCGACGGCTTTTTTCACGCCGACATGCACCAGGGCAACCTGAAGGTCGCGGCCAACGGAGACATCATCGCCTATGATTTCGGCATCATGGGCCACATCGACGAATACACCCGTCGTGTCTATGCCGAGATTCTCTTTGGCTTCATCCGCAAGGATTACAAACGCGTCGCCGAAGTGCACTTCGAGGCAGGCTATGTGCCCGCCGACAAGGATGTCGACGAATTCGCCCGCGCCCTGCGCGCCGTGGGCGAGCCGATCTTTGGCATGGACGCCACCCGCATTTCGATGGCGCGGCTGCTGAGCTATCTGTTTGAAGTGACCGAACGGTTCGGCATGGAAACACGCACCGAGCTGATCCTGTTGCAACGCACCATGGTGGTTGTCGAAGGCGTGGCGCGGTCATTGAACCCGCGCATGAACATCTGGGAAGTCGCCAGCCCTATCGTCACCGACTATATCAAGACATCCATCGGCCCGCGCGCCGCGCTGCGCGATCTGGGCAAAACGGCAATGGTTCTGGCCCGCTTTGGTCCCCGCCTGCCCGCACTGGTCGAGGCTGCGCTGGTGCGTCAGGCCAAGGAAGAGACCCCGCCACACCGCCCATTCTGGCGCTGGATCGTTCTGGCAGTCTTCGGTGGCATGGCGGTCGGGGGTGCCATATTCGCGCTGGCCCAACATCTGGGCTAACGCCTTTTCTCTGGTTCAAAAAATCCTGCGGGGGTCCGGGGGCGCAATGCCCCCGGGGTCACATCAAGCAATGCGTTCAATGGCCAGCGCAATGCCTTGACCGCCACCGATACACATGGTGATCAGCGCGCGCTTGCCGCCTGTGCGCTCCAGCTCGTGCAGCGCCTTGATGGTGATGATTGCGCCCGTGGCCCCAACCGGATGGCCCAGCGCAATCGCACCGCCGTTGGGGTTCACCTTCGCGGGATCGAATCCCAAGTCCTTGCTGACCGCCAACGCCTGCGAGGCAAAGGCCTCGTTGCTTTCGATCACGTCAAAATCGGACGCGGACAGCCCGGTTTTTTCCAGCAACTTGCGCACGGCGGGGATCGGGCCAATGCCCATCACCTCGGGGCGCACACCGGCATGGGCATAGCCCAGGATGCGCGCCTTGGGTTTCAGCCCTGCCTTTTCCGCCGCCTCTGCCGTGGCCAGAACCATGGCCGCCGCACCGTCGTTGATGCCGCTGGCGTTGCCTGCGGTCACGCTGCCGTCTTTCTGGAACACAGGCCGCAACCCGCCCAGCGCCTCCATGCTGGTGGCCTTGGGGTGTTCGTCCTTGTCAAAGGCAACCGTGTCGCGTTTCACCTTTACCTCGACCGGCACGATCTGGCTGTCGAAACGGCCATCCGCAATGGCCGCTGCGGCGCGTTCCTGGGATTGCAAGGCAAAGGCATCCTGATCCTCGCGGGTGATCTGATGCTCGGACGCGACGTTTTCCGCGGTCACGCCCATGTGGCCGGTGCCGAACGGACAGCTGAGCGCGCCCAGCATCATGTCCAGCGATTTCACATCGCCCATCTTGGCGCCCCAGCGGGTCACCTGCGAGATATAGGGGCTGCGCGACATATTCTCTGCGCCGCCCGCCAGACCGAACTCGGCATCGCCCAGCATCAGCGATTGCACCACCGACACGATGGCCTGCACGCCAGAGCCGCACAGGCGGTTCACGTTCATTGCAGGGGTCGATTCGGGAATGCCCGCCTGCATCGCCGCGACGCGGCTCAGGTACATATCGCGCGGTTCGGTGTTGATGACATGGCCAAAGGCGACATGACCGATCTGGCCGCCTTCCACGCCCGAGCGTTCCAGCGCGGCCTTGGCTGCCACGGTGCCCAGCTCGATCGGGGGCGTGCCCGCCAACGATCCACCAAATGTGCCGATTGCGGTGCGCGCACCGTCAAGGATAACGATATCTTTCATGGCTCTTCCTTCCGTTTTACCAAACTTATGAAGCCCGCCGCGCAATATGTCAGCCACAACGTGCCGTCAGTTGACAGCGGGCGGTCCCCCGCGCATATCTTCCGTCATGACGGATGACACTGACGCAATATTGACCCGCTTGCCCAGCCGCCTGAAAGAGGCGCGGCGCGCCCAAGGTTTGTCGCTGGACGCCGTGGCAAAGCTTTCGGGTGTCAGCCGGTCGATGGTCAGCCAGATCGAGCGCGGCGAAAGCAGCCCCACCATTGCGACCCTGTGGAACCTGACCCGCGCCTTGCAGGTCGATTTCGCGGGGCTTCTGGACGGCGATGCTGCGACGGCCCGCATCGAAGTGTTGCGCAGCGCGGACGTGCCCACGATCGAAAACCGTGGCAGCGGTTGCCGTATCCGCATCCTGTCCCCGCCCGAAGAGGCGGGCCACCACGAGGTTTACGAACTGCGCTTTTCCGAAGGTGGCATGCTGGACAGCCAGCCCCACACCCGCGGCGCGCGGGAACATCTGACGGTGATCGAGGGCACGCTGGACGTGACCAGCGCCGAAGCCACGCAGAGCATCGGCGCGGGCGACACGGCGCGTTATGCCGCCGACGTGCCGCACCGCATCTCTGCGACCAGTGCCGCGCGCGCATTCCTGGTGGTTCAGGACGCCTGACTGACAGGGCGGCTCAGGCAAATTTCTTGCGTGCGGCCGCAAAGGACGCAGGCTCTGCCACGCTCTGGGGTGTATGACTGTCGGCCACGCTCTGGCCCAGCGCGGTGGTTATGGGCAGCTCGCCGCCCCACATGCCCAGTTCCAGGTCCGGCGCGTCGTCAACGGGTCCTCCGGTTCGGACCTTGGCCGTGGCGTGTTCGATCTCGATGGCGACGACGCCGGTCGCCTTGCGCTCTTGCGATGTCATCGGGCGCACCTCCTTGCTGCGTCCCGGCAGCAGGTGGTCGGTGATCGCGTCCAGCGCCGTGTCCAGCTCTGCACCGGTGACCCGCCGCGCCGTCCCGTGCACCACGACCGACCGGTAGTTGACCGAATGGTTGAACCCCGAACGCGCAGCGACGATGCCGGTGATGTCGGTCACGCCCATACAGACCGGAACCTGATCCAGCAGGGCGATCCGTGTCTTTGACGCACCGTGGATGTACAGCGTGTCGCCGATCCGTGCATAGGCCATCGGCATGACCATGGGCCGGTCTTCGGCGACAAATGCGACATGGCCAACCAACCCGCTGTCCAGAATGGCGTGAACGGTGTCCATGTCATACAGCGCGCGTTTGGGTTGGCGGGCACGGGCATATTTGGGCAGCATCGGTGTTTCCTTTTGTTGACGCCTTTCGGGATAGGGTGCAGATTGGTATTTAAAAATATCCAGTTTGACAAAAAATGACCAAACCACTTTCCTTGCCACTGATCTGCCAGCCCAGCGCCGCGCGGTCCGATACGCTTGCGGTTCAGGTCTACCGTGACCTTCTGGACGCGGTGCGTGCGGGGCGGTTGAGCCACGGCAGCCGGTTGCTATCCAGCCGTGGGGCTGCACAGGCATTGGGTTTGTCGCGCAGTACGATAAACCTGGCTTACGAGTTACTGCGCGCCGAGGGCGTGATTGATGTCAGGCAAGGCGCCGCGCCGCAGGTGATAGCGCCGGATACAGGTCCCGCAAAGCCGCCGGTCAAGGTGTCGCGGACCCCTTCGGCGCGCGGCCGGAAACTGGGCGCGGTCCGGCGGGACAACGCGATGGCACAGGTGTCAGAACGGATGGCGCCCGGAGAGCCGAGCGAGGCGTTGTTTCCCGCGGATGAATGGGCACGTGCCCTGCGCCGCGCGGCACGGCGTATGCACGGTCCGGCGTCCGCCTATGCGGCCCCCCACGGATTGCCTGCGCTGCGCGGCATTCTGGCAGAGCGGTTGGCGACGGATCGCGGGCTTGCCGTTGATCCCGAACAGATCCTGGTCACCACCGGCACCCAAGGGTCGCTTGCCCTCGCTGCACAGGTGCTCAGCGATGCAGGCGACAGGGCGGCGCTGGAAGACCCCGGCTATCCCGGTGCCCGCGCCGCCTTTCTGGGGGCCGGGTTGCACCTGCATTCCATGCCGGTCGACGCCGAAGGAGCGCAGCCCGATGATCTGCCCGATGACACGCGGCTGATCTACCTGACGCCGTCCAACCAGTATCCGTTGGGCATACGCATGTCTCACGCGCGGCGCCTCGCCTTTCTGAACCGGGCGCAGCAGACGGGTGCGCTGATCCTTGAGGACGATTACGACAGCGAATTCCTGTGGCGTGGCCGCGAGATCGCGGCGTTGACGGCCGAGGCGTCGGCCGGTCAGGTGATCTATATGGGGTCGGCGTCAAAGGTGTTGATGCCCGCGTTGCGGCTGGGCTGGATGGTGGTGCCACCGGACCTGATCGAACCGTTGCGCGCGGTACAGCGCAATCTGGGCCTGATGGCGAACCTGCATGCCCAGCATGCATTGGCGGATATGATGCGGGCGGGTCGTTATCGCGCACAGCTCAAACGGATCGCGCGGGTGTATGAGGGGCGGGGGCGCGCGCTGGCGCGGGCATTGTCGTCAATTGACGGTGTCACGGCCAGCCAGCCAGATGGCGGCGTGCAGGTCACCGCGCGTTTCGATGGATCGCTGACAGAAGACGGCGCGCTGGCTGCTGTGGCGGCGCACGGTTTCCAACCAGCCAGGCTGACGGACTATTGCGCCGGGGCAGGGCTGCGCGGGCTGGTCATCGGCTTTGCCGACGCCACGCCCGAGCGGATTGCCCTGTTCGCCGACGCGTTGCGAACGGCTAAATCCAGTATATCGGACGAATATCCGTGATACAGAAATCCCCTATTTCGGAATCATTTCCGGTATGCTAGATATGACGGCAAAGAGGAGCCGTCCATGACCCAAGCATTCCTGACCCACATCACTGAAACACTGGCCGAGATTGACGCCGAAGGCCTGACCAAGGTTGAGCGGCTGATCACCTCGCCCCAGGGTGGCAAGATCCAGGTCGCAGGCCGCGAGATGATCAACCTGTGCGCCAACAACTATCTGGGGCTGGCTGATCACCCGGACCTGATCCGCGTGGCGCGCGACACGATGGACCCGAAAGGGTTCGGCATGGCCTCGGTCCGCTTCATCTGTGGCACACAGGACATGCACCGCGAGTTGGAGCAAAAGCTGGCGGCCTTTCTGGGTAAGGACGATTCGATCCTGTTTGCCGCCTGTTTTGACGCCAATGGCGGGTTGTTCGAACCTCTGCTCGGCCCCGAAGACGCGATCATATCCGACGCGCTGAACCATGCCTCGATCATCGACGGCATCCGCCTGTGCAAGGCGAAACGCTATCGTTATGCCAACAGCGACATGAACGACCTTGAGGCGCAGCTGAAACAAGCGCAGACGGACGGTGCGCGGTTCATCATGATTGCCACCGATGGCGTGTTCAGCATGGATGGGTATCTGGCAAACCTTCCCGACATCACCCGATTGGCCGAAGCTTACGGCGCGCTGGTCATGGTCGATGATTGCCACGCCACCGGCTTTATGGGGCCAAAGGGCGCGGGCACCCCGTCGCATTTCGGCGTCGATGTGGACATCCTGACCGGCACGCTGGGCAAGGCGCTGGGTGGGGCTATCGGCGGCTATATCGCAGGCCCGCAGCCGGTGATCGACCTGCTGCGCCAGCGCGCGCGTCCCTATCTGTTCTCGAACGCCCTGCCGCCCGCGATTGTCGCGGCGGGCATCGAGGCGCTGCGCCTGGTGGAACAGGGCGACGCACTGCGTGCGCAGCTGTTCGAGAACGCGAAATACTGGCGCAAGGGTCTGGAAACGTTGGGTTTCGACTTACTTCCGGGCGAACATCCGATCATTCCCGTGATGCTGGGCGAAGCGCAACTGGCGCAGGACATGGCGGCCAAGCTGTACGACGAAGGCGTCTATGTCTCGGGCTTTTTCTTCCCCGTGGTGCCACGCGGTCAGGCCCGCATTCGCACCCAGATGAACGCCGCGCTGACCCGCGACGATCTGGACCGCGCGCTGGCCGCGTTTGAAAAGGCAGGCAAGGCCTGTGGGGTGATCTGATGACAACCAACGAAATGAAAGCCCTGTCCAAACTGCACGCCCGCGAAGGGCTGTGGATGGTCAACGCGCCAGTGCCCGAGATTGGCCCCGACGATGTGCTGATCAAGATCAACAAGACGGGCATTTGTGGCACCGACATCCACATCTGGAACTGGGACGACTGGGCGCAGAAAACCGTGCCGGTGCCGATGATCACCGGTCACGAGTTTGCTGGCGAGATCGTCGAGATTGGCCGCGATGTGCAAGGGCTGGAACTGGGCCAGCGGTGCAGCGGCGAGGGGCATCTGATCGGCACCCAAAGCCGCCAAAGCCGCGCGGGCAAGTTCCACCTTGATCCCGCGACGCGGGGCATCGGGGTGAATGAACAGGGGGCCTTTGCCCAATACCTGCGCCTGCCCGCGTTCAACGTGGTGCCGCTGCCGGACGAGATCAGCGACGACATCGGTGCGATCCTTGATCCGCTGGGCAACGCGGTCCACACCGCGCTGAGTTTCGATCTGATCGGCGAGGATGTGTTGGTCACGGGGGCCGGTCCCATTGGGATCATGGCCGCCGCAGTCGCCCGTCACGCCGGTGCGCGGCACGTGGTGATTACGGATGTGAACCCAGACCGGCTGGCCCTGGCGGCACAGGTGGCGGACGTGGTGCCGGTGAATGTGACGCAAGAAGCGTTGCCTGACGTGATCGCACGGCTGAAAATGAAGCAGGGTTTCGACGTCGGCATGGAAATGTCCGGCAACCAGCAGGCGCTGGACCAGATGGTCGAGGCGATGACCATGGGCGGGCGCATAGCAATGTTGGGCATTCCGCCGGGCCAAAGCCCCGTCGACTGGAGCCGGATCGTGTTCAAGGCGATCACGATCAAGGGTGTCTATGGCCGCGAGATTTTCGAGACCTGGTACAAGATGATCGCGATGCTGGAAAACGGTCTGGACGTGTCACGGGTGATCACGCACCGGTTCCACGTGGACGATTTCGAGGCCGGATTTGCAGCGATGAAGTCGGGGCAAAGCGGCAAGGTCGTGCTCGACTGGACCTAGTGGTTCAACGTCGGGCGCTGGTGTTCAGCCTTGCGGTTTGAGCGGCACGCGGCCCTTGTCGGTCAGCGTCCAGCAATCGCGCCCTTCGAACACGGCGACGGTCATCGGTTTGCCGTAACCCGCACCCGTATCCAGGTTGACCCGGTTTCCGTAATGCGTGGCCTCATCCACCGGGGTATGCCCGTGCACGATCAGCTTGGGGTGCGGCGTGGTGGCGTCGTGGAACTCTTGCCGGATCCAGATCAGATCGTGTTCGGTCTGCTGGTCCAGCGGCACACCCGGACGGATGCCCGCATGGCAAAAGAACAGCTCGTCGGTTTCGTGGCTGAGTTTGCATTGTTTGATGAAATCCATATGCGCCTGCGGCACGGTTTTCAGGGCCTCGGCGTGGACTTCGGTCTGGCGGCTTTTGACGGTGAATTCGATGCCATAGGATTCCAGCGTCGTATCGCCGCCCAGACGCGGGTGCAGCCAATACAGTTCGACCGGCAAATAGGCTTCTTGGCGGGGATAGTCCTGCATCCACCAATCGAACATCCGGTCGTGGTTGCCCAGCAGGAAGGTCCAGTCGCGCCCCGAATCACGGCCCGCGATCAGCGTGTCCAGAACGCCGCGACTGTCTGCGCCCCTGTCGATATAATCGCCCACGAACACAACGCTTGCATCCGGTCCGCCATCCGCCTCGATCAGGCCGAGGACGCGGGTCAACTCGCCCATTTGTCCGTGAATGTCGCCAACGGCGTAGATGGGCTTGGTCATGGAAGTCCTCGGGGCTGAAACGATTTCATGGAGGGAATAGGCGGACAGGCCCCGCGCTGCAAGCAATCGTGACGCTTGACAGCTTTAGGTGCATGTTGGTCATACTAAGGCGATTATGGCAGGTTAATTTGCCAATGATTTTTGCAAAGGGAGAATTTCAGATGCGAGGGATAGCACATTATTTCATGTTGGCGGCCGTGGTCTCCGTGACGCTGGGTATGATCTGGGGCATGCAAATGGCCGCCAGCGAAGATCACGCGATGCGAAGCGCCCATGCACACTTGAATCTGGTCGGTTGGGTGACGATGGCAATTTTTGCCGTTTATTACCATCTGGTGCCCGAGGCTGGTGCGCGTCCGCTGGCGCGGATTCATCTGGGTGTTGCCGTTGTCGGGGTGGTATTGATGGTGCCGGGGATTGCGATGGCAAATTCCGGCGGATCGCCGGGCGTGGCCATTGCGGGGTCGTTGGTCAGCCTTGCCAGCATGCTGATCTTTCTGGCGACCGTGGTGATCCAGGGTCGCCAGAGATGATTTGACCGAGGGTCAGTTTACCGCGAATTCCAGCGGCTTGACCTGATTGAACATACCGGTGCTTTCCAGTGTTTTCAGGACCTCGGCCGGGATCGCGTCGTCCACATACAACAGCGCGATGGCTTCCCCGCCCGCTTCGTTACGGCCAAGGGTAAAGTTGGCGATGTTCACGCCGCCTTTGCCCATGGTGTTGCCCAGCAGGCCGATGATGCCCGGAACGTCGTTGTTGGTGGTGTACAACATGTGCTGACCGATCTCGGCGTCGACGTTGATGCCCTTGATCTGGATAAAGCGCGGCTTGCCGTCGCTGAACACTGTGCCAGCCACCGAACGCTCGCGTTTGGAGGTGACGACGGTCACTTTGACATAGCCATCGAAGACGCCCGATTTGTCCTGGTTGGTGGTGCTGATCTGGATGCCTTTTTCACGGGCAACCACGGGGGCCGACACCATGTTCACATCCGGGTTGGCACGTTTCATGATACCCGCGACCACACCGCAGTTCAGCGCATCCAGGTTCATCGCGCCGACCGAACCATCGTACAGGATGTTGATCGCGCGGATCGGCTCGTCGGTCATCTGGCCGATGAACGACCCCAGATGCCCGGCCAGCGTCAGCCAGGGGCCCATCACCTTGGCCTCTTCCGCGGTGACCGACGGCATGTTCAGCGCGTTTTCAACGGCACCGGTCAGCAGATAGTTTGCCATCTGCTCGGCCACTTGCAGTGCTACGTTTTCCTGCGCTTCGGTGGTCGCCGCACCTAGGTGCGGGGTGCAAACGACGTTGGGCAGGTTGAACAGCGGGTTTTCGGTTGCCGGCTCTTCCTTGAACACGTCAAAGGCGGCACCGGCGACGTGGCCCGATTTCAGGGCTTCGGCCAGGGCCTCCTCGTCCACCAGACCACCACGGGCACAGTTGATGATGCGCACGCCTTTCTTGGTCTTGGCGATGTTTTCCTTGGACAGGATGTTGGCGGTGGATTCGGTGTAAGGCACGTGCAGCGTGATGAAATCGGCGCGGGCCAGCAGCTCGTCCAGCTCGACCTTTTCAACGCCCATCTTGTCGGCTTTTTTGTTGCTCAGGTAGGGATCGTAGGCCACGACCTTCATTTTCAGGCCGCGCGCACGGTCGCAGACGATGCCACCGATGTTGCCTGCGCCGATCACGCCCAGGGTCTTGCCGGTCAGCTCGACGCCCATGAACTTGGACTTTTCCCATTTGCCCGCGTGTGTGGATGCGCTGGCCTCGGGGATTTGACGCGCCACGGCGAACATCATCGCAATCGCGTGTTCGGCGGTGGTGATCATGTTGCCAAAGGGCGTGTTCATGACAATCACGCCCTTTTTCGATGCGGCGTCCTTGTCGATGTTGTCGGTGCCGATGCCGGCGCGGCCGACGACCTTGAGATTCTCGGCAGCGGCGAGGATCTTTTCGGTGACCTTGGTGGCCGAGCGGATCGCCAGACCGTCATATTTTCCGATCACTTCGGCCAGCTTGTCCTTGTCCTTGCCCAGGTTGGGCTGGAAGTCGACTTCGATGCCGCGATCTTTGAAGATTTGAACAGCCGCGTCGCTGAGGCTGTCGGAGATAAGTACCTTGGGAGCCATGTCAGTGGTCCTTCATTGAATAAACGGGGGGTGGGACGGGGCGAACAGGGCTTTGTGCAAGCCGGGTGTTCACCCCGTCTGGATTATGCGTTGATTTCAGTCTCGAAAGCCCATGCAAGCCACGGCAGCATCGCCTCGATGTCCAATGTCTCGATGGTTCCGCCGCACCAGATGCGCAGGCCCGCAGGGGCATCGCGATAGGCACCGATGTCCAGCGCCACGTCCGCATCGGCCAGCCGGTTCGCCACGGCCTTGGCAAAGGCCGCGCCGTCGGTGATGCGCGCATCGTTGAACTTCAGGCAGACGGATGTGTTCGAGCGGATGGCGGGGTCTGTTGCCAGAAACTCGATCCAGTCGTGCGCGTCCACGAAATCGGCGATCGCCTTGGTGTTGGCATCGGCCCGTGCGATCAGACCTTTCAGCCCGCCCACGGAACGCGCCCACTCCAGCGCTTGCAGGTAATCCTCGACGCACAGCATCGACGGGGTGTTGATGGTCTCGCCCTTGAAGATGCCCTCGATCAGCTTGCCGCCCTTGGTCATGCGGAAGATTTTCGGCAGTGGCCATGCGGGCGTATAGCTTTCCAGACGCTCCACGGCGCGCGGGGACAGGATCAGCATCCCGTGGGCCGCTTCGCCGCCCAGCACTTTTTGCCAGCTGAAGGTGGTCACATCCAGTTTGTCCCACGGCAGGTCCATCGCGAATGCGGCGCTGGTGGCGTCGCACAGGGTCAGGCCCGCGCGGTCCGCCGGGATCGCATCGCCATTGGGCATACGCACGCCCGAGGTGGTGCCGTTCCACGTAAAGCAGACGTCGTTGTCATAGTTCAGCGCGGCCATATCCACGATCTCGCCATACTCGGCGGTGTGGGTGGTGGCGTCGATTTTCAGTTGCTTGACCACATCTGTGACCCAACCTGCGCCAAAGCTTTCCCAAGCGACCATTTCGGCAGGGCGTTCACCCAGCAGCGACCACATCGCCATCTCAAAGGCGCCGGTGTCGGATGCGGGAACGATGCCGATGCGGTAGTCAGCAGGCACGCCAAGGATCTCGCGGGTGTCCTCGATCGCTTTCAGCAGCTTGGCCTTGCCAACGGCTGCACGGTGCGAACGGCCCAAGGGCGCGTCGGACAGGTTGTTCAGATTGAATACGGGGGGTTTGGCACAGGGGCCGGAAGAAAAACGCGGGTTGGCCGGCCGCGTTGCCGGTTGGTCAATAGCCATTTCTGCTATCCTCTCAGATAATCGCCCTTCGTTGGGGAAGGGTGTCCCACGGACGCATCTACGGTCCTTCGATGGGTGGCGCAATGGGGAAAACGCGACTATAGCGCCGCTTGAACAGCTTTTTGCGACATGAATGGAGCGGATCGGAAACATGGACCATTTTATCTGTACGCTGATCGCAGCCCCCGGTGCGCTGCAACCCGAACTGGCCGAGGCGCTGCGCAATGCCTGGGGCGGCGGCGCGGTGGACTGGCTGGCACCGGACGAGGCGGCAGAGTTCACGCTGGCGCAGATGCCCGACAACCGCTGGGATGTCTGGGCAGATGTGCAAAAGCTGGGCGTCGATCTGGTGATCCAACCCGCCGAGGGGCGGCGCAAGAAGATGCTGTTGGCTGATATGGACAGCACCATGATCCAGCAGGAATGCATTGACGAACTGGCCGATGCCGCAGGCGTGGGGGATTTCGTCAAGGATATCACCGCCCGCGCGATGAACGGCGAGCTGGATTTCGAATCCGCCCTGCGCGAGCGTGTTGGCTTGCTGAAAGGTCTGGATGCAACGGTGATTGACCAGGTTCTGGCCGAGCGGATCACCTATATGCCCGGCGGCGCGACCCTTTTGGCGACGATGAAGGCGAACGGCGGCCATGCGGCGCTGGTGTCCGGTGGCTTCACCGCCTTTACCGGAGCTGTCGCCGCGCATCTGGGCTTTGACGAGAATCGCGCCAACACGCTGATCATCGAAGACGGCAAGCTGACGGGCACGGTGGGCGATCCGATCCTTGGCAAACAGGCCAAGGTTGACGCGCTGGAACAGATCACCGCGCGGCTGGGCATTTCGCAGGCGGACGTGATCGCCGTGGGCGACGGGGCCAACGATTTGGGCATGTTGCACCGCGCAGGCACCGGCGTGGCGTTGCACGCCAAGCCGGTGGTGGCCGCCGAATGCGATGTGCGGATCAACCACGGCGACCTGACGGCGCTGTTGTTCATCCAAGGCTACGCGCGCAGCGACTTTGTCTAGATCAACGCAGGTGCCGCCCGCACCGCCCCTGTCACCAGATCGCGCCGGTTGCGGATTGGCGCGTTCAGGTACTTCAGCGTTTCGGGGTGGTCGGCGGCCAGCACGCCCAGCTTGACCAGAATCGCCGCAATCGCACATTCCGCAGCACGGGTGCCGCCGTCCTCGATCTTCAGCGCGACGCCCATTTTCAGCTCGGGAATGATGGCAATGAAAAATGCCTCGGCCCCGGTCTTGATCGCGACTTTGCCGCCCATCGCGCGCATCAGGTTGGTACAGGCGCGGCCTTCGCCGGCCACCAGATCGGGGTGCAGGGTCATCGCGGTGCGCAGCCGTTCTTCGGCGCTGCCGGTGGGGGCGGCGGCAAAATGGGACATCGCGCGGGCCATGCCGTGCAGGCTGGTGGCAAAGTTGGGCGCGCTGCATCCGTCGATGCCGAAACCGGGGCTTGATTCGCCTGTGACACGCTCGAATGCCTCCAGACAGGCGCGCTGTACCGCATGGTCGGGGTCTACATAGTCGGGGCCAGCGCCCAGATGTTTGTTCAACGTCAGAAAGCCGCTGTGTTTGCCCGAGCAATTGTTGTGCATCTGGCAGGGACGCGCGTCGGCGCGGATCAGTGCATTGCGGGCCTCGCGGTCATCGGGTTCCTGGGGACCGCAGCGGAAATCGTCATCGTCCAGCCCAAGGTGGTCAAGCCATTTGGTCACCCGGTCCGTGTGGATCGCCGCACCGTTGTGCGACGCACAGGCCAGCGCCAGGTGTTCGGTTCCAAGGCCATGGGCATCCGCAGCCCCGCTTTCGATCAGCGGCAGCGCCTGGATCATCTTGGCAGAGGATCGCGGCAGGATCACGGTTTGAGGATCGCCCCAGGCATGGACGATCTGGCCGCTGTCATCACAGACAACAGCATGGCCGCGATGCACGCTTTCCATGAAAGGACCGCGCCAGACTTCGGCCAGCGCAACGGAATTCGACATAGTTCACCTCACAACTTGGCGAAAACCTGCCAATTTAGGTTTCGCCGGTCGCGCGTTTCGCGCTAATATGTTTCTTGTCGAGAAGAAATCAGGCAGTTGCAAGAGAAGGCTCGGAACAAGGGGCCACCGGCAATGCTCTGCGTATTGAGGTTAAGGACAGTCTGGAGGCTGGACAGATGGGATTACTGAAAACAACGGCAGGTGTGCTGAGCATGGCTGGGCTGGCAATGGCTCTGACCGTGAATACTGCCGCTGCACAAGACCAAAGCACCAACCGCGTCGCCGCGAAAACCGATTGGAGCGTTTTTGTAGAAGACAATCCGACCGAATGCTGGAGCGTGTCGACGCCAAAGGAAACCGTGAACA
Organism: Pseudosulfitobacter pseudonitzschiae; assembly: GCF_900129395.1. Classification (GTDB taxonomy): domain Bacteria; phylum Pseudomonadota; class Alphaproteobacteria; order Rhodobacterales; family Rhodobacteraceae; genus Pseudosulfitobacter; species Pseudosulfitobacter pseudonitzschiae. The sequence goes on from NZ_FQVP01000004.1 coordinate 281,748, forward strand.
CCCGTGACGGACGTGTCGTGGCCGCAACCCGCAGCCAGATCCTGTTCATGGTGTTCTACCGTCCCAGCGCCGAAGCCAAGGGGCAGGTTGCCTTTACCGGCGGATATCCCTTTGCCAGCGGCAGCACGGTCAACCTGAACATCAGCGGCACCGAATTCGAACTGTTCACCGACGGTGAATGGGCCTGGCCTGCAACCGCCGCCGACGATACCAAGATCGTGACCGCGATGAAACGCGGTGCCGATGCGATTGTCACCGGCGTGTCCGGCCGGGGCACACAGACCAAAGATACATTCTCGCTGCTGGGCTTTACCGCAGCCGTTGAAGAAGCCGAAAGCCGCTGCGGCGGTTGACCGCGTCCGGTTTGCGGGGCGAATCCTTTTGATCCTGCCCCGCATTCCTATATAGAGGCGCATCACCCGAACCCCGGAGTTGCCCGATGTCAGCCGATGCGCCGATCACCCAAGACGTTATGACGATCCCCCGCAAGCTGCCGGAGGGGCCTCAAAACCTTGTCGGTATGACACGGGACGCCATGCGTGACGCGCTGATTGCAATGGGCACGCCGGAAAAGCAGGCCAAGATGCGCGTCGGGCAGATCTGGCAGTGGATTTACCAATGGGGCGTGCGCGACTTTGACGCGATGACGAACCTCAGCAAAGCGTTCCGCGCCGAACTGGCCGACGCGTTTGTGATCGAAATTCCTGAAGTCGTGTCCAAACAGGTCAGCACCGACGGCACCCGCAAATGGCTGGTGCGGATCGCGGGCGGGCACGAGGTCGAGGTTGTCTATATCCCCGAAGAGGGGCGCGGCACGCTGTGCATCTCGTCCCAGGTCGGTTGCACGCTGACCTGTTCGTTCTGCCACACCGGCACGCAAAAGCTGGTGCGCAACCTGACGGCGGGTGAGATCATCGGGCAGGTGATGATGGCGCGCGATGATCTGGACGAATGGCCCGAACATGGCAAACGCACCGAGGACGCGCGTTTGTTGTCGAACATTGTCCTGATGGGTATGGGCGAGCCGCTGTACAACTTTGAAAACGTGCGCGACGCGATGAAAATCGCCATGGACCCCGAGGGCATCCAGCTGTCGCGCCGTCGCATCACGCTGTCGACATCCGGCGTTGTCCCCGAAATTGCCCGCACCGCCGAAGAAATCGGCTGTCAGCTGGCCGTGTCGTTCCACGCCACCACCGACGAGGTGCGCAACAAGCTGGTGCCGATCAACAAGCGCTGGAACATCGCCGAGCTTCTGGACGCCCTGCGCACCTATCCCAAGGTCAGCAATTCCGAACGAATCACCTTTGAATACGTGATGCTGGACGGAGTGAACGACAGCGACGAAGATGCGCACCGCCTGGTCGAGCTGATCAAGGGCATCCCGGCCAAGATCAACCTGATCCCGTTCAACGAATGGCCCGGTGCGCCGTACAAGCGGTCATCGAACAACCGCATCCGCGCCTTCTCCGAGATCGTATACAAGGCCGGCTATGCCAGCCCCGTCCGCAAACCACGTGGCGAGGACATCATGGCCGCCTGCGGTCAGTTGAAATCAGCCACCGAGCGCGCGCGCAAGTCGCGCCGCGAAATTGCGGCGGAAACCGGTCTGACTTAAACCTGCGGGTGAATTTGTGTCTTGATGCGACACAGTTGCCCCCAAGATTTCCTGATTGTGTACTATTTGTGCCGTCAATCATTTGCACCTTGTTCTTGCAAACAGGCATGAACAGGAGATTTGATATGTCGGTAATTGTGAAAACAGACCCTACCGTAGTGGCTCAGGTCGTTGATCTGATCACGCGTGAGCGCACCAAGGCGTTGTCCGTGCGGGAGTGGCAACATCGCATCGCAGGTTACGGGTATTGCGTGCGCGACACCCAGTACGGCCAGATCGTCGAAACCCTGCCGCACCACGTTCCTGTCTGCACGCTTCCCGTTGATCTGGCGGCGTAGTCCGCCAATCATTTCCCGATTTCAGCGGCGACGACCGGCAGCCATGCCCTGTGCAATTCCCTGCGCAAAGGCAGCCGCCACAGGTGCCATGACACTGGCCCCAGACACACCCGCCTGAACGCCCGGGGTCGCGGCCAAGGTTGCCTCGGACACCGGCACACGCGGTCTGCGGGCGGCGAACATCAGGATTAGGCCGACGCCGACAAAGGCACAGCCGATGATGGCGCAGGCGGTGATCGGATCGGTGACTGTCAGCAGCAGCATAAAGCCCGAGGCGCACAGGAAACCAAGGCCGATCAGGGCCATTAAACCACCCAAACCGCCCAACGCATAACGCTGGACGGCCTTGTGGATGCGGTATCGCAGTCCCAAAAACATGATTTACGACCGGCGCGAGGTCATCAGGCCCACAAGAAAGCCGACACCGGCGGCGATGCCAACGGCCATGACGGGCTGTTTGCGCACGGCTTCTTCGGCCTGACCATAATACTCTTCGGCCAGTTGCTGCACGTGATCGCCGGTTTCGGCTGCACGCACGCGGGCATAGGTTGCCTGCTCAGAAGCCGTGTTTTTCAGATCAGACACGGTTTGACGCACGCGCGCCGATGCCTCTTCTTTTTTCTGGGCGGTCAATTGACCCAGCAGCGTGGTCAGCTGTGCGACATCCGATTTGATCAGCTCAAGCTGAGCGGAAACGTCTGACGAATCTTTGTCTTTGGTTGCGATGTTAGCCATTTTGGCCTCCTGAATTCCAATTTCATGAGTACAACGCAGCCGCCCGTCAGCAGGTTCCACTCACCGTCCGGGAATTGAATCGCGGGCCTTGGTGGTGGACCAGTTGTCGATGACCTCGATTGCCTCATCCGCGGTTTCGACAAAGCGGAACAGGTCCAGATCCTCGGCCGAGATCGTGCCGGCGTCGGCCAGCGCGTCCCAGTTGATGATCTTTTCCCAGAACGCCCGCCCGAACAGCAGGAACGGCACGCGCTCCATGCGCCCGGTCTGGATCAGGGTCAGCGCCTCGAACATCTCGTCCAGCGTGCCAAAGCCGCCGGGAAACACGCAGATCGCGCGGGCGCGCATCAGGAAGTGCATCTTGCGGATGGCAAAATAGTGAAAGTTGAAACACAGCTCGGGCGTGACGTATTTATTCGGCGCCTGCTCGTGTGGCAGCACGATGTTCAGCCCGATCGATTTGCCGCCCGCTTCCATTGCGCCACGGTTGCCTGCTTCCATCACGCCGGGGCCACCGCCGGTGACGATGACGTTTTCCTGACCGTCACTGTCCATGGACTTTAACGTCATCTGGTGTGCGAACTCTTGCGCGACATCATAGAAATGCGACAGATCGGCCAGAGTTTGGGTGCGCGCGGTGTCTTTCCGGGCAGGCGACGGGATACGTGCGCCGCCGAACAGGACGATGGTGGATTTGACACCCTGTTCATCCAGCATCAGCGCGGGCTTCATCAGTTCAAGCTGTAAACGCACCGGGCGCAGCTCTTCGCGGCACATGAAATCGTCATCGGTAAAGGCCAGATGATAGGCGGACGAACGGGTTTGCGGTGTATCGGGTACTTCTTTCGCCTTGGAACGGTCGGCGCCTGCGTGGCGCAGCGGGTGGCGGGTGGCTTCGGTCATGAATGTCTCCGGTCTGGGGTTGGGGGCAACATGCATGGGTTTGCCAGCATTGGCCACGCGATATTGAGCGCCAAAGCGTCGCCCGCGTGCATTGCGCGAGAGGGCAGCAGACGGTAAACGGGCTGAAATGCCCTAACACTGGAATTAAAGCCATGTCCAACGCCCAACTTGAATCCGCCATCGAAGCCGCATGGGAAGAACGCGACAGCATCACCCCTGCAACCACCGGCGAAACCCGCGAGGCCATCGAGGATACGCTGAACGCCCTGGACAGCGGCAAGCTGCGCGTCGCCGAAAAACAGGCCGACGGATCGTGGCACGTGAACCAGTGGGCCAAAAAAGCGGTTCTTCTGGGCTTTCGCATCAAGGACATGGAACAGCAGGACGGCGGCATCCAAGGCAGCGGCTGGTGGGACAAGGTTGACAGCAAGTTCAAAGGCTGGGGCGACAACCAGTGGCGCTCTGCCGGTTTCCGCGCCGTGCCGAACTGTGTCGTCCGCAAATCCGCATACATCGCGCCCGGCGTGGTGCTGATGCCGTCCTTCGTGAACCTTGGCGCCTATGTGGACGAGGGCACCATGGTTGACACATGGGCAACGGTCGGCAGCTGTGCGCAGATCGGCAAGAACGTCCACCTGTCGGGCGGTGTCGGCATCGGTGGCGTCCTGGAGCCCATGCAGGCGGGTCCGACCATCATCGAGGACAACTGCTTTATCGGGGCGCGGTCCGAGGTCGTCGAAGGCTGTATCGTGCGCGAAGGCTCGGTTCTGGGCATGGGCGTGTTCATCGGCCAGTCGACCAAGATCGTGGACCGCGAAACCGGTGAAGTCACCTATGGCGAAGTGCCTGCGGGTTCGGTCGTTGTCGCAGGCACGCTGCCGTCCAAGAACAACGTCAGCCTGTATTGCGCCGTGATCGTGAAAAAGGTCGATGCGAAAACACGCTCGAAAACTTCGATCAACGAGCTGTTGCGCGACTGAGGGAACCAAATCAACCCGGTGCCCGTTGTCTTTCCAACATAACACATTGGAGAGACATCATGACAGGTCTGGGTTGGTTCGCCGCCATTATCGTAGGTGCCCTTGCGGGTTGGATTGCAGAAAAGATCATGCGTTCCGACATGGGGCTGTTGGCAAACATCGGTCTGGGGATCGTGGGTGCCATCGTTGCCAACTTTCTTCTGGTGGCCATTGTTGGTGCCACGCTGGGCGGTTGGATCGGTCAGCTGATCGTGGGCGTCATCGGTGCCTGCTTGCTGATCTGGGTCGCACGGTTGATCCGCGGCCGCGCCTGAACCCTTTTCAGGACGACAAGAACACGATAGGGCTGCCGCAACTTCATGCGGCGGCCTTTTTCATGTCTGATACCAAAAAACCCAAGAAACCCTCGCGCCAGCAGGTCTATACCCTGTTGGTTCAGATCGGTCGCAAAAAGGGCGACGGTTTGCCCGACAAGGCAACCGGTGCAGCGTTGATGTGTTTTGCCAGCGGCGTGGACGAGGCCGAGGCGGTGCGTGAAACCGTGGCGATCCTGAAACAGGCCGACACCGCACCGCTGGACGTAACCGGATACGGTACGCTGGCCGAACGTGAAGAGGACGGCCAGGAGATTGACGACGAAGAGCGCGCGCTGATGCAGCAGGCGCTGGATGACAACGCGGTGATCGTGGCGCAGGTCACGCCCTTCTACGACAAGCTTTAGGGGTTCTCGCCAAACCACTCGCGGTAGATATCGGCATAGGTGCCGTCTTCGCGCAGGCTCAGCAGGACCTGGTTGATCTCTTCGCGCAGTGCGCTGTTGGTGGGCAGGGCGATGCCGTAATTTTCGCCTTTGAACACCGACCCCGTCAGCTCGGCCAGTCCGGCCCCCGATGTGTTGACATAATAGGCCAGCACGGGCGCATCAAAGACCACCGCATCCAGCTGGTTGGTTTCGAACTTCTCGATCAGGGCCGCCAGATCGGGCGAACCTTCGGAACGCAGTTCGCGTGCGTCCATGAACACCTGTGCCGTGCTGCCTTCGATGGTGCCGACGCGTTTGCCGTATAGGTCGTTGATCGAACTGACCGATCCGTTGATCGCCTCGACTGTCATGGCGGCGGTGATGTGGGCCACGAAAAAGGACACGATGAACAGGGATGAAATCACCAGCAGCACGCCAAAGATGCGGCCAAAGATGCTGCGCGGCATCCGCTCTTCAAAGCCGCCGTTGACCACCAGATTCAGCGCCCACCAGAACGAGGGGAAAATCGCCTGACGCAGCGGCTTGTTGAAATAGTCCTGCGCACGTTTTTCAAAATGCCACATCAGCATGCCGCCCGCCAGCAGCAGGGCAAAAGCACCAAGAACCGCCAGCAACAGATCCCATGACAGAATCGCGGACCACATGGACGCGCCTCCGCCCGCCTGGGGGTGCACCATGATTTGCAGGCCCGAGGCAAAGATCGGCTGGGAAAAGTCCATCTCAAGCTCGCGCCCGGCGGTGATCGAGATGTTGGCAATCGCCACATCGGCAGTGCCGTCTTTCACACTGTCCAGCATGTCGGCAAAGCTGTCGTGGCGCACTACCTGATAGGGGCGGCCCAGTTTGGCCGCAATCTCCTGCCACAACTGAAGGGAAAAACCGGTGTCCTTGCCGTCCACGACCATCGAGAATGGTGGTCGCGTGACGGTTGCAATCGTCAGATCCTGCGCCGCCGCCTCGGACAAGAGGCAGCAGGCGAACAGGATTGCTAGAAAATTACGGATCATTCCCCAACCCCGCCGTTTTTGTGCGGGGTAAAGCAACAAGGTTGACCTCGCAAGGGCGCGGTGGCGTCAAGCGGCGCGTTGATCGGTCAAAGTGATCGCTTCGAACCATTTCAGCACCGTATAGGCCGGTTTTCCGTGCTCTGGCAGCGTGGCACGTTCCAGATTACGCAGGGCACTGTTTTCCAGAAGGTCCGCTTTGCGGCGCAACCGGCCGATGTACAGGCTTTCGGCCCACGTGCCCGCTGTCAGCAGGGTTTCGTGCCCCGGCAGCAGAAGTTGGGTATAGGTGATCACCGGACCCGCGGGTGCCGGATGCGCGGCGTGGCCGTTCATCAGGTGGCGCGCAGGAACCAGAACCGCCTCTTGGTTGAACAGATATTCCACATCTGACCCGCTGAGCATCAACCGCTGGTCGGGGGCGACCACGATATCCTGTTGCAGGTCGAAATAGGGGGCGCGCAACCGTACAGGAGAGAAACTGCCACGTGCGGGCACGGTACGGTCGATCCGGTGCAGCACGGGCACCACGCCCGATTTCTCGGTCATCACGGTATCGCCGCGTTGCAATTCGCCAACGGGGCGGTAGCCATGCGGCGTCGCCGCCATGACCGACGGGTCCAGCGAAGGCATCGGGCCAATGGGTTCGACCTGGGTCGATACAGCGGCAAAAATCACGTCCTGCGCCAGCACGCGGTCGTTCTGACCCAGGATCAGCTCTCGCAGGTCCGAGACCAGAAACGGTCTGGGGTCCTTGATCGGTACGGCCAGCACTTCGCCCTGTTCGGGTTCTTCGATCGACAGCCGCGCCCAGTTGGTTGCGGTGTCCCAGGCATAGGTCACGCGCAGCACATCGGTTCGCGCAAAAGTCTTGCGGCGGATCGCGCCATGCACGACCGTGCCGTCGTGGCTGTGCACCATCGAGATGCCGCCACCGGGAATCGCCTGAAACGTCAGGCTGCGCGGCCACGGGTGCCCTGCGGAAAAGCCGAACAGTTCCTGCGGGCGGCCATCCGGGGACATCCGCGTTTCCACCATCAGGCTGCCGCGCGTCAGCAACGCGCCGTCGGTCGTGTCGCATTGGGGTGCGTCGTGGTGATCAAGTCCCAACCCGTTGGCGCAAAAGCGGCCCTCGCGGGTGTCGAGCAGTGCAATCCAAGCCATTCTTCAGGCCACCTTTTGTGCGCGGCGCCACAGGTCCGCTTCGAAATGTTTCAGGGTCCGGCGCGCGGCGGGCGAATAACCCTCTCCGGTTGACGGGTCGAGTTCGGGGAACAGCGCGCAAATCTCGTCGAGAATGTCTTTTTCGAAACTCTTCTCGGTCTGCGGTCCCGGCAGGAAGGATTCCGTGGCCAGCCCTTCCGAAAACACCACCTGATGCTTGTCGAACATCAGATGGACATAAGTGACCTCGCCGCCCGCACGGGCGCGAACGGATCGGTCGTTTACAAGATCCTTGGCGGCGACCAGCACCTCGGCCTCGCCGAACAGCAGTTCGGCCAGACTGTCACGGATCAGGATGCGATGCTCGGGCGAGACCAGCAGCTCGCGGTGGTCGCCAAAGGTATTGGCGCGCACGCAGATCGGTGCGAACTTTCCCGCCGCCGCCACGGTGCGCCGACCGATCCAGCGCAGCGGCTGGGGCCCGTCGTCCTGGGTCATCACCAGATCACCTGCCACCAGCTCTTCCACCCGCGCCTCGCCCGTGGGGGTTGCGATCATCGTGCCGGCAACGAAACAGGGGATCGAGCTGACGTTGACGTATCCGACATCGGTGTTGTCGCCGTTGCTGACCTTGTAGGTAAAATTGAAATCTTCCGCGTCGCCATCGCCGATCAGCGTCAGCGTGCCGTCGGCGTTCAGCTGCACCTGTTGGCCGGTCGGCAGCGTGATGGTTTGCCCCGCGACCACGGCCACGTTGTTGATATGGGTGATGGTCAGCGTGCCGCTGCCGTTGTTCACGTCGTTTGCCAGAACATCGACAACCTTGCTGCCGTCTGGTGCCACATGGGCGTCGTCCGTGTTGGCCACCAGCTGTGTCTGCACCGAATCCGCCGCGATCAGCAGGTTTGAATCGTAGTTGGAATCGGACACGTCCGCGATGCCGATCCGGATCGAGTTTATCGCACCCGAGATCACCGGGATCGTCAGGGTCATGGTGATGGTCAGACCGTCCATCTCGGTGTTGTAGGTGTCGTTGGCGTTGTCCAGATACATGTTGAAATTGTTGGTCTGGTTGACGTTGCCGGGGTCGGTGTCGCCATCGCCAATCGTCATTTCAACAAACTGGCCATTGATCCAGACGCCCACAAAGTCCTGATAGACCGAGTTCTGGAATTCGGGATATTCCTCGGACGAGAATACGAACTGCATCGTCATCACGTCGCCGGTGGGGATGAAATCGACGTCAAGCCACGCGGCGTCATAGGTTTTGGTGCCTGCGGCGTCATTGAAATCACGGTTGTTGTTCACGCCCGATGTGTTGGTCGAGGTGTTTGTCGACGTGTTCGTGTTCGTGCCGCCCCACCAGCTTCCCGAGGTGTAATCCTCTGCGTTGCCGGTCGACAGAATGACGCCTGTGTCGCTGGGCGTGGCGCCCGGCGAGACACTATCGCCATTGGTATAGATCCCAGCGGAATCACGGTCCCCATGATAGGTCGCGCCTATGACCTGAACCCCATCCCCAAAAATGGTGTTTGCCATATCCGTAGCGTCAGTGCCTTCGCGCACCGTCTGGATGGGAAGTTCTCTTGCTGTTGCCATGTCTGCCTCTTGCCCTTGGACGAGACAGATCGATCAACAGCGCACAGTTGTCCTGTGCCCTTTACACCATGCGTTTTTTGCATGTCTGTGCCATACGTTGATGGCGGTACTGCTGAATGCCCTGCCTCGGGTCATGTTATTGCGGCAAGCCTAGCATGTATTTTTGGAGTTTGTTAACAAAAACTCCATGTTAAGAGCGCGGTTTCATGCCGATTTCGCCACAATCCTGTGATGGCCGCGCAGAACAATTGAGCCAAGGAAACCAAATGCCGCCAATTGATCCCGCCCGCCTGACCGCCGATCTGGTCAAATGCGCCTCTGTCACGCCTGCCGATGAGGGGGCGCTGGACGTGCTGTCCGATGCGCTAAGCCAGGCAGGCTTTGCCGTGTCCTGGGCGGATCGCGGCGGCATTCGCAACCTGTTTGCCCGCTGGGGTGCCAAGGGCCACGCGCGCACCTTTGGGTTTAACGGCCACACCGACGTGGTGCCGGTGGGTGACACCAATGCATGGACCCATCCGCCGTTTTCCGCCGAAGTCGTCGATGGCGTGATGTACGGGCGCGGCACCACGGACATGAAATCGGGCGTCGCCGCCTTTGCCGCCGCGGCCATCGACTTTGTGCAGGACACACCGCCGGATGGCGCGGTGATTCTGGCGATCACCGGAGACGAGGAAGCCGACGCCGAGGACGGGACCACGGCGATCCTTGACTATATGGACGCCAACGGCGAGGCGATGGCGATGTGCCTGGTGGGTGAACCGACCTGCCCCGAGATCATGGGCGACATGATGAAGATCGGCCGACGCGGGTCGATGACCGCCTGGTTTGAAGTGACCGGCAAACAGGGTCATTCCGCCTATCCCCACCGCGCGCTGAACCCGCTGCCCGCGATGGTGCGGCTGATGGACCGGCTGGCCAGCCATACTCTGGACGAGGGCACCGAGCATTTCGACGCCTCGACGCTGGCCGTGGTCACCGTGGACACCGGCAACCCCGCCACCAACGTGATTCCCGCGACTTGCTCGGCCTGCGTGAACATCCGGTTCAACGACACCCATTCAGGCGACAGCCTCAGCCAGTGGCTGCAAGAGAATGTGGATCAGGTTATCAAAGAATTCGGCGTGAAAATCGACATGCGCATCAAGGTTTCGGGCGACGCCTTCCTGACACCACCCGGTGAGTTGTCGACGCTGATCAGCACGGCGGTCGAGGCGGAAACCGGGGTCAAGCCGGTCCTGTCCACCACCGGCGGCACTTCGGACGCGCGCTTTGTCAAGAATCACTGCCCGGTGGTCGAGTTTGGCCTTGTCGGACAGTCGATGCACCAGGTGGACGAACACGTGCGCATCGAACATATACACCAGCTCAAGGCAATTTATGCTCGCATCCTGCGCGACTATTTCGCATGACGGTCCAGATTGCCACGACCCGTGATATCGACGCCTGCCTGGCCTTGCGGCGCACCGTGTTCATCGAAGAACAACAGGTGCCCGAGGCGGACGAGATCGACGATCTGGACGAGGACGCGCTGCACATCCTTGCCACCGATGCGGGCCGTCCGGTCGGTTCGGCGCGGATCATCCTGTTGGACGACACGGCCAAGATTGGCCGCGTCTGCGTGCTGAAGGACCAGCGCGGCACCGGTCTGGGTGCGGCGCTGATCCGCGCGGCGCTGGACGCGGCGCGGGACCATGCGGGCGTGACGCGGGCCAAGCTGGGATCGCAGGAATATGCGATTCCTTTCTATGAAAAGCTGGGCTTTGTCGCCTATGGACCTGTCTACCTGGACGCAGGCATTCGCCACCGCGACATGGAACTGACCCTGTGAAACCGACTCTGGTGGTCATGGTCAAAGAGCCGCGTGCGGGGCGGGTGAAAACCCGGCTGGGCCGCGACATCGGCATGACCGCCGCCGCATGGTGGTTCCGCCATCAGGTCCGCCGCCTGCTGCGCACCATCGACGACCCGCGCTGGACCACGGTTCTGGCCGTCGCCCCCGACCGTGCAGGAATGGCCAGCCGCGTCTGGCCCGCGCATCTGCCGCGCTGGCCGCAGGGGCAGGGTGATCTGGGCGACCGGATGGCGCGGATGATGGCACGGGCGGGCGGGCCGGTCTGTGTGATCGGGGCCGATGTGCCGGGCATCACCCGCGCCCACATCGCGCAGGCGTTCAAGGCGCTGGGCAATCACGACGCTGTCTTTGGCCCTGCCCACGATGGCGGCTATTGGCTGATCGGCCTGCGCCGCGCGCACCCCTTGCCGCGTGGGCTGTTTCACGGCGTCCGCTGGTCCACCGAACACGCGCTGGCCGACACCCGCGCCACCCTGTCCGGCCTGCGCATTGCCAAAGTTGCCAGCCTGCACGACGTGGACACCGCTGCCGATCTGCCGCATGCGGGACATGATAAATAGCCCATGACGCTGCCCCATGCCCGTGCTACCTCGGGGATATGAGCCGTATACCTTCAAAACCCGAAATCCTCGACTGGATTGCCGCCAATCCGACCCTGACCGCCAAGCGTGACATCGCCAAGGCCTTCGGGATCAAAGGCGCGGCCCGGATCGACCTGAAACGCCTGCTGCGCGAACTGGAAGACGAAGGTCATCTGGAAAAGCGCAAAAAGACCTATCAGGATCCCGACCGCCTGCCGCCCGTCAGCATCTTGCAGGTGCTGGCCCCGGACAGCAACGGCGACCTGTTCGCGCGGCCGCTTGAATGGCACGGCACAGGGGTGGAGCCCGTGGTGCTGATGATCACCCGCGCGTCCGATCCGGCGCTGGGCGAAGGTGACCGTATCCTGGCGCGGCTGACCGTGGTGACGGCCGAGGATCACAATTACGAGGCGCGGATGATCCGGCGGGTTGGCAGCAACCCCAAAAAGATCCTAGGCGTGTTCCGCAAGACAGCCGAAGGCGGGCGTATCCTGCCGGTGGACAAGGGCGCCGACAAGGAATGGCAGGTGCCGTCTGATGCCACCGGCGGTGCCAAGGACGGCGAGCTGGTCGAGGCCGAACTGGCCGGACCCGCCCGCATGGGCCTGCCGCGGGCGCGCGTTGTCGAGCGGTTGGGTGACCCCTCCGCGCCGAAAGCCGTATCGCTGATCGCCATTCGCCAGCACGGCATTCCTGACGATTTCCCCGACGAGGTGATCGCCGAGGCCGACGCGATGAAGCCGATGGGCCTGAAAGGGCGCGAGGACCTGCGCGACATGCCGCTGGTCACCATCGACCCCTGGGATGCGCGTGACCACGACGACGCCTGCTATGCCCATGCGGACGATGACCCCACGAACGAAGGCGGCCATATCATCTGGGTCGCGATTGCCGACGTGGCGGCCTATGTCACCCCCGGTTCGGCGCTGGACCGTGAGGCGCGCAAGCGCGGCAACTCGACCTATTTCCCCGACCGCGTGGTGCCGATGCTGCCCGACCGGCTGTCCGGCGACCTGTGCAGCCTGCACGAGGGCGTGCCGCGTGCCTGTATCGCCGTACGGATGCAGATCGACGCGCAGGGCGAAAAGCTGAGCCACAAGTTCGTGCGCGGCCTGATGCGGTCGCCCGCGTCGCTGAACTATGAAGAAGTGCAGGCGGCCATTGACGGCAACCCCAATGACCGCTGTGGTCCCTTGTTAGAGCCTGTTTTGCAGCCCCTTTATGACGCCTATGCCGCGCTGGTCAAAGCGCGCCACCTGCGTCAGCCGCTGGAACTGGACCTGCCCGAACGTCAGATCGTGCTGGAAGACGACGGCACTGTCAGCTCTGTCAACTTCAAGGAACGGCTGGACGCGCACCGTCTGATCGAGGAATTCATGGTGCTGGCCAACGTCGCCGCTGCCGAAACCCTGATCGCCAAGAAACAACCGCTGCTGTTCCGCGTGCACGAAGAGCCCAGCCCAGAAAAGCTGAACGCGCTGCGTGAAATCGCGCTCGAGGCCGGATTTCCGCTGGCCAAGGGGCAGGTGTTGAAAACCGCGCATCTGAACAACCTGCTGAACGCCGCTGCGGGGTCCGAGGATGCCGAGTTGATCAACATCTCGACCCTGCGATCAATGATGCAGGCCTATTACGGGCCGCAGAACTTTGGCCACTTTGGTCTGGCCTTGCGCAACTATGCGCACTTCACCTCGCCCATTCGCCGCTATGCCGACCTGATCGTGCACCGCGCGCTGGTCACGGCGCATGGCTGGGGCAAGGACGGGCTGAAGCCCGAAGACGTCGAGCGGCTGGAAGAGACCGGACAACATATTTCCGACACGGAACGGCGGTCGATGGTCGCAGAGCGAGACACGACCGACCGCTACCTGGCCTCTTATCTGTCAGAACGGGTGGGCGACGAATTCACCGGACGGATCAGCGGCGTGGCCAAGTTCGGCGCGTTCGTAAAACTGGATGACAGCGGTGCCGACGGGTTGGTGCCGATCCGCACGCTGGGGCGCGAGTTTTTCCATTTTGACCGCGAGGCAGGCACGCTGATGGGGGCGGACACCGGCCTCACGATCGGCGTCGGCCAGCGGGTGACCGCACGGCTGACCGAAGCCACGCCGGTCACGGGGGGCGTGGCGCTGGAACTGTTGACGATTGACGGGGAAAAGATGCCCCAGGGCGGCAGCCGGTCACCGGCAGGCCGCGCACCACGACGCAAGGCCGCCAAGGGCAAACGCAAAACCGACAAAATCAAACGCAAGGTCAGCCGGAAACGCAGCTAGCGACGCGCTCCTGTCAAAAACTGACAGGACGTGTGCTATAACGGGGCATGAGTCGCACCCATCGCCTGTTCCAATTGATGCAACACCTGCGTCGCCTGCCACCGCCGGTCACGGCGCAGCAGTTGGCGGATGACATGGACGTATCGCTGCGCACGGTCTACCGCGACATAGAGGCACTGCGCGGCTTGGGTGCGGTGATCGACGGCGAGGCGGGCTTTGGCTTTACCCTCATCGAGGACGCGACCCTGCCGCCGCTGGGGTTCGAGGATGACGAGCTGGAGGCGCTGGTTCTGGGGCTGCGCGATGTTGCCGTGATCGGTGATCCGGCGCTGTCCAAGGCGGCGGAATCAGCGCTGGTCAAGATTCAGGCCCGCGTCCCGCCGCGTCAGGCGCACCGGCTGAAACATGCGATCCTGGACGCCCGCCGGTTTCACCGCCCTGCCTCACCGACGATTGACGTGGGAAAATTGCGCGCCGCCACCTGGGAAGAGGTCTGTGTGCGCTTTTCCTATTCAGACGCGCAGTCCCAGCTAACCGAACGCACCGTACGCCCGCTGGGTATCGTTTATTTCGATCACAACAACATGCTGCTGGCATGGTGCCTGTTGCGGCAGGATTTCCGGACCTTTCGGCTGGACCGGATGACCGATCTGGAACGCACCGACATCAGCTTTCGCCCGCATCGGGTGTCGTTGCTGCGTCAGCATCTTGAGCGGATCAGGGCCGATCAGGAACGCCAAATCGAGCCCTGACCGCTTTCGGCAGCCGGGTTTTGCCGCTAACCTGCGGCCAATCACGCGGACCACACCAGCGAGAATCGAGGCACTATGCGGTATCTTTCCCTGACAGCAGCAGCGGCGCTGGGCGTCGGATTCGGCGGCATTGTGTTGGCTGAAACATCGATCCGGCCCGTCCTGCGTCCGCAACCGGCAGCTTCGGCCAATGACACCACCGTGGGCGAAACCCCTGTCACAGAGACTGAAACGCTGTCGAACGCGGGCTTTCAGGACTGGATCAAAGGATTCTATCCGCGCGCCATGGCCAAAGGCATCCGGCAGAGCACGCTGGACGCTGCTTTTGCCGACGTCACCTTTGACGCGGACGTGGTGCGGCGCGACCGCAACCAGTCGGAGTTTACCAAGACGATCTGGGACTATCTGGACACGGCCGTATCGGACACCCGTATCGCCAACGGTCAGGAGGCAATGCGCACGCACGGCGCCACGTTGGACAGGATCGAGGCCAAATACGGCGTCGATAAATACGTGGTGACCGCGATCTGGGGTCTGGAGAGCGCCTATGGCGGGTTTCGCGGATCGAACAACACGGTGCAAAGCCTTGCCTCGCTGGCCTATGACACGCGGCGGTCGGCGTTCTTTGAAGAACAGCTGATGGCGGCGCTGACGATTCTGGAGAATGGCGACGTGGCCGCCGCGCGCATGAACGGCAGCTGGGCGGGGGCGATGGGGCATACCCAGTTCATGCCCACATCGTTTCTGGCCCATGCGGTGGACTTCACCGGCGACGGCAAGCGTGACATCTGGTCCGACGATCCCACGGATGCGCTGGCATCAACGGCGGCCTATTTGAAACACCACGGCTGGCAGACAGGCATGCCCTGGGGCGTCGAGGTGACGCTGCCCGAGGGGTTTGATTACACGCAAGCCAACCGCGAGATCACCAAGCTGCCTTCGGTCTGGGCGGCCATGGGGGTGACGGGCGTTGGCGGGCCGGTGCCGGACCATGGGTCGGCGGCGGTTCTGCTGCCTGCGGGGGCCGAAGGGGCCGCTTTCCTGGTGTTTGATAATTTCGAGGTCATAGAGGCCTATAACACCGCCGATGCCTATGTGATCGGCGTGGGTTATCTGGCTGATCGCATCCGTGGTGGTGCTGCGCTTCGTGCCGGTTGGCCGCGCGGGGATCGGGTGCTGACCTTTGACGAGCGGATTGAATTGCAGGAACGGCTGACGGCCCAAGGCTTTGATACACAAAAGATCGACGCCAAGATCGGCCCGCTGACGGTGGATGCGGTGCGGCGGTATCAGCTGTCGAAAGGGATTGTGCCGGATGGCTATGCGTCGCTGCGCTTGCTTGAGCGTTTGCGCGGCGGGTAGGGGCAGGACCGGGGCCCTGTCGCGGACCCCGGAATATCTTCAGCCAAAAGAAATCAGCTTTCGACGATACCGCGCAGACGTTCCGAGCGGCGGCGCAGCAGTTCGACCACGGTCAGCAGGATGATCGAAATTCCGACCAGAAGCGTGGCGACCGCAAGGATCGTCGGGCTGATCTGTTCGCGCAGGCCGGTGAACATCTGCCATGGCAGCGTCTTCTGACCAGCGGAGCCGACAAAGAGAACCACGACAACCTCGTCAAAGGATGTGATAAAGGCAAACAGGCCGCCCGAGATCACGCCGGGCAGGATCAGCGGCATTTGCACGCGGAAGAATGTGGTGACGGGATTGGCGCCCATGTTCGCCGCCGCACGGGTCAGCGAGCGGTCGAAACCCACCAGCGTGGCGGTGACCGTGATGATCACGAAAGGAATGCCAAGAACCGCGTGGGCCAGGATGACCTTGACGTAGCCGACAAAGTTCTTGTCCAGCCCCAGCGTTGTTTCCAGCCAGTTGCCCAGTGTCGAGTAGAAGAAGAACATGCCCGTGGCCGAGATGATCAGCGGGACGATCATCGGCGAGATCAGGATCGCCATGATGGTGCCTTTGAACGGCACGTGGGATTGCGACAGGCCGATGGCCGCCAGCGTGCCCAGCGACACCGAAATCAACGTCGCAAAGGGCGCGATGATCAGCGAGTTCTTCAGGCTGCGCTGCCATTCGTTGTTGGTGAAAAAGTCCTGATAATGCTTCAGCGAATAACCGTCAGGGTCCAGCCGCAGCATTTCCGGCGTGAAGGTAAAGAAGTTCTCGGCGTTAAAGCTGAGCGGCATCACCACGATGATCGGCGTGATCAGAAAGATAAAGATCAGTGCACAGATGACACGGAAGGAATAGTACCAGATCCGTTGCGGCGTCGTTGCATAAGGAGGCAGGCCCATAATCAGTTATCCCAGTTTCACGTTGTCGATGCCGACGATCCGGTCGTAGCACCAGTAAAGGAGAAGAACGACGGCCAGCAGGATCGACCCCAGCGCGGCCGCGAGGCCCCAGTTCAGCGAGGACGAAATGTGGTAGGCGATCCGGTTCGAGATGAACACGCCCTTGGTGCCGCCGACGATTTCGGGGGTGATGTAGTAGCCGATGGACAGGATGAACACGAGGATCGACCCCGCGCCGATGCCCGGAATGGATTGCGGGAAGTACACCCGCCAGAAGGCCGTCCAGTTCGTCGCACCCAGTGATTTGGCCGCCCGCAGGTAGCTGGGGGGCACGGTCTGCATCACGGAATACATCGGCAGGATCATGAACGGCAGCAGGATGTGCGTCATGGCGACAATCGTGCCGAACTGGTTGTTGATCATGATCAGCCGGTTGGCGTCGTCCACCAGCCCCA
This sequence comes from Pseudosulfitobacter pseudonitzschiae, assembly GCF_900129395.1. GTDB lineage: Bacteria > Pseudomonadota > Alphaproteobacteria > Rhodobacterales > Rhodobacteraceae > Pseudosulfitobacter > Pseudosulfitobacter pseudonitzschiae. The sequence continues at coordinate 299,068 of NZ_FQVP01000004.1, forward strand.
GCCAGACCAGCACATCGTTGATCACACCCTGCTGTTGCAGCATGACCTTCCAGGCCGATGTCCGCACCAGAAGCGAGGTCCAGAACGGCAGCAACACAAGGATCATCAGCAGGTTGGCCTTGGAAGCGGGCAGGTTGGCCAGAAGCCAGGCCACCGGATAGCCCAACAGGATGCACGAGCAGGTGATGATCATCGACATGATCAGCGTGCGCCCGAACAGTTTCAGCAGGATTTGCTTGTCCTCGGGCTGCCATGCGTAACCTTCGGGGGTTTTCTGCGCGTCGACAGCGTTCAGGAAATAACCTGCGGTGTATTTTGACGAATGCGTCTGGATGGTTTCCCACGGCAGGATCGTGCCCCATTCGGGGTCGATGTCGGCCAGCACTTCGGAATAGGGCGGAATGTCGAAACTGACGGCCTGCGCCTGCGTCAGCAGCTCGGCGCGGGTGCCCGACAGGCCGGACAGGTCGGCGGTTTTCAGTTCCTGCAACAACGCCAGCGGCACCAGCTCCCAAGGATCGCGGGTGGCGGGATCGCGTTCTTCCTGAGTGGCCTCGTAGACCGCCCATTCGGTATAGCTGCGCGTGGTCAGCGGCAGGATGTCAGCCATCAACGCGCTGGGGGCGAATTCCATGTCGCCCGAGGCGCCGGAATCGTTCAGCCGGCCAACACGGCCACGCATGGCCGACAACAGGCCCGCGTTTGCCTCGTCATTTCCTGCGTTCATCAGGGCGTACCATGTCTCGCCATCCTTGAAGGCGGGCACGGCGCTTTCCAGGGCCTTTGTGGCATCCTTGGCCAGATCGTCGATCTTGCGGCCCGACTGGCGGAACAGCGAGGAAATCCCTGATTCTTCGTAGTTCAGGCGCGACCCAAGGCGTGTGTGACGCTTGGCTTCGTTGGCGACGAACAGGTCGTAGTACATCGCCTCATAGACGCCCTCGGCGGGCAGTTCGCCCGAGGTTGCGTCCCAGCTTGCCAGCCGCTGGACCGTGTCGGGCAGGGTATTGGCGACGATGTCGTTTTCGACCGACCGGAACAGCATCGATCCGATGGGGATGATAAATGTCACGAGAACAAAGATCAGCAACGGCGCAATCAGCAGCAGTGCGCGGCCTTTCTGGCGGCGCAAAGCGCGCGCGAGGCTGCGTTTCAGCGGTGTGCCGTCAGCGGCCATGACCGGTCCGTTTTCGGCATTTTGATTTAGTGCGTTGCTCATCATCAGTCTCGCTTTGGAGGGTGGTGAGGGGTGGTGGGGGCCGGATGTGGCCCCCACCGAAGTTATGCGGTCAAGCGGGGCTTATTGAGCCAGCCACGCTTGGAATTTTGCGTCGATATCGTCGCGGTAATCAGCCCAGAACGTGTAGTTGTACAGGAAGGTGTTCGCGGCGTTCGCGGGATCGGTCGGCATGTGCTGTTTCATGTCCTCGGGAACTTTCGGTGCGGAAGACGCACGTGCGGGACCGTAGGAGATGTACTTGGCCTGATCCGCCAGACGTTGTGTGTCTGTTGCGAATTTCAGGAAGTCTTTGACACGGGCCAGTTTGTCGTCCGGCAGGCCGGCGGGAATGATCCAGCCGTCAAGGTCGAACACCTGGGCGTCCCACATCATGCCAACGGGCTGGTCCTGCTCTTCGATGACCGAATACAGACGACCGTTGTAGGTCGAACCCATGAAGATTTCGCCATCGGCCAGCAGCTGGGGCGTGTCGGCACCAGCCGACCACCAGACAACGCTGTCTTTGATGGTGTCGAGTTTCGCCAGAGCCTGGTCCTGACCTTCGCCGGTTGCCAGCACGTCATAGACTTCGTCCTTGGCGACGCCGTCACACAGCAATGCCCATTCCATGTTGTTGATCGGGCGCTTTTCCAGCGCGCGTTTGCCGGGATATTTTTCCAGGTCGAACACGTCGCAGATGCTGCTGGGTGCATCGACACCTTCGGGCACCATGTCTGTGCGGTAGCCGAATGTTGTCGAATAAACGATCTGCGGGATATAGCAGTCGGACACGATCAGATCACCGAAGTCATCCGAAGCCGAGGAACCGTCATCGCCGGGGGCCAGCAGTTCGTCGGGATCGTATTCCATCGCCAGACCTTCGTCGCACAGGCGGATGGCGTCAGCGGCCACAACGTCGACCAGATCCCAGGTGATGTTGCCGGCTTCGTTCATGGCACGCAGTTTGGCGACCGCTTCGTTCGAGCTTTCGTCCCAAACGACGGTCACTTCGGGGTGCATCTCAACATAGGGCTCGACATATGCCTTGAGCTGGCTGTTCTGGTATGCGCCGCCCCAGGAAACGATGGTCATTTCGTTGGACATTTCTTGCGCAAAAGCAACTGTAGCAGCGGCTGTAAGTGCAGAAGACGCAAGCAGCGTTTTCATCAATTTCATTGATAGTTCTCCCGTTTGTATGCCCACTTGGGTTGGGAGGCCATGATTGGGCTTGATCACAGCCTCATAACAGGCGCGTCCCAAAGGAGGAGGCGCCAGCCGTGTCCTGAACGTCAGGCGTCCAGGGCGCGGCAATCTTCGGGCAACCAGCCGATTTCGATCTGGGTGCCGGGTGTCAGACGCTCCTGGTCCGGCGCGTTCCGGGTCTTGATGACAAAATCATCGGAACCGGCCACGCGCAGACGGGTGCGGAAAATGTCGCCCATATAGATGAACTCAAGCACTTCGGCCTTCAGCGTTTTTGCGCCGGGCTTCAGACGCTCCTTGTTCATTTCGACCCGCTCGGGGCGAATGGAAACGCGGGTGCGTTCGCCAACCTTGCTCACGTTCACCGGAACCGCGTCGATCAGATCGCCGCCGTCCAGTTGCACAATGGCGGTGCCGTTGGTGATTTCCTTGACCTCGCCCATCAGCGTGTTGTTCTCGCCGATGAACTGCGCGACAAAGCTGTTTTCGGGCTTTTTATACAGTTGGTCGGGCGGGGCCAGTTGTTGAATGCGGCCGTTTTCAAAGACGGCGACGCGGTCGGACATGGTCAATGCTTCGGTCTGGTCGTGGGTCACGTAGACCACGGTGATGCCCAGATCATGCGCCAGCTTGGTGATTTCGAACTGCAATGTTTCGCGCAGCTGTTTGTCCAGCGCGCCCAGCGGTTCGTCCATCAGGACCAGCTCGGGTTCGAACACCAGCGCCCGCGCAAGGGCGATCCGCTGTTGCTGGCCACCCGACAATTGCGTGGGGCGGCGTCCGGCGAAATCGTTCATCTGCACCATGCCAAGGGCGCGGTGGATTTTCTCTTCACGCTCGGATTTGCCGATCTTGCGGACTTCCAGCGGGAAGGCCAGGTTCTCGGCCACCGTCATATGCGGGAACAACGCATAGTTCTGGAACACCATGCCGATGCCGCGCTTGTGCGGAGGAATGTTGTTGATCGATGTCCCGCCGAGACGAATGTCGCCATGTGTTGCGGTTTCAAATCCTGCCAGCATCATCAGGCAAGTTGTCTTGCCCGAACCGGATGGGCCGAGCATTGTCAAAAACTCGCCGCGTGGCATGGAAAGGTTCAAGTCTTTGACGACGAGGTTCACGCCGTCATAGCTTTTTTGCACGCGTTCGAATTCAACGAACGCCGCATCGGTCGATGTGTTAGCCAAATCAGGCTCCCTGAATTTATGACGACGGTGAACCCGCCTTGTTGGTTCTAAGTAAAACGACCACGGTCCAGTATTGCAACCGGATTGCTGAAAAACAGTTGGTTGTGCCCTCAATGCAGGCGTTTTTTTCGTTAAATCCCGGATATCAGGACAATAGCCTGCCTAACGCGACCTGTGCGATGCCGTCTGCGACATCGGGAATCGCCCGTCACTGATATGTGTTGCGTCCTGAGGCGGCACGACGCAAGTTTCTGAAAACGGAGCACGCCCATGATCATAAAAAACTTGCCTTTCACATCCGAGGAATACGACCGGCGCATCGCTCTTGTGCGCGGTGCGATGGATGCTGCGGGCATCGACACGCTGTTTGTCACGGACCCCAGCAACCAGGCGTGGCTGACCGGATATGACGGATGGTCATTTTATGTGCATCAGGGCGTGATCTTGCGCGGCGACGGCGATCCGATCTGGTGGGGTCGGCGGCAGGACAGCGCGGGTGCGCGGCGCACGGTCTGGATGGATGATGATCACGTGCGCGGATATGACGACCATTTCGTTCAATCCACCGAACGCCACCCGATGCAGGAACTGTCAGGTATCCTGCAAGAACTGGGCGCGAAACGCATCGGCGTCGAGATGGACAACTACTACTTTTCCGCCAAGGCCTTTGCCGTGATGGAAACCTGCCTGCCCGAGGCGGAATTCGTGGATGCCACGGCGATGGTGAACTGGAAACGTGCTGTGAAATCCGAGCCAGAGCTTGAATACATGCGCAACGCCGCCCGGATTTCGGAAAAGATCATCGATGGCCTGCTGGAACGGGTCGAACCCGGTGTGCCGAAAAACGAAGTCGTGGCCGAAATCTACCGCGACGCGGTGCGCGGGGTTGATGGCGCGTGGGGCGACTATCCTGCGATTGTGCCCTTGTTGCCCTCGGGATCGGACGCCGCCGCGCCGCACCTGACATGGGATGGCCGTCCGTTTGAAACAGGCGAGGCGACATTCTTTGAAATTTCGGGCTGCTACCGCCGTTATCACGCCCCTTTCTGCCGCTCGCTGTTTCTGGGCACGCCGCCCGATTTCCTGAAACGGGCCGAGGCGGCGCTGGTCGAGGGGCTTGAGGCGGGATTGGACGCCGCCCGCGCGGGCAACCGTGCTTGTGACATCGCAAACGCACTGGCCGCTCCGCTGGAAGCGGCCGGGATCGAACGCGGTGAACGCTGTGGCTATCCCATCGGTCTGAGCTATCCGCCGGACTGGGGCGAACGCACGATTTCTCTGCGGGTCAATGACGAAACGGTGCTGGAGCCGAACATGACCTTCCACTTTATGCCCGGCCTGTGGATGGCGGATTGGGGGCTTGAGATCACCGAAAGCATCCGCATCACCGAAAACGGGGCGGCAGAGTGTTTCTGCAACCGCCCCCGCAAGATGTTCGTCAAACCATGACATTGCGCCAGACGGTCGAGTTTCTGGATCAGTTGATCGCGATGCCCACCGTGTCGGCGGACAGCAACATGGCGATGATCGCCGAGCTGGCCAACCGTCTGGAAGACGCGGGCGCGCGCACCGATGTGCTGTTGTCGCCGTGCGGTGCCAAGGCGAACCTGTGGGCCAGCATCGGTCCCGATGCGCCGGGCGGGCTGATGCTGAGCGGGCATACGGATGTTGTGCCGGTCGCGGATCAGGACTGGTCATCCGACCCCTTCGAGATGCGCGAGGGAGATGGCCGCCTGTATGGACGCGGCACCTGTGACATGAAGGGGTTCATCGCTGCCGCCGTGGTGATGGCGGGCAAGGTGACGCCGAAAAAGCCGGTGCATTTTGCCTTTACCTATGACGAGGAGGTCGGCTGTCTGGGGGCGCGCGCCCTGGTGCCTGAGTTGCAGGCGCGCGGGTTGCAGCCCGCTATGGCGGTGATCGGGGAACCCACGGGTATGCGGGTGATCGAGGGCCACAAGGGCTGTTGCGAATACACCACCCACTTTACCGGCCTTGAAGGACACGGCAGCGATCCGGGGCGCGGTGTGAACGCTGCCGAATATGCTGTGCGCTATGTCAATCGCCTGCTGGAACTGCGCGCCGACCTGATGATGCGCGCGCCTGTGACGAGCCGGTTCGAACCGCCATGGACCACGATCAACATCGGTCGTGTGTCGGGTGGCGTGGCGCACAACGTGATCGCGGGCAAGGCCGAGGTCGATTGGGAAATGCGCCCTGTTGTACAAGATGACGCCCGTTTCGTACAACAAAGCATCGCGGCCTTTGTCGAGGACGAGATGCTGCCGATGATGCGCGCGATCTATCCGCAGGCCGACATTCGCACCGAAACGATTGGCGAGGTCGCGGGGTTGGAGCCGATGGAAGTGAACACCGCCCGCGATCTGCTGGCCAGCCTTCTGGGCACCAACAGCGCCGAACTGGTCCCTTTCGGAACCGAGGCGGGGTTGTTTCAGGAAATGGGGATGGATGTGGTGGTCTGCGGACCCGGACATATTGCCCAGGCCCACAAGCCGGATGAGTTTGTCGAGATCGACCAGATGAAAGCCTGTCTGGCGATGTTGGAACCGCTGATGAGCGGCGCCTGACCCCTTACGACGCGGCTTTGAACAGCCCTTGCTCTTTCATCAGCGCATGGGATTCGTCCAGCGCGGTGCGGGCACGTTTGCCCATTTCGGTGATCTCTTCGGGCGTGATGATCAGCGGCGGCGAGATGACCATGCGGTCGTAGACGTGACGCATGATCAGGTTGTTCGCAAAGGAACGCTCGCGCGTCATGAAACCGGCGGTGCCTGCGTCGGCTGCAAACTTGGCGCGGCTCTCTTTGTCCGGTGTCAGCGCCAGAGAGGCCATCATGCCGACAATCTTGGTTTCGCCCACCATCGGATGATCGCCCAGGCTATGCCACATCTCGGCCAGCGCGGGGGCGGCGACATTGCGGACGTGGTCCAGGATGTTTTCGTCCTCCATGATCCGCAGGTTTTCCAGTGCGACCGCGCTGGCGACGGGGTGACCGGAATAGGTGTAGCCGTGGTTGAACTCGCAGGCGTTGATCACCTCCGCCACCTCGTCCGAGACGATCGAGCCGCCGATGGGTTGGTATCCCGACGACAGACCCTTGGCGATGGTCATGATGTCCGGCTTGATCCCGACGGTGGTTGACCCGAACCATTCGCTGGTGCGGCCAAAGCCACAGATGACCTCGTCGGCGATCAGCAGGATCTCGTATTTGTCACAAATGCGCTGGATTTCGGGCCAGTAGGTTGACGGCGGCACGATTACCCCGCCGGCACCTTGGATCGGTTCCGCGATAAAGGCGGCAACACGGTCCTCACCCAGTTCCAGAATCGCCTGTTCCAGTTCCTGCGCACGCTGAAGTCCGAATTCCTCGGGCGTGGATGTGCCGCCTTCGGTCCACCAGTTCGGCTGGTTGATGTGGTGAATGTCCGGGATCGGCAGGCCGCCCTGTTCGTGCATCGGGGTCATGCCGCCCAGGCTGCCCGACCCGACGGACGACCCGTGGTAGGCGTTCTTGCGGCTGATGATGATGGATTTGGTCGGCTTGCCCTTTTGCGCCCAATAGGTTCGGACCAGCCGAATGTTGGTGTCATTCGCCTCGGACCCTGAGCCGGCAAAGAACACATGGTTCAGATGCGCAGGCGCCAGTTCGGCGATCTTGGCGGCCAGTGCGATGACCGGTGCGTGCGATGTCATGAAGAAGGTGTTGTAGAACGGCAGCTCGCGCATTTGCCGTGCCGCCACATCCGCCAGTTCGCCACGGCCATAGCCGATGTTGACGCACCACAAGCCGGCCATGCCGTCCAGAATATGGTTGCCTTCGCTGTCGGTCAGGTAAACGCCATCCGCACGGGTGATGATCCGTGCACCCTTGGCCGCCAGATCGTTGTTGGTGGTAAAGGGGTGCATGTGGTGTGCAGCGTCCAGCGCCTGCAACTCGGCAGTGGGCAAGTGGTTGGTGATGGCAGCCATGACGGTGTCCTTTTCATCAGAAATGAAGTTGGGCGCAGAATATGATCAAATTTCTGACTGTCAATCAGGCTGAACCCGAATCACCTTGCGGCCGCATCCTCGGACAGGGCGGCGCGCACCTGGATCATCCCCTGAAGAATGTCTTCGGCAGTGGCGGCGCGTGCGGCCTCGGCATTGCCCTGTTTCAAGGCGTCGAGAAGCTCGGCATGTTTGTCCGGCAGGTTCGAGGTGCCGAACCGACCACAGACGACGCGCAGGGAGGGGCCAAATCGCAGCCAAAGCGCACCCGCGGATTGTGCCAGAATCGGGGCTTGGGCGATGGCGTACAAGGTCGTGTGAAAGGCGTGGTTCAGACGCAAATAACCACTGATATCACCCGCTGCGATGGCGTTGTTCAGGTTGTCATCGATCTGTGTCAGTTGGGCGATATGACCGTCGGAAATATGCGATGTTGCACGAAATGCCAGCTCGGGTTCCAAATTTAGTCGCATGAATTCAAGCTGTTCCAGCGTGTGCAGGTCCAGAACCGGCACAGAGGCGCGGCGGTTGCCCTGCATCTCGAGGGCACCCTCGGCCGTCAGCTTCCGGATGGCTTCGCGCACCGGGGTCATGCCCGCGTTCAGCATCGTCGTCAGCCCCTGAATCGTGATCGGCTGGCCGGGGGCCAGATCACCAAACAAAACGGCGTCGCGCATCTTGGTATAGACAGCCTGATGCGCAGGCGTTTTGGGCAGCAGGGATTGCCGGTCGGTCGACGTCGCGGACGCCTCTTTTTTCAGCGATGCATTCATCATGGGCATATCTTCCGAGCACCTCCATGGGGAACCGCTTGCGCGGGTCCACCTGCCGTGAAACCATAAATCATCTTGCCGCAAAGGGCAAAACTTGATCAAATTAAGCCAAGCCGGGATCAACCCGGTCTGATGAACGGGAGAATACCATGACCAAGACGATGCTTAGCACAGTCGCGGCACTGGCGGTAATTGCGTCCTCGGCAATGGCCGAAGAAGTGCGCGTTTACAACTGGTCCGACTATATCGACGAGAGTTTGCTGACCAAATTCGAGGAAGAAACAGGCATTGACCTGATCTATGACGTTTTTGACAGCAACGAAGTGTTGGAAACCAAGATGCTGGCCGGCTCGTCCGGCTATGATGTCGTTGTGCCGTCGGGCACGTTCCTACAGCGTCAGATCAGCGCCGGTGCTTTCCAGAAACTGGATAAATCCAAGCTGCCCAATCTGGAAAACATGTGGGACGTGATCAATGACCGCGTCGGCAAATACGACCCCGGCAACGAATATGCGATCAACTACATGTGGGGCACCACCGGTATCGGTGTGAACGTCGACAAGGTCAAGGAAGTGCTGGGCGAAGATGCGCCTGTCGATTCGCTGGCGTTGATTTTTGACCCTGCCAACATGGAAAAACTGTCAGCCTGTGGCGTTCATTTCCTGGATGCTCCGGCGGAAATCATTCCCGCCGCGCTGAATTACATTGGTGAAAACCCTGACGCACAAGACGCCGAAACCATCGAGAAGGCCGAGCCGGTCCTGACCGCCATCGCGCCCTATGTGCAGAAATTCCACAGCTCGGAATACATCAACGCGCTGGCCAACGGTGACATCTGCGTGGCTGTCGGCTGGTCGGGTGACATTCTGCAGGCCCGCGACCGTGCCGCCGAAGCCGATAACGGTGTGACCATCGAATATCACGCACCGAAAGAGGGGGCGCTGATGTGGTTCGACAACATGGCGATTCCGGTCGACGCGCCGAACCCTGACGGGGCGCACAAGTTCCTGAACTTTATCATGGATGCGCAGAACATGGCGGCGGCGTCGAACTATGTCTATTACGCCAACGGCAACCTCGCCAGCCAGGAGTTCCTGGTCGAGGACGTGATCGGCGATACGGCGATCTATCCTGATGCCGAGACGCTGGAAAACCTTTATACCACCTCGCCTTATGATGCGAAAACACAGCGTGTCGTGACGCGCCTGTGGACCAAGGTCAAATCGGGCACCTGAGGTCCCGATCCGGCGCGCGGCCATTAGGGTCGCGCGTCATTTCCCCTGTGATTTCTGTGAGGAAATAATTTGGCACAGACCGTTTTCGCCCCTTGGGATGACCCTCAGCAAAAGCCATTGATCCAGTTCGTGGGTGTCACCAAACGCTTTGGCGACTTTGTGGCCATTGATGACCTGACGCAGGATATCTACGAACGGGAATTTTTCGCGCTTCTTGGGCCTTCGGGCTGTGGCAAGACGACGATGATGCGGATGCTGGCGGGGTTCGAGGCGCCGACCGAGGGTTCGATCCTGTTGTCGGGGCAGGACATCGCAGGGGTGCCGCCGAACAAGCGTGCCGTGAACATGATGTTTCAATCCTACGCGCTGTTTCCGCACCTGACGGTCTGGGACAACATCGCATTTGGCCTGCGCCGGTCCGACATGCCCAAGGACGCCATCGCCGCCCGCGTCGAGGAAATGCTGAAGCTGACGCGCCTGTCCAAGTTCGGCCGTCGCAAGCCGCACCAGATTTCCGGCGGTCAGCGTCAGCGTGTGGCTTTGGCCCGGTCGCTGGCCAAGGCGCCGAAACTGTTGTTGCTGGATGAGCCGCTGGGCGCACTGGACAAAAAGCTGCGGCAGGACACGCAGTTCGAGCTGATGGACATTCAGGAAACCACCGGCACCACATTCGTCATCGTGACCCACGACCAGGAAGAGGCGATGACCGTCGCCAGCCGCGTCGCGGTGATGGACGAGGGGCGCATCATTCAGGTGGCGACGCCCGAAAAGATCTATGAGGCACCAAACAGTGTCTACGTGGCGGATTTCATCGGTGACGTGAACATTCTGGAAGGCACGGCCAAGGCCAACGGCCCCGAAAGCTATGCCATCGACTGGGGCGGTGCGGAACCTGCGACCGCCACCAGTGCCCGTCCGTTCAGCGATGGGCAAAAGGCACATCTGGCGATCCGCCCCGAGAAAATCGCGATCAGCGCCGAACGCCCTGCCGATGCGGCAAACGCGGTTCAGGGCAAGGTTCTGGACATCGCCTATCTGGGCAACCTCAGCACCTATCACGTCGAATTGCCCACCGGCCAGGTGATCAAGGCGCAGTCGGCCAACACACGCCGCGTGTCGCGCCGGGCCTACACTTGGGAAGATCCCGTCTGGCTAAGCTGGAGCGCCACCGCCGGCGTGTTGCTTGAATCGTGAGGCGCGCTGTCCTCATAGCGGTGCCGTACCTGTGGCTGCTGGCGCTGTTCCTGGTGCCCTTTGCCATCGTGTTCAAAGTGTCCCTGTCCGACACGGCGCTGGCGATCCCGCCCTATACGCCGACCCTGAAGGACGGTTTCAGCGCCCTGATTTCCGGTCTGGATTTCGAAAACTTCGTCTTTCTGACGCAGGATGACCTGTATTGGAAAGCTTACGTCAGTTCGCTGCAAATCGCCTTCGTTTCCACCATCGTGACGCTGCTGGTGGGCTATCCCATGGCCTACGGCATGGCGCGTGCGCCCGAAGAATGGCGTCCAACGCTGATGATGCTGGTGATCCTGCCATTCTGGACCTCGTTCCTGATCCGCGTTTACGCATGGGTCGGTATCCTCAGCACCGAAGGATTCCTGAACCAGTTCCTGCTGTGGACCGGCATAATCGACACGCCGCTGACCATCCTGAACACCAATTGGGCGGTCTATATCGGGATCGTCTACACCTATCTGCCCTTCATGATCCTGCCGATTTATGCGGCGCTTGAACGGCTGGACGAAAGCCTGATCGAGGCCGCCGAGGATCTGGGTTGTTCGCGGATGCAGGCGTTTTGGCTGGTGACGATCCCCCTGTCGCGCAACGGCATCGTTGCGGGGTGTTTCCTGGTGTTCATCCCCGCGCTGGGCGAATTTGTGATCCCGTCATTGCTGGGCGGTTCTGGTACGCTGATGATCGGTAAGGTTCTGTTCGAGGAATTCTTTGCCAACCGGGATTGGCCCGTGGCCAGCGCCGTGGCGGTGATCTTGCTGCTGATCCTGATCATTCCGATCATCCTGTTCCAGCGCAACGAACAGCGTCAGCAGGAGGCAGAACAATGAACCGTCTCAGCCCGTTCAACGTGGTCAGCCTGACGTTTGGCTTTGCCTTCCTCTACCTGCCGATGCTGATCCTTGTGATCTTCAGCTTCAACTCGTCCAAGCTGGTGACGGTCTGGGCCGGGTTCTCTACGAAATGGTACGGCACGCTGTTCCAGAACGAAGCGTTCCTGGATGCCGCGTGGGTCACGCTGAAGGTGGCCGTGATGTCATCCACCTTTGCCACTGTGCTGGGCACGATGGCCGCCTATGTACTGGTGCGCGGCGGGCGGTTCATGGGGCGCACGCTGTTTTCCGGCATGATCTATGCGCCGCTGGTGATGCCCGAAGTGATCACCGGCCTGTCGCTGCTGCTTTTGTTCATCGGCATTGGTCTGGATCGTGGCGTGATGACGATTGTTCTGGCACACACCACCTTTTCCATGTGCTACGTGTCAGTGGTGGTGTCGTCGCGTCTGGCGACCTTTGACCGGTCGCTGGAAGAGGCGGCGCTGGATCTGGGTGCCTCGCAGTTTGACGCTTTCCGGTTGGTGACGCTGCCAATCATCGCACCGGCGGTGATCTCGGGTTGGTTGCTGGCCTTTACGCTCAGCCTTGACGATCTGGTGATTGCCTCCTTTGCCACCGGTCCGTCGGCCACCACGCTGCCGATGAAGATTTGGTCGTCGGTGCGTCTGGGCGTCTCGCCCGAAATCAACGCGCTGTCGTCGATCCTGATCGGGATCGTGTCGGTGGGGGTGATTACCGCATCGCTGATGTCGAAACGCCATGCGGTGCGGGTGCGCCGTGAAGAGCAGGCCGCGCAGCGCACTGCATGAAACACATATATGCAGACTATGCCTATGGCAGCGGCCCGCGCGACGGGTGTTGGTGGGATGAAACCTGTGACTTGCCCGGTTTCCCCAAGTTAGAGACTGATATTGCCTGCGACGTCGCGATTGTCGGTGGCGGCTTCACCGGCCTGTCGGCGGCACTGCATCTGGCGCAGGCGGGTGTCGATGTTGTGGTGGTCGAGGCGGAATATGTCGGCTGGGGTGCATCGGGGCGCAACGGCGGTTTTTGTTGTCTGGGCGGTGCAAGGATTGACGATGCGGGGCTGGACCACCGCTTTGACCGGGTGGGACGGTTGCAATATCGCAAGGCGGAACGCGACGCGATTGCGCTGGTCGAACAGATCACCCAGGCGCACGGCATCGACGTGGATCGCCATTCGCAGGGCGAAACCGAACTGGCCCACCGGCCCAAGGATATGGACGCCCTGCGCCGCGCTGCCGATGCGGTGGCGGAAAACCACGGGGTTGATTGCCAGGTCATCGCGCGGGAGGGTCTGCCCGCGCATGGGCTGTCCGGGCCGTTCCACGGTGCGCTGACCATCCCCATCGGTTTTGCCCTGAACCCGCGCAAATACATCGCTGGCCTTGCCGCCGCTGCGCGGGATGCGGGCGCGCGTATCTTTGGCAAAACCCCGGTACAGAGCCTGAACAAGGGCCAGAAATGGACCCTGGATGCTGGCCGGAAGATCACGGCCGATCAGGTGGTGATTGCCACCAACGGCTATTCCTCGGACGATCTGCCCGACTGGCTGGCAGGGCGCTATATGCCCAGCCAGTCCAACGTGATCGTGACCCGCCCGCTGACCGAACAAGAGCAGGCAGAAGCCGGATGGACCAGCGATCAGGCCTGTTACGACACCCGCAACCTGCTGCACTATTTCCGCAAGATGCCGGACGGGCGGTTCCTGTTCGGGATGCGGGGCGGGCTGACGTCAAACCCCGCCGCCGAGGCGCGCGCGCGCCGTCGCGTGCGCCAGGATTTTGACGCGATGTTCCCCGCCTGGCGACATGTGGAACACGCGCATGGCTGGTCGGGGATGGTGTGTATTGCCCGCGATATGCTGCCTTTTGTCGGTGCGGTGCCAAACCAGCCGGGGCTGTTTGCCAGCCTGTGTTACCACGGCAATGGTGTGGCGATGGGCACCTATGCGGGCAAGCTGATCGCGGGACAGATCACCGGACAAGCCGAGGTTCCGGTCGCCATGGCGCAGCCCCTGTCGCGCTTTCCGCTGGGTCGGTACCGGCGGGCGGTGATGCCTGCCGCCTATGCGGGGTTCATGCTGGCCGACCTGTGATGCAACTGCGTCTTTCGCGGTGAAATCCGACCGTTCCGTGATGCCAGCGTTGACAGGATGGCCCTGAACTTACATCTCAGTCACAAGAAAGCGCAGAGGGACCAGCATGAAAATAGCAATGATCGGAACCGGCTATGTCGGGCTGGTGTCGGGTGTGTGCTTCTCGGACTTTGGGCACGATGTGGTTTGCGTCGACAAGGACCCCAAGAAAGTCGAGATGCTGGAACGCGGCGAAGTTCCGATCTATGAGCCCGGTCTGGACGATCTGATGGCCAAGAACGTGGCGGCAGGGCGCCTGTCGTTCACCGGCGATCTGAAAGCCGCGGTGGACGGTGCCGAGGCTGTGTTCATCGCGGTCGGCACGCCCACGCGTCGCGGCGATGGCCACGCCGATCTGACCTATGTCATGGCCGCCGCCGCCGAGATTGCCGATGCGCTGACCGGGTACGCCGTGGTTGTGACCAAATCGACCGTGCCGGTGGGCACCAACCGCCAGGTCAAGCACGCGGTGCACAAGGCCAACCCGAACGCTGATTTCGACGTGGCCAGCAACCCCGAGTTCCTGCGCGAAGGCGCGGCGATTGACGATTTCATGCGCCCCGACCGCGTCGTTGTCGGTGTACAGAACGACCGCGCGGCGGAGGTGATGAACCAGATCTACCGCCCGCTGTACCTGCGGGATTTTCCGATCATGATCACCGATCTGGAAAGTGCCGAGATGATCAAATATGCCGCCAACGCATTTCTGGCGACCAAGATTACGTTCATCAACGAAATCGCGGCATTGTGCGAACGCACCGGTGCGGATGTGAAAACCGTGTCGCAGGGCATGGGGCTGGACGGGCGTATTGGCAACAAGTTCCTGCACGCTGGCCCCGGCTATGGCGGCAGCTGCTTTCCCAAGGACACGCAGGCGCTGGCCCGTATGGGGCAGGATCATTCGATGCCCATGCAGTTGACCGAGACCGTGATCAAGGTCAACGACGAGATCAAACGCCGCATGATCGACAAGGTTGTCGACCTGTGCGGTGGCAGGGTCAACGGCAAGATTATCGCGGTGCTGGGCGTGACGTTCAAACCCAACACAGATGACATGCGCGACAGCCCGTCGCTGACCATTGTCCCCGCGTTGGTGGGGGGCGGCGCCAAGGTGCGGGTGGTCGACCCGCAGGGTCGCCGCGAAGGTGAGGCGTTGTTGCCTGGCGTCAACTGGTTCGAGGATGCCTATAAGGCGACCCAGAATGCGGATGCGGTGGTGATCCTGACCGAATGGAACGAATTCCGCGCGCTTGATCTGAAACGTATCGTCAAACGCATGGCGACACCGGTCATGGCGGATCTGCGGAATATCTATTCGCAAAAGGACGCCAAGCGCGCCGGGTTCGTGGCCTATACGTCGGTCGGGCGCGAGGACTACGGCATCGACCGCTAGACCGGGTCGCGCAGCCCGGTCACGTCGTCGGCCAGAACCGCAATCCCGCCTTCCAGGATCAGGATCGTGCGCCCCTGTTCTATCCGCGCTTCGGTGACGCGCCCGTAGGTTTGGGCGCGTTCGGCCAGCAGCAGTTCGCCCGCCTGATAGCTTTCGACTTCGAACGTGTAATTCCCGTCGGGGAAGGTTGATCCGTTCAGCCCGGCAATCCCCTGCCATTGCACTGCATCGGGCGAGACGGGAATGCTCTGGCGCTGAACTTCGTTTCCCGCGTCGTCATAAACCACCAGATAAGCCGCGTCCGCGGCGGTCAGCGGGTTCGGCGCGATGGTCACGGGCGTGCCGTCGAAATGGGCCGGGGCATAAGACAACGCCTCCATCCCGATCCAGCCAGACAGTGCGCCGACATTGGTTTGCGTCGCGTTTGCGGCTTGCAACGCGGCACTGAGCGTTTGCAACAGGTCGTTGGTCTGTACCTGCTGTTCGACCATCGAGAACTGCGCCAGCTGCGCGGCATATTCCGAGCTGTCCATGGGTTCCAGCGGGTCCTGATAGCGGGCCTGCGTGGTCATCATCCTGAGAAAGGTTTCAAAGTCGGAAGAAATGAGCGACGCCGCTTTTTCCGGGAGGGGCGTTGTGCTGGTCTGACTTTGTGCCTGGGCTTGCGCTGCGGTGGGGGCGATGTTCATGGCGGCGATCCTTATACTCTGATGTCCATGGCGGAATCGGGCGACAGCGGGGTGTCCCCTTCGAGGTCCGCTGCATCGGTGGCGATGTCTGCGATTGGCTGCGTTTTGTGCGGGGGCGTGTCGTCGCGTTGATCCTGTGCGCCATCCCCGCCGGAAAAGGCGAAATTGACGTCGCCATAGCCCATGTCCGCAAATTCACTTTCCAACTCGCCAATGTTCCGGCGCATCAGGTCCAGCGTCTCGGGGCGGTCGGCGTGAATTGTGACCGAGGCTCCCGCATCGTTGGTTGAAAGGGACATGCGTACCCGGCCCAGCTCTGCCGGATTGAGGGTCAGTTCTATCTGCCGGTCTGCGCTGGATTGTACGGCGGCCTCTGCGACCTGTCTGGCCACCGTGGCGTGCGGATGCGTCGGCGCGGCCGGTGTCGTGACACTGTGCGTCTGTGCAGGCGGCGCGCCGGAGGCGCGCATGTCGGTGAAAATCGCGTCGGGGGCGGCGTCCACGGGGATCGGATCGGTGGAAACCTGTGACGCTGGGGCGCGGATTTCGGTTGTGACGGGTGCTGGCGTTGGTTGAGGGGGCGCGGGATGATTGGCTGTCTGTCGGATGACAGGCGGGTCGACGGGATCCCGTGGCAGCACATTTTCCGTGGCCGCTGTGGGTTGAGGATCCGGCGGAATAGCATTGGCAGGCTGCGCGGGCGCTGTGATCAGCCGAACGGTGACCGACGTTGTTGCCGGTTGCATGGGCTGCGCCGGTTTTTCCGCTTTCGGCAGAGCAGCGCCCGGTGTGGCCTGAACCAGCGGCGCAGTGGGCCGTATCGGCGTCAGAAGCGGCTGCTTTGCCGATGTCACTGGCACCGCTGACACATCAATGCGGATAGGCCTGTCCGGCGCTGTGGCTGGTCGGGTAGATGCTGGCATCGGGGGGGGCGCCTTGTGAAGCGCAGCGGGGGTGTGCGTTGGCCGCGCGGGCGGCAAATCGGGCGTCTCTGTCAGCAGGGGCGGTGCGTTTTTTGGTGCCGCGGCCGCTTTTGAAAACGCGTCTTCAAGCAGTATGGTTCTAGGCTCTATCAATGGACTTTGAGCCGAACGCGAGGTTTCAACCGTGTCGGATTCGGTGGACTGCGGCGTCTTGTTAGGTGACTGACCCACATGCTGTTCTTTCGAAGCCATCTCGTGCAACGGCTCAGGAGCCGCGTGCGCTTCGACAGAGGGGCCGTGCAAAGCCGCCTTTCCCGGCATGGCTGTTGCGGCGGGTGGCAACGATTCCACCTGCGCGACGGGAGGCATCACGGACCCGGACCCTGTGGCAAAGGTGATCACCGATTCCGCGCCGCTCCGTGGGTGTTTCGAACCCTTGGCCTTGACCTCGGGCGGTGCGTCGTGCCGCGAAACCGGCGCTTCCTGCGCCAACGCAGGCAGACGGGATGGCATTTGCGAAAGCGCGGCAGCTTCGCCGCCTTCTTGCTTTTCCTCTTCAGGCGTTGCGCCCTCGATATCGGGCAGACCATCCACCTGTGTGTCCGCGTCTGGCAAGTCCTGCGCCGTGACCGTAGTCCCGTTTTCCTGCAAAGGTAGAAGCTGGTCGAAGGTCGCGGCGAAACTGACGGCGGGATCTGACGCCGCGACCGCGGTGCTGCGCGGCGCTGCGGGTGAACCGCTGTGAATCAAGGGAATAAGTTGCACACATCCTCCGGGAGTTCTTCCTCGTCCCCGTCTTATGCCTGCGCTTGGTTACCGCTTCTTTACCGGTCCTGCGGCATGATCCTGAAAATACAACGCATTTGAAAGGAACCCGGGATGCAAGTGACACCAGACACGGCGGGCGTGGCTTTGGCCCGCAAGCCAACCGCGCAGGCCGATGCAGAACTGCGCGCCGTGGCAGACCAGCTTGAGGCGGGGTTTCTGGCGGAAATGCTGAAATCCGCCGGTTTCGGACAGGCGCGCGACAGCTTTGGCGGTGGCGCGGGAGAGGATCAGTTTTCCTCGTTCCTGATACAGGCGCAGGCCGAAAAGATGGTTGCCGCAGGCGGTATCGGTCTGAGCGAAGCAGTGTTCGAAGCTTTGAAAGGCCGGTCTGATGTCGAATGAAACGGTCGAGGATACGGTCAATGCGCTGGACGATTTGCTGGATCAGGAACGCGGCGCCCTGCTTGCCGGCGACCTGGACAGAATCGCCCGGACGCTGGATTTGAAACAATCGCTGATCGACCGTCTGAACGAGCTGGATGTGGCGGACCGGTCGTCGCTGGCCGCACTGAATGCAAAGGTCATGCGCAACCAGTCGTTGTTGAATTCCGCGCTGGACGGGATACGGGCGGTCACCCGCCGGCTGGCAACCATGCGCCGTATCCGCAGTTCGCTGGATATATATGACGCACAAGGCAAGAAGAACGAGATTGCCCTGACGCCGAACCGGTCGGTCGAAAAGCGGGCTTAGCGCCGTTTGATTCAAATCCGGGGGAAGACACGAGTCGTCATTAGCTTTCCATTAGCACGTAGATGCGATGTTGACCCTGCACTCGAGAACAGAGTGGCGCAGATCAGCATCGCTGAAAAATGCATATGTCAGAATGACTTGTTTTTGTCCGTCCCACTGGGGGGCGGGACGTAACCTGACGCAAAGCGTCACGACTTAAGGAACATGTTCATGTCGAGCATCAATACAAACAACAGCGCAATGGTTGCGCTGCAAACCCTGAAATCCATCAACAGCAACCTGACGAAAACGCAGGACGAAATCTCGACCGGTAAATCGGTTTCGATGGCCAAGGACAACTCCACCGTCTGGATGACTTTTGCGTTCGACGAATAGGCCCGCTGCGTGCGGATCATCTCGGTCAGTTCGGTGGCAACATCGACTGTGGATTCCTCGCGGGCATAGGATTTCAGGTCACCCGTTGGCCCATCACCCGCGTCCCAAAGAAAGAGGGGACCGCTTTCGACCGAGGGTTTGTAGGTCTGCGAATCCAACGAGATCAGGCCACCGGGGTTGGGCATGTCGACCAGCGGGATCTGATAGAGAACACTGGTCACGCCTGTGTCAAAGATCGCCTTGACGTAGCCGTTCGGATCAACCTCGACCGAGATCATGTTGCCCACGGGGCTGCCGTCCTTGACCACCGAGATTGGCGCGAACGTATCGGACAGCTGTACAACGCCCTGATTGTCGCCGACCTCGCCGATGTCGATGGAAATCGGGCCGCTGGCCACATCGACAATCAACTCGCCCGTTGCCGGATCATAGGGTCCGCCTGTCACCGTGGTGACCGATGCGATTGTGCCGCCGTCTGCTCGGGTGTCGTTAAAGTTGATGACGTATTCGCCGATCACCGCATCGTCCTGCGCTGAATCGCGCATGATCACGGTCCATTCATTGGAACTGCCTGTGGCGGGCACCGTCGGTATGAACTCCAGCGCGATGCTCTGCGAGGTGCCGAGGTTGTCGAAATATTCCACCGACAGGTTCTGTGTCTCGCCGTCCGATCCGGCAATTGTCGAGGTGGCAGGCAGGTTCAGGCCCATCGTCACCTGTGTTGTCGGGTCGCCCTTGAGATTCAGCGAAAACTGGATGGGCTCCAGCCCGTCGCTGGTGTCGCGGGGGAAAGAGGGGAAGGACCCGTCGATATTGGCAGGCCAACCCATCAGCAACAGGCCGGATTCGCTGGCCAGATATCCGTCCTCGTCGATGCGGAATGATCCGGTGGTGGTCAGCATCATCTTGGCGTTGCCATCCCCCGCCAGCACACTGGAGCGTGAGGCGACGGGCAGCATACCGCGCCCGCGCACGGCAAGGTCGGTGGCATTCGATGTGCTGACCAGCGATCCGCTTTCGCTGATCAGCCGTTGCGACGACGCGCGCACGCCGCCCGCTGTATAGGATACGCCCGAATTCGACAGGACCAGGGAATTGAAATCCGTGACCACCCGCTTGTACCCAAAGGTGCTGGCGTTCGCGATGTTGTCCGAGATCGACCCAAGCCGCGTCGCGTTGGACTGCAACCCCGCAATACCTGCGTTGAGCGAAGAGGAAATTGTCATGGATACGCCTTTCTGCTGCATCAGAACCAAGTTGATGCAACAGATAGGCGCCGCGAACTTAACATCGCGCTAACAGATAAAATCCACCCTATTTGCCGGGCATCCCTACCGCAGGAAAATGACCTTGATGCGGTTGTTGCGGATGTCCATCGGGTCAAGCGTGGCCGGGTCCCGATCCGCATGTCCGGTCACCCGTTGCACGCGCCCGGGGGCAAGCCCCGCATCATGCAGCAACTGGCGCATGATGACCGCCTGTTCTGTTGACTGGTCCCAGACCTTGATCCTGGCCGCGACCACAGGTTGCGCCTGCACATGCGCGGCCACGGCCATGTCGTTTTTCACCGACCGGCCGGTCTGCACCAGCAGATCCGCCAACTTGCGCAACAGCCGCGTGGGCTGACCCGTGTCCGCGTCGAACAGCGGGGCATCCGGCAGCGCAAACAACTCGACCACCAGCCCCTCGTCGGTCAGCTTGGTGATCACGTGTTTCATCTCGTTTTCCAAGACGTCGGATTCGCCGCCAAATCCCAACAGTTCCGATTCAAGCATTTTCAGGGCTGAGGTTTCGGCATCATCGGTCCCTTCGGACCCGGTGTCACGTCGCGCCACAACCGCCGGACGCGCACCGCTGAAGGGCAATGCCTCGTCGGTAAAGGTGCTGTCGCCATTGAACGATCCGTTGCCGCCCCCCGAAACCCGGTTGATCGCGACCGTCGGCGTGAAATAATCCGCGATCCCCTTGCGTTGCTTTTCCGTCGTCGCGTTCAACAACCACATCAACATGAAAAAGGCCATCATCGCGGTCACGAAGTCCGCGTAAGCAACTTTCCAGGCACCACCATGGTGCCCACCGCCGCCAACGACCTTTTTACGTTTGATGATGATTGGCGCCGCATTGCTTTGCGCAGCCATGTCACTCACCCGTTTGTATTCACCCAACGACAGATCTAGCGGACAACGCTTTCCAGCGGCTTAACAAACGCAATTGTAGGTAATGGTTTCACCCTCAAGGGCAGTTGCACAGCTCCGCATGATCTGCGCTGATGCGCAAAACGGGGGGACGGGCATGGCCGAGTTGACTGTGTTGGACAGCAAATATTCGTGGACACGGCTGTTGATCACGCTGGGCGTGGCGATGGTGGCCAATGTCGGCATGTGGGCGGTGATCGTGATCATGCCCGCGGTCGAGGCTGAATTTGCCCTGACCCGCGCGCAGGCATCAATGCCCTACACCCTTACAATGGTCGGCTTTGCGCTGGGCAACTTTGCCATCGGGCGCGCGGTGGACCGGTTTGGCGTGACCGGATCGCTGATCGGGGCGGCAGTGGGGATCGCGGCGGGCTATGCGCTGGCGATGATGGCAACCTCGGTGTTCATGCTGGGGGCGGCACAATTGCTGATCGGGCTGGCGTCGGCCGTGGGCTTCGGCCCGTTGATTGCCGACATCTCGCACTGGTTCATGCGCAGACGTGGCATCGCGGTGGCCATCGTAGCCAGCGGCAATTACCTGTCCGGGGCAATATGGCCGATGGTGCTGGCGGGGCTGCTGGCCGACAGCGGTTGGCGCAGCGTCTACACCTTTCTGGCTGTCGTGACACTGGTCACTGTCATCCCGCTGGCCCTGCTGCTGCGACGGCGCATCCCCGAAGAGGCGCATAACACTGCCCAGGCGGCATCGGACAGCAATGCCAAGTCCGTGGGCCTGACCCCGCGCAATCTTGCCCTGCTGCTGGGGTTGGCGGGCATCGGTTGTTGCGTGGCGATGTCGATGCCGCAGGTGCATATCGTCAGCTATTGCGTCGATCTGGGCTATGGTCCCGCCGCGGGGGCCGAGATGCTGTCGCTGATGCTGCTGGGAGGCGTGGCCTCGCGGCTGGTGTCGGGCATGATCGCCGACCAGCTGGGCGGCGTGCGCACTTTGCTGATCGGGTCGGCGCTGCAATGTCTGGCGCTGTTCTTTTACCTGCCGTCCGACGGGTTGGCGTCGCTTTATATCGTGTCGCTGATTTTTGGCCTGTCGCAGGGCGGGATCGTACCCAGCTATGCGCTGATCGTGCGCGAATACATGCCCGCGCGGGCTGCAGGCTCGTGGGTCGGCTTCGTGCTGATGGCGACGATTGCGGGCATGGCGATTGGCGGCTGGATGTCAGGCTGGATCTACGACGTGACGGGCAGCTACCAGATGGCGTTCTGGAACGGCATCCTGTTCAACCTGCTGAACGTGGGCATCATGCTGTGGCTGCTGTCGCGGTCACGGCCCCGCAAGCCCGGTCTGGTCGCGGCCTAGGCCTCACCCTTGCCTGAAACCATCGGCGCCGACAGGTGATCCTCGCCGCGCGCGCGGGCCAGTTCGATCTGGCGCTGACGCTCGCGGAACCGGGCCTTGTCGGCATCGGACGTCTCGTCGATGCACAGATGACAGCTGACACCGGCCTCGTATTCCGGTCGGTCCTGATCGGCGGGCAACACGGGACGACGGCAGGCGTGACACAACATATGCGGCCCCACCCGCAGCCCGTGCCCAACGCTGACCCGCCCGTCAAAGACAAAGCAGTTGCCAGACCATGTGCTGTCCTGCTCGGGCACCTCTTCGAGATATTTCAGAATGCCACCTTTCAGGTGATAGACATCCTCAACCCCCTGACCCAACAGGTAGTTGGTCGATTTCTCGCAGCGGATGCCGCCCGTGCAGAACATCGCGATCTTCTTGTTGTGAAAGCGGTCCTTGTTCGCCTCCCACCAGGCGGGGAACTCGCCAAAGCTGGCTGTTTGCGGGTCAGTCGCGCCGTCAAAGGTGCCAATCGCCACTTCGTAATCGTTGCGCGTGTCAATCACCGCCACATCGTCGCGGGTGATCAGCGCATTCCAGTCGGCAGGTTCCACATAATGCCCTGTCCGCGCTGCCGGATCGACATCGGGCTGGCCCATCGTCACGATCTCGCGCTTCAGGCGTACCTTCATCTTGCCAAATGGCGGCGTGGCCGAGGTGCTTTCCTTCCACTCAAGCCCGTCACATCCGGGCAGCGCCCGAATATGTGCCAGCACCGCGTCGATGCCTGCGCGCGGTCCCGCGATGGTGCCGTTGATGCCTTCGCCCGCCAGCAGCAAGGTGCCTTTGACACCCTGGGCGACGCAGAGGTCCAGCAAGGCAGGCTTGATCGCGTCGGGCGCGTCGAAGCGGGTAAAGTGATAGAGGGCTGCGATAATATACATGCCTTGCCAGATACGCCCTTGCATCGCCCGCATCAAGATAATCGCGGCTTTCCATGCGTGCAGAGCGGCAGCGGCAAAAGCGCGCGCATTCCCGCCGATGCGAAAGGGCGCGGCAGGAACCGAATCCTGATCCGCTAGTTGAATCGCATCGCAAAGGTGAATTGGAGAATTCAGCCATGAAGACGCTAAAAGACGCTTTCCACCACACGCTCAAAGACATTTATTACGCCGAAAACGCTTTGGTCAAAGCATTGCCCAAAGCTGCGAAGGCGGCAGGCCACAAGGACCTGAAGAAGGCCTTTGAGGACCACCTTGCCGAGACAAAAGAACAGATCAAGATCCTGGACAAAGTGTTCAAGTCCATCGGCGAAAAGCCCGAAGGCGAGAAATGCGATGCCATCGAAGGTCTGATCAAAGAAACCGAAGGCCTGATCGACGAAGCCGAAGGTGTCGCGCTCGAAGTGATGCTGGTTGGCGCAGCACAGGCCATCGAACATTACGAGATCGCCCGCTACGGTACCCTGCGGGAATGGGCCAAGATTCTGGGCGAAGACCAAGCACACGATATGCTGAGTCAGATCCTGGACATGGAAAAAGCGGCCAACGCCAAACTGACAGCTCTTGCCGTGCACGAGCTGAACGAACCGGCCTGACCGATCACCCGCATGATTTTGGCCCAAGGGGGAGGCATCACGCCTTCCCCTTGGTGCCGTTCGGGGGCCATTTGTTGACCGTTGGCCCATGGGTCGTTACGCCTTGGTCCGTATGGCATAGACAAGCGAGAGACCGATGCAGCCCATCAAATCCGCCCTGATAGTGATCGACGTCCAGAACGACTTTTGCCCCGGCGGTGCGCTGGCGGTGGGCGCGGGCGATGTGATCGTGCCCGGCATCAACGCGCTGATGGAAAAGACCGACGCGGTCGTGCTGACACAGGATTGGCATCCGGCGGGGCATTCGTCCTTTGCCTCAAGCCATGAGGGCCACGATCCCTACGCCGTGATCCAGATGCCCTATGGCGCGCAAGTCCTTTGGCCGGATCATTGCATTCAGGGCAGCACGGGGGCGGCCTTTCACGCGGATCTGAACACCGACCGTGCCGATATGATTATCCGCAAAGGGTACAACCCGGCCATCGACAGCTATTCCGCCTTTTTCGAAAACGACCATCAGACCCCGACCGGGCTGGAAGGATACCTGCGCACGCGTGGGATCAAGGCGCTGACGATGGTTGGTCTTGCCACCGACTTTTGCGTGAACTTTTCTGCGTTGGATGCGGCCAAACTGGGCTTTGACGTGACGGTTCACATGGACCTGTGCCGCGCCATCGACCTGGACGGCTCGCTGGTTGCAGCCGTCGAGGGGATGAAAGCGGCAGGCGTGACCCTAACGTCCTGAGGCACCAGCACTCTTGCCACCGCCCAAGGCGCGGGGCAAAACAGGCGTAACAAACAGAAAGTGCCCGAGATGGTCGACATCGCCACCCGCGTCTGGAACCACAAGTGGAAGATCGACCCGATCATCCGCTCGCTGATCGACACGGATTTCTACAAGTTGCTGATGTGTCAGAGCATCTTTCGCAACAAGCCTGACACCGAAGTCACTTTTTCGCTGATCAACCGCACCACATCTGTGCCGTTGGCCGACCTGATCGACGAGGGCGAGCTGCGCGAACAGCTGGATCACGTGCGGTCGCTGTCCCTGTCCCGCGGCGAAAGCACTTGGCTGCGCGGCAACACTTTCTACGGCAAGCGCCAGATGTTCCGCCCTGATTTCATGGAGTGGTTCGAGGGCATGCGCCTGCCGCCCTATCATCTGGAACGCAAGGGCGACCAATACGAGCTGACCTTCGAAGGCAAATGGCACGAGGTCATGCTGTGGGAAATTCCTGCGCTGGCCATCCTGATGGAACTGCGCGGGCGCGCGGTGCTGGACCGGATGGACCGGTTCGAACTGCAAATCCTGTACGCGCGTGGCATGACCCGCGTGTGGGAAAAGATCGAAACCCTGCGCGAGGTCGACGGCTTGGGCATCGCCGATTTCGGCACCCGCCGCCGTCATTCGTTCCTCTGGCAGGACTGGTGCGTGCAGGCGATGCAGGAAGGCATGGGGAGCAAGTTCACCGGTACCTCGAACTGCCTGATTGCGATGCGCCGCGAGATGGAAGCCATCGGCACCAATGCGCACGAACTGCCGATGGTCTATGCGGCCCTGGCGGAGACCGACGAAGAACTGTTTCGCGCGCCCTATGAAGTTCTGTCCGACTGGCACGACGAACACGAGGGCAACCTGCGCATTATCCTGCCCGACACCTATGGGACCAAAGGGTTCCTCGACAATGCCCCCGACTGGCTGGCCGGCTGGACCGGCATCCGCATCGACAGCGGCGATCCGGCAGCCGCCGCCGAAGTGGCCATCGACTGGTGGAAAAGCCGTGGCGAGGACCCCAAGCAAAAGCGTGTGATCTTCTCGGACGGGCTGGACGTGGACAAGATTATCGCGCTGCACAAGCAGTTCAAAGGCCGCGTGTTGCCGTCATTCGGCTGGGGCACGCTGCTGACCAACGACTTTCGCGGACTGGTGCCGGACGACGCGCTGGCCCCGTTTTCGCTGGTGTGCAAGGCGGTGTCGGCCAACGGTCGCCCGACGGTCAAACTGTCGGACAATCCCAACAAGGCCATGGGCCCACAGTCAGAGATCGACCGCTACAAGCGGGTGTTCGGCGTGGGGGATCAGGACAGGATCGAGGTGGAGGTTTAAGCCGGCTCTTTCCGCCGCTCCCGCCAGACAATCAACAACCCGCCCGCCGCGATCAATATCGCGCCGGGGAACAGGGCGTCCCACGGGGTTTCGCCAAAGAACAGCCAGCCCAGCAGGAACGCGAACGGGATGCCAAAATAGGAAAATGGGGCAAGGTTCGCCTGTTCCGTCATCCGTTGGCTGACCACGATGATCAGCACCGCCGTGCCGCCGAACGCGCCCATCGCCATCAGCCACGGGATGTCCGCCATAGCCACGGGGCTGAACCCGCCCAAGGCCAGCGCCAGAACGACCGATCCCACCATCGCGGCCGCGTTGGAATAGAAGCTGACCAGCGGGCTGGGTACGTCCTCGTCAAACATCCGCGCGGTCACGGCGACCAGCGCGTACATGAACGCGGCCCCCAGCGGATACAGCGCGTCGGTTGAAAACGTGTCGCTGCCCGGCTGCATCACCAGCACCACACCGGCAAATCCGACCATCACCGCCCCCCAGCGGACCCAGCCGACGACCTCGCCCAGCAGGGGCACGGCCAGCGCGGTCATGAACAGCGCGTTGGCATAGGTGATGGTGGATGCGGTGGCGAAATCCATCCGTCCCAGCGACAGGTAGAAAAACAACTGGGCAAAGGTCACAATCGCCCCGCGCGACAGGGCCAGCTTCCATTGTCGTATCCTGAAGCGACGACCGGTTGCGCGCCACTTGCGCGAAGTCGACAAGGCGATCAGCGCGGGGATCAGGCCAAAGATATTGCGCCACGCGCTCAGCTCGGCGGCGGAATAGTCGGCAGACAGCAGCTTGATGATCAGCCCCATGCCGTCGAACAGCGCCAGTGCAACAAGGCTGAGTACGATGGCAAGGCCGGTTCTGTCGGTGGCACGTTTCACAAAGCGGTCCTGTCTGGGTCGCGCTCACCTTCGCCCAGATCGCCAGCCATGGCCAGCGCGGTTAATCGGGGTCGACCTTGCCGCGCAGCGCCTTGACCTCGCCGCGCACCTTTTTCTCTTTCAGACGCCGTTTTTTTGACCCCAGCGTCGGGCGCGTGGCGATGCGCCGTTTGGGGCGCACCAGTGCCGCCTTGATCAGATCGACCAGCCGGTTGCGTGCAATCTCGCGGTTGCGGGCCTGGCTGCGGGTTTCTTCGCACTGGATCACCAGCGCGCCTTCGTTGGTCCAGCGCCGTCCAGCCAGCCGTTTCAGACGCGATTTCACCGGATCGGGCAAATTGGGGCTGCGCTGCGCCTCGAACCGCAGCTCGACCGCCGAGGATACCTTGTTCACGTTCTGACCGCCCGGGCCGGAAGACCGCACGAAATTCTCGGTCAGTTCCCAGTCTTCGATGGAGATGGTGTCATTGATGCGCAGCATGTCCGCAGTATCGCATCGGAACGATCCGGCGGGAAGGGGCGTTTGTCTGCGAACCCGCACAGGAGACCCCCAATGCTGAAACTGCCATCCCTGATCCAGGTCGCCGCCAGCCGCGACGATCTGTATGTTTTCCGCATCACCGGCGAAGTCAGCGCCGAGGATATGTCCGAGCTTGCCGCTTATATGAACGATGTGTTCGACAAGCCGGGCAAGGTGGACCTGATGCTGATATTCGACCGCTACGACGGGGCTGAATCCGGCGCATCGTTCAGCTGGGAAACGCTGAAATCCCGCCTGCGCGCGTTGTCGAACCTGAACAAATATGTGGTTGTCGGTGCATCGGATCATGCCGCCGAGCTGATCGAGGCGATGGGCAGCGTGATCCCGGTCGATGCGGAAACCTTTGACGAGGAAATCAGCGCGTGGCGGTATCTTGAGGCCGAAGCGGTCGCTGCTTGATCCACGCACGAAAAAGGGCCGCGTGGCGTTTGCCTGCGGCCCTCTCGAAAGTTTCAGGAGGCGGGGTCGGTTAGACCATATGGTCCACTTGGTGGATCACGTCGCCAAGGGCTGCCTTACCGGGCATTCCTCCAAGCTGTTCCGACACCTCTCTCCAATACCTTTCTGGACACTAGAGCACCTCCTTTCAATTGTTTCAGATACTTTAAGGTTGGCACGTAAGCGCGATTTGTCAAAACACTTTTTTCATACAAAGCGACGTGTAATGGCCCGAAATGGGATAAGTGCCACCAAAGCAAGCAATAATTTTACCGACCAATCCGCAATCGCCAGGGACACCCACAGCGGGGCGACTGGACCCACACCCAGAAGCGGCAGCATTTCAGCCGCCCAGGTCACGTCGGTGGCCGGGTGGATGAACGCCAGCGACGACGCAAAGGCGATGGAAAAGAACAGGATCGTGTCAACGCTGCTGCTGACCAGCGTCGAGGCCAGCGGCGCACGCCACCACGCGCCGCTGCGCAGTGCCGAAAAGATTGCAACGTCGATCAGCTGCGCCGTCAAAAACGCCACGCCCGAGGCGATGGCAATGCGCACGGTGACCAGCGGGCCGAACTCGCCCATGATTTGCGTGCCGATCAGGCTGCAGATCACCCCCGCGACAAAACCGGCCAGCACGACCTTGCGTGCGGCAGCCGCGCCATAGACGCGGTTCATGATGTCGGTGACCAGAAAGGCCAGCGGATAGGTAAAGGCCCCCCATGTCAGCCATTGGCCGAACAGGAACTGGACAAGGATGTTCGAGGCCACGACGATGGCAGCCATGGCAATGATGCCGGGGATATGTGCGCGTTGCATTGATATGTTCCGTTTTGACAAGGGTGCGGCGACTTGGCCCGCCTTGATGACGGACGCGCGGTCCATAAGCCCAAGAAGGCCATCGTGCAAGCTATTCCGTCAGGGTGAATTCGACGATCTGGTTGCTTTGAAAGACGTTAAAGTTGTCGTCCGCGACCAGTGACAGGTGGGTGATGCCCTTGGCATCCTGCCAGACGCTCAACCCCTCAAGGTTGCCATAGGTGCCCGCGTCGGTTTTCAGCAATGTCATCTCCGACAGGTCGGGCGCGGTCAGGTCGAACCGCCGGATACGACTGGCAAAGCCCCGAAAGGACACGGCGCGTTCCAGCACATACAACAACCCGTCCGACCCGAAATCGGCCCCCGTGACCAGGAAAGACCCCTCACGCGGAAGCTCGGGGCCTTTGGTCCAGCTGCCATCCTTGTATAGGTAAACAGGAAAGGGCGTGGCGCTTGTCGCGGTCGCTTCTGGCATGGTCACCAGCGTGCCATTCGCCGAAACCGCCAATGCTTCCAGCGCACGGTTGGTGACCATCCCGGCAAAATCAGCATGATCTTTCAGCCGCTCAAAGGTGCCGTCGGCACGTTCTGCAAAAATCCCGGCTGGCCCCTCAAGTGAGATATACAGCGTGCCTTGCGCGTCCACCGCCATGCCTTCGGTGTCGCCCAGCTGGGCCGTGCGGTTGTCGGGTGTGGCGCTGGCCACTTCCATCGTGTCGCCCGTGCGGTCCATCACCAGATGAAACAACGCACCCCGATCCGACAGCACCAGCGCTTCGGCGCCGCCATCGGACATCTCGATCGCCGACAGCCCGCCAAAGCTGTCCGACAGACGCGGTAGCGGGGTGATCCCGTCCAGCGTCAGTGCCGGTTCAGCATTCGCACAGGCCGCCGCGCAGATCAGCGCGAGGACAGAACGCCGGAGCATTGCTGGGGCAGATCGGCAACGGTCAGTTCGCGGCGCGGTTTCGGCTTCGGCGCGTTGGGGTTTGGCGGTGGCGGGTTCAGGATGTTGTTCACCCATTCCTGCGCATCCGCGCACCCATCCCCGGCGGGGGGCGGTGTCTGATCAACGCAGCCACGCGCGCCCTTGGGACAGGCCAGCCGGACGTGGAAATGGTAATGGTGCCCGTACCACGGACGCACCTTGCGCAGCCACGACCGGTCGCCTTTTTCATCCTTGCACATCTGCACCTTGGCCCCAGGAAAGACAAAGATCCGCGCGGTGCGGCTGTCTTGGGCGGCGGCCTTGATGATTTCGTGATGGGCACGGGTCCATGACCCGTTGGTATAGGCCCCGTTGGCGCGGCGGGTCGAGATCGACGAGATGTTCTCGCGCTCGGCCACGCTGAGGTTCAGGTTGGCGGCGGGCAGCATCCAGATGTCGGCGTCCAGCCCGATCTGGTGGCTGGCGTGCCCTGTCAGCATCGGGCCACCGCGCGGCTGGCTCATGTCGCCCACGTAAATCCCGTTCCATCCCGGTTGCTGCGCGGCCTTGCGGCTGAGTTTCTGAATGAAATCGACCAGTTCGGGGTTGCCCCAGTTCCGGTTGCGCGACAGGCGCATCGCCTGCCATGTGGGACCGGTTTCCGCCAGTTGCACCGATCCGGCGGCACAGCCCTTGGCATAGCTGCCATAGGCGGCGGGCGATTGCTGCGATCCGACACGTTCGGCGCCAAAGGCAGCCTTGGCCGATCCGCGCAACAGCGCCGGGTCGATGTCCGGCAGCGGTGTGCCGTCAATGTTGGTGTCGGACTGGCCGCTGCACGCAGCGGTTACGACCATCAGGACAGCGATACACACACGACGCAAATACATTACTCAATCTCTCCATCCGGTTTCACCCAGATTAACATGATCAGCCCGATTGCAAAGAGCCCGATCAACGGCGTGACGCCAAAGCGCTGGCTTCCGCTTATCTGAGACGCGACAGCGATCAGCGCAGGCGCCAGAAACGTCGTGGCCTTGCCCGACAGCGCATACAGGCCAAAGGCTTCGGTCATGCGTTCGGAATTGCCCTGACGAGTCAGCATGTTGCGGCTGGCACTTTGCAACACCCCGCCCGCGGCCCCGATCAGCATACCGGCGACATAGAACAGGATGTCAGGCAGGCTGGACCCTTCGGCAAGCTGCACACCAAAGGCTGAGGTGGGCGACAGCGACACGATCAGGATGGCGGTACCCATCAGGATCAGACAGCACAGGATAATCAACGGCTTTGGCCCAAGCGCGCGGTCGGCATAGCCACCCAGCCAGCAGAACAGCGCGCCACTGGCCGCAGCGATGATGCCGAAAATGCCCACTTCGGTGATGCTCCAGTTCAGCACGCCCAGCGCATAGATACCGCCGAATGTGTACATCCCGTTCAGCGCATCGCGGTAGAACATGGACGATCCCAGATAAGCCAGCAGGCTGGGATTGCCCGGCAGGTTCACCAGCGTCTGCTTCAACTCGCGCAGGCCATTGCCGAATTTATAGCGCAGGCGCGGCGCGTCTGAAGGTGTCTCTTTGACCCACAGAAAGAACGGAATCATGAACACGGCGAACCAGATCGCGCTAAACGGACCGACAAAGCGGGTGTCGGCCTTGGTCGCCGGGTCCAGCCCGAACAGCGGGTCCAGCCCGGCCATGGTGCGGCCTGACGCTCCGGCCTGAAACAACGCCAGCATCAGCAGCAGCGCCAACACGCCGCCCGCATAGCCAAACCCCCAGCCCGAGCCGGAAATCTTGCCCAATTCGTCCTTGGGGCCAAGCGAGGGCAGATAGCTGTTGGTAAAGATCGTGGCGAATTCCATCCCGATCAGGCCGATGCCAAAGAAGAACAGCGCCCAGATCACGGAAAAGTCCTGTGGCGCGGTCCACCACAGCGCATAGGAACCAATGAAATACATCGCTGAAAACAGCCATATCCACGGCATACGGCGGCCAGTGCTGTCGGCAATGCCGCCCAGAATCGGCGCCAGAATGGCGATTGTGACGCCCGCCACGGCCAACCCGTACCCCCACAACGCCTGCGCCTGCGCCTCGGCGGCGGTCTCGGACATGCCACCCGCCATCAGCTGTGCGGCTGCAGTTTGGGCAAAGTAGGGCCCAAAGATAAACGTCAGCAGCAGCGTGTTGTACGGCTGACTGGCCCAGTCAAAGAAATACCAGCCCCAGATCCGCTTTTTCAGTGATACCTCAGCCATTTCCGTCCCCAGCCCAGTTGTTGCCGCGATTAGAAACAGGGCCAGAGGACATAGGCAAGGAAAGGTTTACGCAGGGTGCGTAATCTCGTCCTGCATGGGGGGCCATGGACGTGTTGCCTCGGCATCGATCCACGCCGCGATCCAGTCGGGAACCGGCGGGCTGACGGGACTATGCCCCAGCGCTTCGGCGGCGCGGGCGGGATTGATGGCGCGGCCATTCTCCAACAAGGCAGAGCGGTACAGCACATGGCTCGCGCATTCGCCGTTGGTTTTCCACATGGACTGTTCCAGATACATGAACCGGTCGTCCCAGCACACCAGCCGTGATTTCATCGTGAACCGTTCGAACATGGTGATCCGGCGGCGATAGCGCACCGAAGCGCCGGCCATGGTCAACGCCCACTTTTCCTTGAACAGCACCGCGACCAACCCGCCGCGCTGCGCCATCGCCAAACGTCCCAGATCATACAGCGTCAGCGTGCGCCCGTTGTTCAGCTCGCCGAACATGTCGATGTCCCATGGCCAACAGATGTGACGGCTGATGTGCACGTCGTCAAAATGTTTCAGCGGCGGCAGCCGTCGGGCAACCAGAATGTCTTTGAACAGGCGGACGAAGGGGAACATCGGCATGGCTCCTTTTTGGCCCTGTTCGCCCCGGTGCGCCCGCAGTGTCAACCATCACCTCGCGGCAGACTTGCCCTTTTGACAGGGCATGACTAGTTGGAGTGCAATCAAAGAGGTGTGCCCGATGCAATCGCTGTTCCAAATCCTGATGCTGCTGCTGAATATCGTGTGGTTCTTCATCATTGCCCATGTGGTAATGAGCTGGCTGATCAACTTCCAGGTGCTGAACCTGCGCCAACCTGTTGTCGCCCAAATCTGGTACGGGCTGAACCGCCTGCTGGAACCGGTCTACAGCCGCATCCGTCAAATCCTGCCCCCGATGGGCGGTCTGGACCTCGCACCGCTGGTGCTGCTGGTGGGCGTGGCCGTGTTGCGGATCGTGCTAATGAACAATGCGGCTGCGTTTTATTACTAGGCGGGTTCGGGGGCGCCGCCCCCCGAGTTTTTTTGAACCGAAGAAGCGGCAGACCTTGTTCATGGAATCTTAGTGTGTGATTCTGCATCAAAAGAGCAGATAAATCACATCAAGGTTTTCCAATGACAGGCGCTGCCACGCTATTGTCCGATGTATTCGGCTTTGACGCCTTCCGCCCCGGGCAGGAAGAGATCGTGCATGCCGTGGCCGACGGTGAAAACGTGTTGGCCATCATGCCGACAGGTGGCGGTAAATCCCTGTGTTTCCAACTGCCTGCGCTGATGCGCGACGGGGTCACGGTGGTGATCTCGCCGTTGATCGCGCTGATGCGCGACCAGGTGCGCGCGCTGCAAGAGGCAGGGGTGTCGGCGGGTGCGCTGACCTCGGGCAACACACCCGAGGAAACCGATGCCGTCTGGGAGGCGCTGGAACGCGGCGAGCTGAAGCTGCTGTATATGGCGCCCGAACGGCTGGCCGCAGGGTCGGCCATTGGCATGTTGCGCCGCATCGGCGTGTCGATGATTGCCGTGGACGAGGCACATTGCGTCAGTCAGTGGGGCCATGATTTCCGCCCCGACTATCTGCGCATCGGTGAATTGCGCCGCACCCTGAACGTGCCGCTGGCGGCGTTTACGGCGACCGCCGACATCGAAACCCAGGCCGAGATCGTGCAAAAGCTGTTCGACGGGGAACCGCCGCGCGCCTTTTTGCGTGGGTTCGACCGGCCCAACATCCATCTGGCCTTTGCCGCCAAGGACGGGCCGCGGGCGCAGATCCTGAACTTTGCCGCCGCGCGCAAGGGACAGTCGGGCATCGTCTATTGCGGCACGCGGGCCAAGACCGAAACGCTGGCGCAGGCGCTGCGTGACGCGGGTCATGGCGCGATCCATTATCATGGCGGCATGGATGCCGACGACCGCCGCATTGCCGAACGCCGGTTCCAGCAAGAGGACGGGCTGATCGTTGTCGCCACTGTCGCCTTTGGCATGGGCATCGACAAGCCCGACATTCGCTGGGTCGCCCACGCCGACCTGCCCAAAAGCATCGAGGCCTATTATCAGGAAATCGGCCGTGCGGGCCGTGACGGTGCCCCTGCCGAAACCCTGACCCTGTTCGGTCCCGATGACATCAAACTGCGCCGGTCGCAAATTGACGAGGGGCTGGCCCCGCCCGAACGCCGTGCCGCCGACCACGGTCGGCTGAACGCGCTGCTGGGTCTGGCCGAGGCGCTGGAGTGCCGCCGCAAAACGCTGCTGGGGTATTTTGGCGAAACCGACGTGACCTGTGGCAGTTGTGATCTGTGCGACAAGCCGGCCGAGGTGTTTGACGGCACGACGGCGGTGCGCAAGGCGCTGTCCGCGATGCTGCGCACCGACGAATGGTTTGGCGCAGGCCATCTGATCGACATCCTGCTGGGCAACCGCACCGACAAGATCGCGCAGCGCGGGCACGACAGCCTGCCGACCTATGGCGTGGGCAAGGAATACGACAAACGCCAATGGCAGGCGGTGTTCCGGCAGATGATGGGCCATGACCTGATCCGTCCCGATCCCACCCGCCATGGCGCGTTGCGGATGACCGACGCGGCGCTGCCGATCCTGCGGGACGAGGCCACGATCAACCTGCGCCGTGACAGCATCCGCAGCGCGGGAACCAACCGCCGGCCAGCGGTCAAGGAGATGGTGTCGGAAGAGGACGCGCCACTGCTGAGCGCGCTCAAGGCGCAGCGCCGCGCGCTGGCCGAGGCGGCGCGGGTGCCGGCCTATGTCATCTCTACCGACCGCACGCTGATCGAAATGGCTGAAAACCGGCCTGCCAACCTGGACGCAATGGCCGGGATCAGCGGCGTGGGTGCCAAGAAACTGGAACGCTATGGCGATACGTTCTTGCAGGTGATCAACGGGGCCGCGGACGACGTGCACCCGACGCGGCGCAAGCTGGCGGGGCGGGCTGCGGGAACGGTCTATGATCAGCTGATGGACGCGCAGGCCCAGTTGGCGCGCGGCTCTGGCGGCACCGACAAACCGCTGAGCTGTTCGGCCGCCCAATTGGCCAAAGTGGCGCAGATGCGCAGCGCCGATCCGGCAGCGCTGGAGCGGCTTTTGGGCGAACGCCGCGCCGAAAGATTTGGCGCGGCATTCCTGGCTGTGTTGTCCGAGACCTAGGCGGCGTCCAGCATCGCGGCATCCCGCTCTTGCATCTCTTTTATCGACGGGCGGCTGCCGCAGCGTTCGATCCACGCCTTGATGTTGGGCATGTCGGGGATGAAATCCGGCATGAACTGGAACGGCGAGGCCATCAGCAGATCGGCAGCGGTATAGCTGTCGCCCAGCAAATAGGGTTGTTGCGACAGCGTCTGGTCCAGATGGGCGTAGAACTCTTTCGGTCCGCGAAACGTGGTGTAGAACGCGGGATGGTCCACGCCCGCTGCCAGCCCGATCATCACCGGTTCGACCACATTGCCGTAATAGGCCAGCCAACTGAGATATGCCCCCCGACGGCTGTCACCGATCGGCACACCCATATCACTGGCGAAATGGTCGGTCAGATACAGGATGATCGCGTTGCTCTCGCGGATCAGCGTGCCGTCATGGTCCAGCAGTGGCACCTTGCCCTCGGGGTGCGGGTTCGCCGGATCGGGCGCGCCGATGTTGCCCCGACGGACCAGACCGACGACGCGAATGTCGACCTTGTCGAGGGCATCCATTTCGATCAGCAATTGCACGATACGGGACGAGCGGGTGTTGGGGCCGTGATACAGCGTAAGCATGGGTTGGATCCTTTGGCTTGGGTTTCTCTGCCTATGGGATAGCCCACAGTGCTGTCAGTTTTTGGCAGTACGCCCGCCGCGGTGATCGCTGGCTGGACCTTCGCCGCCCCGCACATTAGGTCAGGTGCAAACCAAAGGAGACGAACAGATGCTGGTTGTGATTTCGCCCGCCAAGCGGCTGGACTGGGCCACGCGTGACATGGATGTTACCGCCCCCGCGATGCAGGACGACGCGGTGCGGCTGGCGAAAACCGCGCGCAATCTGACGTTGGGCGATCTCAAGGCGTTGATGCATCTGTCGGATGATCTGGCGCGTCTGAACCGCGACCGGTTCCGGGATTTCGCCGCCGAGCCCGAAGCCGAAGCCGTGCGCCCCGCTGCACTGGCCTTTGCGGGCGACACCTATCAGGGGCTGGATGCCGCATCGCTGGACGCGGATGAAATGGACTGGGCGCAGGATCATCTGCGCATTCTGTCGGGGCTGTATGGTCTGCTGCGCCCACGCGATGCGATCCAGCCTTACCGACTGGAAATGGGCAGCCGGTTGAAAACGCGGCGCGGCAAGACCCTGTATGATTACTGGGGCGATGACCTGTCCAAGGCGCTGAATGCGCAG
Organism: Pseudosulfitobacter pseudonitzschiae; assembly: GCF_900129395.1. GTDB lineage: Bacteria > Pseudomonadota > Alphaproteobacteria > Rhodobacterales > Rhodobacteraceae > Pseudosulfitobacter > Pseudosulfitobacter pseudonitzschiae. The sequence continues at coordinate 335,319 of NZ_FQVP01000004.1, forward strand.
GCCGCGACGGTGGACAGCGATGTGCTGGTGAATTGCGCCAGCCAGGAATATTTTGGCGCCGTGAACCCAAAGGCGCTGAAGCTGCGGGTGATCACACCGCAGTTCATGGAGGACAAGGGGCAGGGGCCAAAGATCGTCAGTTTCTTCGCCAAGAAAGCGCGCGGCGCGATGGCGCGGTTCGTGGTGCAGAACCGGTTGACGGACCCTGCGGCGTTGACCGATTTCGACAGCGGCGGCTATGCCTATCAGCCCGATTTGTCCAAGCCCGATGCGCCGGTGTTCGTCCGCCCCTATCCCGAAACCTGAAGCGGCGCAGCCTTTTGTGGCAGGGGCGGCTGCAAACCCTCTGACCATGCGGCCAGAACCTGTTGTTCCAGGGCGTCCTTGCACAGCGGCTTGGTCAAAAAGTGGTTCAACCCTGCGGCCATGATTGCGGCCTCTTCGTCGTCCATCGCATGGGCGGTCAGGGCGACGATGGGCACCGACGTGCCGCTGTCCGCCTCAAGGGCGCGAATGGCGCGCGTGGCCTCCTTGCCGTCCAGCTTGGGCATCGAGATGTCCATAAAGATCAGGTCGGGCGCAAAGCTTTGGAACAGCGTCACCGCCTCTTCGCCGTTGCTGGCGAATTGCAGGTCAATGTTCATATGGGCCAGCATCTTGCGCAGCACCAGCTGGTTGGTCTTGTTGTCCTCGGCGGCCATCACACGCATCGAGCGCAGCCCCGGCGCGACCGGTGGCAGGGGGCGAACGATTTCCATGGGCGGTGCCACGGGACCGAGCGATTCCAGCATGTTGAACAGCTCGTGCCGCGGGACCGGCTTTTGCAACAAGGCGTGCAAATGTTTGCGACCGGGCTCGCGGTCGGCATAGCCTATGTTGGTGCTCAGCAGGATCACCGGCATCTGGTGTCCGGCATCGCGGATCGCCTCGGCCAGTTCAAGCCCGTCCATACCCGGCATATTGTGATCGGTCAGCACCAGGTCAATCGTGTCGTCCAGATGTTGCAACGCCGTTGGGCCGTCCTTGCACGACACCACGCTCAAGCCCAGCATCTCCATCTGTCGTTCCACGATCAGCCGGTCGGCGGCCACGTCGTCCACCACCATGACGCGGCGCACGCCCTTGGGAATGGCAGGATGGCGCGGCATTTCCTGTTCCGCGGTTTCCAGTTGCAGGCCGAAGCCAAAACACGATCCCTCGTCCTCTTCGCTGGTCACCCAGACCTTTCCGCCCATCAGCGCCACCAACCGTGTCGAGATGGCCAGCCCCAGCCCGGTGCCGTCGAATTGCCGGTTGCGGGCGTTTTCGACCTGGTTGAATTCGCCAAAGATGTGGTCGATCTTGTCCGCCGGAATGCCGATGCCGGTGTCCTCGATGGCGATGTTCACCTGGCTGACCCGTCCCTGATCCGCGGGCACGCCGGTGACCCGGACCAACACGTGACCGACCGAGGTGAATTTTACCGCGTTGCCGATCAGATTGGTCAGCACCTGGCGGATGCGCCCCGGATCGCCGACGAAACGGGTGGGCATGAACAGGTCGTAATCCAGCAACAGCTTGACCTCTTTTTCACGTGCGGCGTGCTGCAACAGCATGATGACCTCGTGAATGCACCGCTCAAGGTCAAAGGGTTCGGGGTACAGGGTCAGCTTTTCCGCCTCGATCTTGGAATAATCCAGAACGTCGTTGATGATGGTCAGCAACGCCTCGCCCGAGTTGCGGATGGTGTCGACATACAGGCGCTGTTCCGCGTTCAGGCCGGTGTCGGTCAACAGTTCGGCCATGCCGACCACACCGTTCATGGGCGTGCGGATCTCGTGGCTCATGTTGGCGAGAAAGGCGGATTTGGCACGGTTGGCCGATTCAGCGACCTCGCGCGCCTCTTTCAGACGCGCCTCGTAGACCACGGTCGAGGTGATGTTCAGCCCCAGCGAGACAATGTCGCCACCGGGGCCGCGCCGGTCGATCAGCTTGACGTATTGGTCGTTCCACAACCGGATTGTGGTGGGTTCGGGATAGGGCGCCATCCAGCGGTCCGTCATCATGGCCCGCCAATCGTCGTGGGACATGTCACCGGTGTTCACGATGCCCTCGTCGGTCAGCACTTGCAGGATGGTGATGTAATTCACACCCGGACGGATCAGCTCCATGCCGTCGAAAATCGCCAGGTAGGCGCGGTTGGCGGCCAGCATCTTGTTCGTGTCGTCGAAAAAGGCAAAGCCGTCGGTCACCGTTTCAATCGAATGCCACAGCCGCCGTTCCGCGACCTCGACCTTGTGGTGGGCCACGCTGAGGTCGGATTTGACGCGCAGGTTCTCGTCGCGCACCGTCGCCACCTCGGCGCGGGTCTCGTTGATCTCGTCGCTCAGTTCCTGCGCGTGGCGGTCCAGCTTGCGCCGCGCGGCAGCCAGTTCGGATTGCTTGAGCTCAAGCAGACGTTCGGCCGCCAGCCGCCCGCGCCGTTCTTCCGCCAGTTTGTTGGCCAGCGACATGGCGCCCCCGTGTAGACCCGCAAAGATTTCGTTCGCCAACAGGTTTCGCGCATCAGGGTAAAGGACCCCTTAAAATCAGGGCAATCCGCAGCGATCAAGGCCCGAATCGGCGTAATTCGGGCGGTTTTCCGGGCGCTCGGGACATCATCAAAATGTGAACGGAATGGGCGACTTCTAGCCGGGGGGCATTCTATGAATCGTTGCCAAGAGGGCCGACGGCGTGGCACGGTTTGGGCCTATTGACCTGGAGACTATTATGACGCCGCGCATTTTGATCGCATCCGTAATTTCAATCCTGTCATGGGTTTCAGTTGCCCTTGCCCAGGACATTATTCCCGATCACCGGTACGTATATTCGCGCGACGTTGACTTTTACGGCGCGGACCTGACGCCGCTTTTCGACACCACGCAATCTGCCTGCACCCGGGCCTGTGACGCCGACGACGCCTGTGTCGGTTTTACCTTCAACAGCCGCTCGAACGCGTGCTTTCCCAAATCCGCCCTGACCGACCGCAAGCCCTACGAGGGGGCCTTCTCCGCCGAGCGGGTCGCCACCGATCCGCGCGTGCTGGCCCAACAGGCCGAGCGTGTGGGCGATCTGGCGTTTCTTGATTCCGGCGATCTACAGGCTGCACGCAAGCTGGCCGATGAATTTTCCATCCGCTTTGCCGTCAATGGCCGCTCGGCTGAACAGCTTCTGGATGCCGCGACGAAGGCCTTTGGCCAGAACAACCGTGTCACCGGGATGCGCTGGATGGGCGCCGCGCTGGCTTTGACCGACCGGGGTGATCTGTGGGAAAACTGGGCCTATCACGGCTTGCGCCTGAACAGTTCGGACCCGTCGGATTTTCGCCGCCAGTCCCGCCGCGAGGCGCTGCCTGCGACGATCAACGCCTACTTGCGTGCCGACGGCGCAGGTGCCAAAGCCGCCGCGCTGCAAGGCATGGCCGAAGCATTGGAAGCCTTAGACCGTGGCCGCGACATGATCCCGGCGTTGCGTCTGGCCTATGACATCCAGCCGCGTGACGACATTGACAGGGACCTTGAGGATGCGATCCGCAAATACGGGTTCCGCGTGGTCGAACACCGCGTCGACAACGATGCCGCCAACCCGCGCATCTGCGCCGAATTCTCCGAGGATCTGGCCGCTTCGGGTGTTGATTACGAACCTTTCGTGCGCGTGGCCGTGGACGGGTTGGTGGTGCAGGCCGAAGATCGCCAGCTGTGTCTGGACGGTGTCGAGCACGGCGCACGCTACGAGGTGACGTTCCGCACCGGTCTGCCCGCCGCCAGCGGTGAAACGCTGGCCCGTGATGTCACGCTGAACCTTTATGTACGAGATCGTGCGCCTCTTGTACGTTTTCCGGGCCGCGCCTATGTGCTGCCGCGCAGCGCCGACGCGGCCCTGCCGATTGAAACCGTCAACATGCCAAAGGTCGACCTGGCCCTGCGCCGCGTGTCCGACCGCAACCTGCTGCGCGCCATTCAGGAAAGCTATTTCGGCGCGCCGATGTCCTATTACGAAGACCGCCAGTTCGCCGATGAAATCGCCCAAGAGGTCTGGACCGGCACCGCCGAGGTCAAGAATGATCTGAACATCGACACCACCACCCGCCTGCCGCTGGGCGAGGCGCTGGCAGGACAGCCGACGGGTATTTACGTCCTGACCGCCAGCCAGCCGGATGTCGAGGATTACGATGCGGCGACGGCAAGCCAGTGGTTCGTGCTGACCGATCTGGGGCTGTCCACATGGCAGGGCATCGACGGGCTGACCGTATCGACCCGTTCGCTGGGCACGGCACAGGCGCAGGCGGGTGTGACCCTGACACTGGTGTCACGGGCCAACGTGGTGCTGGGTCAGGTGACCTCGGGCGCTGACGGCTTTGCCACCTTTGATGCCGGTCTGGTGCGTGGCACCGGCGCATCCGCGCCCGCGCTTCTGGTGGCGCAGATCGGCAATGATGAGAACCCCGAGGATATGGCGTTCCTGCCGCTGACCGATCCGGCGTTCGACCTGTCCGACCGTGGCGTCGAGGGCCGTCCGCCCGCGCCGCCCATCGACACGTTCATGGCGACGGACCGTGGTGCTTACCGCGTGGGCGATGTGATCAACGTCACCGCGCTGACCCGCGACGGCACGGCGGATGCCATTCAGGGCCTGCCGCTGACCGCAATCTTGACGCGCCCCGATGGCGTGGAATACAGCCGCACGCTGTCCACAAACGCACAGGCAGGTGGCCATGTGTTCAACCTGCCGCTGGGCACGGACGTGCCGCGCGGTGCGTGGCGGCTGGACTTGAAATCTGATCTGGAGGCCGCCCCATTGGCCACCCAGACCGTTCTGGTCGAGGACTTCCTGCCTGAACGTATCGACTTTGACCTGTCCCTGCCCGACGCGCCGCTGCGTCTGACGGACACGCCGCCCCTGAAAATCGACGCGCGCTATCTGTTTGGCGCAGCAGGGGCCAATCTGGCCATCGAGGGCGACGTGCGTGTGCTGCGCCGTGACGGTCTGGACGACTGGCCCGGCTACAGCTTTGGCCGTTACGACACCCGCTTTTCCGCACGCACCCGCTTTCTGGACGCCGCCCGTACCGACGCGCAGGGCCATGCGACCCTGCCGCTGGAGATGCCGGAGGTGGACCCCGAGGGGCAGCTGTTGCAGGCCCGCGTGACTGTGCGTGTCGCGGAAGGATCGGGTCGTCCGGTCGAACGCCAGATCACCGCACCCATCGCCCCCGAAGGCGTGATGATCGGGATCAACCCCTCTTTTGACGATGTGCTGCCCGAGATGTCATCGGCCAGCTTTGACCTGATCGCGACCGAAGGATCGCTGCCAGTCAAATGGACCGTGAACCGTGTCGAGACGCGGTACCAGTGGTATCAGATGTACGGCAACTGGAACTGGGAACCGACCACCCGCCGCATCCGCGTGGCATCCGGCACCGCGACGCTGGGCCAGGACCCGGTGCAAGTGCAGGCCGCGACCGAATGGGGTGAATACGAGCTGGTGGTGGAATCCGCAGGCGCGCCCTATGTCGCCTCGTCGGTCAATTTCTACGCAGGCTGGTACGGCGCAGGCGAAGGCACCGACACGCCCGACCGTCTGGACCTGTCGCTGAACGCCGACAGCTTCGACGTGGGCGACACTGCGCAATTGCGTCTGGTGCCGCGTTACGACGGCACGGCACTGATCACCGTGGCGTCGAACCGCGTGATCGAACGCCGCGTGGTCGAGGTGACGGCGGGCGAAAACATCGTGCCGCTGACCGTGGGCGCGGAATGGGGCACAGGGGCTTATGTCACCGCCTCGGTGATCCGCCCGATGGACGTGCAGGCCGGACAGAACCCGGCGCGCGCGCTGGGCGTGGCCCATGCCGCCGTGAACCCCGCGGCGCGGCAGTTGGCGGTCAACCTGACCGCACCCGAGGCGGTGGACGGGCAAAAAGGCAGCTTTGACGCGACGGTGCAGGTTGATGGCATCACCGCAGGCGAAACCGCCTTTGTCACGCTGGCGGCGGTTGATGTGGGCATCTTGAACCTGACGAACTATCAGGCCCCCGACCCGTCGGACCACTACTTTGGCCAGCGTCGTCTGGGTGTTGAAATGCGCGACGTCTACGGCCGTTTGATCGACGGCATGAACGGTGCGCTGGGCGTTGTCCGTTCGGGTGGTGATGCTGCCGGATTGGACGGGCTGCAATCGCCGCCGCCGACAGAGGAACTGATGTCGTGGTTTAGCGGCCCCGTGACGGTGAGTGCCGATGGCACCGCAACCGTCACCATCCCGCGCCCTGCGTTCAACGGCACGATCAAGTTGATGGCGGTGGCGTGGTCCGCGTCGTCGGTTGGGCAGGCGCAAACCGACGTGCTGGCCCGCGATCCTGTGGTTGTCACAGCCGCCTTGCCCAAGTTCCTGGCGCCCGGTGACACCAGCCGGTTGTTGTTGGACGTGGTCCACGCAGACGGCCCGGCCGGCACCGTGCAACTGGCGCTGGCGTCGGACGGATTGCAACTGGGCAACGCACCTGCATCTTTCGATCTGGCAGAGGGGGCAACGCAACGCATCAATGTGCCATTGACCGCGTCGCAAGCGGGTGACTACGACGTGACCGTCACCCTGACAACGCCGGAAGGCAAAGTGCTGACCAAAACGCTGGCGCTGGGTGTGCGGGTGACCGACCCCGAAACCGCCACCACGCGACGGTTCAGCCTTGGCGCGGGCGAGGTCTTTACCTTTGACGACAACGTGCTGGCAGGTCTGCAACCGGCCTCGGCACGGGCGACGCTGGCGGCGGGTCCGCTGGCGCGGTTTGATGTGCCGGGGCTGCTGACGCAGCTTGACCGCTATCCCTATGGCTGCACCGAACAGGTCACTTCGGCGGCGCTGCCGTTGCTGTACCTCAGTGACTTTGCCCCTGCTGCGGGCATCACCGACCTGCCCAAGCGCATCAACGACGCGGTAAGTCGCGTTCTGGCGCGGCAGGACAGCAACGGGGCCTTTGGCCTGTGGCGTGCGCAGTCGGGTGAATTCTGGCTGGATGTCTACGTGACCGATTTCCTGACCCAGGCGCGGGCCAAGGGGTTTGCCGTGCCGGACCTGGCCTATGACCTGGGCATCGACAACCTGAAAAACCGCGTGAACTACGCCCCTGACTTTGACGAGGGCGGCGAAGACATCGCCTATGCGCTGTTGGTTCTGGCGCGCAACGGGGCGGCGGCGATGGGCGATCTGCGATATTACGCAGACACCAAGGGCGACGATTTCGGCACGCCGCTGGCCACCGCCCAACTGGGCGCGGCGCTGGCGATGTACGGCGACCAGTTGCGCGCGGACCAGTTGTTCGCCAAGGCCAGCGCGCAGATGGACCAAAGCGCGCGGGAAACGACCGGCTGGCGTTCGGATTTTGGCACGCCGCTGCGTGATGCCGCCGGTGTGCTGAAACTGGCGGCCCTGTCCGGCAGCAACGCTATTGACCGCGCTGCGGTGGCCGCACGCATCGGCAACACCAGCCGCAGCCTGTCCACCCAAGAGGCGGCACAGGTGCTGATGGCGGCGCAGGCGTTGAACGAGGATACGTCTAATCCCGGCCTGACCGTCGACGACCAGCCCGCCAGCGGCCCGGTGATCCAGACGCTGGAAACCGGCGGCACCGCGCACAGCATCCGCAACGTGTCGGGTGCGCCGACGGATGTCACGCTGACCACCTACGGTGTGCCGCTGGTGGCGCCGGAGGCGGGTGGCTATGGCTATGCGATCAAGCGTGACTACTACACGTTGCAGGGGGAACCGGCGGACGGACCCTTTGCCGCGGGCGAACGGCGGGTGGTGGTGCTGACCATCCAGCCCTTTGAGGAAGTGGGCGCGCGCCTGATCGTGGATGATGCGCTGCCTGCGGGGCTGGAGATCGACAACCCCAACCTGTTGCGGTCGGGTGACATTGGCGCGCTGGACTGGCTGAAGCTGGCCGATACGGAAACCGCCCAGTTCCGCGCCGAACGCTTTGTCGCGGCGGTGGATCACCGTGGCGACGAGGCGTTCCAGCTGGCCTATGTGGTGCGGGCGATCAGCCCGGGCGACTATCACCATCCGGCGGCGCTGGTGCAGGATATGTATCGCCCCGAGTACCGCGCCGTGACCGCAACGGGCCGCGTGACCGTTACGCCATGACCGGCGGGCGCTGCCTGATTGCGCTGGCGGTTGCGCTGGCCCTGACGGCGGGCCTGCGCGATGCGTGGGACGATTGGGTTGCGGCCACCGTGCTGCCGCCGGTGTTGGCGGAAACCTCTGTCGAGGTGCGGGCGCGCGACGGCACGCTGTTGCGCGCCTATCCGGTCGAGGACGGGCGGCAGCGGCTTGCGGTGGCGCTGGCGGATGTCGATCCGACCTTTGTGCAGATGCTGATCGCCTACGAGGACAAACGCTTTGCCAGCCACAACGGCGTTGACCTGATGGCGCTGGTGCGGGCCGTGGGGCAGGCGGCATGGAACGGCGATGTGGTGTCCGGCGGGTCGACCCTGACGATGCAGGTGGCGCGGTTGCTGGAGAATTCCGGCACCGGACGCTGGGCCGGCAAGCTGCGCCAAATGCGCGTGGCCTGGGCGCTGGAGCGGCGGCTGGACAAGGACCAGATCCTGACGCTGTACCTGCAACACGCGCCCTATGGCGGCGCGGTCGAGGGGATTCAGTCGGGCACCCGTGCATGGTTCGCCAAGCCACCCAAACGTCTGACCCCGGCGGAATCGGCGCTGCTGATCGCCTTGCCCCAAGCGCCCGAAGGCCGTCGCCCCGACCGCAATCCGGCAGCGGCCCTTGCTGCCCGCGACCGCGTTCTGGCGCGTCTGGACCTGTCCGCAACCCACGCGCCGGTGCCCTTGCGCATGTCCGACATGCCGCGCCTTGCGCCGCATGTGGGGGATCACCTGGTTGCGCGCGATCCGCTGACGGTGCGCCATGACACGACCCTGAACGCGCGCCTGCAAAGCGCGCTTGAGACGCTGGCTGCGCGTGTGGTGCGCGACCAGCCGCGCGGGGTTTCGACGGCGATACTGGTGGCGGATCATCAGACCGGAGAGATACTCGCCTCAATCGGGTCGGCGGATTATGCGGATGGCGACGGGGCACAGGGGTTTGTCGACATGACCCGCGCCCTGCGCTCGCCGGGATCAACGCTCAAGCCATTGATCTATGCGCTGGCCTTTGATCGCGGGCTGGCGCATCCCGAAACCATCATGCCCGACCGCCCGACCGCCTTCGGCACCTACGCGCCGCAGAACTTTGACGGCATGTTTCGCGGTGACGTCACCGCACGGCACGCCTTGCAACTGTCGCTGAACATTCCGCCCGTGGCGCTGACCGAAGCGCTGGGCTCCGCGCGCCTGATGGCGGCCCTGCGCCGCAGCGGGGCGACGCCGGTGGTGCAGGGCCAGCCGGGGCTGGCTGTGGCGCTGGGCGGTGTCGGGCTGACGCTGGGCGATCTGGTGCAGCTTTACGCAGCACTGGCCGAAGGCGGCGCTGGGCCGCGCCTGCATCTTGAGGCCGAAGCGCCGCGAGCCCCCTTGGCCCGCCTCGTGGGGCGTGCAGCGGCGTGGCAGGTGGGCGACATCCTGTCCGACATCCCGCCGCCTGCGGGCGCGGGTGTGACCGGGCTGGCCTATAAAACCGGCACGTCCTACGGGCACCGTGACGCATGGGCCATAGGCTATGACGGGCGGCACGTGATCGGGGTGTGGATGGGGCGACCGGACGGCACGCCGGTGCCCGGTGCCTTTGGCGGCGGGCTGGCGGCACCTGTGCTGTTCGAGGCGTTCGGCCGCCTGAAATCGGCCCGCGACCCGCTGCCGCCACCCCCGCCCGAAACGCTGATCGTGCCCACCGCGCGGCTGCCGCAGCCGCTGCAACGCTTTGACGCACGCTTTGGTGCCGTGCGCTCTGCCGATACGCTGACCGTGGCCTTTCCCCCCAGCGGCGCGGTGCTGGCGGGCGGTGACGGGCTGACGGTAAAGATGCGGGGCGGGCAATTGCCGCTGACCGTTCTGCTGAACGGCGCACCCGTGGCGGCGGGGTTGCGACAGCGCGAAGTGGCGCTGGCGCTGGACGGGGCCGGGTTCAGCCGGATTTCGGTGGTGGATGCGGCAGGGCAATCAGCCTCGGTCGAGGTTGAGGTGGCAAATTAGGGGCGCTACCCCTCGGCCTGCGGCCTCACCCCGGAGTTTATCCGGCAAGATGAAGTGTCAGCGGCGACGCCCCTCGCGCAGCCATGCGGCGACGATGAACAGCGCGCTGAGCATCAGGACCAGCCAGCCCGGCAACAGTGCAGTGGCGCGCACGTCGCGGGTTTCAAAAGCGTTGCGGGGCGTCAGCCCGATCCAGCCGCGTCCCGCGGCAGGGCGGCCTTCGCGGACGTTTCGGATGTCGGGCAGGCCATCCTCCAGCAGCAGCGCGCCGCCGCGTGTGCTGTCTATGGCCGGTTGCAGCAATTCGGCGGTGCCGACGGTGTTGATAAACTCGCGCGGGGCGGCAGGCCCAAGGCCGATGACGGCGCTTTGGTCACCGTTTTCCAGACGGTAGAGGCCGATCTCGGGGCCCTGGTAATCCGCGATGAACTGGCCGGGGGCCACGTTGCGCAGGGTCAGTTCGGTGGTGGTGCCATCGGGGGCCGTGACGGTCACTGGCGGCACGGTATCGCTGAGCGTGCGGCGTTCGATCTGCATCGACTGGCCGCTGGCCGTGGCGGTCAGCGCCTCTTCTTCCAGTTCGGGTTCTTTCATCATCCAGTGTGCCAGACGGCGCAGCAGTTCCAGTTGCGGTCCGCCGCCTTCGTAGCCGCGCGACCACAGCCATGCGTGATCCGAGGCCAGCAGCGCCACACGTCCCTCGCCGACGCGGTCCAGCACCAGAAGCGGGCTGTCGTCGATGCCGGACATCACCACGTTGCCCGAATTCGGCCTGACGTCGATCTGGCGCAGCCAGCGGCCCCAGTCGCCGCGCGACGGCAGGTTGGTGGTGACGGGGTGGCGTTCGCCCAGCTCGGTGACCTTGGGGCGGTAGGCCTCTTCGCGCACGCGCGCGGTGGGCACCGCCGGCATCACGGCGCCCAGAGGCGAGCGGAACAGGCTGTCAGCCGTGGCAAAGTCCGGTCCCGCGGCAACCAGCACAGCCCCACCGTTGCGCACATAGTTGGCGACATTCTCCAGATAGAGCGCAGGCAGGATGCCGCGCCGCTTGTAGCGGTCAAAGATGATCAGGTCGAAGTCTTCGATCTTTTCCATGAACAATTCCCGTGTCGGGAAGGCGATCAGGCTCAGTTCGCCCACCGGCACGCCGTCTTGTTTGTCGGGCGGGCGCAGGATCGTGAAGTGGACCAGATCGACAGAGCTGTCCGATTTCAACAGGTTGCGCCATGTGCGCCCGCCTGCGTGCGGCTCGCCCGACACCAGCAGAACGCGCAGCCGGTCGCGCACGCCGTTCATCTGGATCAGCGCGGTGTTGTTGCGCGCGGTCAATTCGTCCTCTTGCGTGGGCGTGGTGAACTGGATCACGTTGCGCCCGCCATGGGGCAGGGTGACGGGCAGGTCAATGTCCTGGCCCACCGGCACGCGGAACCGCTGGGGGGCTTCGCCGTCCACAGAAATATCCAGCTCGGCAAAGGGCTCAGAGGTCGGCGCGGCGCCCATGTCCTCGACACGCAGGGTCAGGGTGACCGGCTCGCCGATGATGGCAAAGGCAGGTGCGCCCACCACGGTCAGGCGGCGGTCCCAGTCATCAGCAAAGCCTGATTGCAGCAGGTGCAGCGGCGCGGGCAGGGCCAGCGCCATATCGGCATCATGGACCTGTCCGTCGCTGAGCGCGATGAGGCCCGCGACCCGCGCCTGCGGCTCCTCGGCCAGCGCGTCGGACAGGGCAGCCATCAGATTGGTGCCGCCATCGCCCTCGGCGTCCGGCACGGTGATGCGGCGCACTTCGGTGTTGGGGCGCGCGGCCAGTTGCGCCTCAAGCGCGTCAGCCGCCTGTGCGGTCTGTTCGCTGCGCCCCGGCAAGCTTTGCGAGGCGCTGGTGTCTTCGGCCAGGATCACGATGTCGCTCAGCGGCGCGCGGTCCTCGACCTGATAGGAAGGTTGCGCCAATGCGGCCAACACCACCAGCGCCGCCGCCCCGCGCAAGGCCCAGCCGCGCAGGCCCCGCACCAGTGCCAGCACCACGCCAGCCAGTGCGATCACTGCCAGTATGGCCAGCCATGTCCACGGCAACAGCGGGTCAAAGATCACGGTTCCGGTCATTGGCCCAGCCGATCCAGCAAGGCAGGCACATGGACCTGATCGCTTTTGTAATTGCCGGTCAGCACATGCATGACCAGATTGACGCCAAAGCGGTAGGCCAGCTCTCGCTGGCGTTCGCCGCCAAAGCCACGCCCCACCGGCAGCATCGGATTGCCCGAGGCGTCAACCGCCCAGGCCCCCGCCCAGTCGTTGCCACCGATCACCACCGGAGTCACGCCATCGTTGAGGTTGCGGAATGGCATGCCCTCGACCTGTTCGGCACCGGGCGGCGAGGCTTCGGCCCAGACCTCGCGGCTGGTGTAGCGACCGGGAAAGTCCTGGAGCAGGTAAAAGGTGCGGGTCAGCACGTGGTCGGCGGGCACAGGTTCCAGCGCCGGAATGTCCAGCGGTGCGGCCAGATCCTGCAATTTGCGGCCATTGGGGCTGGCGGTGCCGAAACCTGCGACATTGGCGTCGCGGGTGTCGAACAGGATCAGCCCGCCCGAGCGCAGGTAGTCGTTCAGCCGCGCATAGGCTTCGGCAGAGGGGCGCGGCTGGTCGGGGGTGATCGGCCAGTAGAGCAGGGGGAAGAACGCCAGATCGTCGGTTTCAAGGTTCACGCCCATCGGCAGTGCAGGTTCGACCGAGGTGCGGAAGTACAAAGTATCGGACAGGCCGCGCAGGCCGGCTTGGGCGATCTCGTCCACATCGGCGTTGCCGGTCAGCACGTGGGCCAGCACGACCTCGGAGGTGGCCTCGATGGCGCGCTGGATGTCGTCGTCCTGTGCATCTGCGCCCTGCGGCACCATCAAGAGCAGCGCCAGTGCCGCCACCGCGCCACGGGTCGGACCCAGCCGTCCGGACAACGCAAGCGACGCCACCACATCCAGCGCCAACAGCAACAGCGCCAGACCCATCAGCAGGCCTCCCAGCGCCTCGGGCGGGGCGCTGCGAAAGCCGGTGACGGGAATGCGCGCGGGCCATGTGGCGGGGGTCAGAACCGCATCCGCCGTCAGCACGTTACGCGCCAGGAACCGGTCCTCCGAGGCATAAATCCCCGGCAGCATCTGCGGTCCCAGCGGGGCATCGACCAGAGTCGGCCCCTCGATGCCGGGGAGGGTGCCCGCATCGCGCAGCACGCCATAGCCGTCCATCACCTGTTCGGGTTGCCACACGGTGCCTTGCAGGTCGGCGGCCTCGGGGACCGTGGTGGCGGAGGACACGGCCAGACGCTCCAGCATCTCCACGAACAAACCTGACAGCGGCAGGGTGGACCATTCGGCGTTGGCGGTCACGTGGAACAGCACCACCTGCCCCTGCCCCAGGCGTTTGCGGGTGACCAGCGGCGTGCCGTCGGACAGGTCGGCGATGACCGCCTCGGCCAGATCGGGGCCGGGTTGCGCCATAACCTGCGCGCTGACGCGGACGTCATCGGGGATGTTCAGGCCGAAAAACGGCGAGCTGTCGCGGAAGGGGGCCAGCGATTTCGGTTCGCCCCAGCTCATCGCGCCGCCGACCGACCGGCCACCGCTGCGCAGGCGCACGGGCATCAGCGGATCGATCGCATCACGGCTGATGTCGCTGGCGGCCACATGCGGTCCGGCAAAACGCAAGAGCAGCCCGCCCTCTTCGACCCAATCGGCCAGCTTGGCGGTTTCGTCGTCGGTGAGCGTTGCCACATCGGCCAGCACGATCACATCGGGGTTGGCAGGCAGCACATCATCCAGCGCACCGTCCAGCAGGTCGGCGGTGGGGGCCAGCGCCTGTTGCAGGTAATGCAGCGGCGACAGCAGCTCCAGCCCTTCGCGGTCGGTGCGCCCTGCGACCAGCGCAACCTCGCGGCGGCGCAGGCTGTCATCGGTCAGGGTCAGCGCACCGGCGCTGCGCCCGCCCTGGATTTCGAAACGGGTGATGCGGGCGCGCAGTTCGGCAGGCAGGGCCAGTTCCGTCAGTGCCTTGGTCGCGCCATCGGCAAATTCGGCCTGTGCGGTGGCCAGTGTGGTCGGGTTGCCAGCGGGATCGCGCCCCTGCGCCAGCACGGTCACCGCTCGGGCCGGACCCGCCGCGGCACGCAGGGCAGACAGTTGCACAGCGCCATCCGCATAGGTTGCGGGCGTCATGCCCAATGTGGTCTGGCCGGACTGGACCACGGACACGGGGCCAAGCGTTTCAAGCGCCGCAAGCACGCGGTCCTGACCGTCATAGGCCAGGCTGTCACCCATCCAAAGAGCGCTGGACGCGCCGCTTTGCGCGATCAACTCAACGGCTGTATCGATTTGCGCGCTGTCCGGCTGCCAAGGCTCAGGCTGTAACCCGGCCAGCCGCGTGGACCATGTGTTCGCGGCCTGAAACGCCGGTGCTTCGGGACGGGTCAGTTGCAATATGCCGACAGTGCGGTCGTCTGCGGCGGCGCGGTTCAGTTCGCCCTGCAATGTTTCGATCATTTGTGGCCAATGCGCGGCACCGGCCCAGGTGCCATCCAGCACCACCAGCAGCGGGCCGCTTTCGCGGGCACGCTCGGTCTGCGGGTTCATCACGGGACCGGACAGGCCAAGGATCACTAGCGCCACCGCCAGCATCCGCAGCAGCATCAGCCACCACGGCGTGCGGTCCGACACGGCATCGGCGTCGGTCAGCCCGAGCAAGAGCGCCACGCCGGGAAAGCGGCGGCGGATCGGCGCGGGCGGGACCGCGCGAAGGATCAGCCACAGGATCGGCAGCGCCGCCAGCGCCACCAGCAACCACGGCGCGGTAAATCCGATGCCCCCCAGAACCGTCATCCGCGCACCACCACCGAGCGGTCCATCGCCCGGTACAGCCACAACAGCGCGGATTGCGCGCTGCTGTCGGTGTGATGCACGCCATAGTGCCAGCCGGTCAGCGCGCACAGGCGCTGAAGCTCGGCCTTGCGGGCGGCCAGACGCTCCAGATAGCGGTCGCGCAGGTCGTTCGCTTTCAGCGTTTCGTGGCGCAGGGTGCCGCCGACGCTTTCAAAGATCGTGCGCCCGCGAAACGGAAATGCCTCTTCTGACGGGTCCAGAACGTGCATCAACACGCCTCGCACGCCACGGTCGGCGGCCTTGGTCAGGGCCAGTTGCACGTCGGCGATGTCGCCCATGAAATCCGACGCGAACAGCGCCTGCGCATGGGGGATCATCGCGCGGTGTTCGGGCGGGCTGTAATCGTCGTCAGAATCCTCGGACAGCATTTGGGCCAATCGCACCACCTGCATCCGTCCACGCCGTGGCGGCAGACGGGTGCCGGTCAGGCCCACACGTTCACCGCCACGCACCAGCAGGATCGCCAGCGCCAGTGTCAGGACGCGTGCGCGCTCGGCCTTGGTCGGCAAAGCGTCAGAGCTGTTGAATCGCATCGATGCCCCTTGGTCGCACCACAGCATGACCGATTGCGCGATCTGCCATTCCCGTTCGCGCACGAATTGCGTGTCGCCCCGCGCGCTGCGGCGGTGGTCGATCATGCGGCGGCTGTCGCCCGCCTGTGCCGGGCGGTATTGCCAGAAATCATCACCCGTCCCCGCACGCCTGCGGCCATGGTCGCCCAACAGGACGGCACCGGCCAATTGCTCGGCACGGGCCAGCAGCGCGGGCAGGCGGGCGGCCTGATCCTCGGCTGACTGGCGCAGGGTGATCGGGTCTGGTGTCACGCGGCAGCCCGGCGGGACAGGCCCGCTGCGGTGGTTTCGATCAGGTTCACAAGGCTGTCGCCCCGCGCCCGCGCGGCAAAGTTCAACGCCATACGGTGCGTCAGCACAGGCCGCGCCATATCCACCACATCCTCGGCCGAAGGGGCCAGACGGCCATCCAGCAACGCCTTGGCCCGCACGGCCAGCATCAGCGCCTGCGAGGCACGCGGGCCGGGGCCCCATGCCACCGTGTCACGCACCTGTTGCGACGCGTCAGGCGCATCGGGACGGAAGGCACGCACAAGGTCCAGGATCATCTCGACCACGCTGTCGCCCACGGGCATCCGCCGCAGCAACCGCTGGGCCGCCAGCAATTCACCGCCCGAGAACACCGGCACGGCCTGTGCCTCGGCCTCGCCCGTGGTGGCGATCAGGATATCACGTTCGGTCTCGCGGTCGGGGTAGGCCACGTCGATCTGGACCAGAAAGCGGTCAAGCTGTGCCTCGGGCAGGGGGTAGGTGCCCTCTTGTTCGATGGGGTTCTGCGTGGCCAGTACGTGGAAGGGCGTGCCCAAGGGGCGATCCTCGCCTGCGACGGTTACGGTTTTTTCCTGCATCGCCTGCAACAGCGCCGATTGCGTGCGTGGCGAGGCGCGGTTGATCTCGTCGGCCATCAGCAACTGGCAAAAGATCGGGCCGGGCAAAAAGCGGAACACGCGGCTGCCGTCGGCGGCGGTGTCCAGAACCTCGGAGCCCAGAATATCGGCGGGCATCAGGTCGGGGGTGAACTGCACGCGGTTGCCGTCCAGCCCCATGACCGTGCTGAGCGTTTCCACCAGCCGCGTCTTGCCCAGACCGGGCAGGCCGATCAGCAACCCGTGACCACCGCACAAGAGCGCCGTCAGCGTCAGTTCGACCACGCGCGGTTGGCCGATGAACCGCCGTGTGATCGACGCCTTGGCCTGACCCAGTTTCTCGCCCAGGGCTTCGATCTCGGCCACCATGTTTTCGGCGTCACTCATGACTTTTCACTCTCGCAGGTTATATTACTCTTTCAGACAACGTATCGTGCAAACGCGAAATAGCAAAAGCCGGAAGGGGCAATTTTCAGTCATGAGCGGACAAAAAACCGTGACGCCCAACGCAGACAGCCTTGTTGCGTCGATTAAAGCAGCAAAAACGCGCGGACTGCCGCCGGTGGACAAGTGGAACCCCGCTTTTTGCGGCGATCTGGACATGCAGATCAAACGCGACGGCACGTGGTTCTATCAGGGCACGCCCATCGGTCGGCCCGGATTGGTCAAATTGTTCGCATCGATTCTCAAGCGCGAAGGCGATGACTATTTTCTGGTCACTCCGGTGGAAAAGGTTGGCATCACCGTCGAAGACGCGCCGTTCCTGGCCATCGACTTTGAGGCTGAAGGCGAAGGCACCGATCAGGTGCTGACGTTCGTGACCAAGACCGACGATGTCACCGTCGCAGGCCCCGACGCCCCGATCCGTGTGGAGCGCGATCCCGAGACCGGCGAGCCGTCACCCTATGTCCTGGTGCGCCGCAATCTCGAGGCGCTGATCGACCGCAAAAGCTTTTACCGGCTTGTGGACGTCGGCACCCATCACGAGGGTTGGTTCGGGGTGTGGTCCAGGGGGGAATTCTTTGGCATCATTCCATCGGATGAATTGCCCTGAACGGTTACGATTAGACCTTGGCGCGCCGCGCGCGGTGCGGCAGGTTGCGACCATGCCCAGATTTGCCGCCAATCTTACACACCTATGGCCCGACCTGCCCTTTCTCGACCGCTTTGATGCGGCAGCCGATGCGGGGTTCAAGGCGGTCGAAGTGCTGTTTCCCTATGATTTTCCCGCCGGAGATATCCAGAAAGCCCTGCGCCGCAACGGGCTTGAGATGATCCTGATCAATGCGCCGCCGCCGAATTACACAGGCGGGGAACGCGGCTTTGCTGCGATTGCAGGTCGCGAGGACCGCTTTGCCCACGACATGCGCCGCGCCACGCGGTTTGCACAGGCGCTGGGCGTGTCGTTCATTCACGTGATGGCCGGTGTGGCGCAGGGCGACGGGGCGCGGGCGGTGATGGTGGAGAACCTGAAACGCGCCTGCGATCTGGCACCCGAGGGGCTGACGCTGACGTTGGAGCCGTTGTGCCCGGCCTCGGCCCCCGGTTATTTCCTGAACGATTTCGATCTGGCGGCGGGGATCATCGCCGACGTGGGTGCGGACAACCTGGCGCTGCAATGGGACAGCTATCATGCGCAGGAAATCACCGGCGATGCTCTGTCCTCCTTTGCCGCGCTGCGCCCATTGATCCGCCACATTCAGATCGGGGACGCGCCGGACCGTGGTCCGCCGGGGAAAGGGACAGTGGATTTTGCCGCCCTGTTCCGCGCGATTGACGACAGCGGTTACGACGGCTGGGTGTCGGCGGAATACACGCCGGGTGGGTCGACGGAAAAGACCCTGGGCTGGATGAAGCGGGCCTAGGGGACGCTGAACGCTGGCCTCACGACGGGTTTTTGAACTCTGGGAGGCTGGACCGTGTCGGCCTGTTATGGGAAATCTTCGGCACCCAGTCCGGAAAGGTTCGCCGATGATTCCCGCGCGTTACGCTCACATTGCCTTTGGCTTTTTCCTCAGCGGGATGATGTCGCTGATTGTGTCGGGTATCAGCATGCTGCGTGCCACCGACGTGTGGGACGGTTTCCTTGGCGTCTGGATGGGCGCGTGGCTGACCAGTTGGGCCGTGGCCTTTCCGGTTGTGTTGTTCGTGGCGCCGCTGGCGCGGCGGATGGTGATGCGGCTGACCGTTCAGGGTTAGTGCGCTTCGGCCCAGTTCGCACCTTTGCCGGCGTCCACGGTCAGTTTCACGTCCAGTTTCACCACCGGATCGGCGGCGTTTTCCATCACATTGCGCGCGGCGTCGATCAGCGCGTCTTCTGACCCGTTGTCGACCTCGAACAACAGTTCATCGTGGACCTGCAACAGCATCGTTGCGGGCAACTCAGCGATGGCGGTGGGCATACGGATCATCGCGCGGCGGATCACATCGGCGGCGGTGCCCTGAATCGGCGCGTTGATCGCGGCACGGGCGGCGAAACCGGCGCGGGGGCCTTTGCTGGCGATCTCGGGCGTGTGGATCTTGCGGCCGAACAGGGTCTGGACAAAGCCGTGCTCTTTGGCGAACGCCTTGGTGTCGTCCATATAGGTGCGGATGCCGGGGAAACGTTCAAAATAGCGGTCGATGAACCCCTGCGCCTCGGCCCGCGGAATGCGCAGGTTGCGGGCCAGGCCAAAGCCAGAGATGCCGTAGATGACGCCAAAGTTGATCGCTTTGGCCTGACGGCGGATGTCGGGTGTCATCTCGTCCAGCGGTACGTTGAACATCTCGGACGCGGTCAGGGCGTGAATGTCGATGCCGTCAGCAAAGGCCTGTTTCAGTTCGGGAATATCCGCGATATGCGCCAGAATGCGCAGTTCGATCTGGGAATAGTCCAGCGCCACCAGCGTCTTGCCCTGCTCGGCCACGAAAGCCTCGCGGATGCGGCGGCCTTCTTCGCTGCGGATCGGGATGTTTTGCAGGTTCGGATCGGTCGAGGCCAGACGCCCGGTGGATGCCCCCGCGATGGAATAGGACGTGTGCACGCGGCCCGTGTCAGGGTTGATGTGATCCTGAAGCGCGTCGGTGTAGGTCGATTTCAGCTTGCTGAGCTGCCGCCAGTCCAGAATGCGGCGGGGGAAATCGTGTTCGGTTGCCAGGTCTTCGAGAATGTCGGCACCGGTGGAATATTTGCCATTCGCACCCTTCTTGCCACCCTCAAGGCCCATGTCCTCGAACAGCACCTCGCCCACTTGCGCGGGGGAGCCGACGTTGAATTTGCGGCCTGCCAGCTCGTAAATCTCGTCCTCAAGCCCGGCCATCTTTTGCGCAAAGGCATTGGACATGCGGCTGAGCGTGTCGCGGTCAACCTTGATGCCGGACCGTTCCATCGCGGCCAGCACCGGCACCAGCGGGCGTTCCAGCGTCTCGTAAACCTTGGTCACGCCAACGCGGTGCAATTGCGGTTTCAGGGTCTGCCACAGCCGCAGGGTGATGTCGGCATCCTCGGCGGCATAGGCCACGGCCTTGTCCAGCGGCACGCGGTCAAAGGTGATCGCGGATTTACCGGAGCCCAGCAGCGGTTTGATCGGGATCGGCGTGTGGCCGAGATAGCGTTCCGACAGCGTGTCCATGCCATGATTGTGCAGGCCCGCATGCTGCGCATAGGACAGCAGCATCGTGTCGTCGATGGGCGCGACGGTGATGCCAAGCTGGGCGAAAATCTTGGCGTCGTATTTCATGTTCTGCCCGATTTTCAGGACCGAAGGGTCCTCAAGCACCGGCGTCAGCATCTCAAGACACTGTTCCAGCGGCATCTGCCCCTCGGCCAGTTCGTCCGAGCCGAACAGATCGTCGGTGCCGCTGTCCTTGTGGATCAGCGGGATATAGCAGGCCTGACCCGGATCGACGCACAGCGAAATGCCCACCAGATCGGCGGTCATTTCGTTCAGGCCGGTGGTTTCGGTGTCGATGGCAACCCAGCCGCGTTCGCGGATGCGGTCGATCCAGACCTGCAGACCGGCTGCGTCGCGGACGTGTTCGTAGGCGTCCGGGTTGAACGGTACGGTTTCGGTCTCGGGCATGTCGGCGGGCGCGGGGGCCTTGTCCTCGATCACCGGCGCTTCGACGTGCAGTGCCTCGGCAATGCGTTTGGACAGGGTGCGGAATTCCATTTCGGCCAGGAAATTCATCAGCCGTTCGGGATCGGGGTCGCGCACTTCCAGATCGTCGAGCGTGAAGTCCAGCGGCGTGTTCTCGTCCAGCCGTACCAGATCACGGCTCAGACGGATCTGGTCGGCATGGTCGATCAATGTTTGGCGGCGTTTCGGTTGCTTGATCTCTTCGGCGCGGGCCAGAAGCGTGTCCAGATCGCCGAATTCGTTGATCAGCAGGGCGGCGGTCTTGATGCCGATGCCGGGCGCGCCGGGCACGTTGTCCACGCTGTCGCCGGCCAGCGCCTGCACATCGACCACGCGGTCGGGATAGACGCCGAATTTCTCAAACACGCCGTCGCGGTCGATGCTGCGGTTCTTCATCGCGTCCAGCATTTCAACGCCGTCACCCACCAGTTGCATCAGGTCCTTGTCGCTGCTGATGATGGTGCAGCGGCCCCCGGCGGCGCGGGCCTGAACGGCCAGCGTGGCGATGATGTCGTCAGCCTCGAAGCCTTCCTTTTCCTTGCAGGCGATGTTGAACGCCTCGGTCGCGGTGCGGGTCAGGGGGATCTGCGGGCGCAGGTCCTCGGGCATAGCTTCGCGGTTGGCCTTGTACTGGTCGTACATCTCGTTGCGGAAGGTGTGGCTGCCCTTGTCAAAGATCACCGCCACGTGGGTCACGTCGCTGCCGGTGTTGCCCTCGACATAGCGCTGCAGCATGTTGCAAAAGCCCGCGACCGCGCCAATCGGTAACCCGTCCGACTTGCGCGTCAGCGGCGGCAGGGCGTGGTAGGCGCGAAAGATAAAGGCCGAGCCGTCGATCAGGTGCAGGTGGCACCCTTTTCCGAATTTTGATGACATCACACCCTCGCTGCAAATTTTGACCTTCTTGTGCCACAGGCGGGCCAAGGCTTCCAGATGGCGTGCCGGTGGCAGGCGGAATTAGTTCGCGGTTCTGCCTGTGGATTGATACAGCCAGTGCGACAGGCTGACCGACAGCGGCAACGGCGTCCAAAGGCCAAAGCGCAGGCCCGCGGCGCGGATCATTTCGCCGACCCAGACGTTGCAGGTGCGAAAGCCGTTAAAGCGGCCCTTGGCCGGATAGAAAAGGTCCGTGTCGGTAAAGCCCGGAGTGGCCAGCGGCCTCTCGTCGCCAAAGGTGGCGCGCAGGGCGGTCAGGAAACGCGCATATTGCGCATCGGTCATGGCAAGGCTGCGCAATTCCAGTTCGGGCGGTACGGCACCCACCACATCCAGACGGATGACGGAACTGTCGCCGGTCAACCCGCGCCACGCCGCCTGCGCTGTCACGTCGCCATAGGCGCCGACGGTGGTATAGAAATCATGCGCGCCCCAGCCGACCAGCAGGTTTTGCGCGCCGTCCAGATCCATCAGCAGTGCCGCATCGGGCAGGTCGGCAAAAGCCGTGCGCGTCGCGTCGTCCAGCGGTAGGATGAAATCATAGTGGATCGGCCCTGCGATCAGCAGCACCTGATGTTCAGGCCTGCCATCATCCGCAATGTGCGCTGAAGGCACCAGCGCACCGACAATTGCAGCGCAAGGATAGCAAAGGATCAGGACAAGCAGGCAAACGGCAAGCCGTTTCAGCTTTCGGCCTTGTGGTCGGCGTGGACGAATTTGCAATCGCAATAGGGGCATTCGACCCAACCCGTGTCCTGCGGGATCTGCAACCAGACGCGCGGGTGGCCCAAGGCACCTTCCGAGCCGTCACAGGCCACGCGGTATTGTTCGACGATTTTGGTCTCGGGGGCTTGCAGGGTCATGGGCGTCCTCATCGGTCCGATAGTCGGGCCTTTATGGGCCACAAGGACGCCCCCATGCAAGGGGGATCAGTCCCTGTCGATCCGCAACTGATAGCAGTTGTTGCGCGCGCTGCGGGCGTGGATATAGGCGACCGTGGGGTCGGCAAAGATCGCGGCGATGCGCTGGTGCAGCTCGGCCACGGGGGCCACGACGCCGGTGCCATAGACGATGCGGTCGTCGGTGCCATAGCCCTTGATCAGATAGTCGGGAGACGAGGTCAAGATCGCGGGCAGGTCCGTGCCGCCACCCCGTTCGCAGGGATCGGCGCACAGGAATATCGGGCCGGTTTCCGCATAGGGATGCGTTCCTTCGAAAGGCTTGTGCGCGAGGATCAACATATCCGCGCCCTTGTGCACGTGGTTCAGGCAATGGCGGCAAGGGTTGCCCGCGCCGTTCGAGATGTGACGCTCGGGCGGGTTGCCATAGGCATCAGGCGCGCCCGCGCGCCAGGCTTCGACGGTTTCTGTGGGCAGGGCTGTGAACGTTGGCATCGGGCGTCTCCTTGTGCTGTGTCCAGCTAGGCCTACAGGGTGCGGCCCATCGACCCGTTTCCTGCGCAAACCGTCGATGTACAGTTCAATTCCGCCAATCCTGTTCAAAACGGTTCACCCCGGCGGTGCGCTGCGTTAGAACGCCACACAATAGTCACAAAGGTCGCGCCGCATCATGTCCCCAAAACCCGTTGTTCTGTGCATTCTTGATGGCTGGGGTCTGCGCGAGGAGACCACGGGAAACGCGCCCGCTCTGGCGAAAACGCCGACCTTTGACCGCATCATGGCGACGTGCCCCAATGCGACGCTGATCACCCACGGGCCGGATGTGGGCCTGCCGACGGGGCAGATGGGCAATTCCGAGGTCGGGCACACCAATATCGGTGCGGGCCGGGTGGTGGCGATGGACCTGGGCCAGATTGATCTGGCGATCGAGGATGGCTCGTTCTTTGAAAACAGCGCCTTGCAGGCGTTTATCGCAGGTTTGAAAGACACGGGCGGCACCGCGCATCTGATGGGGGTCGTGTCGGATGGCGGGGTGCATGGACACCTGAACCATATGATCGCGGCGGCCAGGGCTTGTGTCGACGCAGGCGTGCCGGTGAAAATCCACGCGCTGACCGATGGCCGCGATGTGGCGCCCAAGTCGGCGCAGGGGTATTTTCACACGCTGACCGATGCGCTGCCCGATGGCGTCACAATCGCAACTGTCACGGGGCGTTATTTCGCCATGGACCGCGACAACCGCTGGGACCGCGTGCAAAAAGCGTTTGACGCCATTGTGCATGGCAAAGGTGCGCGGGCCGACGATGCGCAGGATGCGGTGACACAGGCCTATTCCGCTGATACCACGGATGAATTCATCCCCGCCACGGTGATCGGCAGCTATGCAGGCGCGCAGGATGGCGACGGCGTGTTCTGTCTGAACTTTCGCGCCGACCGCGCCCGCGAGATCATGGCAGCCGTCGGCGCGCCTGACTTTGCGGCTTTTGATGTGGGCACACGCCCCCGATGGGCGGGGTTGCTGGGGATGGCCGAATATTCGGACCAGCATAACGCCTATATGCAGACCGCCTATCCCAAGCCTGCCATCGTCAACACGCTGGGTGCATGGGTCGCACAGCACGGGCTGCGCCAGTACCGCATCGCGGAGACCGAAAAATACCCCCATGTCACCTTCTTCCTGAACGGCGGCGTAGAGGTGCCGGCCGAAGGCGAAGACCGCTACATGCCCAAAAGTCCCGACGTGCCCACCTATGACGTGCAGCCCGAGATGTCGTCCGAAGAGGTCACGGCGCATCTGGTGCAGGCCATCGGCGACGGCTACGACCTGATCGTGGTCAACTATGCCAACCCCGACATGGTGGGTCACACCGGTGATCTGGACGCCGCGATTGCGGCCTGCGAGGCCGTGGACCGTGGTCTGACACAGGTCGTGGCGGCGCTGGAGGCGGCGGGAGGTGCGATGATCGTGACGGCGGATCATGGCAATTGCGAAGTGATGATCGACCCCGAAACCGGCGGGCCGCATACGGCGCACACGCTGAACCTTGTGCCGGTGGCCGTGGTCGGGGCCCAAGGCACGTTGCGGGCTGGGCGTCTGGCCGACCTTGCACCGACGCTGTTGCATCTGATGGGGTTGGAAAAACCCGACGAGATGACCGGGAGCAACCTGCTGACATGATCCGCGCGCTTGCCCTTCTGGTTTGCCTGTGGCCTGCGACCCTGTTCGCACAGGATGCGACCGCGCTGGCCCGTGATGCGGGTGCGCAGTTGCAAGAGGCCGCCGCGCAACTGGAAGAAGCCGACAGCGCCCGCGACCGCGTCAAGGCGTTGACCGCGACGATCAAGGCATATGAGGCGGGGCTGGCCGCCATGCGTGACGGGCTGCGACGCGCGTCCCTGCGAGAGACCCAGCTGACGCGGCAACTGGCGGCGCGGGACAGCGAAATCGCGGGCTTTCTGGGCACATTGCAAACCATCGGCAGCACGCCGTCGCCCACGTCCTTTCTGCATCCCGACGGACCGACCGGCACCGCACGGGCGGGGATGCTTCTGGCCGAACTGACACCGGCGCTGAACGCCCGCGCGTCCACCCTGCGCCGTGATCTGGAAGATGTGAAGAACCTGCGCGCGATCCAGACCCAAGCGACGGCGCAGATGCAAAAGGGCCTGACCGAAGTGCAGACCGCCCGCACCGCCCTGTCCAAGGCGCTGGCCGAACGCACCGACCTGCCGCGCCGTTTTACCGAAGATCCGGTGAACACGGCCATTCTGATCGAATCGTCGGAAACGCTGGATGCATTTGCCTCGGGCGTGTCGAATATTGCGCAGAATGAACAGTCGATCAGCCTGCCGGATCTGGCGGCACGCATCGGTGACCTGCCCTTGCCCGCGCAGGGGATCGTTCTGCGTGGCGCGAACGAGGCCGACGCTGCAGGCATCCGGCGCCCCGGTATCCTGTTGGGCACCCGCCCCGGCGCGCTGGTCACCTCGCCCACAGCTGCGACCGTGCGCTACCAGGGGCCGCTGCTGGATCTGGGGCAGGTGGTGATTCTCGAACCGCAGCCCGATACGTTGTTCATCCTCGCCGGTCTGGGGGCTGTTTATGTCGAAACCGGCGAAGTGGTGGCGACAGATGCACCGATTGGGCTGATGGGTGGGCTTTCTGCAGGCTCGGCGACAACTGAAATGTCACAGGAAGGTGAAGGCGCTGGCACTGCCCGTTCCGAAACGCTCTATATAGAAGTAAGACAAGACAACGTTCCGCAGGACCCGGCATCGTGGTTCCGCCAAGGTAAGGATGGATAAAGTCTGATGAGAAAATTCGTTATGGCCGCATTGGGTGGCACATTGGCGGGTGCGATCGCCACGACGCAGATCGCAGGCCCCCTGCTGGCACAAGAGGCAACACGCAATTCCAGCGTCTACGAGCAGCTCGACCTGTTTGGGGACATCTTCGAGCGCATCCGCTCGCAATATGTCGAGGAAGTCGAGCCGTCAGAGCTGATCGAGGCGGCCATCGACGGAATGCTGACATCGCTGGACCCGCATTCGTCCTATCTGTCCCCGGCGGACGCGGACGCCATGCGCGTGCAGACCAGCGGCGAATTTGGCGGTCTGGGCATCGAGGTCACGCAGGAAGAAGGCTTTGTCAAAGTCGTCTCGCCCATCGACGGCACGCCTGCTGCCGAAGCGGGCATCGAAGCAGGTGATTTCATCACGCACGTCGATGGCGAAAGCGTGCTGGGCCTGACCCTTGACGCGGCTGTCGAAAAGATGCGCGGGCCGGTCGGTTCGGAAATCGTCATCACCGTGGTGCGCGAGGGTGAAACGGAACCTTTCGACGTGTCGATCATCCGCGACACCATCGAATTGCAAGCCGTGCGTGCCCGCGTTCAGGGCGAAACCGTTGTGCTGCGGGTGACCACGTTCAACGAAAAAACCTTCCCCAACCTCGAGGCGAAGCTGGCCGAAGAAGTTGAAAAACTGGGTGGTATGGACAACGTGAACGGCTTTGTTGTTGATCTGCGCAACAACCCTGGCGGACTGCTGACCCAGGCGATCAAAGTGTCCGATGCTTTCCTCGAAGAGGGTGAAATCGTTTCGACCCGTGGCCGCGAAGCCGCCGATGGCGACCGTTTCAACGCCACGCCGGGTGATCTGGCACAGGGCAAGCCGATTGTCGTGCTGATCAACGGTGGTTCGGCCTCGGCTTCGGAAATCGTGGCCGGTGCGCTGAAAGATCACCGTCGTGCGATCATCGTGGGCACCAAGTCGTTTGGTAAAGGGTCGGTTCAGACGGTGATGCCGTTGCAGAACGGCGGCGGGATGCGCCTGACCACGGCGCGCTATTACACCCCATCGGGCCGGTCGATCCAATCGCTCGGCGTCAGCCCCGACATCGTCGTGCAACAGCCGCGCCGCGAGCCGGATACCACCGAGGAAGACGACGGCCCCGCATTGCTGCGTTCCGAAGCGGACCTGCGTGGGGCGATCTCGAACGACAGTCTGAGCGAGGACGAGATCGAGCAGATCAAGGAAGACCGCGCCAAGGCAGAAGCCGCCGCAGAACTGCGCGAAGAGGATTACCAGCTGGCCTATGCCATCGACATCCTCAAGGGGCTGTCGGCACTGGGCCCCAAGAACTGATCAAGGAAAACGGGCGGCGCAAATGCGTCGCCCTTTTTCTATCCGGCGATCACATCAGCGAAATCTGAATTTTTGCACAGGTGGCCCGTCATCCGATGCGGATGACAGCAGGAATTCAAAACGAATTCCCCTTTCTACAGCGACAGGATCAGGCGGTTTCGACGCAATGACGGCGGAACGCGCGTTTCAGCATGTCCAGCTCGGCCCGCAAAAGGTCCATCTCGGCGCGGATATCATCGCCCAGCACTTCGCCCGCGATCAGGTGAAAATGCGCCAGCCTGGTGCCGTCGTCCGCGTCGCTGATCACAAAGGTCTGAACCCCTTCGGTAATCGCGTCAGAGGGGATCGGCACCTGCAACAGCCAGTGACCTTGCGCGGGATCTTCAGTCAGCTGCACATTGGCCACAGGTTTGTCCAGCAGGCGCACGTCCAGTTTCGGAACCTCCTTGCTGTCCGAACTGACGATGCCCTGCCAGATGCCGTTGGTGATCTTGGTGCCTGTGACAGTCAGATTGCTCATGATATGGGCCTTTCGTTACAGGGCGGCGCGGGGGCGGCGCGAGAATGTCAGATCACGCAGGATCACCTGGTTCATCTCTGGCCCCTCAAAGATCAGATCGACCCAGACCTTTTCGACCCGCTTTTCATTCAGGTTGGAATAGGCCAGGTCAAACTCGACCACGATATCCTCTTCGTGCAGGGGCAGTTCGCGCACGATTTGTTCGGTGTTGGGGCCATGCTTGATGTTCAGGCGGGCAAAGATTTCCAGCGGTTTTTCCATCTCGACAATGCAGGACATGCGCACCAGATGGGTGCGGCGCAAGCCCTCTGCCGCCCCGCCAGGCAGGTCGACGACCAGTGACAGGAACGAACCGTCAAACCGGAAAACATCCATGCGCAGACCGTAAGGGGCGATGTCCTCCTCGCGGGTGTTGCGGATCTGGCGCAGGGTCAGTTCGCTGAGCTTGCAGTCGTGAAACAAGGTGACTTCGCTGCCCAGCATCGACTTGGTCTGGACCGACGACATGCCGGGGCGGTGCAGCGGGCCACGCCACAGTTCCGGGCGCCAGGCCCAGTCCGAATTGTGGGGTTTGGCAAAGCTGGTGGACCCGATCACCGGCAGGGCCAGACGTTCGTCGGCTGTATGGATCAGGCGGTCGATATGGGCGCGCATCAGGCGGGCACTGTTGCGCAGCTGGCGCAGGGTGTGCAGGTTCACATTGCGCGCATTGCGCGCGGCACGCGCCCAGCGGCGCATTGTCCGTTTGTGCGACAAACGCTCTAGCAGACTGATCTTGTTTTCTGGCACGGGCCGCTTCGCCTCTGGTCTTGCGCGTGGGGGTATCTAACGAAATGCTTTCGGTCAAATAAACCGGCAATCGCCCATGCGAGGCGATTTTCTGTCTCTGAATCTATTCTGTCGCAGTCGATGTCTGGCCTGCCGCGACCACTTGTGCCGCCGCCTGCGCGCGGGTGCGTTGCATCAACCGGTCCAGCAGCTGGCCGCCCTCTGCTCCGGTGGCACCGCTGTCATCGGCACCGTACATCGCAAGCCCCACCAGATGCGACCCGACCTGACCCGTGCCACGCCAGTGGGTCGCCGAAAGTCCCTCGCGGGCAGGGGCCGTGCCCCGCACACGCAGCAACACGGCGTCCTTGGTTTCGCGTCGGTCCAGAACCGTGCCGTCCGACAGGGCCGCTTCCATCGACTGGGCGGTGATCGACGGCGCACCCGCCGGTGCGGTGGACAGGCTGACGGTGATCAGCCCCAGCGGCGCACCAAAGGCGCCATCGGGGTCCCCCAAGGTGTCGCACCGCGCCAGCAGGGCAAAGCTGGACTTTAGGCTGCGTTTGTCGATGCAGAATCCTTCGGGCGCAACCAGGGTCAGCGCGCCATTGGCCATCACGGCGTGGCGCGGCGGCGCAGAGGTTGCGCCGCCGCCCACATCACATCCCGCAAGGGCCATCAGCCCCGCAAGGATGGCACCTTTACAGGTCCCAATATTCATGCCGCTCAAGCTTGGCGCCGGGGTGGGTGACCGCCCCTTTGTACGTCGCGCCAACCAGTTGCGCATACTTCCAAAGCGCGCCTGCGCCATAGATTGTCTCGCGCGGGCCTTTCCATTCGGCCTTGCGCGCGGCCAGTTCGTCATCGCTCAGCGCCACGTTGATGGTGCCCTCGATGGCGTTGATGGTGATCACGTCACCGTCTTTCAACAGTGCGATCGGTCCACCATGTGCGGCTTCTGGCCCGACGTGACCCACGCAGAACCCGCGTGTTGCGCCCGAGAAACGGCCGTCTGTGATCAGCGCCACCTTCTTGCCCATGCCCTGACCGGACAGCGCAGCCGTGGTTGCCAGCATTTCGCGCATACCCGGACCGCCCGAGGGGCCCTCGTTGCGGATCACGAACACGTCGCCTTCTTCGTAGGTGCGTTGTTGTACAGATTCGAACGCATCTTGTTCACATTCGAAGACGCGCGCGGGGCCGGTAAAGATCTGGTGCTGGGCTTCCATGCCCGCAACCTTCACGATGGCACCTTCGGGCGCGATGTTGCCTTTCAGGCCCACAACGCCGCCGGTTTTGGTCAGCGGTGTTTCGATCGGGTAGATCACCTTGCCGTCGGCTTCCAGCGCGACCTTGTCCAGTTCTTCGCCGATGGAATAGCCCGTGGCGGTCATGCAATCTTCGTGGATCAGGCCCGCCTTGCGCAGCTCCTTCATCACGACAAAGATGCCGCCCGCCTCGTAAAGATCCTTGGCCACGTATTGGCCGCCGGGTTTCAGGTCGACGAAATAGGGTGTCTCGCGGAAGATGTCGCAGACGTCCTCCAGGAAAAAGTCGATGCCGGCCTCGTGTGCCATGGCGGGCAGGTGCAGGCCGGCGTTGGTCGAACCACCGGTGCAGGCCACGACGCGTGCCGCGTTTTCCAGCGACTGGCGGGTGACGATGTCACGCGCGCGGATGTTTTTCTCGATCAGGTTCATCACCGCAGCGCCCGACGCCTTGGCGTATTCATCGCGCGACTCGTATGGGGCGGGCATGCCCGACGAGTTGGGAAGTGCCAGACCAATTGCCTCGGACACGCAGGCCATCGTATTGGCGGTGAACTGGCCACCGCAGGCACCGGCAGAGGGGCAGGCGACGCGTTCGAGAATGTCCAGCTCGGCCTCGGTCATGGTTCCGTTTTGCTGGTGGCCAACCGCTTCGAACATGTCTTGCACGGTCAGGTCGCGGTCCAGGTATTCCGCAGGCACCGAAGCGCCCTTGGCCACGCGACCCGGCAGGATCGACCCGCCGTACAGGAACACCGAGGGCACGTTCAGACGGATCATCGCCATCATCATGCCCGGAAGCGATTTGTCACAACCGGCCAGACCCACAAGCGCGTCATAGCAATGGCCGCGCATGGTCAGCTCGACCGTGTCGGCAATCGCCTCGCGCGAAGCCAGCGACGACCGCATGCCTTCGTGGCCCATGGCGATCCCGTCGGTGACGGTGATCGTGGTGAATTCGCGCGGCGTGCCGTAAGCGGATTTTACGCCCATCTTGACCGCTTGAGCCTGACGGTTCAGCGAAATGTTGCACGGGGCCGCTTCGTTCCAGCAGGTGGCAACGCCGACCAGAGGCTGGTGAATTTCCTCTTCGGTCATGCCCATCGCATAGTAATATGACCGGTGCGGCGCGCGTGCGGGCCCTTCGGTCACATGACGGCTTGGCAATTTGGATTTGTCGAACTTGCCCTTGAGCATTTTGGCCTCCCGATGATGCGTTGTCCTTGCAATAACGGCCAGAACTATGGGGCACAAGATGCAAGGCATCTCGCGCACAGGGCACAGGCCGCAGATGCACAGGTCGGCAGCTTGATTTCACCCAGAGCGGGACATAACTTGGCTTACCGAACGTCCCACAGGCCCGCGTGGCAAATCAGGCGGGTTCATGGAACGCACACTGTTCAGTTTTATCTGGAAATATTCGAAACGCGATCAGGTGCTGTTGCTGCTGGTCACGTTGATCACCTTCCCCTTTCTTTACGCCACGCTGGAACTGCCCAAGCGGATCATCAACGATGCCATCGGTGCGGATTCCGACACGGTCACCCTGTGGGGAGTGAACATGGGGCAGGTGCAGTTCCTGATGCTGCTCTGTGGCATCTATCTGGCGGCGGTTCTGGCGCATGGTTTGCTGAAAATGCGCCTGAACACGATGAAGGGCATCGTGTCCGAGCGGATGCTGCGCCGCCTGCGCTATACGCTGATCGCGCGGATGATGCGGTTTCCGCGCAGCTATTTCCGCACCACTTCGCAGGGCGAATTGGTCAGCATGGTCACCTCCGAGGCCGAGCCGATGGGCGGGTTGATGGGCGACGCGCTGGCGCAACCCATCTTTCAGGCAGGGCAGATGGCGATCATCGTGGTGTTCCTGTTTGCCCAGAGCATCTGGTTCGGGCTGGCTGGCGTCGCGCTGATCCCGTTGCAGGCCTGGTTGATCCCCATGTTGCAACGGCAGATCAACGTGCTGAACAAGGCGCGGATCGTGCAGGTGCGCGCCTTGTCCGCCGAGATTGGCGAAAGTGCGGCCGGCGTGACCGACCTGCGGACCAACGGCGGCTGGCGTTACCGGCTGGCGCAGTTCACGGACCGTCTGGGGGTGCTGTTCGAGCTGCGCTACAAGATCTACCAGAAGAAATTCTTCATGAAGTTCCTCAACAACTTCATCACGCAGCTTACGCCGTTCTTTTTCTATTCGGTGGGCGGATATCTTGCGATCAACGGGCAGATCTCTGTCGGTGCGCTGGTTGCGGCGCTGGCGGCCTACAAAGACCTGTCCAGCCCGTGGAAGGAACTGCTGACCTATTACAACCAGGTGCAGGACATGTCGGTGCGCTGGGATGTTGTGACCGAGAGGTTCAACCCCAAGGGCATGATCGAGGCCGACAAGTTCGAAGGCAGCCCCAAGACCATCCCGCATTTGGACGGCAACATCGTACTGGACAACGTGTCGGTGCGCGATGCGGACGGCAATTCGGTTCTGGAAAATATCAAGCTGACAATTCCGGCAAAGGCGCGTGTCGCCATACAGGTCGCCAACCAGACCGAACGGACGGCGCTGGCCGAATTGTTGACCCGCGAAGTGACGCCATCGCGGGGGCATGTGATCATGTCCGATCATGATCTGGCCGACCTGCATCAGGCGGTGATCGCCGCGCGGATCGGCTATGCCCATTCCCGGCCCTATCTGTTCGACGGCAGCCTGGGCAGCAACCTGTTGATGCCGTTGATGACCAGCCCGCGCACTGTCCTTTGGGACCCCGGTCACAAGGACAAGAAAGCCATTGAATCCCAGCGTGCAGGCAACAGCACCGACAGCCTGATAGCCGACTGGGTTGATCCCGGTCTGGCAGGTCTGAACGACGCGGAAGACATTCGCGCCTGGTGGTTCAAATTGATCAATGCGATCGGGATCGAAGACCAGATGGTGCGGCGTATGTTGGGCACCAGCATAGATGCCGCCTTGCACCCCGACCTGGCCACGGCCATCGTTGCGCTGCGCCCCGAAGTCGAGCGCCGGTTGAATGCGTCCGGCCTGAGCGATGCGGTCCACCGGTTTTCCCCGGACAAATTCAACCCGACGGTGCCCTTGGGCGGCAACCTGTTGTTTGGCGCGCCGCGGTACAGCATCAGCCAGCAGGCGCTGGTGGACGAAGGCCGGTTTTTGCGGCTTGTCTCGGAGCAGGGTTTGGCCGAGCAGGGTATCGCCATCTCGCAGACCCTGATGGAAACGCTGTTGCAGACCTTTGGTCGCGACGGCACCAACCACCCGTTGTTCATGGCGCTGGGCATCGAGGAAGAGATGTACGACCGGCTCGCCGATATTGCCGAGCGGCGCCGTGAAAAAGGGGACGCAGCGCTGAGCGACGAGGAATTCGCGCTGTTCCTGACAGTGCCTTTCGCGCTGACCGCGGAACAGTTCGGCCCGGCCTTTCCCGAGAGTTTCAAAGGCGAGATCCTGAAGATCCGCCACGAGCATGGGGCGACCTTGCTGGCCCTGATGGACGATATGTTCATCCCCATCGCGCCGGAAAACTACCTGCCGCGCATGACGATACTGGAAAATGCCCTGTACGGGCGGATCTCGGGGATGGCAGGCGCGCGCGCCAAGGAGATTGAGAGCCTGGTCATGGATCTGCTGCTTGAACAGGATCTGCAACAACTGGTGGCCGAAACGATCTTTGATATTCCCACAGGGTTGGCCGGGGTGAAGATTCCAACCATGTTCCAGGAGCGGGCAGCCTTCAGCCGTGCCGCGATCAAGCGGCCGGACATCCTGGTGCTGGACCGGGCGCTGGCCAGCCACAACAGCGCGCAACGCAGCGCTGCGCGCGCCGGTCTGCGCGATCTCTTGCCTGATTCAACACTGATCTTCATGGAAGAATCCTTTGAAAATCCGGATGCTTATGACCTGTTCGTCGAGATCAAGAACGGACGCATTGACGGTATTCTAAGCCACGATGCCGAAGACGAAGACGGCGAAGGCGCCGATGATCTGCGGCGCAAGCTTCGCATGATCGGGCGCACCGAATTGTTCGGCAAAATGGACGGTCGGAACCAGCGTCTGCTGGCTTTTGCCGCGCAGTGGTATCCTGTGGCTGCGGGTCAACGGGTGTTTTCCGCAGGCGACCCTGCCGATGCGGCCTATTTGTGCGTCACGGGGCAGGCTGTCATGAGTTACCAGGACAACGAAGGCGGAAGCCATCCCATCACAATCGTGAACCCGGGTCGGGTGATTGGCGATTTGTCGATCATCATGAATGAACCGCGCCAGATGGACCTGACCGCCACAACCGATTGCAAGTTCCTGCGACTGGGGGCCGAGGAATTCCGCGCGGTGTACGAAAACGATCCGAAAGTTCTGTTGCACCTGCTGCAGACCGTGGGCACCCATTTGACCGGCGCGGCAGAGCTTTTGCGGGATGCGCGGGTGAACATGCCGACGCCCACCGGTCCGGTCGCCCCGTCGCTTGAGGATGAAGAATGATCCGTCCGCCCGCCGCTTATGCCGCGCATCAGGCCTTTGTTGCGCCTGCGCGCGCTCATCCTGCGCTGTGGCGGCTGGTTGTCGGCTTGCTGCTGGGCGGCGTCGGCTATGTGGTGCTGAGCCAGATCTATGTCACCCTGCTGCTGTCGATCTTGCCGCCCGAAACGGCGCTGAGCTTTGCCGAAGATCTGCAAGCCGGCAGCACGCCCGCCGGGATGTTCGCGCTGTTGTTCAGCTTTGGCCTGATGTTGGGGGTCGTGGGCTGCGTGGTGGTCGTCTTGCATCATCGGTCGCCGCTGACCCTGCTGGGGCCGATGCGCGATTTTGCGGCGCAGGTGCGGCTGGCTGTTGTGGCGGTGGTGCTGCTGAACGTGGCGCTGTGGGTGCTGCCGCCCTGGGGCATGGACCCGCCGATGCAGCCGCAATTGCCCCTTGGACAATGGCTCACGCTGCTGCCGCTGTCTCTGCTGGCGATCCTTGTGCAGGTCAGCGCCGAAGAACTGCTGTTTCGCGGCTACCTTCAACAGCAACTGGCGGCGCGGTTCGCGTCGCCGCTGGTGTGGATGGTGGTGCCGTCTGCGCTGTTTGCACTGGGGCATTATTCCCCCGAAACATCGGGCGACAACGCAATCTGGTTTGTCCTCTGGGCGGGCATATTCGGCCTGTTGATGGCTGACCTCACCGCGCGCGCGGGAACGCTTGGCCCTGCCATCGCCGTGCATTTCGTCAACAACGCGATTGCCATGCTGTTCACCGCCATGCCTGACAACCTGTCCGGCCTTGCCCTGTATGTGCTGCCCTTTGGAATGTCTGACCCTACGGCGGTGGCGCAATGGCTGCCGGTCGACTTTGCCATCATGCTGACCAGTTGGCTGGCCGTGCGCCTTGCCTTGCGCCGTTGATTGCAATTGTCGGGCATGGGCATTATCTGAGGGACCAACAGGCCAGCAGAAAGTGTACTCATGAACTGGATTAACAATTACGTCCGGCCCCGGATCAATTCGATTTTTTCGCGCCGCGAGACCCCGGACAATTTGTGGACCAAATGCGACGAGTGCGGCACCATGCTGTTCCACCGCGAGGTCAGCGACAATCTGAACGTCTGCACCAATTGCGGCCATCACATGAACATCACCCCGCGCGACCGCTTCAAGGCGTTGTTCGACGGGGGCATCTTTACGCAGGTCACAGTGCCGGTGCCCAATGCGGACCCGCTGCATTTTCGCGATCAGAAGAAATACCCCGACCGGATGAAAGCCGCCCAAAAGGCAACAGGCGAGGCCGAGGCGATGCTGGTCGCCACCGGCGAGATCGGGCGCACGCCCATCGTCGCCTGCGCGCAGGACTTTACCTTCATGGCCGGGTCCATGGGCATGTATGTGGGCAATGCGATCATCGCTGCCGCTGAAGAAGCGGTAAAGCTTAAACGCCCGCTGATTCTGTTCTCTGCCGCGGGCGGCGCCCGTATGCAGGAAGGCATCCTGTCGCTGATGCAGATGCCGCGCACCACGGTCGCCGTGCAGATGCTGAAAGAGGCGAACCTGCCCTATATCGTCGTGCTGACCCACCCCACCACGGGCGGCGTGACCGCGTCCTATGCGATGCTGGGCGATGTGCATATTGCGGAACCCAACGCGTTGATCTGTTTTGCCGGGCCGCGCGTGATTGAACAGACCATCCGTGAAAAACTGCCCGAAGGGTTCCAGCGCGCCGAATACCTGCTGGACCACGGCATGCTGGACCGCGTGACCCCACGCACCGAAATGCGCGAGGAATTGATCAACATCACCCGCATGTTGTTGGGGCTGTCCCCCGCCGTCAAAGGCGACCTGCCCGCGCCTGACCCGGTCTCAGAAGAGCCCAAACCGGCCCCCGCCCCCGAGAAAGCGGCAAAGCCCGCGCCGGCACCGTCCAAGAAATGACCGCCAACGGTTCGGATGTCATCCTGCAACGGATGATGGCGCTGCATCCCAAGATCATCGACCTGACGCTGGACCGTGTCTGGCGGTTGCTGGATGCCCTGGGCAATCCGCAGAACGACTTGCCGCCGGTGATCCACATCGCGGGCACCAATGGCAAGGGGTCGACCCAGGCGATGATCCGCGCGGGGCTTGAGGCCGCGGGCAAACGTGTGCATGCCTATACCTCGCCGCATCTGGCGCGGTTTCACGAACGTATCCGGCTGGCGGGCGAATTGATCACCGAGGACGCGCTGAGTGCGGTTCTGGATGAATGCTATGCCGCCAACAACGGCGAAACGATCACCTATTTCGAGATCACCACCGTTGCCGCGATCCTGGCCTTTGCGCGGACCCCTGCGGATTATACCCTGTTGGAGGTCGGTCTGGGCGGGCGTCTGGACGCCACCAATGTGATTGCGAAACCGGCGGTCACGGTGATCACCCCGGTCAGCATCGACCACCAGCAGTTCCTGGGCGACACGTTGACCCAGATCGCGGGGGAAAAGGCCGGGATCATCAAGCGTGGCGTGCCCTGCGTGGTCGGCCCGCAGGAAGACGACGCACTGGAGGTGATCGAAGGCGTTGCCACCCGTCTGGGCGCGCCGCTGATGGTCTATGGCCAGCACTGGCAGATCGGACCGGATCACGGTCGGATGGCGTTTCAGGACGACAGCGGCCTGCTGGATTTGCCGTTGCCAAACCTGATCGGGGCGCATCAGGTGCAGAATGCCGGTGCCGCGCTGATGGTGCTGCGCACCCTTGGACTGGACGAGGCCGCCTGCACGGCCGCTGTCACCAACGCGCAATGGCCCGCCCGGATGCAGCGTTTGCGCACCGGCCCGCTGGCCGACCGCGCAGGCAAGGCCGAGCTGTGGCTGGACGGCGGCCACAACCCCGCAGCGGGCGAGGCGCTGGCACAGGTTCTGGCAAACCTGCCGGACCGGCCCACACATCTGATTTGCGGGATGCTGAACACCAAGGACATCGGCGGCTATCTGCGTCCGCTGGCGGCCCACACGGCCAGCCTCACGGCTGTGTCGATCCCTGGCGAGGCGAACACCTTGCCCGCGGAAACCACGGCCCAGGCCGCAGCCAAGGCCGGGATGCAGGCCAGCACGGCACAGGATGTGGCGCAGGCGCTGGACGCGATTCTCACAACCGATCCCGACGCGCGCGTGCTGATCTGCGGGTCGCTGTATCTGGCCGGAAATATACTGCGCGAAAACGGCTGAAACCGCTGCTTCCTTGCCACAGGCCGAGGGCATTCGCATGCGCCTATATTGACGTTATCTCGGCATCGGCCCTAGATGTGGTGCAGAAAAGGTCGGAGGGCGCTGCGCCCGAAACCGCCAGATTCTGAGAGCAGATTTATGGACCGCCGCATGTCACAGGCGTCCGCCACGGATACGCGGTTTGCGCCGCGCCACGAAGAACGGACCCCCACTGTCACCGTTTTTGCCCTTGGCAGCGCCATCTTTGCGCTGATCGCAGGGATGAGCTTTTTATTGATGTCGCAAGGTTCGGTGGACGACGTGTCCCCGGTCGCGGCGCAGGACTGGGCCCACGACGTCAGCCGTGCGGACACGTCCATGCTGGACCCGGCCCCCGTCTCGACCGCGCAGGTTCTGGGCGGGATGTCCGACGCCGAAGGCCGCCCCGTGGATCTCAAGCGGGTGACCGACCGCGTGCTGGACTGGTACGGGTATTCGCCCAGGTCCGGCCAAAAGCTGCAATCGCTGCTGGTGTCCGCGCTGTCGCAAGAGCAATCGGACGCCTATATCGACACGCTGCTGAACATTGCCGCGCGACGCGGGGACTTCGTGGTCTCGGCGCATATGCGCAAGGCCAACGGGCGCGTCGACACCGAGGGGCTGCTGGCCGCCATCGTGCGTTACGCCTCGGGCTGACCCCAGTCCGCGGCCATCATCTCGCGCAGGCGCGACGCGGTGCGTTCGAATTCAAACGTGCCTTCGCCTTCGACATAGAGCATTTCGGGCACGGCAGCGGCCGAGGCGATCAGCTTGACCTTGGCCTCGTACAGCGCGTCGATCAGGGTCACGAACCGCTTGGCCTCGTTGAAGTTGCTGCGCGACAGGCGCGGGATGTTGTCGATCATCAGCACCCGCACGGTATCCGCGATCACCAGATAATCGCCCGGCCCCAAGGGTTTGCCACACAGGTCGTAAAACGGCGCGCGGGCGATGCCGCTGCGATAGGCGGGCAGTTCGACTTCGCGGCCCTTGATCTTCAGAACCAGCGGTTCGGCCTCGCCCCCTGTCAGGTCGCGCCATACTGCGTCCATGGTGGCGCGGGTTTCCTCGGATATCGGGGTAAAGAACCGCTCTTCACCGGCCAGACGGTCCTGCCGATAGTCACGCGGGCTGACCATTTCGTGGACCACCATCTTGTCCTTGATC
The DNA here is from genome assembly GCF_900129395.1 of Pseudosulfitobacter pseudonitzschiae. Lineage (GTDB taxonomy): Bacteria > Pseudomonadota > Alphaproteobacteria > Rhodobacterales > Rhodobacteraceae > Pseudosulfitobacter > Pseudosulfitobacter pseudonitzschiae. The sequence continues at coordinate 373,865 of NZ_FQVP01000004.1, forward strand.
AGGTCGATGGCGGGCAGGAACAGCTGGCGGTTCAACCCGTTCTTGTACAGCTCGTCCGGGTGGCGGTTCGATGTGGTGATCACGCATGTGCCCGCCTCGAACAGGGCGCGGAACAGCCGCCCGACGATCATCGCGTCGGTGATGTCGGTGATCTGCATTTCGTCAAAGGCCAGCAATCGCACGCTTTCGGCCACCTTTTTCGCCACGGGGGCCACCGCATCCTCGACGCCGTTCTGATGCGCCTCGTGCAGGGCTGCGTGGATTTCCTGCATGAAAGCATGAAAATGCACACGGCGCGCAGGCACATCGTCCAGATGCTGGACAAACAGGTCCATCAGCATCGACTTGCCCCGCCCGACGCCACCCCACAGGTACAACCCCTTGGGGGCTTCGGGGGCTTTGCGGAACCAGCCGGTCTTTGCCGGCGTGTTCAGCGCCTGCTGGATGCGGTCGAATTCGTCCATCACCGCCAACTGGGCGGGATCGGATTGCAATGTGCCGTCTTCGGTCAATTGCGCGTAAATGGTGCTGAACTTGGTCATGCCCTGCCTTAGCCGAGCGTCAACGCGTTGAAAAGCAGGGGGCGCGGGGTTCTCATCAAATTTTGTGACGTGACGAATTGAAATGCTGATTTGACCAAGGCCCGCATTTCCCTAAGAGTTTCCGTATTCCAATGCCGGAGCTTGCACGATGCCCCCCCGTACTCCTCTTTTCACGCCCGTCTTGCTGGTCGGATGCTTTATCATCATGGTCAGCTTTGCCGTGCGGGCGTCCTTTGGCGTGTTCCAGATTCCGATTGCTGCCGAATTCGGCTGGCTGAGGACGGAATTTTCGCTGGCCATCGCGATCCAGAACCTTGCGTGGGGCGTGGGCCAGCCGATTTTTGGGGCCATCGCGGAAAAGATCGGTGATCGCAAGGCCATCGTGATCGGTGCGTTGCTTTATGCCGTCGGGCTGGTGCTGTCCGCAGGATCGACCACCCCGTTGGAACATCAGGCCTATGCCTGGCTGGTGGGTTTTGGCATTGCAGGCACCGGCTTTGGCGTGATCCTGGCCGTGGTGGGCCGGGCCGCCAGTGACGACAACCGGTCGATGTCGCTGGCCATTGCCACGGCGGCGGGCAGTGCGGGCCAGGTCTTTGGCGCGCCGGTGGCCGAATGGCTGCTGACAATGATGAGCTGGCAGATGGTGTTCATGACCTTTGCCGCCGCGATCATGGCGATGCTGCTGACGCTGCCGCTGATGCGTGCGCCGGTCTCGGCGACCAAGGCCGAGCTTGAGGAAAGCATGGGGCAGATATTGGTCAAAGCGTTTCGCGATCCGTCCTTTACGCTGATTTTCCTGGGGTTCTTTAGCTGTGGCTATCAATTGGGGTTCATCACCGCGCATTTTCCGGCCTTTGTGACCGAGCTGTGCGGCCCGATCCTGCCGGGTGGCGTGCTGCACAACATTGGTATCACCAGCACCTCGGCGCTGGGGGCGGTGGCGATTTCGTTGATCGGGCTAGCCAATATCGTGGGGACGCTGGCGGCCGGCTGGGCGGGCAAGCGGTTTTCCAAGAAATACCTGCTGGCGGGCATCTATGTCGGGCGCACCGTGATTGCGGCGCTGTTCATCCTGATGCCGATCACGCCATTGTCGGTGATCCTGTTTTCGGTCGGGATGGGGGCGCTGTGGCTGGCCACCGTGCCGCTGACCTCGGGGCTGGTCGCGCATATTTACGGGTTGCGGTATATGGGCACGCTGTATGGCATCGTGTTTTTCAGCCACCAGTTGGGCAGCTTTCTGGGCGTCTGGCTGGGCGGGCGCATGTACGACATCACCGGCAACTATACGATGGTCTGGTGGGTTGGCGTCGGTGTGGGCGCATTCAGCGCCATCGTCCATCTGCCGATCCGCGAGCGGGTTCTGGGCCGTGGCCCGATGGCAAAACCGGCCTAGAGCTTTGGCGGGTTGTCGCGGATGATCTGCAACACCTGATCCGCGTGCGTGTAGGTCAGCGCATGGGTCGCGCCGTCGATCACTTCCTGATGTGCGTTGCGGCTCCATTCGGCCAGAACGCCGACGGATGACATCGAAATCACCGTGTCCTCGCGCCCCCAGATCGCCAGCACGGGAATGCCCGCGCGGTGGATGATCTGGTGTTCGGCCTTCAGGTTATGCCCCAATACGCCGCGCAGGCTGGACAGAACCGCGGGCACGAACCCGCGCCAGTTCAGTTCGGCCTGCTGCTTGTCACCGATGTTTTCCACCTGCGTCTTGAAGGCAGCTTCGGACCTGATCCCCTTGCGCAGCTGGCGCGGGAAAAAGGCCAGCATGAGCCAGTCGCCGATCAGCGGGGTCTGCGTGATGAACCGGTTCAGTCGTGACCGCACAAGGCCCATGCCGGCAGGGGCCAGCAGGATCAGCTGGCGCACGCGGTCGGGGTGGTTTGCGGCAAACAGCGTGGCGATGGCTCCGCCCATCGAATAGCCAATCAGGGTAATGTCGCCGCCGACGTTTTCATGGGCCAGCAGCTCCTCAAGCTCGGTCAGGTAGAAGGCATCGTCATGCGCCGCCTTGGGCCGGTCCGAATAGCCGCGCCCGTAGTGGTCGAAAATCAGGATGCGAAAGCCCATCAACGCCAGCCCACGCGCCAAGCCGCCCCAGACATAGGACGACGTGGTCAGCCCGTGGATGCACACACAGACCGGCCCGCGCGTGGGACCAAGCCAGTCATAATGCACCACGCCTTGGGACAGGGTGGCAAACTTGCCCAGCGCATCGCGGCGGGTGTCCTGTGTCATGCGCTTGCGGGTGAGTTCGATCACCAGTGGAATGGCGATAACGACAGCCAGCAAAAGCAGCACCCAGCCTATCATTTGCCCGCTTTCCAACGGTCCAGGATATAGCGGCTGGTCATCAGGTCCAGATGCGCGCCGCCGCCGTTCTTGAACAGCGTAATCTCGTCGTCCGACCTGCGTTTGAACGCGGCGATGTCATAGTAATCGGCCAGCAGGTGATCGCGGGTGATCGCGCCGCTTTCCAGCGGAATGTTGATCTCGCCGATATGGCCGATGGTGGTGTCGAAGCTGTCGACAAAGACCCGTGCTTTTTGCAGGGCTGCGTCGTCAACCTCGCGCATGTCGGGGCGATAGGCGCCGATCAGATCGACGTGCTGGCCCGGTTGCAACCAGTCGCCCTTGATCAGCGGTTCGGTGGACATGGTGGCGCTGGTAATGATGTCGGCGGCCCGCACGGCTGTCTCCAGATCGTCCGCCACCTGCAAGCCGTCCACCTCTTGCGCCATCTTGTCGGCATTGGTGCGGGTGCGGTTCCAGACGGTGAAGCGTGCATTGGGGAAAGCGGCGGAATAGGCCGCGTGCAGGCTGTGTCCCACGGTGCCCGCGCCCACGATCAAGATGTTTTCGCTGTCCGGGCGCGCCAGCCGACGGGCGGCGGTCAGGCTGTCGCCTGCGGTTTTCCACTTGGTCACAAGGTGGAAATCCACAATCGCCTCAAGCGTGCCATCGGTGTCGGCATACAGCGTCACACCCCCGTTCACCATCGGCTTGCTGTGCGCCGGATTGCCCGGAAAGATCGTTGCCGATTTCACCGCGATGCCCAGACCGTCAATCCACGCCGAGCGGCTCAACAGCGTGTCGGGATCACGGTAAAGAAACGTGTCGCCAATTTCGGCACGGGGCAGGTCGTGGCCCGCCGCCAGCGCATCGGTCAGGCCGATCCAGTCCAGCAGCGCCTCGCCTTCGGCAAAGGGGATGATGGGGATATGGCTCATTTGGCTTCGTCCTCGGTCAAAAGCCCTTCGGACACCAGACGGGCGGCCCAGCCTTCGGGATTTCTGAAAAGATGCGTCTTCCACCCCCGCGCTGCGGCGGCGGCGATGTTGTCGTCGCGGTCGTCGGCAAAGATCAACGCATCCCCGGACAGGCCGCTTTCATCCTCCAGCATTTGGAAAATCTGCGGGTTGGGTTTGATCACCCCCATGTGCCCCGAGATGAAGTCGCGGTCGAATTCACGCAGGAACGGATAAACCTCGGCTGCGATGTCATAGGTCTGGATGCCGAAGTTGGTCAGCGAAAACACCGGCGTGCCTTTGGCTTGCAGCGCTTTCATCAGCCGGACCGAGTGGTCGATGGCGGGCGCTGCCATGTCGATCCAGCGGTCGTGCCACATGCGGATTTCCGTTGCCCAGTCGGGGTTGGCATCGGCGGTTGCCATAACAGTGTCGGTAAAGTTCTTGCCCAGGTCGACGCGGTCGTTCATGCCGTGCAGGTCCACGTTGGCGAACATTTCGCGGCGACGTTGACCGCCGATGACGCTGTCAAAGAAACGCTCCGGCTGCCACTCGATCAACACGTTTCCGATGTCGAATACGACGGCTTTGATGGTCATATATCTTGCCTTTCCCGCGCCGGTCTCCGCTGCGGGAAAGGGGCGCTTTATGTCTTTGCTGCGGCGCGGATTGCCCGCTCCAGTGCGTCCAGAAAACGTGAGCGGTCGGCCTTTGTAAAGCCTTTGCCGCCGCCCATGCGAAAGGGATCGGCGCTGCGCAGATCGGTCATCAGATCGCGGGTGGCCAGCACGTTGCCGATGTTGGCCTGCGTCAGCGGTTCGCCGTTGTGTTTCAACACCTGCGCACCCGCCTCGACGCATTTGGCGGCCAGGGGAATATCACCCGTCACCACGACATCGCCGGGGCCAGCGCGGTCGGCAATCCACATGTCGGCGACATCCGGCCCCTCGGGCACGATAACGGTTTCCACCAGCGGGTTCTGCGACGGACGCAGCCCGCCGTTCGACACCACATACATCTTCAGCCTGTGCCGCGTGGCAACCCGTTCAGCCTCGGCTTTGACCGGGCAGGCGTCGGCGTCGATATACAGGCTCATTCGGTGCCCTTGCGCGGTGTTTTATACTGTTCAGGGATCGGCATGCGGTTAAAGGCATCCAGCCCCGCAATCTTGTAAGCCTCTGCCAGCGTTGGATAATTGAACGTGTTCTGCACGAAATAATCCACCGTCCCCTTCAGGTTCAGCACCGCCTGCGCGATGTGGATCAGCTCGGTCGCCCCTTCGCCGACGATCTGCACACCCAGAACCCGGCGGGTTTTCAGGCTGACCAGCATTTTCAGCATGCCATGTTCCAGCCCCATGATATGCCCGCGTGACGTCTCACGCATACGGGCAATTCCAACCTCGTAGGCGATGCCGCGCTCCTGCATCTCTTCCTCGGACATGCCGCAGGTGCTGATTTCGGGAACGGAGTAGATGCCATAGGGAAACCACGGACTTTCTTCCAGCGTCGGGGTGTCCAGCGCGTGACAGGCCGCAACGCGCCCCTGTTGCAACGAGGTCGAGGCCAGCGAAGGGTGGCCGATCACATCACCGGCTGCATAAATATGCGGCACATTGGTCTGATAGGTCTTGCGATCCACACTCAGCCGCCCCCGATGGTCGGTCTCAAGCCCGGCCGCCGCCGTGTTCAGCTGGTCGGTGGCCCCCATGCGTCCGGCGGCGAACAACAACATCTCGCCGCGCACATGGCGACCGTTGGACAGGCTGACCTCGATATGGGGGCCTGCATCCTCGATCTTGTCCACCGCGGAACCCAGCCGCAGATCAACGCCGTTTTCTCGGATTTCATGCATGAATTCCTGAATGGTGGCGGTGTCGATGAAGTCCAGGAAGCTGTCGCGTGGTTCGATCAGGGTGACGCGCACATCCAGCGCGGCGAACATGGTGGCATATTCCACGCCGATCACACCCGCGCCAATGACAATCAGGCTGCGCGGAATTTCCTGCATGTCGAGAAAATCGTCGCTGTCCACCACCGTGCGCCCGTTGAACGGCACATTGTCAGGACGGTAGGTACGGGTGCCTGTGGAAATCAGGAACTTGTCGGCGGTGATCTGGGTCTTTTCCCCGGCTTCGGTGTCCACCTCGATGGTATGCGGGTCAAGAAAACGGGCCGCACCATGCAGGGTATCGACGTGGTTGCGGGCGAACTGGTGTTCCAGCACGTCCACCTCGTAATCCAGTGTCATGTGCAGCCGCGCACGCAGGTCTTCGGCCCCGATATCCTGACGCGCGCGATAGGACCGCCCGTAAAAGCTGCGCTCGCGCCAGCCGCTGAGGTTCAGCACGGTTTCGCGCAGGGTCTTGGACGGGATCGTGCCGGTGTGCACCGAGACTCCGCCCAGACGGTCGCGCCGGTCGATGACCAGCACGCGGCGTTTCAGCTTGCCCGCCTGAATAGCGGCGGACCGGCCTGCGGGGCCGGACCCGATAATGACAAGATCATAGTGCGACATGGGCGTCCTTAATCTGCGTAAAGCGCCTCTGCGTGGAAGGCCACGTGATCCTCCATGAAGGTCGAGACGAAAAAGTAGCTGTGATCATAGCCTGGTTGCAGCCGCAGCGTGGCCTGTTGGCGACGCTTTGTAACCGCGTTGGCCAAAGCTTCGGGTTTCAAAAGGTCGATGAACTGGTCATTGGTGCCGGTGTCGACCAGAATGGGGCCGTCAAAGCCTTTTTCAGTCATCATCAGGCTGGCGTCATGGCGCGCCCATGTGGATTCGTCATCCCCCAGATAGCCCTGAAGCTGCTTGCGGCCCCAATCGCTGCCCGCGGGATTGCAGATCGGCGCAAAGGCCGAGACCGAGCGGTAGCGCCCGGGCAGGCCCATCGCCAGCGTCAGCGCACCGTGTCCGCCCATCGAATGGCCGGTGATCGCCTGCCGGTTCATGTCCACCGCAAAATTCTCCCCGATCAGATTGGGCAGTTCTTCTGCAATATAGGTCCACATGTTGAAATTCGGTTTCCAAGGGTCTTGCGTCGCATCCACGTAAAAACCTGCACCTTTGCCCATGTCATAGGCATCGTCGTCGGCCACATCCTCGCCGCGCGGCGAAGTGTCGGGGAAAACCAGCGCGATGCCATGTTCGGCGGCCCAGGCCTGAGCGCCCGCCTTGGTCATGGCGTTTTCGTGGGTGCAGGTCAGCCCCGAAAGATACCACAGCACCGGCACCGGCCCGTCGCGCGCTTCTTCGGGCAGGAACAGGCCAAAGGTCATGTCGCAACTGCAGGCGTCGGAGGCGTGGGAATAGACACCCTGGGTGCCGCCAAAACAGGTGTTTTCGGAAACGGTTTTCATATCGGTGCTCCTTTGAAGGTTAGCGCATGGCTAGCGGGTGGCGGCGCGGGCGGCAAGGACGGGTGCCTCCGGCGGGGACATTTCCGGCCAAAAGACGCGTCAGGCTGCCGTCAGCCAGCCGATGATCAGCGATACGGTGACAATGCTGATGGCGGTCGAGACGAGAATGGCCGCCGACACCCGCTGGGGCGCCACGCCATAGTGCTGCGCCAGCATAAAGATGTTGCCCGCCACCGGCAGCGCTGCGGCCGAGATGATGACGGTGGCCGAGAATGTATCGACCGAGAACAGGAAGATCGCGCCAAAGGCGACAAAGGCCGGGTGCAGCACCAGCTTGCAAAAGCTCAGCCAGCCTGCGACCGACAGCCGTTCGGCGGATTTGCTGGCCAGCGACGCGCCGATGGCGAACAGCGCGCAGGGCGTGGCGGCCGCACCCAGAATGCTGAGGAATTCGTTCATGGGTGCAGGGATCGGGATATGCAACGCGGACCAGACAAAGCCCAGCGTGATCGCCACGATCATCGGGTTTTTCAGCAGTCCGATGGCAACGGCCTTGAAGATGCCAAGACGGATTTCGCCCTCGCGTGCGGCGGTGATCAGGATCACGATCAGCGAGGAGAACACGATCAGGTCAACAGCCAGCGCCAGCACCACGGGGCCGATGGCCGCCTCGCCCAGCAACAGGGTCAGCATCGGCACGCCCAGAAAACCGGTGTTGCCGATGACCGCACATTGCGCCTCGATGGCGGTGACCTCGGTGCTTTGGTGGCGCAGGTAGCCGACGATCGTGGCAATCCCGTAGACAAAGAGCGTGCCCCAAAGATAGGCCGCCACGAGCCGCCCGTTCCAGACTTCGGCCAGTCCAAGGTTGGCGGAAAACCGGAACAGCATGGCCGACAGGGCAAAGTAGAACACGAATTTGGTCAGATAGGCGGTCGCCTCCTGACTGAAAAAACGCGCGCGTCCGGCCCAGTAACCCAGGCCGATCAGCGCGAAAAACGGCAACGTCTTGAGGAAGATGGCCAACATTGGGCACAGGGATAACGTGCCATTTGCAGGCTGTCTATCCGCTGCCGATCAAAACCCCCGCCGCAAAGACCAGCGCGCCGCCCAGAACCACCTGTAAGGTCGCGCGCCAGAAAGGCGTGTCCATGTAGGTTTTCTGAATCCAGGCGATGGCCCACAGTTCGATGAACACCACGACAAAGGCGACCGTCGTTGCAGTCCAGAAGTCGGTGATCAGGTAGGGCAGCGCGTGACCCAGCCCGCCCAGCGTGGTCATGACCCCGGCAGCCAGCCCGCGTTTGATCGGCGAACCGCGCCCCGACAACGCACCATCGTCCGATGCCGCCTCGGTAAAGCCCATCGAGATGCCCGCACCGATGGATGCGGCAAGGCCCACCAGGAATGTGGTCCATGTGTTGTGCGTGGCAAAGGCGGTGGCAAAGATCGGCGCCAGCGTAGACACCGACCCGTCCATCAACCCCGCGAGCCCCGGTTGCACCCATGTCAGGATGAACTGACGGCGCTCGACGGCATCTTCGGTCGCGCGCGCCTGTTCGGTCAGGTGCTGGTCGTGCAGATCCTCGGCGGCCGTCTGGTGGCCTGCTTCGGCGGCGGCCAGATCGCCGAGCAGTTTGCGCGTGTCGGCATCCTGCGTGCGCGCAGCAGCGGCCAGATAGAACCGTTCGGCATCATGCTCCATCGCGGCGGCTTCGGCGCGGATGCGCTCCAGACCCAGGTTATGTGTCAGCCAGACCGGGCGGCGGGCATAGAAACCCGAGACATGCTCGCGCCGGATCAGCGGGATCACCGAGCCAAAGCGGGCGCTGTGCAGGTCAATCAGGCGTTGGCGGTGGGTATCTTCCTCGGCGGCCATGCCATCGAATACAGCCGCGCTTGCCGGGTAATCGGCGCGCAGGCTCTCGGCATAACCGCGATAAATCTGCGCGTCGTCTTCCTCGGAGGAAATCGCCAGCGCCAGAATTTCCTGTTCGTCCAGATCGCGAAACCGTTTGCGGGCAAGGTTGAAGCGCATGGGAGATCTTTCTGCATCTTTATTAGAATGATTCTAATATACGCGACGCCATCCGCTTCACAAGCAAAAGTGAAGTCTTGCGGGAATGTGCTGTGCGAACTGAACCAAGCAGTTTATATCTGGTGCACCCAAGGTAAGAGTCTCATGAACACATACAGTTCCACCATCCGCAAAGGCCGCAAGTTCGATCAGGTTCTTGAAGGCGCGCGGTCGGTGTTCCTGGTGGACGGGTTCGAGGGCGCCAGCGTTGACCAGATCGCCAAGGTGGCGGGCGTGTCCAAGGCGACGCTGTACAGCTATTTCCCCGACAAACGGCTTTTGTTCATGGAGGTCGCCGCAGGCGAATGTCGGCGTCAGTCGCAAGCCGCGGTGGACATGATCAACAGTTGCGGCCATCCGCGCGAGGTTCTGGACCAGGCGGCGCGGCATTTGCTGGCTTTTCTCACCTCGACCTTTGGCCGACAGATGTTCCGCATCTGTGTCGCAGAAAGCGAACGATTCCCCGATCTGGGCCGACAGTTCTATGCCTCGGGTCCGATGGTGATGAAGGGTGAATTGATTCGCTACTTTGAATCCGCCGTGGCGCGGGGCGAGTTGGTGATCGATGATATGCAACTGGCCGCCGATCAGTTCGGCGAGCTGTGCAAGGCCGATTTGTGGCCACGTCTGATCTTTGGCGTCATGGACGGCGTGACCCAACAGGACATCGACCGCGTCGTGACCGGCGCCGTCGAGATGTTCATGGCGCGCTATGGTGCGTGACGGGGTTGGACAATCCTGTTGTATCTGAATCACGTCCCCGCGGCATGATTGGTCGCGGCAAGCGGAACCTGGCGGATGCCACATTTGCAGCAATCCCTGTCAGGTCGTAGAATTCAGGCACAGAACCTTTCGGATCACCGGATTCGCAAATCCGTCCTTCAACCGCAAAGAACGCACAAAATGCCGTCCACCTGCTTTCCGGCAATCATCGGGGTCCTGGCGCTATTGGCGTCGCCTGTCCTGGCTGACGACACGCCACTTTTTGATGAAGAGGGACCGTTTCGACAGGGCGAGGGCTTTGGGACGCCAGCAACCTGCGAAACCATTGCGAATTGGATTGATCGCGTGCCGGACTACAACGGCAGGATCACAATGAACATCACGGGCGCGATCATCGAAAACCATTGGGACGGAGCGCTGGCCTATCTGATCATGTGCGCGCCCGAGGGCATACAGGTCATGTGCGTCACCTATGCCCCGCAGGAAATCACGGGCAAGGAGATCATGTTCGCGGGCGGCTATAACCGCTATTCCGACACGCAGATCCTTCTTGATCCCTGTCTGGTGTATCCGGTGGGCACGGTCTCGGACCTGCGCTGACGGCGCACGCGCAAGATACCTTTCGGTCCATACCCAGCCGGCAGGTTCAGGGGCACAGCGCAGGACCACGCCCCCAAACCATTCACCGTTTGTCGATGATCCGCGCGGCCTTGCCTTCGGAGCGGGCCACGCCGCCCACGTCGGACACCTGCACCTTGACCGAAATGCCGATGATCTGCTTGATCCGGTCCGACAGCGCCTTGGCCGCCGCGTCCCGTGCGTCACCCAGCACCGATGCGTCCGCCACTTCGGCCAGAACGCAAAGCTGGTCCATCCGTCCCGGCTTGGTCAGCTCGATCTGGAAGTGGGGCGCAAGTCCGGCGGTGGCCATCAGGCATTCCTCGATCTGGGTCGGGAAGACGTTGACGCCGCGCAGGATGATCATGTCGTCAGAGCGGCCTGTGATCTTTTCCATCCGCCGCATGCTGCGGGCGGTTCCCGGCAAAAGGCGCGTCAGATCGCGGGTGCGGTAGCGGATGATCGGGAAGGCTTCCTTTGTCAGCGAGGTAAAGACCAGCTCGCCCTGTTCGCCGTCGGCGACCAGTTCGCCGGTCTCCGGGTTGATGACCTCGGGATAAAAATGATCCTCCCAGATGTGCAGCCCGTCCTTGGTCTCGACGCATTCGTTGGCGACACCCGGCCCCATAATTTCGGACAGGCCGTAAATGTCGACCGCGTGCATATCAAAGGCATCCTCGATTTCGCGGCGCATGGCGTTGGTCCAGGGTTCGGCGCCGAAAATGCCGACCTTCATCGAGCAATCGCGGGGGTCCAGCCCCTGGGCGTTGAATTCGTCCAGGATCGACAACGTATAGGATGGCGTGACGGTGATGCCGTCGGGTTTGAAATCCTCGATCAGACGCACCTGGCGCGGTGTCATGCCGCCCGAGATCGGGACGGTGGACAGGCCCAGTTTGTCAGCACCCAGATGGATGCCCAGACCGCCGGTGAACAGCCCGTAACCATAGGCGTTGTGCAAAAGATCGCCGGGGCGCAGGCCCGAGGCGCGCAGGCTGCGGGCGACAACGCTGCCCCAGACATCCAGATCGTTGCGGGTATAGCCGACAACAGTGGGCTGGCCCGTGGTGCCCGACGAGGCGTGAATGCGCGAGACCTGTTCGCGCGGCACGGCAAACATGCCAAACGGGTAGTTGTCACGCAAATCCTGTTTCACGGTAAACGGAAACTTGGACAGGTCCGACAGGCTGTGCAGATCGTCGGGGTGTACGCCCGCAGCGTTAAAAGCCTGTTTGTAATGCGGAACGTTCGTATAGGCGTGGTTCAGCGACCATTTCAGCCGCGTAAGCTGCAAGGCCGAGATTTCATCGCGCGAGGCAAGCTCGATCGGATCAAGGCTTGCCTTGTCCGGTGTCAGGTCTTTCATGTGTTGCCCTCCTCCTCAGGGAAAATCTGGCCTTTGATCGTGCGCGACAGGCCGCGAAACAGCGCCAGCGTGGTGCCGTCGCTTGCGGTCACAGTCACGTCATAGATGCCCGACCGTCCGGTACGCGACACCTCGACCGCGCGGGCGGTCAGGGTGTCGTTCGGCTGGCCGGGGGCCAGGTAGGTGATCTGGTTCTGCTGCGCGACGGTGCGCTGGTTGTAGGTGTTGCAGGCAAAGGCAAAGGCGCTGTCAGCCAGCGTGAAGATATAGCCACCGTGGCAAATGCCGTGCCCGTTCAACATGGTGTCGTTGACCGGCATGGTCAAAGTGGCCTGCCCCGGTGCGATTTCGGTGATCGTCATGCCCAGCGTCTGGCTGGCGGTATCGCCTTGCAGCATCTCGCGGGCACTGCGTTCGGCGCGGTCTTGCGGGGTCATGGATCACCTCATGTTTCCAAGTTTAGTCAAGTTGCCTGCAAACTGTAACGCTTTCAAGTCTCATGCCGTTGAAGGGGCTTGATTTGCGCGGTTTTCAACGCAACTGTTATAGCATGACATTGCACACGCCACCCCCCGTCAATCTGCGCGAGATGCCCAGCCCACAGGTGGCGTTCCAGCGCCCCGAATTGGCGCTGATCCTGTCGCTCTATGGCCGGATGGTGGCGGCAGGCGAATGGCGTGACTACGGGATTTCCTGTCTGCGCGACGTTGCCGTGTTTTCCGTGTTCCGCCGCACCGCCGAACATCCGATGTACCGCATCGAAAAGCGCCCCAAACTGCGGGGCAAACAGGGCATGTATGCGGTAATCGGCATGGACGGGCAGATCTTGCGACGCGGTGCGGACCTGAAAACCGTGCTGCGTGTGCTGGAGCGCAAACTGATCCGCGCGGTCGAGTGAGATCGCACGCGTGTTTGGGGGCTCTGCCCCCGGCGCTGCGCGCCTCCCCCGGAGTTTTCTGGCAAGATGAAATCAGAGGCGTTTGTGCGCTGTGCGTCCGCTATCTGATTGTTCGATACGGGCCAGCGCGTCGCTGATCGGTTCGAAGGTTGTGGACATATGGTGCGCATTGGCATGGATCAGGGTATTGGCGTCATAGACCAGCGCGACGTGACCTTTCCAGAAGAACAGATCGTTGCGCTGGGGCGGGGTGCCTTCGGGCAGGGTGGTGCCCAGGTTGCGCGCCTGTTGGTCGCTGTCGCCGTCGCAGGGGATGTTGCAGGCCAGGCAGGCGGCCTGAACAAGGCCTGAACAATCGATGCCGGTGCCCGAGTTGCCGCCCCACAGGTAGGGCGTGCCAATGAATAGCGCGGCGATGGCGGCGGGATCGTCGTGCCATTGCCCTTCGGGCGCAATGTGCTGCTTGGGAATGAATCCTGCGGTGGTTTCGATGAACTTCGGCGTTTCGGACAGCGCCGTCAGGCGGCTGCCAAAGCTGAGCGCCACCCGGTCTGGCGACTTCATGTCAGCGCGCGCATAGGCGTGGCTGGCGCGGGCGATGATGCGGTGGGTGTGTGGCGTGGCCTCGGCCAGCGCCGCGGTGGGCACAAAGCCTATGTAGCCGTCCCGGTCAGCACGGACATAGCTGTGCCCGTCCTGTGCGCCCAAAACAGTGACCGGATCGCCGTAGACCAGCTGCCGGTCGCGGATGCCATTCGGGGCGTCCAGCAGGTCGGTCAGCGCCACACCGATCTGCGCAGGTGCGCTGCTGTCGACCCACGCGGGATTGGGCGTGCTGCGACGGTCGGTCATAGTTTGAGCACCGCAGGCAGTGCCGCAAGCAGTGCCCGCGTACCTTGGCCCAAGCCGCCCTTGGGACGGGCGGGCGCTTCGGACGGTTGCCAGCCGTAGATGTCGAAATGCATGTAGCGGGGCGTGTCGGTGACAAAGCGGCGCAGGAACAGGGCAGCGGTGATCGACCCGGCAAAGCCGCCCTTGGGCGCGTTGTCCAGATCGGCGATGCCGGGTTCGATCATCGCCTCGTAGGGGGCGTGGAACGGCATCCGCCAGACCGGATCGCTGACCGCCTCAGCGGCTTGTTCCAAGGCCGTGACCAGCGACAGATCGTCGACATAGTAGGGCGCCAGATCCGGCCCCACGGCGACACGGGCGGCACCGGTCAACGTGGCCATCGACACGATTAGGTCGGGCTTGCCCTCATCCGCCAGCGCCAGCGCGTCGGCCAGAACCAGACGGCCCTCGGCGTCGGTGTTGTTGATCTCGACCGTCAGCCCCTTGCGCGAGGTCAGGATATCCTGCGGGCGGAAGGCATTGCCTGCGACCGAATTTTCCACCGCAGGGATCAGCACGCGCAATTGCAACGGCAGTTCAAGCGCCATGATCATGCGGGCCAGGCCCAGCACCGCGGCCGCCCCGCCCATGTCCTTTTTCATCAGGCCCATCGACGCACCCGGCTTCAGGTTCAGCCCGCCGGTGTCGAAACACACGCCCTTGCCCACCAGCGTCAGCTTTGGACCCGCCGTGCCCCAGGTCATGTCGATCAGGCGCGGCGCGCGGTCGGCGGCGCGGCCAACAGCGTGGATCATGGGAAAGTTGTCGGTCAGCAGGTCGTCGCCAACGGTCACTGTCATATCCGCGCCAAAGTCTTCGGCCAGTTGCTTGGCCGCTGCCTCAAGGTCCGGCGGCCCCATGTCGGAGGCGGGCGTGTTGATCAGATCGCGGGTCAGCGCCTCGCCCGCAGCGATGGCCTCGATACGGGTTGAATCGACGCCCTCGGGTGCGATCAGCAACGCGCGGGCCGGGCTCTGGGCGCAGTAGCGGTCAAACCGATAGGAGGCCAGCAGCCAGCCCAGGGCCTCGGCCTCTAGCGCGCTGGCGGACAAATCACCGCGCAGATCATAGGTGCCGGCGGGCAATTTGGGCAGCGCGGCCGCCACATGGAACCGCCCGCGCCCGCGATCCGTGGCAGAGCCATAGCCGACAGCGGCCAGTTGCACCGCCCCGTCCATGTCAGGGATCACCAGCGCCTGCCCGATCTTGCCGGCAAAGCCCGTGGTTTCGGCCCAGGCCTGTGCAGGCGCGTCCAGCGACGCCAGCCAGTCGGCACAGGTGTCTTCGGGAACGACGATCAGCGGAATGGCGGTGTCGGTGCGTGTGAATGTGGACTGGGTCAGGGGCATGTGCGCAACCTTGTTAGGAGATTGCGCACAACCTAACGGGCCTGCGGCGGCCCGCAAGCCCTGCCTGACCTAAAGCGTGATGTCCTGCAGGTCCCAGACCGCCGTCAGCGACCCTTCGCCGGTGCGCATCAGCCGGTTCACCGTGGCGGCCAGCGCCACCGTGTCCTTGCGATCGATGCAATAGGTTACGTCGCCCGCCACCCGGGCCAGCACATCCATGCCGATCTGTTCGGCGATGGCGATCAGTGACCGCGCGCTTTTGCGCAGGCCCGCATGATCGTCCGTGCGAAACAGCCGCTCGCAATGCGACATGCGCAGCGCCAGCTCTTCCATGGCGCGACACAGGATATCTTCGGCAGACACCTCGCCCATTTCGGCATACAGCGCACCCAGTCTGGCGTTGTTGACGGCCACAGGTTCGGATGGATTGATTTTAGTCACATAGCTCATGTCTCGGTCACCCCTTGATGGACCCCCACGGCCCTTTGCGCACCTTAGGGCTTTACGGGTTTGCATTTGGTTGACATGCGGTGGGGCAGGCGACGATTTTCTCTCGAAATTCAGAACAATTCGCTGTATCGCGGGCCTCACCCGCCCCGAGGCTCAAGTGAGAGGACCGTTACAGATGCATAATGTGAAGCCACTGCCCAGCTATCTGCTGCAACGCTATAATGGGTGGAAAGCCACCGGATATGCCGACAATCAGGCCTGGTATCGCCGCTTGGCCAACGAAGGGCAGCGCCCGCGTGCAATGATGATCTCGTGCTGTGACAGCCGCGTGCACGTCACGTCGATCTTTGGCGCGGACCAGGGCGAATTCTTTATCCACCGCAATATCGCCAACCTTGTCCCGCCCTACGAGCCGGACGGCGACCATCACGGCACATCTGCCGCGGTCGAATACGCGGTGACAGTTCTGAAAGTGGCGCATCTGATCGTGATGGGTCATTCGAACTGTGGCGGCGTCAAAGGATGCATCGACATGTGTCAGGGCAAAGCGCCCGAGCTGGAAGAAAAAACCAGCTTTGTGGGCCGCTGGATGGATATCCTGCGTCCGAAATACGATCTGGTCGCGGATGAGACGGACCCGCAGGTGCAAATCCAGCAGCTTGAGAAACACGCGGTTGTTGCGTCGCTCGAAAACCTGCTGACCTTCCCCTTTGTGGCCGATCGCCTGAAATCGGGTGAGTTGACGATGCACGGGCTGTGGATGGACATCGGCGAGGGCGGGTTGGAGTATTACAACCATCAGGACAAGAAGTTCCTGCCGGTCTCGACAATCTGAACCCCAAGAAAAAAGCGGCGATGCCTCCCACAGCATCGCCGCTTTTGAATTTATGTTCCATGCGCGTCCGGCCTGTCTGGGGACTGCACCCGGCGGAGCGCAAAGCAACCGCCGCAGTACCCTGGGCCTGACCTTGAACAGCCGACGCCGGTCCACCCCTGAACCGATATGGCAGCTGACAATCATCGTTTTTGATTGAAGGCATGTGAACTATGGTTCGAAAGCGCGTCCGCTTGCGGCGGCTTTCGCCAAGTGCGCTTTTGCGGCACTGGCTGGTCGGCTCCCCCCGGAGCCGCATCGAAATCAGACTCCCCCCGGAGCCGTAGTTACCTGTGGCCGTTGTCCCATGTCCCCACACGGGCGGCCGATGTCAGCGGGATGCTGTCGCGTCGCAATGCGTTACATCCGTCGACAGAAACACCATAGCCCGACAGGTGTTAAGGATTGTTTGCGCCAATCGTTAAACAGCGCGGTTAGTTTGTGAGAATTTCAAATAGTTAATTGGAATCAACATCTTACCGTATATATGCCGGACAAAACAAATCCTCCGGCCTTGTGTTTTCTCGGCTGCTCAGGCCGACTGTGGTTAACAGCGGGGTAAGCTTTGCAACGCGCACATCCGGTCAGCGCAGGATTTTCCCCTCGGGCCAGCTCATATCCACCTCCAGCGTCACATTCGATTCGTCACCGGGGGCCACTGTCAAGTCCCACATCAGGACCCCTTTGCGGTCCTCGTGGTCGGTGACGGTGGGGGCAGGTTGCGCGCTCCAGTCGATCTCAAGGTCTTCCTGCTCGGACACCGGCACACGGTCGAACAATTCGACCCGCCACGGTTTCGCGCCCGTGTTCTCGATGTCGATGCGCGTCGCTTCGGTGATCTCGTTGGACCGCGAGATGATGCCCCGGTCGCCTTCGTTGCGGTTCAGGCGCACACGGTTCAGGCGCAGGGTTTCGATGGGGCCAAAGGCGATATCGACCTCTTGACCGGGTGCTACGGGGGCAAAGTTGAATTGCCCGACCATCTGCCCATCCACAAAGGCGGTGGCAAGGTCGGTGCCCAGCAGCTGTTCCTGCGTGGTGTTGGTCATACGCGCCATGCGGTAGGCAACGCTGTCGCTCAGCGGCACCGCGCGGGCGTAGACGTCGGCGTCAAAACCGACCTTGTCCAGCGCGATACGGACGTCGTCGGCACCGTTGGCCACGCTGACGGGCAGGGGAAAGGCATATTGAACGCTGGGACCATCCAACATTGCGACGGCCATGGCCGGTTCCTGTATGGTCTCGGGCACTGGCGACGGTGGCGCCATGTCAGCGGCTGCCCCCAACGCCGCTTCCGCGTTCATGCGGGCCTTGGGTTTGGCCGGGTCCTCGATACGTCGTAGGTCCGAATAGATCGTTCCGGGCCACGTCTGGCCACTGGGTTGGACCGTCGCAAGTGTCATCGACACGTCGCCCCAATCCTCGCCGCTGTACTGCCGCACGGCCGCGCCGCGTTCCAGTTCCACAGATGACGTGTCGCCCGTTGTCAGGCGCAGGTTATAGACCGGGGCCCAGGCGGCATCATCCACATGATAGCTGACCTCGACCGTCGCCTCGCCCGCGGCCTGCGCGGTTGCGGTCAGGGTCAGGCGGGTGCGGTCCTGATCGGCCGTCAGCAACGCATCCAGCGCGGCCTGTGCGTCAGCCACATCCTCGGTGCGGTCCTTGCGTTCTTCCATCAGGATGCGGATCGACGTTTGCGCCTGTCCGGCGACCTGACCTGCCACAAGGGTCTGATCCCCGATCATCTGTGCCAGTTCGCGCAGGGTCGCCACATCCATCGGCAGCGCCTCGGAGGTGCCAAGCGCGGTCAGGAAATCGGTCTGGGCCTTGGCCGCCTGCACGGCCACCTGCGCCAGCGCAATACGGTCATCCAGCGCGCCCAACGCGGTTTCCGCCGCCTTCAACGCATCCCGCGCGGCGGTCACTTCGGGTGTGTCCTGATCGGGGCCGGGGGGCTGGTTGCGGTCGCGGAACGACACCGACTGCAATTGCGCACCCGCCAGCTTGACCGAAATGCGGCCCGGATCGACGTTTTGCGGCAGGTCGGGCAGCACCAGGTCATGGGTGCCCTGCGGCAACGTCACCGTGGCCGTGCGTGTCACTTGCGCGCCATAGGGATAGACCGTCACGGCGCTGGGCGCGCTGTCGACGGTCAGCGTGTCAGCCCACAGCGCCAGCGGGGCCAGTAGGGCAGAAAGGGAAACGACGGGGGCTAAAATGGCAAAGCGCATATCGGGGACCTTTTGAAAATCAATGGGTCCAGCGTGCAAAAGCAGCGCCCAAAAGAAAAGGGGCGCCGTGCAGCGCCCCTTGAAATCTGTACATATTTCGGCGGAATTCAGCCCTTTTTCAAAATCCGCTGGCCCAGCACTTCGGCGATCTGAACCGCGTTCAGGGCGGCGCCCTTGCGCAGGTTGTCGCTGACGCACCACAGGTTCAGACCGTTGTCGATGGTGCTGTCCTGACGGATGCGGCTGATGAACGTGGCAAAGTCGCCAACGCATTCAACCGGCGTGACATAACCACCGTCTTCGCGCTTGTCGATCACCATGACACCGGGTGCCTCACGCAGGATATCGCGGGCTTCGTCCTCGTCCAGGAACTCTTCGAACTCGATGTTAATCGCTTCCGAGTGGCCGACAAAGACCGGAACCCGCACGCAGGTTGCCGTGACCTTGATGGACGGGTCGACGATTTTCTTCGTCTCCGCGACCATCTTCCACTCTTCCTTGGTCTCGCCCGAGTCCATGAACACGTCGATGTGCGGGATCACGTTGAACGCAATCTGCTTGGTGAACTTGCGCGCAGGCTTGTCATCGGTGGGGTTGTACATCGACTTGGTCTGGTCCCACAGCTCGTCAATGCCTTCTTTGCCCGCACCGGATACCGACTGGTAAGTGCTGACAACAACGCGCTTGATGCGTGCACGGTCGTGCAACGGCTTCAGCGCCACGACCATCTGTGCAGTCGAACAGTTGGGGTTGGCGATGATCTTGCGCTTGACGGCCAGTTCGATGGCCTCGGGGTTCACCTCGGGCACGATCAGCGGAATGTCAGCGTCGTAGCGATAGAGCGACGAGTTATCAATGACATAGCAGCCCGCCTTGGCGGCAATGGGCGCGTATTTCTTGGTCGCTTCCGATCCTACCGCGAACAACGCAATGTCCCAGCCCGTGAAATCGAACGTATCGAGATCCTTCGTCTTGAGTGTCTTGTCGCCAAAGCTGACCTCCGTGCCCAACGACTTGCGGCTGGCCAGAGCGGTGATTTCATCCACCGGGAACTGGCGTTCTGCCAGGATGTTCAGCATTTCGTGGCCCACGTTTCCGGTGGCGCCAACGACGACGACGCGATAACCCATTGCGATTCTCCATTATTGGGTGCTTGGCGTCCATATACCGCTTGGTCCCCCGTTGAAAGGGGCACGCGCCCGCCTTTCAGGCGGTGTTGTCGCGGGAAAACAGGTAGACGGCCAGACCGGCGACCAAAGCCAGCCCGAAGAACCCGAAAATCGCCGCATAGGGTGCCGCCACATCGCCGCCCTGCGCGCCTGCGTGCAGCCGTCCAGAGGCGAATTGCATCAGCCCGACACCGCCGATGCCAAAGAGGTTCAGCAGGGTCACGCCACGCCCGGTCAGATGGGGCGGCACAAAGCTGCGACCGTGGGCGATCATGACCGGGAAGGACGCTCCGAACAGGCCTACGGCACACATCAGTGCCACGGCAGTCCACATGCCGGGCTGTGGCAACGCCCACAGGGTCAGCACCACGGCGGCGGTCAGCGCATTGCCGGTAAAGTTCACCCATTTGCGGCTGCCCACCAGCCGGTCGAGCGGGCCATACATGACCACGCCCGCGATCATCGCCAGGCCCATCATAAGTGTCGCCATGCCGATCTGGGACTGGCTGGCGTCAAAGACATCGCGCAGATAGGGGCCGATCCACAGCCCGCGGATGGCTCCGGCGGGGGCATAGTGGACGAAGGTCAGCGGCAGGATCAGCCACAGCACCGGCATTTTCAGCAGGTCGAACACCGATCCACGCAGATCGCTCTCGGGCTTGGCGGGGTCGCGCACGGTCAGCGCCACGCCTATGGCCACTGCTGCCGACAATGAAGCCAGCCCGCCCATGGACGCGCGCCAGCCGATCATCTCTGCGGACATGGCCATGGGGTAGGATGCGATCAGATTGCCCACGGTTCCAACGCCGACCATCAACGCCGCCAGCGTGGCAAATTGCAGGGGCGGAAATTCGCGGGCGAAAATGTAATAGGATGCCATCAGCACCGGCGAACAGCCGATCCCGATCAGCACCATGGCAATGTCGATGTGCACCGCGTTTGTCGCCATCGCGAACAGCGCTGCCCCGCCACCGCCGCCCACAAGCAGCAAAGTGGCTGCAGTGCGCCGCGGGCCGATGGTGTCCAGCGCCCAACCGACAGGAAGCTGCATGGCAGCAAAAGACAGGAACCAAAGGCCCGAAGCAAAGGCCAGATCATCCGGTGTCAGGCCCAGATCGCTTTCAAGCGGACCGGCCAACACCGCAAGAAAGGCGCGAAAAAATTGGCTCAGCACATAGGCCAGCGCCAGAAGAAACAGTCCGGAACGCATGGTACGGCCTTTCAAGCTTTGGTGAAGCTTGGTTACACGGACACCACGCCCGTGCAAGAGTGGGTATAAGGGCAAGCATGCCGCGAGAGCAGAAAGCGAGAGACCGGATGAGCGACTTCTATGATCAGCTGCCCCTGCAGGACGCCTTTGCCAAGCTGTCAGATCAGTCGCTTTATACGCCGTTGCCCGATGACTGGGTGGTGGGTGCATCAGATATCGTGGGGTCCACGCAGGCGATTGCCGAAGGGCGTTACA
Source organism: Pseudosulfitobacter pseudonitzschiae (assembly GCF_900129395.1). Taxonomy (GTDB): domain Bacteria; phylum Pseudomonadota; class Alphaproteobacteria; order Rhodobacterales; family Rhodobacteraceae; genus Pseudosulfitobacter; species Pseudosulfitobacter pseudonitzschiae. The sequence continues at coordinate 395,134 of NZ_FQVP01000004.1, forward strand.
AGACGGTCAACATGATCGGCGCCGCGGTGATCTCGGCGCAGATCAACCTGGCAAAAGGACGTGCGTTTCCTTTCATCTTTGGCGGCGACGGGGCGGCCTTTGCCTGTCCGGCCGAACATGCCGACGCAGCGGCGCAGGCATTGTCCGAGGTGCGTGTCTGGGCCGCCGAGGAATTCGGCCTGACCCTGCGCGTGGCAATGGTGCCGGTGGCCGCGATCCGCAGCGCGGGACGCGACGTCGCTGTGGCACGGTATCAGGCCGCACAGGGTGTGGATTACGCCATGTTCACCGGTGGCGGGATCAGCTGGGCCGAGGCCGAGATGAAGCGCGGTCAGTTCGACCTGCCCCATGCACCTGCAGGCACCCAGCCTGACCTGACCGGCCTGTCCTGCCGCTGGAGCCAGATGAAGGCGCGCAACGGGCAGATCCTGTCAATCTTGATCCAGCCGGAAGAAGGCGCGGATGACACAGCCGTCGCGGCCTTGATCCGGGATGTGTTGAAAGTGGTCGGCGATCTGGAGCGCAACGGTCACCCCGCACCCGTCGACGGACCCGGTGCAGGCTGGCCACCCGCAGGCGCCGAGATCGAGGCCCGCGCCACCCATGGCAAAATGACCGTGGCCAAACGCAAGCGGCAGATCCTGTTCGAGAGCTTCCTGGCCTGGGTGCTGATCAGGACCGGCCTGAAAATCGGCGGCTTCGATGCGCGCAGCTATGCCCGGTCCGTCGGGGAGAATGCGGACTTTCGCAAGTTCGACGACGGGTTGAAGATGACGCTGGACTGTGACGACGCCACCGCGGCGCGGTTGACGGACATCCTGGAAAATGCCCGCAAGGCAGGTACGATCCGCTATGGGATGCACAGCCAGAGCGAGGCGATGATGACCTGCATCGTGCCCTCGATGATGCGTGACGATCACGTGCATTTCATCGACGGGGCGGCGGGCGGCTATACTCAGGCTGCAGCGCAGATCAAGGGCGGCAGCATCTGAGGCTGCCGCCGGGTTTTGATGCTTTTATCCAGAACAATTGGGGATTTGGCTCACTTGACCCAGCGCTTTGCCGAGGCGCGGGCGGCGTTGGCCAGCAGTGAAGCGTCAATGCTGACGGCAACAAAGCGTGCGCCGGCCTCTATGGCGGCGGTCAGCACGGCCTCGTCACCGCTGAGGATTCCGGGAGCTTTGCCCGCTGCGGCGATCCGGCGGGTGGCGTCCAGGATAACCTCCATCACGTCGGGGTGGCTGAGCTGGCCCATGTATCCCAGGTCGGCAGACAGGTCGGCGGGGCCAATGAACACGCCGTCAATGCCGTCGATGGTCAGGATTTCGTCCAACGCGGCCAGACCGGCGCGGTTTTCCACCTGCACCAGCAGGCAAGTCTGGTCGTCCGCCGTCTGGCCGTAGTCGGGGATGCCGCCAAAGCCTGCGGCGCGGGTGCTGGAATAGCCGACACCACGATTGCCGAAGGGCGGGTATTTCATCGCGCGCACCAGTTGGCGCGCCTGCTCGGCGCTTTCGACCATGGGGACCAGCACGGTTTGTGCGCCCACGTCCAGCACCTGTTTGATCATCCACGTCTCGCCCGATGGCACGCGCACGGCGGCGTGCGACGGCGACGCCTCAAGCGCCATAAGCTGGTTGCGCAGGTTCGAGATGTCATAGGGTGTATGCTCGCCGTCGATCAGCAGCCAGTCAAAGCCCATGGTGCCCATCAGTTCGGTCGTGTTGACCGTGCCAAGGCTGAGCCACGATCCGATGACGGTTTCACCGTTGGCGAGGGCTTGTTTGAACGTATTGATCGGGGCTGGCATCGGTTTCTCCTCCGGGGTGTATGCGAGGCGCACCTTAGAGCGCGCCTTGCAACTTTGACCAGAGCGAGTTGGCAGGTCAGATCACCTTGATCACGTCCTTGCCCACCGCCAGCATATATCCGCGCCGCGCAATGTTCTTGACCAGCAGTTCGCTGACGATCTGGTTGCCCAGCGTGTCGCGCAGACGCTTGATGCGGGTGGCCCCTGCGGCTTCTTCGCAATCCGACGCATCGCGGCCCGAGATGATCGCCTCGATCTCGACGCCGGACAGCACGTCGTCGTCCATCCGCGCCTCGGCCAGGATCGACATGGTTTCCATCGCCGCGTCGGTCAGCTTGAAGCCAAGGTTGTTCAGGTAAACGGTGTTTTCCTCGCGGCTGATCAGCAGCGAATTCACCTCGATGCCCGCGCGTTCGATCTGCTTCAGGCTGCGCCCCATGACGACCAGCATCACCAGAAACACCAGTGCGGCCACCAGCATGGCGGTCGCAAAGGTCAGCAGAACGAAGATGATGAACCGGTAACTGGTCAGTGTGTCGGAAAAGGCGGTGCCCGACTGCGCGAGGATCTCAAGCAGTTTGATCTCGGACTGGCTGGTCAGGTCGGCGTTTTCGACAAAGATCCGCTCGACCTGGGCGTTAAAGGCACCGGCGTCGGGCAGGGTCAGGAACAACACGATGGCGGCCGCCAGCAGGATCGCGACAATCGCCGCGATCCCGCCCAGCACCAGCCGCTCGCCGGTCTGGCGCATTTCAGAAGCGGAGGAAATATTGTCCGGCACTGTCTTTCCTTTGATCAAGGCCTTCGGGGCCGAACACAGACATGATCTGCAACAACGTCCAGCCGCTGGCGGCCAGACGGTTCTTCAGCTCGGCCTGCGCCGCACCACGGTCACAGGCCGACACCTGCGCCACACCGTAATGCAGGCGCAAGGGGTTGTCCTTCTTTGCCTTGTAATCGGCAAAGCAATCGGCGGCCTGGGCCGCCACCGGTGCGGCCAGAAGGGCGGCACAGGCAAGGGAAAGGAGAATGTGTTTCATGATGCGACTGTGCGCCTTGCGCGCGCGATATTCAATAACAACAGGGGTTTCGGACGGCTGATATTGGATAACAACGGGCTGTTATTGTGTGACCGGGGGCTGGAGACCCATCCTTGATCCACGGTTCAGCCATGCAGGCCGGGCCACCAAAAACAAAATCCTGTCTGAAAGGAATACGTCATGCCGGTTTTCACACCTCGGTCCCTGCACCGCAAGTTCATCGCCCTCGTCGCGGGCTTGTCCATCGCCATCACCGGTCTGTCCGCCGCGCCTGCGGCCGCCGATCAGGATGACACCGCCCGCGCGCTGGCTGCCATCCTGGGCCTCGCGATTGTGGGCGCGGTGATCCACAATTCCCGCAAGGATGATAACGTGACGCGCTATGACAACCACCGACCCTATGATCGCCCCGGTTACCGTCCCCATGACCGCCCCGGTTATCACCCGCTGCCGCCGCGCCCGCGTCCGTTGCCGCCGCGCGCGGACAATCGCAAGCTTTTGCCCCAGGCCTGCCTGCGCACCTTCCAGACCCGTCAGGGCAAGATCAACGGGTTCGGCGGCAAATGCCTGTCGAGCAACTATCGCTATACCAACAGCCTGCCCCAGGCCTGCGCACTGCGCTTTCGCGACCAGTACGGATTTGGCAAGGGCTATGACGCGCAATGTCTGCGTCACCGTGGCTACCAATTGGCCCGCCGCTAACAAAGGCGGAGTCATGACCGGGGATGGGTCCCTGTTTCCGGTCTAACTTGGGGGAGGGTGTTCGGGCACCTTCCCCCTTTTTACGTCAGGTGGTCAAAGCGACCACATATGCGTGGCGTATGGCGGCGTGCACATCGCGTGATGCCACCGCGTCGCCCAAAAGGTGGACTACGCCGTTGAACGCGTCCGAAGCTTTCAGTTCGTGATAAAGTTCGTTTAGCGCTTGTGTTCCGCGTTCGACCACGATCTGGTCGGTCTCGATGGTGTGTAAATGGCCGCTGAAACAGTGCACAAAAGTCGCCCTGAGCCGCGCCCCCGCTTGCTCGACGCGCAGCAGGTCCAGATCACCCAGGATTTGAATCCCCTGCTCGGCAAAGCGTTTCCGAAAGCCGGTGCCGTCTTGATAGGGCATTTCCTGCCCGACCACGCCATCGCTGGTGGCAAAGGTGACGCTGCTGCCCGATTTTCTGGCCAGCAACGCACAGGAGGGGGCTGGCGCGCGGCCAGTGCCATCGTGGATCAGAACCTCGGCGGCGGGTGGTAAGGTGCCAGACAGGAAGTCCCAGGTGTTCTGGCAGAAATCCGCGCCCTCGATCTGTCCAAGGTCGGGCAGGCCGCCGGTGGCGACAAATACCGTGTCCGGGTTTTCGGCCAGCACGTCCTGCAAATCTGCATAGCAGTTGGTGCGCACCTCGACCCCAAGCCGTGCGAGTTCGGCAATGCGCCAGTCGACGATGCCAATCATGTTGGCCCGTTCGGAGGCGCGCGCCGCCAGACGCAACTGCCCTCCCAATTGCGACGCCGCCTCAAGCATTACGACAGCATGACCACGCAGTGCAGCGACCCGCGCAGCCTCCAGCCCGGCAACACCCCCGCCAACAACAACGACGCGGCCCGGCGTTTCTGCCGGTGTGACGGTATGGGGGATTTTCAACTCGTTGCCGGTGGCCGCGTTGTGGATGCAGGTCGCTTTTTTGTACAGGCAGTAAGAGGAGCCGACGCAGGGGCGAATGGTGTCTTCCGTCCCGTTCAGCAGGTGTTGCACCAGATGCGGATCGGTCAGGTGTGCGCGGGTCATGCCGACCAGATCGACAATGCCTGCGCGGATGGCATGGCGGGCGGTGGCGGTGTCGCGGATGCCCCCTGCGTGGATCACCGGAAGGTTCACTTCCTTGCGGAACTGTTCGACCGACGACAGGTAGGGCGCATCGGGTTGGAACATGCCCGGCATGTTGTCCTCGGACAGGATCAGGTCGCTGTCCATCCGCCCGTAAATCGCATCAAAGAAATCAAGCAATCCTTCGCGCTCGAACATCTGCGCCAACGCGATACCGTCGTCGGCGGTCAGCCCGCCGGGTGTGCCTTCGTCGATGACCAGACGGATGCCAACGGCAAAGTCGGCCCCGACCGCGTCGCGGATTGCTTCATGAACCATCAGCCCGAAACGGGCGCGGTTTTCCAACGATCCGCCAAATGCGTCGGTGCGCTGGTTGGCAAGGGGCGACATGAACTGACCGATCAGATGGCCCCCGCACAGGGTTTCCACACCGTCCAGCCCGCCGTCCTGCGCGCGTTTGGCGGCGCTGGCGTAGTCGGAGATCACCCGGTCGATGTCGTCACGGTCCATTTCGCGCGGAAAGCTGCGGCTGCGCACTTCGCGGATGGGCGAGGGGGCTATCACGGGGGTCCAGTCGCCGTGGAATGCATTGGCCCGACGGCCCAGATGCGAAATCTGGGTCATCACCGCGGCACCTTGGCCGTGCACCCGCGACGACAGGTTTTGCAGATAGGGGATGATGCGGTCGCTGCTGAAATCCAGCTGTCCGCCGCCCCAGCTGGAATCGCGTGAGACCATGGCGCTGCCGCCGATCATCGTCATGGCCAGCCCGCCGCGCGCCTTTTCCTCGTGATAGGCCTGGTAGCGGTCGCCGGGCATACCGCCGTCGTCATTCATCGACGCGTGGCTGGTGCTGACGATCCGGTTGCGCAAATGCACCTTGCCCAATGTGAACGGGGACAACAGCGGATCGTTGGCGTTGGGTGCGGTCATGGCGGAATTCCTGATCTGGCAATCTCCAGCATGACCCGCGCGGGATACCTCATAAAGCTTGAAAAAACAGGAAACCCCTATACGCTCAGCGTATGACCGAGCTGGCCCGCCTGATCACGTCGCCAAAGTCGCTGCTGGTGTTCGAGACGGTCGCACGCCACGGCAGCTTTACGCGCGCGGCCAAGGATTTCAACATTTCGCAGCCCTCGATCAGCCGCAATATCGCGCAGCTTGAACAGGACGTCGGTGTGCCATTGTTCGTGCGCGGTGCGGGCGGTGCTCGTCTGACCGATGCGGGACGCGTGCTGTATGCTGCCACCAGCGAGGGGCTGGGACGTATCGGAGAGGCGGTCGAAACCCTGCGCGCGCAAGCTGGCGCAACCGAGAGCGAGGTGGTCCTGTCGCTGTCCAACGCTTTTGTCACCAACTGGCTGGGGGCACGGCTGGCGGCCATGTCCGAGCAGTTTCCCCAAGCGGTGCTGCGCTTTGATCTGGTGGCAGGCACGCGCAAGTCCGTGGCAGGCGAGGTGGACCTGGCCACCCTGATCACCGAGGCAGGGCCTGATGACATCGTTCTGGCGCCCGAGGTGATCGTGCCGGTTTGCAGCCCCGAATATCTGGCGTCGCATGGTGGGATGTTGCCCGGGGACCCTGCGCGGCTCAGGGCGGGCCATACATTCTTGCACCTGTCGGACCATCCGCGCACGATATGGGACCCGTTTCTGGGCAAGAACGCCATGGCGCGCGGCGAAGCGGTCTGGCACGGGTTTTCGGACTATGCCGCGATCATTCAGGCCGCGACGGACGGCACCGGGATTGCATTGGGCTGGCTGAACGTTGTCGCAGGCAGCCTGCGCAGCGGCCGGCTGGTCCCTGCATGGCAAGGGCGCTGGATCGATACTGGGCGTGTGATCCGGCTGCAATCAACGCGGCCGGGGCCGATGCGCCCGCTGGCACGCGAGATTGCGCGCTGGCTGTGTGATCGTATGGCCGAAGATCTGGAGGCGGTCGCAAGTCTGGGCGCGGGCCCGGAAACCTTGGGTCAAAGCGCAGCAGATTGTGTCATTCAGGACCGGTATTCGGTAGAATAAACCATACACTTCGGACCATAATGGCAGCGGCACGAAGCATGTTTCTCGTGTCTGTTAGAGTTCAGGACAGGAAGCGTGACATGCAGGCCAAAAGCGGTACCGTGAACGAACAGATGGTAAAAAAGTCTTCGGGCAGTGCCGCCAGCGCCGCGCGGTACAAGGCGTTCATGTCACGATCGATGCCCGCCGACGAAGAGCGGTTGATGCTGGACACCTACGAGGCGACGATCCGACCGATCACCCTGGCCGATCGCCCATTGATGCACGAGCTGACAGTGGCAGTGTTCTGGCCGCACCGTGCGCATGATCTGGATGCGTTTCTGTCATTGGGTAAAGGATATATCGCGCTGGATGAAATCGGCCGCCCAATCGGGTCTGCGATGTATTTTCCGATGGGGTCCGACTTTGCGATGTTCGGCATGATGGTGACAACACCACGCTTGCAGGCCTTGGGTGCGGGCGGTCGGTTGCTGCGGCGTATTCTGAAAGATTGCGAAGGTCTGGACCTGCGGCTTTCGGCCACGAAATCAGGCTTTTCCCTGTATGAATCCGCAGGGTTCGAGACCGTGGGACTCATCTGGCAGCAACAAGGCGTGGTGCGGTCCATTCGCATGCCGAAGCTTGCGCAGGGTCTGAGCCTGCGCAAGCTCGAAGCATCGGACCGCGCGGCGATCCATGCGCTGGACAGCCATGCCTATGGGGCGAACCGGCCCGAGGTTCTTGATGCCATGGTCGATCTTTCGACAGGTGTCGTGGTGGAACGCGATGGCGCGGTTTGCGGTTTTGCGATGATGCGTCCCTTTGGCAAGGGGATCGTGATCGGACCGGTTGTTGCAGAAGACGACCAGATGGCGATGTGCCTGTGTGCACCGCTGATCCAGCAATGCGAAGGCCGCTTTGTCCGTTTGGACACGCCCCAGCAAAGTGAACATTTCAAGGCGTTCCTGTCCGCTGCGGGCATGGGTGTTTACGACACGGTGACCGAAATGCACCTGGGCGGGTTTCGACGTGCCACGGAAAATGCGCAAACCTACGGTCTGTCGTCGCATTCCCTGGGTTAGGACAGGGGCGCGTGCCGCCCCCGTCGGTTTTCAGGACAGACGGTCCTTCAGGCCAAACCACAGTCCCACCATGGGCAGAAACCACGGTTTGCCGCTGTGCATCGGGATGCTGGGCCAGTCCAGGCCCGCCAGCGGGTTGGTGTCCTGGCGGCCCATCGCCATATCGGCCAGCGCCTGACCGATCAGCGTGGACATCTGCGCGCCGTGGCCGGAATAGCCCATGCCATAGATCATCCCGTCTGCCTCGCCCGCGCGGGGGAAACGGTCCTTTGTCATGCCGACAAGGCCGCCCCAGCAATAGTCGATCTGCACGTCCCCCAGATGCGGGAAAATCTGCGCCATCGAACGGCGCAGGATCTCGCCCGATTTGGCATCCGACTGCTGGTCGGACACCGCCGAGAACCGCGCACGACCGCCAAACATCAGGCGGTTGTCCGGCGACAGGCGGAAGTAGTTCCCGATGTTCATCGACGTGACACAGGTACGGTTGCCCGGCAGGGTGGCGGCGATTTCAGCCGGGGTCAGCGGACGGGTGGCAATGATGAAAGACCCCACCGAAATAATCCGTCGCCGGAAATAGGCCAGCGGCTTTTTCGCATAGGCCCCTGAATAGGCACCGGTCGCGGCAATGACACGGTCGGCGGTGATCTTGCCCTTGGGTGTGGTCAGCTCCCAGCGCGATCCGCTGCGTTGGCGATCTGTGACCGGCGCACGCTCCCAGATCAGCGCCCCGTGGCGGTGGGCGGCTTCCGCCAACCCGTTCACATAGCGCCCCATGTGTATCATCGCCGATTTTTCGTAGATCATCCCGCCGTGAAATGAATCCGAGCCGATTTCCCTTGGCAAGTCGGCCTTGTCGACCCAACGTGTGTCGGGGTCGATCTCTTGGTTCAGTTGTTCAAAACTGGCCCGCAGACCGGCGACATGCGACGGTTTCGACGCCAGTTTCAGCTTGCCCGAGCGACGAAAGTTGCAGTCGATATTCTCCTCGGCAATGACGTCCTCGATCATGTCGATCGACCTGTCGTATGCCTTGTAGATCGCATGCGCGCGGTCGGCGCCAAAGTGGACCTTGGCCTCGGAATATCCGTGCGCCATGCCATTGTTCAGATGGCCACCGTTGCGCCCCGAGCCACCCGCGCCGATGTGGTCGGCTTCCAGCAGGGCGACGCTGACACCTTCACGGGCCAGCTTGCGGGCGGCATTCAGCCCGGTGAATCCGCCGCCGATCACGGCGACATCGACGTGGCCGGCGACAGGGCCGGTCTGCGCATCGCCAAACGGCGTGGCTGTGTCGTGCCAGTATGACATGTATTTCATGATATGTTTCGGTCCCTTACAGCCCGACGATGGCGGCCAGATCAGAGAGGTCCTTGATTTCTGTATATCCATAGTAGGGGTTTGCCGGTTCGTGGCCACGGTTCACCCAAACCTTGTTCTTGATGCCGAGATCATGCGCGGTCATCAAATCATAGCGAAAGCTCGACGACACGTGCAGCACGTCTTCGGGGCCGCAACCCAGCATGTCGAACATATACTCAAACGCCTGCATCTGCGGCTTGTAGGCACCGGCGCTTTCCGCCGTATAGACATGTGCGATGGGTGCGCCCAGTTTTTCGATGTTGTGCGGGATCTGGTCATTCATCGAATTGGTTAGCGCCACCATCGGGATCTTGTGCGCGACCTTGGCCAGACCGGCGGGCACATCCGGGTGCGGACCCCATGTTGGCACACGCGAGTAGATATCGGCGGCAACCGCAGGATCAAAGGCAACGCCGTTGCGTTTGCAGGTGCGTTCCAGCGCATTGTGCACGATGTCGGCATAGGGTTTCCAAGCGCCCAGCACCTCGTCCAGCCGGTAGGCCGAGAAATCAGTGATGAATTTGTCCAGCTGCTCGGGCGTCAGGGTGTCGGCATAATGCGCACGCGCGGCGCCGGCCATGTCAAAGAAAATCATGGTGCCGTGGCAGTCAAAGGTGATGAATTTGGGGCGAAAGGTCATGTCGGTCTCCGGGTTACTGTTCGCATCATGATCACCCGCAACACGCCACAGCGCTTGCCGCGTTTCGGGTTTTCAAAGCACGAAATAGCGAATGCGGCACGGCGCGCGGCATGACCTGCCGCTGGGTGCGTGTCTTTGGTCACGACAGCGGCGCGGGCGGTGGCAACTTGTCGGCAATACCGTCAAACGCACCACCCGTGCCCGTATAGAAAGACCCGCAATGCCCCATATCGTTTCCGTCCCCACCACGCCGGATTTCACCCCGCGCAAGGATGTTGCCGCCCCCGAACGCCTGATCGAAGGCGCGCCGTCCTTTCAGACCTGGGAGCTGGACACGGCACTGGCCGAGGCTGCCAAATGGGGCCAGATCAGGACCGGCGTGTGGGAAGCAACGCCCGGCACGACCATTTCGATCAAGGGCGACACCTTTGAATTTTGCCACATCCTGTCAGGCCGGGTCGAGATCATCGAAGACGGGGGCGACACGTTTCTTTTTGGGGCCGGTGACAGCTTTGTCATGAAGCCGGGCTTTGTCGGTCAGTGGAAGACCATCGAGACCGTGCGCAAGATCTATGTTATCGCCTCCTGAGCCTGCCCGATGACATTGAACCTGTCCCCCGCCGATCTGCTTGACCGTCTGGTCGGATTTCCCACTGTCGTGGGCACGCCCAACGGCGCGTTGATGGCGTTTGTCGCGGATTACCTTCGCGCGTATGACGTCCCCTTTACCTTGCTCAAGGGGCCAGAGGGCGACCGGTACAATCTGTTTGCGACGATCGGTGATGCCTCGGTGCCGGGGTATATCCTGTCAGGACATGTCGATGTCGTGCCCGCGCAAGAGCCAGAATGGCAAGCCGATCCCTTTGTGATGCGGCGTGTTGACGAACGGCTGATCGGGCGCGGGTGTTGTGACATGAAAGGATATGTCGCAGCGGCCTTGGCGGCGGTCCCTGCCTTGCAACAGATGAACCTGTCCGCACCCGTGCACATTGCCCTGTCCTATGACGAAGAGGCCGGATGCCGTGGCGTGCCGCATATGCTGGCGGCACTGCCCGATCTGTGTGCGGCCCCCTTGGGCTGTATCGTGGGTGAACCGACGGGGCTGGTGCCGGTGCTGGCGCACAAGGGCAAGGCGGCGCTGCGGTTGCTGTCCGATGGGCGCGCGGGCCACAGTTCACGCCCCGATCTGGGCGTGAATGCAATCCACGGTCTGCTGCCCGCGCTTGTGGCTGCCACGACGCAGGCCAAGGCGCTGGAGAGCGGGCCACAGGACACACGTTTTGCGCCGCCTTACTCCAGCCTGCAAATCGGTACGATCAAGGGCGGGCAGGCGATCAACATCATCCCCGAGGCCGCGCAGGCCGAGATAGAAGCGCGTGCAATCGCGGGGATCGATCCGCAGGCGTTGCTGGCGCCGGTTCTGGACGCACTGGACGAGGGCGTGCGTGGCGAATGGATGTCGACATATCCGGCGCTGGCGCTGGATGCGGATCATCCGCTTGCGAAATTGGTGGCAGACATCTCGGGGAAGACGCCCCTGGGCGCTGTCAGCTTTGGGACCGAGGCTGGCCTGTTTCAACAGGCAGGCGTGCCGTCGATCATCTGCGGCCCCGGCGACATCGCCCGTGCCCACCGCCCCGAGGAATACCTGACCCAAGACGAATTGCAGGGCGCGGTCGACATGATCCTGTCATTGGGCAACGCACTGTCCACCTGACCGCAAGGTGTGCAAGGCAGCATATCCTGCGGCGGTGCCAGCGGAATGTAATCGAAACTGCTGCCTGTCCAGTGGAACAAGACGAAACTGCCAACCGCCCGACGCTACGCTGAGCCTGAACAATACGGACCATCTTATGACCTCCACCAAACCCCTTAAAACACCGCTGTCACAGGCAAACATCACCTTTGAACCCTTCACGCAGGGCCATCTGGCCGACGGTTTGCGTATGTCGCAGGCGGTCCAATGGCCGCACCGCGCCGAGGACTGGGCGCTGTCGCTGTCAGTGTCCAATGGCGTTGTGGCTATGGCGGACGGTCAGGTTGTGGGAACGGCGCTGTGCTCCAGCTTTGGGGCGGTGGCGACGATGAACATGATCATTGTCGATGCTGACATGCGGGGCTGCGGTCTGGGCCGTGGGCTGATGGAGCGGGTCATTGCGCTTGGCGGCGCCCGCGAACTGCGGCTGGTGGCGACGGCGGATGGCTTGCCACTGTACGAAAAGCTGGGGTTTCAGGCCACGGGCCGTATCCTGCAACATCAGGGCATCGCGCGGCCGACAACGCCCGATCTGCCAGTGGCGACCGGCATGACAGACGACATCGCGCGGCTGGCCCAGATGGATACGGCGGCCTCTGGCATGTCGCGGGACGCGTTGCTTGCGACCATTGCCGCCGGGGGCGAGATCTTGACGCACCAAAACGGGTTTGCCATGCTCCGCAGCTTTGGGCGTGGCAAGGTTGTTGGCCCGATCGTGGCCAAAGATGCCGCCACCGCGCGGGCGCTGTTGACCGAAGCGGCCAACCGGTGCGCGGGCCAGTTCCTGCGTGTCGACCTTGTCGAAGAACACGGGCTTGCAGGCCATGCGCAAGACCTTGGGCTGGACCATACAGGCACCGGGATCGCCATGCGCCGGGCGCAGGCACCTCTACCGGCGCGTTCTACTGATTTCAAAACCTATGCTCTTGTGTCGCAGGCACTGGGCTGAACCTTTCGGAGACTGAAATGCTGACCAATTCCCTTGTCGAGCTGGACCGCCGGCACCTTGTTCACCCCGTATCGTCGTTCCGCGGCCACGAGGCGCGCGGCGTGCGCATCCTGAAATCTGCCAAGGGCGCGACCGTCACCGACGCCGAAGGCCGTCAGTTGATCGACGGCTTTGCGGGGCTGTGGTGCGTGAACGCAGGCTATGGCCAGGAAAGCGTGATCGAAGCCGCTGCAGAACAGATGCGTCGCCTGCCTTATGCCACCGGCTATTTCGATCTTGGCTCCGAGGCCCCGATCCGGCTGGCCGCAGAATTGGCCGAGCGCAGCCCGGGCGACCTGAACCATATTTATTTCACACTTGGCGGGTCGGACGCGGTCGACAGCACGATCCGCTTTGTCCGCTATTACTGGCACGCCAAGGGCCAGCCGCAGCGCGATCAGTTCATCTCGGTCGAGCAGGGCTATCACGGGTCCACCACGATGGGCGCGGGCCTGACGGCGCTGCCCGGCTTCCACGACGGCTTTGGCGTCCCATACGCCTGGCAGCACAAGATTTCGTCACACTACCTGTACCGCAACCCGTTGGGGGATGACCCGAAAACGGTCATCGACGCATCGGTCGCCGAGTTGCGCGCCAAGGTGGCCGCGATTGGCGAAGACAGGGTCGCCGCATTCTATGTCGAGCCGATCCAGGGCTCGGGTGGCGTTCTGGTGCCGCCAAAGGGCTGGATCAAGGCGATGCGCGATGTCTGCAAGGAGCTGGGCATCTTGTTCATTGCCGATGAAGTCATCACCGGCTTTGGCCGCACCGGCCCGATCTTTGCCAGCGCCGAAGAAGGCATCGTGCCCGACTTTATGACCTGCGCCAAGGGTCTGACCTCGGGCTATGTTCCGATGGGCGCGGTGTTCATGGCGGACCACGTCTATGACACCATTGCCGACGGGGCAGGGGCCAAGGCCGTAGGCCACGGCTTTACCTATTCCGCCCATCCGGTTTCGGCAGCCGTCGCGCTTGAGGTTCTCAGGCTCTACGAAGGCGGGTTGTTCGACAACGGTATCAAGGCCGGGGCGCGTCTGATGGCAGGGCTGGAAAGCCTGCGCGATCATCCGTTGGTGGGCGACGTGCGCGGACGCGGGTTGCTGGCGGCGGTTGAACTGGTGACCGACAAGGACAAAAAGACCCCGCTGCCCGCCGAGGTGCAGCCGGCAACGCGGTTGTTGGACCGTGCATGGGATCAGGGGCTGATCGTGCGGTCGTTTGCGCAAGGCGTCTTTGGCTATGCGCCACCGCTGTGCTGCACCGACAGCGAGATTGACGCGATTGTCGAACGCACCCGCACCGTGCTGGACCTGACGCTGGAAGATCCCGAAATTCGCGCGGTGTTGCGCTGATGGCGTTCCTGTTTCTGTCGACCCCCGAGCGGGCTGCCGTTTGGGGGCCGATGTTTGAAGACGCGGGCGAGCGGTTTATCGTCGGCGAGGACGCGGTGACCGATCCGGCGGAAATTACACATCTGATGTGTTGGCTGCCGCCAAAGGATCTGGGGCGCTATCCCAATCTGAAAGTCGTCATCGGCTCGGGGGCTGGGGTGGACCACATGCCCAAGATGCCCGAGGGCGTCACATTGGTGCGCACGCTTGCCCCGGGGATTGACGAAATGGTGCGCGATTGGGTGGTTATGGCCACGCTGATGTTGCACCGCAACATGCCGACCTATGTGCAACAGGCGCGTGCCGGACAATGGCAAAGCCACGCGGTCCCACGTGCGCGCGGCACGCGTGTCGGTATCATGGGAACGGGTCGCATCGGCGCACTGGCGGCGCGGACGCTGGCGGACATGGAGTTCGACGTGGTGGGCTGGTCACGGTCCGGCCGACCTGTCGAAGGGATTCAGGTCTTTGCCTCTGACGGGTTGGATGACTTTCTGGCGCAGGCGGACATTCTGATCTGTCTGCTGCCCCTGACCGATGAAACCCGGGGCATCTTGAATGAAACGCTGTTTGCAAAGCTGCCCCATGGCGCGCGCCTGGTCCATGCAGGGCGCGGGGCGCACCTGGATATGGATGCGCTCAAACAGGCGCTGGACGATGGCGTTCTGACCTCTGCGATGCTGGATGTGACCGCCCCTGAACCTTTGCCCGAAAACCACTGGGCATGGCGTGATCCACGCGTTTTCATCACACCGCACATCGCCGCAAATACGGACGCTGCCGAAGGCGCGCGTCATGCTCTGGCCGTGGTTCGCGCCAGCCGCGAGAACGCGGAATTGCCCGGTCAGGTTGATCAGAATCGCGGGTATTAAGTGGAAAATGGCAGATTGCGGGGAAATGCCGCTGTTTTCCCGAATACAGTAGAATCTGCCGCGCTCCTGCCCACATTCGGCGTTTTGCGGAACCTGTTTCAGGGAAACCTGAGGGGAGAAACCGCAAGAGCCGGTTCCCCGGCATCACTCACGAACCTTGCGAAAATCCGTTTTTGCGCACCGAGGATATAAGAGATGACGACGACAACCGAAGTGAAACCCCTGACAGAATTCGGTTACGTCAGCTTTGATGTGGTCGGCACCTTGATCGACTTTGAAGCCGCGATCAAAAGTGGCCTTGCCGACATCGCAGCGAAAGAGGGCATCGACCTGAATGGCGAGGCTGCGCTGGCCGTGTATCGCGATGCGCGTTACGAACCTGACGCGGGCCTGTTCCCGGATGATCTGGGCCGTTGCTATGGGCGCATTGCCGAGGCGTTCGGCCTGCCCGACACCCCGGAATATCGCCAGTACATGATCGACACCGTTGGCGAGGCCGAACCCTTTGCCGACAGCGTCGAGGCGATGGCGCGGCTCAAGACGCGTTACAAGCTGATTGCGATGACGAACGCACGGCGCTGGGCGTTTGACAAATATTCCGCGAAACTGGGCAATCCGTTCTGGGCCGCTTTCACCACCGACGACACTGGCACGGAAAAGCCTGACCGCGTCTTTTTCCAAAAGGTGTTCGCCCACGTGGAGCGCGATGGCGGTTCCAAGGACGACATCCTGCACACCGCGCAAAGCCAGTACCACGACATCGGAATCTCGCGGGCGCTGGGCATGACCAACGCCTGGATTCAGCGGCGCCATGCGCAGGACGGATACGGCGGCACCATCGCGCCCAGTGAGTTCACCGAACCGGATTACCATTTTCACGCGTTGATCGAACTGGCCCAGGCGGCCGACGATGCCTTTGGCGCGTGATCTCAGCGGCCTGAAGCGACAGCAAGATCGCCAGGGTTTAACTTTCACAACAACAGGGAAACGAGAAATGACAAATACGCCCACAAACTGGACCAGCCGCGATGATGCAGCGGTTGAACACATGATCCGCCGCGGCGCATCGCGTCGCGAGTTGCTGAAAATGCTTATGGCATCGGGTGTGGCCGTGGCCGCCGGGGGCACGCTTTTGTCCCATGCGACAGCCGCTGTTGCCGCGACGCCCACAACGGGCGGCACGCTGAAAGCCGCAGGTTGGTCGTCGTCCACCGCCGACACGCTGGACCCGGCCAAGGCGACACTGTCCACCGACTATGTCCGCTGCTGTGCCTACTACAACCGCCTGACTTTCCTGGACGGTGCCGGCACGGCGCAGATGGAGCTGGCCGACAGCATCGAATCCGACGATGCGCAAACCTGGAACATCAAGCTGAAGTCCGGCGTACAGTTCCACGACGGCAAGACACTGACCGCGGACGATGTCGTGTACTCGATGAACCGTCACCTCGACCCGGCCGTGGGGTCCAAAGCCAACTCGTTGGCCAAACAGATGGCCGAGATCATCAAGGTGGACGACCTGACCGTCAAGATCGTCCTGGCGGAGCCGAACGCCGACCTTCCCACCATCCTGTCGCTGCACCACTTCATGATTGTCGCGGACGGCACCACCGATTTCTCCACCGCCAACGGGACCGGCGCTTTCAAGAGCGAAGTGTTTGAACCCGGCGTGCGGTCGATCGGCGTGCGCAACGACAACTACTTCAAGTCACAAGGACCCTATCTGGACAGCTTCGAGTTCTTCGCGATCCCCGACAACAACGCACGCGTCAACGCCTTGCTCTCGGGCGACATCCAGATTGCGGCGGCGGTGAACCCCCGTTCGTTGCGGATGGTGGAAGGGAATGACGCGGTGCGCACCAGCATCTCGACCGCTGGCAACTATACCAACCTCAACATCCGGCTCGACGTTGCACCGGGCGAGCAGATGGATTTCGTCGAAGGGATGAAATCGCTGATCAACCGTGAAGCGATCCAGAAATCGGTTCTGCGCGGGCTGGCGGATATTGGCAACGACCAACCCGTTTCTTCTGCCAACCGCTACCACAACCCCAACCTTGCACCGCGTGACTTTGATCCCGAAAAGGCCAAGTTCCACTTTGAAAAAGCGGGCCTTCTGGGGGTCGAGATTCCGATGGTTGCCTCCGATGCGGCCGGGTCGTCCGTCGACATGGCAACAGTGGTCCAGCAGGCAGGCGCGGAAATCGGCATGAACCTGACGGTCGACCGTGTGCCATCCGATGGCTACTGGTCGAACTACTGGCTGAAATCGCCGGTTCACTTCGGCAACATCAACCCGCGTCCGACGCCGGATATTCTGTTCTCGCTGCTGTACTCCTCCGAGGCGCCCTGGAACGAAAGCCAGTACAAGTCCGAGAAGTTCGACAAGATGATGGTCGAAGCACGTGGCGCGCTGGACGAGGAAAAGCGGACGGCGATGTATTGGGAAATGCAGGAAATGGTGGCCAACGAAGCAGGCACGATCATTCCCGCCTATATCTCCAACGTCGACGCCGTGACCTCCAAGCTGGGCGGCCTCGAGGCCAACCCGCTGGGCGGCATGATGGGTTATGCCTTTGCCGAATATGTCTGGCTGGACGCATGATCTCTTAGGGCTGTAAACTGGGGGCGCGCGGACACTGCGCGGCCCTTCAGACGTTTTTCAACCGAAACGAGGTGCCTTTTGACCCGATCATTCCTGCCATACATTCTCGTTGCGCAAAGGCTGGGCATCGCATTTGTGACGTTGATCATCGTGTCCTTCGCGGTGTTTTTCGCAACGGCGATGCTGCCCGGTGACGTGGCAGAAATCCTGCTGGGCCAGGCCGCGACGCCCGAAGCTGTCGCCGGTCTGCGCGAGGCGATGGGGCTGGATGAGCCGGCGCTGTCGCGTTTCGTGCATTGGCTTCTGGGGTTGGCCCAAGGCGACATGGGCACGTCCTATGTCAACAATATCGAAGTCGCCGAACTGATCGGCGGGCGTCTTCTGAACTCGCTGCGTCTGGCCGCTGTCGTGACGCTGGTGTCGGTGCCGGTCGCGCTGACGCTGGGGATCTGTGCGGCCATGTGGCGCGGTTCGATCTTTGATCGTCTGGTGTCCTTGCTGACGATCTTTGTCGTGTCGGTGCCTGAATTCATGGTCGCCACATTGGCCGTGCTGGTCTTTGCCGTCTGGCTCGGGTGGCTGCCCGCGCTCAGCTATGGCGTCGAACTTGACAGTTGGTCGGCCATGCTTCGGGCCTATGCCATGCCGGTGATCTCCTTGTCGCTGGTCGTGTCTGCGCAGATGATCCGCATGAGCCGCGCCGCGGTGATCGAAACCATCAACACGCCTTACGTGGAAATGGCGCTGCTCAAGGGGGCGTCGCTGTCGCGCATGGTGCTGCGCCATGCGCTGCCCAATGCGTTGGGGCCCATTGCCAACGCGGTCGCGCTGTCGCTGAGCTATCTGGTGGGCGGGGTCATCATCGTCGAGACGATTTTCAACTATCCGGGTGTTGCCAAGCTGATGGTCGATGCGGTGTCCACCCGCGACCTGCCGCTGATCCAGTCCTGTGCCATGATCTTTTGCGTCAGCTACCTGTCGCTGATCACCCTGGCGGATCTGATTGCAATCCTGTCTAACCCGAGGCTTCGTTGATCATGGCCGATACCGTGTCTCACACCTTGTCCGAAGATAAGGCTCCCGAGGGTCCCAAGTTCGTTTTCAACTGGGTTGGACGTATCGGTCTGGCGGTTATCGTCTTTTGGGCCATCGTCGCCATCGCCGGGCCGTTCCTGGCACCGCATCCCCCGGGCGAGATTGTGGATTGGGACTATTTCGGTCCGGTCACGTCGGAATTCTGGATGGGCACCGATTATCTGGGGCGCGATATCTTTTCGCGCATCATCATGGGCGCGCGCTATACCGTGGGCATCGCCCTGGCTGCCGTGACGCTGGCCTGCACCATCGGTGTCCTGCTGGGCATGATTGCGGCCGTGGCCGGAGGCTGGTTCGACATGATCCTGTCGCGCCTGCTGGATGCGTTCAACGGTATTCCGTCGCTGCTGTTCGGACTGGTGGTCGTGGCGGCCGTCGGCTCGTCCATTCCGATCCTGATCATGACCCTGACGGCGATCTACATGCCGGGGTCCTACCGCTTTGCGCGGGCGCTGGCGGTGAACATCAACACCATGGATTTCGTGACCGTGGCGCGGGCGCGCGGCGAGGCGACGCCCTATCTTATCCTGCGCGAGATATTTCCGAACATCCTGGGGCCGGTTCTGGCCGATCTTGGCCTGCGTTTTGTCTTTATCGTGCTGGTGTTGTCGGGCCTGTCGTTTCTGGGCCTTGGCGTGCAGCCGCCGAATGCAGACTGGGGCGCGCTGGTGCGCGAGAATATCGAAGGGCTCAGCCTGGGCGCGCCCGCGGTCGTATTCCCGTCGATTGCCATCGCGTCGCTGACCATCTCGGTGAACATGTTCATCGACAACCTGCCGACCCTTATCCGCGACAGGAGCGAATGATGTCCCAGACAAACCACGACACACCGCTTGTCAGCGTCCGCGATCTGAAGATCGGCGCGGTCACCGATGCCAAGCGCAAGGTCGAGATCATCAAGGGCGTCGATTTCGACATCGCGCCCGGGGAGATTCTGGCGCTGATCGGGGAATCCGGTTCGGGCAAGACGACGATTGCCCTTTCGCTGATGGGGCACACGCGGCCCGGCTGTTCCATCAACGGCGGGCGCATCCGCGTGGGCAACAACAATGTCACCGCGATGACCACCCGCCAGCGTGCGGCGATGCGCGGGACCGAAGTGTCCTATGTGCCGCAGTCGGCAGCGGCGGCATTCAACCCGTCACAGCGGATCATGGATCAAGTGATCGAGATTTCGACGATTCACAACCTGATGCCAAAGGCAGAAGCCCGCGCCAAGGCGGTGGAACTGTTCCGTGCGCTGGCCCTGCCCAACCCCGACACAATTGGCGACCGTTACCCGCATCAGGTGTCCGGTGGCCAGCTTCAGCGCCTGTCGGCGGCCATGGCACTGATCGGTGATCCGCGTCTGGTGATCTTTGACGAACCGACAACGGCGCTGGACGTGACCACCCAGATCGAGGTGCTGCGCGCCTTCAAATCGGCGATGGCCGCAGGAGGCTGTGCCGGTGTCTACGTCAGTCACGACCTGGCGGTTGTGGCGCAGATTGCCGACCGTATCGTCGTGTTGCGCGGCGGCGAGGTGCAAGAGGTCGGCACGTCCGAGCAGATTCTGAACGCGCCGCAAAACGCCTATACCAAAGAGCTTTTGGCCGCCTTTGAACCCGCAGGTCGCACGCCGCAACCGGTGCAGGCATCGGACAGGAAAAAACCGATACTCGAAGTCACCAACCTGCACGCAGGCTATGGACCCATCCGGAACGGTGCGCCGGTGGCCAAGATTCTGAAGGATGTGAATTTCCAGCTGGAACCGGGCCGCAATCTTGGTGTGATCGGCGAATCCGGCTCTGGCAAATCGACATTGGCCCGCGCAATTGCAGGCATCCTGCCACCCTACAGGGGCAGCGTCCTGGTGGACGGACGGGAGTTGAAACCCGATCTTGCAAGCCGCTCCAAGGAAGACCTGCGCCGTACCCAGATCGTTTTCCAGTTGGCGGATACCGCGCTGAACCCCGGACATTCCATCGCCAATATCATTGGCCGCCCGCTGACGTTCTACAAGGGTCTGCGCGGCAAGGCGCGTGACGCGCGGGTGATCGAACTGCTGGACATGGTCCACCTTCCTGCCAACATGCGTCACCGCCTGCCCAGCGAATTGTCCGGCGGGCAAAAACAGCGGGTGAACCTGGCGCGTGCGCTCGCGGCCGAACCCGAACTGATCCTCTGTGACGAAATCACGTCGGCGCTGGATACGGTTGTCGCGGCAGCCATCCTTGAACTGCTCAAGGAACTGCAAAGCGAGCTGGGCCTCAGCTACATGTTCATCAGCCATGACCTGTCCACCGTCGAGGCGATTTGCGACGATGTTCTGGTGATGCACAAGGGCGTGGTCGTCGAAGCACTGCCCGCCAGCAAGATGTCAGAATGCGCCACACATCCCTATTCGCGGTTGCTGATCTCTTCGATCCCCAAGCTCGACACCGGCTGGCTGGCGTCGCTGGAGCAAGACCCGGACCTGATCGCGCAATTTTCTGACCGCTGATGCGGTCAGATCCGGTCTTCGAACAGATCCGTCAGGGGCAGTTGCGCTTTGACAAAGGGCGTCTTCATCACGACAAAGCTGAAATATTTGTCTATCCCGATGCTGCGGTCGATCAAGGCTTCGATCACGTTCTGATAGTCGGCGATAGAGGATGTGACAAATTTCGCCAGATAATCATAACCACCTGATACCAGATGACATTCGACGCAGGACGGGACTTTTTCCAAAGCTTCCTGGAAACGGGCAAAGTCGATCTGGCGGTGGTTGGCCAGGGTGAATTCCGTAAACACCGTCAGCGTATCGCCCAGCTTTGCCACGTCGATCTGCGCAGAGTATCCGACGATGTACCCGGCCTTTTGCAGTTTTTTGACGCGCATCAGGCAGGGCGACGGCGACAGGCTGACCAGATCGGCCAGTTCGACATTTGTGATACGTCCATTGCGCTGAAGTTCGGTCAGAATCTTCAGGTCGATCCGGTCCAGCTTATAACGGGTTGTCATCTGCTATCCTTCGGAGGCTGCGCGCCATGTATCCCCTTGTGAACGGCAGCCACCCTTTATAGTCAACCGCATTCGACATGAAATGCTGTTTGCAAGGCGACATCCGGCACAAGTGGTTGAACAGGGTGGCGTAGGTTTTGGCAACAAATCGGAGAACTTCATGCCCGCGCCTTTGATGCACATAGAAACACACGAAACTTTGCCCGAACATGCCGATTGTGTGGTGATCGGTGCCGGTATTGTGGGGGTCAGTGCCGCCTATTGGCTGTCGCGCGCCGGACTGCGTGTGGTGTTGCTGGAAAAGGGGCGCGTCGGGGCCGAACAATCCAGCCGCAACTGGGGCTGGTGCCGTCAGCAGAACCGCGACGCGCGGGAACTGCCGTTGTCGACCAAAAGCCTCGCGCTGTGGGAGGAAATGGCCGAAGACATCGGTGCCGATCTGGGCTTTCGGCGCTGTGGTTTGCTGTATCTGTCCAATGACCAGTCCGAACTGGATGGCTGGGCCAACTGGGGACGCTTCGCGCGCGGCGAAGGTGTCGACACGCGTATGCTGGACAGCACGCAGGCGACGGCGCGCGGAGCCGCGACCGGCCAGTCGTGGCTTGGCGGTGTCTGGTCCCCGACGGACGGCATTGCCGACCCGTCCCGCGCCGCACCTCTGATCGCCCAAGGGGCCATCAAACACGGTGCCACGGTGGTTCAGAACTGCGCCGCGCGCGGGATTGAAACCAGTGCGGGCGCGGTGTCCGGGGTTGTGACCGAACGTGGCACGATCAAGACATCGAATGTGGTTTTGTCGGGCGGCGCATGGGCGGGCAGCTTCCTGCACCAGTCGGGTATTTTCTTCCCTCAGGCGTCTGTCCGCAGCTCGATCCTCTCGCTGAACCCGGTGCCCGGCGATTTGCCTGATGCGCTGCACACAGCGGCGGCCTCGGTCACGCGCCGACGTGACGGCGGCTATACGGTGGCCGTGTCGGGCCGCAGCCATTTCGATCCGACGCTGCGGATGATCGCGTGCGCCAGGCATTTCCTGCCGATGTTCGCCAAACGCTGGAAGTCCCTGTCGCCCGGTGGCCTGCAGGCCTGGAAGGCAGCATTCGAGACCCGCGCGATCTGGGCGCTGGATCAGCAGACCCCGATGGAACGCACCCGTATTCTGGACCCCCGCCCGTCCAGGGCGCATGTGGACGACGCATTGCGCCGCGCCCGTGCCTTGTTGCCCGCGTTGAAGGATATCGAAATGCGGCAAAGCTGGGCGGGTTACATCGACAGTACGCCCGACGGTGTGCCAGTGATCGACTCCGACATCGGCGTGCCGGGGCTGACGCTGGCGGCTGGCCTTTCGGGTCATGGCTTTGGCATCGGCCCGGGCGTGGGGCATCTGGTGGCTGACCTGGTGCTGAACCGCGACCCGATCACCGAAACCCTGCAGTACAAGCTGAACCGCTTCGACAAATCGCAATGGGGCAAGGTGTCGAAATTCTGACATCATGCCGCAAACCGCTTGATGTCAAAGGGCGCCAGCGGCGTATCGCAGGTGCCGGTCGCGATCAGCTCGGCCATCGCATCGCCAACACCGGGGCCCAGCTGAAACCCGTGGCCGCAAAAGCCGAAGGCATGGAACAGTCCCGGCGTCGTGCCCGATGCGCCCATGATCGGCAGGTCATCCGCGACATACCCTTCACAGCCCGACCATTGCCGGATCACGGCCACATCCCTCAGGGCAGGAACCAGGCGGACAACCGTTTTCAGTTGCTGCGCCAGCAGGCGCGGGTCTGCCTTGGCATGGCCCGTCAGCGGATCGACTGGTGTGCGGGTCACACCGCCGCCAAAGACGACATTGCCCCGTTCGACCTGACGCAAGTAGGCTCCTATGTCCTGCGACCACATTCCCACAACCGGCAGGATACGGTGTGGCAGCGGTTCGGTCACACCCATTTGCGGGCCGTGCATGGTCAACGGCACGTCTTCGCCGAACTGCGCGGCAATCGCCTTGCCCCATGCGCCGGCACAGTTCAGCAAAATCGCGCTTTCCAATCCACCCCGACTGGTTTGCACGGAAAAACCGGTATCTGTCCTGGCGATTGCCTGCACCTTGGTGTGCGGCAGAATATGCGCCCCCAGCCGGGCCGCCGCATCGGCAAAGGCGGGTGCAACAAGTCGCGGGTTGGCCGATCCGTCCTGCGGCGAGAACGACGCGCCAATGGCCTGCGCGCCCAAACCCGGAAACCGGCGGCGCAGTTCGGTGGCGTCCAGCTCTTCCAGCGTCAGGCCCCAGGGCGCGGCAGCATCCGCAAAACGGCGCATGTCGGCGTGGCTTTGTGCATCAAAGATCAGGCGCACATGGCCGGTGGCGCGAAACTCGACATCGCGGCCCAGCAATGTTTCGGTTTGTGCCCACAGCGCCCGCGACCGGTGGGCCAGGGGCAGTTGCGGCAGAAAACGCCCCGTGCGCCGGATGTTGCCAAAGGACGCCGTGGTGGCCCCCGCGCCGATGGCGTTGGGGTCTACCAGCGTGACAGCGATCCCCCGGCGGGCCAGGAAAAACGCGGCACTTGTGCCCATCAGCCCGCCGCCCAAAACGATCACATCCACGGCTTGCCCCTTTTCGTGACTTGGTTCCAGCATCAGAGCGCACAGGGTGGCCCTGCGTCAAAGACCGGATATGATATGACTCATAAGCCGAACTTATGGGGGTTCCATGCGCGCACGACAGCTTGAAGTGTTCACCGCCGTGATGCGGGTGGGAACGGTCACCGGGGCCGCGCAGTCGCTGAACATCTCACAGCCGGCGCTCAGCCAGATCTTGTTGCATTGCGAGGACGAACTGGGGTTCAAACTGTTCGACCGCGAAAAGGGTCGGCTGCGGCCCACCGCCGAGGCGCTGGAAATCCACGCCGAGGCCGAACGGCTGTTTGCGGGTCTCGAAGGGTTGCGGCGCAAGACACAGGATTTGCGGCTGGGGCAGGCGGGATTGGTGCGGGTCGCAGCATCGGTGCCGCCCGCGATGTCGCTTTTGCCCGACATTCTGGCCCGTTACCGTGCCGGATATCCCGATGTTCTGCTGCGCAGCCACGTCGCCCCCATCGCGTCCCTGATCGCGCTGCTGCGGGCCGGCGATGCGGCGATGGCCATGGCGATGGACGACCAGATGACCCCCGACATCATGGTCGAACGTCTGGGTGTCACCACCTTTTGCTGTCTGCTGCCCAATGATCATCCGCTGGCGGCGCAAGACACCGTATCCTTTGCCGACCTGCAAACAGAAACGGTTATCTCCTATCGCAGCCCGACCCGCCCACGGGTCGAACTGGATAAGGCCGCACGGGCGCAGGGACATGACTTTTCCGCCCAGCTTGAGATCGAGGTATCGATTTCGGCGGTGGGCTTTGTTCAGGCCGGTTTGGGCGTTGCCGTTGTCGATGCGCTGATGCCCTGGCTCCAGTTCCAGGGCGTCACAACCCGCCCGCTGCAAGACAGCCCAAAGCTGCCTTTGTCCTTGCTGACGTTGACCGGCAAAACCCTGTCGCGCGCCGAAGCGGGAATGCGCGACGAGATCCGCAAGCTTTGCGCAGAACGGCTGCCCTCGCGGCCATAAGTCCGACTTATGGACCGCCCCCGCATGGGTCTTGGACCCCTGCCGCACTTTCTGATGGTTTGAGCACGAACGCATCGCACCTGACGAAAGGACGTTATCATGGATGGCGCATCACAGCCCAAACCCGATTGGAAGATCGGGGTCGATATTGGCGGCACCTTCATGGACTTCTGTGCGCTTGAAACCGTGTCAGGCCGCGTTGCGTCACTCAAGGTGCTGACGACGCCCGACGATCCGGGGGCCGAGCTGTTGGACGGCCTGTGCCTGCTGGCCGAACGCGAAGGGCTGGACCCGGCATATGTCACCCGGTTCGTGCACGGCACCACGGTCGGGATCAACACGATCATCCAGCGCAAGGGGGCCAAACTGGCGCTGATCACCAACGCCGGTTTCGAAGACGTGATCGAACTGGCGCGCTTGCGGATGCCGGATATGTATTCGCTGTTCTGCCACCGGCCCGATCCCCTGATCGCCCGCGACATGGTGTTCGGCGTGCCGGTGCGGATGCGCGCCGATGGGTCCGAAGCACTGGCGCCCGATACCGCCTCGGTCGCTGCCGCAGCCAGACAGGCGCAAGCTGCCGGTGCAGAAGGTGTGATCGTGGCCCTTTTGCACAGTTGGCGCGACACTTCCCAAGAGGCATCGGTCAAGGCAATGATCGAAGCCGCCACGCCCGGAATGTTCGTTTTCACCTCGTCCGAGGTCTGGCCGGTGATCCGCGAATATGAACGCACCTCGACCGCGATCCTGAACGGATATGTGCACCCGCGCGTTGCGGGGTATCTGACCGCGCTGGAAAGCCGTCTGGACGCCCAGGGCGTTCCGGCCAAGGCTATGCTGACCCGGTCAAACGGCGGGTTGATGAGCGCGGGGCAGGGGCGGCGCGACTGTGTGTCGATGTTGCTGTCCGGCACCGCCTCGGGTGTTATCGGCGCGTCGTGGCTGGCGCGCCAGGCGGGCGAAGCGCGGGTGCTGACGCTGGACATTGGCGGCACCTCGGCGGACTTTGCGCTGATCGTGGACGGCGAAGTGCAATATGGCACGGATGAACAGGTCGGAGAATTTCCGCTGCACATCCCGTCGGTTTCCGTCAGCTCGATCGGCATCGGCGGCGGGTCGATTGCCACGCTGGGCGCACTTGGCGTGTTGCGCGTCGGCCCTGAATCCGCAGGATCAAACCCCGGTCCGGCCTGCTATGGCCGTGGCGGCACCGATGCAACGGTGACCGATGCGCTGGCGGTGTGCGGCTGGCTGGGGCATTCGGAAATGGCCTATGGCCAGTTGCGCATGAACGTCGATCTGGCGCGTCAGGCCGTGGGTGTGCTGGCCGACCAATTGGGCCGCAGCATCGAGGAAACGGCACAGGCGATCATCGACATCGCCGTGTCCGAAATGTTCGTCGAGGTGGAAAAACTGTGCTCGCGCGCGGGTGTCGACCTGCGCGACTTCGCCCTGATGCCCTTTGGCGGCGGCGGCCCGATGCTGGGCGCGTTTCTGGCACAGGAACTGGGTATGTCCCGCGTGATCGCGCCACGTCGCCCCGGTGTGGTGTCGGCGCTGGGGGGGCTTGTGTCCGACCTGCGTGGCGACTTCATCCGGACCGTTTATGCCCCGCTTGAGGACGCGACGCTGCCGCAGCTTGAACAGGACTTTGCCGCGCTGGCGGACGAAGGCCGCGCATGGCTGGACACGCAAGGTTTTGACGGCACCGCCGATCTGCGATTGTCCGCAGACATGCGCTACGCAGGCCAAAGTTTCGAGATCGAAGTGGCGCTGTCACCCGACTGGCTGAACGCGGTCGATCAGATCGCGGCGGCCTTTCACGAAACTCACAAACGCATCTACGACTTTGAAGACCCCGACGGAAAGATCGAGCTGGTCAACCTGCGCCTTTCCGCGCTCGGCGGCGCGCCAAAGCCCACGTTCCCGGTGTCGCAAGCCACGCAAGAGCAGGCCACGGCGGACCGTCATGTGCCGGTCTGGATCAACGGCTGGTGTGATGTGCCAATCTATGATCGCGCCCAACTGGGCGGCGGTGCGGTGTTCGACGGCCCCGCGATTGTGGCCCAAGAGGACACGACCTTTGCCGTGCCGCCGGGCGCAAGCGCACATGTCGATGCCCATCTGAACATCCATCTTAGCCTCGTGGAGCAATCCAATGTCTGATAAAATGACCCTTCAGGTGCTGGCCAACCACGCGCGCGCCGCTGCCGAAAACATGGCGCACACCCTGCACCGCACCGCGCATTCCGCCTTTGTCAAGGAAACCCAGGACTTTACCGTTCTTCTGATGGACAGGATCGGTGACACCTTTGCCGTTCCGATGGATCTGGGGGCGACGTGGTATCCCGGCCTGTCGCACGGACCGGCCATTGAAATGGTGGATGACTACCGCCCCGGCGACGTGGCCTTTACCAATGATCCCTATTCCGGCCATGTGGCCACGCACACACCGGACACACACCTGTGGCGTCCGATCTTTGACGGCGACGACATCGTGGCCTTTGCGGGCGGGCACATCCACAACACCGACATGGGCGGTGCGGTGCCTGCATCGCTGTCCCGCTCGCTGACCGAAATTCATCAGGAAGGCATCCGCTTTCCCCCGATGAAGCTGGTGAACGAGGGGGTCTTTGACCCGCAAATCCTGCGGATCATGGAAACCAACGTGCGCAAGCCCGCGCTGAACATCGGCGACATCAAGGCACTGGCCGGCGCGCTCAGCACCGGCGAACGCAAGGTGCAGGCGATGATCTCGCGCTTTGGCAAGACCGGCTTTTTGCAAGGCGTCAGCGCGCTGATGGATCAGTCCGAGGCGCAGGCGCGTGACATTCTGCGGGCGATCCCCGACGGTGAATACGTCTTTGCCGACTACGCCGACGAAGACAGCGACGAAGCGAACCCCTGCCGCCTGAAGCTGACCTTGCGGATCACCGGCGACAGCGCCGTGCTGGACTTTACCGGATCGGACCCGCAACTGGCGTCGTCGCTGAACGTGCCCTCGGGCGGCAATCCGCGCCACACCATCCTGTTGGTGGGGGTCTACTATGTCCTTTACACGCTGAACCCGCGCATGTTGCTGAACACGGGCATGACGCGGCCCTTCACCTGCATTGCGCCCGAAGGCACGGTCTTGAACCCGGTTGAACCGGCGGCCGTGGGGATGCGGTCGCTGACCTGCGCGCGCCTGCGGTCTGTGATCTTTGGTGCGTTCAGTCAGGCCATTCCCGACCGGATGCCTGCAGCGCCTGCCGGCAACAACTGTATCGTCAACGTGATGACCCGCGACGAGCGCACGCAGAAGACGGTGATTGCCGCCGTCAATCCTGTCGTCGGCGGCGGCGGCGGGATGCCGCATCGCGATGGGTCGAACGGGTCGGGTGCGGATGCCGCGTACCTGAAAAACACACCCATCGAGATCACCGAGACCGAAGTGCCGGTGGAGTTCGTGAAATACGGACTGGCCCAGGACAGCGGCGGGGCGGGATACTGGCGCGGGGGGTTGGCGACCGAAATGGCGTTCCGGGTCTTTTCCCCCGACACACGCATCACCGCGCGCAACCGCGACCGGTCGTTCTTTCGCCCCTGGGGTACTCTGGGCGGCCATGCCGCAGGCCTGTCCGATATGATGATCAACCCCGGCACGCCTCAGGCGCGGCCTTTGGGCAATGTCGACACCGCAATTCTGGAACCGGGCGACGTGCTTGAAATCCGCTCGGCCGGTGGTGGCGGGCGCGGTGATCCGCTGCAACGGCCTGCGGAACGGGTCGCGCGGGATGTCCTGGGCGGTTATGTCTCGGTCGATGCTGCCCGCCATGAATATGGCGTGGTCATCACCGACGGCGTGGTGGACGAGGACGCAACCACCGCACTGCGCGCCTCCATGACGCCCCACACCCAGCACTTTCATTTTGGCCCCGAACGCGATGGCTACGAGGCACAGTGGACCGATACGGCCTATGACCTGCTGACGCAAATTTTGGCGGACCTGCCGATCCACTGGCGGTTCTTCACCAAGACCGAGATTTTCCGCCGCATGAAAGGCCGCAAAGGGCCCGAAGGTGTCACCGCAGCCTTTGCTGAGGTCTGCGAACGGTTCCCCGCGCTGCCCCATGCAGCGCCCCGCAAAGAGGCCGCAGAATGACAGGACGGCTTGTCCGGCTGGCCGAGGCATCGCGCCCGAAGGTGTCGTTCACCTTTGACGGCGCGGTGCTGACAGGGCTGGAAGGAGACAGCGTGCTGACCGCGATCCTGATGTCGCGCGGTGCCCTGCGACAGGCCGAGTTCGGCCCCGAACAGCGGTCCGGCTTTTGTCTGATGGGGGCCTGTCAGGACTGCTGGATCTGGCAGTCAGACGGCGCACGCTTGCGGGCATGTTCGACCCAGCTGCAAGCAGGAATGCGTCTGCAATCCGCCGCGCCGGATAAGTGGCCTGTCGGGGACGACGCGCCATGACCCGCGTCTTGATTGTCGGCGCAGGCCCCGCAGGCATCCGCGCGGCGCAGCGGCTGGTGACGGCAGGCCTGCATCCCGTCGTCGTGGACGAGGGGGCGCGGGCCGGTGGCCAGATCTATCGCCGCCCGCCCGAGGGGTTCACACGGCCGCCGCAGACCCTGTACGGGTCAGAGGCGGACAAGGCCCTGGAATTGCACCGTTGTTTCGACAGAATGCTGGACGCGGGCCAGTTGACCTATCACCCGCGCAGTTCTGTTTTGGCCCTTGGCGCGCAGGGCGCGCAGGTGCTTGGGCCGGATGGCGTGGATACCCTTGCTTATGACAAGCTGATCCTTGCAACCGGCGCCACCGACCGGCTGGCGCCCGTGCCCGGCTGGCAAAGCGCCGGCGTCTATTCACTGGGCGCCACGCAGATCGCGCTGAAATCGCAGGGCGTGGCGCTGGGGCGGCGGATGGTTCTGGCCGGATCAGGCCCATTGCTGACGCTGGTCGCGTCACAACTGCGCAAGGCGGGTGCGCAGGTCGTGGCGGTTCTGGACACCGCACCGCTGACCACACAGGCGGCAGGCGCATTTGGCATGGCGCTGGCGCGTCCGCGTGTCACCCTGCGCGGTGCCGCACTGCGCGCGGGGCTGGGGCGCAGCTATCACGCAGGCGTCACGCTGACGCGGATCGCGATGAACAGCACAGGGCCTGTGGCGATCCACTGGCAGGATGCGCGGGGGCGTGACCACATGACGCCCTGCGATATGGTGGGCTTAGGCTGGCACCTTAGAGCCGAAACACACCTCGCCGATCTTGCAGGTGTTTCAATGGCTTGGGATAAGGTGTTTCACCAATGGCTGCCGCTGACCGACGCCATGGGCCGTGCCGCTGCGGGCGTGTATCTGGCAGGTGACGGGATGCGGATACTGGGGGCAGACGGCGCAGAACTGGCCGGAAAAATCGCAGCCAGCGCCTGTTTGCAGGATCTCGGGGTGCCTGCCCCCGATACAGAGCGCGATCTGAAGGAACTGCGCCGTATGCAACGCTTTGCCAGCGCCATGCAGCGGGCGTTTCCGTGGCCTGCGCAGATGGTCCGCGATCTGCCCGCCGACACGGTCTTGTGCCGGTGCGAAGCCATCAGCGTGGGCGACCTGCGCACAACCCTGTCCCTGTCCGGCCCCGAAGCGAACCGTGCGAAATCACTGTCGCGCGTCGGCATGGGGCGGTGCCAGGGGCGCTATTGCCAGCTTGCAGGTGCCGAGGTTCTGGCCGCCGAAGCTGGTGTTCCGGTCGACAAGATCGGACGGCTGCGCAGCCAGCCACCCGTGCGTCCGGCGCCGATCAGCGCCTATCTGGACAAGGGGCCAGATGCGCGCGCGAAATAATCTGCTGTCGCCGACAGTCTGATGGCGGATGATGCCGGGCAACCGGCTCTTTCGGCACCTGTTTGTACATATTCCCGGCAAATATGTACGTAATTCATGAAAGACGAGGTGTCCGATGTCCTGTGCCTATGACCCCAGCGGTCTGACCCTTCCCAATGCGCATTTTATTGGCGGGGAATATGTTGGCGGACCCGCGGCGTTGAACGTCGTGTCGCCATCGACCGGGGCAATCATCGGGGAAATCCCCTGCGCAGATGTGGAAGTTGTCGACCGAGCCGTTCAAGCCGCCCGCACTGCGCTGGCCGCGTCGAACTGGGGCGGGATGCAGCCCCGTGATCGGACCCGCGCCCTGTGCGCCTGGGCCGACCTGATGGAGGCCGAAGCCGAAACGCTTGCAGCGCTCGAAGCCATCTGTTCGTCGCGCCCTTACGCGCATGTGCGGACAGGTGACATCGTGGTGACGGCGGAACAAATCCGCTTTTTTGCCGAACTCGCGGACAAGGAATGCGGCGCGCTG
Source organism: Pseudosulfitobacter pseudonitzschiae (assembly GCF_900129395.1). Taxonomy (GTDB): domain Bacteria; phylum Pseudomonadota; class Alphaproteobacteria; order Rhodobacterales; family Rhodobacteraceae; genus Pseudosulfitobacter; species Pseudosulfitobacter pseudonitzschiae. The sequence continues at coordinate 426,519 of NZ_FQVP01000004.1, forward strand.
GCGCCGGTGTCGGACAGCCACTTTGGTTATATCGCGGATGAACCTTACGGCGTGATCGGTGCCATTACGCCGTGGAACTTCCCGATCTCGATGGCCGGTTGGAAGCTGGGACCGGCCCTGGCCGCAGGCAACGCCGTGGTGTTGAAGCCGTCCGAGATGACGCCCTATTCCACCCTCTACATGGCCGAACTGGCCATACGTGCGGGCATCCCCGCGGGCATTTTCAACGTGGTGCTGGGCGATGGTCCGACCACGGGGGCCGCAATCACCGGACACGCGGGCATCGACAAGGTGTCGTTCACCGGATCGACCCGCGCGGGTGGGGCCATCATGGAAAACATCGCGCGCACCGGCATCAAGCCGATGACGCTGGAGCTGGGTGGCAAAAGTCCGATGGTGGTCTTTGCCGACGCCGATCTGGATCTGGCGGCGGATTGTCTGGACCGCGGGATCATGTCCAACGCGGGCCAGGCCTGTGTGTCCGGCTCGCGGATGATCGTGGCGCACGAGGTGGCCGACGCACTGGCGGCCAAGCTGACCCAGCGTTTCGCGCGCTACCGTCCCGCCAACACCTTTGCCTCCGAACCGGGATTTTCGCCGATCATTTCAGAAACGCAACTGGGCCGGATCGACAGCATCGTGCAGGCAGCGGCGTCCCAAGGGGCCGAGATGCTGTGCGGCGCTGCGCGATTTGACCACGAAGGCAGCTATTACCAGCCTACGTTGATCACCGGCGTGGATGACACCAACCCAGCGGTGCGTGACGAAATCTTTGGCCCCGTGGCGACGTTCCAGACCTTTGGATCGGAAGACGAGGCCATGGCTCTGGCCCGTCACGCCACCTATGGCCTGTGCGCAGGCCTATTCACACGCGACCTCAGCCGTGCGATGCGGCTGACACGCAAGCTTGAGGCGGGGACGGTCTGGGTAAACCGCTATGGCCGCTCGCGCGATCACATATTGCCTACGACCGGCTGGAAATCCAGCGGGCTGGGCCACGATCTGGGCCGCGAGGCCTATCACGCCAACCGACGCAAGAAATCGGTGCTGATCGACCTGTAATCCCGATCACGCACGTTGAAGGAGAAAGACATGACCACTTACAAACTCGCATTGATCCCCGGTGACGGCATCGGCGTTGACGTGACTGACGCGGCGATGACCGTGCTGGACGTTGCGGCGAAACGGTTCGGTTTTGCGCTGGAGCCGCAGACCTTTCCGTGGTCCTGCGACTATTACCTCAAGACCGGCGCGATGATGCCCGCAGACGGAATCGAAACCCTGCGCGGCTTTGATGCGATCTTTCTGGGTGCCGTTGGCTGGCCCGACACGGTGCCGGATTCGGTGTCGCTGCACGGGCTTTTGCTGCCGATCCGCAAGGCGTTCGATCAATACGCCAACATCCGCCCCCACCGTATGCTGGCGGGGGTCGAGGGGCCGCTGAAAGCGTCCGAGTTTGACATCCTGTGCATCCGTGAAAACACCGAAGGCGAGTATTCCGGTGCCGGCGGGCGCGTGCATCAGGGCAAGGGCAACGAGGTTGCCGTTGAAACGTCCATATTCACCCGCGTGGGCGTGGAACGCATCCTGCGCTTTGGCTTTGAGCAGGCGCAGGCGCGGCGCAAGCATCTGACGTCGGTGACCAAATCGAACGCACAGAAATATTCGATGGTGTTCTGGGACGAGGTCACGCGCGAACTGGCCGCCGAATACCCCGAGGTGACGGTCAGCCACATGCACATCGACGCGATGGCGGCCAAGATGGTGATGAACCCGCAGGATCTGGACGTGGTCGTGGCGTCGAACCTGTTTGGCGACATCCTGACCGATCTGGGGGCGGCCATTCAGGGCGGCCTTGGCTTTGCCGCTTCGGCCAACATCTGTCCCGACCGCTCTGGTCCGTCGATGTTTGAACCGGTGCACGGGTCGGCCCCCGATATTGCGGGCCAGAACATTGCCAACCCGATTGCCGCGATCTGGTCCGGTGCGCAGATGCTAGAGCATCTGGGCGAGACAGACGCCGCCGCCGCCGTGCTGGACGCGGTCGAAGCCGCGACCGCCAAGGGCATTGGCACGCGCCCGGGCCAGAACACGACCGATGATATAACGGCGGCCGTTTGTGCCGCGCTGGAGGCTTGACCATGACCATACACAACCCCATTACCACCGACCTGCGCAGCCGCCTGGCCGACCCGGATCTGTTCCGCGAGGCCGCACTGATCGACGGCACGTGGATTGCCCGCGCCGATATGCCTGTCACCAACCCCGCGACGGGGGACGTGATGGGGCATATGCCCGACAGCACCGCCGAGGAAACCACAGCCGCCATTGCCGCCGCCGATGCGGCGATGAAAGGCTGGCGGGCGCGCACGCACATCGAGCGCGCGGATATCCTGATGAAATGGCATCAGCTGATGCTGGATCATGCCGACGATCTGGCGCTGATCCTGACCGAGGAACAAGGAAAGCCGCTGGCCGAGGCGCGCGGCGAGGTAATGTACGGCGCATCCTTCGTGCGCTGGTTCGCGGAAGAGGGGCGGCGGATCAACGGGCATATTATCCCGTCGCCGGTCGCGGGCAAGAAGCTGTTTGCCATGAAAGAGCCCGTGGGCGTCTGTGCGATCATCACACCGTGGAACTTTCCCATCGCGATGATCACGCGCAAGGTTGCACCGGGGCTGGCGGCAGGCTGTACGATGGTCATCAAGCCGTCGGATTTCACCCCCTATTCCGCGTTGGCGCTGGCTGTGCTGGGCGAACGGGCGGGCATTCCCGCGGGTGTGCTGAACATCCTGACAGGTCGCCCCGAAGCGATCGGCGCGACGCTGACGGCATCGCCGGTGGTGCGCAAACTGTCGTTCACCGGATCGACGCGCGTGGGGGCGCTGCTGGCGGAACAATGCGCGCCGACGCTGAAGAAAATGTCGCTGGAGCTGGGTGGCAACGCGCCATTCATCGTTTTTGACGACGCCGACCTGGATGCGGCGGTCGAGGGCGCGATGCTGTCGAAATTCCGCAACGGCGGGCAAACCTGCGTGTGCGCCAACCGCATTCTGGTGCAGTCGGGCATTCACGACGCGTTCGTGGCGGCCCTGGCAAAGCGTGTGGACGCGCTGACGGTTGGCCCCGGCACGGCAGAGGGGACGATGATCGGTCCGATGATCAACACCGCGGCCATCGCCAAGATCAACGCCCATGTAGAGGACGCGCTGTCCAAGGGCGCCAACCGCGCGACACAGTCCCGCGACCTGGGCGCGCAGTTTGCCGATCCGGTGGTGCTGACCGGGGCCACGACCGACATGAAACTGGCGGATGAGGAAACCTTTGGTCCCGTTGCCCCGATCTTCAAGTTCGAGACCGAGGCCGAGGCGCTGGAGATTGCCAATGGCACGCCCTTTGGTCTGGCGGCCTATTTCTTCACCACCAACATGGCCCGCGCATTCCGCTTTGGCGAGGCGTTGGAGGTGGGGTTGGTTGGGCTGAACACCGGCGTTGTCAGCCACGCCGAAGCACCGTTCGGAGGCGTGAAATCCTCGGGGCTGGGCCGCGAGGGCGCACAAGAAGGGATCGAAGAGTACCTTGAAACCAAGGCCTTCCATTTTGGCGGGCTGGACGCCTGAGCTATCAGGATCGCTGAAGAAACAGGGGGTAAGGACCGAAAGGTTCCTTGCCCCTTTTGCTAGAGGGCGCTCTGTTCTTGCGGTTTGCGCCGTGCTTTGAAATGTGTGTTCTTCGCCTTGGGCGAGGATTTTCGGGGCCAAAAGTAACAAAGGGGCGTGGACCATGCCGGATTTTTCATTCGAGCTTGAGATCGGGGGCCGCGTGGCCGGCGTGGACGAAGTGGGGCGCGGGCCGCTGGCGGGGCCGGTGATGGCGGCCGCCGTGGTGTTGAACCCCGATGACATTCCCGAGGGGCTGAACGATTCAAAGGCGCTGAGCGCCAAGCGGCGCGAGGCGCTGTATGCCGAACTGATGGCGCGGGCTGACGTGTCGGTGGGCAGTGCCTCGGTTGCCGAGATTGACGAACACAACATCCTGCGTGCTTCGCATATTGCCATGGTGCGCGCCATTGCGGGGCTGTCGGTGCCGCCCGATCATGTGCTGATTGACGGGAACATGGTGCCGCGCGGACTCAACCTGGCGGCGACTACAGTCATCAAGGGCGATGCCCGGTCCCTGTCGATTGCGGCGGCTTCAATTGTGGCAAAAATCAGGCGCGATCGGCTGATGGTGGATTTGGCGCAACAGCATCCGGGCTATGGCTGGGAAACGAACATGGGTTATCCGTCAAAAAGCCACAGAGAGGCGTTGCAGAATATTGGTGTCACCCCACACCATAGACGTTCGTTTAAACCTGTACACAATATCTTGTATCAAGAGAAATAGTTAAGCAATTGATTCAATAAAGAAATTGACCGCGAATCAGCTTTGACTCATCTTTGTCCACAACCAACGAGCCCAAAATGGGCCGCGGATAGAGGCAGATATGATGACAAAGACCAAGAGCGCCGTGGCGCTTCCCTTGAATGAAATCATTGCGGGCGATTGCATTGATGTGATGAACAGTCTTCCGGCAGAGTCGGTTGACCTGATCTTTGCTGATCCACCCTATAACCTGCAGTTGCGTGGTGACCTGCACCGGCCCGACAACTCCAAGGTGGATGCGGTCGACGATGCCTGGGACCAGTTCGACAGTTTCAAGGTTTATGACAAGTTCACCCGTGCTTGGTTGAAAGCCGCGCGCCGTCTGCTGAAGCCCAATGGCGCGATCTGGGTTATTGGCAGCTATCACAATATTTTCCGCGTCGGCACGGCACTGCAGGATGCGGGCTTTTGGATTCTCAACGACGTGGTCTGGCGCAAGTCGAACCCGATGCCCAACTTTCGCGGCAAGCGGTTCACCAACGCCCACGAGACGATGATCTGGGCCGGCAAGGACGAATCCAGCAAATACACCTTTAACTACGAAGCGCTGAAGGCGCTGAATGACGGCATCCAGATGCGCAGCGACTGGGTTCTGCCGATCTGCACCGGTCACGAGCGTCTGAAAAACGAAGATGGGGACAAGGCGCATCCGACGCAAAAGCCCGAGGGCCTGCTGCACCGCCTGCTGGTTGGCTCGACCAACCCCGGTGACGTGGTTCTGGACCCGTTCTTTGGCACCGGCACCACCGGCGCCGTGGCCAAGATGCTGGGGCGCGAATTTATCGGGATCGAGCGCGAAGAGGCGTACCGCAAGGTCGCCGCGAAACGCATCGCTGCCGTGCGCAAGTTCGACCGTGAGGCGCTGGCGGTCAGCACCTCGAAACGTGCCGAGCCGCGCGTGCCTTTCGGCCAGCTGGTCGAGCGTGGAATGTTGCGTCCGGGCGAACAGCTGTATTCGATGAACAACCGTCACAAGGCCAAGGTCCGTGCCGATGGCACCCTGATCGGTGACGATGTCAAAGGGTCGATCCATCAGGTCGGTGCCCATCTTGAGGGCGCACCCAGCTGCAACGGCTGGACCTACTGGTGCTTCAAACGCGAGGGCAAGACCGTGCCCATCGACGTGCTGCGCCAACAGATCCGGTCCGAAATGCACGACTGATCCCCGCGGGATCATCTCACCACAGTTTTACCAACACCGCTGGTGCCCCCGCGACTTTCACCCATTGTCGCAATCACATGGGGCGCCTACCTATGCCCCGCCTTCATGGCGGGGCTTTTTTCGTTTCAGGGCCTTAGCGCGGGCGCGGATTGGTCGCCTTGTTATAGGCGGTCCAGTCGGTGATCTCGGGGTAATACATATCCCGCCAAGCGCGCACGCGGGGGTGCATGATGCGCTTCCAGACACGTGGCAGCATCGCGGCCATGGTCATCACCGGATAGCCATAGGGCAGCTGCGGTGCGTCCGCCTCGGTGTGGTTTTGCAGCACGGGAAAGCGGCGGTCGGGTTTGTAATGGTGGTCCGAATGCCGTTGCAGGTTGATCAGCAGCCAGTTCGACGCGCGGTGGGTGGCGTTCCACGAATGGCGCGGATGGACGTGTTCATATTTGCCATCCCCCAAATGTTTGCGCGTCAGCCCGTAGTGTTCGATGTAATTGACGAGCTCAAGCTGCCAGATCGCGACACCCGCCTGCAACAGGAACAGGCCCAGCCCGGCCCAGCCGCCAAGGGCAAAGGCCAGCACCAGAAAGGTGCCCTGGAGATACCAGTATCTGAAAAACGGGTTCGACATATCGCTCCACGGCAGGTCCTTGCGGGCTAGCATGTCCTTTTCGGCGTTCCACGCGCTGATCAGAGATTCCTTCAGCACCCGGGGGTAGAACCGGTAAAAGGTTTCGCCCATGCGCGCGGTGACCGTGTCGCGCGGGGTGCCGACATAGCGGTGGTGCACCAGCATGTGCTCGGACCGGAAATGCGAATACAGCACCATCGCCAACAGCACGTCGGCGCACCAGCGTTCCAGCTTTGACCGTTGGTGCATCAGTTCGTGGGCATAGTTGATGCCCACGGTGCCGGTCACGGCGCCGACGCCAAAGAACAGCACCAGCTTTTCCAACACGCCCAGATGGTCGGCCGGGGCGACGTACCAGATCAGCGCGAACAGGTTGATGAATTGCAGCGGTGCCCAGGCGATGGTGATGGCGCGGTACCAGAACAGATCGTCGTCGTCGGTGTCCGGGTCCGCGTTGTCAGGGTCCAGCCCCACGGCAAAATCCAGCGCCACAAACAGATACCACGTGAACACCGGCAGCAGGATCACGGTCCAGCCGCCGGTCACGGCACAGGCCCAGGCCAGCGGGATCAGCAGCACCGACAGCGCATAGGGCGCGGCGCGGGTCAGCTTGGCCATCTCAGCGGCGGGGATATAGGACGATGATGTCATGGTGCACACTCGGCTGGGCGGTTGATTGCCTTGAATATAGCGCAGCGTGCCTATGAACCAAAGGGTGCTTAATGCCGCGTCAGGTCAAAGGCCTTGCGCATCACCGTAGGCAGGTCCGAGGGGCCGAACTCGGCTTGGGTCATGAACCGGCCCGTGTCGGGTTCGGCGTCGGTTTCGGCCAGCATCACCGTCAGGATCAGGTGGAAATGCGTAAAGGTGTGGCGCACCTCGCCTTGCAGGACAGTCCAGTCGGCATTGACCGGCGGCGTGCCTGCGGGACGGTCCATGCTGACATCCACCCAATCCGATCCGGGCCAGCCCAGCATCCCGCCCAACAGGCCACGGTCGGGGCGGCGTTCCAGCAGATAGGCGCCATCGGGGCGGCGCGCGACATAGACGGTGCCGTGGCGGATCGGCTTGGCCTTTTTCGGTGTCTTCTTTGGCAGTTCCGCCGCCGTGCCCCGTTGGCAGGCCAGGCAGGGATCGCGCCACGGGCAGATGCCGCAGGCGGGGGATTTGGGGGTGCAGATGGTGGCACCCAGATCCATCACCGCCTGGGCATAGTCACCGGGGCGCTCGGCAGGCGTCAGCGCCTCGGCGTGGGCCATCAGGATCGGTTTGGCGACAGGCAGGGGCGTATGTTCGTCGTAGATTCGCGCCATCACCCGCTCGACGTTGCCGTCCAGCACCGCATGGGGCAGGTCAAAGGCGATCGAGGATATGGCGGCGGCGGTATAGGGACCGATCCCCGGCAAGGCCAGCAGCGCCGCGTGATCGGCGGGAAACTGGCCACCATGGTCTGCCACGACAGCACGGGCGCATTTCAACAGGTTGCGGGCGCGGGCGTAATAGCCCAGCCCCGCCCATTCGGCCATCACGTCGCCGTCCTCGGCGGCGGCCAGATCGGCGACGGTGGGCCAACGCGTTGTGAAACGGGTGAAATAGTCCTTTACCGCGGCAACCGTAGTCTGTTGCAACATCACCTCGGACAGCCAGACCGCATAGGGATCGGGACGCGTGCCGGCGCGTTTGTCCGCAGGCGGCGTGCGCCATGGCATCACGCGGGCATGGACATCGTACCAGTCCAGCAGGTCTTTGGCGCGTTCACGCAAGATTTATGCCCTTCTCTGGCGGCTATGTCTGGCAGCGGGCGCGCAAATCTTTATGATCCGCACCAACCTTTGGGGGAACATAGTCATGGCGCGGCGTCCTGCCACCACAAAAGGGTTCAAACGAACCTCTGCCTTGCTGACGGGGCGCATTCGCACCGCAAGCGAAAGCCGTGGCTTTGCCCAATCGCGCCTATTGACCCATTGGGCCGAGGTGGTCGGCGCCGACATCGCCGCCATCGCCCACCCGGTCGAGGTCAGCTATGCCCGCGGGGGAATGGGGGCGACGCTGACCTTGCTGACCACCGGCGCGCAGGCCCCGATGCTGGAAATGCAAAAGGAACAGCTGCGCACCAAGGTGAACAGCGTCTATGGCTATAACGCCATTGCCCGTATCCGCGTGACCCAGACCGCGCCCACCGGCTTTGCCGAGGGGCAGGTGGCCTTTGGTCAACGCAAGGCCGCTGCGCCGAAAGAGATCGACCCCAGCCTGAAAGCCAGGGCCGCCGAGACAACCGCCCCCGTGGCCGACGAGGGCCTGCGGGCCGCGTTGGAACGTCTGGGCACCAATGTACTGACAAAAGCAAAACGCTAAGAGGTAAGTTTCATGAAAAGATTGATCGCAATTGTGGCCGCCGTGGCGGTCGTCGCCGTCGCCGCATGGTTCGTCGTGGGCCGCACCACACCTTCGGCCACGCCGCTGGCCGCAACCGTGACCACGCAGCCCGCCGAGGGCGAAAGCGCCATCGACATTTCGGACGTGCAGGAGATGCAGCAAGGCAACCCCGACGCGCCGGTCACCATGATCGAATATGCCAGCTATACCTGCCCGCACTGCGCTGCCTTTAACACAGGCCCCTATAAGCAGTTGAAAAAGGACTATATCGACACCGGCAAGATCAACTTTATCTACCGCGAGGTCTATTTCGATGGTCCCGGCGTGTGGGCGTCGCTGCTGGCGCGCTGTGCCGGTCCTGAAAAGTTCTTTGGCATCACCGACCTGCTGTATGCCAGCCAGTCTAACTGGGCCAATGCGGGCGGGCGTGATCCCGTGGCGATCTCGGCCGAGCTGAAAAAGATCGGGCGTCTGGCGGGCATGGATGGCGACAAGATCGAAGCCTGCATGCAGGACGACGAACAGGCCAAGAAAATGGTCGAATGGTTCAAGGTGAACAGCGCCAAAGATGACATCACCGGCACGCCCAGCTTTGTCATCAACGGCAAAACCTACAGCAACATGTCCTATGCCGACATGAAAGAGACCCTTGACGCGGCAGGTGCCAACTGATGGCGGCACCGCTTGCTGGTCTGAAAGTTGTTGAATTGGCACGTGTTCTGGCCGGCCCCTGGGCCGGTCAGACGCTGTCGGACCTGGGCGCCGAAGTGATCAAGGTCGAAGCCGCCGCAGGTGACGACACGCGGCAATGGGGCCCGCCCTTTGTGACGCGCGACGACGATGTATCGGCCTCGTATTTCCACTCGGCCAACCGGGGCAAGGCGTCGATCATTGTCGATCTGCGCACCGCTGAAGGACAGGCGCGCCTCAAGGGGCTGCTGGCCGATGCGGACATCATGATCGAGAATTTCAAGGTGGGCGGTCTGGCCAAATACGGTCTGGACTATGCTTCGCTCAAGGATGACTTCCCCAAGCTGATCTATTGTTCGGTCACCGGCTTTGGCCAGACCGGTCCCTATGCGCACCGCGCGGGGTATGATTTCATCATCCAGGGCATGTCGGGCCTGATGTCGATCACCGGCGAGCCGGACGGCCAGCCGCAGAAATCCGGCGTGGCGATCACCGATATTTTCACTGGTGTCTATGCGACCACCGCCATTCTGGCCGCCGTCCACCAGCGCAGCCAGACCGGCAAGGGACAGCAGATCGACATGGCCCTGCTGGACGTGGCCGTGGCGATCACGGCCAATCAGGCGATGAACTATCTGACCAGCGGCATCCCACCGGGACGCATGGGCAACGCACACGTGAACCTGACGCCCTATCAAGTGTTCGATTGCGCCGACGGGCATATCATCATCGCCACCGGCAACGATGGCCAATACCAGCGCCTGTGCCGCCTGCTGGGACTGGACGACATGGCGACGGCCCCCGAATTTTTGAAAAATTCGGACCGGATCGCGAATCGTGACGAGATGACCCGCAAGCTGACCGCCGCGACCGTGTTGCGCGGGCGGGATGATCTGCTGGCGGCCTGCGAGGCCGAAGGCGTGCCCGCAGGGCCGATCAACGACATGGCTGACGTGATGGCCGACCCGCAGATCGTTGCACGCGGTATGCAGATCGAGCTGGACGGTGTTCCCGGTGTGCGCACGCCGATCGTGTTTTCGGATGCGGAGCTGTCCCTGCACCGGCCTGCGCCGAAGCTGGGCGAAGACGATAAACGGATGTAAGCGTGTCGGGGGATCTGCCCCCGGTGCAACCGCGCCGTCCCCCGGGATTTTCTGAACCAGAGAGGCAGTCTAGGGCTGCGGCAACGCCTTCAGATGGGTGTCCAGGGCCGAGGCATCCTCGAAGTGCAGGCGAACGGGCAGGGTGATGACCCGCGACCGGAAAGCCGCAGGCAGGCGGGCGGCGTCCTTTTCCGTTGTGACCAACTGCGCGCCACGGGCGCGGGCATCGGCGTCCAGCCGTGACAGCAGGGCAGTCGACAAGGTTTGATGATCGCCCAAGGGTTCGGCGTGCACGATGGTGGCCCCCAGATCCCGAAGGGTGTCAAAGAATTTTTGCGGTCGACCAATGCCCGCAAAGGCAAAGACCGGTGTGTCGGTCCAGTCCATGCCGGTTTGCAGCGGCTTCAGCTCGGCGCGGACATGGGGCAGCGTGGTCTGCGGCTGAAAGCTGGCCTGATCCCCGGCGCTGCCGATGCTCAGCAGGATGTCGGCGCGGGCCAGCCCTGCACTCACAGGTTCGCGCAGCGGCCCCGCAGGCAAGCAACGCGCATTTCCAAATCCCGTGGCGGCGTCCACCACCACGATGCTGATGTCCTTGGCCAGATCGGGATTTTGCAGCCCGTCATCCATGATCACCACGGTTGCCCCGGCCTCTTGCGCTGCACGGCCCCCGGCGGCGCGGTCGCGCGACACCCAGACCTCGGCAAAGGCGGCCAGCAGCAGCGGCTCGTCGCCCACCTGTTTGGCGGTGTGGCGGGCAGGGTCCACGCGCACGGGGCCGGTCAGCGACCCGCCATAGCCGCGCGTCACGATGTGGGGCGTGTGATACAGGTCGCGCAGCTTTTCGGCCACGGCAATCACCGTGGGTGTCTTGCCAGTGCCGCCCGCATTGATGTTGCCGACGCAGACCACCGGTATGTCCAGCCGCTGTGGCGTGCCCTTGGCCAGCCTGCGGGCGGTCGCGCTGGCATAGAGATGGCCCAAGGGGGCCAGCAGGCGGGCCTGCCATGCGGGGCGGTCGGGCGGTGTGTTCCAGAAATCAGGCGCGCGCATCAGTTTAATCCATCCTGTCGGGCATCCAGGCTGTCGTTTAACAGGGTGATGATCCGCTCGACCGTGTCGGCCCCCTCGGTCACAACGTCCCAGCCCGCCATCGCCATCTTGGCGGCCTGATCCGGCGCGATCAGCCATGTCACCGCAGCCCCCAGGCTTTCGGCATCGTTGACGATGCGGGCCGCACCGGCATTGGCCAGCCTGCGATAGGCGTCCAGATGCTTGCCAACACTGGGACCATACAGCACCGCGGACCCCAGCGCCGCTGCCGCGAACGGGTCTTGCCCGCCTTGGCCCGTTTCCAGCGAACCGCCAAGGAAGGACACCGGTGCCACGCGGAACCACAGCCCGGATTCATCGGGCAGATCGGCCAGCAGCACGGCAGTGTTGTCGTCGGGATAGGTGCCGTCGGACCAGCGCACCATGCGCAGGGCGTCCAGGACACACAAGTTGGCGGCAAAGGCGTCGGCGGCGGCATCGCGCGGGTTCAGGATCAGCAAAAGCCGGTGCGACAGGCGCTGGGCACGGCGGTGGGCGGTCAGCACGGCAGAGACTTCGGCGGCCGTCACACCCGAGGCGAACCAGACCGGGCGACCGGACAGCGCTTGCGACAGGTCGTCCACATCCTGCGGCGACGCAGGCAGCGCCTGACCGCCCGACACCAGCGGCGCGGTGCGGTCGATCTTGGCCTCGGGCACGCCCAATTGCCGGACCCGCGCCTCGGCGGCATCGCTGCGGGCCAGCACCTTGTCGAAAAGCGCCAGCAACTGGCGCGGCACCTCTGTCAGCCAGCGGTCGCGGCGGGTGTCAAAGCCATCGGCGCCCGCATCAATCAGGAACATCGGATGGCCAAGGGCTGCGGCAGCCTCAACCAGATTGGGTTGCAGCGCGCCCCAGGTCCAGATCACCGCGTCGGGTTTCCAGTGGGCGGCAAAGGCCGCCGTGGCCGCGGGATGTTCGGGCGGCAGGGCGGCGGTCAGCAGGCAGGGATCGTCACAGGCCGCAGGCTCCGTCGGGGCGGTCAGCAGCACGTGCAGACCAAAGCGTGCGGCAATCAGGCGGCGCGCCAGATCGCGCACCCGCACCTCGCTGCCCGGCTCGGCGGCATGCAGCCACACCAGCTCGCCATTCGGGCGCGGCACATAGTCGGGCAGCTTTGGCACCGGCCCGCGACGGGTCAGCGCCCTGTAGGCTGCAAATCCCAGCGAGCGGGCCATGGGTGCGGATCAGCCCAGTTCTTCGGTGGGCGTGGCTGCGTTTTCTTCGTCACGCAGGCGGTGCAGGTGGGCGATGTAATACCGCATATGCGCATTGTCGACGGTGCGCTGGGCTTCGTTCTTCCAGGCGTCATAGGCGCTGGCATAATTGGGAAAGATGCCCACGATATGCAGGTCGTCGACGTTTTTGAACACATTCTCGGAGGGTGTCACAAGCTCGCCTCCGAAAACGAGGTGCAGGCGTTGGGTCATGGGATGGGTCCTTTGTTCGGGCGGCATGTCTGGCCGGGTGCAGTGTGCGCAAGGCCGCGTGTCGGGGTCAAGGTGATGGTGGTTTCAAGGCCGCAAACAGGCCCGCGTGCACCACGGGGGTGGCTGCGATCACGCCGTCCAGCGTGGGGTGCGGGTTGTTGAACCGCAAGGGCAGGCCCGCGCGGTCGGTGATGGTGCCGCCCGCCTCGCTGACGATCAGCGCACCGGCGGCGATGTCCCATTCCCAACTATCGCGCAGGGTCAGCATACCGTCAAAGCGGCCCTCGCCCACCAGCGCAAGCCGGTAGGCCAGCGAAGGACGGTGACCGCGTTTCAGCGCAGGGGGCGTGCCGTCGCGCCAGTGGTGGGGTTGCATCGCGGGCTTGGTCACCAGAACGGAACAGTCCTGCATCCGCTCGGTGTCCGAGACGGCCAATGGCGCGCCGTTCAGCGCAGCCCCCTGTCCCAGACCCGCCGTATAAAGCTTGTCCAGCATCGGCAGGTAGACGGCGGCGGCGGTGATCTGGCCGCCCTCGGCCACGGCGATGCTGTGCGCCCATGTCTTGCTGCCTTCGACAAAGCTGCGGGTGCCGTCGATCGGGTCGATGATGAACACCGTGTCCCGACCCAGCCGCGTTGCGGTGTCCTCGCTTTCCTCGGACAGCCAGCCATAGCCGGGGCGCGCAGTGCGCAGCATGTCGGTCAGCATGTCGTTGACGGCCAGGTCGGCCTCGGTCACCGGACCTGCGCCGCCGGGCTTGTCCCAGCGTTGCGCGTCAGGGCCGGTAAAGCTGGTGGCGATCCGACCCGCCGCGCGCGCGGCGTCGATCAGCAGGGGAAGATCAGCTGCCGGCAAGGGTCATTCCCGGAACCAGAAGCGACGGCACAACGCGGCTCAGGTGCGTGCGCGCATCATTGGCGGGCACGATGGCGCGCAGCATGTCACGCAGGTTGCCCGCGATGGTGCATTCGTTGACGGCATGGGTGATCTCGCCGTTCTCGACCCACAGGCCCGCCGCGCCGCGGGAATAGTCGCCGGTGTTGGGGTTGATGGTCGACCCGATCATCGAGGTGACCAACAGGCCGGTGCCCATGTCGCGGATCAGATCTTCGCGGCTGGCGGTGCCTTGGGTCAGTTCCACGTTCCAGATGCTGGGCGACGGACCTGACGAGGTGCCGCGCGCCGCGTTGCCGGTGGATGGCATGTCCAGCTTGCGCCCAGTCGCCAGATCCAGCGTCCAGCCGGTCAGCACGCCACCATCCACAATGGCGCGGCGACGGGTCGGCAAGCCTTCGGCATCAAAGGGACGCGATGCGGAGCAGCGGGGGCGGTGCGGGTCTTCGATCAGTGACAGGTCGTCGGGCAGGACTTTCTCACCCAACGCCCCCAACAGCCACGACGACCCGCGTGCGATGGCTGCACCGTTGACGGCAGACAGAAGGTGGCCGATCAGGGTCGAGGAGACACGTTCGTCAAACAGCACCGGATAGGTGCCGGTGCGCGGTTTGCGCGGGTTCAGGCGGGCGATGGCCCGTTCGGCAGCCTCGCGGCCAATCTCTTCGGGGCTGCGCAGGTCGGACTGAAAGATGCGCCCGTCGCCGGAATAGTCACGTTCCATGCCAGCACCTTTGCCCGCGATGGCGACACAGCTGATGCCACGGTCGGTGCGCCCGTAGCCACCGGCAAAGCCGTTGCTGGCCGCGATATGCACCTGCCGCGCGCCATAGGCCGCCGAGGTTTGCGACACCTGGCTGATGCCGTCCTGTTCCAGGGCTGCGGCCTCGGCGCGGCGGGCGTTGTCCTCCAGCGTGGCGGCGTCGGGTTCGGGCGCGGGATCGGCCAATTCCAGTACAGAAACGTCCCAGTCTTGTACCAATTGTTCGGGATCGGCGAGGCCGGCATAGGCATCTTCGGGCGCTTCGCGTGCCATCGCCACCGCGCGCAGGGCCATCTCGGAAATCGTCCGCTCTGAAATGTCGGAGGCTGACACATTCGCCACACGCCTGCCGACAAAGACCCGCAGGCCGATGTCCATGCCTTCGGACCGTTCGGCATGTTCCAGCGCGCCGGCGCGCACGTCGACGGACACCGAAGTGCCCTGAACCGCGACCGCGTCGGCGGCATCTGCACCTGCGTCGGCGGCGGCTTTGAGCAATTGGTCGGTCAACGCCTCAAGGGAACGGGTCATGAAAATCTCCGGCTGAATTGGGCATGAGGTAGCCCCCACGCCCGCTGCGCACAAGGGGGCGGGCCTGTGGCGTCCGAAAAAGACGCGGCAAATGCGCGTGATGTCTGCGGATCGGGCGATGCTGGTCGGGCTGCGGTCTCTGCCGCAAGAGGCGGCACAGGCCGGTCCTGCGATCATTGGTCTGTGCAAAGAAAAAGGGCGATACCTGCGTACCGCCCTTTGTGCTTTTCGGTTGAACCGCTTATTTCAACCGCTGGCCGTTCGCCAGAACGTGGCCCTCTTCATTGATCTCGATCTTGGATTTCAGCGTGTCCTCGCCGTCACCCGGTACGGCAAACAGCCCCATCATCATCCGCGCGCCCATGGCTTGGTCTTCGGGCAGCAGGCCCATCGCCACCAGCTTGTCGATCAGCCCGTTGCCGCCGACCAGAGTCATGTCAATGCTGCCTGTGGGCTTGGGCATGCCGTCAAAGGTGGTCATGTCGCTGTTGTCAAAGGTAAAGGCCCCCGAGCCGTTCAGCTTGGCGCCTGCGGCCTCGACGGTCACATCCTTGACATCCAGCGCATTCAGCTCGCCCGGTGCCTCTTCCGATGCTTCCATCGCTGCGGCCGCATCCGGGTCCATGTAATTGACCATCAGAGTTGCCTTGCCCGCCAGATCGACGGCGACAGTGGCCGGATCGCGCGGCAGTTGCGCTTGGGGATCGAACATGCCCCACAGCACGTCGGACATGGTGAACCCTTCCAGCGCCAGTTTCAGGCCGAAATCCTGTTCCTCGTCCGATTTCTGCACGGGGATCATCAGGCCGAACAGCATGTTTTCCATGTTCAGATCCATCGGCATCGGCATTTTCGACATCAGCGCCTTGATCGCCAGACCGGATCGCGAACTGGAATAGGACAGCCCGTCTTCGGACATTGCCACTGTTAGGACACCGCCGGTCGACGAGGTGTTCACCGTGCCGCCACCGTCGGGGCCGTCAACGCTGATTTCTGTCTTGCCGTTGCCATGGGTGAACTCGCCCTCGAAGCCGAACCCGGCGTTGATCATCGCATTCACGTCAGAGGGGTCGTCGACGGTCGGGATGTCGCCGCCGCCGGTGAACGACATGCTGTCCACACCGCCGTTGATCGTGGCCGATCCGTCGTCGTCGGGGCTGGCAAAAGCCATGTCATAGGTCACGGGGCCGGTTGTCATCGTCTGGCTGACATTGCGCAGATCGCCTTGAAGAATCCGCGACACGCCGCTCATATCGGCCAGCGACACGTCAACGCGCGCGACTTCCGGGCCGAAGGGTTTGCCATCGACGGTCAGTTTCGCCAGTTTCATCCCCACGCTGTCGGCAGAATAGGTATAGGTCAGGTCATCAGGGTCACCGGTGACCACCATGTCAAAGCCGTTTTGGACATAGTCGATGACCAGGTCGAACGGCTTGCCATCCTCGGGTGTGCCGTCGACCGTGATCGCGCTGGTCGCGGGGACCTGAATAGACACGCTGCCATCGCCCACTTCGGTAAAGGTCACGCTGTCCATGGTCATCGCGGCTTTGACCGTGTCCTCGTCGGTGGACATGTCAATTTCCATGCGTACGTCGGACACCGTCAGCGTGTCGCCCGACTGGGCTTCGGTGCCGGTCACCTCGTAGCCCATATCGCTCATGTAATCGCGCCAGTTGTTCCAGACGTTGGCGGCGGTTAGATCGGCATATGCCGCAGAGGTCCCAAGGCAAATGGCGAGGGCGGTGCTGCTGGAATAGCGGGCAAAACGGGTCATGAAATCAATCCTTCAAGGGGCGGTTGAACGCGAGTTTGCGCTATCGTGTTGCAGGGTCGGGAGCACGTCAAGGGGGAGGAGGGTCGGGATTCTCCCCACTGGACGCGGGCCTTGTTGCGCACTACCCCTTGGGCGCAAACAAATAAAGGACCCGGCAAATGGACATGACAGGACAAGTGGTGATGATCACCGGCGCGAGCCGTGGCATCGGGGCCGAAACCGCGCGGATTTTCGCCGGCGCGGGGGCAAAGGTGGCGCTGCTGGCGCGCAGCGAGAACGATATTGCCGAGCTGGCGGGCGAGATTGGTCCGGCGGCGATTGCGATTCCCTGCGATGTCAGCCATTATTGGGAGGTCGAGGCGGCGGTGAACGCCACGGTCAAGACCTTTGGCGGGCTGAACGTGCTGATCAACAATGCCGGCGTGATCGAACCTATCTCGCATCTGATCGCGGCCGATCCTGCCGAATGGGCCAAGGTCATCGACATCAACCTGGGCGGCGTGTTCAACGGGATGCGCGCGGCGGTGCCCGAGATGATCAAGGGCGGCGGCGGTTCGGTGCTGACCATCAGTTCGGGTGCGGCCCATGGGCCGGTCGAGGCCTGGAGCCACTATTGCGCCTCCAAGGCCGCCGTTCACATGCTGACCGCCTGTCTGGACAAGGAAAACGCCGCCGACGGCATTCGTGCCATGGGCCTGTCTCCGGGCACCGTTGCCACCCAGATGCAGCGCGAGATCAAGCAAAGCGGCGTCAATCCAGTCAGCCAGCTTGACTGGTCCGATCACATTCCCGCCGACTGGCCCGCCAAGGCGCTGCTGTGGATGTGTTCCAAGGATGCGGACGGCTATTGCGGTCAGGAAATCTCGCTGCGCGATGAGGACATCCGCGCCAAGGTCGGCCTGTCGTGATCGAGATTGCCAAGGACGGTGGCGTCTGGACGGTTACGATCAACCGTCCGGACAAGGCCAATTCGCTGACGCCCGAGATGCTGGCCGAACTGGCGGATATTGCCGAAAGCGCCACAGAGGCCCGCGCCCTGATCCTGACGGGGCGGGGCAAGGTGTTCAGCGCCGGTGCCGATCTGGATGCGGCGCGCGCGGGCATGGCCACCTCGGCGGATTGGGAACGGCTGTCGTCGGCCATTGCGCGGCTGCCGGGGCTGACCATCGCTGCGCTGAACGGCACGCTGGCGGGCGGGTCAACCGGTATGGCGCTGGCTTGCGATATGCGGATTGCCGTGGCGGGAGCCAAGTTTTTCTATCCGGTGATGAAGCTGGGGTTCCTGCCGCAGCCGTCGGACCCGGTGCGCATGGCGGCGCTGATTGGCCCCGCGCGGACCAAGCTGATCCTGATGGGCGGCCAGAAGATCGACGCCGACACGGCCCTGGCCTATGGGCTGATCGATCGCATCGTGGATGCCGATGCGCTGGTGCAAACCGCGCACGACATCGCGGCGGACACCCTGGCCGCCGATCCGGCCATCGCCCGTCAGATCAAGGCGATGTGCAACCCCGGCTAACCCTTCATCTTGCCAGCGCCGGGGGCCGCGCCCCTAACGCCCCCGCCGCTTTCCCGGCACCTTCGAGGCAAAGCCGGGCGGGCGCTTGGCCACCCAATCCAGAAACCGCGCCATCCTTGGATCGGTGCGGATTGCCTCGGGTGTGTTGTATTGCCGGGCCAGCTCGGCCTCGGTGAAGGTGCGGTGCACTTCGCGGTGGCAGATGTGGTGCAACAGCACCACCGGCCCGCCCTTGCCGCCTTTCAGCTTCGGGATCAGGTGGTGCAGGCTTTGCGGAACGTCGCCGGGAATCGGGCGCAGGCACAGCGGACAGGTGGGCGTTTGGCTGTCATCGGGCATCGTCGGGCTTGATCCTTTGGCGGCAGGCGGGCAAGACGGGGTGTTCGCGAAAGGAAATGACCTTGCAACACGATCTGTCCACAAAAACCGCCGCCGTGATCGGCGCAGGCCCCGCGGGGCTGATGGCGGCAGAGGGTCTTGCGCAGGCCGGTGTTCAGGTTTGCGTCTATGAGGCCAAGCCCTCCGTGGGGCGCAAGTTCCTGATGGCGGGCAAGTCGGGGTTGAACCTGACCATGGACGCGCCGCTGGACGCCTTTGTCCCCCATTATGCCGAGGCCGCTGACAGGTTGCGCCCGATCTTGCAGGGCTTTGATGCCGCTGCCGTTCAGGATTGGGCGCGCGGGTTGGGACAGGAGGTGTTTACCGGCTCATCGGGACGTGTGTTCCCTCGCGCGATGAAAGCATCGCCGCTGTTGCGGGCCTGGCTGGTGCGGTTGAATGATTTGGGCGTGCAGGTGCAAACCCGCTGGCGCTGGACCGGATTTGATGGTGACGCGCTGACCTTCGATCAGGGTCGCGTGACAGCGGATGTGACCGTTCTGGCGCTGGGCGGTGCCAGTTGGGCGCGGCTGGGGTCGGATGGGGCATGGGCGGACATCCTGCGCGGGCAGGACATCGCCGTGACCCCCTTTGGTGCAGCCAATGTCGGGTTGCAGGTGGCGTGGTCGGCGCATATGGCACCGCACTATGGCCAACCGGTCAAGGCGGTCGCATGGCAGGCCGGCGACCTGTCGTCGCGCGGTGAGGCGATCCTGTCGGCCAAGGGGCTGGAGGGGGGCGGTATCTATTCCATCGCCCGCGCTGTGCGCGAGGGGGCGGCGTTGAGCGTGGATTTGATGCCCGACCAAACCGTGCAACAGGTTGCCGACCGGCTGGCGAAGAAACGCGGCAAGGAAAGCCATGCAAATCACATTCGCAAAACCCTGAAGCTGGAGCCGCTGAAGCTGGCGCTGGCGCAGGAATGGGCGCGGCCCTTGCCGCAGGACCCGCAAGCGCTGGCGCGGCTGCTCAAGGCGCTTCCCGTTGCCCACGTCGGCCTGCGCCCGCTGGACGAGGCGATTTCAACCAGCGGCGGGCTGTCCTTTGACGCGCTGGACGGGGCGTTGATGCTCAAGGCACGTCCGGGCACTTTTGCGGCAGGTGAAATGCTGGATTGGGAGGCCCCCACAGGCGGCTATCTGATCACTGCCTGCATGGCGACAGGGCGCTGGGCCGCGCAGGGGGCCGTGGCCCACCTGCAAGCCACCTAGTGTTTCAGGGCTGCGTGGAACGCGGGACGGGCCCGCATCCGTTTCAGGTAATCCTGCAACTTGTCGTCCAGCGGCGGAAAGCCCGCGCTTGCCCCCCAGCCCATGCAATGCGCCGCCAGAATGTCCGGTACGGTCATCTCGTCCCCCATCAGGAACTCTGACTGAAACCGGTTCGACAGGATCTGCATGGATTCGGCGTAGTGGTCGTGCATCCGCGCCTCGAGCCCCGGCACAGCGTCCTTGTGGCGCGCGTTGGTCCACAGGGTCGCGTCGACCTCGTCGATCAGCCAAAGGGTCATGGCATCCTGTTGCGCGCGCTGCGGCGTGCCTGCGGGGGCGGTGAACCTGCCGTGTTTGTCGGCAAGATAGGCCATGATCGCCACGCTGTCGGTCAGGATGTGACCGTCGTCGACCAGCGCGGGTATCTTGCCCAGCACGTTGTATTTCAGCGCGGTGTCCGAATTCGGGGCAGCGGGGTCCTGATCATAGGTTTCGCCCAGTTCCTCAAGCAGCCACATCACGCGCAATGTGCGGGTCCTGGTGGCGCCGATGACAGTGTACATGAAGGGGCTCCTGAATGTGTTTGAGCCGATCCAAAGGGTTTTCAACCGGAGTATCAAGGGGCCAGATGCTGGCACGGCCATGTTTCAGATTTGTCGATGGAGTACTGACAGGAATTGTCATCAAGCCCGCCTAGGGTGTCGCCATCACATCAAGGAGAGAACAGATGGCACGAACAGGGTCCTGCAATTGCGGCGCGGTCCGCTATCGCATCACGGCGGATGTCCGTCACACCGGCGCCTGTCACTGCGGCATGTGCCGCAAGTGGTCGGGTGGCGTGTACCTGGGGGTAGAGGTGGCGCCCGCGGATATGAATATCGAAGGGCTGGACAGGCTGACCACCTACACTTCGTCCCCCTGGGCCGAGCGGGCATTCTGCGGCACCTGCGGGTGCAACATCTTTTACCGTGTCACCGCCCCCGGTCCGCATCAGGGCACCTATCACGTCGGGTTGGGCACGATGGATGACACGAGCGGGATCACCTTGACCGAGGAGATTTTCATCGACCGCAAACCACAGGGCTATGCCTTTGCCGGTGACACCCGCAAGATGACCGAGGCCGAGGTGATGGCGATGTTCGCCCCGAATTAACGCGCGGCCAGCATCGCCAGCCGGATAAAGGCGCGTTCGACCAGCGCCATGGCGGGCGCGTGCTGTCCGGCGGAGCGCAGGGCAAGGTCGGTGTCCGTCAGCACCGTCAGCGCGGTTTCCAGCTTGGCCGGTCCCCAGTTGCGCGCCTGTGCCAGCATCTTGTCCCGGTTAGGCCCCCAGATTTGCGGGCGTCCCGACGTGTCCACGGCGGCGCGGTGCAGGCTGCGAAAGTGGCGCATCGCGCCGATGCACA
Organism: Pseudosulfitobacter pseudonitzschiae; assembly: GCF_900129395.1. Classification (GTDB taxonomy): domain Bacteria; phylum Pseudomonadota; class Alphaproteobacteria; order Rhodobacterales; family Rhodobacteraceae; genus Pseudosulfitobacter; species Pseudosulfitobacter pseudonitzschiae. The sequence goes on from NZ_FQVP01000004.1 coordinate 447,905, forward strand.
GGGTCACGGCGGTCACGCCCTGCGCCTGCAATTTGCGCATCACCGGCCCGATGTCGGCGGCCCGGCCATCTCCCACCACCAGCAACACGTCGTCCACATCCGCCTCGGTCGAAGTGGGGGCGTTGGCGACGATGTCCTCGGCGGTCAGCGGGGTGTTGTCGCCGTGTTTGTACAGGCTGATCTTTTCCAGCGTCTGGCGGAAATCGCCCGGGTCCAGCGCGCGCGCCAGATCGGTCAGCATATCCATCACTGCCCGGTCCGGGGCTGTCACGCCCGCCTCTCGCAGCGATGTCTCGATCTCGTCGCGGGTCGGCGGGTTGTCATAGATGCCGACGGCCAGCGCCGATTTGTGACCCTCAAAGGCCTTGCGCAGCTTTGACGTGGGTTTCAGCGCGCCTGCGGATACGATGATCTGGGCATCGCCTGCCTGCCAGTCCTTCAGCGCCGCGATGATCGTCTCGGCGGTGTTCTCATTGGCATCCTCGACAAAGGCGGCGCGCGGGCCGGGGAAGAACCCGATGGCCTTGATCGCGTCCAGCAGCATCGCGGGGTCCTTGCGCAATTCGGCGGCGGGAATGCGGGTCAGGCGCATTTCCTCTTCGCCCTTGTCGCCGATCAGCGCCTTGAGCAACTGTTGACGTTTCAGGGCCACACGCATGGCGTCGGCCCCGTAGATCAGGATGCCCGTGCTGTTCGGGTCGGGTTTGGCAAAATAGCCGTTCGCCTGTGCGCCGGCCAGTTTCATAGCTTGGTGGCAAGCAGCCGGTCGACGACCATATCACCCAGTGTGGTCATCAACCGCTTGCGGGCGTCGCGTTCGGCGGCCAGCGTCGCGACGGTGGTGCCCGTGGCAGAGTAGCCGGTAAAGTTGGTGACTGTGCCGGTGCCGACAATCGCGCCGTTTGAGGCGTTGGTCAGGATATAGGTGGCCGTGCCCAACAGGTTATAGCGGTCGATGTCGCCATCGGAGTCGATCGCCAGCCCTTCCTGGGTGACGATCAGGTCGATGCCCAGGTCGAATGAAGCATCGCTGGGGCGGCCCAGTCGGCGTTCGATCTGTTGCAGCATGAGCTGGTCGTCGCGGGTTTCGGGCGCCTCGACCAGCACTCGCCCCTGCAAAGCCGTACCTGCCCCCTGTGGCCCGTAAACCGGCGTAAAGCCGCAGGCCGCCAGAAGGGGCAGCGCAAAAAGCGTTTTATACAACGACATTGACGATCCGTCCCGGCACCACGATCACCTTTTTCGGCTGGCCCCCGTCCAGGGCCTTTTGAACAGGTTGGCTGGCCAGCGCCAGCTTTTCAACATCTTCCTTCGACATGTCGGCGGGAACCGTGATTTCGCCGCGCCGCTTGCCGTTGATCTGGATCGGCAAGGTCACGGTGTCGTCCACCATCATCGCTTCGTCCGCTTGCGGCCAGTCGGCCAGCGTGATCAGCCCGGCACCGCCCTGATGCGACCAGATCGCTTCGGCCAGGTGCGGTGTCATCGGGGCCATCAGTTGCGCCAGCGTCATGATCGCCGTGCGTTGTGCCGCATGGCCTGCCTTGGATTTCTGCAAGGTCGCGGTAAAGGCGTACAGCTTGGCAATCGCTGCGTTGAAGCCAAAGGATTCAATCGCCACGGTCACATCGTGAATGCATTTGTGCATGGCACGCAGCAGGTCGTCGTCGCCTTCGCCCGCGGCATCCGCGTCCATGTCGGTGATCCGGTGCGAGATGTTCCAGACCCGGCTGAGGTGCTTGTACGCGGCCTCGGCCCCCGAGGCGGTCCATTCCACGTCGCGTTCGGGCGGGCTGTCGGACAGCACGAACCACCGCGCGGTGTCAGCGCCGAAAGAGGAGATGATGTTCAGCGGGTCGACCACGTTGTTCTTGGACTTTGACATCTTGGCGGAGGGGACGATCTCGACCTCGGCACCGCCGTCTTTCAGGAACGCCTTGTCACCTTTCAGCTCGACCGCTTCGGGGTAGTGATAGACCGGGCGGCCGTTGTCGCCGGGGGTCTGGTAGATCGCGTGGGTTACCATCCCTTGGGTGAACAGCGCATCGAATGGTTCGATGGCGCTGGCCGGCAGGTGGCCGGTGATCTGCATCGCACGGGCGAAGAAACGTGAATAGAGCAGGTGCAGAATCGCATGCTCGACCCCGCCGATGTATTGATCGACGTTCATCCAATAGGCCGCATCCTCGGCCACTGTGGGTGTGTCGGCGCGCGGCGCGGTGAAGCGGGCGAAATACCACGACGAATCAACGAATGTGTCCATCGTGTCGGTTTCGCGCTGTGCCGGTGCGCCGCATTTCGGGCAGGCGCAATCGCGCCACGTGGGGTGACGGTCCAGCGGGTTGCCGGGGGTGTCAAAGCTGACGTCATAGGGCAGCTCGACCGGCAGGTTCTCTTTCTTCTCGGGGACCACGCCGCAGGTGTCGCAATGCACGACCGGAATCGGGCAGCCCCAATAGCGTTGCCGCGACAGGCCCCAGTCGCGCAGGCGGTATTTGGTCACGCCCTGACCCACGCCGTTGGTTTCGCAGGTTTCAATGGCCTCGATGATGGCGGCATCGCCGGTCATGTCGCGCGGATCGCCGCCCAGCGGGCGCACAAAGTGCACGGTCACGTCCTTACCGGGGACAAAGGCGGCTCCGCCGTCCTCGGGGGCGGTGAACCCTTCGGTGTTGGTGGGGGCAAAGGTGGACGTTACCGGCAGGTCGTATTTGCGGGCAAACTCCAGATCGCGTTCGTCATGCGCGGGGCAGCCAAAGATCGCGCCGGTGCCGTAATCCATCAGAATGAAGTTGGCGATGTAGACGGGCAGTTCCCACGACGTGTCAAAGGGATGCCGTACGCGCAGGCCGGTGTCGAAGCCCAGCTTTTCGGCGGTCTCGATCTCGGCGGCGGTGGTGCCGCCCTTGCGGCACTCGGCGTTGAACGCGGCCACTTCGGCGCTGTTGCGTTCCAGCGTCTTGGCCAGCGGGTGATCGGGCGAGATGCCGACAAAGGACGCACCGGCCAGCGTGTCGGGGCGGGTGGTGTAAACTTCGATACGATCAAAGCCATCAGGGGCGGGCGCGCCATCATCCGGCTGGCCGATCAGCGAAAAGGCGAATTGCAGCCCGCGCGATTCGCCGATCCAGTTTTCCTGCATCAGCCGCACCTTGGCGGGCCAGTTGTCCAGACCGTCCAGCGCGTCCTTCAACTCTCCGGCCATGTCCGAAATCTTGAAGAACCATTGCGTCAGTTCGCGCCGCTCGACCTCGGCGCCCGAACGCCAGCCCTTGCCGTCGATGACCTGTTCGTTGGCCAGAACGGTCATGTCGACGGGGTCCCAGTTTACCTGGGCGTTCTTGCGGTGCACCAGGCCGGCATCAAGGAAATCCAGGAACAGCGCCTGTTGCTGGCCGTAATATTCGGGATCGCAGGTTGCGAATTCGCGTGACCAGTCGATGGACAGGCCCAGCGGCTTCATCTGGCCGCGCATGTCCTTGATGTTGTTGTAGGTCCAGTCGCGCGGGTGGCCGCCGATGGCCATCGCGGCGTTTTCCGCAGGCATCCCGAAGGCGTCCCAGCCCATCGGGTGCAGCACGTTGTGCCCCGTCGCCATCTTGTAGCGCGCGACCACGTCGCCCAGCGTATAGTTGCGCACGTGACCCATGTGGATGCGGCCCGACGGATAGGGGAACATTTCCAGCACGTAATACTTGGGGCGGCTTTCGTCGCGTTTGGCCTGGAATATTCCGGCCTTGTCCCATGCATCCTGCCAGCGGGCTTCAATATCGGAGGGGGTATAACTGGGCATGTGCTGCTGTCCTGTATGACACGAAAACGCCGGGCGAATGGCCCGGCGCAACTGTTAAAGTGATTTGTCCGGCGCTTAAAGCCCGTTGTCGGAAATCCGAAGCTGGCGCGCGCGGGTCAGGATTGCGTCCTCGATGGCGCGCGAGGTGGCGGCGTTGACCGGACCGCCGCGGGTTTGCAGCGCCACGTTCAGCGACCGCGCGTCCAGCGCAGGGTCCTTGATCAGCACGGTGGCGCGATAGGCCTGCCCGCCGCCCGGAGGCGTGCCATATCCAGTGACGATGACGCCTGTGAACGGGTCGACCGTCTGAATGGGCAGGAAATCCAGAACTTCCAGCGAGGCCTGCCAGATATAGCGGTTCACCAGAACTTCGGTTTCATTGGACTTGCGATTGAACGCGGTCCAGATGGTGTTCTCGGTGTCGATGTTGTTGGGGTTGTTCGGATTCGAATACTGCGACGGACGCTCGGTCGCGGGTTTGCCGAAGCGGCCGATTGTGCCGCAGGACGCCAAAGCGCCCAGGGCCACGAGGACCACAGCGAAGTTAAAGTAGGATTTGAGCCGCATACCTGCACACCTATGCCTGTTTGGCACTTGGTCTACCCAAGCGACCGTGTCGGGGCAAGGTCTATGTCGGAAACTGCCCTGTTTGAAGCAAATTCTTGGTGCCATACACTATAATAGAAAAACCGGACGGCAGCAGTTTGGGGGCATGGGCGGCGGGTGCGGGCGAAAAACGGGTGTGGCAAAGGTGCATCAATGACCGAACACATTGTGTCTGCCGAGTGCACATTGCTTGCCAAGTCGGGGGCAAAAGTTGGAAACACCCTTCATACCCTCATCGGATTCCCCGACGTGGGCATGTGAAATTTGAAACTCGAGGGACAACTCATGAAAAAAGTTCTCTTCGCCACGACTGCCCTGGTCGCCACCGCTGGTGTCGCAGCTGCAGACGTAACTTTCGGCGGTTACGGCCGTTTCGGTATCATCCACGTTGAGGGTGCACCCAACGAAACAACCATCACAAGCCGTTTCCGTCTGCAAATCGACGCGACAGCCGAGTCCGACTCCGGTATCGTTTTCGGTGCACGTGCACGTATCCAGCAGGACAACGACGGCATTGCCGGCGACGCCAACCTGGTTGGTGAAGATGCATCGTCCATCTCCGGCATCTACCGCAGCGACCGTTTTGAAAACGGCATCAACGGCGTTCGCTTCTTCGCGCGCTCCGGCGGTCTGGAAGTCGGCGTTGGCAACATCTTCGGCGCCATCGACTCGATGCCCGGCATGTACCCCGTCGAGCTGGGTCTGACAGGCCTGAGCTATGACTACATCCTGAACGGTGCCGGCGCTTTCTCGTCGACATATGACTCGGATGGCAACGGTGCGGCTGGCCGCAACGGCGTCGAAATCATGTACTCGATGGGCGACCTGAGCGCACACCTGTCGTACCAAGAACTGGACACAGTTCCCGGCAACGGCATCATGGACGGTGACCGCATCGAAGGTTACATCGCCTATACATTCAGCGGCTGGACCGTTGCTCTGGGTCTGCAAGACTCCGACATCGCGACAGACACCGAGCTGGCTCTGACAGTTGGCGGTTCCGTCGGCATCGCAGACCTGACATTCGGTTACGCTGACAACGGCACACAAGGCGACGCATTCGCGATCACAGCCGCCTTTGACGTTGGCGCAGCAACACGCGTGACCGTTGTGGTCCTGGATCAAGAAAACTACGCAGACACCGTCTACGGTGTTGGCGTGAACCACGACCTGGGTGGCGGTACCTCCATCCGCGGTGGTATCCAGAACAACAACGCCGGCAACACCGTTGCTGACTTGGGTGTTCGCTTCAACTTCTAAGTTGATCGACATCTGACGATTTGGGGCAGTCCTTCGGGCTGCCCCTTTTCTTTTGCGCCCCCTTTTCTTTCTCCCCCGCGCGTTGCTATCTGAGAGGCAGCGCAAGGAGAGACGCATGGGACTTCAAGATATTCAGGACCGGATCGCCAAAGCCTGCGCCGAGGCAGGCCGGGATGCAGCATCGGTCAAACTGATTGCAGTCAGCAAGGTGCAGCCGAACGAACGGGTCCGCGCCGTGCTGGAGCAGGGGCAACGCTGTTTCGGTGAAAACCGCGTGCAAGAGGCGCAAGGCAAGTGGCCCGAATTCCGCGAAAGCTTTGACGGGATCGACCTGCATCTGATCGGCCCGCTGCAAAGCAACAAGGTGCGGCCGGCTTTTGGGCTGTTCCAGTCCATCCATTCTGTCGACCGCCCCAAATTGGCCACGGCCATTGCCCGGATCGCGCAGGAAGAAGGGCATTGTCCCGACCTGTTCATTCAGGTGAACACCGGCGAAGAAGAGCAGAAAGCGGGCGTTCTGCCCGCACAAGCGGATGATTTCATCGCGGAATGCCGTGCGATTGACCTGCCGGTGCGCGGTTTGATGTGCATCCCGCCCGTGGACGAAGAACCGTCGCTGCATTTCGCCCTGTTGGCCAAGATTGCCGAACGCAACGGTTTGAACGGGCTCAGCATGGGAATGAGCAGCGATTTTGAGCGCGCCGTTGCGCTGGGAGCGACCCATATCCGCGTGGGATCGGCCATTTTCGGCGACCGCGTCCCGACCTAGGACGGAACGATCAGGCGGGTGCCGATGCTGATGCGGGCCGCGACCTGCGCCAGATGATCGGGGCGCAGGGCCACGCAGCCCTCGGTTGGAAAGCCGGGCCTGCGCCAGCGGTGCATGAAGATGGCAGAGCCGCGCCCCGCCTTGGCATCGGGCCAGTTCCAGTCCAGCACGATCACCAGATCATACAGTGGGTCGGCGCGGCGCAAGGCCTCGTGACTGTGGGCATAGGGCGCGCGGACGTGGTGGTTATAGTCCGGCTGCCCGGAAGCATCGGACCACAGGTCGCGCGGCCCGATGGGCGTGGCCCAAGGGGCCGGTGCCGCGATCCGGTCGGGGCGATAGAGCATTCCGACAACGTGGTGAATGCCCACGGGTGTCGCCCCGTCGCCTTCGCGCTTGGTCCGCGACAGTCCGCCCTTGCCGATTGTGCAGGGATAGACCTGCCCGCCAAAGCGCAACCCGCGTGGGGTCAGGACCATGTCGGCAGGCGTCACAGCAAATGCCCCGACTTGCGCGCCTTGGTCGCCAGATAGGCGGTGTTGTGACGGTTTTCACCGACTTTCAACGGCACGCGTTCGGTGACGGTAATGCCGCAGGTGGTCATCATGTCGACCTTCTTTGGGTTGTTGGTCAGCAGGCGCACGGACGAAAACCCCATGGATTTGAGAATGTCCGCGCCCAGGCGAAAGTCGCGTTCGTCGTCCTCGAACCCCAGGCGGTGGTTGGCCTCGACCGTGTCAAAGCCTTGATCCTGCAGGGAATAGGCGCGCATCTTGTTGGCAAGGCCAATGCCGCGCCCCTCTTGGTTCAGGTACAGCAATACCCCTGCACCCTGCGCACCCATCTGTGCCAGTGCACCGCGCAATTGCGGGCCACAGTCGCATTTCAGCGAACCCAGAACGTCACCGGTGAAACAGGCCGAGTGCAGCCGTGCCAGCACGGGCTTGCTGCGGTCGGGGCGGCCGATTTCGATGGCGTAATGCTCCTCGGCCCCGTCCTCGGGACGAAAGATGTGCAGCCGCCCAGCCTCGGTCGCCTCCATCGGCAGGCGCGCGGCAACGATCGGGTGCAATGGGCTGGCCGAGCCGATGTGATCGGCGAGCCGTGACAGCGGCAGCGTGGTCAGCGCGTGTTGCGTGGCAAAAGGTGCCGCATCATCCAGCGGCAGCACCACGGCGGCGGGCAAGAGCCGCGCCGATTTGCAAAGGGCCAGCGCCGCGCGGTGGGCCAACGGGTTGCCGTCACGGGCGGAAATCAACGGTCCCTTCATCGGGCTGCGCAGGTCGTCGGCGGGGTCTGCAATGGCTTGGACCCAAGCCAACGAAGCATCCATGGGCAGCGTCAACCGCGCCAGATCGCCGTCATAGGGCCGCGCCTTCAGCGTTGCAGCACGACGCGCGGTGATCGCCAGCACCGGTGCGCCGCCAAGCGCCAGCACATCGGCCAGGCGCTGCGGTGTCAGTGTTTCGGCCGCCAGGATCAGCGCGGCCCCGTCGCCGGTCACCACCACGGGCACGCCCATGCGCAGATCGGCCCGCGCCCGCGCAAGCTGTTCGATGATATCGGGGGTTAAGGCCATATGCCGCGTCCTGATGTTTCTTGAGATGTGATGTAAGCTATGCGAACCGGAAATGAAACATTTGCCCTGTTTGACACACGACCGCGTGAGAGAACTGTCGCAAATCTTGTCAGGAACGTGATGCAGGCTCATCTGAACATGCAGAACACAGGAGGCCCGAGATGCCACAACTGAAAAAAATTCTGCTGGTCGACGACGACGAAGATCTGCGCGAGGCGCTGAGCGAGCAACTTATCATGACCGAGGACTTTGACGTCTTCGAGGCAAGCAACGGGGCCGAGGCGATGACCAAGGCCAAGGAAGGCTTGTACGATCTGGTTATTCTGGACGTGGGCCTGCCCGACACCGATGGCCGCGAGCTGTGCCGTCTGATGCGCAAGCAGGGTGTGAAAGCGCCCGTGCTGATGCTGACCGGTCACGACAGCGATGCCGACACCATTCTGGGTCTGGACGCTGGTGCCAATGATTATGTCACCAAACCGTTCAAGTTTCCGGTGCTGCTGGCCCGTATCCGCGCGCAACTGCGCCAGCATGAACAGTCCGAGGACGCGGTGTTCCAGCTTGGACCCTATACGTTCAAGCCGTCGATGAAGATGTTGATGACCGAAGACGACAAGAAGGTGCGTCTTACGGAAAAGGAAACCAATATTCTGAAGTTCCTGTACCGCAGCACCGACGGCGTGGTGGCGCGTGACGTGCTGCTGCACGAAGTCTGGGGCTATAACGCCGGCGTCACGACCCATACGCTTGAGACTCATATCTACCGCTTGCGTCAAAAGATCGAACCCGATCCGTCCAATGCGCGACTTTTGGTCACGGAATCTGGGGGCTATCGCTTGATGGCGTAGTGGTATATTCTCTTAATACGGGAACTTTTGCCGGAACTTTTAACACCGCGCAGCGTTTCCAAATCATCCCGCTGCATGTCCGGGTTAAACATGCACCTCCCTGTTGGACTTGGCCGGGCCTTTGTGCCCGGTCATTTTTTGTTTGGCCGCCGACAGTTGTGGCCGCCGCCGGGGCGGGGCAGGCATCTTACATTCCCTGAACCAGAGAAGACACGCGGGTTTTTGGGTGGCGGCGGCGCTTTGGTCGGCATAGGGTCCAGCCACTGCAAATATGGGGGCACCGATATGACATTTTCTCTGGCGACCTGGAACATCAACTCGGTCCGGCTGCGCGAACCGATCGTGCTGAAGCTGTTGGCAGAGCACGGACCGGACGTGCTGTGTTTGCAGGAATGCAAAAGCCCCGTGGACAAGATCCCGCGCGAAGCTTTCAACGCTGCGGGGTATACCCACATGGTGGCGCGCGGTGACAAGGGGTACAACGGCGTTGCGATCCTCAGCCGGTTGCCGATTGAAGAGGTGGGCGCCGAGGATTTCGCCGGATTGGGCCATGCCCGCCATGTGTCGGCCCGTTTGGAAAACGGCGTGACCGTCCACAATTTTTACGTTCCCGCAGGCGGCGACGAGCCGGACCGCGAACGCAATGTGAAGTTCGGTCAAAAGCTGGATTACCTGACCGGGATGCGCGACTGGTTCCATGGCCAAAAGCCGGAAAAGTCGATCATGGTGGGTGATCTGAACATTGCGCCCCGCGAGGATGACGTGTGGGATCACAAGAAGCTGTTGAAGATTGTCAGCCACACGCCGGTCGAGGTCGAGCATCTGGCACAGGTGCAGGATGCGGGTGACTGGGTGGACATCACACGGCAGGATATTCCCGACGGTTTGCTGTATTCATGGTGGTCCTACCGCGCCAAGGATTGGGATGCCGCGGACAAGGGCCGCCGGCTGGACCACATCTGGGCCACGGGTGACATTGCACAGGCGGGCCATTCCAGCCAGGTGCTGCGCGCCGCGCGCGGTTGGGAAAAGCCCAGTGACCATGCGCCGGTCTTCGCAACCTTCGACCTTTGAATTCGGCGCGACAGCGCACATATAGACGACAAACACTGATGCAAGGACGGATGAAATGGAATTGAACCTGAGTGCAGCAGCGCCGCAAGCGGCGGATCTGATCAAGGACGTGTCCGAGGCAACCTTTATGGCCGATGTGGTCGAGGCCAGCCAGACCGTGCCGGTGATCGTCGATTTCTGGGCGCCGTGGTGCGGCCCGTGCAAAACGCTGGGCCCGATGCTGGAGGACGCGGTGCGTGCCGCCAAAGGGGCCGTGAAGATGGCCAAGGTCAACGTGGACGAGGCACAGAACATTGCCGGTCAGTTGCAGATCCAGTCGATCCCCACGGTCTATGCCTTTTACAAGGGCCAGCCGGTTGACGGGTTCCAGGGTGCATTGCCCGCGTCCGAAGTTACCGCCTTTGTCGAACGTGTGATCAAGGCAGGCGGCGGTGAAGCCCCCAGCGACACGTTGAACGACGCCGTCGTCGCGGCGGACGAGATGCTGGCCGAGGGTGCCTTTGAGGACGCGGCGCAGACGTTCCAGGCGATCCTGGAAGAAGATCCCGCACATGCCGGGGCCTATGGCGGTCTGGTGCGCGTGCACATTGCCAAAGGTGACCTGGACCACGCCGAGGCTGTCCTGAACGGCGCGCCAATCGAGATTTCCAAAAGCCCCGAGCTGGAAGCCGCCCACGCGCAGCTGGAGCTGGCGCGGCAGGCCGCGAACGCGGGTCCGGTGGACGAATACCGCGCGGCGGTTGAGGCGAACGCAGACGACCATCAGGCGCGTTTCGACTTGGCACAGGCGCTGCATGCGCATGGCGACACGGAAGGCGCGGTTGCAGAATTGCTGGAGCTTTTCAGACGCGACCGCGAGTGGAATGACGGTGCGGCCAAGGCGCAGTTGTTTACGATTTTCGACGCATTGAAGGCAAATGATCCGGTCGTTCTGAACGGGCGGCGCAAGCTTAGCTCGATGATATTTGTCTGATCCGCGCGTCGGACTAGGTAAGGGTTATGCGCAACGCGGTTGATCTTCCTGACACGATCCCTGTCTTCCCCTTGCCCGGGGCGCTGTTGCTGCCGCGTGCGCATCTGCCGCTGCATATTTTCGAGCCGCGCTATTTGCAGATGCTGACCGATGCGCTGAAAACCGACAGCCGTATCATCGGCATGGTTCAGCCCAATCCGGTGCCGGGCCGGTCGAAAACGGCCTTGCACACCATTGGCTGTGCGGGCCGTGTGACCCAGTTTTCGGAAACCGAAGATGGCCGTTATATGGTGACGCTGACGGGCCTGTCGCGGTTTCGAGTCGTGGAAGAGATCGAAGGGTTCACGCCCTATCGCCGTTGCAAGGCGTCCTGGGCCGGCTTTGATCGTGATCTGGGCGACAGCGAAACCGATGACACGCTGGACCGCGGTCTATTCCTGTCGTTGCTGAGCCGGTATTTCGACGCGCGTGATCTGTCCGCCGACTGGGACACGCTGAAAGAAGCGGACGACGAATTGCTGGTCAATTCGCTGTCGATGATGCTGGATTTCCAGCCCGAGGACAAACAGGCGCTGCTCGAAGCGCCATCGCTGGACACACGGCGCGAGACGCTGGTGACCTTGATTGAATACGCGCTGCGTGGCGGCGGCGAAGGGGACTTGTTGCAATGACCGGAAACGCCATAGAAACCGACCGCAAGATGCTCGAAGCGCTGGTGTGCCCGCGGACGCAGGCAACGCTGCGCTATGATGCCGAGGCACAAGAGTTGATCTCGGAAGGGACCAAGCTGGCCTATCCGATCCGCAACGGCATTCCGATCATGCTGGACAGCGAAGCGCGCGTGATCGACTGATTTTCAGTAGGGCAGGGGGGTCGTCAAAGCGGCTTGCCTTGCATCAGCCGCGGCAGTTCGCCGGTCAGTCCCGCAGCCTCGCGGATGGCGCCACGGCGCAGGCCGGGCAGCGCGCCGATCACTCCCATGCCGATGTCACGCCCGATCCTCAGGATCGGGTTGTCGTTTGAAAACAGCCGGTTGAATGCATCCGTCGCCATGGCCAGCGCCGTGTTGTCGAAGCGTCTCCATTCTTGGTAGCGGGTCAGGGTGGCGACGCTGCCGATGTCCTCACCACGCCGTGTGGCGTCGGTCAGCACTTCGGCCAGTGCGGCGATGTCGCGCATGCCTGCGTTCAGGCCCTGACCTGCAATCGGGTGCACGCCATGTGCCGCATCGCCGATCAGCGCAACCCGATCCGCTACCATTTCGGTCGTCAGCGACAGGCCCAGCGGATAGGTCCAGCGTTTGCCGGTCAGACGGATGTCCCCCAGGAAATCGCCAAAGCGCGGGCGCAGCATGTCGATGTAGTCTGCATCCGGCAGCGCATTGAAAGCCCGCGCGTTCGCGTCGGTTTCCGACCAGACGATGGAACTGACATTGCCGGGCAGGGGCAGGATCGCAAGCGGCCCCTGTGGCATGAAAAACTGGTGCGCGATGCCGTGATGCGGCAGGTCGTGTTCGATGGCGCAGACCAAGGCTGTCTGGTCATAGGACCACGCGATCCGCTTGATGCCCGCACGCTGCGCCGTGCCGCTGGCGCGGCCATCGGCACCGACGGCCAGCTGGGCGGTCAGCAGTTTGCCATTGTCGAGGGTCAGCGTGATGCCGGCGGCATGGGCGCGCTGGCCGGTGACGGCATGGCCGGACAGTTGCGTGATGTGGTCGCTGGCGTCCATCGCGTCGATCAGGGCGCGGCGCAGGTGCCGGTCCTGAACCATGTAACCCATTGGTCCTTCTTCGATTTCCGCATGATCAAAGTGCATGAAGAAGGGCGAAGGCCCTTCGCCCGCACGCCCGTCCGTCACCTTGATCTCCAGCATTGCCTGCGCGTTGTCTGCCAGCTGGCGCCACAGGCCCAACCCCGCCAGCAACCGCTGCGAGGTGAGGGCCACCGCATAGGATCGCCCGTCAAAGGCCGCGTTCTTGCGCACGGATTGCGCGGTGGCGTCGATAACGGTGACGCGGTGACCTTGGGACGCCATGGCAAGCGCCAGAAGGGGGCCGTTCAGCCCGCCGCCGATGACGGCAATATCGGTATCAGTGTTCATGTCGCTCAATATGAACGCGCGGCGGGGATTGTCCATGCGCCGAGGCGTCGCTACCGTCGCGAAAACGCAAAGGAGTGGCGCAATGCAGGACTGGTTGTGGATGACGGCAAGCGATTTGGGTCGCGGGATCGGCGCGGGCGAGATTGACCCCGTCGCGTTGACGCAGGTCTTTTTGGACGCCATCGAAGGCCACGACCTGCGCGACCGCATCTATGCGCGTGTCACCCGAGAACGGGCGCTGGCCGAAGCCAAGGCCGCCGCCGCGCGTGCGGCCAGCGGGCATCGCCTGTCCTTGCTGGACGGGGTGCCGGTGAGCTGGAAAGACCTGTTCGACACGGCTGGCGTGGCGACCGAAGCGGGATCAAAGCTGCTCGCGGGTCGTGTGCCGGATCGCGATGCGGTTGTGTTGCAGGCCGCGACGGCGGCGGGGCTGGTCTGTTTGGGCAAGACGCATATGAGCGAACTGGCGTTTTCGGGGCTGGGCTATAACCCGTCGACCGCAACGCCACCTTGCGTGAACAATCCCGACGCGGTGCCCGGTGGGTCGTCCTCGGGGGCGGCGGCCTCGGTGGCCTTTGGTCTGGCGGCGGCGGGGATCGGGTCGGATACCGGCGGATCGGTGCGTATTCCGGCGGCGTGGAACGACCTCGTGGGACTGAAAACCACATCGGGGCGGTTGTCGCTGGAGGGTGTTGTGCCGCTGGCGTTGAAGTTCGACACCATCGGCCCGCTGGCCCGCAGCGTCGAGGATTGCGCGCAGCTTTTGGCGGTTCTTGAGGGCGGCAAGCCTGCCGACCTGACAGGGGCCAGCCTGAAGGGGCGGCGTCTGGCGATTGTGAAAACCGCATTCCTGCAAGACGTGCGCGATGCTCCGCTGGCGGCCTTTGAAAGTGCCGTTGAGCGGATGCAGGCGGCGGGTGCCATTGTCGAGCGGATCGAGGTGGACGCGGTGCAAGAGGCGCTGGATTGTGCAGGGCCACTGATCCCGACCGAGGCTTACGGCCTGTGGCGCGATGTGATCGAAGCAAACCCGGATGCGATGTTTTCCGAAGTGCTAAAACGGTTCCGTCTGGGAGCCGATGTCAGCGGGCCGGACTACGTGGCCGCCTGGGCCGCGCTGGAGGCGGCGCGGTTTGGGTATGATGCGGCTGTGGCAGGATATGACGCGGTGATTGCGCCGACGGGGGCAAACCTGCCGCCGAACCTGGAGCGGTTGAACACCGAGGATGATTATTACCGCACCGAAAACCTTCTGACCCTGCGCAACACGCGCATTGGTAACCTGCTGGGGCTCAGCGCGCTGACCTTGCCGACAGGTGTCCCAAGCTGTGGTGTGATGCTGATGATGCCACCCGATTGCGAAGAAGCGCTGTTGCGGCTGGGCGCTGCAGCAGAGGCGGCGCTGGCGTGATCTGAGGGCGTGTATTTGGGGGCTTTGCCCCCGCATTGCGGGCACGCCCGGGATATTTTTAGCCAAAAGAACACGCGCAGTGCGCGAATGCCACAAGTTGCCGCTTTGGCGTGGTTTTGGTGGACGAGTTGGGGCACCTTGCGCTATCCTTGACCAAACGGGGCGACAACGATCCCGATCCGAGGCAGTTTTATGAATTTTCCCGAGCGGTTCTCGAACCTTCCGGCCTATGCGTTCCCGCGTTTGCGCGCGCTGTTGGACCACCACACCCCCGGCGGGGACGTGGTGCATATGACCATTGGCGAGCCGAAACATGCGTTTCCGGCCTGGGTCACGGATGTGATTTCGGAAAATACAGGCGGGTTTAACTCTTACCCCCCGAACGAAGGCACGCCCGAGCTGCGGCAGGCATTTTGCGACTGGGTGGCGCGCCGCTATGACGTGACGCTGGATGCGGAAACGAATGTCCTGCCTTTGAACGGCAGCCGCGAGGGGCTGTACAACGTCGCAATGGCACTGTGCCCCGAGAGCAAGAACGGCCAGCGCCCCGTGGTTCTGATGCCGAACCCGTTCTATCAGGTCTATATGCTGGCGGCGATTTCGGTCGGGGCCGAGCCGGTGTTTGTCAGCGCCACCGAGGCGTCGGGACATCTGCCGGATTACACCAGCCTGCCCGCCGAGGTGTTGGCGCGGACGGTGGCATGCTACATCTGCTCGCCCGCAAACCCGCAGGGCGCCGTGGCTGACCATGCTTATTGGTCCGATCTGATTGCACTGGCGGAACAGCACGATTTCCAGATTTTCGCGGACGAATGCTATTCCGAGATTTACCGCGATGCGCCCCCTGTGGGCGTCTTGCAGGTGGCGCGTGATGTGGGGGCCGACCCCGAGCGGGTGGTTGCATTTCATTCGCTGTCAAAACGGTCAAACCTGCCGGGCCTGCGGTCGGGCTTTGTCGTGGCGGGACCGCAAAGCACGGCGCGGATGCGTCAGTTGCGCATGTACACGGGCGCGCCATTGCCCTTGCCGTTGCAAGCGGCCGCCGCAGCCGTTTGGGCGGACGAGGCGCACGTCGAGGACAACCGTGCGCAGTACCGCGAGAAATACGACATGGCCGACCGCATTTTGGGCAATGTTCCGGGTTACAAAGGCCCAGAAGCGGGCTTTTTCCTGTGGCTGCCTGTCGAAGACGGCGAAGCCGCGGCCCTGAGCCTGTGGCAGGCGACCGGCGTGCGGGTGCTGCCCGGCGCTTACCTCAGCCAGAATGACGCATCGGGTGTGAACCCCGGCAAAGGATATATTCGGGTCGCCCTGGTGGCCCCAAAGCCGGACGTGGAGCGGGGCCTGACGGCCATTCGTGACCACCTTTACGGCACGCAATAAAGAGGGACGAGAGCAATGGCATATCAGACACGCGGGCGCGATCCACTGTTGGATACCAACATGGCTGAAGCGATCGAAAAACGGGGCAAGGAGCTGATTGGCATTGCCCTGTTGGTGGCCGGTCTGATGGCGGCTGCGATGATCGGGTCCTATACGCCGGATGATCCCAACTGGATGATGTCGACCGATGCGCCGGTGCAAAACTGGCTGGGCCGCACGGGCGCGTCGATTGCGGCACCTTTGTTCATGATCGCGGGTTGGGGCGCGTGGGGTATTGCCGCCGTGCTGCTGGTATGGGGTGTGCGCTTTGCCTTGCACGCGGGTGACGAGCGGGCCGTGGGCCGGTTGATCTTTGCCCCGATCGTGGTGGCCTTTGGTGCGATCTATGCCGCGACGCTGGAACCTGACGTCGAATGGTTGCGGACCCATTCCTTCGGTCTGGGCGGTCTGTTCGGTGATACGGTCATGGGGGCGATCCTGACGATCCTGCCGCTTGGCTCGGCCTTTGCGGTCAAAACGATGTCGCTGCTGATGGGCGTCGGGATCGTGGTCCTGTCGGCCTTTGTGATGGGCTTTACCATGCCTGAACTGAAGCGGATCGGGCGGTTTTTGCTGATCGGTCTGATCATGGTCTATGCGTGGACGATGACGCTGTTGGGACGTGGGGCCAGCGGTGCCGTCCAAGGCGCGCGCACCTTGCAAGCCCGGACCGCAGAGCGGCGCGAACAAAAGCGCATCGAGGCAGAGGAAAACGCCGCCTTTGAAGCACAGCAAAGCTTTGCCCGACCCATCGCGGCCAAAGCGTCTGCACCGACCATGTTCCGCACTGACACCGCCCCGAAGTCCGGGCTGCTGGCGCGTATGCCCGGGCTGGTGAAACGCCCTGACGCGCAACTTGAACAAGAGCTGCCAGAGCCCGAACTGATCGAAACCTATAGCACCGCAGACGTGGGAGAAGGCCCCGGCGACGACCGGATCAAGGCCAAGATCGCCGACGTGATCAAAAGCCGCGTGCGTCAGGTTCCTGTCCTGCAGGCCGAGACCACGCCAAAACCACTGACACATGGGCTGGCTGCAAGCCGCCGGCCCGCGCCGCTGGTCCTGAACACCACACGTCCCGCGGCCTTGCCGCCCGAGCCACCGGTGACAGCGCCAGCTGCCGCGCCCGCGATGCGGGCCGAGCCGCCGCTGACGGCGTCGCGTGATTATTTCTCGAAACCGATGACAAAGCCTGTCGCGGCCCCGGCGGTGACGCCTGAACGCGCGGCGGCACCAGAACCGATGGCCTATGCCCAGGCCGAGGATTTCGACGATCAGATGATCGAGGACCCCTACGCCGAGGCCGAAGACGAACATTTCGAGGCGCTGGCGCTGCAACAGCCAGAGGCCAAGGCACCCGCGATCCCGGTCGCCGAGCCGCGCAAGATCGTGCAACAACCCGTGCGTAAAACGGTCCAGCCCAGCAAACAAGCCCGCGCCGAATCCCAGCCCACCTTGTCTTTCGCGGACTCGCATCCGGGATTCGAACTGCCGCCGCTCAGCCTGTTGGAAAGCCCCGAGACCGTGCAGCGCCTGCACCTGTCGGACGAAGCGCTGGAAGAAAACGCGCGGATGCTGGAAAGCGTGCTGGATGACTATGGCGTCAAGGGCGAGATCGTCAGCGTGCGGCCCGGTCCCGTGGTTACCATGTACGAACTGGAACCCGCGCCGGGTTTGAAAGCCAGCCGCGTTATCGGGCTGGCCGATGACATCGCCCGTTCGATGGCGGCATTGTCTGCACGTGTTTCCACGGTGCCGGGCCGTTCGGTCATCGGGATCGAACTGCCCAACGAACACCGCGAAAAAGTGGTCCTGCGCGAAATTCTGGCCAGCCGTGATTTTGGCGACAGCAACATGCGCCTGCCGCTGGCGCTGGGCAAAGACATCGGCGGCGACAGTGTCGTGGCCAACCTTGCCAAGATGCCCCACCTGCTGATCGCGGGCACCACGGGTTCGGGTAAATCGGTAGCCATCAACACGATGATCCTGTCGCTGCTGTACAAGCTGACGCCCGAGGAATGCCGCCTGATCATGATCGACCCCAAGATGCTGGAACTGTCTGTCTATGACGGCATTCCGCACCTGTTGTCCCCTGTTGTGACCGACCCGAAAAAGGCCGTTGTCGCGCTGAAATGGACCGTCGGCGAGATGGAAGAGCGCTATCGCAAGATGTCCAAGATGGGCGTGCGCAATATCGAAGGCTATAACGGTCGCGTCCGCGAGGCGCTGGCCAAGGGCGAGATGTTCAGCCGCACGGTCCAGACCGGCTTTGACGATGAGACCGGCGAGCCGATGTTCGAGACCGAAGAATTCCAGCCCGTCGCGCTGCCCTATATCGTGGTGGTCGTTGACGAGATGGCCGACCTTATGATGGTCGCGGGCAAAGAGATTGAGGCGTGCATCCAGCGTCTGGCACAGATGGCACGTGCGTCCGGCATTCACCTGATCATGGCGACACAGCGGCCTTCGGTCGATGTGATCACCGGCACGATCAAGGCGAACTTCCCCACGCGGATCTCGTTCCAGGTGACCTCGAAAATCGACAGCCGTACGATCTTGGGCGAAATGGGCGCTGAGCAACTGCTGGGCATGGGCGACATGCTGTACATGGCAGGCGGCGCCAAGATCACCCGCTGCCATGGCCCCTTTGTCAGCGATGAAGAGGTTGAGGAAATCGTCAACCACCTCAAAGCCTACGGCGCGCCCGACTATGTCAGCGGCGTGGTCGAGGGACCGGACGAGGACAAGGAAAGCAACATTGACGCGGTGCTGGGCTTGGGCGGCAACACGGATGGCGAGGATGCGCTGTATGACACAGCCGTGGCCATCGTGGTCAAGGATCGCAAGTGTTCCACCAGCTATATCCAGCGCAAGCTGGCCATCGGCTATAACAAGGCCGCGCGTCTGGTAGAGCAGATGGAAGATCAGGGCGTTGTCAGCGCGGCGAACCACGTTGGCAAACGCGAAATCCTGGTGCCGGAACAGTAACCGGACCAAAATTCGGAACCGGGGCGGCCTGTGCGGGGTTTGGGACTGACACCAAACGCAAGGGCCGCCCCAGTCATGTCTGCCATATCCCGTTTACATTGATTGCGACGGCCCGGACGGCGGCGGTCTTTGGCCCGTCATGCGGCAAGGAACGGCGCTTGTTATCGCATATCAAGGCTGCCCTCCCTATATCTGTCTGTAATGAACACTTGGAAATACGAGGCAAACCAACATGCTGAGCTTGAAAACATTCCTTCCCGCCTGTGCCATTGCGCTGAGCGTGGCAGGTGCCGCGGCGGCGGATAAACTGCCGCTGAACGAGATATCGCAATATCTGAACACCCTGCGCACGGCCCAAGGTGATTTTACACAGATCAACGACGACGGGTCGATCAGCACCGGCGAGATTTTCATCAAGCGCCCCGGTCGCGTGCGGTTTGAATACAACGCCCCCGAAACTGCGCTGGTCGTGGCCGGTGGCGGTGCTGTGGTGATTTACGATTCGAAATCCAACGCCCCACCCGAAACCTATCCGCTGTCAAAAACGCCGCTGTCGATCATTCTGGCGGACAATGTGGACCTGGGGCAGGCGCGGATGGTCACAGGCCATGACTATGACGGCACGGCCACCACCGTGACGGCGCAGGATCCCGCGCATCCCGACTATGGCAATATCCAGCTTAAGTTCACCGGCAACCCGGTGCAGCTGCGTCAGTGGGTGATCAACGACAGCAGCGGTTCCAGCACGACAGTGGTGCTGGGCGACCTGAAAGTAGGCGGCACGCTGGCCAACAGGATGTTCGACACAGGCAGCCCGGGCAAAGCACCGGGCCGCTAAGGACCGACCGTCAGCGGCGGCAACCGGCCAGCTGCGTGGCGTACATATTGGCGCGGGCATCAACGTTGCCCGCGACCTGCACCAGCCACGTCTTGCTGTTGTAGCTGCCGCGCGCAAAGCCTGTCTGCCCTTCGTGATAGGCCAGATATTGATTGCGCGCATCGGTCAGCGCAACGCTGTTACGCTGGTTGGTGGTGTTCATGTACCAGCCCATGAAATCGGTCGCATCCTTGATGCGGTCGCGGCGGGCGCGGTGTTTTCCGGTCTCGCGCTGGTACTCTTCCCACGTGGCATCCAGCGCCTGCGCATAGCCATAGGCGCTGCTTTGGCGGCCCATGGGAATCACCCCGGCCGCATAGCGGAAGGGCGTGCGCGCATTGGCGATGAATTTGCTTTCCTGGTGGATCGTGGCCATCTGCACGTGAACCGGCACGCCCCAACGGCGTTCGGTGGCGCGGAAGGCCCGCATGTATTCCGGGCGCTGCTGTGCAATGACACAGGCATCGTCCAATCCGCGTGGCGCAGTCGATTCACCGCCCCCACACGAGGCCAACACCAACAGCGCGATCATAGCTCGCAAGGTTCTGCTCATTTTTTATCACTCTGCCTCAGGGTTCCACCACATTAAACGGGCGGATTATTTTGATTCAATATAGCCGATTTTGTCGCTCGGGGAAATCCTCTTTGCGCAGATCGGCGTGGTCCCGCGATTTGATGCCGCGTCAACACTGTTATAGGTGATGCCACAAACTGTTTCTGTGCTCAGGATCGCAGTTTCGTGGACAAATCCTGCTTGAAAAGGCTAGGTTCCAACGATAGGGGCTAAAACTTATGTTGAGATTGCGCGCCAAATATCACCTCGGACAAGTTGTCCGTCACAAGAAACACCCCTTTCGCGGGGTGGTTTTTGACGTGGACCCCCAGTTTGCAAACACCGACGAATGGTATGAAGCGATTCCCGAGGACAGCCGTCCGCGCAAGGAACAGCCGTTTTATCACCTGTTGGCCGAGAACGACCAAAGCTATTACGTGGCCTATGTGTCCGAACAGAACCTGGTCGCGGATTATTCCGGCGAGCCGGTGGATCACCCGGATATTCCTGACCTGTTCGGCCCGTTTCAGGACGGCGCCTATCCCCTGCACTTCCAGCTGAACTAGGCGGCGTCGGGCGCGCGGTCTGATCCGCGCACCCCGTCTGTATCAGTACCCCAGCGCGCAGCCGTCCTTGCGTGGATCGCTGGCACCTTCCAGTACACCGGTGTCATGCACCTTGATCGCCTGCGCACCGCCAAGGGCCGAATCGGGAATTTGCACCGTGTGGCCCATGTCGGCCAGCTCCTGACGCACGGCGTCGGAATACCCACGCTCGACCTGCAACACGCCTTTCTCGGGAAAGCTGCGGGGCGCGTCGATGGCCGACTGTGGGTCCATGCCGAAATCGGACAGGTTGGTGGCAAAGCGGGCGTGGCCTGCGGGCTGGTACTGGCCGCCCATCACCCCGAATGGCATGATTGGTTTGCCGTTCGACCGGATGATGCCCGGAATAATCGTGTGCATCGGACGCTTGCCGCCTTTCAGTTCATTCGGGTGCCCGTCGGTCAGCGAGAATCCCGCGCCACGGTTCTGGAACAGGATGCCGAACTTCTCCGTAGCGATGCCCGAGCCGAAGCCGTGGAAGATCGAATAGATCAGCGAGACGATCATCCCGTCACCATCGACGACGGTGATATAGATCGTGTCCTTGTGCATCGCTTCCGAAATGTCGGTCGCGCTGGCCATGGCGCGTTTGGGATCGATCAACGCAGCCAGCTTCGCCGCCGTATCCTCGGACAGCAGGTGGTCCAGTTTGGTCATGTGATCGGGGTCCGCCAGAAAGCGGTTGCGGGTGTCATAGGCCAGCTTGGCGGCCTCGGCCTCGATATGGGCGCGCTGGGCGCCGAAGGGGTCCATCGACGCGAGGTCAAAGTTCTTGAGGATGTTCAGAAGCAACAGCGCGACCGCACCCTGACCGTTTGGCGGATGCTCGACCACTTCGATGTCTTTGTACGCGCCTGCCACGGGGATCGTGTCGGTGCAGGCGGCGTTGGCAAAGTCCTGCGCCGTGTGCACGCCGCCCATTGCGGTCAGCGTGGCGATCATGTCTTCGGCCACCTCGCCGGTATAGAACGCATCGCGCCCGTTCTTGGCGATGCGGCGCAGCACCTCGGCCTGCTTGGGTGCGCGGAACATCTCGCCCGCCTTGGGGATCTGGCCGTTGACCATGAACGTCTCGCGGGCAGACCCTTGCAAGGCTGCGGCGCAGGGAATCCAGTCCGCCGCCACGCGCGGGGCGACGGGCACGCCTGCTTCGGCGTAATGGATGGTGGGGGCCAGAAGGGCGTCAAGGCCCAGCTTTCCCACACGCTCGGACAGGGTGCAGAACGCGTCGATTGCGCCCGGCACCGTGACCGCGTGGGGGCTGCCCAATGGAACGGTGTCGTGGCCCGCATCGCGCAACAACGCGGCATCCAGTCCGGCTGGCGCGCGGCCCGATCCGTTCAGCGCATTGACCTTGGTTTCGCCCGGCATCGACCACAGCACAAAACAATCACCGCCGATGCCTGTCATTTGCGGCTCGCAGATGCCCAGCAGAACAGCCCCCGCAATGGCCGCATCCATGGCGTTGCCACCGCGTTTGAGAATGTCGATGGCAGTGGCTGCGGCCAGCGGGTGCGACGTTGCGCACATTCCGTTCGTGGCCATGACGGGCGAGCGGCCCGGGAAGTGAAAATCGCGCATGGTGGCTCCAGTTGTATCTGACAACAGATACCTAACGGGGCAAATGCCAAAGGCCAAGCGTGCAGCGATGGGGGGAAGTAGGTCCTCGGTGCCGTGCACTGGGTGGGGGCTGTTACACACGACACCGAGGGAAGCTATATGCAGCTACAGTTACATGTTTGCCCGTTGATCAAGGCGGGAATGAGGAGCCATTCAGGCCCTTTTGGGATTTGCGTGAACAGTCCTGCCATATTTGGCGAATTCCCCTGAACTATCAGATCCCGCAGGCATCTTTCGACAGGGCCATGCGCAGCGACAGGTGATTGACCTGCCCGCGCCGGTGATAGGCGACATCCTTTGCCAGGTCTTGGATCAGGAACCAGCCATAGCCGCCTTCCGGCAGGTCCAACAGATCGACATCCACGTTCACAGGCAGCCCCAGCGGCGTGCTTTTGCCCGGTATCGGCAGACCCAGATCGGTGAACTCGAAATGCAGCCCGTCCCGGCGCAGGCGACAGCACAGATGTATCGGCCCCCTGCGCTGGCCATTCGCATAGGCGTGTTCGACAATGTTGTTTACAACCTCGGCCAGCACCAGTTCGATCGCGCCCAGTTCCTCTACATCCAGCGCAAGGTCGGCCAAGCCTCGTTTCAGCAGATCAAAGGCCTGCCGTGCCGCCATTGGCCCGCTGTCGACCTGAACACGCACCTTTTGCAGGGAGGGTTGCGCCGGATGTACCGGACTGTCGTTCAGGACCACGTCAGGCCACCAGCGCGTTGCGCGCATCATCCAGCGTCGGGTACAGGCTGAACACGGAATCCATACGTGTCAGCTTGAACACCTTGTCCACTGTCGGCGTCAGGCCCGCCAACGCCAGTCTGCGTTGTGGGGCCAGGTGTTTCATCGCGGCGACGATTGCACCCAGCCCGCTGGAATCGATAAAGTCGACCGCCGACAGGTCCAGTATCACCAGATCGGGGCCATTGGCCGTCTCTGCCCGCATCGCATCCTTGAATTCAATGGCCACCGCCGCGTCGATCCGCGTGCCAAGGACCGCAACAATCTGCACCTGGCCTTCTGTTTTGCTCGACAGTTCCATAGTATTCCCTAACGTCTGACGCTCGGGCACATATTAAGGACGCAAGTCTTACCAACTCGTAACCACGGGTGGAACAAACAGAAGGTGATATATGACTGACGTGATCATTGCCGGCGCATCCCGCACGCCGATGGGCAGTTTCCAAGGCGCGCTTTCGGGTCTGTCTGCGTCCGAGCTGGGCGGTGCCGCGATTCGCGCGGCGATGGCCGGTGCCGGCACAGATACGGTGGACGAGGTTCTGATGGGCTGTGTGCTGCCCGCAGGACAAGGGCAAGCCCCCGCGCGTCAGGCCGGTTTCGCCGCCGGTCTGGGCAAGGAGGTGCCCGCCACCACGCTGAACAAGATGTGCGGATCAGGGATGAAGGCGGCGATGATCGCCTTTGACCAGATCGCGCTGGGTCACACCGATCTGATGATCGCGGGCGGCATGGAAAGCATGAGCCAGGCACCGTACCTGTTGCCCAAAATGCGCGATGGCGCGCGTCTGGGGCATGGGCAGGTGATCGACCATATGTTCCTTGACGGTCTGGAGGACGCCTATGACAAGGGTCGCCTGATGGGCACTTTTGCCGAAGACTGCGCCGAGGCGTTCCAGTTCACCCGCGAAACGCAGGACAACTACGCGCTGGCCTCGCTCAGCCGCGCGCTTGAGGCGCAGAACAGCGGTGCCTTTGCCGATGAAATCGCCGCCATGGACATCACGTCGCGCAAAGGGTCTGTCACGGTCAGCGCCGACGAACAGCCCGCCAGCGCCCGGCCCGAGAAGATCCCTCAGCTCAAGCCCGCGTTCCGCGAGGGCGGCACCGTCACCGCAGCCAATTCGTCGTCAATCTCGGATGGTGCTGCGGCCTTGGTCCTGAGTTCGGCCGAGGCGGCCAAGGCACGTGGACTGACCGTGCGCGCGCGCATTCTGGGACATGCCAGCCACGCGCAGGAACCGGGCCTGTTCACCACGGCCCCGGTGCCCGCCGCGCAAAAGCTGCTGGCGCGCATCGGCTGGACCAAGGACGACGTGGACCTGTGGGAAGTGAACGAAGCCTTTGCCGTCGTGCCGCTGGCCTTCATGCACGAAATGGGGCTGAGCCATGACATCGTGAACGTCAATGGCGGCGCCTGTGCCTTGGGGCATCCCATCGGTGCATCGGGCGCGCGGATCATCGTGACGCTTCTGAACGCACTGGAAAAACGCAACCTGAAACGTGGCGTTGCCGCGATCTGCATCGGCGGCGGCGAAGGCACGGCCATCGCCATCGAGCGTCTGTAAACTTCACCCTTCTGCCGTCGGATTACGGATCGGAGGTTCAGGGGAGCAGGCACATCCATAGCCGGTCGCGGCACTGTCCGTGAATTCGGGCTATTTTTGAGAGGAGTAACTCAATGGGGTCCACAACACCGGTCATAGGGATTGTTGGCGGTTCGGGGATGCTTGGCTCTGCGATTGCGACAGCGATTTTACGCGACGGGGCTATTGCGCCGGAGTGTTTCTGGATCTCGAACCAAAGCGGAAAGGTTCCGGACCTGGGGCAGGGGGCGGATATTCATGTCACCTCGAACAATCAGGACCTTGTTGACGCCTGCGACGGGATCATCCTGTGCGTGCCGCCCGCCCGGTTTCCCGACCTGAAGATCAACGCCAGCGGCAAGCTGGTCATTTCGGTTATGGCAGGTGTGATAATCGACCGGATCGCGGCCCAGACTGGTGCGTCGCGCGTCATCAGGGCCATGAGCAGCCCGGCGGCGGCGCTGGCGCTGGCCTATTCCCCGTGGTGCGCAAATCCCGCCGTCACCGACGAGGACCGTAAAACCGTCGAGCTGGTTCTGCGCGCCTGTGGCAAGACGGACGAGGTGTTCGACGAAAGCCACATAGACCATTTCACCGCGATAACCGGACCTGTCCCCGGGTTCGTCGCGCTGTTTGCCCAGTGTATGGCGGACTATGCGGAAAGCCAGGGCATCGACGCCAATGTGGCGGATCGTGCCGTGCGCCAGCTGTTTTTGGCAGGCGGAACAATGCTGGCCGAAAGACCCGAGAGACCGGCGGATCATGTGCGCGGCATGATCGACTATGCAGGTACGACCGCCGCCGGGCTGACCGCGATGATCGATGCGGATCTGCACAGCACAATCAGCGATGGGCTGTTGGCGGCGGCGAACAAGGCAAAGTCACTTTAGCCGTCGGCAAAGGGCACCAGGCTGTGATGCCTGCGTGAAATTTTCTGTTGCTTTTTCACGCAATGCGGAGCACCGTGAAATTAAGCTTCTAGTTTTCACGACCGAGTCGCCGCCATGATGCAATCTGCCCCCGACACCGCCAAAACGCTGGGCGCCGATCTGCGCGCGCTGCGCAAGGCGCGAGGGATCACCTTGCAGGACATGGCGGATGCGCTGAACCGTTCGGTCGGCTGGCTCAGCCAGGTCGAACGTGACCTGTCCGAGCCGTCGATCACCGACCTGCGCCATATCGCGGCCCATCTGGGTGTATCGGTGTCGATGTTGTTCCGTCACGCCGCCGCGCCCGCCCACGAGGCCGGATACATCGTGCGCAAGGGTGCGCGCCGCCCCATTGGTTCGCCCATCGCGGGGCTGGTCGAGGAACTGCTGTCCCCTGACCTGACCGACGATTTCGAAATGGTGCATTCCACCTTTGCGCCCCGTTCGGAAATCATCCATGCGGTCACCCGCCCCACGCAAGAGGTCGGTTACCTGATCTCGGGCACGCTGGACCTGGAGATTGCGGGCACGCGTTACACAATCCACCCCGGCGACAGCTTCCGTATCCGGGGCGAACCGTTCCGCTGGATGAACCCCCATGACGCGCCCGCCGTGGCGATCTGGGTCATAGCACCCCCCGTTTACTGATGGCCACGGCAAAGGAGTCCCTCGAATGCTGACCGGAAGCTGCCTGTGTGGCAGCGTGACCTTCACCGCCACGGCCACGGCCAAAGACCCCGCTGCCTGCCACTGCACACAATGCCGCAAGCAATCGGGTCACATCTGGGCCTCGGTTCAGGTGCCGCTGTCGGCCTTTGAGATGCAAGGCGACGTGCGCTGGTTCGAGGCCAGCGACACCGCCAAACGCGGATTTTGCCCCACCTGCGGGTCGTCCCTGTTCTGGAAAAGCCATGCCGAGGACGAAATCGGCGTGGCCATGGGCGCGCTTGATGTCCCCACAGGGCTGACCCTGACCCGCCATATCTTCACCGAGGACAAGGGCGATTATTACCAGATCCCCCCTGCACAGGACCCCGACGCATGAGCACATTTCCCACCACAGCCCGCGTTGTTATCATCGGCGGCGGGGTGGTCGGCACCTCGGCGCTGTACCATCTGGCCAAGGCAGGGTGGACCGATTGCGTCCTGCTGGAAAAGAACGAGCTGACCGCAGGCAGCACGTGGCATGCGGCCGGCAACTGCCCCAGCTTCAGCACGTCATGGGCGGTGATGAACATGCAACGCTATTCGCTGGGCCTGTATGCAGGGCTGGCCGAGGCGGTGGATTATCCGATGAATTATCACGTCACGGGGTCGGTGCGGCTGGGCCACACGCGCGAACGGATGCAGGAATTTGAACGCGCCCGTGCCATGGGCCGCTATCAGGGGCTGGACCTTGAGATGATGGCGGTGGCCGACATCAAGGACCGCTATCCGTTCATCGAAACGCATGATCTGGCGGGCGCGCTGTGGGACCCCGACGATGGCGACATCGACCCCGCGCAACTGACCCAAGCCCTTGCCAAGGGCGCGCGCACCATGGGCGCGCGCATCGAACGGTTCTGTCCGGCGACAGGCGTCAGCCGTCAGGGTGCCGAATGGATCGTGCACACGGCCAAGGGCGACATCCGCTGCGAAAAGGTGGTGAACGCCGCCGGTTACTATGCCCAGCGTGTCGGGGAATGGTTCAAACCCTACGGCGGGCGCACCGTGCCCATGACGGTGATGAGCCATCAGTATTTCCTGACCGAAGACATCCCCGCGCTGGCCGACTGGACCCGCGACAACGGCCGCAAGGTGCCGCTGCTGCGCGACGTGGACAGTTCGTATTACCTGCGTCAGGACAAGAACGGCCTGAACCTTGGCCCCTACGAGCGGAACTGCCGCGCCCATTGGGTGACCCCCGACGATCCGATGCCCGAGGATTTCAGCTTTCAGCTTTATCCCGACGATCTGGAGCGGCTGGAATGGTACATCGAGGACGCGATGGCCCGCGTGCCGATCCTTGGCACCGCCGGCGTGGGACGGGTGATCAACGGGCCAATTCCCTATGCGCCCGACGGCCTGCCGCTGATCGGCCCGATGCCTGGCGTGCCCAATGCGTACGAGGCTTGCGTGTTTACCTTTGGCATCACCCAGGGTGGTGGCGCCGGCAAGGTGCTGGCCGAATGGGTGACCGAGGGGCAGACCGAATGGGACATGTGGTCCTGCGACCCGCGTCGCTACACCGATTACACCGATCAGGACTATTGCAACCAAAAGGCGCTGGAAACCTACGGCCACGAATATGCCATGCACTTTCCGCACCACGCATGGCCCGCAGGCCGCGACCGCAAGCTATCACCTGCCCACGATCAGGTGCTGGCCAAAGGCGGCGTCATGGGGGCCTACAACGGCTGGGAACGCGCCAACTGGTTTGCAATGGCGGGCGACGACACCAGAGAGGCGGCCACCCAGACGTGGGATCGCAACGGTCCGTGGACGCAGCGCGTGCGCGAAGAGGTCGAAGCGGTGCGCGACGATGTGGGCGTGCTGGACCTGCCCGGCTTTTCGCGGTTCAACCTGTCCGGGGCTGGTGCCGCCGAATACTTGCGCGGCAAGATAGCGGGCGGGTTGCCCAAGATCGGGCGCATGAACCTTGGCTATTTCCCCGACCGCCGTGGCCGCATCCTGACCGAAATGTCGATCCTGCGGCAGGGCGAGGATGCCTTTACCCTGATCACCGCCGCCACGGCGCAATGGCACGACTGGGACGTGTTGCACACCGACCTGCCCAAGGGGCTGACACTGACCGACCATACGAAAGAGTATGGCACGCTGATCGTCACCGGCCCCAACAGCCGCGCCTTGTTTGAACGTCTGGAGACCCAGGCTGATTTGACCGCCCCCTGGCTGACGCATCAGGCTGCCACCGTCGCAGGCAGGCAATGCACCCTTGTCCGGGTGTCCTTCGCGGGCGAGTTGGGCTGGGAAATCCACGCGGCCAACGCGGACATCGGTCCGCTGTACCGGGCCGTGACGGACGCAGGCGCCAAACCCTTTGGCATGTACGCGCTGAACGCCCTGCGCATCGAAAAAGGCTATCGCACGTGGAAGGGCGACCTGAGCACCGATTACACCCTGTTCGAAGCCGGCCTTGAGCGTTTCATCAAGCTGGACAAGCCACAGGATTTCCCCGGCAAACAAGCGCTGCTGGCTGAACATCAGCGCGGCCCGGCCAGACGCTTTGCCACCCTGATCGTTGACGCAGGCGAAGCGGATGCCCCCTATATGTCGACGCTGTGGCACGACGGTGCAGTCGTGGGAGAAACCACCAGCGGCGACTGGGGCTACCGCGTGAATGCTTCTATCGCGCTGGGCATGGTGCGCGCCGATCTGGCCGTCGCAGGTACGGAATTGCAAGTCGCCATTTTCGGCACCAAACACCGTGCCGTGGTCCAGCCCGACGCACCCCTGTGGGACCCGCAAAACGACCGCTTGCGGGCCTGAGCGCATGACTGCTAACGCACGCGCCAGTCACTCTGGCACAGGAACAACACGATGACGAAAATAACCCTTCTCGACGGCGGCATGGGCCAAGAGCTGATCCACCGTGCAGGCGACCGGCCCACACCGCTGTGGTCCACTCAAGTGATGATCGACCACCCCGGCCTTGTCGCCGAGGTGCATCGCGATTTCGCCGCCGCAGGGGCCACCGTGGCCACCACGAACACCTACGCCATCCACCGCGACCGCTTTGTCGGCACCGACGTGGACGGTCAGTTCCAGACGCTGATGGACCGCGCATTGACCGAAGCACGCAACAGCAAGGTGTCGGTGACTGCAGGCGCTATCGGCCCGCTCGTCGCCTCTTATCGGCCCGACCTGCACCCTGATGCCGCAACCGCGATCCCGCTCTATACCGAAGTGGCCAGCCTGCTGGCCCCGTCCTGCGCTCTGCTGATCTGCGAAACCGTCGCCTCGCTCGACCACGCCCGCAGCGTTCTGGCTGGTGCGACCACCACTGGCAAACCTGTCTGGCTGTCCATCACCGTCGATGACCGCGACGGCACCAAGCTGCGTTCGGGCGAAGCGGTGGCGGACATCCTGCCCATCGCGGCAGGAAAAGCCGCCGCGGTCCTCGTCAACTGTTCGGCCCCCGAGGTGATCCCCGCAGCCCTCGCAATCCTGTCGAAGGGCACATTGCCTTACGGCGCTTATGCCAACGGCTTTCAGCGCATTACCGAGGAATTCCTGCAATCGCGCCCCACTGTCGCCGACCTGCAAACCCGCCACGATTTCACGCCCGCAGCCTATGCCGATCACGTCATGGCCTAGGTCGACGCCGGCGCCACCATCGTGGGTGGCTGTTGCGAGGTCAGCCCCGCCCATATCGCCGAGATTGCGCGCCGCCTTACCGCAGCGGGCCACACGCTGAGCCGACCCTGATTTCCTTTTACCCCCGCACCCCCGCCTGATCACGGAGACTGCCATGCCCGACCTGCCCACACATGCCCGCGTCGTCATCATCGGTGGTGGTGTCATCGGGTGTTCCGTCGCCTATCACCTGACGCAACTGGGGTGGCGTGATGTCGTGCTGTTGGAACGCAAACAGCTGACCTCGGGCACCACGTGGCACGCCGCAGGGTTGATCGCACAGCTGCGCGCCTCGGCCAACATGACCAAACTGGCGAAATATTCGCAGGAGCTGTACGGCAACCTCGAGGCTGAAACTGGTGTTGCCACTGGCTTCAAGAGGGTCGGCTCAATCACCGCCGCCCTGACGGCCGAGCGCCTGGAAGAGCTGCACCGTCAGGCTGCCATGGCCCGCGCCTTTGGTGTCGAGGTGCAGGAAATCAGCCCCTCCGAGGTCAAGGCGAAATACCAACACCTGAACATCGACGGTGTCACGGGCGGTGTCTATCTGCCACTGGACGGGCAGGGTGATCCGTCCAACATCGCGCTGGCACTGGCCAAGGGCGCGCGGCAGCGCGGTGCGCACATCCAGGAACGCGCCGCGGTCACCAACATAACCCGCACGGGCCGCCGCGTGACCGGCGTGAAATGGCAGGGCGCGGACGGCAGCAACGGTCACATCGCCTGCGACATGATCGTGAACTGCGCGGGCATGTGGGGTCATCAGGTCGGGCGGATGGCCGGGGTGAACGTGCCGCTGCAAGCCTGCGAACATTTCTACATCGTCTCCGAAGTGATCCCCGGCCTGACCCAGATGCCGGTGCTGCGCGTTCCCGACGAATGCGCCTACTTCAAGGAAGACGCGGGCAAGATCCTGCTGGGCGCGTTCGAACCGGTCAGCAAGCCATGGGCGGTAAACGGCATTCCACACGACTTTGAATTCGACCAACTGCCCGAAGACTTCGATCATTTCGAACCGATCCTTGAAGCGGCAGTCAACCGGATGCCGATGCTGGCCGACGCGGGCATTCACACGTTCTTCAACGGTCCCGAAAGCTTTACGCCAGACGATGCCTATCACCTTGGCCTTGCGCCCGAGATGGGCAACGTCTGGGTCGCGGCAGGCTTCAACTCGATCGGCATCCAGTCGGCGGGCGGGGCCGGGATGGCGCTGGCGCAATGGATGGAAGCGGGCGAGAAACCTTTCGATCTGGGTGATGTGGACATCGCGCGGATGCAGCCATTTCAGGGCAACAAGACCTATCTCGCCGCCCGCTCCACCGAAACGCTGGGGCTTTTGTACGCGGACCACTTCCCGTACCGCCAGAAGGCCACCGCACGCGGTATCCGCCGCACGCCGTTCCACCATCACCTGCTGGAACAGGGGGCGGTCATGGGCGAACTGGCCGGGTGGGAGCGGGCCAACTGGTACGCCAACCCCGGCCAGACGCCGGAATATGCCTATAGCTGGAAGCGCCAGCCGTTTTTCGACAACATCGCCGCCGAACACCGTGCCGTGCGCGAGAATGTCGGCATTTACGACATGTCGTCCTTTGGCAAGATCCGGGTCGAAGGGCCGGACGCCTGCGCCTTTCTCAACCACATCGGCGGCGGGCAGTATGACGTGCCCGTGGGACGCATCGTCTATACGCAGTTCCTGAACCCGCGCGGCGGGATCGAGGCGGACGTGACCGTGACCCGTCTGAGTGAAACCGCCTATCTGGTCGTCACCCCCGCGGCCACACGGCTGGCCGACCAGACGTGGATGATGCGCCACAAGGGGGATCACAACGTGGTGCTGACCGACGTGACCGCGGGCGAGGCGGTGTTGGCCGTCATGGGCCCCAACGCGCGCAGGCTGTTGCAGATGGTGTCACCTGCTGACTTTAGCAATGACACCAATCCCTTTGGCACCGCGCAAGAGATCGAGATCGGCATGGCGCTGGCCCGCGTGCACCGCGTGACCTATGTGGGCGAGCTGGGCTGGGAGGTGTACATCAGCGCCGATATGGCAGGCCACGTGTTCGAGGTGCTGCACGCCGCAGGGCAGCAGATGGGGGCAAAGCTGTGCGGAATGCACATGATGGACACCTGCCGGATGGAAAAGGGGTTCCGTCATTTCGGCCATGACATCACCGCCGAGGATCATGTTCTGGAAGCGGGCCTTGGCTTTGCGGTCAAGCTGGACAAACCGGCCTTTGTCGGGCGTGACGCGCTGCTGCGCAAGAAGGAGGCGGGGCTGGAGCGTCGTCTGGTGCAGTTTCGCCTGACCGACCCCGAACCGCTGCTTTATCACAACGAGCCTGTGCTGCGGGATGGCAAGATCGTGGGGCAGCTCAGTTCGGGGGCGTATGGTCATCACCTTGGTGCGGCCATGGGCATGGCTTATGTGCCGTGCGCGGGGCAAACCGTGGACGAAGTGCTGGCGTCATCCTATGAAATAGACGTGGCAGGCCGTCGTTACGCAGCGGAAGTATCGCTGAAGCCCTTCTATGATCCGACAGGTGCGCGTACCAAGGTCTGACGGCTCTGGTGCACCCTGAACGCGGGTGCTAGGCAACAGGCACACCATCAGGACAGACACCATGCGCACGCCCCCCGCACCGAATGTAAACCCTGCCAGCGGGGACACGGCCCGGGGCCTTGGCTTCGCGCTCGGTGCCTATGTCCTGTGGGGCTTTCTGCCGCTGTACCTGAAGGCTGTCAGCCACGTGCCCGCCGCCGAAATTGTCGCGCACAGGATCATCTGGGCGGTGCCGATTGCAGGTGCGCTGCTGATATTCCTTGGCCGCACCCGCGACATCCGCACTGCACTGCGCAGTCCGCGTACGCTGGCGATGGGCTGTGTCACCGCTGCGCTGATCACCATCAACTGGGGCATCTACGTCTGGGCCATTGCAGCAGACCGCGCGCTGGATGCGGCATTGGGCTATTACATCAACCCGCTGTTCAGCGTGGCACTGGGCGCTTTGTTGCTGGGCGAAAAGCTGGACAAGCTGCAACTGGCTGCGGTGGCGCTGGCGCTGTGCGCTGTTGTCGTGCTGGCGACCACGCTGGGGGCGGTGCCGTGGGCGGCCATCGGCCTTACGGTCACCTGGGGCTTTTACGCTTTGGCCAAGAAACAACTGCCCATCGGTCCGAACCAGGGGTTCCTGCTGGAAGTGTTGATCCTGCTGCTGCCTGCATCGGCCTATGTCGGCTATCTGACGGCCACCGGCCAGGGGCATTTCATGGCAGGCAACAGCAACGATACGTGGCTGCTGTTGGGCTGCGGCCTGGTCACGGCGGTGCCGCTGATTCTCTATGCCAACGGGGCAAAGGGGTTGCGCCTGACCACCATCGGCGTGTTGCAGTACATCGCGCCGACGATGATCTTTCTGGTGGCGGTCTTTGTCTTCAAGGAACCCTTCGGCCAGGCGCGGATGATTGCCTTTCCGATGATCTGGGGCGCACTTGTGCTGTACACTATCTCGATGGTCCGGCAGATGCGCGGCCGCCGCGCCTAGCTGATCGCCTCGCGAAAGGTGGCAAAGCTGGGGTCCTTGGCGATCCGCGCCATCATCGCCTCGCGCAGCGCGCCGACCGTTTTGTACGGGCGCATGACCACTTCGAACTCCTGGATCAACCCGGCATCGTTCAGCGTGATCAGGTCGACGCCCACCGCATCCAGCCCATCGACCTTGCACTGGAACTCCAGCATCCAGTCGCGCCCTTCGCCCAAGGTGCGGCGATAGGAGAAATCGGTGAAAACCGCATTCACATGCCCGATCACCGCCGCCACCGCCGCGCGCCCGGTCCATGTCTTCCAATAGGTCGGCGGCATGAACCGGATGTCTTCGGCGAACAGCGGCAGAATCGCGTCGTCGTTCTTTGCCAGAACCGCATCGTGGAAAGCTTGGACAGTTGCGTGCATTTGGGGGGCCTTTCATCATGGGTTGAAACCACAGCCTACATCTGGAAAGCAGCGGCATGGAAACTGTTTATGCGCCCCCGACCGATCCGCTGGTCTTTTTGCACGACGATGCCGACATTGTCGTCGTCGACAAACCTGCGGGCCTGCTCAGCGTGCCGGGACGGGGCGACCATCTGGCCGATTGCCTGATCACCCGCGTCCAGGCCGTGTTTCCAACCGCGCTGGTGGTGCATCGGCTGGACCGTGACACCAGCGGGGTCATGATCTTTGCCCTGTCGCCCCACGCGCAACGCAACCTGTCGACACAGTTCGCCGAGCGGAAAACGCAAAAGGCCTATGTGGCGCTGGTGCAGGGCGAACCCGAAGAAGACAAAGGCACCATCGACCTGCCGGTGATTGTGGACTGGCCGAACCGCCCGCTGCAAAAGGTCTGTCACGAGACCGGCAAGCCCGCCGTGACCGACTGGCGCCTGGTCAAACGGCACGGTGACAGCGCGCGGATGCGGCTTGTACCGCACACGGGCCGCACCCATCAGTTGCGCGTGCATATGCTGGCGTTGGGGCATCCGATTCTGGGCGATCCGTTTTATGCACACGGGGCCGCCGCCGATTACCCGCGCATGATGCTGCACGCCGAGGAACTGCGCGTGAAGCACCCCGAGAGCGGAAAATCGATCCGCTTTCGCGCCAAGGCGCCGTTTTAGGCGGTTGTGCCGACGCTGATCCAGCGCGCGGGCAGAATGTCGGGGTTGGACATGGACGTATCGGCAAACCACCTTGAGGGACCTGCCACGATGCTGTCTGGCGTCTCGCCCAACCATGCCGCCCACCAGCTGAAGGAAGAATTGGCGATGATGTTGTGCTGGCACAGGGACATCAGGCGCAGGTCTTCGTAGTCGGCGTCGGGGCCGTTAGAATCCACCACAACCTTGTCGAAAGGCAGCGGCAGGTTGGCCTTGGCCCAGTCGGGATCGTCCGAGAACACATAAACGGTGGGGTCTCCATCCATACGTATGCGAATGGCAGCAAGCGCCGCGTCGTAATACGACTGATCGCACAGCGCCATGGTGTTGACCTGAACATAGTCCCCACGCCGCACGTGCAATGCCACCGACGGCCCACTGGCGATGCGCGCGGCCATTTCCGCGTTCTGCGCCGACATCGGCGTGCGAAAGACAAAGGCGCTGCGCAGCGTGTCGGCGATGTCGGCAAAATACTGCTCCGACTGCCAGTAGCCATGCAAATAGCTGTCATCGGCCCAATGTGCGAAGTCCGGATTATACCCCAGCCCCTTCTCACGTCGGATGCGCGGCCGCTTTCCCAACCCGCGCCACGCCGCATAGGCAAGCGGCTGCTGGTGTTTCGCAGGGGGCAACGGTGCCTCGCCCAGATCGGGCAGGTCGAACACCCGCAACAACGTGCCATCTCCCTTATGCAGCGCCGTGCGATCGTCCAGCACCACGCGCGTGCCCAGCCGCTCGGCCAGCGCACGGGCTGCGGCATATTGGAACATCTGGTTGCCCAAACGACCGTGCAATCTGGAAAAAATCATGACGCTGCCTTGGTTAGCGGTTATCTGTCAGGATTGAATACGCGCTTTCGTGGCATCGAACCATATCAAAGGGGCACACATGAGCATCAAGAGCGAACTGATCAAACTGTGGAACATCGCCACCAGCCCATCGTACCGCGCGGCGCGTGCGCCTTATCGGGCATTTCGCAAGGCACATGGCGGGACCACGCCGGTGCAGTTTTCACGGGTCCAGCCGGGGGATGTGGTGTTGGATATCGGTGGGTATGTCGGTGACTGGTCGGATCAGATGACGACCCGATATGGTGTCGTCTCTCATGTGTTCGAACCGCACCCCAGCTTTGCCAACGCGATGGCGGAACGGTTTGCAGGCAATGAAAACGTCCTTGTGCATGCCTATGCCATTGGCAGTGAGGATGGCGTGCTGGAGCTGTCCGATCAGGCCAACGCGTCTTCTGCCCTGATCCGAGAGGGCCCGACCGTGACCGGTATGGTCAAGGCGTTTGGTCCCGTTGTCGAAGGACTGGGGCTGTCTGATGTCGCGGTGGTCAAGATGAACATCGAAGGCGGCGAATATGATCTGTTGCCTGCGATGATCGACAGCGGGTTCATGCAACATGTCGATACGTTGATGGTGCAGTTTCACAAATACGGCCCCGACGATGTGGCGCGGCGCGATGCAATCCGCGCGGGGCTGTCGCGCACGCATGTGTGCGAATGGGCCTATCCCTTCGTTTGGGAACAGTGGGCCAGAAAAACACCGGAAATGACCTGACAGAAATGACAAAGGGCGAAGGAAATCCTTCGCCCTTGTCTGTTGCGTTGTCGTAAGTCCGCGCTTATTCGGCAGCCCAGCCAGAGACTGCCTTGACCTCGAGGAAGTCCTCGATGCCCCAGACGCCGCCTTCGCGGCCATTGCCCGACTGCTTCATGCCGCCAAAGGGTGAACCTGCCGCGCGGCTGGTGCCGTTCATCTCGACCATGCCCGACCGCAACTGTTTCGCCAGACGGTTGGCGCGTGCGCCGTCCTGTGTCTGGACATAGTTGGTCAGACCGTAAACCGTGTCGTTGGCAATCTCGACCGCCTCTTCTTCGGTGTCGAAGGGGATGATCGACAGCACGGGGCCAAAGATTTCCTCGCGCGCGATGGTCATGTCGGGGTTCACGTCGGCAAAGACGGTCGGTTTGACATAAAAGCCGCGGTTCATCCCTTCGGGACGGCCCGTGCCACCGGCGATCAGGCGGGCGCCTTCGTCGATGCCCTTCTGGATCAGGTCCTGGATCTTGTTCCACTGCACTTCGTTCACCACGGGACCGATGTGCTTGCCCTCTTCCGAGGCGGGACCGACTGTGACCTGATTGGCCACGGCTGCGGCTTCTTCGACGGCGCGGTCGTACACGCCGCGCTGAACCAGCATACGGCTGGGCGCGTTGCACGACTGGCCGGTGTTGTTCATCATGTGAAGAACACCGCGTTTCACGGCCTTGTCGTCGGCATCGTCAAAGATCAGGTTGGCGCCTTTGCCACCCAGCTCCAGATGCACACGTTTCAGCGTATCGGCGGCGTTTTTCGAAATCAGCGTGCCCGCGCGGGTCGAGCCGGTAAAGCTGACCATATCCACGTCCTTGTGCCCGGTCAGAGTGTTGCCGACACCGGCACCGTCGCCGTTGACCAGGTTGAACACACCGGCGGGGAACCCTGCCTCGTCCATCAACTCGGCAAAGATCATCGCGTTCAGCGGGCTTTCCTCGGACGGTTTCAGGACCATGGTGCAGCCTGCGATGGCCGCAGCACCCACCTTCAGCGTGACCTGGTTCATCGGCCAGTTCCACGGCGTGATCAGCGCCGCAACGCCAACCGCTTCATAGATGATGCGGTCGTTCGGCGCGTGATCGCCCAGCGGGCGAACAAAGTCGAACTTTTTCGCCGCAGCGATAAAGTTGGACAGGTGCCACGTACCGGCCCCCACTTGCGAGGCTTTCGACATGGAAATGGGCGCGCCCATTTCGGTGCTCATGGCGGCGGCCAGATCGTCGGCGCGGGCCTTGTAAACCTCGACCAGCTTTTCGACCAGCGCGATACGCTCTTCTGCAGGCGTGGCCATCCAGCCCGGCAATGCGGCCTTGGCTGCGGCAACGGCCGCGTCGACATCGGCCTTGCCACCCAGTGAAATTACGGCGCATGGCTCTTCGGTCGACGGGTCGATGACGTTGTGGTCCTTGCCCTCGATCGGAGCAACCCATTTGCCATTGATGTAAAAGTCGCGTTTCTCCAGCATGATAATGCCTCCATTGCGGATCATGATTTGCGCGCACTGTGTCACCGGACCAAATGACACGCAAGTCAGGGGATGCAAGGCAAGCAAAGCCACACTACATTGTGCAATAGAATTCAAACTAGGAGGACCATTCATGTCCCTGCGCATCAACGACACCATTCCCGACCTGACCGTCGAAACCGACCAGGGCAGCTTTGGCCTGCACGACTGGATCGGCGACAGCTGGGCTATCCTGTTTTCGCACCCCAAGGATTTCACGCCCGTCTGCACCACCGAATTCGGTGCGGTTGCGCAGCTGTCCGATGAATGGGCCAAGCGCGGCACAAAGGTGATCGGCGTCAGCGTCGACGGTGTGGAAGACCACAAGAAGTGGAAGGGCGACATCGAATCCTCGTCGGGCGCCAAGGCCGGTTTCCCGATCATCGCTGACAGTGGTCTGGAGGTTTCCAAAGCCTTCGACATGCTGCCCGCCGAGGCCTATCTGCCCGACGGTCGCACCCCCAATGACAGCGCGACGGTGCGGTCGGTGTTCATCATCGGCCCCGACAAAAAGCTGAAGCTGTCGATGACCTATCCCATGACCGTGGGCCGCAACTTTGCCGAAGTGCTGCGCGCGCTGGACGCCTTGCAAACATCGACCGGCCACGGCGTTGCGACACCTGCGAACTGGAACGTCGGCGATGACGTGATCATTCCCGCGACCGTGTCCAACGAAGACGCCAAGGCCAAGTTCGGTGATTTCGAAACCGTCCTGCCCTACCTGCGCAAGGCACCGCTGCCCAAGTAAGCTTAGGTTTGCGGTTGCGCGGCCACCGCGCGCCGATACCGCCAGCGATTGATCTCCCGCATCAGCTTGCCGCTGGTGCGGGTTTTCTTTTGGATTGTCGATCCGCCCAGGTCCGCCGTCAGTTCCCGCACCCCGTTGGGCAGAATGGTATGGACACGCTGGCCATGAACCCAATGCATTTGCAAAAACGTGTCTACGGGCCGGTCCAGCACATCGGTCACCGCCAGCAACCGCACCGCGGCGTTGCGCCCCACCACCTGAAACACGGTCTGAAGGCCGATGACGCGCGGCAGCATCAGCGTGCAGGGACCATCGCTGGCCTCCACCTTTGCTGCTGTCTCGCGGTCCTTGGCCGGTATGCGAATAAAGCTGTCCGCAGTGGCGTGACCGGCAATCAGCGCCTGCACATGCGGCCAATGTGATGTATCCAGCGCCAGGTCATCCTCGGCGATCAGCGCATACTCCCAGTCTTCGTCCACAATCCGCTGCCAGCAGGCGCGATGCGACAGGAAACAGCCAACTTCACCCGCGCCGATGGGAAAAGGATAGTGCGGCTGGTGAATGTCGCCGTTTGCCGGTGTCACGCCCGCATCTGCACCGCGCACGGCTTCGATCACCTGGGCGTCGGGTAGGGTTTGCAACAACACCTCGACGTTGGCGCGGCGCCGTGTGGCGCTGGACATATGGACGATCAGCGAATGCATCGCCGCATGGCTAGCGTGTCTGACCGCCCCACACCAGTGGTCACAGCGGAAGTTCGGTTGTCGATTTCAACTCCTTGAGCACGAATGACGATTGCACCTCGCGCACAAAGGGGCTGCGCAGAAGTGTGTTCGTCATGAAATGCTCATAGGCTTCCACGTCCGCCACCCGCACCTTCATCTGGTAGTCCGCCGCCCCCGAGGTGGCCAGGCATTCAACCACTTCGGGATGGCCTGCGATCAGCGTGGCAAAGCCGGACACCGTTGTTTCAGCGTGATCGCGCAGCGTGATGGCCGCCAGAACCGTCAGCTTGCAGCCCACATGCGCTGGGGACAGCAAGGCAACGCGACCCACTATGGTTCCGGATGCCTCAAGGTCCTGAATTTTGCGCCAGACCGTGCTTTGCGCCATCCCGCAGCGCTCGGCAATTTGTGCCAGGGATTGGCTGCAATCGCGTTGAAG
The DNA here is from genome assembly GCF_900129395.1 of Pseudosulfitobacter pseudonitzschiae. Taxonomy (GTDB): domain Bacteria; phylum Pseudomonadota; class Alphaproteobacteria; order Rhodobacterales; family Rhodobacteraceae; genus Pseudosulfitobacter; species Pseudosulfitobacter pseudonitzschiae. The sequence continues at coordinate 487,706 of NZ_FQVP01000004.1, forward strand.
TTCTCGCAGCAACGTCTTTTCGGAAGAGGAATATTTCAAAAATCGCCCCTTTCTTGGATCATGATGCTTATACAAAGCGTGGTGTTCAAAAGCCAAGCCCTAACTGTGCGGCAACGAACGGAACTGCCATTGAACGCGGACGTTGGAGTGATGAGATATATCAAATGACATTCCAAACATATGGAGACTTCCGACATGGCTGATGTTCCGGCACACGCCCCGCTGTTCAAAGAATTGAAGCTGGGCGGCACCACTGCGCCCAATCGCATCGTGATGGCCCCGCTGACGCGTGCGCGATCCACGCCAGGCGAAAACGTCCAGACTGATCTGCACGCGGTCTATTACAGCCAGCGCGCCGGTGCGGGGCTTGTGATCACCGAGGCGACCAACATCAGCCGTCAGGGGCAGGGTTATGCCTGGACGCCGGGCATTTTCAGCGATGCGCAGGTCGACGGCTGGAAGCCGGTCACTGACGCGGTGCACGCGGCGGGCGGGCGCATCTTCTGCCAGCTGTGGCATGTGGGCGCGATCAGCCACAACGTCTTTCACGACGGTGCGGCCCCCGTGTCGTCCAGCGTCTGGACCCCAAAGGGCGAGGCCTTTGTCGGTGACCTGCACCCCGATGGCCCGACCGTGCCGCACCCCGAAGCCCGCGCGCTGTCGCTGGACGAAATCGCTGGCGTGATCGAGGACTACCGCCATGCGGCCAAATGCGCCGACAAGGCGGGTTTTGATGGTGTCGAATTCCATGGGGCCAACGGCTATCTGATTGACCAGTTCCTGCGGTCATCGGTCAACGCGCGCGACGACCAATACGGCGGCTCTGTCGAAAACCGCGTGCGCCTTCTGGTCGAAGGTGTCGACGCGGTGATTGACGCACTGGGCGCGGACCGCGTGGGCGTGCGCCTGTCCCCTGCAGGCGGCGCAGGCGGGTCCAAGGATGAAAACCCGATGGAAACCTATGTCGCCGCCGCCAAAGCGTTGTCGGGCAAGGGTCTGGCGTATTTGCACGTTGTCCGCTCGGGCGAGCCGGAGAACACCAAGGTCGTGGATGCCATGCGCAAGGCCTTTGATGGTTCGTTCATCGTCAATGGTGGCTTTACCCCCGAAGAGGCGGCGCAGTGGATCGACGAGGGGCGCGCGGACGCGGTGGCCTTTGGCAAGTTGTACATCGCCAACCCCGACCTGGCCAAACGCATCGCCATGGACGGCCCCTATAACGATCCGAACCCGGATACGTTTTACGGTGGCGGGGCAAAGGGTTACACCGACTATCCGATCATGGACGGCACGGCCCAAGCGGCCGAATAATCCCTTTGGCAGATTAAAAAAGGCCCCGGTAGCGATACCGGGGCCTTTTCCAATTCAGAAAAACAGAAGCGCCTTATTCGGCGTCTTCTTCTTTCTTGATTTCTTCGCCGGTTTCCTGATCGACGACTTTCATCGACAGGCGCACCTTGCCACGGTCGTCAAAGCCCAACAGCTTCACCTTGACCTCTTGGCCTTCTTTCAGCACATCCGACGGATGGTTCAGACGGCGGTTTTCGATCTGGCTGACGTGAACCAGGCCATCGCGCTTGCCAAAGAAGTTCACGAAGGCGCCGAAATCGACGATCTTCACGACAGTACCGGTGTAAACGGCACCTTCTTCCGGCTCGGCCACGATCGACCAGATCATGTCATAGGCTTTCTTGATCGCTTCGCCGTTGGGCGACGCAATCTTGATGATGCCGTCGTCGTTGATGTCGACCTTGGCGCCCGACACTTCAACGATTTCACGGATCACTTTACCGCCCGAACCGATGACTTCGCGGATTTTGTCCGTCGGAACCTGCATGGTTTCGATGCGCGGTGCGTGCACCGAGAAGTCGGCCGCGCCGGTCAGGGCTTTGCCCATTTCGCCCAGGATGTGCAGACGACCCGCTTTGGCCTGTGCCAGAGCTTTTTCCATGATCTCGGGCGTGATGCCTGCGATCTTGATGTCCATTTGCAGCGAGGTGATCCCGTTTTCGGTCCCGGCCACTTTGAAATCCATGTCGCCCAGGTGATCTTCGTCACCCAGAATGTCCGACAGGATCGCGTAGGACCCGTCTTCTTCCAGGATCAGACCCATCGCAACACCGGCCACAGCCGCTTTCAACGGAACGCCTGCGTCCATCATCGACAGCGAACCGCCGCAGACAGAGGCCATCGAGCTGGAGCCGTTCGATTCAGTGATCTCGGACACAACGCGGATGGTGTAGGGGAAGTCGGTGGATGCGGGCAGAACAGCCTGCAACGCACGCCATGCCAGCTTACCGTGGCCAATCTCACGACGGCCCGGACCTGCAACACGGCCCACTTCACCAACCGAATAGGGAGGGAAGTTGTAATGCAGCAGGAAGTTGGATTTGAAGTTGCCATGCAGCGCATCGATGAACTGTTCATCATCGCCGGTGCCCAGCGTGGTCACAACCAGACCCTGCGTTTCACCACGTGTGAACAGTGCCGAACCGTGGGTCCGCGGCAAAAAGCCGGTTTCGCACACGATGTCGCGGATCTCGTCGGTTTTACGGCCGTCGATACGCTTGCCGGTTTTCACAACGTCACCGCGCAGGATCGACGCTTCCAGTTTTTTCAGAGCGGACCCAAGGTTCTCGTCTTCTTTTTGCTCGTCCGTCAGCGCGGCCATGATGGTCTCGCGGGCGGCGGCAACAGCCGTTGTACGCTCTTGCTTGTCGCTGATCGCGAACGCTGCGCGCATTTCGGATTCGCCGGCCGCTTTGACAGCAGCGGACAGCTCCGAATAATCGGCAGGTTGGAAATCGAACGGCTCTTTCGCGGCGCTTTCGGCCAACTCGATGATCAGGTCGATCACCGGCTGGATCTGCTCGTGTGCGAATTTCACCGCACCCAGCATTTCGGCTTCCGACAACTCGTAAGCTTCGGATTCAACCATCATCACGGCGTCTTTGGTGCCGGCAACAACCAGATCCAGACGTTGATCGGGGTTCAGGCGCAGGTCCTGCATGTCGTCGACTGTGGGGTTCAGGACGTAATCGCCACCCTCAAAGCCCACGCGGCACCCGGCGATCGGGCCCATGAAAGGCGCACCCGAAATGGTCAGCGCGGCGCTGGCGGCGATCATCGCAACCATGTCCGGGTCGTTGACCAGGTCGTGCGACAGAACGGTACACATCACCAGAACTTCGTTCTTGAAGCCGGGGACGAACAGCGGGCGGATCGGACGGTCGATCAAACGCGCGGTCAGGGTTTCTTTCTCGGTGGGGCGGGCCTCACGTTTGAAAAAGCCGCCGGGCACTTTGCCCGCAGCATAGTATTTCTCTTGGTAGTGGACGGTCAGCGGGAAAAAGTCCTGACCGGGTTTTTGTTTCTTGGCGAAAGTTACGTTTGCCATAACCGAAGTTTCGCCCAGCGTGGCGATCACGGACCCGTCCGCCTGACGGGCCACTTTTCCGGTTTCCAGTGTCAGCGTCTCTTCGCCCCACTGCATTGATTTGGTCGTTACGTTAAACATCTACGTTCCTCAGGTTGGCCACATCGGCCATTTGCTTAGGGGCCGTATTGCCCCTGACTCCGGTATCTTCTTTTCGGGCGCTGGAGTCCGGGCGCCGATCTCAGATTGGCGGGGCATACAGTGTTTTGCCCTATATGGAAAGCCTTTGCTGCTATGGCGAAACGTCGCCTCGGGCGCGCCAAAACGAAACAACCGCGCCCCGGGATTGCAGGGCGCGGTTGCGGTGTTCGGCACGCGGGCGGCAGTGACACCGCCCGCGTGGCAGCTGTGTTTAGTTGAACTTGGCAATCGCGCCCGATTTCAGGCGGCTTGCGTAAGAGTTCAGTTCCTTGCGCACGATCCGCATCAGGAAATACAGCGCAAAGATGTTGACCACCGCCATGGCAAAGATCGCCGCGTCCGAGAAGTCGATGACAGGGCCCAGGCTGGCCGCCGCACCGATCACGATGAACACGCAGAAGATCAGCTTGAAGGTCAGCTCGGATGTCTTGCCTTCGCCAAACAGGTAGGTCCACGCCTTCAGCCCGTAATAGGACCACGAGATCATGGTAGAGAAGGCGAACAGGATCACCGCGACCGCCAGCACATAGGGGAACCAGCTGATGCCCGACGCAAAGGCCGCCGATGTCAGTGCCACGCCGGTGTTGCCGTCAACGGTGGCAATGGCGGTGCCCGCTTCGTTCAGGACGAACCGGCCGGTATCGGGGTCAACGATCAACTGTTGCGAGATGGTGATCACCAGCGCGGTCATCGTGCAGATCACAACGGTGTCGATCAGCGGTTCCAGCAGGGATACAAACCCTTCGGTGATCGGCTCCTTGGTACGCACAGCCGAGTGGGCGATGGCCGCCGAACCGACGCCCGCCTCGTTCGAGAAAGCCGCCCGTTTAAAGCCCTGGATCAGCGCACCGACCAGACCGCCGGCAACGCCCAGCCCGCTGAACGCGCCTTCGAAGATCTGGCCAAAGGCCCAGCCGATCTTGTCATAGTTCACCACCAGGATAACCAGCGCCGCACCGACATAGAGGATGCCCATGAACGGCACGATCTTTTCGGTGACATTGGCGATGGATTTGATCCCGCCCACGATCACGGCAAACACGATGGCCGCAAAGATGATGCCGGTGATCCACCCCGGATAATCGCCGACAATCCCCGCAATCTGCGCATGAGCCTGGTTGGCCTGGAACATGTTGCCCCCGCCAAACGCACCCAGGATGCAGAAGATCGAGAACAGAACTGCAAGGAACTTGCCGCCCGGCAGGCCGAGTTCGCTAAACCCCTTGGAGATATAATACATCGGGCCGCCCGATACGGTGCCATCGGGATATTCGTTGCGGTATTTCACGCCCAGCGTACATTCGGTGAACTTGGACGCCATGCCCAGAAGACCCGCAAGGATCATCCAGAACGTGGCCCCCGGCCCGCCGATGCCGACGGCCACGGCCACACCTGCGATATTGCCCAGGCCGACCGTGCCCGACAGCGCCGTGGCCAGTGCCTGAAAGTGGCTGACCTCGCCCGCGTCATTGGGGTCGGAATAGTCACCTTTGACCAGTGCAATGGCATGGCTGAAGAACCGGAACTGCACAAAGCCGAAATACAGGGTGAAAACCGTTGCGGCCACCACCAGCCACATGACGATCCACGGAAAGCTGGTGCCGGGGAAGGGGGCAAAGATCAGGTTGACGAAAGGACCGGTAAAGGCCGCAAAGGCTTCGTTCACCCGCGCGTCCAGGCTGCCCGCTTCCTGCGCCAGCGCCGGAGCCGCCGAGGCCGAAAAGGCCGCAAGGGTCAGGGCTGTTTTTTGCATGATATTCATGTTGGCTCTCCTCAGTTCACAACCGTCACGGGCACGTTTGCACCCATGACCAGATTGGCGGTGGAGCTGCCGAAGATGCGCTTGCTCAACCCGGTTTCGGTGGACCGTCCGACAATGATCTGCGACGCGTTTTGCTTCGCGGCAATCGAATCCAACGAGTCGGCGACATTGCCATGGCGCACCATGCCCTGGGCTTTGATGCCCGCGGCTTCGAGGCGGGCAAGTGCAGGTGTCACCACCCGCTCCATCGCCGTCGAGATTTCCTCTTCGCGGCGCTTGTGACGTTCGGCGTTCTCCTCGGGTGTCTGGAAAGAATAGGGCGACCATTCGATCACATAGACAACCAGCAGCTCTGCCGTTCCGATTAACTTGGCAAGGTTTTCAGCAAAGGACAAAGCACGGTCACCCGAGCTTTGTCCGTCCAGCCCGATCAACAATTTCGTCGTCATAAGGGCATCCTTCTGTCGGTGGTCCGGGCGCTTTTGCGGTTCGGAAGGGACCAGCCCACGAAGGTGGGACCGAGTTCGCGCCAGGGTTGTTGTTTTTGGGCCCCTTGACCGGCAATGATACCCCTAGATTGCAAGACAAAGGGACCAAAACCGACCCGGATGGCAGGCGAACGACCCAAAACTGGTCGTTTTTGCGAGAAATCTGGACAGTTTGTCGCGGGGGTGCTGAAATTGTTCGATGGGTTGAAACCGCAAAGGTCGAACGCAAAACGCCCGCCGGTAAGGGCGGGCGTCCTGATCCGGCGCGGCAGAATGCCTGCGTCAGGATGGTAACAAATACTTAGCGGCGGATGCCCAAGCGTTTGATCAGGTCCAGATAGCGCGCTTCATCTTTGCCTTTCAGGTAGTCCAGCAGCTTGCGGCGCAGGGCAACCATCTTCAGCAGGCCACGACGACCGTGGTTGTCTTTTTTGTGGGTCTTGAAGTGCTCTGTCAGGGTAGAGATGCGGCTTGTCAGGATGGCAACCTGCACTTCGGGCGAACCTGTGTCGCCTTCAGCAGTTGCGAATTCTTTCATGACGCGTTGCTTTTCTTCAGCAGTAATCGACATCGGGGTCTCCTTTTCAAAAGGTTAAGGTGATGGCGCAAGCCGGGATGTCGTCCAGCAGGGCCCATGGAGAGTGTCGCACCAGCCACAAAGAGCGGGCGCGATGGGGGCGTATAGGGGGATTCTGTCACGAAGGCAAAGATTTATTCGCACGCCCGCATTGGCGGGTCTACAGGCCGGCAATCCCGCTGGTCTGCGCCGCGCTCAGCGGGATCAGGGCGATGTCGCCCAGTGTCAGCGTCGCGCCGCCTGTGATATCGGCCACGGTGATGCCATCCATCAGCACGTGAACGATGTCGGCATCGGTGGCGTCCGGTTGCAGGGTGATGACCGGTTCCGGCCCCGCATCGCTGTCGTTCCAGACCAGTACGATGCTGTCGTCGGTGGCGTCGAAATCCACGATCTCGACCGATTTTTCCGCCTCGATCCAGTCGCCCATGACAATCGTATCGGCACCGTCACCTGCGGTCACCACATCTTCGGACCCAGCCACGATCACATCATCGCCGCCGCCGCCGTTCAGAAAATCCTTGTCGTCGCCATCCTTGATTTCGCCAGTGTCCGCGTCGTGGTTCAAACCGATCACCACGTCGTCGCCCCACCCGCCAAACAGCGTGTCCGCGCCCGCGCCGCCATCCAGCGTGTCGTCGTCCAACCCGCCGTGCAGCGCGTCGTTCCCGTCATCCCCCATCAGCAGGTCATCGCCCTGTGACCCTTGCAACATGTCATTGCCATCATCACCCGACAGCGTGTCGTCGCCGTTGTGGCCATACAGCGTATCGTCATCCGATCCGCCATGCACCAGATCGCGCCCGTCGCCGCCATGCAACGTGTCGTCGCCCGCGTCACCGTCCAGCGTGTCGTCCCCGTCCATGCCGTAAATGTCGTCGTCGCCGCTGCCGCCATGAATGGTGTCGTCGCCGTCATAGCCGCCGATCTGATCGTCGCTTTCGGTGCCGGTCATGGTTTCGGTGGTGTCCACACCGATCAGGATCGAGGCATCAGAGCTGCCGACCTCCGGTTCAGCCGGGCCGGTTGCGGTCACGTCGATGTCATCGCCAATGCGCGGCGCCTCTTGGGTCATCGACTCCAGCGGGTCAGCATCGGCGTCGGTGCCGTCCTCACTCGCAGACATATCCACGAAGCTGACCGCGCCGACGGCCATCAAACCCATGAATCCCGCCAACCACAGCATGCGCGACCCAACTCTCTACAGATTACTCCATAGGAATAAGGCCATAGGTCGCCCGAATTTTCAAAGCCATTCCAATGCTATGGTTAATCCCGGGCTAACATCGGGTCCGCCGGATGCCATGGCTCGGGCGTCTGGGTGTAGGGCAGGTACAGCGGATGGCGCGGGTGGCCGGCCTTGGACAGGCCCAGATGAAACAGCGGCTGGCCTGTCTGTGCCAACAACCGCGCCACCTGCGGGCCACGGTCCAGATGCGCCCCGTGCGTGCCCCAAGCGGCAATCACCACATCGGCCCATTCCGCGGCCTGCACAATGGCCGCGTCGTTCTGCGGCCCGATCGGATCGGCAGCCGCACGCATCTTGCGCGGGTCGGTGTCGCGCCAGGCAAAGATATTCGTCACGCAAAACGCGCCATAGCCCAAGGCCCGCGCCCGCCGCTCGCAGCGTTCCACCGTGGGGTCGTTCTGTACCTCGGTCGCAGTCGACGGGTTCAGCATGACAAATGTCACCTGTGCCGCATTGCTGTCCCAGACCCGTGTCAGGCTGTAACGATAGCGTTCGCAATCCGAATAGATCGCTGTCGAAGGGGCATCGCCCTTGGTGTGTGTGCGTGTGATCATACCGCCGTTATGCGGGGCCACGGGGGCCAAGGTCAATCAACCGGCCTTATTCTCTGGTTCAGACATTCCCGGCCCGAGGCTCCAACCCCAAGCAGCCCGCGCGGTCAGTGGTTAAAGACGCGCGCCGGGTGCACTTCGCCCGCCTTGTACCGGCCCACAGCCACGGCCTTGCCCTCGAAGGACACCCAGACCTCGTCGCCGTATTCCACGTCCGACGGCAACACCATGCCGGGGTTCCCGTTGCGCAGGCGCACCGCGCCCTCGGCGGTGGCTTTCAGTTCCGGCAGATCAGCCAGCCCTTCCTCGACCGGGCGCAGATGCGCGTCCAGCGCGGGGTCACCCGCCATCGCCTCGACCTGTTCCAGCGTCAGCCCGCCGGCGGCATCAAACGGCCCCGACCAGATCCGGCGCAGCTCGCGCACGTGGGCAAAACAGCCCAGCGCCGCGCCCAGATCGCGCGCGATCGACCGGACATAGCCGCCTTTGCCACAGGTCATTTCCAGCGTCACGTGATCCGCATCGGGGCGGCCCACCATCAGCAACTCTTCGACCCACAGGGGCCGCGCCGCGATCTCCATTTCCTCGCCGTCACGGGCGCGCTTGTACGCGCGCTGCCCGTCGATCTTGACCGCCGAGAACTGTGGCGGCACTTGCATGATGTCGCCCACGAACGCGCCCAGCGCGTCCTTGATCTGGTCGTCGGTCGGGCGCATGTCCGATTGCGCAATCACTTCGCCCTCGGCGTCATCGGTGTTGGTGGCCTGCCCCAGCCGTACGGTGAACGTATACGCCTTGAGCGCGTCGGTGATATAGGGGACCGTCTTTGTGGCCTCACCCAGCGCAATCGCCAGCACGCCGGTGGCGTCGGGGTCCAGCGTGCCCGCGTGGCCCGCCTTCTTGGCGTTCATCGCCCAGCGCACCTTGTTCACCACGGTCGTCGAGGTGGGGCCAGCAGGCTTGTCGATGACCAGCCAGCCGGAAATGTCGCGTCCTTTGGATCTGCGGCCCATGGTGCCCCCTTGGTCTGTCGTGTCGGATCAACGTGAAAATCAGAGCGTGCGGCCTAGCCGAGCGCGTCTGTGCTGTCAATTGATGCGCCTTACGGTGCCTTGCGCGCCACGGTTCCGATGATCGGCCCCAAACGGCGACCCGGATCGTGCCGTCCCAGGTCCGGCGCATACAGCCGCGAGATATTGCCGTCGAAATACAGCGCCTGCGGCAGTTTCAGCGCGTCACGGAAAAAGCTGCCGAACTCGTGGAAGGTGACAAAGGCGTTCGAGATCACAAAGTAGGCCTTTCGACCATCCGCCGTCGTGCCCACCCCGTTGCGCACATAGCGCGAGGTGCTGTCGACCAGAAAGCGCGGGTGCAGTTCGCCGTCGATCACCAGCATGGGACCGGACTGCGTGGCCCCGGTGCAGCGCGGTTTCTCGCGCTCGAACCGCAGCGTTTCGATCACATCGGCCCGACCTTTGCGCAGACACAGCACACCGTTGGGCAACAGGCCAAAGTTGCCCGGCCCGGCGGATGTCACCAGGCCCATCTCTTGCTTGCCATCCTCAAGGAACAGACCCACCGGCGCGCGGTCTTCGTGGTACATGCCCGCGTTCATGGCAAAGCCCAGGGTTTTGCCCGTCGCACCCAGCGCCTGGTTGATCGCGTTAAAGCTGCCGTAGATCTTGCCGTTGTCGTCGCGCAGGAACAGTTTCAGCGTTTCGCGCGTCAGATCGACGGTGCACACGGTATAGGACGTGCCCAGATAGCGACGGTTCTCACAGTCCGCAGCCCAGACCGGCCCGCAGGTCAGCCAGACCAGCACGCCAATCAACAGCGCGCGCATCAGTTTTCGGTGTCCCGGCGCACTGCGTCCTGGTTCAGCATCCGACGGGTGTCGTCCATCTGGTCAAAGGTCTGATCCAGCTGGAACCGCAGGTCGGGCGCAAATTTTAACGCCAGCTTCTTGCCCACGACATGCCGCAGCTCGCCCTTGTTGCGGGCCAGCAATTTCAACACCTCGTCCTTACCGTCTCCGCCCAAAGGCAGCACATAGGCCGTGGCGATTCGCAGGTCGGGCGATGTGCGCACCTCGCCCACCGTGATCGACATGCGGTTCAGATCGGGGTCGTGCACGTCACCGCGTGCCAGCACCTCGGACAAGGTGCGGCGGATCAATTCACCAACCCGAAGTTGACGCTGGGACGGACCGGCTCCGTCATGGGACTTGTTCTTTGCCATACTCCCCATCTAGGACAGCCCAGACGCTTTGCCAAGCGGCACCGCACAGGCTAGACCTGCGACAAACCGCTTATTCAGGAAAGACACCCATGGACGACACTATTGGAATTGCCGTGACCGGAGCCTCTGGGCGCATGGGACAGATGCTGATCCGCACCATTGCCGAGACCAAGGGCGTGCACCTGTCCGCCGCGATCGAACGCAAGGGTCACGACTGGGTCGGGCAGGACGCAGGGCAGGCCATGGGCGGTGCGGCCAACGGTGTGGTTGTGACAGATGACGCCGCACAGGCGATTGCATCGGCGGATGTGGTGATTGATTTCACCGCCCCCGAAGCGACGCTGGCGTTTTCAGCGCTTTGCGCCGACGCAGGCGTGGCCCATGTGATCGGCACCACGGGCATGACCGACGCGCAGATTGCTGAACTGCAACCCGCATCGCAAAGCTGCGCCATCGTGCGCGCGGGCAACATGAGCCTTGGGGTCAACCTGCTGGTGCAGTTGACCAAACGTGTGGCCGCCGCGCTGGACGAGGATTTCGACATCGAAGTGATCGAGGCACACCACCATCACAAGGTCGACGCACCCTCCGGCACCGCGCTGATGCTGGGCGAGGCCGCAGCCGAAGGTCGTGGCGTGGCATTGAATGACGTACGCGACAGCGGGCGCGACGGCATCACCGGAGCACGCAAACGCGGTGACATCGGCTTTAGCGCGATTCGCGGCGGTGATATCGTGGGCGAACATGACGTTATGTTTGCAGGGCCCGGTGAACGCATCGTGCTGCGCCACATGGCGACCGACCGCGTTTTGTTTGCACGTGGCGCGATCCGCGCCGCAAAATGGACGCAGGGCAAAGCACCGGGCGCCTATGACATGATGGACGTGCTTGGCCTGAACGACTGAGGCGATCGTTCAAAAAAATTCTCGGTTGAGTGAACCAAAGCGCGGCTGCGTCCGTATGTCTTTGTGTATCTCAGTTCAGCCGAGAATTTAATCATGTCCTATAAGCTTGGTATTTGTACAACTCTCGCCGCCCTGACCCTTGCCCTGCCGGTGCAGGCCGAGCAGGATATCGTGACTTCGCAGGCGGACTTTATAAAGCTCGTGAACGGCAAGACGCTGACCCGCCCGCTGGTCCAGCTTCAGGTGAGCCCCGATGGCAGCATCACCGGCAAAGGTGCGGCCTGGGATGTGACGGGGACGTGGAAATGGCAGGGCAACTACTTTTGCCGCGACCTCTATTGGGGCGGTGACGCACTGGGGTACAATTGCCAGGAGGTCCGCGTCGAACCCGGTCGCATCCGTTTCACTTCGGACAAGGGACAAGGCGACAGCGCGGCGTTTCGCCTGAACTAGGGTCCAGACCCTAGAGCCGTGTCGCGACGATAAACCGGTTAAAGCTCTTGCCGTGTGTCTCGGCCACCTCGATCTCAAATCCCGCTTGCGCGATGATTTGCTCCAGATGGGCCGCGCTGAATTTGCCCACATAGGGTGCCTTGCCCAGACGTTGCATCACCCAGATCAGCGGGGGCAGGAACACACTGCCATCACGCAAACAGGCGGATTTGCTGATGAACCGTCCGCCGGGCCGCAACAGCGAGTGGATACTGCGCAGCATTTGCGGCAGGTCGGGCACCAGATGCAGCAGGTTGAACGCCAGCACGACGTCAAAGGGGGCTTCGCCCGCCAGCGCCGCATCGCCGGGGATGCCAGTGGCAAATCGCAGGTTGTCGGGCGCGGGCTTTTCTTGGGCCACCGCGATCATGCCCTCGGCGATATCCGTGGCCAGCAGGCTTTTCACGTCTCCCGCCAGTTTCAGCGCCGTGGTGCCCGTACCACAGCCGATTTCCAGTGCCTTGGCATCGGGTGGCAGAAACGCACGGGTGCGTGCAAGCGTGTGTTCATAGGTCGCCGTATCCTTGATCGGCGACTTTGCGTATTTCGGTGCGGCTTTGGTCCAAAAGGCGGCGGCGCTGGGCATCGGGTGTCTCTCTGTATCGGATGGCATTGTTCTAGAGAGGGGTCGCTTAAAAAGAAATTGCCTGAATCTGTACTTCGACTATGCATAAATGCATGGATAAGAACATCGACTGGACACAGGCACGCGGATTTCTGGCGACGGCGGAACATGGGTCGCTGTCAGCAGGGGCGCGGGCGCTGGGGCTGACGCAGCCGACCCTGGGGCGGCAGGTCGCGGCGCTTGAGGCGGCGCTGGGCGTGGTGTTGTTCGAGCGGGTTGGCCGGTCGCTGGTGCTGACCCCTGCGGGGCAGGAGATGCTGGCCCACGTGCGCAGGATGGGCGCGGCGGCGGATGCGCTGGCCATGGCTGCAGCGGGGCGTTCCGACAATCTTGAAGGGCGGGTCAGTATCACCGCAAGCGATGCGATGTCCGCCTATTGGCTGCCCGCCGTTCTGGCCGACCTGCGCAAGACCGCGCCCGGCATCATCGTCGACGTGATCGCCAGCAACGCGGTGCGCGACCTGCAGCGCCGCGAGGCGGACATCGCCATTCGTCACGTGGCCCCGAAAGAGCCCGAGCTGATCGCCCGCAAGCTGCCAGACGTGCCGGCATATCTGTACGCATCTGCGGATTATCTGTACAAGAACGGCACCCCGCAAACGCTGGCCGATTTCCAGCAACTGGATTTCATCGGCTTTGATGCGGACGCATCAGGTGTCGATGTGCTGAACCGGCACGGCCTGCCGGTCACCCAGGCGATGATACGGGCGACCTCATCCAGCGGTGTCGCGGTTTGGGAAATGGTGCGTCAGGGTTTGGGTGTGACGGTCATGGTCGAAACTGTCGCCCGCAACACGCCGGAAGTGGTTCGGATCATGCCGCAGATCGCGCCGGTGATGGTGTCCACTTGGCTGACCGTCCACCGCGAGGTCCACACCAATCGCCGGATCAGGCTGGTCTACGACCTGCTGGCCGCAGCGCTGGAGGCGGATGTTCGGCAGATGTGACCGGACAAGACGGATTTGCGGAACCCGATCAGCAGGCCGCCCTGCCTGTCATTGACTTGTGGCCAACCGCTTGGCTGCAAATTCGGCAACACCTTCGGCAGTCCCGTCTGTGAACGCGGCAACAGTGACGGGGTCACTGACGTCAGGAAAATGATAGACCGCATTCACGCAGAACGGTCCGCCACCAGAGTGTCCGACAGCCTTGCCCGCCCGTTTCATTGCGCCAGACATCAGGCCAAGCGCATATCCGCATTCTGTCCATGGGCGGTCAGGAAGAGCGCCGCCTAGATATTTCGCATCCAACATGTCGTGCATGGTCGCGGGCTGTAGCAGACGGCCCGCCATAAGTGCGTGCAGCAGCCGCGCGGCGTCGGGGGCGTTTCCGATCAGACAGCCGTGGTAGACCCACCTTGGATCGTATCCGGTCGCCGACTGCCAATGCACCCGCTGAAACTGTTCGCGTGTTTCTGCCAGCTTGATACTGGTCAGGCCCAATGGCTTGCACACCATATCGGCAATGACCTCACGAAACGGCATTTCCAAGGTCGCTTCGATCAACTCGACCACGAACATGTAGCCGATGTTGGAATAGGACCAGCCCTGCGCAGGCGCGAACAACATGCCATTCGCAAGCGCCACATCAAGTAGCTTCTCGCGAGTCCACGGCGTTTCCTCCGCTGCGACGGCCGCATGATATGCGGGAAATTGCCCATAGTCCGGCAGGCCCGCAGTATGCCCAAGCAACTGGCGCAGCGTGTAGGGCGCGCCTTTCAGCGTAGTGTCCAGATCAAGCCTGCCGCTTTCGACCAGCTTCAAGGCGCAGATCGCGATGACGGTTTTGGTAAAGCTCCAATAGGGAAAGCAAGCCTCAACAGAACCACAGGAACCTTCGCGGCCAGAGGCGGTGATCCAATAGGAATGAATGGTTTGAGCGGTCATTTCCCAAGTGCCTGACATTGTCTCGGCGGTGTCAGCGTGACGTCAAAGCCGACAGTCGCCGCGCTTTGCACTCAGAAATCTATCGCCAGACCCTTCTTCTCCCAATCGCCGTAGCGCACAGGCTCCAGCCCGTTGATGCGCCCGCCGTGTTCGGTGGGCAGGTCCAGCGGTGCGGCAGCCTTGCGGCGTTCCTCGGCCTCGGCCAATGCGCGCTGGGCGGCGGGGGGCAAATCGGGGGCGGGGTCGGAATTCAGATCATCAGTCATCGTATGGGTGCTTTCCCTGTCTCACCCCTTGATATACGCCCGTTGGGGAACAGAACAACCCGCGAGGGCGCGATATGGCAGACAACAGCACACATGAGGCGGGCAAACCGCAATCCGGTATTCCCGCACGGCGCAGTGCCATCTGGCTGCTGGACCAGATTCAGGACGATGGCCGCCTGATGGCCGAACTGATCGGCGCGGGACAGTTGGACCGGCTGGACGCCCCCGACCGCGCGCGGGCGCAGCGGCTGGCCACGGACACGTTGCGCGGGCTGGAACGGGCCGACCGCGTGCTGAAGAAACACCTGAACAAGGTCCCGCCGCTGACCGTGCTGAACGCGCTGCGGCTGGGCACGGTCGAGCTGTGCAACGGCGGCGCGGCACATGGGGTGGTGAACGATCTGGTGCAGATCATCAGCCGCCACAAACGCTATGGCCACCTCAAGGGGCTGGTGAACGCGGTGCTGCGCAAGGTGGCCGACACAGGCCCCGAACAGTGGGCCGCCCTGCGCGTGCCGCGCCTGCCGAAATGGCTGCGTGGTCCGTTGGCCGAGGCCTGGGGCAATGAGGCGATGCTGGCGATAGAGGCCGCGCATTTTGCGGGTGCGCCGCTGGATCTGAGCGTGAAGGGCGACGCCGAGGCTGTTGCGAAAGCGGTTGGTGGCACGGTGCTTCCGACCGGATCGGTGCGCGTGGCGGATGCAGGCCAGGTGTCGGCGCTGGCGGGCTTCGAGGCGGGCGACTGGTGGGTCCAGGACGCTGCCGCCGCCATCCCCGCGCGGTTGTTGCAAGCCCAGGCCGGCACACGTGTTCTGGACCTGTGCGCGGCACCGGGCGGCAAGACGCTGCAACTGGCCGCGGCGGGGGCAGAGGTGACCGCCGTGGACATCTCGGAAAGCCGTCTGGGCCGCTTGCGCGAAAACCTGACGCGCACGGGGCTGACGGCTACGGTACAGGCCGGTGATGTGCTGGAGCTGCAAGGCAGCTGGCCTGCGATCCTGCTGGATGCGCCCTGTTCCGCCACGGGCACGATCCGGCGGCACCCTGACCTGCCCTATGCCAAGGACGGCAGCGAATTCGGCGGCCTGATCGACCTTCAGGCACAGATGATCGACCACGCTTGGGGGCTGCTCGATGCGGGCGGGCGGATGGTCTATTGCACATGCAGCCTGTTGCCGGACGAGGGCGAGGTGCAGATCATCGAGGCGCTGGAACGGCACGGTGATATGGCCGTGGACCGCGCGGCACTGGACGTGGCGGGCATCGACACGGGCTGGATTACCGAAGAAGGCGGATTGCGCTTGCGGCCCGACCACTGGGCCGACATCGGCGGCATGGACGGATTTTACATCGCGGTGCTGCGCAAAGAGCGGTGACTCGGGGCTTCTTACGGGTTATCATCCAAGCCAAGCGCCATAAGAGCGCACCGCCACAGTGCACGAGGCAGCGAGACAGACCCCATGACGGGATATACCCATGTCTGAACCCTTGGGGTTCACCGCGCGAAAGACGCGTTTTCTCAACCGGTTGCATGCCCGGTTGGCAACGCGTGCGCGGGCGGCAACGGCTTTTGTCTCTTCTCCCGAACCCAAGACCATCGGCAGCTATGCGCGCGGGCGGCAATTGTCAGCGGGCAATTACCTGTTTGCAGGACACCTGATCGCGGCCCCCGATGTGGGGTTGTGGGATCTGATCGTGCCCGATGCGGCCTTTGCCGATGAATTGCACGGCTTTGCATGGCTGGACGATCTGGCCGCCGTTGGTGACATCGCCACACGCGAGGCCGCACAGCGGTGGCTGTGGGGCTGGATCGACCGGTTCGGCCGCGGATCGGGCGCGGGCTGGACGCCGGACCTGACAGGGCGGCGGCTGATCCGGTGGATCAACCACGCGCTGTTCGTATTGCGCGGACAGGAAAAGGCGCAAAGCGATGTGTTTTACCGTTCCTTGGCCCAGCAAACGCGGTTCCTGGCGAAACGCTGGCATTCCGCGGCCCCCGGCCTGCCGCGGTTCGAGGCGCTGACCGGTTTGATCTATGCGGGCCTGTCGCTGGAGGGGATGGAGGTGTTGGCCGAACCTGCGATCAAGGCATTGGCGCGGGAATGTCAGAGCCAGATCGACGACCAGGGCGGCCTGCCCACCCGCAACCCCGAAGAATTGCTGGACGTGTTCACCTTGCTGACCTGGGCCGCCGCCACGCTGAGCGAGGCAGGACGCGAAGCCCCTGACGCCCATCTGGACGCCATCGAACGTATCGCACCCACCCTGCGCACCCTGCGCCATGCCGACGGCGCACTGGCGCGGTTTCACGGCGGCGGGCGCGGGCAGGAGGGCTGGCTGGATCATGCGCTGGCCGCAAGCGGGATCAAGACGCGGCAACCGGACGGGCTGTCGATGGGCTATGCGCGGCTGAGCGCGGGGCGCACCAGCGTGATCGTGGATGCCAGCCCGCCCGCCAGTGGCAAGGCCAGCCGCAACGCCCATGCCTCGACCCTGGCCTTTGAGCTGACCTCGGGGCGGCGTCCGCTGATCGTGAACTGTGGTCCCGGCGGGTCGTTTGGTGCGGAATGGCGGCGGGCGGGGCGGGCGACGCCGTCGCACAGCACGCTGGTGCTGGACGGCTATTCCAGCGCACGGCTGGGCGATGCCGACAGCTCGGGTGCCACGGAGATGCTGGTGGATACGCCGCAATCGGTGCCCATCGAGATGAGCCAGGTCAACGACGGCATCCGCTTTCAGGGCGGGCACGACGGTTTCGTCAGCACCCACGGGCTGACCCATGCGCGCACGCTCGAGCTGACCTTTGACGGGCGCGGCATGGCGGGCGAGGATATGCTGTTGGCGTTGGAAGACACCGACAAGCGCCGTTTCGACCGCGTTCTGGACGCAGGAAAGCTGCAAGGCCTGCCTTTCGCGATCCGGTTTCACCTGCACCCCGAGGTCGATGCGACTCTCGATCTGGGCGGCGCGGCCATCTCGATGGCGCTGAAAAGCGGTGAAATCTGGGTTTTTCGCCATGACGGCAATTATGAATTGCGTTTGGACCCAAGCGTTTACCTAGAAAAAGGCCGATTAAAGCCACGTGCGACACAACAGATTGTTCTCATGGGGCGCGCAATGCAGTATGCCACGCGCATTCGCTGGTCCTTGTCCAAGGCGCAGGAGACTGCCATTGGCATCAGGGACCTGTCCCGAGATGAACTTGATATGGCCGACTAGGCCGCAAAAAGGCTGCTGATTACCATGACCACCGACCTCTATCCCGTGCGCCGCGCGCTGATTTCCGTATCTGACAAGACCGGCCTTGTGCCCTTTGGTCAGGCTTTGGCCGCGCGGGGGGTTGAGTTGCTGAGCACCGGCGGCACGGCTGCGGCATTGCGGGCGGCGGGTCTGACGGTCAAGGATGTGGCGGATGTGACCGGTTACCCTGAGATGATGGACGGGCGGGTCAAGACGCTGCACCCCGTGGTGCACGGCGGCCTGCTGGCCCTGCGTGACAATGCCGACCACCGCGCGGCGATGGACGAACACGGGATCGGTGCGATTGATCTGGTGGTGGTCAACCTCTACCCGTTCGAGGAAACCGTAGCCAAGGGCGCGGCCTATGACGAGGTGATCGAGAACATCGACATCGGCGGCCCTGCGATGATCCGGTCGGCGGCCAAGAACCACGGGTTCGTCAACATCGTGGTCGACGTCGAAGATTACGATGTTGTGCTGGCCGAGTTGGAGGCCAACGACGGAAAGACCACCTATGCCCTGCGGCAGCGTCTGGCGCAGACGGCTTACGGGCGCACTGCGGCCTATGACACCGCCGTCAGCACATGGATGGCGGCGCAGGTCGATGGCACGCCCCGCCGCCGCAGCTTTGCGGGCACTTTGGCCCAGGGTCTGCGCTATGGCGAAAACCCGCATCAGGGTGCGGCGTTCTACACAGATGGCAGCGCGCGTCCCGGCGTCGCCACCGCCAAGCAGCATCAGGGCAAGGAACTGTCCTATAACAACATCAACGACACCGACGCGGCGTTCGAGCTGGTCAGCGAGTTTGATCCGGCCCAAGGCCCCGCCTGCGCCATCATCAAGCACGCCAACCCTTGCGGCGTGTCGCGTGGGGCCACGTTGAAAGAGGCCTACAGCCGTGCGTTCGACTGTGACCGCACCAGCGCGTTTGGCGGCATCATCGCCCTGAACCAGCCGCTGGACGCCGACACGGCGCGCGAGATCACCGGTATCTTTACCGAAGTTGTGATCGCGCCCGGTGCCAGCGCCGAGGCCATGGAAATTTTCAGCCAGAAGAAAAACCTGCGTTTGCTGACGACGGACGGTCTGGCACCCGCTGACGCCGCCGCATTGGCCGTGCGTCAGGTGGCGGGCGGATTTCTGGTACAGGACAAGGACATTGGCCGGATCACGCGTGAAGACCTGAAAGTGGTAACCAAACGCGCCCCCTCCGAGCAGGAACTGAACGACCTGCTGTTTGCCTGGACCGTTGCGAAACACGTGAAATCCAACGCCATCATCTATGTCAAGGATGGCGCGACCGTGGGCGTCGGCGCAGGTCAGATGAGCCGCGTGGACAGCACGCGCATCGCGGCACGCAAGGCACAGGACATGGCCGAGGCGCTGGGCCTGTCGGCACCGCTGACCCAAGGATCGGTCGTGGCATCCGACGCGTTTTTCCCCTTTGCCGACGGCCTGATCACCGCCGCCGAGGCGGGCGCCACGGCGATCATCCAGCCCGGTGGCTCGATGCGCGATGACGAGGTGATCGCCGCGGCGGACGAGGCCGGTCTGGCGATGGTGCTGACCGGCATGCGTCACTTCCGGCACTGATCATGCGTCTGGTTGCCATATCGGCGTTGATCGCCCTGCTTCTGGATCAGGTCAGCAAATATGCCGTCGTGCACGGCATGGAACTGGCGCGGGTGCGGGCGATCGACGTGCTGCCGCCGCTGCTGAATTTTCGCTATGGCGAAAATCGGGGCATCAACTTTGGCCTGATGGACGGTGACGGCGATCTGGCGCGCTGGGTCCTTGTGGTGCTGGCGCTGCTGATCTGCTGTGCCGTGCTGTGGTGGCTGCGTGGCGCGCCCCAGCGGCCCATCGTTTTTGTCAGCGCGGGTCTGCTGATCGGCGGTGCGCTGGGCAATGTCGTGGACCGTGTGTTCTATGGCTATGTTCTGGATTTCCTGAACATGTCATGCTGTGGCATCCGCAATCCCTTTGTCTTTAACGTCGGGGATATCTTCATCTTTGCGGGTGCAATCGGGCTGGTGTTTTTCGCGCAGGACAAAAAGCGGGCGTGACATTGCCCCGCCTGCTGCGATAAGTCAGTGGGCAAAGGCCTGTTTTGGCAACTGGTGGGAGACGGCGATGCGCCTGATACGCGGACTGATGGCATTGACGGTGACGCTGGCTTTGGGAGCCTGCGCCAACACAGGCCTGCGCGACCTGCGTGGCACATCGGATGGGCCGGATGAATTCATCGTGACCCCGTCAAAGCCGCTGGAAGAGCCTGAAAGCTATTCCGCATTGCCGACGCCGACCCCCGGCCAGGCGAATCTGGTCGACCTGCGCCCCTTGGACGAGAGTGTCGACAAACTGGGCGGCCGCCGCGGATCGCCCACGGCTGCCATTCCCGCCAGCGACGGCGCGGTTGTAAACCACGCCAGCCGCTTTGGCCGCACGGCGGATATCCGCACCACCCTTGCCGCCGAGGACGAAGCGTTCCGCAAGCGTCGGGGCCGCTTTACCCAGTATCGCATCGTGCCGATCGACCGCTACAACCAAGCCTACAAGCGTCAGGCGATTGACGCGCAAAAGGTGGCGACGGCCTATCGGCGTGCGGGCGTTCCGACCCCGTCTTCGCCCCCAGCGAACACGCGTTTCGGCAACTAGGTCACAAAGACGGCACCACGGTTGATATCCGGGCGGTGGCATGACCATCTGTCTTCGTAAATGCGACCGGAATAGGATTACAGATGATAAATCTGCGCGCCGTCATGGCACTGATCGCGGCCCTTTTGCCTATGGCGGCCTGGGCGGCAAACGAAAACGTCACCACATTCGAATTGGAAAACGGCATGCAGGTCGTGGTGGTCGAAGACCACCGCGCCCCGGTCGTCACGCATATGGTCTGGTACAAGGCCGGATCGGCGGACGAGCCCAAGGGGTCGTCGGGCGTGGCGCATTTCCTGGAACACCTGCTGTTCAAAGCCACCGACAACATGGCCGCGGGCGAGCTGTCGGCCACGGTGGCCGCCAATGGCGGGCGGGACAACGCCTTTACCAGCTATGATTACACCGCCTACTACCAGCGCATCGCCGCCGACCGGCTGGGGCTGATGATGAAGATGGAGGCGGACCGGATGGAGAATCTGCGTCTGACCCCGGAAAACATCGAAACAGAACGCGATGTGATCATCGAAGAGCGCAACATGCGCACAGAGAACAATCCGCGTGCCCTGTTCGGCGAGCAGATGAGCGCCGCGCAATACTTGAACCACCGCTATGGCGTGCCGGTGATCGGCTGGATGCACGAGATGCAGACGCTGGATCTGGACGACGCGCTGAACTTTTACGACATCTATTATTCCCCCAACGATGCGATCCTTGTTGTTGCGGGCGACGTCGACCCCGCCGAGGTCAGGACACTGGCCGAGAAATACTATGGCGTGATCCCCGCCGAGCCGAACCTGCCCGAGCGTGTGCGCACCCAAGAGCCGCCGCAAACCGCCGCTCGCCGCGTGATCTTTCGCGATCCGCGCGTGGCGCAACCCTATGTGAACCGGTCCTACCTGGCCCCTGAACGGGACGCGGGTGACCAGAAGGACGCGGCTGCGCTGACCATCCTTGCCGAGATCCTCGGGGGCGGCACCACCTCTTATCTGGCGGAAAAGCTGCAATTCGACACGCAGGTGGCGGTCTATTCGGGCGCTTTCTACAGCGGTGTGTCGCTGGACGACACGACCTTTGACCTGATCGTGGTGCCCGGTCCGGATGTCAGCCTGCAACAGGCCGAAGACGCGATGGATGCGGCGCTGTCCAGTTTCATGAAGGACGGCGTGGATGCCGAGCAGCTGGAGCGGATCAAGCTGCAACTGCGTGCGCAGCAGATCTATGCCCGCGATGACGCGGACGGTGTGGCGAACCGCTATGGTGCTGCGCTGGCGTCGGGGTTGACGGTTGCGGATGTGCAGGACTGGCCTGACGTGCTGCAAGCGGTGACGGCAGACGACATCATGGCCGTGGCGAAAAAGGTGCTGCGCATCGAAGGATCGGTCACCGGATGGCTGGCGAAACCCGTGGAGGCAGGCCAATGAGATATATCCTTGCATTGATGATGACCGTGGTTCTGGCACTGCCCGCACGCGCCGAGGTCGAGATCACCGAAGTTGTCAGCCCCGGCGGGATCACCGCATGGCTGGTGCAGGAACCGTCGATTCCTTTCACGGCTATGGAACTGCGGTTTCGCGGTGGTGCGTCGCTGGATGCGCCGGGCAAACGCGGGGCCACCAACCTGATGACCGGACTGCTGGAAGAGGGCGCGGGCGACCTGGACGCGCGTGGTTTCGCCCGTGCACTGGAAGGGCTGGCGGCATCCTTCGGTTATGACGTGGGCGACGATTCGCTGGCCGTGTCCGCCCGTTTCCTGACCGAGAACCGCGATCAGGCGGTGGACCTGCTGCGCGCCTCGTTGCTGGAGCCGACATTCGCCCCCGACGCGGTCGAGCGGGTGCGCCAGCAGGTTCTGACCGGCCTTGCGTCGGACGACAAGGACCCCGACGAGCTGGCCAGCCGCGAATTCGACAAGCTGGCCTATGGCGATCATCCTTATGGCACGTCATTTCGGGGCACTGCCGAGAGTGTTGCGGCACTGACCCGTGACGATCTGGTGGCGGCGCATCAGGCGGTGCTGGCCAAGGATCGCCTGTACGTCGGCGTGGTGGGCGACATAACCCCCGAGGAACTGGGCCCGCTGTTGGACAAGCTGTTGGGCGATCTGCCCGAGACCGGTGCGCCAATGCCGGAGATGGCAGAGGTGAACATCCCCGCAGGCGTGACCGTGATCGACTATGATACGCCGCAATCCGTGGCGCTGTTCGGACAGCCCGGCATGGCGCAGGACGATCCCGATTTCTTTGCGGCGACCGTGCTGAACCAGATCCTGGGCGGCGGGTCATTCGAAAGCCGCCTGATGACCGAAGTGCGCGAAAAGCGCGGGCTGACCTATGGCGTATATTCCTATCTGGTGCCGCGTGACTATGCGGCGGTCTACATGGGGCATGTCGCCTCGGCCAACGACCGGATTGCCGAGGCGATTGCCGTGATCCGCGACGAATGGTCCAAGGCGGCCTCTGAGGGCGTGACCGAGGACGAGCTGCGCGACGCCAAGACCTTTCTGACCGGTGCCTATCCGCTGCGCTTTGACGGCAACGCGCCGATTGCGCAGATCATGGTGGGGATGCAGATGCTGGGCCTGCCGATCGATTACATCGCGACGCGCAACGACAAGGTCGAGGCGGTGACGCTGGAGGATGTGAAACGGGTTGCGGGCGAGTTGCTGGACCCTGAAGGGTTGCAGTTCGTGGTTGTGGGCAAGCCTGTGGGTCTGGAGACCGGTCCGCTGCCGGAGTGATTTGGTAGAATTGAGACCCTGACGGGTCATGCGATTTTTGCGCCCGCCTTCGGCGGGCGCTTTTTATTTGAGGCTCTGCCTCAAACTCCGGGATATTTTAGGCCAAAAGAAATCCGTTATTCGCCGTAGGGAATCCAGATGTTCTTGACCTCTGTCGCGGCGGTCAGCGTGTCGCGCATGGTGGGCAGGCTGGTCCCGATCCATGTGCGTTTGAGGTTGCTGGCCGATCCTTTGCGGATGGTTTCCGACAGGGCCGGGTCCGAGAAGGACCAGACCGCGTCGATGTCCATGTGGCGCGCCATTGTGCCGGCCAGCGCCTCGTGCGGGCCGGTCAGGATGTTGACCACGCCCGCAGGCACGTCCGACGTGTCGAGGATCTGGTAGAAGTCGGTGGCGACCAGCGGGAAGGGTTGCGAGGCACCAAGGATGATGCGGTTGCCCATGGCGATGGCGGGGGCCATCAGCGACACCAGACCCAGCAGGGGGTGCGCGTCGGGGCACAGAGCCGCGATCACGCCGGTGGGTTCCTTCATCGCCAGCGCCACGCCACGGATCGGGACGCCATGCGCCTGTCCGTCGTATTTGTCAGCCCAGGCTGCGGCGGTGAACAGCGTGTTGATGCTGTCGCTGACCTCTTGCGCGCCGGTGCGGCCCCCTTGCAGGGCGTTCAGGCGCGCGGCGAACTCGTCCGCACGTGCGTACATATTTTCGGCAATGTAGTACAAGATTTGCGCGCGCAGGTGGCCGGTGGTCTTGGCCCAGCCCTTTGCGGCCTGGGCGGCCTCGACCGCATTGCGCACATCCTTGCGGTTGGATTGCGCGGCATGGCCCAGAAGTGTTCCGTTCTTGCCATAGACCGGCGTCGAGTAGCCGCCGTCGGGGCGCGCCTGTTTGCCGCCGATGTACAATTTCGCGGTGCGGTCGATGCCGTCGGCGGGGCCTTTGTCGCCCTCGAAGGGGGCGATCAGCGACAGGGGTTTCTTTGCGTCTTTGGGTTTGGTGTAAGCCGTCAGCCCTTCCCAGCCGCCCTCGCGGCCAAAGCCGCTTTCGCGCACGCCGCCAAAGCCTGCGGCGGCGTCAAAGAGGTTGGTGGCATTGGTCCAGACCACGCCGGCGGCCAGTTTCGGGGCCACGTCCAGCGCGAGGTTGATGTTTTCGGTCCACAGGGTCGCGGCCAGCCCGTAGCGGGTGTTGTTGGCCAGCTCGACCGCTTCGGACGGGGTGCGGAAGGTGGTGGCGACCAGAACGGGGCCAAAGATTTCCTCTTGCATCAGCGGATGCGCGGTATCGAGGCCGGTGATCAGCGTCGGCGGATAAAAGCAGCCCTGCGCAGGCAGGTCACAGGCCGTCTGGTGCATATCGCCATCGCTGTTGGCCGCGACCATGTCAGTGATGGTTTTCAGTTGGGTCGCATCCACGATGGCGCCCACGTCGATGCTTTTGTCCAGCGGGTTGCCGATGCGCAGCTTGTCCATGCGGGCGCGCAGCTTGGCATAGAAACGGTCCGCCACGGGCTCATGCACCAACAGGCGCGAACCGGCGCAGCAGACCTGTCCCTGATTGAACCAGATGGCATCAACCAGCCCCTCAACCGCTGAATCCAGATCGGCGTCGTCAAAGACGATGTAGGGGGACTTGCCGCCCAGCTCCAGCGTCAGTTCCTTGTCGGTGCCTGCGGTCGCCTCGCGGATGCGGCGGCCCACGGCGGTGGAACCGGTAAAGGCGATCTTGTCGACATCGGCGTTCACGATCATTTCGCCCACCGCCCCATCGCCGGTGACGATGTTGACCACCCCCGCAGGCAGGCCGGCCTGACGGCAGATGTCGGCGAACAGCAGGGCGGTCAACGAGGTGTATTCTGCCGGTTTCAGCACCACGGTGTTGCCCATCGCCAGCGCGGGCGCGATTTTCCAGGCCAGCATCAGCAGCGGGAAGTTCCACGGAATGATCTGGCCACAAACGCCCAAGGCCGCGCGGTCGGGCAGGGCGTCGTCCATTAGTTGCGCCATGCCCGCGTGGTAATAGAAATGCCGCTGGGCCAGAGGCACGTCGATGTCGCGGCTTTCGCGGATGGGTTTACCGTTGTCGAGGGTTTCCAGCACCGCGAACAGGCGGCTGTGTTTTTGCAGCAGGCGCGCGATGGCATAAAGGAAACGCGCACGGCCCGGACCGCCCAGTTTTTCCCACTTGGGCTGGGCCTTGCGGGCGGCGGCCACGGCGCTGTCTACGTCGGCCTGTGTGGCCTGCGTCAGGGTGGCCAGTACCTCGCCGGTGGCGGGGTTGGTGCTGTCGAAACCTGTGGCGGGCTTTGTGAACTGGCCGTCGATGAAATGGCCGAAACGGCTGCCTTGATCGACAAGCCATGTCAGCGCTTCTTCGGCGGATTCGGGGGCGGGGCCATAGTCCATCGTCTGAAAAATCTCTTTCACGGTCATGATTTATCCCATCGGATGGCGGTGAGCGGCGGAATAGTTGCCGGTGACGTGGTGTTCAAGCTGGCGTTCGATATCTCCCAGCAGGGACGACGCGCCAAAGCGGAACAGGTCGGGTTGCAGCCAGCGTGCGCCCAGCTCTTCCTTGATCAGGGCAAGATAGGTGATCGCGTCCTTGGCCTTGGAAATCCCGCCCGCAGGTTTGTAGCCGACGTGGATGCCGGTGGCGGTGTGATAGTCGCGGATCGCGCGGATCATGGTCAGGCTGACCGGCAGTGTGGCGTTCACGCTTTCCTTGCCGGTGGATGTCTTGATGAAATCGGCACCGGCCATCATGCACACCAGCGAGGCGCGGGCGACGTTGCGAAGGGTGCCCAGTTCGCCGGTGGCCAGGATCGCCTTGACGTGGGCCTCGCCGCAGGCGGCACGCATTTCGCGCATCTCGTCGTAGAGCGCCTGCCAGTTGCCTTCCAGCACGTGACGGCGCGAGATGACGATGTCGATTTCGGAAGCACCGGCGGCGACGCTGCGGCGGATTTCCTCGATCCGCAGATCGAAGGGGGACAGGCCCGCAGGAAAGCCGGTGGACACGGCGGCGACCGGAATGCCCGAGCCATCCAGCGCCGCCACGGCGGTTTCAACCATTTCGTGATAGATGCAGACCGCGCCGGTTGTGATGCCGGGCATGTCCAGTGCGGCCAGCACTTGGGCGTTCACCGGCTGGCGGGCCTTGGCGCACAGGCGGCGGACGCGGGCGGCGGTGTCGTCGCCGGACAGGGTGGTCAGGTCGATGCAGGTCACCGCCTTGAGCAGCCATGCCGCCTGATAGTCCTTTTTGACCGAGCGGCGGGCGGGCAATGTTGCCGCGCGGCGTTCGATGGCCGAGGTGTTGGCCTGTACCGAGCGGACCCAGTTCATATCCAGATCCATGCCCGGATTGCGGGTCAGGGTCAGTTGCGGCAGGTGCGTGTCCTGCGACGTGGTGGCGGGTTGAAGCATGGGGTCACCTTCAAAGGAACAAGGCCTGAAAACTGGCACGGGCGTGGTTCAAGCGCAAGATGCGGCGCGGCGTCAGCCTTTGCGCAAAAACTGCACAAACGGGGCGCGGGGCTTGCGCAAATGCTTTGGCATTGAAGAGGCAGAAAAAATGACTTGAGAGGCAGGACAGATGAAAACGGCAATCATGCGCGGCGTGCCGCTGGCGATGCAAAACGATGGTTGGTGGCTGGAACAGAGCAACCCGCCCGCACCACGCAAGAAGATCGGGTGGCAGGGCGACCGCACGGGGCCGGTGCGGCTGGCGCTGCTGGTGGCGCTGATCGCGCTGTCGGATGCGTTGGTCTGGCAGGTGTCGGCGGGCGTGTCGCTGGCGCTGTTTTGTGCGATTTTGGGCGGTGTGGCAATCTGGCTGGCAGATGTGCCGGCCCGTGTCGCGTGGCAGGCAGGCGGCGGCGTGGCGCTGGCGGTGCTGCCGCTGGTCGAGCTGGTGCAGCCGCTGTCGGTGGTGATCAGCATGGTCGGGCTGTCGTTGGTTGTGGTCTTTGTTGCGGGAATTCGACGGGCCACGATGATCCGCAGTGCGCTGCGGTTGTGGTGGGTCGGTCCCGTGGTGACGGTGCGAGACGGGGCACAGGCCGCGCGGCAAACGGTGGCGGTAAAGCCGTCGGGCTGGGATCTGGAGCGGCTGGTCATGGCTTGGGCGGTGCCGGTGATCCTGGGCGGCGTTTTTGCCTTGCTGTTGCTGGAGGCGAACCCGGTGCTGGACCGCTGGTCGCAAAGCCTGAACGATCTGCGCCTGCCCGACGTGAACCTGTGGCGCGGGATGTTCTGGGGATTGATGGCATTGTTGATCTGGCCCTGTCTGGTGATTGCGCGCCTGCACGGCCGGCTGATGCCCGCCCCCGCGCGCCACACGGTGCGGCGTGTCGGTGTGATCAACGCAGGGTCGGTCGCGCGGTCGCTGGTGCTGTTCAACGCCATGTTCGCGGTGCAGACGGTGATGGATATCGTCATGCTGTACGGTGACGCGGGCCTGCCCGAGGGGATGAGCCATGCGACATATGCCCATCGCGGCGCTTATCCGTTGCTGGTGACGGCGCTGCTGGCGGGGTTGTTTGCGGTGCTGGCGCGTCCCTTTGCCGACGAGAAGCCGCTGTTGCGGGTGTTGCTGCTGGCGTGGCTGGCGCAGACGCTGGCGCTGGTGCTGGCGTCGGTGGTGCGGCTGGACACCTATGTGGATGTGTACGGGCTGACGCGACTGCGGGTGGCGGCCTTTATCTGGATGGGCGTGGTCGCTGCGGGACTGGGCGTCGTGGTCTGGCAGGTGGCGGCGCGCAGGGACACCGGCTGGATGCTGCTGCGCACGGGTGGCATTGGCGTGGTGACCATCTATGTCTGTGCTTTCATCAACTTTGACGGGATCATTGCGCGCCATAACCTGACGCAAGAGGTGGTAAAGGATTCCTGGTATATCTGCCGTTACCTCGACGAAGGGGCCTTGCCCGCGATCAGGACACACGAGGCAAAGATAGGCTACCCGCTGTGTCCGATGCTGCAGCCGGGTGTCGGGCCGGAGTTGTTCGAACCGGCGGACTGGCGTGAATGGGGCTTTCGCAACGCGCGGCTGCACCGTAGCTTGCAGGCCATTGAAGCTGAGCAGTTGAGCCAATGAACACCCAGACCATCCTGATTGTCGATGATGATGCGCAAATTCGCGATGTTCTGCGCATCGCGCTGGAACAGGCCGGGTTCCGCACCGAGGCCGCAGGCGACGGGGCCGAAGGGCTGGCCAAGGGCCGCACCGGGCGGTTTGACCTGATCGTGCTGGACATCGGCCTGCCCGAGATGGACGGGCTGGCGATGTGCCGCGAACTGAGGGCCACGGATCAGACGCCTGTGCTGTTCCTGACCGCGCGCGAGGACGAGATTGACCGCGTGCTGGCGTTCGAGCTGGGCGGCGATGATTACGTGACCAAGCCGTTCTCGCCCCGCGAACTGGTGGCCCGCGTGCGCGCCATCCTGCGCCGCAGCACCGTGGTGCAGCAGGGGACGACCCGCACGCGTGGTGTTCTGGAGGTGGACGCGGCCCGGCACCACTGTGCCGTCGCAGGGGTTCCTCTGGCGCTGACCAACCGCGAGATGGCGCTGCTGGATCACCTGATGCAACGGCCCGAGCAGGTTGCCTCGCGGCCTGCGCTGACGGATGCGATGTATGGCGCCAACATCCATGTCAGCGACCGGACCGTGGACAGCCACCTGCGCAATCTTCGGTCAAAACTGTCCGAAGCAGGCTGTGCCGATGCGGTCGAGACGGTGCACGGCGTTGGCGTGCGGATGGGCCCATGTCGCGGATAAAGGCAAAGTGGCGCCCGCCGCTGGCCTTTGTCATGGGCGGCACGCTGGCGGCGGTGCTGTGCCTGCCGCTGATCGGGATCGTGTGGTTCCGGCTGGCAGGCAACATCCTGGGCTGGGGCGAAACCGGCTGGCTGATCTTCTGGATGGCGGTGGTGTCCACTGGCGTATTGGCATTCCTGCTGTGGCGGCTGGTGCTGCGGCCCGTGGCGCGGCTGACCGCCTATGCGCGTGCCGTGCGCGAGGGGCGCAGCGACGCCACCCCGCCCACGCATTTCGGCACGCCAGAATTCGGTGCCTTGGGGGCCAGTGTGATTGCCATGGGCGATACGTTGCAATCGCGTGCGGCCAGCCTGCGGGCCTATGCCGATCATGTCACGCACGAGTTGAAATCGCCCCTGACCAGCCTGCGTGGCGCGGCAGAGTTGTTGCAATCGGACCTGCCTGCCCGCGATCAGGCCCAGCTGATCGACACGATCGAAGCATCGGCTGCACGGATGCAGGCACTGCTGACACAATTGCAGCGCCATGCGGCAGCCAGCCAAAGCAGCGGGCCGGGGCAGACGCCGCTGCAGGCGTTGCCTGCCAAGGTTGGCGATGTGCAGATCGTTGTCGAACAGGATGGCACGGTGCCCCTGTCGCTGAGCGATCTGACCGTGGTGATAGACCAGATGGCACAGAATGCCGCCGCCCACGGGGCCACGCGGCTGATGCTGGCCTGTCGGGGGCCGTCCTTGCACATCGTGGACGATGGCCGCGGCATCGGCGCGGGCAACGCCGGACGCATTTTCGATCCATTCTTTACCACCCGCCGCGATGCGGGCGGCACGGGTATGGGCCTGACAATCGTGCAAACCCTGCTGTCCGCCCATGGCGCGCGGATCAGGCTGGACGACCAGAGCGCCACAGGCGGGGCGGCTTTCGTGATCTCTTTCGACTGAAAAACAGGCACTCTCGGCGGCTTATTGCGAACCATTCTCAATTATCTTGACTTGTTGCGAATGATTCTCATATTTGGAGCCATGACACATAAACCTTACGCACATTCCATGTCCCGACGCGCCGCACTGGGCGGTTTCGCTGCCCTGACAGCCGGCGTGCTGGCCCGCCCGGCCTTTGCCGCTGCCCCGCTGAGCGTGGTTGCCACCACCGGCATGATCGCAGACGCCGCCCGCGAAGTCGGCGGCGATGCGGTAACGGTCAAGGCGCTGATGGGCCCGGGGGTCGATCCGCATTCGTATCGCCAGACCCGCAGCGACATCGTTGCCATGACCCGTGCCGACGCGGTCCTGTGGCATGGTCTGTATCTTGAGGCGCAGATGGAGGAATTTTTCCACACCCTCGCGCGTCAACGTCAGGTCTTTGCCGTGGCCGAGGCGCTGCCGAAAGAGCAGCTTCTGGCCCATGCCGACTATGAAAACCGCTATGACCCGCACGTTTGGATGGCACCGGAGTTGTTCACGGGCGTCGTGACCGAGATTGGCCGCGTGCTGGGCGAAGTGCGCCCCGAGATGGCCGATGTCTTTGCCGCCAATGCACAGGCCTATGCCGCGCGACTGGGCGAGCTGGATGTCTATGCCCGCCACACGCTGGAACAGGTGCCGCCCGAACAGCGGGTGCTGCTGACCGCCCATGACGCCTTTGGCTACTTTGGTCGTGCCTATGGGTTCGAGGTGATCGGCATTCAGGGGATTTCCACCGAAAGCGAGGCCGGATTGCACCGCGTCAGCGCGTTGGTTGACACCATCGTGACACGCGGTCTGAGCGCCGTCTTTGTCGAAAGCTCGGTGTCGGACCGCAACATGCGTGCGCTGGTCGAGGGCGCTGCGGCGCGTGGCCATGACGTGCGCGTGGGCGGCGAGCTGTTCAGCGACGCCATGGGGCAGGATGGCACCTATGAGGGGACGTATATCGGCATGATCGACCACAACGTGACCACCATCGCCCGTGCGCTGGGCGCGGATGTGCCCGCGGGCGGGATGTCCGGCCAGTTGAACCAGGGAGCCTGAGCCATGACAATCACATTGGCACGGGACAAGGACGCGCCCACAGACGCCGAACGCCGCATGGCCAGCCCGCTGGCGATACGCGGGCTGACGGTCTCTTATGGGCAGAAGCCGGCTGTTTTTTCGGTCGATATGACCGTGCGCGCAGGTCATATGACCGCGATCATCGGGCCGAACGGGGCGGGCAAGTCGACCCTGCTCAAGGCTGCCTTGGGTATCCTGAAGCCTCTCGCGGGGACTGTGACCGTGTTGGGGCAACCGATGGCATGGCAGCGTGAGCGCATCGCCTATGTGCCGCAGCGGGCCAGTGTGGATTGGGATTTCCCGACCCGCGTGATCGACGTGGTGTTGATGGGCATGTACGGGCAGTTGGGGCTGCTGGGCCGGGTTCGCGCGAAACATCGTGCGCAGGCTATGGATTGCCTTGAGCGGGTCGGCATGACCGATTTCGCCACGCGCCAGATCGGTCAGCTTTCGGGCGGACAGCAACAACGGGTGTTCCTGGCGCGCGCATTGGCGCAGGGCGCGGACCTGTATCTGCTGGACGAACCCTTTGCCGGGGTCGATGCGGCGACAGAGCAGGCGATCATCAACGTGCTGAAGGGCCTGCGCGATGCGGGCAAGACCGTGGTGGCGGTGCATCATGACCTGAGCACCGTGCGTGATTATTTCGACGATGTGTTTCTGATCAACACGCAGGCGGTGGCCGAAGGACCGGTCGCGACGACGTTTACCCAGGCGAACCTGCAAACCGCTTATGGCGGGCGGCTGGCGGGGGCGCAGATGGATGCGCTGGCCGAAACGCTGGTCGGGGCCGGTGCAGGGACCGGGGCCGCCGCGCGATGATCTGGGACGCGCTGCTTTTGGGGCTGGGGTATAACGCCACGCTGGTGACGCTGGGGGCGGGCATTCTGGGCATCGCGGGCGGCGTCGGCGGATCGTTCCTGTTCCTGCGCAAGCGCGCACTGGTCAGCGACGCGGTCAGCCATGCCACCTTGCCCGGTGTCGGGCTGGCCTTTGTGCTGATGGTGGCCTTGGGCGGGGACGGGCGCAACCTGATCGGCCTGCTGGCAGGCGGTGCGGTTTCGGCGGCGATCGGTTTGCTTTGTGTGAACTGGCTGAGCACCCGCACGCGGCTGGCCGAGGATGCGGCCATTGGCGCTGTGCTGTCGGTGTTCTTCGGCTTTGGCATCGTGATCCTGACCTATATCCAGACCATGTCCAGCGGGCGGCAGGCGGGGTTGGAAAGCTTTTTGCTGGGCTCGACCGCAGGCATGTTGCAATCCGACGCGATGGTGCTGGTGCTGGCGGCGGCGCTGACGCTGGCGCTGGTGCTGATCCTGCGGCGACCGCTGACGCTGGTCGCCTTTGATCCCGACTTTGCCCTTGCGACCGGGCGGAACGTGAACCGGATTGATCTGGCAATGATGGGGATCGTTCTGGCCGTAACGGTTGTGGGGCTGAAGATTGTCGGGCTGATCCTGATCGTGGCGCTGCTGATCATCCCGCCCGTGACGGCGCGGTTCTGGACCGAGCGGGTGGACCGTGTGCTGTTGGGCGCGGGGATCGTCGGCGGGCTGTCCGGCTATCTGGGCGCTGCGATTTCGGCGGCGGTGCCCGATGTGCCGACGGGGCCGATCATCGTGCTGGTCAGTTTTGCCCTGTTCATGTTGTCGCTGTTGTGCGCCCCGGGACGCGGGGTTGTGTCATCGGTGGTGCAGCACCGCCAGTACCAGCGCCGTGTGCATCTGCGACAAGGCTTGTTGGCGCTGGCGCAAGGGCAGCCGATTTATGAACGCCTGACCCAGCGGTTGATGGAACGCGGCGGGCTGATGCGGGGCGACGGTGTGGCGACCGACAAGGGGCGCGTCCATGCGGCCAAGGCATTGCTGGACGAAGCCCGCTGGCAGGTGGTGCGCAGTGATCAGGCCTATGCCGCTGCGGCCCTGCGTTACGACGGGCTGACCGAGATGAGCAGCGTTCTGACCGTCGATCAGATCCGGGACATCGACGCGCGGTTGCCCGCGCCGCAAGGGGTAACACCATGACCGGTTCCGAATTTGTCCCGCTGTCGCTGGTGCCGATCCTGATCGGCATCTGTGTGGCTGTGGCCTGTGCCTTGCCGGGGAATTTCCTGCTGCTCAGGCGGCAGGCGCTGATCGGGGATGCGATCAGCCATGTGGTGCTGCCGGGGATCGTGGTGGCGTTCCTGGTGACCGGATTGGTGGCCAGTGTGCCGATGCTGCTGGGTGCAGCGGGTGCTGCGCTGGTCGCTGTGGCGGCCATCGAGGCGATCCGGCGGCTGGGCAGGATCGAACCGGGTGCCGCCATGGGTGTGGTGTTCACCACCATGTTCGCGGGTGGCGTTCTGTTGCTGGAAATGTCGGACACCTCCAGCGTGCACCTGGACGTGGAACATGCGCTGTACGGCAATCTGGAAAGCCTGATCTGGCTGGACGCGACCGGCTGGTCGTCGTTGTGGGACCCGCAGGCGCTGGCTTATCTGCCGGTCGAGCTGCCCCGGATGGTCGCAGCACTGGTGGTGGTGGCGCTGTTTATCGCGGTGTTCTGGCGGCCCCTGAAAATCTCGACCTTCGACGAAGGGTTTGCCCGCACGATGGGCCTGCGCACGGGGCCGTTGGGGCTGGGGCTGGTGGTGGTGGCAGCTGTGGCAGCGGTGGCGGCATTTGACGCGGTGGGCAGTATCATTGTGATTGCCATGTTCATCTGCCCGCCTGCGGCGGCGCGGCTGATGACCAACCGGCTGGAGACGCAGATTGCGTGGTCGGTTCTGTTTGCGACGCTGGCGGCGGTGATCGGTTATGTGCTGGCCGGATATGGTCCGCTGTGGCTGGGCGCGCAGGATTCAGTCAGCGCGGCGGGGATGATCGCCACGGTGTCCGGTGTGCTGGTTGCCGGTGCTGCGTTGGTGGGACCGGCGCGCAAATAGCGTCCCTTGCAGGGGGGCGCTGCCCCCGGCGCTTTGCGCCTCCCCCGGAGTTTATCTGGCAAGATGAAGGGGGTTAGCTGCCGCGATAGGTGGAGTAGCCGAAGGGCGACAGCAGCAATGGAACGTGATAATGCGCGTCGATGTCCGAGATGCCAAAGCGGATCGGGATGCGGTTCAGAAAGCGCGGGCTTTCGGCGGGCACGCCGATGGAATCGAAATAATCGCCTGCCTCGAATTCCAGTTCGTATTGGCCTTCGCGAAAGCCATCCTTGGGCAGGATCGGGCTGTCGGTGCGCCCGTCCGCGTTGGTGGTCATGTGGGATACCTTGACCTTGGCTGTCGCTTCGAACCGGTAAAGGGTCACGGACAGGCCGGCGGCGGGCTTGCCGGTGCTGGTGTCCAGAACATGCGTTGTCAGATATCCCGAGGCCATGACATTCTCTCCTGATTTTGGTCCAGCATGACCACAGCCGGGCCCGAAGCGCAAAAGGATTTCCGAACACCTGCCCCTTTGTCTGCGCCCGTATTGTTGGCAGTTTCCGGTTGCAGCGCCGGAGTTGTGACCGTGCAAGAGGTTTTGCTTGATCGGTCCCGTATCAAGGCCGCATAGTTTTTCATGAGCCGCATCAAGACGGCCGTATGCAACCGTGTAGGGACAGCCAACAATGACCGATATTTCACATGGGGCCTATGCGGACCCCAACGAGACCCCTCCTATGGCCCAGGCGATTCCGCTGGGTTTTCAACACGTTCTGGCGATGTTCGCGTCGAACGTTACGCCGTCGATTATCGTGGCGGGCGCGGCGGGGCTGGCCTTTGGCGGGCCGGAACAGGTGTACCTGATCCAGATGGCGATGCTGTTTGCAGGGATTGCGACGCTGTTCCAGACCATCGGCTTTGGCCCCGTGGGCGCGCGGCTGCCGATCATGCAGGGCACCAGCTTTGCCTTTGTCGGCGTGCTGGCGGGTGTTGCCGCGACCCAAGGGATGGGCGTGGCGCTGACCGCTTGTCTGATCGGGGGCACCCTGCACTTTTGTCTGGGCGCGTTCATCAAAAGCCTGCGGTGGCTGTTCCCGCCGCTGGTCACGGGGTTGGTCATCCTGGCGATTGGTCTGTACCTGATCCCGACCGCGATCAAATATGCCGCAGGCGGGGCGGCCGATTTCCAGATGGCGGCGGAAAGCTTTGGCTCCCTGAAGCACTGGGCCGTGGCGCTGACCGTGGTCGTTGTGGCGCTGGCGATCAAGTTCTTTGCAAAGGGGGCGCTCAGCAACTCGGGCATCCTGATCGGGCTGCTGGCGGGCTATGTGCTGGCGTTTATCCTTGGGATGGTCAATTTTGCCGCCGTGGGCAAGGCCGCGTGGATCACAGGCATCACGCCGATGCCCTTCGGGTTCGAGTTCAATCTGGGCGCGGTGATCGCCGTGACGCTGGTGTGCGTGGTCTCTGCGATTGAGACCGTGGGCGACACCTCGGCCACCACCAAGGCGGGCGCGGGGCGCGATGCGACGGATGACGAGATTGCCGGTGCCACCTATGCCGACGGGCTGGGCACGGCGGTGGCTGCGGTCTTTGGCGGTTTGCCCAACACGTCGTTCAGCCAGAACGTCGGCATTGTCGGCATGACCGGCGTGATGTCGCGCCATGTGGTGACGATTGGCGGGCTGGTGCTGATCGTCTGCGGGCTGCTGCCCAAGATCGGGGCGGTGATCGCGTCGATGCCGCTGCCGGTGCTGGGCGGCGGGGTGATCGTGATGTTCGGCATGGTGGCGGCCGCCGGTCTGAACGTGCTGACCGAGGTGAAGATGAACCGCCGCAACATGGTGATCATCGCCGTGGCGCTGACGGCGGGCCTGGGGCTGAACCTGGTGCCGACGGCGGTGCAATATCTGCCCGGTGTGCTGTCGACGCTGGCCACAAGCGCGGTGGCACCGACGGCGCTGGTGGCGGTTGTGCTGAACCTGGTGCTGCCTGAGGAGATTTGACGGTCTAAGGCGGCGCGGCCCTTCGGGGCGGATTTTTGAACCAGGGAAGGGGCGGGGCGCGGCGGGCGCCTTGCCCCTTTTGCCATGGCGGGGGCTGGAAATGGGCAGTGGATAACTGCGGCTTCATGCTTTTAGAATCGGCGTATCGCATGCTAGATATGGCGGTATGGCCATAGCAGACAACAATATCAACGATTCACGCCCGGTGATCCGGCAACTGGACGAAGGCGCGATCAACCGCATCGCGGCGGGTGAGGTGGTTGAACGGCCAGCGTCGGCGGTCAAGGAGCTGGTGGAGAACGCGCTGGATGCGGGTGCGCGGCGGGTAACCATCGACATTGCGGACGGCGGCAAGACCTTGATCCGTGTGACCGATGACGGCTGTGGCATTGCCGGGCACGATCTGGCGCTGGCGCTGAGCCGCCACGCCACGTCGAAGATTGACGGGTCGGATCTGTTGAACATCCACACCTTTGGCTTTCGCGGCGAGGCGCTGCCCAGTCTGGGGGCGGTGGGTCGGCTGAGCATTGCCAGCCGGGTGCCGGGGGCCGAGGCGTTCCAGATCAAGGTGGAAGGCGGCGCAATGGGCAAGGTGCGGCCCGTGGCGCTGAACGCGGGCACGGTGGTGACGCTGGGCGATCTGTTTTACGCCACGCCCGCGCGGCTGAAATTCATGCGCACCGACCGCGCCGAGGCGCAGGCGATCACCGACATCATCAAGCGGCTTGCGATGGCCGAACCCTTTGTGCGGTTCGAGCTGCGCGATATTTCCAACGACAGCCCGCGCACGGTGTTCGTGGCCGAGGCGCAGACAGGCGATATGTTCGATGCGCTGCACGGGCGTTTGGCGACGGTGCTGGGGCGCGAGTTTGCAGATAATTCGCTGGCGATTGATGCCGAGCGAGAGGGCTTGCACCTGACCGGCTATGCGGCCCTGCCGACCTATTCGCGGGGTTCTGCGGTGGCGCAATATCTGTTCGTGAACGGGCGGCCCGTGCGCGACAAGCTGTTGGTGGGGGCGCTGCGCGGGGCCTATTTCGATTTCCTTAGCCGCGACCGGCATCCGGCGGCGGCGTTGTTTCTGGATTGTGATCCGACGCTGGTGGACGTGAACGTGCACCCTGCGAAATCCGAGGTGCGTTTTCGCGATCCGGCGCTGGCGCGGGGGCTGATTGTCTCGGCGCTGCG
The DNA here is from genome assembly GCF_900129395.1 of Pseudosulfitobacter pseudonitzschiae. Taxonomy (GTDB): domain Bacteria; phylum Pseudomonadota; class Alphaproteobacteria; order Rhodobacterales; family Rhodobacteraceae; genus Pseudosulfitobacter; species Pseudosulfitobacter pseudonitzschiae. Next base: position 524,872 of record NZ_FQVP01000004.1, read on the forward strand.
TCATGCGCTGGCGGGGGCGGGGCATCGCGCGTCGTCCACTGTGGCGGGGGGCGTGATCGAGGCGATGCGGCCCGAAGGCGCGGGCGCTGATACGCCGCGTGTCTATCAGATGGACCGCCCCAGCCTTGGGCTGCGCGCTGCACCTTACCAGACGCCGCAACCCAGTGGCTTTGCCGAGATGGCGCGGGACTACAGCGGGCAGGTGGCCGCACCCGAACCCGTGGCCGAAAGCGATCCGCAGGACCTGCCGCTGGGCACCGCGCGGGGCCAGGTGCACGAGAATTACATCATCGCGCAGACCGCCACCGGCATGGTGATCGTGGACCAGCACGCGGCGCACGAACGGCTGGTCTATGAAAAGCTGAAACGCCAGATGGCCGAGAATGGTGTTGCCGCGCAGGCGTTGCTGATCCCCGAGATTGTCGAGCTGAGCAATGGCGATTGCGCCCGCTTGCTGGACTTGGCCGAGGATCTGGCGCGGCTGGGGCTGGGGATCGAAGCCTTTGGCGGTGGGGCCATCGCAGTGCGCGAAACCCCGGCCATCTTGGGCGAGGTCAACGCCGAGGCGATGATCAAGGATATTCTGGACGAGCTGGACGACATGGGCAGCAGCCAGACCGTGCAGGTACGGATCGAGGCGATTCTCAGCCGTGTGGCCTGTCATGGGTCGATCCGCTCGGGGCGCTGGATGCGGGCCGAAGAGATGAACGCGCTGCTGCGCGAGATGGAAGCGACGCCGCATTCGGGGCAGTGCAACCACGGGCGGCCGACCTATGTGGAGCTGAAGCTGGCCGATATCGAACGACTTTTTGGGAGAACTTGAATTGACCTACTATCGCGATATCACAAGACAGAAACCCACTAGAACTATTCCAGGTTGTAAAACAGAGATATGGGAGGGAATAGGCCAGGCTGAGGTGGTACTGAGGCTTCCGAAGGCGCTGTTAGAAGATATCTTGCAAGAAGTCATAACTACTAACGCAAGTCCTCAAGCCAAGTTGAGTTGGGATGGCAAAGAGTACGACGTTGAAATTTTCGGTGCGAGAATGGAAACTTTCGACCACACTGCCGCCGCTGGTAATGAGAAAATAGGGAAGGCGTTGGTAGATTTGCTTGGGATTCGAGATAGTCCGTGATTAATGTCGGCGCTAACTCCTATGCGCTGAGCGATCCGCTGGTGCTGGCCGCTGCGGGGGCAGGCGTTTTGCTGCTGTTGATCGTGGTGTTGCTGATTGCGACGGTGCGGGCGGCGGGGCGCAGTGCGCGGATGGCGATGCCGCTGTCGCAGCAGATGCAGGTGTTGGGGCAGAACGTGCATCAGTTGGGTATGGGGCAGGCGCAGCTTCAGGGTGGTTTGCAGACCGTCAGCGACACGCAGGCGCATGCACAGGCGCAAATGATCCAGACAGTCGAGGTGCGGCTGGCCCATGTGCAACAGCAGATGCAGGACCGGTTGGCCGACAACGCCATGCGCAGCCAGCGTGCGCTGACCGAGATGCAGGAGCGGATGCGCGAGACCCTGCACGGCTCGTCCAAACAGACCACGACCAGCCTGACGCAGTTGCAGGAACGGCTGGCGTCCATCGACAAGGCGCAGGACAATATCACCAAGCTGTCGGGGGACGTGCTGTCCTTGCAGGACATCCTGTCGAACAAGCAGACGCGCGGCGCTTTTGGGGAAATCCAGCTGACCGATATCGTCAGCAAGGCACTGCCGCGCGACAGCTACCAGATGCAGGCGACGCTTTCGAACGGGCGGCGGGCCGATTGTCTGATCCACCTGCCGAACCCGCCCGGTCCCATCGTCATCGACAGCAAATTCCCGCTGGAAGCCTATGAGGCGCTGCGCAAGGCCAAGACCGAGTGGGATCTGAACGAGGCGGCCAAGGCGATGCGCGTGGCGGTCAAGAAACACATCAACGACATTTCCACCAAGTACATCCTGGAAGGCGAAACTGCCGACGGCGCGCTGATGTTCCTGCCCTCCGAGGCCGTTTATGCCGAATTGCACGCGAATTTTCCCGAACTGGTCCGCGCAGGCTTTGACGCGCGGGTGTGGATCGTGTCGCCCACCACCTGCATGGCGACGCTGAACACCATGCGTGCGATCCTGAAGGATGCGCGGATGCGCGAGCAGGCGGGGGCGATCCGCACCACCCTGCGCCAGTTGCACCGTGACGTGGAAATCGTGGTGGAGCGGGTGGACAAGCTGAACCTGCATTTCGGACAGGCCCGCAAGGATCTGGACGGGATCAGCACCGCCGCCGAACGTGCGGGTAAGCGGGCGGCGCGGTTGGACAACTTTGATTTCGAGGAAATCGACGAGACCCCCAGCACAGTCGTGCCGCTGACCACCCCCGAGACATGAACGCAGGCTTGTGGAGCACCGCGGTTTGCGCCATAGGCAGCCATCCCTCAGCCGCGAAAGGCGACCCTCGTGGATTACAAGAAATCAGGCAATGCCAAAGTCGGCAAGAACGCGCCGCGTCACAGCGAACACAACGCCAAGGGCAGTGAAAAGAACCCCTTTGGCAAAGGCACCGACAAGGCCGCGCTGCTGGCCCGTATGAAAGCTGCGGCCGAGGCGAAGAAGAAACAGGGCTGAACGCCCGGGCCCTGACAGGTTTGCAGCCGCATTCACAGTTTTGAAAACGTGAATGGGGGGCGTGCTTGCGCCATCTGACGTTTGTTTTTGCCCGGAACGCGCGTATCACGGTGCCTTGTGCAGGCAGTGTGAGGTGTCGATATGGGCGGACAGATCATATTTCTTCACGGGCCATCCAGCAGTGGTAAGTCAACCACCGCGAAGGCATTGCAAGACGCGATCGAACTGCCGTTCTGGCATATTTCCATCGACCACCTGCGTGACAGCGGTGTGTTGCCCGGCAAGCGTATCAGGTCGCGGGAGTTCCAGTGGTCGCAGATGCGCCACCCGTTTTTTGACGGGTTTCACGCCTCGCTGGTGGCCTATGCCCATGCGGGCAACAATCTGATCGTCGAACATATCCTGGAACAGCCAGAGTGGATTGCCGATCTGAAACGGCTGCTTGGCCCGTTCGATGTGTATTTCGTGGGTCTGCATTGTGATTTGGACGTGCTGAACAGACGTGAAATCGCGCGGGGGCACCGACCGGTGGGCAGCGCCTCGCAGGATTTTCATACTGTTCACGTCGGGCGCACCTATGACATTGAACTGGACGGCACCGCGGATACGGCGCGGAATGTGGCGGCACTTTTGCAGGGCTGGCGGTCAGGCAGGCGTGTGTCGGAGTTCGCCACGTCCGCATCGTGATCAGATGCGGATGAACCGCTGGAATATCTTCAGGAACAGCCCCTTGAACCGCAAGGGCGCATCGGTGACGGCCAGACAGATGCAATCCTCGTGGATGTCGGCGACAGGTGTGTGGTTCACATCCGCGTCGGCGGTTTCCACGTCGCCGCGCGCGAAATAGCCGTCATCGTCCTGAAAGGCGCCTTGCAGCACCAGCGTCATTTCGGTGCCGTTGTGGCCATGGTCGGGCATGGCGACGCCGGCGGGTATGTGCAGCAGACGCGCTGTTGCATCCGCCGAGGTGGGCAGGATCGCCTGCCGCACGCCCATCCCGATGTTGCGCCATTTCACACCGGACAGGTCATCGCCGATATAGTCGCTGAGCGGTGCCGGCACGGTTTTGCTGCGCGTTGACGGTGCACGCTCTGTCAGGCCTGACGGACAATCCTCAAGCCGCTCCATCACGGCGGCAAGGCTGCCTGTGTCCATTGTCGCCAGTGCGTCGTCGTCCGCGCCCAGCATGGCGCCACCGATGCTGTCGAAGCTGGCCAGTTGCGCGCGGCAATCGTCGCACAGCGAAATATGGGTCGCCACGAGGATGTTGAACGCCTCGGGCAATGTTCCTGCCGAATAGCCCATCAGCATCTGGTCCGTGATGTGGTGTTTGATGTCGTTTTTCATGGCTTCTACTTCATTGCGTGGCGCAGTCGATCCAGCGCCAGACGTATTCTTGATTTGATCGTGCCCAGGGGCAGACCGGTCTGAGCGGCGATTTCGCTGTGGGTCAGTTCCCCGAAATACGCCTTTTCCAGCAAGGCGCGTTGTTGCGCCGGCAGCTCCGCGATGGCGCGGGCCAGTGTTTCACTTTCCTGCTGCAGGGCGATCACATCCGCCTGCGCCGGTTCTTCTTCGGGGCCCCATGTCAGCTCTTCCGGCTCGGGGCGGCGCTGCTTGCGCAGCGCGTCGATCTTGCGGTTCCGGGCAATCGTGAAGATCCACGTTGCCACCGATGCCCGCGATGCATCGAATAAATGTGCTTTGGCCCAGACGGTGACCATGACCTCTTGGGCGCACTCCTCAGCCAGGGACGCATCCGCCCCCGACTTGATCAGAAACCCCTTCACCCGCGGTGCGAAGTGGTCGTAAAGCTCGGCAAAGGCTGCACGGTCCCGTGATGTGTGGATGCGTACCATATGGTCCACCCACAAGGATCGTTTCTCGGCCGTTTCGCGCGTGCTCACTTTTGTTGTTCCTGTCGCAGGGGCAAACCCCGTCCCCTTTTCATGTGGGTAAACCCGCAAAGCGGGCGTCTGAGTGTCGTGACCTGCGAACATACCCCTGTTACGCGTCCGATCACCAGTTGGATCACAATTTATTTTTTTGAAGCAATTTGAAACCGAAAGCTGATTTGCCCCGTACGTATGGCATAAGAACAAACACGGCCAAGGAAACAAAAACACAATGCCATTTGAAGCCCCCCGCGCCTACAGCGCCCCCGGCCCCAAGAAAATCGCAGTCATCGGCGCAGGTATTTCAGGGATGGGCGCGGCCCACATGCTGGGTGACCAGCACGCAGTCACCTTGTACGAGGCCGAGCCGGATCTGGGGGGACATGCGCGCACCCGAATGGCGGGCTGCAAGGGTGATACGCCGGTCGACACCGGGTTCATCGTGTTCAACTATGCCAATTATCCGCATCTGGCGGCGCTTTTTGCTGAACTGGAGGTGCCGGTCGTGCCGTCAAACATGAGCTTTGGCGCGTCTATCGGTGGCGGGCGGCTGGAATACGGGCTGGCCAGTCTGGGGGCGCTGTTCGCGCAGCCGCGCAATGCGGTTGATCCACGGTTTCTGGGCATGGTGCGGGATGTGTTCCGGTTCAACAAACGGGCCTTGCGGCTGGCGCAGGCGGACCGGCAGATGACCGTGGGCGCGTTCCTGAAGCTGTTGGGCACGGGCAAATGGTTCCGCGATTACTATCTGTTGCCGCTGTCCGGCGCGATCTGGTCGACGCCCACGGAAAAGATCATGGATTTCCCTGCGCACGCGATGATCCAGTTCTTTGAAAATCACGCCTTGCTGCACCACACCGGCCAGCACCAATGGTACACGGTCGAGGGGGGCAGCCGTTCTTATGTCACCCGGCTTGAGGCCGCATTGCGCCGCAGCGGGGTCAACATTCGGCTGAACTCCCCCGTCCAATCCGTGCGCCGTACAGCAGCGGGTGCGCAGGTGAAGGCATGGGGCGGAGAGTGGGAGACGTTTGACGAGGTTATCTTTGCGACCCATTCTGACGATACGCTGAAACTGCTGGCAGATCCGTCCGAGCAGGAACAGTCGGTGCTGGGCGCTGTGGCCTACCAGCCCAACGACATCGTGCTGCATTCTGATGAGACGATCATGCCACGCCGTCGCCAGACCTGGTCGTCGTGGGTCTATACCGAAGCCGCGGACAGCGCATCCGAGCGGATCGACCTGACCTATTGGATGAATTCGTTGCAGCCGTGGCTGAAAGGGGAACAGTTCTTTGTCACCCTGAACAGCCGCCGCGAGATCAACCCGGACTTGATCTGGGATCAGGTCACCCTGCGCCATCCGGTTTATGATCTGGCAGCACTGGCGGCGCAAAAGCAAGCCGCACAGATGAACGGGACCAACAACACGTGGTTCTGCGGTGCGTGGATGAAGAACGGATTTCACGAAGACGGGCTGTCCTCGGCCTTTGACGTGGCACAGCGGTTGTTGGCTGTGCCGGCCGTGTTGGCGGCGGAATGACATCCGGTATTGATCATATCGCGGCGCAAACCTTTCACGGGCGCAAGGGGGCGATTGAAAACGCCTTTCGCTACTCGGTGGACTATGTGCTGTTGGATGCCGAAGCCCCGGTGAAAGGCCCGTCCCTGTTCACCCGCAACGGGCGCGGGCTGGCGGCGTTGGACGATGTGGACCACGGCGGCGCACCCGGTGACGGGCGCGGCGCGGCGTGGGTGCGCGATGTCCTGCGCCACTGGCAGGTGCCGAACGTGGTCAAGGTCGAACTGTTGGCGCAGCCGAAGCTGCTGGGGCACGTGTTCAATCCGGTCAGCTTCTGGCTCTGTCGCGGGGCCGATGGGGCGCTTTTGGCGGTGATTGCCGAGGTGACCAACACGTTCGGCGACCGCCACAATTATCTGATCCACCACGCCGACCATCGCCCGATCGCGCCCAGCGACCGGATGAAGGCGACCAAGATTTTCCATGTCTCGCCCTTTCAGCCCGTCGAGGGCGGATACGAGTTCCGCTTTGACATCCGCGACGACCGCATCGGGATCTGGATAGACTACAGCCGGGGGCAGGGCGGATTGATCGCCACGTTGACGGGCCGCCGTGCGGGCATGAGCAACGGGTCGATCCTGCGGGCGTTGCTGCGCCGCCCGTTCGGGTCGCGCAGGGTGCTGGCGTTGATTCACTGGCAGGCGCTGAAGCTGTGGGTCAAACAGGCCACCTATCGCGCCCGCCCCGCTCCGCCTGCCAAAGACGTGTCGCGGGGATGAGCCGCGCGCCGCGCCTTCCGGCCTTTGCTGTGTTTGCGGCGCTGCTGGCGGCGGCGGGTCTGCCGATCTATATCCACGCGCCCAAGTTCTATGTCGATGAATACGGCGTGTCGCTGGGCGCGCTGGGGGCCGTGCTGTTCGGCTTGCGGTTGCTGGACGTGGTACAGGACCCGCTGTTCGGCCGGCTGGGCGACCGGCTGCGCGACAGGCGTGGGCTGGCGGTTGCGGTGGCCGCTGCGGTGATGGCGCTGGCGATGGTGGGGCTGTTCGCAGTGCCCCCGGTTGGGCCGCCGCTGCTGTGGTTCGCGGCGATGCTGACGCTGGTGTTCTCTGGCTTCAGCTTTCTCACGATAGTTTTCTATGCCCAGGGGGTTCTGACGGCGGATCGTCTGCAAGGTCAGGGCCACCTGCGGCTGGCCCGCTGGCGCGAGACGGGCGCGTTGCTGGGGGTTTGTGTTGCGGCGATTGCGCCGGTGGGGCTGGGGGTCTGGATGCAGTCGCCTTTTGCCGGATTTGCTGCGGGGTTTGCCGGCCTGGCGCTGCTGGCGGTGATGATGATGCGGCGCGAATGGTCAGGGGTGGGTTTGCCCGCCTCGACCGGATTGGGCGCGGTGTTGCGGGACGGGCTGGCGCGGCGGTTGTTGCTGATCGCCTTGCTGAATGCCGCTCCGGTGGCTGTCACCAGCACGCTGTTTCTGTTCTTTGTCGATGCGCGGCTGGACGAAGGTGGCAAGGAGGGGCCGTTGCTGTTGCTGTTTTTCCTTGCAGCGGCCTGTGCGGCGCCCGTCTGGGGAATTTTGGCCGAACGCCACGGTCCCAAGCCTGTGCTGCTGGCCGCGATGGCATTGTCGATCCTGTCGCTGGGCGGCGCGGTGTTTCTGGGCGCAGGCGACTGGGTGTGGTTTGCGGTGATCTGCCTTGCGTCTGGGGCGGCCCTGGGTGCAGATCTGACATTACTGCCCGCGATTTTTGCCGCGCGCATGGCGCAGATTTCACCGGGGGCAACGGACGGGTTCGGGCTGTGGTCCCTCGTGTCCAAGTTTACGTTGGCCTTTGCCGCAGTCACCCTGTTGCCCGCCTTGCAGTCCGCCGGGTTCGACAGCACCGGGGACAGCCCCGCTTCGGCGCTTACGCTGTTGGCGGTGTTATACGCGCTGGTGCCTTGCGGGTTGAAACTGTTCGCGATGGCATTGCTGATCGCAACACCGATCAGGGAGGCCTTGGCGTGACCGTTGCGCTGATATTGCTTGCCCTGATCCTGGCGTTGGTCTGGGCGCGCCGGCATTGGGGTGGCTTTGCCGCCCAGCGACCCAGCGATTATGCCGGTGCAAATGGTCCTGCCTTTGACCTGCGGACCCATCTGAACGGCCCGATGATCTGCGAGGGTGTGATTTACGGCCCCCTTGGCCGCGTCACCAGCCGCTTTCAAGCCCAGATCCAGGCCACATGGGATGGTGACACCGGCACGATGGAGGAATTTTTCACCTATGACGACGGCACCACCCAGTCCCGCGCCTGGGCACTGAGCTGTCACGCGGACGGTCATCTCAGCGCGACGGCGCAGGATGTGGTGGGCACGGCCCAAGGGATCACCGGCGGCCCGGCCTTGCAGATGCGTTACCGGATCAGATTGCCCGAAGCACAGGGCGGGCATGTTTTGCGCGCCGTGGACTGGATGTATCTGACGCCAAGCGGAACCATCACCAACCGGTCGCGGTTTTACAAACTGGGGATATGCGTGGCCGAACTGGTCGCCACCATCCGGCCCGCAGACGGCGCGGCACAGATCAGACTGACAGGGAGTACGACATGAATTGGCACGGCAAACGTTATTGGCTGGTGGGCGCAAGCGACGGGCTGGGGGCGGCACTGGCCCGCAAGCTGAGCGCGCGCGGGGTCGAGGTGGTCCTGTCCGCCCGCTCCGAGGACAAGCTGCGTGCGCTTGCCGACGATTTGCCGGGAAAAGCGTCCATCCAGACCGTTGATATTGCCGACCACGACAGCGTCAAGGAGGCCGCCAAGGCGGTGGGCCGGATTGACGGGCTGGTGTTGCTGGCGGGGGTCTACTGGCCGTTCGGGGCCAAGGAGTGGGACGCCGATCAGGCGGTTGCCATGGCCGACATCAACTTTACCGGGTTCATGCGTGTTCTGGGGCAGGTGGTGCCCGATTTTGTCGAACGCGACGCGGGGCATATCGTGATTACGTCCAGCCTGACCGGGTTTCGCGGCCTGCCCGGTTCCATCGGTTATACCGCCAGCAAGACGGCGACTATGTCGCTGGCGGAATGTATGCACGCCGATCTGCGCAAGACCGGCGTGTTGGTGCAGGTGTGCAATCCCGGCTTTATCAAGACGCAGCTGACCGACAAGAACGACTTTAAAATGCCGATGATCATGCAGCCCGAAGAGGCCGCACAGCATATGGTCGAGCACATGGAAACAGACCAGTTCAAGACCAGCTTTCCCTGGCTGTTCTCGTTGGTGTTTCGCGGCGCGAATTTCCTGCCGGACTGGCTGTATTACCGGATTTTCAGTTAGGGCAGCATACCCGCTGCACGCACCGCCTTGACCGAGGCGCGCGATTCCATCGCGGCCATGAACGCCGAGATACGCGGATAGTCTGCGGGGTTGACCTCATCGCCCTTCAGCCAGTTGCAGACCACGAACAGGTAGGGATCGGCCAACGACAAGGTATCGCCCATGACAAAGGGGCCTTTGATCGCGTGATCTTCGACATAGCGTGCAGAGGCGGCCATTGTCTGCGGGACCTTGGCTTTCATGTCGTCAAAGCTGGATTGCTGGTCGGCCCAACGGCTGCCGCGCATCTTGTGGGCGTGGTTGATGTGCATGGTTGACGCCAGATAATACATCACGCTGCGCATGTGGGCTGCATCCAGCGGATTGGCGGGCACCAGACCGGCCTGCGGGGCGCTGGCGGCGATGTAGTCCAGCAGCGCGCCGGTTTCGGTCAGCATCTGGCCCTGTACCTCAAGCGTTGGCACGCGGCCTTTGGGGTTCTTGGCCAGATAGGGTTCCTTGGTCTGCTCGGCGTCGGCAAAGCTGATCTTGGTGGTGGTATAGTCCAGCCCCGCCTCTTCCAGCGTGATGGCCACGGCAATCGAGATGGTGCCAGGGGCGTAATACAGATGCATGATCGTGCCTTTCTGAAGGGGTCAAACGTGGGTTTGGGCGTGATGCCGGTCTGGATGCTCCAGATGCGGTACGGCATTGAACAGGACCGGCGACCAGATCCCGCCGACCGGGAACAGCCGGTGCTGCGAGGTGTTCATGATCGCCAGCGCGAGATTGGCCATGGCGCGGATGTCCAACCCCATGTGCTGACGCATCGCCATTGAAATCAGCCCGCCGGAGGTGACCACCAGCGCGGGACCGTCCCCTTCGGCGATCTCGGTCAACGCGTCGCTGACGCGGGTTTCGAATTGTTCAAAGGTCTCGGGCACATTGACGATTTCGCCGTTCTGCCACGCAGCGAATACACGGGGCAGGTGGGCTGTGAATTCGGTCTGCTCGGTGGGGATCGGTATGCCCTGTTCGTCGCGCAGGGCGGCGGCCAGGTTGAAATATTCCAGCTCGTTCAGCCGTGCGTCGCGGATCGGAGTCAGCCCGGTCTCCATCGCGTCGGCGGTCTCGATATGGCGGCGCAATGTGCCGGTATAGAGCCGCATGTGGTGCTGGCCGGTGTCGCGCATATGGGCACCCAGCCAGGTGGCTTGTTGAAAGCCCAAGGGCGACAGACGGTCGTATGATTCTTCGTCGGTGGCACCGGAATTGGCCTGACCGTGGCGGATGAGAGTGATGTGGGACATGACAGCCTTTCGCGCTTTGGTGCTGTTGTAGGCGAGGGGCGCGGGCGTGGAAAGTGTCACGCTGCGCCGTGCACGAAATAACAGGCAGATGAAATATTGCTTGATCTCAAGTTGGGTTGAGGAATTAGACAGGTGATCGTCAGCAGGAGAAGACGATGACCCAAACCACAGAAGCGATTCCCACGCAGGTGCCTGATGCTTATGTGTCATGGCGCGAATTTCTGACCGGCGGACATACGGCATCGCTGTTTCTGGTCAGCCTTGCAGTGATGCTGCACGCCGCCGACAGCCTGATCGTGGCGACCATGCTGCCGTCGATCGTGGCCGACATCAACGGCGCGTCGCTGGTGGGGTTGTCGGTATCGCTTTATGAAATGGGGTCTATCGTGGCGGGCGCGGCCAGCGCGATCCTGACCATGCGCATGGGGTTGCGACACCCGATGGCGCTGGCAGCAGGGATGTTCGGGTTGGGCTGTCTGCTCAGTGCCGTCAGCCCGACGATGGCGCTGTTTCTGGTCGGGCGCACGATGCAAGGGCTGGGCGGCGGCGGTATGGTGGCAATGTGCTTTATCGCCATCAGCGTGTTGTTCCCCCGCCGTTATGCCGCGCGGGCGCTGGCCGTTGTATCGACGATCTGGGGCATTTCATCCTTTTTAGGGCCGCTTTTTGGCGGTGCCTTTGTGGCTTATGCGACCTGGCGCTGGGGGTTTGCATGCTTTGGCGCCGTGGCCTTTGGGCTCGGTGCGTGGATCTTCGTACGCCCGCAGAACGAACCGGCCCCGCAGCAAACCACGGACAGCGTGTTTCCGTTTCGCAGGCTGATGTTGCTGTGTCTCGCCATCCTTTTGATTGCCGCCAGCGGGGTCAGCATCGCACCCCTGCGCAGCGGTATGATGATCCTGTGCGGCATTGCTGCGCTGGTCCTGTTTCTGTGGCTGGACGCGCGTGCGGGCGACAGCCGGATGTTGCCTCGGCGGCCCTTTGATCTGCGCACGCCCATCGGGGCGGCACTGGTGATGATTGTCACGCTGTCCATGGCCACCATCGCGATTGCGGCCTTTGGCCCGTTGCTGATCACCGCGATTCATCACGCGCCCGCGTTGACCGTCGGTTACGTGGTCAGCTGCGGGTCGATCGGTTGGACCCTGGCCGCGATCCTTGTCAGCGGCTTTTCCGAACGGACAGACAGGCTGATGATCGCGCTGGGCATGGGGTTGGTGGCCGCCAGCGTGCCCGGAATGCTTTACGCTGTCCCTTACGGGCCGCTGTGGCTGATCGCGCTCGTTGCCCTGATTGAAGGGATCGGCTTTGGCATGGCGTGGACCTTTGTCTTGCGCCGCACTGAAACATTGGCATCGGCGTCAGAGGTACAGCGCATCGCGGGTGCAATCCCGACGGTGCAGCGTTTGGGTTATGCGCTGGGTGCGGTCTATGTCGGGTTGGTGGCGAATGCGGCAGGCATTCTGACCATGACCACAGGATCAAGCGCAATACAGGTCGCCCAGTGGGTCTATGTCTCGTGCCTGCCGCTGGCCGCACTTGGGATGGTCGCAACGTTGGCCTTTGTGCGCAGATGAACGGAGCGACTTCCATCGGAAACATCAGTGGCGCAAATTCGGGTTCGGGCGTCGGGAATAGGAGTCCCGCAGCCGCGCGCGTCCTGATAGAAGGGGACGAGTGTTCTTGGAGGCAGCAGTGATGTCGGATGTGGTGAAGTTTGTACTGGACGGACAAGAGGTTGAGGCCGAGGCCGGTCTGACCATCTGGGAAGTGGCCAATGGTCGCGGTCTGGTCATTCCGCATCTGTGTCACAAACCCGCGCCCGGCTATCGCCCCGACGGCAATTGTCGTGCTTGCATGGTCGAGATCGAGGGCGAGCGGACACTGGCCGCGTCCTGCATTCGCGAACCCAGCGAGGGTATGGTCGTTACCACCAATTCCGCCCGCGCCGAAACCGCGCGCAAGATGGTGGTCGAAATGCTGGTGACCGACCAGCCGGCGCAGGACGTCGCCCACGACAAATCCGCCCACCTGTGGGACATGGCCGCGCTGAACGGCGTGACCCACAGCCGTTTCCCCAAGCTGGAAGAAGGCCGTATTCCGCTGCTGGACGACAGCCATGTCGCGATGCGCGTGAACCTGGATGCCTGTATCCAATGCGGGCTGTGCGTGCGGGCCTGCCGTGAAGTGCAGGTGAATGACGTGATCGGCATGGCCGGGCGCGGGCACGATGCCTATCCGGTGTTCGACATGGCCGACCCGATGGGGGACAGCACCTGTGTGGCCTGCGGTGAATGTGTGCAGGCCTGTCCGACCGGTGCCCTGATGCCTGCAAGCGTGGTGGACGCGGATCAGGTGGGCGACAGCGCCGATTTTGAGTCCGAGGTCGACAGCATCTGTCCCTTCTGCGGCGTCGGCTGCCAGATCAGCCTGAAGGTCAAGGACGGCAAGGTGAAATACGTCGAGGGCATCAATGGCCCCGCGAACGAGGGCCGCCTGTGCGTCAAGGGGCGTTTTGGCTTTGACTATATCCACCACGACCACCGCCTGACCAAACCGCTGATCCGCCGCGACCACGCACCCGCCAAGGGGCTGAACGTGGACCCGGACAACTGGCAGACCCATTTCCGCGAGGCGTCATGGGACGAGGCGCTGGATTTTGCCGCTGCCGGCATGAAGGGGCGGGGCCGTGAGGTGGCAGGCTTTGGCAGTGCGAAATGCACCAATGAAGAGGCGTACCTGTTCCAGAAGATGATCCGTCAGGGGTTTGGCCACAACAACGTCGATCACTGCACGCGGCTGTGCCATGCGTCGTCGGTGGCGGCGTTGATGGAGAATGTCGGCTCTGGCGCGGTGACCGCCACGTTCAACGAGATCGAGAACGCCGATGTGGCCATCGTGATCGGGGCCAACCCGATTGAAAACCACCCCGTTGCGGCGACCTATTTCAAACAGTTCACCAAACGTGGCGGCAAGCTGATCGTGATGGACCCGCGCGGGCAGGCGTTGAAACGCTTTGCCAGCCACATGCTGCAATTCCGTCCGGGTGCAGACGTGTCGATGTTGAACGCAATCATGCACACGATTGTCGAGGAAGGGCTGTACGACCAGCAATACATCGACGCCTACACCGAGAACTGGGAGGCCGAGAAGGCGCATCTGAAGGATTTCAGCCCCGAGAAGATGGCGCCCATGTGCGGTATCGACGCCGAGGTGCTGCGCGATGTGGCGCGGACCTTTGCCGGGGCCAAGGCCGCGATGATCTTCTGGGGCATGGGCGTGTCGCAACACATCCATGGCACCGACAACAGCCGTTGCCTGATCTCGCTGGCGCTGATGACGGGACAGGTGGGGCGTCCCGGTTCGGGTCTGCACCCGCTGCGGGGCCAGAACAACGTGCAGGGCGCGTCCGATGCCGGGCTGATCCCGATGTTCCTGCCCGACTATCAGGACGTCACCGACGAAGGCGTGCGCCGTGCCTTTACCGAGGTTTGGGGCACCGAGGACTTTTCAGCCGAAAAGGGCCTGACCGTGACCGAGATCATGGACGCGGTGCACGCGGGCGACATCAAGGCGATGTACGTGCTGGGCGAAAACCCCGCCATGTCCGACCCCGACGTAGAGCACGCCCGCGACGCGCTGGCCAAGCTGGATCATCTGGTGGTGCAGGACATTTTCATCACCGAAACCGCGAACTATGCCGATGTGATCCTGCCCGCATCGGCCTTTGCCGAGAAATCGGGGACGGTGACCAACACCAACCGCCAGGTCCAGATGGGCCGCGCGGCTGTCGCGCCGCCGGGCGAGGCGCGCGAGGACTGGTGGATCGAGGTCGAACTGGCCAAGCGGCTGGGGCTGGGCTGGACCTATACCGGACCGGCGGACGTGTTTGCCGAAATGGCGCTGAACATGCCGTCGCTGGACAATATCACCTGGGACCGGCTTGAGACGCAGAACGTCGTGACCTATCCGTCGCTGTCACCCGAAGACCCCGGGCAGTCCATCGTTTTTGGTGATGGGTTCCCACGGGCCGAGGGGCGGGCGAAATTCACCCCTGCGGCGGTGATCGCGCCCGATGATGTGCCTGATGCCGAATACCCGATGATCCTGACCACGGGGCGGCAGTTGGAACATTGGCACACAGGGTCGATGACCCGCCGCGCCACGGTTCTGGACGGGCTTGAGCCGGAAGCGAACTGTTCCCTGCACCCGTCTACCCTGCGCAAGCTGGGTGTGGCGGCGGGCGGGCACGTGCGCCTGACCACCAAACGTGGCAGCATCACCGTGATGGCCCGCGAGGATCGTGCAGTTGCCCCGGATATGGTGTTCCTGCCCTTTGCCTATGTCGAGGCGGCGGCGAACATTCTGACCAATCCGGCGGTGGACCCCTATGGCAAAATCCCCGAGTTCAAATTCTCGGCGGTAAGGGTCGAGGCGGCCGATACGACGGTGGCCGCCGAATAGGCGGCTGCGGTACAGGTGGGATCAGGCATATTTGTCGATCAGGTAAAGCGCGACCATAACGACAGCGGTTAAAGCGAAAATGCCCAGCTTGCGGAATTCCAGGCTGGTGGTCAGCTTGGCCGTTGTTGCGGGAAAGGCCCAGTGCGCCAGCCGTATCGCGGGGCGGTTCAGCCTTAGGAGGCTGGCCAGTTTTACGATGATCGCCGCACCCAGCATGGTCAGCCATCGGACAAACATGAAAAGAACAGCGAGCGCGACAGAAACGACAATGTAGTCATCAGCCCCTTTCATTTCCTGGATTGAAATGGTCAGCAGGAACAGCACAGCGAAAACGCTGATCTTATGCCAGACATACGATTGCTTGTCTTTCGCGCGCGTTGCGATGCGCGGTTTGCTAGACTGCGGGACAGACCGCGCATGGCCATACATCAGCAGTTGATAGTCCCGCCGCCAGCCCAGCCGTTTGCTGGCGCCGACACCGTCGGTGGCCCATTGGAAATGGGTTTCGATGACTCGGGCCATGTCGACGGGATAGCCGGTCTCGGGGTCGTTCAATCGGGTTTGCAGCGTGTCATAAAGTTGCGCTTCAAGAGAGCGGCGTAGTGTCAGGTCATGGGCCATGTCCAAGGACAGCAGCGCGTCCAGAGCTTTGGTATCCCAGTGCATGCTGCGCAGCGCGTCATTGAATTTTGTCTGGAATATCGACTGTGCTCTGTCGGGGTCTTCTTGGGCCAAAGCGTCGAGCTGGCCAATGCCCACGCCCCAGGGTTGCGCGGGTTTGGGGGCGGGCGCCTTGGGTGGTTCGGGCGTGTCCGCAAACAGCTCTTCGACAAAGGGTTGGTGTCCTGCATCGTCGGTCTGTGGTGGTTGCGGTTGTGCTGGCTCAGCCGCCGGCGTGTGCTCAATCGGTGCTTCGGGCAGCGGGTCTGGGGCGCGCTGGGGTTCGCGCAACGTAATCGGCGCGGCGTCGTCCTGGCCTGTGCGCCCCTCTGCAATGTCGGCCATGCGCGGGCGCTTTGGCGCGGCCTTTTCCTTCAATGCCCCGTTCTTGGCCGCCGCAAAGGCATCGCGCAGGGCGCCAAAAGCTGCGGGATCGTTGCGGTCGATCTGTTTCAGCCGTGCGGCATAGGCGCGTTTGACCTCGCGTTCGGTCGCGCGTTTCGCAAGGCCCAGTTCGGACCAAGGCCACTTAGGAGACATAGTAGTCGTCGATCCGGTCCAGCGTTTCGCCCATGTCGCCGCGCATTCGCGAAATCTCGGCGGGGTCCTGCCCTTCGAGCGCGCCTTCGAACTCCATCAGCATGCCTTGCAGCAGATGCCGGTCGTCGCCGCTGGCCATTTCGTACAGCCGCCGGATGCGAGCCAGAAAAGCGGTGTTTTCCTCGTCTTCGCGCGGGTGCATCTTGAATGCCTGCATCTGTTTCAGGCGTTTGGCGATCTCCGCCTCGGTCAGGTTGGATACGTTGTCGCGGATCACCAGGCCCGCCTTTTTGCCATCGGTGATTGACGTGGCTTCAACCTCGATCAGGCCCGATGGGTCATAGGTGATGCGCACGAACATCCCCTCGTGCCCGGCCTTGCCCTTGGGCACGTCCAGCAGAAACTGGCCCAGATGCACGTTGTCGCTGACCTTGGGGGCTTCGCCCTGATAGATATCGACGCGCAGCTGGGTCTGGTTGTCGTCCATCGTGCCAAAGCTGTCTTGCCGCGACGCGGGTAGCGGCGTGTTGCGTTCGATGATGGGCTGGAAAAACCCGCCGATGACGGTGCCGTTCTTCAGCTTGGTTGCGGTTTCAATGCCGACGGAAAAGGGCGATACATCGGTCATCACCACATCGTCCAGCGCGCGGTCCTCGGCGACGAGGGCGGCCTGCACCGCAGCGCCAAGGGCTACGGCGTGATCCGGGTCGATGGTCATCTCGGGCAGCCGTTTGAACTGGCGCGCGACCATCTGGCGGATCATCGGCATACGGGTGGCACCACCGACCAGGATCACCCGGTCCAGCGCGTCGGTGTCCAGCCCGGTGTCGTAGAAACACCGCTCGATCGGGCGGTGCAGACGTTTGATCAACGCGGCACAGGCCTGTTCAAAATCCGCGCGGGTCAGCGTCAAGGTGTGGTGCGCGCCGTCCAGTTTCAGCCGCGCTTCGAAATCATCCTTGCCGCTCAGGTGACGCTTGGCCACATCGGCTTGCAGGCGCAACTGGTGCTGGGCGTCCTTGGCCAGCTTGGCCCAGGGGGTTCCGATCTTGTCGGCCATAGCCTTGGCCAAGGCTTCCGAGAAATCCTCGCCCCCCAGAAAGGCGTCGCCGGAGGAGGCTTTGACCTCCATCACGCCGTCGAAATGCTCCAGCACGGTCACGTCAAAGGTTCCGCCGCCAAGGTCGAAGACCAGAAACTGGCTTTCGCCGTCGCGGTCCTGCAAGCCGTAGGCCAGCGCCGCCGCCGTGGGTTCGTTGACCAGCCGTACCGCGTTCAGGCCGGCCATGGCGCAGGCGGCGATGGTGGCCTGACGCTGGCCCTGATTGAAATAGGCAGGCACGGACACGACCACATCGCGGATGGTCTGGCCCAAGGCCGCCTCGGCGTCGTCCTTGAGCTTGCGCAGCACCAGCGAGGACAGTTCTTCGGCGCGCAATTTCTTGCGGCCCAGTTGAAATGTCGTGTCTGTTCCCATGGCGCGTTTGAACGCAGCGGCGGTGTCCTTGGGGTGGGTGGTCTGGCGGTCGCGCGCGGCCTCGCCCACCAGCACCTTGTCCCCGTCCAGTGAGACCACGGAGGGTGTCAGCAGATGCCCCAGCGCATTTGTCAACAGTCGCGGCGCGCCGTCTTCGAATACGCAGATCAGGGAATTGGTGGTGCCAAGATCAATACCGATGATGGGCTGGGCCATGGACTTGTTACCTTGTGGCAGGGCATGTTGCCCACGTTATTTCGTGGGCAAGGGCGGTGGTCAACCGCGAGGGGATGAATATGCAGGTAGACAGTCAGCGGTTTCTGAAGGATTTGCATCGATTGCGCCGCTTTGGCGCGCAGGGACCGGGCGTGGTGCGCCCTGCCTATTCCGAACCGGATGTGGCGGCGCGTGCATGGTTGGCGGATCAGATGCGCGATGCAGGCTTGCGGGTCGAGGTGGATGCGATGGGCAATCTGTTCGGGCTGGCGGATGGGCCGTCGATCCTGCTGGGATCGCACAGCGACAGCCAGCCGACGGGCGGATGGCTGGACGGCGCGCTGGGTGTGATCGCGGCGCTGGAGATTGCACGCGCGGCGGGTGGCGGAGTGTCCGTGGTGTCGTTTCAGGACGAAGAGGGCCGGTTCGGCGTGACCACCGGCAGTGCTGTGTGGTCGGGCAACCTCGCACAGGACAAGGCGGACGGGCTGGAGGATCACGCAGGCCAATCGCTGGCCGAGGCGCGGCGGGCCATGGCAGACATGGTCACCGGCCCCGTCGATCCGGCGCAGTTCACCGGCTATATCGAAATGCATATCGAGCAAGGGCCGTATCTGGAGGCCAACAACGAACAGATCGGTGTGGTCGAACATATTGTGGGGATACGCGATATGGTCATCACGATGGTCGGCCAGCAGAACCATGCGGGCACCATGCCCATGCACCTGCGTCAGGATGCGTTCCAGGCGCTGAGTGCGTTCAACACGGCGCTGAACGACCGGCTGCGCAATGTGGTGACGCCCAGCACCGTGTGGACCATAGGCCATGTGTCGCTGTCACCCAATGCGTCGTCGATTGTGCCCGGACAGGTGCGGTTTTCGATGCAGTGGCGCGACGGCGAAGGCGACAGGCTGGTGCGGATGGAAAAGATCATTCGCGACCTGGCCGAGGAGATCGCGGCAGAGCGGAACATGACGCTGTCGTTCGGGCCGATGCTGGGGCTGGAGCCGGTGCAGATGGACGCGCGCCTGCGTGGCGCGCTGGAGGGGGCCGCCGAAGTGGAGGCGCCGGGCAAGTGGCGCGTCATGCCCTCGGGGGCGCTGCATGATGCGACCAACCTGTCACGGCTGATGCCGGTGGCGATGCTGTTCGTGCCGTCAATTGGCGGGATCAGCCATGCCTTCGAGGAAGACACGGCCGAGGAGGATCTGGTGGCGGGTCTGCGCGTGATGGCGCGGGCGGTGGATCAGCTGCGGGTGGGTTAAGGGGCGCTGCCCCTCGGCCTGCGGCCTCACCCCGGAGTTTGTTTCGCAAGATGAAGGGGGACGGTGTCGCGTATGTATCCGCGTTGCAGGGCGCGCTGGCGGTAGGTATCGGCCACCTGAGAGGCCGCGCGCAGGTCGGTGTGGCACGAGGTGATCGTGCGCGGCGTGCCGCCAACCGCGCCCCATTCGCGGGTCACGGACGCCTCTTCGAACAGGTTGCGCGAAATCTCGACGCGGTAGAACAGCGGGCGGGCCTTGCCGGTGCGGTAAAGAAGGGCTTGCAGCATCGTCAGCTCCAGTGAACGTCACCGAGAAAGATATAACCTGCGCCGTAGATTGTCTTGATCAATTGTGGATTTTTCGGATCTTCGCGCAGTTTTGTGCGCAGCCGCGAGATGCGCACGTCCATGGCCCGGTCAAAGCTTTCCCCGGCAGCGCCGCCCAGGGATTCCTGCATTTGCGCCCGCGAGATCAGGCGGCGGGGGCTGGACAGGAACAGGCGCAGCACTTCGCCTTCGGCGTGCGAGAACGTGGTTTCCCCGCCCGTATCGTCGACCAGCGTGTAGCGGTCGAACAGCGCGGTCCAGCCCTGAAAGCGCGCGGTGTTGCCGCTGTGGGTGGGCTGATGGTTCGACCGCAGGCGGGCGCGCACGCGGGCGACGACCTCGGCGGGATCGAAGGGTTTGATGATGTAATCGTCGGCCCCCAGTTCCAGCCCAGTGACCTTGTCCTGCACCTGTGCGCGGCCCGAGATGATGATGACCGTCGCCCCCTGTTCCAACGCCAGGCGGTGCACGATGGTCAGCCCGTCGGTGTCGGGCAGGCCCAGATCGACAAGGCACACGTCGGGCTGATGGGTTTTCAGCGCCGCCTCGAAAGCCGAGGCGCGC
The DNA here is from genome assembly GCF_900129395.1 of Pseudosulfitobacter pseudonitzschiae. Taxonomy (GTDB): domain Bacteria; phylum Pseudomonadota; class Alphaproteobacteria; order Rhodobacterales; family Rhodobacteraceae; genus Pseudosulfitobacter; species Pseudosulfitobacter pseudonitzschiae. Next base: position 545,012 of record NZ_FQVP01000004.1, read on the forward strand.
GCAAAGCTGAGGGTGCGAAAGCCCGCCTCTTCCAGAGCGTCAGCCAGCATGGTGCGGATGGCGGGTTCGTCGTCCAGAATGGTGACAAGGGGGCTGTCGGATTTGGTCATTGGGCGGCCTGCGGCATTAAAAGCGCGGCAAGATCGTCCGCAGAAAAGGGTTTTTGCAACACGGGTGCGCGGGTCAGGGCGGCGCGGTGCATCGGGTCGGACACGGGCAACGAGGTCATCAGGATGATCGGTGTGCCTGCGTCTTTCAGCCGGTCCGCCAGTTCTATCCCCGAGGCAGCGCCCAGCCGGATATCGCTGAGGATCAGGCCGATGTCGGGCAGGTCGGCGGTCAGCGCGGTGGCTTCATCGACACTTGCGGCCTCGACGACGGAATGCCCCAGCCCCATGAGCATGTCCCGATAGAGCGCACGAAGGTCGTCGCGGTCCTCGACCAGCAGGACCATGCCGCCCGTGACCGGCGCAGGGCGGTTCAGCGGCAGGCGCAGGCGCACTTCGGCACCGGTGAGGGTGTTTCTCAGGCCAAGGTGCCCGCCTGCGGTCTTGGTCATGTCATAGACCATCGGCAGCCCCAGCCCCGAGCCTTCGCCGCCCTTGGTGGTAAAGAACGGATCGCACGCCTTGTGCAGCGCCTCGTCCGAGAAGCCGGGTCCGGTGTCGGTGACGGTGAATTCCACCCAAGTCTCGCCAATCGCGGCGGCGGTCAGGGTGATCGTACCCTTGGCGCCACAGGCGTCGCGGGCGTTCAGGATCAGGTTCAGCAGACTGTCCTGTACGATGCCGGTGTCCAGCAACAGCGGTCCCGGCGGCAGGGTGCAATCGACACGCAGGGTTTGTCCCGCAGGCAATGTGGGCGAGGCCAATGTGGCCACGTCTGCGAGCAAACCCGCGACTTCGACGGGGCCGGGACGCAGCACGCGGGCGGCGGTGGCGTTGGCGATACCGTCCAGCAGGTGCCCGCCCCGACGGGCGGCGGCGCGGGTGCCTTCGATCAGGGGGGCGGCGCCCTCGGGCAGGTCCTCCATCCGTTCAAGCTTGCTTTGCAGGCCCAGGATAATTGTCAGCAGGTTCGAGAAATCATGTGCCAGGCCGGATGTCATCTGTGCCGCAAGCGCCCGCTTGCGGTTTTGTTGCAGGGCAACGCGGGCCTGGGTTTCTTCGGTCACGTCCATCGACAGGATATAGGCCCCCTGCGCTGTGTCGGGGGTAAAGGCCGCGCGGATGCGGCGGGCGCTGGGGCCGTCGGTGAATTCGAACACGGACGGGCGGCCTTCGTATGCGGCCTGTAGATGCGGCGCGATCAGTTCGTAATTGGTAGGTCCCAGCGCATCAGAGATATGCAGGCCCATCAGGTCACTGGGCCGGTCGGGCAGGATGCTGGACAGGCGGCGGTTGGTATAGGTGTAGTGCCCGGTTTCATCGACGTGGGCGATATGAGCGGGCATCATTTCGGTTACCAGACGGGTGCGCGCTTCCATCTCGGTGAGCTCTCGTTTGGCCTCTTCCAGCGCGGCGACCGTGGCCGAAAGCTGGCGGTTGGTTGCGGCCAGTTCTTCCGAGCGGGACAGGACCATATCTGACAGCGCGTCGGACCGTGCGCGCAGCATGTGTTCCTGATCCTTGGTGCGGGTGATGTCGGTATAGACGGTGACCCACCCTCCCTGCGGCAGCGGTGCCCCCTCGACCGAGATCGTGCGCCCGTTGGCGCGGGTCCGTTCCATGTAATGCGGCTCGAAGGCGCGGGCGGTGCTGACCCGCTCGGCGACAAACGCTTCGATGTCGTCGATGGGGCCGTATTCGCCCTGTGTGGCGATGTGGCGGATGGTGTCCTCGAAGGTGGCACCGGGTTGCACCAGCGCGTCGGGCAGCCGGAACATCTGTTGAAAGGCCACGTTGCAGACCGACAGGCGCAAGTCGCTGTCATAGATCGACAGCGCCTGGGCGATCAGGTTCAGCCCGGCGGTTGTCAGCGCCCTGTTCTGGTCGTCGTTGCGTGGCACGTGGCGATCCTCCGCCGATGGGGGTAGCATCGCGGACCGCAATCGCAAAGGGGTGGTTTGCGCGGGCCTGCGAAGATGGGTACAGATTGCGCCATGAGAACCCTTGCCGCAATCGCCTTGATCTGCTCCGGCTCTGCCGCGCAGGCGCATCCGCATATCTTCATTGATGCGGGCCTGACTGCGATCGTGGACGAGACCGGCAGGTTGCAGGCGATCAAGGTCACTTGGGCCTATGATGCGTTCTACTCCTTGCTGGTCACAGAGGACGCTGGACTGGATTCCGATGGCAATGCCGTCCTGACCAAAGACGAAGAGGCGCAGTTGCGCGGCTTTGATATGCAGTGGATCGAAGGGTACAACGGCGATTTGGTCGCACGGCTGGACGGACAGCCGCTGGAGTTGTCCGGCCCACGTGATGCCACGCTGGTCATGCGCGAGGGGCGGCTGGTCACCACGCATGTGCGCGACGTGGTGGGGGCGCCGGAGTTGATCGGGCACAGCTTGTCGATGAAACCCTATGACCCGACCTATTACACCTCTTACGACGTCACCCTGAATGTGAATGTCCAGGGGCTCGACGGCTGTACCATCGCGCGCAACCTGCCTGATCTGGATGCGGGGATGAAAGAGTTGCAGGGGGCGCTGTCCAAGCTGGGGCGTGATCAGGATGCAATCGAGGAAGGATTTCCCGAAGTGGGCGAAGCCTTTGCCACCGAGGTTGAAATCACGTGCGCGCCCCGCTGATCGTCCTGCTGGTGCCGCTGGCCGCTTTGGGCTGGTGGCTGTGGCCTGGTGGCGGGCTGGGGCAGATCGGTCAGATGGCGGCGGGCTACCAGCGGTCCTTTCAGAACGAGATGGCCTTGACCCTGCGCGCCACCAGGGCGGGCAACGCGGGCGCGTTCTGGACGCTGCTGGGTGTGTGTTTCGCCTACGGTTTCTTTCATGCGGTGGGTCCGGGGCACGGCAAGGTGCTGATCGGCGGCTATGGGCTGGCGCGTCGCGTGACGGTCTGGCGGCTGGGGACGATTGCGCTGCTGTCGTCTCTGGGGCAGGCGGTGACGGCGATCGTGCTGGTGCAAGGCGGGCTGTGGCTGTTTGCGCTGACACGCGACCAGATGGTGGGCGCGGCCGAGGACATCATGGCCCCCGTCAGCTACGGTGCGATTGTTTTGATCGGACTGTGGTTGCTGGGGCGTGGTGCGCGGCGAATGTTGCGGCGTCCTGTGGGGCATGGGCACGATCATGCGCATATCCATGGCGATGAAGCCTGCGCCCACTGCGGGCACCGCCACGCCCCCAGCGTCGAAGAGGTCGCAGGTCTGACATCGCTGCGCGAGGCGCTGTTGTTGATTGCAGGCGTGGCGATCCGACCCTGCACGGGGGCGTTGTTCGTGCTGGTGATCACGCATGGTATGGGCATTGCCGGGGCGGGTATCGCCGGTGTCTTTGCGATGGCGGTTGGCACGGCAGTCGTCACCGTCGCCGTCGGCACAGGTGCCATTGGCCTGCGCAGTGGCCTGCTGGGCAGCGTGGCAGGTGGGCCATGGGCCTCGCGCCTCTTGCCGCTGGTCGAGATTTCCGCCGGTGCACTCGTGGTCGCAGGCGCGGGCGGATTGCTTTTGCGGGCACTCTGACGCGCATTCCACCCAGCGTGTAACAATTCGTTAGAATTGAGCAAACATCCCGAAAAAGTTGACCGCGAGTGTGCAGACAGCATGATTTGCGGGGAGGATTCGCACGTCATGCGAAAAAGGCCTGTCGCGACAACGTCGGCGGGTTCGGGAGGAGAACACATTGACCAAGACGCTGGAAGGCGCCGAAGGACTGCGGTCCGTACCGGCGTTGCTGCATCGCAATGCGACCCAGTTCGCAGATGCCCCCGCCTATCGTGAAAAAGAGTTTGGTATCTGGCAAAGCTGGACCTGGTCGCAGGCGCTTGAGGAAATCGAGGCGCTGGCCCTGGGGATGATTGACCTGGGCGTGGCCGAGGGCGATTTCGTCGCCGTGATCGGACGCAACCGGCCCCGGCTGTACTGGGCGATGATGTCGGCGCAGATGTGCGGTGCGATTCCGGTGCCCTTGTACAACGACGCGGCGGCCGAAGAGATGGCCTATACGCTCGGGCACTGCGGCGCGAAATACGTGGTCGCGGGCGATCAGGAACAAGTCGACAAGGTCATGGAAATCCAGGACCAGCTGCCGCAATTCGAAGAGATGATCTATCTCGACCCGCGTGGCTTGCGGAAATACGACCATGAAAAGCTGCGGTCGTATGAGCAGGTCCAGCACAACGGCCGCGCCAAGCGCGAGACGTTGATGGCCGAGATGAAGGCCCGCATTGCCAAGCTGGATTACGACAGCACCGCCGTGATGCTGTACACCTCCGGCACCACCGGCAACCCCAAGGGCGTGGTGCTGAGCAATCGCAACGTCATCGAAACCTCGCGCACCAGTTCCGAGTTCGACGGGCTGCGCCAGACGGACGATATCCTTGCCTATCTGCCGATGGCATGGGTCGGCGATTTCATCTTTTCCGTCGGACAGGCGCTTTGGACGGGCTATTGCACCAATTGCCCCGAAAGCCCCGATACAATGATGACCGACCTGCGCGAGATCGGGCCGACCTATTACTTTGCCCCGCCGCGCGTGTTTGAAAACCAACTGACCAACGTGATGATCCGCATGGAGGACGCGAGCCGCCTGAAAAAGCGGATGTTCGATCATTTCATGGCGCATGCGCGCAAGGTCGGGCCGGACTTGCTGGATGGCAAACCCGTGGGCCTGATGGACCGGCTGAAATACAAGTTGGGTGATCTTCTGGTTTACGGGCCGCTGAAGAACACGCTGGGCTTTACCCGCGTGCGCGTCGGCTACACGGCAGGCGAGGCGATCGGGCCGGAAATCTTTGATTTCTACCGCTCGCTGGGGATCAACCTGAAACAGCTTTACGGCCAGACCGAGGCCACGGTTTACATCACCGCACAGCCTGACGGACAGGTGCGCAGTGACACGGTGGGTGTGGTCTGTCCCGGGGTCGAGCTGAAGATCAACGACACCGGCGAGGTCTATTACCGCTCGCCCGGTGTGTTCGTCGAATATTACAAGAACCCCGAAAGCACCGCCGACACCAAGGACGCCGAAGGGTGGGTGGCCACGGGCGACGCGGGCTTTATCGAGCCTGATACAGGCCATTTGCGCATCATCGACCGCGCCAAGGATGTGGGCAAGATGGCGGACGGGTCGCTGTTCGCGCCGAAATACGTCGAGAACAAGCTGAAGTTCTATCCCAACATTCTGGAAGCGGTCGTGTTCGGCAACGGGCGTGATGAATGCACGGCGTTCATCAACATCGACCTGACGGCGGTCAGCAACTGGGCCGAGCGCAACAACATCGCCTATGCGTCCTATCAGGAGCTTGCCGGGCACCCGCAGGTGCTGGCGACGATCCAGAGCCACGTGGAAGCGGTCAACCGTTCGGTCGCCGAGGACGAGATGCTGTCGGGCTGTCAGGTCCACCGCTTTGTCGTATTGCACAAGGAACTGGACGCCGACGACGGCGAACTGACCCGCACCCGCAAGGTACGCCGCAAGAAGATCGAGGAGAAGTTCCACGACATCATCACGGCGCTGTACGACGGGTCCGACCAGATCAGCACGGTGACCGAAGTGACCTATGAGGATGGCCGCAAGGGCGCGATCAAGGCGACGCTGGAGATCCGTCACGCGATGGTCCAGCCCGTCGCAACGCGGATGGCTGCGGAATGATGGGGTTTGCATCTGTGTGCTCCGAGGCCGTTGCAAGTCGGTCCTTCGGGGGGGATTTTTTTGAACCAGAGAAGCAGGGGGACGTGTGATGCTGGATCAGGCAGACGGTTACACAACCGCAGACGGGCGCAAGATTGGCCCCGTGGTGATGGAGATGAAGAACATCACCCTGCGCTTTGGCGGCGTCGAGGCGATCAAGGACATTTCTTTTGACATCCGCGAGGGCGAAATCCGCGCGATCATCGGGCCGAACGGAGCGGGCAAGTCGTCGATGTTGAACGTGATCTCGGGCTTTTACGTGCCGCAAGAGGGGCAGGTATTCTATCAAGGCCAGCCGCGTCCGCCGATGAAACCATTTCAGGTGGCACGTCAGGGTATTGCGCGCACGTTCCAGAACATTGCGCTGTTCGAGGGCATGACCGTGCTGGACAACGTCATGACGGGACGTTTGACCCACATGCAGACCGGCCTGTTCTGGCAGTCGATGTGGAAGGGCAAGGCCGAGGAAGAAGAGACCGCCAACCGCGAAGTCGCGGAGAAGATCATCGACTTTCTCGAAATCCAGGCGATCCGCAAGACGCCGGTGGCGCGTCTGCCCTACGGTCTGAAAAAGCGGGTCGAACTGGCGCGGGCGCTGGCCGCCGAGCCGTCTCTGCTGCTGCTGGACGAGCCTATGGCGGGCATGAACGTCGAGGAAAAAGAGGACATGAGCCGCTTTATTCTGGATGTGAACGATGAATTCGGCACCACCATCGCCCTGATCGAACACGACATGGGCGTGGTGATGGACCTGAGCGACCGCGTGGTGGTGATGGATTACGGCAAGAAAATCGGCGACGGCACCCCGGACGAGGTGCGCAACAATCAGGACGTGATCGACGCCTATCTGGGGGTGGCTCATGACTGATGCAAAGATTTGGAATGTGAAGGAACTGCGCGATGTCTGAGGCTTTTCTCTATACGGTCGAGGTGTTCCTGAACGGGCTGATGGCGGGCGTTCTTTATGCGCTGGTCGCGCTGGGCTTTGTGTTGATTTACAAGGCATCGGGCATTTTCAACTTTGCCCAAGGGGTTATGGCGCTGTTTGCGGCCATGACGCTGGTCGGTTTTCAGAACGGACAGGTGCCGTTCGCGCATCTGATCAACGCGACCTTCGGGCTTCATGTCACCAACTTTGGCTGGAACCTGCATTCGGTTGTCGCGGTTTTCCTGACCGTGCTGGTGATGATCTTGCTGGCATGGGCGGTGCAGCGGTTCGTGTTCCGGCATCTGGTCGGGCAAGAGCCAATCATCCTGTTCATGGCGACCATCGGTCTGGCCTATTTCCTTGAAGGGTTGGCGGACCTGATGTGGGGGTCCGAGATCAAGACGCTGGATCTGTGCTGGTCCGCAGGGCACTGCCTGCCGCAGGGGGGGAACTTCTGGATCGAAGATATGACCGCTGGTCTGGGTGGCGAAGGCTTCTATGGGTTTTTCATCGACAGTCTGGATATCGTCGCGGCGGTTGTGGCGATGGTTCTGGTGGCGGCCCTTGTGGCCTTTGCCCAATACACCAAACAGGGCCGCGCGATGCGGGCCGTGGCGGATGACCATCAGGCGGCGCTTTCCGTCGGCGTATCGTTGAACTTTATCTGGATACTTGTGTGGTCGCTGGCGGGCTTTGTCGCCCTTGTGGCGGGCATCATGTGGGGCGCGAAATCAGGTGTTCAGTTCTCGCTCTCGCTGATCGCGCTCAAGGCGCTGCCGGTGCTGATGCTGGGCGGGTTCACCTCGATCCCGGGCGCCATTGTCGGCGGGTTGATCATCGGCGTGGGCGAGAAGCTGTTCGAGTTCCTGATCGGCGCGCCCTTCCTTGGCGGCGCTACTGAAAACTGGTTCGCCTATATGCTGGCGCTGTTGTTCCTGGTGTTCCGTCCGCAAGGCCTGTTCGGGGAGAAGATCATTGAACGTGTTTGATCTGACCGAAGCAGCAGCGGGGGCCAGCCCCCGCGCCCCCGGGATATTGACAGCCAAAAGAATGAAAAGCCTGCGGGCTGTGGGAGTACTCTGATGTTTTATCGTGAAGCGGGCGAATTTCGCACGACCTACAAGGAAGACAGCCAGACCTTTCCGATCCGGTTCGACCGGTGGCGCTATTACTTTGTGCTGTTCGTGGCAATCTGTGTCATTCCGTTCATGGTCAACGACTATTGGGTGAACTCGATTTTCCTGCCCTTCCTGATCTATGCGATTGCGGCAATCGGGCTGAACATTCTTGTGGGTTATTGCGGGCAGGTGTCGCTGGGTACGGGCGGGTTCATGGCGGTGGGGGCCTATGCCTGCTACAAGCTGATGACGGCCTTTCCCGATGTGAGCATGTTCATTCACGTGATCCTTGCCGGGGTGATCACGGCAGGCGTCGGCATGTTGTTCGGCCTGCCATCGCTGCGGATCAAGGGGTTTTACCTGGCCGTGGCGACGCTGGCGGCGCAGTTCTTTCTGGTGTGGTTGTTCAACCGCGTGCCGTGGTTCTACAACTATTCCGCATCCGGCCAGATCAACGCACCCGAGCGTGATACCTTTGGCATCCTGATCACCGGACCGAACACCGAAGCCTGGGCCACCTATGTGTTCTGCCTGATCTTTACCGTGGTCAGCGCCATCATCGCGCGCAACCTGACGCGCGGGTCGGTGGGGCGTAAATGGATGGCGATCCGGGACATGGACATTGCGGCCGAAATCATCGGGGTGAACCCGCTGACCGCCAAGCTGAGTGCCTTTGCCATCTCGTCGTTCTTTGTCGGCATCTCGGGCGCGTTGTTCTTCAGCGTCTATCTGGGCGCCGTTGAAGTGGGCGAAGCCTTTGGCATCAACAAGTCGTTCCTGGTGCTGTTCATGATCATCATTGGCGGATTGGGCAGCATTTTCGGCAGCTTTGCCGGGGCTGCGTTCCTGGTGTTGCTGCCCGTGGCGCTGAAAGTTGTGGGCGTGGACTGGTTGGGCTGGCCCACCGACATCGTGGCGCATTTGCAGCTGGTGATCGTCGGGGCGCTGATCATCGTGTTCCTGATCGCCGAACCCCATGGCATCGCGCAGCTGTGGCGCGTGACAAAGGAAAAACTGAGATTGTGGCCGTTCCCGCATTAACGGGGGCGGTCGTCAAGACCGGCGGGGGCCTACAATCCCGCACTGCGCTGGTTCCGCGAGGGGCCACATCGGAAAAACCAAGGGAGGAAACACCGATGAAGATGAAGTTTGCAACAATGGCTGTTGCTGCTGTTATGGCGGCAGGCCCGGTTATGGCGGACCTTGTGTTCCCATCGCTGAGCTATCGGACCGGGCCTTACGCGGCCAGCGGCATCCCGTTTGCGGATGGTTATGCCGATTACTTCACCCTGCTGAACGAGCGGGATGGCGGCATCGGAGGTGCCAAAATCCGTGTGCCCGAATGCGAAACCGGCTATAACACCGAAAAAGGTGTGGAATGCTACGAATCCACCAAGGGTGAAGGCGCGTTGGTCTATCAGCCGCTGTCCACCGGCATCACCTATCAGCTGATCCCCAAGGCGACAGCGGACGGCATCCCGATCCATTCGATGGGCTATGGCCGGACGTCGGCAGCCAACGGCAAAGTGTTCCGTGACGTGTTCAACTATCCGGCCAACTATTGGGACGGTGCTTCGGGCGCGATCAACTATCTGCTGGACGAGAACGGTGACGACATCAAAGGCAAGAAGATTGCCTTGGTCTACCACAACTCGGCCTACGGCAAGGAACCGATCCGCACCTTGGAAGAGCTGCAAAAGACGCACGGTTTCGAGCTGACGTTGCTGCCCGTTGACCACCCCGGTCAGGAGCAGAAATCGCAGTGGCTGCAAATCCGCCGTGAAAAGCCTGACTACGTGATCATGTGGGGCTGGGGCGTGATGAACCAGGTCGCGATCCAAGAGGCTGTGAACATCCGCTATCCGATGGAGAACTTCATCGGTGTGTGGTGGTCGGGTTCCGAAGCGGACGTGATCCCCGCCGGTGCGGCGGCCAATGGCTACAAGGCGCTGACCTTCCACGGTGTTGGCAAGGATTATCCGATCTATGACGATATCCAGAAATACGTTGTGGACACCGGCAAAGCCGCCGGCGCGGGCGACCAGATCGGGACGGTTCAGTACAACCGTGGCATGTACGCCGCGATGCTGGCCGCCGAAGCTGCGAAAACCGCGCAGGAAATCCACGGCACGCCGGATATCGACGCCAAGATGATGCGCGACGGTATGGAGGCGCTGGAGATCACCGAGGCGAAGATGGCCGCTCTGGGTCTTCCCAACTTTGGCCCCGAGTTCAAGGTGTCGTGCGAAGAGCACGGTGGTCCAGGCCTGGTGGGCGTGACCCAGTGGGATGCAGCCGCTGGCACGTGGAATGTCATCTCTGACTATAAACCCACCGACCGTGAGTTGATCAGCCGTCTGGTGGCCGAAGATTCGGCAGCTTACGCGGCTGAAAACAACATCGAACCCGGCTGTAACTAAGTCGAACCCTCCGGCGGCGCGTCCGTGTCGCCGGAGTTTTCCCAAACACCACCAAACGGGGCAGGTTGACCATGCTTGATGCCGGAAAAACTGACGAGACCTTGCTTGAGGTCAACAACATCGAGGTGATCTACAATCACGTCATCCTGGTGCTGAAAGGTGTCAGCCTGTCGGTGCCCAAGGGCGGGATCACCGCATTGCTGGGCGGCAACGGCGCGGGCAAGACCACGACGCTGAAGGCCATCAGCGGCTTGCTGGCCTCGGAGCGTGGTGAAGTCACCAAAGGCTCGATCAAATACCGCGGTGATGTGATCCAGCATACCGACCCTGCCGAAACCGTGAAACGCGGTGTAGTGCAGGTGATGGAGGGCCGCCATTGTTTTGAGCATCTGACCATCGAGGAAAACCTGCTGACCGGGGCCTATACGCGCACCGACGGCAAGGGCGCCATCGCGGCAGACCTCGAAATGGTTTACAACTATTTTCCGCGTCTGCGCGAGCGGCGCAAATCCCAGGCGGGGTACACCTCGGGTGGGGAACAACAGATGTGTGCGATCGGTCGCGCCCTGATGAGCCGCCCCGAGACGATCCTGCTGGACGAACCCAGCATGGGTCTGGCGCCGCAGTTGGTGGAACAGATTTTCTCGATCGTGAAATCGGTGAACGAAAACGAAGGCGTGTCCTTCCTGCTGGCCGAACAGAACACCAACGTGGCACTGCGGTTCGCGCATTACGGCTATATTCTGGAGTCGGGCCGCGTGGTGATGGACGGCCCCGCCGCTGAGCTGCGCGAAAACCCGGACGTGAAGGAATTCTATCTGGGCATGTCCGACGAAGGCCGCAAATCGTTCCGCGATGTGCGGTCCTACCGCCGGCGCAAGCGTTGGCTGAGCTGAGCAAGACCGATCCGCGCAACACTTGACCACACGAACAGGACATTTTCCGATGCCGCACACAGCGTATTTTGACGATCTGGAAACCCGCAGTGCAGACCAGCGGCTGGCTGAACAGGCCGCGTTGCTGCGCACGCGGCTGGCCTCGATCACCCATGCGCCTGCCGATTGGCGTGATGCGGCGGCGTCGGTGCAGGGCCATGAAGATCTGGTAAAGCTGCCGGTGATGCGCAAGTCCGACCTGTCGGCGTGGCAAAAGGAGAACCCGCCTTTTGGTGGGATCGCTGTCAGCAATGTGGCGCATGTGTTTCAGTCTCCCGGACCGATCTATGAACCCGGCGGGATCAGCCACGACTGGTGGCGGATGGGCCGTTTCCTGCACGCGGCGGGCATTGGCAAGGGCGATATCGTCCAGAACTGCTTTGGCTATCACCTGACGCCTGCGGGCATGATCTTTGAATCCGGCGCGCGGGCGGTGGGGGCGGCGGTGCTGCCTGCGGGGACGGGACAGACCGAATTGCAGGTGATTGCGGCGCGCGATATCGGCACCACGGCTTATGCGGGCACGCCGGATTACCTGAAGGTCATCCTGGACAAGGCCGACGAGATGGGCGTGACGCTGAAACTGTCGCGTGCGGTCGTGGGCGGTGGCGCGCTGTTCCCCAGCTTGCGCCAGGAATATGCGGATCGCGGCATTGCCTGTTTGCAGTCCTATGCCACCGCCGATCTGGGCAACATCGCATATGAAAGTGCAGCGATGGAGGGCATGATCGTCGATGAAGGCGTGATCGTCGAAATCCTGACCCCCGGCACCGGCAATCCGGTCGAGCCGGGCGAAGTGGGCGAGGTTGTCGTGACGTCCTTGAACCCCGACTATCCGTTGATCCGCTTTGCCACCGGCGACATGAGCGCGGTGCTTGCGGGGCAAAGCCCCTGCGGGCGCACCAACATGCGCATCAAGGGCTGGATGGGCCGGGCCGACCAGACGACGAAGATCAAGGGCATGTTCGTACGTCCCGAACAGGTGGCCGCTTTGGTCGCCAAACACCCCGAGATCGCGCGTGCCCGTGTGGTCGCCCAACGCGATGGCCAGCAGGACGCCATGACAGTGCAGATCGAAGCCGAAGGCGGCGATATGCAGACCTATGCCGCCAGCGTGGTCGATACGCTGAAGCTGAAAGGCGCGGTCGAGATTGTGCCCGTTGGCAGCCTGCCGCGTGACGGGCTGGTGATCGAGGATCAGCGCAGCTACGACTGAGGCTGGTTCGGGCGCTCTGCCCCCGCGCCTGCGGCGCTCCCCCGGAGTTTATCCGGCAAGATGAAGGTTCAGCCTGTGACAAGAAGGCGGATCAGCATCCAGGCCCCCATGCCCGCCATGGCGAGGTTCTCGCTGAGCGAGATGAAGCCCAGCGGCACGTTGTCATTGCCACCCGTGCAGGCACATTTCAGGTCGCGTTTGTCGACATAGACCGCCTTGATCACCGAAATCGCGCCGATGGTGCCGACAAAGAGCGCCAGCGGGGCGGCGAGCCACAGGGCGACCCCTGCCAGCATCAGCAGGCCTGCGGTGGCCTCGGCATAGGGGTAGATATAGGCGTAAGGCACCCAGCGCCGCGCCAGCAGGTCATAGCCCAGGAACATGGTCGAGAACTGTTCGACGTCTTGCAGTTTTTGCAGGGCAAGAATTGTCATGGCGGTGGCGACGAACCACGGTATCACCGACCAGCTGAGCGGAGTGCCGTGGGCAATTACGGAAATCGCCAACGCGATTAGGAAAGAAATTGCAAAGATCACCAGCACGGGGCGATAGGTTTTTTCATCGGCGGCCTTCACATGTTGGCCAAAGAAACGACGCAGATCGTCGTGGCCACCGATCCTTTCGTTTTCGATAAAGGTCTGGGGGGTGGTTTTCACGCCATGCTCGGCCTTGAATGCGTCGGTTTCGGCGCGATTGGTCAGGTGGTGGTCGAGAATTACATAGCCGTGACGTTCCAGAAGGGATTTTGACTTGAGGCCATAAGGGCACAGGTGGTCGGGCATGACCATGCGGTAAAGATGTGCTGTTTTCTGGGTCATGTATTGGTCCTTTGGGTTTGCCAGCCGCGTTAAAATCTGTACGGGCCGTAGAAAAAACGGGTTTCCAGTGCGGGAAGGTTCCAAAATTTCTTTCTCAGCCGTGGTAACATTGTGATCTCGGGCGGCTGGCGGATGCCCTGCGCTGCGGCTAGGACTGCCGTTTAGGGATCAATGGGCAGAGCAAGGGCGCGCGCATGTGGACGGTACGGGTTTTGGTTTTGGTGGTCTGCGGTCTGTTGGCGGCGTGCGGGCCAAAGCCCGAGGCGACTGATGCACCGGTGATGCCGTTGTTGTTCAATGCGGCTGATATCCAGAAGCAGGACAAGCTGCTGATCCTGATACCCGGATCCATGACGCCGCTGGGCATTTTTGATCCGGTGGTGGAATGGCGATCCAAGGGCTACGCCTTTGCCGCATATCGTTTTCCTGGCATGGATGGCCGCCCGTTGGACGGACCGCTGGACATCGCCACAGCGGCGCAGACCATCGTAAAGCTGGCCGAACGCTTTCCCGACAAGCAGATCAAGCTGTTGGGGTTTTCCACCGGTGCGCCGATTGCCATGCTGGCGGCCAAGCAGATCGGTCCGCGCGCGCAGGTGGCTGGCATGTCCAGCGCGGTCGAATTCGGGGGCGGCGCGCAGACGGCGCTGCGTGGGGTCGATGACATTCTGGTCGCGGCGGCACGGGCGCAGTCGGTGAACACGCGCAAGGTGTGGGAGAATTATTTTCCTGTGCTCCTGTTTGGACGTGCGGGGGCGCGATCGCCGGAACGGGCCGATGACATTGCCCGTATCACCAGCCGCCCGAAAAAGATCGTGGTCGAGCCGTCGTTCAACATCTTCAAGGCGCACACGATGGCGCTGGTGGGCTGGCAGATGCCCGAGGGGTTCACCTTGCCGCCCGAGCAGGTGCACCTGTACGCAGGCACCGCCGACACGGTGTTCCGGCCTCGACAGGTGCGCCGGTTCGCAAAGAGCATCGGCGGCGCGCCGATCACCTTTTACCCCGGTCTGGGACATCTGCTGTATGTGGCAGAGCCACGTGTGTTCGATGATATTCTGGCGTTCTTCGAGCAAGGATAGGGGGCTGCGCGTGGTCTGGTCATTCCGACAGAAATGATCGACATAAGGGCTATGAGCGATCAGTCGATACATATCGCGGGACAACCCGCGCCGGCGCGGCTGGCCCCAAAGGGGCTGGTGACGGTGGCGTTGCTGGCGGCGGCGCTGTGCCTGTTGCCGATGGTTGCGGTGTTGCTGGCGTCCTTTGGTGGCGGGTTCGACACTGTGCAGCACCTGATGCAGACCGTGCTGCCGCGCTACTTGGGCAATACGGTGGCGCTGGCGTTGCTGGTGTCGGTGGGCACTTTCATGGTTGGCGTGGGAGCTGCGTGGCTGGTGACGATGACCCGCTTTCCGGGAGTGCGCCTGTTCGAGATCGCGCTGGTGCTGCCACTGGCCTTTCCGGCCTATGTGCTGGCCTATGCTTATACACATATTCTGGATCACCCCGGAATCGTGCAATCGACATTGCGCGGGATCATGGGCTGGGGCCCGCGCGACTATTGGTTCCCCGAGATTCGCAGCCTGGGCGGTGCGGCGATGATGCTGGTGCTGGTGTTGTACCCTTATGTCTACCTGCTGGCGCGGGCGTCCTTCCTGCAACAATCGGGCACGACGTTTCTGGCAGCACGGGCCTTGGGCAGCTCGATCTGGGGTGCGTTCTTCAAGGTCAGCCTGCCGTTGGCGCGGCCTGCGATTGCGGCGGGGGTGCTGCTGACGGTGATGGAGACCATCGCCGATTTTGGCACGGTCGCCTATTTCGGCGTCCAGACCTTTGCCACAGGCATTTACACCAGCTGGTTCAGCCTGGGCGATCGCACGGGGGCCGCGCAACTGGCGTTGTGCCTGTTGGGGTTTGCGCTGTTGCTGTCGATGCTGGAGCGGGCGCAGCGCGGGCGGGCCAAGTATCATGATCCGTCGCGGGGCGGCAAAGGTGGCAATCCGCCGGTCCAGCTGTCAGGCCTGCGGGCAGTGCTGGCGATGCTGCTGTGCGGTGTGCCGGTGCTGTTGGGCGCGCTGCTGCCGATTGTGGTGCTGGTGATCATGGGGCTGGGGTCCGAGCAGGATCTGACCAGCGCGCGCTATCTGGGCTTTGTGAAAAACTCGCTGACGCTGGCGGCGGTTGCGGCGGTTCTGACGCTGGGCGCTGCGATTGCGGTCGGCTTTTACAACCGTATTCAGCCGGGCCGCTTGGCACGTGCCGCGGCCTATGTGGCGCGGCTGGGGTATGCGGTGCCGGGCGGTGTGATTGCGGTCGGGCTGATGGTGCCCTTTGCCGCCTTTGACAACCGGCTGGATGTCTGGATGCGCGCGACCTTTGATATTTCGACGGGCTTGCTGATCACCGGGTCGATCTGGCTGCTGATCGCGGCCTATATGGTGCGATTCCTTGCGGCGGCGCTGGGGGCCTATGAGGGCGGACAGGCGCTGGTGCACGTGAACATGGACGCGGCCAGCCGGTCGCTGGGCAAGGGGCCGATGGCCACGCTGCGCCGTGTGCACCTGCCGATCCTGACACCCAGCCTGCTGACGGCAGCGTTGATTGTGTTTGTGGACGTGATGAAAGAATTGCCCGCGACGCTGATCATGCGCCCGTTCAACTATGACACGCTGGCGGTACAGGCGTACCGTCTGGCCAGCGACGAACGGCTGGACGGGGCGGCGGTGCCGTCGCTGGTGATTGTGGCGGTGGGGGTGTTGCCGGTGATCCTGATCTGTCGTCAGGTCGGACGCAGCCGGTAAGCGCGGGCAACCCCGAAGGGCCACCCGCTGCGTTCTGTATCAGCTTTCGCTGTCGTCGCCGATCTTGTCCCACGTACGGGTTTCGAAATCCGATGCGTCGTGACGTTCACGCAGCTGGTATTCTGGCGCGCCAGAGGCACGGTTGACCATGCGACCGCGTTTAACGGCGGGGCGTTCGTCGATCTTTTTCGCCCAGGCCATCACGTTGGTATAGCTTTCCACATCCAGGAAGGTTGCTGCGTCGTACAGGCGGCCCAGAACCAGCTGGCCATACCAGGGCCAGATTGCGATGTCCGCAATCGTGTATTCGTCGCCTGCGATATAGGGATGGTCGGCCAGCTGCCGCTCGAGCACGTCAAGCTGGCGTTTGGCTTCCATGGTAAAGCGGTTGATCGGGTATTCCCACTTTTCCGGCGCATAGGCGTAAAAGTGGCCAAAGCCGCCGCCCAGATAGGGCGCGCTGCCCATTTGCCACATAACCCAGTTCATCACTTCGGTGCGGGCCGGGCCGGAGGCGGGAAGGAATTCGCCGAATTTCTCGGCCAGGTGGAACAGGATCGACGCGCTTTCGAACACGCGCACAGGCGTGTCGCCCGAGCGGTCCATCAGGGCGGGGATTTTCGAGTTCGGGTTGATTTCGACAAAGCCCGAAGAAAACTGGTCGCCCTCACCGATGTTGATCAGGTAGGCGTCATATTCCGCGCCCTTGTGACCCTTTTCGAGCAACTCTTCGAGCATCACGGTGACTTTGACGCCGTTGGGCGTGGCGAGCGAGTGCAATTGCATCGGGTGTTTGCCGACGTCCAGCTTTTTGTCGTGTGTCGGACCAGCGATGGGGCGGTTGATGTTGGCGAATCGCCCGCCACTGCTTTTGTCCCAGGTCCAGACGTCGGGGGGCGTGTAGGTGTCGGTCATTCTAAGTGCCTTTCGGTCAGGGGTTTGCAAGCAACTTATGATCTTGTGCGAAAGGCGCAAGGTCACGCTGGGGGCACTGCCTCCGGCGCTGGTGCGCCTCTCCCGGGATATTCACGGCCAAAAGAACGCGGGCTTGGGGATTTCGGGCAATAAAAAAGCCGCCCCGAAGGACGGCCTTTTTGAAAATGATCTGGCGTAAGCCTTAGCCCTGGCGGGCTTTGAACCGGCGCTGCGTCTTGTTGATGACGTACACACGGCCTTTGCGACGCACAACGCGGCAGTCACGGTGCCGGTTTTTGAGCGAGCGGAGCGAGTTGCGAACCTTCATGGCGCTTCTTCCTCATGTTTCATGGCGCGAAGCAGCGCCGGGGTTGCGGGTGTCCGGGCAGGGTGCCCGAACTGTGAATAGAATGGTGGGCGATACAAGGATCGAACTTGTGACCCCTTCGATGTCAACGAAGTGCTCTACCGCTGAGCTAATCGCCCACTCTGGCCTTCACGAAACACTGCCCCAAAACAAAAATGGGGCGCGAGATTTCGCGCCGGTAGGGGGGCGTATAAAAGGAGTCGGAAGCGGGATCAAGGGCTTTTGATACGTGTATTTCATGCGCTATGTTATTTCCATGAGGAGAGCCGATGCCCAAGCTTGCTTACGAAGTCCTGCACCCTGACAGGAATACGTCCTGTGTGGTGTTCGCGTCGCCACATTCGGGGCGCGATTATCCTTGGCGATTCTTGCGGACAACAGTGCTGAACGAGCATCAGGTGCGGTCGTCGGAAGATGCCTTTGTCGACAAGCTGTTTGAGTGCGCCCCCCGGTTCGGAGCGAGCTTTCTCAAGGCCGGCGCGCCGCGTGCCTTTGTGGACCTGAACCGGGCGGTGGACGAACTGGACCCCGCGTTGATTGAAGGGGTGCGTCCCAAGGGTCATAACCCGCGTGTGGCGTCTGGCCTTGGCGTGGTGCCCCGCGTGGTGGCGAATGGCCGTGCGATCTATCGCGGCAAGCTCAGCCTTGCAGAGGCCGAGCGGCGTATTGATCTGTATTGGCGACCCTACCACGCAATGCTGCAGCAATTGCTGGACAGCGCGCACCGCCGTCATGGGCAGGCGGTTTTGATTGATTGCCATTCGATGCCCCATGAGGCGATGGACAGTGTCGTGCGTGGCGGAATGAAGCGGCCTGATGTGGTGCTGGGTGACCGCTTTGGCGCGGCGGCAGCGGGCGAGGTCGTGGACCGGATCGAGGCCGCCTTTGTGGCCGCCGGGTTTGTCGTGACGCGCAATGCGCCCTTTGCCGGGGCCTATATTACCCAGGCCTATGGGCGACCTGCGCGTGGGCAACATGCGGTTCAGGTCGAGATCGACCGGTCGCTTTATATGAACGAGGCGCTGGTGCGACCCAATGGTGGTTTTGACGACATTCGCGCGCGGCTGGCGGCGGTTGTGGCCGAGGTGGCGCAGATCGGTCAGGGGCGGATGCCCTTGGCAGCCGAGTGATCTGACGCCCCGTTACGCTGGTCTCCGGAGCGATTGCGGGTAGCGTTGCCGGAACGGTACTCAGGGGAGAGAGCGATGGACCTGGAACAGGCAATGTCCGAGCGGCGCAGCATCAGAGGGTTCAAGCCCGATCCGGTGCCGCGCGATCTGCTGGAAGAGATCATCGCGCTGGCCAATCGCGCACCGTCGTCGATGAATACGCAGCCCTGGCATTTTCATGTGCTGACCGGTGCGCCGCTGGAAGCTGTGCGCGCGGGCAATTCGGAGCGGATGCTGTCTGGCGTGCCGCCGCAGCGCGAAATCGTGGATCACGGCGCCTATCAGGGTGTTCACCGCGACCGGCAGGTTGAAATTGCGATCCAGTTGTTCGAGGCGATGGGGATCGAGCGTGACAACAAGGAAAAGCGGCAGGACTGGGTGATGCGCGGCTTTCGCCAGTTCGATGCGCCGGTGTCGGTGGTTGTGACCTTTGACAGGGATCTGGAAGGCGGGACGATTGCGCATTTCGATCTGGGCGCCGTGACCTATGGGCTGGTGTTGGCAGCTTGGAGCCGTGGACTGGGTGCCGTGATCAACGGTCAGGGTATCATGCAGTCGCCGGTGGTGCGGGAACACGCGGGCATTCCCGAC
Source organism: Pseudosulfitobacter pseudonitzschiae (assembly GCF_900129395.1). GTDB lineage: Bacteria > Pseudomonadota > Alphaproteobacteria > Rhodobacterales > Rhodobacteraceae > Pseudosulfitobacter > Pseudosulfitobacter pseudonitzschiae. Next base: position 564,105 of record NZ_FQVP01000004.1, read on the forward strand.
GACCAAGTGATTCTGACCTGTGTGGCGCTGGGCTGGCCAGACGAAGAGTTCTCGGCCAATTCGGTTGTGTCGCGGCGACGGGATGTGAGCGAAATGGCGCGATTTGTCGGGTTCGACTGAGGGCTAGCGCAATGCACGGCCCTTGACGATGGCGTCGGGGCCAAAGCGGCTGCGGATTTTGTCGGTGGCGCGTTCGGCCTGGGTGCGCTTGGTCTTGTTCGGGTCCAGAAGATCGCCCTCGGTGTCGGCCTTGTCCGCATTTGTCAGATCGGAAATGCCACAGCCCAGCAGCCGGTAGGGGCCTTCGTTGCCGACCTGATCGAACAGGGCGCGGGCGGTGCGATAGATGGTGTCGGCCATCTGGGTCGGGCTGTGCAGGGACAGCCGCCGCGTTAATGTACTGTGGTTGGCGCGTTTCAGCTTTAGCGTGACGACACGGCCGGCCAGATCCTTTGCCTTGGCGCGGTCCGATACCTTTTCGGCCATGCGCCACAGGTGGCCGTCCAGGATATCGGGATCGGCGGTGTCATCGTTGAAGGTGGTCTCATTCGAGATGGATTTCATCGGCTCGTGTGCCGTCACCCGCCGCGCGTCAATGCCCCGGGCCAGATGCCACAACCGGTCGCCCATGGCACCGAAGCGGGCGATTAGGTCCTGTTTGTCCCAACGCTTCAGGTCGGCAAAGCTGCGTATGCCGGCCTTGTCCAGCGAGGCCTGCGCCGCAGTGCCGACGCCCCAGATCAGCCGGACCGGCTTGTCATGCAGAAAGCTTTCGGTTTCGGCCTTGCCGATCACCGAGAATCCGTGCGGCTTGTCCAGGTCCGAGGCGATCTTGGCCAGGAACTTGTTATGGGACAGCCCGATCGACCCGGTCAGCCCCAGTTCGCTGCGCATCCGTCGGATCAGGCGCGCCAGCATCACTGCGGGCGGCGCGCCGTGCATCCGTTGCGTTCCGCTGAGATCCATAAAGGCCTCGTCCAGTGACAGCGGCTGGATGGCGGGGGTCAGGTCCTCCATCATCGCGCGGATGGCCCGCGAGGCTTCGACATAGGCGGCCATGCGCGGTTTGACGATAATCGCATCCGGGCACAGTTTTAGAGCCTGGAACATCGGCATCGCCGAGCGCACACCGCGAATTCGCGCGACATAGCAGGCTGTGGACACCACGCCACGCCGCCCGCCGCCGATGATCAACGGTTTCCCCTCCAGCGCGGGGTTGTCGCGTTTTTCCACCGAGGCGTAGAAGGCGTCGCAATCCATGTGGGCGATGCTCAGGCTGTTCAGTTCGGGATGGCTGACGACGCGCGGACTTGCGCAGGCCGGACAGCGGCGCGCGGTGTCGAATTGGTGCAGGCAGTCTCGGCAGAGGGCAGGCATGGCTTTGCATCTGTGCTAGAGTGGGGATCAGTCTAGCGCGGGGATGCGGAAATGAACATGCCATTTGCAGGTGCCAAGCTGGCGCTTTTCATTGGCACGCGGGTGGCGGTGATCCGGCGCGACGACATCGCGGGGATTCCATGGCCTGACTATCTGGACCTGCCCGGCGGCGGGCGCGAGGGGAGTGAAACGCCTTTGGCCTGCGCCTTGCGTGAGACACGCGAGGAACTGGGGTTGGTGGTGCCCACGCCGGTGGTGACCTGGGGAAAGCGGTTTACCGAAGGAGGTGGCGACAAATGGTTTTTTGCCGGACATTTGCCCGAAGACGTCGCGTCGCAGATCGTCTTGGGGGACGAAGGTCAAAGCTGGCAACTGATGGCGCCGCAGATGTTCATCGCCCATCCCAAGGCGGTTCCGCACTTTCAGACCCGGCTGGCGCTGTATCTGTCGGGGGTGTCAGGGGACGATTTTGCGCTTTGAAATCCGGTGCTTCCAAAAGAAAGACCCCCCGCAAAACAAGCGGGGGGAGGTGACGAACTTCAGGAAGAGCCAGTTCGTCGGGGAGTATCACCTGTCATTTAACATAGCCGAATTTCGCCTTTCAGGCGAGTAAGGAAATCCAGACCAAACCTATATGCAGTGGCCTGTGCCAATTTTCCCACATCCTGTGCGATCAGGGCAGGCTGGCGAGGATGTCATTTGCTGCCTGGGTGGGGTTGGCAGCGGCCCAGATCGGGCGCCCGACGACGATGTGATCCGCCCCGTCGGTGATGGCCTGCGCCGGTGTCGCCACGCGTTTCTGGTCGCCCAGATCGGCCCCTGCAGGGCGCACGCCGGGGGTGACGATCAGGCGGTCCGCAGCCTCGGGCAGGGCGCGGATCATCGCGGCCTCTTGCGGCGAGGCGATGATGCCGTCGGCCCCTGCGTCAAATGCGCGGCCTGCGCGTTCGACCACTAGGTCGGCGGTGGCACCGTCCTTGATCAGGCAGGCATCCAGATCGGCGCGGTCCAGTGAGGTCAGGATGGTGACGGCGAGGATTTTCATGTTCGACCCTGCAGCCCCCTCTTTGGCGGCGCGGACGACGTGGGGGTCGCCGTGCACGGTCAGGAAATCCAGATCGAACTGGGCCAACCCGCGCACCGCCGCCTCGACCGTGGCGCCGATGTCGAAGAGTTTCATATCCAGAAAGATGCGCTTGCCCTGTTCCTGCTTCAGCTCGTTGGCCAAAGCCAGCCCGCCGCCGGTCAGCATCCCCAGACCGATTTTGTAAAAGGTGACGGCATCGCCCAGATCTTCGGCCAGTTTCAAACTGGCAACGGCGTTGGGAACATCAAGGGCAACGATCAGGCGGTCATTTGGGGAATGTGTCATGTGCGGGCTCCTTTGCGCTGGAATGCGCTTAGCGCGAATGGGCCTGTTGCGGCAAGTCCGGGGTGCGGCGGGGGTGTGGGCAAAAAAAAGGCCCGGATGGCACAGGGGCACATCCGGGCAGAGCATCAGAGACCTAGCAGGCAGGCACGTGTCTCTGGTAGTGCGGCGTCATGAGGGGTCGGGGACAGAAACGACCTTCAGAATGTGCCGCGATGCTATGCTGCGAGGCGTCGCAACATGGCAATGGGGTCTAACGATAGCTTGCGGCGTACTTTGGCCGCGCCGGAGCGGGCGCGGGCCTGAGCCGCAGCAAGAGCGGTTGAAGACGACAGCCCGCCGCGCCCGGCATGGCGCCGCAGCGCTTGCGTGGCGAGGCCCGAGGCCGCGTCGGAATAGGTCATGGTGATTGGTGCATCAATCGCGCAGGCATATTTGCGTGCGCCCTGTGGTGCGTGTACCGTGACCAAAGCCTCAAAGCTTTGTGTCGTCGCGTTGTAGATCACACTGTTCAGCTCAACGGGATACTGTTGCATTTTGACACCTATGTGTTGTCGTCTGCATAATAAACGTTTGACATGCTTCTACGGTTTCAAATTTAGTTAACGTTTTTTTGACATATTGATTTTTAACGATTTTTTATGAGGGCATTGCACCCTATGGGAGAGTTTCCCGCTTTTTGCCCGAATCGCAGTGGCATTTCTGTGGAATCTGGCTGTCGACGGGCGGGCGATTGGCCGCGAGGCCGATGAAATCCTGTCTTTGCGTCGAAAGAGACAGATTGTGGCGTTTGAAATCTTGAACCCGGGGCTGTCAGCGCCCAATTTATGATCAAGGCCCTTCACCGTCGTGTGTGCTGCAAAGTCAGGCGCGCGACATCATCAGGGCGCTTTTGAAAAGGAGACTATCTATGGACTTGTCCAAGTTCACGGAGCGGTCGCGCGGCTTTGTGCAGGCAGCGCAGACAATCGCCACACGGGAAAGCCATCAGCGTTTGGCGCCCGAGCACATACTCAAAGCATTGATGGATGACGAACAGGGGTTGGCCAGCAACCTGATCGCACGCGCAGGCGGTAACCCCGCACGCGTGACCGAAGCGCTGACCCTGTCGCTGGGCAAGATGCCTGTCGTCACGGGCGATGCGGCACAGGTCTATCTGGACAACACCACCGCCAAGGTTCTGGCCGAGGCCGAGGCCCTGGCCCAGAAGGCCGGCGACAGCTTCGTGCCGGTCGAGCGCATCCTGATGGCCCTGTGCATGGTCAAATCCGGGGCCAAGACGGCATTGGAAGCTGGATCTGTGTCCGCGCAGGCGCTGAATTCGGCAATCAACGACATTCGCAAGGGACGCACAGCCGACTCTGCCAGCGCAGAGGACAGCTATGAGGCGCTGAAGAAATACAGCACGGACCTGACCGAACGCGCCGAACAGGGCAAGATTGACCCGATCATCGGCCGCGACGAGGAAATCCGCCGCACCATGCAGGTGCTGAGCCGCCGGACCAAGAACAACCCCGTTCTGATCGGGGAGCCGGGCGTGGGTAAAACCGCGATTGCCGAAGGCATGGCCTTGCGCATCATCAACGGCGATGTGCCCGAAAGCCTGCGCAACAAGAAACTGCTGGCGCTGGACATGGGCGCGCTGATTGCCGGTGCGAAATACCGTGGCGAGTTCGAGGAGCGTCTGAAGGCGGTTCTGAACGAAGTCACCGATGCCGCGGGCGAAATCATTCTGTTCATCGATGAAATGCACACGCTCGTGGGCGCGGGCAAGGCTGACGGCGCGATGGATGCTGCGAACCTGATCAAACCGGCGCTAGCGCGCGGTGAACTGCACTGTATCGGTGCCACCACGCTGGATGAGTATCGCAAATATGTGGAAAAAGACGCGGCCTTGGCCCGCCGGTTCCAGCCCGTGATGGTGCAGGAGCCCACGGTTGAGGATACGATCAGCATTCTGCGCGGCATCAAGGAAAAATACGAATTGCACCACGGGGTGCGCGTCAGTGACAGCGCGCTGGTTGCGGCGGCCACGTTGAGCCATCGCTATATCACCGACCGCTTCCTGCCGGACAAGGCCATCGACCTTGTGGACGAGGCGGCCAGCCGTCTGCGCATGGAGGTGGACAGCAAACCCGAAGAGCTGGATGCCATCGACCGCCAGATCCTGCAATTGCAGATCGAGGCCGAAGCCTTGCGCGCCGAGGATGACGCGGCCAGCAAGGACCGTTTGGGTGCGCTGGAAAAGGACCTCTCCGACTTGCAAGAGCGCAGTGCCGAAATGACGGCGCAATGGCAGACCAACCGTGACGCCATCGCCTCGGCGCAGGGGATCAAGGAGCAGTTGGACCGTGCCCGCGCCGATCTGGACATCGCCAAGCGCGAGGGCAATCTGGCCAAGGCTGGCGAGCTGTCTTATGGCGTGATCCCGCAACTTGAGCGTCAGCTTGAAACGCTGGACGCGACCGAAGCGGATGCCCGAACTGCGGACACCGTGCGCCCCGAGCAGATCGCCAGCGTTGTTGAACGCTGGACAGGTATCCCGACCTCGCGGATGCTGGAAGGTGAGCGCGACAAGCTGCTGCGCATGGAAGAACAGTTGCACAGCCGTGTGGTGGGTCAAGACAGCGCCGTAAAGGCGGTGGCAAACGCAGTACGCCGTGCGCGGGCCGGTCTGAACGACGAGAACCGCCCCCTGGGCAGTTTCCTGTTCCTCGGGCCAACCGGCGTCGGCAAGACCGAGCTGACCAAAGCCGTGGCGAACTTCATGTTCGACGACGACAACGCCATGGTGCGTCTGGATATGTCCGAGTTCATGGAAAAACACAGCGTTGCGCGTCTGATCGGTGCCCCTCCGGGCTATGTCGGCTATGACGAAGGTGGTGTTCTGACCGAAGCCGTGCGGCGCAGGCCTTATCAGGTCGTGTTGTTCGACGAGGTCGAAAAGGCACACCCGGATGTGTTCAACGTGCTGCTGCAGGTGCTGGACGATGGCGTGCTGACCGATGGTCAGGGCCGCAAGGTCGACTTCAAGCAGACGCTGATCATTCTGACCAGCAACCTTGGGGCGCAGGCGCTGAGCCAGCTTCCCGAAGGCGGCGACATGGCGCGTGCCAAACGTGATGTGATGGACGCGGTGCGGGCGCACTTCCGCCCCGAGTTCCTGAACCGTCTGGACGAGACGATCATCTTTGACCGCCTCAGCCGTGACAACATGGACGGCATTGTCGATATCCAGATGGCCCGCCTGCTGAAACGTCTGCAAGCGCGCAAGATCACACTGGATCTGGACGACAGCGCCCGCAAATGGCTGGCTGACGAAGGTTATGATCCGGTGTTCGGGGCGCGTCCGCTGAAACGGGTGATCCAGAACACGCTGCAAAACCCGCTGGCCGAGATGTTGCTGGCCGGTGATGTTATGGATGGGGATTCCATTCCCGTAACAGCGGGCAGCGAGGGGTTGATCATCGGTGACCGTGTTGCGGGTACCAATCGGCCCAGACCGGATGACGCCGTGGTGCATTGAACCACACAATAAAGTTGCAAGGGGCGCCCGCATCGGGCGCCCCTTTTGTGTTTGTGATGACGATTGATGCCGGGGCGGGATTTGGTAAACCTGCCGTGATGGGATGAGGAATGTCATTTGAAACGTCACAGGCTTTTTCGCGTTCTCCTGATGGTGGCGCTCATGGTTGTCGCGGTGCTGGGCTATACCAAGGTGATGGCGCGGATTTCTCTGGTCGAGCCGCCTGTTCAGGCTGCGGACGCGCTGTTGGCGGATCACCTTATCGTCTCTAAGGCCGACAGAAGGCTGTATCTGATGCAGGACGGTAGAGTGCTGCAATCCTATGATATCGCCATGGGTGCGCGCTGGGACGGGGGGCCCAAGCAAAGCGAAGGGGATGAGCGTACGCCGGAGGGGGACTACCGAATTGACTGGCGCAACCCGCAGTCGGTGGCGCACCTCAGCTTGCATATCTCTTATCCCGATGCCGCCGACCAAGCGCGTGCAGCGCGGGGCGGATACGATCCCGGCGGCAATATCATGATCCACGGGTTGCCGAATGGATGGGGCGCCATCGGGACACTGCATCTGCTGATGAACTGGACGGACGGCTGCATTGCGGTGACCAACAGTGAAATGCGCGAGATCTGGGCGCGTACGCCGGACGGGACGCCGATCACGATCAAGCCTCAGTGGACTCCCGAGGTTTGACGCTGGTTTAAGTCCGGGCGCGTGCCTGTTGGGCTTCTGCTATGCGCGGCATCGACACTTCGATCCAGTCGGCCAGGCCGCGCACCTTTTCCGCCACCTCGCGGCCCAGCGGTGTCAGGCTGTATTCCACATGCGGCGGCACCACGTCAAAGGACACGCGGCTGACAAAGCCGTCGGCGGTCAGGGCTTGCAGGGTTTGGGCCAGCATCCGCTCGCTGACGCCGCCAATCTGCTGGCGCAGGGCGCTGAAGCGCAGCGTTCCGTCCTCAAGCGCCATCAGTGCCAGCACGCCCCAACGGCTGGTCACATGCTTCAGCACGTCGCGTGAGGGACATTGCGCCGCCATCAGATCGCCACGCCGGACACGGTCCGACAGCGGCTCGGGCGTCAGGGCAGGGGGATGTTCGGTCATGGACGGCTCTGCTTTTCAGAATTTTCAAACTTACATTTTTGTACGTACTTACTATTCGTAAGTAAAGGGTCTAGCTCTTGTGGCAGAACATGACGTTTTGAAAGGACGATCCCATGACAGTTGCAGTAACAGGTGCCACCGGACAGCTGGGCCGATTGGTCATTGCAGGCCTCAAGGACAAGATGGCCGCAAGCGACATCATCGCGCTGGCGCGCAGCCCGGAAAAGGCCGCCGATCTGGGTGTGACCGCGCGCAGGGCGGATTATGATGCGCCCGAAACACTGGCCCCCGCATTGGCGGGTGTGGACACGCTCCTGTTGATTTCAGGCAGCGAGATCGGTCAGCGCACAGCCCAACATCGCGCGGTGATCGACGCGGCGAAATCTGCGGGTGTCGGGCACATTGTCTACACCAGCCTGCTGCGGGCGGATACCTCGCCCATGTCACTGGCGGTCGAACACCGTGAGACCGAGGCGCTGATCAAAGCATCGGGCCTAACCTACACGATCCTGCGCAATGGTTGGTACACCGAGAATTACACCGGGTCCGTGCCGGGGGCAGTGCAGGCGGGTGCGTTGGTCGGCTCTGCTGGCGACGGACGTATCAGTTCGGCGGCACGTGCGGATTACGCTGATGCGGCAGTGGCGGTGCTGACAGCAGGTGATCACGTGGGCAAGACCTATGAACTGGCGGGCGATTCCGCCTATACGCTCAGCGATCTGGCCGCAGAGGTCAGTGCGCAGACGGGTAAAACGATCCCCTATCAGAACCTGCCACAGGATGAATATGCCAAGATTCTGGTATCGGTCGGCCTGCCCGAGGGATTTGCGGGCGCCTTGGCGAGCTTTGATGTGGACGCGTCGCAGGGTGCGTTGTTCCATGACGGCCGCGATCTGTCGGACCTGATCGGACGGCCCACTACGCCGCTGTCGAAATCGGTGTCTGAAGCGCTGGCCTGACCTCTCGGGGGTGCCTTTGACAAGGCGCCCCTAGCGCATGATCCGTGCTGCGACCGCAGGCAGCAGGCGGTTCAGAACGCGCAGCATCTTGGCCTTGCCGACCCAGACCTCGGGCTGTCCACGTGCCAGCCCGGCAATCACCTCGGTTGCAGCGCGGTGGGCCGTGATTTTCCCCGATCCGCGCCCCGCGGTCATATCCGCGTCCACCAGCGCCATGATCGCCTCGGTCACCGTTATATGCGGTGCGCTGTCTTCACACTGATAACGCAAAGCCTGACTGAACGCGCGCGTGGCGGCCTTGGTGGCGCAATATACCGGCGATGCAGCCTTGGGGGCGATGGCAAGCCCCGAGCTGATGTTGACGATGGCCGATCTGCTCTGGGCTGCAAGGTTTGGCAGCAATCCCAGGGTCAGGCTGACCAGCCCGTCCAGGTTCAACCCGATCTCCTGACGGGCAGAGATGATGGAAGCCTCAGCAGGGTCGGCAAACAGGTTCATCTCCTGTTGGAGGCCCGCATTGTTGATCAGGATGCTGAGATCGGGATGCTCGGCGGTGATCAGCGCGACCAACCTGTCGATCTCTGCTTGTTGGGACAGATCGGCCTGCACCGTGGTGACATTTGGACCGCCCTCGGATTGCAAAGCGTTCAGATGCTGCATGTTGCGCCCCACGGCGACAACCGTGCAGCCTTGCGCGATCAACTGGCGGGACAATTCCAGACCGATCCCCCGCGCTCCGCCGGTGACCAGCGCGCGACGGCCTGCCAATGCATTGTTCATGCGCTGACCTCTCGTTGAAAGGTTTGATGGCCGTTTTCCAGCGCAGGAATAATGTCGATGACATCAAAGTACGGCTTGCCAAACAGGGGTGTGTTGCGCAGCCGTTCGACAACAAAGTAATAGGCCCCCAAGTCGCGGGCCTCGAACACCGCCACGTCCGAGCAGGTGCCCGAAAACGCCTCGGCGTCATAGAAACGCATCGAAACCTGATCGCCCAGTCCAGCCTGCGCCAGGCAGTCGGCTGCGATGCTGTCGCGTTCCGTGATGGTGTGGCCCAGCCAGTGCGGGGTGGCCCGCAAAAGCATGAAGATTGTCCAGATCATGTCGAATTTCCTTTGCGTTCGAGGACACTCACGCAATATTCGAGCGAATACTCACATTTCTCAACTCGCATTCAGGCGGCAATGAAGCAGGCACAGATCAACCCAAGAAAGACACCTACACAAGCGCGCGCCAAGGCGTCGGTTCAGGCCATTCTGCAAGCGGCTGCTCATATTTTGGAACGCGGTGGATTGGAGACACTGACGACAAATTACGTGGCCGAAGTTGCTGGCGTCAGCATTGGCACCTTGTACCAATATTACCCGTCGAAAGAGGCGATCCTGACCGACATCATCCGTCAGAAGCGAGCCAGACTGCTGGAGGATTTGCAAGCTGCCACGCTGGAGATGCATAATGAATCCTTCGACGTGACCCTGGCCAAGCTGTTGCATGCCGCCGTCGAAAGTCAGTTGCACTGGCCAAAGCTGTCCAAGGCGTTGGAATATGCCGAGAGCTTTTTGCCGCTTGAGCAGGAAACCCGTGTCCTGAATGAACAGATCAACCAGACCATCGTGGCGTTTCTGGAGCATCATCAGGTGGCCGATGCCCCGGTGGCTGCGCGCGATCTGGTGTCAGCCTTGCGTGGTATGATTGATGGGGCCGGGCTGGCAGGCGAAACCGATGCGCGGGCGTTGTTCGAACGGGCGCTGAAGCTGGCCAAAGGCTATCTTGCCTGAGGTGCTGATGTTGGCAGATAGAAAAAGGGACGTTCGTTTCCGAACGCCCCTTTCCACAGTCAGACTTTGGAGGTCATCAGGTGAATGGCACCGGTTCGGTGTCAAAAATAAAGTCACTGGCATCCAGATCGGCCACTTCGACGTTCTGCAGCAGCAGGCTGTCGCGGTCGGTGAACTGGATGAACACGTCGTCGCCGACCTGTTGGAAAGTCATGTCATCGACGCTGGTAAAGCCCCAGGCGGTCATGTCCAACCGGTCCTCGCCATCGGTAAAGTCGGTGATGGTGTCGGCACGCATCCGGTCGTCGAAGACAAAGATGTCAGCGCCTGTGCCACCGGTCAGATTGTCGTCGCCCCATCCGCCATCAATCGTGTCATCGCCGTCGCCGCCATCGATCAGGTCCTTGCCTGCACCGCCTGAAATCAGGTCGTTGCCCGCGCCGCCCCAGATTTTGTCATTGCCGTTTTCACCGTCCAGCGTGTCATTGCCGCCCGCGCCGTAGATGCGGTCGTTCTTGTTGCCGCCGTTGACATAATCGTCGCCGGTGCCTGCAAGGATCAGGTCGTTGCCTGCGTCGCCGTAGATAACGTCGTTGCCCGCATCTCCATAAAGCCGGTCGGCCCCCGAGCCACCCAGGATCAGATCATTGTCATCACCGCCCTCGATGGTATCCTTGCCTGCGCCGCCCATAACGGTGTCATCGCCTGCGCCTGCGCGAATTCGGTCGCTGCCGCCCATCAGGTCAATGCTATCGGCAGCCTCTGTGCCCCACAGGTTGTCGCCTCCCTCGGAGGAGATCATCTCAGGGGCTTCATCCAGAATAAAGTCGGCGTTGGTCAGATCATCGGCGTTCACGCCGGTCAGCTCGACATATTGGAAATCGCCAAAATTGATGCGGGCGTTGTCGCCGACTTGAGTGATGGTCAGTTGGCTGATGTCCCAGATGTCCAGCTTCGAAATGTCCAGCCTGTCTTCGCCGCTGGTAAAGTCGGTGATCGTGTCGCAGCCCATGTCGTTGGCATATCGAAAGATATCAGCCCCGGTGCCGCCGGTCAGCAGGTCGTTTTCCTTGCCCCCGTCAATGTCGTCGTCGCCCGAACCGCCGTCGATGGTGTCGTTGCCTTTTTCACCGATCAGCGTGTCGTTGCCTTCGTTGCCCCACAGCATGTCCTCTTGGTTCTGGCCATTCAGGCTGTCGTCGCCGATGCCGCCCCACATGCTGTCCCGGCCATTGCCGCCCAGAATGGTGTCGTTGCCCTCTTCACCCCACAACTTGTCGCCGCCGCAGACACCGTCGATATAATCGTTGCCCAGCCCGCCCCAGACCTGATCCGATCCGCCAAGCGCGATGTAGGTGTCATTGCCGCCCAGCAGATTGACGCGGTCGGAGGTCATATTGCCGACGATATAGTCGTCGCCTTCGGTTGGAATGCTGGGATCGACGATGTCTTCTACCGAAATAGAGTAATCTGCGGTGCCGCCGGTTTGCGAGACTGTGAAATAGGCAGTCTCGGTCGCCTCTGCGGTAAAGGTTATTGTGACCTCATAGCTGCCATCAAGGCCTGCGGCAGTTTCCGTCTGATCGCCAAATCCGACGGTGAACGCGCTGTCGGCATCGGCGGAGTCGACCACGACAACGAAAGTGTAGGTGAACCCTGCGGTCAGGTTCAGCGCAATCGCATCCGACGTGTCGGTCTGTGCCGCCCGTTGCAGGCCAAGGCTGCCATCGATGTTGTCGAAAAGAGCGATGTCGATGGGCATGTCATTGTTGAAGCTTTCGGTAAAGCTGTCGGTGTCGAGTTCAACGGTCTCTGTGTATGTGGTTGGCATGTGTGTCCCCAAGGTCTTGTCGATGTTCTTGTTGCCACAACGTTATCACGCCGACTCTCTAAAGGTATGTGTAAACAGAGTTTTGTCTGGGGTATTCCCGTGGTTTTGGCGGGCGGACTTGGTACATTGTTGATCGGCCAGGCACCAATGGCCGTCGGGGAGGGGCTTCTGTTGCGGAATTGGTGTTTGGACCGACGAATCCGCGCCACAGTGTGACACCGGCGCGCCCTTGCGTTGGCGTGTATGTGGCTTAACTGTGCGTTAAACCCTGGAAACAGCGAGAATGCGACATGTCCTCACCCCTGACCGTTCTGGAAATCCTGGCCTTCGTGTTTATCGGAGTGATCGGCATCGGCCTGTTGTGTGCCGTTGTCCTGTTCGCGATTGACCGGCTTCAGACCCAGGACGCGATACGCCGCAACTATCCGGTGATCGGGCGGTTCAGGCATATCTTCTCGACGCTGGGCGAATTCTTCCGCCAGTATTTCTTTGCCATGGACCGCGAAGAGCTGCCGTTCAACCGCGCGCAGCGGGACTGGATCAAACGCACGGGCGAGCCGCACAGCAACACAGTGGCCTTTGGATCAACCCGCAACCTTTCGATTGTCGGCACCCCGATTTTTGTCAACGCTGCCTTCCCGCCACTGGACAATCAGTTCGCCAGTTCGCAACCGATGGTGATCGGCGCGGGCGCACGGATGCCGTATACGGCGCATTCGTTTTTCAACATTTCCGGCATGAGCTATGGCGCGCTGTCGCGTCCCGCGGTGCGTGCGCTGAGCCGGGGTGCCGCCAAGGCCGGCATCTGGATGAACACCGGCGAAGGCGGGCTCAGCCCGTTTCACCTCGAAGGCGGTTGTGACATCGTTTTCCAGATCGGCACGGCCAAGTTCGGCGTGCGCAACGAAGACGGTTCGCTGAACGAGGACAAGCTGCGCAAGATCGCTGCCAACGCCTGCGTCAAGATGTTCGAGCTGAAACTGGCCCAAGGGGCCAAACCGGGCAAGGGTGGCATTCTGCCCGGCGCCAAGGTGACCGCCGAGATTGCCGAGATCCGGGGGCTGCGGGAAGGGGTCGATGCCATCTCGCCCAACCGGCATGTCGAGATCGACGATTGGGATGACCTGCTGGATATGATCGTGCGCTTGCGCGACATCACGGGGAAACCGGTGGGCATCAAGACAGTGGTGGGTGACAGAGAGTCGTTTCGTGACCTGATGCAGACCATCAAGAAACGCGGCGACGACTGCGCGCCTGACTTTATCACCATCGACGGGGGCGAGGGTGGCACAGGCGCGGCACCGATGCCGCTGATCGATCTGGTGGGTATGTCTATACGGGAATCCCTGCCATTGGCTGCCGACCTGCGCAACGAGGCGGGTTTGAAAGACCGTATCCGGCTGGTGGCCAGCGGCAAGCTGGTCAATCCCGGTGACGTGGCATGGGCGCTGGCGGCCGGGGCGGATTTTATCACCTCGGCGCGGGGCTTCATGTTCTCGCTGGGCTGCATCCAGTCGCTGAAGTGCAACAAGAACACTTGCCCTACCGGCATCACCACCCACAATCCCCGCCTGCAAAAGGGGCTGGTGGTCGAGGACAAGGACCAGCGTGTTGCACTCTATGCCAAAGAGGTCATTCACGAGGTCGAGATCATCGCCCATTCCGTCGGTGTGGCTGAACCTCGCCTGTTGCGGCGCAGGCATGTGCGGATCGTGCAGGACAGCGGCCGTTCAGCCCCGATGAATGAAATCTATCCCAGCCTGCGCGCCGACGGCTGACGGTTGCCTCGCAGCCCGTTTTGCAATTGTTACACGGGGCCAACTTCGCGTGATCCGGCTGGCCTGAGCGTTTGTTCGTCCCACATTCTGTGCATAACGTTGTGAAACGGATGAGGAGACGATCCAAATGGCCAACCGCTGGACGAACACATTGACCGAACGGGATGTCACGCCCGAAGCCGCGTTTTTGAACCGGCGTCAGCTGATGGCCGGGGCGGCAGGCCTGGGGTTGGTCGGTATGGCGGGAACCGCCCGTGCGGCGCAAGAGACGCTCGAGCCGAACGTCTGGGAGGACATCACCCAATATAACAACTACTATGAATTCGGCACCGGCAAGGAAGATCCGGCGGAATATGCCGGCGCTTTGACCACCAAGCCTTGGACAGTGAAAATCGACGGCATGGTCGACAAGCCCGCCGACTATGCTCTGGAGGACATCCTCAAGGCGATGACCATCGAAGAACGCATCTATCGGTTCCGCTGTGTCGAGGCCTGGTCGATGGTGGTGCCGTGGAACGGGTTCGAGCTGGCCGACCTTTTGAACATGGCAGGGGTGCAGTCTGGTGCGAAATACGTGGCCTTTGAAACCGTGCTGCGCCCTGACGAGATGCCCGGCGTGCGCTATCCTGTGCTGGACTGGCCCTATGTCGAAGGGTTGCGTCTGGACGAGGCGATGCACCCGCTGACGATCATGGCGACGGGCATCTATGGCAAGGACATCCCGAACCAGAATGGCGCGCCCATGCGTCTGGTGGTGCCGTGGAAGTACGGGTTCAAGTCGATCAAATCGATCGTGCGTATAACGCTGACCGACAAGGAGCCGCCGACCAGCTGGAACAAGGCGAACGCGCGGGAATACGGGTTCTACAGCAACGTGAATCCCGAGGTCAGCCACCCGCGCTGGTCACAGGCGACGGAACGCCCTCTGGGTGGTGGACTTTTTGCGCGCCGTGTCCCGACGTTGATGTTCAACGGATATGAAGACGAGGTCGCCAGCCTGTACGCAGGTATGGATCTAAAAGCGAATTACTGATCCTGTCAGCCACTGAAAAACACAGCATGCTTCATGCGGTCGGGCAGGAGAGCAACGTCGCCGGGCACCAGCGCCCTGATACCAAAAAGCTGGCGCATCATGCGGTGGTGTTTGTTGATATTACACTGTCGCGCGGCGTGCCTTTGGTCGCCAGCATTGAAAGAGTTTAGTTTGTAATGACGGCCTTTGTGAATCGTATCAACAGCGCAGCGCGCAATGTCCCCACATGGGTCGTATATATAGTATTGCTGCTGCCTGCGCTGTTTCTGGTCTATCAGGCGTTTTTTGGCGGTCTGGGCCGAGATCCGGTCAAGGCGCTTGAGCATGAGTTGGGACAGTGGGCGCTGAAGCTGATTATCGCAGGGCTTGCGATCACGCCGCTGCGGCGGTTCGCAGGCGTGAACCTGATCCGCTTTCGCCGTGCCGTGGGGCTGATGGCTTTCGCCTATGTCTGCCTGCACTTTGCCGTCTGGCTGTTCCTTGATGTGCAGATCTGGAGCCAGATCTGGGCGGACATCGTCAAACGTCCCTATGTAACCATCGGCTTTGCCGCCTTCGTGCTGCTGATCCCGCTCGCCGTGACTTCGAACAACTGGTCGATCCGCACAATGGGGCCTGCGTGGCGTAAGCTGCACAAGCTGGTCTATGTGGCGGCGGTGCTGGGGGGCGTGCATTACATATGGCTGGTCAAAGGCATCCAGATCGAACCTCTGGTCTATATGGCAATCATCGTGGGACTGCTGGCTTTGCGTCTGCGCTGGCCCAAACGGGCGACTGCGTGAGGGCAAAACAGGGCTCTGACCGGCGAGTCACGCGGAATCGGGCGATATGTTCGCAGTTTGCACATCGAACAGGCAGATGAATCGCCCCTGAGCTGCGTTTTGCGGCGCAAATCAAAGACAGGAATCGCTGAAGGCCCGCGAAAAAAGCGGTGAATCGGTGGAATCACTGCCCGCGACTCGCGTGAATTGCGGGGGCGGGCAAAATAATTTCAGAGAATCTGCTGCTGAAATCGCGATCAGCATCCCGAAATTGCGATTCCCAGGCGACGAGTCGGCCGTATTTCGGGTGCGAGTCTGTGGATAAGTCGCCCAAAGTGCTGTCTCGCGCTAACATGAAGGGCGGGATCGGGTAATAATCGACCGATATGACCCCGGGTCCGCGAAATATTGCGAACCCAAGGCAATGATTTTATTGGGAAATTCGCTTTTTTTCAGAAAACTGTCATATTGTTTAAAAAAGGGGTTGCGGGTTTTGGGTGTTAGACTTAGAACCCCCTTCACCGGCGGCGCAGTGATGCAC
>NZ_FQVP01000002.1 GCF_900129395.1 Pseudosulfitobacter pseudonitzschiae
CACCAAAAACCATCTGGCGCGGGATGGAGCAGCCCGGTAGCTCGTCAGGCTCATAACCTGAAGGTCGTAGGTTCAAATCCTACTCCCGCAACCAACACAGACCCAGCCCTCGCATCACGCGGGGGTTTTGTCGTTTCGGGCTCCCCCAACGCCAAAATACCCGCAAGTTCGCCCGAAAGTTCAATGTGATGGCCAGTCGGAGCATCTACCTTGCAAACAGGCAAGTTGAAATTTTGGGATGCAGTGCGTGACGGGATCTTACCTGGTAAGTGCAAACCGCACAAATTTGCATAGTGTACGGAAATTCTCACCAGCTTCGCCGAGCCATGGATCACAGAAGCAAGCGGACCCTGGCACCGACGGTCACTGACGCACAGCCCTCACAGGGAATCCGCAAGTCCTGTGTGACTCATTTCGCTGTGCCCCGTTGTGCCGCGCGCTGAGGGGAATGATCAGGCGGCTCCGATCTCGG
Organism: Pseudosulfitobacter pseudonitzschiae; assembly: GCF_900129395.1. GTDB lineage: Bacteria > Pseudomonadota > Alphaproteobacteria > Rhodobacterales > Rhodobacteraceae > Pseudosulfitobacter > Pseudosulfitobacter pseudonitzschiae. The sequence goes on from NZ_FQVP01000002.1 coordinate 473, forward strand.
AGTGAGCTATATCTCTATCCGGTTCATTTTATTCGGAAATATTCATTTTAGGGTTTAATCCCCTGACGGTTCATCTTCGCATTCAAGGTCCGGCGTGGGATACCCAACTGAGCAGCGGCGCGGGCGGTGTTTCCACGGCATTGGTCAAGGACACGCATAATTTCCAACGCTTCGAAACGCGCCACCCGATCTTTCAACGTGCCGGTCACAGCCAGATCACGGGTGTCCGTGACGCCATCCAGCCCCAGTATTCTTCGATGTGCTGCTTGCCGCAATTGGTGCGCGTTTCCGGGCCAGTCATGGCTTTGCAGTGCCTTTCGCTCGGCGAAGGCTATCTCGGGCACCGGCACTCCATGGCGCGCGGCGGCCTGGGTGAGAAAATGGACGAACAAAATCGGAATATCCGGCGCAATCTGACGCAAGGGGGGCATATGAATTTCGACACCTGCCAAGCGGTAATACAGGTCTTGTCGAAAGGCCCCTTGGGCAATCAATTCTCTCAGGTCTTTGCTGGCCGACGCAACCACCCGCAAATCAACCTCAATGGGCTCCCGTCCTCCAACCGGTTCGATCTGGCGCGATTGAAGCAGGCGCAACAACAGAGGTTGCGATTCAAGCGGCATCACATCGATCTGGTCCAGAAACAGCGTTCCGCCTTCGGCAAGGCCGATGCGTCCCGGCTGCAGGGTGCCGGCCCCATCAATGCGACCGAACAGATCCACATCGATGCCGCTGTTGGGCAGCGCGGCGCAATTGATTGTGACAAATGGCCCGCTGCGGCCGGACTGCATGTGCAGACTGCGCGCGGCCAGTTCCTTGCCGGTTCCGGTTTCCCCTTGCAGGATGACATCGACCGGCAGGCGCGCGATCTCGGTCAGACGTGCACGGACGGCGGCGATTGCGGTGGTTTCCCCGACCAGCTCGGCCCCCTCGACCTTCAGACGCTCGCGCAGCATCCGGACTTCCGCGTGAAGACGCCCGGCGGCCAGGCTGCGCTCTACAACCGTCAAGAGATGGTCGGCGTCATAGGGCTTTTCCAGAAAATCCTGGGCCCCGCGTTGCATCGCACGCACCGCCTGCGTGACGTCGCCGTGTCCGGTCAACAGGATCAGCGGCAGATGGGCAGCAACGGACCGCACCGCTTCCAGCACCCCGATACCGTCAAGACCGGGCATACGCAGGTCGGACAAGATAAGGTCAGGCAAGGCTCCGGCCAGCGTGTCGCGCGCGGCCAGGCCGCCGGACAACGGGATCGGGCGATGCCCCGCTGCCGCAATCAGGTCGCACAATCCCTCGCGGTGATCGTCGTCATCATCGACCACCCAGATGTTGGCCGGGCTCATGCGGCAGACTTTCGATTGCGCAGTTCCGCGCGGGGCAGTGTCACGGTCGCACTTGTGCCCTGACCCGGAGCGGCGTCGTAATGCAGGGTGCCGTGGAAATCCTGCAGGATGGATTGACTGATCGCCACGCCCAGCCCCAACCCCTCACCGTCCTGTTTGTGGCTGAAGAACGGTTCTCCGATTTTGGCGATAGCCTCGGTGTCCAGCCCAACTCCATTATCCTTTACCGTCACAATCACGGCATCTGGCGTAACCTCGCGCGTGACCCTGACCTGACCCGCCGCGCTGGCAACCACCGCATCCAGCGCATTCAGCAGCAGATTGACCAGCACCTGCTCCAACCGCACCATCCCGCCCATCACCGGCGGCGCGTCACCCGGGCAGTCATAGGTCAGTTGCGCACCGATGTCATCGGCACGGTGGCGGACAAGCTCGATGGCGTTTTCGATCACCCGGTCCATGTCGACCGGGGTCAGGGTGCCGGTATCCTTGCGGCTGAAACTCTTGAGGTGCTTAATCGTCCGCAGCATCCGCCGGATATGTCCGCGTGCGGTTTCTATCCGTTTTGCCGTTCCGCGGTGGTCCCGCGTCCCGCCAAGGGCAGCGGCAGCCAGGGTCGCCTCCATCGCGGCAAGCGGTTGGCTGATTTCGTGGACGATGGCGGCGGACATGCGGCCCAATGCGGCCATCTTTTCGGAATGGATCAGCGCGTCCTGGGCGCGGGTCAGCTCCTTTTCCGCCGCGATACGTGTTTCGATCTCGGCAGCCAGTTCGCGTGTCCGCCGCTCCACCTTTTGTTCCAGCAACCGGCTTTGCTGCAACCGCATGCGGATCATCCGCCGACGCTGCAGCAGCGTCTGCACCAGCAGTGCCGCGGCCAGTGTGGTCAGCCCGAGGATCGCCGCCGTTGCCAGCGCCGTCAGCCTTGCGTCGGCAACCGGGTTGGCCTGGATCACCTGCCAGTCGTCTTGTCCCATAGGCAAACGACGCAGCAACAGCGACCGCCCGGCAAGGTCCACAGGCTGTCCATCGGTCAATGACGAGGGCGGCGCGGCCAATAGGGCTTCGGAAGAATCGAAATCGACCCCTTCGTAACTTCGGGTCACTGCGATCTGCGCGCGGGTCCCCGCATCCAAGGCAAACAGAGGCCGATAAAGCCATTCGGGTTGGCCTGACAGGAAAATGATCCCGTCGGCATCGGCAATGGCCGTATCGACCGCGGCCAGCCGCCATGTTGCCTGTAAAGGTGTAAGGTCAATCTTGACCACCAGGACGGCAATATCTCCGCTCTCCAGTTCCACCCGCGACGACAGGAAATATCCCGGTCGTCCGGTTGTCACTCCGATCCCGTAGAACCGCCCGGTGCCCGTCTCAATGGCATCGCGGAAATAGGGCCGGAAGCTGTAATCTATTCCCACGAAAGTGTCCGGCGTGTTCCAGTTGCTGGCGGCGATAGCAATCCCCGACTGGTCCAGCAGGTACAGCTGATCGGCGCCGGACACGGCGGCAATGGTTTCAAGATAACGGTTCGCATCGGCCACCGCTCCGACATTCTGCGGTGCCGTGACCGCCCGACTGATCCGAACGTCCTCTTCCGCCACCTCGGGGAGATAGCGGAACCGGTCGATCTCGGTCTCGATGGATCGACGCGTCAGGGTCAGCGACTGGTCCAGCGTTTTGGCCAAACGTAATATCTCTATCCGATACGCAATGAGGCCGCCAAAGCCCGCGACCAGCAGTGCAAGGCACAGCATGAGAGAGAAGGTGCGTATATGGCTGGTGCGGATCATGGCTTTCAGTCTGGCACGGGTTCGGTACGTTTTACAGCCTCCGTTTTGCAAGGCGCCACCTTGATAGGCGCGGCGCGGTCAGCTCCGATGACCCGGCATTGTCCGTCCGCGCAGAACGTCCAGCCAGCCCCCGTCGCACCCGAGGCCGCCAGCATCAGCGCCGGCACCTCAAGATGGCCGGTGGAAACCCACCAGCCATCCTTCAGAACCGCATCCGGCCCTGGCTCCATACCCGCGCCCGAGCCTTTGAGGCGCGAGCGTTCCAGGGTCAGCATGTGACCGTTGATCCGCCAGTCTTCTTGCCAGGCGACGTGCTCGACCGAATGTGTCCAACTCAGCGTGAAAGACCCCAGCGCCAAGTGCAGCACTGCGGTCCCCACGGTCAGACAGCCGGTCACGCCACAGCCCTGCGCCGCATCACGACCACCCCGCCGACAAAAAGTGCCGACAAGGCAAAGCCGATTTCATCAGTCGCAGGCAAGGCCGCGATCAGCGTTGCCGCCGCGACGATGCCCAGGATGCGCAGGGGCCAGCCCAGCGGACGGCCCAGCCAGCCGATCACCGCAGCGCCCCACATCCCGATGCACAGGACCGTTTTGAACACGATATAGGCGACAGCAGGCCAGTACCCGATCGTCTCCGCCAAAGGCCCGCCCGCCTGCAACATCAACGCAGGCGTATAGACCGCCATGAAGGGAATGACGAAACCTGCGGCGGCAACCTTGATCGCCTCCAGGCTGATCCGCAGTCCGCTTTCCTTGGCAATCGGTGCCGCCGCAAAACAGGCAAGCGCCACGGGCGGCGTCAGATCGGCAAGGATGCCGAAGTAGAACACAAACATGTGGCTGACGATCAACGGCACGCCAAGCTCAAGCAATGCAGGCCCCGCAATTGACGAGGTGATGATGTAGTTGGGGATCGTGGGAATTCCCATGCCCAGCAGGATACAGGTGAACATTGTCAGGATCAGGCTCAGCAACAGGCTGCTTTGTCCAACGGCCACGATGAACTGGCCAAATGTGTTGGCTGCCCCCGTCAGGGTCATCGTACCGATGATGATCCCGACCAGAGCGCAGGCAACCCCAACCGGCAGCGCGGTTTTGGCCCCTTCGGCCAGCGAGTCCCGGCACAGGATCAACGTGTCGCGGCCGCCGCGTGACAGCGCACACCACAGGACAAGCGCCACCAACGCTGCGATCAATACGTTGATGCCAAACTGCAGGAACCCGGCGGCAACCAGCCCCAGACACATCCAGAACACCACGCGCATCGCCCCTGCCGGAAGGTTCAGCACGGCGGAGCCGCCCAAGATTAACAGAACAGTCAGCCCCAGGCCGATGGTCCCGGCAAACAGCGGCGTATAGCCCCCGAACAACAGGTAAACCAGCACACCCAGCGGTACGAGCAGCATCCAGTTTTCCCGGATCGCCTTGCGGGCCGAAGGCAGGTCTTCCTTGCTCAGCCCGCGCAATCCGTGACGCCCGGCCTCAAGGTGAACCATCCAGAAGGCTGATGCGAAATACAGCATCGCAGGGATCAGAGCGGCCTTGACTACTTCGACATAAGCCACGTCCAACGTCTCGGCCATGATGAAGGCAACGGCTCCCATCACTGGCGGCATGATCTGCCCGCCCATCGACGCAGTGGCCTCGACTCCCCCAGCAAAGGCGGGCCGGTAGCCGAATTTCTTCATCAGCGGGATCGTGAACTGACCTGTGGTCACCACGTTGGCCACGCCCGAGCCCGAGATCGTCCCCATCAGCCCCGAGGACACCACCGCAACCTTGGCGGCCCCGCCTTGCCGCTGACCGAACAGACCCAATGCGACATCGGTGAACAGGCGGATCATGCCGGCGCGTTCCAGGAATGATCCGAACAGGATGAACAGGAAAATATAGGTCGAAGACACATAGGTCGGGATGCCGTAAATGCCTTCGGTTCCATAAGCCATGTGGTCGATGACCTGCGAGAAGTCATAGCCGCGGTGGTTCAGCGGTGCCGGAAGATATTCCCCGAACAGGCAATAGGCGAGAAACAGGCCCGCAATCAGCGGCAGGGCAAAGCCCATCATCGTCCAGGCCGCGGCGAACACGACTACCAGTGCCACCACGCCAACAATGATATCCTGTGTCAGCGGCCGTCCGGCGCGCAGGATGAGCGGCTGGTATTCCCACCATTGATACAAGGCGACAGCAACACCGGCCAGGGCAAAGGCCCAGGCCAGAGCGCGCAAGGGGGCAGACATATTGCGGCCATAGGCGATCAGGGGAAAGGCCAGCAATGTGAGAAAACCGACATGCAGCGCACGGGTGACCTGGCTGGACAAATCGACAAGATGTGCGGCGGTGACAATCTGAAAGACCGAGAAGACGACCGCGATCCAGAACAGCAGGCGACCTATGGGGCCTGCGCCGAATGACAACTCATGCCCCTCTTGAGGGCTGGGGGGCGAAACGGGATTGGACATGTGAACACCTGACAAGCGTTGAAAAACCGGATGGGAGCTGCCAGCGGGCCGCTCCCATCCTTTTGACGGCAAACGGGCGTGGTTACTTGAGAATGCCCATCTCGCGGTAATACCGTTCTGCACCGGGATGCAGCGGGATCGGCATACCGTCCAGTGCCTTTGTCATGTCAATCTGCGCCGCAGCGTTGTGCGCAGAGACCAGCGTATCAAGGTTTTCGAACAACTGTTTGGTCATCTGATATGCCAGTTCGTCACTGACATCGTCGTGGGTGACAAGAAAGTTCGAAACAGCAACGGTCGGCACGTCTTCGGTTTGGCCATCATAGGTGCCTGCGGGAATGGTGGCCGCGACATAGGGCGCGCCCAGCTTTTCAGCCACCTCGGCAGGGATCGCGACAACATTGATAGGCAGCGAAGACGCCAGATCGCGGATCGACGCCACGCCAAGGCCTGCAGATTGCAAGGTTCCGTTCAATTGCCGGTTCTTGATCAGCTCGACTGATTCAGCGAAGGGCAGGTATTCAACCTTGCCGAGATCCTCATAGGACATCCCCATGGCGCCAAAAATTGCCCGCGCGTTCAGTTCTGTACCGGATGCAGGCGCGCCCACAGACAGGCTTTTGCCTGCCAGGCCGCTGAATTCGGTAATGCCGCTGTCTGCGGCGGCAACGATCTGAATGTAGTTGGGATAGATCGCGGCGATGCCGCGCAGCTTGTCCAGCTTTTCGGGAAAGCCCGCATCGGCGTTGCCCTCCCAGGCCATCGCGACACTGTCACCAAGCGCAAAGCCCAGTTCACCACGGCCGCTTTGCAGTAGGTTCAGGTTCTCGACGCTGGCCTTTGTGGACTGCACCTGTGTGCGCGCACCTTCGATCTTTTCGCCGTAGATATTGGCCAGACCCGCACCCAACGGGTAATAAACGCCCGAGGTGCCGCCGGTCAGCACGTTGATGAAATCTTGGGCCTGTGCCGCGAAAGGCGCCGTGGCCAATGTCGACGCCAGCGCACAACCGCGAAGCACGGATTTGAGATTGATCATGATTTTTCCTCCCAGAAAAGTTCTGCGGTCCATCGGACCAACGTAGGCGATAGTGGGATTTGCCGCGCTTGGCTGACAAGAAAATGTGCGCAAACACACCGATAATACCTGGCAGTAAATGACCAAGTGGCTGGCCAGAAATGGCCATCGTGTGAACGGGCAGGCAAACTGGGCGTATCACGGAAACGGAATTCGTGATTTTCCAACGATCACGCTTTGCATGCGCGCGACGGGCGACACCAAAGGCAGAAAACTGTGACGACGTCAGTTCAGAGGCGTTTCTGAGCGATCAGGTCACGAAGGTCCTTTTTCATGACTTTTCCCATGGAGTTTCGAGGCAAGTTGTCGATTGTGACAATCTCTTTGGGTAATTTGTACTTTGCCAGAGATCGGGCAAGCACGCTTTTCAATGCAACCGGGTCAACCGCGCCTTTGGTTGTTTCAACGACAATTGCGATCACGCGCTCGCCGAAATCGGGGTCGGGCAGGCCGATCACCGCGCTTTCGTCCACCTCGGGTTGGGCGTCTATGACCGTTTCAATTTCTTTGGGATAGATGTTCAGACCGCCCGAAATAATCAGGTCTTTTGAACGCCCGACGATGGTAACGTATCCGTCTGCGTCGATGTCACCCAAGTCCCCGGTTCGGAAATAACCGTCTGTTGTGAACGCGTCGGCGGTTTTCTCCTTTAGCCCCCAATACCCTTTGAACACATTCGGGCCCTTGACCTGAATCTCTCCCGCCGCGCCCGGTTCAGTGCGTTCAATGCGCAGATCCACACCGGGCAACGGCATGCCAACGGTACCTGGTTTCCGAAGCCCGTTCAGCGGATTGGAGGTGTTCATGGATGTTTCGGTCAGCCCATATCTTTCCAGAATACGGTGGCCCGTGCGATCCTCGAACGCCTGATGCGTATGCGCAAGCAAAGGCGCGCTGCCCGAGATGAACAGGCGCATGTTCCGGCTGGCCTCAGGTGTGAACGCAGGCGATGCCAACAGGCGTGTATAGAACGTGGGAACGCCCATCATCACGGTGCAATCAGGCAAGGCAGAAATCACAAGATCGGGGTCGAATTTGGGAAAATAGACCATGCGCGCGCCCGCCAGAAGGCTGACATTACACGCCACGAACAGCCCGTGGCTGTGATAGACGGGCAGGGCATGCATCAAGGTGTCTGCTGCGGTCATACCCCACAGATCGACAAGGGCGGCCGCGTTCGACAAAAGGTTGTCGTGACTTAGCATTGCCCCCTTGGGGCGGCCGGTCGTGCCCGAAGTATACAGGATCGCGGCCAGATCATCACCTGTGCGCTCTGCCTTGACCGGCAAGGCGTGGGGCCGTGCGGATTGCCAGCTTCCTGTGCCATCTGCGGCCATCGTCACCAAATGGGTCGGCATCTGTGCCATGACATTTTCAAGCTGCGGTGCCCGTGCGGGATCGCAAAACAGGACCGATGCCGCACAATCCTGAATGAAGAAAGCGACTTCCTGATCGGTATAAGAGGTGTTGAGGGGCAGGAAGACCGCGCCTGCGTGCAGACAGGCCGCATAAAGCGCAAGTGCGGTTGGCGACTTTTCCACCTGTGCGGCGACCCGATCACCCGCTTTGACGCCAATCGCGGCAAGGGCTGCGACAAGACTGGCGATGGTGCCTGCAAAATCCTGATGGGACAGGGTTGTGCCATCAGGCAGGTGCAGGAACGTGGTGCCGGATGCCGCGTGCGGTTCAAAGATCGCGTCGTAAAGGTGGTTCGCCATGTCCCTACCGGCCTTTGAAAACGGGTTTGCGCTTTTGCGCAAAGGCGGCTCTGCCTTCGGCATAATCCTCGCTTTGAAAGCAGGCCGATACCGCTGCATCGATATCATCCAGGCCCGCTGGGGCGGCGTGTTCCAGCGCACCGCGAATGGCCATTTTGACGGCCTTCATGGTCAGCGGGGCATTCTGCGCGATTGTGCGAAGATAGCTTTCGGCGGCATCGTCGAACCCTTCAACCGGCAGGATTTCATTGATCAGCCCCATACGCTGCGCCTCTTGCGCGTTGTATTGTTTGGCGGAATAGAAAATCTCGGCTGCATTCGCGGGGCCGACAACATCGACCAGCGTCTTGACCCCGGCGTAGCGATAGCCAAGCCCCAGCTTTGCAGCCGGGATGGCAAAGCGGGTGTCTTCCGCCGCGATACGCAAATCACAGCCCAGGGCGGTGCCCAGGCCGCCACCGACGCACCAGGTGCGTATGACGGCGACTGTGGGCTTTAAAAGCCCCGCGATCGCAGCGCCTGCTGCCTTGCCTGCCGCGTCGTAGGTTGCCACCTGCTCGGGCGTGTTGCGTTTTTCTGCGAATTCGCTGATGTCGGCGCCCGAGATGAACGAAGACGCGCCTTCTCCGCGCAATGCGACGACCCGCACACTTGTATCTTGTTCGAACTGTTTGATGATGCCCGGTATCTGAAGCCACATGTTATAGGTCACCGCATTGCGGCGGCGTGGATTGGAAAAAATCATCCAGCCGATGCCGTCTTTTACGTGTGCGAGGACCTGCGGCGTGTATCCGTCCGCTTCGGCGATGGGTTCGACCGGTGTCATACGACTTTCCTTTCTTTCAGCGCGGCGACTTCGTCGGTCGACAGGCCAAGTTCTTGCAGTATCGCGTCGCTGTGCTGGCCTGCGTCCGGCGTTGCGGAATGCATAACAGGTGTCGCACCGGACAGAACGATCGGTTGGCCCAGCACGCGCTGGGTCCCTCGCTTCGGATGCTCTATTTCAACCACCAAACCAAGTGCTGCAACTTGCGGATCGGCGAAAACGGCATCAATCTTGTTGATCGGCCCACATGGTATCCCCGTCGCTATCAGGGCGTCGGTCAAATCGGCACTGGTGCGGGTGCGGGTGATGTCGAACAGCAGCGCGTTCAGTTCGTCACGATGCTGAAGCCGCAGGCGCGCCGTGGCAAAGCGGGCATCGTCGGCCAGGTCCGTCCGGTCGATTACGGTGCAAAAATCCTGCCACATCCGGTTTCCCGTAACGGCGATGTTCATACTGCCGTCGGATGTGGGATAGACGCCCATCGGCACCGCAGTGGGATGGTTGTTGCCCGCCTGTTCGGGGACCACGCCGTCGATCAGCCAGCGCGCGGCCTGAAAATCCAGCATCGCCACCTGTGCCTGAAGCAGGCTGGACTGTACCCATTGTCCAACGCCTGTGCGTTCTCGGTCGAGCAAGGCCATGAGAATGCCAGTGGCGCAGAACATACCTGCGGTCAGGTCAGCGACAGGAATGCCCACGCGCACCGGGCCTTGCCCCGGCAAGCCTGTGACGGACATCAACCCGCCCATACCCTGCGCGACCTGATCGAAACCCGGGCGCTCCGCATACGGACCGGTCTGGCCAAAGCCGGAGATCGAGCCCAAAACCAGCTTCGGGTTGCGGGCGTGAAGGCTGTCCCAGTCCAGTCCCAGACGCTTTTTCACGTCAGGACGGAAATTTTCGACCAGCACATCGGACTTGTCGACAAGGCGCATCAGGATGTCACGCCCATCGGCGCTTTTGAGGTCCAGCGTCAGGCTGCGCTTGTTGCGATGCAGGTTTTGAAAGTCGGAACTGTCGCGATCTGCATATCCACTGGCGTCGTCGGGGGGTTCGATCTTGATGACATCCGCCCCCCAGTCGGCAAACTGTTTAACGCAAGTTGGGCCGGACCGGATACGGGTCAGGTCAAGAACGCGGAATCTGTCAAGAGGTCCGATCAGATGAGTGGTCATCATGCGCCCTCCACCGGAATGATCCGGCTTTCCTGGATCGAGATCCAGACCGGTGCGTCCATGTCAAAAACCTGTTCCGCTGGTGCCGCCGCACGCAGGCTCATGGCGCGACCCTCCAGCGACAGCCCGTAATCCCAGCGTTCCCCCAGGAAAATCCGCTCGTCGATGCGCGCCGGAAGGTGCAGCACGCCCTCAGCCCGCTCGGGTTTGTCATTGCCCCGCAGGCTGAGTTTCAGGTTTTGAGGTCGGACAGAAGCAAGCACGCCGCCCGACCTGACTTCGGCTGAAGGTACGGAAAACCCCTCGAAGTGCATTTCGCCCGCCTTGGCATGACCTTCGATCAGATTGGTGCGGCCGATAAACTCGGCTGCGAACCGTGTGCGGGGGCGTGCATACAGACGGTAAGGTTCGTCGATCTGCTCGATGCGTCCCGCCTTGATTACGGCGACACGGTCTGAAATCGCCATCGCCTCGGATTGGTCATGGGTGACGTAAACGGTGGTGATGCCAAATTCGACGTGCATCCGTTTGATCTCGGTGCGCATTTCCTCGCGCAGGTTTGCATCGAGGTTCGAAAGCGGCTCATCCAGCAGCATCACCTTGGGCTGCACAGCCACCGCACGGGCCAGCGCCACACGTTGTTGTTGTCCGCCGGACAATTCGGAAGGATAGCGTTCAGCCAGATGGTCAAGCTGCACGACGCCAAGGATCTCCCCGACCCGTTTCTTGATCTGGTCCGCGGGCAGTTTCTTCATGCGCAGGCCAAATCCGACGTTCTGGGCCACTGTCATATTGGGCCAGATCGCGTAGCTTTGAAAAATCATCGACATGTCACGGTTTTCAGGTGCGACGACGCCCTTGGGCGACGAAATTTCGCGACCGTCCAGTTCGATGCGCCCTTGGGTCGGGGTGATGAACCCGGCGATCATGCGCAGCGTCGTGGTCTTGCCGCAGCCGGAAGGTCCCAACAAAGACAGGAACTCTCCGTCTGCGAGTGTCAGCGAGATATTATCGGCTGCGCGGAACCCGCCGTAGTCTTTCACCAGCCCGTCCAGTATCAATTTGGTCATTTCAGTTCCTTCTCAGCATGAAGTCGCGTCCAAGCAAACGCATGCCGATTGCGACGACGGTGGAGGTGACGACAAGCAGCACCACGCCCATGGCGGCCAATGTTTCGTAATCACCCTGTTCGCTCATATCGAGCGTCAGGATGGATATGACCCGGTTCTGGTGGCTGGTCAGGAACATAGCAGTCGACAGCTCGCGAGAGCAGATGACGAACACCAAGATCCAGACGCCCATCAGGGATTTCTTGAGCACCGGAGCAACAACTTCCACCATGGCACGCATCCGCGATCCTCCGTGGATACGCACTGCTTCTTCCAACTCGGGGTTCAGGCTGCGGATGCCTGATGCGCAAGACACAAAGGCGATGGGCAAAAATCGGGTGATAAACGCAAGGATGATGATCAGGCTGGAGCCATAGAGCGAAAAGGGTGGGCCTGCGAAGGCTGCGTAGAAACAGATCGCCAATACGATCCCCGGCACCGCCACAGGTGCGACCGCCAGAAAGGCCAGCGCGGACGCATAGGGGATCAGCTTTCGGATCACCACATAGGCCGTCAGGAATCCAAGGATGGTACAGGCCGTGGCCGATGCCAGCGCAAAGTAAACGGTGTTGAACATCGCTTCGCGCACTGTGGCCTGTTCGAACAGGATGGCACGGTAGTTGTCCAAGGTTAGGTTTGACAGAACCGGCGCCTTGGCCCAGGCGACTTGGAAAGACGTAGATACCAGGATGCCTGCGGGCAATATGACAGCAAGCAATGTCACAGCCACCCCATGCGCAAGGAACACCCATTTCCAACGTCCCACGCGCATTGCGGTGCGCGCACCACCTTTGCCGCTGACAGCCACGTGCCCGCCGCGCAAAAGCAGCCGTTGGGCGCCCAGCAAAACGACCGTAATCAGAACCAGCGGTACGGAAAACGCCATCGCCAGCTCGATTTTCGCGGGATATTCGAAAAAGGTGGTGAGCTGCGTGGTGGCCACGTTGAACCTTGCGGGGATCGCAATCAGCGCGGGCGTGCCATAAAGGGCAATTGTTTCAAGAAACACCAGCATGATCGCCCCCAGGATCGCGGGCAGCGCGAGGGGCAGGGTGATGATCCAGGTTGTGCGCATCGGTCCGGCGCCATGGATCGCGGCAGCCTCCTCCATCTCGGACGAGATGAGGTCGAGCGCAGATGTGGCAAAGATGAAAATCAGCGGAAAGACATTAAGCGCGATGACAAAGGCCAGCCCCCAAAGGCTGAAGATATTCACCAGCGGTTCCTCGATGCCGGTCAGAGACGTCCATATCTGGTTGATCCAGCCCGCATTGGGACCGGCCAGCAGGATCCACCCGATCGCACCCAGGAACGGTGGCATGATGAACGCACCCAACGTGCCGAAGTAGAAAATTGACCGGCCCGGAATATCGGTGCGGGACACGACCCACGCCATCGGCAAGGCCATTGCCACCGACATGATCACGGTGACCACGGCCAGTTGGATGGTGTGCCAATAGGCAATTAAATAGCGGCTGCGACGTGCAACATCGAAAAAGTTCGCGACAGTGAAGCTACCCGTTTTCGGGTCGCTCAAGCTTTCTATAAGCAGTCGGGACATCGGATAGACAACCAGTCCGACCAGAATGGCCGTCAGCAGTCCAAAGATCACCAGCGACCAGTCGAATTTTGGTCTGCGCGCCAAAGGGCGCAGACCATCAACATTTGCGATATCCGTCACTGTCAGATTCCGAACGTGTCACGGAATTTTTCAGCAAGTTCGGGAATGTCGTTCACAATCTGATCAGGCGTTGCCGTGATAACCTTGATCTCGTCCAGTGCGGGAACGCCCGGTTGCAGCGCAATGCCTGCGCGGATGGGCGTGCCGAACTGCTCTGCGATGACTTCGTTGAACTCGGCACCCAACAGGAATTCCGAGAACAACTTGGCGGCGTTGGGGTGGGGCGCATTTGCCAGAATGCCGCTTGGGGACGTGATGATAACCGTCCCATCAGTCGGATACACATTGGCGACGGGATTGCCTTTGGACGCAGCTGCCAACGACGACGCTGCGGGGCCTGCACCAACGATGGTTTCGCCCGAGACGGTTGTGGTGACCACATCAATCGACGACCGGCCGATATAGGGGTTCTGGTCCAGCATCTTTTCAAAGAACTCGTAACCATAAAGTTCTTCCATCTTCACGCCCCAGATGCCGACGTACCCGGAAAACCCGGGGTGCCCGATGGCAACCTTGTCCTTCCACTTGGGGTCCAGCAGGTCCGGCCAGTTCTTCGGGGCATCTGCTTCGGCCACCTCATCGGTGTTGTAGACGATGCACATCGGTCCCGCAGTCGTGACGTGGAACATATCGTCCGCGTCCAGGTTCTGAAATTCGGGGATGACTTCCGTCTTGCGAACCGGCGTGTAGGCCATCAACAGATCACGTGATTTCAGGTCAATTGCGTGCGCGATGCTGGACGTGGTCAGCACGTCGCAGTTGGCAACGCCGGAATCGATGTCTTGGTTCAGCCGCTGGAAGGCCACACCCGCAGTCGAACGCACGACGTTGACTTTTATGCCAGGGAACAACTCGCTGAATTTCTGGCCGACAATCTCGGCGCTTTCCGAAGCCAGCGGCACAACGTACCACGTGATCTCCCCTTCGGATTTGGCAGCCTCGTATAGTGCTTGAATAGCGTCCTGCGCCATGCCCAGCCGTGGTGCCAGCGCAGATGCGGCAAGTCCGGTGACCACAAAGGTTCTTCTGTTAATCGACATCGTATTCCTCCCAGAATTGTTGATGTGAAACGCGGCCCCCGCCAATGGGCGGTGCGACCGTGACACGTTTTGAAATCGTCATTCCGGGCAAAAGAACGTTGTCGATTGACCGGATCTTAGTCGGTGTTCTCGCTCTCCTTCTTGTGGGTCATGGTCGCAACAAGGTCCGCATAGACCCTGCCGCCCGATAGAATGTGATCACGCATCGCGGCCTGTGCTTCTTCGGGGTCGCCCTTCTCAATGGCTTTGACGACGTTGCCATGCTCGACCCACGACCGTTCAACACGAGACCGTTGGTAAAGGCTGGACGTGTGATAGTACGCAAGGCGGCTGCGGGTCTGCCGGATCAGGTCCGCGATGTAAGTGTTGCGCGCGCCCTTGTAGATAAGACCGTGAAACCGTCCGTTACATTCGATATAGCTTTTGCTGTCGTGGCTGTGCGCTGCGGCTTCACTTTCTGCGTGAACCGCGATCAATGCATCCAACTCTTCCTGCCGGATGCGCTGGGCGGCCAGCGCGGCAGCTTCCGACTCCAGGCAGGCCAGGGTTTCCAACATCGCAACGGCTTCGTCTGCGCTCAGTTCGCTGACAACGGCACCGTGACGCGGTCGCATCTGTACAAGACCGGTCGCCGCGAGTTGCATGATGGCTTCGCGCGCAGGTGTGCGGGACACCTGAAATCTTTCAGAGAGCATTTTTTCGTCGATCAGGTCACCAGGGCGTAGCTTCCCACGGCTGATTTCCTTTTCGATTAGTCCTCTGACGGTATCGCTGGCACGTGCCATAAGATTCTCTCCTTGGCTTTAATGTATACTTATATTCTTTGTGCGTATGCAATATAAAACTTTACGCGTACGCATTGCCGCTATATTACCAAGAAACTTTCGCCCGATTCAATATCTTGCACAGGAATAACCTCATGAAGACACAGGCTGTACGTATACACAGACATGGCGGACCCGAGGTGATTCAGCTGGACGAAATAGACTTGCCCGAACCGGCAGCCGGGCATGTTCGCATCAGGAACACCTGCATCGGCGTCAACTACGCTGATATCTACGAGCGCGAGGGGGATCACGGGGGGCCGCATTCGGCCAAGGACCTGCCGATTACGATGGGGCATATGGCAGTGGGCGTCGTTGATGCCGTGGGCAAGGATGTGACCAGCCATACCATTGGCGCGCGTGTGGGTTATATCGGGCCGAACAGCTATGCCACGTTAACGAACATGCCCGCGGCAAGGCTCTTCAGCTTGCCCGACGCGGTGACGGACGATGTCGCGGGTGGCTATCTGTTGCGTGGCCTGACCGCTGAATACCTTTTGCGGCGCCTTTACAGGGTCGGGCCGGGGACGACGGCGCTGGTCCATGCGGCGGCGGGGGGCATGGGGCTTATCCTTGGGGAATGGGGCCGTCTGTTGGGCGCGCGCATGATCGGAACAGTCAGCAGCGAAGCCAAGGCGGAAGTTGCCCGCGCGCATGGCTATGATGCGATCATTAACTATTCATCCGAAGACTTTGTCGCGCGCACCCTGCAAGAGACCGATGGCAAGGGTGCAGACGTTATATACGACGGCGTTGGAAAAATGGCCTTCTTGAAGTCGCTGGACTGTGTCCGCCCCCGTGGCCTGGTCGTCAGCTACGGCACCGCATCAGGGAATGTCGGTGAGTTCGATTTGCAGCGCCTGCATTCAAAATCCATTATCGTGACCCGTCCGACGCTGCGCAGTTGGATTGCAGAGCCGGATGAGGCTGCCGCGGCATCGAAGGCGCTGTTCGACGTGCTGTCAGGTGGACAGATACAAACGCCTCTCGGTGCCCGGTTTCCGCTTGCGAAAGCCGCAGAGGCGCACCGCCAGCTCGAAAGCCGAAGCGTCACCGCGCCCATCGTACTTATCCCATGAGGTTTCACCATGACTGACCTGAGCTTCCCACCTGACTGGGCACCTGACACCACCTTTGCGGACGGTCGCATCGGCTTGACTGTGCGCGATGGCATCGCCGTTCTTGCCGTGCAGATCCCACAAAAGATGAATGCACTGGATGTCCATGCAACGCGTGGGATGGTTGAGGCACTCGAGGCCGCACAGGACCAGGCCCGGGTTTTGCTGTTCACCGGTACGGGGGGCAAAGCGTTCATCTCCGGTGCAGACATCGGTGGATTTGACGATGATAAACAGCAAGGCAGCAGCTTCCTGGAGCGGCAGAAAATTCTGGCCGACTATCCGCTTCCCACCATCGCGGTCATTCGCGGCTATTGCATTGGTGGCGGGCTGATGACAGCGCTGAACTGTGATTTCCGGCTTGCTGGAACGGATGCGACATTTGGCATTCCGGCTGCAAAGCTCGGCATCTCCTACGGTTTTGACGGGCTTTCCCGTCTGGTCCAGGTGGCCGGTCCCGCACGCACCCGCTATTTGCTCTACACAGGCGACAGGGTGGACGCGCAGACGGCCCTGACGTGGGGGCTGATCGAGCAGATCCACGACACGGGCGTGCTTTGGGATGAAGCGATGACGCTTGCACGCCACATCGCCGGAAACGCCCCGCTTTCCATTCGCGCGACGAAAGAAACCGTGGCCCAGATCACCCGCGATCCTGCTGACCGGGACATGCAGGCCATTGTCGATCTTTCGATGCTTTGCCAGCAAAGTTCGGATTTTCGCGAGGGGCGTGATGCGTTTCGTGAAAAGCGTAAACCTGCATTCACGGGTGAATGATGGGACTGGTCCTGTATCACGCCTGGAAATCCAGCGCCTCGCGCCGAGTCCGTTTCTTCCTTGAAGAAAAGGGACTCGATTATGTTGCACATGAAATCGACCTGTCACGACAGGAACAACACCAACCGGCCTTCTTGAAGGTAAACCCCTTGGGCGTCGTTCCCGCGCTGATCCACGATGGCCGCGCGTTGCACGAAAGCGGGACGATATGTGAATACCTCGAAGCTGTGTGCCCCGAACCGCAGTTGTGCCCGACCGATCCCTATGACCTTGCGCAAATGCGGAACTGGGTGCGGTATGTCGACGGTCTGATTGGAAACCTGATACGGTTCAACTGGCGATACACGATCCAGGATCGCGCGGCGAAACTGTCGGAAAGCGAACTTCAGGCGTTGCTGGAAAAAATCCCCAGCGCGGAACGGCGCGAGGCCTGGCTGAGAGTGGCCCGTAACCCCTACACTGCAGAAGAACTGGATGAAGCACGGGACAATTTGGTCGCGATGCTTGACCGGATGGAAGAGATGATGGTGGACGGCTGGCTTGTCCGAGGTGGCTTTTCTCTCGCTGACATTGCTGTGGCACCCTTTGTGAAACGGATCAGCGAAGAGATTGCCCCTGACGAGCTGCTGCAAGAAAAACGCCCCAAGGTGACGGACTGGTGGGCGCGGCTGCAATCCCGGCCAGCTTACATCAGGGCCAGATTCGACCCGTTTCTAAGCGTTGAGCCTGACCCCTCTCAATAGGCGTTCGCGGCCAGCTGCTGGATCGGGAAAGATGCCGGCCAACCTGGGTCTGGGGATAAAGCCCCGGTTTAGAGCTCGGATGCGACTCCTGGCTTGTGTTTGCTGCCTTCAAAGGTGCCAGAGCTGTCCGGCAGCTGGACACGCGCACATCTGACCTTTCCAGATCAAGTCTGATTTCAGCATCGTTTATCCAGGAGGAGCTGCCATGCTGGATCAACATAACCACCGACGTGCTGAATATGATGTCGATCTGTATTCCGACGACGCGATCCTTGATCCTTATGATCACTATCGGGAAATTCGCGATCGTGGGCCGGCGGTCTGGTTGCCGTGTCACGATCTTTGGGCCATCGGGCGGCATGCGGACGTGCGGGCGGCACTGGCAGCGCATGACGTGCTGATTTCCGGCCGGGGCGTCGCCGCCAACGACGAGGTCAACAAGATTGCCAACAACAACATCCTTGCCACCGATGAACCGGCACACGGCAAGTTGCGCAAGGTCATCGCGGCACCTGTAATGCCGCGCGGTCTGGCTGCGGTGAAAGAGCGTATCGTCGTCACGGCGCAGGAGATGATTGATCGACTGGTCGAGCAGGGCACTTTTGACGGCATGCGCGATCTCGCTCAGACTTTGCCGCTGACCGTTGTTTCGGAACTGCTTGGCCTGCCGGAGTCGGGAAGGCAGAACATGCTTCGTTGGGCCGCCGCCTCCTTCGACGCGCTTGGCGGAGCCAACGACAGGCGCGACGCGGCCTTTCCAACGATCCTCGAGCTGCGGGAGTTCTGCAACAACGGGGCCACGCGCGACGCGGTGAAGCCCGGCAGTTGGGTGGCCGGGCTTTATGAAGCCGCGGATGCCGGTCTGATCGACGCGGACCTCGTGCCTCAGTTCACCCGTGATTACATCGCACCCAGCCTCGACACGACGATCTTTGCCACCGGCCACCTGATGTACCACCTGGGGCAGAATCCGGATCAATGGGACACGTTGCGCGAAAATCCCCGCCTGATCGGCAATGCAATCAACGAAGCGATCCGGATTGAGGCGCCGATCCGAGGTTTCACGCGCTACGCGGCCGCGGACTATGACGTCGACGGGACCTCCATCCCAAAGGGCGACCGGGTGATTGTTCTCTTCGCCTCTGCCAACCGGGACGAACGGCATTGGGATCAGCCCGACCGGTTCGACCTGCACCGCGTGGTGACCGATCATGTCGGCTTCGGCTTTGGTGTGCATCAATGCATGGGGATGCAGCTTGCCCGGCTTGAAATGCGCTCCATCCTCGAGGCGATGATTGAGCGTGTCGCACGGATCGAGACCGGTGCGCCGGTGTTCGAGGTCAATAACGTCCTGCGCGGATACCGGCAGTTGCCGATGACGTTTCATGCGGCGTGATGCCATCGCGATTGCGCTATTCGATGACCGCGGACGCTGAAAGGCCGTGCCCATGCTGATGTTCTTTCACTCTCAGGACGGTTTCTTGGACGGCATCCCCTGTCCGCCCAGCGAACAGCTTCTGACCGTCCGTGGACCGACGCCTCGGGAATGGCTGAAAAGACCCTCGTCGCGTTCCACGAACAATACGAAAGGTTAAGAGATGTCACATTTCCCGAGCGAGGTTCCGGTGGTGATTGTCGGTGCCGGTCCGACCGGACTGACGGCTGCGAACCTGCTGGCGACATATGGCGTCGATTGCCTGCTGCTGGAACGCGATGCCGGGCCGATGAACCTGCCACGGGCCATCGTGATCGACGACGAAGGGGCGCGCACCTTGCAAGTCTTTGGACTTGATCGCAGCTATCTCTCCGATCCGATGGAGGGAAAAGGATCACGCTATTACGACGACGACGGTCAGTGCTTTGCCGAGACGGGGCAGGGGCCGCGCAACTTTGGCTTTGCCAAGCGGAACTTCATCTTCCAACCCGAGCTTGAGGCGGCGTTGCGCGCGCGGCTGGAGGATCAGGCGCCCGCCGCGCTTTGCTTTGATGCAGAGGTGACCGCGATTGAGCAGACCGAGGGGCACGCGACAGTGGCCGTGGCCGGTCCCGACGGTCAGGTCCACCACATTCGCACCCAGTGGGTTCTGGCCTGCGACGGCGGACGCAGTCCGATACGCGAAACCCTTGGCATCCCGATGTCGGGAAACACATATGAAGAAGACTGGATCGTTGTCGATACGGTGAACGATCCCGACGACACGCTGTTTTCCAAGTTCTTCTGCAGCGATGTGCGTCCCACGGTCAGCGTACCCGCGCCGAATGGCGGCAGGCGCTACGAGTTCATGCTCTTGCCGGGTGAAACGCGTGAACAGGTGCTGGCAGACGATTTTCTGGAAACCCTGATGACGCCGCTGCGCCCGTGGCGTCCGGCAGACATACTACGGCGTACGGTCTATACTTTTCATGCCCGCATGGCCGAGCGGTTTCGCGACGGGCGTATCCTGCTGCTGGGGGACGCCGCGCACCTGACGCCACCCTTTGCCGGGCAGGGGATGAATGCCGGGCTGCGCGATGCCCACAACGTGGCGTGGAAGCTGGCCTGTATGGTCCGGGGAGGCGCCGGTGACGTGCTGGACAGCTATTCGGACGAGCGTCGCAAACCCGCTTGGGACATGATCCAGCTGGCGGTCGCCATGGGCAGCATCGTGATGCCTGCGGGGCGTGACCAGGTGATGTTTCGCGATTTGCTTCTGAAGGCGCTTGAGCCTTTTCCGAACGTCCGCGATTACCTGATCCACATGCGGTTCAAGCCCAAGCCACGCTATGAAACGGGGCTGTTTCTGGGATTGGAAGCGCCGGACCTCGATGCCTCGCTGGTGGGCGAGATGATCCCGCAACCGTTGCTTGCCGCTGGGGGGCGGCTGGACGACAGGCTTGGGCAGGGGTTTGCGTTGATCGCGCAGGATGCAGCGGGTGCGGCGGCGCTTGAGACCATCAAGGACGACAGTTTTCTGGGCCTGCCGCTGGCAAAGGTACAACTCGACACAACTGGCGCTGGTGTCGGTCTGGCGCTGGCCGATCCGGTTGTCGCCCGGCCCTTGCGCACGCATCGCGACCAGGTGTTGCTGGTGCGGCCCGACCGGTATTGTGCCGCAGCCTGTGCCCCGGTCGCTGTCGACAAGATGCTTGCGGCCTACGCGGCGCAGTTTGCCGGCGCGCAGCGGGTGGACAAGGTTCGCGTACCTGTCTGAGCCGAGCGTACCGCAAAATGAACCTTCAAAGCGCGGAGGGAGATCGCGCCAGAGAAGAGAGATTAGGGAGGAGATCATATGACTTGGGTTTGGAAACGGTCATTGGGGCTGGCGCGTGCGCTGGCTCTCGTGGGCTTTACCGGTCTGCTGATACTGGCACTGATGACCTCGCTGGACGTTTTGCTGCGCTGGCTGTTCAAGGCCCCGCTGCAGGGTGTGAACGACGTCAGCTCCGTCGTCATGGCGGTGGTGATTGCCGCCTGCATCCCCGCCAACCTCGCGATGAAACAGAACATCCGGGTCGAGGTCTTCGGCGCAATTGGCGGGCGCATGGTGCACAAGATCCTGGAAGTCCTGTCGAGCAGCCTCACGCTGGTCTTCATCCTGTTGATCGCCTGGCAATTTGTTCCCTTCGCGGCCTCGCTCAAGGCGGGCGGAGACAGGACGTGGGTGCTGGGCTGGCCGGTCTGGCCGTGGTGGAGCGTGGCCGCCGTGATGATGTGGCTGGCCGCTTTTGTGCAAGCCATGGTTCTTGTCATCGACCTCATCGCCCTTTTTCACCGGACCGACGATCCGCTGCCGCATGACGATACGACGTCCGCAGCGTGACCGACCCCAGTATTTTGAAAGACTGACATGGACCCTCTGATTCTCGCCCTTCTGGGCTTTTGCGCCATGATGCTGCTGATCGCACTGCATGTGCCAATCGGCATCTCAATGGCGCTTGTCGGTGTCACGGGCTTTGCCCAGGTCGTGGGTTGGGGGCCGGCACTGTCGCTCATGGCCAGCGAACCTGCCTCGGCGATGAGCTCGCTTGACCTTGCTGTTATTCCCCTCTTCATGCTGATGGGCAGCCTCGCCGCCGCCGGAGGTCTGGCGACGGATGTCTACGATATGGCGGGGGCGCTGTTCGGGCACCGGCGGGGCGGGCTGGCAACCACGACGATTGTCGCAAGCGCAGGCTTCGGGGCGATCTGCGGTTCGGGTGTTGCGACGACAGCGACTTTCGGTCGGGTCGCGATGCCCGAGATGCTGTCGCGCAACTATCGGCCCAGCCTTGCCTCCGGTGCCATCGCGGCGGGCGGAACACTTGGCATTATCGTGCCGCCCTCGGCCATGATGATCCTTTACGCGGTCTTGACCGAACAATCGGTGCTGGAGCTGTTCAGCGCCGCGATCATTCCTGCCATGCTCGCCGTGGTGTTCTACGCGGTTGCGGTACAGGTCACGGTCTGGCGCGATCCCGAAGCCGCCCCAAGGTCGGAAAAGCTGCCGTTGCCAGCCAGGCTTGCGGCCATTGGTCGGGCCTGGGGGGTGATCCTGTTGGCCGTGGTGGTTCTGGGTGGGATCTATTCGGGCATTTTCACCGTCAACGAGGCGGCGGCCATCGGTGTCGTCATCGCTTTCTTCTTCGCGTTGATGCGCAAACGGCTCGACCGGGCGACGTTCCTGAGGGTGATGGCCGAGGCCAGCGGATCGACGGCGATGATCTACCTGATGGTCTTCGGCGCGACGATCTTTTCCTACTTTGTCTCGGTGACCGGCGGCGCACAGTTCATCGTGTCGCTGATCTCAGAAAACTCCATTTCACCGGTCGCCGTGATCTTCGGCATCCTGCTGCTCTACATCTTCCTTGGCGCGTTTTTCGACGAGGTCGCGGCGATGGTCATCACGTTGCCTTTCGTGATCCCGGTGATCCAGGGCTTCGGCTATGACCTGGTCTGGTGGGGGATCATCAACGTCGTGGTGATCGGCATCGGCATGATCACACCGCCGATCGGGATCAACGTGATGCTGCTGAATTCCATGTATCGCGACATCCGCATTACCACGATCTACCGCGGTATCGTGCCGTTCCTTTTGGCAGACCTCGTGCGGTTGGTCGTGCTGGTGCTGTTTCCGCCACTCACGCTCTGGCTGCCTTCTGTCCTCGGATGACACCCTGTCCAACAGCTGGACAGTTTCGCCTGAACCGTCGCCCGCGCAACGGGTTGGGGACATCGTGAAGGATATAAAACCAGGGAGGAAACCATGAAACTCATCAACATCGCTATGGCGGCCGCGATTGCGGTCGGGCTGGCGGTCCCGGCCCGTGCCGAAGTGCTGCGGTTCTCAAGCTTTGAGCCACCGGTGGCGCATATCACCAAGAATATTCTTACGGCCTGGGCCGCGGATGTATCCGCTGCCTCTGACGGGGAGTTGGATGTCCAGATGTTCCCCGGCGGGACACTGGGGCGGAACCCGGCGCAGCAGCTCAAGCTGGTCGAGGACGGGGTGGCGGATATCGCTTGGGTGATCCCCGGCTATACGCCCGGTCGCTTCAACGAGGGAACGGTGGCCGAGCTGCCTTTCCTTGTGAAGAATGCAACATCGGGATCGGCCGCAATGTGGGCGCTGGTCACGTCCGGCTTGCTCAAGGGCGATTACGAAAGCTTCAAACTGATCGGGGTCATGTCATCGTCGCCAAATGGTCTGGCGAGCACCGTGGACATGCGCGAACCGTCAGAACTGAAAGGTCAGAATATCCGCGCACCGGGTCCGACCATGCTGTCCGCCATCAAGTCGCTCGACGCGGTGCCGGTCGGGGGCATTACGGGTCCGACGATGGCCGAAAGCCTCAGTCGCGGGTTGATTACCGGAACTTTCACACAGTGGGGCGCGGTAGAGACCTTCAGCGCTGGCGGTGTCGTGAGCCACTTTCTCGAATTGCCTCTCGGGGCGACGCCGATGCTGATCCTCATGAACAAGGCCAAATACGATAGCCTGTCGGACAAGGCGAAGGCCGCTATCGATGCGCATTCCGGCGCGGCGTTTTCGGACCGCTTTGGCCGATCCTTCGACGCATACCTTTCCGAGGCGAAAGGCCGCATCCTGGCCGCGAACGAGATTACGGTCATTGATCCGGATGAGGCGCTGACCGAGAAATGGCAGGAGGCGATGTCGGTCGCGACACAGGACTGGATCGCGCAGACCGAGAACGGCCAGGCCATCTATGACGCCTTCAAGGCCGAGCTTGAGAAGGCCGAAGCTGTGAACTGAAACCTGTGCGCGACGCGGCGGCTTCCCGCGCGTCGCGCCCTTTGCTCAGGGTGCGTCATGGCTGGCGATACGGCGGATATGATCTGCGAAGGACACCCGGAATGGACCACCTGCGGTCCGATGCCCGTCACTGGCGCGCTGGTGCGGACTGATCTAGAGCGCTTCTTTCTCGGCCAGCTCGCGCGAAATGCGCTGCGTCGTTTCCAGAAGCCTGTCCCGATAAAGCCTGATTGCATCATCAAAGGTCAGCGCGCTGCCGGTCCAGATGATTGTCAGGCAGGCGACCACCTGCTCCCCGCTGAATATGGGGGCAGAGATGCTTTTCGTCGCTGACCGAAATCCCTCTTTGCGAAATCCGACGCCCAGCTGACGTGCCTGCGACAGGATATAGTCCAGCGAACCGTCTTGCAGGATGATCGGCCGCCTGAGGCCAAGCTGTGCCTCCAGTCCGGCCAGAGTACGTTCGCGTTCCGCCTCGGGCGAAAACGCCAGATAGGCCCGCCCGCCCGAGGTTTCGAGCACCGGAAGCTTCAGGCCGACCATGCCGTGATCGATGGAGTAGGGGCTGATGTTGTGCGTCGACTCGCGGATCTCCATCTGGTGATCGTTGAAAGTGACCAGATCGAGCGGCCACAGGATCTCCCGTCCCAGCCGGACCATCTCGGGCACCACGCTTTGCGCGACCCAGTCCTTGTCCCGGAAACCGGAGCTGAGCGACTTGGCCTTCAGCGTCGGTCGCCATTTTTCTGACGAATGATCGCGGCTGACAAAACCCAGCCCTTCCAGCGTTTCCAGCAGGCGGTAGACCGTCGGTCGGGGAATACCGGTTTCGGCGGCCACCTCGGCGGCTTTGAGACCATCACGCTGGTTCACGGCCTGCAGCACCTGAAGGCCCCGTTCGAGCGCTCTGACAGATCCAAACCCTGAAATGGCGGTGCCTCCCTCTGGCTGGTCGTTCACTTTGGTAGAAGCGTCGGGATGGTCTGGCAAGCCTGTTCATGGCGCATTGTCCGGCAGGCGGACAATTGCACAGCGGCACGCGCCTGCGGATTTTTGCCGCGATAAGAACGGTTCGAACAGTCAATCAGGAGCGAGCACATGCGCATAGCCTCATATATCACGTCCGACGGTACCGCGTCCTACGGCGTCGCAGAGAACGGAAAGCTGAAGGATGTGGGTGCAGCGTTCCGACAAAACCATCCCGACCTGCGCGCGGTTCTCGCCGCCGGGGCGCTGGGCGACCTTGCCGCTGCCGCAGGACAAAGTGGCGCGCTGGCCGAGGACGATGTCACGCTGATCTCGCCGGTTCCGAACCCGGACAAGATCATCTGCATCGGCCTGAACTACATGACGCATATCCAGGAGACCGGGCGTGACAAACCCGCAAAGCCGCCGATCTTCACGCGCTATCCGTCCTCGGTCACCGGGCACGGCCAGCCGATGATCCGGCCCAAGGCTTCCGACTGGTTCGACTTCGAGGGCGAGCTGGCGGTGGTCATTGGCACAGCCGGTCGTGACATCGCCGAGGCTGACGCCATGAAGCACGTGGCGGGCTACAGCTGTTTCAACGACGGATCGATCCGCGACTACCAACGCCACACCTCGCAATTCTGGGCCGGCAAGAACTTTGTCGACAGCGGCGCCATGGGGCCCTGGCTGGTCACGGCGGACGAGTTGACGGACCCCGGTGCGCAGACCATGCAGACGCGGCTGAATGGCGAGGTCATGCAATCGACGCCGATCAGCGACCTGGCGTTCAACATTCCCGAACTGATCGCCTACCTGTCCATCGTGACCGAACTGCTGCCCGGCGACGTGATCGCCACCGGCACCCCCAGCGGTGTGGGCCTGTTCCGCGAACCCAAGCTGTTCATGAAGGACGGTGACAGGGTCGAGGTCGAGGTTTCGGGGATCGGAACCCTGTCGAACCCGATCCGCGATCAAGCCTGAAGCGGGCACGCGATTGGTTGGGAAGGGGGTCTTGGCATGGATCAAAGTGATGTTTGTCGAACATGAGGGAACCAAGACCACGGTCACAAGCTGCGCCGGTGACGGCTGATGAGCCTTGCCGCTGGCTAGGGCATCGATGGTAGCGTCGCCGAATGCGGCGACGGGATGATGTGCGCAACCGGTCACTGCTATGTCGATGATGCATGGTCCTCCAAGACCGGGCCACGGTCCGACGACGAGGTGGACTGCCGGACTGCGCGGTTGCCCGGACCATCACAGGAGCATTGCGCGAAGGTGCATTCAGGCGCGCAAGCTTCTGGCCCGGTGGCTTGGTCCGGCTTACGATGACCTCGCGCGGTACGGTTTTGACCTGGGACGCGAAACAGAGAAGGACAGAGTTTGATGAAACGGATGCTCACCTGTGCCGTGCTGGGTAACTTTACCAGCCGCGCCATGAATCCCAACCTGCCGATTACCCCGGCCGAGATTGCAGATGACTGCCTCGCCGCTGCCGAAGAGGGCGCGGCGATTGTCCATGTGCATGTCCGCGACCCCCAGACGGAACTCCCCTCGATGGAGGTTGCGCATTACGCCGAGGTCGTCGCGCGTATCCGTGACGTCAACGCGGACCTGATCATCAATCTGACGACCGGCAACGGCGGGCGGTTCGATCCCACGGATGGCGATCCGGTGAAACCCGGGCCAAAGACCAACCTTCTGCCTCCCGACGCACGCGTGCGGCACATCCAGGAGATCAAACCGGACATCGCAACGCTTGACCTGAACACGATGGTGTTCGGCGGTGAGGTCGTCATCAACGCGCCCGCCTCCATCCGGCGGATGGGTGAATTGATCATGTCAGCGGGCGTAAAGCCCGAGATCGAGTTGTTCGATTCTGGCGATATCGCCCTTCTCAAGGCCCTGCAAAAGGAAGGTCACCTTCCCGCCGCGCCGCTTTGTTCCATCGTCATGGGCGTGCAATTCGGCTTTGCGCCGTCGCCCGAAACCGTTCTCTATGCCCGCGGCCTGCTGCCGCCCGGCGCGCAATGGACGGCCTTTGGGACCGGTCGCTTCGCTTTTCCGATGGTGGCCCAGTCGCTGCTGGCCGGTGGCCACGTGCGCATCGGACTGGAGGACGCGACGAAGCTGGACGCAGATACGCTTGCGCCGTCCAATGCAGCAATGGTCGCAAAAGCACGTCGCATGATGGAAGATTTGGGCCATCCGCCCATGTCTCCGTCCGAGGCGCGGCAGGTGCTGGCCCTGTGATCTGGTTTGGCCTGCACCGCGTCGGCGCTCTTGTCGCAAGCGCTCTGCGTGCAGAGACAAGCCGATTTCGACACCCGGACCCTTGCGCTTGGCGCAGGATCGCCAAGATCTGGAGTTCGTTAATATCCGCATGGAAAAGGCTCTCAGATGAGGCCTTCCAACTGCATGGCCCTTTGCGCTGCCGGTCGCGCGGACATACGTTCGAAATACCCGATCAGGTTCGTGGGCAAGTCCAGCTTTAACCGCGCGACGCCCCAGAACATGGTATAGAACAACGCGGCATCCGCGATGGACATGCGTTCGCCCATGATAAACGCCTTGTCGCCAAGCTGGGCCGACAGGAAACCCGCCGCTTTCATTACAATGTCCGTGCCATAGGTCTGTACCCACGCGTGGTCGCCGTCGTTCGGGGTGAACTTCTGTGGCCGCAGAAGCCGCGTGAAGCCCTGCATATGCATCGTGGCCACGATGTAATCGAGGGTCTCTCTCGTGCGCAGTTCCTGTTCAAAGCTTTCCGGTTTGAATTGCGCCCTGGCGTGGGTCTGGGTCAACCAGTGGGCGATGACGCCGAACTCGGTCAGCAAGGAGCCGTCGTCGCGCAGGACAGCAGGGACCTTGGATTTGGGATTTATCTGAAGGTAGTCATCCTTGAGCTGGTCGCCGTTCTTGATGTGGATGGCAATGCCTTCATACTCGATGCCGATTTCCTCAAGCAGAAAATGAATGCCGAGCGAGCACGCTCCGGGGGAATAATAGAACTTCACAAATGGCTCCCTTTTTCGCGTCAGCCGTGTTCGACCTTGAGCATGATTTTCCCGATATGTGCGTTCTCTTCCATTGCGGCATGCGCCTTGGCTGCGTCCCGCAGGTCGAACGTGGCTGCGATAGTCGGTCTCACCTTGTTGCCCAGCAAGGGCAGGACATCCCGTCGAAGGTCCTCGGCGACAGCGGCCTTGCGGTCGAGCGGAAGCGGGCGCAGCAGCGACCCGGTAATACAGAGCCGTTTGGCCATGATATCACGCAGCGGGATCACCAATTCTGCACCGCCCCCGCCAGACAGGTGCGCAATCTGGCCGTCGGGGGCCATCATCTGGATATCCTGTTTCAGATGCGCACCGGCGGAGACATCGAGCAGGGATGAAATCCCCTGTCCCCCGGTCGCTTCCATCACTTTGGCGGCGAGGTCTTCGTCGCGGTACGAAAATGCGTCATGAGCGCCAAAGGCCTTTGCTGCGGCGACCTTGGTTTCAGTTCCTGCGGTTGCGATGACGCGATAGCCAAGGGCCGACATCGCCTGAAGCGCGATGTGACCGACGCCGCTGGTCCCGCCGTGGATCAGGGCAAAGCTGTCTTTCCTGTATGTCATGAGATGGAAGAAATTCCACCACGTCGTGAACGCGGCCTCGGGAAAACCAGCGGCTTCGATATCAGAGAGCGTATCGGGTGCGGAAAGGACCAGTTGCTGGTTGGCCACCACATACTGACCATAGCCGCCACCCTGGACCAGTGCCATGACACGCTCTCCGATCCGGTCTTGATCGACGCAGGTTCCGACCGCGACGATTGTGCCGCAGACTTCGAGCCCCGGCACAGCGGTGCCGTCGCTGTGCCGCCCGCCCGCCCGTTGGTGGACGTCATGCCGGTTGATGCCTGCAGCGCTTACCCGGATCAGGATCTGGCTGGGCCCCGGTTGCGGAACCTCGACCGTTTTCGGTTCCAGGACGTCTGGAGCTCCAGCCTTGGTTATGACAATTGCGGTTTGGGTTTCAGGTATGCGCATCGCCTTTGGGGTCCTCGTGTTGATCATGCAGAGACGGTCGCATCAGACCGTGAAACGGCGCGCGCGAGGGCGTCGCGCAGGTCACCAAATGTGCCTGCTCGGCCGCCGCGGTCATTCGCTGTGAATGACGCGGTCCAGCCAGGCACAATTCGGTTGTGGATCAGGTGCGCGGAACCCGGTGCGCGCAGTCTCGTGGCGCATTTCCCGCATCCTTTTCCGCACAGCGTCATCCTCGGGCAGGTACAATCGTTCATGCCCCCAGGTTGACGGGCCTTCGGTTGTCTCGAACGGTTGCCAGGTGTCCGGATCGACGATCTGCGCACCCCACCCGTATTCGACGAAAAACTTCGAGGGCGTATTGGTGTAAAAGCTCATCATGTGATCGTTCGAGTGCCGCCCCAGTGTATAGGCGATCCCTTCGTCGCGCTCCTGCGCGATGTCATACCCCTGTCCGACATCGTCCAGGGACAGCAGTTCGACCATGAAGTGATGGATGCCCTTGCGGCCCGATCCCACCATGGCAAAGCTGTGGTGCCGCCCGTTCACGTGGAAGAAGTAGAGTGGGTAGGGTGTCAGGCCATAATCGGTGACGTTAAAGCCCAGGATGTCCCGGTAGAAATGCAGGATGCCTTGGACGTTTTCAACGTGAAGGACCGCGTGGCCCATGCCCAGCGAACCTGTCTTGAAACCGGAAATCGGTCGCCCGGACAGGAACGGGTCGCTGGCGACTTCTGGCCCGCAGAAGGCTTCGAGCCGGTTGCCGTCCGGATCACAGAAAGAGATCAGCCGGGCGACATGGCGCTGATCGGCAAGAGGTCCGCCGTGCCAGGTGACCTTGATGCCGTGGTTCTCCAATCGCGACGCCAGCGCATCGAGATCGTCGGGCGTGTCCACTTCCCATCCCATAAAGGCCAGGTCCTCTTCGCCCTCGCCTGTGACAATCAGCCGTTGCTTGCGGTCATCCATGCGGAACAGCCCGGAGTTCCCACCTGTGTCGACCTTCTGCATACCCAGCAAATTGGTGGCGAAATCGTCCCAATCGTTCAGTTTTTTCGAGTTGATCCCGATATAGCCGAGTGATGTAATTGACATGGGCGTGCTCCTATCAAGCTGGTGTATCGACCCCGACCGGATGCTTGACCTTGCCACCCTGACCAAGGCGGCCCACGCAGGTAACCGCGACACAGTTGCCCGAATGTTTAACGTCGCTTGCCGCTCCACGCTTTCGCAAACTCATTGCTGTTCACCTGTCGGACACGCAATGCGATATGGCGCTCGGCGCTGCGTGTTCCACTGAGATAGAGAGCGGTGATTTTGTACAGAAAGCTGTAGATTTTGTACAACTTCGGCGCTGACCGGCGTGACAGGGCAGCAAATCGCAGCTCTTTCCAGTGTCCGGTTTCAGACGACAGCCTCAAGCTGGTCAACCAACAGTTCCTTGAACACTGCCAGCAAAGCGGCGCCCCATTCCGTTTGGCTGAGAGAAAGCGTGTGACCTTGATCGGCCGCATTGCGAGATAATGTCCCAATCAGTTGGTCATCGTGCGCAAGCCATTCCAGCATATGCACCAGCCCGTCAAAATGACCGGCGGTGAAACTCATGCCCATGTCCGCCTGTTGAATTGATTTGGCCAGCAACATGCTGTCGGACAAAAGCACGGGAATGCCCGACAACAGTGCCTCGGCGGGCGCAAGGCCAAAGGGCTCGGGGCCCAAGGTCGGCGATACCAACAGGCGGGCATCTGCCATGGCTGCGGCCAGCCCTTCGCGGGTTTGCCAGCCGTCAAACCGGTGTTCAGGGTAGGCCGCGCGCAAAGCTTCGAGGTCCTGGCCTGCGCCAAGAAACCGGATGCTCAGCTTTGCCTGACGTCCCGCACGGGCAAGCAATTCGACGCCTTTGTAGGCATGGATATCGCCAACATAGACGATGTCGTGATTGTCTTCGGCGTGGATCGGTGCAGGCAGTAAGGGTTTGGCGGGGTTGGGGATGACGCGGATGCGCCCCTTTGTCCCGCGGGGAAACAGGTAGCGTTCCATATCGCGGTGTATCAACAGGGTCGTGGCCTCGGGCAACAGGCGTGCGCGGGCGCTGTTCTGAATGCTTTGACGCGACACGCGCCAAAGTTTTTGAGGATAGTTTCGCTTGTCACAGTGACGCGTCACGCACGACATCGACAGCGGCTGTTTCGTACAGGTTGTGGATGACTGAAAATCGAAGAACGCTCCGTTGGGGCAGGCGAGGAAATAGTCGTGCGCGTGCATGACGACACGTGTCCGAACCCGCGACAGCGGCCCCAGAACCGACGGCGAAAGTGTCTGCTGATAGCCATGAACATGGTAGATCGTTCGCGGCGTGTCATTCAGGTCTATCCAGTCGCTCAGTATCCTGTGTGCCGCGCGATTCCATAGCCCGTTGACTGCGGCCGCGGCTTTGCCAGCTTCAAGCAACGTCTTCCCGTTCAACGCCACCGCTTCGACGCTCGCTGGCAGGTCACCAACGTCATCTCCGCAAAAGAAGGTGACGGGCACACCCTGCGCAACGAGCAGGCCCGCCTCGGTCACCGCAAGCTTGGATGCGCCACCCCGGACGTGGGAGAAATCGCTTATTATGACGACCCGATCGGGCAACACGCGGGTCACTTGAACTTCAACACCCGCTCGGGGGCCATACGTCCCAGCAGCATGTCACCGATGGCGCTCAGGTTGCCGCGCAATCGCCCGCGCCGGTCAATCTCGGCCTCAGGGCGCAGGGATTTGACAAGGTTGCTTGCAAGATTGCGGCACAGGATATTGAGCGCGCGCGGCCATGACATCGTGCCTTTGGTGATCAGGTAGAGCGGGTTGGCGATCTGGACATAACCGACCCGCAGACCGCTGCTGCGCCCGACCTTGGTGCCAAGATGCACGCCGCGCATCGCTGTGGATTTGACGATGTGGCCATGGAAAGCCATCTGTCTGGAAAAATCCACGTCTTCCAGCCATGCATAAAGCTTCATGCGGGCATCGAAACGTATCCGATGTTCAGTCGCCACGTCTGTACGAACGGCCATATTGCATCCGTAACAGTTGTAGATCTCTTCGGCCCGCGGCGGCAGTGATGGCGCCGGTGCACTGGCGATTTTATAGCCTTCACCGTGCAGCAGACCCGGCCCGTGTATGCCGTCTGCCAACACAGTTCCCGTAGCCATCACAACATCTGGCCGGCTGGCAAAGAGGGTTTCCATGTTGGCCAGATAATCCGGAGCCATCAGAAAATCATCGTCCAGGAACAGTGCAATATCGCCTTTGACCATAAGATCGAGCGCAGCGTTGCGTTGCAGGGTCGAGCCGCGCTCTCCGGTGACGATCTGGACGGGGAACGGCAGGTCACCCAACTGACCGGCATCAATGTCATCTGCCTGGGCGATGACGACCAGAACCAGATCGGGCAGGCGGGTCTGTCGGGCAATATCCCGCACTGTCGGCGCTATGACCTGTCGCCGCCCTGCCGTCGGAATTGCCACAATCAGACGCATTTCTGGGAATCCTGCGTTAAATTGGCTGTAAAACAGCCATTAAATCTTTCTTTCATTCAAAGTTCCCTGCTATACCGACAGCTAAACTTAAGTTGGGGCGACACAGATATTGACTATGAACCGTGGTAACGATCTCGGCCTGAAAGCGCAGTGCAAACAGTTTATTTCGTCAGTTCCCAAGCCGGTGTTAAGGCTTACTGTGATTGCAGGCTGTCTCGTGTTCTGGGTTGCCGTATATTTCCTGTTCGCGGCCTGAAAGGTCAGCCAGCGCCTTCCAGGGTCACGACTGCCTTTATCGTTTTGAGGACGATCACAGCGTCTTTCAAAAAGCTTCGGGTTTGCACGTATTCAACATCCAGCGCGACACGTTCGTCATAGGTCGTGAGACTGCGGCCGCTGACCTGCCACAGGCCCGTGATGCCGGGTTTGACCGATAGGTAGGCCGAAAGCTGGTCGCCATAACGGGGCATTTCATCGGCGACGATGGGGCGCGGGCCAACCACAGCCATGTCGCCTTTTAGAACGTTCCAGAATTGGGGCAGTTCATCCAGGCTGGTCTTGCGCAAGAACTCACCAACGCAGGTTATGCGCGGATCATCGTCCAACTTCTGGTTTTTCTCCCATTGCGCGCGTGCCTCGGGATTGTTGGCCAGATGTTGTTCAAGTTGGTATTTGGCGTCCAGGCACATCGTTCTGAATTTCAGGCAACGGAATGTCGTTCCGTCCTTTCCAATTCTTTCATGCGCGAAGAAAACCGGGCCCCTTTCAGTGAAAAGAATGATCGCTGCGATGGTGGCGAAAAAAGGCAGGAAAAACAGCAGCATCAAAAGGGAAAATACCCTGTCCACGAGGGATCTGGCAAAATTGTTCAGTTTCGATGGTTCTGCCGGGTCCGATTTGGCTGGGGTTGCCGAAACAGGCTTTTCAATAGTTACAGGTCTATAGGTTCTCCGAGCCGGACCCGGAGAGGGATTAATTTCAGAAAACATTGCACAAGCTCTTTTTTAGAAAAAAGGAGAGTTGTTAAAAATAATTCGAATCGTGCTATCGAAAAAAGTATAGGCGAATTTGTCAGAAATGTGGCAAATTATTTACCAAATGTTAAACTACTACTTTAAAGGGAATATTCCGCCCTCTGCATGTTTCTTTGTTGATTCTATGGAAACAATCCGGCCCGTTATGCCGTGCGCATACTGATTGCCGGGGCCACATAGGACCCCGCCTTGGCCTGTTCCCGGGCGATGACGCTGACGCAGACGGTGGCCATCAACAGCAGGGTCGGGTCAGGTCCCGTTGCCGATACCATCATCGATCCAAGCAGCGTCAACGCTGCCACGCGACCGGCGTAAAAGCTGGACGCCTGCATCGGAGTGCACGCCGAAATAGGCTTTCCTATGCCGTGCCACAGGTACATCACAAAGGCGATCGTTCCCGGCAAGCCGACATTGCCCAACAGCACCATCGCAAAGCCGTTCGAGCGCAGTGATCCTGCACCGGCGCCCAGGCCGTAGGTCTCGATGAACGCATCCAGACCGCTTTTCGCCCACGCCGCGCGTTCCAGCCCCGACATGGAGCCACTTTTTGAGAATAAAAGCGTGTCGAGCATGCGCGCGACGAATGTCTCGGCCGGGGTCAGCAGAACCGCAAGGCAGATCACGATGATCAGGCCTGCCATAGCGATCACAAGGTGGTGCGCGAAACTGCGCGAAATGCCTGCTCTGAGGTAGATGTGCGCGTGCATCAGGATCAGCACAAACGCCAAAGCAATCGCCAGGATGGCTGTGCTTGATACAGCCAGCAGGGCGCAGCACAGGTTGGCCAGTGCCAGTAACCCCTCGCGGCCTCTGTTCGTGATCAGATAGGTCATTGCAAAATAAGCGAAAAGGGCGGCAGACACCGAGCCAAAGGCCGCGGCTTCGGAGTAGCCGCCGATGACGCGCGAAAGCCCTCCCAGCATATGCTCGTTGTTCAGCGCATAATCCGCGGTGCGCACAAAGCTCAGGATCGGGTCGAGCTGCAACAAATCCATGAGGCCCAGAAGGGCGTTCAGCCCCGCCGCCCACGCCATCCCTTTCGAAATAAACTCAAGTCCGCGCCGTCGAATGACCAGAACCAGAGCAATAAAAAACATGGCCGACAGCAAGATGAAAAATGTCTGCGATATGTTCGAGCTGTTCGGTGCCAGCGGGATCATTGTTGATGGATAGAAGGTGCTTACAAGCGTGCCTTGGAGTGTTACGCTGAGCGGGAACACCAGGAATTTCCCCTGAAAAAGCCGAACCAGAATCAGGCCGGAAAACAGGGAGTAGATTGCAAAGATTGAAAGATAGATTGCCGAGGGTGGCAGCCTGGTCGAAGCGGGGGCGTGCCGCGTGCTGAGGGCGCGGGTCAAAAGTGCACCAATTGTCAGAACTACCAAAAAATGCGCCAGAATCATGGAAAGGCCGCCCGCAACAATTGCGGCGAACATGCCAAAGGGAATAACGGCAATTGCCATTATCAGCCCATTGTCAGCGTTGCGAAGGGTCAGCAGCAGCCAGATCAGCAAAAATATTGCCGCTGCCGGATAAATTGCCATGGGTAATATCCCAAATATCTCCCGTCCATTCTAACGCAATTACATAAAAGTCCAACATATTAGCGCGAGCGTGGCGGATTATGCTTTGTCTGGCGCGCCGCCTGTTTGATACTGCAACATATTCTAAGGCAAGATTGGGGCGGCATGTATGGGTATCAGACACGTGGCCAAGGCGTCGCGGGCGGCAGTCGAAAAGTCAGTCGGCATCCCCCTTGCCACAGGTTGGGGACGATTGATGGCCCTGGGCATCAGGCCCCCCGCCTTTGTCGGAGCCTATCCTGATTATGCGACCGCAAAAGCCCACGCCCCGCGCGATACGCCAAATTCCTACGACGACGACCAGGTCGCGCCGCTGAATTTCGAACTGATGTCGCAATTGCACATCTGGGATTACCCGGTCGTTTTCTGGCTGGGCAAATTGATGCAACCGGGCCTGCATGTGGTCGATGCGGGCGGGCATTTCGGGACCAAATATATCGCCTTCCGCGATCTGCTGCCCCTGGCCGAGATACGGTGGAGCGTGCAGGATTTGCCCGCCGTCATCCGCGCATCGCGTGCGGCGCAACAGCGCGGCGCGGTGCCTGCCGAAGTGAACTTTATCGACGCTCTGTCAGATGGGGGGGCGGCAGATGTCCTGCTGGCTTCGGGTTTGCTGCAATATCTCGACCGTCCACTGGCCGAGATGGTGGCAGAATTGCCCAGCCCGCCCCGCCACATCCTGCTGAACAAGGTGGCAACGCGCGAAGGTGCCACCGTGGTCACGCTGGAAAAGATCGGACCGGCGCGTCTGCCATATCAGATACGCAATCGCGCGGCCTTCGAAAGGGAACTGACCGACATGGGGTACACGATCCGCGACAGCTGGGTGATCCCGTCGTTGTCACGCCGGATCGGAACGCATCCTGGCCTCGGGGCAAGTACGAGTATGGGGTATTATCTTGAACGGGAAAGCTGAGCATTCCCTAGCCAAAGGTGCGCCACCGCACCTGCACCGGCGCGCCGTAGCTCTGCACCGCCAATGCCGCCATGAACCCCGGCCCGGCATCAAGGGCCGTCAGGTGCCAGTCGTTTGCCACACCGCCTGCAATACGGGTCAACGCGGCGGGGACGTCGGGTGTCAGTGTGACGTCGAAACTGTCCAAGGGCATCGACAGGCCTTGGCCAACCGCTTTGATCACCGCTTCCTTGCGGGTCCAGCAGCGGTAGAAACCGTTCAGCCATTCGTCGGGTGCAAGGGACGCGAGCGCGGTGTTCTCGCTGGCAGAGAAAAACCGCGTGGCCACCTCTTTTTCGACAGGGCGAATTTTCTCGATGTCGATGCCCAGCGGACCGGTGTCGCAGATCGCCAGCGCGGCCATTCCGCCTGCATGGCTCAGGTTGAACGCGGGCCCGCCGTGCAGGGCGGGTTTGCCTTGAGGTCCATAGTCGAACATCAGATCGGCAGGCGCCTGTCCTGTTTCGGCTGCGAGAATCCGGCGCAGTCGGCTGCGTGCCGCAACATAAAGTGCGGCGTCACGCTCTTTTACAAAGCGGTCGGCGCGCGCGCATTCGTCCGGCGACAACAGCCCACGATCTGCTTGGGTGTCTGCCTCAAGCGACCAAAGCCACAGATCGACCTTCATGTGGGGACCCTTTCGACCAGATCAAATCAGCGTATCTGTCGCGGTCCAGCCGGTAAAGGTGTGTCATGACGCCCCGCCGGATTGCACAGGTCGTGGTGCTGACGGTGCTTGTCCTTGGCGTATTGATCACGCCGTGGCGCGGGGTCGGAAGCCGTATCAAGAATTTTGCAGCCTGGCAGGTGCAGGCGGGCACACCTGATCAAACCAACCTGATGATCGAAATGGGCGATGGTGTTCGGCTGGCTACGGATGTGTATTTGCCCGGAGCCGATGCGCCGCTGCCTACGGTGTTGATGCGTTTGCCTTACGGCAAGCGTGACTATGGCGAGGTGCGCTTTTGGGTCGACAAGCTGGTTCCGCGTGGTTTCGCAGTGGTGGTTCAGGATATGCGCGGGCGGCATGGCTCCGAAGGCGTGTTCGCGCCCTATCCGAATGCCGGACCCGATGGAGCGGCGACACTGGATTGGATCGTGGCGCAGCCATGGTCGAACGGTCGGGTTGGCACATTGGGCTGCTCTGCTCTGGGTGAATCGCAGCTGATGCTGGCGGCGCAAGGTCATCCGGCGCATCAGGCAATGGTGCCGATTGCGCCGGGTGGTGCGATCGGCAGTCTTGGGGGCAGCTACGGATACTTCGGTGCGTTCGAGGGCGGGGTCTTTGGCCTTGCCGCCAGTGCGGGGTGGTTTGGCGGGGCTGGCGGCAAGACCGCCGAGTTCTCCGGCCATCATCCAATTGAACCCGCAAGTGCGCTGCCCCATCTGCCAGTGATCGATGTGGTGGCCCTGATGCGATCTGATCCAACCGATTACGAGGATTTCCTCAGACACTTCGGCGACGCAGACTATTGGCGCAAGGCGGGATATGTGACCGGGCAGGAACCGTTTTCCACGCCCGCACTGTTTATCGACAGCTGGCACGATCCGGGTATTCGTTCGACCTTTCTGTTGGCGAAAGCGGTCGCGGATCGTGGGGTCGAAACGCATATGATTGCGACCTCAGGGACACATTGCGGGTATCTGGGCAGTGATCAGGAAACGGTCGTCGGAGACTTGCCCGTCGCGCCGCAGACCCGTTTGGGGTTTGTCGAGACTATCATAGGGTTTCTGAATCAGCATCTGGCAGACGGTCCCGTTCAAGACCTGCCGCGGCTTTCCTATTACGCACTGGTTGAGGACCGGTGGCGCACTGCCGAAGCCTGGCCGCCGACACCTGCGAAACCGGTGCAGTTTTATCTGGCAGAAGGAAAGTCACTGTCACAAGCGCCGCCAACCGGTATGCCCGAACAATGGTCGTTTAGATCTGACCCATTCGATCCGGTGCCCTCTATTGGTGGCGCGCTGTGCTGTACCGGCGATCCGAACGAATTGAGTGGTCCGGTGTTTCAGAACGCCATCGAAGACCGTGCCGATGTGCTGATATTCACCTCTGCGCCGTTGAACGCACCGATGCTGTTGGCTGGTCCGATCTGGGCCGATCTGACCGTGTCGGCGGATGTGCTCGACACAGATCTGGTTTTACGGGTGACAGATGTGGACACCGAGGGGCGCTCATTGCTGTTGCAGGAAGGCGCATTGCGGTTGCGATACCGCAATGGGATCGAACGGCCTGCGCTTTTAACCCCGGGGCAAAGCTATCAGGTGCGGATTGAGCTGCGCGACATTGCCTATTTTCTGAAATCCGGCCACCGACTGCGGCTGGGTATCGCTGGCAGCAGCTTTCCGAGGCTTGAGCGGAATCTGAACACCGGTGGGCGCAATTACGACGAGACAGAGGGGCAGGTGGCCCATGTTACGCTGTCGTCCGGTCCGGGGGGATTGTCGTCTGTGACGGTTCATGTCCTGAGCGACTAATGCGCGAGCACCTTTTCGACCACCGCCGAAAACTCGCGTCGGAATCGCTCTGCGCCGAAACGGGTGGCATGGGCGTGAATGGCTGCTGCATCAAAGCTGTCTTCCATGGCTTCGAAACGCGTAATCGCGTCACGTAGCGATGCCACATCCTGACGGCCAAAGAACAGGCCGGTCGTGCCGTCGACCACGCTGTCCCGCGCACCGCCGCGGCCATAGGCAAGAACCGGTGTTCCGCATGCCATTGCCTCGACCGGGACGATGCCGAAATCTTCTTCTGCGGGGAAAAGCAGTGCGCGGGCGTTCTGATACAGGCCCGGGAGGTCGGCGTTTGGCACCCGGCCCAACAAGGTGACGTTGGGTGGCAAGTTCTTCTTGAACTCTTCCCGCTGGCTGCCGTCTCCGACCACCAGAAGTGGCCGGTCCAGCCCGCGAAATGCCTCGATGACAAGATCAGCGCGCTTGTAGGGCACCAGTTGCGAGACAAAGATGTAGTGTTCCCGCTTGGAGGCAGTATCGGGCAATTTGTAGGCGCCAAGATCGACGGGGGGATTAACGACCGTCGCATCCCGGTTGTAATAGGCATCGACACGACGCGCGATAAAATTGGAGTTGGCGACGAATTGGTCGACCCGCGCGGCAGAGGTCACGTCCCATATACGCATGCGGTGCGCGAGCCGGGAGAAGTAGGCGCGCTCCAGCCAGTTCAACTTGCTGGTATAGGACGGGTAGTGATCCCAGATGTAGCGCATTGGCGAGTTGATATAGCAGATGTGCCGGGCGTGCGGTGGTACGATGACACCCTTGGACGGGCCGCTTTCGGACGAGATCACCAGATCGTATGCGCTTAGATCCAGCTCCTCCAACGCGCGCGGCATGAAGGCGAGATATTTCTGATAATGCTTACGCGCACCCGGCAGCCGTGCCACGGAGGTTTCAAAAATGCGCTGTCCTGCCAGCAAAGGCGACAATGTCGAACGGTCAGCGACATGCGTGAAGATATCAGCGTCGGGATAGAGCCTGACGAATTCCTCCACCACCCTTTCACCGCCGCGCATACCCACCAGCCAGTGATGAATGATAGCCACCTTCATTGTGACAAACCTTCAATATCCATAAGCGTACATATCTGTCTGACTTGCTGCGAGGTCGGCACGCCGCACCATCGTGAAGACAGTTCCGACAACGTCGGCGCCGCCTTCTTCCAGCCGACGGACCGAGTTGCGCACCATCCGCGCCCGGGTGTGGCCGCATTTCACCACGAACAACGTGGCATCGGCGTGCTGGGCCAGCACCAGCGCATCGGACAGATGCAGAACGGGCGGCGCGTTGATGATGATCAGGTCATAAATCTCTGACATCTCGGACAACAGTTCGTCGAACCGGGGTAACAGCAGCAATTCGGCGGCATCGCGGGTCGAGTGTCGGGGCGAAATGATATCTGCTCCGGCAAGCTCCGAGGCGATCGGCAACACGTTCGCCTCGGTTGTACCTTGGAGATAGTCCAGCAGGCAGGGTGAATCCTCTGGCAGTTCCAATGCCTCGCGCAGGTCAGGCCTGCGCAGGTCGGCGTCAATTACCAGCACCGACCGTCTGGGATTGCTGGCGATGCGGCTGAGCGCACAGCATAGTGAAGATTTGCCTTCGTTGGGCACAGAGGATGTGACCAGCAAAATCTTCGGTTTCTGCATGCGGCTGACATCGAACAACGCCGTTCGAATTGCGCGAACGTGTTCCATATACGTGGTCACGCCACCACCGCTCAGTTCATCGCGCAGCCATTTGAACCGGGACAGGTAATTCCTGACATAGGGCAGGATTGCCAAATTGGGCACGCCGGTCACGGAGGACAGCTCTTCTGGGGTGTGGACAGGTGACAAAACCAGATTGCGGATAAAGACAAAGGCTATCGTGCCTGACATGCCCAGGAACATTGCAGTCAACAAAAGTAATGACTTGCGTGGGGCGGACGGCGTCGAAGGTATTTCGGCGCGACCGATGATACGTGCTTCGGGTGTCTGGAAATCTGCCTGTGCGCTAGTTTCCTTGAAACGTGACAGGAAATTTTCGTAGACCAACCGAGTCGCTTCGGCCGTGCGTTCCAGTTGGTTGAGCCTGACCGACGCTTTTGCCAGGGAATCCGCACGGTTTGAAATTTCCTGGATCTGACTCTGCAATGCGGCTTCTCGGTTGCGGGTTACAATGACTTCGCTGCGCATTGCTTCCAGTCTGCGGCGCAATTCGCCTTCAAGGCTGCGGTTGATGTCGTTGATCTGGGCGGCGATGCGGATCATGTCAGGATGGCGTGGACCATATGTGCTGGCCAGTTCCGCCTGCGACGCGGCAATCTCCGCATACTGGCGTTGCAACGTGTCCAGCAGTGGTGAGGTGACAACGTCCGCAACCATGCTCAGCCCGCCGGATTTCATCAGCGTCTCAACCTGGTTCAGCCGAACCTCGGCATCCGCACGTTCCGTCGAACTGGTGACAAGCTTGGTGTTCAACTCTGCCAGCAACTGGTTGATGCTTTCGGTGTTGCCGTTGGCGATCTCGATCATCTGCGCCTTGAAGCTGACAACGTCCTGATCAGCTGATTCCACCTGAACGCTCAGCTCGTCCAGCCTGTCGGCCAGCCACGCGTTTGCACGCGAGGTCGCTTCGGTCTTTGCGGACAACTGGCTTTGGATATAGGCCTCTGCAACCGCGTTGGAGACCTCGGCGGCCAACACCGGGTTGGTGCTTTGAAAGCTGACACCGATGGCATAGGACACGCCCAGCTGAGAGACAGAAAGGCCCCCGCGCACGTCGTTGATCACCCAGGAGCGCAGAGTCTCATGCGGCATACGCGCGGCATATTCATGCGGTTTCTCGCCACCAAGCAACACGCGCTTGATCTTTCGAAGCAATCCTTCGCTGCGCGGCACACGGGGGTCAAACTCGGGGACGTTCACCAGATCGAGATTGTCTACGACTTCACCCAAAAGAACATTGGAGCGGATCGTGATGACCTCTCCCGCCAGCACGGCTTGTGTCAGGTCAAGGTTGGACACCACGCCCTCGACGGGTGTCATACGCTCTTTGCGGGTGTCGAGCATCAGCTGTGAATTGGCGGTGTATTGCGGCGGCACGAACTGCAGGAAAAACAGCATCGCCAGAACGCTCAGTACCATCACAAGCACGATGAGCCGCGCTTTGCCGCGCAGGATCGAATAGAGATAGACGACATCGACAGGCGGCAGAAGGTGTTCACGCATAAAGGTGCGGTCCATACTGACAACGGACATATTGTGCTCTGGTGGGCTGATCCTGTTCATCCGGGTTGCCCTAACGCTTCAGGTGGTTTCACCACGATCACCAGCAGATCCCCTGGCAGGATTTCGTCAAAGGGTTTGACCACGATGTTTTCGGTCTGATCTCCACGCCGCCGCCGGATTTGATATTCCAGCAGCAATTCGGTCTCGAGTCCGGCGGCCGCGCTCATCCACTGGCGCAAAAGCAGTGTCCGGTCTTCCAGCGAGGCGCGCGTCGAAAGGGCCTTGTTGATCTCGCTGAGGGTGCGCTGGGCTTCGGTGAGAAGCTGTTTCTCCAGCTCGGTGTCGAATTGAGACAGGCGACTGCGCAATTCGGCTTGTTCGATCTTGGCAGCGGATGCCTGTTCGCGCAGTTGCAAAAGCTGGGTCTGTGCCTGTGACACTTCCAGCTCTTTTGCGTTCAGACTGTTTTTGGGGATCAATCCGCGGTCGGCCAATGCGGTTGCGCGTTCGACTTCAGCACGCGAGCGTTCCAGCACCGAGCTTTGCACCTCGCGGCGCTCTTC
Organism: Pseudosulfitobacter pseudonitzschiae; assembly: GCF_900129395.1. Classification (GTDB taxonomy): domain Bacteria; phylum Pseudomonadota; class Alphaproteobacteria; order Rhodobacterales; family Rhodobacteraceae; genus Pseudosulfitobacter; species Pseudosulfitobacter pseudonitzschiae. The sequence continues at coordinate 42,770 of NZ_FQVP01000002.1, forward strand.
CAACAATCCGATCCGGACCTTGGTTTCCTCGACCGCATCACTCAGCAGTTTTCGGCGTGTTGCGGCGTCTTGCGCCTGAAGGGCGATAATGCGGTCTTCTTCGGTGCGATGTTCTTCAAAAATCTCGCGGCTGATGGCGCGGCGGATTTGCGGGGGAACGCCTTCCCAGACGGCGCTTTCCTCGTGCTTCAGCTGCGCCTGTGCACGGGCATATTGGGCGGCCAGCAATCCCAGCTCGAACTGAAGACTGTTCAGCGATCCTTCAAGCGTCCGAAGCTCGAGCACACGCGCTTCTTCGTTATTGGCTGAGATAGACGGCCCGCCGGCCATCCCGACAGCCTGCTCGGCGGTCATCTGTGGCTGGTAGTCAAAGTTGCCGGGGTTCTTTACATCGCCAAGCACTGAAATCGGGCGGAAGCTGCCGATCGAAAGTTCGATCTGCGGGTCGACAAAAATTTCACGTTGGACATAGGTGCGCTGGATCAACTGCCGTGCATCGCCCACCGACATGTCTCCGACGACCACCCCGCCGATGAAGGGCAATTGCACCGCCCCCTCGCGACCGACGACAAACCGCTGGGGCGGGTCATTGTCATCCAGAATGTCAAACTCAAGCTCGTCCCCGACGCTGATCATGTATCCGTCGGGTGACGCCGCTGTGGCGCTTCCAGTCGGTGAAAAGGCTGCCATTGCAACAGCCAGCAGCATGGTACGACACAAAAACAGGACATTTATGTGCGGAAAATAGCACATCAAAACAACCATCTCGAATCACTAAATTAAAAAATAACTTGTGGGCATCATAGCAGCTTCAACTGGCCGTCGTAAAAAAACTGACAACTTTTCGTCACATTTGAATCTTGCCAATAAACTTGAATTTCAAAGGATTAGCTTTTGCGAAAAACTGCGGTCAGATTTCACCTATCGCGGGAAAATTGGCGCTGCCTTGCGATGGCAAGCTTTGAGAGAGGGTTTTATTTGACTCGTTTGCCAATCGAGATGAGAATGTGAAAAAGCCCATATTCAAAAAACCTGCGCATTTATTTTTTGCGCGATTGCGTATTTCAGTTTGTCATTAAATTTGCTGTTGGACACCGTTCCGATTGGCCGTCCAAAGGACATTCCATGATGAGAGATTTATCCGAAGTCGAAGCGATTTCTACATTTCCGACCTCAATCGGCCAGAAACGCTGTTGGTTCATGGAGCAGATACACCCGGGCAACCGTGGCCTTAACCTGGCGGTCCGCTGGGAATTGCGTGGACCCGCGACCAGCGAGATGGTCCAAAGCGCGTTTGACCGGATTATCTCCCGTCACGAAATCCTGAGGACGCGCTTTGTCGAGCTGGACGGCGAGCCGGTCCAGGAGGTCGTCGATCACGTCGACTTCAAGCTTGATCTTGTCGATGTGCGGACGCTGGATCAAAAATCATGCGCGGACCGCATCAACGCCATTGCCATCGAACATGCCGAACAGCCTTTTGACCTGGGCACCGCCTGTTTGCTGCGGGTTGTGATGATACGCAAATCGATGGACCGGGCCGAACTGTTGATCGCGGTGCACAACGCCGTGTTTGACGGCTATTCGATTGGCGTTCTGGGGCACGAACTTGGCCAGATCCTCGACGCGACGATACGTGGGGTCGAACCCGAACTGCCGGAACTGTGCCTGCAATATGGTGATTATGCGCAATGGCTTCAGGATTATGAGAACAGCGGCGCATTGGTGGAAGAAGAGACTTATTGGACGGAAACATTGCGCGGCGCGCCCTACTTCGAATTGCCCGCCGACCGTCCGCGCACCGCGGGAGAGGTTAAGACCGCCGCCTGCATCCGTGCCTTGCCCGCCGATTTCGAGGATCGTCTGGCCGTTGCTGCCAAATCGCTGGGCACGTCGGTTTTCGCGTTGGGGACAGCGGCGTTCAGCGCGGCATTGGGGTTATATTCCGGCACCCGTGATCTCAGTTTTGCGGTGCAGGTCGCGGGGCGGATGGACGTTGACCTCGAACCGCTGATCGGCATCTTCACCAACCCGCTCGTGCTGCGGTTCGACGTGGACGAAACCGCGACGCTGGGCCGTCATGCAGAAGCGACACGCGACATCGTCAATGGCGCACTGGCGCATCAAATGCTGCCGTTCGACAAGCTGGTTCAGGTGATCAACCCGGTGCGTGACCCACTTCGCATCCCGCTGGTGTCGATCATGTTCAATCTGCAAAAAGCCTTTTTGAAAGAGGGCAGCTATGGCGATATCGAGCTGGTGTCGGTGCCATCGCATTCGCCAGCCACTCTCTATGATCTGAGTGTCAACATCGTGGGCCGCAACGCGGGTTGGCGCCTGATGATCGACTATAATTCGAACCTGTTCGATGCTGCGTCGATCGAGGTGTTTTCGAACCTGCTGGTTGATGTCTTTGCGCGGATTACAGATGCCCCCGACACGCGTCTGTCCGACATTCCCACCCGTGGCGCGGCGGTTTTGCTGTCCAGCGATCACAGGGTGCTGGAACCGGAACCCGTCGCATCCGTCGCTACAAAAAGCGCGGTGGCTTTCGATGGATATGAAGACCTCCGTGCGCTTTGGGCAGAACTCCTTGTTCTGCCGCCGGATCAGATCACGGCCGACGGGAATTTTTTTGATTTGGGGGGCCATTCCGTTCTTGCCTTGCGCATGCTTGCGCGTGTCGACCAGATTTTCGGAACACGACCCAGTCTCTACGCCTTTCTGAATACACCCACGCTGCGCGGGCTTGGCGAATTGCTGCAACCTGAAAAAAAGGCAACGCAGTCAAAGCGGACAAAACCTTTGGCGCCTTCAGGAATCTGGGATCTGATTGAACTGCGCGCAGGTTCGGACCTCGCGCCTGTGCTTCTGACAGTGAACCAGCCCTTTATGTATCATGCCCTCGCGCGCGAAATGGGGGTCGACTGCACGGTTGCCAACCTCGGTGTTCCGGACAAGGCCGCACTGTCCAAGCTGCGTGAGAGCGGGTTCGATCCGTCGATAGCAGCGGCCACGCAGATGGTTCTTGACAGATATGGTGACAGGCCACTGTTGCTGTGCGGGCTTTGTGTCGACGGACGCGTGGCACTGCGGCTGGCGCAGACCCTGCAGGCAGGCGGATCACAAGTGGCGAGCGTTGCGATGATCGACACGTGGGCCCCCGGTGCGGTCAAGGCGTTCTCGGGCATGGCGTTGATGCGCGACAGGTGGCGTATCAGGTTGCGGCGTCTGCGCTATTATCTTGGTCTGCGGGCACGTGGTGACATCATGTGGCGCGACGTATTTTCGCAAAACAGCTTTGTTGCCGGGGTCCTGCGCAAGCTTGGTCTGCTTGCAAAGAGGGGCGAAATCGAAATGCTTGTGGATGCCACAGTGGACTGCCTCGTCTCGCAGACCCGCAGATATTCCTTCAAGCCCTACGATGGTGAGGTCGCGCTGTTTGTAACAAGCTCGCAAGGGTTGGTCCCGCGGGACGGTGTGTTGGGATGGTCTGGCAAGCTGCCGCGTGACGTAGCGGTATACCCGGTCAATGGCTGGCATGGCGATGCGCTGACCCGGTCCGGTTTTGATCGCGTGTTCGGCGTGCTGGAAGAAAAGGTAAAAAGGCTTTCTGCGCAGCGTAGCCGCTAATGGACCGTGTTCCACACCGTCCGCTGCGTGTGCTGATTGTCAGGGCCGCGCGCGATCCGATTGCGGACTGGCAGGCAATGCTCTTGGACCGGTTGGCTGTTGATCCGCTTGTCACGCTTGTCGGTGTGGTGGCAGGGCAGGGAGCCCGTACCGCCCGGCCCGGCGGTGTGCTGCTTGGCGGTATCCTTTCAATCGAACGCCGGCTCGTCGCAGGTCAGTTGCGCCGCTATGACACGTCAGGCGCACGCGCAATTTTCTCCGCATTGTCTCAATGCGGAGCGCCGCAAGACAGTGACAGCGCCGACCTGGCCATCGTGCTGGGCGCGCGCGATTTGTCGGATGTTCAGTTGCACCTTGCGCGTCATGGTTCATGGTCTGTGCGTTTTGCCGGTGCCGCATCCGCAGTTTGGCCCGCCGCATCAGCAAAGCAGCGCGCCAGCCCCCGGATGCCGGTGGAAATCCTGTCCAGGACCATTCATGCGCCACGCCATGTTCTGGTGCGTTCGGCGTCTTATAATCTGAAACCCGGAGCGGTGTTGACGGGCGCATTTGTCGAGGAGAAATCGGTGCTGTTGATCATGCGGGCGCTGCATGATCTGGCCATTGGACAACTGGATGCGTTGCCTTCGGCTGACTTGATCCCTCCGCCCGTTCAGCCAAATGTCGCCGAGACGCTGGGTTACGCAGTGTCATTTGCCAAAGCCGCGGCGGTCAAGTTGCGCCACAGGATGCGGGCACGCCGTGGCAAGGGACAGTTGTTCTGGCGGCTGGCTGCAGGTGCGGGATGTGCCACCGATCTTGACCTGGCTGCGTCGGAAGTCCTGCCCGCGCACAGTCATACGATGGCGGACCCGTTCCTGTTTGAACATGATGGCACGACCTGGGTGTTCTACGAGGCAATGAACGCGGATGATGGCGCGGGCTGGATCGAGGCCGCACAGTTGACGGCACAGGGGTTGGGCAAACCTGTCACCGCGTTGACCTGCCCCTATCACCTGTCATTTCCTTTCGTGTTCCGCGATGGCGACGAGATATTCATGATGCCCGAAACCCAACAGTCGCGTCGACTTGAGGTCTGGCGCGCTACAGACTTCCCGACCGGCTGGACCCTGCATGCAACGGCGTTCGAGGGTATGTATCTGGCCGATTCAATCCTGTGGCATGCAGAAGACGGGCAATGGTGGTTGCTGACCAACCTGTCTGATCATTTTGCCTTTCAGGACCATTCAAGCGAGCTTTATCTTTTCTCAATTGACGGACCGTCATTGGGTGGGCTGACACCGCATCCGCGCAATCCGGTGGCAATCGGGGCGGGACACGCACGCAACGCAGGCGCTTTGATCCCTCTGAACGGACGTCTTTTTCGCCCGTCCCAAAATAACAGCCATGGCGTTTACGGCTATGGGCTGAACCTGATGGAAATCACGCGTCTGGATGACAAAAGCTTTGAAGAGGTTTTGCTGCGTCAGTGGACCCCCGACGATCTGCCGGGCAGTCGGGGCATTCATCACCTCAGCGTCCTGAATGACAGATATGTCTTTGACTGGAGCGGATCATGATACGCGGGTTGATACAGGGCATAGCGTTTGCCGCATTTCAAGCAGCCCCGGCCCTCGGCCAACAGGACAATGGTTTCGTACTGGGCGCGCAGACCCACTTTAAGCAAGGTTGGTCCGTTGATCTGCTGGACGAGGCCGACAGCCTGGGCGCCATGGCGCTGCGCGACGAAATCGACTGGGCGCGGGTGGAGCGCGAAAAAGGCGTCTATGATTTTTCGGCAGCAGATATCTATATGCGCCCCATGCTGGATCGCGGCTTTCGACCGCTGCTGGTGATCAACGAAACGAACCCGCTTTATGATCTTGGCGAGACCCCGCACACCGACGAAGGCCGCGCGGGGTTTGCGGCGTTTATCTCTGCAATCCTGTCGCATTACGGCGTGGACAAGGTGCGGATCGAAATCGGCAACGAAGTGAACTCGAAGGACTTTTTTGGCGGGCCCGCCGCGGCAGACCCGCCGCGCTATTTTGCGGCCATCACACGCGCTGTTGATGCGCGCCTGCAGGTTGATCATCCTGCAGCTCGGTTCAGTTGCAGTGGTTTGAACGTGGTGGGCATTGGCTATTATCGCGCATTTTTCCGCTATGGTGGCCTGCTGTCGTGCGATGCAATTTCGGTGCATCCTTACCGCGACCACCCCGAAACGTTGCGCGCAGAGCTGGATCGTCTCAAGGCGCTGATGCGTGAGTTTGGCGGCGAGAAACCGATCGAGGTGACCGAATTCGGGCATTGGTTCGATGATCCGCAGGCCGCACCCGACTATATGTTCAAAATGGTCAGTGCGATGGCGGCCGCTGATGTGACGTCAGCCTATTGGTACGCGCTGCGCGACGAGGAATGGTGGCCCAACATGGGGTTGCTCACATTGTCGGGGCAGAACCGGAAACCGGCAGCAGCGGCATATGCATTCCTGCAGCAAAAGATACTTCCGCTGGGCCGTCCGGTGCGCCTGGGAAACAATCCGACGGTTCATATCTATCGCTTTGGCGCAGGACAGGTGCATGTGGTCTGGGGCAGCGGCGGCGCATTCTCTGTTGATGGTGCGGTCAGCTTTTTCGACACGCAGGGGCGCGAGATTGATCCTGTCACCACGTTTTCGGACACTCCGGTCATCATCTGGGGCGAGGGGGTGACCTTTCGTGTCCCGCAACCTGTCCTGATCGCAGACAACATGTACGAATATGGCCAGCACCCGTGGAGCTATTATGCATTGCGCCCGGATGTTGGCCTTACGCCGCTTGAAATCGTGGACGGAAACTGGACCAGCACGCGCGGTGCACCAGATTTGTCACCGCTTCAGATCGGCGATGTCTGGGTCACAACAGCCCGGTTCGCGGGCGTTCCCTTTGCCGCGGTGGAAAGGTTCACGGCCTCTGCATCGGGCACCTACCGGATCGAAGCCAATTGGCAGGTTCCCGGCGAGGATGACGCGCCGCAGTTGCGCATACTGCACAATCGCACGCAGATCATGGCGGAAAAGCTGACGCGCAAGGGGTTGGCTATCACCGACATGACCGTGACACTTTCGGCCGGAGACACGCTTGATTTCGAAGTTGGCCCGTCAGAGCCCGATGGCACAGGTGCGGTGCAGCGACGTATAAGGGTTATTGGTCCGTCAGCGTCAAACTGAGCGGACCGTTTTGACTTTAGGCACTGTTCGCGGCGGTTCTGCGATAGGCGCGCAGCGACGGTTTTTTCGGTCCTTCCGTACCTCCACGCGCACCGCGCTGATCGACGAACTCGGCCAGTCGGGCAATCGACGGATACTCCAGCAGGTGACGCGCTTCGATGTTCACATTTGCGTCGATCAACCGTGCTGCGATGCGGAAGACCGTCAGGCTGTCTGCCCCCAATGCAAACAACGTTTGCGATGTGGATACGGTTTTCAGCCCCAGCACGTGTTCCCAAACCTGCGCGATCTTGCGCTCTGTCTCGGTGGTGGGCGCGGTATGAAGTGCGGTCACATCGGCGATTGTGTCGGGATCGGGCAGGGCGCGGCGGTCCAGCTTGCCGTTGGCTGTGGAGGGTAGTTTGCTCAGGAACGCCCAGGCGCTCGGCACCATATAGCCCGGAACCTTATCGGCCAATGCGCGCGCAAGGGTTTCGGCCTGTAATTCGGTCCCTGTTTTGCTTACAATATAGCCCACCAACTGATCCCCTCCGCGTGGCGAAGGTCGCAATGCCACTGCTGCGGCGGACACCTCTGGCAGGGCGCGCAGGTTGCTTTCGATCTCGCCCAACTCAATTCGGAAACCGCGCAATTTCACTTGTGCGTCGGCACGGCCCAGCACTTCAATCCGGCCATCCGCCAGGCGACGGGCCATGTCGCCGGTCTTATACAGCCTGCGTGGCTGCCCCAGCAGCGTCACGTCGCGAAAGGCGGCTTGCGTCAGATCGGGTTGTTGGAAATAGCCATGCGCCAACCCAATCCCGCCAATGTTCAACTCGCCAACTGCACCCACCGGCAGCAGCATGTCGTTGCGGCCCAGAACATGCATTTCGGTGTTTGCGATGGGGCCGCCGATCGTGACAGGGTCGCCGGCGGCAAGGCGCACAGCGGCGGACCATATGGTCGTTTCGGTCGGGCCGTAGACGTTCCAAAGCGTCGCACCACCTGCTGTAAGCTTGTCCGCCAGATCCTGCGCCAGAGGTTCGCCACCGGCCAGAAGGGTCAGGCCCTCAACCGGTTCAAACCCGGCTTCCAGCAACATGCTCCACAATGTCGGTGTTGCTTGCATGTGGCTGATGTCACCCTGCTTGATCCGCGTGACCAGCCGGAAGCCGTCAAGAACATCATCATGCGAAGCAATCACTGTGCGCCCGCCGCAGATCAGCGGCATAAACAATTCAAGAACAGAGATGTCGAACATGATGGTTGTCACGGCAAGCAGGCTGCTCTCGGGGTCAAAGTTCGTGTCCCGCGCCATGGATTCCAAAAGGTTGACGACGGCAGCATGGCCGATCTCTACCCCTTTTGGTGTGCCGGTCGAACCGGATGTAAACATGACATAAGCTGCAGTGTCGCCGTCCGTTTCGACCGGTTCGGGCGTTCCCGCTGTGGGCATTGTTTCAAGTGAAAGCGTCGGCAGGTCCAAGTCCTTGGCGCAGTCGGGCGTCTCTGTGCCGTCATGCAAGATGGCGCTGACGTCGGCAGTCTTCAGGATCATCCGCAGCCGTTCGGCGGGTTGAGACTGGTCGATGGGCACATAAGCGGCCCCGGCTTTCATTACGCCCAGCAAGGCTGCGATGCATCGGGCTGAACGGGGCAATGCCACGGCCACCCGCTCGCCTTTTTTGACGCCCTGCGCTTGGAGCGCCGCCGCGATAGCATCGCTGTGGGCGGCGATGCTGGCATAGCTGTGCTGTCCTTCGCTGTCCTCAACTGCGACGCGGTCTGCATGTTGGGTGCAAGCTTGCGAGACGCGCGCATGCACCGTCTGCACGGCGGTGACTGGCACCTGCGTGGCATTCAGCGTCTCGGCCAGCCAGACCTGTTCGTCCCGCGAGGTGATCGGAAGCTGTGCCAGCGGGCGCGCGGTGTCGGCCGCAAGTTCGCCCAACACGGTTTCAAGATGGCCAACCCAGCGCATCACCGTGTCGGCGTCAAAGACGTCGGTGTTATAGTCGACATCGACCCGCAGCCCGTCCTTGCGTTCGACCACATTGAAAAACAGATCGAAATTGACCGCACGTTTGGCGTTGGGGGTCATGGTGACCGTTAGCGGACCCATCTCTAGGCCTTCGCTGAGGCGTTCCAGATTGAACTGGATTTCGGTCAGGGGCAGGCGGTTGAGCGATCTTGGAATGTCGAGATCACGCACCAGAGTGCCATAGGTGTAATCCTGATTGTCAAAAGCATCCATCACCGTCGTGCCGACCTGCGCCAAAAAGGCCGAAGTCTGCATGTCCGGTTCCTGCGCGACGCGGATCGGCAGGAAGTTAACGCAATGCCCGACCATCGCCTGATTTTCCAGCAAAGCCTGCCCGCCTGTCGGCACACCAAGAACGATGTCGTCGGAGCCGGTCAGTCTGGCAACGGTGATATGCAATGCGGCAAAGAGTGTTGAAAACAGTGTGCAGCCTTGCGCCGCACCGGCCTTGCGTGCTGCGCGCATCACCTCACCGGAAATAAGTGCCGTGCATGTGGCGCCTGCAAAGGATTTTATCTCGGGGCGTGCGCGGTCTGTGGGCAGCTCGGGCAGGTCCGGCACGTCCTTGAACCGGTCGCGCCAGAATGCGAGTGTTTCGGGCGCGGAAGTTGCGCTCGTCTTTTCCGTAGCGAATTTCGCAAACGAAGGTGCGTCCGGCAGATTGGCCGGCGTGCCGTTCACGGCTTGGGTGTAAAATGCAGCCAGATCCTGAGCGATGACGTTAAAGGACCAGCCGTCGCAAACGATGTGATGTGCGTTGAGGACCAGCAGATGTTTGTCAGCAGTCCGGCGCACCACAAAGGCGCGCAGCGGTGGCCCTGTGACAATGTCGATTTCGGTCGCGGCATCTTCGGCCAGCAGCGTCTCGACTGCGGCATCGTCTGCATCGCTCAGATCATGCAGTTTCAGCGGCAGCGTGTAGGGATCGAGAATGTCAAAGGTTTCGCCGCTGCGTGCAAACACCATGCGCAGCCCGTCATGGCGGGCAATTACCTGATCCAGCGCCGTTTGCAGTGCATCCAGGTCCAGCGGTCCACTGAGTTCCAGCGAGCCACTTTCGTTAAAGCAGCATGACGCAGTTCGGCCCAGCTGTGCCGTCATCCAGATCTCGCGCTGGGCCTCGGTGAGAGGGATGCCTTTGGTTGGCGCCGCCCCCGCGGCCACGGGGGGCAAGGCCACCGGCACCGATGTGCCGTTTCCAAGGATGCCGACCGCACGCAGTGTGTCGACCGCATTCTCGAACGCGGAGACCACGGTGTCGGCATCGTGCTGCGTGTGCGCCGTGGTGAAGATAAAGGCATAGCCGACCTGCACATGCACTCCGGCCAGGCGCATCAGCGGGTAAAGCAGCACAGCGTTCGGATCCAGATCGGTGACCTGCGGGACCAACCAGCTTGAATAGCTTTCGACCACTCGGCCAAGGCCGCGTGCGGCCAGAATATCATTCAGCCGCCTTGCGGTCTCAGTGGTCAAATCCGCCGTCCGTTCCCACAGGTCGGGTCCATGCGCGTCGATGTGATCCATCGTGGCCTCCATCGCGGCAAGAACCAGCGGATGGCGTACGAAAGTGCCGGCAAAGAAGGTCGGCGATGCTTCGGGAACTGACGCATCACCGAATTGCCATTGTCCGCCATCCAGCGCGTCCATGAACCGCTTTGACCCTGCCAGCATGCCGATGGGCATGCCGCCACCCACGACCTTGCCATAGGTCGCCATGTCCGGGGCGATGTCCCAGACGCCCTGCATGCCGCGTGGTCCGACACGGAAGCCGGTCACAACCTCGTCCATGACCATGGCAGCCCCGCCGTCGCGCGTGATGTCGCGCACCGACCTCACAAATTCACGCGGCCGCAGGTCGGGATGACGGCTTTGCACCGGCTCCACGATCACGGCGGCAATGGTCGTGATGTTGGCGGTCAACCAGTCCAGGCTGGCCTGATCGTCATAGGGCAGGACCACCATCGACGACAGGCTGGACCGGGGGATGCCGGGGGCGAGGGGCAGGGCGGTAGGATCGTTCAGGCTTTTCTTGCCTTTCACCAGCACCTCGTCGAACTGGCCATGATAGTCATTGCCAAAGACCACGATCCTGTCGCGCCCGGTCACGGTACGCGCGACGCGCATGGCGGCCATTACCGCTTCTGAACCGGTATTGCAGAACGCCGCGCGTTCGTGCCCCACAAAGCGCGCAAATCGTTCTGCGATCGGGCCTGCCATGTCGCTTTGCGGGCCGATTGCAAATCCACGCTCCATCTGGCGGGTGATCGCCTCGACCACGAAATCAGGCGTATGACCAAAAGCGGTCTGCCCGAACCCGCTTACCAGATCGATGTATTCATTGCCGTCGATGTCCCAGATCCGGGACCCCTTGGAGCGGTCGCAAACCACGGGGAACACAAGTTCCTTCCATTCGGCGCGAAAACCTGCGGCGGTGCGTGGATCGGCCATCGTCGGTCGGTAGGTTTCGACGTATTCTTTTGTTTTCGGGCTTTTGGCGCTGTAACGCGCGGCCAGATCGCGGACAAAAGCCGATTGTTCAGCTGTCAGGTCACCGCCGCCCGCGTTGGTGGCGCGCCCGATGGAAAAGGTCGTGCTCGCCTTTGTGGCAACCGTCGCGGCTGGTTCTGGCTTTGGCAACGGGATGACCTCTGCCTGTGGCGCGGCGGGGGGCTGCGGCGCTACGGGCTGCGCTGGCGCTTGCTGCACAACGGCAGGTGCGCCCGATAGCGTCGCCAGTTGCTGCGAGAACAGCCCCTGCATCGCAGCGATCTGGGCCTGCATCACGGATGTGGCGGCAGTGTCAGAGACTGCTCCAACCGGTGCGACAGCCGGGGGTGTCGTCGCGACGACCGGTGCAGGCGCAATTGCGGCCTGTTCCACCACCGTTGCGGGCGCTTCCACCACATCGGCAGGAAGTGTTTCATCCAGCAGCCCGGCAACGGCAGCGACCGTGGGGTATTTGGCAAGAAGCTCGCGGAAGGTCACCTCAAGCCCGTATTCCGCCCCCAGCTTTTGCGCGACCTGCCCAAGGAACAGCGAGTCAAATCCCAGATCAAGGAATGTCGCTTCTGCGTCATCAGGGGTAAGCTCTTCGCCCGAGACATCGCTGAGCAAGGCCAGCACTTCGGTTACCAACCGGGGTTTGCGATCAAACGGGTGTTGAATGGACGGCGCGGTCATAATCGGGGCTTCCTTTTGCGGAGCGGTCGTTTGAGGGGAAACCGGAGCGGCGGCTGGTGCATTTTCGGTGGACGCGAGGTCGACCCAGTGAAGCTTGCGCTGGAACGCATATGTTGGCAGCTCAACCCGACGGTGCCCGCGTGGACCCAGCTTGGCCCAATCAACAGATCCGCCTGCGGCCCAAATGCGGCCGAACCCGTTCGCCATTGCGATGGTGTCGCTTTCAGGCCGGGTGTGATCGGGCAGCGATTGTACAATTGCAACGGCAGCATCACGCGGCAGGGTCTGGCCGCAGAACGATGACAGGGTGTTGCCGGCCCCGACTTCGAGCAGGATCGCAGGTTCATCTGCCGCGAGTACGGTGATGGCGTCGGCAAAATTGACCTGCGCGCGCGCCTGACGCGCCCAATAAGCAGGATCGGTGCATTCGCCATCGGTGATCCACGTTCCGGTGACGCAGCTCACGTAAGGTATCCGGGGTGCCGCCAGCGGTATGTCTTTCAGCGCCTTGGCCAGCCTGTCGCTGACAGGGTCCATCATGGCCGAATGGAACGCATGCGAGGTGTGCAGCCGCGAACAGGCGATATCTGCCGCCTTCAGGCGCTGTTCCAGCCGGTCGACGGCGGCAGTCTCGCCCGCCACCACGTTCAGGCGCGGGGCGTTGTGCGCGGCGATATCAAGACCTGCTTCGAGGTGGTCCGCCAGTTCGTCCAGCGTGGCCCGCACCGACAGCATCGCGCCGCCGGGCTGGTCCTGCATGAGTTGCCCGCGCTGGCTGATGATGTTCAACCCGGTTTCAAAGCTGAACACACCCGCGAGGGCAGCGGCGGTGAATTCGCCCACCGAATGCCCGATCATCGCCGCAGGCTGGACGCCGCGCGCCATCCACAAGCGCGCGCAGGCGTATTGGGTCAGGTAGAGGGCAGGTTGCGTCAGCCGCGTTTCGCGCAGGGCAGCGGCAAGATCCCTGTCGGATGGGTCACCGAAACACAGCATCGTTTTGACGTCGAGACCGAGGATCGGGCGCAATATTTCAGCACCTTGGTCGATCCAGCGCGCGAATTCCGGCTCTGCTTCGTAAAGCCCGCTGCCCATGCCGGGGTATTGCGACCCTTGACCGGGAAACATGAACGACACCCGTGGATCGCCTTGAAGCGCCGCGCCGCGTGGCAGGCTGGCAGTGCGGAGAGAGGACGCAACCGCTTTGCGATCGTCGCCCGAGACAGCAAGGCGCAGGTCATAAGCCGCGCGGCCATCTTGCAGGCTAAAGGCGATGTCGGCCAGCGCGGGCGCGTCCGGCGCCTCGATCGCGTCGGCCAGCGCGTCTTTCATCTCGGCCAGCGCCTCGCGTGATCTGGCCGACAGTACCAGTGTCTGAACGCCTTCAGGGGGTGCGATATCAACAGGCAGCGGCGCTTCTTCCAGCACCAGGTGCACATTGGTGCCGCCCACGCCAAACGAACTTACCCCTGCCCTCAGGGGATAGGGCGCAGTCCAGGGCGCGCCCTGCGCCTGGATGCGGAACGGGCTTCCTGCAAGGTTGATACGCGAGTTCAGCTTTTTGAAATTCGCCAGTGGCGGCAGGGTGCGGTGGGTCATCATCAGGACGGTTTTGATCACCCCGACCACACCCGCCCCGGCATCCATATGTCCAAGGTTGCCCTTGACCGATCCCAACGCGCAGCTTGCCTCGGGCAAGCCCGGCCCGAACGCCTGTCGCAATCCGCTGACTTCGATGGGGTCCCCCATGGGCGTGGCGGTGCCATGACATTCCACATATGAAATCGTATCAACGGAAACGTCGGCATCTGCATGGGCGCGGCGGATGGCGTTGGCCTGTCCGTTGACGGTCGGCGCGGTAAAGGCAATCTTGTCCGCGCCGTCGTTGTTGATCCCGACGCCACGGATCACCGCATGAATATGATCCCCGTCTGCAAGCGCATCCTTCAGCCGCCGCAGAACCACAACACCGCCACCGTGGGAAAACACCGTGCCGGATGCAGCCTCGTCAAAAGGCCGACAGGTCCCGTCATCCGAGGCCAGCCCGCCATCCTGAGCCATATAACCGCGTTTCTGCGGGAAGGTAATTGAGACACCGCCGGCCAGCGCGATGTCCGCTTGCCCTGTTCGCAGGTTCAAAATCGCCTGGGCAATCGCCGTCAGCGAGGTCGAACAGGCTGTTTGCACGGTCATGGCAGGGCCGCGCAGGTCCAGTTTGAAGGCCACGCGGGTGGCCAGACAGTCGGGCATGTTTCCGGTGATTTCGGCGAATTTTCCGGTTTGGTAATTCGACGTGAATGCCTCGGTCTCGGCGCGGTCGCCCAGCATGTTTTGCATCACGTACGAGTTCATAGAACAGCCCGCAAAGACACCGACGCTGACGTTATCGCGTTGGGCGGCGTGGCCGCTGCGTTCCAGCGCCTCGTGCGCCATTTCCAGGAACACCCGTGCTTGCGGGTCCATCAGGGCTGCTTCGCGCGGGTACATGCCAAAGAATTTCGCGTCGAACATGCCTGCATCTGCAAGCTCTGGGCGCGCGGGCACGTAGGCAGCCGAGGCGCGTTCGGCTGCGCTGTAGCTGTCTTGTGCGTCTTCTGCCGCGAACGGGCGGATCAGGTTTTCGCCGTTGCACAGATGTTGCCAGAAATGGTCGAGATTGTCGCTTTCCGGTAGGCGTGCGGCCATGCCGACGATGGCGATGGCGGTATCGGGCAGGTTGTCGTGGGATGGCGCGGCGGCTGTTTTGGCGGGCTTTTTCGTCTGGCGGGCTTTCGGGGGGGCTTGGGCCACGATGTCTGCCAGCTTGCTTGCCAGTTGCCCCAGCTTGGGCGCTTCGAACATCACCATGATATCGAACGAAACGCCCAGATCCTTGATCAGTCCGGCGTGCACGTCGACCAATTCAAGAGAGCTGCCGCCCGCGTCAAAGAATGTCGTGTCATGTGAGGGATCGATATCGCCAAGCGCCTGTTTCCAACGCGCCACGATCAGCTTAGATATTTGGTGCGCACTGCGCGTTTCTGAGGTGTTGGTCGCCTGCTCAGGCGCATCTGTCGTGTCGGATGCGGTCTCTTTGCTCAGCAGGTCCAGCAACGCCTTGCGGTCGACCTTGTTGTTCGCTGTCAGGGCAAAGTCGTCAACGACCCTGTTGATGCGCGGCAGCATACCGTCGTGCAGTTTCTCACCCAGGGCGGACAACACTTCGCGGATAAATCCGGTGTCATCGCCGTCTATGTCGCGTGCCGGTTTGATGAATGCCGCGATCCGCTTGCGGCCACCTTTGTCGGTGGCAAGAACGACGGCGGCATCGGTCACCATCGGCAGCTCCCGCAGGTGGTGTTCGACCTCGTCCAGTTCGATCCGGCGCCCGCCCAGTTTGACTTGGCGGTCCGCGCGTCCGAAGAAATCGTAAATGCCGCTGTCGCGGCGTTGCGCGAGATCACCGGTCAGATAGACCAGCCCCTCGTGACCCGGACGCGGATCGGGTATAAACGCTTCTGCGGTCTTGTCCGGTTGGTTTAGGTATCCCAATGCCACGCCCGGGCCTGCGGCAACCAGCTGACCCAGCGCGCCGTCGGGCACAACCTGTCGGTCCTCGTCGATGACGAAACAGTCGCAATGACCTGTGGGAATGCCGATGGGGATCGGGCCCGTCACAAGATCTTCGGGCGTTACCTTGTGCATTGTGGTCAGAACCGAGTTTTCGGTTGGACCATAACAGTTGATGACATCGATGTGGGGATAGGCCTCGGTCAACTTGCGAATGTGCGAGGTCGACATGACGTCTCCACCCGCCCCGAACAGCCGCAGGCCCGCCAGATCGTCAAGGTGATGTTCGATCATCAAGTGCGCGAGGCCGGTGTAAAAATAGGTGACGGTTACCTTTTCGTCGCGAATGACCCGCGCCACTTCGTCCAGCGCGGGCTTGGGCTGGGTGACCAAAGCGACGGTTGCACCGTTCAGCAGCGGCCCCCAGATTTCCCACATCGAAGCGTCACAGGCGATTGTCGAATTGGCCAGCGCCACATCGCCGCGCAGGACTTGCCCGGTGGGCTGATCGTACCCCAGCCGCAGGATGGCGCGGTGTGGCAAGACAACGCCCTTGGGTTTGCCGGTGGAACCCGAGGTGTACATGACATAGCAAGGATCATCGCCGTGCAGGTTTGGAAATGCGTCAGTCCCGTCCACGTGAGTGTCCAACGCACGTTGAACGCTCAGACGGTCAACCTTCTTTGGGCACAGGGACCGGGAAAGGTGGCCATAGGGCGTGTCCCACAGGATGACCTTGGGACGGCTGTCCTTGATTATATAGGTTAATTGTTTGGAATCGTAGGCGGGATCAAGGGGGACATAGGCCGCGCCTGCACGCATGATCCCCGTCATCGCCAACACGGCGTTTGCCGTGCGGTCTGAAATCAAGACAATATTGTCACCGGGTTTGACACCAATCGCCAAAAGATGCCGCGCAATCCTGTCGGATGCATCGGTCATTTGAGAATAGGTGTAACGAGAATTGCCACCGGCAAGTGCCACCGTGTCAGGCACGGCGGCACTTGTCCTGGCAAAGCCATCTATAAGGCTTTGGTTTGCGTCATAAAATATCGCAGTCGGAATCGACTTTGATTCATCAACCGACATGTGAAGTCCTTAGGCAAATTATCGGAACTGATTAGAAATTAGGGCCTGTGCTCTGATTTAAATTTAGCAGCAGGTCAGTCCGACTATTTAATAGCAAGATTAAAAATTTAGACGTTCTATTGAGGCTAGATTAAGGCATTATTTCTGAATGGCCAAAGCTAATTTGTTAACTCTGGCATTAGGGCCGAAGGGAACTTCAATCCAGGGTGGTGATTGAGCCGATTTCACCACAAACTGTAGTGTCCGCCTATTTTGGCGGCGCTTCATCTTGCGTCTGACCTAGGGTAAAGAATTTCGAGGCGACCAATCTGGCCTGCTTCAGGGTAAGTCAACAATCACTTACCTATGGTGGAATTGGTGCGGAATTATGCAACTTATGGGGTGAGCAATGGAAGGAGTGACAGAAATAAAGCCCAAAACAAGGCACAGAACTCGACCACGATTCGTCGCAGATTCGCATCTCTGCAATGTGCTAAGGTCATTTTTGAATTTCCGTTTCCTATGTTCGCCGAATTTCTCCAGAAAGTGCAAACCAGCTGGTGTCTTTTCCCAACCAACATCGTGAAAAGTTGCAAAATTGCAAATTTTGTAAATTACATGAGAGAATTTGCACTGGTTTTGACCCTATTGAGCCAATCTCCGCCGAAAATCGTCAATTTCTACATCAAACTTCATCACATTTCTCCGCCTGCAAAGAATTTGATGACTTCAAAAGATGAATTTTTGGTTAACCGGACCGGTAATCCGGGACAAATTCTAACCAGAATCGCGCCCAGAAAGACGTGACCACAAGGTCCTGTCGCACAGCGTGAGGGTGGGGAGGTAAACGATGATCATCGCCACTCCAAGCATCAGGAAGCGCAGCAGGGGGTGAACTTGTGTCAGCAGATCATACCGGTCTGCGACAAGTGGCACAGCGATTGACAAGGCCAAGGCCGGAAGCGCGGGCCAACTGGCCGCGAAAATGAAAGTCCAGCGCATCCCGGTGTGGTGCTGCATGATCTTTGCACTGATCACAAAGACCGCCAATGCCGCCACAATCTCGGACACTGCCGTGGCGATCAGTCCGAACAGCGCACCGACCGCGATACAAGCCAGCGTTACCAACGCATAGATCAGCATGTAACGTGGTAGGAGTTTGACCTTGCCCACCAGGGACAGGATCGGGATTGATGCGGTGCCGGAAGCACGTATCAACGCTGCAATCGACAAAATCTGCACCACGGGCACCGCAGCGTCCCAATCCGGGCCAAGGATGCCCCGCACCAGATCATCGGCCATGATCGCGATCCCAACGAACAGCGGGGCGCTTGCATATATCAATATGGGAAAGAAGCGGTCCGCTGCCGGTCCGAAAGTTGCGTGCGTGGGTTCGGATCGGGGCAGCTTGCGGAAAAAACTCCAGGTCAGCACCCGAACGGGTTCGCTCACAATTTCCTCGAACGCACCGATCACCCGTTGGGCGGCGCGGTAATAACCGACGGCAGCTGGGCCCATCAGGCCACCAACAATCAGCGTTGCGCCATAGGCGCGTGCCGCGCTGAGCAGTCGTGTGAGGGTGATGTTCCAGGAATAGTGGGCAATCTCGTGGTAGATTGATCGCTGCGGCGCGATCGCGGGCGCGAGGCGCGCGATGGCAATAGCGGACAGGCAAAAAACCACGGCACCGGCCAGTCTGCCATATGCCAGAGCCATGATGCCCTGGCCGGATAACAGGGCGGGAATGGCCACGGCAAGATTTATGACCTCGCCCAGCAACGGGCAAATGGCGGATGCGGCAAGCTTGTGCTGCCAGATCAGCACGCCTGCATAGGCCGAGGCGACGGCGGCAAAGAACACGGACAATGACAGTATACTTGCAAGGGGCGCGGCAGCGGGTTGCTTGAACAGCATCGCAATCGGCAAGGACATCACAAGCCCTGCAACAGCAAGAAAGGCCCCGGCGACACAGGCCACGAACAGTGCATGACGCAGCCTTGCAACTTCGCCCTGCCAGTTCAGGATGTATTCTGACCAGCCGGCAATCGCGAGTTGGTTCAGGAAAACGATCACCGCCGCCACAAGCGCAAAGATACCAAACTCGGCCGGTTGCAGGATGCGCGCAGCCACCATGAAGATCACGAACTGGATCAGTTGCGCCAGGACCCGTGAGACCGTGACCCAGATACCGCCGCCCAGAGATGATTTGGCAGTTGTCATACGTGCAGTCCGGTGTTGGAAGGCGCGTTTTTCCGGGCGAACTGCCCTGTAGGAACATACATTAAAAATAGTCCACTATTGAAAGCGAGAATGGTGTGAAATTTCAAAAATCGATTTTAAAAATGGTATGAAGCAAAAGGCATTGGACAGGCGATTGGCGGGTCCAAGCCCTTTGATGTTACGCATTGCCACAATTATTTCAACGACCTATCGTCACGCCATAGAAAGAAATCCTGATTTAAGAGGTTTATTGTGTCTGCAAAGTTGAGTTTTGATCATCTTGGGATTGTTTGCGCCGATCTGGCTGAAGGCCGCGCATTTTTAGGCGATACAATCGGCATTTCCGGTTGGACGGCTCCCACAATGGACCCGATCCAGAAAGTACATGTGCAATTTGCCAAGGACGCCTGCGGTATGATCTATGAACTGATCGCACCCAGCGCCCCGGAGTCGCCTATTTCACAGGCATTGAAGTCAGGTAAGAATATCCTCAACCACCTGGCCTACATCACCCCCGATCTGGCTGCGGCTGCGGCTCACCTCGAAGCGCAAGGGTGCATTGCGGTTTCGGTGCCTGCACCTGCGGTGGCATTCGAGGGCGCGCACATCCAGTTTTTCTATGCCCCGCTCGGTTTTTTGATCGAGCTGATCGAACAGGAAACAACGACATTGGTTTTTTCTTGAAAGTCTGCACCAATAAGCTGAGTGACTTCCCGCAAGGGTAGAATGCCTATTTCTCTTTTCCGAATCAGCTCGTGCTCTTATGCTGATGTCATATTCCGCGCAGATTTTCCTGCCGCCACTTGCATTTACGTTTCTGCGACACGCCAAATCGTTCCGTTTCTGTAGAACTGAACTAATTTTTTGGCCAGATCGCACAATTTTTGAATTTTATACTACTGCCAATTTTTTGGAGTTGTTTCGTGTCTCTTTTTTCGCCCGCATTTCTGGGCCTATCGCTTCTCTTTGTTCTCTTATTCCGGTTGCAGTCTCATAACGTCGGGAAGTCTGCGGTCCTGTTTGGGGCCAATCTGCTGTTTCTGGCGGGTGTCTTTGCGTCACCTATCGGTGCCTTGCCCTTGGCGGGCTTCCTCTTGTTGGGGTTCTGCGCGATCAAAACCGTGCAACGGCACCCGTCTCGTCTGTTGTGCTGGACATGGGTCACGGTGATCGTCGCGCTGTTCATCTGGCTTCAGGGTTATGCACTTGCTGCATTCCTGCCCGAGGTGCCGATTGTATTTTCCACCTTGGGTCTGTCCTACATTCTGTTCCGTATCCTGCACATGATCTACGACGGTGTCGAAGGGACGCTGGAGTATAAGGTGTCGCTGGTTGACTACCTGAATTACACGACACACTTCCTCGCCTTTGTGTCCGGCCCCATCGACAGGTACCAAAGCTTCAAGGCGAATTTCTTGTCGCCGTTACCGGCGCAGACACTGATGATCCGCGCAACTCTTGTCCGTATCGTCAAGGGATATGCCAAGGTGCTGATCCTCGCGGCCAGCGCCCTTTACGTTTTCGACAACGTGACGCCGCAGCTTTTCGCGCAGGAGGGCGTGGCTTTGCCCAAGATGGTGCTGCTCTTTAGCGTCGCGGCCGCCTGTTACACCTTTTACCTCTACATGAACTTTTCCGGCTACATGGATATTGTCATCGGAATTGCCCGGCTTGCCGGATTGGAACTGCCCGAAAACTTCAACCGTCCGTTCCTGTCGCGCAGTATGCTCGAATTCTGGAGCCGTTGGCACATGACGTTGTCGAACTGGTTCAAACAATATGCATTCAACCCGATCATGGCGGTCCTTCTGACACGCTGGCCTTCGTCCAGGATGGCGCCGCTGTTTGGTGTGCTGACCTTTTTCTTTGTCTTTACCGTACTCGGGATCTGGCACGGCACGACGCCCATCTTCATTGCCTACGGGTTGATGCTGGGCTTGGGTGTGAGCATCAACAAGCTGTGGCAGGTCGCGCTGACGGCGCGTTTGGGTCACAAGGGAATGCGCGCGTTGGCGGCCAACCCGCTTTACACTTATGCCGCGCGCGGGCTGACCATCGGATTTTTCGCCATCGCGCTGTTGGCGTTCTGGATGGACATGTCCGACCTTGTCGCGCTTACGCGCGAATTTGGCGTGGTTGGCTGGCTGATGGCGTTGGCTGTGCTCAGCTTTGGCTGGATCATCTGCGTCGCCCTCCAAGACCTGATCACGGGCCGGTCGCGATGGACGTTTGAGTGGGCAAAAGCACCCGCCTTGGTGTCCTATGCCAGCATGGCGGCGGTCATCTACATGTGTATCACGACACAGACAATCCTGAACAAAGGTGCGGGGTTTGTTTATGCGGATTTCTGATATGTGGGCCGTGTTGCGACAGATTGGACTGCTGGCGATCAGTTTCATCGGGGTCAGCGCCTTTGCCTTGCTGGTGTCCCTGGTTGTTTTCCCACCCCCCGGCGACACGTCACCAATCGACACCTTCCGGGCGTCCGAGACCGTCTATGCCACATCGCCCAGGCTGATCTATTACGGTCGGAAAAGCTTGCGCGTGCCGGGTGAGCGCGTGATCCTTCTGGGGTCCAGCAACGTGCAGGTCGGATTTGACCGTGATGCCATTGCGGAACGTCTGCCGCAGCGGGCGGTGCACAATCTTGGCATCGGGGATGCCAATGTCACCGAGATCGGACAGATTGCAGACCTTGCGCTTGCTTCTATCGGCAAGGACGATCTGACCGGCCAGACGTTCGTGATTGGTATCTGGTACGCCACTTTCATCGACAATCAGTCCCGCTGGACGGGTGCGAAGGCAGACAGCTTTACCACGGATATCGACACCGAGCGGTTCCGATATGGTTTTCAGAAACGTACCGAAACCGGCCTGAGTGTTTGGATATCTGACCGGGACGCCGATATGGCTGCGATCATCGTGCATCCGTTCATCGCCCTGGAAAAAGGCATGCGTGCGCTCACCGCCGATCTGCGCAGCCTTTTCTTTGTCCGGCCGCCCCGGATCGACACACAGACCCGCAACACGATGGTTTTCGATGCAGGTCAACGTGCGGACGCACTGGTTTATCGCGCGCACTATATGAAATCACAGGACCTGAAGGGCGAGCAATACGCAGCTCTCGAGGCTCTGGTGCAGCGGCTGACAGGGAAGGGTGCGCAGGTCATCCTGGCAGATCTGCCGATCCCCGCCTGGCACGCAGAGGGTGTGCCCTACGACGCTGACCACCGTGACCGGATCGCGCAGTCCGTTACCCGCATGCAGCAACTGGCGAGGTTTGAATACCTCGACATGCGCCAGCTTAACGACAATGCCACCTTCTACGACGACGCCCATGTGCGCCCCAAATCGCGGGGGCCGTGGGTGGACGCATTGTTGCAACACATTCCGGCGACATCAGATGTGCGCCTGACCTCCATATCCGAATAGGGAAGACCAACATGAACGAGACACAAGTTTACACCAAGCTTTACGACGTATTTGACGAGTTCTTTGGCCTTGAACAGTCCGAGGTCGTGCCCGAATTGACCGCCGACCAGGTCGATGGCTGGGACAGCCTGAACCACATCCGGCTGATGCTGAAAATCCAGTCGGAATTCGGGGTCAAATTCTCCTCCGGACAGATCAGCAGCCTTCAGAATGTGGGCGAGTTGGCAAATATTCTCGTCGCCAAGACCTGACAGGAGGCCCCGGCCATGAGCACGTCACTTTATCTCGATCTCGAATGGCTGCCGAAAACGCCCGCTGAAATTTCGTCCCGGTTCAAGGCCTTGCGGGCACAGGGCGCGCAAAGCGGTGCCGAACTGCGCCATCTCGCGGGCTTTGGTCTGACCGAGCTTCAACTGACCCGTCTGGCCTCTGCGCTTGACAAGGCCATTGAGGCAGGCACGGACCTCAGTCCACTTGCACCGCTGAAGGTGGCGGTGGTCAGCAATACCACAACGGAGTTTCTGAACCCGGTGGTTGCAGCGACAGGGCTGCGGCACGGGTTTGCGCTTTCGGTGGTTCCAGTGCCCTTCGGACAGGTGATGCAGGAACTGCTTGATCCGGCGTCATCGGTTTACGACGCCAACCCGGACGTAATCCTGCTGGCTCTTGACCATCGTGGTTGGCCACTGACAGCCGCTCACGGCGATGCCAAGGAAGCCGAGGCGGCGTTGACCGGATCGCTTGCGCAGCTGGATACGATAATCGCCAGCGTTGAACAGAACAGCCGCGCTGTGCTGATGGTTCAGACCGTCGTGCGCCCCGCCGATACGGATTTCGGCTCGCTCGATCTGGCCGTGCCGGGCACGTGGCGCAGGCAGGTCGGTGCTTTCAATCAGGCGCTGGCCGACCGTCTCGCGGGCACGCCCCACCTGTTGCTGGATGTCGCGGGCATTGCCGAGACGATCGGTCTTGCCAACTGGCATGATCCCGGGATGTGGCATCTGGCGCGCGTGTCCTGTGCCAACCGTGTGCTGCCGCTTTATGCGGATCACATCGGGCGCGTTCTGGCCGCGTGGAAGGGCAAGGCGCGGCGCTGTTTGATCCTTGATCTGGACAACACCGTCTGGTCCGGTGTGATCGGCGACGACGGGCTTGACGGTATCCGACTTGCCGAGGGCGATGCCGTGGGCGAGGCGCACCGCGACGTGCAGGATCGTGCCTTGCAGCTGCGTGCGCGCGGTGTCGTCCTGGCGGTGTCATCCAAGAACGATGATACCGTGGCGCGCGCCGCCTTCCGGGACCATCCTGACATGTTGCTGCGTGAGGATCACATTGCCGTCTTTCAGGCCAACTGGCGTGACAAGGCAACCAACATCACGGCCATCAGCGACGAGATCAGCCTTGGGCTCGATGCAATGGCGTTTCTGGATGACAACCCCGCCGAACGCGGCCTTGTTCGGGACGCCTTGCCCACCGTAGCGGTGCCAGAGTTGCCTGATGATCCCGCATTGTATGTGCGCACGCTGATCGCAAGTGGCGTGTTCGAAGCGACCACATTTTCGGACGAAGATCGCCGCCGCGCTGACGATTATCAAAGCAATGCCAAACGTGTCGCGCTTCAGGCCAGTGTGACCAATATCGACGATTATCTCCGGTCACTCGACATGGTCTTTACCATGCGCCGTTTCGACGCGACGGGCCGGGCGCGCATCGCACAGCTGATTTCCAAATCAAACCAATTCAACCTGACCACCCGTCGCTATTCCGAAGCTGACATTACCAGGATGGAGGCAGACCCGACCATCTTTGGCATGCAGGTCCGGCTTAAGGATCGGTTTGCGGACAACGGAATGATCAGTGTTGTCATATGCCGTTCTGTGGGGGCTGAGTGGGATATCGACACATGGCTGATGAGCTGCCGTGTTCTGGGGCGTGGCGTCGAACGCGCGGTGTTACAAGTCCTGAAGGACGTGGCTGGCAGAGCCGGTATCAAGGCGATCACAGCCAGCTATATCCCGACCGCCCGCAATCAGATGGTTGCCACGCATTACGAGGGGCTGGGATTTGAACAGTCAGACACCCTGCCTGACGGCACCACCCGCTGGCGTATCGCCGTGGCCGATATTCCCGAACAGTTGGTCCACGGTGAAGTGACCGTTGAAGTCGAAACGCCCGGTCGCCGTCAGTCGGAACAGGAAGACCGTTCAGATTCCGACGAGGTTTCTGTTTCCTCCGTTATCTGATCCTTTGCTTCTTGTTGTCGTCCACGCGCAATATGAATCCACCGCGGAGAATAGGGTTCAGACCGGGGCGGCTTCGACTGTTATGTTCATCTCGGGGCTATAATCCGACGGGCTGGGCGGACTGACGGAAATCATCGCTCGATCCGAGCCTTTCCTGATGCGCGAGGCTCCGCGGTTGCGGAGCCTTTTGCGTTGTCATCGCCGCGTGGACGGCAGTCCGATCAAAGCCGCCGCGCCAGTTCGCGCGTCGCATCTTTTGCAGCCAGGACAGAGCGGTCATGGCGCGCATCCTTGAACTCTTGATATTCGATGGCGACGGTGTGGATGTCCGCTGCCTCTACGCCGAAATAGTGGGCGCAGGCAGCAATCGCGGGGTCGAGCGTGTTCATGTGCGCCCGTGGACCGCCGGGCGCAAACCCGAACTCGCCACGCGATGACAGGACGACCAGTTGCTTGCCCTTCAGGATCGGTTCAATCGGCACATCGCCCCGCGCCAGATCGAAAGAGAAAGTCCGTCCGATGCGCGCGATGTGATCGATCCAGCCCTTCAGGGCAGCAGGCATCCCGTAATTGTACATCGGCGCGCCCAGAACGATGATGTCTGCGGCTTCGACCTCGTCAATCAGCTTGTCCGACAACGCCAGCCGCTCGGGCATCCAGTCTTCGCGGGCCTCGGGCGGGGTAAAGGCCGCGTGGATGAACCGGTGATCAATCGCTGGAACCGGGTCTTGCCCGATGTCGCGGGTGATCACCTTGGCGTCCGGGTTGGCCGCCAGAAACTCGGTCGTGAACAGCGTCGTCAGCATACGCGTCAGCGAGCGGTCCTCCAGCTGTGCGCTGGCGTCAATACGAAGCAAGGTGGTCATGGCTTTCTCCTCTATAGGGGCCGGTGTGGCCCCGTTGCAGCAGGAGGTAGCGATGGCCAAAACCTTTGGCCAAAGCGAATATTTCAGGCATAAGGTGAATGAGATTCATCCTGCGGGACGCCTATGCGGAAACTGCCACCTTTACATGCCTTGCGCGCCTTTGAGGCTGCCGCGCGACATTTGCATTTTGCCGATGCGGCAGAGGAACTGGCCCTGACGCCGACCGCGATCAGCCATCAGGTGCGGCAGCTAGAGGACATCCTGGGGGTGACATTGTTCCACCGCTTTCCCCGGCCCGTGCGTCTGACGGCGGCGGGACAAAAGCTGTTTCCGGTGCTGTGCCAGGCGCTGGACCAGATTGCAGGCACAATCGACCAGCTGTCCGTCACCGCGGCTGAAACACCGCTACGCCTCTCGGTGACCATGGCCTTCGCCAGCCGCTGGCTGATGGCGCGCCTGCCGCGTCTGCGTGCAGAAACGGGGCTGAAGATCACGGTAGAGGCCGCCGACCTGCCCGCCGATCTGCATGCGTCGGATATCGACATGGCGATCCGCTATGCGGGCCAGCCCGATGACCGGGCGGAATGGCACCGGCTGTTTGACGATGCGATCATTCCGGTCTGTGCGCCGGATCTGGTGAACCTGCCGCTGACCCCGGATGACCTCCTGTCGCTGCCCTTGCTGGACTACCGCTGGAAATCCGCCTCGCAGAATGCGCCCAGTTGGCAGCGCTGGCGCGCCCGTGCGGGCGTCAAAGCATCCTCGCCCGCTGTGGCCCAAACGTTTTCCGAAGAAATCCACGCGATTGACGCGGCGGTGTCGGGGCAGGGCGCGGTGCTCGCCTCGCGGCTTCTGGTGGCGGACCTGCTCACCGCCGGGCAGCTTGTGCAGCTTTCCGACATCGCCTTGCCCGGCCTGACCTATTGGGCGGTGTTCTTGCCCACCCATCCCGATCAGGCCCGGCTGGCGCAACTGTTGGACTGGTTGCGCCAGCAAAGCTGAATCAGGCGGCCGAGGCGGTCAGCGAAAGTGATCTACCTTTAAGGCGCACTCCAGTTTATCATGCCGTTTCCGGCCCATGCTTTTGGTCCACTCGACCTTTCTGCACCAGATATTCGACAACGGTCGAAACACGCGCCGGAAGCGCAACGGATTTGCCAAGATAGACGACGTGGAACTCCTCGCGGACGACGGGGCTTTCGGCAACAATGCGCAGTTGCCCTCTGGCCAGTTCTTCTTTCACGATAAAGCGCCCGACCCGTACCGTGCCGCTGCCATGCCGGGCCAGCGCGGCGAGGGTGTTGCCATCAGTTGCCCTTACGCGGTTTGCGCCCTCTTTCCAGATGGGATCGCGACGGGCATAGGCAAAGCCAAGATTGCCCGGCAATCCATCTGGCGCGCGGACGGTGATAATGTCGGAGACGCCAAGGGAACGCGTCATCATGGCCGAATCCGGCAGCGGTCCGGCTCTGACAGCCAGATCAATAGGTTGCCCGCCCATATCCACCAGCCCATCGCCGATCACCAGTTCGATCTCGAGGTCGGGATGCTGTCGCAACAGGTCCGGCAGGATTGGCGCAAAGATATGGTTGGCATAGGCCGAACTGGTTGCGATCCGCACGATGCCCGCAACCGGACCACAGCCGACTTCCCGCTCTGCCTGATCAAGCGCTGCAAGGATGGCGCGGGCGGAGCGGGCAAAGGCGTGCCCTTCATCCGTGATGTGAATGTGCCGCGTGGTCCTGCGCATCAAAGTGACACCAAGGCGCTGTTCCAGCCGCGTCATCATCTTTGAAACGGCAGAAGGCGTCATCCGCCGCGCGAGGGCGGCAGCAGAAAAGCTGCCCTCGTCCACAACGGTCAAAAATACCTCCATTTCCTGCAATCGGTTGAGTTCGCGCATGGGCCAATTTGTGATTTGAAATCACAAATGATGTTATGATTGACCGAATTATTCCGCAATGAAAAAGCTGCCAGGGTCTCCGCAATCAAGAAGGAGACACCTGCATGACAAGTTTGTCAGATATTGAAACCCTGCAACCGCGCACACGCGCGGCACCTCTCGTTGCCCTTGGCATTGGTGCCTTTGGCATCGGGTTGACGGAATTCGTCATCATGGGGCTGTTGCCACAGGTGGCGCAGGACCTGGGCGTCAGCCTGCCCTCGGCGGGGCTGTTGATTACAGGCTATGCCTTGGGTGTCACCTTTGGCGGGCCGGTGTTGGCCATAGCCGCCAGCCGCCTGCCGCATCGCGCCGTTTTGGTGCTGCTTATGGCGATCTTTACGGCAGGGAATATCATGTGCGCGGTCTCTCCCGGCTTCGGCCTTGTACTGGCGGCACGGGTGATCACAGGCTTTGCCCACGGGACGTTCTTTGGCACCGGCTCGGTCGTGGCGCAGGCCATCGTGCCACCGCATCGAAAGGCTTCGGCCATTGCCATCGTGTTCACGGGGCTGACGTTGGCCACGGTACTGGGACTGCCCTTTGGCACCTGGTTGGGACAGATATTTGGCTGGCGGGCCACCTTCTGGGCCGTAGCAGGGATTGGCGCGGTTGCGCTTGCGGCCATCGCGTGTTTCGTGCCGCAAACGGCGTCGAATACCCCGTTGAGGTTTCGCCAATTGGCCCTTTTCATCCGTCCGGCGCCTTTGCTGGCGCTTGTGATGACGGCAATGGGTTATGCGGGCGTCTTCATGGTCTTTACCTATATCACCCCGCTTTTGACCGATGTTGCGGACGTACCTGAAGCGCGTGTGGCCCTTTACCTCTTGCTCTTTGGCCTTGGGATTGTCGGTGGCAATCTGCTGGGCGGTCGACTGGCGGATCGTTGGCCCGGACCCGCTGTGCCGGTTGTGCTGCTTGGACTGGCCGCTGGTTTGCTGGCCTTGCGCCTGGGGCTGGCGGTGCCCGTGTTGGCGGCGCCGGCGATACTGCTGCTGGGCCTGCTGGCTTTCGCCACCCTTGCCCCGCTTCAGGCCCGGATGATGGCACGTACGCCAAACGGGGCGGAAACCCTGGGCGCCACGCTGAATATCTCTGCCTTTAACCTGGGCAATGCCATCGGTGCCTGGCTCGGGGGGCTGGTGCTCTCTGCCGGGTTTGGCCTGCCCAGTCTTGCGCCACTTGCCGCGATACTGCCTTTGGCCGCGCTGGCCTTGGCATTTCTCCCCGAAAGGAACTGAAATGAGACAGATCATACGCACAACGGCCACGCTGGTGGCCATGGCCATCGCCGCGCCGGGGCTTGCGGAAAACTGGGTCCCGGTCTGGATGGCCAGTCCGCAAGCCGTGTGGAGCGACACGACTGTTTTTGCCACCGGGCTGCCCGAGCAGATCGCCGGGGCAACTATCAGGCAGCCGTTGACGTTGGGGTTCCCGGCAAATCGTATACGGCTCGTATTGTCGAATGTGCACGGAACGCGTCCGCTTCCGATCACTGCGGTGAAGCTGGCGCGCAGTGCCCCCGATGCACAGGCAAAAGACGCACAGGCGGTTCTGTTTGGCGGTCATGCAGGCACAGTCATCGCGCCGGGCGCGCAGGTCGTTTCAGACACTGTCGTCTTTCCGGCTGAAGCCGGAGCGCGGATCGCTGCCACGCTCACCTACGGGCCGGACGCGGTTGCGGAAGACTTCCACTGGGACGCACGCGAAACCAGCTTCCTGATCGACGCCGACAAACCGTTGCCCGAGGTGTTGCAGGAACTTCCGGCCCGCCTGACCCTGAGCATGGTTTTGTCGGACACCCCTGCGCGGTTGGGCGTGATCGCCATGGGAGATTCCATCACGGACGGCAACGGCGCACCGATGGACGCCATGGTGCGCTGGCCTGATCTGCTCGCCCGTGCCCTCGCCGCAGAGGGGATCGCGGTGGTCAATGCCGGAATTTCTGGTGGTCGCCTGCTGAGCGATGGGATGGGCCGCAGCGTTTTGGCGCGGCTGGATCATGACGTGCTGGCCGTGCCGGGGGCGAACACGCTGGTCCTGCTGATCGGCACAAATGATATCGCCTGGCCCGGTACACCGTTTTCGCCGGAAGAAGCACCAATGACCTTGGATCGGCTTCAACAAGGCCTGATGCAGGTCGCGGCGCGCACCCGTGCTCAGGGCATGCGGCTGGTTGTTGGCACGGTTCCCCCTTTTGAAGGGGCGCTGCCGGATACGCCGATGGAGGAAACCTATTGGAGCCCAGAAAAAGACGCGCTGCGCAGGTCCTTGAATGATTGGCTAAGAGGGGCGGATTTCTATGACGCGCTGGTGGATTTTGATCGCGTGTTGAGCGCACCGGAAGACGACATGCGCCTGAACCCGCTTCACGACAGTGGCGATCATCTGCACCCGGGGGGCAATGGAAATCAGGCTATGGCGGATGCCGTGGCTCAGGTTCTGCGCAAGGGGTGGGAGTAGTGAGCGTGGCCCCGTCCGCGCAGGTGCGGCGGGAGGGGGTCTGATGGAGCAGGCGCGGGTAAATGGCTGGGGTAGGACCTTGCGCCCGCGCCATTTGCAAGAGGATCAGAGCAGCAGCCGTATATATGCGCAATTTTCAGGCAACACGGTGAATAATGTATCGCCGAACCGTCGTTCAACATTGCCAATCGTGCCGGGGTTTGTTGACGGTTCATTGATGCAGCGACTTCTGAAAATCACAATCGTGGAAAGCGATCCGGCGCGTGCGGCGTTGATCGAGGAAAGCCTGTTGCGGGTGGGGCAATACGAACTCAACATCGTTGACGACATGACGCGGCTGAACACGGCGATCAAGGAAATCAACCCGGACATCGTCCTGATCGACCTCGACAATCCATCGCGCGATGCATTGGAGGAACTGACACTGGCGACGGCCCCGCTTGAGCGACCCGTCGCGTTGTTTGTGGATCAGGGTGACGCGAACCTGACCAAACTTGCGATCGAGGCGGGCGTGTCAGCCTATGTCGTCGACGGGCTGCGTGCCGACCGCCTCAAGCCGATCCTCGACGCCGCTGTCACGCGGTTCAACATGTTCCGGCAGATGCGCACGGAATTGGCTGCAACCAAACGCGCCCTTGAAGAACGCAAGGTGATTGATCGTGCGAAGGGCATCCTGATGAAGGCAAAGGGGATCGACGAGGAGGCCGCCTATGCCCTGTTGCGCCGTGCGGCGATGGATCAGGGACGCAAGGTCGGCGATGTGGCCGAGGCGTTGGTCAGCACCGCAGGGTTGCTGTCATGACGGCAACCATTCCCGTTGGTTTCGTTCCGCTGATTGACGCAGGACCGTTGATTGTCGCTGTCGAGATGGGGTTCGACCGCGCCGAAGGAATCGCGCTGGACCTGCGGCGTGCGAATTCATGGTCGGCGCTGCGGGACATGGTGTCCTTTGGACAGGTCACCGCGGCACAGATGCTGTCACCGATGCCCGTCGCCACGGCGCTTGGACTGGGCGGGGCGGGTGCGGCACTTGCGGCCGTTGCGGTCCTGTCAACGAACGGCGAGGTGGTCTGCGTCAGCGCCGCCATGGCCAAAAGGTTGCGCGAGGCAGGTCACGATTTCGGTTTCGACGATGCTTATACGGCAGGCCGTGCGTTGATTGCCGCGGCGGACGGGCCGCTGCGTATCGCCGTGCCGTTCCCGTTCTCCATGCATGCAGAGCTGTTGTACCATTGGCTGACGGCGCTGGGCCTGCCTGCGCCATCGGGCATTGATATCCGCACGGTTCCGCCGCCACTGATGGCGGCGGCCCTTGCAGCGGGCGAAATTGACGCTTGCTGCGTGGGTGAGCCCTGGGGGTCGATGGCCGTGGAAAGAGGCGTTGGGACGTTGTTGCTGCCCGGCTCCGCGATCTGGCCAGGCATGCCGGAAAAGGTGCTGGGCGTGCGGGCCGATCTGGCAGACAGCAACCCCGAGCCCCTGCGCGCCCTGATCCGTGCCTTGTGGCATGCGGGCCAATGGCTGAACGATCCGCGCAGTCGGGTGACCGCCTGCGAGATGTTGTCGGGGCGGGATTATCTTGATGTGCCGCCCGAAGTTATCGACCGCGCTTTGTCAGGCCATCTGACAATCTCCGCACGGGGTGACAGCCGTGTCGTTCCGCAATTCGTGGATTTTGGTCACTTTGCGCCGCAACAGGCCCATGCGGCATGGATTGGCGGGCGGCTCGCAGCACGGTTGGGGTTGGATCGCGGCACCTCTCAGGACGCGGCCTGCGCGACCTATCGCACCGATCTGCATGAGAATGCGTTGCAGTCGATTCCCGGCTACGTGCCAGAGCCTGAGGTATTTGAGCGTTCATTCGATGGTCAGATTTTCACCCCTGCGCTGCCGAAGTGACCATGAAATCAGCACAAGCATGCCGCAATGCAGAAAAATGACACCGTGCGGACGAAAATCCTGATTTTTCGTTGATTACACATCGGGATTCGATCTTGATAGATGACAGGCAGACAATGGCGTCCGCCTGACCCCATTCCCAAAGTCCGGGTAATCCGAGCACAGCCGCTCGACCCTTCATGCCGACGCATGAGGTTGGTCAGCGGCTATTTTTCGTATGTCCGGGCACCTGTCCCGGACCCTAAAGGGACAGCAAAATGAAACATTTCTCTGCCTTACTTCTATCGACGACACTGCTGGCTGCCCCGGCTTTTGCCGAGATGCTGGAACTGGAAAAAGACGAGCTCAAACTCGGATTTATCAAGCTGACCGACATGGCGCCGTTGGCGGTCGCTTACGAAAATGGCTATTTCCTGGACGAAGGCCTGTTTGTCACACTGGAGGCACAGGCAAACTGGAAGGTTCTGCTGGACGGTGTCATCGGCGGTCAGTTGGACGGCGCGCATATGCTGGCCGGGCAACCCTTGGCGGCCACGATTGGCTATGGCACCGAGGCGCATATCATAACGCCCTTTTCGATGGACCTGAACGGAAACGGGATCACCGTGTCCAACAGTGTCTGGGAACAGATGAAGCCGAACATTCCGACAAATGCCGATGGTCTGCCCCAGCATCCGATCAGCGCCAGCGCCCTTTTGCCCGTGGTCGAAAGCTATCGCGCCGCTGGCAAGCCGTTCAACATGGGCATGGTTTTCCCCGTTTCGACCCACAATTACGAACTGCGGTATTGGCTGGCGGCGGGGGGGCTGAACCCCGGACTTTATAGCCCCGCGGACACTTCGGGGCAGATTGGCGCGGATGTATTCCTGTCTGTCACCCCGCCGCCGCAAATGCCCGCAACGCTCGAAGCCGGCACAATCGACGGCTATTGCGTGGGAGAGCCGTGGAACCAGCAAGCGGTGGTCAAGGGCATCGGCGTGCCGGTGATCACCGACTATGAGCTGTGGAAGAACAATCCTGAAAAGGTATTCGGCATCACCGCTGAATTTGCCGAAAAATATCCCAACACCACGTTGGCCCTGACCAAGGCGCTGATCCGCGCCGCCATCTGGCTGGACGAGAACGAAAACGCCAACCGCGAGGCTGCGGTGGAGATCCTGAGCCGCCCGGAATACGTGGGCGCCGATGCCGAGGTGATCGCCGC
The DNA here is from genome assembly GCF_900129395.1 of Pseudosulfitobacter pseudonitzschiae. Lineage (GTDB taxonomy): Bacteria > Pseudomonadota > Alphaproteobacteria > Rhodobacterales > Rhodobacteraceae > Pseudosulfitobacter > Pseudosulfitobacter pseudonitzschiae. Next base: position 75,679 of record NZ_FQVP01000002.1, read on the forward strand.
CTCGATGACCGGAACGTTCGAATATGAACCGGGCGATGTGCGCGAGGTGCCTGATTTCAACGTCTTTTTCCGCTACAACGCCACCTATCCGTTCTATTCAGACGCGGTGTGGTATCTGACGCAGATGCGCCGCTGGGGCCAGATCGCCGAAACCAAGGACGACGCATGGTTCGATGAAACCGCGCGTTCGGTTTACCGCCCCGACATCTATCTGGACGCCGCGCGCCTGCTGGTGGACGAAGGCAATGCCGCCGAGGCCGATTTCCCCTGGGACAGTGATGGCTACAAGGCACCGACACCCGCCGCAGACGTCATCGACGGCATCCCTTTCGATGGCAAAGCGCCCAATGCCTATATCGACAGCCTGCCCATCGGATTGAAATCCGGCGAAGTCGTCGGCGGCTGACCCTTCCGCACCGCCCTGCCTGCGGGGCGGTGCATCTTTCCCTTTTACGTACCGGAGACCGCAATGACAGTCGTCGATCCCGATCACCTGGACACCAAGCACAAAGAGGCGCGCCGCGCCGTCTGGTTCACCCGCATCAACAAGGCGGACGCCTGGTTTTCCGTTCTTGGTCTTGCCTGGCTGACCCCTCTGCTCAAGGCTGCGGCGGGCGACAATCCGCGCGGACAGATGCGCGATGTCTGGCGGCTGCTGGGTGTGCCGCTGTTGTCCATCATCGTCTTCCTGATGCTTTGGGCCACCCTCGCCCCGCGTGTTGTCACATCCCTGGGCGCGATCCCCGGCCCCGTAGCCGTCTGGGAACAGGCCAAGGAACTGAACGCGGATGCCATCGACAAGCGCGCCAAGGCGGCGATGTTCCACGAGCGGCTGGACCAGCGCAACGCGCGGCTGATCGAAGCCGGGCGCGCGGATGAGGTCAAGCAGATCGCCTATACCGGCGCGCCCAGCTACTACGACCAAATATGGACCTCGATTAAAACTGTCTTCTTCGGCTTTCTGGTGGCCTCGGTGGTTGCGATCCCGCTGGGGATTGCTGCGGGCCTGTCGCCCACCGCCAATGCGGCCCTGAACCCGCTTATCCAGATTTTCAAACCGGTGTCGCCGCTGGCATGGCTGCCGATTGTTACGATGGTCGTCTCGGCGGTCTATGCCACCAACGACGGGATGTTTTCCAAATCCTTTCTGGTGTCGGCGATCACCGTGACCTTGTGTTCCCTCTGGCCCACGCTGATCAACACCGCCCTTGGCGTCGCCTCCATCGACCGCGACCTGATCAGCGTCAGCCGGGTGTTGAAGATGGGCCCTTACGCCAAGATCACAAAACTGGTTCTGCCCTCGGCGCTGCCGCTGATATTCACCGGCCTGCGGCTGAGCCTTGGCGTGGGCTGGATGGTGCTGATTGCCGCCGAAATGCTGGCGCAGAACCCCGGCCTTGGCAAATTCGTCTGGGACGAATTCCAGAACGGATCGTCGCAATCGCTGGCCCGCATCATCGTGGCAGTGCTGACCATCGGCATCATCGGCTTCCTTCTGGACCGGGTGATGTACGCGATGCAGTCGTTCTTTACCTTCTCGGCGCAGCGGTGAGCGGCATGGGTATTCTTGAATTCAAGGGCGTGAACAAAGGCTTTGGCGAAGGCACGCACCGCGCCGAGGTCCTGAAAAACATCACCCTGAGCGTGAAGGAGGGCGAGTTCCTGGCCATCCTTGGGTTTTCCGGCACCGGAAAATCCACGCTGATGAACCTGATCGCAGGGCTTGAGATGCCGGATAGCGGCGCTTTGACCTTTCGCGGTGCGCCGGTCACGGGGCCGGGACCGGACCGGGGGCTGGTGTTCCAAAGCTACAGCCTGATGCCGTGGCTGACGGTGCGCGGCAACATCATGCTGGCCATCGAGGCCGTTCACGGAAAGCTGTCCAAGACCGAAAAGATTGCCAAGGCGGATCATTACATCGCCATGGTTGGCCTTGCCCATGCTGCGCACCGCCGCCCGGCGGAACTGTCGGGGGGCATGCGTCAGCGGGTGGCCGTCGCACGGGCGCTGGCGATGGAACCTGACCTGCTGTTGCTGGACGAGCCGCTTTCGGCGCTGGATGCCCTGACGCGGGCCAATCTGGCCGACGAGATCCTCGATATCTGGGAGGAGGACAAAAAAACATGCGTCCTGATCACGAATGATGTGGACGAGGCGATCCTGCTGGCCGATCGCATCATCGTGCTGAACCCCGACGGGACGCTGGCCGATCCGGTCAACGTAACCATCCCGCGACCGCGCAACCGGGACGCAATGAACCACGACGCGGGCTTCAAGACCCTGCGCGCAGAGGTCACGCAATACCTGATGGATGTGGGCATCGCGGCAAAGGTTGAAGAAACCCGGCACCTGCCGAACGTCACACCGATCCACCAGACGTTGCCCGCCGTGGTCAACGAAGCGCGCGTAGGCATGATCGAAGAGCGGTTTCTGGACTTCTCGCAACTGCACAAGGTGTATCCGACCCCGAAAGGGCCGCTGACGGTTGTCGAGGATTTCGACCTCAAGGTGAACCAGGGTGAATTCATCAGCCTGATCGGCCATTCCGGCTGCGGCAAATCCACCGTGCTGACCATGGCGGCCGGCCTGAATGCCATTTCAAAGGGCGCGATCAAACTGGACGGGCGTCACGTCGAAGGTGCCGATCCGGAACGCGCCGTCGTCTTTCAATCGCCCAATCTGTTCCCCTGGCTGACCGCCAAGGAGAACGTCGCGATTGGTGTGGACAAGGTTTACCCCCGCGCGAGCCAGGTCGAGCGACAGGAGGTGGTGGAATACTACCTCGAACGCGTGGGACTGGCCGACGCGATGGACCGTGGCGCCCATTCCATGTCGAACGGGATGAAGCAGCGCGTCGGCATCGCCCGCGCCTTTGCGCTCAGCCCCAAGCTGCTGTTGCTGGATGAACCTTTCGGGATGCTGGATTCGCTCACCCGGTGGGAGTTGCAGGAGGTCCTGATGGAGGTCTGGTCCCGCACCAAGGTCACCGCGATCTGTGTCACCCACGACGTGGACGAGGCGATCCTGCTGGCGGACCGTGTCGTGATGATGACCAACGGACCGCAGGCCACGATTGGCAAGATCACCGATGTAAAGCTGCCACGCCCGCGCACCCGCAAGGCGCTGCTGGCGCACCCCGATTACTACAGCTACCGGCAGGAGGTCCTGGATTTTCTGACCGAATACGAACACGGCGCAAAGCCCGCGCCGAAACCCGAACCCCTTGCGGCGGAGTAAGTCATGACCAGAAATCTGATTGTTATCGGTGCCGGAATGGCCTCGGGCCGGATGCTGGAGCATCTGTTTGAAACTCAACCCCGCGTGTGGAACGTCACCCTGTTCAACGCAGAGCCGCGCGGCAACTACAACCGGTTGATGCTCTCGCCCGTGCTGGCGGGGGACAAGACCTATGCGGAGATCGTCACCCATGATGCCGATTGGTACGAAAGTCACGGCGTCACCTGCCGCTTTGGCGAAAAGGTGCTGCGGATCGACCGGGAGGCGCAGGTCGTGGTCGGTGAAAACGGCGCGGTGCCCTATGACCGGCTGGTCATCGCGACCGGATCGAACCCTTTCATGATTCCGCTGCCCGGCCATGATCTGGAGGGCGTCATTCCCTACCGCGATCTGGACGACACTGAAACGATGATGGCCCTTGGCGCCAGACCCGGCGCGCGGGCCATCGTCATCGGCGGTGGCCTGCTGGGGCTGGAAGCGGCCGCAGGCATGAAGGCGCAGGGCGTCGATGTGACGGTCATTCACGTCATGGGCCACCTGATGGAACGCCAGCTGGACGAGGCGGCGGGCTATCTGCTGAAAAAGTCGCTGGAGGAGAAAGGCATCACTGTCCTGACCTCTGCCAACTCGCAGGAAATCCTTGGCACCGACGGGCGCGTCAGCGGGTTGCGGCTGGACGATGGCACCGAAATTCCCTGTGACCTGCTGGTCATGGCGGTGGGCATCCGTCCGAACGTGGCGCTTGCGCAGGAAGCTGGACTTGCGGTCGGTCGCGGCATTCATGTGGACGATGCGATGGTCACCTCCGACGCCAATATCCTGGCCCTGGGCGAATGTGTTGAACATCAGGGCGCGGTCTTTGGCCTTGTTGCCCCGCTTTACGATCAGGCCAAGGTCGCCGCCGAAACACTGGGCGACAGGCCAGCGGCCTTTACTCCGAAGGAGGTGGCAACCAAGCTGAAAGTCACGGGCTGCGACCTGTTCAGCGCGGGCGATTTTGCCGAAGGCGAAGGCCGCGAGGACATCGTGTTCCGCGACCCCGCGCGCGGTGTCTACAAACGGCTGGTGCTGGAAGGATCCCGGCTGATCGGCGCGGTCATGTATGGCGACACGGGTGATGGCGCGTGGTTTCACGGGCTGATCAAGGACCACAGTGACGTGTCCGACATGCGCGATACGTTGATATTCGGTCCGGCGTTTCAGGGGGGTGCCCCCTCGGACCCTTTGGCAGCCGTTGCAGCCTTACCGGGTGACGCAGAAATCTGCGGCTGCAACGGCATTTGCAAATCCACCATCGTCGACGCGATCAACGGCGGGGCCACCACCCTGTCCGACGTGCGCGCCCAGACCAAGGCGAGCGCCTCCTGCGGGACATGCACAGGGCTGGTCGAACAGGTCATGGCGCTGACCCTTGGGGACGGGTTCGAGGTGCAGACCGTCAAACCGATGTGCCCCTGCACGCCGCTGACCCATATGGACGTGCGTCGCCTGATCAAATCGCGCGCGCTGAAATCCATGGCGGCCGTCATGCAGGAATGCGGCTGGACCACCTCCTGCGGCTGTGCCTCCTGCCGTCCGGCGCTGAACTATTACCTGCTGTGCGACTGGCCGGGCGAATATCAGGACGACGATCAAAGCCGTTTCGTCAACGAGCGGATGCATTCGAACATTCAAAAGGACGGCACCTATTCCGTCGTGCCGCGCATGTGGGGGGGCATCACCACCCCGGACGAACTGCGCGCGATTGCAGATGCGGCGGATAAATATGCGGTCCAGACCGTCAAGGTGACAGGCGGCCAGCGCATCGACCTGCTGGGCGTCAAGAAACAGGACCTGCCCGACATCTGGGCCGATCTGAATGCCGCAGGCATGGTCAGCGGTCAGGCCTATGCCAAGGGGTTGCGCACGGTGAAAACCTGCGTCGGCTCCGATCATTGCCGCTTTGGCACACAGGACAGCACGGGCCTTGGCATCCGCATGGAAAAGGCGCTGTGGGGGTCGTGGACCCCGGCCAAGGTCAAGATGGCGGTGTCGGGTTGCCCGCGCAACTGCGCCGAAAGCACCTGCAAGGACGTGGGCGTGATCTGTGTCGACAGCGGCTATGTGCTGCACATCGGCGGCGCTGCGGGTCTGCACATTCAGGGCACCGAGGTGATGTGCACCGTCAAGACCGAGGACGAGGTGCTGGAATACACCGCCGCCGTGGTCCAGCTCTACCGTGAAGAGGCCGCTTATCTCGAACGGATGTACAAGTGGATGGACAACGTCGGCCTTGACCACATCATCGCGCGGGTCGTGACCGATGCCGACAGCCGCCGCGCGCTGGCCGACCGCTTTTATTACGCGCAAAAGTTCATGCAGCAGGACCCCTGGGCAGAACGGACCAAGGCAAGTTACCGCGCACTCTATGCACCGCTTGTCGATTTGACATTGGAGGCAGCAGAATGACCGACTGGACCGATATCGGTGCGTTGACCGACATTCCCGAACGCGGCGCCCGCGTGGTGAAAACGCATTTGGGCTGTGTTGCCGTATTCCGCACCGTCAATGACGAAGTCTTTGCCATCGACGATGCCTGTCCGCACAAGGGCGGCCCGCTGAGCGAGGGGATCGTACATGGCCGTTCGGTCACCTGCCCGTTGCACAACATGGTGTTGCGGCTGGACACGGGGCTGGCGCAGGGCGCGGACGAAGGGGCGGTAAGCACCTACGCCGTTCGCGTGGAGAATGGCCGGATCATGCTGGACACTGCACGCCTGCGACGCGGGCAGGTGGCGTGATGGACGGCGCGCCGCAGGTGCCGGAAATCCGCACCACCTGTGCCTATTGCGGGGTGGGTTGCGGTGTCCTGGCCCGGCCTGACGGTGCGGGTGGCCTGACGGTGCGGGGCGATCCGGACCATCCCGCAAACCGCGGGCGGCTGTGTTCCAAGGGTTTCGCATTGGGCGAGACGCTGTCGCTGGATGACCGGCTGCTGGCTCCCCGTGTGTCTGGACAGGACACCAGCTGGGACGCGGCGCTGGGGTTGGTGGCGGATCGCTTCAGCCAGACCATCGCGCAACACGGACCGGATTCGGTGGCCTTTTACGTCTCGGGCCAATTGCTGACCGAGGACTACTATGTCGCCAACAAGCTGATGAAAGGCTTTATCGGGTCCGCCAACATCGACACGAATTCGCGTCTTTGCATGGCCTCGACCGTGGCTGGGCAGAAACGGGCATTTGGAACCGATACCGTGCCCGGCACCTATGAAGACCTGGAACTGGCCGATCTGGTGGTGCTGGTGGGCAGCAACCTCGCGTGGTGCCATCCGGTGTTGTACCAGCGTCTCGCCGCTGCCAAGGCCGCGCGCCCTGCGATGAAAGTCGTGGTGATCGACCCGCGCCGTACTGCCACCTGTGATCTGGCCGATATGCATCTGACGCTGGCACCCGGCAGCGACGTTGCGCTGTTCAACCGGCTGCTGGTTGAAATCCACAAAGGCGGGGCCGTCGACGCGGACTATCTGCACCACGTCAACGGGTTTGAAGAAACGCTGCGGGCGGCGATGGCGCAGGATGGTGGTGCCACCGGCCTTGACCCCGCGCAGGTCGCTGCATTCTGCAAGATGTGGGTGGGCACAGAAAAGGTTGTGACTGTCTTCAGCCAAGGTGTGAACCAGTCGTCTTCGGGCACGGACAAGGTCAATGCGATCCTCAACTGCCATCTTGCCACGGGCCGTATCGGCAGGCCGGGCATGGGACCGTTTTCCGTCACCGGCCAACCCAATGCCATGGGCGGGCGCGAGGTTGGCGGTCTGTCCAATGCGCTGGCCTGTCACCTGGACATTGAGGATGCCGGTCACCGTGATCTGGTCCGCAGCTTCTGGCAGGCCCCAACAATGGCCAATGGCGCGGGGCTGAAAGCGGTGGACATGTTCGAGCGCGTCCGCACACGTCAGATCAAGGCGCTTTGGATTGTCTGCACCAACCCGGCGGTGTCCATGCCGGATGCAGATGTGGTGCGCGACGCGATTGCGGCCTGCGATTTTGTGGTGGTCAGCGATGTGACTGCCAACACCGACACCGCACGTCTGGCGCATGTGCTGTTGCCCGCGACCGGTTGGGGCGAAAAGGATGGCACCGTCACCAATTCCGACCGCACGATCAGCCGCCAACGCGCCGTCCTGCCCGCGCCGGGTGCTGCCCGCGCCGATTGGGCGATCATCTGTGATGTGGCGCGACGGATGGGGTTCGGGTCTGCGTTCGACTATGCCTCGCCCGCCGAGATTTTCGAGGAGTACGCCACGCTGTCAGGGGCGGCGGCAGCCGTCGGGCGCGACTTTGATATTTCCGGGCTGACCGGATTGGGGCAGGCGGGCTATGATGCGCTGCCGCCAACGCGCTGGCCCGTTGCCGCACATGGGCAGGCCGAGCGTTTCTTTGCAGAGGGGCAGTTCTTTACGAGCGATGGCCGGGCCCGGATGGTGCCCGTCACGGCGCGCGCTCCCGCGGCCCGCACCGGCCCGCGCTATCCTTTCCGTCTGAACACCGGACGTATCCGGGACCAGTGGCACACGATGACACGCACGGCCAAGGCTCCCCGCCTGAACCAGCATCTGGGAGAGCCGTTCTTGGAAATCCATCCCGATGACGCGACAGCGGTGGGCGTCGCACCGGCCACGCTGGTGCGCGTGACCAGCCCAACAGGCAGTTGCATCCTGCGGGCGCTTGTCACGGACCGTGTGCAACCGGGACAGGTCTTTGCCCCGATGCACTGGACGGCTGAAACGGCACCCACAGGTCGCATTGACGCGCTGGTGCCGGGAATTGTCGATCCGCTGTCAGGCCAACCTGAAAGCAAAGCTGCCGTGGTCGCCCTGGAACCCTATGACGCAGGCTGGTTCGGGTTTGCCGTCAGCACGGGCGCAATGTCGCCCGTCTGTGCCTACTGGGCGCGCAGCAGGGTTGAGGCAGGCTGGCGGGCGGAACTGGCGGGGCAGGAGATACCACAGGACTGGGAAGCCGAGGCACGCCGCCTGTTCGCCATGCCCGACGCCCACTGCCAAAGCATCCATGATCCTGCCAGCGGCACGGTGCGCATCGCTTTTCTGGACGGTGACCGCCTGCTGGCCGCTTTGTTTGTGGGACGCGCGCCTGTCGCCCTGTCGCGGGATCACCTGGCCTCGCAACTGGGGCAGATTGCCGTTGCCCCCTTGTCGGGACGGCCCAGTGCCGACATGCCGGACCCCGGTGCTGTGGTCTGCGCCTGTCTGAACGTGGGGGTGAACACCATAGGTGCCGCCATCGCCAGCGGGCAGGCGACCACGGTGACGCAAGTGGGCGAATGCACCGGTGCGGGCACCAACTGTGGATCGTGCCGCCCCGAAATTGCTGTGTTGCTGGCCAAGGCGCAAAGGCTGGAGGCCGCCGAATGACCCTCGCACCTTACGTTGCCATTCTGGGCCGGGGACAAGGCCGCGCGCGGTCACTTACGATGGACGAAGCGCGCGCAGCGATGAAGATCATCCTGTCCGGGGAGGGCGCGCCCGAGGCGATCGGCGCGATCCTGATGCTTTTGCGCATGAAGGGCGAGGTCGCGGAAGAAATCGCCGGATTTACGGCTGCTGCCCGTGCCGCTTTGCCGGTATGGCACGGCGCACGTCCGGCCGTGGACTGGCCATCCTACGCGGCGGGGCGCACACGCGGCCAACCGTGGTTTCTGGCGGCTGCGCGACTTGTGGCGCAGGCCGGGCATCCTGTCCTGCTGCACGGCTGGAATTCGCATCAGGCCACGGGTGCATCGGTCCGGGTGGCGCTGGGGGACGTTGGCATAGCACAAGTCGGTTGGGATGCAGCACCGGCAGAGCTTGCACAGTCCGGCATCGCATATGTCCCGCTGGAAAAGATGCACCCGCGCTTGATGGACCTGTTGCGACTGCGTGACACCTTTGGGTTGCGGTCCTGCATCAACACGGTGCTGCGGATGCTGAATCCTGCCATTGCCCCGGTGGCGCTGCAGGGCGTTTTCCACCCATCCTACCGCGAACTGCAACGGGACGCGGCTGCATTGCTGGGGCAACCCACCTTGCGTGTGCTCAAGGGCGGGGGCGGTGAATTCGAACATCACCCGGCCAAGGATATGACCCTGCACGGGTTGAACCGCGGCGACCTGTGGGAAGGACCGACAGGCGCACCGATGACAGGCCACCACCGTCTTTCGGACACCGAAAGCACCCTGTCCGACGTGTGGAATGGCGTCGTGCAGGACGATTTTGCCACCGCCATCATCACCAGCACCGCAGCACTGGCGCTGGCCGCGCTGGGCGTCGCCGACGCCGGGTGCAGGGCGCAAACACTATGGCAGTCCCGCCTTCACCCTCGCGCCGCCTGAGGAGACCGCTGTGCATAGTTTTCCGATGTTCATTCGCACCACCGGCCGCCGGGTCATAATCGCCGGCGGCGGGGAACAAGCTGCACAAAAGGCGCGGCTGATGTTGAAAACCGACGCCGCACTGGTGCTGTTGGCGCCGGAACTGGATGCAGAGCTGGGCGATCTGGTGGCGACGGGGCGGGCGACACAGGTCACGGGCGCGGTCACACCAGACAGCTTTCGCGATGCTGCGCTGGTGTTCATTGCGACAGGCTGCCCCGGTCTGGATGCCGCGCTTCATGCGCTGGCAAAGGCGGGAGGGGCGCAGGTGAACGTCGTGGATCAACCGGCTTTGTGCGACATGACCACCCCGTCCCTGGTGGACCGCGATCCGGTGGTTGTCGCGATTGGCACCGAGGGAACGGCACCGGTTCTGGCCCGGCAGATCAAGACGCAGATCGAGCAGATGCTGGACCCCACGCTGGGGACATTTGCAGCCCTTGCAGGGCGTCTGCGGGGCGCAGTCGCCGCAAATGTGCCCAAGGCCGAGCGCCGTGCCTTCTGGCGCTGGGCCTTTGCGGAGAAACCCTGGCAGATGCATCGAAGCGGTCAGCAACGCGCGGCCGCCGATCTGTTGAAACAGGCCATAACCACGCGCGACGCTCCGGAACCGCAAGGCCACATCGCCCTGGTGGGCGCAGGCCCCGGTGCCCGCGATCTTTTGACGCTGCGGGCCGTGCAGCGCCTGCAAGAGGCCGATGTGATCTTTTATGATCGCCTGGTCGATCCCGAAGTGCTGGAGCTGGCCCGCCGTGACGCCGAACGGGTCTATGTCGGAAAGGTTGTCGGGGCACACGCCTGGCCACAGGAGCGGATTTGCGCATTGATCGTGGCCGAAGCCGCGCGGGGGCGGCGCGTTGTGCGTCTGAAGTCGGGTGATCCCGGTATCTTTGGACGCGCGACAGAAGAGCTTGAGGCTGCTCGTGCCGCAGGTGTTGCCGTTGAAATCGTCCCGGGCGTGACAGCCGCCAGTGCGGCTTCGGCTGCCCTCGGGCAATCTCTGACGGTGCGTGGCGAGACAGATACGCTGGTTCTGACGACGGGACGGCACTGTGACAGCGAGGCGCTCGAAACCTGGGCGGACCATGCTGTGCCGGGGACAACACTGGTCTTTTACATGGGCGTCGGAACTGCGCCCAGGATCGCCCAGTCTCTGTTAAGCAAAGGGCAGCGCGCCGACACCTGCGTGACAATCGCTGCGGATGTCAGCAAGCGAGGGCAACGTATCCTGACGACGACGCTGAACGACCTGCCAAAAGACGTCGCGCGTGGGGGGATTACGGGAAATGCGCTGTTCATCATTCGAATTCCGGCGCGCCAGGCGTCGGTTCAACGGGCGCAACCAAAAGCGCTTGTCCGATTGGCCTAGAGTCCCGGATTCCCGTTCCGCGTTTCCGGTGAAACGATCCCGCTCATATGTTCCAACAAGGGATTTGCGCGTCGAAGACATTTCCAGCTCCAAGAGTGCCTCCAAACCCGAGGGCTGCGGCGCCGATCCGACGGCTCGGGGAATGCATGTTCATGCAGCGATTGTCGGGGGATGAGTTTGGTTTTTCGGTCAAAACCCTTGCCGTGCGATGATTTTTGGAAAAGGCTGAAGGGGTATAATAATTATAAACGTTGAGATAAACTGATGACCAACACTTCCACGGGCCTCGCGCCCGTTCTGACCGTGCGCGACCTTTCGGTCGCTCTTCCCGGAAAACACGACCGACCCTATGCGGTAAAGGATGTCAGCTTTGACCTGATGCCGGGTGAAATCCTGTGTATCATCGGTGAAAGCGGCTCTGGCAAATCCGTCACTGCCAGCACCGTCATGGGGTTGCTGCCCGAAGTGATGTCGGTGGAATCCGGCAGCATCATGTTCAAGGGTGACGACCTGACCAAACTGTCCGACGGCGAATTGCGAAAGCTGCGCGGACGTGCGGTGTCCATCATCTTTCAGGACCCGCTGTCGGCGCTGAACCCGCTGATGACCATCGGCGACCAGATCCGCGAGGTTTTGAACGCCCACAACGTCGGGACCAAGGCGAGCCGCGCCGATCGCGTGGTCGAGATGCTGTCCGAAGTAGGCTTGCCCGATCCAATGCTGATCCAGCACCAATACCCGTTTCGGCTGTCCGGGGGACAGCGCCAACGGGTGATGATCGCGATGGCCCTGGCGCTGGCCCCCGACATCCTGATCGCGGATGAGCCGACAACCGCGCTGGACGTGACCACGCAGGCGCAGATCCTGTCGTTGATCAGCGAAATCCAGAAAAGCAAAGGCATGAGTGTGATGTTCATCACCCATGACTTTGGCGTTGTGGCCGAGATTGCCGACCGTGTTGTGGTGATGGAGCAGGGGCTGGTTGTTGAACAGGGCACCGCCCGTCAGGTGCTGGATGCGCCAGAACACCCCTATACCAAGAAGCTGATCGCCGCCGTTCCCAAGATGCGGGAAGAGGACCGCAGCCGCGAACAGGACAAAACCGCCGTGCTTGAAGTGCGCAACCTGAACAAAACCTACCGCACCCGCAGCGGGTTTCTGGGCCGGATGCGCGAAGTCCATGCGGTCAATGACATCTCGTTTACCCTGCACAGGGGCGAGACGCTGGGCATCGTCGGGGAATCCGGGTCGGGAAAGTCCTCGATGGGCAAGGTGCTGATGAAGCTGATCGACGCCGACAGCGGCCAGATCATCTTTCAGGGCAAGGACACCCTGCCGCTGGACAAAGAGAGTTTTCGCCCGCTGCGGGCACGCATCCAGATGATCTTTCAGGACCCTTATGCATCATTGAACCCGCGCTTTACCATCGGCCAGGCGTTGACCGTGGGGCCGGTGGCACACGATCTGGTCACCCAGTCCGAGGCGCGCAAACTGGCGCAAGACACGTTGGAACTGGTCGGGCTGGACCCCTCGGCCTATGACCGCTACCCGCATGAATTCTCGGGCGGACAACGGCAACGTGTGGGGATCGCACGGGCGCTGATGTTCAACCCCGAAGTGATTGTCGCAGACGAAGCCGTGTCGGCGTTGGACGTGTCCATTCAGGCGCAGGTGCTCGCGCTGCTGGACAAGATCCGCCACGAGCGCAAGCTGGCGATGGTCTTTATCACCCATGACCTGCGCGTCGCCAGCCAGATCAGCGATGAAATCCTGGTGATGCACCGTGGCAAGATGGTGGAATACGGCCCGCCTTCGCAAATTTTCTACAACCCGCAGCACGACTATACCCGGTCGTTGGTCGATGCGATCCCGGGTGGCAAGGCGGCCTGATCGCGTCTGAAATATTGAGAGAGCAGGAAAGAAGGGGCGATTCGATTCGCCCCTTTTTGCTGTCTGGCTGGATGAAATCGCCTGAAATTACGTTCGGAATGCTCAAAAACACGCTGATAATTGTAAATCGCAATCAAAATAATTGTATTTTGCAACTTTTTCTTGCCGCAGGGGAAACGTGGTCCTCTACTCGTGGCAAAGACAAAGGACGACAGCTTTATGACAAACCGCGCCACGGCCCCGAAAACTCCCGAAGACGAGAATGATGAGCCGCACATCGAGATCGGCGGGATGCGGATCGATATCCTCGAAGGGGCCTTCAGCTATTACATCCGGTCGCTTGATGCCGTCGTGTCGCGTGATCTCGACAGGCGCATGGCCGATCTGGAAGTGGCCAAGGGCAAGGGCAAGATCACCACGCTGTTTCTGGTCGATGATTATCCGGGGGTGCGCCCCTCGCAGATTGCGGACGTGCTGATGCGCGATCGCCCAGCCACCGGGCGGATCATCGACCGTCTGGTCGCAGCGGGTGACATACGGCGCGAAACATCGCCAGAGGATCAGCGCGCGCAGGCGCTGTACATCACCGACAAGGGGCATGCACTGGCCGAAAAAGTGCGCGGCATCATCCGCGCGCAAGAGGCAGAGTTCTTCGACTTTATCGCGCCGGAAGATCGCGACCAGTTCATGCAGATGCTGAAGCGGGTCTATCTGAACATGAGGGCAAAATGGGACTGAACGGACATCGCACCGCACTGATTTCCGGCGCCAATCGCGGTATCGGTGCCGCCGTGGCGAAACGGCTTTTTGATGCAGGGTGGGCGGTCTCCCTCGGGATGCGTGTGCCTGAGATGCCGGATTGGGCAGATGCAGCGCCCGAGCGGGTGCATCTTTTTGCCTACGAGGCGATGCAGGCGGATGCAGGCACGGCTTGGGCCGCAGAGGTGACCGACCGCTTTGGTCGCATCGATGCTGTCGTGGCGAATGCGGGCATCATGGTTCCCCAAACAATTGTCGACGTAACCGACGACGAGATGACCCAACTGCTTGAAATCAACGTACAGGCCCCTCGCCGCCTTGCCGCTGCGTGCTGGGATGCGCTGGGCGCGGCGGGCAAGGGGCGGGTGATCCTGCTGGGATCGCTGTCGGGCAAGCGGGTCAAGTCGGCGAAGTCAGGCTCTTACTCCGTGTCGAAATTCGCGGTGATCGGCATGGCCCACGCTCTGCGCCACGCAGGGTTTGACAAGGGCATTCGCGCCACTGCCGTCTGTCCGGGTTTCGTGGCCACCGACATGGCGATGGCCATCACCGATCGCGCGGCTGACGCGATGACACAACCGGACGATCTGGCCCGCGTCATCGAAATGCTGATCGACCTGCCGAACGAAGCCAGCGTTGCCGAATTCTGTGTGAACTGCCAACTTGAGGAATCCTTCTGATATGCCCGGACCTTTTGTCGTTCCCGTACATGGTGATCTCGACCTGCCTGCAAAGGTGGATGTGGTCGTGATCGGTGGCGGTATCATCGGATGCTCGACCGCGCTGGAGCTGGCGGAACGTGGCATGACCGTCGCCCTGTGCGAAAAGGGCGGCATTGGTCACGAACAGTCCAGCCGCAATTGGGGCTGGGTGCGCATCACGCGCCGCGACCCGCGCGAGGTGCCGTTGATGGCCGAGGCGCTGCGGATTTGGCCCGACCTGGCCAAACGCACCGGGCGCGATCTGGGGTATACTCGGGCAGGCGTCGCTTTTGCCTGTGCCACAGACACCGAATTCGAAGAACACGAACGCTGGCTGGAGAACCTGAAAGACTACCAGATCGACAGCCGCATGGTGTCGGGGCCCGAATTCCGCGAACTGTTCCCCGGCACGGAGATGGATGTCAAAGGCGCGCTGTTCACCGCCGTTGACGGCCGCGCCGAACCGCAACAGGCCGCCCCCGCCATCGCCGAGGCGGCACGGGACCGCGGTGTCCATGTGCTGACCGAATGCGCCGTGCGCGGCATACAGACCAGTGCGGGACACGTCAGCGGCGTGGTGACCGAGCGGGGCGAGATTGCCTGCGAACAAGTTGTTCTGGCAGGGGGCGCATGGTCCAGCCTCTTTGCCCGCAACACCGGACTGCGTCTGCCACAACTCAAGGTCAAGAACTCGGTCATCCGCACCAAGCCGCTGCAAGGCGGCCCGGAAAGCGCGATCTGGTCGAACGGCTTTTCAATACGTAAGCGTATGGATGGTGGTTACACTGTCGCTGACGGCTTCCGGAATATCGTCGATATCGTTCCCGACAGCTTTCGGTACTTCAAGGATTTCCTGCCCGCGCTTGGGTCGCAGTGGAAATCGCTGATGCTGAGTTTCGGCGGGCGTTTTCTGGACGAGGTTCGTGTGCCCAACAGCTGGTCGATGGACGAGGCAAGCCCGTTTGAATATTGCCGCGTTCTGGACCCCAAGCCCAGCTTTACGCTTCAGGACAAGGCCTTGCAGAACCTGCGCCGCGCCTTTCCGGTCTTTGAAAAAGCCGAAGTGGCACAGCGGTGGGCCGGTGCGATTGATGTCACCCCCGATGCGATCCCCGTGATCTCGGGCGTTGATGACATTCCCGGATTTTTCATTGCGACGGGGTTTTCGGGCCATGGTTTTGGCATCGGTCCGGCAGCGGGCCGTCTGGCCGCCGATCTGGTCTGCGCCCGCGCGCCGGTGGTGGACCCCGCGCCCTATCGCTTCAACCGCTTTTCCGATGGCTCAAAGATCGAGATCATCAGCGGTTTCTGATTGGCCAGCGTCCCTTGCGGGGCGCGGCACAAGGTGGCGTGTGAAACGCAAGCACGCGTCGCTGTCGACCCAACTTGCGACAACAACAGGAAGCTCAACATGACTGATGACAAGACGCAAAAAGCACATCTCAGCCGTCGCCAGACACTGATGATGATGGGGGCCGCAGGCGTGGCCGGACTGATGGGGCCCGCAGCGATTGGCCGGGATCAGGCCTTTGCTGCCAATGCTGACGCAAGCGGCCAACTGATCCTGGCCTTTTCGCAGGAACCAACGGTGTTCAACCCGTTGATGCCGCACATCGAAGTGGATGAAGGCGTGTATTACGCCGTATTCGATCCGCTTTTTGATTTCGATCCGGATGGGGAATATTTCCCGATCCTGGTGGCCGAAGTGCCCACGGTGGCGAACGGCGGTATCTCCGAGGACGGCCTGAACTGGCGTATCAAGCTTAAAGAGGGTGTCACATGGCACGACGGCACGCCCTTCACCGCCGAGGATGTCAAATTCTCGCTTGAACTGACGATGGACCCGGATTTCCGGTCGTTCCGGTCCACCGGTTACAAGTTCATGCGCAACATCACGGTCGTGTCCGACACCGAACTGACATGGGAAATGTCCGAATCCTTTGCGCCGATGGCGGCCATTCTGGCATCGACCTACATCATCCCGAAACATGCCTTTGACGGGGTCGAGGACAAGAACACGGCCCCCTTCTCGAATGCGCCCATCGGCACGGGTCCGTTCAAGTTCAAGGAACGCATGGCGGGCGACCACATCGAGTTGGAAGCGAATGCCGACTATCACATGGATGGCCCGTACCTGAAGACGCTGATCATCAAATACGTGCCCGACCTGAACGTGATGTACACCCAGTTCAAATCGGGCGACATCGACGTGATCGGCCTGCAATACATCTCGCCGGATCATTTGGCCGAAGCGGAAACGCTGCCGAACAAGATCGTGACCGTTGCCGGCACCGCAACCTTTGAATCCATCGGCCTGAACATGACACGCCCGCAGTTTCAGGAATTGGCCGTGCGTCAGGCGCTCTATGCCGCACTGGACAAGACGTCGATCATCGACGCGCTCTATTACGGCGTGCCGACACCGACCGAAACCTACATGCCGCAGCAGTCCTACTATTATGAACCGGACCTGCCAAAACATGAATTCAGCCTAGAGAAAGCGCGCAAGCTGCTGGACGATGCAGGTTGGAAGCCCGGTGCGGATGGTGTTCGGGAAAAAGACGGCGTGCGCCTGTCCTTCACCAACTCGACCACCGCAGGCAACCACCTGCGCGAACAGGCCCAGCAGTTCATCCAGCAGACGTTCAAGGAAGTGGGCGTCGAGATGACCATCAAGAACCTGCCGCCCGCCGTGATGTGGGGCGATTATTGGATGAACTCGGGTTTTGACTCGGTTGTCGTCGGTCTGAACACGCTCTCGGGGGCCGATCCGGACACGTCCGATTATTTCATGTCGACCATGTCGCCCGCATTGGGCGGTTCGGGGCAGAACACCTTTGCCTATCAAAACCCCAAGGTTGACGAGCTGCTGATCAAAGGGGCGGCCAGCTTTGTTCCCGAAGAGCGCCGCGAGATCTACCAAGAGTTGCAACGCGTGATCCGGGACGACCTGCCGTTTCTGCCAGTGTTCCAATATGCCGTCATCAAGGGGCGCAAGGACGACGTCGACGGTCCTGCTCCGAACGTGAACAACCGGATCGAAACGTGGAACGTGCGCGACTGGAAACGCACCTGAGCGCAAACCGGTCAACCTGATCCATGGACGCGGCGGACCCCTCTGCCGCGTCCGCCGGGTGTCGCGCCAGGCGATGCCTGAAATGTCAAATTCGTACAAAGAGGGCGCCCCGCCATGCTGCGCTACATCTTATCCCGTTTCGGCCAAAGCCTTTTGCTGTTGCTGATCGTCTCCTTTATCGGCTTTGCGGTGCTGAACCTCGCACCGGGCGGCCCGCTGTCGCAATTCGCGCTCAGTCCGGGCATGACCCAAGAGCAGATCGACAAGATTGCCGCGCAAATGGGGTTGGATCGACCGCTGATCGTGCAATACTTCGACTGGTTGCAGCATATGCTGGTTGGCGACTGGGGCACATCGTATCGTGACGGGCAGCCGGTGCTGCACGTGATCGAAAGCCACCTGTTCGCCACGTTGCTTTTGATGGGAACGGCCACGTCGATCTCGATCACGCTCGGCAGCACGATCGGGATTTTCAGCGCCCTGCGCCGCCGGTCGGTGTTCGACTATGCCATGACCGTGGCGTCGATGGTTGCCCTGTCGATCCCGACGTTCTGGTTCGGGCTGATCGCCATTTACATCTTCGCGCTGAACCTTGGGTGGCTGCCTGCGGGCAACATGTACACGGTGGGCGACGGATCGGTCCTGAATTATCTCAAACACCTGATCATGCCGGCCTGTGTTCTGGCGCTGGTCGATGTGGCGGTCTGGAGCCGGTACATGCGGACCTCGACCCTGAACGTGATCAATCAGGATTTCGTGCGCACCGCACGGGCCAAGGGGCTGACCCGGCGGCGGGTGCTGTTCAAGCATATCGTGGGCAACTCGCTGGTGCCGATGATCACGCTGGCGGGCCTGCAATTGCCGATGGTGCTGGGCGGCGCGCTGGTGACCGAAACCGTGTTCACCTGGCCCGGAATGGGGCGGCTGTTTCTCGATAGCCTTGGTTATTCGGATTACCCGGTCGTCATGGGCCTGCTCATGGCCTCGGCCATGCTGGTGCTGATCGGCAATCTTGCCGCAGACATCGCCGTTGCGCTGATTGATCCGCGCATCGCTCTGGAATGAACGAAAGGTCCTGACAATGACTGCTGCAACAACGACACCTCCCGTCCGCCAGCCCTTCATCAAGTCCCGGGCACTGCGACGGTTTCTAAGTCACAAGCTGGCGATGATCGGCCTTTTCATGGTGCTGGGGCTGACCTTTGCCTGCTTTGTCGGGCCGTACCTTCTGCCCTATGACGAGCTTTACATCGATCTGCGCGCACGCTTTGCGCCGCCCGGCACCGGCGGGCACATCTTTGGCACCGACCCGCTGGGCCGCGATCTGGCCGCGCGGCTGTTCCACGCGGGGCAAATTTCGATGGCGGTGGGCTTTGCGGTGATGGTGATCGCCACAACCGTCGGCTCGGTCGTCGGCGTCGTCTCGGGGTATTACGGCGGCAAGATCAGCGCGGTGCTGATGCGCGTGGTGGATGCGTTCCTGTCGTTCCCTTCGGTGTTTCTGCTGCTGGCACTGGCTGCCTTTATTCAGCCCGGGCCGGTGATGATCGCCGTGATCATTTCGGCCACCAGCTGGATGGAGGTCGCCCGCATCGTCGAGGCCGAGGTGAAATCGCTGCGCAATCAGGATTTTGTCCAGGCGGCGCATATGCTGGGCCTGTCAGGCCGTTGGATCATGTTCCGCGAACTGCTGCCCAACGCCATCGGCCCGATCATCGTGGCCGCGTCGCTGACCGTGGCACGCGCGATCCTGCTTGAGGCGTATATCAGCTTTCTGGGATATGGCATCCAGCCGCCCCTGCCCAGTTGGGGCAACCTGTTGAACGGCGCGCAGCAATATCTGGGCTCGGCCCCGTGGCTGGCCATCGTGCCGGGCCTTGCGATCACAATCGCGGTGACTGGGTTCAACTTTATCGGCGACGGTCTGCGCGATGCCTTCGACAGCCGTGCGCAAGGACAGTGAGATGAAACCGAAATTTTCCGAATTCAAGGACACGCTTTGGTACGCAACTGCGCCCCGGGGGCCGGAAACGCAGACACTTCAGGGCGAGGTCACCGCTGATGTCTGTGTGGTCGGGGCGGGATATTCAGGGCTGACCACCGCGTTGGAACTGGCCCGCAAAGGCGTCAGCGTCGTGGTGCTGGAGCGTGAGGAAATCGGTTTTGGCGGATCGGGGCGCAATGCGGGGCACTGTACGCCGACGTTCACCCATTACAGCCTGCCGGAACTGCGCGAGGTCATGGGCGCGCCGTGGGCCGAACGGCTGATCCACCGCCAGACCCGCGCCAACGATGTGGTCGGGCAGATGATCGCGCAATACGACATCGACTGCGAATGGGAACAGAACGGATATGTTCAGGGGGCGCTCTTCCCCTCGCATCTGAAAAAGCTTCAGGCGAATATGGAAAACTACAACGCCGCAGGCGCGCGCACCCGGATGCTGGATCGGGACGAAGTGCAGGCGGTTACCGGATCGTCGCGGTTCTATGGCGGCTGGCTGCACGAAGAAGCAGGCGGGTTGAACGCGCTGGCCTATGCCCGCGGGTTGGGCCGCGCGGTGCTGTCCGAAGGCGGGCAGATTTTCACCGGCGCGGGCGTGACGGGCTGCGACCGCGTGAACAACGCGTGGCAGGTGCGCGCGGCGCAAGGATCGGTGCGGGCGGAAAAGGTGATTTACACCACGGGTGCCTACACAGTGGCGGGCTGGCCCAAACTGGACCAGACGTTCCGCATCATGCGCGTTTTCGTGGCCGCGACCCAGCCGTTGTCGGCGGCCTCGCAGGCCGTGGTCTTGCCGCAGCGCACCACCATTCAGGACGGGCGTGGCGACATCTATGTCTATAAATACAACAGCCAGAACCGGATCGTCGCCTCGATGTTCCCGATGGGCCAGCGCGGGCGCGATCCGGCCTATACGCGGCAGGTCCTCAGCGACCGGCTGAAATGGCTGCACCCCGACCTGCGCGAAGATCTGCGCTGGGAGTTTTTCTGGTACGGCGAGTTGGACATGCAGCGCAAAACCATTCCGCGCCTCTATGCGCTGGGCCCCGGCGTTGTCGCCATGACGGGCCTGTCGGGGCGGGGTGTGCCAACCGGCTCGATGATCGGGGGCATCCTGTCGGACTGGGCTATGGGTGTGGCCGAGGCGGATCTTGACCTGCCCATCGAGCCGCTGCAATCACAGCCGCTTTACATGTCCATGGCCCCCCAGGCAGCGCTGCGCGGCTTTCGTCTGCGCGACAACCTGCGGGCACGCCGACAGGGCGCGCCCTTGCCGCCCCACGCCTGAAACAATCATAGACCAGACCGGCCATTTGCGCCGCACCAAGGAGACTACCTATGCCCGGACCCAAGCCGGACCCCGTTGTCAGCGACAGTGCCCTGCCATCATCCGTTGATGTGGTTATCATCGGCGGCGGTATCGCCGGGGTGTGCACCGCGCTGGAACTGGCGGACCGGGGCCTCAAGGTCGCGATCTGCGAAAAAGGCCAGATCGGCGGCGAACAGTCCAGCCGCAACTGGGGCTGGGTGCGCCTGACCCATCGTGACCCGCGCGAGCTGCCGTTGATGATTGAGGCGGTCAAGATCTGGGAAGGGCTGGACAAGCGTATCGCCGGGAAAACCGGGTACAGCCAATGCGGATCGACCTATGCCATTGCCAGCGATGCCGCCCTGCAGGCCGAGCGCAAGGCGCAGGAGGAATTGAGGGGCTACCAGATTCCCACGCATCTGATGAACCGCGAAGAAGCTTTGACGCATTTGCAGGGCTATGACCCTGATGCCCAAGGGCTTATCGGTGCCCTGCATTGCCCACGCGACGGGCGGGCCGAGCCGCAGATGGCGGCACCTGCCATTGCCCGTGCGGTGCAGGACCGTGGCGGCACTGTGCATCAGAATTGCGCGGTGCGCGTGGTCGAGACTTCTGCGGGCAAGGTGTCGGGCGTGGTGACTGAAAGGGGGCGCATCGCCTGTGACGCGGTGCTGGTTGCGGGGGGCGTCTGGTCGCGGTTGTTCCTGCGTAACATCGGCATCTACCTGCCACAACTGCGCACCCGCAACACCGTGTTGCGCACCGACGCGGTCGAGGCCGGACCGCAAAGCAATCTGAAAACCACGTCTTTTGCCATACGCAAACGTATGGATGGCGGCTATACTGTCGCCTCGGCTGTGCCCAGCCGTTACCAGTTGACGCCCGACAGTTTCCGGCTGTTCACGGCCTATCTGCCGACGTTGAAGAATGAATGGCGATCGATCCGGTTGGGGCTTGGTCCTGCGTTCCTGGACGCGCTGCGCACGCCCCGCCACTGGTCGGGTGACGACGTCAGCCCCTTTGAAAAAACCCGCATTCTCGACCCCGAGGCCGACGCCCCCTACATCGACAAGACACTTGCCGTGGTCAAGAAAACCTTTCCGGCGCTCAAGGATGCGACCGTTGCGCAGCGATGGGGGGGATATATCGACGTTCTGCCGGACCTGATCCCTGCGATTTCAACCACCGAAGGGGTCAAGAACGGCATTCCTGGCCTGTTCGTGGCCACAGGCTTTTCCGGTCATGGTTTTGGTCTGGGCACCGGGGCCGGGCGTCTGGCAGCAGAGTTGATAACCGGACAATCGCCGGTGGTTGATCCGACGCCCTTCCGCCTGCACCGGTTTACCGATGGCACCAAAATCTCGCCCATTCCGGTGATCACCACGCCGCAGTGAGGGATCTGAATATACATCGGCGGCGGCTGGCCCTAATCCGAAAATTCCTTTTCATCCGCGACGGCCGCCGCGCGCAGATCCGCCAGAAAGCTGGCGTCGGCCGAGTGGACACGGTTCCATGTCGGGATAAAGGGCGTCTCGTGCGGGTTGTCCAGAAACGTCTGGCCCGCGCGCATGATGTTTTCGGCAAAAAGTTCGATCGCCAGTTCTTCCTTGTGCCGGTCGATGGTCAGCCCGTTCATCTGCGCATCGGTGTAATAGGCCTCAAGCAGGTCCAGCGCGCAGCGGTAATAGGTCGCTTTCAGCGTGCGGAACACGTTCGGGGTGAACACGGTGCCATCAGCGGCCAGCTTGCGGAAGATCGCCTTGCAGATGTCGGTCGACATACGGCTTAGGCCCGCGCTGGCGTCCTCGGGGCTCAGGTCTTGGTGCTTGTGGTCATAGTTGTCGGCAATCTCGACCTGGCATACCGCCTTGGGGGCCAGATTGCGCCAGGCTTCGGACAGCACGCCAATCTCCAGCCCCCAGTCTGACGGGATGCGCAGGTCAGGCAGGATGCTGGTGCGCATGGCGAATTCGCCGGACAGCGGATAGCGGAAGCTGCGCAGGTAATCGAGATAATCGCGGTCACCGATCACCCGTTTCAACGCAATCAGCAACGGGCTGACCAACAGCCGCGTGACGCGTCCGTTCAACTTGCCCTGACCGACGCGGGAATAGAATCCCTTGGCCACCTGGTAGGGAAACGTCGGGTTGGCCACCGGATAGACCAGCCGCGCCAGCATTTCGTTGGTATAGGTGACGATGTCGCAATCGTGGATCGCCATGACTGAACTGTCCTCGCAGCCGATCAGATAGCCCAGCGAAGACCACACGTTCTTGCCCTTGCCCTGTTCCATCGGCGCAAGCCCCAGCGCATCCAGCCGTGCGCCCAATGCTTTCATGCGCGGGCTGTCGTTCCAGATGACGATGTGGTTCTGATTCAGCCCTTTGAAAAACTGCTGCGCGTGGCGAAACTGGGCCTCGTCTGCGCGGTCCAGACCGATGATGATACGGTGCAGATAGGTGACCTTGGCCAACTGGCTCAGGATCAGCGGCATCGCGTCGGTTTCCAGTTCGGAGTAGAGGCACGGCAGGATCAACGAGATCTTGCGTGATTGCGCAAAGGTCTCAAGCTCATAGGTCATCTCATCCAAAGAGCGGGTGCGCAAATTGTGCAGCGTTGCCACGTTCCCGTTCTGGTGAAAATCTGTCATGGATGGCGTCCTTGTTTGGGGGTCAATTGGTCAACGAAATCCAGCACCGCGCGGTTCCAACCTTCGGGGCCGGGCAGGGTGGTGCGCGTGATGCGTCCCGCGGCTTCGGTGTCCAGCGGGGGCAGGGGTGTGCGGTGCGGGTTGGCTATGATCACGCCGTGATCCGCGGTTTGCAGCATCTCGATGTCGTTTGGCGCATCACCCAGGGCCAAAGTGACCTGTGGGCGATACATGGCAATGATCTGGGCCATCCGGTCCGCTTTTGTCTGGCCAAAGGACAGCGTCAGGAACCGCCCACCTTCGCGGGCGGTTATACCGTGCTGCTCCAGTGCCCTCAGAAACGCGGTGCGCTGGGTGTCGGTGCCGTGCCACAGCCCCGGCTCGGAAAAGGCACGCGTCTTGGCGTTTTGCGCGTCGGCAGTTGGCAAACCGGTGATTTTTGCGACCCCAGCAGCGTCCAGATCGCCAAAGCCCTGGAACAGCCCGCGCAACGCGTCGGGCAGTTGGCTCAAGGCGGTCCGCAGGCGCAGATACTCGGTGTCGGGTGGCGTGTCCGTCGCCTGCGCTTGCAGCACCCCCGCGCCGTTTTCCACGATGGCAGGCCAGTCCTCCAGCCCCATCTGCGCCCGCAAGTCGATGATTTCCGGCGCTGTTTTGCTGCTGGCCAGGACCACGCCCGCACCGATGCTGCGCAGGTGCGCCAACGCAGGGCGGGCGGCATCCCACCGGTACGAGTCGTGCGAAATCAACGTGCCATCGAGATCGCTGAAGACAAGAAGAGGAAGCGGTTGCTGCATTTGGGATCAGTCTGGGACTTGCACGTCCGGGTCGCAACCCGCCGCGGCACCAATGCCTGTATTTTAGGCAGTCAGGTGAACTTGCGGAACAGCTTGGTCTGGTCGAACATCGCTTCCAGCTCTTCCATGCGTCCCTTGGTGTCATCCCAATGCAGGTTTTGCACAGCGGAAATCATCGTTTCGGTCAGCAACAGGGTGGTGGCGGCTGAGTCCCAGGCCGAAGGCACCACGATGCGGCTGCTAAAGCTGATGTCGGCCAACTGATGCACGGGCGAGCGCCATTGATCCGTGAACAGGATGATCTTGGCCCCCTGCGCATGGGCCATCTCGGCCAGTTTCAGCGTGTTGTTCTCGTAGCGGCGCACATCGAAGATCACGAACACATCGCCCGGTTTCACGTCCAGCAGATAGTGCGGCCATGCGTTCGAAGTGGATTGCACATGGGTGATGTTGGGGCGGATCACCTGCATGTGCAGGAATAGGTATTCTGCCAGCGTGTGCGTCACCCGTCCGCCGACAATATACAGGTGATGCGCCGGATCACCGACCAAGGCGCATGCTTTATCAAAGGCTTGGGGATCAATCTGGCCCAGCGTATGACGGATGTTGTCGATCACGGCGTCGGTAAAGGTGTTCAGGATATGCCCCGACGGCGCGCTGTCGGCCCATGTGTCGTGTTTGGCAATCGGCCCTTTGACCTTGGCGCGCAGTTCCTCGCGCAGTTCGGCCTGGAATTCGGCATAGCCCTTGAACCCCAGCTTTTGCACCATCCGCGCCACCGTGGGGCCGGACACGTTGGCATCCAACGCCAGCTCGGTCAGCGGCCCCAGTCCCGAAATCGGGTAGTTTTCCAGGATGGAATGGGCCAGCTGCCGCTCAGCACGGGTCAGATCGTCCAGCTTCTGCTGGATGCGGTCGGATATCGTAAGCGCGTCTGACGACACGGGCGCCTCCTGTTTGATCGAATATTTTTCACGCCAAGTTTGGCTGATGGATATTTTCACAATTCTGTTGACAGATGACTGTCGAGGCAAGCACTTTGTGAACGCAGGGGGTGCCATGACAGACGCAGACGCAACTCAGATACCAATCGCACAGACGATCAATCCCTCGGGCACTTCGTCCGTTGTCTTGGTCTGCGAACATGCGTCTTGCCATATTCCCGAGGCACTTGATGGGCTGGGCCTGTCCGACGCGGCCAAGGTCAGCCATGCCGCATGGGACCCCGGTGCGCTGGGTGTGGCGCGGCAGATCGCCAAACGTCTGGATGCGGTGCTGGTGGCCAGTTGCGTGTCGCGGCTGGTGTACGACTGCAACCGTCCGCCCGAGGCACCGGGGGCGATGCCCGCCAAAAGCGAAATATTCGATGTGCCGGGCAACGTGGATCTTTCGCCGGATCAGCGCGCGGCCCGCGCGGCGACATATTATGTACCTTTTCACGACCTTCTTGTACAAACTGTTGCAGCCAGACCGGCGCCTCTGCTGGTCACCATTCACAGCTTTACCCCGGTCTACAACGGCGTGACACGCACGGTTGAAATCGGCGTGTTGCACGATGCCGACACACGGCTGGCTGATACCATGCTGGACCTTGCTCCCACCCACACCTCGGCCGACGTGCAGCGCAATGCGCCCTATGGGCCTGGCGACGGGGTAACCCACACCTTGCAGGTTCACGGGACAGCCCATGGCCACCCGAACGTGATGATCGAGGTGCGCAACGACCTGATCCGGACCGAGGCGGAACAGGCACAGATGGGCGACATGCTGGCGGAATGGCTGAACGACGCCTGTGAGAAACTCAACGCTCAGGGGGTCGCATGCAGCGCATGATGCGTGGATTTATTCGCGGGGTTGATGCAGTCAACTACCGCCTGGGCCGGGTCATGATGTACGGGATTTTCGTGCTGATGGGCGTGCTGTTGTGGTCATCGGTCAACAAGGTCTTTTTCCTGCCGTCGCTTTGGACGCTGGAAATGGCCCAGTTTGTCATGGTCGGTTATTATGTGCTGGGTGGACCTTATTCGATGCAGATGGGGGACCATGTGCGCATGGACCTGCTGTATGGGGACTGGTCGGTCCGCAAAAAGGCATGGGTCGATATGTTCACCGTCCTGTTGCTGATCTTCTACCTTGTGGTGTTGCTCTATGGCGCCATCAGCTCGACCGCCTATTCGCTGGGCTACTGGCAGACCGAGCCGCTGAGTTACCTGTTCGGCGTCGTCACCGGCACCGAGGAAATCGGGCGGCTCGAACAATCCTCCTCCGCCTGGCGGCCCTACCTCTGGCCCGTCAAAGTCGTGATGATCGTGGGCTTTTTCCTGATGATTTTGCAGTGCTTGTCCGAGCTTTGCAAAGATGTGTTGCGGCTGAAGGGCCATGAGATCTGATGTCATATGAATTGATCGCCACCCTGATGTTCTCGACGATGATGCTGATGCTGATGACAGGTCAGCGCGTGTTCGGTGCCATCGGTTTTGTCGCTGTCGTCGCGGCCCTGCTGCTGTGGGGCGACAAGGGGGGCTATGACATCGGCTTTTCCGCCGCAATGAAGCTGATGAAATGGTATCCGCTGCTGACGCTGCCGATGTTCATTTTCATGGGCTACGTGCTGTCGGAATCAAAGATCGCCGACGATCTGTACAAGATGTTCCACGTCTGGATGGGCGGCCTGCGCGGCGGGCTGGCGGTGGGGACCATCGGGCTGATGGTGCTGATTTCCGCGATGAACGGGCTGAGCGTGGCGGGCATGGCCATCGGGGCCACCATCGCGTTGCCGGAACTGCTGAAGCGGGGATATGACAAACGCATGGTCACTGGCGTGATCCAGGCGGGGTCGTCGCTGGGCATCCTGGTGCCGCCGTCGGTCGTGCTGGTGCTGTATGCAATGATCGCGCGGCAACCGGTGGGCCAGCTTTGGCTGGCGGGGGTGATCCCGGGGCTGATGATGGCGGCAATGTTCATTGCCTACATCACCATCCGGTGCTGGATAAATCCGTCGCTTGGCCCGGTGCTGAGCGCGGAGGAACGCGCCATGCCACGCCGCGAAAAGCTGGCGTTGCTGCGGGCGGGGCTGCTGCCGGTGGTGATCTTTGCGGTGATGATGTTCCCCTTTGTCAAAGGCTGGACATCGCTGGTGGAAAGCTCGGCCATCGGGGCGATTGCGGCCTTTGTCGCGGCCGTCCTCAAGGGGCGCATGACCCGCGAAGTGTTCGAAAATTCGGTCCGCAAGACGCTGGGCATCACCTGCATGTTCATGTGGATCATTCTGGCGGCACTTGCCTTTGGTGCGGTGTTCGACGGGCTGGGCGCGGTCAAGGCGATCGAGAACCTGTTCACCGAGCGGCTGAACCTGAGCCCGTGGGTGATCCTGATCCTGATGCAGCTTAGCTTTATCATCATGGGGACGTTTCTGGACGACACCGCGATGCTGGTGATCGTCGCACCGCTGTATGTGCCGTTGGTGGGCGCGCTGGGCTTTGATTTGGTGTGGTACGGTATCCTTTATACGATCACCTGCCAGATCGCATATATGACGCCGCCCTTTGGCTATAACCTGTTCCTGATGCGCGCCATGGCCCCGCCCGAGATCACACTGCGCGACATCTACGGGTCCATCGCGCCCTTTGTTCTGGTCATGGTGGGGGCACTGGTGATGGTGATGGCCTTTCCCCAGATCGCCCTGTGGCTGCCGAATTACGTCTACGCAAACTGATAACAGACACCGCAAACGGTGCACCCCAACTTAACAAGGAGAAGAGACATGACGACGAGACGCAATTTTATCCGCACCGCAGCCCTTGGCGGCGCTGCCAGCCTTGCGGCCCCAGCCATCGTCCGCGCGCAGGACACCATCAAGTGGCGGTTTCAGACCTATGCCGGTGCCGCGCTGGGCGAGCATGTGACCAAGCCGGTCATTGACTACATCAACACCGCCGCAAAGGGCGAGCTTGAGATCGAGCTGTTCTACGCCGACCAGATTGTTCCCACCGGCGAGCTGTTCCAGGCGCTGCAACGTGGCACCATCGACGCCGTACATTCGGACGACGACAGCATGGCGTCGCCCACGCCCTTGCAGCAGTTCGGTGGTTACTTCCCGCTGGCCACCAAACATTCGCTGGATGTGCCGGTGCTGTTCAATCAATACGGTCTGGCCGATATCTGGCGCGAGGAATACGCCAAGGTCGGCGTGACATGGCTGTCAGCCGCGGGGCAGGACCCGTGCAACTTCAACACCAAGAAAGAGGTCACATCGCTGGCCGATCTGGACGGGCTGAAGCTGTACACCTTCCCGACAGCGGGCCGTTTCCTGACTCAGTTCGGCGTTGTGCCGGTTTCGATCCCCTATGAAGACGCCGAAGTCGCGGTTCAGACGGGCGAGCTGGACGGTATGGCGTGGTCCGGCATCACCGAGGATTACACCGTGGGTTGGGCCAACGTGACCGACTATTTCCTGACCAACAACATCTCGGGCGCATGGATCGGGTCGTTCTTTGTCAACGAAGGCCGCTGGGCGGATCTGCCCGAGCATCTGAAAGCCATCGTGATGGCGGGGATCGAAGCGGGCCATACCTATCGCAACCAGTGGTATTGGGGCGGCGAGGCGTCGCTGCGCGCCAAGGGCGACAAGCTGAAACTGCGCTCGATCCCGCAAGAGGAATGGAAAGTCGTCGAAGACGCGGCCAAGGTTTTCTGGGACGAGGTCGCCCAAGAGGGCGAAGTGAACGCCAAGATCGTTCAGATTTTCCGTGACTATAACGACGTGATCGACAAGGCGGGCCCGCCCTACAGCTTCGGCTAAGCCTTTCTTCTCCACAAATACATGCGGGCGGTCCATCGGGTCGCCCGCCACACGCACTTTAACCACAGGACACCGACATGCCCGGCAACCTTAGCTTTGATGACCTGAAATCCCGCGTCACCGATGGCAGCATCGACACGGTGCTGGCCTGTTTTGTGGACATGCAGGGCCGTTTGATGGGCAAGCGGTTTCATGCGGTCAACTTCGTGGAAACCTCGTTCAAGGAAACCCATTGCTGCAACTACCTGCTGGCGACCG
This sequence comes from Pseudosulfitobacter pseudonitzschiae, assembly GCF_900129395.1. Classification (GTDB taxonomy): domain Bacteria; phylum Pseudomonadota; class Alphaproteobacteria; order Rhodobacterales; family Rhodobacteraceae; genus Pseudosulfitobacter; species Pseudosulfitobacter pseudonitzschiae. The sequence continues at coordinate 104,939 of NZ_FQVP01000002.1, forward strand.
ACCTTGAGATGGCGACGCCGGATGGCTATGCCTCGACCAGTTGGCAAACCGGCTATGGTGACTATGTCATGGCCCCCGACCTGACCACGCTGCGCACTGTGCCGTGGCTGGAGGGCACCGCATTGGTGCTGTGCGATGTGCTGGACCATCACACCCACGCCCCCGTGCCCCACGATCCGCGTGCGATCCTGAAAAAGCAGGTGGCGCGGCTGCGCGATCTTGGATTTGACGCGATGATGGCGACCGAGTTGGAGTTTTTCCTGTTCGAGAAAAGCCTGGACGAAATCCGCGCGGGCGGTTTCCGCGATCTGACGCCAATCAGCGGCTATAACGAAGATTACAACATCTTCCAGACCACCAAGGAAGAAGGCGTGATGCGCCCGATCCGCAACCATCTGTTCGCCGCAGGCCTTCCCATCGAGAATTCCAAGGGCGAGGCCGAAGCCGGGCAGGAAGAGCTGAACATTCGCTATGCCCCCGCACTGGACTGCGCCGACCACCACAGCATCGCGAAACATGCGATCAAGGAAATCGCCTGGCAAAACGGTCGCGCGGCGTCTTTCCTGCCCAAGTGGCACAAGGACCGCGTTGGCAGCTCCAGCCACGTGCACCAATCGCTGTGGCAGGGTGAGACGCCCGCGTTTTTCGACAAGGACGCCGATCTGGGCATGTCCGAACTGATGAAAAACTATATGGCCGGGCTGATTGCCTATGCGCCGGATTATACATTCTTTCTGGCGCCTTATGTGAACAGCTACAAACGCTTTGCCAAAGGCACCTTTGCCCCCACCAAAACCGTCTGGTCCATCGACAACCGCACCGCGGGTTTCCGTCTGTGCGGGGCCGACACCAAGGGGGTGCGGGTCGAATGCCGCATCGGCGGCTCGGACCTGAACCCCTATCTGGCGCAGGCCGCGATGCTGGCCGCCGGGATCAAGGGTATCGAGGACAAGATGGAACTGTCGCCGCCCACCACCGGCGACGTGTACGAAGACGCCAAGGCCGCCGACATTCCGCAGACCCTGCGGGCGGCGACCGAAACCTTGCGGAAATCCGCTTTCCTTCGGGATGCTTTCGGGGACGATGTGATTGACCATTACACCCGATGCGCCGAATGGGAGCAGGAAGAGTTTGACCGCGTCGTGACCGATTGGGAAATCGCGCGCGGATTTGAAAGGGCCTGACCATGATTACCTGTATTTCGCCGATCGACGGATCGGTCTACGCCGAGCGCACGCCGCTGGGCGCATCTGACGCTGCGGCTGCTGTTGCGCGTGCGAAGGCTGCACAAGCCGCTTGGGCCGCACGTCCCTTGGCTGAACGGATCGCGCTGGTCCAGGACGGCGTGGCCCGTGTCGGGGCGATGAATGACGCCATCGTGCCAGAACTGGCGCACCAGATGGGCCGGCCCGTCCGATATGGCGGGGAATTCGGTGGTTTCAACGAACGTGCCAGCTATATGGCCGACATTGCGCAGGACGCGCTGGCCGATATCGTGGTCGAGGACAGCGACAAATTCCGCCGCGTGATCAAACGGGTGCCGCATGGCGTCGTGCTGGTCGTGGCGCCGTGGAACTATCCCTATATGACCGCGATCAACACAGTCGCACCCGCGCTGATTGCGGGCAACACGGTGATGCTGAAACACGCGAGCCAGACGCCGCTGGTGGGTGAGCGTATGGCCGAAGCGCTCCACGCGGCCGGTATCCCGCAGGACGTGTTCCAGAACGTGTTTCTGGACCACCAGACCACGTCTGACCTGATCGCGGCGAAATCGTTCGGTTTCGTCAACTTCACCGGCTCGGTCGGCGGGGGCCGCGCGATTGAAACGGCTGCCGCTGGCACATTCACCGGCGTCGGGCTGGAGCTGGGCGGCAAAGATCCCGGCTATGTCTGTGATGACGCCGATGTGCAGGCCGCTGCCGATACGCTGATTGACGGGGCAATGTTCAACTCGGGGCAATGCTGCTGCGGTATCGAACGGATCTATGTGGCCGAAGCGCTGTTTGACGATTTCGTCGCCAAGGCGGTCGAGATCGTCAAAGGGTACAAGCTGGGCAACCCGCTGGACCCGGAAACCACGATCGGCCCGATGGCGCACGTGCGGTTTGCCGACACCGTGCGCGAACAGACCGCCGAGGCGATTGCCGCAGGGGCCACGGCCCACATCGACCCCGCCGATTTCCCGCAGGACGGGGGCGCGTACCTGATGCCGCAGATCCTGACGAACGTGACCCACGACATGCGCGTGATGCGCGAGGAAAGCTTTGGCCCCGTGGTCGGCATCATGGCCGTCAAGGACGACGCCGAAGCGATCCGGCTGATGAACGACAGCGACTACGGGCTGACGGCATCCGTCTGGACGCAGGACGCGGCGCGCGCCGAGGCGATTGCCGACCAGATCGAAACCGGCACCGTGTTCATGAACCGCGCCGACTACCTTGATCCGGCGCTGTGCTGGACCGGCTGCAAGGACACCGGTCGCGGTGGCGGTCTGTCGGTCATCGGCTATCACAACCTGACCCGTCCCAAATCCTACCACCTGAAGAAAGCCTGATCCCATGACGCTGACTGCAAATTGGTCCTATCCCACCGCAATCCGCTTTGGCGCGGGGCGCATTTCCGAGATCGTCGAGGCCTGCATGGCCGCAGGCATCACCAAGCCGCTGCTGATCACAGATCGCGGGCTGGCGGGCATGGACATCACCCAGCGCACGCTGGACCTGATCGACGCCGCCGGTCTGGGCCGCGCGATGTTTTCCGACGTGGACCCGAACCCGACCGAAGTGAACGCGCAGGCGGGCGTCGCGGTGTACCGCGAGGGTGGCCATGACGGTGTGATCGCCTTTGGCGGCGGCTCGGGCCTTGATCTGGGCAAGGTGGTGGCGTTTCTGGCGGGGCAAAGCCGCCCGATCTGGGATTTCGAGGATATCGGCGACTGGTGGACGCGTGCCGACGCCGACGCCATCGCCCCCATTGTGGCCGTGCCCACCACCGCGGGCACCGGGTCCGAAGTGGGCCGCGCGTCGGTTATCACCAACTCGGAAACCGCCGAGAAAAAGATTATCTTCCACCCCAAGATCCTTCCGCGCGTCGTGATCTGCGATCCTGAGCTGACCGTGGGGATGCCGCCGTTCATCACCGCAGGCACCGGACTTGATGCCTTTGCGCACTGCGTCGAGGCGTTCTGTTCGCCGCATTATCACCCAATGAGCCAAGGCATGGCGCTGGAAGGGATGCGGCTGGTCAAGGATTACCTGCCGCGTGCCTACAAGGACGGCACCGACATCGAAGCGCGCGCGCAGATGATGTCGGCGGCTGCCATGGGGGCCACCGCGTTCCAAAAGGGGCTGGGCGCGATCCACGCCTTGTCGCACCCCATTGGCGCGATCTATCACACGCACCACGGCACCACGAACGCCGTGTGTATGCCTGCCGTGCTGCAATTCAACCGCCCCGAGATCGAAACCAAGATCGCCCAGGCCGCGCGCTATCTGGACATCGACGGCGGCTTTGACGGGTTCTGCGCCTTTGTCGACGATCTGAACGCGTCGATGGGCATTCCCAAGACGCTGAAGGGTCTGGGTGTTGAAAACCCCGACGTGGATCGCATCGTGGCTGGCGCACTGATCGACCCCAGCACCGGCGGCAATCCGGTGAAAATGACCGAAGAAAACACGCGCGAACTGCTGCTGAATATCATCGGTTAAGCCTGTCTCTAAGCAAAACGCCGCGTACCGCCCGACATGCGGTACGCGGATGATTGCGTGTGTTCACCTTTGCGTTAGGGTGATGCCCAAACAAGAATGGGCAGGGCAGAAAAATGATCATCACACGACGCAATTTCACACTTGGACTGACCGCAGGGCTGGGCCTTGCAAGCTGTGGCACTTCGATGCCGGGCATTCCCTCGGCGTCATCGGGCGGGCTGCCCGACGACCTGCGCCCGGTGCCGAATGCCGGCTGGAGCCAATGGGTCGCATCGTTCCGCGACCGCGCAGGCGCACAGGGCATTTCCGACAGCACGCTGAATGCAGGCTTTCGCGGCGCAGGCTATCTGCCCGGCGTGGTCAAACGCGACCGCAACCAGACCGAGTTCAGCCGCACGCTGGAAGATTACCTTGCCATCGCGGCATCCAACGAACGCGTCACCAAGGGCCGCGCCGCCTATGCGCGCCACGGCAGCACGTTGAACGCGCTTGAGGGGAAATATGGCGTCGATAGCACCATCATCTGCGCGATCTGGGGGCTGGAGAGCTTTTTCGGCGAGCGCAAGGGCGATGTGCCGGTCGTCTCGGCCACCTCGACGCTGGCCTATGACGGTCGGCGCGGGGAATTTTTTGAAAAACAACTGGTTGCAGCCCTGAAGATCGTTCAAAGCGGTGATATCAGCGCCGACCGCATGGTCGGAAGCTGGGCGGGAGCCATGGGCCACACCCAGTTCATCCCCACATCCTATCAGGCCTTTGCCGTCGATTTTAATGGTGATGGCCGCCGCGACATCTGGTCGGCGGACCCCAGCGACGCGCTGGCCTCGACCGCCGCCTACCTGCAACGCAACGGCTGGTCCCGTGGCACCCGCTGGGGCGGCGAGGTGGGCAACGGCGCGCCTGCGGGCAGCATCATCACACCGCAACCCGGTGGCCCCAGCTTTGCCGTCACGTCGAATTTCAACGCGATCAAACGCTACAACAACTCGGACAGCTACGCGATTGGGGTGGGCCATTTGGCCGACCGCATCGGCGGGGCAGGGCCGTTGCGCGGATCGTTCCCGCCAGATGCCAACGGGCTGACCAAGGACGACCGCATCGCGTTGCAACGCAAGCTGACCGCCGCAGGCTTTGACACGGACGGGGCTGACGGGGTTCTGGGGCCGAAAAGCCAGGCCGCGATCAGCGCCTATCAGTCCAGCCGTGGACTGCCCGCCACCGGCGTACCCTCGCAGGAATTGCTGCGATCCCTCGGCTAAGACCTGTAAAACGGCATTGCCGCGCGGTTTTCCCCCGCGCGGCGGCCTGCGCGGCTTGACTTCCCACCCTATGGGCGGTGTATCTGCCCCGATCATCAGCCCAGAGAGCGGGAGCCTATTATGCACGCCTATCGCAGCCACACCTGCGCCGAACTGACCGCCGCCGACGTCGGCAAAACCGTCCGCCTGTCCGGTTGGGTCAATCGCGTGCGCGATCACGGGGGCATCCTGTTCGTCGACCTGCGCGACCATTACGGCGTGACGCAGGTTCTGTGCGACCCCGACAGCGCCGCATTTGCCGACGTGGAAAAGCTGCGCAGCGAATGGTGCATTCGCATTGACGGTGACGTGAAGGCCCGCGCGCCCGAACTGGTCAACGCCAAGATCCCCACCGGTGAGATCGAAGTGTTCGTGCGCGAGGTCGAAGTGCTGGGCCCTGCCGCCGAACTGCCGTTGATGGTGTTTGGCGATCAGGAATACCCCGAGGAAACCCGCCTGAAATACCGCTATCTGGACCTGCGCCGCGAAAAGATGCAGGCCAACATGAAGCTGCGCTCGGATGTCGTCGCCTCGATCCGCCGCCGCATGTGGGATGCCAAGTTCCGCGAATACCAGACGCCGATCATCACCGCATCGTCGCCCGAAGGTGCACGGGATTTCCTGGTGCCGTCGCGCCTGCACCCCGGCAAGTTCTATGCGCTGCCGCAGGCCCCCCAGCAGTTCAAACAGCTGTTGATGGTCTCGGGTTTTGACAAATATTTCCAGATCGCGCCCTGTTTCCGCGATGAAGACCCGCGTGCCGACCGGTCGCCCACCGATTTCTACCAGCTTGACCTTGAGATGAGCTTTGTCACCCAGCAGGACGTGTTCGACACGATCCAGCCGGTGATCGGCGGCATTTTCGAGGAATTCGGCGGCGGGCGCAAAGTCGACCAGACGTGGGAGCAGATCAGCTATCGCGACGCGGCCCTGTGGTACGGCAGCGACAAGCCCGACCTGCGCAACCCGATCAAGATGCAGGTCGTGTCCGAGCATTTTGCGGGGTCCGGTTTCGCCATCTTCGCCAAGCTGCTGGAACAGGACGGCACCGAAGTGCGCGCCATTCCCGCGCCCACAGGCGGGTCGCGCAAGTTCTGCGACCGGATGAACGCATTCGCCCAGAAGGAAGGTCTGCCCGGCATGGGCTATATCTTTTGGCGCGAGAAAACCGCCGATGCCGTGGCCCAGGAACTGGGCATCACCGTGAAAGAAGCCCAAGCCAAGCTGAAATCCGGCGAAGTCGAAGGCGGCATGGAAGCGGCCGGTCCGCTGGCCAAGAACATCGGCCCCGAGCGCACCGAAGCCATCCGCCAGCAACTGGGTCTTGGCATGGGTGATGCGGCGTTCTTCCTGGGCGGCAAGCCCAAACAGTTCGAAGCCATCGCGGGCCGCGCCCGGAACATCATCGGTGACGAACTGGGCCTGACCGACAAGGACCGCTTTGCCTTTGCATGGATCGTCGATTTCCCGATCTATGAAAAGGACGAGACCACCGGCAAGATCGACTTTGAACACAACCCGTTCTCGATGCCCCAAGGCGGCATGGAAGCGTTGCAAGGCGATCCGCTTGAGGTCTTGGGTTATCAGTATGACCTGGCCTGCAACGGCTATGAACTGGTGTCCGGTGCCATTCGGAACCACCGCCCCGAGATCATGTTCAAAGCGTTTGAAATCGCCGGCTATGACGAGGCCGAGGTGCGCAAACGCTTTGGCGGCATGGTCAACGCGTTCCAATACGGCGCCCCGCCCCACGGCGGTTGTGCTGCCGGTATTGACCGCATCGTGATGTTGCTGGCGAACGAACAGAACATCCGCGAAGTGATCCTGTTCCCGATGAACCAGCGCGCCGAAGATCTGATGATGAACGCACCGTCTGACCCCACCAGCGATCAGCTGATGGAACTGGGTCTGCGGGTCATTCCGCAAGACTGACGCACATTTGGGCGATCCGTCGCCTGCGATGAAAAAGTGATGGGGCGCGCCGATGCAAATGGGCGCGCCCCTTGCTATATTGCATCCATGATCGGCAAGGGAGTTGTCCGTGCGCGCATTCCAACCTGAGTTTGCAGAAATGCGATTTGGCTGCGGCCTGTCGCCCGTGATCGCCCCCATAGCGTCAGTCGAGGCAATGCTGGCCGGTATCGCCGCCCCCGACGCGATGGCGCAACGCTTTCCGATCGAGCCGTTCAGCACCTTTCGCGAACGCATGGTTGCCAGTGACGAATTGCGTACCACCCTGCGGGCGAACCGCGGCAAGCCCGAGGCGAAAGAGGCCCAAAAAGAGCGTAACCTGTTGAAGAAACAGGCCCGCATCGACATGACGCACTGGCTGGGCATGTCGATGCTGCGCCGGACCTATACCGAAACGGGGTTTTTCGAGCGGTTGGTCTATTTCTGGGGTGACCACTTTACCGCCACGGGCAAGGCGGGCGTGGTGAAACGCGCCACGTCACCCTACATCGAAGATGGCATTCGCCCCTTTGTTGGCGGTCGTTTCGCTGATCTGCTGATCAGCGCCGTGACCCATCCGGTGATGCTGCAATTTCTGGATCAGGACCGGTCCATGGGGCCGGGCAGCGAACGGGCGCAAAAACGGGGCAAGACGGCGGGCCTGAACGAAAACCTCGCCCGTGAAGTGATGGAATTGCACACGCTTGGGGTCGATGGCCCCTATACCCAGGACGATGTGCGCCAACTGGCCGAGCTGTTTACCGGCCTGTCGTTTCAGCCCAAGCAAGGCGCCAAATTCCGCAAGGACTATGTCGAGCCGGGGGCCGAGACGGTGCTGGGCGTGACATATGACGATGCCTATTCGATCAAGCCGGTTCATGCGGTTCTGGAAGACCTTTCCGTGCATCCAGCCACCGCGCGGCACCTGTCGTGGAAACTGGCGGTGCATTTTGTGTCCGACACGCCTGACCCCGCGCTGATCGACCACGTGACCGCGCGTTACATCGAAACCGAGGGCGACCTGATGCAGGTCTATGCCGCATTGCTGGAACATCCCGCCGCGTGGTCCCAAGAGGGCGCGAACATCAAGCCGCCGGTGGAATTCGTAGGCTCGGCCATGCGCGCGCTGGCCGTTGATCCCGCTGTCGTGACCGAGATGCCCGAAAAGCGGGTGCGCAATGTGCTGCTGACACCGATGGCGGTGATGGGTCAGACCTGGCAGAAGTTTTCCGGCCCCGACGGCTGGCCCGAAGAAGACGACGCATGGCTGACGCCGCAAGGGTTGTCGGGCCGCGTGCGCTGGGCCATGGCCGGGCCGGAAATGCTGCGCCCCGATCTGCCGGACCCGCGCGCCTTTGTCGACACGGCGTTGGGCAGCTTTGCCCCCGAAGACGTGAAATTTGCGGCCGGTGCCGCCGAAAGCAAATCCGAAGCCATCGGCCTTGTGCTGATGTCCCCCGCGTTCCAGCGCCGCTAGGAGTAGCCGCCATGACCGATCTTACGCGCCGCTTTTTTCTGACCCGCTCTGCGGTTCTGGGCTGTTCGCTCGCGGCCAGCCCGCTGCTGACGCCGGTCACTTTTGCCGCGGCCCCCTGGGACACCCGGCTGATTGTCATCATCCTGCGCGGCGCGATGGACGGGCTGGACGCGGTGCAGCCTTATGGCGACGCCAGCTATGCGGGCCTGCGCAGCAGCCTTGCGGGCGGTCCGCAGAACGGGGCGATGGACCTGGACGGGTTCTTTGCGCTGCATCCCGCGATGGCGGCTCTGGCGCCGATGTGGAAGGCGGGCGAGCTGGGCTTTGCCCATGCGGTCAGCACGCCCTACCGCGACAAGCGCAGCCATTTCGACGGGCAGGATGTTCTGGAAGCAGGCACAGACACGCTGCAAGGCGGCGTGCGCGACGGCTGGTTGAACCGGATGCTGCAAGAGGTGCCGGGCGTCGAGGCGGACACGGCCTATGCCATCGGTATGAGCGAAATGCCGATTCTCAAGGGCAAGGCGCCAGTGGCAAACTGGACCCCCGAGGCGACCCTCAGCCTGAGCCCGCAGGCGGAACGTCTGCTGGGCATGATCTCGGAAAGCGATCCGGCAATGCACGCAGCACTGGCAGAGGCGGCGCTGTTGTCAGCGGCGGATGCGCCCACGATGTCGGGCAACATGGCCCGCGATATGCAGGAAATCCGCAAGGGTGGCCAACATTTGAAAATTGCAGAGTTTGCCGCCAAACGCCTGCGAGAGGACGCGCGGGTCGCGTCGTTTTCGCTGAACGGCTGGGACACCCACCGCTTTCAGGAGCGCGGATTGAAAGCGGCCTTGGGCGAGCTGTCCGATACGCTGGTGCATCTGAAACAGGAGCTGACCGGCCCTGTCTGGGGCAAGACCGCTGTCGTTGCGATGACCGAGTTCGGGCGCACAGCGCGCGAAAACGGCACCGGTGGTACGGATCACGGAACCGGTGGGCTGATGGTGATGGCGGGCGGCGCGATCAAGGGTGGCAAGGTCTATGGCGACTGGCCGGGGCTGAGAGAATCGGACCTGTACGAAGGCCGCGACCTGATGCCGACCCGTGACGTTCGCGCCCACGCAGCATGGATCATGCAGGCGATGACCGGTCTGGACAAAGCCACGCTGGAACGGGTGATCTTTCCGGGGCTTGATATGGGCAGCAATCCGGGGATCGTTCTTTAGCGGGGCGTTCCCTGGGAACAAATCGCACTTGGCGATAGGCTGCGACCTGCCTATAGATTCAGGGCATGAACACCAGATCCTCTGACAGCCCGCAATTTGGCGCCCCCGTGCCCGACTGGACACCCCCTCCGACACCCGAAGGCGTGGTGATGACCGGGCGGTACGCAACGCTTGAACCGCTGAATGCCGAAAAGCATGCGGCCCTGTTGTTCCGCGCCTATGAGGGCGAGGATCATGTCTGGGACTACCTGCCTTACGGGCCGTTCACATCCTCTGCGCAATATCATCGCTGGGTGCACAGTGTTGCTGACAAAAGCGATCCGGTGTTTTTTGCCGTGCGCAATCTGGATACCGGCCATTTTGACGGTGTGCTCAGCCTGCTGCGGATCGACCCCGCTGCCGGGTCCATCGAAGTGGGGCACATCAATTTTTCCCCGGCTTTGCAACGCACGCCCGTCGCGACCGAGGCGTTGTTCCTGACGATGCAATGGGCGTTCGAGGCAGGCTATCGCCGGTTCGAGTGGAAATGCGATGCGTTGAACGTGCCGTCGCGGCGTGCGGGTCAGCGATTGGGGCTCAGCTACGAAGGCACCTTCCGGCAGGCGACCGTCTATAAGGGGCGCAACCGTGACACCGCCTGGTTTGCCGCGATTGACAAGGAATGGCCCGCTTTGAAAGAGGCGTTTCGTGTCTGGCTGGACCCGTCGAACTTTAACGAAGAGGGTCACCAGATTGAACGCCTGTCGGACCTGACGGCATTGGTGCGTGTGGCAACTGACCCCATGCTTTAGGCGCGCGACTGGTTAAAGTGTCCAAGACACTGGTTTTTTCCGACCATCTTCCATCCGCACCTGCTCAGATGGCAACGCGCTGGTTCAGCCGGTCCTGCACCAATCCCGCCAGAACTGCCGCCTCGGACATGGCGGGCTGACCCGCGGCGCGTTTCCGCGCCAAAGCTTCGGCAGCATTTTGCAGCGGGGCGTCCTTGGCGCTGCGGGCCACGCCGGCCAGGAATTGTGCGACATAGTCCAGCGTGCGGTCGTCTTCGCGATCCTCCAGGACGTCGGCCACATGGGCCAGGTCATCCTGCAAGGCAATCGGGTCGGGGAACACCTCTTCCATGGACACGGTGCGCGGTCCTTCGGGGCGGCGTTCGGCTGGCAGCAGCGACAGGATCTTGCTTTGGAACAGCCCCAGCGAGGTGATCGGCTTTTCGATAAAGCCGTCCGCACCGGCCGCCATCGCCTCGGCCTGGCCAAAGTTGTCACCGGAGGTGCCAAGGATCACCTCGGGGCGGGGGGCGGCGGTGGACAACCCTTGTATCAGGTCCACGCCGTTGCCGTCCGGCAGGCCCAGATCAATGATCACGACAGTCGGCCGATAGACCCGAAGGTGACGCCGCGCCGCGCGCAGGCTGTCAGCACGCCGGATGCGCGCCCCGCTGCGCAGGCACAACAGGCGCAGCGCCTCACAGGCGAAACGGCTGTCTTCGACTGCCAGCACGGTCAGCCCCAGCAAAGGTCGTGCGGTCGTGGGCGCAGGCAGATGCGGTTTGAAAGGGTTGATGGTGTCCATGGCGGCAGTCCTCCGATTGCTGGACTGACGCTAGCGCGACTTGCCTAACAGGCCGTTAACGCAAGGCGGCCCCCTGCGTCGGTGCGTCGCTTGCACCCAGCAGCCAAGCTGCGCATAACAGCAGTCAGCATCATACGGGAGATTTGCCATGATCGGACGCCTGAACCACGTTGCCATCGCCGTGCCCGACCTCGAGGCCGCGTCAGAGCAATACCGCACCGCATTGGGCGCCAAGGTCGGCGCGCCACAGGACGAACCCGACCACGGCGTCACGGTCGTGTTCATCGAACTGCCGAACACGAAAATCGAATTGCTCTATCCCTTGGGCGAAAACAGCCCGATCCAGGGCTTTTTGGACAAGAATCCTTCGGGTGGCATCCACCATGTCTGCTACGAGGTGGATGATATCATCGCCGCCCGCGACCACCTCAAGGCCAGCGGCCTGCGGGTTCTGGGTGATGGCGAACCCAAGATCGGTGCCCATGGCAAGCCGGTGATCTTCCTGCATCCCAAGGACATGAACGGCACGCTCACCGAACTCGAGCAAGTCTGATGGGTCCCGTTTCCGGTCTCGTTCTGTTCGCAGTGATCTGGTTCATGACCTTCCTGATCGTGCTGCCGATTCGCGTTCAAACCCAGGGTGATGTGGGCGAGATCGTGCCCGGCACCCATGCCGGCGCGCCTGAGGTTCACAACCTGAAGAAAAAGGCGTGGATCACCACAGGTGTCGCCGCAGTGATCTGGGCCATCGTTGCAACGATCATCCTGTCGGGGATGATTACCTTGCGCGATATTGACTGGTTCGAGCGGATGGCCCCGCCATCTGCAACCGATGGAACAAATGGGTAAAGGTTGCGGCGCCCAGAATAGGGATCAGCAGGTTCACCAGCGGCACTGACAACGGAATCGCCATCAGGAAACCGGCGATAAAGATGGTTCCGCTGTGCTGGCTGCGCATGTCGCGGGCCCGTTCGCGTCCGATCCGGCGCATGGCGGCCAGCGTGAAATATTCACGCCCCAGCAGAAAGCCGTTCAGCGCCCAAAAGACGACGGGCGTCAGGAAGGGCATCAGCATGAGGGTCAGTATCACGTAGACAATGATCGCCAGCAGGTTTGCCCCGATCAGCACCCCCATAAAGTTGACCGTATCGCGCACCGCGTCGCCAAAGGGCACGTTTAACGCTGGCGGCAGGTCGGGATAGTGTTCGTCCTCGACCGCCTGGGCCACCTCGTCCAGAAACATCGACGTGATGGCCGAGGCGACGGGCACCATCAGGAACACCGACAGGACCAGCATCAGCAGCACCGAACCCCAGCTCAGGATGTCGTCCAGCCATGTGATCTCGCCCACGATCGGGGCATCCACGCTGTCGGCGGTCAGGGCATCAACCAGCCAGACCAATCCGGTGGTAAAGGCCACCAGCAACACAATCGTCAACGCGATTCCCAACAACAGCACCCGGCGAAAGCGCGGATCGCCGATCTGCCCGAGGGCGGCAAAGAAAGACGCGAAAATCATTCGGACAGCCATGTGGTTTTGGCCGCTATGTCCGGGCGCGGACGCTCGGGCGGTGCGGTGGTTTCGGTGCCGATGTGGATCAGCCCGGCGATGCGTTCGTTGTCTTTCAGTTTGAACGCCTCTTGCATGAACACACGGTCATGGCTGGGCCAGCCCGACAGCCAGTTGGCCCCCCAGCCCGCCGCCAGCGCTGCGTTCAGCAGTGACAAGCATACGGCTCCTGCGGAATAGGTCTGTTCCAGCGCCGGAATTTTGGGCGAAGGGACATGCACCTCGATCACGGCCACAGCCAGGTGCCCCATGTCGAACTGGCTGCGCCCCTTGCCGATCTGTTCATCGTCCAGCCCCAGCACTTTGCCGCGCGTCTCGGCCAGATCGGCAAGGCGTGGCATCGCAGTCTTTTCGATCACGATAAACCGCCACGGCTCCAGCTTGCCATGGTCCGGCGTGCGGGCGGCTGCGGTCAGCAACTCTTCCAGGGCGGCACGGTCCGGGACCGGCGTTGTCAGCGTCTTGGCCGGGCGGCTGCGGCGGTTCAGCAGGAAATTCAGGGCAGCGAGATCAGATTCGGGCATATGTTACGATCTTTTACATTCGTCAGGTTGCATGTCGTCATTGCAGGCCGCGCCGTCAAGGGTTGCTTGCGGATTAAAGGCCCAATTCCTCCGCCATCCGGTCGATCTCGGCGATCAGGAAGGCATCGAAACGTGCTCCGGGCTGGCGCACTTCAAAGGTCACGCCGAAGGGGTCCGCCAGATTGATGGCACTGCCTGACATGGCCTCGATTGCGGCATGGGCGCAGAAGGGGACGTAAACCTCGGAATATCCGCCCTCGTGGACCAGCACCAGCTTGCCATCGCAAACTTCGGCGGCCAGGTCTTTGACCTTGTGAGTCATCTGCCGGTAGGTGTCTGCCGTTGCAATCATCCGCGCCAACGGATCAACGGCCGACGCGTCATAGCCGCTGGCGATTATGATGATATCAGGCGCAAAATCGCGAATTGCAGGTATGGCCACGCGGTCCATTGCGTGCAAATAGGCGGTGTGTCCCGCGCCCGCAGGCAACGGCAGGTTGATATTGTATCCTTCGCCCGCACCCTTGCCTCGGTCGGCCAGTGCGCCGGTGTCCAGCGGATAGTTGCCCTCTTGGTGGAACGAGAGTGTCAGCACGTCGTCGCGCTCATAGAAAATCGCCTCGGTGCCGTTGCCGTGGTGCACGTCCCAGTCCAGCACGGCCACGCGCCCCGCCAGCCCCTTGGCCTTGGCGGCCTCGATGGCGATGGCGATGTTGGCCATCAGGCAAAAGCCGTTGGGGTAATCGGGCAGGCAGTGGTGGCCGGGCGGGCGGCTGAGCGCATAGGCGTTTTGCACATCCCCTGTCAGAACCGCCTCGACCGCCGCAATCGACAGGCCCGCCGACAGCGCAGCCAGCTCATAACCGCCACGGGCGAAAGGCACACGCAGGCCCAACTCACCGCCGCCGTTGTCGGACATTTCCTTGAACGTATCCAGATAGCTTTGCGGATGGACGCGCAAAAGCGCCTCGGTCGACGCTTCGGATGCGGTGCGCACGTCCAATTCGCCCATCAACCCGGTGACGTTCATCAGGTTGACCAACCGCCGCTTGGTCTCGGGGCTTTCGGGCAGTCCACCGGCAGCCAGCGGCTGTATCAGCCCGCCGACGGGCAGGGTAAAGGCATAGTTGCCGCCCCCGTGCCAGAATGTACGTTCGTCCCAGAAAAATCCCGTCGCCATTTGCTGTCTCCTGTTTTGCCGCAGGGTGGCCGAGACCGTCAGGATTGTCGATGCACTGGGGTAGAAAAATGTGTGTTCAGGCGGCTTCGGCCAGCAGGGCATTAACATCAAGCGGGCTGTTGACCATTTTCAACTGTCCTTGGGTATCACGCGGCCAGTCGGCGGGGTCGCGGTCGCGGTACAACTCGACGCCGTTGCCATCGGGATCGCGCAGATAGACGGCTTCGGACACGCCATGGTCTGCGGCGCCGTCCAGCGGAATACCCGCCTCGACAACACGTTTCAGCGCTGCCCCCAGACTGGCCCGGTCCGGAAACACAAAGGCCGAATGATACAGGCCCGGCGCGCGGTCCGGCGCGGGGCCGGACCCTTTGGAGTGCCATGTGTTCAGGCCGATGTGGTGGTGATAATCCCCCGCCGCGAGAAAGGCCGCGTCGGCGCCATAGCGTTGGGTCAGTGTAAAGCCCAACACATCGCCATAGAAGGCAATGGCCCGATCAAGGTCGGAGACTTTCAGATGAACGTGGCCGACGCGGGTGTCGGCGGGAACTTTGCCGGGCATGGGTGCCTCCTGAGACTGTGGTTGACCTACAAATAGACTGCGCCATCCCCGCACAAAAGGCGAGACCGCGCGCAGGGTCGGTGCACAGATGCGCAAAGGGCGGATGCCGCAACACCCGCCCTTTGTGATTTGGAAACGTCGTGAAAGGTGGTTCAGGCGCCAACCAGCCCGACGATTTCATAGGTCTTTTTCAGGATCGGGACCGTGATTTCGCGCGCCTGTTCCGCACCGCGTGCCAGAATGCGGTCGATCTCGGCGGTGTCATCCAGCAACCTCGCCATCTCGGTCGAGATTGGCGACAACTTGGCCACGGCCAGATCGGCCAGCATCGGCTTGAACTCTGCGAACTGCTTGCCACCGACTTCGGCCAGAACCTGGTCAACGGTCTGGTTGGTGAATGCGGCATAGATGTTGACCAGATTGCGCGCCTCGGGGCGGTCTTCCAGCCCCTTGGCCTCGGATGGCAGGGCGTCGGGATCGGTTTTGGCCTTGCGGATCTTCTTGGCGATGGTGTCGGCGTCGTCGGTCAGGTTGATGCGGCTGGCGTCGGACGGGTCCGATTTTGACATTTTCTTGGACCCGTCGCGCAAGGACATCACGCGGGTGGCCGCGCCTTCGATCACCGGTTCGGTCATCGGGAAGAAATCGACGCCATAGTCGTGGTTGAACTTGGCCGCCACGTCGCGGGTCAGCTCGATGTGCTGTTTCTGGTCCTCGCCCACCGGCACGTGAGTCGCGTGATAGACCAGAATGTCGGCGGCCATCAGCGCCGGATATGCAAACAGCCCCAGCGAGGCTTTTTCGGCGTTCTTGCCGGCCTTGTCCTTCCACTGGGTCATGCGCTGCATCCAGCCCATGCGGGCCACGGTGTTGAAAATCCACGCCAGTTGCGCGTGCTCGGGCACTGCGGACTGGTTGAACAGGATGGATTTTTCAGGATCGACGCCCGAGGCGATAAAGCCTGCGGTCAACTCGCGCGTGTTGTGGCGCAGCTTGTCAGGGTCTTGCCAGACGGTGATCGCGTGCAGGTCCACCATGCAGTAAATGCAGTCGCGGCCTTCGTTCTGCATTTCCGAGAACCGCTTGAGCGCCCCCAGATAGTTGCCAAGGGTCAGGCCGCCCGACGGCTGGATGCCGGAGAACACGCGCGGCGTGAATTGCGATGCAGGAGCGTCAGTCATTTGGGTTCCCCTCTGGGCATTCGTGCGTGGCTGGCTTACCCATGCGCCAAAGTCCCGTCAAGGAGAGCCACAGATGCACCCCGATATGCAGCCCCCCGTAAACCCCTTGCCGCCCGTGGTCTGGGCCCTGTTCGCCGCGATCATGGGGGTCGAGGCCGTGCTGTCGCTGGGATCGGCGGGCATCATCGGCGGCCCCGGTGCCGTGGGCTGGCGGCTCGCTGCGCTGCGCGATTACGGGTTTTCGGGCATCGCCTTTGACTGGATGCTGGCAAACGGGATCTTCCCGTGGGAACACCTGCTGCGGTTCGTCACCTATCCCTTTGTGCATTCCGGGTTTTCCAGCACGCTCTTTGCCGGCGTGATCCTGTTGGCGCTGGGTAAGCTGGTGGGCGAAGTCATGGGGCAGCTTGCGGTGTTGGTTGTCTTTTTCTTCTCGGCCATATTTGGCGCCATTGTGTACGGATTGGTCACGGATGCGCCTTGGTTGATCGGGGCGTTTCCCGCCGTTTACGGGTTGATCGGGGCCTATACCTTTCTGATGTGGCAAAGGCTGGCGGGCACCGGCGGGCAGCAATTTCAGGCGTTCTCGCTGATCGGCGTCCTGATGGGGCTGCAATTGTTGTTCGGGATCTTCTTTGAAACCGGGTTCGAGTGGGTTGCCGATCTGGCGGGGTTCGTTTGCGGTTTCATGCTGTCACTGGTCGTGGTGCCGGGCGGCTGGATGCGGTTGCGCGCGATGATCCAGCGCCGCTGAGGCGGCTTCGGGGGCGCCCCCCCGGAGTTTGTCCGGCAAGATGAAGCAGTCACCTATTTGCGTTTGGCCGCGCGTTTGAAGTCCGAAAGCTTGAACGCCCCGATCAGGTGGCCTGTGCCAAAGTAGCTGACGGCTGCGGCAAGGATCAGGACCAGCAAGGCGATATACCGCAGCCCCGGGGTGTCCAATGCCCCCGCCAGCGCCAGTGCCATCGCCCAAAGGCACAGGCCCATGAAGGCAGAGGCCAGAATGATCCGCCAGATGCGTTTGCGAAAGCGGTCGTCAAATCGCGCAACCTCGCCCATCGGGCGGGTGCCATGGCGCAGCATCAGGACCATGGCCCAACCAGCCACCGTGGTGGCAATGGCAGGGGCAAGCCAGCCGATCACCGGGGCAAGGCCCACGGCCAGCACTGCGTTCACACCCATCGTCCACAACGCATAGCGGAACGGGCTGCGGGTGTCGGACCGGGCAAAATAGAGCGGTTGCAGGAATTTCTGGATCACGAAGGCGGGCAGCCCCAGACCGTAGATGGCCACTGCCACGGCAATGGCCGCCACATCGTCCGGCCCGGTTGCCCCGCGTTCGAACAGCACCGAGGTCAGCGGCAGCGGTATCACCATCAGCGCCACGGCCGACGGGATGGTCAAGGCCAGCGATATCTCGGCGGCACGGCTCAGCGCGTTGCGCGCGCCCGCATCGTCGCCTGCCTTGAGCCGGCGCGACAGGTCGGGCAGCAACACGATGCCCACAGCAATGCCGACCACGCCCAGCGGCAGCTGGTACAGACGGTCCGCGGCGAACAGCCAGCTCACGGCCTTGTCGAACTGCGAGGCGACGACTTGACCCACCACAAGGTTGATCTGCATCACGCCGGTGGCCAGTGCCGCAGGCACGGCAACGATCACCATCTTGCGCATCTCGGGTGTCCAGCGGGGCAATCCGGGTTTCAGCGAAAAGCCTGCGCGGGATGCGGCGGTCCATGTCAGGGCCAGTTGGGCGATGCCTGCCAATGGAATGGTGTAGACCAGCCAGATCACGGCTTCGCCGCCGATCTTGCTGGCGATCAGCATGGCAACAATCACGAAGATGTTCAGCAGCACAGGTGCCGCCGCCGCCGCCGCAAAGCGCCCGGTGGCGTTCAAAATGCCAGAGAACAGTGCCGACAGGGACATGAAGAAAATATAGGGAAAGGTGATCCGCCCAAAGCCCACGGCCAGATCGAACCGCTGTGCATCGAACCCGCCTGCCGTGGCCCAGACCAGCGCAGGCATGAACACCAGCCCCAGTGCCGTCAGCAGCAAGGTAACGAACATCAGCCCGTTGAGCGCATCATTGGCAAAGCCGCGCGGATTGTCTTCGCTCTCAAGCCGGGCCGAGAACATCGGAACAAAGGCCGCGTTGAAGGCACCTTCGGCAAAGAAACGGCGGAACATGTTGGGCAACCGGAACGCCGCCACAAAGGCATCCATCAGCGGGCCGGGTCCGATCAGCGACAGGATCAGGATCTCGCGCACAAAGCCAAGGACGCGCGACATAAGCGTCCACACTCCGACAGTCAGAAAGCCGGACATAAGGCGGATGGGTTTCACAGGGTGGGCCTTTCGGGATGCAGGTCTGGATCAGGGCCTAGCGGGTCAGGCAGGGGCGTGACAAGGGGCTGTTGCGATGATGACTGCGCGCCGTGCAGATGGGGCACGGCACTGCAGCAGTTTTTGCGCAGTTTCCTGCCGGACTGGCCCGGATGTGCATAAATGTGGTTTGTTGATGTCATTGTTGCCCCTGGCGGGACGCAACGGGCGCAAAACTTGAGTTTGTCGGGAAGATCGTTTTGATGGATCGGAACACATCGCAAAGGACGCTTTATGCCAGAAGCAGACACCGCCCACCTGTCCGCAGAGATGACCGCCTGGCGGCATGATTTCCATGCCCACCCCGAGCTGGGCTTTGCCGAGACACGCACCGCCGCGCGCGTGGCCGACCTGCTGGAAAGCTTTGGACTGGAGGTGCATCGCGGCATTGGCCAGACCGGCGTGGTCGGCGTGTTGCAGCGGGGCAATGGCAGGCGTGCGGTGGGGCTGCGGGCGGACATGGATGCGCTGCCGATCCGCGAGACCTCGGGCGTGGCACATGCCAGCGTGACGAGCGGCGTGATGCACGCATGTGGCCACGACGGGCATATGGCGATGCTGCTGGGCGCGGCGAAACATCTGTCGGCGCATGGGCAGTTCAACGGGCGGGTGGTGTTCATTTTCCAACCCGCCGAAGAACACGGCGAGGGTGCGCAGGCCATGATCGCGGACGGGCTGTTCGAGCGGTTCGCAGTGGATCAGGTCTTTGCCATTCACAACATGCCCGGACTGGCCGTGGGGCAGATGGAAACGCGTGCGGGGCCGATGACGGCGTC
Source organism: Pseudosulfitobacter pseudonitzschiae (assembly GCF_900129395.1). Taxonomy (GTDB): domain Bacteria; phylum Pseudomonadota; class Alphaproteobacteria; order Rhodobacterales; family Rhodobacteraceae; genus Pseudosulfitobacter; species Pseudosulfitobacter pseudonitzschiae. The sequence goes on from NZ_FQVP01000002.1 coordinate 124,341, forward strand.
CGAGGCACTGTTCGAGATCGGTATTCGGGCACGTGGCGGCCATGCGGCACTGCCTCACCTGGGTGTAGACGCCATCGTTGTGGGCGCGCAGGTCGTGGGGGCGCTGCAAACCATCGTATCGCGCAAGCTGGACCCGGCGCAGAACGGCGTGGTTTCGGTCACTGAATTCATCGCAGACGGCGGGCGCAATGTGCTGCCCGGAAGTGCGCTCCTGAAAGGCGACGCGCGGGCGCTGTCGCCTGAGACCAATACGACCATCGAGGCGCGGATGCGCGAGCTGGTGGCGGGGACATGCGCCGCCCATGACGTCACGGGCGAGGTGCTCTATGAGACAATCTTTGCGCCCACGATTAACGACGCCGAAGCGGTCGAGGCCATAGCCCGTGCCGCCACCGCGGCGCTGGGTGCCGCGAATGTCGATGCCACGTGCTTCCCCAAGCTGTTCTCCGAGGATTTCGCCCATATGGCGATGGCGCGTCCGGGATGCTTTTTCCTGATGGGCAACGGCACAGAGGGCGCCGGCGCCCGCCCGCTGCATGCGTCCGATTATGATTTCAACGACGCCGGGCTGGTGCCGGGGGCGGATGTCTGGGTGCATCTGGTACAGGATGTGCTGCGGGCCGCGTGACGCCGCCCGCATCCTGTCACACTGGCCATGGGGCCTGTGTCACTGCTCGGCCCGTTGTGCACCTTCGACGATGGCGGCGCGCAGCCGCTTTTCCAGCGTCCTCTGTTTGCTTGGGGTATAGTATTTCAACCCGAACATATCCTTCACATAAAAGGTATCGACACATTGTTCGCCATAGGTCGCGATGACCGCGTTGGCGACATAGACGTTGGATGACGCCAGCGTGCGTGCCAGATCGTGCAACAGACCGGGGCGGTCGCGGGTGTCGACCTCGATGATCGTGTAGATATCGGAACCGTCGTTGTCGAAGGTGATATGCGTCGGGACGCGGAACACTTTCTCGCGCTTTTTAACCTTGTCGCGGTCCACCATGGCCTCGCGGGTGACAACCTCGCCGTGCAGTGTGCGTTCGATCATCTTGCGCAGGCGGGGCAGGCGGCTGGCATCATAGGGCGTGTCGTCGGCGTCCTGAATCCAGAACGCATCGGTCACATAGCCGTCCTTGGTGGTATAGCTGCGGGCATCCACGACGTTGGCCCCGACCAGCGCCAGAGCACCGGCCAGCCGTGCAAAGATGCCCGGATGATCCTGCATCACGAAACAGACCCGCGTGGCATCGCGGTCTTCGTCGGGGTGCAGGTCGATGCGAATCTCGTCATCGCCAATTCCGCGCAGCAGGTTGGCAAAGACCACATGGGCGGTCTGGTGCAAGCCCTGCCAGTAAGGATCGTAATGGCGGCTTGTCTCGGTCTGCAAATCCTTGCGCGGCCAATCCGCGAGGGCGGTGCGCAGGGCCTTCTTGGCCTCGGCACCCCGGTTCTCGCGGTTCAGCGCCTCCATGCCGTCTTCCAGCGCGGTGCGGGTCTGGCGGTACAGCGCGCGGATCAGCACGGCCTTCCAGTTGTTCCATGTGTTGGGGCCGACCCCGCGAATGTCGCAGACCGTCAGCACGCACAACAGGTCGAGCCGTTCGACAGTGCGCACCGCCTTGGCAAAGTCGCGCACGGTGCGCGGATCGGCGATGTCGCGTTTCTGCGCCATGTCGGACATCAGCAGGTGATAGCGCACCAGCCATTCCACCGTGTCCACCTCGTCCGGTTTCAGGCCCAGCCGCGGGCCGACCTTGCGGGCGATCTGCGCCCCCAGGATGGAATGATCTTCTTCGCGGCCCTTGCCGATGTCGTGCAGCAGCAGCGCCGCATACAGCACCCGCCGGTTCACCCCGGATTTCAGGATCGAGGTGGCCACCGGCAGGTCCTCGACGAGGTCGCCATTCTCGATCTCGCTTAGACTCATGATCGTCTGGATGATGTGTTCGTCGACGGTGTAGGAGTGATACATATTGAACTGCATCATCGCCACGATGGGTTTGAATTCGGGGATGATGGCGCCCAGAACACCCAACTCGTTCATCCGCCGCAGTGCCCGCTCGGGGTTGCCGTGTTTCAGCAGCAGATCCATGAAAATGCGCTGTGCTTCGGGCGAGTTGCGCACCGTGTCGTCGATCAGCTTCAGGTTCGCTTTGACCAGACGCATGGCATCCGGGTGAATCAGCATGCCGGTGCGCAGCGCCTCTTCGAACAGACGCAGGATGTTCAGCGGATCGGCCAGGAATGCGGCGTCGTCGATGATGGCGATGCGGTTGTGGATCACCTCATAGCCGGATTTGATCTTGCGGCGGCGGCCCAGAAGGCGCTCCAAGAGCGGCTCGGCCTTCAGGTGATCCGCTTCAAGCCCGGTCAGGAAGATGCGCGTCAGGTCGCCCACTTCGGTGGCATGCAGGAAATAGGCCTGCATGAACACCTCGACCGCGCGTCGGCCCGCCTTGTCCTCGTAGCCCATGGCCTCGGCCACCTGGACCTGCATGTCAAAGGTCAGCTGCTCTGTGGCCCGACCCGTCAGCAGATGCAGATGGCAGCGCACCGCCCAAAGAAAGCTTTCGGCGGCGGCAAAGCTGGCGAATTCGTCTTCGGTAAAGACACCCAGTTGCACCAGGTCGGCGGTGTCCTGAACGCCGTGAATGTATTTCGCAATCCAGAACAGCGACTGCAGGTCACGCAGCCCACCCTTGCCCTCTTTTACGTTCGGTTCCACGACATAGCGCTGGCCCTGCCGCTTGTGCCGTTCGTCGCGCTCGTGCAGCTTGGCCTCGACAAAGTCGCGGGCGGTGCCGGAAAACAACTCGTCCCACAAACGCTTGTCCAGCAGTTCGGCCAGCGCATAATCGCCACCGATGAACCGGTGTTCCAGCATGGCGGTGCGAATGGTGAAATCTTCGCGGCCCAGCCGGATGCAATCCTTGACCGTGCGCGACGAATGGCCAACCTTCAGCCGCAGGTCCCACAGCATGTATAGCATGGTTTCGATCACGTTCTCGGCCCAGGCGGTGATCTTGTAGGGGGTCAGGAACAGCAGATCGACATCGGAAAACGGTGCCATCTCGCCCCGGCCGTACCCGCCGACCGCGATCAGTGAAAGCCGTTCGCCTGCGGTGGGCGAGACATTGGGATGGATCACCTGCGTGGCCAGCGTCATCGTCGCCTGCACCAGCTGGTCGGTCAGATAGGTATAGGCCGCCGTCGTTTCCCGTGCGGCAAAGGGGCGCTTGGCAAAAGCTTCGGCAATGGCGGCGCGGCCTTGCTTCTGGGCCTGTTGCAGCCAGCCGACAATGGCGTTGCGAACATCCATCGGCGCGGCATCGTCTTGTTGCGCCTTGATCAGCGCCTGGGCAAAGGCAGCTGCATCAAAAATGTCCTCTGGCGGACAGATCGTGTCGACCGCCAGAGGTGCAAGCTGGTGTGTGTCTTGCATGTTTTATCAGAATCCGGCGCCGCCAAAGGATTGCGGTGCCGCGTCGATCACAACGACCTGGTTGTTGCGGATGGTGGCAATTGCCAGCCCACGGTCGTTGGTGCCGTCGCTGCGCAGGCGGAAAATGCCCGATGCTCCCTGGAAGCCTGCGCCTTGCGTCAGGGCCGCCCCGGTCAGGGCGTTCGAGTTGCCCTTGGCCACCAGCGCGCCAACCGCTGCGATGCCGTCAAATCCAAGGCTCGCGATGGGGTGCGGGGTGCTGCCGTAAGCGGCCTGGTACTTGGCGCTGAACGCGGCGCTGCGGGCCGGGTCAGGCAGGGCAAACCAGCCGCCTTGCAAGCCGGGCAGCGACAATGTGGGCGACGGAATGTCCCAGCGGGTCAGGCCGATGTATTGCGTCACGGTGGGCTGAATGCCTGCCTCGGGCAGCAATTGTGCCAGCAGGGGCAGGGCCGAGGCGGTGGACGAGGTCATAAAGACGGCATCGGCACCCGAGCTGTCCACGGTCGATTTGATACGCGGCACGGCGTCGATCACACCCTGTTGTGACAGGGGATAGTCCACCGATCCAGCCAGCGTGGCACCGCTGTTGCTGATCGCGTTCTGGATCGCGCTGCGACCCAGTTGACCCGCAACATCCTGCGCGCTGACCACGACGATACGCGATTTGCCCTGGCGGGCGGCATAGCTGACCAAACGATTGGCAGTGGTCTGGAAGGTCGGCCCAAGCACAAAGACGTTGCCGCCCGCGATCGTGGTGTTGTTGGAGAACGCCAGCACGTTCACGCCTGCGCTCGCCGCTGCCACGCCTGCGGCATTGGCTGCTTCGGCATAAACCGGACCGATGATGATCTTGGCGCCGTCGTTCACCGCTTGCGTGGCGACGCTGGCCGCAGTGGCGGCATTGCCCGCCGTGGCATAGACCCGCAGGTCAATCGCCACACCACTCAGATCGCGCATCGCCAGACGTGCGGCGTTTTCCAGGCTGTTGGCCAGAAGATTGTCCGAGGCAGAGCCGCCACGCGGCACCAAAAGGGCCACGGGCACAGGTTTGGAGGTGTCAACAGAAGGGCCGCCTCGGCTGACGCCCCCCGTCATTCCGGCGTCACAGGCAGCCAGCGCCAGTGCAAACAGTGACAGTATCAGCAGGCGCAATGCCTTGCGGGCAGGTTGTAAAAACGCGAACATGGTCCAGAGAACTCCCTCGGGTCTGGGCGGCGCAGAAGCCACCTTGATTTGGCGAAGATCATAGAGGTCACGAAAGGCGGGTCCAGCGTTGAATTTCCAAAAAGTTTCGTTACCGCAAGGCATCCACCTTGTCGGCGTCCCAATCGGCACGGCCCGCGACATTACACTGCGGGCGCTGGACGTGCTGGCCTCGGCCGATGTGTTGGCCGCCGAGGACACCCGCAGCCTGCGGCGGCTTATGGATATCCACGGCGTGCCGCTGGACGGACGGCACATCCACACGCTGCATGATCACAGTACAGACAAGGTTGTGGCGCAATTGCTGGCCCGTGCGGGCGAAGGCGGGTCGGTGGCCTATGCGTCCGAAGCAGGGATGCCGCTGATCGCCGATCCGGGGTTCGAGTTGATCCGCGCGGCGCGCAACGCAGGCGTGCCGGTGCATTGCGCACCCGGACCCAGCGCCGTGGTGACCGCATTGGCCGTCGGCGGATTGCCGACGGATGCGTTTTTGTTCGGCGGTTTCCTGCACAACAGCAAGGCCGCCCGGCGTTCCGCGCTCGAAGGCTGGGGCAATGTGCAGGCCACGTTGGTGTTCTACGAATCACCCAAGCGGCTGGGGGCGATGCTGGCTGATGCCGCCGACGTTCTGGGCGGCGAGCGTCAGGCCGCTGTGTGCCGCGAACTGACCAAGAAATTCGAGGAAGTGCGCAGCGGCACGCTGGCCGAACTTGCCGAGCATTACGCAGACGCATCGGTGAAGGGCGAAATCGTCGTGTTGATTGCACGACGTTTAGAAAAAATTAGGGAAGATGATGTTGAGTCAGACCTGATCGACGCGTTGGGGCATATGTCGATGCGCGATGCGGTGGATGCCGTATCGGCTGCACACGGCGCGCCCCGTCGCAAAGTGTACCAACTGGCGCTGACACTGCCCAAAGGGGACAGCGGCGCATCCTGAGGATCGGCATGAACCAACTGGCGTTTGATTTTTCACCGGGACCTGCTGAGGCTGCGGCCGCTGTTGAAACACCCGTGGCGCAGTCCGCTGGAACAGACAGACGCCGCTTGCGCGGCGCAATGGCCTATCAGGCTGGTGCATCTGCCGAGATGCGGATTTCGACCGATTACGAACGCCGTGGTTTTCCCGTGGTGCAGCAGCGCTGGCGTGGCAAGCGCGGAGAAATCGATCTGATCGCGCAGGACGGCGACGGGCTGGTGTTCATCGAGGTCAAACAAAGCAAGACGTTTGACCGCGCCGCCGCCCACCTGACGGCTGCACAGATGCGGCGTATCTATGCCTCAGCCGAAGAGTACCTTGGCCGAATGCCGCGCGGCAGCCTGACCAAGGTACGCTTTGACGTGGCGCTGGTGAACGGGCAGGGCGAAACGCGGATCATAGAAATCGCTTTCGGATTGGACTGACCCATTGCGCCTTGGCCGTTGCTGATCCATCAAGGAAGCTCAGCAAAGCGAGGTGCCGCGATGAAGATCGCCTTTCAGATGGACCCGATCGGGGACGTGAATATCAACGCAGACAGCAGCTTCCGTCTTGCCGAAGAGGCACAGGCGCGTGGTCATTCACTGTTTTTCTACACGCCGGACCATTTGGCCTATCAAGAGGGGCGCATCACCGCACGGGGGCAGGACTTTACCGTCCAGCGCGTGCAGGGGGACCACGCGCAACTGGGCGACATGCGCGAAGTCGATCTGTCTGAGTTCGACGTGGTCTGGCTGCGGCAGGACCCGCCCTTTGACATGCATTACATCACGTCGACCCACCTGCTTGACCGTCTGAAAGAGACCACCTTGGTGGTGAACGACCCGTTCTGGGTGCGCAATTTTCCCGAAAAGCTGCTGGTGCTGGATTTCCCGCAGCTGACGCCGCCCACTACGATTGCCCGCGATCTGGACACCATCAAGGCGTTCAAGGCCAAGCACGGCGATGTCATCCTCAAGCCGCTATACGGCAACGGCGGGGCGGGCGTGTTCCGGCTGGACGCCAACGACCGCAACCTCAGCAGCCTGCACGAGCTGTTCACCGGCTTCAGCCGTGAGCCGTTGATCGTGCAGAAATTCCTGCCAGCGGTCAGCAAGGGCGACAAGCGGGTGATTCTGGTCGATGGCGTGGCTGTCGGTGCGATCAACCGGGTGCCAGCCGAGGGCGAAACCCGGTCGAACATGCACGTGGGTGGACGGCCCGAAAAGATCGGCCTGACCGACCGCGATCTGGAAATTTGCGCGGCCATCGGTCCCCTGCTGAAAGAGCGTGGGCAGGTTTTTGTCGGCATCGACGTAATCGGCGACTACCTGACCGAAATCAACGTGACCTCACCGACCGGCATTCAGGAACTGGAACGGTTCGACGGTGTCAACATCGCCGCCAAGATCTGGGAGGCGATCGAGGCCAAGCGCGCGTGAGCTGGCAACGGCCCCTGTTGAACAGGTGGCTGCGGCGGGTCGAAAAGCCGCGCCTTGCCCACGCCACCTCGCACGACAGTCTGCGCCGCCGGTTGGAGCGCAACGCGCGGTTCTTCTTTCGCGGCCCGCGTGACGTGGCCCAAAGCTGGCGTGACCTCGGCGATGGCGCGGCCTTGTGGCTCGAGCCTGCCGGGGCGGATCGGGGTCGGGTCCTGCTCTATTTCCATGGCGGGGCCTATATTTTCGGCAGCCCGCGCACCCACGCGGCAATGGTCGCGGTTCTTGCCCGGACCGTGCGCGCCTGCGCCGTATTGCCGACATACCCACTGGCGCCTGAACATGCCTTTCCTGCTGCTTTGGACCGTGCAGAGGATGCTTATCACGCGCTTCTGGCGCGAGGTGTGAGCCCCGAAAACATCATGCTGGGCGGCGACAGTGCGGGCGGTGGTCTGGCTCTGGCGCTTTTGGCGCGGTTGATCCGCGCGGGGGCTGCGCTGCCGGGCGGATTGTTCGCGTTCTCGCCCCTGACCGACCTGACCTTCTCGGGGGCCAGCTTGCAGGTGAATGCCGCCCGTGACGTGATGCTGCCCGCCCGCCGCGTGTCCGAGATGGCCGAGCACTACCTTGCAGGGGCAGCCGCCGACGACCCTGGGGCCAGCCCGTTGTTTGCGGATTTCACCGGCGCGCCACCAATTTGGATCACAGTGGGCGACACTGAAATCCTGCTGGACGACAGCCGCCGGATCGTCAGCCGTACGAGAGCGCAATGCGTATCGGTGCAGATGCACATTGCCCGCGATTTGCCCCACGTCTGGCCGATGTTTCATAACATGTTGCCCGAAGCGCGCGCAACGCTTGATGATCTGGCGGGCTGGATCAAGTTCCGCTGGGATGCGGCACCCTGTAGCTGACCGCTTCGGCGACGTGGCGGTGACAGACCTCCGCTGATCCGTCCAGATCTGCGATGGTCCGCGCGACACGCAGTACGCGGTGATAGCCCCGCGCCGACAAGGCAAACCGTTCGGCCACGCGGCTGAGCAGGGCGCTGCCCTCGGCGTCGGGTGTCGCGATTTCCTTGAGGATTTCCCCTTCGGCGTCGGCGTTGGAGCGTATGTCGGCGCGCCCTTCGAACCGCGCGATCTGGATGTCGCGGGCCGCTTTGACGCGTGCGGCAATCTGCGCCGAGGTGTCGCCCGATGCGGGCAGGTCTAGGTCGGTGTAGCGCACGGGGGGCACATCCACGCGCAAATCGAACCGGTCCATCAGCGGGCCGGAAATGCGCCCCATGTAATCCTCGCCACAGGCCGGCACACGGGCACAGGCGCGGTCCGGGTCCGTCAGATAGCCGCATTTGCAAGGGTTGGCGGCCGCGACCAGCATAAAGGCGCAGGGGTATTTCACGTGGGCGTTGGCGCGGGCGATCATGACTTCGCCGGTCTCAATGGGCTGGCGCAGGGTTTCCAGCACGGTGCGGGGGAACTCGGGGAATTCGTCCATGAACAACACACCGTTGTGGGCCAGCGACACCTCTCCCGGTTTGGCGGTGCGTCCGCCGCCGATGATTGCAGCCATCGACGCGGTGTGGTGGGGTTCGCGAAAGGGGCGGGCGCGGGAAATGCCGCCCGCGTCAAGCAGTCCGGCAAGCGAATGGATCATCGAGGTTTCCAGCGCCTCGGACGGTGTCAGCGGCGGCAGGATGCCCGACAGCCGCGCGGCCAGCATGGATTTGCCCGACCCCGGCGTACCAACAAGGATCAGGTGGTGACGCCCTGCGGCGGCGATTTCCAGCGCCCGTTTGGCACGTTCCTGCCCTTTGACGTCACGCATGTCCTTCAGCGGATCGTCGGGGGTGACCTCGCCCGGGGTGCTGGGTTCGATCAGCGACTGGCCGGTAAAATGGCGCACCGCCGCGCCCAGATCCGGGGCGGCGATCACCTTGGTGGCAGAAACCCAGGCCGCTTCGGCACCCGAGGCGGCAGGGCACAGCAGCGTGCGGTCGTCCGCTGCGGCGGCCATGGCGGCGGGCAGGGCGCCAATCACGGGGATCAGGGTGCCATCGAGGGACAGCTCGCCCAGGGCAACGACGGATTCCGCGGTGTCCTTGGGAATGATGTCGAGGGCAGCCAACAATGCCAGGGCGATGGGCAGATCGAAGTGCGACCCTTCTTTTGGCAGGTCCGCAGGGGACAGGTTCACGGTGATCCGGCGCGACGGCAGGGCGATGGCCATCGCACCCAGCGCCGCGCGGACGCGGTCGCGGGCCTCGGACACCGCCTTGTCCGGCAGGCCGACGATGGAAAAGGCAGGCAAACCCGGCGACAGGGCGCATTGCACTTCGACGGGGCGGGCCTCGACCCCCTGAAATGCCACGGTATAGGCGCGTGCGACCATTCTGTCCCTCTCCGATATGGTTAATCGGTAGAGGCTCCGCGTTTACGAATGGTTAATGCCCGCCGAGGGGAGGCGGGCATCGGAATTGGATGTTTATGGCCAAAAGTACGATCAGGGCCAGTCTGCGACCGGCGTGCCCATGTCATAGGGGAACGGATCATAGGTGGTTTTCAACCCTTCCGCGCGCCATGCCTTGAATGCCGGATCGGAAAGGGTTGTCGCGCAATAGGCGCGGGCGGCTTCGGACACGGGCAGATCATAGCCAATGATACGGGCGCAGACCGGCGCGTAAAAGGCATCGGCCAGGCTGTAGGCCCCGAACAGCCATGGACCGTCTGAGGCAAAGCTGCGGGCGTGGGTCCAAAGGGTTTCGATGCGTGCCAGATCGGCGCGGGTCGCTTCGGAGGGTTGGAAGCCCGTATTGACGTGTTGCAGCTGCATCGGACACTGGTTGCGCAATGCGCCAAAGCCTGCGGCCATTTCGGCACACAGCATCCGCGCGGTGGCGCGGGCGGCGGGATCGTCGGGCCACAGGCCTGCGTCGGGATGGCGCTCGGCCAGTGTCTCGGCAATCGCGATGCTTTCGCCCACCACCGTGCCGTCGGGCAATTGCAGGGCAGGCACCAGTTTCGCCGGTGCGAGATGCGCCATATCCGCGGCCATCGTGCCGCCATAAAGGCCAACAAGGTGCGTGCGGAAGGGCAGGCCGAATTTCTCGAGCATGAGCCAACCGCGCAGGGACCAGCTCGAAAATGTGCGGTCGCCGATATAAAGATCATATGTCATGAAGCGCACGTTACCCGTAAATTCTGACGGGTAAATCGCTGTTTTGTGCGGATATCCATCACGGAAGGTGATTGAGCAAAGGGACAGGATTTGCCGCATCGGGCCCATCGATGCGTGTCACGGACAGGTTGTCGATCTTGTGGGCCAGCGCCTGTTTCGGCGTCCAGCCCATCGCCCTTTGTACCTGCGTCAGGATCACACCGATGTGGGCCACGGCGATGATGTGCCGCGCGGGGTGCTGCGCACTGATCCGGCGCACGGCGGTGGCGACGCGGGCAGCGGCCATGTTCCAGCTTTCACCGCCGGGGGGGACAATGTCGCCCGGATCTTCCCAATAGGCGCGGCTGAGGTCGGGATAGGCATCGCTGACGCGGGAGAAATGCCAATTGTCCCACGCTCCAAAGTGAAACTCGCGCAGCATCGGGTCCGAGGCCAGGCGTGTGCGTCCGTCTGCAATCGCATCTGCCGTTGCGTGGGCGCGGATCAGGTCCGAGGAAATCACCAGCGCGTCGTCCGGCAGGAAGGCCTGGATACGTGCGATTTGCGCGGTGTCAGACAGATCGGCAGGCACGTCGCGCCAACCGACAAAGGTCTTTTGATGGGTTGGCCCGTGACGCACCCAGTGCCAGGTGGTCATAAGCTGCCTTTCAGGACATTCGGCAGGCCCGCGACAACCTGAATGGCGGTGTCTGCGCGCGCGGCCAGTGCGATGTTCAAGCGCCCCTGCGCCTCTCGAAAGGCGCGGGTGTCGGCATCTGCGGGGACGATGCCCTGACCCAGTTCGTTCGACACGATCACCACCGGCGCGGCGCAATCGTCCAGCGCCTGCATCAGCGCCGCCTGCGCCTGTGCCAGATCGTTGCCATCCATGACGTGATTGGTCAGCCACATGGTCGCACAGTCGATCAGAACCGCTTCACTTGCGTCGCGTTCACACAGAACATGGGCAAGATCATGCGTGGCCTCGAAGTTGATCCAAGCGGCATCACGCCGATCACGGTGCACTTGCACGCGATCTTTTATTTCGGCGTCCCAGATGCGTGCCGTGGCAAGATAGACAGGAATTAACCCGCTGTTAACAATCGCATTTTCAGCGAATGCCGATTTTCCGGAAGCCGCGCCACCTAAAACGAATGTCATTGAAGGCAACATTTTTTTCATCTTTCGAATGAACCGAACCCTGTGCTGATGCGTAATAAAGTCAACACCGCATAACAAGTAACGATCGGGGAGATGTGACAATGGCACTGGATAACGTACGGGAAGTTTCACTCTCACGCATTGCGATGAAAGCGGAATTGTTGGACGCCGAAACCGAGCTGAAACTGACCTATGCCTGGCGCGACGAACGGGATGAGGCGGCGCTGCATCGGTTGATCACCGCTTATATGCGGCTGGCAATTTCGATGGCATCCAAGTTCAAACGCTACGGCGCGCCCATGAACGATCTGATTCAGGAAGCGGGCCTTGGGTTGATGAAGGCTGCCGACAAATTCGACCCTGACCGTGGGGTCCGCTTTTCGACCTATGCGGTCTGGTGGATCAAGGCATCGATCCAGGATTACGTCATGCGCAACTGGTCTATGGTGCGCACAGGATCGACATCCTCGCAGAAATCGCTGTTCTTCAACATGCGCCGTGTTCAGGCGCGGCTTGAGCGTGAGAGCGCCTCGGCAGGCGAAACGCTGGACGGGCATCAGCTGCGCCAGATGATCTCGACCGAGATCGGCGTGCCGCTGCGGGATGTGGAAATGATGGAAGGCCGCCTTGGCGGGTCCGACTATTCATTGAACGCGACCCAATCCTCCGAGGATGAAGGCCGCGAATGGATCGACGCGCTGGAAGACGATGGTGTGCAAGCGGCCGAACAGGTCGAGAATGAACACGACACCGCACAGCTGCGCGAATGGTTGCTGATGGCGATGAATGCGCTGAACGACCGTGAACGGTTCATCATCCGTGAACGCAAGCTGCGCGACGATGCGCGAACGCTGGAAAGCCTGGGGCAAGAGCTGTCGCTGAGCAAGGAGCGGGTGCGCCAGCTGGAAGCTGCGGCTTTTGCCAAGATGCGGAAATCGCTGGAGACTCAGAGCCGGGAAGTGCATCACTTCCTCGTATGAGAAACTTGATTCCCGCACTGCTGTCGTGGGCCGTCCTCTCGGGGGCGGCCTTTGCTTTTGAACCTGCCGATGTGCCCGCCGCTGATATCGTGATTGTGGGCGAGGTGCATGACAATCCGGCCCATCACGCAGCCCAAGCCAAGGTGGTGGCGCAGGTGCAGCCCAAGGCGATTGTCTGGGAGATGCTGCAAGCCGCACAGGCCGGGCTGGTCACGCCAGAGTTGATCGAGAACGCCGACGCCATGGCCGAACGGCTGGGCTGGGCCGAGGCGGGTTGGCCTGATTTTTCCATGTACCACCCAATTTTTGCAGCGGCCCCCGATGCAATCAGCTACGGGGCTGCGGTGCCGCGCGAATTGGCGCAGGCCGTGATGCAGGAACCCCTTGGGGCTGCTTTTGACGCAGCTGCGGCTTACGGGCTGGACCGAGATCTGAGCGATGCACACCAGATTGCGCGCGAGGACTTGCAACGCGTGGCCCATTGCGATGCGCTGCCCAAAGAGATGTTGCCCGCCATGGTCAAGGTGCAGCGGTTGCGCGATGCCACATTGGCGCAGGCGGCGGTAAGGGCCCTGGCAGACACAGGCGGGCCGGTGGTGGTGATCACCGGCAACGGCCATGCCCGCAAGGACTGGGGCGTGCCCAGCTATCTGTCGCAGGTCGCCCCGAAGGCGCGCGTTTGGTCCATCGGTCAGGCCGAGGACGGCAATGCCCCAGATGGCGGGTTTGACGTGGTGTGGGACGCACCGGCACAGGATCGGCCCGACCCCTGCGCGGCGCTCAGATAGCGGGCTGCTTACGGGCTGGCAGAATGCGCAGGCGCGGCCTATGGTTGGGCGAATATGACGACAGCGGGAACGCAGTATGCTGAACGGCAAAAGAATTCTTCTGATCATCGGCGGCGGCATCGCGGCGTTCAAATCGCTGGACCTGATCCGGCGCCTGCGTGAACGCGGGGCGTCGGTGACGCCCGTGCTGACGCAGGCAGGGGCCGAATTTGTCACCCCTCTGTCCGTGTCCGCGCTGGCCGGGACCAAAGTCTATCGCGATCTGTTTGACCTGACGGACGAGGCCGAGATGGGGCATATTCAACTGTCACGTTCTGCGGATCTGGTGCTGGTGGCCCCGGCCACTGCGGACCTGATGGCGAAAATGGCGCAGGGGCTGGCAAACGATCTGGCCTCGACCCTCCTGCTGGCGACTGACACGCCGGTGATGATCGCGCCCGCGATGAACGTGCGGATGTGGGACCACCCGGCGACCCAGCGCAATCTTGAGACATTGCGCGGCGACGGGATTGCGGTGATCGGGCCGAACGACGGCGACATGGCCTGTGGCGAATTCGGACCGGGCCGCATGGCCGAACCGCTGGAGATTGTCGCAGCCCTTGAGGGCGCGCTGGGCGGCGGGCCGCTGGCGGGCAAACGGGTGCTGGTCACCTCGGGGCCTACGCACGAGCCAATTGATCCCGTGCGCTATATCGCCAATCGCTCGTCCGGCGCACAGGGCGCGGCGTTGGGGGCGGCGCTGGCGGGATTGGGGGCCGAAGTGGTCTTTGTCACCGGACCTGCCGACGTGCCGCCACCTGCGGGCGTGCAGGTGGTCAAGGTGCAGACCGCACAGCAGATGTTGCAAGCCGTGCAGGCCGCGTTGCCTTGCGATGTGGCAGTCTTTGCCGCAGCGGTGGCCGACTGGCGTGTCGCGTCAGCCTCGGACCGCAAGCTGAAAAAGACCAAGGACGGGATGCCAAAGCTGGAGTTCGCCGAGAATCCCGACATTCTGGCGACTGTCTCGCAAATGACAGAAGGCCGGCCCGGCCTGATCGTGGGTTTTGCCGCCGAGACCAACGATGTGATCGCGCACGCCACCGCCAAACGCAAACGCAAGGGCTGTGACTGGATCGTGGCGAATGACGTCTCGCCCGAGACGGGGATCATGGGCGGCAGCGAAAACGCGGTGCACTTGATTTCGGACACAGGCGTCGAGGACTGGCCGCGCATGGGCAAGGATGCCGTCGCGCAAAAGCTTGCGGCGCGGATAGCGGCGGCGTTGAGCTGAACTTTTATGCCTCCGGCGGGAGTTTTTTTGGCAAGATGAAGACCGATACAGTCACAGTGCAGTTTGTCTGGGATACGGGCGCGGACACCGCGCTTGGCCTGCCGTCCTATGAAACATCCGGTGCCGCCGGTGCGGATCTGCGGGCGAATTTCGCGGATCGTGCGCCGGTGGTGTTGAAGCCCGGCGCGCGGACGCTGGTGCCGACGGGCCTGCGGCTGGCGATCCCTGCAGGGTTCGAGGTACAGGTGCGCCCCCGCTCGGGGCTGGCGCTGAAACACGGAGTGACGCTGGTGAACACACCCGGCACCATCGACAGCGACTATCGTGGGCCGCTGGGCGTGATCATGATCAATCTGGGGTCTGACGATTTCGTGGTCGAACACGGAATGCGCATCGCGCAGATGGTTGTAGCCCCGGTGGTTCAGGCCCGGTTCGATCTGGTTGATGTTCTGGACGACACAGCGCGCGGCGCGGGCGGCTTTGGCTCGACGGGCGCGCAATGATCCTTGTTCTGGCCCTTGCTGCGGCACTTTGGGGTGTCGGGGCCATGATGGGGGCGCCACGCGCGGTGCGGCTCAACATGGTCCTGCTGCTGTATGTCGCCGTTCTGGCGCTGCATCTGGCGCTGCCGGACGCGCATCCCTTGCGCATGGCAACAGGGGAAAGTGCGGCACTGTGGCTGATCCTGGGCGGTTTCGTGGTGCTGGTACTGACCTATCGCTGGGGCTTGCGTCGGTTAAGGGCGAAGGCGGCAGGGGGGCAGGCCGACCCCCAGCCACTGATCGGGCCGATGACCGAGGTCGAACTGAACCGCTATTCCCGCCACATCGTTCTGCGCGAGATTGGCGGACCGGGGCAGGTGGCGTTGAAAAACGCGCGCGTGCTGGTCGTGGGGGCGGGCGGCCTGGGCGCGCCTGCCCTGCAGTATCTGGCAGCGGCAGGGGTCGGCACGATCGGCGTGATCGACGCCGATGTGGTCGAGGGCAGCAATCTGCAGCGTCAGGTGATCCACACGGACGCGCGCATCGGCATGCCCAAGGTGTTCTCGGCCCAAGCTGCGCTGGAGGCCTTGAACCCCTTCATCACCGTACGCCCCTATCACCGCCGCTTTGACGCGGAGGTCGCCGCCGAACTGGTCGCGGAATACGATCTGGTGCTGGACGGTACCGACAATTTCGACACCCGCTATCTGGTCAACCGCACGGCGGTCGCGGCGGGCGTGCCGTTGATCTCGGGCGCGCTGAGCCAGTGGGAGGGGCAGCTGAGCGTCTTTGACCCCGCCCGTGGCGCGCCGTGTTACCAATGCATTTTCCCGCAGGCCCCCGCCGACGGACTGGCTCCCAGCTGCGCCGAAGCGGGCGTTCTGGGCCCCTTGCCCGGTGTCGTGGGTGCGATGATGGCGGTCGAGGCGGTCAAGCTGCTGACCGATGCAGGCACGTCGCTGCGGGGCGAAATGCTGATCTATGACGCGCTCTATGGCGAGAGCCGCAAGATCACGCTGGCGCGGCGCGGCGATTGTCCGGTTTGCGGCGACAAGGGGTGATTTCCTGCGCCAGATCGGGCGGATGCGATTGCAAGTGGCGAGGCAAGGTTTAGGTTGAGGTCAAAGGAGACCCCACATGACCAACCCCTTGCTTGCCGAATGGGATACGCCGTTCCAGATCGCCCCGTTTGATACCATTTCCGACGACGACTTTACCCCTGCTCTGGATCAGGCGCTGGCGGCACACAACGCCGAGATTGACGCGATTGCAGGCAATGCCGATGCGCCGACCTTTGACAATGTGATCGGCGCGCTCGAAGCCGCCGGGCGCGATCTGGACAAGGTTCTGGGCGTCTTCTTTACCGTTGCAGGTGCGGACAGCAATCCGGCGCGCGAGGCGTTACAGCGTGAATTCTCGCCCCGGCTGGCGGCGCATTTTTCCGAGATTTCGGCCAATACCGCGCTGTTTGCCCGCGTCGCCGCCGTCTGGGACCAACGCGACAGTCTGGACCTGACGGACGAACAGTCGCGGGTGCTGATGCTGACCCATCGCGGCTTTGTCCGCTCGGGGGCCGCCCTGACCGGGGCCGAGGCCGCGCGGATGAAAGAGATCAAGGGGCGCCTGGCCGTTCTGGGCACCGAATTCACCCAGAACCTGCTGGCGGATGAGCGTGACTGGCACATGGATCTGGCCGAAACAGATATGGCGGGGCTGCCGGATTTCGTGATCCGCACGGCGCGCGAGGCAGGCAAGGAAAAGGGTGCTGATGGTGCCGTGATCACCCTGTCGCGGTCGCTGATCGTGCCGTTCCTGCAATTCTCCACCCGCCGCGACCTGCGCGAGATCGCCTACAAGGCATGGGCCGCGCGGGGGGCAAACGGGGGCAAGACCGACAACCGTGATATCGCTGCCGAAATTCTGAAACTGCGCGAAGAGCGGGCCAAGCTGCTGGGCTATGAAAATTTTGCCGCCTACAAGCTGGAAACCGAAATGGCGGGTGACGCGGCATCGGTGCGGGCCTTGTTGATGCAGGTCTGGGAACCGGCCAAGGCACAGGCCGAGGCGGATGCCTGGGTGCTGGCCCAGATGATGCAACAGGACGGCGTGAACGGAGAGCTGCAGGCCTGGGACTGGCGGTTCTATTCGGAACGCCGCCGCCAGCAGTTGCATGATCTGGATGAGGCCGAACTGAAGCCGTATTTCCAGCTCGACCGGATGATCGAGGCATCGTTTGACTGTGCGTCACGGCTGTTCAGCCTGTCGTTCGAACCGCTGGACGTACCGCTCTATCACCCCGATTGCCGCGCGTGGAACGTGACGCGGGACGGCGAACATATCGCGGTGTTCATCGGTGACTATTTCGCACGCGGCTCGAAACGCTCGGGCGCATGGTGTTCCGCGATGCGGTCACAGGCGAAACATCCGCAGGTTCAGACACCGGTGGTGATCAACGTCTGCAACTTTGCCAAGGGCGATCCGGCATTGTTGTCCTATGACGACGCGCGCACGCTGTTTCACGAATTCGGCCACGCGCTGCACCAGATGCTGTCGGATGTGACCTATGAAAGCGTGTCGGGCACTTCCGTCGCACGGGACTTTGTCGAATTGCCCAGCCAGCTTTACGAACATTGGCTGGACGTGCCCGAAGTGTTGGGCGCTTTTGCAACCCATTCCGAGACCGGCCAGCCGATGCCACAGGTACTGCTGGACAAGGTTCTTGCGGCGGCGACTTATGACATGGGGTTCCAGACGGTCGAATATGTCGCCTCGGCGCTGGTCGACCTGGAGTTTCACGACGGCGCAGCGCCCGCCGATCCGATGGCCCGCCAGGCCGAGATCCTCGCAGAACTCGGGATGCCACCGGCCATCGGGATGCGGCATGCCACACCGCATTTCGCCCATGTGTTCTCGGGCGACGGATATTCCTCGGGGTATTACAGCTATATGTGGTCCGAAGTGATGGATGCCGATGCCTTTGCCGCCTTCGAAGAGGCCGGAGGCGCCTTTGATGCAAAGGTGGCCAAGGCGCTCGAAGAGAACATCCTCAGCACCGGCGGCAGCCGCGATGCGGCAGAGCTGTACACCGCATTCCGGGGGCGCTTGCCGGGGGTCGAGGCCTTGTTGAAAGGGCGCGGTCTGGCGGCGTGATACATCTGCCGCCGCTCGGTCGGGGCGGCGGCACAGGTCACGAACACCTGCTGAAAGACATGTAACCAAATGCGGAGCACCGAATGACAAAAGATCCCTATGCTGCGCTTGGTCTGACCAAAGAGGCCAGCGCAGACGACATCAAAAAGGCCTATCGCAAGATTGCACGCACCGATCACCCCGACCTGAACCCGGATGATCCCCGTGCCGAGGCGCGATTCAAGGCGGCGGGACAGGCCTATGACCTGCTCAAGGACCCCGAACAGCGCCGTCGCTTTGACGCGGGTGAAATCGACGCTTCGGGAACCGAACAAGCGCCGCGCGGCTACTACCGAGACACCGCACGTGGACCGGAAAACCCCTATACCCAAAGCCGGACCTCTCAGGGCAACCCGTTTCAGGGCGGCTTTGATGCGGATGATTTCTTTGCAAACTTTGCGCGCGGGCAGGGCGCGGGTTTCAGCCGGGGCGCGCCGGGTGATGTGCCGGGGCAGGACGTGCAATACCGTCTGGGCGTGCCCTTTCTGGACGCGGCCTTGGGGACGCGGACACGGATCACGCTGCCGGATGGCGGCACGCTCGAGGTCAAGATCCCCGAAGGTGCGCGCGACGGCCAGACCCTGCGGTTGCGCGGCAAGGGAACACCGGGCCATGGCGCGGGCCAGCCGGGGGACGCCTTTATCACGCTGGATGTGATCCCCAACCCGGATTTCGAACGGGACGGGGATGATATCCTCGTAACCTTGCCAATCACCATCGACGAGGCGATCCTTGGCGGCAAGGTGCCGGTGCGCACCGTGTCGGGCACGGTCAAGGTCAGCGTGCCCGCCGGGGCCAGTTCGGGCCAGGTGCTGCGTCTGAAGGGGCGCGGCGTCAAGGGGCGCAACGGCAAGGGCGACCAGCGCATCACATTGCGCATTGTCAGCCCATCCAGGATCGACAATGCCCTCAAGACTTTCATGGAGGGCTGGCGGGCCGAACACGCCTATGACCCGCGCACAGGAAAGGAAACGAAATGACCGATGCATATGCACCCGATCAGGTGATCGCGCGCGTCACCTCGTTGACCGCCGAGCGGCTCAGCCATTTTGAACGTTTGCGCATTGTCACCCCGGTGACCACGCCCGACGGGCCGCGTTATCGCACGTTGGACATCCGCCGTATCACCCTGTTGTGCGAACTGACGGATGATTTCGAGGTGAACGAGGATGCGCTGGTGATCATCATGTCACTGCTGGACCAGTTGCACGGCGCGCACAGCAAGCTGGAACAGGTGATGCAGGCGATCGGCGCCGAGCCGTCCGAGACCAAGCTACGCCTGTTGCGGCGGCTGGCGGGTGACGATTGAACGCGTCGTCACCCGTTGCGCAAGATCAGTAACCGGCGGACCGGTCCACCAAGTGCAGGAACGGCGCGCCCGCTTCTCCGCGCCGGATGTTTTCCGCGATGGTCAGGGCCGAATATTTTGGCCGCGTCTCGGCCGCCACATGGGGCGTGACGGTGACCCGAGGGTGGTGCCAGTAGGGGTGCGCCTCGGGCAGCGGCTCGACACGGAACACGTCCAGCGTGGCATGGCCAACCTGGCCCGTGTCCAGTGCCGCCAGCAACGCGTCGTCGTCGATCAGCGGACCGCGCCCGGGGTTGATGATGCACGCGCCGCGGGCCAGCAGCGCCAGCGTTTCGGCGTTCAACGTGTTTTCGGTGGCAGGGGTATCGGGCAACAACAGCACGACGATCTCCGCCCCTGTCAGCGCCTTGGTCAGCCCCTCTTCGCCGGAGAGGCAACGGATGCCGTCGAGGTTCTTGGGGCTGCGCGACCAGCCGGTCACGTCAAAACCGGCCAGCGCCAGCATCTGCGCACAGGCGGTGCCCAGCTCGCCCAGGCCCAGCACAGTCACCTTGCGGTCCCATGCCAGCGGTGGCGGCACGTTCTTCCACACGCCGGGGGCGCAATTGATATGCGCGTCCATACCCAGATGATGGCGCAGGGTGTGGCCGGTGACCCATTCGCACATCCCCTGGCTCAGGCCCGGATCGACCATCCGCGTCAGCGGGATTTTCAACGTCTCGTTGCCAACGATCTTTTCAACACCGGCCCACAGGTTCAGCACCGCCTTGGCCCGCGTATAGGGCGTGAAATCCTGCAAGGGAGAATTGGGGGCATAAACGATATAGTCTACATCGGCAGGCGGGATGTCGGTGGCCAGATTGGCCTCGACCCCGGCATTGGCGATGGCCTGTTTCAGGGGTGTTTCATAGCTGGCCCAACGGTCGGGGTGGGCCGCGAAAAGTACGTTGATCATATTTTACCTTGGTCGGTGGATGTGGGCGCTTTGAACAAAGCCAAAGGCGAGCATGAGAACAAGCATCGCAGAGCCACCATAACTGACCAGCGGCAGAGGCACACCCACAACCGGGGCCAACCCCATGACCATCGACATATTTACCGAGAAAAAGAGGAAAAAGTTCAACGCCAGCCCCAGGATAAGCAGCGATGAAAACCGGTCGCGGTTGTTCACGGCAGAGACAACGCAGAAAAAGATGATCAGCGTATAAAGCACCAGCAGGGAAAACCCGCCGACAAAGCCGAACTCTTCTGCCAGCGTGGTAAAGATAAAGTCCGTGTGCTTTTCGGGCAGAAAGTTCAGCCGCGATTGCGTGCCCTGCATGAACCCGCGCCCGGTCCAGCCACCCGATCCCAGCGCAATCTTGGATTGGGTGATGTGATAGCCTGCTCCCAGCGGGTCGGATGAAGGATCAAGAAACGTGTCGATCCGGCGATACTGGTAATCCTTGATCAACTGCCACGGCGTGCCGCGCGACTGGAACACGGCGGCAATCAACCCGATGCCTGCCGCCAGAACAGCGGCAAAATAGGCCCAGTGCACACCGGCCAGAAACATCAGCCCGCCCCCCGCTGCCAGCAACAGGATCGCAGTGCCAAGGTCCGGCTGGCCCAGCACCAGCGCCGTGGGGATCAATATGATCACCACAGGGATCAACACCCAGAAAGGACGCGACTTCTTGGCCGGCGGCAGCCAATCGTAATAGGCCGCCAGGAACATCACCAGCGTGACCTTCATCAGCTCGGACGGCTGCAACCGCATGAACCCCAGATCAATCCATCGTTGCGCGCCCATCCCGATGGACCCGAACAGTTCAACCGCGATCAGCAATATCACCGACACGCCGTAAGCCACCGAGGACACCGACCGCCAGAACCAGATCGGTACCAGACCCACCAGCACCATCAGCACCAGCCCGACACCAAAGCGTTCCATTTGCGGCCCGGCCCAGGGCGTATAGGAACCGCCCGCGACGGAATAGAGCATCAGGAAGCCGACGCCGGCAACCGAAGCAAGCAGGATGGTCAGCGGCCAGTTCAGATACAGGATCTTGCGAAAGCCGGTGGGAACGGATTTGACCGTATATTCAAGATAACTCATGCCTGATCAGACCCGCCCAGATCCGCCATCGGGCGCACGGCTTGCAGTTCTTCCTGCTGGGCCTTGATGCGGCCCCGGTCCTTGGACGGGTAAGCGTCCAGCGGGGGTGGGCCGCCATACAGCGCCTGAAGCGTGATATCCCGCGCAATCGGGGCCGCCGCGGACGACCCGCCGCCGCCGTGTTCGACGATGACCGATACGGCATACTTGGGGTTTTCAATGGGAGCAAAGCTCACGAACAGCGCATGGTCGCGCCGCTCCCACGGCAGGTCGCTGTTGTTGATCACACCGCGCGCGCGTTCGGCGGCGGTGATGTTGCGGACCTGGCTGGTGCCGCTCTTGCCCGCCATGCGCATGCCTTCGGTGATGATCCGGCTGCCATATCCCGTGCCGCGCCGGTCGTTCACCACGTCATACATCGCGCGGCGCATCTTGCGCAGGTTGTTCTCGTTCAAGCCCATGCTCTCACCGGCACCTGATGGCTCTTCGATGCCGTCCACCGATTTTACCAGCCGCGGGGTCACGTTCCGACCGGTCGCGATGCGGGCGGTCATCACCGCCAATTGCAGCGGCGAGGCCAGCATATACCCTTGGCCGATCGACGCGTTGACCGTGTCACCGATTACCCATTCTTGCCCATGCACGCGCCGCTTCCAGTCCTTCGTCGGCGTCAGCCCCTGCGAGATTGCCGACATCGGCACGTCGTGGCGCACCCCAAGGCCAAAGCGCTGTGCCATGGCCGAGATTTTCTCGATCCCGACCTTCAGGGCCAGATCGTAATAATAGACGTCGCAGGATTGTTTCAGGCTGTTTTGCAGATCGACATAGCCATGCCCGCCGCGTTTCCAGCAGTGAAAGCGGCGACCGGCCACTTCCAGATGGCCGGGGCAATAGACCGTCTCGTCCGGCTGCGCCATGCCCTCCTCCAGTGCGGCCAGCGCCGTCATCATCTTGAAGGTCGAACCGGGCGGATAGGCACCCTGAACCGATTTTGACGCCAGAGGGCGATAGATATTCTCGGTCAGTTCCTTGTAATTGGCCACGGAAATGCCGCGCACGAACAGGTTGGGATCAAACGACGGGGCCGAGGCGATTGCGACCAGATCACCGGTCTCACAGTCCATCACCACGGCACTTGCACTTTCCTGCCCCAGTCGGGCCTGAACGTAATTCTGCAAATTCGCGTCAATGGTCAGTTGAATATCCGCGCCCGGACGCCCCTCGCGCCGATCCAGTTCGCGCATGACGCGGCCCGTGGCGTTGACCTCTTCGCGTTTTACGCCGGCCTTGCCGCGCAAACGGTCCTCTTGCTTGGCCTCGATGCCGACCTTGCCGATCTGGAACCGGGGGATCAGCAGCAGCTGGTCCGGGGTTTCCATCTGTTCGAGGTCATAGTCGCTGACAGGGCCCACATAGCCCAGCACATGGGCAAAATCCGAACCCAGCGGATAGATGCGGCTTAGGCCAACCTCGGGTGTGACGCCGGGCAGGGCGGGCGCATTCACGCTGACGCGGCTGATATCTTCCCATGATACATTCTCTGCCACGGTGATCGGATGAAACGGGGCCGAGCGTTTCATCTCGTTCATCGCCCGTTCCAGATCGTCCGGGTCCAGCCTGACCACACGGCCCAGCCGTTCCAGCGCCGCGTCCACATCACCGATATCTTCGCGTTTGACGATGATGCGGTATGAGGGGACATTCTTTGCCAACTGCACGCCGTTGCGGTCGAACACCTCACCCCGCGCAGGCGGGATCAGGCTGTCCTTGATGCGGTTGTCTTCTGCCAACAGACGAAACTGATCGGCTTGATCAACCTGTAAATAGCTCATCCGCGCGGCCAGCCCGCCGACAAAGGCAAGTTGCAGCCCGCCCAGAACGGCGGTGCGGCGCGAGAGCGTGCGGTTGCCGGCTTCGGCATCTGCGCGGGTGCGTTTCATATACGGCCTCCTGCCGTTTCCAGATCGCCTGGCCCGGTCTTGCGGACACGCATGATGCTGTGCGTGACCAGTACCACCAGCGGATAGCTGAGGATTGTCAGCCCCAGTTGCAAAAGTGACAAGCCCATTGGCGCGGTATCAATCAACATAACTTTGTGAACCAGGCGATACGCCACAGCCACCGCAACCATCAGCATGGCAACGGTCACAAGCTCCGCCACCAGCGTCGAGGCGCGCAAGGCGCGGGCGCGCCCTTTCAGGTTTTCGCTCGCCATCAGAACCAGCGCGGCATACAGGCCCGGCGGCCGCTGCAACAGCAGGTCGGCCAGCATCAGCAGCACGGCCAGCATCAGCGGCGGCACATATTCGGGGCGGCGCACTGACCACGCAAAGACAAAGCCGATCAGCAGGTCAGGCGGGGCCCATTGGCCGGGCTGGGTTTGCAGCGGCAGGATCTGGAAGAACAGGATCACCAGAACCAGCAGGCAAAAGGCGGCGCGCATCACCCAGACGTGGAATTGGGACTGTTCGCTCATTCCCCCACCCTGGTCACAGGTTGGTCAGGCGTAATGATCTGAGCGGTGTCGCTGACCGGCTCGTTGCCATAGTGGCGCAGAACCCGCAGGAATTCGAGCCGCTCGTAATCCGCGGCCAGCCGGACACGCAGCCGCCCGCCGGGGTCTTTGACAACCTCGCCGATCAGCAATCCTGCCGGAAACACACCTCCGTCGCCCGAACTGAACACACGGTCGCCGGGGCGCACAAGGTCGGGGTTTTCCAGGAAATCGACCGGCGGGTTGGCGCTGTTGTCACCTGCGACGATGGCGCGCTGTCCCGAGGGCTGGATCGTCGCGGGAATGCGGCTGGACGCATCGGTCAGCAGGATCACCCGCGCCGTGTTCTCGGCCACGCCGGAAATGCGCCCGACAAGGCCGATGCCGTCCATCGTGGCCCAGCCATCGACCAGCCCGTCACGCGCACCGACGTTCAGCAGTACGGACTGGCGAAAGGGCGATCCGCTGTCGGCCAGCACCATGCCCGAAATCACGGTCAGGCGCGGGTCCAGCCGCACGTTGTTCAGATCCAGCAGCCGCGCGTTTTCCTGCTCAAGCTGAACCGCAGCCTCTTTCCACGCCTGCATCTTGCGCAGCTCGCGGCGCAGTTCGGCGTTCTGTTCGGCGATGCGTTGATAGCTGCGGAAGTTGCGCACCAGGTTGATGGTGCCCGTAACCGGGGCCATGGCCCAGTCGAAATTCGGGACGATCCGGTCGGTCACCTGCGCGCGGAACCGTTCCACCCGTGGGCTGTCGATGCGCCAGACGATAAAGGTGGCGATCAACGCCAGCGCCAGCACAGCCGTCAGCAATCGCCGGATCGGGGCGACATAATCAGATGAAGAAGAACGGTCTTTTGCCAATGTGAAGTCTCACCTGCGGTTTCGTCGGCGCGGCGGGATCGTGCTTCAATTGTGCCGCAACGGGCCCCTTCTTGCAAAGGGGCCTTTGGCTTAGCTGTCGTAGTCGATGGCGTGGCGCAGTTGTTTCTCGAACTCCAGCGCCTTGCCGGTGCCCAGTGCCACGCAGTTGAGCGATTCGTTGGCGATGGACACGGCCAGGCCGGTCTGTTCGCGCAGCGCCAGATCCAGATCGCCCAGCAGCGCACCGCCACCGGTCAGCATCACGCCACGGTCGACGATGTCAGCCGCCAGATCGGGCGGTGTGGTTTCCAGCGCGGTCATCACGGCCTCGCAGATTTGCTGAACCGGCTCGGCCAGCGCCTCGGCGATCTGCGCCTGGGTCACTTCGATTTCCTTGGGCACGCCGTTCAGCAGGTCGCGGCCCCGGATCTGCATCGACGTGCCGCGTCCGTCGTCGGGCATACGGGCAGTGCCGATGGTTGTCTTGATGCGCTCGGCGGTGGTTTCACCGACCAACAGGTTTTGCTGGCGGCGCAGATAGCTGATGATCGCCTCGTCCATGCGGTCGCCACCGACGCGGACGGAACGGGCGTAAACGATGTCACCCAGCGACAGAACGGCAACTTCGGTGGTGCCGCCGCCGATGTCCACGACCATGTTGCCGGTGGGGTCGGTGATGGGCATGCCCGCGCCAATGGCCGCCGCGATGGGTTCTGCGATCAGGCCGGCGCGCCGTGCGCCCGCAGACAGAACCGACTGGCGGATCGCACGTTTTTCAACGGGGGTCGCACCATGCGGCACGCAGACGATGATCTTGGGTTTGGAAAAGGTCGATCGTTTGTGCACCTTGCGGATAAAGTGTTTGATCATCTCTTCGGCGGTGTCAAAATCGGCAATCACGCCTTCGCGCATCGGACGGATGGCCTCGATGCTGCCGGGCGTCCGGCCCAGCATCAGCTTGGCGTCCTCGCCCACGGCGAGCACCTTTTTGACACCATCCTTGATATGATAAGCCACAACAGAAGGTTCGGACAGGACGACGCCCTTGCCTTTTACGTATATCAGAGTGTTAGCCGTTCCGAGATCAATGGCCATATCCGAAGAAAACAGACCACCCAAATTTCCAAACCACGACATGCGCGTACCCTTCGTCAATACGTTTTGGCCCGCGAGTCATGATTGCTGCGGGCGCTCGACTTATAGGGATGTGTAGAGCGGGACGAAAGGGCCGAATGGAACTTGGTTACGCGGGTTCCCGCGCAGCTTGATAAACAGGCGACTTTGGCCGCGGATCGCAAATGGGCAGCCCGGTCAACAGGATATGGCGCACAGGGCGTGCCGTGCTAGGTTCCCCGATGAAAAAGGGAGAATAATCATGCGCAAACTTCAGGTTCTGGGCGTTCATCACATTACCTTGACCGGTGCCGACCGGCAGACCACGATTGATTTCTGGGAGGGCGTGCTGGGCATGCCGTTCATTTTTGACCAACCCAACCTGGACGATCCCGAACAGGGGCACCTGTATTTCGATCCCGGCGACGGGCGGCTGATCACGATCTTTACCAATGACAATCGCAAGGCCGACAACCGTCGCACCCCGATGGACGTGGGCTGTGTCCACCATCTGGCGTTCGAGGTGGACCGTGCCACCTTCGCGCAGGTGCCGGACCGGCTCAAGGCGCGCGGCATCGGCAATTCGGGCGTAAAGGACCGTGGGTTCATGGATTCGATCTATTTCAAGGACCCCTGCGGCCTGCTGATCGAGTTGGCCTGCTACAAGTTCATCCCGCCGCGCGGGTCCAGCCATGCGGCCGTACTGATGGAAGCGCACAAGATTCGCGTCGCTGCAGGTGACGATCACATCGCCGAGGTACACTTGGCCGACGCCGTTGAGCGTATCGTCGAGCGGTCACAAGAGTCGCTGAGTGAAAATAGAGAACCGAAAAACCCCTATTAGATGCCGCTCAATTGTAATGCTTTGTTAAATAAAGGTTAATCGCGGGAAGAATAGGTTCGGAAATTTATGGTTTGTGGCGGATACGCCACAAGCTGACGCGATGTCGTGACAGCGTTCGCTTCACCTCTTCGCGCTGTCAGATCAGAGGCGTATAGCCGCGGCATCAAGCAGCAATCATAAAAGAATCGAAGGTATATCATGTTCCGCACAGCTCTTATCGCAACTGCAATCTGCGCAACGGCATCGGTCGCCGCCGCAGGCGAACTGACCTATGGCAACGCATTCATCAAACAACACCGTCTGGACGCGGACGGCGCTGGCGCGCTGGACCTGACCGTTCTGGGCGGCGGCATCGAATACACATACGACGCGTGGATTTTCTCGGGCGAACTGGCGCACTTCGACATCGAAGGCACCGACATCGACTACGGTTCGGTTGCGGGCGAATATCGCCTGAACAACGGCGTCTCGATGGGTATCGACTACACGGCACTGGATTTCGGCGGCGCTGACATCAGCCTGACATCCGTATTTGCCTACTACGACATGGGCACATATGCTCTGGGCGCCGCGATCGGTGACTCCTCCGACCTGAACGACACTGTCTACACCCTGTTCGGGTCGTGGGACGTGGCGCCGACAGGCACCGTTGGTCTGGATATCATCCGCATCGAAGACGAAACAGTGTTCGCAGGCTTTGCCGACTATGACATGGACATCTACAACGTACAGGCTGACGTGATCACAACTGACGGTCTGGACCTGGTTTCGGTTGCGGGCGGCTACAGCTTCGGCAACGGTTTCTCGGCCATCGGCTCGCTGTCCTACTTTGATCTGGCCGGCACAGACGGCACATCGGTCACCGTTGGCGGTCAGTATGAGTTTGTCGAAGGCGCGAATGTTGAACTGGCTCTGGGTCGCATCAACATCGATGGCGCACCGAATATCGACCAGGTCAGCTTTGGCGTGAACTACGAAATCGGCCGCCGCACCTCTTCGCGTCGCACATTGGGCAACGTGATCAGCAGCGCGACAGGCTCTTTCGCAGGTCTGACCAGCTTCTGATCTGTCTTACAGATTACCTGATACCGAAACGGCCGGATGGAAACATCCGGCCGTTTTTGTTTGTGCGGTCCAGGGGCGGAGCACGAAAAAGGGGCAGCGGGATGTTCCGCTGCCCCTTTTCCATTTCCAGCCGACCCAACGAGG
Organism: Pseudosulfitobacter pseudonitzschiae; assembly: GCF_900129395.1. GTDB lineage: Bacteria > Pseudomonadota > Alphaproteobacteria > Rhodobacterales > Rhodobacteraceae > Pseudosulfitobacter > Pseudosulfitobacter pseudonitzschiae. The sequence continues at coordinate 152,342 of NZ_FQVP01000002.1, forward strand.
GTCAGTGCATGTCTTTGTAATGGATCTCGCGCTTGTCGGTGCCGCCCTTTTCGCGACGCACCAGCAAACGGTTCAGCGCGTGGACATAGGCCCGGACCGACGCGACAACGGTGTCGGTGTCAGCAGACTGGCCGGTTACGATGCGCCCGTCCTCTTCCAGCCGCACGGACACGGTCGCCTGTGCATCGGTGCCTTCGGTCACGGCGTGAACCTGATACAGCTGAAGGCGGGCGGTGTGGCTGACCAAGGCCTTGATGCAGTTGAACGACGCATCCACAGGACCGTCGCCGGTCTGGCTGGTCTTGTGCTCGGTCCCGTCAACCTCAAGCGTCATCTCGGCCTGTTGCGGCCCTTCGGTGCCGCAAACAACGCGCATCGACACCAGCTTGATCCGGTCCTCTTCAGGGTCGATCGTGGTGCGCATCAACGCGATCAGATCGTCCTCGTAGATTTCCTTCTTGCGATCGGCCAGTTCCTTGAACCGCACGAACACATCCTTAAGCTGGTTGTCCCCCAACTCATACCCGAGGTTTTCCAGCTTGGAGCGCAACGCCGCGCGGCCCGAGTGTTTGCCCATGACGATGTTGGTTTCGGTCAGGCCCACATCCTCGGGACGCATGATTTCAAAGGTTTCGGCGTTCTTCAACATGCCGTCCTGGTGGATGCCGCTTTCGTGGGCAAAGGCGTTCTTGCCGACGATGGCCTTGTTGAACTGCACGGGGAAACCGGAAACAGCCGCCACCCGGCGCGAGATGTTCATCAGCTTGGTGCTGTCCACGCCGGTCTGGAACGGCATGATGTCATTGCGCACTTTCAGCGCCATCACGACCTCTTCCAGCGCCGTGTTGCCCGCGCGTTCGCCCAGGCCATTGATCGTGCATTCGATCTGGCGCGCGCCAGCCTCGACAGCGGCCAGGCTGTTGGCAGTCGCCATGCCCAGATCGTTGTGGCAGTGGGTGGCAAAGATGATCTCGTCCGCGCCCGGCACCCGTTCCAGCAACATGCGGATCAACGCCGCACTTTCACGCGGGGCGGTATAGCCGACCGTGTCGGGGATGTTGATCGTGGTCGCCCCCGCCTTGATCGCAATTTCCACAACGCGGCAAAGATAATCTGCCTCGGTGCGGGTGGCGTCCATGGGCGACCATTGCACGTTGTCGCACAGGTTGCGCGCGTGGGTGACGGTCTGGTCGATACGTTCGGCCATTTCGTCCATGGTCAGGTTCGGGATGGCGCGGTGCAGCGGCGAGGTGCCGATAAAGGTGTGAATGCGCGGTTGGGCTGCGTGTTTCACCGCCTCCCAGCACCGGTCGATGTCAGGCAGTTGCGCGCGAGCCAGCCCGCAGATCACCGCGTTTTTCGAGTTTTTCGCAATCTCGGACACGGCGGCAAAGTCGCCTTCGGACGCGATGGGAAAGCCTGCTTCGATGATATCGACACCCATTTCGTCCAGAAGGCTGGCAATCTCCAGCTTCTCGGTGTGGGTCATCGTGGCGCCGGGCGATTGTTCGCCGTCACGCAAAGTCGTGTCAAAGATGACAACGCGGTCTTGTTCTTGGGTCATGTGAGATCTCTTTATTGTCCTAAAGCCTGTGGCGCGCGGCACTCCCCTCTGAGCGGGCGCGCCGAAATGGCACGCTCAGAGGCGGATTAGGATCAGTAGGTCGCGCAGGATCGCACGCGAAGCGCGGGCAGTGGGGATATGTGCGACCTGTGTCATGGAGAAAACTTATACAGGCCTGTGAATGAATGAAAAGGGGGCAGAATTATTATTTGCACCACGCCACTGTGGGGCGCTGCGCCTCTGGCGGGGACATTTTCTGCAATCAGCAGATGGACGGGCGTGCACCGGGCGCTAGGTCCGCTTGCATGGCAGAAGTCTTGATATTGGGCGCCTCGGGCGGGATCGGCGCGGCGCTGTGCGCAGCGCACGCGGCGCGGGGCGACGTGGTGACGGGGCTGTCGCGGTCGGGTGACGGGTTCGACGTGACCGATCCGGCCTCGGTCGATGCGGCGCTGGCGGGGCTGGGGCCGTTCGACCGGGTGATCGTGGCAACGGGGGCCCTGGAAATCGCCGGGGCCGCACCGGAAAAGACGATTCGTGCGGTGACGGCTCAGGCGATGGCAGACCAGTTCGCGGTCAACGCCATCGGGCCCGCGCTGGTGCTGGCCCATGCCCATCAATTGCTGAAACCTGACGGCATCTTTGCCGTGCTGTCCGCGCGGGTGGGTTCAATCGGGGACAACCGCATCGGCGGCTGGATCAGCTACCGCAGCGCCAAGGCAGCGGTGAACCAGATCGTCCACACGGCGGCGATTGAACTGGCGCGCACGCACAAGGGGGCGGCCGTGGTCGCATTGCATCCCGGCACGGTGGCGACGCCGTTTACCGAAAAATACCTGGGGCGGCATCCGTCGGTTTCGCCAGACGCGGCGGCGGGCAATCTGCTGGCGGTGATGGACGGGCTGACCGCAGACCACACGGGACGCTTCTTTGACTGGGCGGGCAAAGAGGTGCCGTGGTGAGCCGTCTGGTCCTGATCCTGGGCGACCAATTGAGCGAGGACATCGCGGCGCTGGCCAAGGCCGACAAGGCAAGCGATGTAGTCGTGATGGCCGAGGTGCGCGACGAGGGCACCTATGTCCGCCACCACCCCAAGAAGATCGCAGTGGTGCTGGCCGCGATGCGCAAGTTCGCCAAACGGCTGCGCGATGCGGGCTGGACGGTCGACTACACCACGCTGGACGATCCCGACAACGCGGGCAGCATCGTGGGCGAGCTGCTGCGTCGCGCCGAGGAACGGGGCGCATCCGAGGTGATCGCCACCGAGCCGGGGGAATGGCGGCTGATCGACAAGCTGCGCTATGCGCCTCTGAAGGTCCAGATTTGCGACGACGACCGCTTTGTCGCCAGCCACGCCATGTTCCAGGGATGGGCCGAGGGCCGCAAGGCACTGCGGATGGAGTATTTCTATCGCGAGATGCGGCGCAAGACGGGGTTCTTGATGGACGGCGACGATCCTGCGGGCGGGCAGTGGAATTTCGACCATGACAATCGCAAGCCCGCCCCCGACGACATCAAGACCCCAGGGCCGATGACCTTCGAGCCGGACCAGACGACCCGCGCCGTGCTGGACCTTGTGGCGTCAGAGTTTGGCGATCATTTCGGTGACCTTGAGCCGTTCGATTTTGCCACCGACCGCGCGGGCGCGCTGCAGGCGCTGGCGCATTTCGTTGAACACGCCCTGCCGTGCTTTGGCGACTATCAGGATGCGATGCTGGACGGGGAACCCTACCTCTATCACGCGGTTCTGTCGCCCTATATCAACATCGGCCTGCTGTCCCCGCGCGAGGTCTGTCAGGCGGTGCAGGACGCCTATGACGCAGGCGACGTGCCAATCAATGCCGCCGAAGGGTTCATCCGCCAGATCATCGGCTGGCGTGAATATGTGCGTGGCATCTATTTTCTGGAAGGGCGCGACTATACCGACCGCAACGTGCTGGGCCACAGCCGGGATTTGCCCGACCTCTACTGGGGCGCCGAGACCAAGATGCGATGCCTGCGCCAGGCGGTCGCCCAGACCAAGGCACGCGCCTATGCCCACCACATCCAGCGGCTGATGGTGACGGGCAACTTTGCCCTGCTGGCGGGCGTCGATCCGGCGCAGGTGCATGAGTGGTATCTGGCGGTCTATGCCGATGCGTTCGAATGGGTCGAGGCGCCCAACACCGTCGGCATGAGCCAGTTTGCCGATGGCGGCGTGATCGCGTCCAAACCCTATGTGTCCTCGGGCGCCTACATCAACCGCATGTCCGACCACTGCAAGCAGTGCAGTTACAAGGTAACGAAAAAGACGGGCGAGGGGGCCTGTCCGTTCAACTTGTTGTATTGGGATTTCCTGACGCGCCACCGCGAGCGGTTCGAAAACAACCCGCGCATGGGCAATATGTACCGCACATGGGACCGGATGGACGAGGACCGCCGCAAGGCTGTGCTTTCGGACGCAAAACGGTTCCTCAAGCGGCTGGACGCGGGCGAGGTGGTTTAGCCGCCCTGTCCCGGTGTCTGCTCCGCTGCGGGTTCCTGCTGGGGTGCGGCCGCACCCTCTGCTGCCGCTTCCTCTTTCAGCGCGCCGTTGTCCCAATCGCCGGTGGCCTCTTCCCCGGTGGCATAGCGCATGGTGCCGTTGCCCTGACGTTTGCCCGCGCGGAACGTGCCCTCGTAGACATCGCCGTTGACATAGGTCGCGGTGCCTACTCCGCTGATCTCGCCGCGCACCCATTCCCCTTCGTAGATGAAACCGTCCGCCATCACGATCTTGCCGATGCCGTGGCGCTGGCCGTCTTCAAAGTTGCCTTCATAGACCGTGCCATCGGGATAGGTTGCCTTGCCCGCCCCCTGCCGCTGACCATCCTGCCAGCCGCCTTCGTATTTGTAACCGTCGGCATAGGTCATCACACCCTGACCGTCGTTCTTGGCGTTCTTGAAGCTGCCTTCGTAGACGACCCCGTTGGGATAGGTTGCCTTGCCCTGTCCTTCGATCACGCCCGCGGTCCACTGACCCTCATAGGTCGCGCCGTCGGCATAGGTGATCTTGCCGGTGCCATCGGCCAGATCATCACGGAAATCCCCCTCGTAGACGGACCCGTCGGGATAGGTCACGCGGCCTTTGCCCTCGATCTGACCCTCGACCCAGTCGCCGATATAGGTATAGCCATCATTACCGATGAACGTGCCGGTGCCGTCGCGGCGGTCATCCTTGAAATCGCCCTCGTAGACATCGCCGTTGGCATAGGTCACGCGGCCCTTGCCCTCGCGCCGCCCGGCGACAAGGTCGCCCTCGTAGATATCGCCATTGGGCTGCGTCAGCTTGCCGGTGCCGTCGATCTGCCCGTTCACCCATTTGCCCTCGTAGACAAGGCCGTCGGGCATGGTCAGCGTGCCGGTGCCGTCGCGCTCGCCGTTGGCGATCTCGCCGTCGTAGACCGCGCCGTCGGGATAGGTGATCGTGCCCACACCCTGTTTGACACCGTCCACCCAGTCGCCCTTGTATTCATAGCCGCCCGGGCTTTGCATGACGCCCTTGCCGTGGTGCTTGGCATTGCGGAACGTGCCCTCATAGCGCACCCCGTTGGCATAAAGTGCCACGCCCTGACCCATGATCGCGCCCGTTTCCCATTCGCCTTCATAGGTGCCGCCATCGGCAAAGGTGATCTTGCCAAATCCGTCCGGCTTGCCCTTTTCAAAGTTGCCCTCGTAGACAGACCCGTTGGGAAACCGCGCCACGCCTTCGCCCTTGATCTCGCCGTCGACCCAGGTGCCGGAATATTCATAGCCATTGGGCAGCCGATAGGTGCCGGTGCCGTTTTGCAGGCCGTTCTTGAACGTCCCTTCATAGATGCCGCCGTCGTCATATTGCTTGGTCAGGACCTGACCGTCCTGCGCTTGGGCGATGGCAGGAAGCAGGGCGAGGCAAAAGATCAGGCTGCGTGTGGACATTTGGCACCTTTGGCGATGAAGGGGAGGGCCCCGTGGATCGTTACCAAAGGGTAAAGAAACCGCGAGGGGGTCGCAATGGCTTTGCCGCCCGATAAGGCAACACAAGCGCGTGGTCGCCGCGTTTTGGCGGCTGGGGTCTTTCACGCCGCGCGGCCAGACCGTATAGGGGCAATCAAGCAATTTTCGGAGTGCAGACATGGCCGACACTTTTCGTATCACCCTGGGGCAACTGAACCCCACTGTCGGTGACATCGACGGCAACGCCGCCAAGGCCCGCGCCGCGTGGGAGGCCGGCCGCGATGCAAAGGCCGATATGGTCGCACTGCCCGAGCTGTTCATCACCGGCTACAACGCGCAGGACCTGATGATGAAGCCCGCGTTTCACACCGCTGCCATCGAGGCGGTCAAGGCGCTGGCGGTGGACTGTGCCGACGGTCCGACCCTGGCCATCGGCTGCCCCTGGGTCGAAGGGACCGAGCTGTTCAACGCCTACCTGATCTGTCGCGGCGGGCGCATCGTCAGCCGGGTGCTGAAGCATCATCTGCCGAATGAGACCGTCTTTGACGAGGTGCGCGTGTTTGATGCAGGCCCCTTGGGCGGCCCCTACAGCGTCGGCAACGCCCGCGTGGGCAGCCCGATCTGCGAGGATGCATGGCACGAGGACGTGGCCGAAACGCTGCAAGAAACCGGAGCCGAGTTCCTGCTGGTGCCGAACGGATCGCCCTATTACCGCGACAAGATGGAAACACGGCTGAACCAGATGGTCGCCCGCGTGGTCGAAACCGGCCTGCCGCTGATCTACCTCAACATGGTGGGCGGTCAGGACGATCAGGTCTTCGACGGCGCGTCCTTTGCGCTGAACCCCGGCGGCAAGCTGGCGATGCGGATGCCGGTGATGACCGAGGCGATCACCCATGTCGATCTGGAACGCGGCCCCGATGGCTGGCGCGTGGTCGAGGCCGAGATCGCCCCACAGCCGGACGAATGGGAGCAGGACTATCACGTGATGGTCGTGGCGCTGCGCGATTACATGGCCAAGACTGGTTTCAAGAAGGCACTGCTGGGCATGTCAGGCGGCGTGGACAGCGCGCTGGTGGCGACCATCGCGGCCGACGCCATCGGCCCCGAGAACGTGCGCTGCGTGATGCTGCCCTCGGAATACACCAGCCCCGAAAGCCTCGAGGATGCCGAGGCCTGTGCCAAGGCGCTGGGTTGCCACTATGATTACGTCCCCATCGCCGAAGGCCGTGCTGCGATCACCAACACGCTGGCCCCGCTGTTCGAAGGGAAGGAGCCGGGCCTGACCGAGGAAAACATCCAGTCGCGCCTTCGCGGGTTGTTGTTGATGGCGATGAGCAACAAGTTCGGGGAAATGCTGCTGACCACCGGCAACAAATCCGAGGTCGCGGTGGGCTATGCCACGATCTATGGCGACATGGCGGGTGGGTACAATCCGATCAAAGATATGTACAAGACTCGCGTTTTCACGACCTGCGAATGGCGCAACGCCAACCACCGCGATTGGATGATGGGCAATGCGGGCACGGTGATCCCGCAGCGGATCATCACCAAGCCCCCCAGCGCCGAACTGCGCGACGACCAAAAAGACAGCGACAGCCTGCCCGACTATCCCGAGCTGGACGCGATCCTGGACATTCTGGTGGATCAGGACGGCAGCATCGCCGATTGCGTCGCCGCAGGCTTTGCACGCGAAACCGCGCAAAAGGTCGAGCGGTTGCTGTTCCTGAGCGAATACAAACGGTTTCAGTCTGCGCCGGGGGCACGCCTGACCAAACATGCCTTCTGGCTGGACCGACGCTATCCCATCGTGAACCGCTGGCGCGACAAAAGCTGAACGGGTTCCCGAGAATTTTGGCATAGGTCTGTTTTTGCCTAAGGATACAGGGCCTTGGCGAATTTCTGCGCAAAAGGTGCGAAATACCTTGCCTGCCCTGATGCTGACCCGGAACAGACGCCGGTGTGCGCCGTTGTACCTCCAGTCGAGCAGCGGGTCACAGGTGGCATCCACAACGGAGCCCAACCGCTGCGGAGGAACGAACATGAGCATTACCAAACTTGGAATGGCGTCTATCATCGCCCTGACAGCAGCCGCCCCCGCATTTGCACAAAGTGCAGAGGCGATTGCCGCCACAGATCTGAACATCCGCAGCGGCCCCGGCCCGCAGTATGAAATTCTGGGTGTGATCCCCGCCGGTCAATCCACCGCCGTTGATGGCTGCCTGGCCGAAGCATCGTGGTGCAAGGTCGTGTTTGATGGCAAGACCGGCTGGTCCTCGGCCGACTATTTGGCCGTGGGCGTTCAGGATCAGGCGGTTGCCCTCAGCACACGTCCCGCGACGGTTGAAGTCAACAGCGTGACATATGAGAACACCGCCAAAACGCAGGCTGACCAGAACGCTGGCGCCGCTGCCGGTGCGACAATCGGTGCATTGGCAGCCTATGCCGTGGGTGGCCCGATCGGCGGGATCGTTGCCGGTGGTATTCTCGGCGGTGCAGCGGGTTCCGCTGCGGTTGAGCCGACCACCGAAACCATCACTTATGTGACCACCAACCCCGTCGAAACCGTTTATCTGGACGGCGAAGTTGCTGTGGGCGCGGTCGTGCCCCAGAACGTGACCACATACGAAGTGCCGCAAGATGGCCTGCGCTATGCAACCATCAACGGTCAGGCCGTCGTGGTCGACACGCAGACCAACGCGATTGTGCAAGTCATCCGCTAAAGGCTGACCTACCACAGACAGAGGCCCGGACCGCGTGTCCGGGCCTTTTGCGTCTTGGCACCTGTTTTCAGGCTGATCTGGACAAATCCCGCGCCCTGTGACACTTCGGCGGCAACAGGAGAGCGCCCATGTCCAATCAGATCACCACCCGTTTTGCCCCGTCGCCCACTGGCTATATCCACGTCGGCAACCTGCGCACGGCGTTGATGAATTTCATGATCGCACGCAAGGCAGGCGGCACGTTCATCCTGCGGATCGACGACACCGACCCCGAGCGGTCGAAACAGGAATACGTCGACGCCATCAAACACGACCTTGAATGGCTGGGCCTGCACTGGGACCGCGTCGAGCGTCAGTCCGAGCGTCTGGACCGCTACGAAGAGGCCGCCGACAAGCTGCGCGCGGCGGGTCGCTTCTACGAGGCGTTCGAGACGCCGACCGAACTGGATCTGAAGCGCAAGAAACAGCTGAACATGGGCAAACCGCCTGTCTACGACCGCGCCGCACTGGCGCTAAGCGATGCCGAACGCGACGCCCTGCGCGCCGAGCGCGGCAATGGCGTGTGGCGGTTCAAACTTGACCAAGAGCGGATCGAATGGACCGATGGCATTCTGGGCGACATCTCGATTGATGCGGCCAGCGTGTCCGACCCGGTGCTGATCCGGGGCGACGGGCAAATGCTGTATACGCTGGCCTCGGTTGTGGATGACGTTGAAATGGGCGTGACCAACGTGGTGCGCGGGTCGGACCACGTGACCAATACCGCAACGCAAATCCAGATCATCAAGGCGCTGGGCGGCACGCCGCCTGCCTTTGCCCACCATTCGCTGCTGACCGGCCCACAGGGCGAGGCGCTGTCGAAACGTCTGGGCACCCTGTCGCTGCGCGACCTGCGTGCGGCGGGCGTGCAGCCAATGGCGCTGTTGTCGCTGATGGCGCGTCTGGGGTCGTCCGATCCGGTCGAATTGCGCACCGACATGGGCGCGCTGATCGACGGGTTTGACATCAACCGCTTCGGCTCGGCCCCGACCAAGTTCGACGAGGCGGACCTGTACCCGCTGACCGGCCGGTATTTGCAGACGCTGGCGTTGGAAGACGTGCGGGCGGACATTGAGGCACTGGGCGTGCCTGCTGACCTGGCTCCGGCGTTCTGGGCCGTGACCCGCGAAAACATCAACACGCTGAACGATCTGGACGCGTGGTGGGTGATGTTCCGCGACGGCGCAGAGCCCGAGATTGACGCCGAAGATGCCGATTTCGTGGCGCAAGCGATGACATTGCTGCCCGAGGGTCCGTTTGACGAAAACACCTGGAGCACGTGGACCGCCGCGGTCAAGGACGCCACGGGCCGAAAGGGGCGCGGGCTGTTCATGCCGCTGCGCAAGGCGCTGACAGGGCAAAGCCACGGGCCGGATATGTCCGCCGTTATGCCGCTGTTGCAGGTTGTCAAAGCCCGCAAGTAAGGCGTTTGGGGCGAGCCGACCCTCCGGGGGGAGTTTTTTCCGCAAGATGAAATACAAGGGCTGCGCACTTGCGCGGCCCTTTTTCTATTACAGATCCGCTTTGACGCGGGCGACGTGGTGATCGACCAGGGCCATTTCGGCTGTGCTCAACACTTGTGCGCGAGGATAGAGCGGCTTGGCACGGTCATCCAGAATCGGGGTGTCCCAGCCCGAGGTGGTGGCAAAGAATTCGGCCACGCCGTCTTCCCCGAACTCGTTGAGAAAACCCTGAACCACCACATCCAGATAGCTTTGCAGAATGTGGTGCTGCCCTTCGTTGAGCATATCGGTGGGGTCGATGGCATAGACGGCGATGGATTCGGCATCGGGTGCCCCATGGGTCACCGCATCTGTGGCCTCTCGGCGGCGATAGCCGGTTTCGCGCGCGTCCAGTGCCGCCCAGTCGGCGTTTGGCACCGCTGCGATCAGGCCGGAGATTCGCGCCGTCGGATCGGGTACGGCCGTCAGGAACACCAGATCGTCGCGTTCACGCGCGCGCACCCAGGCGCGCCTCCAACCGGAAAGGGTTGCGGTTTGCGCCTGCGGATAGGCGTGCGTGGCGCGGTTGACGAGGCTGCCGTAGCCAAAGAAGTATGGTGCTTTCATGGGCGCTTGTGTCATTCGCCGCGTCCGCAGTGTCAAGATACCGGTAAGGGGTATTGACTGTATCCGACGCTCTTGGCTACTTATCCGACATCGACATGGGAGAACCGGCCTGACGTGCCGGTGCCGAAGGAGCAACCGCCCCGGAAACTCTCAGGCAACAGGACCGTGGCGATATTGAGGACTCTGGAGAGTGGTGCCGCGTGCACCCGCCGAAGGGATAACGATCTCAGGCGACAGGACAGAGGGGGCATCGCAGGCGCAGCCATTGGGGCGCGCCACATGATGCCGGCCTGTTTTTCGAAAAACGGACCCGGTCGAAGGAGAGACCGATGTCCGATGATCTGCGCACGCCGCTTTATGATCTGCACGTGGAACTGGGCGCCAAGATGGTGCCGTTCGCGGGCTACGCCATGCCGGTGCAATATCCCATGGGCGTGATGGGCGAACACAATCACACACGCGATGCGGCCGGTCTGTTCGACGTCAGCCACATGGGGCAGGTGATCCTGTCCGGTGCCTCCTGGGACGCGGTGGCACAGGCGTTTGAGACATTGGTGCCACAGGATGTGCTGGGCTTGGGCGACGGGCGGCAGCGGTATGGGTTTTTCACCAATGACGCAGGCGGGATCGAGGACGATCTGATGTTTGCCCGCCGCGGCGACGATTTGCTGGTGGTGGTGAATGCCGCCTGCAAGGGCGCGGACATCGCACGGATGAAGGTCGCCTTGGCGCCTGCGGTGACAGTCACCGAACTGGCCGACCGCGCGCTGGTGGCGGTACAGGGACCGGGGGCTGAGGCGGCGGTCGCGGCGCTGGACGCGCGTGCAGCCGACATGCGGTTCATGGATGTGGCCGACCTGACGCTGGACGGTGTTGATGTCTGGGCCTCGCGCTCGGGTTACACCGGCGAAGACGGCTACGAAATCTCGGTGCCCGCCACCCAGGCCGAGGCACTGGTGCGCACCCTGTTGGCACAGGACGGCGTCGCCCCCATTGGCCTCGGCGCGCGCGATTCGCTGCGGCTCGAGGCGGGGCTGTGCCTGTATGGCCATGACATCGACACCACCACCACGCCCGCCGAAGGTGCGCTGATGTGGGCTGTCCAAAAGGTACGCCGCCCCGGCGGCGACCGCGCAGGCGGCTTTCCCGGCGCGGACAAGGCGCTGGAAACTCCCGCCCGCAAACGTGTCGGTCTGCTGCCCGAAGGGCGCGCCCCGATGCGCGAAGGCGTTGCCATTTATGACAGCGAAACCGCGACCGACCCCGTGGGCCATGTGACCAGCGGCGGCTTTGGCCCCACGGTTGGTGGACCTGTGGCAATGGGCTATGTCAATGTCGAACACGCCGAAACCGGCACCCCCCTGTGGGGCGAGGTGCGCGGCAAACGAATGCCGGTGCAAGTGGCCGCGATGCCCTTTGTGCCTGCCAACTTCAAAAGATAACCCTTCAGGAGACGACCCCAATGAAATTCACAGAAGAACACGAGTGGCTGCGCGAGGAAGACGGCGAAATGGTCGTGGGCATCACCATCCACGCCGCCGAACAACTGGGCGATGTGGTGTTCGTTGAACTGCCCGAGGTTGGCACCACCGTCAGCAAGGACGACGAGATCGTCGTGATCGAATCCGTCAAGGCGGCCTCGGACATCCTGGCCCCCGTCGACGGCGAGATCACCGAAGTGAACGAGACGCTGGTCGACAACCCCGGCAAGGTCAACGACGACCCGCAGGGCGAAGCCTGGTTCTTCAAGATGACCGTCAGTGATCCCTCGCAGCTCGAAGAGCTGATGGACGAGGCCACCTATCAGAAATTCATCGCCTAAGATCAGTCCAGCCGCCCGCACAGGGCGGCTTCATGACCAAAACACCAACGCAGGGGACGTTCGCATGTCGTTCACGCCGACCGAGTATTTGCCTTATGATTTCGCCAACCGCCGCCACATCGGCCCATCACCGGAAGAGATGGCCGATATGCTCGAAGTGGTGGGCGCGCGCGATCTGGACGCGTTGATCGACGACACGCTGCCCAAGGCGATCCGGCAAAAGGAACCGCTGGATTTCGGCAAGGCGAAATCGGAACGCGAGCTGCTGCACCACATGGCCGAGGTGGCGGGCAAGAACCGCGTGCTGACCAGCCTGATCGGGCAGGGCTACTATGGCACGGTGACGCCCCCCGCGATCCAGCGCAACATCCTGGAAAACCCCGCCTGGTACACGGCCTACACGCCCTACCAGCCCGAGATTTCCCAAGGGCGGCTCGAGGCGCTGCTGAATTTCCAGACCATGATCAGCGATCTGACGGGGCTGGAGGTTGCGAACGCGTCACTGCTGGACGAATCCACCGCCTGCGCCGAGGCGATGACAATGGCACAGCGCGTGTCCAAGTCCAAAGCGCGCGGGTTCTTCATCGACCGCGACTGCCACCCGCAGAACATCGCCGTGATGAAAACGCGGGCGGCCCCGCTGGGCATCGAGGTGATCGTGGGCAAGCCCGAGGATCTGGACCCCGAGGCCGTCTTTGGCGCGATCTTCCAGTACCCCGGCACCTACGGCCATGTGCGCGACTTCACCGCGCAGATGGACGCGCTGCACGGGTCCAAGGCCATCGGCATCGTCAGCGCCGATCCCCTGTCGCTGACCATCCTGAAAGAACCCGGTGCCATGGGCGCGGACATCGCCGTGGGCAGCACCCAACGCTTTGGCGTGCCCGTGGGCTATGGCGGCCCGCACGCCGCCTACATGGCCTGCCGGGACGAAATGAAACGCGCCATGCCGGGCCGGATCGTGGGCGTCAGCATCGACAGCCACGGAAACCGCGCCTACCGGCTGTCGCTGCAAACCCGCGAACAGCACATCCGCCGTGAAAAGGCCACGTCGAACGTCTGCACCGCGCAGGCGCTGCTGGCGGTGATGGCGTCGATGTATGCCGTGTTCCACGGGCCGCAGGGGCTAAAGGCCATCGCCCAACGCATCCACCGCAAGACCGTGCGCATGGCGCGCGGATTGGAAGCGGCTGGCTTTGCCGTCGATCCCAAGGTCTATTTCGACACGGTGACGGTTGATGTTGGCCCGCTGCAATCGGCGGTTCTGAAATCGGCAGTCGACGAGGGCATCAACCTGCGCCGCGTCGGCGAAACCCGCGTGGGCATCAGCCTGGACGAACGCACCCGTCCCGCAGACATCGAAGCGGTCTGGCGCGCCTTTGGTCTGGACGCCAGCGACAGCGACTTTGCGCCCGAATACCGCGTCCCCGACGATCTGGTGCGGACATCCGATTACCTGACGCACCCGATCTTTCACATGAACCGGGCCGAAACCGAGATGATGCGCTATATGCGCCGTCTGGCAGACCGTGATCTGGCGCTGGACCGCGCGATGATCCCGCTGGGGTCCTGCACGATGAAGCTGAACTCGGCCGCCGAGATGATGCCGGTGACGTGGGAAGAGTTTTCGCTGCTGCACCCTTTTGTGCCCGCCGATCAGGCCGCGGGTTACGCCGAGATGATCGCTGACCTCAGCGCCAAGCTGTGCCAGATCACCGGCTATGACGCGATCTCGATGCAGCCCAACTCGGGCGCGCAGGGGGAATATGCGGGTCTGCTGACGATTGCCGCCTATCACCGCGAGAACGGTCAGGGGCATCGCAACATCTGCCTGATCCCGATGAGCGCCCACGGCACCAACCCCGCCAGCGCCCAGATGGTCGGCTGGAAGGTCGTGCCGATCAAATCTGCCGCCAACGGCGACATCGATCTGGACGATTTCAAGGCCAAGGCCGAACAGCACGCCGACAACCTTGCCGGCTGCATGATCACCTATCCCTCGACCCACGGCGTGTTCGAGGAAACGGTGACCGAAGTCACAGCCATCACGCACAAGCATGGCGGTCAGGTCTATATCGACGGGGCCAATATGAACGCGATGGTCGGCCTGTCGCGTCCCGGTGATCTGGGCGGTGACGTCAGCCACCTGAACCTGCACAAGACGTTTTGCATCCCGCACGGCGGCGGCGGCCCCGGCATGGGTCCCATCGGCGTCAAAAGCCACCTGATCCCGCATCTGCCGGGTCACCCCTCGACAGGTGGGGCCGAGGGGCCGGTCAGCGCCGCCCCCTTCGGCTCGCCGTCGCTGTTGCCGATCAGCTGGGCCTATTGCCTGATGATGGGCGGTGACGGTCTGACCCAGGCGACGCGGGTTGCGATCCTGAACGCCAACTACATCGCCAAACGGCTCGAAGGGGCGTTTGACGTGCTGTACAAGGGGCCGTCGGGCCGGGTGGCGCATGAATGCATCCTGGACGTGCGTCCCTTTGACGACGCTGCGGGGGTGACGGTGGAAGATATCGCCAAACGCCTGATCGACTGCGGTTTCCACGCGCCCACGATGAGCTGGCCGGTGGCGGGCACGCTGATGGTCGAGCCGACGGAAAGCGAGACCAAGGCCGAGCTGGACCGTTTCTGCGACGCGATGCTGGCGATCCGGGCCGAGATTGATGACATCGCGCAGGGGCGGATTGATGAGGCCAACAACCCGCTGAAGAACGCACCGCATACGATGGAAGATCTGGTGCGCGACTGGGACCGTCCCTATTCCCGCGAACAGGGATGCTTTCCGCCGGGTGCGTTCCGCGTCGACAAATACTGGCCCCCGGTGAACCGCGTCGACAACGTGCATGGTGATCGCAACCTGATCTGCACCTGCCCGCCGATGGAGAGCTACGCAGAAGCGGCTGAATAGGGGCTTTGCCCCTCCCGTTCGGGCCTCCCCAGGATATTGGGGCGCTAAAAAGACAGCAAAAAAGACGGGGGGTGTCGACGCCAACGCCCCCCGCCAGAAACGGTAAGTCGTTTCTTCTGGCACGGCCCTCGACGTCCCCGCCTGTACCGTGCCCGATCCTCACCGCGAAAAGTTAATAATTCGTTTACTCCCGCGCCCGCAGCACATGGGCGGGTCGCGCGGCAAGCGGCCCCCAGGCAAAGGCCAGCCCCGCCACCAGCGTCGCCACGATGCCGCCCGCAATGATCGCCAGCGCCGAGGGCCAGATCACCTGATACCCCGTCTCCATGACAAAGCGCGACACGGCCCAGCCGCCCGCGATACCGGCCCCCAATGCCACCAGCCCGGCCGCAAGGCCCAGCAGGGCGGCGCGCAGGGCAAAGCTGATCAGGATGCGCTTGCGCGATGCGCCCAGCGTTTTCAGCACCGCCGCCTCATAGGTCCGCGACTGGGTGCCCGCCGAGGCGGCCCCGATCAGCACCAGAAAACCGGTCAAAAGCGTCGCCGCCGCCCCGTATGAGCTGGCAGCGGCAATGCCTGCCAGCACCTCGGCCACGCGGTCGATGGCATCGCGCACGCGGATCGCGGTGATGTTGGGAAAGGCGTTGCCCAGATCGCGCAGGATTGCCGCTTCGGCTTCGGGTTCGGCGTAGACGGTCGAGATATAGCTGTGCGGCGCGCCCGACAGCGCGGCGGGGTTCATCGTCATGACAAAACCGATGCCCGCATTGGAAAAATCGACCTCGCGGAAGGAGGCGATGGTGCCGGTGATCTCGCGGCCCAGCACGTTGATGGTCATGGTGTCCCCCAGCTTCAGGCCCATTTCCGCGCCCTCTTCGGCGGCAAAGCTGATCAGGGGCGGGCCTGCATAGTCGGGTGGCCACCATTCCCCCTGGGTGATCTCGGTGCGCGTGGGCAGCTCGGTGGCATAGGTCACGCCGCGGTCGCCGCGCGTGACCCAGTGGTCGCCAGCGACCTCGCTGGCAGGGCGGTCGTTGATGCGGGTGATGACGCCACGCAGCATCGGTGCGCTGTCGACGCGGCGCACGGCGGGATCATTCGCCAGACGCGCGTTGAACCCTTCCATCTGGTCCTTCTGGATGTCGACAAAGAAATAGGACGGGGCAACTTCGGGCAGATTGCCCGCGATGGTATTGCGCAGGTTGCCGTCGATCTGGCCCACGGCGGCGAGCACCGACAGGCCTAGACCCAATGACAATACGGTCGAGGTCGCCCCTTCGCGCGGACCAGAGATCGCCGCCAGCGCCCACCGCAGGGCAGGGTGCCCTTGCGCCATGCGCGCACCGCGCCGCGAGGTCCAGCGGATTACCCAGGCCGACAGCGCCAGCAACACCAGCGCACCGGTGATGCCACCCGCCATCCACAGCGTCAGCTGCCACGTGCCCGAAAACAGCCCCGCCAGCCCCACCAGCAACGCCAGCCCCACGCCCACCGCCACGACATAGCGGGCTTTCGGCAGCAGGGCCGTGCCGCCAAGTGCGTCGCGAAACAGGGTCGCGGCGCGCACGTCCTCGGCGCGGGCCAGCGGCCAGAGCGTAAAGATGAACGCTGTCAGCAGCCCGTAGATGCCTGACTCGACCAGCGGGCGGGGATAGACGGCGATGCTGGCCGGGATCGGCAAACGCGCCTCGATCAGCGGCGCCAGCAACAGCGGCGCCACCGCGCCCAGCACAAGGCCGATGAAAATACCCAGCAGCGAAAGCGCACCGATCTGGAGGAAATAGGTCTGAAAGATCGTTGACCGTTCCGCCCCCAGCGTGCGCAGTGTGGCGATCACGCTGGTTTTCTCGGCCAGATAGGCCCGCACCGCAGCCGACACCCCAACCCCACCCACGGCCAGACCGGACAGGCCGACCAGCACAAGGAACGCGCCCAGCCGTTCGACAAATCGCGCCACCCCCGGTGCGCCGTTGCGCGAATCGCGCCAGCGCATGCCTGCGTCGCCGAATTTCGCCTCGGCCGCCTGTTCCAGTGCCTCAAGCTCCGCCGTGGGTGGCAGGGTCAGGCGGTATTTGGTGTTGAACAGCGTCCCGGTTTCCAACAGCCCCGAGTTGTCCAGCGCTTGCGTGCGCACAATCGTGCGCGGCCCCAGACCAAAGCCTGCTCCGGCACTGTCTGGTTCGCGGGTCAGAAGCGCGCTCAGACGGAAATCCTGCGTGCCCAGCCGCAGCGTGTCGCCCGTGGTCAGCCCCAGCCGGTCGGCCAGCACCTTCTCCATGATCGCGCCGGGCAGGCCGTCCTGATCCCCCAGCGCCTGCGCCAGCGGGATCTCGGGGGACAGCCCGACGCTGCCGATCAGCGGATAGGCATCATCGACGCCCTTGACCTGTGTCAGCCCGCGCTCGGTCTCGCCGTCGCGGTCCACCACCGCCATCGACCGAAAGTCGACCACCTGCGAGACGTTCTGCGCAATTTGCGCCATCCACGCGCGTTCTTCATCCGTGGCGAACCGATATGTGAAATCCATCTCGGCCTGCCCACCCAACAGCGCAGCCCCCTCACGGGCCAGCCCCGCCTCGATGGCCGACCGAACCGAGCCGACGGCAGCGATGGCAGCGACCCCAAGGGCAAGGCAGGCCAGGAAAATGCGGAATCCGTGCAGGCCTCCACGCAGCTCGCGGCGGGCCAGGCGGGCAGCAATGCGCAGGCTCATGCAGCAGCCCGCGCGGCGATGCGGCCATCCACCAGCCGCACTACGCGGTCACAGCGTTCGGCCAGCGCGTTCGAATGGGTCACCAGCACCAGCGTCGCCCCGTGCCGGTCGCGCAGGTCAAACAGCATGTCCATGATCGCGTCGCCGTTGGCCAGGTCCAGATTGCCCGTAGGCTCGTCCGCCAGCAGGATACGGGGCCGAGTGACCGACGCGCGCGCCAGGGCCACCCGCTGTTGTTCGCCACCCGACATCTGCGAGGGGTAATGCCCGCTGCGATGGGCCAGGCCCACCGTGGCCAGTTCCGCCTCGGCCCGGGCAAAGGCGTCTTTGACACCGGCCAGTTCCAGCGGCGTGGCCACATTTTCCAGCGCGGTCATCGTAGGGATCAGGTGGAAGGACTGGAACACCACGCCCATGTTGTCGCGGCGAAAGCGGGCAAGGGCGTCTTCGTCCATCTGCGTCAGATCGTTGCCCAGGGCCATCACCGACCCGCCGGTGGCCCGTTCCAGCCCACCCATCAGCATCAACAGCGACGACTTGCCGGACCCCGACGGGCCAACCAGCCCGACTGTCTCGCCTGCGTCGATTTGAATGCTGATACCGTGCAGAATTTCGATGCGTCCGGCATTGCCATCCAGCGCCAGTGTTGCATTTTCAAGGGTCAGGACTGGATTGGACATGCATGCGTGCCTTTATAGGGGGTACGCTTGGATATGGAGGCTGGATCACGATGCGCAAGGCAATCGTTGGAATTCTTACGGTTTTATCGGGGCCTGCGCTGGCCGATCCGGTGGTGATCGCGGCCTTGGGTGACAGCCTGACCCAAGGGTACGGGCTGCCGCAAGAGGACGGATTCGTGCCGCAACTGGAAAGCTGGTTGCGCGAACAGGGGGCCGATGTGCAGGTTCTGAACGCAGGTGTGTCCGGCGATACCACGGCTGGCGGCCTGTCGCGGGCGGCGTGGACGCTGACGCCGGATGTGGACGCGATGATTGTCACGCTGGGCGGCAACGACCTGTTGCGCGGCATTGATCCGGCGAACAGCCGCGCCAATCTGGACGGGATATTGCAGGCGGCAGCCGACGCAGATGTCAAAGTGCTGTTGGTGGGGATGCAGGCACCGGGTAACTACGGACCCGAGTACAAGGCGGCCTTTGATGCGATGTACCCGGATCTGGCCGAGCAATACGGCACGCTGTACGCCCCCAGCTTTTTCGAAGGCATGGGCGGCGCGGACACCGATCCGGCGGCGGTGCGTGGGTTGATGCAGGCGGACGGGATTCACCCGAATGCGGATGGCGTTCTGAAGGTCGTGGAAGGGCTGGGGCCTCAGGTGCTGAAGCTGATCGGGCAAGTGCCGTCGGGTTGACTGGGCAGCAGGATAACCCTCTGGTGTTGGATTTCAGGGGCATTTGCGTAATTCATTGGCCCAGAATGGGAAAACGGACCTTTGAGAGGATTGCACCGAAGGACAGGAATGAGCCCTCTCCGCATTCCCCAAGCGCGGAACAAAGGCCGCAGGCCGCCGCGCATCGCCGGGCCGTCCCCAGGCACGGCGATTTGGCTGCTGTTGTGCGTGACGGACAGGTGGGATGTGTTTGGCTGCCATAAAGTGCCAGTCACGCAGGTCGGATCGCCGAACCACGGCCCGACGATGCGCGGCTTCTCACTCCATTTCAAACGTCAGCTCCGTCCCGCACAGCAGGCATTGCCCCAAGCCGTGCCCAAGGTCCGCTTTAGTTCAGAAGTGCGTGATGTTTCGATTGGCATTGCGGTGTGCCGCCCCGTGGCCAGTTTCAGAAAACCAGCCCCGTTCACTCAAAGATGCGCCACGTACCAAAGTCGGGCCGATACGAATCGTCCTCTGAACAAACAAAAACGGACGCCGAAGCGCCCGTTTCATCTATCATACCAACAAAAAGGCTTATGCCAGTGCGATGTTGATCGCGCTTTCGCGGTTGTCGCGGCCATTTTCGATGTCGAAAGTGACTTTTTGGTTGTCGGCCAGACCGGTCAGGCCCGAACGCTCAACAGCCGAAATGTGCACGAACACATCTTTGCTGCCGCCATCGGGTGCGATAAAGCCGTAGCCTTTTGTTGTGTTGAACCATTTGACGGTGCCAGTAGCCATCGTCGTACTCCTTTTAATAACTGCCCACGGAATGCGGCAGGTCGGCAAAGTCTAGACAGATCGAGAGACTGAGCCCGAAAGAGGAGCAGTGTGGTCGATAGGTGTAACGTCGCAGTGTGAATATGCGCGCGAACTGTCCCGAAATCAAGCGAATTTCGACTCCGGGGCTTTATGGGCGCATCGGCGCCGATGATCTGCGGTGCCCTATTTTTGTGCGTCACCATGGCAATGTCCATCCCTCCAAAGTCAGAATCTTTTTTTACCAGTTGATAAAAAAATTATTCCGTGAGAGCGTTTTTGCAAAGATGACAGCAAAATGTCTTGGGAGCGTGAAGATGGTTGATGATGTGTTTACACCGGGGATCAAGGCCGGACGGCTGGAACAGGGCGCTTATGCGGCGCAGTTTTCGGACCTGCACCCGCCGTTGGACGGTCACGAGGCGCTGGTCGCGGCGGATCGCTGCTATTTCTGTCATGACGCCCCGTGCATCACCGCCTGTCCCACGGACATCGACATTCCGCTGTTCATCCGCCAGATCGCCACGGGCACGCCGGATGCCGCGGCCAAGACGATTCTGGGGCAGAACATCATGGGCGGCATGTGCGCCCGTGTCTGTCCGACTGAACAGCTGTGCGAGCAGTCCTGCGTGCGCGAAGTGGCCGAGGGCAAGCCGGTTCTGATCGGCCAGCTGCAACGCTATGCGACCGATCATCTGCAACAGCAGGGCATCCACCCCTTCACCCGCGCCGAGGCGACGGGCAAGACCGTGGCGGTCGTGGGGGCTGGCCCTGCGGGTCTGTCCTGTGCGCACCGTCTGGCGATGCTAGGCCACGATGTTGTGGTCTATGACGCGCGGCCCAAGCCGGGCGGGCTGAACGAATTTGGCATTGCCGCCTACAAGACCCCGAACGGCTTTGCGCAGGACGAAGTCGACTGGTTGCTGAAAATCGGGGGCATCCGCATCGAAACGGGCAAGGCGCTGGGCGACGGGCTGACGCTGGCCGCATTAAAGGCGGAATTTGACGCGGTGTTTCTGGGCATCGGCTTGGGCGGTGTGAACGCATTGGGCGCGGACGGTGAGGGCAAGGATGGCGTCACGGATGCCGTCGATTTCATTTCCGAGCTGCGCCAGTCCATCGACCTGACCACGCTGCCGATTGGCCGCGACGTGGTGGTGATCGGGGGCGGCATGACCGCGATTGACGCCGCTGTGCAGGCCAAGCTGCTGGGCGCGCTGAACGTCACGCTGGTCTATCGCCGTGGCCGCGACCGGATGAACGCCAGCCCGTTCGAACAGGACCTGGCCGCCAGCAAGGGCGTGCGGATCGTCACCCATGCTGTGCCCGTGGCCGTGCATGGCAACGGCGCGGTCCGCGAGATCGAGTTTGAATATGTCGATGGCGCGATGAAAGGCACCGGGGAAATGCTGCGTCTGCCCGCCGATCAGGTGTTCAAGGCCATCGGCCAGACCCTGCAAGGCGACGGGCTGCCGGAACTGGACGGGCGCAAGATCGCGGTCACTGGCGCGGGCCGCACCAGCGTCAAGGGCGTCTGGGCCGGGGGTGATTGTGCCTCGGGCGGGGACGATCTGACGGTGACGGCTGTTGCCGAAGGCCGCGACGCGGCGATGGACATTCATTCGGCTTTGATGGGCTGACGGCGGGCTGCGGCCCCCTATGAGGAGAACTTACAATGGCAAATCTGCAAAGCGAATTCGTCGGCATCAAATCCCCCAACCCCTTCTGGTTGGCTTCGGCCCCGCCAACGGACAAGGAATACAACGTCCGCCGCGCCTTTGATGCGGGCTGGGGTGGTGTGGTGTGGAAGACATTGGGCATGGAAGGTCCGCCTGTCGTCAACGTCAACGGCCCGCGCTACGGCGCGATCTGGGGCGCGGACCGCCGACTGCTGGGGCTGAACAACATCGAGCTGATCACCGACCGCCCGCTGGAGGTGAACCTGCGCGAGATGAAGGCGGTCAAACGCGACTATCCCGACCGGGCGCTGATCGCGTCGATCATGGTGCCTTGCGAGGAAGAGGCGTGGAAGGCGATCCTTCCCCATGTCGAGGAAACCGGCGCGGACGGGATCGAGTTGAACTTTGGCTGCCCGCACGGCATGGCCGAACGCGGCATGGGCAGCGCCGTGGGGCAGGTGCCGGAATACATCGAAATGGTCACCCGCTGGTGCAAGATGTACACGCGGATGCCGGTGATCGTGAAGCTGACGCCGAACATCACCAACGTGCTGTACCCCGCCGAAGCGGCCAAGCGGGGCGGGGCCGACGCGGTGTCGCTGATCAACACGATCAACTCGATCACATCCGTGGATCTGGACAATTTCGCACCCGAGCCGATGATCGATGGCAAAGGCACGCATGGCGGCTATTGCGGACCTGCGGTGAAACCCATCGCGCTGAACATGGTGGCCGAGATCGCCCGCAACCCCGCCACCGCCGACCTGCCGATCAGCGGCATCGGCGGCGTCACCACTTGGCGGGATGCGGCCGAGTTCCTGGCGCTGGGTGCCGGCAACGTGCAGGTCTGCACGGCCGTGATGACCTATGGGTTCAAGATCGTGCAGGAAATGATTTCGGGCCTGTCCGAATACATGGACAGCAAGGACATGACCTCGGTGGACCAGCTGGTGCGCAAGGCGGTGCCGAATGTGACCGACTGGAACCAGCTGAACCTGAACTATGTCGCCAAGGCCAGGATTGATCAGGACGCCTGTATTTCCTGTGGCCGCTGTTTTGCCGCTTGCGAGGACACCTCGCATCAGGCGATTGCCATGTCCGAGGACCGAACATTCACGGTGATCGACGAGGAATGCGTGGCTTGCAACCTGTGCGTCAACGTCTGTCCGGTCGAGGATTGCATCAGCATGGTCCCGATGGAGCCAGGCACCACCGATCCGCGCACGGGCAAGGTGGTTGATCCGGCTTATGCCAACTGGACGACACACCCCAACAACCCGTCGGCGACGGCAGCGGAGTAAGCGATACAGTTGCTGTTATAGGTCAGGCGAGATTGACGTTTGCGTCAAAAGCTGTCCCGGAAAGGAAAACCGGACCTATCCGCAGATGGCGGCGAAGGTCCGGTTTGAGGCCCCTCAGACTGTCCCTCGCGCGGGACAAGGCCGCAGGCCGCCGCGCATCATGCCTTAGGCATGTCTTCGACATGACGGGCCGCCCCACGGCACGGCGATTTGGTTTCTGTTGCGCGGGACAGTTCGGTCGGATGTGCTTGGCTGCCATAAAGTGCCAGACACTAAGGTCGGATCGCCGTACCTCGGCCCGTCGATGCGCGGCTTTGCGTTCTGTTTCGAACGGCGGCTTCGTCAACCCTTACGCCGGGGTGGTGTTCGGCCCCGGTGTCAGCAGATTGCGAAACATCGTTTGCAAGAACTGCGCCGCGGCGTCGGTGGGTTCCTGTCCTTCCAGCAATACATCGATTTGTGCCTGAAAGTCCGCATAGTGCTGTGTGGTGGCCCAGATCGAGAAAATCAGGTGGCGCGGGTCGACCTGTGCCAGTTTGCCCGCGTCCATCCACGCCTGAATCACTGCACAGCGCGCATCGAACAGCGGCTTGAGGTCGGCGCGCAAATGCGGGTCCATGCGCGGCGCACCTTGCAGGATTTCATTGGCAAACAAGCGGCTTTCACGGGGCAGGTCGCGCGACATTTCCAGCTTGCGTTGCACATAGGTCAGGATCTCGGTCAACGGGTCGCCTTCGGGGTCCAGCCCGGCCAGCGGGTCCAGCCATGTTTCCATCAACTGGCTGAGCACGGTGACGTGAATTTCCTCTTTTCCATCAAAGTAATAAAGGATGTTCGGCTTGCTCAGCCCCGCCTGTTCCGCGATCTGGTCCAGCGTGGCACCGCGAAAGCCGTGGGCCGAAAAAACGTCGAGCGCGGCATCCAGAATCTTGCGCCGGTTACGCTGTTGGATGCGGCTGGGTTTCTTCTGGGTTTGTTCGGCCAAAATACCCGCCCTTCGGTTGCTTCAATTTCGGGCAAATGCGCAAACCCTGCGCAAAGCCCCTCAGTCAGTTCTTGACTCAAAAGGGGCAGAGCGCAATCGTGTATTTACCAAATGGTCAAAAACAAGCGCCGCAGAGCGCGAGGGGGAGAGTTATGGCAGCACCTGGGGAAAACCTGCGGATCGACGGACAACGGTTGTGGGACAGCCTGATGGACATGGCCAAGATCGGCCCCGGCGTGGCGGGCGGCAACAACCGCCAGACGCTGACCGATGCGGATGCCGAGGGGCGCGCGTTGTTCCAGTCGTGGTGCGAGGCCGCGGGCTGCACGATGGGGCTGGACCAGATGGGCAACATGTTTGCGCAGCGTGCGGGCACGGACCCTGACGCGCTGCCGGTCTATGTCGGCTCGCACCTGGACACACAGCCCACGGGCGGCAAATACGACGGTGTTCTGGGCGTGTTGGGCGGTTTGGAAATCCTGCGCACGCTGAACGATCTGGACGTGAAGACCAAGCACCCCATCGTGGTCACCAACTTTACCAACGAAGAGGGCACACGCTTTGCCCCCGCGATGCTGTCGTCGGGTGTCTTTGCGGGCATTCACACGCAGGACTGGGCCTATGCCAAGACCGACGCCGAGGGCAAAACCTTTGGCGACGAACTGGCACGGATCGGTTGGCGGGGGGACGAAGAAGTGGGCGCGCGCCAGATGCACGCGTTCTTCGAGCTGCACATCGAACAGGGCCCGATCCTGGAAGCCGAAGGCAAGGACATTGGCGTGGTCACCCACGGTCAGGGGCTGTCGTGGACGCAGATCACGGTGACGGGCAAGGATGCGCACACCGGATCGACGCCGATGCCGATGCGCAAGAATGCGGGTCTGGGGATGGCGCGGATTTTGGAAAAGGTGGACGAGATTGCATGGAGCCATGCGCCGCATGCGGTGGGTGCTGCGGGCCATATCGATGTCTATCCGAACTCGCGCAACGTGATCCCCGGGCAGGTGGTCTTTACCGTCGATTTCCGGTCGCCGGACCTGTCGGTGATCGAGGATATGGAAGCGCGGCTGAAAGTCGAGGCGCAGAAGATCTGCGACGACATGGGGCTGGAGGTCGAATTCGAAAAGGTGGGCGGGTTTGATCCCGTGGCCTTTGACGAGGGCTGTGTGACGGCGGTGCGCAATGCGGCCGAGCGGCTGGGCTATTCGCATATGGACCTGATTTCCGGTGCGGGGCACGATGCCTGCTGGGTCAACCGTGTGGCACCCACGGCGATGGTGATGTGTCCCTGTGTCGACGGGCTGAGCCACAACGAGGCCGAGGAAATAACCAAGGAATGGGCCGCCGCAGGGGCGGATGTGCTGTTGCACGCGGTGGTCGAGACGGCGGAGATTGTCGGGTGAGGATATACTCTTCTGAAACGGATCAAGAAGCCTATGCGGTGCGGGACCAAAAGCATGATACAGAACAATTTGATTGCTATCTGCAAGATCGACCTTCGAATGAGAAAAAGTATGCTCATTCGTTCGACGACATTAGGGATGCCGCTAGATTCTTATTAGATCATCCTGGTTCCGGTATAAGAATGAAGCCAGGCTCTGCGATTGTAAGCGAAAATTTGGTGATCGCACTTGATCGACCCTGACCTGAGCATTGCGGACCGGATCGGGCTGCTGATTCGGGCCGAGGTGGCAGAAGCGCCGGTGCAGACGGCCAAGGACCGCGCCTACCTGGCGGCCTTTCGCGCGGCGCTGGTACGGCCCTTTGCGACCACGGTGAACTTTTCCGGCGGGCTGACGCAAACCTGCTGGACCGTGACGCGCACCGATGGAGATTACCGCGTGATCTACATGCCGCGTGCAGGGTATTTCGCGCTGTGTGTGGAGAGCGATTTCGGGCCGCTGGACATTGGCGTGCATGGGCCGGCGATGGGGTGCTTTGCCAGCGTGTGACGCGGGGCGCTGCCCCGGACCCCGGGATATTCAAGGCCAAAAGAAACAGGCCAGACAAACGAGACGACAGGAGATACGAGATGAGCAAGGTGATCAAGGGCGGCATGGTCTGCACGGCGGACCGGACATGGAAAGCGGATGTTCTGATCGAGGGCGAAAAGATCGTGCGCATTGGCGAGGATCTGGTGGGCGACGAATACATTGATGCGGAAGGGGCCTATGTGATCCCCGGCGGGATCGACCCGCACACGCATCTGGAAATGCCGTTCATGGGCACCACCGCCGCCGAGACATTCGAGACCGGCACATGGGCCGCCGCCGTGGGCGGGACCACGATGATCGTGGATTTCTGCCTGCCGGGCGAAGATGGCAGCATCAAGAACGCGATCAACGAATGGCACCGCAAGAGCGCGCCGCAGATCTGTTCGGACATCGGCTATCACATGGCGATCACCGGCTGGAACGAGAATGTATTCAACGAGATGAAAGACGCCGTGGATATGGGCGTGAACTCGTTCAAGCATTTCATGGCCTACAAGGGCGCGTTGATGATCGAGGACGACGAGATGTTCGCGTCGTTCAAACGCTGTGCCGAGCTGGGTGCGCTGCCGATGGTCCATGCCGAGAATGGCGATCTGGTGGCGGAGTTGCAGCAGAAATATTTCGATCAGGGGATCACCGGCCCCGAGGGTCACGCCTATTCCCGTCCGCCCGAGCTGGAGGGCGAGGCCGCAAATCGGGCGATCACCATTGCCGACACGGCAGGCGTGCCGCTGTACATCGTGCACGTGTCCTGCGAGCAGACCCACGAGGCAATCCGCCGTGCGCGGCAAAAGGGGATGCGGGTTTACGGCGAGCCGTTGATCCAGTTCCTGACGCTGGACGAGGGCGAGTATTTCAACAAGGACTGGGATCACGCTGCGCGCCGCGTGATGTCGCCGCCGTTTCGCAACAAGCAGCATCAGGACAGCCTGTGGGCTGGCTTGCAGGCCGGATCGTTGCAGGTGGTGGCCACCGACCACGCCGCGTTCTCGACCGAGCAGAAGCGCGCGGGGCGCAATGATTTCCGCATCATCCCCAACGGGTCGAACGGGCTGGAGGAACGTCTGGCGGTGCTGTGGACCGAAGGGGTTGAAACGGGCCGCCTGACGCCGAACGAATTTGTCGCCGCGACCTCGACCAATGTGGCGAAGATCCTGAACATCTACCCGCAGAAGGGTGCGATTGTTGAGGGTGCGGATGCCGACATTGTGGTGTGGGACCCGAAGATCACCAAGACGATCAGCCCTGCCAACCACCATTCCATTCTGGATTACAACGTGTTCGAAGGCTTCGAGGTGACGGCCCAAAGCCGCTATACCCTGAGCCGGGGCGAGGTGATCTGGGCCTGGGGGCAGAACAGTCAGCCGCAGCCCGGACGGGGCAAGTTCGTCCCGCGCCCTGCCTTTGCCGCGCCCAACGTGGCGCTGTCGAAATGGAAAGAGCTGACCAGCCCGAAGATGATCAAGCGCGATCCGATGAACATTCCGGCGGGGATCTAATTTGTGGAAGTGAATAACCTGAAAGACGCGGGCACTCCTGCTGCAAATGGCGGGGCCGTT
The DNA here is from genome assembly GCF_900129395.1 of Pseudosulfitobacter pseudonitzschiae. Taxonomy (GTDB): domain Bacteria; phylum Pseudomonadota; class Alphaproteobacteria; order Rhodobacterales; family Rhodobacteraceae; genus Pseudosulfitobacter; species Pseudosulfitobacter pseudonitzschiae. The sequence goes on from NZ_FQVP01000002.1 coordinate 179,807, forward strand.
ATCTCGGCCAAGGATCTCGACCTGACGTTTCAGACAAACGACGGCCCCGTGCAAGCGCTGAAATCCGTGTCGCTGGACATCGAAAAGGGTGATTTCGTCAGCTTTATCGGCCCCTCGGGCTGCGGCAAGACGACGTTCCTGCGCTGTATGGCCGATCTTGAGCAGCCCACGGGCGGCAGCATCACCGTCAACGGGGTGAGTGCAGCCGAAGCGCGGGCGGCGCGGGCCTATGGCTATGTGTTTCAGGCGGCGGGCCTGTATCCGTGGCGCACCATCGGGGGCAACATCAGCCTGCCGCTGGAGATCATGGGCTATTCCAAATCCGACCAGCGTGACCGTGTGGCGCGGGTGCTGGAGCTGGTGGAGCTGGCCGGGTTCGAGAAGAAGTTCCCCTGGCAACTGTCGGGCGGGATGCAGCAGCGGGCGTCGATTGCCCGTGCGCTGGCCTTTGACGCGGATATTCTGCTGATGGACGAACCCTTTGGCGCGCTGGACGAGATTGTGCGCGACCACCTGAACGAGCAGTTGTTGAAGCTGTGGGCGCGGACGGAAAAGACGATTGCCTTTGTTACCCATTCGATCCCCGAGGCGGTGTATCTGAGCACCAAGATCGTGGTGATGAGCCCGCGGCCGGGGCGGATCACCGATGTAATCGACAGCCCGCTGCCCAAGGAGCGCCCCTTGGACATCCGCGAGACGCCGGAGTTTCTGGAAGTTGCGCATCGGGTGCGCGAAGGTTTGCGGGCGGGGCATAACGATGTTTAAGGCTGTGACAGCGGGGCTGAGCCTATGACGCGTTCGATCCCCGTCCTCACGGTCGTCGCCGCCATTCTGGCGCTGTGGTATGTGGCTGCCGTTCCGATGAACGCGCAATGGGCCTATGACCGCGCCGCGCGGGCCGACGTGGAACTGACGTTCAGCGATCTGGTCGCCGATACCTGGAGCCAGGAAAAACCCAGGCTGCCCGCACCGCATCAGGTGGCGGTCGAGGTCTGGCAGACCACGGTCGATAAGAAGATCACCTCGAAACGCTCGTTGATCTATCATTCGTGGATCACGCTGAGTGCCACGCTGGTGGGTTTTGCGCTGGGCACGACGCTGGGCATTCTGCTGGCGGTGGGCATTGTTTATAACCGTGTGATGGACATGAGCGTGATGCCCTGGGTTATCGCGTCACAGACCATACCGATTCTGGCGCTGGCGCCGATGATCATCGTGGTGCTGAACGCGGTGGGTGTGTCTGGCCTGCTGCCCAAGGCGGTGATCAGCATGTACCTGTCGTTTTTCCCCGTCGCCGTCGGCATGGTCAAAGGGCTGCGCAGCCCCGAGGTAATGCAGCTGGACCAGATGCACACATGGCACGCCAGCGCGTCACAGACGTTCTGGAAGCTGCGCCTGCCTGCGTCGATGCCCTATCTGTTCACCTCGCTGAAGGTGGCGATGGCGGCATCCTTGGTGGGGGCCATCGTGGGCGAACTGCCGACGGGCGCGATAGCCGGACTGGGCGCGCGTTTGCTGGCGGGCAGCTATTACGGCCAGACCATCCAGATCTGGAGCGCGCTGATCATGGCGGCGGCACTGGCGGCGGTCATTGTGTCGCTGATCGGGCTGATCCAGCGCATCGTGCTGAAACGCATGGGGATGGCGACATGAGCGCGGTTGTTCAGAAACGCCCCGCGTGGCTGGGCTGGGCGCTGCTGGCGTTGGTCTTTGTGCTGGCGGCTGTGGTGGACTGGCGGCTGGTGCCGGTTCTGGCGATCTGGGTCGCAGGCTGGATGCTGAACGCGCTGATTGCGCGGCACGGCGCATGGCGCTGGGGCGGCTATGTCATCCCGATCCTCTTTGGCGTCACGCTGCTGGCGATGTGGGAAACCGGCGAGCGGTTGTTCGAAATCTCGGACGTGCTGCTGCCGGCGCCATCCGAGATTGCCGCGCGGTTCTGGCTGTCGCGGGACATCCTGTGGGTGGATTTTGTGCAAACGGTGATCAAGGGCGCGCTGTCCGGTTTCGTCATGGGTTGCGGGGCGGCGTTCCTGTTGGCGGTGGTCATCGACCGGTTTCCGTTCCTGCAAAAGGGGCTGCTGCCGGTGGGCAACTTTGTCGCTGCATTGCCCATTGTGGGCATGGCGCCCATTCTGGTGATGTGGTTCGGGTTCGACTGGCAGTCCAAGGCCGCCGTGGTCGTGGTCATGGTGTTCTTTCCGATGCTGGTGAACACCGTGCAGGGGCTGCAATCGACCGATAATATGCAGCGTGACCTGATGCGCACCTATGCGGCGTCCTATTGGCAGACCTTGCTGAAACTGCGCCTGCCTGCGGCGATGCCGTTCATTTTCAACGGGCTCAAGATCGCCTCGACGCTGGCGCTGATCGGGGCGATTGTGGCCGAATTCTTCGGCTCGCCCATTCACGGCATGGGCTTTCGCATCTCGACATCGGTGGGGCAACTGGCGCTGGATCTGGTCTGGGCCGAAATCGTTGTGGCGGCCATCGTCGGTTCTGCCTTTTATGGCGGCATCGCTCTGCTGGAACGGCTCGTGACATTCTGGCACCCTTCACAGAGGGGCCGGACATGAGAATAATAAACCAAGAAGAAGACCAACAAGGAGTATCAAAATGAAAACGTTTACTTACGCGGTCACAACCGCTGCACTGGGCCTGATGGGCACCGGTGCGATGGCGGCGGACGATGTGACGCTGCAACTGAAATGGGTCACGCAGGCCCAGTTCGCAGGCTACTACGTGGCGCTGGACAAAGGGTTCTACGAAGAAGAAGACCTGAACGTGACGATCAAGCCGGGCGGCCCGGACATCGCCCCGGTGCAGGTTCTGCTGGGGGGTGGTGCCGACGTGATGGTCGACTGGCTGCCGTCCGCGCTGGCCGCACGGGAAAAGGGCGCGCCGATCGTGAACATCGCGCAGCCTTTTGCCAAATCGGGCCTGATGCTGACCTGTTTGAAAGAGCACGGGATCACCTCGCCCGCCGACTTCCCCGGTCACACGCTGGGCACATGGTTCTTTGGCAACGAGATCCCGTTGCTGAGCTGGATGGGCAAGCTGGGCTATTCCACCGATGGCTCTGACGGTGGGGTGACCATCCAGAAGATCAACTTTAACGTCGATCCGCTGCTGCAAAAGCAGGTCGAATGCGCCACCACCATGACCTACAACGAATACTGGCAGGTCATTGATGCGGGCCTGACACCCGAGGATCTGGTGGTTTTCAAATACGAGGACGAGGGCATTTCGACGCTTGAGGATGGTCTTTACACCACCGAAGAGAAACTGGCCGATCCCGAGATGAAGGATAAGCTGGTCCGTTTCGTGCGCGCGTCGATGAAGGGGTGGAAATACGCTGAAGAGAACCCCGATGAGGCCGCCGAGATCGTTCTGGAGAACGACCAGACCGGTGCCCAGACCGAAAAGCACCAGAAGCGGATGATGGGCGAGATTGCCAAGCTGACCGAGGGCAGCAACGGCGCGCTGGACGAGGCGGCTTTTGACCGCAGTGCCGCGATCACCATGGAAGGCGGCATGATCACCAAGGCGCCCGAAGGTGCATGGACGCACGAGATCACTGACGAAGCGCTGAAATAAACCGCTTTGCGGGATGGATCATAAAAGGGCCAGCGCGATGCGCTGGCCCTTTTTCCGTCTGGTGGAACGAGCGGGAAAGTACCGCGCAACCCGTAGGGGACGGGTCGTGCAGGGCTATGAGGGCCTCATCAAATCGAGGGGGAAATGGGCCCTCTCATCCGTCATCCGTGAGTGCCAGACGAATTTCGTGCGTCGATCATGTTCGCGTCTTCCAGCATCCGCGCCAGATCCTTGGCCGCATCCAGATCCTCGAGGGTGGCGGCATCGGCGATCTGGTCGTCGCAGTATTCCTGCAAAAGCTGCCGCATCCGGGCGTCGTCGGTAACCTTTGCGATATTGGGCGCGGCGACGGTCGGCCTGTGGTCGTCGGACAGCTCATAGGCGCGCTGGTCGGATACGAACATGTCGCCCTCGATCCCGGCAAAGGCCCTGATCTTGGCGATGCGCTCGTCCGAACAATCCAGCAGGGCGGCCATGGCCGATACCTTGCCCATCGGCTTGGTCGATCCGACATAGCCATAGGGGGCGCAGTCCGACCGTTTCAGCACACGGTTCATCACCGGATCAATCACGGTCACGATGTCAGAAATGCCTGAATTCTTGGCATATTCAAGTGATGCTGCCATCAGCTCGCAAGTCGCATAGCTCACCGAATTGCGCGAATTGCCGCGATCCAGAATGTCGGTATCGACACAGAACCGCGTCGATTCCCACAAGGTGGCGCTGCGCAATGGCGGTTCGCCGTCCAGAATGTCGTGGAACACGTCGGACAGCATGTGCGGCCCCGTTGTTTGCAACGCGCGCACACAGGACACCACGTGTCCCTCGTCGTTCAGGCCAATAACATAGGCCGGGTCAAGGGCGTCGAACTGGTCGATTTCCTTGCCGTTTACAATATCTACCTCCCACCCCAGTCGCTGTCCGAAAACACGTGCGCGCAAGGCGAACATTTCGTCGAGAAGGCGGCTGTAGCGCTGCCGGTTAAGGCCGTCGATTACAATGATCATGTTATTCTCCGCTACTAGATCGCTGAGAATACCATCAAGGTTTTGGGAAATAGCGGCTATACGGGAAATCCCGTAGGACGCAGGTTACTCGGGGTGAATGAGACCCAGGCCAATTGCGCGGCCCACGGCTTGGGGCGTGGTCAGCGCACCCAGTTTCGAGCGGCCTGACCGCAAATGCACTTCGACCGTGCGGTTCGAGATCGACAGGATGTCTGCCACGTCCTGCTGGCTTTTGCCCGCTGCAATCCATTGCAGGATTTCAACTTCGCGTGCGGACAGGCTGGGATGGTGCAGTTTTCGGGTCAGGGCGTGAGAGTGTATGACGTTGTCATGCAGGTGAACGGCCGCTGTTTGCAGCTCGCCGAGGATCTTGGCCTTGAGCAGGTCCCACTCTCGGTCGGAACAGTTGCGGGTGACGCTGAACAGGCCGACATCGCCATAAGGTCCGCGCACCGGCACGGTCAGCCCCTGTTCCGAGATGCCGTGATCGCGGGCGGCGCGGAAAATATCCCTGAACGTGCGTTCGCCGCGCAGGCGTTGCCAGTCGACGGGGGCAATGCTGCGGCTGGCAAGAAGCAGGGCGGGATCGCGGTACTGAAAACCTTCCTTGACGTAGCGGGTCTGCCATTCGTCTGGATAGTTTACGAACCCGTGCACCGTCTGGGCAATCGGGTCCATGCCGGCGTAGGCCGCAAAATCCAGTTCATGTGTCTCACAAACTGAATCCAGAAAGGATCTCAGGTTGTTCCCTGGAAACGGCAGGTTGCTGAGATCGATGACGGACAAATAGCACCCCTTTTGGGACAGCACTGAGTATATTTTACGCAAGAGTTCACGTACAAGTTTCCTTCCGCGCGCACGATAACGCAACTGGAATTATTAATATTGGCGGATCGGCTGAGAAAGTCCGGTCCAAGCCTCTGGCTGGAAACTTTGGTTTGCGCGTCGTGCCACGGTGCAACGTCGTGTCGTTCGGGGGGCTGCCAGAGGATGCCCGGCAGCGCCGTCAGCCGTTTACAGGACGGTCACGACCGTACCGATGGGCACACGTCCATAAAGGTCGATCACGTGTTCGTTCAGCATCCGGATGCAGCCGTTGCTGACCGATTTGCCGATGCTGTCCGGTTCGGTTGTGCCGTGGATGCGGAAATAGGTATCTTTGCCGTTCTGGAACAAATACAGCGCCCGCGCGCCCAGCGGGTTCGAGGGGCCGCCGGGTTGGACATAGTCGTTGTCCTTGAACTTGCCATAGGTTGTCGGGCTGCGCTCGATCATCTCGTCGGTGGGGCGCCAGGTGGGCCATTCCTTTTTGACGTCGATGGTGGCGGTGCCGGTAAACTCAAGGCCTGCGCGTCCTACGCCGACGCCATAGCGGATGGCGGTGCGCGGTTCGGTCACCCAGTACAGGTAATAGCTGCGCGGCAGGATCAGAAGCTGACCAGGCAGGAATTCTTTCTTGATGTTGACGATCTGAGGGGTCGGATCGAACACGACCTGCTGGGCCACAGCCGGTGCCGCAAGTTGGGCCGCAACGGGGGCGGCAAGGGCAGAGGCAATGAAGGTACGGCGGTGCATGGCAGGCTCCTGAAATTTCACATAGAGAATTGTACCACTTTTGTCGGTTTTGGTACGGATTTCAAGAGGTCGCAAGGCGGCCGCGCCTTGAGTGATGTCGGGGTGCACCACGATGCACCCCGACATTGGCTTAACGCATGAACTTCTTGTGCTTCAGACGCTTGGGTTCCAGCGCGTCGGCACCCAAGCGGCGTTTCTTGTCTTCTTCGTAGTCTTCGAAGTTGCCCTCGAACCATTCCACGTGCGCTTCGCCCTCAAAGGCCAGGATGTGCGTACAGATCCGGTCAAGGAAGAAACGGTCGTGCGAGATGACCACGGCGCAGCCGCCGAAATCCACCAGCGCGTCTTCGAGCGCGCGCAGGGTTTCCACGTCCAGGTCGTTGGTCGGTTCGTCGAGCAGGAGGACGTTGCCGCCCTCTTTCAGCAGGCGCGCCATGTGGACGCGGTTGCGTTCACCGCCCGACAGAAGGCCGACCTTTTTCTGTTGGTCGCCGCCCTTGAAGTTGAACGACGAGCAATAGGCGCGGCTGTTCACTTCGGCGTTGCCCAGCGAAATCAGTTCGGCCCCGCCCGAGATCGCCTGCCAGACGTTGTCGTCGGCATTCAGGTCGTCGCGGGACTGGTCAACATAGGACAGTTGGACCGTGTCGCCGAATTCAATCGTGCCCTCGTCGGGTTTTTCCTGACCTGTCAGCATCTTGAACAGCGTGGATTTACCCGCGCCGTTGGGACCGATCACGCCGACGATGCCGCCCGGGGGCAGGGAAAAGTCCAGCCCGTCGATCAGCTGCTTGTCACCCATGTGTTTTTTCAGACCGCTGACGTCGATCACCTTGTTGCCCAGACGGGGGCCGTTGGGGATGACGATCTGGGCATAGGCCAGTTTTTCGCGCTCGGTTGTTTCCAGCAGGTCGTTGTAGGAATTGATCCGTGCCTTGGATTTGGCCTGACGCGCCTTGGCGCCCTGCCGCATCCATTGCAATTCGCGCTCCAGCGTCTTTTGCTTGGATTTGTCTTCGCGCGATTCCTGCTCAAGCCGTTTGGCTTTCTGTTCCAGCCATGCGGAATAGTTGCCCTCGTAGGGAATGCCGCGGCCACGGTCCAGTTCCAGAATCCAGCTGGTGATGTCGTCCAAGAAATACCGGTCGTGGGTGACGATCAGGATCGTGCCCTTGTAGTTGACCAGGTGCTGTTGCAGCCAGGCGATGGTTTCCGCGTCCAGGTGGTTGGTCGGTTCGTCCAGCAGCAGCATGTCGGGCGCTTCGAGCAGCAGTTTGCACAGGGCCACGCGGCGGGCTTCACCGCCCGACAGGTCCTGAATGCGTGCGTCGTCGGGGGGGCAGCGCAGTGCCTCCATCGATACGTCGATCTGGCTGTCGAGGTCCCACAGGTTCTCGGCGTCGATCTGGTCCTGGAGCGCGGCCATCTCGTCGGCGGTTTCGTCCGAGTAGTTCATCGCCAGTTCGTTGTAGCGGTCCAGTTTCGCCTTTTTGCCGGCGACGCCCAGCATGACGTTTTCACGCACGCTGAGGTTTTCGTCCAGCTTGGGTTCCTGTGGCAGGTAACCCACGCGCGCGCCCTCGGCGGCCCAGGCTTCGCCGGTGAAATCCTTGTCCATGCCTGCCATGATCTTCAGCAGGGTGGATTTACCCGCGCCGTTGACCCCGACAACGCCGATCTTGACGCCCGGAAGAAAGTTCAGGTGGATGTTCTCGAATGTCTTCTTGCCGCCCGGATAGGTCTTGGAGACCCCGGACATGTGGTAAACGTACTGATAGGCCGCCATGGGACCCTCCTTGCCGATGCGTGGAATTGTCTGGTGTCTTAGGCTGCGGCGCGCGACTTGGCAAACAGGTTTGATGTATGGGTGCGCAATCTAGTTGGTCTGCGGGGCCAGCCAGATTTCCAGCAGGTTGGGCTGAGCGATCAGCCCCGCCTGTGAAAAGTCGTTCACCAGGATTTCAGCGCCGTCCAGCCGCGCGGACAGATCGCGGGCCAGCCAGCGTGCGTTTTCCGCGTAGTCGGCGCTGTAGTATCTGATCTGGGTTCTGGAGGGGCCGCGCGTCACCTCTTCGCCGCCCTGACTGCCGCCCGCGATATCCCAGCCGTTGTCGGCAAGGTCGCGGGCAATCTCGCGCGATGTGGTGCGGGTGATGGGCGGGGTGAATTGCAAATGGATCACCGGCGGGGCGGGGGCGGGACCAGCGACGATGACGGGCGCGTCCGTGATCGGCGTGCCGCTGATCTCGCTGGTGTTCCCTGCGGGTTGGGCAGGCAGGTCGGGTGCGTCCGAGGACACGGCAAAGCTGTTGCCTTGCTGGCCGTTCTCGAAACGTGCCTCGCAGATCCGTGGCGGTTCTTCCAGGATGGTGCGCCAGCAGGGCGGCGACGGGGTGCGCCCGGTGATTTGGATCACGCTGTCGAAGGCGCAGAACAGGATCACCCCGAAGACCACGACAAACATCCACCCCAGCACTGTTTTCATCAGCGGGTTGGAGACGACAAAGGTCAGTATTGCCGCGATCACTCCAAAGCCGAGGATGTAGAGCGCCAGCGTGATCACGTTCTGCCCGCCGCCCATCCAGCTGACCGCGATGGCCGCCGCTGCGAGCACGCCAAGGCCGGTCATGATCAGGATTGTGCCGCCGCGATTGAGCTTGAGAAGGGATTGCAGGAATTCTATCGGGGTCACGGAAAAGTCCTTGGGTCAAATATGTTGCCGGAAGGTAAAGCACTTTATACGGGAGGCGTTAGTGGTTTTTACACATGACGGCAGGGTGCTGAAATGCAGGTGATGGCCGATTTGCTGGCGCGTCATGCGCAGATGGGGCGTGTTGACTGGATCGGTCTGCGACCCGCGCGGCGGGCAGAGGTGCAGGCCGTGCCACAGGTGCAGGTCGGGTTGTCTGGGTTGGACGGCGACCGCGCACGGGCAGGCAAGCGGGCGGTGACGCTGATACAGGCCGAGCATCTGCCGGTGATCGCGGGGGTGCTGGGCGTGGATGTGGTGACGCCGGATGCCTTGCGGCGCAACCTGTTGATTTCAGGCATCAATCTGGGTGCACTCAAGGGGCGCGAAATTGCCGTGGGCGCGGCAGTGCTGCGGCTGACGGTGATCTGTGCGCCGTGCAGCCGGATGGAGGAAACCTTTGGGTTCGGGGGATATAATGCGGTGCGTGGGCATGGCGGTTGGTGTGCCGAAGTGGTCACGCCCGGTCTGGTGACGCGCGGGGACGTTGTAGGTGTGGTTGATTGACCCCGCACAGTCGGGCAACAAGCGATGATGAACAGCGCACGCCCCTTTGTCAGGCCCGGCCAGACCATTGGCCTGTTGGGCGGATCCTTTGATCCGGCCCACGCGGGGCATGTGCATATCACCCGTGAGGCGCTGAAGCGGTTTGATCTGGACTGTGTCTGGTGGCTGGTCAGCCCGGGCAATCCGCTCAAGTCACACGGGCCTGCGCCGCTGGAGAAGCGCATGGCGCAGGCGCGGCGGGTCATGCAGCACCCGCGTGTCACGGTGACCGACATCGAGGCGCGGCTGGGGACGCGATATACGGCGCAGACGCTGAAGGCGTTGAAGGCGCAGTATCGGGGGGTGCGGTTTGTCTGGCTGATGGGAGCGGACAACCTGGCGCAGTTTCATCTCTGGCAGGACTGGCAATGGATCATGGCCAATGTGCCGGTCGGTGTGCTGGCCCGTCCGGGTGACCGGATTTCGGCGCGGATGAGCCCGGCGGCGCGGTTGTTTGCGCCTTACCGGATTGCCGGGCGGCATTCGCATCTTTTAGGCTGGTCCGATCCGCCTGCGTGGTGCTTTGTCAACGTGCCGATGGTGGCGCAATCGTCCAGTGCGATCCGTGCGGCGGGAGGCTGGTCAGCCACGTAGGCGGGCCGAGGCCAGACCCGCGCCCACGATCAGCGCCAGACCAAGCCACGTCAGCGCATCGGGCAGGGCCCCGAAGATGGCCCATCCCAGGGCGACCGCTGCGATGAGCTGGAAATAGACGAGCGGGGCCAGTTGCGTGGCGGGCGCGATCCGGTTGGCATAGAGCAACAACAGGTTGCCCAGCAGGGAGCCTGCCGCGCTGAGCACGGTCAGCCCCGCCACGGCGGTTGTTGCAGGCGGCAGGTTGGCCAGCCCGAAAGGCAATAGGGCAAGGGCGGCGATCCCGAACTGGGTAAAGGCCAGCGCGACCGGCGATCCGGCGCCCGCCAGCCAGCGTGTCGCAGTCAGGAACAGTCCGTAAAAGCTGCCTGCGGCCACGGCCCACAGCAACCCCGCACCGCCGCCAAAGCCGGGGCGGACCACGACCAGAACCCCCGCAAATCCGCAGGCGATCAACACCGCGCGCAGTCCTGTTATCGGCTCGCGCAGGACCAGCGCGCCCAGGGTGAAGCTGATCAGCGGGCCGATGAAGAATGCTGCGAACACATTCGCTATGTCCTCTGTGCGCAGGGCCATCTGGATGCAGGTGATGCCCATCGCCAGAATCAATCCCCGCAGCCAGATCCGCCAGTTGCGCAGCAGCGCAAAGGTGCCGTGTGGCACAAAGGGTGCAATCATCGCGGTGGCCAGAAAAAACCGGGAGGATGCGACCCACAAGGGGGATACGCCATGGGCCGAGGTCAGCAGTTTGCCAGCGCTGTCTCCCAATGGGATCAACGACATGGCGACAAACATGATCAGGGCGGCGCGTTCCATCCGCGGGCTGCTAGCACGCAGGGCGCGCATATGGAATGCACCACGTTTCTGTGACCGAAAACGAACTAATTGCGGCTTGTCCATTTCTTTGCGGCAAGGTTATTCTGCGCCCCATGTCATACCCTGTTTCCAGACGTTTCTTTTTGTCCGCCACGGCGGCCACCCTTGCCTCCGGTGCATTTGCCGATGCGCCCGACGGGTCGCTGCGTCCGCGTTTGCGCGGCGAGGGCATTGCCAAGAAGGCCGTCGCAGGCCCCGAGGTCATCGTGGCCAACGCCAAGCTGGGCGGGCAGGTGTGCTATTCGGTGGCGGATGCCAAGACCGGCCTGCGGCTTGAGGGGATGAACCCGCAAACCGGAACGCCGCCGGCCAGCACGGCCAAGGCAATTACGGCGCTATATGCGCTGAAGGTGCTGGGCAGTGCGCACCGGTTCGAAACGCAAGTGGTGGTAACCGGTGCCGTCACGGATGGCATCGTGTCGGGTGATCTGGTGCTGTCGGGGGGCGGTGATCCCAGTCTGGACACCAATGCGCTGGCCACGCTGGCGGCCAACGTCAAGGCGGCGGGCATCCGCGAAGTGCACGGGGGGCTGGTGATCTATGATGGCGGGTTCCCGCATGTCCGTACCATCGATCCCGACCAGCCTGCGCATCTGGGGTACAGCCCTGCCGTTTCGGGGATCGCGCTGAACTACAACCGGGTCCATTTCGAGTGGAAGCGCGAGGGCGCCAATTATGCGGTGACCATGGACGCACGGTCGGACAAATACCGTCCCGACGTGGTCATGGCGCAGATGCGTGTCGAGGACCGCACGGCCCCCGTTTACACCTATGCCGAAAGCGGCGGGCGCGACGACTGGACCGTGGCGCGGGGTGCGCTGGGCACGGGCGGCGCACGCTGGTTGCCGGTGCGCAATCCTGCGCTGTATGCGGGCGACGTGTTCCGCACCATGCTGCGGTCGCAAGGCATTGACGTCCCTGCGGCCAAGGTGACGATGGCCCGTCCATCGGGTCAGGTGGTGGCGCGGCAGTTCAGCGACGAGCTGCATGTTCTGCTGAAGGATATGTTGAAGTATTCCACAAACCTGACGGCTGAAATGGTGGGGCTGGCGGCCACGGTCAAACGCGGTGGCACGCCGCAGACGTTGAAAGAGTCGGCCAGCGCCATGAACGATTGGGTGCGTGCAGATCTGGGCGCGCAGGGCATCGAGCTTGTGGACCACTCGGGTCTGAGCGAGGACAGCCGGGTGACGGCGGACGGGATGGTCGGTGCGCTGGTCAAGGTTTACGGCGACAACGAGCTGCGTCCGCTGTTGAAGGAAATCCCGCTGCGCGATGCCAAGGGGCGGCCGATCAAATCCGGTCCGATCACGGTGCACGCCAAGACCGGCACGCTGAACTTTGTCTCGGGTCTTGCGGGGTACATGACGGCACATGATGGCACGGTCATGGCCTTTTCGATCTTTGCAGCCGACGAAGACCGCCGCGCCAAGCTGACGCGGGCACAACGCGAAAGCCCCGAAGGCGCGCGTTGGTACAACGGACGCGCCAAGAACATGCAGCAGGAACTGATCGAACGCTGGGCTGCGCAGTACGGAAGCTGAGTTACAGCGTGAGGTGCCGCGCCCGTGCGCCCCGTTCGATGGCGGCGGCGTGCAAGCGGTCAAGGTTCAGCTCATAGCGGATTTCTTCAAGCAGGCGCAGTTCGCCATCGCTGAGGTGCCCGTTTGAGGCCGCCACATCGCAGGCCAGCGCATAGGCGGTTTCGAACAGACGTTCGGGCAGTGCCTCGCGCACCAAGCCAAAGAGCGCGTCCAGCCCGTCCTCTTCGTCGAACAGGTCGAGCACGACTTGGCTGACGGTCGACAGACGGTCAACGTCATAGTCTGCAAAGACGGGCAGATTGTTGATGGCTGAGTTGATCTTGATCAGTTCGGCGGTGTCCATTTTCGAATCCGATGCGGACACGGCGATCATCACGGCGACCAACGCGTCCTGTTCGGTCATTGAATGCTGGGTGTCTTGGGGCACGGGCACCGTCCTTTGGTCTGCGTGTTGCAGGTGCAGAATATTGACGCGCTTGCCTTTGCACAATAGGTAGCGGCGGGATTGCGCGGTTATGCGCGACCGATGTTAAGGATATATGACATGGCGAAAATGACGGAAGCTGGCATGACCAGCAAAGCGTGGCCTTTCGAAGAAGCACGCCGCATCCTCAAACGCTATGAAAAGGCGCCGCCTGAAAAGGGTTATGTGCTGTTTGAAACCGGCTATGGCCCCAGCGGCCTGCCGCATATCGGCACCTTTGGCGAGGTGGCGCGGACCACGATGATCCGCCGTGCCTTTCAGGAAATCAGCGACATCCCGACACGGTTGATCTGTTTCTCGGACGATCTGGACGGGATGCGCAAGGTGCCGGGCAACGTGCCGAACCCTGACGCATTGCAGGAGCATCTGCAAAAGCCGCTGACCTCGGTGCCGGACCCTTTCGAGAAATTCGAAAGCTTTGGCCACCACAACAACGCGATGCTGCGCCGGTTCCTTGATACCTTCGGGTTTGAATACGAGTTCATCTCGGCCACAGAATTCTATGCCTCGGGCAAGTTCGACGAGGTGCTGTTGCGCGCCGCCGAGAAGTACGACGAGATCATGGCGGTGATGCTGAAAAGCCTGCGCGAAGAGCGTCAGCAGACCTATTCGATCTTTCTGCCGATCCATCCCGAAACGGGCCGTGTTCTGTATGTGCCGATGAAAAAGGTGGATGCAGCCGAGGGCACGATCACCTTTGACGACCCCGAAACCGGCACCGAGATGACGCTGCCGCTGACCGGTGGCAATGTGAAGTTGCAGTGGAAGCCCGATTTTGGCGCACGCTGGGCCGCACTTGAGGTCGATTTCGAGATGTACGGCAAGGACCACAGCACCAACACGCCGATTTATGACAGCATCTGCCGCATCCTGGGATGGAAAGCGCCCGAGCATTTCACTTACGAGCTGTTTCTGGATGAGAACGGTCAGAAGATTTCCAAATCTTCCGGCAATGGCGTCAGCATCGACGAATGGCTGACCTATGCCAGCGCGGAAAGCCTGTCCTATTTCATGTACCAAAAGCCGAAGACGGCCAAGCGGATGCATTTCGATGTGATCCCCAAGGCGGTGGACGAATACCACCAGCAACTGCGGGCCTATGTGGATCAGGACGACAAGGCGCGGCTGAACAATCCGGTGTGGCACATCCACGGCGGTGACGTGCCCGAGTCCAAGATGCTGGTGCCGTTCTCGATGTTGCTGAACCTTGCGTCGGTGTCGCAGGCCGAGGACAAGGACCGGCTGTGGGGCTTTATCCAGCGGTACGCGCCCGATGCGACACCGCAAAGCAACCCGGACATGGATCAGGCGGCAGGCTTTGCCGTGCGCTATTTCAACGACTTCGTGAAGCCCAAGCGCACCTTCCGTCTGCCCACCGACCTTGAGCGCGAGGCGCTGGAGGCTTTGCGGGACGAGTTGAAGGCCTATGATGGCGCGCTGGACGATGAGGCGTTGCAATCCATCGTCTATTCCGTCGGGCGCGACCGGTTCGATCCGCTGCGCGCGTGGTTCACGGCACTGTACGAAGTGTTGCTGGGCGCAAGTCAGGGGCCGCGGTTCGGCGGGTTTATCGCGCTGTATGGTGTCGATGAAACCATCGCGTTGATCGACCGGGCCCTGGCGGGCGAGTTGGTCAAAGGCTGAGCATTGCAGGGATGCGGGCTGGGGCAACCCTGTCCGCATTTTGTTGTTTTAGAAATCTACGCTAGTTTACTCCGTGTGTTCATAACGAGGTAAGCCATGTTCAGATTTATCCTGCCTGCCCTGATTGCCCTGACACTGTCCCTGACCGTGCCTGTGTCCGTCCAGGCCCAAGAGACCGCGATCACCGACACGATCGGTCGACAGATCGAAGCCTTTCAGGCTGATGATTTCGATCAGGCATTCGGTTTTGCCAGCCCGTCGCTGCAAAGCATGTTCCGCACGCCAGAGAATTTCCGACAGATGGTCACCCAAGGCTATCCGATGGTCTGGCGCCCCGCGCAGGTCGAGTATCTGGACCAGCGGACCGAGGACGGGACGGTTGGGCAAAAGGTCATGATCACCGACCAGAAGGGCGGTGTGCATGTGCTGGACTACCGGATGCTGCAAACCGAAGAGGGTTGGAAAATCAACGGTGTGACCCTGTTGGACAGCAGCGCGGTCGCTGTCTGAGACGGACCCACCGTGACGGTGCTGTGAGGCGCTGTTAACCCGGTGTTGATACACCCTGCCGCCGGAACGGGTGGCATAGCCCCTGTCAGGTCAACACCGGCGCAGGCACGGGGTCATTCGGACCTTTTGCCGCGCTGCGGGAAAGGGTGAGTTTATGAACAAGGCAATTACCGATGGCGTGCTGTTAATGCCGCCGCCGTTCGCGAATGGTTTGGATGTCTATTCCAGCGGCGACGGCACACCGGGGTCGGACACCTATGCCAATGCGGCCAATGCGGCCTTTGTCCCTGCCGATCAGGACTTTGCCGGCTGCCTTGAGGTTCAGAAGAACGCATCCACGACCAAGGTGCGGTACATGGGTGAAACGCCCCTGCTGCCGGGGTGCTATTTGCGGGTGACGGTGCGGGTGAAGGCCGTCAGCGGCAACCTACCCTCGGTTCGGGTGGCGGGCTATGCGGCGGCTGCGGGGGGCGGCAACGTGTCGGGCGTGGATCAGACCAGCGACAGTGTGGCGCTGACCGCTTATGGCGAGGTGGTCGAGGTCAGCGCGATCATCGGCACAGGCGACCGCAACGGCGTTGATCTGGTCTGGGGGAGAGAGGCCATCTATGGCCACTTCGGGCTGGACCTGACGGGGCCGAACGGTGGCGTGGTGCGTATTGATGACATCGTGATCGAGGACGTCACTTCGGTCTTTCTGCGCGATATGCTGGCGCAGGTGGATGTGCGCGACTATGGCGCGATTGGCGATGGGACGACCGACGACAGCGCCGCATTTGATGCCGCCAATGCCGCTGCCAACGGGCGCGTGGTGCTGGTGCCTGCGGGCACCTATCGGCTGAACAGCGATGTGACCTTTGACACCCATGTGAAGTTCGAGGGCAAGGTCACAATGCCGGTGGATGCGGTCCTGTTGCTGCGCCGTGATTTCCATTTGCCAGCCTACATCGACGCATTCGAGAACGAGGAAGAGGCATTCAAGAAAGCGTTCCAGGCGCTGCTGAACAATGCCGATCATGAATCGCTGGACATGGGCGGGCGCAAGGTGGCGG
The DNA here is from genome assembly GCF_900129395.1 of Pseudosulfitobacter pseudonitzschiae. Classification (GTDB taxonomy): domain Bacteria; phylum Pseudomonadota; class Alphaproteobacteria; order Rhodobacterales; family Rhodobacteraceae; genus Pseudosulfitobacter; species Pseudosulfitobacter pseudonitzschiae. Next base: position 195,985 of record NZ_FQVP01000002.1, read on the forward strand.
TGACGGCCCCCATCGACATGGTTGCGACCGTGCCCAGCAAGACCAGCTATGCCACCCGCCGGATCATCCGCAACGGGCAGTTCGAGGCATCGGGCACCGCTGCCTGGGCGACCGAAACCACCACGTCGCAGGCCACTTATGACCCCGGCAATGCAACCCGGTTGGACAATGTGGTGAACGTGGCCAACATCCCGGTTGGCAGTCTGGTTCAGGGCAACGGCGTGGGGCGCGAGGTGTATGTCCGCTCCAAGAACGTGGCACAACAGCGGATTACCCTGTCGGCGCCGCTGTTTGATGCGGATGGCACGCAGAACTTTACCTTCAAGCGGTTCAAATACCTGCTGGATTTCAGCGGCTTTTCCAACCTGGCCAAATTCGGTCTGGATGGCATCGAGTTCCAGTGCAACAACGTCTGCTCGGGCATTCTGCTGGCGGAATCCGGGCTGACGTTCACGGTGCAGGACTGTTTCATCTCGCGGCCCAAGGATCGCGGGATCACCTCGCACGGCGGCGGTTGTCAGGGCATGATCATCGACCGTTGCCAGTTCCTGTCATCCGAGGATGGGGCGGACGTGTCTGACCGCGTTTCCATCGGGTTCAACACCAACGCCAACGACGTGAAGATCCGCAACAACCGGGCCACCAAGTTCCGCCACTGGGCGGTGATCGGCGGCGGGTCGTCGATCATTATCGGCAACCATTTCTTTCAGGGCGACACGGTCAACGGTGGTGTCCGCAGCGCGGGCATCGTGATGGCCAAGCCGCACAGCTCGGGGGTGATTTCGGGCAATTACATCGACAACTGCTTTATCGAATGGACCAACGAACACGATCCGGCACCTGACTTCAGCTCGGAGTTTTCGTTCAGTGCCCTGTCGATCACCGGCAACACATTCCTGTCGGGCAGCGTGGCGCCGTGGTTCAGCTATATCGTGGTCAAGCCGCATGGCGCGGGGCATTTCCTGTCGGGCGTGTCGATTACGGGCAACAAATTCCGGTCGATCAGCGGGAACATTGATCGGGTGGAACGGGTCGACACATCCTTTGCCGACCTGGATCGGGGACGGTTCAAGGATGTTGAGTTTCATGGCAATTCGTTCCACGGGATCAACACGCCGGTGTCGAACCCGCTGCGGGTCCGTCATGGCGAGACGACAACAGCGCAAACATGGGTGATCGACACCAATGGAGAGCTGCCGTTTGAAGGGTGGGCCACGCAGGTGGTTGCCGTCACGGCCCATGGCCGGTTGCGCAATGACAACAACGTCACAAAGTTCGATTTCCCCTATACCGACCCCGAAGAAGGCCCGAACCGCGATCAGGTCCATCTGGGGTGGGACCAGCCGATGAAAGGGACGGTGAACCTGATTGTGCGTATGGACAATTAGACCCGCCGCCCGTTTCATGGTCCAAGGCCCGCGCCCCCTCCGGTGCGGGTCTTGTGCCGTTTGGAGTCAGAAGCTGTGCCACAGCCCCAGCTTGATGCCATAGCCGGTGCGGTGGCTTTGGGTGGCTTCGACCCCGACCAGATAGCTGAATTTGCCGCGTTTCGGGGTGTAGACATAGGATGAGGACAGGGTGGCGGCGCTGTAGCCCGTGTTTGTACCCGTCCAGAACATCTGGACCATTGCCTTGCTGCGGTTGTTGAATTTCAGGCCCGCGATCGTGTCCACCTTGGCCGTGCGCAGAGCGGTGCCAAAGTTCCATTGCAGCGCGGTGTCAACGCCCAGCCACCCGTCGTATCGCCCCAGCTTGATCCCGCGTCCGTAGCTAAGTCCCAGCCGTGCCAATGGTGTCACCGCGATCCCGTCGAAATCCGCGCCCAAGCCGATCTGATAGGCCCAGACGGACCGGTCATTGCCAAAGGGCAGGGCGCGGCGGGCAAAGACGCGACCGCTGCCAATCTGGCCCCATCCGGTTGCGATCATATCAACGTCCAGCCCGATGGTGGTTTTGGTCGTCAGGCCATATTCGAAATAAATGCTGTTCTTCGTGACCAGCTGATCAGTCAGCGTCGTCGTGGTTGCGGAGAACCCGGCGCCCTTGTCGCGCAGCCAGGCACCGGCTGTGGCGGACGTGGCTGCAAGACTGCTGCATAATATGGCGACCCACAGACGCACGGCATCCCCTTTGACTGTGGCAACAGACTGCGGGGCGTGTGGTTAACAATTGGTTACGACGTGATGGCGGGTCTCCATGGCAAAAGCCGGACACCCCTTTCGGGCTGCCCGGCTTTTATCGGCTGTCGGCTTAACGCTGTGGTCTTAGCTTAACGCTGTGGTCTTAGATGTTGACCGAGCTGCCGCGCGGTCCTGCGATGAGCCAGGCGATGAAGCCCAGAACCGGCAGAAGGACGATAACGATGGTCCAGATCAGTTTTGCACCGGTCGAGGCCGACGAAGTCAAAACCTGATAGATCGCGTAGATATCGGCGATCAGAACCAGCAGTCCGACTAATGAATATCCCATGACGTATTCCTTCATTGCTTAACATAATTTCTGGTCAACCAACCGCAGACCCAGCGCAAAGGTTCCGTCAGAGCCTCAAACTAATTCTTGGAACAAACCGCGACAAAGGCGTGTTGTCTGGGTGCAAACACAGAAAATTGAAGATGAATTGAAGGAGACCATAATGAAAACCGGAGCCACAATCGCCATTGCCGTCGTCGCTGTTGCCGCCATTGCTGCAGGTATTTACATGATCGACGTGGATCAGACCGAAGAGGCGCGGCTTCCCGACGTTGAGCTGAACGTCGAAGGTGGCAACCTGCCGAAATTCGACGCCGAGGTCGGCTCGGTTGAAGTGACCGAAGAAGACGCCACCGTGAAAGTGCCCGATGTGGACGTGTCGATGGAAGAGACCACCGTCACAGTTCCCGGCATTTCGGTGACGCCGCCGGAAGAAGAAACAGCGTCGAACTAAGTCACGCATTTCAGCCGCGTGTTCACGCGTGCAACGGGGGCCTCTTGCAGCCATGCAAGGGGCCTTTTGCATTCGCTGGCTTGCATTTGTGCAGGGCAGGGGTGCACCGGCGCACGTTGAGAGACAACACGCGCTGTGTTAGGCAAACGCCATGATAAAGCCTGCACATCCTCTGGCGCTGGACCAGCGCGACGGCCTGCCCGACAGCCTGCGCGTGCTGGCCGATGCCTATCCGCGTGGCACGTGGGAAAAGCACGACAATTTCAACCAGATGATCCAGTTCTGGATGCAGCGGCACATGATGTTCCGGCAGTTGATGGAGCTGTTGAACAAGGACGCCGAACACCTGATGGACCGCAAGATCGGGTTTAAGGATTACGCCCCGCGCCTGTCGCATTATGCGGGGTCGCTGCTGAACGAATTGCACGGTCACCACCACATCGAAGACGCCCATTATTTTCCGCAACTGATCCAACTGGACGGGCGTATCGAAAAGGCGTTCGACCTGCTGGAAAGCGATCACCTGGCCATGGACGGGCTGCTGCACGGCATGGCCAATGGCGCCAACGCGGTGCTGCAAGGCGGAGAGATCGGCACGTTCCGTGATACGCTGACAGAGTTCGGCACGCTACTGGAACGGCACCTGACCGACGAGGAAGACATCGTCGTGCCGGTGGTGCTGGAGACGGGGTTTCAGGGGTAGGGCGCGCCCCTACCGCTTCCCCCCGTACCGCGATTTGCCGCCGCGCATGCCGCCACGTCCGCCGGTGCTGCGACCCGATGCTTTTTGTGCGTCGCCCACGGCCTTTTCCACCGCGTATTGCCGCGCCATCGGATCGTCGGCCACCACAAGATCCACCGCTTCCAGGCGTTTGACTTCGTCGCGCAGGCGGGCGGCCTCTTCGAATTCCAGGTTTTCGGCGGCCTTGCGCATGTCGGTGCGCAGGCCGTCCAGAACCGCCTGAAGGTTGCCGCCGGCCAGCGATTTGTCGATCTTGGCGGTGACGCGGGATTGGTCGGTGTCGCCCTTGTAAAGACCGGCCAGGATATCCTCGACGTTCTTTTTGACCGTCGCGGGGGTGATCCCGTGTTCCTTGTTATAGGCCAACTGCTTGTTGCGGCGGCGTTCGGTTTCGCCCATAGCGCGTTCCATGCTGCCGGTGATACGGTCGGCGTACATGATCACGCGCCCGTCGGCGTTGCGCGCGGCGCGTCCGATGGTCTGGATCAGCGAGGTTTCCGAGCGCAAAAAGCCCTCTTTGTCCGCGTCCAGAATGGCGACCAGCCCGCATTCGGGGATGTCCAGGCCCTCGCGCAGCAGGTTGATCCCGATCAGCACGTCAAAGGCGCCCAGCCTTAAATCTCGCAGGATTTCAATGCGTTCGATGGTATCGATGTCGCTGTGCATATAGCGCACGCGAATGCCCTGTTCGTGCATGTATTCGGTCAGGTCTTCGGCCATGCGCTTGGTCAGCGTGGTGCACAGGGTGCGCATACCGTTGGCAGCCACTTTGCGCACCTCGTCCAGAAGGTCATCGACCTGCATGTCCACGGGGCGGATTTCGATCACCGGATCGACAAGGCCGGTGGGGCGGATCACCTGTTCAGTGAAGACGCCGCCGGTTTGCTCGATTTCCCATGCGGCGGGGGTGGCGCTGACGAAGACCGATTGCGGGCGCATGGCGTCCCATTCCTCGAACTTCAGCGGGCGGTTGTCCATGCAGGACGGCAACCGGAACCCGTGTTCGGCCAGCGTGAACTTGCGCCGGTAGTCGCCTTTGTACATGCCGCCGATCTGCGGCACGCTGACGTGGCTTTCGTCGGCAAAGACGATGGCATTGTCGGGGATGAACTCGAACAGGGTGGGGGGCGGCTCGCCCGGCGCGCGGCCTGTCAGATAGCGCGAGTAGTTTTCGATCCCGTTGCACACACCGGTCGCTTCCAGCATTTCCAGATCAAAGTTGGTGCGCTGTTCCAGCCGTTGCGCCTCCAGCAACTTGCCGTCGCCGACCAGTTGGTCCAGCCGCATCCGCAGCTCTTTCTTGATGCCGATGATGGCCTGCGACATCGTCGGTTTCGGCGTCACGTAGTGGCTGTTGGCGTAGACGCGGATCTGGTCCATCGTCGCGGTTTTCTCGCCGGTCAGCGGGTCGAATTCCGTGATGCTTTCCAGTTCCTCGCCAAAGAAAGACAGCCGCCATGCGCGGTCATCAAGGTGGGCGGGAAAGATTTCCAGCGCATCGCCGCGCACGCGGAAGGCCCCGCGAAAGAACGCCTGATCGTTGCGTTTGTATTGCTGGGCCACCAGGTCGGCGATCACCTGACGCTGGTCGTACATCTGTCCGACCTTCAGATCCTGTGTCATCGCACCATAGGTTTCGACCGAGCCGATGCCGTAGATGCACGACACCGAGGCCACGATAATCACATCGTCACGCTCCAACAGCGCCCGCGTGGCCGAGTGGCGCATGCGGTCGATCTGTTCGTTGATCTGGCTTTCCTTCTCGATATAGGTGTCCGACCGCGCCACATAGGCTTCGGGCTGGTAGTAGTCGTAGTAGCTGACGAAATATTCGACCGCGTTGTCGGGAAAGAAGCCCTTGAATTCGCCATAGAGCTGCGCCGCCAGCGTCTTGTTCGGGGCCAGGATGATCGCGGGACGCTGCGTTTCCTCGATCACGCGCGCCATGGTGAACGTCTTGCCTGTGCCGGTCGCGCCCAACAACACCTGATTGTGCTCTCCCGCCAGAACGCCCTCGGTCAGTTCCTTGATCGCAGTGGGTTGGTCGCCTGCGGCTTCGAATTCAGTGTGCAGCCGGAAACGTTGTCCGCCCTCAAGCTTGGGGCGGTTCTTTACGTCCGGCGCAGGGTTCGACAGCACCGGCGCGGAGGAGTCGGAGTGGGCGTAGGGCATGGCAGTCTCGCTTTCACCTCCCAACTTGGTCCGTTTGACGCCAGACGCAAGGGGGGCGGCGGGCGATGCTGTCAGAAATTGTCAGCAAATGGCGAGGCTGCGTTGCCGCAAGTGACGCAATCCGTTCAGGGAAATGTGGAAATTCCAAAATGTCTGCATTAACCTGTGCGAGATTTTACCGGAAGATTGTCATGCGCCTGATTTCACTGACCCTTGTCGCCCTGTCCCTTGTCACCAGTGCCGTTGCACAGATCCCCGACGGCTATTGCACTGTCGTGCTCTCCTCACGCCCGACCCTGGCGCAGGCTGCGGATGACGTGCGCGCCCGTTGGTCTGACCGCGACACCACGGTCTATCTGTCGCAAAACGGCTGGTATGCGATCACGGCCCAAGTGGTGCGCAAGGACCGCGCCGACACCGTTCTGGCACAAGGCAAGGCGGCGGGGCGGCTGCCCAATGACGCGCTGTGTTCGGCCGGCAAAAGCTATACCCGTGTCGCGGCGCGATTCGATGCGGCGGCAACGGGTGAGAACATCATCTGGCAGGCGGTGGACGCGTCGCGCATGGGCAAGCAGGACAAGCGTTTCATCCAGCTCGCATTGGCCTTTCAGGGCGATTACAATGGTTTGCTGGACGGCGACTGGGGCAAGCGCAGCCAGCAAGCGTTGGAAGCCTATGCCTTTCGCGAAAGCGGGCAGGCCCCGGCCAACTGGCACCTGTCGGGGCTGGCATTCGATCTGGTCGAGGAAATGGACCGCGGCGGCTGGCAGATGTATTACAATGCACTGCTGGGCATGAGCTATCTGTTCCCGCAGGCACAGTCTGAAGAGGCGGGGTCGGATTCCAATTTCAACAATTGGGAACACACCGCCAGCAGCCTGCGCTATTCCTTCACCACCAGCGATCAGGACCGCGCCCAGGGTATCCACGATTTTGTCTATGGCGAAGCGGCGCCCGGTTCTGACCCCTATTCACTGCGCAAGGACGATTTCGCGATCACGGCGGTGCAAAAGGCAAATGGCCGGCACCTCTATGCCCGTTCGCATTTCCTGCGTGGCCAGTGGTCCACCGTCATCCTGTCGGCAGAGGATCGTGACGTGCATCTGGTGCGTGCGGTCACGGCCTCGATGCAGCAGGGGCAGGCGACACCGATCCGCTTTCAGGAAGGCGGTTTCCTTGATCGCAACATTCAGGCAACGCTTGATTTCATCGACCGGCAGGAGGAGGAAAATCCGCCCGTCGCAGCACCCTCGGCGCCCGTCGCGGCGGCCAGCGGTGGCGACAGTGTGAACCGTCCCCGCACATCGCAGCCGCAACAGGTTGCCGTGGCCCCGCCGCAGGCACGCCCACAGCCGCCCACCAGCACGGGCGACAGCGTCAACCGCCCGCGTCGCACGGCGGAGCCTGCGCCAACTCCTGCACCCGTCACCCGCCTCGAACCCAAGCGCAGCGCCAGCAGCTCGGGCACCGGGATTGTCGTGCGTTCGGACGGGCTGGTGCTGACCAACGCCCATGTGGTTGACGGCTGCACCGACCTGCGCATCGATGGCCGCCCCGCGACCCTGCGCAATGTCTCGGACACTTACGATCTGGCGCTGTTGTCGATCGACGCGGCCAAGGCACTGCCCTACGCCGCTTTTGCCCCCGAAGCGGCGGGCTTGAACTCGGACGTGACCGTGCTGGGCTATCCGCTCAGTGGCCTGTTGGGTGGGCTGAACGTGACGCGCGGCGCGGTGTCGGCGGTGACCGGCCTGAGCGGCGATTCCATCACCATGCAGATCACGGCACCGGTGCAGCCGGGCAATTCGGGCGGTCCCGTCGTGGATGACAAGGGGCAGGTGGTCGGCGTCGTGGTGTCCAAGCTGGACGCGCAGCGGCTGGCCGAGCGCATCGGCGACATTCCCCAGAACGTCAACTTTGCCATTCGCGGGGGCGTCGCCAAACGCTATCTGCGGATGAACGGCGTGCGGCACACCGAACGGTCGGGTGCGCCGGTGCTGTCGCCCGTGTCGCTGGCTGAAACCGCCAAGGCCTTTACCACGTTCATTGAATGCGACTAGCGCGGCCCGCGTCAAAACGCATCTTGCCCCACGGGGCGAAATTGCCGATATATCAACCCGTAATCTCAGGAGCCTGTCCATGCGCGCACGAATCTACCAACCCGCAAAAACCGCCATGTCGTCGGGCACGGCGCGCACCAAGGGCTGGGTGCTGGAGTTCATCCCTGCCACCGCACGCACTGTTGATCCGCTGATGGGCTGGACGTCCTCCGACGACACCCAGGCCCAGGTGCGCCTTCGCTTTGACACCCGTGAGCAGGCCGAAGATTACGCCCGTGAAAACGGCATCGACGCAGTGGTCCAGGACCCCAACAAGCGCAAAGCCAACATCCGCCCCGGCGGCTACGGCGACAACTTTGCCACCAACCGGCGCGGTGTGTGGACGCACTGAGGTTTGTAAATCGGGTTAAAGATCCCGCGAAGCATTGGACTGAGCTAAATGCGGGGCGCCCACCGGGCACCTTTTCCATATGTTGATTGACCTGTGCGGATGGCCGGAAAGGCGCCGAAAAAGGTCAATTTGGTGGCGCTGGACCCAGAAGTTCTGGCCGCACTGCTGCTAGAGGTGGTAAGGGGCGATACTGCGCGGCAACGTCGGGTGCGCATGGTCCGGCCGGGGACACTTCGGGTAGCACAGTCGTGCAGGGCAAGCAGGGCGTTTGACGCAACATAGTCAAAAGCACCTCATTTGCAGAGCTTTAGGGCATCTATCAAATTCTGGATGTGGCAGAAACACGACGGCTACGTTTGAAAAACGCTTCGCGCGCTTTTCAGACCCATGAATTGCAATCAATAGTTATGATTAATATTGTGCCGTACAAACTGGAGTTGCATTGATGTTCAAGCGCGATCTCAAGCCCCAACCGCTTTTGGGTAGGTTGCGGCGCATCGCAGCAGTAACAATGGTCTGTGGGATATGCCCTCTTTGGGCATCCACCGCCCATGCGGACGGGGAGTTCTTGCAACTCGACCTTTCGGAATCAACGTCCACCGGCACGCTCAGCATTGCGCGCGGACCTTTGACCTATGGCGCAAGTGCGGTCTCCTACGAAGGCGGAAGCACTTACGGGTTAAGCGCGACGTATCAATTGCCTGTCGCCCAGCAATTCGTCACCCTGCGGTTTGGCCCCGCGCTTGGCTATGTCAACGAAGACGGCGCGGACGGGTCCTTCGAGGCGGGGGTCAAGTTGGTGGCAGAACGCTATATCCCGACCGATTTCGGGAACGTTTTCCTGCTGGCCGATCTGAACAGCATCGAAAATTCCTGGTTCGTTCTGGCGCAACTTGGGCTGTCCAGACCCGGCGTCTCGTTCGAGCTGTCCCATGGGGAAAGCGAGACCTATTCCGAAACATCCCTCGCCATTGCAAAACGGTTCGGCGACAGTCCGACAAGTCTGCGTGCAGGTTACAGGTTCGATGCCAAGGAAGTGTTCGTCGGACTGTCGGTCAACACCTTCTGAGAGGAACACCATGTCAGATCAGGCCGCGATCTACCCCCGCTTGACACTCGCACGCGCGATGTACGGGTTCGTATTGCTTGGCGTGCTCGCCGTCGGGCTGATGGGGGCCGTCATCCTGAACACACGCGCCTCTACGCTGGTGGACGCGTCTCTGGACCGTGCGGTGCGTCTCAGGACCGAATCTGCGGGCGAGACCCTCGCCCGAAGTCTTCACGCGGATTGGCAGGACCTCAAGTTTCTTGTGAGCAAGGTCGCGGACAGCGATGCCGAGGTGCTGACGGGGCTTATGGACGGGATGCGTGGCGACGGGCAGCGGATCAGTTGGATCGGCTATGCCGACATTAACGGTGAAGTTTTGCAGGCCTCGGACGATCTGCTGGTGGGCCAGGACGTGAGCGAGCGCCCCTGGTTCCGGAACGGCCTGCGGGGGCCCTATGCCGGTGATGTGCACGAAGCGGTTCTGCTGGCGAAACTGATTGCGTCCGACCAGCCGGGCGGTTTGCGCTTTGTCGATCTGGCCATGCCGGTGAAACGCGCAGACGGACAGGTGATCGGCGTGGTCGGGGTCCACATCAACTTTGCCTGGGCCGAACAGTTCCTGAAAGAACTAGCGGCGGCGCTGGCGGTCAACCTGTACCTGTCCGGGCCGGACGGGCAGATCATTGTTACCACGGCCTCGACGGTTCCGACTGCGCAAGAGGTGCGCATCCTGCGCGCAGCCCAACCCGCCAGCGAAGCCGCAACACGCGAAATCTGGCCGGACGGGAAAACCTATTTTTCGTCACTGGTGCCCCAGGTCAGCTATCAGGATCTGCCCAGTTTCGGGTGGCGGCTGATTGGTCGTCTGGACGGCGACAGCTATTCAGATGGCCTTGTCTGGCTTCGCGCGACGTGGATCATCGGGCTGATCGCGATGCTGGCGGTGATCGGTGCATTGACCTCCGTTTTTGTTCTTGCCTTCATCCGTCCGTTTGAAAAACTGGGCAATGCGGCCGAACAGATTGCTGCCGGGCAGGATGTCTATCCGCCCGACGAGAGACGCACACGCGAGATGGCACAACTGTCGGCTGCCCTTGCGCGGCTGGAGACCGACCAAAAAGACTGAAGCCAGCGGCGTCGAGCGCCTTCACAAAGCGCGAGGTTCAGGACGAGTCCGAACTGAAAGACAGCCTGCGCGCGATGTCCCGCAGCATGGCCGCTGTCCGCACCCGCGCAATACCAGGCATATTGTCCTCGGCATAGAATCGCAGCAGCAGCGCCTCGCGTTGTTCATCGGTCGGCAAAAGATGCAGGCGCGCGCCATCGGCCAGCGTTGCGATGACATAGGCCTCGACCTCGCCCACGTCGCGGATGGCCAAACGCCCCCGCGTGCCCTCTGCATAAGGATGCCCGCGCAGGCGCACGGTGTCGGATTTCAGCGATGCAATCCACAGGTCGCGCTGTTTCTCTCCCGTGTCGAAACGCGCCTTTTCCGGCGCGTCCGCCACATGCCGCTCGCGGCGCGGCAATTCGATACAGGCGATGATTGCGACACTCAGCACGAACAGATTGTAGATCGTCCAGAACAGCACCACCCATTTCCCGTCGCCCGCGTCGCTAAAGGCGAAACGGTCCCAGAAGATGCCGATGACAAGCCCCAGAAGCGTCAGGCCCAACAGCACCGCAAAGGGTGCCATCATACTCCATTGCACGACGATGCGGGTACGATCGCCGCCCTTGGCCGTCACGCTGAAGGGATAGCCCTTGGGCTTGATCAACCCGACAATCGCGGCCCGGCTGATCGGGATGGCACCGATCAACTGGCTGACATCGTTCAGGATCGGGATAACCATGCCGCGGCTGAGTGTATTCAGAACGATCAGAATCCACAGATAGTAGGCCCCGAAATAGCTGATCACATCCGGAAGGCGCGCGTCGACCACAGTGACGTTTCCGAACCAGTAGAGCAGCGGATAGACGATGGCAGCCAGACGGAAGGGAAAGGTGGTCAGCCAATAGAAAACGGAATCTGCCACGCTCCAGCGATCCCGCAGGCGCAGCTTGTTCTTGCCCAGCGGACCAAGGTCAGACCGCGCGATCTGCATCAGCCCCAGGCACCACCGCGCGCGCTGGGTCACGTATTCCTTCAGACCTTCCGGGGCCAGCCCTTCGGTCAGCGGTTCGGCCAGATAGACCGATTTCCAGCCCGCGTTTTGCAGGGTCAGCGTCAGCATAAAGTCTTCGGTGATGCTTTCGGTGGGCAGGCCCCCGATCTCCTGAAGCGCCGACCAGCGCACCATCGACGAGGTTCCGCAGCAAAACGCAATGCCCCACCCATCCCGGCAGGGCTGCATATGATCGAAGAAAAACCGCTGCTCGTCCGGATATGACCGGCTGAGACCCAGATTATGCTGGATAGGATCGGCGTTGAAAAAATGCTGTGGTGTCTGCACCAGCCCCACGGTGGGGTCATGAAACAGTGCCATTGACCGCGAGATGAACCCGCGGTGCGGGACAAAATCCGCATCAAGGACGGCAACGAAATCCGGCGGCACGGGATCGGCGGCCAACAGGGCCAGCGTGTGGTTGATATTGCCCGCCTTGGACCCTTTGTTGTCGGGACGGCGCACATAGCGCACCTGCTGGCTTTCGCAATAGTCGCGCAGCCAGTCGCGGCGGCCGTCGTCCAGCACGATGACCTCCTTGTTGTCGTGGCGCAGGGATTTTGCGCCAACCACCGTGCGTTCCAAAACGTCCAGAGTCTCGTTGTAGGTGGCGATCAGGATGGCGACCCTGGGGCTTTTTTCGCCCCACCACCCGGCATGTTCCGTCGCCTCGTCGCTGCGCCCGCGTTGTCGGGACATGATCAGAAAGGCGCTCATCGAGCCGACCAGCGCCAGCATCTCCAGCGCCAGCAGCGACCAGCTTGCCAGCATGTCCATCGTCAGCCCAAAGGGGGCAACCGTTTCCGTGATCCGCCAGAACGCATATCGTCCTGCCAGCAGTGCCGCCAGGCCAAGGACCAATGACCGTTGAAATGTACTGTTTCGGTCGATCACCGTGGGCAAGATCAATCCAACACCCGCCAGCAGCATCAATAGGGTAACGCTGGACTGGACCTCGCTGAGATGCGGAAAGACCATTGTGTCAGAACAACCGGCGCAGCCAGTCAAGCGGGCGCCGTTCAAAGAAAACCCGACCGGTACGCCCGACGGCGCAGGCCAGCTCCGGGTCGTCCTTCAGCCCGCTGACCAGCAAGGTCACATCGTAGCGTTCCAGATGTTTGCTGCTGGGGGCAACTGCGAGATTGCGGTAGACCGTCGCGGCCCCCGCACCGGCCAGCCGCAGCACGGTCGCGTCAAAGACCTGCGAACCGCCCTGGGGGCGGAACTCGGCGCTTTGGCCTGGCGACAGGGAGTTATACACACCTTCGCTTACGGACAGAGACACCATGACGGACCCACAATCGACCAACTTCAGAACCGGATCGCCACGTTCCAAATGCTCGCCGTCTGCCGCCAACACTTCCCAGACCAGCCCGTTGACGGGTGCGGCCAAATCACCACCACTCAACCCGTTCACACGTTCACGCTCCCGCCCTATACGTTTTGTAAGGGCAGCCTGCCGTGCCTGGGCGTCTGCAAGCGAGGACTGGATCGCCGCGATTTCACTGCGCAATTCGACGGCACGCTGTTCGGCGTTCGGCGCGTCGTTGTACCCGTCCCCCAGGAACACGCCAGCCTTCGCCGCGTTCACGGCGACTTCCAATACCTCAACCCGCTCACGCGCATGATCCAGCGCCAGCGCCGGAAACCGATCCGCGCCGGGCAGTTCTTCGGTAGCCGTCCCCACGGCGTCCACAGCCGCGTTTTCATCACCAACATCTCCGCGGCCCTCGATCAGCGCAAGCCGCGCGCGGGCATGTTGCAGACGTATTTCCAGTTCGGCGACGCGATGCTGGGAATAGGTCGCTGCACGCTCTTCCAGACCGGACAGGATCTGGCGCGTGGCATCTGCGTCGCTGCTCAGGCGGATGATTTCCGACGCTAGAAAATCCTGCTCAAGAAGAAGGTCATTCAATCGAACTGAATCGGCCAGAGAGTCCGTAACAGACGCCACCACCTCGCCCTTGCCGACACGCGCACCCAAGGCCCGTGCAGGCATCTCGATCTCTCCAGCGACATCGCTGCGCAGGGTGACAAGCCGGGCATTGATAAAGGCGTTTGCACTTGCGCTGGACATCTGCTCACCGACGATAATCCAAAGTGCGACAACAATCGCCAGAAAGCCGATGAAAAGGCGGGAATACTTCACAACAAAGCCTCACTCGTATAGGTGGCGGTCACTCAATCTTGATGCGCTGTTGTCCGCCTTCAAGTCAAGGCAGCGACCCTTTGGCGGGTATTCAAATGTTTGCAACTATTGCATGCAAGCACCGCCTTCGCGGGCTGCCAGTGCTGCTAAAAGTTCCAGCGTTGCAGGGTAATACGGCTGAACCGACAACACGCCCGTTGTTTTTCCTGATTCCTTGCAAGATGCGAGTTCGGCCAATGCGGCGTAGCCCGCAAAATTACTCTGCTCAAGAAGGACACCGCCCAGCGTCGTTACGACCGCAACATGATCGGGCAGGTCGGCCTGTGCGAGCATATCAAAGCCGCGTTTCACTGCCCCATGTCCGGCATTCCCTGACCAGGTAAGGTAAAGCGGCACCCGCAAGGCGTCATATCCTGACAGATAATCGTGCTCGACCGGCGCTGCATAACCTTCGGGCGTCACATCGACCCAATCAGGTACCGCACCCAATGCAGCCAGTTCGGCAAGGACGGTCTCCCCATGATCCGCTGCGGCGATCAGTTCGGGGCGTGCGGCGGCGTGTCCAAGCTCCCGCAGGGCGCGCGGCATGATATAGGAGGGATTGATCAGAACCCGTTCTGCATCGGCACGCGACGCGCTGCCCGGTATCAACAATGGTGACCCAGCCACACGCGGATCAGGGCGCAGGCAACAGTCGGCGATGTCACGCGCTATATCTTCCGATTGTCCTGCCCATTCCGACCAACCTGAATCTCGCGCGGCCCGCAACAACGCCCATGCTCGAAACAGGTCTCCGTCGGTCGCTGTGACCTGATCTTCGGGTGCCACGCCCATGTCTTCATGCCAACGCCAGCCCATCAGATGATCACGTCGAACAAGCAGGTTTGCCCGTGTCCATGCCTCGATCTGTTGAAAGGCCGTCCGGTCTCCTTGGGCTTGTGCCAACAATGCGCCAAATCCTTGACCCTCGGAATGGCTGATCCCGCCATTGCCGTCGTCAATGACCCGACCGTCAGCGGAAAGAAACCGGCGCTTCCAGGCTGACCAAGCACGCGCATCGAATTCCGCGCCGCGTCCTGCCGCCGCTGCTGCGAAGGCGATGAGATAGAGGGCAGATGCCTGCAGCGCAGCGCGACGATTCATGAAAACCTTTGCATGTCATTGGCTTTTGTTTTTTGGAAAATAACACGTCAGGTGCTGTCAACCAAAGGCCGTTTGCCGAACCTTGCAAGTTGTACTTCCGTCAATGGCAGGTCTGGGCCGTTTGCATTGCCGGGAAGTGCCGACGGGAAGGGGAGGCAGCAGCCTTTTCCCCTTTCGGACTGTCTGCACCCCAACAGAAGCGGACGGACCCGCGACCCGTGTGCTGGTTGGCCTCTGTTTCACAGGTCCGCGCCTGCTCAGGCCGCAATAGCCGCCCAGCTCATCTGGGCGATGTTGTCTCTTTGCGCATCGGTCAGCTGGCTTTGGGTTGCACGGTGCCATTTCAACGCGTTGCGAATGCCGCCGCCGACAAAACCGGCCATTGACCTTGGTGCAAAGGATTTCAAAACGCCCTGCTCTTGGGCATCGGCGAAAATCGCACGGTTGTAGTCGCGCAGGGGTTTGAACACTTCGGCAATTTCGGGTGTCTCGATCACCGGAACATTGGTCAGATATTCAAACAAGACGGCGCGATCCGGGTCGGCCCAGAAGAATTCGATATAGGCGTGAATATAGGCCATGACGCGCGCCTTTGGATCGCGCGTGTCTGCGTCATCATCTGCGACAAGGGCTTCGTTTATCTGGCTGGCAAGTTGCTGATAGACGCCCAGCACCAGCGCGCTCTTGGACGGGAAATAGTTATAGATCGACCCCACCGCCACGCCGGATTCGCGGGATATGCGCGACATCGGGAATTCCAGTCCGTAGCGCACAAGCAACCTTTCGGTTGCCTCGAGTATACGCGCGCGCTTGTCGTTTTGCGGCGTAGAGGTGGTGTCCTCGGCCGCGATTTCCTGGTCTTGAAGGGTCATATGTGGTTCGCCTGATCGCATGAGCAGAGAGTGAATTTAGATGGCATATACTTTTCTCAACACGTCGGCCTCTGGATGGTGCATGGCGGCTGGAAACTGCATGTCGACCTCAACGCCCCTGGGCGAGAACCGGTAGGACACCAGCCCACAGCGTTTGTCCCCCACGCGTGGCTGGACGTCATCGGGCAGGGTAAAGGCGGTGGCGGGGCACCACACATGGCGGGTATTGCCACGCCAATGGTCGCGCGCCTGATGCACATGACCGCAGGCAAACAGCCGTACGTCAGCAGCATCCATCGCCGCCACCAGCGGGCCGCGGTTGACCAGCGGCACATAGCGGTAAGGCACGTCCACGGGTTCGTGAATCGCGTCGCGCAACAGCGGTTTGTGGCAGAAAACTGCGACCGGCCTGGCGTCGGCCGACGCCAATGTTTCCACCAGCCAGTCCAATTGTTGCTGTTCACGCGCAAGGCCTGAACTGAACAGTTGCGCGTTCAACCCGATCAGCCGCCAACCGGCCTGGTCGATCACCCAATGATCAGGTCCAAAATGGTCCTCGTAGGTCTGCACCAGCGCGTCTGTCACGGGCTTTGGTGGCATATAGCCATGATCCGAAGGATTATCGCCCACATCATGGTTGCCGGGGATCGCGTAATAGGGCGCGTCCAGGCTGTCCATCGCCTCTTTGCCGAACAACAAATCATCACTTCGCGCGGTTGCCTCAACGGCGATATCGCCGGTGTGGACAACCACATCAGGCTTAACCTTTCCTATGAGTTTTGAAGCGATTTCAAAGTTGCCCGAAAACTCGGGGCGTTCGCGTGACAGGTGGGTGTCGGTGATTTGTATCAGGGTGAATGTGTTCAAAACTGTCCTCGCAATAGCCCCCTCGGGACCTGTTTCCTGAGAGGGTCGTAGCGGGGTTTCGTGGCAGTTTTATTACAGAATGAATAATCATTCATTTCACAGAACTGTCACGGTCCTGTTGGAAAAGCGCAATCTAACACTGCTGTAACGCCGGGTGTCACGTCCTTCCAACCGGAGAACCCCATGCTGTCCTTTTCGCTCAAGTCCCTCACCCTTGGTGTCGGCCTGGCCGTCGCTGCGTCACTTGGCGCTGCCCCCCATGCCTTTGCCGAGACCGAGATCACCTTTTATCACTACCAGTCGGGCGGTAACTACGACGCCTTCCGCGCCATTCTGGACGATTTCGAGGCCCAGAACGAAGACATCAAAGTCAAAGACATCTTCGCGCAATCACAGCAGATAACGGCCGAAGTGCAGGCGGCTCTGGCCGCCGGGCGCCCTGTGGATGTGGCCACGGTGATCGGCAAGAACATCGTCTATTTCCTGAACAATACCGACGCTGTCGATCTGGTCGAAGCGTCGAAAGGCGACACCGAATGGCTGGATGGCTATCTGCCGAACTTTCTCGACCTGGGCCGTGTGGGTGACGCGGTATACGCCATCCCCCACGCCTATGGCACACCAATGCTGTATTATAACCGCGATATTTTTGCCGAGGCCGGTCTGGACCCCGAAACGCCACCCGCCACATGGGCAGAGTTTCTGGCCGCAGGTAAAACCATCACCGAGAAAACCGGCAAGCCGGGCGGCGCGCACCTGCACGCATCAATGGGCGATTATGGCACCATGGTCATGGTGACCAACGCCGGCGCAACCTATCTGAACGCTGACGGCACCGAAGCGGAGTTCGATAGTCCCGAAGGCATCGCCGCGCTGCAAAACTGGCAGGACATGGCCAAAAACGGGATGATGCCCATCGCAACAGACAGCGAGTGGAGCGGGGCGTTCATGGGTGGCCAGATGGGGATGTATATCACCTCGTCCGCAGGCCTGCGCGCGGCTGTGGATGCATCCGAGGGCAAGTTCGCGCTGGGTGTTGCGAATTATCCGCTATTCAAAGACGCCCCGCGTCGCGTGAACAACTCGGGCGCTGCCTTGATGCTGTATTCCAAAGATGCCGAAAAACAGGCGGCTGCTATGGCCTTGCTGCGGTTCATCTCGCAAAAGGAAATCGCCAACCGCTGGTCACGCGAGTCTGGCTACATGCCTGTTGTCCAGGACCCGCTGAGCGATCCGGCGATGCAGGAGTATGTAACCTCGTTCCCTTACGTGAAGGCGGTCATCGAGCAGATGTCGCAGACAGTGCCCACCAATGTCTGGCCCGCCAAAGGTACACTTGAGGCGCAAACCGTGATCCGCGCCATGCTGGACGAACTGTGGGCGGCAAAGCGCCCCGCGTCCGAAATCGTGCCCGAAGCGGTGGCCAAGGTGAATGCAGCACTGGCGGTTAACCGGTGAGCCTGCACCAGCCGCAAAAACAGGTTGTTGCCGGAGCGGTCCCTGCGGGGGCCGTTTCCGGACAACCGTCGGCACGCAGGCAGCGCAGGGACCTGGCTCCGTGGCTGTACCTTGCGCCGACGGTCCTGTTGCTGGCGGTGTTCACCTACTGGCCGCTTCTGCAAACTGCATATCTCAGTCTGGTCGACTGGAACCTGAACCCTGGGCAGTCGGCTGATTTCGTTGGGTTGAACAATTATGGACGTGTTGCGGGATCAACTCTGTTTCAGGCCGCGTTCCTCAACACGCTGATCTATATCGGCGCATCGATCCCGCTAAAGGTGCTCTTGCCAATTCCCGTCGCCGTGTTCCTTTGGAGTGTCGGGCAAAAGGGCCATTTCTACCGTGCCATCCTGTTTCTGCCGACGCTGATCAGCTTTGTCGTGGTCGGCATCGCGTTCTTGTGGATTCTCAATCCGATCTTCGGCTACGCCAAGGTGATCTTTGCGGAACTTGGCCTGCGCTTCCCCAACCTGCTGGCCGATCCCGATACGGCGATTTGGGTTATCATCGGTATCTCGACCTGGAAGGTTCTGGGCTTCAACGTGTTGATCTATCTGGCGGGCCTGGCCAGCATCAACAAGGAGCTGATCGAAGCCATGCGGATGGACGGTGCGGGGGACATTACCATCTTTCGCCGCCTGATCTGGCCACTGTTGACACCAACGCTGACCTTCGTCGCGATCTCGACCGTGATCTTTACCATGCAACAGGTTTTTACCCCCATTGACCTGATGACCGAAGGCGGGCCGTCAAATTCGACGACCAACCTGTTTTACATGATCTACCAATACAGCTTTGTCACCTTCGACGTTGGCGGCGGTGCCGCCGGGACAATGATGCTGTTCGGCTTTCTGATGATCATGGCCTTTGTGCAATTCCGCGTGCTCGACCGGCGCGCGCACTATCAACAGTAGGGTCCGATGCAGCTTTCCCGTCCAATGATGATTGTCGGGCACATCCTGGTGCTGGCGATATGCCTGTCCATCCTCTTTCCGATGGCGATCGTGCTGAGCACCGCGTTCAAGCCAATGAACGAAATCTACGCAGGCGGGCTGTTGCCGCAGGCGCCCACGTTCGAGAACTTCGCGCGATTGTTCGAGAAGACCGCCTTTGGCTGGTATATCTGGAATTCGTCCGGGACGACCCTGCTGCGGGTGATCGGACAACTGATCATCGGCGTGCTGGCTGCCTATGCGTTTGCCCGATTCCGTTTTCCCTACCGCGATGTGTTGTTCGCGCTGGTGCTGGGGGCGATGATGATCCCGCAGGTGCTGACGATGCTGCCGATCTATATCATGATGGCGCAGCTGGGATGGTTCGACACATGGTGGGCGTTGATCGTGCCCAATCTGGCGACGCCCATCGCGGTGTTTTTGTTGCGCCAGCACATGATGTCCTTTCCAAACGAACTGATCGATGCGGCGCAGATGGACGGGGCCGGACATTGGACAACGCTGTGGCGGGTCATCGTGCCCAACCTCGGACCCGCGATGGCAGCCCTGACAATCATCATTTTTATCGACAGCTGGAACGAGTACTTTTGGCCGCTTCTGGTCACCGAAAGCGCCCACTCGCGCACCATCCAGATCGGTCTGCGCGAGTTTCTGCAAGAAGACATGAACGATTACGGTGCGCTGATGGCCGGCATCATCGTCGCCAGCATACCCGCAATTGCCGTCTTTTTGTTCTTTCAACGACGGGTGATGGACACCTTCGTGTCCTCTGGTCTCAAAGGATAACCCATGGCTTCGATCTCTTTTCAAAACATCGAGAAACACTTTGACACGGCACAGGCTGTGGCTGACTTCAATCTTGATATTGCAGACGGTGAATTCGTGGTTCTTGTCGGGCCCTCAGGCTGCGGCAAGACCACGTCCTTGCGTATGCTTGCGGGACTGGAACAGCCGACCGGCGGCAAAATCCATCTCGACGGTCAGGACATCACCCATGTCCCGTCCAAGTCACGTGCCCTTGCGATGGTGTTCCAGTCCTACGCGCTGTATCCGCATATGACCGTGGCCGAGAATATCTCCTTCGCGCTTTCGTTGCAAAAGATGCCCAAGGCGCAGATCGCGCCGCGGGTCCAGGAGGCCGCGGCACTTCTGGGCATCGAACATCTGTTGGACCGCAAGCCCCGCGCCCTGTCCGGCGGCCAGCGGCAGCGCGCCGCCGTGGCGCGGGCCATCATCCGCAATCCCAAGGCGTTTCTGTTCGACGAACCGTTGAGCAACCTTGACGCCAAACTGCGCCATTCGGCACGGGTCGAAATCCGCAAGCTCCAGCAAAAACTGGGGACCACCACGGTCTACGTGACACATGATCAGATCGAAGCCATGACCATGGCGGATCGTATTGTCGTTATGGAAGGCGGGTGCATTCGCCAGGTCGGAACTCCGATGGAGCTTTACCGCAGGCCCAACAGCACTTTCGTGGCCGCATTCCTTGGCTCGCCCCCCACCAATTTTATCACGGGCCAGTGCATCCACGAAAACGGCCGCGCACAGTTTGTGAACGGCCGCATGACCATCCCGCTGAACCCCGGCATCGCCAGCGGCGCGGTCACCTTGGGAATTCGCCCCGAACATGTCAGCCCAAAGCACGCGGCCCCGGACCAGATCCGAATGACCGGCGGGGTGCGTTTCGTCGAAGCCCTGGGCGCAGAGACGCTGATTGATATCGACCTGGGCCAAGCTCAGAATGCCAGCCAAACCTTGACCGCGCGGCTGGCGGGGCAACACGATCTGGCCCCCGGCTCAAGGCTTGAAATCGGGTTCTCACCACGCGATTCCATGTTGTTCGATGCCAAGGGAGACGCAGTGCCGAATGCTTTCGCCTGACGATTGTTTCCCTGTTTCCAACGGGAGAAACACCGGAGGCGATATTCGGGGAGGCCCCGGTTGTGTGCCAAATGCCTTGGCTGGTGACCTTGTGCCGTTCCGAGTTTTCCGGCGACCTTCCACCTAATCGAAAATGTTGATTGTGATCGAAAACAGCCAATCAACTGGCGCCGGGCGGACCCCAACAAGAATCCGCCCGGATCTCACGGCTCGGTTTGTAGAAGTCGGCGTAAAATCCGCCAAGTGTTTCAGAAATCCCAATCCTCGTCTTCCGTCATCACAGCCTTGCCGATGACATAGCTGGACCCCGAGCCGGAAAAGAAATCGTGGTTCTCACTGTCGGGGGACAGTGCGGCCAGGATCGCCGGGTTGACCTCGCAGGCGGCGGGCGGGAAAAGCGATTCATAGCCCAGGTTCTGCAGCGCCTTGTTGGCATTGTAATGCAGAAAGGCCTTCACGTCCTCGGTCAGCCCGATCCCATCATACAACTCGGCGGTATAGCGCGCCTCGATCTCGTAGAGGTCGAACATCAACGCGAAAGCGTAATCCTTCAGCTCTTGCTGCCGCGCTTCGGATTCGCGTTCCAGCGCGCGCTGGAACTTGTAGCCGATGTAATAGCCGTGCACCGCTTCGTCGCGGATGATCAGGCGGATCAGGTCGGCGGTGTTGGTCAGCTTGGCGCGGCTGGACCAGTACATCGGCAGATAAAAGCCCGAATAGAACAGGAAGCTTTCCAGGAAAACCGATGCGATCTTGCGCTTCAGCGGGTCCGCGCCGGGGGCGTAGGTTTCGATGATCAGCCGCGCCTTGGCTTGCAGGTGCGGATTGTCTTCGGACCAGCGGAACGCTTCGTCCACCTCTTTCGTCATGCACAGCGTCGAGAAAATCGACGAATAGCTGCGCGCGTGAACCGCCTCCATAAAGGCGATGTTGGTCAGCACCGCCTCTTCATGCGGGGTCTGCGCATCGGGCAACAGCGCGGGCGCGCCCAAGCTGTTCTGCACTGTGTCCAGCAACGTCAGGCCGGTGAACACCCGGATCGTCAGTGCGCGTTCCTCCGGGCGCAATGTCGCCCAGGATTGCACGTCATTGGACAGCGGCACCTTTTCCGGCAGCCAGAAATTCACCGTCAGCCGGTTCCAGACCTCCAGGTCCTTGTCATCTTCCAGCCGGTTCCAGTTGATTGCACGCGGCACGCTCAGCAGGGGCATATCTTTCATGGTCACTCTCCTCAAAGCGCGCAGGACACGCAGCCTTGCACCTCGGTCCCCTCAAGGGCCGTTTGACGCAGGCGGATGTAATAGATGGTCTTGATGCCCTTTTTCCAGGCGTAGATCTGGGCACGGTTGATGTCGCGGGTCGTCGCCTCGGCGGGAAAGAACAGCGTCAGCGACAGGCCCTGATCGACGTGCCGCGTTGCGGCGGCATAGGTATCGATGATCGCCTCGGGGCCGATCTCATAGGCATCGCGGTAGTATTCCAGATTGTCGTTGGTCATGAACGCCGCCGGGTAATAGACGCGCCCGATCTTGCCCTCCTTTCGGATTTCCACCTTGGACACGATCGGATGGATCGACGAGGTCGAGTTGTTGATATAGCTGATCGACCCGGTTGGCGGCACCGCCTGCAGGTTGCGATTGTACAGCCCGTGCGCCATCACATCAGCCTTGAGCGCGGCCCAGTCGTCGCGCGTCGGAAGCGTGATGCCCTCGAACACCCGCACGACATCGGGCAGGGTGGGCAGCCAGTCCTGCGAAAGATAGGTCTCGAAGAAACTGCCATCCGCGTATTTCGAGTCTGCGAACCCCTTGAAGCTTTCGCCATGCTCGCGCGCCAGCAGGTTCGACGCCCGCAGTGCGTGATAGGCGACAGCGGCGAAATAGACCGACGTGAACTCGACCCCGGCATCGCTTCCGTAATGGATGCGCTCGCGTGCCAGGAACCCGTGCAGGTTCATCTGTCCCAGCCCGACCGCATGGGCCTCGTCATTGCCACGCCGGACCGAGGGGACGGAATCGATTGACGACATCTCGGACACGGCCGTCAGCGCGCGGATCGCGGTCTCAATCGTGTTGCCAAAATCCGGGCCGTCCATCGCGGCGGCAATGTTCAGGCTGCCAAGGTTGCAGGAAATATCGCTGCCCAGATGGGCATAACTCAGGTCGTCGTTGAACTCGGACGCCTCGTTGACCTGCAGGATTTCCGAACACAGATTCGACATGGTGATCCGCCCCGCAATCGGGTTGGCGCGGTTCACCGTGTCCTCGAACATCACGTAAGGATAGCCGCTTTCGAACTGGATTTCGGCAATGGTCTGAAAGAAATCCCGCGCGTTGATCTTGCGCTTGCGGATGCGCTTGTCATCGACCATCTCGGCGTATTTCTCGGTGACGGAAATTTCGGAAAACGGAACCCCGTAGACCTTTGCCACGTCATGCGGCGAAAACAGGTACATGTCCTCGTTCCGCTTGGCCAATTCAAAGGTGACATCGGGGATCACCACCCCAAGGCTTAGGGTCTTGATCCTGATCTTCTCGTCCGCATTCTCGCGTTTGGTGTCCAGAAACTGCAAAATATCCGGGTGATGCGCGTTCAGATACACCGCGCCCGCGCCCTGCCGCGCGCCCAGCTGGTTGGCATAGCTAAAGCTGTCCTCCAGCAGTTTCATCACCGGAATGACGCCCGACGACTGGTTTTCGATCCCCTTGATGGGGGCGCCCGACTCGCGCAGGTTGGTCAGCATCAACGCCACACCGCCACCGCGCTTTGAGAGTTGCAGGGCGGAATTGATCCCGCGCCCGATGCTCTCCATGTTGTCCTCCAGCCGCAGCAGGAAACACGAAATCAGCTCGCCGCGCGACGCCTTGCCGGCATTGAGAAAGGTCGGCGTCGCAGGCTGGAACCGGCCCGACAGCATTTCTTCCATGAACCGCATCGCCAGCGCCTCGTCCCCGCGCGCCAGCGTCAGGGCGACCATCACCACCCGGTCTTCGTACCGCTCAAGGTATCGCTGCCCGTCGCGGGTTTTCAGCGTGTAGCTGGTGTAATATTTGAACGCCCCGAGGAAAGTCTGAAACCGGAACTTGCGCGCAAAGGCCGCCTCCCAGATCGCACGGTGGAAATTGCGGGAATACTGATCCAGCACCGCAGCTTCGTAATAGCCTTCCTCGACGAGGTAGCCCAACTTTTCGTCAAGGCTGTGAAAGAAAACAGTGTTCTGGTTTACGTGTTGCAGGAAATACTGCCGCGCGGCCATCCGGTCCGCGTCAAACCGGATGTTTCCGTCCCCGTCATAAAGGTTCAGCATCGCGTTCAGGGCGTGGTAGTCCAGCGCGGGGTTTACAGTGTCAAGCATTCGGAACTCCAAAGGGTGTCAAGACCCGCACGGACGCGGGCAATATCGGTCGGCGTTCCCGCCAGCTCGAATTTATACAGCACGGGCACACCGCATTTCGCGGCGATCACATCGGCGGCGCGGGCATAGGTCTGGCCAAAGTTGCGGTTGCCCGCACCGATCACGCCCCGCAGCCGCGCGCGTCGGGCGGGGGCGTTGAGGAAACGGATCACCTGCTTGGGCACCGCACCACGCCCTGCGCCATCGGCATAGGTCGGACAGATCAGGACGTAAGGACCTTCGCAGTCGGGGAAGGGGGCCGCGTCGTTGATCGGAATGCGGTCCGCCGCCAGCCCCAGCCCCGCGACGAACCGTGCAGTATTGCCCGAGGCCGAGGAATAATAGATCAGCCCGCCCACCGGATCAGGCCAGTTGACCGATCATATCGGGCCGGAATCCGGCCCAATGGGTGTCGTCCGCGATCACCACCGGGGCCTGCCGATAGCCAAGCGCGGTCACATGCGCCATTGCCGCGGAATCCTGCGTCAGGTCGATCACGGCATAGGACAGCCCCTTTGCGTCCAATGCGCGGGTCGTGGCGGTGCATTGCACGCATGCGGGTTTAGAATAAACGGTGATGGTCATGCCTGTTGTTCCTCTGGCTTTGCGTGGGAACAGGCACGGGGTATGGGGCAGGGCATTCCTGTCCACACCACGCCCCCGTGCCCGCCGCACGGTTTCGTCTTGTCGTTGTCAGGCAGGTCTCCTGGCTTGCGGGTCGAAACTTGGCTGGCCTTCCCGGAACGTTTCCCAGTGGCATCTCAGCGTCGCTCGCCGCTTACAGTTGCGGGGGCAGCGCCGGATTTGGTACATGCACCGCACCGGCTTCCCTTTTCACTTCCGACTCGCATCGGAAGAACCATGACACAACAGTTAGTGGTTGAATGCGGAATTTCTGTCAAGATGTTGATGTTCGGGTTTTTGATCCAAAGAAATTTTGGCCGGATATGCCAGCGGTTTCCGCTCATCCGGCAGGCGCCATTCCGACCTGTCCGCAAGCGGCGTCACCGGTGTTTCGTGCCGGAAAAGGCCTGTGCAATCCGCATTTGAACAGGGCCGCGTTTGGCTCAACCCGGTAGAAATACAGCCGGGACCCGCGCGTCAAAAATGCAACTTATGCGATTTTTTGGCGCGCGGACCTCTCATTTTGCGATGCGCTGCATCTCCATGCCTTGGCCCGTCTCACGCCGTCGTGATAGGGCGGTCAAGCTGTCCACGAAACGCCCGCAGCACGCAGCGGACCGCACGTCCAATCCGGTACCCAAAGCGCGGCCACAAGGTCACGAGTCTCCAGTAAGGCATTGCCATGACGATTAACCACCTTGTTACCCATTCCGGCGGCTTCCATGCCGACGAACTTCTGTCCTCAGTCATCTTGACGCGGCTGTTTCCGAACGCACAGCTTGTGCGCAGCCGGGACAAGGCGTGGATCACGCCGGACACGGACCGTATCATCTATGACGTGGGTGGCCAGTTTGATGCGGCAGCACAGATTTTTGACCATCACCAGCGTCCCAACCCGCTGCGCGAGGATGGCCAGCCTTACAGCTCGTTCGGTTTGATCTGGGCGCACTATGGCCGCGACTACCTGACGGCGATGGATGTGCCACATCAGGACGTCGACACGATCCATGCCAGTTTCGACCGCAGTTTCGTGCTGCCGATTGACCTGTTGGACAATGGCACGGTGAACGCCTCGGAGGCGGGTCCATTCGTGGGGCTGACGCTGCCGGTGCTTTTGGAAAGCCTCAAACCTCAGTTCGACGACCACACCAAGGGGGCCGACGACCGCGCATTTCTCGATGCCCTGTCGGTTGCGCGTGCGCTGGTCGAGGCACAGGTGCACCGCCGGGCCGCCAAACTCCGCGCCGAGGCGATCGTGATGGCCGCCATCGAGCAGGCTGCCGAGGGGCGTATTCTGGAACTGCCGATGGGCATGCCGTTCCGCGCAGGGATCGAGAAAGCAGGCGCCGACCACCTGTTGTTCGTGGTGCACCCGCGCGGCGAGGACTGGACGCTGACCACCATCCGCACCGGAGATGATACATTCGAGGCGCGCGCCGACCTTCCCGCCGCATGGGCCGGATTGACCGATGCGGCGCTGGAAGCGGCTTCGGGCGTCAAAGGCGCCAAATTTTGTCACAACGGACGCTTTATTGCCGTGGCCGACAGCCGTGATGCGATTTTGGAACTGGCGCACCTGGCCGTGGCCGAGGCAGAGTAGGGCACAACACCCACAACGTCAGAGCTGTCTCATGCCTCTTACCATCACCACCGCAACCGCAGATGATGTCCAGGTCAGTGCGCTCTTGCTGCGCCACATGCAGACGATGCAGGCGGATACGCCGCCCGAAAGCTGCCACGTGATGGACCCGGAAACGCTTTTCGGCGCGGGCGCGGTGCTGTTGGCGGCAAGGGACGGGAACGCGGTGCTGGGTGTCGGCGCGCTGAAACCGCTTGATGCGCAGCATGGCGAATTGAAATCCATGCACACCGCCGCCGAGGCCCGCGGGCGCGGTATCGGAAAGGCGATCTTGTGCGGCCTGATGGATCTGGCCCGCGCCAAGGATATGCAGCGGCTCAGCCTGGAAACCGGTACGAGCGAGCTTTTCGCGCCGGCGCGCGCAATGTACCGCGCCCAGGGGTTCGAGGTATGCCCGCCCTTCGGAAGCTACCACCTTGATCCCCTGAGTGTCTTTATGACGCGAACGCTTTAGCGTCAGCTCGCGGGTTCGAACACGCCACAGGCAATGCGCGATCCCGCGTCACCCGCAGGTTGCGATGTGTAATCATCCGCACCCGAGTGGACGACAAACGCAGCGCCATCCTCATCCATGATCATGCTGTCCAGATCCAGCGTACTCAGGAACACATCCGCTTTCAGGATGCCGTCGGCGCCCACGGTCATGTTCGGCATGTCACCGGGATGCGGCCCGCCCTCGCTCAGGATACCGTGGTTCTGGTCGCCCGAAATATGGCCACCTGCCGATTTGAAATCAGCCGCAGAACAATCGCCTGTCTCATGCAGGTGCACGCCATGTTCCCCTTCGGGCACGCCGGTCAGGTCGATCTGAACCAGCGTCATGCCCGACGCGGTCTGGTTCAGCGTCACCGTCCCGGACAGGCCGTCCTCGGCGCCTTTGACATCTGCCGTGGCAGCCGGGGTCATGTGCCCTTCGGCAAATGCAGGCAGCGCCAGCGGCAGGCAAATCGCGGAGGCGAGCAGGGTTTTACTGAGTTTCATGATGGATCTCCTTCTATCACATGGTCTCAACACGCCCTTGTTCGGATGGTTCCTTTTGCGGCGGTCGAAACTGCCTGCGCTACCGCGGCCCGTCTTTCCGGTCGCCCGATTGGCGACCAAGTTGACAAAGCGGGGGAATTGGCTAACACAGCCGCAATAAACGCGGGCCGTTAGCTCAGCTGGATTAGAGCAGGGAACTTCTAATTCTCAGGTCGGGGGTTCGAGTCCTCCACGGCTCGCCATTTTCCCCTCCAAACCGCCACCGGACATAAGCAGGTGCTGTTCCGGCAGCATTTGCGCAGCAGCGTTTGCCCCTCACACGCCCGATACAACCGTGGGTTTGGTCGTCCGCAGAGTTGAGACAAATTGTTCAAGAAACCATCACGGAACTGTCGCACAGCACACCGATAAAGCGCCGAAACCAGCCCCGACCTGTGGGGCTGATATCTGCAAAGGTTTGCCTCATGCTTATTCATCGCCGCCACGCTCTTGGACTTATGGGGGCCGCTGCCGGCTCTTTGGCTCTGCCGGGGCTGTCGTTCGCACAATCCCAGCGCCGCACCGTCACCATCGCCGTCCAAAAGATCACCAACAACAACACGATGGATGTCTGGAACGAACAGTCCAACGTCGGTGAACGCGTGTTTTTCCCCAACCTGTGGGAAGGTCTGATCAACCGCAACTGGATGGGCGATCAGGGTGGTGTGCCCGGTCTTGCGACAAGCTGGAAGCGTCTGGATGACAAGACCATCGAACTGAAGCTGCGCGAAGGCGTGAGATTCCACAACGGCGACGAAATGACCGCCGACGACGTGGTGTTTTCGTTCTCGGACGAACGTGTGTTTGCGGGGACCCAGCCCGACGGCGGCGAAACGCTGTATGCGGACAATTTCAAGCCCAAGACAGACAAGGAACTGCCCGCCGGTGTGCCCGGTGTGGGCCGTCGTCTGTGGCCCGCCCTGCGCGGTGTCGAAGCGGTGGATAAGTACACCGTGCGGTTCCACAACGCATCGCCTGATGTGACGCTTGAAGGGCGCCTGATCGCCTTTGGCTCGCAGATCGCCAGCCGCCGTGCGTGGGACGAAGCTGCGACATATGCCGACTGGGCCAACGCGCCCGTGACGACCGGCGCCTATAAGGTGCAGGAATACCGCCCCGACGTGTCGCTGACACTGGTCGCACACGATGACTATTGGGGCGGCCGCCCGCCGCTGGCGGAAATCCGGTTCCTGGAAGTGCCCGAAGTGGCCAGCCGCGTGAACGGTCTGCTGTCCGGCGAATACGATTTTGCCTGCGACCTGCCGCCCGACCAACTGGACGCCGTGCGCAACACCGCCGGGCTTGAGGTGCAGGGCTCGACCATTCTGAACCACCGCATTCAGGTCTTTGACAAGGTGCACCCGGTCCTGTCCGACCCGCTGATCCGCCGCGCCATGACCCATTCGATCGACCGCCAGCTGATCGTCAACGCCTTGTGGGACGGCCAGACCAAAGTGCCCGCAGGTCTGCAATTTGAATTCTACGATGACATGTTCATCAAGGGCTGGACCGCCCCCGAGTTCAACCTGGAAATGGCGCGCGATCTGGTGAAACAGTCCGGCTATCAGGGCGATGCGATCCCGTTCCGCGTGCTGAACAACTATTACATCAACCAGGTTTCGAACGCGCAGATCATGGTCGAGATGTGGAAGCAGGCGGGCCTGAACGTCGAAATCCAGATGGTCGAAAACTGGGGCCAGGTGCTGGAAGACAACGACACACGCGGCATCCGCGACTGGTCGAACTCGGCCACGTTCAACGATCCGGTGTCGTCGATTGTGGCGCAGCATGGGCCGAACGGTTTGCAGCAACAGCAGCACGAATGGACCAACGTCGAAATGAACGAGCTGTCGAACTTCATGCAGAAGTCGACGGATCGCGGCGCGCGCAAAAAAGCGTTCGCGCGGATGCTGGAAATCACCGAGCGTGAAGATCCCGCATTCCAGGTCCTGCACCAGAACTGCGTGTTCACCGGCATGAAATCGGACCTGAACTGGAAGGCCGCACCGGCCTTTGCGATGGATTTCCGCGCCGACAACTGGAACGCGTCCTGACCCAAACCCGATACCTGTGGCGCAGCGATCCTGCTGCGCCACAGGCTATTTGAAAGCCTGAAATGTCTTATGTTTCCATACGTGACCTGAAAGTTTCCTTTGATGGGGTTCAGGTTCTGCACGGCATCAATCTTGATGTCGCCAAGGGCGAGGCGCTGGGGCTGGTGGGTGAATCCGGCTGCGGCAAGTCGGTGACCTGGCTGGCCGCACTGGGCCTGTTGCCGGGCAAGGCGACGGTCAGCGGATCGGTGACCGTCGAAGGCCAGCAGTTGATCGGCACCGGACGCGCCGCCGTCGAGGGGGTGCGCGGTGGCAAGGTCGCGATGATTTTTCAAGACCCGTCGTCGTCGCTGAACCCGGTGCGCACCGTCGGTCACCAGATTGGCGAGAGCCTGCGGTTGCACCGTGGCATGGACCGCCGCGCAGGCCGGATTGAGGCCGTGCGCTTGCTGGATATGGTCGGCATTCCGGGCGCATCCAAACGGGTCGATCTGTACCCGCACGAGTTTTCCGGCGGCCAGTGCCAGCGCGTGATGATCGCCATGGCGCTGGCCGGCGCGCCGGATCTTTTGATCGCCGATGAACCCACGACGGCGCTGGACGCCACGATTCAGGCGCAAATCCTTGACCTTCTGGCGACATTGCGCCGCGAAACGGGGATGGGCATGGTGTTCATCAGCCACGATCTGGGCGCGGTTGGTGCGATCTGTGACCGTGTGCATGTGATGTACGCAGGCCGGATCGTTGAAAGCGGTGCCATCGGCCCGATGTTCGACGCACCGCGCCACCCCTACACCCGTGGCCTGTTCGACGCGATCCCGCGACTGGACGGCACGCGCGACCGGTTGATCCCGATCCACGGCACCGTGCCGGACCCGCGCCATATGCCCCAAGGCTGCGCCTTTGCCCCGCGCTGCGCCAAGGCGCAGGCGTTCTGCAACAGCGACGTACCCGCGCTGAAACCACAGCAGGATGGCCGCCAGTTGGCTTGTTTCTATCCGGTCACGGCGCCCGCCACCGGCACTGCTGCCACCGACGAAAGGCTGCCGGCATGACCGCATTGCTGCAAGCGCGCGGGCTGGTCCGCTGTTACGCGGGCCAGAAATCCCTGTTCACCAAACCGTCCTTGGTGAGGGCGGTCGACGGTGTCGATCTGACCCTGAACCCGGGCGAAACGTTGGGCATCGTTGGGGAAAGCGGTTCGGGCAAGTCGACGCTGGGCCGGATGCTGCTGGGCATTGATGCCCCGACCGAAGGGCAGGTGCTGTTCGACGGCCAGCCCATGCCCGCGCTGCACAGTGCGCCGTGGCGGGCGTTGCGCGCACAGATGCAGTTTGTCTATCAGGACCCGTTGGCCGCATTGGACCGCCGGCTGACCATCGCCCGCCAGATCGGCGAGCCGCTGGAGATCCACGGCCTTGCCACCGGGGCCGAACTGGCCGAACGCGTGGCCGAACTGATGGCGCAGGTGGGCCTGCGGCAGGATCAGGGCGCGCGCTATCCCCACGAGTTGTCGGGCGGCCAGCGCCAGCGGGTGATCATCGCCCGCGCCTTGGCCACATCGCCCCGTCTGCTGGTCTGTGATGAGCCGGTGTCGGCGCTGGATGTGTCGATTCAGGCGCAGGTGGTCAACCTGCTGCGCGATCTTCAGGAACGCCACGGGATCGCCATGGTGTTCATCAGTCACGACCTGAAAGTCGTGCGCAACATCTGTGACCGTGTCGCGGTGATGTACCTTGGCCGGATCGTGGAAGAGGCCAGCTCGGACCAGATTTTCGCGCAGCCCGAACACCCCTATACCCAAGCGTTGGTGTCGTCGGTGCCGGTGCCCGGAAAACGGCTGCAAGGCCGCATCCTGCTGAAGGGCGAGCCGCCAAACCCCGCGCAACGCCCTGCGGGATGTGCGTTCCACCCGCGCTGTGCGGCGGCGCTGCAGATTTGTGCGCAATCCGTTCCGCCCTTGCAACCCACCGCCCCCGCGCGCCGCGCCGCCTGTCACCTGCTGGACGCCAGCCACGCCGGACAGGCCGCCTGATGGCGCGCGCCATGACCCCGAAAGCCACACGATGCTGAACTATTTTGTGACCCGCCTGTTCCGCGCGGTGCTGACGATCCTGTTGGTGATGACCTTTGCCTTTGTGGTGCTGCGCCTGTCGGGCGATCCTGCCTCGATCCTGCTGGGACCGGATGCACCCACCGACAGCATAGCGGCGTTCCGCGCCCGGTGGGGTTTGGACGATCCGCTGTGGAAACAGTATCTTGCCTATCTCAAATCCATCGCCCAACTGGATTTCGGCGTGTCCATGCGCGACCGCTCTCCGGCGATCGATCTGGTGCTGGAACGGGTGCCCGCCACGCTGGCCCTGACCGTGCCGACGCTGTTGATCCAGCTTGGCGTCGGCATTCCCGCAGGCGTCTACGCCGCCTTGCACCGTGAATCCGTGGCGGATCGCGGGGTTATCATGCTGTCTATATTCGGCTTTACCATCCCGTCCTTTGTCATGGGGCTGGTGCTGGTTCTGGTCTTTGCCGTCACGCTGGGCTGGTTGCCATCCGGCGGGCAGGACAGTTGGCAACACGCGATCCTGCCGATTGCCACCATGTCGGTCGGCGGTATCGGCATCCTTGCCCGCTTCTCGCGCTCGGCGATGATCGAAGTCATGGGCCAGCCCTATATCCGCACCGCCATGGCCAAGGGGCTAAGCTGGCGCGACGTGGTGTGGAAACACGCGTTGCCCAATGCCTCGGTCCCGATCGTGACCATCGTCGGCTTCATGGTCGGGTCGCTGATCGCGGGGGCCGTGGTGGTCGAAAGCATTTTCTCATGGCCCGGCATCGGCAGGTTGCTGATCGTGTCGGTGTCGAACCGTGATCTGGCGGTGGTGCAATGCCTGCTGCTGGTGATCGCCTCGGCCATGGTCATCGCCAACCTCTGTGTCGATTTCGCCTATGGCCTGCTGGACCCGCGCCTGCGGGCCAAAGCCGCCGCACATTAAAGGACAGTGATATGACCGCTCAGGCAACAAACATCACCGCGGCCCCCTCGCTGGTACGGCGCTTGCGGATCAGGGTGCCGCTGCTGGTGGCCTTTGGGCTGGCGTGGCTGGGGCTGATGGTGTTCACGGCCGTTTTCGCCGACCTCATCCGTCCCTATGACGTGACGCAGATGGACCTGTCGGCGCGTCTGGTCGGCCCGCTTAGCCCCGGTCACCTGCTGGGCACGGACGAGCTGGGCCGTGATGTGCTCTCGCGGCTGATCCAGTCCATTCGCGTGTCGCTGGCGATCGCCTTTGGCGCGACGCTGCTGTCGGCGTTTTTCGGCACCACGCTTGGCTTTCTCGCGGCACAGTTTCGTGGCGTGGTCGAACACCTGATCCTGGTGCTGGCCGACTTTCAGGCGGCGCTGCCGTTCCTGATCCTGTCGCTGGCGGTCCTGGCGTTCTTCGGCTCGTCCATGGTGCTTCTGGTCGGACTGATGGGGTTCTACGGCTGGGAACGGTACGCCCGCATCTCGCGCGGTCTGGCGATTTCGGCGGGGGCGCAGGGCTATGCCTCGGCTGTGGTGCAACTGGGCGCCAAGCCATCGCGGGTGTACCTGCGGCACATCCTGCCCAACGTCGCCTCTACCCTGATCGTGTCGATGACCCTGACCTTCCCCGAGATCATCCTGATGGAAAGCGGGCTGTCGTTCCTGGGCCTGGGCGTGCAGCCCCCCGAAAGCTCGCTGGGCAATATGGTCGGCTTTGGCCGCGAATATCTGACCCGCGCGCCGTGGATCATGCTGGGGCCTGCCTTTGTGATCATGATGACGACGCTGTCGATCTCGCTGGTCGGGGACTGGCTGCGCGACAAGCTTGACCCGACTATTCGCTGACAAAGGACACCTGACGTGACCCAAATTATCGCCCATCGCGGCGCACGCAATCTGTGGGCGGAAAACTCCCTGTCCGGGTTCCGCAATGTGGTGGAACTGGGCGTCGGCGCGGTGGAATTCGACCTGCATCTGGGCGCAGGCGGCGAGGTTCTGGTGATCCACGACGCCACGCTGGACCGCTCGACAACGGGCACAGGGCCGGTGCGCACGCTGACCGACGCCACCCGCCACGACCTGCGCCTGATCGGCCCCGACGGCGAGATTGCCGAAGGCGTGCCGACCTTGGCCGAAGTGCTGGATATCCTCGCCCACGTGCCGGGCCTGCGGCTGTTCCCCGAGATCAAGGCAGACGAGACCGGGTTCTACGACCCCGCGCTGATTGCCGCCACGGTTGAGACGCTGCGCGCCTATGATCTGGTATCACGCACGGTTCTGCACAGTTTCGACACCGGCGTGTTGCGCATGATCCGCGACACGGCACCGGAATGTGCGCGCAAGATCTCGGTCAACCGCGATTGGGTCGACCGTCAGGGTGGCGTCGCGGCGTTCTTTGACGGGCTGGGTGATCTTGCCGGTTTGGTGGCCGTGCATCACGCGCTGTTCGAGGCTGAATTCGACCTGATCACCCGCTTGTTTCCGTTGGAGCAGCTGGGCGTCTGGACGTTGAACAATCCTGACCTGATTGCACGTTGGTTGGGCCGCGGTGTCGGGTTTCTGACCACCGATGACCCGCGACTGGCGCACAGGATCATGGCGCAGGAGATGGCGATATGACTGCCATAGAGCTGGTCATTTTCGACTGTGACGGTGTGCTGATCGACAGCGAGGCCATGGGGGCCACTGCCTTGGCCGGCGCCATTTCCGATGCGGGCGTGCCGATGACGACGCAAACCGCCGAGCGGACGTTTTCCGGCGCAGGACGGGATGAAACCCACGCATTGATCGCCGGACTGGGGCTGAATGCCACGCACGTCCTGACCGACGCGGGCGCACGGCTTGAGGCCTTGTTCGCCCAAGGCGTTCCGCCCGTGCCCGGGATGCACCGCCTTCTGGCCGCGCTGGATGTGCCGGTTTGTGTCGCGTCCAACAGCGGCGTTGACCGTTTGCGCGCAAGCCTTGGCCGTACCCCGCTGGCCGCTTTTTTCGGCCCTCATATCTACAGCGCCGACCACGTCGCGCACAGCAAGCCGGCGCCCGATCTGGCCCTGCATTGTCTGGCGCAGATGCACACCGCCGCAGATTGCGCGGTGTTCATCGATGACAACATTCACGGCATCCGCTGTGCCCGCGCGGCCGGTGTTCTGGCCATCGGCTTTGTCGGGCCGGCTGACCATCGCGCGAACCATGCCGACACGCTGCGCGCGGCAGGGGCCGACCACGTGGTGCACGGTGCCGAACAGCTTGGCAGTCTGCTGGCCCGCCTGACCCAACCCAGCGTCGCTGCCACTGTTTAAGCTTTCCCCTTCACTCAACACGCAAGGACCACACCATGACCGATCTTCCGCTGCTGGGCGCCGCTATGCCGACGGCCACGCTTGAAACGCTTCAGGATTTCATCCTGTCCGAAAACCGCGATCTGGAAATTCAGGATTTCTGCGACGGCGATCTGCTGAACGACGACTGGAAAACAGTCGCCGACCACGCCCGAAACCTGCTGACCGGATACACCGGACGGCTGGGCATTCACGGGCCGTTCTGGGGCCTGAACATCGCCAGCCCGGACACCGAAATGCGCGCGCTGAACAAGCGCAAGCATTTGCAGGGCATCGAGGTGTGCGAATATCTGGGGGCCACCCAGATGGTCATTCACAGCCCCTACACCACGTGGAGCTTCAACAACCTGGACAACGCGCCCGCGCGCAAGGAATACGACCGGCTGGTGGAAAACTGCCATGACACCATGGACGAAGTCGTGAAACGCGCCGAGGATTGCGGTGTGACCATGGTGATCGAAAACATCGAGGACATCGACGCCGACATCCGCTGCGCGCTGGCCGACAGCTTTAATTCGCCCGCCATGGCCGTGTCGATTGACACCGGGCACGCGCATTACGCACACGGCACGAATGGTGCGGCACCGGTGGATTTCTACGTGCGCCGTGCCGGTGACCGGTTGCAGCACATCCACCTTCAGGACGCGGACGGATACGCCGACCGTCACTGGTCCATCGGGCAGGGCACCATCCGCTGGGAGGCCGTCTTTCGCGCGCTGGGCGAGTTGGGCAGCAACCCGCGCCTGATCCTGGAACTGCGCGACAAGGACGGCATTCTGCCTTCGGTGGAGTATCTGCAATCGCTCGGCCTGGCCCGCTGAGCATTGACCGCCCCCCGCCGCCGCAGCGCGGGGGGCATCGTTTTTCAGGTCTCCGGTCTGGTTCTGACTTCCGCAGGTCCTACCGACAGCCGAACTCTGCCTTCAGGTCCTGCACCCGCGCCAGCGACGCAGGCGTGCTTTGACCGCAAAGCTTTTCACAAGGCACCCCGTCGTGATCGCCATCTGCACGGGCATAGCCGCAGACGCACCATTGATAGACAGCCTCGCGGCAACTGCCGACCTGACCACAGGTTCGCCCGCAGGAATAGGATTGTGCCACCTGATATGCCTCAGGAAGAGGCGTCGAAAGCTGTTGTGCAAAACAACAGACAGGCAACAGCATCACCAGACATGCGATTGCGGCATATGCTTTGGCGGGCACGGCTGTTGTCCTTTGATGGTCACGCTTGCACGGGCATAATTGTCGCCTGCATTTACCATCTGTTAACGCTTTTGCGCCTAAATGAAAGGGCGGGATGCGTTCGTACAGGCAATTCAGGCCACCCTGTCCGGGCAGCCCGCAAACCTTGGCACCTGGGGTCGGCCGTCTAAACCGCGGTTGCCTGATCCCATGACACGGCGGAACTGACGTTCATGATCGCGGCCTGCGTGTTGTCGCCGCTGATGTTCAGCTTGGGGCCCATCGGGACTGCGCTGAACCCCAGACGCGTCATCCACCGCTGGAAAATGGCGGGGACAATGCCGATGACGAACTTTGCGCCCTGGGCATTGGCCGAACTGGCCATCGCCTGCATCAGCTTGGTTTGCACAAGCATCCGCCGCTCTGCCGAAACATCGGGCGTGATGAAAAGCCGGGTCGCCTCGATCACATGGGGCGCAACGGGCGCTTCCTGGTACAGAACCGTTTCCGGGATGTCCTGCAACAGCCCTCGCTGCGCGTCCTTCAGCATGTAGGTATAGCACCCGCAATAGGCCGTGGTCGGCAGCAACCGCACACCGGCCAGCACCCGCCCGAACTCATGCACCACCACGGCCGAGCTTTGTGGCGTATCGTATTGGTCGAATTCCATGCCGTCGGTGTTCGGCAGGTCCCATTTCTTGTGATCGATAAAGACACGTTTCCTGGCCCGCAGGAAATCAACATACAACTCGCCAAACCGGTGCTGGTTGGCGACGGACACCGTCGTCGCCATGATCCGGTTGGCCGGCGCGTTCACGGCTTCGACGTTCAGATATTCGGACCGAGGCTTGAAAGACCGATCATTTCGGGCAGGTTTCTCTGGAGCCTGCGGACGTAGACCGGGAAAGTGAGCGGCCGCGGTTCCGTTGTGTGCAGAGGATTCCATCGTCTCGTTTGCCTTTTAGGTTGAGTGGTTCTACCAAGAACAACTAATACGATTAGACCCATATTTTGCCACTTTACTGACAATATTTCCCGTTAGGGTGGTTTTGTTGATCTTTTTGCAACAATAGTGGGCGCGCTCCGGCGCATTAATCGAATATGGAAATGACAAAAATTGTTGTTCCTGACACGCCGCTCGGCCTGAAAGCACACGTGACCTGGGCCGATAGGCACCGGCTGCGGGACTATGCTCAGATCGGCCAAAAGCTGTTCATCCAGCGTTTTGTTATCTATTCGGCGGCCATTCTGCTCACGGGTTTTTACTATGACTGGGGCACGGCAGCGTTCTATTTTGCTGCCGTAATTCTGTGTGAACTCTTTGATTTCAAAGTGTTTAACACCGTTCTAAAGCGCAAGTCCCTGACGCCGCGCGTGTTCCGCAGGGACATGGTAAAAGTCTATATCGGCACTTTCTTAAGCGCCCTGACGATCTCGATGTTCTGCATCTCGATCGCCCGGCTTCAGGGTCTGGGCGGCGGGCACTTTTTCCCGCTGTTCATGCTGGTCTCGGCTTCGATTTTCGCGGCCATGAACAATCATCACTTTCTCTTGGTACTCGCCTTGCGATTGTTCATTTACGTGGCGGCAATCTTGTACATACCGATTCGGGATGTCGTCATCGTTCAACCTCCCCTGAACTCGGAAATCTGGATGAGCCTGTTCACGGTGCTCTTTGTCTTGGGGTTCATCGTGGAACTGGCGCGAAATTTTCTGGTCGGCTATTCGGTCCAACTGGCCAGCCGGATCGAGCTTGAGAACGAACACAAACGGGCGCTGTCCGCCGTCGACGCAAAAACCCGCTTTCTGGCGACGGTCAGCCACGAATTGCGCACGCCCCTGACCTCGATCAAGGGGGCGCTGGACATGATCAATTCGGGCGTTCTGGGCAAACCACCCGACAAGATGGGGCGCCTGCTGGAAATGGCGGGGCGCAACAGCGACCGTTTGGGAGATCTGGTGGGTGACCTGCTGTTCCTGCAATCTTCGGATGCAGGTCACATGACTCTGAACAAGGAACGGCTGGACCTTGGCCGCCTCGCGCATGAGGCGGTCGAGCAGACCTTGCCTTATGCCCAGCGGGTCAACGTGACCATCCGCGTCGATGCCACGCCGGATGAACATTGGATCGAGGGCGACAAGAAGCGGATTGAACAGGTGCTGCTGAACCTTCTGTCCAATGCCGCCAAGTTTTCCAATGTCGGTGGCGACGTGCGCGTCACTGTCGAAACGCTGGACGATCAAGTGTACCTGCGGGTCAGGGATGAGGGCATCGGAATTCCCAAGGGGACCGAAACCCATATCTTCGAAGAATTCTTCCAGATCGACAGCCAGGACGACCGTCAGTTCGAAGGCTCGGGCCTGGGGCTCAGCATTTCCAAGCGCATCGTCGAGGCGCATGGCGGCGAGATCACCTATGACAGCGAACTTGGCGTCGGCACCACATTCGTCGTGGTCTTTGATGCGGCTGATACTGCGCCGTAAACCTGTCCATCGCACCCCCTCCAGTTTCATACATTTAAGTAAGCTTCGGACAAACTGGAGGCCGGACCTCTCCGTCATACCAAACTCAAGAAGTATCGCCGTTTCACGCGATACCGGATGGAGTTTGATGCGATGGCAGAAATCAAGGAACATATCGTCCTGGTCTTGCAGGGCGGCGGGGCGCTGGGTGCTTATCAGGCCGGGGCCTATCAGGCGCTGGCCGACTCCGGTCTCAGGCCGGATTGGGTTGCAGGCATTTCCATCGGTGCAATCAACGCCGCTCTGATCTGCGGCAATGAACCGGAAAAGCGGCTCGCGGCCCTCCAGGGGTTCTGGGATCGTGTCACGTCGCGGCTGGCCATCGCCCCGTGGTTTGTCGGCCCGTTCGGCCGCATGATCTATGGCGAGGCGGCCGCAGCCACCGTCATGGCGACGGGGGTTCCGGGCTTTTTCAAACCGCGCCCGCCCGCTGCGTTCCTGCCGCTTTCCCACCACTCCGCAATCAGCGTCTATGACACCACGCCGCTGCGCGACACGCTGCTGGAGTTTGTGGACTTCGACCACCTGAACACCACTGGCCCGCGCCTCAGCGTCGGGGCCGTGGATGTCGAAACCGCAAACTTCGTCTACTTCGACAGTGCGAAAACGCGCATCACCCCCGAACACATCATGGCCAGCGGTGCCTTGCCGCCGGGGTTCGCCCCGGTCGAGATCGACGGGCGGTTTTACTGGGATGGCGGGCTGGTCTCGAACACGCCGCTGCAGTTCGTCATGGACAACCTCGGTGTGGACCCGGCGCTGATCTTCCAGATCGACCTGTTCAGCGCCCGCGACACGGTGCCCGCCGCGATGACCGATGTGGCACAGCGTCAAAAGGACATCCAGTATTCCAGCCGCACCCGCCTGACCACCGACCGCTATCGCCAATTGCACGACATCCGCATGACCGCGAACCGACTGGCCGCCGCGCTGCCGCAGGATCTGCGTGACAACCCCGACCTGCGCGCCCTGCAGGCCACTGGCCCCGATTGCCCGATCACATTGGTCGAGCTGATCCACCGCAAGCAAAGCTTCGAGGGCGGTGCCAAGGACTATGAATTCTCACGCCTGTCCATGACCCAGCACTGGAACGAGGGCCAGCAGGACGTGGACCGCACCCTGAACCACAAAGACTGGAAATCGCGCGTTGCAGGGCAGGACGGCTTGCAACTGTTCGACCTCGGCGCGCCTGACACACCGACCAAAGGAAAATCGAAATGAAAGTTACAGATGTCACCGCCCGGGCCTTCTCGATGCCACTCACCAGCCCGTCGTACCCGCGCGGCCCCTACCGTTTCGTGAACCGTGAATTCCTGACCATCACCTATCGCACCGATATGGACGCCCTGCGCGCCGTGGTGCCCGAACCGCTTGAGGTCACCGACCCGCTGGTCAAGTTCGAGTTCATCCGAATGCCGGATTCCACCGGCTTTGGCGACTACACCGAAGCGGGACAGGTGATCCCGGTCACCTACAAGGGCCAAAAGGGCGGCTACGTGCATGGCATGTACCTGAACGACGACGCCCCCATCGCCGGGGGCCGCGAGATCTGGGGCTTTCCCAAAAAGCTGGCCGAACCCGCGCTGCGCGTCGAAAGCGAAACGCTGGTGGGCACGCTGGACATGGGGTCGGTGCGGGTGGCCACAGGCACCATGGGCTATAAACACCGCTCACTGGACCATGACGCGGTGTTGGAAAACCTGACCGCCCCCAGCTTCCTGCTCAAGATCATCCCCCATGTCGATTGCACGCCGCGCATCTGCGAACTGGTCCGCTACTACATGACGGACATCACGCTGAAAGGCGCATGGGAAGGGCCCGCCGCATTGGACCTGCATGCCCACGCACTCGCCCCGGTCGCTGACCTTCCGGTGCGCGACGTCGTCAACGCCGTGCATCTGGTGGCCGACCTGACGCTGGGTCTGGGCGAAGTCGTCCACGACTACCTGGCCAAACCCTAAGACCTGGAACCAACAAGACAAAGGCACATACCCATGTTCGAACTCATTCAACCCACACCGCAAAACCTCATCGCCGTCAAAGCCGTCGGCAAGATCGAGGACGCGGATTACAAAACCGTCCTGGCCCTGGCCGTGGACAGGATGGTGGCCGAGCAAGGCAAGGCGCGACTGGTCTTTGAAATCGGCTACGAATTTGACGGCTTCACGGCCCATGCCGCTTTGGACGACGCGGTGCTGGGCATCGAACATTGGCGCGATTTCGAAAAGATCGCGCTTGTGACGGACCACTCATGGATCGCGGGCGCAGTGCGGATGTTCGCGCCCTACATGCCCGCCCAGGTAAAGCTCTTCGGCTTGCACCAGCGCGATGACGCGCTGGCGTGGGCTTCCAACTGATCAACATGCAACCGAAAGGAACCAGATCATGAACCTCAAAGACAAAGTCTGCATCATCACCGGCGCGGCCAGCGGCATCGGCCTTGGCATCGCCAAACGCTACGTGGCCGACGGCGCGCGCGTCGTCATCGCCGACCTCAAGCTGGACGCGGCTGAAAAAGTGGCCAAGGACCTGACCGCCCAGGGCCCGGGCAAGGCGATGGCCGTGGAAATGAACGTCACGGACGAAAAACAGGTGAACGACGGCGTGGCGCAGGTGGTCAAGGCCTGGGGTGGCGTCGATGTGCTGGTCTCCAACGCCGGCATCCAGATCGTGCATCCCTTGCAGGACTTCCCCTATGACGAATGGAAAAAGCTGCTGTCGATCCATCTCGACGGCGCCTTCCTGACCTCCAAGGCGTGCCTGCCGCATATGTACAAGGCGGGCAGCGGTTCGATCATCTTTATGGGGTCGGTCCACTCGAAAGAGGCATCGCCGCTGAAGGCGGCCTATGTCACCGCCAAACACGGCCTGTTGGGACTGGCCCGCGTCATCTCGAAAGAGGGCGGCGATAAAGGCGTGCGCGCCAACGTGATCTGCCCCGGCTTTGTGAAAACCCCGCTGGTCGAAAAACAGATTCCCGAACAGGCCCGCGACCTTGGCATTTCCGAAGAGGATGTCGTGAACAAGGTCATGCTGGGTGAAACCGTGGACAAGGAATTCACCACAGTCGAGGACGTGGCGAACGTCGCCTGGGTCTTTGCCGCCTTCCCGACCAATGCGCTGACCGGGCAATCGCTGAACGTCAGCCACGGCTGGTCGATGACCTGACCGCGCTGGCCTGACACTGCATCGGAAACCGCAATCTGAACACGAATGGAGAGAGAAAATGAATGAACTGATCGTCATTGGGTACGACACCCCCGACGCCGCCGAAGCGGCCCGTGCCGAACTGTTTGGCATGTCCAAGGAATATCTTGTCGAAGTGGCCGACGCTGTCGTCGCCACCGCCGATGCGGATGGCAGGATCAAGCTGAACCAGATGGTCAACACCTGGACCGTCGGTGCCACCGGCGGTGCCTTCTGGGGGCTTCTGGTGGGCCTGCTGTTCTTCAACCCGCTGCTGGGCGTCGCCGTGGGGGCAGGGGCCGGTGCGCTGTCGGGCGCGCTGACCGACTATGGCATCAACGACGACTTCATGAAGGACGTATCCAAGGTGCTGCAACCGGGGCAGGCGGCCTTGTTCATGATGATGCGCACCGACGCCAGCGACCGCGTGATCAAACGTCTGGGCATCAAGGGCGGGCATATCCTGCGCACCAACCTTGACCGCAGCAAGGAAGAGCACCTGCGCCGCGCCTTCAACGAGACCCACGCAGGGATCAGCGTAGAAACCGCGGCCTGATCCGCTCATGCGGGGCGCAGCAGGCCTCCCGCCAGACAGCAAAAAGCCCGGGCGAGCCGGGCTTTTCCTTGGGCAATTCGCT
Source organism: Pseudosulfitobacter pseudonitzschiae (assembly GCF_900129395.1). Lineage (GTDB taxonomy): Bacteria > Pseudomonadota > Alphaproteobacteria > Rhodobacterales > Rhodobacteraceae > Pseudosulfitobacter > Pseudosulfitobacter pseudonitzschiae. Next base: position 238,481 of record NZ_FQVP01000002.1, read on the forward strand.
TATCAGGCCCGGCGGACCAGCCGCAGCAGCAACAACAGGATCACTGCCCCGATGGTGGCATGAATGATCGACGCCAGAATACCGCCGCCCAGCGCCAGCCCGAACATCGGGAACAACAGCCCCGCGATAAACGCCCCAAGGATACCGACCGCGATATTGCCGATCAGGCCAAAGCCGTAGCCGTCCACCAGCAAACCGGCCAGCCAGCCCGCGATTGCGCCGATCAGCGCGATGATAAGAAGTGATTGCAGTGCCATGACGAACCCCTTTCAAGGATGTGTTGCAATGGCTTGAATGCTACACCCGCCCGCGTGCCTGCAACTGTCCCAAATCTTACAAATCGGACAATTTTCCCGCACCCTTGCGCGGAAACACCACCCGCACCCGCAGCCCCGGGTCATTGTCGGCCAGCGTGACCGTCGCCCTGTGCCGGTCCGCCACGCTTTTGACCAGGGTCAGGCCCAGCCCGTTGCCATCCGTGCTGCGGGCCTCTTCGGCGCGGAAAAAGGCGTCGAACACCCGTGCCTGATCGGCCTTGGCGATGCCGGGTCCGGTGTCGGCAACCTCGATGGCGGGGCCTTGATCCGTGTCGCTCAGGCTCAGCGTGATCTGGTTGCCGTCCTGCCCGTGGGTCACGGCGTTCTGCAGCAGGTTGGCCAGCATCTGCGCCACCATGCGCGCGTCGCCCTGTATCACCAGCCTGGGCACATGCGGCAGCGACAGCGTCATCGCCTGTCCGCTCTCCTCGGCCACCACCTGATAGGTCTCGGCAATGTCGCGCACCACCTCGACCAGATCCACATCCCTTGGCTGCGCCATCCCATGATCCGCGTCAATGCGCGCGATCCGCAGGATTGCGTCGAAAATGCCGTTCAGGTTGGTCAGCTCGTGCAGGCTGTCCTCCAGCGCCTCCTGCGGTACATGTCCTTGCTCGGCCAGCGTCAGCGCATGTTCCATCCCCAGCAGCGCCCGCGCCAGCGGCCGCTTCAGGTCGTGGGAAATGGCAACGGCGCTGGTGCGTGTCTCGGTCATCAGCACCGACAGCCGGTCCAGTTGCGCGTTCATCGTCTGCGCGATCCGGTCCACCTGGTCGTTGCTGGTGGCCACAGGCAACCGCGCATCGGTGTCGCCACCGGCAAAGGCGCGCAAGGCCTGCCCCATCCGCTCCAGCTTGCGCTGCACGCTGCGGCTGGTAAGATATCCCAGCGCGATAAAGGCCAGCGACAGCACACCCCCGATGATCATCAGCGTGCGGATGAAAATGATCTCGACCCGCTCCAGCGGCGCCAGCGCCTCGCCGATGACAAAGCGCAACCCGCCGATCTGCTCAACGCTCAGGTAGTAAGAGGCGTGCCCCCCATCGGTGGGGACGTCCTGCACCTGCCAGCCGCCGGGGGACAGCGACAGATCGAACTGCCCGGCAATCTGCGCGCCGCTTGCACCGCGCACGCTCAGCAGCCGGTCGGTCGTTCCTGCCAGCCCCGCCGTCTCGTTCAGATGTGAGACCACCGCGGCGTCCCCACCGCGCGCCTGAATGTCACGGTACATCTCGATCACCGGTGCGGCGCGGGCGCGAACCTGTTCGTATTGTTCGTCCTGAAGATAGGTGTATCCGGCAATCGCCGTGGCGACAAAGACGATGGCCAGCACCAGCGTTGCATAGACCGTGACCCGGAACGCCCCGCCCGAAAAGACGTTACCGCGGTCCATGCATCGAATACCCGGTGTTGCGAATGGTGTGGATCAGGGGCACGTCAAACGGCTTGTCCACCTTGGACCGCAGGCGGCTGATGTGGGTTTCGACCACGCTGGTGTTGGGATCAAAGTTGAAATTCCACACCTTCTCCAACAGCATGGTGCGGGTCACGATCCGCCCCGCATTGCGCATCAGGATTTCCAGCAACGCGAATTCCTTGGTCTGCAACTCGATCAGCTGATGTTGCCTGCGGGCGGTGCGTGCCAGCAGGTCCAGCGTCAGGTCATGCACCTCAAGCTCGGTCTGGGTGACATGATCCGTCCGCCGCCGCGTCAGCGCCAGAACCCGCGCCATCAGTTCGGAGAAATGGAACGGCTTGGCCAGATAGTCATCCGCACCCGCCTGCAACCCCTCAACCCGGTTGTCCACATCGCCAAGCGCCGTCAGCATCAGCACCGGCATGTTCTGGCCCGCCGCCCGCAAGGCCTTGAGCACGTTCAACCCGTCCATGCCCGGCATCATCCGGTCCAGAACCGCAACTTCGCAGTCGTTGTACATGCAATAGCTCAGCGCGTCGCGCCCGTCGGTGACGTGATCGACACTGTGGCCGCTTTCCTCGAACCCGGCGATGATGAATTTCGCGACCTCGGCATCGTCCTCGGCCAACAGGATTTTCATATGGTGTCGCTCCTAATTCAGCCCGGCCCTTGGTGTCGCCCATAGCCCCGCACCCCGATCATCCGTGGCAGGGAACCCCCTGACAACCCCGCATGACGTTTCTGAAAAATATGTAAGGTTCGCACAAGGGTGGGGCGGGACAGCGCGCCTAAATACACTGCAAGAACCACAACCCCGTCAAAGGACAGTTTCATGATCCGCCGAACCCACACCCCGACCACCCCCGCCAGATCCTTTCGCACGGTCGGCATCGTCTTTGCCGGTCTGGGTGCCTTTGCCATCCTGGTCCCTGCCGCCGCCACGGTGATCGTCGAACAGCTGGTGGCTTGGCTGATGCTGTTCTGGGGCATCGCGGGGCTTTTGTTCGCACGGTCGTTCCGCGCCTTTTCAGAGTGGAAAATCGTCGCCGCAGGCTTTGCCGTCGTGGCGCTGATCGGGCTGTTCTTCGTGGTCTATCCGGGCACGGGGGCGGCGTTCATGACGGCAATCCTGATCGCCGTGTTCCTGATGGAGGGCATCCTGTCGATCCTGCTGGGCCTGCGGATGAGCGGTCAGGTCACCCACTGGCAATGGATCGTGGCCAGCGGCGCCTGTTCGTTCATCCTGGGCGCTGTGATCCTGTCGCAATGGCCGCAAACGGCGAATTGGGTCGTGGGCTTTCTCGTTGGCCTGAACTTCCTCAGCACCGGCATCGCGATGCTGCTGGTGTCGCGGGCGGCACGCAGGTGACGCCGCACCGCGCCCGCGCCAAACCACTTGGCCGCAGACTGCAAAAGCGGTGATACTGGCGCGACCGGCTCGAAAGCAACGCAGGGGGACACCATGATCGAACGCTATTCGGAACACGCCTCGAACGAACGCACCTTCCTGTCGTGGGTGCGCACGGTGATCGCCATCGTGGGCTTTGGTCTGGGGGCTGCACGCCTCAGCCAGACCCGCGCCGACATCTGGTCCGAGGTGGTGATGCTGGCCGCCGGCGCTCTGGTGATCCTGCTGGCTTTCCTGCGTATGCGCCACGTGCGCCGCAACATCGCCTCGGCCGAACCGATCGACGACACCGCCCTGACCGCCGATGCCTTCCTGCTGGTGCTGGTCGCGGCCCTGTTCGGGCTGATCGCGGCCTTTGGCATCCACGTCACCCCGCAATAGGAACCACCTGGCCCGAAGCCGCTAGTCAAAGGCCAAAGGTTTCGACATCTGGAAGTTGGTCAGCCGGACGCCATCCTTGACCACGGTCTGTTCGGCGTCCACCTGCCACCCCATGCGCTCGAAGAAGGGCCTGGCCTTCTTGCTGGCCTCGGTGGTCAGCCGCGCAATCCCCTCGGCCCGTGCGCGCGCTTCGATCCGGTCGTAGATCGCACGCCCCACGCCCCGCCCCGACAGGTCCGATCTGACAAAGGCAAGGTCGATATAGCCGTCTGCATCCAGGGTCATGAACCCCGCCATCACGCCGTCAACCTCTGCCGCAACCCCTGAAACATCCGCAAACCTCTTGCGCCAGCGCGTAGGGCTAGGGGCCGCTCCGGCCCATGCCCGGCGCTGGGCCGCCGAATAGACATCCGCCGTGCCCTTGTGCACCGCGTCAAAGAAAATCGCGGCGGCGGCCTCCCCGTCTTCGGCGGTAAGGGGTCGAATGTGTATTGCCATGGTCTTTCCGTTCAACATGCGCGGTTAAAACCCCACTGCCGCCCCGTCCTTGCGCGGGTCCGACCCGCCCGCATAGCCACCGCCGTCAAGCCGGTGAATCAACTGCGCCCCGCCAAAGCCAAAGGCGTTGTCAGGTGCTTCCAGTGTGATCTGGTGCCCCAGATCGCGCAGCGCCTGCAAGGTCGCGGCGGGCAGCGTGGTCTCACAGGCCACGCCCAGCCCTTCCGTCACCCGCCAGCGCGGCGCATCTGCCGCCACCTGCGGATCATTGCCCCACAGTTGCGTGCGCAACACCATCTGCACATGCCCCTGCGCCTGCATCGGCCCGCCCATCACGCCAAAGCTCATGCGCGGCCCTTCCGGCCCCATCAGAAACGCCGGAATAATCGTGTGAAAGGGCCGCTTGCCACCCGCCACCACGTTCGGGTGACCCGGGTCCAGCACAAAGCCCGCACCACGGTTCTGCAAGGCCACGCCGGTCCCCGGCACCACCACGCCCGAGCCAAAGCCCGCATAGTTCGACTGGATGAACGACACCATCATCCCCGAGGCATCCGCCGCCGCCAGATAGACCGTGCCGCCCCGCTTGGGCGCGCCTGCGCCAAAATCCTGCGCCCGCGCGGGATCAATCAGCGCCGCCCGCGCCGCAAGATAGCCATCGTCCAGCATGTCCTGCGTGGTGACATCCACCATATGCGCGGGGTCGGCCACATAGGCCTCGGCGTCGCGCAGCGCCAGCTTCATCGCCTCGATCTGCAAGTGCAGCGCCTGCGGATCATCGGCGGCCATCTCGCGGATCGGCGTGTGGGACAGAATGCCCAACCCCATCAGCGCCGCGATCCCTTGGCCGTTGGGCGGAATCTCGTGCAACGTCGCGTCGTCGAATTCGGTGCTGATCGTGCCGCACCACTCGGGCCGATGGTTGGCCATATCCGCAAGGCTCAGCGCCGCGTCATGCTCTTTTGCATAGGCGACAATGGCCTCGGCAATCTCGCCTTCGTAAAACGCCCGCCCCTTGGTCTGCGCAATCGCCCGCAGGGTGCGCGCATGGCCCGGTGCGCGAAACCGCGCGCCGGCACGCGGGGCGCGGCCATCGGGCAGGAACGTCTCGGCAAACCCGGGCTGGTCGCCCAATTGCTCCGCCGCCCGCGCCCACAGCGCCGCAATCACCGGCGACACCGCAAACCCGTCCTCGGCATAGCGGATGGCAGGCGCAAAGAGATCGGCAAAGGGCAGGGCACCGAACCGCTCGGACAGCGCCACCCAACCTGACACGGCACCGGGCACGGTCACGCTCTCCCAGCCGCGAAAGGGCATCTCGCCCCGACCGCCAAAGCGCTGCGCGTTCCACGCCGCAGGTGCCGCCCCCGAGGCGTTCAGCCCGTGCAATTCCTGCCCGTCCCACAGGATGGCAAAAGCATCGGACCCCAGCCCGTTGCCCGTGGGTTCCAGCACCGTCAGCGCAATCGCGGTGGCCAGCGCCGCGTCGACCGCATTGCCGCCCTGCGCCAGCATCGCCAGCCCCGCCTGCGCCGCCAGCGGCTGCGAGGTCACCACCATATTATCGGCCAAAACCGCAGAGCGGCGCGAAGGGTAGGGAGATTGGGCGGCGATTTGCATGGGCTGTCCTTTCTGCCTGCGATGACCGGACCATCGCTTTTGTGACAGCGGTGTGACACAGCCCCTGTGCCCTTGGCAAATGCCGCGTCTTTTGCCATCAGTCGGGCACCGCGCATGAAAGGCTGCCCCATGTACCACCGCTACGCGATCTATGTCACCGCAGCACCTGACACGGCGCTCGCGCGCTTCGGGGCCGCATGGCTGGGCTGGGACAGCGCCACCGGCACAGCCGTGCCGCAGCCGCAGGTGCCGGGGCTGGACATGCCCGCGATCACCGCAGCGCCGCATCCCTACGGCTTTCACGGCACCATCAAACCGCCCTTCCGGCTGGCCGCGGGCAGCACCCCCGACGCGCTGCTGGCCGACCTGACGGCGCTGTGCACGCGACTGCCCGCCGTGACCTTGCAGGGGCTTGAACTGGCACGGCTCGGCGGCTTCTTTGCGCTGGTGCCACAGGGCGATGCAACGGCCCTTGCCGATCTGGCGGGGCAGGTGGTGCAATCGCTGGACCACCACCGCGCCCCACCGACCCAGGCCGAGCTGGACAAACGCCGCGCCGCCCGCCTGAACCCGCAGCAAGAGGCGCATTTGCAGCGATGGGGCTACCCTTACGTGCTGGACCAGTTCCGCTATCACATGACCCTGACGGGACGGCTGGACCCGGACACCCGCCCGACCGCACAGGCCGCAATGGCCGACCGCATCGCGGCGCTGCCGCTGGCCCCGTTCACCATCGACGCACTGACACTGCTGGGACAGGACGACGCGGGCCGTTTCCACCAGATCGCCCGCCTGCCGCTGGCAGGCTGACCAATCGGAATCACAGTCCCTGTAAACAACGGCAGCCTGCATAATCGCTTGTGAGGTCAACCTTGGGTGGAGCCGCTCAGGAAAATGTCCTTATCTTTCAGACAACTTGCCAGTTTATTGTTTCGTCAAGCTTGCACCGTTCCGACCCGCGCCGTAATTTGTTCACAATATTTCCAGAACACATTTGATGCATTTTGATAGGACTGCGCACATGGCACTTTACACCGGAACTCACCCCACCACCTACATCGGCTATGACACTGATCCGAACGACGCCGATCAGGACATTGACGCGCTGATTCAGGGCTATGCATGGGATGTGACAGCGACACGCACGCTGGCCTTCAGTTTCCTCAAGTATGAAGAGGAAAAGCACTATACCGACAGCGCCTATAACGAGACCGAGTTTACCGAGACCTGGAAAGCCCAGGCCCGTCTGGCTCTGCTGGAGTTCACCAAAGTTATCGACATCGACTTTGAGGAACAGGCCCAGCCCACAGATGTGACCGACGCCACCAACAACGGTTCGGACGGCGTGCTGCGCTTTGCCACCGCCGACGGCATGGGCACGGCCTTCGGCTATTACCCGAACTCGGGTGAATCCGGCGGCGACATGATGTTCAACTATTCGAACTATGACGACGATGCGAACATCGGCACCTACACATATGCCACCATGATGCACGAGATCGGTCACACAATGGGGCTGGCCCATGGTCATGAAACGTCGCGTGGCGGGGCCATGACCGCCGATAAGGATTCGATGGAATATTCCATCATGACCTACAATTCGCACACCGGCGATCCCGCACCCTTTTATACCAACGCCGACGGACACTATGCCCAGACGCTGATGATATATGACATTGCGGCCCTGCAACGTCTGTACGGTGCCGACTTTACCAAGGAAGCGGGCGATACCGTCTATACCTTCGACACCACCACCGGCGAGATGTTCATCAACGGTGTCGGTCAGGGTGCTGCGCGCGACGATTCCAACAACCTGTCGAACGTGACCTTCCGCACCGTCTGGGACGGTGATGGCAAGGACACCTATGACCTGTCAAACTTTACCAATGACTTGTTGATCGACCTGACACCGGGCGGCTATTCCGACTTTGACGTGAACGGCAACGACCTGCGCGCCATGCTGAACCAGGGCTGGGACGAATCTGGCAACTACGTCGGCGCTTCGGCATTTGAATATGCCCGCGGCCACCTGTTCAACGCCCTGCAATACGAAGGCGACGCGCGCTCGCTGATCGAACGCGCCATCGGTGGGACCGGTGACGACACGATGATCGGCAACGTCGCCAACAACAGACTGTATGGCGGCGAAGGCGAGGACATGCTGCTCGGAAACAATGGCCGCGACGACCTGCGCGGAGAGGCCGGTTCGGATATCATCTACGGCGGCAACGGCTACGACTTTATCCGGGGCGGCAAGGACCGCGACTACATCTATGGCGAAAACGGCAACGATAAGATTGATGGCAACAAGGGCCGCGATATCATCACCGGCGGCAAGGGCGAAGACACCCTGACCGGCGGGGCAGGGGCCGACAAGTTCAAGTTCGCCAAGAACGACGGCAACGATCACATCACCGATTTCGAGCTGGCCTTTGACACGCTGGTCATCGACATCGACAAATCCGCCAGCCCGATCACCGGCAGCACGGTGGGCGGCGATTTCGTGATTGATTACGGCTATGGCGAAACGATCACGCTCGAAGGTCTGGCAGGCATCACGCTGAATGACATCGACATCATCCTGACCTGATCGGGGCAAAGCACAGATCAAGGCCCCGCGCGTTTCCTGACGCGCGGGGCTTTTTCATGCGGCGACAGGGGGCAGCGTGGAATGCGCCAGGTAAAACGGTCTTGCGTGTCAGATTGCTGACCCACATCACATGGGAAATAGGAATGTGACCATTCATGCCGCGCGCAGCGAATGACCGAAAAGGGCGCGTTCCGCATTCCACCAAGCGCGGAATCGAGGCCGAAGGCCGCCGCGCATCGACGGGCACCCCACGGCACGGCGATTTGGCTGCTGTTGAGCGTGACGGATAGCTCGGATGTGTTTGGCTGCCATTAAGTGGCAGACACTAAAGTTGCATCGCCGCACCTCGGCCCGTCGATGCGCGGCTTTGCTAACGACAGCATCGTCCGCTTACCTGACCTTCACGCGCGTCGCAGCGAATGTCCGGTTTGGGTCGGAAATGCCAGGCATCTAGAATTGCTGTGGCGAACGGCCCCCCGACAAGCTTCAGATAATCCGGGGGATCGCGTCGCTTTAACATAGCACCCAACACAGGGCCTAAACCGTCTCCGGCACACCCTGCAAACTGCGCAGCGCCTCGGCGGCAATCTCGAACGACCGCACCCGTGCGGCGTGATCGTGGATCATGCCGGTCACCATCAACTCGTCCGGCTGGTGCGCCTCGATGATCCGTGCCAGCCCGTCGCGCACGTTTGCAGGCGATCCTTGGGCCGAGCACGACATCGCCTGTTGCACCCCTGCCATCACCTGCGGCGGGATCTGGTCCTCGACGTTTTTCACGGGATAAGGCAGCTTGCCCGGACGCCCCGTGCGCAGCCGCGCAAAGGACAACAGCTGCGACGACCGCAGATACTCTGCCTCGGCATCGGTCTCAGCCGCACAAACCCCCGCCGCGACGATCACATAGGGCTTGTCCAGCCACGCCGACGGCTTGAAGTCCCGCCGGTAGATCGCCAACGCCTCGTCCAGCATCGCAGGCGCGAAATGCGAGGCAAAGGCATAAGGCAGCCCGAAATGCGCCGCCAATTGCGCACCATACAGCGACGACCCCAAGATCCAGACCGGCACCTTGGTGCCCTCGCCCGGAAAGGCACGCACAGCCGCGCTGCCGTCACCCTCTTCCATGTATTGGATCAGCTCGGCCACATCCTGCGGAAAGCTGTCCTCGGGCGCCATGTACCGGCGCAGGGCGCGGGCGGTGGCCATATCGGTGCCCGGCGCACGGCCCAGCCCCAGGTCAATACGGTCGGGGTAAAGCGTGGCCAGCGTGCCGAACTGCTCGGCCACCATCAGCGGCGCGTGGTTGGGCAGCATGATGCCGCCTGCGCCCACACGAATGCGTTTCGTGGCTCCGGCGACATGGCCGATCACCACGGCAGTGGCGGCGCTGGCAATGCCCGGCATGTTGTGATGCTCCGCCAGCCAATAGCGGTGATAGCCCACAGCTTCGGCCGCCTGCGCCAGCTTGACGGTGTTGGCCAATGCATCGGCGGCGGTGGACCCTTCGGGCACGGGAGAGAGATCAAGAAGCGAGAAATGTTGCATATCGGAAGATACCTTTCGTTGGTATCAATCTAGGTATCCGCATCGTCGGAACCAACCACCTGTTTGCATTCGACCTGTGGCAGCAGCACCGACACCGTCGTGCCACGCTGGCTCGACCGGATCAGGACGCCGCCACCCAGGCTTTGCGCGATGGAAAGCACCATCGCCAGCCCCAACCCGGTGCCCTTGCCTTCGGGCTTGGTGGTAAAGAACGGCTCGACCACCTGCGCCAGATGTTCCGCAGGAATACCTTCGCCGGTGTCGCGCACATCATAGCTGACATAGCGTCCCTGCGGCAGGGATTGGCCGCCTGCAACGGTCAATGGCGCGCTGATGGTGACCAACCCGGCCCGGACAATCACGGACCCACCCTTGGGCATCGCATCATTCGCATTGACGATCAGGTTGAGCAACGCGGTGACAATCTGCCTGCGGTCCGCCTGAACGCAGGTCGGATGTTGCAGGAACCCGATTGTCATCTCGACCTCACGCGACAACAGGCGCCGCGCCAGCAGGTCAATGTCGATCAACGGTGCGTTGGCATCAAGGTTGACCAGCCGCATCGGCGTCCTGCGGGCAAAAAGCAAAAGCTCGTTCACGATCAGCGCGGCCTGATCCGCAGCCGTCCGCACGGCATCCAGACAATCGGCACGTCCCTTGGGGTCTTCCAGATCGTCATACAGCTCAAGGCTGCCGCTGATCACGGTCAGATGGTTGTTGAAATCATGGGCAATACCGCCCGCCATCTGCCCGACCGCCGCCAGCTTTTGCGCTTGCGCCGCATTGTCGCGCGCCTGTTGCTCTGCCAGTTTCAAGGCCCGGCTCTGCAACATGGATTGCGCAAAATAACTGACCAAAGCCATCCAGCAGATAACAAGGCCGATGCGGCTGACCAGCCCATTGAATTCCGGCAGGACCTTGATCAGAACACTGGTCATCGTCCCCCAGATCACCACGATCTCGCTGACAATCACATACAACGATACGTCATTGCGCCGGATCAGATAGACCAGCACGCAACCGAACAATCCGGCTCCGGACAGGCTGACGGCACGGCTTTCCTGTGCGACCATCCAGGCGGGTGCCCAAACGAAACTGATCAGCACCACCAGGAACAAGGTCTGCGCGATGCGCAGCTCTCGCATGGTGGCGGATTTCAGATTGCTGCGCAGAAACAAATAATAGACCAGATGCGCCAGCCCAAAGCCCACGCACCACAGCAACACAGGGGATTTGTGCGTCAACTGGGCCAGCAGCACACTGCCAAGCGTAATGCCGAACAGACGCGCAATCCATTCGGGCTTGTCTGAATATTCCAGATTAATCAGACGGGATATTTCTTCGGTTGGGTTCATTTGCCGATAATGTACATCGTAATAGCCAAAGGTCACCGAATTTCCGTCTTTCCATAAGCGAATTGACACCGGTGCGGCGACTTTGCGCTGCTTGCAGTGGCAGCAGTCTACAAGGGCGATTCGCCGCAAAATCAGGCGCTACACCAGTTTTCCACCCTTTCACAGGGGCACGGGTTGCACCCGGCGAAGCAGGCTCCATAATCGGGGGACTGTTCGGGCGGCCCACGCTCAAAATGTCCAAGTCGCAGGGATTGCGATGACAGGCAGACGCAATGCCAAGTTCGAGAGCGCAGCCAGATGAGCCAAAGCACCCAATCCCTCAGCCGTCGTATCCAGGACCTGGTCCAGCAGATCTATCCCGAACTGGATGCCACCATCCTCGCCAGCCTGATCGTCGACGCCTTCTGGCCTGCGGGCACCCAGCGCCGCAAGCGGGCGCGCGTGCGCGGCAACACGCTGTGGTCGGAACGCGATGCGCTGGTCATCACCTATGGCAACTCGATTGTGGACGGGGCACACAAGCCGCTGGACCTGCTGAACGATTTCCTGCACCGCTACCTGCGCGGCGCGCTCAACAGCGTGCATATCCTGCCGTTCTTTCCCTACACCTCTGACGACGGCTTTGCCGTGTCGGACTTTCGCGCGGTGAACCCGCAACTGGGCGACTGGGCCGACATCAACCGCATCGCGCGCGATTTCAAACTGATGTCCGACCTGGTGCTCAACCACGTCTCAAGCCAGGGCAACTGGTTCAACGCCTACCGTCAGGGGCAGGCCCCCTTTGACAAGTTCTTTTTCGAAGCTGACCCAACGGATGACCTCAGCATGGTCGTGCGCCCGCGCACCACGCCACTGTTGCGCCGGGTCGACACCTCGAACGGGCCGCGCCATGTCTGGTGCACCTTCAGCCACGACCAAATCGACCTGGATTTCCGCAACCCCGAGGTGCTGCTGGAATTCCTGCGCATCATCCGCCTGCATGTGGACAACGGGGTCGAGATCATCCGGCTGGATGCCGTGGCCTTCCTGTGGAAGGAAATCGGCTCGCCCTCGATCCACCTGCCGCAGACCCATGCCGTTGTGCAGCTGATGCGCCTGCTGTGCGACTTTGCCAGCGAAAAGATCATCCTGCTGACCGAAACCAACGTGCCCAAGGCCGAAAACCTCAGCTATTTCGGCGCAGGAAACGAGGCGCACGCGATCTACAACTTTCCGCTGCCGCCGCTGATCCTGCACGCGATGATGTCCGGCTCGGCGCAATACCTGCGCCGCTGGCAGCGCGGGATGCCGCCTGCACCGATGGGCTGTGCCTATCTGAATTTCACCGCCAGCCACGACGGGATCGGAATGCGCCCCGCCGAGGGGCTCTTGCCCGAACACGAGAAACAACAGGTCATCGACACGGTGCGTGCGACCGGCGGGCTGGTGTCCATGCGCGCAATGCCGGACGGCAGTCAAAGCCCCTACGAGCTGAACACCACATTCTACGCCGCACTGGAACGCACGTTCAAAGGCGCAGACCAGTACCATTTCGAACGCTTCATCTGTTCGCAAACCATCGTCATGTCGCTCGAAGGTATCCCCGCGTTTTATATCCACTCGCTGCTGGCCACGCCCAACGACCACGAAGCCGTTGAACACCGCGGCATGAACCGCGCGATCAACCGCCACCGCTGGGACTATCCCACGCTGCGCGGCCTGCTCGATGACCCCGCCAGCCCGCAGGCACGGGTGCTGGACGCGCTCACCGGGCGGCTGAAGCTGCGCGGCAAGCAAACCGCCTTTCACCCCAACGCGACCCAGTTCACCGTGAACATGGGCGACGACCGCATATTCGGCGTCTGGCGGCAAAGTCTGGACCGCCACCAGTCGATCTTTGCCCTGCACAACATCAGCGACGAAACCGTGACAATCTCATCCGAGGCGCTGAACCTGATCGAGGACGTGGCCTGGTGCGACCTGCTGTCCGGCGAAACGGTCGATCCGCTGGCCGCGCAGATCACGTTGACCCCCTATCAATGCCGCTGGATCACCAACCGTGCCTGAGGCGCAGGCCATGAACCCCCGCTATCGGCGAAATTGCGCCGGCCAAAAGCCATTGCCTCGAACCCCGTGCGAACTACGTTCAAACTTCAAACAGTCGCATCGCCCCGTTGCGCCAAGATTTTGTTTGAATACCGGATGGTGACCCGCTTGGCGGTTGGTTATGGTCTTTTCAAATGCCCTGTCATTCTGTGGTTATTAAAAACGTGACGAAACTCCTATTCAAGGCAACCATAACTGCGGTTTCGACCGTCCTCGGCCTGGTCCTGCCTGCCGCCGCCCTCGAAATCGGCAGCTTCAATGTCTCCACCACCGACAAGGACCTGCGTGAGGCGCTCATGCAGGCCTCGTTGACCGTGGCGGCTGCGGACGATGCGGAAACCACCCCGCGCGGCGCGCTGGCCGCCGCCAATGCCGACTATGCCCGGCTGGTGCGCACGCTTTATGCGCTGGGCTATTACAGCGGCGTGGTGACCATCAAGCTTGATGGCCGCGAGGCCGCGTCGATCCCCACGTTCAACCTGCCCGCACAGATCAATCAGGCCACGGTCTCCGTCGACCCCGGCCCGCAATTCTCGCTCGGGGTGGCGCAGATCGCCCCGTTGGCCCCCGGCGACACCCCGCCCGAAGGCTTCCGCGCAGGCGCACCGGCGCGCAGCACCGTGTTGCAGGAAACCGTGGACAGCGGCGTCAAGGGCTGGCGCGAGGCCGGTCACGCCAAGGTTGCCCTGTCCGAACAAAGCGTCACCGCCAACCACAGCCAGAACACGCTGTCGGTGCGCCTGGGGCTGGCTCCCGGCCCGCGCGTCACCTTTGGCCGCCTGGTCCAGACCAACGACAGCGCCGTGCGCTCCGCAAAGATCGCCCGCATCGCAGGCTTTCCCGAAGGCACCGTGTTTTCCCCCGAGGAACTGGAAACCGTGGCCAAGCGCCTGCGCCGCACTGGCGCCTTTTCCTCGGTGTCCCTGACCGAGGCCGAAACCCTGCGCCCCGGCGACGTGATGGACGTGAACCTCGCACTGGTCGACGAGAAACCCCGCCGTTTCGGGTTCGGCGCTGAAATCTCGTCGTTCGAGGGGGTGACCCTGTCCAGCTACTGGATGCACCGCAACCTGTTTGGCGGCGCGGAACGGCTGCGCATCGACGGCGAAATATCGGGCATCGGCAGCCAGACCGGCGGCATCGACTACAGCCTGGCCGGACGCCTGAACAGCCCCGCCTTTTTCGGCACCGACAACGACGGATTTGTCTACGGCTCGATCTCGGACGAGGAAGAAGAAAACTATGACCTGCAACAGGTCCGCATCGGGGCAGGGGCATCGCGCATCTTCTCCGACCACCTTCAGGCCGAAGCGGCGCTGGAACTGCGCTATGTCAACACATTTGACGACTTCTACGGCGAACGAGATTTCTTCTTTCTGAACGTGCCCGTGTCGGCGACGCTGGACCACCGCGACGACGTGCTGAACCCCACGACGGGGTATTACGTCAAGGCCGAGGCCATGCCCTTTGTCCGGCTGGACGACTCCGACGCAGGCCTGCGGTTCTTTGCGGACGGGCGCATCTTCCGCTCCGTCGGCGCGGAAAAACGTCTGGTCTTCGCGGGCCGCTTGCAAATCGGCTCGACACTCGGTCCCGATCTGGCGGACCTGCCGCCTGACTTCCTGTTCTACTCGGGCGGCGGCGGCACCGTGCGCGGACAACCCTTCCAGTCGCTTGGCGTCGATCTGGGCGGCGGCACGCTTTCGGGCGGCAAATCCTTTGTCGGCGTCTCGGGTGAGGTGCGCGCATCGATCACGGACAGCATCGGCATCGTCGGTTTCGTGGACGCGGGCATGATCGCGGCGGACACACTCTTTGCCGAAGCCGGCGACTGGCACGCAGGCGCGGGTCTCGGCCTGCGCTACAACACCGGCATCGGCCCGATCCGTCTGGACGTGGCGGCCCCCGTGGGCGGCGACACCGGCGACGGGGTGCAATTCTACGTCGGCATAGGACAATCGTTTTGAAACAGTTACTGATCATCCTGTCGGCGGCCCTCTTGCTCTGCCTGCCCCATGCTTCCGTCGCGCAATCCGATGACGATCGCGGCTACCTTCAGGCCTTCCTCGAGGACAGCCTGTCCGGCGCGGGCCGCCAGGTGCGCATCGTGGGCTTTGCCGGGGCGCTCAGCTCGCGGGCGACGATTGACGAACTGACCATCGCCGACGACGAAGGCATCTGGCTGACCCTGCGTGACGTGTCGCTGGACTGGAGCCGCTCGGCCCTGCTGACCGGCCGGCTCGAGGTCACGGAACTCTCCGTGGCCGAGGTGCTCTTGCCCCGCAAGCCGGTCACCCCCGACACCATCGACGTCCCCGCCCCCGAAGCCTCGGGCGGCTTTTCGATCCCGGACCTGCCCGTGTCGGTGAACATCGAACAGGTCAAGGCCGGCCGCGTCGAGATCGGCGAGCCGGTCTTTGGACAGGCGGCGGTGATCACCCTGAACGGCTCGGCGAAACTGGCCGACGGCGAAGGCACCGCCAGGATCGAGGTCAACCGCGTGGACGGCACCAAGGGCGAGGTGACCCTTGCCGCGACCTATGCCAATGCCACCGATGTGCTGGACCTGGAGCTGACCGTGTCCGAGGACGACGGCGGTATCCTGTCCACCCTGATGGCGCTGCCCGACAATCCGTCGATTGACCTGACCGTCGCAGGCTCGGGGCCGCTGGACGATTTCGTGGCCGACATCACGCTGGCCACCGACGACACCCCGCGCCTTGACGGATCGGTCACGCTCAAGGGCACGCCATCCGACACCGCAACCGGCGACGACGGCACCACCACGGCCCCCGCCACCGACCGCAGCTTTGCACTGGACCTTGGCGGCGACATCGCCCCGATGTTCGCCCCGCGGTATGGCGCGTTCTTTGGCGATGACATCACCCTGAAATCCTCGGGCACGCTTTTTGCCGATGGCCGGCTGACGCTGGACACGCTCGACCTGAACACCCGTTCGCTGACGCTCTCCGGCAACCTGGCGCTGGCCTCCGGCGGCTGGCCCACGGTCATTGCACTGAACGGGCGCATCGCAGACGCCGAGGGCACGCCGGTCCTGCTGCCGCTGCCGGGCGAACAGACCCAGATCGACAACGCCACGCTTGGCGTCCGCTTTGACGCGGCATCCGGCGACGGCTGGGACGCAGACATCGCGGTCAACGGGCTGAACCAGCCGACGCTGAAACTGGGCACCCTCACCTTGAAAGGCGACGGCACCCTGACCCAGGGCGAAGGCGCAAGTCTTGGCGGTGTGATGGGACAACTGACCTATGCCATCGACGGGATCGAACTGACCGACACCGCACTGGCCGAAGCGGTCGGCCCCCGTATCGACGGCGGTCTGAATTTTGACTGGACCGAAGACGCACCGCTCAAGCTCAGCCAGATCGACCTGACGGGGGCCGACTACGGCCTGACCGGACAGGCCCAGCTCGATGGGATGACCCAGGACCTGAACCTGTCGGTTGCGGGCAACATGACCCTGACCGCCGCCAACCTTTCGCGGTTCTCGGAAATCTCGGGGCAAGACCTGCAAGGCGCGACCAAGTTCGACGCACAATTCACCTTTGCCCCCATCACCGGCGCCTTTGACGTGGACCTGCAAGGCACCGGTGACAATCTGGCCGTAGGCATCCCGCAGGCCGATCCGCTGATCACAGGCCAAAGCCGCCTGACCCTGACCGCCGCCCGCGACGAAACCGGCACCCGCATCGACAATTTCGAGATCGCCACAGACCAGTTGAACGCCACAGTCAGCGGCACCCTGTCCTCCGACGCCAGCGACCTGCAAGTCGCGGCACGCGTCAATGAAACATCGCTGGTCCAGCCGGGGCTGAACGGCCCGGCAACGCTGAACGGCGCGATCCGTCAGGCCGGCAACGACTTTACCGTCGACGTGCGCGCCACCGGACCGGGCGGGGTGGACCTGAACGTGGACGGCACGCTGGCGCTGGTCGAGGGAGCCTTGGGCCGCATCAACGCGGACATCAACGGATCGGTGCAATCGCTCGAACCCTATTCGCAACTGGCGGGGCGCGACCTGTCCGGGTCGGCCAACATCACCTCGCAAGGCTGGGTGGACCTGCGCGACTATACCTTTGATTTGAAAACCGACCTCACAGGCCGGAACCTCTCTGCCGGTATCCCGCAGGCGGACGGGCTGCTGCGCGGCGACAGCACGCTGAGCGTTGTCGCCCGCCGCGACGGCACCGTGACCAATATCGAAACCTTCCGTCTGGCCTCTGACCACATCACCGCCAGCGTCACCGGCACGCTGGGCACTGACGACGGGTCCCTGCGCGTCGATGCCCGCGTGCCCGATGCCTCGGTCGTGGCTCCGGCCCTGACCGGCGCGGCAACGCTGAACGGCACCCTGCGCCAGACCGGCACAGACTGGGCCGTGGACATGCGCGCCACCGGTCCGGGCCGCGCCGATGTGCGTGTCGCGGGTGTCGTGCCCATCGTCGACGGTGCGCCCCATCGCATCACCGGCACCGTAGAGGGGGCCGTGCAGTCGCTTTCGCCCTATTCCGCGCTGGCAGGCCGCCAGCTTGCCGGTGCGGTGAACATCAACGCCAAAGGCTGGTACGACCCCCGCGATGCGACCTTTGACATCACCACCGATGCCACCGCGCAGAACCTTGGCACCGGCATCCCGCAGGTGGACCAGCTGTTGCGCGGGGCCAGCTCGCTGGACCTCGCGGCGCGCAAAGCGGCGGACCAGCCGCTGATCGTGGACCGGCTGAACCTGAAAACCTCGCAGCTTCAGGCGGCAATCACCGCTTCGACCTCGGGCGCGGACACCACGCTGAACTTTGATGCCAGCCTGCGCGACATCGGCCTTTTCACCGACGGCATCAACGGTCCCGCCACCGCCAAGGGCACCGCCGAGCAGGTGGGCGACAACTGGCGCGTCAACATCGACGCCACCGGCCCCGAAGGCACCACCGCCACCGTGCGCGGCGAGGTCGCCACCGATGCCAGCCGTGCCAACATCGACGTGGCCGGGGCCGCGCCCATCGGGCTGGCCAACACCTTTATCGCGCCCAACATCGCCGCCGGACAGGCGCGGTTCGACCTGTCGCTGAACGGCCCGCTGGCGCTGGCTTCGGTCTCGGGGCGGATTTCGACGGACAATGCCCGCCTTGTGCTGCCTGAACAGAACATCACGCTGGCCCCCATCGTCACAACCGTGAACCTGGCAGGCGGCCGCGCCACGCTGGACACCACCGCGACCGTGTCGACAGGTGGCACCATCCGCATCAGCGGTCCGGTCTCGCTGGACGCGCCCAACACCGCCGATCTGGCGATTGCCGTCAACAACGTCCGCATCACCGACCCCAAGCTTTATGACACCACGATCAACGGCACAGGGTCGGTGCAGGGCGCGCTGACCGGCGGTGCCGCGATCAAGGCTGACCTGACGCTGGGCACCACCGAAATCCGCGTGCCCGAAGGCGGCGCCGAAGCCGCGCCGCTGCTGGACGGGCTGACCCATGTGAACGAACCCGCCGCCGTGCGCGCCACCCGCGCCCGCGCCGGGCTGATCGAGGAACCGGACGACACGGCAGCGGGCGGCAGCAACAGCCGCATCGCCTTTCCCATCGACATCACCCTGCGCGCGCCCGCACGTATCTTTGTGCGGGGCCGGGGGCTGGACGCCGAACTGGGCGGCACCCTGCGCATCACCGGCACCACCGCCAACGTTGTCCCCATCGGACGCTTTGACCTGATCCGCGGCCGCTTTGATATCCTGACCAAGCGTCTGGACCTCATCGAAGGCTCGGCCCAGCTTCAGGGCGGGTTCGACCCCTATATCCGCTTTGTCGCGGAAACCAGCGCCTCGGACACCACCATCCGCATCACCGTCGAAGGCCTGGCCTCGGCCCCCGAGATCACCTTCACCTCGACCCCGGACAAGCCCGACGACGAAATTCTGGCACAGCTGCTGTTCGGACGCGGCCTGGACAAGATTTCGCCCTTGCAGGCGGTGCAACTGGCCGCCGCCGTCCGCACGCTGACCGGCAAAGGGGGCGGCGGGTTGCTGAATGGCATCCGCGAACGCTTTGGGCTGGACGATCTGGACATCGTGACCGACGAAAACGGCGAAACCGGCGCGCGCGTGGGCAAATACGTGACCGACAACATCTACACCGATGTCACCGTCGGCGCGAAAGGCGACGCCGAGGTCAACCTGAACCTCACGATCTCCCCCTCGCTCACCGCACGGGGCAGCGTCGCATCCGACGGGGAAACCGGGCTGGGGCTGTTCTTCGAGAAGGACTATTAAGCGCGGCGGGTTTAGCCTTCCCCACGCGCCGCGCACCTCGGAACTTGCGCACCCGTCCTAACCGGCGTTCAGCGCACCAATCCCCGAGGCTACACTAATCAGACCGGTACGTTGTCGATCAGCCGCACACCCTCAAGCCATGCCGCAACCAAAAGACGCCCCGGCGCGCTGGGGGTTTCCAGTGGGGCAAGGTCGCTGTCGCGCCGGTATTCAAGGTAATCAACCGGCCCGAACCCGGCCTGCTCCAACCGTGTCCGGGCGGCACCCAGTGCCTGCGACGCAGGCGTGCCGGCCACAATCGCGTCCGCGGCGGTGCGCAGCGCACTGTGGATGTCGCTGGCGCGTCGGCGCGCCGCATCGTCAAGGCGCAGGTTGCGCGACGACATCGCCAGCCCGTCCACCTCGCGATAGGTGGCGCAGCCGACGATCTCGACCGGAATATCCAGATCGGTGACCAGACGGCGCACCACTTTCAGTTGCTGGTAATCCTTCTCACCGAAAAAGGCGAAATCCGCATCGGTTTGCAGCAGCAGCTTGGTCACCACCGTCGCCACACCGTCAAAATGGCCGGGCCGGTCGCCACCGCACAGACCATCGCTGACACCGCCGACCGAAATCGTGGTGGCAAAGCCGTCGGGGTATATTTCTTCCGGGTCGGGCACATACAGCACATCCACCGCCAAAGGAGCCAGCTTTCGCGCGTCGTCCTCTTCGGTGCGTGGATACTTGGCCAGATCCTCCGCGTTGTTGAATT
This sequence comes from Pseudosulfitobacter pseudonitzschiae, assembly GCF_900129395.1. GTDB lineage: Bacteria > Pseudomonadota > Alphaproteobacteria > Rhodobacterales > Rhodobacteraceae > Pseudosulfitobacter > Pseudosulfitobacter pseudonitzschiae. The sequence goes on from NZ_FQVP01000002.1 coordinate 258,740, forward strand.
GGCGCGGGTTGACGAACAGCGTCACGATCACCCGGTCGGTGCGCGCCTTGGCGGCCTCGACCAGGCTCAGATGCCCCGGATGCAGCGCCCCCATCGTCGGCACCACCCCGATGCTCTGCGCAGCGGCGCGCCATTTGCGGGTCAGGGCGCGCAAGGCCGCCTTGGTACGGATGATCTGCATCAGGTCGCTCCTGCATCGGTAAACACATGTTCGGCGGCGGGGAACTGGCGCGCGCGCACCTCCTCGGCATAGGCCTGCACCGCTGCCGTGGCATCAGCCGCCAGGTCGGCATAGCGTTTCACGAACCTGGGCTTGAAATCGGCAAACAGGCCCAGCATGTCGTCGATCACCAGGATCTGCCCGTCGCATCCCGCCGATGCACCAATCCCCACCGTGGGAATGTCGATCTCGGCGGTGATCTGGTCGGACAGGGCCGCAGGCACCTTTTCCAGCACCACCGAAAACGCGCCCGCCTCGGACACCGCGCGGGCATCGTCGCGGATGCGCGCGGCGTCGTCGCCCTTGCCCTGCACCCTATAGCCGCCCAGCGTGTTCACCGATTGCGGCGTCAGCCCGACATGGCCCATCACCGGAATACCGCGCTGCACCAGAAAGCCGATGGTCTCGGCCATATGCCGCCCGCCCTCCAGCTTGACCGCGCCCGCGCCGGTCTCGGCCATGATCCGCACCGCATTGCGCAGCGCCTGCTGCGGGCTTTCCTCGTAGCTGCCAAAGGGCATGTCCACCACCATCAGCGCCCGTTCCAGCCCGCGCGCCACCGCCTGACCGTGCAGCACCATCATCTCCATCGTCACCGACAGGGTCGATGCCATGCCATGCAGCACCATGCCCACGCTGTCGCCGACCAGCACCAGATCGCATTGCGTGTCGGCAATCCGCGCAACCGGCGTGGTATAGGCCGTCAGGCAGACCAGCGGCGTGCCGCCCTTGCGGGCGCGAATGGCGGCAGCGTCCAGCGCTTTGAGAGGCCGAGAAGTGCTCATGTCGGTTGTCCTACCTTCGGTGCAGTCCCGCGCGTTTTAGGCGGATGGCGCGCATTGTGCAAGTGCAGCGTAATATTGTTGCGCAAACGGGGTGGTTTGCGCCAGATTAAAAATCCAGACCCAAATCCAGCGTCTGCGCCGAATGCGTCAGCGCCCCGGACGAGATGTAATCGACCCCGGTCGCCGCCACCTCGGCAATCCGCTCCAGCCGCATGTTGCCCGAGGCCTCCAGCGTGATGCGCCCCGCCGCCATCGCCACGGCCTCGCGCAGGGTCGGCGTGTCCATATTGTCCAGCAACACGACATCCGCGCCGCCTTCGTCCAGCACCTCGGCCAACTGGTCCAGCCGGTCCACCTCGATCTCGGTGCGGATCATATGCGACGCACCCGCCTTGACCGCACGCAGCACCGGACGAATGCCCCCGGCGACGGCGATGTGGTTGTCCTTGATCAGGATCGCGTCCGACAGCGAAAAGCGGTGGTTGAACCCGCCGCCATGCAGCACCGCCTGCTTTTCCACCAGCCGCAGCCCCGGCGTGGTCTTGCGGGTACAGGTGATGCGCGTGTCTGTCCCTGCCGCTTCGGCAACGAACGCAGCCGTCAGCGTCGCAATCCCGCTCAGCCGTCCGGCAAAGTTCAGCGCCACCCGCTCACCCGACAGGATCGACGCGGCACTGCCTTCGATCTCCATCAGCAGGTCACCGGCAGCGATGGTGCTGCCGTCGGGACAATGACAACTCACCTTCAACTGCGGATCGACCAGCCCAAAGGCAATCTCCGCGATCTGCATCCCCGACACCACGCCCGGCGCCCGCGCCCGCAACTGCGCGCGATACCGCGTGCCCGCAGGGATCACCGTGCGCGTGGTGATGTCACCATAAGTGCCCAGGTCCTCCATCAGCGCAGCGCGGATCAGCGGTTCCAGGATCAGGTCGGGCAGGGGCGGCAGTTGGGTCATACAAGGTCCGGTTCGTATTGAGCGCGCAGGGCCAGCGCCTGCGTCAGGGTCATGCGCGACCGTGCGCCCTCGGCGCCGTCGGTCTGGGGATAATCGGCGCGGAAATGCGCGCCACGGCTTTCGGTCCGCTTCAGCGCTGCGGCGGCAATCAGCGTCGCGGTGGCGGTCATGTTGTGCAGCACCATACAGGCAGGCTGCGCCGCCTCGATGGCGGCAATCTCGCCCAGGCAACGGGTCAGTCCGGCGGCATCGCGGATCACGCCCGCGCCATCGGTCATCGCCTGACGCAACCGCGCGACCAGCGCGGCGTCAGGCGGCGTATCGGCGGCGAGGGCGGGCAGGGTGACAGGCTCCGCATCGGCCCAGGGGCCCAGCGCGGCCTCAAGGTCCAGCGCACAGCGCCGCGCATAGACCAGCGCCTCAAGCAGCCCGTTCGAGGCCAGCCGGTTCGCCCCGTGCAACCCGGTGGATGCCGCCTCGCCACAGACCCACAGCCCGCCCAGCGTGGCACGCCCGTCTGCGTCCGTCTCGATCCCGCCCATGTGGTAATGTGCGGCGGCGGCCACCGGGATGGGCTGCGTCACCGGGTCAATCCCCGCCTGCGCACAGGCCAGGGCGACCGCCGGAAACTCTTCCAGCACCCGCACACCCAGCGCCGCGCGCGTGTCCAGCATCGGTGTCAGCCCCGCCTGCGTCTGTGCGTAAACGCCGCGCGCCACGATATCGCGTGGGGCCAGCTCGGCGTCGGGGTGCAGCCCGACCATGAACCGGTCGCCGTCCCGGTTGATCAGAACCGCGCCCTCGCCCCGCAAAGCCTCGGTCGCCAGCGGCGCGGGATCGACCCCGCTCGCCACTGCCGTGGGGTGGAACTGCACGAATTCCGCATCCGCAATCACCGCCCCGGCGCGCGCCGCCATGCCGATCACCTGTCCGCGAATGCGCGGCGGGTTCGTGGTCAGCGCATACAGCCCGCCCGAGCCGCCACCCGCCAGCAGACAGGCCGCCCCGCGCAGGCGGATGGGCACGCTCAGCCCGTCGTCACATCGCGCCACGTCCACGGCCGCAACGCTGCCGTCCTCGCTGTGCAAGGCCACCGCCAGCACACCCTCCAGCACCTGAATCGATGGCGTTGCACGCACTTCCGCAATCAACGCGCGCATGATCTCGGCCCCCGCCTGATCGCCGCGCACCCGCACCACCCGCGCATAACTGTGCGCCGCCTCGCGTGACATGACGTAACCGCCGTCCGCCGTGCGATCAAAGGGCGTGCCCAGCGCCGTCAGGTCCAGAATATGCGCCCGCGCCTCGGCGGTGACCTGATCGGCCACGCCTGCGTCCACCGTTCCCGCCCCGGCCCGCACCGTGTCGGCGGCATGGGCCTCGGCACTGTCGGCGGCATCCATCGCGGCAGCCACCCCGCCCTGCGCCCAGGCCGAACTGGCCCCTTCGCCCAGCGTCTCGGGCGAGATCATCAGAACCGGACGCGGCGCCAGCTTCAGCGCCGCATAAAGCGCGCCCAGACCGGCCCCGACAATGATGATCCGACCGGTTTCAATCTCTTGCATCGCGGTCAGGCCGCCTGTGCGCGCGACACGTCGATCATCCGCTGCACTGCCACCCGCGCACGGTCAGCGACCTCCGGGTCCACCTCGACCGCGCCCTGCATGCTGTGCAGGGTCCACAGCACCTTTTCCAGCGTGATCATCTTCATGAACGGGCACATGTTGCAGGGGCCGACGAAATCCACATCCGGCATCGCGTTGGCAATGTTCGACCCCATCGAACATTCCGTCACCAACAGCGCCTTTTCAGGCCGCTCGCTGTTCACATAGTCGATGATCCCGCTGGTCGAGCCGGAGAAATCCGCCTCGGCCACCACATCGGGCGGGCATTCGGGGTGCGCGATGATCCGCGTTGTCGGCTCAGAGGCGCGGAAATCGCGCAGGTCCTGCGCGGTGAACTGCTCGTGCACGATGCACGCCCCGTCCCACCACACGATCCGCTTGTGCGGCACGTCCTTGGCCACGTTCTGCGCCAGGTACTTGTCCGGCGTCATGATCACCGTGTCGCTCTCCTGCGCCGCCACGATCTGCGCGGCATTGGACGAGGTACAGCAAATGTCCGACGCGGCCTTCACCTCGGCCGTGGTGTTCACATAGGTCACCACCGGCGCACCGGGATATTTCGCCCGCATCTCGGCAATCCCCTCGGCGGTGATGCTCTCGGCCAGCGAACAGCCCGCGTCCATGTCGGGGATCAGAACCGTCTTGGACGGGTTCAGGATCTTCGAGGTCTCTGCCATGAAGTGCACGCCGCACTGCACGATCACATCCGCCTCGACCCTGGTCGCCTCGATCGCCAGTTGCAGGCTGTCGCCCACCACGTCGGCAATGCCGTGGTAAATCTGCGGCGTCATGTAGTTGTGCGCCAGAATGACCGCGTTGCGCTCTTTCTTCAGGGCGTTGATCGCCTTGATGTAGGGCGCGTAAATCGCGAAATCGGGGGGCGACACCACGCGGTCCATACGCGCGTAAATCTCGGGCATTTCGGCTGCCAGGTCGACAGAAGGGGCCAGGTCATAGTGATTGCCCAGTTCGGAACGGATGTCGGTCAGGTCAAGCATCTGTGCAGCCTCGTTTTGGGGCGCGCCACGGATCGCGGCGACAAGCTGGCACTTGTTAGCCACCTGCGACCGTGCTGTCCAGTCGCACGCTTACCTAGGGTAAACCTCTTTCTGCCCTTGTTTGCGCTACCAACCACACCAATCGCCTCTGCCACGACGCACGGCCCCCGCGCAGCAGGGGGGCTTGTGCCAAACCAATCCTTGCTTTCGGCGCGGATTTTCCATAAGTCTTTGTTTTGTAAAGCCGCATCGCGGCGCGCGACCGCCCTGCCGACTCTCTGGGGCATCATCGGCCCGGCCTCCTGTCTCCGGGCGCTGAAATTCCCGCCGCCTTTCGCCCCAGACCACACCACGCGACCCTTGCCACCGATCTGACGGCACCCTGCACGCGCCCTCCCTCCACCGCGCAGGACCGCCGCGCCCCCACGGCCCGCGCACGCTTGTCGATCACGGACCCATTGCCGCCCGACCCCGCGGCCCGAAAGGACAAAACACATGAGCAACGACATCAAACGCGCGCCCGTGGCCGTGATACTGGCCACAGGCACCGGCGCGCACTTTGGCGCGGCAGCCGACAAAAGCCCCGCCTGCCTGCGCAGCGTCGGCGGTTCGGTCATCCTGGAACGCACCCTGCGCAACTGCCTCAGCTGCGGCATCTCGCAGTTCGTGCTGGTGCTGGGCCACCGCGCCGAAGAGATCAGGCAATTTGTCGACAAAACCTTCCGTGGCATCCGCGTCACCTATGTGACCAACACCCGCTATGACAACAGCGGCTCCGCCCAGGCGCTGCTGCTGGCCCGTCAGGCCACCGGCATGTCCGAATTCGTCAAATTCGACGCCAGCGTGGTGTTCGAAGTCCGCATCCTGCGGCGGTTGCTGGACAGCAATGACACCAATGTGCTGTGCATGAACAGCACAACTCCCTCTGTTGACAACATGGTCAGGGTGATCACGGACGATCCGGCACCGGACATCGAAGCGGACCGGGCCATCACCCCCGAACGGGCCTTTGCCGCCGCCATCGGCATCGAAAAGATCGGCGCCAAAACCGGTGCGCGTCTTTTTGCGGAACTGGCGCAGATCATGGACGACCCGCTGCGGTCGAACGATCCCGACACCGTGGCCTACGCCCGGCTGTCAGCGGCCGGCACGCCCTTTCATGCGCTCGACATTGCGGGGCTGAACTGGGTCCGCATCGACACCAAGGCGGATTTTGACGCGGCCAACGCGATGTTCGGCTCTCCGGTCACCACCGTGTCACGCGGGCAGGAACGCGCCATTGATGCCGCCGCGCACAAACATACAGAATCGCTGTAGCCCCGCGATCGCAGGCCCTGCATCGGTCGCGGCGGCCAACCGCGCCCCGTGCTGTGCCGGCCCTCTTGACCCTCGGACCCAGGCGTCCGCATTGTCCTATCGACAAGGCCCCGCATCCCTGCCAAGCCTTGCGCGAACCACCCCTCCATCTCAGGATGCCGCCATGACCGACGAACCCGAAAGCGCCTTCAAGGTCCATTACATCTGCCAGACCTACACCGAGAAAAAGACCGGCCGCGCAGGCCAGGTGGCCTTGGTGGTCGACAAACAGTTTCAATACACCACCGCCGAACAGGCCCGCGAACGCGCCGAACGCGAAAACCGCTCGGACACCTGCGCGGGGGCCGACGCCTACAGCGTCACCGAAGATGCAGGCTCGGGCGAGGTTTCAGAGCCGACATTCCTGGTCCGGCTGGGCAACGTGCCCGAATTCGACGCATTCTGAACGGGCAGGGCGCGGGCCTCAGGCCCGCGCAAGATCCCGGTCAAAGCTGAGATCGTCATAGGTGAGCGATCCGGCACCCGGCACCGTCGCAATGACCCTGTCGAACAGCAGGATATTGCTGCCTTCGCCATTCTCCCAGGGCTCGACCGTGACTTCCGTTGCCGACGGTCCCGAAAAGCCGGAAAAATCGCCGAAATAGCCAATGTTGATCACGTCTTCGCTCGGATCGAAATCGGTGATCAGGACCGGCTCGGGGAACAGGTTGTCGCCATCATAGGCGTCATTGTCCACGTAGCGCATGTTGTGGTTGATCACGAACACGTCCTCGCCTTCGCCACCGGTCAGAATGCCGCCATCGTTTGCAACCAGCGTATCGTTCCCTTCACCGCCGTTCAGCGTATCGACGTGCAGATCGTGGACAACCTCGATGGGCGAGGTGCCATCATTATACGCCGTATAGGTGGCGCTGTTGGCGACGATGTAATCGTCCCCGGCACCGCCATTCAGAACGTCGCTGCCACCGTGATGGTTTTCGCCCGCGTAATCGCCACCGACATAGCCCGCGAAAATACTGTCATTGCCATCCCCGCCGTTGATCACATTGTCGGAATGGTTGCCCTCGATGATCGAACCGGCCTCGCCGTCGGTGTAATCAATGTCACCCGCGTTCTGTTCCAGAACGAAAGCAACATCCAGATCATCAAGCGTCATGCCCTGACCGCCGGTGATTTCCGCCACCAGCGTGTCGCCCATGTACACCTCGGCGCCCGTGCCATCGGCGCTGTCCTGAATGGTCAGCGGACCGGTGTCGCCTTCGCGGATGATGATGCTAAAGGCCAGCGTGTCCTGTCCCTGGACAAAATCGGTGATCTCGGTGACCCCCTCTTCGCCAATGTCGGCATGGATGAAAATGCTGTCATTGCCATCCCCGCCGGTGATCGTGCTGCCGCCATCGACACGGATGTCGTCATCACCGGCACCCCCATCCACGACCGACCCGTTCTCGATGCCTTCGTTCCGGCTCAGGTCATAGTCAACGATCAGATCGTCGCCGTCGCCCCCGTGCAGCGTATCGACACCGCCACCGCCATACAGCCGGTCATCGCCCGCGCCGCCATCCAGGAAATCCGCCCCGTCCGTCTCCGAAGACGTGCTGATCTGCGACGCATCCCCGTACAGTATGTCGTTCCCTTGCCCCCCGTACAGGCTGTCCGCACCGCCGTCGCCGGAAATGTCATCCCTGCCGAACTGCCCGAAAAGCTGGTCATCACCGGCACCGCCGCTCAGCGTGTCGCTGCCCGCCCGCCCGTACACGATGTCATCACCTTCTTTTCCCAAAAGAAGATCCGCGCCGCTTGTCCCTTCAAGGGTCAACGACGGGTCAGGGATCGGGTCAACCGGATCGACCGGGTCCGTGGGCGTTTCAGGCGGAAGCGGATCAGGTGTATCCTCTGTGTCAGACGCAGAATCGTCGCTATCAATAAATGCGACAGCGCCCAGCATTGCCGCCATCATGAACAAAAGTCCCATGGTATTGCTCCGGTCAGAAAGGTTCGTAATAGAGTTCTAATATATGTAGAAACATTTCTACTATGGGTTGGCGATATTCGGTTGTCCATAGCCGTGCGAGTTAAATGCCAATTGAATCAACAGCCCCGGCCCTCGGACTCCGACACCCATCGCCGCCACGGGCAGTCCCGCAAAAGCAACCAGCCCGCGCAGACGCATAATCACGCATCAGTCGAGAGACCGCGCTCGCCAAGGCCGTAAACATCACTGTCGGGTGATGATTCACGGTGCTGCTGGAGGGAATTGAACTCTGAATATAAATCAGTGTCTTAACTGGGGCTTTTTGACATCCTTCCTAGGCGCTCAATTGTAACACAAACGAATATCGTTCCGGCAGTCCGCAGTTCGCAAGGCAATTGTGCTTCAAAGACGGCCACCCCCTCATTGTTAGCACTTCGCGAACAACAGGTGACATGTGCTCTGCGACAAGAGCACCATCCAAGCGACCAAAACGCCGACAATGCCATGGCGAGACAACCAGGTCATGCATACATTCGGGTGTTTATGCTCTATAGCCAACGCAATTGTGACAGGGTGCCGTGTGGACTTACCGCCTTCGCTTACACACTTATCAATTATGATGGATCGTCGCACATTTATACTCTCGGCCGCCGCACCACTCGCGGTGCCGCATATTCTTCGCGCTCAATCAGACAATCTGACCGGAGCCGTCCAGCGCCTGTCGCAACTGCATTCGCTCCAGATCCGGCGCGGCGATGACGTGATCTTTGCCGATGCGCCGCGTGGTCCAGGGCTGGATCGTCCCGCCAACATCAAGTCCTGCTCAAAGAGCATCGTTGCCCTGCTTCTGGGTGCCGCGATCGAAAGGGGCGAAGTCACATCGGTGACCGCAACAATCGGTGAGGTGGCGCCCGGCATCTTGCCAGCCGATGCCACGCCCGGCGCGGCGGACATCACGATGGAGGATCTGGTGACGCTGCGGGCAGGCTTGGAGCGAACCTCGGGTGCGAACTACGGCGCCTGGGTGAACTCCGACGATTGGCTGACTGACGCGCTGACACGCCCCATGGTCGCAGAACCCGGTGGCCGGATGCTGTATTCGACGGGCGCAACCCACATACTCGGCGCAGCGCTGGCCGAAGCGACCGGGCAAAGTCTTCTGATGCAGGCCCGCGCGCGGATTGGGGAACCGATGGGTCTGGAAATTCCCGCCTGGACGCGCGACCCGCAGGGGTATTACCTCGGCGGCAACGAAATGGCGCTGCGCCCGACCGCCATGCTGGATATTGCGACCATGATGCGTGACGGTGGCCGGTTCAAAGGGAATCAGGTTCTCCCGAAATCCTGGATCGACGCGTCGCTCCAACCCCGTGCGCGGTCGCCCTGGTCGGGGCTGTCGTATGGATATGGCTGGTTCCTGTCACCCTCCGGCTACGTGCTCGCAAGAGGCTACGGCGGGCAGATCATCGCCGCGCATCGCGAGAAAAACCTCGCCGTGGCGATCACGTCCGACCCGACGCAACCGGCCCGGTCCGAAGGCTATTTCGGAGATCTGATGCAGTTGCTTGATGGGCCGATCCTGAACCTCACGTAAGTTCTGCCGAAGGAGGGATTGGGTCAGCAACGAATACTGACAACTGATCAGGACATCCTCATCACAACGGACGGCGAGCGGACCTTCGCTGCGAACCTGTCCATTTTGTAACGCAATTGGCAACTGCGAGATGGACAAAGCCCCAGACAGTCAAGGTGTTGTAACGATAACAGCGGGCTAACATGGTGCTGCTGGAGAGAATTGAACTCTCGACCTCTCCCTTACCAAGGGAGTGCTCTACCTCTGAGCTACAGCAGCGCCAGTGTGCGGGGTGATTAGACGCAATCGCGCGCCCGTGCAACCCCTTATGACACCAGAAATGCAACCCATTCTGGACGCCCCCGCGCCCCTGCGCTAACAAGGCCGCATGGCAGAAAACAACCGCACCAAACCCCAACAGCCCAACGCGCGCGAGGCGCGGCTCAAAGCGGCGCTCAAGGCCAATATGGCCAAGCGCAAGGCACAGGCCCGCGCACGGGCCACCGCGGGGCAACAGACGGCGCAGGCAAAGGACAAAGATTGATGGATTCGATTCTCGTACGGGGCGGCGGACCGCTCAGGGGGCAGATCCCCATCGCCGGCGCCAAAAACGCCTGCCTCACCCTGATGCCCGCGACCCTGCTCAGCGAGGAACCGCTGACGCTGACCAACGCGCCGCGCCTCAGCGACATCAAGACAATGACCGCCCTGCTGGGCTCGCTGGGGGCCGAGGTCACCAGCCTGCAGGACGGCAAGGTGCTGGCCATGTCCAGCCACAACATCAACAACCACACCGCCGACTATGACATCGTGCGCAAGATGCGCGCGTCGATCCTGGTGCTGGGCCCGATGCTGGCGCGCGACGGCCATGCCATCGTGTCGCTGCCCGGCGGCTGTGCCATCGGCGCGCGCCCGGTCGATCTGCACCTCAAGGCGCTCGAAGCCATGGGCGCCGAGCTTGAGCTGAAAGACGGCTATGTCCACGCCAAGGCGCCCAAGGGCCTGCGCGGCGGCACCATCGACTTTGCCTTCGCCTCGGTCGGGGCCACCGAAAACGCCCTGATGGCCGCCACGCTGGCCAAGGGCACCACAGTGATCAACAACGCCGCCCGCGAGCCGGAGATCGTCGACCTGGCCGAATGCCTGCGCAAGATGGGCGCGCAGATCGAGGGCGAGGGCACCTCGACCATCACCATCCAGGGCGTTGACCGGCTGGGCGGGGCCACGCACCCCGTGGTCACCGACCGGATCGAACTGGGCACCTATATGCTGGCCCCCGCCATCTGCGGCGGCGAGGTCGAGCTTTTGGGCGGGCGCATCAACCTCGTCCAGGCGTTCTGCGAAAAACTGGACGCCGCGGGCATTTCCGTCGCTGAGACCGCGAACGGCCTGACCGTCAAACGCAACGGCGGCGACGTGCGCGCCGTGGATGTCACCACCGAACCGTTCCCCGGCTTCCCCACCGACCTGCAAGCGCAGATGATGGCGCTGTTGTGCACCGCCAAGGGCACCTCGGTGCTGGAAGAGAAAATCTTTGAAAACCGCTTCATGCACGCCCCCGAACTGATCCGCATGGGTGCCGACATCGAGGTCCACGGCGGCACAGCCACGGTCAAGGGCGTCAAAAGGCTCAAGGGCGCGCCGGTCATGGCCACCGACCTGCGCGCTTCGGTCTCGCTGATCCTCGCGGGGCTGGCCGCCGAAGGCGAAACCAGGGTCAGCCGCGTCTATCACTTGGATCGCGGCTACGAACATGTCGTCGCCAAACTCTCGGGCGTGGGCGCCGATATCGAACGGGTCAAGGACGCATGACCGAAGACGCAACCTTCGAGGACGGCGCGGAGCGCCCCCTGAACCTCGGCGCGCTGGATGCCGACGACCTGTCGGTGATCTCGTCGCTGGCGCAGGACGCCGTGTTCCCGATCACCGAGATGAAATGGGCGATCCGCCAGCGCCGCTTTGCCATCCTGCTGAACCGCTTTCGCTGGGAAGACGCCGCCAAACGCACCGAGCGCGTGCAGGCGCTGCTGTCCTTCGACACGGTGCTCGAGGTCGCCAGCCAGGGCATAGACCGCAGCGACCGCGACACGGTGCTGTCGCTGCTGTCGGTGACATTCGAGCCTACCGGCGACGGCGCGGGCCACATCCTGCTGACCCTGGCCGGCGACGGGGTCATCCGCCTGACCGTCGAGGCCATCGAGGCCAGGCTGAAAGACGTCACACGCCCCTACCTCGCCCCGTCGAAGAGCACGCCCAAGCATCCCGATTGAGGGCAGGGCGCTGACCCGACAACACAGGACAGCGCCCGCCTTGCGAACACCAAAGGGGCCGGCGGCCCCGCGTCCCTGAGCCTACAGGGTGCGGACATGCGTGTTCCAATACCCGTGCAGCGCTTCGATATCGCCGCTGGTCAACAGGGGCATCGCGGTGTGCAGACGGTCTTCGGACCATTCCCACCACTTCAGTTCAAGCAACAGGTCGATGTGCTGCGCGCTGAAACGCGTTCGAATGTCCCTCGCCGGATTCCCGCCGACGATGGTGTAGGGGGCAACATCACGCGTGACCACCGCGCGGGTGCCAACCACGGCCCCATCGCCGATCTTGACCCCCGGCATCACGATGGCTTCCGACCCGATCCACACATCATGCCCGATGACCGTGTCACCGGCTGCTTCGAATCCGTTCCTGGCAGTCCTGAACGCCGGAACCTCAGACATCCAGTAAAACGGAAACGTGCTGATCCAGTCATTCCTGTGGCCCTGGTTGCCAGCCATGATGAATGCCGCACCTGATCCGATAGAGCAAAAGCTGCCGATCAGCAGGCGGTCAACCCCCTCATCCGGCAAGAGATATCGCGCGCAGTCGTCGAAGCTGTGACCGTGGTAATAGCCGGAATAGTAGCTATAGCGCCCGACAACGATGTTTGGATTGGTGACCTGTTTGTCCAGGGGGATGCCCCGGAACGGGCTTTCGAAAAAGTTTTCCATCTGAAACCTCTGAATGATTGGCGTGTTCGCGCAAATGCGAAAAGGACGCGACCGCAATGCGCGGCGCGTGACAGCCCCGCGCTTTGGCGACGGGGCGTTATTCAGATGCTTCGGTCTGCTGACTTCATTGTGTGTCTTGCCATATCAAACGGCTGCAAGAGTTAGCAGTTCAGCCTCTGAACGCAAGCCTGATCATCGGCATTACCTGCGCCCCCCTTCATCTTGCCCCCCAAACTTCGGGATTTGGTGGTTGGTGAGGTTGCGGCGAAGGGCAGCGCCCGACCGCGGGTGGGCATCACAACACCCGTCAGCACCACTTTATTTCCATGCCTTGGCGTGGGGCTGAAGAGGCGCAAGCCGGTGAAAAAGCGCCCGCCCGTCGCACCAAAGGTGCGCCGATTATCTTAGGCACGCCTCTGGCGTGACGGGCGGTCGGGCGCTGCCTCTCACACATTGCAAAGCAATGTGTTGCCGGCAGGTGTTCGCTTTGCGAACACCGAGAGGCCGGCGGTGCTTCGCACCTTGTTCCGGGCTTGGTGGGTGGGGCTGGTGTTAGGTGAGCTTGCGGCGAAGGTCGGGTTTGACCCCCTTGCGCATTCCCCCGCGCGGATTCAAGGCCGCAGGCCGCCGCGCATCGCCGGGCCGCCCCACGGCCCGGCGATTTGGCTTCTGTTGCGCGTGACCGATAGCTCGGATGTGCTTGGCTGCCATAAAGTGCCAGACTCCAAGGTCGGATCGCCGCACCTCGGCCCGACGTTGCGCGGCTTCGCTCGCCATTTTAAACGGCAAGAAAGTCCGCTCACCCGCTATTCACCCCCCTTCATCTTGCCCCCTAAACTCCGGGGCAGGCGCGCCAGCCCCCCCCGCCCCCATCCCCCGCTTGAGCCTGCCGCCCGCGCCCGCTATGTCACGACCGACACTGCAAGCGAGCCAGCCATGCCCCAGTTCCTCGATCACGCCGATGCCGACTTTGAAACCCGCTTCACCGCGCTCTTGAATGCCAAGCGCGAGGACAGCCCCGATGTCGACGCCACCGTGGCCGACATCATCGCGCAGGTCCGCACCCATGGCGACGCGGCTGTCATCGACCTGACCGCGAAATTCGACCGGCTCACGCTCACCCCCGCCACCCTGGCGATCACGGATGCCGAGGTGGACGCCGCCATCGCCACCGTCAACGCCGCCGACCGCGCGGCCCTCGAACTGGCCGCCGACCGCATCCGCGCCTATCACGCGCGGCAACTGCCCGCCGACGACAGCTGGACCGACGACACCGGCGCGACACTGGGCTGGCGCTGGACACCCGTGTCGGCGGCGGGCCTTTACGTCCCCGGCGGGTTGGCGTCCTACCCCTCATCCGTCCTGATGAACGCCATCCCGGCCAAGGTCGCGGGCGTGCAGCGGCTGGCCATCACCGTGCCCACGCCCGACGGAATCCTGAACCCGCTGGTGCTGCTGGCGGCGCGTCTGGCCGGCGTCGATGAAATCTACCGCATCGGCGGCGCGCAGGCGATTGCGGCGCTGGCCTATGGCACCGAAACCATCCCGCCGGTGGACAAGATCACCGGCCCCGGCAACGCCTTTGTCGCCGCCGCCAAACGCCGTGTGTTCGGCAAGGTCGGCATCGACATGATCGCAGGCCCCTCGGAAATCCTGGTGATTGCCGACGCCGACAACGATCCCGACTGGATCGCGCTGGACCTGCTCAGCCAGGCCGAACACGACGAAAGTGCGCAAAGCCTGCTGATCACCACCGACGCCGCGCTGGGCCGCAAGGTGGCGCAGGCTGTCGAAACCCACCTGCAAACCCTCGAACGCCGCGCCATCGCGGGGGCCAGCTGGCGCGACTTCGGCGCGGTCATCACCGTGCCGGATCTGGCCACCGCCGCCGCCCTCAGCAACCGCATCGCGCCCGAGCATCTGGAGCTGATGGTCGCAGACCCGACAAAACTCAGCGAACAGATCACCCACGCCGGCGCCATCTTCCTGGGCGCCTGGACGCCCGAGGCCATCGGCGACTATGTCGGCGGCCCCAACCACGTGCTGCCCACCGCCCGCTCGGCGCGGTTCTCGTCAGGCCTGTCGGTGATGGATTTCGTCAAACGCACCACGCTGGCGCAGATGACGCCCGATGCCCTGCGCGCCATCGGCCCCGCCGCCGAAACGCTCGCCACCTCGGAAAGCCTGCAAGCCCACGGCCTGTCCGTCACCGCCCGCCTGAACAAACTGAACCGTAAAACCTGAAACATGACGCAGTGCAGCGATTGAACCTGCCGCCCCTCATGGGCTAACCTTGGCCAGACTCACACGCAAAGGATGCGACATGTCCCGCATCACCCACATCGACCTAGACGACGGCAACCTGCCGCCCCCCACGCCCGAGATTGAACAGGAACGCAAGGTCGCCCTGTTCGACCTGCTGGAAGAGAACAGCTTTGCGCTGCCCGCCCGCGATGACCGCGACGTGCCGCCGGGGCCGTACCACCTTGGCCTCGCGATCCGCGAAAACCGGCTGGTCTTTGACGTGACCACCGAAGCCGCCGACAAAGCCGCCGAATTCCACCTGTCGCTTGGTCCCTTCCGCCAGGTGGTCAAGGACTACTTCCAGATCTGCGAAAGCTACTTCGAGGCGGTCAAGAAACTGCCCCCCAGCCAGATTGAAACCATCGACATGGCCCGCCGTGGCATCCACAACGAAGGCTCCCGCGTCCTCCAGGAACGCCTGGCCGGCAAGGCCGACATCGACGAAGGCACCGCCCGCCGCCTGTTCACCCTGATCTGCGTCCTGCACTTCGGCGGTTAGGATGGTCGCACCCTTGCCCCAATCGGTACTGTTTTGCTGCGACCACAACGCAGTGCGCTCTCCGATGGCCGAGGCGATCATGAAAAAGTTTTACGGCACAGGCACTTACGTCCAATCCGCCGGGGTCAAGGCTGACATGGAAATCGACGGCTTTTCCATCGCCGTCTGCCAGGAAATCGACGTCGAGCTGTCGCGCCACCGGTCGCGCAGCTTTGACCAGATGGAAGACTGGGGCGACGACCTGGGCAGCTTCGACCTGATCGTGGCGCTCTCGCCCGCCTCGCAACGGCGCGCGCTGGACCTGACCCGCTTTTACCACCTGGAAATCGCCTATTGGCCGATCATGGACCCCACCGGCCTGGGCGAAACCCGCGAGGCCAAGCTGGCCAACTACCGCAACGCCCGCGACCAGATCATCGACCACCTGCGCGAGCGCTGGGGCGACCCCACCGTGCTGACCTGAAGGACCCCCCTATGACCGTGGTGAACCGCTATTTCGACGCCTTCAATGCAGGCGACACCGACGCCATGCTGGACTGTCTGACCGACGACGTGGCCCACCACGTGAACGAAGGGCAGATCCGCACCGGCAAGGCGCTCTTTGCCGACTTTTGCGCCCACATGACCCGCTGCTACGCGGAAAACCTGACCGACATGGTGGTGTTCGTGAACGCCGACCAGACCCGCGCGGCCGCCGAATATGTGGTCAACGGCACCTATCTGCAAACCGACGCAGGGCTGCCTCAGGCGCGGAACCAGACCTACAAACTGCCTGCAGGCTCGTTTTTCGACCTCAAGGACGGCAAGATCGCCCGCGTCACCACCTATTACAACCTGGCCGACTGGACGGCACAGGTCGCGTGACCCAATGCCACGTGCTGACCGGGGCGGCGCTGGACGCGGCGCTGGGCGATGTGGCGCGCCTGCGCATCGCGGTGTTCCGCGAGTGGCCCTACCTTTATGACGGCGACCTGGACTATGAACGCCGCTACCTTGCCGCCTTCCGTGCTTCGCCGCAGGCGGTCGTGGTGGGGGCCTATGACGGCAACACGCTGGTGGGGGCCGCCACCGCAGCCCCCCTCAGCGATCACGCCGACGATTTCGCACAGGCGTTCGACGGCACCGGGGTGGCCATCGACGATGTGTTCTATTGCGCTGAAAGCGTGCTGCTGGCCGACTATCGCGGGCAGGGGATCGGGCACCGGTTCTTTGACGCCCGCGAGGACGCCGCCCGCGCCTTTGGCTACAGCAAATCCGCCTTTTGCGCCGTGCAACGCCCCGACGATCACCCCTTCCGCCCCGCCGGTTACCGCCCGCTCGACACCTTCTGGCGCAAACGCGGCTATGCCCCGCTGGACGGGGCCATCGCGCAGTTCACGTGGAAAGACGTGGACGCGGATGCGCCCACGGCCAAACCGCTGCAGGTGTGGATCAAGGACCTGTAATCAGCCGCAAAGCTGCCCGGCCTGATCGCCGAACGCCTTCCAGCGTTTCCAGAACGCCTCGTTGCTCGAAGACGAAGAGGTGCGCATCTCCTGCGCGCTGTGCGGGTCGTTGAAAAAGCCGACCCCGCGCCGCTGGTCCGCATTGCTCAGCGACATGTCAGCCACCGCCTGAACGCAGCCACAGCGTTCCCGGTTCGCCTGCTTGCGCCCCGACGCCTCGCAGGCGTTTGCAATCGGTCCGCGCGCAAACAGCTTGGGCGCAGGCTGCCCCAGGGGCGTGGACATGCGCGCGCCGGGGGACTGATAGGTCGTTGCATTGTAACTGGAATACCTGGTGCCCCCGCCGCCACAGGCAGCCACAAGGGCCAGACACGAGAATAGGGCCGTCAATCGGATCATGGTTTCGCCTCACACCATCGCGGCATTCTTTGGCCGCTGCTTACTGCTGGAACGGATTATGCCGCAAATCGGAGCAGGGGGCAATTCACGAGTGTGCGGGTCAAACGGTCGCGGGGGAGGGGGCAAGGCTGGCCCCAAAGCAAGGCGCGCGGGCCCACCGCAAAGGGTAACGTCAGGCACAACAGCCGCCCCAGAGCACCAAAGCCCGGAATCAAAGGTGCGTAGCACCGCCGGGCAGCGCCCGACCGCCCGTCACGCCAAAGGCGTGCCTGACATTACCTTCGGTGCGACCGGCGGGAGCGAGTCCAACAGGTAATTTCAGGCAAAACAACCACCCCGCCCACCAAAGCCCGGAATCAAGGTGCGCAGCACCGCCGGGCAGCGCCCGACCGCCCCATGGGCGGGCGCTTTCTCACTGTATTGCGGTTCATCACCCCCACGCCAAAGATCAGAAATAAAGTGGTGCTAACGAGCGCCCCGATGCCCACCCGCGGTCAGGCGCTGCCCTTGTGTTGTGGGGAGGAAGGGGCGAAAGCTTACAAGGTAGTTAATTTTGCTGTCTGGCTATCCGAGCGGCCCGCTGCCTGACATTAATTCAATCACATACTCGATCAAATTATGTGCGCGCATTCCAATTTTGGTTGCAGACATAAAACCTGATCCCTCAGCGCGTTTTGCCCGTTCAGCCAAGCTGATCTTGCCTGCGCGATAGCCACTTTGCTTGATGGCTTCTGCCACGGCATTGGCGCTTTCCCCATCGCGCGTTACTTCAGCAGCCAGCCCGAATTCTTGGTTCAAACGACCCGTGGTACCTTCGCGCAACCCGTCGATGCTTGTCGCAACTGCCAGCCGTTTGCTATCGTCGATCTCGCGCAACCGTTGCTTTGTGCGCGTGTTGGCTGCTTCTGCCACGTCAGGATGGTCTGCCCTTAACTGCAATGCTGCTTCGTCTATCGCCAAGATCAAAAAGGCTGTTTCATCGTCATCAGCCAGCCTGCCAGAGGCGACATCTGATTTAATTTTTGCGCTTGCAGTCCGCAGGTAGAATTCAAACGAATTCGCGTCACTGTCTGCAACCCGAATGGCTTGGCGTAACGCCTTGCTCGCAAGGTTCATCTCGCTCAGGTCGCAGACATTGCTTTGTATTGCTGTATCAAAAGCAAAATTGACCCGTTCAAGAATGCTATCAATCAATTGGCTGGGGTTTAAGGCAACGCCGCGCACGTCATACAGGCCATCGTTTGACTCGAAGATTTCTTCGATTTGCGGGAATTTCTCTATAACGAGATGCGCTTCGATTTCACGGATCGCATCCGCCACGGCCTCTGGCCCTTCTTCCCAAACGTCGTCAGGAATAAGAGAAACGGCAACCAATTGATCCACATCAATCGGTGTACCGTCTAACACATACGTGTACCAATCTTGCCAAAACCGCCAGATTTCAGGGTCTCGCGCGAAAAAGCCCTCCAGCCTATCAATCGCGGCTTGTGGCAGATCAGGCGTGCCCAACTGCCCCCACAATGGTCCCCATGAGCCGAATACGTCTTGTTGTATCCACTCACGCTGTTGGCTCAGATTTACAGCTTTCAGTGCACTAAGATTTTGTTCTTTTTGAAAGAAAAAGAAAGCGAGATCACATAATGATACTACTTTTTGAACATCGGATTTACTCGCCCAGGGCGTCACTGCGATACTATGCACTTCTCGAAACGCATAGTAGGCTTTGTCTGATGCCCCCGACGATTTGCTCCGTAAAGCGCGATCACCGGCGATTGAAATAGCCGATTTCAAAGCCTGACTATTTTCCAATCGAGCTTCAACAATCGCCATCGCAGTAACAGCAAACCGCATAGCCCTCAGCATCAGCATATCTATCGACGATTCATCGGTTTCCGTCGCGATGATCGGAAGGGACCGCAAAGCTGCGCGCGATGCCTCGCGAACCCACTTCCGCTGATCTTCGCTCCCGAAATACGCCTGACCGTGTGGCCCATATTTATCAATGTGATCTGGCATCCATGCGCCCCCTGAAACACCAGTCCTAACATGGCCAGATGCTTCTGTAAGGCCATTTTCAGGCTGATTTTTCCGTGGACCTCAGCGCAGCATCTTTAATTGAGCTTCTGGAGTGACCACCCCATCCCCCCGTGTCCCCCCAAACCCACCTCACACAACAATCCACCGCCCCCTCCATGCTCACTTGACCAACCCTCAAATCCCCTACATATCCAGCCCATGACACCGCTTTCACATATCCGCAATTTTTCCATCGTCGCGCACATCGACCACGGGAAATCCACGCTCGCAGACCGTCTGATCCAGTCGACCAACACCGTGGCCGACCGGGACATGAAGGCGCAGATGCTTGACGCCATGGACATTGAACGCGAACGCGGCATCACCATCAAGGCCAACACCGTGCGCATCGACTATGTCGCCGACAACGGCGAGGCCTATGTGCTGAACCTGATCGACACCCCCGGCCACGTCGATTTCGCCTACGAGGTCTCGCGCTCCATGCGCGCGGTCGAAGGCTCGTTGCTGGTCGTCGACTCCACCCAAGGGGTCGAGGCGCAGACGCTGGCCAACGTCTATCAGGCCATCGACGCCGACCACGAAATCGTGCCGATCCTCAACAAGATCGACCTGCCCGCCGCCGACTGCGACCGCGTGGCCGAACAGATCGAGGATGTCATCGGCATTGACGCCTCCGGCGCCATCCGCGTCTCGGCCAAGACCGGCATCGGCATCCACGAAACGCTCGAGGCGATCGTGCACCACCTGCCCGCGCCCAAGGGCGAGGAAAACGCCGACCTCAAGGCGATGCTGGTCGACAGCTGGTACGACAGCTACCTCGGCGTCATCGTCCTGGTCCGCATCATCGACGGCCGCCTGAAAAAGGGCGACCGCGTCAAATTCGTGTCCAACGGCACCGTGCACCACGTCGACCGCATCGGCGTGTTCCGCCCGCAGATGCAGGTCATCGACAGCCTCGGCCCCGGCGAAATCGGCTTTCTGACCGCCTCCATCAAACAGGTCCGCGACACCCGCGTCGGCGACACCGTGACCCACGACAAGAAAACCGTCACCCCGCTACCCGGCTTCAAACCCGCGCAGCCGGTGGTCTTCTGCGGCCTGTTCCCCGTCGACTCCTCGGAATTCGAGGACCTGCGCGACGCCATCGACAAACTGGCCCTGAACGACGCCTCGTTCAGCTTTGAGATGGAAACCTCCGCCGCCCTCGGCTTTGGCTTCCGCTGCGGCTTCCTTGGCCTGCTGCACCTCGAGGTCATCCGCGACCGGATCGAGCGCGAATATGACATCGAGCTGATCACCACGGCCCCCTCGGTCGTCTACCACGTCTACATGCGCGACGGGTCCATGCAGGAACTGCACAACCCCGCCGACATGCCCGACCTCAGCGTGGTCGACCACCTGGAAGAGCCGCGGATCAAGGCGACCATCCTCGTCCCCGACGACTACCTCGGGGACGTCCTGAAACTCTGCCAGGACCGCCGAGGCGTGCAGCTTGACCTGACCTACGCGGGCAGCCGCGCCATGGTCGTCTATAACCTGCCGCTGAACGAGGTTGTCTTCGACTTCTACGACCGCCTGAAGTCGGTGACCAAGGGCTATGCCTCCTTTGACTACCAGCTGACTGGTTACCAAACCGATAACCTGGTGAAAATGTCGGTGCTGGTGAACGACGAACCCGTCGACGCCCTGTCAATGATGGTCCACCGCGACCGCGCCGAAACCCGTGGCCGCGCCATGGTCGAAAAGCTCAAGGACCTGATCCCGCGCCACATGTTCAAGATCCCGATCCAGGCGGCCATCGGCGGCAAGGTCATCGCCCGCGAGACCCTGTCGGCCATGCGCAAGGACGTGACCGCCAAATGCTACGGCGGCGACGCCACGCGCAAACGCAAGCTGCTGGACAAGCAGAAGGCGGGCAAGAAGAAGATGCGCCAGTTTGGCAAGGTGGATATTCCGCAGGAAGCTTTCATCTCAGCACTAAAGATGGACAGCTAAAAGCTGTGCATCTTTAGTGGCGGTGGGGTGAGAGTCCCGCGCAGCGGGGCGCGGCCCCACACAGATGCAGTATTCTTCACTGGCTATTTTAAAGTTTCCGTTCCTCAATTGCGTGTTTCTTGAAAGAGAAGGGTCTAGCTATTTTAGCGGGGATTGTTCATTTTAATGATAGAAAAAACACTAATTTTTCTCATTTCCATTTAAGGTCTCGTTAATACTGTATATTACCTTCTTGATATTTTCGACAATAGCTTTCGCGCGAAAGTGTAGCTTCGTTTCAATTTTTTGATCTTCACTAAGATACTCGTACTCCCAGAGCATTGCTGAAATCTTTCGGTAGATTATGTCTCCCTCAGTTGTTCTTTTTGTGAATGATGTAGGCACGAGGCCGAGTACAGAAATGCCCACAACGCCAACTGTTTCGATCAGAGGATCTACAATCAACCCTCGATCACAAAGAGATTTAAGGATCAGTTTTACTTGCGCAAGATCTTCGCCTCCCTCGGCTAGATTTAGTGCGTGAAAAACTCTGCTATCTATGTTGAAAGCATTGTTGCTGGTCTCGAGACTCGGCGTTTTATTAGAAAAAGAGTCCAGAAACGCCTCTCTTAACTGCGAAGTTAAATACTCTACGTTGTCTCCAAAAGCCTCGTCAGCTTCTTCGCCGTCGTAGTTTAGCATATCTATTATGACTGGGATGTAATAGTATACCTCAGTAGAGGTCAGTATTCTGAAAGGTTGTTCTTCGCTTGAGTTTGCCCAGTCTTTTGGATTTGTGAGTGCCAAGACGGCGAGTTCAACTGGAGTTATACCTTCGATTTCAGGATGCTTTATTGAATGACTCAAGTTCAGATTTAATTGATTTGCATCTGTATACTCCGCCTCGAAAAATAAATTATTGGTGGACAGGCGATCAAAGTCAAGGGTTTTTCTGTGGATTTTATTGAACACTTTTCTTAGTGTTTCCTTGGGTACTGGTCTTTTCCCCTGCCTAATGTTGTTTAGTGCTCTTCGAGTGATGTGAGCATCTCTGATTATCTCGTTATCGGAAATTCCCATTTCCTCTAGATGCTTTGAGAAGTTAAAGTAATAACCCTTTTTTTCAGATGTATCGTTTTCCAAATTTATCTCCAGTAAGATATATTAGTTATTAAAAATGGTACTTCACTGTCGGTTTATGTGCAATAAAATTAGTATTTAAGCTACTAGCTTTGCCAAATCTTCGATTTGGCAGCGCCCGAACCGCCCCCGTCGTGCTGAAAGCACGCCTGCGGCGTGACGCGGGCGCTTCGCACCAGCCCCTCGGTCCGGGCGCGGCATATCACTTAGGTCACCACCCCAACTCCCACCCCCTGGGCTCCGCCCGTCGTCCCCTCAATTGATCCACCGGACCCATTGCCCCGCTGCGCGGGGACCGGCGGCGACCCCCTCGGTCCGGGCGCGGCATCCTGATAACGCACCACCTAAACCCACGCCCCCTGGGCTCCGCCCGTTCGACCCTGAAACTGTCCACCGGACAGTTTCCAGGACGGGTCTCACTCCTTCGGCCACTTCTCGTCAAACCGGTTCGGCCGCCCGTATGCCTCCTCCCTGATCGGCATCGTCCACTCCTCGGGCCGCAATTCCATCCGGTCGAACGTCTTGTCCAACCGGGCCGCCCCGACCCGGCGATTGGCCTCGACCTGCAACTGGTGGATGATCTCGTTCACGTTCCGCCCCTGCACCGATCCCAGCACATGGGCGTCGCGCATCGAGATCACGGCACAGACCGGTCGGCGATACCGTGTCAGCCACAGGTTGCCGTTCTCGTGGGTCACGAACCGCAGCAGCGGGCCGCTGTTCGCACGGAAATCTGAAAAAGAAACTGCATGAATGGCCGGCAGCATAATGTCGCACCTCGCGGGTCTGTTGCGTTTTGTACGCATCTGCCCCGAATATGTACGACATCGGCCAAACCGGGGCGAAACCGCCGCTTTGGCCCCTGTCTGTCCTGTACGAAAACGGGCGGAATATGTACGCATTCCACCCTACAGCAGCGCGCCGCAGGTCCGGTTAACCCGCCGCGCGCCCTGTTAGATCAGTGCCCGAAGGCCCCGTTTTCCATCCACTCGGGCGCATCCTGTCCGGCGCGCATATGCAGGCACGCGGACCCCGTGCGCTGGAAATACACTGCCTCCAGCGCATACCATCCGGGCGTGGGCACATTGACCTCGACTGCTTCGGATTCCTCGCACGGATGGCGCCCGTCAAAGAACACCACTTCCTGCCCGCCGATGCTGGCTTTCAGCCCATCATTGCTCAGGAAATCAATGACATAGGTGCCGGCCTCGTCAAAGCGGACAAAGCCGGAAATCCCCGCCACAACGTGATGCGCGCGGGTGGCTGTCAGGGTCATATCCCCGTCCGCCGTGTCGCGGTAATCCAGCCCTTCCAACGGCTCACCCGGCTGGGCATCGGACAGGTAATTCTCCGCCTGCGCCAGTGTTTTCACATCCGGCGGATAGGCATAGCGCACCGCCAGCCCGTCGCTCAACCCCGTCGGCTGCGGGTCCGCAGGGGTCAGTTCCAGCGGCGCCGCCCATGCCGGAACGGACAGGCAAGCGGCTGTAATCATTGGGATAATCAGTTTCAAGCTGGGCTCCTTTTCAGGCGGATTTTGTCCCAGACTAAGCACTTGGCGCAGACACGCAAATCAATTCTTCAAAGCTGCCCCAATGTCATGGGGCACCGCCCCGCCGTCCTGCATCTCGGCAATGAACCGCGCGGAAAATGCCCAGACGTCAGGCGTATGCACCAGGTGGTGGGTCAACAGCCCCAGCGGCTCCGACGTGCCCGACCGGATATGCGCGACGGCGGTGTCGATCAGCCACTCCGTATCCGCCAAGCTTCTGTTTCCGCGCCAGAAAATCGGGTCGACATGGGTGTTGATCACGCGCAACCCATGGGTGGTTTCCGCGTCCCGCGCGCCAAAGGTCGACAGCCCCCGATACCCCTGCGCGGCCAGTTGCGCCGTCAGCGCGTCACTGATCCGGTTCCACGGCGGCACGAACATCGGCACCAGCGTCGTCCCGAACAACGCCCGCATCCGCGCCAACCCCTGCGCGGTCTCTTCCAAGGCCTCCGGACGGTCCCGCTGAAACTCGGATTTCTTGGCCTCCGGGGCCGATGTGTCGGCATGGGCCCAGCCGTGGACGACAGGGATCAGAAACTCGGAAGCCGTTGAAATATCAGCCAGTTCCGGCGTCGCATGGGCGGGGATCACGGCGATGTGCACCGGCAATTGCGCGTCCCGTGCCAGCCCCTCCAGCCGGTCCAGCGCAAGCGTCGGGGCAATGGCATCATCGTCCCGCCACCAGAACCGCACAGGCCGATCCGCCGCGCGCAAGGCCGCGCGCAATGGGCTCCAGTCAACCTGCATGGCGGTCCTCCACAATCCGGTGCGCAATCCGCACGCTCTCCGCCGCCCCGTCCAAGCCATCAACCAGCGGCGCACGGGGGCTTGCGCCCGCGACACCGCGCACTGCATCCAGCAGGCTCTGCGCCGTCAATTCCCCGGCCCGCAGCACCTGAATTCCGGCCTGTTCCGCCAGCGCATCGGCCCGCAATCCCTGCTCGACCTCGTCGCCCGCGTCAAATGGCACGAACACCGCCCGCACACCGGTTTGCAGCACGTCCAGCGCGGTATTATAGCCGCACATCGACACCGAAACCGCCGCCCCGCGCAGCATCTGGCGAAAGTCGGGGCGGGCCGCGTCAACAGTGCAATTGGCGGGCGCGCGCGCGCGCAAATCCGCCACCCGCGCCGCATTTCCACCGACCAGCAACCGCCAGCGCCGCCCCTTGTCCAGTGCCGCCGCACCCAGGGCCGCGTCAAACAAATGGTCGCCCACGCTGCCACCGCCCGCGCTGACCAGAACTTCGCCCGCACCGATGCCATCCGGGTGGGCTTCTGGTGCCGCCGGGGCGACGAAACCCGTGTAAAACAGGCGTTTGCGCATGGCATCCGTGACCGGCCAGCTCAGCTCCAACGCGGCGATCTCTGCGACCGAATGCACCAGAACCCCGCTGTAAAAGGTCGTGATCAAGGCCTCGGCCATCGCCGCTTTGGCGGGTTTCGATGGCGGGGCAAGGATGTCCCGGACCGAGGACAGCACCGGCACATCACCGGTTTGGGCCGCCAGCAGAAGGGCAGTGAACTCGGCCCGCAGGATGCGACGCCCAAAGGGGAACAGCTCGGTGATCAGCAGGTCGGGGCGGGCATCGGCAAAGGCATCCAGCAAGGCCCCTTGCCGCGCCTCCAGATAGGCCGCATCCGCAACAACACCCTCCGCCGTCAGAACGCGGCTGAAATCCACGCCGTCCGATTTCAGCGGCGGCAGTTGCACCAGTTCCACGCCTGCAAAGTCCAGATACCCCACCGGCGCACCACCGCTGACCAACACCACCTGATCGCCCGCAGCGGCAAAGGCACGGCCCAGCGTCAGGGCACGGGTCAGGTGGCCGGTGCCCAGCAGATGTGTGACGACGATCATGACTTTCATGGGCGTGCCTCCATCCGCACGGGCGTGCCATCGAATGACCAGCCCTTTTCGGAAATGTTGATCACAAACAACCGGTTGCGCTTGACCGCGAAGGGTGCAGGACCATCAAAATCCCAGCCCGTGGCATGGGCCAGCAGCACCCGCATCACGCCGATATGGCAGACCGCGACGCTGTCACGGGTCAGCGCATTGGCCCACGGCACCAGCCGCGCGCGCAGATGGGCGGGGCTTTCGCCGCCGGGCGGGGCATAGTTCCAACCCCAGTCTTCGATGTCGCGAAACCCGCTGGCGGGATCGGCGCGCAATTCGGTGCCGTGCTGTCCCTCCCAATCGCCCCAGTCCATTTCCATCAGCGCCGGATCGGTCCTTGGCACCCGTCCCGCAACCAGTTCGGCGGTTTGGGCGGCCCGTTGCAGCGGGCTGGACCACAGTTGCGCCCTGTCCCACGGGGGCGGCAGGCGCAGTGCGCGCAAGCCCGCAACCGCCTGATCGTCCAGCGGAATATCGGTGCGCCCCTGAATGCGGTGGGCGCGGTTCCATGCGGTGTGTCCATGGCGCAGAAGGGCAAGGCGGATCATCGGGCGCAGTCCTGCAATGCCTGTGCCAAGGTGCGCGCGGCGGCGGGCAGCAGGTGCTGTGCGGCCACCTGCGTGCGCGCGGTGGCCCCGGCGGCGGCGCGGGCAGCGGGGTCGGCCAACAGGGCGTCGATGGCGTGGGCCAGTGCCGTGGGGCCATCCTCGGGCGTGGGATGCCGGCCCACCACCACGTCGCGCACGCCATCACGGTCCTGCGCAACGACAGGGATGCCAGCGGCCTGCGCCTCCAGATAGGTCAGGCCAAAGGCCTCGTTCACGCCGGGCCACAGCAGCAGGGACGCGTGCGCGTAACAGGCGTCCAGCGCGGCGCCGGTCTGCATGCCGCGCAATTGCACACGGCTCCCAAAGGGGGCCATCAGCGCCGCCACATCGTCGCGCGCAGGGCCGTCGCCGACGATGTCAAGTTGCCAATCGGCCGTGACCTGTTGCAGCGTCTCGGCGATCAACCGGTAACTGGCCAGCTTGTCGCCGTGGCGCATCATGGCGACCGACAGCATCGGGCCGGTTTGGTCCGACGGCGCGGGCAGATCGGCGCGCGCCAGAAACGGGTGCAGGTGGATCAACCGCTGGCCTGCGGGGGCATCGCGGCGCAGGGCCTGACTGTCGCGTTCGGTCAGGTACAGCACCGCGTCGGCGGCATCTGCGGCGGCTTCGGCGGCGGCGGCAAAGCCGGCCCATGGCCCCTCCAGCCGCTTGCTGGCACGCGTCGATTCCACTTGCAGGTAAGGGATACCAAGCGCGCGGCAGACCGCAGGGCCGATCAGATCGGGGGCCTTGTAATAGTTGTGATAGGTCAGCCAGTGGGTCCAGCTTGCGGCGTCCTCCGAGGCCAGCAATCGGTCCACTTCCATCTGCGCCTTGGCCGCCAGGTCGGCCTGCAATCCGGCATTGCCGCGCCCGTCATAGATGCGCAGGCCCGAGGTCACTTGCGTGTCATATCCGGCCAGTTGCAGCGCCGCGATCAGCGCACGTGCCATGGCGCGATCGCCCGAGGGCACCGGATGGTCGGGTGCCTTGAGCGGGGCATAGACGGCGACGGTCACGCGTCCCCCGACAACAGTGCGGTCAGGCGGCGGGCCAGGTGGTCGATGCCGGGTTGCATGGTGAATTCGGCGTGCAGACGCGCGTGCGCTGCCTCGGCCATTTGCGGCCCCAGCGCGGGATCGTTTGCCACGCGTTGCATCGCATCGGTCAGCGCCTGCGGGGCGTCATCGCTCAGGATGCCGTGGGTGCCGTCGGTGATAAACTCGGGGATGGCCGACACCGGCGTGGACAGGATCGGCAGCTTTTGACTGGCGGCCTCCATCAGCACGTTGGGCAGCCCGTCGCGGTCGCCGTCTTCGGCCACCCGGCTGGGCAGCACGAACAGGTCGGCCTCGCGCATGGCGGCGATCACCTCGGGCTGGTCGCAGGCCCCGCGCCATGTGATCCGGTCGGCCACGCCTGCGGCCTCGGCCTGTGCGCGCATCACGTCCTTCAGGTCACCGCCGCCGATGTGCGTCCAGTGCCATTGCATCCCGTCCGGCAGCAGGGCCAGCGCCGCGATCAGCCGGTCAAAGCCCTTCTTTTCGACCAGCCGCCCGACGCTCATCATCCGCAGCGGCGCATCCGGCGCGCGCGGGGGGCGGTCGGGGGCAGGGGGGAAGCGGTTCAGATCCAGCCCGTGATAGACCAGATCGACAGGCGTCCCCGCCGACAGGCTGTTCAGATGGTCCGCGCCAAAGGCGGTGCAGGTCGCACCGAAGGCCGCGCCATGGGTGGCGGGCGACAGCTTGTCCCGCAGGTCCCACTCGGGCGAGGTCCAGATGTCCTTGGCATGGGCGGAAAAGCTCCACGGCAGGCCGCGCAGGATGGCGGCATAGCGCGTGACGGATGCAGGTGTGTGCAGGAAATGCGCATACAGCGCCCCGGTGTCGCGGGGCAGTTCGTGCGCCATGACACAGGCCTGACCAAAGCGGCGGATGCGGTTGCGCGTGCGGTCGCGTTTGTAATCGGCGCGGAAGGCAGCCCATGCGGCACCCCATCCCGGCAGGCGGCGGGCGTGCAGGACGGCGCGCGCCACGCGGGCGGGTTCATCGCGCAGGTATTCCGGCAGATAGCGCACCGGCCCGCTGAAACGGTCGTGCAGGGGGTGGGTCTTGGCATCGGTGGGATGGCGCAGCGACCAGATATCAAGGCGCAGGCCAGCGGCCTCAAGCGCCACCAGCTCCTGCGCGATGAACGTCTCGGACAGGCGCGGCCAGCCTTTGACCACCACCGCGAGGCGGGCAGGCGTCTGGGTCATTCGGCGGCGGTCCGGTTGTAGGCACGCGACATCAGGATGTGGGCGCGTGCGTTGACACAGTCCAGCCCGTCCAGCAGCCCGTCGGCCCCCGCATCCGACGGTTTGCCTTGGGTCGGCAGCGCGCGGATGGCGTCGATCATCGCTTGCGTGGTCATGCCGTCGCGGTTCTCGTCCAGCATACGGACCAGGCCCAGCTCCTCGGCGCGGCTGGCGCGTATCCATTGTTCCAGTCGCGGCACCGTGCGCGGCACGATCACCGCGCGTTTGTCAAAGGACAGCACTTCGCAAAACGTGTTGTAGCCGCCCATGCAGACCACGCCCTCGGCCTTGGCAAACAGCGCCTCGATCCGGCTGTCAAAGCCAAGGGCGGTGACGCGCCCGTCCAGCTTGTCCACCCGCGCCTCGAAATCCTCGCGCACTTCGCCCGACAGGAACGGGCCATAAACCAGCATCGCGCGGGGTTCCAGCGTGGGGTCCTGCTCATAGGCGGCCAGCACAAGGTTGACCATCGCGGCCCCGTCGCCACCGCCGCCGGGGGTGATCAGCACATAAGGGTCTTCGGGCACCTCGTCCGACTCGACCCCTTCGCGGCGCAGATAGCCGGTCCAGTACATCCGTGACCGCAGGTCGTCGGAAAGGGCCAGCCCCTCGGTCGGGTCATAGACGGATTTGACGCCATAGACCCACACCTCGTCATAGAACCGCTCGGCCGCGTCCAGCGCGCCCTTGCGGTCCCATTCGGCGGCCAGAACCTCGGGTTCGTCCAGCACATCGCGCAGGCCCAGAACAGTGCGGGTGTGGCCGGTTTCACGGATCAGCTCCAGCGTCGGCAGCAGCTCGCCGCGAAAGCCGGTGGGTTCCTTGTCAACGATCAGCAGGTCGGGGTCATATTGTTCGATGGCCGACCGGATCAGCGCGGCGCGCAGGTTTGTCGTCTCGTCGATGTCCAGCCCCAGCGTCTGGCTGACATAGGAGCCATCGGCCAGCTTGGTCACACCGGGCAGGCGGATGTGGTCGACCCGTTCGGGAAAGGTGAACCGCCCTGCAACCGGCGACCCGGTCAGGATGATCGCAGAGGCATCGGGATTGGCCTGCGTCAGGGCCGCGGCCAGCGCGCGCGAGCGGCGCAGGTGCCCCAGCCCGAATGTGTCGTGGCTGTACAGAACGATACGCCGCGGGCGGTCGGGCGATCTGTTTCTTGCCGGAGCCAGTGTCGTGTCGTGCGCCATCATGAGACACCTTTGATCTTTTGTTGCTACAGGCGCAAGTCGCTTCCGGTCCGGCCAAACACCCCTTTTATGTCATAGACCAATGCGCCCGCTTTGCCAAAGGCGCGGATGCCATCTGCACCCAATTCGACAAACTCGCGGTGTCCGACGGCCACAATGACCGCATCATAGGCACCTTTTCCGGGGGAGGCGACGGTTTCGATCCCGTGGCGGGCGCGCATCACCTCGGCCTCCACCCAGGGCTCGTGCACGTCCACTTGCACCGAGTAGTCCTGCAACTCGGCCACGATGTCGGCCACGCGGGTGTTGCGGGTGTCGGCGCAGTTTTCCTTGAACGTATAGCCCATGATCAGAACCCGCGCGCCCTGAACGCGGTGGCCACGGCCCAGCATCGTCTTGATCAGTGACTGGGCCACATGCGCGCCCATGTGGTCGTTGATACGCCGGCCGGCCAGGATCACCTCGGGGTGATAGCCGACCTGCTGCGCCTTGTAGGTCAGGTAATAGGGATCGACCCCGATACAGTGCCCGCCCACCAGTCCGGGGCGGAAGGGCAGGAAATTCCACTTGGTGCCGGCCGCTTCCAGCACTTCCAGCGTGTCCAGCCCCAGCCGGTTGAAGATCAGCGCGAATTCGTTGACCAGCGCGATGTTCAGGTCGCGCTGGGTGTTCTCGATCACCTTGGCGGCCTCGGCGGTGGCGATGGAGGACGCGCGGTGCAGCCCGGCCTTGACCACGGGGCCATAGATCGCGTCCAGGCGGTCCAGCGTTTCGGCGTCCTGGGCGGCGATGATCTTGACCACGTTTTCCATGGAATGTTCCGCATCGCCGGGGTTCACCCGCTCGGGGGAATAACCCAGCTTGATCTGCGTGCCGACCTCCAGCCCACTGCCCGCCGCCAGTGCAGGGCCACAGACCTCTTCGGTGACGCCGGGGTAGACGGTGCTTTCCAGCACCACCAGCGCGCCATCGGTCAGGTGCGGCGCGATGGTGGCACACGCGCCCAGAACGGGGCCAAGGTCGGGGGTTTTCGCATCGGTGATCGGTGTCGGCACCGCGATGATGAAGTTGCGCGCGCCTTTCAGGTCGGCGGCGTCGGCGCTGAACCGTGCGGTGGTGTGCGCCAGCGACGCATCGGCGACCTCGCCGTTGGGATCGTGGCCCGCGCTGAGGGCGGCGACCATGTTGGGGTCGGTGTCCAGCCCCAGCACGTCAAACCCTGCGCGCGCCAGCGCCAGCGCCAGTGGCAGTCCGACATAGCCAAGCCCGAGAATGGCGATAGGCCCCGTCTGTGCGGGGCCGGATTGGGGGGCGTCTGTCATGGCGGGTCCTTCGGTCTTGGATGCGGTCTGTCCCTGAGGTTCGGCCGCCTTGAATGTTTGTGGCGTAAATATCGCCAAGGACCACAATTGGGGCCTGTCCGCGCGAATTGCAATAAAATGCCGTCTCGGCTAGCGTGATCGTTAACATAATGAAGAAAAGGCGACGTGATGCGGTTTGTTTTCTGCGTTTGGCTGTGCGTTCTGATGATCGTCGGAGCCGCGCCAGCGCCTGCCGTTGCCCAAAGCCTGTTTTCCCCGGCCCCCTCCGAGGCCGAACCGCAGGAACAGGAAGATGCGCTGGCCGAAACCCTGCGCAAGGCCCGCGAAGCCGGACTGAGCGTGATCGTCGTCGACGCCCAGGGCAACCTGATCACCCAGCCCCAGAGCCAGACGGATGCGTCGTCGGCTGAAACGCCGCCGCTCAGCCCCGAAGGGTCGGCGCTGATGCAGGCGCAAAAGCGGGGCGCCAAGTTTCGCGAAACCCTTGGCGAGCGGCTGGACGCGTTGCCGGATTCGCTGAACGAAGTCCGCTTTATCCTGCGCGCCACCAGCCCCGACGGGCGCATCATGACCTATGTCGAGACCCTGTTGATCAGCGCGCTGTTGCTGTTCATCGGCAGCCAGACCATGCGGCGTTTGATTGGGCCTTATGTTTTCAAGGGCTACGTCACCGGACGGATCAAGGAGAACCCGCAGGGCTACCGCGAAAAGATGCCCTTTCTGGTCTTCCGGTTTTTCGTTGGTGTTGGCAGTTCGTTGATTGCGATGTCCATTGCCTACCTTCTGGGCATTTTGTTCTTTGAGCCTGTGACGGATACATCGCTGCAAGTCACAATTCTGGCGATCAACGCCGCCTTTCTGGCGTGCCGGACGGTGGGCGATGTGTGGCGCATGGTGCTGTCACCGTTCCTGACGCAATACCGCATCCCGCGTTTTTCCGACCGTGACGCCAAACGGCTGTACCGCTGGGCGTTCTACGTGGGGTCGCTGGACATCTGCGTGGTGACCTTTGCCACATGGCTGGAAGATTTCGGACTGAACTACAACGTCTATGCCATCGTCTTTGGCCTGCTCAGCCTGACGATGGCGCTGATCAACATCCTGGTGCTGGTGGTGAACCGCCACGCCATCTCGAACGCCATCCGCAACGGGCGCAGCAAGCTGGACGTCGCATGGATCTTGCGCGCGGTGTCGGTGTGGTGGCTGCCGGTGGCGGTCGTCTATGTCATCTTTGGCTGGTTCGAACTGGCCTTTGACCTGGTGCTGGAGATGCCCACCTCGATCCCGCTGATCGCGGGGGCGTATGGCGTGCTGCTGACCATCCTGGTGGTTTACGGTGTCATCAATTACCTGATCGAAAGCTATTTCGAACGGGCCCGCCAGATCGAGCTGATGAACGCCCAGGCCGAAGCCGCCCCCGAAGCGGGCGTGGCAGTGTCCGAACCGGACGGCACCCCCGAGGCAGACGAACCCGCCCCGGCCTTTGCGCCGCGCCACATCATGTACACCTATGAGCAGCTTGCCCGGCGGGTGGCGGGTATTCTGGCCTTTGTCGCGGGCAGCTATGCGCTGTTGCTGATCTGGGGCAGTGCCACGGACATGGTCGAGGGCAACATCTTTGGCCAGTCGCTGCTGGACATCATGGTGATCATCTTTATCGGCTATATCGTCTACCACGCCTTTCGCATCTGGATCGACCGCAAGATCGCCGATGAACAGGGGGACATGGTCGAGGCCGAACTGGGCGACGAGGGCGGCGGCGCCAGCAGTGCCAGCCGTCTGGCCACCTTGTTGCCGCTGTTTCGCAACGTGATGCTGATCGTGGTGGTGGTCACGATCATCCTGATCGTGCTGCTTGAGGTCGGCGTGAATGTCGGGCCGCTGTTTGCCGGTGCGGGTTTCGTCGGCGTCGCCATCGGCTTTGGCAGCCAATCGCTGGTGCGCGACGTGTTTTCGGGCGCGTTCTTTCTGTTCGACGATGCCTTTCGCAAGGGCGAATATATCGACGTGGGCGGCGTCAAGGGCACGGTCGAGAAGATCAGCGTGCGGTCGTTCCAGCTGCGCCATCACCTGGGTGCGCTGCACACCATGCCCTTTGGCGAGATACAGGTGATGACCAACTATTCGCGCGACTGGGTGATCATGAAGCTGCCCCTGCGCGTGACCTATGACACCGACGTGGAAAAGGTGCGCAAGCTGATCAAGAAGCTGGGCGTCGAGCTGTTGGACGATCCGGTCATCGGCGAAAACTTTATCCAGCCGCTGAAGTCACAGGGCGTGATCCAGATGGAAGACAGCGCCATGATCATCCGGGTCAAGTTCATGACCAAACCCGGCGACCAATGGCTGGTGCGCAAGAAGGTTTACGAGGAAATCCGCGCGCTGTTCGAACGCGAGGGCATCCGCTTTGCCCACCGCGAGGTGACCGTGCGGCTGGCCGATGGCAAGGTGTCGGACCTGAACGAGGAACAGCGCGAGGCGGTCACCGCCGCCGCACAGGCCGCGATCGACGAGGACATGCACGACGCGGCGCAGCAGGAGACGGGGGATGACCGCTAGGCCGACATCACCACGGGGTGCAAGGCATCGTCTGGGGCAGGTGCTGGATTACCTGCCCAACCGGGTGATTCCGGTTCTGATGGCGCTGATTGTCTGGCTGGTTGCGGGCAGTGCCAATTTGCAGGTGGTGGCCCTGTTCACCGACGCAACCGGCCCGCTTGCGCTCTATGGGCCGACGGTGCTGTTGGCGGTGGCGGCGGTTTGCCTGTTTGCCATCCGCTCGGGTACGGACAATCGCGCCAGCCTGGCCGCAGACGTGGTGCTGTTCGCGCTGCCCGTGGCCATCATGGCCCTGCGCCCGCCATGGTCCGACGCGGTGGGGCCGGTCTGGGGCGTCGCGTTGATCTGGGCGGTGCAGCTGTTCGCGATGTTCCTGCTGCTGCCGCGCCGGGATTGGGACAACGAATACGCCATGCAGCGGCTGTTTGGCATGACCATCGGCGTGTTCATCGTGCTCTATGTCCTGCTGTCCTGGGACGGCGTCGGCTTTGCCCGTTTCATGGGGTCGCTGTCGCTGTTCGCTGTCTTCCTCGGTCTGCTCATGGTGGCCCTGTCGATCCTGCGGCGCTGGCGGCGGACGGCCTGGGTTGTGGCTGCGGCGGTGGTTGTCAGCATGGTGTTTTTTGAATTCCAGCACGAGGCGGTTTACCGCAACCGCGTGCCGGTCAACGCGGACAACTATGCATCGGCTGATCCCTTTGCGCTGTGGCTGTTTGATCGTGCCGATGCGGACTACTATCGGCGCAACAGAATGCCCTATCCTGTGATCCTGGCCGCGTCCGAAGGCGGCGGCGGCTATGCGATGGCGCATTCCTATGCCTTTCTGTCCAAGATGACGGAGCGCTGCCCGAACTTTGCGCAACACCTGTTCGCGCTGGTGGGGGTGTCGGGGGGACAGGTCGGCAACACGCTGTATCAGGCCAACCTTGCACCCACCAACCCTGCGCAGGTGTCGCAATGCGGGGACGATGCGGTGTCGGATCATGCCGAATATCTGGCAACCGACCACCTGTCACCGCTGCTGGGGCATCTGATGTTCGTGGAAATCCCGCGCAAGCTGCTGTTCCTGGGGGCCGCCGCCAAGGGGCGGACGCGTGCCCTGTTGGAGAGCCTGAACAGGACCACGGCCGACTATGCGGGGGTGCCGGATGTGGCCTATTCCGACCATTTCTGGGAACGCAGCCCCGAAGGCGGGGCCTTTGCCTATCAGTTGAACGGCAAGCCCGCGCTGGTCTCGGTCACGGCGAATGTGCAGACGGGCAATCGCTTTGTCTTTTCGCCCTTCGCGTTCGAGACCCTTGCCGAGACCAGCTGGGAGTTCTTTCAGGGTTCGGGGGACATGCAGACCGGCACGCACACGCTGGTCGAGCCGGACCTTGGCAGTGTCACGCTGGCCTCGGCCAGTTTTCCCTGGGTGACGCCGTCGCTGCGGTTCACCATGCGGCGGGGGTTCAACCAGTTTTTCGACGCGGACCCCGATGATCTGCCCGTGGACGGGACCGACCTGACGGGGGCGGCGGTGGAACATGCCGTCAACCTGGTCGATGGCGGATATTTCGAGAATTCGGGCGCTGAAACCCTCTCTGAGATCATGGCGTCGATCAGCCACGAGACGGGCACCTATCTTCAGCGCGACCGCATCAATCAGGGCGTGGGCCTGCATTGGTACGGGGCCAATGACGATTACGCCCACCGCGCCTTTGCCTCGGTGGACGGCTGCGACAGCCTGGAGGCGCGGGCGGTGCCCTTTATGCAGGACGGTGTCGAATGGGGGCCATGCGAGATGCCGTTTTTCGTGGTCACGGTCCTGATCCGCAACACCCCGCAACGCCCGCAAAGCGGTGCACCGCAGTCGTTCCTGCGCGATCCGGTGACAACGCTGTTGCAGGCACGCAGCGCACGCGGCGAACTGGCCATTGCCACGCTTGAGGAACGCCGCTGTGGTTTCGGGGAAAGCTGTGCGCTGACGCTGGACACCGTCGGCAGCGGCGATCCGAACCCGCAGATCTACGCGGGCATGTTCCAGTCGCTGGTGGACAGCGCCGCGCAAGAGCTGCCATTGGGGTGGAACATGCCACACCCCAAGGTCGCCGCCATCGGCGATTGGGTGGTGCCGCGTGCCGAAGTTTGCGCGCAATTCGAGGGGTTCGAAGGGGCGACAGATTTCGAAACCCCGTATAGCGAAAACGCGCTGCATCCCAAGGCTTTGGATTTGCTGGTGAAACGCAACTGCAGTCATCTGCGCCAGATGGCCAAGTTCTTTGACGCAACGCAGATGGCCAAGGCACTGGAATGGCGGCCCTGAAAGGGGCTATACAAGAGCTGTCAAAAGGCATAGGTCGCGTGCCTTACGCAAACGAAAGCCAAAACCTTTGAAACAGAGCCTTGCCGATGCGCTGACCCAGCGCGGATATGAAACCCTCACGCCCGTACAGGAGGCTGTGACCGACCCGGCCCTTGAAGGGCAGGATTTGCTGGTGTCCGCCCAGACCGGATCGGGCAAGACCGTGGGCTTTGGCCTGGCGCTGGGCTCGACCCTGCTGGGCGACGGCGAAAGCTTTGACCCCGCAAACGCGCCGCTGGCGTTGGTGATCGCACCGACCCGCGAGCTGGCGATGCAGGTAAAGCGCGAACTGGCTTGGCTCTATGAAAAGGCGGGCGTCGTGATGGCGTCCTGTGTGGGCGGCATGGACATGCGCGACGAACGTCGCGCGCTGGACCGCGGGGCGCATATCGTTGTGGCCACGCCGGGGCGTCTGCGCGACCACATCATGCGCGGGTCGATCAACCTTGACTCCATTCGTGGCGTGGTTCTGGACGAAGCCGACGAAATGCTGGATCTGGGGTTCCGCGACGACCTTGAGTACATTCTGGGCGAATGCCCCGAAGACCGCCGCACGCTGATGTTCTCGGCCACGGTGCCGAAGTCCATCGCCGGACTGGCGCAGAAATACCAGCGCAACGCGCAGCGGGTCACGACCCTGTCGGGCACGTCGCAGCATGCCGATATCGAATACCGCGCCATGTCCGTGGCCAACCACGACGGCGAAAGCGCCATCATCAACACCCTGCGGTTCTTCGAGGCACCAAATGCCATCGTGTTCTGCAACACCCGTGCGATGGTTAACCGGATCACCACGCGCCTGTCGAACCGGGGTTTCTCGGTCGTGGCGCTGTCGGGCGAGCTGACACAGGCCGAACGCTCGCACGCGCTGCAAGCGATGCGCGACGGGCGCGCCCGTGTCTGCGTGGCGACCGATGTGGCCGCGCGCGGCATCGACCTGCCCAACCTTGATCTGGTGGTGCACGCCGAACTGCCGTCGAACCACGAAACGCTGTTGCACCGCTCAGGCCGGACGGGTCGGGCAGGGCGCAAGGGCGTCAGCGCGCTGATCGTCACCGCCAAGGTGCGGTCGAAAGCGACACGCATCCTGAAGATGGCCCAGCTTGAGGCGACATGGGGCGAAGCGCCCAGTGCCGACGCTGTGCGCGCCCAGGACGAGGCCCGCCTGCTGGCCGATCCGATGTGGTACGAACCCATCGAGGAAAGCGAAGCCGGTCTGGTCGCCAAGCTGGCCGAGATGTACACGCCCGAACAACTGGCCGCCGCCACCGTGCGCGTGCTGGCGCAACGCTATACCGCGCCCGAAGACCTGTCGGCTGCCTCCAACGAAGCACCCAAACCGCGCCAGGCCTTTGGCCCCAGCGTGTGGTTCTCGGTCTCGGGTGGCCGCAATCAGGGCGTCGAAGTGCGCCGCCTGCTGCCGATCCTGTGCAAGGCCGGCGACGTGACCAAGGATGATCTGGGCGCGATCCGCATTTCGGACGATGCCTCCTATGTGGAAATCCTGCAATCCAGCGCCGACAGTTTTGCGGCCGCGCTGGGCAATGACATGACCGTCGAGGGCGGGCTGAAGCTGGAGCGTCTGGCGACACCACCCGCCGAGGCCAACCGTCCCAAACCCGCGTATAAGCCGCGCGACGACCGTGGTCCGGCCAAGGGTGGCAAGCCACCCTACAAGGCCCGCGAAGGCGGCGAACGCGCACCGCGTCCGCCCCGCGACGACAAGCCGAAAAAGCAGTGGGATGATAAGCCCAAGAAACAGTGGGACGACAAGCCCCGCGCCGAACCGGCCCTAAGCCGCGCACCGGAAACACATGCCGCGCCGAAATCGGACAAGCCTGCGTACAAGACCGCGCCCAAGCCGGACCAGAAGGCAAAACCCGACTGCAAGGCCAAGTCGGATTACAAACCCAAATCGGACTATAACCCCGACGACAAGCCCGCGCGCAAAGGCCCGCCCAAATCCGCAGGCCCGATCGACTGGAACGACACGTCGACCCCGCGCCGCAAGAAGCCGAAGGGCGGCAAACCCGCGACCCCGCACAGCGCGCACAAGAAAAAGCCGCGCTCGACCATGGATAACGCCCGCGCTGATGGCGCCGTGACCACACCGCGTGGTGCGGGGGCCGGTGGCAAACCCAAGGGCAAAGGCGCACCAGCGGGTGGCTTCAAAGGCAAACCAGCGGGCAAACCCGCCGGGAAACCCGCAGGCAAACGCGGCTTTGCCGGACCGGGCGGCAGCCAGCCGCCGCGCAAACCGCGCGGCTAAGGGCACTTACGACTTGTAAGGGTCCAGGCTGTCCCGCAGCCCGTCGCCCAGAAAGTTGAACGCCAGAACCACGATAATGATCGGCAGCATCGGGATCGCCGTCCACGGATAGATCTCGATGCTGGCCAGGTTCTGCGCATCGTTCAGCATAACACCCCAACTGACAGCAGGCGCACGCAGGCCCAGCCCCAGAAACGACAGGGCGGTTTCGCCCAATATCATCGCAGGGATCGACAGCGTGGCACTGGCGATCAGGTGCGACATGAAGTTGGGCAACAGGTGCCTGCGGATCACGCGCCCCGGCTTGGCCCCCATCATTTCAGCGGCACGCACGTATTCTTCCTCGCGCAGGCTCAGGAACTTGGACCGCACCGCCCGCGCCAGCCCCGGCCAGTCGAGGATGCCGAGGATGATCGAGATGATGAAGAACACCGCCACCGGCCCCCAGTTCGACGGCACCGCCGCCGACAGCGCCAGCCACAGGGGCAGTTCGGGCAGGCTGCGCAGGATTTCGATGGCGCGGTTGATGATCCAGTCGGTCTTGCCGCCGAAATAGCCCGCGATCGAGCCGAAGAAGATGCCCAGCACAAAGGAAACCGTGATCCCGATCAGGCCCACGGTCAGCGACAGCTGCGCGCCATAGAGGATACGGCTGAACACGTCGCGGCCCAGCCGGTCGGACCCCCACAGGAACACCGTCGCCCCTTCGGGGGCGCAGAACAGGTGCGTATCTGACGGGATGAATCCCAACAGCTTGTATGCGCCACCCTCGCAGAACATCTGCAATCGCATGGGCCGGGCGGTGTCGGTTTCATATTGCCAACGGAAATTGACCAGGTCCGCCTGACCCGTTGTCGGATAGACAAAGGGTCCGATCAACGTACCCTCGTGGAACAGGTGTATCGCCTGCGGTGGATGATAAAGGTATTCGGCGCTGCGTTCATTCGCCGTGTAGGGCGCGATAAAACCCGCGACGGGCAGCAGCAGGTAGCTGACCAGCAGAAACAGCCCCGCGATCAGCCCCAGCCTGTGCCGCCGGAACCGCCGCCAGACCAGCTGCCAGGCGGGCGCGTCCATGTCCTTGCGGTCCAATGCGCTGAGGTTCTCATCAGGATCGTAGGGCGCGTCGTCGATATAGTGGCCGTCGGGCAAAGTGCTCATCCCTCGCGTGCTCCGTAACGGATGCGCGGGTCAAGCAGCACCAGAAGCAGGTCGGAAATCATCGTCCCGATCAATGTCAGCAGCGCCACGAACATCAGCACGAAACCGGCCAGGAACTGGTCCTGCGATTTCAGCGCCGTCAGCAGGGCGGGGCCAATGGTTTGCAGTCCCAGCACCACCGACACCAGAACCGACCCCGACACCATCGCGGGCAGCAGGTTGCCGATGTCGGCGACAAACGGGTTGAACGCCATGCGCAGCGGGTATTTGGCCAGCAGGCGGGTGGGGGACATGCCCTTGGCCCGGGCGGTCTCGACGTAGGGTTTGCTCAGTTCGTCCAGCATGTTCGCCCGCAGCCGCTGCATCATCGCTGCGGCACCGGATGTGCCGATGACGAATGTGGGGACGATCAGGTGCACAAGGATCGACTGCACTTTGGCCGGGCTCATCGGCTCGCCTTCGAATTCGGGGGCCATCAGCCCGCCGATGGGCAGGCCGAGGTATTTGTGCCCGTAGTAGAACAGGATCAGGGCCAGCAAAAAGTTCGGCGTGGCCAGCCCCAGGTAACCGACAAAGGCCGCCGAATAGTCCACCCATGTTTCGGATTTCGCCGCCGCCAGCACCCCCAGCGGCAGCGCCACCACATAGACAAAGATCACGGCGGCCAGGTTCACCAGCACGGTCAGCCACAGCGCATCGCCCACAATCTCGGCCACGGGCTGATCGAACTCGAACGACCAGCCGAAATCGCCCTGTATCAGCCCGCTGAACCCTTGCGGACCGGGGGCGGCACCGACCCAGATCAGGTATTGCATCCACAGCGGCCGATCCAGCGCGTATTCGGTGCGCAGGAACTCGGCCTTGGCGACGCCTTCGGCCTGTCCGGTGGCGCGCAGTTCCGCGATCTGGTTGGACAGGTAATCACCCGGTGGCAGGTTGATGATGGCAAAGATCAGGATCGACACCACGCCCAGCGTCAGCAGCATCGTCACCAGACGATAAGCCGCGTATTTGAGAAACATCATTCGCTCACCCGTGCTGTCTGCGCAGGCAGATCGAACCAGAATTCATCAATCCGGTGCACGCCGAAATGCGCCCCCGGCTCCCACGCCCATGTGGCCACTTCGGGCACGTTGCGCAGGGCGTTGTTCACCACGATGGGCTGTGGTGCTTCGGACAGGATGCCTATGCCATATTGTTCGCTGGCGTGGATCTCCAGCATTTCGCGCCAGATGGCGCTGCGGGTTTCCGTGTCGGTCGCGGCGCTCCATTCCTCGGAGAGCACCAGCAGCCGTTTGGCCTGTGGCATGTCCACCGGTTCGCCTGCCGCGCCGCGGGTTTGATAATACTGGCCCCACATGGGCCAGGCCATAAAGTCCTGTTCGGTCGGGGCCAGATAACCGGGTGGTGTGTAGGGCTGTGGCAGCCCGTTGTCCCAGCCGTACCAGACACCTGCCATGCTGACACCGGCGTACAGACGGTTGCGCAGGATGTCGCGGTCCAGCGGGCGCATCACCAGCTTGATCCCAAGCTCGCGCCATGTGTCGGTGATGATGGCCAGCGCGTTTTCAACCTCTTGCCGTTCGCCGGCGGTTTCGATCACGAATTCCATGGGCCGGCCGTCCGGCAGCTTGCGCAAACCGGCGGGCGTACGTTCGGTCAGGCCCATGTCATCCAGAAGCGCGTTTGCGGCATCGGGGTCGTAGCTGGCCCATGCGTGCAGGTTCGCCTCTGAGAAAAAGGCGCTTTCGGGCAAGGCGGTCATGCCGCCTTCCATCCCCAGTCCGAAATACAGTGCACGGTTGATCATGTGCCGGTCGATGCCCATCGACAGCGCGCGGCGAAAGCGCACGTCGCGCATGACCTCGCGCCAGACGGGATCGGCAAAGTTCAGGTTGGGATAGATGGCGATCTGGCTGGCGGCCCCGTTGCCCCACAGCAGCGTGTGATAATCCGCGCCGTCGCTTTCGCCCTTTTTCAGCACCGACACGTCATTGAAATCCAGGCCCCGCGCCTGCAGGTCCACCTCGCCCGCGTTGGATTTCGCGGCGACCAGCCCCGCCCCCACCACGGTCATTTCCACCACGTCGATATAGGGCAATTGCACGCCGCGTGCGTCGACACGGTGAAAATAGGGATTGCGCACGTAAAGCTGGCGCGAGGAGCGGTTGGGGGTGGCGTTCATCCACGGTTGCAAGGTCGGCAGGTCGGGGTTGTCGAACTTGTACATATTGTCGATGCGGTTGTGCAGGGCGGCCCAGCCACGCACCCGCTGCCGGTCGATCTCTTTTTCCAGCAGGTCGGGGTCGGCGTAGTTTGCGTGGAAGTTTTTCAGATAGGTCGAAGGCCGGTAAATGAATGGCGGCCGCGCGGCGGCGAGTTCCTGCAGGAACTCGGGGTTGGCGACAGGCCATTCCACCACCACCGTCCAGGGGTCGGGAAAGGTCATCGTGGCCAGTTGCCCGCGCACCCGCATGACGTCGGGGGGGCCGTTGGGGGTCAGTTCGGGATTGTTGGCGACATCGTTCCACCAATAGGCAAAATCCGCCGAGGTGAAATCCGACCCGTCCGACCATTTGTGCCCCTTGCGCAGATGCAACGTAAAGCGGCGGTCGTCCTCGACGGTCACATCGCGCAGGATGTCGGGTTTCAGGTTGTAATTCTGGTCATAGCCAACCAGCCGGGCATAGCCATAGACGACCATTTGGCGGACGTCCTTGGACCGTGAAATCATGGTGCGCAGGGTGCCGCCCTGTTTGCCGAAACTGCGGCCTTTGGCTTCGAGATCGACGACCAGCGGTTCCTGCGGAATGCGCTGGGCGGCAGGGGGCATCACGCCGCGCGCCACCTGGTCGGCCCAAAAGCTGCTTTCCTGAACGGGCAGCGTTTGCGCCGCCAGCGGGGCGGCCAGCGCCACGGCAGCGGCCAGCAGCAGGGGGCGCAGGTGCCTAAACATGGCAGCGCACCTGGTGGCCCGGGTTCACTTCGACCAGCGCGGGGGCGGTTGTGCCCTCAAACCGGAACATCTCGGGCCAGGACGCGGGCGAACCGGCCCCCTTGGCGACCAGCGCCAGATCGATCGGACGCGACAGGTCCGGTTCGGGCTGGGCCGCGATCAGCGCCTTGGTATAGGGGTGCTGCGGGCTGTAGAACAACGTGTCGGGCGGCGCTTGCTCGACGATCACGCCCTGGCGCATCACCGCGACTTCATCGGCGATGCGCGACACCACGGCCAGGTCGTGGCTGATGAACAGATAGCTCAGCCCCATGCGTTCCTGAATGTCCTCCAGCAGCGTCAGGATCTGTTCCTGCACGCTGACGTCCAGCGCCGAGGTCGGCTCGTCACAGACCAGCAGCTGCGGGTCCAGCGTCAGGGCGCGCGCGATCGACAGGCGCTGGCGCTGGCCGCCGGAAAAGGCGTGCGGAAAGCGGCCCAGCATGTCGGGCGACAGACCGACCCAGCGCAGCATTTCGGCGGCTTTGTCGCGGCGGTCGGCGCGGGTGCCAAGACCGTGGATCTCCATCGGCTCGGTCAGCGCCTCCTGGATGCGCATACGGGGGGACAGGGAGGAATAGGGGTCCTGGAA
Organism: Pseudosulfitobacter pseudonitzschiae; assembly: GCF_900129395.1. GTDB lineage: Bacteria > Pseudomonadota > Alphaproteobacteria > Rhodobacterales > Rhodobacteraceae > Pseudosulfitobacter > Pseudosulfitobacter pseudonitzschiae. The sequence goes on from NZ_FQVP01000002.1 coordinate 301,749, forward strand.
CACCATCTGCGCCGCACGCTGGAAACAGGTGCGTTGGGCGCGGTCCATGGCGTGCACCGGCAACGCATCCTCTGCCCCTTTGGCGCGAAACAGCACACGGCTGCCGGCATCGGGCGCTTCTGCGCCCAATGCAATACGCGCACATGTCGTCTTGCCCGAGCCGCTTTCGCCCACCACGGCCAATGTGCGGCCACGGGGCAGGGACAGGTTCACGTCGATACAGGCGCGCACGCGGATCGGAGCCTTCCAGCCGCCTGCGCGCACCTGATAGGTTTTGCTGACGTGCTGCATGTCCAGGATCAGGTCATTGTAGACAACCGGATCGGAGGGCGCTGCGACCTGGGGGATCATCGGGGCTGCGGCGAACAGCTTTTGCGTATAGCCGTGTTGCGGTGCGCCCAGCACGGCCGCGGCGGGGCCGCTTTCCATCACCTTGCCCTTGTTCATCACCACGACCTTTTCGGCCATGTTGGCGACCACGCCCAGATCATGGGTCACAAGGATCACCGCCATGCCTGTGTCGCGCTGCAATTGTTTGATCAGCCCCAGCACCTGTGCCTGTGTGGTCACGTCCAGCGCGGTGGTCGGTTCGTCCGCGATCAGCAGATCGGGGCGCGCCACCATCGCCATGGCGATCATCGCCCGCTGGCGCATGCCCCCCGACAGCTCGAACGGATAGGCGCGCCAGACGCGTGCGGGATCGGTAAAACCGACCTGTTCAAAGGTTTCCAGCACCTGCTTGCGCGGATTGGCCCCGGTTTTCGAGCGGTGCAGTTTCAGCACTTCAGAGACCTGATTGCCGATCCTGTGCAGCGGCGACAGGGATCGCATCGGTTCCTGGAAGATCATCGAGATCTGGTTGCCGCGAATGTCGCGCATCTGGCGGGCGGGCAGGGTCAGCAGGTCCTGAACCGCGCCGGCGCGGCCAAAGCGGATGCTGCCCGACCGCAGCTGCGCGGACCCGGGAAGGATGCGCAACACCGACCGGCAGGTCAGCGTCTTGCCCGACCCGCTTTCACCCACCAGCGCCAGCGTTTCACCAGGCATCACGGAAAAGCTGACGCCCTGCACCACGGGCGGCGCCGTGCCGAACCCGATGCTTAGGTCTGCCACATCAAGAAGTGGTGTCATCTTTTCCCCTGTTGCGCGTCGTTTGCGGCGCAGTGTTTGAACCAGTGAAACCCGATTCCGCCCAATAGGTCCAGTGATGGCGCGTTTGTGTGCCACTTACCCTACACATTGATGGCTTTGTGCCCCATGTAGGAGAGAATTGCTCTGATAAGAAAGCCTTCTGCATGAGCCGACTGGATTTGTTTATCGATCGGATGGTGTCGCAGCGCGCCTGTCTGGAACATGCTGCCGCTTTGGTGGCCGATATGAACGGCCCCGCGTTCGAGCTTGGTCTGGGCAATGGCCGCACCTACCATCACATGCGCAAGGTGCTGGACCCGCGCGATATCTACGTCTTTGAACGCGCGGTTGCGTCACATCCGGACAGCACGCCGCCCGACGACATGCTGATCCTGGGGGACGTGTTCGAAACCCTGCCGCAGGCGCTGGACCGTTTCGGGCCTGTGGCGGCGCTGGTGCATGCCGATCTGGGCGGCCATGACCGGGCCAAGAATGACACCTTTGCGCGCAACATCTCGCCCTATGTTCAGCCGCTGCTGGCGCCGGGCGGTGTCATGGTGTCCAGTGACAGGATGTATTTCGAGGGATTCGAAGAACTGCCCCTGCCTGAACACGCGGTGCCGGGGCGCTGCTTTATCTACCGCGCGCCGGGCTAGGCACATTCCTGCTGTCCTGCGCTGATGTCCATTTGTGACGTGGCGGCTTTTGTTGCAGCGCCTATGTTCTTCTTGCGGGCCTTTGTCCCTTGTGGCTATCTGGCCGCGCTGGCGCGGAATGCAGTTTCGCATCTCGAAACTGTGCGCCTGCACGCAAGACAGCCGAACCGGAGGAGAGCCCAGTCATGAGCGACAAGATTGCATATTCCCGTCATGGTGACATCGCCGTGCTGACGGTACAGAACCCACCTGTCAACGCACTGAGCCAGGCCGTACGCCAGGGCCTGTGGGACGGTATGGACCGCGCCGAGGCCGATGATGGCGTCAAGGCTGTCCTGATCGTCGGCGAAGGGCGCGCGTTTTTCGCAGGCGCGGATATCACCGAGTTTGGCAAGCCGCCGATGGAACCGCACCTGCCCGTCTTGATCAACCGCATCGAGGCGTCGCCCTTGCTGGTGGTCGCGTCGATGCATGGCGTCAGCCTTGGTGGCGGGCTTGAGGTTGCATTGGGCTGTCATTACCGCATCGCGGTGCCATCCGCCCGTGTCGGTCTGCCCGAAGTGCACCTTGGCCTGATCCCCGGTGCCGGCGGCACCCAGCGTATGCCCCGCCTGACCGGCGTCGAGGCGGCATTGGACGTGATGACCACAGGCCGTCAGGTCAAGGCTGATGAGGCCGCCAAACTGGGCCTGATCGACGAGGTCCGCGACGGCGACCCCAAACAAAACGGCATCGACTATACACAGTCGCTGCTGGATGTCGGCGCCCCGCGGCGTCCCGTGTCCGAGATGGAAACACCCGCCGCGATCGACTGGGATGGCGCGTTCGAGGCCATTCTGGCCCGTGGCCGTGGCCAGATTTCCCCCGCATGGTGCGTGCGTGCCGTGCAGGCGGGTGTCGAGAAACCCTTTGCCGAAGGTCTGGCCGCCGAGCGCAAGATCTTCATGGACCTGATGGCCACGGACCAGCGCCAGGGCATGATCCACGCGTTCTTCAGCGAACGTGCCGTGGGCAACCTGCCCGAGCTGAAAGGCGTCGAGCCCCGCGCGCTGCAGCACATCGGTGTGATCGGTGGCGGCACCATGGGGGCGGGCATTGCCACGTCGGCCCTGCTGTCGGGCTTTCAGGTGACTTTGCTGGAAATGACGCCGGAAGCCGGCGAAGCCGCACACAAGCGCATCGCGGGCAACCTGAGTGGTGCCTTGAAGCGGGGCAAGATCAGCCAGGACAAACACGACGCGATCCTGACCAGCATCCTGACGGTCGTGACCAACTATGACGCGCTGTCCGATGTCGATCTGGTGATTGAGGCGGTGTTCGAGGAAATGGCGGTGAAGAAAAAAGTCTTTACCGAGCTGGACCGCGTTTGCAAACCCGGTGCAATCCTTGCGTCGAACACCTCCTATCTGGACGTGAACGAAATTGCCGCCTGCACCAAGCGTCCCGAGGACGTGATCGGGCTGCACTTCTTCTCGCCTGCCCACGTGATGAAGCTGCTGGAGATCGTTGTGGCCGACAAGACCGCGCCCGACGTGGTGGCCACCGGCTTCGAGCTGGGCAAGCGCATGGGCAAGATCAGCGTGCGCGCAGGTGTGTGTGACGGGTTCATCGGCAACCGCATCCTGTCGACCTATCGCACCGCCGCCGACCACATGATCCTGGACGGCGCGTCGCCTTACGAGATCGACAAGGCGCTGGAAGATTTCGGTTTCGCCATGGGCCCCTTTGCCGTGGCCGACCTTGCCGGTCTGGACATCGGTTGGGCCGTGCGCAAACGCAAACGCGCCGAGGGCATCGACCCGCGCGCGCGCGACAGTTCCTATGCCGACAAGCTGTGCGAAGACGGCCACTTTGGCCAGAAGACCGGCAAGGGCTATTACGACTATTCCGCCGGCGCCAAGGCACGCGTGCCGAACCCGGACGTGATGCCGTTGATCGAAGAAGAACGCGCCAAACAGGGGATCACCCCGCGTGATTTCACCTCGGAAGAGATCGTGCGCCGTTACATGGCCGCGATGGTCAACGAAGCGGCCAAAGTCGTGGGCGAGGGCATCGCCCGCCGTCCGCTGGACGTGGATATGACGCTGCTCTTTGGCTACGGCTTCCCGCGCTATCGCGGCGGTCCGCTGAAATGGGCCGACATCGTGGGTCTGCCCGAACTGCTGGCCGACATGAAGGAATACCAGAAAGAAGACCCGTACTTCTGGCAAATCGCGCCGCTGCTGGAACAGCTTGTGGCTGAAGGCAAGACATTCGACGACCTCAACAAGGCCGCTGCGGCCTGATCCCGAGAAGGAGACCGGATATGGACCTGAGCTATACCGACGAAGAACTGGCATTCCGCGACGAAGTCCGCGCTTTCATGCGTGACGAGCTTCCCAAGGAAATGTCCGACAAGATCCGCCTGGGCGAAGAGCTGGGCAAGGAAGGCCAGGAAAAATGGCACGCCATCCTGAACGGCAAGGGCTGGCTCGCGCCCAACTGGCCGAAGAAATTCGGCGGGGCCGAATGGAACGCCGTGCAGCGTCACATTTTCGAGGAAGAGGCCGCCGCACACCACGCGCCGCGCATCGTGCCGTTCGGCCTGTCGATGCTGGCGCCGGTGCTGCAAAAGTTCGGCTCGAAAGAGCAACAGGATTACTGGCTGCCGCGCATTCTGGACGGCTCTGACTGGTGGTGTCAGGGCTATTCCGAGCCGGGCGCCGGGTCCGACCTTGCCTCGCTGAAAACCCGTGCCGTGCGGGATGGCGACCACTATATCGTCAACGGTCAAAAGACATGGACGACGCTGGGCCAGCACGCCAACATGATCTTCTGCCTGGTGCGCACCGACCCCGACGTGAAACAGCAAGAGGGCATTTCCTTCCTGCTGATCGACATGAACACCCCCGGCATCGAAGTGCGCCCGATCATCCTGCTGGATGGCACGCACGAGGTGAACGAGGTGTTCTTTGACGATGTCAAAGTGCCGGTCGAAAACCTTGTTGGCGAAGAAAACAAGGGCTGGACCTATGCCAAGTACCTGCTGACCCACGAACGCACCAACATCGCGGGCGTCGGGTTCTCGCAGGCTGGTCTGAACACCGTCAAACGTATTGCCCGCGCCGAAATGGCCGGGGGCAAGCCGTTGATGGCGAACCCGCATTTTGCGGCGCGCGTCGCACAGGTCGAGATTGACCTCAAGGCGATGGCAACCAGCAACATGCGCATCATCTCGGCGGCGGCCGCGGGTGGCGCGCCGGGCGTCGAGGCGTCGATGCTGAAGGTCAAGGGCACGATCATCCGTCAGGAAATCAACGATCTGGCCCGCCGGGCCGTCGGCCCCTACGCGATGCCCTTTGCCTCGGAGGCGATCGAAGGCAGCAACGAAGCCTTGCCCGATCCGCACGAGGCCGGTCCGGTCGCGGCGCAATATTTCAACAATCGCAAGCTGTCGATCTTTGGCGGCAGCAACGAAATCCAACGCGGCATCATCGCGAAGGTCATGATGGGAGGCGGCAAATGAACTTTGAGCTGACAGAAGAGCGGCAGATGCTGCAAGACAGCCTGCGGCGTTACCTGCGGGACAAGTATACGACAGCCACACGCAACGAGATCCTCGAAAGCGCAAACGGCATGTCCAGTGAGGTCTGGGCGCAACTGGCCGAACTGGGCGTGATCGGTGCGATGTTCACCGAGGATCAGGGCGGCTTTGGTGGCGCGGGTTTCGACATCGCCGTGGTGTTCGAGGAACTGGGCCGCGCGGGCGTGGTCGAGCCGTTCATGGACAGCGCGCTGATCGGGGGCCGCATCCTGGCCGCCTGTGACAAGGCCGACCTGGTCGAAGAGATGATCGGTGGCGGCCTGCAACTGGCCGTGGCCCATGGAGAACCGACCAGCCGCTATGACCTGAACCATGTGCGCACATCGGTCGATGGCGGCAAGCTGAACGGGCGCAAGGCCGTGGTGATGAACGCCGAAAACGCCGACCATCTGATCGTGTCGGCCCGTGCCAGCGGCGACGTGGCGGACGAGGCCGGCATCTCGCTGTACCTTGTCGCCAAGGACGCGGCAGGTCTGACCATTCAGGGCTATCCCCTGCTGGCCGGTGGCCGCGCGGCCGAGGTTACCCTGGACGGTGTCGAGGGTGAACTGCTGACCGAAGACGGCTTTGCCGTTCTGTCGGACGTGATGGCGCTGGCCACTATGGCGCAATGTGCCGAAACGCTGGGTGCGATGGACACGGCAACCCGCCTGACCAACGACTATCTTGGCACGCGCAAACAGTTCGGCCGCCCCATCGGCACCTTCCAGGCGCTGGCGCACCGCATGGCGGACATGCTGATCGAAATGGAACAGGCGCGCAGCGCAGTCATCAACGCGGCGGGCAACCTGAACGAAGACACCCGCATTCGTGACATGAACATTTCGGCGGCGAAAAACCTGTTGGGCCGCGCCGGTCGTCTGATCGCCGAGGAAGCGATCCAGATGCACGGCGGCATCGCCATGACGCAGGAATACGAACTGGCCCACATCGCCAAGCGTATCATCATGGCCGATCACCGCTTTGGCGACACGGACCACCACCTGGAACGTTATATCGCGCTGAGTGCTGCGTGATATGACGGACGGGCCGGGAATTATCCGCAATGAAACGGGCGCTCAGACGCTCTTGGGGTATGTGGTTGATATTTCGGCCAATGATGGAATAGGACGCTGCGTGCTGGATATCGGCGCGCAGCACGGCAACCGCCACGGTGCGTTGCACGGCGGCATCATCGCCTGCATTCTGGACAATGCAATGGGCTATGGCGCTGCGATGCATTCGTCCAAGGACGGCAGCGACAAGTTCCTGACCATTTCGATGAACACGCAATTCATCGCACCCGCGCTGAAGGGCCGCGTGACCGCCACGGGCAAGGTTACCGGCGGCGGACGCAACCTGATGTTTCTCGAAGGCGAATTGCACGATGAGGACGGGCGCCTGCTGGCCACGGCCACCGGCGTTTACAAGAAAGTGCGAGAGGCGCAGTCATGAGCGATCCATATCTTGAAGATGCGGGCGACCGTCTGATCGTCTGGAACGGCAATGCACATATGCGTGGCGCGCTGTCGCCCGAGCTGTATGCGGTGATCACCGAAGCTTTCGCCAAGGCGCAAGAGCCGCGCATTCGGGCGGTTGTGCTGACCTCGACCGGCGGGTTCTTTTGTGCGGGCGGCAACCTCAACGTGCTGATCGCGCGGCGTGACATGGCCGAGGACGCACGGCGCGACAAGATCGACGAACTGCACGACCTGATCCGCCTGATCCGCAGCAGCCCGGTGCCGGTGATCTGCGCCGTCAAAGGCGGTGCGGCAGGTGCGGGCGCGTCCATTGCGCTGGCCTGTGACATGATCGTGGCCGAGGAAGGTGCGAAATTCACCGCCTCCTACGTGAACGCAGGGCTGGTGCCGGATGGTGGCCTGACTGCGCATCTTGCCCGAATGGTCCCGCGCCAGCTGGCGATGGAGATGTGCGTGCTGGCACAGCCGGTGACCGCAGAGCGGATGCAGGCGCTGGGTGTCGTCAGCCAGCTGTGTGCGGCGGATGATGTGGTGCCGCAGGCGCTGGCCATCGTGGACCGCATCGCCAAAGGCCCCCGCGTGGCCCAGGGGCGCATCCGCGAGATGGTCGCGCGTGCCTATGATCAGGACGAGGCCGCGCAACTGGATATGGAACGCGACGGCATGGCCTGGGCCGCAGGCGCGGATGAAGCTGCCGAGGGCATCGCGGCCTTCCTTGAGAAACGCGCGCCGGAGTTTGGCACATGACCGCACGGGTCGAGGACTATCTGGCAACGCAGGTCGCCACCCGCCCGGATGCACTTGCGTTCGACGACAACACCGGTGTCTCGGTGACCTATGCCGAACTGGACGCTGCCGCCGATGACATCGGTGCACGGCTGACCGGTCTGGGCGTGGTCGCAGGCGACCGCGTGCTGATGCTGTCCGAAAACTGCGTGGCCGCCGTGGCGCTGCTGTTCGGCGCATGGAAGATCGGCGCAACTGTGGTGCCGTTCAACGCACGCCAGACGGCCGGCGAAGTGCAAAAGGTCATCGACCACGCCGAACCCAGCGCACTGGTCTGCACCAGCGCTGCCTCACCGGATGCAGCGGCCCATGGCGCACGGTTCGGCGCGGTCGAGGCGACGGGACCTTATGGCGCGCTGTCGTTCGCGGCGCTGGACGGCGGCACACCGGACGCGACCAGCGACGTGGCGGTTCTGCTTTATACCACGGGTACCACCGGCACGCCCAAGGGCGTAATGCTGACCCATGACAACGTCCGCTTTGGCGGGCTGACCTCGTCCAACCTGCGCAACATGACACCCGACGACGTGATCTATGGCGTACTGCCGATGACCCATGTGTTCGGCATGTGCTCGGTCATGGCGGCGGCGGTCTATACCGGCGCGCCCGTGCGGCTGGCGGCGCGGTTCGATGTGGCGGCGACCTACGAGGCGTTGAAATCGGGTGTAACCCTCTATTCCGCCGTGCCGCAGATGCACGCGCTGTTGATGGCCTACACGCGCAAGATGGGCTACACGCGGCTGGACAGCCCGACGCTGCGCTATGTCTCGTCCGGGGCGGCCCCGCTGGACCCGGCATGGAAACGTCAGGCCGAAGCGTTCTATGGCGTTGCCATACAGAACGGCTATGGCATGACCGAAACCAGCGCAGGCACCGCGGCCACGACCAACGCCATCGGCGATCCTGACATTTCGGTCGGCCCCGCCTTGCCGGGGGTCGAGGTGGCGCTGGATATGGACGCGCCCGGATCGGGCGATGGCGTGGGCGAGGTGATCACCCGCGGCCCGCAGGTCATGAAAGGGTATTACAAGAACCCAGAGGACACTGCCAAAGTGCTGTCTGCCGACGGCTGGCTGCATACCGGTGATCTGGGGCGCATCGACGAAAAGGGCCACCTGCACATCGTGGGCCGCTCAAAAGAGCTGATCATTCACGGTGGCTTCAACGTCTATCCGCCCGAGGTCGAGGCGGCGCTGAACGATCACCCGCAGGTGATCCAGACGGCGGTCATCGGGCACAAGGTGGACGGCGACGAAAAGGTGCTGGCCTTCTGCCAGGTGGCCGACGGCGACGATGTCAGCATTGAAGATCTGCGCGCATTCGCCGCCGAGCGGCTGGCGGGCTACAAACGGCCCAGCCAGATCATCCTGGCGTCGTCCTTGCCCGCGGCGCCCACGGGCAAGATCCTGAAACACAAGTTGCTGGAAGCCTTTGCCGATCAGATCGGCTGAGGCCTCGGGTCTGTCTCAGGCCCAGACACCTTCGGCGGCGGCGCGGATGGCGCGGATGTTCTCGCCGTAGGGCGCGGGGTTCTGGACCGAGCCGCCCTTGAACACGGCAGAGCCTGCGACCAGCACATCGGCCCCCGCCTGCGCCACCAGTGGCGCGGTCTTGGGGTCGACGCCGCCGTCGATCTCGATGTGCACGGGCCGGTCACCGATCATGCTGCGCAGGGCCTTGATCTTGGTGGTCATGTCGATGAACTTTTGCCCGCCGAAACCGGGGTTTACCGTCATCACACAGACCAGATCGACCATATCCATCAGGTCTTCGACCGCCGACGCAGGCGTGCCGGGGTTCAGCGCGACACCGGCCTTGCACCCCGCCGCGCGGATCGCTTGCAGGGTGCGGTGGATGTGCGGGCCTGCCTCGATATGGGCGGTCAGCACGTCGGCACCGGCCTGCGCGAAAGTGTCGATATAGGCATCCACCGGCGAAATCATCAGGTGCACGTCCATCACGCCCTTGATGTGGGGCCGGATCGCCGCACAGGTGGCTGGGCCAAAGGTGATGTTGGGCACGAAATGCCCGTCCATCACGTCCACATGAATCCAGTCCGCGCCCTGCGCCTCGGCGGCGGCGCATTCAGCACCGAAGTTGGCGAAATCGGCGGCAAGGATGGAAGGGGCAATTTTGATCGCGCGGTCGAAGGTCATGGGGGCAGCCTTTGGGTGTTGGGGTCGGGCTGTCTATAGCGGGCCGTGCTGCCTGTGAAAAGTGCGGGAGCCTCCGGCGGGAGTTTATTTGGCAAGATGAAGGGTCAGGTTTGGTAATAATCGCGGTACCACGCGACGAAGGCGTCGATGCCGGTCTGGATCGGCGTGGCGGGGCGTTTGCCGGTCAGGGTTTCCAGCAGGGTCGCGTCGGCCCATGTGGCGGGGACATCGCCGGGCTGCATGTCCTTGAAGTTGATCTGCGCCTTGGTGCCACAGGCCGTTTCTATCGCGGCGATGAAATCCATCAGCCTGACCGGCGCGCCGTTGCCGATGTTGACGATGCGGTGCGGGGCGACGGGGCTGAGGCTGTCGCCGGCCACCGGATTGTCCCGTTCGGGCACCGCGTCGATCAGGGCGCTGATCGCGGCGGTCAGGTCGTCGATATAGGTGAAATCGCGCATCATGTCGCCGTGGTTGTAGACGTCGATGGGTTGGTTGTTCAGGATCGCGCGGGTGAACTTGAAATGCGCCATGTCGGGGCGGCCCCATGGTCCGTAGACCGTGAAGAACCGGAACATGGTGATCGGCAGATCATACAGATGCGCATAGCTGTGGGCCATGTTCTCGGTTGCCTTCTTGGTGGCGGCATAGAACGACATCTGGCTGTCGACCTTGTCGGCCTCGGTATAGGGCATCTGGGTGTTGGCGCCGTAAACGGAGGAAGTCGACGCCAGCAGCATGTGCGCGGGCGGAACGGCGCGGGCGGCTTCGAGCAGCTCGAAGGTGCCGACGAGGTTCGCCTCGACGTATGAACGCGGGTTGTCGATGGAATACCGCACGCCCGCTTGCGCGGCCAGGTGGATGACCGCATCGGGGCGGTGTTGGTTGAAAAGGTCCAGCAGCACGCCGCGCGTCTCCAACCGTTCGGTCACCGCCGAGAACCCCGCACTTTGGTTCAGCATCGCGTGGCGGCGTTCTTTCAGCGTGACCTCGTAATAATCGGTCATCGCGTCCAGCCCGATCACGCGCCAGCCCTGATCCAGCAGGCGGCGGGCGGTAAAGTAGCCGATGAAGCCGGCCGAGCCGGTGATAAGTGCAGTGCGTGTCATGGGGCGACCTTGGCTCAGGGCGGGTGCGATTGCCAGCGTCCGCAATTAGTTTGACAATCAAATTTAGTCGAGGTCAGGATGCGGCAAGGGAGATTTGCTATGTATATCGGTCTGGATCTGGGCACATCGGGTGTGCGCGCGCTTTTGGTGGACGAGGGCGGTGCGCCATTGGGCGCGCAAGAGGCGCATTATCAGGCGGCGCACCCCGCTCCGGGCTGGAGCGAACAGGATCCGGCAATGTGGGTGACGGGATGCCGGACGGCGCTGGCCGCGTTGAAGGCGGCGCATCCTGCGGAGTATGCCGCTGTGCGCGGCGTCGCGGTGGCGGGGCACATGCACGGGGCGGTTCTGCTGGACGATGCGGGCGACGTGCTGCGGCCTTGCATCCTGTGGAACGACACGCGCAGCCATGCCGAAGCGGCGGCGCTGGATGGCGCAGACGCGGTGCGCGACATCAGCGGCAATATCGTCTTCCCCGGGTTTACCGCGCCCAAGCTTGCCTGGGTGGCCGCGCACGAGCCGGATGTGTTTGCCCGCGTGGCCAAGGTGGTCTTGCCCAAGGATTACGTCAGCCTTTGGATGACGGGCACCTGCGCCAGCGAAATGTCGGATGCGGCAGGGACCGCGTGGCTGGACGTGGGCGCGCGGGACTGGTCCGACAGGTTGCTGGAGGCGGGTGGGATGCGCCGCGACCAGATGCCCGCGCTGTATGAAGGCTCTGGCGTGATCGGCCCGCTGCGCGATGCGCTGGCGGATGAACTGGGCCTGCCGCGCGGGGTTCAGGTGATTGCGGGGGCGGCTGACAACGCGGCGGCGGCGTGCGGTGTCGGCGCGCTGCACGAAGGCGCGGGTTTCGTGTCGCTGGGCACATCCGGTGTGGTGCTGACGGCGCGGGACGGATTTGCGCCGGATGCGGCCAGCGCGGTGCACACGTTTTGCCACGCGGTGCCGGGACGGTGGTATCAGATGGGGGTGACGCTGGCCTGTACCGACAGCCTGAACTGGCTGGCCCGGATCACGGGGCAGGGGCCAGCGGCGTTGACTGCGGCCTTGGGTGACACGGTGCGTGCGCCGGGCAGCTTGCGGTTCTATCCCTATCTCTCGGGCGAACGCACCCCGCACAACGACGCTCAGGTGCGGGGCGGTTTCAGCGGCTTGGACATCGCCCATGACGTGCCGGACCTGACCCGCGCCCTGCTGGAAGGTGTCAGCTTTGCCCAAGCCGACAGTTTGATGGCGCTGCGCGCAACAGGGGCCGATCCGCAAAGCCTGCTGGCGATTGGGGGCGGTGCCGCATCAAGCCACTGGGTGCAGATGCTCGCCAACACGCTGAACCTGCCGCTTGAGATCCCCGCGCGGGGCGAGTTCGGCGCTGCCCTGGGGGCTGCGCGGTTGGCGATCTGCGGCGTGACCGGCGCCGATCCGGTGGCCGTGATGACCAAGCCCGAGATTGCACGGACGGTCACACCGGACGCATCGCTGGTTGACGCATTTGCCGACGCGCATCAGGCTTATCGCGCAGCCTTTTCCGGTTTGAAAGCATTGCAGTGACGGGGTGAACGAACATGGGAGGCAGGGTTTTCAGGATCACGGGCCGCCTCGCGGCGCTGGCGATATGGGCAGGAGCCGCGCTGGCCGGTGACCTGCCTGCACCCGATGCCGAGTTTCCCGTGGCCGACATGCCGCAGGTCGAACTGGGGCGGTTGTTGTTCTACGATCCCATCCTGTCGGGGGGCCAAACCGTCAGCTGTGCCACCTGCCACCATCCGCGGCTTGCCACGGGCGACGGGCTGTCGCTGGGACTGGGCGACGGGGGCCATGGGCTGGGACCTGCGCGGATGGTTGACCCGCAGAACCTGCCCACCCACCGCATTCCGCGCAATGCGCCCGCGCTGTTCAACGTCGGTGCGCTGGAATACCGCTCGTTCTTTCATGACGGTCGGCTGGAGCTGGACGAGACCCGGGCGGGCGGCATTCGCACGCCCTTGGGAACCGAGATGGAGCAGGGCTTTGCCAGCCTGCTGAGCGCGCAGACCATGTTCCCGGTGTTGTCTGCGGACGAGATGGCGGGCCACTTGGGCGAAAGCGATGTGTCCAGGGCGGTGCGCCAGGGGCTGATGACCGGGCCGGGCGGGGCCTGGGACATCCTGGCACAGCGGGTGGCGGGCTTTCCTGAATACCGCGCGCGATTTGACGAGGTCATTGGCGCAAAGCCGGTGCATTTCACCGATATTTCTGATGCAATCGCAGCCTTTGTCGCCTTCGAATGGCGGTCTACGGACAGCCTTTTTGACAAATCGCTGCGGGGCAAGGCGGAGCTGACGCAAGACCAGAAATTCGGGCGCGACCTGTTTTACGGCAAGGCGGGATGCGCCACCTGCCATTCCGGCCTGTTCCAGACCGATCATGATTTCCATGCCATCGCCATGCCCCAGATCGGACCGGGCAAACGCGCGATCTTTGAAAGCGGCGCGGCAGACGAGGGGCGGATGCTGGTGACCGGTGATCCTGCGGATGCGTTCCGCTTCCGCACGCCGTCGTTGCGCAATGTGGTGCACACTGCGCCTTATGGACATGCGGGGGCCTATGCGCAGCTTGAGGATGCCATTCGCCACCACCTGAACCCTGTCAAACACCTGACCGAATACGATCCGGCGCAGGCGCTGCTGCCGGACCTGGTGGGGGTGGTGGACACCACCGTGATGGATGACCCTGCCGAGGTGGCCCGCATTGCGGCTGCCAACGAGCTGCCCCCAAGCGCGCTGAGCAACGGGCAGGTGCAGGCGATCATTGCCTTTCTGGGTACTTTGACGGATCAGGACAGCCTTGACGGGCGTCTGGGCGTGCCCGCGACGGTGCCCAGCGGCCTGCCGGTGGATCAGTAGGCTTCGGGTGCTGCGCCGGGGCGCAGGCGATAGCGTTGGTTGGTTTGCACCGTGGTCCAGCCCGAGGCGGGCGCGTTGGGCCACAGCACGCGGACCTGTACCGAGGACGCCCCGCCCAGCCCGAAGTGCTGCGGCGCATCCGACCCGCCCCCGTGGCCGCCACCCACAACCAGCTCGCGCGATTGCACCGACGTGCCGTCGTCCACCTCGATCCACGCGCCGATGGCGCGGGTGTTGATGTCTGGCTGGTGCAGGTCCAGCGACAGCCAGTGGCCGGTGTCGGTGCTGGTGTTGTGCCAGACTTCCATCGGCGCGCGGCGGTTGACCACGGCCAGATCCAGCAGACCGTCGTTGTCCAGATCCACCAGCGCCGCCCCGCGACCCCGATGCAGCGACGCGACGCCCGCGCTCAGCCCGGCCTCGGTGAACGTGCCATCGGCCTGCGCGATCAACAGGTTGTTGGGGTCGTCCATCGCCATCCCCGGCATCTGCTGCACATTGCCCTTGGCGATAAAGGCATCGTCGCGCCCGTCGTTCTGCACGTCACCGAATGCGATGTGCCATCCGGTCGAGGGACGCCCGTCACCACCCGTGTAGGGGCGGTGCGCCGTCGATCCGACCTCAAAGGGCACATCCACATAGCCCGGCCCGTCACCCGTGGGCCGTTGCAGCCGCTGATCGCCCATCGAGCTGAGGAACACCTCGTCGCGCCCGTCGCGGTCCAGATCGCGGGTGGCAATGCCCATGCCCCAGATGTGATGTTCGCCCCAGCCGTCGGCTTCGGTGTACAGGCGCGGTTCGGGTGACATCTGCCACAATTGCTCGGCTCCGCCGGTGACATAATAGTGCCGGTCGTTCGACAGCCGCAGGTCGGCCTGCCCGCTGCGCGACCAGTCGGTGAACAGCGCCGACAGCGGGCAAAATCCGGGCTCCAGAACGGTCTGCGTCCAACCGTCTCCATCGGGCCGCCACAGGCTGTTGGTGTCGCAGGCCTGAAATGGCCCGTCGGGATTGCTGCGGTCAACATAGTGTCCCATGGCCAGCGTCGGGCGGGTCTGGCCCTGCTCCCACGTGGCGGAAAAGGCCGTGGTCCATTTGTCGGGAAAGGCGATCATGCCGGCAGGCGCAAAGCCGCAGGCCCCGTCGCCCAGCCAGATCTGGTCAGGGCCGACGCGCAGCAGCATCAGGTCCAGGTGGCCATCGTTGTTGATGTCCAGCGCATAGACGCCGGTGGTGCCGCTGACGGACAGATTTTCCATACGCAACCGTATGTCGCCATCGCTTTCGTTGATAAACACAGCCGCCGGAGTGCTGCCGCCCGCCGCCGCCAGATCGGTGCGGCCGTCACCGTTGCAGTCAAAGGCCGTCAGGCCACCGCCCACGAAATGTTCCCACCCACCGTCGTATTGGTGATGCGGCACCGGGACGGGTGTGAACAGCGGCTCGGCTTGCGCAGCGCCCGCGCACAGGAGCAGAATAACGCTAAGCCGCATCGACACGCCCCTCGCGCGCGGCACGTTCCTGAACAAACTCCAGCGCATAGGCTGCCGCACCCCGCGCCCACATCAGGTTGCCCCATTTGTGGATCACCACCTCGGGCGGGGCGGCGTCGACCTGAACGATGGACTTGCGCATTTCTGCAATGACTTCATCAGCATAGAGATAGTCGAACTGCATCTGCTCACCGGCAAGGATGATCAGCTCGGGGTCGAAGATATTGACGATATTGGCCAGTCCCATCGCAAACATCCGCCCCGCGCGCGACACGATGGACGCCGCCGTGGGATCGCCCGCCTCGGCCGCGCCGAGCAGCCGCGCGATTTGTCCGGACAGGGACGTGTCAGGGCCAAGGGCGGTGTCCGCCTCGCGCAGCAGGGCGTATTCGGCCACGTAAGCTTCCAGACAGCCGCGCTGCCCGCAGCGGCACAGCGCCCCTTCAAGCTGTACCTTGGTGTGCCCGAACTCCGCGCCGCAGCCGCGCGTGCCACGGTAGATCTCGCCGCCCAGAATGATGCCCATGCCGACACCGGCCTCGATGGTGACCACGATGAAATCCGACCGCCCACGCCCCAGGCCAAATGTCTTTTCGGCCATGGCCACAAGGTTCGCGTCGTTGTCCAGGTAGGTCGGCACGCCCATGCGTTCCGTCAGCATTGCCGCGAAATCCACGTTGCGCGCATTCAGCGAGGGTGACCAGTGCACCGCACCCGCACCTGCGTCGATGGTCCCGGCAAGCCCGACACCCACGCCCGAGATCTGCGCGGTTTCTGTACCGATCTTGGCGGCCAGTGCAGCCACCGCGTCACCGATGTAACCGGCAAGCGCCTCCGGACTGTGACGCCCCGCGCCCAGTGGCACCTCGTGTTCGGCCATCTGGCTGCCCTCGAAATCCATCAGCACCAGGGAAATCCGCGACCCCGACACTTTGACCCCGGCCACCAGATGCGCCGCCCCCGCAATTTTCAGATCCACGCGCGGGCGACCACGGGTGCCGGCAGCGCCATCCTCGCGGGGGATTTCCTCGATCAATCCGTCGCGCAACAGGTCGGCGGTGATGGTCGTCACCGTCGCGCGGCTGATTCCCGTGCGTTCTGCCAAGTCGATGCGCGGGATGCGTCCCTCTTGCGAAATTTCACGCAACAGGATCAGGCGGCTGTCTTCGCGTTGGTGTCCAAATGCCATGCTATCTGTCGCTTTTCCAATGGGTTGCGCGGGAAATCCGCTGCGGTCTCAGGGGCAGAATGCCGTTGTTTTCAAGGCTTGTCCAATTTAATTTGCTTTCCGAATTTAAATGCATAATGATGATCGCAACCACCTGCACCCCGTGCCGCAGTTGGGCAAAAGTCTTGGGAGGACACAATGAAATTTATCAAAACGGTTGCCTTGGCGGCGACAATGACCGTGACGGCAGTCGCCGCATGGGCGCAGGATGTGACGGTCGGCGTGAGCTGGTCGAACTTTCAGGAAGAGCGCTGGAAAACCGACGAAGCCGCGATGAAGGAAGCCATCGAAGCCGCGGGCGCCAAGTATATTTCGGCAGACGCCCAGGCCTCGGCGGCCAAGCAGTTGACCGACATCGAGGCGCTGATCGCACAGGGCGCGACCGCGCTGATCATCCTGTCGGTTGACAAGGACGCCATCGGCCCCGCCATCGACCAGGCCGACAACGAAGGCATCCCGGTCGTCGGCTATGACCGGCTGATCGAAGACCCGCGCGCCTTTTACCTGACCTTTGACAACAAGGGCGTGGGCCGCATCATCGCCGAAAGCGTCACCGCCGTGCAGCCCGAGGGCAACTTTGCCATCATCAAGGGCGACAAGGGTGACCCCAACGCGCTGTTCCTGCTCGAAGGGATGATGGAAGTCATCGGCGCGGACGTGGACGCAGGCAAGATCAAGATCGTCGGCGAGGCCTTCACCGATGGCTGGAAGCCTGACAACGCACAGCGCAACATGGAGCAGATCCTGACCGCCAACGACAACAACGTCGACGCGGTTCTGGCCGAGAATGACGGCATGGCCGGTGGCGCGATTGCGGCATTGCAGGCACAGGGCCTGAACGTTCCGGTGGGCGGACAGGACGGCGACCACGCCGCGCTGAACCGCGTGGCACGTGGCACCCAAACCGTGTCGGTCTGGAAGGACTCGCGTCAGCTGGGCAAGAAAGCCGCCGAGATTGCGCTGGCCCTGGCCGACGGTACGGCGATGGCCGATGTTGACGGTGCCGAAATGTGGTCCGGTGGCGAGAAGGGCGTGGAAATGACCGCGATCTTTCTGGCGCCGACACCGATCACCAAGGACAACATCTCGGACGTGATCGACGCAGGTCATATCGAAAAAGACAAAGTCTGCGCGGGTGCGATGGACGGCGTCAAAGGCTGCAACTAAGCCGGAAGGGCACCGGCGTACATGCGCCGTCGGTGCCCTGTCATCTGATTTCATAACATTTTCAGCCTGATCCGCTGCGCAACCTGCGCATACGGGATCGGCTTACCTGACGGGTGCGGACATGACCGACACAAACGAACACAGCGCAACACGCAACCGGCCGGGACTGGTCCAGCGGTTCATGCGCGACACGGAACTGGACACGCGCCTGCTGGGCATGCTGGGTGCGCTGGCGCTGATCTGGGTGGGCTTTCACGTCTATGGCGCACTCAGCAACGGATTTGGCGCGTTCCTGACGCCACGCAACCTGTGGAACCTGTCGGTTCAGACGGCATCCATCGGGATCATGGCCTGCGGCATGGTGTTGGTGATCATCACCCGGCACATCGACCTGAGCGTCGGGTCGGTGCTGGGGTTTTGCGCCGTCATCATGGGCATCACCCAGGTGTGGTTCCTGCCAAAGCTGGTGGGACTGGAACACTGGAGCATCTGGATCATCGCCTGCATCGTCGGGATGATTGCGGGCACGCTGGTGGGGGCGATCCATGGCTGGCTGATCGCCTACCTGTCGATTCCCGCCTTTATCGTCACGCTTGGCGGCCTGCTGGTCTGGCGCGGTGCTGCGTTCCTGATCACGCGGGGCGAAACGATTTCGCCGCTCGACAGCACTTTCAAGCTGCTGGGGGGCGGGCCGAATGGCGCGGTCGGGGCCACTGGCAGCTGGATCGTGGGGATCATCGCCTCGATTGCGGTGGTGGCGTTGATCATCATGGGGCGCGCGCGGCGCAGGCGGTTTGATTTCCGACTGCGCCCGATCTGGGCCGAATGGTTCATCGGCATAATCAGCGTGGGTGCCGTGGTCGGCGCGGTGCTGCTGGTCAATGCCTATCCGTGGCCCACGGGCATCGTGCGGCGCTATGCGGCCGCGAATGACATCGAAATCCCCGAAGGTGGTCTGTTCATCAGCCACGGCTTTGCCATCCCGGTGCTGATCCTGCTGGCGGTGATTGTGGTGATGACCGTGGTGATGAACCGCACCCGCTTTGGCCGCTATGTCTATGCCATCGGCGGCAACCCCGAGGCGGCGGCACTGGCAGGCATCAACACCCGCTGGATGACGGTCAAGATCTTTGCGCTGATGGGGTTTCTCACCGGCCTGTCCGCCGTGGTGGCCTCGGCCCGGCTGGGGTCGGCCACCAACGCACTGGGTACGCTGGACGAACTCTACGTGATCGCCGCCGCTGTGATCGGGGGCACGTCGCTCAGCGGTGGGGTCGGCACCATTTACGGCGCGGTGCTGGGCGCGTTCGTGATGCAGTCGTTGCAAACGGGCATGGTGCTGATCGGCTTTGACGCGGCGGTGCAACAGGTCGTCGTGGGCGGCGTTCTGGTCCTTGCGGTCTATCTGGACAATCTCTACCGGAGGTCTTCGAAATGAGCAGTAAAACCAACACGGGCACGCCGCTGATCGACATGCGCGACATTTGCATCAGCTTTGGCGGGGTGCACGCGGTCGATCATGTGTCGGTCGACCTGTACCCCGGCGAAGTCGTGGGCCTGCTGGGCCACAACGGTGCCGGCAAATCGACGCTGATCAAGATCCTGTCCGGTGCCTACAAGATGGACAGCGGCGAGATCTACGTGAACGGCGAACGGGCCGAGATCCGCAGCCCGCGTGACGCACGGCGCTATAACATCGAGACGATCTATCAGACGCTGGCACTGGCCGACAATCTGGACGCCGCCAGCAACCTGTTCCTGGGGCGCGAGCTGACCTCGCCGCTGGGGCTGGTCGATGACGACGCGATGGAAAGCGAAGCGCGCAAGATCATGGCGCGGCTGAACCCGAACTTTCAAAAGTTCAAGGACCCGGTCAGCGCCCTGTCAGGCGGTCAACGCCAGTCGGTCGCCATTGCGCGCGCGGTCTATTTCAACGCGCAGATCCTGATCATGGACGAACCCACGGCGGCGCTTGGCCCGCACGAGACGCAGATGGTCAGCGAGTTGATCACGCAGCTGAAGGCCGAAGGCATCGGGATCTTCCTGATCAGCCACGACATTCATGACGTGATGGAACTGTGCGACCGCGCGTCGGTGATGAAGAACGGCAAGCTGGTGGGCACGGTCAATGTGGCGGATGTGACGGACGACGACCTGCTGAGCATGATCATCCTGGGCAAGCAGCCCGGCAAGGCGGCATAACACATGCAATCGGTCGTGGCAGATGTGGGCGGCACCAACACGCGTATGGCATATTCGCAGGGTGGTGTGCTGGTGGACGGTTCGGTCAAGTGGTTTCGCAATGACGACTATCCGACCTTTGCCGATGTGCTGGATGATTTCCGGCAGGGCGCTGCGGTGGACCGGCTGTGCGTGGCGATTGCGGGTCCGGTGATGCCGGGCCATGTGCGTCTGACCAACCGCGACTGGTCCTTTGATGCGGCACAGTTGGGGGCCGCGTTGGGCGGTGCCTCGGTGCGGATCATCAACGATCTGGCGGCAGTGGGGCACGCATTGCCCTATCTGTCTTCTGATGCTGTCGTGCCGGTAGTTGCAGGCCGTGCCGCCCCCGGCGGGCAGGCGCTGGTCGTCGGCCTAGGCACGGGGTTCAACGTCAGCGTGGCCCACGGCAGCGGCGTGATGCTGGCCGAAGAAGGGCACACCGGATTGCCCATCGGCGTCTACCGCGTGTTGCAGGCGCATCTGGGCGACAAGGCGGCGGCGTTCGAGACGGTCGAGCAGTTGTTTGCAGGTGCGGGGCTGCGCGCACTGCACCGCGCACTTGGCGGGGCAGAGATGCCCAGCCAGCAGATCGTGACGCAGGCCGCTGAGACGATGGCTGTCTATGTCGCGGCTTTGGCGGCGCTGTGTCGCGACATGACCTTCCAGTTCATGCCGCTGGGTGGGATCTATTTCAACGGCGGGCTGGCGCGGGCGGTTGTGGGATTGCCCGAGACGGGCAAGGTTCTGGCGGCGGCGCGGGTGCAGGATATGTTCGAGGGCACCTTGTCCGATATCCCGATGTGGATCGTGACGGATGACGCGGCCGCCCTTGCTGGGTGCGCGGCCTGTCTGGACCAGGTTTAGAACTTGTACAAAAGACCGGTGAATATGTACCGGATTGCCGTCGCGCCGCGTTGCACCGGCCTAGCCGAACTGTAGATCAACCCGTCCAAAGCCGCCGAAATCCGCCTCGATCCGCGTGCCCGGCGGGCACTCGATGGGGCGGATAAAGCTGCCCGACAGGATCACCTGACCCGCCTCGATGGTCTGCCCGTACTGGGCCATGCGCCGCGCCAGCCAGACCACGCTTCCCACCGGATCGTTCAGCACGCCGGCACCCAGCCCGGTTTCCTCGACGGTGCCATTCACCGTGACAATCGCCCCCACCCAGCGCAGATCACTGTCCGGCGCGTGACGTTCAGCGCCCAGCACGATCCCTGCGTTGGCGGCGTTGTCGGCGATGGTGTCAAACACCTTGCGCGCGGCCCCTGTGGCCGGATCGGCGCGCAGGATGCGGGTGTCGAGTATCTCAAGCGACGGTGCCACATAGTCGGTTGCCGACAGCACATCGGCGCGGGTTACCTCCGCTCCGCCAAGGGGCGATTTCATCACAAAGGCAATCTCGGCCTCGACGCGCGGCTGGATGAACCGCCCCGCAGGCACCGTATCGCCGGTGTCGAACCGCATCGACGAGGTCAGCACGCCGCTGTCGGGAATGTCGATGTTCAGCGCCTGTTGCATGGCGCGGCTGGTCAGGCCGATCTTCCAGCCGATGACGTCCTCGCCCTGCGCCAGCTTGCCCGCGACCACCTGTTTCTGGATCGCATAGGCGTCGTCCATGGTGATGTCGGGATAGGCAATCGAAAGCAGTCCGGTCTGCTGGCCGGTGGCCTCGGCCTGTAGCAAAGCGGAGGCGGCGGATTGGTGCTGTGCTGGGGTCATTCGTCGCCCACCGTGCAGGACAGGGTGCCAATGCCTTCGGCGGCCACGGTGACGGTGTCGCCGGGCACAAGGAACCGCGGCGGATCGAACCGCGCACCGGCCCCGGTGGGTGTGCCGGTCACGATGATGTCGCCGGGCACCAGCGTCGTGAAGGTCGAGATATAGGCGATCTGGCGGCGGATCGGGAACAGCATCCGGCTGGTGCGGTCCTGTTGGCGCAATTCGCCGTTCACATGACTGCGCAGTTCCACGTCATCCAGTTGCGCCGCCGACGTGAAGGGCACCAGATGCGGGCCCATCGCGCCCGAGTTGTCCCAGTTCTTGCCTTGGGTCACGTTGAACTTGGCATGGCGCACCCAGTCGCGCAGCGTACCCTCGTTGCACAGCGTCAGTCCGGCGACGTGGGCATATGCGTCCGCTTCCGCGATGCGACGGCCACCCTTGCCGATGACGATGGCAATCTCGCCCTCGTAATCCAGTTGCGGGCTTTCCGGCGGGCGGATCACTGTGCCGTTGTGGCCGGTGAAACTGCGCGCGAAACGCGGGAACAGCGACATGTTGGGCGGCGCGTCCTGCCCGTCCTTGTATTCGGCGTTGCGGTCGGGAAAGTTCACGCCGACGCAGATGATCTTTTCGGGGTTGGGTACCGGAATGTCATAGCTGAAATCGGTGTGGCTGACGGACAGGTCCTGCGCTTTGAGCGCAAGCTGATGCAGCGCATCTGCCGCGATCACGTCGCGCAGCGTGGGCCAGTCGGGAAAATAGGGGCTAAGCGCGACCATCCCCGTGCCGGTGTCCACGCCGTAAAACTGCTGGCCTTGGGCGGTGTAGGTGGCAAAATTCATCAGCGTCTCGCTATCTGGGTGATGGTGTCAAAGGCGGTGTCAAAGTCGCGTTCCTCGCAGTCGAACTGACCCGCGGTGAAGCGGATGACCTTGACCCCGTCCACAAGGGTTTGCGTCAGGTAAATGCGCCCGTCCGAGTTGATCGCCTCGACCAGCGCCTGTGTCTCGTCATTGCTGGCACCGGCGACTTTGAACGTCCACAGGGACAGGATCGGGTCGGTCACAATCTCGAATTCGGGCAGGGCGCGCAGCCGTTCACACAGGGCCTGTGACCACTTTACATGGTTGCGGATGCGGCCACGCAGCCCTTCCATGCCGTAGCTGCGCATCAGGAACCACAGTTTCAGCGCGCGGAACCGGCGGCCCAGCGGGATCGACCATTCGGAATAGTCGATGATGTCGCCCTGGGCGTGGGTTTTCAGATATTCGGGCCGGATGGCCAGTGTCTGGCGCAGCACATCGGGGTCGCGCAGGAAGTGGGCGGCGCAGTCGAACTGTGCCCCCAGCCATTTGTGCGGATTGAACACGATGCTGTCAAAGTGTTCGGCCCCCTGCCACAGCGTGCGGAACTCGGGGCAGATCATCGCGGTGCCCGCCCATGCGGCGTCCAGATGGGTGAACAGGTTCTCGGACCTGGCGATGTTTGCGACGGCTTCCAAGTCATCGCACGCACCCATGCCGGTGGCACCGGTGGCGGCGATGATGCCTGCGGGGACGAAGCCTGCGGCGCGGTCCCGGGTGATCGCGTCTTGCAAGGCGATGGGGTCCAGCCCGCGCAGGTCGCCGGTGCTGCGGATCTTGACCAGATTGTCCTGACCGATGCCCGCCACCCAGATGGCGCGGTCTATTGACGTGTGCACCTGATCCGAACAGTAAATGCGCAAGACGGGCTGTCCCGACAGACCCTGCACGTTGCCCTGCCAGTTCAGCGCCCGTTCGCGCATGGTCAGCACGGCGGCCAGCGTGGCGCTGCTGGCGCTGTCCTGAATAACACCCTGATAGCCGGCGGGCAGGCCCAGACCCTGCCGCAGCCAGTCCAGCATCTTGGTTTCCATCTCGGTCGCGGCAGGCGAGGTTTGCCACAGCATACATTGCGGCGCGATGATCGAGGCCACGAACTCGGCCAGCACCGACGCGGGGGCGGCGTTCGAGTTGAAATAGGCAAAGAAACGCGGGTGCTGCCAATGGGTGATCCCCGGCATCACAACCTTTTCAAAGTCGGCCATGATGTTGGCCATGTCGGTGCCGTCCTCGGGCGGGCTGTCGGGCAGTTGCGCCGACACTTCGCCGGGGGCGGTCTGCGCGCGCACCGGACGGTCGCGTATGGTCTTGTGATACTCCGCGCCCCAGTCGGCGACATCCTTGGCGTGGCTGGCGAAATCGTCCCAGTTCATGTCTGTTTGTCCTGTCTGCGTTAAGGCGCGATGATCGGCTGCGCTTTCAGCGCAGGCTCGGCGATGGCTGTACCGTCAAAGGTCGATCCCTTTTCAAACCAGCTGCGCGGTGCGGGCGCGCCCCACAGGGTCTGGCGCGAGGGGTCCTTGAGGTCCCAGTGGATCGGCTCGTGATCGGGGTCGATGGTCTGGTAGTCCGAGCAATAGATTTCGATCCGGTGGCCGTCGGGGTCAAGGATATAGAGGAAAAAGGCGTTGGAAATGCCATGCCGGCCGGGGCCGCGTTCGATGTTGTCGCGCCAGCCGGTGGTGGACATCAGGTCCAACAGGTCGATGATGTTCAGCGGGGTCGGCACCCAGAACGCCGTGTGGTGCAGGCGCGGGCCGCTGCCGTTGGTAAAGGCCACATCGTGCACGCCGCCCTTGCGGTGCATCCACGCGGCCCAGACCTTTTGCGTCTCGGCGTCCTCGGTGTATTCGGTGACGCGAAAGCCCATCTGGTTGTAGAAGGCCACCGCCCCGTCCACGTCGGACGAAAACAGGTTGAAATGGTCGATGCGCAGCGGTTTCACCCCGCGATACAGCGCATATTTCTGCGCGATGTTGGGCAGGCGGTCCATCTTGGCATAGAACTCCAGCGGCACGCCCCAGGGGTCCTGGGTTTGCAGCACGCGGCCCATGAAGGGGCGTTCGATCCATGCGGTTGGCAGGTCCTGGTCCTTGAACCACGCCTCGGCCTTGTCCAGATCCTGTTCGTCGAACAACTTGAACCCCAGCCGGTGCACTTGGGCGCTGTTGGCCTCGCGCAGGATGATGCAGTGGTGGCCGCGTTCCTCCATGGCGCGCAGCATCAGCAGGCCGTCTTCCTCGTAGGTGATTTGCAGGCCCAGCGTGTCGACCCAGAACGCGCGGCTGCGGGCCAGATCGGTGACGGTGTATTCCACATGGCTGAGCCGCAGGATGTTGAACGGCGGGTAAAGAACCGGTGCGGGGACGGGCATGGCATGCTCCTGTAATGCGGTGCGCCGGGTGGCGCGTTGTATTGCGTGGTGAGGGATGCGTCCCTCGAACTCCTGCGATTTATCGCACCAGAGAAAGGTCAGGCGCCAAGGCGCGGGATGGCGTGGTGGCCGGTGGCAAAGCCCACGTGTTTGGTTTCCATGTAGAAGTCGAACGACCAGTCGCCGCCGTCGCGCCCGATGCCCGATGCCTTGACCCCGCCGAAGGGGGTGGGCAGGTGGCGGACGTTTTCCGAGTTTACCCAGATCATCCCCGCCTCGATGGCGGCGGTGGTGCGCATGGCGCGGGTGATGTCATTGGTCCAGACATAGGCGGTCAGCCCGTATTGGGTGTCATTGGCAAGCTTTATGGCCTCGGCTTCGTCCTTGAACCGGATCGAGGTCAGCACGGGGCCAAAGATTTCCTCTTGGGCCACGGTCATGTCGTTGGTGGCATGGGTGAACAGCGTCGGGTTGACGTAGTGGCCCGCTCCTTCGGGCGCTGTGCCACCTGCGGCGATGGTGGCACCGTTCTGGCGGGCGATGTCGAAGTAGGACGTGACCTTGTCAAAGTGCACCTTGTGGATCAGCGGGCCGACCTCGGTCCTGGGGTCCAGAGGGTGGCCGACCTTGATGTTGCGCACGCGCGCGGCCAGCTTTTCCTCGAACTGGGCGGCGATGCTGTCCTGCACCAGCAGGCGCGACGAGGATGTGCAGCGTTCGCCGTTCAGCGAATAGATCATGAAGATCGCCGCATCCAGCGCGCGGTCCAGATCGGCGTCGTCAAAGACGATGACGGGGTTCTTGCCGCCCAGCTCGAAGTGCACGCGTTTCAGGGTGTCGGCCCCCTGTTTCATGATCATCGATCCGGTCTTGCTTTCGCCGACAAAGGCGATGGCCTTGATCGCCGGGTGTTCGGTCAGGGCCTTGCCCGCCTCTTCGCCCAAGCCGTTGACCAGGTTCCAGACGCCCGGCGGCAGGCCCGCGTCTTCGGCGATCTCCATCAGGATGCGGGCGGTCACTGGGGAAAATTCGGCGGGCTTGTGGACGATTGTGCAGCCAGCGGCCAAAGCAGGTGCTATTTTCCACGTGGACAGCATGAAGGGCGTGTTCCACGGCGTGATGATCCCCACCGGCCCCAGCGGCGTGCGGGTGGTGACGTTCATCAGCGTGGGTGAGGGCAGCATTTGCCCATCTCGCGCAGCCGGTGCGCGGTCGGCAAAAAAGCGGAAGTTTTCCGCGCCGCGCAGGGCGGCCTTGGACATGAAGCGCAGGGCCTGTCCGGTGTCCCAGCATTCGCACAGCGCGATTTCCTCGGCCCGTGCGACGATGCCGTCGGCGATGGCGTGCAGGATCTTCTTGCGCGCGGTGCCGTCCATATCGCGCCACGCAGGAAAGGCGTCGGCAGCGGCGCGGGCGGCGGCGTCGATGTCGGCGGGGCCACTGCGCGCCACACGTGCGATATGGGTTTCGTCCACGGGGCTGTGGGTGTCGAACCAGTCGCCGGATTGGGCGGGCACAGGCCGGCCGTTGATCTGGTTCAGGATGCCGGTGTCGGCAAAGCGGATCAGGTGGCCGCGTAGGCTGGCCAGATTTGTGTCGAGGTCTGACATGGTGTGATCCTTTACAGGTGATCGCGGATTGTGCCGGATTTTGGGGAAAGCTCCGGGTCGATGTCGCGCATTTCCATCGACAGGGCGATGGAGCGTTGGGCCATGACCGGCGCAAGAAAGTCGGAAGCCGCCTGAAACACTGCCTGCGTCGCGGCCTGTTTGGCGACTGTTGTGCGCCCTTTGCGCAGGCGTACGGAGATGT
This sequence comes from Pseudosulfitobacter pseudonitzschiae, assembly GCF_900129395.1. GTDB lineage: Bacteria > Pseudomonadota > Alphaproteobacteria > Rhodobacterales > Rhodobacteraceae > Pseudosulfitobacter > Pseudosulfitobacter pseudonitzschiae. The sequence continues at coordinate 328,400 of NZ_FQVP01000002.1, forward strand.
CGATGTAGCCGTGTTTGGCATCACCGTCTGCGATGCTGACGTGCGTGGCGGCAAAGGCACGCACGCGGATGCCTGCCATCGGAAACACGCCTGTGCCGATGGCCGCGCGGCGGATGTGGTCGCACAGCGCGGACATGTCCACCGCTGCCTCCAGATTGGGCGAATAGTCGATTGTCAGGTGTGGCATTTCACGCTTTCGCAAGATTTACTTAACATCGCAATTATTGTCATGTTAAGTAAATGAGCGTCGCCACGTCAAGGATTCGATTTCATGGCCCCCAAGCTTGTCAGTACCAGCCGTTCATTGCCCATCGCCTTGATGCACGCCCGCGAGGCGGTGATGGGACCGATCCGCGAAATGCTGGGTGCGTCTGGCGTGACGGAACAACAGTGGCGTGTGCTGCGGGTGCTGGAGGAGGCCGGGGCGCTGGATGCCAGCACGCTGGCGCAGCGCGCGGCCCTGTTACAGCCGTCGCTGACACGTATCATCAAGGGGATGGTGGCCAAGGGGTTGGTGACACAGGTGCAGGGGGAGCACGACCGCCGCAGGCAAGAGGTTGCGATCACGCAGGCGGGCGTCGCGCTGATTGCGGCCAACGCGACGCGTGCGGCCGAAATCGCCGAAGGCTGGCGCGCGCACCTTGGAGCGGACCGGTACGAGGTGTTGCTGGATCTGTTGGGCGATCTGGCGGACCGTGACGGGGTGCAGTAGGCCGACAAGCCCGACCGCCGGGTGAAGCGGGGGACTGGCTGCGCCGCGTGGCATGTTCATGGGCCGCAAAAGGGAACACCTCGAATTGCCCGCGCGGGCCTGACGCCTACATCTGGCTGAGAAGATCCGAAAGGGGGCATCATGAAACGGCTGAAACTGGGTATTCTTCAGGTCAATCACGACCGCAGCATCGAAGTGGGCGATGCCTTTCCCGATGACGCGCACCGCTTTCGTGACCTCTTTGACGCCCAGGAACAGCGGTTCGATTACCGCGTCTACATGACGGTCGGCGGCGAGGTGCCGCAGGATGTCGACGAACAGGATGCATATCTGATCACCGGCAGCCCGGAATCTATCCTGCACGAACTGGCCTTTCTCGATCCGCTTTATGATTTCATCCGTCGCGCCGATGCGGCGGCCAAGCCGCTTCTGGGCGTGTGCTTTGGGCATCAGGCAATTGCCGTGGCGCTGGGCGGGACGGTGGAGCAGTCCGATTGGAACATCGGGGTCGAGACCCACACATTTCTGGAACATTTCGACTGGATGCAGCCCGCGCAAGAGGATGTGAACCTGCACAGTTTTCACCACGACACGGTGACGGTGCTGCCCGAGGGCTGTCGGCGCATCGCGGAATCGCCCGGCTGCGTCAATGCGGGCTTTGCCAAGGGGGATCACATCATCACGACCCAAGGGCATCCCGAGTTTACCGATCGTTTCATGGCGGGGATTCTGGAGGCCACCAAGCATGTCCTTTCGGCCACCGAGGTCGAAGTGGCTGAGGCGCGGGCGGGCATGTCATCCGATGGCGATGTCTTTGCCGCATGGGCGACCCGGTTTTTCGGCGGCACGCCCTAGCGCCCTTTGCCTCTAACGGCAGAGGCTGCGCGGTGCTGGCAATTCAGCGCGGCAAAGGTAGTCTGTGGGTCAGAGATTGAAGGGAATCAAATTGATGCGCGCGATTGTATACGACCGCTTTGGCCCGGCGGCCGAGGTCCTGAGCCTGACCGATATGCCCACCCCCGCACCGGCGGCGGGCGAGGTTCTGGTGGATCTGGCCTTTTCCGGTGTGAACCCCTCTGACGTCAAGGCGCGCGGTGGCACCCGTCCGGGGGTGACCAAGCCCCCGTTCCCGCACATCATTCCGCACAGCGACGGGGCGGGCACGATTTCCGCCGTGGGCGCGGGGGTGGACCCTGCGCGCGTCGGGCAACGGGTGTGGATCTGGAACGGTCAGTGGCAACGCGCCTTTGGCACCTGCGCCGAACAGATCGCGGTGCCGTCGGATCAGGCGGTTGAACTGCCCGAAGGCGTGGACATGCAGACCGGCGCCAGCCTGGGCATCCCGGGGCTGACGGCCTGCCATGCGGTCTTTGGCGGCGGCGACTTGCGCGGCAAGACCGTGTTGGTGCAGGGCGGGGCGGGCACGGTTGGGTTGCTGGCGGTGAAGCTGGCGCGTTGGGGCGGTGCGCATGTGATCGCCACCGCACGCGGGCCAGGGGCGGACCATGCCCGGGATGCGGGGGCTGCCGAGGTGATCGACTTTACCGCGCCGGATCTGGCCGACAGGATTCTGGCGGCAAACAATGGCAAGCCGGTGGACCGGATCATCGAGCCGGAATTCGGCGTCAACATCGGCACGGACATTGCGGTGGTCGCCCAGAACGGCACGATCGCGGCCTATGGATCGGCGGCCCGGCCCAAGGCCGATTTCAACTTTCTGGAACTGATGTTCAAGGCGGCCACGGTCGATGCGATCCTGATCTACCTGTTGCCACTGCCTGAGCGCCAAAAGGTCATCAACCGCCTGCATGCGGCTTTGGCAGAGGGTGCGCTGGACATCCCTGTTGCGCAGGTCTTTGCCCTGTCTGACACTGCCGCAGCCCACGAGGCGGTGGAACAAGGCGGGCGTCACGGCGCGGTGCTGGTGGAGATGGGGCAATGAGCCTGTTGCGCCGCCTGCTCACCGCCATGACGCTGGCGATGGCGCTCTGCGCACCGGTTCATGCCGAAACCGCCGGGCAACCACAGGGCGCGATCACCGTCGAGGACAGCGCCCAACAGGATGCCGCCATCGCGGTGCGCATCCGCGATATCATGTCTGAACTGGATGGCTATGGAAACGTCACGGTGACAGTGACGTCGGGGATCGTGACCCTGCGCGGCACGACGCTTGATTCTGCGGCTTCGGACCAACTGAACGAACTGGTCGGTCGGGTTCAGGGGGTCGTGGCAATCAAGAACGAAGTGACGGAAACGACGGATGTGGTCGAACGGCTGAACCCGGCCTACGAGCGGTTCAAGACGCGGCTGCTGCAGGCCGTGGCGATGTTGCCGCTGTTGGGGGTGGCGCTGCTGGCCTTTGTGTTGGTGATGCTGGCGGGGGTGTTGCTGGCGCGGGCGAAATATCCGTGGGACCGGATCGCGCCGAACGCGTTTATCGCTGACATCTACCGCCAGATCGTGCGGTTGTTCTTTGTCGTGGCTGGCATCGTGATCGCGCTGGACATCCTGAACGCCACGGCGCTGCTGGGCACGATCCTGGGCGCTGCGGGGATCGTCGGTCTGGCCATCGGTTTTGCGGTCCGCGACACGGTCGAGAATTTCATCGCCTCGATCATGCTGTCGTTCCGCCAGCCGTTCCGGCCCAACGATACGGTCGAAATCGAAGGTGACGTGGGCAAGGTGGTCAGCCTGACCAGCCGCGCCACGATCCTGCTCAGCTTTGACGGCAACCAGATTCGCATCCCCAACTCGACAGTCTTCAAGAGCCGGATCATCAATTACACCCGCAACACCGAGCGTCGCTTCAGTTTTGACGTGGGCGTGGCCCCTGTGACCGACCTTGCCGCGGCCAAGGCGCTGGCGCTGGAGACTGTGAACAAATTGCCCTTTGTGCTGGCCACACCGGCCCCTGCCATCTGGATCGAAACCATTGGCGACAGCACGATCGGGATTCGCGTGACCGGATGGATCGACCAGCACGAAACCGGCTTTGCGCTGGCGCGGGGTGAAGCGATCCGGCATGTGCTGCTTGCCTTTGAGGCTGCGGGAATCGAAATGCCCGAGCCGACATTCCGCGTGGTGTCGCCCTCGAGCAAGTCCGACAGCCCCGCAAAGCCCCCGGTCGTCATCCGAGAGGTCGAAACAGAGGACGTGCAGTCGACGCAGAACGAAGCTTTGGAAAGGATTGTCGACCAGGAACGCGCAGAACGCGCGGACAAGGACCTGTTGACGCGGGAGGGCGAAGAAGAATAACGCCTCGCGTACGATTTGCCGGATTTTGGGCTTGCGCCTCCGGCAAGTGGGCATTAATTAGCGCGACACGTTGGGATGTAGCCAAGTGGTAAGGCAACTGTTTTTGGTACAGTGTACCGTAGGTTCGAATCCTACCATCCCAGCCACTTCACTCAGATAGCGAACAGCGATCACAGCCCCCCAGCACTGGCTGCGGTGCCGTTTCCCTATCCCTTTGGTGTCTGTGACAGCACGGATGCCGCCACTTCGCGCAGCAGGATCCAGTTGATCGGTTTCTGAAGGAAGGGTTCGTTCCACTCCGCACCGTCGCTCTGGCGTTGCCGGATGGAATCATAGCCCGACATCAGCACCACATGCGTGCCGGGGAAACGGGCGCGAATCTCTTTGGCCAGGGCATGGCCCTGCATGGCGCCGGGCATCACCAAATCCGTGATCACCAGATCGGGGGCGGGGCCTGTGCTCATGATTTCGAGGGCATCGGCGGCGCTCAGGGCGACTTCAACCTCGTTGCCGTCAAGCTGAAGCTGGCGGGCCATGACGCGGGTGACCTTTTCGTCGTCATCAACCAGCAGGATGCGGTGCGCCGATGGCTTGACCTCGGTGGACTGCTGCATGGTCTCGGGGGCGACATCCGGGCTGCTGGGGGAAAGCGGGAAGAACATCTTTGCCGTCAGCCCATGGCCGGGCTCCGAGAGCAGTGTCAGCCCGCCGCCCGACTGGCGGCAGAACCCCGAGGCGACCGACAGGCCCAGCCCGGTGCCTTCGCCCACGGGTTTGGTGGTAAAGAACGGCTCGGTCGCGCGGGACAATTCCTGCGCCGTCATGCCGGGGCCGGAATCGACAACGCTGATGCAGACAAAGGTGCCCGAAAATATCTGTTCGGTCCCGCCAAAGCCTGAGACCTGTTCGCGTCCCATCTCCTCTGCAGCCGTGCTGATGACGATTTTGCCACCCTGCGGCTGGGCATCGCGGGCGTTGATCAGGATGTTCAGCAGCGCCTGCTGGAAGTTGATCGGGTCCAGCTCGACAATCATCTCGTTCGCCGACAGGCGCGTCGAGACGGCGATGTTGGCCGGGCACAGGCGCTGGAACATGTTCAGGGTTTTGCGGACCAGATCGTCCAGGTTGACCGGCACCGGCTCCAGCCGCGACTTGCGACCATAGGCCAGCAGTTGCCGTGTCAGCTCCGCAGCGTTCTGCACAGCCTCGACGGCTTCGGTCAGATAGACAGGGTGCGCAGACTTGTCGGGGTCGGCCTGAAGCAGTTGCAGGTTGCCCAGGACGACGGACAGGGTGTTGTTAAAATCATGTGCGACGCCACCGACCAGCTTGCCCAGGGCTTCGATCTTCTGGCCGCGTTCCAGCGCCACTTCGGCCACTTGGCGCGCGCGGTCGCTTTCGCGTTGCAGCTTTTCGGCCTGCGCTGCGCGCTGTTCGGTCTTGTTGATCACATTCGCGAAATAACATGCCGCAGTGACCAGCATCAGGATCATCGTATAGGCCAGAACCGACGCCCGAAGGTCGGCCGAGACGTAATTCAGGTTCGATGCAATCAGCGCAAGTCCGGTCAGCCCGACCGGCACCAGAACCAGAAACGGAAGCAGTTTGCGCAACATCTGGCTGCCCAGCTCCGGGGCGGCCAGAACCCGCATCCAGCCAACTTCCGCATCGTTGACCAGAAAGGCCACGAACAGAGCGGTGAAACCAATGGCCGTGTGCAGCGCCATCAACGTGTAGACGGGGTTCGCGAACAAGGCTTCGGAGTTGTAGAGGTAGCCAATGAGCGGCACCATCGCGAGGCTCACCCCCAGCGTTTTCGGGAGAAGCCGCGCAAACGTCGACAAGTCCTTGACCGTTCGGGACCACAGGCAGACCGCGATCAGCAGACATGCGATTGCCGTGGCGATCGACATGCCGTCCGGCACCACCTGGAAAACGGCCAGCCGATAGTTCGCAATGACATCCGACGCGATCAAGACGCTGCACAGACGCGCCACCCAGGGGCTGTACCCTTTGTTCAGGGCGATCAGGCCCAGACTTCCGAACAAGAGGGAAATCGCGGTGCTGGGCACCATCGCCGGGTATTCGGGCCAGATACGCAGAAAGAATTCCAGCCCGAGACCCCAGCCCAGGATCAGGTTCAGCAACGCCAGGATGCCGACGGAGACTGCCAGATAAAAGGACGTTTTGCTGTGCCAGGTGTTCGGCAGGGAGACATCTGTTGTCATGGCGTCGTCTCAAAAGGCTGACGACTCCACGCAGGAAACGTTCAGGCCACTACGTGAAGGGTTCGTCAAAACAGCCTACACGATTCGCGGGAAATCCAAAACAGACAGCATGTTGCAGGGAGAGCTGTCATTGGCTCAGCGGTCAGGTGCAGCCATCGCCGAGGCCGAGGGCCTTCCGGCGCCGGCTGCAACTGCGGGCGCGACAGGTTCGGGCGTATAGGGGGGCATCCGTTTGTAGATGCCGTAGCACAGACAGGCCGTGGCCCCCATCATGGGGATCAACAGTCCCATCGCAAACAACGCATCCCCAATCAGCGCGCCGATGCTGCCGACCACAAGGCCCGACCCCATCTGGATGAACCCCAGCAGGGACGCGGCGGCACCTGCCATCTTGCCAAAGGGGGCAAGGGCTGCGGTCGACATGGTCGGCATGACAAATGAGATCCCGAAGGAATAAATCGCCACGGGGATCATGACGTGCAGGAAGCTGGGCGGCCAGATCAGCAGGGTCGCCGTGCCAACGCTGCCCGTGGCAATGAACAGCAGCCCCGGCAGCACGATCCGTTCCGATCCGTAAACGGTCATCAGGCGCCGCACCAGCAGCGAGCCAGTGAAAAACGCGCCAGATTGCGCCAGCATCGACAGGCCGAACTGCGACGGCGACAGGCCGACATCGCGCATCAGGATAAAGGGAAGGAATGTCGCTTGGGCGTAAATCGCGCCCAATGCGCCGCCGATGACGAAAGACGCGCTGAGAAAACGGCGGTTGGTCAGCAGCATCCGGTAGGACCCGGCCAGCGCCCGGAAATTCAACCGGCTGGTGTCGCGCACGACGGTTTCTTTCATGGAAAAGATCGTCACACAGATTACGATCAGCCCCAGAACGGTCATCAGCACAAAGATCGACCGCCAGCCAAATACGGGCAGCATCAGCCCGCCGATGGTTGGGGAAAGTGCCGGTCCCAAGGCAAGGATGATCCCGATCAGGTTCATGATCCGCGACGATTTCTCGCCAGTGAACAAGTCGCGCACCAGTGCGCGGGAAATCGCCACCCCAACCGATGCGCCGACCCCTTGGGCAAAGCGCGCAAAGATCAGCGTTTCCACTGACTGCGACAGCGTCGCCAGGATGCTGGCCGCGCAATACAAAAGCATGAACCCGATGGTGACAGGCCGCCGTCCCAGAGCGTCCGACAGGGGGCCCGCGATCAGTTGCGCACAGGCAAAGCCGCCGAAATACAGCGTCAGCGTGAGTTTTACGACGGATTCCGCGGAGTCGAAGTGATGCACCATCTCGGTCATCGCAGGCGTGTACAGCGCCATCGAGATCGGACCGATGGCAACCAGCAAAGCGCCGATAATGCTGACTTTGCGTTCGGACATGATGGGCTTGGCGGTCATGATGCGCTTTCGGTGCGCGCTGTGGCGCGTTCGGTTTCAAGGTTTTTGCGAATGGTGATGGCAACGGATTTGAACGCGGCAACCTGTTCTGCGGTCAAACCGGCCGTGGCCTGTGCGCGGGCTTGCTGGCCTGCGATGGCGATGCGCTCCAGCAGGTCCTGCGCTGCATCGGTCAGCGTCACGATCTTGGCGCGCCGGTCGGCAGGATCGGCTGCGCGTTCGATAAACCCGGACCGTTCCAGATTGTCGAGATAGCCGGTCACGCTCATCGGGGCGAGGCCAAGGTTTTCAGCCAGAACGTTCTGCCGTGTCGCGCCGCTGCGCGCCATGTGCACCAGCACACGCGCCTCTGACGTGGTGACAGGCACGCGGACCTTTTCGATTTCACGTTCGAATGTGCCCCGCATCAGGCGTGACATATCACCGATCAAAAAGCCGAGACTGTCAGGGTCGATGACCTTCGTTTCGGTCGGGGAGGGTGGGCTGAGCACAGGCATTCGGGGTCCAAAAAAGATATGGTTACCATATTATCTTGCTTACTTACTACCTTGCAGACCAAGGTCAATGGCCGACCTTTGGTTTTTTGCCTCCGGCTCGGCAGGTTTCGCGCGTGCGGCACGCCTTGCACAATCTCTGCGCAAAGGCAGTTGCACGTTCACGGCCTGTTCACGCTGACATTCCTCAAACTCCGCTAGTCATGCCTGAAACCTGTCTATCTCTGATCCAAAGCCTGTGCTTGAGTGACACCTGCGGCTGTCTCGAAAGGAATTGCGCCCCGTGTCCCATGTGTTTCCGCGTCATACCAAAACCCTGCCGCTCACTGTTTCGCACGGGCAGGGGGTTTACCTTTATGATGTAGATGGAAAAGCCTATTTTGACGGATCTGGCGGCGCTGCTGTGTCGTGTTTGGGGCACGGTGATCCAGAGGTCACGGCGGCGATCAAGGCGCAGCTTGACGCGGTCGCCTTTGCCCACACCAGCTTTTTCACCTCCGCCCCCGCCGAGGCTCTGGCAGACAAGCTGATCGCGCACGCGCCGGAAGGGATCGACCGTGTGTATTTCGTCTCTGGTGGTTCCGAAGCGATGGAAGCCGCGCTGAAGCTGGCGCGCCAGTATTATGTCGAGATCGGACAGCCCCAACGCCGCCATGTGATTGCGCGGCGGCAAAGTTATCATGGCAACACGTTGTTCGCATTGGCCACGGGCGGCAACGCATGGCGCCGCGCGCCCTTTGCGCCGTTGATGGTGGACACCGCGCATATTTCGGCGTGCTATGCCTACCGCGGGCAGGAGGCCGGAGAGAGCGCCGAAGCTTACGGGCTGCGTATGGCCAACGAACTTGAAGCCCAGATTCAACGGCTGGGCGCGGACACGGTCTTTGCCTTTGTCGCGGAGCCTGTCGTGGGCGCGACTGCGGGTGCGGTGCCGCCAGTGCCGGGGTACTTCAAGCGCATCCGCGAGATCTGTGATCAATACGGCGTGCTGCTGATCCTGGACGAGGTCATGTGCGGGATGGGCCGCACCGGCACGTTGTTTGCCTGCGAACAGGACGATGTGCGCCCCGACATCATCGCGGTCGCCAAGGGGCTGGGGGCAGGGTATCAGCCGATTGGCGCGATGCTGTGTTCGGCTGACATTTACACGGCCATCGAAGACGGCAGCGGGTATTTTCAGCACGGCCACACCTATGTCGGACACCCGGTTGCCTGCGCCGCTGCCCTGGCTGTGCTGACCCGGTTGACGGACGGCGGGCTGGTGGCCCGTGTGGACGAGATGGGCAAGCGGTTGCAGGCGGCACTGGAACAGGCGTTTGGTCAGCACCCCAACGTGGGGGACATTCGCGGCAGGGGCCTGTTTCGCGGGATCGAGTTCGTGATGGACCGCGAGACCAAAGCGCCGTTCCCGCCCGAACGCGCGCTGCACAAGGCATTGAAAAAAGCGACCTTCGAGGCCGGGCTGATCTGTTATCCGATGGGTGGTACCATTGACGGGCAGCGCGGCGATCACATCCTGCTGGCGCCGCCGTTCATCCTGGACGACAGCCATATCGAAGAGATCGTGACCAAGCTTGGGACCGCCATTGATACGGTGATCTAGCGACCTGAAGCCAAAGGATCGACGGCAAAACGCGCCATGAAGGGCGCGATGCCGCTGCCCGTGGCCCGCGCGGTGATGCCTGCGGTGCCGGGGGTGATTGTCATCTGCGCCAGCCCGCGCGTGTCCAGCCGTGAGGCGGCGGCCTGTACCGCCGTAACCAGTTGGTCGCGCAGATGCGCCGGTAGGCTGCTGTCGATAACGATGGCCTGCGGGTGCAAGAGCGCTTGCGCGTTGACGCAGGCAACGGCGATGGTTTGCGCGGCCTGCTCCGTCCATGACGCAAAAATCGCTTGCGCCGCAGTGTCCAGTGGTGTGGCACCGTAAAGCATTTCTCGCGCCAATCCCGCCGCTGTCAGATGCGCTTCGAGCTGATGCAGCGATGCCGTGCCGATCAGTTGCTGCGCGCCGCCGCCCAGCATCGACCCGATTGCGCCGGCCCGTCCGCCACCGGTGAACAACCGTCCGCCCATGGCGATGCCGCCGCCGATGAAGGTGCCGACATAGATATAGACAATGCTGTCATAACCTTCGGGATTCCCGGTTTCCAGTTCGGCCAGACACGCCGCCGCCACGTCGTTCAGGGATGTCACCGGCAATGCGAAACGCTCTGCGATCTCGGCCCGAAGATCGGCGTCGCGCCAGTCGGCCATCGCGCCTTTGGGGGCGTCAGCGGCGTCCTCCCAGTCTGCCAGCTGATCCGGCAACGCCAGTCCGATCCCGGTCAGATGCGCACGCTGCGGGGCTCTCAGACGGTTCTGCACCGTTGTGATGGCATCCTCGATCATGCCCCTCACCTCGGTCAGATTTGGAAATGCATAGCGGTGGGTGACCCGTTCCAGAATACGGTAGTCGAACCCCATGCCGACCACCTCCAGTGACCGACGCCCGACCTTGATGCCAAGCGCCGTCGCGCTGTCTGGGTTCAACTTGTAAGGCGTGGAGGGTTGTCCCACACGTCCGCGCACCGTTTTGCCGGGTTGCAACAGGCCATGACGCACCAGACGGTTCACGATCACCGTGGCCGATTGTGCCGACAGCCCCGAGGCACGGGTCAGTTCGGCCTTGCTCAACGCGCCAGCGCTGCGCACCAGATGCAGGAACAGCCGATCGTTGCAGGGCAGTGCTGTGCCAGTAACCTCTGTCATTGGGCGCTCCTCTTTCACCGAGTGAAAAAAGCGCAACAGAACTGGGCAAGTCAATATATAAATCAAGTTGAGTTAGTTATTGACACACAGGCTGATTCTGCCCTTTCTCAGGTCAGATAGGCAAGGGAGGACAGGCAGGTGCAAGGCAAACCCGTGATCGCCATCGGCGGTGAAAATCTGATAGATTTCGTCCAGACCGGCGAGGAAGACGGCGCGCCGCTGTTTGATGCGAACCCGGGTGGGTCGCCTTTCAACGTGGCGGTCGGACTGGCGCGGCAAGGGGTTGAAACGCATTATGTCACGCCGATTTCAAATGATGCACTGGGCGATACGCTGGCCGCGCGTCTGACCGCATCGGGTGCGATCATTGCCGCGCCGCGCCGGTCGGAGCCGACCTCGCGGGCGGTGGTGACATTGGAGCATGGCATTCCGACCTATGCGTTTCACCGCGATGGCACAGCCGAACGGCAGGTGACTGCAAAAAGTCTGTGGAAAAGCATCCCGGGGGATGTGGCAGCCTTGCATTGCGGGTCGCTGGCGTTGGCCGATGGTGCCGACGCCGATGCCTGGGTCGAGGTGCTGACCGAGGCCGCAGCGCGCGGGATTTTCGTGTCCTTCGATCCGAACGTGCGCGAGTCGCTGATTTACGACCGCATGACCTATATCGAGCGTGTCAGCCGCGTGATGCAGGTGGCGCATCTGGTCAAGCTGAGCGACGAGGATCTGGGCTGGCTCTTCCCTGAAGAGACCGAAGAGGATGCCATCGCGGCGCTGTTTGACGTCACCACAGCGGGGTTGGTGGTGCTGACGCGCGGGCCGAAGGATGCGACTGCCTTTTCCAACTCGGCCACCTGCACGGTGCCCGCCCCGCACGTCACGCGGCTGGTCGATACGGTGGGGGCAGGCGATACGTTCATGGCGACCTTGCTGGCGACACTGGCCGCACGTGATGCGTTGTCACCAGACGCTTTGGCGGCGATGGACGCGGATGACCTGCGTTATCTGCTGCGGCGCGCGGGGCAGGCGGCGGCGCTGAATTGTGAACACTCGGGGTGCAATCCGCCCGCGCGGTCGGATATCGACGTGGCACTGGCTGGCTGAGGATCTGCCGAAATGGCGCTTTATCTCGACACTGCGGACGTGACGGCGTGGGAAACGCTCATGCCCACGGGGCTGTTTCACGGGATCACGACGAACCCGTTGCTGGCGTCGCGTGCCGGGCTGGACTATCCCGCAATCGACTGGGCACAGATGGCCACCCGCGCCCGCGATCTGGGAGCGCAAGAGCTGCACGCACAGGTTTTCGGGCCGGTCGAGGGCTATGTCGACTGGGCGGGTGCGCTTTACGAGGCGGGCCGGACGGCGGGGATCGAAACGGTGGTGAAAATTCCGCTGGTCGAACCGGCCATCCGCGCCACGGGGGCCATTCGTGCCCTGGGTGGGCGTGTGCTGATGACCGCCTGTTATGACGCGAAACAGATGTTTGTCGCCAACGCACTGGGGGCGGATTTCATCGCGCCCTATTTCGGGCGGATGGACGATCTGGGCATGGACGCCTACGGCGCGCTGGCGCAGATGAAGGCGATACAAGGGGCAAGCGACAAGCGGTGCACGATCCTTGTGGCGTCGCTGCGGTCGCCCGAACAGATGGTGCGGCTGGCCGCCGAAGGGCAGGACACCTTCACAATCAGCCCCGGCGTGGCGCGGGCGCTGCTGGACGACCCCAACACCGCCGCCGCCTATGCCGAGTTCGAGGCGACGGTCTAGAGTTTGACTGTCGCCCCTTCGGGCAGCGTGCGCGGCGCGGCGTTCAGCGTCTCGATGGCAAAGCCGGCGGCGGCCTTGTACTTGGCCATGAACTCTTGCCGCTCAGTGGGGGGGATCACGTCGTCAATGTTGTCATAGTCCCCGCCCGAACGCTCGTTCAGCATGTTCAGCAGGCCGAAAGGCCCCGCGCCGCGATTGCGCAGGATCAGTTCGGAAATCGGGCCGCACAGTTTGGCGTCATAGGCGGCGAGTGCGCCCGCGTTCACTCCGTGCTCCACAAAGGCCACACCCAGCGCGCGCGCGTCGATAACCGCCTGACTGGCTCCGTTCGATCCAGTGGGATACATGGCGTGCGCCGCGTCGCCCATCAGTGCCACCGGGCCGTCGACCCAAGTGGACACCGGATCACGGTCGATCATCGGGTTCTCATAAGCACTGTCCGAGCCGCGGATCAGCGCGGGCACGTCCAGCCAGTCATAGACCCAGTCGTCGAAGTGGTGGATGAAATCGTCAATCGGCACCTCGCGGAACCACCCGATGTCGGCACGCTCGGATGGGTCATCCATCGTGACCTCGGCGATCCAGTTCACCAACGCCAGACCGGTGTCGGGATCGGGGTGCGAGATCGGATAGATAACCATGCGCTGCCGGTGCGTGCCAAGTCCCACAAAGGACGAGCCGGTGCGAATGGGTTTCGCCAGCGCGGTTCCCCGCCACATCACCGCACCGCCCCAGTGGATCGGCGGCTGGTCGGGGTGCATCTGTGCGCGCACGCGGCTGTGGATGCCGTCCGCGCCGATCAGCAGGGTGCCATCCTCGCGCGATGTGCTGCCGTCTGCGTGTTCAATCAGGGCAGTGACAGTGCCGTCAGCGTGCTTTTCATAGCCGGTGACCTTGGCCCCCAGCCGGATCGCGTCGTCGCCGGCGCGGTCCCGCAAAACACGGGCCAGCAACATGTGGAATTCCCCACGGTGCATCGCGTATTGCGGCCAGTTGTATCCTGCCTCGAGCCCGCGGGGTTCGGCATAAATGTCCTGACCGTTCAGTCCGACCATCGCCCATTCGCGCGCAGGCACGCCGACGCTGTCCAGTTCTTCGGCCGTCAGACCCATATCGAACAGCTCGCGCACCGCGTTGGGCTGGATGTTGATGCCCACGCCCAAGGGCCGCAGGCTGCGCACGCTTTCAAAGACCGTGCAGGGCACGCCGATCTGGTGCAAGGTCAGCGCCAGGGACAGCCCGCCGATGCCGCCGCCTGCAATCAGAACGCGGGTCAATTCAACAGCACCGGAATTTGCACCTGCCCGCGAAAGCCGAAGCCGCGCCAGATCACGTCGTCGGTGTTCGGGATGCTCATGTTTGGAAAACGGTCAAACAGCAGCGGCAGCATCACCTGTCCCACGGCGCGGCGCGCCACGTGGGTGCCCTGGCAAAAGTGCGGGCCGTTGCCAAAGGCCTGATGCTGGTTCTTGTCGCGGTACACGATGAAATCCTCGCCGTTCTCGTACAGGTCCTCGTCACGGCACGCACTGGCCTGAATGGTCATCACCGTGTCGCCCTTGGGGATGTGATAGCCGCGAATTTCCGTGTCTTCCAGTACCAGCCGGGCCGAGGCCTGAATGGGGGCGACCCAACGCACCCCTTCCTCGAAGGATTTGTCCCAGTCGGCGTTGCGTTTGACCTCTTCCAATTGGTCGGGATTGGTCAGCAGGCCGTAGATGATCGTGTTCAGCGCATCGCGCGGCTCGTTGATGCCACCGCCGATGGCGATCTTGATGTTGGAATAAATCTGGCTCATTTCGATGGGATCATCGGCGTTCAGCATCACTGACAGGGCCGAATTGTTCGGGTTCGCGCGGTGGCGGTCTTGCAGGCTGTCCATCAGGGCGTTCATCTCGGCATTGGCCTGATCCGAAATGGCAAAAGGTTCGTCCTTCCAGCCAAAGTTGCCTGCACCGTTGATCAGCGCCTGGGACCAGTGTTGCATCTGGTCATCCGTGGCCTCCTCAAGACCCAAAAGCACGGCCAGACCGCGCGCGGCGTAGGGGCCGGAGAGGGCAGGGAACAGGTCCACCACCTCGCCACGCGGCAGGCGGGCGACGTATTCCTCGGCGATCTGCTGATAGCGCGGCATCCAGTCGTTCATGATCACCTTGGGCGCAAAGGCAGGCGCCATCGCCATCCGCTCGCGCTTGTGCGCCTCGCCGTCCTTTCGCATCAGCGTGTGGGCCTGAAAGGCGCGTTTCATCGGGGTGTTGGGATCGTCCGAGCTGAAGATTTCGGGCGTGTCCTTGACGTATTTGGTGTCTTCGGCCTTGGTCAGCAGGGTGCGGCCGGCGGCCTTGACGCGCAAGACAGGCGCTTCGGCGCGCAGGCGGCGGTAGATCGGGTAGGGATCGCGATCCAGTTGCTCGAGGGTGATCGTCTCGTCGAGGGGGGCAAGGGTGGTCATGGTGGACCCTTTCACTGATGGAACCGACGCAGGGACTAGGGGCCCTGCGCTGTCGTCGTTAAATCTATTCGCAGGTGAAGCTGTCTGCCGAGGCGGGATCGCTGCCGGTGTAGCGGGCAACTTGCGGGGCGGGACACAGCGGACGGGAAATGTCGGCCATTGTCTCGGGCAGGTCAGGGTTCGACGCGCGTGCGGTTGCGGTCACGGCCTGTGGCTCCGTGCCGTTTTCCACCCATGCGACCAGCTCTGCGAACATGTCAAAACCCTCGACAGCAGGACCGCCTGAGCAGTGAGTCATGCCGGGGACAGGGTAGAATTTGGCAAACTCGCCCGCGTTGCCGCCGTTGTTGGTATCCAGCTTGCCGTACCAGTCTGCCGTGTCGTTGACGGAAAAGACCGGGTCTGACACGCCGTGAAAGAGGATCATCTTGCCCCCGGCGTCACGGAATTCCGCCAGTTCGGGGTTGTCCGATCCGGGCGGGGTCATCACCTCCATCGCGGATTCGGGGAAGGCATCGCTGGTGTCATAGATTTCGTCGGCGCGGGCGGTGAGGTCAAAATCCTTCAGGAATTGTTCCAGCGCGGCGGGGTCTCCTGCCACTTCCGTCGGGGGCGTGGTGAAGATTTGCGCCAGTGACGCGGCACCCATCACGGCGATGATCGGTTTCTTTTCCCATGGCGGGATCGGGCTTTCCAGTTTCCAGAACCGCCAGCCGCCGCCGGCGATGCCAGGGTCCCATGGAAAATCGCTGTAGAACGGAGCGCCGCCATCGGCGGTGCCTGCGTGAATGGTGTTCAGCGCAGTGACCTGTTCGGGCGACAGGCAGGCGGAATTCTGCCCCTCTGCGCATTGCAGCGCGGCACTGTCAAAGCTGGCCTGACAGTTGGCGGTGTCCATCACCAGACCGTCCTCGATCCCGTCAAGCGCATCGCAGGCTTGCAGGATGCCATCGGCAACCGTTTGCAAATCGGCGGGGCTGAACGCCGTGGCCAGATCGCCGGTGACCGCCGTTAGCGCCTGCACGTCAACCGCATGTTGCAGCGCCGCCTTGGGCAGGTTGAAGCCGGGTGCGCCGATCAGCAGGCCATCAAAGCTCTGCGGCATCCGCGATGCGGCAACCATGGCGTGCCGCCCGCCGTTCGAGCAGCCAATCCCATAGCTGTGACCGATCTCATTGTCGTAATAGGCCTCGACGATCTGGCGGGCCAGCGGGTCCAGCACCGCGACGGCCTTGTATCCGTACATCTGCCGCGCTTCTAAATCGAAACCAAAACGCGCGCCACCGGCAAGGCCTGCGTCCGTCACCGCCTTGCCATCATGGCCCGCGTCCGAGGATACGACGGCAAAGCCGCGCGCCAGAGGTGTCTCGTCACCCGTGCCCGCGCCCAAGCCGCCGGTGGCCGGTTTGACCTCGCCGTCGTTGCCGCCGTTGAACTGATGGACGTAATCGCCGTTCCAGACATCCGGCAGGGCCAGCTCGAACTGCAGCGCATAGTCGCGCCCGTCGGTGCCGGTGCGTTCGGCGGTGACGGCGCGGATGCGGCATTGGGCGGCGGGGCTGTCCTCGCCTGCGGGCACCGGTGCGACTTCGGTAAAGGTGACGCCACTCAGCCCCAGTGCCTCGGGCGTCAAACCTTCGCATTGCATTTGTGCTGCGGCCAATGTGGCCGTGCTGCACAACAGTGCGGCCGTTCCCATTGTCTTGAACATCACAGTTTTCCTCCCAGATACTCTGTGTCTTAGTCTTGCGCGCGCCTCAGACGCTTTCTCCCAACAAGCGCATCGCATTTTCCTTCAGGATCAACGGGCGCACTTCGTCCTTGAACGGGGCGGCCTCGAAGTCGGCCAACCAGCGGTCGGGCGTGATCGCGGGCCAATCCGAGCCGAACAGCATCTTCTTTTTCAGGATCGAGTTTGCATAGCGTATGAAGGTTTCGGGGAAGTACTTGGGCGACCAGCCGGACATGTCGTAATAGACGTTGGGCTTGTGCTGTGCGACCGCCAGACCTTCTTCTGTCCAGGGGAACGACGGGTGGGCCAGGATGATCTTCATGTCGGGGAAATCGACCGCCACATCGTCCAGATACATCGGATTTGAATACTTCAACCGCATCCCCATGCCGCCACGCATCCCCGAACCGACGCCGGTCTGGCCGGTGTGGAACAGGGTGATCACCCCCTCTTCGGCGCAGGCTTCCAGCACGGTGTAACATGCCTCGCGGTCATTGGGGAAAAAGCCCTGCATGGTGGGGTGAAACTTGAACCCGCGCACGCCGAAATCGCGCACCAGACGGCGCACTTCGCGCGCACCGGCCTTGCCCTTGTGCGGGTCGACCGAGGCAAAGGGAATCAGGATGTCGTCATTCTCGGCGCAGATACCTGCAACCTCTTCGTTGGAATAGCGGCGAAAGCCGGTCTCGCGCTCGGCGTCCACCGGAAAGATCACCGCCGCGATGTTGCGTTCGCGATAATAGTTGGCGGTATCCTGCACTGTGGGCAACATGCCCTTGGCGCCTGCGGGATTCTTGAAATAGGCGGCCATGCCTGCCTGGAATTCGTTGTAACCATCATCACGGTGATCACAGCATGGCTCTTCCGCGTGCGTATGGAAATCGATCGCGCGAACGGATGCAAAGTCTACCAAGAATCAATCCTCCCTCGGGTTTTGAAGAAACTGTAGCACGAAAAACGCTATGCTGTGTAACAATTACAGTCTATAACACTTTTAACATTATTTTTACAGGAAGGGGATTCTCGTGGCCAAAGACTCAGCCAAGACGCACGTGACCCGCATCGAGATCGAAGACGACATCGCAACCATCATTTTTGACCGCCCTGACAAGCGTAACGCGATGAACGATGCGCTGGTGTCGGCGCTGGACGATTTCTTTTCCAATCCGCCAAAGGGTGTGCGTGCTGTGATCCTTTACGGTGAAGGCGGGCACTTCTGTTCCGGTCTGGACCTTTCCGAACACGAACACCGCAGCCCGGAAGAGACGGTATATCATTCGCGCAACTGGCATCGCGTGGCCGACCTGATCGAATATGGCGGCTTGCCCGTGATCGCCGCGATGACGGGTGCCGTGATTGGTGGCGGTCTTGAGATTGCCACCTCGGCGCATGTGCGCATTGCCGAGCCGTCGGTGCGTTTCCAGTTGCCGGAAGGACGGCGCGGGATCTTTGTCGGCGGCGGGGCCACCGTTCGCGTGGGGCGGATCATCGGTGCGGACCGTATGCGGGAAATGATGCTGACCGGCCGGAACTACGGCGCCGAGGACGGCCTGCGTCTGGGGCTGGCCCATTATTCCGTGGGCGAGGGCGAGGCGTTGCCGCTGGCGAAAAAGCTGGCGCGTGAGGTGGCGGATAATGCACCGTTCTCGAATTACCTGATGATTCAGGCCATCGGGCGCATCGGCGATATGTCCCGCTCGGATGGTCTGTTCACCGAAAGCCTGTCCGCCGCGATGTCGCAGACATCGGCAGGCGCACAGGAAGGTCTGCGTGCGTTCCTGGAGAAACGCCCGCCGGATTTCCACAAAAAGTAAGCCGGGAAAAAATCCGGTTCAGCGATCATCTTTAGGGAGGAAACAAGATGAAAAAACGGACACTACTGATCGGCGCGGCTGCGGCCGTTGCCATGTTGCCGGGGCTGGCATTCGCGCAAGAGGTCACATTGCGCCTGCACCAGTTCCTGCCGCCCGTGGCCACCGTGCCCGCGAAAATTCTCAAGCCCTGGGGCGAAGAGGTGACCGCCGCATCCGATGGGCGCATTGCCATTCAGCACTTTGACGCGATGGCCCTGGGTGGGCGTCCGCCCGAACTGCTGGACCAGGCGCGCGACGGTGTGGTCGATCTGGCGATGACCGTGGTGGGCTATACCCCCGGACGCTACCCGCGCACCGAGGTGTTCGAACTGCCGTTCATGATGAAAGATCCCGTTGGCACATCGCGTGCGTTCTGGGAAATGGTCGAAACCGACTTTCAGGAAAGCGAATATCAGGACGTTAAGGTCCTGGGCGCATGGGTGCATGGTCCCGGTGTGATCCACACCAAGGACCCGGTGACCAAGCTGGAAGACATGAAGGGCAAGACCCTGCGCGGCCCGACCCGTGTGATCAACGACATGCTGTCCGAACTGGGGGCCACCCCCGTCGGTATGCCCTTGCCCGCGATCCCCGAGGCGCTGTCCAAGGGTGTTGTCAACGGCACCGTGATCCCGTGGGAAGTGACCCCGTCGATCCGTCTGGCAGAGCTGGTCAGCAACCACGCCGAATTCTCGGGTGATGAGGCGCTGTACACCGCGACCATCGTTCTGGTGATGAACCGGGCAAAATACGACGCGCTGCCCGATGACCTGAAGGCCATTCTGGACGAGAAATCCGGCGCCGCCCTGTCCACGTTCGCCGCCGAGGTCATGTTTGAATACGACAAGCCGGGCCGCGACATCGCCGTGGAGAAAGGCAACACCATCGTGCAGCTGGACGAAGCCGAGGTCGCCCGCTGGAAAGAGGCCGCACAACCGGTTGTCGCCCGCTGGGTGGCCGACATGGACAGCAAGGGCATCGACGGTCAGGCCCTGATTGATCAGGCCAAAGGGCTGATCGACAAGTACTCGAACTGAGGTTCGGCGCGGCGTGCCCCCAAGGTCGGGGCACGCTGTTGCCGCGTGCGGGGCAGTTTTCATGTATGTGACACTTTATAAATTCGCCGAAGCGCTGGCGCGCTGGATGGCGTTGCTGTCGGGGCTGGTCCTGCTGGTGGTCGTGGCCTTGACCTGCGTGTCGATCGCGGGGCGGGCCTTGCTGCCGCTGGACATCGGCGTTGGTCCGATCAAGGGCATTTACGACCTGACGGAAATCGGCGTCGGGGCTGCGATCTTTGGCTTTTTGCCGTGGTGCCAGTTGCAGCGCAGCCATGCTGCCGTTGACCTGTTCCAACCGGTCTTTGGCGGTGCGCTGAACCGTGTGCTGAACGTGATTGTCGATCTGGGCATGTTGATCGCGGCGGTGCTGATCGCGTGGCGGCTGTATCTGGGCATGACCGACAAGCTGCGCTACGGCGAGACGACGTTCATCATGCAGTTGCCCGTCTGGTGGGGCTATGCCGCGAGCCTTGTGGGCGCTGTGGCCTTTGCCCTTGTCACGGCCTTTTGCCTGATCCGGTCGCTGCGTGCGCTGACCGGACAGCCCGATCCAACCGAGGAAACCACCGCATGAGCAACTTTGAACTGGCGCTGTGGTCGTTCCCGGTCCTGCTGATCCTGATCTTTATCCGTATCCCGATCGCGCTGGCGATGCTGGCCGTGGGCTTTGGCGGGTCCTATCTGGTGCTGGGCTCTCCGCTGATGATGATGAACCAGTTGAAGACGCTGACCTACGGCACCTTCTCGAACTATTCCTATTCGATCATCCCGCTGTTCTTGCTGATGGGTCAGTTTGCCACCCTGTCGGGCATGTCTGCATCATTGTTCCGCGCCGCCGAAAGCTTTCTTGGTCACCGGCGCGGCGGGGTGGCGATGTCGGCCATTGGCGCTTGCGCGGGCTTTGGTGCGATTTGCGGATCGTCGCTGGCGACGGCGGCGACAATGGGGCAGGTGGCGCTGCCGGAACTGCGCCGCTACGGCTATCCCGGATCGCTGTCCACCGGCGCGCTGGCGGCGGGGGGTACGCTGGGCATCCTGATCCCGCCTTCGGTGATCCTGGTGATCTATGCGATCCTTGCCGAGCAGAACATTGAAAAGCTGTTCGTTGCCGCGTTGATCCCCGGCATTCTGGCCGCTGCGGGCTATATGCTGGCCATCTCGATCTGGGTGCGCGTGTCGCCGAATGCGGCCACTGTGCGCCCGCGGGTTCCGTGGTCCGAGCGGATGGTGGCGCTGGGCAAGGTCTGGCCCGTGCTGACGATTTTCCTTGTGGTTGTGGGGGGCATCTATCTGGGCGTCTTCACCCCGACCGAAGCCGCCGCCGTGGGTGCGGCAGGCACCGGGTTGATCAGCGTCGCCTCGGGGCAGATGTCGTGGGACAAGCTGAAACAGGCGATCCTGTCCACGGCCTCGTCCACCGCGATGATCTTTCTGATCATCTTGGGGGCGGGCCTGTTCAACAGCTTTCTGGCGCTGACCCAACTGCCGCAACTGGCGTCGGCATGGGTGGCCGAACAGGGGTTGAACCCGTGGCTGGTGCTGACGGCGGTGCTGATCATGTACCTGGTCTTTGGCTGCATCATGGATTCGCTGTCGATGGTGCTCCTGACGGTGCCGATCATCTACCCAATTATGGTGGTGCTGGACTTTGGCATGTCGCCCAATGATTTTGGCCTGTGGTTCGGCATTCTTGTGCTGATCGTGGTCGAGGTGGGGCTGATCACGCCGCCAGTGGGGATGAACCTGTTCATCATCAACTCGATGGCGCGGGACATTCCCATTGGCCAGACCTATCGCGGGGCGATGCCCTTCGTGCTGACCGATATGATCCGCGTGGTGATCCTGACGGCGTTCCCGGCGATCACGCTGTCGCTGGTCTGGCTGATTGATTATCTGGTGCCCTGAGAGGTCCATCCTCTGAAATGCAAAACGCCGCGCTGATGAAGCGCGGCGTTTCTTTCTTCCGGGTGGACGGTTCAGGCGATCAACACGCCATCGCCACCGGCATAAAGCCGATCAACCAGCGCAGGACGCCCGGACCGCATTGCCCGCTGGTTCAACGATCCCTTTTCCGTGACCTCGCCCGCGTCGAGCCTGGGCAATTCGTCCAGCACAACGGCACGGCGGACACGGCTGGCCGAGCCGGTCGCATTGGCCGCTGCTGCACTCAGATGCTCTTGTAATTGCTGCGTCAGGTCATCGGCATCCATTGCGGCAGCCTTGTCCGACAACCACAACAGCGCACCCAATTGCGCCTGATCCTCGCCCACGATGACCGCGTCGCGGATCAACCCCTGCATCGCATCGACCAGTGCTGCACGCACAGCGCCCACGGCGACCCAAGTGCCGGTGGTCAGCTTGAAGTTCTCCGCCAGCCGTCCGTCGAAGAAGAACCCCTTGGAGAAATCATCGGGGTCAGCAGGGCGCAAGGCATCGCCAAAGCAGTAAAATCCCTCTTCATCGAAGACTTCGGCGGTTTTGGCGGCATCCCCGAAGTATCCGGGCATGATGTTCGGGCCTTTGACCCGCGCCTCGAGCTTGCCCGCGTTCGGCACCAGCTTCAGGGTCATACCGCGGGCCGGGACGCCGATGTTGCCAGAGCGGTCCTGAAGGTCGGTGATGGCCAGCGCGAAAGGCGAGGTTTCTGTCGCCCCCAACCCGGTGGCCAGCAGCACCTCGCGGCCCAGCACCTTGCGCCCCAGTGCCGACAACCGGTCCCACGTGCGTTGGGACATGCTGGCGCCTGCATAAAACAACATGCCCAGCTCGGAAAAGAAGGTGCGCGCCAGCGCGTCGTCTGCCTCCAGCGCGTCGATCAGCATGTCATAGCCGACTGGTACGTTGAAATACCACGTGCACGAGATTTCGCGCAGGTTGCGCAGCGTTTCATCGAACTTGCCCGGAACGGGGCGGCCATCGTCGATGTAATAGGTGCCGCCATTGGTCAGCACCAGATAGCTGACCTTGTTGCCAGCCGCCGTGTGGTTCCACGGTGCCCAGTCGAGGACCACGGGAGGCTGGTCGGTCAGAAAACGGTAACAGTCGCGCACCATCGCCTGGCTGGCACAGATCATCGCATTGGTGTTGATCACCGCCTTGGGCGATCCGGTCGAGCCGGAGGTGAACAGGTATTTCGCCACCGTCGCGGGCGTCAGTGCAGCGCGGGCGTTGGCCGCCCCTGCGGGGTGGTGGTCCAGAAGGGACGCAAACGATACGGCCCCCTCGACCATGTCATGGACATTGATCACTGTGCGGTCATCGGCTGCGATGGAGGCGATCGCCCCCGCATAGGCCGCACCATTATCGGCAAAGACAGCGCCGGGGTTCAGCGTGGCCGCGATGTCACGCAGTTTGCTGTGATCCTCGGACACCAGGGAATAGGCGGTGGCGACAGGCGCATAGGGCACGCCCACGTAAATTGCGGCCATCCCCAGCAACGCATGCTCAAGGCTGTTTTCCGACAGGATCAGCAAGGGCCGGTTCGGCCCCAACCCCATTTCCAGCAAGGCAGCCCCCAGCCTGCGGCACATGTCCTGTGCCAGGGCATAAGAGATGTGCCGCCAGTCGCCGCCATCGCTGCGGCGTGCGATCCATGTCTGCTCCGGTGTTTCTCTGGCCCAGTGGTCCAGGTAATCGGCCAGCAGTTGCGGATGCGCGTCCAGTGCTTCGGTCTGGCGCATCAGGATGGTGCCGTCGGGGCGGCTTTCATAGTCGAAGGTCGGGGCCCAAAAGCGCGGCATGTTCATGCGCAGATCCCTTAACGCGGTGCCATGCGGATTGCGCCGTCCAGACGGATGACTTCGCCGTTCAGCATCGGGTTGTCGACGATGTGGCACGCCAGCTTTGCGTACTCAGAAGGGTGGCCTAGACGCGACGGGAACGGGACCTGTTTGCCCAGCGAATCCTGCACATCCTGTGGAAGCCCTTCCAGCAAGGGGGTCAGGAACAGCCCCGGCGCAATGGTGCAGACGCGCACGCCCTTGTCCGCCAGATCGCGGGCCATGGGCAGGGTCATGCCGACGATGCCCCCCTTGGACGCGGAATAGGCGACCTGGCCGATCTGCCCGTCAAAGGCGGCGACCGAGGCGGTGTTGATGATCACGCCGCGCGCGCCGTCAGGTGCGACGGGGTCGGCGGCGACCATGCGGGCCGCGACCTGGCTGGCGCAGTTGAACGTGCCGATCAGGTTGACGCGGATGGTCTTGTCGAACACGGCCGGATCATGCGCTTCGCCGCGCGAGACGGTCTTGGCCGCGGGGCCGATGCCTGCGCAGTTCACCAGCACGCGGGGCGTGCCCAGTTGCGCCTGGACCGCATCCAGACCCGCGGTGACGCTGGCCGGATCAGACACATCCACGCTGTGAAACATGCCGCCCAATTCGGCGGCCAATGCGGTGCCTGCGTCCGTGTTCAGGTCGAACAAGGCCACTTTCATCCCTGTTTGGGCCAGTGCGCGCGCAGTCGCGGCGCCAAGCCCCGATGCCCCGCCGGTGACAACGGCAACGCTGTCGTTCCAAATGCTCATCTGATCACTCTCCAATTTCCCTGATCTTTTTCAGCAAATGCACAAGCTGTTCCCGCTCCTCTGCGTTCAGCATGTGCAGCATTCTGTCTTCGTGTTCGTTAATCAGCGCCAGCGCGGCCTCGTAGGCCTGCACGCCGGACTCTGTGGGCGCCAGCGCCTGAATGCGCCGGTCCTGTGGCACGGCCACACGGTTCAGATATCCGCGCGCTTCCAGTTCATCGACAATGGCCACCAGCCCCGACCGTTCAATCCCCAGCCGCCGCGCCAGATCGCTTTGCGTGAGGTTCGGCATTTCGACAACAAATGTCAGGGCGGAAAACACCCGTGGGCTGAGGCCGTGGTCGCCCATCACTGCGCGATAGTCATTTTGCAGCACGACATAGGCCCGCTTGAGATTGTATCCCACGAGCGTTTCCAGAGCCATTTCAGACACATCCATCGCGTCTGCGCGGGCTTTCCGTTGGGTCCGTGTCATGGCATCCTCATTTTATGGGGCGCGGCGCTGCCGGATATGGACAGACCACAGATCGTTTAGTAGGTTAACAATTATCGGAAGCGAAAGGCTCTGTCTATGAAATTGCTGAAGCCGGTGCTGGAACACGTCTGCAGGCTGAATGTCGAACTGGGTCCGATCCGTGAAATGGGGCAGGGCCGGGCCGGGGCGCGGCGGATCATCCCGATCATAGGCGGGACGGTTTCGGGACCGCGCCTGAACGGTAAAATCCTGAACGTCGGTGCGGACTGGCAAACGTTGTTTGGCAGCGGCATGGCCGAGCTGGACACGCGGTATGCGATGGAAACCGATGATGGTGCCGTGATCGAAATCATCAACTACGGATACCGCGACGGTCCGCCCGAGGTGCTGGCCGCGCTTGGCCGGGGCGAGGCTGTGCCGCCCGAGGATTACTATATGCGGACCCATGCGCGGCTGGAAACCGGGGATGGGCACTATGACTGGGTGAACCGCACGTTGTTCGTCGGCACCGGTGCGCGGAATGCATCTTCGGTCAATGTGGACCTCTACGCGCTGCGTTGATCGGCAGGTCGATCAGTCGCGAATCTCGTCGGGGGCCACACCCCACAGCCGCGATTTCGGCGCCCAGCCCTTGTAACCGTCGGCGTTGACCCAGCACCATTCGGGATTGCATTCGCCCAGCCGTGCGATCACGCCGTTCTCAAGCACTGCGGCCGTGGGCGCGTTCGGGTCGGGGCGGGTGTGGATCGGCATCATGTCCTGTTCGATGATCACGGTACGGGTGCCCGACAGCAGCGAATAATGCACCCAGCCGCCCAATCCGTCGCGGTCCTCGACGCGCCGCCAGTGGCCGTGTTCCGCGGTGATCTGCAGCGGCATGTCGCGCCGTTTAAACACCCAGTCGATCCGATGCGTCAGCGAGGGGCCGCGTCGGACGTTGCCCTCGGCGGCTTTCAGGGACACGAACCGGGGCAGAGGCAGGTTGGTAACCTGCCCTTTGTCCTGCGCGAGCACACTGCCGGCGGTGGTCAGCGACATCAAGAAAGCCGCACAGACCACACCTGTTTGAATTCTTTTCAGGAATCCTGCCATTGCTGCCTCATATAGTGGGCGCGGGTTCTTGTGCCTCGCGCTCTCATCGGCCACCATAGCGCGGCGCGATACTGTGCGCCAAGTCCGGGAGGTGCCGAATGGCAAAGGAACGTTTAAGTGTTGTCGTTACGCGACGGTTGCCCGAAGCGGTAGAAGCACGCCTGAGCGAATTGTTCGACACAACTTTGCGTGAGAATGACACGCCAATGACGCGCGAAGAGCTGTCCAAAGCGATGAAAAGCGCGGATGTTCTGGTGCCGACGATCACCGACCAGATTGACGCGGCCATGATCACGCAGGCTGGCGACCGGTTGAAGCTGATTGCGAACTATGGTGCCGGGGTCGACAACATCGACGTGGCCACTGCACGCCAGCGCGGTGTGTTGGTGTCGAACACGCCCGGTGTTCTGACCGATGACACCGCCGACATGACCATGGGGCTGATTCTCGCCGTGACGCGGCGGATGCCCGAAGGGCTTGCGGTGATGCAGTCCGGTACATGGGACGGCTGGGCGCCGACCGCCTTGCTGGGTGGACGCATCGGGGGGCGCCGTCTGGGAATTCTCGGCATGGGCCGGATCGGTCAGGCCGTGGCACGCCGTGCCGCTGCCTTTGGCATGCAGGTGCATTACCACAACCGCCGACGCCTGCGCACCGAGACAGAGGAAAGCCTGCAAGCGACCTATTGGGACAGCCTGGACCAGATGGTCGCGCGTATGGATGTGCTGTCGATCAACTGCCCTTCGACGCCTTCGACATTCCATTTGATGAACGCGCGGCGGCTGAAGCTGATGAAGCCGGACGCGGTTCTGGTGAACACCTCGCGCGGAGAGGTGGTGGATGAAAATGCCCTGACACGGATGCTGCGCGCGGGCGATATCGCGGGTGCGGGGCTGGACGTTTATGAAAACGGCACGAACATCAACCCGCGCCTGCGCGAGTTGCCCAACGTGGTTCTGCTGCCGCACATGGGGTCGGCCACGCTGGAAAGCCGGCTGGAGATGGGCGAAAAAGTCATCATCAACATCAAGACCTTTGACGACGGTCACCGTCCACCGGATCAGGTCGTGCCGTCCATGCTCTGAAATATCTCTAGGGGGACGTGATGCGTAAGATTCTGGCAGTGATGGCCGCTTTGGCGGCAGGGCCTGCTGTGGCCCAACAGGCCGCTGATGCGGTGCAACCCGAAGCGACCACATCGGGCGGGTTTGCCGCCATGTCCCCTCAGGTGGCCGCAGCCTTGCAGGCCAAGGAGGACGGCGTGCCGGTGCAGGGCAAGACGTGGATGGTGGCCGCCGCCAATCCCCATGCCGTGCAGGCGGGGGCCGACGTGCTGGCCGCGGGCGGGACGGCTGCGGATGCGCTGGTCGCGGTGCAGACGGTGCTGGGACTGGTCGAGCCGCAAAGCTCGGGCCTGGGGGGCGGTGCATTCCTGGTCTGGTACGATGCGGCCAGCAAGCAGCTGACCACATTGGACGGGCGCGAAACCGCCCCGCTGGCCGCGACGCCAAAGCGGTTTCTGGATGCGGAGGGTGAGCCGCTGAAATTCTACGATGCCGTTGTCGGCGGTCTGTCAGTTGGTGTGCCCGGCACGCCCGCGCTGTTGGCCACGGCTCAGGCGAAATGGGGCAAGGGTAACTGGGCCGACCTGTTGCAGCCCGCGATTACACTGGCGCAGGACGGTTTTGACGTGTCGCCGCGTCTGGCGGCATTGATCGCGGAGGATGCCGAACGTCTGGCGCGATTCGAGAGCACGGCCAGCTATTTCCTGCCACAGGGCCAGCCCTTGCAAGCGGGCGCGCGTCTGACCAACGTGGCCTATGCCGACACGCTGCGGACGCTGGCGGATGATCCGCGTGCATTCTACACAGGCGCAATCGCACAGGACATCGTGGACACGGTGAACGCCGCCGTACCTGCGGGCGGTTTGCTGTCAACGCTGGATTTCACTCTGTACGCGGCCCGCGAACGCGACGCTGTTTGCGCTCCGTTCCAAGGGCACGAGGTGTGCGGCATGGGTCCGCCGTCCTCGGGGGCGCTGACCGTGGGGCAGATATTGGGGATGCTGGACAACTACGACCTGGGCGCCCTTGATCCCGCGGACCCGCAGGCGTGGCGGTTGATTGGCGACGCCTCGCGTTTGGCCTTTGCCGACCGTGGGCGGTACATGGCGGACAGTGATTTCGTGCCGATGCCCACCGCCGGACTGGTCGATCCCACCTATCTGGCCGAACGTGCCAAGTTGCTCGGCGGTGACGATGCCCTGCCCGAGGTCAGCCCCGGCACGCCCGAATGGGACCACGCGATGCTGCTGTCCGACGACGAAAGCATCGAACTGCCCTCGACCTCGCACATCTCGATTGTGGACAGCTATGGCAACGTGGCGTCGATGACGACGACCATCGAGAACGGTTTCGGCTCGCGGCTGATGGTGCGGGGGTTCCTGCTGAACAACGAACTGACCGATTTCAGCTTTCGCACCCACAGCGACGGTGTGCCGATTGCGAACCGGCTGGAGCCGGGCAAGCGGCCGCGTTCATCCATGGCGCCCACTATCGTGATGAAGGACGGCGCCCCCGCTCTGGCCATCGGCAGCCCGGGCGGCAGCCGCATCATCGGATATGTGGCACAAGCGATCATCGCGCATCTGGCCTGGGGCATGGATGTGCAGCAAGCGGTGGCGATGCCCCATGCGGTGAACCGCTTTGGCACCTATGACCTTGAGGCCGGAACCACGGCCGCCGATCTTGAAGGGCCGCTGGGCGACATGGGGTTTGACGTGAAAACGCAGGATCTGAACTCGGGCCTGCATGCAATTGAAATAAGCGATGGCCTGAAAGGTGGCGCAGATCCGCGCCGCGAAGGCATCGCGCTGGGAGACTAAGAGACTATGGCAAAAGCGATCGACCTGCCGCGCAACGAAAGTGGCATCCAAACCGCTATGGGCGTGCTGAAACAGCAATTCGGGGACCGGTTCCAGACCAGCGCGTCGGTGCGCGAACAGCACGGGCACACGACGACGTGGATTGCGAACCAGATGCCCGATGCCGTGGTTTTTGCCAAATCGACCCAAGAGGTGTCCGACATCGTCAAGGTCTGTGCTGCCCATAAGGTGCCGGTGATCGCCTTTGGCACCGGCACCTCGCTCGAAGGGCATGTGAACGCAGCCGCGGGCGGGATCTCGATTGATCTGAGCCAGATGAACAAGATCATCAACGTGCATTCCGAAGATCTGGACTGTGTGATCCAGCCCGGTGTCACCCGCGAGGATCTGAACACCCACCTGCGGGATCAGGGTTTGTTTTTCCCCATCGACCCCGGTGCGAATGCGTCGCTGGGCGGCATGGCGGCAACGCGGGCTTCGGGGACCAATGCGGTGCGCTATGGCACGATGAAGGACAACGTTCTGGCGCTGGAGGCAGTCATGGCGGACGGCCGGATCATCCGGACTGCGCAGCGCGCCAAGAAGTCGTCGGCAGGCTATGACCTGACGCGGTTGTTGGTCGGGTCGGAGGGCACGCTGGGGATCATCACCGAGATCACATTGAAATTGCAGGGTATTCCCGAGGCGATCAGCTCGGCGCGGTGTTCTTTCCCGTCGGTGGATGCGGCGTGCCAGACGGTGATGCAGGTGATCCAGTTCGGCATTCCCGTCGCGCGGATCGAGTTGTTGGACACATTGCAGGTGCAGGCGTGCAATGCCTATTCGGGGCTGGACCTGCCGGAAACGCCGCTGCTGCTGCTGGAATTCCACGGCTCGGACGCCGGCGTGGTCGAACAGGCGGAGACCTTTGGCGCGATTGCGGAAGAGTTTGGTGGCACCGGCTATACCGCGACCACCAGCACCGAAGAGCGCAACGCCCTGTGGAAGGCGCGGCACAATGCCTATTGGGCATCGCTGGGTCTGCGCCCCGGTGCCAAGGGGATTTCGACCGATGTCTGCGTGCCGATCTCGCGGCTGGCGGAAATCGTGGTGGCGGCGCAGGAGCGGTTGGAGGAACTGGGATTCCTGGCGCCCATCGTGGGCCACGTCGGTGACGGCAATTTCCATTCGCTGGTGCTGGTCGATGAAAACAGCCCCGAAGAAATGGCCAAGGCCGAGGACTATGTCAGCTGGCTGGCGGAAACGGCGATCTCGATGGATGGCACCTGTACCGGTGAACATGGGGTCGGGCAGGGGAAAATGCCCTATCTGGTCAAGGAACTGGGCGAGGCCACCGATGTGATGATCGCCATCAAACGCGCACTGGACCCCGATAATATCCTGAACCCCGGCAAGGTTGTTACGGTCTGACCCAAAGGCCGCTGCCGCGACACTGTCCTGTCAGGGGGCGCTGCCCCCGGCGCTGGCGCGCCTCCCCCGGAGTTTGTCTGGCAAGATGAAGGACGATGGTCGCTTTTTTGCCGCGACGTGTCGGGCGGCTGACGCGGGGGAGGCTGTGGCAGAGTAGAAGAGGGCAAATTCAGCCTTGCAGGGAATCGGGTCATGAAAACAAACGTCAAAGCACTGGTGGTCGGCGGCGGAGCCGTGGGTACATCGATTGCCTATCATTTGGCCCGCGCGGGCTGGGATGATGTCATGCTGTTGGAGCGGGACGAGTTGACCTCGGGGTCGACCTGGCACGCAGCGGGCTTGCTGCCCTATTTCAACATGTCATTTGCGACGACCCATATTCACGACTATTCGATCCGCTTCTACAAGACGCTGGAAGAAGAAACCGGTCTGAACGCGGGCTTTGCCGTGGTGGGCAACCTGCGCATGGCACAGACCAAGGAACGCATGGACGAATACATGCTCTATGCGTCCACAGCCGAGACTTGCGGCGTGCCCTATACCTTTATGACCCCCGACGAGATCAAGGCCAAGTGGCCACTGATCCGCACCGAGGACCTGGAAGGCGCGCTGTACCACCAGACCGACGGCTATATTAACCCCGCAGACGTGACCATGGCGATGGCCAAAGGGGCACGCCAGCGCGGTGTGATGATCGAGCGGAAGTGGCAGGCGGATGCGTTTCACTGGAACGGTGAGGCGTGGGAAGTGACTGCGACCAAGATGGTCGAAAAGGGCGGCAACCTGGTCCCTTCGGACGAGCAGATCGTGATCACCGCCGAACATGTGGTGACCGCCAGCGGCAACCACGCACAGCGCACGGCCAAGATGTTGGGCATCAAGATGCCCGCCATCCCGGTCGAGCACCAGTTCATCGTGATGGATCAGGACCCCGAGCTGGTTGAATTCCGCAAGCAGCCTGGCAATGTCGAACACCCCGTTATCCGTGATGCGGATGCGCAATCCTATGTCCGCGAAGAGCGTGGCGGCTGGATCCTCGGGGTTTACGAGCCCAATGCGCCCGCGCGGTTCGAATATGGTGTGCCGGACAGCTTCCGCGCCGATCTGTTCCAGCTCGACCTCGACCGGATCGAAGATCAGTACATGGCGATGAACCACCGTATTCCTTCCGCCGAGAACTGCGGCCTGAAGGACGATTTCAACGGGCCGATCTGCTACACCCCCGATGGCAACCCGCTGGTGGGTCCGGCGCCGGGACTGCGCAACATGTGGCTGGCCGAAGGGTTCTCGTTCGGGATCACCGCGGCAGGCGGCACCGGCTATTACCTCGCGCAGCTGATGGTCGAGGGGGAAGCCGAGATCGACATGGCGTCGCTGGACCCCAAACGCTACGGCGACTGGATGACCACCGAGTTTGCCGCGCGCAAGAACGAAGAGGCGTATGAACACGTCTATATCCTGCACCACCCCGACGAGGAGCGGCCCGCCTGCCGCCCCCTGCGCACATCGCCCGCCTATGACCGGCAGGCCGCGAAGGGCGCGCAGTTCGGCTGGGTCAACGGCTGGGAACGCCCGAACTATTACGCGCCCGAAGGGTTCAGCGATCACGATGCGCGCAGCTTCCGCCGCGGCGGCTGGTGGCAATATGCCGTGGAAGAGGCCAAGGCGATCCGCGAGGGCGTGGGCCTGATCGACGCCACAGCATTCACCAAGCATCTGGTCAAGGGGCCCGGCGCGACACAGTTCCTGGACTGGTTCACCTGCAACAAACTGCCCAGCGTTGGCCGTATCAACCTGACCTATGCGCTGACAGGTGCCGGGACCACGCGGACGGAATACACCATCGTGCGGCTGGCGCAGGACGAATACTACCTTGTTTCGGCTGGCGCCTGGACCGCTTACGACAGCGACTATCTGCGCAAGGCGATTGCCGACAAGGCACCGGAGTTCGGCTATATCGAATGTCATGATGTGACGACCCAATGGGGTGTGTTCGCCATCGCCGGTCCGAAATCCCGCGATGTGCTGAACACGCTGGTCAAGGATGCCGATCCCGCCACCGTCCTGTCGAACAAACGCTTCCCCTGGCTGACCATGCGCCACATCGAACTGGGTATGTGCCCGGTGCGCGCGATCCGCGTGGCCTATACCGGCGAGCTAGGCTGGGAGCTGCACCACCCGATCGAGATGCAGAACTATCTGTGGGATCAACTGATGAAAGCGGGCGAGCCGCACGGGCTGAAGCTGGTTGGTGCACGGGCGCAGAACTGGCTGCGGCAGGAGAAATCCTATCGTGCCTTCGGGACCGAACTGGGCCGCGACGCGACCCCGCTCGAGGCCGATCTGCCGCGCTTTGTCGACCTGTCCAAGGAGTTCCACGGCAAGGCCGAGATGGAGGCCAAAGGCGTGCGCGTCAAATGCGTCACGCTGCTGATCGACGGGCCGGAGGATGCCGATCCGTGGGGCCGCGAAGTGCTGTACCATGGCGACGACCGCGCTGGGCGTCTGACCTCGGGTGGCTATTCGGTGGCCTTCGGGAAAAGCATCGGCATGGGCTATGTCAAACCGGAACTGGCGGTGCCGGGGACAAAGCTGAAGGTCAAGATGTTCGACCAGCTTTGGGATGCCGAAGTGACCGAGGACAGCCCCTATGATCCCAAGAACGCGACCATTCGCGTTGACGGGTAAGGGCGCAACCAGCCCTTAGGAATGGAGGGCGATGTTTGCGGACATCGCCCTTTTTCGTGGGATTACAGCTTGTGTGCTGCCAACCACGCGGTCCAGTCGGCGCGGCTGCCATTGAACACGTTCAGGTCAACTTTGCCGACGATCCCCGGAATGATGCCGGTCGCCGAGTATTGCCAGAACTTCCAGCTTTGGCCGGGGTAGGCTTCGGACACATTCCGCGCCGTGGCGCGCAGCCAGAAGTCGTAGCCGCGCAGGCTTCCCAATCCGTTTTCCGCGTAGAATTGCGGCGTGGTGTAGATGATGGGCCGTTGCCCGTAATAGGATTCAACGATCCTGATCCAGCGGCGCATCTGGTCACGTACTTCGCTGGCGGGTGGGCGGACGTGGGCGCAGGTGGGCGAAAACGGGTTCCATTCCATGTCCAGAACCGGCGGCAACATGCCCTTGGTGCGCGGCACGTTGCGGATGAACCATCGGGCCTGATCCTCGGGCGAGGTGCAGAAATAGTAGAAGTGATAGGCGCCGCGTTCGACGCCTGCGTGGCCTGCGTCGCGCCAATGGTTTTTGAACTCAGGGTCCAGCAGGTCGCCGC
Source organism: Pseudosulfitobacter pseudonitzschiae (assembly GCF_900129395.1). GTDB lineage: Bacteria > Pseudomonadota > Alphaproteobacteria > Rhodobacterales > Rhodobacteraceae > Pseudosulfitobacter > Pseudosulfitobacter pseudonitzschiae. The sequence continues at coordinate 361,766 of NZ_FQVP01000002.1, forward strand.
CTTCGGTGGCCTTGAGGAAGGCAAAGTTCACGCCGTTGCGCCGGGCGGTGTTCCAGTCGATTGACGTTTGAAACCGTGCCGCGTCAATCCCCTGCACCGGATAACGCTGTGGCGCGCGGCCACTGAAATCCACGGGATGCGCGTCCGAGAAGTTGGGGGCAAAAATCACACCGGCGGGCGCGGGCGGGGCGCTGGATCTGGGTGCGCCGCAGGCGGCCAGCGCCAGCAGGGAAAGCAAGGCAAGACGACGGGTCAGGAACATGGGCGGTCCTTTGACAGGTTACGGGTTAAAACGGGCAGGGGACAGGGATGCGACCGTGGCGACATCGATCTCGGGCGTGCGCCCGGTGACCAGATCGGCCAGCAGTTGCGAGGCAGCGGGGGCGGTCTGAAAGCCATAACCGCCTTGACCCGCGCACCAGACAAAGGCGGGATTTGTCGCATCACGGCCCAGCACCAAGGTGCGGTCGGGGGCAAAGCTGCGCAGGCCGGCCCATGATGCCTCAAGCCGGGTGACCTCGGTCGTGACGTGCTGGCTGTAGCGGTCCAGCCCCTCGGCCAGCACCATGTCGTCGGGCCATGCGTCGTGGGGCGTGGTGGCGTGTTCCTCGGCGGGCGAGACCAGCAGCGATCCCGCGTCGGGCTTGGCGTACCATGTTTCGTTGACGCCAAAGAAGATCGGCCAGCCGCTGATGTCATGCCCGCCCGGTGCGGGAATGCGCGCCATCGAGCGGCGGAAGGGGGTGATGCCGACGGGGGGCACACCCGCCATCTCGGCCAGTTGGTCCGCCCAAGCACCGGCGGCATTCACCAGCGTTGGTGCCTGATGCTCCTGTCCGCCTGCGGTGACAGTCCAAAGACCCTCGGCAAAGCGGACCTGGGTCACGGACGCTTTGGTCAACACCTGTCCGCCATTGCTGCGCACCTGTCGGGCAAAATCCTGGATCATCCGGTCGGTGTCGATGTCATAGGCTTCGAGGTGATAGGCCGCGCGGGTGATACTGTCATTCAGGACCGGGACAATGGCGCGGGCCTCTTCCACCGAAATCTCGGGGCATTTGAGCGTGGCTGCGTCCGCGTCAAACCCCTCATCCTCGCCTGCGCGCCCCACCAGCATAAAGCCGCGCGGGCTCAGGTAGGGCTGGTGATAGGCGTCGCTGGCATGGTTCAGGGCAATGACAGACGGCAGCCCGTAGTTCTTTTCGAACAGCGCCGCCGAACGGCCCGAAGCATGATAGCCAAGCGCGTCTTCCGCCTCGAGCACGGTCACTCTGCCATGCGCCGACAGACGTGCCGCCGCAGAGATGCCGGCGATGCCTCCGCCGATGACGACAAAGTCGTTCATCGGTCGTCCAGGCGGTCGGTGGCGGGGGGCGGTGTGTGCGACAGGGCGGTGATGCGGTCGTAGAGCGCGGCGTCCATGTCGAACCCTTCGGCGGCCAGCGACGGCTGCAACTGATCCACGCTGCGCGCCGAGATGATCGGTCGTGGACGGGCAGGGTGGGCCGCGGCCCATGCCACGGCCAGCGTGGCGGGGGACACGTTCATGTCGGCAGCCAGTTCTGCCAGGTCGGCGGCGGTCTGGTGCATCCAGTGCTGACCATAGCGCTTGGCATAGCGGTCGTCCGTGCTGAGCCTGCCAGTGCCACCGGCGGCGTATTTGCCAGTCAGCAATCCGCCACCCAACGGTGAATAGGGCACCACGTCGATGTGTTGATCGATGCTCATCGGGATGATCTCGACCTCGGCCTGACGTTTGACCAGATTGTACATGGGCTGGATCACGTCGATGCGCGTTTCGAACCGGGCGGCGATGGCCTGGGCCTTCATCACCTGCCAGGCGGCAAAGTTCGACACGCCGATATAGCGGATTGCCCCCTGCGCTTGCAGATGGGCCAGCGTGTCGACGGTCTCTTCCAGCGGCGTGTCGGGGTCAAAGCGGTGGATGTACAGCAGATCGACCATGTCCAGTTGCAGACGTTTGCGCGACACGTCAAACTGTTCCAGAATGTTGATCCGGCTGGCCCCGCCCGCATAGGCGACCTTGGTGGCGATCAGCAGGCTGTCGCGGTCGGGTTTGATCATGTCCGCCAGCAATGTTTCGGACTGACCGTCCGTGTACAGATAGGCCGTGTCGAAATGGCTGATGCCCGCATTGCGGCAGGCATCAAACATGGCACGCGACGCGGCGGCGTCGGCGGTGCCGCCGAACTGCATCGCGCCAAAGGTCAGGCGGCTGGCGGGGGTGCCATCGGGGGATGTAAGCTGTGTCATAGGCCGAGGGTGGCACGACCACGACAGCGGTGCAATGGTGGGCTGGCCCCCTTTAATCGGCCCCTTGCGCGGTCGCCCGCTGATAGGCGGGGCGTGCGTGGATGCGTTCGACGAAATCGGCCAGTCGCGGGAAATCCTTGGCGCGGCCCTGCATCATCGCGATCTCTGCGGGAAAGCTCAGCATGATGTCGGCAGCCGACAGATCGTCCAGCACGAAATGTCCCGACGGGCGCAGCACGTCGTTCATATAGCCAAAGTGCGAATTCAGCTGTTCGTTGATGCGCGGGTGCAGCGGTGCAGCGGTGCACCGGCTTCGCCCAGACGCCCGACATAGAGGTTCAACAGGATCGGCGCCATGGCCGAACCTTCGGCAAAGTGCATCAGCTCAAGGTGTTGGATATAGGCGGGATCATCGCGCGCGGGCACCATGTGCGGCGCATGTTTGGCGCAGATCACTTCGACGATCGCGGCACTTTCGGTGATCAGACGGCCATCCATCTCGATCATGGGGGATTTGCCCAAGGGATGAATCGCGGTCAGTTCAGGCGGTGCGAGGTTGGTTTTCGCGTCGCGTTTGTAATGTTTGACGGTGTATTCCGTGCCTGCCTCTTCGAGCAGCCACAAAATACGATGAGAGCGGGACCGGTTGAGGTGGTGCAATGTAATCATGCGTGCACGTTCGCATGGCGACGCGCGGTTGGAAACCGGTTTTGCATCCCCGTGACGTCAGGGGAGGTTTTGTGTGCAAAGCGCGGGATCAAACCCGTCGCGCAGCCAGCCGCCGCTTTTGGCCACGAACGCGCTGTCGGTCACCGTGACATAGCTAAAGCCGTTCTGCGGGCTGTGACTGAAATAGATGTTGTCGCCGGTCTGGGCCGATCCGATCACCTGCGTTGCAGTGCTGGTGCCTGCATGAAGGCGTATCTGGCCACCGGTCCAGCCGACGCAGCCCGAGGGGAACTCGTCCAGCACAGGCTGAACGGTCAGTTGCCGGCGTAGAGCCAGGTCCTCCAGTTCAATGCGGCGCGACGTGGTGTCTACCTTGCAGCCCACCTCCTTCTCTATCGCCTTTACCCGTGCCACGATTCGGCTTTGTTCCGGGGTCAAGGTGACCGTTTTGCCGGTACAGTCCGCATTGTCGAACAATGCCTGTCCCAGGTTCGAGCCGAAACAATAGCCTGCCTGGTTCATCGTCTGGTTGCGGCTGAACCACAGGTCGGCACAAGGATCGGCAAGGGCGGGGCCGCTGAAAAGCGCAAGGCACAAGGTTAGTCTTATCATGCGCCCAGACTAGCGGGAGTACGCGCAGCAGCACCAGCGGTTTTGCGCAAAGGGTTGGCAGCACAGGTGCCGCTGTTTATCAAACTGCGTTCGCGCCCCAAAGGAACCACCATGAAACGCCTGTTCGCCACAGTCTCCTGCCTTGTCCTGGCTGCACCGGCACCGGCACAGGTGCAGCCTGACAGCTGGAACGCCGAGAAATGCAGCCGTTATTCGGTGGCATGGGCGCAGATGACCGCCGGTGACATGCGCGGTATCAGCACGCAGTTCCTGAAGGATCACGCGGCCTTTCTGGCCTCGGGGTGTTTACAGGGCCGGGTCTGTCCGGTCAGCGAGGCGGAATACCGGCTGGCGGACACGCTGGCGCTGATGGCCGTGGCCGAGGGCATGGCCGGATCGTTCCTGCCGTTTTCCTGCGCGGAGTCGGAATGAAATGGCTGGCGCTGATCGCGGCACTGTGTCTGGGCGCTGCAGGGCCACCGCGTGCTGGTCTTTGCGACGCTGACCCAGGCCACCAAACGCCAGTACGGTTCGCCCGGAAACCTGACGCGCGCAGCGTTTTTGAAGGGATGGCCCGATTTGGCCCCGATTTGGCAAAGACGCTGCCCGAAGAATGAGCGTCCAAAAGGACCGGGAAAAAGCGCACAGTGAAAACTGTAAACACTATAGTGTTACGCATATAGGCACATCGCCCCGCCCACGCTGCTGGGGCGACGCAATCCCTCTATCCGCTCCTGCATGATCGCACGTCGACCGCGATGAACGCGGCGCAAGGCCGTGAGCGCGTTGGACCCGGATGCCTTCAAGCCTCACCTTGCCATTTGCCGTCAAAGATCACGTCCTCAAGCGGCAGACGGCGGGACCAGCCTTTGACCTCCAGTTCGGGGCGGTCATAGAGCTCGTCGACATAGCCCAGGCACAGATAGCCCACGATCTCGATCCGTTCGGGGATGCCCAGGATCTCGCGCAGGTCCGCGTCGTGAAAGATGCTGACCCAGCCCATGCCAATCCCCTCGGCACGCGCGGCCAGCCACAGGTTCTGGATGGCGCAGACGGTGCTGTAGACATCCATGTTCGGATTGTGCGTGCGCCCCAGAACCACCTTGCCGCCCCGCGACCGGTCACAGGTGACGCAGATGTTGACCGGCGCCTTGCGGATGCCCTCCAGCTTTAGCGCGCGATAGGTGTCGCGGCGGGTGCCCTCGAACATCTCGGCGGCTTCGGCGTTCGCAGCCTGAAAGGCGCGCCAGACCCGGTCACGGTCTTGTTGCGCGCGGATCACGATGAAATTCCACGGCTGGCTCAGGCCCACGGACGGCGCGTGATGCGCGGCCTCCAGCAGCTTTCGCAAGACCTCATTCGGCACCGGATCGGGCAGGAACTGATCCCGCACGTCGCGACGGGTGTGGATCGCCTTGTAAACGGCGTCGCGTTCGTCAGTGGAAAAGGGCGCAGCCTGCGCCAAGGCGGTGGATGTCGTCATTGTTTGGTCCCCAACAACACGTATATGCGGCCACCCTGCCGTCCACGCGGGGCACACCGTGCTGTCTGGCCGGTCTTCTGACTTGGGGTCCTCTGGCTTGCGCGCCTTCCCGGAGTGATCCAGTGGCATGTGCAGCAGGCCATCACCCTTACAGCGTTGGGCACGTGCCGGAATTTCACCGGCTTCCCGATTCTCCCGACAGGCGGGCACCAGACCCGCGCAAGATGCACGGAAAACGCAGGCAAACGAAAGCCCCGGATACGAAAAAAGGCCCCGGGCAGTGCCGGGGCCTTTCAAATCCAGAGGTCAGCGCCGCTTATTGCGGGATGTCGCCTTCGATGCCTTCGACATAGAAGTTCATGCCAGCCAGCGTGCCGTCATCGGCGGTCTCGCCCTCGGCCAGCCAATCGCTGCCGTCCTGCTTTTTCAGCGGGCCGGTGAAGGGATGGTATTCACCCGATGCGATTTTGTCCTTCATCTCCAGCGCTTCGGCTTTGACTTCGGCGGGCACTGCGTCGGAAATTTCGCCGATGCCAACCATGCCCGGGCCAATACCGTCCCATGTGTCTGTCGACGTCCATGTGCCGTCCATCACGGCTTTGGTGCGGGCGATGTAATAGGGCGCCCAGTTGTCGATGATCGAGGACACGCGCGGCATCGGGGCGTATTGCGCCATGTCGGATGCCTGACCAAAGGTGATCACGTTGCCAGCCTTTTGCGCGGCGGCCTGCGGCGCGGTCGAATCGGTGTGTTGCAGGATCACGTCGGCACCCTGTTCGATCAGAACCTTGGCGGCGTCGGCCTCTTTCGCGGGGTCAAACCAGGTGTAGGCCCAGATGATCTTGAACTGCACATCGGGGTTGACCTTTTTGGCGTGGATATAGGCCGAGTTGATGCCACGGATGACTTCGGGGATCGGGAAGGACCCGATATAGCCGATGATGTTCGATTTGGTCATCGAACCCGCGATGTGCCCCTGAATGGCACGGCCTTCGTAGAAGCGGGCCGAATAGGTCGACACGTTGTCAGCGCGCTTGTAGCCGGTGGCGTGTTCGAATTTCACGTTCGGGAATTTGGCCGCAACGTTGATGGTCGGGTCCATGTAGCCGAACGAGGTGGTAAAGATCAGATCGGCACCGTCCAGCGCCATCTGTGTCATTACGCGTTCACTGTCAGGACCTTCGGCCACGCTTTCCACGTAGACGGTTTCGACCTTGTCGCCGAATTCTTCTTCTACGGCCAGACGGCCCTGGTTGTGCTCGTAGGTCCAGCCGCCGTCGCCGACGGGGCCAACAAAGACAAAACCGACCTTGGTCTTGTCCTGGGCAAAGGCGCCCGTGGCAAGGCCCAGCGTCAGTGCCGCCGTGGCCATCAGTTTGGTGAAGGTCATGAGTGTTATACTCCCCGGTTTATTGGCCTCAGTGCGAGGCATGGAAAATGCGCCCCAGAGAACCCGGTGCGCGGGATTTGTCAGCAGACAGGATTACCAGAACGATGATCGTTACGATGTAGGGTGACATTGCCAGATACTCGACCGGTATGGCAACGCCCGCGCCTTGCAGATTCAGCTGTAGCTGGGTGATGCCGCCAAAAAGATATGCACCCAGCAAAACGCGCCACGGCTTCCACGAGGCAAAGACAACCAGCGCCAGAGCGATCCAGCCGACACCGGCGGTCATGCCTTCGGTCCATTGCGGCACGCGGATAAGCGAGATATAGGCCCCGCCCATGCCCGCACAGGCACCGCCAAACAGGATCGCAAGCGTACGGATGCGTTTGACCTTGTACCCCAGCGCGTGGGCGGCATCGTGGTTTTCCCCCACGGCGCGCAACACCAGACCGGCGCGGGTGAACTTCAATCCCGCCCAGACGCCCAGCACGATCAGCAGCCCGATGTAGACCATGGCATCGTGGCTGAACAGAATGCGGCCCAGCACCGGAATATCGCTGAGCGGGCCAAGGTCCAGGTCCGCCATACGCGGCGGTTTCACCCCGACATAGCTTTGCCCCATCAGCGCCGACAGCCCCAGCCCGAACAGCGTCAGCCCAAGGCCCGAGGCCACCTGATTGGCCAGCGCCACCTGTGTCAGGAACACGAACAACAGCGACAATACGGCTCCGCCCGCCGCCGCCCCGATGAATCCCAGCGCGGGGGAACCGGTGTTCACCGCCACGATAAAGCCCGCGATTGCCCCGACGATCATCATGCCCTCGACCCCCAGGTTCAGAACGCCCGCGCGTTCGACCACCAGCTCGCCCGTGGCGGCCAGAAGGATCGGGGTGGCCGCACTCATCAGGGCGGCCAGCAGGAGGATCGGATTGATAACAGACAGGTCCATTACGCCACCTCTGCCGCGCCAAAGCGCAGCCTGTAATTGGTCAGCACATCCAGCGCCAACAGGAAAAACAACAACATGCCCTGGAACACCTGGATGGCGGCGGCGGGCAGGCCAAGCTGCGACTGCGCGATGTCGCCACCGATATAGGTCAGCGCCATCAGTGCACCGGCCAGCAGAATGCCAATGGGATGCAACCGGCCCAGAAACGCCACGATGATCGCGGTAAACCCGTAGCCCACGTTAAAGTCGATGGTGATCTGCCCTGCAGGGCCTGCCACTTCGAACATGCCGGCGAGCCCCGCCAGCATGCCCGACGCCCCCAGACAGAACAGCACCAGCCGCGCCGGGTTCACACCGCCAAACTTGGCCGCGCGGGGCGCTTCGCCCGTCACCCGAATGGCAAAGCCCAAGCGGTGCCGCGTCAGCAACACATAGGCAAAGATCACCGCAATCAGCGCGGCCAAAACGCCCCAATGCATCCCCGATCCGGCGATGATCTCGGCGTTATGGGCGGACGCATATTGTTGCAGGTTCCGCGAACCCGGAAAGCCATAGCCTTCGGGGTTTTTCAGCAACCCCAGGGACATCGACGACAAAAGCTGCTCGGCCACGTAAACCAGCATCAGGCTGACCAGAATTTCATTGGTCCCGAACTTGACCTTCAACAGTCCCGGGATCATCGCCCACAGGAACCCGCCCAGGCCGCCACAAATGACCATCAGCGGGAAAATCCACCATGCCTCCAAGGGATAGAACGCCAGTGCCGCCGCAGCGCCGCAGATCGCACCGATGATGTATTGCCCTTCGGCCCCGATGTTCCAGATGCCCGCGCGAAACCCTAGTGCCAGCCCCATGGCGATCAGCACCAGCGGCGCGCCTTTGACCAGCAGTTGCGGGCGGTAATAAAACGCAAACTCGCCAAACAGCGGCTGCCAGAAAATCGTCAGGATCGATTGCAGCGGGTCCTTGCCCAGCACCGCAAACAGCAGCCCGCCAAAGACCATCGTCGCCAGCACCGCCAACACCGGCGTGGCCAGCGCCATCTGCCTGCTTGGCTGTGGCCGCTTTTCAAGCCGGATCATTGGCCGCCCCCATCTTCATCTTGCAAGGCAAACTCTCCCCGAAGGGCCGACTTGCCACATCTCAAAAGCTCACACATGGGCCACCTCCATCCCATGCGCGCCGCCCATCATCTGACCGATCTCGGCCACCGTCAGCCCCGCTGCCGGGCGCACCGCGCTCAACCGTCCTTCGTTCAGGGCCGCAAAGTTGTCTGAAATCTCCATCAACTCGTCCAGATCCTGCGAGATCACGATGACCGCCGCCCCGTGTTCGGCCAGATCCAGCAGCGCCTGCCGGATCGCGGCGGCGGCAGAGGCGTCGACGCCCCATGTCGGCTGGTTCACCACCAGCACTTCGGGGCGTTGCAATATCTCGCGCCCGATCACGAACTTCTGCAAGTTGCCCCCCGACAAAGACCGCGCCGCGTTGCCCGGTCCCGGCGTGCGCACGTCGAAATCGGCGATGATCTGGTTGGCAAAGCTGCGCGCCGCACCCCAGTTCAGCAGCCCGTTACGCTCCAGCCCCTGACGCGCGGCACCGGTCAGCATGGCGTTTTCGGTCAGCGACATATCGGGGGCGGCAGCATGGCCCAACCGTTCCTCGGGCGCGGTCAGCAAGCCCGCCGCGCGGCGCGCGTTCGGACCCAACCGGCCGACGTCGGCGCCCTTGAGGAAAACAGTGGCTGCGGGAACCTGAGCCTCGCCCGACAACGCTGACAACAGCTCGTCTTGTCCGTTGCCTGCCACGCCGCCAATGCCCAGCACTTCCCCCGCCCGGACCGAAACAGAAATGTCGCGCAGCGGCATCCCGAAGGCTGACGCGGGCGGCAACGACAGCCCGCGCAGCTCCAACAGCACATCGCCCACGGGGCCGGCGGCCTTTTGCGGCGGCTTCAACGCGCTGCCCACCATCATTTCCGCCATGTCCGCGGCTGACGTGTCACGCGGAATGCAATGCCCCACGACCTTGCCCAGTCGCAGGATCGTCGCCGCGTCGCACAGGCTGCGGATTTCCTCCAGCTTGTGCGAGATATACAGGATCGCCGTGCCCTCGGCCGACAGCTTGCGCAGGGTCTTGAACAGGATGTCGACCTCTTGCGGGGTCAGCACGCTGGTGGGTTCGTCCATGATCAGCAGCTTGGGCTCTTGCAACAGACAGCGGATGATCTCGACCCGCTGCCGTTCGCCCGCCGACAGATCCCCCACCAGCCGGTGCGGCGCCAGGGGCAGGCCATAGGTTTCCGACACCGCCTTGATCTGTGCCGCAAGCTGGCGCATGGGCGGCGCGTTCTCCATCCCCAGCGCGATGTTCTCGGCCACGGTCAGCGCATCGAACAGCGAAAAATGCTGGAACACCATCCCGATCCCTGCGGCGCGTGCCGCGCGTGGGTCCGCAGGAGCATAGCCCGCGCCGTTCAGCGACATCTGCCCCGCGTCGGGCTTCACCAACCCGTAGATCATCTTGACCAGCGTCGATTTGCCTGCGCCGTTCTCGCCCAGCAGCGCGTGCACTTCGCCCGGCTGAATGGTCAGGCTGACATGGTCGTTCGCCACCACGCCCGGATAGGCTTTGGTCACGCCGGAAAGGTCCAGAAGGGCAGTCATGCGGTCTCTTTCGTCAGGGCTGGCAAGGGCTTGCGCAACATTAGTAGCTGTGCGGCCACGCCTACGGCAATGGCTTGCGGGTGTTTTCCGAGGGCGGGATCGCCGATCGGGCAGGTGATGTTCTCAATGCGCGCAGGTGAATGTCCCAGCGCCGCCAGACGGCTGCGAAACCGTGCCCATTTGGTGGCCGACCCGATCAGCCCCGCAAAGGCAAACTCTCGGTTCAGCAGGTGGTGGCACAGTTCCAGATCATAGTCATGCTCGGGCGTCATGATGTAATGCGCCGCGCTGTCATCGGCACCCGCCAGTACGTCGGTGGGCACCGCATCGGTGCGGGCAATCGCACCCGGCAATTGCGCCAGCTCGCCCGCGCGCACATCGCTGACCAGCACGTCATACTGCGGCAAGGGATGCAGCACACCCGCCAGCGCGCGGCCGACATGGCCCGCGCCGTAAATGACCACTTGCTGCCGCTCTTGCCACAGGGATTCCGCCATCCAGCCACCTTGCAGCATCGCGCGCAGCGGTGCGCCTCCCTCAGCGGCCTGGGCGCAGGCGCGTTGCATCGGTGCAGGCATGTCCTCGGCACCACTGACGCGCCGCGCCCAGACGCCGTCATACTCCGTCTCGATGGCCCGAAACCGCGCCGCGTCGAACCATTCCAGCACGATCACCACGGCCCCGCCGCAGCATTGGTTCAGCGTTGGTCCCAACGCCAGTTTTTCCACCCGCGCGCGCGGCGCATCCAGCGCCAGCATCCCGCGCGCGTGTCGCACCGCTTCCAGCTCCAGCCGCCCGCCACCGATGGTGCCCGACAGCCCGCCACCCCAGACCAGCATCGACGTGCCCGCCGCGCGTGGGGCCGACCCGCGCACATCTGCCAGCACGATCCGCACGACGCGGCCCTGTGCCTCGATGGCGGTGCCAAGGGCATCCAGGTCCATCATGCGCCGCGCGCCCGGTGAATGGCGGCCAGCACCTGCTCGGCCGTGGCCGGCGCGTGCAGATCGGGATAGGCGTCGCCACAGGACGCAACCGCATCCGACAGGGCCATCAGCGTGGCGATGCCCAGCATCAACGGCGGCTCGCCCACCGCTTTGGATTTGTAAATTGTATCGGCGCGGTTCTCGCCGTCCCAAAGTGCGACGTTGAACACCTCGGGCCGGTCGCCGCAGGCGGGGATCTTGTAGGTCGACGGCGCGTGCGTGCGCAGCGCGCCGCTGTCATCCCAAACCAGTTCCTCGGTCGTCAGCCAGCCTGCGCCCTGAACAAATCCGCCTTCGACCTGTCCGATGTCCAGCGCGGGGTTCAGCGAGGCGCCGGCATCGTGCAGAATATCGGCCCTCAGCATCCGGTTCTCGCCGGTCAGCGTGTCCACCGCGACCTCGACCGCCGCAACGCCGTAAGCAAAGTAAAAGAACGGGCGGCCATGCCCCTTGATCCGGTCCCACGAAATCTCGGGCGTTTTGTAAAAGCCGGTCGACGACAGGCTGATCCGCGCCTGATGGGCCAGAGCCGCCACCTCGGCAAAGCTGTAGTCGGCGCCGCCCGCCGTCACCCGTCCGTCCTTGAACACCACATCGGCAGGCCTGCACTGATGCAACTGCGCCAGATGCAGCTCGATCCGCTCGCGGATGGTGTCGCAGGCATTTCGCACCGCCATCCCGTTCAGGTCCGACCCCGACGACGCCGCCGTGGCGGATGTGTTGGGCACCTTGGCCGTGTCCGTCGCGGTGATCCGCACAGCCTCCATCGGCACACCGAACCGGCTGGCCGCCACCTGCGCCACCTTCTGGAACAGGCCCTGACCCATTTCGGTCCCGCCATGGTTCAGATGAATCGACCCGTCGGCATAAACATGCACAAGCGCTCCCGCCTGATTAAGGTGCGTCAGCGTGAACGAAATCCCGAACTTCACCGGCGTCAGCGCCAGCCCCTTGCGGATCACACCGCCGCGCGCGTTCCACGCGTCCACCGCCGCCCGCCGCGTCGCATAGTCCGAGCTTTCCTCAAGCCGCGCCAGCATCTCGTGACCGATGAAATCGTCCACCTCTTGCCCATAGGGGGTGGTCTGTATCTTTTGGCCGGAAATATCCCCGCCGGAGGCATAAAAGTTTGCCCGCCGCACCGCCGTCGGATCGGCGCGCAGGGCATGGGCCACGTGATCCACGATCCGCTCCATCCCCAGCATCCCTTGGGGCCCGCCAAAGCCGCGAAAGGCGGTGGCGGATTGGTGGTTGGTTTTCCAACGGTGGCTGGTGATGCGCACCGCAGGCAGGTGATAGGCATTGTCGGCATGCAGCATCGCGCGGTCGGCCACGGGCAGCGACAGGTCCATCGCCCAGCCGCAGCGGGTGTCGTGGCGCACGTCCAGCGCCAGAATGCGCCCCGTGTCGTCATAGGCCACGTCATAGGTGATGCGGAAATCGTGGCGCTTGCCGGTGATGATCATGTCATCATCCCTGTCATAGCGCATCTTGCAGGGGCGGCCCGTCGCCCGGGCGGCAATGGCACAGGCCACGGCCAACGCGTTGCCCTGGCTTTCCTTGCCGCCAAACCCGCCGCCCATGCGCCGCGTCTCGACTCGTACGGCGTGCATGTGCTGACCGATGGCCTCGGCCACCTTGTGCTGTATTTCCGACGGGTGCTGGGTGGACGAATGCACATGCATGTCGCCGTTGTCACCGGGCAGGGCAAGGGCGGCTTGGCCCTCAAGGTAAAAATGTTCCTGCCCGCCGATCTCCATCACCCCCGACAGACGATGCGGGGCACTGGCAAAGCCTGCGTCCAGATCGCCGCGTGCATAGATGCGCGGGCCATCCTCGAACCGGCTGTCGGCGGCCTCGGCCTGTTCGATGGTCAGGATCGGCGTGGTCTTTTCGATCGTCGCACGGCCCAGCCGCGCCGCACGACGTGCGGCGCCGTGGCTGGTCGCGATGACCAGAAACAGCGGCTGGCCGAGATAGTGGACGGTATCAATGGCCAGCAACGGGTCGTCACGGTTTGACGGCGACACATCGTTGTCAAAGGGCAGATCGGCGGCGGTCATCACCGCGACAACGCCGGGGCTTTCGTGCACCGCGTCAAGGTCCAGCGCGGTCAGTGTTCCGGCAGCCACAGTGCTGGTGCCAAAGGCCAGATGCAGCGTGCCGCGCGGCGTCGGGATGTCATCGACATAGCGCGCCGCCCCCGTCACATGCAGGCGGGCGGCGTCGTGGGGCAGGGGCTGGGCGACACTCATGCGCGGACCTCCAGCACCGATGTTGGCGCGCCTTGGTCTTCGGACCATGCCCGCAGCAGCATGTTCTGCGCGGCCTCCATCCGATAGGCGGCACTGGCGCGCATGTCGGACAGGGGGGTGAAGTCCTGCGCCAGTGCGGCCATCGCGGCGCGCGCTGTGTCTTCACTCCACGGTTGCCCCGTCAGCGCGGCTTCGGCCATGGCCGCACGTTTGGGCGTGGCCGCCATGCCGCCAAAGGCGATGCGGGCGGTTTTGACCGCGCCCTCCGCAACCTCGATCCAGAAGCACCCGCAGACCGCCGAAATGTCCTGGTCAAAGCGTTTCGACAGCTTGTAACAGCGCAGGTGATCCGTGCCGCGTGGCAGGGTGATGTGCGTCAGGAATTCTCCTTTCTGGCGATCCTGTTTGCCGTAGTCGATGAAAAAATCCGCGATGGGCAGGCTGCGCGTGCGGCCCCCGTGTCGCAAGTGCAGGGTCGCATCCAGCGCGATCAGCGCCGGTGGCCCGTCGCCAATGGGCGAGCCGTTGGCGACATTGCCGCCAATGGTCGCGGCGTTGCGCACCTGTGCTGACCCATAGCGGCGGATCAGTTCGGCAAAGGCGGGGTGGTGTTCGGCCATGACGGGGTGCAAGTCCGACAGGGTGGTCATCGCGCCGATGGTGATGGTGTCGTCGCGGACCGTCACACCGCGCAAGCCGTCCACATGGGTCAGGAACGCGGTCTGCCCCAGATCGCGCATTTGCTTGGTCACCCACAGACCCACATCCGTCGCACCCGCGATCAGCGTGGTGTCGGGGTTGGCGGCGTACCAGTCGGCAAAGTCATCTAGGGTTGTGGGGTGGCTTGAAGCCTCTTGCGGATTGCGCCCGGAGGGCTGAGGCAGCCGGTCGTGCATGTGGTCGGGGACAGGGGCGCTTTGCGCCGCTTGGGCCGCGCGGACGATCGGGGCGTAGCCGGTGCAGCGGCACAGGTTGCCTGCCAGCGCGGTGTCATGGTCGGTGCGCCCGTTCAGGTGGTTGGCTGCCATGGTGGTGATAAACCCGGGCGTGCAAAAGCCGCATTGCGACCCGTGGTGGTCGATCATCGCCTGTTGTACCGGGTGCAGGGTGCCATCGGGGGCGCTGATGCCTTCGACGGTGCGAATGGCTTTGCCCTGTAGTTGTGGCAGGAACAGGATGCAGGCGTTCAGCGGACGGGCGCCGCTGTCATCCGTCACGATCACCGAGCAGGCCCCGCAATCCCCTTCGTTGCACCCTTCCTTGGTGCCGGTCAGGCCGCGCGTTTCGCGCAGCCAGTCGAGAAGTGTCGTCGTGGGAGAGACATCTGTCGCCGTGACGTCCTCTCCGTTCAGACGAAAAGACACGTTCATGTGGTTCTGACCTGCCACCCTACCAATGCCCGACAAGGCGCGACGTCGATGTGGCGTAGACGGCGCGCGGGCGTGTTGACGATCAGCCTAGGCGGGCAAAGCCTTGCATTGCAAGAGTTTTGGCGCGCGACCCTGAATCAGGTGCCGTAAAGTGGCGCAAAATGCGTCATCGCTCTGGCAGGGGATGCTGGCCGGGGTTAGGGTTGCGCCATGTCAAATGATCCCCGATTCATTCACCTGCGCACCCATTCCGAGTATTCCCTGCTGGAGGGTGCGCTGCGGCTGAAAAAGCTGCCTGACCTGTGCAAAAAGCACGATATGCCCGCGCTGGCGCTGACCGACACCAACAACATGTTCGCGGCGCTGGAATATTCGGTGACCTTGTCGGGGGCAGGCATTCAGCCGATCATCGGCTGTCAGGTGGATGTGACTTGGGTCGAAACCCGTCCCGGCGACCGCCCGCGCCTGCCTGCGGGGCTGGTGCTGCTGGCGCAGAACGAGACGGGTTACGAAAACCTGATGAAGCTGAACTCGTGCCTGTACCTCAAGGGCGATGGCCAGTTGCCACAGGTGACGCTGGACGAGCTGGAGGCGCTGTCCGCCGGGTTGATCTGCCTGACCGGGGGGCCGGAGGGACCCGTGGGCCAGCTTCTGCGTGCGGGCCAGCAGCCTGCGGCACAGGCGATGATGGACCGGCTGGCGGCGGCCTTTCCACAGCGACTGTACGTCGAATTGCAGCGCCACCCCGGACCGGACGGCCAGCCCGACGCCGAGAAACTGACCGAGCGGCCCTTTGTCGAGATGGCCTATGCGATGGAGTTGCCGTTGGTCGCCACCAACGACGTTTATTTCCCTGCCGCCGATATGTACGAGGCGCACGACGCGCTGATCTGTATCGCCGAAGGTGCCTATGTCGACCAGCAGCAGGACCGCCGCCGCCTGACCAACCAGCATTACTTCAAATCGCAATCCGAGATGGTGACGCTGTTTGCCGACCTGCCGGAAGCGGTTCAGAACACGGTGGAAATCGCCAAACGCTGCGCTTTCATGGCCTATCGCCGTGATCCGATCCTGCCAAAGTTCGCCGACGACGAGGTGGTCGAACTGCGCCGTCAGGCCAACGAAGGCCTGCAGGCGCGTCTGGCGGTGATCCCCCATGCGGCGTCGGTGGAAGAGTACCAGAAGCGGCTGGATTTCGAGCTGGATATCATCGAAGGTATGGGGTTCCCCGGCTACTTCCTGATCGTTGCCGATTTCATCAAATGGGCCAAGGACGAGAATATCCCCGTCGGTCCGGGCCGTGGGTCGGGGGCGGGCAGCCTCGTGGCCTATGCGCTGACCATCACCGACCTTGATCCCCTGCGCTATGCGCTCCTCTTCGAGCGGTTCCTGAACCCCGAGCGGGTCAGCATGCCCGACTTTGACATCGACTTTTGCATGGACCGCCGCGAAGAGGTGATCCGCTATGTGCAAAGGAAATATGGCCGCGACAAGGTGGGGCAGATCATCACCTTTGGCGCGCTGTTGTCAAAGGCTGCGGTGCGCGACATCGGGCGGGTGCTGCAGATGCCTTACGGGCAGGTCGACCGACTGTCCAAGCTGATCCCCGTCGAGGGGGTCAAACCCGTGAGCATCGCCAAGGCGCTGATCGACGAGCCGCGCCTGCGCGACGAGGCGCGCAACGAAGAGGTGGTCAAACGGCTGCTGGATTACGGCCAACAGGTCGAGGGGCTGTTGCGCAACGCCTCGACCCACGCCGCCGGTGTCGTGATCGGGGACCGCCCGCTGGACGCGCTGGTGCCGCTTTATCAAGACCCGCGTTCGGACATGCCCGCAACGCAGTTCAACATGAAGTGGGTCGAACAGGCCGGGCTGGTCAAGTTCGACTTTCTGGGCCTGAAAACCCTGACCGTGATCCAGAACGCCGTGGACCAGATCCGTGGCGCGGGGCGCGACCTGCACACTTCGGCCGACGGCACGCAGCTATATGAACCCGCGCCGGGGACCGAGAACGACATCAATGCCATCCCGCTGGATGACGAAGCATCCTACAAGCTTTACGCCGCCGCCAAGACCGTGGCCGTGTTCCAGGTGGAATCCAGCGGCATGATGGACGCGCTGAAACGGATGAAACCGACCTGTATCGAGGACATCGTGGCCCTTGTGGCGCTCTACCGTCCCGGTCCGATGGAAAACATCCCGACCTATTGCGAAGTCAAGAACGGCCAGCGCGAACGCGAAAACCTGCACCCGACCATCGACCACATTCTGGACGAAACCCAAGGCATCATCGTTTACCAGGAACAGGTGATGCAGATCGCGCAGGAAATGGCGGGCTACAGCCTTGGCGGCGCCGACCTGCTGCGCCGTGCGATGGGTAAGAAGATTCAGGAGGCGATGGACGCCGAGCGGCCCAAGTTCCTGGAAGGGGCGAAGGCCAATGGCGTGGACAAGGACAAGGCGATGGAGGTCTGGAACCTTCTCGACAAGTTCGCCAACTATGGTTTCAACAAATCCCACGCGGCGGCCTATGCGGTGGTCAGCTATCAAACCGCATGGCTCAAGGCGAACCATCCGGTCGAGTTCATGGCTGGTGTGATGAACTGCGATATCCATCTGACCGACAAGCTGGCGATTTACTTCGAGGAAGTCCGCAAGGCGATGGACCTGCCCTGGGTGCCGCCTTGCGTGAACCGCTCGGATGCGACGTTCAAGGTGGTCGACGGCGCGCTGGTCTATGCGCTGGGCGCGCTCAAGAACGTGGGCGTCGAGGCGATGAAGCTGGTGACCGAAGGGCGCAAGGTGGACGGCGTCGACAAGCCCTTTGCCACGTTGTTCGATCTGGCGCGGCGGGTTGATCTGAAACGTGTGGGCAAGCGTCCGCTTGAGATGCTGGCGCGCTCGGGGGCGTTTGACCAGCTCGACAACAACCGCCGCCGGGTGTTCGATGCGCTGGACGCGCTGGTTCAATATTCCGCCGCGATCCACGACCAGAAGAATTCCAATCAGGTGTCGCTGTTCGGCGAGGCAGGCGACGACCTGCCCGAACCACGGATGATGCCGGGCGATGACTACATGCCCGCCGAACGGCTGAGCGAAGAGTTCAAGGCCGTGGGCTTTTACCTGTCGGGCCACCCGCTGGACGACTACGCCGGTGCGTTGAAACGCAAGGGCGTTCAGACGCTGGACGAGGTGCTGGCCGATGTGGAACGGCGCGGCACCAAGAACGCCAAACTGGCGGGCGTGGTCGCGGGCTGTCAGATCCGCAAGTCGGCCAAGGGCAACCGCTTTGCCTTTGCGCAACTGTCGGACACCACGGGCGCCTACGAGGTGACGCTGTTTTCCGAAGCTTTGGAAAAATCTCAGGATTTTCTGGTGACGGGGGCCAAGGTGATCATCACCGCCGAGGCGACGATGGAAAGCGATCAGTTGAAGCTGTTGGCGCGGTCCGTGGCCCCGATTGACGCGGTGGTGGCGGATGTGGGCGGCATGGGGCTGCGCGTGTTCATCAACGATGCGGGGGCAGTCGGGTCGATTGCCACGGTGCTTGAAGGGGCGGCGCAAAGCCAGCGTTCCATCGGGCGCGGACCGGTGCAACTGTGCCTGATGGGCGCCGGGCTGAACGGCGAAGTTGACGTGGAGCTGGGCGATGATTTCCCGGTGAACCCGCAGATCAAGGGTGCGATCAAGAGCCTGGGCGGCGTGGTATCGGTCGAAGAGATCTAGGCACGCGGCTGCCCGTTTGCAGCGACTTGGTGGACAGCTGCGTGAACCTTACGTTAACACTTGCGCATCCAAATGCAGGAGGTGCGGCGTGTACAAGGCTTTGACAGGATTGACGTTTGCGCTCGCGATTGCGGGCTGCGGTGATCCGCTGGACAAGGTCGAACACCTCGGCGACGTGGAACTGGCCGATGATCAGGGCACCGCTGCCGCCTTGCCCTCGCCCGAAGAACTGGCCCGCGAGGGTGGCATTTTCGCAGGACTGTTCAAGGCGAAAGACACTGCATCTCCGGAAGAGGTAGCAGCGGAAAACACGAGTGCCGAAGGTGGTTCCGGTGACGCGCCGCCAGTCGCTGAAACCGAAGCCCAGGCCACCGGGGCGGAAACAGCGAAAGCCGAGCCAGTGGTCGAGCCGGAAAAACGCCGTGGGTTGTTCGGCCTGTTCCGTGCCGACGGTGCGACGCAAGACAGCGCCGCTCAAACGCAGGTGCAAACCGCATCGCTGTCCGCAGAGGTTCCCGACGCGACTCCGCAAGCAAGGGTCGCGCCGGAAAAGCGTCAGGGACTGTTCGGCGGGGGCCGCACGGCGCGCACGTCCGGACCGGACCAGATGGACGTGCCGCTGGGCGCGGTTCTGCCATATGGTACCATCGCACGGGTGTGTGACGCGAACCCTGGCAAGTTGGGCACAAAGATCGACAAGGCACCTGCGCGGGGCAACGGCTTTGCGCTCTATGACAGCAACCCGCAAAGCACGGCGGCGCGTACATTCTATGTCACCGGGTTTTCCGACGGCTGTGCGCGCCAGTTTACCGCCGCACTGGCCATGTTCGGCGCGCCGTCGATGCACGAACAGCTGCGCTATGGACAACCTTCCGAAGAATACCCCTACAGCGACACGGACAAGGCCTATGAAAAGGTCAAATCGCAAGTGTGCCGCGTCGGCAAACGCAAACCCTGCGGCAGCGCCATCGGACGGCTGGAGCGGGATACGGTTTTCATCAGCACTTACGAACACTTCGGCAACAACGCCCGCTGGTCCGACATCCTGCTGCACGACGGTCAGGTGATGGCGGCGGCGATCAAAACGCCCTGAGCGAACGCGCGCCAGCCGACCCTCCGGGGGGATTTTCTAAACCAGAGACGCCATAAAGCGGTGCTTGCACGCGCGGCCACTGCTTCATCTTGCCCGATAAACTCTCCCCGAAGGATCGGGCCGCCACTGGGGCGAAGCCGTCAGTAATGCGGCGGACGTTCGTCGCCGATGACGGTGCCGCCTGTGGTCTGGGATTCGCGTTCACCCTCGCGCTGCATCAGCATGTGAACGCGGCGGGTCAGCGTGGCGATCTCGCCTTCCTGGCGGGCGACAACATCCGACAGGTCGTCGACGGTGCGGATCAGGTGGGCGATCTGTTCTTCGAGCTGTTCCATGCGGGATCTCCTTGTTGGTGCCCATGTGGGCCATCCTGCCACTGCTTGCAATGGGGCGCGAGGTGCTTGCCCCCATCTGGCCCATATCGTAAGCCCATGCGCGAACGCTGACCCGATCGGAGCCTGTCATGGCAAAGCCCAAAAAGACCCCACGCCCCAAGTCGGAAACGCCCAAGGGCTTCCGCGACTATTTCGGACCCGAGGTCACCGCCCGGACCGAGATGCTGAAAGCGATTGCCGGGGTCTATCATCGCTATGGCTTTGACGCGCTGGAAACCAGCGCGGTCGAGACGGTCGAGGCGCTGGGCAAGTTCCTGCCCGACGTGGACCGCCCTAACGCGGGCGTCTTCGGCTGGCAAGAGGACGGCGAGGGCGACAAGCCCGGCGACTGGCTGGCGCTGCGCTATGACATGACCGCGCCGCTGGCACGGGTCTATGCCCAGCACCGCAACGATTTGCCCAACCCCTATCGTCGCTATGCGATGGGTCCGGTCTGGCGCAACGAAAAGCCGGGGCCGGGCCGGTTCCGCCAGTTCTACCAATGCGACGCCGACACCGTCGGCAGCGCCAGCATGGGCGCGGACGCCGAAATTTGCGCGATGCTGGCCGACACGCTGGAACAGGTCGGCATCCCGCGCGGCGACTACATCATTCGCGTCAACAACCGCAAAGTGCTGAACGGCGTGATGGAGGTCGCGGGCGTCCTGGACCCCGCCAACCCCGAGGCGATGGAACACGAACGCGGCATCGTCCTGCGCGCCATCGACAAGCTGGACCGTCTGGGCGTGGACGGCGTGCGCGCGCTGCTGGGGGCAGGGCGCAAGGACGACAGCGGCGATTTCACCGATGGCGCGGGTCTGAGCGATGCGCAGGCTGACGTGGTCATGGGCTTCATGGAGGCCAAGCGCGAAAGCGGTGCGGCCACCGTGGCGCGGCTGCGCGAACTGGTCGCGGGATCGCAAACCGGCGAGGCCGGCGTGGACGAGTTGGAAGAAATCGCGGCGCTGTTGGCAGCGGGCGGCTATGGCCCTGACCGCATCGAGATCGACCCCTCGGTCGTGCGCGGCCTTGGCTACTACACCGGCCCCGTCTACGAGGCCGAGCTGACCTTCGAAATCTTTGACGAAAAAGGTCGCAAGCGGCAGTTCGGGTCAGTCGCGGGCGGCGGGCGCTATGACGATCTGGTCAAACGCTTCACCGGACAGGAAGTGCCTGCAACCGGCGTATCCATCGGCGTCGACCGTTTGCTGGCCGCCCTGACCGCCAAGGGACGGATGGAGCGCGCCGTGCAAGGCCCCGTGGTCGTCACCGTGATGGACCGCGCGCGGATGGCCGATTATCAGGCAATGGTGGCCGAGCTGCGGCAGGCAGGTATCCGCGCCGAGGTTTACCTGGGCAACCCCAAGAACTTTGGCAACCAGTTGAAATACGCCGACAAACGCGGCAGCCCCGTGGCCATCATCGAAGGTGGCGACGAAAAGGAACGCGGCGTGGTGCAGATCAAGGATTTGATCCTGGGGGCCAAGATCGCCGAAACCGCCACCCACGAGGAATGGAAAGACCGGCCCAGCCAGTTCGAAGTGCCCCGTGACCAGATGCTGGCCAAAGTGCACGAAATTCTTGAAGGACAAGACACATGATCACCCGCGAAGGCCGCGCCAAAGCGCTCGCTTTGCGTGACCGTTTCGAGGCCGCAGGCGCGCAGGTGGTCGAGCCGCCGATGCTGCAAAGCGCCGAGTTGCTGCTGGACCTCTACGGCGAGGACATCCGCGCCCGCGCCTATGTCACCAGCGACGCGCTGCGCGGCGAACAGATGCTGCGCCCGGATTTCACGGTGCCGGTGGTGCAAATGCACATGGCGCACGGGGCGGACCCTGCGCGCTATACCTACGCAGGCGAGGTATTCCGCCGGCAAGAGGACGACCCCGACCGCGCCAACGAATTCCTGCAAGTGGGGTTCGAGGTGTTCGACCGCGCCGATCCGGCGGCGGCGGATGCCGAAGTGTTCGCCCTGATGGCCGAGGCGGTGGCGGGGCTGAACCTGCGCGCGGCCACCGGCGACATCGGCATTCTGACGGCCGCGGTCAACGGGTTGCGCACGACCGAGGCACGGCGCGCCGCCCTGCTGCGCCACATCTGGCGGCCGCGCCGGTTCCGTGCGCTGCTGGACCGCTTCGCGGGGCGCACGCCCGTGCCTGCCAGCCGCAAGGCGCTGTTGGCCAACCCGCAGCCGCGTCTGGGGTCGGCCCCGCTGATCGGTCTGCGCACCGATGATGAGATCGAGGCGCGCATCAGCGCGCTGCACGCCGACGCCGCCGCCAAACCGATCAGCGACGGCGAGATGGACCTGCTGGATACGCTGCTGAACGTGCGTGAAACCGTGCCCTTTGCCCTGTCGCACCTGCGCGACCTGACCGTGGACATGCCGTCGATTTCAGACGCTGTCGAAGGGCTGGCCGCGCGGTCCGATGCGCTGGTGGCGCGGGGCGTGGACGTGGATACGCTGGATTTCGAGGCCAGCTATGGCCGCACGTCGATGGAATATTACGACGGGTTCGTGTTCGGCTTTTACGCCGCAGGGCGCGCCGATCTGCCCGCGGTGGTCAGCGGCGGGCGTTATGACGCGCTGACCCGCAGACTGGGCGGCGGCGCGGAAATTCCGGCGGTGGGGGCCGTGCTGCGCCCCGGGCTGATGGCCGAACTGGAGGCAGGCGCATGATCAAACTGGGCGTGCCGTCCAAGGGGCGGCTGATGGAAAAGACATTCGACTGGTTCGCGGCACACGGCATCCGGCTCAGCCGCACAGGGTCTGACCGCGAGTATGCGGGCGCCGTCACGGGCATAGACGGCGTGTCGCTGGTGCTGCTGAGCGCGGGCGAGATCCCGCGCGAACTGGCGGCGGGGCGCATTCATCTGGGCGTGACCGGCACCGATCTGGTGCAGGACAAGCTGCCGCTGTGGGAACAGCAGGTCGAACCGTTGGAAGAGATGGGCTTTGGCGAGGCGGACCTGATCGTCGCGGTGCCGCAGGCCTGGGTTGACGTGGACACGCTGGACGATCTGGACGCGGCAGCGGCGGCGTTCCGGGCGACTCACGGTCACAGGTTGCGGATTGCCACAAAGTATCACCGTCTGGTGCGCGAATTCCTGCGCGATGCAGGCGTGGCCGATTATGCCATCGTCGACAGCCAGGGCGCCACCGAGGGCACCGTCGCCAATGAAACCGCCGAGGCGATTGCCGACATCACATCCAGCGGCGAGACGCTGCGGGCCAACCACCTGAAGGTCTTGTCCGACGGGTTGATCCTGCGGTCGCAGGCGACGCTGTGGCGGTCGCGGGTGGCCGATGTGGCCGATGAGGATCGTGCGGCAATGGCCGAGGTGCTGGCGCGTCTGGGCTGAACGAGGCGAAACTTGCCGGGGGCAGGGGCCTGCGGCGGGGACACTTGCAGCCAGATAAAGGCTGATTACAGCACGCCGATCTCAGCAAGTGCGCGGTTCAGCTCGACAGGCAGCGGCTCTTCCGACTCGCGGCCCTTGGGCAGGTCGGCCGGTGCGTCGGCGGGTGTCAGGTAACGCCAGCCCTGAAAAGGGCGGCGCAGGCTGGTCTGGGTGCGGATCAGCTCGGGGTCCAGCACGATGGCACAGCGGCGGATGCCGTCGCCGCCAATCACTTCGTCAAGGCGCAGGATGTGCTGGCGGGCCTGAATGACGCCCTTGATGACCCAGTAGATCGAGCCGCCGTTGAGGATTTCATCGACCCGCTTGGGGAACATCCGAGTGATATGACGGGGTTGGCCGTCGGCGGTCTGCGCGCGTTTGCTGGACTGCCATGCGATCAGGTCGTCGACATTTTCGGTGCCAACGCTCAGCTTGATCAGGTTTACACACGGTTTGTTCACAGACTTACCCACAGAATCATATCCCCCACACTCTATGATGTGGCGCTTGTCGCGCGGACTTCAATGGGTAGTGGTCGGCTGGCAGATCAATGGTTGTGATTTGAGGACGGTTGCGTCATCTTGGGTATCTTTCCATTAGCCAGAGAATCGACGCCATGACACGCTTTGCCGCCCCGATCGCAGAACAAATTTGGGATATGAAGTACCGGTTCAAGGCAGCCGATGGCACGCCCAAGGACGTGACGGTCGAAGACACCTGGCGCCGCATTGCCCGCGATCTGGCACAGGTCGAAAAAGACCCCGCCACATGGGAAGAGACCTTCTATGGCGCACTGGAGGATTTCCAATACCTGCCCGCCGGGCGCATCACCGCGGGCGCCGGCACAGCGCGCAAGGTCACGTTGTTCAACTGCTTTGTCATGGGCACCGTGCCCGACAGCATGGGCGGTATTTTCGACATGCTGAAAGAGGCCGCGCTGACCATGCAGCAGGGCGGCGGCATCGGCTATGATTTCAGCACCATCCGCCCCAAGGGCGCGGACGTGCACGGCGTGGCCGCAGATGCATCCGGCCCGCTGTCGTTCATGGACGTCTGGGACGCCATGTGCCGCACCATCATGTCCGCAGGCAGCCGTCGCGGTGCGATGATGGCCACCATGCGTTGCGACCACCCCGATATCGGCGATTTCATCACGGCGAAATCCGACGCCGCCCGTCTGCGCATGTTCAACGTCAGCGTCCTGATCACCGATGCATTCATGGAGGCCGTCAAGGCCGATGCGTCATGGGATCTGGTGTTCGATGGCAAGGTCTATAAGACCGTGCAGGCGCTGGACCTGTGGAACCAGATCATGCAGGCGACCTATGACTATGCCGAACCGGGCGTGATCTTTATCGACCGGATCAACGCCGCCAACAACCTGAGCTATTGCGAAACCATCGCCGCCACCAACCCTTGCGGCGAACAGCCCCTGCCGCCCTATGGCGCCTGCCTGTTGGGCTCGATCAACATGGCGCGGCTGGTGGCCGATCCGTTCGGCGCAAACGCCGGTCTGGACGAGGACAAGATGACCCGTCTGGTCGCCACCGCCATCCGCATGATGGACAACGTGGTGGATGCGTCAAAATTCCCGCTGCCCGAACAGGAACGCGAGGCACAACAAAAACGCCGTATCGGTCTGGGCGTCACCGGTCTGGCCGACGCGCTGCTGATGGTCGGCCTGCGCTATGGCTCGGACGAGGCTGCGGCCCAGACCGAAGCGTGGATGAAAGCGATTGCGCGCGCCTCCTACCTGGCCTCGGTCGACTTGGCCAAGGAAAAGGGCGCTTTCCCGCTGTTCGACGCCGAGGCCTACCTGGCATCCGGCAACATGATGAACATGGACGAAGACGTGCGCGACGCCATCCGCACCCACGGCATCCGCAACGCGCTGCTGACGTCGATTGCGCCCACCGGCACCATCTCGCTCTACGCGGGCAACGTCAGCTCGGGGATCGAGCCGGTCTTTGCCTATGCCTACACCCGCAAGGTGCTGCAAAAAGACGGATCGCGCACCGAGGAAGAGGTGGTCGATTACGCGGTGCAGATGTGGCGCGACCTGAAAGGCGACGCCGAACTGCCCGACTATTTCGTCAACGCCCAGACGCTGGCCCCCGCCGACCACGTCAAGATGCAGGCGGCGGCGCAGAAGTGGATCGACAGCTCGATTTCCAAAACCATCAACTGCCCCGCCGACATCAGCTTTGACGCGTTCAAGGATGTCTACATGCAGGCGTGGGACACCGGCTGCAAAGGCTGTACAACCTACCGCCCGAACGATGTGACCGGCAGCGTGCTGAGCGTGTCGGAAGACAAGCAAGCCCCCGAGGTCATTGCCAATTCCGACGCCGAACCGATGCAGCCGCACGGCGACGTGATCTACATGGCCGACCCGCTTGATCGTCCCGAAACGCTCGAGGGCAACACCTACAAGGTCAAATGGCCCGACAGCGAGCACGCGATTTACATCACCATCAACGACGTGGTGATCGGTGGCCGCCGCCGTCCCTTCGAAGTGTTCATCAATTCGAAGAACATGGAGCATTTTGCCTGGACCGTGGCGCTGACACGGATGATCTCGGCAGTTTTCCGGCGCGGGGGCGATGTGTCCTTTGT
Organism: Pseudosulfitobacter pseudonitzschiae; assembly: GCF_900129395.1. Lineage (GTDB taxonomy): Bacteria > Pseudomonadota > Alphaproteobacteria > Rhodobacterales > Rhodobacteraceae > Pseudosulfitobacter > Pseudosulfitobacter pseudonitzschiae. Next base: position 387,631 of record NZ_FQVP01000002.1, read on the forward strand.
GGTGGAAGAGCTGAAAGCCGTCTTCGATCCGCGCGGTGGCGCCTGGATGCGGGGCAAATACATCCCGTCCATCCTAGCCGCGATTGGCGGCGTGATCGAACAGCACATGATCGTCACCGGCTTTATCGCGGGTGAGGGGATGGGCCTGAAAACCGACCCCACGGCAAAAGTGGTCGAACTGGAAAACGCCGCCCCACGCGGCAAGGCGTGTTCCTCCTGCGGCAGCTATGAATTGCGTATGGTCGAGGGCTGCATGACCTGCGCGTCCTGTGGATACAGCAAATGCGGGTGATGTTTGCGGCTGAGGTGTAGCCAGAGAAACCTGATGAATGCGCAAACCGAAGGGTAAGTCTGCGCAAGGGGTGTCAAAGGCGAAGCGTATCGTCCGGTGCCCAGTAGATGATTTCTGACAGAAGGTGAGCGGCGCCGGGGTGGATGCACCGGCGCCGTTGCATGTCGAGGCGATGGGCGGTTGTTGGAACAGGCCTGGCGGCCCCGCCCACAGCGATTGTGTGATGTCCTTGTGGAACCTTTGCCTGGCGCTGCGGTGCAGAGGTTGGGCAAGGCCCGAACGCTTGTCCCTACGGACACGCTGTCTGGTGCCCGTCATCGCGACCTGCCTTAACAATGACGCCATTGTTCATTGCAGTGCTATCGGAAGTGTCCCCGCCTGGCGCTAGATTTTCCGCCATCACACCACACAGACGTGCTGGATGCGTCTGGCAATTTCACGAGCGCCGCCGGAAAGTCGTTCCCGATCGCGCTGTGCGGTCTTTCTTCGTTGTAGCCTCTATGCCAAGCCCCAAACTTTTCGGCGGCATCTTCAGGGCCCATGAACCAGTGCGGATTCAGGCACTCTGCGTGGAACCGGCCGTTGAATGCTTCGATGAACGCATTTTCCCTCGGCTTTCCGGGTGTTGAGAAGTCCAACACGACACCGCGCTGACAGGCTCAAAGATCCATGTCGCGCGCGATAACTTCGCTGTCCTGGTCGACGCGGATCGTTTTGGGATAGCCGATTTGACCGCAAAGGCGATCCAGGGTCGCCAGCACGTCCTCACCACGCTAGCTGAACCGCGGGTCGAGCATCGGGACATAGCGTGAGAACATGTCGACAACAGTTGGGATGCGGATTTTGCACCCCGTCGCCAATTGGTCATACACGAAGTCCATTGCCGAACATCGCTCGGCCCGACTGCGTTCCTGCGGTCGTCCCGCAACTTTGCCTTCCCGCGCCGCTTCGGTGTCTTGTTCCTCAGCTGCGTACCAAACGTCTTGTAAATTCTGTTTGTTTTCCTGATGTTGATCTCCCAGCCCTCACGCCGCAACGTGGCGCTCTGCGATGATGATCGGGCGCAGCCACCGGACCAATCTGCCGACAGCGTGCTGAAGAAGTGCCTTGAAGAGATTGCAGATCCCACTTGGTCCGGAAAGCAAGGCCGCTGGGCAGGCCTCGCACACCGCCTGTGTGCGGCGTTAGCGCTCAGGTTTTCAGCAGCTCAATATCCAGAGTTTCTTGCATTTCATCCGATCCTTCAATTCATCAATTATTGTGATGTAATTCGCAAAAAATATTAGTTTGAATGAAGTGTGGCGATGCACCAGTTTGGAGATAAGAGAAATCCAAAAGGGAATGCTACCTTGAATGCGCTTACATCGGCCGGAGCCGTGCTCATATTCGGAGGCATGATCGCGCTGTCAGCTTCCTTGTCTGACGGGCGGGCAAAAAATCATCCCTGCATGAGCCAGCAGGATATAACTTGGCATCAGGATCGCAGCAGAAACGGTGTCTCGCTGACCTGCACGCAGGATATCATGTTGCGCAACCAACGTGAGAATGGGGAGCGGTGAGGACTGTTGAGTTCCGCAAGGAATTGACCCGACTTTCCGAAACGCCATGATATCAACAATTCCACCCACGTTTCATGAGGTTATCCTGTTTCATGATGGGTCAGCACCGAATGAACGAATGCATCAATTCGACACGAAAATCAGCACTCCAACGTATCTGTCACCGCTTCCAATAAGGGTCCTGCCGGAAAGCGTTCGACAGGAAAGCCATGATCAGAGAAATCCGGCGTAACCCACGTAAATCCGGATGGGTCAGCGCCCAAAGACAGTTTTGGGGTGCCCGCGAATAAGTGAAACATCGCATCAATTCGGGGCGGCGCATGTCATCGGGTAGCAAGGCCACACCGTGACCAGCCGCAGCAAAGCTCGCGATGGTCGTAAGGTCGTCACACCGCACGGCCGTCAGGGGCTGCTTTTCGGTCAGGATAGACTGAAACGCAGGATGACGTGCCAACATGCCCGCAGGCGCAACCAGATTGTGCCGCGGCAAATCTTCCATCACTTCAAGAGGATCATGTGTCGTTAGATAGGACGAGCTTGCATATACAGCCCAATCGATGCCCAGCACCCGTCGCCCCCAAAGATGACCCGGCGGGGACTGGGCGACACGCAATGCGACGTCTGCGCTGCGGTCGGACATGTTGACCTCCTGATTGGAAACCAGCAGTTCCACCAGAATGTTCGGATGAGCGGTGGCAAATTCGGCGAGATAGCGTGGCAGGACCGTGTCGGAAAAGCTACGCGGCGCTGTCAGGCGGACCGTACCCTGAGCGGTTTCGTCCCGGCCCGCGACCCGGCGGTCAATCTCTTCGAAAGAGCTGACAATGCCGCCACTGATGTCGCGCATCTCGGCTCCTGCATCTGTCAGCACGTAGCGGCCCTTGACACGATCAAACAGACGGGTGCCCACTTGCTCTTCCAGCGCCGACATATGCCGAAACACTGTCGCATGGCTAAGTCCAATACGCTCTGCCGCCCTGACCAGAGATCCTGTTTCACTAACAGCAACGAATACTTTGATCGCGTTCCAATCCATTTCGTCCATTTCAAATTTGCAATATCGGATGTCAGTACTGTCCATATTCATCCTATTTGCAACAGGGTATCGATTGCGCACCGCACAACGAAACATCTGGAGATCAGCGATGATTGGATACACTTCACTTGGTACAGCAGATTTGGCGCGCTCAGTTGCGTTCTATGACGCCTTGTTTGACGAACTAGGGGCAAAGCAGGTCATGGCATTTGACGACTTCATCGTCTGGGGCGACGACACCGGGGGGGCTGCTTTTTCGATCCATGTTCCCGAGAATGGAAAACCCTATTCAGTCGGCAACGGTGTGATGATCGCGTTGAAAGCCAGGAACAAAGGCCAGGTTGATACTGTCCATGCAAAGGCATTGGAACTGGGTGGCAGTGACGAAGGCAAACCCGGCTTTCGTGTTGACGGATTTTACGCGGCCTATTTCCGTGATCTCGACGGCAACAAACTTAATATCCACCACGTTGCGGGGTAAGCTATGCCGACGCAACGCTACAAGATCGTGGGGCACAGATTGTGCCCCTACGTTCAACGGGTGGTCATTGTGATGCTGGAGAGAGGCATCGCCTTTGACCGCAGGGATATCGACCTGGACAACAAACCACAGTGGCTGAGCGGGATTTCCCCAAGCGGTCAGGTCCCGGTCTTGCAAGTTGGTCACGATAGCTGGTTGTTCGAATCCGGCGTCATCGCACGCTACCTGGACCGGATGTCGGGCAATCGCATGATGCCGGCCGACCCGCTTGCCTGCGCACGGCACGAGGCGTGGATGAGCTATGCAGACGGCATGCTGAACATTGTCGCGCGCATCATCTACCGCGAGGCCAATGCCAAAGGGGTCCGTGATGCAATGACCGATCTGGTCAGCAGACTGAAGATTGTTGATGCCCGCTTTTCCCCGAATGGCTATTTTTCTGGTTTGGAATTCGGCCTGGTCGACGCGGTATTTGTCACTTTGTTTCGCTATTTCGCTGTTCTTGACTTGGTGTCGGACGTGAAGGTGCAGGCAGAGCTTTCTGATAGCCTGCGCGGATGGTGGAATATGGTTCGCACGCGCCCCTCCGTTTCCGCTGCAGTACCCCGTGAATATGATTCCGAACTGATGGAGTTTATCGCGGCAAAAAACAGCCATGCCGGTCGTGTACTGGCGCGCACTGGGCTCAGGACTCCCGGCCGATAAATGACGCTTGCAGCGCATCGCGCCTGACAGGACTTCCCTGAAAAAGATCATATTCATCGATGCCCATTTCACAGGTCCAAACGTACACGAACTCTGCTTCTCACGCCGCTTCGAATCGTACGTGCGAAAGCACCGCGCGCTTGGGGCGTTGCCGCGCCTGCCGCGCAAATCAGGCTGATGCGCGCCGAGTAAACCCTCAGACCAAGGTCCCACATTGTGCGAGTAGGTTTTGTTTGTACTATCGTGATGGGGAGGAGGAACTCATGGTTGAGCATCATCACGTCGAGGAGATCGCGCAGGTTCTGGACGGTCACCCATCTGGACGAGACAGCTACGTGGACGCCTCCTGGCGTCGATGTGTTGAACTTTACGGCATGGACCCGACGCGCAGTGACCCGGCGCACATCGTCACCGATGCCGAGTTTCGCGCGCACCGCGAGCAAGCCGACTGGATGATCGGGGCGGCGCGCTCGGGCCTTCAAAGTCTGTTCCGGCAGGTTGCAGGCCAGAATTACGTGCTGTTGCTGACCGATGCCAAAGGTGTCTGCGTCGACTTTTTCGGGGATGACCTGTTTCTGGACGAGTTGCGCAGGGCAGGGCTTTACCTCGGGTCGAACTGGTCCGAGGAGCTTGCCGGGACCTGTGGCGTCGGCGCCTGCATCGTCACCGGCGAGCCGGTCACCGTTCATCAGGATGACCACTTTGGAAACGCGCATACGCTGTTGTCGTGCACCTCGGCGCCGATCTTCGACAGCCTGGGCCAGCTGGCGGCCGTACTCGACATTTCGCTGTTGCGCTCGCCGTCCCCGAAAAGCAGCCAGAACCTGGCCATGTCTCTGGTGACGGCGGCGGCCAGACGTGTCGAAATGGCGAACCTCATGGCGGCCAGCCGTCGCGAATGGGTCTTGCGGTTTTCGTCCAGCCCCGAGTTTCTTGACGTGGACCCGGAAGCGGCGGTGTCGCTTGATGGGTCGGGACGGGTGATCGGGGCCACCCGTGCCGCGACACAGATGCTGTCGCGTGGCGACAGCCTGATCGGTCGGCGGATCGACACCCTGCTGGGGCTCAGCGTCGATGACCTGCCTGATCTGATGCGCGACCGTCCGACGGAAGAAAGGGTCGTGGCATTGGGGGATGGCGGTGCCGTCTTTGGCCATGCGATCGCGCCACAGGCCCCGCGCAGGTCGCAAACCAACCAAGGATCAACATCCAGACACGCGCGCGGCGGCGTCCTGTCTGCCCTGGCGGGCAGCGATCCGACCATGGGACGCCTGTTGGCACAGGCAGAGCGGCTCGCGCCGACACATGTGCCGCTCCTGATCTGCGGCGAAAGCGGCAGCGGCAAAACCAAGCTTGCCCGCGCCATTCACATGGCCTCCCGGCGTGGCGGCTTTGTCAGCGTGGATTGTGCCGGCGCGCAGCCCGAGGATTTGCGCCAGGCGCTTGCGGCTCAGTCGGGACCTGGAACGCTGCTATTGCGCCATATCGAGGATTTGCCCACGGACACCGCGCGGGTTCTGGCGGGCCTTCTGGATGCCCATCCCGACCTGCGCCCGATTTCAACCAGCGCAACAGAGCCTTCCGACCTCGTGTCGCAGGAAAGACTCCCGGCAACGCTGTATTTTCGGCTGTCGGGGTCCGTGCTGGACATCCCGCCCCTGCGCGAAAGGCAGGATCTTGGCTGGCTGCTCGAACGATTGCTCCGACGCCATTGCGGAGGCGAGATGCGTCTGACACCTTCGGCACGCGCCGAGTTGCTGGCGCGAGAGTGGCCCGGAAACCTGCGCGAACTTGGCAATGTGCTGGACGTCGCCTGTGCGCTGGCGGAAAGCACGGTCATCGACTTGCCGGATCTTCCCGACGTCACCGAAACGCGCGATAAAGAGCAGGATCTGGAGGCGATTCTGGACGCCTGCGACTGGAACATGGCCCGTGCGGCCCGTCGATTGGGGGTCAACCGGTCAACAGTCCTGCGACGCATCCGCAAACAGGCGTTGCGCGCACCAGACTGACATGTTGCGCGGCGTTGCGTATGCAACATGCTGCATTGCGGCAGCGTGCTGGAGAGAGATTTTCGACAGATTTCCGTGGAGGCGACACAGTTTGTTTCGCCACTCTCTGCCCATCACATTGCTGATGAGGAGGAACCGCAATGCTCGACTCGACAGTCACCACGCAAGTGCAAGAGACGCTCGACAGCCTGAACACCGCCCTTGAGGACGGCGATGCACGGGCCGCAAGCGCGCTTTTTGCCACCGACAGCTATTGGCGCGATCTGGTCGCCGTGTCCTGGAACCTGAAGACGGTTGAGGGGCCGTCTGGTGTTGAGGACATGTTGACGGCGCAATTGAAGCACACCAAGCCACGCGGCTTTGCAATTCAGGATGGCGAAGTGCCAGAAGAAGATGGCGGCGTCGTCACCTCATGGATCACCTTCGAAACAGCCGTGGGCCGGGGCTGGGGCCTGATGCGTCTGAAGGATGGGCGGATCTGGACGCTGTTGACCGCGCTTCAGGAGTTGAAGGGCTTTGAAGAAAACAAGGGCAAGCGCCGCCCGATGGGGGCGGAGCATGGCGCCGCCAAGAACCGGAAATCGTGGAAGGAGAAACGCGAGGCGGAGACGGCAGAACTCGGGTATTCCGAGCAGCCCTATACAGTGATCGTCGGCGGCGGTCAGGGCGGCATCGCCCTCGGTGCGCGTCTGCGCCAGCTGGGCGTGCCGACGATCGTTCTGGACAAACACGACCGGCCCGGCGACCAGTGGCGGTCGCGCTACAAGTCGCTCTGCCTGCACGATCCGATCTGGTACGATCATCTGCCCTACATCAAGTTCCCGGACAACTGGCCGGTGTTCACGCCCAAGGACAAGGTGGGCGACTGGCTGGAAATGTACACGAAGATCATGGAGATCAACTACTGGTCCCGGTCCGAGGTTCAGAGCGCAGAGTTCGACGAAGACAGCGGGACCTGGACCGTCAAGGTGAACCGCGACGGCGAAGAGGTCACGCTGCACCCGACCCAGCTTGTGCTGGCCACCGGCATGTCCGGCAAACCCAACATGCCGGACTTTCCGGGCATGGACAGCTTCAAGGGCACAATCCAGCACTCGTCGCAGCACGAAGGCCCGGATGCCTGGACCAGCAAGAAGGTCGTCGTCGTGGGATCGAACAACTCCGCCCATGACATCTGTGCCGCGCTTTGGGAAGCGGATGCCGATGTGACCATGGTGCAGCGGTCGTCCACCCATATCGTGCGGTCTGACACGCTGATGGAGATCGGCCTCGGCGCGCTCTACTCCGAAGAGGCGGTGGCCAGTGGCATGACGACGGAAAAGGCCGATATGGTCTTTGCCTCGCTGCCCTACCGTATCATGCACGAATTCCAGATCCCGCTCTATGACCAGATGCGCGAACGCGATGCGGAGTTCTATGCCGGGCTGGAGAAGGCCGGGTTCGATCTGGACTGGGGCGACGACGGGTCGGGCCTGTTCATGAAATACCTGCGCCGCGGCTCGGGTTATTACATCGACGTGGGGGCCAGCCAGCTGATCATCGACGGCGAGGTGAAGCTGGTCAAAGGCCAGGTCGATCATTTCGACGAGACCGGCGTGGTGCTGTCGGACAGCACGCATCTGGATGCCGATCTGGTGGTCATGGCAACGGGCTACGGCTCGATGAACGGCTGGGCCGCCGATCTGATCAGCCAGGAAGTCGCGGACAAGGTCGGCAAGGTCTGGGGCCTCGGCTCTGACACGACCAAGGACCCCGGCCCCTGGGAAGGTGAGCAGCGCAACATGTGGAAACCGGTCCAGCAGGAGAACCTGTGGTTCCACGGCGGCAACCTGCACCAGTCACGCCATTACTCGCTGTATCTCGCCCTGCAACTGAAGGCGCGGATGGAGGGCATCGACACCCCCGTCTACGGCCTGCAAGAGGTGCATCACCTGTCGTGATGCAAAGCGCGCGCACTCGGTCCCCGCTGAGCGGGTGCGCGCAGGATTTCCCGATTCTCGAAGGAGTAGAGACGTGTCTCTCAAAGGAAAAACCGCACTCGTTACCGGCGGGGCGCGCGGCATTGGTCTTGGCATTGCCGAACGGCTCGCCGCAGATGGCGCCCGGATCGCGCTGGCGGACCTCAACGCCGACCAACTGGCCGAGGCCGCCGGAAAATTCGCCGACGGTTCTGTGATCACCATTGCGGCGGATGTCACCGACCGCCAGCAGGTCATCGACGCAATCGACCGCACGGCTCAAGAGCTGGGCGGCTTCGACATCATGATCAACAATGCGGGCATCGCACAGGTGCAACCCATCGCCGAAATCACCGAGGCCGAAATGGACAAGGTGTTCGCGGTCAACGTCAAGGGCGTGCTCTGGGGCATCCAGGCCGCCGCCGCGCGCTTCAAAAAGGATGGCACCAAAGGCAAGATCATCTCCGCCGCATCAATCGCGGCGCATGAGGGCTATCCGATGCTGGGGGCCTATTGCGCGACCAAATTCGCGGTGCGGGCGCTCACCCAGGTCGCGGCCAAGGAATTCGCCGCCGATGGCATCACGGTCAACGCCTATTGCCCCGGTGTCGTGGGCACCGACATGTGGGTCGAAATTGACGAGCGTTTTGCCGAAGTTACCGGCGCGCAAAAAGGCGCGACCTTCGACGCGTTTGTCGATTCCATCGCGCTGGGCCGCGCACAGACCCCGCGCGATGTCGCCAGCCTGGTGTCCTATCTTGCCGGCCCCGACAGCGACTACATGACCGGCCAGTCGATCGTTATCGACGGCGGCATGGTCTACCGATAACCCCATTTAAGGAAAGGAAAATACAGATGAAAACAGCACGTTGGCATGGCGTGAAGGACATTCGCGTCGAGGACATCCCGGAACCGAAACCCGGCAAGGGCGAGGTGAAGGTCAAGGTCGCATGGACGGGGATCTGCGGCAGTGACCTGCACGAATACCTTGCCGGGCCTATCTTCATCCCCGTCGGTGAAGACCATCCCCTCAGCCACGATCAGGCCCCGATCACGATGGGGCATGAATACTGCGGCACCGTCTCGGAACTGGGCGAGGGCGTCACGGACCTTGCGGTGGGCGACCGCGTCGCCATCGAGCCGATCTTTGCCTGCGGCGACTGCCCGGCCTGCCTTGAGGGCAAATACAACCTCTGTGACACTCTCGGCTTTGTCGGCCTGTCCGGCGGGAATGGTGGCTTTGCCGCGTCCAGCGTTGTGCCCGCCCGCATGGTTCACAAGATGCCTGACGGGATTTCAATGGAACAGGGCGCGCTGGTCGAACCTGCCGCCGTTGCCCTGCACGCGGTGCGTTTGTCCAAGATCAAGGCCGGCGACAAGGCGGCCGTCTTCGGCGCGGGTCCGATCGGCCTTTTGGTGGTCGAGTCGCTGCGCGTGGCCGGCGCGTCCGAGATCCATGTGGTGGAGCCGTCAGAAGTGCGCCGCCAGAAGGCGCTGGACCTTGGCGCGACCTCTGTGATCGACCCGACGACAACGGATGCCGTCGCGGCGATCCGCGAGACGACGGGCGGTGTGCACGTGGCCTTTGAGGTGACCGGCGTGCCGCAGGTGCTGCCGCAATGCATCGACGCCACCCGCCACGAAGGACAGGTCCTCGTGGTGTCGATCTGGGAAAAAGAAGCGTCCTTCCAACCCAATACCGTCGTGCTCAAGGAGCGTCAGTTGCAGGGAACGATCGCCTACCGCAATGTCTACCCGGCGGTCATGGCGCTGATGACCCAAGGCTATTTCAGCGCTGAACAACTGGTCACCAAGTGGATCGCCCTGGATGACATCGTCGCCGAAGGTTTCGAAGCGCTTGTCGCAGAGAAGTCTCACGTGAAAATCCTCGTCGAAGCCCCTGACTGACAATCCAACGCCCCGACATTCCGGCCGTCCAGATGCGTCAGGGTGGCCGGAAACCCCATTCGGCTTGCGGCGCGACAAAGCCCCACCAGAGGCCTGAACCGCCGCGCGACAGGCGCGTGATATCCGTTTGCCGACACCCGCGATTGATCCCGCTTTGCGAGGATGCGTATCGGCGCGCTGCAACCTGACGTTTGCGACGCAACGAAGCACCGCAATCCGCCCTTGCTGTTGGCCGACACTGCCGACCCAAAGCTGACCTTCACTGTGTTTGCACGAACGATCAGTCTTTCGATGGCACCGGGAGTTAATAAGAACAGGGTGCCGCAGGTCGCAGCCAAAATGTCACACCTGCTGCAACTGGCATATTTCAGTTTGCAGGAATCGACGCCGCCAATTAGGTCACGCGCATCTGTGGTCCATAAGACCCATCTCGTAACCCCAGCCAGGAAAGGGCAACACATGTCTGTTCATCGCACCGCCCTTCAGGGGCAGATCACCAAGTAGGCCTGCACGCGCCAAACTGTGATCCTACGCGCTGACCCTAACGTCGGCACATCTACATTACGAAGTTTGGGTATTACTCCATGGGCAATTCTGTCTTGGGTGGTCGCTTGTCTGCTGGTTCCAGCGGCGGCACCATCACAAAATTCTATACATCCACCGCGTGGATCGAGGGCCGCGCCGAGGCGCAACTTGATCACGTTGCAGGCTGGGACGGGGTGCGGCACATCGCGGCCTTCCCCGACCTGCATCTCGGTAAATACGGCCCCGTTGGCTGTGCAGTGCTGGCCGACCGCATCTATCCGCAGCTGATCGGCAACGACATTGGATGCGGTATGTCGCTGTTCCAACTCGACCTGCCTGCACGCAAGCTGAAGCTGGAAAAGGCGCTGCGGCGCATACGGGTGCTGGACGATGCGGTGCATGTCGACCACGGCGAACGCCTTGGCGAGGTGGGCCTGCCTGCCGATACGTTTGCGCAATCGCTGGGCACCATCGGCGGCGGCAATCACTTTTGCGAGGTGCAAACCCTCGCGGCCTGCGACGCGGATATGAAGCTGGACAAGGCCTTGACCTACCTGCTGGTTCATTCCGGTTCTCGCGGTCTTGGCAATGCGGTGTTTGGCGACCTGCCATCAGGGGCCTTTTCGGGTATGACACCTGATGACGCCGCGCAGTACTTGCAGGGCCACGACCATGCGGTGCGGTGGGCCAGCCTGAACCGCCGGATCATCGCCGAACGCGCCGCCGAGGCATTGCGCGCCGACCTTTGCCTGATCACGGATGCGCCACACAACTTGCTGGAGCCGCGCGACGGTGGCTGGCTGCACCGTAAAGGTGCCGCAAAAGCCGACATGCCGTTGGTCCCTCTGGCAGGCTCTCGCGCGACGGCAAGTTATCTGCTGCGCCCGGTGGCTCATGAAAATGCGCTGGCCTCTACCGCCCATGGGGCCGGGCGGCGCTATGATCGCAGCTCGATGCACGGTCGGGTGCGTGCGAAACGCTCTGATATCGAGGCCATGCAGCGGACGCCTTTCGGGGGGCGTGTCGTTTGTGAAGATCGCGACTTGCTGATCGAAGAGGCCCCGCTGGCCTACAAATCCTCGCAGGCCGTGGTCGCCGATCTTGAGGCAACCGGGGCGGCAACGCCCGTTGCAACGTTTCATCCCCTGCTGACCTTCAAGAAAACGCGGACGGAGAACCGGACATGAGCAATTCCACCGAAGTCCGCCTTCTGATCACCAGCGGCAATGGTCCCGGCGAATGCCAGCAGGCCGTTGCGGGTGTCTTGCAACGGATGCAAGACGATGCCGACGCAGCGGGGCTTGATCTGGACGCCAGTAAAACGCCAACGCGCCACGGCCTCAAATCTGCAGTGGTGGTGCTGCATGGCGCGGGGGCGGCCACGTTTGCCGCGCGCTGGTGTGGCTCTATCCAGTGGCGCGCCAAAAGCACGCTGCGGCCGCATCACAAAAGGGCGAACTGGTTCATCGGTGTCTTTGCGTTGAAAGACGCCAAGACCCAGGGGGCCACTATCCAGCCCCACGAGGTGACTTTTGAAAGCTTCCGCGCAGGTGGCCCCGGTGGTCAGCACCAGAACACAACCGACAGTGCCGTGCGGGCCACCCACCGGCCCACGGGGCTGACGGCGACTGCCCGCGAAATGCGGTCGCAACATCGCAACAAGGCACTGGCCATGGAGCGCCTTCATGCCTTGATGTCAGCTCAAGCCGCCGCAGACGACGAAGAGCGAAAAGGCGATCAGAACCAGCTTCACAACACGCTGGAGCGCGGCAACCCGGTGCGCTGTTTCAAGGGTCCCGCCTTCCGCGAGGAGGGGGCAGGTCGTTGATGGACTTTTTCAGCGCGCGGCGGTCGCCTGCGATGCGGAAAACCGGAGGCGAGGATAGCACTCAGACGCCTTCGTGTCACAGCTTCTGCAGCCCCGTGAAATTTAGGGGCGGCAGCATGCCGTACCGGGCCTGTTTGTGTTTCAAATCGTGGAACGCCTCGGTGTGATCGAATGGGTCTGGCCCGCCTCGCACGGGCCGCGTGTCCCGGAGTTCTGTCGAAAAACAAGCGCGACCCCGCAGGAGCAGGGTCGCGCCAGGGCTTATTGCGTCAGGCGCGCGGTGATCTGGGCAAAGAGTTCTTCGTTCTCTTGGTCGCGCCCCACCGGTTCCGTCGTATGGCTGATCTTGACGATGACGATCCGGTTGGTGGGGTCCACGCGGATGAACTGGTGGTGCAGGCCGAGCGCCATGAAGACGTCGCTGCGCGCATCGGTCCACCATTGGTATTGATAACCCACCGGAGAGCCGGGCTCGGTCGGCTCATAGCCGTCGTCCGGCACCGTGGCCTCGCGCACCCACGCCGCTGGCACCACCTGTTTGCCGTTCGCCATGCCGTCTTGCAGGAACATCTGGCCAAAACGCGCGTGGTCGCGGGCGGTCGAGGCCAATCCGGCTCCAAAGAACTCGCGCCCGACGTTCTCTGGTCCGTCCATGATCCAATAGGCATCGTATTCGGCGCCCATCGGCTGCCAAAGCTTTTCGCTCATATACTCTGCGCCAGTGCGCCCGGTCACCCGTTCCACGATGCACCCCAACACGCTGGTGTCGAGCGTGGCATAGTTGAACGCAGCATCCGGTGCATGCGCGCCGGGCTTGGATTCATTCGCCGCGTAGTCACACCAACGGTAGCGATAGGCCACGAGAGAATTGTCGTGGACCTGGGTCAATTGCGTTTCGCTGCCGAATTCATAGTGCTCTTCCCAATCCACACCAGAACGCATCCGCAGGACGTCCCGCACGGTCGGGCCGTCGTAGCCGGAACCTTCCATCTCGGGCAGGTATTTCGTGACCTTGTCGTCCAGACTGTCGATCAACCCGTCCTCCAGCGCAAAGCCGATCAGGGTCGAGGTATAGGACTTGGCGACCGAAAAGGTCAGGAACCGCGTGTCGGGACCGCTGCCATTGCGATAGTGCTCATAGACAATCGCACCATCTTTCAGCACGAGCAGTGCATTCGCCTGGGTGCGTTCCAGGGCGCCTTCAAGATCATAGGTCTCGCCCAGGATCGTATAGTCGCCATCAAGTGACATGGGTTTCTCGGGCAGTTCCCAGGTCTCGGTGCCCTTGGTGACAGCGCGCGTGGCGAACATCTGGTCCATGTGCTGGAACGTCAGATAGTTCAGCGACGGCATGAACATGCTCGCGCGCGCGTCGATCATTGTGGGGGTCAGCCACCGGTCCGGGTCTGTTGACTGGGCTTTGGCGACACTCCCAAGGCTCATCAGGGTGGCCGAGGCGGTCAGGATTGCCCCAAGACGTTTCAAAGGTATCATGCGTTTCTCCTCATATGCATGGAACAGTATCGACGACAGTCTTTCGCTCGTATTTGCCTGCAACCCAGCCCTTGCCCGCCGGTCGTTCTCTTGCGAACCACCGACATCTCGTCTGGCGGACACCGTGTTTCAGGCGTTACAATTCGGACCACACAGCAACAGGGGCGGAAACCTCCTCAAACTGATCGATACGCATCATTGCTATTGACTGAATGTTTTTAGTCAATAAAAAATTATACTGAGTAAAGAAAGTTTTCCGATGGACAGATCAAAGCTCACGCCCTCAACGGTTGATGAAACAGCCGAAGACACGGGCACATCGGGTGCCACGGGTCTAAGGGCACGGCAAAAGGCGAAGCGACGGGAGGTGATCCTCGCTCAGGCCAAGGCGTTTTTTGCGGAAAAGGGCGTGGATGCCGTGACGATGGCAGAGATTGCCGAGGCAGCCGGAGTGTCGACGCCAACTGTGTTCAATTACTTCGGAAACAAGGACGGCATTCTGATCGCCTTGATCACCGAGGGCACACGCAAGGCGCGCGACAACAGCAAGGTGCTGCGACCGCGCACGGATGTCGATTTTGTCTCCACGCTTCTGGCAATCTTCATCGATATCTCGGTCGAGACGATGGCAATCGCGAGCAAGCGCATCTGGCGCTATGCCCACGCAGCATCAACCCGCCATCCGACGACCGAATTCGCAAAGACCTTTCAGGAGGTGGACAACGCGCTGCTGGATCTGACCACAGGTATTCTGTCGCAGTACAGCCTAAGGCTCCACGACGGTACGCAGGGCGAGGCGCGCCATATTGCGCATCTGTTCTTCGATGTATGGCTCAATACGTTTCAGGATTTCATCCGGTCACCCGATATGACGATTGAGACCCACGGCGAGCAACTGCGCGCCCGTTTCGCCCCGCTGTGCTGGATGATCTTTGCGCCGGACTTTTTGGCCGCGCCGACGCTGGCGTCCGCCAGGTGACCCTCGGCAGGTGCGTGTCACTTATCCGGTAAGGCCGTACAAACGCTTTACCGCTTCACGATCCGACATCTTCGCCCAATGCGTGCTGAGCGCATGAACGTTGTCGTAACTGGCGCAGGTTTCATGTTGTGTGTGGGGCCAATCGCTGCCCCATACGACGTGGTTGTCGTCTAGCAGGGTCATCAGTTCCTGCGCGTGCGGCTGGACATCAAATGGCACGCGGTAATGGGCGGCGAACTTGAAAAACAGGGCGCTGCGATCGGACAGGCCGCGAACCGCGCGGATCATCGGATCGGTCCGTGGTTGCGGTTCGGAGGGCAGGCCGAAATGATCAATCACCAGATCGATCCCCTGATCCGTCAACCCGGACAGCAAGGGCGCAAGGCGTGGGCCTTCCAGGTGAACTTCAAGGTGCAAGCCCCTGTCTCGCAGTTTGCCGAGAAAGCGTTGAACCGGACCTGTGTTCAGGTCAGGCACAGCCGCCCCGCGCACCAGGTTCCAGCGGACACCGCGCATTCCGGATCGGACCAGCCGATCCAGTTCCGCGTCGTCCACGTCAATTGGCACCACGCCGACACCCGCGAAACGGCTGCTGTCCAGCTGGGACAGGGCATCGCACATTTGCGAATTGTCCGCGCCCAGAAAGCTGACCTGCACGATCACACCGCCGCGCAAACCCTGTGCCGCCTGAAGGGCCAGCCAATCTGCAAGGGGGGCAGGAGACCCCGGAACATAACGCGCGCCGTCAACTGGCGTCACCGTTTCGTAGACATGCGCGTGACAGTCGAACTCTATCATGGGGCCTCCTCGTTAATTCATATATATGACTAGTTGACTAAATGGGTCAATATGCATTAGGAGTCATATCGGGAGGACAAAATGACCAGCAGTTACGCGACAACTGATTCCAGACTTCCGGCCTATGTCCGTCTGCGGGATACGCTGACGGCACGCATTGGTGCGGGGGATTGGACGCCCGACCAGCCGATCCCGTCCGAGGCGCGCCTTGCTGCCGAATTCGACGTCTCCGTCGGCACGGTTCGCAAGGCCGTTGATGGCCTTGTCGATGAGGGTTTGCTGGAGCGGCGGCAGGGGTCCGGCACATTTGTGCGTGCACCCTCGTTCAATGCGACGCTGTTCCGGTTCTTCGCGATCCGCGAGTCAGATGGGGCGCGTCCTTCGATCCCGTCCAGCAACGTGATCCTGCGCAGCATTGCCAAGGCCCCCAAAGAAGCAGCAGACGCGCTGGGCACCGACAGCACGATCAAGATCGTCCGCTTGCGCAGCCTTTCGGACCAGCCGGTTCTGTCCGAAGAAATCTATATTCCCACGTCGAGATTCGCAGGCTTTGAACAACTGCCCGACGCGGCCTTTGGTCCGTTGTTGTACCCCGTCTATTTTGAACGGTTCGGGGTCATGGTCAAACGTGCCGTGGACGAGGTGTCCTTTGGGCAGGCCTCCGAGGCCATCGCGAAACAGCTTGGCATCAACATGAATGACCCGCTTGCGGTGATCCGCAGAACCGCCTTCGACGTCGAAGGCAAGCCGGTCGAATGGCGCATCGCCAGCGGCAGCGCCACCGGGTTCCGCTATCGCAGCGAAATCAACTGACAGATCAAATCACTGGGAGAGAGACTATGACACTTAAGGCAACTTTCATCGGCTTGACGGCCGCAGCGGCAATGGCGGCACCCGCCTTTGCAGAATACCCCGACCGCACCATCGAACTGACCATCCCGGCCGGAGCGGGCGGTGGCACCGACACCAGCGCACGCAAGCTGGCGCTTCTGCTCGAAGAAAAGCTGGGCACCTCCATCGCCATTCTGAACGTCGGTGGCGGCGGTGGCTCGGTCGGCGCATCACAATTCATGCAGGCCAAACCCGACGGCTATGCGTTGTTTGCCACATGGAACAGCCCCTTGACCACTGTTCCTCAGGTCCAGGATGTGGCCTATTCGCTCGACAGTTTCACACCCATCGCGTCGACTTCGGAAACCGCCTATACGCTCTGCGTCAAGGCCGATTTCCCCGTGACCACCGGTGCCGATTTCCTGGCCGAGCTCGAAGCCAATCCCGGCAAGTACACCTATGGCAATGACGGGATCGGCGGCACCATGCAATTGGCAGCCGAGCGTATTTTCCAGGCCAAGGGCATCGACGCCGTTGCCATTCCTTTCGGTGGCGCGGGTGAAACCCTGCAGAACTTTCTGGGGGGTCACGTGGACATCTACGGCGGGTCGATCTCGACCGTGCTGCCCTATGTCGAAAGCGGCGAGGCCAAATGCCCTATCGTGACATCGGCCGCCGACGTTCCGGCACTTGAAGGCGCATCCGGTCTTGAGGCCCTTGGGCTGGCCGACAAGGAAACCTTGCTGTGGCGTGCGATCCTTGGCCCCAAAGATATGGACCCGGCGGTTGTCGAGATGCTGGCGAATGTCATCGACGAGGCCGTCAACGATCCCAGCTATGTCGAGTTTCTCGCGACAAAGGGCGAAGTGCCGAATGTCGTGAAGGGCGATGCGCTCGGTGCGCGGCTGCAATCGGAATACGACGCACTTGCCGAAGTGTCCAAGGCTCTGGGCCTGTAACCAATGGAAAAGCGTCAGGACATCGTGCTTGGGTTGATCTTTGTCGGCATCGGCATTTTTGCGGCCTGGATGGCAACGAGCTACAAGGGGGCCAGCGGAACCTATCCGATGGTGCTTGGCCTTGTCCTGACGCTCCTTGGTGCAACTGTTTCGATCAAGGCGCTGCGGCAACCCACGGATCAGCCGCGTGCCTTGGTCAATGCGCCTGCGAAACTGGGCACCGCTGCGCTGGTTTCCGCAATCTACGTGGCGTTGGTCATTCCCCTGGGGTTTTACACCGCGTCTTTTCTCCTGGTGCTGGCCATGCCGCTGGCGCTGGGGTTCCGGCGTCTGGTTTACGCGCTGACGGTCGCGGCGGTGTTCATGTCGCTTATCTATCTCGTGTTCTCGGTCCTGCTTGAGAAACCGTTGCCGCGCGAATTGATCCTGTCCCTGAACGCCGTGGGAGGCTGAGATGGAGTTTTATACCAATGCGCTTTCCCACGTCCTGAGCTTCGGCCCGCTGACGGCGATGATCGGGGCCACGCTGTTGGGCGTGTTCATCGGGGCGTTGCCCGGTCTGAATCCGGTCATGGCCATCGCGCTGCTGTTGCCGCTGACCTATTCCATGGACCCCCTGGTCGCGCTGGCCATGGTTGCCGGCATCTACAACGGGTCGATGTACGGCGGTGCAATTCCCGCGATCCTGCTGCGCATTCCCGGCACACCCGCCTCGATCGCCACCACCTTTGACGGCTTTCCCATGGCCGACCGTGGCGAGGCCTCGAAAGCGTTGAAAATCGCCTGCTGGTCGTCGGCCATCGGCGGGATCGCAAGCGCCATTGCCCTGATGACGATGGGGCCGATGCTGGCGCGGGTGACCCTGTTCTTTGGACCGGCCGAGTATTTCTGGATTGCGATTTTCGGCATGGCCTCGGTGGCCGTCATGGTCGGTTCCGATCCGGTCAAGGGCATCATGGCCGCCGTGCTGGGCCTGTTGATCGGCACGATCGGGATCGACAACCTGTCGGGGCAGGCGCGGTTCACCTTTGGGCAGACATGGCTTTTGGGCGGTCTTGACCTGATCGTTGTGCTTGTCGGCCTCTACGCGCTGCCCCCCGTCCTGCAACTGGCAGAGAAATGCGATCTCAAGGGGCTTTCGGCGGCGCAGTTGAAGCTGGCTGACGTGCCCTTTAAAAAAGGGGAAATCCGGGGACTGATCCCAACGTGGCTGCGCGCCTCGGGCATTGGCATCGGCGTCGGTATCCTGCCGGGGGCGGGCGGAAATATCGCGGCGTTCCTCAGCTATAACGCGGCCAAGAATGCCTCGGACGACCCGTCAAGCTTTGGCAAGGGCAACCCCCAGGGCGTCGCCGCCGCCGAATGCGGCAACAATGCCGACAACGCGGCGTCGATGATCCCGGCACTGGCTTTGGGCATTCCCGGCAACGTGGTCGCAGCACTGGTGCTCAGCGCGCTGACGATCCACGGCCTGCAACCCGGCCCGCAGTTGTTCCACCAGAACCCGACCCTTGTGGGGGGCTTCATGATGGAGATGCTGATCACCTCGGTCCTGATCTTTGCACTGGGCGGTGCCGTGGCGACCCGCGTTTTCGCGCAGTTCCAGCGGTTGCCGGGCGTTCTGCTGGTGCCGACGATCCTGATCCTGATGTGCGTTGGCGTTTACGTCATCAATGGACGCGCGATTGACCTTTGGGTGATGCTGGCCGCGGGCTTTGCCGGGTACTTTCTGGAAAAAGTCAACTTTCCACTGGCGCCCGTCATCCTGGGGATGATCCTGGGTCCGATGGCCGAGCAAAGCGTGCGCCGCGCGCTGCTCATCAGTCGCGGTGATATGACCGAACTGGTGACGCGTCCGATCTCTGCCGTTCTGGCTGCGGTGACCGTGCTGGTGATTGTCTGGCCGCTGGTCAAAATGGTGCGCCGCCGCCGCAAACCCGCTGAACAGTAAGGCAGCCGTGTTGGCGCTGGACCGGTCACCGCGCACCATGTCGCGGTGGCCGGTCTTTTGTCAGCCCCGGACAAGGGCGCAGCGTCCTTCAGGACCAAAGCCGTTTGGTCACCCCAACCCGGCTCTTTTGCGCAGAGGCGTGGAGGTGACAGATTTTTCACGTCCGGCTGACGGTATCTCGATATTGATCTCAAGGCTGGATACGTCGTCGTTCCGCTCCATCTGGATGTCGACTTCGTCTTCCTTGATCTCCATGTACTTGCGGATAACCGCGAGAATATCGGCCTGCAGCATCGGCAGGTAATCCGGCCCCTCCGACCCATCACTGCGCTCGTGGGCAAGCAGGATCTGCAGCCTGTCCTTCGCAGTCTTTGCGGATTTGGCGCGGCGCGGTCTGAACGAGAATCCAAACAGGCTCATGCTGGCGCTCCAAAGAGGCGGCTGAAAAAGCCGGGTTTTTTATCCCGCTCTGTCTGCGTATCGACCTCTTCGCCCAACAGCCGCGCCACGGCGGCCTCGTAGCCCCGGCTTGCGGCTGAAGGCTCGTCCAGCACGATGGGCATGCCGACGTTCGAGGCGCGCAAAACCGCCGTGCTTTCTGGAATGACGCCCAACAGCGGAACGGCCAGGATTTCCAGCACATCGTCGATCGTCATCATTTCGCCAGCGTCAATCCGGCGCTGGTCAAGACGGGTCACAAGCACTTGCGCCTTGACCTCTGCGCCCTCGTCTTCGGCGCGTTTGGTCTTGCTTGCCAAAAGGCCCAGAACCCGGTCGCTGTCGCGCACGGACGACACTTCGGGGTTGGTCACCACAACGGCTTCGTCGGCGAAATACATCGCCAGCTGTGCGCCGCGTTCGATCCCTGCGGGGCTGTCGCAAATGATGTAATCGAATTGCTCTTTCAGCTCATTCAGAACCTTCTCGACACCTTCCTTGGTCAAGGCGTCCTTGTCGCGGGTTTGCGAGGTTGGCAGAATCCAAAGCGTATCAAGCCGCTTGTCCCGGATCAGGGCCTGTTTCAGGCGCGCTTCGCCCTGAATGACGTTGATAAAGTCAAAGACGACCCGGCGCTCGCACCCCATGATCATGTCGAGATTGCGCAGGCCCACGTCAAAATCGATCACGACTGTCTTGAAATCGCGTTTTGCCAATGCTGCGGCAATCGCCGCAGCAGAGGTTGTCTTGCCTACGCCACCCTTGCCCGAAGTGATGACGATCACTTTGCCAAGGGGCGCTTTGTCTTTCAGCTGTGTCATACAAGTCTCTCAATGTGGAGTGTTTCGTCTTCGAGAAAGGCCTGAACGTTGCAACGGCGCAGGTCCGGGTGGATCGTCTCGCTCGTCTTGAAGAGCCCCGCGATGGCAAGAAGCTCTGCCTCAAGCTTGCTGCAGAAAATCCGGGCGTTCGTATCGCCTTCCACGCCTGCCATGGCACGGCCGCGCAGGGTGCCGTAGATGTGGATGTTGCCAGAGGCCAGGACTTCTGCACCTGAGGCAACCGACCCGATAATCGTAAGATCGCCGCGTTCCGCCACGACCAGCTGACCGGAACGGACATGCCTGTGTATGACCTTGTTCCCCGGCTGCGCCACAAGGCGCGACCGCCGGGGCGAGACGGCGCGCGCCTGCTGGACGGGCGTGTCCCGGCCGACCAGAACCTGGATCAGGCCAAATTCTTCTGCCAGGGCCTGCTGCTCCGGCGTGGCGTTCTGCACCCCGAAAAGCAAAAGCCCCTTTGCGCGGATGGCCCTGACCAGTTCGCCCAAGTGATCCCGGCTTGCGAATCCCGGCACCTTTTCGAAATCCAGCAGGATAGGGGCCCCCACCATGAGGTTTGCAGCGCTTCTGATCTTTTCATCCAGCGCCGCAAAAAAGCTTGCGTCCGGGGTATCGACCTCGATCCGGATCGCGATTGCCGTCAGAAAGCGACCGCGCACCTGAATAGGCTCGGCTCGCACCGCGCCACCTGTCGGCAATTGCCTTGCGTCATTATCCTGCACAGAAAAACTGCACTCCTGCTCTTTGAGTCTTGCGTTCAAGCCTGCTGTTTTTTGTCCCGCTTCTACGGATGCTGCCCGACTGCGCCACAGGAATTTGTCATTGCGGCGCGCAACGGCAAGCCTTCGCCGTCAATGGGCGGGTTTGCTCCGCTGGCAAGTTTTCGCGCATCTTGCGTCGGTTTCGGCGGAAAATGGAAAGTCTCTCAAGAAGACAGGCCACCAGCCGCAACGCGTGCCGCAAGCAATATTGCGGCTGGTGGGATGTCAGCGAAAGCTCTTGAGGGTGGCGACAGTTGTGGCCTTGCTGTTTGTAAAGGTCAGCACGTGGCTGAAGCGGCGCCTGTGGCCGTTCGCCATGATCGTTTCCCCGGTCGCGGCTCCAACCCGCCCGTGTGAAATGGCGTGTTCGATCACAACCTTCGTCGGCACTGACCTGGCTTCAATCGCCTCGATCAACGCCGTTCGCCCTTCGATCCGGTCGGTCGCGGATGTGTCCCACGTTACCGTCGGTGCAAAGCTTTCCGGATCGGCCTCGCCTGTCTCCAGTGCAATCGCGATTGCCTGCACAAAAGCATTCTTCGGAGAATTCCCACAGTCCGCGCTTTTGATGATTTCGGTGCGTTCTTTCTTCATGTCGGTGTCGCGCCCCGCAATGCAGCCTCGATGTCTGAAATCTCGATCTTGCGCATCTGCATCATGGCGGCCTGCGCCCGCGCCGATGCCGCAGGGTCCGGATGCGAGAGCGCGTCCATCAGGATGAGCGGGGTGATTTGCCAGCGATACCCCCAGCGATCCTTGCACCAGCCGCACATGATCTCTTCGCCGCCATTGCCCGTGATGGCAGCCCACAGCCGGTCGGTTTCGGCCTGATCCTCGGTATAAACCTGCAGCGAATAGGCGTTGTTGGGTTGAACATCTGGCCCCGCGTTAAGCAGGACGTAGGGCAGTCCCAGCAATGTCATTTCCACCAGCTGAGCGGTTCCCGCCGGGGCGTCCGAGACGCCCTCGCGGATGCGGATGACCTTGTCCACATGGCTGTCGGGGAACGTCTCGGCATAAAAGTTTGCCGCGGCTTCGGCCTCGGTGTCGAACCACAGAAATACAGCGGCCTTGTTGCGGATCATTGGCTGTCTCCTAGGTCAGGGTTCAGGTCATCCCATCTGTTCACGACGCAGCAGGATTACAGTGCCTGCCGGGTCAGATGTCCAATGCCCGGTCACGTCGGTCAGCGGTTCCAGCGCGTCCCGGCAGGGGCTGCCAAGACGCGACAGCGCGGCTGTCGGATCTTCGTCGAACAACTCGATCCAGACATCTGTCTGACTTTGATGTGGCACCCGGTCGATCCACAGCGTCATGCCGCCAAAGTCGAATCCCGTGCTGTTGTCCAACGCGCGCCTGACACGCAGGCCCACCTTGTCGCGATAAAAGGCCACGGTCTCTTCCCAGCGATGCAAAGGCACCTTGATGGCAATGTTTTTACCCGGTTGCATGTGATGGCGCTCCTTCTGGGGTGTTCGAACTATTTGTAGAACCCGTCGCGCAGATTGATCCCGTGCTCCATCCAGGCCTTCATCGCGCACAGCATCCCGGTCCAGCCTTCGCAGTTGCCCAGGCAGGCGCCCAGGCCCGCCTCGGTCTCCGGCCAGCCATGTTCGCTGATCCGTACCAAGGTGCGGTTCCCGTCCAGCGGGGTGAATTCCATGGTCACGGTGGTCCATGTGGCGGTTTTTTGGTCCGCCTCCCATTGCAGCACGATTTTTTCGTTCTGCACGACCTCCTGCACGAGAACGGGAAAGGCACCGGGAAAGTCATGGAAATCCCATGTCACTTCGACACCGGTTTGCAGGCGTCCCTTTGCGCCACCGGTGGTGAAATACTGTGACAGGCTGTCAGGAGAGACCACGGCTTCAAAGACGTCATCAACCGGTTTGGATATGCGCCCTGCCACTGAGAATTTTAACTCCATGATGCGAATCTCCTTTGCGTTGCTGTCTATCATGTTATAAAATTATAACATGTCAAATGAAGATAAATATGATGCCCTGTTCAAGGCGCTCGGCCATCGTGTGCGGCGCCGGATTCTTGATATGATCAAGGATCAGCCGAAGACGACCGGCGCGCTCTGCGCGGTGATGACGGATATGGATCGCTGCACGGTGATGCAGCATCTCTCGGTGCTTGAAAAAGCGGGCCTTGTGGTTGTCGAACGGCGCGGCCGGGAACGTTGGAACCACCTCGACGCGCTCCCGATATATGACGTTCAGAAACGTTGGATCGAGCCATATGCCGCGCATGCGGTTTCGATGCTGGGAGAATTGGAGGCGCTGGCCGCGCCCGACGCATCAGCGCAGGCTCCTGTTGAAACACATCAAGGCTGACGGACCGCAAACCGGCATCCGGCGCAGGGTTGTCATTGCCCCGGTTGCAGGTCCGCTTCGCCCTTGATGTCCCGTGCCACCTCGCGCAGATGCACGCCCAGCAGTGTCAGCCCGGGCCACAGCATATAGGCCTCGATTTCCAGGTTCTCGCCAAAGGACAACAGAACGATGGTCATCAAGATACCCATCGGCAGCCGTCCACGCGGGTGTCGGGCGGCATCCAGCATTGCGAAACAGGTGTGCCAGACCATCGGCACCAACAGGGCTGCAAACCCCACCAGGCCCTTGACGAACAGCAATCCGAACCACGTGTGGTGACTGCCGATGGGCATATACTCCACCGCGTGCGATCCGGGGTGAATGGTGCCGTGGCCGAACCAAACCGCCTCGTTCTGCCACCGTTCATAGGCAATGCGTTGCAGCGTCTCGCGCACCCGCGTGCTGTCGGCGCGCGCGCCCTTGAACGTGGCAACTGCGTCCTGCGCCAATGCGACCAGCGCCGTGCCCAGCACCGCCAGCGACGCGGTCAGGGTGGCCGTCACATGCCACGCCCAGCCTTTCAGCAGCAGCGGCATCATGCGCGGCGCGATGGTGCAGGCCACCAGCCCGACCAGACCCATCCGCGACTTGGACGCAAGGATCATCAGGATACCCGCGCCGACACCGGCCAGCATCCATTTGCGGTCTTTCTCCTCAAGCGCAAAAAGCACCATGACCACACCCAGCAGCGCGGCAAAGGGCGACCAGGGCGCATAGAACTGCCACCGAGGCGTCCAGCTCGCCGGATCGTAAGTGAACAGGAACACCGAGAAATATTCAGGCCCCGGCCCGCCCACAGCCTTGAGCGGCGAGGTAAAGATGCGCTCGGGCAGGCCGACATAGGGCGCGATCAGCAACAGCGGGGCCAGCACCAGCGTCCACGCGCCGATCACGCATTGCCCCCGGATCAACAGCGACCGCCGGACCGGCAGCACCGCCCCCACCAGCGGGAACAACGCCAGCAACGCCCAGCCCTTGGCCCAGCCGATGGACGACTTGATCGTCTGTTTCAGCCCCAGCCCCCAGTCCAGATGCCCCACCCACAGGGCCACCAGCATCACGAACATGCCGATGAACCAGCACCAGACCAGCGGCGGCACCGATCCCGTCGCACGCAGGTCCGCGCGCATGGCAGGCCCCAGGTACAGCGCCAGCGCCGCCATGCCGCCCAGCACCCAGGCCAGCACCGGCCCGACCACGTACAGCGCGCCCACCGCGTACAGCGGCCAGGTGTAGACCATCGCGCGGTACACCATCCGTTCGGCGGGGTTCTGCGGTGTCATGCTGCACCCTTGCGCAGGCCGATCAGCCGCCCGATCAGCGCCGAGCGCATCCAGCCCAGCATCAGGCCCAGCAACATCATCATCGTCGCAGCACCGCCCGCAGCCACCGCCAGCTTGCGGTTGGGCGACGACGGGCGGTCGGGCAGGGACGGGTTTTCCAGCACCTGCACCAGCGGATAGGACGCATAGACATCGGACTTGGTCGACTGGGTGCGCGCGATGGCGGTGGCAAAGACCGCCTCGGCCACCGAAAAGTCGCGTTGCAGGTCTTGCAACCGCGCCGCCGCCGCCGCAAGCCCTTGCTGCTTGGCCATATCCTCGGCCAGCCGGGCCGACAGGGTGGCGTGCTGTTGCACGATGCCTGCGCGCTCCGCATCCATCCGCACCAGTTGCGCCAGCAGATCGGCCCGCGCGCCTGCGGGTGCCAGATCAAGCCCCTTAAGTTGCTCGGGGTCCAATCCCGTCACCGCAACCGCCTGCCGCAAGGCGGCCCCGGTGGCCGCCGCATGGGCCGCGCGGG
This sequence comes from Pseudosulfitobacter pseudonitzschiae, assembly GCF_900129395.1. Lineage (GTDB taxonomy): Bacteria > Pseudomonadota > Alphaproteobacteria > Rhodobacterales > Rhodobacteraceae > Pseudosulfitobacter > Pseudosulfitobacter pseudonitzschiae. The sequence goes on from NZ_FQVP01000002.1 coordinate 413,169, forward strand.
CATCCTGAACCTTTGGGTGACCTTCCCCGAATTGCGACCGCGCCTCGGACAGCTTGGCCGCCTGTGTGCCGACCTCTTCGGTCAGCGTCAGGAACTGCGCGTCGGCGTATACCTTCAACGTGGCCGCCGCCGCCGTGGCGGGCAGGCCCAGCGTGGCCTCCAGCGACGCCACGCTCTGGGTCTTTTCGCTCAGCGTCGCCGCCAGATCCTGAACCCGGCTTTGCAACAGGCGGGTGGTTTCGACCATGGCATCATATTGCTCGCTGGACACCAGCCCCGTTTCGTCCTGCAACCGCGCGATATCCGCACGGGTGGCCGCGACCGAATTGCGATAGTCGGCAATCGCAGCCAGCCCGCTGTCCTCACGGGTGTTCTGTTCATCGGCCCGCAGCGCGTCCAGCTCGGCAAAGAACGCCGCCAACAGCGCGTCACCGCGCGCCTGCGCATCCTCGGCACTGCCGCCGGTCATTTCCAGATGGATCAGGCTGGTCTGGTCCACCAGGTTGATGCGCGGCTTGCCAAACGCCTGACGGCTCAGCCCCATCGACGTGGCCGCCGCCGCCAGAATTCGGTCCGCGCCGATCAGCCGTTTGTAGGTCTCGGTCGGGCTGACCGAATTGCTGGAAAAGGCCGAGTTGGCATAGGACGACGCCTGTCCGATCCCGTTCAGGTTAAGCGAAGCCGATGCGCCCGAGCCGGGCAAAATCAGCGAGGTCTGCGATTTGAACGACAACGGCGCGGTGCGCAGGTAGCCGGTGATTGGCGCCCAGATCAGCGTGCCCCCCATCAACGCAAAGGCCAGATAGCGCGGGAAACGACCCAGGTCGCTGACACGGCCACCCAACAGGATGCGGCGCATCGAAATGCGGCGTTTGGCGGGGGCAGGGGGGGCGAATGCTGTGGCGTCTTGATGTGTCATCGGGCGTCTCCTTTGCCCGTGACATTAACCAAGTTTTAACTGTACCGCGCGCACGCGCATGGCTGGGCGCGGGGGCATTGGGGGCACCGGCCCTATCCGTCGGGATAGGTCAGTACAGCCCCGCCTCGCGCGCGATCAGCCCCGCCTCGCGCGCGATCAGCGCCGCCTGCGTGCGGTTGGCGGCCCCGACCTTGCGGTACAGCGTCTTCATATGCAGCTTCACCGTGGGTTCGGTGATGTCCAGATCGCGGGCGATTTCCTTGTTCGACTTGCCCTCGGTCAACCCTTTCAACACCTGCAACTCGCGCGGCGACAGCTTTTCCGCCAGCGGGTGTTTGGCGGTTTCGTCGACAGCGGTCATAAAGTCGATGGGGGCGTATTGTTCGCCCATGGCCATGAACTTGACCGCGTTGATCATGGATTTCGCCGGCAGCGTCTTGGGCACGAAACCGGCGGCCCCTGCCTCCAGCGCCTGCTCGGCGATCTCGCGCGTGGCCTCACCCGACAGCAGCGCCACCCGTTGCCCGCCATCCAGAGCCAGCGCATGTTTCAACCCGGCCAGCCCGTTCATGCCGGGCATGTTCAGATCCAACAGCACCAGATCAAACCGGTCCTCGTTCGTGATCAATTTGCAGGCTTCTTCAAGGTCGGCGGCCGTCCGGGTTTCGATGTCACCCTGCGCTTCGAGAAACAGCACAAGCGTATCGCGCAGCAAGTCGTGGTCGTCCGCAATCAAAACACGCATGTCGTTCTCCTTTAAGTAGCACAATGTCTAAACATCTATTGCGGACCTTGCACGCTGAAATTCAGGCAAATTTGTGACCGCTCCACAGCGCAACCGGATAGCCTCCTGTCCAACCGGATAGGGCTTTGTCCCACTGGTAACGGTTCGTTAACCAAAGTGGCGCGCGGCTGTCCGTCCGCTCCGTTGAGCGGCAACAGCGCATCGGCGACCTTGAGGCAACTTCTGCAACCTCAAGGACTTGCCCGATGAAACACGCTGCCTTCGCCACTGACACCACCGCTTACATGCCTGCCGTCCCTGCACGGATCAGCACCGCCCATCTGTCCGCTTTGGGGCTGGATCTGGTCAATGCAACCCAGACGCAGGCCATCGCGGCGCTGCTGGCTCCGGGCCGTCGCCGCGCCTATTTCATGAACGCGCATTGCTGCAACATCCGCCGCCGCGACACCGCCTATGCACAGGCTGTTGCAACCGCCGATATGTTGCTGCCCGACGGCATCGGGGTGGAACTGGCGGGTCGCATGACCGGCAAACGGCTGGCGGCAAACCTGAACGGCACCGATCTGGTGCCCGCGTTGCTGGCACAGGCAGCCAGCATGGGCAAATCGGTCTATCTGTTCGGCGGCACCCCCGGCACCGCACAGGCCGCCGCCAACCGTCTGGTTAACACCATCCCCGACCTGCGCATCGCCGGCACCCGCGACGGCTTTGCCGGCGCTGCGGACACCGACGCGGTGATCCACGACATCAACGACAGCGGCGCCGACATCGTGCTGGTGGCGCTGGGTGTTCCGATGCAAGAGCTTTGGCTGCACGCAAACGCCCACCGGATCGACGCACCGCTGACGCTGGCCGTGGGCGCGCTGTTCGACTTTCTGGCAGGCACCGTCGTCCGCGCGCCCAAGGCTGTCCGCCGCGCGCGGCTGGAATGGGTCTGGCGTCTGGCTCAAGAACCGCGCCGCATGGCCAAACGCTATCTCGCGGGCAATGCCAGCTTTCTGGCACATGCCGGTATCAAGGCCCTGCGCCATCTGCCCGTCGCGGATGTGCAGCGCCGCTTTCTGGACGTGACCGTCGCAGGCAGCGCTCTGGTGCTGCTGTCGCCGCTGCTGGCGCTGACCGCGCTGGCGATCAAGGCCGACAGCCGTGGCCCGGTCCTGTTCAGCCAGACCCGCGTGGGCCGCGACGGCAAAGAGTTCCGCATTTTCAAGTTCCGCTCGATGACCACCGACGCCGAAACACGCCGCGACGCACTGCTGGCCTCGTCCGACCGCGAAGGCGTGTGCTTCAAATCCCGCCACGATCCCCGCGTCACCCGCGTGGGCCGCTTCATCCGCCGCTTTTCCATCGACGAGCTGCCGCAAATCCTGAACGTGCTGCGCGGCGAAATGGCCATCGTCGGCCCGCGCCCCGCACTGCCGTGCGAAGTGGCCGCGTACCCCGCCCGCGCGCTGGGCCGTCTGGCGGTCAAACCCGGCATCACCGGTGTGTGGCAAGTGTCGGGCCGCGCCACCATCGGCTTTGACCAGATGGTCGAGATGGACCTGTCCTATGCCGACAGCCGCACCCTGATGCTGGACCTGATCCTGATCCTGAAAACCTTTGGCGCGGTCACCTCGGGCCGCGGCGCCTACTGATCCCCCCCCTGAAATACGTACAAAAGGACCTGAAATATGTCACACATTCGCAAAGCCGTCTTTCCCGTCGCAGGCATGGGCACCCGTTTCCTGCCCGCCACCAAATCCATCCCCAAGGAGATGCTGCCGCTGGTGGATCGCCCGCTGATCCAATACGCCGTGGACGAAGCCCGCGCCGCAGGCATCGAAGAGTTCATATTCGTGACCGCCGCAGGCAAGGGCGCATTGGAGGACTATTTCGACACCGCCGCGGCCCTTGAACAGCGCCTGACCGCCAATGGCAAAACCGCAGCCCTTGCCGCATTGGACCGCACCCGCATGGCCGAAGGGGCACTGTCCTTCGTCCGTCAGAACAACCCGCTGGGTCTGGGCCACGCCGTCCGTCTGGCCGCGCGCTTGATCGGCAACGAACCCTTTGCCGTGCTGCTGCCCGACGACGTGATCCGCAGCCCTCAAGGCGCGCTGAGCCAGATGGTTGCCGCCCATGCCGAGCATCGCGGGCACATGGTCGCCACGATGGACGTGCCCCGTGCTGCGACCTCGTCCTATGGCATACTGGACGTGGCCAACACCCGCGGACGGCTTGCGCAGGCACGCGGCCTGGTGGAAAAACCACGCCCCGAAAATGCCCCCTCGACCAGCGCCATCGTGGGCCGCTATATCCTTGAGCCGTCGATCTTCGACCGTCTGGCCGACATCGGTCCGGGGGCGGGCGGGGAACTGCAGCTGACCGATGCGATCAGCGCGGACCTGAACCGCACCGGCGTCACCGGGTTCCGCTTTGACGGTACGCGATTCGACTGCGGCTCCGTGCAGGGCTTTGTGCAGGCGACCGTCGCCTTTGCGCTGGACCGGCCCGAATTGCAACGCGAACTGGGCGCGTTTCTGAGCGACTGTACCGCCCCGATGTCCTGCGCTGCCTGAACCGACACCTACCCCTTCGGATAGGTGCCTATCCCTCTGACCTGATGCAGACGGCGCAGTTTTCCGTCATAAAGGTCTCAACACCACTCACGGGACGTTAACCATGCTTCGCCATATCACTCTCGCAACAGCCGCCCTCGCACTCAGTGCGCTGCCGCTTCTTGCGCAAGACCTTGCAGCGCCCGAGGGCGATGTGATCCTGACCGTTTCGGGCCAGATCGCCACCACCAACGTGGACGATACCGCGCAGTTCGACCTTGAGATGCTGGAAGACCTCGACGCCACCACGTTCGAGACCTCCACCATCTGGAGCGAAGGCACCCAAACATTCCAGGGTGTGTCGCTCAAGGTGCTGGCCGACCGTCTGGGCATAGACGGCGCCACATTGCGCGCTACGGCAATCAACGACTATGCCGTGGACATTCCGCTGACCGACGCGGTCGAGGGCGGTCCGATCATCGCCTACAAGATGGACGACGCCACCATGTCCGTCCGCGACAAGGGGCCGCTGTGGATCGTCTACCCCTATGACAGCGATGCGGCCTACCGCTCGGAAGTGATCTATTCGCGCAGCATCTGGCAACTCGACCGGATCGAGGCATTGGACTAGACTTGCCTTAACCGGCGCGTTGCACTCTGACGTCCTTCAACAACGGGAACATCGCTCTGCACCTCTCGAACAACAAGGGATACCGCGCACGGCTGATCGCCTTCCTCCTCCTGGGGGCGATTGGCCTTGCCGGTATCGTCTTGTTGTCCAGCAACGTCACCCGCGACCTGAAGCTGTTGAACTCGGCCAGCTCGGACAACGTGCAATGGACCCTCTCGCAGGCCGAGGTGGAATTCCTTGAATTCCAGATGCACCTGACCGAATCCACCGCCGAACCTGTGCCGGACCTCAAGTCATTGCGGCGCGAGTTCGATATCTTCTACAGCCGGATCAGCACGCTGGGACAGGCCTCGATCTATGCCAGCCTGCGCGACCTGCCCGAATTTTCCCGCAACCTGCGCATCGTTCAGACCTTTCTGAACAGGTCGATCAGCGCCATCGACGCCAGCGACCCGGACCTGATCCTTGCGCTGCCCGACCTGCTGGAGCGGACGAACGCGGTGCGGCCCAACGTGCGCAAGCTTGCGAATTCGGGCCTGAACTTCTTTGCCCTGGACTCCGACCATCGCCGCAACAGCATCTCGGTCACCCTGACGCAACTGGCCGCTGGCGTGACCTTTCTCATGCTGGTCCTGGTCTTTCTTGCCGCCTATCTCGGGCGTCTGAACGCCCAGAACGTCAAACGTCGCGCCGAGGCGATAGAGGCGGGCGCGCGTATGAACATCGTCACCGATACGGCTCTTGATGCGGTCATCGTCAGCGACGCGCAGGGCCGTATCCTGGTGTTCAACGCCGCGGCCGAGCAGATGTTCGGCCACAAGGCCGAAGATGCCATCGGCAGCGATCTGGGCCAACTGATCGTGCCCGACCATCACCTCGCCGCCCACGAGGCCGGGATGCGGCGCGTGCGCACAGGCGGCGCCCGCAACGTGGTCGGCAAGGGCCGGGTAAAGCTGGAAGCCAAACGCGCCAACGGTGATATTTTCCCGGTCGAATTCGCAATCCAGGCCGCCAGCACGGACGAGGGTGAAATTTTCATCGCCTTCCTGCGCGACATTTCCCAACGCGTGCAGTCCGAACGCGAACTGGTCGTCGCCCGCGACCGCGCATTGGCCGGCGAAAAGGCCAAGACCGATTTCCTGGCCACGATGAGCCACGAAATCCGCACCCCCCTGAACGGTCTTCTGGGCAACCTGACCCTGCTGCGCGACACCCGGCTGAGCGCGAAACAGGCACGCTATATCAAGAATATGGACACCTCGGGCAAGCTGCTGATGAGCCATATCTCGGACGTTCTGGACATCACCAAATACGACGCGGGCAAGCTGCGCCTGCGGCCCGTGGTGATGAACTTCAGCGACCTGCTGCAAGATATCATCGACAACCAGAGCGGGGCGGCATTGGCCAATGACACCACGCTTGAGTGGGGGTGGACGGGCGCCCGGACCGACTGGATACGCGCCGACCGCGACCGCATTCAGCATGTCCTGATGAACGTGATCGGCAACGCGGTCAAATTCACCCGCAATGGCCGTGTTTCGGTGGACACCGAGGTTGCGAACGACCCGTCCGTCGGGCCGATCCTGCAGATCACCGTCAATGATACGGGCATCGGCATGGATGCCAACCTGCAGGCGCAGATCTTTGACGATTTCATGACCGGTGACAGCTCTTATGACCGCGATGTGGGGGGCACGGGGCTGGGGCTGGGCATCGCGCAACGCTTCGTCAAGGCGCTGGGCGGCACGATTACCGTGGAAAGCGAAAAGGGCAGGGGCAGCACATTTGCCATCCACCTGCCGATCGAACCCGTGGCACCACCCACGGATGTTCAGGACCAGCGGGCGACACAGGCCAATGTCCGGCCCAGCGATATCCTTCTGGTGGAAGACAATGAAATCAACCGCGTCGTCGCCCGCGAGATGCTGCTGTCCGCAGGGCACAAGGTGACCGAGGCGCACAACGGCCAGATCGCCGTGGACATGGCGCAGGCACACAGGTTCGACCTGATCCTGATGGACATCAGCATGCCGGTGCTGGACGGACGCGGCGCCACCCGCGCCATTCGCGCAGGCACAGGCGCCAGCGCCAGCACCCCGATTGTCGCCCTGACCGCCAATGCCATGGCCGACGAACAAGAGGCCTTTCTGTCGGATGGCATGAACGACATCCTGACCAAACCGCTGAGCCGCGAGGGGTTGATGCGCGTAATCGCCAATCAGGTGGTCTCTGGCAAGGAAACGCCCGGCGCGGCGGGCGAGGGGGCGGGCGCTGTCGCCTTTGCCTATCTGGACGACCTGCGCGACACGCTGGGGGTCGACGCGCTGGCCAATCTGCTGGCGCGCTATGCGGCCGAGGTTGCGGAGGTTATCGCCTACCTGCAAGACCACGCAAACCATTCAACCGAAGAGATCGCCCAACGCGCCCACCGCATCGCGGGCAGCTCTGCGGCGCTGGGGGCCGTGGACCTGCGCGCCGCCTTGATCGCGGTCGAAACAGCGGCCAAATCGGGCGACACCGCGCAGATGGTTCAGGCCATCGACCGCCTGCCGGATGTCTGGGCCGCCACGCAGCCGCAGATGAGCGCGGAGCGGCGCGGCAGCACGCGCGAGGCCTAAAGCCCGCGCGTCACAGCGCGAGTTGTCCCAGAACCCGGCCAACCTCACCGATGTTGGTGATCGTGCTGTCATAGCAGGCGATGGAATCCCCCGGCAGCAGGTAGGGGTCATAGTCATCCCGGTCCGCCCGCCGCAGCAGGTTTTCAATGTCACGCTCGATCACCACCGACACCCCCGTCACCGGATTGCGCGAGAACAGCACCGACGACCGGTGCGCGCTGGTCGCCCGTGCGCCACCCACGCAGTTGGTGTTGATGACCGCCTGGAGATAGCGCGTGCCATAGGGGATTTCGCGCACGTCGCGCCCCACGGCAGACAGGGCATTGCCCGCGGCGGGCTGGGTCAGGTTCGACAGGAACAGCGAAACCCCCGGCGGGCTGATCGGGCTGGGGCGCATCAGGTCCTCCTGGAAACATCCGCGGCTGGGCACCGACACTTCGTCACCGGTCAACAGCATGATGTCGACGGCATTCTGTCCCTCGAACACGCCGCGCATGTCCAGCACGTACATCTGCCCGCCGCGCCGCACCTCGACCGCGGAAATATCCGCATCAGGCCGCACACCGCCCGCCGCCCGCAAGGCCGCCGACAGGTTGCGCGCCTCGGTCGAGGCCCCCAAGGCCCCCTGACGGCGGCTGTCCACCTGATCACCGGGCACGCCGCCGATCTCGACGGTGCGCGGTTCGAACACGGCGCCGGACACGCCCACGGTGACCGAGGCGAAATCAGCCACCCGCACCGAGATGCGCGGGCGGTCCACAAAGAAATCCCCCGCGATCAACTGGCTTGCAATGTCGCTTTCAATCTCGCTGGTCAGGCGCCCCTGCGCGCGGATCGGCGGCAGGAACGGCAGTTTGATCGTGCCGTCACGGGACACCACGTAATCGCCGTTGAACGTGTCATCGTCGCCGACGCGCACATCGACCAGATCGTTGCGCGTGACCCGCTCGCCACGCAGCGCACTGGCCGCCATCCCCGAACCCTTGCCCGCAATGCCGCCCTTGGGCGGGCGGCACTTCTGCGCGTTGATCGCCTCGGATCGCAGGAATTGCGCATTGCTGCGACTGACATCGGGCGCACGGTACTGCGCCTGATAGCCGTCGCCTGCGGCAATCGGCTCAAGGTTGTCCGGCGTATCCAGGCCCGCGCAATTGCCCAGAGCCATCGTGGCCATCAGAACCGATCCAAATCCGAAGCTCTTATTCATCGTCACGCTCAATCACTATCCTTGGGCACTATCCTTGAGTTGAATCATTGATATGCACTTCGCGTCAACGGGTCGAGGGTGCGTTGGCGTCAGGGCACCTATCCTTTCGGATAGGGTTGCCATTCTGTTGCGCCATTTTCCTCTCCTGTGGCGTCCAAGACAGCGGGCAATCGTCAACGATAAAAAGGGTTCAACAGATTTGATTGGACCCCGAAATGCCCACAGCGACCCCCAAGACCACCCGCATGGCACAGAACCTTTTTGCCTATGGCGCCTCCGAAGTGGCGGCCAAGGCATCGCGGTTGCTGGTTGTCGTGGCGGTGGCCCGGTCGCTGGACCTGGCCCAGATCGGCCTGGCGGCGGCGGCACTGGCGGCAGCGGACATCCTCAAGGCGCTGACCGAAAACGGCGTGGGTCAAAAGATCATCGCGGCCCCCGAGGCCGAGCTGCCGCAAACCTGCGCCACCGCACATCGCATCTTCTGGGTCTGGTGCGTGGGCCTCTTCGTGGCACAATCCGCCATCGGCCTTGCGCTCTACGCGGCCAACGGCAACGCGGTCCTGCTGGCGCTGATCCTGCTGCTGGCGGGCGAATACCTGTTCATGCCCGCGGGGCTGGTGCAAACCGCGCTGGCGATGCGCGCGGGCAAATTGCGCCAGACGGCGGCCATTTCGGGCGCGCAGATCGTGGGTGCCAACATCCTGTCGACGCTGTTGGCGCTGGCCTGGCCCTCTGCGCTGGCGCTGATCCTGCCGCGTCTGCTGACCGCACCGTTCTGGCTGATCGCCATGCGCCGCCTGCACCCCTGGACGCTGGACCTGTCGCAGGGCCGCGCGCCGCTGCGCCCCTTCCTCAGCTTTGGCTGGGCCGTGTTGGGGGTCGAACTGGTCAAGGCGCTGCGCCTGCAAGCCGACAAGCTGATCGTCGGCACATTGATGGGGGCCGAGGCACTGGGCCTGTATTTCATGGCCTTCAACGCGGGCCTCAGCCTGGCCAACTCCTTCTCGGTCGCCTTTTCCACGGTGCTGTTCCCGCATCTTTGCGCCAGCACAGACAAAAACATGGCCTTGCGGCAAAGCATCCTGCTGGCCATGGGGCTGATCACCCCTGCCGTGGTCGCCCAAGCCCTGCTGGCGCCCTATTACGTGCCGGTCCTGTTCGGCGCGGGCTGGTCGGGCATCGACGACATCGTGTCGATCCTCTGTCTGGTGGCGATCCCCACAACCCTGTGGTCCGCCACCGCAGGCTGGCTGCGCGCCACGGGCCGTGCCCACCGCGAATTCTGGGTGACCGCTGCCATGACCGCCGCCCTGATGCTGAACACAGCCGCCCTCGCGCCCTTCGGCCTGGTCGCCGTGGCCACGGGGTACGCCATCACCGCGACCGTCCTGATGGTCGGCGCCTCGCTTCCCGCCCTGTCACAGGCCTTTGGCCCACAACTTGCAAAGGCTTGATCCATGCCACTTTTCTCAATCATCATCCCTTGCTTTAACGCGGAAGAGACCATCGCCCAGACGCTGGCCAGCCTGACCATGCAGAGCTTTCCTGACTGGGAAGCCATCTGCATCGACGACGGCTCGACCGATGCCACCGTCGCGTTGATCGAAGCAGCGGCGCGTCAGGATGCGCGCTTTCGTCTGGCGCGCAACACCGGCAAAGGCCCCAGCGCCGCACGCAACGCCGGCGTGAACGACCATGCAAACGCGGGGCTGATCGCCTTTTGTGACGCCGATGACCTGTGGCAGCCGCACAAGTTGACCGAACTGGCCCTGATCTTTTGCGATCAAGGTATTGACGGAGTCTATGGTCAGGTCGGTTTCTTCCGGAACGTGCCGTCGGACGCACAGGCGATGTCCAACGTGCCCAACCGCGATCTGTCGATCAAGACATTGCTGGGCGAAAACCCCGTGTGCACCATGTCCAACCTGACCGTGCGCAAGTCCGCCTTTGTGCGCTGTGGCGGCTTTGACTCGCGTATCGTCCACAACGAAGACCTTGAATTCCTGATCCGTCTGGTCGGCTGCGGTGCACGCGTGGTTCCGACGCCGCTGTTGCAGACATGGTATCGCACCAGCATCGGCGGGCTGTCCACCGATCTGGACGCGATGCAAAAGGGGCGCAGACAGGCCATCACCACCGCCGCCAGGTTCGGGGTGCGCCCCAGCGCCGCCAACCACGCCGTGCACCACCGCTATCTTGCACGCCGCGCCCTGCGCGTTGATCGCGGACGCGGCAAGGCACTGCGCCATGCGCTGATCGGTCTCGCCCATTCCCCCGCGGGCTTCATGTCGCCCGTCAGTCGCGGCGTGATGACGCTGGGTGCCGCCATCGTGGCAACCATCCTGCCACGCAAGCTGCGCCTTTACCTGTTCTCGTAACTTTAACGAAAGCCCTGCCATGACCTTTGCATCCATCATCATGCCTGCCTTCAACGTGCAGGCGACCATGCGCGAAACGCTGGCAGCGCTGCTGGCCCAAACTTACCCCGATTTTGAAATCATCATCGTCGATGACGGTTCGACCGATTGCACACCCGGAATTGCCGCCCAATTTGCCGCCGACCCGCGTGTCCGCGTGATCCGTCAGGCCAATCGCGGCCTTGCCGGTGCGCGCAACACCGGCATCGCCGCCGCGCGTGGTGACGTCATCGGCTTTTGCGACGCCGACGACCTGTGGGAACCGCAGAAACTGGCCCGCCACGTGGCGCACCTGAACGCCAATCCACACGTCGGCATCAGCTACTCCGGCTCGGCCCTGATGGACGACAACGGCACGCTGACCGGACAAGCACAGCGCCCGCGCCTGCACGATGTCACCGCCAGCCATATCTTCAAGCGCAACCCCATCGGCAACGGCTCGGCCCCGGTGATCCGCCGCGCGGTGCTGGACCAAATCGCCCATCGACCGCACCACGAGACCCTGCGCGACTGGTACTTTGACGAAACCTTTCGCCAGTCCGAAGACATCGAATGCTGGCTGCGTATCGCGCTGACCACCGATTGGGCGTTCGAGGGCGTGCCGGGCCTGTTGACCCGCTACCGCATCAACGCAGGCGGCCTGTCCGCGGCCACCGACCGCCAGCTTGCCGCGTGGGAGCGGATGGTCGAAAAGCTGACGCCGCTGAACCCCGCGTTCTTCACCGTCAACACCCCCGCCGCCCGCGCCTATCAACTGCGCTATCTGTGCCGCCGCGCGATCAGCGATCTGGACGCACCGCGCGCGCAGACCCTCAGCCGCGCTTGGGTCGCACAGTCCCGCCTGCCATTGGTCGAAGAGCCGGTGAAATCCATTGTCACCCTCGCGGCCAGCGCGGCACTCTCCGCCTTTGGCGGCAGCGCGCTGCGCAACGCCATGATGCTGGCGCGCAGGTTTCGCCCGACGGGCACGGTTCAATGACCCGGCTGCGGGTCCTGCACCTTGTGGATGACACCACGGCCGGCGGGGTGATGCGCGTTCTCGACCACATCCTGACCGCGCCCGCATTGGCGCAACAGGCAGACCACAGCCTGCGCTGCATCAAACGCGGCAGCCTGCTGACCGCGCGTCTGGATGCCGATGTGATCGTGTCGCATCTGGCCATCAGCTGGCGCGCGCTGGCGATGCTGGTGGCCTTGCGCCTGATGCATCCGCGCACCCCGCTGATCCATGTCGAGCACAGCTATACCGACCATTTCACCCGCCACAACGTGACCCGCAAACGCCGCTTTGCCACGCTGCTGCGCACCGCCTATGCGCTGTTCAACCACGTGGTTGCCGTCAGCCACGCCCAGGGCGCATGGCTGGTGGAAACCGGCGCGGTCAAACCCGCCGCCCTGTTGGTGATCCAGTCCTGCGTGGACCTGTCCGCCTTTCGCGCATTGGCGGCGCCTGTGGGCCCGGTGCGCGTGATCGGCGCGATTGGCCGGCTGGACGATCAAAAGGGGTTCGACATTCTGGTGCGTGCGTTCCGCCGGACAACCAACCCCGGCATCGCGCTGCATATCTACGGTGAGGGCGCGCAAGAGGGCCGTCTGCGCGCATTGGCGGAAGACGACCCGCGTATCCTGTTCAAGGGGTTCGCCCCCGACCCGGTCGCCGCCATGGCCGCCGTTGACGCCGTCGCCATGCCCTCGCGCTGGGAGGCCTACGGCCTGGTCGCAATCGAGGCACTTGCGGCGCAACGGTCCCTGCTGGTCAACGGCATTGACGGGCTGTCAGATCATGTGCCGAACGGGGCACGGCAGGTGGCTGGCCAAGATGTCCAAAGCTGGCAGGAGGCGCTGGAAACCCTGACGGATGTGAACGCGCCAGCCAGCCGGACCTTGGCGGAAAATTCCGCGTCACCCGAGCGTGCTTTCGAAACCGCATGGGTCGCGCTTCTGAACCGTGCCCGATTGGGCTGATCTTCGTTTCGGGTGGCGGTTGGGTGACGTTTGATCGCATGATTTCCGCCCCTCCGCATCCGATCAGCCGCCGCCGCGCACGGGCAGGGGGGGCTGGCAAGGTTGCCCAGGACGGAGTTTGAAGGTGACACAGTTTAATTCCTATTTTCGCTGCAGATCCTTAGGAATGCGCAAATCGCGCTCAGAAAGGATAATCCTTTAGATATAATGAAATATACTTAAGTATAATTATATTTTATACTTAAGTATATTAAGAAGATGTAAAGCCGCGTGAAAGAAATCAAAAGTCTGTATTTTTTTGATTGTGACAACATTAGTTGTTGCGATACCGTTTAAGTTGTGCATTTAGTTGGATGAGCGGGGAATTGCCGACATGCAATAAGCATCCGAATTGGAATTGTCCTGCTTTGAACGCATGAGAAATGTGAGGTTAATGATCATGACGGATTTTAACTTTATTAAAAAGTTCGCACGCGACGAAGACGGCGCGACCGCAATTGAATACGGTCTGTTCGCTGCTTTGATTGCGGCAATACTTGTGGCGACTGTTCAGGCCCTTGGGCTGCAGGTCCTTTCCGGGTTCGCAACGGTATTGACTGCATTGGGGGGCACTGCTCCGTCTTAACGGGTTTGAGTGCCCAAGGAGAGAGATATGCGCGTTTTTGTCGTTATTTTTACCTCTCTTGCAATCGCATCCGGTGTCGCATGGGTCGGCGTTCAGGCGAACAATGCGCCTGAACCAACGCCCCCCAGAGCGGTCGCTGCAACGGTTGTTCCCGTTGTGCCGAAAGAGGTCTATTTGTTCTCAAATCGAACAATAGAATTGGGGGCCTCTATTTCCGCAGATATTTTAATACCTGTAGAAATGGAAATAGGTCCGGCTGGAAAAGACCTTATTGCAGACACGCCAGAAAACCGCGCGGCGTTGGTGAAGGTTGCCACCAATAGGACCATTCCCGCAAGCACACCATTCGTCAAAGCGGATCTTCTACCTATAGAGGAAAAACCCGCTAAGGTTGCGCCAGAACAGATCGTCACAGCGATTGAACCCGCCAGCCCGTCAGGATCTCTTCGACCGGGCATGCGCGCGATCTCTTTGCCATTGACCGGTGAAACGGCTGTTGCGGGGCTGATTGGCGTTCAGGACAAGATTGACGTGATGGTGTCCTACAACAGCTCTGATGGCGTCCGCGCCGTCCGCACGGTTTTGCGCAATGTGCGCGTGATCGGCACGGACCAGCCGGCAGGTCAATCCACCGCCCTGCCGCGTGCGATCACGCTGGAGCTGCACCCCGAGGGCGCAAAAATGCTGACCCTGGCCAGACACACCGGCGATCTCATCCTGGTGCTCAGCGATCAGGGCAACGACGACATGCCGGTGATCGTCGACGATGCACCCATGCTGTCCACACAGATTTCCGGCCTCCCGGCGCAACGCGCCGCCCCGCCACCCGCGCCGCCCAGCGTCCGCATCATTCGCGGCAGTTCGGGCCGCAAGGATCAGATCATTTCATTGCAGGACCCCGTCCCGCAAAACCTTCCTCCCGCTGCTGCAGGTACAGATCCGTAGCTTCATTTCATCAGGACCCCCATGCTGTCACGAGTGCTGCCCACACCCGCCAAGTTTTTAACGATTTTCCTTTTGGGGTCCGCTGCCCTTGCCCTGCCCACCGCAACGCCCGCCCAGACACTGATCGAAGCCACCGGCCGCCCGGTCAGCTTGTTTGCCGGCGAGGGCAAGCTGCTCAAGCTTGACACTCCGTCGCAAACCGTGTTCCTGGCTGACCCCGAAATCGCGGACGTCGAGATCAAATCGTCCAACCTGCTGTACATCTACGGCAAGGCCATGGGCGAGACGACCTTGTTCGTCATCGACGACAATGACGAGGTGTCGGTCGCCAGTTCGGTCAAGGTTTCGACAAATGTCAAAGCGCTGAACAGTGCCGCCCACGCGTCGGTGCAAGGCGGGGCTTTTTCGGTTGTCGAGGTCGATGGGGCCTTGGTCCTGACCGGTCGTGTCGGAACCATCAGCGATGCGGAACAGGTTCAGAACGTGGTGCAACGGCTGGCAGGCGATGCTGTGCCGGTCGTCAACGGGCTGTCGCTGAACACGCCGCCTCAGGTCAACCTTCAGGTCAAGATTGCCGAGGTCTCGCGCACGGTGACCGAGGATCTTGGCACCGACTGGACATCGCTGTCGGGCAACGGGCTGACCGGGGGCACCTCGGTGGCGGGGGGCTATTCGCTGGCCTCGCAGTTCACCGTGGGCAGCACGCTTCAGGGGGTGACGCTTGAGGCGCTGATGAACGAGGGGCTGGTGACCATCCTGTCCGAACCGAACCTGACCGCGCGCTCCGGTGACAAGGCATCCTTTCTGGCCGGCGGGCGGTTTCCCTATCAAACCCAGTCGGGCGACGGCGAGGTGCGCGTGGTCTTTGAACCTTTCGGCGTCGAACTGGACTTTGAGCCGGAAGTGCAGCGCTCGGACAAGATCAAGCTGGTCGTGAACACCAAGATCCGCGAGCTGGACTTCTCCAAGGGCAGCACGACCGACCTGCAGAACCTGCCCCTGATCCTTGAACGCAGCGCCGCCACCACGATCGAGGTCAGCAGCGGCCAAAGCTTTGCGATTGCGGGCCTGTTCAAGGCCACGTCACAGCAGAACATCAAGCAGATCCCGGGTCTGGGCGAAATTCCCCTCTTGGGCGCGCTGTTCCGGTCCACCAGCTTTCAGAAGGGAGAGACCGAACTTGTCATCATCGTCACCCCCTATCTGGTCACCCCCGGCGCACCGGGCAAGTTCAAGACACCGCTGGACAAATTCGCACCTGCGGACCGGGTAAGCCGCACCATCGGGGGCGAGCTGACCTTTGGTTCACCTGACGATGGCCGGGGTTCGGTTTCGG
This sequence comes from Pseudosulfitobacter pseudonitzschiae, assembly GCF_900129395.1. GTDB lineage: Bacteria > Pseudomonadota > Alphaproteobacteria > Rhodobacterales > Rhodobacteraceae > Pseudosulfitobacter > Pseudosulfitobacter pseudonitzschiae. Next base: position 429,117 of record NZ_FQVP01000002.1, read on the forward strand.
TCAAGGGCATCAACGGCAAAGCGGGGCTTCTCCTTCAATGATCATGCAATTTTCCCGCCGCGGCGTCGCAATCGCCCTCTTGGCCGCAACCACCGTCCTGTCGGCGTGCAGCACGCCCCAGCCAAGTGTCGGTGTCGTTGACAGGTTGTCCGCCCCCTATGTCGAGGCGCAGCATCAGTACCGCTTTGCCGCCAAATCCGCGTCCCTGTCGGGATCGGAACGCGCCGCCATCAACAGCTTTCTGTCCCGGAACGCCTTGCGCGGCGGGGATGCGGTGATCGTGACCATTCCCACCAGCGGCTCGCCCAAGACCGACGCGGGGCGCGTCCAGACCATGCACGCCGTCTTTGCGCGCGTCCCGTCGCGTATCCGCATCGGCATGGACCAGAGTTTTTCGACACATCCGACCGTGCGGCAGCAAATTGGCCTGATCCGCGTGGTCCGCGCCAAAGGGGTCCGCGTCGAATGCCAGCCGGGTGTCGAGGATCTGGGCTGTGCGAACGCGATCAACCTTGCGGTGATGATCCACGAGCCGGGCGATGTCCTGGCTCCGGCGGAAACCGCCAGGCTCGCGCCGCAATGACGCCCGAGCAAGGAGAGTGATGTGAACCGCCCCCTGACCACAGTTCTCACCCGCAACAGCGCCACCAGGGTCGAGGCTTTTATCAGTTCCACAGAAGCCAAGGCGGCCCTGGACCTGATCCAGCGCCAGGTCGGGCGCGACTGTTTCGTCAACTGCCATTCCGGCACGCTGGCCACAGCGGCGCGGCTGGTGGGGATGACGGGCTTTGGCGATATCCTGGTGGCGGAACTGGGGTCCGAGGACAAGGCGGCCAATCTTGCGGGGATCACCGAGTTGACCGCCGAAGGGGTCCGGCTGATCCTGTTGGGGCGTCAGAACGACGTTGAAACCTACAGAAGTTACATCGGGGCAGGGGCACGCGATTATCTGGTCTTGCCGGTCGAGGCGGAGACGCAGGTGGCCCTCGGGCTGGGACAAACCCAAGCGGCGCGCACGCCGACGGTGGCCAGTTCGCGGGTCATCGGTGTGTGCGGGGTCACGGGCGGGGTGGGGGCCAGTGTTCTGGCCACCAATCTTGCGGTCAGCTATCTGGACCGCGCCGCTGCGGGCACATTGGCACGCGACAATCACGGCAACGTCGCGTTGATCGACGCAGACCTGAGTTTTGGCTCCCTGGCGGTTGATCTCGACATCGACACCACGCCGGGCCTGCTCGAGGCGCTGCTGGCACCCGAGCGCGTGGACCACACGTTTCTGAACGCAACGATGGCCCTGCCGCTGATGGGGCTGTCGGTCTATTCCGCCGAAGCCAGCGAAGCGGGGCGCGTCCCGACCTATGAGGCGGGCCTGCCTGCCTTGCTGCAAAAGATCAGGGCAGACTATCCCACCGTGATCATCGACCTGCCCCGCACGGTTCTGGCGCAAAATCCGGGGCTGGCTGACGGTCTGGACGAACTGGTTCTGGTGCTGGGTCCGGGCTTTGGGTCGATCCGCAGCGGCAGCAGGTTGATGCACCGGGTCGGGGACAGCCCCGGCGCTCCGCGTTTGTCCTGCGTGATGTCCCAGACGCGGCGCGATGCGGGCCTGCGCAAATCCGAGATTTCCACCGCACTTGGCAGGGAGATCGACCTGGTCCTGCCGGATTGCGCCGCCGATCTGGCGCGCGCTTCGGTCAAGGGCAAGCCCCTGCAAAGGCTCTCGGCCCGGGGCAGCTATGCCCGTGCAGTTGCAAAGCTGCTGACGCGGCTGGAAACACCCGCGTCCCAGCCCACCGAAACCAAGCGCGGCTTCTGGCGCAGGAAAAAGGTGAGCCCGGATGTCTGAAGGCGTGGTCCTCCCCCTGATCAGCCCAAGCCGTCTTCGCACGAGCATCGAAGAGCGGCTGTCCCAGCTTGCACTGGGCGGCGGACCCGTGGGGCTTCATGAAATCAGCAGCGCAATCGACTGGTACGAAACCCAGACCGGCCAAACCGTACCGCGCGAGATGCAGCGCGAACTCTTGAAGCATTTCGCACCCGCCACACAGGCCGAGGGGCTGGCGCCACCCCTCACGAACGAACGTATCGCCAAGACCAGCTATATGCCGGGATTTGCCAAACGTCTGAACGCGCTCAGCCGCCTGATCCTGCCCGAGGCCCTGACATTGCTGGACCTTCAGGCCCTGTCCGCGCTGCCCCAGGAGGCACAGCGCGACACCATCCGCGACGCGGTTCTCAGCATCTGCGCCCGGCAAAAGCTGGAACTGAACGGCGCGGAAAGCGCCGATCTGGTGGGCTATGTGGTCGACGACATGATGGGCTTCGGCCCGCTGGAACGTCTGCTGGCGGATGATGATGTTTCGGACATCCTCGTGAACGGGCCGCAAAAGGTCTACGTCGAACGCGGCGGCAAGCTCGAGCTGACGGACGTGTCGTTCCGCGACGACCAGCATGTGATGAACATCGCCAGCCGTATCGTGTCCGCTGCCGGGCGGCGTGTGGACGAAAGCACGCCCCTTGTCGATACGCGCCTGGCGGATGGCAGCCGGATCAACGTGACCATTCCGCCGCTGGCGGTGGACGGGCCGACCATCACGATCCGCAAGTTCCCCAAAGAGGACCTGACGCTCGCCGATCTGGCCAGCCGCAACACCCTGTCGCCGCAGATGGCCGAGCTGCTGAGGATCGCCGCCTACCTGCGGCTGAACATCCTGTTCTCGGGCGGCACAGGTGCCGGCAAGACGACGATGCTGAACGCCGTGTCGCGCGAAATTCCGGCGAACGAGCGGATCGTGACCATCGAGGACGCCGCCGAACTGCGCTTGCAACAGCCCCACGTCGTGCGGCTGGAAACCCGGCCGCCCACGCTGGAAGGCACGGGCGAGATCACCATGCGGCACCTGTTTCGCAACGCCCTGCGGATGCGGCCCGACCGGATCATCATCGGCGAGGTGCGCAGCGACGAGGCGCTGGACATGCTGCAAGCGATGAACACCGGCCACGACGGGTCGATGAGCACGCTGCACGCCAACACCCCGCGCGAGGCGCTGACGCGGATGGAGAACCTGATCGCGATGTCGGGCGTGCAGCTGTCGACCGATTTTGTCCGCGACCAGCTGAAAGAGGCGCTGCACCTGGTTGTCCAGATTTCGCGGATGCACGACGGGGTGCGGCGGGTGACCTCGATTGCAGAAGTCGTGGGCATGGAGGGCAACACCATCAGCATGCAAGAGCTGTTCGTGTTCAAACGCGCCAACGGGCGGGTCGGCGAAGACATCGTCGGAGAATTCCAAAGCACCCGCACCATGCCGCATTTCATCGACCGCGCCAAAGAACACGGGCTGGACGAGGCCATCCGCGACATTCTGGTGGGCAACGGATGAGCCCCGTCACCCTATATTTCGTGCTGACCTTCCTGATCTGCACCAGTCTGGGGTTCACCGGCATTCTCCTGCTCGACCGGTCCCGCCGCATCCGGCGCGCGCGGCTGGTGCGGTTCAGCACCGACCACCCCGGCAGGCCCTCTGCGCGGGTGATGCGCCGGATCGAGGCTGTGCAAGCCGCCGACAAGGCCGGACTGCGCCGCACGCGGGGCGGGGTCATGGGCCTGCTCGAGATGCGGTTGCAAGAAGCCGGGGTCGAAATCACGCCCGCCGCTGCCATCGGTGTGATGGTGCTGATCGCGGCGGGGGTGGCCTTGGGCGTCTGGCGCATCGGGCTGCTGCCCCCGCCGCTGGCTGTGGTCGTAGGGGGCGGTTCCGGCTGGTTCGTCTTTAACGTCTTTCTCGACATCCTGAGCGCGCGGCGCGTGCGCCGGTTCAACGAAGCCTTGCCCGACTGCCTGGACATTCTGGCACGCGGCCTGCGCGCGGGCCAGCCGATCCCTGCCGCCCTGAGCGTTGTGGCCCAGCACGCCACCGGAATCGCACAGGACGAATTCAGACGTTGCTGCGAAGAGCTGAAGCTGGGTGTGCCGTTGATCCGCGCGCTGACCGGCATGGCAGAGCGGATCGGCTCGCCCGAGGCGCATTTCGTCACTGTCGCCACCAGCTTGCAGGCCGAAACGGGCGGCAACCTGGTCGAGACACTGGAAAACCTCGCCGAACTGCTGCGGGAGCGTAAAAAGCTGCGCAAGAAGGCCGCCGCACTGACCGCCGAGATCCGCGTCAGCGCGGTGATCCTGTCCAGCCTGCCTTTCGTGGTGGCTGTCACGCTGTATTTCATGAACCCCGGCTATCTGAACCCGCTGATCACGGACCCACGCGGACAGATCATGGCGATGGCGGCCCTCGCCAGCCTGGGTATGGGCATTTTCAGCATGTACAGGTTGTCGCGCATCGATGTTTGATATGCCCCCCCTCCTTCTGCAGATCGCCCTTGCCGTACCGGTGCTGACCGCGCTTCAGCTGCTTGTGCTGAATCTCATCGACCGCAATGCCCGTGCGGCACGGATCGGGCGGACGCTGGGGCGCTTGCCCGTGCGCAGCGCCGCCGCCCGCCAGAGCCTGACCGAGAGGATCACCCGGAAATTCCGCCGCATCGCGCAGATGACGCTGGAACGTGTCTCGGTCATGCGCGGAGGCGAGGCCGAAGCCTCTGCCGCGCTGCTGCGCGCGGCAGGGTTTCGCAGCCGCGATGCGGTGTTGATCCATGCATTTCTCAAGCTGGTCCTGCCGGTCGTCGGCCTGCTTCTGACGATCTTGTGGTTCGTCATCGCACGCGATGATGCGACACGCCTGTGGGTGATCATGATCTGGTCCTGTGGCGTGGCCCTCGGCTTTTCCATGGCGCCTGACCTCATCCTGACCCATCTGCGCAACCGGCGCTTCAAACAGGTGCGGCGCAGTTTTCCCGACATGCTGGAACTGTTGGTGATCGCCAGCGAATCCGGGCTCAGCGCCAATCCCTCGCTCAGCCGTGTCGCCACCGAAATCCGGGCCTTCTGTCCGCCGCTGGCCAGCGAACTGCAGCAACTGGTGATCGAGCTGAGCATCCTGCCCAGCCGGGAAACCGCATGGCGCAATTTCAGTGAACGCCTGCCGATGAGCGAAATCACCATCTTTTCCAACGCGCTGATGCAGGCCGAACGCTATGGCACCCCCTTTGCCGGCGCCATGCGCACCCTGATGCGCGACGAACGCGCGGGCCGGTTGCTGAAGATCGAGGAACAGGCCGGCCGCGCGCCCGCCCTGATGACCGTACCGCTGATCCTGTTCATCATGCCCCCGCTGTTCATCGTTCTGGTCGGCCCGGCGGTCCTGAGCATCCTCGACAATATCATGGATGGAGGCTTTGGATGAAACGCCCGATCCGCACATTCATCACGGACGAAACCGGTGCCACGGCGGTCGAATTCGTGCTGGTCCTGCCGATATTGCTGTCGATGGTCTTCGGCATCATCTGTTTCGGCCAGTACTTTGCCATCGCCAACAGCCTGCAACAACTGGCCGCCGAGGCCGCGCGGTCATCCGCCATGGGCATCAGCACGGCCGAACGCCAGACGCTGGCCGCCTCTTTCATCACCAATGCAGGCGCGCGGTTTACCTTTCTGGGGCCCGACAAGGTGGTCCCCACCATCACCATGCTGTCCGAGACAGAGCCGCACGGCATCCAGGTGTCGCTGTCCTACGACCTGCAAGGATCTGCCGTGGAGCTGGCGGGCGGCTTCATCGGGTTCGAGGTCTCGACCCTGACGCGGAGCAGCTACCTTGCGTATTAAGCATCAGTTACAAGACTTCTGGGCCGACGAGCGGGGTGCCGTCATCATCATCTTTGCGCTGGTGCTGACCGTCATGCTGGGCTTTGTCGCCCTGGGCGTCGATCTTGGCGCGCTCTATTTCCGGCAGAAAACACTGCAAACCCATGCGGACCTTGCCGCGATCAGCGCGGTGAACAACCTCAGCACTCAACCCGCCGACCATGCCCTTGTGACGGTTCTGGGCAACGGGCTGGACGCGGGCGCGATGACCAGCGTGACCTTCGGCCACTACCAACGCGACCTCTCGGTCCCGATCGATGACCGGCTGACCGACCGCGCACTGACCGCGCCGGACGTGAACGCCGCAACCGTCCAGTTGCAGGAAGCCGCCCCGCTGTATTTCGCCCGCACCTTCCTGCAACAGGACACAACGCAACTGAACGCCACGGCGACGGCGGCACGGTTCGATCTGGCGTCCTTCAGCCTGGGGTCGCGCCTGCTGTCCCTGGACGCCGGTCTGCTGAATGCCCTGCTGTCCGAGGCCACTGGCAGCACAATCGCCCTCTCGGTGCTGGATTATGAGGCGCTGGCAGATGCGGATGTTGATCTTTTGACGTTTTCGGACGCGCTGGCCACCCGCGCCGACCTGACCGCGCTGACCTACGAAGAGCTGTTGTCCAGCGACATCGAACTGCTCGACATCGCAGGCGCGCTTCTGGACACCGGCGTCGTTCAGGGATCAACCGCGGTTCTGGACGCGATCCTGGCCTCGCTCACCGTGGCGACGGTCGATGCCGAACGGCTGATCGCGATTGCCGGTGATGACGTGGGCGTTCAACTGGATGACGTGCTGCCCACGGTTACGGTTTCGGCACTGGATGTGTTGATGTCAGCGGTCGATGTGGTCACCGCCAACCACTTTATCGAAACACAGCTTGATCTGGGCATTCCGAATCTGACCGCCACCAAACTGCAACTGATCGTCGGCGAGCGCCCCGCCTGGATCACCTTTGCCGAAAAAGGCGCCACCGCCCACACGGCGCAGGCACGGCTCAAGCTGGACCTGACAATGGACACCGGCATTCTGGCAGGAGTGGCGACCGGGTTGAACATCCTGGCCGTTGAACTGCCCCTGTACCTGGAGATCGCAGGCGCGACGGCAACCCTGACAGGACTGGACTGCGGGGCAGGCGACACCGAACCGCTGGTCACCTTTGACACCGGCACCGACCCGCTGACGGGGGTCACCGGAACCCATGTGGCCGAGCTGTTCCTGGGCAATTTTCCCGCCCCCACGTTCGAAGACAACACCACCCCGCTGGATCAGAGCGCCCTGACAGATGCCAAGCTGCTGGGGCTGAACGTCGTCGTCACGAACCTCCTGGGCCTTCCGATCAACCTTGGCACGGACGTCATGGTGAAATCCCACGCCTCAGTTGGCGTGTCCGAAACGTCGCAAACCACCTTTATCCGCAGCGAGGAAGGCACGACCAAGAATTTCGGCTCCGGCGGGCTGCTGAATTCGACCGTCAGCACGCTCGTCGCCAATGCGACTGTACGTCTCGCGCCCAAACAGGGCGTGGTGAACCTGCTTTTGGGCACTGTCGTCGCCGTGCTGAACAATGTGCTCTCTATCGTCACAAACCTGCTGGCGCCCATCCTGACTGCGCTTTTGACCCCGGTTGATACCCTGCTGGACGGCGTTCTGGACATGCTCGGCATCGGCATCGGCGAGGCGGACCTGACCCTTCACAAGGCCCACTGCGGGCGGATCGTGCTGGTTCGATGACCGCGCTGTTTTCATACCCTTCCACACACTCTGAACGGAGCCTGAATTTGACCTCTCTGCTTTCCCACATCCGTCGCGCCTGCTTGCTGGTTGCCGTTGTCAGCCTCTCTGCCTGCTCGGTGCCGACCGCCCAGGAAGGCAATCCGAACAACCGCCCCGAAGCGGTCTCAAGCACGCTGCGGCTGGCGCAGGCCACGGCGGAATCCGGTGATCATGTGAATGCCGCCCGCCTTTATGAGAAAGTGCTCGCAAGCGACCCCGAGTCCGTCGAGGCGCTGAAGGGGGCAGGCGACAGCTACTCACGGATGGGACAGCACGGGCGGGCGGAAACCGTGCTGTTGCGCGCCCATGAACTGGCGCCCGGAAATGACGACGTCCTGAACATTCTGGGCCGCGTGAACCTTTCGCAGAAACGCCCCGACGAGGCGCTGAAATATTACGACAAGGCGCTGCGCCTCAACCGCAAGAACATCTCGGCCATCACCGGCAAGGGCGTCGCCCTCGACACCATGTCCCAGCACCTGAAGGCACAAAAGGTCTATGAGGATGGCCTGTCGATCTATCCCGCCAACTTCATCCTGCGCAGCAACTACGCGCTGTCGCTGGCGTTGACCGGCAACTCGGCCAAGGGGATCAGCATCCTTCAGGAACTGGTGCGTGACCCGAATGCCGCCCCCCATGTCCGGGACAACCTGGCGCTGGTCTACGGCCTCGCCGGTCTGGAAAACGAGGCACGGGCGACGCTCACGCTGGATATGAATGCACAGGAAATAGAGGAAAACATCGCGATCTATGCCGCATTGCGCCGGATGATGCAGGACGGAAATCCAATCGGGTCGCTGGTGTTCGCCTGATGTCGAACGTCCCAGCGCCTGCCAGACACTGAAAAGAGCGGCGCGCGCAGGATTTGCCCGGAAAACAAGGCCCGCCGCACGCGGGCCTTGTCACGTCATGTCATGTCAGGGGGGCTTTCATGACCTTCTCAGCCCGTGGCCCTGCATGTCCCTTAAACCTCGACGACAACCTTGCCGATCGGGTTGGAACAACAGGCAAGGATATAGCCGTCGGCGATATCATCCTCTGATATCCCGCCATTGTGGACCATGTGAACCTCGCCCTCGGTCTTGCGGATCTTGCAGGTGCCGCAGATCCCGAAGGTACAGCCCGACGGAATGTTCAGCCCGCTGGCCTTGGCCGCCGCCAGAACGGTGTCGGTCTGCGCAACCTTGGCCGTGACGCCCGAGGTGGCAAAGGTGATCTCGGCGCTGGTATCCTCGTCGGGCACGATGTCGTCCAGCGCGGGGGCTTCGGCCTCGTTCGGGGTCGGGGCCTGGAAATCCTCCTGATGGTAGCGGTCCATGTCATAGCCCAGACCCTGAAGCGCCTCGCGCACGGCCTGCATGAACGGGGCAGGGCCACAGCAGAACACTTCGCGTTCCAGGTAATCGGGTGCCATCAGACCCAGCATCAGCTGGTTGATCTGGCCGCGGTATCCCGTCCAGGGCGCATAGCGGTCGGCGGATTCCACGATCCAGTGCAGGTCGATGCCCGGCACACGGCTGGCCATGTGCTCCAGCCGCTGGCGAAAGATGATCTCGGAGGGGCGGCGCGCGCAATTGACAAAGACAATGTCAGGCTCGGTGCCCAGGTCGAACATCCATGTCGTCATCGACATCATCGGCGTGATGCCCGATCCGGCCGAAATGAACAGGTATTTGTCCGCCGGGAAATCCGTATGGGTGAACCAGCCCGCAGGCCCCGTCGCTTTCAACTGGGTGCCGGGCACAAGGTGGTCCAGCATCCAGCGGGTGCCGATGCTGTCGGCCTGCGCCTTGACCGTGACCGAAATAGACCGTGGCCGCGAGGGCGACGATGAAATCGTATAGGTGCGGTGCACGGTGCCTCCCGGCACCGGCAGTTCCAGCGTCAGGAACTGGCCGGGCCGAAAGTCGAACAGCGCACCCGAGGGCGCGCGAAAGGTGAACGTGGCGGTGTTGGCCAGTTCGGGAATGACCGACACGCATTCCAGCGGCTCGTCGCTTTGCCAGAATACACCGGCCGGGTTGATGATATCCTTCATCGCCTTACTCCGCTGCCATCCGTGTCGTGGCCAGCCGCCGCGACATCGTGTTGCAATACCAGTCGACAAAACCCATCACGCCGGTTTCATGGATCGGCGAATAGGGGCCGGGCTGGTAGACCGGCGAATTGATGCCGCGCTGGTTGTCCTCGACCACCTGCCGGTCCTCGTCATTGGTGGCGATCCAGACCTCGGTCAGGCGCTGGATGTCGTAATCCACCCCTTCCACCGCATCTTTGTGCACCAGCCATTTGGTCGTGACCCGCGTCGTCGTTGCCGTCAGCGGCGTGACGCTGAAGACAATCGAATGATCCGGCAGAAAGTGGTTCCACGTGGTGGGATAGTGGTACTTCAACAACGTGCCGGCCGTGTCATCCTTGACCCGTCCCAGGAACGGCGTCACCGCCGGTTTCAGATCCATGGTAAAGCTCTTGGCCCCCGGCAAAAGCGGCATCCGCGCAAGGCGATACTGCATGTCCTCGGCCATGCGGAACTGCGACGGATAGCCCTGCGCCTCCAGCCGTTCGAAATGCGCCTGCAGATGCGCCGGTGTCTCGCCTTCCTCGATGCCGGTGACGGTGGGATCATCGGTATAGGACCGGCACAGACCGGGGTGGTTGCCACCGCAATGATAGCACTCGCGGTTGTTCTCCCAGACCAGCTTCCAGTTGCCGTCCTCGATGATGCTGGTCTCATGCGCGACCTTGGCATCGCGCAGGTCGTGCACGGCAAGATAGGGCTGGGCAAGGCTGGCAAAAGCCTCGAAATCGGGCGCTTCATCGGCAAGGCAGATATAGATCAACCCTTCGAGATCGCGGCAATGGACCGGCTTCAGTCCGTGCTGCGACGGGTCGAAATCAGGCCCCATATCGCGCGCCCACAACAGCTTTCCGTCCAGGTCATAGGTCCACTGGTGATAGGGACAGACCAGCTTGGGCGAGACGCCCTTTGCCTTGTTGCAGATCACCGACCCGCGATGCCGGCACGAGTTGTGAAAGGCGCGGATCACGCCATCGGCACCGCGCACGATCACCACGCCGTAGCTGCCGACCTGATGCGTGACATAGCTGCCGGGCTTGGTCAGTTCGCAGGCCGGAATGGCAAACAGCCAGTCGCGGTAGAAAAGCGTTTCCATATCCACGCGAAAGATTTCGGGATCGGTGTAAAAGGGCCGTTCCAGCGCATAGCCGGTGCGGCGCCGTGCCAGCAAATCGCTGATCTGGTAACTCATTTCGTGGTCTCCTGCCGCGCCCCGCGGACTGATAGAGGCAGGTCACGGCACAAGACGCTGTTGGCCCGCAATGCAAGGAGGTGCCGCGTGCCGTTCCAGCGTCATGACCGCCACCCGCGGTTAAACATCTTTGCCAAGGCTGGTTTCCGGACTTGATCGCGGCCCGTCCGGGCCCCAGCGCAACGCCTTCCCGGGCTCCTCCTGCCCAGTGGCCGCTGTTGCGCCCCTCACGATCTTACCGTTGCGGGGGCAGTGCCGGATTTTCGCCGGCTTCCCAATTCTCGGACCGAAGCCCGCACCTTGCACCGTGTTGATATGCGGGGCGCATGTTTCGTGAAGGGATGTTTGCGACCAAAACAAATGCGGAAAAGACGGGCGGCGGATTTTATCGAGAGCACAGCTCGCTTCCTGCCCCATCACGCCCCGCGTCTCACCCAGATTCGGACGGCACGCCTGTGCATCAGCCGGGCAGGGGGGATGGCAAATCCACCAGGCCCCGGCCCGGCGGACAACCGGTCCGTGGAAACGGTCACGAATGCCCTGACGGTTTCACCGGAAGAAGGTGCAGGCAGCGGTGGAAATATCACAGAGAGCCAAAAATCTATAATTGTTTTAAGGGGATAACGGCGTGAAGAACGCTCACGCATTGACCTGACTGGCGATGGGACAAGCCCCGTCAACCGTCCTTGCACAGAACAGCCACGACGGGCGTTTCTGGGAATCACCGCTGCTCGACCCCGCGCCTGTGAAACCACGAACGCCGCCGATCTGCCGATGCCCGGTGCGGCAAAGGCCGCCGCACCGGGCCGGTTTTCAGGTCCGCTTACATCGCGGGCAGGATCGTGATGTCGCGAATGTCGCCATCGACACCTTCGATCATGCCGACACCGGTGGCCGCACCGGTTTCCAGGTCGACCGAATACAGCATGTTGCCATTCACCAGCCAGGCCATGTTTTCCATCGCCTCGTTGGTCTGCACGTCAAAGGCATAGGTGTCTGCCGGATCGTCGATGCCCAGCTTGCCAATCGCGCCCAGCGTGCCGTCGTTGGGCGAGACCTGCTGGATCACGGCGACGATGGTCGCGTCGATGTCATACATCTTGGTCGCTTCGGGCTTGCCATAGCTGTTGATATAGGCAGCAGCCACGATGGCGGTTTCCTCACCGACGTGCATGTCGCCTTCCTGCCAGTTCAGGCTGCCATCCACGGTCACGGCACCGGTGTCGACATCAACGCGGTGGTTGGTGGTGCCGGTCATGAACCGCAGCTTGTCCGCCGCAGGGTTGAAATCCACGATCACGGGCGTGTCCCCCAACGGCAGCGCGGTGTCCATCTTGGACATTTCCGTGGCCTCGCCGCTGGCGGGGTCGATGCTGACGATGCGCATGTCGGGTGTCACGCCAATCAGCGTGCCATTCGAGGGACGCAGGTCGATGCCAAGCAGGCTGTCGACACCGGACACATCCATCGTGCCCGAAACGGCAAGCGTTTCGGTGTCGAACATGACCAGCGTCTTGTCCCCGACAAGCCCGACAGCAGGGGCTGCGACGGCGGCAGAGAGGGAAAGACCAAGGGCGGTGGTTGCAGAGACAGCGGTACGAAGCATGAGAAATTTCCTTTGTTTCAGTTTGCAGCGGTACGGCGCCATTCGCCGCCCATAGCCCGAAGACACCGCACAGGCGCGAATGGATGCAGGACGCGCGGAAAAAAATTGCATCCGTTTGCCGCCGCGCCGTGTCTTTGCTTTTGAAAGGCATCAAAATGCGACATCAGGGGTTTGTAAAAGACGCGAACAGCGCGGTCCATGCGATGAACATGCGCGACCGTGGTTCAGCGCGGTTATGCCGGCTTGGGGAGTTGCGACATATGAAAGACCGGCAAACCGCACATGACCGCTCGGCGCGGCTGCGGCAGGCTCTGGACCAGTGCGCCGACGGCGATGACAGCGGCATTGCCGCGATCCTCGACATCGAAGGGCGACAGCTCTTGGGCGTGGCCTTTCGCATGTTGCAACGCCACGACCTCGCTGAAGAGGCGCTTCAGGATGCGATGGTGCAGGTCTGGCGCAAGGCGGGCACGCAACGGGCGGACAGCGGATCGGTACGCGGCTGGATCTATGCGATCCTGCGCAACCGCTGCCTGAACATCCTGCGCGACGGCAAACGGCTCAGCACGCTGGCCCCTGCCGATCTCGCGCTTGTGCAGGAGGCCCGCCAGCAGATCGTCCCCACCGAAGGCTGGGAAATCCTCGCCGGATCGTCAAAGCTGCGCACCTGCCTTGACGGGCTGGACGCGCCGGGCCGTCAGGCTATCCTGCTGGCCTATGTGGCAGGCTTCAGCCACGGCGAGATCGCGGCACGCCAGAACATGCCGCTGGGGACGGCCAAATCCCTGATCCGCAGAGGGCTGAGTGCCTTGAAGGAGTGTCTGTCATGACCGGTCTTTCCGACGATATCCGCGACCTTGCTTCGGATTATGTCCTGGGGCTTATGCCCGAGGGCGAGATGCGCCTGTTCGAAGAGCTGATCCAGCGCGACCCGGAACTTGCGCGTCACGTGGGTGACCTGCGCGACAGCTTGCTGCCGCTGGACCTGTCCGCCACCCCGCGCGACCTGTCCGAGGGTTTCGCCGAAAGCACCCGCGCGCTGGTGCAGGCGGACGCGGCGGACGGACCGGCCGCACCGGGGCCAGCAAATCCCGCGCCACAGCACGCCGCGAATATCACGCGCCCGCCGTCGCGGCGCATGACCGGTCTGGCGGCGGCCGCTCTGGTCGGGATTGCCATCGGTTTTGGCGCAGGCGGGCTGCGACCGCAACCCGAACCACAGGTCATTGCCGTGCTGCTGGACGATCAGGGCGTTCCACAGGCCGTGGTCGAGGATTACGGCAACGACACCGCAACGGTGCGTTTCGTGGCCCAGATCGACGTGCCGGCCGACCGGTCCCTGCAGGTCTGGACCTTGCCCACGCCCGAGATCGGGGCGACCTCGCTGGGGGTGCTGGACCGCACCGCGCCGACGCGGCTGACCTTTGACGATCTGCCCGGGCCGATGGCGCAACAGCTCTACGAGGTCACGCTGGAACCCGCCGGAGGCTCGCCCACAGGCCGGCCCACCGGACCGATCATCGGCAAGGGGTACGCCGCACCCCAGGTGTAACTGCCCCGACCTCTGCGGGCAGGGCGCGGACCGGACCCTATGCGGTCCCCGCCATCACCGGCCCGTCCACGATCATCACCGGACACCCGCGCGAACAGCGTTCAACCCGGCTGTCGATGCCGTAAAGCCTGCGGATCAGGTCAGGGGTCAACACTTCCAGCGTGGGACCAAAGGCCAGCGTGTGCCCGTCCCCCAGCGCCATGGTCTGGGTACAACAGCGCATCACCTGGTTCAGGTCATGCAGCGCCAGAATCATCACGGCCCCGGTCTCCTCGGCATAGACCCGCAGCGATTCCAACACCTCGTATTGCCGGTTAAGGTCCAGCGCCGAGGTCGGCTCGTCCATCAGCACCACCTTGGGACGGCTCACCAGCGTCTGCGCAATCGAAACCGCCTGCCGCTGCCCGCCGGACAGTTCCGACAACTGGCTGTCCGCCAGATGTGTGATGTTGAACCGGCGCACGGTGTCGTCCACGGCGCGCAGCTCTTCGGCGCTCAACCGCCAGCCCCCAGCGCCCTGTTTCAGCGCCAGGATGATCGATTCGTATACGGTCAGCGCCGCATTCATACCGGTGTCCTGCGGCATATACCGCAGATCGTCCGCACAGGCCCCGTCGATCCGAACCGCACCGGTGCCCCGCAGATGCCCCGCGATGCGGCGGAACAGGGTGGATTTGCCGGCGGCATTCGCCCCCACCAAAGCCGTCAGCGTACCGCCTTGCAGCTGCGCCGATGCATCCGTCAGAACCTGCCGCCGCCCATAGCGCGCGCCGATGTGCTCCAGTGTCAGGCTTACCATGACTTGCGTCCTTTCGTCAGGATCAGGGCGGCAAAGAACGGCACACCGACCAGCGCCGTGATGATCCCGATGGGCAGCACCGCCCCCGGCAGGATCGCCTTGGACAGAACCGACGTGGCCGACAGGATCACCGCCCCCGACAGCATCGCACCGGGCAGGAAAAACCGCTGGTCCTCGCCCAGCAACAGCCGCGCCACGTGCGGGCCGACAATGCCGATGAACCCGATGGTCCCGACAAAGCTGACCGGCACCGCCGCCAGAACCGACACCAGCACCAGCGCCTCAAGCCGCAGGCGTTTCACCGGCACACCCATGGCAGCCGCGCGCACTTCGCCCAGCCGGATCGCCGTCAACGCCCAGGCACGGCGGGCAAACAGCGGCGTGCAGATGCACAGGATGATCGCGGTGATCGCAACCTTGCCCCATGTCGCCTTGGTCAGGCTGCCCATGGTCCAGAACACCACCGCCGACAGCGCCTGTTCCGAGGCGAAATATTGCAGCAGCGCCAGCGCCGCGTTGAACGAAAACACCAGCGCGATGCCCAGCAGGATGATGGTTTCCGTGGTCACGCCGCGCAGGGTCGACAGGCCAAAGATCAGCATCGACGCGGCCATCGCCATGGCAAAGGCGTTGACCGGCACCATCAGCGCCACCGCGCCGGGAAACAGCGCCACGCCCAGCACCATCGCCAGCGCCGCGCCAAAACTGGCCGCCGCCGACAGGCCCAGCGTGAACGGGCTGGCCAGCGGGTTCGCCAGAATGGTCTGCATCTGCGCCCCCGCCAGCGACAGGCTGGCCCCCACGGTCACCGCAAGCAGCGCCATCGGCATACGGATGTCCCAGACGACGACACGCATCTGCACATCGGCGGTTCCGGGCGCGAAAATCGTCTGCAACACGTCCCACACCGCATAGCGCGCAGGCCCCAGCGACACGTCCACCGCCACCGACAGCACCAGCGCCAGCGTCAGCCCGCCCAGGATCGCGATACGGCGGGTCACCAATCCGCGATAGCTTCGGGCGCTCGCGGTCTCGGATGCATGTAGCTCGGCGGTTGTCATGATCTCTCCAATGGCAAAAGGCGGCCCATCGCGGGCCGCCGTGTTCAGGTGCAAACGACCTCAGTTGGTCGCGGTATCGTCCAGCGAGACCCAGTAACCGGGGCTGTAGTCCACCGGCAGGAAACGTGCGTGCAATTCTTTCAGCGTCGCTTCGGGATCAAGATCGGGGAACAGCTCGGGGTGCAGCCACGTGGCCAGCCGCTGCACGGCGACAAAGCTGTAGGGCGAGTTGTAGAACTGGTGCCAGATACCGTGTACCTGACCGTTGTTCACGGCCTTCACGCCGGTATAGGCAGGGCGTTCCATCAGGCCGGCCAGCTTGCGCTTGGCCTCATCCATGTCCGATCCCGGCCCCATGCCGATCCACGCACCACCGGGCACATAAGCGTCCCAGTTGCCGCCCGTCACCACGATCTGGTCAGGGTCCGACGCGATGACCTGCTCGGCGTTCACGGTGCCAAAGGTGCCGGGGATGAACTCGGACCCCATGTTGGTGCCTCCCGCCAGTTCGACAAAGCGGCCAAAGTTGCCGTTGCCAAAGGACATGCAGCAATCCTCGGTATACCCGCCTGCTCGCTCGACAAAGACCAGCGGGCGCTGCAAATCCGTTTGCGCGTCGATCACATCCGTCACGCGGGCGATCTGCTCTTCGTAAAAGGCCTCGAACTCCGCGGCCTTGTCTTCCTTGCCGAACAGCTCCCCGATGATCTCCATCGACCGCGCCGTATGCTCGAACGGCTTTTCACGAAAATCGACATAGACGATCGGGATGCCGACCTTGGCCAGCTTTTCCTCGTAACCGGCCTCGTCGGTCGCGGCCTTGGATTCAAGGTTCATGATCAGCACATCTGGGTTCAGCGACACCGCCTGTTCAATGTCGAACGACCCGTCCTTGAACCCGCCAAAGGTCGGGATGTCCTTCATGTCCGGGAATTTCTCGGCATAGATGTCATAGGTTTCCGGTGACGCTTCCTGAAAGTCGTCACGCCAGCCGACCACCCGCTGAAAGGGGTTCTCGGTGTCCAGAACGGCGGTAAAGAACACCTGCCGTCCTTCGCCCAGGATCACACGCTCAACCGGTGCGTCGACGGTGACTTCGCGACCGGCGATGTCGGTCACGGTGACGGGATCGGCTTGCACAAGGCTGGCGGCGAGTAGGCTCAGCGCGGCGGCGCCAAAGAAGGGACGAAGGGTCATGCGGTGCTCCTGACAAGATGTCTCTGGGCCCCGCCTATTATTTCCGAGTTTTTCAGTCAATTAAAAAGTTGACAGTTTCGCTCTACTACATGAAACCGCCCAAGACGACAACGGCCCGCACGACAACGGCCTGCACCCATACGGAAAGACACCATG
Organism: Pseudosulfitobacter pseudonitzschiae; assembly: GCF_900129395.1. GTDB lineage: Bacteria > Pseudomonadota > Alphaproteobacteria > Rhodobacterales > Rhodobacteraceae > Pseudosulfitobacter > Pseudosulfitobacter pseudonitzschiae. Next base: position 446,286 of record NZ_FQVP01000002.1, read on the forward strand.
ACCCAGAGCAACCGGGACTTGCGCGACGACATCCGCGACTTCTGGTCCGACCGCGCCGCCACCTTCGATGACGATCCGGGGCACCGCATCCACGACGGGGCTGACCTGGCGGCATGGCAACGGCTGTTCCGCCGCCATCTGGGCGACCCCGAGGGGCGCGCACTTCTCGATCTTGCATCGGGCACGGGCGAGATTGCGCGGCTCTGTCAGTCTCTGGGTTTTGCGGTGACCGGGCTGGACTGGTCCGAGCCGATGCTGGACCGCGCCCGCGCCAAACTGCCCGGTGTCACCTTTGTCCAGGCCGACGCCGAACGCACGACGCTGCCCTCGGCCAGCATGGACGTGATCGTCACGCGCCATCTGGTCTGGACGCTGGTCGACCCGGTCGCGGCCTTTGCCGAATGGTTCCGCGTGCTGCGGCCCGGCGGGACATTGCTGGTCGTGGACGGCGATTTCGTATCGCGCAGCCTCCTGGGCCGCATCGTTCAGTTCATGTCGCCACCCGCGCCGCAGACCAAGATCGCCGCACGTCACAAGGACATCCTGTCCCGCGTGCATTTCAGCGCAGGCGCGCGCGCCGATCATGTGGCCGCGCTCTTGCACACAGCCGGATTCGACCGGATCGACATCGACACGGACCTGGCACCGATCCACCGCGCACAGCGCGCCCAACTGGGCTGGCGGAAATCCCTGCTGCGCCGGTCCGAGCACCGCTATGCCATCAGCGCGACCAAACCGCTGGAAAACTAGGCGCGCCGGGCAGTCGTCCGGGCGGCGATGATGCGTCCCATGCCCACGATCCGCCACGACCCGCCAGAATGCTCTGTATGCAAAGGTATACTGTCGACCTCGGCAAACGGGCCGGCTATGAGAGGGGCAAATCCAATCTCAAGGAGATTCCCATGTCCGATATCATCTATACCAAAGTCGACGAAGCCCCCGAACTGGCGTCGGCGTCCTTCCTGCCCATCATCCAGAAATTCGCCGCCGCCGCCGGTGTGTCCGTGGGCACCAAGGACATCAGCCTTGCGGGCCGCATCCTGGCAACCTTCCCCGAGCACCTGAAAGAAGACCAGCGCCAGTCCGACGATCTGGCCGAGCTGGGCCAACTGGTCAAAACCGCCGACGCCAACGTGATCAAGCTGCCGAACATCTCGGCCTCGGTGCCGCAGCTTGTCGCCGCGATCAAGGAATTGCAGGCGCAGGGCTTTGCGCTGCCCGACTACCCTGAATCCCCCGCCACCGACGCCGAAAAAGAAGTGCGCGCCAAATACGACACCATCAAAGGTTCTGCCGTGAACCCCGTCCTGCGCGAAGGCAACTCGGACCGCCGCGCCGCCAAAGCGGTGAAAAGCTTTGCCCAGTCCAACCCGCACCGCATGGGCGACTGGACAGCCGACAGCAAAACCAAGGTTTCGGCCATGTCGGGCGGCGACTTCTTCTCCAACGAACGCTCGGCCACGCTGGACAAGGACACCACAGCCAAGATCGTGCTGGTCACCGACGCAGGCGAAACCGTGCTGAAGGACGGCCTGTCCTATCCCGCAGGCACCGTTGTCGATGCGACCTTCATGAGCGCCGACGCCCTGCAAAGCTTCCTTGAAGAGCAGATCGAACAGACCAAAGCCGACGGCACCCTGTTCTCGCTGCACATGAAAGCCACGATGATGAAGGTCTCGGACCCGATCATCTTCGGCCACGCGGTCAAGGCGTTCCTGGCGCCCGTGTTCGAAAAGCACGGCGATGCCATGCGCGATCTGGGCGTGAACCCCAACTCGGGCCTGGGCGACCTGCTGGCACGGGTCAAGGACAACGCCGCGATCATGGCCGACATCGATGCCACCATGGCCGCGCGTCCGCCGATGTACATGGTGAACTCCGACAAGGGCATCACCAACCTGCATGTGTCGTCCGACGTGATCATCGACGCCTCGATGCCCGCGCTGATCCGCGCCGGCGGCAAGGGCTGGGGGCCGGACGGCAAGGAACACGACACCAACTGCGTGATCCCCGACAACTCCTACGCGCCGGTCTATGACGAGACGATCAAGTTCTTCAAAGAAAACGGCAAACTGAACCCCGCCACCGCAGGCACCGTGCAAAACGTCGGCCTGATGGCGCAAAAGGCCGAAGAATACGGCAGCCACCCCACCACCTTTGAAATCGCCGAAGCGGGCACCGTCAAGATGATCCTCGACGACGGCACCGTGCTGCACCAGCACAAGGTCGAAGCAGGCGACATCTGGCGCTCGGCCTCGGCCCGCAAGGCGCCGATCGAAGACTGGGTAAACCTGGCCATCGACCGCCAGAAGGCCGAAGGATGCAGCGCCATCTTCTGGCTGGACGCCGCCCGCGCCCACGACGCGGAACTGATCGCCTATGTCAAACCGATCTTGGAGGCCAAAGGCGTGGCCGACAAGTTCGAGATCATGGCCCCCCGCGAAGCCACCCGCCGCTCGCTCGAGATCATCACCGAGGGCAAGAACACCATCGCCATCACCGGCAACGTGCTGCGCGACTACCTGACCGACCTGTTCCCGATCCTCGAACTGGCGACTTCCGCGAAAATGCTGTCCATCGTCAAACTGATGAACGGCGGCGGCCTGTTCGAGACCGGCGCGGGCGGCTCGGCCCCCAAGCACGTCCAGCAGCTGCAAGAGGAAAACCACCTGCGTTGGGACAGCCTTGGCGAATTCTGCGCGCTGGGTGAAAGCCTGACGTTCCTGGCCGACAGCAAGGGCAACGAAAAAGCCCGCGTTCTGGGGCAGGCGGTCGATGCGGCAACCCAGGGCATCCTGGACCACGACCGCTCTCCCTCGCGCAAAGTCGGCGAGCCGGACAACCGCGCCAGCCACTACTGGTTCGCCCGTTACTGGGCCGAGGCACTGGCGCAGCAGAACAGCGACGCCGATCTGGCCGCGCATTTTGCACCCATTGCCAAGGCGCTGGCCGAAGGCGAAGAGGCGATCCTGTCCGAACTGGCAGAGGTGCAGGGCGCGCCGGCCGATCTGGGTGGTTACTACCACGCCGATCCGGCCAAAACCGCCGACGTCATGCGCCCGTCCAAAACGCTGAACGCCATCATTGGCTAAGCTGTTCATGACAGCCCGATCCAACGGCCCCCGCATCACGCGGGGGCCGTTTTTCGTTTCAGGCAATGGTGTGTGATGGACCACCAAGCCGCGCATCGACGGGCCGAGGTGCGGCGATCCAACCGCAGTGCTTGCCACTTAATGGCAGCCAAACACATCCCACCGACCTGTCACGCTCAACAGCAACCAAATCGCCGTGCCGTGGGGCGGCCCGTCATGTCGAAGACATGCCTAAGGCATGATGCGCGGCGGCCTGCGGCCTTGTTCCGCGCGGGTGACATGCGGAGATGACCAATAGCTGCCCTTCGCGGCGGTCTGCCAGGATGTCTGGTTGGCGGACTTAGCACTATTTCGCCGCAATCTCGCCAGTATCGACATCATTGAAGCCGTTCTGAAGATGTTCATTTTTGGAGCAGGTGAAAAACCACTCCGATTGACGCAGCCAGAAACTCCGTTCAAATGCCAGTGCGTTTTGTAAGTTTCTGCATCTTTCTACCTTAGATCAGTCCATGGTAGAATATGTGAATACTTACAGCCCATAATAACTAGTAGGAAATATGATGTTTGACGGAATCTTTGCCTGGTTATCGGGGGTCGACGGGAAGCTGTCGGTGTTCGTAATCCCCCTTAATCAACCCCAAACAGGCTTGGATTGGTCAACCATCGTCTCTGGTGTTGTGGGAGGTCTTGCTACTCTCATCGCTGCATTCTGTGTTTTTTTGTTAGGCAATCGGAGAGAGCGAAAAACGAGAGAGTTCGAAGAAATGAAGGCAGGGGCAGCGAATGCTATGTCTGGTTATTTCAAACTCGCCAAATGGTGCAATCTCATTGCAAACATCAACCTTCATATCGACAAAAGCTATCAGGCCGCAACGGAGCACGGCCTATCTTCAAATGAAGCATTTGCCTTTGTCGGTCCGTCTGCAGGCACGTTCGCCGAACCTGAACGGCTCCACGCAAGTGAGTTCAGCTTTCTACTCACCAAAGAGAACTTTAAGATTGTTGAAGATGTGGGTTTGGTTGAAGATCGTGCAATCAACTTGCATCACCTTTTCCAACAATATTCGGAACTGCATTTAGAGTTTCAGACGTGGCTTGATACTATCCTAGGGTTTAGCCGCAAACTTGATGGACCCATCGCATCAGACCAGCTTCCCATTGAGTACAAGGATAGGTTTGAATACAGGGCCGCACAGCTCAATCAAATCATTGGTGGGATAGTAGGTGGCTTGGAGGAAGATATGGCATTCTCGATCGACACAACCCAAAAGTTTATTATGGCCGCGCATGAACGCTACAAACCACACTTCCCCAAATTAGACTTTGGATGATATTGATTCTTATTTTCTAATGAGGGCTGAGAAGATGAGTTTTCCGTCCTCAACTTGCCACCTTTGGCGGCGACTAGCAAATAGAGAAAAATTGCCCACAACCAATTGCCGACGTTGATACATCTTGCAGGATCTGTGTACTTGGCCTCAAACTGGAATATCACCGCACCCCCACGCGAACAACCGCTTCCCCACCGAAGTCACCTAACCCCCCAAAGACCAAAGCCCCCCAACATCACCCCTCACGCGCCTCCGCATCCGGCTTCACATTGAACACCGCCAGATACAGCGCCGGCACAAACAACAGCGTCACAATCGTGCCCACGATAATCCCCCCCATCATCGCAAAGGCCATCGGCCCCCAGAAAATCTGCCGCGAGATCGGGATCAACGCGAGGCTCGCCGCCGCCGCCGTCAGCAGGATGGGACGCGCGCGGCTGTCGCTGGCCTCGAAAACGGCAGCCCAGGCCGTGCGCCCCTTTTCGCGCAGCACTTCGATTTCATGCACCAGGATGATCGAATTGCGGATCAGGATACCGACCAGCGCCAGCACACCCAAAATCGCCACAAAGCCCAGCGGCGCGCCCGACAGCAACAGCGCCGCCACCACACCGATCAGCCCCAGCGGGGCCGCGCACAGCACGACAAAGCTCAACCGGAAGCTTTGCATCTGGATCATCACCAGAACCAGCATCAGCATCAGCATCAGCGGCATGACCGATGCAATCGGGCCCTGGCTTTCCGCACTGGACTCAACCGACCCGCCAACAACCACCGCATAGCCAAAGGGCAGGGCGGCACGGAAGGCTTCCACCTGATCGGACAGCGCGTTGACCACCGTGGCCGGTTGGTCGTTGGTGGAAATCGCACTCATCACGGTGACGGTCGGCATCCGGCCCCGCTGGTACAGCACGGGTTGCTCGGTGTCATATTCGAACGTGGCCACCGATTGCAGCGGTATCCGCACGTTGTTCGACGTGTTCAGCTGCAACTCGCGCAGATCCTCGACGGACTGGCGGGCATCGTCATCGCCACGGGCAACGATGTCGATCAGATAGGCCTGATCGCGCAATTGCGTGACCCGTGCCCCCACATAGATCGCATTCAGCGCCGATGCGATGTCCGAGGACGACACCCCAAGCTGGCGTGCCTTGTCCTGCAACAGGTTCACCCGCACCACCCGCGCCGGTTCGTTCCAGTCCATGACCGTCCCTTGGGTGCGCGGATCGGACGACACCAGCGCCGCCAGCTCGCGGCCCAGGTCCCGCACGCGGTCAATGTCCGGCCCGCTCAGGCGGTACTGCACGGGGCGGCCAACCGGCGGGCCAACCTCCAGCAGTTTGACAAAGACATCGGTGCCGGGGAACGCATCCTTGGCATAGGTTTCGATGTCACTGCGCAGCGCGTCCCGCGCCGCGACACCCGGCGTCTGGATCACGATCTGCGCGGTGTTCGGGCTGGGCGTCACGACGTCATAGGCCAGGATGAACCGCGGCGCGCCACGTCCCACATAGGACGAATGGAACAGCACGTTGTCGTTGCCCTCCAGATGCGCCTCCATCTTCTCGACCTGCGCCTGTGTTTCGGCAATCGACGTGTTCTGCGGCAGCGTCATGTCGACGATCAGCTCGGGCCGGTCCGAACTGGGGAAAAACTGGTTCTCCACCGACCCCAAGCCCACGACCGACACGCCAAAGACCACCACCGTTGCAACAATCGTCACCCAGCGAAACCGCATCGCCCCGCGCAGCACCTTGTGAAACGCGCCCCGCACGCGGCCCGGTGTCTCGTCGTGGTGCTTCCATTTCGACGGCAGAAAGGTCACGCCCAGCAGCGGCGCAAACAGCACCGCCACGATCCAGCTGACCAGCAGCGACACGGCAATCACCACGAACAGCGAAAAGGTAAACTCCCCCGCCGACGACGAATTCAACCCGATGGGAATAAAACCCACGACGGTGACCAGCGTGCCCGACAGCATCGGAAAGGCGATCGAGGTCCACGCGTAAGACGCCGACTTCACCAGCGTCTCGCCCCGTTCCAGCCGCGAAATCATCGTCTCGATGGCGATCATCGCATCATCCACCAGCAGCCCCAGCGCAATGATCAGCGCGCCCAGCGAAATCCGTTGCAGGGTAAAGCCAAGGTAGTTCAGGATCACGAAGGTGATCGCCAGAACCAGCGGAATGGTCAGCGCCACGACAAACCCCGCGCGCATCCCCAGGCTGACAAAGCTGACCGCCAGAACGATCAGGATCGCCTCGACCAGCGCCTGGATGAAATGACCCACGGCCTCGTCCACCACATGCGGCTGGTCCGCGACCTGGTGGATCTCGATCCCCACGGGCAGGTCAGCCTGCGCCTGTGCGATGACCTTGTCCAGTTCCGCGCCGAAATCGACGATATTGGCCCCCGACCGCATCCCCACCGCCAGGCCGATGGCCTCTTGGGCGTTGTAATGGAACAGCTCGGACGGCGGGTCCTCATAGCCCCGGTGAATGTCCGCCACATCGGTCAGCCGGAAAAACCGCCCGTCCACCCGCAGGTTGATGTCCGCCAGGCTTTCGGCATCCGTAAACTGCCCGCCGATCCGCACCATCACCCGCTCGGGGCCTGCGTCGATCACACCGCTGGGCAGGATCGCGTTCTGCGCCGCCAGCGTCGATTGCACCGCCTGCTGGTTCAGCCCAAGGGCGGCCAGCCGCTCGGTGGAATATTCCAGGTAAACCACCTCGTCGCGCGTGCCAAAGATCTCGATCTTGCCGGAATCGTCCAACTGCTGAATCGCGCGCCGCGTCCGTTCGACATAATCGCGCACTTCGCGCGGACTGAACCCGTCCGAGGTAAAGGCATAAAGGTTGCCGAACACATCGCCAAAGTCGTCGTTGAACTGAAACCCCGAGAACCCTTCCGGGAAATCGCCCCGGATGTCGGCCATCATGTTGCGGACCTTCTGCCAGGTCTGCGTCAGCTTCTCGCCGCGCACCGTGTCCAGCAGGTTGACATAGATGATCGCCTCGCCCGGTCGGGTCACGGACCGTGTGAAATCAAGCTCGGGCAGGTCTTCCAGCTTTTTCTCGATCCGGTCCGTGACCTGAAGCCGCGTTTCCTCGACATCGGCACCCGGCAGGGATGTGGCGATCACCATCGTCTTGATGGCAAAGTTGGGGTCTTCCTCGCGGCCAATGGTGGTATAGGCAATCGCGCCCGCAACGATCGACACGATCATCAGGAACCACACGAATGACCGGTGTTGCAGCGCCCAGTCGGACAGGTTGAAACGGTTCATTGGGACACGCTTGGGCCAACGGTCTGGCCCTCCTTCAAAGAATGGATACCTTTGGTGATGATCTCGTCACCGGCCGTGATGCCACCCGTGACGCGCACACGTGGCCCGAATTGCTTGCCCAGTTCCACCGGCGTGCGGTGTACCGTTCCGGTGGCCCCATCGGCGGCACGGGTCACGGTCCAGACGGCGGGGCTGCCCTTGGGGTCCAGAATGGCGCTGGCGTCCAGGATGATGTCCAGCCGCGCCGTGGTGGCCGGGGCAATATGGACCAGCGCGCCCAGCCGAAAGCCGTCGGGCGGGTCCTGCAGGGTCAGATGCACCCGGCGTGTCCGCGTCGAGGCGGCCGCGACCGGATCAATCCGGCGCAACGAGGCCTGCGCGGTCACATTGGGGTTGGCGGCCAGCGCCACGTCGAACAACAGCCCCTCGTTCAGCGCGGCGGCATCCCGTTCGATGACATCCAGCGTGATCTCGCGCATCTCGGTGCCCGCCAGAACCACGACCGCCTCGCCTGCGGTGACCGACGCACCGGCCTCGGCATTGGTCTGGATGATGACACCGTCCTGCGGCGCGGTCAGCGTGGCAAAGCCGCGAATGTCCTGCGCCTGTGCCAGCGCGGCACGCGCCTGCTCGACGGCGGCGATGGCGGCGGTCAACCCGCGTTCGGCGTCTTCCAGACGGGTGGCGCTGTCGGTCCCGCGGCTCAGCAACTCGCGGGCGCGGTTCTCGGCGTCGCGGGCGGCCCGCAACTGCGCGTTGGCCACTTGGACGCCTGCTTCGGCGGCCCGCACGTCGGCGTCCAGATCCTCGGGGTCCAGCCGCGCCAGAACCGCGCCCTTGGTGACCAGGTCGCCGGTCTCCACCGGACGCTCGGCCAGGGTGCCCGCCAGCAGGAACCCAAGGTCGGTTTCCGTGCGCGCGCTGACCTGCCCGACAAAACGGTTCCGGTAGCCCGCGCGTTCATTCACCACCTGTGACACCACCGGGCGGGGCGTGTCCTGCACAAGGGCAAGCTCATCACTGGCAAAGGCGGGTGCGGCCAATGTGGCCAGCACCGTCAGGACAAGGGGCAGTCTCATTGGGGCTCTCCTGCGGCGCGCACGATCCGTCCGGGATACAGCAACTGCGCCCCGCGCGTGACGACCTGTTCGTTCTCTTCCAGTCCACCCGACAGGATGATCCAGCCGGTCTCGTAACGCTCGACGGTGATCGGACGCAGCGACACCGCCATCGTGTCGGGATCGACCACCCAGACCGCAGGCCCCTCCGCCGTGGCCGACATCGCGGTATAGGGCAGGGTGATGCGCGGCGCGTCGGTCACCGTGACCGTGCCGCGAATGGCGTCGCCATAGGTCAAATAGGGGTGGGAATCGTCGACCGTGATCTTCACCGCCACCGTGCCCGCCGCCGCATCCACCAGCGGCGACACCTCGCGCAGCGTGCCGGTGAAATGCGTGTCGGGCCGGTCGATCAGCGAAAGGTCGATGTCGCCGACGTCATGCGGCGTTGCCATCAGCACCTCGGGCATGTCGAACACCGCGTCAATCTGCCGGCCCAAGGCCAGTTCCAGAACCGGCTGCGCGGCCCCCACCACCTGGCCCGGCTCCGCCAGGCGCTTGATCACCGTCGCATTCGTCGGCGCGGTCAGCGTGGTGTCGTCCAGCGCACGCTGGGCGCGGTCCAGATCGGCGTTCGCCTGCGTCAGCGCGCCCTCGGCAATGCGCAGCGCGTCCTCGGCACTGTCGCGGCTGATCCGTGTGGTCGCGCCGCGCTCCAGCAGCGTGTCCTGACGGTCAAGGTCCTCGATGGCCTGCGTGTGATTGGCCTGCGCTGTCGACAGTCCCGCCTGCGCCGCACGCAGGGCCTGCGCCTGTTGCACGCTGTCCATCTGCGCCAGCACCGCGCCGCTTTCCACGTGATCGCCTTCTTCGACCTGCATCTGCGCAATGCGCCCGCCCGAAGGGAAAGAGGCCCGCAAGGTATCACGCGCCACCACCTCACCCGTCAGCGAAAAGGTCAGCGTTTGCGTGCTGCGCGTGGTGGTGAACAGCTCGACCGGCAGCGGCTCCTCTGCGTGGGCAAAAGGTGTCGCCAGCATCAACGCCGCACAAAGCGTCACCGCGTTCAGACCGCGCCCGACCCAGCCGTTCCCGATCATGGCGTCACCTCCCCAAAGCAGCATTCGCCCGTCATATTCTTCATCACCTTCTGCATCAGATTTACGAAAGTTTCGATGTCATCGGCATTCAGCCCGGTCAGCTCCTGGAACCCTTCGGTGGCCATCGTCCGCGCCTGCGCCTGCATCGTGCGCCCCGCCTCGGTCACCTCCAGCAACCAGGCGCGGCGGTCCTGGCGGTCGCGGTGACGCTGCAACAGCCCGCCCTGTTCCAGCCGGTCCGCCACTGCGGTCAGGGTCGAGCGCAGAACCTGAAGCTCCTCGGCCAGCGCGCCCATGCGCTTGGGCTCTGTCAGATGCATCAGAACCTTGATGTCATGACGCGACAGGTCCACCTGCGCCTCGAACGCCTGAACCCGCGCCTCAAGCGCCGCATTCAGCGTGCTGACGCTCATCATCAGAAATATCTCGTTCGACATCTTGATGCCTCGGGCAAGGGCGGACAGGTCCGCGCCGGTGAATATAGTTCAGCAAATGAAACTTTTTTCTTCGAAAGTAAATGGGTCAACCCGCCGACAGTGCCAGAATGTCTGTCGGCGGGCCGTTTTTTCAGCAGATGCCGCTTATCCGCGCAGCGCGTGGTGCAGGATCACCGGCACGGCCAGATCCTCCTCATCGCCCAGATGACGGTCAAGAAACGCACGGATCGCGCGGGTCTGGGTTTCCAGAATCCCCGCTTCCTCGCGGGCGGCAGTCTCGTCCAGTTGCACCAGCTTGATCACCCGGCTCCCGGTGCGCGAGAAATTCTCCAGCACCTGGTCCAGCGCCGCGTGGTCCTTTTCGAGGATCTCCAGCCCGACGTCAAAACGCGGGTCGGCCGCCGACAGTTCGGGAAAGAACGAACGGTCCTCGAAATGGTGATGCCCGTGCAGATTGCGCACCAGCGCCGTGCCATAGCGGCCCAGATGGTCGGCAAACCCGTCTGGATCGACGCCGCGATCCAGAAATCCCGTGGTCTGCGCGTGCAGGTGGTCCGACAGCACCCGGAACTTCTCATGCGCGCGCATCCACTCGCGGGTGGACTTGGCAAAATGCGGATTGGCCGCCCAGGCGTCACGTGGATACGCGTGCAGCAACGCAGTCATCTCGGCGGGCATATCGGTTGTACGGATGGGGATGAGATCGGTCATGGCGGTCTCCTTTCCCGACACCAGATAGGCAGGGGGCGGGTGATTTTGACCTGCACAGAAACGCACACAGACGGCGCATTGCGCGCACGCATCTTCGCGCCGACTGCGACCTTCAGGACACGGAAACAGTCTGTCGCGCAGGAAACGCCCCCACAGGCGTTTTCACGGGCGGCGGCTTTGCCTTAGAGGATAGACCAGCCGTGGGGGCACAGATGACGGGACGACACCATGTTCAAACACGCAGCTGCGGCGCTGATCGCGCTGTTGCCCCTTGGCGCCCACGCGCAAGACCTGACGCGGCTGGGCTACGGCTATCTGCTGACCAATGACTTTATCGGCGATGGCCAGGACCGCTGGCGCACCGGCTCGATTGCATCCTCGCGTGTCTGGGGCAGGGACTGGAACGGCGCGCGCCCCGCAGGGTTTGGCGACCTGATCGAACTGCGGCTGGGGGCCGAAATCATCGCCCCCGACAATCTGGAAAACCCCGATCCCGCAGACCGCCCCTATGCCGGTGCGCTGTCGGTGGGCCTGCACAGCCACTTCCAAAACCGCGGCCTTGACCTCAGCGTCGGCGGCGATCTGGTCTTCGTCGGCCCCTCCACGGGCCTCGACGGGGTCCACAACGCCCTGCACAGCGCCGTGGGCGGCCCCGACATCTCGGACGCGGCGCGCGACGGCCAGATCGGCAACGGCATCTATCCCACCGTGGTGGTCGAGGCGGCGCGCAGCTTTGGATTGGGCGACAGCGTCCTGCGCCCCTTCGTCGAAGGACGCGCCGGGGCCGAAACCATGGTGCGCGCGGGCTTTGACATGCGCTGGGGCGGACTGGAGCAGGGGGCGCTTCTGGTGCGTGATCCGGTCAGCGGCCAGCAATACCGCGCCATCGACGGCGGAGCGGCGGGCCTTGGCTTTGTGCTGGGGGCGGACGTGGCCCATGTCGCCGACAGCGTGTTCCTGCCCGACGACCGCGGCTATGACCTGCGCAACACACGGGTGCGGGCGCGCGCCGGGGTGGAATGGCGCAATGACACCGGCGGCGGGGTTTTCTACGGCCTCAGCTACCTGGGCGAGGAATTCGAAGGGCAGGGCGAAGGCCAGTTCGTCGGCAGTTTTCGCGCCCACTTCCGGTTCTGAATGAGGTTGATCCTGCAACAGTCTGCAACACAACGAAAATAAACCCTATGCGGAACGAATCAGTTTTGATAGCCTGCCTTCAATAAAAAACGAAGAGGCAGGCAAGCAGGCAATGGGAACGGGCTTTCGTGGCACGTTTGTCATCTCCTGGTCGCAAACAGAAATAGACGGTCTTGAGGCCGCTCCGATGCAGTCCCTCAACGTAGGGGCGGCGTGGTCATGGTGTGGCGATCCCGTGCGCGTGGATGGGCCGTCGGATATTTTGCGACTGGACGGTGCAGACGGTTCAGAGAATCTGCGCAAGCGGGCGGCACGTATGGTGCATCGGCTCGTGGGCGCAGCTTTGGATTACACACCAGCAGACAAGGTCGCGTGGGACGATGCCGCGCCGCTTCTGGACAGCAGTTTTGTTGTCACGGACGGCGCCCGCACCTTCACCGTCACGCTGATCGAAGTGGGACGCGGGGCGCAGCCCTTGCTGATGTTCCTCAACGACATTCCTCCGCGCAACTCTGACCTGTGGGTGGTCCACCACACGCTGGGCGCCAACCGGGGCAACCCCACGGGACGCGATGCAGGCGGGGTCATCTGCTTTACCCCCGGCACCCGCATCAGAACACCCGACGGCCCGCGCCTGATCGAGGACCTGCGCGAAGGCGACCTGGTCCAGACCAAGGACAGCGGCGCGCAGCCCATCGAATGGGTCGGCAGCCGCCCCATGACCGGCGCACGCCTGTTCGCAATGCCGCACATGCGCCCCATCCGCATCCGGGCAGGGGCGCTGGGCGTCGAACGCCCCGACGACTCGCTTCTGGTCTCGCCCGAGCACCGGATGCTGTTGCAGGGCGACGTGGCACAGGCGCTGTTCAACACCTCCGAAGTGCTGGTCGCCGCCAAGGACCTGATCAACGGGCGCACCATCACCGTGGACTTGCAGGTGCCGAACACCACCTACGTGCACCTGATGCTGCCCAGTCACGAAATCCTGTGGGCCAACGGGGTTGAGACAGAAAGCTTCCACCCCGCCAGCACGGCCCTGACCACGCTGGCCTCGGATGACCGCGCCCGACTGCTGGAACGGTTCCCCGATCTGGACTACGACCCGCACATCTATGGCCGCTTTGCCCGGCGCAACCTGTCCGCATCCGAAGCGGCAATCTTGCGCCACGCGGCCTAGGCGGGCGCGCTCCCCCCTGTCCCCCCGGGATATTTACCGGCCAAAAGAACGGCTCAGGAGAACCCCGGGGTGCCTGCGTCATCGGGGCTGCGGGCAAGGTGCTTGGCCTTGATCGCCTGCGACGTGTCGCGGCTGCCGTCGTGGCTGTAGCCGGGGGCGGCAAAGGCGTATTTCAGGCGCTCTGAAACCGTCAGGCCGGGTTGGGTCACATCACGCCAGATGCCGATCCATTCGTGAAAGGCCACGCGCAGCGGGTTGAACGTGCCCAGGTTCTGCACCAGCCCATAGTCGGGCCTGTCGCTGTCCAGCTCGGGCACGAAGGTGCCGAACATCCTGTCCCATATGATGAAAACGCCCGCATAATTCGCATCCAGATAGCGCGCGTTGCGCCCGTGGTGCACGCGGTGGTGGCTGGGGGTGTTCATCACCGCCTCGACCCAGCGGGGCAGGCGGGTGATGGCCTCGGTGTGAATCCAGAACTGGTAGATCAGGTTCAAACCGCCCACGAACAGCACCATCGCGGGGTGAAACCCCAACAGGATCAGCGGCGCGCGCACGATCATCATAAAGGTGAACGTGCCCGTCCACGTCTGGCGCAGCGCCGTGGTCAGGTTGTAGTGCTGCGACGAATGGTGGTTCACATGGCTGGCCCAGACCCAGCGGATGCGGTGGCCAAACCGGTGCACCCAGTAATAGCGCAGATCGTCCAGCACAAAGCACAACGCGATCACCCACAGGCTGTTGCCCAGATCCAGCGGCGTCAGCGCCCAAAGCCACATGAAGAACCCGTAGGCCACAAACCCCAGCAGAATGCCCGAGGCCACATTCCCCGCCCCCATCAGCAACGAGGTCAGCGCGTCGCGCGTCTCGTACCGGCCGCCGCGCCCCTTGATCACGATCCATGCCAGCTCGACCGCGATGGCCACGATAAAGAAGGGCACCGCCAGCTGGACGACATCGGGATAGATCATGTTGGCTCTCCTGTCAGGGCGGCGCGCCATGTCTGGCGTTCGGTGTCTGTCAGCCGCAGGGTGATGTGCGGGGCCGCAGGGTCGCGCAGGCGCACCTGCAATCCCTGCGCGGTGTCGGTCAGCCGGGGGGCGATCAGGCGGCGTGCCGTGGTGTCGGCCCCCACCGCCCAGACCAGCCCCGCACCCTGCGCCGTCCGGACCAGCGCGGCGCGCCCCGAGGCGGCGACGCTGATCTGCTCCGGCACGGCGTCGGGATACTCCCGCAGCCACCCCGCCCGCGCGCGGCCTTCCGTCAGCGGCGGAATGCGCGACAGGCCCAGCAGGTGTAGTACCAGCGCAATGCCGCCAATCCCGCCCGCAACAAGGATCAGCAAAACAGATAAAGGCACCGCCGTGGCCCTCCCTTGCCCGTTGGTTGCAGGCATATCAGCGGGTGCAGGGGCGGTGCGTCAAGTGCGGCGTCGGGTCAACCGGACCTTGGAGGCGTCTGCCGCCTGTCTGTGGTCCCGGGGATATTGTCCGTTGCCATGTCGCGGATCAGGACATGCGCCTCCGGCGAAAGCGCCAGAAAGTCCACGACTTCGTCCAATGTGCGAAAGGTGGCAGTCAGAATCAGGGGATCGTCGCCCACCAGCGTCATGAACATCCGCCCCATGCCAAAGCCCAGGTCATCCGGTGCCAGCAGCGCAAGCCGCAGCGGAATCCCGATGTCCTGACGCTGTGCCTTCAGGCTTTCGGCCAGCAGGATCACCTCGGAATGGGTCAGCTCATTCTCTTCGGTGCCGCGAAAGTCCTGCAAGACATCAAAAGACGGGTCATAATCGGGGGCATTTTGGACAAGATCCCGCGCGGCGAAAATCTCGTGCCGCAACAGGCTGCCCCAATATCGCTGCCAGATCAGACGGTATTCGGGCAGGATAAGGCTTTTTGTCGGCACGATCGTTCACTCGTCACTGGAAACACAATGGTATACCAGTACCATAAGTTGCATTCTCGATCTGCCGTCAACCCGCGATGCTCGTTACCTCGCGGCGCGCATCCGACTGCCTGTTATATGTGCCTCAACCGCCCGGCGCGGCCTGTCCGGTCAGCGCCGCGATGATCGCCTTGGCGCTGTCCGAATCCCACTCCGCATCGCCGCGCAAACGGGCGACTTCACGGCCTTCGGGATCGATGATCACGGTGATCGGCAGCCCGAAAATGCCCATCTGGCTGGCCACCGCCTGTTTCGGGTCCTGGTGGCGGGGCAGGTTGTCCACGTTGATCTCGTCAAAGAACTTCTTGATGCCCTCGGGCGCATTGCGCCCCGTGGCCAGCGTCAGCACCTCGAAGTCATCGCCGCCGAATTCGGCTTGCAGCGCGGACAGCATCGGCATTTCCTTGCGGCACGGTGCGCACCACGTCGCCCAGAAGTTCAGCAGGACCCACTTGCCGCGATACGCCTCCAGCGTCGCCTCGCCGCCGCCGTCCTCCAGCTGGAAGGCCGCCGTAGAGGTGGCCTGGGGGCTGTCATGGAACACCAGCTTTTTCATCGACCCGTCGCGCAAGGCCGCTGCGGCCTGAACATCGGCCATGGCAGTATTTGCACCCAAGGCAAGGGCCGTATACACGAGCGCAGCAAAGAGTTTCTTCATATTCCCTCCAAAGGTCCAAACCATGACAGACAAGACTGCAAACACCATGTGGGGCGGCCGCTTTGCCGCAGGGCCGGACGCGATCATGGAGGCGATCAACGCCTCGATCGGGTTCGATCAGCGGATGGCGGCGCAGGACATTGCAGGCTCGCGCGCCCATGCCGCGATGCTGGGCGCGGTGGGCATCATCAGTCCTAACGATGCCGACACCATTCGGGAAGGGCTGCTCACGGTCTTGTCAGAGATCGAAGGCGGAACCTTCCAGTTCTCCACCGCCCTCGAAGACATCCACATGAACGTCGAGGCGCGCCTGAAAGAGGTGATCGGCGAACCCGCAGGCCGCCTGCACACCGGCCGCAGCCGCAACGACCAGGTGGCGACCGATTTCAAACTGTGGGTCCGCGACCAGTTCGACGCCGCCGAAAGCGGCCTGCTGGCGCTGATCGACGCGCTGCTGGCACAGGCCGAGGCGGGGGCCGATTGGGTCATGCCCGGCTTTACCCACCTGCAAACAGCACAGCCCGTCACATGGGGCCACCACATGATGGCCTACGTCGAAATGCTGGGCCGCGACCTCAGCCGTGTGCGGGATGCCCGCGCGCGCATGAACGAAAGCCCGCTGGGCGCGGCAGCCCTGGCCGGCACGTCCTTTCCCATCGACCGCGACATGACGGCACAGGCGCTGGGCTTTGACCGCCCCGCCGCCAACTCGCTGGACGCGGTCAGCGACCGCGACTTTGCGCTGGAATTCCTCGGCGTTGCCAGCATCTGCGCCATGCACCTCAGCCGCTTTGCCGAGGAACTGGTGATCTGGTCGTCGGCCCAGTTCCGCTTTGTCACCCTGTCCGACCGCTTCAGCACCGGCTCGTCGATCATGCCGCAAAAGAAAAACCCCGACGCCGCCGAGCTGATCCGCGCCAAGGTGGGCCGGATCATGGGCGCCAACGTCGGCCTGATGATGGTGATGAAAGGGCTGCCGCTGGCCTATTCCAAGGACATGCAGGAAGACAAGGAACAGGTCTTCGACGCCGCCGACAACTGGATGCTGGCGCTGGCCGCGATGGAGGGCATGGTGCGCGACATGACCGCCAACCGCGAAAGCCTCGCCGCCGCCGCCGGGGCCGGTTTCAGCACCGCCACCGATCTGGCCGACTGGCTGGTGCGGGTGCTGGGCATGCCCTTCCGCGACGCCCACCATGTTACCGGTTCGCTGGTCGCCATGGCCGAGGCCAAGGGCTGCGATCTGCCCGACCTTACCCTGTCGGACATGCAATCGGTGCACGGCGACATCACGAATGCTGTCTTTGACGTCTTGGGGGTGCAAAACTCGGTAAATTCGCGTATGTCTTACGGCGGTACGGCCCCCGCGCAGGTGCGCGCACAGGCCGAACGCTGGCGGGAGCTTTTGAAATGATCCGAACTGTGGCTGTCCTCTCCCTCATGGCCCTCGCGGCCTGTGGTGCCGATGGCGAACCGGTGCAACCGACGATGAACGCGGGCGTGACCCTGGGCACATCCGGTGTCGGCACCCATGTGGGGCTGGGCCTGCGCAAGGGGCCGTTTTCGGTGGGATACCGGGTGAAATGATGCGGGCATTTGCATGTCTGGCGCTGATCGCCGCGCTCGCGGCCTGTGATCCCGGAACATCCGGCAACGGGCCGCAGGATGCGCCCACCGACCGCCAGCAACCTTCGGTGACAGAACCGGGGGTGCATGTCTCGGGCTATGCCAAGGTCGGCGTGGTGAAAACCTTCTGATGTCGCCGCTGCGGATCGCCTATCTTGCGCTGGCCATCTGGGGCGCGATGCACCCGATGTACTGGTTCCTCGCGTGGTTCCGCGAGAACGGCTACAGCCTTGGCCGGATGGTCGACGCGTGGCACGCCAACGCCGCCTCCAGCGGTCTGGTCTGGGACCTGACCATCGCCGCCATCGCCCTGACCGTCTGGATCTGCGCCGAGGTCCGCGTGCGCCGCAACTGGATCGCCCTGCTGGCCATCCCCGCGACGTTCTGCATCGGGGTCAGCTGCGGGCTGCCGCTGTACCTGTTCCTGCGCACGCGCCCGGTGACCTGAGAGGGCGGCGGAACGCTCCAACCACCCACCAAAGCCCGGAGTCAAGGCACGCAGTGCCGCCGGGCAGCGCCCGACCGCCCCATGGGCGGGCGCTTTCTCACCGTCTTGCGCCAATTCACCCACACGCCAAAGATCAGAAATAAAGTGGTCGCCACTGACGTCCCGATGCCCACCCGCGGTCAGGCGCTGCCCTGTGTGGGAAGGTCCGACTGCCAAACCCCACATCTCTAGCGCACCGCACACAAACCACGATTGATCCCGCCCCCGCGCTGGATTAAGCGTCACCCATGGATCACTTTCTGTACAAAAATGGCGTCCTGCACGCCGAAGACGTCCCCGTGGCCGATATTGCCGCCGCCGTGGGCACGCCGTTCTACGTCTATTCCACCGCCACCCTGCTGCGCCACTTCCGCCTGTTCGACGAGGCACTCGATGGCATGGACCACCTGGTCTGCTACGCGATGAAGGCCGCCAGCAATCAGGCGATCCTGAAAACGCTGGGCGATGCAGGGGCGGGCATGGACGTGGTCTCGGGCGGTGAATACCGCCGTGCCCGCGCCGCAGGCATCCCGGGCGACCGCATCGTGTTCAGCGGCGTCGGCAAGACAGCCGACGAAATCCGCACCGCGCTTGCGGGTGGCATCCGCCAGTTCAACGTCGAATCCGAACCGGAAATGGAAGTGCTCAGCGCCGTGGCCCTCAGCATGGGCAAGGTCGCCCCCATCACCATCCGCGTGAACCCGGATGTCGACGCGAAAACCCACGCCAAGATCGCCACCGGCAAATCCGAGAACAAATTCGGCATCCCCATCGCCCGCGCCCGCGCCGTCTATGCCCACGCCGCCAGCCTCGCGGGGCTTGAGGTGATCGGCATCGACGTGCACATCGGCAGCCAGCTCACCGATCTTGCCCCCTTCGAGGCCGCCTATCAAAAGGTCGCGGACCTGACCGAACAGCTGCGCGCCGACGGCCACAACATCCGCCGTCTGGATCTGGGCGGCGGCCTGGGCATCCCCTACGAGCGCACCAACGCCGCACCACCGCTGCCCACCGACTACGGCGCCATGGTCAAACGCACGCTGGGCCACCTGAATTGCGAGATCGAGATCGAACCGGGCCGGCTGATCGCGGGCAACGCGGGCCTGATGGTCAGCAAGGTGATCTACGTGAAATCCGGCGAAGGCCGCGATTTCCTGATCCTCGACGGCGCGATGAACGACCTGATCCGCCCCGCGATGTACGACGCCTATCACGACATCATCCCGGTGATCGAACCCGCACCGGGCACCGAACAGCAACCCTATGACATCGTAGGCCCCGTCTGCGAATCCGGCGACACCTTTGCCAAGCAGCGGATGATGCCGCCGCTGGCCGCAGACGACCTTGTGGCCTTCCGCAGCGCCGGTGCTTATGGCGCGGTTATGAGCAGCGAGTACAATTCGCGCCCCCTGATCCCCGAAGTTCTGGTGAAAGGTGATCAATTCGCGGTTATTCGCCGACGTCCAAGCTATGAAGAAATGATAAATCGCGATACCATCCCAGAATGGGTGTGACCTGACCGCGTGACGCCCTATGTCATACCCCAGTATGAGGTAACGTCGACACATGGCCAATTCATCCCGACCTGACACCCCTGCGGGCTTGCGCGCCTTGCGCTGGCCCTTGCGGCTGACATGGGCGGGGATGCTGGCCGAGAACCTGTCGCGGGCGCTGTGGCCCTTGCTGGCGGTGGTCTTTGCCGTGCTGGCGATGCTGATGCTGGGCCTGCAAGACATCGTGATGATCGAGGTCGTCTGGAGCGTGGCCGTCGTCAGCACCCTCGCGGGCCTTGGCGCACTGGTCTACGCCTTCCGACAGTTCCGCCTGCCGACCCGCGCGCAGGCACTGGCGCGGCTGGATGCCAGCCTGCCGGGGCGTCCCATTCAGGCGCTGATGGACGATCAGGCCATCGGACAGGGCGATGCTGCCTCGGCGGCGGTCTGGGCCGCGCACCAGAAACGCATGGCCGCGCGCGCGGCGCAGGCCCGCGCCGTGCCGGGCGATTTGCGCGTGGCCCGCTTTGATCCCTTTGCATTGCGCTACGTGGCCCTGCTGGCCTTTGTCATGGCGCTGCTCTTCGGGTCGATCTGGCGCGTCGGCTCGGTCACCGAGATGACACCCGGCGGCGGCGGACTGGCCACCGGCCCCGTGTGGGAAGGCTGGGCCGAAAGCCCGCGTTACACCGGATTGCCCACGATCTACCTCAACGACATCCCCGAGGGACCGCTGAAACTGCCCGTCGGCAGCCTGATCACCATGCGTCTCTACGGCGAGGTCGGGGCGCTGACCGTCTCGGAAACCGTCTCGGGCCGCAAGGGCGACGTCCCGCCCGCATCCGGCGCGGCCCATGACTTTACCGTCGCGCAAAACGGCAGGATCTCGGTGGGCGGCCCCGGCGGGCGCACATGGCAGGTGGCCGTGGTGCCGGACGACGCCCCCCAGGTGCAGATCCTGGACGATCCCACCAGTGCCGCGCTGGGCGAGATGACGTTGCCCTTTGCCGCCAGCGACGACTATGGCGTCGAGGCAGGCGAGGTGCGCATCGCGCTGGACCTGCCCCGCGTCGACCGGATCTATGGGCTGACCCCTGCGCCCGAGGACCGCCCCGAAATCATCGTGCCGCTGCCCATGCCCATCGCCGGCGACCGCGCCGCGTTCGAGGAAAACTTCGTCGAGGATTTCTCGGAACACCCCTGGGCCAACCTGCCGGTGACCATCACCCTCAGCGTGCTGGACGCCGCCGAACAGCAAAGCCAGTCGGACCCGCGCGAAATCACCTTGCCCGGCCGCCGCTTCTTTGACCCGCTGGCCGCCGCCATCATCGAAATGCGCCGCGACCTGCTGTGGAACCGCACCAACGCCGAACGCAGCGCGCAAATCCTGCGCGCCGTCAGCTACCAGCCCCAGGAGGTCTTCCGCAAGGAAACCCAGTACCTGCAACTGCGCCACGCCATCCGCAAGATGGAAACACTGGCCCACTACGGCATCAACGACGAACAGCAACAGGCGCTGGCCGACGACCTGTGGGACCTGGCGATCGACCTGGAAGAGGGCGACCTCGCCGACGCGCTGGACCGGATGCGTCAGGCACAGGAACGGCTGGAACAGGCCATGCGCGAAGGCGCCTCCGAAGCCGAGATTGCCGAGCTGATGAACGAACTGCGCCGCGCCACCGAGGATTACCTGAAACAACTGGGCCAGCAGGCACAGCGCGAGGCCGAACAGAACGGCGGCCAGCAGCCCGACCAGCAGGACGGCATGCAGATGACGCAGGACGACCTGCAAAAGATGATGGACCGCATCCAGGAGCTGATGGAACAGGGCCGCATGGCCGAGGCCGAAGAGGCGCTGAAAGAGCTTCAGGAAATGATGGAGAACATGCGCGTCACCCAAGGGCAGGGCCAAAACGGCCAAAGCCCCGGCGAACAGGCGATGGAAGGTCTCTCCGAAACCCTGCGCGATCAACAGGGCCTGAGTGACGAGGCATTCCGCGACCTGCAGGAACAGTTCAACCCCAATGCCCAGGCCGGCGAAAGCCAGGGCAACCAGGGCCGCAACGGCGGTCAGGGCCGGGGCCAGGAGCACAGCCAGGGCCAGGGCGGCGAAGGTGAAGGCAGCGAAGGCGCGCAGAACGGCGACCAGCAGGGCGACCAGCAGGGCGGCGGCTCACTCGCCGACCGCCAGCAGGCCCTGCGCGATGAGCTCAGCCGCCAGCAGGGCAACATGCCCGGCGCCGGCACCCCCGAAGGCGACGCCGCCCGCGAGGCGCTGGACCGCGCCGGCCGCGCCATGGAACGCGCCGAAGAGGCGCTGCGCGACGGTGACAACGCCGGCGCCATCGACAATCAGGCCCAGGCCATGGAGGCCCTGCGCGAAGGCATGCGCGCCCTGGGCGAGGCGATGGCGCAGGAAGAACGCGAACGCCAGCCGGGGCAGGGCACAGCCCAGGGCGACCAACGCGCCGAAGCCCGCGATCCCTTGGGCCGCACCCCGGGCGCCAACGGCGGCACCGGCACCGACGAGGGCCTGCTGCAAGGCGAAGACGTCTACCGCCGCGCCCGCGAACTGCTCGACGAAATCCGCCGCCGCTCGGCGCAAGGAGAACGCCCGCAGGTCGAACTGGATTACTTGGAGCGCCTGCTGGACCGGTTCTGACGGGGGGACACCTCAACCGTCCGCACCGAACCACCAATCCGCGCATCACCGGGCCGAGGTGCGGCCCGCCCTGTCCGACTGAACAACCAAGCCGCGCACCGCCGGGCCGAGGTGCGGCGCTCCAACCTCAGTGCCTGCCACTTTATAGCAGCCAAACACCTCCCACCGACCTGTTCCGCGCAACAGCAGCCAAATCGCCGTGCCGTGGGGCGGCCCGGCGATGCGCGGCGGCCTGCGGCCTTGTCCCGCGCGGGGGGAAGGCGGAGAGGGTTGTTCGTGGCGTTCTGCATAGAGGATCGGTTGGTGGAAGTTCTGCCGGGTGGTCTTGCCCTATTTGCTTTGATACGTGTCGTGGATTCTCAAGCGCGCCTCATTATCCAAAATTGCGCGATACTGTGTGTAGGTATCATCTCGTCCATAGACGCATTTATACCATTCGATGATGCCACGCAGCTTCTCTCGGTTTTCGTGCGCCCAATGAATGTTCCTTGATGCCTTGAAAAACATCGACCTATAGATACGACGCTGGCTTCCCGGAATCTTTGGCTTCTCGCCATGCGTCAGGAGACCCAAAGTCGTTCGAGGCAAGCCTTTGGGGTGGTATTTGGTTTTTTTATTGTTTGCAGTAAAGCCACCATCCTCGATTACCTTTGAGAGGTAGGCGGTCAGCTTAGGATGATTGAAATTCTTCTCTTTATGGAAAAATATGTCGTCACTATACCTTAGGTATTTCACCTCCCAAGTGGCCGCCAGTCTTTTCAAGCGAAAATCAATACCTCGCATTATCAAATTTGACAATGCTGGACTTGTTGGAGCACCTTGAGCCAAGCGATCCGCGAACGTGGTTAGTCGAGCAAGGATAAAGGACGCCGAATCTGAGAAATCAAGAGCTTTAAAGAGCCCCAAAACCCTCACGAAGGTGATAGATGGAAAAAAATCTTCAATATCCATCTTTAACACAGCTCGACCGGGGCAAAATTCTCTGGCTGCCGTTAGAATTGATCGAGCAGGCACGTACGAGTGAACACACTCGTCAACCGGGAATTCGGACAGAATCTTCTTGTTGATAGCCCGCTGGACGCCTTTTAATTCTGAAATGGGAATGTCTAGCTTCCGAAGTTTCGTCGGATCGGAGTTTTTCGGAATTTCAATCGAGACGTAGCACCTGTCCGGGTCTTCGACCAAGTAGAAAATGTGCTGCGGAGCAAATCCCAAGTAGTCAGCGATAGACGCTAAGTCTTGGCAATCGTCCGCAGCACCCATTCCTACTTCTTCTCTCTCTCGATGCCATGCAATAAAGCGCATGCGAGGAAATCCTCGGATCGGTTTATTGCATGGCAGGCTTCTGCGTACTTCGCGTGCCCGCAACGATAACATTGCGTCTCCCCCTAGGGGGAATTGCTAGGAATGCGACAACTCTAACTGAGCTGAGGATAACGTCAAGCCGCTGCTAACCTCTTGGATCGAGTTTTGCTAATCGCTGTGGAGCTAAACGGTTCCAATAGATCATCCGCGAAACCATTCACTGAGCGGTAGCGTCCAGAGCCAACCTTTTCGATCTTCCCAGCTTTGTAGAGTCCGTGGAGGGCGGAGTTCAATTGATCGGGGTGAAGTCCAGAAGATAGCAGTAGCTCAGCGTAGCTTGGTCTTTCACCGGCCAAAACTGAAATTAAGGTTGTCGCCATCTGATATTGGTTTCGGATCGGTTTGATATAGGTTGAATAATTCGTCATTGTTGGATGATAGCGAAACATCGTGTTTTTCAGGTAGTCAAAACGGTGCAAATACTGAGCATATTTAAAAAACGTAAGCGGGTATCTGACGCGATCTAACATCTCGTCTTCATTGTCTGCATCAAAGTAAATCACACTGTTAGGGTTGAGCCGGGTGAGCAAGCTCAGCGGTCCTCTCGAAATATAACTCTCTGCGCGGTAGAAGCGCCCAGACAGTAAGACAATAAGCCGCTCTCTGATTCCACGGAGCTGTGTGAATGTCCCGAGTTCAGCAATGGAGCCGGGAGATTCTAGAATTAGAAGTGTGAAGTCAACGTCGTGTGCGAACCGGACTTCGAGTGTTTGCAGATCAGTTGACTGCTTTTTGTAATTTCTTTGATTCTCAATTTCTTCACCGTAAAGGGCTTTGACATTTGGTATTTTCTGAAGTGCATCACGCGCCATATCTCGAACTGCTATCCCATCGGACGAATACCCCGGGCCACAAACAAACACGCGAGACGAAACATTCTGCGCCGCTGTTTTGAGAAGTGTTGGCTGAATTATCAAAGCGCTTTCCGATCAGTTCGCATGAAGAGAATAGTGGAAATTTTAGAGATGGCTATCGCAATGTTCCGCGACGAGAGGGCATGTCCGAGACGCTTCTTACCTTTCCCCGAGTTTTGCTTTGACGGCAGTTAGGGACTGAGAGCTTCTGCTAGACGTAATTGATGGCTCTTGGCCGATCATGCCTTGCGCACGTGTCGCTGTCCACGAGTTTTCACAGGTCGCTCCCCACGCATTCCTGACGTTCGATCACAGCACATCATTTCGACACCCAGCGTGGGAAAGCGCTCATACAAGGGGGGCAGCAATAAACCTCTGCGGATCGACACCGCGAGCCAACAGAATTTCCACCCACCCTCAAAAAATTCACTGAATTTTTTCGGCGCAAATTGCCGCACCCGCACGGCCCCCTGACATTTCGTACGCATCTGCCCCGAATATGTACAACACCGCCAAAACGAACCCAAGACGCGCCTTTCGGGCAGGCGCATCTTGTACAGGATCGGTTGGATTATGTACGCACGCCACCCCGACAGCCCCGCGCGGGCCGTCCGGTTAACACAGCGCACGCCCGGTTAACCTTGGCTGACCCTAGGCGCCCGCCGTCGTGTCCAGCCACATCAACAGGCTGGTCACATGACTGTCCAGCCAGACCCGCGCCTGGTCCACCGTGCCGACATATCCGGTCATCACAGGCTCCAGCGCAGGCACTGCGGCCACGATCTGGGGGCTGTAGACATAGATCAGCGTCAACACTGCAACTATCAGTAAAGACGTGAAAAATCCGCGCCGGAACCCGCGTTTCCTGCGCTCGCGCACAGGGGCATCGGGGGCCGGGTCGCCCTTGGCAATCTGGCGGTCTCCGGTGGACCGCAGGGTCGAATTGATCTCTTCGATGTCCGGCAGCAGGTCCCGTCGCGACCCCGCAGCCGCCGCCGTCGCAGCCGCATCGGACAAGGCGGGTTCCTGCCCCCGCATCCGCGCCATCCGCTCCCGCGCCTCCTGCGCCCGCCGCGCCGCTTCCTCGCTTTGGCCTTCGTCATCGCTGACGTCCAGACCCAGATCGGGTTGGGTTTCCAGCCCTTCGCTTTCGCGCACCCGCGCCTCGGCTTCGGCCTCGGCGCGCAGGATGTCCGATACGGCAGGGTCCAGCCTCCGGCGTTTCGGCTCGGGGGCCGGGACGCGTTCTTCTCCTTCGACCGGCAGATCCGGTTCGGGCGCCAGGGGGGCGGTGTCTTCGTCCTGTTCGGGGGGCATGTGGTCGGGATGATGCTGGAACCACGTCTGACCGCAGTCAGAGCATTGGACGTCACGCCCCTCGGACGGGATCACCTCGTCCGGCACCTCGTATTGCGCATCGCAATTTGGACATACTAGCCGCATGGCGTGTCGCACCGCATAAATTCACCCGTTCCTTGCCCTGATCCTCAGGATATGGTGTTGCGACTGCGCAGAAAAGTGCAATCTGCCCTCAACCCCCGTTGCAAGGCGCATTGAAACCGCACCGATGCTAAGGCACAACAGGTGCATCAAGCGGGGTGAGACGTGATCGAGCTAGAAAATGTGGCCTACAGCTACGGCGGGGGCGAATTGTTGTCGGATATTTCCGTCAAACTCGCGCCCGGATCTTTCCACTTTCTGACCGGGCCATCGGGGGCAGGCAAGACCACCCTGCTCAAGCTGTGTTACGGCGCGTTGTTGCCCACCGCGGGCACCGTGCGGCTGCTGGGCGCGGATGTGCGCACGCTTCAGCGTGACGATATCGCCATGCTCCGCCGCCGGATCGGGGTCGTGCACCAGGACGTGCAGTTCCTGGACCACCTGCCGGTTGCCGAAAACATCGCCCTGCCTCTGACCGTATCGGGACGGGGCGGCGCGGCGCAGGGCGACGACCTTGAGGAACTCATGGCCTGGGTCGGTCTGACCGGGCGGGCGCAGGGGCTGCCGCCCGAACTGTCAGGCGGGGAACGCCAACGCGCGGCGCTGGCGCGGGCGGTGATCATGTCGCCCGACGTGGTGCTGGCGGATGAACCCACGGGCAACGTCGACTGGGAGATGTCCCAGCGCCTGCTGCGCCTGCTGATCGAGCTGAACCGCATGGGCAAGACGGTGTTGATCGCCACCCATGACCTGTCGCTGATCCGCGCCGCCAAGGCACAGGTGCAGGCGCGGGTGCTGCGCATCGCCAACCGGCGCATCCAACTGGCGGGGGCGGACCTGTGAAGCTGAACCTGAACGCATTGCAATCGCTGACCCACAGCGACCGCCAGGCGGACCGCGTCGTGCCACCTTCGGGGTTTACCGCGCGGCTGACCCTGTTTGCAGCCGCCGCCATGGCCTTTCTGGCCGTGTTCGCACTTGCCCTGTCCATGGCCACGGGACGGCTTGCCAGCCAGTGGAGCGCCGAGCTGGCACGCACGGCGACGATCCGCATTGTCGCCCCGCTGGACCAGCGGGCCACGCAGACCGAGGCGGCATTGGCCGTGTTGCAAACCACCGCAGGCGTGCAAAGTGCGCGTGCGTTGAGTGACGAGGAACAGTCGGCCCTGCTGGCCCCGTGGTTCGGCCCCGAGGTTTCTCTGGACGGCCTGCCGGTGCCGCGCCTGATCGAGATCGTGGAAACAGCCGACGGCATCGACGCGGCAGGCCTGCGGTTGCGGCTGGCTGCCGAGGTGCCGGGCGCCGTGCTGGACGATCACAGCCGATGGCGCGCCCCGCTGGTCAAGGCCGCGTCGCGCCTGCGCCTGCTGGGCTGGGTTGCCACGGTGCTGATCGTGGCGACGGTGGCCGCGATGGTGACGCTGGCCGCGCAAGCCGCGCTGGCCGCCAATGCACAGGTGATCGCGGTGCTGCGTCTGGTGGGCGCGACCGACCGCTATATCGCCCAGGCCTTTATCCGCCGCTTTACATTGCGTGCGCTGGCCGGATCGGCGCTGGGTGTGGTCCTGGGTGTGATCGCGGTTGTCTTGATGCCCTCGGGGGGCAGTGAGATGTCGGGCTTTCTCACCGGATTGCGCTTTCAGGGACTGGGCTGGATCGTGCCGTTCCTGATCCCGCCGCTGACGGCTCTGGTCGCCTTTGCCGCCACGGGCGCGGCGGCCCGTCGCACATTGGAGAACCTGTCATGATCGCACTTCAATGGCTGCGCTCGCTGATCTTTGTGGCGCAAATCTATCTGGCGATGCTGGTGGTCGGCGTGGTCTTTGCGCCCTATGCGCTGTTCAGCCGGGCAGGTGCACGGGCGGCCTGCAAGACGTGGTGCAAATGGGTGTTCTGGACGGCGCGCTGGATGGTCGGCATCCGCACCGAAGTGCGCGGCGAGGTGCCCACAGGCGACGTTCTGATCGCGGCCAAGCACCAGTCGTTCCTGGACATCATGCTGATCTTTCACGCGGTGCCCAAGGGCAAGTTCATCATGAAACGCGAGATCCTGTGGACGCCGATCATCGGCCTCTATGCCAAGGGCATCGGCTGTATCCCCGTCGCACGCGGCAAGCGCGGTATTGCGATCAAGCAGATGGTGCGCGACGTGGATGCCGGCCGTCTGGAAGCGGGGCAGTTGATTATCTATTCCCAAGGCACGCGCGTCGCACCGGGGGTCAAGGCGCCCTACAAGGTCGGCACCGCCGTGCTGTACAACGAACTGGGCCAGCCTTGCGTGCCCGTGGCCACCAACGTGGGCGTGTTCTGGCCGCGCAAGGGCATCCTGCGCAAACCGGGGCTGGCAGTGATCGAGTTCCTGCCCGCCATGCCCGAAGGTCTGCCGCGCGAGGAATTCATGGCGACCTTGCAACAGACCGTCGAGGCGCGGTCGGACGCCCTGCTGGTCGAGGCGGGATTTGATGTGAAAAGGCTGGGTTGATGCAGTGGATCGAGACGGAAGATGCGCTTGAGACGCTTTATGGCACGCCCGGGCAACCTGCGTTGCGCAAGGTGTCGGACCACCTGACGCCGCTTTACCGCAAATGGATCATGGCCTCGCGGTTCTGTGTGCTGACCACTGTTGGCGCTGCGGGCACCGATGGCAGCCCGCGCGGGGATGACGGCCCCGTGGTGCTGGAACTGGACCCGCAGACCTTGGCTATGCCCGACTGGCGCGGCAACAACCGGCTGGATTCGCTGCGCAATATCGTGACCGACGGGCGCGTGTCGCTGATGTTCATGGTGCCGGGATCGAACACCGTGGTGCGGGTGAACGGGCAGGCGCGTCTGACCGATGACGCCGACCTGCGTGCGCGTTTTGCAGCGGGCAAGGCCACGCCCGCCACGGTGATCGTGATCCGCATCGCCGAGGTCTACACTCAATGTGCCCGCGCGGTGATGCGCGCGGACCTGTGGGCGCGCGACGACAGCGCAGACTTGCCGCGTCCGGGCGAGATCTTGGCCGAGGTGACGGACGGGGCCGAGGGCGGCGCGGCCTATGATGCCGCGTGGCCCAAGCGCGCGAGCGAGACGATGTGGTAGTTTGCGGGTTCGGGATGCGTAACATTTGAACGGCAACGGGCAGCGTCATAAAATGTCGGGTGAAGCGTCACGCGGTTCTGCTCTAATCGGGCCATCGCACAGTCTAGGTTAGGGAGCGGTAGGCCTACGAAGATGCCTTTCGCCACAGGACGCAAAGCCGCGCATCGACGGGCCGTGGTGCGGCGATGTGCCTTAGTGCTGGGCACTTTATGGCAGCCAAACACATCCGAGCTAACAGTATCACACAACAGAAACCAAATCGCCGTGCCGGCGGACGGCCCGGCGATGCGCGGCGGCCTACGGCCTTGTCCCGCGCAGAGGTAGGGTGAACGACGCACCAAACGCCTAGGAGCGGGTGCCTGTCCGCAGGACCTGCGGGAACACATTCTAAAAACACCGGAAATGAAAAAGGCGCACCGTCAGGCGCGCCTTTTTTGTGGTCTCTGGCCTATGCCAATCACATATGGATCGGGCCGTCGCCACAGGCCAGTGCGGCCTCGCGCACCGCTTCGGAATAGGTCGGGTGCGCGTGGCAGGTCATGGCCAGATCCTCGGCGGACGCGCCGAATTCCATCGCCACGCAAACCTCGTGGATCAGGTCGCCGGCACCGGGGCCGATGATGTGGCAGCCCAGGATGCGGTCGGTTTCCTTGTCCGCCAGGATCTTGACGAAACCGTCGCCCGCGAAGACGGCCTTGGCACGGGCGTTGCCCATGAAGCTGAACTTGCCGACCTTATAGGCGCGGCCCGCTTCTTTCAGCGTGGCCTCGGTTTCGCCCACGTTGGCCACCTCGGGGTGGGTGTAGATCACACCGGGGATCACGCCATAGTTGACGTGCCCATGCTTGCCCGCGACCTGCTCGGCGGCGGCCATGCCTTCATCCTCGGCCTTGTGCGCCAGCATCGGACCCTCGATCACGTCGCCGATGGCGTAGACGCCCGGCACGTTGGTCTGCCAGTCCTTGCCCACCTTGATCTGACCGCGCTGTGTCATCTCGACGCCCAGCCCCTCAAGGCCCAGCCCGTCGACGTAAGGCTTGCGGCCGGTCGACACCAGAACCACATCGGCGTCCAGCACGTGTTCGCTGTCATCTTTGCGCAGTTTGTAATGCACCTTGGCCTTGGTCTTGGTCGCCTCGGTCTTTTGCACGGCGGCGCCCATGATGAATTTCAGGCCCTGTTTGGACAGCATCCGCTGGAAGGTCTTCTGAACTTCGGGGTCCATGCCGGGGGTGATCGCGTCCAGATATTCGACAACGGTCACTTCGGACCCCAGCCGCGCGTAAACGCTGCCCAGTTCCAGCCCGATCACGCCCGCGCCGATCACGACCATGGATTTCGGAACCTTGCCCAGCTCAAGCGCGCCGGTCGATGTCACGACGACCTTTTCGTCCACTTCGACGCCGGGCAGGGATGCCGCCTCGGAGCCGGTGGCGATGATGATGTTCTTGGCCTCGTAGACCTCGTCACCGACCTTGACCTTGCCCGCTTCGGGGATCGAGCCCCAGCCTTTGAGCCAGTCGACCTTGTTCTTTTTGAACAGGAATTCGATGCCCTTGGTGTTGGTGTCGATGGTGGACTGTTTGTAGGTCAGCATCTGCTTCCAGTCGACCGAGGGGCTTTTGCCCTTCAGGCCCATTTCGGCAAAGTTGTGCTCGGCCTCGTGCAGCATGTGGGATGCGTGCAGCAATGCCTTGGACGGGATGCAGCCGACGTTCAGGCAGGTGCCGCCCAGCGTCTCGCGTCCTTCGACGCAGGCCACTTTCAGGCCCAGCTGCGCGCAACGGATGGCGCAGACATAGCCGCCGGGGCCGGAGCCGATGATGATAACGTCGTAGGATGCCATGTGGTCTTCTCCTTGGTCGTGTGCGCCGGTTTGGCCTGGGACAGGCTGCTGTCGGCTTTCAGTGTGGCACAGGGGCCATATGTGTCTTGCGGGCGCGTCCCTAGATCAGGGAGGCGATGAACAGGATGGCAACGCAGGCCAGTGCCACGAGCCAGATATAGGACCGCCAGGGCTGCCATCCCAGCGCGTAGGCGGGAATATAGAGCGCACGGGCGGCCAGATAGACCCACGCCGCCCCCAGCGTCAGGGTGGTGACCTGATCCGTAACGTGGATCAACAGCACGGCGGCGGCAAAGAACGGGAACATCTGCACGTTGTTGTCATAGGCCCGCAGCATTCGCGCGGTGACGTTGCGCATCGGTCGGCTGGGATCGCGGTCGCGCGGGCTGGTGGTGTAACTCGGCCCCACGTCCATGTTCGCCATGGTCGAGGCGACGACGAACTGCACGATGTGCAAGAGGCCGGCGAGGGCGATGGTCAGGAGGAGGGGGGTCATATTATGCCTCCGAAATCTTTTGTACGTTGTTTATCGCAAAGACCCCTCTCACAATCCATATTGATTGGTCTCGATCAACTGGGCGAATTCTAGACGTTAAGCCCTTTAATGTAGCAAACGGATTTTTTCCTGTTTTCTGTTTAACTTTAGCCCCGAATTTCGCGATAAATTTCAGTGAATTTTCGATGGCTTCCCGTTTCTTTGCGTCTGATGCACTGCGTCCGTGGAATATTGTATCACGGACAGTCTCTGCATTTTCCAATGCCCTATAATCTGCTGAAGCCAAATCTATACCAATCAAAGACTTTATCGTCGCCCGAAAGGATGTTCGTGTGAACGATCTTCTTTCGAGCTCTGCATCGACAACTGATGTCATGCACTTCAGGTTCCTAACGAGAATGCACTTCAGTGAGCGGTACCGACCTTGTTCGATAACCATGAACAAATAGGCGAGCGACAAATCCAGATCAGCTGCGTCAAGTAAAGGTTGAAGCCCGCTAAGATGCGTCTTCACTTCTTCTGGCAACGCAGTGAACTGGTGTCGAATAGCGACGATTGTCGGCATGTCTTTCTCAAAGATCCATCAGCAACCGGCGGGGATCTTCCAGTGCTTCCTTGACGCGGACAAGGAAGGTCACAGCGCCCTTGCCGTCTACGATCCGGTGGTCGTAGGACAGTGCCAGGTACATCATCGGACGGATCACCACCTGACCGTTGATCGCCATCGGGCGGTCCTGGATCTTGTGCATGCCCAGGATACCCGATTGCGGCGGGTTCAGGATGGGCGAGGACATCAGCGAGCCGTAGACGCCACCGTTCGAGATGGTGAACGTGCCGCCCTGCATTTCCGCCATCGACAGCTTGCCGTCACGGGCGCGCGCGCCTTTTTCGGCAATCGCCTTTTCGATGTCGGCAAAGGACATCGCATCGGCGTCGCGGATCACCGGAACCACCAGACCCGTGGGCGTGCCTGCGGCGATCCCCATGTGAACGAAGTTCTTGTAGACCACGTCGGTGCCGTCGATCTCGGCGTTGACCTCGGGGACCTCTTTCAGCGCGTGCACGCAAGCCTTGGTGAAGAAGGACATAAAGCCCAGTTTCACGCCGTGCTTCTTCAGGAACAGGTCCTTGTATTCGTTGCGCAGTGCCATGACCTCGGTCATGTCGACCTCGTTATAGGTGGTCAGCATCGCGGCGGTGTTCTGGCTGTCTTTCAGGCGGCGCGCGATGGTCTGGCGCAGGCGGGTCATTTTCACCCGCTCTTCGCGTGCCTCATCGTCGGCCGAAACAGGTGCGCGCGGGGCGGCGGAGGCTTGCGGGGCAGGGGCGGCGCCGGCGGCGGCCACGGCCTTGGCCACGTCTTCCTTCATGATGCGCCCGTCACGGCCCGAGCCGGTGACCTGATCGCGGCTGATCCCGGCCTCGGCCATGGCTTTCTTGGCGGAGGGGGCGTCTTCCACGTCCTTGCCGCCGCTCTGCGCCTGCGCCGCAGGTTTGGGGGCGTCTTCCGAGGCGGGGGCCGCAGCCTTGGCACCGTCACCGGAGGAGATCACAGCCAGTTTGGCGCTGGCTTCCACGGTGCTGCCTTCCTCGGCCAGGATTTCGGTCAGGACACCGGCGGCGGGGCTGGGCACTTCGACGCTGACCTTGTCGGTTTCCAGCTCGCACAGCATTTCGTCCTGCGCGACCTCGTCGCCGACTTTCTTGAACCATGTGCTGACGGTCGCCTCGGTGACGCTCTCGCCCAGTGTCGGCACCATCACGTCCACATTGGCCGACGCCTCGCGCGGCTTGGTTTCCTCGGCACCGGCGTCGATGGATTTGGGCGCGTCCTTGGGGGGCTCTACCGCGGCTTCGCCGCCTTCCGAGATGGTCGCCAGCAGCGCGTCAACGCCGACGGTGTCGCCTTCGGCAGCCACGATCTCGCCCATGGTGCCCGCGACGGGGCTGGGCACTTCGACGGTGACCTTGTCAGTTTCCAGCTCGCACAGCATTTCGTCAACGGCCACGGCGTCGCCGGGTTTCTTGAACCATGTGGCAACGGTGGCTTCGGTCACGGATTCGCCCAGGGTGGGCACACGGACATCAGTCATTATTTCGATCCTTTGATGGTCAGCGCCTCGTCAACGAGGGCGGCTTGTTGTGCTTTGTGCTGGCTGGCCAGACCTGTGGCAGGCGACGCCGATGTGGCGCGGCCCACGTATTCGGGGCGCAGGTGCTTGGCCTTGATCCGGCCCAGAACCCATTCGATGTTGGGTTCGATAAAGGTCCATGCGCCCTGGTTCTTCGGTTCTTCCTGGCACCAGATCATCTCGGCGTCCTTGAAGCGTTCCAGTTCCTTGACCGCGGATTGGGCGGGGAAGGGATAGAACTGTTCAAAGCGCAGCAGGTAGATATCGTCGATTCCACGGGCGTCGCGTTCTTCCAGCAGGTCATAATAGACCTTGCCCGAACACATCACGACGCGCTTGATCTTGTCATCGGCGACCAGCTTGGTGTCCGAGTTGCCATGTTCCGCATCGTCCCACAGCACGCGGTGGAAGGACGAACCGGTGGTGAACTCCTCGGCCTTGCTGATGGCCAGCTTGTGACGCAGCAGCGATTTCGGCGTCATCAGGATCAGCGGCTTGCGGAAGTCGCGGTGGATCTGGCGGCGCAGGATGTGGAAGTAGTTCGCCGGCGTGGTGCAGTTGGCCACGATCCAGTTGTCCTGACCACACATTTGCAGGAACCGTTCCAGACGGGCGCTGGAGTGTTCGGGGCCTTGCCCCTCAAAACCGTGCGGCAGCAGGACGGTCAGGCCCGACATCCGCAGCCATTTGCTTTCGCCCGAGCTGATGAACTGGTCGAACATGATCTGCGCGCCGTTGGCAAAGTCGCCGAACTGCGCCTCCCACAGGGTCAACGCATTGGGTTCGGCCAGCGAATAGCCGTATTCAAAGCCCAGCACCGCATATTCAGACAGCATCGAGTCGATGACTTCGTATTGTGCCTGGCCCTCGCGGATGTGGTTCAGCGGATAGTAGCGTTCTTCGTTGTCCTGATTGATCAGGGCCGAATGGCGCTGGCTGAAGGTGCCGCGGGCGCTGTCCTGACCGGACAGGCGCACGGGATAGCCTTCGGTCAGAAGCGATCCGAACGCGATTGCCTCGGCTGTGGCCCAGTCGAAACCGGTGCCGCTTTCGAACATCGCCTTCTTGGCTTCCAGCAGGCGTTCAACGGTTTTGTGCAAGGGCGTACCCTCGGGCGTTGCCGTCAATCCCTTGCCGATCTCGGCCAGTGTTTCGGGTTTGATCGCGGTTTTGCCACGCTGGTATTTTTTCTGCTTCATCTTATCCAGATGCGACCACTTGCCATCCAGCCAGTCGGCCTTGTTCGGGCGGTATTCTTTGCCGGCCTCGAACTCTTCGTTCATCTTGGCTTGGAACGCCGCCTTCATGTCCTCGATCTCGCCCTCAGGGATCAGGCCGTCCTTGACCAGGCGGTCGGTATATAGCGTCAGGGTGGTTTTCTGCTTCTTGATCCGCTTGTACATCACCGGGTTGGTGAACATGGGCTCGTCGCCCTCGTTGTGACCGAAACGGCGATAGCAGAAGATGTCGATGACGACATCCTTGTGGAATTTCTGGCGGAATTCGGTCGCGACTTTGGCGGCGTGGACCACCGCCTCGGGATCGTCACCGTTGACGTGGAAAATCGGAGCCTCGACCACCAATGCGTTGTCGGTGGGATAGGGGGACGAGCGCGAGAAATGCGGCGCCGTGGTAAAGCCGATCTGGTTGTTCACCACGATGTGCATGGTGCCGCCCGCGCGGTGACCGCGCAGTCCCGACAGGGCGAAACATTCAGCCACCACACCCTGACCGGCAAAGGCCGCATCCCCGTGCAGCAGGATCGGCATGACCTGGGTACGCTCGGTGTCGCCCCACTGGTCCTGTTTGGCCCGGACCTTGCCCAGAACGACGGGGTTCACCGCCTCGAGGTGCGAGGGGTTGGCGGTCAGCGACAGGTGCACGGTGTTGTCGTCAAACTCACGGTCCGAAGACGCGCCAAGGTGGTATTTCACGTCGCCCGAGCCATCGACATCCTCGGGTTTAAAGCTGCCGCCCTGAAATTCGTTGAAGATCGCGCGATAGGGTTTCTGCATCACGTTGGCCAGAACCGACAGGCGGCCACGGTGCGGCATGCCGATGACGATTTCCTTGACGCCCAAGGCGCCGCCACGCTTGATCACCTGTTCCATCGCGGGGATCAGGCTTTCGCCGCCATCCAGGCCAAAGCGTTTGGTGCCCATGTATTTGACATGCAGGAATTTCTCAAAGCCTTCGGCCTCGACCATCTTGTTCAGGATCGCCTTGCGTCCTTCGCGGGTGAACGCGATTTCCTTGCCCAGTCCTTCGATCCGCTCTTTCAGCCAGCTGGACTGTTCGGGATCGGAAATGTGCATGTATTGCAGGGCGAAAGTGCCGCAATAGGTCCGCGTGACAATCTCCATGATCTGCCGCATCGAGGCGATTTCCAGCCCCAGCACGTTGTCGATAAAGATCGGGCGGTCCATGTCGGCCTCGGTAAAGCCGTAGGATTTCGGGTCCAGCTCGGGATGCGGGACCTTGTCGCGCATGCCCAGCGGGTCCAGATCGGCGACCAGATGGCCCCGGATGCGGTAGGCACGGATGATCATCAGCGCGCGGATGCTGTCCAGCACGGCGCGTTTTACCATCTCGTCGCTCAGCTCGACGCCCTTGGCTTCGGCTTTCGCCTTGATCTTCTCGCCAGCGCCCTTGACCTCGGCGGGCGCGGCCCATTCGCCGGTCAGCGCCTGCGTCAGGTCATCGCCTGGCATCGGCGGCCAGTCGCTGCGCGCCCAGCTCGGGCCTGCGGCCTCGGCCCTGACGTTGTCGTCCTCGTCGCCCATCGCCTTGAAAAAGGCCTGCCAGGCTTCGTCCACCGCGCCGGGATCGTTGGCATAGCGGGCATACATCTGTTCAAGGTATTCCGCGTTGTGCCCCTGCATGAAGGACGAGGCGTGGAACTGGTCGTTGGCGGGGTGGTCGGTCATGGCGAGATACCTCGGATATGAGACGTGGCCGTATGATGGTTAATGAGAGCAGGGCGGGACAACAGGCCCCGCCCTGAGACTGGTTAGCCTTTGTCGATGGCTTCTTTGACCGCTTCGCCCAGTGTCGCGGGGCTGTCTGCCACCACGATACCGGCTTCGCGCATCGCTTCGATCTTGCTTTCGGCGTCGCCCTTGCCACCGGCAACGATGGCGCCTGCGTGGCCCATGCGGCGGCCCGGAGGGGCGGTGCGGCCCGCGATGAAACCGGCTGTGGGTTTCCAGCGGCCTTTTTTCTTTTCGTCGGCCAGGAACTGCGCCGCTTCTTCTTCGGCAGAGCCGCCGATTTCACCGATCATGATGATCGACTGTGTTTCAGGGTCGGCCAGGAACATTTCCAGCACGTCGATATGCTCGGTCCCCTTGATGGGGTCGCCGCCGATGCCCACGGCCGAAGATTGGCCCAGTCCCATGTCCGTTGTCTGTTTCACAGCCTCATAGGTAAGCGTGCCCGAGCGCGAAACAACACCCACCGAGCCGCGCTTGTGGATGTGGCCCGGCATGATGCCGATCTTGCAGGCGTCGGGCGTGATCACGCCGGGGCAGTTGGGGCCGATCAGGCGGGATTTGGACCCTTCCAGCGCGCGTTTGACGCGCATCATGTCCAGAACCGGAATGCCTTCGGTGATGCACACGATCAGCGGCATTTCCGCGTCGATGGCTTCGAGGATCGAATCCGCCGCGAAGGGGGGCGGCACATAGATGACCGATGCGTTCGCTTCGGTCACGTGCATCGCCTCGTGCACCGAGTTGAAGACGGGCAGGTCCAGATGTTTCTGGCCGCCCTTGCCCGGCGTCACGCCGCCGACCATCTTTGTGCCATAGGCGATGGCCTGTTCGGTGTGGAATGTCCCCTGCGAGCCGGTCAGGCCCTGGCAGATGACTTTGGTGTTTTCGTCGATAAGAACGGCCATGTTTGGTTTCCTTGCTTACGATCAGTCTGTTGTTTGCGATGTTTCGAGGGCGGGGGCGTGATAGCCGTATTCGGCCAGCTCCCAGTGATACAGGTCGGCCACGCGGGCCAGCGCGCGGGGCGTGTAAAGGGCGCGCCAGTCGCCCACCTTTGCCCAGCGTTCGGGGTTGTTGCGCAGGTGCGGCCAGTCGACCGTGCCCAGGTCCAGACGGGCGCAAAGTGCGGCGCGGTCCTGAGCCAGGTGCTCCAGACGTACGGCCGCGTCGATCACCGGTGTGCCGTCGATGCCGTATATGTCCAGATCCTGCGTGGCTTGCGGGCTGTGGTGCAGCCAGTCGACAAAGGCCGTGCGGCGGTCGTCCTGCGACACCCGGCCTGCGAAATGGGCGCGGTTGCGCATGGCAAAATGCGACACCAGCCGTTCGAAGGGATTCCGCAGGGTGGTGAATTTGAAATAGCCGTCCCAGACCGCGCGGGGCAGGGCGTCGCGCACATCGGCTGCGGGCATGTGCCCGTACCAGGTGCCCCTGGAGGCGTCCTGTGCCGGACCACGGCTGCCGATGATCCCTTCGGGGCCGTCATAGGCATCGCGTGCGACGCCGTCGGCGCAGGCCTCGGCCGGGGCGCAAAACCGTTCCAGCGCCGCCTCGGTCGAGGTGCTCGCGGTTTTGAAGGTCTTGAGATAGATAAACCGGTGGCTGTGCGAGATCATGACCATCAGCACACCCCCTGCGTTGCGAAGCGCGTCGAAGTGTCATAGCCGAAAGCCGCAAAATCATCGGCATAATAGTCGACGACCCTGGCGGCTGCTGTGGGTGACATGCTGCGCCACGCCTCGTGATCTGTGCTGGCATTCTCGTGCAGCGGGGCGGGGGAGACGCGGTTGGCGATGCCAAGCTTGTCCACGATCACAGCCCAATCTGCGGCCAGCGTTTCCAGTCGGGCCAGATGAGTGACGGATTGGGGTGAGG
The DNA here is from genome assembly GCF_900129395.1 of Pseudosulfitobacter pseudonitzschiae. Lineage (GTDB taxonomy): Bacteria > Pseudomonadota > Alphaproteobacteria > Rhodobacterales > Rhodobacteraceae > Pseudosulfitobacter > Pseudosulfitobacter pseudonitzschiae. Next base: position 484,576 of record NZ_FQVP01000002.1, read on the forward strand.
GCACCCATTTGACTTGGGGTAACAGGCTGCGCATCTGCCGGGCCTGCGCGGGCAAGTCGCTGGCAAGATCGTCAAAGGACATATCCAGATAGGGCGCACAGTTTGCCCGCACCTCCGGGTCGGCATGTGAAACCGCCCGCCGCTTGACAAAAGCCAGCGCCGACCAGGCGCGTGCAAAGGGATTGCGCACAACGGCAAAGCTGAACATCGAGGTCAGACGTGCGGGACCCAGCAGTTTGCCCAGACGATCCAGACGGCTGTGCTTGATGATCGCCGCCGCCGGGTCCATTCCGCAGGCGGCACGCGTGCCCCGAACGGATTTGCGCGAACGTATGTCCAGATCGCGCGACAGGTCCAGGGCCGGGGCCAGCATGGTACGCACGCTGCTGCCGCCGGTTTTGGGGATGTGAATGAACACACAGTTCAGGCTTTCCGAGACGATCATCAGCTGTCCCCCGGAGCCATCGCGACCGGCAGGCGGTCGACGGCCATGAAGGTTGTGACAGCATTCGCACCACCACGTGTGCCCACATGCACCACGGCCACGCGCCCTTGCAGCAATTCGCGCGCTTCGATCAGGGCGGTGCCGGGCTGGGCGGAATGGGTGGCGGGCATGGCGGTCGGTTGGCCAAATACAGGCGGCGTATTCATCTGGACCCGCAGCGCGTCGATCGCAGCCTGCGGCTGGTTGCCGTGCCAGGACACCTCGCAACGCCGCTCGACGCCATAGGGCGCATCTGTCGGCGCGGCCTCAAGCGTGGCGTCCCAGAAGGTCAGCTCGAACGGCAGCGGTGTGCCGACCAGCGCCTGCATGTTGTCGCGTGCCTGCGCGGCGGTCTGGCCTGCCTGAAAACAATAGGCGTTGAACGCACTTATGGCAGCCTGCCCGTCGGCCATGGCAATGCCTGCTGTCCCGAGGGACAACGACACGGCAAAAGCGGCAGGGCAGAAACGGCGCATCAGTTCAACGCTCCAAAGGGCGCATGGGAAAAAAGGGAGACCCCCGGCGAAACCGGATTGACGAAAAGCTTGCGCATCACATCGAACCTCCGTTGCAAGGGGCTGTGTGCTCGGGGGCGAAGCGGTTCGCCCCCGATGCCGGACACTTAGCCCTTGACCGCTTTCACGATCTTCTGTGCGCCGTCTTTCAGGTCTTCGGCGGCGATCACGTCAAGGCCGGAGTTGTTGATGATGTCCTTGCCCTGTTGCACATTCGTGCCTTCCAGACGGACCACCAGCGGCACTTTCAGGCCCACTTCCTTCACCGCGGCCACAACGCCCTCGGCGATCACATCGCAGCGCATGATGCCGCCGAAGATGTTCACGAGGATGCCTTTGACCTGCGGGTCCGAGGTGATGATCTTGAACGCCTCGGTCACTTTCTCCTTGGTGGCACCGCCACCGACGTCGAGGAAGTTGGCAGGCTCGGCGCCGTAGAGCTTGATGATGTCCATTGTGGCCATCGCCAGACCCGCACCGTTGACCATGCAGCCGATTTCGCCGTCCAGCGCGATATAGTTCAGGTCGTATTTGGACGCGGCGAGTTCCTTGGGGTCTTCCTCGGTTTCGTCGCGCAGTTCGTTGATGTCGGCGTGCTTGTACATGGCGTTGCCGTCAAAGCTGACCTTCGCGTCCAGCACTTTCAGGTCGCCGCTGTCGGTGACGATCAGCGGGTTGATTTCCAGCATCTCCATGTCTTTTTCCAGGAACGCCTTGTACAGCAGCGCCATCAGACCGACGCACTGTTTAACCTGCTTGCCTTCCAGCCCGAGGGCAAAGGCGATGCGGCGGCCGTGGAATGCCTGATAGCCGGATGCAGGATCAACCGAGAAGCTGAGGATTTTTTCGGGGGTCGACGCTGCGACCTCTTCGATGTCCATGCCACCCTCGGTCGAGCAGACAAAGCTGACGCGGCTGGTTTGGCGATCCACCAGCAGGGCCAGGTACAGTTCGGTTTCGATGCCCGAGCCGTCTTCGATGTAGATACGGTTGACCTGTTTGCCGGCAGGGCCGGTCTGGTGCGTGACCAAAGTGCGGCCCAGCATCTTCTTGGCTTCTTCGGCGGCTTCTTCGACCGATTTCGTCAGGCGCACGCCGCCTTTCTCGCCGGCGTCAGCTTCTTTGAAGTGACCCTTGCCGCGTCCACCTGCGTGGATCTGCGCCTTGACCACCCACAGGGGGCCGTCCATCTCGGCGGCTGCGTTTTTGGCGTCTTCGGCTTTCAGCACGACGCGTCCGTCGGAAACGGGTGCCCCGTAAGAGCGAAGCAAGGCCTTGGCCTGATATTCGTGGATGTTCATGACAAAACGGTCCTGAGTAGCTGCGGTTTAACTGGCTGTATACGATCAAGCGTGAAGGGATGGTAAACTGAAAAGGCGCGGAAGGCGGGGTTTTGCCTAGAAAATCCAGCATTTGTGATCACACGTTTTTTCCTGTGATCACAAAATTTGAAACGTTACCGCTGACAGCGCGTTTCTGGGGGTGTTGGCACAGATTCCTTTGTGCTGGCAGTTTGTTCAGCGCTGCGAGTCGCGCAAATTTCGCCACTTGAACACCAGCGAAACTGCAATTGCGGCGACGACCAGGGCGGGCCAGCCGGGGCCGGGGCCGTTCGTAAGATCGATGACCACCAGCACGGCTGTTGCCAGACCCGCGCGCTGACATGACTTGCGAAACTTGATCCGGGCGTCATCGTTCAGATGCACCGATTGCGGGCGGTCAATGCGCGGTGCGACCGAGGCCAGATCGTCGGGTGCCTTGACCCCCTCGGCCAGCACGGCGAACAGTTCGACCTCTTCAATCAGGTTCTTGGGTGTGGCAGGGCCAAGCGGGCGAAACTCGGCGACAAGCCGTCCACGCGCGTAATCGGCCACCTGGCGCGACACCAGAATGCCGCCGACATTGGCGTTTTCCTGCAACCGCGCGGCCAGGTTGACACCGTCGCCCAGCAGATCGCTGCCTTCGACAATGACATCGCCCAGATGCACACCGATGCGAAAGGGCAGGGCGTCCGCGGTGTCGTTCAGCGTTTGCTGGATTGTGACGGCAGCGGCCACGCCTTCGACGACCGAGGGAAATTCGGCGATCAGCCCGTCGCCCGAGGTGTTGGCGATGCGCCCGCCACGGGCGATGACAGCCGCGTCGATCACCCGGCGCGCGCGGCGCAGGGCCTGAACGGTGTTCACTTCGTCGCGGGCCATGCGGCCCGAATAGTTCGCGGCGTCTGCTGACAGGATCGTGGTCAGCTTGCGTTTGATGTCAGGCAGTTGGGACACGTCGACCCCCTGAAGACCCCGCATGTAGGGCGGTGTTGGTGTGCGGCCCGGTTGCCGGGCAGCATATAAAAAGCCGGACACGTCGAACGCGCCCGGCTTTATTCATGACAGCAAGAATTGGCTTATGCCAGCGAGCTGTCGATGCCTTTGCACGCGTCGACCAGGCCCTGAACAGCCGAGACCGAGTTGTCGAACATGGCTTGTTCGTCTTTAGTCATCTTGATGTCGATGACTTTTTCAACGCCACCAGCACCGATCACTGTGGGCACGCCCACGTACATGCCTTTCAGACCCAGAGCACCGTCAACATAGGCCGCGCAGGGCAGCACGCGTTTCTGGTCTTTCAGGAACGCTTCGGCCATTTCGATGGCAGAGGTTGCGGGCGCATAGAAAGCCGAGCCGGTTTTCAGCAGGCCGACGATTTCGGCGCCGCCGTCACGGGTGCGCTGAACGATGGCGTCCAGTTTTTCCTGCGTGGTCCAGCCCATCTTGACCAGATCGGGCAGCGGGATGCCTGCAACGGTCGAATAGCGTGTCAGCGGCACCATGGTGTCGCCGTGGCCGCCCAGCACGAATGCTGTCACGTCGCGCATGGACACCTGGAATTCTTCGGCCAGGAAGTGACGGAAGCGGGCGCTGTCCAGAACACCGGCCATGCCGCAGACTTTTTCGTGGGGCAGGCCCGAGAATTCGCGCAGGGCCCAGACCATAGCGTCCAGCGGGTTGGTGATGCAGATCACGAAGGCGTTGGGGGCGTGGTCGCGGATGCCTTCGCCGACGGATTTCATAACCTTCAGGTTGATGCCCAGCAGGTCATCACGGCTCATGCCCGGCTTGCGGGGCACGCCGGCGGTGACGATGCACACGTCTGCGCCTGCGATATCCTCGTAGGACTGGGTGCCGCTCATCTTGGCGTCGAAACCCTCGGACGGGCCGGATTCAGCGATGTCCAGCGCCTTGCCTTCGGGGGTGCCTTCGGAAATGTCGAACAGGACAACGTCGCCCAATTCCTTGATGGCTGCGAGATGCGCAAGCGTCCCGCCGATTTGACCTGCGCCGATCAGCGCAATTTTGGGTCTGGCCATGAGTAGTCTCCAGGGTTGCTGTGAATTTGCGGTTTGCCTAGTCCTTATCCGCGTCGCGTGCAAGGCTGCTGCGCCGCGGCGCCGGGGCCTGCGGCGGCTGGCGGTGGGCAATGTTACCCGCTAACCTTGAATGCAGTGCAAAGGTTTCCAAGGAGTTAACGTGCTGGAACTGGATTGGGCGTTCTTTGCGGTGGCAGGCCCCGCGGTGATGTTTGCGGGGGTGTCAAAGGGCGGATTTGGCTCGGGCGCGGCCTTTGCAGGGGCGTCGATTCTGGCACTGGTGGTCGCGCCGGGGCTGGCGCTGGGGGTGATGCTGCCGATGCTGATGCTGATCGATGTCGCAACGCTGGGTCCCTACTGGGGCAAATGGCGCTGGCCGGAGACGCGGTTGCTGATTCTGGGGGCGTTGCCCGGTGTTGTGCTGGGCGCGGGGTTGTATGGTGTGGCCGATGCGGATGTGTTCCGGGTGCTGATCGGCGTGATTTCGGTTGCCTTCGTGGCGTGGCAGGTGGGCCGCGCGCGTGGCTGGATCCCCGCCGCGTCACGGCCCCTGGGCCAGGGTGCGGGCGCTGTTGCGGGGATGGTTGCGGGTTTTACCAGCTTTGTCAGTCACGCGGGCGGCCCACCTGCGGCGGTCTATCTGCTGTCGCGCGGCATGACCAAGACCGAATATCAGGCCTCTACGGTGCTGTTGTTCTGGGTGATCAACGTGGCCAAGTTCGTGCCCTATGCCTATCTGGGCATGTTCACGCTGCAAACGGGGCTGGCCAATCTGGCGCTGGCGCCTTTTGCGCTGGCGGGGGCGTGGATCGGGGTCAAGGCGCACAGGCTGGTGCCGGAACGTGCGTTCTTTGCGCTGACCTATGTGCTGTTGGTGGTGACGGGGGTAAAGCTGATTTGGGACGGGTTGACTTGAGGCCATGAAAAAGGCGGCCACGAGGGGCCGCCTTTTGCATGTCAGGTCGTCAGAATTCAGGCGTCCTTGCCGGGCGCTGGCAACGCCTCGGCCAGTTCCTCGAACGCTTGTCCCGATGCCACGAGGCACGTCATCCCCGCGGGCGTGGTCACCGTGATTGTCCAGGTGCCGGTTTCGGACGAGGCAAACACCTCGATCACCTGGTTGTTGGCGCCCAGGCCCATGGACTGGCGGGTTTCGCCGTAGCCAGACGCCAGACGGTCGACCACCATGGCGCGCGGACCGCAGTTGCGGGCGCTGGATTGCGCGGCCACATGGCCGGCAGCCGTCAGATACAGTGTGGCGGCGGCGGTCAGTGCCGCCAGATGCAGGAATGTCTTGTTGCGTGTCATGATGTTCAGCCTTTGGTCAAAAAGGCGTCACCCGCAGTCATCTGGCCTGATCCGGTTGCCCGGCGATGACCGGGCGGCCCCGGTTCCTGTGCTGTCGCGACACCCCTTCCGCAAAGGTTCGGCGGCCCTGCCAAAACGGCCCTCCCGGTGATATCGGACGGCATCAGCCTGCGCCCCGAGTGGTAAATAATGGTTAACGGGCCGTGCGCCGCTACGGAAAATTTGAGATTTGCTGCATTGCGGCGCGTTTCCACTTGAACCTTTCGCAAAAAAATGCCCCTTTGCGCGCAACATTATTACCCGACCCGAAAGGCAGGCTTATGTCACTCGACCGTCCGTTGCGCTCCGTTCTCTACATTCCGGCCTCCAAGCCGCGCGCCTTGGACAAGGCACGTGGGTTGCCCGTTGATGCGATCATTTTCGATCTCGAAGATGCGGTGACCGCCGAAGAAAAGGAAACCGCGCGCGGCACATTGGCAGAGGCGCTGGCCCAGGGCGGCTATGGTGCCCGGATGAAGATCATTCGCATCAATGGTCTGGATACCGCATGGGGTGCTGACGATGCGCGTGCTGCCGCTGATATGGGGGCCGACGCGATCCTGTTGCCCAAGGTGTCCAGTCCCGCCGATCTGGACGCGCTGGCCGCGATCACCGGTGATGCGCCGCTGTGGGCGATGATGGAGACCCCCGCAGGCATGTTGAACGCCGCCGCCATCGCAGCCCACCCCAAGCTGCAGGGGTTGGTGATGGGGACCAACGATCTGGCGAAAGAGTTGAACACGCGCGCACGGGCCGACCGCCTGCCGTTGCAGGCCGGACTGGGCCTGTGCCTGCTGGCGGCCAAGGCGCATGGACTGGCGATTGTGGATGGGGTTTATAACGCCTTCAAGGACGACGAGGGGCTGGCGCTGGAATGTGAACAGGGCCGCGACATGGGGTTTGACGGCAAAACGCTGATCCACCCCGCGCAGGTAGATGTGACCAACACCGCATATTCTCCCTCCGAGGCCGAGATCGACACCGCCCGCCGACAGATCGAAGCCTTTGACGCGGTCGAAGCCTCGGGGCAGGGTGTGGCTGTGGTTGACGGCAAGATTGTCGAGAATCTGCATGTTGAAACCGCACGCAAACTGATCGCACAGGCCGAGGCCATCGCGGCCATGGCAGAAGGTTAAACCTATGACACTGCTTATTCTCGGGGTTCTTTTGTGGGCAGCGGCCCATTTCTTTAAACGTGCCATGCCTGCACAGCGCGCCGCCATGGGCAATGCTGGAAAAGGTGTTGTCGCGCTTGCGCTTGTGGCCTCTGTGCTGCTGATGATCTTTGGCTACCGTGCGGCGGATGGAGCGTTTTTCTGGGGGCGTCATCCGGCGACCACGGGGATCAACAACCTGCTGATGGTTGCCGCCCTGTATTTCGTCAGCCCCGGCCCGAAGAAGGGCGCGATTTTCTACAAGATGCGCCACCCGATGCTGACGGGTTTCTCGTTGTGGGCCATCGCGCACCTGTTGGTGAACGGCGATGTGCCATCGTTCGTGCTGTTCGGCGGATTGCTGGTCTGGGCGCTGGCCGAAATGGCGGTGATCAACCGCGCCGAGCCCGCATGGACACCGCCCGCCAAAGGGTCGATTTCCAAGGATGTCATGTTCCTTGGCATTTCTTTCGTGCTGCTGGGGGTGATCGGTGCGATCCACAGCTGGCTGGGTTATAACCCGTTCGGGTAAGGATAAGACTATGAAACTCTACCGTTTTCTGTCCGAAGAGGACACTTCCGCCTTTTGTCACAAGGTGACGGATGCGCTGAACAAGGGGTGGGAACTGCATGGCAGCCCGACCCAGACATGGGACCACGCCGCAGGTGTCATGCGCTGCGGTCAGGCCGTGGTGAAAGAGGCCCCCGGCACCTACACGCCCGACACCAAGCTGGGGGCGCATTGATGAAGACCAACGCGGGCCGCTTCTTTGAAGACTACACGTTAGGGCAGGTGATCGACCACGCGGTGCCGCGCACCGTCAAGATGGGCGAACGCGCGCTGTATCACATGCTGTATCCGGCACGACACGCGCTGTATTCGTCCGACCAGTTCGCCCAAGGTTGCGGTCTGCCGTTCTCGCCGTTGGATGATATGATCGCCTTTCACATCGTTTTCGGAAAAACCGTGCCCGATGTGTCGCTGAACGCGGTGGCGAACCTTGGCTATGCCGAGGGGCGTTGGAAATTGCCGGTTTGGCCGGGCGACACGCTGCGCGCGCGGTCCGAAGTGATCGGGCTGAAGCAGAACTCGAACGGCAAGACGGGCGTGGTCTATGTGCGCACCACCGGCCTGAACCAGCATGACGAGGAAGTGCTGGAATATGTACGCTGGGTCATGGTGCGCAAAGGGAACGTTGATGCGCCGGCCCCTGAAACCGTGGTGCCGGAACTGAGCAACGTGGTGGACCCCGCCGCGTTGGTGATCCCCAAAGGGCTGGATTTCAGCAACTACGATTTCACACTGGCGGGTGAGCCGCACCGCTGGGGGGACTATGAGATCGGCGAGCAGATCGACCACGTGGATGGCGTCACCGTGGAAGAGGCCGAGCACATGATGGCCACGCGCCTGTGGCAGAACACGGCCAAGGTGCATTTCGACACCTCGGCGCGGCCCGATGGCAGCCGCCTGATCTATGGCGGTCATGTGATTTCGATGGCGCGGGCGTTGTCGTTCAACGGGTTGGCCAATGCGCAGATGGTCGTGGGGCTGAACGGTGGCGCACATGCGAACCCCTGCGTGTCCGGCGACACGATCCGCGCGTGGTCCGAGGTTCTGGACAAGGCCGAAACCAGTGCCCCCGGCGTTGGCGCGCTGCGGCTGCGGCTGGTGGCGACCAAGGGGGGCGAGCCGTTCCAGTTGCGCGGAGAGGATGGCAAATATCTGCCGGATGTTCTGCTGGACCTGGATTATTGGGCCTTGGTTCCGCTTTAAAGACAAAAGCAGGATGGGCGCGTAAATCCTATAAAAACGCTCATGTTTTATTTGTGATCACGGCATCTCGGACTGTGATCACAAATGGTTGAATATTGATGGGTGCACCAAAAAACCACCCCTGTTAGTGGTAACAAATTGGCGCATCTACGTGACAGCGCGAAAAAACGGTTTAGTAAGAGACCAAGCACCAAGCCAAAGGAGTCGTCATGGCCGACGTGAACCGGGGCAACCGCCCGCTCTCACCGCATCTGACCATCTACCGCCCGCAGCTGACGTCGATGACGTCGATCCTGACACGGATCACAGGCAACGCACTGCTGGTCACCACATTCCTGATCACATGGTGGTTCATTGCCGCCGCGACATCGCCCGAAGCCTTTGCCACCGCGGACGGTTTCCTGACCAGCTGGTTCGGTGATCTGGTGATGACGCTGTCGCTGTGGGGCCTTTGGTATCACACGCTGGCCGGTGTCCGGCACCTGATCTGGGATAACGGCGTTGGCCTTGAGATCAACACGGCCGAGAAACTCGGCTGGGCCGTTATCGGTGGATCGGTCGTTCTGACCATCCTGACCATCATTATTATTTAAGGGGGCCACCGATGCGTTATCTCACAGACCGCAAGCGCGCCACTGGCATGGGGTCGGCCAAATCCGGCACAGCCCACTTCTGGGCGATGAAAGTCAGCGCCGTTGCGCTGCTGATCCTGATCCCGCTGTTTGTCTTTACCTTTGGTCCGTTGCTGGGCAAGCCGCACGCCGAGGTGCTGGAATACTTCAGCCGTCCGTTCCCGGCCATCGTCGCCGCGCTGACCTTTGCCGTGACCATGAAGCACTTCAAGGACGGCGTGCAGGTGCTGATCGAGGACTATGTCCACGGTGTTGCCGAAAAAATCTCGATCGTGGTGATGATCTGCGTCTGCTACGCCATCGCGGCGACAGGCCTTTTCGCCATCGCTCGCATCGCACTTTAAAACGCCAGTCAGAGGAGACATTTCAATGGCTGCATATGAATATGAAACACACGAATACGACGTTGTCGTCGTAGGCGCCGGTGGCGCTGGTCTGCGTGCGACGCTGGGCATGGCCGAACAGGGCCTGCGCACCGCTTGCGTGACCAAAGTGTTCCCGACCCGCTCGCACACCGTTGCCGCACAGGGCGGCATTGCCGCGTCGCTGTCCAACATGGGCCCCGACAACTGGCAATGGCACATGTACGACACCGTCAAAGGGTCGGACTGGCTGGGTGATACGGACGCGATGGAATACCTGGCCCGCGAAGCGCCCAAGGCGGTTTACGAGCTGGAGCATTACGGCGTGCCGTTCTCGCGCACCGACGAGGGCAAGATTTACCAGCGTCCCTTTGGCGGCCACACCACCGAATTCGGCGAAGGCCCCGCCGTGCAGCGCACCTGCGCCGCTGCCGACCGGACCGGCCACGCCATTCTGCACACGCTGTACGGCCAGTCGCTGAAGCAAAAGGCCGAGTTCTTCATCGAATATTTCGCCATCGACCTGATCATGTCCGAAGAAGGCGAATGCCAGGGCGTGATGTGCTGGAAGCTGGACGACGGAACGTTGCACCTGTTCAGCGCCAAGATGGTCGTGCTGGCCACCGGCGGCTATGGCCGCGCCTATTTCAGCGCAACCAGCGCCCACACCTGCACCGGCGACGGTGGCGGTATGGTGGCGCGTGCGGGTCTGCCGCTGCAAGATATGGAGTTCGTGCAATTCCACCCCACCGGCATCTATGGTGCGGGCTGCCTGATCACCGAAGGCGCGCGCGGCGAAGGTGGTTATCTGACCAACTCCGAAGGCGAACGGTTCATGGAGCGTTACGCGCCCCAGTACAAGGATCTGGCGCCCCGCGATTATGTCAGCCGCTGTATGACAATGGAAATCCGCGAAGGCCGCGGTGTCGGCAAGAACGGTGACCACATTCACCTGAACCTGTCGCACCTGCCGCCCGAGACGCTGAAACTGCGCCTGCCGGGCATCTCGGAAAGCGCGCGGGTCTTTGCCGGTGTGAACCTGAACAAGGAACCGATCCCCGTGATCCCGACCGTGCACTATAACATGGGCGGCATTCCCACGAACTATTGGGGCGAAGTGCTGTCCCCGACCGAGGATGACCCCGATCGCGTCGCACCCGGCCTGATGGCCGTGGGCGAGGCGGGCTGTGCGTCGGTGCACGGGGCGAACCGGCTTGGCTCGAACTCGCTGATCGACCTCGTGGTCTTTGGCCGTGCTGCGGCGATCCGCGCGGGCAAGATCGTGAACCCCGACAGCGCCGTGCCCACGCCGAACCCTGCGTCGGTTCAGGCCGCTTTGGACCGTTTCGACAACACCCGCTATGCCAAAGGCAGCACGCCCACCGCCGAACTGCGTCTGGAAATGCAGCAGACCATGCAAAAGGACGCCGCCGTCTTCCGTGAGGACAAGACATTGCAGGCGGGCAAGGTTGCCATGGACGAGATTGCCGGCAAATGGTCCGACATCCAGGTCACCGATCGCAGCCTTGTGTGGAACTCGGACCTGATGGAAACGCTGGAACTGGCGAACCTGATCCCCAACGCCGTGGCAACCATCACGGCAGCGGCGGCGCGCAAGGAAAGCCGCGGGGCACACGCCCACGAGGATTACCCCGAGCGCGACGACGAGAACTGGCGCAAGCACTCGTTGACATGGTTCGATGACAACAAGGCGACGCTGGGCTACCGCGCGGTGCACATGGACCCGCTGACCAACGAAAGCGAAGGCGGGATCGACCCGAAGAAGATCGCGCCGAAGAAGCGGACGTTCTGAACCATGCTTGGTGAAATCCGGCGCACGCTCAAGTCCGAAGGGTTGGCTGTCCATCCCATCAAGACGCGTGCGTTCTATCTGAAAGGATACGGATTTTCCCCCGATGTCGTGTTTGACGTCGGGGTGCATGACGGCACGCCGTGGCTGTACAAATCCTTTGCCGATGCGCGCTTTGTGCTGATCGACCCGCAGGCAGATTGCGGTGAGGTGGTGCGCGCGTCGGGGCAGCTTGACGATTTCGACTTTCACGCCGTGGCGCTGGGCGCCGAGACGGGCACCGCGACCTTGAACGTGCCCGAAACGGCACCGGGCAAAGGCGGGGCGATGGCGTCGTTGATGGAGCGGACGGACAATCTGGCCGCCACCTTCAACAAGGTCGAAACCTATGACGTGCCGGTCAAGCGGCTGGACGACGTGGCGGCCGAATATGACGGCCGCGTCGGGCTGAAGGTCGATACCGAAGGGTTTGAAACTGCGGTTCTTGCAGGCGGGCCCGATACCCTGAAACGTTGCGAATTCGTGATACTGGAGTTGAGTGTGACCGAACGGTTTACCCAATCGACCCCGCCCTCTGCGGCCATTGCGCTGCTGGCGGATGCGGGACTGGAACTGCGCGATATTCTTGCCATCGCGGACGGTCCCGGCAAACGCGCGCAGCCGCGGCACATGGACGTGATGTTCACGCGGTGGGCGGCATGAAGGCGCTGTTGATCGTATCGCTGCTGACGCTGACGGCCTGCGCCGAAACCACCCAGGCGGTGGACGGCGTGGCGCGCCGCTCGGCCAAGGCGGCTGTGGCCGAAACCTTTGCCACCCGCTTTCCCATGGTGCCCAAGGCTGCCGTGACGCCGTTTTCCGACTGTGTCATCGACAACGCCTCGGCCCGTGAAATCGGCGAATTCGCCAAGGACGCCGTGATTGGCGTCAGTGAGACAACCGTTGCGCTGGTTCGAAGTGTGATCGAACGGCCAGAAACACAATCATGCATCACCAAGGCAGGCCTTGCGGCCCTGACCGCGTAAAGGAGACACCAGATGGTTCAACTGACGCTTCCCAAGAACAGCCGGATCAAGACCGGTAAGACATGGCCCAAGCCCGAAGGTGCCACCAACCTGCGCAAGTTCCAGATTTACCGCTGGAACCCCGACGACGGGAAGAACCCGCAGGTCGACACCTATTGGATTGATCTGGATTCCTGTGGTCCGATGATCCTGGACGCGCTGATCAAGATCAAGAACGAGATCGACCCGACGCTGACCTTCCGCCGGTCCTGCCGCGAGGGGATTTGCGGGTCCTGTGCGATGAACATCGACGGCATCAACACGCTGGCCTGCATTTATGGCATGGACGAGATCAAGGGCGACGTGAAGATCTATCCGCTGCCGCACATGCCGGTGGTCAAGGATCTGATCCCCGACCTCACGCATTTTTATGCCCAGCACGCATCGGTCATGCCGTGGCTGGAAACCAAGACCAACCGCCCCGCGAAAGAGTGGAAGCAGTCGGTCGAGGATCGCGAAAAGCTGGACGGCCTGTACGAATGCGTCATGTGCGCCTGCTGCTCGACATCCTGCCCCAGCTACTGGTGGAACGGCGACCGTTACCTTGGGCCAGCCGCGTTGCTGCACGCCTATCGCTGGATCATCGACAGCCGTGATGAGGCAACAGGCGAGCGCTTGGACGACCTTGAAGACCCCTTCAAGCTGTACCGCTGCCACACCATCATGAACTGCGCCAAGACATGCCCCAAGGGCCTGAACCCGGCCGCAGCGATTGCCAACATCAAGAAAATGATGGTCGAACGCGCCGTTTGATCCATCCGTGGCGCGCCCTTCACGGGGCGCGCCCTTTGCCCTCTGACCCGAGGTTGCACCTGTGCCCAATCCCCCAGACGATGCCGACGCCCGCCGTGCCATAGCGCCGGTGATCTGCTATCCGGTCGAAACCCTGCCGCAGCCTGACATGGCACTGTATTCAAGTGCGCGCGCGAGCATGACCAAGGTGGATGCGGTGACCGTGCCGCCGCGCGATGCCGCGACCTTTACCGTGCCCGCTGGCCACATCTTTCGTATTTCATCGGTGGAGGGGCCGCAGGTTGGCGACCTGAACCTGTGGAACGCCCGTGACCTGTCCGAACGCTTTTATTCCGGCAAGACCCGCGCCCTGCACGGCACCCACATCACCACCGGCGACCGCATGTGGTCCAGCTTTCCGGCGATGCGGCCCATGGCCACCGTGATCCACGACACGCTGGACTGGTATGGGATCGACAGTTTTGGCGGGTCAGTGCACGATGTGATCGGCACCCGCTGCGATCCCTATACGCATAACCTGCTGGCAGGTGGGCAATACCACCACTGTTGCCACTCGAACCTGACCCGCGCGCTGGCGGATCACATGGGCGTCGCGCCACAAGAGGCCGAGCCTCATGTGCACGATGTGCTGAACGTGTTCATGTGCACGGGCTTTACCCGCGACACCGGTCAGTATTTCATGAAAGCCAGCCCGGTCCGACCCGGCGACCACATCGACTTTTTCGCAGAGATTGACCTGTTGGGCGCGCTCAGCGCTTGTCCGGGCGGTGATTGTTCGTCGGAACATTCAAGCGACACTGCGCCGTGCTATCCCTTGCTCGTCGAAGTGTTCAAACCGGAATCCGGCGCGCTTGCGGACTGGCAAGCACCCGAACCCAACGGCTATACCCGCACGCACGGCCGCTGAGGCCCGAAGCACGCCCCTGTGGATGCTGATGTGGTCACGTAAAGGCCGCTTCAAGTGCAATCTCGACCATATCGCCAAAGGTCTTCTCGCGGTCTTCCGACGGCAAGGCCTCACCGGTCTGCAAATGGTCGCTGACGGTCAGCACTGCAAGCGCCCGTCGCCCGTGCCGCGCGGCCAGCGTGTACAGCTCGGCCGCCTCCATCTCGACGCCCAGAATTCCATGGCGGACCATCTGTTCGTCCAGATCGGGGCGCTCGGCATAGAAGACATCAGATGAGTAAATACCACCCACATGTGTCTTGGTCCCGCGCGCTTCGGCCGCTTTGACTGCCGCCGACAGCAGGCCGTAATCGGCGCAAGGTGCAAAGTTCAGCTCGCGGAAGATGCCGGATGAGGGTGAGGTGATGGTGCTGGCTGTCATCGCAACGATCACGTCACGGATGCCCACCTGTGGCTGCATCCCGCCACAGGACCCGATGCGGATCAGCGTTTGCGCGTTGTAATCGCGGATCAGCTCGTTGGCATAGATCGACAGCGAGGGCATTCCCATGCCTGACCCCTGGATCGTCACGCGGTTGCCCTTGTAAGTGCCGGTAAATCCCAGCATCCCGCGCACCTCGTTGACCAGTTCAGCCCCTTCCAGAAAGGTCTGGGCCGCCCATTTGGCGCGGTAGGGATCACCCGGCATCAGCACGGTTTCAGCGATCTGGCCGGATTTGGCTCCGATATGGACGGTCATTGGGGGCTCCTGCAATGTATCCCGTCCAGATTGCCCGCATGGAGACGGTGGAGCAAGAGGACACGTTAGGGAAGCCAGGGTGTTGGAAAGTTCTGCAACGGCATTTTGCGGAGTACCCGGAAGATGCCGTTGCTGAAAAGAAACGCTGCGGTCCGATTAGATTTCCAGATCGGCGGGCGTTTTGCCGGATTCAAGCGCTTCGACGTACCACTTGGGCTGGCGGCCTTTGCCGGTCCATGTCTGGGAGGCGTCCGCCGGGTTCGCATATTTCGGCGTGGAGGGGCGTTTTGCTTTTCCGGCCTTTTTCGAACCTGCCGCTCCGGCCAGTTCATCCAAAGAGAAGCCGTATTCCGCAGCTGCTTTTTCGGCCGCTTTGAGTGCTTCGCGACGATCGCGGACCTGTGCGGTTTTGATCGCAGCTTTTACGTCAATCAACAATTTCTCCAGATCTTTGTGGGACATGGTGTTGAGATCAATATTCATTACTGTGCCTTTCCAAGTGCGTACAATACTGCATCGCGCATAAATACGCATTTGGCAAGCATCTGAAATTGGGCGCACATTCTCCCAATTGTGAAAACGGATCTGAATTCCCGCATCCGGGGTAATTGACGCTATTCAGCGGCAACCGCTTTTGGATCTACCAAAGTAACGATATCTTTCATTATCGTATTCAATTCAAAGTCCTTTGGGGTATAGACCCGCGCCACGCCAAAGCCTTTCAGGCGTTTCGCGTCTTCGTCAGGAATAATTCCGCCGACGATGACGGGAATATGCCCCAGACCCGCATTGCGCATTCTTTCCATCAAATCCTCGACCAGCGGCACGTGGCTGCCGGAAAGAATGGACAGCCCGACAACATGGGCCTCTTGTTCAATTGCGGCATTCACAATTTCTTCGGGTGTCAGGCGGATGCCGTCATAGGTGATGTCCATGCCGCAGTCGCGGGCGCGGACGGCGATTTGTTCGGCCCCGTTGGAATGGCCGTCCAGACCGGGTTTGCCCACCAGGAACTTCAACCGGCGGCCCAGCTTGTCACTGACGGTATCGACGGCGGCGCGCAGGTCGTCCAGCCCTTCGGTCTTGTTCGACACAGAGGCTGAAACGCCCGTGGGCCCCCGGTATTCGCCGAAGACGCTGCGCATCTGTGCGGCCCATTCGCCCGTCGTCACACCGGCACGGGCGGCGGTGATCGAGGCGGGCATGACGTTCTCGCCCGCCGCTGCCGCCGCGCGCAGATCGGCCAGTGCCGCGTCCACGGCGGCCTGATCACGATTGCTGCGCCATTCTTTCAGACGGTTGATCTGATCGGCTTCGGTGGCGGGGTCGACGGTCATAATCCCGCCATCTTCCGTCATCAGCGGCGACGGTTCGGTATTGGTGTATTTGTTCACCCCGACAACCACGGTTTCACCTGCTTCAATACGGCTCAGGCGGTCCGAATTGGATTGGACCAGTTGCGCTTTCATATAGTCGATGGCGTCAATCGCCCCGCCCATGCCGTCCAGGTTGTCCAGTTCCGCGCGCGCTCCGGCTTTCAATTCTTCGACTTTGGCGTCGACCGCAGGGTTGCCATCAAACAGGTCGTCGAATTCCAAAAGGTCGGTTTCAAAGGCGAGGATCTGTTGCATACGCATCGACCATTGCTGATCCCAGGGGCGCGGCAGGCCAAGCGCTTCGTTCCACGCGGGCAATTGCACCGCGCGGGCGCGTGCCTTTTTCGAAAGGGTCACCGCCAGCATTTCGATCAGAATACGGTAAACGTTGTTTTCAGGTTGTTGTTCGGTCAACCCAAGAGAGTTGACCTGAACGCCATAACGGAAACGTCGGTATTTCGCATCTTCGACCCCGTAACGGGTCGCACATATTTCGTCCCACAAATCGACAAAGGCGCGTATTTTGCACATTTCGGTCACAAATCGAATTCCGGCATTTACGAAAAACGAAATACGCCCAACCAATACGGGAAAGTCTTCTGCCGGTACGCGGGGTTTCAATGCATCCAGAACGGCGGTGGCCGTGGCCAGCGCAAATGCCAATTCCTGCTCGGGCGTGGCACCCGCTTCTTGCAGGTGATAGGAACACACGTTCATCGGGTTCCATTTCGGCACGTTGGTGTAACAATACTCGGCCACGTCCGCGATCATCTTCAGCGACGGGGCAGGCGGGCAGATATAGGTGCCGCGGCTGAGGTATTCCTTGATCAGGTCGTTTTGTACCGTGCCTTGCAGCCCCGCCACATCCGCGCCCTGTTCTTCGGCGACGGCGATATACAGCGCCAGCAGCCACGGGGCGGTCGCGTTGATCGTCATCGAGGTGTTCATCTGCTCCAGGGGAATGTCCTGAAAAAGCGTCCGCATGTCGCCCAGGTGCGCCACAGGCACACCAACCTTGCCCACTTCGCCACGTGCCAGAATGTGATCGCTGTCATAGCCGGTCTGCGTCGGCAGATCGAATGCGACAGAGAGGCCGGTCTGGCCCTTTTCCAGATTCGACCGGTACAGCGCATTCGACGCCTTGGCGGTCGAATGGCCTGCGTAGGTACGGATAAGCCAGGGGCGATCTTTTTGTGTCATCGAAAGGCCTCGTGAATCTGTGTGGGCAATATTATTGCGTTGTGACCTAGTTATACGAAACTTTCGGGTAGTGTCAATTCGCTGCGTTGCGGCGTAAACGCATTTTCTGACCTTTGCACGATCAACATGCCGCCACGGCGCTGCGGTGTGCATCTTTGTGCAGTTGCTTGTTGTCCTCGGACCGATCCGGCTGCAAATGTGAGCCATGACGCAAACCATCCAACTTCCGCTGTGGCTGTTCATCGTTATCGTGTTGTTCGCAACTGTCACGGCGCTGAGCCATTTCCTGTTGCCTTCGGTGCGTTGGTTTTTCCGGCGCCGTTTGGAAAAGGCTGTTGCGCGGCTGAACACGCGCCTGACGCGGCCGATCGAGCCGTTCAAGCTGGCGCGCCGCCACGACATGATTCAGCGGCTGGTCTATGACCCGCAGGTTACCGCAGCCATCGTGGACCACGCGCATACGGAAGGGGTTCCGGAAAACGTCGCCTTTGAACAGGCCAAACGCTATGCCCGCGAGATCGTGCCCAGCTTTTCCGCCTTTACCTATTTTGGTGTCGGCATCCGGATCGCGCGGTTCCTGGCCAACACGGTTTATGACGTGCGCACCGGTTTGCTGAATGAAACCGCCCTTAAGAACGTGGCGCCGGATGCGACGGTGATCTTTGTGATGAACCACCGGTCCAACATGGACTATGTTTTGGTCACCTATCTTGCCGCGCGTGCGTCCGCCTTGTCTTATGCGGTGGGCGAATGGGCGCGGGTCTGGCCGCTGAGCGTGTTGATCAAGTCGATGGGGGCCTATTTCATCCGTCGCAAATCCCGTGGAGCGCTCTATCGGCGGGTGCTGCAACGCTATGTTCAGATGGCCACCGCTGGCGGTGCGACACAGGCGATTTTCCCCGAAGGCGGGCTGTCGTTGACTGGACGCGTGATGCCACCCAAGCTGGGGCTGCTGTCCTATGTGGTCGAGGCGTGGGAGGAATCGGGCCGCGAGGTGGTCTTTGTCCCCGTGGCCATCAACTATGACCGGGTTCTGGAAGACCGTATTCTGATTTCCGCCAACAACGAAGGCAGCCGCCGGTTCCGCGCGCGCATCTCGGTGATCCTGTTCTATATCCTGCGCAAGGGCTGGCTGCGGTTGTTCGGCAAGCAAATGCGCTTTGGCGAGGCGGCGGTGGTCTTTGGACAGCCAGTGGCCCTGTCCAGTTACGCGCCGAAGCCGGATATCGAGGTGCTGGGGGCCGATTTGATGCGCCGGATCGAAAGCGAGATGCCGCTGTCCTTTGTGCCGGTGCTGTCCCGTGTGATGCTGCGGGCCACGGCCCCGATGGATCACGATACACTGCAACAGGCCATGCAGGCCGAGATACGCGCGGCCAAGACAAATGTTCTGGCGTCACGGGATTCGATCCGTAACATCAGCCTGAAAGCGGAAAAACACATGCTGTTGCGCGGGCTGATCATCGAAACAGACGGGACCTATGCGATGAATCCAGCGGAACGGGAGGTGTTGCAGTTCTATGCGAACTCGATCGAGCATTTTTACCCGGATGCTGCGCCTGCGTCCTGATTTTCTGCGCGCGCAAAGTCATAAAATTACAAAATACTGTCAAATGCGGTTGCAATATTACTCAGGTCTTAATATTTCATCCTAAACCCGCCGCGATTCTGCACTGCGGCGTTTCATCTTTGGTTAAGGAGACTGGCATGGCTTTGGACACTGGCATCGCGCACTACGAAGCACCTGAAAAGGACCTGTACGAAGTGGGCGAAATGCCCCCGTTGGGTTATGTCCCCAAGCAGATGTACGCCTGGGCCATCCGCCGTGAACGTCACGGCGAGCCGGACAAGGCCATGCTGCAAGAGGTGGTGGACGTACCCGAGCTGGACAGCCAGGACGTGCTGGTCCTGGTGATGGCTGCGGGCATCAACTATAACGGCGTCTGGGCCGCCCTCGGCCAACCGATCAGCCCTTTTGACGGCCACAAGCAGCCCTACCACGTTGCAGGCTCCGACGCTTCGGGCATCGTGTGGGCCGTTGGTGACAAGGTGAAGCGCTGGAAAGTCGGCGACGAGGTGGTGATCCACTGCAACCAGGATGACGGCGACGACGAGGAATGCAACGGCGGCGATCCGATGTATTCGCCCAGCCAGCGCATCTGGGGTTACGAGACGCCCGACGGTTCGTTCAGCCAGTTCACCCGCGTGCAGGCACAGCAGTTGATGCCGCGTCCCAAGCACCTTACTTGGGAAGAAAGCGCCTGTTACACGCTGACGCTGGCCACGGCCTATCGGATGTTGTTCGGTCACGAGCCGCACGACCTGAAACCCGGCCAGAACGTTCTGGTCTGGGGCGCGTCGGGTGGTCTGGGGTCCTACGCGATCCAGCTGATCAACACTGCGGGTGCCAACGCCATCGGGGTGATCTCGGACGAAAGCAAACGCGATTTCGTCATGGATCTGGGCGCCAAGGGCGTTCTGAACCGCAAGGACTTCAAATGCTGGGGTCAGTTGCCCAAGGTGAACACGCCCGAATACAACGCCTGGTTCGCCGAGGCGCGCAAGTTCGGCAAGGCGATCTGGGACATCACCGGCAAGGGCGTGAACGTCGACATGGTGTTCGAACACCCCGGCGAGGCGACATTCCCCGTGTCCACTTTCGTGGTGAAAAAGGGCGGCATGGTTGTGATCTGCGCGGGCACATCAGGTTTCAACCTGACCTTTGACGTGCGCTATATGTGGATGCACCAGAAGCGTCTGCAAGGCAGCCACTTTGCCCACCTGAAACAAGCGTCTGCCGCCAACCGCCTGATGCTGGAACGTCGTCTTGATCCGTGCATGTCCGAGGTGTTCTTGTGGAAGGACCTGCCCGACGCGCACATGAAGATGCTGCGCAACGAGCACAAGCCCGGCAACATGTCGGTTCTGGTGCAGGCCCCCAAGACCGGCTTGCGTACATTCGAGGACGCATTGGAAGCCGGGCGGTAATCCTGCCCTGCGACAACACGCAGAACGCCCGCGAATCACATGTGATGCGCGGGCGTTTTTGCGTTTGGCAGCCACATGTTACAGGCAAAATGCCCGAAAAACCGCCCCTCGCCATTTCGGGGGAGTACCAATACGCGAATTTATTAAGGAAAATCGCTCATGCTATAGTTGAGTTAACCGACTGTTAACCAACTGAGGGCGAACCTGACATGAAGAGCGATTGGATTTTAGATGTTCTGACGGATCTCAGGGCCTTTGCCCACGCAAACGGATTGCCCGTTCTGGCCGAGCAGCTGGACGACACCGCAATCGTTGCAATGGCTGAGATCTCGGGAAAGGCAGAACCGGTTACAGGCGGGCCCGATGACGCTGAATGCGCAGATGGAAACCATTTTGGAGAGGCTGGAGCGGTCTGACACTCTGGAAATTCTCCAGGAAGTCATTGAAGAGTTTGCCAAGGTTTTTGGCGTCAATCACATGATCTACCACTGGGTGGATAGTGCGGGGGATCAATACGGATGTGGTACATATTCCGACGATTGGCGTACACGTTATCTGGAACAGAACTACCTGCGCATCGACCCGGTGGTGATCGGGTGTTACCAGCGATTTCATCCTGTTGACTGGAGACGTTTGGATTGGTCCAGCAAGGCGGCGCGCGCATTTCAGGCAGAAGCGAGTGAATACGGCGTCGGAAATCAGGGATTTACCGTGCCGATCCGTGGCCCCAACGGGCAGTTTGCACTGTTTACCGTATCGCACAGCTGCGACGATGCCACATGGGACACATTCACCGAAACCCACCGCCGGTCGCTGATCCTGATCGCCCATGCGTTCAACCAAAAGGCGCTTGAATTCGAACCAGACCGCCTGCCGGAACAGGCCCGCAACCTGTCTCCACGCGAGATTGACAGCATCACCTTGCTGGCGATGGGCTACAGCCGCGCTCAGGTGGCTGAAACCCTGTCGATTTCCGAGCACACGCTGCGGGTCTATATCGAAAGCGCACGCTTCAAGCTGGGGGCGATGAACACCACGCACGCGGTTGCCCGCGCCATGAGCCGGGGGCTGATTGTTGTCTAGCGTTGCGCATCGGCGCCGTGCTGCGTGCGGTGGGCTTGCCTCACGTTAACGATGTCGCGGCTACGCCATTGACCATTCGGATCAATGGGGAGCCACACACATGCTGCGCTATATCTACGGCACCGACCTTCACACCTGTCCCGCTTTGCGCGACGCGATGTTCCGCGACCGCGCTGACCAGTTCAAAACCCGGCTGGGCTGGGAGGTCAGCGTGGACGCCACAGGGGCCGAGCGGGACCGCTACGATGATTTGAACCCGCTCTATGTGATCTGGGAAGAACCCGACGGCAGCCACGGTGGCTCGATGCGCTTTCTGCCCACGACGGGGCCGGTGATGGTCAACGATCATTTCGGCCATCTGACGGGCGGCGTTCCCATCGCCAGCCCGCGCATTTGGGAATGCACCCGGTTCTGCCTGTCCCGTGGTGCGGGCAGCCATGTGGCGGCCGCGTTGATGCTGGGCGGGGGCGAGATCATGCAGAACTTTGACGTGGACCATTTCGTCGGCGTTTTCGACGCGCGTATGGTGCGCATCTACCGGATGATCGGATCGTCCCCCGAGGTGCTGGGAAGCCAAGGCACAGGGCGCAGCCAGATCAGCGTCGGCCTGTGGCAGTTCGACCCGGATGCCAAGGCCGCCGTGGCGCAGCGGGCAGGGCTCAGCGCAGAGCTGTCACGCCAGTGGTTCGACCGCTCCTTTGGCGGTGCCCGCGCACAAAATCTGGCGCGGACAGGCTAAAGCGCGCCTTGCCTCTGGTCCCCGCCGCGACCCGCCTTTAGTGTCGCGGAATGACCGATACCGCCGTTACATATTCCGACGATCAGGCCGTGGCCCATGACGCAGTGACCGAGATGCTGCGGGGCGCGGGCATTGATCTGGACGAACAGCTGCTGATGCCGCCGAAGTCATCGGCCAGTGCGGTGATGGCGGTCACCGGCAAGGCGGGATCGGGCAAGACCCTGCTTTTGGCGCAGCTCTACAAGGCGTTGGAACAGGCCGGGGTCGAGGTCGTCTCGGGCGATTACGAATCGCGCAAGCGCAAGGAAAAGCGCACGCTGGCGATCCTTGCGCCCACCAACAAGGCGGCGAGCGTCCTGCGTCTGCGCGGGGTGCCTGCCACGACGATCCACCGTATTCTGTACACACCGGTTTATGATCCCGAATACGAACGCATCGCCGAATGGCTGGCGGGCAACGGTGAACGGCCCGAGATTGCCGATCTGACCGACGTGGCGCTGGACCGGGCCGCGGCCTTTTATGCCAACAACAAATCCATTCCCGGCGCGCTGGCCGCCGCTGGCCTGCGCGGCAGCGATTTCATCACCGGATGGAAGCGCCGGGAAGAGCCGCTGGACATCGGGTTTATCGACGAATCCTCGATGCTGGATGACAAACAGTTCGAGGATCTCAAGGAGATTTTCCCGACGCTTTTGCTGTTCGGTGATCCGGCCCAGCTGGCCCCGGTGGGGCAATCCGGTACGATGGTCTTTGAAAAGCTGCCCGCACCACGGGTGTTGAACCTGAGCCGCATCCACCGGCAGGCCGCCGACAACCCGATCCTGGATCTCGCACATGCGCTGGCCGATCCAGCGTTGGAATTCCACCATTTCGAAAAGATGATCGAAGACGCCGCGAAACGGGACGAACGGGTGGTCTGGGGTCAGCGGGTCGAGGTTGACCTGATGGCGCGCAGCCCTGTTCTGGTCTGGCGCAACGCCACGCGCATCCGCCTGATCAACGCATTTCGCACGGTTTACGGCGCGCCCGAGGATGCGTTGATCGAAGGTGAGCCGTTGATTTGCGACGGGATCGAACTGCCATTGAAGCATCGCAAGAAACGGTTGGACCTTGAGGCGCGCGGCCTGATCAAAGGGGCGCAGGTGGTGTTTCTGGGGTCTGGGCGCAAACCGGGCTTTTCGCGCCTGCATGTGATGGGCGCGGAAGACCCGCAGATTTCCGCCGCCTCGATCGTGAAAATCGAAAAGCCGGACGAGGAAGAGCCCTTTATCCCCTTCGCCGCGCGTATGGGGGCAACGTTCCTGCACGGGGCTGCTGTGACCATTCACAAGGCGCAGGGCAGCCAGTGGGATACAGTTCAGGTCTTTGCCCCCGATCTGTTCGTCGCGGCCCGCATGGGGCGTGTCGAGGCGGGGCAACCCTTGTGGAAACGGCTGGCTTATGTGGCGATCACCCGCGCACAGGACAGGCTGATCTGGGTCGTGCGCAACCGGCTGTCGAAACCGACCGAACCCTTGCGGGTGGATGATCTGCGTGCGGTTCCCGCCGCTCCGCTCAACCTGGCCGAGCCGGAAGCGTTCCTGTAGCTACCGCCGCAATAGGGCAAAGCCTGCCGATGCGCCCCAGCCTGCGGCAATGGCGATGGCGATCGACATCAGGCCGTACAAAAGCGGCTGGTTGCGCGACAGGGCAAACAACCAGCGTTCCAATCCGACTTTTCGCACTTCGATGGTGGTTTGATATTGCGACACCACTTTGCCGTCGCGGGTCAGGAAAATGCGGGTGATATAGCCGCCCTCGGTGACCGCTGACGGCAGCTGGATGGAAGTGCGGAACAGGGTTTGCTGGTCGACAACGACATTTTCTTCCAACACCTGATAGAGGCCCATATTGCCCCGGATGCGGATCAGCGCACGGGTAAAGGCCGCCGAGTCCAAGATGGTCATTGGCGCCCCCACCGAGCGGATCGCGCGGGGCACCGTGATGCGATACCGCAGGTCTTCGATATTGGACAGAACCTCGCGCAGCGGCCCGCTTGACGCCACGGCGTAATAGCTGGGCGCGCGGTCGACCTCGACCGCATCGGTGTTGATCCAGATGCCAAAGCGGCGTTCCTTGCGGCGCACCGTGACGGGGGTGGACGGACCCGAAACCGTGATCACCACCTCAAGCGGCGAACCGGACGGGATTGGTTCCTCACGCAGGACCGCGCCGAAAATCAGGATGTCCGATCCGTTAAAGCTGGCGGTGATCGCCACCTCGTCCTTGGACAGGCCCAGCACGACCTCTTCCGCCCGCGCAGGCAAGGTTGCGCAAAAGGTCAGAAAGGCAAGCACCAGCCCCCGCATCATTGCATCACCGGCGGGGCAACCGAATAAAGCTCGGAGGGTTGCAGCAGCAGCTCAAGTGCCAGCTTGCCGCAGACGATCATCACCAGCAGGGCCAGCAGCACGCGCAGCTGTTCCGCTTTCATCCGCAGGCCGATGTTGGTGCCGATCTGCGCGCCGACCACGCCGCCGACCAGCAGCAGCACTGCCAGAACCACGTCCACGGTATAGTTGGTGGTGGCGTGCAACATGGTGGTGAATGCGGCCACAAAGATGATCTGGAACAGCGAAGTACCGATCACGACCTTGGTTGGCATCCCGAGGATATAGATCATCGCGGGCACCATGATAAATCCGCCACCCACGCCCATGATCGCGGCCAGCACCCCGACGGACAGGCCCACCAGCAACGGCGGGATCACCGAGATATACAGACCCGAGACGCGAAACCGCATCTTGAAGGGCATCTTGTGCACCAGCCCGTGCTTTTTGCGTTTCGGTTTCGCCCCTGAAGACGACCGGCGCAGGGCTGCCAGGCTTTCGACAAACATCAGCGTGCCGATGATGCCCAGAAAAACCACATAGCAAAGCCGCACCATCAGGTCGACCTGACCGATCGACCGCAGATAGTTGAAAACCGCGACACCTGCCGCGGCTCCGATCAGGCCACCGATCAACAGGACGGTGCCCATCCTGAGGTCCACCGTGCGCCGCCGGAAATGGGCCAGCACGCCGGAAAAGGACGAGGCGACAATCTGGTTCGCACCTGTGGCCACGGCGACAGCAGGGGGGATGCCGATAAAGAACAGCAGCGGTGTCATCAGGAACCCGCCACCCACGCCGAACATGCCGGACAACATGCCGACCAACCCGCCCAAGCCCAACAGCAAGAAGGCATTTACCGAAACTTCCGCGATGGGCAGGTATATTTGCATGACACTACTTAGGACGTGCCGAGGGACGAAAGCAATATGCTACGCTGCAGCATGGAACATCAGGACTGATAAATTGCCAAAACTGGACCTACCGTTCTTTGACATAGGGTTCTCCGCCCGCGCGTGGCGGGTTTGCCCGGCCCACAAAACCCGCCAGAATGATCACTGTCATGATATAGGGCAGCGCACCCAGGAGTTGTCCCTGCATCCGCATTCCGGTCAGCGCGGTGATCACGTCGGGCCGTGTTTCCAGTGCGCCGAACAGGCCGAACAGCAGCGTCGCATACAGCGCATACCACGGCCGCCATTTGGCAAAGATCAGCGCCGCCAGCGCGATATAGCCGCGGCCTGCGGACATGTCCTTGACGAAACCGGCTTGGAGCGCGGTGGACAGATAGGCACCTGCGATCCCGCAGAGCACGCCACAGATCGCAACCGCAGCATAGCGCAGGCCCACCACCGACACGCCCGCGGTGTCCACCGCGGCGGGGTTTTCGCCCACGGCCCGCAGGCGCAGGCCGAAACGGGTGCGAAACAGCACGAACCAGGTCAGGGGCACGGCGGCAAAGGCCATGTAGACCAGGATGGAGTGGCCCGAGATTAACTCGGCATAGATCGGTCCCACAAAGGGCACATCGGCCACCGCATCGGCAAAGGGCAGGGTGATCGGCGTGAACCGCCCGCCGCCCATCAGAGATGGGGTGCGCCCGCCTTGCTGAAACCAGCTTTGCGCGATCAGCACCGTCAGCCCCGAGGCCAGAAAGTTGATCGCCACGCCGGAAATCAGCTGATTGCCACGAAAGGTGATCGAGGCGATGCCGTGCAAGGCGCTGAGCAGCAGCGAGGCGACAATACCTGCCAGCAGCCCCAGCCAGACCGACCCTGTGACGGCCGCCACAGCGGCGGAAAAGAACGCAGCGGCCAGCATCTTGCCCTCAAGGCCGATATCGAAAATGCCGGCACGTTCGCTGAAGAGGCCCGCAAGACAGGCCAGCAGCAGCGGAGTGGCCAGTCGCACGGTGCTGTCGAGCAGTTGGATCAGGGTCAGGAAATCCATGATGTTACTCCGCCGGCTCTACAGGTTTGCGTTCAGGCTTGGGGGTTCGGGCGCGGCGTGCAGCCAGGAACATCCGCTCCAGCGGCATCCGCACCATGTTGTCCAGCGCACCGGTGAACAGGATCACCAGCGCCTGGATCACCACGATCAATTCACGCGGGATCGTGGTCCACAGTGCCAGTTCCGCGCCGCCCTGGTAGAGAAAGCCGAACAGGATCGCGGCGATGAACACGCCAAAGGGATGGCTGCGGCCCATCAGGGCCACGGCGATGCCGATGAAACCGGCGCCTTCGACAGCGTTCAGCACCAGCCGTTCTGCTTCACCCATGACGTTGTTGATCGCCATCAACCCGGCCAGTCCCCCCGAAATGATCATCGTGACCATGGTGATCTTGAACGGTGAAATGCCTGCGTATTTCGCCGCACTCTCGGAATGACCATAAGCGCGCAGCTCGTACCCCAGACGGGTGCGCCAGATCAGCACCCAGACCAGCACACAGGCCAGCACGGCCACCAGCAAGGTGATGTTGGCGGGGGCGGCCTTGGAGAAGCTGATGCCAAAGGGGGCCAGCACGTCATGCAGTGTCGGCAGGTGTGTGCCTTCGGGGAAGCGGGCGGTGGCCGGGTCCATGCTGCCGCGCGGGCGCAGGACGTTCACAAGGATGTAGTTCAGCAGGGAGGCCGCGATAAAGTTGAACATGATCGTGGTGATCACGATATGGCTGCCCCGCTTGGCTTGCAGATAGGCGGGGATCGCGGCCCAGATCGCACCGAAGATGCCCGCCATGACAATTGCGCCCAGCAGTGCCAGCGACCAGTGCGGCCAGGGGATGTAAAGACAGGCCAGCGCCACGCCCAATCCGCCCAGGGCCGCCTGACCTTCGCCACCGATGTTGAACAACCGCGCGTGAAAGGCCACGGCGACCGCAAGGCCGGTGAACATGAAGTTGGTGGCGTAATAGAGCGTGTAGCCCCAGCCATAGGTCGACCCCAGCGCGCCCGACACCATCAGCTTGACGGCAGCAATCGGGTCTTCTCCGATAGCCAGGATCACCAGCGCCGAGATGATGGCGGCCAGGATCAGCGAAATCAGCGGCACGAGGATCACCTCGGCCCATTTGGGCATCACATCCATGGGGCGGCTCCTGTCTGGCGGGCGGGGTGCTGGGGGCGCTGCCCCTGTTCCTGCGGGATTCCCCCGGGATATGTGTGGCCAAAAGCACGTACGGTCATTGCGGGACCTCCATGCCGGCCATCAGCATGCCCAGTTCCTTTTCGTCAGTTTGTTCGGGCATGCGTTCGCCCATGATATGGCCGTCGAACATCACCGCGATGCGGTCTGAAAGCGAAAAGATTTCCTCAAGCTCGACCGAGACCAGCAGGATCGCCTTGCCCTGATCGCGCAGGGCCACAATTTGCTGGTGGATGAATTCGATGGCGCCGATGTCGACACCGCGCGTGGGCTGGCCCACCAGCAACAGGTCGGGGTTGCGTTCGATCTCGCGGGCGAGGACGATTTTTTGCTGGTTGCCACCCGAAAAGTTCTTGGCTGCCAGTTTAGGGTCCGGCGGACGCACGTCAAAGCGTTGCATCTTGGCCTCGGTGTCGGCGCGGATGGCTGCATTGTCCATCAGCGGGCCGGATTTATAGGCCGGATCGTGATGATAACCGAACGCCGTATTTTCCCACGCGTGAAAGTCCATGATCAGACCCTCGCGCTGGCGGTCCTCGGGCACATGTGCGATACCGCGCGCACGGCGTGACTGGCCGTCCGAGTGTTTGCCACTCAGATCAATGGGGTCGCCGTTCATCAGCACGGTGCCGGTGCCGCGCGCATAGCCGCCCAACAGTTCCAGCAGCTCGGACTGTCCGTTGCCCGCGACACCGGCGATGCCGACGATTTCGCCTGCGCGCACTTGCAAGTTGATGCCCTTGAGCCGTTCAACCCCAGGCTCGTCGGTGACATGCAGGTTCTGGATGTCCAGCACAACGTCGCCGGGGGCGGCGGGGGCCTTGTCGACGCGCAACAGCACCTTGCGGCCCACCATCAGCTCGGCCAACTGCTCGGGCGTGGTCTCTGCGGTCTTGACCGTGGCGGTCATTTGCCCGCGCCGCATGACGCTGACGGTGTCGGTGATTTCCATGATCTCGCGCAGCTTGTGGGTGATCAGGATGATCGTCTTGCCCTCTTCGCGCAGCCGTCCCAGGATGCGGAACAACTGGTCGGCCTCGGCGGGGGTCAGCACGCCGGTGGGTTCGTCCAGGATCAGGATATCGGCCTGCCGGTACAGCGCCTTGAGGATTTCCACACGCTGCTGCATCCCCACGCCCAGATCTTCGATCACGGCATCGGGGTTCACGTTCAGCCCGTATTCCTGCTCCAGCGCCACCAATTCCTTGCGGGCCTTGCCCAGCGAGGTGGTCAGCGACCAACCGTCCTCGGCGCCCAGAATGATGTTTTCCAGCACGGTAAAGTTTTCGACCAGCTTGAAATGCTGGAACACCATGCCGATGCCCGCTGTAATCGCGGCCTGGCTGTCGGGAATGTCGGTTTTGGTGCCACTGATGAAAATCTCGCCCGCGTCGGCTTTGTAAAAGCCGTAGAGGATGCTCATCAGGGTGGATTTGCCGGCACCGTTCTCGCCGATGATCCCGTGGATGGTGCCGGGCATCACGCGGATCGAGATGTCCTTGTTGGCCTGCACGGGGCCAAAGGCCTTGGATATGCCTTTGAGTTCAATCGCGGGGGCTACGGTGGTGGCAGGCATGACTGGCGAACCCTTTGTCTTGCGAAAGGGCCGCGCCAGTTGAAATGGCGCGGCCCGGTGTTTTCAGAGGACAGGATCAGAACGACAGTGCAGGGCAGCTGTCGTCGGATGTGTAATCGTGCACGACGATGTCACCCGCAGCGATCGAAGCTGCAGCCGCGTCCACCGGTGTTTTCATCTCTTCGGTCACCAGCTCTGCGTTGTTTTCATCCATCGCATAGCCGACGCCGCCGTTGGCCAGATCCAGAATCTGAACCCCACCTTCCAGAGCGTCGCCCGCCTTCATCGACTCGTATACGGCCACGTCCACGCGTTTCAGCATCGATGTCAGGACCTTGCCGGGGTGCAGGTGGTTCTGGTTGCTGTCGACGCCGATGGACAGGATGCCTTCGTCGGCTGCGGTTTGCAGAACGCCCACGCCGGTGCCGCCCGCCGCGGCATAGACCACGTCAGCGCCCTGGCTGATCTGCGCCTTGGTCAGCTCGGACCCTTTCACAGGGTCGTTCCACGCAGCCGGTGTGGTGCCGGTCATGTTCGAGATGATGGTTGCATCGGGGTTCACGGCCTTGACACCCTGGGCGTAGCCACAGGCGAACTTGCGGATCAGCGGGATGTCCATGCCGCCGATAAAGCCGACCGTGCCGGTTTTCGAGGCTTCAGCCGCCAACATGCCGACCAGGTAAGACCCTTCGTGCTCGGTAAAGCCGATGACCTTGACGTTGGGCGCATCGACCCAGCCATCAATCGTCACGAATGTGGTGTCGGGATAGTCGGGTGCCACAACTTCCAGCGCGCTGGAGAAGGCGAAGCCGGTGGTGATCACCGGATTGGCGCCCGATTCTGCAAAGCGGCGCAGGGCCTGCTCGCGTTGTGCTTCGGACTGCATTTCAATCTCGCGGAACGTGCCACCGGTCTCTTCGGCCCAACGTTGCGCACCGGCAAAGGCGGCTTCGTTGAAGGATTTGTCGAATTTGCCACCCAGGTCATAGACCAGCGCGGGTTCAGCAAAGGCGGCACCGGCGGTCAGGGCCAGCCCGGCAGCGGCGCCCAGAAATTTTTGCATAAGGGTCATGTGGTATCTCCCATTTTTCATGTTTGGAGCCTGCCGCCCGTTGGGAAGCGGAGCCCAGTGCCCGTGCATTTCTGTGTGCATCGCAGGCAGATCAGATTGATCAGATGCAAATAAGGCCGCAGCGTTGGTGCCGGGTCAACCGCTTTTTCTGTCGATGGGGGCGGATTCAGGGGGCTGACCTAAGGTGAACTCAACCGAGCGGCGCGCGCATAAGCACCGCATCCACAGCGGCCGCCCCCGCACGCAGGTAATAGCCGGCGCGCCGCCCTGCGGGTGCGAAACCGCATGCGCTGTAAAGGGCGCGCGCAGGGGCGTTGTCCGCTGCAACTTCGAGAAAGGCATCCGCCGCAGTTTCGGCAGCCTGCGCCATCCAAAGCGTCATCAACCTGCGACCGATTCCCGTGCCTTGGTGGTCAGGGTGCACTGCAATGGTGAGCAATTCGGCTTCGCCCGCGACGACCCGCACAAGGGCAAAGCCGTGGGGCTGCATGGTGGCAAAGACATAGGGGCTGTCGAGCAGCGTGGCGAATTCCGCCTCGGTCCAGGGCCGCGCGTCGGTAAAGGCGGCGGCGTGGATATGGGCCATGTCCTGTGGGGTCACGGTGCGTCGGACGGCAGGATCACTGGCGGCACGTCGCGACCCGGCGCGGCGTCGGCCGGGCGCAGGTAATAGGGGGCAGGCGGCGGCGCGCTTTGCGGATAGAGGCCCGCGGCATGGCTGGCGATGGCACGGGCCAGATCGGCCGGCGCGGGATCGGCGGGCAGGGTGGTGCCGTCAGCCTCAAGCTGCGCGCGCGTGACCAAAGCGGGGCCGTCCGCCTGCATCACGTACACCGATTCGCGCGGGGCGGGCACGCAGAGAGGATGGGCTTGCAGGTCTTTGCGCTGCTCAAACCCGGTGACACCATAGGCAGGCACGTCCAGTCCCAGCGCCAGACCACGCGCGGCAGAGACGCCGATGCGGATGCCCGTGAAATTGCCCGGCCCGACACCAACGCCAAGCGCATCCAGATCGCGCCATCCCAGATCGTGACGGGCGAGCAGTTCTTGCAGCAAACCCATCAGGCGCTCGGCCTGTCCGCGGGTCATTTCCTCGGCCACCGCCTCGACCACGGCCCCATTCGACCACAGGGCGGCGGCGCACCACGCGCCCGAAGTGTCAAAGCCCAGGACGACGCTCATGCCAGGGCACCGGGCAGTGCAGAAAAGCACAGGGCGCCGCAAATGCAGCGCCCGCTAAAACTTGAAGTATCAGGCACGAAGATCAGACCGCGACGGGGCGCACTTCGGTGACTTCGGGGATGTAATGGCGCAGCAGGTTTTCGATGCCCATTTTCAGCGTCAGCGTGGACGACGGGCAACCGGCACAGGCGCCTTGCATGTGCAGGTAAACAACCCCGCGGTCAAAGCCGTGGAAGGTGATGTCGCCGCCATCCTGCGCCACGGCAGGGCGCACGCGGCTGTCCAGCAGTTCCTTGATCTGGCCGACGATCGCCCCGTCTTCACCGGAATGCTCGGCATGGCCGGATGCGGGCGCGTGGCCCTCGTCCATGACCGCATCGCCGGACTGGTAATGTTCCATGATCGCGCCCAGAACGCCGGGTTTCATATGATCCCATTCGGTCGCGTCATCCTTGGTCACGGTGACAAAGTCGGTGCCAAAGAACACGCCTGTCACACCTGACACGGCAAAGATGCGTTGTGCCAGAGGCGACTTGGCCGCGGCATCCGCCGTCGGGAAGTCAGCCGTACCCATGTCCAGAACGGTCTGGCCGGGCAGGAACTTCAGTGTCGCAGGGTTCGGCGTCGATTCGGTTTGGATGAACATGGCAAGCGCTCCTCGTGGGCTGTTACACCTGATATGCGGATCATGGGGCCGCAAGTCAAGGTTTGGAACGATTCTAAACTGTATCGCCTAGCGGCACATCACGCCGGTCAGGGCCTGTGCCGGGTCATTCTCGGTTGCATCCAGCCCGCTGGCCGGTTCTCGAAAGCTGATATCGGCGCTGTCCAGGAACGCGGGCAGACCTGCGGTGCCAACAACGGCAGCAAGCTTGCGCAATCCCTTGGCCTGGGCCTCGGTCGCGCCTTGCAAGGTCAACGGGCCTGCGACGAGGCCAATCACATGATCCTGCGCGTCCAGTACGGGCGCACCGATATTGCGCTTTTTGGCGGGAATTTGCGCGATCATCTGGCCGGTGGCCTCGATCTGCCCTAACAGGCGCACCTCGGACCGTTTGGCTTCAGCGTCTTTCCAGCCATCCTTGGTCACGCCCAGAACAGTGATCTTGCCGGTGTCGCCGATGCTGTCGTCGCTGATGGTCAACCAGTGCGCGGAATGCCGCGTGCTGGTCAGAACCGCCAGCCCCGCGTCAGCATCCTGTGCCACCACTTCCACGGGCGTGCCATCCGGCAACCGCAGCCCTGCGTCGCCGCAATGATCCAGGGTGTTCTGCGCCGTGACAAAGTCCGTTTCGTTGACGTAGAACCCGACGCCCGCGCGGCGGGTCTGGCCCTTGGCGTCATCCGCTTCGACCATCGTGTCGGGGCTGTCGGGTTGCTGTGTTTGCGCCTGTAGCGCGCGCACCAGATCGTCAGTGCCTGACGCCCAGGCAAATCCAAGCGGACAAAGCAGGAAAAGGACGGTGGGGAAAAGCTGTTTCATAGCAAGCACGCTATGCCGGTGCGGGGCGGCGCACAACGCACATCCGCGCGAGCGCTTCAGGTGATGGCTTCCAGCTTTTCCTTGCTGAGGTCGCCGGGCACGATGGTGATCGGAATGGGCAGGGAGGCGGCATTGCGCGACAGCTGCATGACCAGCGGGCCGGGGCCTTTCTTGTCCGTGCCTGCCCCCAGAACCAGAACGCCGATTTCCGGGTCTTCGGTGATCTGGGCGATGATCTCGTCCGCGGCCTGACCGTTGCGAATGACCAGCTCGGGATTCACGCCTTGCTTGTCACGCATCCACTTGGCGAACACTTCGAAATGCGCCTCGATCCGCTCGCGGGCCTCTTCGCGCATGATGTCGCCAACGCCGATCCAGTGGTTGAATTCGTCCGGCGGGATCACCGACAACACGGCCACGCCGCCGCCGGTCTTGGCGGCACGCATGGCGGCAAAGCGCATGGCGTTCAGACATTCGCGGCTGTCATCCAGCACCACCAGAAATTTGCGCATCACGTCCTCCGTTTCATCGCGCAGCATGGCGCAAGGCGGGGCGGCGCGCAATGTCGATCAGTCACCACCCGCAGCCTCGGTCAGCGCCATGTCCATCCGGTCGTGGCCCCAGAACAGTTCGGTCCCGACGGTAAAGCTGGGTGCGCCAAAGATGCCGCGTGCGATGGCGTCATCGGTCAGTGCGCGCAGGGCCTGCTTGGCCTCGGGCGTACCTGCGCTGTCGATGATGGTTGCGGCTTCCTGTCCCAGCGCCTGCAACACCGGCCCGATCACGTCCGCAGCGCCGATGTCCAGATCCTCGGCAAAGTTGGCGGAGTAAACCGCGCGGACAAAATCCCCGATCCAGTCCGCGTCCGCATGGGCCGCACAAATGCGGGCCGCCAGCATACTGCCACGCGGGAAGGTTGACGGCTTGTGCAGGGGCAGGGCGGCGGCGGCACAGATGCGTTCCATGTCGCGCCACATATAGGCGCCCTTGACCGGGTAGAGGTTGAACGGCGAATCCGTCATGCCCTGTGCGCCGAACACCGGTCCCAGCAGGAAGGGTTTCCAGACCAGTGGCACGCCACGTGCGGCACAGGCCGCCTCGACCTGCATGGCGGCGGGATAGCTGTAGGTGCTGGCAAATTCGAACCAGAATTCAAGCGGTTTGGTCATGGTGTTACCTTTCGGATGCGGCCCAGTCCCAATACAGCTGGCGGGCGCGCCGGGTGACGGGGCCGATCTGGTACTGGGTGTCGTCAAAGGCGGTCACGGGCGTGACTTTCATCATGTTGCCGCTCAGGAACACTTCGTCAGCGTCGTGAAAGTCGTCAAAGCCTAGTACGGTTTCGTGCACGGTCACGCCGTCGGCGCGCAGGTTGCTGATGTGGCGTGCCCGCGTGATGCCCGACAGAAAGGTGCCATTGGGCACCGGTGTGAACACCTCGCCGTCGCGGACCATGAACACGTTGGCGGTGGCTGTTTCGGCCACATTGCCCAAGGCATCGGCGACCAGCGCATTGCCGAACCCTTTGGATTTCGCCTCGGCCAGCATCCGCGCGTTGTTGGGGTACAGGCACCCCGCCTTGGCATTCACCACCGCGTCCTCCAGCACCGGACGACGGAACCGGGTCCGCGTCAGCGTGGTCGACGCCTCGGGCGCGGCCATAGGCACCTTTTCCAGACAGATCGCAAAGCCGGTTCCCTCGGGCAGCGGCACAATCCCCGAGGCATCACCGTCCAGCGCCCAATACATCGGGCGGATATAGACCGGATCGGCGGGATCATAAGCCTTCAGCCCTTCGCGCACGGCGGCAACCATGTCCTCGGTACTGACGGTGGGCGTGATCATCAGCGCCTTGGCCGACCGATTCACCCGGGCACAATGCGCTTCCAGGTCGGGGGTCATCCCGTCAAAGAACCGTGCGCCGTCGAACACCGTACTGCCCAGCCACGCGCCGTGGTCCGCAGCCTTCATCACCGGCACATCACCGTCGTGCCAGCGGCCTTCGAAAAATGTCCTGATCTCGGTTCCTATGGGCATCTTGCGCTCTCCTGAATATGGCAGGACGTTACCACCACAGGCCCGAGCGTCCAGCCTCAAAGCCGTGGTTACGTGCCGTCGCCCTTGCCGCTTTCGCGGATGGCATAGACGCCTTCGGGCAAGTCCAAAGCCGCCGACATATCGCGCACCTGCGCGTGGCTGAGCGTGATCTTCATGACCTGACCGGTGCGCGGGTCGAACTGTTCGACGGTCACGCATTCAGTGAATGTGTTGACGATCACATCCTCTTGCAGGGGCACACCGCCATCATCCACCAGGGTGATTACGGTCGAGTCGAATTCGTGTTCAATTGTAAACATACCCCGAGCCTAACCCTGCTGCGCGCACATGCAAGCGGTGATCTGCCCGCCGTGATCCCGGAGCCGTGATTGCAGCGCATCAGGGCTGGAAGCGCGCGACGGACCTGTTAAGTTAGGCCGCAAAGATTGCGGCCCGCGCGCCGCGCAAGTTGAGGGAATGAAACGCATGTTCAAGAAACTGGTGCAGGTTCTGGTGCCGTTGGCCTTGTTGGCCGCCTGTGACGTGCCCACAACGGTATCAGGCCCCGTGCAACAGACGAACGGGGCATCCGTCCGCACGTCCGGTGCGGACGAACTGCGCAACTCGGATCAGGCCGAGCGCGCCTTTGTGCAGGTGTTGCAGCGGCTTGAGCCGGTGGCCGAACGCGAATGTCGCAACCGCACAACCGGCGTGAACTGTGATTTCCGCATCGTTGTCGATGACCGTCCGGGCGAGCCTGCGAACGCCTACCAGACACTGGACAAGACAAACCGGCCGGTGATCGTTTTTACGCTCAAGCTTATTCAAGACGCCTATAACGTCGACGAAATCGCATTCGTGATGGGCCACGAGGCTGCGCACCACATTGCGGGCCATATTGCGCGCCAGCGTCAGAATGCGGTGGCGGGGGCTGTGATTTTTGCCGGGCTGGCGACGCTGACCGGCGGCGACGCGGGCGCAGTGGAATCGGCGCAGCGGCTGGGTGAACAGGTGGGCGCGCGGACCTACTCGAAAGAGTTCGAACTGGAAGCCGATGCGCTGGGCACCGTCATCACCCATCGTGCCGGCTATGACCCACTGCGCGGGGCCGAGTTCTTTACCCGCATTCCTGATCCCGGCAACCGTTTCCTGGGCACGCACCCGCCCAACGCGGCGCGTCTGGAAACAGTGCGGCGCACCGCTGCGGCGTTGTGAGTGTCTGAACGGTTACGTGTATCCCCAAACCGCAAATGA
The DNA here is from genome assembly GCF_900129395.1 of Pseudosulfitobacter pseudonitzschiae. Lineage (GTDB taxonomy): Bacteria > Pseudomonadota > Alphaproteobacteria > Rhodobacterales > Rhodobacteraceae > Pseudosulfitobacter > Pseudosulfitobacter pseudonitzschiae. Next base: position 520,979 of record NZ_FQVP01000002.1, read on the forward strand.
AGTGGCCGCCCACCGACAGTGGGCGGCGGCACGGCGCAGGCTGGTGCGGAACTGATGCGGTTGCTGGGGCAGATCCTGACCGACCGCGGTTCAAAATACGCGGTGTCGGGCGTGGCGGTCAGCAGCCGCGCCGACATTGATGCCGCGTTGAAACAGCTCAAGCGGGACAAATCCTATGCCAAGGCGACCCACAACACATGGGCGGCGCTGCTGACCGAGGGCGGGCCGATCAAAGGCGATGACGGCGAAGCCGGGGCGGGCATGGTGATCATCCGCATGTTGGAGCGCGAGGATCTTGCCGATCACCTGATTGTGGTAACGCGCTGGTATGGCGGCAAACATCTTGGCGGCGACCGGTTTCGCCATGTGCAGACCTGCGTGCGGGCCTACCTGGACGCGCTTTAGACGCTGAGCGCTATGGCCGCAAAGAAACAGCCCGAGGCGACCAGCACAAAGACATGCCACAGCGCCATCTGGAACCGGAATTCGCGCATGGCAAAGAACACCGCCCCCGCCGAATAGGTCAGCCCGCCCGACGCGACCAAAGCCATGGCGGCACCGCTCAGGCTGGACCACATCGGCCAGATCAGCAGCACGCTGGCCCAGCCCAAGGCAAGATACAGCGCCAGCGATCCACGCCCTTCCGTCGACCAGAACGACAGCTTGGCAATCGCGCCCCCCAAGGCTACCAGCCAGACGAAACCCAGCACCACATAGCCGGTGACCGATCCCAGAACGACAACGAGCGGCGTGTAGGTGCCCGCGATCTTCAGGTAAATCGCCGCATGATCCACGCGCGCCAGCACGGGCCGCGAGCGGTCCCATGGCAGCAGGTGATAGGCCGCGGAAGCCGCAAAGCCAAAGACCAGAACCGCCAGATAGACGCTGACCGAAGCCACGGTCACGGCCGGCGCGTGGGCCGTCACATGTCCCAGCAGGATCGCGGCGCCAATCAGCGATCCGGTCAGCCCGAGGACATGCACCGACCCGTCGGCAAGCGTTTCTGAAAAGGATCGTGGATAAGCCATGCGCCCAAACTAACGTGTTTCGGCCTGCAGGCTATGGCAGAAGTGTAACAACATCGTTGACGTTACTGGAGCTTGGCGGCTTTGCGCTCACGCGCCAGATGCCAGCGATACAGAACGGGCGCCAGCACACGGTCATACAACACCTCGGCCACGGGTTGCACCACCGGCCACGACACCACCCGCGCCAGCCAGCGAAACCGTGGCATATCCTGCCAGAGCAGAATGAACGCGGGGATGCCGGAATAGACCTGACCGTTCTTGCGCACATGCAACCGTTTGGCCGCGTCATCGGCGCTGACACCCCAGCTTGCCAGCGCATCGCTGTTCAGATCGTCAAAGCGAATGGGCAGGCCGTTGTCGCGGCTGTATTCGGCGTAATGGTCGATCTCGAACCGGCAGACGGGGCAGTCGCCGTTGTACAAAACGCAGGTGTCTTTTGTGGTGTTCTGTTCCATGACTTGAAGATAGGGCGCAAACCCGCCCCGCAACAGAGGACAAAGCCGCACAGTTCAGCGCGGCTTGTTTCCGTCGATCCAGCGCGACATCAGCTGCTTGTCCTTGAAGCATTCGCGCGGCACGTCCTGCCGTTTGATCCGTGCGATCCGCTCGGCAAAGGCGACCTGCTTGCCCGAGGGGTAGTTCGAAAACTTGCCCTCAACCGGCTTGACCTTATGCGCATCAATCCACGCCGACAGCGCCCGCCGGTCCCGCAAGGTGCCTTGCGGCAGATCCTTGCCCGTGCGCTTGGCGATGGCCATGGCATAGGCCACCTGCTTGTCTGTTGCAGGTTCGGGCGTGTTCAACGGCAGGTCGGATTGCACCGGAACAAACAGTCCGGGCAGGGCGGGTTCATAAACAGATGCATGGGCCATGACGGCGTTCCTTTGTTCCTGTTAAGAACAAAATAGAACAAAGGCGGAACATTTTCAAGAGGGGCGCGATTTTGCCCCCTTCACGTCATTTCGATCAGGCCAGGCGACCCCACAAATCGTACTCGCCCGCTTCGTCCACCTCGACGGTGACGATCTGGCCGGGTGTCAGCGCTTCGAACCCTTCGTCGATGAACAAGTTGCCGTCGATCTCGGGCGCGTCGGCCTTGGTCCGGCAGGTGGCGGCGTCGGCGTCCACCTCGTCCACGATCACGTCGATGCGCGTGCCGACTTTGGCTTCCAGCTTGGCCTCGGAAATGGCTTGCGCCTTTTCCATGAACCGGTCCCAGCGCTCTTGCTTGACCTCTGGGGCGACGTGATCGGGCAGGGCGTTCGACCGCGCGCCGTCCACGTTTTCGTATTGGAAACAGCCGACGCGATCCAGTTGCGCCTCGTCCATCCAGTCCAGCAGCGTCTGGAATTCGGCCTCGGTCTCGCCGGGGTAGCCGACGATAAAGGTCGAGCGCAAAACGATGTCGGGGCAGATATCGCGCCATTCCGCGATCCGGTCCAGCGTCGCCTCGGCCGCAGCGGGGCGGGCCATGCGTTTCAGCGTGTCCGGGTGCGCGTGCTGGAACGGGACGTCCAGATAGGGCAGCACCAGCCCGTCGGCCATCAGCGGGATCATCTCGCGCACATGCGGATAGGGATAGACGTAATGCAGGCGCACCCACGCGCCCAAGCTGCCAAGATCGCGGGCCAGCGTGGTGATCGGCTGTTCGGTCAACCCGCGCCGCACCTCGCGGTCCCAGTCGGTGCCATAGGCGGATGTGTCCTGGCTGATCACCAGCAGTTCCTGCACGCCTGCTTCGACCAGCTTTTCAGCCTCGCGCAGCACAGCCTTGTGCGGACGGCTGGCCAGGTGGCCGCGCATGTCGGGAATGATGCAGAACTTGCACTTGTGATTGCAGCCTTCGGAAATCTTCAGATAGCTGTAATGGCGCGGCGTCAGGCTGACGCCACTGGCGGGCAGCAGGTCGACAAAGGGATCGGGCGACGGCGGCACGGCGGCGTGCACAGCATCCAGAACCTGTTCGTATTGGTGCGGGCCGGTCACGGCCAGAACCTTGGGGTGCGCACCGGTGATATACTCGGGCTCTGCCCCCAGACATCCCGTCACGATCACCCGTCCGTTTTCGGACAAGGCCTCGCCGATCGCCTCAAGGCTTTCTGCCTTGGCGCTGTCCAGAAATCCGCAGGTGTTCACGATCACCGCATCCGCCCCGGAATAGTCGGGCGAAATCCCGTAGCCTTCGGCCCGCAACCGCGTGAGAATGCGTTCGGAATCCACCAGCGCCTTGGGGCAACCCAGGCTGACCATGCCGATAGACGGCTGGCCGGGGCGTGTCTTGCCATCCAGCCGGGCGGCGGGGGCGATGTCGGGGCGCAGATTGGGTGGGTTTGTGCTCATGATCGCTCCTTTAGTGCAACCGGTGCGCGGCGGAAAGGGTTCTTGATTGAGAATGGGCAGCAAGACGCGTAGCTATTGGGTGTGGATTGGCGGAGGATATCTAGCATGAAATGGATCGGGCGTCTGATCGGATTGATCGTTTTGATCGTGGTTGTGGCCGGTGTGTCGCTGTTTTTCCTGCCTGCCGACCGGATCGCGCGCATCGCCGCCGACCAGATCCGCAATGCCACCGGGCGCGATGTGACCATTTCGGGCGATGTGTCGCTGTCGATCTGGCCGGTGCTGGGGGCCTCGGTGGGCAGTATCGAGATCGGCAACGCGAAATGGTCCGAACAGGGGCCGATGCTGACCGCGCAAAACGCAGCCATCGGTGTCGATGCCGCGGCGCTGCTGTCGGGCGAGATCCGCATCACCAACATTGCCGCCACCAGCCCCACGATCCGGTTGGAACAACGCAAGGATGGCCGCGCCAGCTGGCAGTTCACCGATGCCTCGGGGGCCGCGACGATTGAAACGCAAACCTCGCCCGACACCGCACCGCGCCCGTTCTCGATCCAGAAGATGAACATCACCGACGCCACGCTGATCTATGACGCCGAAGGCGCGGACCTGGTGCAATACGAGGGCGTTGACCTCGCGCTGGACTGGCCGGAGCGTGCAGGCTCTGCCGACATCCGGGCCACCGTTCGCCCCGCGGGCGAGGCGGTAAAGGTCAACGCCACAATCGGCACTTTTGCCGGGTTCCTTGCAGGGCAGGTGCAACCCGTAACGCTGCAACTGAGCGCAGGAAATGGCACCGCATCCTTGGACGGACGCGCCAGCACGGCGGGCGAGGTTGCGGGCAAGCTGACACTTGACGTGCCGGACACGAGCGCATTCATGCAGGCGCTTGGCGCGGGCGCGGTGGAGTTGCCGCAAGGGCTGGGCCGCAGCATCGACATGACGTCCGACGTCACGCTGACCAAGGACCGCCGCCTGTCCCTGCGCGAGCTTGTGGCCGACCTTGGTGGAAACAGGCTGACAGGCGCGGCAGACATTGGCCTGAACGGGACGCCGCAGGTAAACGCGCAACTGAACGCGGGCGCGCTGGACCTGACAGGTATGACGGGCAGCGGTGAGAACAGCCCGGGCGGCACCATTACCTCTGCGACAGGGGCTGCAACAGCGGGCTGGCCCAAGGACCGGATTGACGCCTCGGGCCTTGCTGCGTTCAACGGTGAAATTGCCTTGCGTGCCAGTTCGGTTGACCTTGGCAGCTTCAAGCTGGGCGCGACGCGCGCGCTTTTGACCAATGACAACTCGCGTGCGGTCTTTGACCTGCGCGAGGTTGATGCCTACGAGGGCACGATCACGGGGCAGTTCATCATGAACAACCGCTCTGGCCTGTCCGTGGGAGGCAAGCTGTTTGCCAATGGCATCTCGATGCAGCCTCTGCTGAACGACGCTCTGGGCCTGACCCGCCTGACGGGTGGCGCCGATGCCGAGCTGAACTTTCTGGGATCGGGGAATTCGGTGGATGCGATCATGAAATCGCTGTCGGGGTCGGGCGCCATTGCCATCGGCAAGGGCACCATTCAGGGGATCGACTTGGACAAACTGATGCGTTCGGGGGCCACGGGCAGTGGCACGACCGTGTTCGACAGTCTCGGGGCGACATTCAACATGGAAGCGGGCAACATCCGCAACGACGACCTGCTTTTCACCCTTGCCAGCTATCAGGCACGCGGCAAGGGGCGCATCGGGTTGGGGCAGCAGGACATGGACTATACCTTTACCCCCATCGCCCTGAACGCCAACGAAGGCAACGGCATCGCCATTCCCGTGCGGATCACCGGCCCGTGGTCCGACCTGCGTATCATCCCCGACATCGAGGCCGCGATTGACCTGAACCTGGGCGCGAAAAAGGAAGAGCTGAAAGACGCAGCCGAGGCCAAGCTGAAGGAAGCGGTTGAAAAGAAGCTGGGCGTAAAAGCCGAAGAGGGTGAAAGCGTCGAGGACGCGGCGAAAAAGAAGATCGCCAAGGAGTTGCTGAAAATCTTTGAATAGCGTGTTTCGCGTCCGCTTTGAGACGCGAAACACCTTTTCAGCGGATTCTTTCAGCCGCGCACACCCCAGCCAGAAGCAGGGGGCTTACAGGATGACCGGGTTGGCCTTGGCCACGGCGTCAAGTTGCATCAGCACCTCGATCAGCTTTGGCATATCTTGCAGATAGATCATGTTCGGCCCATCGCTGGGCGCGTTGTCGGGGTCGTCGTGGGTTTCGATGAACACCGCACCGACGCCCAGAGCCACGGCGGCGCGGGCCATGACCGGCGCAAATTCGCGCTGGCCGCCGCTTGATCCGCCTTGTCCGCCCGGTTGTTGAACCGAGTGCGTGGCGTCCATCACCACAGGGTAACCCGTCTGTGCCATCTGCGGCAGGCTGCGCATGTCGGCCACAAGGGCGTTATAGCCGAACGTGGTGCCCCGCTCTGTCAGCAGAATGCGTCTGTTGCCGGTGCTTTCGATCTTGGTCACGATATTGGGCATTTCCCACGGGGCCAGGAATTGACCCTTTTTGACGTTGATCGCCGCACCTGTGTTGCCTGCGGCCAGCAGCATGTCGGTCTGGCGACACAGGAAGGCCGGGATTTGCAGGATGTCGGCGACTTCGGCCGCAATGGCGCACTGGCTTTCGGAATGCACATCGGTCAGCACCGGCACGCCGATGGCCTTGCCCACTGATTGCAGTGCCTTCAGCCCGGCGTCGATGCCCATGCCACGCACGCCGGACAGCGACGTGCGGTTGGCCTTGTCGTAGGACGCCTTGAACACATACTGCGCACCGACGGCGTCACAGGCCTCTTTCATCTTGCCCGCAATCATCTGCGCGTGGTCGACGCTTTCCAGCTGACAGGGTCCGGCGATCAGGGTCAGCGGAAGATCGTTGCCGATGGTCAGGTCGGCGACTTTTACATGGGTCATGAGGTTACCTGTTCGCGAAGGATGGATGCGGTGAGAGAGATCATCAGGTAGATGCCCGCGAAAATCAGGAATGCCAAGACCGTGTTCTCGAACTTGCGTGGATAGGTCGGTTCCTGGCTTGCCACCGGTTGGACGGCCACGGTCAGATAGCGCACCTGCCGCGAGGCTTCGACGCGGCTTTGTTCCATCTGTTGCAGCGCCGATTGCAGCATCATGTCGCGGCTGGCAAGGTCAGCCTGCGCCAGTTGCAGGTTGACCGCCATCTGTGCCAGCGAGTTTTCACCCTCGGAGGCTTCGTTCATCCGTTGGTTCAATTTGGCCAACTGGTCCTGCAGACGACGGATGTCGCCCTTGACGCCGTCCAGCCGGGCTTGGTTGGGGCGGGCGTTGTCTTCGAGGGCGGCCAGTTCCAGCTCTTTTTCCAGCAAGAGGGTTTCATAGTTGGTGATCTGCGTGCGCAAGGCCGCGATCACCGCCTGCGGGTCAAGCGTGCTGCTTTCCACCTGCAGCTTGACCAGCGCCTCTTGGGCTGCGCGCCGTTCGGCTTCGGCTTTCTCGAATCCCTCGCGGGCGTCTTTCATCTGGTCTTCGCGTTTTTGCTGGCTCAGGTTGTTGACCCGCTGTTCGGCATAGCTGATCAGCCGTCGCGCGAATTCCGCCGACACTTCCGGCTCGGCGGCGACCACTTCCAGGCGGATCATGCCCTCGGTCGGGTCATAGCCGATTTTCACGTTTTTCTTGTAGACCTTATAGGCTTCTTCATTGGTCGGGTCGGTGTTCAGACGCTGGATCGGGTCGATCCAGTCCTGCGTGAAATGAGCCTTGAAGCCCAGGTCGTCATCCAGCCGCAGCATCGCATCCTTGGACTGCAGGTAGCCCTGCGTCGCGATGGCGTCCGAGTTGGTGGCAAACTGGGTTGGCAACAGCCCACCCAAGGGACCGGCACCGCCGCTGCCTTCGTTCTGAATGATCAGAAAGTCGGCCTTGGTCGCGTACATCGGGGTGGCGATCTGGTAGAAATACCAACCGGCCAAAAATGTTGGCAGAGCGACAAAGAACGCCAGCCGCACCAGCAGAAGACCCAGCTTCTTGCGGCGGCGTTTGCCGATGTCACGCTGGATCTGCGAGATTTCCTTTACGCGCTTCTCTGCCGGGCTCAGCTCGGTCGAGGGCAGGTTCATGCGCCCCGCAGGCACGGTTTGCGGCAACTGGTGGCGATTCTGGTCGGTGCGTGCGGGCAGGTTTTCAAAGCCGTCCGGCTCGCCCGGTTGGCGGCCGCCATCGCTGGGCACCACAAGATCCAGCATGTTCGACCGCTGGAAGGGGTCGATGCCTTCGGCGCGCAGCAGGCGCACGGCATCAAAATCGGATGTGGGCGCAAGCCCGTGCTTTTGCGCCACGCGCCGCGCCATGCGCAGCTGCCGGCCTGTCAGGCCTTCGTGGCGGATCGCGTCCATGTCGTTTTCGCCTGCAACCTCATGGGCCGAAGACACTTCTCCCTGCCGCAGCTGCGGCTGTTCGGGCTGCGGCTGTTCCGGGCGCGCAGCGGCCTGCGGCTCTTGTGGTTGTTGCGGACGCGGCTGTTGTGGCGGGGCCGACTGTTGTGCCGGGGCCGGGCGCTCTGACGGGGCAGAGGGGCGGGGCGTTGGGGAAGACGCAGCAACCGTCGGTCGCGGGGTGGCAGCAGCCGAAGGGTCACCAACAGGGCGCAGCGGCGCAGAGGCCGCCGGCGTGGCGCTTTCGGATGTGCCACTCAACTGCGGCGTTGTCCGCTTGATGCGGAACTTTCTAGCCTTTGGTTTGGTAGTCATAAAGCCTTTTCGCCTCTTCCAGCGTATCGAACATATGCAATTGTCCATCCAGCAGCACGGCGGCGGAACGGGCGAATTTCTCTAGCGTCTGTGCCTGGTGGGACACGATAATGATCGTCGTGGTGCGCAGCCGTTCTTCCAGTATCTGGCCTGCCTTCCGGTTGAACTCGACATCGGTGGACCCCGGCATACCTTCGTCGATCAGATAGATATCAAAGTCCAGTGCCAGCATCAGTGCAAATGAAAACCGTCCGCGCATACCGGATGAATATGTGCCCAGCGGCTGGTCGAAATATTCGCCCAGGTTGCACAGCCAGCGGCAGAAGCTTTCGACATAATCCGGGTCCAGGCCGTACAGCCGCGCGATGTAGCGTGCGTTTTCCATGGCCGACACCTTTGGCACGACACCGCCCATGAAACCCAGCGGAAACGAGATGTTGCAGCCGCGCCGGATTTCCCCTTCGTCGGGTTTTTCCAGCCCAGCCATCATGTTGATCAGCGTTGTCTTGCCCGTGCCGTTCGGCGCAAGAATGCCCAGCGAGTTGCCCAGATCGACGCGAAACGACACGCGGTCCAGGATCACCTTGCGATGACTGCCCGTCCAGAAGGACTTGCTGACATTTTCAAACTCTAGCATCGCCTGCTCCGGTCACGTGGCTCCGGCTGGAGAACGTCCCCTTATTTGGTCACGCCCATCCCTCATTAGCAGAGGGTTGAGGACGATTTAACCACAGATTTTGGCCACATTATGTCGTGAAGCATAACAAAAGTATACTTCAAGAGTGGATTGTCCCTTCGCGTGCAACCCGACCAGAGAAGCCTGGCGAAGCCGCGAAGGAAGTGAACTTACATCTGTTGTTTCTGAACCCGCAGCAGTTTGCCTGCCATGATGCTGATGACCGCGGCGGCAAAGCTGAACAGCGCACCCATCTTGGCAGCGTCCTGCACAGGGCCTGCGTCAAATGCCACGGCGGCAATGAACAGCGACACGGTAAAGCCGATGGCTGCCACACAGCCGACCACCAGAAGGTCAATGATGCGCATGCCTTCGGGAATGCCCAGCCCCAGCGGCCGCGCGGCAATCCAACCGAACAGGAAGATCCCCGCTGGCTTGCCCAGGAGCAGACCGAACAGCACCAGCCACGTGGCCTCGCCGATCGAACTGAACGCGACGCCCGCATTCAGCAGGCCAAAGAAGAACAGGATGATCTCGACGGGATGTTTCAACGCATGTTCCATCTGGTTGAGCAGGTCGGTCAGATACTGCTCGGCCTCGGAGAACAGCCCGAAGGCGCGGTCGGCATGTGGGATGGTCGGCACGATGGGCAGCAGACCAAGCGCCGGGTGCAGGCCTGCGGCCATAAACCCGTACCAGCTGGCGCAGCCTGCCAGCAGATAGGGGATAAAGGTCAGCTTTGTGCGCACCCACGTCGACACCGGGCGGTTCTGATTGCCGCGATCTATCCTGCGGGGCAGCCAGTTGAACAGCAAGAACACCCCAACCGCAGCCACCAGCGACAGCAGCAGCCATTCAGGAGCCAGATGGCCGCTGGGATAGAACACCGCCAGAATGATCAGCCCTGCCGCGTCGTCGGCAATGGCCAACAGCAACAGGAAGCGCACCGCAGGGTGACCCGCGCCAAAGACGATGCGCCCGACCAGGTAGCTGAAGGCGATGTCGGTGGCGGTGGGAATGGCCCAGCCGTTGGCCACCGCGTCAAAGGTGGATGATCCGATGATCATTGCCAGACCCAGGTACACCGTCACCGGTCCCAGCATTCCGCCCAGCGTAGCAATCAAGGGCGTTGCCGCCTTTTTCCCGCGCAGCGATCCGTTTCGCAGGATCACCGCTTCCCACACTTCCTTGGCCGCGATGGCAAAGAACAGCGCCATCAGCAGATCGTTCACAAGATAGTGCAGGGTCAGGGTGCGATAGGCTTCGTGGTCGTCCGCTGCGGGGTGCAGGTGACCGATGGGCGCGTGATCCCACAGTGCGAGGTGGATAAAGTGGTGATAGCTGTCCGCGTCGATGTTTGCCCAAACCAGCGCGATGAGCGCGCCGACTATCAACAACAGGGAATAGTTGGTCAGAAAACTCCAGACGCGGTACATGAGACCTCCACCACCTGACTTATCTCAATGCCTTAACCGATTGTAAATTTGTGAGCAATGCGAGGGCGTTGATCAGGTGGTGGGTTCCATCCCCCCTGCGTGGTGGGGTTTTGGATTCAGGCCGCAAGGGTCTGCCGCAAGTGTTTCAACATACCGCGTACGATCCATTTGTGGGCGATGCCCACAGGGATCATGTAAAGCGTTCCGAACAGGTTGTGCACCCGCACCGACGAGGTCACGGCCACGCTGTGTTCCCCGGTCGAAATGCAGGTCATCACATCAAGATGGCGGTCGCGTTCTGGCAGCACCAGGGTTTGTGTATCGACATTTTCCACAAGGAGAAAATCCAGTTCCACAAGGAGAAAATCCAGCGTGTCGCCTGAAACCACCTGCTGGGTCTGCCGTCCGCTAAAGCCGCCGATCTTCCTGACGCCGAAGCATGAGGACACCGTATCGCGCACCTGAAAGGCAAGCCGCAACAGCGGCTGTGGCTGCGACATGATGATGTTCCACGCCTCAAGCGGGCTGATTTCGCGCGCCACTTCAATGCTTTGCGTGTCGAAAAAGCTTAGCTCAGAGACCGGCTCAAGAATGCGGATGTTGCTGTCGGGTAGGCTGATCATGCATCAACCTACCCAATTGGTTTTGGCCTGCGGTATGCGCCAGATGCGCACATCGGCGGAATGGAATTAGGCCACGGCCTGCCAGATCACCCCGGCCAGCATCGCGCCCGTGATGGCAAAGCCCAGATAGGCCGCAAAGACCCGTGGCTTGACCAGCGCCCAGACCGCAATGGCCGCGGGAATGCAACTGACCCCGCCCGCAATCACGAAGGACATCGCGGCCCCCTGCGTCATGCCCTGCGCCAGCAGCGCATCGACCAGGGGCACGGCGGCGTAGCCGTTCAGATAGGCCGGTGCACCGACCAGCGCCCCCAGCAGGATCGGGCCCAGGCCGGTGCCACCCAGCAGCCCCGCAATCCACTCTGCAGGCACATAGTGCAGCATCAGCGCCTCGATCACATAGGCCAGCGTCAGCCATTTCAGCAAGAACAGCCCGTTGTCCAGCGCCGCCTCGCGGAACGTGTCGCGCCGCGCGTCTTGGGTCCAGAATTTCCAGACCGGTGCACCCGAGAACGGCTTTTTCACGCCACAGCAGCCACCCACCGCAGGCCGTTCGCGCAGCGGTTCGGCAAAGATCGGCGAGCGTGCCAGCGCCCAGGTGCCAAAGCCCCCCAACAGCCCCAGGCCGACCGCCGCCAACGTCTTAGCCAGTGCAAATTCAAAGCCCAGCGTGCCTGACGTGATGGCAAACATGGCTGGGTCCATCAGGGGGGAGGCCAGCCAAAAGGCCATGACCGCGCCCAGCGGCGCACCAACGGCCAGCAGGGCCGCGATGAACGGGATCACCTGACAGCTGCAAAACGGTGACAGCCCGCCCAGCAGCGCCGCCATCACGATCATCCGCGCGGTGTTGCCCTCAAAGGCCTTGGCCAACAGGGTTTCGGCTCCGCTGGCCTTCAGATAGGCCACTGCAAGCACCGCAAACAGGATAAACGGAGCTGTGCCCAGCAGGGCTTGGGCCGCAAAGATCACCGTCGGCCCGAATTGCGGCCAATCCACAAGCGCCACCAGAGCCAGCAGCAGCAGGGTGGCCCCCCATGCGCCGCGGAATTTTTGCAACCAGCGGCGCGCCGGATGTAGGGCAGCAGTGTTTTGGGTCAGATCAGCCATGGTCGTGGTCCTTGGTCAGGGTTGCACAATCCGCGCAACATTCATTCAGCAGAAATTCCGACAGATGCCGCACGGTGTCATAGGCAACGGCGGCGCAGATGATCGACCGGCCCTGACGCGCCTGGGTCACCAGACCGGCCTGCGCCAATACCTTGACGTGATGGGTCAGCGTGCTGCCGGTCACGCCCGTGCGCTCGCCCAAGGTGCCGATACTCAGCCCCTCGGGCCCGGCCCGCACCAGCGTGCGCAGCACGCTCAGGCGTTGTTCGGACCCCAGCGCGGCAAAGCTGCTGGCGGCAAGCGTCAGGTCCAGGTCATCGGTGAGGGCGGGGATATGCGAATCTATTTTCATATTTCTAGAATTATAGAAATGTTTTCGCGCCGCCAAGCTTTATTTCGATATATCTCGAAATGAGGGTGCGGGCGGCTTGCCCGCAGGCGCACAGCGCCTATACCAATCCTCATGGCCATCACTGACGACATCGCGGCTTGCACCATCTGTTCGGGGCGGTTCGCCGCCACCGCCACCGGTCACCACCCCCGTCCGGTGGTCTGGTTCGATGCGGGCGCGCGTATCCTTGTGGCGGGACAGGCACCGGGCGCGCGGGTCCATGCGTCGGGCAAGCCGTTCGACGACCCTTCGGGCGACCGGTTGCGCGACTGGATGGGGATCGACCGTGCCACGTTTTACGACATGACCCGGATCGCCGTGCTGCCCATGGCCTTCTGTTTCCCGGGTTACAACGCGCAGGGGGCCGACCTGCCGCCGCCGCCGGTCTGTCACAAGACGTGGCGGGCGGGGGCAATGGCGCATATCGGCCCTGTGCCCCTGACCCTGCTGATCGGCGGCTATGCGCAGAAATGGCACCTTGGCACCCGCACGTCCGTCACGGACACGGTGGCCGACTGGCGCTCCCATGCGCCCGCCGTCTTTCCCCTGCCGCATCCGTCGTGGCGCAACACCGGCTGGCTGCGCAAAAATCCGTGGTTTGAAACCGACCTCTTGCCAGCGCTACGTGAAGCGGTCCAAAAGGCGCTGACATGACAGAACATACACCCATCGACGCCGCCCACGCGGCCATGACCGCAGCGCCGGATGACGACACCGCCCGCCTGCGGTTCTACGAACGCCTTGCCGCCAGCGAGCTTTACGTCCTGCTAGAGGGCGTGGCCGACGGCGACAGGATCACCCCGCATCTGTTCGAGGCCGAAGGCACGCAATACGTGCTCGCCTTTGACCGCGAGGAACGTCTGGCCGGTTTCGCAGGCCCCGCAGCGCCCTATGCGGCCCTCTCGGGCCGCGTGACGGCAGGGCTGCTGGCAGCCAACACCCTTGGCCTTGGCCTGAACCTCGAAGTGGCGCCCTCCGCGATCCTCTTGCCGCCCGATGCGATGGCATGGCTGGACAATACGCTGGGCAATGCGCCGCAGGATGTCGAGGCAAAGATCGAAAGTCTGACCGCCCCCAGGGGCCTGCCTGACAGCCTGATCGCGGCGATCGACGAAAAGCTGGCCACCGCCACCGGCCTTGCCCGTTATGCCTGTCTGGTGGGGGTAACCTATGCGGGGGGCGGAACGGGTCACATGCTGGGCTTTGTCGGCGCGGTGCCCCATGCGGAAAGCGCGCTGGCCCAGGTCGCCTCCGAAGCGCTCACCTTTTCGGGGATCGAAGCGGGGGCGATGGATGTGGCGTTCTTCCGCGCGGACGATCCCATGGCCGAACGTCTGGCCCGCACCGGCCTGCGGTTCGACCTGCCGCAGCCCGAGGACCTGTCCGAACGCACCCGCCCTGCACCCGGTTCGGACCCCGACAAACCGCCGATCCTGAAATAATCGCGGACATTCCGGCGCGGACCACTGCGTCGGATTGCAACAATTCCTGTTTTTGTTCACGAAAACCCCGCCACGGTGTCACAACCCCGTCAGGCGGGATGCTTTGCGCCGCGTTCTGTGGCTTTCTTTGTACATTCGCCGCGCAAAGGACGTGCATATGACCCGTTTCAGCCTTGTCACAATTGCCCTGATCACCGCCCTGGCAACCTCGGCCATTGCCGGTCCGCAATACGTCGACCGGACCGGCTTTGCCGTCTCGGGCTATGACGTGGTGGCCTATTTCGATCTGGATCAAAGCCCCGTCGGCACTGAACAACCCGCCGCCGTTCCGGGCCGTGCCGACATTACCGCCGAATACAACGGTGCGACCTTCGCCTTTGCCTCACAGGCCAACCGCAGCCGCTTTCTGGAAAACCCTGCGGCCTTTGCGCCGCAATACGACGGACACTGCGCCTATGGCGTGGCGCAGGGCGGCAAGGTTCCGGCCAACCCGAATCTGTGGCGGATCGTGGACGGCAAGCTTTATCTGAACATCACCCAAGACGTGGTGGGCTTTTGGGAAAACGACATTCCCGGCAACCTGTCCTCAAGCACTGCCAACTGGGTGTCTTTGGACTCGAAACCAGCCTCGCGCAGCCGCATTCCCAAATTCAAATCCACCGCCCCGAACTAGGGTTACACCTTCATCTTGCCTGATAAACTCCGGGGGAGGCGCACAGCGCCGGGGGCAGAGCCCCATTCTGCAGACCCGAAAGACGCGATGACACAGCCCGGTTCCCGCATAACCCGTCGCCGCCTGGCAGGCCTTGGCACCGCTGCCGTCCTGACCGGCAGCGCAATCTATGGTGCAGGGTGGTACAACATCACAGCGCGCAACGACGCCACCACCCTGACGCCGCCGCAGGCCCATGCGCGGGCGACGGCGGGCCAATTGCTGCTGGTTGACATCCGCCGCCCCGACGAATGGGCCCTGACCGGCGTGGGGCAGGGCGCGCATCCGCTGGACATGCGGCGTGACGACTTTGCCGCCGCGCTCGGCACCCTTGTGCAAGGCACCCCCGACAGGCCCGTCGCGCTGATCTGCGCGCGGGGTGTGCGGTCGCGGTTCATGGTGCGCAAGATGCTACAGGCCGGGTTCCGCACGGTTCTGGATGTGCCTGAAGGGATGCTCGGGTCTGGCGCCGGGCCGGGCTGGATCAAGCGCGGGCTACCTGTCACGCAGCTGTGAGGGACCCCCCTTGGCGCGAAGCATCCGTTCAGGCAGCATCATCCCATGAAAGCCATGCACCGTCTCTGCGCCACCCTTGTCCTGCTAGCGACTGCACAGACGGCGGCTGCCGACTGTGGCGACGCGCCCGGCCCCTGTGAGATCGAAAGCGGGACTTATCATGTCATCCTGCCCGACGGCCCACCCAAGGGCGCGATCATGTTCCTGCACGGATATGGCGGAAACGGCTTGGGCAGTCTTGGGCGGAACGGCTGGGCGGGCACGGCGCTTGCGCGGGGCTATGCGGTGATCGGGCCGGATGGTGATCCGATGGAGGGCCGCGAGGGCCGCAGCTGGTCTTTTCATCCCAACCGCCCCGAGGTCCGCGACGAGACGGCCTTTCTGACCGCCGTGCGCGACGACGCGGCTGCGCGCTTTGGCCTTGATGCGGACAGTATGGTGCTTGCAGGCTTCTCCATCGGCGGCTCGATGACCCATTACCTTGCCTGTGCCGCGCCGCAGGCTTTTGCCGCCTATATGCCTGTCGGCGGTGCCTTTTGGCGACCGCATCCCGAAACCTGCGCCGGTCCGGTCAAGCTGTTGCACACCCACGGCTGGACCGACACCACCGTGCCGCTGGAAGGGCGTGTGATCGGCGGGCGCGACGTGAACGATCCGCAGGCTTTCGTGCAGGGCGATGTTTTTTATGCGATGCAGCTCTGGAGGCAGGTCAACGGCTGCGTGCAGCTGGCCCCCGACCGCTTTGTTGCCGATGGCCCCTTTATGCGCCGCGCATGGGACCGTTGCACACCCGGCTCCGCGTTGGAATTTGCGCTGTTTCCCGGCGGGCACCGGGTGCCGGACGGTTGGATCGACATGGCGCTGGACTGGCGCGAAGGGCTGTAAGGGCACAGCGGGGCGCAGTCCGATACAGCGCCCCCTGTTGCGCCTTACTCGGCCGCCAGCTTGCTGCCACCTTCCAGGTCGGCCCGCAGTGCCGCACGCAGCACCCGTGCGTGACCCACGATGGCCGGTTCATGCAGCGTCAGGGGGCTGTCCATGCGCAGACCCGCAGGGGCGTGACGTGCAAGGTTCAGCGAGCTGAGCGCCGACAGCGGCACCGCCAGCAGCAGGCTGGCCACAATCGGCACCAGCCACCACGAGATCAACCCCGCGATCAGCCCCACCGACAACAGCACGCCCAGCGTGGTTTCGACCCAGTGGAATTTGATCAGGACAGACAGCGGCTGGCGGGTGCCTTCACGGTTCTGGGGGGCCCAGGCTTCACGTCGCGTGAACAACGCGCGCAGCACCGCTTTGGTTTGCTGGATCATCAGGATCGGGGCATAGGCGACCGACAGCGCCACCTCGGTCAGGAACGCGGTGCCAAAGGCGCGCTTGCCGCCGAACATCCGCACCGCACCGGGGCGCAGGGCAATGACCAGCGCCGAGGTCACCTTGGGCGTCAGCAGCATCGCGTACATGATCACCAGAAAGGCGGCACTGTCGATGTGGCTCATCTCGGGTGGCCACGAGGGGAACAGCGGGTTTGCCTCGTTGAAATAGCGGATCACGTTGGTTTCCGCGTCCTTGCCCAGCAGGGTCCAGAACACCAGCAGCACGAACCACGCAGGGCTCATCAGATAGGCCATCGCGCCCTGGAACAGGTGAAAGCGGCTGACCGGATGCAGCCCCTTGGTGCCCAGCAGGCGCAGATGTTGCAGGTTGCCACGGCACCAGCGGCGGTCGCGCAGGACATAATCGACCAGCGTGCCGGGGGTTTCCTCGAAACTGCCCGCGACACGCGGCAGGAATTTCACGGTCCAGCCTGCACGGCGCAGCAGCGACGCCTCGACAAAGTCGTGGCTCAGGATCAGATCGCGCCCGCCGCGGATGTGCGGCAGGCCTGCGGCGCTGGCAAAAGCCTCGACGCGGATGATCGCGTTGTGGCCCCAATAGTTGCCTTCGGCACGCGCCCAGCGGGCCAGCCCTTCGGCCAGCAACCAGCCATAGGCCATGTTGGAAAACTGCTGGATGCGGGCAAAAACCGTTTCCGCCCCGATCAGTTGTGGAAAGCTTTGGATCAGACCGGCCTGCGGGTCGGCGGCCATTTCGTCGGACAGGCGTACGATGGCGCGGCCTGTCATCAGGCTGTCAGCGTCCAGCACCAGCATCGCGTCATAGGCCGCCCCCCAGCCGGTGATCCAGTCGGACAGGTTGCCCACCTTCTTGTCCACGTTCTGCGCGCGGCGGCGATAATAGACCGACATGCCTTCGGGCACGCTCCGGCGCAATGTCTCAAAGGCCTGCAATTCGCGTTGGGCGATCTCGGGGTTTTGCGTGTCGCTGAGGATGAACAGCGAATAGCTGTGCATCGGGTCGCGCGCGGCCACATCGTTCAGCATGGCGGCGGCGTTGCCAAACACGTCCCAGGTGACCTCGTTATAGACCGGCACCAGCAAGGCCACGTCCATCGGCGCGCCGTACCGCGCGGGAACACGTGCCTCGAACCGGCCAACCAGCGCCACGCCCACGGTGCTGACCGCCAGCGCGACCCAGACAAAGGTCAGGCCGATCATGGCCAGCAGCGCCCATTCCACAAAGCTCATGCCCGCCTGCGCCAGCACACCGTGCAGGCCCCACAGCAGCAGGCCGGTGATGATCAGCGCCGGCGCAAAGACACCCAGCCGCCAACCCGCGCCACCATGCGCGCAAGGACGCCTGCCGGGGGCGCGGCTCAGATCCTGTTCGGGCATGGCCAATGGCGCACGCGATGGCATGTGTGACAGATCGGTCTGTGTCATTTGGAAGTCCAACGGTAGAGCCAAAGCTCGGTCAGGGCGGTGTCGCCCAGCAAAAGTTGCACCCGGAATTCAGCCAGCTTGGCCTCCTCGGGCATAAAGGTGAAGGCAAGGCGCACGCCACCCGTGGCGGGATTGCGTTGCAGATGGCCCTCGGTCACGGTGCCCGCACTGGTCGTCACGACCTTGGTGATCTTTTCCAGATCGTCGGGCAGGTTCGGGCCGGGGCCAAAGTCGATCGCAAAGACGCGCCCACCCTCCGGACGTCCTCCGGAAGCGGTGTTCAGAACACGCATCGGCGCGCTGTCGGTCTCGGGTGCCGTATCGGCGCCCCAGTCCAACTGGTAGGTCATCTGGACCTCGGCCCCTGCGGGGATCACGTCGGCAGGACGCCAATAGGCCACGATGTTGTCGTAGATTTCCAGATCGGCAGGGATTTCGACCAGCGCCACGGACCCTTTGCCCCAGCCTTCGCCAGGGGTGACCCACAGGCTGGGCCGGTTGTGGTAATGCGCCTCAAGGTCGTTGAAATCCTCCAGCTTGCGCTTGCGCTGCATCAGGCCGAACCCCTTGGGGTTCGTGTCCACGAAAGCGCTGATCTGCAAGGTGGTCGGATTGGCCAGGGGACGCCATATGCTTTCGCCACCACCGTTGTGGATCAGCAGCCCGTCGCTGTCATGGACCGCGGGGCGGAAGTCGTCGAACCGCTGGCGTTCGGTATCGTCGAACAGGAACATCGACGTCAGTGGCGCGATGCCGATGTGTTTCAGCTCGGTCCGCGCGAACAGGTGCGCGGCCACGTGCATCCGCAACACCTCGCCCGGGGTGATGTGGAAGGTATAGGCACCGGTCACCGACGGGCTGTCCAGCAGCGCATGCAGCACGATGGTGGCCTCGCCGTGGGCCGGACGTTCCAGCCACAGGCCGATGAAATCGGGGAACTCCTCGCCTTCAGGTTCGCCGGTGTTGACCGCAAGGCCGCGTGCCGACAGGCCATAGGTTTCGCCGGCACCCAGGCCGCGGAAATAGCTGGCGCCCTGGAACACCGCGTATTCCTCGAAAATATCCGGTTTGTGCAACTCGGCGCGCAGACGCAGGCCGCTGTAGCCCAGCGTATCGTCCAGTTCGACATCGGGAAACTTGTCCGTCTTGTCGAAAACATCCATGTCGAACAGCAGGGGACGTGCAATGCCGTCCTCGACCTCGAACATGGCCACGGCCTGCGGGAAATACAGGCCAGGCGGGAACACGTCGACCCGCTGGGGGGCGTCGGTGCCTTCCCACAGGGCGTTGCGCGAATCGAACCAGATCTTGCGATACTGGTCATAAGACAGGTCGCGCCAGCTTTTGGGGATCTTGGGGCGGGGGGTATAGGCTTCGGCCGCCAGCGCGCGGGCACGCTGGATCAGGCTGCGCGGATCGAACCGCGCAGGCGCACCGACCTGCAAGCCGGGCTCATCCGCCCAACCAAGGGTGGGGGTTGCTGCGGCAAAGGCCGCGATCGAGGCTAAAACTTCGCGTCGCAACATCATGCAATCGCCTTCTTCCAAGGCTGGCTCTTGAACCAGCCAGCGCCGTAGGCGGTGGCGACCAGCGCCATGCCCCCGGCAAGATTAATCAAAACAACGGGCAGCGCGCTGCGGTCGGTCAGGTCGATGCCAAAGCCCATCAGCCGCGCGGTGAACATGCTGACCACGAAAACCGCCAGCGACTGCTGGCCAACCTTCAGCACGATGGTCACGAGCAGGCCCCAGGCCCGCGCCAGCACACTTGTGCCGCGTGCCAGAAGCCGCCCGCCCTTGTCCCCCGCGACGACCCATCCAAGATAGGCCAGCGACAGGAAGTGCAGATAGCGCAGCGGCGCAAAAGCGGTCTTGTCGAACCAAGGCGCGTATTCGGCGCGCCAATCCTTGATCCACGGCATGCCAAACTCGCGCACCGCCACATCCGACAGCAGCACACTGCCCAGAACAACAAGCGCTGCAAGTATCACCAGCGTCATCGAAACGGGCGGCTTGGGCAGCCAGCCGCGCATGAAGGCGAAGCCGGTGAAGAAAATCAACTGCCATCCAAACGGGTTGAAAAACCAGATACGGTCACTCCACGGCTCGGCAGGCAGGGCCAAATGCCACGCTCCAAGTCCCACCGAATTCATCCAAGTCTCCTGTGCCATCAACCACACGCAAAGCACGAACGCTGCAACTGCGAAAAGGTTCACTCGCACAAGCAGCATTATGATCGGCATGAACAGCAGAACGACCATATACATAGGCAAAACATCAAAGTAATTGGGCACATAGCGCAAAGTCATAAAGCTGAGAAAAATATTGGGGTTTGCCCATTTTTCGCTCTCTTCAAAGACCGGCCACAGGTTGAGTTGTCCCCAATAGTTGACACCTGTGATCTGAAGATCGGTCATCCAGACGGTCAACGCGACGGTGGCGCAGAACAAACCGACGTGCGCCCAATAGACCTGCCAGACACGAAACAGCACGCGCGCGCTGCCCAACCGCCAGCCTACACGGTCAAACGCGCCGCCAAAGGCGATGGCGCTGGCCATGCCCGAACAGAACACGAAGATCTCGGTCGCGTCGGAAAACCCCAGGCGCCCGGGAATCCAGCCTGCCAGAAAATTGCCGGGTGTGTGGGCGACAAGGATGATGAACATCGCAAGGCCACGGTAAAAATCCAGCCGCAGATCACGCACCCGCGCTGCCGGTTTGGCGCGTATCGGGGCGGTATCGTCCTGGGTGGGGGCAGGGGGGCGTTGAAGGGTCGTGGGCATGGCAGCGGATGCGGTTTCGGAATGGCTCATCCGCGCCTCTTAATCTGCATCGTGTCGGTTGTCTTCATTGACTTTTCTCATTGGGCGGCAATACGCCGTGCGCGCGAAATCGACGCCCCACGGGTTTGGGCGAAACGGTCTTCGTAACCGCCCCGTTGCGCCGTCCGCTGCGCCAGAATCTGGGCTGTACGCTCAACGCGTCCGGCGCGCAATCCGGCATCTATCGTCATGCGTTCAAACACATCTCTCTGGGCATGGCTGCCACCGATCGACTGCAATGACACCCGCGCCGCCGCCAGGTTCTGAAACGCCTGATCCCAGCGTCCTTCGGCAAAGGCGGTCAGACCCGCAATCGCGGCAAGGCCCGGATCGGCAACCCTTTTAGGCATTTCACCATGACGGATCGCGTCACGGGCAAAGCGGGCGCACATCGCTTCGGCGGCCTCGCCCTTTTGCGCGCCGGACAAGGCCAGCATATAGTGCAGGTCGGCGAAAACCAGACAGCCGTCCTCGACCCGCGCATCCGAGAAAGCCGCCAGCTCATCCCAGCGGTCGTGCACATCCACACCTTCCAGTTCCAGTCGCATCAACAGCGATGTGGCATTGGCGATATCCCGGTAATCATCTGTCTTGTCTGCACGAATCTGGCCATCGTAGAGGGCCAGCGCCACATCCATCTCGCCCCGGTCCATGTGCAAAAGCGCCTTGTGCCACCAGACATGATAGCGAAAGTTGTTGCAGTGATCCCAAGCGCCAGTGTGGCCTTCGATCAGGGCAATTCCCGCATCGGGCCGCGCGGTCATGTCGTACACATGCGCCACCGCATGAAGCCCCCAGGCGTCGTCTGGCGCATGATCCAGACCGCGCAATCCGGTGCGTGCAGCGGCGGCATAATCGCCGGTTTCCTCCAGCGCAAAGGCGTGACAGCCCAGCAGGTAGCCGCGCAGCGGGTGAATGCGGTGCGCGTCCAGCACCGCCTCGACCGAGGCACGCATACCACTTGCATCGCCCAGCATGAAACGGATGGCGTGGCCGACCTTGGCCGAGATCGTGTCGCGTGGTTGCAACCGCAGGGCAGCCTCCATCGCCGCCACCGCCCCCGATGGCCGCCCTTGCAGCCATTCGCCCAGGGCCTGCACCCACAACCGCTCGCGCGGGGCACCCCCCACCCGGGTCAGGGCCGCCAGCGCAGCGGCATGGGCATCACGCGCGACCGCTATCAGTTCGGCGCGCCCCATCATCAGCGAAAACAACCCGCGTGCAGCATGGCCCATGGCAAAGTCGGGCGCACCTTCCAACACCTTGCCCAGATGCACAGGCGTCTGGATGCCATGCGCGAGAAAACCGGTGATAACCCCGTTCCAGTGGTCTGTCAGAAGCGGGTCTGTCAGGGAAACGGGGCTGTCACATATATCGTTGCGCATTACGGGCACCTTTGTTCAGGGCACGGTGGGACCCGTGCGATGCCTGTAACTTACCCATGATTTGCGGCGCTGCGGGGGGCTCACACGCAGGTGTGACAGGGCGCACCCTTTTTCGTGAGGACGGGCGGGGATTTTGCAATATTTCCGTGCAAAACAGATCTGTCAGTCTGTCTTGGCAGGGGGCTGGCGCAGCATTTGTAACACGGCGTCGGTGTCCTGACCGAAGGATGGCGGTGCATGGCGATAGGTCACAGGCGTCGCCGACAGCTTCAGCGGATTGCCCAACAGGCGCACCTGCCCCTGGGCCACGCCATCGCAGGGCACCTCGACCACCGCCCCGCGCGCCTGTGCCTGATCCGATCCCAATGCTTCGGCCACGTTGTGGATCGGTCCCACGGGGACTTTGACCGCATGCAGGCGTTGCATCACCTCGGCGCGTTGCAGCGCCTTCATCGTGGGCGACAGCCGTTCCATCAACGCCGCGCGGTTCTCGATCCGGTGCTGGTTGGTGTCAAAGCGCGGGTCATCGCTGAGACCAGCCAGCCCCACCGCATCGCAGAACCGAGCAAACTGCGCATCATTGCCCACGGCCAGCAGCACATGGCCGTCGCTGCATTCAAAGGCGTCATAAGGCACGATGTTGGGGTGCGCATTGCCGCGCCGCTCCGGCACCTGACCGCTGGTCAGATAGTTGGTGCCCTCGTTCACCAGCCACGCCATTTGCGCATCCACAAGGCTCAGGTCAATGTGCTGGCCTTGCCCTGTGCGGTCGCGGTGGCGCAGGGCGGCCAAGATCCCGATTGTCGCATACATGCCGCACATTACATCGGCGATGCCCACGCCCACCTTCATCGGCGCCCCGTCGGGCGCGCCGGTCAGCGACATGATCCCGCCATAGCCCTGCGCCATCAGGTCGTAGCCCGGCTGGGCGCGGTTCGGACCGGTCTGGCCAAAGCCGCTGATTGAACAATAGACCAGTCCGGGGTGCCGCTGCAGCAGGGTGGCGTGATCCAGCCCGTATTTGACCAGCCCGTCGGGTTTATAGTTCTCGACCACCACATCGGCGCGCGCGGCCAGTTGGCGCAGGGTGTCCTGGCCTGCTTCCGTCGTCAGATCGACAGCGACGGACAATTTGTTGCGGTTGGCGGCCATGAAATAGGCGGACAGGTCCGTGGGGGCGCCATCCGCATCGCGGGCATAGTTCGGCCCCCATCCGCGCGTGTCATCCCCACCGGTTTTCGGGTTCTCGACCTTGATGACCGTGGCCCCCAGATCACCCAGCATCTGTGTTGCCGTGGGACCGGCCAGAATGCGGCTGAGGTCGAGAACAAACAGCCCGTCAAGCGCGCCCTTAGATGCGGCCATCGTAGGCTCCTTTCTCGATATGGGCGGCGATCACGGTAAAGGTGTCGGCGCTTTGGGCGTCCTGCAGCGCGGATTGCAATTCCGCACGGCTGCGCACATCCACGCCCACCCCGCCAAAGGCGCGGCCAATCGCGGCAAAATCATGGGTGCCGAAATCGACCCCGTGGTTGCCAAGCTGTCTTTGTCTTTGTTTCAATTCGATCAGCGCCAACGACGCGTCGACAAATACAACGAAAATACAGCGCAGACCCAGTTCCCTGGCCGTCGCCAGTTCCCCCGCGACCATCAGGAAACCGGCATCCCCGCTAAAGCTGACCACCGTGCGGTCCGGCGACGCCAGCGCCACGCCCATCGCCAGCGGCACAGCACAGCCCATGGTACACAGCGCCGAGGATTGCATCAGACCGCGCGGCGCATAGCACTGCCACATCTGGCTGAGCAGGATGCGATGCGCGCCGCTGTCTGCGGTGGCCAGCGCGTCGCGGGGCAGGGCGGTGCGGCACGTGGCGACGATGGCGGCGGGGCCCCAATCCTCATCCGTGGGAAAGGCTGTGGCCAATGCGGCCTGTGCTGCGGCCACCTCGCCGCCCGCCCATGTTGCGCGCGGTGTCGCGGCCAGCATCAGGGCGGCCACCGTGGCGCGCACCGATCCGACAATGTTGACCGTGGATTGATGCATGTAGTGGTGGTTCGGCGCCGCTGACACCTCGACCACATGCTGGGCCGTACTGTCCCAGACATCGCGCCAGCCGGTGCGCATCTCGATGGGATCATAACCTAGACACAGCACCAGATCGGCGTTTTGGACCAGCGGCAACAAGGTCTTGTCCGCCAGCGGCGACAGGCCCGCACCGCCAAGGGACAGTGGATCATCCTCGGGCAGCATCCCCTTGGCCTTGTAGGTGGAGATCACCGGCACGCCAAACCGCCGCGCAAGTCCGGCCACATCGGCGTTTTCGTTCAGCGCATCGACACCGGCGATGATGATGGGCCGCGCCGCCTGTGACAGCCAGCCCGCGATTTGATCCAGGACGGCAGTATCCGGCACCACCTCAGCCGCCGTTGCGCGGGGCGTCGGCGCCCTGGCGGGCACCTGCGCCTCGGCCACACGAATGGGGATGTCGATGAACACCGGACCGGGTTGGCCCTCGGTGGCGATGCCAACGGCCTTGTCCGCGATCACGTGGGCGGCACCGGCATCCATGAGAAAGGTGGCCTTGGTGATCGGGGCAAAGACCGCGCGCTGGTCCAGCACCTGGTGGGTATAGGTCTGCGCCTCGTCCGCATCGACCGCACCGGCCAGCACGATCAGCGGCACGCGGTCCTGCAGGGCATTGGCCACCGCATTGACCCCGTTCAGCACGCCGGGACCGACCGTGGCCACCAGCAGCCCCGGCGCGCCGGTGCGGTGCCAAGCGCCCTCGGCCATAAACGCCGCCGCGTTCTCGTGTTTGCACAGCACAAAGGTGATCCCCGCCGCCTCAAGCGCGTCCACCATGGTCAGAATCTCGCCCCCCGGCATTCCAAAGGCCATCCGGCACCCGGCGTCGTACAGCCTGCGCGCCACTGCATCGGCGGCTCTGATCGTCTTGGTCATCACACCCTCATCGTTTGTTGGCGCAACAGTGCATTGGGCAGGCAAGGGGCGCAATTCACCATCCCGCCAGATTTGTGTCAGAGAGGCGGGCTTGACCTTCCAGTCTTGGGAACCCATCTCTCGGGCAACGTCACCGCGTCATCAAGGAACCGCCTCATGAACATTTCCCAAGTCGCCACCGCCTCGGGCTTGCCCGCCAAAACGATCCGCTATTACGAGGACATTGGCCTGATCCGCCCCGCCCGCAGCGCCAACGGCTACCGCGCATTTTCCGATCAGGACGCGCACAAGCTGGCCTTTTTGTCGCGCGCCCGGTCGCTGGGGTTCTCCATCGAAGACTGCCGCACCCTTCTGGCCTTGTGGGAGGACCGCAGCCGCGCCAGCGGCGATGTGCGCAAGCTGGCAACGGACCATCTGGAAGAGATCGACCGCAAGCTGTCTGAACTGCACCAGATGCGCGATACGCTGGCCCATCTGGTCAATTGCTGCGCCGGCGACGACAGGCCCGACTGCCCGATCATCGACAAGCTAGCCAAGAGTTGAAACGCCCAGTCCGCTCTGCGCTAAAACGCAAAGCGTGATTTCAGCAGGGCCTCGGTATATTCATCATTGGCAGTGCTGTCATGCACGACCCCGCCCCCGACATTCAGTTGGGCGGTGCCGTCTGGGTGACACAGCACGGTACGTATCGCCACGTTGAACTGCATGTCACCCTGCGGCGCGATCCACCCGATTGCCCCGCAATAAGCGCCGCGCGGCTGCGCCTCCAGCGCGCGCAGGATTTGCATCGCCCGGATTTTTGGTGCACCGGTGATCGATCCGCAGGGGAACAGCGCCGCAAAGATGTCCCACAGGCCAACATCCGGCAACAATTGCGCGATGATGCGCGATGTCATCTGGTGCAGTGTCACATAGGTTTCAACATTGAAAAGTTCGGGCACCCGCACGCTGCCAACCTTGGACAGTCGGCTGATATCATTGCGCATCAGGTCCACGATCATCAGGTTTTCTGCCTGGTTTTTCACCGACCCGCGCAGCCATTCGACCTGCGCCGCGTCCTCATCCGGCGTCTGCCCGCGCGCAACGGTGCCTTTCATCGGCTTCACCTCGATCCCGCCTGTGCGGTCGATTGCAAAGAACAGCTCGGGCGAGCGTGACAACAGCACCGGCCCGCCCAGATCGACAAAGGCTCCATGCGGCACGGGCTGCCTGTTGCGCAGCGTGGCATAAAGCTCCAGCGGCGTGCCCGCAAAACGCGCAGTGACGGGAAAGGTCAGGTTGGCCTGATAGATATCTCCCGCCGCGATATAGGTTTTGATCCGATCAAAGGCATCTGAATAGGTCGCTAGATCCCAAACCGGCTGCGGGTCGCTCAGAAAGGCATCGCCTTCAGGCCGCGCAACCTGCGCCGGGGCTGGCGTATCAAAGACGCCGAATTCAAGCAGCGGCGTGGTGCGATCCGGGGGCATGAGGTCGCGCAGCTTGTGCGAAAACACATAGCCCAACTCGTAACTTGCATAGCCCGCCAGCCAACAGCCCTGTGCCTTGGAGGCTTCCATCGCGGCAAGGGCGGCGGGCACGGCGTCGGGCGTGTCGGCGCGAATGACACGGATCGGATCGACAAAGGCCGTGCCGCCGGGACACGGCCCACCGTCAAAAATGACCTGATGCGGCATCGCTCAGCGATTCAACTTAGAAATCTGCCGCGATTCTCAGGTCGCGCAGGGGGCGCACGCGGTTGATCGATTCCTGATACAGCGGATGGGCCTTGTAAGCCGTCAGTGCCTCGGCGCTCGCAAATTCGGCGTAGACGACCACATCGGCTTCGCCCGATAGCGCATCATCGCGGATGTTGCGGCGCACTTCAAACACGTCGCTGTGCGGGATATCTGCCAACAGCGACAACCCTTCGATGATACGCGCGACATCAGCCGGATCTTTCGCGCTGAAGAACACCACATGACGAATGGCTGGACGTTCGGACATGAAAACTTCCCCTGTTTGGACTTCTGCAGTGGCGCGGCCCTAGCCGGAACGCGCCCCGAAGACCAGAGCCAACGGCATCACAAACGCAAAACGGCCCGACAGGGTCGGACCGTTTTGTATCTCGCAACTCTGGCGTGTTTCAGCGGCGACGGTCGCGGCGTGAGGACATCGGCTGGAACGCGACGCCAACATGCGCCTCGCAATAGGGTTTGCCTGCCTGCACGGGCAGGCCGCAGAACCAGAAGTCATCCGTCGCGGGATCACCCACCGGCCATTTGCATGTGCGCTCGGTCAGTTCCATCAGGCTCAGACGCTTGGCTTTTTTCTCGATCTCGCTGACCTTGGCCAAAGCTTCGGGGCTGATCTCGTTGGCCGAAGGCTGCGGGGGCAAGGGTTGGCCTGCCGGAATGATCTTGGCGCGAGGAGGCATCACGGCGACGCGTGTCTCGGGCTCGGGTTCTTCTTGCGGCTTGGGCTTGGCCTCGGCCTTGGGTTTGGCTTCCGCCTTGGGCTTGGCCTCGACCTTGGGGGCGGCGGGCTTGGCCTTGGGTTCGGGTTTGGCGGCGGCGGCGGCGGTCGTTCCGGTGCCTGCGCGGTTCGACAGGCCCAGGCGGTGGACCTTGCCGATCACGGCATTGCGGGTCACCCCGCCCAGCTCCTTGGCGATCTGGCTGGCCGACTGGCCCTCGCCCCACATCTTTTTCAGAAGTTCAACACGTTCGTCTGTCCAGGACATGCAGGCTTTTCCTAGCTAAAAAGCGGCGCATCTTTGATGGCCGCTCCAAATTCAATCTCAGCGCCCTATTCTAATCACTCAGCAGTGAGTTACAAGGCAAGAACCCCACTTAGTCGGTATCGGGCGCAGGCAGGGGCGTCGTTGCGGTGCCCGACACTGTGACAGGACTGCCGCTGCGCCGCAACCATGCCTCGCGCAGGCCCAGCAGCAAAGCGCCGGCAACGATGATACAGGCACCCACAATTGTCACCCCGTCGGGGATCACGTCGTAAAAAACCACGTCGTAAAGCGCGGCAAAGAGCAGTGTCAGATAGCTGAACGGCGCGACAAAGCTGGCATCGGCGCGGGCCATCGCGTTGACGAAACAGGTCTGTGCACAGGCCATCAGCATTCCAAGCGCCCCCATCAGGCCCCATTGGGCCATCGTGGGCGGCTGCCAGAACGCGATCACCGCCAGCGTCGAGATCACCACACCAAGGGCATTGTTGATCAGCAGGATTTGGAATGCCCCCTCGCGCCCCGACAGGCGTTTGATGAAAATCAGCTCCAGCCCCATGATGGCCGCGGCTCCCAGTGCGAGCAGGGCCGCTGGCTGGAAACTTTCCGGTGTCGGACGCAGCAGCACCATCGCGCCCACCAGCGCAATGGCTGCCGCTGTCCACCGAACCCGCCCGACATGTTCGCCCAGCAGCGGAATCGCCAGTACCATGCCAAAGACCGGATTGAGAAATGTGATCGCGGTGGCATCGGCCAGAGGGATATAGGCAACCGATGCGAACATCAGCGTCACGCCCGCCCAGCCGGCCGAGGTGCGCGCCAAGTGCCAGCGCATATGCGGGCGCGTCACGTTTGGCCGCACCACCGATGCCGCAAGGGACAGGCAAAGCAAGGCGAACACAAAGCGCCCGTTGCTGATCTGCAAAGGATGCAAGGCCGGGCCGAACTGGTCCGATCCCAACGACTTTGCAATCAGCATGGTTGCCGCGATAAACGCGCAGGCCGTGCAGATCAGCAGGGCAGCCAGGACGGGATTTTGAGCGCGCGGGGAATACATGCCGAATCTATGCGCAAGCTGTGGCGGCTGTGCAAGGGGCAGTTGTGCGGCGCACGAAATCTCTTTCTTTCGGATTTCACCTGCGCTAAAGACCGCCACATGACAGCAACGGCACATATCATTTCGATCCGACGACGCACTGCGTAACGTCACGCCTTGTTGCGGGACCTGTCCCGCCTGTCTATCGCCTTAGGGCACCCCAATCCTTCAAATCTGTTGACCCTGCGGCCCGCGTCATGCACCAAAGTGCTTCGCACCGCCCGTATCAAAGGACGATCACCATGATCCCCTCCGTTCTGCCGACCTATTCCCGCGCTCCCATGAGCTTTGTCAAAGGCGAAGGCGCCTGGCTGATCGAGGCGGACGGGTCGCGATATCTTGACCTTGGGGCGGGCATTGCCGTGAACGTGCTGGGCCACGCCAACCCGGCACTGGTCAAGGCGCTGACCGATCAGGCGCAATCGCTGTGGCACACCTCGAACCTCTACCAGATCCCGCAGCAGCAGGCGCTGGCCGACAAGCTGGTCGATGCCACCTTTGCCGATACCGTGTTCTTCACCAACTCGGGCACCGAGGCCTGCGAACTGGCCGTCAAGATGGCGCGCAAGTACTGGTACGACAAGGGTGACAAGGACCGCGTCGAGATTATCACTTTCGCAGGGTCGTTCCACGGACGGTCCGCCGCAGGCATCGCCGCCGCAGGGTCCGAGAAGATGGTCAAAGGGTTCGGCCCGATCCTGGGCGGTTTCGTCCACCTTGACTGGGGCGACCACGATGCGCTGACGGCGGCCATCACCGACCAGACTGCGGCGATCCTGATCGAACCGGTGCAAGGCGAGGGCGGCATTCGCCCGCTGCCCGATCAATGCCTCAAGGGGCTGCGCGATCTGTGCGACGAACACGGCATCCTGCTGATCCTGGACGAAGTGCAATGTGGCGTGGGCCGCACCGGCAAGCTGTTCGCCCACGAATGGGCTGGCATCACCCCCGACATCATGATGGTGGCCAAGGGCATCGGCGGCGGCTTCCCACTGGGAGCTGTTCTGGCCACCGAAGACGCGGCCTCGGGCATGACCGCAGGCACACATGGGTCCACCTATGGCGGCAACCCGCTGGGCTGCGCCGTGGGCTGTGCGGTGATGGACATCGTGTCCGACCCCGCCTTTCTGGCCGAGGTCAACCGCAAGGCAGGCCTGCTGCGTCAAAAGTTGGAAGGGCTGATTGCCAGCCACCCGGACGTGTTCGAAGCGGTGCGCGGCTCGGGCATGATGCTGGGGCTGAAATGCAAGGCACCCAACACCGACATCGTTGCCGCAGGCTATAAGAACTACGTGATCACAGTGCCCGCCGCCGACAATGTGATCCGCCTTTTGCCCCCGCTGAACCTCACCGACGACGAAATCGCCGAGGCGGTCACTCGTCTCGATGCCGCAGCCGCCAGCCTGTCCTGACAGGCGCTTTCGGCTCGAAATCCGCAGGTTCGGGGGTCATGTTCCCGGCCTGCGCCTATTCAGAAAAATGACGTATGAAACACTTTCTTGATATCCACACCACCGACCCGGCAGAATTGCGCAGCATCATCGACACCGGCCGCGCGATCAAGGACGCGCGCGCTGGTCGCCCCAAGGGCACACCCGACGACGACCAGCCACTGGCCGGTCACATGGTCGCGCTGATCTTTGAAAAACCTTCGACCCGCACGCGGGTCAGCTTTGACGTGGGCGTGCGCCAGATGGGCGGGCAGACGATGGTGCTGTCCGGTGCCGACATGCAACTGGGCCACGGTGAAACCATCGCCGACACCGCCCGCGTGCTGTCGCGCTATGTCGACATGATCATGATCCGCACCTTCGAAGAGGCGACGCTGCTGGAAATGGCCGAACACGCCACCGTGCCCGTCATCAACGGGCTGACCAACCGCACGCACCCCTGCCAGATCATGGCCGACATCATGACGTTCGAAGAGCACAGCGGCCCGATCAAGGGCCGCAAGGTCGTGTGGTCCGGTGACGGCAACAACGTCTTTGCCTCTTTCGCCCATGCGGCCAAGCAGTTCGACTTTGAACTGGTCTTCACCGGCCCCGAAACCCTGCAACCCGAGGCGGCGCTGAACGGTCTCTACACCACCGAACGCGATCCGGACAAAGCCGTGCAAGGCGCCGATCTGGTGGTCACCGACACATGGGTGTCGATGCACGACCCGCAATCCGCCCGCGAACGCCGCCACAACCAGCTGCGCGGGTATCAGGTGAACAAGGCGCTGATGTCAAAGGCAAAGCCCGACGCACTGTTCATGCACTGCCTGCCCGCCCACCGTGATGACGAGGCCACGTCCGAAGTCATGGACGGCCCGAACTCGGTCATCTTCGACGAGGCGGAAAACCGTCTGCACGCGCAAAAGGCCGTCATGCGCTGGTGCTTGGGCAAATAACGCAATCTCCCCCGGGACAGCTTTTTTTTGGCCCGAAATACCCTGGGGGAGACGCAAAGCGTCGGGGACAAAGGGGCGGGGCGAAGCCCCTGAATGCTAGTCAGTCCAGCACAGGAAACCAGCCCGGCAGCGTGCACTTGCGATCCAGCTTGAACGACCGGGACCGCACCAGCCCGATCTTGGCATCCACCACAGGCCCCGCCGCCAGTTCCGCGCGCGCCATGCCTTCGGCCGTCTGCCAATCCGCTGCATCCATCCGCATCACCTGGGCCTGTACCTTGCGCGCCTCGTGCTCGGGGTCTTCCCATGCCTTGCCGGGCAACCCGTCACCGGGGCCTGATGCCACCTCGGCACGGTGCACATTCGCCTCGGCCAATGCGGCGCGGTTGGCAAATTTCAGATGCGCCAGAAACACACCATCCGGCATCACATAATCGAACTGCGCCACGCGTCGTGGCCGCACCTGCACCCCGTGGCGTTTCATTGGCAGGCCGCCGCGCACCGCCCATGCCTTGCTGTAATGTCCTGAAAACACGCCAAAGGTGCCGTCATCGGTCTGCACCACCTCCAGCCCCAGCGCAAACAGCGCCTGACCCTTCTGGCCCACGAACACGGATTCCAAACTGTCATGCTTTGCTGGATCAAGGAAAATCAACTCATCCGCATCGGTGCGGATCACCCAATCATAAATCTCGGCCAGACCGGCCTGAATCCCGTTGAGCATCCGCCCCCGCACCCCGTCAAAGCCGGACAAATCGTCGCGCGGCACGGTCAGGATACTGGCCTGCGGGCAGATTTGCGCGATCTTCGGGTCGGCACCGTGCGCCACGACCACCAGATGCTCGGCCCCCACCAGCGCGCCATAGTGCCGATACCATTGCGCCAGCGCCCAGTAATCGCGGTAAACCATCGTGATTGCACAAATCTTCATGCCCGCATCTAGCCATTCGCCCGCGTGCAGAACAAGCCGGAAGATGCCCGTGCCGCCACCACCAAGGCTTGCCCCCGCAGCCTTTGGGCGTATGTTTCAAGCCAAGGATCACAACACAGGCAAAGCATATGGCGCAGCAGGAAATTCGGGCACAGATCGGCGTTTACGGTCTGGGCACAATGGGCAGTGCTTTGGCCCTGAACCTGGCCGATCACGGCTTTGACGTGGCGGTGTCGAACCGCGAGGCCGACTGGATCGACGCCTTCCTGCCCGAGGCTGCGGGGCTGTCGGGCAACGTCACCGGCCACGCTGATCTGGCCGATTTCGTCGCCGCCATCGCTTCCCCGCGTACAATCCTGTTCATGATCCCCTCGACCAAGCCCATGGACATGATGATCGACGCGATCACGCCGCTGCTGTCCGACGGCGACACGATCATCGACGGGGGCAACGCCGATTTCAACGACACCCGGCGGCGCAGTGCGGCGCTGGAGGGCACCGGCATCCACTTTGTCGGCATGGGCGTGTCGGGCGGCGAGGAGGGCGCGCGGAACGGTCCTTCGATGATGGTCGGCGGCTCGGATCACTCCTGGGCACAGCTCAAACCGATGGCCGAGGCGATTGCCGCCAAGTTTCACGGCGACCCTTGTGTCGCCCACCTTGGCCCCGATGGTGCCGGCCATTTCGTCAAGACGGTGCACAATGGCATCGAATATGCCGATATGCAGATGATCGCCGAGGTTTACGGCCTGATGCGCGATCAGGCGGGGATGGACGCGGGCCAGATCGGTCAGGTCTTTGACGGCTGGCGCGAGGGTCCGGTGGCCTCTTATCTCATCGACATCACCGCCAAAGCGCTGGCCTCGACCGACGCGGGCACAGGTCAGCCCATCGTCGACGTGATCCGCGATCAGGCGGGGCAAAAGGGCACGGGCCGCTGGACCCTGATCGAAGCCTTGAAAATGGGTCAAAGCGCCTCGACCATCGAGGCCGCGGTGGGTGCACGCGGCTGGTCGTCCGAGGGCGATGTGCGTCGCGCGGCGCAGGCCCTGCTGGACCCCGCGACCCAGCCCGCGGACATTCCCGGCACCGATGACATGGAAAACGCCCTGCTGGCCGCACGCATCCTTGGCCACGCCCAAGGGTTCCGCGTGCTCTCGGCGGCTTCGGCGGAGTTCAACTGGGATCTGGACCTTGCCCGCATTGCCGAGATCTGGCGTGCGGGATGCATCATCCGCTCGGCCCTGCTGGACGAATTTGCGGGTGCAGTGCGCGCAGGTCTGCCGCACGGCCACCTGATCCTTGCCCCCGCGATGCGCACCCGTCTGACGGCGGCCCTGCCGGGGCTGCGGCGTGTGGTTGCGGCGGCGGCGCTCAGCGGACAGCCGGTGCCGGCACTGTCGGCGGCCTTGGCATGGCACGACACCATGGCATTGGGCCGTGGCACCGCGAACATGATCCAGGCGCAGCGCGATTACTTCGGCGCGCACGGGTTCGAGCGGATGGATCAGGACGGTGCCCATCACGGCGACTGGTTGCGCTAGGTTCGGCGTTTGACGCGCAGTGTCGGGTCTTCCTGCGTCGGATCTTCTGGCCACGGATGCTTGGGGTATTGCCCACGCATGTCCTTGCGCACGTCGGCATAGGAACTGGCCCAGAACCCTGGCAAGTCCATGGTGATCTGAATGGGCCGGTGTGCGGGGGACAGCAGGGTGACCTTCAGCGGTTTGCCCGCCACGGTGGGGTGTCGGGTCACGCCAAACATCTCTTGCAACCGCACAGCAATCTCCGGCGCGTCGCCGCTGTAGTCGATCGGCACATTCCGACCCAGCGGTGTGGTGAAATGCGACGGCGCGGCGCGGTCCAACGCTTGGGCCGCGTCCCAGTCCAGCCGCGCCTTGAGGGCAGGTGTCAGCTCGAGCGCCTTCCAGTCGGCAGCGGTCCGCACGCCGACCAGATGCGGCAGCAGCCAGTCTTCAAGTGTCATGATGAGGTGATCATCAGACCAGTTATCGGCATCCACCAGCCGCGCCCGCGCCAGAAACCGCGCCGCCTTGGCCGAGGGCAGCAGGCCCAGCTGCCGAACGCCATCCAGCATTGCCACGGCAATATCCTCGGGCGGCGCATCGCGCCACGCGCGGTCTTCCAGCACCAGCGCCCCCAGCCGTTCCTGCTGCCGCGCCAGAACGCGGCCGTCGCGTTTGGACCATATGCAGACGTCATGCCACGCAATCGCGTCGCCAAAAGTGGCGCGCAGGTCGGCGTCGCTGATCTCGGTCGCCTGCCGGATTTTCGCTTCGCGCGGGTCGCCGTCCAGATCGGTGGCCACGATCAGCCGCGCACCGGCCAGCGCATCGCCATCGGGCAGGACCGCGCCCTTGCCCCCCGACAGCACAAAGCGCGGCGCATCCCCCTTGCGGCGCAGCCCGATGCGATCAGGATAGGCCAGCGCCGCCATCGCCCCCAGCGACTGCGCCGCGCCCGAGGTGCGGGATTTCAGGCGTTTCACCTCTTGCCGCACCCGTGCCAGCGCGCCGCGCTGCACCGCATTGCCGAACCGGTCGGGGCTGCGCAGGGCCTGCATCCGCAACCGCAGGTCGCTGCCCATGCCGCGCAGGATGTCACGCTCGGCCAGCAGGGCCGCCAGGTCCGCCGCCCCCGCACCGCCGCGCACCAGCATATGCGCCAGACGCGGGTGCAGCGGCAGCCTCGACAGCGCGCGGCCATGGGCCGTGATGCGGCCCGCATCGTCCAGGGCCTCCAGCATCCGCAGCACCTCGACCGCCTCGCCATAGCGACCCGGATGCGGCGGCGTGACAAAGCTCAGCTCCTCCGGCGTGGCCCCCCACAGCGCCAGTTCCAGCGCCATGCCGGTCAGGTCCCCGGCCTCGATCTCGGCAGGGGGGAAGGCCGCCAGCGCCCCGTCCTCGCCGCGCGTCCACAGTTTGTAGCAATGTCCCGCCGCCACGCGCCCCGCACGGCCCGCACGCTGGGTGGCCTCGGCGCGGGTGACGCGCTCGGTCACCAGCCGCGACATGCCGCTTGAGGGATCGAACCGCGCCCGCCGCGCCAACCCGGCGTCCACCACGATGCGGATGTCGGGCAGGGTCAGCGAGGTTTCGGCAATGGCCGTGGCCAGCACCACCTTGCGTCCCGTTTTGGCAGGGGCAATCGCGGCGCGTTGGGCGGCAAAGTCCATGGCCCCGAACAGCGGATGCACCGCCACGTCACTGCCAAGGCTGCCGTCGAGCAGCCCCTGAACGCGCCGGATTTCGCCTTCGCCCGGCAGAAACACCAGCGCGCTGCCGGCCTGCGCGCGCAGGGCGTCGCGGATCAGGTCGGCAACAGCGCCTTCCAGCCGGGCCTGGCCTCGCGGGCGGTCCAGCCAGTGCGGTGTCACCTCATATGCGCGGCCTTCGGAGGTGACCAGCGGCGCGTTCAGCATCTCGGCCACGGGGGCTGCATCCAGTGTGGCGGACATCACAACCAGATGCAGGTCGTCACGCAGGGCCTCGGCCACTTCCAGACACAGCGCCAGCCCCAGATCGGCGTTCAGGCTGCGTTCGTGGAATTCGTCAAAGATCACCACGCCGACGCCGGCCAACTCGGGATCAGACTGGATCATGCGGGTCAGGATGCCTTCGGTGACAACCTCGATGCGGGTGTGTTTGCCCACCTTTGTCTCGCCGCGCACGCGGTAGCCGACGGTTTCGCCCACGGGTTCGCCCAGTGTCTCGGCCATGCGTTCGGCAGCGGTGCGCGCGGCCAGACGGCGCGGCTCAAGCATCACGATGCGCCCGGTGAAACCCGCCTCCATCAACGCCAAGGGCACTCGCGTGGTCTTGCCCGCACCGGGGGGTGCTTGCAGGACCAGCCGTTTGTGCGCGGCAAGCTGTGTGCAAACCGCGTCCAGCACGTCATCAATGGGCAGGGCAAATGTCATGTCTGCGCTTATCTGCGAAACAGAGGCCAAGGCCAAGGCTGGACAAATAGACCTGTAAACCGGAAAACCGATCCCAAGCACGAAAGGCACGCAGATGGACATCACCGACACCGCACAACGTATCATTTCGGGTGACCGCCGTGCGCTGGCCCGCGCGATCACGCTGGTAGAAAGCGGACGCGCCGATCACCGCATGCAGGCGGCTGAATTGTTGGGGGCGTTGCCCCGTGACCGGCAGGCGCTGCGCATCGGGCTGTCGGGCACGCCGGGCGTGGGCAAAAGCACCTTTATCGAAAGCTTCGGGATGATGCTGACAGGGCAGGGGCTGCGCGTGGCCGTTTTGGCGGTCGATCCATCCTCGGCGCGGTCGGGCGGGTCGATCCTGGGCGACAAGACGCGGATGGACCAGTTGGCGCGTGAACCCAAGGCATTTATTCGTCCCAGCCCCAGCCAGACCCATCTGGGCGGCGTGGCGCGGCGCACCCGTGAAGCTGTGGCTCTGTGCGAGGCGGCAGGCTTTGACGTGGTGTTGATCGAAACCGTGGGCGTGGGACAGTCGGAAACCGTGGTGGCGCAGATGGCGGATTTGTTCCTGCTGCTGCTGGCCCCTGCGGGCGGGGACGAATTGCAAGGCGTCAAGCGCGGCATCATGGAAATGGCCGATGTGATTCTGATCAACAAGGCCGACGGCGACCTGAAAGCGACCGCCACACGCACCTGTGCCGATTATGCCGGGGCGCTGCGGCTGTTGCGCAAACGTCCCCAGGACCCGGCGGGCTTTCCCAAGGCGATGATGGTTTCGGCACTGGAAGACACCGGCCTGAGCGCGGCGTGGGAGACGATGCAGGAACTGGCAGGCTGGCGGCGCGAGAACGGTTTTTTCGACAGGACCCGTGCAGAGCAAGCGCAATATTGGTTCGAACAGGACGTGCGTGCGGCACTGCTGGCGCAACTGGACGGCGCGCAGGCGCGTGCCGATATGGCGCGGCTGGGGGCCGAAGTGGCGCAGGGCCAGACCGATCCGGCACTGGCGGCGCAACAGATGCTGGCCAGCCTGGGCCACACACGGCAATGATCGCGTAATAAGGCGGTGAAACCTGCGCAATCATGCTTGACCCTTGATGCGATTCCCCCTATTGCCACCAGACGAAATTAGGGGCGCAGCTGCGAGCGGCGCTTGTTGTCGTTTCGGGGACCGCCCTGACAGCGACCAGAACAAAAGGATAATCCCATGTCGCGTCGTTGCGAACTGACCGGAAAAGGCCCCATGTCTGGCAACAATGTCAGCCACGCCAACAACAAAACACGTCGTCGGTTTCTGCCGAACCTGAACGATGTCTCGCTGCAGTCCGAAGTGCTGGGCCGCGCGATCAAATTCCGCATCTCGGCTGCCGCTCTGCGCACCGTTGACCACCGCGGTGGTCTGGACGCGTTCTTCGCCAAGGCGAAAGACGACGAGCTGTCGGCGAATGCGCTGAAAGTGAAAAAAGAAATCGCAAAAGCTCTGGCCGCCAACGCCGCCTGAAGCCTTTGAGGTTGACGAATTTGGCCCCGCCTGCATCCGCAGGCGGGGTCGTTTCGTTTGCGGTCCACGGCGTTTTGGCGCAGGGAGCGGCCCTTGTATGCCGTGGGATGGGCGGCTAATGCTGCGGCCATGACCGTTTTGCGCCATATCACCCTTTGCCTTGCGATGCTGACGCTTGTTGTCACGGCGCAGGCCTTTGCGTTGGCGCGAGGCTCGGCAGAGGTTGCGGGGCAGATGGTGCTGTGTATCGGCACCGGCTCGGTCACCGTGAATGTCGATGCCGATGGCCAGCCGGTTGGCCCGCCGCATATCTGTCCCGACGCCGCGCTGACGCTGCTGGGGCAGGACGTGATGATCGGCGCACCCCTGCGGGTTGTGGCGATCCGCCGTGCCGAATATGCCGCGCGCCATGTGCCGGTGACACGCGCGGTGTCTGCGCCCGCCTACCTGTCGCGCGGACCTCCTGTTTTGCTCTGAGCCACCCTTGTCTTTTCACGAGCAAAACAACGGATATACCCACATGAAACTGATGAAGAACCTGACCGCAGTTGCGGTTTCTACCCTTTTGTCCACAGCCGCCTTTGCCGACGGTATCCTGGTGCAGGACCCCTATGTGCGCGTCTCGCGGCCCAATGCGCCGACGGCGGCGGCGTTCATGACGCTGGTGAACGAAAGCGACAGCGACGACCGCCTGATCGAGGCGCGCAGCGAAATCGCCAAAAAGGTCGAGATGCACACACATGTCGATCAGGGCGGCGGCGTGATGGCCATGACCCAGATCGAAGACGGCATTCCCCTGGCCGCAGGGCACACACATGCGCTGGCACGCGGCGGCGATCATGTGATGATGATGGGGCTGAAACAGCCGCTGGCACAGGGTGACGAGGTGACGGTCACCCTGGTGTTCGAAAAGGCGGGCGAGGTCGAGGTGACCATACCCGTTGACAACGAGCGCAAAGCCGAAGGGGCAAGTCACGGTGCGATGGACCATTCGCAAATGGACCATTCCCAGATGGATCACGGCGCGGAAAAGACCGACTAGGCTTTCAGCAGCCCCTCGACCCATTTCGGCACCGTCTCGCTGGCGGGGCCGAAGTGGGTTTCGTCGAACTGCGATACCACCATGGACGGCTCGAGGTTCAACTCGACCGTCAGCGCACCATATGCCGCAGCGGCCTGCACAAAGCCTGCGGCGGGGTAGACATTGCCGCTGGTGCCGATGGCCGCGAAAATATCGGCCTCGCTCAGGCGCATTTCGATCTCTTCCATATAATACGGAATCTCACCGAACCAGACGATGTCGGGGCGGGCCGTGGGTTGGTAGCAAGCGGGGCAGGTCTGGCCCACCGTCATCTTCAATGTCGCCTCCCACCGGTGATCACAGGCCGCGCAGAGCGCCGAATCAAGTTGCCCGTGCATGTGCAAGACATTGGACGATCCGGCTTTTTCGTGCAGCCCGTCGACGTTCTGCGTGACGATCAACACATCGCCGGGCATCGCTGCCTCAAGCTGTGCCAGCGCCACGTGGGCCGCATTTGGCGAGGCCTCGGCCGCCTGTGCGCGGCGGGCGTTGTAAAAGTCGACAACCAGTTGCGGGTTGCGCGCGAATCCTTCCGGGGTGGCGACATCCTCGATGCGGTGCTGCGCCCACAGGCCGCCCTCATCCCGGAAGGTGCCCAATCCGCTTTCGGCAGATATGCCGGCACCTGTCAGGATCACGATTTTCGGCATGGTGGGCACCTTTCGTCTTGGGGTCGGCGCAGTCTGGAATGGCAAGGCCGCGCCGGTCAACCGTCCAGCACCCGCAAATCGCCCGCCAGCCACGGCAACTGCGCCAGTGCAGGGGTGATCATATGCGCATCGATCAGCCGCCGCATGGTCTGGGCCACGCTGGCAGGCACCTCGCCCACCCAGTCGGCCCCGGCAAACAGCGAAATCGTGCGCGCAAAGGGTTTGAACGGCAGGGTAAAGGCGTCCACCTCGTCGTGGAACCGCACCGCGCGCATGTAGCCCAGTGGCGTGGTCACGGCCCAACCGATGCGCCGCGCGACCATGGCCATCAGCGCCAGATGGCTGCCAATCTCGAATCGTTCGGGCAGGTCCAGCTTTTGCCGCGCCAGATGTGCCTCGATCAGCCGCCCGATCAGCTGGTTTTTCTCGTACCGCAGGAAAGGCAGGTTGCCCAATTGGGCCATCACATCGCCGCCCCCCTTAACCGTGCCCTTGGGCGCGACCAGAATGAACGGATCGCGCGCCAGCGGGTATTCCAAAACACCGTCCATCACCGTGCCCGCGCTGGCGGCAATCGCCAGATGCAGCTTTTTGTCCGCGATATCCTCAAGGATCTTGTGGCTGGGGGCGGTGATCAGCTTGAATTTGCAGTGGGTCAGGCTGTCGGCCAGAATCGTCACCAGACGCGGGGTCAGGTCATTGTCGAAATCGTCGATCAGCCCGATACTCAGCGTGCTGAGATGCGCCAGGTCCATCACCGCCAGCTCACTTTGTGCCAGTCGCAACTGGGCCAGCGCCGCCTCGGTCCGCCCCAGAAAGCTGTGGCCTGCGGGCGTCAGGCGCATGGGCCGTTTGCCGTGATCGATCAGATCGGTGTCCAGCGCCGTTTCCAGGTTGCGCAGCTGCTGGCTGACCGCGGGCTGGCTCAGGCCGGTGACGGCAGCGGCCTGTGCCACCGATCCGGTCGAGGCCAGCGCCTCGAACACTTCCAGCCCGCGCAGGGTGACACCTTTGCTGATCATCGCCATTGTCTCCAGTTTCCGGTTTTGTGAAACTTCAATGGCCACAGGTCAAGCGTTCATAGAACTTTTACAATTCATATCTTTGGGTTTCGTGATGTCAGGCCTGTTTTTGCATCGCCTTGCAGCGCCCTTCAAATCGCGCGACACTTCGGCCAAATCCTGTCCACACAGCCCACGGAGCACCCTATGAAGATCGCAACCGCATCCTATCCGCTGGACGTTTTCCAGACCTGGGCCGACTACGAGGGCAAGCTGACAAAATGGGTCTCCGAGGCTGCAGGGCAGGGTGCCGATCTGCTGGTGTTTCCCGAATACGGTGCGATGGAACTGGCGACTTTGGCAGGTCTGGAGGTCGCGGGCGATCTTGAGGCATCGCTGCACGCGGTGTCAGAACGGTTGCCGCAGGCCGACGCACTGCATGTAAAGCTGGCGGCAGAGTATAACGTGCATATCCTCGCGGCCTCCGCCCCCTATGTGCCTGCCGTCGGACAACGCCCCGTGAACCGCGCGCGCCTGTTCGCGCCGACGGGACAGGTGGGGGCCCAGGACAAACAGATCATGACCCGTTTCGAGGAAGAAATCTGGGACGTTGAGCCGGGCAACGCCCTTCAACTCTTTGACACGGCCCTGGGCAAGATGGGCATCCTGATCTGCTATGACAGCGAATTTCCCCTGCTGGCCCGTGCCCTGAGTGACGCCGACCTGATCCTGATCCCCTCGGTGACCGAGGCGCTGTCCGGCTATTGGCGTGTGCGCATCGGGGCCATGGCCCGCGCACTGGAAACGCAATGCGTCACGGTCATGTCCTCGGTGGTTGGTCCGGCAGATTGGTCCGAAGCGGTGGACATCAGCGTGGGTGCCGGCGGCATCTTTGGCCCGCCTGACAAGGGATTTCCCGACACCGGCGTGCTGGCAGTGGGCGAGCTAAACCAGCCCGGATGGACCTATGCCGAGGTCGATTTGCAGACCATTGCGTACGCCCGAACCGACGGTGTGGTGCTGAACCGGCGCAACTGGACACGACAAGATTCACGCAGCGATGCCGCGCTCGTGTGTAAAATGCGCGAATAGCCCTTGAAAACAGGGTCCAATCGGCGCATTTAGCCCCATGTCCGCAGAATTCAGCGGACGGATTGCATATGGAGAGACCATGGCCAAGGAAGATACGCTCGAATTTCCCGGTGTCGTGAAAGAACTTCTGCCTAATGCGACG
Organism: Pseudosulfitobacter pseudonitzschiae; assembly: GCF_900129395.1. Lineage (GTDB taxonomy): Bacteria > Pseudomonadota > Alphaproteobacteria > Rhodobacterales > Rhodobacteraceae > Pseudosulfitobacter > Pseudosulfitobacter pseudonitzschiae. The sequence goes on from NZ_FQVP01000002.1 coordinate 562,551, forward strand.
TTCCGGGTCGAGCTTGAAAACGGCCATGAGATCATCGCACATACGGCAGGCAAGATGCGCAAAAACCGCATCCGCGTTCTGGCTGGCGACAAAGTACAGGTCGAAATGACCCCCTACGATCTGACCAAGGGTCGGATCAACTACCGTTTCAAGTAAGGCCAAAGTGGCCTTCGTACTGGGATCAGGCAGTCCGAGACGCAAAGAGCTTCTCGGACAAATCGGCGTTGTGCCGGACGCTATCCGCGCGCCGGATATCGATGAAACCCCGATGGCTGGCGAACTGCCGCGTCCCTATTGTCAGCGGATGGCCCGTGAAAAGGTTGCCGCTGTCCAGGCGGATGCGGATGACGTCGTGCTGTGCGCGGACACCACCGTGGCACTGGGCCGTCGCATCCTGGGCAAACCTGCGGATGCGGCCGAGGCGGCTGCGTTCCTGTGGGCGATGTCGGGCCGCCGCCACCGCGTGGTTACCGCCGTGGCCGTGCGCCGGGGCGACCGGTTGTGGGAACGCGATGTGGTCAGCACCGTGCGCATGAAGGTCCTGTCGAACGATGAAGTGAACGGATATCTTGCCACCGGCGACTGGCAGGGCAAGGCGGGCGGCTATGGCATCCAGGGACCGGCTGGCGCGTTGATCCCGTGGATTTCCGGGTCGTTCACCGGCATTGTCGGCCTGCCGCTGGCCGAAACCGCAGGGCTGCTGACCGCAGCCGGCGTCAAGCTCTGGGGGAGCACATGAAGGGCAATACGATCATTCTGGACCATCTGGACGGGGCCGAAGCGGCCGCGCTGATGGTTGACGGCAAGCTGCACGACCTGATCATCGACAGCGACGCCCCGCGCCCCGGCACGGTGTACCGCGCGATTGCCGACAAGCCCGTGAAAGGGCAGGGTGGCATGTTCCTGAAAACCCCGGACGGCAGCGCATTTCTGCGCCAGATCAAGGGGCTGGCGCCGGGGCAGGAGATCTTGGTGCAGGTGTCCGGCTATGCCGAGCCGGGCAAGGCGATCCCGGTGACGCAAAAGCTGCTGTTCAAAAGCCGTTATGCGATCATCACCCCCGATGCGCCGGGCCTGAACATCTCGCGGTCAATCCGCGATGAGAGCTTGCGCGATTCGCTTCTGGAAATCGCACACGAGGCGATGGATGGCCGCGACATGGGACTGATTCTGCGGTCAAGCTGCGTGGGCGCCGATGCCGACGACATCACGGACGATATTCTGGCGATGGCAGAGTTGGCCGAAACCGTGCTGGGCGATGACGGCCAGGGTGCCGAAGTTCTGAGCGAAGGCGACGGCCCGCATATCCTGGCGTGGCGCGACTGGACCGATCCTGCGGATGTGGTCACCGACGCGGGCGGTTTTGAGGCGCACAGCGTGCTGGATGCGATCGACGCGGCGCGTGGTGCTTGGGTTGACCTGGGCGGCGGTGCGTCGATGTATGTCGAGGAAACCCGCGCGCTGGTCGCTGTGGACGTGAACACCGGCAACGACGCCTCGCTGGCGGGCGGGCTGAAAGCGAACCTTGCTGCCGCCCGTGCCCTGCCCACGGCGCTGCGCGTGCGTGGCCTTGGTGGTCAGATCGTGATGGACTTGGCCCCCATGCCCAAAAAAGACCGCCGCACCTTTGAAAGCGCGCTGCGCGCCGCCCTGCGTGGCGATACGATTGAAACGGCTCTGGTGGGGTGGACCCCGCTGGGCCACATGGAACTGCAACGCAAACGCGCCCGCGCGCCATTGCCACCCGAGGCCGCATGACCTGTCCGATCTGCAAATCCGAAACTGTCCACAAATACCGCCCCTTCTGCTCGCTGCGCTGCGCCGATATCGATCTGGGCCGCTGGGCGAACGGTGACTACGCGGTGCCGTCAACCGACCCCGAAGACATCGAAAAAGCTCTGGATGCGCTGGAAGAAGAGGCGCGCAAACCGCATTGACCAGATTGCTCAAAAAGCCTCTGGACACCACGCGCCAACCCCCCTAGAAACCGCCTCACCCCGATTGCAAAGCAATCACCCGTGCCCGGGTAGCTCAGGGGTAGAGCAGTGGATTGAAAATCCTCGTGTCGGTGGTTCGATTCCGCCCCCGGGCACCACTTTCAAAGCATTGATGTGGCTTATGAATAGCCAGCTGCTGGCAATTCGTGAAGGCTGGTTTCTCGTCAGGCGCAGGTGGGGCAGAGCGGTAGCCTGCGTTGGCTTGATAAAGCCATTATTGGATACGCCTGAGACACAAACCATCAGCCATTGATCTGTCCCGATCATAGCCATGCAACGCAGGCGCATGGCACGTGGGCCTGGTTTTCCAGCAGCCTGTTAGCCCAGCAGGTAGCTGGGCGGGAAAATCTGTTCCAGGGGCGGGTGGAACAGCGTTCGGTCAGGGTATTGCGCCACCATCCTGTCAAACTGCGCTTGTGCGCGTTCGCGATCAGCCGCAGCATCGACGCCGGGAATGACCCCATCACGCATGACAAAGCGACCCGCGATCATCACGTCGGACACGTCGCGCCCTGATCCGTTCAGCAGCAGGGTCTGGATCGGGTCGATGACCTGCCCCATCTCGGGCGTATCGAACCGGATCACGTTCAGGTCTGCGGCACAGCCTGCCGCCAGCCGCCCCAGATCGGGGCGCTTCAGCGCGTCCGCACCGCCCAGCGTTGCCGCGTCGTAAAAGTCCGTTGCACGGACTGTGGTCGCATCGGCTTCGGCGATGCGCGCGGTCATCATGCCCACGGCCATGTTCTGGATCATGTCGGGGGGATGGGTGTCGGTGCCCATGCCGATGGTCACGCCCAGATCGCGGAACCGCGGAAACGACTGCATCACCTTGCCACTGCGCGCCATCACCAGCGGGCAATGCGCCAGTGCTGCGCCCGAGGCGGTCAGGATGTCGAGATCGGGGGCCTCATGGGTGATGCCATTGATGCCCGACAGAAACAGCCCATGCGGCAGGACCGTGCTGGGGGCAAAGAATTCGGTGTCGCGCAACAGCTCCAGCGGGCTTTTGCCATGCTGCTGCACGACCAGATCGTATTCCAGCCGCGACTGACAGCAATGCAGCCGGATCGGCACATCGCAATCACGCGCCAGCGCCCCGCTGCGGCGCAAAAGCTCGGGCGTGCAGGTCTCGATCCGGTCGGGGGCCAGCATCGTGCGCACCAGCCCGCCGTGGGTGTTCTCATGCCGGTCTATGAACCGCGTCGCGTCGTCCAGCCCGGCAAACCCGCGCGCGTCGTCATAGTGAAATCCGATCTTGCGGTTGGTGCCCACCACCAGGTTGCCGCTGCGATAGGCCGGACCCAGATAGACGCGCAGCCCCAGATCGGCGGCCGCGTCGGCGGCTGCATCAAACTCCGCCGCTGTCTCGCCCCAGGCCCGGTAGAACAACGAGGCGATGGGCAACGCCGTGGTGATGCCGTTGCGGATCAGGCGGGTAAAGGCATAGCGTTTCTGCCAGGCCAGTTCCTCGGGCGTATACATCTCGCGCGGGCCTGCCTGCATATAGCTTTGCGGCCAGACGCGGCCCTTGAGTTCGGGCGGGTGGTTGTCATAGCCCAGAACGGTGGTGTCCAGGTCGGACAGCGCGTCCAGATCGACAAAGCCGGGGCCGATCATCGCGTCACCAAAGTCGATGGTTTCCGCGACCTCGCCGTCAAAGCCATGGCCCGCGAACAGCACCTGCGTGCCTTCGACGACTACGGTGCCGTTTCGGAAAAGCCTGTGGCTGCCATCCACGTGGCCCACCACCCAGCGTGCGGTCAGGGCGGTGCGTTTCATGCGCTTTGCCACGGGCCAAGGGTTTCGCCGTCGCGTGCCACGATCTGCCCGCCCGAAATCACCAACCGCCGGGCGGGGCGCTGGGTTACCGCTTCGGACAGGGCGGGAACCTCGACCAGCACCAGATCGGCGCGACAGCCCACCTCCAACCCGTAACCGTCCAGCTCCATCACGCGTGCACCGTCGGTGGTGCAGGTGTCCAGCGCCCAGGCGACCTCGACGTCGGCGCGGAAATTGTTGCGCAGGCCGACCAACATGGCGCGTTCCAACATGCAGGCGTTGCCATAGGGGGTCCACGTGTCTCGGATGCCGTCATTGCCCGCACAGATGGCGATGCCCCGTTCACGGCAGGCTGCAACCGATGGCACGGGCCGGGACGCGGGTGCGGTGGTGGCCAGCGATACGCCAAGCGCCGCGATCCGGTCCAGTTGCGCGTTGACCCGGGCCGTGTCGTTCATGCCAAGGCAAAAGGCGTGGCTGACCGTGACTTTGCCCTGCATCGCCAGCGCCTGGGTCCGGTCCAGGATCATGTCCAGGCTGAAAGCGCCCAACTCGCCCGCTTCGTGCAGGTGGATGTCGACCGGTTTGCCGTGTTTCTCTGCCAGCCCAAAGATGGCGTCGAGCTGTCCCTTTGGGTCGCGGTCGATGCCACAAGGGTCCAGCCCGCCGACAATGTCGGCCCCGTCGCGCAGGGCCTGATCCATCAACTCGACCGTACCGGGGCGGATCATCATGCCCGATTGCGGAAAGGCCACGATTTCGATCTGCATGACATCGGCAAAGCGGGCGCGGGTTTCGGCCACGCCCTCGAACATCTTCAGCCCGTGGTCGGTGTCGATGTCCACGTGACTGCGGATGGCGGTCGTCCCCTTGGACAGCGCCAGCGTGACCTGCCGCGCGGACTGGCGGGCGGCGTCCATGTCCAACTCGTGCCGCAAGCTGCGTTCGGTGTCGATCATCTGTTGCAGGCTTTTGCCCTGGGCGTGCGGATGCCAGGGCATACCCCACAGCGTCTTGTCCAGGTGCGCATGGGCGTCGACCAGACCGGGCAGGGCAATCGCGCCCGCGCATTGTTCCACGGTGTCGCCGTCCTGCGCGGGTATCTCGCCCGCAATTCGTGTGATGCGCCCCCCCTCGATCAGCACGTCCACAGGGTCAGCCCCCATCAGGCGCAGGGTCTTCAAAAGCAAACGTTTGGTCATGTGCGTCTCCTGTGGGTCACGTGAGCGTGGCAGCGGCACGATGGCCTGCTGCAAGCGGTTTCAGGCGGGGCAACGCATAGGCGCCGGTCTTGCTGGTCATCAGCCCGGTGCCCGCCAGCCCCGCGGCCATGCGGATGGCAAAGCCCACGCCGTCGATGACGGGCACACCGGCGTCGCAGCTCAGCAGTTCGAGATGGGCGCTCATACCCGCGCAACCCAGCACAACCGCCTCGGCACCGTCCTGTTCGACTGCCTGCCGGATCTTGGCCGCGATCAGGGGCAGGACCCGGTCGGGGTCGGTTTCCAGGTCCAGCACCGGAATGTCGGCGGCATGAACACGGCGCAGGCTGCGCCCGCAGCCGTAGCGACCTGCCAGATCCTCGATGATCGGCACGGCGCGGGGCAGGGTTGTGACGACCGAGAACCGCTTGGCCACCCGTCCGGCAGCGATCAGCGCCGCCTCGCACAGACCCACCACCGGACCGCTGGCCACCGCGCGGGCCGCGTCCAGGCCCGGATCGTCAAAACAGGCGATGACATGGGCCGACGCTCCCTGACGCTCGGCCTCGAGGATCGCATCCAGCATCGCGGGCACGGCGCGCGCCTCGTCGGCATAGCCTTCGATGCTGGCGGGGGTGCCGCGTGCGGTCACGGCCATCACCTCGATGCCCGGACCGGACAGCGCCCGCGCGGTGCGCGCGATGGCGTCGGTCATCTCGCGGGTCGAGTTGGGATTGACCAGCAAAACTTTCATGAGGGGATTTTCCTTTTGATGCCGACAGGAGGCTGCGCGGGGGCTTTCAGCTCGAACTGCCGGTCGGAGGTGATGTAATTGTCGGCGTGCAGCCGCGCGATGGGCTGATAGGTCTCGGGGTTCACGTAACGCCCCGCGGCATCCAGACAGGCGTCGCGCACGTGCATCTGGACCACTTCGCCCAGGATGATCACGCGCCGTTCGTAGCGGATGGTATCGGCCACCTTGCATTCCATCGCGCAGGGGCTTTCCGCGATCCAGCCGCCCTTGATCTGCGTCGCCGGGTTCATTGTCAGACCCGCGGTCGCAATCTCGTCCACATCCGGCGCATAGCTGATGCCGCAGACGGTCATCGCCTCGGCCAGCGCCATGTCCACCATGTTCACGCAGAACGACCCGCTGGCGTCGATGTTGGTCACGGTGTCCTTGACGGTGCCATCGGGCCGCGTCTGGATGCCCAGGATCAGGATTGGCGGCTCTTGCGAGAACACGTTGAAAAAGCTCATCGGGGCCGCATTCGCCACCCCGTCTGCCGACAACGTCGTGACCAGCGCGATGGGGCGCGGGGCGACAAAGTTGGACAGCAACCGATAGCGGTCCTGTTCGGGAAGTGCCGTAAAATCAAATTCCATCGTGTCTACTCCGCTGCCATGCGTGTCCAGGACGGCAACCGCCCTGCGTCTGCCGCATGACAGGCAGAGTGCGCACCACCGGCTCTGACTTTCAACTCGGGCGACACCGTGCGACAGGTCTCGTTGGCCAGCGGGCAGCGCGGGTGAAAGCTGCACCCCGAAGGCGGCGAGATGGGATTGGGCACTTCGCCCGACACAGGCGCACGCTCGATGCCGCCGACGGTCAGCTTGGGCACGGTTCCCATCAGCAGCCGCGTATAGGGATGCTGCGGGTTCTCGAAAATCTGCTCTTTCGGGCCGACCTCGACGATCTTGCCCAGATACATCACCGCCAGAACGTCGGCCATGTACCACACCACCGCCAGATCGTGGCTGATAAAGATGTAACTCATGCCGAATTCGTCCTGAAGGTCCTTCATCAGGTTCAGGATCTGACTTTGCACGCTGACATCCAGCGCCGAGGTCGGCTCGTCACAGATCAGCAGTTCGGGCCGTGTGGTCAGGGCGCGGGCAATCGACAGACGCTGACGCTGGCCGCCCGAAAATTCGTGCGGAAACTTCTTGGCGTCGGCGGCATTCAGGCCCACCTGCACCAGCAGTTTCTCCACCTCTTGCGTAACTTCGGCGCGGGTCTTGCAAATGCCGAAATTCTTCAGCGGCTCGCCGATGATCTCGCGCACCCGCCAGCGCGGGTTGAGCGAGGCAAAGGGGTCCTGAAAAATCATCTGCATCCGGCGGCGCAATGCAGGCGGTTTGCCGGGAGCCATGTGCGTGATGTCGCTGTCCTCGAACCGTATGGTGCCGGCGCTGGGTGTGTGCAAACCCATCAACAGGCGCGCAACGGTGGATTTGCCGCAGCCGGATTCACCCACCACGGCAAAGGTCTTGCCGCGCGGCACGTCAAAGCTGATTTCGTCCACGGCGGTCAGGATGCGCCTGGGGCGGCGCTCCAGCAGGCGGTTCAGGAACGGTTCGGATATGTCGAAACGCTTGGAAACCTTGCGGACACTCAGGATGTCGGGGCTTTGTGCTTGATCGTTCATTGGGCCTCTCCGAACAGGTGACAGGCAACCTGACCGCTGCCTGCGTCCACAGGAATGGGGCGCAGGGTGCGGCAGGTGTCGATGGCTTGAGGACAACGCGGCGCAAAGGCGCAGCCGGGGGCGGGGTTGCGCAGACCGGGCATCGCGCCTTCGATTTGGGTCAGGCGGGCGTCGCGGTTGCCGATCTGCGGAATCGAGTTCATCAGCCCCTTGGTATAGGGGTGCAACGGGTCCTGAATGACCTGCGCCACATCCCCGATCTCGACCAGCCGGCCCGCATACATCACGGCCACGCGGTCGGCAGTTTCGGCAATCACGCCCATATCGTGGGTGACCAGAATCACGGCCGTGCCGTTCTCGCGGCACAGGCGTTTCAACAAAGCCAGAATCTGCGCCTGCACGCTGACATCCAGCGCGGTGGTCGGCTCGTCCGCAATAATCAGTTTCGGTTCGGCACACAGGGCCAAGGCAATGACGACCCGCTGGCGCATCCCGCCGGAAAACTGGTGCGGGTACTGATCCAGCCGGGCCTCGGGGGCGGGAATGCCCACTTCGGCCAGCCAGTCGATGGCGCGCTTGCGGGCGGCTTTGTGATCCAGCCCCAGATGCACGCGCATCGTGTCGATCAACTGTTCGCCCACAGTGTAAACCGGATTGAGGCTCGTCAGCGGGTCCTGAAAAATCGCCCCGATCTCCTTGCCCCGGATGCGGCGCATTTTTTCGGGTGCGAGGTTGTCGATCCGCTGCCCACGCAGGCGCACCTGGCCCGACCGGATCAGTCCGGGCGGCTCGATCAGGCCGGTGATCGCGGCGCCGGTGATGGACTTGCCCGCGCCACTTTCGCCCACCAGCCCAAGGATCTGTCCTTCGTTCAGCTCAAGGCTCAGCCCTTTGACGGCCTCAAGCGGGCCACGGCGGGTGGGGAATTCCACGACGATATTGTCGAGTTCTAGAAGGGTCATGGGGTCACCTCAGTTTCGGGTTAAGCGCGTCGCGCAGCCAGTCGCCCAGCAGGTTCACGGCCAGCACCAGCACGGCCAGCGCCACGGCGGGAAAGACGACGACCCACCAGATGCCGGAAAACAGGAATTCGTTGCCGATCTGGATCAGCGTGCCCAGCGACGGTTGGGTGGGCGGCATGCCGACCCCCAGGAAGCTTAGCGTCGCTTCGGTCAGCACCGCCATGCCAAGGTTGATGGTGGCGATCACCAGAACCGGCCCCAGCACGTTGGGCAGGATGTGCCGCACCATGATGGCCACCGATCCGGTGCCAAGGGTGCGGGCCGCTTCGATGTATTCCTTGCGCCGCTCTACCATGGTCGAACCGCGCACGGTGCGTGCATATTGCACCCAGTTGGTCAGGCCGATCGACAGGATCAGCACGATCAGCGCCGAATCCGCCTGCGCCGATTGTGGCAGCGCACCACGCAGAACGCCGTTGATCAGCAGCGCCACAAGGATCGGCGGAAAGCTGAGCAGAACATCGGCGATGCGCATCAGCACCGCATCGACGATCCCGCCCAGAAAGCCGCCCAGCAGCCCCAGCGTGACACCCAGCACGGCGGCCAGGATCACGCTGGCAAAGCCAACGACCAGCGAAATACGCATCCCGTACATGATCGACGACAGCACGTCGCGCGCCTGCGTGTCGGTGCCCAGCAGATAGGCGGGGTTGCCGCCCTCGGCCCATGCGGGGGGCAGTTCGCTGTCGAACAGGCTCAGCTCGGCAATATCAAAGGGGTTTTGCGGTGCCAGATGGGGTGCGAAGATTGCCGCCAGAAACATCGCCAGCAACAGCAGCGTCGAGATCACCGCGACCCGCGACTTGCGGAAGCTATAGGCGATGTCGCTGTCCCAGGCGGAATAGAGCATTGGCATGAAAGTGGACATAGGGGGTCTCCTCAGACGCCGCGCGCGGTCGATTTCTCGACGCGCAGGCGGGGATCAACGACGTGGTACAAAAGGTCGACGATGGTGTTGATGACAACGAACAGGAACGACACCAGCACCAGATAGGCGGCCATCACCGGCACGTCGGAAAAGTTCACCGCCTGAATGAACAAAAAGCCCATGCCCGGCCACTGGAACACCGTCTCGGTGATGATGGCAAAGGCGATCAGCCCGCCCAGTTGCAGGCCGAAAATGGTCATCACCGGGATCAGCGTGTTCTTCAGCGCGTATTTGAAATGCAGCATCCGGTTGGGCATGCCGCGTGCGCGGGCAAATTTGATATAGTCGGCACGCAGCACCTCAAGCATCTCGGCACGCACCAGCCGCATGATCAGGGTCATCTGGAACAACGCCAGCATGATCGACGGCAGGATCAGCGCCTTGAGACCTGACAGCGTCAGAAAGCCGGTGGTCCAGCCGCCAAGGTCCACAACCTCGCCGCGTCCGAAACTGGGCAGCCAACCCAGCGTGACGGAAAACAGCAGGATCAACAGGATGCCGGTGACGAATGTGGGCACAGAGATTCCCAACAGCGACACGACCTGCAACCCCTGGCTGATCCAGCCGCGCGGGTTCAGCGCGGTGTAGATTCCCAAGGGGATACCCAACGCAAGCGCCAGGCTTGCCGCGACCAGCACCAGTTCGGCCGTTGCGGGAAAACGTTCGGCCAGCAGGTCGGACACTGGCCGGTTGTTGCGGTAACTCTGGCCAAAGTCGCCCTGGGCCGCGTTCGTGATGAACCGTCCGTACTGCACCACGAAGGGGTCGTTCAGCCCAATCTTTTCACGCAGGTCCGCGCGTTCTTCGACCGTTGCATCTTCGGGCAACAGGTTCGAGATCGGGTCACCCAGAAAGCGGAACATCAAAAAGGCAATTGACGCAACAACCAGCATCACAAGGGCGGCTTGGACGATGCGTCTGAGAAGAAAGGCGAACATGGCGGCCTCCGGCAGGAATGGGGGAAGGCGGCGGGCGCACGCATGCACCCACCACGAAGGGGTCAGTCGATCCGCGCAAGCCACAGGCGCGCTTTGTCGTCGCCGGTTTGCGGAATGCTCACACCATCACGCGCGGCCCAAGACAGCGGCTGTGCATGCAGCGGCAGCCATGCAACGTCGTTTTTGGCAATGGCAAAGGCCTCGACCATCATCGCCAGACGCTTGTCCGCATCCAGCTCAACCGCCACGGCTTCGGTCAGGCGATCCACTTCGGCGTTGGAATAGCCGCCGGGGTTCCAGGTGCCCATCTGCCCGCCGGGTGTGTGCAGCATGGCCGACAGCACCGAATAGCCGTCCAGCATCGGCAGCGTGGCCCAACCCAGCATGAACATATCCGTCTCGTTGGCGCGGGCATGTTCGAAATGGATCGCCTTGGTTTCGGCGGTCAGGTCCGCCTTGACGCCGACACGTGCGAACATCGCGGCCAGCGCCTGACAGATCGCCGCGTCGTTGACGTAGCTGTCGTTGGGGCAGTTCATGTTAAAGCTGAAGCCGTCCGCATAGCCCGCATCGGCCAGCATCTGCTTGGCCAGTTCGGGATCATAGGCGGGGATTTCATCGTTCGCGTCGTCAAAGCCGGGAACTTGCGGGGCGACAAGCGTGCCCAGATTGCGGGATTTGCCGCGCATGATCTTGTCCCGTAGCAGGTCATAGCTGATCGCATGGACCAATGCCTGACGCACCTCGACCTTTTTCAGCGGATTGCCCTCGGTGCTGGCATTGTTCAACTGATCGCCCAGGTTAAAGCCCATCATGATCGCGCGCAGGCCGGGCGCCTCGAGCACGTGCATCCCAGGAGTTGCCTCGATGCGTTTTGAATCCTGCAATGGCGACGGCACGATCATGTCCAACTCGCCCGACAGCATCGCCGCCACGCGGGTGGCGTCCGAGTTGATCGGGTTCAGTTCGATGCGGGTGATGTTGTGCTGGGGCGTGTCCCACCAACCTTCGTTGACCTCCAGCACGGTCTGCGCGTCCGGGGTGCGCGACACAAAACGGAACGGCCCGGTGCCGTTGGCATGCGAGGTGGTATAGCCCTCTTCGCCCTTCTGCGCGTCGATGGGGTCCAGCGCGTTGTTTTCTTCCAGCCAGCCCGCGTCAAAGATCAGGATGTTGGTCAGAAAGTTGTTCAGCAACGGGTTTGGCCCGTCCAGCAGCAGATCGACGGTCATGTCGTCCACCATCTTGGCCCCGACAAGACCCGCGATGTTGCCGCGAATGGGGGAATCTTCATGTGCGGCACGGTTGACCGAGGCAACGACATCCTCGGCGGTCAGGTCCTGACCGTCATGGAACTTGACCCCTTCGCGCAGGTGATAGCGTACGGTCGTTTCGTCAATCTGTTCCCAGCTTGTGGCCAGCGCAGGCTCGATCTTCAGGTCCGCGTCATAGCGCACCAGCGCCTCGTAGATGTGGTTCAGGAACGACACGGTAAAGCTGTCGGTCATGGAATGGGGGTCAAGGCCGTAAAGGTCGCCATTGGTGCCAAGGCGGAAGGTTTCGGCCTGCGCCGCGCCGCCAAGGGCCAGCGACAGCGCCGTGGTTGCGGTCAGCAAGAGTTTGCGTGGTGTCATGTTGGTATCCCTGTTTTCGGTTCATTGGGCCGGCAAAAGCGGCTTGCACGTGGATGACGACGGGAAGCTGACATGATTCGCAATTTACGTCTACAATTATTGTTAACAATTTATGACGACATTAATTGCTTGCATCTGTCTGCCTAATTTTGCGACAATTGAGATCGGGCCTGTTGCCCGGTCCAAGCCAAGGAGGCGAGATGTCGGACGCTCCCAAACTGACGGAACAGCAGATCTATGAACGGATCTGGAAATCGATTGCCGAACGCCGTTTGCCGCCGGGCACCCGCCTGAAAGAAGAGCGCCTGTGCGAGATTTTCGGCGTCAGCCGTCCGCGCATCCGCCGGGCGCTGGACCAATTGGCCCATGACGGGCTGGTCTGCCACATTCCCAATCGCGGGGCCTTTGTGTCGACGCCGTCCGTGGACGAAGCACGCGATGTGTTCTTCACCCGCCGCGTGGTCGAGCGGGGCGTGATCGAAGCGTTGAAAGACAACGTCAGCGACGACACGTTGTCTGCCCTCAAGGGCCACATAGAGCAGGAACGCCAGGCGTTGCGGGACGGTGATACGTCGCAGACCATTCGGCTGTCGGGGGCCTTTCACATGCTTCTGGCCGAACTGTCCGCATCGCCGCTGCTGGCGGATATCCTGCGCGATCTGGTGTCCAAAAGCACTTTGGTCACGGCGGTGTTTCAACCAAAATGCGACACCCAATGCGGCCCGGATGAACATGCCTCTATCGTCGATGCGCTGGCGCAGGGCGACTTTGAGACCGCCAAAAGCGCAATGGATGCACACCTGCTGGAAGCGGAACACACCCTGCAACTGGAAGCTTCGGGGGATGGCCAGCCGTTCCCGACCGATGTTCTGGGCGCAGCCCTGACCGAGGATACCTGAGTTGACCACCACTGCCATCACCGGAACCACTGCCATCACCATGGACGCCGCGCGCCGGGTCATCGAAAACGCGACGATTGTCTTTGCCGATGACCGTATCACCGCCGTTGGCGCGGCGGACGATGTGACCATTCCCGACGGCGCCGAGATCATCGACGGCACAGGCACGTTGACGTTGCCGGGGCTGATCGACAGCCACGCCCACGCAGGCCACGGACTGACCCGCAATCTGGGCGCGCGGGCAGGGGGCGACGCATGGTTTCAAGCCTGCGAAGACCTTTATACGCGCGGATCAACTGCCGGTTTCTGGCAGGCCGAGGCGCGTTTGTCCGCGCTGGAACGGCTCAAGGCGGGGATCACCACCTGTACCATTTTGCTGGGCGGCGGGGCGGACCACTATCGCACCGAAACGCGCGAGGCGGGTGATCTGCATTGCGCCGCCACCCGCGAGGCGGGCCTGCGCACCATGTTGGCCGCCGGTGTAAACCGGGCACCTTTCCCCAAGACCTACCGCAGCCTTGACCAGTCGCGCGAGATAACCCTGTCCTTCGACGAGCAACTGGCGGTCTGCGCGGAACTGGCCGGGGCGCATAACGACCTGTTGGGCGCGGGCACGGGCGTGTGCCTGATCATGCCGGTCTATCAACCGGACGAAGTGGCCGAAGACCCGCAAACCCTCCGCCGGATGTGCCGCGACGTGATGGACCTGCGCGAAAAGGCGGGGCTGCTCTTTACACAAGACGGGCACCGCAACGGCTCGATCGAACTGGCCGAAACGCTGGAGATCATCGGCCCGTGGTCCTATCTCTCCCACTCGGTCGACCTGACCGAGGGCGACATGGCCGCCGCCAGGCGCAGCGGCACCTCGATCGTTCACAACCCGTCGGCGATCATGTCGGTCTATGGCCGGTGCCCCGCGCCGGAACTGCGCGACATGGGCGTGAACGTGGCACTGGGATCGGACGCTGCCGCACCGGATCGCGGCTATGACATGTTCCGCCATATGGCGCAGTGCCTGCATTACCATCGCCGCCATTTCCGCGACCCCGACGTGATGATGCCGATTGACGTGCTGGAAATGTGCACCATCGACGCTGCGCGTGCCATCGGGCTGGCGGATGACCTGGGGTCGCTCGAAACGGGCAAAAAGGCCGATATCATCATGCTGGACCGCGAACAGGCGCATTTGTATCCGCCGATCATGCCGCTGACGGCCGCCGCGCAATTCGCAAATGCGGGCGACGTGGACACGGTGATCGTCAACGGCAAGATCCGCATGCGCCACCGCAAGACCGATCTGGACGAGCGTGCAATCCTGACATCGGCCGCGCAGGAACTGACCGATGCCATCGCGCGCTGTGGGCTGGAGCATCTGTTGGAGGAATGAGGTGTTCAGGCCTCTGACAGGCTCTCGTCGTCCTTTTGCATCATGTCGTCGCGCAGCGGTACGGTCTGGCGCTCGATCATCCGGTGAACCGCCGGCGATCCCTCGCCGCGGTGCAACACCCTCAGACGGTCTGACAGGGCGGCGTCCGCGTTGGTGCGCCGCTCGTTATGTCGTACATATTCGCCCCAGGTTGGTACATGATAGCTTTCGCTCCAGTGCTCGGGCTGGTGCAGATCGCGCAACAGCGCCCATTGCTGTGCCCCGTCCCGGATGCGCACACGCCGTCGCAGGCTCATCGCGGCCAGGAACTCGGGCACGTCTTCCTGTGCGATTTCATAGTCGACCATGACCATCACCGGACCGCTGCGATAGTTCAGGTCAAACCGTGTCGCGGGCTCCTTGAAGCGGTTCAGCGGGCCAAGGTCCAGGCCGTTGAACTCGGGCAGGGGCAGGGGATAGCCGATCAGCGCCCCGACAGCCAACAGGCCCGCGGCCCCCAACAAGGCCACCTCTGCCGATCCCGACTGTTCCGCGATGGCACCCCAGATCAAGCTGCCTGCGGCCATGCCACCGAATGTGCCGGTCTGGTACAGGGCGATCACCCGCCCCACGACCCAGCGCGGCGTCGACAGCTGGATGGTGACGTTGAACATGGACAAGGCCAGCACCCAGGCAGCCCCCGCCAACATCAGCGCGGCCCCCGACAGAACCGTGTTTGTGCTGAAGGCCAGGACGACGCAGCTGGCGCCGAACCCGACAAAGCCGCCGCGCGCGATGATCTCGTTGCTGAACCGGTTGCGCAGGCGCGCGTTGGACAGGGCGCCGGCCACGGCCCCCATCCCGAAACACCCCAGCATGACACCGTAGACAAAGGCGGTGGCATGCAGGGTTTCGCGAACCACCACCGGCAACAGGGCCAGCAGGGCGATGGCCGACAGGCCGAACCAGAACCCGCGCAGGATCACGCGCAACAGGTTTGGCGACATTGCCACATACCGCAGGCCGGCGGCAAAGGCGCTGCCCATGGGTTCCCGGGGCAGGTGCGTGTCGCGGGCAGGCGCCTGCCAGCGCAGCAAGGCGAGGATGATGGCGACGTAGCTCAGCGCATTGACGGCGAATGCGGCGGCCGCACCCGCAATGGCCACGATCGCACCGCCCGCAGCCGGGCCGATGCTGCGCATCAGGTTAAAGCCCATGCTGTTCAGCGACACCGCCGAGGGCAGCTCCTCGCGCGAGACGATGTCACCCATGGTCGCCTGCCATGAGGGGTTGTGCAGGGCTGTGCCGCACCCGATCAGAAAGGTGAATCCCAGCAACAGCCAGGGCGACAACCAACCTTCAAACGCCATGAATGTCAGGATGATAGAGACGAAGAACATGAAAGCCTGGGCAACCAGCATGACGCGGCGGCGGTCAAAGTTGTCGGCAAAAACCCCCGCCAAAAGCGAGAAAATCATGATCGGCAGCGCAACAGACCCCTGTACCAGCGCCACCATATTCTGTGAATCCGACAGCGAAGTCATCAGCCACGCCGCGCCCACCGCCTGAACAAGTCCACCAAAGTTCGAGGCCAGTGCCGAAATCCACAATGACCGGAAGGTCTGATTTCGGAACAGGATTAGGGGAGAAACTTGATCTGGCACTTTGGCAGCCTCTTGTTCACATGCCGTTTCTGGCATGCTTCACGACTGAGTTATAGCCAATCGTGCCAAGATCAAACAGCTTCTGCGTCCATCAGGCCAAGGTGTGCCCAAGCAGCATTTGGAATGTCTAACTTGCCATGCGTTGTTCTGCCGGGGCGGCATCATGAGTGGCGCCGGTGCATCTGAAGTAACCGACATCGCGCGTCATCGAATCCACGCCTGCTTGCAAAACCTGCACCGCACTCGAACTTTCGCCCGCCATTGCAGCGTTTTGTTGCACCGCACGGTCAAGATCCCCGACGGCGCTGTTCATTTCGTGCAAGCCACTGCTTTGCTCTGCCGCAGCGGATGCAATGTGCAGGATACTGTCGCGAATTTCCGTGACAGTGGTATCGATGGAATGCAGCGCCTCACCGGCCTGACCGACCAGATCGACACCGCGGCCCACCTGTCGTTTTGAATCTTCGATCAACTGGGCAATCTCGCGGGCCGCCTCGGAAGAACGTTGTGCCAATTCGCGCACTTCGGAGGCAACGACCGCAAAACCGCGCCCTGCCTCGCCCGCCCGCGCAGCTTCGACGCCGGCATTCAGGGCCAGCAGGTTGGTCTGAAAGGCAATGTCGTCGATCACGCTTGTGATCCGCGAGATGGATTGCGAGCTTTCCGCGATGACGTTCATGGCGCTGATCGCATCCCCGACCACGACGCTGGATCGTTCCGATTGCTCCTTGGCTTGCTGGACCTGATGGCTTGTGTCGTTGGTCATCTCGGTCGCGCTTTTGACCGAGAATGTCAGTTCCTCCAGCGCGGCAGCACTTTCTTCCAACGTGGCGGCCTGTCGTTCCGAACGATTGGACAGGTCATTCATGCCGGACGAGATCGAGGCGACCTCTTGCGTGACCTCAAGCGCTTGCCGCAGGACGCCCGCCATCACACTGTCAAGGCGTTCGACGGCGTTGTTGAATTGCACGCGAATGTCATCAAATTCCCCAAGGTCGTCATTCAACCGGACCGTCAGATCGCCAGCGGCAAGGCTGCTCAGACCGGCCTGCATGGCATCGGCCGTGCGGATATAGGGGGTGGTGTTGACTGCAAATTTGACAATCTTGACCACCTCGCCGGCGGCATTGCGGATGGGGTTGTAGCTGGCGCGGATGAATACGGTGCTGCCGTCCTTGCCGATGCGTTCGAACGATCCGTCCTTTGCTTCGCCGCGCCGCAAATCATCCCAGAATGACTGGTATTCGGGGCTGTGGCCATGATCATTGGTGACGAACATGCGGTGGTTCTTCCCAACGATCTCCTTTGCCTCGTAACCCATTGTTTGGCAGAAGATTTCATTGGCGTTCAAAATCTGGCCCCGGGGGTCGAATTCGATAACGGCCTGCACCTTCTGGATCGCGTCGACCATGGCATTGGCATCGGCTTCAAGGTCGCGCGCCACGGTGATGTCAAAGGCGTATTTGACCACTTTGAACGGCCGGCCTTCGGGATCAAGCAGGGTTTCATAGGTGGCCTGAAGCCAGCGCGCCTTGCCACTTTTGCTGATCCGCTTGACCTGGCCGGTTTCCGACGCCCCCGTGCTCAGCCGCTGCCAAAAGCCCTTGTATTCCGAGGTTCCAATCTCTTCGGGCGGCATGAATATCTTGTGGTGCTTCCCGATCAGTTCTTCCTGAGTATATCCCATCGCATCCAGGAAAAGCTGGTTCGCTTCCAGAATGTTGCCCGACAGGTCGAATTCGATCACCGCCATTGACCGTTTCAGCGCGTCGACCTGGCTGCGGTTGTCACGGCGGCGCAAATGCATATTCGTGATCTCACGTGCCGCGACGATGGTGTAGCCATGCGTGCCGTCGGCATTCATGATCGGGGTATAGGTTGAATCAAACCAGATCTCTTCGCCCTGGGCATTCAGGCGGGGTACGATCTGGTTGATGGTTTTGCCCGCTTCAACCGATCTCCAGATTTCCATGAATTCCGGTTTGTTATGATCCTTTTGGCGCACGATCTGTTCGTAGTTCTTGCCGATGATATCGGTTGGCGCGACATCCAGGACGGTGCAGAAATTTTCGTTGACCGACTGGATCTTTCTGTCGGAAGAAATACGCGCAATGACATGCGATGCCTCAAAGGCCTGCATTTCCCGTTTCAGAATTTCCATCTCGGGATTTTTTCCCTTGAACCAAACCATTTTTGCATCCGTGCATAGTGAAATATGAGCCTTGAGTTGCGAGATTGGCGGCCAATGGCTTCAAAACCCTTAAGGCCGTGCAAAAGAAGCATTGCATTTTCTCTAATTTCACCTTGCATGCTGCAACGGGAGCAACTTCGCCGCCTGTTTTAATAGATCGGCATGGCTTTTGCCCTGTTTCCAAGCGTTTGGTCGCAATTGCACCGTCGCGGCGCTACATTGCACTTCAATCCGCACCTTAGACGTTGCTGTGCCTCATGTGCCGCGCGATGGTGTGCGAAAGGAGATGTCAATGTCGATCACCGCCAGCATTTACCACCTGACCCATTACAAATACGACCGCCCCGTCACGCTGGGGCCGCAGATCATCCGGCTGCGTCCCGCGCCGCATTCGCGCACGCGGGTCATATCGCATGCGCTTTCGGTGTCGCCGGTCGAGCATTTCGTGAACCACCAACAAGACCCCTACGGCAACTGGATGGCGCGGCTGGTCTTTCCCGAGCCTGTGCGCGAGTTCAAGATCGAGGTCGATCTGGTCGCGGATATGTCCGTCTATAACCCCTTCGACTTTTTCGTCGAGGACAGCGCCAAGGATTTCCCATTCGCCTATGGCCCCGAGATTGCCGACGACCTGTCGATCTACCTGAAAACCGAACCGCTGACGCCCAAGCTGGACGCGTTCCTGAAAACCGTGTCGCGCGACAAGATGGTGACGATCGACTTTCTGGTCGGGCTGAACATGCGCCTGGCCAGCGAAATCAACTATGAAATCCGCATGGAACCCGGCGTGCAGACGCCCGAGGTGACGCTGGACCGCGCGTCGGGCTCGTGCCGTGACAGCAGTTGGCTGTTGGTTCAGATCCTGCGCAATCTGGGCATCGCGGCGCGCTTTGTCTCGGGCTATCTGATCCAGTTGAAACCGGACCTTATTGCGCTGGACGGGCCTGCGGGCACCGACCATGATTTCACCGACCTGCACGCCTGGGTCGAGGTTTACCTGCCCGGCGCGGGCTGGATCGGGCTGGACCCCACGTCGGGGCTGTTGGCGGGGGAAAGCCATATCCCGCTGGCCGCGACGCCGCATTATTCCAACGCCGCGCCGATCACCGGTGTCGCCAGCTTTGCCGAGGTGGAATTCTCGTTCGACATGCAGGTGAAGCGCACGGCCGAACACCCGCGCATCACCAAACCGTTCTCGGACGAATCGTGGGATGCGCTGAACGCGCTGGGTCAGAAGATCGACAAACGGCTTGAAGCCGGCGACGTGCGCCTGACGATGGGCGGCGAGCCGACGTTCGTGTCCATCGACGATTTTGAAAGTCCCGAGTGGAATTCCGACGCGGTTGGGCCGACCAAACGGGTGCTGGCGGACAAGCTGATCCGCCGTTTGCAGGACAAGTTTTCGAACGGTGGGCTGCTGCATTACGGGCAGGGCAAGTGGTATCCGGGCGAGACGCTGCCGCGCTGGACGTTCTCGCTGTACTGGCGCAAGGACGGCAAGCCGATCTGGAAGAACCCCGATCTGCTGGCCCGCGAGGACACAAAGGAAGATGTTGGCCCCGACGACGCCAAGGCGTTGCTGGACAGCATTGCCCAACATCTGGCGGTGCCGCGTGAAAACGTATTGCCGGCCTTCGAGGACCCCGCCGACTGGATCATCAAGGAAGCCAGCCTGCCGGAAAACGTGACACCCGAGAACAACAAGCTGAAAGACCCCGAGGAACGCGCCCGCATCGCGCGGGTGTTCGAACGCGGGCTGACCACGCCTGCGGGCTATGTGCTGCCGGTGCAGCGCTGGCAGGCGCGTGCACAAAGCCGCTGGATGTCCGAAGTGTGGAACATGCGGCGCGGCAAGGTGTTTTTGGTCGCCGGTGACAGCCCCGTGGGCTACCGTCTGCCGCTGGGCACGCTGCGGCATATCCCCGAGGCCAGCTTTCCTTTCATCAACCCGCAGGACCCGATGGATGACCGCGCGCCGCTGGCCGATCCCGATGAGATCGCGGCACGCCCGCAGGCCGTGGCCCACCGCACCGATGCCACCGTCGGGCAAGAGGTTGTGGAGCAGACCATGGCCAGTGATGGTGACCTCAGTGGGGCCGTGCGCACCGCCATTTCGGTTGAGCCGCGCGACGGGCGTTTGTGTGTGTTCCTGCCGCCGGTCGAAACGCTTGAGGATTATCTGGAGCTGATCGCCGCCACCGAGGCTGCGGCCAGTGCAACCGGCCACAAGGTGCTGATCGAAGGCTACAGCCCGCCCAGCGATCCGCGCATCGAGGTGATCCGCGTGGCCCCCGATCCCGGTGTGCTTGAGGTGAACATTCATCCCGCCGCCAATTGGGCCGAATGCGTCAACACCACCGAGATCGTCTATGAAGAGGCGCGCCAGTGCCGTCTGGGGGCGGACAAGTTCATGATCGACGGCCGCCACACCGGCACCGGCGGTGGCAACCACGTGGTTGTGGGCGGGGTCAAACCATCCGACAGTCCGTTCCTGCGCCGTCCCGATCTGCTGAAAAGCCTGATCCATTTCTGGCAACGCCACCCCAGCCTGTCATACCTGTTCTCGGGCACCTTTGTCGGCCCCACCTCTCAGGCCCCGCGCATCGACGAGGCGCGCCATGACCAGTTGTATGAGTTGGAAATCGCGCTCGACCAGATCTGGCCGCCGGCCAAGGGCGATGTGCCGCCGCCGTGGCTGACCGACCGTCTGCTGCGCAACAGCCTGATCGACGTGACCGGCAACACCCACCGCACCGAGATTTGCATCGACAAGCTCTATTCCCCCGACGGTCCCACAGGGCGTCTGGGGCTGGTGGAGTTCCGTGGATTCGAGATGCCGCCCAACCCGCGCATGAGCCTTGCGCAACAGGTGCTGATCCGCGCCATCATCGCCCGCTGCTGGGACAGTCCGATCAGCGGCAACCTGACCCGTTGGGGCACACAATTGCATGACCGGTTCATGCTGCCCGAATTCATCTGGGACGATTTTGTCGAAGTGTTGGACGACCTGCGCGCGCACGGCATGGCGCTGGACCCCATGTGGTTCGAGGCGCAGGCCGAGTTCCGCTTTCCGTTCTGCGGTGAAGTCACCTACGAGGGGATCACGCTGGAATTGCGCCAGGCGCTGGAGCCGTGGCACGTGCTGGGCGAAACAGGCGCAATCGGTGGCACGGTGCGCTATACCGACAGCTCGGTCGAGCGGTTGCAGGTCAAGCTGACTGGCGCGAACCCGGATCGTTACAGGGTCACCGCCAACAAACGCGTGGTGCCGCTGGCCCAGACCAAGGCACCGCAATCGCGCGTGGCGGCCGTACGGTACAAGGCGTGGAAGCCGGCACAGTCGATGCATCCCGTGCTTGAGGTCGACGCGCCGCTGACCTTTGACATCTACGACACGTGGACCGGACGGTCGCTGGGCGGTTGCCGCTATCACGTGGCGCATCCGGGCGGGCGTAACTTTGACACCTTTCCCGTGAACGGAAACGAGGCCGAAGCGCGGCGGTTGTCACGGTTCGAACCGCTGGGCCATACGACGGGTGCCTTTACCCCGCCGTCGGAAATACCGCACCCCGAATTCCCGTTCACGCTTGACCTGCGCAGACGCCCGGGGTTGTAGTCAGCCGGATATGGCAAGCGCGCGCATCAACACTGGCACAGCGGGCAACGACCTGCTGGCCAACTACACCACACAGCCCGGCGTCCACGACGAGATGATCGGCGCGGACGGTGCGGTGAAACCTGCCTGGCGCGACCTGATGGAGCACTTGTGCGGGCTCAGCCCCGAAGGGATGGCGCATCGTTTTGCCCGGGGTGACCAGTATCTGCGCGAGGCGGGGGTGTTCTACCGCCAGTACGACGACACGGTGTCGTCCGAACGGGAATGGCCGCTGAGCCATATTCCTGTGGTCCTGGGCGAAAGCGAATGGGCCGAGATCGGCACAGGGCTGGTGCAGCGCGCGGACCTGCTGGAACATGTGGTTCAGGATTTCTACGGGGCCAATGACCTGGTCCGCACGGGGCAAATCCCTGCAGCGCTTCTGGGCCAGAACCCGGCATGGCTGCGGCCGATGATGGGGGCGCATCCCAAATCCGAACCTTTCCTGAATTTCCTGTCCTTTGAAATCGGGCGCGGTCCTGATGGCAAATGGTGGGTCATCAGCGATCTGGTGGAATCGCCCACCACCACCGGCTTTGCCATCGAGAACCGTGTGGCGCTGACACGGGTGTTCCCGAACTTTTTCAGCAATGCCAACGTCCACCGCATCGCCGGCTTTTTCCAGGCGATCCAGCAACGCCTGTTTGATCTTCGGGGCAAGGGAACGGGGCAGATTGCCATGCTCAGCCCCGGACCGATGAACCAGCATTATGCCGAACACGCCTATCTGGCGCGCTATCTGGGCCTGTTGCTGGTCGAGGGCGAGGATCTGATCGTGACGGACGGCCAGGCGATGGTGCGCACGGTGTCGGGGCCGAAACCGCTCAGCCTGTTGTGGAACCGTGTGCCCGCGGCGATGATCGACCCGCTGGAACTGGATGCCGGATCGCTGATCGGCACGCCGGGCCTGCTGGACGCCTTGCGCCGTCGCACCCTGCGCACGTTGAACGCCGAAGGGGCGGGGGTGCTGGAAACCCGCGCGCTGATGGCGTTCCTGCCCAAGATTGCGCGGAAACATCTGGGCCAGCCGCTGATCATGCCCAACATCGCAACGTGGTGGTGCGGACATGCTGCGGAACGCGACCATGTGATCAACCATTGCGAACAGATGATGGTGGGTTCGGCCTTTTCCACCGTGCCCTTGATGGCGGATCCGGGCACCTTCGTTTTCGACGCGGACAAACAGGGCAGCTTTCCCGAACATGTGATGAAGCTGCTGCAAACCTCGGGCCGTGAACTGGTGGGGCAGGAGACGGTGACGCTTTCGACCACGCCTGTCTATGAAAACGGTCGTTTGGTGGCGCGGCCCATGTGTCTGCGTGTGTTTCTGGTGCGCACGGCGCGCGGCTGGCAGATGATGCACGGTGGCTATGCCCGTGTCAGCGGCGGCAATGACCCCAAGGCGCTGGCGATGCAGCGCGGCGGCCAGGTGGCGGATGTGTGGGTCGTCTCGGACAGGCCGGTGCCGCAGACCAGCCTGCTGACGCCCACGGCGGATGCACCCACGCGGGCGTTCTCCGAGGCGGCGCTGCCCTCGCGCGCGGCGGACAACCTGTTCTGGGTGGGCCGCAACGTCGAGCGTGCCGAATTCAACGTCCGTCTGTTCCGCGCCTATTTCGCCCGCATCAGCGATGGGGTCAGCCCCGACGCGCCGATCCTGCGTTATATCCGCAAGCGTCTGATGTATGACGTCAGCGCAGAGGTGGCAAAGATCGCCGAGCGGTTCGAGACACCGCTGTATCAGGGGCTGCACGCCGCGACCAAGATCGGTGACCGCTTTTCCCCCGACGGGATGAAGGCGCTCAAGGACATCGTGCAGGATGTGGACCGTTTGCGCGCCACCAAGGTCGAGCCGGACGACGTTCTGTCGGAAATCAGCCTGCTTTTGCGCAAGATCACCGGTTTCAGCGGGCTGGTGCACGAGAATATGTACCGCTCGCATGGCTGGCGTTTCCTCAGCCTTGGCACTTCGCTGGAACGTGCGGCAGGCATGGTGCGGGTCTTGCGCGAACTGGGCCGCGCGGACGCCCCCGACGGCGCGCTGAACCTGGCGCTGGAGCTGGGGGACAGCATCGTGTCGCACCGCGCGCGGTTCTCGGTGGTGGCGGACAAGGCGTCGGTGTTTCACATGCTGGCGCTGGATGGAAACAACCCGCGTTCGATCCGCTTTCACGTCAGCCGCGCCAACCAGCAGATCAAGGAACTGCCGGGACAGACCGGCGGTGCGGTGCTGGGCGCCGTGGCGCAGCGTGTTCTGTTGCTGGAGACCCAGCTGGCCACCATCAGCACGGACAAGCTGACGGAAGAGGTGTTCGACCAGATCGAAGCAGAGCTTTGGGCGCTGTCCGACGCGCTGACCGAAACCTATCTGGTGTAGCCATGGAATATGACATCCGTCTGGTGCTGACCCACACCTACCATCTGCCCGCTGGCAATGGGCGGCACGTGGTCCGCGTGGTGCCGCGCGCGCTGGGGCAGCGGCAGCAATTGAAACTGTCGATGCTGACGATCACGCCGCAGCCGTCCGAGCAATTCGACAGCGTGGATTTTTTCGGCAACCAGACCACCACCTTTGTCCACGCGGATGTGCACAGCAAAATGGTGATCTCGATGGCCTGTCGGGTCGCGGTCCAACAGCCCGCACCCTTGCTGGACTTTCCGTTGAACGCCGAGCAATTGGCGGTTGAGCTGTCCGACCTGCGCGACATGGGACCGTTGTCGCCCACGCATTTTCTGGGACCGTCGCCGCGTCTGACGGCAAATTCGGAAATCTCCGCCTTTGCCCGCGACATCCGCCGCGCGCGCGACAGCGTGGCCGCCACGGTGATGCGGCTGGGCGAGGCATTGCACGGCGTCATGACCTTTGACGCCACGGCCACCACTGTGGACACGAACCCGGTCGATGCCTTCAAGCTCAGGCGCGGGGTCTGTCAGGACTACAGCCACATCATGATCCTTGCCCTGCGATCTCTGGGCATTCCAGCAGGCTATGTCAGCGGCTATCTGCGCACGATCCCGCCCAAGGGCGCGCCACGATTGGAGGGGGCGGATGCGATGCACGCCTGGGTCAAGGCTTGGTGCGGCGCCGCGCTGGGCTGGGTGGAATACGACCCGACCAATTGCTGCGTCGTGGGCACGGATCATGTCGTGGTGGGCTACGGGCGCGATTACGCTGATGTCAGCCCCGACATCGGGCATTTGCGCTCGGCAGGGAACCAGACCACCGCGCAATCGGTTGACGTCAAGGTGGTGACCTGAACATCGGTGCGCCCCTCTTGGCATGTCACACAGGCATGACCTCCCCACGACTGCCTTTATGAACGGATACTGACGCAATGCGCATCTATGCCTGCCCAAGCTGCAAGGCGACGGCCTATTTCTGGAACCAGCGGTGCATCTGCGGCAATACGCTGGTCTATGATCCCGAAAACGACGGCTTTGTTCCGGGCGCGCCAACCTGTGCCAACCGGGCGCAGATCGGATGCAACTGGGTGGCCGAGCAGGCCGACACCGGCCTTTGCCGGTCCTGTGCCATGACCGAGGTCGTGCCCGACATCAAACAGGGGGACAACCTGGCGCTGTGGTCGCGCGCCGAGGCGTCGAAACGCTGGGTGTTGGCGACACTGGGTCGCTGGGGGTGGTTCACCGACGCCGACACCGGACCCAACCCGCGGTTCCACCTGTTGTCGGAAGACACCGCCAAGGGCCATACGAATATCATCATGGGGCACCAGAACGGGTTGGTCACCATCAACCTTGCCGAAGCGGACCCTATCGAAGAGGTGCGCCGCCGCGAGGCGCTGAGCGAGCGGTTGCGGACCATGACTGCGCATTTTCGCCACGAGATTGCGCATTTCCTGTTCGAACGCCTCGCCGCTGCGCACTCCGATTTCGAAGCGCAGTTTACGCCCATCTTTGGTGATCCGCAGGCCGACTATGGCGCGGCGTTAAAGCGCCACTATGCCAACGGCGCGCCCGCTGACTGGGTAGACCGTTTCATCACGCCCTATGCCTCGGCCCACGCCCATGAGGATTGGGCGGAAACCTCGGCCCATGTGATGCATCTGGCCGACATGCTGGACAGCGCGGTCGAGGCGGGGCTGACCCTGCCGGTGCTGAACAACCTGAAATACGACGCCTATGCAGAGACCGACGCCAAGGCGTTGATCGACACGGCAGGGGCCTACGGGCTGGCGCTGAACCACGTGAACCGGTCCATCGGGCACGACGATATCTATCCGTTCGTGCACAGCCAGACGGTGCAGGACAAACTGGCGACGGCGCATGGGTGGCTGAGCGGGGCGGGGGCTTCGGGTTGAACAGATCAGAGGGCTGAGGTCGTTATGCTGTATTGCTGAGCGGGGCAGTCATTCGTGTAGGCCGCGGTTAAGGTCCGGTTTGAGGTATTATTGCCTGTCGTTTCGTCCTCTCATCGCGGCAATCTCCGCCCAACCGCATATCGCTGTGACTACAAGACACCACCCGCCAAGCGCCGTCACCGATAGCAAGTAGATTGGTATCGACAGATTTGCGATGCTGACCGGAAAAAATGAGCACCGGACAAAGCCCTTCACTGCGCTGCCATCACAAAGCGTTTCTGCTAAGTGCAGATATATAAATAAAGAGATTACCACCAAAGTGACAAGTTTAGCGGTGAGCTTCATGACTGCCTTCACACGAGGAACAGTTGAGAAGTGCACCCAAGCCAACGCGGCCGCCGCTGGTGATATGTGTACTGCAAATGCGGTGATTGCTGGCAACAAAACTTTCAATTCAAAGCAGTCCTTACCAAGTTCCAATGCCAGCGACAGTTGAGGGAATGATCTGTTTGGTCAGGGTCCGCTCCGTCCCGCACACCGGACCTTGGTTCAGATCATGTTGAACGTCCGGCCCATATCACAAATGCCTGACTGTTAGGCCGACATGGCCCGCCCCTATCCCTGCGGTGCAATCTCGATCAGGTGGTTGTCGTATGCCAGTTGCACGGTCTGCAACAGGCGCGTGCTGCTGTCGGCATGGATCACCCGGCCCAGCCCGGTCGTTGCCAGCAAGCCGTCCTTGGCCGCGACCACGCCACAGACGTCCTGTTCTGCCAGCCGTTGCACCAGCGCGCCGGTGCCTGCGTCAAAAACCTCAAGCGTGCCGCCGCGCGGCGAGGTGATCGCCACCTGCGTGCCATTCCCGGAAAAGGCGATGCTGCCAACGTAGCCTTCCAGCGCCGCGGCATCGCCCAACAGGCGCAGCGGTTCGCCACGCCGGTGCAGGCCCACCAGCGCAGGCGACCGCGCCACATCGCCCTGCCATTGCATCCCCACGGCCACCAGCCCGTCGGCCCGCACCGCCAGGTGGCGGGTCGAGGCGTGGTGGTGCGGGGGTTCGACCATGTCGAGCAGGTCGCCGTCTTCGGACAGATAGGCCAGATTGGGCCGCATCGTGGGCAGGTTCAGCTTCAGCCGCCCGCTGTCGGGATGGGTGTCGATGCCGCCGTTGGCGACAACGAAGCCGCCCTGTGGCAGCAGTTTCATGTCATGCGGGCCAACCCCGCCCGAGGCAAACTCGCCAATGCGGGTATATCCCGCCGCCACGTCCCAGACGCCGATGCGGCCCTGACCTACGTCATAGTCGTTCTCGGTGGTGAACAGATACTGCCCGCTGGCGTCAAAGCTGCCATGCCCGTAGAAATGCCGCCCCTCTGGGCTGTCCAGTCGCGCCAGCACCGCACCATCGCGGCAATCCAGCACCAGCGCAAAGCGCCCCGGCCTGCGGGCAAAGGCCACGGCGACGGGCTGGGTCGGGTGCGCGGCAGCGGCATGGCCGCGCGCGGGCAGGGGGATGCGGAACCGTTCGGCCCCCTGACGGTCCAGCCCGGTCAGCACATAGCTTTCATCCGGCAGACGCGCGGCGGACAGATAGGCCGGGCTGCCCGCGTCGGCCCATGTGGGCACGGGCGCAAGGCCCGAGGCCAGAAGCCCCGCAAGGAATTGTCGGCGGTTTGCCATGTCAGTCTCCGTCCAGAGAGTTGAACCCCGCGCTGACGCCCAATTGCGGCCCCAGCTTCATCGCCAGCAGGTCTCGGATGGCGTCGATGTTTTGTTGCAGCACTTCCAGTTTCAGGTGGTTCTGCGGGTCGTCCACAAAGCTGAAATCGGCCCCGCCCTCGATCTGTGCAATCTCGTCCGCGCGGGCCAATGCCGTGTCGAATGCCGCGTCGATCTCTGTGGTCAACTCGGGGTCTTCTGAGGCCAGCGCGCGGGCCAGTTGTTGCAGGCTGGTCAGCGATACGACCACGTTGTTCAGCGACCGGCCCGACCGGCGCATCTCGGCGCGGGTGGCGCGGGGGTGGTCAAAGGTGCCCAAGGGGCGGCCAATGCGG
This sequence comes from Pseudosulfitobacter pseudonitzschiae, assembly GCF_900129395.1. Lineage (GTDB taxonomy): Bacteria > Pseudomonadota > Alphaproteobacteria > Rhodobacterales > Rhodobacteraceae > Pseudosulfitobacter > Pseudosulfitobacter pseudonitzschiae. The sequence continues at coordinate 590,628 of NZ_FQVP01000002.1, forward strand.
GTGTCCGAGGTGAACTCAAGCCCGGTTTGCAGGGATTTGTACAACTCTTGCAGCGCCTCTGTGTCCGATTGATAGGTCGCATTCGTCGGATCGCGCAGCAGATCGGCGTAGCGGTCGTTCCAGTCTTGGGCGATGGCTTTGGTTGTGGTGTTTGCATCCTCGGCCAACGCGTGCACCAGCGCGCAGCGGGCATCGCTGGCGGGATAGGCGGGGTCGAACAGCAGGAACTCCATCGCATAGAAACCGCGCCCCGCGACGGATGCATCGGCCACCGCAGGGGCGTCATCGCCCAGCAATGTGTTCAACGCCTTGGGGGTGGCCCCGCGCGGGTCGGGCCAATAGGCCAGCGCAAAGCCGCGGTTGTTCACTTCCGTGGGACCAAAGCGCAGGTGCGACACCGCCTGCCATGCGTCCGACGCCTGCGCCCAGGCCGCGACAGGTGCGCAGTCCTGCGAGGCGGCAAGGGCCGCAGTGCTGTCCGTCAGATGGGCGAAGGCGGGCAAAATATGCTGGTCAAGGGCTGCATCCACCCGATCGTCGGCCATGGCTGACAGGGGAAGCAGGGCAAAAAGGATGGCAAGACGCATCAAAGGCTCTCCAGATAGGATACAAGCGCATCACGGTCGGGCTTGGGCATGTTCACAACACGGTCGCGGGCCGGTTGGGCCTCGCCTCCGTGCCACAGGATCGCCTCCAGCAACGACCGCGCGCGCCCGTCGTGCAGGAACAGCGTATGCCCCGAAACCTGCTGCGTCAAACCGATGCCCCACAGCGGGGCGGTGCGCCATTCGGTGCCATCGGCCACCGCTTCGGGACGGTTGTCTGCCAGGCCGGGGCCCATGTCGTGCAGCAGCATGTCGGTGTGCGGCCAGATCAGCTGAAAGCTTTGCTCGGGGCGGTCGGCCAGGCGGCTGGTGACAAAGGACGGCTGGTGGCAGGACGCGCACCCGGTGTCGTAAAACACTTGCTTGCCGCGCAAGACCTGCGGATCGCCCACGTCGCGCCGCGCCGGCACCGCCAGGTTGCGCGAATAGAACACAACCAGATCCAGCCCCTCCTGGTCGATCTCGAACTCGCGCACGTCGCCGTCACCATGCGGCGCGGTGCGACAGGCATCCTGAATGGTCGAGCATTCGCCAAAGGGATCGCGGTAAAGCGGGTTGGAAATGCCGATGTCACCGGCAAAGGCACCGGCACTTTGTTGCAGGACCGTGGGTGCGCCGGCCTTCAGGCCGAAACGGCCCAGCATGGGGCGGTTGAACTCGTCCGACCAGACCACGTTGGGGCGGCCCGAAATGCCGTCGCCGTCTGCATCGTCGGGGTCGGCCAGCGCCAGAATGTCGGCGGCGGGGATCGCCTCAAGCAGGCCCAGACCGATCATTTGCGGTGCCACGCGGGGCGACAGCATCGCCTGCGGGTGCAGCGGGCCATAGCCCAGATCGGCTGCGGTATAGGTCGGATCACGCAGCATCACGGTGGTTCCGTCGGCCAGGGTCACGGCGCGTTCTTCATAGTCGATCTGCAGCCGGTATTCGGCGGGCAGGCCGGGCAGGGCAAAATCCTGAAGTTGCGTGCCATAGGTCGGGTCGGGTGCGGTGCCCAGATAATCCTGAATGTCGGCAATGCGGGCGGCGTCGTCGGGGATCGAGACGCGCAGGAACATCGACACCGCGTTTTCGGCATCGGGCTCCGGCGGATGGCCGCGCCCGTCCTTCAGGTGGCACCGTTGGCAGGACCGCGCGTTATACAGTGGTCCCAGGCCATCCGAGGCCAATGTGGACGACGGCGCCGAGACCCAGATCTTGCGGAACAGCCCGTTGCCGACCTTGAAATTCAGCTCGTCCTCGAAGCTGAGATTGGCGGAGGGTTGCGAAAACGCATCGGCGTTGGGTTTGACACGCACGGTGGCCGCACCGCCGGGCAGGTCCTCGAACCGCTGCGGCGCGGTGAAATCCTGCGGCGGTGCCAGAACCTTTGCGATGCGCTCGGCCTCGGCGGGCGTGCGGGGAACCACGTTCAGATGGGGATCGTCCACGATGCCTGAATAGCGGTCGGATTGTGCGTCTGCCTGCGACAGCAAAAGTGTGCCGAAAAAGGCCGCGACAAAGAGTGATCTTGTTATCTTCATAAACCTGAGCAATATTGTCGGAAATTAGAGTCGTCCAGCTCTTTGTGACCCTTATACACGCGGGTTTGATCATGAAACCGTCTTATATCCAGCCTTTGTATGCACCCGATTGCGCGCCTGTGGAACCCGACCGGACCACATTGTCTGCGCTGCGTATTGCCGCATGTGGCTGCCGCGCCTCTGCTCGGCTGGGGGTTGAGCAGGCCTGTGCCATGATCGACGCATCGCCGGAAAAGGCATTGCACACCCTTCTGGGCGCATTGCCCGAGGCTTTTGGCCGTCCGACACGGTTCTTTCGGGTGGGCGAGGCCGAGTTGAGCTTTGACGAACGCTGGGTTCTGGCGGCGATTGATGCGGCCAGCCGGGGCGACAGCGACAGCCTGTATTTCCTGATTGCCCGCCGCGTACCGGCCTATTTGCGCCGATGGGTCGCTTTTTTGATCCGACGCGTTGCCGACACATATGGTCAGCATACATTCCACTTAAACAACTGAAGGAGCACCCGATGGGACAACCTGTATCCGAAATCAGCACCAGCGCACGCGAGGCGATTGCCGAGGCGCTGAACCAGGCCGTGGCCGAAACCGCCGTGGCGACCATGCTGGCGCAGAACTTTCACTGGAACGTCAAAGGCATGTCTTTCGGCCCGCTGCACGCCCTGTTCCAGACGCTTTACGAAGATCACTTCGTCGCGCAGGACGATCTGGCCGAACGTATCCGTGCGCTGGATTGCCACGCCGAGGGCCAACTGGCGGGTATGCTGAAACGGTCGAAAATCGACGAACATGACGGGCATCAGTCCGACAAGGAAATGATCCAGATCCTGCTGGATGCGCAGGAACAGCTGTCGGCAACCCTGTCCGGGCTTGAGCATGTGGCGAGCGAAAACGGCGACACGCTGACCGAGGACCTGGCGATCGAACGCGGGCGCGCGCACGAGAAATTCGCATGGATGCTGCGCGCCCATCTGGCGTGACACGTTGAACCGGGCCGCGTCCTGAGGTCTTGCGAACGGACGCGGCCAGACTTTACCGCAGCTTGCCCCCGACCTTCGGCGGCATGCCGCGCTTTCAAAACGGGCGTTGCTGCCATGCAGCCTGGGGCACGATGTCTTCGACTTGCATCCGGTGCTGCGCCATCAAGGCCTTCATGTCTTCGGCATGTGCCGCGGCCTGCGTTTCGGCCCAGCCCATAAACACCTGCACCGGGCGGCGTTTGACAAAGCGGGCGGGGCAACGGACCCAATGCGCGGGAAAGCGCAGGACCGGCAGGTCGGGGCAGACCGGAACAAGATCGCCCGCCTGCATTTCCGCCGTCGCCAGCGCCATGGATTCCAGCACGACACCGGCACCGTCCAAGGCCAGCTGGATCGCCATGGACGAACGGTCCATCAGCACGGTTTTGCGGTTGTTCGCCCCTGTCACCTTGTTGTGCCACAGCCAGAAATCCCATTGCACATGGGCGCGCGGGCTGTCGATCAGGCGGGCCTGCGACAGCGGATCATTGGCGGGCAGGCCGGCCAAGTAGTCAGGGTGCGCCAGCGGCAGGATATGATCGTGCACAAGCGGTTTGCACCACAGTCCCGGCCAGTCGCCGGTGCCATAGCGGATGTCCATGTCCATGATCTCGCGGTCGAAATCGGTAGGGTCGGGGGCGGCATCCACGCGCAGGTCCCAGTCAGGGTAACGGGTCAGGAAATCCGCCAGGCGCGGCCCCAACCACCGCACGCCAAAGCTGGGCGATACGCGCAGGTTCAGCCGGTGCGATGTGCGGGTGCGGCCCAGGTTGGCCTGCGCATCGGTCAGCATCCGCAGCGCCGTCCCTGCGGTTTGCGCCAGCAATTCGCCCTCCAGTGTCAGGCTGAGCACGCGGCCCGCGCGGCGGAACAGCTTGACCCCCAGTTGCTGCTCCAACAGCTTGATCTGCTGGCTGACGGCCGAGGGCGAGACGGACATTTCTTCGGCCGCGCGGGCCAGGCTGCCCCGACGGGCGACAGCCTCGAAATAGGGCAGGGCGTGCAGGTTGGGCGCGCGGCTCATGGCGGCCGCGTCAGTCGGTGCCGGTGGGGCCGTTGGCCTCAAGCTCTTGCTTGATCACGCCGATAATGTCGTCGCCAAGCTTGTCCAGGTGAACGCCGATGGCCGCGCGGATCGCCTGGGGATCACGCGCGCGCAGGGCGGCGACGATCTGGCGGTGATGCGAGATGACCCGTTCCCGGTTGCGCCGTTTGACCGCCGCCAGAAACCGCGACCGCCACAGCCGCGCCAGAAAGGTGCGGTGGATTTCGGCCAATGGTGCGTTGTGCGAGGCGCGCGCGATGGCTGAATGAAAGCTCATGTCGATCTCGAACAGGTCGAGCGGGTCGGCGGTGTCAAACAGGTCAGCCATCTGTTCAACGATCTGTTCGATCTCGTCAATGTCCGCATCAGTCGCGCGTCCGCATGCCAGTTCGCCCGAAAGCTTTTCCACGGCCAGCAACACTTCGACCTCGTCCGAGACCTGTTTGATCGAGGGGATCGACACGATGGGGCTGCGCGCGGGGCGCAGGTCAACCAGACCTTCCTTGGCCAGAATGCGCACTGCTTCACGCAGGGGCGTGCGGCTGACCCCCATTTCTGTCGCGTTGTCGCGCTCCTTGATGCTCGCACCGGGGGGCAGTTTGCCGCGCAGGATGTTGCGGCGCAGCTGGTTTGCGATCTGCTCGGACAGTGGGTTTTCGGTCATAAAGTGTCCATCACCTGAAGGGGCCGGGCTGGGTATCGCATGTTCTGCGCGACATGTCTCCGTTTTCAATTTGGTATACCGAAATTTGTTGATTGTCGATATGTGACCCGCTAGGCTCCGGGCAGATGGTATACCATCCTGACCAACTTCTGGTTGCAGAAGTATGGAATGAAAAAGAGGGCGGCCTCGATGTCGCTTAGGGAGGAAAGACATTATGAAACTGAAGACACTTTTGCTGTCGACAGCTGCTGCGGCCATGGTTGCAGGCAGCGCGTTCGCCCAGGATGTGACGTTGCGCATCCAGACGCACTATGCCACCGAACACCCCACCGGCAAGCTGCTGGCCCAGTGGATTGACGATGTTCAGACCATGTCAGATGGCGAGATTTCCATCGAAATGTTCTATTCATCCTCGGTGGTTGCCACGACCGAGACATTTGACGCCGCGATCAACGGCATCCTGGATTGCGACGCCACGGGCGGCGCCTATCAGACCGGCAAGAACCCCGCGTTCCAGTTCGTCGGCGACATCATGGGTGGCTATGACACGCCGTGGCAGCAATACAGCTGGCTGTATTACGGTGACGGCTATGCCGCCGCCCAAGAGCTGTACAACGCCCAGGGCATGCAGCTGATCGGCTGGTCGATCTACGGTCAGGAATCACTGTCCTCGTCCAAGCCCCTGGCCGGTTTCGAAGATGTCAAAGGCTGGAAATTCCGCTCGCCTCCCGGAATGGAGACCGAGATTTTCCAGGAACTGGGCGCGTCGCCCATCGTGATGGATTTCACCGAGATCTTTACCGCACTTGAAACCGGTATCATCGACGGCGCCGACGCCTCGGGTCTGGCCAACAACGTCGGCCTGGGTCTGTACGACATCGTCAAACACGCCACCTATCCGGGCTTTCATTCGATGCCGTCGGATCACCTGGCGTGCAATCAGGACGTCTGGGAAGGTCTGACCGAAGGTCAGCGCCGCATCATCGACACAGCATGGCAAAAGCTGTCTTTCCATGTCGCCCTGTCCAACGAGAAAGCCAACGCCGAGGCGGCGGCTGCGCTGAAAGAGCAGGGCGTGACCCTGTACGACTGGTCGCCTGAGGACCGCGCCGAGTTCCGTCGTGCCGCACAGGTAGCATGGGACGACTGGGGCACACGTTCGCCCGAAGCGGCCGCGCTGCTGGAAAGCCACAAGACCTACCTCAAGCAGTTGGGTCTGCTGAGCGAGTGATCCGGCGGCGGACGCACGTCTGACGCCGACATCAAGGCGGGCCTGATCGGCCCGCCTTCTTTCACCGGACGGGACTGTTCGGGAGAACCTTGTGGGGAGGCAAATGATGCAGGAAAATTCGCTGTGGCTGGGCCGGATGCGCGCACCGGTCAAGACCGCGATGATCGGGTTCGTGGTGCTGACGGTTGTCATTTATGCGCTGCTGATCGGCCAGCGACTGTTTTTGGAAAACGCCTACGGGATGTACGAAATGATCCGCCCGTCCGGCAGGCCGCTGGTGCAGGCGATGCTGGTCTGTCTGGTGGCGGCGCTGCTGTTTGCGTCCTTGTTTCTGTCCGACACCAAGGGCGCGATTGAAACCCGGCCAGAGGGGTTTTTCGATCTGGTGTCCGTGGTTCTGGGACGGCTGGCGATGATCATGACGGCCTTTGTGGTGCTGGTCATGTTCTACGAGGTTGTCTCGCGCTATGTCTTTGCCCGCCCGACGCTATGGGCGAACGAACTGTCCTTGTGGATTGCGGCAATCGTGTTCCTGCTGGCCGGGCTTTACGCCATGCAGCAACGCAGCCACATCCGAATCTACATCATCTACAACATGATGCCCCGCTGGGCACAAAAGGCGGCTGATTCATTTTCGGTCCTGCTGATCGTGGGCTTTGCCTTTGCGCTGGTCTGGGGCGGTTATTCGGACGCGGCCAAGCGGTTCCTGCGGATGGAGACCTTTGGCACCGCATGGGACCCACCCATTCCCGGAACGATCAAGCCTGCGGTTCTGCTGATTATCGTTCTGGTGGCCATTCAGGCCGTGTCGAACCTGATCGCGGATTGGCACAAGGACCCCGAAGAACACACCCCCATGGATGAAATCGACGAAACCGAGATCGAAAACATCCGCCGCACGTTGAAAGAGGACTGAATTCAATGGTCGATATCGGCACCCTGTCCCTGATCATCCTGCTGGCGATGTTCGCACTGCTGGCAATCGGCATGCCGCTTGGCTTTGCCTCGGCCTTTCTCGCTGTTGTCACGCTGGCGCTGAAATTCCCGCCCGATCTGTTGTTCGGCACTTTCGGGCGCGGGCCGCTGTCGGTGCTGGGGCAGGCGGTGTACCGGCAGATGACGAACTATGTTCTCATATCTGTCCCGTTGTTCATATTCATGGCGGCAATGCTGGAACGGTCGGGCATTGCGCGCGACATGTATTCGTCGCTGAACGTCTGGCTCAGCCAGGTGCGCGGCGGCATTGCCATCGTGACCTCGATCATGGCGGTGATCATGGCGGCCATGTCCGGCATCATCGGCGGCGAGGTCGTGTTGCTGGGCCTGATTGCGCTGCCGCAGATGTTGCGGCTGGGATATGACCGCAACCTTGCCATCGGCACGATCTGTGCGTCAGGGTCACTGGGCACGATGATTCCGCCCTCGATTGTCCTGATCTTTTACGGTCTGGTCACCGAAACCTCGATCAAGGCGCTGTTCACTGCGTCCTTCCTGCCGGGGTTCATGCTGGCGTCTTTCTTCCTGATCTACATCGTGGTGCGGACACAGTTGAACCCGTCGCTGGCCCCCTTGCCCGCGCCGGTTCCGGGCGAGCCGCGCGGCAGTGAAAAGGGGCTGATGTTCCTGGGCTTCCTGTCGCGGTTCACGCTGTGGCTGGCCGGAGTGCTGATGGTACGGGCTTTGTTCTTTACCGTGACGGGGGAAAACACCATCCGCGAAGGGCTGGACCCGATCCCGCTGGGCATGGTGTCGGACATTCCGTGGATTGCGGGCACGTTCGTGCTGGCGTTGGTGCTGATCTTTTTCGTGGTCGGGCGCGAGCGGACCAGCCGGGGCTGGGCCATGGGCAAGGGGCTGATCGCGCCGATTGTCGTTATCGGGGTTGTGCTGGGGTCGATCTATGGCGGCATCACCGGCATCACCGAGGCGGCCGGCATGGGCGTGGTTGCGGTCTTTGCAATCGGGTTGCTGCGCCGCGAGATGACCTTTGACATCGTCTGGGACAGCCTGATCCGTACACTGAAATCCACCGGTACGATCATCTGGGTAACCATCGGTGCGGCCGCGCTGGCTGCGGCCTATACGCTGGTGGGAGGGCCGACCTATGTGGCCAACCTGATCGTGGGGGCGGATATGCCGACGATGGGGATCATTCTGGTGATGATGGTCGTGTTCCTGATCATGGGGATGTTCATGGACTGGGTCGGCATCGTGCTGTTGATCATGCCGGTGTTCCTGCCCATCGTGGTGCGCCTGCCCGCCGAAGAGATCGGATTTCTCGGCAGCGTCGATGCGCGCTATATCCCGATCTGGTTCGGCGTGGTGTTCTGTATGAACATGCAGGTCAGTTTCCTGTCGCCGCCCTTTGGGCCGGCCGCCTTCTACCTGAAATCCGTGGCCCCGCCCGAGATTTCGCTGACCGATATCTTCCGCGGCTTCCTTCCGTTCATCGCCCTGCAGTTGCTGGCGCTGGCGGTGTTGCTGGCATGGCCGCCGATCGTGACGATCTTTCTCTAGAGGATCGGGGCGTGCGCGCCCCGATCCGGGGTTTCAGATATCTTCAGGAGTTTTCGATGCGATTGACCGCAGACGACCATCGCAAGTTTGCCAAAGACGGTGTTCTGGTGCTTGACCACGCCGGGACCGCGGCCAAAGGCGATGCCAAGCTGGACAAGGGCTGTGTCGGTCTGGACGGTGCCCTGTCGCTGGCGGTCAAGGCGGGTGGCGCGGTGACTTTCTACGTGCTGACACCGCGCAACCCGTCCAATGTGTTCCGCTGGCCGTCGGATGCGCGTGGCGGTGCCTGAAGTGTGATGTTCGACCGTTTTCCACCAAACGCCGCGCAAGACGGGCGTCTCCTGCACGGGTCCAGCGGGACCGTTTGCGCGCAGGCGCGTCAAAGATGTGCGCCCCTCCCCGAAAGCCGCATTGATCGGGCCCGTGCTCTGGACCTCTTGGCGGGTCCGCCTTACGCATCGGTTGACGGCACCGCCGCGCAGGTCGCCCCCCTGGCGCCTCTGCGGGTGTCGATGCGCGCAACCTCTGTCAAGGCGAACTGAATGCCCCATCACGTACTGCCCCGCGAAGACCGCACGGCCATGGGCCTGACCGCCATGGCTGGCGCTGTGGTCTTTTTCACCATGATCGACACATCGGCCAAATGGCTGGTTCTTGCTGGCCTGCCTGCACTGCAAGTGGTGTTCGTACGCTATGCGGTGCACTTCCTGCTGGCGCTTGCGGTCTTTGTCCCGCGTGAAGGCCGCGAGGCGCTGGTGTCGATGGCACCGGGCAAGCAGATCCTGCGGTCCGCGTTCCTGCTGGGCAGCACGGCGCTGAATTTCAACGCGCTGTATTATCTGCCGATCACCGTGACCACGACGATCATGTTCGCCGGTCCCATCGTCGTGACGCTGTTGGCGATCCCGTTGTTGGGCGAGCGGGTGGGGATGCACCGGATCATCGCGGTCTGTGTGGGTTTTGTCGGCGTGCTGGTGGTGATGCAGCCCTGGGGGGCCGAGTTTCACCCCGCGATGTTTCTCAACCTTGGCGCGCTGGTCTGCGCGTCGCTTTATTTCCTGATGACCCGCCTGCTGGCGGGGGTGGAAAGCAACGCGACCAGCCAGACCTGGTCCTCGGGGTTGGCGACAGTGTGCATCGCGCCCTTTGCGCTGTCCTCGTGGGTCTGGCCGCAAGCGCCTGCCGACTGGGTGTTTTTCGCCTTGATCGGCATTTTTGGCGGCACCGGACATATCCTGGCCACCTGGGCGCACCGCATGGCCGATGCGTCGATCCTGGCGCCTGTGGTCTATATCCAGATCGTCCTGGCCGCGGTTTCGGGCATCATTTTCTTCAGCCAGTGGCCCACGCTTTGGACGCTGGCGGGCGGGCTGATCATCATCGCCGCAGGTTTCTACATCTGGCAACGCGAGCGCATCCTGGGCAAGCGCGCCGCGGCGGACAAGGCCGCCAACATCGCACCGCATTGAATTCATCAAGGGAGAGAGAACATGGGCAGACTGGACGGCAAACGCGCATTGATCACCGCCGCAGGGCAGGGGATCGGTCGCGCCAGCGCATTGGCGATGGCCGCCGAGGGGGCGCAGGTCTTTGCCACCGACATCAGCGCCGAGGCGCTGGCCGAACTCAAGGGCGACGGGATCGAGACGATGGTGCTGGACGCCCGCGACACCGACAGCGTGAACGCAGGTGTTGCCAAGTCGCGACCTGACGTGCTGTTCAATTGCGCGGGCTTTGTGCACCACGGCACGGTGCTGGATGCCAGCGACGACGAATGGGACTTTGCCTTTGACCTGAACGTGCGGGCCATGTTCCGCACCATCCGCGCGGCCTTGCCCGGCATGGTCGAACGCGGCGCGGGGTCGATCGTGAACATGTCGTCGGCCTGCTCATCCGTCATCGGCGCGCCGAACCGGTTCATCTATGGCACCACCAAGGCGGCAGTGATCGGCCTGACGAAATCGGTGGCGGTGGATTACATCAAGACCGGCGTGCGCTGCAATTGTATCTGCCCCGGCACCGTCGAAAGCCCCAGCTGGCACGACCGCGTTAAGGCGCTGGGCGAAGAGATGGGCAGCTATGAGGCCGCCTTGGAGGCCTTCGTGTCGCGCCAGCCGATGGGCCGCGTGGCAAAAGCGGAAGAGATTGCGGCGCTGGTCGTGTATCTGGCCAGCGACGAAAGCGGATTTACCACCGGACAGCCCCACATCATCGACGGCGGCTGGTCGGGTTAACACGACACTATCAGGAAGAAGGACAAAAATATGAAACTGCTACGTTACGGCGACGCGGGCGCCGAAAAGCCGGGGATGCTGGACGCCGATGGCACGCTGCGCGATCTGTCGGGTGTTGTGAGCGACATCGCGGGCGATGTGCTGTCTGACGAAGGTCTGGCCAAGCTGCGCGACATCGACCCCGCCAGCCTGCCCAAGGTCGACGGCAATCCCCGTCTTGGCCCCTGCGTCGGCAACATCGGCAAATTCTGCTGCATCGGTCTGAACTATTCCGACCACGCCGCCGAAACCGGTGCCGCGATCCCAGAACATCCGATCCTGTTCATGAAGGCCAACAGCGCCATCGTCGGTCCCAACGACATGGTGATGAAGCCGCGCGGCTCGACCCACACGGATTGGGAGGTCGAACTGGGCGTCGTCATCGGCAAGGCCGCCAAATACGTCTCGAAAGAGGACGCGCTGGATTATGTCGCGGGCTATTGCGTGATCAACGACGTGTCCGAACGCCACTACCAGTCGCAACTGACCGGCCAGTGGACCAAGGGCAAAAGCTGCGACACCTTCGGCCCCACCGGCCCGTGGCTGGTGACCCGTGACGAGGTTGCGGACCCGCAGGCGCTGGCGATGTATCTGGATGTGAACGGCAAGCGGATGCAGACCGGCAACACGCAAACCATGATCTTTACCGTGGCCGAGATCATCGAACATCTCAGCGGGCTGTTCACCTTGCAGCCGGGCGACGTGATTTCGACCGGCACGCCTCCGGGTGTTGGCATGGGGATCAAACCCACGCCGGTCTATCTGGAAAAAGGCGACGTGATGGAGCTGGGCATCGACGGTCTGGGCGTGCAGCGGCAAGAGGTCGGTCAGGACGCCTGATCCGATGGTTTGACAGAACGGTCCCGCGTGTTGGCACACGCGGGGCCGTTTTTATTTGCGGCATTGCGGGGCGGCATTTTTCCGCCGTGCCGCCCCTTGGCACCTGCAACACGCTCGGCTAATAGGGCCATCCCGGTCGCAGCCTACCCGGGTAACAAAACAAGGGTACAAAATGAAAACCATCGTTATCTGCTCTGGCGGATTGGATTCGGTATCGCTTGCGCACATGGTGGCGCAGCAACACGAACTGACCCGCCTTGTCTCGTTCGACTATGGCCAGCGGCATCGCAAGGAACTGGACTATGCCGCCCTGTGCGCCCAGCGTCTGGCCGTTCCCCATGACATCATCGACCTGCGCGCCATCGGGGCGGCTCTGACCGGCTCGGCGCTGACCGACGACATCGACGTGCCTGACGGGCATTACGCCGAAGAAAGCATGCGTATCACCGTGGTGCCAAACCGCAACGCGATCATGCTGACCATCGCCTTTGGCGTGGCCGCCGCGCGTGGCGACGACTCGGTGGCGACGGCGGTGCACGGGGGCGATCACTTTATCTATCCCGATTGCCGCCCGGCGTTTGCCGAAGCCTTTGACGCCATGCAGAAACAGGCGCTGGACGGCTATGCGGATGTGTCGCTGTACACGCCTTTCGTGCACCGGACCAAAGCGGACATCGTCACCGAAGGTTACCGCTTTGGCACGCCCTTTGTCGATACATGGTCGTGCTACAAAGGCGGCGCGCATCATTGTGGGCGCTGCGGCACCTGTGTGGAACGCCGCGAAGCCTTTGATCTGGCCGGTGTCAGCGACCCCACCACCTATGACGACCCGGATTTCTGGGTGCAGGCCGTGGCGCAACGGGGGCAGGGCTGATGTACAGGATCACCAAGGAGTTCCATTTCTCCGCCTCGCATCAACTGGCGCATCTGCCTGACGGGCATCAATGCGCGCGCCTGCACGGGCACAACTATGTCGTGGTGGTCGAACTGGCGGCGGAAGCGCTGAATGCGGACGGGTTCGTGCGCGACTATGGCGAGTTGAAGCCGCTGAAAGACTATATTGACGCGGCGTTCGACCACAGGCATCTGAACGACGTGATGGGCGTGCCGTCAACCGGCGAGAACATGGCGCGCCATTTCTATGACTGGTGCGCCGCGCGCTGGCCCGAGACGACCGCGGTCAGGGTCAGCGAGACGCCCAAGACATGGGCGGAATACAGGCCATGACCGGGCTGCGCATTGCCGAAATTTTCGGCCCCACCATCCAGGGCGAAGGCGCACTGATCGGGGAGCCGACGGTGTTCGTACGCACGGGCGGGTGCGATTACCGCTGTGTCTGGTGCGACAGTCTGCACGCGGTTGACCCCGTGCATCGTCAAAGCTGGGCGCGGATGACCACGGATCAGGTCTGGGCCGAGATCACGCGCCTCTCGCGGGGCAATCCGTTGACGGTGTCGCTGTCGGGCGGCAATCCCGCCATTCAGGACTTTACCGCCCTGATCGCGCGGGGGCAGCAGGCAGGCTATCGCTTTGCCTGCGAGACCCAAGGGTCGGTGGCGAAACCGTGGTTCGGGGATCTTGATACGCTTGTGCTCAGCCCCAAACCGCCCTCCAGCGGTGAGACGGTGGATTGGGATGCCTTTGACGCCTGTATCATGGCGGGCCAAGGGGCCGTGCAGACGGTTCTGAAAATCGTGATCTTTGACGACGCCGACTATGCTTGGGCGCAACAAGTGGCCGCGCGTTTTCCGACGCTGCCGCTGTACCTGCAACCCGGCAACCCGCAGGTCGATCCGGCCCAGCCGGTTGACCCCCAGGACCTGTCGGACCGGCTGTTGTGGCTGGTCGAGAAGGTCACCGCCGACGGCTGGTTCGCGCCGCGCGTTCTGCCGCAACTTCACGTCTTGCTCTGGGGCAACAAACGCGGGGTCTGACCCGCCGAAGGAACATCATATGGAAACGATTTACAGCGACCTGAAACAACTGGGCGGCAAGACCGAGTTGCCCGAAACCCCCGAGCAGGCGGTTCTGGAGCGTGTGGCGAACCCGCAGGCGGATGTGTCCTATTGCGTGCGCTTCACCGCGCCCGAGTTCACATCGCTTTGCCCGATGACGGGCCAGCCGGATTTTGCACATATTGTCATTGATTATGTACCAGATCAGTGGCTGGTCGAATCCAAATCGCTCAAGCTGTTTCTGGGCGCATTCCGCAATCACGGCGCATTCCACGAGGATTGCACCGTTTCGATTGCACGGCGGCTGGTGGAATTGCTGTCACCGCGCTGGCTGCGGATCGGCGGGTACTGGTATCCGCGCGGCGGCATCCCGATTGACGTGTTCTGGCAAACGGGAGCCATGCCTGCAGATGTCTGGATTCCCGATCAGGGCGTGCCGCCCTATCGTGGCCGGGGGTAGTCCGCGCTTCAGATGTCGATGATCGCGCCCTTGTGGCCGATCACCCGTGACGCCAGATCGTGCCCGGCCTGCAAGGCCACGGCCTGTTCCGACCCACGCGCCCGTTCGAACAGGTAGCCTGCGTTGAAACTGTCGCCGGCGGCGGTGGTGTCCACCACGTTGGCCGCGCGGGCAAAGCGCAGGCCGGAGGTGCTGCGCGACAGGTCAAAGGGACCTGCGGGGCCGCGTTTCAGTGCCCCGTCGGTCAGGCCCGCAGCGTCAAGGCGCGCCAGAACCGCGCCTTCGGTGGTGTCGCCGTGGATCGCCATTTCGTCATCGACTGATGGAACGGCAATGTCCGTCACGGCCCACATGGCGTTGTTCACGTCAATGGCGGTTTGCGCGTCTTCCCACAGGCGGGGGCGGTGGTTGCTGTCATAAGCCACGGTGCCGCCGGCCTGCCGGTACAGGGCCAGCGTGTCGATCAGCGCCTTGCGCACCGGCGCGGGCAGGATCGCCAGAGTGATGCCCGACAGATAGACCAGGTCAAAATCGCCCAGCACGTCCAGTCCCACGGTGCAGGGCGTGCTGAACAGCGTGCGCGCCGCACTTTCGGATCGCCAGTAGGTAAAACTGCGTTCGCCCGCATCATCGGTGTCGATGGCGTACAGCCCGATGTTGCGATCCGCGCGGCGTTCGATGTGGGTGGTGTCGATGCCAAACCGGCCCATGTCCGCCACCGCACGCTGCGAAAAGGTGTCCTGCCCCAGCGCCGTGACATAGGACACGGTGCAGTCGGTGCCGCGCGCCAGTTGCGCCAGATAGACAGCGGTGTTGTAGCTGTCACCGGCCACGTTCAGGCGGGCATCGCCGGTTTGCTGGCCGACGATTTCGATCATCACTTCGCCGATGCAGGCAATCTTGGAATAGGGTTTCATGTCACCTCGGGTCGGACCGCAAAAGCGCGGTTGGCTATGGTTGCGCTACCATAACGGGCCGCGTTCTGGGGGGGAAGGGCAGGCAAAGGCGAAATGCCGCTGGCGCGACTGTTTTATTTATGGGGGCGCTGCCCCCCGGCGCTGCGCGCCTCCCCCGGAGTTTGTCTGGCAAGATGAAGGGTCAGGCGCCTTCGTTGCGCTGTGCGGTGACCGTGTGGGGCGTGATGGGGGTGCCGGTGTTTGCGTCGATCAGGACGGGGTTAACCGGCGCACCGGTGCTGCGCGATACCAGTGTGACAGAGGACTGTTCGGGCGGCGGCACCGCGTCGTTGGCCCAGGTGATCAGCGACACCAGAACGGGATGCAGCGCCTTGCCCCGTTCGGTCAGCCGGTATTCGTAGCGCACGGGGCGTTCCTGATAGGCCTCGCGGCGCAGCACGCCGGCATCTTCGAGGGTGCGCAGGCGGTCGGCCAGCACGTGCCGGGTGATGCCCAGACGCTCTTGCATCTGGTCAAAGCGGCGGATGCCGAAAAAACACTCACGTACCACCAGCATGGTCCAGCGGTCGCCGATCACCGAGAGGGCGCGCGCAACAGGGCAGGGATCGGTTCCAAGGTCATTCCATTTCATGGGTCCACCATACACCATATTGACAGGTTCCGAAAGAGAACTTACTAGTTAGTTCTAAAATAGAACCCACTTATGTGAATGCAAAGGAAACCGCCATGTCCCTTCAGACCAAGACCCGCAGCTATGACTATCCCATGCCCGCCTTTGACGGGGCGGCGGCGATGCAGATGTCTGGGCTGGAGTATTTGCAGGCGTTGACCGGCGGGCGGATCGGGGCAGAACCGTCGATCGGGCCGACCATCGGGATGCACATCCCGCACGAGCTGGGCGAAGGCCACGCGGTGGTGGATGCAACGCCCAGCGATTATGTGTTGAACCCCATGGGCGGCGTGCACGGCGGCTTTGCGGCGACGGTGCTGGATTCGGCGCTGGGACTGTCGATCCACACGACCTTGCAGGCGGGCGAGGGGTTTTCGACGGCCGAGTTGAAAGTGAACTATACCCGCCCCATGCGCCCGGACGCAGGCCGGATGCGTGCGACCGGCACCGTGATCCATCGCGGCCGCCAGATGGCCACCGCCGAGGCGCGGTTGGTGGGGGTCGAGGATGGCAAGCTGTATGCGCACGCATCGACGACCTGCTTTATTTTCCCGCTGCGCAAGGGCTGAGGTGATGACCGACGCCCCCGCCCTGCGCCCCGCGATGAACCTGCCCGATCCGACAGCGGCGGCCCGTGCGGCGCGCACGCACAGCCTGTTGCATGATCCCATCGGGCGTACGCTGGCGCGGCTGGCGGCCCCCAATGTGCTGGCGATGTTCGTGACCTCGGTCACCAGCATTGCCGAGGCATTTTTCGCAGGTCTCATGGGGGTGAATGCGCTGGCCGGTCTGGCGCTGGTGTTTCCGCTGGTGATGCTGACCCAGATGCTGTCGGCGGGGGCCATGGGCGGTGCAATCTCGGCGGCGGTGGCGCGGTCGCTGGGCGGGGGGGACACGTCGCGGGCCAGCGGGCTGACGGTGGCCGCGTGGATCATCGGGGTCGGCTTTGCCGCGGGCTCGGCGGTGTTGATGGCGCTGTTCGGGCGTACGATCTTTGTCGCGCTGGGCGGGGGTGATACTGCCGTGGCGGCGGCGCTCTCCTATGCGGGCGTGTTCTTTCCGGGGTGTCTGGCGCTGTGGCTGTGCAATGGCACGCTGAGCGTGATCCGGGGCACCGGCAACATGGGCACGCCGTCGGTGTTGTTGTTCGTGGCTTCGCTGGGGTCGATCCCGCTGTCGGGCGCGCTGGCGCTGGGCTGGGGTCCGTTTCCGGCGCTGGGCATGGCGGGGCTTGCACTGGGGCTGATAGCGGCCAATGGCGCGGCGGGGCTGGTTGCCATCGCCCTGGTGCTGTCGGGGCGTGCAGGGCTGAGCATGGGCGGCGCGCTGGGGCGGCTGCGTGGCGAGATGTTCCGCGACATCCTGCGCGTGGGCATCATTGCATCGGTGAACTCGGTTCAGTCGGTGCTGACCATTGTGCTGATGGTCGCACTGGTCGGACGGTTCGGCACGGCGGCCCTTGCGGGCTATGGATTGGGCGCGCGGCTGGAGTTCCTGATGATCCCGGTGGTTTTTGGAATTGGCACCGCCATGACGGCAATGGTCGGCGCCAACATCGGCGCGGGCAACACGCCCCGCGCGTTGCGGGTGGCGTGGACCGGAGCCGTCGGGGCCGCTGTCATTGTCGGAGGCATCGGCGCGGTGCTGGCGGTTTTTCCCGACCTGTGGCTGCGCATCTTCCTCGATGCTTCCGACACCGCGACGCTGGAGGTCGGGCGGGCCTATTTCCGCACGGTGGCGCCATTCTATGCGTTTTTCGGCCTGGGGCTGGCCTTGTTCTTTGCCAGCCAGGGGGCGGCGCGGATGGCGTGGCCGGTGATTGCCAGTCTGTTTCGCATGGCTGTGGCCTTTGGCGTGGCGCTGGTGTTGATCGGCCGGACCGACATGGGCGTCGAGGCGGTGTTTGTCGGGGTGGCTTGCGGGACGGTGGTTTACGGTGCGGTGACGGCGGCTGCGGTCAGGATCACGCGCTGGCGGTAAGAGCTGGCGGGCAGGGGACGCGCCGTCGCGGTTGCGTTCGTCAATCGGATTGACCAACCTGCCTGCATCCCAACCCCCACAGAGGTCCCATGCAGCAAGCCGAAGATTTCCGCGATGAAACCGACGCATTGGCCGCGATCCTGCAGCCGTTGTCCGAGGCCGAATTTGACCTGCCGACCCTGTTCAAAGGCTGGACCATAGACGACGTGGTCGGTCATTTGCATCTGTTCAACGTGGCCGCTGCCAAGTCGCTGGAAAGCGATGCGGCCTTTGCCGACTTCTTTGCGCCGATCAAACGGGGCATGGACAAGGGGATCTCGTTGCGTGAACTGCAATACCCTTGGCTGGCCGGGCTGCGGGGGTGTGCCCTGATGGAGGAATGGGGGCGCGCGGCTCACGCTACCGCCGATGCCTTTGCCGAAGCCGATCCGAAGAAGCGCCTGAAATGGGCCGGGCCGGACATGAGCGCGCTGTCTTCGGTCACGGCACGGCTGATGGAGACATGGGCGCACGGGCAGGCGGTGTTTGACTTGCTGGGCCAGACGCGTACTGAACACGACCGGGTCCGCAGTATTGCGCATCTGGGGGTGGCGACTTTTGGCTGGACCTTTGCCAATCGCGGGCTTGAGGTGCCGACGCCTGCGCCCTTTGTCCAGCTGACCGGGCCGTCGGGTGCCGTATGGACATGGGGTGATGAACAGCCTGACAACCGTGTCGACGGTACGGCGGTGGAGTTTGCCCAAGTGGTTTGCCAGACCCGCAACGTGGCCGACACGGCGCTGCGGACCACCGGACCCGTCGCGGCGCAATGGATGGCGATGGCGCAATGCTTTGCCGGCCCGCCCGAAGATCCGCCGGCCCCCGGCGCGCGTCACATGCGCCGCTAGCGACGCCGCTTAGTGGTTGTCGCGCGGTGTCCCCCTGCTGCGGGCGATGTCCTGATAGTTGGCCGCGTCGCGCAGGGTCATGCCCTTGTCGAAGGGTTCGACCAGCTCGCGGAAATACTGCTGCCACGGTGACTGGCTGGCGGGATATTTGTAGCCGCCGTCGGCCAGCAACGCCGCGCGCCGCGCGGTCAGTTCTTCGTCGGACAGCAGGATGTCGGCGGTGCATTTGTTCAGATCAATGCGCAGCCGGTCCCCATTGCGCAGCAACGCCAGCCCGCCGTTGTCTGCCGCCTCGGGGGCCGCGTTCAGGATCGAGGGTGATCCCGAGGTGCCCGATTGCCTCCCGTCGCCGATACAGGGCAGCGCCTTGATGCCCTGTTTCAGCAGATAGGACGGCGCGCGCATGTTCACCACTTCGGCGCCGCCGGGATAGCCCTTTGGGCCTGCGCCGCGCATCACCAGAATGCAGCTTGCGTCGATGTTCTCGGCCGGATCGTCGATGCGGTGGTGGTAATCCTCGGGGCCGTCGAAGACCACGACGCGGCCTTCGAACGCTTCGGGGTCGTCGGGATTGCTAAGGTAGGCCTTGCGAAAGGCCGCGTCGATCACGCTGGTTTTCATGATCGCACTGTCGAACAGCGTGCCCTTGAGGTTGATAAAGCCTGCGTTCTGCATCAGCGGTGCCTCGACCGTGCGGATCACGTCGTCATTCACCGATGCCTTTTCGCCGCAGTTGGTGGCCATGGACTGGCCGTTGGCAGTGATCGCATCGGGATTGGGCAGCAGACCCGCGCGCAGCAGCGCACCGATCACCGCAGGCACGCCGCCGGCGCGGTGGAAATCCTCGCCCAGATATGTGCCCGCCGGTTGCAGGTTCACCAGCAGCGGGATGTGGTGGCCGTGTGCCTGCCAGTCGTCATTGTCCAGCGGAACGCCCAGATGCCGGGCCACGGCGTTCAGGTGGATCGGCGCGTTGGTCGATCCGCCAAGGGCCGAGTTCACGGCAATTGCGTTCTCGAAAGCCTCGCGCGTCATGATGTCTGAGGGGCGCAGGTCCTCCCAGACCATGTCGACGATGCGCTTGCCGGTCTCGTAGCTGATCTGCCCGCGTTCGCGGTAGGGGGCGGGAATGGCGGCGGCACCGGGCAGTTGCATCCCCAGTGCTTCGGCCAGTGAGTTCATCGTGGTCGCGGTGCCCATGGTGTTGCAATAGCCCACGGACGGGGCCGAGGCGGCGGCGATTTCCATGAATTGTTCGTCGTTGATCTCGCCCGAGGCCAGCCGTTCGCGGGCCTTCCAGATCACGGTGCCCGAGCCTGCGCGTTCGCCCTCGAACCAGCCGTTCAGCATCGGGCCGACCGACAGGGCGATGGCGGGGATGTTCACGGTGGCGGCGGCCATCAGCAGGGCAGGCGTGGTCTTGTCACAGCCGATGTTCAGCACGACGCCGTCCAGCGGATAGCCATACAGCGCCTCGACCAGACCCAGATAGGCCAGGTTGCGGTCCAGCATCGCGGTGGGGCGTTTGCCGGTTTCCTGAATCGGGTGCACGGGCACCTCCATCGGCACGCCACCGGCGGCGATGATGCCGTCGCGCACGCGTTTGGTCAGTTCCAGGTGGTGGCGGTTGCAGGGGCTGAGGTCGCTGCCCGTCTGCGCGATGCCGATGATCGGCTTGCCGGATTGCAGTTCCTCGCGGGTCAGCCCGTAGTTCAGATAGCGTTCCAGGTAGAGCGCCGTCATTTCCATGTTTTCCGGGTTCAGGAACCATTTGCGCGAACGTAGATCCTGCGGGCGTATCTTGGACATCGGGTGGCTCCTTCGGGGCGTGAATCAGCACGTGTATATTTGGTATACCATCTTGAAGGCAAGACGGGGGCCGTGTCCAGAGCCAGTGTGGTCACATCGCCAGATAGCCGATGCCTGCAAAGGTCACGGCACAGCCCAGCCATTGCGGTGCCGTCATGCGTTCGCGCAGGATGGCCCAGGCCAGGACGATGGTCAGCAGGCCAAAGCACGAGGCGGCGACGGCGGCGTACTGCGCGTCGGGCATACGGCCTGCGGTCATCACGCAGGCCAAGGCAATCGCATCCGCCAATCCCATCAACGCCAGCACGGGCAGGGCGCGCAGGCCTGCCCAGAACGGCACGCGGGCAATGACGATGATCGTGATCAGCGCCACGATGGCGACGCTGCGGGTGACAAAGCTGACCGACAGTTCGTCCCAGCTTTCGACCGCCATCTGACCCAAGGCAAATGTGGTGGCGAACCCGACGGCAGAGGCTGCGGCATAGAGGATCGTGCGGCCCTTGGGCGGCACGTCGTTGCGGTCCTCATCTGCGAGCGCGGCGACGGCAGAGACGCCTGCCACCACGGCAAGGACCGCCAGCCACTGCAAGGCCGAAACCTCGGCCCCCCGCAGGGCGGCCCATGCGACGGACAACACGGGGTAGCTGGCGATGACCGGTGCCACCAGCCGCACCGGACCGCGCTGAAACGCGCCATAGAGGCCAAGCGAAGCAAGCAGGAAGGTCAGGCCCGAGGCCAGCGCATAGATCAGGGCGGGGCCGTTGGGTGCGGCAAGGTCGCCGTGCCAGACCATGAAACCGCCGTGAAACAACAGCCCCGTGACCAGCACCGCCAGCAAGGATGCCAACAGCGGCACCGACTGGCTGAGCCAGCGGATGCAGATGTCGTGAAAGCCCCATGCGAAGGCTGCGACGATGCCAAGGGTGAGCGCGGTCATGGGGGTGTTGTGGTGTATTCGGCGGGTGCGGTCCAGAGGGGCACGCTGTCCGGTGAAAGCCAGAGGCAGCGCCCGGGTCGGGGGGCTGCCTCTGTGGCTGGTGCGGCGTTCAGAGTTTGACCGCTTCGGCCCGCGCCATCACATCCGCCGCTGCCTTTTCGCGCACGGGGCCATAGCCGCGCACATCCATCGGCAGGGCGAGCAACTCGGCGCAGGCCTCGGCTGTGTCCGCGCTGTGGCGGTCGGCCACGCGGTCCATGACCTCGTCGAACCAGCGCAGCAGGGCGCGGTCCAGCTTGCGGTCGTGGCTGTAGCCGAACGGATCAAAGGGCGTGCCGCGCAGCCCCTTGAAGCGGGCCATGCCACGCAACATGGGCGTCATCCACTGGCCAAAGGCGCGTTTGTTCGGACGGCCACGGGCATCCTTGCCCAGCGGCAACAGGGGCGGGGCAAGGTGGTAGTTTACCTTGTAATCGCCTTCGAACTCCTCGGCCAGTTTCGCCGCGAACCCCGTCTGTGTCATCAGGCGGGCGACCTCGTATTCGTCCTTGTAGGCCATCAGTTTGAACAGCGAGCGCGCCGCCACGGCGACCAGTTCGGGCGGCAGGTCCGTGGCCAGACGTGCCAGCCGGTCACGGTAGCGTTTGGCGTATTTCGCGTCCTGATAGTCGGTCAGGAAATCGGCACGGCGGTCGATGATCTGTTCGAGGGTTTCGTCGGCCTCGGCCTGCTCTGCCACACCCAGCGCATCCGGGTTCACCGCCAGCACGCGGCCGATGTCAAAGGCCTGTTTGTTCTTGTCCACGGCCACGCCGTTCAGCAGCATCGCCTGTTTCAAGGCAACCTCGCTGACCGGCACCAGCCCTTGTTGCCACGCTGCCCCCAGCAGGATGATGTTGGCAAACACCGCGTCACCCATCAGATCCTCGGACAGCTTATTGGCATCCATGCCCAAAACGTTGTCATGGCCCACAACGCCGCGCACCATTGCCTCGCGTTCGTCAATCTCCAGATCGGCATCGCGGCGCAGGACCAGATCGCCAGTGGGCATTTCGGCGCGGTTGATCACCACGCGGGTGCCTTGGCGCAAGTGCATCGACGCCTTGGGCGAGGATGCCACAACCGCATCGCAGGCGATCATGGCGTCGGCGCGGCCTGCCTCGATGCGCACCTGGTGGATGTCAGCGGGGGTGGGGGCCAGCCGCACGTAGCCCAGAACCGTCCCGAATTTCTGTGCAAAGCCGGTGAAATCCAGCACGCTTGACCCTTTGCCCTCAAGGTGCGCGGCCATGGTGATCAGCGCGCCGACCGTGACGACGCCTGTGCCGCCGACACCCGCCACCAGCAGGCCGTAGGGCGCATCCAGACGCGGCACCTGCGGTTGCGGCAGGGCGGCCAGCGGGCCGCTCAGGTCAATGCTGACCTCGCGTTTGCGCCGGGTTGCCCCCTCGACGGTGACAAAGCTGGGGCAAAAGCCGTTCAGGCACGAGAAATCCTTGTTGCACGACGACAGGTTGATCTTGCGCTTGCGGCCGAACGGGGTCTCTTTCGGCTCGACGCTCAGGCAGTTGCTTTCGACCGAGCAGTCGCCGCAGCCTTCGCAGACCAGATCGTTGATATAGGCAAAGCGCGGCGGGTCTTCTGCCGTGCCGCGTTTGCGGCGGCGGCGTTTTTCGGTGGCGCAGGTTTGCTCGTAGATCAGGACGCTGGTGCCTTTGACCTCGCGCAGTTCGCGCTGCACGGTGTCCATGTCGGCGCGGTCGTGAAAGCTGGTGTGGCGGGGGAAGTCGGCCTTGTCGAACTTGTCGATGTTGTCCGACACCAGCGCGATCCGTTCGACGCCTTCGGCACGGCAGGTCTGGGCGATGCCCAGTACGCTGACGGGGCCGTCAACCGGCTGGCCGCCGGTCATGGCAACCGCGTCGTTGTACAGGATCTTGTAGGTGATGTTGGATTTCGCCGCGACCGACTGGCGGATGGCCAGCGAGCCGGAGTGATACCACGTACCCTCGCCCAGGTTCTGGAAGATATGCTTGTTGCCGTTGAACCGGCTGGCGGCGGTCCATGGCACGCCTTCGCCGCCCATCTGGGCGTATCCGACGGTGTTGCGGTCCATCCAGGACGCCATGACGTGACAGCCGATGCCGCTGGCGGCGGTCGAGCCTTCGGGCACTTTGGTCGACGTGTTGTGCGGGCAGCCCGAACAGAAATAGGGCGTGCGGGTGGCACCGGGGCGCGACAGCACGGGGGGCGGGGTTTCGGTCAGGGCAGCGGCCTTGGCAGGCAGACCTTCATCAGGGAAAAACGCATCCAGCCGCTCGGCCACGATGGGCGCCAGCAGCAGTGGCGACAGCTCGCCCGTCCACGGGATCAGCGGATCACCTGCCGCGCGGTGTTTGCCGACCATGCGCGCCGGTTTGTCGCCGGGCCAGTCATAGAAATATTCCTTGAACTGGCTTTCGATGATGCCGCGTTTTTCCTCGATCACCAGCACCTCTTCCTTGCCGCGCACAAAATCCAGCGCGTCGCGGCGGGCCAGCGGCCAGACCATGCCGACCTTGTAAATGTCGATGCCCAACCGGCGGCAGGCGGCCTCGTCCACGCCCAGCAGGCGCAGCGCCTCCATCAGGTCCAGGTGGCCCTTGCCGGTGGTGACGATACCGAATTTTGCATCCTTGATGTCATAGATATGCCGGTCGATCCGGTTGGCCTGAACAAAGGCCTCAACGGCTTCCAGCTTGGCACCGATGCGGGTTTCGATGGCGGGGCTGGGCAGGTCGGCGGGGCGCACGTGCAGGCCGCCTTGGGGGGCTGTATAGTCGGGTTGGACAAAGGTGCGGGCCGGTTTCAGGTCAATCGACTGCGCCGCCTCGACGGTTTCCGACACCGCCTTGAACCCGACCCATGTGCCCGAGAACCGCGACAGGGCGATGCCGTATTCGCCAAATTCCAGGTATTCCGCGACCGTGGCGGGGTTCAGCGTGGGCATGAACCACGACATGAAGGCTACGTCGGACTGATGCGGCATCGACGAGGACACACAGCCGTGGTCGTCCCCCGCCACCACCAGCACACCGCCCTTGGGGGACGAGCCGTAGGCGTTGCCGTGCTTCAGCGCATCGCCCGACCGGTCCACGCCCGGCCCCTTGCCATACCACATGGAAAACACGCCCTCGACAGTGCAGTCGGGGTCCAGCGTCGCCTGTTGCGCGCCCAGAACGGCGGTGGCGCCAAGGTCTTCGTTCACGGCGGGCATGAATTCGATGGCGTTCTCAGCCAGCAGCTTTTTCGTCCGCCACATTTCCAGATCGACCCCGCCCAGCGGTGAGCCGCGATAGCCCGATACGAACCCGGCGGTGTTCATCCCCGCGGCGCGGTCGCGGGCGGCCTGATCCAGCATGATGCGCACCAGCGCCTGCGTGCCGGTCAGGAACACGCGACCCGTTTGCGCGGTGTAACGGTCGGACAGCTGGTAGGTCTCAAAGGCGGGATCAAGCTTGCTCATGGGGGGGGCTCCGGTGCTGGCATCTGGTGACCATCATAGCGCAGGACGGCGCCTATTTCCGGTCTGATATTGTCTGCATAGCTAATGTGATGAGCGGAAATTTCCACGCAAAGCCGGATATGGGAAAAATTTACCATTCCAGTTGGCGGCGCGTGTCCGCGCGCACCATTGCCCCCGATGGCGAGGCTTGCCATAACCCGGGCAACGCTTTCAAAAGGGCCGACCTCAATGACCAATCCGCTTATCATTTGCTGCGCCATCACCGGATCGCTGCCGACCAAGGCGAACAACCCCGCCGTGCCGATCAGCGTCGCCGAACAGGTGGAAAGCATGCACGAAGCGTTCGAGGCCGGTGCCACGATCTGTCACGCCCATGTGCGCAATGCGGATGAAACGCCGTCAAGCGATCCTGACAAGTTTGCAGCCCTCAAGGAAGGTCTGGAAAAGCATTGCCCCGGCCTGATCATCCAGTTTTCCACCGGTGGCCGCTCGGGGGCCGGACAGGCGCGGGGGGCGATGTTGTCCCTGCGGCCCGACATGGCGTCGCTGTCGGTGGGGTCGAACAATTTTCCGACCCGCGTCTACGAGAACCCACCCGACCTGGTGGACTGGCTGGCGTCCGAAATGGTCACCCATGACATCAAGCCCGAGGTCGAAGCCTTTGATCTGTCGCACATCCTGCAAGCCGTCAAAATGCACGGCGACGGGCGCATTAAAGACACGCCGTATATCCAGTTTGTCATGGGCGTGAAAAACGCGATGCCCGCGGACAAGCATGTGTTCGACTATTACGTCGAAACCGTGAAACGCCTGCTGCCCGGCGCGCCATGGTGTGCGGCGGGGATCGGAGCGCAACAGGCGGTGCTGAATGAATGGTCCATTGCCGCAGGCGGACACGCGCGCACCGGGATGGAGGACAACGTGCGGCTGGACCGTGACACGCTGGCCCCGTCGAATGCAGCGCTGGTGCAGCGCACCGTGGAAATCGCACAAAAACACAGCCGCCCCATCGCCACGCCTGCGCAGGCGCGCGCGCTTTTGGGTCTGCGGGCGGCTTGACTTTACCCGGTTGCACCATGTTCATGCCGTGCAACCGGACCTGAACACCGAAGGGATAAAACAGATGATGAAAACCCGCGCCGCCGTTGCCGTTGCCGCAGGCAAACCGCTGGAAATTATGGACGTGAACCTGGAAGGCCCGCGCAAGGGCGAGGTTCTGATCGAGATCAAGGCCACGGGCCTGTGCCACACCGATGAATTCACCCGCTCGGGCGACGATCCCGAAGGCATCTTTCCGGCCATCCTGGGCCACGAAGGTGCGGGCGTCGTGCTGGAAGTGGGCGAAGGTGTCACCACGCTGGAAGTGGGCGACCACGTCATTCCGCTCTACACCCCCGAGTGTCGCGAATGCGAATATTGCCTGTCGGGCAAGACCAACCTGTGCCAGGCGATCCGCGTCACCCAAGGCCAGGGCCTGCTGCCGGATGGCACCACGCGTTTTTCGATGATGGATGGCACGCCGATCCACCACTACATGGGCTGCTCGACCTTTGCCAACCACACCGTGATCCCTGAGATTGCGCTGGCCAAGGTGCGCAAGGACGCGCCCTTTGACAAGATCTGTTACATCGGCTGCGGCGTGACCACCGGCATCGGTGCGGTGATCAACACCGCCAAGGTCGAGATCGGCGCGCGCTGCGTGGTCTTTGGTCTGGGTGGCATCGGCCTGAACGTGATTCAGGGTCTGCGACTGGCCGGAGCGGACCAGATCGTCGGCGTCGACCTGAACGACGACAAGGAAGAAACCGGTCGTTACTTCGGCATGACCGATTTCGTGAACCCCAACAACGTCGAAGGCGATATGGTGGCCCATCTGGTCGAACTGACGAAGGGCGGCGCGGATTACACCTTTGACGCGACCGGAAACACCAAGGTGATGCGCACCGCTTTGGAAGCCGCACACAAGGGCTGGGGCGAAAGCATCATCATTGGCGTGGCGCCTGCGGGGGCCGAGATCTCGACCCGTCCGTTCCAGTTGGTCACAGGGCGTGTCTGGAAAGGCACAGCCTTTGGCGGGGCCAAGGGGCGCACCGATGTGCCGAAAATCGTCGACTGGTACATGGACGGCAAGATCGAGATTGACCCGATGATCACCCACAAGCTGACGCTGGACGAGATCAACCACGGTTTCGAGCTGATGCACCAGGGCAAGTCGATCCGCGCGGTTGTCGAATTCTGATCCGTGGCTGTCTGCTTGATAGGGCGGGCACATGAACAAAAACAGGCCGCTGTCTTTCAAGGGCAGCGGCCTGTTCCGTTTCAGGGCGGGCGCGGGGCCGCTTCGGGCGATTGTGATTTGGCAGCCCTGAATAATTTGATATTCTAAACCGAACGGTACAGTTCCACGCGGGCTGTGGCACGATCAGGGAAGGCGCAAGATGAAGCTGACTGTTGATGGAAACCCTCATGACGTTGATGTCGAAGAGGACATGCCCCTGCTGTGGCTGCTGCGCGACGAGCTGGGGTACAAAGGTGTGAAATACGGCTGTGGCGTCGCGCAATGTGGCGCGTGCACCGTGCATCTGGACGGGGTTGCGGTGCGGTCCTGTCAGACTTGGGCTGGCGATGCCGAAGGGGCAGAGATTACCACCATCGAAGGACTGGGCACGCCCGACGCCCTGCACGCGGTGCAAGAGGCCTGGATTGCCCATCAGGTTGCGCAATGCGGCTACTGCCAGTCAGGTCAGATGATGCAGGCCGCGTCCTTGCTGGCTGAAACACCGGCGCCTACGGATGACCAGATTGACGAGGCCATGTCGGGCAATCTGTGCCGCTGTGGCACCTATCCCCGCATCCGTGCAGCGGTGAAAACCGCCGCCGCCAAGCTGAGCGAGGTTTAAGGTCATGGGACGCGCAGGAACAATCGCCCGCCGGACGTTCATGGTGGGCTCGGTCGCCGTGATGAGCGGCGTGGCCTTCGGCTATTACATGTACCGCAAACCCGGCCCGAACCCGCTGTTGGATGACCTGCAAGAGGGCGAGGCGGCGCTGACGCCCTATGTCCTGATCAACGCCAGCGGCATCACCCTGATCACCCCGCGCGCCGACAGCGGGCAGGGGGCCTATTCGGTGCAGGCGATGATGATCGCCGAGGAACTGGACGTGGACATGGATCAGGTCAGCGTCAGCCCCGGCGTGCCCAGCCCGGTCTATTACAATACGGCATTGGCCGCCGAAAGCGCGCCGTTCCGTCCCACGGACCGTTCGACCATGGCCAACACCACGCGCGGCGTGATGGATGCGGTGATGAAGTTCACGGGCATGCAATTGACCGGCGGGTCGACCACCGTGCCCGACGGCTATGAAAAACTGCGCATGGCGGGTGCCGTTGCCCGCGAGACGCTGAAGCTGGCTGCGGGCAAACGCACCGGCCAGGACCCCAAGAAGATGACGACCGAGCGGGCGCATGTGATCCTGCCCGACGGCACCCGCATCGCCTATACCGATCTGGCGGTCGAGGCGGCGCAGATCGAACCGGCGGACCATCTGGCCCTGCGCCACCATTCGAAATGGCGGATCATGGGGACGCCACAGCAGCGTCTGGACATCGTGGCGAAATCCACCGGCACGCTGCGTTATGGCATCGACTTTGAGCCCGAGGGCGTGGTGCACGCCACCGTGCGCACCAACCCGCGCAAGGGCGGGGTGATGAACGGCTATGATGCGACCAACGCCAAGGCGATGCGCGGGGTCAAGCAGGTGCTGCCTGTGACCGGCGGCGTGGCCGTGGTGGCAGACAACACATGGCGCGCCTTTGCAGCGGCCGAGGCCATCGACATCGACTGGGGCGCGGCACCCTATCCGGCCGAGATGGACGCCCATTGGCAGGCGCTGTCGGACAGTTTCAACGACGACCATCTGGACAGCCGCAAGCGGGACGACGGCGATGTGGCCGACGCGGCCTATGACGCGCCCGAAGGCACGGTTGTCGAGGCGGAATATCGCGCGCCCTATCTCGCGCACGCGCCGCTGGAGCCCAGCAACGCCACCGTTCTGGTGGGTGATGACCGCGTCGATGTGTGGTCTGGCACGCAGGTGCCGCGCTTTGTTCAGGCCAATATCGCCAAGCTGACCGGCATCAACGTCGATAACATCCATGTGCATGTGCAGATGATGGGCGGCAGCTTTGGCCAGCGGCTTGAGGATGACGTGGAACGTCAGGCCACCGAGATCGCCATGCAGATGAAGGGCACGCCGGTCAAGCTGACGTACCGGCGCGAAGAGGACATGACCCACGACCATCCCCGCCAGATCGCAATGGCGCGCGGACGTGGCGTGGTCAAAGACGGCAAGGTTCATGCGCTGGACCTGGGCATTGCCATGCCCTCGGTGATGTCCAGCCAGATGGGCCGTCAGGGCTGGACCGTGCCGGGGCCGGACCTGCAGATCGTGGCGGGGGCGTGGGAGCAACCGCTGAGCATTCCCAACTACCGCGTGTCGGGCTACCGCGCGCCGGAACTGGCACCGATCAGCTCGTGGCGGTCGGTGGGGGCGTCGACCAACGGGTTTTTCCACGACGTGTTTCTGGACGAACTTATCCATGCCGCCGGGGCTGACCCGTTGGAGGAACGGCTGCGCCTGATGTGGCACAAGCCGTCGCGCCAGGTGCTGGAGGCCGTGGCCGAGATGTCCGACTGGGCCACCAGACCCGGTGAGGGGCGCGGGCGCGGAGTGGCGTTCTGCACCTCGTTTGGCGTGCCAGTGGCCGAGGTGATCGACGTGACCGCCACACCGGATGGCATCCGCATCGACAACGTCTGGGTGGCCGCCGAGGTGGGGCGGGTGATTGATCCGGTGAATTTCGAGAACCTCGTGCAGGGCGGCGTGATCTTTGCGCTGGGCCACGCGATCAACTGCGAGATCACCTATGCCGACGGCATGGCCGAGCAGGACAATTTCTATGCCTTCGAAGGGCTGCGGATGCGTCAGGCGCCGGTGATTGAAGTGCGCGGACTGGAGAACGACATTCACGTCCGCGGCATGGGCGAACCGATGGTGCCACCGGCCGCCGCCGCGTTGTCGAACGCGATCTTTGCCGCCACGGGGCAGCGGATTCGGGAAATGCCGATGAACCGGCACATTGATTTCGTCTAAGGCAGGCGGCGTCGCTACTGCATCCAGATCAGCAGATAGGACGTCAGGTCGGGCCACAGGGCGACAATCGCAAGACCGATCACGCTGGTGACCAGAAACGGCAGGGCGGCCACGGCGATGCGTTCCAGCGACAGCTTGGCGATGTTGGCGGCGACGAACAGGTTGATGCCGACGGGCGGGGTGAACAGGCCGATGGCCAGGTTGATCATCAGGAACACACCGAACCAGACCGGGTCCCAGCCCAGTTCGCGCACCACCGGCAGGAAAATCGGCAGCGAGATGAACATGATCGTCACCGCGTCCATGAACATGCCCGCGATCAGCAGGATCACCGCCATCACCAGCATGATTGTCCAGGGCGATGACGACAGCGCCAGCAGCCCTTCGGAATAGCGGCCCACCACGTCGTCCACGGTGACAACCCATCCGAACAGGCTGGCAAAGGTCACGACCAGCATCACCACAGCCGAGGACGCCGCTGCATCATTCAGCGCGTCGAACAGCGTGCCGAACGACAGGCTGCGGTAGACAAAGAAGCCGATGAACAGCGCATAGACCACCGCGACCACAGCCGCCTCGGTCGGGGTGAAGATGCCAGCGTAGATGCCGCCCAGGATCACCACGGGCGTCAGCAGTCCCCAGACCGCATCCCGAAAGCTGAGCCACAGGCGCGTCGCATAAGGACGGTCGCCATAGGGCATCGGGGCCAGTTGCGCGAGGTTCGACAGTTTGGCGACGGTTCGCTGACGGCTGACCAGCGGCAGCGCAATCAGCATCAGCGCACCCATGAGCGCTCCGGGCAGGATGGCGGCGATGAACAGATCGCCGATCGACACCTCTGCGATGACGCCGTAAATCACCAGCCCGATTGACGGCGGGATCACGATGGACAGCGCCGCACCAGTGCAAACCATGGCGGCGGCAAAGGCGCGGGGATAGCCGTCTTCTTCCATGCCGCGGATGATCATCGGACCGATGGCGGCCACGGATGCAGGGCCAGAGCCGGACACAGCCCCCCAGAACAGGCTGACGACAACGCCAACCAGCCCCATTCCGCCAGGCAGGCTGCCCATCAGAACGCGGAAAAACCGGATCATCCGGTCGGCCATGCCCGCCGTGCCCATCAGGATGCCCGCGAGGATGAAGAACGGGATCGCCAGAAGCGAGAACTTGGTGATGCCGCTGGACAGAAGGTCGCCGACCAGGTCCAGCCCAAACCCCATCTGCCACATGGCAAAGAGCGACGACAGGCCCAGCGAGAAAGCCACCGGAACGCGGATGACCAGAAGCAGGCCGAAGAGGATCAGCATCTGTGTGCCGGTGTCGAGTTCAAACATCGGGCACCTCGTTTCGTGGGGTCAGCGTGCCTTGTACCAGCCGCAGCGCGATCATCAAAAAGCCCAGCGGCAGGCCCAGCGAATAATACCACGACGGCACCTGTAACCCCGGCGAGGTGATGCCGCTGGCGCGCTGGTTGCCGATCATTTCGATGCAATAGTAGGCCGACAGAAGCAACAGGATCACCCCCAGAACTGTGGCGACCCATTCCATGACGCGGCGCGCCTGTGCCGGCAACAGGTCGGAAAACAACGTGACCGCCAGGTGCTGGCTGCGCCGTGCCGCGATGGCCGCGCCAAAGACGGTCAGCAGCAGAAAGCCGTTCAACAGGATCTCTTGGGTGGCGGCAAAGGAAAAGTTGGTCAGGTAACGCACCAGCACATTCGCAAAGCCCACCAGCGTCATCACCAGAAAGATCGCGCTGCAAATGTACTCTTCCAGCCGGTCGAGATGTTTGAATAACGGTGATCTGGTCATAGGGCTCCGGCGTGGCCGTGTCGGGCGCGGCGGGGCGCACGCATGGGCCTTTTCAATACAGTGGATCAAGCGCACCCGGCGTATGCGTGCCGGATGCGCCTGACTGGGTCAGTTAGTTGGAGGCGTCAATGGTCGACTGGAACAGTTCGACCAGTTCGGGGCCAACCTTGGCCGCCCATTTGTCAAAGGGTTCTTTCGTGGCGTCGCGGAAGGCTTGCAGCTCTTCGGCGGTGGGTTCGTACACTTCCATGCCTTCGGCGCGCAGCTTGTCCAGACCGGCGGCTGTGCCTTCACGGGTGATGGTTTTCTGATAGGCCATCGCCTCGGTTGCGGCGGCCTGAACTTTGGCTTGAGTGTCCGCGTCCCAGCTGTCCCATTTTTTCTGGCTCACACCCAGGAAGATCGGGTCATAGGAATAGTGCCAGGGCGTGATGTATTTCTGCACTTCGTAGACACGTTGCGGCACGATCACGGCACCGATGGGGTTTTCCTGACCGTCAACCACGCCCTGTTGCAGCGCGCTGAAGGTTTCGGTCCATTGCATTTGCTGCGGGTTGGCCCCCAGCGCCGTCATAACGTCGATGTACATCGGACCCGCCACACGCATTTTCAGACCCTTCAGGTCGTCAGGCGATTTGATCGGGTGGACGTTGTTGGTGACTTCGCGAAAGCCGTTTTCGCCCCATGCCAGCACGACGATGCCATGCTCTGCCATGATCTCGGTCATGCGTTCGCCGGGTGCGCCGTCGGTTGTGGCGTCGACCGCGTCATAGTCGGAATAGAGATAGGGCAGCGAAAAGACCGCCATTTCCGGCACCATCGGTGTCACGTTAATCGCGGATGTTACCACGAAATCCAGCGCGCCCCGGCCCACCATTTCCGCCTGTTTCATCTGGTCGCCACCGGACAATTGCGCGTTGGCAAAGACACGAACGCTCATGTCGCCTTCGGTTGCCGCCTCCAGCAGCTCCGAAAACTTTTCGGAGCCCATATGCCACGAGGTTGTGTCGCCGGTGTTGTGCGACAGGCGCAGCGTTTCAGCCTGAGCAGCACCCGACAGGGCGGCGGCGGCCGAAAAAGCGGCTGCAAAAACGAAATTCATCTTGGACATGATGTCTCCTCCTGAAATCAAACGAACCTTCCTCCGAAGCTCTGGCGCAAGGGTCCATATTTTGGACGGTGTGACAAGCGGTTTCTGGAATGTAACGTGACGCTGTGCGGAAATTTCCTTGAAACCTCTGATTTATTGCGGAACACTCCGAAAAAACATGGTCCCGCCCGGGGGGAGTGGCTGGGGTTTAGTTGAAAATATGTCCATATTATGGACGTGGAGAGAAAATGACCGAACAAAAATCGGTGGGTGACACATCGGGGGCGCAAAGTGTGGACCGTGCGCTGGCGCTGTTGTCGCTGATCGGGCGGCACACGGTTGATGGCATCGGGCTGGCCGCCATCGTCGAGGAATCGCGCCTGAACCGCCCCACTGCGCGGCGGCTGCTGCTGGCCCTGATGCGCGCGCGCATGGTCGAGCAGGATGCAGGCTCGCGCCGCTATGCGCTGGGCGAGGAAACCTATGTGCTGGGCGTGCTGGCCGCGCAACGGTTCAACCTGATGGACGTGGCGCAGGACAGTCTGAGCGATCTGGCCAAGCAAAGCGGCGACACGGCGTTTCTGTCCGTGCGCCGGGATGCGTTTTCGGTGTGCATCCACAAGGAAGAGGGCGCATTTCCGATCCGCACCCATGCTTTGCAGGTGGGGTATCGCCACCCGTTGGGCGTCGGTGCCGGATCGCTGGCGATGCTGGCAGCGTTGTCTGATGAGGATTGCGCCGAGGCACTGGCGCGCAACGCCGTCCAGCTTGAGCGTGACTTTCCCGATTGCGCGCCCGACCGCCTGAAACCGCTGATCGCGGACACACGGGCGCGCGGATATTCCGTGAATCCCGGCCTGGTGCTGAAAAACTCGTGGGCCGTGGGCGTGGCCTTGCATCAGCCCGGCGGTCGGGTGGTGGGCGCGCTTTCGATTGCCGCCATCGACAGCCGTATGGACCCCGCACGCCAAGCCGAACTGGGCGCTGCCCTGACGCGCGAAGCGGCCCGGATCGAAGCCCGTCTGGCCAAGGCATTTGCCCTGCCGGACGCCAAGGAAACAGCCGCATTGCGCCGCTCTGCCCCTTTGGGCGGCGGTGCTGCTGCGGCGCAGTAACATCGCAACAAAAGGACTATTCCCATGAGCAAAGCACAGATCGTCGGATGGGCGCACAGCAAGTTCGGCAAATCCTCGGCCCCTGACACCGAACACCTGATGGCCGAGGTGATCGCCCCCGCGCTGGAACATGCGGGCGTGTCGGCGGCGGACATCGACGGCATTTTTGTCGGCGTGATGAACAACGGCTTTTCCAAGCAGGATTTTCAGGGCGCGCTGGCCGGTATGGCGATGCCCGAACTGGGCATGACCCCCGCCGTGCGCATGGAAAACGCCTGTGCGACCGGATCGGCGGCGCTGTATTCGGCGCTGGATTTCATCGAAAGCGGGCGCGGCAAGATTGCCCTTGTGGTCGGCGCGGAAAAGATGACGGCGCTGCCCACGGTCGAGGTCGGGGATATTCTGCTGGGGGCCTGCTATCGCACGGAAGAGGCGGAAGTGACGGGCGGCTTTGCCGGTCTGTTCGGACAGATCGCGCAGCAGTATTTCCAGAAATACGGCGACTGCTCGGACGCGCTGGCGATGATCGCGGCCAAGAACCATGCGAACGGGATGCACAACCCCTTTGCCCATATGCAAAAGCCGTTCACCTTTGAGGATTGCAACACCGTCTCTGACCGCAACCCTTATGTGGCACCGCCGCTGCGGCGCACTGACTGTTCGCTGGTCTCGGACGGGGCGGCGGCGATGATCGTGGCATCCGAAGATGTGGCCGCCGACCTGCACCTCGCCATTGCTTTCCGCAGCCGCACCCACACCAACGATGTGCTGGCGATGTCGCGCCGTGACGTGACCACATTCGACGGCGCGCGCCGTGCCTGGGCTGCTTCGCTTGAGGATGCGGGGCTGACGCTGGACGATATGGATCTGGTCGAAACCCACGACTGTTTCACCGTGGCCGAGTTGCTGGAATACGAGGCGATGGGGCTGGCCGCACCGGGCAAGGGCGCGGATGTGATTCGTGACGGCACCACCACGCGCGAAGGCCGGTTGCCGGTGAACCTGTCGGGCGGGCTGAAGTCCAAGGGCCACCCGATTGGCGCAACCGGTGTGTCGATGCATATCATGGCGGCGATGCAATTGGCCGGCGAGGCGCCCGAGGGCATCCAGGCCAAGGCGCCGACCTTTGCCGGTGTGTTCAACATGGGTGGTGCCGCGGTGGCCAACTATATTTCCGTGCTGGAGCGCGTGAAATGAGCGATTGGGCGTCTCCAAAACCGGACCCCAAAGGCGGCGTGGCTCCATCGACCACGCGGGTGGCCAACCTTGCGCAGCACCTGACCCGAAATGCGCGGCGTCTGGGGGACAGTCTGGCGCTGGTTTACGGTTCTGATCGCTGGACGTGGGCGGAGCTGGATGCCCGCGTGTCCGCGTTGGCGGCGGGGTTGCGTGCGGATCATGGCGTGGAAAAGGGCGACCGGATTCTGGTGCAGTCGCAAAACTGCAACCAGATGTTTGAAACCATGCTGGCCTGTTTCCGGCTGGGCGCGGTCTATGTGCCTGCAAACTTTCGCCAGACCCCGGACGAGGTGGCGTGGCTGGCCGAAAGTTCGGGCGCGGTGGGGATGGTCTGCGGGGCCGAGTTTCCCGACCACGCTCGTGCCTGCGATACTGCCGCACGCCGCTTTGTGCTGACCATCGGCGGCGGTGCGGATGACATCGACAGCCTGATCGCGGCGCATATGGGCGCGCAGGTGCCCAACACAACCGTGGACCGTGACGATCCGTGCTGGTTTTTCTTCACCTCGGGCACCACGGGGCGGCCCAAGGCGTCGGTGCTGACCCACGGGCAGATGGCCTTTGTGCTGCTGAACCACCTGAATGACCTGATGCCCGCCACCGGCCCCGCCGACCGGTCGCTGTGTCTGGCGCCGCTCAGCCACGGTGCGGGCATTCACCAGATGGCGCAGGTGGCGGCAGGGGCCGCGACCGTTCTGCTTCCACCCGGCCGGTTCGATCCTGCGGTGGCCTGGCAGATCGTACAGGACGAGCGGATCAGCAACATGTTCACGGTGCCAACCATCGTCAAGATGCTGGTCGAGCATGACAGTGCGCAGGCCCATGACCTGTCGTCGCTACGCTATGTGATCTATGCGGGCGCGCCGATGTACCGCGCCGATCAAAAGGTCGCGCTGAAGGTTCTGGGCAAGGTTCTGGTGCAATATTTCGGGTTGGGCGAGGTCACGGGCAACATCACCGTGCTGCCGCCCGCCGAACATTCCGAGGATGATGCCGAAATGCGCGTGGGCAGTTGCGGCTATCCGCGCACGGGCATCGAAGTATCCATTCAGGGCAGCGACGGGACCGAGCTGCCGCCGGGCCAGTCGGGCGAGATTTGCGTCAGCGGCCCTGCGGTGTTCGCGGGCTATTACAACAACCCCGAGGCCAACGCCAAGGCGTTCCGCGACGGATGGTTCCGCACCGGTGATCTGGGCTATGTGGACGCAGAGGGATACCTTTATATCACGGGCCGCGAGTCCGATATGTATATCTCGGGCGGGTCCAACATCTATCCCCGCGAGATCGAGGAAAAGATCCTGACGCATGACGCCGTCAGCGAGGTCGCGGTGCTGGGCGTGCCCGACCCGACCTGGGGCGAGGTGGGGATTGCCGTTTGCGTGTTGCACGCAGGGGCTGCCGTGGACCCCGACGACCTTCTGGCGTGGTTAAAGCCGAAAATCTCGGGCTATAAGCTGCCCAAGCAGGTGATCCTGATCGAGGACATGCCGAAATCGGCCTATGGCAAGATCACCAAGAAGCTGATCCGCGAAACCTTGCAGGAGCGGGGGCTGCTGGAGCTGCCCGCCGAGGCATGAGCGAGCAGGGGCCGGTCAATCCGCCGATGGTCCACCCCGGTGCGGTCGCGGCTGAGCGTGTGGCCGAGGTGCCGGTGCGTGCGCAGGATCTGGTGATCAAGCTGCGCGCGGGCCAACAGGTACAGCAGGCGATCTGTGCGGCGGTGGCCGACGCGGGCTGCGATGCCGCTTGGGTTGATGTGGCAGGGCTGGTCTGTGCGCCCTTTGCCTATGTCATGCCCGCCGCGTCGCCCGATGGGGCCCGCGTGGCGTGGTACAGTGATACCTATCGCCCCGATGGACCTGTGCGCGTGTCGGTGGGCGGCATTTCGGTGGGGCGTCTGGGGCAGGGGGATTTTACCCATTGTCACGGGCTGTGGTCGTTTTCGGGCGGTGCTGCGCTGGGGCATATGCTGGCGCCCGATTGCACGGTGGCCGAACCTGTGACCCTGCGCGGTGTTGGTCTGTGTGGTGGGCGGTTTGACCGGCTGCCGGATGGCGAGACCGGATTTGACCTGTTCCGCGCCTGTCCCGTGGGTGACCCCGTGCGCGACGCCGACGCGGTGATGATGACGATCCGCCCGAACATGGATATTGTCGAAACCATCGAAGCGGTGGCGCAGCGCCACGGCATTCGCAACGGCGCGATCATGGGGCTGGGCAGTGTCAACGGCGCGCGGTTTTCCGATGCGCCCGACATGCCGTCAGCGATCACCGAGTTCATCATCACCCGGGGCCAATTGACCGATGGCGCGGCGCAGATTGCGCTGTCGGCGGTGGACATGGCGGGGGATGTGTTCAGCGGCACCGTTCAGCGCGGCGGCGTGCCGGTGTCGATCACCGCCGAGATCGTGGTGCGCGCGATCTAATCGGGGTCCGGCAGCCTATCCAGAACCTGCGCCAGCACCTGTGCATCGACAGGTTTGGCCACCCGCCCAAAGCGGTGCGTGTCGGCGGGCGGGATGTTGTCGGTTGCGGGCAGTTGGGTCGACATGGCGATGGCGCGGGTTTGCGGATGGCGTGCCAGTGCCTGCCGGATCAGGTCCCAGCCGCTGTGCTGGGCCTCCAGCTTCAGATCGCTCAGCACCAGATCGGGACGGGGGGCGGCATTCAGCAGCGCCTGACCGCTGGCATAGTCGGGGGCGGTGGTTACATCAAACCCCAGCGTGCGCAGGGCAGTTGCGGCGGCATTCAGTGCCTTGGGGTCGTCGTCGATCACCACCGCGTGGCCTGCATGGCGGGCGGGCATGGGCCGCGTGTCGGCCACCGGCGGAAAGAACAGGGTCACCGTCGTGCCGGCCTCTGGCTCGGACGCAATGTGCAGACGTCCCCCCGACTGGTGCACGAAGCCATCAACCATCGACAGGCCCAGCCCCGTCCCCCCGCCGTCGCGGCGTGCGGTAAAAAACGGTTCGGTCGCATAGCGCAGGATCTCGGCGGGCATCCCGTGACCGTCGTCGGATACCGCCAGCGCGATGTCACCGCCTGTGTCCTGATACACCGATATCTCGATATGTCCTGCGCCGCTGATTGCCTGGCCGGCGTTGACGCACAGGTTCAGGATAGCGCTTTCCAACTGGCCGGGGTCGATCATTGCCCACATCGGCGTGTCGGGGGTGATCACCGACAAGGTGACCGTTTCGGGCAGGGCAATTTCGAGCAGATCACGCATGGCGTCCAGCAGATCGACGATATCGGTGCGCTGGGGCTCCAGATGCTGTTTGCGGGCAAAGGCCAACAGCCGTTCGGTCAGCGTCACGCCCAGATCCACCGCATCCTCGATGCGTGCGCGCAGGCGGGTGGCCGTGTCCGCGTCGGCGCGTTCCAGAAGGTGCAGGTTGCCCGAGATGGTGGACAGGATATTGCCAAAGTCGTGGGCCACCTCGCCCGTAACCTTGCCCAGCGTCTCGACCCGCTGGATTTCGGCCAGCCGCGCATCGACCAGCCGCCGCTCGGTCACTTCGGAAAACAGCCAGACGGCACCGCCGTCGGGAAAGGGCGAGCGGCGCAGTTCCAGCACGTGGCCCGCCGCGCTTTCGTATTCCAGATAGCCCGCCGCGGTCATGGCGGTTTCGCGCAGGGAAAACGGTGATTGCGCCAGAAGGTCGTCCACGGTTTCCGGTGCTGTGACAGTTTCGGGCAGGCGCAGCAGATCGCCGGTCCGCCGGTTCTGCGCCAGAATGCGGCCTGATGCAGCCGTGATCACCACCCCGTCCGTGATGTTTTCAAATACCCGCGAAAACAGCGTGTTCTGCCGCCGGATGAGCCGTGAATTGCGGTCGAGCCGCAGCGCGTTGGCGCGGAAGATGCGAAAGGCCGAGAACAGCTGCCCGATCTCGTCCTCGCTTTCCAGCCTGCGTTCCAGCCGTGTCGCACGATCGCCTGCCGCCAGCCTGCGCATGGCCTGCGCGATGCGGTGCAGGTTCATCACCACATAGCGCGAGACGAACACCGCCGTGATCACGGCCACCACAAGGCTGACCGCCATCAGCGCCAGCATCACCCATTGCGCGACGGCCAGCCGGGCGCGGGTGTCGGCCTGTGATGCCTCCAGCCGCTGGCGCGCGGCGGTCACTTTTTGCGCGGCCAACTGGTTGATCCGTTCCGCCTCGGTGCGGATGCGGAACAGGGCGTTCTCGGCGTCCAGCGAGATGGCCAGATTGCGATAGACCAGGTTGAACAGCGTGTCGTCACGGGTGATCGTGCGGTCGATTTCCTGCACGTTGTCGGCCACCAGCGGCGTCGCCACCGCCAGAATGTCCGCGCGGATTTTTGTGTAGCGCTGGCGGAATTCCCCGATGGAAATCAGCGTGTTTGCCCGCGCTGTGCCGACCGCCTCCATCGCCAGTTGTTGCAACCCCGCCCACGCCTGTCGCTGATAGGCCGTGGCGACGCGCGTCGTGGTCCATTGACGGTAGCGTCGCAACAGCACCTCAAGCGCCTGGTCGATTGCGTCGATGTCGCGGTTGATGCGGTTTTGTTGCGGGATGATCTCGACCAGATCGTCCACCGCAGCGCGCATGCGGGCCACGGACAGGGTCAGGTCCGCGTCGCCCTGCGCCATGTCTTCCAGCCGCGCAATGGCCGCGTAGATCTCGTCGGTTTCGGTTGAAATGCCAAAAGGCGGGTTCAGCGACAGCAGGAAAGGCGCGGATTTTGACAGGGTCGCGGTGCTTTGCGACAGTTCCAGCGCGCGGGACACTTCGGCCAGCGACACGCTGTGCAGCAGCTCGATCTGGCGGTCGGCACGTTCCAGCGTGTAAAAGGCGATGATCCCGATCACCGCAGCGACCACCGACAGCAGGCTGATGGCAAAGAACAGGCGCGTCCGAATGCTCAGCCGTGACAGCTTCATGCCCCGCGTCCATCCAGCACAAAGATATAGCCCTGCGCGCGTCGGGTTTGCAGATGCACCGGCTTGGACGGGATCGGTTCGATCTTGCGGCGCAAGCGCAGGATCAGCACGTCGATGGTGCGATCCAGATAGCGTTCGGAATCGCTGCCCAACTCGTCCAGCAGCTCGGGGCGCGGGATGATCCGGCCCGGATTGCGGACAAAGTAATCGAGCAGCCGGTATTCCGCATTGGTCAGCGGAATTTCATTGCCCGCCGCGTCCTGCAACTCGCGCTTTTGCAGGTCGACCCGCTTGTCGCCAAAGCCGATCTCGTGGCCGGTGGCGGGCGGTGTCACCGCCCCGTGGCCATAGCGGCGCAGCACCGCACGGATACGCGCCACCAGTTCACGCGGGTTGAACGGTTTGATCAGGTAGTCATCGGCGCCGGTTTCCAGCCCGATGATCTTGTCGATCTCGTCGCCCACGCCGGTCAGCATCACGATGGGCAGGTTGTATTTCTCGCGGATCTGTATGGCCAGCATCAGCCCGCTTTCCCCACGCAGGCGCAGGTCGATCAGCGCAAGGTCGATCGCGGGCGGATCGCCAAGCGCGTGGAATGCGGCACTGTCTGGGCAGGCAATCGCATGATAGCCGCTTTGTTCCAGCAACGCGGACAGCGTTTGGCGCACCTGTGCATCGTCGTCGACGATGGCAATTGTGGGTTGGGGGTTGGCACGGGTCATGTCACAGCTATGTCACGGCACGGCTGCACCCGCCAAGCGTCCTTGGCTGTGACGTGGTGAAAAACACACCAAACGCCTCCGTATTGTAATACTGTTAACATTGCACCTGCTCCCCGTAACTTTGTTAGTCACTGGACGGTGGCTTGGGCGGGGCATTGCCGACTAGCATCTGCGCCATGTTGACCACATCGGGGACCAGCGGAGGAGCTGTTCGCTGTGCTGCTGTTCGACAGATGTATTTACGGGAGGAACAAAATGCATATCACCAAAACCCTGCTGGGCACCGCTTTTGCCGTCGCCATGGGCAGCACCGCTGCCTTTGCTCAGGACACTTGCGCCGAGCGCGGCGCGCTGGACGTGAACTATTGCGACGCCAACGGCGATCTGGTCGCGGACACACCCACCGATCCGGCCAAGCTGAACGATCCGTCCACGCTGGTCTTTGCCTATACGCCGGTCGAGGACCCCGCCGTTTACGCCGACATCTGGGAACCGTTCATCGAACATCTGGAAGAGGCCACGGGCCGCGACGTGCAGTTCTTTGCCGTGCAATCCAACTCGGCCGAGGTCGAGGCCATGCGCTCGGGCCGTCTGCACATTGCAGGTTTTTCGACCGGCCCGACGCCTTTCGCCGTGAACCTTGCCGGTGCAGTCCCCTTTGCCATCATGGGCGCGGATGACGGGCAGTTCGGTTACAAGCTGCAAGTGTTCACCCAGGCCGATTCCGACATCAAGGAAATGGCAGACCTCAAGGGCAAGCGCGTCGCGCATACTTCGCCCACCTCGAACTCGGGCAACCAGGCGCCGCGCGCGCTGTTCCCCGGTCTGGGCGTGGTGCCGGACACCGATTACGAAGTGACCTATTCCGGCTCGCATGACCAATCCATGCTGGGCGTGGTGGCCGGTGACTATGACGCGGCACCCGTGGCATCGGAAGTGGTGGACCGTATGGCGGAACGGGGTCTTTACGATCCTGCCGACGTGCGTCTGATCTGGGAAAGCGATCCGTTCCCGACAACGTCCTTCACCGTGGCGCATGACCTTGAGCCCGAGCTGGCGGAAAAGATCAAGCAGGCATTTTTCAGCTTCCAGTTCGAAGGCACAAAGCTGGGTGAAGAGTTTCAGGGTGTGAGCAAGTTCATCCCGATCACCTACAAGGACCAGTGGGCCGTGATCCGCGAAATCCAGGCCAACAATGGCGTGGAATATACGCCCCAGGGTCTGGCTGCCAACTAAGCGTCGAACAGGACACGGGACGACCCATCGCGGTTGCCCCGTGTCCCTTTGCGCCTGTCCCACTGCCCCGTGAGAGGTCAAAATGCTGAAAATCGAAAAACTGGTCAAACGCTACAACGGCGGCGATCCCGTGTTGAAGGACCTTGATCTTGAGGTCGGCGGCCAGCAGGTCGTGTCGATCATCGGGTCATCCGGCGCGGGCAAAAGCACGCTTTTGCGCTGTATCAACCGGCTGGTCGAACCCACATCCGGCACGATCACGCTGAACGGCACCGACCTGACCAAGCTCAAGAAATCCGAGCTGCGCCTCGCCCGCCGTCGCATCGGCATGGTGTTTCAAAGCTTTAATCTGGTCGACCGCCTGACGGTGATGGAAAACGTCCAGTCGGGGCGTCTGGGCTATATCTCAACCTGGGCCGCGCTGACGCGCCGCTATCCGAAAGAGGACATCCGCCGCGCCTATGAGTTGATGGAGCGTGTGGGGATTGCACACTATGCCAACAAACGGGCCGACGAGTTGTCGGGTGGCGAACGCCAGCGCGTCGGCGTTGTGCGTGCGCTGATGCAGCAACCGGAGATCCTGCTGGCCGACGAACCCACGGCCTCGCTGGACCCGAAAACATCGGAACAGATCATGGCGCTGTTGCGCGATCTGGCGAACGAGCTGGAGCTGCCCGTCATCATCAACATCCACAATGTGACCGAAGCCAAGCAATACACCGACCGCATCGTCGGCATGCGCTATGGCCGGATCATCTTTGACGATGTGCCGGATGCGCTGGACGCCGCCGCGATGGATGAAATCTATGCAGGTGTCCCCGCCGAGGACCGCGCAGCCCAGGGGGCAGCGGCATGAGCGATTTTCCCGACACCTGGCGCAAGCCGCCCTTCATCCGCAACACCCTGCTGCGGCGGGGCCTGTGGATCGCGATTGCGGCCTATGTGGTCTTTACCATGGCGACATTGCCGATTGACTGGGAACGCGTCTCGGCGGGCATGGGCCGCGCCGCGCGGATCTTCAGCGGGGCCTTTCCGCCCAGTTTTGCCCGCGCCGACCTGCTGATCGACGGGTTCATGGAAAGCCTGAAAATCGCGCTGCTGGCCACGGTGGCCGGTGTGGCGCTGTCGATCCCAATTGCCTTTTGCGCCGCGCGCAACATCGCACCCATGCCTGTCTATTACCTGGGTCGGGCCACGATCATCATCGCGCGCAGCTTTCACCCGGTCATCGTCGCCATCATCTTTGTAAAGGCCGTGGGCTTTGGCCCCTTTGCCGGTGTGCTGACGCTGACGGTTTATTCCATCGGCTTTGTCGCCAAACTGCTGGCCGAGCGTATCGAAGAGATCGACTTTGGCCAGGTCGAGGCGATGCGCTCTGCCGGGGCGCCGTTTTTCAGCACGCTGGTCTATGCCATCGCGCCGCAAATTCTGGCCCGCCAGATCGGTCTGTCGATCTATCAGCTGGACAGCAACCTGCGCGCTTCGGCCGTGGTCGGTCTGGTGGGGGCCGGGGGCATCGGGGCGACGCTGGCCAATGCCTTTGGGCGCTACGACTATGACTTTGCTCTGGCGATCACGATGGTCATCGTCGGCGTCATTCTGGTGTCCGAGGCGATCAGCGGTGTCATTCGGGAGAAGGTCGCATGAGCCCTACAACATTGGACCACTGGTCGCGCTACACCCCGAAACAGCGCATCAAACGCTATGGCGTGCTTTTGGCAACCTTGCTTGTCGTGGCCTGGGCACTGCAAAGCATTGACGTAATCTGGGAGTGGGTGTGGGATTCACCTGCGCAGATGGCGGACCTGTTCGGTCGCATGATACCGCCCGATCCGCAGAACCTGCCCTCTATCATGCAAGCCATGTGGGAAACGGTGAACATCGCCACGATCGCCACGCTGTTCGCCATCGTCATCTCGCTGCCCGTGGCCTATATCGCGGCGCGCAACACCACGCCCAATGTCGTGACCCTGTGGATCGGCCGGTTCATCCTTGTGTCGTCGCGGTCGGTCAACACGATCATCTGGGCGCTGCTCTTCGTGGCCATCTTCGGCCCCGGCATCATCGCGGGGATCGTCGCGATCATGTTCCGCTCTATCGGCTTCATGGGCAAACTGCTGGGCGAAGCCATCGAGGAAATCGACACACGCCCCGTCGAGGCGCTGCAAGCCAGCGGCGCGTCACGGTTCAAGGTGGTGCTTTACGCCATCGTGCCACAGGTGATGCCCACGTTCTTTGCCGTGTCGATCC
Organism: Pseudosulfitobacter pseudonitzschiae; assembly: GCF_900129395.1. Classification (GTDB taxonomy): domain Bacteria; phylum Pseudomonadota; class Alphaproteobacteria; order Rhodobacterales; family Rhodobacteraceae; genus Pseudosulfitobacter; species Pseudosulfitobacter pseudonitzschiae. Next base: position 634,993 of record NZ_FQVP01000002.1, read on the forward strand.
TGCGCTGGGACATCAACCTGCGTGAATCCACGGTTCTGGGGCTGGTCGGTGCGGGTGGCATCGGGATCATCCTGCAAGGGGCCATCGACACGTTCAACTGGCCCGAGGTGTCGACGGTCCTGCTGGCGATCCTTGCCTTTGTCATATTGGGCGAGGTGGTCTCGATGTACCTTCGCAAACGCATCTTGTAGTTTTGCAGAAACGGCGGGCCCACATCCTGCCCTGCAAACCCTGGCGCCCTGCGGGTCCTTCCCCCGCAGGGCGTTTCTTGTACCTGGTTGTCGCAAAGCGGCGTCTTTACCCTTCGGGCAAATGCGGGACTGCAACGCCTTTCTTGCGACACTTCTTTTCATAGACTGCAGGCCAGGCCCTGAATTTTCCCATCTGCGCCTGCTGCGCCATGACCAGTTGCACGAACCCGTGTCGCTGGTCTTCCTTCTTCAACGACTTGAAGGCTTTTTTCTGGGGCTTGGTCATCGAACAGGCAATGCAATGGCCTGCGCGTTTGTATTTGCACACGTCGATGCAGGGGCTTGGCAATTTGGGCATGGCGTTCTGGCTCTGCAAAAGAAAAAGCGGGACACGCCGTTGCGCGCCCCGCCCGTGATGGGGTGACGCGTGTTTACTCGAACACTGCACCGGGGTTGTCGAGGCTGTCGGACCCTTCAAAGGCGATCCCGTCCACACCCAGCGCCGTGACCACGCGTTCGATGGACCGCGTCTGGTCGATCAGGGCATTGACACCCCCCATCACCAGCTCTTCGCCCGCCGCGTTGCCTGCCTCCAGCATCTGGTCATAGGCCATGCCCGCTTCGGCGGTCGATTTGATCTCGCCCAACTCGCGCATGGTTGCCGCCAGTTTCAGGCGCATTTCGGTATCCAGCCCGGTATCTGTTTCGGCCACGAGAGCCGACAGCGACGGACCGGAAACGGTCGAGCCGTCAATGCGGGTATAGCTGCCAAGGTATACGTTCTGGATGCCCAGACCGTCGTAATAGTGGCTGTTGTGGGTGTTGTCCGAGAAACAGTCGTGCTCTTCCTCGGGATCGTTCAGCATCAGGCCCAGACGCATACGTTCACCCGCCTGCTCGCCATAGGACAGGCTGCCCATGCCAGTCAGCATCGCGGAAATGCCCGCGTTCTCGTCGGCCATCACATTGGCACGTGCTTCGCCGCCGTCGGCCCATTGCTCCGTCATCCATTCCAGATCCGAAACCAGCAGTTGCGTGGCTGCCTGCAGGTAAGCGCCGCGCCGGTCGCAGTTGCCGTTGGTGCAGGCGTCGCCGGTGGCATAGTCGGTCCATGGACGGTTGCCGGCACCGGGGCCGTTGCCGTTCAGGTCCTGGCCCCACAGCAGGAATTCGATGGCGTGATAGCCGGTGGCCACGTTCGCCTCGACGCCGTCGGCCTCTTGCAGGGTGTTCTTCAGCAGATCGGGGGTGATTTCGGTCGCGTCGATTTCCTTGCCCGACAGGGTGAATGTGGGGTTGGCGATCACGTTCAGCGCCGCGGCTTCGTTTTCATCGGTGGCCCCGCCATAGGATGCGTCCACATAGTCGATCAGCCCTTCGTCCAGCGGCCAGGCGTTCAGCCCGCCTTCCCAGTCGTCGACAATCGGGTTGCCAAAGCGGAAGACTTCGCTTTGCTGATAGGGCACACGGGCGGCCAGCCATGCGGAGCGCGCGGCGATCAGGTTGGTTTCCGACGGGTCTGCAACCAGCGCATCAACGGCGACTTGCAGAGCCTGTGCGGTGGTCAGGCTGTCACCGTAGGTCGCGGCGGCGATGTCGGCGTAATTGGCCAGCACATCGGTGCGGGTGTCGGCGAACGACGCCGTGGCCGTCAGGCTGATTGCGGTCGTCAAAAACAGGCGTTTCATTGGTGGTCCTTTGGGGTCGGATATTCTCGATGCCACGGTCCGGAATGGCCCGCAGGCGGGGTGACTCTCATGATATCTGAAAGCTGACTAAATTGCTCGGAATTGTCAATCCCGATTAAAAGCGTTGGTTTCAGCGCGCCGATGCGCCGCTACAAATCCTTGACCAACCGCAGCGCGTCATAGATCGCCGCATGGGTGTTGCGTGCCGACACGGCGTCACCGATGCGGAACAGTTGGAACTGGCCCTCGGGGTTGCGCACAACCGTCTGGGGCTGCCCGTTTATCAGCGCATCATGGTCCACCGCCCCGCCGTTGCGGCTGAGCGGTCTCAGGTCGTGGTAGAGCTCGTCCAGCGGCAGCGTGCCATAGTTCACCACCACCTGATCGTAATCGACCTGATGGCTGTGATCGCTGTAATCGGTGCCGATGGTCGCCGTCAGAACATTGCCGTTGCGCGCAACCCCCAGCAGGCGGCGGGCGACGGTCATGGTCACGTCCTTGTCCTGAAGGGAGCGCATATAGGGCACCAGGTTCATGCCCATGATGTCGGGCGCAAAGGTGCGGTCGGGGGTCATCACCTCGACCTTTGATCCGGCAGCGGCGGCGATCTCGGCGGCTTGCAGGGCAGGGTGGTCACCGCTTTCGTCGTAGATCAGAACGCGGGCGGCGGGTTTGATGTCCCCGGCGATAATGTCCCAGGCGCTGACCACATGCGCGGCCTCGGTTCGGGTCTCGAACAGGTGCATGTTGGGCATGCCCCCTGTCGCCACGATCACCACGTCGGGCGACAGGGCGGTGACATCCCCGGCCTCGGCCCATGTGTTGAAATGAAAGGTTACGTCGCGGGCGGCGCATTGCGCCATGCGCCAGTCGATGATGCCGATCATCTCGCGGCGGCGCGGGCTGCGGGCGGTCAGGCGGACCTGTCCACCGGGATCGGGCTGTGCTTCGAAGACCGTCACGTCATGGCCCCGCATGGCCGCCACCCGCGCGGCCTCAAGGCCCGCTGGGCCTGCGCCCACGATCACCACCTTGCGGGGGCTGTCGGCGGCGGGGATGTCGTGGGGCATGGTCAACTCGCGCCCCGTGGCCGCGTTGTGAATGCACAGCGCCTCGCCCGCCTGATAGATACGGTCCAGACAATAGGTGGCCCCGACGCAGGGCCGTATGTCGTCTTCGCGGCCTTCGATGATTTTGCGCACGATGTGCGGGTCGGCCATATGGGCGCGGGTCATGCCGACCATGTCCAGCAGGCCCGACTCGACCGCATGGCGCGCGGTGGCCACATCGGGAATGCGCGCGGCGTGAAACGTGGGCATGCCGGTCGCGCGGCGCACTTCGCCTGCGAAATCCAGATGCGGCGCGCTTTTCATGCCTTGCACGGGGATCACGTCGGTCATTGCGGGGTCGGTGTGAATGCGGCCCCGGATCACGTTCAGGAAATCCAAGCGGCCGTCGGCGGCGAGTATTTTTGAAATCTCCAAGCCCTCGGCGGCGTCGATCCCGCCCTTTTGTGCCTCGTCCGCGGTGAACCGGAAGCCCACGATAAAGTCGTCGCCCACGCGTTTGCGCACAGCTCCCAGCACATCCATCGGAAACCGCATGCGGTTTTCCAGCGTGTCGGCCCCGTATGGCCCGGTCAGATCGTTGGTCAGCGGCGACCAGAACTGGTCCAGAAGGTGCCCGTAGACCTGCAATTCGATCCCGTCCATGCCGCCCGCCTGCATGCGTTCGGCGGCGTCGGCAAAATCGGTGATGATGCGTTCGATGTCCCAATCCTCGACCAGTTTGGGAAAGGCGCGGTGTGCCGGTTCGCGGTGCCGCGACGACGACACAGAAGGCAGCCAGTCGCCCTTGTTCCACCCGGTCCGGCGGCCCAAGTGCGTCAACTGGATCATCACCGCGCAGCCGTGCTCGTGGCACCCGTCGGTCAGGCGCTGAATCCACGGCACTACCTTGTCGTCATACACCAAAACGTTGTTGAACGCAGGCGGGCTGTCCCGCGACACCGACGCCGACCCTGCCGTCATCGCCAGCGCCACACCCGCCTTGGCGCGTTCCGCGTGATAGGCCGCATAACGTTCCTTTGGCATCCCGTCCTCAGGATAGGCGGGTTCGTGGCTGGTGGTCATGATCCGGTTTTTCAGCGTCAGGTGTTTCAGCTGGAAGGGCTGCAAAAGCGGATCTTTTGACATGGAGGTTCCTTGGGGTTGGGTGGCAGTTATGTTCATGCTGCCAGCCGTGGGTGTCACAGATTTGCCGACCTGCGACGCCGACCTGTCAACGCGCGACGCGCACAGATTGACGGGGACATTTGCTGGTCAATGGTCGCAGGTTGGGCTGCGCGCGGGGCCGTGTCAATCACGGCTGCTGCGCTGGACAAGGCACGGGGCGGCGACTATCTCGGCAAGGGTCAGGAACACTGCACCAAAGGACCATGCCATGCTGGACAAGCGTCAGTTCTATATCGACGGCCAATGGGTCGCGCCGCTGGCAGGCACGGACCGCGCGGTGATTGATCCGTCGACGGAACAGCACTTTGCCACCATTTCGCTGGGTGGGCAGGCCGACACTGATTTTGCCGTTGCCGCTGCACGCGCGGCGTTCCCAAGCTGGCGCACCTCGACCAAGACGCAGCGGATCGACCTGGTCCGCAGCATTTTTGACGTCTACATGCGCCGCTCGGACGAGATGGGCGCGGTGATCAGCCGCGAGGTTGGCGCACCGCTCGAGATGTCCAAGACCCAGCAGGCCCGCACCAGCAGCTCGCATTTCACCGGCTTTCTGGACGCACTTGAGACGTTCGAATTCGAACGCCCGCTGCGCCCGGACACGCCGCACGACCGTATCCTTTATGAACCCATCGGCGTCGCGGCCCTGATCACGCCGTGGAACTGGCCGATGAAGCAGATCGTGCTCAAGGTGATACCGGCGCTGGCTTCGGGGTGTACTGCGGTGCTGAAACCCTCGGAACAGGCGCCGCTGTCGGCCATGCTCTTTGCCGAGATCATGCACGAGGCCGGGGTGCCTGCGGGCGTTTTCAACCTGCTGAACGGTGACGGGCCGGGGGTGGGGGCGCAGCTTTCGGGGCACCGCGATGTGGATGTGGTCAGCTTTACCGGCTCGACCGATGCGGGCCGCGCGATCACGCGGGCAGGGGCGGACACGGTGAAACGGGTGCGGCTGGAACTGGGCGGCAAGGGGGCGAACATGATCTTTGCCGATGCCCATGAGAACGCCGTGCCGAACGGTGTCATGCGCTGTTTCAACAATTCGGGCCAGTCGTGCAATGCCCCCAGCCGGATGCTGGTGGAACAATCGCGTTATGCGCAAGCTGTCGAAGAGGCCAAAGCCACCGCCGAGGCGATCACCGTGGGTGGCACGTCCGAGGTTGGCCCGCACATCGGGCCTGTGGTCAACGCAGCGCAGTTCGACAAGATCCAGACGTTGATTGCATCCGGTATCAAAGAGGGCGCACGGCTGGTCGCCGGTGGTCTGGGCCGTCCCGAAGGGATCGAACAGGGCTTTTACGTGCGTCCCACGGTCTTTGCCGATTGCACGCCCGACATGACGATCATGCGCACGGAAATCTTTGGGCCGGTGCTGTCGATGATGGCCTTTGACACCGAAGACGAGGCCATCGCCATTGCCAATGACACCGACTACGGCCTGACCAACTATGTGCAGACCGCCAACCCAGACCGCGCACAGCGTATTTCGCGCGACCTGCGCTCGGGCATGGTTGAGATCAACGAACAGCGCCGCAGCACCGGCGCGCCGTTTGGCGGCATGAAACAATCGGGCACGGGCCGCGAGGGCGGCATCTGGGGGCTGGAAGAGTTTCTTGAGGTCCGCGCCATCAGCGGCTGGCCCGCGGACTGAACCTAAAGGTCGGCCTGCATTGCATAACCATGCGCAAACAGCAGGCTCACGCGGGTGACCGCAGTGTCCCCGTTCCACGTGTTGCGGGTGAGCGCGAACAACGCGGCGCCTTCCGCACACCCCAGTTCCTGCGCCTCGGCGCTGGTGGCGCTGTGCGCTGATAAGGCAATGTCGCCGCCGGTATAGGGCGTGTGTTCCAGCAGCCATTCGTTGGCGCTGGTGGTGTCAAAGGATTGGTCCAGCACACCCGGCGCGCCTGCCGGATTGATCCAACGGTCTTCCAACGCATAGGCCACGTCATCGGCAAAATGCAGCGCCCGCACATGCAGCAACGCCGCCTTGCCGGTTTTCAGCACGCGGCGGACAGGGGCGGGGGGGCGGACCAGCTTGCGCGCGAGCAGGCGGTAGTCATAGCGCGCGCCCTTGTCCTCGACTTCCTGGCGGATCACCGCGATGGACAACGTGGCCCGCGCCACCGGTTGCAGCGCCACGCGGGTGCCCGCCCGTCGCTTGCGGTCCAACAGCCCCGCCTCGGCCACCGCGCGCAGGGCGCGATTCACGGTGGCGCGGGCGCAACCGAATTCCGTTGCCAGATCGGCCTCGTTCGGGATCAGCGCGCCGGGGGGCCATTCGCGGGCATTGATGCGGCGCAGCACCTCTTGCTGCACCGCCTGCCAGTTGCGGATGTCCTTGGTCACAGGGCGTCTTTCAGTGACCGCAGGACCCGGCGGTAGCTTGCGGTGATGGCATCGCGGTCGATGTGCGCGCCGTCCTGCACCACATGGCGGCCCGCCGACCAGACATCTCGCACCAGCCGGTCGTCGCCTGCGAATATCCAGGCGTCCAGCGCCAGATCGCCGCTGCGTCCTTCCAGGTGGATCGACTGTGTGTCCAGCGCCAGCATGTCGGCCCATTGGCCTGCGGCAATGGCCCCGCTTGCGCGCCCCGCCGCCTGCGCCCCGCCCGCCAGAACGGCATCAAAGATGCGCCGTCCGGTGGACGCCTGCGCTGTGGCCAGCGCCGCGCGGGTGCCATCGCGCAGACGCTGGGAATAGTCCAGCGTGCGCAGTTCCTCGGACAAGCTGATGCGGATGTTGCTGTCGGACCCTACCGCCACGGCACCGCCCGCATCGAACCAGCGCACGCCATCAAAAATACCGTCGCCCAGCGAGCTTTCGGTGATCGGGCACAGGCCCGCGACGGCACCGGTTGTGGCCAATGCTGTGGTCTCGGACGGGGTCATCTGAGTGCAATGGATCAGGCACCAGCGGTCGTCCAGATCCATGTGTTCCAACGCCCAGTCGACGGGCCGTGCACCCCATGCGGCCTGTACCTCGTCCACTTCGGGGATCTGTTCGGCCAGATGCATGTGCAGCGGACCTTGGTGATAGCGGCGGGCAAATTCGGTCAGGTCCTCGCGCCCCACGGCGCGCAGCGAATGCGGCGCCGCGCCCAGCGTGTGATCGGCAGGCAGGGTGCGCAACGCATCCCCCGCCGCCGCATGCAGTTGCGCGAAACGGTCGGCGTCGTTGCCAAATCGAACCTGACCCGCGCCCAGATCACGCTGGTCACATCCACCGAACTGGTAGTGCACCGGCACCAGACACAGGCCCGCGCCGCTTTGTTCGGCTGCGGCCACGATGCGCCCCGACATCTCGGCCAGGTCGGCATAGGGCACACCGCCGGGCTGGTGGTGCAGGTAGTGAAATTCGACCGATGCCCCATAACCGGCTTCAAGCATTTCCATCTGCACAAAGGCGGTGATCGCCTGCACATCGTCCGGCGTCAGCCGGTCGAGAAAGCGGAACATCAACTGCCGCCAGGTCCAGAAACTGTCGCGCGGGTCGGGGCCGCGCCGTTCGGTCAGACCGGCCATTGCCCGCTGGAACGCGTGGGAATGCACGTTCACCGGGGCGGGCAGCAGAATTCCCAGATCGGGACCGCTGCGCGCGGTGTTTGCCGTGGCCGAGACGATGCGCCCCGCGTCAACGGTCACGGTGACATCCTGCGCCCACCCTTGTGGCAGCAGGGCCTGGGACGCCCAAAGTTTTTCCATGATGCCTCGCTTGACAGAATAATATGTGCAGACATAATACGCATAACTGCACCGATAAACAAGTGAGTCGTGACCATGCTTTTGACCAATGCCCGCATCGCCACAATGTCCGAGCCTGCCGGTTACGGCCTGATCGACGACGGGGCGATTGTGATCCGTGGCGACCGGATCGTCTGGGTTGGGGCGCAGGCCGACCTGCCTGCGGAACACGCGGGCGAAGAGGTCACCGATCTGGGCGGGCGTCTGGTGACACCGGCGTTGATCGACTGCCACACGCACCTGGTTTTTGGCGGCAACCGCGCGGGCGAATTCGAACAGCGGCTTGAAGGTGTCTCCTATGAGCAGATCGCGCGCAGCGGTGGCGGCATCGTGTCGACCGTGCGCGCCACGCGCGATGCCACGCCCCAGGCGTTGCTGCAATCGGCGCTGACCCGCGTGGATGCGATGATCGCCGAAGGGGTCAGCACCATCGAGGTCAAGTCCGGCTATGGTCTGGACCGCGAAGCCGAGTTGAAGATGTTGCGGGTGGCGCGGCAGATCGCCGATGTGCGCCCGGTCACCGTGCGCACCACCTATCTGGGTGCCCATGCGGTGCCGCCCGAGTTTGCGGGTGATGCGGATGGCTATATTGATCAGGTCTGCATCCCGACCCTGCACGCCGCCCATGCCGAAGGACTGGTGGATGCGGTGGACGGGTTTTGCGAGGGCATCGCTTTTGACACGGGCCAGATCGCGCGGGTGTTCGACGCGGCCCGCGCGCTGGGCCTGCCGGTGAAACTGCACGCCGAGCAACTGTCGAACATCGGCGGCACGCAACTGGCTGCGCGGTATGGCGCGCTCAGCGCCGATCATGTCGAATACGCCAACGCCGCTGACGCCGACGCGATGGGGCAGGCGGGCAGCGTTGCTGTTCTGCTGCCCGGTGCCTTCTACACGCTGCACGAAACCCAAATGCCCCCCGTCGCGGCATTCCGCGCCGCCGGTGTGCCCATGGCGATTGCCACCGACTGCAACCCCGGTTCCTCCCCGCTGGCCTCGCCCTTGCTGACGTTGAACATGGCCTGCACCCTGTTTCGCCTGACACCGGCCGAGGCGCTGGCGGGGCTGACCCGCAACGCGGCACGTGCGCTGGGGCTGACCGATCAGGGCCGGATCGCACCGGAGATGCGCGCCGATCTGGCGGTCTGGGACGTCACCGAACCTGCCGAACTGGCCTATCGCATCGGCTTTAACCCCCTTCAATCCCGTATTTTCGGAGGCACATTGTGACCGTAACCCTGACACCCGGCACGACGACACTGTCGACCCTGCACCACATCTGGACCCACGGGGGGGCCGCGGCGCTGACCCCCGACGCCCGCCCCGGCGTCGAAGCGGCGGCGGCACTGGTGGCCAAGGCGGCGGCAGGCGAGGCGGCGGTTTACGGCGTGAACACCGGCTTTGGCAAACTTGCCTCAGTCAAGATCGCGGCCAAGGATACAGCGCGCCTGCAACGCAACCTGATCCTGTCGCATTGCTGCGGCGTGGGCACACCGCTGGACGCGGCGACGACGCGGTTGATGATGGTGTTGAAGCTGCTGTCGCTGGGGCGGGGCGCGTCGGGTGTGGCGTGGTCTACGGTTGCTGTGATCGAAGGGATGCTTGCCAAGGGTGTGAACCCGGTGATCCCGGACCAAGGCTCGGTCGGTGCCTCGGGCGACCTTGCGCCGCTGGCGCATATGGCCGCCGTGATGATCGGCGAGGGCGAGGCGGTCTTTGACGGCACCCGCATGGCAGGGGGCGACGCGTTGAAGGCTGCGGGGCTGAAGCCGATCACGCTGGGCCCGAAAGAGGGGCTTGCGCTGATCAACGGCACACAGTTTTCCACCGCCTGCGCGCTGGTGGGGCTGTGGGGCGCTTGGGCCAATGCGTCGGCCAGCGTGGTCACCTGCGCGCTCAGCACTGACGCGATCATGGGCAGCACTGCGCCGCTGGAAGATGCCATTCACACCCTGCGCGGCCATGCGGGCCAGATTGCGGTGGCCCGTGCGCAACGAGCGCTGATGGCAGGTTCGGAAATCCGCGAAAGCCACCGCGACGGCGACACCCGCGTCCAAGACCCCTATTGCATCCGCTGCCAGCCACAGGTGACGGGTGCCGCGATGGACCTGTTGCACGCCGCCGCCCGCACGTTGGAGATCGAGGCGAACGCCGTCACCGACAACCCACTTGTCCTGGTCGATGACAGTCACCCCGACGGCGGCCTGATCGTGTCGGGCGGGAACTTCCACGCCGAACCCGTGGGCTTTGCCGCCGACCAGATTGCCGTCGCCATTTCCGAGATCGGTGCGATTGCGCAGCGGCGCGTGGCACTGATGGTGGACCCGACGCTCAGCTTTGATCTGCCGCCCTTCCTGACGCCCGACCCGGGCCTGAATTCGGGTCTGATGATTGCCGAGGTGACCACGGCGGCGCTGATGAGCGAGAACAAGCACCTGGCCAATCCCTGCACCACCGACAGCACGCCGACCTCTGCCAACCAGGAGGACCACGTGAGCATGGCGGCCCATGCTGCACGCCGACTGGCGCGGATGAACGCCAACCTGAACGTGATCCTGGGCGTCGAGGCAATCTGCGGTGCACAGGGCATCGGCTTTCGCGCGCCATTGCAGACCAGCGATACGTTGCAGGCGGTCATTGCGACCCTGCGGCAGGTCGTGCCTGCGGTGGCCGAGGACCGCTACATGGCCCCCAGCCTCGAGGCGGCGGCGACGCTGATACGCGAAGGCCAACTGGTTGCGAGCGCCGAGCTTCCGGCCTTTGTGCGCGGAGAGATGGCATGACCCCAGTCGAAATCATGCAGGGCGACAGCCCCGTGGTTCTGGGCCTGCCGCACACCGGAACCTTTGTGCCCGATGATATCCACGCGGCGTTGAACGCGCGGGGCAGGGAACTCGCAGACACCGACTGGCACATTCACACGCTGTATGACGGGCTGCTGGCCGGGGCCACGACCGTGCGCGCCACGTTCCATCGCTATGTGATCGACGCCAACCGCGACCCCAGCGGGACCAGCCTGTACCCCGGGCAGAACACCACGGGGCTGGTGCCGCTGACCGACTTTGACGGGCACGACATCTGGCAGACCGAACCCGATTCCGCCGAGATCGAACGCCGCCGTCTTGCGTTTCACGCGCCCTATCACGCGGCCTTGCAGGCGGAACTGGAGCGGGTCCGGGCGCGCCACGGCGTTGCGATCCTGTACGATTGCCACTCGATCCGCAGCGATATCCCCTTTCTGTTCGACGGCACCCTGCCGGATTTCAACATCGGCACCGATATGGGCCGCACCTGCGCCCCGCAGATCGAAGCCGCGACCGTGGCGGTCTGCGCGGCGGCCACACAGAGTCACGTCCTGAACGGACGGTTCAAGGGCGGCTGGACAACCCGCCATTATGGCCAGCCCGAAACCGGCATACACGCCATCCAGATGGAGCTGGCCCAGTCCACCTATCTGACGGACGAGGCCGCGCCCTGGACCTATGACGCAACCAAATCCCGCGCCTTGCGCATCCATCTGCAAGACATCCTGACCACGCTGGCCGAAATGGCCCCCCAGTTGAAAGGCACATCATGACAAACCCGCGCCACAACCTCCGCGACGTATTTCCCGACACCGGCACGACGATCACCGCCAAAAGCTGGCTGACCGAAGCACCGATGCGGATGCTGATGAACAACCTGCACCCCGACGTGGCCGAGAACCCGCACGAGCTGGTGGTTTACGGCGGCATCGGCCGCGCCGCCCGCACGTGGGAGGATTTCGACACCATCGTGGCTGCGCTGAAAGAGCTGGAAGACAACCAGACGCTGCTGGTGCAGTCGGGCAAACCCGTGGGCGTGTTTCAAACACACAAGGACGCGCCGCGCGTGCTGATCGCCAACAGCAACCTTGTGCCGCATTGGGCCAATTGGGACCATTTCAACGAGTTGGATAAAAAGGGTCTGGCGATGTACGGCCAGATGACCGCCGGGTCGTGGATCTATATCGGCACCCAAGGGATCGTGCAGGGCACCTATGAAACCTTCATGGAAGCGGGCCGCCAGCATTACGAGGGCAACCTGAAAGGGCGCTGGATTCTCACCGGTGGCTTGGGCGGCATGGGGGGCGCGCAGCCGCTGGCGGCGGTGATGGCGGGCGCCTGCTGTCTGGCCGTGGAATGCGACGAAACCCGCGTCGATTTCCGCCTGCGCACCCGTTACGTCGATGAAAAGGCGCATACGTTGGATCAGGCGCTTGAGATGATCGAGACCTGGACCAAGGCGGGCGAGGCAAAAAGCGTGGGCCTGATCGGCAATGCGGCGGATGTCTTTGCCGAACTGGTCGAACGCGGCATTCACCCCGACATCGTGACCGACCAGACCTCGGCCCACGATCCGGTGCACGGCTATCTGCCCCAAGGCTGGTCGGTGGCCGAATGGCGCGCCAAGCAGGAAAGCGACCCCAAGGCGGTCGAAAAAGCCGCCCGCGCGTCGATGAAAAACCACGTGGCCGCGATGGTCGATTTCTGGAACGCAGGGGTGCCGACGCTGGATTACGGCAACAACATCCGGCAGGTGGCGCAGGAAGAGGGGCTGGAGAACGCCTTTGCCTTCCCCGGTTTCGTGCCTGCCTATATCCGCCCGCTGTTCTGCCGTGGCATCGGCCCGTTCCGCTGGGCGGCGCTGTCGGGTGACCCCGAGGATATCTACAAGACCGACGCCAAGGTGAAGGAACTGATCGACGATCCGCACCTGCACAACTGGCTGGACATGGCGCGCGAACGCATCGCGTTCCAGGGGCTGCCCGCGCGCATCTGCTGGGTGGGCCTGGGCCTGCGTCACAAGCTGGGGCTGGCGTTCAACGAGATGGTCCGCAATGGCGAACTGTCGGCACCGGTTGTCATTGGCCGCGACCATCTGGATTCAGGCTCGGTCGCGTCCCCCAACCGCGAGACCGAGGCGATGAAGGACGGGTCGGACGCGGTCAGCGACTGGCCGTTGCTGAACGCCATGCTGAACGTCGCCAGCGGTGCGACATGGGTATCACTGCACCACGGCGGCGGCGTCGGCATGGGCTTTTCCCAGCATTCGGGCATGGTGATCTGCTGTGACGGGTCCGAGGACGCGGACCGCCGCCTTGCCAACGTGTTGTGGAACGATCCGGCGACCGGCGTCATGCGCCACGCCGATGCGGGATATGACATCGCTCTGGAGTGCGCGCGCGAAAACGGGCTGAACCTGCCCGGCATCCTGAAGGGCTGAACAAATCAGCGGGAGCAGCGGGGGCGGACCCTCCGCTGCGCCGTTCCCTAAAAGTCGCGGCGCGTGGCGGTTTCGTCGAGATGGTCCAGAATCCGCAGGAAGGTGTCGATGTCTTCATCGCTCAGGCCTTCTGTCATCGCATCCTGACGGCGCATCATGATCGGCAGGATCTTGTCCTTGATCGCGCGCCCTGCAGGCGTTGCCTTGAGAAGCTGGCGCCGCTGATCATTTTCATCCTGCGCGCTGGCGATATAGCCTTTTTCAACCAGCGCCTTGATCGACCGGCTGATCTGCGCCTTGTCCAGCCGGCTTTCCTGTACGATCTGGCTCATGGTGGCGGTCGACATGCTGCGCAGGATGTACAGGATGCGCCATTCCGTCAGTGTCAGATCGCTTAGATTGGACAGGACATGCCCTGCTTGCGCGTTCAAGGCATTTTGCAGCTTCGAAATCCGGTAAGTTATGAACTGGCGCAATTCAAACTTAGCGACGGTTTTTTCGGTGTCTTTCATCGGGCCTCGGTATCCAAACTTATTTGACTATCAACAAACTCACAGTCCAATCCCGGATAAATTGAACTGCAAAGATATTGAAGCTCAATCCGTTGTCTTGTCAACGCCACCTAAGCCGCGTTGCCGCCCGCCCGGAGGCCTGCATCGCGACCATCCGCAGAAAAGCGCGCATCTTTCCAGCGCAATACCAAGATTAACTGTTGAAACCCCGTGAGGCTGTGACACATATGGGGCATGGACCATGCCGACCTGGAAGATTTGATATCGCGTTGCGCGCTTCGTGATCGGGCGGCGTTCGAAGCCCTGTTTGATGCCACATCGGCGAAACTTTTGGCGGTCTGCCTGCGTGTCTTGTCCAACAAGACCTCAGCAGAGGATGCCATGCAGGACGCATATGTAAAAATCTGGACCCACGCGGGACGCTATCAGACCACCGGGCACAGCCCGATGACCTGGCTGATCACGATCGCGCGGAACACGGCCATTGACCAGCTGCGCAAACGCAAGTTCGCTTCGGATGTGGATGATCCGGCTCTGGCACTCGCCTCTGCCGAACCCGGACCCGAAGCGATGGCCGTGGCCGCATCTTCGGCGCGGCGGCTGTCGGGCTGTATGGACGAACTGCCGGCCGAACGTGCCGCTGCCGTGCGCGGCGCCTATCTGGATGGCCGCAGCTATGCCGAACTGGCTGAAGAATTCAAACAACCGCTGAACACGATGCGCACCTGGTTGCGCCGTGGTCTGATCGCGTTGCGCGAGTGTATGTCCGATGGCTGATACACCGCTCACAGAAAACGATCGCGCTCTGGCCGCTGAATACGCGCTGAGCCTGCTGGAGGGGCAAGAGGCCGAAATAGCCGCCCGCCGTTTGCGCGAGGACGCAAGCTTTGCCACCGAAGTCGTGGCCTGGCAGCGGGACCTGTCGGCGCTGGCCGATGCATTGGACCCGGTCCAGCCCTCGGCCGCGGCGCGCCGTGCGCTGATGGCGCGCGTGTTTGGCCGCAAACCCGCAAGCGCATTGCGGTGGCTGCGCCCGCCGATTTGGATCGGGCTGGCAGCGGCCGCGCTGGTCGCCGTGGCGCTGTTTGTCTATACGCCTGGACCGCTGCAACCCACGGGCCCCGTCTATACCGCGCAACTGACGCCCGAGCAGCGCAGTTTTGTGCTGACCGCGACATTGCAACCGGAGTCCGGCTTGCTCAATCTTGTGCGCAGCGACACCACGCCTCCACCCGCGGGCCGCGTGACCGAGCTGTGGGTGATTGCGCCCGATGCGGCACCCGTGTCGCTGGGTGTTGTGCCGCTTGAGGGTGAATGGCAGGTGTCCCTGCCGGAAAGCCTGCGCGCGGTGGCGGCCAGCCTGACGCTGGCGCTGTCGGATGAACCGACGGGCGGTTCGCCCACAGGCGCGCCAACCGGTGCCGTTCTGGCGGCGGCCGCGGTGGAACAAGCGCTTTAAAAACAACGCCAAATCGTTCTTTCGAAAAAAAATCTGAAAAAAATGCACGCCGCGTGAAACTTCACGCGGCGTTTTTGCGTGGCTCAGGTCAAGCAGGGGGGAAACGCCGCTGCACACAATAGGAAGGAATGAAGATATGACACCGTTCAAGACACTTGCTGCCCTTACCCTAAGCACTGTGCTGGCCACTTCTGCTTTTGCGGCCAACCCCGATGTGGGCGGCGCGCCCATGTTCGAAGACAAGAACATCATCGAAAACGCAGTGAATTCCGCGGATCACACAACGCTGGTCGCAGCGGTCAAAGCTGCCGATCTGGTTGATGCCCTGCAGGGCGCGGGCCCCTTTACGGTCTTTGCCCCCACCAACGCGGCCTTTGCGAAGCTGCCCGATGGCACCGTCGAAACACTGTTGATGCCTGAGAATAAAGACCTGCTGACCAAGGTTCTGACGGCGCATGTCGTCGCGGGCGACCTGTCAGGGGCGACCCTGATGAGCAAGGCGAAGAATTCCAAAGATGGTTTCTTTCACTTGCAGACCCTGTCGGGCGACGCGCTGTCGGCCCAGGTGAAAGGCAAGAACCTCTATATTTATGACGAAAACGGGAATGTCGGAAGAGTAACGATTGCGGATGTGAACCAATCGAATGGCGTGATTCACGTCGTCGATGCGGTTCTTGTGCCGAAGTAAGTACCAGTGTGTTCCGACCGGGTTGGTCGCTGGCTCCCCATGTTGGCGGCCAACCCACTTTTATTGACTCGATCCCGTTCAAACCTACCTAAGTCTTGAAAGGATCACCTCCATGTTACGCCGAAATTTTCTTGCCTCAGGTGCCGCGCTGGCCTTTGCCCGTCCGGGATTTTCCGCAGCCTCGGATGGCAAATTCGAGATCACCCGCACCGAAGCCGAATGGCGGGCGATGCTGACCGACACCGAATATGCGGTCATGCGCGAAGAAGACACCGAGAAACCTTTTACCAGCCCTTTGAACGATGAAAAACGCGCAGGCGTGTTTCACTGCAAGGGCTGCGATCTGCCGCTGTATGACGCCAAGACCAAGTTCGACAGCGGCACCGGCTGGCCCAGCTTTTACGACAGCCTGCCGGACGCGATCGGAACCAAAGAGGACCGCAAGCTGCTGTTCTATGTGCGCACCGAATGCCATTGCAGCCGCTGCGGCAGTCACCTGGGGCACATATTCGATGACGGGCCGGCACCTACGGGCAAACGCCACTGCCTGAATGGTGTCAGCCTGACGTTCACGCCAGAGGCTGCGTGACAGGCTACCGCATCTGGTCTTTCCGCGCAGGGCGCGCCCTTTTGGGCGCGTTCTTTGCTGCGGGGGCTGTGCAAAAGATCACGGACCCGGGTCCCGCCATGGACCTGCTGCGCGGCATGGGACTGCCCGCCGTGCTGGTCTGGCCTGCTATGGCATTCAATATGGCGGGGGCGTTTGCCCTGTGGTTCGGGACATACCTCAGCCTGATGGCTTTGGCGCTGGCCGCCTATTGCATGGTCACGTCGGTGTTTCACTACCTGCCCGACGACCCGTGGCAAATGACGATCTTCGTCAAGAACTGGGCGATTGCCGGAGGCCTTCTGGTGCTGGCAGGCCACCCGGACGCGCGCTGAAAAAACAACCCTTGGCTGTAAAATGTGACGCGGCTAACAATGCGATATGCGCGCACCTTTCTTTCTTTTTCTGATTTCCTGTATCGGCATCGCTGTGGCGCTGCTGCTGCCCGGCTGGTCCGATCTGTTGCTGGTTGCCGTTCCGATGGCGGTGGCCGCAGCGGTCCTGATTGCACCCCGCCCGCGAATTGCGCCAATACGGCGGCCCCCACCGGGAAAACCGCGTGCCGGTCAGCCTGTCATCCTCGACGGTTCGAACGTGATGTACTGGAAAACCGACAACCCCGATCTTGGCCCGGTGCGCGATGTCATTGCCACGCTCATGGCCCGCGGCCTGTCGCCATCGGTGATCTTTGACGCCAATGCGGGCTATCTATTGTATGGAAAATACTGGCACGGCAACGATTTCGCCGCCGCCCTGAACCTGCCCGATGGTCGCGTGACCGTGGTGGACAAGGGCACGCCCGCTGACCCGCTGATCCTGCAAACCGCCCGCAAGACAGGCGCGCGCATCGTCACGAACGACCGCTACCGCGATTGGCTGAACCAGTTCCCCGAGGCCCGCAAACGCGGCCACCTGATCCGTGGTGGCTACCGCGACGGACCGCTTTGGCTTGACCTGCCAAAACCACAGGTTTGATCTTCATCTTGCCAGGAAAACTCCGGGGGAGGCGCGCCAGCGCCGGGGCAGCGCCCCAAATCCTAGCCCCCGAACGGGTCCTCGGGGTACTGCACCCCCGCCAGATACAACCCCTGCGGCGGGCACACCGGTCCACAGGCCGCACGGTCCCGCGCCTCAAGCGCGCGGCGCACGTCGTCCGGCTGCCAGCCGCCGCTGCCCACACGCTCCAGCGTGCCGACAAAGCTGCGCACCTGATTGTGCAGGAACGACCGCGCCCGCACGGTGAACTGCGCTTCCGGCCCCCAATCGGTCTCGACGCGCACGATGTCCAGCGCGTCCAGCGTCTTGACCGGGCTTTCTGCCTGACAGATCGACGACCGGAAGGTGGTGAAATCATGCAGGCCCAGCAGATGCGCAGCCCCTTCGCGCATGGCATCCACGTCCAGCTGGTGGTTCACCCGCCACACCAGCCCGTTCTGATGGGTCAGGGGCGCACGGCGCATCAGCAGGCGGAACAGGTATTTCCGCTCCAGCGCCGAAAACCGCGCATGCCAGTCGTCGGGCACGGCGGCACAATCGACAATCGCCACGGGCGCGGGTTTCAAGTGATAATTGATCGCCTCGGACAGCCGAAACGGGTCCCAGTCCTTGTCCATGTCGCAATGCGCCACCTGCGCCAGCCCATGAACGCCGGCATCGGTGCGCCCTGCGGCAGCGATGGTATGGGCGCGCGGTTCCAGTTTCGCCAGAGCAGCCTCGATGGCACCCTGAACCGATGGCTGGTCCGGTTGCCGCTGCCATCCGACGAATGGCGCACCATGATATTCGACTTTCAACGCATAACGGGGCATGGCGCATGCCCTAGCGCCACGCGGCCCCACTGGCAAGCCTGTGGTGGACACCCTATGTTCACCTCAACAACATGCGTCACCTTTCGGGGTGATCGGGCAGAACAAGGGGACCACGTGGTCATATCAGCAATAGCCGACAACCTGGTGCGCAGCGTCGAAAACATGCAGGACACGGTATCCGAGACATTTTTTGAACCCGTGGTCCGCCTTGGGGTCACGGGACTGGCGCGGTCGGGCAAGACGGTGTTCATCACATCTCTGGTTGCCAACCTGCTGGACCGGGGCCGCATGCCGCATCTGCTGGCGGCCTCCGAAGGGCGGATCGAGGCGGCATTCCTGCAACCGCAGCCGGACGACACGGTGCCGCGGTTCGACTATGAAAGCCACCTTGGCGCATTGACCGCCGACCCTGCCCATTGGCCGGACAGCACGCGGCATATCTCGGAACTGCGGGTCAGCTTGCGGGTGCGCCCCAAGGGGCTGCTGGCGGGGCTGAAAGGGCCGCGCACGGTGCACATCGACATCGTGGATTACCCCGGCGAATGGCTGCTGGACCTGACGCTGATGGACAAGACCTATGCCGAATGGTCCGCCGCCACGTTGAAATCCATCACCAGCCGCGAAGAGGCCGCCGGCTACCGCGCCAAGGTGGCGCAGGTGGATGGGTCGGCAAAGCTGGACGAGCCGCTAGCGCAGGATCTGGCCGCCAGCTTTGCCGCCTACCTGCAAGACGCGCGGCGGGCAGGCTATTCCGATTGCGCACCGGGGCGGTTCCTGTTGCCCGGCGATCTGGCGGGCTCTCCGGTCCTGACCTTTGCACCGCTGCCTGCCGGTGCTGCCCCGCGCGGGTCGCTGCTGCGCGAGATGGACCGCAGGTACGAGGCGTATAAGGCGCAGGTGGTCAAACCGTTTTTCCGCGACCATTTCGCCCGCATCGACCGCCAGGTTGTGCTGGTCGATGCCTTGGGCGCGATCCACAACGGCCCTGCGGCATTGGAAGACCTGCGCGGCGCGCTGACCGAGATCCTGTCGGCCTTCCGCCCTGGTCGGAATGCGTTCCTGACGCGATTGCTGATGGGCAAACGGGTTGAAAAGATCCTCTTTGCCGCGACCAAGGCCGACCACCTGCACCACAGCCAGCACGCGCAACTGACCGCGATCATGCAGGCACTGGTGCGCGACGCCACCGACAAGGCGCGCTTTGCGGGCGCTGACACACAATCGCTGGCCATTGCGTCGCTGCGTGCGACCACCGAAACGGATATGCCGCATGATGGCGAGACATTGGGCATGGTGCAGGGCAAGCTGCTGGACACCGGCAAGCAGGCGGCGTTCTTTCCCGGCCATCTGCCCAGCGATCCGTCGCACCTGTTGAACCCACAGCGCGGTGAAAACTGGCTGGCGGGGGATTATCAGGTGATGCGCTTTGCGCCCGCCGCGCTGACCCTGCGCCCCGGTGACGGGCCGCCGCACATCCGGCTGGACCGCGCCGCGCAATTCCTGATCGGGGACAAGCTATGAACGCCGTTGAAATCCGCGCCGCCCGTCCGCTGGATGCGGGCACCGTGGGGGCGATCCTTGGCGCGAATGTCGATGCAACCCCTTGGCTGCCCCGCGTCCATAGCCGCGCCGAAGAGGTGATGTTCGCCGCTGACATGATCGACGCAGGCTGGGTGACCACCGCGCGTACAGATGCTGGGGTGGTCGGGTTTCTGGCCTTGCAGGACACCGAGATACAGGCGCTTTACGTCGCCCCCGAGGCGCAGAACCGTGCGGCGGGCACGGCCTTGCTGAACCATGCCAAGGCACGTCACAGGCGTTTGGGCCTGTGGTCCTTTGCCGCGAATGCAGGCGCGAACCGATTTTACGAACGCGCGGGCTTTCGGCCTGTGCAGCACACGGACGGCGCGGGCAATGACGTGGGTCTGCCCGATGTCCGCTATGAATGGCATGCCGACAAGGAGACGTTGTAATGGCCAAAGGTCCGGTTCTGATTGATCTGTCCGAAACGCCCTCGGTCGCCGACGCACCGCCCGTGCCCGACACGCTGGAAGAGCCGTTGCCGCAGGGCCGTGCGATGCAGGCCGCCGCGCGTATGGCCGCGCGCCGCCCGTCGACGCTGGCGCGGCTGTTCTGGTGGGTGACGACCACCTTGATCGGCGCGGTTGTGTCGGTGGCCGCATGGGATTTCGCCAACGGTCTGATTGACCGCGCCCCTGTTCTGGGCTGGATCGTGACCGGGCTGTTCGCCCTGTTCGTGGCGATCCTGCTGTTGATGGCGATCCGCGAACTGGCCGCATTGGCACGCCTGACCCGCATCGACGACCTGCGCCATCAGGCCGCCACGGCCATCGAGGCCGCCGACCTGCCTGCCGCGCGCAAGGTCACCGACCGTTTGGTGACGCTGTATAGTAGACGCGAGGACACCCGTTGGGGTCGCGAGCGGCTGCAAGAGCTGCGCGGCGACCAGATGGATGCCGCCGCCCTGCTGACCCTAGCCGACGCCGAACTGCTGGCCCCGCTGGATGTGGCCGCCTCGCGCGAGGTCGAGGCCGCCGCCCGTCAGGTCGCCGCCGTAACGGCGCTGGTGCCGCTGGCGCTGGCCGATGTGGCCACGGCGCTGACGGCCAACCTGCGGATGATCCGCCGCGTGGCCGATGTCTATGGCGGACGCTCGGGCTTTTTGGGAAGCTGGCGGCTGACCCGCGCGGTGCTGTCGCATCTGGTGGCAACTGGCGCGGTGGCCGTGGGTGACGATATGCTGGAGCCGGTGCTGGGCGGCTCGTTGCTGGGCAAGCTCTCGCGCCGCTTTGGCGAGGGGCTGGTCAACGGTGCACTGACCGCGCGCGTCGGCGTGGCCGCCATGGACGTCTGCCGCCCGCTGCCGTTCCCCGCGGGGAAGCGCCCGACCAGCCGCGGCATCGTTCAGCGCAGCCTGACGGGCCTGTTCGGGTCCAAGGAACGCTAGGTCTGGATTTCCCCACTTTGCGCCACCGCGTCAAAGCGTTAACTTGCGCTTTGGATGTTGCTTGGGGGTAGGGCGCGATGGAAGGTCTTCTGGTTTTGATCGGGGGGATCGTTGTGGCGATCCCCATCGCGGTGATCTATCTGCTGATCAGCCACAGCGGCGTGAAATCCCGCCTGGCCGAAGTGGAAAAAGAGCTGACGGCGCTGCGTTTGCGGTCCAGCTCTGAACCTTCGGAAACTGCGGAAACTGCCGCGCCTCAGGCGTCAACGCCGTCGCCCCAACCGGCCGAACCGGCCAAGCCCGCAGCAACGCCACCACCACCGGCCGCTGCCGTGATCGCCGCGCGTGCAGCGGGGCAGACAAACGCACAGACCTCGACACCAGCCGCGCCGCGCCCACGCCCGCAGCCCGAAGGCCCGGACTGGACCCAGCGGCTGAGCGCGTGGCTGGTTGAAAACTGGTTCTACGCCGTGTCGGCCGTGTCGCTGGCTTTGGCAGGGCTGTTTTTGGTGCAATACGGCATGGAAAACGGCCTGTTGCCGCCCACGGCACGGGTGGTTGCGGCGCTGGCCTTTGGCGTGGTGCTGATCGGCGCGGGCGAATACATCCGCCGCCGGTTCGGCGATGGCGAGGACACGACCACCGCCTATCTGCCGTCGGTCTTTTCCGGTGCGGGCATCGTGTCGCTGTTCGGCGGCGTGCTGTCGGCGCGGCTGCTGTATGAGCTGATCGGGCCGGAAACGGCGCTGATCGGTATGGTACTGGTGGCGCTGGTCGCGCTTGTGCTGGGCTGGTTCTACGGCCCGCTTCTGGCGGCTGTGGGCGTGATCGGTGCCTTTGCCGCACCGTTCGTGGTGGGCGGGTCGTCGGATAATCCGACGATTTTCTACGGCTATTTCGCCATTATCGCGGCCCTGGGCCTGGGCATCGACACGCTGAAACGCTGGGCCTGGGTGTCGGTGCTCAGCCTCGTGCTGGGCTATGTCGCAGGCTGGCTGCTGGTCGTGGGCGCGGATGACACGATAGCGGCCTTTGTGGCCTATGTCTTTGCGCTGGCGCTGATGGCTGTGCTGATCCCGGCGCGGTCGCTGATGCCGGATCACAGCGGAGCGATGGTGCACCAACTCGCGAAACGGGAACGCCCGATCTTCCCGACGCTGCTGGCCACCGGGGCGTTGGGTGTCACCGTGATTTCGCTGGTGATGACCGCGCATGGCGGTGTGGCCGAGTTTTGGGTGTCGGTGCTGGCGCTGTCGGTGCTGGCAGGGGCATGGACCTGCTGGTCGGTGCGCGCACCGGCCTTGCAGGACCAGACGCTGCTGCCGGTCGCAGGCCTGGGCGCTGCGGTTGTGCTGGTCGGTCTGGACCGCGCGTCCATCGTTACCGATTACCTGAACACCTATGTGGACGCGCCCGAGGCCAAGTTCCCCCTGACCGTCACCGCGTTGGTGGGCATCGGCGTGGTGCTGTCGCTGCTGACCGCGTGGCGGTCGCTGCGCGGCGGTGCGTTTGCCCCCCTGTGGGCGCTGGCGGCGGCGGTGATCGCACCGGGTCTGGCGGTGCTGATCGAAGTGACATGGCAGCCGGCGACGGCCATTGGGGCCTATCCATGGGCGCTGCACGCAGCGGGGCTGGCGGCGCTGATGAGCGTGATGGCCGAACGGTTTGCCCGTGTGGACGGACCCGACCAACGCTTGCGCACCGCGTTTTTCGTACTGTCGGCGCTGTCGTGCATCACCTTTGCGCTGGTGCTGATCCTGTCGCTGGCGGCGCTGACGGCGGCGATTGCGGTGACGGTTGTGGTGGCCGCGTGGCTGGACCGCAAGTTCGACCTGCCGCAGATGGCGTGGTTTGTGGCGGCGGGCGTGGTCACGCTGGGATACCGGCTGGTGGCCGATCCGGGAATGATCTGGGCCATTGATACGGGGCTGGCGGAAATGCTGCTGGCCTATGGCAGCGCCTTCGCCGCGATGGTGGCGGGGCTGTGGCTGCTGCGCCCGCGCGTGGCCCAGGGGCGGCGGGACGAGGCGATGCTGATGCTGGACAGCGCGGCCTGGTCGTTTGGCGGGATACTGGTGACGCTGCTGGTCTACCGCGCGATTTCCTATGTGCTGGACGAGGACAGCGTGGGTTCGCATTGGGCGATGGGCCTGTTTGCGACGATCTGGTTCGGGCTGGCGCTGGCACAGGTGCAGCGGATGGCGGGGCGGCCTTTGCTGCGCTGGCTGCGGGCGGGGCTGGCGACGGTCTTTGCGCTGATCGGTCTGCTGGCGCTGCTTGCTGCGACGGTTCTGACCTCGCCGCTGCTGAGCGACTGGTTCGCGGATGTCTCGGGTCCGCCGCTGATCAACACGCTGGCACCGGCCTATCTGGCACCTGCGCTGATACTGGCCCTGGGCCTGTGGCGGATCGGGACGCTGCCGCGCCTGCTGCGGCTCGCGATGGCGGCGCTGTCGGGGGCGCTGGGTCTGCTGTGGCTGTTCTGCGTGATCCGCCATTTCTGGCAGGGTGCCGAGGCGATGGAGCTGTCCTATGGCATGGGGCAGGGCGAGCTTTATACCTATACCGTGGCGCTGCTGCTGGCGGGGGCAGGGCTGTTCTACCAGTCGATGGCGGCCAATTCGGCGCTGATGCGGCGGGCCGGTCTGGTGGTGATCGGGCTGGCCGTGGCCAAAGTGTTCCTGATCGACATTTCGGGGCTGGGCGGTCTGGTGCGGGTCTTCTCGCTGCTGGTACTGGGCCTGTCGCTGGCGGGGCTGGCGTGGCTGAACCGCTGGGCGCAGGGCAAGACGGCGGCGCAGGAGGACACGGTGGACTAGGGGGCGCTGCCCCCACGGCCCGTTGGGCCGTCCCCCCGGGATATTTGAGGCCAAAAGAAGGGGTCTTGTCGGGCTTTGCTGCGCTGCTTATAAGGCGGGCATGATGATGCTATCCGCGCTCATTATTCGAATTATTTCCCCGGCGCTCTGACACTTGAGACGCCGGGCAACAGGTGTTTGAGCCATCGCACCGACCCTCACTGAACATATATTCCCGACCTGATCCGAAGGACGCCCGACATGTGCGCCGATACACCTGAATACAAAGACACACTGAACCTGCCCCGCACCGATTTTCCGATGCGCGCGGGCCTGCCCAAACGCGAACCCGAATGGCTGGCGCGCTGGGAAGAGATCGGTGTGTACGACCGCCTGCGCGAGAAACAGGGCCGCACGCCCTTTACGCTGCACGATGGCCCGCCCTATGCCAACGGGCACCTGCACATCGGCCACGCGCTGAACAAGACGATCAAGGACATGATCGTGCGCAGCCACCAGATGATGGGTTTTGATGCGCGCTATATCCCCGGTTGGGACTGCCACGGGCTACCGATCGAATGGAAGATCGAAGAGCAGTACCGCAAGAAGGGCCGCGACAAGGATCAGGTGCCGATCAACGAATTCCGGGGCGAATGCCGCGAGTTCGCGCGTGGCTGGGTGGACATCCAGCGCGAGGAATTCAAACGTCTGGGCATCACCGGAAACTGGGAAAATCCGTACCTGACGATGGATTTCCACGCCGAACGGGTGATCGCCGAGGAGTTCATGAAGTTCCTGATGAACGGCACGCTGTATCAGGGATCGAAACCCGTGATGTGGTCGCCGGTGGAAAAGACCGCGCTGGCCGAGGCCGAGGTCGAGTATCACGACAAGGAGAGCTTTACCGTTTGGGTGAAGTTTAAGGTGGCTGGAATAGAAGCTATTGGCTCAAAATTTGTAGTCACCCAAAGCGATGAAATTCAAGTTGAGCAGGAGCTGTCTACGTTAGTCTCTGACATGGATGGCGCTCAGGTTGTTATCTGGACAACTACGCCGTGGACCATCCCGTCAAACAAGGCTGTCGTGTATGGGCAAGAGATTGACTACGGGCTGTACCAAGTGATCGGCACGCCAGATGAATGCTGGGCGAGCATCGGCGAGAAGTTCATCTTGGCTGACAAGCAGGCAGGTGAAGTAATGTCTCGTGCGCGTTTGGATGCCAACATGTATCGTCGCGTGCGCGATGTTGACCCGGCAGTAATAACTGGACTGCTTCACCCTCTCGCAAACACTCAAGCCTCTAAAGGCGAATGGGACGACCTGCGCGATTTCCGTGCCGCTGATTTCGTCACCGACACCGAAGGCACCGGTTTCGTTCACTGCGCCCCGTCGCACGGTCTGGAAGAATACGAGCTTTACCGTGACCTGGGCATGTTGGAACAGGTCATCACCTATAACGTCATGGAAGACGGGCGTTTCCGCGACGACCTGCCGTTCTTTGGCGGCAAGGCGATCCTGAAACCCAACGGCAAGGAAGGCAACGCCAACGCGGCGATCATCGACAAGCTGGTCGAGGTTGGCGGTCTGCTGGCGCGCGGCAAGATCAAGCACAGTTATCCGCATTCCTGGCGCTCCAAGGCACCGGTGATCTACCGCAACACGCCGCAGTGGTTTGCCGCCATCGACAAACCCGTGGGCGACGGGCTGGACACGTTCGGCAAGACCATCCGCGAGCGTGCCCTGACCGAGATCGACAACGTCAACTGGACGCCTAAATCGGGCCGCAACCGCCTGCACTCGATGATGGAGGCGCGCCCCGACTGGGTGCTGTCGCGTCAACGGGCCTGGGGCGTGCCGCTGACCTGCTTTACCAAGAAGGGCGCACTGCCCACCGACGCCGATTTCCTGCTGCGCAACGCGGATGTGAACGCGCGGATTGTCGAAGCGTTCGAGGCCGAGGGCGCGGACGTCTGGTATGCGGACGGCGCGAAAGAGCGGTTCCTGGGCGGCATCGTCAACCCTGACGACTACAACCAGGTCACCGACATTCTGGATGTGTGGTTTGACAGTGGCTCGACCCACGCCTTTACCCTGCGCGACCGTGAAGACGGCTCTGACGACGGGATTGCGGACGTCTATATGGAAGGCACCGACCAGCACCGGGGCTGGTTCCATTCGTCGCTGTTGCAATCGGTCGGCACCACCGGACGCGCGCCCTATCGCAACGTGGTGACCCACGGCTTTACGCTGGACGCCAAGGGCATGAAAATGTCGAAATCCATCGGCAACACCATCGTACCGGACGAGGTCGTGCGCCAGTACGGGGCCGATATCCTGCGTCTGTGGGTGGCACAGTCCGATTACACCGCTGACCAGCGGATCGGGCCGGAGATCCTGAAAGGGGTGGCCGACAGCTATCGCCGCCTGCGCAACACCATGCGGTTCATGCTGGGGTCGCTGTCGGACTTTACCGAAGCCGACCGGACCGCAGCCGCCGATATGCCCGAGCTGGAGCAATGGGTGCTGCACCGTCTGGCAGAGCTGGATGAGGTGGTGCGCACGCGCTATGCTGCATTCGATTTCCAGGGCGTCTGGCAGGCGGTGTTCAACTTTGCCACGCTGGACCTGTCGGCCTTCTACTTCGATGTGCGCAAGGATGCGCTGTATTGCGACGGCGACACGCTGCGCCGCCGTGCCGCGCGCACGGTGCTGGACCTGTTGTTCCAGCGCCTGACCACATGGCTGGCCCCGATCCTCGTGTTCACCATGGAAGAGGTCTGGTTGGAGCGGAACCCGGGTGCCGATGCATCGGTGCACATGGCCGATTTCCCTGCAACGCCCGACGACTGGCGCAATGATGCGCTGGCGGCGAAATGGGCGGGCGTGCGTGCCGCACGTCGCGCGGTGACGGCGGCGCTGGAAGTGCAACGGACCGACAAGGTGATCGGTGCCTCGCTCGAGGCGGCCCCGGTCGTGCATGTCGAGGACGACGCCCTGCGCGCGGCGCTGCAATCGGTGGCGTTCGAGGATCTGTGCATCACCTCCGACATCTCGATCACGTCGGACGCGGTCCCGGCCGAGGCGTTCCGCCTGCCGGAAGTTCCGGGCGTGGGCGTGGTGTTCGAAAAGGCCGCAGGCGACAAATGCCAACGTTGCTGGAAGGTGCTGCCCGATGTGGGCACGCACAGCCATGCCGGTGTGTGCGGACGCTGCGACGACGCGCTGAGCTGAACCAGCGCCACTTCACGCTTCTGGCGGCCCGTTCCCGTTTCGGGGGCGGGCCGCTTTTTATTTAAGCATTTTCCCCGCAACGCCTAATCTGTGATCAATTCGACGCTATGCAGGCGCAAACCGATGTGACAGGTTCCCGTTACCGCGGCGCACACTGTGCCGCGCAATATCAGGACGCCAAGGTCAAAGGCCGCCGTCCACAACAGATTCGCATAAACAGCGAGGGACACTTATGACACTTCACACAGAAACCCCCATCGGTGGGGGCGGCGATACGCTGAATCCCGTTACCGCATCGGAAAAGAACTGGGGCTGGTTCGCCATTTTCAACATCTGGGCAAACGACGTCCAGTCGCTGTTCGGCTATTCGCTGGTGGCGTCGCTGTTCATCTCGTTCGGCGTCAGCGGCTGGACTGCCTTTGCCGCGCTGATCTGCGCGGGGTTGTTCGTTATGTTCCTGGTGAACCTGTCGGGCGCGCCGGGTGAGAAATACGGCATTCCCTATCCGGTTCTGGCCCGTGCCAGCCTTGGCACCCAAGGGGCCAAGCTGCCCGCGATCCTGCGGGCCATCGTGGCGGTGTTCTGGTACGGGGTGCAGGTTTACTTTGCTTCGACCGCTGTGGCCTTGCTGATCCGGTCGTTGACGGGCATCAGTGGCGGGACAGAGGTTCTGGGGCTGACCGGCGTTGACTGGGTGTCATTCGTGATCGTCTGGGCCTTTCACATCGTGATCTTCTGGCGCGGCATGGACTGGGTCGAAACCTTCCTGAACATCGCGGGGCCTTTCGTCTATCTGGTGATGATCGGGCTGGTGATCGTACTGTGGCAAAAGGCGGATGGTCAGTTGCTGAACGCGGCGCAGTCGATCTTTGTCGAACCGGACGCGACCTTTCTGACCGAATTCAACGGGTTCGTGGCCATCGTCGGCACGATGGTTGCCTATTTCGCCGCCGTCATGATCAACTTTTCGGACTTCTCGCGCTATGCCAAGGACAAGCCGGCCATGGTGCTGGGCAACCTTGTGGGGCTGCCGTTCAACATGGTCTTGTTCTCGGCCCTGGCGCTGCTGACCACGGCGGGGGCCGCGGTGGTCTACGGCGAGGCGATCATCAACCCAACCGAGATTGTCGAGCGCACCGACAGCGTGCTGCTGAGTGTCATCGCCGCGATCACCTTTTTCGCGGCGACGGTCGGGATCAACCTGGTGGCCAATTTCATCCCTGCGGTGAACGGCATTGCCAACCTGGCCCCGCGCAAGATCAACTTTCGGTTGGCGGGGCTGATCACCTCCGGTTTCGCCTTTGTCATTGGCGGCCTTTGGACCAGCTTTATCGCCAATTTCGGCATCGGTGGTTTTGTGAATACGCTGGGGGCGACGTTGGCGCCGATCTACGGGATCATGATCGTCGATTATTATATGCTGCGCCGCCAGACGCTGGATGTGGCGGGACTGTATGACGAGGTCGGCGGGCCGTACCGCTTTGGCAACGGCTGGAACAATCCCGCAGTGGTTGCCTTTGCCATCGCGGCCGTGTTTTCGGTGGCAACGGTCTGGATGCCTGCGCTGGCCGTATTGTCGGGCTATGCCTGGGTGATCGGTGCGCTGATCGGTGGCGCGCTGTATTATGTCCTCGCCAAACGCTGAATGACCTGCGCACCGCCTACGGGCGGTGCGCAATGCGCAGGTTACGGGTTGAGCGCGCGCCGCTTTGGCCGCATTCTCGGTCCATGAACCTGCATGATGTTCCCACACAATTCGGCATCCTGTGCCTGACCGAAGACGACGGCGCGATCACGGCGCTGTCGTGGGGCGCATCGGGGCGCACGGATGACACCACCCTGCTGCAAGATGCAGCGGCACAACTGCGCGCCTATGATGCCGGACAGCTGGAACGGTTCGACCTGCCGCTGCGCGTGGCGGGGTCCGAGTTGCAGCAAAAAGTCTGTGCCGCGATGTCTGCAATTCCTTACGGTTTCACCCGCACCTATGGCGAGATCGCCCGCGACGTGGGCGCGTCGGCGCAGGCGGTGGGGCAGGCGTGCGGTGGCAATCCGATACCGGTGATCATCCCGTGCCACCGGGTGATGGGGGCCAAGGGTCTGACCGGATTTTCAGGGGCAGGCGGGGTTGAAACCAAGGTGGCCCTGTTGCGCCACGAAGGCGCGGGCGGCTTCCTGATTTAGCCGTCGCGACCGTAGACCAGCTGCTGCGCGATGCCCGCAAATGTCAGGTAAACGGATGTGATCGCCAGCCCGTAGATGGCCCATGTGTCGGGGTGAAAGTTCACCCATGCAGCCCAGCCCGCAAAGACTGTCCATGCCAGCGCCACCGGCAGGCTCAGCTTGCGCCAGCGTTCGGTGCGCACGGGATGGATGAACTTCAGCGGCAGGAACATCGCCACCGCCAGCACCGTCACCAGCGCCAGCGACACCCAAAAGTTTGGCTCGATTGCGAAAATAACCAGCACCAGCATGTTCCAGCAGCCGGGGAAGCCGGAAAACGAGTTGTCCTTGGTCTTCATCCGCGTGTCCGCGAAATACAGCGCCGAGGCAAAGGTGATCAGGATGATCGCCACCCAGCCGGTCCAGCCGTCCATCAACCCCGATTTGAACAGGGCAAAGGCGGGAATGAACACATAAGTCAGATAGTCGATGATCAGGTCCAACAACACGCCGTCAAATTCGGGTGCGTTGTTCTTTACATCGTATTTGCGTGCCAGCGGTCCGTCGACGCCATCCACGGCAAAGGCCACCACCAGCCACAAGAACATCAGATCCCATTTGGCATCGACTGCGGCCAACATGGCCAGCATCGCAAAGACCGCGCCCGTAGCGGTCAGCAAATGGACGGAAAGGGCTTTCATCTGGCGAGTCATGGCACCCTTGATGGCGCATCGGCGGCAGGGATGCAAAAGGAAATCGGGAGGTATTCCCGGATTGTCGGGTGCGATTGCGCAAACATGCGGATCAGGCTTTGGGATGGGCGCTGTTGTACACATCCATCAGCCGCGCGGTGTCCACGGCGGTGTAGGCCTGTGTCGTCGACAGCGACGCATGGCCCAGCAGTTCCTGGATGCTGCGCAGGTCCCCGCCCGCGTTCAGCAGGTGCGTGGCAAAGCTGTGGCGCATGGCGTGCGGCGTCGCGGTGGCGGGCAGGCCCAGTTGCATCCGCGCGGCCTCCATCGCCTTCTGGATCGCACGCGGCGCCAGCGCCCCGCCGCGCACGGCGCGGAACAGCGGTTGGTCGTCTTGCAGGATGTGCGGGCAGGCGGCGATATAGGCGTCCACCGCCTGTTGCGCGGCACCCACCACCGGCACGATGCGTTCCTTGCCGCCCTTGCCGGTGATCCGCATCACTTGCGGCAGCGGTGCGTCGCCCCCGCGCAGGCTCAGCGCCTCGGATATCCGCAGACCACAGCCCCACAGCAAGGTCAGCACCGCGATGTCGCGCAAGCCCACCCAAGGCGTCAGCGACTGCATCCCGATGGTTTCTACCAGATCATGTGCAGCATCCACCGCCAGCGGGCGCGGCAGCTTGCGGGTGTATTTCGGGGATCGGGTGGACAGCACGGCGGTGGGTTCAAACCCTTCGCGTGCGGCCAGCCAGCGGTAAAAGGATTTCACCGCACTCAGCTTGCGCGCCAGCGACCGCGGTCCCACATCACCCGACCGCGTGTGGGCCATCCAGGCGCGCATGTCGCTGACGGTGATATGCGACAACGCACCAAGGCCCTGAGGTGCCCCCTTGTGGGCAGTGATAAAGGCCAGGAATTCGCCCAGATCGCCCGCATAGGCGGTGATCGTGTTGGCAGCCGCCCCCTTGAGGGCACGCTGGTGGTCCAGCCATGTCTCCAGCGCGTCGCGCGCGGCCGGAGAGATCAGGCTCATGACAGCCAGCGGCGCATCGTGCGCTCGAACACGCCGGTAAAGAAGGTCAGCAGGTCGGTGCCTTGTTGCGGGCCGAACATGTGCGGGTCTTCCGCGCCCATGACCAGCAACCCCGGCAGGCGGCCCGCGCCAAAGTTCAGTTTCAGGCAGGCTTCGGAGCGAATCCAGTCGCAATTGTTGCCGTAAATCTCGGGGTTGCCATTCTGGACCTGACGCAATGTGACCTGACGGACAGGGCCGCCGCGGCCCTGGCTTAGGTAGCTGTCAATAAATCCCGGCTCGGCCACGCTTAGAACTTCGCCCAGACGTTGCACGGCTGGGTCATTGTCGTTCTGCACGCTTTCCAGCACCAGTTTCACCGCATCCACGCGCAAAATCTCGGCCACTTCGCCGCCCAGATCGCGCAGGAAGGTTTCAAATTCGATAGGGTCCAGCATCCGCAGAATCGCGCGGTGCACCTGATTTGTGCCGGCCAGATTTTCATAGGCGGCGGCAATCACGCTGCGGTGGGTGTCCTCCAGCCGGTCCAGCCGCGATTCAAGCCGTTCCATGGCAATGCCGCGCAGATCGACGATATTGCCGCCCATACTGCGTTCGTTGGCCGCGATCAGGGCGTGCATCATGTCCTTGTCATCAAGGATCACATCGGGACGCGAGATGATCGCCTCGCGCAGGGCGTCGTCGATTTTCGGGCTGCTGGTCATGAACTGCTCATTTTATTTTGTGGGACCCTAACATGCAGCGTCGGCAAAATCTGCCCCTTTTTGGTTAAAAGGGCAGGTTTTCACGTGCGATGTGCGGGGTGTTGCCGAAATTCCCGTCTGAGGGGAGTTCTGGCGCAAGTTCCCCTCGATTCGGAGAAAGCGCAGCCCCGTCCGGCAGATACCGGGCAGGGCAATGTTCAAACCCGCAGGTTTACAGGATTTTCTGGCCGGTTTTCGCCCAGTCTTTCATGAACTGGTCCAAGCCGGCATTGGTCAGCGGGTGCGAGGCCAGTTTCTTGATCACTTCGGGGGGCGCGGTCATCACGTCGGCACCGATGCGCGCACAGTCCTGCACGTGGGCCACCGACCGGATCGACGCGGCCAGGATGTTGGTTTCAAACCCGTAGTTGTCATAGATGGTGCGGATGTCCTCGATCAGGTCCATGCCGTCGATGTTGATGTCGTCCAGACGCCCGATAAAGGGGCTGATGAACGTGGCACCGGCCTTGGCCGCCAGCAGCGCCTGGTTGGCCGAGAAACACAAGGTGACGTTGACCATCTTGCCTTCGCCCGACAGCACCTTGCATGCTTTCAGGCCGTCCCATGTCAGGGGCAGTTTGACGGCGATGTTTTCGGCGATCTCTGCCAGCTTGCGGCCTTCGGCGATCATCGCATCGGAGTCCAATGCCACAACTTCGGCGCTGACCGGGCCGCTGACCAGATCACAGATTTCCTTGGTTACTTCGAGAATGTCGCGGCCTGATTTCAGGATCAGCGAGGGGTTGGTTGTTACCCCGTCGACCATGCCCAGATCGTTCAGTTCGGCGATGGCGTCGATATCGGCGGTGTCTACAAAGAATTTCATATCGGTGGCTCCAGATGCTGTTAGCGCAATCACAGGGCGGCGCGCGATCAGTTCGCGATGGCCTTGCTTTGTGTTTGCATGTACCCCAACTGAACACCCACCGAAACCCACAATTGCCGAGGCCAGACGTGACGCGCCCCGAATTCTATGACGAAGGAGCCTTGGTTGCGGTGCTGACGACGCAGCCGCTGGACCGGTTGCTGGATTACAAGGCACCAGAGGGCGGTTGCCTGCTGGGCGCCTTTGTCGAGGTGCCCTTGGGGCCGCGCAAGGTGCTGGGCATTGTCTGGGGGCCGGGCCGGGGGGATTGGGATATCTCCAAGGTGCGGTCTGTCATCCGGGTGCTGGATGCCGCCCCCATGCGCGAGGAAATGCGCACGTTTTTGTTAAAGGCCGCCGAATACACGCTGACGCCGATGCCTGCGATGCTGCGTCTGGCCACCCGTGCGCCGGGGCTGGGCGATCCGCCGTCCATGCGCAAGATCTACCGGCGCGGCGAAGGGGAGCCGGACCGCGCCACCGATGCCCGCCGCCGGGTGATGGAGACGCTGGCAGACTACGGCGATCTGTCGTTCACCTTGAAAGAACTGTCCGAGATGGCGGGGGTCACGTCGTCGGTGGTCAAGGGGCTGGTGAAACAGGGTGTCGTGTCCGAAGAGGACGCGCCGCGCGATGTACCGTTCCGACGTCTTGACCCGTCGTTGCCTGGCAAGGAATTGACCGAGGATCAGGCGGCAGGCGCCGCGATGCTGGCCGAGGCCGTGCGGTCCGAAACCTATGGCACGACCCTGCTGCGCGGTGTGACCGGATCGGGCAAGACCGAGGTCTATCTGGAAGCTGTCGCCGCCTGTCTGGCGCAGGGGCGTCAGGCGCTGGTGCTGCTGCCCGAGATTGCGCTGACGGCTGAATTCCTGAAACGGGTGCAGGCACGCTTCGGCGCGCGGCCTGCGGAGTGGCACTCAGGCGCCACCATGACCGAACGCCGCCGCATCTGGCGGATGGTGGGCCAAGGTGGCGCGCAACTGGTGATCGGGGCGCGTTCGGCTCTGTTCCTGCCCTATCAGAACCTTGGCCTGATCGTCGTGGATGAGGAACACGATACTTCTTACAAGCAAGAGGACGGCGTGTTGTACAACGCCCGCGACATGGCCGTGCTGCGCGCGTCGATCTGCGGGGCGCATGTGGTGCTGGCCTCGGCCACGCCCAGTCTGGAAAGCTGGGCCAACGCCGAGGCGGGCAAGTACAAGCGGCTTGAGCTGACGTCGCGCTTTGGTCCTGCGGTGATGCCGACGATGGGCACGATCGACATGCGCGCCGCCGCCTTGCCCGCGGATCGCTGGGTGTCGCCGGATTTGCAAAAGGCCGTGCAGGCGCGGATTGATGCGGGCGAGCAGGCGATGCTGTTCATCAACCGGCGCGGCTATGCGCCGATCACGCTGTGCCGGGCCTGTGGCCACCAGATCGCCTGTGATCACTGCGATGCGCGCATGGTCGAGCACCGGTTTCTGAAGCGTCTGATGTGCCACCAATGCGGCGAAACAAAGCCGATGCCGACGACCTGCCCCAGTTGCGAGGCCGAGGACCGGCTGGCCCCCGTCGGCCCCGGAGTGGAGCGGCTGGGCGAGGAGGCGGCAATGCTGTGGCCCGATGCGCGGATTGCAACGCTCAGTTCCGATATGTACGGCAGCGCCCGCGCACTGAAGGCCGAGATTGAAAGCATCGCCCAGGGCGGGGCGGACATCGTGATCGGCACGCAGCTTGTGGCCAAGGGGCATAATTTTCCCAACCTCACACTTGTGGGCGTGATCGACGCGGATCTGGGCCTGCAAGGGTCCGACCTGCGCGCCGCCGAACGCACGTTCCAGTTGATGCGGCAGGTCGCGGGGCGGGCAGGCCGTGCGGACAAGCCGGGCACCGCGCTCTTGCAGACCTATCAGCCCGAACATCCGGTGATCCGCGCCATTCTGGCGGGCGACGAAGAAGGCTTTTGGCGGGCCGAAGCAGCACAGCGCGAGGCGGCGGGCGTGCCGCCCTATGGCCGGATGGCGGGGATTATTCTAAGCGGGCCGGATGTGGCAGCGGTCTTTGACATTGCCAACCATCTGGCACGGGCAGACGGGCCGTTGCGGCAAGTGGGCGCGCAGGTGTACGGGCCGGCCCCTGCGCCCATTGCCCGCGTGCGCGGACGGCACAGGGTGCGGATGCTGGTCAAGGCGGACAAGGGTGTGGCCTTGCAGGGCGCGCTGCGCAAGTGGGTGCGTCAGGTGCAGATCAAGGGCGACATCCGGCTAGCCATCGACATCGACCCGCAGAGTTTTTACTGACGCCCGCGCAGGTTGTTCCGTCAAGCGTTTGAGCAGGCCGCAAAGTTGTACATAAAACCGGCATTTTGGTACAATTTTTATATCGCCTCGTTTTCGCAATGGGCGTAATGCGGAGCGCATGACACGTCTCGTAAAAACCGGCGATGCCGCCACCTTGCCGTTCTGGCGCCGTCCCATCGCCTTGCTGTTCCTGATGGCGATGGCCATGCCGATTGCCTTCAACACCTGGTCGGCGCTGCTGAACAACTTTGTCATCGAGGCCGCCAATTTCGATGGCGCCGACATTGGTCTGTTGCACACGATCCGCGAAATCCCGGGCTTTCTGGCCATCGGTGTCATCGCCATCATCATCTTTGTGCGCGAACAGGTGCTGGGGCTGGTGTCGCTGGTGCTGCTGGGGGTGGCCACTGCGGTCACTGCGCATTTCCCGTCGCTGGGCGGTATCCTGACGCTGACCATGCTCAGCTCGATCGGCTTTCACTATTACGAGACAGTCAACCAGTCGCTGCAACTGCAATGGATCGACAAGGAGAACGCGCCACGCGTGCTGGGTTGGTTGTTGGCCGTTGGATCGGGTGCCACCTTTGTCGTTTACCTGGTGATCCTGCTGCTGTGGGAGCCGCTGAACCTGACCTATAACATCGTCTACATGGCCGGTGGCGGCGTGACTGCGGCCATCGCCATTTTCGCGATGCTTGCCTATCCGCAGTTCGAGGCCCCCAACCCCCAACGCAAGCAGTTCATCCTGCGCAAACGCTATTGGCTGTATTACGCGCTGCAATTCATGGCCGGCGCGCGGCGGCAGATCTTTGTCGTTTTTGCCGGTTTCATGATGGTTGAAAAGTTCGGCTTCAAGGTTGACGAGCTGACGATGCTCTATCTGGTCAACCTGTTGATCAACATGCTGGTCGCGCCGCTGTTGGGCCGCGTGGTGCAGCGGTTCGGCGAGCGCAAGACGCTGGGGTTTGAATACATCGGCCTGGTCATCGTGTTCCTGAGCTACGGCGGTGTCTATTACATGGGCTGGGGCATCGCGGTGGCGGCGTTCCTTTATGTGGTCGATCACATCTTTTTCGGGCTGGCGCTGGCGCTAAAGACCTATTTCCAGAAGATCGCAGACCCGGGCGACATCGCGCCCACGGCTGCCGTGGCCTTTACCATCAACCACATTGCGGCTGTGGGCCTGCCTGCGCCGCTGGGGCTGTTGTGGCTTGTCTCACCTGCTGCCGTGTTCTTTCTGGCGGCAGGCATGGCGGCCACGTCGCTGATGCTGGCGTTGCTGATCCCGCGCCATCCGGTGCCGGGGCACGAGACCGTGCTGACACGCCCGATGCCCGCAGCGGCAGAGTAACGCGGAGGGGCAGGGGCGTTTCATCACCGGCTTGACCATGGGCCACGTGGTGCGGATGACAGCGACAAGAGCCTTCGGCATCACCCTTGTTTTCTGATCGATGCGGCGAACCTGTTGTGGCTGTCGCAATGGGGACTGGGGCCGCAATCGGACATTGACCCCGCGCCGCCACGCCCCTATCCGAATTTGGACCGCTTTCGGAGACGTTGAAATGCCCACATTCACAGCCCTGACCACCCTGACCGGGAAAGCCGCAGCCGAGGCGCTGGGCGCCGCGATGGAGCGTCTGGAGCCAGAACCCACCGGCATCGGTGTGTTCGAGGTCGAAGACGGATCGGGCCTGTGGGAAGTGGGCGGCTATTTTTCCGAACAGCCCGACGCCACCGCGCTGGCGCTGCTGGCCACGATGATGGAAGCGAAACCGTTCGTGATCTCGGAACTGCCCGAAACCGACTGGGTCGCCCATGTGCGCCGCGAACTGGCGCCGGTCGAGGCGGGGCGGTTCTTTGTCTATGGCAGCCACGACGCCGACAAGGTGCCTGAGGGCAGCGTGCCGCTGCTGATCGAGGCGGCGATGGCCTTTGGCACCGGTCACCACGGCACGACGCTGGGCTGTCTGCGCGCGCTGGACCGGCTGGCTGGCGACGGCTGGAAAGCGGACCGCGTGGCCGACATCGGCTGTGGCACCGCGGTGCTGGCAATGGCCGCGGCGCGGATCTGGCAGGGCGAGGTGATCGCCAGCGACATTGACGAGGTTGCCGTGGAGGTGGCCGAGGCCAACCTGGCGGCCAATGACATGGCGGGCGCGGTCAAATGCGTCGAGGCGGCGGGCTTTGATCACCCGGATCTGAAGGCGCTGGCCCCCTATGACCTGATCTTTGCCAACATCCTGAAAGGTCCGCTTGTGGCGCTGGCCCCCGATATTGCGGCGAACCTGCGCCCGGATGGGGTGGCGATTCTGTCGGGGCTGTTGAACGAGCAGGCGGATGGGGTTCTGGAGCATTATCTTCAGGCCGGACACAGTCTGATGCACCGCGAGCAGATTGGTGACTGGACGACGTTAACCATCCGCAGAAATGCATAGGAATGGCCTATATTAGACCTCATTTGGCCAATTTGCCTAGATTTTGCCGCAATTCAGCGACATAGTTAACGTGCAATTCGGTGGGGGCCGAACCGCTAGAGGCTGCCATGGTCGAGACCAAGCAAAACTTTGATTCCCGTTTGCGTTCTCTGACACGCAAACACCGCCGGATGTCGCACGGATACACGGCCCACATGCGCCGCGATGGTTTGATCGTGGTCAGGCCGAAACGCGCCAGAATGCAGTTTCCGCTGAAGGGGGCCGTGCTGGTCGCGATCGGGTTTTTTGCCTTCAAGGCTTTCATGCTGATGTCGTTGGGCGAGGTCACCTATGCCGACCGGTTGGCCGGCTTGCAGAATGGCACGCTGATCGAACAGGGCGGTGCGTGGGTCATGCAGGCCGATCCGTTGACGCAGGCGATGGTGCGCTTCGTTTCGACCAACCTGCTCTGACGGCCAACCCCTCCAAATCTGACATTCAGGCCGCTGCGACATCCGTCGGGCGGCCTTTTCATAGGTCCTGCGTGATCGTCAGGCATAAAAAAACCGCTCACCCCTTGGGGGAAGCGGTTTTTCATATCCGGCGCGGGCGTGCCCCGAGGGAGGATCAGGCCGTGCCCGTGGGCCGGATCAGCGACGCGAGATCACTGTGTCGATGTCGCCACGTGTCAGGCCGATGTCTTCCAGTTCACGATCGGACAGGGCGGACAGGGCGTTGCGTGTCACGCGTGCGTCGTTCCATGCCATCACCGAAGCGATTGCGTTGAAAACGAAGCGGGAGATGCGGCCTGCTACAATAGCGGAGCCGTAGGTGGTGCGGGTGGTGTCGAAAGCAGCCATTGGTGCAGTCCTTCAATTACGGGTTATCGTGTTGCGTCTTCTGAGGCGCAGATAGTTCGCCTTATTTTTCACCACAAGCCGCGAAGTTTGCATGTGCGATATGCGGAATTTGCATGGGTTGCAAAAATATGAAGTTTTTTCTTGACAGGTATTTGGAGGTTGCGCCGAAAGCCGTCGTTTTCACGGTGTAAAGGGGCGAAATCGGGCGCTTTTGAGCATTCTCAGCCTTTGGGCGGTTCAACTGTGCATGTGTCTTAGCACTTGGCGGATGTTCGCGTTTCGTGCTACTTAAACCCCAAAGCGGCAAAAACGTCGCACAAAAGGCCGGGCGGGGCAGAGATATGACACGGATTTTGGGCATCGACCCGGGGCTGCGCAACCTTGGTTGGGGCATTATCGACATGACCGGATCGCGGTTGACCCATGTGGCAAACGGTGTGTGCCAGTCGCTGCCGGGGGATCTGGGGGATCGGTTGCTGTCCCTGCACACGCAACTGACAGATGTGGTTCGTCAATACATGCCTGATGCGGCGGCGGTGGAACAGACGTTCGTGAACAAGGACGGCGCAGGCACGCTGAAGCTGGGACAGGCGCGCGGGATCGCGATGCTGGTGCCGGCGCAGGCTGGGCTGAAAGTGGGCGAATATTCCCCCAACACGGTGAAAAAGACTGTCGTGGGCGTGGGGCACGCGGCCAAGGTGCAGGTGCTGCACATGGTGCAGATGCAATTGCCCGGCGCGGTGATCGCAGGGCCGGATGCGGCGGACGCGCTGGCCATTGCCATCTGTCACGCGCATCATGGTCCCACAGGCGGCCTGGCTGCCGCAGTTGAACGGGCACGCGCATCATGATCGGCAAGATTACCGGACGGATCGACTATCGCGCATTGGATCATGTGCTGATTGACGTGAACGGCGTGGGCTATCTGGTCTATTGTTCGGACCGCACGCTGGCTGCGCTTCCCGGCACGGGGCAGGTGACGGCGCTTTATACGGATCTCGTGGTGCGCGAGGACCTGATGCAACTGTTCGGGTTTCTGACCCTGGTGGAAAAGGAATGGCACCGTTTGCTGGTGTCGGTGCAGGGCGTCGGCGCCAAGGCGTCGCTGGCCATTCTTGGCGCGCTTGGTCCCGATGGTGTGGGCCGCGCGATTGCGCTGGGTGACTGGAACGCGGTCAAGGCGGCCAAGGGCGTCGGCCCCAAGATTGCGCAGCGCGTGGTTCTGGACCTGAAGGACAAGGCCCCCGGCCTGATGGCCATGGGCGGCACGGTGGCGCAGGCGATGGGCGATGAGGCCGCGGACGTGATCGAAGCGCCAGTACGCCCGGCGGCCCCCAAACCCACACCCACCGCACAGGCTGATGCGCTGTCGGCACTGGGCAACCTTGGCTATGGCCCCGGCGACGCCGCAGGCGCCGTGGCGCAGGCGGCCACGGACGATCCGCAAGCAGACACGCCGACGCTGATCCGCGCGGCGCTAAAGCTGCTGGCGCCGAAGGGGTAGAACATGAGTGATATCGACCCCACCGTGCGGCCCGAACCCTTGGCCGAGGATGGCTTTGACCGGGCGTTGCGCCCGCAGATGCTGGATGATTTCGTGGGTCAGGCCGAGGCCCGGGCGAACCTTCGGGTGTTCATCCAGTCCGCCCGCCAGCGTGGCGAGGCGATGGATCACACGCTGTTTCATGGGCCACCCGGTCTGGGCAAGACGACGCTGGCGCAGATCATGTCGCGTGAACTGGGTGTGAATTTTCGCATGACATCCGGCCCCGTGCTGGCCAAGGCGGGTGATCTGGCGGCGATCCTGACCAATCTGGAAGCGCGCGATGTGCTGTTCATCGACGAGATCCACCGCCTGAATCCGGTGGTTGAAGAGGTGCTTTACCCCGCGCTGGAAGATTTCGAGCTGGATCTGGTGATCGGCGAGGGGCCGGCCGCGCGCACGGTGCGGATCGAATTGCAGCCCTTTACGCTGGTCGGGGCCACCACGCGGATGGGTTTGCTGACCACGCCGCTGCGCGACCGGTTCGGCATTCCAACACGGCTGAATTTCTACACCGAGGACGAGCTGTTCCAGATCGTCACCGGCAACGCCCGCAAGCTGGGCGCCCCCGCAGACGAGGGCGGCGCACGCGAGATTGCGCGGCGCGCGCGGGGCACGCCACGGATCGCGGGACGGTTGTTGCGGCGGGTGGTGGACTTTGCCGTGGTCGAAGGCGATGGGCGCGTGACGCGCGAACTGGCCGACAGCGCGCTGACACGGCTGGGTGTGGACCATCTGGGGCTGGATGCGGCGGACCGGCGCTATCTGCGGCTGATCGCGGAAAACTATGGCGGCGGACCGGTGGGCATCGAAACACTGAGTGCGGCGCTGAGCGAGAGCCGCGATTCACTGGAAGACGTGATCGAGCCGTTTCTGCTGCAACAGGGGCTGATCCAGCGCACCCCACGCGGGCGGATGCTGGCATCCAAGGCCTGGGCCCATCTGGGGCTGGACGCGCCGCGCAAGCCGGATGATTTGTTTGGTTGAGGCCGCGCGTCATACCTTTTATGCCTGTCGCGAGGATATTTAAGGCCAAAAGAACCAATGACAGCTGACCAGATCGAAGCCTTGTTCACCCGTGCGGATGGCAGCTATGCCTTTGCGCGCTGGGGACGGCCGATTGCACCGATTGCATTCGGTGTGCAGGATGAAACGCTGGGCGTGATCAAGGGCGCGATCGAAGCGGTCTGTGCGCTGGCGGGCCATGAAACCACGGATATGGACCCTGAACTGGGCAGCAATTTCATGTGGTTCTTCTTTCGCGATTGGGACGAGCTGCCGCAGGTGCCGGGGTTGGAGCGCATGGTGCCCGATCTGGAACCGCTGGTCGCGCGGCTGAAGGCGGCGGATGCGAACCAGTACCGGGCCTTTCGCTTTGACGAACGCGGCGCGATCAAGGCCTGTTTCGTGTTTCTCAAGATGGACGGCGCGCTGGCCGATCTGCCTGCGGACACGTTGGTGTTGGGGCAGGCGGCGCAGTCGATCCTGTTGTGGTCTACCCTTGCCTTTGCCGAACGCTCGCCGCTGGCCGTGGCCGGGCAGACTACCGTGCTGCGCCCGGAAATCGCCGATGTGATCCGTGCGGCCTATGATCCGGTGATGCCGGTTGCGGCTGCGGACAAGTCACACGCGTTGCGCATGGCGGCGCGGCTGGAGGTTGCCAATGGCGCATGAGTTTCCTGTCACGGTTTATTACGAAGACACGGATATGGCGGGGATCGTCTATTACGCCAATTACCTGCGTTTTATCGAACGTGCGCGGTCGGAAATCGTCGAGGAACTGGGCGTGGACCAGCGTGCCATGCGCGCCGAAGGGATCGTTTTTGCCGTTACGCGGGTCGAGGCGGATTATATCGGGTCGGCCCGTCTGGGCGATCGTTTGACCGTTGTGACCACCCACGAACCGGTGGGCGCGGTGCGCTGGGTGTTCGACCAGGAGGTCCGTTTGGGCGACAAAACGATCTTTCGGGCCAAGGTGACCGCCGCCTGTATGTCCACCGAGGGCCGTCCCACCCGACTTCCAGCGAAAATACGCGCATTACGTGGCGATTGAAGGCCAGTTGCCGCCATTGTGATAGCTTTCCCCTTGGTCTTCCGCTAGATTCCGCCCAAGGAAGGCTGGACATAACAGCCGTAGACAAAGAGCAGGCAGATGGAAGCAGACACGCTGGCTTTGGCGCAGGGGATAGATTTCTCTCTGTGGGGCCTTTTCGCACGCGCCACAATCCTAGTTAAACTCGTCATGATCATGCTGATCGTCGCGTCCTTTTGGTCGTGGGCGATTATCGTGCGCAAACTGATCAGCTTTCGCGCGGCGCGGTCCGAGGCCGCCCGTTTCGACGAGCGATTCTGGTCGGGAGAACCGTTGGACGAATTGTTCGACGAGATCGGGCCAGAGCCGCGCGGCAGTGCGGAAAAGATATTTGCGGCCGGTATGACCGAATGGCGGCGCTCGCACCGTGATGATGGCCGGTTGATTGCCGGGGCGACCGCACGGATCGACCGCAGCATGGATGTTGCGATCAACAAAGAGGCCGATGAGCTGCAAAAGAGTCTGTCGATCCTGGCCACCATCGGTTCGACCGCGCCCTTTATCGGCCTGTTCGGGACCGTCATGGGGATCATGAACGCCTTTATCGAGATTGCAGAGCAGCAAAACACCAGCCTTGCGGTTGTGGCCCCCGGCATCGCCGAGGCGCTGCTGGCCACGGGTCTGGGCCTGCTGGCCGCGATTCCGGCGGTGATCTATTACAACAAGCTGTCGGCAGACAGCGATCGCATCATTTCGGGCTACGAGGCGTTTTCGGATGAATTCGCCACCATCCTGTCGCGCCAGTTGGACAGCTGATCCATGGGCGCAGGTGTGATGCAAAAAGACGGAGGCGGCGGCGGGCGGAGACGCAAGCGCAGCCGCGCGCGTCCGATGGCCGAGATCAACGTCACGCCCTTTGTGGACGTGATGTTGGTGCTTTTGATCATCTTCATGGTGGCCGCACCGCTGCTGACCGTCGGGGTTCCGGTGGAACTGCCCAAGACCGCTGCGGGCGCTTTGTCTGCGGATCAGGAAGAGCCGCTGACGGTGACGATCACCTCGACAGGATCGGTGCAGATCCAGACGACGGAGACGCCGCGCGAGGAACTGATTGGCAAGCTGCGCGCGATTTCGGCCGAGCGTGAAAGCGACCGCGTGTTCCTGCGCGCTGACGGGGCCGTGCCTTACAGTGACGTGATGCAGATCATGGGCGCGCTGAACGCGGGCGGATTTTCCAACATCGGTCTGGTGACGGACACCGGCGGTCCGTCGCTGGACGGCACGGACACATCGGGCGGGTAAGCCACAGTGGACGCAGGGCATGTCATATCGGGTGCGGGCCATATTGGCCTGATCGGCTGGTTGCTGTTTGGCGGCGCGTTCCAGACCGATCCTTTGCCATTGGAAACCATGGATGTTTCGGTGATCTCCACCGAAGTTTACGAGGCGATTGTTGCCGCACAACGGCCTCCGCAGTCGGGCACCGAAGTGGCGCAGCCCGAGCCGCCTGCCGCCGAGGATACGGCCGCGACGCCGCCTCCTGCCGAGACCGAGGTGACGCCACCCCCTGCGCCGGAAACCACGCAAGCCCCTGAACCGGAAACAGCGCCCGAGCCGCCGCAGCCCGTGCCGCCCGTGGCCGAGGTCGAAGAGACCGCGCCCGTTCAGCCCGATCCGCCTGCGGACGTGGCCGTTGTCGTGCCGGAACGCAGCACGCGCCCCGTGCCGCGTCCGGTTGAGCGTGTGGCCCCCGAGGCCGTGGCGCCGCCACCGCCAGAA
Source organism: Pseudosulfitobacter pseudonitzschiae (assembly GCF_900129395.1). Lineage (GTDB taxonomy): Bacteria > Pseudomonadota > Alphaproteobacteria > Rhodobacterales > Rhodobacteraceae > Pseudosulfitobacter > Pseudosulfitobacter pseudonitzschiae. The sequence goes on from NZ_FQVP01000002.1 coordinate 678,573, forward strand.
GCCAAGCCCGATCCGGTCGAGCAGGAGGCGGTCGAGCCCGCCGAAACCGGCGAGACCGTGCAGGAACCACAGACCGCGACCGCGCCCGAAGAGGCCGCGACCGAGATCGTGACCGAGGCCGAAAAGCCCAGTGCCGCGCCCAATGCGTCGCCGCGCCCGCCGTCGCGGCCCAAGCCGCCGGTGCGCACGGCAGCCGCCGAGCCGAAGCCTGAGCCGAAGCCCGAGGCGAAACCGGAAGCAAAACCTGATCCGAAGCCCGAAACGCCGCCTGCCACCAGCAGCAGCACCAAGGATGCGGTGGACGCAGCCCTTGCCGAAGCGCTTGGCGGCACCACATCCGAACCAACGGCCCCGACCGGGCCGCCGCTGTCTGCGGGTGAAAAGGATGCGCTGCGGGTGGCGGTTTCAAGCTGCTGGAACGTGGGTTCCTTGTCGTCCGAGGCTTTGCGGACGACAGTGGTGGTCACGGTTTCGATGACGCCGGATGCACGACCTGTGACATCGTCCATACGGATGACCAGCAGTTCAGGCGGTTCCGGCGCGGCAGCGGACCAGGCGTTTGAAGCGGCCCGTCGGGCGATCATTCGCTGCGGAGCCAAAGGATACAACCTGCCGTCCGAGAAATACGGGCAGTGGCAAGAGATAGAAATGACGTTCAATCCCGAAAGGATGCGCATCAAATGATCTGGCGAATTCTCGTTTGCATGATGGCCGTTCTGGCCTGGACCGCCCCGACAGTGCAGGCCCAGCAGGGCCCGCTGCGTATCGAGATCACCGAAGGTGTGATCGAACCCTTGCCCTTTGCCGTACCTGCCTTTGTGGCCGAGAACGCCGCGAGCGGGCAGATGGGGCAGCAATTGGCGCAACTGGTGGCGGCCGACCTGATCGGCACCGGCCTGTTCCGCGAAGTGCCTGCCAGCGCCTTTATCAGCGGGGTCAGCGATTTCAACGCGGCGATCCAATACGCCGACTGGAAGGCCGTGAACGCCCAGGCCCTGATCACCGGGGCCGTGGCCGTCACGGGGGATCAGATGACGGTAAAGTTCCGGCTTTACGACGTGTTCTCCGGGGCCGAACTGGGCAGCGGGCTGCAATTTGCGGGCACCACGGCCGGCTGGCGGCGCATGGGGCACAAGGTGGCCGATGCGGTGTACAGCCGGATCACCGGCGAAAGCGGCTATTTCGACAGCCGCGTGGTGTTCGTTTCGGAAACCGGTGCCAAGGCGGATCGTCAGAAACGCCTGGCCGTGATGGATTACGACGGCGCAAACGTGCAGTACCTGACCGGCAGCGAAAGCATCGTGTTGGCCCCGCGTTTCTCCAAATCGGGCGACCGGGTGCTGTACACCAGCTATGAAACCGGTTTTCCGCGCATCTTCGTGCTGGACGTCGGCAGCGTGCAGCGCCGCGTGCTGGAAAGCCAGGACGGCACCATGAGCTTTGCACCACGCTTTCACCCCAACGGGCAGACGGTGGTCTATTCGCTGAGCCAGGGGGCGAACACCGACATCTACACGCTGGACATCAATACAGGGCAGACCACGCGTCTGACCTCGGCCCCATCGATCGAGACCGCGCCCAGCTATTCGCCTGACGGCAGCCAGATCGTGTTTGAAAGCGACCGCTCGGGCGCGCCGCAGCTTTATGTGATGTCCGCCAGCGGTGGTGAACCGACGCGCATTTCCTTTGGCGAGGGGCGCTACGGCACCCCCGTTTGGTCCCCGCGTGGCGATCTGGTGGCGTTCACCAAACAGTCCAAGGGGCGTTTTCACATCGGCGTGATGCGGTTGGATGGCAGCGAGGAACGTCTGTTGACGGCGTCGTTCCTGGACGAGGGGCCGACGTGGGCACCGAACGGGCGTGTCATCATGTTTACCCGTGAATCCCAAGGGGAATCAGGCCGCGCGACGCTGTATTCGGTGGACATCACGGGCCGCAACCTGCGACCTGTGCAAACACCCGAGGGCGCATCGGACCCAAGCTGGGGGCCGTTGCAGAATTAAGCCGCACGATTCCCCTTTGCGGGCAATCGTGCTAGACTAAACCAAACGCATGACTACGAACTCAATTCAAAAGGCTTTAAGCATGAAACTCTCGACGAAACTCGTAATGCTGGCAGGCGTGCTGGCGTTGGCGGCCTGTACAAACCCCGACCGCTTTGGTGCAGATGGCGCAAACGGCGGTATCGGTGGCACCGGCATGAACGGCGGCATGGTCCCCGGCAGTGCGAACGATCCCACCTCGGTGGCGTATTTCCAGCAATCCGTGGGCGACCGCGTGTTGTTTCAGGTCGACCAATCGACCCTGACCCCCGAAGGTCGCGCGACCCTGGACGGACAAGCCGCATGGCTCAGCCAGAACGGTGACTATACCGCCATCATCGAAGGCCACGCCGACGAGCAGGGCACACGGGAATACAACCTTGCGCTGGGTGCACGTCGTGCCGATGCGGCTCGGGCCTATCTGATCAGCCAAGGCGTGCCGTCGGGCCGTCTGCGCACGATCAGCTATGGCAAGGAACGTCCGATCGAAGTGTGCAGCAACGAAGCATGCTATGCAAAGAACCGCCGCGCTGTGACTGTGCTGGCCGGTGGATTGACGGGGTAAGGTGATGCGGCGTTTCGCAATTCTGGCAACGGTTGTGGCCCTTTGGGCACCGGCCTCGGGTTTCGCTCAATCGGCGGATGGCAGCACCCTTGCTGACATCCGGCAGGAGCTGACCATTCTCAATGTGGAAATCCAGAAGCTTCGCCGCGAGCTTTCGACGACGGGATCGGCTTCGGTGGATGTAGGTGCGGGTGGCTCACTGGACCGGCTGAACGCCATCGAATCCGAACTGCAACGGGTGACCGCCAAGACTGAAGAGCTTGAGTTCCGCATCGGCCGCGTGGTCGAGGACGGGACCAACCGGATCGGCGACCTTGAATTCCGGCTGGTCGAGCTGGAAGGCGGCGATCTGGGCGCGATCGGCGATACGCCCACATTGGGTGGTGACACCGGCGGGGCGACGCCGTTGCCCGGTCCGGTGACACCGCCCGCCACGAACGAGGCACAACTGGCAACACAGGAACAGGCCGACTTTACGCGGGCGTCGGAGGCGCTCGCAGCAAGTGACTTTCGCGGCGCCGCTGACCAGTTTGCGACCTTTAATCAGAACTACCCCGGTGGTCCGCTAGCGGCGGCGGCCGATCTGGGCCGTGGCAAGGCGCTTGAGGCGCTTGGTGATACCCGAGAGGCGGCGCGCGCCTATCTTGCGTCCTTTTCTGCGGATCAGGCCGGTGCAACCGCGCCCGAGGCTTTGTACCTGCTGGGGGTTTCGCTGGGCCGTCTGGGCAAGACCGGTGAAGCCTGCGTGACATTGGGCGAAGTGCCAGTACGCTTTGGCGGAACGGATGCCGCAGCGCGGGCGCAAAGCGAAATGAGCACGTTGGCCTGCGGCTGACCATGGATGATGATGCGGCGTTGAATGCAGCCATCGCGGCGCATCTGTTGCCGGAACCACCCGAAAAACTTGGCGTCGCCGTGTCGGGCGGCGGTGATTCCATGGCGCTGTTGGCGTTGGCCGCAGGCTTTGCGCAGACGCACGAAGTGCAGGTGCATGTGATCAGCGTGGATCATGGTCTGCGCTCTGGCGCGCGTGACGAATTGGCGCTGGTCGCCGCGTTTTGTGCTGAACGTGGTCTTTCTCATCACATCGAAAGCTGGAGCGGCTGGGACGGGTCAGGGAACCTGCAAGGGGCTGCACGCGCGGCGCGCTACAAGCTGATCAACCGCTGGGCCGAAACGGTCGGGCTGCGCATGGTTCTGCTGGGCCACACCGCTGACGATCAGGCCGAAACCCTGATGATGCGGCTAGCGCGCGGGGCGGGAGTGGACGGATTGTCTGCCATGGCGCCGCGGCGCATGCGCGAGGGCATAACCTATGTGCGCCCCTTTCTGGACATCACGCGCGCCGAGTTGCGCGATTATCTGACGCGGCACGACATTGCGTGGGCCGATGATCCCAGCAATGACGACACCAGCTTTGCTCGCGTGGCGATGCGGCAGGCGCTGACACAGCTGGAACCGCTGGGGCTGAGCGCCCGGACGCTGGCCGGTGTCGCGCGGAACATGCGCCAGTCGCGAGAGGCGCTGAACTGGCAGACCCATTCCGCCGCCCGCGAAGTTGCCCAGGTGCAGGCCGGTGCGGTGCGGGTGGATATCCAAAAGTTCCGCGCGCTGCCCGAGGAAATCGCGCGGCGGTTGCTGGTTCAGGCGGTGATGTGGATCAACGGCGGCAATTATCCGCCACGGCGCAGCGGTGTTGCGGGCGTGCAGGCGGCGGTCAGGGAGGGACGCACCACCACGCTGGACGGCTGCCAGATCAGCTTTGCCGGAGAGGCCATGTGGATCTATCGCGAGCTGAATGCGGTGCGCGACATCTTCAGCAAACCGGGCGGGGTCTGGGACAACCGCTGGCGTGTGGAAGGGCATGAAAACAATCCCCGCCTGCATGTGGGACCGCTGGGCGAGGATGGTCTGGCGCTTTGTCCCGACTGGCGCGAGCATGGCCTGCCGCGAGGTGCGATGCTGTCCCTGCCTGCGGTCTGGGAGGGGGGCGACCTTGTCGTCGCACCGGTTTTTGACGACGCCGCAGGCTGGTCTGCCGAGATCGCGGGCGGGCAAGAAACCTTTTTTGCCGCACTTCTATCCCGTCAATGATGCTGTTATCGCATTGAACTGACGGACAGCATGTCTATCTTATGCGGGTGACCGTGGCGTACTGCCGTTCGGTCCCGGGAATTTTTGGGAGAGTATCCTTGGGTAATGCACGCAATATCGCGTTCTGGGTCGTACTGCTTGTATTGATCGTTGCGCTGTTCAATCTGTTCAGCGGCACAGGCAGCACACTGCAAAGCCGCGAAATCAGCTATTCCGAATTCGTCCAGTCGGTTGAGGCCGGCAAGGTCACCAGCGTGACACTGGACGGAGAGCAAGTGCGGTTTCGCGAAGGCGAGACCGACTATGTGACCATCAAGCCGACGGATGCCGAGGTCACGAACCTGCTGATTTCCAACAACGTGCCGGTCAAGGCCGAGCAACAGCAACAATCGGGCTTTCAGACATTCCTGATGTCGCTGCTGCCCTTCCTGCTGCTGATCGGTGTCTGGATCTATTTCATGAACCGGATGCAGGGTGGCGGCAAAGGCGGGGCCATGGGCTTTGGCAAGTCCAAGGCCAAGATGCTGACGGAAAAGTCGGGTCGCGTGACCTTTGACGACGTGGCCGGTATCGACGAGGCCAAGGAAGAGCTGGAAGAGATCGTTGAATTCCTGCGCAACCCGCAGAAATTCTCGCGTCTGGGCGGCAAAATCCCCAAGGGCGCGTTGCTGGTTGGCCCTCCGGGCACCGGTAAGACGCTGCTGGCGCGCGCGATTGCGGGCGAGGCGGGTGTGCCGTTCTTTACCATTTCGGGGTCCGATTTCGTTGAGATGTTCGTGGGTGTGGGTGCATCCCGTGTGCGCGACATGTTCGAACAGGCCAAGAAGAACGCACCCTGCATCGTGTTCATCGACGAGATCGACGCCGTGGGCCGTCACCGGGGTGCCGGTTATGGCGGTGGCAACGACGAGCGTGAGCAGACGTTGAATCAGTTGCTGGTGGAAATGGACGGCTTTGAAGCGAACGAAGGCGTGATCATTCTGGCCGCGACCAACCGTCGTGACGTGCTGGACCCCGCGCTGTTGCGTCCCGGTCGGTTTGACCGTCAGGTGACCGTGCCCAACCCCGACATCAAGGGCCGCGAGAAGATCCTGAGCGTGCACGCGCGCAAGACCCCGCTGGGCCCCGATGTCGATCTGCGCATCATCGCCCGCGGCACGCCCGGTTTTTCGGGTGCTGATTTGGCGAACCTTGTGAACGAGGCGGCGCTGATGGCTGCCCGTGTGGGCCGTCGTTTCGTGACGATGATTGATTTCGAATCTGCCAAGGACAAGGTCATGATGGGCCCCGAGCGGCGCAGCATGGTGATGACGCCCGAGCAAAAGGAAATGACAGCCTACCACGAGGCCGGCCACGCGCTGGTGGGGATGACCCTGCCCAAATGCGATCCGGTCTACAAGGCGACGATCATTCCGCGCGGCGGTGCCTTGGGCATGGTGATGAGCCTGCCGGAAATGGACCGTCTGAATATGTTCAAGGACGAGTGCAAACAGCGTCTGGCCATGACCATGGCGGGCAAGGCGGCCGAGATCATCAAATACGGTGAGGATTCGGTGTCCAACGGTCCGGCGGGCGACATCCAGCAGGCCAGCGCGCTGGCCCGTGCGATGGTGCTGCAATGGGGCATGTCGGACAAGGTCGGCAACATCGACTATTCCGAAGCGGCCCAAGGTTACCAAGGTGCGACCGCCGGTTTCTCGGTTTCGGCCAACACCAAGGAAACCGTCGAACAGGAAGTGCGCATGTTCATTCAGGACGGCTATGACTGGGCCGCCAAGATCATCAAGGAAAAGCACGTCGAGTTCGAACGTCTGGCCCAAGGGTTGCTGGAATACGAAACGCTGACCGGCGACGAGATCAAGCGCGTGATGAACGGCGAACCCCCGCAAGCGGGTGACGATGGCGATGGCACGGCTGTCAGCGAAGACAAGCCCAGCCTGACCGCCATTCCGAAAGCCAAACCGAAGAAAAAGCCGCCATCATCCGGGGGCGAGATGGAGCCGGAACCGACCTGAACCGGTTGCACAAGATCAAGGAAGGCCTCGCGGAAGCGGGGCCTTTTGTTCTAGGGGGGATGGGGCAGGCCAACAGGGACGCAGTGGATGACGATTACGAAACAAGACGAACTTGACGGTCTGAAAGTCATCGGGCGGATCGTGGCAGATACGATGCAGACGATGGCAAGGGCGCTTGAGCCGGGGATGACCACGCGCGAGCTGGACGAGATCGGGCGCGCGTTTGTTGAGCGTGCCGAAGCGGTTTCGGCGCCTCAGGCGTGTTATGATTTCCCCGGAACCACCTGTATCAGCGTGAACGAGGAAATCGCCCACGGTATCCCCTCCGAACGCATTATCGCGGCGGGTGATCTGGTCAACATCGATGTGTCGGCTTCAAAAAACGGATTTTTCGCGGACACCGGCGCCAGCTTTCAGGTGCCGCCTGTGACCAAGGCCGTCACGCGCCTGTGCCGCGATGGCCGACGTGCCATGCAGATCGGGATTGTGCAGGTGGGCAGCAACAGGCCGCTTGCAGGCATCGGGAACGCCATCGGACGGTTTGCATCCGCGCGGGGCTATACGCTGATCCGCAACCTTGCCAGCCACGGCGTGGGCCGTTCCCTGCACGAATACCCCGAAGAGATTGCCACATGGCCCAACCGCCATGACAAGCGGCGCATCAACAAGGGGCTGGTCCTGACGATTGAGCCGTTCCTGTCAAAAGGCGGGCAGTGGGCGGATGACGGCGAGGACGGCTGGACGCTTTACAGTGAACCCCGTGCCCCGGTGGTACAGTACGAGCATACGGTTGTTGCCACGGACCGTGGCCCGATCATCGTGACCCTGCCAAGCGCATAGGCGAACGGGCCGCTGGGCTGGCCCGTGAAAAGCCGCGTCGGCTGAAATTCCGGGGCTGCCTCTTCCCCTTTTCATTCCGACGCCCTTGCGCCAGATTGCCCGCGAACCCGCCACCCATTCAAAAGGCAGCAGCTCATGCCCGCGCTTAAACCCACGTCCTTTTCTGCCCGCATCACATGGTTGGGCCGCAACACCAACCCTGACGACAGCAGCGTTTCAGGCGCCTTGCGGTCCGAGCCGCTGGAAACGGTGACCGTCACGCTGGAAGGGGTCGAGGGCGAGGTGCACAGCGGCTTTTCCCGCCCCTCCTGCAGCCGCGTGACGTCGCAGCACCCCAAGGGCACCCAGATTGGCAACGCGCGACAGCTGACGATCCTGTCGGCCGAGGAACTGGCCGAGATCGCGCAAAAGATGGGTGTCGATGCGCTGGACCCCGCGTTGCTGGGGGCGTCAATGATTGTCGAGGGCATCCCCGATTTCACCCACATCCCCCCATCGTCGCGCCTGCAAGGGCCCAGCGGGGCGACCTTGGTGGTGGATATGGAAAACCGTCCCTGCGTCTTGCCGGGCCGCGAGATCGAGGCCGAGATGCCGGGGCTGGGCAAATCCTTCAAGCCGGCCGCGAACAAGCGCCGCGGGGTGACGGCCTGGGTCGAACGTGCGGGGCACTTCTCGATCGGGGATGTGCTGGTGCTGCATATTCCCGATCAACGCGTCTGGAACCACCTGGCAGAGGCGCGCCGGTAGTCCTGCGGTTTCCAAAACGAAACGATTGCAGCCTTCTGGACGGTGCAGAGGCGCAAAATGTCGGAAATGCCCTGCCTTTTGGGCTGGACCGACCTGTATTCATAAGGGCACACCCACGTCACGGGCGTGCCGGTGAGGAGACGTTGATGGCTTACAAAACCGACATTCAGATCGCACGCGAAGCGAACAAGCTGAAGATCCAGGAGATCGGGGCAAAGCTGGGTATTCCCGAGGATGATCTGCTGCCTTATGGCCATGACAAGGCCAAGGTCAGCCAAAGCTTTATCAACGGTGTTCAGGACCGGGACAACGGCAAGTTGATCCTGGTGACGGCGATCAACCCCACCCCCGCGGGCGAGGGCAAGACCACGACAACCGTGGGGCTGGGTGACGGGCTGAACCGTATCGGCAAAAAGGCTGCTATCTGTATCCGCGAGGCGTCGCTGGGCCCGAACTTTGGCATGAAAGGCGGGGCTGCGGGGGGCGGCCATGCCCAGATCGTGCCGATGGAAGACATGAACCTGCACTTTACAGGTGATTTCCATGCGATCACCAGCGCGCACGCGCTGCTGTCTGCGATGATCGACAATCACATCTATTGGGGCAATGAATTGGACATTGACCAGCGCCGCATTGTGTGGCGGCGGGTGGTCGATATGAACGACCGCGCCCTGCGCCAGGTCAACGTGAGCCTGGGCGGCGTTTCCAACGGGTTCCCGCGCGAGGATGGCTTTGACATCACGGTCGCGTCCGAGGTGATGGCGATCCTGTGCCTGTCGAACGACCTGAGCGACCTGCAAAAACGTCTGGGGGACATGATCGTGGCCTATCGCCGCGACCGTACGCCGGTGTTCGCACGCGACCTGAAGGCGGATGGCGCCATGACCGTGCTGCTGAAGGATGCAATGCAGCCCAACCTTGTGCAGACCCTGGAGAACAACCCGGCCTTTGTGCATGGCGGCCCTTTTGCCAACATCGCCCACGGATGCAATTCGGTCATCGCCACAAAGACGGCGCTGAAACTGGCCGATTACGTGGTCACCGAAGCAGGCTTTGGCGCCGATCTGGGGGCCGAGAAATTCATGAACATCAAGTGCCGCAAGGCGGGGCTGGCCCCTGCGGTTGTGGTTTGTGTTGCCACGGTGCGGGCGATGAAGATGAACGGTGGCGTGGCCAAGGCCGATCTGGGCACCGAGAATGTCGAGGCGGTACGACAGGGCTGTCCCAATCTGGGACGGCACATCGAGAACCTGAAATCCTTTGGTGTGCCGGTGGTGGTGGCGATCAACCATTTCCTCACCGACACGGATGCCGAGGTGCAGGCGATCAAGGATTTTGTCGCCAGCATGGGTGCAGAAGCCATCCTGTCACGGCATTGGGAGTTGGGCAGCGAAGGGTCCGAGGCGCTGGCCACCCGCGTGGCCGAAATTGCGGATGCGGACACGGCGAACTTTGCCCCGATCTATCCCGATGACATGCCGCTGGCCGACAAGATCCAGACGATATGCCAGAAAATCTATCGCGCGGACGCTGCGACAATGGATGACAAGATTCTGAAACAGCTCCGGGACTGGGAAGAACAGGGCTATGGGGATCTGCCGGTCTGTATGGCAAAGACCCAATATTCCTTTTCGACCGATCCCACCCAGCGCGGCGCGCCCACGGGGCACAGGGTGCCGGTGCGCGAGGTGCGGCTGAGTGCGGGGGCGGGGTTCGTGGTCGCGGTCTGCGGTGAGATCATGACCATGCCGGGACTGCCCCGTCACCCCTCAGCAGAGACGATCAAGTTAAATGCGGACGGCCAGATCGAAGGGCTGTTCTAAACTCAACAGGCCGGACCTCGGGGGGCATCGACCCCCCGCTCGGTCCGGTCGCAGCCTTGCGGCGGCTCCGGCTTCCGGCAGGGCATTTTTGAACCAGAGAAAAGGACGTTCAAATGTCGGCGACTGTGATAGATGGCAAGGCCTTTGCAGCCAAGGTGCGGGGACAGGTGGCGACCCATGTGACGGCGCTGAAAAACGACCACGGGATTACGCCTGGGCTGGCGGTGGTGCTGGTGGGCGAAGATCCGGCAAGCCAGGTTTACGTGCGCTCCAAGGGCAAGATGACCGTGGAAGTCGGCATGAAAAGCGTCGAGCACAAGCTGGATGCGGACACATCCGAGGCGGATCTTCTGGCGTTGATACAAAAGCTGAACGATGACGCACAGATCCATGGAATCCTTGTGCAATTGCCGCTTCCTGATCATCTGGACGAGGATCTGGTGATCAACAGCATCGATCCGGCCAAGGATGTGGATGGATTCCATATCTCGAACGTGGGCCTGTTGGGCACGGGGCAGGACAGCATGGTGCCGTGCACGCCGCTGGGCTGTCTGATGATGCTGCGCGACCACCACGGATCGCTGTCGGGTATGGACGCGGTGGTGATCGGGCGCAGCAACATTGTCGGCAAGCCGATGGCGCAATTGCTGCTGGGTGACAGCTGCACCGTGACGATTGCCCATTCGCGGACCAAGGACCTGGCCGAGGTCGTGCGCCGCGCCGATATCGTGGTGGCCGCTGTGGGCCGCCCGCAGATGGTGCCGGGAGACTGGATCAAGCCCGGGGCCACTGTCATCGACGTGGGCATCAACCGGATTGACAAACCCGAGGGTGGCACACGTTTGGTGGGCGATGTGGATTACGAAAGCTGCGCCGCTGTTGCGGGGGCGATCACGCCGGTTCCGGGCGGGGTGGGGCCGATGACCATTGCCTGTCTGCTGGCCAATACGGTCACCGCGTGCTGCCGCGCCAATGGGCTTCCGGCACCCGAGGGGCTGACGGCCTGAGGTGTTTGGAGGAGGGGAGATCCTTGATTTCTCCCCCTATGGTTGTTTTGCGTTGAAGTTTGCCGTGGTTGCGGTCAGTTAGCCGACAATTCGCTGAATTGATTTGCCGAATGTTTCGGACGGTTGCCTTGTGGCTTTTGATTTTCCTTTGATGCGCAAGGCAGCGCTTCGCCTGGCGGCTTCCGAATTGGGCCTTTACGCTGCGATTGTCGTTGTATTGATGATCGTAGCGGCCTTTTCCGGGCCTTTTGGCACCTATTTCCATGGGCCGTTCCTGATGCGGTTGCTGTATTGGGCGGTGGGAATCGGAGGCGGGATCGCCGTGGCGCGCACCGTGCGCGGCGTTTTCGCGCGCTGGCCGGGGGCGCTGTCCTATCCCCTGCGCGAACCGCTGATCTTGCTGGCGGTGACTGCGATCTACACACCGCTCTTGCAGCTTTGGACCGTGTTCCTGTTCGAAGCACGTACCTTCGAGACAGTTTCCTTCTGGCAGTTGGCGGCAAAGGTTCTGGCCGTCTGCATCATGGTCAGCGTGATGCGGTTCCTTGTGTCTGAACTGATCAAACATATGCCCGCTAAACCGATGCACCGCACCGACAGGGCGCGGTTGTTGCGCCGGTTGCCGGATGATGCGGATCAAACGGTCTTGCGGCTGTCAGCAGAGGGTCACATCGTGCATGTCGTGATGGCACAGGCGCGATACGCGCTGCGGATGCGGTTTAGTGATGCGGTCAATGAAATGGACGCTGCCGACGGGTTCTGCACCCATCGGTCGCATTGGGTGGCGCGGGTGGCCATTGCCGGAACCAAGACCTGTAACGGGCGGCCCGTGCTGGTTCTGAGCAATGGCGACGAGGTGCCGGTCAGCCGCAAATACCAGCCGGAGCTTGAGGCAGAAGGAATTTTATAGGCGCGGCATCGGAACCTGTACGGGCACAGGTCCGGTCAGGACCGCCTTGGCATCGGGCTGCATGAGCTGTGCCAGAACACCGTCATTGCTGCGCAAACCGCCGGTGTAAGTGCCGTAGGCAGGCAAGATCAGCCGGTCGTCATCCAACAGGAACGCGGGCCGCGTGATGCGGCTTGCGCGTGTGGGCAGCGTGACCTTGGGGTGGTAATGCCCGGAAATTTCACCGCTTGCGTCGGAAGTGGCGATATGGCGGAAGGTCAGTGGCGGCAGGGCCAGCTCTGCCAGATGGGTGCCACCCAGATCGATCGGGCCGGGATCGTGGTTGCCCTCGATCCAGACCCATGTGCGCCCTGCTTGCAGACGCGTGATCCACAAACGATCCTCTTCGGGCAGCGACCGGGCGGCTTGCAGGTCGTCAAAGCTGTCACCCAGGCACACGACGGTGCGTGCCTGTGTGTGGTCCAGATCGGCGGCCAGGCGGGTGAGCGTGTCGCGGGTCTCGTACGGGGGCAGGCCGGGGCCGCCACGGCGCGCCATGCGCTCGGATTTGCACAGGTGCAGGTCGGATACGCACAGCAGGCTGTGCGCAGGCCACCACAACGCGCCCGAGCCGAGAGCGGTGAGGCGGGCGCCGTGGAGGGTGATGTCGCATCCGTTCATGATTTGTTCATAACGGTTGCGATAGCGGTGCGAAAGCCGGAATTTGGGGCGCGACCGCCGGGGTTTTGGGGGTCAAAAGAAGGATCAGGGTTTCAGGCCCGCTGTTGCCATCAGGCGGGCCGCCTCTTCGGCCAACAGGCGCTCTTCGGCCATTCCCTTGACCGGAACGCGGCCCACTTCCAGCATCAGGGGGGCGGCCAGTGGCGTCAGGCGGTCGAGGGTGATCAGGTCGATGCGGGACCCGATGCGTGCAGCCATGTCCTCGATGCGGCCAAAATCGACAAGGCCGCGCATGGCCTCTTCGCGGGTGATGTCCAGCATCAGGTGGTCCGGGTCGTATTTGGCCAGCGTGTCATAGAGGATGTCCGACGAGAACGTCGCCTGACGGCCCGATTTGCGGGCTGTGGGCGTGTTGCGGTCGATCAGCCCCGCGATGGTGGCCGAGGCGCGAAAGGTGCGTTTCATCACGGCGTTGCCCGCCAACCAGCGGTCCAGACCGTCACGCAGCGCGTCGATGTCGAACAGGGGCGCGGGATCGGTGATCGGTTCCAGACCCCAGATCAGCGTGGCGTAGTCGGTGGCGAGAAACCCCAGCGGATCAAGGCCCAGCTCTTCCATCCGTTTGGTCAGCAGCAAGCCCAGCGTCTGCATCGCGTTGCGCCCGGCAAAGCCGTAGACGGCGTGGTGGGTGCGCCCATCATGGGGAAAGCATTCGATCAGCAGGCGGCCCGGCTCCGGCAAACGGCTGACACGGCGCTGCAGGGCCAGCCAGTCGGCGGTGTGGCGGGGCAGCTCGGGCCAGGTCTCTTGCTGGAACAGGCGCAGGATGCGCTGGCTGAGCTGGGTGGAGGTTGCGAATTTGGTGCCCATGAAGGTGGCGATTTTCGGCTTTTTCGCGGCGTCGCGGGTCACTTGGACGGTCATTTCGCGCAAGGAATCATAGCGCACGATCTGCCCGCCGATCAGGAAGGTGTCGCCGGGGGTCAGGCTGGCGGCAAAGCCTTCTTCTATCTCGCCCAGGGGTTTGCCGCCCCGGGCGTTTTTCATCCGCACCTTGAGCGTGTCGGTGTCCTGAATGGTGCCGATGTTCATGCGGATGCGCCTGTCGCCGCGCGGGTCGCGCAAGGCCCATGTGCCGTCGGGGGCCTGCTTCAGTCGCTGCCATTGATCATAACGGCGCAAGGCGTAACCACCGGTGGCCACGAAATCCAGGCAGGCGTCAAAGTCGGCGCGGGCCAATGCGCTGTAGGCGCCGACGGTGGTGACCTCGGCATAAAGCGCATCTGCATCGAACGGACCGGCAGCGGCGGTGATCAGGATGTGTTGGCACAGCACGTCGCGCGGGCCGGGGCCGCGTGGGTCGCCGTCCAGTTCACCGGCCAGCGCAGCCTCGATGGCGGCCACGCATTCGACGACCTCGAAGCGGTTGGCGGGGACCAGCCGGGCCTTGGACGGGGCGTTATAGCGGTGATTGGCGCGTCCGATCCGCTGGACCAGACGTTTGACGTTTTTCGGCGCGCCGATCTGGATGATCAGGTCCACATCGCCCCAGTCGATGCCCAGATCCAGCGTGCCCGTGCAGACGATGGCACGCAACTGGCCTGCGACCATGGCCGCTTCGACCTTTTGCCGCTGGGCGCGGTCCAGTGATCCGTGGTGGATGCCGATGGGCAGGGCGTCGTCATTGGCCAGCCAAAGGTTGTGAAAAAAGATCTCGGCCTGCGCGCGGGTGTTGTGAAAGATCAGCGTCGTCTTGTGCTGGCGGACCTGCTCCAGCACCGCCGGAATTGCGTATTTGGCGCCGCCGCCGGACCATGGCGGGGCCGCGTCGGTCGTCAGCATGGCGATGTCTGGGGCAGGGCCGGGGTCGGCCATCAGGATCTCGCAGGGGTCGGGGTGGCGGGCCAGACCGTGGGCGATGGCGGCGGGGTCCTCGACGGTGGCGGACAGTCCGACGCGGCGCAGGTCGGGACAGAGCGTTTGCAGCCGCCCCAGCGCCAGCATCAACTGGTCGCCACGCTTGCTTTCGGCCAATGCGTGGATTTCATCGATGATGACCCGTTTCAGGCCTTTGAAGATATGCGGCGCGTCGGGGTAGCTGGTCAGCAACGCCAGTGATTCCGGCGTGGTCAGCAGGATGTGCGGCGGGTCGGCGCGCTGGCGGCGTTTGCGGGTGGCGGGGGTGTCACCGGTGCGATCCTCGATGCGGATCGGCAGGTCCATCTCGGTCACGGGGGTGGTCAGGTTGCGCTTGATATCCGCGGCAAGCGCCTTGAGCGGAGAGACATAGAGCGTGTGCAGGCCCGCGTGGGGCTGGCTGGCCAGATCGACCAGAGTGGGCAGGAACCCCGCCAGCGTCTTGCCGCCGCCCGTGGGCGCGATCAGCAACAGCGCAGGCGCATCGGCGCGGTCCAGCATCGCCTGCTGGTGCGGGTGGATGTGCCAGCCTTTGGCTGCGAACCAGTCGGCAAATCGGGGGGGCAGTGTGGTCATGCGCCACAGTGTAGCGCGGGCGTGGAGAGGGGCCAGCGCAATTGGGGGCTCTGCCCCCGGCCTTTGGCCTCCCCCGGAGTTTTACAGGCAAGATGAAGGGCTATTTTACGATCACTTCATCCTTGACGAACATGTTGGCCCAGGCGCGGTCGACCAGCTGCGGCGACATCTTGTAGGGGATTCCCTCAAAGTCGCAGATGGCGATCATCTGGTCGATCAGGAAGACCGGCTGATAGTTGGCGTAGATGTTGTTGATGGTCGGGTATTTCACCTTGAGCAGGTGCACCAGCGAGGGTTCGTCCAGCGCCATCTTTTTCTTGCGGGCGACCATGGCAAAGATTTTCAGGAAGTTGGCCTGGTTGGGTCCGTCAATCTTGATCTTGAAGAAGATGCGGCGCAGGGCGGCCTGATCGAAAATCTCGTTCGGGTGGAAGTTGGTCGAGAAGATCACCAGCGTGTCGAAGGGCACCTCGAATTTTTCACCCGATTGCAGTGCAAGGATGTCCTTGCTTTCTTCCAGCGGGACGATCCAGCGGTTCACGAGGGCCTGAGGCGGTTCGGTCTGTCGGCCAAGGTCGTCGACGATGAAAATGCCGCCGGTCGATTTCAGTTGCAGCGGCGCCTGATAGGTGCGGGCCACGGGGTTATAGACCAGATCGAGCATGTTCAACGACAGCTCGCCGCCGGTGATGACCGTGGGACGTTCACAGCGGACATAGCGGCGGTCATAGCGCGTGACACGGCGCAAGGCGTTGGGGTCATCGGCCTCTTCCGGGGCGATGACATGCACGATCGGGTCATAGACGGTGATGACCTGGCCCGCATATTCGATGGCGCGCGGCACATAGACGTGATCGCCCAATGCGTCGCGGATGCCGTTCGAGATCGAGGATTTGCCGTTGCCGGGAGGGCCGTACATCAGGATCGAGCGGCCCGCGCTGACGGCGGGGCCGAGATGGTCCAGCAGGCTGTCGGGCAGCACGAGGTGCCCCATGGCGTTGGTCAGTTGTTCGCGGCTGATCATGATGTTGCGGATCGACTGGCGTTCGACCTGTTCGCGGTAGACATCCAGTGGCACCGGCATCGCGCCGAAATATTCCGACTGGGCCAGCGCATCAAGCGCGCGCGCCTTGCCGTTGTCGGTCAGCTGATATCCCATTTCGCTGCCGTTGTTGGCGTTCAGCGTGCCGGTCGCCTCGATCAGGCGCTGGTCGCGGCCCATGTCGATCAGCTCTTGCACGACAGGGACGGGCAGGCACAGGGCGGGCGCCAGATCGGTGATCATGTCCAGGTTCTTGCGGAACATAGTCTTGATCAGGATGTCGCGCATCATGACGACGGGCAGTTTCATCTCTTCCAGCCGCTTGGGGGCGGGCGGGGCCATCACGGATGTCTGTTGCATGGTCATGGGGCGAAGCCTGTAGGTTATCTGCGTGAGACGTGCTTTAGCGGGAATTTGGGCCGATAATGTGGCGAATTGTTTAAGAGTTGGACAATGCGGCCTTAGCTGCCAAAGATCGCGCCGAAGATCAGGTAAAAGGCCAGCGTGCCGCCAAGCGCAAAGCCCATTGGAAACTTCTTGCCCTGGTTCCAGCTGGTCCAATGCGGCACCAGCTGTTGCAGGCGGCTGTGTTTGACCATGCGGTGCGTGGCATAGGCGGCCA
Organism: Pseudosulfitobacter pseudonitzschiae; assembly: GCF_900129395.1. GTDB lineage: Bacteria > Pseudomonadota > Alphaproteobacteria > Rhodobacterales > Rhodobacteraceae > Pseudosulfitobacter > Pseudosulfitobacter pseudonitzschiae. The sequence continues at coordinate 695,433 of NZ_FQVP01000002.1, forward strand.
GCAGGGTTGCCGCATAGAGGGCTATGACAAATTGCACATCGCCCATCGCAATGAAGGGGGCGGCTGCGGCGATGAACTTGGAATCGCCGGCCCCCATGACGCCGGCCGCGTTCAGGGCAATCGTGACCACGAGAACGATGGCCAGCTGGGCCAGCCGCCACAGGTATTGATCAAGGGGCAGGGCCACCAGCCCGACCACGACGAACACTGCGGCCAATGCGATAACCGCCTGGTTCGTAATGCGCATTTCCCGCATGTCGGTGAAAGCCACATAAAGACACAGCGGCAGCACGAAAGGCAGGAACCAGCAGGCGGACCAGGCAGAGATCGCCATCGGGCTTATCCGTTGGAGACGTTGTTTTCCAACGCCTGCAAGGATCTCACGGCCGCTTCAAAGTGCTGCGGATGGGTTTCGATGGCGTCACGCAGCAGGCCCTTGCCGGTTTCCACGTCGCCTTGCTTGATCGCGGAGAGCGCCAGCGTGTGCAGAAGTTGCGCGCGCTCGATCTGGTCCATGGGGATGACGGGCAGGGTGTAATCGCGCTGTGCGCCCCGGGCCAGGATCATGTTGTTCTTGGCGGTGAACAGCGTCTGGTCCTGGCGGATCGCTTCACCGAACAGCCGTTCGGCGCCTGTATAGTCGCCGCGTGTCAGCTTGGAATAGCCCCAGTTGTTCATGACACCCGCAGGCTGTGTGGTCAGGCCGACGGCGATTTCATAAAAACTGTCGGCTTTTTTCCATTCCTGATTGCTGTCGGCCACCATCGCCTCGAGCCGGTAGCGTTTGAATGTCTCGTGGGTGGGGGGCACGCCGTCCAGTACCTTTTCAGCCTGTGCCCAGTCCCCGGACCGGATCAGCGCATCGGCGTAATCGACCTGATCGTCTGCTGTGGCGCCGTCCATCTTGACGACCTTGCCATAGGCTGCGGCGGCTTCGGTGGTGCGTTTTGCGCGCACCAGGGAGCTGGCAAGCCCGCGTTGCAGGTCGATGCGGCTGGGGTCACTTGCCGAGGTGCGTTGGAAATAGGCCACCGCTTCGTTCGGGTCGGCCACGGTCAGCATCACGTCGTTCAGGTTGCTTTCGTCAACGACGTTCACATCCTGAAACGCACGTTTCACCGCCGCATCGCCGCTTTTCTTTTCACATGCGGACAGAACCATAGCGCCTGCGATGCAGGCGGAAAAAAGAATGGGGTGGCGCATTTATTGCGTCCTTTACTGCTGCCTCGGTCATGATGCTGGCCGGATCAGGTAATCACTGCTGCCGCGCCGCACCAATTTGTAATTGTTATTTTCAGCGTCCACCGTAACAGAATTTTCCGTTTTTGCGAGTGCTAAGCGCAGATTATCCCGGATGAGTGTGCTTTCTCCGTCATCCAGCGCGTAGGCCTTGCGGAAAATCTGCTCGGCCTCGACTGTTTTGCCGCGTTCCATCAGCACGACGCCCAGATTGTTGTAAATCTCGGGCCAGGCGTCCTGTTCCGCAGCAGCCCGGCGCAGCAGGGTTTCGGCCTGTCCCAGACGGCCCAACCCCAGGTTGGCGGTGCCCAGTCCCGACAGGATTTCCGCATCCATGCCCTGATCCAGAGCGGCACGGGTAAAAGCCTTGATCGCCAGTTCATATTCTCCGGCTGCGATCAGACGGTGGCCCACGTCGACGCCATTGACCGCCTCTTTGCGGGTGTCGATGCCGGGGGCATAGATGCCATCCTGAGACGACGAAAGGCCGCCCGATGAACAGGCGGCCAATCCGAAAGCCAAGAGAGCAGCAAGCGGAGCCGCTTTGGTGGCTGATGTCATAGGGTTATCTGCTCATATTGCCCAATTGGGTGATGCCATGCACCGAAGGACCAACCAGGATGATCAGCAGCGGCGGCACCGTGAGCATCATTGTGGCAAGGGTCATCTTTGTTGGCAACTTGTTTGCGGCCTCTTCGGCACGCATCACGCGTTTGTCACGCATTTCCCCCGCATAGACCCGCAGCGCCTCGGCGATAGAGGTGCCGAAGCTGGCCGATTGCACCAGCACGGTGGTAAAGCTGGACACATCCTGCACGCCGCAGCGTTCGCCCATGTCGTTCAGGACGGCTTCCTTGTCCTTGCCTGCCTTCATCTCGTAGGCGACGATGTCGAATTCGTCGGCCAGCGCAGGGTACGAGGCGCGCAATTCGCGGGCCACACGCACGATGGATTGGTCCAGCGATTGCCCGGCCTCGACACAGACCAGCATCATGTCCAGTGCATCGGGAAACCCACGGGTGATTTCTTCCTTGCGGGCCTCGACACGGCGGGTGATCCAGTATTGCGGCAGGAAGTACCCGATGCCGCCCGGTCCCAAAGTCCACATGGCCATCTTGTTGGTGGTCATTTCGACGCCTGCGTTCAGGACGTTCACATAGACCACGCCAATGATCAGCCCGGCGATGCCAAGTGCAAACTGTGCAAAGTGAAAGATACGCACCGCGTCGCGTGACTGATAACCCGCCTGCGTCAGCATCAACTGGCGTTTGCTCAGCTCGGCCACGTCCTTGGGTTCCAGAAAGCCGGCAAAGCGGTCAAGCTGTTCGTTGTGGCCGACCTGGCGCAGCTTTTCGCGCGGGGCATTCCCACCTGGTGTCTGAACCTGTCGCTTGAGCTTGTCCATCGGGTCTTCGGGCTGGCGCAGCATCATCACCACGGTGCCAGCGACCAGCATCAGGCCCAGAACACCGGCGATGATGATCGGCCCCAATGGTCCCAGAACATCGGTGATCATCGTTTGGATTTGCGTAAAGGTATCCAACAGTTCGCTCCCTTATACCTTGATGTCGGTCAAGGCGCGCATGACCAGAAGGTTGAGACCCAGAAAAATCGCCACGACAAAACAGGCGGGGATGAAATATGGGTGGTCGCGCACTTCGTCGTAGTAGTGCGGATCGCCCAGGTTGATCACGACCAGCGCCAGCAGCGGGAAGGCGGAGAGGAATTTGCCCGACCATTTCGCCTCGGCGGTGATCGCCTTGACCCGCCGGAACAGACGGAAACGGGCGCGGATCACCTGTGCCAGACCGGCGAGGATCTCGGCGAGGTTACCACCCGATTGTTGCTGGATGGTCACCGCGACGGCGAGAAAGCGCAAATCCTGCATGTCCAGGCGTTCCGCCATGTCCTTGAGCGCCTCGCCGACGTCGCGGCCATAGGCGCTTTCGTCCGCGATCACCCCGAATTCCGACGCAAGCGGGTCCTTGACCTCTTTCGACACGATCTGGATGGCGGATACGAACGGGTGTCCCACGCGCAAGGACCGCACCATAAGTTCGACCGCGTCGGGCAGTTGCTCTTCGATCATGCCAAGCCGTTTGTTGGCCTTGGACGATACCCAGAAATAGACCGCGCCGACGCCGATGACGATCGACAGCACGATGCGCACGGGCGGTTCGGTTTCGGTGCCGATGGTCAGGCCCATGAAAGCCACGACGGCAAGGCCCACCATCACCCCGATCAACTGTTTGGGGGTAAAGGCGATCGCCGCCTTCTGCGCCTTTTCCGCCAGAAGCGAATACAGCGGGATCGACTTGGCGTTCATGTGCTGCTGCATTTCCTTGCGCAGCTGGTCCAGCACTTCTTCGCGGCGACCGCCCTTGTTCAGCATGTCAAGGCGGCGGTTCACGCGCGAGTTCAGCGAAATCGACTTGCCGAAGGCGACAAGGTAAAGCCCCTCGACCAGCACAAGGACGCCGATAAAGATCAAGCCGTAGATAATGGGTTCTGCGCTCATGGCGTCGTTCCTTATTGAGCTGCGATGGGTTCGTAGATGGACGAAGGCAGGTCATAGCCCCACATCCGGAAGCGTTCGGCATAATGCGAACGCACGCCTGTCGCGGTGAAATGGCCGATGATCTTGTTCTGGGGTGTCAGGCCGACGCGCTGATAGCGAAAGATTTCCTGCATCGAGATCACGTCACCTTCCATGCCGGTGATCTCGGTGATCGAGGTCATGCGACGCGAGCCGTCCTGCAAGCGCGAGGCCTGCACGATCAGATTTACAGCCGATGAAATCTGGCTGCGGACGGCTTTCAGTGGCATTTCGATGCCTGCCATCGCGATCATGTTTTCCAGACGGCTCACACCGTCGCGCGCGCTGTTTGCGTGGATCGTGGTCATGGACCCGTCGTGGCCGGTGTTCATGGCCTGCAACATGTCGATGACCTCTTCGCCGCGCGTCTCGCCGACGATGATGCGGTCGGGACGCATCCGCAGGGCGTTCTTCAGGCAGTCGCGGGGGGAGACTTCGCCCTTGCCCTCGACGTTGGGCGGGCGGCTTTCCATCCGGCCCACGTGGGTCTGTTGCAGCTGAAGTTCCGCCGTGTCCTCGATTGTCAGGATACGTTCGGAGTTGTCGATGAAAGAAGACAGCGCGTTCAGCGTGGTGGTTTTACCCGAACCCGTACCACCCGAGACAATGATGTTCAGACGCGTCGCCACGGCGGCTTGCAGATATGCAGCCATTTCCTCGGTGAAGGCACCAAAATTTACCAGATCGTCGATGCCCAGCTTGTCTTTTTTGAACTTTCGGATCGACACCAGGCTGCCGTCCACCGCGATGGGGGGCACCATGGCGTTGAAGCGCGAGCCATCTTTTAGGCGGGCGTCAACGTAAGGGTTGCTTTCATCGACGCGGCGGCCGACGGCAGACACGATCTTGTCGATGATGCGCAGCAGGTGGCGCTCGTCCTTGAAGGTGACGTCCGTCAGTTCCAGTTTGCCGTCGCGTTCGACGAAAATCTGTTGCGGGCCGTTGACCAGGATATCGTTGACGGTGTCGTCCTTCAGCAACGTTTCCAGCGGGCCAAGACCTTTGACCTCGTCATAGAGCTCCTGCGCAAGGGTTTGCCGTTCGTCGCGGTTCAGTACGATGCTGCGTTCTTGCAGGAATTCGGCAGCAATGGCCCCGATTTCATGGCGCAGATCCTGTTCGGACGCGGTTTCCAAGGCGGCCAGGTTCAGGCTGTCCAGAAGGGCGCGGTGCACTTCCAGCTTGATCTCGCCCATACGTTCCTTGCGCTTGCGTTCCTTTTCAACCGGGGCAACGGTCGCAGCCACCATGTTGACGCGACGGGCCACGCGGGTTGGATCCGGTTTGATCGAAGGTTTCGGGGTTTGCATGACCTTCGCCGCCGGAGCCACCTTGGGTTCAGGCACGGCGGGCGCTGTTGGCGCGGCTTTTTTATATTTGGAAAACATGGGCTTCCCCCGGTTGCAGATCAGGCCGCCTTGGCTTGGTCGGATTTTGTTTCATGAATGGACGCTGCCAGTTTGGCGATTTCGCGGCGCAGCGGGTTTTTCGGTGCGGAGGCAGCCAGAGGCAGGCCGTGGTCGGCACCTTGGGTGATCGGTTTGCCGCCATCGGGCAGCGACACTTCGATCGCCACCTCAAGGCTTTCAGCCATGCGTTTCACGCGCCCCTTGCCGCTGATGTCGGTGAATTTCGGCGCGCGGTTCAGCACATAGCGCAGCTTTTCCGTGGGCAGTTCTTCGGACATCAACGCACGTTTAAAGCGCAACGTGTTTTGCGCCGATCGCATGTCCTGCTCAAGCGTGACGAAATAGATGTGCGCCGCGTGCAAGACGGTTTCAGTCCATTGCACCAGCGTCGAAGGCATATCGACGACAACATAGTCGAAATGGCTGCGTGCCATTTCGATCACGCGGCTGATGTCTTCGGGGGTGACCAGGTCCAGCGGCAGCATGTCGGCGGGTGCCGTCAGCACGTGCAGCTTTTCGTTGAAGGTCAGCAACGACTGGCCAAAGGTTTCGTCGTCCATGTTTTCGGTGTCTGACATCATTTCATAGACCGCCTCGCGACGGGCCAGGTCCAGATAGGTCGACACCGACCCGAATTGCAGGTCAAGATCTAGCAGGCAGACGCTCGGCGCCGTTTCGCCCTTTTTGTTCAGGATCGCCAGTTCCCAAGCCAGGTTGGTCGCCAGCGTCGTGGCGCCGGTCCCGCCGGCAATGCCGTGCACCACGATCACCGCGCCATCCTTGCTGGTACCGGCGCGCAGGGCAGGGGCGTTCGATTCGATTTTTTCCGGCTCAGAAGGCGCTTGAATGCGTTGGATGGCCAGCTTCAACTCGCCCTCGGGCAGCGGGTAGGGGATGAACTCGTCCGCACCCTGACGCAGCAGCGAATGCAGCGAAGCGGGCGTGACATCCTCGGCGATCAGGATCACCTTGATCTTGCGCGCCTTGGCCTGCGTGATCACTTCGCTCATGAGAACAAGGTCTTCTTCGTCCTCCTGATCCATCGCCAGGGCGATGAACTCCAGCGCCTCGGCTTCGGGTTGGCCAAAGAACGCCAATGCCTCGACAAAACCCAGATCACCCCAAGCCTCGCCCAGAGTGGTTTCCATATCCTCGATCAGCAGGTCGAAATTCTGCACGTCGCGGCTGACGGTGCAGGCGACGATCGGGGCGGTTTCCGGTTGTGGCATGACGCTGCTCATTACCTATCTTCCTCGTTTCAAAGGGTAGGCAGGTAAAGCCGGGGCGTTGTCTTTGGCCCGTATCTATCCCACCGTGCCTGAGTCGGGTGCAATGCACCGAACACAGTTGTCCCACTGAGGGTAAATTCGCAGCTAATCTGGGCAGGAATGGGGCCAAATCGGCCCAATTGTTAGGAATCGCGGAACGATACGCGCAGCTTGCGCTTATTGTTCAGCTCGCAAATCGGAACCTCTGATGCCTTCCAGTTGGCTGGGTGGCACAGCGGATGCGATGTATTCGCGATAGATGACTTCGGCATATTTGCCGTCCAGAACCTGAGGATGCCCCGCTACGAAACCGGACACTTCGGTCACGGTGCGACGGTTGCGGCGTTCGCGGCCCTGGGTCACGATCAGCGGCTGGGTCTCGCCAAAGGAGGCGACCGCTTCGAGACGCGACCGGGAGATGCCAAGGGAGGTCAGGTAATGCACGACCGAGTTTGCGCGGGCCAGCCCCAGACGGCGGTTATAGGCCGCCGAACCGACGGCATCGGTGTGCCCGTAGACGCGGAACCGGATTTCCGGAAACTGCCGAATCCAGTCCGCCTGTTGCCGCAGAATGGCCTGCGCGGTGCCGTCCAGTTGTGCGCTGTTGAACGCAAAGGTCACGGTCGATGTGATCTCGGTCGCAAAGCGATTGGCCAGATCGATGGTGTACTGGCGTTCGCCGTTCATGACCTGAATGTTGTTGTTTGTCGCGGCCCCGAAAGAACCGTCGTTCACGGTTGATCCCGCTTCGCGGTAAAACTGCGTATAGACAGGGTCCGTCGAGGTGCAAGCGGCGAGGGCGGCCACCAAGGCCAGAGCTGAAACGGTTTGATTTTTCATGATATTCTGGCCTCGCATCGCCTTAATCCATCACATAGCCGTAGGAGCCGCTGAAATCCTGCTTGGCCACTTCGCCTGCGGCACCTTTCTTGGGTGTCCGCGATCCGGCGGCCACGCGACCGTGCAGGAACAGGTCTTTTTCAGTCGGCGCGAGAACCCGGTCCGTAGGCAGGGCCAGCGCTTCGCCGCGGGTCGGTGTCACCAGGTGGGCGGTGATGATGATCACCAATTCCGTCTGTTGACGCTGATACGAGGCCGAGCGGAAGAGCGCACCCAATACCGGCACGTCCCCCAGCCAGGGCAGTTGGGAGTTGTTGTCGGTAAAGTCGTCCTGCAACAGGCCAGCAATCGCAAAGCTTTCGCCGTCGCGCATCTCGACCGTGGTCGAGGTTTCGCGGCGCGAGAATGCGTCGATCTCGAAGCCGTTCACGGAAAAGCCGTTGGTCGGGTCAATCGCCGACACGGCGGCTTCCAATTCCAGGTTGATCAGATCCTTGTCCACCACACGGGGGATAAAGTTCAGCTCGATGCCGAAAGGTTTGTATTCGACGGTGATCCCGCCGTTGTCCTGGCTGACAGGGACGGGATATTCGCCACCGGCGAGGAATTTCGCCTCCTGGCCCGAAAGCGCCACGAGGTTCGGTTCGGCCAGGGTGCGAACGACGCCTTTGGTTTCAAGAGCTTCCAGCAGGATGCCGACCTGGGTCGATCCTGCGTTAAAGCCAAACAGGATGGCACCCGCGTTGGTGTTCGTGGCCGGAATGCTGCCGCCCAGCGACCCTGTGACAGCGCCGGAGGTGTTGGTTGTGCCGGTCCCGCCGTTAAGGCCCAGATCGCCACCTAAGGCGGTTCCGTTCAGCGCCAGCGATGAGCTGAGCGATTTGGACACCGACCGCTGCATTTCGGCAAAGCGGACTTTGAGCATGACCTGCTGCACGCCGCCGACGCTCATCAGGTTGGACACGCGTTCGGGGGCATAGCGCGATGCCAGGTCCAGCGCCCTTTGCAGGCGCGCGGTCGAAGACACGGTGCCCGAAAGCACGATGCCGTCGTTGGCGGTACGGACTTCGATATTCTCGCCGGGCAGAATCTGCCGCAGGCGTTCCTTGAATTCCGAGATGTCGGCGGCCACACGCACATCGACGTTGGTGATCAAACGTCCCGAGGCGTCCAACAGCGTCAGCGTGGTCAGCCCCGGCGATTTGCCCAGAACATAGATGGTGCGGTCGGACAGCGACGAAATGTCGGCGATGGCCGGGTTGGCAATGCTGAGTTCCGAAAAGGGAATGTCGCTTTCAACAACAACGGCGCGGTTCATCGGGACGTTCAGCGTGCTGGCCGTGCCCTTTTTGACCACGCGCAACGTGTCAGCCTGTGCGGAATAGGTCAGCGCCAGCGGTGCAGCCGCCAGCGTAAGGCCCACGAGGGCCGCCTTGAAAAATCTGTTCAATGTCATTGTGACCTGCCCTTTTGATCACGCCTGGATAGGGTCTTGGTGCCCTGAATTGCCTGAACCATGCGCCAGTTTGCTTTTTTATGCAAGAATCAACGCCTTCGCGCCTTTGGTTTATGTGGATAAGTGGCAACAGAGCCAAGAATGCCCAAGGCCGCCTTTTCCGGGCGGCCTTGGGTAAGATAATGAAATCATGTCGCTTTGAGGTCAGTTGGTGCAGGGGATCGGGATCTCGACCACCTCGGCACCGCGACGGGTTTTGATCGTGCAGACCTGTTCGGCCTTCACTTCGGCGACGGCTTCCTTGGTTTCGATGCCCAGCAATGTGCGCTGGTCGATCTCGATTGCACCGGCAACCGTGTCGTCATCCGCACCCACCAGGGACAGCGCCAGCCGACCTGTGGACTGGGCCTGTGCCAGGGCCGCGACCTGTGCGGGTTTGACGGCAACGGTCACGGTCTGTGCGATCACCGCGCCATCCAGATCACCGGTGGCGGACTGGTCGATGGCGATCAGTTTTACGCCTGCCTCGATCAGTTTGGTCACATCGCCACTGTCCGAGGACAACTCGCGACCCACCTGGCCTGTCCAATATACGTCAACCCGGTCGCCGGGGCGCAGGAAGCCGGAAACACCGCTGGCCACGTCCACCTTGATGGCAAAGGCACGCATCCCGCGCTCCAGGCGCGATGTCAGGCCTGCTTCTTCACCCGGTCCGGTCACCTTGACCGAAAGAATGGCCTCGTCCTTTTCCATGGCGCGCAAAACGACACGCTGTTTGGGCTGGCCTTCGGGCCACAGGACATTGTCGCCGGTGAAGGCACCTTCGGGAATGGCATTGACCGGCCAGTTGACCGCGCGCACGTCTTCTGCGGTGAATTGCTCGCCGTATTTCAGTTGGCGATTGGCGACGTAAACTTCGACAGTGGGCACAACTTTGGCGCGTGCCGCCCGTTCTTTGGCCAACTCATGTTGATAGGCCCCGATGTAGTTTTTGGCCATGTAGACGGCGCCACCCGCAAGGGCAAAGCCAACAATCAGGACCAGTCCAAATACAGCACGCATTTGAGTACCTCTAGCTTGATGTGGAGCGCCCCGGTGTCTGGCGCGCTTGGGTTTCGCCGTCCCTGTTATCGCAACAATGTGGCGAAAACGGGGACTGTGGGTGGCTTGGTTGCGACAATTGAATCGATCTGATCCAAGGTCGAAACGCCGCGTCTGGTGTCAGGCGCGGCGCATTCGATGTGACGAGCATGGGCGTCCGATTTTCGAAGTCAGAAGCAATTCGTTAAAAGGTCCAATTTTTCAAGAAGGCTTCGGTGCCTACGGAAACGCCCACGGTCCCGTCTTTGAGAACCAGAACGATGGCGACGGCCAGTCCGACAACGGCAGCGGTCAAAACGACCCAGTCAACCGTGACGGCACCGTTTTCATCGGAACGGATGCTGTTGATCATTTTGCGCATGGAAAGTGCCTTGGTGCTTGTTACATGAAACTCTGCTTGTAAAAGGCGGATGCAAAAGGCCGCGCCCTGCGTGCAGGACGCGGCCTTAGCGTCGAGTGAAATAAGCGGTTAAGCTTATTTACGTGTTTAGATATCGCCAGGCTTTTGTGTGCCCAAGAAGGAGTTGGTGTCAGCGGTCAGCTTCGACGCACCGGTTTCGATCGACGAATAGGCGGCAATGGCCAGGCCAACAACAGCGGCGGTCAGCACAACCCAGTCAACAGTCACGGCACCTGCTTCGCTTGCACGGAAGTTCTTGAAGAAGTTTGTCAGTTTTGTCATCGTAGTGTCCCTCCAAAGGATCAGTTTGTTTGCATTAACCTTGCCTGCACTGTGTGGGCCGCTCTCTCTATTGGCCCGTGTTCGACTTGGTATGACGTTATATAGCTGTCTGAATCGGGCGCGAATTGGGCGTGAACTTGGATTAAATAAGTTTTTCAAAGGTAGCGTGGAAACAATCACCTAACCCATTGGAAGATAAAGAAATTGGTCGTGAATTAATTTTCCAGACCGGGTTGGTGTGATCCAAATCCTACAGAATGTGGCGGTTTGGCCATGTTTGGGGGTCGATTTTCTGGTTTGCGACCCGGTTTTCTGCAAGGATACGCAAAATAATCAACAATAGCCGGACACGAGAGCAGGTCCCGAGATGCGATTTTTTGTGATTTCCCTGTTGGGGGCGGCTTTGGCCTGCGCGCCTGCGTGGTCAGAGACGCCTGCACCTTTTCCCGATTTCAAGGCCAAGCGGGTGAAACCGCCTGCTGCGGGTACGAAAAAGCGGATCACGATCCAGATCGACCCGACCGAAGTTGCTGCCGTCGCCCCCAAACCCCCGGCCACGCCCAAAGCGCCGCGGGCGGCCAATGGCTCTTATGACTGGTTCTGGGAAAAAATCTCGCCCGATCTGGCGCAGGCAGGGCCGGGGCGGCTGGACGACGCCATGGCAGCCATCAGCGCCGGTGGCGTGGCGGCGCCGCGTTTGCAACAGATGCAGGGGATTGCGCGGGCGCAAGGTGTCGAGATTCTGAAATCGACCATCGGCACGCGGGTGTCGCCCGCGCTGGTGCTGGCCGTGATGACCGTGGAAAGTGCGGGCAAGACGGATGCGGTCAGCCGTGCAGGGGCCCAGGGGTTGATGCAATTGATGCCCGACACCGCCGCACGCTTTGGCGTCGCCAACAGTCTGGTTGCGGCCGACAACATTCGCGGCGGCGTTCAATATCTGGACTGGCTGATGGGCAAGTTCGACCACGATCCGATTCTGGTGCTGGCGGGATACAACGCGGGCGAGGGATCGGTGCAGACCCACGCAGGGGTGCCGCCTTTTGCCGAGACCCGCGATTATGTGCCCAAGGTGCTGGCCGCCTTTCAAGTCGCCCGGGGCCTGTGTCTGACACCGCCGCAACTGATCAGCGACGGATGTGTTTTTGCGGCGATGAACTGATCCGAAAATGCAAAAGGGGGCCGCAATGGGCCCCCTTACTATATTATACAGCATTATACAGCGCAGTCTCAGACGATCGTGGCTTCGGTCGCCGCGCGCAGCTCGTCCTCGCTCACGCCGTCGGCGCATTCGACGATCTTCAATCCGCCCTCGACCACGTCCAGAACGCCAAGGTTGGTGATGATGCGATCCACCACGCCCTTGCCGGTCAGCGGCAGCGTGCAGGATTTCAGAACCTTGGACTCACCCGCCTTGTTCTGGTGATCCATGACCACGACCACACGGCCAACGCCCGCGACCAGATCCATCGCGCCACCCATGCCCTTGACCAGCTTGCCGGGAATCATCCAGTTCGCCAGGTCGCCGTTCTCGGCCACTTCCATTGCACCCAGAATCGCTGCGGCAATCTTGCCGCCACGGATCATGCCGAACGACATGGCGCTGTCGAAATAGGCTGTGCGGGACAGTTCGGTGATGGTCTGCTTGCCCGCGTTGATCAGGTCGGCGTCTTCTTCACCTTCAAAGGGGAAGGGGCCCATGCCCAGCATCCCGTTTTCCGATTGCAGGGTGATGTCCTTGTCGCCGACATAGTTGGCCACCAGCGTCGGAATACCGATGCCGAGGTTCACGTACATGCCGTCTTCAAGCTCTTGCGCCGCGCGTGCGGCCATCTGGTTGCGATCCCAAGGCATTACTTTTCCTCCTGCGGGCGGGTGGTGCGTTGTTCGATGCGCTTTTCGTGTTCGCCCTGAATGATGCGGTGCACGTAGATGCCGGGCAGGTGGATGCTGTCGGGGTCCAGAGACCCGCGCGGCACGATTTCCTCGACCTCGACAATGCAGACCTTGCCGCACATGGCCGCGGGCGGGTTAAAGTTGCGTGCGGTCTTGCGGAACACAAGGTTACCGGTGTCATCGGCTTTCCATGCCTTGACGATCGACAGGTCGGCCACGATGCCGCGTTCCAGGATGTATTCCTCGCCGTCGAAGACTTTCACTTCCTTGCCCTCGGCAATCTGGGTGCCGACGCCGGTCTTGGTGTAAAAGCCGGGGATGCCCGAGCCGCCGGCGCGCATCCGTTCGGCCAGAGTGCCCTGTGGGTTGAACTCCAGCTCAAGCTCGCCCCCCAGATACTGGCGCATGAATTCCTTGTTCTCGCCGACATAGGACGAGATCATTTTCTTGACCTGCTTGGTTTGCAGCAGAATACCGATGCCGAAGTCATCGACGCCTGCGTTGTTGGACGCAAAAGTCAGGTTTTTGGTGCCCGCGTCCTTGATAGCCTGCAACAGCAATTCGGGGATGCCACACAGGCCAAAGCCGCCCGCCGCGATCAACATGCCATCCGAGAGTACGCCGTCCAGCGCCTCGGCGGCAGAGCCATAGACTTTTTTCATGAGTATCCCCTTGTGTCAGTGTCCACAGAGTTCTGACCTTAGGTCGCCGTGGTGTCAACAAGACGCAGGGGCGCACCGGGGCAGTGCAGCGGGTGATTGCGCCACCAGCCGCTTTTTGCGCACCGGTGGCGGTAAATGGGTCAACCTTCGTCTGGATCGGCCTTTTGGGCCGCCGGTTTCTTTGCGGCTGTCTTCTTGGCTGCGGGCTTTTTCGCAGCAGGTTTCTTAGCCGCTGTTTTTTTGGCTGCCGGTTTCTTTGCTGCGGCTTTCTTCTTGGGCGCCGCCTTGCGTTTGGCCGGGGATTTCGCCAGCTTTTCCTCGATCAATAGCACCGCGGCATCCATCGTCAGATCGTCAGGTTCAACCTCTTTGGGAATGGTCGCGTTGACCTTTTCCCATTTCACATATGGACCATACTTGCCCTTCATGATGTTCACGGGGCCGCCTTGATCGGGATGTTCACCCAGTTCGCGGATCGGCTTTGCAGCCACACCGCGCCCGCCGCGCGACGCGACCTTTTCGGCCAGAAGCTGCACGGCGCGGTTCATGCCCACGGTCCAGACCTCGTCGATACTTTCGAGGTTGGCGTTGGTGCCGCCGCGTTCCGAAGTGCTTTCGGCGTGTTTCAGATAGGGACCATAGCGCCCGATGTTGGCCCAGACGCTGATCCCATCCTCGGGGTGCGGGCCGACCAGACGGGGCAGGGACAACAGTTGCACCGCCTGACCCAGATCGACATCGGCGGGCGGCCATTCCTTGGGAATCGACTGGCGCGGCGGTTTCTTGTTGTCATCGGTGACCTCGCCACGCTGGACATAGGGACCAAAGCGCCCCTTGAACGCGTAGATCTTGTCGCCCTGATCCTCGCCCAGCATTTTGCCCTCGGGCGGGATGCCGCCCGTGTCCTCGGCGCCCGGAGGGCCGAAGGCGCGGGTATAGCGGCATTCGGGGTAATTCGAACAGCCAATGAACGCGCCGCCCGAGCGGGCCGTGCGCATCGACAACCGGCCATTGCCGCAGTTGGGGCACAGGCGCGGGTCGCTGCCATCTTCGGTGGGCGGGAACAGGTGCGGCTCCAGCACCTCGTTGATCTTTTCCAGAACTTCGGTGATCCGCAGATCGGATGTTTCAGCCACGGCAGCTGAGAAATCGCGCCAGAAGGTGGCCAGAACAGATTTGTAATCGCGGTCGCCGGCGCTGACGTCGTCCAGCTCTTCCTCGAGCGAGGCGGTGAAATCATAGCCCACGTATTTGCGGAAATAGTTCTCCAGGAAGGCAATCACCAGACGCCCCTTGTCCTCGGGGATCAGGCGGTTCTTGTCCTTGCGAACATATTCGCGGTCTTGAATCGTGGTGACGATGCTGGCGTAGGTCGACGGGCGGCCGATGCCCAGCTCTTCCATGCGTTTGACCAGCGTCGCCTCGGTGTAGCGGGGCGGGGGCTGGGTAAAGTGCTGTTCGGGCGTGACGGCGCGCTTGTCCATCTTGTCGCCTTCGCTGATCTGCGGCAGGCGCTTGTCGTCGTCATCGGTCACATCATCGTCGCGGCCTTCCTCGTAGACCTTGAGAAAGCCGTCAAACAGCACGACCTGACCGGTGGCGCGCAGCATCACCTGACCGTCCTGGCTGCCCACATCGACGGTGGTGCGTTCCAGGCGCGCGCTTTCCATCTGGCAGGCCAACGTGCGTTTCCAGATCAGGTCATACAGTTTGCGCTGGTCGCCATCGCTGATTTTCAGCGCATCCACGTCCTGGGTCATATCCGTCGGGCGGATACATTCGTGCGCTTCCTGCGCGTTTTTCGCCTTGTTCTTGTAAACGCGCGGGCTGCTGGGCACATATTCGGCGCCATAGCGGTCCTTGATCGCGTCGCGCGCCATCTGCACCGCTTCGGGGGCCATGTCGATGCCGTCGGTCCGCATATAGGTGATATAGCCCGCTTCATACAGACGCTGTGCGGCGCTCATGGTCTGGCGCGCGCCCATGCCGAACTTGCGGCTGGCTTCCTGTTGCAGGGTCGATGTCATGAACGGGGCGGACGGGTTGCGGTTGGCAGGCTTGGCCTCGACCGACTGAACCTTCAAATCGCGGCTGCTGATCGCCTGCACGGCCATTTCAGCCTGGGTGCCGTTCTCGATGTCGTAACGGTCCAGCTTCTTGCCGGCCAAGGTGGTCAGCCGCGCCTCGAACTCCTGTCCGCGCGGGGTGGCCAGCAATGCCTTGACCGACCAGTATTCACGGGCACGGAACGCTTCGATCTCCATCTCGCGCTCGGTGATCAGGCGCAGACAGACCGATTGCACGCGCCCTGCCGATTTCGCACCGGGCAGTTTGCGCCACAAGACCGGGGACAGGTTGAAACCCACCAGGTAGTCCAGCGCGCGTCGTGCAAGGTACGCCTCGACCAGCGGCATGTCGACCTGACGGGGGTTTTTCATCGCCTCTGTCACGGCAGTCTTGGTGATCGCATTGAAAACCACCCGCGACACCGGCGTGCTTTTGGTGATCGACTTGCGTTTGGTCAGCGCCTCTTGCAGGTGCCAGCTGATCGCCTCGCCTTCGCGGTCGGGGTCAGTTGCGAGGATCAGTTCGTTGTCGTTTTTCAGGGCGTCGGCGATGGCTTTGACGTGCTTCTTGCTGTCGCTGCCAATCTCCCAAAGCATCTCGAAATCATGTTCGGTGTCGACGGAACCGTCTTTGGGCGGCAAATCCCGCACGTGCCCGTACGAGGCCAGGACGGTGTAGTTGTCACCAAGATATTTGTTGATTGTCTTGGCCTTGGCCGGAGATTCGACGACGACGACTGGCATGAATGATGCACCTCGGGGACAGTAAAACTTGGGCGTCTATGGCGGCGCTAGATGTGGGGTGCAAGCATTGAATGTCAACACGCCATCGCAAGAGGGCCTTGTGACAGGCCTTAATTGGGGCGTGTCAGCAGGCCGCCGGGACTGCGTTCGATCTGTCCGTCGAGTTCCAGTTCCAGTAGAACCGGCGCCACATCCGACGGGGCGGCGGCGATGTCGCGGATCAACTGGTCCTCGGCCAGCGGGGCAGGGCCCAGACGGTTCAGGATCTGGCTGTGCAAGGCAGCGGTTTCGCGCAAGCTGCGCCGGTCGCGGGGCGGTTGTGGTGGTGGCGTGTGGGGCAGGTCCATCGGCAGGGCGGGGGCGCGGGGCGCCATCGGAGCCAGCGCCTCGATCACATCTGCGGCATTGCGGACCAGCGTGGCGCCGTCGCGGATCAGCATGTTGCAGCCCGAGGCCCGTGCATCCAGCGGACTGCCGGGCACGGCCAGCACCTCGCGTCCCTGATCCAACGCATCGCGGGCGGTGATCAGGCTGCCGGATTTTGCCGCAGCCTCGACCACAATCGTGGCGCGTCCCAGACCCGATACGATGCGGTTGCGCGGCGGAAAATGCCGCGCCATGGGTTGCAGGCCCATGGGTTGTTCCGACAACCGCAGCCCGTGTTCCGGGATCGCAAGCGCCAGTTCGGTGTTCTCTGC
The DNA here is from genome assembly GCF_900129395.1 of Pseudosulfitobacter pseudonitzschiae. GTDB lineage: Bacteria > Pseudomonadota > Alphaproteobacteria > Rhodobacterales > Rhodobacteraceae > Pseudosulfitobacter > Pseudosulfitobacter pseudonitzschiae. Next base: position 712,090 of record NZ_FQVP01000002.1, read on the forward strand.
CGGGTACATCATATCGACGCCGCCTGCTTGAACAGCGATGGTTCCGGTGTCCAAAGCCGCCGTATGTGCAGCGGCATCAATGCCCCGCGCCAGACCGGAAACAATCACATAGCCCGCAGCGGCCAGATCCCGTGCCAATGATTTGGCCATACGTGTGCCAAGGCTGGACGCATTGCGCGCGCCGACGATCGAGATCATCGGACGCTCCAGGACCGACAGATCGCCGATGGCCCATAGGAATGGGGGCGCATCGGCCAGATCGCGCAAGGCGCTGGGATAGGCCGGCGCGGTCTGGGAGATGAGAATTGCCCCGGCCGTCTGGCCGGCTTTCAGCTCGGCCTCGATGACGGCAACGGGGCAAGGGGTGTAGTTTTCCACACCAGCAGCGCGCGCCAGTTCCGGCAACGCATCCAACGCATTTTGCGCGGTGCCGTGTTCGATCAGCAATCTGTTAAACGTCGAGATGCCGACCCGGCGGGATCGCAACAGGCGGAGGCGGAGAAACCAATCGTCTTCCGGGGTGGGTAGGAGTGGGGGGTGAATGGAAGAAGGATATAATCCTCGATCTGTCATCCGTCGCTCCACCTGTTGCTGCAAGCGTTATGCCGCGACGAGGTTAACAACCCATGAAAGAATCACGGCCGTTTCGACAAAAACATAACGCACCGCACTCAGTTGCCGCTGCCGCCTACGGTCAGCCCGCCGATCATCAGCGTCGGTTGTCCCACGCCCACGGGCACCCATTGCCCCGCCTTGCCGCAGTTGCCCATACCGGGGTCCAGTGCGGGATCATTCCCGATGGCGCGGATCTGTTGCAGCGCCGTGGCCCCGTCACCGATCAGCGTGGCCCCCTTGACCGGCGCGCCGACCACGCCGTTCTGAACGCGGTAGGCCTCGGTGCAGGAAAACACGAATTTGCCGTTTGTGATGTCCACCTGGCCGCCGCCGAATCCCACGGCGTAAATACCGTCTTTCAGGTCGGCCACGATGTCGCCCGGTGTCACGTTGCCCCCCAGCATGTAGGTGTTGGTCATACGCGGCATCGGCGTGTGGGCATAGCTTTCGCGCCGTCCGTTGCCGGTAGGGGCCACACCCATCAGCCGCGCGTTCTGCCGGTCCTGCATGTATCCGACCAGCACACCGTCCTCGATCAGCACATTGCGCGCGCTGGGGGTGCCTTCGTCGTCCACGGTGATCGACCCGCGCCGGTCGGGGATGGTGCCGTCGTCCAGCACGGTGACGCCGGGCGCGGCGATCCGCTGCCCCATCAGGCCGGCAAAGGCGGAAGACCCCTTGCGGTTGAAATCGCCCTCAAGCCCATGCCCGATGGCCTCGTGCAGCAGGATGCCGGGCCAGCCTGGGCCCAGCACCACGTCCATGACCCCCGCAGGGGCCGGGACCGCATCCAGATTGACCACGGCCACCCGCAGCGCTTCGCGCGCCTTGGCCTGCCAGTCGGCTGGGTCCAGCAGGCCATCAAGGCCCACACGCCCGCCACCACCTGCCGTGCCTGATTCGCGCCGCCCGCCCTGTTCGACGATCACGGACACGTTCACACGCGTCATGGGGCGCACATCGCGGACCGATCCGCCTTCGGGGCGTAAAATTTCGACCTCTTGCAGGGACGCCGCGATGGTGGCCGATACCTGCACCACCCGGCTGTCGAGCGCGCGGGCGAATGCGTCGATCTCGCGCAAGGTGTCCAGTTTGACGGGAAAGGCCGCACCCGCAATCGGGTCTTCGTCTGTATACAGTCGCGTGTTCGTGGCCTGGGGCGCATCGGCCCATGTGCCGCCGCCGTCCCCCACCGCAAGCCGCGCCGTGGCCGAAGCGCGTTTCAGGGCGGCCACCGAAAGCTCGGTAGAATGGGCATATCCTGCGACTTCGCCGCGCACCGCACGCAATCCGAACCCTTCGGAGGCATCATAGCTGGCTGTCTTCAGGCGGCCATCGTCGTACACCAGCGCTTCGGACCGGTGGCGTTCCAGAAAAAGCTCGCCATCGTCGGCCCCATCCGTGGCCGCGCGCAGCACCCGAAGTGCTTCGTCACGGTCCAGAAGGGTGTCGAAGGGGGCGAATGGGGCATCGGTCATTGGGGGCTGATCCTGAATTTTCGAGTGAAAGCGTCTCTTTGACGCGGTAAGAATGGCTTTATCTTGAAGATAGAATATGATTGTAAGCGCGGGTAATACAACGGGAGGCGAAAGCGCATGTTGCTTTGTCTGTTCCCCGCGCCCAACAGCGATCACAAGATCAGGACGATACATGACCAAGCATTTCTCGATCAAAGGCCTTGTTTCCGGCCTTTTTGCCGCCACCGCCGCACTGCCAGCGATGGCGCAGGATAACCTTGAAATCGTGGGCGCTCCGCGCGACGGCCTCATGGGCTTTCAGCCCGCCGTGACAGAGCTGGCACGTGATTTGCAGTGGCTGGACCATATGCTGCTGATCATTATCACGGCGATTTCGCTGTTCGTGATCGGCCTGCTGGTCTGGGTCGGCGTCCGCTACAATGCCCGCCGCAACCCGAAACCGGCCAGCTTTACACACAACACACCGATCGAGATCGCATGGACCGTGATTCCCATCGTGATTCTGGTGTTCATCGGTGCGTTCTCGCTGCCGATCCTGTTCAAACAGCAGGAAATTCCCGACGCCGACCTGACCATCAAGGTGACCGGTTACCAGTGGTACTGGGACTATTCCTATGTGGACGAGGGCATCGAATTCTCCAGCTACATGATCGGCGCTCCGGCAACCGGTGGTCAGAACATGTTGACCCCCGAAGTTGAACAACAGCTGATCGACGCCGGTTATTCCAAGGACGAATTCCTGCTGGCCACCGACAACGCCGTTGTCGTGCCCGTCGGCAAGATCGTCGTGATGCAGGTGACCGGCGCTGACGTGATCCACTCGTGGGCGATTCCGGCATTCGGCGTCAAACAGGACGGTGTGCCCGGACGTCTGGCCGAACTGTGGTTCAAGGCCGAGCGTGAAGGCGTCTATTTCGGTCAGTGTTCGGAACTGTGCGGCATCAACCACGCCTATATGCCGATCACCGTCAAGGTCGTCTCGGAAGAGGCCTATGCCGCATGGCTGGAAAAGGCCCGCGAAGAATTTGCAAGCCTGCCGCAAAGCTTCCAGATCGCTTCCAAGTAAGCCAACGGGGCGGGGGCAGTTTCCCCCGCCTTTCCTGAATCCAGATGATACGTGAGAGCCGCATGACCGACATCAGCAGTCAGCCACAGGCCTTCGAGGGCGAAGCGTCCTTTGGCGATTATTTCGCGCTGATGAAGCCGCGCGTGATGCAGCTTGTGGTGTTCACGGCGCTTGTGGGCATGCTGGCGGCGCCAAACGGTGTAAACCCTGTTGTGGGCTTTGCATCCATCCTGTTCATCGCCATCGGGGCCGGGGCCTCGGGGGCGCTGAACATGTGGTGGGATGCGGACATCGACCATATTATGAAACGCACCGCCAACCGTCCGATTCCGTCGGGCAAGGTCCAGCCGGGCGAGGCGCTGAGCATTGGCGTGGCGCTGTCGGGCCTGTCGGTGATGATGCTGGCGCTGTCGGCCAACCTGTTGGCGGCGGGGCTGCTGGCCTTTACCATCTTCTTTTATGCCGTCATCTACTCGATGTGGCTGAAACGCTCGACCCCGCAGAACATCGTGATCGGTGGCGCGGCAGGGGCCTTTCCGCCGGTGATCGGCTGGGTCGTGGCCACCGGGTCCATGTCGGTCGAGGCATGGTTGATGTTCGCGCTGATCTTCATGTGGACGCCCCCCCATTTCTGGGCGCTGGCACTGTTCATGAAGTCGGATTACGACGACGCAAAAGTGCCGATGCTGACCGTGACCCACGGGCGCAAATCCACCCGCAAACATATTCTGGCCTATACCGTACTTCTGGTGATTCTGGCCGTTGGCACCGCGTTCACGTCGATTGGCGGGCTGATCTATCTGACAACGGCCGTGATCCTGAACGTGCTGTTCCTGAAAGGTGCCTTTGATATCTGGCGCCGCGACGAAGCGCAGGCAGAAGCCGATGGTTATGCGGTCGAGAAATCGTTCTTCAAGCTGTCGCTGCTGTATCTGTTCCTGCACTTCGGTGCGATCATGGCCGAGGCGCTGCTGCGCAGCTCGGGTTACGGAGGCTGGTGATGGCGTTGAAAGCGGAACATGAAATGCACAGCCGCCGCCGCAGCCGTAACACCGGCGTTGGCCTTTTGCTGGCGGCCTTCGTGGTGCTGGTCCTCGCGTTGACCGTTGCCAAGGTGACAAGCGGTGACTTCGAACTGCCACGGGCGGAGACATTGAAATGAAACGTCTGCAGGGTCCTCAGCGCACCGTTGTTCAACTGGTGTGTGTCGTGCTGGTCATGGGCGGCCTGTCCTGGGCATCGGTGCCGTTCTACAACTGGTTTTGCCGTGTGACCGGCTTTGGCGGCACGCCGGGTCAGGTTGCCGAAGGTGTCGACCATATCCTGGACCAGGAAATCACCGTCCGCTTCGATGCCTCTGTCGACAGCGCAATGCCGTGGGAATTCAAGCCGGTCGAAACCAAGATGAAAGTGCGCATCGGGGAAACCGCGCTTGCCTTTTTCGAGGCCTACAATCCCACCGACCACCCCATTGCCGGATCCGCCAGCTATAACGTCACGCCTTATTCCGCTGGCGGCTTCTTCAACAAGATTCAGTGCTTTTGCTTCGAACAGCAGGTGCTGGAACCCGGCGAGCGGGTGCAGATGCCTGTGACTTTCTTCGTCGACCCCGAGATTGTCGATGACCGCGATGCAAAATACGTGCATACGATCACGCTGAGCTATACATTCTACGAAATTGACCTGCCCGAAGGCTATGCCGCCCTCGACGCAGAGAACAACGATACCAACCTGAACTGAGGGACTGAACATGGCCCATGCCAAGAACCATGACTATCACATTCTGGCTCCGTCGATCGAGCCGCTTCTGGGCGCTGTAGCGGCCTTTATCATGCTGTTTGGCGGCGTGCTTTGGATGCACGGCATCACGCCCTATGTGTTCCTCGCCGGGTTCGCGGGCGTCCTTTACGTGATGTTCGCCTGGTGGTCCAAAGTGGTCGACGAAAGCCATGTTGGCGATCACACACGTGTGGTTCAGATCGGCCTGCGCTATGGCTTTATCCTGTTCATCATGTCCGAAGTCATGTTCTTCTCGGCATGGTTCTGGTCCTTCTTCAAACACGCCATCTATCCGATGGAAGACTATGTCGGCTCGACCTACGAAGCGCCCAGTATCGTTCCGGTGGATGCGCTGCACCTGCCGTTGATGAATACACTGGTTCTGCTCCTGTCCGGCTGTGCCGTGACCTGGGCCCACCATGCGCTGGTCCATGAAAACAACCGCAAGGACCTGATCACCGGTCTGGCGCTGTCGATCATCCTTGGTATCGTGTTCACCGGGCTGCAAGCCTACGAATACGCGCACCTGCTGCACGAAGGCTGGGAATTCGGCGGCGACGAGTTCTATTCCAACTTCTTCATGGCCACTGGTTTCCACGGCTTTCACGTGATTATCGGCACCATCTTCCTGCTGGTTTGCTTGATCCGGGCGATGAAGGGACACTTTACCCCCGAACGCCATGTCGGTTTCGAAGCGGCGGCATGGTACTGGCACTTTGTTGACGTTGTCTGGCTGTTCCTTTTCTTCGCCGTCTATATGTGGGGCGTGCCCAGCTAATCAGCCGGGTCTGGTTGCACATCGCCGACGAATCCCTAAAACCCAAAAGGCGCGTGGTGTTCCTCGCGCCTTTTGTCATGAAACACGGCAGTGAAAGACAGCCATGGGACGTATTCTGTTTCTGATCAGCATCGGGTTGGGCGGCGCGGCTGTCCTGATTTCGCTCGGGCTGTGGCAGGTGCAGCGTCTGGCCTGGAAAGAGGCGGTGCTGGCTGACATCACCGCGCGCATTGCAGCGGAGCCTGTGGCGCTGCCTGACGATCCCGATCCCGTCGCTGACAAATACCTGCCTGTTGCCGTGACGGGCACTTATGCCGATCAGGCGATCTATGTGCTGGTCAGTCAAAAGCAGATCGGCGCGGGGTATCGCGTGATCCTGCCCATGCAGACGGACACAGGCCGCCGCGTGCTGGTTGATCGCGGCTTCGTGCGGCTTGAGGAACGTGACGCGGTGACGACGCCCACGGGCGAGGTGACCGTGACCGGCAACCTGCATTGGCCGCAGGAAATCGACAGGTTCACGCCAGAGCCTGATCTGGAGGCAAACATCTGGTTTGCCCGCGACCTGCCGGCGATGGCCGAGACATTAAACTCTGAACCCCTGCTGATCGTGGCGCGAACCACATCGCTGCCGGAGGGACCCGTCATGCCATTGCCTGTGGACACTGCAGGCATTCCCAACGATCACTTGCAATACGCCATCACATGGTTCTCGCTGGCCCTGATCTGGGTTGCGATGACCGCTGTTTTTGCCCTGCGCGGCAACCGCCGCCGACCAGAAAGGCCCAACTCGTGAAATATATCTCGACCCGAGGCAAAGCGCCCGAGCTGACATTCGAAGACACCATGCTGACCGGGCTGGCCCGTGACGGGGGACTGTATGTACCCTCTGAAATTCCGACGTTGTCGCATGCTGACATCGCCGCGATGGAAGGGCAGAGCTACGAAGAAATCGCCTTTCGCGTGATGCGTCCTTTCGTGGGCGAGACCTTCAGCGACGAAGAATTCCGTGGCTGCATCGACCGCGCTTATGCTGGGTTCGGCCACGCCGCCCGCGCGCCACTGGTGCAACTGGATCAGGGGCATTTCCTGCTGGAGCTGTTCCACGGCCCGACGCTGGCGTTCAAGGATTTTGCCATGCAGCTGATCGGCCAGTTGTTCCAGACCGCCCTGACGCGGCGCGGCGAGCGTGTCACCATTGTGGGGGCCACCAGCGGCGACACAGGCTCTGCCGCCATCGAGGCGTTTCGCGGGCTGGACAATGTGGATGTGTTCATTCTCTACCCGCATGGCCGTATCTCCGAGGTGCAGCGCCGCCAGATGACCACCCCCACCGAAAGCAACGTGCACGCACTGGCCGTTGACGGTGACTTTGACGACTGTCAGGCGCGGCTCAAGGATATGTTCAACGACTTTGAATTCCGCGACGCGGTGAAACTGGCGGGCGTGAACAGCATCAACTGGGGCCGCGTGCTGGCGCAGGTGGTCTATTACTTCTCGTCTGCCGTGTCCGTCGGCGCGCCGCACCGCAAGGTCAGCTTTACCGTGCCCACCGGCAACTTTGGCGACATCTTTGCTGGCTACATCGCCAAACGCATGGGCCTGCCCATCGACCGGCTGGTGGTGGCGACCAATCAGAACGACATTCTGGACCGCTGCCTGAAAGGGCAGGGCTACCACAAGGGCGACACCGTGCCTTCGATCAGCCCGTCGATGGACATCCAGGTCTCGTCGAACTTTGAACGCGCACTGTTCGACGCTTACGGGCGCGACGGTAAGGCCGTGGCCCAGCTGATGGACGAGCTGAAAGAGGGCGGTTTCGACGTGAGCCAGGGCGCGATGGAAGCCCTGCAAGAGCATTACGACAGTGGCCGCGCGTCCGAAGACGAAACCAACGCGACCATCACTGCCACGTTAAAGGCATCGACCGAACTGCTGTGCCCGCATTCGGCTGTTGCCGTAAAGGTGGCCAACGAACACCGCGTTCAGGGCACGCCGATGATCACCCTCGCCACCGCCCATCCGGCAAAGTTCCCGGACGCAGTCGAGAAAGCCAGCGGCATCCATCCCCCTCTTCCCCCGCGCATGGAAGACCTCTATGAACGCGCGGAACGGGTGACACGGGTCGCCAATGACCTTGGCGCGCTCAAGGACCATATCAAGGGACATATCGCACAGTGAGCTTGCAACAGCACCGCCTTGCCAACGGCTTTCGCATCGTGACGGAACACATGCCGGGGCTGGCTTCGGCGTCTATCGGGATCTGGGTCAATGCCGGTGGTCGGCACGAAGCGCCCAAACAAAACGGCATCGCGCATTTTCTGGAGCATATGGCGTTCAAGGGCACGGCCAAGCGCAGTGCCCTGCAAATCGCCGAGGCGATAGAGGACGTGGGCGGCTATATCAACGCTTACACCAGCCGCGAGGTCACGGCCTACTACGCGCGTGTGCTTGAGGCGGACGTGCCGCTGGCTATGGATGTGATCGGGGACATCCTGCTGAACCCGACCTTCGACAAGAACGAGATCGAGATCGAGCGCGGCGTGATCCTGCAAGAGATCGGCCAGGCGCTGGACACGCCCGACGACGTGATCTTTGACTGGTTGCAGGCGCAGGCCTATCCAGAACAGCCCATCGGACGCACCATTCTAGGTCCGACCGAGCGGATCGAGGCGTTCACCCGCAAGGATCTGGCCAAGTTCGTGGCCCAGCATTACGGCCCCGAAGAGATGATCCTCTCGGCGGCGGGTGCTGTCGATCACGACAGCATCGTGAAACTGGCCGAAGAGATGTTCGGCGGCATGGTCCCGACACCCGCGTTCAAACTGGCACCCGCGTCGTTTCGTGGTGGGGAAGTGCGGCAGGTCAAGGATCTGGAGCAGGCCCACTTTGCGCTGGCATTCGAAAGCCCCGGCTACCGCGATGAGGAAATCTATGTCGCGCAGATCTACGCCAGCGCCCTCGGCGGCGGCATGTCCTCGCGCCTGTTCCAGGAGGTGCGCGAGAACCGCGGCCTGTGCTATTCGATCTTTGCGCAGGCAGGGGCCTATGACGACACTGGCATGATGACCGTCTATGCGGGTACCAGCGGCGATCAGGTGGCCGAGCTGTCGCGGATCACCATCGACGAGATGAAGCGGGCGGCCTCGGACATGAACCCCGCCGAAGTGGCCCGCGCCCGTGCCCAGATGAAGGCCGGATTGCTGATGGGACTGGAAAGCCCGTCCAGCCGCGCCGAACGTCTGGCGCGACTGGTGCAGATTTGGGACCGCGTGCCGCCGCTGGAAGAAACCATTGCGCGCATTGATGCGGTGACCACCGGCGACGTGCGCGAGTTTGCGGAACATATCGCGGCCACCGCGCCTGCGGCGCTGGCGCTGTATGGTCCGGTCGATACGGCCCCGACGCTGGATGCCTTGCAGGAGCGCCGGGTCGCCTGATGTTGCTGTCCAAGCGGAAACTGCGGATCGAGACCGAGCGGCTGACGCTGCGGCCTCCGGTTCATGCAGATTTCCGCCCCTGGTCGGCGCTGCGCGCACATTCCAAGGACTACCTGACCCCGTGGGAACCCGGCTGGGCCGAGGATCACCTGTCGCGCAAGGCCTTCACCAACCGTGTCTACTGGGCCCAACGCTCCATCGCCAACGGCTCGGCCATGCCGCTGTTCCTGATCCGGCGCGAGGACGAGGTTCTGGTCGGGGCGATCACGTTGGACAACATCCGGCGCGGGCCTGCGCAGGCCGGCACGCTGGGCTATTGGACCGGCCAGATGTTCGCGCGCAAAGGCTATATGCGCGAGGCCATCGAGGCGGTGGTGCACTATGCCTTTACCCGTCAAGACCTCAGCCGGATCGAAGCGGCCTGTCTGCCGGAAAATGCCGCCTCGCGCGGGCTGCTGGAAAAGTCAGGCTTTAAATACGAGGGCGTCGCGCAATCCTATTTGCAGATCGACGGACGTTGGCGGACGCACGTTCTTTATGCATCCCTGCGCCATGACCGCCGCGGGCGGACAGACGCCAGATGACTTTGGCGCGGGATGCGCTAGACTGAGGGCCACGAGGGTGGCCATCATGTTGATCCGACTGCTGACAGCTTTGACACTGATGACAGGGACGGCGCAGGCCCAGGCCGCGCGCACGCCCAGTCACTGCATTGCGCTGGCGGGCGAGATCGACGGCGCGGCGTTTGTGCAAGCGGCCAGCTATGACGTTGATGTCCCCAGCGAGACGGTTCTGATCCACTACATCGACCACGCCAGTTTCCTGATCCGCAGCCACGGCGGGTTGAACATCGTGACGGATTTCACCGGCTACATCGGCAACGTGCCGATGATCCCCGACGTGGTGACGATGAACCACGCCCATGACACCCACTGGACCGCCTTTCCCGACCCGGCCATTTCCCACGCCCTGAACGGCTGGGGGCCGTTCGGGCAGGGGATCGACCATCACGTCGATCTGGGCGAGGTTCTGGTCCGCAATGTCTCGACAGACATCCGCAGCCAATATGGCGGCAGCGAGGCCAAGGGGAACTCGATCTTTGTCTTTGAAATGGCAGGCCTGTGCATCGGCCATCTTGGGCATTTGCACCACGAACCGGACGCCGGGCAATATGCGGCCATCGGGCGGCTGGACGTCGTGATGGCACCGATTGACGGCGGTATGACGCTGGACCTGCCCACGATGACCCGCGTGTTGAAGCGGCTGAAGTCGTCGGTGGTGCTGCCGATGCATTGGTTCTCGGACTATACGCTGGATGAATTCCTGATCGGCATGGCGGATGAATTCGCCGTGGTCGAGGTGGGCGGCCCCGCCCTGCAGGTGTCGCGCGACCGCTTGCCGGCGCGCCCGACGATCATGGTGCTGCGTCCCGAATGGTTGCAACGCTAGGCTCTTGCCTTTGCCGCGTCGTGGCAGGATGTTGCGGCCATGACATTGACCTCTCTTACCCCCGAGACTGAACCGCTGCTGACCGCAGCCTTGCCCGCCGACCGTTTTCGCCGCGCCGAGACCCGCTATCTGGAAGAGCCGCGCGGGCGGTACAAGGGGCGGGACACGCTTGTCGCCCTGCCGCGCAGCGTCGAAGAGGTGGCGACGATCGTGTGCCTGTGTGCGCAGCACCGCATCGGGATTGTTCCCTATGGCGGTGGCACGGGGTTGGTCGGCGGGCAGGTCGTCGAGGATGGCCCCGTGCCGCTGATCCTGTCGCTGGAGCGGATGAACGCGGTGCGCGCGGTCTATGCGGATGAAAACGTGGCCATCGTCGAGGCGGGGGTGATCCTGGCCGATGTGCAAGAGGCCGCAGCGCAGGCGGGTCGGTTGTTCCCGCTGTCGCTGGCGGCCGAGGGCACCGCGCGGATCGGTGGCAACCTCAGCACCAATGCAGGCGGCACCGGCGTGTTACGCTATGGCAATGCGCGCGATCTGTGTCTGGGGCTTGAGGCCGTGTTGCCCGATGGCAGCATCTGGAACGGGCTGAGCCGTCTGCGCAAGGACAACACCGGCTATGACCTGCGCCACTTGCTGATCGGGGCCGAGGGCACGTTGGGTGTGATTACCGCCGCTGCACTGAAGCTGTCGCCGCGCCCCGCGCACAGCGGTACGGCGATGCTGGTGGTGGACAGTCCTGCCGCCGCGCTGAAACTGCTGACGCTGGGCCGCGACCTGCTGGGCGAGAGCATCAGCGCCTTTGAACTGATGCACCGGCAAGGCATGGATTTCCTGGCCGAGAAACTGCCAGACATCCGCCGCCCCTGGGAGACGCCGCCCGAATGGTGCGTGCTGGTCGAAGTCGGCGTGACGGCAGGGCAAGACCCCACCGACGCGCTGGAGCGGCTGTTCGTGGCAGGGGCCGAGGACGGGCTGGTCAGCGACGGGATCATCGCGCAATCGCAAGCACAGTCAGACGATTTCTGGACCGTGCGCGAACACATTCCCGAGGCGAACCGCCGGATCGGGTCGATCAGCAGTCACGACATTTCGGTGCCGCTGGGCGCATTGGCCGAATTTATCACCAAGGCCAACGCGCGGATCGCTGCGCTGGGTGATTTCCGCGTCAACTGTTTCGGTCACGTGGGCGACGGAAACCTGCATTACAACGTCTTTCCCGCGCCAGGCAAAACCAAGGCCGACCATCTGGCCGAGCGGGACGGGATCAAGCAGGCGGTGCACGACCTGGTGCACGAACTGGGGGGCTCGGTCAGCGCGGAACACGGCATCGGGCGGTTCAAGGTGGGCGATCTGGAACGCTATGGCGATCCGGTCAAGCTGGCGGCGATGCGCGCGATCAAGGCGGCACTGGACCCTGCGGGGATCATGAACCCGGGTGCCGTGCTGCGCGGATAGGCAGAGGGGCGCTGCCCCTCGGCGCTTGGGCGCCTCACCCCGGAGTTTTGCGGGCAAGATGAAGGGGGCTCAGTCGCCTTCGTAGGCGCACAGGGCCTGCACATCCATGCCCATCGCTTCCAGCTTGGCGCGGCCGCCCAGATCGGGCAGGTCGATGATGAAGCTGCACGAGATGATCTTGCCGCCCAGCCGTTCGATCAGCTTGATCCCCGCCTCGGCGGTGCCGCCGGTGGCCAGCAGGTCATCGACGATCAACACGGTCTCGCCTGCTTGAATGGCGTCGTCGTGGATTTCGACCACAGCCTCGCCGTATTCCAGCGTATAGGCCTGTTCAATGGTGGCACCGGGCAGCTTGCCCTTTTTGCGGATCGGGACGAACCCCTTGGACAGTTGGTGCGCGATGGCACCGCCCAGGATAAAACCGCGCGCTTCCAGACCCACGACCTTGTCGATTTGCAGCCCCGCATAGGGGTTCAGCATCTGGTCGATCGCCATGCGAAAGCCGCGCGGGTCGGCAAACAGGGTCGTCACATCGCGGAACATGATCCCCGCATGGGGGAAATCGGGGATGGTGCGGATATAATCTTGGACGGTTTTCATAGGGTTTCCGGTGTGCAGGGGCATCAGCCCCAGAGTGGCGGCCTGTGCACCATAAGCCAGAAGATCACGATCAGCGCAAGGAAGGCAGGCCAGCCAAGGGCGAACCAGATGCGAAAGGCGCGGCGCGCGGCGGCGGGCACCGTCGTGGCGGTGGCGGTCAGGTTGCGAATGCGGATTTGCAGACCGACCACGGGCACCCATGCGACAAAGGCCACCGCATACAGCACATAGGTCATCAGCAACCACGGCTCGGTCAGCGGATAGCCTTGCAGGTGGATCAGCCAAAGGCCGGTGGCGGGCTGAAGCAGCCCCGCCGGTGTGGTGAACAGCCAGTCGGCCACCACGACGCCCGAGGCCGTGCGGTGGATCACCACCGGGTTGTCGCTGCGCATGGCCCAGACCATCTGGAACGCGGTGCCGATGCCGGTGCCGAACAGCACGGTGGACGACAGGATGTGCAGCCATTTGGCTGTCAGATAGGCGTCCATCAGCGTTCTCTTTCCACAATTGCGGCCATGGCGATCAGGACCAGCAGCGGGACGTTCTTAAGCAGACCACCCAAGGGGAGCAACCACAACGCCGGGTTCAACAGGGTGAAGGCGGCGGTATAGGCGACAATCATCCCAAATTGCACTGCCGCCATCATGCGGGGCCGCCAACCGCGCAGCAGCGCGGCGGCAATCGCAAGGTCCGCCAGCCCACCGGCGCGCGCCATGAGGATCAGCGCTGTGTCGGGCAGGGTGTCCGGGACCAACGGCAGGAAGTCGGCGGCAGGCAGCGTCAGGCCGATCAGCCCCGAGACCAGCCACAGGACCGCCAGCGCCAGCCGCAACACAGGCCGCATCAGGTAGAGCCGCGCGTGCCACAGGTCCTGGGTGCCGCAGGGCTGGGCGTGCAGGATGTCGGTGAAGGGGCGGGGTTGCGGACCCTCTGGCAGCGTGTGGGGGGCGTGCACGCCCTGTGACAACTGGTCGACCGCAGTGCGCGAAATCGGACCAAGGCACATGGCGTCACCGATGGTCCCCATCATCCGGGCCAGCGGGCCTGGCAGGCGCAGGGTGATGGCAGGGCGCAGGCCCATCCATCCGCGCAGGGCTTGCAGCATCTGCTTTTGCGTGACGGTTTCGGGGCCGCCCACCACATGCTGGCCAGCCAGGGGCGGGTGCTCAACGCAGTGCAAGGCAATCGCAGCCAGATCGTCGGCGTGGATCGGGTTGAACGGCTGGTCGCCCTTGCCGACCACGGGCGTTACCAGGGGCAGTGCGGCCAGCGCACGCGCCAGGGACGAGCCGCCATAAGAGGTATGCCCCAGCACCAGCCCGGGGCGCAGGATGGCGATGCTGTCAGGCGCTGCGGCCTCGCCGTCGCGGCGGTGGCGGGCAAAGGGGGTCTGGGCCTCGATCCCGATGGCCGAAATCAGCACACCGCGCGCGCCGGGGGACAGAGCGGCATAGACCGCCGTAGGGGCCGCGACATGGACCGCGTGCATTGCGGCCTCCGCTCCGGTCAGCAAACCGGCGGCGTTGATGACATGGGCGCCCTCCGCCAGCACCGGACGCCAGAACGCTGGATCATGGGTCACCGGATCGGTCAGGTCCGCACGCAGGGTGTCGAACCCCATGTGCTGCAAGCCTGCCGGATTGCGCGCATGCGCCGTCACCTGCCAGCCCGCGCGGCGGGCGGCAAAGGCGATGTGGCGGCCGATGAACCCATCAGCCCCCAGGATCAGGACATGCCGGCGCATGGACGCGCCCCTTGTCAGGACAGAACCCGACCGGCAACAGCGTCCAGTTTGGCCACCAGTTCGGGATCGCGGGCCTCGGGCGCGGTCATGATCGCGTATTCCAGTGCCCGGTCACAGCCATGCGGGCAGGGCGCGCGCTCAGCCCCCAAAAGCGCAGGCAGGCGCGACACCAGATTGCGCGCCTTGTCGGCATTTCCGGTCAGGGTGGCGATGATCTGCGTGACGTCCACCTCGCCATGGTCGGGGTGCCAGCTGTCATAGTCGGTGATCATCGCCACCGAAGCATAGCACAGCTCGGCCTCGCGGGCGAGTTTCGCCTCGGGCATGTTGGTCATACCGATCACATCTGCCCCCCAGCTTTCGCGGTACATCCGGCTTTCGGCCAGGGTCGAGAATTGCGGACCCTCCATCGCCAGATAGGTGCCGCCCCGGTGCACGTTGATCTTTGCATCGCGCGCCGCCGCCTCGCAGGCGTCGGACAGGCGCGGACAGGTGGGGTGCGCCACGCTGACGTGGCCGACGCAGCCGGTGCCGAAGAACGTCTTTTCGCGGTTCACCGTGCGGTCGATGAACTGGTCGACGATGACAAAATCCCCCGGTGCCATTTCCTCGCGGAACGATCCGCAGGCGGACACGCTGATCACATCCGTGCAGCCGATGCGTTTCAGCGCGTCGATGTTGGCGCGGTAGGGGACCGATGTGGGCGTGTGAACGTGCCCACGTCCGTGCCGCGGCAGGAACGCCATCTCGACCCCGTCCAGCGTGCCGGTCAGGATCTGGTCGGACGGCTTGCCCCAGGGGGTTGCGACCTGCACCCACTTGGCATCCTTCAGCCCGTCGATGTCATAAATGCCAGAGCCGCCGATCACGGCGATGCGGGTTGGGGTCATGGGAGCGGCCTTTGTGTGGGGTGGATTATGGACCCGAGACTAGCGTGTCGGGATAGGGCTGCAAGGGGGCGTTGGGCAAACGCGGTTCACGACGGATGTTCCTATGTGCTTTCACAATGGCGCCAGACGCTCTAGGGGTCACTAACTTCGCAGCTCCGGGGCATGTCATGGCGCAAAAATCCACTGTCTACAAAGTCGAACTTTCCGTCTCCGATATGGACCGGAACTATTACGAGACCCACAAGCTGACCGTGGCCAAACATCCGTCCGAGACCGATGAACGGTTGATGGTGCGCGTCCTGGCCTTTGCGCTGAACGCGCATGAGCATCTGGAAATGACCAAGGGGCTTTCCACCGATGACGAACCGGACGTCTGGCAAAAAAGCCTGAGCGGCGAGCTTGAGCTGTGGATCGCTCTGGGGCAGCCCAGTGAAAAGGTCGTGCGTCAGTCCTGTGGCAAGGCGGACAATGTGATTGTCTATGCCTACGGTGGCCGTTCCGCCGAAATCTGGTGGGACAAGATCAGGAACAGCACCGCCCGGTTTGACAACCTGCGCGTCGTCAACCTTGCCGAAGCCGAAACCGGCGCGCTGGCCAAGCTGGCCAGTCGCGCGATGCGGGTGCAGGTCAATATCCAGGACGGCGACGTGATGGTCAGCGTCGATGACGAAATCGTCTATGTCACGCCGGACAACTGGAAATAGCGGTTTTTCAACGCCGATGCGCTAAGCCGCTGACGTTCAATCGGTTTTCTTGGTGACAATCGGAAGCGTCAGATCCGCAACCAGTCCTTCGGGATGCCAGTCAAATGTCAGCGTGCCGCCCGATGCCCGGACCAGCGAACTGATGATCTTTGACCCGCTTTCGCGGCTGGGCGGTATCACGGCAGGTCCGTTATGCTCGCTCCAGCGCAGCGCCAGAACCGAAGGATCGTCTGTGTTCCACGTCAGATCGACGATCCCTTCTTCGACCCTGAGGCTGCCGTGTTTGACCGCGTTTGTTGCAAGTTCATGCAGCAAGAGCGTGATCGCGGTCATGTACTGGCCGGGGACGGCGAAAGTGTCACCGTTCAGGCGAACCTGTTTTTCGCCCAGCGGTGCGTAGGCCAGCAAAAGCATCTTGGCCAGTTCGTCCAGGTGCAGAACCTTGGGTTCATCGTTAGAGATCGTGGCAAAGTGGGCCTGCCCCAGCGCACGCAGGCGTTCAGCAATCCGTTTGCTGTAGGCGGCGGTATCGGTTGCCGACCGTCCTGTCATTTCGATCACGACCGTCATCACGTTGACGATGTTCTTCAGACGATGAAGCAATTCGTTCGTCTTCAACGCGCTCATCTGGCGTTCTTTTTCACGCGCGGTCGAGATATCCATCTGCGAACCGAAGTGGAAAATCAGGTTGCCGTCTTCGTCAAAGACAGGCCCGATTTGCAGCGCATTGATGAATTTCTCGCCCGATTTGCGATAGTTCACGATCTCGACCATTGCGACGCCATCCGAGTTCAGGGCCTCGCGAATCTGCTTGAGGCTTTCCTCTGTTGTCTCGGGACCCTGGAGAAAGCGGCAGTTCTTGCCGATAAAGTCTTCCTCGGCATATCCGGTCAGATCGGAAAACGCAGGGTTGGCGAACACGATCGGTTCATCCGGCTGGGATGGATCGGTGATGCAAAGAGCCAGCCTGCTGTGCCGGATCGCATGTGCGAAAACAGCGTTGGTGCGAAGATTTTCAGCAGAAAGCAGGGTTGAGGGCAGAATTTCGGAGTCGTCGGCTGGCATTAACAAGGTCCAATAGGTCAAAAATCTGGTGCGACACAGCCGCGCCGAACCCTAATATGATGCACACGAGCAAGGAATCAAGCGACGGCTTTTGTTGCGGTCCAACGGTCGATGGTTCGACCTTTGGTCGCGTTTTGGCAATGCAAATGATCGCGCACAGCGTGCGGGTGCGCGGGTTGTTCAGGCCGTGTCGCCCGTTCGCGCATCTGCGGACTGCCCGGAGGTTGCACAAACCAAGGCCAAGCTTCTGACACAAGGAGGCGGGTATTACCATAAAACGGCATTGCCTCTGGCCCCTGTGGGCGCGGTCCGTTAGAGGAACCCTTTAACATTGGCGACACATTCGCGACGTACAGGACACACATGGCTTTGATCTCGAACCTCATCCACACTCGTTTCGGCGATTTTCGCGTGGCACCCGGTGACACTCAGCTGGACGGGCGGCAGTGGAAGACCGAAATTCTCTCGGGCCTGACCGTCGCATTGGCGCTGGTGCCCGAAGCGGTGGCTTTTGCATTCGTCGCGGGAGTGAACCCGTTGGTGGGGCTGTACGCCGCGTTCATGGTCGGTCTGATCACGGCGATCATGGGCGGGCGTCCGGGCATGATCTCGGGGGCGACCGGTGCGCTGGCCGTGGTGATGGTGGCCTTGGTCGCGCAGCACGGGGTCGAGTATCTGTTTGCCACCGTTGTACTGATGGGCCTGTTGCAGATTTTTGCGGGCGCGATGCAATGGGGCAAGTTCATGCGGCTGGTGCCGCATCCGGTCATGCTGGGTTTTGTGAACGGGTTGGCGATCGTGATTTTCCTCGCGCAGATGAGCCAGTTCAAGGTGCCCGGCACCCGCGTCGACACAGGCCACGGTGTCAGCAGCGGTGTCTGGCTGTCGGGCCAGCCGCTGATGATCATGCTGGCGCTGGTGGCGGCGACAATGGCGATCATCTGGGTGACGCCGCGCCTGACACGCGCCATTCCCGCACCGCTCGCGGGCATCGGCATCGTGGCCGCAGTGGTCATTGCCTTTGGTCTGGACGTGCCGCGCGTGGGCGATCTGGCCAGCATCAAGGGCGGATTTCCCGAATTCCACATTCCGATGGTGCCTCTGAACTGGGAAACACTTGAGATCATCCTGCCCTACGCGGTGATCCTCGCAGCCATCGGGCTGATCGAAAGCCTGCTGACCCTGAACCTGGTGGGCGACATGACAGGCCAGCGCGGCGGCGCAAGCCAGGAATGTATCGCCCAAGGCGTGGCCAACACCGTGACCGGCTTTTTCGGCGGTATGGGCGGCTGTGCGATGATCGGCCAGTCGATGATCAACGTGAAATCCGGCGGACGCACGCGGGTCGCGGGGATCACGGCGGCGCTGTTCCTGCTGGCCTTTATCCTTGTCGGGTCGAGCCTGATCGAACAAATCCCGCTGGCCGCGCTCGTGGGCGTGATGTTCATGGTGGTGATCGGGACCTTTGCCTGGAACTCGTTGATGATCCTGCGCAAGGTGCCTCTGACGGACGCCTTTGTGATCGTGCTGGTGACCGTCGTGACAGTGATGGAAGACCTCGCCGTGGCGGTGGTCGTGGGCGTGATCGTCAGTGCGCTGGCCTATGCGTGGAACAACGCGCGCCGCATCCACGCACAGATCGAAAATGCGCCCGACGGCTCCAAGATCTACAAGGTGCAGGGGCCGTTGTTCTTTGGCTCGACCGACGGGTTCATGGAGATGTTCGAGGTGGAAACTGACCCGCTGAGCGTCACCGTGGACTTTGCCGGCAGCCGCGTGGTGGACCAGTCCGCCTTGCAGGCCATCGAGACGCTGGCAGGCAAATACGAAGACCTGGGCAAGCGCATCCAGCTGCGGCATCTGTCGCGCGATTGCCATGCGCTGCTGTCCAAGGCGGGGCATCTGGTGATCGACAGTGATGACGACCCCGATTATGCGGTTGCGGCCAATTATGGCGTGCGCACAGGTATTCTGGGCGGTCACTGACGACCGGGTTCGGGAAGGGGGCTGTTTGGCCACCGGCGCCGTCCACCAAGAGCAATCTCCGCCAACAGATGGCGACAAAAAAGGCGGCCCCGGAGGCCGCCTTTTGCGTGTCGATCCCAAGTGTCTTTTGTTTGGGCGATCAGAAGAGGGTGAAATTCGCATCGTTGCCCAGTTGCGCCGCGGTGACGCCGACAACCAACAATGTGTTGTCGTCGTATGTCAGCAACGCGCCATCTGCGGTGTCGACGATCGTGGCACCTGCAAGCACGTCGGCATCGACGCTGAGGAAGTCGACGCCCAGTTCATAGTCGTAGATGATGTCGGCGTCGCCGGACGAGACCGCGCTGCTGAAGACAAAGGTGTCGGCGCCATCCGCGCCCCGCAGCTTGTCGTCGCCAGATCCCCCGTCCAGCGTGTCATTGCCCGCGCCGCCATTCAGGTTGTCGCGTCCCTTGCCACCCGACAGCTCGTCGTCGCCGGTGCCGCCGCGCAGCAGGTCACGTCCCTTGGACCCTTTAATGACGTCGTCGCCCTTGTCCCCGTACAGGCGGTCATTGTCATTGCCCCCGTCGATGGTATCGCTGCCTGCACCGCCAAAGACAGTGTCCTTGCCGTCCGACGCGAACAGATCATCGGACCCGCCACGCAGGTCAAAATAGTCGTCGCCGGTCAGATGAAGCTTGATCCCGTCGGCGCTGGTGGTTTTTGAATTCAGGGTGTCATCATTGTCGTTGAACGTCATGTTCCAGCCCAGCGGCAGCAACAGGTTTTCGACCGCGTCGATTTGCGGCGACACCTCGTCTTCTTCCGCGTCATAGGCGGCAACGATATCCTGCACCAGCAGGCCGATGTCGGTCCATTCGATCGATTCCCCGTTGGTAAAGGCAAAGCTCATCGAATCCAGGTTGCCGAAGTACCCCGAAGCATTCACGCCAAATCCCGTGCCGTTCAGCGTGATGACTGCGCCCGCCGTGTTGATTGTCACCTGGGTCGTGCTGAAGCTGGTGACGGTGCCGTCAAGAAAGGCATCGTCAAGCGCGCCATAGAACACGCTTACAAGGCTGGTGATGCCGTCTGAAATCACGAGTTGGGTCATGCGAAAAACTCCGTTGGATGTATACACAGGGGGCCAAAGCCCAAAAACCGGCGGAAATCTCTTGCCGGGGATCGTTGAAATGGATGGTCTGGAATACGACCGGCAGCTCAGGCGGCCAAAGCGATGCAGACCACCCGACCGTTCATGCAAAATTCTGCAAGACCATAGGTCATGGCGTCAAGCAACAGTGCCTTCGAGGCGCCTCGGAAAGGCCATTTTCAACTTGGCGGTGAGGTTTTTCGTTCTGTTTCGACCGGTTCAGTCGTCAGGACGGCTCAGTTGGAAGAGATCCTTGATCACCGTGTAATCGCGGTAGCCCAATCGGGACAGCGGCTGAAAGGTGGTGATGTCGAACCGGCCATTGACGATGGTGTCGTCGCGCATGTGCACGCCTGTCACCTCGCCGAAAACCACGTAGTTGGACACGCCTTCGATCTTCACGATCTGGGTGACCTTGCATTCCAGCGAAGCGGGTGCGCCACCGACGCGCGGGCAGTCGATGGTTTCACAGCGTTCGGCGGTGATACCGGCTTTGGCAAACTCGTCGGTGCCCTTGGGGTATGCCGCGGAAGAGGTATTCATCGCATCGCGTGCGGCGGATTCGACGATGTTGACACAGAACACGCCCGTTTCGCGGATGTTGGCCACGCTGTCCTTGGTGTTGTCCTGATCGTCCTTGGCTTCAGTCGACGCGAACATGACCTGTGGCGGCACGTAGGCCACGCCGTTGAAAAACGAATAGGGGGCCAGGTTGGGCGTGCCGTCCGCATCCTGCGTCGAGATCCAGCCGATGGGACGGGGTGTCACGATGGCGTTGAACGGATTGTGCGGCAGCGGGTGTCCGTCGGCGGGGCGGTAAAACATGGGCGTGGCCTTTCGGTTCGGTTTGGCAAAGGGTTAGCTGCATGATAGGGCAAAGGCCAGCCGGAACCAGACAAGTAAGACCCGCCGCCGATGTACGCCCTGACGCCTGAGACCCGCGATGATTGGTGGGAAGTCGAAGCTTTGTACGACCTGTGTTTTGCGCCGGGCCGCGAGGCATTGTCGTCCTATCGGTTGCGTGATGACATTCCCCCGGTCAGCGGTCTGAGCCATGTGGCGCGGGACCGTGACGGCATCCTGGGCGGTGCGATCCGCTATTGGCCCGTGCGTGTGGGCGGGGCTGAGACGTTGTTGCTGGGCCCTGTTGCGGTGCACCCGACACGGCAGGGCGAAGGGCTGGGCGGCTTGCTGATGCATGTCTCGTTGCAAGTGGCTGCCGAAATGGGCTGGGCGCGGGTGATGCTGGTGGGCGACGCGCCTTATTACCAGCGATTCGGCTTTACCCGCCTGGATCACGTGGTGATGCCGCCGCCGACCAACCCCGACCGGGTGCTGGGGCGCGAACTGGTCGCGGGGGCGTGGGACGGCGTGCAGGGCGATGTTCTGCGCTGGGATGCCGTTGGCTGAGCGCCAGCATTGATTTTTTCGTGGAGCGTCCCGATCTATCAGTGCAGGAGGACTGCACATGAACGAAGTGACCTTTCCTGAACACACCGGGCTGGCCTTGCTGGACCTGGATGCCGAACTGGACCGGCTGGCCGCGCGCTATCGCAAGGCAGGGGGCCTGGGCATTGACCTTCTGAATGCCATCGGTGCCCGTGCCGACGGCTTGCTGGGCCGCTTGCCGGGCGATGTGCGGCAACGGCTGGAAGGGGCGACCGTCATGGCGCTGACCCAGGCCATGAAGGCCGCCAGCGGGTCACGCAAGATGGTCCGCGACCAATCGAACTGGGTGAACCGCACGGTCAGCGCCGCGATGGGGGCTGCGGGCGGTTTCGGTGGTCTGCCCACGGCATTGGCGGAATTGCCGGTCACCACCACATTGCTGTTGCGGGTGATCGAGGCAGAGGCGCACAAGCTGGGGTTCGACACGGCATCGGAAAACGTGCGGTTTGACTGTGTCCAGGTCTTTGCCGCCGCCGGGCCGCTGGCCGAGGATGACGGCGCGGACATTGCGTTCCTGTCCGCGCGGGTGGCGCTGAGCGGTGCAGCAATGCAGGCGCTGGTGGCGCGGGTTGCGCCCAAGCTTGCGGTGGTTCTGGGCCAAAAGCTGGCGGCGCAGACGGTGCCGGTTCTGGGAGCCGTGGCAGGGGCTGCGGTGAACTATGCCTATACCAGCTACTACGCCGAGATGGCGCATATCCATTTTTCGCTGCGCAAGCTGGCGATTGATGCCGATACCCCGCGCGAAGTGCTGGTGGCCAAGCTGAAAGAGCGGCTTGATCGGGGCAAGGGCATCAAGGTCTAGTTCACGGCAAATGGTGACCGATGGACGATTGCGCCACCGAGGTCGCCTTGAGCACGGCAAAGCAGGCCATGCCGACATGCAGTCCCAGATCCCGCGCCGACCGTGCCGTGATCCGCGCCAGCAGGGCGTCACCTGCAGCATCCAGCGCAATCGCGGCACCGGGGCCGTCGCCCATCTGCACCGCCGTCACCGTCACCGGCAGGATGTTCACCGAGCTCAGCCCCGAAGGCCGCTCACGCGCGACGATCACGTCGCCTGCACGGATGCGCACGCGGATGCTGTCGCCCACGGGGGCCTGCACGCCGGGCAGGTAAATTTCACCCGCTGCGATCCGCAAGGTGGTCAGCCCATCCTCGGCATGTCCCGTCACCGTGGCATCGATGACCGCACCCGCCTCGCGCACGCCCAGCACGGGCACCAGCGCGGGATCGGACAGCAGTGAACGGATCGGGCCGACCCTGTGCACCGCACCGTCAGACAGCAACACCAGCGTGTCGGCCAGCCGCGCGATCTCGTCCAGCGCGTGCGAGACATAGAGGATCGGCAGGCCATAGGCGGTCTTGAGCCGCTCCAGATAGGGCAGAATGTCGGCCTTGCGCGCGGCATCCAGTGCGGCCAGCGGTTCGTCCATCAACAGCATTTCGGGCCGCGACAGCAGGGCGCGGCCGATGGCGACGCGCTGGGTCTCGCCGCCTGACAGATGGCGCGGGCGGCGGTCCAGCAGGGGGGCAAGGCCCAGCAGGTCGATCACATCATCGCGGGACATGGCAGTGCCGCCTGCGGGCGCATAGCGGGTGCCGTAATCCAGATTGGCCGCCACGTTCAGATGCGGGAAAAGCCGTGCGTCCTGAAACACATAGCCCAACCGGCGCTGGTGCGGCGGCAGGCAGATGCCCGCAGCGCGGTCCAGCAGCACGCGACCCTTCAACGTGATCCGCCCCCCATCGGGCCGCAGCAATCCGGCCACCGCATTGATCAACGTCGTCTTGCCCGCGCCCGAACGTCCGAACAGGGCCGTGACGCCTGCCGGAGCCTCGAACGCCGCGTTCAGCGTAAACCCGTCAAAGCGGTGGCCGATCTCGACGTTCAGGCTCATGTCGCACCGATCCGCGCGGCGATGCGGCGTGACAGCCACTCCGAGACGACCACCGCTGCCACCGCGATGGTGCAGGCGATCAGCGTCAGCTGTGCCGCCTGCGCCTCGCCGCCCGGCACTTGCAGATAGCTGTATGTCGCCGAGGGCAGCGTTTGCGTCTGTCCGGGAATGGCGGCGACAAAGGTGATCGTTGCCCCGAATTCCCCCAATGCCTTGGCAAAGCCCATGACAGTGCCCGCCAGAATGCCGGGTGCGATCAACGGCAGGGTAATAGTGGCAAAAACCGCGTAACGCGGTGCGCCCAGCGTGGCGGCCGCGGCTTCGATGCGCGGGTCGACCGCCTCGATGGCCAGCCGCATGGCGCGCACCATCAGCGGAAAGCCCATGACCATCGCCGCCAGCACAGCGCCCGTCCAGCGAAAGGCCAGAACCAGCCCCAAAGTCTGCTCCAGAAATCGCCCCACCGGGGCCGTACGGCCAAAGCTGAGCAGCAGCAGATAGCCGGTGACGACCGGGGGCAGCACCAGCGGCAGGTGGATCGCGGCGCTGAGCAGGTCCTTGCCCCGAAAATTGCGCCGCGCCAGCAGCCATGCACAGCCCAACGCCAGCGGAAGAGCCAACAGGGTCGCCGTGCCGGACACCAGCAGCGACAGGCGCAACGCTTCGTATCCGGCGGCGTCCATCAGGGCAGGCCAAAGCCGTAGCTGGCAAAAATTTCAGCGGCTTGTGGGCTGCGCAGAACGGCCATGAACCGCGCACCTTCGGGGGTGAGGGCTGCCGCCGGATAGGTGATTGGCGGATGCTGATCCCCGGGGATCTCCCACAGGACGTGAACTTCGGGTTCGGCCCGCGCATCCGAGCCATAGACCACGCCCAGGGGCGCATCGCCGCGCGCCACCAGTGCCAGCGCAGCACGGACGTTTTCAACTTCGGCCAGATGCGGCTTCAGCGCCTCCCACGCGCCGATGTGTTCCAGCCATGCGCGGGCGTAGATGCCCGCAGGCACCGATTGACGCTGTCCCATGGCCAGCCGCTGGCCGTCCAGCCGCGCCAACAGGGCCGTGGCATCCGGGGCGGGCAGGGCGGGGCCGTCGTGGCCGATCAGCACCAGCGTGTTGGTCAACAGCGTCACCGGCACATCGGCAGCAACGACGCCCTGATCTTGCAGCCAGGTCATCCACTGCGGATTTGCCAGCACCACCACATCCGCAGGCGCACCCTGCGCCACCTGTCGTGCCATTGCCCCTGATCCGCCATAGGAAATCGCCACGGGCGTGTCGCTGAGGGCTGCAACCTCGTCCAGCGCGCCGCGCAGGCTGGCAGCGGCAAAAACCGTCAGGTCGCGCGCCGCTGCGGGCAGGGCAGCGGTGCACAACAAGGCTGTGCCCAGAAGCAAGATTTTAAGAACAGCTTTTCCCATCAACAGGCAGTATTTACGTGCCGCTGCACCACCACAAGCCAATTCTGCCCCAATGTGGGGCGCATAAGCTGTGATCAAAGTTGAACATCTTTACCAAAATTTCGTAAAAAATTGGCAACCATCTGGTATCGATCCTAAATCAGTGCATTGTGAAAGAAACGCCAACCCGCCGAGGCCCGCGATGACCGCCCCGTTTATCAAACAGCTGCCCATTTCGGTGAACAGTGCGCGCAAGACGGATGTGCGCACGCAGTTTGCTGCGCTGTGCTGGCGTGTGATGGACGGCAAGGTGCAGATTCTACTGATCACCTCGCGCGGGTCAGGCCGCTGGATCGTGCCCAAGGGCTGGCCGATGGACGGCCAAACCCCGGGCGAGGCCGCGCTGACCGAAGCCTGGGAAGAAGCGGGCGTTCTGGGCAAGGTCGACTGGCGCCCCGTGGGCTTGTATTCCTACAGCAAATCGGTGAATGACGAGAACGATCTGCCTTTTGTGGCAATGGTTTATCCCGTGCGCGTGAAGTCGCTGGCCAAGAATTTCCCCGAAGCGCTGGAACGCAAGCGCCGCTGGGTGGGCCGCAAGAAAGCCGCGCGGCTGGTGGATGAGCCGGAACTGGCCCAGATCATCCGTGATTTCGACCCCAAGATTCTGAGCTAGGGTGACGGCCCCCACCGCTTGACGTGGCCGTGATCGTGTATATCTCGGAAGTATCATCCCCTGTTGGAGCAGTCATGATCCGCTATGCGTTGAAATGTGATCGGGGCCATGCCTTTGAAAGCTGGTTCAAATCTGCGGAAGCCTTTGATGTCTTGCGCAGGGCGGGGCATTTGAACTGCACCGAATGCGGCAGCGCAGAGGTGGACAAGGCGGTGATGGCACCGCGCGTGTCACAGGCCCGCGATGCTGCCGAAACAGCCAAGGCCGACGCCGCACGTGACGCCAGGGCCGCAGAGGTCAAGGCGGCACTGGCGCAGATGCGCAAGCACGTCGAGGCAAATTCCACCTATGTCGGCGGCAATTTCGCCAAGGAAGCGCGCGCGATGCACCTGGGCGATGCACCCGAACGTGCGATCCACGGCGAGGCAAAGCCAGACGAGGCCAAAGCCCTGATCGAGGACGGCGTGCCGGTGATGCCCTTGCCGTTCATGCCAAAATCAAAGGTGAACTGACCCATGAGAATTGTGATTACAGGCGCCACGCGTGGCATCGGCGCGGGCCTTGCTGCGCGCTATCGGGCCGAGGGTCACCATGTGACAGGCACCGGCCGGTCGCCCGATGCCGACGTGACCATGGATGTGACCCGTCCTGCGGATTTTGCAAAGCTGGCAGCGGCCTTGGGCGAAGAACCCGTAAACCTGCTGGTGTGCAATGCAGGCGTCTATATGGACAAGGGTCAGGATCTGGACAGCGGCTATCCTGCGGACATGTGGGCCAACGGTTTCGCGGCCAATGTGACGGGCGTGTTCCAGACGGTGCAAACGCTGCTGCCCAACCTGCGGGCCGCCAAGGGCAAGATCGCGATTATCTCCAGCCAGATGGGCTCGGACACCCGCGCCCCCGGCGGCAGCTATATCTACCGCGCCTCGAAAGCGGCGGCCTTGAACCTTGGGCGCAATCTGGCAACGGACCTCAAGGCCGAGGGGATTGCCGTGGGCATCTATCATCCGGGCTGGGTCCAGACCGATATGGGTGGCAGCGGGGCCGCGATCACAGTGGACGAAAGCGTCGCCGGCCTGAGCGCGCGGTTTGCCGAACTGGATATCGGGTCGACCGGATCGTTCCTGACCTATGACAGGCAGGTCCACCCGTTCTGACAACGTGTTGCCGCAACCGGGGTTTTTGGGGCCTCGTGCCCGCCGGGGTTGGCACGATGTCCCCAAAGGACGTGTTGCACCACAGAAATGAAGGGTGCATTTGATGCCTTGACGCTTGTCATTGGTGTCCGTGACGCGTAGGGAAGCGGCGGATTTTGAGGTGAGGACATCATGCCCGTTCTGGTGATGAAATTTGGCGGCACATCCGTGGCCACCCTTGACCGCATCCGCCGTGCCGCGAAACGCGTGGGCGTCGAAGTGGCCAAAGGCTATGATGTGATCGTGATTGTCTCGGCGATGTCAGGCAAGACCAACGAACTGGTCGGCTGGGTCAACGAAACCTCGCCGATGTATGACGCGCGCGAATATGATGCGGTCGTGTCCAGCGGCGAGAACGTGACAGCGGGGCTGATGGCGCTGACCCTGCAGGAAATGGACGTGCCCGCACGGTCCTGGCAGGGCTGGCAGGTGCCGGTGAAAACCACCAGCGCCCATTCGTCCGCCCGGATCGAAGAGATCCCTAGCGACAATATCATGGCAAAGTTCAAGCAGGGCATGCGCGTGGCCGTGGTCGCAGGTTTCCAGGGCGTCAGCCCCGAAGGACGCATCACCACGCTGGGCCGTGGCGGCAGCGACACCACTGCCGTGGCCTTTGCGGCGGCCTTCAATGCAGAGCGTTGCGATATCTATACCGACGTGGACGGGGTCTACACCACCGACCCGCGGGTCAGCGCCAAGGCGCGCAAACTGGACAAGATCGCGTTCGAAGAGATGCTTGAACTGGCATCCCTGGGTGCGAAAGTGTTGCAAACCCGCTCGGTCGAGCTGGCGATGCGCTATAAGGTCAAGCTGCGCGTGCTGAGCAGTTTTGAGGAACAATCGGACACGGCCGGGACGCTGGTCTGTGACGAGGAGGAAATCATGGAAAGCAATGTTGTAGCCGGTGTCGCATTCAACCGCGACGAAGCGAAAATGACCCTTGTGTCGGTGGCCGACCGCCCCGGAATCGCCGCGACAATCTTTACCGCACTCAGCGAAGCGGGCGTGAACGTGGACATGATCGTGCAGAACATCGCCGAAGAGGGCCGCACCGATATGACATGGTCGTGCCCCAATGATCAGGTCAAACGCGCCGAGAAGGCGATGGAACAGGCCAAGCAATCCGGCGTGATCAACTTTGACGAGATGATTGCCGATATGGACGTGGCCAAGGTCAGCATCGTCGGCATCGGCATGCGCAGCCACACCGGCGTGGCCGCCAAGATGTTCCAGGTGCTGTCGAACGAAGGCATCAACATCAAGGTCATCACCACCTCCGAGATCAAGATCAGCGTGCTGATCGACCGCAAGTACATGGAACTGGCGGTTCAGGCCTTGCACGACGCATTCGAGCTGGAAAAAGCCGCTTAATCTCAGGGCACTACCCGCCGCGCCGCCTGCACTTAGGGCAGTCCTTGCGACATTCCGCAAAGGCATGCGGCAAATCCGCGGGTCGGGCGCAAAACCCGTTTCTTATTGGCGTCCGGTGTGATCTAAGCTGTTACCGGACACCAAGGGGGGCGCCAGAATGACAGAGCGCACAGACACCGAGAGCCGCAAATTGCTGGGCCGGCTGCGCGATGAACTGGCGCAGGATGCACCCGGACAGACGCGGCTGGACAAGATCACAGCGCTGATCGCGTCGTCCATGGGCTGCGAGGTGTGCTCGATCTATCTGTTCCGCGATCAGGAGACGCTGGAACTGTGCGCCACCGAAGGGCTGAAGCCCGAGGCGGTCCACCAGACGCGGATGCGCCTGGGCGAGGGGCTGGTGGGCCGTGTGGCCCAACGTCGCCAGGTGGTGAACACCGCCAACGCCCCCAAGGCCAGCGGTTTCCGGTTCATGCCCGAAACCGGTGAAGAGGTTTATTCCAGCTTTCTTGGCATTCCCGTGCAGCGCCTGGGCGAGGCACTGGGCGTTCTGGTCGTCCAGTCGAAGGATGCACGCGAATTTTCCGCTGATGAGGTCTATGCTCTGGAAGTGGTCGCGATGGTGCTGGCCGAGATGACCGAGCTGGGCGCCTTTGTGGGCGAAGGTGCCGCGATGTCCGCCCGCCACAGCCATCCAGTGATGATCAGGGGCACGACAGGCCAGGAGGGCGTGGCTGAGGGCCATATCTGGCTGCACGAGCCGCGTGTGGTGGTGGTGAACCCGATTGCCGACGATCCGCAACGCGAAATGGAGCGGCTGAACGCTGCCGTGGATGAATTGCGCATCGGCGTGGACAAGATGCTAAGCTTGGCCGGACCCGACCAGGAGCAGCGGCAGGTTCTGGAAGCCTACCGGATGTTCGCCAACTCCAAGAGCTGGATGCGGCGCATGGAAGAGGACATTGGCCGCGGGCTGAGCGCCGAGGCGGCGGTGGAAAAGGAACAATCGCTTGCGCGTGCGCGTGTGGGCCAGGCCTCGGACGGCTATCTGCGCGAACGGCTGAGCGATCTGGACGACCTGTCGAACCGTCTGCTGCGCATCCTGACCGGTCAGGGACAGGATACAGGCGCGGAAATGCCACCCGATCCGATCCTTGTGGCGCGCAACATCGGCCCGGGCGAATTGCTGGACTATGGCCGCAGCCTGAAGGGGATCGTGCTCGAGGCCGGTTCGGTCGGCAGCCATGCGGCGATTGTCGCGCGGGCGCTGGCAATTCCGCTTGTGGTCCACGCCAAGGGCATCACCACCGAGGCGTTGAACGGTGATCCGGTGATGGTCGACGGCGATCAGGGCATCGTGCATCTGCGGCCTGACGACAACGTGGTCTCGGCCTTTCGTGACAAGATCGCGATGCAGGCCGAGGCGCTGCAACGCTATGCGTCGATCCGCGACAAGCCTGCGGAAACCCTGTGCGGTGCCAAGATTGACCTGATGATGAACGCGGGCCTGATGGCCGATCTGCCCTCCTTGCCGTCCTCCGGCGCCGAAGGGGTGGGGCTGTTCCGTACCGAATTGCAGTTCCTTGTGCGCAACCAGATGCCGAAACGCTCAGAATTGAGCGCGCTGTATGCCCGTGTCATGGACGCGGCGCAGGGCAGGCCGGTGGTCTTCCGCACGCTGGACATCGGGTCGGACAAGGTTCTGACCTACATGAAGCCAAACGACGAACCCAACCCCGCGATGGGGTGGCGTGCCATCCGCGTCGGCCTGGACAAGCCCGGCATTTTGCGGATGCAGCTGCAGGCGCTGATGCGGGCTGCGAACGGGCGGCCCTTGTACGTGATGTTCCCCTTTGTGGCGCAATACGAGGAATACACCCAGGCCCGCGCCGAGGTGAACAAGGCGCTGGAACGCGAGCGGCGTCTGGGCCATCCGTTGCCGTCAAAGATCGAAGTTGGCGCAATGCTGGAAACACCGTCATTGGGCTTTGCGCCGCGCAAGTTTTTTGAAGAGGTCGATTTCATCTCCATCGGGGGCAACGACCTCAAACAGTTCTTCTTTGCAGCCGACCGCGAGAACGAGCGGGTGCGGCGGCGCTATGACACGCTGAACGTCAGCTTTCTGAGTTTTCTGGAGCAGATCGTGGAGCGCTGTGCTGCAAGCAACACGCCGGTTTCCTTCTGTGGCGAGGATGCCGGCCGCCCTGTCGAGGCACTGTGTCTGGCGGCCATCGGCCTGCGGCGGTTGTCGATGCGGCCTGCGTCGATCGGGCCGGTAAAGTCGCTGTTGCGGCGGTCGAATCTCGAGGAATTGCGCAAGGTGATTGCGGATACACGCCATCGCGGTGCGATGTCCGTCCGACCGGCCGTGATGGAGTGGTTGCGCGACCAGTGATCTGGTGCTTTTTCCGGGTTTTTGGCTTTCACAATGAGAACAAAATCTAACCGGATTTATGTGGGTTTTCTCTTATTTCTTGTCTTTTGTTTGCATTTTGTGAGTTATCCACAGCTTTTCGGTGCGACGCATTTTGGTGTCGAAAAAGGGGGCTGAAACCGATTGAAATCCGCTCATTATCACCGGCATGACGCGGCTTTCTTGCGTTCAAGGGAAATGGCAAGATTTATGTCGGTTCCCGCCAAGATTTTTAGTGTGGGTGTGGATAAGTCAGGTTTATTTTTATCTTTTAACTTCATGTATTTGTTCGACGTATCTCACAGGCATCAGTGAGTTATCCACAGGCTGATCCCGCGCTCGCCAAGGCTGAAACCCGCCGCTTTTTGAATGGATGCTGCATCCTGGTCTGTTTGCGAACTTTGACTGTCACGCGCGCCCCAGAGACCTGCATTCTCTGAGGTTCTGCAGCTAAACCCATGGATTCCAAGTCCGAAACCCTGTGCAGCCGCAATAAAACAAACCCATGCTGATACAGAACCAAGGATTTCAGGTCAACGGAATAGCAAAGCAATTTCAACCGATTGTGACCAGTTTCAAATGTAACTCCATCTCTGTTGTCATTCCCCGCGTCATGACATTACGTTGACACGAAAGATGCGCCGCTGCTCAGTGGGTGGCGCGATGAAAGGGTTACAGATGACGTCCTTCGCCACCTTCCATGATCTTGCGGATACCTCTGTGTTCATCACCGGCGGTGGCTCGGGCATCGGGGCCGCTTTGACCGAGGGCTTTCTGGCGCAAGGGGCCAAGGTTGCCTTTGTGCAGCGGTCGGATGCCAGTGAGTTTGTTGCACAGATTTCTGGCAAATATGTACATGATCCGCTGTGCCTGCCTTGTGACATCACGGACATTGCTGCGCTGACCGATGCGATGCACACCGCGGCCCGGGCGCACGGACCAATCACGCGGCTGATCAACAATGCCGCCAATGACACCCGCCAGGACATCGTGGACACCACCGTTCGGGACTGGGACGCAAGCCAGAACGTCAACCTGCGCCCGCATTTCTTCACCGCGCAGACCGCCGCCCCGATGATGAAAGCTGCGGGCTATGGCTCTATCGTGAATTTCTCGTCGATTTCCTACATGATGGGGATGGCAGGCATGGCGGGTTATGTGACGGCCAAGGCGGCGGTGACGGGTCTGACCCGTGCATTGGCGCGCGAGCTTGGGCCGGACCAGATTCGCGTGAATGCGGTGATGCCCGGCTGGGTTCTGACACAGCGGCAGATGGACCTGTGGGCCACGCCCGAAGATCTGGCTGCACACCTGGCGCGGCAATGTCTGCCCGAGCACCTGGCCCCACGCGACATTGTCGATGCGGTGTTGTTCCTGTCCTCGCAGGCCAGCCGCATGATGACGGGGCAGGCGATGGTTGTAGACGGCGGCGTGGCGGTGTCGGGATGAACGTTGACTGGATCGCGGTCGATTGGGGGACGACCCACCTGCGCCTGTGGCTGATGGCGGCGGACGGCTCTGTGCTGGACGCCCGGCACAGCGATCGCGGCATGGGCGCGCTGACCCCGTCAGACTATGAACCGGCGCTGCTGGCGCTGTGCGAAGATGTTCTGGGGCAGGGACCGGTTCCGGTGATTGTGTGCGGCATGGCCGGTGCGCGGCAGGGCTGGGCCGAGGCACCCTATACAAACGTGCCCTGCACCCCGCCCGATGCACAGACAGCGTTGCAGGTTCCAACGCAGGACTCGCGGTTGCAGGTCCACATCCTGCCCGGTGTCAGCCAGCGCAGCCCCGCCGATGTGATGCGTGGCGAAGAGACCCAGATCAAGGGGGTGATCGCCACTCAGGACGGGTTCGACGGCATCGCCTGTCTGCCCGGCACCCACACCAAATGGGCGCACCTGAGCGCGGGCGAGATCGTCAGCTTTCAGACCTTCATGACGGGCGAGCTGTTTGCCCTGCTGTCTCGGCAATCGGTGTTGCGCCATTCCGTGGCCGCTGACGGCTGGGATGACGTTGCTTTCGCCGATGCCGTGGACGCGGCGATCAGCCGCCCGCAGGCCATTGCCGCCAGGCTGTTCGGTTTGCGCGCCGAGGCCTTGCTGGACGGGTTGGACGGGGCAACCGCACGCGCGCGCCTGTCGGGTCTTTTGATCGGGATCGAACTGGCCGCCGCCAAACCCTACTGGCTGGGCCAGCAGGTCGCGGTGATCGGCGCCGCCGCATCCGCCGACGCCTATCAGACTGCCCTGACAGCGCAGGGCGTGCCTGTCCTGCGTCTGGACCCCACCGAAATGACATTGGCAGGCTTGTGCGCCGCCCATGCAGAACTGGAGCGCACATGAGCCGCAACATCATCGCCATCCTGCGTGGCATCACCCCGCCCGAGGCCTTGCCCGTCTGCGAGGCGCTGATCGCGGCGGGGGTGACCAAGATCGAGGTGCCGCTGAATTCGCCCGATCCCTTTGACAGCATCGGGCAAATGCAGGCCGAATTCGGGCATGCCGCCGTGATCGGCGCAGGCACCGTGCTGAGCGTTGCCGATGTCGAGCGGCTGGCGGACATTGGCGCGCAGATGGTCGTGTCGCCGGATTGCAACATCGCGGTGATCGCGGCCACCAAGGGGGCGGGCATGTTGTCCTATCCGGGGTGTTTGACGCCCACCGAGTGTTTTGCCGCGCTGGCCACGGGGGCCGACGGGATCAAGATTTTCCCGTCCTTCCTGCTGGGCACCAAGGGCTTGCAAGCCCTGCGCGCGGTGCTGCCCGAAACCGCGCAGGTCTTTGCTGTGGGCGGCGTGGGGGCCGAGCACTTTGGCGATTGGCTGGCGGTGGGGGCGAACGGTTTTGGCATCGGCACGGCGCTCTATGCCCCGGGCATGTCGGCGCAGGACGTGCGGGCCCGCGCCGCGGGCATCGTCGCGGCATATGATCTGGCGAAAGAGGGCCTATAAATGGATATTTTCAGCGACACCGTCTGCACGCTTGGCGAAGGCCCGTTGTGGCACCCTGAACGCAAACAACTGTTCTGGTTTGATATCGTGGGCAAAAAGCTGTTGAGCCGCACAGCGGCAGGCGAACAGGTCTGGTCGTTCGACGATCACGTCTCGGCTGCTGGCTGGATCGACAGGACACGGCTTTTGATTGCCTCGGAACGGGCGCTCTTTACCTTTGACGTGGACACCGGCGCGCAAGACCATGTTGTCGCGCTGGAGGCTGACAATTCCGTTACACGGTCCAATGACGGCCGCGCCGACCCGCAGGGCGGCTTTTGGATCGGCACAATGGGCAAGGAAAAAGAACGCAAGGCGGGCGCGATCTATCGCTATTATCGCGGCGAGTTGCGCAAGCTGGTCGATCAGGTGACCGTCAGCAACGCCATCTGTTTCAGCCCTGACGGCCGCCACGCCTATTACGCCGACACGGTGACACAGCGGATCATGCGCACGGCGCTGGACAGCGATGGCTGGCCATCGGGCGAAGCCGAGGTTTTTGTCGATCTGCGCGCGGACGGCGTGTTTCCCGACGGGGCAGTGGTGGACGCCACGGGGCATTTGTGGAGTGCGCAATGGGGGGCCAGCCGCGTTGCCTGTTACACGCCCGACGGAGGTTTTGTGCGGGCGTTTGACGTGCCCGCGGTTCAGGCCTCGTGCCCCAGCTTCGGCGGGGATGATCTGCGAACGCTTTATGTGACCTCTGCCGCCGTGAACCGCGACGGCGCGGCCGAGCCGCAGGCGGGCATGACCTTTACCATGCCGATGGATGTGACAGGGCAGGCCGAGCATCGCGTGATCCTGTAGGCCGACCGCGATCATGGCGCGCCAAAAGGGAACTTCGCACCCCTTTGCTGCGTTGCAGTATCATGGTCTGTCTGCCAGGGCGCTTTGCTTTGGTGCATACCGGCCTGCGCCCTGCGCGGGAAAACCGATGTCATAGGCGGACAGATGCAAGCGAACACAGCTCCCGATCTTCAAACCGACGCAACGCCGCTGAAGGCACATGTGTTGGTGAACCTTAAATCCGGGCGCGGGTCGGGCCAGCCTGACATGCAGGACCTGGAACGCGCCTTCAGGGAGCATGGGATTGACGCGCATGTCATCCGGCTCTCTCCCGGCGATGACATCCCGGCCCGTGCCGCGCAGTTGGCGCGCGATGGGGCGGAGCTGGTGGTGGCTGCAGGCGGGGATGGCACAATTTGCGGTGTCGCCTCGGGCCTTGTGGGCACGCAGACGGTGATGGGGGTCATCCCGCTGGGCACGTTCAACTATTTCGGACGCTCGCTGAACATCCCCGAAACCGCGCCCGAGGCCATCGAGGTGATTGCACGCAACCGGCCCAAGGAATTGCCGGTTGGGCTCATCAACGACCGTGTGTTTCTGAACAATGCGAGCCTGGGGATCTATCCGCAAATCCTGCGGACCCGTGAAACCGTCTATGCCCGCTGGGGTCGCAGCCGCGTGGCCGCATATTGGTCGGTCCTGAAAACCATGGTACGCCTGCCGCGCAGGCTCAAACTGCAGGTCACGATCGATGGCGAAACCCGCGAGATCAAGACATCGCTGTTGTTCGCGGTCTCGAATGCCTTCCAGCTTGAACAGATGGGGCTTGAGGGCACCGAGTGTATCGAGGCGGGACAGCTGGCCGTGCTGATTGCGCCGAACAGGGGACGTATGGGACTGTTGAAAAATGGCATTGCACTGATGCTGGGGCTGGCACAGCGCGATCAGGACTTTGACCTGCTGTGCGCCCAAAGCCTGCATATCACGTGCAAGCGCAAGTCGTTGCTGATCGCGCGTGACGGAGAGCGGACGCGGATCAGGGGGCCGTTCGATCTGGAACTGCGCCAGGGGGCGCTGAAGGTTTTGACACCGGGTGGTGAGGACGGGGTGGTGCGTTGAAACGGATTATCCACCTGTCAGACTTGCATTTTGGCCGAGACCGCCCCGAACTGATGGCGCCATTGCTGGAACGGATCAACGGACTGGATGCCGATCTGGTGGCGATCTCGGGTGATTTGACGCAGCGCGCGCGCGACCAGCAGTTTCAGCAGGCCCGCACCTTTATCGAT
This sequence comes from Pseudosulfitobacter pseudonitzschiae, assembly GCF_900129395.1. Classification (GTDB taxonomy): domain Bacteria; phylum Pseudomonadota; class Alphaproteobacteria; order Rhodobacterales; family Rhodobacteraceae; genus Pseudosulfitobacter; species Pseudosulfitobacter pseudonitzschiae. The sequence continues at coordinate 747,743 of NZ_FQVP01000002.1, forward strand.
GCCATCGACGCGCCGACACTGGTGGTGCCGGGCAATCACGACACGCCGCTTTACAACTTTTTTGAACGTCTCTTCTGGCCGTTCCGCCGGTATCGCCGCTGGATTTGCCGCGACCTGCAACCGGTTCTGCACAGCCCGGAAGCCTCGGTTGTGGGGATCAATTCGGTCAATCCGCTGGGCATTCAGCGCGGTTGGTTCAGCCCCCGTGATATCCGCCGGGTGCGGCGCGGGTTCCGCGATGCCGCCGAAGGGGCCTTGCGCATCGTCGTGGTGCATCATCCGCTTGAGCATTTGCCGGGCGAGCAAAAGAAGCTGATGCGCGGCGCGCACACGGCGATCAAGGCGCTGGGCGACGCGGGCACCGATATCGTCCTGTCAGGGCATCTGCACAGTTGGCGCGCCGAAACCTTTGCCCGCATCGAAGATCACCGCGGCGTCATTCAGGTTCATGCCGGCACCGGCCTGTCGAACCGTGTGCGCGGAGAGCCGAACGATTTCAACCTTCTGCATCTGGACGGGGACCGCGTGCACGTCGAACGCTTTGCCGCGGTGGACAGCACCCGCAGTTTCGACCACCACCAGAAATCCAGCTTTCAACGCGACACGGATGGCTGGACCCAATGCAGCGACGCAATACCACAGGAGTAGACGATGTTCGACTGGATCACCGGTGTGATCGAAAGCAGCGGGCTTTGGGGTGTATTCCTGCTGATGCTCGGGGAGAACGTGTTTCCACCTATCCCGTCCGAAGTGATCATGCCCCTGGGCGGCTTTCTGGTGCAGCAGGGCACTCTGTCAATGATCGGTGTGATCGCGGCAGGCAGCCTCGGATCATTGCTGGGCACGACCCTGTGGTACTGGGCGGCACAGGCCCTGGGCGAGGCGCGCCTGCGCCAGTTGATCATCCGCCACGGGCGCTGGCTGACCCTGTCCGAGGCCGATTTCGACCGCGCCCGCGACTGGTTCAACCGGCATGGCAACTGGGCGGTGCTGATCGGGCGGATGATTCCCGGCGTGCGGACGCTGATTTCCGTGCCTGCGGGGCTGACGGATATGCCGCTTGCGCGGTTTCTGGCGCTGTCGCTGCTGGGCAGTGTCTTGTGGGTCAGCCTGCTGACCGGGGCAGGCTACGCGTTGGGGAGCCAGTACGAACGGGTGTCGAACTGGGTCAACCCGGTGACCAATGTGCTGCTGGGTGGTTTGTTGGTGCTGTACCTGTACCGCCTCGTTGCGCAGAAGGGCAGATAGGGTCTGGCAAGGCTCTGCCGGACAGCCCGATGGCGTGCACATGCTTTGTGGTTTTCAACAATAAATGGATTGTGGAGGCGAGTACCGGAATCGAACCGGTGTACACGGATTTGCAATCCCTGTACGACGCCTTTCGTGCCCCCTTTCCATTTATCCTTTAGGTTGAGTTGTTACCTTCTATGCCCTTGTATTACCTTATATAACCTTTAGTGACCCGATGTACCTCTGTCGCATTCCGACGCATTAAAAAGCTTGCAAGCGCACGCTTTCTGTGGCTATTTCGTGGCCACATACACACATCAAGGAACTGACAAATGAAACTGACAACAGCCGCCATCCTGGCGTTCACCATACTGACGACACCCGCCAGCGCATTCGACGGCGCGGTGATGATCAAAACCGGCCCCATGGTGAAGGCCGAGACGGCGGGCATATTGGGCGCGCGCATCACGGGGCAGGCCAAGTTCTGCACGTCTGAAATCAAGCTGGACGAAATCGACACGGCGGAAATCAACCGCCTTGCGGGTGTTTACGCTGCTATGGGTGCGGGGATCGCAGACCAGACCACACGGGAAAAGATCGCGGCGCGGGCGCAGGTCATGAACGGTAGTTTTCACGCCGCGAAATGGCCCCGCACATGGCGGGCTTTCGAATGCCAATCCTTGCACGCAACCGCCGTCAATTTCGGCCTTATGGTCACCCGCGCACCCACGGAAAGCGAACGCGACGAACTCAAAATGCTGGCGGCGCTGCACGACAACAATTGCTTTTATGAGGGTAAATTGCCCGCTGACCGCGAAGCCTTGTGGCGGTTTCTGGCGATGCCCCGCCACGACTATTTGACCGCCGTTCTGGACGTTGACGCCACGATCGAACTTCTGGACGCGGGCGCAACCATGGGAACGTCCGACGACTTCGATTGCGACCGGCTGGGCGCATTCGGTGCGAAGCTGGAAACCGCGCAATGAAACGGGAATTCACGCCCAAATGGCTGGATGCGGTCTTGTGCCCGCCTGAAAAGGCACGGGTGATTTTCACCGACAGCATGGCGGGTGGCCTTCGTTTGCGGGTCACGCCGAACAGTAAAACGTTCGTCGTCGATTACACTGTCGAGGGCAAACGCAAGACTTACAAAATTGGGAAATATCCCGAGGTGAAACTAAAAACGGCGCGTGAGGTGGCCCGTTCTGTCACGGACGGGGCGGCAAGGGGTGTGGACCCGAACGCCGCGCCAGTGCCCACTATCGCCCCCCCAACCGTCGCCGACATGCTGGCCAAATACGACACCATGAAGCTGTCGCGGTTGCGTGGTCGGGAAGAGGTCAAACGCTGTCTGAACAAGGAACTGGCCGCCCACCTGTCGCGGCCCATTGCCGACGTGACGCGGTTTGATTTGAACGAAATTGTTGACCTTGTGAAATTGCGTTCCAGCGACGCACGGTCGAACCGTGTTCGGGCGTATATTCGGGCGTTTTTTAACTGGGCGGACACACGGGTGGAATTGGTGGCTAATCCAGCCGACAGGATGGCGAACCCCGAAAAAGAACACCACCGCGACCGAAAACTTACCGTCAAAGAGGTGCAGGCAATTTACAACACCGGTTTACCGATTGTTCAAATGCTGGTCCTGACCGCCGCGCGCCGATCTGAAATCGCTGACCTGAAATGGTCCGAAGTGGTCGACGGTTGGATACAATTGTCAGAGGATCGCACAAAAAACGGCAAACCCCACGTGATACCGCTGTCACCCGAGGCGATGGCGATCATAGAGGCCCAACCACGGACGAGCGATTACGTTTTCGCCGACCGCGTGCTGAACAGGGTAAAGGCCAGTTTGCCGGTGTTCGATACAGGCGACTATCGCCTGCACGATCTGCGCCGCGCATTCGCCACCCACAGCACCGAACGGGGTGCCCGCGTGGAAGTCGTGGAACTGTGTCTTGGCCACAGCCTTGGCAACGTTCTGGGGCGGATCGTGGCAACCTACAACCAAGCCGAACTGTTGGACGCCCGCCGTTCGGTTCTTGAAAGCTGGTCGCGCCTGATCACCGGCGTTGAAACGAACGTCATTCAGATAGGAAACAGAAGATGAAATACGTATCACTGCCCGAGTTTTGCCGACAGATCGGCATTCACCCCGCCACAATGTACCGTTGGTTGGCTGACCCCGAAAGCGGTTGGGCGCTGGCACCCGTCAAACGTAACGGTCGGAACTATTTCGTGCAATCACAAGCCACCGCAGCCCATGAAGCGATGATGAAATGACCTGATCGCCTTCCGCCGCATGGCGACGATAGAGGCACAGAAGGCCGCCGAACGGGGCATTCGGTCGTGGTGTGTTGCGGTCGTGTCAGGAGTAGGCGGCGTGCTGTTGGACCTTGCAGCGGGTCGTTCACTCTCCATAGATCAATACCGCCGCAACCAGTTCAATCTGCACGGTGTGGGCATTCGCCGGATAATTGAAGGCGGTTAGGTCAGCGGGCTACCGTCGGACGGGATTGCAGCACTGGCCAGCGCCAGGCAGTCAGAATGTAGGTGCGCCAGACGATCACATCGCACCCGACAGCCTTTCCGCCGCGACGTCGACATACAATCGTCGTTGTCGTCGATCAGGGCGGGGCGCCGGTTGTGGGCCCAGCCTAGCAGATCAGCCTCCAATTACAGCGACCTTTTCCGGTTTTCGTCGTTACCGCGGTAATCCCCCCGTTTTTGCGGGGGCTTGGTCGTAGAATTTACGCGGCCATTCTCAGTTTCTGGGCGGGGGTCATCCCGCCGTTGCCCATGTTTG
>NZ_FQVP01000011.1 GCF_900129395.1 Pseudosulfitobacter pseudonitzschiae
AGCACCGCCGGGCAGCGCCCGACCGCCCCATGGGCGGGCGCTTCTTCACCGTATTGCAATTCTGTATCCCCACGCCAAGGCGGATAGATAAAGTGGCACGAGCAGGGGTATCAGCGCCCACCCGCGGTCGGGCGCTGCCCTTTGTGACCCCCTACAGCATCCCGCTGTCGCGTACGTCCTTGCTGATGCGGTCGATGACGAAGTCCATGAACAGGCGCGTTTTCGGGTCCTGCCGTTTGCGGTGGGTGAACAGGCACGCCATCTGGATCGGTTCGGGCGGGGTGGCGGTGGCCACGGGCACCAGCCGTCCGGCGCGCAGGTGGTCGGCCACCTCGAAGATCGGTTTCAGCACGATCCCTTGCCCCGCCAGCGCCCAGTCGATCAGCACGTCGCCGTCGTCGGATTCGTAGCGCCCCGTCACGGCAAAGCGTTTCGGCCCCTCGGGCGTCATCAGCCGCCACTGGAATTCGGGCGCGCCGGGAAAACGCAGGTTCAGGCATTCGTGGCGGTCGCTCACCAGCGCCTCGCCCGAGACCGGATTGCCGCGCGTGGCGATGTAGTCGGGGGCGGCGCACAGCACCCGTTCCACATCGGCGATCTTGCGGATGCGCAGGTTGCTGTCCTCGGGCTGGCCGAGGAAAAACGCCAGATCCAGCCCTTCGGTGGTCAGGTCCACCTTGCGGTCGGTCAGGCGCAGGCGCACCGACACCTCGGGGTAGGCTTTCAGAAACGCAGGCACCTGCGGCGCGATCAGCCGCCGGCCGACGCCCAAAGGGGCGGCCACGAACAGCGCGCCCTTGGGGTTGTCGGTGATCGACACCACCTGCGCCTCGGCGTTGTCGACGGATTCCAGTATCTCGCAGGCGCCGCTGTAAAACGCCTTGCCCTGCTCGGTCGGGGTCAGGCTGCGGGTGGTGCGCTGGAACAGGCGCACGCTCAGATGATCCTCAAGCTGGGAAATCCGCGACGACGTCACTGCCGGAGAAATACGCAAATCGCGCCCCGCTGCGGACATGCTGCCCAATTCGTAGACACGCACAAAGGTGCGGATATTATCAAGATAGGACATTGTTCTGAATTTTTTGATGCTGCTTGGTCTTTTGCGTTAATAGCAGAAGAATGTGCGAACGCCTAGAGTGGCGGGACATAGGAATCGAGGGAGAACTGCCATGTATGATCTGGCTGTCTTGTGGGACTGGGCCGCGTTCGCTGTCCGTTGGTTGCATGTCGTCACCGCGATGGCATGGATCGGCGCGTCGTTCTTTTTCATCGCGCTGGATCTGGGCCTGAAAAAAGTGCCGAACATGCCCGTGGGTGCGCATGGCGAGGAATGGCAGGTGCACGGCGGTGGGTTTTACCACATCCAGAAATACCTGGTCGCGCCGGAAAACATGCCCGAGCACCTGATCTGGCACAAATGGCAAAGCTACATCACATGGGTGTCCGGGGCCGCACTTTTGATGATCGTCTATTGGGTCGGGGGCGAGCTGTTCCTGCTGGACCCGACCAAGGCCGATCTGGCCTTGTGGCAGGGCATCCTGATCTCGGGCGGATCGCTGACGATCGGCTGGATTCTCTATGACCTGATGTGCAAATCCAGGCTGGGCGAGACGCCCACGTTCCTGATGCTGTTGCTTTTCGTGATCCTTGTGGTGATGTCCTGGGGCTATAACCAGATTTTCACCGGCCGCGCGGCGCTGCTGCATCTGGGGGCGTTCACGGCGACGATCATGACCGCCAACGTGTTTTTCATCATCATGCCGAACCAGCGCATCGTGGTCAAAGACCTGCAAGAGGGGCGCACGCCCGATCCCAAGTACGGCAAGATTGCCAAGCTGCGGTCGACCCACAACAACTATCTGACGCTGCCGGTGATCTTCCTGATGCTGTCGAACCACTACCCGCTGGCCTTTGCCACCGAGTACAGCTGGATCATCGCCAGCCTCGTGTTCCTGACCGGCGTGACCATCCGGCATTATTTCAACACCATGCACGCCACCGGCAAGGGGCCGCACTGGACCTGGGGCGTGACGGTGATCCTGTTCATCCTGATCGCGTGGCTGTCCACGGCGTCGATGAATGACACCTATGAAGAGGCCGAAGCGCGGCCGCTGACCGCGACCGAACAGCGGTTTGCCTCGGCAGAGGGGTTTGATGCGGCCTATGATGCAGTGATTTCCAACTGTTCCATGTGCCACGCGCGCGAGCCGGTTTGGGAAGGGCTGCAATGGCCGCCCAAGGGCGTGCTGCTGGAAACCAAAAGCGACGTGGTACGCCATGCGCCGCAGATCTACATGCAGGCGGGGTTAAGCCACGCGATGCCACCGCCCAATGCGGTGCAGATGGACGATGACGCCCGCCGCCAGATCGTGGCGTGGGTGCGGGCGGCGTCGGGGGATTAGGGCGGGTTAAGCCGCCATCCACCAAAGCCCGGAGTCAAGGTGCGTAGCACCGCCGGGCAGCGCCCGACCGCCCGTCGCACCAAAGGTGCGCCATAGAAAGTCGGCACGCCTTCGGCGTGACGGGCGGGCGCTTTCTCACCGTATTGCGATTCATCTGCCCCACGCCAAAGACTAGAAATAAAGTGGTCGCCACTGACGGTGTGATGCCCACCCGCGGTCGGGCGCTGCCCTGTGTGGCAAGGTCATTCTGGGTACTTTTTCGACCCTAACCCGCAGGCAACAGCCCCTCGCACTGCTTCACCACGAAATCGACAAACAGCCGCACCTTCGGGTCCTGCAACTTCTTGTGCGGATACAAACACCCAAAGATCGTGGGCACCGGCGGCGTATCAGGCAACACCTCGACCAGATCGCCGCGCGCCAGATGCGCCGCCACGTCAAAGCGTGGCTTGTTCACGATCCCGCGCCCGTCCAGCGCCCAATCGGTCAGCACATCGCCGTCATCGGCATCGTATTTCCCCGCCACCTCCAGCTTGCGCGGCCCTTGGGCGGTGTCCAGCGTCCAGAAATACTCGGGCGAGCGCGGATAGCGCAGCAACAGGCAGTTGTGATCCATCAGGTCGTCGGGTCGCGCGGGCATTCCCCGTTGCGCCAGATAGCGCGGGGCGGCGCACAGCACGCGGGCGCAATCTGCGATCTTGCGCAGCTTCATGTTTGAATCCCCCGGCGTGCCGATGAAAAACGCGATGTCCAGACCGTCGGCCAATATGTCCACCTTGCGATCCGACAGGCGCATCCGCACCCGCGTCTCGGGAAAGGCATCGACGAATCGCGGCACCAGCGGCGCGATCAGACGGCGACCGGCCCCCAGCGGTGCGGTGATCTGGATGGTGCCGCGCGGTTGCGCCGAATAATTCGCCACCTTGGCCTCTGCCGTCTCTAACGCGCCCAGAACCGACTTTGCCTCGTCATAGAACACATGGCCGACCTCGGTGGGCGACAGGGACCGCGTGGTGCGGTTGAACAGGCGCACGCCCAGGTGTTTTTCCAGTTCCTTGATACGCTTGCTGGCCACAGCCGGTGTCAGCCGCAGGTCGCGCCCGCCGGACGTGATGCTGCCCAGTTCGACGACGCGCACGAACACTTTCAGGCTTTCGATATAGGACATGGGATGACTCGGGCTGTGGTTGGATGTGCCTTTATAGGCTCTTTTCACCCTATCATTATCAACGTTTTGTTTAAAGTCTTTGCCAAAAGGCGCTGTTTTTCGATGCAGTGGGTTGGCCTATCCTGCCTCGACTGCCGCCCGGCCAGCCGCCGGCGGACGACCCTGAGGAGGCCCCCATGACCCAACGCACGCACATCCGCTTTTTGCTGAATGGCCGCGAGGTGACCGCGCATGATACCGGCGCCAGCCGGACGCTGCTGGATTTCCTGCGGCTGGATCGGCGCATGACCGGCACCAAGGAAGGCTGCGCCGAGGGCGATTGCGGGGCGTGCACGGTTCTGGTCGGGCGGTTGGGGCCGGAGGGGCTGAGCTATGCGCCGGTCAATGCCTGCATCCGGTTTCTGGCCTCGGTCGATGGCTGTCATGTGGTGACCATCGAACATCTGTCCGGCCCCGACGGGCGGCTGCATCCGGTGCAACAGGCGATGGTGGACCATCACGGCAGCCAGTGCGGGTTTTGCACGCCGGGGTTCGTGATGTCGCTCTATGCGCTGTGGATGGCGGTGCCCGAGCCGACCGAGGCGCAGGTTGAAACCGCGCTGCAAGGCAACCTGTGCCGCTGCACCGGCTATGCTCCGATCATCCGCGCCGCCGTGGCGGTCAGCCGCTATGGCGCCCCCGCTGCCGATCACCTGAACACGGAACGCGCCCGCGTGACCGCACAGCTGACGGCGCTGCGGGACGGGCAGCGGGTGGTGACAGGGCCGGCGGATGATCTGGCGATCCTGCCTGCGGATGTGGACGATCTGGCGGCGGCTTTGCTGGAGTATCCCGATGCCACGCTGATCGCCGGGGCCACCGATGTGGGCCTGTGGGTGACGAAATTCCTGCGGCCCATTGGCCCCGCGATTTTCCTGGGCCATCTGGACGCGCTGAAGACGGTGCAGGTGAAGGGCGACGCGCTGCACATCGGGGCAGGGGCCAGCTACAGCGAGTGTCAGGATGCCATCGCGGACCATTTCCCGCATCTTGCCCCCTATTGGGACCGCATCGCGGGCTGGCAGGTGCGCAATATGGGCACCGTGGGCGGCAACATCGCCAACGGCTCGCCCATCGGGGACACGCCGCCGGTGCTGATCGCACTGGGGGCCGAGATCACCCTGCGGCGTGGCGATGTGCGGCGGGTGCTGCCGCTGGACGCGTTCTTTATCGACTACGGCAAACAGGACCGCGCGGCGGGCGAGTTTGTGGAAAGCATCCGCGTGCCGCTGCCCGTGCAGGGGCAGATCGACGCCGCCTACAAGATCTCGAAACGGCGGGACGAGGATATTTCATCGGTCGCTGCGGGGATCAGCGTGACGCGCGATGGGGATCGGATTGCAGACGTGCGCATCGCCTTTGGCGGCATGGCGGCCACGCCGAAACGGGCCGCGCAGGCCGAGGCGGCCTTGCGGGGTGCGGTGTGGTCGGAAGGTGCCTTTGAACAGGCAGCGCAGGCGCTGGCGCAGGATTTCGCCCCGCTGAGCGATTGGCGGGCCTCGGCGGACTACCGGATGCTGGCGGCCCAGAACCTGCTGCGCCGGTTCTTTCTGGAACAGGACGATGCGACGTCTGCGCCGGTGCAACTGGCCACGGCCTGAGGAGGAGAATGCGATGAAAGACGATATTTCGATCCGTGGCGCGGTCCACACCGACCGCATCCACGACAGCGCCATCAAACATGTGACCGGCACGGCGGATTACACCGACGACATTCCCCAACCGCAGGGTACGCTGCACGCCTACCTGGGTGTCTCGAAGGTGGCGCACGCGACGCTGAACGCGATTGACCTGACGGCGGTGCGCACAGCCCCCGGCGTGGTCGGCGTGCTGACCGCCGCCGATGTGCCGGGGTGCAATGACATCAGCCCCACGGGCCAGAACGACGAGCCGGTGTTTCCCACCGACAAGATCGAATTCCACGGCCAGCCGCTGTTTGCGGTGATCGCAGAGACCCGCGATGCCGCCCGCCGCGCGGCAGAGCTGGCGCAGGTGGATTGCACCGTTCTGCCCCATGCACTGGATGTGGGTGCCGCGCAGGAGGCCGGATACCCCCATGTCACAGCCCCCTTGAAACTGGAACGCGGCGCGGTCGAAGACGGCTTTGCCGCAGCGCCCAACCGCCTTCGGGGGCGGATCGCCATCGGCGGGCAGGATCATATGTACCTGGAAGGGCAGATCGCCTTTGCCATTCCCGGCGAAGACGACGACGTGGTGGTGCATTGCAGCACCCAGCACCCTTCCGAGGCGCAGCATATGGTGGCGCATGTGCTGGGTGTGCCGTCCAATGCGGTTACCGTGAACGTGCGGCGCATGGGCGGTGGCTTTGGCGGCAAGGAAAGCCAGATGAACCTGTTCTGTGTGGTTGCCGCCATGGCCGCGAAGAAATGGAACCGTGCGGTGAAAATCCGCCCCGACCGCGATCAGGACATGACCGCCACCGGCAAGCGCCACGATTTCGTGGTGGATTACGACGTGGGCTTTGACAACGACGGGCGCATTCAGGCGGTCGAAAGCTGCTTTGCCGCGCGCTGCGGGTATTCGTCGGACCTGTCCGGGCCGGTGACCGACCGTGCGTTGTTTCATGCCGACAACGCCTATTTCTACCCGCATGTGCGGCTGACCAGCCGTCCGATGAAGACGAATACAGTCTCGAACACTGCCTTTCGCGGCTTTGGCGGGCCGCAGGGTGTGGTGGCTGCCGAGCGGATGATCGAAGAGATTGCCTATGCCACGGGGCGCGATCCGCTGGACGTGCGCAAGGTCAATTTCTATGGCGATGCGGGGCGGGATCTGACGCCGTACCACCAGCAGGTGCAGGACAATATCATCGGCCGGCTGGTGGACGAGCTGGAAGAGACGGCTGCGTACCGCAAGCGGCGGGCGGAGATTGTCGAGTTCAATGCAGGGTCTAAAATCCTGAAAAAGGGCATCGCTCTGACGCCTGTCAAATTCGGCATCTCGTTCACCGCCACCCACTACAATCAGGCCGGTGCGCTGGTGCATGTTTACTCGGACGGCTCTGTCGCGCTGAACCACGGCGGGACCGAGATGGGGCAGGGGCTGAACACCAAGGTGGCGCAGGTTGTGGCCGATGCGTTCCAGGTGGATTTCGACCGCATCAAGATCACCAGGACCACGACCGAAAAGGTGCCCAATACATCCGCCACGGCGGCGTCGTCGGGATCGGACCTGAACGGGATGGCGGCGCTGAACGCGGTCGAGCAGATCAAGGGGCGGCTGGTTGCGTTCGCTTCGGACAAATGGGGCGTGGCCCCCGAAGATGTACGGTTTCTGCCCAATCTTGTACAAGTTGGCGGCGACACGCTGACCTTCGACAGTTTCATCAAACAGGCCTATATGGCGCGCGTCCAGCTTTCGGCGGCAGGTTTCTACAAAACGCCCGAGATTCATTGGGACCGTGCCAGCGGCAAGGGGCGTCCGTTCTATTACTATGCCTATGGTGCGGCCTGTTCCGAGGTGACGATTGACACGCTGACCGGCGAATACCGCGTCACCCGCACCGACATCCTGCATGACGTGGGCCGGTCGTTGAATCCCATTCTGGACAAGGGACAGGTCGAAGGCGCGTTCATTCAAGGCATGGGCTGGCTGACCACCGAGGAATTGTGGTGGGACGACAAGGGCGCGCTGCGCACCCATGCGCCGTCGACCTATAAAATCCCGCTGGCCAGCGACCGGCCGCGCATTTTCAACGTGAATCTGGCCGATTGGTCCGAGAACCGTGAGTTGACGATCAAACGGTCCAAGGCCGTGGGCGAGCCGCCCTTTATGCTGGGCATTTCGGTATTCGAGGCGCTGTCGATGGCGGTGGCTTCGGTGGCGGATTACACCGTCTGCCCGCGTCTGGATGCCCCTGCCACGCCCGAGCGGGTGCTGATGGCGGTGGCGCGGTTGCGGGCGGGGGCGTGACGCCATGAGCGCGCTTGCTGATTTCCTGTCGGCCCATGCGTCGGTGATCTGCGTGACGCTGACCCGCGTGCGGGGGTCGTCGCCGCGCAACGAGGGCACGGATATGTTCGTGGCCCCGCACGCGCTGTGCGGCACTATCGGTGGCGGACAGCTTGAGCATATGGCGATTGAACGCGCCCGCGCGATGTTGACCGACGGCGCGCTGAACGCAGTGATGGACGTGCCGTTGGGGCCGGAGATTGGCCAGTGCTGCGGCGGGCGGGTCGAGCTGTCGCTGGTGCGGATGCGGCAGGGGGACCGGCGCGCGGCGCTGAGACAGGCGCAACAGGCGCAGGCGGCCTTGCCGTCGGTTTACGTAATGGGCGCGGGACATGTGGGCCGGGCGTTGGCCGATCTGTTCCAGCATCTGCCGGTGAACTGCGTGCTGGTCGACACCCGCCCCGAGGAGCTGGCGCAGTGCCGTGCGGCTGTGGACACAAGGGTAAGCGTGATCCCCGAGGTCGAGATTGCGACTGCCCCTGCCGGCAGCGCCTTTGTCGTGCTGACCCATGATCACGGGCTGGATTTCCTGCTGACGTCAGCGGCGCTGGAACGGGGCGACGCGGCCTATGTCGGCATGATCGGCTCGGCGACGAAACGGGTGAAATTCCGCAACTGGCTGCGCGACCATTGCGACGGCCAAAGCATCGAACAATTGAATTGCCCCATCGGGGCAAGCGGCAGCCGCGACAAGCGGCCCAGCGTCATTGCGGCCTTTGTGGTGGCCGAAGTGATGGCTGAATTGACCTCTGAAACTGCCGCGACTGCCCCCTTGGGGGAAACCGAAGCGCCCGGAGGGGGCGCACAAACAGACCGGACAGGGAGGACCGCCTGACATCAGGCATGCGTGTCCGGTCGCAGTGGAGGAGTGCCCGTCATGGACGGCAAAACATACAATTACAGACTGTTCGCGCGCAGTGATTTCAGCGCGTTCTGGGCGTTGTTCACCGACAACCTGATCAACCTGATCGTGCTGGCGGGGGTCTGCCAGTTCGTGTTCGACATGCCTGCGGCCATCGTGTTCGGGCGCATCCTGCCCGGGGCTGCGGTGGCGATCATGGCGGGGGTTGCTGTGTACACATGGTTGGCCAAACGCGCGGCCACGCGGGCGGGGCGGGATTTCACCGCACTGCCTTACGGCATTTCGACGCCGGTGATGTTTGTGTATCTGTTTGGCGTAATAGGGCCGATTTACTGGGCCACGAACGACCCGCTGCTGGCGTGGCAGGTGGGCATCGGCGCGGGGTTCATGGGCGGCATTGTCGCCGCGATGGGCGCCATTGTCGGCCCGCTGCTGAAACGGGTGACACCGCGTGCGGGGATGCTGGGCACGCTGTGCGGCATCGCGCTGGTGTTCATCGGCACCGTACCGCTGGCCACGGTGTTCGAGGACCCATACGTCGGCTTTGCGTCGATGATCATCATCCTGTGGGGGCTGGTCGGGCGGTTCCGGCTGCCGTTCAACATGCCCGCCGGCCTGCTGGCGCTGATCGTGGGCACCGTGGTGGCACTGGGCATGGGCAAGGCCAGCGTCAGCTTTGACGGCGTCGCGTTCTATCCGCCGCTGCCCTATTTCGGCGACCTGATCGTGGGCATCCAGCACCTGTTTGCCAACCCAGAGCTGTTCCTGGTCCTGGTGCCGGTGCAGATCTACAACTTCATCGAAACCATGAACAACGTCGAAAGCGCCGAGGCGGCGGGGGACACCTATCCTGTGGCGACCTGTCAGGTGACCGATGGGGTCGGCACCATGGTGGGCGCGCTGTTCGGTTCGCCGTTTCCGACGACGGCCTATATCGGGCATCCGGCCTACAAGAAGATGGGGGCGCATTCGGGCTATATCATCGGGGTCGGGCTGGTCATTCCCTTTGCCGTGTTCTTTGGCCTGCTGGCGTTTCTGAACAACCTGATCCCGGTGGCCGCTGCCGCGCCCGTGCTGGTGTTCGTGGCGCTGAGCCTGATCACCAACACCGCCCATTCGGTCAAGACCGAGCATATGGCAGCCGTCACCATTGCGATGATGCCGCATATCTCGTCATTCCTGATGATCAAATGGGGTGCGATGATGGGCGCGCTGGCTGCAGTGGGGGCGCAGGACCTGCCGCAGATGGGCGATCCGGCGCTGACCGCGGCATTGTTGCAGCAGGGTGCGCATTACACCGGGCATCTGGCGCTGAGCCAGGGGGCCATCCTGACCGGGCTGATCTGGGGTGCCATCGTGGCCAGCGTCATCGACGGCAATTTCCGCAACGCAGGCGGCTTTGCGCTGGCGGCGTTCGGGATGTCGTTGGTGGGGATCATCCATGCGGCCAGCCTGCATTGGCCTGCGTTCAGCGGGGTCGCCGTGGGCTATCTGATCGCGGCGGCGTTCCTGTTCATCTATCCGATCTTTCACCGCGAGGATGAGATCCCCGAGATGCCCCTGCCCGAGAACGCCCCGGGCATAGCCCCCGGCGAATGACCAAACAGACCCAAGGCGCGCACAGCGCCTTGGGTGCCTATTTCCAAGGACAGATGACATGACACCCAAGCAGACCCTGTTGCGTGGCCGCACGCTGAACTTTTCCGCCGAACCCACGGGGCCGGAGGACACCGCTGCCTATCAGTATTGCGAAGACGGCGCGGTGTTGATCGAGGGCGGCTTGATCGTCGCCTCGGGCGATTATACAGCCGTCGCCGCCCAAGCGGTGCAGCCGCAGGTGATCGACCACCGCCCGCATCTGCTGATGGCGGGGTTCATCGACACGCATATTCATTTCCCGCAGGTGCAGGTGATTGCCTCGTGGGGGGCGCAGTTGCTGGACTGGCTAAACAGCTATACCTTCCCCGAGGAGACCCGATTTGCCAGCCCTGACCACAGCGCGGCAATGGCGGGTAAGTTTTACGACCTGCTGCTGGGGCACGGCACGACGACGGCGGTGGCCTATTGTTCGGTGCACAAGGCATCGGCGGACGCGTTTTTCGCCGAAGCCGCGCGGCGCGACATGCGGATGATCGGCGGCAAGGTGATGATGGACCGCAACGCGCCCGACGGGCTGATGGACACACCGCAGTCGGGCTATGACGATACACAGGCGTTGATCCGCGACTGGCATGGCAAGGGGCGTGCGTCCTATGCGATCACGCCGCGCTTTGCCATCACCTCGACCCCTGCGCAGATGGAGATGGCGCAGGCGCTGGTGGCGGAAAACCCCGATTGCTATGTGCAGACGCATCTGTCGGAAAACCACGCCGAGATCGACTTTACCCGTGAACTCTATCCGCAGGCGCGGGACTATCTGGATGTGTACGAAACCTATGGTTTGCTTGGCCCCAAGGCGTTGCTGGGCCACGCCATCCACCTGACCCCGCGCGAGATCGACGCGCTGGCCGAGACGGGGGCGCATCCGGTGTTTTGCCCGACGTCGAACCTGTTCCTGGGCAGCGGGTTGTTCGACGGCGCGGGTCTGAGGGCGCGCGGGATTGGCAATGCGATTGCGACGGATGTGGGGGCGGGGACCAGCTATTCCATGCTGCAAACGCTGAACGAAGGCTACAAGGTGTTGCAATTGCAGGGCCAGTCGCTGCACCCCTTGCGCGCGTTCCACTGGATCACGCGGGGCAATGCGGTGACGCTGGGGCTGGAAGGCAAGATCGGCACGCTGGACGCAGGGACCGAAGCCGATGTCGTGGTGCTGGACGCGCGCGCGACACCGGCGATGGACCTGCGGATGCAGCGGGCGGGCAGCCTGTCTGACGAATTGTTCATCCTGCAAATGCTGGGCGATGACCGCGCGGTGGCGCAGGTTTACGTGGCGGGGCGGGCCAGCAAGGGCGCGCCTGTGCTGGAAGCCGCGATTTAGTTGGAAAACCGATAACCCCCTGAGGATTGTCAAATCAAACCGAAAGGTGCTGTCGCCGTTTTCCAGATGGCGGCGGCGGGCGGTGTGGCCCATAGTGGCCTGAATTCGACAGCCTTACAGGAGACGCTGATGTCAGCGAAATATTACGCCCCTACCGGCGGGCATCCGGGACAAGAGCAGCTTTTGACCGACCGCGCGGTGTTCACCGATGCCTATGCGGTGATCCCGAAGGGCACGATGCGCGACATCGTCACCAGCTTTTTGCCGTTCTGGGAGGGCACCCGCCTGTGGGTTCTGTCGCGCCCCCTCAGCGGTTTTGCCGAGACGTTTTCGCAATACATCATGGAGGTCGCGCCCGGTGGCGGTTCGGACAAGCCCGAGAATGACGACGGCGCCGAGGGCGTGTTGTTCATCGTCGAGGGCACCGCGACCCTGCGCGTGAATGGCGAAGTGCATGTGATGACGCCCGGCGGCTATGCCTTCCTGCCGCCGCAGTGTGGCTGGACCCTGCACAACGAAAGCGACGAAATGCTGCGGTTTCATTGGGTGCGCAAGGCGTTCGAGCCGGTCGAGGGGCTGCCGATGCCCGAGGTGATCGTCACCAACGAGGCCGACATTGCGCCCACGGTGATGCCGGATACGGATGGCAAATGGGCGACCACTCGGTTTGTGGACCCCAGCGATTTGCGCCACGACATGCACGTGACCGTCGTGACGTTCGAGCCGGGGGCGGTGATCCCCTTTGCCGAGACGCATGTGATGGAACATGGGCTGTATGTGCTTGAAGGGAAAGCGGTTTACCGACTGAACCAGGACTGGGTCGAGGTTGAGGCCGGCGATTACATGTGGCTGCGCGCGTTCTGCCCGCAGGCCTGTTACGCGGGCGGGCCGGGGCGGTTCCGGTACCTGCTGTATAAGGACGTGAACCGGCATATGAGTTTGCGGCGGACGTTTTAGGGGGCTCGCGACATAAGGGCAGCGGCTGGCCGTCAGGGCAGAGGGGTGCCGACAGTACTAATGACACCTCTGTCGCTTTGTTTCTTCAGAATGGTGGTTTTGTTGGAAGTTGACAATCGAAGCCTGATCACCTAATTAGGTTCGTGAGGCGCAGTCGTGTATTGCCCTCATTCCGAGGCCCGCGCGTAAGCGCGGGTTTTCGTGTTTTTGGAGAATGTTTTGACGTACATTGCCTATCTGGACGAGTTTGGCCACATCGGCCCTTACATTAGCCGCAATGATCCTCAGCACAACGACAGCCCGGTTTTTGGACTTGCTGGACTTGTCCTCCCGATCGAGGAAGTGCGCAATTTTGGAACCTGGTTCTATCAACGAAAATGCGAGCTTTTGAAATTCGAGATTGACCGTTCGGATAAACATCCGTCAGTTTGGGAAAAGAAAGGTGCGGCGCTTTATACAGTACGGAACGTCAAAAACTACCAAGAGCTGCGCAATTTCACAAACCGTCTTTTCAATAAGATCACAAAGCTTGGTGGATTTGCCTTTTATGTCGGACAACGTAAGCATGATGCTCCAGGCATCCACGATGCGAACGCGCTTTATCGGCATATTTTGCGTGAGGCCATCAAGCGCATAGACCAGCACTGTGAGAAAGATTGCACACCGTGCGAGAAGTTTCTCCTTGCCCTCGATGAGCATGACCAGCGATCGGCCTTGGTTACGCAGGCGGCAATCGCAATGTACGGAACCGATAACAGGCGCTGCCTTATTGAGCCGCCTTTTCAATTAGAAAGCCATCGCTATCAGACCATGCAGGCTGCGGATTGGATAGCTGGCCTTGTTGGTCGTCTAGGGTCGTATTGGAAAAACCCTGGTGAGTATGCGGAAAATGAGATCCTCGCGACCTATTTCGCAACACGGCTGCATCGTTGCGTCGTTAGAAGTGGGATCAGAGACTGAATAACGACGAGTCCGCGCCCGGGTCTGGCTGCGTGGCGTTGCCAACCCTAACCCCCCAACGTCGCCGACAAATCCGCTGCCGCTGCGCGCACCGCGACACTCAACCGCTCAATATCCTCCAGACCCACGCGGCTGGTCGGCCCTGAAACCGAAATCCCCGCCACCGCCTCTTGGTGGATGTCGAACACGGGGGCCGCGATGCAGCGCATGCCGATGTTGCGTTCTTCGGCGTCCACCGCATAGCCACGCGCGCGGACCTGTGCCAGATCGGCGCGCAGGGCGTTCAGATCGGTGATGCTGTGCGGGGTGAAGGCGGTGAGCGTTTTGCCCGCCAAAGCGCGCTGCAACCGCGCGTCGTCCATTTCCGCCAGCAGCGCCTTGCCGATGCCCGAGGCGTGCATGGGCGACAGGGTGCCGGGGGGGAAGAAGGCGCGGATGGTGGCCTCGGTCTCGACCTGGCTGACGAACAGAACCTGCCCGCCGCGTTCGATACCCAGATTTGCCGTCTCGCCCGTCTGCTCCATCAGCCGGCGCATCACCGGGCGGGCGCGTTCGACCAGGCTGGTGCGGCGCAGGAACCGCGCACCGATGACAAAGGCGCGCGGGCCGATGTGCCAAAGCTGTTCCACGGCGTCAAATTCCACCAGCCCGCGCCCTTCGAGGGTCACGAGGATGCGATAGACCGTGGCCGGGGACTGGTCGGTTTCGGTGGCAAGCGTGGTCAGCGCCTTGCCCTGGTGTTCGCTGAGGAATTCGAACACCTCCATCGCGCGGTCCAGTGATTTGATGGTGTTCTGCGCGGTCTTGTCGGACCAGTCGCGGGGGCGGCCACGGGCGCGGCGGGGCTCGGAGGGGGGATTATCTTGGGAAACCATATAATGCCTTTGATTTAAAGCGAAAGCCGTTTTCACGATATGAAAAATGCAAGGCACTGACATGACGTGATTATTCCTTTTATAGCACTTTTGAAAAACGATTTCAAAAAAATTGGGTGCGCGCGATCACTGTCCTAAGGTGGGTGCAACACATCAAGGAGACGGACATGAGCTTTCAGAACCCAGTTTTCATTCCGGGGCCGACCAACATCCCCGAGAACCTGCGCAAGGCCTGCGACATGCCGACCATCGACCACCGGTCGCCGCTGTTCGGGCAGATCCTGCACCCCGCCCGTGCGGGCGTTCAAAAGGTGCTGAAAAGCACCAGCGCCGAGGTGTTCATTTTCCCCTCGACCGGCACGGGGGGCTGGGAAACGGCGCTGACCAACACGCTCAGCGCGGGCGACACCGTGCTGGCGGCGCGCAACGGGATGTTTTCGCAACGCTGGATCGATATGTGCCAGCGCCACGGGCTGAACGTGAACGTGGTCGAAACCCCGTGGGGGCAGGGCGTGCCTGCGGACCGTTATGCCGAGATTCTGGCGGCTGACACGGGTCACCAGATCAAGGCGGTGTTGGCCACGCACAACGAAACCGCGACCGGCGTGCGGTCGAACATTGCGGCGGTGCGTCAGGCGCTGGATGATGCGGGCCACCCTGCGATGTTGTTCGTGGACGGCGTGTCGTCGATCGGGTCGATGGAGTTCCGGTTTGACGACTGGGGCGTCGATGTGGCCGTGACCGGATCGCAAAAGGGGTTCATGCTGCCCGCCGGTCTGGGCATCGTCGGGTTCAGCGCCAAGGCGATGGAGGCCACGAAATCCGCCAAGCTGCCGCGCACCTTCTTTGACGTGCACGACATGGCCAAGGGCTATGCCAACAGCGCCTATCCCTACACGCCTGCGGTCGGCCTGCTGAACGGGTTGAACACCGCTTGCGGGATGCTGCTGGACGAGGGGCTGGCAAATGTCTTTGCCCGCCATCACCGCATTGCCGAAGGCGTGCGGGCGGCGGTGGGCGCCTGGGGGCTGGATCTGTGTGCGGCAAGCCCGGATCTTTACTCCGACACGGTCAGTGCCATCCGCACGCCCGAGGGGTTCAACGCGACCAGCATCGTGACCCACGCGGCAGAGGTTTACGGCGTCGCCTTTGGCGTCGGTCTGGGCGAGGTTGCGGGCAAGGTGTTCCGCATCGGCCATCTGGGCAGCCTGACGGATGTCATGATGCTGTCGGGGATTGCGACGGCGGAAATGTGCATGGCCGACCTGGGTCTGGATATTACGCTTGGCTCGGGCGTGGCGGCGGCGCAGGATTATTATCGCGCCAACCGCGCCGAGCGGCAGCAGGACGCCGCGTGATGAAGGATACGGCCATGTATATCCCGACCTTTGACGACATGCTGGCGGCGCACGACCGGATTGCGCCCTATATCCACCGCACGCCGGTTTTGACGTCTTCGTTCCTGAACGAGCTGACCGGTGCGCAGTTGTTCTTTAAATGCGAGAATTTCCAGAAGGCGGGCGCATTCAAGGTGCGCGGCGCGTCGAACGCGGTGTTCGGCCTGTCCGATGCCGAGGCAAAGGCTGGTGTCTGCACCCATTCGTCGGGCAACCACGCGCTGTCGCTCAGCTACGCCGCCGGGCGGCGGGGAATCCCGTGCAACGTGGTCATGCCCCGCACCGCGCCACAGGCGAAAAAGGATGCAGTGCGCGGCTATGGCGGCATGATCACCGAATGCGAACCGTCGACCACATCGCGCGAGGCGGTCTTTGCCGAGGTGCAGGCGCGCACGGGGGGCGATTTTGTGCACCCCTACAACGATCCGCGTGTGATCGCGGGTCAAGGCACCTGTTCGCGCGAGCTGATGGAGCAGACCGACGGGCTGGATATGGTCGTGGCCCCTATCGGTGGCGGCGGCATGATTTCGGGCACCTGCCTGACCCTGTCACATCTGGCCCCCGAGGTGCAGATTATTGCCGCCGAGCCGGAACAGGCCGACGACGCCGCGCGCAGTTTCCGTGCGGGTCACATCATTGCGGACGATGCGCCGGACACGATTGCCGACGGGCTGAAGGTGCCGCTGAAAGATTTGACATGGCATTTCGTGTCAAACCACGTCAGCGATGTCCTGACAGCCTCGGAAGATCAGATCGTGGATGCGATGAAACTGACGTGGAAGCGTATGAAAATCGTGATGGAAGCCAGCAGCGCCGTGCCGCTGGCCACCATCCTTGCCAACAAGGACCGGTTCGCGGGCAAGCGGGTCGGGATCATCATCACCGGGGGCAACGTCGATCTTGACGCTCTGCCGTGGTCCAATTGAAGGAGCCAACACCATGAATGCACCTGTTAAATTCGACGGCCTCGAAGTGGGCTATGACGTGCCGGCGCTGCCGGGCATGGATGCGGCGGACATCCAGACGCCGTGCCTTGTGCTGGATCTGGACGCGCTGGAGCGCAACATCGTCAAGATGGGCGATTACGCAAAAGCGCACGGGATGCGCCACCGCGTGCATGGCAAGATGCACAAGTCGGTGGACGTGGCCAAGTTGCAGGAACGTCTGGGCGGTGCTGTTGGCGTTTGCTGTCAGAAAGTGTCCGAGGCCGAGGTGTTCGCCCGTGGCGGGATCAAGGATATTCTGGTGTCGAACCAGGTCCGCGATGCGGCCAAGATCGACCGGCTGGCGCGGCTGCCCAAGTTCGGCGCGCGCACCATCGTCTGCGTGGATGACGTGGCCAACGTGGCCGAGCTGTCGGCGGCGGCGGTGAAACATGGCACCGAGATCGAGGTGCTGGTCGAGATCGACTGTGGCGCGGGGCGGTGCGGTGTGACCACCACGGATGCGGTGATCGAGATTGCCAAGGCGGTGCAGGCGGCGGACGGTCTGACCTTTACCGGCATCCAGGCCTATCAGGGTGCTATGCAGCATCTGGACAGCTATGAGGCCCGCAAGGCCAAGCTGGACATTGCGATTGCACAGGTCAAGGACGCGGTTGACGGGTTGAAGGCCGAAGGCATCGAATGCGAGCTAGTCTCGGGCGGCGGCACGGGCAGCTATTACTTTGAGAGCAACTCGGGCGTTTATAACGAACTGCAATGCGGGTCCTATGCGTTCATGGATGCCGATTACGGCCGCATTCTGGATGCCAGCGGACAGCGTATCGACCAAGGCGAATGGGAAAATGCGTTCTTTATTCTCACGCAGGTGATGAGCCACGCCAAGCCCGGCCTTGCGGTTGTGGATGCGGGCCTGAAAGCGCAGTCGGTGGACAGCGGGTTGCCGGTGATCTTTGGCCGCACGGATATCGAATACACCAAATGTTCCGATGAGCACGGCGTGGTATCCGACCCTGACGGCGTGTTGAAAGTGGGCGACAAGCTGCGGCTGGTGCCGGGGCACTGTGACCCCACCGCCAACGTACACGACTGGTACGTGGGCGTGCGCGGCGACAAGGTCGAGGTCCTGTGGCCGGTGTCGGCGCGCGGCAAAGCCTATTGATCCCCTTTGTGCAGGCGGCACGCGGTCGCCTGCACTGTCCCAAACTGACCGGAGCCACCCCCATGCTGATCGTCCCCGAACGCGAGATTGCCAACCTGATGACCCGAGCCGCCGCCTTTGATGCGGTGGAACAGGTCTTTGCCGCCATGGCGGCGGGCGATGCCTATAACTTCCCCGTCGTGCGCGAGGCGATTGGTCACGAGGATGCGCTGTACGGGTTCAAGGGCGGGTTTGACCGCGCCGGGCTGACGCTGGGCCTGAAGGCGGGCGGGTATTGGCCGAACAACCTGGAAAAGCGGAACCTGATCAACCACCAGTCCACGGTGTTCCTGTTCGATCCCGACACCGGCAGGGCGCGGGCGATGGTGGGGGGCAACCTGTTGACCGCCCTGCGCACCGCCGCTGCGTCATCGGTGTCGATCAAACATCTGGCGCGCAAGGATGCACGCGTGATCGGTATGGTGGGTGCGGGCCATCAGGCGACATTCCAGCTGCGTGCGGCGCTGGAGCAGCGGGATTTCGACAAGGTGATCGGCTGGAACTATCACCCCGAGATGCTGCCCAACATCGAGAAGATCGCGCGCGAGGCAGGCGTGCCGTTCCAGGCGGTCGATCTGCCCGGCATGGTCGAGGCGGATGTGATCATTTCCATCACGTCTGCGTTTTCCCCGTCGCTGATGGCGGATCATGTGGCACCCGGTTGCCATCTGGCGTGCATGGGCACCGACACCAAGGGCAAGCAAGAGGTCGAGGCGGCGCTGCTGGCGCGGGCCACGGTCTTTACCGACGAGGTCGCGCAATCGGTGTCGATTGGCGAGGCACAGCACGCGGTGGCTGAGGGGCTGATTGCCGAAAGCGACGTGCACCAGTTGGGCGCGGTCATCAACGGCACCCACGCGGGGCGGGTCAGCGACGACCAGATCACGCTGTTTGACGGCACCGGCGTGGGCCTGCAGGATCTGGCCGTGGCGGCGGCGGTTGTGGATCTGGCGGTGGCGCAGGGGATTGCGATCGAGGTGGATTTTTAGGAGAGCTAAACGTCGCAGTTTCGAAATGTGAGTGCGAATGGTTCACACATCTTCAAGGGGGTCTTTGGGATCACCTGTGCGCAACACATGCAAATGGTGTACGGGATTGGACCCGTTGAAAAGTTGAGTGACACTTAGATCTCCATTGCCCCAAGCACTTGAAAAAAGATGCAGAGAAGATCCACTTCTCGATTTTTGCAGGCTCTGTAGGTCCACGATCAACTGATCGATTTCATCTGCGGTGATGATAAGGTTCACAACCGGCGTTGGCCCGTATTCGGGATCATCATGATTTTCTACTTCAACTGAAATCATCTATCTGGCCACTTTCTTAACCTAGGCTTCGTTGTTTATAGCACATCAGCCTCGGCAAAGAGGTTGGGAAAAAGCCGCTCGCGGTAATCCAGCGGAAAGGCCAGCCGTACGGGCGTTTTCGGCCCGCTTGAGGTCAGGAAACCCGCGCTTGTCAGCAATTTCAGCGTGTTGCGTGCCGTGCGTTCGGATGTCTTCAGGACGATCTGCGCGTCGCCACGGTCCAGTGTGCCGTGGCGCAGGACCGCCGACATCAGGTCCGGCGCGCGTTTGTCGTCGATGGTGTCGGCCACCAACCTGCGATAGCGTTTCTCCAGCCCGCCCAGATCGAACAATTTCGCCGAAAAAGTGACCTGATCCAGCGCCACCTGCAGAAACCATGTGCAGAATGTTTGCAGCGCCGCCTGGGACAGGTTGCCGCGTCCGTCGCGGTCGCCCCGGCGGGGGGTGTCGGCGTGGTCCATCATCTGTTTGTATTCGCCGCGATCCTCCAGCCCCCGCGCCAACCCGCGCGAGATCGACCACAGCCCGTTGCCCCCGATCCCCGCATTCAGCGCCATCGCGTGCGACATCAGCCGGCTGACGCGGCCGTTCCCGTCGGGAAAGGGATGGATGAAGTTCAGCCGGTGATGCGCCGAGGCAATGGCGATGATCCGCCCGCTGGCGGACCGTTCGGCGATGCGAAAGCGCTTGTCGAAATGCTCCATGAAGGCCGCCACGCGGTCGGACGACGGCGGCAGGTGCCGCCCCACGGCCACCTCGCGGTCGCCGGGCTGACGCATCCGGCCCGGCACGATGGGTTCCTGTGTGCCGTCGGGGTGGTCGACCACACGGAATTCGTCGGGCATTTCGTCGTAAAAGGCGCGGTGCACCCATGTCAGGAATTCAACTGAAGTGGGCGCAGGCAATGTCCCGTCGCGGTGCATCTGGTCGATGGCGCGCTGCACGATGACATGGGCGCGCGCCTCAAGCGCGAGGGGGCGGGTTTCCGCCTCGAGTTCGGCACCGGCCAGTGCGCGGGCGATGTCGCGCGGGCGGGTGTTGTGACCTTCGATCAGGTTGGAGTAGTAACAGTTCATCATCCGCACCAGGTCGGCCAGCTCGGCGGCGCTGTCGGGGTGCAGGCCATGCCCCAGATCGCTGGCGGCGCGCTGGATTTCGACCGACAGGTCAGCCAGTGCGGCGGGGATGTGATCTTCGAAAAAGCAGGGTTCTATGCGGCCCGGTGTTTCCAACATTTTTTGCCGATCTTGTGTTCGTCAAAAGTTGAATGTTTATAGGGCATAAATAGAGAAAATTGCAAGAGTTTGCCGATATCGGTTGCCGATCTTGCATGCCGGTCTTTGACATGGGCCACTCTGACAGAGCGGCCCATGCGGGGCTGGGGAGGGATCAGCCCTCTTTGTAATACGACGCGTAGCCGTTCAGCGCCGGTGCGCCGCCCAGGTGGGCGTAGAGCACTTTGGATCCTTCGGGGAAGAAGCCCTTGCGCGTCAGGTCGATCATGCCCTGCATGGATTTGCCTTCGTAAACCGGGTCGGTGATCATCGCCTCGGTGCGGGCCGCCAGGCGGATCGCTTCGTTGGTTTCGTCCGACGGCACGCCATATGCGGGATAGGCGTAGTCATTGTTGATCACGATCTCGTCTTCGCGGACCTTGCGGCCAAGGCCGACCAGCTCGGCGGTGTCATCGACGATGCTGCGCACCTGGGCGCGGGTCTGTTCGGGTGTGCCCGAGGCATCGATGCCGATCACGCTTTCGGCGCGGTCCTGCGCGGCAAAGCCCACGATCATCCCCGCCTGAGTCGAGCCGGTGACGACGCAAACGACGATATAGTCGAACTTGAAGCCCAGTTCCTTCTCTTGCTCGGCAACCTCTTCGGCAAAGCCGATATAGCCAAGTGCGCCGTATTTGTGCACCGAGGCACCGGCGGGAATGGCATAGGGCTTGCCGCCCTTGTCCTCGACCGATTTGATCGCGTCTTCCCAGCTTTTGCGGATGCCGATGTCAAAGCCTTCATCGACCAGACGCGAATCCGCGCCCATCAGGCGGGTCATCATGATGTTGCCGACGCGGTCATAGACGGCATCGTGGTGCGGCACCCATTTTTCCTGGATCACAACGCAATCCATGCCGATCTTTGCGGCGGTGGCGGCGACCATACGGGTGTGGTTCGACTGGACCCCGCCGATGGACACCAGCGTGTCGGCACCGGAGGCGATGGCGTCGGGGACGATATATTCCAGCTTGCGCAGCTTGTTGCCGCCCATGGCCAGACCCGAGTTGCAGTCTTCGCGTTTGGCGTAGATTTCGACCTTGCCGCCCAGGGCTTCGCTCAGGCGGGGCAGGTGTTCGATGGCGGTGCGCCCGAATGTCAGCGGGTAGCGTTCGAATTTATCAAGCAGGGACATGGTTTTCCTTCCGGTTTGGCTTTGGTGCATGTTAGGGGAAGAAGGATGAAATGTGCTTTCTAAGTTGGGGGCATGTTTTACATATTTCTGATGAGAAACCGAAAATACTATTCGGTGCGATAGATAGTCAGGTAAATTATGGAAGAATCTTCCACAGAAGGCATCGACAGAATCGACCGCAGGATTCTGCGGCTGTTGCAGCAGGACGGGCGGTTGACCAATGCCGAGATCGCGCAGCGGGTGAACATCAGCCCGGCCACCTGTCACCGCCGGATACGACGCCTGTTCGCGGACCAGCATGTGCTGGACGTGCGCGGGCGGATCAATCCGGTGTCGGTGGGCCTGGGGTCGCTGGTGATGGTGGGCGTGGTGCTGGACCGGTCCACGCCCGACAGCTTTGCCGCCTTCGAGGACGCGGTGATTGCCATGCCCGAGGTGCTGGATTGCAACCTGGTGGCGGGGGATTTCGATTACCTGCTGAAAATCCGCGTGCGGGATATGGCGGATTTCAACGCGCTGCACAGCAAGATGCTGATCGCCCTGCCCGGCGTGCGGCAGATCCGCAGCTTTTTCGTGATGAAAGAGGTCAAGGACAACGCGCCACTGCCGTTTTAGGGGGCCAGCGCCCGCGTCAGCGCATCGTCCCGGCCATCCACAATGTCGGCCAGCAGCGCGCCGGTGGTCGGCCCAAGGGTCAGGCCCTGATGCCCGTGGCCAAAGTTGAACCACAGTTTGTCGTGGCGCGGCGCACGGCCCACCATGGGCAACATGCGCGGCAGGCAGGGGCGCACGCCTTGCCACTGGCTGTCAGGCACGGGGCCGTTCAACCCGACCAATGCGCCCGCCGCGGCTGCTCCGTGGGTCAGTTGCGCCAGATTTTGCGGGGCTGTCGTGCGGGCCAGATGCGCACCCGTGGTGATGCGCAGGCCGCGCGCCATGGTCGACATGACCACGCCGTGATCGGCCAGCAGATAGGGGCGGGCAAGTTTCCCCTGCATATCGTAGTGCCCGTGATAGCCGCGTTTCATCACCATCGGCACACGGTAGCCCAGGTGTTTCAACAGCGCAGGCGACCACGGTCCCAGCGCCACCACCAGATGTTCCGCGCTCAGATGGCCGCCATCGCGGTCCACGCGCCAGCCGGTGACGGTCTCGGTGATCTGGTGCACGGCACTTTGCAGGATCGTGCCGCCGCGTGCCTCGAACAGTTTGGCATAGGCGCGGACCAGCGCGCCGGGGTCGGATGTGCTCCAGCTTTCGTCCCAGACGATGGCACCCGCCGGGCTGCGGGTCAGCGCCGGTTCTTCAGTGCGCAGGTCGGACCCGGCCACGCAGCGCAGCGCCAACCCGTGGGTTTCGGCAAAGTCGGTGGCGGTCTGCGCACGCGCGTCGAAATCCTGCGCGGTCTCGTAAATCTCGCCCAGTCCGGTGCGGCGGATCAGGGCGTCGGCGCCTGCGTCGGCCACCAGCGTGCCGTGGTCGGCGGTCGCGCGGGCGATCAGTGCGGCGTAATGCGGGATCACTTGGGCATAGCGGGCGGGGGCCGAGTGGCGGAAATAGTCCAGCAAGGCGCGTGCCGACCCCGGCAGAACCGCGGGGTCCAGCCGAAAGTCGTTGCTGCGCCCCAGCCCGTAACGCAACAGCGTCGCCAGATCGCGCGGCATGGCATAGGGCGCGCGGGCCTCGGCCTGAATGACGCCCGCGTTGCCGTGGCTGGTTTCCTCGCCCGGTCCACGCTGGTCGATCACGCGCACCGCATGGCCTTGCGCCTGCAAGGCCAGTGCGGCGCTGATCCCGACCATGCCGGCACCCAGAACAAGGAAATCCGCCATTCCGGTCAGCCTTGTGCGATCACGGTGATTTCGACCTTGGCGTCGATCATCAGCGCGGCGGCAAGGGTTGTGCGCACGGGGTAGGGTTGCGGGAATGCGGCGGCATAGACCGCGTTAAAGGCGGCAAAATCCGCCGGATCGGTCAGGTAACAGGTGGCCGAGATTACGTGCGACAGGTCCAGCCCTTCGGTGGCCAGCGTCGCCTTGATGTTGGCGATGCAGTTTTCGGTTTGCGCGGTGATGCCCTCGGGGATCTTGCCGTTGGCGTCAAAGCCCAGCTCGCCGGACAGGTACAGGGTGTTGTCGATGCGGCGGGTTTTCGAGAGGGGGATGTTCATGGTTAACGCTTTCAGTTGAATGTCAGGAATTCGTCCGCCTGCGACAGCGGTGGGGCGGTGCGCAGGGCGGCAAAGTCGGGGGCAGGCACGGCCAGATCGGTGCCTGCGATGATCGCCTCAAGTTCGGCGGCGACGGCCAGCACACCCAGATCGTCGTGACGCCGCCCGACGATTTGCAGGCCAAAGGGCATGCCGTTCGCGTCCATCCCGCAGGGGATCGTGATCGACGGATGCCCCGGAATGGTCGAGGCATAGGCCATCGCCAGCCAGTGATAATAGCTTTTGGTGGGCGTGCCGTCGATTTCGGTCGGGTAGAGTTCGCGCCACGGGCGCGGGCTGATGGTGACGGCGGGCGAGATGATAAAGTCGTGCAGCTCGAAAAACGCCTGCCAGTCGCGGTGATAGCGCCCTTGGGCAAAGATCGCCTGGGCCACGTCCTCGGCGGAATAGCTGCGGCCTTCGCGCACGTTGTCAGCGACGTTGGGGCCGACCTGATCGGGGGTTTCGTCGTAAAGTTTTGCGTGGACACCCAAGAACTGCACCCCGCGCAGGACGGAAAAGATGCGGTCGGCGTCGGTGCAATCGGGGATGGCTTCGGTGACCTCGCCCAGGAACGGTGCCAGCTTGGGCAGGATCGCGCGGAAGTGGTCGCGGATCAGCGTTTCGGTGGGGGCAAAGCCGTAGTCCTCGGTGACTGCGATGCGCAGGGATGACAGGTCGCGGCGTGGCAGGTTGGCAAAGCTTGCCGCATCCCACGGCGTTTGCCCGTCGATCACGGTGGTGAACGGGTCGTTGCGGTCCGGGCGGGCCAGCACCGACAGCATCAACCCTGCATCCGCCACGCTGCGCGCCATCGGACCCGAGGTGGGCATGGGGATCAACCCTGCCGCGCGGGTGTTGCCCGGCACCACGCCGGGGCTGGGCCGGTAGCCCACGATGCCGCAATAGGCCGCCGGATTGCGCAGGCTGCCGCCGGTGTCCGATCCGGTGGCCAGCGGGGCATAGTCACAGGCCAGCGCCACCGCCGAGCCGCCCGACGATCCGGCACAGGTGCGCGTCAGGTCGTAGGGGTTTGCGGTCACCCCGTTGACGCGGTTGCGGGTGTTGCCGCCCGCGCTCCATTCCGGCGTGTTGGTCTTGCCCATCGGCAAACCGCCCGCCGCGCGCATGGCAGCAACGATGGCGTCGTCGCCGGTGGCGATGTTGTTCGCAAAAGCTTCAGACCCGAAGGTGGTGGGCAGGCCCGTCACATCAATCATGTCCTTCACCGCAAAGGGCAGGCCGTGCAGCGCCCCCAGGGGCGCGCCCGACATCACGGCGGTTTCGGCCTTTTTCGCGCCCTCCAGCATCCCGTCAAAGTCGCGCGCGATCAGGGCGTTTACCGCGTGATCCAGCGTTTCGACCTGCGCGATGCACGCCTGCGCCAGCTCGACCGGCGACAATTTTTTGCGCGCGATCAGGCGGCGGGCGTCGATGGCGCCAAGGCTGGCGGGGTTGGTCATGGGGTGATCTCCTGTGGCAGGTCAAGGGCGGCGGGCAGGGCTGCGGCGGCGTCCAGAAAGGCGCGGTGGGCAGCGTCGGGGACGAACAGGCCGCCGGTGGCCCAGACGACGTGCACGATGTTTTCGGGTTGCACGTGGGCCATGTGGGCCGTGCGAAACGCCTTGCCCGCCGCGCTGTGCATCAGGTGCTGTGGTCCTGCAAAGCCGGCAGTGGCCGAGGGTTCGAATTGCAACCCGTGGGCATGGCCCGCCGCGACCCAGCGCAGCATGTCCGCATCGCCCACCGTGCAGACCCCCGCCAGGCGGTCGTGCATGCGCGCGCGCACCAGCGGCGACAGGGTGGCAACGGCCATGCCGTCGGCTTCGGTCCGGTTGCTGAGGCCCAGATCGTGCACGGACGGCGCATCGAAGGCCATCTGGCACAGGGCCGAGGCGGATTGCTGCGGCTCGACGAAAAAGCTGTGGGCATGGGCTCCGAACATCGCCCGCGCGCCATAGGCGATGCCACCCGGCGCGCCGCCAATGCCGCAGGGCAGGTACAGGCACAGGGGACGGTCGGGGCCGATGGCAACGCCCATCGCGTCCAGTTGCGCGGCCAGCTCTGCCGCTGCCGCACTGTAGCCGCGAAACAGCAGTTCCGAGGATTCGTCATCGACAAAATAGCTGTCGGGATCGTCCGCCGTGGCATCCCGCGCGGCGGCAACGGCGGTGGTGTAATCGGCGGTGTGCAGCACCACCTCGACCCCCAGCTTGCGCAGGCGGTCGACCTTCCACGGCTTGGCGTCGCTCGACATATGCACGACACAGGCATACCCCAGCGCGCGTGCGGCGATGCCGACGCTGAGACCCAGATTGCCGGTAGAACCGACCGCGATCGTGCGGGCCGCAAAGAAATCGCGCATATCAGCCAGATCGGTGAGGGGCGCGTTGGGGGCCAGCACCCCTGCCGCGCGGGCCTGGGTGACGGCGCACATGAACACTTCGAACAGACCGCCGCGCGCCTTGATCGACCCGGCCACCGGCAGGGCATGGTCGCCCTTGATCAGCAGGGTGCCCGCATGATCGCCAAATGCCCCTGCGGGGGCTGGGATCAGGTCCGAGGCGATGCGCCCGCCCGACGCCTCCAATTCAGGGAACAGCCGCGCGAGCAGCGGGGCCAGCATGGCCCAGTCATCGCAGGCCCGGTCCAGATCGACGCGCGCCACGGGGTCGTTGGCGGGCATATAGGCGGGATTGACCCACAGAGCCGATTGCCCCGCACGCACGGTGTCACGCAGGGCGATCATGTCCTGAGGGGCAAGGGGCACCGGATCAATCCTTTGGCAGGCCCTGTTCGGCCAAATCGGCGAACAGCCCGGTCATCGCCACCAGCGCCTGACGCGACAGGGATTTCAGGATATGTTCGTTGGGCGCGTGCTGCGAACAGCCTGCATAGGAATGCGGCACCCAGATCGTCGGCAGGTTCAGCACCTCGGCAAAGCAGTCGTTGGGCAGAGAGCCGCCAAGGTTTGGCAGGATGTCGGGTGCCACGCCCACGCTTTTTTCAATCGACGCGGTGGCAAAGCGGACCATCGGGTGGTCGGGGTCCAGCCGTGTGGCGGGAAAGCTGTTGCGCTCATGTTCGACGATCTTGACCTTGCCGAACCCTTCGCGGTCCAGATGGCGGCGCAGGGCGGGCAGGATGTCGTCAACCTCGGTCCCGACCACGAACCGCAACTGGCAGGTGGCGCGGGCTGATCCGGCGATGGCATTCAGCGGGGCGGCGGGGACGCCTGCGGTCATCGCCAGAATGGCAAAGCTGTTCCAGCCGAACACACGTTCGGCGGGGGTCAGGTCAACCTCGCCCCAATCGGCGTCAAGGTCGATGCCGGTGTCGTGTGCGGGCAGGGCGGCCAGCACCTCGCGGATGCGGGGGGTCAGGCTGGTGGGGCGCCATTCCGGCACGCGGATCTGGCCGCGCGCATCGGTGATGCTGGCCAGGGCGTGCGACAGGATCATCGCGGGATCGGCCAGCAGACCGCCGAAGTTGCCCGAGTGGTTGGCGCCGGCGCGCAGGTTGACCTCGAGATCAAAGCTGACGCCGCCGCGCGAGCCGGTAAAGATCGTGGGGGCGGCAGGGCGCAGGCGCGGGCCGTCGGACGCGATGAAAACATCCGCGCTGAGCAGGTCGGCATTGGCGGTGCAAAATTCCTTGAGACCCGGTGATCCGGCCTCTTCGCCCATTTCGATGATGACCTTGGCGTTAAAGCCCAGATGTCCCTGCGCCTTCAGCACCGCCTGCATCGCGCGCAGGTTGATCAGGTGCTGGACCTTGTTGTCGGCCGCGCCGCGTCCATAGAGGCGGTC
Source organism: Pseudosulfitobacter pseudonitzschiae (assembly GCF_900129395.1). Lineage (GTDB taxonomy): Bacteria > Pseudomonadota > Alphaproteobacteria > Rhodobacterales > Rhodobacteraceae > Pseudosulfitobacter > Pseudosulfitobacter pseudonitzschiae. The sequence goes on from NZ_FQVP01000011.1 coordinate 27,486, forward strand.
GCCTTCCTCGATCAGCTCGAACGGCGTCAGCCCTTCGCGCCACTGGCCCTCTTGTGCGCGCACCACGTCGCCGTGGCCATAGGTCAGGACCGTGGGCAGGCTTGCATCCTCGATCCGTTCAGCGGTCAGGATCGGCGGGCCGTCGGGTGTGGGATTGTCGTGGAACTGGCAGACAAAGCCCATGGATTCCAGCATCGGGGCCATGTCGTCGTGCAGATAGGCGTGCAGGTGCGGCTTGCCGCGGGGGTCCTGGCTTTCTGTGGGACGGGACACAAGCGTGGCCAGATCGCGTTGGAACTCACCATCGTCGAAATAGGTTTCGATGTTGGCGCGGGCAGAGTCTTGCAGGGTCATTCAAGGGGCCTTTTTGTGTTCGGGTTCAGCCACGCCATCGCCCCAGGGGGACATGGTTTCCGTGGTGCCGGAGTTTGTGGTGCCCTCGCGCATCACCCCTGCGGGGCAGGCAAAGGCAAAGGGGAAGGGCAGCCGTTGCGCCAGCGCCAACGGAAAGCTGTCGGCCAGCGCGTCGGCCACGGGACCGGCAAGGCGTTCGTCCGCCACCACCTGCGCGCCGCCCGATGCGTCCAGACGAGGGGCCTCAATGGCGTCTTGCATCGACATGCCCTGTTCGATCAGGTGGCCGCTGATCTGGGCCACGGCTGGCATGATTTTGCGTCCGCCGGACGCCCCCAGCGCAAAGCGGCGGGTGGGGGTTTCGCCCACGACGGGGCAGACGTTCATCAGACAGGCCTTGCCCGCCGCCAGCGAGTTCGGCTTGCCCGGCTCGGGGTCGAACCACATGATGCCGTTGTTCAGGTTCAGGCCGGTCGAGGGCGACACCACCTTGGAGCCGAAGATCGACAGCAGCGTTTGCGTCATCGACACCATGTTGCCGGCGCTGTCCACGATGGAAAAATGCGTGGTACAGCCGGGGGCCTTGGCGCTGTCGTGGTCGCCCATGTTGGTCAGCCGGTCCGCATAGGCCGCGCGCAGCCCGTTGGCGCGGGCGACATGGGCGGCGGGGCTGTCGGCGTCGGCGGCGTCATAGCCATCCTGCCAGCGGGCCAGCGCGTCGGCCAGTGTCGGGCCGGCGGTCAGGCCGGGCATGGCGTAGACGGTGCCATCGCGGAACGGGATCGACAGCGGGTCGGACCACGTGGCGCTATAATCGCGCATGTCGTCCATCGACAGAAAGCCGCCCTTGTCGGTGACATCACGCACGAGGGCGGCAGCGATGTCGCCGCGATAGAACGCCGCTTCGCCCTCGCGGGCAAGCTGCTCCAGCGTTTCGGCCATCTTGCTTTGGTCCAGCCGCTGATCGGCCAGCGCGGTCCAGCCGGACCCTTTGGGCCATTGGCCATCGTCCAGATACAGCGCCGCCGCATCCGGGTCACGGGCCAGATCACGCGCGCTGGAGGCGATGACAAGGGCCGCGTACCAATCGACGTGCAACCCGCGTTTGGCAAGGTCCACAGCGGGGGCCAGCAGGGTGTCCCAGGGCATCCGGCCAAAGCGGCCGTGCGCGGCGGAAATGCCGGCCATCGTGCCAGGCACGGCCACCGATGTGGCACCGGTCACGTTGCGGTCCTCGACCACGGCTTCCCACGGGAACAGGTCCGAAGCCTTCCCGGCACCCGACAGCGGATAATGCCCCACGTCCAGCGTGGCCGACGACCGCATGCCATAGTTCAGCGCATGGGCGCGGCCTTCGTCTTCGCGCCACAGCATCATGGCGCCGCCGCCCATGGGGCCGGACATCCACGGTTCGACCACGCCAATGGCAAAGCTTACGGCGACGGCGGCATCGACCGCGTCACCGCCTGCGGCGAGGACTTCGGCGCCAACCTCGGCGGCAACCACATGCTGGGCTGCGACAACACCGCCCGATGTGGCCGTGACACCCGGTTTGCGCGTTTGCTGGCTGCGCGAAAACGACCCGCTCATGCGACGGCCGGGGGCAGGGTGGAGACGTCCGGCACATTCCAATGCTTGCCGGGCTGCGCGTCCAGCAGCATCTTGGTGTAGGGGTGCGACGGCGCGCCAAAGACCTCTTCGACGGTGCCGCGTTCCACCACATCGCCCTGTTGCATGACGATCAGCGTGTCGCAAACCTGAGCGGCGACGCGCAGGTCGTGGGTGATGAACAGGACCGTCAGCCCCATCCGGTCACGGATTTCGTTCAGCAGCTTGAGCACCTCTTTTTGCACCGACACGTCCAGCGCTGAGACCGCCTCGTCCGCAATCAGGATTTTCGGCTCGACCATCAGGGCGCGCGCGATGCAGATCCGCTGGCGCTGACCGCCCGAGAACTGGTTGGGATAGCGGTTCAAAACTTCGGGATCGAGCCGCACGATCTTCATCAGTTCGCGGGCGCGTTCCATCGCCTTGGCACGGTTTTCGCCAAAGTTCACCGGTCCCTCGACCAGCTGGTCGCCGATGGTGCGGCGCGGGTTGAGCGAGCCATAGGGGTCCTGGAACACGATCTGGATGTGCTTGCGGTAGGGGTGCAGGGCGTGGCGCGACATCAGCGCGATGTCCTTGCCCTCGACCGACACGACGCCGCTTTCGGGGTCTTCCAGACGGATCAGGCATTTGACCAGCGTCGACTTGCCCGAGCCGCTTTCGCCCACGATGCCCAGCGTTTCGCCCTGATGCACGGTAAAGTTCACGTCCTTGCAGGCGTGGATCGTGCGCGCAGGGCGGAACATGCCACCGGCCATGTGGTAAGTCTTGTTCAGGTTCGACACCTTCAGCACTTCGCGGCTGGTAATCGGCTCGGGCACGTCACGGGTGCGGCGCGGCACGGCGTCGATCAGCAGGCGGGTATAGGGGTGTTGCGGGCGGTTCAGGACCTCTTCGGCGGTGCCCTGTTCGACGATCTTGCCATGCTGCATCACCACGACGCGGTCGGCAATTTCGGCCACCACGTCAAAGTCGTGGGTCACGAACATGATGCCTGCGTCGTGCTTTTCGCGCAGTTCCTTGAACAGGTGCAGGATCTGCTGTTGCGTGGACAGGTCCAGCGCGGTCGTCGGTTCGTCCGCAATCAGCAGCGCCGGGTCCAGCGCCAGGGCCATCGCGATCACGATACGCTGGCGTTGGCCACCCGAGAGCTGGTGCGGGTACGATCCATAAACACGGGGCGGATCGGGCAGGTGGACCTCTTCCAACAGCTTGATCGTGCGGGCCTTGCGCTCGGACGCGCCCAGATCGGTGTGTTGCTGGAACATCTCTTCGATCTGGTCACCCACGGTATAACAGGGGTTCAGCGCCGACATCGGCTCCTGAAAGATCATCGCCATGCGCCGCCCGCGCAGGTTGCTGTGCGCGCGCTTGGACAGTTTCAGCAGGTCGTGCCCGTCAAAGCGGATCTCGCCCTGCGACGGTTTCAGCGCCTGCGGCAGCAGCCCCATGGTGGTAAAGGCGGTGATCGACTTGCCCGAGCCGCTTTCGCCCACGATGCAGACGATTTCCTTTGGCATGACCTGCAGGGACAGGTTTTCGACGGCATGGGCGCGGTCGGCGGCCTTGGGCAGGTCAACGGTCAGGTTGTTGATGGACAGGATAGGATCGGTCATCAGTTGCGGCCCTCCGGTGCGGTGACGTCACGCAGGCCGTCGCCCAGCATGTTGATGGCGAGAACAAGAAAGAACAGGGCGACGCCGGGAATGGTGATCAGCCAGGGCTCGAACAACAGCATGTCCTTGCCTTCGGAAATCATCAGGCCCCACGACGGGGTGGGCGGCTGTACGCCAAGGCCGAGGAAGGACAGCGCCGCCTCGAGGATAATGGCGTGGGCCATTTCCAGCGTGAAGATCACGATCAGGTGGTTCATCACGTTGGGCAGCACGTCCTTGAACAGGACGCGCGGCAATGATGCGCCCAGCACTTCGGCGGCGGCGACATATTCCTGTTTGCGCACCTGCATCGTGGCCGACCGCAGAACCACGGCAAAGCGGTCCCACAGCAGCAGGCCCAGAACCGAGACAACGACGGTCAGCGATCCGCCGAACAGCGCCACGACAGCCAGCGCCACCAGAACGACGGGCATCGCCAGACGCACGTTGATCAGGAAGGTCACGACCATATCGACGCGGCCACCGAAATATCCGGCCAGAATGCCCAGCGTCGAGCCGATGATCCCCGAAATGACAGCGGCCAGAATGCCGATCATCAGCGAGATGCGCGCGCCGTAAGCCAGGCGCGCCCAGAAATCCCGGCCCAGCCCGTCGGTGCCCAGCCAGTGTTCGGATGTGCCGCCCAGAAACACCGGGGGTTTCATCCGCGCCAGCAGGCTTTGCTGATAGGGATCATATTGGGTCAGCAGCGGGGCAAAGATTGCGATGCCCACGACGATCAGCATGACGACGGCGCCGAACATCAGACCCTTGTGGCGCAGCGCGCGTCTGCGCATGGCCTGTCCGGGTGTCAGCGGTTTGTCGCGGGGGGCCTGCACGGGCAGGTCGGCGGGTGTGGTTGTATCGGTCATATCGGTCCTCAGCCCACGCGCAGCCGTGGGTCCAGCCATGCGTTCAATACGTCAGCCAGGAAGGTGAACAGAATGTAGAAAGTCGAGAAAATCAGGATCAGGGCCTGCATTGTCGGCAGGTCGTTGCGCGCGATGGATTCCCACGCCAGATAGCCCGCCCCATGCAGGGCAAAGACGGTTTCGACCACGATCGAGCCGCCCAGCATAAAGCCCATCTGGACCGCCGCCAGGCTGACCACGGGAATGATCGCGTTGCGCAGGGCGTGTTTGAACATCACCTTGCGCGTGCGCAGCCCCTTGGCGCGTGCGGTGCGGATATAGTCAGAGGACAGCACCTCCATCATGCCCGCCCGCGTCAGGCGCATGATCGCGGGGGTGGCGTAATAGCCCAGCACGACGGTGGGCAGGACAAAATGTTGCCATGTCTCGTTGCCCGAGGCGGGCAACAGGCGCATCTTGATCGAGAAGATGACAATCAGGATCAGGCCGAACCAGAAGGACGGGATGGCCTGGCCGACCACGGACAGAAACAGCGCAAAGCGGTCGATCATCGAATTCGGATTGGCCGCCGCCGCCACGCCCAGCGGGATCGCCACCGCCAGCGCCAGTGTGATGGCAAAGAGGCCCAGCTTCATGGTGACTGTCAGGCGGTCGGCAATCAGTTCGGTCACCGGCATGTCGAAATACCACGAATTGCCCAGGTCACCGGTCACAGCCGATCCCAGCCAGTCGCCGTATTGCACGATCATCGGCCGGTCAAAACCATAGCGTTCGTTGACCACCGCAATGTCTTCCGAGCTGGCGTTTTCACCCGCAATGGCCACGGCCGGATCGCCCGCCATGAACAACAGGCTGAAACTGATGAAAGAAACGGTCAGTGCCACCAACAGGGCAAGTCCGAGACGTTTAAGTATGAAGACGGCCATCGTGCATCACCTTCCGGGCAAAGAAAAAGGCACGGGCCGCGCAACACCTGCCGCGCGGCCCGTCAAATGTTACTTCCAGGAGAAGTCGGCGAAACGGATGACTTCGTCGTCCGTGGGGGTGAAGTCCAGTTCCTTGCTCATGACGTAGTTCACGTTGTACGTCCAAAGCGGCACCCAATAGGCCTCTTCGGCAATCTTGGCATGTGCTTTGGAATACAGCTCTTCCCGCTTGGCACGGTCGGTGATCGAACCGGCCTCGTTCACCCATTCGATGATCTCGGGGTCATTTGCATCGTCCAGATCGCCGCCGGTAAAGAATTCACCGGTGATCGCCGACACGTCGGGCAGCGAATAAGAGCCCCATGTCTGGAAGGAAATCGCGACCTCGCCCTTAGTGCGCTTTTCACGCAGGGCAGAGTACTGCAGGTAGTTGAAGTTGGTCTTGATCCCGACCGCGTTCAAAAAGCCCATCAGCGCCTCGGCATAGGGACGGTCACGGTAGGCGTAAAAGTCGATCTCGAACCCGTCGGGATAACCGGCTTCGGCCAGCAGCGCCTTGGCTTTCTCGGGATCGTAGTCATAGGTTTTGACGGTCAGGTCACAACCGAACTGGATCGGTGCGCAACCTGCGTTCACAACCTCGGACGAGCCTTTGACCAACGCATCGACAATCGCCTGGCGGTCGATGGCGTGATAGATCGCCTGGCGGACCAGTTTCTTGGTCATCGGGCCATCGGGATCAACGGCACCCTGCGCGTCCATCGTGATATAGCCGATGCGCATTGCCAGCGCGTTGACCACGTCGAAACGGTCGTCCATCTGGGCCAGTTTCTCGGCCTGGTCTGCGGGCACGTTCCACAGGAAATCCAGCCCGCCGTTGAACAGCTCGGCCACCTGGGTGTTCATGTCGGGGATGGTTTTCACTTCGATCTTGCTGATCTTGCCCTTGCCTTTGGGGCTTTCGTGATAGTTTTCGTTCAGGCTCAGTTCGTAAAGCTTGCCTGCCTCGACCTTGTCGACCTTGTAGGGACCGGTGCCCACGGGGTTCGAGTTCATGCCGGCCGGGCCGACTTCGGCGTAATATTCGTCAGGGTACATGACCACAACGCTTGCCAGGTATTCTTCGGCGGGCGGGAACGGTGCGTTCAGATTGATACGGACGGTATAATCGTCAACCTTTTCCGCGCTCTTCATCCAGCTGACGTTGGTCATGACCTTTACGCCGTTTTCGGGGTTCACAACGTAATTCACGGTGTGGACCACGTCGTCGGCGTTAAAGACTTCGCCGTTGTGAAAGGTCACGCCCTCGCGCAGTTTGAATTCGACCGTGACGTCGTCGATCCAGGTCCATTCGGTGGCAAGGTTGCCCTTGATCTCGGCTGTTTGCGGATCACGGTACAGCAGGGCGTCCCAGACACCGCGCGTGAACAAGATGCCTTCGCGCGCCGAGTTGTAATAGGTGTCGACCGATTCGAGTTCCTTGGTAAAGGCAACGCGCAGGGTGTCGTCGGCCTTGTCGGCGAATACGGGTGCGGCAGTCACCAGGCTCATGGCGGTGCCGATCATCAGGTTCTTCAGTGTCATGGTAGTCCTCACTGTTATGGTTCGGGGTTCTGTATTTTTATTCTTGTTCTTGTATACAACATCGATGAATTGTAATTGGTCAAGAGGAGATTGCAATTCTCTGCCCGAACATCAGGCAGATTTTGCGCTTTGATGCATATCTGGGCATCGGGTTTGGACATCGGCCAAGGGGCGAACCCGACATCGTCTTTGCAGGGACATCCCCGACCGGCGCAGGCTTGACGTCACATGCCCACAAACCGGGAGTTTTCGTGACAGGTGGCTAGGATGCGGCCGCCTTCAGGCCCGCCATCAGGCTTTGGAAACGCTCGCCTTGCACCGTCACATGGTCGCGCAGCGCATTGGCCGCGGCGTTGGAATCACCAGAGGTCAGCGCCGCGACAATCGCCTCGTGTTCGGTCAGCGATTGCGCCATCCGTCCGCGAAAACGCAGTTGCTGCCGGCGGAAGGGGCGCAGCCGTTTTTGCAGTTTCAGGCTTTCCTGCTCCAGAAAGCTGTTGCCCGATTCGCGGTAGATCGTGGCATGAAAGCGTTCGTTCTCGGCATAGTACAAATCGCTGTCCTGTGCCTCCGATGCCATCTGACAGCGAATGTTTGCCTCACGCAGTTCTTCCAGCGCCTCGTTCGACATGCGCCGTGCGGCCAGACGGGCACAGACCGCTTCCAGTTCTGCCATCACTTCGAACATCTCAAGCAGTTCCAGCGGACCGGGCTGGCGCACGAAGGCGCCCCGTCGCGGGATCAGGGTGACCAGTCCCGAGCTTTCCAGCCGTTGCAACGCCTCGCGCAGCGGGGTGCGGGACACGCCGAACTGTTCAGCCAGCCGAACCTCGTCCAGCCGGTCTCCGTCGGCAAAGGTGCCGTCAAAGATCATGTGTTCCAGTGAATTGGCGATATTTACGGCGCTGCGTTGTTCCATGCTGAAAAAGCTAGCTTGGCGATTTGAAGCACGCAATAACTATCTTCTTGTATACAAAGTGATTGACCTGAAAAACATCATACACCTATGATCAACCCGCCCATGCTTGGCGTTTGTGCCCTCTGACTCGGGACCTGTGCCCGAAAAACAGGCACTTATCCCGCCGCTCCGGCGCGCGGTTCCGGGTAGAGGAGCTGCGACATCACGCGAAAAGGACTGCAACATGACGATACTTGCCGACCTGCTTTCCACCATGTTCGAACGCCGGTATCGCACGCCGGGGCAGGGGCGCGCCTCGGGCCGTCCGGTCGAGGCGTTGATGGCCGACCTGCTGGGCAGCGCGGGCGAAACCTCCGAGCTGGCGCTGGCGCAAGACATACTGGGGCACTACGCCAGCCTTGACGATGCGGGCAAGCTGGCCTTCCTGCGGCACATGGCGCACGACATGAATATCGACCCGGAAACCGTGCGCTCGGCGCTGGACGCATATGAACAAGCGCCGTCAAAGCTGAGCTATCGCGCGTTCATGACCGCCGCCGAGCCGCAGCGACAAGAGTTGATTCGCCGTCTGAACCGCGTGCCCGGTGCCACCGGCGCGCTGGTGCGGATGCGCGCCGACCTGCTGCGGCTGGCGGGCGACGATCCCGAACTGGCCGCGCTGGACCTGGATTTCCGGCATCTCTTTGCCTCGTGGTTCAACCGGGGTTTCCTGGTGCTGCGCCCGATCAACTGGGAAAGCCCCGCGCATATCCTTGAGAAAATCATCGCCTACGAGGCCGTGCACGCCATTCACAGCTGGGACGACCTGCGCCGCCGCCTGCAACCGCAGGACCGCCGCTGCTTTGCCTTTTTCCACCCGGCAATGCCGGACGAGCCGCTGATTTTTGTCGAGGTTGCGCTGACCAAGGGCATCCCCGGCTCGATCCAGACATTGCTGGCCGAGGACCGCGCCGCCATCAATCCCGAGACATGCGACACCGCCGTGTTCTATTCGATCTCGAATTGCCAGGCCGGGCTGGCCAGCATTTCCTTTGGCAATTCGCTGATCAAACAGGTGGCGGCGGACCTGTCGGGCGAGTTGAAGGGGCTGAAATCCTTTGTCACCCTGTCGCCGATCCCGCTGCTGACGAAATGGGCCAAGGGCGAAGGCATCGAACTGCCGCAAGAGCCGGACGCGCGCCGCGCGCTGGCCGCGCATTACCTGCTGAACGCCAAGGGACGGGGCGATGCGCCCTTTGATCCGGTGGCGCGGTTCCATCTGGGCAACGGTGCACTGGTGCACGCGGTCCATGCCGATGCCGATGCCTCGGACAACGGTCAGGCACAATCGGGCGGTGTGATGGTGAATTATCTTTATGATCTCGCGCAAGTCGCGGTAAATCACGAAAACTTTGCGACCAAACGTAAAATCGTTGCCAGTTCCGAGGTCACCTCGCTGGCAAAAACAGGCGCCAACGCGATGACTGCGGAAAGGTAAGACATGGCCAACCCTCTTTACGACACCCTGTTCGGAGCCCATGCGGGGCGGGATGCACCATTCTTGCACCTGAGCGATGGCAGCACGGTGACCTATGCCGGTTTCCTGGCACAGGCGGCGCAGATCGCGCATGTGCTGACGGGGTTGGGGGTGCAGCCGGGCGACCGCGTCGCGGTGCAGGTGCACAAATCGCCGCAAGCGCTGGCGCTGTGCGCCGCCTGCGCGCAGGCCGGTCTGGTGTTCCTGCCGCTGAACACGGCCTATACCACGGACGAGCTGACCTATTTCATTGAAAACAGCGGTGCGGCGCTGGTGGTCTGCGACGCGGCCAAGACCGGATCGCTGGCGCCGGTGGCCGAAGGGTTGGGGGCCAGGGTGGAAACCCTGAACGCCGACGGCACCGGATCGCTGACCGACAAGGCGGCGCAGCAATCCGAGCAGTTTGACACGGTCGCCCGCGACGCGGACGACTTGGCGGCGTTTCTGTACACTTCGGGCACCACGGGACGGTCCAAGGGCGCGATGCTGACGCAGGCGAACCTGTTGTCGAACGCACAGACGCTGGTGAAAGAGTGGCAGTTCACGGCGGACGACGTATTGCTGCACGCGCTGCCGATTTTCCACACGCACGGGCTGTTCGTCGCCACCAATGTGACACTGGTCGCGGGCGGCAGCATGATCTTTATGCCCGGTTTCGATCTGGAGCAGATCCTGGCCCAGATGCCCCGCGCCACGACGATGATGGGCGTGCCCACGTTCTACACCCGTCTGCTGGACGACCCGCGTTTCACCCGCGAGGCCGCAGCACACATGCGGCTGTTCATCTCGGGATCGGCCCCGCTGCTGGCAGAAACACATGTGCAGTTCGAAGAGCGCACCGGCCAGCGCATTCTGGAACGCTATGGCATGACCGAAACGAACATGAACACGTCAAACCCCTATGACGGCGAACGCCGCGCGGGCACCGTGGGCTTTCCGCTGCCGGGGGTCGAACTGAAGATCACCGACCCCGACACCGGCGCGACCCTGCCGCAGGGCGAGGTCGGCGTGATCGAAGTGCGCGGGCCGAACGTGTTCAAAGGCTATTGGCAGATGCCCGAGAAAACCGCCGCCGAACTGCGCGACGACGGGTTTTTCATCACCGGCGACCTGGGGCAGATCGACGCCGACGGCTATGTCAGCATCGTGGGCCGCGGCAAGGATCTGATCATTTCGGGCGGCTACAATATCTATCCCAAAGAGGTCGAGCTGGTGCTGGACGAACAGCCCGGCGTGCTGGAAAGCGCGGTGATCGGCGTGCCGCACCCTGACTTTGGCGAAACCGTGGTGGGCGTGCTGGTGCCGCAAAAGGGGCAGAGCCCCGACACCGACGCGATCATGGAGACCATCAAGGGGCCGCTGGCACGCTTCAAACACCCGCGCCGGTTGGTGGTGATCGACAGCCTGCCGCGCAACACGATGGGCAAGGTGCAAAAGAACGTCCTGCGCGACGCCTACAAGGATATGTTCGCCCCGACCTGATGCAGCGGCAGATCTGTGTCGATCTGCGCGCCGAACTGGCGTAGCAATGGCGCAGCCGTGTTTGCAGCAAGGGACAGCCACCATGACCACAGCCCAACCAACACCCAAGATTGCCATTCTGGGCGCGGGGCTGATCGGGGCCGCCTGGGCCGCGCTGTTCCAGCATCATGGCGCAGATGTGCGGGTGTGGGACCCGCATCCCGATGCGCTGGCCGCCACGCCGAAACGCATGACAAAACCGCTGGCGCAACTGGCCGAAGCGGCCCCTGACGCGGGTCCGCTGGGCAGCGTGACCCTGTGCGAGACAGTGGCCGAGGCTGTAACCGGTGCCGATCTGGTGCAGGAAAACGCGCCCGAGAACATCCCCGTGAAACACGACCTTTATGCGCAGGTCGAACCGCTTTTGGCCGATCACGCGGTGCTGGCCTCGTCCACATCGGCGCTGACGTGGTCTGAACTCAGCCCCGGCTTGCAAGACCCCGCACGGCTGATCACGGCCCACCCGTTCAACCCACCGCATCTGGTGCCGCTGGTCGAAATCTACGGCACCGACGCGGACCGTATCGCACGGGCCGAGGCGCTTTATCGCGGCGCGGGTCGTGTGCCGGTGCGGCTGAACAAGGACGCAACCGGGCATATCGCCAACCGTCTGGCCTCGGCCCTGTGGCGCGAGGCGGTGTTCATGGTGCAGGACGGCATCGCCGATGTCGAAGCGATTGACGCCGCATTGGTCAACGGGCCGGGGCTACGCTGGTCTGTGCTGGGCGCGCATATGGCCTATCACTTGGGCGGCGGGGCAGGCGGGATGCAAGGCTATCTGGCCCATCTCGGTCCCAGCCAGGAACGCCGCTGGGCTGCTTTGGGGTCGCCCACCCTCAGCCCCGAGGTTCAGGCCGAACTGGTCGCCGGGGTCACCCGCGAGGCCGCAGGGCGCGACATTGCGGAACTGGAAGACACCCGCGACAAGGCGCTGATTGCCGCCCTGCGCGCGCGCAAGGATGCCCCTCATGTCTGAGACCACACCGCCCCGTATCGCGCTGATCCATGCGCTCGAGGAATCCGTGCTGCCGATCCGCGACGCCTTTGTCCGGCTCTGGCCGCAGGCGCTGCGGGCCGATCTGCTCGACGCGTCGCTGTCCGCCGATCTGGCCGCTGCGGGCGCGTTGGACGATGCGATGACACAGCGGTTTATCACGCTGGGCCGTTATGCCGCGCGCGGGACCGGCACCGACGACACCCGCGCCGTCCTGTTCACCTGTTCCGCCTTTGGCCCCGCGATCGACGCGGTGAAAGCGGACCTGTCGATCCCCGTGATGCGTCCCAACGAGGCCGCCTTTGACGCGGCGCTGGACATCGGATCACGCATCGCGCTGGTGGTCACCTTTGGCCCGTCGCTGCCCGCGCTCAGCTGCGAGCTTGAGCAGATGGCAGCCCGACGGGGGCAAACCGTCGAAATCACGCCGGTTCTGGCCGACGGCGCGCTGGCCGCGCTCAAGGCAGGCGACGGCGCAGGCCATGACGCGGCGGTGCGCGCAGCATGCAAGGCGCTGGGGCCGCAGGACGCGGTGGTGCTGGGCCAGTTCAGCCTGGCGCGGGCCGAAAAACAATTGACCCCGATGCTGGACTGCCCCGTCATCACCACCCCCGACAGCGCCGTGCGCGCCCTGCGCCAGATGTTGGAGGCCGGCCAGTCCTGAGCCGTCACATGGTAAGACCCGCACCTGAAATGTGGCCACATTGCAACGGCTTGACCGGCATCCAAAGATGGCCGGATGTTGCGGCTTGTGGTTGCAGGGCCCGGCGCTGTTGCGGTCCGGGAACGGCCTGACGTGGCCCCGCAGCACCGCCAAGTGCATGTGTATTATATGTTGTTTCTTTCGCACGGCTTCGAAAGGAACGCTTTCGTCGGCGGCGATAGATTTAGACAGACACCGGGATCCAGGCTAACAACTCAAGATAGTGTAATTCGAAAAGCCACGCAAAAGTTGTGGCAACACTGTATCGAGCAAGTATTGTTAGTGATGTAACCGGGACAGGCTCTTTTAGTGCGCAAGCTTGATGTTTTTCTTATCGCTCTCTTCATACTGATCACGATCAGTATGGCAATGCTGCGCTATCAAACATCGCAAACGGCGGCTCAACAAGAATTCGTGCGCCTGTCACTGGACGGGACCGAAGCACTGGACACACGGTTCGACAGCTATTTGCACAGCCTGACTGGCGTTGCCGCGTTTATCGTCGCCTCTGACAACGTCACGAGGCAAGAGTTCGATTCATACGTCAAATCCCTGAAAGTCGAAGACTATCTGCCCGGGGTTCTGGGCATGGGCCTGATCGAGGCTGTGCCCGCAACGGACATGGAAAGCTTTATGGCGCTGCATGCAGAGCCAGGGCTCGAGCCATTTGAAATACATCCGAAGGTCGATACCGATGAACATCTGATCATCAGTCACATCTCACCACTGGAACGCAACCGCGACGCCCTGGGGCTGGATTTGCGCTTTGAAGAGGCGCGGACCGAGGCGCTGGAAAATTCGCGCGCGACGGGCAAGCCGCAGATGACCCGCCGGATCACGCTGGTCCAGGACGAAATGGAGCAGGCGGGTTTCCTGCTGGTGCTGCCGGTTGCGATGCCCCAAAAGGCGGGCTGGTCGAAAGACCTGTGGGTCTATGTGCCTTTTGTCGGGCCGGATATCCTGGCTGATCTGACCCCCAGCCAGGGCAAAAGCTACGAAATCTCGGTCTATGACGGCGAGACGACCGATCCTGAAAACCTGATCTTTGACACCGACCCCGATCGTAAAAACGCGGGCGCGTTTTCCACCGTTCTCACCACCTCGAACCTGGGGCGGGCCTGGACCGTGGTCTACCGCAGCACTCCGGCCTATGACGCGCTGTTCAAGAAATACGCGCACATTCTGATCCTGATCGCGGGCACGCTGCTGACCTTCATGCTGTATGTCGCCTTGCGCAGCACGCGCATCCGCAGCGAAGCCATGGCCGAAGTGGCCGAAATGCGCGCCCGCAAGCTGAACGCGCAGGAGGCCGAGAAAAGCTCGATCCTTGAAAACGCCGTGTCAGCGGTGTTTGTCCTGGATGGCGACGGCAGGGTGCTGTCCGCGAACCAGGCCGCGCTTGACATGTTCGGCCACGATTCATCCGAACTGCCCGCGCGCGCGTTCGACACACTGGTGCAAACGGTTGAGCAAGCCGAGCCCGGAGACCGTCACAACGCAATCGGCCAGACCAAGGACGGCAGACGCCTGTTGCTGGATGTGCAGCGCAACGACTGGCTGTCGTTCGACGATGAACTGCGCAGGACGATCATCATCCACGACCTGACCGAAGAAATCCGCACCCAGGACGAATTGAAAAACACCAAGACATTGTACGACCTTGCCCTGCAAGGTGCGCAGATCGGGGTGTTTGACGTGGATCTGACCACTGGCACCTCGGACGTGTCCGACACATGGTGCCGGATCATGGGCATCGAGCCAAACACACAGTCCATGGATACCCAGACCATGGACACCCAAAGCCTGTTCATGGAACGGATTCACCCCGAAGACCGTCAGATTCTGATCAACGCCGATGTCGCCTGTATGCGTGGCGAGACCGAACGCTCGATCGCGGAATACCGTATCCGGTTCGACACCCCCGACGGCGTTGTCTGGCGCTGGATGAAATCCGACGCCATCGTGGTGGAGCGGGATGAAAACGGCAGGGCAACGCGGCTGATCGGCACCCAGACCGACGTCACCAATCTGCGCCATTCGCGCAACGCGCTGGAAGCCAGCGAGAAACGATTCCGCAAGGTGATCAGCGTTGCCCCCGTGAGTATGGTCATGATGGATGACCAGAGCAACATCACCGGCGTGAACAATGCCTTTTGCACGGTCAGCGGTTATTCCGAGGACGAACTGATGGCGCCGATGCGCATGGCGGACCTGATCCCGCCCGATGGGCGTGGTCCGATCTACAAGGCCGTGGCCGAAATGGTCGCCGCGGGCGCCGAACTGTACGAAGGCGAACATGAGGTCCTGCATTCAAGCGGCGAACTGCGCTGGTGTTATTTCCGCGTCAGCTGGGTCTATGACAAGAACGAAGGCCGCTATTTCTATGTGGCGCAGGTTCTGGACATCACCGACCAGAAGAAGGTCGAGCATATGAAAAACGAATTCGTGGCCACGGTCAGCCACGAATTGCGCACGCCGCTGACCTCGATCAAGGGCGCGCTCGGGCTGATCCGTGCGACCGGCGGCGACGACATGCCCCCCGCCACGCAGCGGCTGATGGACATCGCCACCACGAACGTCGACCGGCTGACCTCGATCGTCAACGACATCCTGGACCTTGAAAAGATCTCGTCGGGCGAGGTCACGTTCAACTTTGAAAATGTCGATATGGGCGGACTGATCCGCGACACCGTTGACGAATTGTCGCCTTATATCAGAACCCATCTCGCCACCGTTGAGATTGACCTGCCCGAGGTCCCGCTTGAGGTCTTTGCCGATCCCGGACGGACGAAACAGGTTCTGGTCAACCTGTTGTCGAACGCCTGCAAATACTCGCCCGACAACAGCGCCGTGCGGATCAAGGCCGAAAGGCTGGGCGGCGTGGGCATCGTCTATATCCAGAACGAAGGCCCCGGCATCCCCGAGCATTTCCGTGTGCGCATCTTCAAGGCGTTCTCGCAGGCCGACAGTTCGGACACGCGCGCCAAGGGCGGCACCGGTCTGGGCCTGAACATCACCCGCCAGATCGTAAAGCGTCATGGCGGCGAGATCGGATTTGAAAGCATTCCCAATCGCGTGACCGTGTTCTGGTTCACCTGCCCGCTGGCGGAAACCAAAGCGCTTTTGCCGCCCCCGGATGCGATAAAACCATCGGAAAACCGCGAACGGCTGAAAGTGCTGCATCTCGAAGACGATCTGGATTTTGCCGAAGTCATCCACTCGGGCCTGACCCCGGTGGCCGATGTCTCTCATGCCAAGAATCTCGCAGAGGCCCGCAAACGTCTGAAACACAACGATTACGATGTGATCGTTCTGGACTGGACGCTTCCCGACGGGGACGCGTCAGAGTTGCTGGACGAAGTTTACGAGTCGGGCAAGAATATTCGAATCGTGGCATTGTCTGCGGATGGCAGCCGCCGCGCCGATCAACGGCTGTCTGCAAATCTTGTCAAATCGCGCACGGATCTGGCCGGAATCTCGGCAAGTGTGCTGGGTCTCGAGGCTCAGGCGTCATAGCACAACCCAATCGGCGACACCCTGATAGACCAAGCTTGCCCTATTTTTGCCAATTTGGACTGTAATAAATGACACATCCGCAAAACGACCGGCGGGTTTGTAAGAACATGACGCGTTTATGCCGAGTGTTTCGGTTCAGGGATGAGCAGTGTGTTAGTTAAGGGTTTTACCGATAAGACGGCGGTTGGGTTTGCATTTGGCAGTGCTTTGGCATTTGGCTGGTACGCATATAGTCCTAGCTTCCTACCAGGCATCAGCGCAGAGGTGCTGCCGATCGCGGGCGCAATCACGCTTGCCGGGCTGACCCCTCTGGCGATTGTCAAATACAACATCCGCCGCATGACTTCGGGTCGGGCCTTGTCCATGGCCCAACGGCTGAGCGCGCTGGACCGGCACGCCATGGTCACCATCGTCAACGAAAAACACGAACTGTCAGAGGCGAATGACCAGTTTCTGGAAATGACCGGCTATACCCGCAACGAGCTGATGGGCGAGCAGGTGCTCAAGGTCTATGACATCGCCCATCGCGGCCTGGCGCTTGAAATCCGCACCTGCCTGCAACGTGGCGAGCTGTGGCAGGGCGAAACACCGCTGCGGTGCAAGGACGGTTCGATCATTTACACGCACAGCACCATCATGCCGCTGTTCGACACCAAGGGTGTCTGGAAAGGGTCGATTTCCGTGCGCACCGACATCACGCGCACACGCCAGCTTCTGGCGGAACGCAACGTCGCAGAGTCCCTGCACGAACTGCGCGATGACATCTGGATTGTCCGCGCCGATTCCGAGAAATTCGCCTATGTCAACGCCGCCGCGCGGCGCCGTCTGGGCTGGCAGGACAATGAGGTCGAACGCCATTCCCTGTCCGAACTGGCGATGCAGCCGGGCGCCAAGGCCATTCGCAGCGCGTGCCGGCGTATGATCGAACGCAACGAAACCTCGACCCAGTTCGAAGAGACCCTGTTTGATGTGCCCTTTCACATCAGCATCAAGTTTCTGCCCAGCCATCATAACGATGGCCGCTTCCTGATCGTGCTGAACGACATTTCCGCCCGGATCGAACAGGAACGGGCACAGTCCGATTTCATCTCGACCGTGAGCCACGAACTGCGCTCGCCGCTGACGTCGATCAAGGGTGCGATGGGGCTGATGCTGTCGAATGCCACCGGCGACCTGCCGGACAAGGCGGTCGACCTGTTGGGCATCGCCCATCGCAACGCCGACCGACTGGTGCTGATCCTGAACGACATTCTGGACCTCGAGAAAATCTCGGCCGGTCGCATGGAATTCACGCTGGACGATGTGGACATGCGCGACCTGATCCGCGAAGCGCAGGTCGCCAACGCGAACATCGGCGAGCGTTTCGGCATTTCGCTCGAAGCGATTGGCCTGGACGATCCGCTGCCGCTGCGCACCGATCCCAACCGTGTGATCCAGGTGTTGAACAACCTTGTCTCCAACGCCTGCAAGTTTTCCAAGGCAGGCGACACCGTCGCCATCCGCGTCCGCGACGAGGGCGACAGCCTGCGCATTTCGGTGCGTGACCAGGGGCAGGGGATTCCGCTGCAGGATCAACACAAGATTTTCGAAAAATTTGCCGACCTGGCCAACTCGTCCCGCACAACCAAGGGTGGAACAGGTTTGGGGCTGAGCATTTGCAAGGCCATCGTGCAAAGTCTTGGAGGTACGATCGGCTTTACCAGCGTCGAAGGTGTTGGAACGACATTTTTCTTTAATTTGCCCAAACTCGAGGCTATATCCTCGGAAGCCAGCAACGAGCCGAAATTGCGCGTGGCCTCTTGATTGGAAATTAGATGATAAAAATATTACACGTTGAAGATGATGCAGATATTCGCGAGATCGCCCAGCTTGCCCTCGGGCTCTCCGGCGATTTCGAGGTGGTCCAGAGCGCCTCTGGCGAAGAGGCGCTTTTGATGGTTCAGGCCTTTGTTCCCGATGTGCTCTTGCTGGACGTGATGATGCCCGGCATGACCGGTCGCCAAACACTGGAACGGATGCGCCAGATCCCCGCACTGGAAAAAACGCCTGCCATCTTCATGACCGCCCGCGCCCAGAATTCCGAAGTGGAAGAGCTGCGCGAACTTGGCGCGGCCGAGGTGATCAGCAAGCCGTTTGATCCGATGCTGCTGGGCGACCAGATCAAGGCCGCCTTGAAAGCCTACGTCGAAACCTGAAGACGTCATTCCGATACGAAACGGCTCACAGGCATCCACAATCGTGGGTGCCTTTTGCATTCAGGGACCACTGGTCAAGGGACGGGGCAGGCAGGCGCGCACCGCACAAACGAAAAAACGCGCCGGGTTCAGCGCGTTTTTTCAGGGTCTTGCCGGTCCGTTGCTAATGCAACATCCCTTTGCACTGTTCGACAAAGTCGTCGATCTGGACCAGCAACGCATCGGGGCACAGCGCCAGGTCGTTGTCCGGGCCGTTCAGATGCGCGACAATCTCGTTTTCGCACGCCCGCGCCGCATTGCCCAGATCGTCAAAGCCCAGCGATCCCGCCGTGCCCGCGATCTGGTGCAGGATGTCACGGGCCGCAGCCAGGTTGCCGTTCACCTCATCCAGCGTGTGACTTTCATAGGCCAGCACCGCATGGTGGGCGATGCTTTGTTGACGGGTGACCAGAAGATCCAGAAATCGTCCCCGGATCTTTTCCAGACCCGACATCATATCCAAGCCGCCGTCCATTATGCGCGTTGCTCGGTCAGCCAAAAGTCATGGCGGTTGCGTTCATACTTTTCCGCGGCCGCCTTGGCGCTGGAATGCGCCTCGCCCAGGGCGTTCATCACGGCATTGCCACTTTTCCAGATCATCCGCACGGCACTGCCTGCGCTGACACGTGGTTCAAGCGGTTCACCCTTGTTGTTGAACAGCTCCATCCGCGACAGCGCCAGGTTCACATCGTCCATCAACCGCTCTGTATCGGGGCGCCAGCCGCTTTCGGTGACGCACACAAAGGTGCCGTCGCCGCCATAGGACATCAGGAACTGATGGCCTGCCAACGTGTCCGAAATCACCTCGGCCACATCCGAGATCAGGCCGCTGAATTCAAAGGCGTTCAGCGCCTGGTGAAACGCTTCAATGTCGCGCACGGAAAAGCCAAAGGCGGTGGAACCGAACAGCGCGTTGCGCGACAGCTGGGCCACATAGTTTTCCATCGCGATAAAGTCGATCACGTTGTCCACATCATAGACCGACAGCGGTTCATGCAGCTCAAGCGTCTGCGGAACGGCGGCGGCGGACTTGGCGGCAAAGATTTTCTTTGTGCGCAACTGGCGGGTCTGGGTCATCTTTTCGACCATGCCCACGCGGACGCGCAACTCGTTCACTTCGAACGGCTTGGTCACATAGTCGGTGGCCCCCGCCTTGAACGCGGCATCGATATAACGTTTGTCGGACATGGCCGTGACCATCAGCACCGGCGTGTCCGCATAGCGGGCAATATCACGGATGCGGGTCAACAGTTCGACGCCGTCCATCTGCGGCATCTGGATGTCCAGCATGAAACACTCGAACGGCGCGCATCCGGGTGTCTTGAGAATGTCCAGCGCCTCGGCGCCGGATTCGGCGGTGGTCAGCTCGTGCTCGCCAATAGCCGCAACGAACTGTGTCAACAGTTCGAGAATGATGGGATCATCGTCTACAGCCAAAATACGCACTGCTAGTCTCCATTTTTCGTTTCTGGCCCCAAACGCCTGTCTCGGGGCCATATGACAACTCTACGGGGAAAGATGGCATCAATTGGGCGATTGGAGAAACAATTGGAATTTTTCAAAAAAATTGTAGCTTTTACCCGGTTTAATCCGCACGCAATGCGTGCAGAACCGCACCGCAACACACGTGCGATTGGAAAATGGGCAAACGGCGGCTTCGGCGAAATGCCACAAGCCGCCGTTCGGATTGTACCAGGGCGCAGGCCCCGGGATCAGTCGCGCGAGTCCACGTAGCTCTCGAATTTGGCGAAGAGGTTGCTTTCTTCCTCCTCGACGCTCTCGCTGAACGGCTCGGACTTGATGCTAGTCTCGCGCAGCTTTTCGCTTGCGGACATGCCGGACCAGTAACGTTGGTTCCCCACCGAGGCGACCCGCACCTTGGGTGGTGTGGCGATCTGGCTGGTTTCCTCGTCCCAGTTCCGCGCAAGATCCTGGGTCATGTCGCGGCGCAACTTGTTCAGGTCCAGACGACGACGACCGATGGTCAGCCCCAGGAACCGACCCGAGCCGACATAGGCGACGTGGGCGGCAAATCCGTTCAGCGAATCCAGCGTGATCTCGGCCAGCTGTTCGATCGCGTTGCGGAAGGCAGGGGGCGACACGGTGGCGTGGGCGGCCTTCATGCCCTGTGCCTCGATGCTGAACAGGTTCATCGCATAGCAACCGGTTTGCAGCCGCAGCAGATGGTTTTCCATTTCAAGCAGGTTGGACATGCCGGGCACGTCCAGCTTGAACGGCTCCTCAAAGCGCACTTTGACCAGCGCGGTCAGCTCGCCCAAAGTGTGCTGTGCCTCACGCTCGCGCAGCAGGCTTGCGTTCAACAGGCCGGCGGAATTGATCCGCGCGCCCAACTCGACACCTTCCAGGGGTTTCGAGATATAATCGGTCGCACCGGCAAAGAACGCGCGTTGCATCAGCCCCGCTTCGCGGCTGGCGGTCATCATCAGGATCGGGGTGCTGCGGTAGGCCGCGCAGGCGCGGATCATTTCGCACATTTCAATCCCGTCCACGCCGGGCAGCATGATATCGACGAGGAAACAATCGAACAGACGTGGCGATTCACGAACGATGTCCAAAGCATCCTCGGCCGATGCAGCGCAGGTCAGTTTGTAGTTTTTCTCTTCAGTCAAACTGCCACGCAGCAAGTCCAGAATGACCGGATCGTCATCTACGGCAAGAATATGCATCATTGGTTTCGTTCCCCATATACGTTTCCACCTCAAGCAGCGGTTGATCTGCTTTAAGTTGTTAACAAAAGGTCAGTGAAACGGGGCAATTTTGAGACCAGTTGGCGGAAAAACAGTGTTAAATATGGCTTTCCCTGCCTTGGACCGAACAGATTGAGCGGGTTCCCTCTCAACCATAGCCTGAAATGTGGCGGTTTTGTGATACTATGCGTAAAGCACCTTGGTCCCGGAGGTTTCGCAAAAACTGGCGCAGGCAGGCGACAGGGGCAGGTCGGTCACGAACAAATCGACTTGCGCCATCGAGGCAATGCGGGCCGGAGCCTTGCGTTCGAACTTGGACCCGTCGGCAACCAGGAACACCTCTTCCGAATGGGCGATGATCGTTTTGCTGACGCCGACCTCCTGAATATCGAAATCCATCAGGTCGCCATTCTCGCGCAGCGCCGAACAGCTGATGACTGCATAGTCGAACTGGAACTGGCGGATGGTCTGCGTCGCCAGATCACCGATCAGCCCGCCATCGGACCGGCGCAGGTTGCCGCCTGTCACCACGACCTCGATGCTGGGGTTTTGCGACAGGATCATGGCAATGTTGATGTTATTGGTCACAACCAGCAGCCCCTGATGATGCAACAGCTCCCCGGCGACGGCTTCGGTGGTGGTGCCGATGTTCAGGAACACCGAACAGTCGTTCGGAATCTGCGCCGCACAGACGCGGGCAATGTCGACCTTGGCCGCCTGGTTCAACTCGCGGCGTTCGCTGTATCCGATGTTCGTGGTCGTCGAGGGCAGCACAGCCCCCCCGTGCACCCGCTCAAGCTTGCCTGAATCCGCAAGCTCGGTCAGGTCGCGGCGAATGGTCTGCGGGGCAACGCCGAAATGATCCACCAGCCCGTCCACCGTCACCCGGCCTTCGCGGCGGGCGATCTTGATGATCTCGGGTTTGCGCAAAGATTGACTCATTCTCCCTCCCATACGGTCACGAATCGAAGCCTGTAACCTGCGCTATTGTGCGGTTCGCAGCGCGCACTTGTAAATTGACATCGATTTCTGCGCGAAATCCAGTGTAAATTCAGCCTCTTGGCTAAAAACGAGCAAAAACGAACATTTTTACCTTCCAAACGCGCGTGGATTTTGTACGCTGTGCCCCAAGCGGCGGTAACGTCGCAGGGGAGGCTTTTGATGAAACCGGACTGTGACCTGCTGATTATCGGCGGCGGCATCAATGGATGTGGCATTGCGCGTGACGCGGCGGGCCGTGGCCTGTCGGTCTGTCTGGCCGAGATGAACGACATCGGCTCGGCCACCTCTGCATCCTCGACCAAACTGTTTCACGGCGGCCTGCGCTATCTGGAATATTTCGAACTGCGGCTGGTCCGCGAGGCGCTGATCGAACGCGAGGTCCTGTTGCGCGCGATGCCGCATATCTCGTGGCCCATGCGGTTCGTGTTGCCCCATCACCGGTCGATGCGCTTTGACATGACAACGCCCACGTCAAAGCTGTTGAGCGTGGTGATGCCGTGGATGCGCGGACGCAGGCCCGCGTGGCTGATCCGGCTGGGGCTGTTTCTTTACGACAATCTGGGCGGGCGCAAGATCCTGCCCGGCACCTCCAGGCTGGACCTGCGCAGCGCCCCCGAAGGGCGCGGCCTGAACCCGAAGTTCGAGAAGGCGTTCGAATATTCGGATTGCTGGGTCGAGGATTCGCGTCTGGTGGTGCTGAACGCCCGCGACGCCGAAGCACGCGGCGCACAGATCATGCCGCGCACCAAGGTGACAGGCGCCGAAGTGGTGGACGGCCTGTGGCACGTCACTTTGCAGGAGGGCGACCAAAGCCGCACCATGACCGCCAGAATGGTGGTGAATGCCGCAGGCCCGTGGGTCGGCGACGTGCTGCGCGGCACGCTGAAAAGCAATTCGCAAAGCGGCGTGCGTCTGGTGCGCGGCAGTCATATCGTGACCCGGCGGCTGTTCGACCACGACAAATGCTATTTCTTCCAGGGCACCGACGGACGCATCATCTTTGCGATCCCCTACGAGACCGACTTTACCCTGATCGGCACCACCGACATGGACCATACGGATGCGGATGTGAAACCGCAGATCACGCCAGAGGAACAGGCCTACCTGATCGACTTTATCAACGGCTATCTGGCGAAACCGATTTCCGACGCAGATGTGGTGTGGACCTATTCCGGCGTGCGTCCGCTCTATGACGATGGCGCCAGCAGCGCCAGCGCGGCCACCCGTGATTACGTGATCAAGACCGACACCAGCCGCGGCGCCCCGGCGCTCAGCGTCTTTGGCGGCAAGATCACGACATATCGCCGGCTGGCCGAAACCGCGCTGGAACAGATCGCGCATCATTTCGACGGGATCGACAAGGTCTGGACCGCGGGCGTGCCGCTGCCCGGGGGCGATTTCCCGGTGGACGGGGTCGACGCATTGGTGGCCGGCCTGAAACGCGACTTTCCCTTCCTGACCGACCGCTGGGCGCTGCGGCTGGTGCGTGCCTACGGGACCGAAGCCGCGCAGATGCTGGACGGTGCCAGAACGCTGGCCGATCTTGGCACCGACTTTGGCGCGACATTGACCGCGCGCGAGGTCACGTGGCTGATGGACAAGGAATACGCACGCACGGCGCAGGACGTGGTCTGGCGGCGCAGCAAACTGGGCTTGCGGATGGATGCAGCGGAAATCGACCGCTTGCAGGGATGGATGAAAGACCACGCACAGCAGTCGAATGCTGCGGCGGCGGAATAGGGGGGCGGCATGACGCTTGAGTTCAAAAACGTGTCCAAGGTGGTGAACGGCGATGTGCACATTCATCCCACCGACCTGACGCTTGAGCGGGGCACGATGAACGTGCTGCTGGGACCGACGTCGTCGGGAAAAACATCGCTGATGCGGCTGATGGCAGGGCTGGATGTGCCGACCGAGGGACGCCTGTTCTGGGAAGGTCAGGACGTGACCGGGATGCGCGTGCAGGACCGCAAGGTCGCGATGGTCTACCAACAGTTCATCAACTACCCGTCGATGACCGTTTACGACAACATCGCCTCGCCCCTGCGGCTGATGGGCAAATCGAAGGCCGAGATTGACACAGCGGTGAAACAGGCCGCCGACCTGATGCAGCTTGGCCCGTTCCTGAACCGCAAACCGCTGGAACTGTCGGGCGGGCAACAGCAGCGTTGCGCACTGGCGCGGGCGTTGGTCAAGAACGCAGGGCTGGTGTTGCTGGACGAGCCGTTGGCGAACCTCGATTACAAGCTGCGCGAGGAATTGCGCGTCGAGATCCCCAAGATCTTCGAGGAATCCGGCGCTGTCTTTGTCTATGCCACGACAGAACCCGAAGAGGCGCTGTTGCTGGGTGGCAATTGCGCGACCCTGTGGCAGGGCCGCGTGACCCAATTCGGCCCGACGCCGCAGGTCTATCGCCAGCCGGTCGATGCGACCACGGCGCGGGTGTTCAGCGATCCGCCGATGAACTTCATGACCATCAGCAAAACGGGCGGAACCCTGATGTTCGGCGAGGGCCAAAGCGCCAAGGCCACCGGCCCGCTGGCCGATCTGGCCGACGGGCGCTATCTGGCGGGCTTCCGGCCCAACCATCTGGAGATTGCCCGCCACAAGGACGGAGCACTGCAGTTCGACGCACGCGTGATCGTGACCGAGCTGACGGGGTCCGAAACCTTTGTTCACCTGAACCACCACGGCGACACATGGGTCGGTCTGGTTCACGGCGTGCACGACCTGAAACCGGGGACGGCGCAGCCGGTCTATCTGGACCCTGCGCATGTCTACATCTTCACCGAAGCGGGCGACCTGGTTGCGCCCGCCTCTTATGCATTGGCGGCTTGAGACATGGCAAAGATCACGCTCGACAATCTGGCACATTCCTACCTGCCAAACCCGAAATCCGAGGCCGACTTTGCGCTGAAGGAGTTGAACCACGACTGGGCCGATGGCGAGGCCTATGCCCTGCTGGGTGCTTCGGGCTGTGGGAAATCCACGCTGCTGAACATCATTTCGGGCCTGCTGCATCCCAGCCAGGGGCGCATCCTGTTTGACGGCAAGGACGTGACCCAATCCAGCACCGCCGACCGCAACATCGCGCAGGTGTTCCAGTTTCCGGTCGTCTACGACACGATGACCGTGCACGACAACCTGGCCTTTCCACTGCGCAACCGGGGCGAACCTGCGTCTTACGTGGCCGAACGGGTGCAGAAAATCGCGCAGATGATCGGCATGGAGGACGTGCTGAACAAACGCGCCCGTGGCCTGACGGCGGATGCCAAGCAAAAGATTTCGCTGGGCCGTGGCATGGTCCGCGAGGACGTGAACGCATTGCTGTTCGACGAACCGCTGACGGTGATCGACCCGCATATGAAATGGGAACTGCGCACACAGTTGAAATCGCTGCACCACGAATTCGGGCACACGATGATCTATGTGACCCACGACCAGACCGAGGCGCTGACCTTTGCCGACAAGGTGGTGGTGATGCACGACGGCCGCGTGGTCCAGATCGGGACGCCGCAGGAACTGTTCGAGCGGCCCGAACATACATTCGTGGGCTATTTCATCGGCTCGCCCGGCATGAACCTGATCCCGGCGTCGGTCGCGGGCACGCAGGCCACGGTCCACGGCGCGCAGGTCGCGTTGGGCCAGCGTTATGGCGCGCTGAGCGGTGACGTGAAACTGGGCGTGCGCCCCGAATTCGTGACCCTGACCGATGGCGACGGGCTGCCTGTCAAAGTGCGCCGCGTCGAGGACGTCGGCCGTCACAAGATCATCCGCGCCGACCTGTTCGGAAACGAGATCAACATCGTCGCCGCCGAAGGCACCGAAATCTCGCCGGACATGACCCGCGTGGCTTTCGATACCGCGCAGGTCAACGTCTATGTCGACGACTGGCGCCAACAGGGGGAGGCCGCCTGATGAACAAGACCGTCAACCAAAAAGCATGGTTCCTTGTGCTGCCAGTGCTGCTGCTGGTCGCCTTTTCCGCCGTCATCCCGCTGATGACCGTCGTCAACTATTCGGTGCAGGACACCTTTGGCCAGAACCAGTTTTTCTGGGCCGGGCTGGAGTGGTTCGAGGAGATGCTGCATTCGGACCGCATGTGGGATGCGCTGGGGCGTCAGCTGATGTTCTCGGGGATCATTCTGGCGATTGAAATCCCCCTGGGCATTTTCGTCGCCCTGAACATGCCGAAATCCGGCTTCTGGTCCAGCTTCTGCCTTGTGCTGATGTCGCTGCCGCTGCTGATCCCGTGGAACGTGGTCGGCACCATCTGGCAGATCTTTGGCCGCGTCGACATCGGCCTGCTGGGCTATACGCTGGACAAGCTGGGGATTTCCTACAACTACACCCAGGACACTTTTGCCGCCTGGGCCACAGTGGTGGTGATGGATGTGTGGCACTGGACATCTCTGGTGGCGCTGCTGGCCTTTGCCGGGCTGAAATCCATCCCCGACGCCTATTACCAGGCCGCCAAGATCGATCAGGCGAGCCGCTGGAAGGTGTTCCGCTTTATCGAACTGCCCAAGATGGCGGGCGTTCTGATGATCGCCATCCTGCTGCGGTTCATGGACAGCTTCATGATCTACACCGAACCCTTCGTGGTCACCGGCGGCGGACCGGGCAACGCCACCACGCTGCTGTCGATCGACCTGGTCAAGATGGCGCTGGGGCAGTTCGACCTGGGACCGGCGGCGGCGTTCTCGCTGATGTATTTCCTCGTGATCCTGCTGATTTCATGGGTGTTCTACACCGTCATGACCACCCTTGACGCGAAGGAGGGCTAAGATGACCGACACCGCAACCATCCCCGCCGACATGACCGCGCGCACCCCGGCGAAACGCCGGGTGCGGATCAACGGCTCTGCCGTGGTGATGACCGTCTATTTGCTGTTCCTGATGCTGCCGATTTACTGGCTGCTGAACATGAGCCTGAAGACCAACACCGAGATCCTGAACAGCTTTACCCTGTGGCCGCGCGATCTGACCTTCGACAACTACGCGACGATCCTGACCGATCCCGCGTGGTACATGGGCTATGTCAACTCGCTGATCTACGTGGTGATGAACACCGTGATCAGCCTGACCGTGGCGCTGCCTGCAGCCTATGCCTTCAGCCGCTACAGCTTCATGGGCGACAAGCACCTGTTTTTCTGGCTGCTGACCAACCGCATGGCACCGCCTGCCGTTTTCGCGCTGCCGTTCTTTCAGCTCTATTCCTCCGTGGGCCTGTTCGACACCCACATCGCCGTGGCACTGGCGCATTGCCTGTTCAACGTGCCGCTGGCGGTCTGGATTTTGGAAGGTTTCATGCGCGGCGTGCCCAAGGAAATTGACGAAACCGCCTATATCGACGGCTACAGCTTTGGCCGGTTCTTCATCAAGATCTTCATGCCCCTGATCGCCAGCGGCATCGGCGTCGCGGCGTTCTTCTGCTTCATGTTCTCATGGGTCGAACTGTTGCTGAGCCGCACGCTGACCACGGTGGACGCAAAACCGATTGCCGCCATCATGACACGGACCCAAGGCGCCAGCGGCATCGACTGGGGCGTGCTGGCGGCGGCGGGCATCCTGACCGTCGTACCGGGGGCCTTGGTCATCTATTTCGTGCGCAACTACATCGCCAAGGGCTTCGCCCTGGGCCGGGTTTAAGGAAAGGGCCGACACATGGACTGGATGGCATGGACATGGCCGACCGCGATCTTCTTCATGGTCATCGCGTCGCTGCTGGTCACCTTCACGGTGCTGGCGATCAAATTCCCCGAAACGCCGCGCCGTGGCGTGCTGGGGATGGAAACCACGCGCGGGGACCGTTTGTTTATCACGCTTCTGGGCAGCGCGTTCATCAACCTCGGCTGGCTGGGGTTGGTGGGCACGGCACAGCCCTATGCGATGATTGTCTGTCTGATCTACGCCGCAGCGGTGTTCCGCTGGGTGTAAGTGATGGGCGCAGGGGCATGTGGGGCCCTGCGGTCAGATAAATATCCACATTCATAAGGGAGGAAACATTATGAATTTATCACTGAAATCCTCAACGGCGGTGGTCGTTGCGCTGGGACTGCTTGGCAGCCCGGCCTTTGCCGACATGGAGGCCGCCAAGGCCTTCCTCGATGCCGAGATCGGCGATGTCTCGACCCTGTCGCGCGCCGACCAGGAAGCCGAGATGCAGTTCTTTATCGACGCTGCCAAACCCTTTCAGGGCATGGAGATCAAGGTCGTCTCGGAAACCATCACCACCCATGAATACGAAAGCCAGGTGTTGGCGCCTGCCTTCACCGCGATCACCGGCATCAAGGTCACCCATGACCTGATCGGCGAAGGCGACGTTGTCGAAAAGCTGCAGACACAGATGCAGTCGGGCGAGAACATCTATGACGCCTATATCAACGACTCTGACCTGATCGGCACCCACTGGCGCTACAAGCAGGTGCGCAACCTGACCGACTGGATGGCGAACGAAGGCAAGGACGTAACCCTGCCCACGCTGGATCTGGACGATTTCATCGGCACCTCCTTCACCACCGGCCCCGATGGCAAGCTGTACCAGCTTCCGACGCAGCAGTTCGCGAACCTCTATTGGTTCCGCTATGACTGGTTCAACGACGAAAAGAACATGGCCGATTTCAAGGAGAAATACGGCTATGACCTGGGCGTTCCGGTCAACTGGTCGGCCTATGAGGACATCGCCGAATTCTTCACCGGGCGTGATCTGTCGCACATGGACGTGAACGGCGAAGTCTATGGCAACATGGACTACGGCAAGAAAGACCCCAGCCTGGGCTGGCGGTACACTGATGCGTGGATGTCGATGGCGGGCATGGGCGACGTGGGTGAACCCAACGGCCTGCCGGTCGATGAATGGGGCATTCGCGTCAACGAACAGTCACAGCCGACAGGCTCGTGCGTGACACGCGGCGGTGCCACCAACTCGCCCGCTGCCGTCTATGCGGTGACCAAGGCGATCGAATGGCTGCAAAAATACTCGCCGCCCGCAGCGGCCGGTATGACCTTCTCCGAAGCTGGCCCGATCCCCGCACAGGGCAACGTCGCGCAGCAGATGTTCTGGTACACGGCCTTTACCGCCGACACGGTCAAACCCGGTCTGCCCGTGATGAACGAAGACGGCACGCCCAAATGGCGCATGGCCCCTTCGCCCCACGGTGTCTATTGGAAAGAAGGCCAGAAGATCGGTTATCAGGACGCCGGCAGCTGGACGCTGATGGAATCGACCCCCGTGGACCGCGCACAGGCCGCCTGGCTCTATGCACAGTTTGTGGTTTCCAAAACGGTGGACGTGAAGAAATCGGATGTGGGTCTGACCTTTATCCGTGAATCGACCATCGACAGCGATCATTTCTCTGAACGCGCACCGCGTCTGGGGGGTCTGGTGGAATTCTACCGCTCGCCCGCCCGCGTGGCATGGTCGCCCACCGGCACCAACGTCCCGGATTACCCCAAGCTGGCGCAACTGTGGTGGCAGAACATCGGCGACGCCATGTCCGGTGCGAAAACACCGCAAGAGGCTCTGGATGCCCTCTGCGCCGATCAGGAACGCGTGCTTGAGCGTCTGGAACGTGCCGGCGTGCAAGGCGACCTTGGTCCCAAGCTGAACCCCGAGGAAACCGCCGAATACTGGTTCGAACAGCCCGGTGCCCCCTATCCCAAGCTGGAGAACGAGGACGAAGATCCCAAAACCGTCGCTTATGACGAGCTGATCAAGTCCTGGGAATAAACCCCGGTTTGCATGAAACTGCGGGGGGCCTTGAACGGCCCCCTGTTTTGCCCTTTGATCCAGAGCGTGCGCCCCATGAAATACATCCTGTCGATCGACCAAGGCACCACGTCCAGCCGTGCCATCCTGTTTGACGAGACCCTGAACCTCAAAGCGACATCGCAAGAGGAGTTTCGCCAGATCTTCCCCAAATCCGGCTGGGTCGAACACGATCCCTCCGATCTGTGGAGCACCACGGCAGGCACCTGCCGCGCCGTGATCGAACGGGCAGGCATCGACGCCCGCGACATCATTTCCATCGGCATCACCAACCAGCGTGAAACCACCGTCGTGTGGGACAAGAAGACCGGCAAGCCGGTCTATAACGCCATCGTCTGGCAGGACCGCCGCACCGCCGAGTTCTGCAAATCCCTGCGCGATGCGGGCCACGCGGATATGGTGGCCGACCGCACCGGCCTGCTGCTGGACCCGTATTTTTCCGCGACCAAGGTCAAATGGATCCTCGACAACGTCGACGGCGCGCGCGATGCGGCACAGGCGGGCGATCTGCTGTTCGGCACTGTCGATTGCTACCTGATCTGGAAGCTGACCGGCGGCGAGGTGCACGCCACCGACGCCACCAATGCCGCGCGCACCATGCTCTATGACATTCGCAAGGGACGCTGGAGCCAGACCATCTGTGACCTGATGGGCGTGCCCATGTCCATGCTGCCGGACGTGCGCGACAGCGCCGCCGATTTCGGCACCACCCGCGCCGACCTCTTTGGCCGCCCGATCCCGATCCTGGGCGTGGCGGGCGACCAGCAGGCCGCCACCATCGGGCAGGCCTGCTTTGAACCCGGCATGATGAAATCGACCTATGGCACCGGCTGCTTTGCCCTGCTGAACACGGGCGACACGCCGGTGCGCTCGAACAACCGTCTGCTGACGACGATTGCCTATCAACTGGACGGCAAGCCGACCTATGCGCTGGAAGGGTCGATTTTCGTGGCCGGCGCCGTGGTGCAATGGCTGCGCGACGGGCTGAAGATCATCCGCGAGGCATCTCAGACGCAACCGCTGGCCGAAAACGCCGACCCGGCGCAGGACGTGATCCTTGTGCCCGCCTTCACCGGCCTTGGCGCGCCCTACTGGAACCCCGATTGCCGTGGCGCGATTTTTGGCCTGTCGCGCAACTCGGGCCCCGAGGAACTGGCCAAGGCGGCGCTGGAAAGCGTCGGCTACCAGACCCGCGATCTGCTGGAGGCGATGTATGCCGACTGGACCGACGATGCCGGGCGCGGCGTGCTGCGGGTCGATGGCGGGATGAGCGCATCGGATTGGGCGATGCAATTCCTGTCGGACATCATCGGTGCCCCCGTGGACCGGCCCAAGGTCCTGGAAACGACCGCCCTGGGGGCGGCGTGGCTGGCCGGAATGCAGGCCGACGCGCTGCCGGATCAAGAGGCCTTTGGCAAGCAATGGGCGCTGGACCGGCAGTTCACCCCGACCCTGCCCGAAGAGGCCCGTGCCACCAAATACGCCAACTGGAAACGCGCCGTCGACAGCACGCTGCGGTATTGATCCGATGACACCCTTTGCCATCGACTGCCCCGTGCAGATTGCCTTTGGCGCGGGCACAGCGGCGCGGGTGCCGGATCTTGTACAAGATCCGGTGGTTTTTGTACAAGGTTCCAGCGGGGCGGCCTCTGATCCCGTGTTGCAGATGCTGGGCGATGTGGCCTGCGTGATCCGCTGCACGGGCGAGCCGTCGGTGGACAGCATCAACGCGGCGCTTGAGACGCTGGAGGGGATCGCCGTGGGCACCGTCGTCGCCTGTGGCGGCGGCTCGGTTCTGGACACGGGCAAGGTGCTGGCGGTGCTGGCGGGGTCCGGCACACGGCTGAGCGACGATTTCTCCCGCATCGACCCCGCGCTGCTGAACCGGCGCGCCGATGTGCGCCTGATCGCGCTGCCCACGACGGCGGGGACAGGGGCCGAGGTCACGCGCAACGCGGTGCTGGACGTGCCGGCACTGGGGACCAAGCTGAGCATACGCGGCCGCGCCCTGTTCCCCGATCACGCGCTGGTGGACCCCGACCTGATGGCCGGAGCACCCCGCGCCATCGCCCTGCACGCAGGGCTGGACGCGGTCACGCAACTGATCGAGGCGCATACATCGGTCGCAGCCACCCCCTTTACCCGCGCGCTGACGGCCCAGGCCTTGCCCGGTGCCCTGCGTGCCCTGCGCGACGTAGTCGCGGGCGACAGGGCAGGCTGGCCCGCCATGGCCTGGGCGTCACTGGCCAGCGGGATGGCGTTGGCCAACGGCGGGCTGGGGGCGGCGCATGGGCTGGCCGCGGTTCTGGGCGCGCGGCTGGGCGCTCCGCACGGCGCGCTGTGCGGGCGGTTGCTGGTGCCGGTGATGCGCGCCAACGCCGCCGCCGGCGCCAGCAGCGTCGCCGATTGCGCCGCCGAAGTGGCCGATGTCTTTGCCCCCGCACAGGGGGGCGACGCGCTGTCGGGGCTGGCCGCGTGGATGACCGAACAGGGCCTGCCGCGACTGGCCGACTATGGCGCAGCCGATGCAATGCTGCCCGACCTGGCCGCCCAAGGCCGCGCCGCCTCCTCCAGCCAGAAGAACGCAGTGCCGCTGCCGGTGGAAACCTATGTGACAATCCTGCAGGCCGCCCTGTGACCCAACGCGCCGACAACCGCGCGTGGCTGCTGATGTTGCCCGCGATGTCGGTGCTGGGGATCGTCGGGCTGGTGCCGCTGATCGCGGTGTTCAACTATGCGTTCTTCGATATCTTCACCCTGCAAAGCCGGTTCTGGGTGGGCACCGAATGGTTTGCCGAACTGGTGGGCACCCCGGACCTCTATGCCGCCCTCGGCCGCAGCGTGTTGTTCTCGGCGCTGGTGGTGCTGGTGCAGTTCCCGCTGGGCATCGCCATCGCCCTGATGATCCCGCGCGGGCGGCTGGCAGGCAGCCTGGTGCTGATGCTGGTGGCGGTCCCGCTGGTGGTGCCATGGAACCTGATCCCGATGATCTGGCTGAACCTGCTGCACCCGACTTATGGGACCCTGGCGCAGCTCTTTGACGCCATCGGGTTTGATTTCGACTATAAGTTCAACGCCGTTCACACCTATGCGCTGCTGGTGACGGTGGACACATGGCACTGGATCGGGCTCGTGGTGATCCTGGCCTATTCCGGCCTGTCCGCGATCCCGCCGTCCTATTTCCAGGCCGCCCGCATCGACGGCGCGTCGCGGGCACAGGTGTTCTGGCACATCCAGCTGCCCAAGATCCGGCCCGTCCTGCTGATGGCGCTTTTGTTGCGGGTGATCGACAGCCTGATGATCTATGTCGAGGCCTTTGGCATCAACGCAGGCGGACCGATGGGGGCGACCGCGTTCCTCTCGCTGGAACTGGGCGAGGAAATCAACGCCTTCAACTACGGCCCCGCCGCCGCGCGGTCGGTGCTGTATTTCCTGCTGGTGCTCAGCGTGGCGTGGCTGTTCCGCGTTGCCATGCAGCGCGAGACGCAATGACCGTGCGGGGCCTCTTGCGCGCGCTGGCCTTTCTGGCGCTGGCGGTGTTCATCATCGGGCCGCTGGTTCAGGCGATCGTGCTCAGCCTGACCGTGACACTGCCGCATCCGGGGGTAAGCGTGGGTGACTGGTCGCTGGTGAATTACCGCAATATCTTTGCCAGCCCCGCATTGGTCGCATCCCTGGGCAATTCGCTGACCTATGTCACCGCCAATGTGATGCTGACACTGGTCGTGGCGCTGCCCGCCGCCTATGCCCTGTCACGCTACCGCTTTGTCGGGGACCGGCATGTGTTCCTGTTGCTGCTGGCCTTTCGCATCACGCCGCCGGTGGTGCTGTCGCTGCCGATTTTCCTGCTGTTCGCGCGGCTGGGGTTGCTGAATTCGCCCTTTGGCATCGCGCTGGTGCATTGCCTGTTCAACATTCCCATCGCCATCTGGATATTGGAAAGCTTCATCTCGGCCGTGCCGCGCGCATTTGACGAAACCGCCTTTCTGGACGGGCATTCGCTGCCACGGTTCTTTGTCGGCCACCTGTTGCCGGTGATTGCGCCGGGTGTCGGGGTGGCCTGTTTCTTCTGTTTCATCTTCTCGTGGGTCGAGGTCGTCTTTGCCCGTATCCTGACATCGACAGGGGGCAAGCCGATCACCATGGCAATTGACGCATTGTTCACCTTCCAGACCGACATCGGGCTGGTGATGGCGATGATGGTGCTGTCACTGGTGCCGGGGGTGGCGCTGATCTGGTTCGTGCGCAACCACATCGCGCGGGGGTTCCAGCTGCGGGCCTGACCCCGCAGCCGGTCTGGTTCATCCGGTTTCGGCGCGGCCCTTGCGGGTCAGGCGCGAGATGATGACGAAAAAGAACGGTACGAACAGCACACCAAAGACCGTGGCCGAAATCGTGCCCGCCAGCACGCCGCTGCCGATGGCCGTCCGCCCGCCGGACCCCGCGCCGGTGCTGAGCAACAGCGGCAGAACCCCCAGCGAAAAGGCCATCGAGGTCATGATGATCGGGCGGAACCGCTGTTTCGCGGCGTCCACTGCGGCCTCGATCACGGTCTCGCCCTCGGCGCGGCGGTCGCGGGCAAACTCGACGATCAGGATCGCGTTCTTCCCCGTCAGGCCGATGACCGTAAGCAGGCCCACCTGAAAGAACACACCATTCTCAAAACCGCCCAGATAGGCCCCAGTCAGCGCACCCAACACGCCGATGGGCATGGCCAGCATCACCGCGAACGGGATCGACCAGCTTTCATAAAGCGCAGCCAGCGCCAGGAAAATCGCGGCCAGCGACAGCCCGTACAACAGCGGCGCCTGGCTGCCCGATTCCTCTTCTTCCAGCGACAGGCCGGTGGGCGCAATCTGGAAACCCGGAGGCAGCTGTGCACCCAGACGGTACAGCTCGGCCAGGCCGTCACCGGTGCTGACACCGGGGGCGGGCGATCCCTGAAGCTGCATCGCGGGCACGCCGTTGTAGCGGGTCACGCCCTGTGGTGCGAAGGCCCAGCTTGCGTCGGCAAAGTTCGAGAAGGGCACCAACCCGCCGCTGGAATTGCGCACGCGCCATTTGTCCAGGTCGGAAGGCACCGCACGGGCGTCCGCCTCGCCTTGGACATAGACACGCTTGATCCGTCCTTCGTCGATAAAGTCGTTCACGTAACGCCCCGCCCAGGCGATTGTCAGCAGGTTGCCCACGTCGGTCGCAGTCACCCCCATCGCCCCGGCCCGCCGCCAGTCGATGTCCAGCTTGAACTGGGCCGCGTCTTCCAGACCGCTGGGGCGCAGCGATGCGATCAGCGGGCTTTGCGCGGCCATGCCCAGCAGCTGGTTGCGGGCGTCCAGCAGCTGTTCGTGGGTCTGCCCGCCACGGGCCTGCAAATAGAAGTCAAAGCCCGATACGTTGCCCAGTTCGATCACCGAAGGCGGCACAACGGGGAACACCATCGCGTCCTGTATCTGGCTGAACGCGCCAAAGGCACGGCCCGCCAGCGCCTGCGCGCTTTGGTTCGCCGCCTCGCGGTCTTTCCAGTCCTTGAGGCGCACGAACATGATGCCGACGTTCTGGCCCTGACCGGCAAAGCTGAAACCGACGACACCGAACACGGAATCCACGATGTCGGATTCCTGCTCCAGATAGTAATCCTCGACCTGTTTCAGCACATCCAGCGTGCGTTCGGTCGTGGCCCCCGTCGGGGCCTGGATCAGGGTGAACAGGATGCCCTGATCCTCGTCGGGCAGGAACCCCTGCGGCGTGCGCAGGAACAGCAGGCCCATGGCAACAAAGATGCCGATATAGGCCAGACCCGTCAGGAACCGCCAGCGCACCAGCCTGCCCACGGTCTTGCCATAGCCTGTCATCAGCTTGTCAAAACCCCAGTTGAACACACCGAACAGCCCGCCGCGTTTCTCGTGGCCCTTGGCTTTGAGCAAGGTGGCGCACAGCGCGGGCGTCAGGGTCAGCGCCACCAGAACCGACAGCGACATGGCCGAAATGATCGTCACCGCGAACTGTTTGTAGATCACGCCGGTCGATCCGGGAAAGAAGGCCATCGGCACGAACACCGCGGACAGAACCACGGCGATGCCGATCAGCGCGCCGGTGATCTGGTCCATCGACTTGCGCGTGGCCTCGACCGGGCCAAGCCCCTCCTGCTCCATGATCCGTTCGACGTTTTCGACCACGACAATCGCATCATCCACCAGCAGGCCGATGGCCAGCACCATGGCCAGCATGGTCAGCGTGTTGATGGAAAAGCCGAATGCCGCCAGCACCCCGAAGGTGCCCAGCAACACCACCGGCACCGCCAGCGTCGGCACCAGCGTGGCGCGGAAGTTCTGCAAGAACAGGTACATCACCAGGAACACCAGCACGATGGCCTCGACCAGCGTCTTGATCACTTCCTCGATCGAGATCTGCACAAAGGGCGTGGTGTCAAAGGGGATCACATAATCGACCCCCTCGGGGAAAAAGGCAGCCAGCTCTTCCAGCCGCTCCTCGACCAGCTTGGCCGTGTCCAGCGCGTTGGCCCCCGGCGCCAGCGAAATCGCAAGACCGGCAGAAGGGTTGCGGTTATAGCGCGACACGGTGGCATAGCTTTCGGCGCCAATCTCGACCCGTGCCACATCGTTGACCAGCACCAGGCCACCGTCGGTCTCGGCCCGCAAAACGATCTGGCGGAAATCCTCGGGCGTGCGCAACAGCGATTGCGCGGTGATGGTGGCGTTCAGCATCTGCCCGTCAACCGCAGGACGCGAGCCAAAGGCCCCGGCAGAAATCTGTGCGTTCTCGGCCGAGACAGCCGCGACCACATCCGCCGGCGTCAGTTCAAAGGCGGCCAGCTTGGACGGGTCCAGCCAGATGCGCATGGCGTATTGCGCACCAAACACCTGCGCGCTGCCCACGCCTTCGACGCGGCTCAGTTCGTTGACAAGGTTCGTGGACAGGTAATCGCCCAGGTCGGTCGCATCATATGTGCCGTCCTCGGCAATCAGCGACACCACCATCAAAAAGCCGGCAGAGGACTTTTGCACCGTCACACCCTGCCGTTGCACGACCTCGGGCAACAGCGCACTGGCCTGCGACAGCTTGTTCTGAACCTGCACCTGCGCGATGTCGGGATCGGTCCCTGTTTCGAACGTCAGGGTCACGTTGGCGCTGCCCGAAGAGGTCGAGGACGACGACACATAGCGCAGGCCGTCCAGCCCGGTCATCTGCTGTTCGATCACCTGCGTGACGGTATTGGCCACGGTCTCTGCCGAGGCACCGGGATAGACCGCGCTGACCGTGACAGTGGGCGGGGCAATCTGGGGATATTGCGCAACCGGCAGCGTCCGGATCGCCAGGATGCCGATCCCCATGATAAAGATAGAGATGACCCAGGCAAAGATCGGGCGGTCGATGAAAAAACGGGCCATGGCGGGATCTGATCCTGAACTATTCTGTTGCGGCCGGCGCGGCGGAGGGGTCCGCCTCGGGCGCGGCTTCGGGGGCAGGGGCGGCGTCTTGTTCCTGCGGGGTCACGGTGGCACCGGGGGCGGCCTTTTGCAGACCCTTCACGATCACGCGGTCGCCGGGGTTCAACCCGCCGTCGACCACCCAGTTGCTGCCCTGATCGCTGATCACCGACAGCTGGCGCATCTCGACCACGTTTTCAGGACCGACCACCATCGCCGTGGGCTGGCCACGCCGGTCGCGGCTGACGACCTGCTGGGGCAGCAGATAGACGCCTTTGGCCGTGGTCGTCGCGATCTGCACCTGCACGTACATGCCGGGCAACAGCAGCTTGTCGGGATTGGCAAACTGCATCCGCAGCACCACAACGCCGGTCTGCTCGTTCACGTCCGGTTCGGCTGCGGTCAGGGTGCCGGTCTGGTCGAACACGCTGCCATCTGCCAGCGTCAGGGTCACTTCGGCCGGCAGGTCTTCGAGGCGCGCGCCGATGTTGTCACGCCGCCATGCAATGATGTCCGCCGCCGATTGCGTCACGTCCACATAGACCGGATCAATGTTGCGGATCACCGCCATGGGCTCGGCCTGGCTGGCCGTCACCAGCGCGCCACGGCTGGCCAGCGACCGGCCGATCTCGCCGGACAGGCGGGCACGGATCTGCGTGCGGTCCAGCTGGATCTGCGCCGCTTGCAGCTGTGCCTCTGCTGCCTGAACCGCAGCGGCGGCGGTATCGCGGGCTGCCACGGCTTCGTCCAGCGCCTGTTCGCTTGCCACGTTGCGCGACTGCAGCTCTTGCAGGCGGCTTTCTTCCTTTTGCGCCGATTTCAGTTGCGCATTCGCCTGCGCCACGGCCGCTACGGCCTGTGCCACGGCGGCCTCGTAGGTGGCGGCGTCGATGGTATAAAGAACGTCACCTTCTTCGACGCGCCCGCCTTCCTTGAACTTGCGGTCGGTGATGATCCCGGCCACCTGCGGACGCACCTCGGCCTGCGCCGAGGCCAAAACCCGACCGGGCAGGGTGGTGGTCAACGGCACATCCTGCGGCTGAACCGTGATGACGGTCACTGCGGCGGGCGGCATCCCTTGTTGCTGGGCTGTGGCGGGCATGCCGAAACCGATAAGCAACAGGGCCAGCACCATGAGGCGCAGGCGGAGATTTTGAAAAAGCATGGTCTGTGTCCAGTCTGGTTCGTACACGCGCGGTCAGTGGATGATACTAACCAAATGCGGCGACGCAGCAAGACCTGGCGACGACAAGCTTCGTGCATTAACGCACAGTGTTCTCTGCTGCCACGGAACATAACCGCAACAGCAGAGACACGTTCAACGGCGCACGGCAGTCACGATGATTTCCACCTTGTACTCCGGCGTCGCCAGAGGTGCACCGCCACAGGCGCGTGCAGGCGTATGACCCTGCGGGACCCAGGCATCCCAAACCGCATTCATCTCGGCGAAATCGGACATGTCCGCCAGCCAGATGATCGCTTGCAGGATCTGTTCCTTGTCCGAACCGACCTCGGCCAGCAAGGTGTCGATCTGCTCGAGAATGCCCTTGGTCTGCTCGGTGACGCTGTCGCCGGGGGCTGCGACCTGACCGGCAAGATAGACCATGTCGCCATGGGTGACGATCTGGCTCATGCGGTGGTTGGAATGGTGGCGTTCGATGGTGGCCATGTGTGGTTCCTCTTGGGTTTGAATTGCACCTGCGCGCCTGTGTTCGCAAACCGCGTGCGGATGGCAAGCGGAAAACGGGATTGGCGGAGATCACTCTCAATACATTAACATAACTAGAATTATACGGGCACTTGCACAGCCTCGCGAACGCCCCTCAGCCGATCATATGGATCGTCGGCGGCACGGTGCAGACCTGTTTGGCAATCTCGACCACATGGCGGTGGTGCGTCAGGTAAATCGCCTGCCCGCGCCGCCCTATATCTTCCATCATGAGACAGGCCGCGGCGGTGCGGTCCTCGTCAAAGGTCTCGAAAATATCGTCGCACAGGAACGGCAGGCTGACGCCGGTGTCCACCAGTTGCTGATAGGCTGCGGCCCGCAGCGCCAGGTACAGCTGGAACCGCGTGCCCTTGGACAGATCCTGCGCCTGTTTGCTGGTGCCCGCAGCGTCGATGGCCAGCAGGGTTTCGGCCCCGTTCGCCCCGGGCTGTGTGCCCAGCCGCGTATAGGCCCCGCCCGTCAGCGTGCAAAACGCGGTCTCCGTGGCCTGCATCATGCCGCTGCGGTGGCTGTCGCGGTAGCGGCGCAGCGCTTCCTCGGCCAGCCGCTGGCCCATGCGCAGTTCCAGATAGGTCAGTGCGCAGTCTTCCAGCTCAAGCTCCAGCGTCGCGCGCCGTTCGGTCAGTTGCGCGATGTCCGTGTCGCCGGTGATCGCCGTCAGCGCCGCCTGCGCATTGGCCCGCGCGGCGATGGCGGCCTCAAGCCGGGCGGTCAGGCTGGCGCTTTCGGTCTCTAACGTGGCCCGTTCCGCCTCCAGACCGGCGCTGGTGGAGTCACGCAACAGGGCGCGCGCCTCGTCCAGACGGTCCACCGACAGCGCCAGCCGCACCTGCGTGTCCAGCGCGGCCATGCGGGCGCGGGCGGCGATCACCGTGGTGGCGTCCTGCACGGCGGCACGCAGGTCGGACAGCGTTCCGGTGGCGACATGGGGCGGAAAGGCATCGGCCCAGACCGCAACCTTGCGCGCGATCCCGGCGCGGCTGTCCTGTGCCGCCTTGCGCCCTGCCCGCGCCTGGTCCAGCGCCTGTGTCAGGCTGGTGTGCAATGTGCCCGCCGCCGTGGCCTGCTCTGCCCGCTTGCGCAGCGCCTCGAATATCGCGCCGGCGTCGTCCCCCTCGACCCCGTGCCGCTGTCCCAGCCCGGCCATCAACGCCGTGAACTGCGCCTGGTCCGCTTCCAGCTTTGCGATCCGCTCTGCCATCCCGGCGCGCTGGTCATCCAGGGTCGCCAGGGTCCGCAGCGGCTCCAGCGTGGCCTCCAGAACCTCGGGCTGGACCCGTCCCCCCAAAGCCGCGCGCACGCCCTCTTTCCAAGCCCGCACACAGGCCTCTTTCTCCTGTGTCAGAGCCTGCAATGTCTCTGTCCGCGCCTTCAGATCCTGCGCACAGACATCCCGCGCCCTGCCCGCCTGGGCCACCGCCTCGGCGGCCCCCCGCTCCTGCGCGGCGCGGCGGCGGGCGGCGTCGATCAGCGTGGCAAACTCCGGTGCCTCCAGATCGATCAGCGGCGCCAGTTCAGCGGCCAGCCCCGCGGCCTTGTCCAGGGTCGCGCGGTGAGCCTCGGCGCAGCGTTTCAGCTTTTGCTCCGCCGCCCGCGCCACAGCCTGCGCCGCGACCCAAAGCGCCAGATCGGCAGGGGTCATAACACCCTGCACCCCTGCCCCTGCCGCCGCCTCGGCTGCCGCCCGTGCCGCCGCATCAATCCGGTTTTGCGCGTCTTCTGCCACCTGCCCGGCCTGCGCCGCCCGCGTCTCGGCCCGTGTCTGCGCCAGCTCTGCCGCCCGCAGGTCCGCCAATGCCCGCGCATGGGCCAGCCGCGCATCGGACACCGCGTCCGACTGTGCCATCGCCTGCGCGAACCGCTCTGCGGTCTCTGCACTCAACGCCGCGCGGTGGGCCGCCCACAGCGCATCGCGGGCGTCGCGTTTCGCCTGCGCTTCGGCATCGCCGATCTGGCCCACCTGCGCCGTGCTGCGGGCAATCTGGGCGTTCGCCTCTTCGGCAAGCCCCCGCTGCTCGCGCGCGGTCTCCTGTGCCTGCGCCCTGTCGCGCATGGCCTCGGCGTGCCGCTCGGCCAGCACCTGCGCCTCTTGCACCGACAGGGGGCACGTGGGCACCGCGTCAAAATCCTGACCCTTGAAATGCAACCCGTCCAACGCCGTGCGCAAGGCCGCATGGGCCGCGTCCACCTCGGCCCGTGCGGTGGCATATGCCCCTTGCAGGCTGTCGGCGGCATAGCGGTCCAGCAACGCGCCAATACCGCTGTCCGGCTCCGCCCCCTGCCCCGCCAGCACCGCCTCGGCCTCGCGCAGCCGCTCCTCCAGCGCCGCAACCTCGCGCGCCTCGGCGGCGGCGGCCAATGCGGCGGTCCGGGCCGCGTCGCGTGCACCTTCCAGCCGCTGGATTTGCACCGCCGTCAGCACCAGCCCCTCGGCCTCCGTCCCGGCCTCAAGCTGGCGCGCCACCTCTGCCATCTGCGCCTCGAACCCCCGCAGATCGTCCCGCCGCCGCGGCAGATCACGGCCCGCGGTGACAAACCGGCTGCGCAGGTCGTCCAGATCTGCCAGTTCCTGCACCAGTTGCTGTTGATCGGGGTTCAGCGAAAGCCCCTCGACCCTGGCCTCCAACCCCGCGATCTCATCGTCCAGCCGCGCGATGTCTGCCTCGGCCCTGCTGTCCTCGGTCAGCACGCCCACCAGCGCCTCGGCGGTGATGTCCAGCGTGGCGGGATAGTCGGCCTTGTCCGCAATCTGCGCGGCCAATGCGTCGTATTCCATCACCAGCGGCAGCGCTGTCAGTTGCGCTGCCACCTGCGCCTGCGCGCGGGACAGTGCATCCCGTTCCGCGCGCAGCTGCGCCTCAAGCTCTTGCGCCTGCGCCAGTTCCGATTTCAACCGGGCAAAGGCGCTGGCCGACACGTCGCCGTCGCGGATCGCCTTGTCGACTTCGGCCAGCTCTTTCTTCAATGCCGCCATCTTCGTGCTGCTGGCCCGCTTGCGGTACAGCGCATCCGCCTGCGCCCCCACCTGATCCAGCACAGCCCCCAGATCGCCCAGCCCCGCCGCAGCGGAAAACAACAGCCGCCCGATGTCGCCCTTGCTCGCGGCAATCGCCTCGCCGCCCTTCTCGATCGTCTCGTCGTCCAGACACAACAGCAT
Source organism: Pseudosulfitobacter pseudonitzschiae (assembly GCF_900129395.1). Classification (GTDB taxonomy): domain Bacteria; phylum Pseudomonadota; class Alphaproteobacteria; order Rhodobacterales; family Rhodobacteraceae; genus Pseudosulfitobacter; species Pseudosulfitobacter pseudonitzschiae. The sequence goes on from NZ_FQVP01000011.1 coordinate 69,703, forward strand.
CCGGTAATCGTCCAGCCCCAGCCCGCCCAGATGCGCCGACACCGCCGTTTCGGGCAGCACGGCCCCGGTGGCATCGCTCAGCGCCCCCTTGCGGCCCGTCATGCGCACCAGCTGATGCGCCGTGCCCTCCGCCTCGATGGTTCCCGACACCTGCAAAATCTTGCGCTGGTGCTGGAAATCATAGGTCTCGCGCGTGGGAAACCCGTACAGCAGGCGCAGAACCGCCTCCATCGTGGTGGTCTTGCCCGCCTCGTTGGGGCCGTAGATCACGTGGAAATCGGACGCGCCTTGGCCGTCGCCAAAGTCATAGGCCTTGCCGGTGAAGTGACCGAAATAGTCCAGGGACAGGTGCCGCAGGCGCATCAGCCGTCCGCCCCTTTCATCCGCGCAATCATCTGCGCCGCCCCGGATGCCGCCAGCCGTTGTGCCCGCGCGGCGGCGGCCTCGGGCGTGGGGGCCAGAACGGTGCGCCGCGACGCGGGCAGTTCGGCCAGCAGCGCGTCGAATTCCTCTTGCAGCGCCGCCATCATCCCCGGCTCGGCCAGCATGTCGCGCATCATCTGCCCCAGCGCATCGGTGGCCGAGGCGTCAGAGGGCGCGTGGTCGTCCGTCACCTCGATCCTCAACTTCTCCAGCCACAGCACGCCGGTGTCCTGCGCCATCTGCCCAAGCGTTTCCTGCCAGACGTCGCGGTCGCGCAACAGCTGCCAGCGCAGCGGCGTCGCCCCCGTCAACGTCAGCCGCAGGATCGCATCGGTGGGCTGCGCCGCCGCCAGCGCGGCCAGCGCCTCGCGCAGATGGGCGCGCAGCCCGTCGGCGTGGTCGTGCTCGGACACGTCAATATCATGGTGCAGGAATGTGATGACCGAGGTCGGCACCGCGCTGACCGTGATCCCTGCGTCGTCCAGCGTCAGCAGGCTGGCAGTCTTCGCGCCAGACTCGCCCATGTCCCGCCCCTGCGGCGTGCCCGGCATCACGATCCACGGCGCCTGTCCGTGCACCTGTCGTTTGTGCACATGCCCCAGCGCCCAGTAATCGAACCCCATGCCCGACAGCTCTGCCACCGTGCAGGGCGCATAGGGATCATGCCCCGCCGCCCCCACCAGCGACGTGTGCAGCATGGCAATGTTCACCGCCCCGGCCACGGGGGCCGGAAACTTGCCCAGCAGGCTGTCGGGCGCGTGCCGGCCCGCAAAGCTGACGCCGTGTATCCACACGTCCGCATCACCCAGCTGCACCTTGCCGCCGCGCCCGTCAAAGACGTGGACATTCTCCGGCAGGCTCAGCGCCCCGGTGATCGGGTTCTCGGCGTCGTGATTGCCCTTGATGTAGAACACCGCGATCCCCGCCGCGTGCAATCGGTCCAGCTGCGCGGTCAGGAACGCCGCCGTCTTGGCGCTGCGCTCGGCCCCGTCGAACAAATCGCCCGCGATCAGCAACGCCTGCACCTGCTCGGCCAGCGCCGTGTCGATGATGCGTGCGAATGCGGTGCGGGTCGCGGTCTGGACCCGGTCGCGCAGCCCCGGATCGCGCAGCGCCAGCGATTGCAGCGGCGAATCCAGATGACAGTCAGCCGTGTGCAGGATGCGGATCGTCATTCCACAAGGATCGGCCAAAGGGCACAACGGTGCGGCGCAAGGCAATGGTCTGGCATGATAAGGTCCTGTTCAGCGCCCCTCAGGGTAGACAGCTTGCCGCGGGTTTTCAACGCGGCACTTTCCCCGCGCCGCAATCGCTTGCCGCGATTCCCCCGCGATCCGGCAAAATCTGCCGCCCGTGTCGTTTTTCCATCGCACCGCGCCGTTGTGCATCCTTGATGAAGTCCTGCGCTGGCGCATAGGTAGCGTCACAGGGGCCAAGCCCACCGCGTCCAAAGATTGGGATTCTGACGATGATGAAATATTGCCTGAACGTTAGCTGCGCCTCGCGCCGTGGCATCGTGTCCGCCATCTCGGCCTTTCTGGCCGACCACGGGTGTAACATTCTGGACAGCGCCCAGTTCGACGACACGAACACGGGCAAATTCTTCATGCGCGTGGGCTTTGCGTCCGAGCTGGACGCCACGCTGGAAACGCTGATTTCCGAGTTCGGCGCCGTGGCCGAACCGCTGGACCTGGACTGGTCGTTCCACGACGAAACCACCAAGATGAAAGCCGTGATCATGGTGTCGCGTTTCGGCCACTGCCTGAACGACCTGCTGTACCGCTGGCGCATCGGCGCGCTGCCCATCGACATCGTGGCGGTGATCTCGAACCACACCGATTACCAAAAGGTTGTCGTCAACCACGACATCCCGTTCCACCACATCAAGGTGACACCGGAGAACAAACCGCAGGCCGAGGCGCGGATCATGGAAGTGGTCGAGGATGTGGACGCCGATCTGGTGGTGCTGGCGCGCTACATGCAGATCCTGTCGGACAGCATGTGCCAGAAAATGTCGGGCCGGATCATCAACATCCACCACTCGTTCCTGCCGTCGTTCAAGGGGGCCAACCCCTACAAGCAGGCCTTTGAGCGCGGCGTGAAACTGATCGGGGCCACCGCCCACTATGTCACCGCCGACCTGGACGAAGGTCCGATCATCGAACAGGACATCGTGCGGGTGACCCACGCCCAGAACAGCACCGATTACGTGTCTCTGGGCCGCGACGTCGAAGCGCAGGTTCTGGCCCGTGCCATCCACGCCCACGCCAACCGCCGCGTCTTCCTGAACGGCAACAAGACCGTGGTGTTCCCGCCCTCGCCCGGCGCCTACAGCAGCGACCGCATGGGCTGATCCGCCGGCGGTGACCGGCAGGGCGTTAAGAACCGCCCGCCGTACCGGTCACCGCCGCTCCGGCCCCTGTTGCGATTTGCAGCGCCGCCCAGGCCTTGGCGGCGTCGTTGCGCGCCGATGCCGCTTGCAACCGGGCCGCCGCGCGCTGGCGGTCAGCATCCAGCAAGTCGACCAGCGCCGTCGCCCCGGCCTGAAAGGTCGTGCGCGCCAGGCCATAGGCGTTCTCATAGGACGCCGCCGCCTGGTCCAGCGCACTCACGCGCTGGCGATAACGACGCAGGTTCGACTGTCCGACCTGAACATCCTCGACCGCTGCCGTGATCTGTGACCGCCACGCCAGATCGGCCTGCCGCGCCTCGGACTGGCGGCGGGCGCGGGTGGCCTGCAACAGGCCCTGGTTGGCCACGGGCAGGGTCAGCGCAGGACCAAAACGCCAGCTGTCCGCGCCGCCCGTGTCGCTGACGGTGCCGCTCAGCGACAGCGACGGCAGCATGTCGGCGGTGGCAACCCCGACCGCGGCCAGCGCCTGCATCACGTCGAACCGCGCCGCCCGCACATCGGGCCGGTTTTGCAGCAACTCGGCCGGCACGCCCGTGCCCGGACCCGGCGGAATGCGCAGGGCGGGCGCGCCACGGCGCATCTGTGCCATCAGCGGGGCGGCCTGCAGGTTCAGCAAGGTCGACAACCGGTAAACCTGCGCATTGAACAGCGCCTCGAAGTTGGGCAGATCGGCACGGGCCGTCTGCAACAGCGCCGTGGTCTGGGCCACGTCCAGATCGGTCGCACTGCCCAGACCCAGCATGGTGTTGTTCACCGAAAGCGTCGCCTCGCGCGCGGCAATCGTGTCGCGGGTCAGCGCCAGTGCCTGCTGGTAATAGCGCGCGTCGGAATAGGCGCTGATCACCTCGGCCAGCCAGGCCAGCCGTGTCACCTCGGCCTGCGCCCGCGCCGCGGCTTCGGCGGCCTCGGCACCCTCACGCGCGCGGCGCGCGCCCCCGAACAGATCGAACACGAAACCGGCCGACAGGCTCGCGCCGGTTGTCGTCGTAACCGGCTGACCGTCGCCACCCGCGCGCATCCGGCTGGCGCTGGCGCTGTCGCCCCCCAACTGCGCCGCCAGCGGCTGTGTTGCGGCCACGTCGGCCTGTGCCGCACGGATGCGTTCGTTCGCAGCCAGGATATCGAGGTTGGTCGCCAGCCCCGTCTCGATCAGGCGCGTCAGGGTCGCGTCGTTATAGCCGCGCCAAAAGGCTTGTGTGACAACCTGCCCCACCGGGACCGCCGCCCCTTCGGCAAAGTTGGCCTGCAAGGCCGGCGTCGGCACCGCCGAGGGGTCAGGCCCCACCGCCGCACAGGCCGTGCTCAGCAACAAGGCCGCCAAAGACAGCGCCACGACAGGTTTTCTCACAAGGGTCACGCTGGTTTCTCCTTTCGCGATATCATCCCGCTCAGCTTCAGGACCGCGACGTAGAACACCGGCACCAGGAAAATCCCCAGCAGCGCCGACGACGCCATGCCCCCCAACACGCCGATGCCAATCGAGTTTTGCGCCCCTGCCCCGGCACCAGATGCAATGGCCAGCGGCAGCACGCCCAGCATGAAGGCAAAGGTGGTCATCAGAATGGGACGCAGCCGCTGGCGCGACGCGATCAGCGCCGCCTCGATCACGGATTTGCCCTCGTGCACCTGGGACTGCGCAAATTCCACGATCAGGATGGCATTGCGCGCGGCCAGTCCGATGGTCGTCAGCAGCCCCACCTTGAAATAGACGTCGTTCGACTGTCCCAGGAAATAGGCCGCCGCCAGCGCGCCCAGAATCCCCACCGGAACCGTCAGCATCACCGCCAGCGGCACGGTCCAGCTTTCGTACAGGGCGGCCAGCGCCAGGAACACCACAAGGGCCGACAGCGCGAACAGCAAAGGCGCCTGGTTGCCCGACAACCGCTCCTGATAGGACAGGCCGGTCCACGCGGTCCCGTAATTGCCATCCAGCTCCGACACCAGCTCTTCCATCGCGTTCATGCCATCGCTGGACGACAGGCCCGCCGCCGCCGCACCGCTCAGTTCCATGCCGCGCGTGCCGCCATAGCGGGCAACCGCCTGCGGCTCCTGCGTCCAGCTTTGGTCCGAGAATGCGGCAAAGGACACCATCTCGCCCGCGCTGTTGCGCGCGTACCAGCTGTTGATGTCCTCGGGCTGCGACCGCGCATCGGCCTGCCCCTGCACGATCACCGGACGCAGATCGTTGCCCAGGGCAAAATCATTGACCTCGCGGCCTGCGAAAATGACCGACAGCATCGCGTTGACGTCGGTGATCGACAGGCCAAAGGCCGCCGCCTTCTGCTGGTCGATGTCCAGCCGCAGCGCCGTTTCGGTCGCCGCTTCGTTCCCGCGCAGGGATGTCACCCGCCCGTCCGCCTGTGCATTGGCGACCAGCTGATCGGCAGCCGCCGCCAGCGCCGCCTGTCCCTGCCCCCCCTGATCGGTCAGGTACATGGTAAAACCCGATGAGCTGCCCAAACCCTGGATCGCAGGCGGTTGCAGGACAAAGATGGTGCCCTGCCGGTTGGTGGAAAAGAAATAACCGTTCGCGCGCTGCACCAGTCCGGCAATGTCAAACCCGTCGCGTTCGGCGTAATCGCGCAGCTTGACGAACACCATCGCGCTGCTTTGCCCGCTGCCCCCGAAACCAAAGCCCAGGGCGGCAAAAACCGATTCAACCGTGTCGCTTTCGGCATCCAGCAGATAGGTCTCGACCTTTTCCACCAGCGCCTTGGTCTGTTCGGTGGTGGACCCGTCAGGCCCTTGGATCACGACCAGCGCGACCCCCTGATCCTCATCCGGCAGGAACGACCCCGGCAGGCGCTCGAACAGGACGGCCATGCCGGCCACCACCGCGACCAGCACCACCAGCGCCCGGAACGGACGTTTCACATAGCGCGTCACGACGCTGACATAGCCGTTGGTGGCCCGGTCAAGGTTGCGGTTGAACCAGCGGGCCGGCGCAATGCTGTCCCCATGGCTGCGCGCCTTCAGCAGGCTGGCACACATCGCGGGCGTCAGGATGACCGCCACGCCCAGCGACAACACCATCGCCGTGATGATCGTCACCGAGAACTGGCGATAGATCACCCCCGTGGCCCCGCCCATAAAGGCCATCGGCAGGAACACCGCCGACAGCACCAGCACGATGCCCACCAGCGCCGAGGTGATCTCGTCCATGCTCTTTTCGGTCGCCGCGACAGGGCCAAGGCCCTCTTCCTCCATCACCCGCTCGACGTTTTCGACGACCACGATGGCATCATCGACCAGCAGGCCAATCGCCAGCACCAGCGCGAACATGGTCAGCGTGTTGATGGTGAACCCCGCCGCCGCAAGCACGGCAAAAGTGCCCAGCAACACAACCGGAATTGCGATCACCGGGATCAGCGTGGCGCGCCAGCTTTGCAGGAACACGAGGATCACCAGGAACACCAGCACCACGGCCTCGATCAGCGTCTTGTAGACCTGCGAAATGGATTTCTCGACAAAGGGCGAAGTGTCATAGGGAAACACCACCTCGACCCCCTGCGGCAGCCCCTCGACCAGTCCGCTGATCGTCTCGCGCACCGCCGCAGCGGTATCGACCGCATTCGCCCCCGTCGCCAGGTTCACCGCAAAGCCCGCCGCCGGATTGCCGTTGTAACGCGCATCCCCGCCATAGCTTTCCTGGCCGATCTCGATCTTTGCGACATCTCCCAGAAACACGGTCGACCCATCCGGATCGACCCGCAACAGGATGCCTTCGAACTCTTCCACGGTCGACAACTGTGACTGCGCCGAAATCGGCACCGTGACCCGCTGGCCGCCGGCACTGGGTTGCGCCCCAAGGTCGCCGACAGTGACATTTGTGTTCTGCGCCGCCACCGCCGCCGTCACATCCGCGGGCGTCACCTGGTATTGCACCATCTTCATCGGGTCCATCCAGATCCGCATGGCATAGCCCGAGCCAAAGGTGCTGATCGACCCCACGCCGGGGGTGCGCTTGACCGGGTCCTCGATCAACTGGGACACCAGATCGCCCAGCTCTACCGTCGACCGCGTGCCGTCCGCGCTGGTCAGGGCGCCGACCATCAGGATCGAACTGGTTGACCGCGAAACGCTCACCCCGCGCTGCTGCACCACGTCGGGCAACTGCGAGGTGACAAGCTGCAGCTTGTTCTGCACCTGCACCTGCGCAATGTCCGCATCGACACTGTCGTCAAAGGTCAGGGAAATCGACGCCGATCCGGCGGTCGAATTCGAGGTCATGTAAATCAGGCCGTCAACCGCGGTCATCGCGTCTTCGATGACGGTCGTCACCGAGGATTCAACGATTTCAGCCGACGCCCCTGTGTAAACCGCCGAAATCCGCACGGTGGTCGGCGCAATCTGCGGATATTGCTCAATCGCCAGCGAATTCAGGCCAAGCGCGCCAACCAGCATCACGACCAGGGCGATCACCCAGGCAAAGACCGGGCGGTGAATGAAAAAACGGGCCATTTACGTTACTCCGTCGCGGACGCGTCGGACGGCGCCGTTGCAGGCGTCTCTGCCTGGGGTTCCGTGTCGGTCTGGGCCTGTGCAGGCGCGCGGTCGCGGACCACGCCGTTGTCGTCAAAGCTTACGGGAACCGGCACGACCTCCGCCCCTTCGCTCAGCCCCGCCAGCCCGTCCACGACAACCATGTCCCCGTCCTCCACGCCGCCGGTGACGATCCACTGGTGCTCAAAGGTGCCCTCTTCGGTCAGCGCGCGCTGGCTGACCTTGCCGTCCACCACGACCCAGGCCGTCAGCTTGCCCAGCTTGTCGCGGCTGGTTGCCGATTGCGACACCAGTATCGCCTGCGTGATCCCCAGATCGACCTGCCCGCGCAGGAACATGCCCGGCAGGATCATGTTGTCGGGATTGTCAAAACGGAACCGCGTGTCGATCGAGCCGGTCGTGGTTGACACCGTCACCCCCGGCGCGACAAGCGACCCCTGCCCCTGATAGACACGCCCGTTCTCCAGCGTCAGCGTCGCGTTCAGCTCCTCGTTCAGCCGCAGCGTGCCATCGGTGATATCGTCCATGACACTAAGAAACCGCGACGACGGCTCGTACATGTCCACCTCGATCGGGTCCAGCTGGGTGACCGTCGCCATCGCGTCCGCCTGCCCTTCGGTGACCAGGTCACCGATAGAGGCCGCCGAAACGCTCGCGATCCCCGACAGCGGGCTGGTCACCGTGGTCCAGCCCAGTTGCGCCTGCGCCAGCGTCAGGTTCGCCTGGGCGGAATCCACCGCCGCCCGCGCCTGGTCCAGCGTGGCACGGGCGGATTCGACCTGTGCCTGCGTGCTGCCCGACCCGACCAGCCGTTCGGTCCGCGTATAGGCCGCCTGTGCCTCGGTCACCTGCGCCTGCGCACTGGAAAGCTGTGCCGCCGCCGCCGCGGCATTCGCCTCGTAGGTCGTATCGTCAATGCGGAACATCGGCGTGCCCGCCGCAATGAAACGACCGGGTTCATACAGGATTTCCGTGACGATCCCGCTGACCCGTGGACGGATTGCCGTGGACGACGCCGCCACCGCCCGTCCGGGCAGGGTCACGATCCGTGGCACGTCCTGAACCTGCGCTTCGACAACGCCGACCTGTTTGGGGGGCATGCCTGCAGGGGCCTGGGCGACGACGGAACTGGCCAACAAAACGGCTGCGCCCGCAAAGAGGGTAAACTTGTACATTGTCATCTCATCCGGTTTCCTGATCGGCGGCATCGCCATTGCGACGGCAGATTGCATATTGTTGCACAGTGTGCAATGTTTTCTTTGTGTGAAAAATTTAGGCAGATATTCGATGGTCACAAGTCTTCGCGAACGGCGCCGCCTGCAGACCGGCAGGGACATCCAGATGGCCGCAGTGACGGTCGCCCTGCGCAATGGTCTGGACAACACCACCACCGAAGCCATCGCCACCGAGGCCGGCATCAGCACCCGGACCTTCTTCAATTATTACAACAACAAACATGCCGCGATCCTTGGCGATGCCGTCAGGATCGACCTGATCGGCGCGGGCTGGTTCGCCGGTTCGCAGAATCCCGTCATCGACGACCTTGCGCATCTTTTGGGACAGGCCGCACACGACCATCCGCTGGACCGCGCGCTGTTGCTCAAGATCCTGGAGGTGATCGAGGCACACCCCGCCCTGCAGGAAATGTTCCGCACCCGGCTTGATGAAACAACGGTTCTGGTCACCGAAATGCTCAACGCGCGACTGGGGGACGATATGGCCGTCGAAGCACGACTTCTGGCCTCTTTGGCCACCCAGGCCCTGACCGAGGCCGTCATGACATGGGTCGCGGACGATAGCCTGGGGCTCGACGCCATCACGACGCTGATCGCCACCAGATTGCGCAGTGTCACTCAAATCCTGATGCAAAGCGACACACATGCCGGGCCTCTGTAAATTCAGCTGTTCGGGTGTTTTACGCGGGCGTGCGGGTTTTCCGTCGCGGATTGTGAAAAGCCGTTGGCGGCGCTTGTTCGTTGGGAATCAGGCCGTAACCGCCGCACCGTGTCAAAGCGGTCAGGTCCGATAATATTTCAGACCCAACCGCCAGTGTCAGTCATCGACCACAAAGGCAATGCGCCTGCCAAGCCCCACTTCGGCCACCACCGCCTCGGCCATGACCGTGCTGAAATGCGTCTCTAAATACCGCACGACAAACCCGCTACGCGCGGCCAGCGTATAGGTGCCGCCCTCGTCCGAGACAAAGCGCAGCGGCGCGAACCAGTTGCGGTGCTTCTCGGGATACAGCGCCTTCAGCCGTTGGGACACCGCATACCAGGACGTGCCATCGTCCGGGACATTGACCTCTTGCACCGGTTTGCTGAAATCCACCTTCACCACCGACGACCTTTGCCCCGGGTCCATCTTTTGCATCCGCTCGGCATAGTCCGGCCCCACCGCGCCCCAGATATCGCGCGACAGCTCGAACACACGCAGGATATTCAACCGATAAGCCCCTACCCTGCCCCGCACGCCCTTGCGCACACAGATCAGCAGCCGATCCTCGACCCAGCGTTTGATCTCGCGTTTCACGGTGCGTTCGGTCACATGCCACATCCGCGCCATTTCAGGCTGGCCCACGCAGAAATGATCCAGTTTCCAATTGTACCGCGCCGTGATCAAAGCACAGAGCCGCGTCATCGAAATTTGCTGGGCGGGGGTTCCATGCAGACCGGACACCGTCAGTGCGGTCAGCACATCATATTTCATGGAACCCGCGCCGGGTCCTGTCAGTCGCTTGGGTTCCATGCTGGTCTCACTGTCTCGGCTCTCAATGGCGGCCATCTGCGGGCCGATTCTCATTGAGGTTGATAAGTGCATAAAATCCCGTTTTCTGTCAACGCCCCTGAAAATACACGAATTCCAAAAAGAATAAATTGAATCTGGTATATAAGGTATAGGGTGACATCAGTCATGTCACTATATCTGCCCGCCTGTGTCACCAAATAGAGCCTGATGTGGCCATATGTGTCACTAAATAAAGGGCCCGATTTCCTGTGATTGCTGGGATGGGACAGATTAACAGGAGCGGAAACGCCAAAGTTTGCTTTTGCCAATTTGGCTATATCCCGTTATTGAAGAAAAATATCCAAATAGCAAGAGCAGCACCATGAGAGATCATTCAGACCTTCAGGACATGAACGCGCGCAGTTTGGCACAACAGGCTTCCGTGCGCCGCGCAACCTTTGACCCCGGCGTGGTCAAGGCGCTGCGCCCCTTCTCGATCTGGGAAATCAGCCAGTTCATGTTCGACATCCCCCCCGACACCCTGCGCAAGAAACTGGCAGAGGACCCGACCCTGCCGCAAGGCGAAACCCAGGACGATGGCCGCCAGCGCTGGTTCTCTCTGAAAGAGATCAACGAATTGCGCCGCCGCCTGCGCTTTCGCGGCAAGTCCCTGCTGCCCCGCCGGCCCGATGGCCGCGCGATCCGTGTCGCTGTCTCGAACTTCAAGGGCGGCGTGGGCAAGACCGTGGTGGCGCAACACCTGGCCAATGCCGCCGCGCTGGACGGCTACCGGGTGCTGTGCATCGACTTTGACCCGCAGGCGACGCTGACCCATTCGATGGGGCTGGTCGAGGTCAAGGAAGGCAACACCGTCTGGGGCATCATGTGCCGCGATCTGTGTCGCGAGGCGGACCGGATCATGAACAGCTATGACCTGCCCGAGGAATGCCCCTACCCCGCCGCCGACGAACTGCCCGAAGACGTGCAAAGCATCGGCGCGCAGCGGACGCAGGACTTTATCCAGCCGACCTGCTGGCCCACCATCGACATCATCCCAAGCTGCGCCAACGCGGCCTTTGTCGAATTCGCCAGCGCCCAGTACCGCGCGCTGCACAAGGCGTGGTCGTTCTTTGGCTGCGTCGCGCGTTACCTGGATGAGCTGCCCGACGACCAATATGACGTCATCATTTTCGACTGCCCGCCGGCCATCGGCTATCAATCCCTGAACGCGGCCTTTGCGGCTGACATTCTCTATATCCCTTCCGGTCCCGGCTATTGGGAATACGATTCCACCACCAGCTATCTGGGCCAGTTGGGCGACGCGATGGAGGATATTTCGGACGGGTTCGGCAAGCTGGCAGCGGACGCCGGGATTACGCTTCCGAAACAGTTTTTGGACATACGTATCCTCATGACCCGGTTCGAAACCAACAACCCGCTGCACACCGCGATGATGGATGCCTTTCGCAATGTGTTCGGCGCGGACGTTTGTCAGAACCCGATCGAAATGACCCGTGCGGTCGAACAGTCGGGCCGGTTCCAGATGTCGGTTTATGAGCAGGACTATCGCCAGATGACCCGCGAAACCTGGAAGCGGGCGCGGCAAAGTTTTGACCGGGCTTACGAGGAATTCAGGGCGACCATGCTGACAGCCTGGGAACGCAACGCAGACAAGGGAGAGACATGAGATGGCCAAGAGCAACAAGTTCGGATTTGCCCCTCTGGAAACCGAGCCGCCGCAGCGGCGCGAGCGGTCTGTCGGCCCGATGGGCGCCGCCGTGCGCGAGGCGGCGGAAAGCCTGACCGACGCCACCGAGGCCAAGGTTGAGAAGCGCCGCCAGAATGCGGTGGACGCCGAAGCCTTTCGCACCGCTCAGGACGAGGGGCGGGTTCTGATGTCGCTGGAGCTGTCGCAGATTGCGACCGACGACCTGCCGCGTGACCGGATGGACCTTGAGGCGGTTGCCGCCTCGGACGAGATGGAAGAGCTGAAGGCGTCCATTCGCGAGCGGGGACAGAAAGAACCGATCGAGGTCTATCCCGGTCCCGACGGCAGCTTTCAGCTGAAAAAAGGCTGGCGCCGGTTCACCGCGCTCTCGCAGCTTTTGGCGGAAACCGGCGACGCGCGGTTCGGCACCATCATCGCGCGGATCGAACGGGGCGATGACGGGCGGCTGGCGCGGTACATCGACATGGTCGAGGAAAACGTTGTGCGCGAGGATCTGACCTTTGCCGAGATGGCGCAGGTTGTCATCACCGCCGCACAGGACGACGCGGTGGGCGAGCCGGACCCCGACGCGCTGGTGGCGCGTCTTTATGGCTCGCTGCACAAGATGAAAAAATCCTACATCCGCAGCTTTGTCTTCCTGCTGTCGCAACTGGGCGATGTGCTGCCGTTCCCCAAGGCGGTGTCGCGCAACCTGGGTGTGGATGTGTCGCGGGCGTTCAAGACCCAAGGGGCGGCACAGGCGTTGCGCGAAAAGCTGGCCACGTGCCAGACCCCCGAAGAGCAGAACAAGGCGCTGGTGGCCTTTGTCGATGCGGCAAAAACCACCCCGCAGACGCCGAAGAAAAAGCTGGAGCCACGGGAAAAGTTCGAGTTTCACGTCGGCAGCCTGAAGGTGACGGCGCGGCGGGGCGAGTGCCGGATCGTCAGCAAGGACGATTTCGCGGCGATCCCCAAGTCACAGCTTGAGCGGGCCATCAAGGCGTTCGAGGAAGAGCTGCGCGGTGGACCGTCGGTCAGGCCGCTGTGACGGACGGTAACCCATGGGTTACCCCGGCGGCCATGTGCCGAGGGTAACCCACGGGTTACCTTGATGGCGGGCAGGGAGGTAACCCATGGGTTACCCTTGCAATTATAAAGCAAAAACAATCACTTAGCTGCCATACACGTTAGAGATACAGGACTGGACGCGGAGTGGGACACCCACACGCAGGTGCTATGCCGCATAATCCTTGCGGTGTGTGAACTAATATATTAGTTAAAAGGCCAACCTACAGCCTGCACCTGTACCAAGGATTTCCCCATGTGTGACTACATCCTGTCCGACGCCACCAAGGCGCAACTCAAGCGCACCGGCACCGCGTCGATTGCGACGCAGTTGTACAAGCGCGGTCTGCGCAACCAGTTCATCCAAGGCGTTGTGCCGGTGTCGCCCAAGGCCGAGCGGATGGTGGGGCAGGCGTTTACCCTGCGCTACATTCCGGCGCGTGAGGATCGCAACCAACTGGACGTGTTCCGCAATGCCGATCATCCGCAGCGGGTGGCGGTGGAAACCTGTCCCGAGGGGCATGTGTTGGTGATGGACGCGCGGCAGGATTCAACAGCGGCGACTGCCGGGTCGATCCTGGTCACACGGATGGCGGTGCGCGGCTGTGCCGGCGTGGTCACCGACGGCGGTCTGCGCGATGCGGCAGGGATCGGTGCGCTGGACATGCCCGCCTTTCACGCGCGGGCGTCGGCGCCGACCAACCTGACCAAACACGAGGCGCTGGACATCAACGTGCCCATCGGTTGCGGCGGGGTTGCGGTGTTTCCCGGTGACGTGATCGTAGGTGACGGCGACGGGGTCATGGTGATCCCCGCGCATCTGGCCGACGAGATTGCCGAGGTGTGCGCAGGCATGGAAGCGTTCGAGGATTTCGTGCTTGAGGAAGTTTTGGCAGGGGCGCCGATCATCGGGCTTTATCCCTGCACGCTGGAAGAGAACCAGAAGAAGTTTGACGCCTGGCGCGTCAAGACGGGCCGGTAGTCCCATGCCCCGAGGGGCACGGGCACCTTTCGATCATTCAGGTCGCTGACAGGCCGGTTTTCTGCGCTGGGGGCTGTGGCCGCGTGGCACACAAGGCTTTGCCAAAAAAGCATTGGTTTTTGGCTGTAAACATTACCCAAAGTTATATCTTGGCGGCCAATCGGTATTTTCAATGAAAATGGCGACTGGCTAGGCTGCGAGGGACCCTGCAACCCTGACACAGGAGCTTTTCCCCGGATGCCGACATATCCACAGATCGCCGCACTGCACGACGAGATGACCGAATGGCGGCGCGATTTTCATGCGCATCCCGAGTTGAACTACCAGGAGCAGCGGACATCCGACCTGGTGGCACAGCGGCTGGAAAGCTGGGGGATCGAGGTGCATCGCGGTCTGGGCCAGACCGGCGTGATCGGGGTGCTGCGCGGCGGTGACGGGGGCGGGTCGATCGGGTTGCGGGCCGATATGGACGCGCTGCCGATGGAAGAACAGACCAACCTGCCGTACCGGTCGACCAACAGCGGCGTCATGCACGCTTGCGGCCATGACGGGCACACCACGATGTTGTTGGGGGCGGCCAAATACCTGGCCGAGACGCGCAATTTTTCGGGCACGGTGCATTTCATTTTCCAGCCCGCCGAAGAGGCCGGGGCAGGGGCCAAGCGCATGATTGCCGAGGGGCTGTTCGACCAGTTCCCCTGCGACAGCATCTGGGCCTTGCACAACGCGCCCAACCGGCCCGTGGGCACCGCATCGGTGCGGGCCGGGGCGGTGATGGCGGCGGTGGACACGATGAAGATCGTGATCCACGGCAAGGGCAGCCACGCGGCCCGTCCGCACAACGGCAACGATCCCATCGCGGTGGGCTTGCAACTGCACACGGCGTTTCAGCACCTGTGCACCAAGAACATCGACCCCATCGAGGTGGCCGTGGTGAACGTGACCCGCTTTATCGCGGGCACTGCGGTCAACGTGGTCCCGCCAAGCGCCGAGTTGCACGCGACGATCCGCACATTCGATCCCGGCGTGCGCGAGACCGTGCGGCGGCGGGTGCAAGAGATTTGCAAGGGCATCGAGGTCGCCTACGGCGTCACGCTGGACCTTGAGTATCGCATGGGCTGCCCGCCCACGATCAACACCCCCGCCGAGGCGACATCCGCAGACCGTGCGATTTCGTCTATACTGGGGGCCGACGCTATTGTTCGCGATCCAAAGCCGGTGGCGGGCGGAGAGGATTTTGCCGAGATGCTGGCGGTTCTGCCCGGTGCCTATATCCATGTGGGCTCAGCCAAGGGGGCGGACGATCCCCAGCTGCATCATCCCGCATATGACTTCAACGACGAGATCCTGCCCATTGGCGCGTCTTATTTCGCCGCTTTGGTCGAGGATCAACTGTCAGCGAAACGCTGACATCTTTCTGGGAGGGAAAAACATGAAACATTTGAAACTGGTGTCTGCGCTGGCCATCTCCACGGCGGTTGTGCTTGCGACGGGGCAGGGGGCCGTGGCGCAGGAAAACGTGCTGAAGTGGGCGTCGCAGGCGGATATTGCCAACCTGGACCCGCATGGCACCACCGGGGCGCTGCCGTTGTCCATTCTGGGCAACGTTTATGAACCGCTGGTGATGCGCGCGTCGGACATGTCGCTGGCGCCGGGGTTGGCCACAAGCTGGGAGGTGATCGAGCCGACCGTCTGGCGGTTTCATTTGCGTGAAGGGGTCAAGTTTCAGAACGGCAACGATTTCAACGCCGATGACGTGATTTTCTCCATGGGGCGGGTGGGCAACGAATATTCCTTCCTGCGCGACCGTGTGACCATGGTCACCGAGATGACCAAGGTGGACGATTACACCATCGACTTTCACACCGCCGAGCCGAACCCGATCCTGCCGAACATGTGGACCAGCATCTATATGATGGACAAGGAATGGGCGGAAGAAAACAGCGCGACCGTGCCATCGAACACTGTTGAGAACATCGAAAGCTATGCGGGTTTGCACTCGAATGGCACCGGTCCGTTCAGGGTGACCGAACGCCAGCCCGAGACCAAGACCGTGTTCGAGCCGTTTGACGGCTGGTGGGGCGAGCGGACGGACAATCTGGACCGTGTGATCTATACGCCGATCACCCAGGACGGCACCCGCGTGGCGGCCCTGTTGTCGGGCGAGATCGACATGATGTTCCCCGTGCCGCTGCAAGACATCGACCGGGTGAATGCCAACGCGGGCACACGTGTTCTGATCCAGCCGGAACTGCGCACGATCATGCTGGGCATGGACCAGAACCGCGATGTGGCGCTGTTGACAGACACGCCGACCAATCCGTTCAAGGACCGGCGCGTGCGGCTGGCGCTGTATCAGGCGATTGATATTGACGGCATCCAGTCCAAGCTGATGAACGGTTTGTCCGAGCCTGCGGCGACGCTGATTTCGCCGCTGCTGTTCGCCCCTGCGGGCGAGATGAAGCGGTATCCCTTTGACCCCGAAGCGTCGCGCAAGCTGCTGGCCGAGGCGGGCTATCCCGACGGGTTCAGGACCGCGCTGGTGTGCCCCAACAACCGCTATGTGAACGACGAAAAGATCTGTCAGGCCGTTGCGTCGATGCTGGCGCGCGTGGGCATTCAGGTGGACCTGCGCACCATGAACGTCAGCCAGTACTGGAAGGTCGTGGGGCGCCCCGTGCAAGAGTTCGCCATTTACATGATGGGTTGGACGCCCGGCGGTCTGGACAGCTATTCGGTGCTGTTCAACCTGATGGGAAGCTGGGACGAGGCGTCGGGCCGTGGCCGGATCAACAACGGCGACTTTTCCAACCCGCGCATCGACGAGATCGTCGCACTGGTGGAAAGCGAAACCGACACGGCCAAGCGTGATGCCCTGATCGCCGAGGCCTACCAGATCGTGCATGACGAGGTTTATTACCTGCCGCTGCACCAACAGGCCGTGGTCTGGGGTGTGCGGGACGGTGTCGAGGTCAAACAGCGGGCCGATGACGGGTTCAACTATGCCGATGCGAAGATCACCCGCTAAGCCACTCCCCGGCGGCCTTGTTGCGGGCCGCTGACTTCCGGGGACCGGGCAGGTCTGGTCCCCGGTTTTTTCATCCGGAAGGTACGCCATGATCCGCTATATCTCGGGCCGTCTGGCCCAGTCGTTTATCGTGATGTTCGTCGTCGCCGCCGTGGCTTTTGCGCTGTTTGATTTCGTCGGTGACCCGGTGCGCCAGATGGTCACCGAGGATGCCTCGCAGGCCGAGATCGAACGGCTGCGCGAAATGATGGGGCTGAACGATTCCGTTGCCGTGCAGTTCTGGCGCTATGTCAGCGGCGCGGTGCAGGGCGATTTCGGCGTGTCCTATTTCCACAAGCGCCCCGTGGGCGTGTTGCTGCAAGAGCGTATGCCTGCCACGTTCGAGCTGGCCGGCACATCGGTTTTGCTGTCGATCCTGCTGGGGATCCCTTTGGGCGTCTACACCGGTCTGCACCGCAACGGGCGGATCGCGCGGGGGCTGATGGCGGTGTCGCTGGTGGGGATTTCGATCCCGACATTCCTGATCGGGATCATGCTGATCTATCTGTTCTCGGTCGTGCTGGGCTGGTTGCCGTCCTTTGGGCGCGGCGAGACGACCGAGGTGTTTGGCGGCGCGTGGACCACCGGTTTCCTGACCACATCGGGGTTGCGGGCGCTGATCCTGCCGTCGATCACGCTGGCGCTGTTCCAGACCACGATGGTGATGCGCCTGGTGCGCGCCGAGATGCTGGACGTGATGCGCACCGACTATATCAAGTTCGCCCGTGCGCGGGGCTTGCGTGACCGGGTGGTGCACTTTCGCCATGCGCTGAAAAACACGCTGATGCCCGTGGTGACGGTGATCGGGCTGCAATTGGGGGCGGTCATCGCCTTTGCCATCATCACCGAAAGCGTTTTTCAGTGGCCGGGCATGGGGCGGCTGTTTTTGCAGGCGATCCAGCAGGTCGATATTCCTGTGATGTCCGCCTATCTGATCATGATCGCGTTCTTTTTCGTGGTGATCAACCTGATCACCGACCTGACCTATTATGCCATCGACCCGCGTCTGCGGTCGGGCGCGCTGAAGGGGAACGCACATGCGTAATTCTGTTTTTGCCCCACCTGTCACCCGCTGGCAGCGCATCCGGCAAAGCGACCTGATGCTGAGCTTTCTTGAATCGCCCGTGACCGTGATTGCGGCGGTGGGGGCGCTGTTGATGATCTTTGCGGCGTTGGGGGCGGGTGTCATCGCCTTTCACGATCCTTACGACATGGCGTCGATCGACATTTTCGATTCCAACCTGCCGCCCGCGTGGGTTGAGGGCGGCGATGCGCGCTATCCGCTGGGCACCGATGCGGTGGGGCGGGGGATCTTTTCAACCATTCTCTACGGCAGCCGCATGTCGATTTTCATCGGGGTGACCAGCGTGGCGCTGTCGCTGGTGATCGGGGTGACTGCGGGGCTGATCGCGGGGTATCGCGGCGGGTTCATGGATGCGGTCATCATGCGGATCGCCGAGGTGCAACTGGCGCTGCCGACGATCCTGGTTGCGCTGTTGATCAGCGGCATCTTGCGGGCCATCGCGCCGCCGTCGACCATGGACAAGGTGGCCATCCTGGTGCTGATCCTGTCGATTGGCCTGTCGAACTGGGTGCAGTTTGCCCGCGCGGTCCGTGCGTCGACCATGGTCGAGCGCAGTCAGGAATATGTGCTGGCGGCGCGGTTGATCGGGATCGGTCCGTTGACGATCATGTTCCGCCACATCCTGCCCAATGTCATGGGGCCGATCATGGTGATTGCCACGCTGAACCTGTCGGGTGCGATCCTGACCGAGGCGACGCTGTCCTTTCTGGGGGTTGGTGTGCCGCCGACCCAGCCGTCGCTGGGGACGCTGATCAACGGCGGCACCGATTACCTGTTTTCGGGATCGTGGTGGATCACGATTTTCCCCGGTGCCGCGCTGGCCCTGTTGGTGCTGACTGTCAATCTGGTCGGTGACTGGCTGCGCGACGCCCTTAACCCGACGTTGGGATGATACCATGAGCCTTTTGGACCTGCGCAATCTGAGGATTGATTTTGACACCCGTCGGGGCACCGTCGAGGCGGTGCGCGGCATCGACCTGAGCATCGCACGCGGTGAAATCGTCGGCATCGTGGGTGAATCCGGTGCGGGCAAGTCGACCATCGGCAACGCGGTGATCGGCCTGTTGGAACCGCCCGGGCGGATCGCGGGTGGCGAGGTGTGGTTTGACGGGCAGCGCATCGACACGCTGTCTGAGGCCGCGATGCGGCGCATTCGCGGACGGCGGATCGGGATGATCTTTCAGGACCCGATGACCAGCCTGAACCCGCTGCTGACCATCGGTGACCAGATTGCCGAAACCATCTGTCAGCACAGCGACACCAGCCGCGCCGAGGCGTTGCGGCAGGCGGTGGCCTTGCTGGCCGAGGTGGGCATTCCGAACCCCGAGCAGCGGATGAACGAATACCCCCACCAGTTTTCGGGCGGGATGCGGCAACGGGTGGTGATCACGCTGGCGCTGTGCGCCAACCCCGATCTGGTGATCTGTGACGAGCCGACAACGGCGCTGGATGTTTCGGTGCAGGCGCAGATCCTGTCGCTGTTGCGGCGGTTGTGCCGCGAGCGGAACGTGGGCGCGATTTTCATCACCCACGACATGGGCGTGATTTCCGAGGTCACCGACCGCGTGGCGGTGATGCACCACGGTTTGATCGTGGAAACCGGCGACACGCAGACCGTTCTGGCGCACCCGCGTCATGCCTATAGCCAAAGCCTGTTGTCCGCCGTGCCGCGTGCCGATGCGCGGCTGGCGCGGTTTCCGCAACTGGATTACCGCGAGGACGGCGCGCCGCCTGAAGAGCGGCAGGTGATTGATCTGTCGACGCATTGGCTGGGACGGCGGGGCAAGGCGGTGCAGGGTGGCGACCAGACCCTGTTGGAGGCGCGCAACCTGACCATGCGCTTTGTCAGCCACCGGTCGATCATTCCGGCCTGGCGTCGCGATTTTACCGCCGTGGACGACCTGAGCTTTGACATCAAGCGCGGCGAGACGTTCGGGTTGGTGGGCGAAAGCGGGTCGGGCAAGTCCACCGTGGCGCGGATGATCGCGGGGCTGTACACGCCCAGCGTCGGGCAGGTGGTCTATGACGGGCAGGTTATTGGCGGCACTGATGCGCAGCCGATGGCGGCCAAGGTGCGGCAACAGATCCAGATGATTTTTCAGGACCCGTTTTCATCGCTGAACCGGCGGATGCGGGTGGGGGACATCGTGGCCGAGCCGATCCTGCACCACGGTCTGGCCGCCAGCCGCAGCGAAGCGCAAAGCGTGGTGGCGGACCTGCTGGACCACGTGGGGTTGGGGGCCGATGCGGCGCACAAGTATCCCCATGCGTTTTCCGGCGGGCAGCGGCAGCGGATTTCGATCGCGCGGGCGCTGGCGACGCGGCCACAGTTCCTGATCTGTGACGAGCCGACCTCGGCCTTGGATGTGTCGATCCAGGCGCAGATCCTGAACCTGCTGAAAGACCTGCAAGCCGAGCTGGGCCTGACCTTGCTGTTCATCAGCCACGACCTGCCGGTGATCCGCCAGATGTGCGACCGTGTGGGCGTGATGAAGTCGGGCAAGCTGGTAGAGCTGGCCGCAGCGGAAGATATTTTTGAGGCGCCCAAGCATCCCTATACCACGGAACTGCTGTCGCTGATGCCGCGCGTGACGGCACCGGATGCGTCGGAGTGGGCGGCGGTCAAAGGCTGAGCTTACAGCCCCCACCAGCGCAGGGTCTGCGCCAGATGCAGGTCGATGGCGGCGATGGTCGCGTTCGTGTCGCCGGCCTGAAGGGCTGCGATGATCGACAGGTGTTCCTGCATGGCGGGCACGATCCGGTCCTGTAGCAGCGGGCGCGAATTCTGGATCACCGCGATCCGGTTGCGGTTCTCGGCATAGCATTGCACCAGCAGCGGGTTTTCCAGCCCGCCGGCCAGTGCGTCGTGCAGGCTGAGATCGACGGTGATCGCCTGGGGCGGCAGCAGCGGGGTCATGTTCTGTTGGGCGCGGTCCAGCATCTGTTGGTGGCTGTCGCGCAAGGGGTCAAGCCCCTGCACCGGGCCGCGCGCCAGCAACCGCCGCGCGCCTTCCTTGTCCAGCGTGGCGCGCATGTCCATGCAGTGACGGGTGAATTCCGGGCCTGCATCCATCACCGTGATCCCGCGTTTGGGCAGGATTTTCAGCAAGGATTGCTGTTCGGCGCGTTTTGTCGCCTCGCGGATGGCGGCAATGGGAAACCCCAGTTCTTCGACGAGACTGGGCATCGAGAAGTAGGTGCCCGATCGCAGTTTTCCCGCGCGCAAAGCCTGTAGCAGCGCATCAAAGGCCCTGTCGTATTGCGGCTGTGTGTCAGGCTTTGGCGTCATGTTCATAAGGGTGGGCCGTCATTTTCAAGTTTATTTTGAAAGTCCTGTCGGTTCTGCAACGTTGTCTTTTAGAAAATATCACACCTAAAATGTTAGACGAAATTTTATAACCGATCAACGCTATTTCTTGGGAGGAGATGCGATGAGCACGCAAGATGTTGAACTGGAGACAGGCGAGGACAAACCGGGGTTTCAGATGCCCCATATCTACGTGATCCTGTTCGTCTTTACCGCGCTGGCGGCGCTGGCCACGCATTTCATTCCGGCGGGTCTGTATGACCGGATCACGCTGGAAAACGGCAGGACGGCGATTGATGCCAGCACCTATCGCACGGTCCCGTCCAGCCCCGTGGGCCTTGAGGATTTCATGATGGCGGTGCCGCGCGGGCTGGCGGATGCGTCGGTCGTGGTGTTCTTTACCTTCATCATTGGCGGCATGTTCATGGTCATCCGGCGGACGGGGCTGATTGATGTGGCCGTGGACAAGCTGACCCGCCGGTTTGCCGCGCGGTCGATCCTGATCCTGCCGGTTCTGATGGTGACGTTTGCGGTCGTGGCGACGCTGATCGGCACGCAAGAGCTGGCGCTGGTTTATGTGCCGGTCATCCTGCCGCTGATGATCGCGCTGCGGTTTGACAGCATCACGGCGGCGGGGGTTGCGTTGCTGGCGACGACGGCGGGGTTCACGTCGGGCGTGCTGAACCCGATCAACACCGGGCTGGGCCAGACCATTGCCGAGCTGCCGCTGTATTCGGGTGCCGGTCTGCGCACGTTGCTGTTCGTTGCCTTGCTGGGGGCGGCGGTGTTGTACATCACCCGCTATGCGCTGCGGGTGCGCCGCGATCCCGAGCTGGGGTTGATGGCGGGTGACGCCAAGGAGATCGAAAAGCGGGCCATCTATCAGAACAACATCGACAGCCCCGCCTTGCGGTTCACGGGCCGTCAGATGGTGGCCGGTCTGGCCGCGCTGGGATTTTTCGCGGTCATGGTCTGGGGCGTGCTGACGCGCGGCTGGTTCATGATGGAGATGGCGGGGCTGTTCGTGCTGATGGGCATTTCTGTCGGCCTGATCGCCGGTCTGTCCACCACAAGGATTTGCGAGGCCTTTAACGAAGGGTTCCGCGACGTGCTGGTGGGCGCGATCATCGTGGGGCTGGCGCGTGCCGTGGCGGTGATGCTGGAGCAGGGGCAGGTCATGGACACGCTGGTGCACGGGCTGGGCAACCTGGTGGGCAGTTTCCCGCACACGCTGTCTGCGGTGGGCATGTTCCTGTCGCAGCTGGGGTTCAACTTTGTCATCCCGTCAGGCAGCGGTCAGGCGCTGGTGACGATGCCGATCATGGCACCGCTGTCGGACCTGATCGGCGTGACCCGCCAGAACGCGGTGCTGGCCTATCAACTGGGCGACGGGCTGTCGAACATCCTGTATCCGACCTCGGGCTATTTCATGGCGACGCTGGCGCTGGCGGGGGTAAGCTGGGACCGCTGGGTGCGTTTCTTCCTGCCGCTGTTCGGCATCTGGGTCGCGATTGCGGCGGGGTTCCTGGTCTATGCCCAGTTGACCGGCTGGATCGGCTGACAGGGTTTCGCGTAAGGCAGGGGGCCGGTGCAGGGATGCGCCGGCCCTTTTTGCATGTGGGTTACAGGCCGGTTGTCCGTTCCACCGCGTCGCGGAAGCGATACCAGCCGGTGACGGCGGGCAGGAACCACGGGGTTTCGCGGTAAAAGGGCAGGGTGGGGAAATCCAGATTCCAGAACGCGGATTTTGGCCCGCCGGACATCGCCTGACCCGCCATGTGGCCCAGATAGCTTTGCATGGCCACGCCCGAGCCGTTGCAGCCAAGGGCGTGCACGATGCCTTCGTGTTCGCCCAGGTGCGGCAGCAGGTCGAAGGTAAAGGCGATCTTGCCGGACCAGGCGTATCGGATCGGCAGGCCGGTGATTTGCGGAAACACTGTGTAGAGGCGCGCGGCCAGTTCGTCGGCCACCTCTTGTGCGGGGCGTTCCTGCAGGCTGGCGCGGCCGCCGAACAGGATGCGTTTGCGATCCGGCGTGGGGCGAAAGTAGCTGAGCAGGCGTTTGCTGTCGACGGCGGTGCGGCCCTGCGGCAGCAGTTCGTCGATCAGCCCGTCGGGCAGTTCGTCGGTGACAACGATATAGCTGGCGGCGGGGATCACGCGGCGGCGCATCCACGGGCGCAGGGCGTCGGAATAGCCGTTGGTGGCGATGAACACCTTTTCGCAATCCACCCGCGCGTTGCCGGCCGCGACCCGCCAGCCGGTGCCGGTGCGGCTGATGCCGCTGACGCGGTGGGTGTCGCACAGGACCGCGCCGGTGCTGACGGCAAGGTCCATCAGACCTTGCACGTATTTGCCCGGATGCAATTGGCCTGCGCGGTCGATGGTCATGACGCCGTGATAGAGATCGGTTCCGATCACCTGACGCTGTTGGTCCTTTGGGTACAGGTGCGTGCCGTCGCGGGTCATCTTGCCGCTTTTGGCCTGCATCGCGGTGTAATGTGCAGGCCGGGCGGCGCAGACGACGCGGCCCGAGCGGCGGTATTCCGCATCGCGGGGCAACTGTGGCATCAGCGCTTCGATATGGTCAAAGGAGGCGGCGGCCTCGGCCTTCAGCGCGTCATAGACGCCGGGCGGCAAGCGCCCCTCAAGCGGCGAGCGGACGTTGGAGGACGCGGCGGATTTGCCAAGGTTCACACCGCTGGACACATGGCCCGCGTTGCGCCCGCTGGCGCCAAAGCCGAAAGCCTCCGCCTCGAGTACCACCACCGACACGCCGGCGCGGCGCAGGGTGATGGCCGCGTTCAGGCCGGTAAAGCCGCCACCGACGATCACCACATCGGTTTTCGCAGGCGGCGTGTTGCCCAGACGGCGCGGCGGGGCGTCCTGCCACCAGTAGGGAGTGCTGATCAGGTTCTGCATCAGTCGCGTTCCACGAAGAACTGGATTCCGATGACACGGTCCAGGATGAACACCATGGCCGAAGTGAACAGCACCAGTGCCGCCGATACGGCTGCGATGATGGGGCTGGCGCTTTCCAGCACTTCGGAAAACACCTGAACGGGCAGGGTCATGACGAAGGGGCCGACCAGGAACAGGGTCACCGTCACCTCGTCGAAGGAGATGATAAAGGTGAACAGCAGCGACGTGACCAGACCGGGGCGCACGGCGGGCAGGGTCACCATCCAGAAGGTGCGCCAGGGGCGTGCGCCCAGGCTGGCGGCGGCCTCTTCCAGTGCGGCGTCGGATTTGCGCAGGGCGGCGGCGACCGGGCGATAGGCGTAGGGAATGGTCAGGATGCAATGCACCAGCACCAACCCCGAGAAGGTGCCAAGCCAGCCCAGGCTGGACAGGGTTACGATCATGATCACGCCAATCGCGGCGTGGGGAAAGATCAGCGGCGCCAGCAGGATGGTTTCATAGGTGGCGCCAAAGCGGATCTTGTGGCGGACCACGGCCCAGGCGGCGGCAAAGCAGGCACCGGTGCTGACCACGGCGCCAATCAGCGCCAGCAGCGCCGAGGTGCCCAAGACCCGCAGCCAGTCGGCCGAGCCGAGGAATTCCGCATACCAGCGCAGCGACAGACCCTTGATCGGGAAGGACAGGTAGCCCGCCGAGGTAAAGGAAGACAGCACCACGATGAGGATGGGCATGGGCAGGAACAACAGGACGGCGATGCCGATGTAACGGGGGATCATGAGGGCGCTCCATCGGTCAGGCGTTTGGACAGCCAGCGTTCCAGCACTTGCAGCGGCAGCACGACGGCCATGGCGGTGACCAGCAGGACGGTCGCCAGGGCGGCGGCCTTGGGGTAGTCAAAGAAGTGCATGACTTCCTGGAAAATCTCGGTGCCGATCATGGTGTCGCCCAGGCCCCCCAGCAGCAGCGGGGTGACAATCGCGCCGGTGGACATCAGGTACACCAGCGTGACGCCGGTCAGGATGCCCGGCAGGGACAGCGGCAACAACACGGTGCGAAAGCTGTAAAAGGGGCGACCGCCAAGGCTCATCGACGCTTCTTCCAGGTTGCGCGAGATTTGCATCAAGACCGACAGGATGGCGATGATCATGAACGGCAGCAGCACGTGCACCAGCCCCATCACCACGCCAAAGTCGTTGTACATCAGCTTGAACGGGCGGTCGGCCATGCCGGTCCACATCAGGAACCCGTTGACCAGCCCGCGCGGCCCCAGGATCACCACCCAGCCATAGCTGCGCACCACGATGGACACCAGCCACGGGAAGATGATCAGCAGCAGCAGGATGTTCCGGTTGCCCTGATAACGCGCCACATAATAGGCGGTGGGATAGCCCAGCAGCAGGCAGAAAAACGTGGTCAGCGCCGCCGTGCGCAGGGTCCGGCCCAGCATGGCGATATAGTCGGGGCGGTTCATGATGTCGACGTAATGGTGCAGGTCGATCTGCCCGTCGATCAGGACCGACGACGCGATCAACCGCACCAGTCCGATCAGGAATATCCCGATCAGAATGGCAGAGGGGGCAAGCAACAGGGCAGACCGCAGGGTCCTGGCCATAAGAAGGCTCCGTTCGTGTGGGCGAGGGGTGGCAGGCCCGGACAGCGCCGGGCCTGCGGTCAGATCACAGGGTCGACATCATCTGGTCGATGGCGGCGACGGTGTCTTTTTGGTGTTCGGCGATATAGCCCCAATCGGGCTGATACAGCTTGGCGCGCAGGTCGGTGTAGTCCATGCCCAGCTTGGCCTTGATCTCATCCGTGGCCACCGCGTTTGAGTTGGCGGGGATATAGCCGGAATAGGCCATGCCGCTTTCCTGCGGGGCGGCGCTGGCGCAATAGTTCAGCCATTCCGCGACCTGTTCACGGTCCGCCACACCCTTGGGCGCAAAGACCGCATAGGGCAACAACAGGCTGCCTTCGGTGGGGATCACCATCTTGACGTAGTCCACGCCCGCTTCGTTCAGCGCCCAGACGCGGGTGGAATAGAACGGCATCGCCGCCACTTCGCCGCGTTCCAGCATGGTGTTTTGCTGGGCCAGCGAGTTGGACACGATCAGCACGTTGCGCGCCATGCCGGTCAACAGCTCCATGCCGCCTGCGGTGTTCATCTCGTCGCCGCCGGCGGCGATTGAGAACATGGTCAGGTCATAGGTCGACAGGTAGATCGGGCGGGTCATGCCCAGACGGCCACGCCATTTCTCGTTTGCGAGGTCCTTCCAGGACTGGAAGTCGTCCACCGAGGCTTCGTTGGTGTTCACGGCAATGCCGTAATAGGCGAAATAGGGCGTGACACCGGCCAGACGGCCATCGGGGGTTTTCAGCCAGTATTTTTCGTCGATGTCCTTCATCGCGGGCAGTTCGTCGATGCTGAAGGTTTCCAGCATGTCGTCGCGCATCAGGTTTACGCCCTGCACAAAGGTGCCGATGCCGGTGTGATATTGTGGTGCGCCGGCCTGCGCGCGAAACTGGGCCTCGGGGTTGGGCACCTCGACCACGCGCACGGCGGTGCCGGATTTTTCCTGATAAGGCGTGGCAAAGGAATGGGTCCAGGTGTCCCCCGTACCGCCGCCCCAGGAGGCGTGCAGCAACTGGTCGGTCCGGGCGGAAAGGCGGCCCGGAAGGCTGAGGGCGGCGGCGGTGCCAAGCGCGCCCGCGATGGTCTGGCGTCGTGTCAGGTTCATGTCAGTTCTCCATGTCAGGTTATGAACGTCCCGGTTTGCCCGGGATCAGTGTCACTGCGGTGTCGGTCCATCCGACCGACACCGGTGCTTTGGCCGGCAGCGGGTGGCCGCCGCCCGGTTGGAACGGCACCTGCGCCAAAAGGCGTCCTGCCGCGCTGTCCAGCGCATAGGTGATCGTGGCGCCGGAAAAGCTGTGAGACAGGACCTGTGCGGCGATAGGCTGGTCGGTGCCAAGGGTCATGTGTTCGGGCCGGATCGAGATGGCCACATCGGTGCCCAGCCCCAGCGAGGTGTCACCCGCGGGGGCGGTCACGGTGGCGGTGACGTTGTCAAGCTTCAGCGTCACCCGCCCGCCGCTCGCGGCCTGGACCTGTCCACGCAGCAGGTTGGTTTCACCCACGAAACGGGCCACGAATTCGGTGGCGGGGCGGTGATAGGTGTCGACCGCCGAGCTGAACTGTTCGACCCGGCCCGCGTTCATCACCGCGATGCGGTCGGACATCGACAGGGCTTCTTCCTGATCGTGGGTGACAAAGACAAATGTGATGCCGGTTTCCTGCTGGATGCGCTTCAGTTCGGTCTGCAACTGGCGGCGCAGTTTCAGGTCCAGCGCCGACAGCGGCTCGTCCAGCAGCAGCACGTCGGGCTGGGTGACCAGCGACCGCGCCAGCGCCACGCGCTGCCGTTGCCCGCCGGAGATCTGGCCGGTGCGGCGGGTGTCGAAGCCGTCAAGCCCGACCAGCGCCAGCATGTCCTGCACCTTGGCTTGCAGCCCGTCGGTGCGGCCCCGTGCCCGCAGCCCGAAGGCCACGTTGTCAAAGACGTTCATATGCGGAAACAGCGCAAGGTTCTGAAACACCAGTCCGATTTCGCGGTCATAGGCGGGGCGGTGGGACATGTCCTCGCCGCGCATCAGGATGCGGCCCTGGGTGGGTGTTTCGAACCCTGCGATCATGCGCAGCAGGGTGGACTTGCCACAGCCCGACGGCCCCAGAAGGGTGACGAATTCGCCCTGCATGATGTCGATCGACACGCTGTTGACCGCCACGGCTCCGTCAAACCGTTTGGTGACGTGATCAATGGACAGGATCGGTTCGGCAGGGGTGTTGTCACGGGCCAAATTCGGGGTCTCCATGATGGATGCGATGGGGATATGCGCTGGCTGGATCATGCCCCCAAGTTCGCGCCACCGACCCCGTTCAAGTCAAATAGCAAGTTTTTCCTAAATCATTCGATTATGGAATGTTTGCCGCGATTGCCCGCGCTGCGGGTGGGATGAAACCGTCCGCGTCGTCCTTGTAGGGCGCTGAAACCTGCCCGTTTTCTTCGGTATACCAATCATAATCTGGGGTAATGTTTAGTGAACCATTTGGCATTTGCGCGTCGGGAAAATGGCTGTCTAGGTGGAGGCAAGAGGGACGCTGGTCCATCTGATGCACGTAAAAATCGCAGGACATTAGCCCGGATGACACCCGTACCCCTGACCCGCCCGGATCAAACTCCAGACCAACGCCGCGCCACGATCGAAGCGGCGGAATTGCCGCAATCGGTGCCTGCGTTGCTGGACGAGGCGGTGCGCGACAGCCCTGACCAGATGCTGTGGGATTTCTTCGACGACGGCACGCAGACGACCTATGCCCAAGGCCAGCATGACAGCCGCAGGATGGCCGCGTTGCTGGCCGAGCTGGGGGTGCGGCGGGGCGACAAGGTGGCGGTGATGCTGCCCAACGTGTGCGAAATGCCGCTGGTCTGGCTGGCGCTGGGGCGGTTGGGGGCGGTGATGGTGCCGGTGAACACCCGCTATTCCCCGCGCGAGCTGGATTATGCGGTGACCAATGCGGGGGCTGCGTTCCTGGTGATCCATCAGGAGCTGGCGGACATTCTCAAAGCCGCGACCGTGACCCCGACGGTGGTTGTCGTCGGCTCGGAAGACTGGGCCGACCGCTGGCAGCGCGCGGATGCGCAGGATTGCCCGCAGGTGACGGTGGGCTGCGATGATCTGCTGAACATTCAATACACCTCGGGGACCACGGGGCTGCCCAAGGGGTGCCTGCTGTCGCACCGCTATTGGCTGACCATCGGCATGGTGAACGCATGGCGCGACGGGCAGCGGTTCGGGCGGGTTCTGGCGACGACGCCGTTCAGCTATATGGACCCGCAATGGCTGTTGCTGATGGCGATTTACCAGCGCGGGACGCTGGTGGTGGGACGCAAGCAGAGCGCGTCGAAATTCTCGCACTGGCTGTCCGCGCACCGGATCAATTTCTGCCTGTTCCCCGAGGCCGCGTTGAAACAGCCCCCTGCCGCCCATGATGCCGACAACCCGGTGGTGCGGGCGAACATCTATGGCGTGCGCGCCTCGGCACACCGCGAGATCGAGGCGCGTTACGGATTGGTCGCGCGCGAAGCCTTTGGCATGACCGAGATCGGGTCGGGCATGTACATGCCGCTGGAGGCCGACGACATGATCGGGTCGGGCAGTTGCGGCATCGCCGCGCCGTTCCGCGAGACCAAGATTGTCGATGATGCGGGCCGCGAGGTGCCGACGGGCGAGGTCGGGGAATTGCTGGTGCGCGGCCCCGGCATGGCGGCGGGCTATTTCGACAACCCCAAGGCGTCGGCGGAGCTGTTGGCGGGGGGCTGGCTGCACACCGGCGATCTGTTCCGCAAGGATGCGCAGGGCTATCACTACATCGTAGGCCGCAAGAAGGACATGATCCGGCGGTCGGGCGAGAACATAGCCTGCCGCGAGGTCGAGGGCGTCTTGCGCGACATGGAGGCCATCGAAGAGGTGGCGCTGATCGCGGTGCCGGACGCGCTGCGCGGTGAAGAGGTCAAGGCGTTCATCTCACTTCAAAAGGGGGCGACCGGCGATGTCGACCTGATCGGGAAGATCATCGAATACGCGGGCGACAGGCTCGCCTCGTTCAAGGTGCCGCGGTACTTCGAGTTTATCGAAACCATGCCCCGCACCACGTCATTCAAGGTGGCCAAGACCGAACTGGCCAAGACGCGCGAAGATCACCGGATTGGTGCATTCGACCGTGTGGAACATCTGTGGCGCTAGGAGAACGGCCATGATCATCGACTATGGCGCAACGCCGCCGATCAAGACGCTTTCGCTGGGCGATGGCAGCCATCTGGCCAATTACCGGCGGGTCTATGCGTCCAGCGAAAAGGCATCGGCGCGGGGCGAGACCACGCTGGACCAGTGGTTTGCCAATGTGGATGCGGCGGGGATCGACCTGACGGTGATCAAGGCACGCGATGTCGAGACCACCTTTGGCGGGCGGGTCACCAACGAGGCGGTGGCCGAGGTGGTCGCGGCCTACCCGGGGCGGTTCCTGGGCTTTGCCGGTGTGGACCCCAACAAGGGCATGACGGCGGTGCGCGAGCTGGAATACGCAGTGCGCGAGCTGGGCCTGAAGGGTCTGAACCTGCAGTGTTTCGAGAACCAGTTGGCCATCGACGACCGGCGGATGTACCCGCTCTATGCCAAATGCGTGGAGCTGGACATTCCGGTGAACATCCACGTCGGTATCAACTTTTCGCTGAAATCCTCGCCGGATTTCGGACGGCCCGAAATGCTGGACCGGGTGCTGTGCGATTTTCCCGAACTGCGCGCCATTGCGTCGCCGCCGGGCTGGCCGTGGGTGCAGGAACTGCTGGCGGTCGCGTGGCGGCAGCCGAACCTGTGGATCGGGCTGGTGGCGATGCGGCCCCGGCTGATGGCGGTTGAAAACTCGGGCTACGGCCCGCTGATGCAATACGGGCGCACTGTGCTGAAAGACCGGATGATCGTGGGCACCGCATGGCCGATGCAGCCCATGGACCGCGTGCTGGACGAGGTGCGCGCGTTGCCGATCGAACACGACATCGCCGCGCGCTGGCTGGGCGGAAATGCCAGGACGTTCCTGGGGCTTTAACCGTTGCGTTCGCCTGTGGGGACGGCCCTAATCCGGCGGACAGGACCAAAGGGAGACCGAAGATGACCGATGACGACCTGTGCCGGATGACGGCAACCGAGCTTTTGCCGCTGACGCAATCCGGCAAGGTCAAGGCGGCGCGGCTGATGCGTGCCGTGCTGGACCGGATCGAGCGGTTGGACAAGGACACCAACGGCATCGCCAACATGGACCCCGAGGCCGCGATGGCCGACGCCGAGGCCCGCGATGCGGCGCTGGCCCGTGGCGAAGCGCCCGGCGCGTTTCAGGGCATTCCGGTCACCGCCAAGGATTTGCTGAACGTCAAAGGGTTGCCGACGGAAAGCGGGTCATTTGCGCACAAGGGGCTGATGCCAGACGCCGATGTCGAAGCCGTCGCGCGTTTGCGCCGCAAGGGGGCCATCCCCTTTGCCAAGACCGCAACGCCAGAGTTCGGGCACAAGGTGATCACCGACTGCCCCACCAACGGGATCACCCGCAACCCGTGGGATTTGTCGCGCAGTTGCGGCGGGTCGTCGGGGGGCACCGGCGTGGCCACCGCGATGGGGTTCGGTCCGCTGCACCTGTCGTCGGACGGGGCCGGGTCGGGGCGCATTCCGGCGTCGGCCTGCGGTGTTGCGGGCATCAAGCCGACATGGGGGCTGATCCCGCACGAATCCACCACGGATGTGTTCGGCTC
Source organism: Pseudosulfitobacter pseudonitzschiae (assembly GCF_900129395.1). Classification (GTDB taxonomy): domain Bacteria; phylum Pseudomonadota; class Alphaproteobacteria; order Rhodobacterales; family Rhodobacteraceae; genus Pseudosulfitobacter; species Pseudosulfitobacter pseudonitzschiae. The sequence continues at coordinate 101,261 of NZ_FQVP01000011.1, forward strand.
GTTCACCGTGATCGGGGTGATGGGGCGGTCGATTGCGGACCTTGCCTTGGGCCTGAACGGGATGAAGGGCATGGACCGCCGCGACCCGTGGTCCTTTGGCAGCCCCGCCGCGCCGATCACGCTGCCGGCCGATCCGGTCAAGGCGATGAAGGGAATGCGTGTGCGGGTGATGATGCGCACGGTCAACGACTGGGTCGATCCCGAGGTCGAGGCCGCCGTGCTGAACGCGGTGTCGGCGCTGACCGGGGCAGGGGCGCAGGAGGTCGGCATGGTCGACGATCCGGTGCATGACATTTCCAGCGCGCTGACCCATATGCGGGCCTATCAATACGCCCGCTTTGGCCATCTGGTCGAAGAATTCGGTGACCGGATGGACCGCACGGCGAAAATGTCGCTGACCTCGAACCCGCACCATTCCTATGACGCGCTGGCGATGGCGCTGCGCGCGCGGACGGATATTTTCCACAATATGGAGCATCTGCTGGACGGCACCGATGTTTACGTCACACCCACGATCACCACGCCGTCGTTGCCGATTGATCAGGTGCAGGATGCGCCGTTGGTCGTGGACGGGGTGGATTACGGGCCGCTGCGCGAGGCGTGGTATCCCTATACCGTGCCGCAGAATGCCAGCGGCCATCCGGCGATGTCGGTGCCCGTGGGGATGAGCAGCAAGGGCATTCCCATCGGGATGCAGATCGTGGGCCCCTGGCATTCCGAGGCGACGTTGCTGACGGTTGCGGCGGCGCTGGAAAAACTGATGCCCTGGGCCGATCGCTGGCCGCCTGCGGCGGCGTGAGCGGCAGCCAAGGCCCGACTGCACCGTCGGGCCTTGAGCGCGTTTTACATCGGCCAGGGGCGCATTTCGGGGCGCATCTGTTCATAGGCTTTGGCCATCCGCAGCACGCCCAGATCGTCAAACCGGTGCCCCGCGATTTGCAGCCCCATCGGCACGCCGTTGCTGTCATAGCCACAGCACAGCGACACGGCGGGCTGTTCGCTCATGTTATAGGGCACGGTAAACCCGATCTGGTCATGGGCGCGGGTCACGTCGTTGTTGGCATAGCCCCATTCCGCCGGAAAGCTGATGTGCGCCGAGAGCGGCGACAGCATGAAGTCGTAGGGTTTGGTGGCGGCGACGGTCAGCTTGCGGATGTCGACCGTGGCCTGGAACGCGCGATAGCCTTCGAGGGCGGTAAAGCCCGGCACCGGTTCGACCCACTCGAGGAAAATCGGCAGGATCTTTTCGCGGTGGCCCGGCGGCAGGTCGGCAATGTCCTTGGCGGCGCGGATGCACCAAAAGCGGTTCAGCCCTTGCAGGATCTCGTCGGTCATCCAAGGGGCGACTTCCTCGATGATGGCGCCTGCGGCCTCGAACGCCTTGGCGGCTTCCAGAACCGGCGGGATCACCTGCGGGTCGATGGGCATGCCGCAACCTGCGTCCAGTTGCAGACCGATTTTGACGCCGGTCAGGTCCATGTCCAGATCGGTCCAGTTGATGTCGGCGGGCGGCAGGTTCATCCAGTCGCGTTGATCGGGATCGGGGCGCGACAGCACGGCCATCATCAACGCGGCATCGTCAACGGTGCGGGTCATCGGGCCGGCAACGCGGCCCATGAACGGCGGATCAATCGACACGCGGCCCAGGCTGGGTTTCAGGCCGACCAGCCCGTTCCAGCCCGCCGGAAAGCGGACCGAGCCGCCGATGTCCGTGCCGACGTGCAGCGGGCCATAGCCTGCGGCCCCCGCCGCACCGGCCCCTGCGCTGGAGCCGCCGGGGTTCATTTTCAGGTTCCACGGGTTGCGCGTCAGCGGGTGGATGCTGGACAGGCCCGAGGACATCGCGCCGAATTCGGGCATCGTGGTCTTGCCCAGAATGACAGCCCCCGCTTCACGCAGGCGGGCCGAGGGCGGCGCGTCCTGTTCTGCCGGAACAAGCGGCGTGGCGGCGGTGCCAAAGGGAACGGGCGTGCCCTTGGTGGCGATGTTTTCCTTGATGGTGGTGGGGATGCCGTCGATGGTCACGCCATCCTTGGTGATCGGGGTGCCGTTTTTCCAGCGGGCGGCCGATTCTTCGGCGGTCTTCAACGCGCCTTCGGGGTCATAGGCATAGGTCGCTTGCAGCTCGGGCTCGCGGCGGGCGATCTGGGCGATCACGTCGCGGGTGGCGTCGACGGGCGTGGCCTTGCCGGATTTATAAAGTTCGATCAGTTGGGTCGCGGTCAGTTCGTGCAATGACGTGCTGGTCATTCCTTTGGTCCTTGTTTTTGCCGGTGGGATGGCGCGGAAGCCGGGCATTCACGGCAGTTTTCGATGCAACTGTATCAATTGTTGACATAGCCATATCAAACCGACAAGCGTAATCAGGAAAATTCCGCTGGGATCTGGCTTTGGGTGAGGGTTGGTGCCACAGAAACCAACCGCAGGGGCGCATCGTGCAGAAAAGGCGCGCGCGACGCGGAGGGCATGATATAGCGGCCCGATGCCACGCGAGAGAGGTTGAGAATGACGAAAGAGACGATCCACGCCTGGAGCGGCACCTATCCGGCGGCTGTCGATGACATCGAGGCAGGCGCAAGCGATCCGTTGTTCGTCCGCGCGGCGGCCCGCACGATGCAGGTGCTGTCGGCCTTTCACGGGGCGCAGGGTCCGCTGAGCCTGACCGATATGTCCAAGGCCGCAGGGCTGGATCGCAGCACCACGCAGCGGATCATCCACACCCTGCGCAAGCTGGGGTATATCCAGCGCGACGACCGCGACACGGGCTATCTGCCGGGCATTCGTCTGTACGACCACATCTTTGACACCATGCGCCTGAACGGCCTGATCCAGCGCGCCATTCCGGTGTTGCTGCAACTGCGCGACACGGTGGGCGAACGGGTGGACCTGTCGCTGATCGACGACGTGCGGCTGATCTATGCGACGCGGTTCCAGCCCAAGCGCGACACGCTGAATGCGATGATGCTGGGGCACAGTGTGCCGATGTATTGCACCTCGACCGGCTGGTCCGTGCTCTCGCAGATGGACGAGGCCGCCGCGCGCGATGTTCTGGCGCGGTCGGAACGGGTGAAGTTCACCGAAAACACGCTGACCGATCCCGAAGTGATCCTGGAGAAGACACGGCAGGTCCGCCAGCAAGGCTATGCCGTGGCGCTGGAACAGTTGATGCCGGGCGAGATCGCCATCGGCGCCGCCATCGTCAACACCCAAGGCGTGCCGATCGGGGCCGTCACGATCACGGCGATGCTGTCAGACTGGCCCGAAGAGGATTTCGTCCGCGCCATGCGCCCGTCGCTGATGCAGGCGGTGAACATGCTGGGGCGGGGGTAATGATCTAACCACACAGGGCAGCGCCCGACCGCGGGTGGGCGCCGATACCTTCGTTCATGCCACTTTATCTATCCGCCTTGGCGTGGGGATACAGAATTGCAATACGGTGAAGAAGCGCCCGCCCATGGGGCGGTCGGGCGCTGCCCGGCGGTGCTACGCACCTCGATTCCGGGCGGGGCTTAAGCTAGGAGTTCGGTTGCGCGGACGGCGTCAGCGCTATGAAAGCTTTGGCAGATTGATTGGCAATAGAAGGAATACGGATCAACGCGACTGCGCGCCTTCCACAATCTCGTACCCCGTCTCGAACCAATGTTCCTCAAGGTTCGCACCCTCTCCGATGCGGTCGACCACGGCGAACAGCCCCGGTGCGTGGATCGGGGTCAGGACGCCGTGCCATGTGCCGCGATGCAGGTTGATCGCCTGGCCCGCCGAGGTCACGAAGGCGCGGGGGGTGCCGGGTTTGCCATCCTCGTCGGGGGCGACCACGACGACAAAGGGGTGCAGGCTCATCGGGATAAAGGCCTGGGACCCCTCGGGGTGACGTTCGACCATGTCGAGCGTGATCGGGAACTGGCGCGGTTCGGCGTTGAACAGGCTGATGCCCGCGCGCCCGTCGCCGAAGTCCAGCCTGGCGCGGTCGTGGTGGCGGCCGCACAGGCCCTGGTTGATGATCTTGTCCGGCGCGCCCGAGACATCCATGACATCGCCGAAGGGGGCAAACGCTTCGGCCGTCAGGGCGCTGAGTGTCAGCGTCTGGGTCATGCGCCGAACTTCTCGATCAGGCGCAGTTCCGCGATGCGTTCGACCTGTGCGCAGGCCTCGGCAAATTCGGTGTCGCGGTCGTTGCCGATGCGGCGGGCGAAGGCGTCCATGATCGACGCCTTGGTGTTGTCGCGCACGGCGATGATGAAGGGAAAGCCGAACTTGGCTGTGTAGGCATCGTTCAGTTCGGAGAACTTCGCGCGTTCGTCGTCGGTCAGCGCGTCCAGACCGACCGAGGCTTGCTCGGCGGTGGATTCCGCCGTCAGTCGTTTCGCCGCCGCCAGTTTGCCGGCCAGATCGGGGTGCGCGGTCAGCACGGCCAGACGTTTTTCCTCCGACGCGGTGCGGAACACCCGGGCCAGCGCCTGATGGATGCCCTGCGCGGTGTCGTGGGTGCGGCCCAGTTCCAGCGCATGCGCGCCCTCGGCGATCCAGGGGCTGTGTTCAAAGATGCCACCGAACGCCTGCACGAATGTATCGCGGTCCATGTCCGACGGGCGCTGTGCCGTCGGGGCAGGGTGGGTGCGCGCCCAATGTTCGGCAATCTCAAGCCGGCTGGCGAACCACACGCCCTCGTGCGACTTCATGTAATCCAGCGCCCGTTTCAGCCCGGCGGCCCGCCCCGGACGGCCCGCGATGCGGCAATGCAGGCCGATCGACAGCATCTTGGGCGCGCCCTCCTGTCCTTCGGCATAAAGCATGTCGAAACTGTCCATCAGATAGCTTTCGAACTGCGCCCCGGTGGTAAAGCCCGCCTGAATGCCAAAGCGCATGTCGTTGCAGTCCATCGTATAGGGCACCATCAACTGGTCGCGCCCGTCAAAACGCTCCCAATAGGGCAGCTCGTCAGAGTAGGTGTCGGCCAGATAGGCAAACTGCCCCGTCTCAGCCGCCAGACGGTTGGTGTTCATCGAACAGCGCCCCGTGTACCAGCCGCGCGGTGGGGTGCCGGTGACCTCGGTGTGCAGGCGGATGGCCTCGGCGATTGCGGCGCGTTCCTCGTCCTCGGGCATGTCCTTGTGTTCGACCCATTTCAACCCGTGGCTGGCAATCTCCCAGCCTGCGGTCTGCATCGCCTTGACCTGTTCCGGCGCACGGGCCAGTGCGGTGGCCACGCCGTAGACGGTGACGGGCAGGTCGGCCATCATGCGGTGCAAACGCCAGAAGCCTGCGCGCGATCCGTATTCATAGATGGTTTCCATGTTCCAGTGCCGTTGCCCAACCCAGGGCTGCGCGCCGGTGATTTCGGACAGGAACGCCTCGGACGCGGCATCGCCGTGCAGGATGTTGTTCTCGCCGCCCTCTTCGTAGTTCAGCACGATCTGAACGGCGATCTTTGCCCCATCGGGCCAGTTGGCTGCGGGCGGGGTGGCACCATGGCCGGTCATGTCACGGGGGTAGCGGTTCATGGTGGTCTCCTTTGATCGGGTCTACACCCCTGTAATCCAAAACAATCGCGGGGATTATCAAAAAATATCAGAAGCAGCCTCTTGTGCGCGGTGCTTTGCCGGGGGTGCGGCACTCTGTCTATATGCCAGCGGAACGCACAGGAGGAAATGCGATGGCCGGATATTTGACAACCCATGTTCTGGACACCGCGCGGGGGTGTCCCGCGGCGGGGCTGCGGATTGAGCTGTTCCGGGTCGAGGATGGGGGGCGGACGCATCTGAAAACGGTTGAGACCAATGCGGACGGGCGCACGGATGCGCAGATCCTGCCCGAGGCAGAGTTTCAGGCGGGCACCTACGAACTGGTGTTTCACGCGGGCGATTATCTGGATGCCTGCGGTGTGTCCCCCGAAGCGCCACGCTTTCTGGACGTGATCCCGCTGCGGTTCGGGATGTCGGAGGCGATGCATTACCACGTGCCGCTGCTGCTGTCGCCGTTCGGGTATTCGACCTATCGGGGGAGTTGAGGTGCGGGGGGCGTTTTGCTTGCCTCACCAAAAGTGAAAGCATAGCTTTCGCTGATGCAAAGAGAAATCGCACATCCGGACTTGAGAACACCGATTAAGACATGGTGGCACGGTCACTATGATCATGTGTTCATCGCACTGTATCCATTTTTCACAATTCGATCCGAAGATCAGGATACTGCGTCAGACGTGTCTTTTGAATCGATCCCGAACTTTGAAGATATTCCGGATGATTTCGACGACACGGTCAAGCGTCGCGGCGAACCCGTGACATGGCAGAGCATACATCAGGCCGTCGCGCCGAAGGTTCCAAAGATGCAGTTCTATCGCGCTGTATGGCTGTTGAGTTGCCTTGGGTTTGACAAGCGTGCCAACATCGCGTTGCAGAAGCGGATCGTTGCTTATTGCAGGGCCAACGGTATATTTTTGCCAGAAGAAGACGCCCTTCCCGCAATCTTGCACCCGCTGTTGAAGCGATTTCTTCATCCGTTCGAGGGCCGGAAAATCATCGCGTATGATGAGTTCAGAGATAACTCTGTTGAACTGACTTTAGATTTGTTGGGATCAGACGTTCCGACGGTCGAACTGTCTGAGGCCACGACAAGTTCCGGGATCTGGGCCATTCATCTTCCAGATCCTGGTGTCCTCATAACTTCAGCTTTCGATGGCACGGACGCATTGATCGCGATGACCAACGAAGCATTTGCGCTTTCTGATCCTCGTCAGGTTTTCGAAACCGAAGATGTGGGCGAGGACACGTATTCTGATTGGCTAAATCCAAAGGATATCTTCGAACGGAACAGGTGATGTTCTGGTAAGTTGGCCGAACCGGTTGTTCGCCGTAGATAACCAACGCCAACCCCACACACCAAAGCCCGGAGTCAAGGTGCGCAGCACCGCCGGGCAGCGCCCGACCGCCCCATGGGCGGGCGCTTCTTCACCGTATTGCAATTCTGTATCCCCACGCCAAGGCGGATAGATAAAGTGGCA
>NZ_FQVP01000014.1 GCF_900129395.1 Pseudosulfitobacter pseudonitzschiae
GGCAAGCGCCAGGAGGAGCGCGGGCAGGGATTTCATCTTGGTCAGTTCTCCAGGGTCTCGGCGTCGACGCGGTAGGAGGTCACCACGAAGCCCAAGGGGTTGGCCCAGACGTCCTGAAGGCGCTGGCGGGTTTCGGGTTGGAAGTCGTAGCCGACGGTGGCCACGTAAGACCGGGTGACGGTGCGGGTGTCGCGGGGACGGCGCAGCGTGCGGGTGAAGCGGACCTGGGCCACGCCGCGCTCGATCTGGTTCACGGACTTGATGACCACCTCGATCTTGGCGTCGCGCCCGTAGACGGTGATCGGGTAGTCTTCATTGGTGGACGACCAGAGATCGCGTAGCGTGCGCGCGGCATCGCCGTCGGAGCGGTCGAGCACCGAGTTGATGCGCTGCTCGCCATCGGTCAGGTCATAGGTCTCGCGATCGTCGACGTAAGATACGAGATTGGCCTGGATGATGGCGTCGCTCTCAGAGAGCGTCAGTGCCTGCACCGCCGCGACCCGGTCCATCTCGCCGGTCTCCTTGTCGACCACGACCACGAAGGTTTCAGTCGATTTGAGGGGAAAAAGACTCGCGCCCGCGACCATGCCGGCCACGCCGACCAGCACCCCTGCTGCCGCGACAAACCATGCAAAGCGCTCGCGTCGCCTTGGCCCGTAGATGAAATCCGCCTCGAAAGCGTCGCGGTCAGGCGAGGTGGAACTGGTCACAAGCTTCTTCACGTCAGTCGTCTTTCACATCAGGGTTTGCGGAAGGATTTGGCGGCGGAGAGGAGCGCGCCGGGGCTTTGGCGAATCATCTCGCCGGTCTTCACCACGCCCGCATTGGCCATCTGGTTCAGCTCATGTGGGGATTTGCCGGTGACAAGACGTGAGGTTGCGCCAGTGCCATACTCCCGCGTGTTCACAAAACCCTGGCGGGCGAGACCGGTCAGACCCGCGGCGTTGGAGGCAATGCCGACGACACCGGTGAGGTTTGAGGCGATGTAGGGCACCGAGGCCATGATCCCGGCGCTGAGGATTAGGATCACGAGAAAGGGCAGAATGAGGCTGACGGTCTCGACATCGCCCGGATCGGCGGAGGCGTCGCCTATGGCCTCGGCGATGGCGACGATGATGCCCGCGGCCCCGGCGGCGGCGACGGGCATGAGCGCGTAGCCGATGGTGGCGCGGGTCCAGGCCTCGAAGAGGGACTGGGTCGGTTTGAAGAGCGAAGTCACGATCATGAAGGGGGCGATCACGATCATCAGCGCGAAAACGATGCGGGCGAAGGCGATGATCCCGGCGGTTACGGCGGCAAAGACGGCGGAAAGGACGAAGAAGATGGCACCGAGGACCGCGCCGAAGACCCAGCCTGCGCGGTCGCCGATCGTATCGCCATAGGCGGTGATGCGGGCAACCATGTTGTCGAGGCTCTCATAGACCCCGGCTTCGTCGCCCGAGCCGGTGAGCGCGAGGATCGAGGCGCCGACGGAGTCGGGGACTTCTGTGACGATGCCATAGATGACGCTGAAGTTGTCCCAGCTCTGCGCGAAGATCCCTACGAGTGCCACCTTGATCCCGAAGGCAAAACCGGTGCCGAAGGGCAGGGGGCGGAGCTGCATCACCGCGTTGATCCCGAGAAGGACGACAAGGAGGGTCGCGCCCGCCGAGATGACATTGCCGACCGAGGCCGCCGAGGAGACAAAGCCGTCCTGCGCCACGGTGTTCACCGCAGCGTCGACCTGGCCGAGGATGTCGCGAATGACCCCCATTTACTCGGCACATGCCTCCGTAACCTGGGCTTCCAGCGCATCGGCTTTGGCGTAGAGATCCAGCACTTTGAACGGCAGGCGTGGGTTGTTCGAGGTCTGGAACCGGGGCAGGGCGGTGAGCGCCTGATGCCAGGTGAACTGACTCAGCAGGCAGGTGCAGGTTTCCGAAACGAGCGCTTCTTCGGCGATCAGGATGCGCAGGATGGCGCGGTAGCCATTGCGCAGGTACGCGGTCTCGGCCAGATCGGCGGGCGGTTTCGGGACGCGGCAGTCGTCGGCCTCGTCCCGCGCGACGACCATCGAGCTGAAGGGCGTGTCGCCGGATGGTTCGGTGTTCGGGGTCTTGGCCAGTGCGGCACTGTGAAGTGCGGCCAAGACAAGAGCGGCAAGACCAAGAGCCCGAACTGAAGCCAACTTGTGGGTCATGGACATTCTCATGGATCCACCGCCATCGAGCGGAACTTGCGCTCATCGGCGAGGGTCGCAGCATCGACGACGCCGAGCTGGCCAGCGCTGACGCCTTGCGCCGCTTCCAGCCGCCAGATCTGGGTCAGGATGATGCCAAGCTCGGCGGTGACGCGGGTGTTGAGATCAACCGCGGCTTTGAGGCCGTCCTGATCATCGATCAGCCCGACCATGGTCTCGAGCCGCTCGAGGCTTTGACCGGCCTCTTCATGACTTTCCTGCGCGGCGACCGACAACATGGCGCTGGCCCCGGCCGAGGCGGCAATCCGGTTGTCGGTAGGCTGGTCGGAGCCTGAGAGTGTCCCCAGGCGTTCCGACGTGAAACCGCTGCCAGAGAGCACCCGCTCGACCGAGGCCGAGAGTTCCGCGCCCGGATTGAAGCCGCTCAGGAAATCGCCGCTGGCCAAAGACTGCGCGGTATTGAGGGGCGCGACCAGCTTGCCGCGCAGCGCGCGGAACTCTTCGACAGTGGCGAAAAGTTCACCTAACCCGCTGCCCTCGATCAGCGAGGTCAGTTGCGCCTCGAGGTTGGTAAGCTGCGACAGCTGGGTTTCCAACTCCAGCCGCATGGTGGCGAGCTGCTGCATCTGGACGTTCAGGTCCTCGGCCATGTGCTCGAGCTGGGCCACAAGCTGACCAAGCTGCGATCCATCGAAAGTCGGGACACCTTGGGCTGTTGCGGGCGAGGCGAGCCTGAGTGCTGTGACCGCAGCCACGGTCAGGAGAAGATGTCTCATTCGGGAACTCCCATCTGCATGAAGTCGCGCTCGGCCAGCCGGTCGGCGACGAGGTGTTGCGCGTATGCCGCCTCGCGTTGCTGGTTTGCTGCCATCAGCCGGACACGAAGATTGAGGATGCGGCCGATCTCGGCCTTGGCGTAGGTATTGAGTTCCCAGGCCGCCTTGGCATTGGGCTGGGCATCGATCTGCAGGATGATCGCGCGCAGGCGATTGATGACCTGTTCGGTCGTGGCGGAACTGTCTGCGGCGTAATAGACGCCCGCCTCGGAGATGCTGGCATATTCGGCGAGGGCAAAGTCCGAGGGCGAGAGCGTGCCAAGCGCGTCGGCGCCCCCCACCACGGCCAGATATTCGTTGTAGAACTTTGAGATGTTGCGCACGTAGCCTTGGGTCTCGGCGAAGGGCGGCACGCCGCCAAATTCGATGACCCGGCCAGGGCCCGCGTTATAAGCCGCGAGCGCATGGGGGATATTGCCGAAACGGTTGAGCTGGGTCGTGATATAGCGCGCGCCGCCGCGGAGGTTGTCCTTCACATCATACCGGTCGACGCCGAGATCGGAAGCGGTGCCGGGCATGAGTTGGGTGAGGCCATAGGCCCCGACCGGGCTTTCGGCAGCGACGTTGAAGCGGCTCTCCTGCTTGATCAGGGCCTGGAAGAGGCAGCGCCACTGGGTGGCCGAGAGCCCGGCCCGGGCGACGCCGGGGGCGCCTGCGAACTCGCCGGCGACCTCGACGATCATCATCTCGACCGTCTCGCGGCCCTCGCCGAAGAGGCGGCTGTTCATCGGGCTTGGGTCGGTATTGGGATAGACAGCCGCCACCCCGAAATCCGCATTGCCCTCAAGCGCGCGGATATCGAAGCCGGGGCCGGTGATTGCAGAGGTCATCTCCTCGAGGACGCGGAGTTGGTCGGCCTGGACATCGGCCAGAGTGGACTCCGTCCGATCCTTGTCCTGCTGGACGCCCAGATCTTCGGCGAGCGCCGTCACCCGCGCTATGGCGCGGCCGATCGCGGAATTGTCCTGCGTCGGCACGCCTTGGGCGAGCGCGGGCAGCGCACCGAGGCCGAGGCAGAGCCCGGCGGATATGATCGCGGCACGGCTCATTCCGGACGCGGCAGGGGCTCGAAGCTGCAGTCAGACTTTGCAGCCTGCTGGACCGGAGCGCCTATGGTCGAGAAGGAAAGCGCGGAGCGCGTCACCTGTGGCTCGCCATTGCGCCCGAAGCAGGGCGAGGTCTGTTCGGTGTATTTCTCGCAAGCCGAGAGAAGGCCTGCGGCGGCGCAAAGCGCGAGAAGGTGTTTCGAACTCATATCACATGTCTCCAGAAATCGGGATTGGCGCGCCAATCAGCAGGCACGCGCGCCTCGCCGGTGGCGCCGCCGCCAAGGATGGGGAGGAGGTCGCCCAAGGCGGAGAGGTCCGCATCGACAAAGACGCTATCGCCCGCCGAGCGCACGAGCGCGATGCGCTGGCCGATGGTCGGCTGGATGAGTAGGGTCGCCTCCTTGGCGTTCACCCGCAGGAAGTCGTAATCCGAGATGGTGGCGCGGTCGTTCGGGAAGAGGATCTGGGTCGGCACCGTCTCGACGATGGTCTTGCCAACGCGGCTGTCGCGCAGCTGGCTCGGATACTGCGTCATCATGATCACGACGCAGTTCATCTTGCGCAGCGTTACCAGCCAGTTCTCCAGCCGTGCCCCGAAGTAGGGATCGTCGAGAAGCTTCCAGGCTTCGTCGAGCACGATGATGGTGGGGCGGCGATCCTCGACCACGCGTTCGATCTGGCGGAAGATGTAGGAGAGCACCGCCATGCGCTCGGTGGTCATGTCGAGGATTTCGGTCATGTCGAAGCCAATGATGTCGGAGGCCAGTTCAAGCCCGGCACCGTATTCCGGCTCATCGAACACCCATCCGTAGCGGCCGCCCGGGGCCCATTCGGCGACGCGGGACTGCAGCTCGCCATCGTCATCAAGCGACTGGAACAGCGTCTCGAAACTCGCGAAGCGTCTTAGCGAGCCCTCGGCATGGGCATTTTGCGCGACAGCACTCTGGATGTGTCGTGACTGCTCGCCGGTGAGGGTTCCGTTGCGTGTGAGAAGTGTCGCAAGCCAATCCGAGAGCCAGGCGCGGCCACGTTCGTCGATTTCGGTATCGAGCGGGTTCAGGCCCGTGGGCACGCCCGCGCGGATTTCGTTGTAGCGGCCGCCAAGGGCGCGGACCGCCATCTCGAGGCCGCGATCCTTGTCGAAGAAGAAAAGCCGCGCGCCGACCCGTTGCGCTTGGGCTGCGAGGAAAGCCGTGGTCAGTGTCTTGCCGGTGCCGGTGCGTCCCAGAACCAGCGTATGGCCGACGGTCGGTTCCTTGCCGGGGCTGCCCGCCTCGTGGAAATTGAAGCGATAACCGGAGGTGTCGACCGTCGGCAGGACCGAAATGGTATGACCCCAGGGCGACTGGTCACGTCCGCGTCCCTCGACGCTGCCATGAAGCGCCGCGAAATCCGCGAAATTGATCGAGGAGATCGGCGTCTTGCGCGCCCGGTAGCCGAAGTTGCCGGGCGATTGCGCGAAGTAGGTGGCTTTCAGCGCCATGTTCTCGCGCACGATGACAGACATGATCTCCTGGCCCACGCGTTTGATCTGGGCGGCGGCGCGTTCGAGCGTGTCGCGGTCTGGGGCATAGACGGCGATCGAGAGGTGATGATCGCCAAAGGCGATGCGCCCCGCCTCCTGGTCATCGGCGGCCTGACCCAGCTGTTCGCGCAGGGAGACGGCGGCATCGTCGGAAGCCTGCATCTGGCGGATGATCCGCTGTATCCGCTCGGCCATAATATTGTTCGGGATCGGGCTGAAGGAATTCGTCAGCACGATGTCGAGCGGCAGGTCGAGCGCGTCGAGCAGCGTCACATCGGTCAATGCCGGGTAGGTCTTCATCGAAAAGAGCGCGCCGTATTTGACCTGACCGGTCACGGCGTCGGTGAGGGTGACAACGTCGCCGTCGAAGGTCGCGCGGCAATTGCTCAAGGTATGCGAGAGGGGCAGGGCGCTTTGCCCGAAGGCGATGGGGGAGAAGCTGCCTGCGTTCAGCGTGTTGAGGTAGCCCAGCCACTCGCCGCCCGATTTCGTGAGCCTGACGGGGTTGGCCGAGGCAAGCGCAACCTCGAAGAAGCCCATGACCTCGTTCAATTCCTGCATCCGTGTCGCGCGGTCCTTGACCCAAGCCTTGCGGGCCAGCGCGCGCAGGAGCGGAATGCGCGCCGAAATGTCGGGCCGCCTGATGACGCTGAGATAGAGCTGGCGCTTGGCCGGTCGCAGGTCTTTGACATGGGCCTGCCAGCGCGCGTCGATCGCGGCTGCGAAACTGTCTCCCTCGATAGGGCGCATGCCGAGATCCTGCGGCACGGAGATCCGGTGGACGTAGAAACCGAAGGCGTTGCCGGTCTGGGCGACGATGGCTGCGACCGCGCGTTTGAGCGCATCGAGCCGGGCATCCTCGGTGGTCATCGGGTTCAGCCCGTCGAGGCGCAGGGTCGCCAGGAGATCGCCCTCGCGCAGGACCATGACATCGTCATCGGCGAGGGCAAAATACGGCAGGTGTTCGGCGAGATAGCTCTCCCGCGCGAACTCCCCGCTGCCGGCCTGGAGCAGAGCGGTTCCGTGAGTGGAAAGTGTGCCTGCATCAAGCGCCAAAGCTGTCGCCTCCGTGCAGGGCCCGGTTCTTTGTCGGGCGTACCGAGCCATAGGAGACGTGCAGCACCTCGAAAAAATGCGGCTCTCGGTCGGCGACGAACCAGAGGATCGGGTAGGCGACGAGCCCGATCAGGAAAAAGACCATCGACTTCGTCCAGATGAACGGCAGAACGACCCCAGTCGCCAGAACCACGAGGTATCCGACAGGGAGACCCAGATACTTGGGCGGACGGGCGAGGCCCAGAAAGAGGGGGGATCGTTCTGCCATTGGGTGATATTCCGGCTTAGAAGAAATTGTGTGTCCGGAGAGGGACCCGAGGCAGCGTTTGCGAAGCACAACGCGTTCGGGGCGCTCGTAGGACGCTATTTTGCCGGAATGTCACGAGAAGCCGTCGACGATGGTGCCGGCCGAGAAGATCAGCACGATCCCGATGATGACCGAGGCGAACCAGCCCCAGTTCAGCCGTCCCATCATACACATGAAGCCGGTGCCGATCACGGCGAGCGTGGCGACCGCGATACCGATCGGACCAGTCAGTGCGGCCTCGACGGTTTCCAGCATGGTCTGGATCGGCGACAAGTCTTGCGCGAGAGCGGGCGTTGCGAAAGCCGCCAGGGTTGTGGCGGCGGGCAAGAGGCGGCTGAGGCGATGTCGAAGCATGCGAGATTCCCTTGTTTTACTGAAGTTCGATGAGGACCGGCGCGCGGGCGGGCATCCGGTCTGCGATGCGGATGTCCGGAGCTGAAGCGGGAGGGCCTGCCAGCCGGGACCGGATCCGGTGGATGCGCGCGATGTAGTCGCGGGTCTCGGTGAAAGGCGGGATGCCGGAATACTCGACCACCCTGTGCGGCCCGGCATTATAGGCTGCCAGCGCCAGGTCGATGTCCTTGAAGGTGGCAAGCTGAGCGAGCAAATAGCGCGCCGCGCCATCGAGGTTCTGGGACGGATTGCGCGGATCGACCCCGAGTGCGCGCGCCGTGTCGGGCATCAGTTGCCCCAATCCATAGGCACCTTTCGGGCTCATGGCGGCCGGGTTGTAGCCGCTCTCTGCCTCGACCAGGGCGCGGAACAGGACCTGCCAGTCACCCGCCTCAAGGCCAACCTGGCGTAGAGCACGGTTACCTTCATGTCGGACTGCCGTAGCTTGGATCAGGGAGAGGATATCGTGGCGACCGGAAGGCGGCGCGGCTTCTAGTGACGCAAGTACGATCTCGGCCTCAGCCGGTTCGTCCAACCCAGCCCAAGCAGGGCGCTGGCCATGGAAGGTCCAGCCGGAGGTCCGGGCTGTGCCGTCGCGGCCGAAGGCGATGACGTCAGCCGCGCTCCTCGAGGGTAATACTGTAGTCAGGACCAAAGCGCAGATCGCGCCCGTCACCGAACTCGAGATGATGTTTGAAGAGCCCCGGCCATATGTTGAAATACCGCGGCTCAGGCCCGTGTGGGGTGATCCGGGTCGAGACCAGAATGGCTTCCGGTTCGCCCTCGCGCAGGTAGATGCACTGGTAGCGCGGCTTGCCATCGTCCGTGAACCCCACGAGTTCATACCGGCAGCGGTACGCGATGCCCTCCTCCTGGAGGTCTTTGACACCATCGATGGTGATCAGGATCTGGTTGCGCGCTATCGGCATGTTTGGACTCTCCCGTTGAGAGCCCTTCTACTTCACGACACTAAGGCCATAAAGTCATATAGAGTCAATACGACATATTGCAGAAAAATACAAATTGCACGATAGTTGCCGCAACTTTTGCGGGAGAGTGGCATGAAACGTCAGATGATGGCGGCGATAATCGGGGTGTTTGGTGCTCTTGGTGCCCCTGAGAAAGCGCAGGCCTATGATATCGACTGCGCCATCATGCTCTGTATGGCGGGAGGTTTCCCCCCGAGCGCGGTCTGCGCGCGGGCCTATCGCACCATGATTCGTCGGATCACGCCCTGGCCGAGTCTACCGCCCTTCGGGGTCTGCACCTTTGCCCATGTGCCGGTCGAGCTGGGTGGGCCTGGCGGGGAGGGCGAGCTCGACACCAACCTGCCGGAATACGAATGGCTGAACCGCACCCATGTGATCTGGTTCACCGGGCGATCCTACGAGCCGCGCGACGAGCCGCGTCAGTGGGATTGGTCGATCCGCTCCTGCGATCGCGAAAACCGGACCTGCCGCTACATCCAGCGTGTCTACGGCTCCCACACCCCCTGGCCCGCGACATTCGTCTCGGAAAGCGGTCAGGAGATCGCCTATCCGAACGGTGGTGGCCTCTGGCACTTCTACTCCCGCAGCATCATGGTCGAATACGGCGACTATGAGGGCAACTTGGGCCATTCGGAGTGGTTTTCCTACTGATCTGAGCTGTCACTGGGCGTCAGGGAAAACGGGCGCACGATGGCAAGACTGGCATCAAAGCGTTCCGGATCGACATGCCAACGACGGCTCACCGAGCCATCATTCCAACGGTAATCGGTGAACAGGTGAATCTTCTGCGTCCCGTCGTTCAGAAACCCTTCCTGGAAAGGCCAGCCTGTCTTTCTCTTCGCCATGTATCCGCGCCACTCGTACCGTTTTTGCCGTTATGTCTCTCGCGTTGGGGGACGGGATCAAAGCCTCAGGAAACGGACTTGCGCTTCGCGAAGAGTTCTTCGGGGTCGACATTGAGCGCCTTGGCGATGCGTTCGAGAAGGTCGAGGGAAGCCGCGAACTTGGCGTTCTCGACCTTGCCCATATGGCCGCGGCTCACTTCGGCCCGATGAGCAAGCTCCTCCTGGCTGAGGCCGCGGGCGCGTCTCAATTCCTGGATGTTCAGTGCTACACGGTCCCGCAAGTTCATGCCCGCGAAACGGGCACGATGCGCGAAATATCGCCACGCGATATATGTTACATTCGGAGGCGCAGAGAAGAAATGTTTGAGCGGCGCGAGATCGCCGAAATGGGATGCCTGCCGAAACGCAGGTCACGGGATTATCCGTCTCGCAAACATTTTGGGCCGTTCAATCGTTCTTTCTGAAAAGGGCGGCACCGGCAATACCGGTGCCGCCAGTTGGTCGTCCACAGGGAGGTTCAAGAGGACGAATTCTACAGCGAAATTTGAGGTCAGCCAAAAATCGCATAAGAGAACTTATGTTAGTTTTGTGGTTGTCGCGGCACCTCAGACAGCTTCGAGCGCGATTGCAATCCCCTGTCCCACGCCAATACACATGGTCGATAACGACTTTTCTCCAGGTTTGAGGTCCAGCATCGCTGAACCAGTGATGCGGGCACCTGACATGCCAAGCGGATGGCCGAGAGCAATAGCGCCGCCGTTCGGGTTCACGCGGGCGTCATCATCCGCGATCCCCAGGTGCCGTAGTGTGGCCAGACCCTGCGAAGCAAAGGCTTCGTTAAGTTCGATTACCGAGAAGTCTTCTTGTTTCAGTCCAAGTCGCGCCATCAGCTTTTCCGACGCCGGTGCCGGCCCGAAACCCATGATGCGCGGTGCGACGCCCGCGGTTGCGCCGCCCAAGACCCTTGCGATCGGTGTGAGGCCAAATTTTTTTGCGACGTCGCTGGTGGCAAGGATCAATGCTGCGGCACCATCGTTCACGCCCGAAGAATTCCCAGCGGTTACAGTGCCGTCCGCTTTTACGAAAGTTTTCAGTTGGGCGAGCGCTTCCAAAGTCGTACCCGCGCGAGGGTGTTCATCCTGTACGACGATCTTTGGCTCCCCCTTTCGCTGAGGAATCTCTACCGGGACAATTTCACGGGCCAAACGACCGTTCGCCATGGCATCTCTCGCCTTTCGCTGCGAACGCATGGCGAAGGCATCTTGGTCGGCGCGGTTGATGCTGAAGTCTTCCGCTACGTTTTCGGCCGTTTCAGGCATGCTGTCGACGCCGTATTGACTCTTCATCTGTTTATTGACGAAGCGCCAGCCGATGGTGGTGTCTTCAGCAGAATTTTCGCGCGAGAATGCAGTTGTAGCTTTTGGCATCACAAACGGAGCACGAGACATGCTTTCCACACCGCCAGCAACAATGAGATCGGCTTCTCCAGCTTTGATCGCGCGGGCGGCTGTGATTACGGCGTCCATACCCGATCCGCACAACCGGTTCATCGTCGTGCCAGGGACACAATCCGGAAATCCCGCGAGTAGCAGCGACATGCGTGCGACGTTGCGGTTGTCCTCGCCCGCCTGGTTGGCGCAGCCGAAAATCACTTCGTCAATGGCCGCTAGATCTAGCTTCGGGTTTCGGCTGGCCAGGGCCCTGAGTGGGATTGCACCAAGATCGTCGGCTCGCACAGAAGAAAGCGCGCCGCCATAGCGACCAATTGGTGTGCGGATGTAATCGCAGATGTAGACGTTTGTCATTCTTAGAGTGCCTTTGTCATATCCGGGACGGCGTCGAGCAGGTCTGCGACCAGGCCGTAGTCGGCGACCTGGAAGATCTGGGCCTCTTCATCCTTGTTGATGGCGACGATGACCTTGCTGTCCTTCATGCCTGCAAGGTGTTGAATTGCCCCGGAAATCCCGACCGCGATGTACAGCTCGGGCGCCACGACCTTGCCGGTCTGGCCGACCTGCCAGTCGTTCGGTGCGAACCCGCTATCCACCGCCGCGCGCGAGGCGCCGACCGCCGCGCCCAGCTTGTCGGCCAGGCCCTCGATGATCGCGAAGTTCTCCTCGGAACCGACGCCGCGACCGCCCGAGACCACGATCTTGGCCGAGGTCAGTTCCGGACGATCCGACGCCGCGACCTTGTCCTCGACCCAGGCGCTCAGGCCCGCGTTGCCGGCCGCTGCGATGGCCTCGACGGCGGCCGAACCACCCTGGCCAGCCGCGTCGAAGGCGGTGGTGCGGACGGTCAGTACCTTCTTGGAATCGTTGGACTTTACCGTCTGAATCGCGTTGCCCGCGTAGATCGGGCGTTCGAACGTGGACCCGTCCACGATGGCGGTGACGTCCGACAAAACCATCACGTCCAGCAGCGCCGCGACGCGCGGCAGGATGTTTTTCGCGCTCGCCGTGGACGG
The DNA here is from genome assembly GCF_900129395.1 of Pseudosulfitobacter pseudonitzschiae. GTDB lineage: Bacteria > Pseudomonadota > Alphaproteobacteria > Rhodobacterales > Rhodobacteraceae > Pseudosulfitobacter > Pseudosulfitobacter pseudonitzschiae. The sequence goes on from NZ_FQVP01000014.1 coordinate 11,647, forward strand.
AGCAACGATATGTTCATAATTGCCTGCCAGGCTGACCACCAGATCGGCGACCGGCTCGGCCAGGCCGTTGGCATAGGCGGCGTCATCCGCCACCAGAACCTTTGCCACGCCGTCGATCTTCGACGCGGCCTCGCCTGCGGCAGCGGGGCCCGCAACCAGAACGGTCACATCGCCCAGCGATTTGGCAGCGGTCACCGCCTTGGCGGTGGCGTCCAGCGCCAGTGCACCACCGGCGATTTCTGCAAGGAGAAGAACAGCCATTACACGATCCCCTTTTCTTTCAGCTTCGACACCAGCTCGTCGACCGAGCCAACCATTTCCCCGGCCGAACGCGCGGCGGGCTCTGCCGTCTTGACGACGGTCAGGCGCGGCGTGACATCGACGCCGAAATCGGCGGCGGTCTTTTCGTCCAGCGGTTTCTTCTTGGCTTTCATGATGTTGGGCAGCGAGGCGTAGCGCGGCTCGTTCAGGCGCAGGTCGGCGGTGACGATCGCCGGCAGCTTCACCTTGATGGTCTGCAGACCGCCGTCCACTTCGCGGGTCACGACGGCATGCTCGCCCTCGATCGCAACCTCAGAGGCATAGGTCGCCTGACCCCAGCCCAGCAGCGCCGCCAGCATCTGGCCGGTCGCGTTCATGTCGTTGTCGATCGCCTGTTTGCCCGCGATCACCAGGCCCGGCGCCTCGGCGTCGATCACGGCCTTTAGGATCTTGGCCACCGCCAGCGGCTCGATATCTTGGTGCACGTCGTCGGCGGCCACGACGAGGATCGCCCGGTCCGCGCCCATCGCCAGCGCCGTGCGCAGCGTTTCCTGCGCCTGTTTCACGCCGATCGACACGACGACAAGCTCGTCCGCCTTGCCCGCTTCCTTCAGACGGATCGCCTCTTCAACCGCAATCTCGTCGAACGGGTTCATCGACATCTTCACATTCGCGAGACCAACTCCGCTACCGTCCGCCTTAACGCGAACCTTCACGTTGTAATCAATTAGGTGTTTTATAGGTGCAATTATTTTCATTGGCGTTTATCGTCTTGGAAATTTGCAATGGCAGTAACGGCCCGGGTTCCAGGCCGTTACTTGGGATGTGTCTCTGTCAATTCGCAGTATAACCGCCATCTACTACAATCTCTGCTCCGTGAACGAACGATGACTCATCCGATGCGAGGAACAGGACCGCATTCGAAACCTCTTCAGGTTTGCTTGGCCGCTTGAGCAGCGTGGCCCCCAGAATTGCCTGCCGGGTCTCTTCGTCGGCGTGTAGCAGATCTTTTGTCATGGGAGTATCGATGACACCGGGATGGATCGAATTGACACGTATGCCACTTTCGGCCAGGTCGACTGCGCAGGATTTGGTCAACATCCGTACGGCGCCTTTGGATCCAATGTAGGCTCCCGCCGAAGCGGCACCAACAATCCCATAGATTGAAGAAATATTGATAATTGATGCTTTTTCGGTCTCTTTCATCAATGGAACCGCAGCTCGGATACCGAGATAAACACCGCGTACATTGACGTTGATCGTCATGTCAAATTCGTCAGGCGAGGTTTCGTGGAGCGGCTTCAGAATGAGAATGCCAGCGTTGTTCACTAGCACATCAAGTCGACCAGCACTTGATTGCACCGTGGAGATGACATTCTTCCAATCTTCTTCAAGCGTCACGTCATGCTGAATGAATTCCGCCTTCCCTCCGGCTCCAATGATACCTTTTACTACGCTTTCACCCGCTTCCGTATCACGGTCGGTTACAAATACATGCGCGCCTTCACGTGCCAGCGTTTCACAATGGGCTTTTCCCATGCCCATGGCGCCACCTGTTACCAGTGCGACTTTTCCGGATACCCGTCCCATAGTTCTCTCCTGAGTGTTCATGAACAAATTTAATTGTTTCCGCCGGGTTTTCTTAATGCCCGACGGAATTCTTTACACCTTCTCGGCAGTGCGGTCGCGGATCAGGGATGTATAACCTTCCTCCTTAACCGCACTAATGGCATTGCGATAATTGCCAATCCCGGCCATGTAGAACATCACCGCATTCTTCTTTCCGGGGATATTTGCGCCGAAGATCCAGCTTTCAGCTTTGGGGAAGAGTGTCATGTCGGCGATTTCACGGCAGGTGCCAACCCAAGCGTCGCGCGCCTCCACGGTTGGCTCCACACTTTGAACCCCCTCTTCTTCCATTGCGCAAATCGTGTCAGCGATCCATTCAACTTGCGTCTCAATGCTGGGGGGCAGGTTAGTGAAGGGGCCATTAGGGCCAAGGATCATGAAGAAGTTAGGGAAGTCTACCTCCATCATGCCGAGGTAACCGAGTGGGCCTTCCTTCCAAGTGTCGCGCATGGTCACGCCTCCGCGTCCGCGGAGGTCCATTTTGACGTAATTGCCGTCGACCGCATCGAAACCAGTGGCAAAGATTACGATGTCAAGCTCATGCTCCTCGCCGCTTTCGAGACGAATGCCGTTCGGAGTGAACTCTGCGATCGGATCGGCCTTCACGTCGGCGAGGGTCACGTTGTCTCGGTTGTAGACCTCGTAATAGTTGTTTCCGCAAAGCGGGCGCTTGGCGTAAAGGTCCTTCGGCGTCAGTTTCTCTGCGACCTTGGGGTCCTTCACGATTTGCTTGATCTTGCCCTTGATGAAGTCAGCGGCCGCATCATTGGCCACTTGGCTGGTCGCAATATCGCAAAAGGTGCCAAACATGAAATAGAAACCACCGCCGCGCTGCCAGGCGGCTTCGAAGACCCGCTCCCGTTCCTCGGGCGAGGCGGTTTCGGCGGGTTCGGCGCTTTCTTCGAAGCCGAAGGCCACAACAGAATTCTTCACTTGATTCCAGATATTATCGTAGTTCGCCTTTTGCTCGGCGATGGTAGCATCGTCTTGCGGGGTGTTCCCAATCGGCACGACATATTGTGCAGAGCGCTGAAAAACAGTCAGGTGTTTTGCAATTGGTGCCGTTGCAGTGATAACCTGAACACCCGTCGAGCCGGTGCCGATAATGCCCACGCGTTTGTTGCTCAAGTCCACTCCCTCGGGCCAGGCACCTGTGTGTAAGATACGGCCTTTGAAATCATCGATGCCCTTGAATTTTGGAACATTCGTTGCGGACAAGAGACCGAGGCCAGTGACAAGGTATTTTGCGGTAACTGTCTCACCACTATCAGTGATCACGTTCCAGAGACCGGTTTTTTCATTATAGTGCGCGCCATCCACTTTGGTGTCGAACTTGTAGCTGCGTCGAAGATCGAGATGATCCGCTACCTCGTTCATGTATTCGAGGATCTCGGGCTGGGTCAGATACCGGGTTTTCCAGCGGCCTTTTCGAAGCAACTCTTTGTCAAAAGAATAGCGATAGACATAGCTTTCCGTGTCTGACAGCGCACCGGGATATCGGTTCCACCACCAGGTGCCGCCAACGTCACTGGCGCTGTCATAGCCCCGGACGTTCAGTCCCTGCTCGTTGCGAAGTTTGTGGACAGCGTAAAGCCCGCCGAAGCCCGCGCCAATGACGACTGCGTCAAAATCCGCTCCGACCGTTTTAGTATTCTCAGTCTGAATGTTCATATCACTCCTCCCAGAGTAAGACCGCTCCGCCCCGCAGATTGCGGGTGAGATGCTAGATGAATGTTTCGTAGGGGTTTGTCTCGCACCGCACCGCAATGCAGTGCGAGTACAGGTCTCAGAGGGCCCGATACCATGCGGCGATGCGACCAAGTTCCTCGTTTGCCTCGGGCGCGCGTCCCGAAAGCGCGGGAAAGACATGCTGCATGCCTTCGACGATAGACAGGGTCACGTTTACGCCCTGTGCCTTGGCCTTTTCGTGCAACCGTTCGGCATCGCTCTTAAGCGTCTCGGCCCCTCCGGCATTGATATAGAGCGGCGGGTAACCGGTGAAATCGTTCTCCAGCGGGTTGGCCAACGGATTAAGCGGATCCGTGCCTTCACCGAGGAACATCCCCGCCATCGCTTCGAGGATCGGTTTGCCGACTAGCGCATCGGTTTCCGCGTTGGTTTCCAGTGTTTCCCCGCGCATCGCCATGTCGAGCCAGGGCGAATAGGCGATGACCGCTCCGGGCAGTGGCAACCCAAGTTCGCGTAACTTCAGCACGCTGGCGATGGCAAGATTGCCGCCAGCACTGTCGCCAGCCGTCAGAATATTTCTTGCCTTGAAACCCTTATCCAGCAGCGCTTTGTATGCGGCTACTGCATCTTCGATCTGCGCCGGAAATGGGTGCTCGGGTGCGCGCCGATAGTGCAGGATCACCGACGTAACCCCAAGCACCTTAGCGAGGTGCCCTGCCATTTTTCGATGACTATCGGCTGAGCCGACGGCAAAGCCGCCACCATGAGTGTAAACAATTACACGCGAGGTATCTGCCCCGGCTGGTAGGGCCCAGATAGCCTCAACTCCTCCGACATGATCGCTTTTGTAGCTAACGTTTTCCGGCTCTAGTGCGGGCTGCCCCCATTCATCGAACATGCTGCGCAGGTTCGCGATCGTCAGGTCTGGGTTCTCGACCATCTGATCGGTCCAATTCTGATAAAGCGCCCGCAGCGTATCGGCTTCTCTACTGATTTCCATGTTTATCCTCCCAAGCATAACATTTGGCAAAGCCACCAACTGACGTCGCCAATCTCGAAGACGTCAAACGGTCAACGGCATACGCCAATTATCTCAGAGTAAGGGCGAAAAATGCGCCATGTATTGAACAATCCTGCTTTGGAAATAGTATGATCGTGCTCAGCCTGTCGTGAGGCAGATATGCCCGTTACTAGGCTCTGTTGATGGCGTGGATACCCCCTCCCGACGGCATCGCAATGTGCCACTATGATGAGCGTTAAAAGCCATCACAGAAGGAAGGAGCATCTATGTCCGAAATTAAAATTATCGGTGTCGACTTGGCAAAGCGCGTTATCCAGTTGCATGGTGCGTACAATGATGGGTCAGTCGCGTTTCGCAAAAAGCTTTCACGAGGCCAGTTTCTCGCGTTCGTGGCACAGCAACCCAAATGCATGATCGCCATGGAGGCGTGGCCACGGCGTATGGCTGGGGCCGCGAATTTGAGAAGCTGGGGTGCGACGTGCGGTTGATACCGCCGGTCTATGTGAAGCCGTTCGTCAAACGCCAGAAGAATGATGCGACCGATGCAGAGGCCATCTTGGAGGCTGCATTGCGTCCAACCATGCGCTTTTTCGCAGTGAAGACGGAAGATCAGCAGGCCCGTGCCATGCTGTTTCGCACGCGGCAGATGTTTGTCGGCCAGCGCCCCCAGATGATCAACGCTTTACGCGGCCACCTCGCCGAACACGGATTGGTCGCGGCCCGCGGGCCTGCCCATCTCAAGCGACTCGCGGACGCAATCGCAGGTGATGACACCGCGCTGCATGCTGAGGTTCGTGACCTCGGCCGGATGTATCTGGGGCAGATTGAGGGGCTGAATACGCGTGTTGCAGAGCTTGACGCGAAGATGCGATGTGCCGCCAAGAAAGCCGACTTGGTGCGCCGAACACAAACCATGCCGGGCGTGGTTCCTGTCACGGCGCTTGCGATCGAGACATTTGCCCGTGACCTGGCCACCTTCCGGCGCGGGTGCGATTTTGCCGCCTGGCTTGGGCTTGTGCCGAAGCAGCACTCGACGGGCGGCAAAGCCCGGCTCGGGAAGACCTCGAAGATGCGACAGCGCGACTCCGGACACTCTTGGTCTCTGGCGCTATGGCTGTCCTCCAGGCTGTCGAGCGGTTTGACACACCGAATAATGGCTGGCTGAAACGCCTACTAACCCGCAAGCCGCGCATGGGTCGCCGCGATTGCGCTGGCCAACAAGATGGCGCGTGGCCTCTGGGCCATCATAATGAAACAAGAGGATTACCGGAATCCGGTGGCGGCGATGGCATAGCGAAGACGGCATGCCACGACGTCCCGGTAAGTTGGGAGTGTGAGGAGGTCACTGAAAAGTAAGGGCAAAGGATCGATCAGATCCGGGTCAGAGAAAGCAGCATTTGTGCAGGAGCCACCGAGCTCGGTTTGTTGATATGCCTCTGGTCCGCGCATCGCCATACCGGCCCGCGGTTACATCAGCGCCGCACACAGAGGCCTGATACATGACCGCACCCGATCACACGCTCGCGCCGTTCAAAAAATCACTTGCACCAATGGGGGCATGCATGCACAAATCCCGTGTCGGACTCATCTTATGAATCCAGCGTGGTAGCTGAGGTGCATGAGCAGACCGACAACCCCGACATACAAGACCATGAACTGGCCCGCTTATAACGAAGCGCTCAAGCGCCGTGGCTCGCTGACGATCTGGTTTGACCCCGAGATGAGCTGGGAGGCCGTGCCGACAGGCAGAAGAGTTACAGCGACGCCGCGACCCAGACCTGTCTTTCGATGAAGGTCCTGTTCGGCATGGCCTTGCGACAGGCGACCGGGTTCGTCGAGAGCCTGTTGCGGCTGATCGGTCTCGACTGGACGGTGCTCGACTTCAGCACCCTGTCCCGGCGCCAGAAGACCCTGGCCGTGAACATCCCGTATCGCGGCTCCAAAGGGCCGTTGCACTTGTTGGTGGACAGCACGGGGATCAAGCTTGAAGGTGAGTGGCATGCCCGCAAGCATGGCGGCCCCAAGCGACGGGTCTGGCGCAAGATCCACCTCGGGATCGACGAGCAAACGTTGGAAGTGCGCGCTGTTCAGATCACCGGGAGCCACATCGGTGACGCTCCAGTGTTACCCAACCTTCTTGAACAGATCCCGGCAGACCAGCAGTGTCACGGCTGACGGTGCGTATGACACACGAAAATGCCAGGACGCGATTGCGGACCGTGGCGTCCACGCCGTTATCCCACCAGGTAAGAACGCAAAGTCTTGGAAGACCATCACCGCCTAAGCCGCGTCGAGACGAAGATGCACTGTGTTAAGTTGCTGGGGCAGCGCCTTATGGCGCGGGACTTTGACCGTCAGGTCGCGAAAACCCTTTCTAAATAACGAGGCACCCTCCAGTCGCAAGGGTCCTCTTTGACAAGCGCGCTAAACAGCGCGGCCAACCGATCCTTGCCGATATTTTTGGCGTGGTGCATCAGGCCTCCCCGCCAGCGGGGAAATCCGTAGCCGTGAATCATTACTAGGTCGATGTCTTGCGGTTTTTCTGCGACGCCTTCGTCAAGGATATCGCAGGCTTCCGCCACCATTGCGAGCAAGAGCCTTTCTACGATTTCGTCAGCTGAGAACTCCCGGCGAGTGAAGTTCATTTCTTCTGAGACACGGAGTATTTCGCTAGCGACCAGCTCCGAAGGTGAGGGTTTGCCGTCCGGCCCATAGTCGTACCATCCGGCGCCCGATTTGCGTCCTAGGCGTTTGTGCTTTTCGACCAGCCGCTCGACCAAGGGCATGTGACCACAGCAGTTCCCTTCTGCAGCGGCCTTGCGACGGATATTCGCGTAGGCGATGTCCAGCCCCGACATGTCCTGTGCAGCATATGGACCCATCGCCATACCGAATCCGCGCATAGCCGCGTCGATCTCGTCGACAATAGCCCCCTTCACCAGAAGGCGATTAGCGGCGTGACGGTAGCTAGACAAAATTCGGTTTCCGATGAAGCCATCGCAAACACCAGACAGTACCGGGATTTTACCAAGCCTGCGCGCCAGCACAAATGCTGCACCTAATGTATCGTCTGACGTTCGGTCGCTCCTGACGACTTCCAGAAGCTTCATAATATGCGCAGGACTGAAGAAATGAATCCCTACAAAGCGTGCTGGGTGCTTCAACCCATCAGAAAGCCGATTTACATCGAGATAGGATGTGTTTGTGGCAATAATCGTCTCGGGCGGCAGAGCACCTTCGAGTTCGGTCAAGATCGCGCTCTTGACCGCAAAATCCTCGAAGGCCGCCTCGATTGCTAGATCGGTTGGTGGCAGAGCGTCATAGCCTGAGACCGTAACCAGCCGGTCCTCAACCGCCTTTCCCGCATCGGGGGACAGAATGCCGCGACTGATACCCTGATCAATCAGCTTTTGCAGGTTTTCTCTGGCCCACTCTGCGGACGAGGCACTGCGTTCGACGACAGTCACCGAGATCCCTGCGGTCGCTAGCGTGTACGCAATAGCTGCTCCCATATTACCACCACCGACCACGATGGCGGTTTCAGCATCTCGGGAAGGTCGGGGGTAGGTGCGCCCCTTGTTGGTTGCGGTACGCTCGGTGAAGAAAACGTGCCTAAGGGCCCGCGCCTGATCCGAGGCACGAAGGTCCAAAAACGCAGCGCGCTCGCTGGCCAGTGCGTCGTGCAGCGGCGTCATCGCGCTGGCCGCGACCAGGTCCACCGCAACATGCGGGGCATTCTGGCCAGGCATACGCCGCGCTACCTGCGCGCGGGCGACTTCCGCTGCGAAGTGGTTTGGCATTGGTGAAGGAAGATTGTCGGGTGCCTGTGCCGCCTCTAGAACAGCGTCATCGAGAGCTATGGCCGCGCCAAGCGGGTCATCGGCTAGCAGCTGGATCAGTCCTATTTTCAGTGCCTGCTCGGCGGAAACAGCCTTCCCGGTGACGATCATGTCAAGCGCAGCTTCAATACCGATAAGTCGCGGCAGTCTTTGGGTTCCCCCTGCGCCAGGCACGATCCCCAAGTTTACCTCTGGCAGGCCCAGTTTGGTAGAAGTTGAGGCGATGCGATAGCAGCAAGCCAGAGCAATCTCTAGTCCCCCACCAAGCGCAGCCCCGTTGATGGCTGCGATAGTCGGAATCGGAAGGTGCGCAAGTTGCAACAGCACGTCATTTAGTTGTGGATCAACAGGCAACTGTCCGAATTCCTTCGCATCCGCGCCCGCGACGAACGTCGTTCCTGCGCCGGTGATAATCAGCCTGGTAGCGCCAGTTTCGAGGACTTGGAAGATACATTGTTGTATTCCAGCCCGAACCTCCGCGTTGATTAGGTTAAGCGGCGAATTGTCTATGGTCAGAATTGCTGCGCCATTTGAGAAGCTTAATTCAACAGGCATGGGCATCCTCACAGCACTGGCGCTCGATTGCGCGAGATAAATTTGGTATTGAGATAGCCTTCGAAGGTTTCTGTCCCGCCTTCAGTCCCATAGCCGCTGTCTCTTACGCCGCCAAACGGAGTCTCGGGCAGAGCCAGGCCGAACTGGTTGATGCTTACCATACCTGCCTGCAAACCCGCAGCTGCTTTATCTGCACGCTCCAACGAATTGGTAAAGACATAGGACGCCAGCCCGAAGGGTAGCCCGTTGGCCCGCGACAGTCCGTCCTCTATTTCACGAAAAGACGAGACGACAGCAATCGGGCCGAAGGGTTCTTCGCGCATCAAGTCGATGTCGTCGTTGGGCGTATCGACGACTGTCGGGGCATAGAAGTTACCATGATTCCCAACCCTTTTGCCTCCCGTCAACACCCGTGCACCGTTTTCGCGGGCATCCTCGACGAGCTTTTCCATCGCATTCACGCGTCCGCGATGACACAATGGCCCCATCTGTGTGCCCTCGGTTAAACCATCGCCCACCTTTACGCTCTCAAATGCTGAAACTAGCTCGGACAGAAATCGGTCGTAGATGCCTTGTTGTACGTAAAACCGGGTTGGGGCGATGCACACCTGGCCTGCATTGCGCAGCTTGTTGCCCGCCAAGGCGCGCGCCGCGGCCGTGGCATCGGCGTCGTCGAACACCAATACGGGCGCGTGACCGCCGAGTTCCATCGTCGCCCGCTTCATGTGGCGGCCAGCCAATTCTGCCAGATGCTTGCCCACCTCGACCGAACCGGTGAAGGTGATCTTGCGCACCTCGGGGCGCGCAATAAGAGTTTCCGAAATGAAGGCCGCATTACCCCAGACAAGGTTCAGACAGCCTTCGGGCAAGCCTGCATCCAGCAGATAGCGCGCAATTGCCATGCAGCCCGCCGGAGCCTCTGCCGGGGCTTTCAAGATCATCGTGCAACCTGACGCAAGCGCCGCCGCGACCTTGCGTACCGCTTGGCTCAGCGGAAAATTCCAAGGCGTGATGGCAAGGCAGACGCCTATCGGTTCGCGCACGACAAGCTGCTGTACCCCCGGGCTGCGCGATGGAATGATGCGCCCATAAATGCGCCGACATTCCTCGGCGTGCCAGTCGACGTGGTCAGCTGAGGCGCGGACCTCAGCCAAGGCCTCAGCCAGCGGCTTGCCTTCATCGAGAGTGATCCAGCCAGCGATCAGTCTGTCATTTTGGCGCAGCAGGTCGGCAAACCGTCGCAAAATTGCACTTCGTTCCATGGGAGAGCTGTTTTTCCATCGGCGAAAAGCTGATTCGGCCGAGTGAACCGCATGGTCCAGATCTGCGGCGCTAGCCTGCGGAATCTGTCCGATAGTTTGCCCGTTTGCAGGGTTTATGACTGCACGATCCTCCGGCGTGGGAGAAGCGATCCAGTCCCGTCCGATGAGGTGCTGGATGGTCGGATAATTCATTTCTTTCATGGCGTTATGCCCTCGCTCAGTTGTGTCATCCGCAGGATCCGGCACGAAGGGGACCAGATGGACGACTTTAGTTTTCCGCATAGCGGAAAAGTTTACCACAGTATTGACGCGGACGTTATCGATCGTTTAGATGTGTTTCAAGACGCATAATTCTTCCCGAGGAGGGATGTCGTGAGACCAAGGAAAGACCGCACCAAGGACGCCGAGAGACAGGACCGCGATTTTGTCACGGCGTTGGCGCGCGGCTTGGAGCTGTTGCGGGCCTTTCGGCGGGAAGGGGAAGCTCTGGGGAATGGTGAGTTGGCCGAGCGCACTGGCCTGAGCAGATCGACGGTCTCAAGGCTGGCCTATACACTGAACAAGCTGGAATACCTCAGCTACGATCCGGATACAGCACGCTATCGACTGGCCCCTCCAGTGCTTTCGCTGGGTTTCTCCTGCCTTGCAGGGATTCCGCTGCGGCAACTCGCAAAGCCCTTTATGCAGGAATTAGCCGATTACACAGGTATGCCGGCGGCCATGGCCAGTCGTGACCGACTATCGATGGTCTATCTAGAGCGGTGCAAGGGCACCAACGCCGTCACGCTGGCGATTGAGGTTGGTGCCCATATTAAACTGGCCACTACCGCGGTTGGTCGCGCCTGCATAGCGGCACACGGCCCGGATGAGCAGGCCAGAATTCTGGCCCTTGTGGAGGAACATGAGGGTGACAACTGGCCGAATGTGCAGCCCGGAATCGAAGCAGCTATCGAAGACTACCAACAGTACGGTTATTGCACGTCCTTCACGGAGTGGAAGCGTGATGTGAACGCAGTAGCAGTGCCCTTCGTGCCGACGGACGGCTCACCCATCATTGCCTTCAACTGCGGCGGTCCTTCGCAAACCCTTACGCGCGATTGGATCGAAAGCGACGTCGCGCACCGCCTTGTCGATCTTGTCCGCCGCGTTGCGGCGGTCGCACCCTGAACAATAGAGAGCATAATGGCCCTTGATACAGATACCCTTTCCCAGTTTCTCGACGCGCTCGACCGCTTCGTGAAAGAGCGACTAATCCCTTACGAGGATCGCGTCGCCGATGAAGATGTGATTCCGCCTATGCTGGTCGATGAAATCCGCACGATGGGCCTTTTCGGCATGTCGATCCCGGAGGATTTCGGCGGGCTTGGCTTGTCGATGATAGAGGAAGTGCAAGCCGCTTTCGTTCTTGGCCAGGCTTCGCCTGCGTTCCGGTCGCTAGTTGGCACAAACAACGGGATCGGCTCGCAGGGAATCATCATCGATGGAACCGACGAGCAGAAGGCGAAGTATCTACCAGCTCTCGCCTCCGGAGATATGATCGCATCCTTCGCCCTAACCGAGCCAGATGCTGGTTCGGATGCTGGCGGTCTGCGCACCACTGCGCGGCGTGATGGAAACGATTTCCTACTGAACGGCACGAAGCGCTACATTACCAATGCGCCGCGTGCCGATCTATTCACGGTTTTTGCCCGGACCAGTCCAGAGGTGAAAGGTTCTGCCGGCGTAAGCGCTTTTCTCGTCGAGGCAGGGACGCCGGGCATAACGCTTGGCCAGCCTGACAGGAAGATGGGGCAGAAGGGTTCGCACACATGCGACGTCATCCTTGACAATGTCCGCGTGCCTGCCTCGAACATCATCGGCGGGCCGGACCGTCTGAACAAGGGCTTCAAAACGGCAATGAAAGTCCTTGATCGGGGCCGACTGCATATTTCTGCCGTCTGTGTGGGCGCCGCCGAACGGCTGATCCGTGACAGCCTATCCTATGCGATTGAACGCAAACAATTCGGTGAACCCATCGCTGAAAAGCAACTGATCCAAGCCATGCTGGCTGACAGTCGCGCCGAGGCCTTCGCAGCGCGTTGCATGATCGAAGAAACAGCACGCCGCAAGGACGCTGGTCAGAACGTGTCGACTGATGCTGCCTGCTGCAAGATGTTTGCCAGTGAGATGGTAGGTCGAGTGGCCGATCGCGCAGTGCAAATCCACGGCGGTGCAGGATACATGGCCGAATATGCGGTCGAGCGCTTCTATCGCGATGTGCGTCTCTTCCGCATCTACGAGGGGACAACCCAGATTCAGCAAATACTGATCGCGCGGAATATGATCCGCACTGCAGCAGCTTAACAGGAGCGAAGACAAACTATGGACTTCAATTTCCTTTCCACCCCGAGGATCGTCTGCGAGAGCGGTGGGCTTGGCCGGATCGGCAGCCTGATGCAAGATTTGTCTTGCACCCGTGCGCTGGTCGTGACGGACCCGGGCATATTGGCCTGTGGTTTTGCGGACGAGGCAGCCGCCTCACTTAGGGCTGCTGGCATCGAGGTTGAGATTTTTCATAAAGTCAAAGCGGACCCCCCGATCGCTGTCGTCGAGGCCGCGGTAGAGGTCGCGCGGGCCTTTGGTGCTGACGGAATCATCGGACTTGGCGGCGGCAGTTCACTGGACACTGCCAAGGTCATCGCAGCGGCGGTAGCCAACGATCAACCGATTACGGACATGATCGGGATCAATCAGGTCACCGATAAACGCTTGCCACTGATTCAGGTGCCAACCACGGCAGGGACCGGATCAGAGGTAACATGGGTGTCCGTGCTGACTTCGGAAAGCCACGAAAAAAAAGCGGTATATGCACCGCAGCTTCTGCCTGACGTTGCCTTGCTAGATGCAAAGCTAACATTGGGAATGCCTCGTCACATCACAGCGGCCACGGCGTTAGACGCAATGGTTCACGCCATTGAGGCAGTAACCAGTCGCACCAGAAAGAATCCCATTTCCGATGGAATGGCGGACAAAGCGCTGGTGCTTCTCGGTCAGAACTTACCAATCGTCATGGAAACGCCTTCGGACCTGTCAGCGCGAGAGGCCATGCTGTTGGGGGCGACACTGGCTGGGATGGCCTTCATTAATGCCAGCGTGGGGGCGATTCATGCCTTGTCATACCCACTGGGAACAGGTTTCAAGGTTCCTCACGGGCACGCAAACGCTCTGGTCGCAGGACCAGTGATGAGGTTCAACATGCCCGTTGCAGAAGCTGAATATGCTCGTCTATCGCGGTTACTACTGCCCTCGCGGCCTTTTAACTCTGATGCGGCTGCGGCCCATGGCCTGATCGACGAGATGGAACGGATGCTAGTCGAAAGCGGACTTGAGTCTCGACTTTCTGGTGTCGGAGTGACCGAGGCAGCCATTCCCGGAATGGCTAATGAGGTCGTGACCGGTATCACGCGATTGCTGGAGACCAACCCGCGCGACATGACAGCCGAAGATGTGTCGCGCCTCTATCAGGAGGCGCTTTGATGGCTGGCTCATTGGACGGGATCAAGGTGGTCGACCTCAGCCGCGTGCTGGGCGGGCCTTACTGCACCCAAATGCTTGCGGATCATGGCGCTGAGGTCATCAAGGTGGAGCCGCCTCTGGGCGACGAGACCCGCAGTTGGGGCCCGCCTTTCAATGATGAACTCAGCGCCTATTTCTCTGGCGCCAACCGCAACAAGCGGTCCATCGCTATCGATCTGCAGCAACCGGAAGGGCGCGACCTGATATTGCGGTTTCTTCAGGATGCAGATGTTTTAGTTCACAATTTTAAGTCTGGTACTCTTGAAAAATGGGGGCTTGGTTATGATGATGTTCTCAGGGCACGTTTTCCTAGACTGGTACTCTGCCACGTGACTGGATTTGGTTCCGATGGCCCACTTGGCGGTTTTCCCGGCTATGACGCCGTGGTACAAGCTATGACGGGCCTCATGAGCATCAACGGCAATCCCTCCGAAGGCCCGACACGCATGGGTACGCCCATCGTGGACATCGGCACCGGTCTGATCGCCTGTAACGCTATTCTCGCCGCACTTTTGGAACGGGGCCGGTCCGGATTGGGCCAAGCCATCGAAGTGCCGCTATATGATTGCGCGATCAGCATGATGCATCCCCAAGCGGCTAATTCCCTCATGTCCGGACAGATACCAATGGCGACCGGCAATGGGCATCCAAATATCGTACCATACGACATGTTCGAAACAAGTAATGGCAAACTCTATCTGGCTATCGGTAACAATGGTCAGTTCGCAAAACTCTGTGACGTGCTTGGCCTACCTGAGGTGCCCTGCGATCCACGATTTGCCGACAATGCCGCGCGTCTTGCGCATCGGTCAGAGATGACAGAGGTCTTGTCAGAGTGCCTGGTGCAACATGACGCCTTCAAACTTGAGCCGGTGCTTTTGAAAGCTGGGATTCCCGCCGGAGTCGTTCGGAATGTGAATGAAGCGTTGGAGCATCCACACACCCGACATCGCGGCATGGTGGTATCAGTTGGTACCTACCGCGGCACCGGCGTGCCAGCACGCTTGTCGCGTACCCCCGGAGCGGTTCGCGCGGCACCGCCTCGCTTCGGGCAGCATAGTAGGCAGTTGCTTAGCGAGGCTGGACTGACAGAAGCTGAAATCGATAGATTGACTCAAGCGGATATCGTTCGAGAAGAACCGCGGATGCGCGAGACGACCTAAGCCGAAATTTCAGCTCAAGCGGACGATCGTGAAAAAGTTCAGGGAGGCCAAGATGGAAAGACTGCTCATATCACCGGACCGGATACCCGAATGGATTCCCGGCACGACTACGTTGGACAGTTCCGGGTGCAACTGGAACGGCATTACCCTGAAGGGCTATCGTTATGAGCGACAAGACGCGGCAATTCCCCCCATGCGCGACTATATGATTGTTGCATATGATGGCGCGCCAACCACTATGCGCCGCACGAGTGGCGGCCCATGGCAAAGCGCGCGCGTAGAGAAAGGTAGGATTTCCTTGCTCACGCGTGCAGAGGAATCCACTTGGAGTTGGTCCGAGCCTATCACGGTTAGACACGTCTATCTCAATCACAGCGAACTCGAAAACACGGCCCTTTCGGTCTTTGATCGTGACCCGAAGTCCATTGAGATCAATGATTGGCTATCTGCGAAGGACCCCTGTATCCTGAACTGCATCCAATTGCTAGAGAATGAGCTAAAGAACGGTGGAATCGGCCAGAGATTGATCATCGACGCCCTGCGCAGCCAGATCGCCGTTCACCTTCTGCGTCAGTACGCCAAGGTCTCTTTGACCAGCGACGCAAACTCGAACTTCAGCCCTGCTCAAAGGCAGAGAATCATCGATCTCGTTGAAAGCTGCTTAGGTGAAAACCTCAGTCTGGAAGACATGGCCGCATCTATCGGTTTCAGCCAGTTTCACTTTTCGCGTCAGTTCAAGGCGGAGTTTGGGTTGGCACCGTATGCATATGTTTTGCGCAAGCGAATATCGAAGGCCCAGGAGATGCTGAGAAAGGGTAATGCCCCCCTGAAAGTGGTCGCGCTTGACTGCGGTTTTGCAGATCAGAGTCATTTTAGTCGAACTTTTCGAAAAATGACAGGCGCGACCCCCGCCGAATTCCGGCGCATGGCATAATGACCGGAAAACTATTCCTTCCTATCGCTGTCACGCACCAGAGACAAAGAAATGTTGAGCCCGTAACGCTGCAATGAATGTACCAGAAACAGAATTTAAACCACGATTTGCCTTCGAACGCAGGATTTTCTTTGGCGACTGTGACCAGCTGGGAATCGCCTTTACTGGCCGGATTACGAATTTCGCGCTGGAAGCGATCGAGACTTTCTGGGACGATTTGCTTTCAGGCCGGGGCTGGCTTTTTCTACTCACGGAAAGAAACACGGCCATGCCTTTTGTCTCTATGGACCTACAATTCCATGCGCCGGTGAAAGCAGGCGCGAACCTAGCATGCGAGGTCTATGTGGTCCATGTCGGGGAAAGTTCAGTTGGTCTAAAAGTTGTCGGCCGTCAGCATGACTTGATTTGCTTCGAATGCGAAACGAAGTCAGTTTTCCGAGATGCTTCAACATTTGGTAAAGTCAAAATTGAAAGCTCAATTCGGCAGATTTTGCTCGCGGAAGTGGGTTCGGAAAATCAAACAGTGAGCTAGGCCTGTAGGCTTTGGAGACAGCAAAGCCTGTGCAAAACGATCTCATGTAAGGGAACACAAGAAAAAGCCAGAGAAAGGGAAGCCCGGGTGCCGGGCTTGAAAGGATAGAGAGAGGCTCTTCCGGGTCCGGCGTGACAAGGACCCTGACCATGGCCAAGACCACAACCCGCCCGAAACCCGCCACTGCGAAGAAAACCGAAGCCACTGAGTTGTCCGTGCCTGGCGGCGGGACCGACATCCGGATGATCCCGCTCGACCAGTTGGAGCCGAGCCCGCTCAACGTTCGAAAAGTTGCGGCCAGCGCCAGCGACGATGCTGAGCTCCTCGTCAGTATCCGCGAGACCGGAATTAAACAGAATCTGGTGGTTCATGCGCTGTCAGAGACACGTTTTGCAGTCGATGCCGGCGGTCGTCGCCTCAAGGCGCTGAAGCAGCTCGCTGAGGACAGCGTCATCCCCGCCGATCACCCCGTGCCCTGCCTCGTCGATGATAAGCGCAACGCCATCCTTACTTCTGCAACTGAAAACCTCCAGCGCGCGGCGATGCACCCCGCCGACCAGTTCGAGGCTTTTGAGGCGATGATCGCCGAGGGCCGCAGCGAAGACGAGATCGCGCTCAAATTCGGCGTCTCCGTCGACCTGGTGCGCCGCCGCCTCAAACTCGCCCGTGTCGCGCCCGAGATCATCGAGCAGTTCCGCGCGGGTGATCTGACCCTTGAATGCGTGATGGCTTTCACACTGACCGACGACCATGATCGCCAGCTGGCGGTCTGGAACGCAGTGAAGGGCGGCTATCACATCCATCCGCAAAGCATCAAACGCCATCTTACCGAGACCGCCCATTCGGCGAACTCGGCCATCGGGCGCTTTGTCGGCATTGAGGCCTATGAGGCGGCGGGTGGTGTTCTGCTGCGCGATCTCTTCGACGACCGCGCCAGCGCCCATATGGAGAACCCCGAACTCCTAGAGCGTCTCGCCATCGAAAAGCTGCAGGCTGCGGCGAAAACCTTCGAGGGAACGTGGAAATGGGTCGAGGTGCATCTCTCGGTGGATTACGGCGCGTTTCGCAGCTTCGGGCGGGTCTATCCGCAGGACATCGACCCCGATCCGGACCTGCTCACCGAAGAAGAACGTCTCATTGCGCGCGAGGAAGAACTGGCGGCGAAGAATGACGGCGAGGACTGGACGGACGCGGAGACGGAAGAATATTATGCCATCGAGCCGCGCCTGCGCGAGATCGAGGCCCTGCAACGCGAACGGCAGCCTTACGCGGACGAAGATCGTGCCATCGCGGGCGTGGTTCTGACCATCGGTCATGACGGCGCGCTGCGTGTCGAGAAAGGCCTCGTGCGGCCAGAAGATATCCCCGCTGCGGTCGTCCCGAGCGAAAATAGTGCTGACGCGGGTGATGCCCCGTCTCCTGTCCGCCCGAACGTGACGCCGCCAACCTCCTCGACACCGGTGCCCACCTCCGACCCGGCCGCGACCTTGCGCAAGGCGAACGGGATTTCGGCGAGCCTCGCCGACGATCTGCGCGCGACGCGTCAGCATATCCTTCGGGCGCATCTGGCGGCGGATTTCGAGGTGGCGTTCGATGCGATGCTCTACGCGCTCTGCGAGCAGGCTCTGGGGCGGTCCTACAACAACGAGGCGCTCGATATCTCGATCCGGCCCTTCCAGGCGCAGAACCGCGAGGTGCTGCATTCGGATACTGTTGCCCAGAAGATGCTCGAGGCGCTGGAGCAGGGCCTCGCCACCGACTGGATTACGCTGGAGAAGCCCGAAAACTTCCGGGCGATGTCGGCGCTGCCCATTGCCGCCAAGCAGGCGCTTTTCGCCTGGGCGACGGGTCTGGCAGTCAAGCCGCAGCTTTCCTCCGACAATCGCCCCTCCCCGATCATCGAGGAGATCGGCGCGCGTCTTGACGTCGATGTGGCGGCCTGCTGGCGCCCGACTGCTCAGAATTACTGGGGTCGGGTCAACAAGGGGCATGCGGTCGCTACCGCGCGCAAGCTCATTGGCGACGATTACGCCGAAGATCGCAATCGCGAGCGTAAGGGCGATATCGCGGCCGCGATGGAGCGGGCCTTCGCGGAAACGGCCGGCGAGACGGAAGGGTTCGACGCCGCAACGGTTGTCAGGACGACGCGCTGGCTGCCCGACGGGATGGTGTTTGCCGGTGCGGCGGAGGCTGTTGCCGACATGGCAGGCGAAGCGCCGGAGACCGAGGAGGGGGATGTGTCCGCCGAAGATTCTCTGAGCGACGCCGAGAGCGATGAACCGTCGTCCTTGCCCGCCTTCCTCAGCGAGGATGCGGCTTGACGAGCCGCACGCTGACCTGATCACGACATGAGCCTTGGGCCGTCCTCACATCGAGGGCGGCCCTTTCCGGCTGACGGGTTACCAACAGCCGATATCGGATCGGCGGGCCCGTCCCGGAGATATCCCATGACCACCACACTTGACCTCGATCCCGTTAAGGAAGCCGCACTCGTCGCTTCGCAGAATGACGCCTTTCGTCGCTCTATCCTTGGCAATATCCTCGTCACCGATGCCCCGCAGGGCCAGTTCGTGATGACCCGTGGCGTTGCAGCGCTTGGGCCCGATGCCCAGCTTGCTCTCACCCGCAGCGTGGCTTCATTTGACGCGTTCAACGCTGACAGCGACCCGCAAGGATGGCACGAGATGGGCGTCATCGACCTCGACGGCACGAAGGTCTGGTTCAAGATCGACCTGTACGACGTCGACTACACCTATGGCTCGCCTGAGCCCTCCGATCCTGATCAGACGCGCCGGGTCCTGACCCTGCTTCTGCCGTCGGAATACTGACGCCCCTTTTTCACCGACATCGCCACGGATCGCCCTTGCACAAAGGGCGGTCCTTTCGGGCTGGCGGGTTCCAAGGGGCGCGATGATCGTGTCCGGCCTGCCGCAGGAGACCAGAGATGGCCAAGACACTCGACTACCAGATCACCCTCTATCCCGCACATCGCGATGGCGCCTTCGTCGTCACCCAGTTCCAGATGCTGGCGAACTACCCCGAAAAGCGCATCGAGGCCGCGGGCATGGATGATCTGATCGACCAAGTGACGCAGTTCGCGATGGAGCACGGCGAGAGCTGCAGCGCCTCGGTGCGCTGCCTCGCTCCGCGCAAACCGCCGGGGTTCAAGCGCGCGACCGAGAATTTGTATTTCAACCTGGTTGACCGGACGGCTGAGAAACGCGGCGACGCTGCGGCCTGAAGCCCCCCAAAGGAAACCTCCGGGGCGCGGCCTGCAAGACGGTCGCCCTCACCCTCCCTCAATTCCAAAGGACCGAAGATATGACACAAGCAAATGATTTCTACGCGCAGATGCTCGAAGCCCAGAGACGGGCAGCCGAACAGCGGGTCGAGACCCGCGCAGCCCTTCTCACCGAACTGCGCGGCCTCGGCGTGACCGGCCTCGACGTGCAATATGAAGGCTATGGCGATTCCGGCAATGTCGAGGAGGTCGTCGTGACGCCTGACACGATTACCCTGACAGAAGAGCTGCGGCGACGGGTCGAAGATTTCGGCTGGGACTTTGCCTATGCGCTGAGCCCTGGCTTCGAAAACAACGAGGGCGGCTATGGCGAATTGACCTGGGCGCTCGAGACGGACAAGATCGATGTCAGCCACTCGAACCGCTTCATCGAGACCGACACCACAGAACATGAGGGGCTCTGACATGGCACATCCTCTCCACCACGCCGAAAGCTCGGCCCGTAGATTTGGCGGTGTTCCAGATGATTACCAACATGTGCATGACTGGTTTGACTCATCTAAAGAGCACCTAGGTCTCTTTGTTCACAGAGCCCAAAAACATCATACGGTCGGGATCTATGATGCCGAGCGGGTGTTCGGTCGCAGCCTGATCAACAGCGCGGGCCGGGTCGTTCCGATCCGCTGGATCGGCGAGCAGCATGTGCGCGAAGACTGCCAGGGGCGTATCCCGTCACTGGCTGACTGGCTCGGACGCATACAACCCGAACCGTGGATGGCCAATGGCCGGATCGACAACGACCCGACGCAGATCGGCAGCGATCCGCGTGCGGCCTGGGTCCAGGCGGTTGCGGGTCACCAGACCATTCTTGGCTTTGAGGATTGGCTTCTCAAGGTCTCTGTCGAGCACGTCCAGCATCGCCAGAATCGCGCCGCCGCCTGATCCGCCGGGCGGCAAACTCACCAACCATCTGATCCCATCCAGATCGACCCGCCTGCGCCACAACCGGCTTGGCGGGTCGATTGCGTTTCGAGAAAGGACATGGACATGCAAGATCCCGTCTACGAGGAGGTCCACCAGGGCCACACGATCAAGATCTACCACGACCCCGACGCTGAGGACCCACGAGAGTGGTGCAACCTCGGTACGCTGATCTGCTGGCACCGCCGCTATCGGCTGGGTGACAGCCATCAGTACGACAGCCCTGAGGCGTTCCTGCGCGATCTTGCGGGCGTCTCGGATCAGAGCGATCTCTCGATGGATCGTCTGCGGGACCGCGCCGAGCGGAAGGCAATCATTCTGCCTGTGTTTCTCTATGACCATTCCGGTCTCGCGATGAACACCGTCGGGTTCCACTGCCCGTGGGATTCTGGGCAGGTCGGTTACGTCTACGTGACGCTCGAAGCGGTCCGAAAGGAATTCGGTGTAAAACGCGTGACCAAGGCCCTGCGCGAACAGGCTGTAGACATCTTACGTGGTGAGACCGCCGACTACGATTCTTACCTTGGTGGGCGTGTCTATGGTTACATCGTCGAACAGGGTGGCGAGGAGATCGACGCTTGCTGGGGGTTTGTTGGCGCCTATGAGACGCATTGTTTGCCGGAGGCGCGGAATGCCGTTCCTCGGTCCGATCCCCATGCGCCACCCGCGACCGGTGCATTGACCGCATATCCATAGAATAACTCGCCGCCACACACCGGAACTATGGGCAGCACCCGATCGCGGACATGCATTGCTGCATTGCAGAAAAGTCATAGCCCGCCCATTGTGCGACTGCAGCATTGCTCCTATGTTCGCTCTTGTGATCGGTTCTCTCCTCCTCCCTGAGCCGATCCGGAATAATCGGCGGCATCCACCTCCTCCCGGATGTCGCCTTTTTATTTGCAGATCCCCATTCTGAGCTCTTGCGATTTCTCCTCGTTGACCATTCGGTCCCCGAGCTTGCTGTGTGTCGGGTCCGTTTCGCTGGAGGTGCCCAAAATGCAGGCACGGCCGTGTCCCAGCAGCCTGGCATGGGTTTGCGCGACAACGCCCACAGCGTCATCCCCAGATTTTGTGGATAAGTTTTCGCTGCCAAGACTTCAGTTTTCGAGGCCATGAAAGAGTGAGAGACAGGGCGGGAGGGGTGACCCCTCCCGGGTGAGAGAGTGCACGCGGGGCTCGGGGCCAACCCTCAACCCCGGAGATTGCCGATGAACGCTCACCCCCATTCCGTCCAACTTGCAACCGAGCCCGAAGCCCCTGCCCTGCCGGATGCCCCACGCTTCGCCCAAAACCTGATGCAGGCTGCGAAAATCCTCGTCCCCGTTTTCGAGGCAGGCAGGTCCATCGACGCCGCCGCACTTCGCGCCGCGATGGAAGATGCTTGCGGTGCCAGTGACACAAGTGGTGCCTGGGTCTGGAAAGACGCCTATGAGGCGGCCGAGGTCGCCCAAATCCTTATACTCTCGCGCTACGGCGCGCTGATGCAGCGTCAGGCACTGTCGCCGCAGGCCTTCCTCACCATGATCGAACGTTTCACGGCTCTGGCCCCGTCTCACACGCGCCGCTCCGAAGACAGTATCCGTCTGCAACAGTTTTCCACGCCTTTGCCCCTCGCGGCCATCGTCGCGCAGGCCGCCGGGTTTCGGGACGACGACCTGATGCTCGAGCCGTCGACGGGCACGGGCATGCTGGCCATCTTTGCAAAGATCGCTGGTGCACGGTTGGCGCTGAATGAACTTGCCGACACGCGCCGCGCCCTACTGGGGCAGTTGTTCCCCGATGCCGCCGTATCTGACCACGATGCTGCCTCGATCGACGATCGTCTTGATCGCTCGATCACGCCCTCGGTCGTGGTGATGAACCCGCCGTTTTCCGCTGCCAACCATGTCGAGGGCCGGTTTAGGCAAGCGACCAGTCAGCATGTGCTTTCCGCCCTGGCACGCCTCGCGCCTGGTGGGCGGCTTGTCGTCATCACCGGCGAAAGCTTCCGTCCCTCTTTGAAATCCTTCCAGTCGACATTTCAGCGGATCGGCCAGAGCGCCGATGTCGTGTTTTCGGCCCCCATCGACGGCAAGGTCTTCGCACGGCATGGCACCACGATCGACACGCGGTTGACGGTAATCGATAAGCGCGCGGCTGGTGCTGAAGAGACCGCACCGGCTGATATTGACGCCGCCTATCATCCGATCTGCGCGACCACGAGTGATCTTCTCTCCGTAGTACTCGCCCATTGCCCGGAACGCCGCAGCCCCCCGCCCTGCCCCACCACATCGGCCCTTTCGGTCCCGTCTCAGCCGACCCGCACCAACCTCCACGCCCTGCGCAACGCAGCACGCAAAGAAACCCGTGCGCTCGCCGAGGAACGCGCGAAGCATCCGTTCGACGACATCGAGACGGCCCCGCTCGACTACTTGCCAAAAGCCTGGAGCGAACCCTATGGCACGTTGCAGGACACGGTCTACGAGGTCTATGACCTGCAGGCGATCCGGATCGACGGCGCGGCGGAGCATCCGACAGCACTTGTGCAATCCGCCGCCATGGCCTCGGTGCCGCCGCCCGTGCCGAGCTACCGCCCCGTTCTGCCGAAGACCCTCGTTCGAGACGGTCTCCTCTCTGCGCCGCAGCTCGAAAGCGTGATCTACGCGGGCAATGCACACGAGACGCATCTCAAAGGCTTGTTCAAGCGTGGCGAGATCGAAGGCCAACTGATTGCAGCGGCTGAGGGTGACGAAGGCGCCTTCCGCCTGCGCAAGGGCTGGTTCCTCGGTGATGGCACTGGATGCGGTAAAGGGCGACAGGTCGCGGGTATCATTCTCGACAACTGGCTGCAGGGGCGTCGCCGCTCGGTCTGGGTCTCGAAGAGCGACAAGCTCATCGAGGATGCGCGACGCGACTGGATGGCGCTCGGCGGGCGTGAAAGCGATATCGTGCCGCTCTCAAAATTCCGCCAAGGCAGCGACATACGCCTGCCCGAGGGCATCCTCTTCGTTACCTACGCCACGCTGCGCTCGGCTGAACGTGAGGGCAAGGCTGCCCGCCTCGAGCAAGTGACCTCCTGGCTCGGCGAGGGGTTCGACGGGGTCATCGCTTTTGATGAAAGCCACGCCATGGCCAATGCCGCCGGCGAAAAGTCCGACCGCGGCGACAAAAAGGCCTCTCAACAAGGCCTTGCGGGCCTCGCGCTGCAAAACGCCGTGCCCGACGCCCGCGTACTCTATGTCTCGGCCACCGGGGCGACGGTCGTTGGCAATCTTGCCTATGCTTCGCGCCTCGGTCTCTGGGGCACGGGAGATTTCCCCTTCGTGACGCGGGCAGAATTTGTCGCCGCGATGGAGGCCGGGGGCATCGCCGCCATGGAGATGATTTCCCGCGACCTGAAGGCGCTTGGGCTCTATCTCGCGCGGTCCCTCTCCTATGCCGGGGTCGAATACGAGATGCTGGTCCATGAGCTGACGCCCGCCCAGGTCGCGATCTACGACAGCTACGCTGATGCCTACCAGATCATCCACACCAACCTTGAGGCTGCCCTACAAGCCTCTGGCATTTCGTCTGAGACAGGCACCTTGAACCCTCAGGCCAAATCCGCCGCACGCTCGGCGTTTGAGAGCAACAAGCAGCGCTTCTTCAACCACCTCATCACCGCCATGAAATGCCCCTCGCTGATCCGCGCCATCGAGGCGGACCTGGCGGCGGGACATTCGGCGGTGATCCAGGTGGTGTCGACCAGCGAGGCGGTGATGGAACGGCGTCTCGAAGAGATCCCGCCTTCGGAGTGGGATGATCTGCAGGTCGATTTTACGCCGCGCGAGAACATCATGGACTACCTGATGCATTCCTTCCCGACGCGGCTCTTCGAGCCTTACACCGACGAGAGCGGGGATCTGCGCTCGCGCCCGGCCGTCGATGGCGATGGCAATCACATCATTTGCCGCGAGGCGGAGCGGCGGCGGGACGAGCTTGTCGAGCATCTCGGTGCCCTCGCCCCAGTACAGGGTGCTCTCGACCAGATCCTTTGGCATTTCGGAGGGGAGGCTGTGGCCGAGGTCACGGGGCGCAA
The DNA here is from genome assembly GCF_900129395.1 of Pseudosulfitobacter pseudonitzschiae. Taxonomy (GTDB): domain Bacteria; phylum Pseudomonadota; class Alphaproteobacteria; order Rhodobacterales; family Rhodobacteraceae; genus Pseudosulfitobacter; species Pseudosulfitobacter pseudonitzschiae. The sequence continues at coordinate 36,369 of NZ_FQVP01000014.1, forward strand.
ACGGCGCATCGTGAAGACGCGGGAGGGGCGGCTCAAGGTCGAGAAGCGTCCCGCTTCCTCCAACCTCGGAGAAACCCAGGCCTTCATGGATGATGCCAAGCGCATCCTGATCTTCTCCGATGCCGGTGGCACCGGGCGCAGCTATCATGCCGATCTCGGGGCCAAGAACCAGCGCCTGCGGGTGCATTACCTCCTTGAGCCCGGCTGGAAGGCCGACAATGCGATCCAGGGGCTCGGGCGCACCAACCGCACCAATCAGGCGCTGCCGCCGCTGTTTCGACCCGTCGCAACAGACGTGAAGGGTGAGAAACGGTTCCTCTCCACCATCGCGCGCCGCCTCGACACGCTCGGGGCGATCACCAAGGGGCAGCGCGAAACCGGCGGCCAGAACATGTTCCGCGCCGAGGACAATCTTGAGAGCCCCTACGCACGCGCGGCGCTGCGACAGTTCTTCTACAAGCTGCGGGCGGGCAAGATCGACGCCTGCTCATATGCCAGGTTCCAGGAGATGACCGGGCTGACACTCGATGAGGCGGATGGCACGATGAAAGAGAATCTGCCGCCTATCCAGCAGTTCCTGAACCGCTGTCTGGCACTGCGGATCGACATGCAGGACGCGATCTTCGAGGCTTTCGGCGGGTTACTTTCGGCCATCATCGAGGACGCACGGCAGGCTGGCACGCTGGACGTCGGGCTAGAGACCCTGCGCGCCGAAAAATTCGAGATCGTCGACCGCAAGGTGATCTTCGAACATGAGGCGACGGGGGCGACGGCCACCGCCCTGACCGTTGAGCGTACGGATCGAAACGATCCGCTCACCCTGTCCCGCGTGAAAGCCATCTGCGCTGATAACAAAGGCGCGACGCTCTATTGGAACAAGACCTCCAAACGCGCGGCCCTGATGGTGAAGGCGCCGGCCTTCATGGATGAGGATGGCGTACCGATCCTGCGGGTGAAACTGCTACGGCCCATGGCGACCGAGATCCTCGCCCTCACCGAGTTCTCGAAATCGCACTGGGAAGAGATAGACGATGCGATGTTCGAACAGCTCTGGCAGGCTGAGGTCGACGCGGTGCCGCAGTTCACCACATCGAAGATCACGCTGATCTGCGGCCTCCTCCTGCCGATCTGGGACCGGCTTCCTGCCGACAACATGCGCATTTACCGCCTGCAGGCCGAGGACGGGGAGCGCGCTATCGGCCGTCTCGTCAGTCAGGAGCAGCTCCTGAATGTCTATTCACGCCTTGGTCTCGATTGTCAGATCGAGATGTCGCCGCAGGAAGTGCTCAGCGCGGTGATGGAAGCCAGGACGACCCTGAACCTCCTCGGCGGCTACCAGTTGCGCCGGTCGTTGGTCATGGGACAGCCGAGACTTGAGCTGATCGGCGCGTCGGGCGCGGCCCTGCCCCGTCTGAAAGCGATGGGTTGTTTTGCCGAGGTGATCCAGTGGAAGACTCGGGTGTTCATCCCAGTGGATGGCACTGACGTGCTGGCGCGGGTTCTGGCTGAGCACCCGGTGGGTGCCAGCGCAGCGGATGTCGCCGCATGAGCGCGCGGCGCAGCATCGCAGACCTCTCGGCCGCTCTGGCAGACCGTGCCGAGAGTTTCTGCCGCCAGTATTTCCCCGAGGGTCGTAAGCAGGGCAATTATTGGCAGGTCGGCGACACGTCCGGTGCAAAGGGCCAAAGCCTCGCCATCCGTCTGCAAGCTCAAGGTGAGCGCAAGGCCGGATCCTGGCAAGATTTCGCGACGGGTGAATATGGCGACCTGATCGACCTGCTGCAGGAACGGCTTGGGTCGGTCACGCTCAAAGAAACGCTGAGGGAGGCCCGGTCCTTTCTCGGCGAGGCCCCCTGCCCTGCCGTACCTCGAGACACCCAAAGGGCTGAGCGCCCGGAGGCAGCGTCCAGCAAACGCATCGCGCGGGCGCGCAAACTCTTCGGCGCTGGTAAGCCACTTCTTGGCAGCCTGGCTGTCTCCTATCTGCAAGGTCGCGGGATCACACGTCTTGGCCCGGCCCTGTGCTATCACCCGCGGGTCTTCCTGCGGCAGGGCGAGGACGATCCCGATCCGCCGCAAAGAGCCCCTGCCCTGCTGGCGAAGATCACCGACATTCGCGGCCAGATCACCGGATGCGCAAGGGTCTATCTCGACCCGTCCACCGGCAGCTTGGCCGCGATCGAGAGCCCCAAGCGGATCCTCGGGCAGCTTCACGGCCATGCCATCCGTTTCTGGTCGGGCACCGGGCGTACTGATCTCATCGTCGCGGAAGGTCTCGAGAACACCCTCTCGGTCGGAACCGCCCTGCCAGAATTCGATCTCGCCTCCTGTCTCACCGCCACCCATCTCGGCCTCTTCATCCCGCCACCGGGGATCACACGCATCTGGATCGCGCGAGACAATGACGAAGCTGGACGTAACGCATCAACGAGATTGCGTAACCAATTGGAATCTAATGGAATTGCCTGTGGTGATCTCGTGCCGAACATGGGCGATTTCAACGACGATCTGCGGGCTTTTGGCAAGGATGCGCTGCGCCGCTCCCTGCTCGAGGCCATGAAGGCACAAGGTCTGGAGATCGAGGACGGCTGACCGCCAACCTCCGCGGGGATGTCCGACTGGGCAAAGGGTCCGCAGGTTCGATCTGATCCCGTTTGGAAAAGGGGAGCGATGGACCGGCGGGTCGGAGCAGAGTGCTCCTCGCCCGGGCAGCAATGCGCCCCGCACCAGAAAATTCCCCTGCCCCTCCGGGCCATTCCTCGCGGGAACAATTTTCCGGCCCTGGGCGCATTCTCCGCTGCGCTCCGATCCTGACGGATGCGGCCCGGTCGCCGCCGGTCCTGGTATCGCCCCATCCAAATCGGGTCAGATCAAACAGAGGAACCAGACAATGCCCCATCAGACAGACATCCAAGAGGAAACCGGCGTAACCTCCGCCATCCTCGACCACCTGGCACTTCACGGCGCAACGCCCGGGCCCGGCGAGACTGATCATCGCCCCCTGCCCCAGCCCGACGAGGTCGAGCTCGCCATGGCGACCCTCTTTGACACCACCATTGGCCTCCTTACCGGTAGCCAGTTGGAAGACAATCTCGAAGAGATGCTCTGGTCCCTCACTTCGATCTTCCATCGCCGGCTCACCCATATCCAGAAGCTCCTCGATGACAACGAATTCGAGCTCCGGGAAAGTCTGGCCGTCCAGGACGGCTCCGAGGTCGCCTCGGTCGAACTCGAGCGCCTCCAGATGGTCGGGCTGAAGCTCTGGGACCATCGTGACGCCTTCGAACAGATGCGCGATCTGGCCGTGGACCACTTCTCGGCCGCCACCGGTTCGCCTTGGCTGCCCCGCACCGGTTCACGCGTCTCGCATCGCGGCCTGACCTCCGCCGTGGTGGACAGCCGGGCCTATCTCTCGGCCAAGCGCCGCAAAGAGACCGAGGTGCACTGCCCCGAAGGCACGCGGATCGCTTTCTCGGGCGGGGATTATCACGCCTACGATCTGATCTGGTCCGTCCTCGATGCCACCCATGCGAAATATCCCGACATGGTGCTGCTGCACGGCGGTACGCCCAAAGGTGCCGAGATGATCGCGGCCCGCTGGGCAGATACCCGCGGGATCACCCAGGTGGTCTTCAAACCCGACTGGAAGAGCCACGGCAAGGCCGCTCCCTTCAAGCGCAACGACAAGATGCTCGAGACCATGCCCCAAGGGCTGATCGCCACCCCAGGTTCAGGCATCACCGAGAACATCGTCGACAAGGCCCGCAAGCTCGGGATCCGCATCAAGAGGATCGGGGCTTAGGCCCCGTACATTCCGACAAAGTGGTTTGAAAGCGGACGTTCGGTCTGAGGCGTGACGATGACCGGACTGCGGACGGAGTGGTCTTTCGCTGCGGCTGCGCAAATGGCTGTTCTCGAACGTCGACCCTCCACTTCAGGAGATGCCCAAATCTTGAACGACAGTTATTCCGGGTAATTCGGCAAGTGGTTCTCTTGCAAATAGATAGGTATCAATTGCCTGCCTTATTCTGCCAATCGCTGCCGTTGATGACGCGGTCAAGCTATCGTAGGCCTGAAAATCATGCGGCATGTCCGGCCACAGATCGAGCATCACCTTGGCGCCGTTTTCTTTCTGAACCTGTGCAAATTCAATGATCATGTCGCGCAAAACCTCGCGCCCGCCGGCCTGCAAATATAGAGGGGCAAGACCACTGTAGTCGTAGCAGATCGGAGACAAGGTATCGCGCCCGAATACCTGATCGGGATCGAGCCAGCGGCCGAACTGGAGCGCCATCCAACCCTGCACGAGATCGGTGGCGTTATTGTTGCGCAGGCTTGCACCCCGGTCGCCGATGTCAGTCCAGGGGCAAAGCCCGATACACAGTGCAGGCTGAGGTTTGCCTTGATCCTTGAGTGCCTGAAGCAACATCAGCGCCATGTGCCCACCCGCGCTATCGCCAATCACGACAATCCTTTCCGCAGGCGTTTCTGCCGTCAGATGATCCCACGCGGCCATGGCGTCCTGAGCCTGTGCAGGATGGGGATGCTCGGGCGTCAGGCGATAGTCGGGCGCAAACAATCTGGCGCCGGAGTGGTGCGACAGCATCTGTGCGAAACGGTCGCTCACCCCGCCGTGGAAGGTATAGCCGCCACCGTGGAAATACAGCAGGACGGCCTCGCTATCGCAGTGCCTTGGGACATGCCACCGCCCATCGACCCCCCGCGAAACGGTGGAGGTGACGTCGTAGACATCATCCGTCTGCGTCTGAACGCTATCGAACAATCTGCGCCCCTGCGCGATGTCACGATGGCGCATCGCCGCTGAAAACTGGTGGCGGACAAATCGGATGCCGGTTTCCATGTTGGCGTCCCAATCCTCGGCCATCTTGCGCCCGAACGCGTGTCGGATCGACGTTGCGATTGCGATCTGGCTGAGTTTGGCGAGGCTGCACAGGCGAAGGGAGAGCGGACCTGAATAGACCAATTTGACCATGTTGATTTCCTCAGTGGTGGATTTGGCCTTAGTTGCCTCGAACGGCGTTGGGAAATATAGAAAGATTGCGTCAAAAGGAGCCCGGCATGCCGCCAACCTCAAAGTTGTTTCTGCCGCTGACCAGCCTCTCGGGATGCCTTATGGCGGGGATCTTCCGCGATACTCGGGGGGCTGATTTGTCGGCTGCGGACAGGCTGAACCATTTTCCGGCCTCGCCGATTGTTGCGATCACACTCGTTCAACACGGCACGCTGCACATTCTGCCGCCGGAAACCAGCTGGCGGACCGCCTCGGAGGCTCCGAGCCTTCCACGGTCATCCGTACTGGCGCCGCAGGATGTGCCGGTGACCAGTTGGTCGGAGGGGAGCGTCGTTGCCTTGACAGTCGGAGTCTATCCGGACGCGTGGCGCAGGCTTGGGGGTGATGACAGCTATCAAGCAATGTTGCCCATTTTCGATGAGGCTTTGGGAAACTTTGATGCCGAAAGCGATGCCGCCGACGGATGGGACAGGTTCTGCACAACACTGGTAAGCGGTTGGCGCAAGGCGCGCCCGCAGGGCTGGGAGCCCGTCACTCGCGTGGCGGACTGGTCCAAGGCGCTTGCGACGCGGGCGGCGCTTTCGGGGGGCGGGCGTAGCCTTCGCAGCATCGAACGCAGGATCATGCGCTTTTCCGGCCACACGCGACGCAACCTGGCCTTCTATTCGGCATTCGAGAGGCTTCATGAATGCGCGACGAATGCGGCGGGGCGATCGTTGGCGGAAATCGCGATCGAAGTGGGGTATTCCGACCAGTCCCACATGGGGCGCGCGGTCCGCCGAGCGACCGGGTTCTCTCCGGCCCGGCTCAATCGAGCGATCGAGACCGAGGAGCCTTTCTGGTGCTATCGCCTTCTTGGTGAACGCTTCTGAGAGCTGCCCGAGTGCGGACATTCGAAATTCGTGCCGTTTCCAGCGGTTAGGGCTCTGAACTGTTGCTCGTCGCGCCTTGTTCAAATGTCCGCTTCTGAGGTCATTGTTGTCTAGCGTGCAGGTGAACCAAGACTAGATTTATGGGCGGCAACCCGAGGTCTCGAGAGATTAAACTTGCAAATCTTCCGTATCGTGGAGTAATTGCAAGGTATGTACAAACGCAAGACCCAACAATTCGTTCAGTCTTCCTTGGAGAGCCAAGCGGCTGTGGTCCTTCTCGGCCCCCGACAGGTCGGAAAGACAACACTTGCACTCGACATCGCATCAGAGCGCCCGTCTGTCTATCTCGACCTTGAGCGTGAGGCGGACAGGCAAATCCTGACTGAACCAGATCTCTATCTGGACGAACAGGCGGGCAAACTCGTCATCCTCGACGAGGTACAGCAGATGCCTGACCTCTTCAAAACTTTGCGCGGCCAGATCGATCAGCGTCGGCGGGCCGGGTTTCGGACGGGACAGTTCCTGCTATTGGGATCGGCTTCCAATATCCTCTTGCACCAAACGGCGGAATCCCTCGCCGGTCGTGTTCGATATGTTGAAATGCCCCCCTTGCAGCCTGACGAGGTGGGGGCCGATCAGTTGAACTTGCTCTGGCTGCGCGGCGGCTTTCCCGACAGCTTTCAGGCCGCGAGCGATCGGGCAAGTATGGACTGGCGTCTGGACTTCCTGCGCACCTATCTGGAGCGAGACATCCCTGCCCTCGGACCTCGGATTCCGGCAGCGACCTTGCGGCGGTTCTGGACGATGCTTGCGCATGTCCAGAGCGGCCTTCTGAACGCCGCGGCCCTTGCCGAGGGATTGGGCGTGTCCGGCCAGACCGTTGGGCGCTACCTCGATCTGCTCGTCGATCTCATGCTGGTGAGACGCCTGCAGCCCTGGCACGAGAATGTCGGCAAGCGTCTGGTGAAATCGCCAAAGGTCTATGTGAGAGACAGCGGGATCGTGCATGCGTTGTTGGGCATCGGCACGACAGAGGGCTTGCTCGGGCATCCGGTCGTCGGTGGCAGTTGGGAGGGGTTCTGTATCGAGGCGCTTCTTGCTGCCGCCCCTTTAGGCACCGAACCTTTCTTCTATCGCACTTCGGCCGGTGCTGAACTCGACTTGGTTTTGCGTTTGCCAAGCGGTGACATCTGGGCTGTTGAGATCAAACGAACGACTGCACCGAAGGTTTCGAGAGGATTTCACACAGGGGCCAAGGACATTGGAGCCAACCGAAAGCTCCTGGTCTATGCCGGTGCGCATGAGGTTCCCATCGCGAAGGACATTCGAGCGTTACCACTGGCACATGCAATCGAGTTGTTGAGCACGCTATGACTTCGTTTTGATCTCTGGCTCAGGACACGTCCATTGGTCCGAGGATAACAGCGGCACGCGAAGCATTTCATAGCCAGGCCTGGCCATTTGTCGGGCACCAGAGCGGATGAGTGTCTGGCAACTCGATGGTATCTGGACGCCTGCATCTCCGAATGCGAACGCAAACGCCCCTGTGAGGCCACGGAAGGATGGGCGAATGCCCTGCCGTTGCTATCGATTTATGATCTGACGGCTTTGGTCTTCAAAGAGTCTTGAAGTTTGGATGGGTGAGAAGACGATCCCTACTCCTTGCGGCATCTCCCTCGGCTGTTCACCCACCTTCCTTCGCGGCCACCGCACTTCTCCCTTTGTCTGAGTTGCATGACATGCTGGTCGCAGCTGTCGTCCCGTCCACAAAGGTTGTCGCCGATCTTTTTCCCCTGACCCTGCGGGTCATTCCGCGCGGATCAAAAAGACCGGCGTCGGCCCTTCTCCGCTGCGCTTCGCCTTCGGTGTGGCCGGGCCTTGGCCAGCTGCAAGGTGACCATCATTGCAACGCAAACAAGGAGAAGAGCAATGACCACGAACTGCATCAAATTCACCAGCGCCGACATCGAAACCGCCAAGGGCGTCGGCTCCATCTCGACCCTGACCTTCGACCTCGACATCACGGTCGAACCCGTCGCGAGCACGAACCCGATGGCCCCCACGCACCGCGTCCTCGGCCGCTCCCCGCGCGGCAAGCTGGTCGAGTGCGGCGGCATCTGGAAGAAGCAGAACAAGGAGACCGGCGCCGACTACTACACGCTGACCATCCGCGATCACGGCTTCAACGCCAACCTCGGCAAGGCCGCGAACCAGGACGATCTGTCCCTGCAGGCCGTCATCCCCTGGGGCCCCAAAGACGCCGCCTAAGCCAAAGTTGGCGGGGGCTTGCCTCCGCCAATTCGTTTACAGCTGTAAAATCGACCAAGATCGCGGTCGTGGATATAGTCTCTTCAAGCGTTGATAGACACTATATAGAGGAAAAATCTTGACTTAGCCGCGTGAATCACTGCTTTTATCCCCAAGTGGCGCGAAAAAGGCCACATTTTCGAAATTGGGGCAACCAGATGATTCCTGTGACACCATTGGCAAATGAGCGCCCTTCGGCTCTTGCAACGGAGATTTCCGAACGACTCAACGCTGCCATCAGGGAACATCTGCTCTCTGCTTTTGCCCCAGACAACACGAAGACGCTACGCTCTTTTTCGGCACCTGAGGCCGCTGAGCTCTTGGGAGTATCCGGACAGTTCATGCGAAAGGTTCACGCTGAGGGCACAATCCCTGAACCTGACGATATCCGGGGTGGCCGACGCTACTACACAGCCCAAGAGATATGGGACGCGCGCGAAGTTCTAGAGAAGACCTCTCGGAAGAAAGGCCGTTATCTGCCTCGCCGCTCGGGAGAGGAGCAGTTGCAAGTTTGGCAGCTGATGAATTTCAAAGGTGGTTCCAGTAAGAGCACGACGAGCGTCCACCTCGCTCACTACTTTGCTCTTCGAGGTTATCGGGTCTTGGTTGTTGATCTGGATCCTCAGGGATCTCTCACATCAATGTGCGGGATCAGCCCTGAAATCGAGTTCGATGGACTGACTGTCTATGATGCGATCCGCTACGACGAGCCGGTGAACATGGCTGATGTCGTCGTTCCAACATACTTTCCAGGGCTCTCGATTGCGCCGTCCCGCTTGATGCTGTCCGAGTTTGAGACTGAGTCGGCCGTTCATTCGAACCCAGACCAACCATTCTTTACTCGTATCCGAAATGCTTTGGCACAGGTAGAAGATGATTTTGATCTGGTGTTGATGGACAGCCCGCCACAGCTTGGTTTCTTGACCATTGCTGGGATGGCTGCCGCTAGTTCTTTGATTGTCCCTCTAACGCCATCGATGTTGGACGTTTCGTCAACTGCTCAGTTTCTTGAACTAGCAGGAGCGTATATGGGTGTGATCGAGGATGCTGGCGCAACTCTCCAATATGATCACTTCAAATTTCTGATCACGCGAGACGAACCGACGGACGTTCCCTCTCAGCAGCTAACGTCTTTCATGCGGGCTTTGTTTCAAGACCGTGTCATGTCGGCAACCGCCTTGAAGAGCACAGCAATCAGTGACGCGACCATGCTAAAGCAGTCGATTTATGAGGTGGTCCGTTCCGAAATGACACGGGCCACATATGACCGCGCTAAGGGCTCCATGGATGCTGTGGGGCATGAAGTCGAAACGATGATCCAACAATCGTGGGGGCGTAAGTAATGGCTAGGAAATCACTTCGCGATATGTCCGGAATTGCAAATACGATCGCTCGTTCTGGCGGGGCGCCGTCAGAACGGCCGTCGAAGACCAGTGCTCCGGCTTTGGGGGCCCTTCAAGGATCTCTGGCATCTATCCGAGAAATTGATCCCAATATGATCGACGATTGGGGGCCAGTAGATCGCCTTGAAGAGTTTACAGCTGTAAACGTCGAAGACGATGACGAGAGCCTCGAAGGACTAAAGAACAGCATCCGAGAAGGTGGTCAGCAAGTGCCCATTCTCGTTAGGCGATCAAAGGCGGCTGAAGGGCGCTTCGAGGCGATTTATGGGCGGCGGCGCTTAAAGGCCTGCCGCGAACTCGGCATCAAGGTTCGCGCGAACGTCCAAGATATCGACGATGCTACAGCTTTGCTGGCGAAAGGATTGGAAAATGCTGCGCGCCGAAACCTCTCTTTCTACGAGAAGGCGCGGTTCGCCGTGGCCATCCAGACAGCGGGCCACGACGCGGCAACTGTTCGGCAGGTTCTCAATCTCTCTGCGTCGGGTCATTCGCACCTTACAAAGGTAACACAAAACGTCCCGATCAAGATCGGCGACCTGATTGGCGCGGCACCAAAGTCCGGGCGTCCAAAATGGACGGAGCTGGCTGAGTTATTTCTCTCAAAGAAGCTAACTGAACGCGCGGCGCTCGATATCTTGGCCAGAATCAGCGCCTCATCGGGTTCGGATGATCGCCTCGAATTTCTCATTAGGGAAGCGACTAAGCGCGGTGCGAAGACGTCGAGTGGGGTTAGAGAGATGACGCCGTTGGAAGGCGTGACTATCAGAGCTGGCCGCGGAGCATTGTCATTGTCAGTCAAGAAGTCCGGCACAAACGCTGAGTTTGCAACCTGGCTTGAGAGCAATCTCGCAGAGATAATCAAAAAATCCTATGCCGAATTTACAGATGTAAATTCGGTGGATGACAACTGAGGACGAGCAGAAAGGAGGAACGGCAAACAAAGAAAACCCCCGAAACCGGAGCTTCGAGGGCTGCTGCGCAGAACGCAATTCTTAGATTAGACACCTAGAATCTAGCAGCCAACGAATCACCACACAAGAGAAAACGCTTCTGAGCGAACGGGATTTCTTTGTCGCTGGCATAAAGATGGAAAAATTTAGTGATGCTCCACAAGGAGCGGCTGAGACAGGCATGTCTCAGAACAAGAGAGTTATGTCCAACATAAGCCAACGCTCAGGGTGGCGAAAAGCAACGGCCGGGCTGGCTACGGCTGAGCAACTTGCCCAAGCCGGTGAACGGGTAGCAGTACCCAAAACACGGGCCTTCGTGGCACTCAAGCGCGTGGGGGCACATATCGGCTTAAAGGCAGGCGACGTGATGCTCCTCGATACCCTGGGGGCCTTCACTCAGGCCCAGGATTGGGAGGAGGGGCAGCGTCCGATCGTCTGGGCGTCGAACGCTTATCTGATGGAGCAGACGGGCTTTTCGCTATCGGCCCTCAAGCGCCACGCGCGGCGTCTTGCTGAGATCGGCGTGATCTCCTTCCAGGATAGCCCCAATGGCAAGCGGTGGGGCCGCAGGGACGCTGAGGGGCGTATCGTCGAGGCCTATGGCTTCGATCTGTCACCGCTTTCCGCCCGTGTCGAGGAGTTCGAGGGACTTCATACCGAGTTGCAGGCCGAGCGCGAACTCTGCCAGCGCCTGAAGCGCCAGATCACTGTGGCGCGCCGGATGATCCGAGCCCGGATCGAGGCAGCTCTCAGCAGCGCGCTGCGTGGGCCCTGGAGGCAATTCACGGGTCTCTTCGAGGAGCTTCTCGACCGGCTACCGCGCCGACACGAAGCCTCTGAACAGCTGGTGCGCTTACTCACATGGTTCAAGGAGCTCCAGGAACGGGTTGAGGCGGCCTATCTCAAAGCGACTGGCGCGGTGAAACCTGTGGAAAACACCGGTGATAACGATACCCAAGTCACGAAGAAGACTCAAGAAATGAACCCCAGGGAGGTCATTTCTGACCCTCACATACTAATTACAAATCAACTTAATCCTGTAACTAGTAATTCCTCTGAAAAAGAGGAAGCGGCGGGTGTGGTGCCCAATGCCCAACCCGAAGAGCGGGTTGACAGGGAGCTGGAAGACTGGGTTGCCGAGGTGCGCAAGAAGCGCACAGCGCTCGACCTGCCGACAATCATGCAGGCCTGTCCGGAATTCGCGTCATGGGCGCGCAATATGGGTGGATTCCTGAAGGATTGGGGCGATTTGCACCGGGTTGCGGGGCAACTCAGGCCGATGATCGGGATCTCGGAGCATGCCTGGAACGTGGCGCAGGACCGAATGGGCACTCAGGTGGCCACGGCCGCGTTTGCGCTCGTCTTCGAAAAGCACAGTGCCGGTGAGGTTTCCTCGCCGGGCGGATATCTGCGCGGCATGGTCGAGAAAGCCGGGGCAGGGGAGCTGCATCTCGAGCGCAGCTTCTATGGTAGGCTCAGTGGGCAGGCGGCGTGATAGGGCAGGGGCTCAGAGACCGGCGGCTTTGGTCAGGTTTACCCGGAACCTGTCGCGGCGCCGCTGATAGCGGCGGGTCATCTCGGCCGAGGCGTGGCCAAGCTGCTTCTGGACGTAGCGCTCGTCGACTTCGGCGGAGCTGGCGAGACCGGCGCGCAACGAATGGCCGGAGAACAGCGCCAGGCGGTCTTTCTCAGGCAGGTCCGACCGAATGCCAGCGTCCAGAACCGTGCGCTTGATCAGGCGCGCGACATGCTTGTCGTTCAACCTGGTTTCTGAGGCGCGTTTGCCATCGCGTGAGGTGCCGACGAAGATTGGACCGAAGTCGATCTTGGCGAAGTGCAGCCATTGTTCGAGCGCATGCACGGGGCAGGTTTGATCCTTCGAGCCGCGTCCGATCTCGACCTCACGCCAGCCGGTCTTGGCATTGAGGGTGAGCAGGGCGCCCTTGTCGAAGATCTCGATCCAGCCGCCCGAGTCCGGCGTGTCGTCCTTGTGCACGTCGAGGCTGACAATTTCAGAGCGGCGCAAGCCTCCGGCGTATCCCAGCAGCAGGATCGCCCGATCCCGCAGCCCGCGCAGATCGTAGGGCAGGGTGGCGACCATCGCGAGGATGTCCTCGGCCAGGATGGCCTCCTTCTGCACCGGTGGGCGCGCGTGTTTGCGCTTGATCCCGGCCAGCACCGTGGCGATGTGCCGGTTCTTGCGATCGAGGGAAAAACCACGCTGTGTGTAGTTCCAGGCGAGACCGGACAGGCGGCGGTCGATGGTTGAGACGGATAGGGCAGGGGAGCGCCCAGAACCGGACGCTAGATCCGTTAGGTAAAGCCCGATCATCTCGGGTGACGGTGGCAGCAGCTCGGCGCCCTTCATCCGGCACCAGCGGGCGAAATGCGCCCAATCCTTGGCATAGGCCTTCAGCGTATTGTCAGAAGCTGCGGCGCGGGCATAGTCGCGGGCCGTATCGACGAGGCGATCCAGGCTGCCGGAGCCCGCGACGTGGGCGGGTAGGGAGATATCGTCGCTTTTTTCTTGATCTATCTCGTCGTCCTGAGCGATACTAAACGCACCAGAGTTTGATGATGTCGATTTCTCGTCCTCTGCGGCCATTTCCAGTGAATCCAGCGATGAAATTGAACTGTCTCGCAGCATATCTTTTTATGTCCGATAATGCAAACTTATTGGACATATAACGGTTCAGCAAAGAGGGGCGGTTTCTACACTATATGGTAGCCAAAAGCGCCGCCGCAAGATAGTGTTGTGGCATGACATATGCCCGCTCAACCTTCGACAGCGACCCTGATAGCTTACCCCGGATGCCGTCCTGGGTCACCTCCGGTCCTGTCGAAACCCTTGAAACTGTGGCCTTTCGGTCGGGAGCCGCGCTGACGGTGCTCGATCAGCTGGTTTCCGATCCGCGGTATGGCGTGCCGGTGAAGCTGCTCGCCAATCGACTGGCGCTGAGAGCCGCAACCGCCACCTCGAAACTGGAAGGTCGCCTGGCGCGGGAGGCCGATATCCGCGACGCCTACCATCTGACGCCACCCGGCGAGGCGCGGGGGCCCGACGGCGATCTTCTGGTGTTCTGGCGCGAGAGTTCGCGGGCGCGCCCGGGTGAGATCGCTGACTTGGTTGGAGCGGAGTATGCGGGCGAGGTGGGTGTCTGGCTTGACGTGGGATTGGAACGCGCACGGACCCATGGTCCGTTGTCGGGTTGCGTCGCAGCCCTGGGCGCCGTGCTCGAGGCCGACGACCGGGCAGAGCGCACCGCCTGCCTGTTCTCGGACGTCGTCCTTGCGCGGGCGCTGAACTGGAAGCAGGTGCTGCCTGTGACTGCGCAGCGTTTGACAAAGGCCGTTCTGCGCGACCTGACTGCAGAAGGGCAGGGGGCCGATCTGGCGGTCGAGGTGCGGGTCCTCGAGGCTATCGAAGAGTCGATCCGGGTGGCGCGGGATCTGGCCCGACGCGCCGAGACCCTTCGCGCCGTTGCGCCGAAGCTACGGGCCAAAGGATCGGACGCGGCGGTCGCGCTGTTCCTGACCGAGGATGCCGTGGCGCCTGCGTCGATGCTGTCTCCTTGCATTCGCGGCACCTCGATCCCCATGACTGACCGCGCCGCGCGGCGGTTTTGCGACCGGCTGGTCGAGCTCGGAGTTGCACGGGAACTGACTGGACGACCGACCTTCCGGCTCTACGGGATCGCATCATGACGACCACGACCAGGAAACGGAAACCGGCGAAGGAGGGCGGCGCTGTCTTTGACCGGGAGCTCGACGACCTCCCGCAGGAGCTCCGCTGGCGCGAATGGATGGGTCGGGTCGAGGCGGTGCTCTTCGCCAGTGCGTCGCCGGTCGGCCGCGACGAGCTGGCCCGCGTGGTAGGGCAGGGAGCCTCGGTCGAGATGGTGATCGACGACATCCAGGCCGAGCTGACCGGTCGTCCCTACGAACTCGCGCAGGTGGCCGGCGGTTGGATGTTCCGAACGAGGACGCAGTTCGCGGACGCGATCAAGGCTGCTGCCGATCTGGGCGAGCAGTCGCTTGCCTTCACCGAGATGGAGATGGGTTTACTTTGCGCCATCGCCTATCATCAGCCGATCGACCGGGCGGGCCTGGCCGACATCTTCGGCAAGGAGGTCAGCCGCGACCTGTTGGCCCGGCTGCGCTACAAGGACCTGATCGCCAGCGGACCGCGCTCGCCGCGGCCGGGCGCGCCGCATACCTTCGTAACCACGGAGACCTTCCTGGTGACCTTCGATCTGCAGAGCCTGCGGGATCTGCCGGAGCTGGAAGTTGTCGAGCCGTCCAATCTTGCTGGTTAGATGAGGTCGTCCAGATCTCGATTATTTAGTTCGCTTTCAGAAGCGGACTCCACGCGTGCTTCCAATGCCTCTTGAGATTCACCGACCGCAGCCGGTTTGAGATAGGGTACGATATCTGCGAATTGTCGATGGACTTCACGCCGCGACCATTTGGCTGACCACATAAGTGATCCAAACGAGGCCATCTCAGCATTTGAAAATCCCCGCCTCACGCAACGATTGGCGAACGCCATCGCTGTACACGGTTCCGTCTTTTCCTCGGAATGCACGTTGACATGACCCTGAAGGATTTGAAGCGGCGCCCCCATGAGATGGGCGAGATCAGGAACAAGCCTAATCACGAATTTTCGGGCACTGGTAGAACGTTTTTTGTCGCGTGTTTTGTCTGAAAGCCGCTTCTGAATTTGCATGAGAGGTGCGCCGTTCATCCAGTCCTGCAAGGCTGCGCGAAGCTTCGGAAGAGAAAAGGATGCACGGGAACGATCATCTTTGAGCTTCTTGATTTCCGTTCCGAAGAGATACTCTAGGGTTTCCAACTTAACCAAGCGAACGAGGTATTGCGGTTTAACCATCAGCCACTCAAAGACCCAATCGCACAGGCTGTCGACTGTTTCGAAGTTTCGAAAACCGTGCATGTCGAGCGCCTTTGACATGTCGTCCAGGATATCCTCCGGCAACCCCAACATGGATGCAGTGTTGCGCAAAGACAGCTGCTCGACGGGCAAGTCTCCGTCATCACTCTTCAGCAGTGAAAGGGCTGCGGAGGTTCTGCTCTCAACCCAGTCTTCATCCGCATCTTGACGTTTACGATAAGCCGCGAAGCTCCTAGCGAGGCCAAGTCGTATGTCCACTTTTCCATCGTCGCCTTGATCAGTTTCAGCCAAGCGCGCGACGACGTAGCGCTCCAGGTCACCGATGTCTGTTGCGCTGTCGTGGATGCGGTCCATCAGGGCCGTGAATGGATCGTCCAATACCAAACACTGATCGGTTTGCCCAAATATGTCTCGCAGCCTACTCCATCTTGAACCGATCCTGTTCTCTGCATCGTCCAGGCCAACGACCTGGCCTGGAATGACTAGAACGATACCGGTTGCGCTTTCACCGGCCCGCCCGGCACGGCCGGCTGCGTTCAGCAGGTCCTCTGGATTCAAAAGGTCCTTCCGACCGGAAGATGCGTCGAACTGGCTGTCCTCCGCAATGATGACCAGGTCCGCAGGCAAGTTCATACCCTGGCCGAGCGTCGGGGTTGCTGCGAGCACCGCCAACGTACCCTGGCGCTTGTACAGTGCCTCCACCAATTGGCGCTCCTCAGGAAGCAATTGTCCATGGTGGGTCGCAGCCTGGGATGCCAATTTTCCATCCACTAGAGTCAAGTACAGCTGATCAGCACCACCCATTTCATCGACGGAAATCTCATACAGACGCTGCTCAGTTTCAGTCAGTTCGACACTACACTCATCAAGTGCTGCCCCAGCCTTTTCTGATATAGAAAAGGCATTCGGTATGGATTGAGAAAAGACGAGAGTTCGTAGCCCTGCTCCAGCGGCTGCAGCAGCGACTGAAGATGCAACGACACCGGAGTTGGGCGTCACTTTCCAGAACTTGTTTGTCGAAAGCTGAAGTGTTTCGTTCAAGAGTGGTACAAGAGCATAGTCGCGGCGAACCTGTGACGCCCATGTCTGCTTCACGCTGAAGAACGCGTTTGGTTTTGCCGTCAGCTTGCGCTTTACCGCAGCAGGAACCCCCGCAGTGGAGCTTTTTGCGCGAGCATTCCGCAAGAGTTTTCGCAGGTCAGCAAGTCTCTTTTCATCGTAAACGACGCATCCCCTTAGTTGCCGGGTTGGTTTCCATGCATTGTCGAGAGCAAGAGAGTTTCTACCTGTCAGCTCCGCCAGCCAACCGCTCAGTTCATATGTGTTCTTCATCATAGCCGACATCAGGACGATATCGGCGTCCGGTACAACGCGGGTAAACCCCAAGATGCATAGCATCGCGTCGATTGCTCTCCGGTCTCCGTCAGTGCTCGGATGCATCAGATGACATTCATCGAAGATCAAAAGACCGACGTCATCAAACCGCTCTGGTTCCATATGACTGGTAAGGAGACAGGCTTCTGGAGTCATCACCATGACGTCCGGCAACTCGTCGCTATCCCCAGAAAACCCGAATTCGTCCATACGTTCACCGCGAACGGTTGCCCGCGGAAATGCACCGCGCAGGTCCCGTGCTGTCTGATCAACGAGAGCGTGCGTAGGAGCTAGGAATACCGCCTTGCGCCCGGATAACAAAGTTGCATGAATTTTGAGTTGTGCGGTCGTCGACTTCCCGGCTCCAGTGGGGAACCCTATCGCAGCAGATGTGCCAATCTTGAGGTACCCTTGGGCGACGGCGTCCTTGTGATTACGCCACAGATACGGGCGCGTCTCGGCAACCGTTTTCATGGCCTCGGTCCAACGATCCTCAGGTACGCCATCCGGAGGCGGTAGGTTAACGACGGCGCTTTCCATCAGGGCGGAGCCTGCAGCGATCAAGAGACTGGCCAAATGGAACGGTCCGGGAAAGACAGCGATTGCACCTTCGGGGAATGTATCCTCCAGATCTGATGCGCCGGCGGCGAGCGACTTTACTTCAGAGAAGACTGCAATTGGATCGACCATCCCCCTCACTCGACGCCCTTGCAGCACGAAGGCCAAGGCTCGCACACCTCGCAAGAGTCGATAGTAGAGCGCTGCATTGGCTCGCTCGCCACCGGTACCCGAGACGAGTCGGTCTTGGGGCGGTCGCTTTCGATTCCGAATACGACCAACTTGTCCTTTTGCGAGCATGATCAAGTGAAGAATCAGTTCCGACTGCAGCCAATCGCCGCTCGGGATGCGGATAGAGTCTGCCACCTCAGCAGCATCAGCCGATGCCCCGGCTACCAAGAACAGGAGCATTGCCGAAACATCCGGACTGATCGCATTCGGCGATACAAATGAAACTGGCTGGTCCGAGTCCCGTAGAGCGATCGCTTGATGAACCAACTGATAAGCCGTTGCGGCAACAAAGCCTGCCGCTGCCCGGTTTTCTCTATCGGGATTAATGGCTACCAATGCTTCATTGGTCTGCGCCAACCGGCGTGCAAATCGAATTGTGTCCTCGAGAAGCTCTTCCCCATTTTCACTCTCGCGAAGCAGTACCCTTGCCGATACGATCTCGGCGAAAGCACGTGCAAGTCGGTCAGGCAAACCTTCGCGGTCCAGGTCGGGCAAGTCTGGGGTGGACCTGATGAGTTCGGACGTTGCGGGATCATACATTGGCTGCCGCCTCGGCACTGTCGATCTTGACGAGCGCTTTCTCCGCTACACAATCTATCCAGTCGCGAACGTCTTCCAAAACTAAGGTTTCGGCGCGCCGGCGTGCTACGTCACCCAGTACAGACTTCTCATACCCTTCGAACAAGCCCTTGCGTCCCTTTGCCGATGCATATTTGCCACCAACGGTCACCGCCACGCGGTATGCCCGTTTTTCATTCCATAGAATATCGGCAACAGTCCCGTCGGGGTCTGGGTCTCTGGATACCTCAAGTAGCGAAGTTACCGACGCAATGAGTTCGTTGTCTCGTCCGCCTGTTTCAAACTGCTCAAACTCCGGCCAGACCTTTGATTTAACTTGGTTCCGAGGGTTCTTGGTCGCCTTCTCTTCGCAGATGACAACATGGGCAATGCCGTCGCTGTCGAACTCAATAATGAGGCCATCCAACCCTTTGTCCGCTTTAATCATCTGTGGAGCCCGTATGAGAGCCTCATCGTCGAAACGGTGAGCGGCGATCCACGCAATGACCTGAAAAACCCAACCATCCCGATGGTAGGTCTTGTCGCCAGTGCCGACGGTCAAAAGCTTTCGCGCACCTTCGAAACCGCCTTTGGGATAGCGCGCGGGCAAATCGCCTGTGGCGCGCAATATGCGCTCCACTGTTCGCGACTGACCTATTGCGACGCGGGCCAGGAGCTCAGCAAGCTGGTCCTCGTCCTCAATCGTCCAAGTGGAGCCCGACCAACAATCTTTCTGCCGTATTGGGGTTAGGGTTACTGGCATGAGCTAGACGCGCAACTCAGCGATGTCGATCAGGCTTGGCGTCTTAACGGTAGCTGCAGAATGAGTGTTTCTCATCGTCGGACTCGCTCAAATGTAGAACTTGAATGGCTGGCGTTCGGCGTCATTGGCGCTTCCCATGACCAGAACATATTTATTTGTCATTGCGCTGCCCTTGTCTCGGCCAGAAAAGCTGCAAACGGTCGAATATCTTCCCTCACGCTCGCTGTCTCTAAAGCGGCCATGTAAGCCGCGCGCTGTTCGAGCTTGATGACTGTCCATGGTTGCCCGGCAGCGGCCATCATGACGTTCATCAGAAAGCGCGCTATTCGACCGTTCCCGTCCAGGAACGGATGGATAAATACGAAGATGAAATGTCCAAGGACGATCCGAACAGTCGGGTCATCTTCCGCCTTGAGTAGGTCGAAGAAGACCGGCATGCAGTCTCGAACTGCCTCAGGACTCATTGGGACATGCTGGGATTGCCGAATGTACACAGGGGACGATCGGTAGCCTGCAAGTTGAGAGGCCTTCAGGATGCCCGCTGTGACAGACGGTGCGAATAGGTTGCGATACCAATCACTCAGATCGCGCTCAACAACCTCACCCGCGTCAGCACCTTCCAGAACTGCCCGAATGCTTTCCTTCACTCTCTGAAATGCTTCCCAATATCCACGCGCTGCAAGGGCGTCTTTCAGCGCTCGGTCTTGCTCATCTGTTTCTGGGTTCCAGGTCCCCGAACGCACTTTGTCAATCAGTTCCGGCGAGACACGATAGCCCTCAATGGAGAGCGAATGATACGCATCCGTGACATAGATTTCGTCGATCTGCTTGAGATAGGCGTCGATGTCATTGGTGATGGGTTGGGCCTTTGGAAAGAGATCAATAACATCGTCGCGCATGCTCTCCCACTTCAAGCGGATGCGATGCACGTGGGGCGAGGTGATCCGCCCGGCGTTTGGCACAAGAATCGACTGCTCAAAGGGGTTGATCTCGCGAACGTCATGCGAAGCGGCTTTCATCGCCGCAAGGATTTCGTCTGCGACCTTTTCGGACCCGATGCTTCTAAAAGCACCAGCAAGCCTGCCGGCCGCTCGCGTGTGCCCCCCGTCCAACAGCTTGCCAAGCAGCCGTGAGGCATCCGGCATCATAGCAAGCACAGTGCGCGCTTCTGTCGGATGGTTTTGGAAGAAGACCTCGGGAACGAGGATTAGGGCATCCTCGACGGAGAATAGGCGTAAATTGTCGACGATTTCGAGCGCCTCATCTGACGCGATCGTTGCGCGCGTCTCAAAAAGCGACGTGTTGTGGGGCAGATCGGTCTTAGAGTTTCCGCCCTTGACCGCTCTTACCAATAGCTGAGCAGGAACTGTCGTGTTTCCAGCATGTATGATGAGGGACTGTTCAGGAGACAGAGACCAGTCAGTGCCAAACCGATCTGACAGGTATTGTGCGCAGAATCCCCAAAACGATGTGTACCATGCTGTGCTCTCACCGGCGTTTTCATCGGGGCGTGATGGGATGTACCAGCCCTTCATGACTTCCTTCAGGAAGCCTGCCTTCAGCAGCCGTTCGCGGTGAGTGCGTGACATGTCTTTGGAGCGAATGGCAATCGAACCACCAGACTGTAGTGTCTCGAGCTCTTCCAAGGAGCTTGCAAGCTTCTCTGCGGCACTCGGCATAATTATTCGGCTCCGTTCGAGATTTAGGTTTTAGCGTCGTACATGATTTAGGTGTATGTGTCGAACGATCTTTAGGGTTTTGTGATGCGCAAATCTTAGGTTTTAGTGTTATTGGCCCCTCCTGCCCTTTGGTCAGGACCGCGCCCTACTCGGTCGGCTGCGCGCAGCCGCCCTCCCCGAGCTGAAACGCCGCCTCTCCCTGCGACGTGCCGCTGGCCGCGCCGTCTCCTCCGGAGCCAGCCCGACCAGCCGTCGCACGGTCGTGGTAACGCTTCATCTCGGCCATTCGGTAACGGTCGCTGGGGCGGGCGTGTGACATCAGTGATCACGTACCTCGCGTCTCGGCCGCTGTTGGTCCTCGCTTTGCCGGACACGCAGCTCCGCGCCGCGATCATGGGTCGCAAACGATGTCCGACGACCGCCGGATTGCATTGACCGAAGCTGGCAGAAGGCCGGTGATGGTCGTGCTGTGCAAACCCAAGCTATCGGGTTGCCGTAGAGGGTCAGTTCGAAATCCCGGTGATCCGAACAGGTTGTCGAAGCTTCGACGTTCTCCATGCTGCGCTTCAAGACAACACACATCGGGTTGCCACGGAAACCAGCCGTCGTGGCACGTGAGGCAGGGACAGCAAAGCTCTGACTGGTCGGGATTCGGATCGGGGCAAGAGGACAGAGAAGACATCGCCCGCCCTGCAGCGCCTCCCTCGGCCGTTCCCCTACCTTCCTTCGCCGCCACCGCTCTTCTCCTTTTGTCTGAGTTGCATGACATGCTGGTCGCAGCTGTCGCCCCGTCCACAAAGGTTGTCGCCGATCTTTTTCCCTTGCCCCTGCGGGCCATTCCTCGCGGAGCAAAAAGACCGGCGCCTGCCCCTCTCCGCTGCGCTCCGCCTGCGGTGTGGCCGGGCCTTGGCCAGCTGCAAGGTGACCATCATTGCAACGCAAACAAGGAGAAGAGCAATGACCACGAACTGCATCAAATTCACCAGCGCCGACATCGAAACCGCCAAGGGGGTCGGCTCCATCTCGACCCTGACCTTCGACCTCGACATCACGGTCGAACCCGTCGCAAGCGCGAACCCGATGGCCCCCACGCACCGCGTCCTCGGCCGCTCCCCGCGCGGCAAGCTGGTCGAGTGCGGCGGCATCTGGAAGAAACAGAACAAGGAGACCGGCGCCGACTACTACACGCTGACCATTCGCGACCACGGCTTCAACGCCAACCTCGGCAAGGCCGCGAACCAGGACGATCTGTCCCTGCAGGCCGTCATCCCCTGGGGGCCAAAGGACGCCGCCTAAGCCAACAGCCAGACCGCTCCGGCGGTCTGGCTTTTTCTCGTTTCAAGAAACGACAATGGTTCGGGTCCGAAACCCGTGTCTGAAGGTTGCGGCATATTCCGGACGACGTCGCCGTGGCGGGTAGGAAGCTGGATAGGTCGCAGATGCGGCTTTGATCTTTCTGTTCAGTGACAACGTGCATCGCGCGAACCCGAGTCGGAACCGAATGTCCGCAGGAAGAACTGGCGGCCCGCTGGGCGAGACAAGCGCTCCCCTTCCGCCGGTCGAGCAATCCGCGCCTGGGTCGTCTTGGCGAAGCTGCCAGGGGCGGCGAACTCACCCTGTGCCGCGTGGGTGTAGCCGCAGATCAACGTCATGTGTCCGGGGGACGAAGTATCACGTCAGGGCCACCGCCGCGCGCCTTTCCGTCGACCTGTTGGCCTTTCAGATCGCTAGCCCGGGGTCGAGCGGTCGGCAACGCCGGGGGCAGGTTTCTGGGCGGCTGACGCCTTGAGCGCTGCGGGGCATCGCTCACAACAAACCTGCCCCCGTCGTGCTCCATTTCATTCCGCCCCGTGCCGGGTGCAGCCCGCTCTCATGCCCCCGGTCTTTTCCACGATCCGTCCAACGACGATCAACGGAAAGGATCATATCATGACACTCGAACAATCCATCGACCTCGCCGAAATGCAAGCCGACATGGCCTTCGAGGCCTACCTCGCCGCCTTTGATGAAGACGCCCATCCAGAGACCCTCGACAGCCTCGAGACCGAGGCTCTGATCGCGCGCAGCCGCTACGACGACCTGTGCTCTCAGGGACTGGGTCACTGACCCAGACACCCCTGCGGGTCTTCGGATCCGCAGGGGTCTGACGTCGTCTCTCAGAAGCTCCGTGACGCCCTCAGGGGGTGTGACCCGCGCGATCCAGCGCGGGCCATTTTCGTGTGCCTGGTGCCCGATCCGTGACTGGCTCGCGCGCTCGGATTGCCTGACATCGCGTGCCGCCCGGGCGCAAGTTTCGGAAGCTTTCTCGACCTGGATGTCCTGCATCGATGAGGGTGGGACCCGTTCCATGTCGCGCCGCGGCGAGGGGTCTTGATGGCGTCCAATGCCTGCAAAAAGACACAACATGCAAAACGTAATATTGCGCAATGTGATGTATTGAATTATAAGCGAAGGAGAGAAGGAAGACGTTGGCAGGATATGGCCAATGTTTGCACATTTTGTCCGAGGGGTCTGACCTGTGCCGAGGCCAGCGAAAAACCTGAAGCTTGAAGAGCGCATCGAAGTCGCGCGGCGCTTCGCGGCGGGCGAGACCGCGAAGGACCTGGCGGCGGCGTTCGGCATCTCTCCGCGTCATGTGAACCGGCTCGCGAACGAGGAGGCGGGCGAGGGCATCGCGGTGCGCGATCCGAGCGAGACAGTGGCCTTTCGGGCGAGCCAGTCCGAGCTTGCAGCGTTTGATGCGGAGTGGCGCGCGCGGGGCTTTGCCAATCGTTCGCAGGCGCTCAATGCGGTGCTGCGCGGACGCTGCGGTTTCCTCGATGTCCCGCGTGATCTGGTGGCGGAATTCTGCGCCGCATGGCGTCAGGCGAAAGACGTGAGTGACGCCGGATTGGTGCTCGCCAAGGCGGTGCATCGCGGTCGGCTGGAGGTCTCGGAGGCGGATCGTGCGGTGCTGATCGAACTCGTTGATCTGGCGCAGTCCATGAGCCGCGACATGGGTCGGATGAAGGATGCGGCGCAGGCGCTGCGTCATCGAGAGTGGCCAGAAAAGGAAGAAGGGCAGGGGGCGGATGGCACGGTTCTGGAGGATGACCCGCCCGCGACCGGCGGCCGTCTGAGGCTGGTCAGGAATGCCTGATCCGCTCGCCCTCTACGCCTCGGTCATGGGCCGGCTCTGGGAGGATGAGCGCATCCGGGGCCAGGCCGCGGCGCGGATCGACGCGCGGCTGGCGGGTCGTCGGCAGGGGCGGAGTTTCGCGCGCGTCGGATCCTTGTCGGCGCGCAACGCGCTGAAGGCGGCGTCGGGTCAGAGCCGGGCGGCGGTGTTCAAACGGATCCGGGCGGGGGGCTGCAAGACGCGCGCCTCGCTCGGGGCGCAGATATCCTACATCAACGACAAGGCGGTCTATACCTACTCGACGATGACTAATGCGCTGACCGATGCGACGGTTCTTTCTGAGGAGCAGAAGGAAGACATCATCGAGGATTGGGCCGGGACCTGGCGCGGCTCGACCAAGCTCGGCTTCACCTCGCACATGCTGCTGTCCTTCCCGACCGACGTGACGGTCGATCAGGTGCGCGACATCGCGATGGACTGGACGGAGCATTTCTTCGAGAGCGGCGAATACGGCGACCAATGGGACTACGTCCTCGCGGTCCATGACGACCGGGCGCACAAGCACGCGCACATCATCCTGAACAATCGCGGCGTCGAAAACGGCACCTGGTTCTCTTGCTGGGCCGAAGGCGTGATGTCGCCGCAGCTGATGCGGGAGAAGCAGGCCGAGATCGCGGAACGCTACGGCGTGATGCTTGACGCCACCACCCGGCTCGAGCGCGGCATCTTCGAGAAACCCGCCGGTATCGAGGAGATCTACCGCGCCAAGGAAGAGGCGAGGCTGCCGCGCGAGATCATCATGACTGCCCAGGAATCCGCCATCGCGCAGGCTCAGGTGGTGGGCTTCGCCAAGGACTACAAGAACCTCGCCGACCTGCTGGACCGGATGGACCAGCGTCACATGGCGCGCGCCGTGCGCGGGATGGCGGACGGGCTTGGCTCGGGCACGCCGTGGAACTTCACCGAAGGAGAGATAGACATGAAGGACATCAAGACCGTCGGTGACGCGATCGACTATTCCGAGCGCACGATCGAGGCGCTGCGGCTCAAAGCCGAGGAACTGGACCCGACCGAGCGCGC
This sequence comes from Pseudosulfitobacter pseudonitzschiae, assembly GCF_900129395.1. Taxonomy (GTDB): domain Bacteria; phylum Pseudomonadota; class Alphaproteobacteria; order Rhodobacterales; family Rhodobacteraceae; genus Pseudosulfitobacter; species Pseudosulfitobacter pseudonitzschiae. Next base: position 61,203 of record NZ_FQVP01000014.1, read on the forward strand.
CGCCTTCGAGGCCAAGGCCGCGCCGATCATCGCGGACCTCTCGCAGATGGTGCCTGACCCGGAGCTGCGCGCGCGCTTCGGCAAGCAACTCGAAGAACCCTATCCGCCGGGGGCGGGAAGCGAAGTGCTGATCGCCGCGCTGAAGTCCGGCAACGACGACGGGTTGCGCGACATGCTCGAGCGCGCCGAGGAGGTCGGAATGGACGGCGAGGAACTGGTAGCCCGGATCACTGCCGGCGGCACGCGGAACTACGGCATGGCACAGGACTGGGTCGAGCGGGACATGAACGCGGTACTGGCGAAGGACGGTCTCAGCGTGGAGACCGCGAGTGACGACCAACTCGATCGTGCGCTCGAAAAAGTCGATGGCGTGATGGACGCGCTGATGGAGCGCGCGAAAGAACTGGGCGTCGAGATTGGCCGGACCCTTGCCGATGAGGAAGAGGCGACACTGCCGCTCATCGACGACGATGACCGGACGCCCAATCCCTACCTTCAGGACCTCGCCGACATGTTGCGGGACGGCAAGCTCACCGAGGAGCAGGAAGAGACGGTCGAGCGGACCCTGCAATCCGAGCTCTTTAAGGAGTTGGGTGAGGAAGGTTTGGCCGAGCTACGCCGCGGCAACTACGAGGTGCTGGACGCGGCCCTGCCGAGCAAGCTCGACCAGATCACCGTCACGCAGGAGTTCCTTGAGATGACCTTCGATGAGACCGGCGACCAGGTCTTCACCGACCGTGCCGCCGAATTGCAGCAGGACAAGGCGACCGAGGTTGCACGACTGCGCGGGCAGCAGGAGGCCCAGGAGCTGGGACGTGATCTCGGTCGGGACCGCGGTCTCGATGACGAGATGGAATTCTGAGGGGGATGACCACCATGACCAAGACACTTCCTCTCTGGGCCGCGCTCCTCTTCGGTGTGATCTGCGGCGCCGTCATCGGCACCATCGTCGCCGCCTTCTACCTGACCCTGGCCCTGAAAACCGGGTTTCAGAGCTTCGACATGTTGGCGCTCTGGAAGGCTAGCGCCGGCACCCGCGCGGCGCACCCCGAGGCCTTCAAGGTGGGCTTCGGTGCCGTCGGTTTTGGAGCCATCGGCCTCGGCGCGCTGGCGCTCGCCTGGACCTGGAAGAAGGAGCGCGACGATTACGGCTCGGCCCACTGGCAGACCAAGGCGGAGCTGAAAAAGAACGACATGCTGCAGGCGCCGGGCAAGGGCTTTATCTGTGGCAAGCTCGGCGCCCCGACCTCGAAGGCCGAATTCATCTCCTCGACCACGATCCCGCATGTGATGATGGTGGCCCCGACCCGAGCGGGTAAAGGGGTGGGTTTCGTGATCCCGAATCTTCTGAGCTTTGCGGGTTCGGTCGTGGTGCTCGACGTGAAGGGCGAGAACTTCGAGAAGACTGCGCGGCTTCGGGCACTGAACGGCGACGAGGTCTATCGCTTCAGCCCGTTTGATTGGGCCAATGCCACGCATCGCTACAACCCGCTCGCGCGGATCGCGAAGGCCCCGAGCTTCGCGCAGCGTTTCACCGAGGTCTCGATCCTGGCCGATCTCTTCCTCGACAAGGACAACAAGACCCTCGACACCTTCTCGGAGGCTGGCAAGTCGATCTTTGTCGCGGCTTGCCTGCTGGCGATCCAGCGCGGCACGCCGAACCTTGGCGAGGTGAACAAGATCGTCGCGGGTGGTGAATACAAGAACGCCCAATACAAGACCTATGCGGACGAGGCCGAGGAGGACATCCTGCGCGAGCTCTGGACCAACGCGGCCTCAGCCTCATCGCGCCTGCTGACCTCGAACATTCAAGCCTTGATGACAGCCGGTCTCAAGCAATGGGACAACCCGGCGGTGCGCTCGGCGACCGAGGCGAGTGACTTCGATTTCTCGACGTTCAGGAAGACCCCGCAGTCGCTCTACATCGCGGTCTCCGAGGATCACATCGCCACCCTCGCCCCGCTCCTGCGCCTGATGTTCGCCGACCTCATCGCCTCGATCCGCTTGAACGAGCCGGGCCCGGATGAGCCTTGGCCGGTCATGATGATGATCGACGAATTTCAGCAGATGGGGGCCATGCCCTATCTCGAACGCGCGATCCATTCGCTGGCGAGCTATGGTGGCCGCGTCGCGATGATTGCGCAGTCGCTCGCCTCGCTCGACCGGATCTACGGACCCGAGGGCCGTGAGAGCCTCGAGAACGGGGCAGGGCTCAAGCTCTACATCACGCCTCGCGACCAGCGCACCGTGAAGGAGGTCTCCGCCGCCGTCGGCAGCACGACCCGCGAGGCGGTCACCAGGATGTATGGGCGTAACAAAGGTTTCCTCGGCGCGACCTCGACCTCGGCACGGCTGGAAGAACGGCCTCTGCTTTCCGAGACGGAAGCGCGCCTCATGGATCCCGACGAGGTGATCATCCTCGCCTCGCCCCAGCATCCGATCAAGGCGAGCCGGATCAAGTATTACGACGATCCCTTCTTCAAGGAGATGCAGGCCCGCCAGGAGGGCAAGCCGTTCCCCTATCCGCCGAGTGTGCAGGGCGTGGGGCCCTGGGGCGGTGACGGTGGTGACGAAGCCGGCGCGGATGAGCCGTTGAAGCCAGTCGAACGCGCGCCTGTCCGGGATCGCTCGCAGCGTCGCGAAGCGCGCGCTATGAGCGTGAGGACAATGGAGGCCGGGCGCGGGCAGCCTGAGCCCGAGACGCTCGAGCGGGAAGCGGCCGTGCCGAAGGAATGGGAGGCGGCGCTCGACCGGCAGGAGAGCTTTATCGAGGAGTTGTTGGGCGGGTGAGCGTGGTCGATTGGTCCCCTATTCGTCGTAGTAGCATTTCAAGTCGCGTCGTTCTTTCAACTGGGCAGGTCGGTAGGGCTTGACCTCGCCACACTGGGCGACGGCCTTGGCACGCATGCGCTCTTCGACTGAAGGATGGAGCGGGAAGTCGTCGCCAACTGCGCGAATTCCCTTCTTCCAGCGGATGCGGAGGGGGCCAAATGCTACCATCGCGTCTTCGCGGTGCTGCAAACCCAGAGGGTCAGGGGAGCGGTTCAAGACGTTCTCGTTGATCTGGATCGACGGCACGCAGTCTTTCAATTCGTCGACCATCCAATCGAGGGCGATATCGCTCAGGCGGGACTCTGCCTCGGGATAGCTTCCACCGATGTCGCTATGGCAGCCGGGGAACCAGACCTGCTTCAACCACTTCGGCTCTCGATCTTTGGTCTCAATCGCGGCCGCCTTGGATGCCCATCCGACCCTTGGAAAGTCAGCACGGTCTTCGTCGATCGCCATGGCGTGACGGGCGTGTTGGACATCGGGATCAAGCCACTTGTCGTAGTTGCGCTTGTTCCAAGCCGCGAAATGACCCGTCTTGAGAATCTGCGGCCAATCGGTTGGGCGCCATAGCTTCAGTTTGTGCTCGGGGTCGTCCGAGAAATATTTGAAGTTGTCGAGCAACAGGGAACCAAGCTGCAAAAGAAGCGCTACTAGTAGGACGCCGAGTGGAACAACCAAAAGCCAAGACCACCCGAATGCAACGCCGGTGGCAAAAGCCGACCCGACCCCGAACGTGACGCCCCAGACCAAGGTGCGGACAACTGCCGTTCGCAGTGATGCCACCGTATCGAAGACCCCGATGAAGGTAGGCTGAACGTTGCCTTGGTTGTCTTCACCTTCAATGGGAAAGCTCGAATACTTCTTGCGGAATCGTTTGCCGAGCTCTTCACGGTTCTTGAAATAAGGATCTTGTCCGCGCGGTTTTCCAGCACCGTGATTATACACGAATTTTACAGCGTCCTTGGCGATCTTGCGCAATCCGAGACCGTGACGCGGGACCGGCGAACCATCCGGCATCTGCGTCGGAACACCGCAGAGGTTCATAACGTTTGCCAGTGCTCTGACCGTATAGGCTCCGCGAGAGAACCCAAACAGCAGCACGCGATCACCGGGCTCGTAATGGGCAATGATCTGCTCGTAGCAATCGATGATGTTGTGGTCGATGCCAGTTCCGACGGCGCTTTCAAGAATCGGCTTGATCCGGCCGAAAAATCCGCCCCGCTCTCCCGTTCCCAGGCCGGGGTCGTAAAAGGCCACTTGGTCCTTCGGGCCAATTGGTGAATCTGGGCCGGGACGCATGGCTCGATACATTTTGTAGACATTCGATAGCCGTTGGTCCGGCCTGGCGCCACCCATCTGGCCGGTTCCGTCCGAGAATATGCATATGTTCTTCGCCATGATTTAGCTTTTGCCTTCGCTCGGACGAATTTCGATTGGCTTGGGACGTCCGCCTGACCGTTTTAGGGAGAAAGGAAGAAAGCAGTCGATTTCATCGTCGGAAAAGGTCATATCTTCTAGCTTTTTCAGTCGATGTTGCGCTTCCCGGTATGCCTTACCGTCAGTCTGTGGTGCGCTTGCATAAAGGGCTGCGAGAGCCGCCTGCAGTTCGTCACGACGCTCGATTGCTGCTTCGTGCTCAAGCCTTACGAGGTCCGTCAGAAGCGAAAGATAACACTCACGGACATTCCAGAGCTTTGCAGCTGCGTCGCGGTGCTTTTGGGCGATGGCGCCTGGGTCGAAGTTTTTTAGGTAAGCGGCTACGAACAGCGTCAGGAAAGAGACCACGACGGTCGCGATCTCTACCCATTTCTGGTCACTTGCTATGACCCCGACTGCGCCGGCACTGGTAAGTGCTGAGAGCGCGATCTGGGCCATCTTGTATCTGCGCAAAGTAGCCGCGCAATGATCGGCCATACGTTCATGGGTCTTGTGGGTATAGACCACACGTCCGAAGCATTCCCTGACTTGGTCTTCAAATGCGACATCGTAGTCAGGCTGCATAGTCTTCGTCCTCGGCGTCTCGCACACGGATCGGTACACGGATCATGTCCCTTGCTATGACAACGCCACGGCTGACGGCGTAGCACTCGACGAGGTGATCGCCGCGGAAATTTGTCGTTTCTCGACGCTCGCCGCGTCCGTCGTCGCGCACGATCTGACCCCGGATCATATCGCGGCGCTCGGCTTCGTCACCTCGGTTCAGGACTTTCCAGTACAGCTCAATATCATCTGGCAGGTCCGATGTGTCGGAAAGAAAAAACCGAAGTTCTTTCTGCGGTCGGAGGATACCGTACCCTTCTAGTAGCTCACGGAGCATCGTAGGGCGGAACCCATTCTGAGTAACCTCGCAGTTGATTCGAAGATGATGGCGAATATCGACACGGAACCTGTCTTCAACAAACTGTTCAGTGTCTCTAAAGACATGGGAATACGCTGCGGACTCTCCCGCTGCGCTCTTCGTCACAGGTGCCGGATAGGCATTGCCGAATACGTCACGCCACTTTTGGCGCTCATTCTTTTGACCGCTGGCCTCGATTGCCTTAACGCACAAGTCATAGGCCTTCTTGGCCTTCGTCTCGAAGCGCTTCTTGACCCGCACTCGTTGCCGACTACCCAATGCGGCGTATTCGGATTGCTTCGGTTGATCGGCCAGAAACTTGAAAAAATCCCGGCACATCCAGTCATAATAGTAATAGCTTCGATCGTCGTATTCGTCTGTCGATTCTAGGAAATTGTACGCCAAGGTATCGATCAATAGTCCGCCCATGGCGACACCGTGTTTGTTTTTCCACGCCCTCGCCATTTTACAAAGTCGACGAAGGTTGCGGTTCTTGCGCTTGTTGGCCTCGCGCATTTCATCAATTTCTGCCTGCGGCTTAGTGATCTTCCACGATCCGCCATTCGCGGTATCTGGGTATTTGTAACTACCATCATCCTGCTTGAACGCTGGCATCACTTCTATGTGGAAGTCCTTGTAAAGGACGCGAACAACCAAACGGTCCACACGTACCGTTGTAGACGGATAGCGACGCTTGATAGCTTCTTTGGTGTCTTGGAGCAGCTTGGTCTGACCACTGTTCTTATAGTCGTCCCATTTTCCGGCGGGCATGATGTAAATCATGTCCAAGTCAGACACACCCTTGATGGCGGTCCACCGTCCGTAGGATCCAACTTGGAGGCTGTTTGCTGTCTTGGATTCGGTATCTCGGAACTGCTTGTTAAGGGCAGCTGTAACCTCGCCGTACCGTAGCGAAATAGTTTCGGCGTTATCGACCTGGATGTTTTCCAAAAACGCTTTGAAATCGTCGGAAATGCTCATTTGACCTCAACTTCTCTTCTGGAAACACACACCAAGACCGCCCGATCGCAGGGCTTGGCCTCAGCTTGCGCCCATGATTTTCTTTGCTTCTGCGATGGCTTTTGGCGAACCTTCGACATTCCAAGTCGCCTTGCCATTTCGAACCTGCTTGGTGACCTTAACTGGTTGACCTGTTTCGGGATCACAAAGGGTTCGCAGGCGTCGCTCCACCTCGCCTTCGGCCTTGGCAAGCATATCCTTCTTGATGCCGTCAAAGAACTGTTGGCTCGACATTTTGCGCCCGTTGCGTCTGAATTCTAGCATCTGCTCAACTCCCTAGTTCCCATGTCTTCTCCTGTATGTGCTTCTGCCCATCTACTCCGCGAGGAGGTTTCCAAGGCGAGATTGCTATCTTTCGCGCACAGTAGTTTTCGGGTTGGCCTTCCCGTACTTCGCCGTCACAAAACGACCACTTACAGCGCTTCGGTAGCTCCCGCCCGTGGACCCACTCTTTCCGGGCGCCTCTAGGATAGTCGTCCGTGGATGCGATTTCCCGTATGTCTTCGTGACGTAGCGACCCGACTTCGCGCTGCGGTATCCGCCGCCACCTTTTCCCTGGTTTGCCATGATCTGCCCCTTTCGTTTCCAGTGCCCGATTCTTGTTGGTCATACTTAGGATGGATGGTTAACCGCGTGTTGTCAATACAAGCACAACGACAGAATGAAATGTTGAAAATACAAACATGATGTTTGAGATATTGACACGGCAATGACAAAAATGGTAACGGAGCGCATGTCAAGGGAACTGATACACAGGGCGTTCGGTCGTGCAGTGGCGACCAGAAGGAAGCAGCAAGGCAACATGACCCAATTGGAGCTCGCTCAGAAAACGGGGCTCTCGCGTGCGTCGATTGCGAACATAGAGCGCGGTCAGCAGAATGTTGGCCTCCATCACCTTTATTCGATAGCCAACGCACTCGAAGTGTCTTCGTTATCTGACCTGCTACCTCCTCTGAGTATTGGTCAGAATAGGGAGGAAGAACCGCAAATGCGTACTAGCGAGAAACTGTCTGAGGCCAGCAAGGCAGGTGTAGAGCAACTCATCCGCAACGCTTTGAAACAGGGCGCGAAGCAGAGTACCGGACGATGAGTGCGGACAAAGAACGAGCAATCACGGCGGCGCGCAGAATACTTGAAGAGCACAATATTCAACGAGCGCCAGTTCCCGTAGAGCGCATTATCAAGAGCCGGAACATAGTGCTTGATTACGCGCCTCTGGATGAGGACTTATCGGGTATGGCCTATAGCCAAGACGGCGTTTCGATGATCGGGGTAAACGCTTTGCACCATCCCAATCGACAAAGGTTTTCGGCGGCGCATGAGCTGGCTCATCACGTATTGCATGAGGAAAGACTGCATGGCGAAGTTCACCTTTCCAAGGGGTTGCGGGCATTGAGGCGCGATCAAGTATCTTCGCAAGGCACAGACCCGTTGGAGGTCGAAGCGAATACATTCGCGTCGGAACTTCTAATGCCTCACCAACTACTGCTGGATGCTTGTGGCAAAGAGGGCTTGGATTTGGATGATGAGGCCAAGGTCGAGAAGCTCGCCAAGAAATTTCGGGTCAGCGTGTCTGCAATGAAATACCGGCTGGCCAACCTCATGTGATTTTGGTGGCCACATGTCGTTCATATTTTTTGACACTGAAACTACTGGTTTGCACGCTGGTTTCGATCAGATCGTTCAATTTGCAGCCGTCAGAACAGACAATGACCTCAACGAAACCGATCGGTTCGAATTGAGATCAAGAATCGATCCGAATGTTGTTCCGGACGTTCAGGCGATGCTTGCCAACGGTTTGTCAATTGAAGCACTGACAGACCAGCATCTTTCCACCCATTATCAAATGATGCGGGATTTGAATGAGCGGCTGCTGTCTTGGTCTCCAGCCATTTTTTTAGGATACAATTCCATAAGATTTGACGAAGAGTTTCTTCGCCATGCGTTGTATCGAACATTGCACCCTCCCTACCTTACGAGCCTTCATGGGAACGCTCGGAATGACGTTATGTCACTCGCTTTGTCCTGCTCGGCGTCTGGTGACAACGCCCTACGCGTGCCGCTCAAGGACTCAGGTGATCCAAGCTTCCGCTTGCATGATATTGCAGCGGCCAACGGAATTGCAGTGCTCAAGGCACACGATGCAATGTTCGACACACAAACAACGCTTGAGCTCTGCCGTCTTGTGAAGAAGCTGAGCCCGGATCTTTGGCGAAGGTTTGTGCGTTTCTCCAACAAAGCTTCGGTTGCCGATTTTGTTACGTCGGACGAACCCTTCGTACTTACGGAGTTTTATGGAAACAGAGCATATCACACTCCTGTAGTTTTCGTTGCAAATGAACCCGACCAACCAAATGGCATGCTTTGCTTGAGCTTGGTCGAGCCAATCGAAGAGCTCGCATCAATGTCAGATGAGCAGTTGGCAAGCTGGTTATTGAGCCCACCACGCCCAATCCGGAGAGTTCGATCAAACGCAGGTCCGACAATGATGCCACTTTGGGAAGCATCCGAGGAATTTTTCGTGGGCACCTCATGCGAAGAATTAGAGGATCGGGCCGCGCGAATTGTGGAAGACGAGGGGCTCAAAACTCGAATCGAGCGAGTCTTCTCAGAAAACCGTGCGCAGTATCCTGAGCCAGGTCATGTTGAAGAGATGTTGTACACCAAGTTTTCAAGTCGGAACGACGCTACGCTGTGTGATCGGTTCCACAGCGCTCCTTGGAGCGAACGGCACGCAATCGCACAGTCCTTCGAAGATGACCGACTCAAAGAACTAGCGCTGCGCATTTGCCACTTTGAATGCCGTTCTGCACTCGCACCCGAGTTGGTGCAGGCGATGGATGTCGATCTCGCGCATCGACTTATGTCTACCGACGCTCGGCCTCCGTCGGTTGAGCGGGCCCTAAAGAAAGTCGAAGAGGGGCGCCCGAGTTCCGAGTGTGAAGTGAGCGATATCGGGCTGCTGGAAGGCTATGGGGCCTTTCTTTCTGAGCGTCGGATAAAAATTATGAGGTTTCTTGAGGCGCAATAGGAGGCTGTACCGGTTCGTTGGGAAACCGTTGTATCGTATCATGGAATGGCGACATTCCACTCCATAGGCGCGACGCCTCACCTACTCGGCAAATAAAACTCCGTAATCCCCCGCTTCCCCTCGGCCCGCCCCAGCTGGACGATCACATCGATGGACTTCCGGATGTATTCCCGCACCTCGGCGAATATCAGCGGCGTCCCGGCCTGCAGCACCATGATTGCCAGCCGGTCGATGGCGAGTTCCGCGGTTTCGGCGTGGATCGTCGACACCGACCCGCCATGGCCGGTGTTGATCGCCTCAAGATAGGTCAGGGCTTCGGCACCGCGCAACTCGCCGACGATGATCCGGTCGGGGCGCATGCGGAGGGAGGCTTGGAGAAGGGCGTTGGCGCTGCGTTGCGAACCGGCGCCGCGGTCGGCCAGAAGAGCGACGGTGTTCGGCTGGCCGGGAAAGAGCTCGAAGGCGTCCTCGATGGTGATCAGCCGCTCGTGTTCACTGACATGGGTCAGGAGATGGCGGGCGAAAGTGGTCTTGCCGGTCGAGGTGCCGCCACTGATCAAGACGTTGAGCCGCGCCTTGACCAGGGTCTGAAGTGCTGCCTTAAGGTTTTCTTCGGCGAGTGTGGAGATGTTCTTCATCTTCTCGGCGCGGAGCGCATCGAGCGAGACGGCCTTGCCGAAGAGATAGGCCGGGGCGTAGTCCCGGACGCTGCCTGAGGCGAAGAGGCGGATGGTGATCGAAGCCCCGCGATCGATGGTGGGCGGTACGGCGACCTGGACCCGAAGCGGGCGGCCCGCATATTCCACCTTGCCAGAGACAAGGGGGTTCTTTTCAGAAACGCGGGCCTTGGCATCGCCGACAATGGTCTGGGCCATGTTGAGGGCTGTGGTGCGATCCACGGTCTGGCCTTCGTGGCGCATGGTGGCGTCGCCCGCAACCTCGAGCCAGACCTTGCCGTCCGGATTGATCGCGATCTCGACCACGTCGTCGCGCCGCAAGAGGTCGCGGAACGGGTCAAGATAGCGCTCGAGGTAGGAGGCTGGTGACGCCTGCTCCATCAGTAAATCACCACATCTCTGTCCACGAGCACGGTGACCGAGGCCCCCTGATCGACATAGATCGTGGGCGCAATCGAGACCTGATCGGCGATGACGGACCCGACCGCGTCCTGCAGGTCGCTGCCGACATCGCCCAGGACGATGCTGGTGGTTTCGTTGTTGCTGCTCTTGGCTGCCACTGCAGGCGCCGCCCCGATCACGGAAATCAGCGCCGCCCCCCCGAAGCGCGCGGCGAACTTCGTATCGACAAGACCAGTTAGCCCCGAGCGACCGAGTTGGTCTCCGCCCACGGCGGCGATTTCCATCGAGGTGCCATCCGGGGTCAGGACACGGGTCCAGAGAATGAGGATGCGCTTCTGGTGCATCTCGATCCCGGAGCGGTATTGGCCAAAAAGGCGGGAACCCCGGGGGATCAGGATCTGGTGCCCTGAAAACGCCGGAACCGGCTCAGAGACGACCGCGACGACAGACCCGGGCAGATCGCTGTTGATGGCGGTCTGGAGCGCCGCCTGGATGACGGACCCTTGGGTCAGGGTGCGCTCAGGGTAAGCGAGGCGGGTGGCTTCCTGCACCTCGAGCGGGCGGGCGGTCTGCAGGAATTGCTCATTGCCCGAAAGCACGGGTCCCCCGGTGCCTGCGGCCGCCGGATCGGCCACCGCCGCGCCACTTTGGCCGCCACGCGGACCGTCGGCATAGACCACGGCGGGGGATTTGATCTGCGCGGTCAGAAGCTCTTCGGCGATCCGCTCGGCCTCGCGCTGACGCTGTTCCTCTTCTTGCCTGCGGCGTTCCTCGAGCAGGCGCTGGTCAGCAATCAGCCCCTCACGGTCGAGCTCGGCCTCGAGCCCTTCCCGCTGCGCCCGTTCGGCATCTAGCATGGCTTGCAACCCGGCGATACGGGACTCGGTCTGGCGCTGCAGGTTGGCAAGCTCAACTTCTTTTGCGGCAAGCGTTGCTTCGAGTGCTGCCTTCTGCTCGTCGAAGGCTTCGCGCAGGTCCGCGACGGCGGATTGGATTTCCGAGTTGCGGGCGGCCTGGCTGGCGGCGAGAGCTTCGCGGAGTTTGGCGATCTCGGCCAGCACTTCGGCGTTCGGTTCCGGGGCAGGGGCCGCGGGCACGTCGAGTGCTTCCTCGACGGCGATCAGCGCGTCATTGACCCGTTGCTCGGTCTCGTCGGGTGGAAACTCCAGCCGCCCGCCGGTGCCGGGGCGGCGGTCCTGGAAGGTCTCGACATCGGAGGTCTCGAGTGCGCTGTCGCCCTCCTGCAGGCCGGTGGCCAGGAAATACGCGACCCCGGCACCGCCAAGGGCGAGGGCGGCGGCGAAGGCACCGACCCCAAGGCTGTTGCCACGGCGTTTGGATTTACCGCGCTGGCTGAATTGATCGAGACGGTCCTGCAGATCGGGAGGGGTTTGATCGGCCATGGTCAGTTGCTCACGTAGATGGCGCTCTCGTCGCGCATAGCACAGATCGCCTCGTCGCCGATGCGCAGCGTCCAGTAGGTGTTCACCCCGAGCACCCGGACGGTGTTGCCTTGTTGGGTCCAGTTGACGGTGCGCTCACGGCCCTGGTCATCGGCCTTGAAGAGGGCGGGTTGGCGACCGTTCTCCGGGAAGACGAAATACGTATAGCGCCCGTCGTCATAGATATGGCTGGGGCGGAAGTCGCCCTCGCCCGAGACGCGGTAGTTGTAGTTGCGCGGCGCCTCAATGCCCTTGGGCTGGGTAGCCGCCGTCGCGCGGCGTTCCTCGTCGGGGTAACGGAAGCGCACCTCGAAGAACATTCCGGTGCGGTTCGGAATCGAACCCTCGCGCAGATGGAAAGAGTAGGTGCGTCGGTTGGTGATGACCGTCATGTTGGTCGAGGCCTGCGCCACATGTGGTTTGATCGTCAGCACATTGCCAAGTTCGGGGATCGGATCGACCTGGAAGCTCTCGGTGTCGCCGACGATCACCGCCTCGAACCGCTCGCCCGCCCCGAAATGAATCGTCGTCGAATGTCGAAGATCGGTTTCGATCCGGTAGACCTGGTTTTCATTATAAACGGCGGTGCGGATGCGGATGTCGAGCGGACCGCCTTGCGGCGTGGCCTCGGCGAGGGCGGCAACAGGAAGGGCAAGCGCCAGGAGGAGCGCGGGCAGGGATTTCATCTTGGTCAGTTCTCCAGGGTCTCGGCGTCGACGCGGTAGGAGGTCACCACGAAGCCCAAGGGGTTGGCCCAGACGTCCTGAAGGCGCTGGCGGGTTTCGGGTTGGAAG
>NZ_FQVP01000006.1 GCF_900129395.1 Pseudosulfitobacter pseudonitzschiae
ACAGCTATGCACCGACCGCCGCCACATGGGGCCGCAACAACCGCAGTGTCGCCATCAGGGTCCCCGCGGGGAACCCGGCCAACCGCCACATTGAACACCGCACGCCCGGTGTCGATGCCAACCCCTATCTCGTGGCGGCAGGCGTGCTGGCCGGAATGTACGAGGGCATCCGCGACAAGTTGCAACCAGAGGCCGAAGCGACGTCCTATGACGCCAACAGCGCCTATGCGCTGCCTGCGGACTGGGCCTCTGCGATTGCCCGCGCGTCAGGCTCCGCGTTTCTCAGGGAAGCCCTGGGAGAGAAGATGGCACATGTGTTCCTAGCGCTGCGGCAATCGGAATACGACCGCTTCATGGCCGAGGTCACGGCGGAAGAATTCGACTATTTCAGCAGCACGATCTGACGCGCAAACCTCGGTTTCCCATCGCAAATCTCTGTCTGCGACGGGAAATTGACCTGGACAGGTGAAACAACATGACCCCACTCAAAACAGCCCTGGTCACCGGCGCAGGTGCGCATGACGGCATCGGTGTGGCAATTGCCAGAAGCCTCGCGAAACGCGGGCTTTCGGTCGCAATTGCCGGTGCCAGCGCGCGGGTTCACGACCGCGCAGACGAGTTGCGCGCCGAGGGTTTCCAGATCACGTCGCATGTCGCCGACCTGACCAAAGCGGAGGAGGTCACGCGCCTGCGGGCCGAGGTCGGCCACGTCGATGTGCTGGTCAACAATGCGGGCATGGGGTCGGTTGCCGCCCCCGCGCTTCAGCGCAGCTTTCTGTCCCTCACCGAAGCCGATTGGGATGTCGGCATCGATGTGACGCTCAAGACGGCATTCCTTGTGACCAAGGCGTTTCTTGGCGACATGACCGAACGCGGCATCGGGCGGATCGTGAACATCGCCTCTGTGACCGGCCCGCTTGTCTCGAACGAAGGCGAGGCAGCCTATTCCGCGGCCAAGGCAGGCATGGTCGGAATGACACATGCGCTGGCACTGGAGGTTGGGCGCTTTGGCGTCACGGTCAACGCGGTCGCGCCGGGATGGGTCGACACCGGCGCCTCGACCGAGGGAGAGCGGATCGCCGCGCGCCACACACCCTTGGGCCGTGCAGGACGCCCTGACGAAATCGCGGCGGCGGCTGTCTTTCTCGCCTCCGAAGAGGCAAGCTATGTGAACGGATCACTGCTGGTTGTGGACGGCGGCAACATCCTGCAGGAAAGCAAGGTTCAAATCGGATGAATGCCAATGGGTCCATTGGCCTGACCGAATTGGCAAAGGCATCTTGACTGGCTAGGTTCGGGGCACCAACCGGCCCCTGCCGGACATCTTGGGTGCGCGGACCCTGTCATAGCGCGCAGCCCTCCGGATCACGAAAGCAATGGTAGAACTGAATGCGCGATATCTCGACCCTGCACCAACAGATCTATCAGACGCTGCGCGAGCAGCTGATTTCGGGGCAGTTTGCGCCGGGCACGAATATTAATGCCCGCGACATCAGCCAGACGATGGACGTGGGCCTTATGCCTGTGCGCGGTGCTATCACGCGGCTGGTGGGGGAACGCGCCCTTGAGGTTCAGCGCAACGGGCGCTTTTGCGTTCCGGCGCTGACCCGCGACCGCTTTGACGAGCTGATGCAGGCCCGCCGACAGCTGGAACCGCTCTGTGCCATGCGCGCCCTGCCGTTCATGACGCCGGAAAAAATCGCGGAAATGGAAGCCTGCGACCAGCGTATGAACCACAGCTACACCACCGGCGACGCCGGGGTGTACATGCAGCAGAACTACCAGTTTCACTTCACGCTTTACCGGTCCGGCGCGTCCGAGGTGTTGGTGCCGCTGCTGGAAAGCGTGTGGATGCAGTTCGGCCCCTTCATGCGCAGCGTTTTCAAGATGGAAGAGAAATCCGACATCGTAGACAAGCACCAGATGACCCTTGAGGCGATTCGGCGCAACGACGCCGAAGCGCTGGGGCTGGCCATCCGGGCGGACATTGCCGATGGCGTTCATCTGCTCAAGCAGACGCTCGACGACAGGCCGGATGAAGCGGTTCACAACCCGGAACGGGGCCATTGACGGACTCAGTGGGTTATTGTGGGGCAGACGGTCCTGATCCCCGCCTCAGATCTCGGCGTGCCAGAGTTCGATGAAGACATTTCCATCATCGCCTGAGGGGGCAAGGGCGGTTCCGAACAGCACCATGTCGCCCAATGCCGCGTGGGGGCCTGCAGACACCTCCATCTCTGCCCGGGTGCGCCCGTGAAAGCTGCCATCTGCTTGTGGCACCATACGCCCCGCATTGTGCACCATCAGGATTGTCCCGTCCTCAAGCTCAAGGAAATAGCGCGCTTCGATCTCATAGGTGCCATCGGCGAGGCGGCGGGCGAAATCGGCACCGCCGGGCAGGATCTTCGCGCGCCAGTCTGCGCCGACCGCCTCGCCTCCGGTGATCGGGAACAGCGCCCTGCCCGTGCCCCGGCTTGTGTCGAATTCGGTTGCGGGTCCAATCTCGGCCCGGATCGAACAGACGCGGGTCAGGCGGGGCTGGCCCGGCGACAGCGGCGCACCCAATGCTGTCATGTCAGGACAGTCAGCGCTCATGCGTAGCCTTTCCGTCGAACAGTGTCAGGTCAACCTCCAGCGCCCCGATCCGGTCCGCCTGTGTTGTCTCGATATCACCTGACAGCAGGGCAAGGTCCGCCTTCATGCCGGTCCGGATCGTGCCGGTCAGCCCTTCCGCGAAACCCACATATGCGCCGTTGCAGGTGTATGCCGCCAAAACCTCGTGCAGGGACAACCGCTGATCCGGCCCCCCCGCGACCCAGTTCTGCCGCGTCATCGCCGCCTGAATCCCCGCCAGCGGAGAGATCGGCACAATCGGCCAGTCCGAGGAAAAGGAGACGACCGCACCCGTGTCGGCAATCCTGCGCCAGGCATAGGCCATGCCCGCCCGGTCCGCACCGATCCCCACGGTGGTCTCATCCTCGCGCACCGGTGCGTGCGGCGGCTGCATCGAGGCGATGACACCCAGTTCGGCAAAACGCCCCAGATCGTCGAGGTGCAACATCTCCACATGCTCGATCCGGTGCCGACGGTCGCGCGGGCCGTTGGCTTTGGCCGCCGCCTCATAGCCGTCCAGGGCCAGCCGCACGGCGGCGTCCCCGATGGCATGTATGGCGATCTGCATGCCGCGTTTATCGATCTCTACCGCCGCTGCGATAAAATCCTCGCGGGTGAACAGCAGGTCGCCCCGATGGTCCGGGCGATTGGCATAGGGTTCAAGCATCGCCGCCGTACCGCTCGCGATCACCCCGTCGAGGAAAATCTTGACGAAGCCCGAACACAGGGTGTCCCCGGTGAAATCCCGCGTCATGGCACTGGCGCGGTCCAGTTCAGACAGATCCATTTCCGCCGTCAGGTGAAACGGCACCCGCAGCCGCGAGATCAGCGCGCCCTCGTCCTCGATCTCGCGCAGGATCTCCATCATGTACCGATTGCCGTCCATGTTGTGCATCGTCGTGATGCCATGGCGCGCCGCATGGCGCAGGCCGACCTTAAGCGTTTCGCGGTCTTCTGCCCGCTCTTTTTGTGTCGGAGGAACCGGCGGTTCGATCCCCGACATGCCCAGCGACTCGCGCCCGCCCACGTTGCGCACCTCAAGCACCGGCAGCATCGCCAGTTTCTCGTGCAATTCGCCCGTGGCCTTGCCGTCCGCGCCCATCACCACCGCGTTGCCGCGCGGCAGTTCGCGCCCGTCAAGCAGGCCTGCCGCCTCAAGCGCCGGGGTATTGGCCCAGGCCGTGTGGAAATCATAGGCCATGATCATCAGCGGCCTGTCCGGGCAGATTTCATCCAGCACATGGCGGTCCAGCAACCGATCCTGTCCAAGGATCGCATAATCGGCCCCTTGCCCCACCAGCAGGCTCTGCTCGGGATGGCCGGCCGCGTAGGCCGTAACAGCCGCGCGCAGCTCTTCCAGGCCACTGACCCGGTCGGCGCGGATCACGGTTTCGTTGTAACCGCCCATGAAAAGATGCACATGCGATTCCACGAAACCGGGCAACAGCGTCCGCCCGCCTGCGTCGATCCTGCGCGTATCAGGCCCCGCCAGCGCGTCGATCTCGGCATCGGAACCGACAGCGACGATCCTGTCATCGCTGACCGCAACTGCGGTTGCGCGGGGTGCCTCGGGGTCCATCGTCAGAACGCTGGCATTGAGGAAAACAAGTGTGGGGGTCATGCGGAATCTCCTGCCCGGCGCAGATAAGTTGCGGCCAGCGTGCTGTCGTCAAAGACGTGGTTCAAAAAGGGCGTGATCCGCTGCGAAAGCATCGCATCGTGATCCGCCAGAGTGGTCTGCGGGTCCGTGATCAAGGTCAGATAGCAGGGCATCCAGAGGTCATGCAGCAGGGTCGCAAGATAGCGGATATCCATCGGCGATCCCAAACGCGTGCGCAGCTCGTAGGTCTCCAGCCGCTCGACAATGGCGTCGATCAGCAGGCGCGAGGTGTTGCGGAATCGCTTTGACAGGTCCGTATCGGGCCGCCGGATGA
Source organism: Pseudosulfitobacter pseudonitzschiae (assembly GCF_900129395.1). Classification (GTDB taxonomy): domain Bacteria; phylum Pseudomonadota; class Alphaproteobacteria; order Rhodobacterales; family Rhodobacteraceae; genus Pseudosulfitobacter; species Pseudosulfitobacter pseudonitzschiae. The sequence goes on from NZ_FQVP01000006.1 coordinate 4,548, forward strand.
CCGACGCTTCGGCATATCGCCACAACCGACGCGACGCGATATCCAGGGTTTCCTGCGAGACCTCTGAAAACAGGTCCAGCACGATGCTGGCCAACGGAACCCCGTCCAGGCGCGGCCGGCGCGATCCGCTCTCGCGCTTGCGCTGTGTGCCCTCCTCGATGATGGCAAGCAGAATGCCATCCTTGGACCCGAAGTAGTTGAAAACAGTAGGCGCAGACACTTCGCAGGCTTCAGCGATGTCCGCGATCGTGGTCGCATCCACGCCTTTCTCTTCGAACAAGTCGATAGTCGCCGCAATGATACCCTCCCGCCGCCTGGCTTTCTTGCGATCACGCAATCCGGGTTCTGCATCCTTGGGCATCGGGGTCTCTTTTTCGCATTCAATCTTTTTGTGTTACTAAAATTTTTTATTGACTAAAATATTTTTGTCAATAACTTTCGAGAAATTCTCAAGGTAGGGTCACATGCTCGACATACGTTCGCTTTCGAAAAAATTTGGCTCCGGTGACAGCGCTTTTCAGGCGCTGAAGTCGATCGACATCACCATTGAGGAAGGCGAGTTCTTTACGCTGCTCGGCCCCTCGGGCTGCGGCAAGACAACCCTGCTGCGGCTGATCGCAGGCTTTGAGCAGCCCAGTGGCGGGCAGCTGGTGCTGGACGGCAAGGACATCGCGACGATCCCGCCGAACCACCGGCCCGTGAACACCGTGTTTCAAAGCTATGCGCTGTTTCCGCACATGACGGTGGCGCAGAACGTGGCCTTCGGGCTGGAGGCGCGCGGCACCAATCCGGCAGAGATCGCCCCGCGGGTAGATGAAATCCTCGAAATCGTGCAGATGGCGCACCTGCGCGACCGCAAAAGCAGCCAGATGTCCGGCGGGCAACAGCAGCGCGTGGCACTGGCACGGGCGCTGGCCCCACGCCCGCGAATCCTGTTGCTGGACGAACCGCTTTCGGCGCTGGATCTGAAGCTGCGCAAACAGATGCAGTTCGAGCTGAAACGTCTCCAACGCGAATTGGGCCTGACCTTCATCTTCGTCACCCACGATCAGGACGAGGCGCTGACAATGTCGGACCGCATTGCGGTGATGGATGGCGGAACCCTGCAACAGGTGGCCGACCCCCGGACACTGTACGATCACCCCGCCAACCGTTTCGTGGCCGAGTTTATCGGCGAGGCGAATTTCCTGTCTGGCACGGTTGCCGGTGGCAAGCTTTCGCTGTCCGGGCAAGCGCCCGTGCCGTTGCCACACGGTGCGGATGCCAGCGGCCCGGTCACCGTGATGATCCGCCCCGAACAGGTCGTTGTCGGCTCTGCCGGCGGCAATGCCGTCACGCTCGACGGGCAGATCGAGGCGCTGGTCTTTTCCGGCACCGATACCCACGTGACGCTGCGCTTGGAAAACGGCGACACCCTAAGCCTGCGCGCGCCCAACAACTCTCACGCCACCACGACCTTCGCCGAGGGAGAGCCGCTCCGGGTCGCGCTGCCTGTCGATGCACTGCGCCTGTTGCCAGAGGACATTGCCAATGCCGCGTAACCCCACCGCTGCCGCCAGCGAAAGCGCCGTGGCGCGCGCCGAGACCCGGCGACGCTGGTCGCTGGCACTGCCCGCGCTCACGGTGATCACCCTCTGCTCGATCCTGCCGCTGGGGGTCATGGTCGCCTATTCCTTCATGGAGGCCGGCCAATACGGCAACGTCCAGTGGGGGTTTTCGCTTGAGGGTTGGAGAGCCGTGTTCCTCGATCGGGACTTTTTCGATGACAGCTACATTCCGGCCACCGCGCACCTGACGATCCTGGCCCGGTCGATCCTGCTGGCGCTGGCGACCACCGCCCTGACCTTTGTCTTTGGCATCCCCACCGCCTGGTTCATCGCAACGCGACCGCCCGCGACGCGGGCCTATTGGATGTTCCTGATCACCGTGCCGTTCTGGACCAACCTGCTGGTCCGCACCATCGCGATCCAAGAGGTGATCCGCGCCGACGGCACGCTGAACCGGCTGTTGCTGGCGACGGGCCTGATAGACGAGCCCCTTCAAATGATGTTCACCAATGGCGCCGTGCTGGTGGGGATGACCTATGTCTACCTGCCGTTGATGGTGCTGCCGGTCTATGCCGCCATCGAAAAGTTCGATTTCCGCCTGGCCGAGGCCGCCTATGACCTGCACGCCTCGCGGCTTTACTGCCTGCGCAGGGTGGTGCTGCCGTTGATGTGGCCAGGCATCGTTGCCGGTTCGATCCTGGTCTTCATCCCGGCACTTGGCGCCTATGTCACGCCGCGCCTGATGGGGGGCGGACGCGCGATGATGTGGGGCAACCTGATCGACCTGCAATTCGGGCAGGGCCGCAACTGGCCCCTGGGTGCCGCGCTGTCGATCACCCTGACCCTCGTCGTGGTTGGCGCAATGGTCTGGTACGCGCGCCGCGCCGCAAAAGGAGACGCAACCAATGGCTAACAAACGCTTTGACGTCACCCATGTGCCCGGTGCCGCAACCATCGCAATCGTCACCTTCCTCGCGCTTTACATCCCGGTGCTTATCCTGGTGGTGAACGCGTTTAACGGCAGTGATACCGCGGGCCGCTGGGAGGGCCTGTCGTTGCGTTGGTTCGCGGCCGCCCTGGACAACGCCGCGTTCCGCAGCGCGGCAGTGAACTCGGTGATCGTGGCCCTTGCGGCGGCGCTGTTGTCCACCTGCCTTGCCACGGCGGTGGCGCTGGCCGTGACACGGGGCAGGCAGATCAAGGGACAAGGCAGCATCGTCATCATCGTGAACCAGCCGCTGCTTGTTCCGGAAATCGTCTTTGGCATCGCCCTCATGGTGGTGCTGGCACAGGTCAAGCAGGTGACCGGCTATCAGGGCCTTGGCTATCTGATCGCGGCCCATACCACCTTTTGCATCCCCTTTGCCTTTTTGCCGATCCGCGCCCGCCTGGCGGGCATGGACCTGACGTTGGAGACCGCGTCGATGGACCTCTATGCCGGCCGGTTCTACACCTTCCGGCGTGTCACGCTGCCGCTGTTGCTGCCGGGCATCCTCACCGGTTTCATGCTGGCCTTTGTGATCTCGCTCGACAACGTGGTGGTCAGCAGCCTGGTCAAATCGCCGGGACAGGAAACCCTGCCCACCTACCTGATGGGCGAACTGCGTCGCAATCTCACATCGGAAATCTACGCGATCTCGGCGCTGCTGCTTTTCGCCAGCATCTCTATCGTCGCCGCCTCGTGGGTCATCACCCGCACCAAACAATAACCAAGAAGAAACTGACAACCCCAATCCAACATCGGAGTCTTTTCAATGAAACGCACCCACACCGGAACCGCGCTTGCCGCCGGGCTGACGCTGCTGGCACAGTCCGCCACCGCCGAAGGCAACCTGAACGTCTACAACTTCGGGCTCTACACCCCGCCGGACCTGCTTGAGAAATTCTCGAAGGAATATGACGTCGAAGTCACCCTGACCGACTTTGTCGCCAACGAAGAGGCCATCGCCCGCATTCAGGCCGGCGGTCACGGCATGGATGTGATCATCGTCAGCGGCTATTTCATCCCCGCCTATGTCGACCAGGGCCTGCTGATGGAAAGCAACCCGGCCGGGATGGAGAACTTTCACAACATCGCGGACCAGTGGAAATCGATCCCGACAGACCCCGAACGCAAGTACACCGTGCCTTGGGTCTGGGGCACCACCGGCGTCATGGTGAACAGAAAGGTCTATGACGGCGACATCAACACCGCCGCGATCTTTCTCGACCCGCCGGAAGAGCTCAAGGGCGGCATCAATATCGTGCCCAGCATGAACGACATGATCGACATGACCCTCAGCTACATCGGCGCCGAGCCCTGCACCACCGACCGCGAAAGCCTCAGCAAGGCGCGCGATCTGCTGCTTTCGGCCAAGGAAAACTGGGCTTCGGTCGACTATCCTTCGTTCGAGAAATTCATCAACGAGGATCTGAGCGCCTCGGTCTTCTGGAGCGGTGCCGCCGCCCGCGTGCGCGGCCTGAACGATGGCTTTGCCTATGGCTGGCCCAAGGACGGCTATATGAAGTGGATGGACAACCTCGCCATCCTGGCTGACGCGGCCAATGTCGAGAATGCCAAGCTGTTCCAGAATTTCGTCATGGAACCCGAAAATGCCGCGATGATCTCGAATTACACGATGTACAACAACGCCATCACAGGGTCCGAAGCGTTCATGGACCCCGCATTGATCAGCGCACCGGAACTGGAGGTGCCCGAAGACCTGCAAGGCGCGGCCATTGAACAGACCCTTTGCGCACCGGAAGCACAGGACCTCTATACCCGCATCTGGACAGAACTGACACGTTGATCTCTTTCTGGAACCGGCGGTGCACCACCGCCGGTTTTCTCATGCGCCGGGTTTCAATAAGCTTGCGAGGGGTAAAAAGCCATTGCCGGAACGTGGCGCTGTCGTGACTTGCGACAGCATGCGGGCCATGCGTGTTGCGGATCTGGCCTTGCTCAATTTCACCTAAAAACGAGGCATTTCCATACACGGCGTCGGAACTATGCCGAGGCAGGCCCAAACGCCGCCAATATTGATTTCCCTCCCATCATTTCCCTGCTAATTCAGGGCCATGGATATAGTCCTGGTTACCACGATCATTGCTTCACTCTTCCTCGTCATCGGCGTGGCAGAGCCGCTCGCGGCGCGTTTGCGCCTGCCTTTCAGTGTGATCCTTGCCATGCTTGGCATTCTGATCGGGGGCGGCGCGATCTTCTTCCTGCGCACCGAGTTGACGGACGCGCTGAATCCCATCGCCGAGGCGATCCTGGGGCTGCCGATCCGGTCCAACGTCTTCCTTTATGTCTTCCTGCCGACGTTGCTGTTCCAGGCGACGCTGGGGATGAACCTGCGCCGAATGCTTGACGACTGGGTCCCGATCCTTGTTCTGGCTGTCGTCGCTGTGGTGGTGGCCACGCTGACCGTGGGCTATGCGCTTTCATGGGCCAGTTCGCTGCCGCTGGCGGCCTGTCTTCTGATCGGGGCGATCGTATCGACCACTGACCCATCGGCGGTTGTCTCTATCTTTCGTTCGATCTCGGCACCGCGTCGTCTGGCGCGGATCATCGAGGGTGAGAGCCTTTTGAATGACGCGGCCGCCATCGCGCTCTTTGGCCTCTTCATCGGCTTCGTGATGCTGGGCGTGCCCGACCCGAACCTCAGCGACGCGCTGATGCGTTTTCCGATGCTGATCGCCGGTGGCGCACTGACAGGCTGGCTGGCCGCACGGCTCGCGGTCGGGATCATGGCGTTTTTCAACGGCCATGAACTTGCGCAAATCTCGATCTCGGTGGCACTGCCGTATCTGGTCTATATCGGCGCAGAGCAGAGTATAGGGGCGTCAGGGGTGATCGCGGTCGTCACCGCGGGGCTGACGCTGAACCTGACCGGGCCGGGGCGATTGCCGCCGCAGGCCTGGGCAAATCTGCGCGAGCTTTGGGGTGTCCTGGCCCATTGGGCGGGGGCGTTGATCTTTATTCTTGCCGCCCTTCTGATCCCGCGCCTTCTGGAAGGGGTCCGCGTTACAGACTTTGCCCTGATCGGCGTGGTGATCGTGGCCGCCATCGCGGCACGGGCGCTGATCTTGTTCGGATTGCTGCCGCTTCTGACCTCCTTGCGGATCTCGCCCGCCATCGAAAGGCCCTACCGCGCCGCCATCCTCTGGGGTGGCCTTCGGGGCGCGGTTACGCTGGCGCTTGCGCTGGCCGTCACCGAAAGCCTCCGCGTACCGCTTGAAGTCAAACGGGTGGTGGGCATCCTGGCCACCGGTTTCACGCTGTTCACACTCGTGGTGCAGGGTACGACGTTGCGGTCCGTGATCGGCTGGCTCGGCCTTGACCGGCTCTCCCCCATCGACGAGGCGCTGTCGCGGCAGGTCGTGGCGGTTGCGCTGCAAACCGTGCGCGAGGACGTCGCACGCGCCACCGAAAACTACGAACTGACGCGCGACATCGTTCGCTCCGAGGCCAAGCAGTTCGGCGAACGACTGGACGAAACCGTCAAAGCCGCCGAGGACAGCGTCGGGATTCTGGATCGCGACCGGATCACGCTGGGGCTGATTGCGCTTGCCGGTCATGAACGTGACACCATTCTGGCGCGGGTGCGCGAGCGCACGATCACCGCCCGGATGGCAGAGCAGGTTCTGTCGGATGCCGACCGTCTTATCGAAGGGGCGCAGGCGGGCGGACGCAGTGGATACCAACTCGCCGCCCGTCGCAGCGTGGCTTATGGCAAAGTGTTCCGATTGGCCGTGATGCTGCGCAATCGGCTGCGCCTTCCTGCACCGCTGGGCCGAATGACCGCAGACAGGTTCGAGCTTTTGTTGTCGCAGCGGCTGATCCTGCGCGACCTTAGCCTGTTCATCGACAATCGCATCGTCCGCATCCATGGGCGGCGGGTGGCCGACCTTTTGCACGAACTGCTGTCGCGCCGGATCGAAGCTGTGGAAACCGCGCTTGAGGGACTGCGCCTGCAATATCCCGGCTATGCCGAGAAGCTGGAACGTCGCATTATCCGTCGCACCGCGTTGCGCTTTGAGGAACGCGAATACATGGCGATGCGCGAAGACGGGCTGATCGGGGCCGAGGTCTACACCGCGCTTATGCAGTCACTGGCGGCACGGCGCGCCGCGGCGGAAGATCGCCCGCGCCTCGATATCGCGCTCCAGCGTGAGGAACTCGTCAAACAATTTCCACTGTTCGCAGATTTTGACGAAACGGCGCTGAAACGGTTGGGCCGCGCCCTCCAGACCCGCTATGTCAACGCCGGGGATGCCATCATCCTCAAGGATAGCACGGCGAAAAGCGTGTTCTTTATTGCCTCGGGCGCCGTCGAACTGGAGAGCGCAGGAAAAACCCTGCGGCTGGGACGTGGCGAGATGTTCGGCCAGTTGGCGATCCTGATGAACAAGACCCGCCGCGCCGAAGTACGGGCAATCGCGCCCTCGACGCTTCTTGTGCTGGACGAGGCGCGCTTTCGCCGCCTGCTGGATCAAAGCGAAACCGTGCGCAAAGCCGTGCTTGCCAGCGGCGAAAAACGCGGGGTTACGCTTGCTGGTCTTCAGTCCACCGACCCGTAGGGTATCTGATTGCAGGCGGTCAGAACCTAGGGTCACCTCTTGTCATCGACCTGCCCGGCCATGTCCTTGTGATCGGACGCATCCACATAGACCGCCAGCCTGGCCTGCGTATGTGCAATGATCCCGTTTATCCTGGCAGGTGACAGCCCATAGCGCCGCGCAATATCCTTTTGGCTTTCGACCCTCAGGCGATGCGCGAAAATGATGTCAGCCTCGCGCGCGGGCAATGCGCTCAGACCTTTGGCCAGCCGACCAAGCCGCTGTCTGTCCTGCAACTGCGTTTCGGCCGTGGGTCTGTCGCATAACAGATCATCATCCAGTTCAAGCGGCGTGATCCGTTCGCTGATCTCGCGGCGGCGATGATCCAGCGCCAGATTGCGCACGATCCGGCGCAGGAAACCGCGCGGGCTGGCGATCTCTGTGCCAATGGCCTTGCTGCTGAGACAGCGCATGGCCGCATCCTGGACCACATCTTCGGCGCGGTCGCGATTGCCGATAATGCGCATCGCATCGCACAACAGCATTTCACGCTCGTCAATCAAATGACGCAGCAGTTTTTGCCGTGTCAAAGCACAGCCAGCGGGGACAGGTTCTGATGATTTAGCCATCTTTAGCGCTTGAATGGGAAGGACAGGACAAAATGTCTGCCTAGCGCACAAGCTGAGTGGACCTGTGACCCCTTTACGCCCAACCCAAGGGCACCACAACCTGCCAGGCCGTCGGTGCGGGCAATTTTTCGCCAAATACGTGTATTTTCCACCCCTGCACGACACAGGGGCGGAACAACAGCTTATTCGGCCGCAATGGCAGAGGCAGATCCGTGCAGGGTTTCAAGCTGTTGCGCAATCTCGTCCGACCGCAGCGCCAGAACCGACAGCAAAGTGTCGCTTAGCCCGTGTGTCGGCTCGCTAAAGCCCTGAACGAAAATGCCCGGCTCGAACCTGTCCTTCATCGGCAAACGATAGTCACGATCCGGCGCTGACGCGGCCTGCCACGGGATCAGGTCTGACAGAACCGACTGGTCCAGCGCGCGGCGGTACCCTGTACCCAGAACCACAAGGTCGTAAGCCGCGACCTGCGACCCGGACGGCCCTGACAAGTGCAACCCGACCTGCGCACCCGCCTGTTGCGCCTCTTGCACCTGCGTCTCCGCCAACAGGCCCAGACGGTCTTCCCCGCGCACGTCCTGGGCATAAAGCGTTTCGTAGATCTGTTCGATCAGGTCCGCATCGGTCACCGCATAGTTTGTGGCCGCAAGGCTGTGCAGGGTCTGCGCCCGCGCCTTTTCCGGCAAACCGTGGAACCGGTCCGTTTGTGCGGGATCAAAGATCTCGTTCACAAAGGGCGTGTCATCCGATGGCTTGATGGCCCTGCCGCGCAGGATCATGTCGACCCGTGGCTGTTCGGGGCGGGCTGCAAGATCGGCAAAGACTTCGGCGGCGCTTTGGCCTGCGCCAATCACGGCAATGCGCTGGCCCGGCTTCAACCGGGGCACGACCTGCGAAAGATAGTCATTTGTGTGGAACACCCGGCCGCTGTCCCGCAAGGGCGCGAAAACCTCGGGCCAATGCGGCTTGCCGCCCGGTGCCAGCACCACGTTGCGGGCCATATGGCGCGTCTGCCTGCCGTCCGCGCCTTGGCTGTGCACCGCCAGATGGGTCACCCGGTCTCCCTTTTGCACCGGTTCGATGGCGGTGACCCGGCTGTCGTAATGGCAATTGGAAAACTGGCCCGCGATCCAGCCCAGATAGTCGTTGAACTCTTCCCGGCTGGGGAAAAACGTCTTGCGGTTGATAAAGCGCGACAGGCGTCCCTTGGCATGCAGATAGCTGAGAAACGAAAACCCGCTGCGCGGATTGCGCAGGGACACCAGGTCTTTCAGGAAAGACACCTGCATATCGGTGCCCGCCAGCATCATGTCCGGATGCCAGGCAAAGGCCGGTTTTGCCTCAAGAAACCCTGCGCGCAAGCGGCTGCCGCGTTCGTGCAAGGCCACCGCCAGCGCAAGGTTCGAGGGGCCAAAGCCGATGCCGATCACATCCAGCGGTTGCGCATTCATATCATTCATCGGTTTTCTCCTGTGCCAAGCATGTTTGTCAGCGACAGGGCCAGCGGCGTGCCCTGCCCGGTGTCGGGTCGTGCCCAGATGCGGGATTCGAAAAAATGCTGGCGTTCCAACCGCACCAGCGTTGCGCGTTTGTGGGAAAAATCGAAATCGCGCACATGGGCAAAGCCGCCGCGCCCCAAGTTCCTGAGCTGTTTCAAGTGGCTTGCCTTCGGCTCGCCCATCAGGGCCTGCGTGCGCGGTTCGGCCAGAAACATGTAGTGCATCAGCGACGGCATCCACGCGGTGACATAATCCGCGCCGCGCATGTCATCCTCGCCGATCAGCACGTGCCAGCCGCGATCCCACGGATCGGCGTCATAGACGCCGCCAATCCGGTTTTCACGCGCCCAATACAGCTCGAAATAGCCAAAATCACGCCCGTCCAGGCTGCCGATCACCGGCAGGATATGCGGGTCTGCGATCAGGGTTTGCAGGGTGTCGCGGTGCGCCTCCAGCGTGCCCGCCTCTTCAAAGAATGCAGCGACGCGCGGGTCGTTCTGCCAGCGGTGAAAGGTGGCCAGATCGTCGATACAGGCCGCGCGCAGTTCAATGTGCTGGCCGAGCCATGGAATATAGCGGCGGTACAGGGGCCCTGCAGGTTTGGGCGGGCGCACGGGGTGGCGTCCGTTGGGGCCGGTGCGCCACAGCGTCGGCCAAGGGGGTGTCGGATGCATGATCCAGCGGTCGGGCACCTGCCAGAACGCCACCGGCAGCACCCAATGCGCCGTGCCAACGGCTGTTGCGACGCCCATCAACGCAAGCCGAGGCAGCAAGCCCGCCCAGTCCGCGCCGTCCAGCCGGATGGCCACCTCGCCGCCCTCTGCGCTGAGCGTCTCGAAAGCCGCGAGCGCCTGTGCGACGGTCAGATCCGGCGTCGCCCTCAGGCCCAGCCTGCCATCACCTGCATCGCTGAGAAGCAGTACAAGATCCGCCCCAATCTGTACATGATCTTTGCCACGCTGCGCCACGGGGCGGTCTGTCAAAGGCATATCAAAAGCCACATTCACGTCCTTTCTTTGATCTGTGGTGACGCAGGCCGGGCCTGCGTGTCAGCAAGGGCAAAAGCCCATCGAAGCGCGCGGTTCACCGCCACCGGCAGCACCGACATATGCGTCTCGTCGGGATAGATTTCGAACCGGGTCGCAACCCCGCGCGCCGACAGGGCCGTCGCCATCTCCTGCGCGGCGGCGACGGTGCGGGCCCTGGCCTTTTCCGCGCGCCTCTCGGCAGCTTCGGGTCCGCCGGCCTGAAACGGTGCCAACGCATCGCCCTCCCATTCCCCCGCTGAAAGATGCACCCGCAGCCGGTGTGATCCCGCGTCGAAACGATCCAGGTGTTGCAGCAAAAAGCTGTCTTCCCACGTGATCGCCGGGCTGGCTGCAATCCAGTTGGCAAAGGCATCGGGACGGGTGAACATCAGCCACAAGGCGAACAGACCGCCAAAGGAATGGCCGAACAACGATTGCCGCGCCGGATCAAGCGCAACCTGACCGGCCAGAAAGCCGCGCACGTCTTCCAGCAGGAACCGCGCCATTTCCGCGCCGCCGCCGGTCCTGACCCTTGGTCCATCGGCGGCAAAGGGCGGATAGCTTTGACCCGGCGGCGGCCCCAGATCCCAGCTGCGGCGAAAGGAATCGTAAGCCGCGTCAGTCGGATAACCCACCGCGATCAGCACGCCCCAGCCCAGGTTGGTGCCCGTGGGCCAGAACGCCTGGGCGCGCATCACATCAACGGCCGTGCCGATCACCGCATTGCCATCCAGCAGCCACAGCGCGGGCCACCCATCGGCGGGGGCTTCGCCGGGCGGCACCCACAGGAACACACGCCGAATGTCGCCGGTCTGGCTGTCTTTCAGGTCGAACCAACGGGTGCCGCCACTGTCGGCCATGCCCTGCGCCACAACATCACGCATCATGCTGCAGCCTCTGCTGCCGCGTGCAAGGCCGTGCGCAGGTCGTCCATCAGCAATGCCGCAGGTTCCAGCCCCGCCGCCAACCGGATGGTGCGCGGGCTGACGCCAAAGCGTTGGAACACATTTGCCGCCCCCGCCAATCCGCAGGCCGCCTGCCCCGGTACGATCAGGCTTTCGGGTCCGCCCCAGCTGACCCCGATACGGATGGTGCGCAGCGCATCGCAAAAGCGCGCCACATCCAGGCCCGCCGCCAGATCAAAGGCAAACAACCCGCCAAAACCGCTGAGCCCCTCGGGGCGGGTCGCCAGCAATCCGGGATGATGCACGGCTGTGACCTGCGGATGGTCCGCCAGCCCGCGCGCCAGCTCCAGACCGGTCTGCATATGGCGTGCCATCCGCATATCCAGCGTGCGCATCCCGCGCAGCACCAGAAACGCATCCATCGGGGACATCCGTCCGCCGAACAGGTGGGTGGCCTCATGGTCGATGGCCTGGATCATCTCGCGCGATCCCGTGACCAGCCCGCCCAGCGTGTCGCTGTGGCCCGACAGGTATTTCGACGCCGCATGCACCACCAGATCGACGCCCAGATCATGCGGGCGCTGGTACAGGGGTGTGGCCCAGCTGTTGTCGATCACCGAAACCACCCCAAGCCGCCGCGCCTCGGTCGCGATGGCCCGCAGGTCTTGCAGACGAAAGGTCCACGAGGTCGGGCTTTCCAGATAGACCAGTCGCGCGCCCGCCAAGGCGTCAACCATCGCCTGCGTGTCGGTGCCGTCGATGTAAACCGTTTCAACCCCGAACCGCGCCAGCACCGTTTCGAACAGGCGGAACGCGTCTGAATACAAATGCTCGACCGCAACGATGCGGTCACCGGCCTGTACAAAAGGCAGCACCGCGCCGCAAATCGCCGCCATCCCCGACGAAAACCCGCGTGCCGCTTCGCCACCTTCCAGCCGCGCAATCAGGTCTTCCAGTTCGCAGACTGTCGGGTTGTCGCCGCGCGAATAGATGAACCTGTCAGAGCGTCCGGCAAAGACATCCTCGATCTGGGCATAGCTGTCGAACAGGAACGAACTGCTTTGAAAGATCGGCGTGGCGCTGGCGTCATGGGGCACGGGACGGCTCGGTGAAATCAGATCGGGTGTGGGGGGTGTTCGCGTCATACAGAGGCTCCGGTGGGTGAGAGGGGGAAAAGGGCGGCACGGATCGGGACCAGCGCCAGAAAGGCGGCCAGCCAGGCCGCAACAAGAACGGATATGGCGATACCGACGGGGCCGAACAGCGGCACCAGCAGCGCCATCGACGGCCACAGCAGCCAGCCCATCGGCGCAAGACCCAAAAGCGTCGCCATCCGTGGCTGCACAGTGGCTTGCAGGCTGATCTGTGCACACAGGCGCAGCGCAACCGCAGGCAGAGACAGGGCCAGATATGACAGCATCTCGGCGGCCTGTGCGACGGTGTCAGGATCAACCACGAACAGGCGCACCAACGGGCGCGCACCCATACTGAACAGTATGGAAAGCGCTGCGGTAATCGCGCCGCACATGCACAGAATCCTGCGCAGGGTGGCCGCGAAACGCGCGGCATTGGCGCGGCCATGCGCGTGGGACAGGATCGGCTGAACGCCAATGGCAAACCCTTCCAGCGGCAGCATCACGACAAAGACCAGACGCAGCGCGAGCCCCAAGGCTGCCACCTCATCCGCACCGCCGAACGCGGTGGCGATGCGCAGCAGCGCCATCAGGCTTATCGTTGTGACCGCGACCGCCACCGCCTCGGGCAACCCGACGCGCAGCACCGGCGCCAACAGGCGCAGCGGGCCAAGGGTCGGGCGACCGCGCGGGGTGTGAAAATGCCACGCCCAGACGCACAGGGTGACGCCCTGCGCGCACAGCGTCGCCCACGCCGCCCCCGCCAAGCCAAGGTTCAGACCAAAGATGAACAAAGGATCAAGGAGGATGTTCAGACCAAAACAAAGGCCCAGTGTTTTCAGGCTGAAGGCTGCATTGCCGCGCCCGATGGCCAGGAAATCGCACAGGATCTGCAGGATCGCACAGCCGATGGTCAGGGCCTGTATCAGCAGGTAGGGCCGCGCCGTTGCCAGCAATGCGCCACGTGCGCCCAACAGGTGCAACACCCCTTCGCCAAAGCTCCACAGCCCGCCGACAGCACAGACCGCCAGCACCAGCGCGGCCGTCATCGACAGACCCGCAACGGCGCGCGCCTGATCCGGCCGCCCTGCGCCCAATGATCTGGCCGTCGCACTGGCAGCCCCTATGCCCAGCCCGATGCCCGCCGCCGCAACCAGCCCGGCAAGCGGTGCCAGCACCACAAGGGCCGCCAGCGCGTCCGATCCCAGACGCCCGACAAAGGCCGCATCCACCGCCTGATGCAACGCATTCAGCGACAGCCCCGCCATCGCGGGCAGGCCCAGCCGCCACATCAGGCGGTACAGGTCGGGATCGGACAGATCGCTGTCGGCCATGCGTTTCTCCTTGTCTTGGTCACAGGACGCGGCAGCGGGCGGAAAATTCACCCTTTGCAGAAATTTTTTTGAACCGGTGAATTTTCCCGCCTCCGAAACGTCAGCAGGGAAAGAGCTGAAAGGAAAATCCAGATGACCCTGACCACCGAACCCCAGATCCTGTGGCGCGTGCTGCGCAATTGCGAAGGGCGCTATTCGATGACGCGTGCCACGCACCCCATCCCCGCGGGCTGGACACCCGTGGGCGACCCCGCCCTGCGCACGGACTGTCTGGCGCGCATCGGCGCGCTGTGGACCGATATGCGTCCCCTGAGCGTGCAGGAGGCATTGGCATGAGCAAGGATTTCATCACCCCCACGGTCCTGCCGCTGACCCCGCTTGAACGGCGCATCTATGCCCATGACCATGTGGGCGAGCTTGCGCCCTTTGCCTTTGAGACGTTGATACTGGGCTTTGACCACCGCTTTGCCCGCGCCGACCTGGTGGCCGCCCTCACCGATGTTCTGGCCCATCATCCGGCCTTTACCAGCGTCTTCGTCACCCATGCAGGTGGCGCGGTCGAGCGGCACGACACAGGGCACACGGGGCTGGCAATCCATCAGGTCGGCACTCTTGACGAAGCGCGCGCCCATGCGGCGACCCACGCGCCGGACCTGACGGGACACCCCGCCTGCGCCGATTTATGGCCCGATGGCAACGCAGGGCATATCCTGACTGTGGTGCTGCACCCCGTCCTGGGGGACGATGCGACATTCGAAAGCATCGAGGCCGCTTTGTGGGTGGCCTTGGGTCTGCGACCCGCGTCCGCAACGCTGCCGGCAGCCGTTTCTGACGCTCAGGACATGAACACCCGTGCCCAATGGCGCACGCTGATGAACAGCCACCAGATCGCGCGCCTGCCGCACCGCTATGTGGCCCCCGATCAAGAACCGCCAGCCGTCAAACGCATCGTCCGCCAGATCACCCTGCCGGCCCCGGACAACGCGCCGGTTGCCCCTGCCGACATGGCAGCCGCGCTTGGCATCGTTCTGCGCCGCTACGGTGCGCAGGATGCCTTGCGTTTTGCTGTCGCCCTGCCGCCACAGCCGGTGGACCGGCGCTGCACCGATCTGCGCCCGCTGTGCCTGTCGCCGGACCTGTCTGCGCCCTTTGGCGACGCGGTGGCCCTGACCGCACGCGCGCTCAACGCCGCGCTGCCCGTGTCGTCAGAGACGCTGGTGCAAGACCAGCTTGCCCATGCCGATGCCGATCCGCACCCGCTGGGGGCAGTCGCACTGTACCTGCGCGCGCATCGTGACCTGCCCGAGGGGATATGCCACCATCTTCGCCCGATGCCCCCCAGCGCAGAAGAGCTGGTGCTGACCGCCCAAAGCACGCCCCAAGGCATCGTGCTGCACGCCGACGCTGATGCCGCCCTGTTCGAACCGGCCCTGATCGAGCGGTTCTTGCGGCATCTGGCAGGGGTGCTGCACAGCGGCCTGAGCCAGCCCGACCTGCCTGTCGGGCGCATTCCCCTGCTGGATGACAGCGAACTGGCCGCCCTGTCGGCCCCCTATCCCGACGACGCGCCCGTCGATCCAAGGGCGACGCATGAGATCATTGCAGCCCATGCCCTGACCACGCCTGACAAGATCGCTGTCATCAGCGGGGCGGATCGTCTGACCCACGCCACGTTGGACAGGCGCGCCAATGCGCTGGCGCACCGGTTGTGTGCTGCCGGTGTCGGGGCGGAAACGCCCGTGGCCATCCTGATCGAACGTGGCGCAGATGCGATTGTGGCTATCCTTGCCGTGCTCAAGGCAGGCGGTGCCTATATCCCTGTCGAGCCTGACCACCCCAGCAGCCGCAACCATCACATCCTGACCGATGCGGGCGTTGCCGTGGTTCTGACCCGCAGCCAATTCCGCGACCGTCTGCCCGATGCGCTTGCGGCCCGGGTCATCTGTCTGGACGATCTGGACGACGCACCGCGCCCGGATGCGCCCGCGGTCACGATCCACCCCGAGCAGCTTGCCTATGTCATGTATACCTCGGGCTCTACCGGCAAACCCAAGGGCGTGGCTGTGGAGCATGGCCCCCTGTCGCACCACAACCAGACCACCGCGCGCGTCTATGAAATGACCGCCGAAAGCCGCGAATTGCCGTTCCTGCCCTTCTCGTCCGACGGCGGGCACGAACGCTGGATGGTGCCGCTGATGATGGGCGGGTCGGTCGTGGTGCCCGACGGGCCGCTGTGGACGCCGGAACAGACCCTGGGCGCGATGCGTGAACACGGATGCAACAATGCCTCGATCCCCACGACCTATCTGCAACAACTGGCCGAATGGGCCGAAGACACCGGAACCGCCCCGCCGATGCGGCTGTATTCCTTTGGCGGCGAGGGGCTGGCGCAGTCCACATTCGACCTGCTCAGCCGCGCCCTGAAGGCGCAGACCCTGATCAACGGTTATGGACCGACCGAAACCATCATGACCCCGATGGTCTGGAAGGTGGCCGCAGGCACGCGGTTTCAGGGCACCTATGCGCCCCTGGGCCGCGCGGTGGGGGACAGGCGGGTCTATGTGCTGGACCAAGACATGATGCCCTGCCCCCAAGGGGTGGTGGGCGAGATCTATCTGGGCGGCACCGGCGTCGCGCGCGGTTACGTCGGGCAGCCGCAGGTCACCGCCGACCGGTTCGTTCCAGACCCCTTCGGGCCGGTGCTGGACGGCACATCAGGCGCGCGGCTGTACCGCACCGGCGATCAGGGACGCTGGCGCGAGGATGGCACGGTTGAATTCGTGGGGCGCGTCGATTTGCAGATCAAGATCAACGGCTATCGCATCGAACCCGGCGAGATCGAGGCCGCGCTGTTGGGGGAACCCGACGTGACCGAGGCGCTTGTGCTGCTGCGCGAAGACGGCGCGGCCAAGCGGTTGATCGGCTATGTCACCGGTCCCGCGCCGGGGGCCGAAGACACGCTGCGCCGCGCATTGGAAAACAAATTGCCCAAACACATGCTGCCTGAGGCGGTGGTTGTACTGGACAGGATGCCGACCAACCCCAACGCCAAACTTGACCGCGCCGCCCTGCCCCTGCCCGAGACGCGCAGCCGACGGACACAGGGCGTTGCCCCTGCCTCGGACGCCGAACAGCGGGTTCTGACGCTGTGGCGTGATCTTCTGACACTGCCCGACCTTGGCGTGACGGATGATTTCTTTGCCATGGGCGGATCGTCCCTGTTGGCGCTCAGGGCGATTGCGGGGATGCGCAAACTGTGGCCCGACGTGCCGCTGACGGTTGCCGATTTCTTTGATGCACCCACCGTGCGGGGCCTGTGCACACGCGTTTCGCAGGGCGGCCAGACAGGGCGCGCGGCGATCGCGCTGCGCGCGGGCGGCACCCGGCCACGGCTGTATTGCTTTCCGGGTCTGCTGGTCTCGACCCGCGCGTATCTGCGGCTGACCGATTACCTTGGGCCCGATCAACCCGTCACCGGATTTCTGTGCCATTCGCTGAACGAAAACAAGGAGTTGAATGTGTCGGTAGCGGATGTGGTGGCCGATTATGTCGACCACATCCGCCGCGAAAGCTTCGGCGCGCCGGTGGCGTTCCTGGGCTGGTCATGGGGCGGTCTGCTGGCATGGGAGGCCGCGCGGCAGTTGCAACATGAGGTGGACGTGAAAATGCTGGGCATGGTCGATGTCTGCGATCTGGGCAGCGATTTCACCCCCGGCGTCGCACCGGTCTTTGCCCCCGGCGAACGCGCGCAGCTTGAGGCCGACCTGACCGCATGGCTGGCCCGCACGCAGATGCGCGCGCAATGGGACCAGCTGATTGGCGCGATGGACGCCGAATGCTATGCGCAATTCCTGCGGTTCATCGGCAACGAGACTGCGCCCCTGCCCTTTGACGGGCCGGACATTTCCAGCCGCGAGCACACCTTTTGGGTGCTGATCGACAATGCGCTGGTGTTCCGCCAGCACAGGCTGACACCACTTGATGTGCCCGTGGCGTCCTTCAGCGCGGGCGACAGCCTCAGCCGCGGGCTGAACCTGATGGACTGGCGCAAATGGTCGGCGCGCGCCACGCCCGCCGAGATTGTAAGCGGCACGAACCACTTGCACATTATCGGTGATCCGGCGTTCCACGACCGCTTTCGCGCACGGCTGAATGCGGCCTTTGCGATGGGTTAGCCTAGCGGTCTGGCGGGGTGACACTCTGCCAGACCACACATCATTCGCGCGGAAAGACCACAGGCTTGCCAAAAATCGGGTCATTGGCCACATCGGCCTGCAAGTCATACAGCGCCGCGACCGTCTGGGACGTAATCGCCTGCTCTGCCGGACCCGCGCAGACCAGCCGCCCGTCGCGCAAGCCCATCACATGATCGCAGAACCGCCCCGCAAGGGTCAGCTCGTGCAACACCATGACAATGCTGCGCCCCTGTTCGTCCGCAAGCTGGCGCAGCAGGCGCAACAGCGACAATTGGTGCTGCAAATCCAGAAAAGCGGTGGGTTCGTCCAGCAATATCACCGGCGTGTCCTGCGCCAGCGCCAGGGCCAGCCAGACCCGCTGCCGCTGCCCGCCCGACAGGGCGCTCAGGCGGGCGGTGCGCAGATCGGACAGGCCCGTCGCGGCCAGCGCTTTGTCGATGGCCTCATGATCGGCCCCGGACAATGGCCGGAACGCCTTGCGCCAGGGCGTCCGTCCCTTGGCGACCAGCCCGCCAACGCTCATGTCCGGCACCAGCGGCGGGTTCTGTGGCAGATAGGCCATGCACAGCGCACGTTCCGCCGGGGCAAGGCCCGCCAGGGGATAGCCCTGAAATGCGATCCGCCCTGAATCGGGGGGCTGCACACCGGCAAGACAGCGCAGCAATGTGGATTTTCCGCAGCCGTTCGGCCCGACAATGCCGGTCAGCCCGCCGTTGGGCAAAGCCCCCGAAAAGCCGTCATAGATCTGGCGGCCTCCCAGTCGCAGCGACAGGTTTTCAATGTTGAAAAGGGGGTCGGTCATCAGCGGGCCTCCTGCCGGTCGCGCCACAGAAAGAAAATCAGATAGGGTGCGCCGATCACGCCCATGACCAGACCCGTGGGAAAGACGGCAACAGGGGCGATCAGGCGCGCCACCAGGTCCGCCGCCACCAGCAGACAGGCGCCGGTCAGCGCGGCGGGCCATATGGCCGGTGCTTCGGTGCCGCTGATCGCGCGCGCCAGCGGGGCGGCGACGAAGGCCACGAAACCGATGGGGCCAACGGCCAATGTGCTGGCCGCTGTCAACGCGGTGACCAAGCCCAGCACCAGAACCCGCATCCGCGACAGATCAACGCCGAGCGATGCCATCACCTCATCGCCCAGCCACAGCAACCCCAGCCGGTGCGCGCGCAGGGCGGCGAGCGCACCGCCTGCCAGCAGCACCAGCCAGACCCAGCCCGCCGTTGCCAGATCGGCCCGCGCCAGCGACCCCGAAAGCCAGATCATCGCGCGGGCGGCCTTGGCATCCGGTGCCAGCACCAAAAGAACCGTCGTCGCCGCTGCCGCCGTGGCCCCGATCCCGATGCCGAAGAGCACAAAGGCCAGCGCCCCGCGCCCCTGCGCCAGGAGCGCCACGCACAGCATCGCGATCCCCGCCCCACAGGCCGCCCCCGCCAGCAGCGGCAGATCGAAAAGCAGCGCAAAGGCAAAGCCCAGTCCCGCCCCCTGCGTCAGGCCGATGATATCCGGCGTGGCCAGCGGATTGCGCGTCAGCCCCTGCATCAGCGCACCCGCCATTCCCAGCGCCATCCCCGCCCCGACCGCGATCAGCAGACGTGGCAGGCGCAGGCCGTGGATCAGGAAGTCCTGCCGGTCCAACAGCCCCTGCACCAGCGCCGCAGGGCCAAGCCAGTTGCGCCCGCCCGCCAGGGCCAGCCAGACCAGCACCAGCAACAGGGCAGGCAGCAAAACGGTCCGCCTCATGACCGCACCCCCGCGCCGCGCGGCAGCAGCCGTGTCAGCACCATGACCAGCCCGACGCCTCCGAACATGGCCAGGATGAGACCGGCGTCAATCTCGCCCGGGCGCACAATCACCCGCCCCGCCACATCGCTGGCCATCAACACCGCCGCGCCCAAGGGCAGGCAATAGAAATAGGCCCGCCGCAATTCGGTCCCCGCCAGACCGCGCGCGACAAAGGGCACCAGCAGGCCCAGAAAGGCAATCGGGCCGACGATGGCCACCGATGCCCCGGACAACACCGTGACCAGCGCCAGCGTCAGCGAGATGGTAACCCGTGGATTACGCCCCAGGCTGTGGCTTTGATCCGCGCCCAGCGTCAGCAGCGCCAGCCTGTTGCACAGGAAGATACCCGCAACCAAAGCGGCACAGATGGTCAGCAGCGGCACAGTTTCGCCCCGTGACACAGGCGGTATCGCGCCAGAGATCCAGTGCAGGTAGCGCGCCTGCGATTGCGCATCGGTCAGAATCAGCATCATCGCCAGCGACAGGCACAATGCCTCGATGGCCAGCCCCGCCAGCGGCAGGCGCAGCGCGATGCCTTCACCGCCCAGCCCGGCGTCACCACCCGCCAGCAGCCACAGCGCCAGCCCCGCCAGACCGGCCCCGGCTATGGCCGAGACCATCACCACCCCCGCACTGGCCGAAGGCGCGAATTGCGCTGTTGCCACGGCCATCAGCGCCGCACCGGCATTGATGCCGGTGATGCCGGGATCGGCCAGCGGATTGCCCGTCAGGCTTTGCAGCATCAGCCCGGACACTGCCAGTGCTGCGCCCACCGTCATGGCACACAGGGCGCGAAAACCGCGTCCCGGCAGCAATCCTGCGTCACCGTGCAACAGCGCCTCGGCCGACATCTGCGCTGTGCCGAACCGCAAGGCGCACAGCAAGGTCAGCGCAAAAAGGCACAACAACAACAGAAATATGTACAAAGGACGCAGCGGGGCCATGGCAATCCAACAGCAAGAGACGGTGTTGGCGGGCGCGGGGCTGGCTGGGCAACAGTGTGCGCCGAAGTCCCTGCACCTGCAACCCCTGCCATCGGCTTGACAGCGCAACCGTGCCCATGGAATGTCCGCGCACCCAGCAGACGCCAGGTTTTCCCCTCACTCAGGAGAGTCTGATGCGCGCCGTATTGCTGTTTTGCCTGTTCATGATCACCCTGCCTGCCCTGGCAGAGCCGGTCGATATCACCCACCGTTTCGGCACCACCCGCATTGACGCGCCGCCGCAGCGGATCGTCTCGGTCGGCTATCACGAGCAGGATTTTCTCTATGCTCTGGGCCTTGCGCCGGTGGGGGTGCACGAATGGTTCGGCGCGCGCGCCTTTGCCACCTGGGTCTGGGCCGATGACGCGCGCAAGGCTGTCGGTGCAGAGCCGCAGGTGCAGCGCGGGTTCGAGATTGACTTGGAATGGGTCTGGCAATTGCAGCCCGATCTGATCGTCGCCAGCTTTGCACCCATGGACGCCGCCACCTATGCGCAACTGTCGCGCATCGCGCCCGTGGTTGGCCCGCCGGAAGGGTTCCCCGACTGGGGCGCGCCCTGGCAGGAAGAACTGCGCCTGATTGCCCGCGCCACGGGCAGGCAAGACCGCGCCGAGAGGGTGATCGCCGATGTTGACGCCGTGCTGGCCGACACCCGCGCGCAATTCCCGGCCTTTGACGGGGCCAGCGTGGCGGTGGCCCATGTCGCGGGCACCAAGCTGGTGGGATATGGCCCCGCAGACGGCGCCAACCGCTTTATGTCCGATCTGGGGTTCGAGATCCCAGCGGAATTCGAAACCCTGGCAAGTGCGGCGGGCAACTTTTCGGTCAGCCTAGAGCGGATCGACCTGTTTGAGCGCGATCTGGCCCTGTGGCTGGGCGATACGGCGGGGCGGGAACTGATCGAGGCGTTGCCTGCCTATCAGGCCAGCACGCTGGCCCAAAAGGGCCGGTCGGTCTGGGCCGATGAAGACGAAACCGGCGCGATGAGCTTTCAGACACCGCTGTCGATCCCATGGGCTGCACGGCGCCTTGCCCCGAGATTTCAACGCGCCTTGCGGGGCGCAGAACCGGATTGACACCCGATTGCAGAACCGTAAGGTGCCCCCACCCAGGTCACTCCCAGGCGAGTGCTGATCTCTTCATCAGCATATCCCGCATGATACATGCGCCGCTTGACAGGACCCGAGATGACATATTTCCCCGCCCCCCGTTTCCCCCGCAGATCGCTGAACGGCATTCTGGCAGGCTGCACCGCCATATGCTCTGTCGCGCTGGCCGCGCAATCGGTGCAGGCTCAGGATGCCGCGCCGATGGAACTGCCGTCGATCCTTTTGCGCTATGAGCTGGACTATTCCGGGCGCGTCGATGGCTATCTGGCCCCTGCCACTGAGACCGGCGTGAAATCCGGCGTCCCCCTCAGCGATGTGCCCCAATCGATTTCGGTGGTCACCTCGACCGAGCTTGAGGCCCGCCAACCCGACGAAGTGGAAGACGCGATTGCCTATGTGCCGGGGATCGCCGCATCGACATGGGGCACGGACGACCGGTTCGACCAGTTTTCGATCCGGGGTTTCGACATGGGGTCGAGCGCGTTGTACCGCGACGGCCTGCCGCAAAAAGTGCTGAGCTTTTCGGCCTTTTCCACCGATCCTTACATGATCGACCGTGTGGACGTGCTGCGTGGCCCTGCCGGGGTTCTGTACGGCTCGAACGACGCGGGCGGCATGGTGAACCTGGTGACCAAGCGGCCGGTCTTTGACCGTCTGGCCCAAGGCCGCCTGAGCTATGGCAGCAACAACACCGCCGAAGCCGCATTCGACTGGTCCGACACGATCAGCGCAGACGGCACCATGGCTGCACGGGTGACCGGCCTGCTGCGCGATGGTGAAACCGAAGTCCACAGTTCGGACAACGACCGTGCGTTCCTGGCCGGCGGCTTTACCTGGGCACCCACGGACAACACAACGCTGACGCTGCTGGGGCATGTCCAGAAGGACGCCAAAACACCGCTGATCATGGCCCCTGTCGCGGGAGAGGATTTCGATTCCGCGTTCGGGCCGTTGCCCGACGACTATGCCTATCGCCAGTCGGATTATAACCATTTTGAAACCACGCAGGAATCGTTCGGCTGGGAACTGACCCATCGTTTCGGGGAGGGCCTGACCTTTAACCAGCGTGTCCGTCTTGCCCATCAGACCACCGATTACGCGCAGCTTGACTTCAGCTATGCGGATGCATCGGGCCTGAACTATTACGCTTTCCGCAATGACGAAGAGGCCCGCACATTCGGTTTTGACAACAACGTCAAATGGGAAACCCAACTGGGCAACGTCGAGAACAACCTGATTGCGGGGCTGGATTACCAATACAGCCGCGTCGACGTCACACATTATTACGACGGTTCAATCTACACTCTGCCCTACAGCGACCCCAATTTTAACTTCACGGTGGCCGACCCGGCGCTGTCCTCGCACGACCGCACGACCTATCGGGAAACCGGCGTCTACGTGCAGGACCACATGAAGTTTTCCAACGGCACCGCGGTCACGGCGGGTCTGCGGTACAGCTGGTTCGAGAATGACGCCACCGACTTGCTGGCGGGCACCACCAGCAGCCAAAGCGACAGTGCCGCGACCGGCATGATCGGCGTGACCCACGAATTTGCCAACGGGCTGACGCCCTATATCGGCTATTCCGAAGGGTTCATCCAGAACGTCGGGACCACCGCAACCGGGCAAACGCTCGACCCATCAAAAAGCAAGCAATGGGAAGTCGGACTGCGTTATCAGCCGACACGGGACTTGATGTTCAGCGGCACGGTCTTTGATCTGCGCAAGACAAATGTGAAAGATTACGATCCCGAAGATGATACCTATTCCAGCTTTGTACAGGTGGGTGAAGTGCGCTCCCGCGGTTTCGAACTGGAAGCGCGCGGGCGCCTGACGCAGAATTTGCAAGCGATCCTGAGCTATAGCTATCTTGACTCGGAAATCACCGAGGCGCCGGATCCCGTCCTTCCAACCGATCCCATTAAGAAAGGAAACGCCAATTCTTTCGCCCCGATGCACCAGCTTTCGCTGTGGCTGGACTATGATGCTTCGGCATTGGTGCAGGGTCTGACCGTTGGCGCAGGCATCCGCTACACCGCCGAATCCTACTCGACACAGGACAATCTGCGCATCACCCCCAGCAACACGATCGCCGACATGGCCGTGACTTACGAGGCGCGGAACTTTGACGTGAACCTGAACGTCAGCAACCTGTTTGACCGCGATTATTACGGGGTCTGCTACGATGGCTATGGCTGTGCCAAGGGCGAAGGACGGGTCATCAAGGTGTCGCTCAGCCGACAGTTTTAACGGGATCGGTTTTGGGGCGTTGTCCCGTTGACACCCCAAAGCCGAAGATATCCCGATGCCCGGGCGTTCTGCTGCCCCCTCAGGTCACTCCGGCGCGCAGCAGAACGCTTACGGCGCTGTCGAAATGTTCGGACATGGCCGCCTCGGCGCGGCTGGCATCCTGCGCCATGATCGCGGTCGCGATGCGTTCGTGGCACTTGATATTGTCCCGGCGGTTCTGGTGGGTCGCACGCGAGCGCCATCCGATCGCCCAGGTCTGCCGCGTGATGATCCAGAAGCTGTCGACCAGCATCGCATAAAGATGATTGCCCGAGGCTTTCGCGATCAGGGAATGAAAGCGGATGTCCAGTTCCATCAGGTCGGTGTGCCCGCCTTCCAACGCGGCAAACATGCGCGCGGTGATGTCCAGCAGCTCTGTCGCCTCGGCGTCGCTGCGCCGCATCGCGGCCAGCCCGACGGTGCGCATTTCCAGTGTCCGGCGCACGTCCAGCACCTGTTGGATGCTCATCCCACGGCTATAGGTCGCGTGATCCAGAACCAGGCTCAGCGCAGAGGCATCGGGCAGGGCCACCCGCGCCTTGCGCGACCCGCCGATATCGAGAATCCGCAGCGTGGCAAGACCGCGCAGCGCCTCGCGGGTCACCGGGCGGGACACGCCCAGATGCGCCGCAAGCGCGGTTTCGGACGGCAGCGGGTCGCCCGGGCGCAGCCCCTGCGCGCGGATCAGGTCACGTATGCCGTTCATCGCCATTTCGGCCAGTCCCGGCTCGCTTGTTATCGGCTGTGTCACACAGTGGCCCTCTCTGTGTCAGTTTGGGCGATTCTTGCTGTCCAAGGTGCAAAAATGCGATTTTCGGCAATTCTTCATCAGTATTGTCTGACAATCAACGAATAATTGTCACAATATCTGGTTGCGGTCCGTCGTGGCAGATAGATATTGCCGGGACAAACGCCGTCGGCCGGACCGACTGCGCAGGGAGGACATCTGACGTGAAGATCACCGCCATCCGTACCTATCGTGCGGAGGAATTCGCCAACGTGCTTTGGGTTCATGTGGAAACCGACGCCGGGATCACCGGCCTTGGCGAAACCTTTTATGGGGCCGAGGCCTGCGAGGCGCACATCCACAACACGCTGGCCGTGCGGCTTCTGGGCCAGAACCCGCTGAACATCGAGGCGCTGCACAAGGAAATGGTCAGCCTGCCCAATGCGCAGGCCTCGACCGGCGTGGAATACCGCGCGGCCTCTGCCATCGACATCGCCCTTTGGGACATCTTCGGCAAGGTCGCGGGTCAGCCCGTGCATGTCATGTTGGGCGGGCAAAGCTGGGACCGCGTTCGCGTCTACAACACCTGCGCGGGCACGCGCTATGTGCGCACCAACAAGATCAAGCCGGTCGACACCTGGAACCGCGACGAGGGCCGGTACGAAGACCTGGACGCCTTTATGACGGACGCGGGCGCGCTGGCCGAGGATCTGCTTGACCAGGGCATCACGGCGATGAAGATCTGGCCGTTCGATCCGCCCGCGATCGAAAACAAGGGCATGTTCATCACCGCCGAGCAGATGAAACAGGCGGTGAAACCCTTTGAACAGATCCGCAAGGCGGTCGGCGACCGCATGGAAATCATGGTCGAACTGCACTGCCTGTGGAACCTGCCCGTGGCCAAGGACATCGCCCGCGTGCTGGAGGATTACCAGCCCCGCTGGTACGAGGACCCGATCCGCATGAACAACGCGCAGGCGCTGGCGGAATTCGCGGCCTCGACCTCTGTGTGGACCTGCGCGTCGGAAACCCTGGGCTCGCGGTTTGCGTACAAAGAGTTCCTCGACCGGAACGCCGCGCATGTGGTCATGGCCGACCTGTGCTGGACCGGCGGCCTGACCGAGGGGCGCAAGATCGCCGCCATGGCCGACACCTATCACCGCCCGTTCGCGCCGCATGATTGCATCGGCCCGGTGGGCTTTGCCGCCGCGATCCACATGTCCTTCAGCCAGCCCAACACGCTGATCCAGGAAAGCGTCCGCGCCTTTTACAACGGCTGGTATCGCGAACTGGTGACCGAGGTGCCGCGCATCGAGGGTGGCTATGTCTATCCGATGGAAGGTCCGGGCCTGGGCACCGAACTGCGCCCCGATTTCTTTGATCGCGGCGACCTGACAACACGTATTTCGGAGGTTTCATGAGCCATCCCCTGTTCGATCTGACCGGCAAGACCGCCCTTATCACCGGCTCTTCGCGTGGCCTTGGCCGCGCCTTTGCCGAAGGTCTGGCACAGGCCGGGGCGCGCATCGTGCTGAACGGTGTGAACGCAGAACGGCTTGAGGCCGCGGCACAGGAAATGCGCGATCAGGGCTTTGACGTTCTGACCGCGCCCTTTGACGTGGCGGACGAGGCTGCGATTGTGGCCGCCTTCGAGGCGCTGGATGCCCAAGGCATCGACGTCGATATCCTGGTGAACAACGCGGGCATCCAGTTCCGCAAACCGATGCTTGAGCTTGACACCGCCGACTGGCGGCGCGTGATCGAGATCAACCTGACCGCCGCCTTTGTCGTGGGCCGCGAGGCCGCGAAACGCATGGCCAAACGTGGGCGGGGCAAGGTGATCAACATCGGCTCGCTGACATCCGAGTTGGCCCGTGCCACGGTCGCGCCCTACACGGTCGCCAAGGGCGGCATCAAGATGCTGACCAAGGCGATGGCCGCGGAATGGGGCGAGGCAGGCATTCAATCCAACGCCATCGGTCCGGGCTATATGGTGACGGACATGAACGAGGCGCTGATCGAGAACCCCGAGTTCGACGCATGGGTCAAGGGGCGCACGCCGATGCGCCGCTGGGGCCTGCCGGAGGAACTGGCCGGCACCTGCATCTACCTTGCCTCGGACGCGTCGAACTATGTCTCGGGTCAGATCATCTATGCCGATGGCGGCATGATTTCGGTGCTGTGATCTCATGATGAACATCGTCTTCTACGGCGCCAATGCCGCCACCTTCGAGCCGGGCCTGTCCGAACAATTGGACATGCCGCACGAGATTACCATCATCTCGGATGCGGCTGACGGGCCGGGCGAGGCCGAGGCGCTGGCAGGGGCGGACGTGGTTGTGGGCGTGCATTACAAGGGCACAGCTGTGCAGGCCGCACGGCTGTTCCAGCTGCCCGCCGCCGGTTACGATCAGGTCGATATGGATGTGCTGCCCAAGGGGTGCGCCGTCTGCAACGCCTTCGGGCACGAAAACGCCATTGCGGAATATGTCATGGCGGCGCTGCTGTCGCGGCATGTGCCGCTGGCGGATGCGGACGCGCGGTTGCGGCAAGGGGACTGGCATTACTGGGCCGGCGGCCCGGACGGGCTGCGCACCGAAATGGGCCAGCAAAGCATCGGCATCGTCGGACATGGCCATATCGGCAAGGCGGTCAAGGACCGCGCGCTGGCCTTCGGCATGAAGGTCCACGTGGCCAATCGTTCGCCGGTTGCCGATGCGCGGGTGACAGCGCACGGGCTGGATGAACTGGCCGCGATGGCCGGACAGGTGGATGTGCTGTTGAACACGCTGCCGCTGACCGACGCCACTGCGGGGCTGATCGGCGCGGATGTGCTCGCCGCGATGCGCGAGGGCGCGGTCGTCATGAATGTCGGGCGGGGACCGGTGATTGATGAGGATGCGCTGTTCGCTGCCCTGAAGGACGGTCGCCTGACCGCGATCCTGGACACATGGTACGTCTACCCGTCGAAGGACGTGCCAAACCCGCAGCCGTCGAAACACCCGTTCCACGCGCTGCCCAACGTCACCCTGACCCCGCATATGTCGGCCTGGACCACGGGCACGATTGCCCGCCGCACCGCCACCGTGGCGGAGAACATCAACCGGCTGGCACGGGGCGACGCCCTGATCAACATCGTCATGGAGCCAAAAGCATGAAGGCAGTCGTCATCCACGGCGCACGCGATCTGCGGATCGAGAGCATGGCCCCCGCGCCCGCACCTGCGCCGGGCGAGGTGCAGGTGCATGTGGCGAACGGCGGGATTTGCGGCTCGGACCTGCATTATTACCTGCACGGCGGTTTCGGCGCGATCCGCATCCGTCAACCGATGGCGCTCGGTCACGAAGTTTCGGGCGTGGTGTCGGCCATCGGCGACGGCGTCGAAGGGCTGGAGGTCGGCGACAAAGTGGCCGTGAACCCCTCGCGCCCCTGTACGCGCTGTGACTATTGCCTGCGCGGACAGCCGAACCAATGCCTCGACATGCGCTTCAACGGCTCTGCCATGCGGATGCCCCATGAACAGGGCCTGTTCCGCGCCGCGCTGACCCTGCCCGCGACGCTGGTCGAACGGTTCGCACCGGATGCCGACCTGGCCTTTGCCGCCATGACCGAACCGCTTGCGGTCTGCCTGCACGCGGTACGGCAAGCCGGGTCGCTGGTGGGCAAGACGGTGCTGGTGGCAGGCTCCGGTCCCATCGGGTGCCTGACAATCGCCGCCGCGCGGCTGGCCGGTGCGACGCGGATCGTTGCGACCGACATATCGGACACACCGCTTGGCGTGGCCCGTAAGATGGGTGCGCACGAGACGATCAACCTGGCCACCACGCCCGAAGGGCTGGCGCCGTTCCAGCGCGACAAGGGGCAGATCGACATCAGCTTCGAATGCTCCGGTGCGCCGCAAGCGCTTGGTGGTCTGCTGACCGCCACGCGGGCGGGCGGCACCGTGATCCTTGTCGGCATGGGTGGCGATGCCCCCCTGCCCTTGCAGCTTGCGGTCGCCAAGGAACTGACCCTGCGCGGCGCTTTCCGCTTTCACGAGGAATTCGCCACGGCCGCGCGTGTCATATCGGACGGGCGCATCGACCTTGCCCCGCTGCTGACCGACGTTCTTGAGGCCGACGACGCCGTCGCGGCCTTTGACCTTGCCGCCGACAAGGCGCGCGCCATGAAAGTACAAATCCGTTTCTCCGGCGTCTGACGCGCCGGTTTCACCCAGAGGGAGGAGACCTCAATGACCTACAAGACCCTGCTTACCAGCGCGCTGGCCCTTGGCCTGACGGCCATGGCCGCCCATGCCCAGGACTACAGCTTCCGCTTTCAGTCGTCCGACCCCGCAGGCAACCCCAACTTCGTGTTCCAGCAAGGCTGGACCGAAACGCTGAAGGAAATGAGCGACGGCAACATCGTCGTCGAACTGCTGCCCGTAGGCTCGATCGTCGATTACAAGGAAACCCAGGACGCCGTGGGCGCGGGCATCATCGACGGGCACATCACGGACACGTCGTATTTTGCTGGCAAAGACCCGGCCTTTGGCCTGATCGCCAACCCCGTGGGCGCCTGGTCCGACCCCGCCGAAATGATCGACTTTGTCGAGAATGGCGGCGGGGCCGAGCTGATGAACGAACTGCTGAACCCCTACGGACTGCAATTCATCGGCGTGTCCACGCCCGGCCTTGAAGCGTTTGTCTCCAAGGTGCCGCTGGACGGCGTGGCCGATCTTCAAGGGATCAAGGTCCGCAGCCCCGAGGGTCTGATCGCCAACGTCTTCCGCGCCGCGGGCGCCGCCCCGGTCAACCTGCCCGCCTCCGAGGTTTACACCTCGCTCGACAAGGGCGTGATCGACGCGGCCGACTATTCGGTCTTTTCGGTCAACCAGGAGGTCGGCATGAACGACGTGGCACTGCACCCGGTCTATCCCGGCTTCCACTCGCTGCCGCTGGTCGAAGTGTCGATGAACAAGGCCAAGTGGGACGCGCTGCCTGACGACGTAAAGGACATGTTCCGCGCCTCGATCAAGGAGTTCCAGCAGACACAGGTCAACGCCCTGCAAGAGCGTGACCTTGCCGCGGTCGAAGCGGCCAAGGCCTCGGGCAAAGTGACCATCCACGACTGGCCCGCCGAAGAGCGCGCCAAGTTCCGCGGCATCGCGCGGGGGGAATGGGAAAAGGTCGCAAGCCAGTCCGAGATGGCGCAGAAAGTCTTTGACAGCCTGAACGCCTATCTTGAATCCAAAGGCCTGATCAAGTGAACCGGACCGGGGCGGGCGACAGTGCCCGCCCCGGAACCCTGAAGCGAGGAGGAGAGACATGAGCGAGTTGTCCAAGCGCGCGGCGCCCGAAGCGGGACGCCTGGGGCGCATCATCGACAAGGGCGGTTATGTATTCGCGGCGGGCATCGTGCTGGCCGCCTGCATCCTGCTGCTCGAGGTCTTTCTGCGCTATGTGTTCAACAGTCCGACGCTGTGGGCGCACGAGACCACGACGTTCCTGTGCGGCCTGTCCTTCCTCTACGGCGGTTTGTTCAGCGTGTCCCGCAACAGCCACATTCGCGTCGTCCTGATCTATGACGCCATCGGTCCCCGCGCCAAGCGGTGGCTGAACGTCGCCATCTCTATCCTGTCGCTGATCGCCTCGGGCTTTTTCGCCTTTGCCTGCTGGATCATGGTGACCAAGTCCTATTGGACACCAACCGGCGCCTTTCGCATGGAAACCTCGGGCTCTGCCTGGAACCCGCCGACACCGGCGCTGGTCAAGGGTTTCCTGTTCCTCATTCTCATCGCGATGGCGATCCAGTTCCTGATCCTCGCCATCAATTACCTGCGCGCTCCTGCGGACCGCGCCCTGGAAACCGACGCATGAGTGCTCTTCTCGATTTCGCGGCCATCGGCATCGGGCCGCTGACCCTGTGGATGTTCGGCCTGATGGTCATGCTGCTGCTGACGGGCATGCCGCTGGCCTTTGTCACGCTGCTGGTGGCGCTGGTGTTTGCGCTGTTGGGCTATGGCACCATGGCGGTGCCCATCATCACCTCGCGCATCTATACGTTTGTCGAAAGTTTCGTCTTTGTCTCGGTGCCGATGTTCGTGCTGATGGCGGCGCTGTTGGACCGATCCGGGATCGCGCGCGACCTTTTCGACGCGATGAAGCTGATCGGCGGCCGGTTGCGCGGCGGTGTGGCGGTGCAGACGATTTTCGTCGCGGTGGTGCTGGCGGCGATGTCCGGGATCATCGGCGGCGAGATTGTCCTGCTGGGCATGATCGCCCTGCCGCAGATGCTGCGACAGGGTTACGACCGCAAGCTGGCCATTGGTGTGGTCTGTGCGGGTGGTTCGCTGGGGACCATGGTGCCGCCGTCAATCGTGCTGATCATCTACGGACTGACGGCCAACGTCTCGATCGGGGATCTTTTCACCGCGGCCTTTATCCCCGGCTTCATGCTGGCGATGTTCTACGTGATCTATATCCTCGTGCTGTCCTACATCCGCCCAAGCGTTGCGCCACCGCCCGATCCGGTGCGGATGCCAACAGCCGAAAAGGTCAAACTGCTCAAGGGTCTGATCCTGCCGCTGCTGGTCGTCTTTTTCGTACTCGGGTCGATCTATGCGGGGATCGCGTCGGTCACCGAAGCCTCTGCCGTTGGGGTGGGCGGCGTGCTGCTGTCGACCGTGCTGCGGGGGGAATTCACCTTCGCCATGCTGCGTGACAGCGCGATGCAGACGCTGGCCACGGTCGGCATGATCGTCTGGATCGGCATCGGTGCCACGGCGCTCGTGGGGGTCTATAACCTGATGGGCGGCATCCGCTTTATCTCGGAGCTGATGACGGGGATTTCCGAAAATCCGACCGTGATCGTGCTGGTGATGATGGCAATCCTGTTTGTCCTCGGGGCCTTCCTGGACTGGGTGGGGATTGCGTTGCTGACGATGCCGATCTTCGTGCCGATCATCAAGACGCTGGGCCTTGACCCGGTGTGGTTCGGCGTGCTGTTCGCGATGAACATGCAGGTGAGTTTCCTGTCGCCCCCCTTCGGCCCGGCGGCCTTCTACCTGAAGTCGGTCGCCCCCCCTGACATATCGCTGGGCGAAATCTTCCGGTCGTTGCTGCCCTTCATCGCGCTACAGGTGCTCGCGGTTGGCCTGCTGATCGCGTTCCCGTGGATCACCGGACGCTGACAGGGGCCTGGGCGATGGCCCGTGCGCGCACGCGCTATGTCGGACTGCCGGATTTGGGTCGCGACACACTAGGGTGATCCGCCGGGATCACCCCAAAGCGGCGGGCAAATGGCACTTGGACGACGCATCGGCTGCAGTGCCTGCCTTGTCGGTGCCGGCCCGCCCTCACAAAGCTGCAAAGCCTGCGTCAAGCGCGTCGAGGATCGCGGTCGCGTCCGCTTCGGTCAGAACCAGCGGCGGCGACAGGATCAGGTTCGGGCCAGAAACGCGGACCATCGCACCCGACTGATAGGCCACCTCTTGCACCTTCATGGCGCTGGCTGCGTCAATCGGTGCCTTGGTTGCGCGGTCGCTGACCATTTCAATGGCGGTCATCAACCCGTGCCCCCCGCGCACGTCGCCGATGATGTCGTATTTCTCCTGCAACGCCAGACAGCCCTGATAAAGCTGATCGCCCCGTGCGGCGGCATTGTCGACGACGTTCAGGCGCTTTGTCTCGGCCAGACACGCCAGCGCCGCCGCGGCGCCAACCGGGTGGCCGGAATAGGTATAGCCGTGACCGATCTTGGCGGCGGGGTTGTTCTCGAACACCTCCTGCATCTGTTCACCGATCATCAGCGCCCCAAAGGGGAAGTAGCCGTTGGTGATGGCCTTGGCGGTGCACATCATGTCCGGCTTGATGCCCCACAGCCGTGCACCCGACCATGCGCCGGTTCTGCCATAGGCGGTGATGACCTCATCGGTGATCAACAGGATGCCGTTGCGTTTACAGACATCCGCGACCATCGGGGCAAAGCTTTTGTGCGGCGGGATCACACCCCCGGCCCCCAGGATGGGCTCCATGATCATCGCGGCAATGGTCCCGGCCCCTTGGAACGCGATTTCGTCTTCAAGGGCCGCAACGCAGAGATGCGCCAGCTTTTCCGGGTCACTTTCGTTGAACGGGTTGCGATAGGTATAGGGGGCCGGAATGTGATGACAGCCGGGCATCAGCGGCTCGTAGGCGGTGCGGAAATTGGCGTTGCCATTCACACTCGCGCCGCCGAAGTGGGTGCCGTGATAGCCTTTCTTCAGGCTCAGGAACTTGACCCGCCCGGAATCGCCCCGCAGCTTGTGATACTGCCGCGCCAGCCGCAGCGCCGTTTCCACCGAATCCGATCCGCCAGAGGTAAAGAAGGCGCGCGTGACACCGTCAGGGGCAAAAAATTCGCCCAGCTCAAACGCCAGTTCGATCGCGGCATCGTTGGACGACCCGCGAAACGTGGAATAATAAGGCAACCTTTCCAGTTGCGCCGCGATGGCGTCCTTCACCGGCGCACAGGAATAGCCCAGGTTCACATTCCAAAGACCACCGACCGCATCAACCACTTCGTGACCGTCGATGTCCGAAATACGCACACCGTTCGAGGCGGTGATGATCTTTGGCGGGTTCTTGATGCTGTCCTCCGGCGACGTCATCGGGTGCCAGAAGACTCGACCGTTGTTTTCCTTCAGAAAGTTTGAATCCTTCATGTGGCATGCTCCATCTCTGTGTGGCCACCAAGCGTGGCCTCCCATTTGTGTTCGATGTTCTGGGGCACGCGGCCACCCCAGTTTTTCGTGATGTCCCTGGATGCGGCGACCAGACCTTGCATGATCGTCCGCTCAAGCGCGGGATCAAATCGGGTCGCCACGCTGGCAACCGACACGGCGCCGGCAAAATGTCCGTCCTGGTCAAAAAGCGGGGCGGACAGGCTGTGAATGTCTGCCTCGAACGTGCCCAGGGATTTGCCGAAACCGGACCGGCGCACATCGGCGACCGCAGACGCCAGCGCGTCCTGCGTCAGCGGCGTGGAGGCGGTGAAAGGTTTCAGGTCCGCCTGCGCCATTTCCAGAAGATCGGCTGTGCCGAATGCAAGGGCACACAGGCCGGATGCCGTGGCGTGAAGCGGGAAGATGGCAATGTCGATTATCGCCCGCGTGCTGTGTTTTTCCGATTCGCACGAGTCGAGCGCGTAAAGTGTGTTGCCCGACATGACGCTGACGTGGGTGGTTTCTCCGGTGACTTCGGCCAGCCTTTGAATGGCGGTGCGTGCGGCGGCTTTGCGGGGCACCGTCTGTTCGCGCAACTGTGCAAGCTGCAACAGCGCGGGACCAAGGCGGTAGTTTTTCGTTTCGGGGTTTTGTTCAATTAATCCAAAGACCTGAAGGGCCTGAAGGTGGCGGTAGGTTGTCGCCTTGTCGCGCCCGGCCAGCCTGCGCATCTCGGACAAGCCGATCTCGGGCCGCGCGCCCGAAAAGAAGGTCATAAGCTCAAGCGCTTTTGAAACGGACGACATCTGAACTCCTTTCCGAGGGGCCGGTTCTGCCCCGATTCCAAAAAAGATTTGACAGGTGAAGCTTCACAAGGCAACCTTTTTATGAACCGACGGTTCAATATATGAACCGATTATTCGGTAAGATCAAGAAACCAAAAACAGGAAGAAACCATGTCCAGAATCAGGAAGTATACGACAGCGCTGTCCGTTGCCGTCGCCGCATTGGCCGGACCGGCATTGGCTGAATATCCCGAAAAGCCCGTTGAATTCATCGTGCCGTGGCCTCCGGGAGACCTGGAAGATGTGCTGACACGTATGATCGCCAACGATTTTCAGGAAACCTATGGCGTGCCCGCGGCTGTCGTGAACAAGCCCGGCGGCGGCGGCGGCCCCTTCCCCGGCGCTATCGAAGTCGCAAACGCGCCTGCTGACGGCTATACCATCGGGTCGTTCATCATTGCGGTGCCGGTCGTCGGGCCGACCATCGGCATCCCGGAACTGAACCCCGATCCGTTTATCCCCCTTGGCAACTTCCTGACCTATCCCTTCGTGATCGCTGCCGCGGGCGATGCGCCTTACGATGACATGGAAGGTCTGGCGGCATATGCGCAGGAAAACGATGTGGTCCTGGGCCATTTCGGTGCGCCGCTTGTTCCGACACAGGTGACTTTGGCACTGGCCAGCGAAATGGGCTTTTCCTATGCATCCGATGCCCCGTTCGATGCGCTTGACTGCAACACGCTGGCATCGGGAGATGTCGACGTGATCAACACCACGCTTCAGCTGATCCTGCCCTGCCTGGACAACGTCAAGGTGCTGGCCTCTATCGGGGACCAGCGGATCTCGCTGACACCGGACACACCGACGGTGGCCGAGCTTGCCCCGACGCTGGATGTCGCCCTGTGGAACGGCCTGTTCGTTCACAAGGACACACCCGTCGATGTGCAGGA
This sequence comes from Pseudosulfitobacter pseudonitzschiae, assembly GCF_900129395.1. Lineage (GTDB taxonomy): Bacteria > Pseudomonadota > Alphaproteobacteria > Rhodobacterales > Rhodobacteraceae > Pseudosulfitobacter > Pseudosulfitobacter pseudonitzschiae. The sequence goes on from NZ_FQVP01000006.1 coordinate 39,671, forward strand.
AAAGATCATCGCCGTCGCGCGTGAAACCGTGATGTCCGAAGAAGCACAGAAGCTTGCCGCCGAGACCGGTGCGCTGGTCTACTGGCAGGACGCTGATGCAGCCGCAGACCAGATCGCCAAGGATATCGAGACGCTTGGCACCATTGGCCAGATGCTGGGCAACTGATCCAACTGACAGCGGGTGACCTGTGACGGGTCGCCCGCATTCTGATCTGCCAGGGGGAAGCTGCAATGCTCAGATTTCAAACGCTTCAACAAATGTTCCAGCGCTATCGCCGTCCGGGCGATATCGTCTTTGCCTGGCTGGCCCTGGCCTTTGCGGTGTTCATGTTGTCGCAGCTTTGGGATCAGACCGCGTGGCGCAACGGGCAAAAGCTTATTGCACAACCCCGGTTCTGGCCCGCTGTTTCCCTGGGCGGGATGGCCTTTTTCGCGGCGCTTCACCTGATCGGGTCGATGGTGTCCGAACGGATCGAGGGCCGGTGGCGCGAAGTTCTGACCTGGGTCCGCGCATTGGAGTTCGCGATCTGGTTCATCCTCTACGCGGTCCTTGTGCCAGTTGTGGGGTATCTGATCGGAACCGTGGGCTTTGTTCTCTTGCTGACGCTGCGAATGGGCTATCGCAGCCGCCGGATGATGATCAGCGCCACGTTGATCGCATGCGCCATCGTCGTGCTGTTCAGAACGCTGCTGCACGTCAGCCTGCCCGCCGGACAAATCTACGAGGCGCTGCCAGACGGGCTGCGCCAATTCATGCTGACATATTTCTAGGCAGGATCACGGACGATGGAAAACCTTTTGGCCGGTGCCGAAATGCTGATGCGCTGGGACGTGATGCTTGCGCTTTTCATAGGCTCGATCGGGGGCGTGGTGATTGGCGCAATCCCCGGCGTCGGGCCTGCCGTGGCCATCGCGATCCTGTTGCCCGCAACCTTTTCGATGGACCCCATCGTCGGGTTGACGATGCTTTTGGGGATCTACGGATCTTCCATGTACGGGGGCGCGATCCCCGCCGTTCTGATCAACACGCCCGGCACGGCGGTCAACGCGCTGACCTCTTACGATGGCTTCCCGATGACCCAAAAGGGCGAAGCGCATCGCGCCGTCTCCATCGCCTATTCCGCATCTTTCTGGGGTGGCATTTTCGGCATTCTGTGCCTGATCCTGCTGTCGCCCGTGCTGGCCTGGGTCGCGCCCATGTTCGGCAGCCGGGAAATCTTTCTCGCGGCCCTTTTGGGGATCGTTCTCGTGATCCTTGCCCATCGGGGGCAGATCATGGCCGCAGGCATGTTGGCCATGTTCGGCATCTTCCTGCAGACCATCGGCCTTGATGCCGTCACCTACACCCAGCGCTACACCTTCGGCTTTTCCTTCCTGAGTTCGGGGATCAATCTTATCGTCGTGGTTCTTGGCCTCTTTGCGTTGAGCCAGGCGTTTTTCCTGCTGACGCAGCCGGACAGCACCCCCGACGCCAAGCCGGTGTCAGGACGGATGAGTGTCGGCATCAAAGAGCTGTTGCGCAACAAGCGTGTGGCCACGGTCGCGTCAAGCTTTGGCGTGATCCTGGGGATGATCCCGGGCACGGGCGAATTCACCGCCCAATTCATGAGCTATACCTACGCGCAGAAAACCTCGAAAACGCCAAAGCTGTTTGGCAATGGATCGCCCGAGGGGCTGATCGCATCCGAGGCCGCCAACAACGCCGTTCCAGCGGCGGCGATGATCCCGCTTCTGGCGCTTGGCATCCCCGGCGAGGCGCTGACCGCCATGATGCTGTCCGTGTTCTACGTGCACAACGTCATTCCGGGACCGCAGCTGTTTCAGAACAACATCGACCTGGTCTATGGCCTCTATATTGCGCTGATCCTGTTGAACGTGATCGTCTTTGTGTTCCTGCTGTTCTCTACCAACCTGATGACAAAAATCATCCGGGTGCCGACGCGGTTCCTGGGCGTGATGATCCTGGTGTTGTCCTTCGTCGGCGTCTATTCGCTGCGCAATTCCCTGACCGATTGCATGATTGCCGCAGGATTTGGCGTTCTGGGCCTGATCCTGAAACGGCTGAACCTGCCGATTGTGCCGATCATCCTTGGCATGGTTCTGGGCGGCATCATGGAGGTTAAATTGCGCTCGGCCATGCCGCGCCTCAAGACGCCGATGGATATGATCGACCGTCCCATCGCCTTTATTCTGTTCCTTATGATCCTGTTGGTCATCGCCATACACATCCGGGCATTGTTCCGCGAATACGGTGCGCCCGCGACCGATGCCGATCATGACATTCACGACACGCAGCAAAGGTAACCGCCATGGATCAGGCAGCCATCGATGCACTGGGCAATCTCACCGTCCCGGCGCAGCGCCACATTATCAACGGACAGACTGTCGCCGCCTCTGACGGCCAGGACATGGAGGTTCTGTCGCCGTTGAACGGCCAGCGCCTGACCACCGTCGCCAAGGGCACAAAGGCTGACATGGACGCCGCCGTCGCGGCCGCGCGCGCAGCGTTCGAAGACCGACGCTGGGCCGGTCAAACCCCGGCGGCGCGCAAAAACATCCTGCTGAAATGGGCGGAGCTGATCGACACCCACGCGCTTGAACTGGCCGTGCTGGGGGTCCGCGACAACGGCACCGAGATCAGTATGGCCCTGAAGGCAGAGCCGGGCTCGGCCGCTGCGACCATCCGGTATTATGCCGAGGCCATCGACAAACACTATGGCGAGATTGCCCCGACACAGGACGGATTCCTGGGACTGATCCACAAGGAACCCGTGGGCGTTGTCGGCGCGATCATCCCGTGGAACTTCCCGTTGATGATTGGCGCATGGAAACTGGCCCCGGCCCTGGCGATGGGCAATTCCGTGGTCCTGAAGCCTGCGGAAACCGCCTCCCTGTCCCTGATGCGCCTGGTCGAGCTTGCCCACGAAGCGGGCCTGCCGCCGGGTGTCCTGAATGCCGTGACAGGGGAAGGCCCGGTTGTCGGCGAAGCGATGGCGCTGTCCATGGACGTGGACGTCCTGGTCTTTACCGGCTCGGGCGGGACGGGCCGCCGCCTGTTGACCTATGCCGCACAGTCGAACCTGAAACGCGTCTACCTTGAGCTTGGCGGCAAATCCCCCAACATCGTTTTCGCCGACGCCCCGGACCTGCAAGAGGCCGCAAAGGTCGCCGCCTTCGGGATCTTCCGCAATGCGGGTCAGGTCTGTGTGGCGGGATCGCGGCTTTTGGTCGAGGCTGCGATCCACGATGATTTCGTGGCCGAGGTCGCCCGCGTGGCCGAAGCGATGAAGGTGGGCAATCCGCTGGACCTCTCGACCGAGATCGGCGCGGTCAACTCCGAAAACCAGCTGCGCCAGAACCTGCAATTCGTCACGACCGCGGTAGAGGAAGGTGGCACAATCGCCACCGGCGGCGGGCAGGTTTTGCAGGAGACCGGCGGCTATTTCATGGCACCCACCATCATCACCGATGTCGCGCCCAAGGCAACCCTGGCCCAGCAAGAGGTGTTCGGCCCGGTTCTGGCTGTCACCCCGTTTAACGACGAGGCCGACGCCATACGGCTGGCAAACGATTCAATCTACGGGCTTGCGGGCGGCGTCTGGACGGCGAACCTGTCGCGGGCGCACCGGATGATCGGGGCCGTGCGGACAGGGGTGATACACGTGAACACCTATGGCGGGCCCGATGTCACGGTGCCACTGGGCGGCGTCGGCCAGTCCGGCAATGGACACGACAAATCGCTGCACGCGCTGGAAAAATACACAAATCTCAAGACCGCCTGGATCAAGCTTTGAGGCCTAGGGAGGACCAACATGTCTGACAAAACCATTCTTGTGATCGGAACCTACGACACCAAGGACGACGAACTGGGATTCCTGGCGCAGGTGCTGCGCGGTCAGGGCGGTCGGGTCGTCACCATGGATGTGTCTGTTCTGGGTGATCCGTCACAGCCCACGGATTATTCCAAACACGACGTGGCCCAGGAAGGCGGCAGCAGCATTCAGGCCGCGATTGACTCCGGCGATGAAAACCACGCGATGCAGATCATGGCAAAGGGCGCCGCGATGCTGACCGCGCGGCTGTATGCCGAGGGGCGTTTTGACGGGATGATCGTGCTTGGCGGGACCATGGGCACCGACCTGGCGCTGGATGTCTGCACGGCCCTGCCCTTGGGCGTGCCGAAATATGTGGTCTCGACGGTCTCTTTCTCGCCTTTGATCCCTGCGGAACGGCTGGCGGCGGACACGCAGATGATCCTTTGGGCCGGCGGGCTTTACGGTTTGAACTCCGTTTGCAAGGCCTCGCTCAGTCAGGCGGCTGGCGCAGTCCTAGGTGCGGCGCGCGCGGTCACGGCACCGGACCTGTCCAAGCCGTTGATCGGCATGACATCCCTGGGCAAATCGGCGCTGAAATACATGGTGTCCCTCAAGCCTGCGTTGGAAGAACGCGGTTACGAAGTGGCCGTGTTCCACGCCACGGGCATGGGGGGACGCGCCTTTGAAAGCCTCGCGTCACAGGGCGCCTTTGCCTGTGTCCTTGATTTCTGCACCCAAGAGCTGGGCAATCACCTGCACGGCTCGAACATCTCGGCGGGGGCCGACCGTCTGACAAATGCAGGCAAAGCGGGCATTCCGCAAATCGTGGCGCCGGGGTGCTATGATCTGGTCGATATCGTGGGCTGGCAGGATGTGCCCGACAAATGGTCAGACCACATGATGCACGCTCACAATCGCCTGCTGACCTCGATTGTGTTGAACACGGCAGAACGCCAGGACGTCGCACGTGCCCATTCCAGACAACTGGCCGTGGCGCAGGCACCGGTCGCGATGATCCTGCCGGGACAGGGTCTGGGCGAATGGGACCGCGAAGGCGCGGACCTGCACGACAAGGCGGGCCTTGATGCCTTTCTGACCGAACTGCGTGCAACCCTCCCCGCGCACGTGCAACGTCACGATCTGGACGCCCATATCAATGACGCGGCATTTGTCAGCAAAGCGCTCGAAATCTTCGACGCATGGCGTGCCGAGGGAATTGTAAAGTCTGCCTGATCTCTGACGAAGCCGGCGTCCGTCATGGCAGACGCTGGAATGCAAATCCGCCCAGCTCTGTCTTGCGGCGTGCAAGAATGTCGGACGACACAAGATAAGAAGACGCGACATGGCTGCAGACCAGTCTGCGCGTCAGGTCGACGTCCAGATTCAGTATCGCATCCGCGATCTGACGATGCTCGCTTCGAGAGGACGCCAGCCGCCTGCTGTCTTCCCGGAAGTTGGCCGTTCTCCAGGCAAAGGTACGCATGCTGAGCTCGTCCAGAGTGGCGGCAAGCGTCGTGTTGCGGGCACCGACCTTTATCGCCTCGTGAAACTGCCGATTGATCTCGCTGTATATCGCCGGGTCGTCGCAGGCATCGCCGCTTTCAACAATTGCCATAAGCTGGCGGCGTTCGATTTCACTCATACGTTTGGCGGCAAGAGCGGCAAGCGCACTCTCTATCTCGCCGGTGGCCTCGAACAGTTCAGCAAGATCTTCGGGTGTCATCTCGCGCACAAAGTAGGCCCGTCTGGTGCCACGCTCGGCCAGGCCCGCCTGCGCCAGCCTGTGCAAGGCCTCCCTTACCGGGGTACGCGAGACACCGAATTTTTCAGCCAATGCCTGTTCAATAAGCGGTTCGCCCGGGGCCAATTGGCCGCCCATGATCGTCTCTATCAGGCTTTCAAAGATGCAATCTGCTGCACGAATAGTCATCTGCCAACCAATCCAGTCGTTTTGTGCTCTTTTAGCTTCCATTTGTATACATGTCCTTGCAAGCCTTAACCACACGACGCCGAACAAGTTGGAGGGTTCGGTTAAAAAATGCCTCAAAACCGGCGTGAGGCGGGCGAACCGGGGGAAACCCGGCGCAGGAATTGGTCGGTCAATACGAAAAGGGGAGGAGACAATGCCAACATGGAAAACAAAACATGAAACCGATCGACCACAAAAAAGTTCTCGCCGAACGCCTTTCTGCACGCTTTGGGCGCAGAACAGTTCTTAAGGGCCTTGGTGCAGGTCTTCTAACCGCAGCAACGACAGGGGCACCTTCTGTTGTGCGCGCACAACAAAGCGGTCACATCAAGATTGCGTCCATCAAGGTCATTGATACGCTGGACCCCCATTTCACTGGCTTCCTGTCTTCCATCCAGATCATCAACAACATCCATAACGGTCTGCTCAAGATCGTGTACGACGGCAAGAACGTCACCTTCGAGCCCGATCTGGCGGAAAGCTGGGATATCGAGGACGAAAAAGTACACGTCTTCAAGCTGCGCGAGGGCGTCATGTTCCACGATGGAACACCCTGTGACGCAGAAGCCGTCAAATTCTCGCTGTTGCGCGTCAAGGAAGGGGAACCCAAGTCACCCCACGCGTGGAAACTGGAGCTTCTGGAGACTATCGAGATCGTCGATCCGCTGACGATAAAGCTGACATTCTCGCAACCCTATGCCTTTTTGCCCGTCGCCCTGAACGGTTCGACCGGGCGTGCAGGAACAATCGTCAGCCCCGCTGCCGTACAGAAATACGGTGCCGACTATGGGCGCAATCCCGTTGGAACCGGGCCATTCAAATTTGTGTCCTGGAAAGAAAACGACGCCATCGAACTCGAAGCGAACCCCGACTATTTCGAACCCGGTCTGCCAAAGCTTGAGCGTGCCACCTTTGTTCTGATGAACGAGGCGTCAACGGCGCTTGCGGCGTTGTTCTCCGGCCAGATTGACGGCATGACCGATTGCCCCATGCAACTTGTCGACCAGGTCGAAGCCTTTCCGAACGCGAACCTTTATGGCGAGATCGAGGGCAATTACACCTTTGTCGGCATGAACTGCAAACGCAGCCCGTTTGACGACATCAACCTGCGCCGTGCAGTTGCCTGGGCGCTGGATCGCGACACACTCGTGCAACAGGCCTATTTTGGACGGGCACAAAAAGCCTATACGCCGATTTCTCCTCCGATGACCGAATTCTTTGACCCCGACATCGCGACAAGTGGCCGTGGTCAGTGGTTCGATCTGGAAAAGGCAAAGTCCTTCCGTGCCAAAGCCGCCAACCAGGGCGAAATCGAAGCCGTGTATCTGATGGCGGAACGCGGACCTGTCGGCACCCGTGTCGCCCAAACCGTGGCTCCGATGCTGGCTGAAATCGGGATCAAGGCGAAACTGGAACTTGTGGAACCCGCAACCTGGGTAAAGCGGCGCAATGCCTCGGACTTTGATCTTTATGATTTTGAATGGGTTGCAGATCTCGACCCCGACGAAACGCTGTATCCTGAATTCAAATCAGACGGGGCGTGGAACTTTGGCGGCTGGGTGAACACCGACTTTGATGACCTTTGCGCCCAAGCACAGGTCGAGCTGGACCCAGCAGCGCGGAGCACCCTGTACAACAAGGCCGAAGACCTTCTGATGGACGAAGCCGGCATTGCCATCATGGCCCACATGCCGATCTACAAGGTGTTCTCGACCAAGGTTAAGGGCTTCCAGTACATCCCGGCCGACCTTGTGAACCTGCACACCGTGAGTATTGGCTAATGCTCTTCAAGGCACTGGGGAAAATCGCACAGACATTCGTTGTCCTCTTCGTCGTGTCGGTCGCCAGCTTCGGACTTCTAAAGCTGGCTCCGGGCGATCCGATCCAGATCATGCTGGGGTCGGAGTTCTCTCAAGCAAGCTACGATTCCCTGCGCGCCGAACTGGGGCTGGATCAACCATTCCTCGTTCAATACGCGAACTGGGCGATCCAGTTTGTGCAGGGCAACTGGGGAACATCCTATGTCGCGCGCGCAGAGATTTTCACCTATGCCTTCAAGGAGGCGCTGCCTGTCACGCTGACCCTCGCCTCCTTTTCCCTTCTTTTTGCAATTTTGGTCGGTGTGCCCTTGGGCGTGCTGTCGGCCATCAAGAAGGATACGATCTTTGACGCAGGATCGGCAGTGCTTGCCCTGACGGGGACGGCATTCCCGTCGTTTCTCTTGGGTATCCTGCTGATCTGGTTTTTCGCGGTGAAACTTCAGATTTTTCCCGTGATGGGCTATGTGTCCCCGTGGGAGAACTTCTGGCTCGGCATTTACCACATGATCCTGCCGGGCCTCACGCTTTCGACCTATTTCATCGCGATGATCACCCGCCTGACCCGCGCGACGCTGATCGAAGTGTTGGAGCAACCCTATATTGCAGCGGCCCGCGCACGCGGTGAACCCAATTGGCGTGTGGTCTGGGTGCATGGTGTCCGCAACATCGCCATGCCGCTTGTGACGATCCTCGGTCTGCAACTGGGCGTGCTGTTGCAGGGGACTGTTCTGACTGAAACAGTGTTCAACCTTCCCGGTGTCGGACAGATGCTGACCTCGGCAGTTCTGGGGCGTGAATACCTTGTGGTTCAGGCCGGCGTTATGATGACCGCCGTTTTGTTCATTGGCGTCAACCTGCTGGTCGATTTGTCCTATCCCTTCCTCGATCCACGACTGAGAACCAGCAAATGACCGTTCAGATCACCAAAGGCGTCGCGGATGTACCGATCGCAGCGACCCCGTCGCCTGCGGGAAAATCCCGTCGATCTGTTTTCATCCGGCGGCCTTTCTTTACCGCATCTTTGCTCATTGCCGCGGCTTACGTGCTCGCCGCCATTTTCGCGCCCTATGTCGCGCCGTTCGATCCGGTAAAGCAGGATTTCAACGTCATGATGAAAGCCCCTTCCGTGGTGCATTGGCTTGGCACGGACAGCTACGGCCAGGACATCCTGTCGCGTGTCATATTTGGTGCGCGCTATGCGCTCATCATCGGCATCTTTTCTGTCATGATTGGCGCGGTGGGTGGGCTCATCATCGGGCTGGCCGCAGGGCTGTCCGGTGGATGGGCGGAATGGGGCCTGATGCGCCTGATCGACGCCATCCTTGCATTGCCGTCGCTGATCCTGGCCGTCGCGTTCATCGCCATCCTTGGTCAGGGCGTGGACAAGGTCGTCATCGCAGTGGGCCTTTCCATGATCGGACCCTTTGCACGCACGGTGCGCAGCGACGTGATGCAGGTGCGCGTGCAGCTTTTCATCGAGGCTGCACAGCTGATGTCCATTTCCTACCTGCGTGTGGTTCTGCGCCATGTCCTGCCGAACGTGATTTTCCCGCTCGCCGTTCAGGTCACGATACGCGTTTCAGAGGCAATCCTGGTGTCTTCGTCTCTCTCGTTCCTGGGCATCGGCGTGACGCCCCCGACACCTGACTGGGGCCTCATGATCGCTGAAGGGCGCGATTTTGTCAGCTTTGCGCCCTGGATGTCGGCAATGCCCGGTTTTGCCCTGGCCCTCTTGCTGATCGCCTTGTCGATTGTCGGCGACGGGGTGCGCGAAGAGTTTGACCCCAAACTCCGGAGGGATTCATGAAAGATATGGCCCTAGATCATGTCTTGTCGATCAAGGATCTGACCGTCTTTCGAGGGGCAGCTAAAATCCTGGATCGCGTGACCCTTGCACTTGGCCAGGGCGAGACCCTGGCCCTGGTCGGGGAAAGCGGTGCCGGGAAATCGACAATCGCCACCGCGATCATGCGCCTGCTTGAAAATGCAAGGGTCACGGGCAGTGCGACCTTGGCTGGTGAAGGCGACCTTTTCACGCTGTCAGAGCGGAAAATGGTCAAGCTGCGCGGCCGCCGCCTGTCTATGATCTTCCAGGACGCGGGCACTGCGCTGAACCCTTCGTACACGGTCGGACGACAGCTTGGCACGACCTTGCAACGCATTCACGGGCTTTCAAAGGCAGAGGCCTGGAAACAAGCGATCGAGTTGTTCACCTCTGTCGGGATCAACGATCCAGAAGGCCGGATGACCGCTTTTCCCCACCAGCTATCAGGCGGCATGCAGCAACGTGTGATGGTGGCAATCGCCTTGGCAGGCAGCCCCGATCTGCTTTTGGCGGACGAGCCGACCTCGGCGCTGGATGTCACGATCCAGGCCCAGATTGTTCGCCTGATCCTGCAGCTGACACGTGAACGCGGGGCAAGTTGTGTCTTTGTGTTGCACGACCTGGCTCTTGCAAGCCAAGCCTGCGACAGGATCGTGGTGCTCTATGCGGGGCAAGTTGTGGAAAGCGGTCCGGCGCGTGACGTGCTGGAACGGCATCGCCACCCATATACCAGGCAGCTTAAATCCTGCGTTTTGGAAATCGGTGCCAAGGACCTGGTGGCACCCGAGGGCACCGTGCCATCCCACGACCAGATGCCAATTGGCTGCCGGTTTTGCACGCGCTGCCCGCGCGCGGTGGCGCGTTGCGCCGACCAAGCGCCCCCGCTTGTGCCAGCCCGGCAGACCGCGACAGGCCCCCTTGACCACCACATTGCATGTTGGAACCCGGAATGATCGCGCAAACCTTGTCCGAAACCAAAGCGCCTGCTTCTGAACAGCCCATCTTTGAGTTGATCGAGGTTGAGCAGGTGTTCGAAGTCCCCAAACCGGGGCGATCCCTTTTCAGCCGCGAAACAGTCGGCCTGCGTGCCCTGGACGGGGTTCGGCTGACTGTTCGCAAGGGCACATCGCTTGCAGTCGTCGGAGAAAGCGGGTCGGGCAAATCTACCCTGCTTCGGGTGCTGCTGGGGCTGGACAGGCCGACCGGTGGGCGTGCGCTGTATCACAGCAAACCAATTCTGGAAGGACGGGCAAGCGGTATCGCATTCGCGCGTGATGTTGCGATGGTCTATCAGGATGCCCGTGGATCGCTCGACCCCCGCATGACGATTGGCGCGCTCATCGCTGAGCCGCTTCGGCACTTTGATATCGTACCGCGTCAAGACGAGGCCGCACGTGTTGCGCAACTGCTTGATCGGGTGGGGCTGCCTGCGGACGCGGCTGATCGGTATCCCTCGGGCTTGTCAGGAGGACAGGTCCGGCGCGTCGCAATCGCACGCGCGCTGGCTTCGGAACCCTCGGTTCTCGTGGCGGACGAAGCGGTTTCAGGACTGGATGTATCCACGCAGGCGCAGCTGCTGATCTTGTTGCAGTCCCTACAGCGCGACATGGGCCTGACTCTCATCTTCATCACGCACGATCTGGGCGTCGCGAGCTTTCTTTGCGAGGAAATCGCCATCATGTATCTTGGTCGCATCGTCGAAACCGGTCCGACCGATGCGGTGCTCGGTGCGCCCTCTCATCCCTACTCCGCCGCGCTTCGTGCCGCGGCACCTCAGTTCTTCGAGCCGCTTTCAGAGCCGTTGCCAGGTGAAATCCCAAGCCCTCTCAACCTGCCCGCAGGGTGTCGTTTTTCCACACGCTGTCCAAAGGCGCAGGATGATTGCCGCCTGAAAGACCCCCAGTTGGGGAAACTCGGCCCCCAGCGCGCGGTAGCCTGTCTGCACCCTTTGCAGCCGCAATGAACCTTCCCTCGTCCCATGATGCCGGATCACCGCGTGCCCATGCCCGGCGGTGCCAACTACAGGAAACCCAGAATGTTTGACTTCTTCTCCGCGCGCCGCCCCAGCACGCTTGCCTCTTCAGCGATGATCGCAACATCCCATCCGCTTTCAACCTCTGCTGGTCATGAAATTCTGTCCAAGGGCGGAAATGCGGTCGATGCGGCGATTGCCGCAGTGGCCGTGCAATGCGTCGTTGATCCCCTGATGACAGGTATCGGTGGAGACTGCTTTGCGCTCTATGCGCCAAAAGGCGGCAAGGTAAAGGCACTTAACGGCTCCGGGCGCGCGCCGGCGGCTGCAACCGTCGAGGCGCTGAAAAACGCCGGTCTCACCGATGAGATTCCCCAGACAAGCCCGCATGCGATCACCATTCCAGGTGCCATTTCGGGGTGGTGTCTGCTTCACAAGGATCATGGTTCGCTGCCACTGGAACAGCTGTTTGCGCGTGCCATAAACTACGCTGAAAACGGCTACCCCGTGACCCCGCGCGTTGCGATGGATTGGGCTGCGAACGCGGATATCGTGGCAGGCGATGACCATGCGGCAAAGCTGTTTCTGCCCAATGGAAAAGCACCCAAAGCCGGTGAAACGCACGCCCAACCCCTGCTGGCGGCACGGCTGCGTGACATTGCAGAAAAAGGTGCTGCAGGGTTTTACGAAGGAGCGGTGGCAGCCAGAATGGCGGCACATCTGCAATCTCTTGGCGGTTTGCACACCGAGGCGGATTTTCATGAAGGTCGGGATCAAGCGCACTGGGTTGAACCGATTTCAGCGCGTTATGGCGATCATGACGTTTATGAATGTCCCCCGAACGGCCAGGGCCTCGCAGCCCTGTTGATCCTACGCATCCTGTCGCGCTTTGACATGGGTAAGGACCTTTCCGACGCTGACCGCATTCACCTGCACGCCGAAGCCACAAAGCTTGGATACCATCACCGCGATGCCCTGATCGCAGACCCTGCACACTGTCCCGACGTGGTTGAAACACTCTTGTCGGATAAGGTCGTGGACGCGCTGGCCGCACGGATCGACATGCGCCGCGCATTGCCGCCTGCGCTGTGGGACGAGCCAGAGCATAAAGATACGATTTACCTGAGCGTTGTCGACGCACAGGGAAATGCGCTGTCTTTCATCAATTCAATCTTTCACGGTTTCGGCTCCACGCGTTTAGACCCGACCACAGGTGTTCTTTTCCACTCGCGCGGTGCGTCATTCAGATTGATCGAAGACCACCCCAACGCCATTGCGCCGTGCAAACGCCCCATGCACACGATCATTCCCGGAATGCTTTGCAAGGATGGCGTCGCCGTCATGCCCTTTGGTGTCATGGGCGGACATTATCAAGCCGCAGGCCACGCTGCGTTCTTGTCCGGCGTGCTGGACCTGGGCATGGACATCCAACAAGCGATGGATGCACCGCGCAGCTTTGCGCACGATGGCGTGTTGGATATCGAACCCGGCGTTGCCCTGGAAGTCCGCGAGGATCTGGCTGCGCGCGGGCATGTGCTGTCCGTGCAGAACTCCCCGATCGGCGGCAGCCAGGCGATCTATATCTGCCCCGAAACAGGCGTGCTGTCGGGGGGCAGTGACTCCAGAAAAGACGGGATGGCTCTGGGGTTTTAACGAGCCTTTTCCAATCTGCGGTCATTCACGTTCCGATTGCCCCAACCGATAAGCCAGTTGCGGTCGCGTCAGCCCAAGCAGACGCGCGGCCGCGGCAACGTTGTTTTCTGTCTGCGCCATTGCCTTTTGCATGAGCGTGGCGTTGAGGCCGTCCAGCGTCAGCGATCCATTTTCGAACCCCGGCGCAAGGGCATCCCAGATATCCGAATGCTGCGACGGTGCGGACCGGGGCGGGTCCAGCGCAAGCGCCGCATCGATATCCGCAGCGTCGATGCATTTCGGGTCCGCCGCAAGCAGCGCCGCCCGCTGGAGAAGCCCGCGAAGGTGCGGCAGGTTGCCCGGCAGGTCCAGCCGCGCGATCCGGTCACAGGCCGCATCGGTCAACTGCGCCTTGGGCGCGTCGCGCAAGGACGGTGCGCTGGCCAGAATGGCCCGCGAGAGCGGCCCAAGGTCGGCGCTGCGATCCTTCAGGGGCGGCAGGGTGATCGGCATCACCTGCAAGGCATAGGCAAGCTCGGGCAGCAACCCGGCCTCGGCCACCAGCCTGTCCGCGGCCATGTCCGAGATCGCCACGATCATCGGCTGCTGTCCACCCTGGCCGGTGATCAGGTCAAGCAGCGCCCATTGCCGGTCCGTCGACAGGTTCTCGATCCCCGAAATCGCGAGAAAGGCGTCGGACGCGTAGGGCTGTCCACCGCTTTTTCTCAGCGCCGCCAGCCGCTCGCCCACTTCGGGGGAACCGGCATGGGTGATCGTGAAATTGCCGTGGCGAAACCGGCATTTGTGCAGCCAGCGCGCGGCGGCACGTCGCCCGGCCCCCGCCGGTCCGGTGATCAGCGCCGGCACCCGGCCCTGCAGAACCAGATCAAGGCGCGCGCGCACCGGGGCGATGATCAGATCGTCAAGGTCGGGGGCATCGGCCCCCTTGCCGGACCGCCGGTTGATCCGCGCATTGGCGACGTGATCGCCCCCTGTTGGCAGAACTTCGTTGAGGAAAAGCTGTACAAACGGGTCGTCACGCCCCCATTGGTCCACCGTCTTGCCGACGACACGGCAGGCCTTGTGGCTCATCGCCGAACAACTGGTTTCCTTGAACAGCACCAGCTTGCGAAAGAACGGGCTGGCATATCCCGCCGCATAACCCGTCTGCATCCAGCAGACCGGCTGGAGGGCACGGCCGTGGCGGCGGTGATATTCGCTGGCCTCAACGGAATCGTGCCAAAGGAAATCGCCCGAGAACCTGTCGGTGTCGAAATCGAAATCATTCGAGATGGTCTCGACCCGCACCGTGCCCGTCACCATGTGCAGCCGCGTGCCGGCGGTGAAGGCATCGCCGGGGTCCAGTTCGGGCCAGGATTGCAGGATGAACTCGGCATCCTCGCGCCCGCTCAGGTAGCCAAGCCGCAGCATCAGCACCATCGCCTCGTGCTCCGAGTAGCGGCGCACAAGCTGGTCGCGCAGGTCGCTGCCAAAGGTCGCGCGGCTCATCAGCATACGCGCGCCGTTCAGCGTGATGCTGCCGCGTGTCGGACTGAATTCGAGATGATCAAGCAGGTCGCGCAGGGTCGGGCGACCGCCACGTGTTAACAGCGCGGATTCGTCAGGATTGGTTTTCATGTGCCGATCTTGATCATTTGATGAACTGGATGTCACCAAATAATAATGTTGCAGCGCGGCACACTTCCCTGCCCCGGTCAAATCCGCAGCGACAGCCATCACGAATTGCCAGCAATTCAACACCCATACGCCCCATCGCCCCGCGCCGCGACGCAGCATCGATTTTTTCCCTTTGACGGGATCAGGGCGCAGGCCGTTGCATGAACTCCACCGCAAAGACAGGTCAGAGGAGGAACCCATGTCAAAGCAAGAGCTCATCACCAAACTGCCCCCGGAACCCCACGAGGCGATGATCAACCGCTTCGGCAAGGAGGGGGCGTTTATCCCTGGCAACGACAAGAACAATCCCTGGGTGCCTTTCGGCGACATGGCCGCGATCAAGCATCTGGCCTTTGACGTGCGCAACAATTCGGCGGCCAACATCCTGTGGGTCAAGGGCGGCGGCATGATCGGCACCC
This sequence comes from Pseudosulfitobacter pseudonitzschiae, assembly GCF_900129395.1. Lineage (GTDB taxonomy): Bacteria > Pseudomonadota > Alphaproteobacteria > Rhodobacterales > Rhodobacteraceae > Pseudosulfitobacter > Pseudosulfitobacter pseudonitzschiae. The sequence goes on from NZ_FQVP01000006.1 coordinate 54,800, forward strand.
ACAAGCATCGCGGCGTGGTCTCGGCGGTCACGCTTGAGGGCTCCTGGGGCTACCACGAATACGACTGGGTCGCCCGCCCCGGCGATTTCGTCTACGAGCTGCCGGGCACCGCACATACGCTTTATTCCGATGATCCGAACGGCATGAAGGCGCTGTTCTGGCTGAACGGCGCGATCGAGTTCTACGACGAGAACGCGAATTTCGATTTCACCGCCGACGTCTTCTGGTTCATCGACCATTACGTCAGCTACTGCGAAGCCAACGACATCGAAATCAACAAGGACATGTTCATCTGATCGCGGATCAGGTGACTGGGAGGAGAGCCGCAGCAATGACCCTGGAAACGATGTTCAACGTCGCGGGCAAATCCGTGATCGTCACCGGCGGCGCCTCCGGTATCGGGCGCGCCTATGCCGAGATCATGGTGGAGATGGGGGCCAGGGTCCGCATCCTCGACATGGATGCAGCCGGGCTGGAGACAACCGTGTCAGAGATCGCCGCAATGGGATGGCCGGGCGAAGTGTCAAGCGGCCAGCTTGACGTCAGCGACCGCGCCGCACTGGCAACGGCCTTTGACACAGTGGTGGCCGACCAGGGGCGCATCGACGTGGTCTTTGCCAACGCCGGGGTCGATGCCGGTCCGGGTTTCCTGTCGCCCACGGGCGACCGCGTGCCCGAGGCGCAGATCGACACCATGCCCGAGGCGCAGTGGGATCGCGTCATCGACGTGAACCTGACCGGGGTCTTCATGACAATTCGCAATGCGGCACACCACATGAAACAGACCGGCGGCGGGCGGATCATCGTGACCTCCTCGGTCGCGGCACGGGTGAACGAAAGCATCGTGGGAACCGCCTATATGCCCGCCAAGGCGGGGGTGGACCACCTGGTGCGCAACGCGGCGATGGAGCTGGCGGCGCACGGGATCAACGTCAACTGTATCTCGCCGGGGCCGTTCATCACCAACATCGCCGGCGGGCGGCTGAAGAACAAGGCCGACCGCGAGGCGTTCGAAGCGCAGTCCCTGATGGGGCGCATCGCGCTCCCCGAGGAGATCAAGGGTCTCGCACTCTACCTCGCGTCGCCCGCGTCAAGCTACGTGACCGGCGCGCAGATGACCATCGACGGCGGCTCGTCGCTGCGCGGCTAGCGCAACGCACCGCTGGCGGGCCGCGCTGCCGGGCCCGCGAGAAACACTTCGGCAGGCACATAGGGAGGAAACAAGAGATGACAAAAGACACAAAACGCTGGACCACGTCACGGCGGCGCGTCCTGCAAGGCATGGGCGCCTCGGCGGTGGCCCTTTCGGCCCCGAACATCGTGCGGGCGCAAAGCGCCGGCACCATCAAGATCGGGTTCCTGACCCCGACCACCGGCCCGCTGGCTCTGTTCGGCGAGACGGACGGATACACGGTCGAAAAGGTACGCGAGGCGCTCGGCGGCAAGATCCAAGCCGCCGACGGGCAGACCTACGACCTTGAGATCCTGATGCGCGACAGCCAGTCCGATCCGAACCGCTCGGCCGAGGTCGCCGCCGAGCTGATCCTGAACGAGGAGGTGCACATGCTGCTGCCCGCCTCGACCACCGACACCATCAACCCCGCCGCCGATCAGGCCGAGCTGTTTGAATGCCCCTGCCTGTCCACTGCCGCACCCTGGCAGGCCGTCGTCTTTCCGCGCGGCGGGGCGGACAACCCGTTCAACTGGACCTATCACTTCTTCTGGGGTCTGGACGAGGCGCTGAACACCTTTGTCGGGCTGTGGAACAGCCTTGAAACCAACCGCAAGGTCGGCATGCTGTTTCCGCAGAACGCCGATGGCGAGACCTGGGGCAACATGGATTACGGCCTGCCCTCGCCGACGCAAGAGGCCGGGTTCGAGATTGACATGCCCGGATTCTTCCAGCCCCGGACCAACGATTTCTCGTCGATGATCTCCTCGTTCAAAGCCTTTGATGCCGATATCGTCGGCGGCATCACCTACGTGGACGACCTGACCAACTTCGTGAACCAATGCGCCCAGCAAAGATACAACCCCAAGGCGATCACGGTCGCCGCGGCACTGCTGTTCCCCTCGGGCATCGAATCCCTGGGCGAGCTGGGTGACGGCATGTCCTCCGAGGTCTGGTGGACCCCGGCCTTCCCCTTCAAATCATCGCTCACCGGTCAGCTCAGCCGCGACGTGGCGGACGTCTGGGAATCCGAAACCGGACGCCAGTGGACCCAGCCGCTTGGCTACAGCCACGCGATCTGGGAAATCACCGTCGATGCGCTGCGCCGCTCGGCCAACCCGCTGGATCGCGCCGCCAACCGCGATGCGCTCAAGGCTACCAACATGCAAACCCTGATCGGCCCGATTGACTTCGCGTCGGGGCCGCACCCGAACGTCTCGACCACGCCGATCTTTGGCGGTCAGTGGGTCAAGGGCGAGAAATGGCCCTATGAGCTGAAGATCGTCGACAACACGGTGAACCCGCTGTTCGAGCCCGAGCAGGCGATGAAACCGCTGGCCTGGGCGAAGTAGGGCCGCTGTGATGACGAAAAACGCAGACACCTCCGTGCTGCTTGCGGCACGCGGCCTGGGCAAGTCCTTCGGGGCGGTCCGCGTGCTGCATGACCTTGATTTCGAGGTCCGGCAGGGCGAGGTGCTGGGCATCCTCGGCCCCAATGGCGCGGGGAAGACAACGCTGTTCAATCTCATCAGCGGGGATATCCGCGATTACACGGGCGAGATCCGTTTCCAGGATCGGCCATTGGTCGGCCCGCCTTTCAAGCGGTGCCACCAGGGGATCGGGCGCACCTACCAGATCCCCCGGCCCTATGCCGGGATGAGCACCTTCGAAAACCTGCTGGTCGCCGCCACCTTTGGCGGCGGCATGGCCGAGGCGGACAGCTACGACCATTGCGTGCAGGTGCTTGAGGCATGCGAATTGACCCAGCGCGCCAACACCAACGCCGGGTCGCTCACCCTGCTGGACCGCAAACGGCTGGAACTGGCCCGCGCGCTGGCCTCCAGACCCCGCCTGTTGCTGCTCGACGAGATCGCGGGCGGGCTGACAGAGGACGAGGGCAAGGATCTTGTCGCGCTCATCAGGCGCATCCGCGACGGGGGCACCACCATCGTCTGGATCGAACACGTTCTGCACGCGCTCTTCGCGGTGGCCGACAGGCTGCTGGTGCTGAACTTCGGCGAAAAGATCGCCGAGGGCGTGCCGTCCGTGGTCATCGAAGACCCGGAAGTCAAACGCGTCTACATGGGGGTTGAAGTATGAGCCTGCTGTCCACCCACGGCCTGCTGGCCGGATACGGCGACATGCGCGCGCTGCACGGGATAGATTTTGCCGTGGACCCGGGCGAGACCGTCGCGTTGATCGGGGCCAATGGCGCCGGCAAATCCACGCTGCTGCGGGCGATCATGGGCCTGCTGCCGGTGGCCGCCGAGATGGTGCAATTCGACGGCAAACCCGTTGGCGGCACCGCACCGCACCGTATGGTGCAAAGCGGCGTGGCCATCGTGCCCGAGGGGCGGCGGCTTTTTTCAGGCATGACCGTGGAAGAAAACCTGCGCGTCGCCAGCGAACACGCCGCCGCGCCGCACAACACGCCCTGGACCCAAGAGCGGGTGTATGACCTTTTCCCCATCCTGCGCGAAAAGGCCCGCACCCCGGTCGAGAACCTCTCGGGCGGGCAGCAACAGATGGTGTCCATCGGGCGCGGGCTTCTGGCCCAGCCGCGGGTGCTGCTGTGTGACGAGATCAGCCTTGGCCTCGCCCCCCGAGTGGTGCGCGAGATCTACGCCGCACTGCCGCAGGTGACGGCGCAGGGCACCGCGCTGGTGCTGGTCGAGCAAGACGTGGGCCTCGCAAAACAGGCCTCGCAGCGGCTCTATTGCCTGCTCGAAGGCCGCGTCACCCTTGAGGGGCAATCAAGTGACATCAGCCGCGACGACATCAGCGCGGCCTATTTCGGAGCAAGCCATGCACTGGATTGAAGGTATCGTGCAGGGCGTCCTGCTGGGCGGGCTTTATGCCCAATATGCGCTGGGTATGGCGCTGATGTTCGGGGTGATGAAGATCGTCAACGTCACGCACGGCGATCTGGTGATCCTGCTTGCGCTTATCGGCATCTCCTTCGCCGATTTCGCGGGCATCGGACCGTGGAGCGTGCTGGTCACGCTGGTCCCCATCGGCGCGGCCATCGGCTGGCTGTTGCAGCGGGCGATCCTCAACCGTGTGGTCGGTGACGACCCCCTGCCCTCGCTCATCGCCACCTTTGGCCTGTCGATTGCGCTGCAGAATGCCATGCTGGTCGTCTGGTCGGCTGACACGCGCTCTCTGCCCGGCGGCGGGATTCAACAGGCTTCGGTCGAGATCGGACCGCTCTTCGTGGGCGTGCTGCCGGTGATCGTGCTGGTCTGCGCCACCCTGCTGACCGGCGGGCTGGACGCGGTGCTGCGCTTCACCCGCTATGGCCGGTCGCTGCGCGCGGCCTCGGCGGATGTAGAGGCGGCGGCGATGGTGGGGGTGAACCCCAAGGCCGTCTATGCCACCGCAACCGCCATCGCCGTGGGCATCCTCGGCTTTGCCGCCACCTTCCAGGCGATGCGATCCACCGTGGCCCCGGCGGATGGGCCGTTCATGCTGATCTACGCCTTCGAGGCGGTCATCATCGGCGGGCTCGGCTCTGTCTGGGGCGCGTTCACCGGCGCGATGATCCTTGGCATCAGCCAGGCCATCGGCTTTCGGATCAGCCCCGGTTTCGGCATCCTTGCCGGCCATCTCGTCTTTCTCGCGGTCCTCGCCATCCGGCCGCAAGGCATCTTTCAACGCAAATCCTGAGGAGCGTGTGACATGACCTACCGTGTAGAACGCATGACGCCATCCGGCCGCATCGCACTCCTTGCCGGAGCCGTGGCGCTTGGGGCCATTCTCTCCATGCCCTGGTGGGCCTCGCAGGGGCTGATCCGCGACGTGATCACCCTGTCCTGCTTTATCGCCGTGGCGCAGATGTGGAACATGCTGGCGGGCTATGGCGGGCTGGTCTCGGTCGGCCAGCAGGCCTTTGTCGGGGTCGGAGCCTATGCGATGTTCGTCATGGCACAGCTCTGGGGCCTCAACCCCTTTGTCGCCGTGGGCCTCTCGCTGCTCGCCCCTGCCCTGCTGGCGGTGCCGATCTACCTGTTGCTGCACCGCCTCGAAGGGCCATATTTCGCCATCGGAACCTGGGTCGTGGCCGAGGCGCTGCGCCTCATTGCCACCAACACGCCGATGTTGAACGGCGGCGCGGGCATGAGCCTGCGCGTAATGACCCAGTTTTCGGCCCACGAGCGGGCCATCGCCGGGGCTTTCCTTGCTGCGCTGCTGTTGCTGGTGACGGTCGGCGGCAGCTATCTTCTGCTGCGCAGCCGCTATGGTATCGCGCTGACGGCGATGCGCGACAACCCGGTGGCCGCGCGCAGCCAGGGCGTCGACGTGCAGCGCCTGCGCTTTCTGATCTTCGTTGCCGCCGCCGTGGGCACGGGCTTTGCGGGCGCGGTCTACTTCATGGTGCAACTGCGCATCACGCCACCTTCGGCCTTTGACATGAACTGGGCCAACCTTGCCATCTTCATCGTCATGGTCGGCGGCATCGGCAGCATCGAGGGCGTGCTGATCGGCGCGGTGATCTACTTCTTTGCAGACCGCTGGTTCGGCGGCTTTGGCGCAAGCTACCTCATCGTGCTGGGCCTGCTGACGCTGATGACCGCGCTGTTCTTCCGCGAGGGACTCTGGGGCCTCTGGCGCCGCACATTCGATGCGCCATGGTTCCCGACCCGACGCACCTTGATCCACACAGGAAGAGACACCTCATGAAAGCCCTCGTCTTCGACGCCCCCGGCCAGCCCCTGCGCGAAACCGTGGTGCCGGACCCCACGCCCGCCGCTGACGAGGTGCTGATCAGCGTGTGCCGGTGCGGCATCTGCGGCAGCGATCTGCACATGACCGAAGACCCGGCAACCTTCGCGCTGAACGCCGGTGACGTGATCGGCCACGAGTTCTCGGGCGAGGTGCTGGAGGTCGGGCGCGACGTGAGCGGCCTGCGGCCCGGTGACCTTGTCGCCGCCGCACCGCTGCGCGGTTGCGGACATTGCACGCCCTGCCGACAGGGCGACCCGGCCTGGTGCGAAAACGGAATGACGCTGATCGGCGGCGGCTATGCCGAATACGCCGCCCTGGCCGCCCGCCAGCTGCGCAAGCTGCCGGTGGACATCTCGCTGGCCGACGGGGCGCTGGCCGAACCGCTGGCCGTTGCCTTGCACGGTGTCCTGCGGTCGGGGATGAAACCCGGTGACAGGGTGCTGGTCGTCGGCGCCGGGGCCATTGGCCTTGCCGTGGTCTACTGGGCACGGCGCATGGGGGCGGGCTGCGTCGTGGCCGCCGACCTGCACGATCACCAGCAGGGCCGGGCGATGGATCTCGGGGCGACCGGCTTTGTCGTTTCCGGACCCGATGGCCCAACCCGCATCGCCGAGGCCTGTGGCGGTGCGCCCGATATCGTCTTCGAATGCGTCGGAAAGGTCGGGCTGATCGACCATTGCATCGACCTTGTGCGCCCGCGCGGCACGGTCTGCGTGCTGGGCCTGTGTACGGGCACCGACCGGCTCGACAGCTTTCGGGCCATCTCGAAGGAAGTGAACGTCATCATGTCCGTCTTCTTCAACATGCACGAATTCGCCACGGCCATCGACGCGCTGGACACTGGCCGCTACGCACCCCAGCACCTCGTCTCCGGCACCGTGTCACTGCAACAGGCCCCGGCCGCATTCGAAGCGCTGAAAAACCGCACAACCGAATGCAAGGTTCTGATCGCCCCACGATAAGTCGCGCGGCACAGCGCAAAGCCCATTTATCAAGGCGTTCTTCCACGCTGCAAAGGTGTTCGATACCAACGCCACATCCGTCGCCCCGACCCCAGCAGAATAGCCACAGTCTGGCAGATTTCACTATTTGCACAGGTGATTTTTGCCGGCTGTTTGGATAAGCTCCGTCGTGTTCGCAATGCACAGCAAGACGGTCAGCCGCTTTTGCGACCGCACCATGCGGCGGCGCTTTCTCCCAAAAATTCCACCCTTAACCGCCCCGCCCTGCCTCTTTCCAGTGCGTCCAATAACTTGCATTATCGGACTGACTGGTTATGCTCTGCGCCAGTGCAGAGTTTACACAGCTTTCGGTGGATCTGATGACGTCAAAAGGCAATGAATCAAACGATGCGCCCCCTGTTGATCCTGCTCAGGGCGAGACAGGCGAAAGTGCCGCGATTGCCTTGCCTGCCGATGTGGCGGGCTCAGGGACCCTGGATCGTCTGGTCGACACCGCCCGCGATTATGCGCGGGCCGCGACCTCGGACAACACGCTGAAAGCCTACACCACGGACTGGGCGCATTTCACCCGCTGGTGCCGGATGAAGGGCGCAGACCCCCTGCCCCCCGCGTCCGAATTGATCGGGCTGTATCTGGCGGACCTCGCCGCCGGTACGCGCCCGCTCTCTGTCAGCACCATCGACCGCCGTCTGTCGGGACTGGCCTGGAACTACGCGCAGCGCGGGTTCACCCTGGACCGCAAGAACCGGCACATCGCCACGGTGCTGGCCGGGATCAAACGCAGGCACGCCCGCCCGCCAGTGCAGAAAGAGGCGATCCTGGCCGAGGATATCCTGGCCATGGTCGCCACCCTGCCCCAGGATCTGCGCGGATTGCGCGACCGTGCGCTGTTGTTGATCGGCTATGCCGGGGGCCTGCGCCGCTCCGAGATCGTCGGGTTGGACCGCCACAAGGACGACACGCCCGACAGCGGCGGCTGGATCGATATCATGGACGACGGCGCCCTGCTGACCCTGAACGCCAAGACCGGCTGGCGCGAGGTCGAGATCGGGCGCGGGTCGTCGGACTTCAGTTGCCCGGTGCGCGCGCTTGAACAATGGCTGCACTTTGCCCGCATCGACTTTGGCCCGATTTTCGTCCGCACCGCACGGGACGGCACGCGGGCGCTGGACACCCGGTTGAACGACAAACACGTCGCGCGCCTGATCAAGCAAACCGTCGAAGACGCGGGGTTGCGGCCCGAGCTGTCAAAAGCGGACCGTGCCAAGCTGTACTCGGGCCACAGCCTGCGCGCGGGGCTGGCCAGTTCGGCCGAGGTGGACGAACGCTATATCCAAAAGCAGCTTGGCCATGCCTCGGCGGAAATGACCCGCCGCTACCAGCGTCGCCGCGACCGGTTTCGGGTGAACCTGACAAAGGCGGCGGGGCTGTAAGGCCCCTACCCTTCCTCGTCCAGCGTGGCCAGAAAGGCCTCGATCCCGGCCTGAAGCCGGGCGCGTGGCACGGCGGAAAAATCGCGGTCCAGCCGCAACTCGACCTTGCCATCCGATGCGGTCACCCGCGCCTCGCCCTCGGGTCGCCCCAGCCGGAGCGAGGTTTTCGAAACGGATTTCGCCACCGGTTCCGCCTTGGCTTTTTTCTGCGGCACAAGGCTGTCGCGCAGAATTCGCATTTCGGCAGCGGCATCACGGTCCGGCATCTCCTTCAGCGCCTTCATGATGCCCTCGGCCCGCTCCGGCTCGGCGTCCAACAGCTTGTAGACATCCAGCCCCAGCGCGCGCGGGATCGCTTCGGGATGGCGCACCGTGCCGTCCAACGCCTCGAGCACGCGGGCGAACTGACGGATATAGGTCCGCTTCTGTTTCAGCGCCGAGGCATACAGCGTCGACACCGCCTCGCCCGACGGGATACTTTCATCGCGGGCATAGGACAGCGCAAGCTGGGCCATCTCGCCAAAGGACAGATCCTTGCGGATCAGGTTTTCATCCACCATCTTGCGGTACAGCGCCACCAGCGGTTCCCCGCGGGGAACCATCGCCGCCGGGATGCGGGTGTACCGCGGGTCACCGGTTTCCTCGGCCAGTTGCCGGAACGCGGTCAGGCGACGAAAGCCCTGGATCAGTTCAAAGCCCTCTGCGGTCTGCTCCACGCGGATCGGATTAGAGAGACCAACCGCCTTGATAGACTCTTTCAACTCGGCCAGTTCCGGGTCGACATTGGCCGACCGGTCGCGCGTCAGCTTTGAGGTCAGCACGTCCGAGGTCTGGATAAGATCGGTGATCAGCCCCAGCTTTTTCAGCCGCACATGCTCGTGCGCCAGCGCGTCGTTTTCGGCGCGGATGGCTGCCTCGGCCTGGGCCCGCTCGGCTGTGGCATCGGCGGTTTCGGCAATCGCACTGGCCATTGGCCCGCGTCGAGGCGCGCCAACTTCGCTGACCCGCGGCTGTGGCGACACGTCCATCGACTTGGTCTCGGGCGCGCGCTGGTTCCCCGCGGGGAACCCTGCGGTCTCTTCTTCTTCGTCCAGTTCAAAATTGATATCGAAGACAGAGCGTTTCTTAACCATTCATCAATCCTCCAGCTTGTCCCACGCGGCAACCAGCGTGGCTTGGAATTCGTCATAGGCCCGATCAAAGGACATCCGCGCACGACGCCAGGTTTCCCGCGTCATCTGGCGGTAATCCATTTCATAGATCGACGACAGGAACCGCCCGGACTGTTCAACCGCCCGCGTCATCTCGATCGGATGCTCTGTTACATGTGACTTAAAAACCTGACCAAATGCTGTCTGCATCGCACGGTGCAAATCATTGTTCGGCTCGAACCGGGTCAGCAGGAACCGGATATCGGAAAACACCTTGTCCGGGTTCGTGCCCGATGGCAGCCGACCGCGGAACCGACCCAGATCCTCCAGCGCCTCGGACAGCTGTCCGATAAAGCTGGTGGTGCTGTCATATTCCCAATAGCCCGGACCCGAGGGCACATAAAGAACGTCGGCGGCAAAGACCGCGTTCATCGACTGATAGCCGATCGCAGGCGGACAGTCGAAGATGATCAGGTCATAGGCATCGGCCGGGATCTGATCCAGATAGCGCGACACGGCGGCAAAGAACGACCATTCGGGATTCAGGTGCCGGTACTGCGCGCTGGCAAATTCGACAAAGGCCGCGTTGGCGCAGCTGGGGATGATGTCGATGGTGGACCAGCTGGTCGGCTTGATGAAATCCGTGACACGCAGATCGCTCAGCCCCATGCCGGTGACGGACGCGGGCAGCTTGCGCTGGGGCAGGGCGGTTCCGCTCTCGGCCCCGGCGGCGGCGGCGTTCATGCGTTCGGTCTCGCGGATCAGGTCGCGGGCCATGATGCCCCAGACGGTGACCTCTTCCGAAACATCGGACAGGCCCATCGAATGGCTCAGCGTCGCCTGCGGGTCAAAGTCGACGGCCAGCACGCGGTAGCCATCCAGCGCGGCGGCATGGGCGAAATGCAGCGCGACGGTGGACTTGCCGGCACCCCCCTTGAAGTTTGCAATCGCCGCCCGCACCGCTCGCTTGCCCGCCGGACGGACAGGCATCAGCGACTTGCTCTTGATTTTCAGCTTGCGGCGCAGCTCGTTGATCTCATCCAGCGTGTACCACCGCTGGCGCCCGTCCTCCTCGACCAGCCCCTCGGGCAGGGACGGGTCCGCGGCAAGCCGCCCCCGGAAGGTGGAGGGATTGATCTTGAGGATCAGTTCGGCGACCTCCCAGCTCGAGAACCGGCGCAGGGTTTTTTCCATCTCGGGGGAATACGTCTGTTTGCGGATAAACCCCTGCATCTTCAGCGACTGCGCCTGCAGCTTTGCCAGATCGGTGTGCGTGTACATAAAGAGACCTCGGATTGCCGGTTGCTGCCCCTGATTTGGTCCGGGTTCCCCGCGGGGAACCGACGCCAGACAGAAAACAGAACGCTAATTCTTCTTCTTTCTTGGTTTAAGCCGAACTTGCATAGTAAAGGAAGTGATATATTCTGAATTCGGGAAATTCGTGATCCCCTTGCATTTATGCCTGCCGCATAGATTCGCAACGGTTCCACGGGCCAGGGCAACCTTGCGGGAATCCCCACGATATTGCGGGACACCTTTGTTTGTTCTGCTATGTATTGGGGGACAAAACTGTCAAATTGGGGGACGCCCTGTATGGCCCCCAATACCTATATACCCAAAATTCTAAATTGAATGAGGGGGTTTGAAGGTGCTCTGCGAAACAGCCTCTTGACAGAATCGCAACTTTGGACGCAAATCAGGGAATAAGTTGGAAAGACGTTGTCTGCGTTTGCTCCAATACAGGATCCGCCAAGAGATCCTTCTATGAGGCACAGTATAGCTGCGTCCCGGCGCAGTAGAGGGCATCCATGCACATTGTCAAACCCGCACGTCCGCGCGACGCTGCGCGCAAATATGATATCATCACCGCCCTGGGCGCCTATGCGCTGGCGCGTGACAAACATGACCAGCGGTTGGTTCTGCGGCTGATCACCCTGATCACCGCGCGCTACAACTGGGCACGGGATGAACTGGCGGTGGGCCAGCGCGAGATCGCGCGGTTGTGGTCGGTGGACGAACGCACGGTGAAACGCGAGATGGCAAAGCTGCGGGGCAAGGGCTGGCTGGTGGTCAAACGCCAGGGTGCCCGTGGCCGTGTCACGGAATACGGCATGGACCTGGACCGGATGCTGGCCATGACCGAGGGCGACTGGAGCAACGTCGGACCGGATTTCGATCTGCGGATGAGCGGCAAGACCGAAGAGACGCCGGTGGTGTCCTTGCCGCTGAAAGGCGACGTGCCGCCCCCCGATGTCAGCGCGGGCACGGAATGGGTTCTGGCCCAGGCGATCCTGCACGCCGAGGCACCGGACGTCTATGGCAGCTGGTTGCGCAACCTTGAACGTGTGGGCAGGGCAGGGGGGCGGCTGACGCTGAAAGCGCCCAGCCGGTTTCACGGAACCTATGTTCAGACGCATCTGGCCCGACGGGTGCTGGCCGCCTGCCAAGCGGTGGATTCGGATGTGACGGATGTCGGGATCGTGGTCTGATCCGCTGCCGCTTCACCTGATCCGCACGACAGGCTAGGCTGGCGCAGCCTCAGGAAAGCCAGCCCATGACATCCGTTCGCCTGCGACTTTTGATCCTTGCCCTTGCGCCGTTGATCGTGCTGATGCCGTTGCTGTTGCTTCTGGGCATGACCCGCTGGACCTCTGATTACGACAAGGTGCTGATCGCCAATGTCGAAAGCGACCTGAAAATCGCGAGCCAGTACCTGTCACGCTTGCGGGCCAAGACCGGGGACGAACTGAACGCGGTCACGGCATCGGTGGAGTTCAACACATGGCTGGACCGTCCCGAAGATGAACGCGCCCGCTATTTCGACGAGACCCGCGACCGGCTGGGGCTGACGTTTCTGTATTACCTGCCCGCCGAACAGGTTGGCCGGGCGGGGGCCATCTGGCCGGTGATCGCACAGGCGGCAGCAGGGCAGGGCGGCGCGCAGATCGATATCATGGCCAGTGACACCTTGGCCCGGCTGTCACCAGAGATTGCCCAGACCGCGCGCATACCGCTGATCGCCACGCCAGCCGCCGTGCCCACAACCCGTGCCGTCGAGGACCGTGGCATGGTCATTCACGCGGCCAGCCCGATCACGCTGAACGGGCATCGCGGGGTTCTGGTGGGCGGCATCCTGTTGAACCGCAATCTGGATTTCATCGACACGATCAACGACCTTGTCTATGCGCACGCCGGGGCTGCGGGGGCGCGACAGGGGACGGCGACGCTGTTTCTAGATGATGTGCGGATTTCAACCAACGTGCGCCTGTTCGAGGATGTGCGCGCTCTGGGCACGCGGGTGTCGGGCGAAGTGCGCAAGGCCGTGCTGAGCGAGGGGCGCATCTGGCTGGACCGGGCGTTTGTGGTCAACGACTGGTATATCTCGGGCTATCTGCCGATCACCGACAGCTTTGGCGACCGGGTGGGCATGTTGTACGTGGGCTTTCTGGAAGCGCCGTTCAACGTGGCCAAGCGGGATGCCTTCCTGTGGATGATGGCGGCCTTTGCCGCCGTGCTGATCCTGTCGGCACCGGTGTTTCTGTGGATGGCGCGGGGCATTTTCGCGCCGCTGGAACGGATGACCCAAGTGATCAACCGCGTCGGGCGGGGCGATCTGTCGGCGCGGATCGGTCCCGTGGGCGCGCGCGGCGAGATCGGCGAGGTGGCGCAGCATCTGGACGGGCTGCTGGAGCAGGTACAGGACCGCGACCTGCGGCTGCGCGCCTGGAACGAGGAGTTGAACAAACGCGTCGACCAGCGCACCGCCGAGTTAAGCGAAGCGAACGCCAAGCTGGAACAGACGTTCCGGCAACTGGTGATGAGCGAAAAGCTGGCCTCGATCGGGGAGATCACTGCCGGCGTCGCCCATGAGATCAACAATCCGGTGGCGGTGATCCTGGGCAATGTCGATGTGATCCGGCAGACCCTGGGCGAGGGCGCGGTCCCGGTGCGGACCGAACTGGACCTGATCGACAAACAGGTGTCGCGGATCGAGGCGATCGTGGGCAAGTTGTTGAAATTCGCGGCCCCGTCGGATTTTGCCGACCATCAGCAACAGGTCGACCTGGCCCCCGTGGTGCGCGATTGCCTGGTGCTGGTCGATCACCTGATCAGCCAGCATCAGATCACCGTGACCTGTCAGTTTGATCCGGTGCCGCCGGTGCGTGTGGACACGGGCGAGATCCAGCAGGTGATTGTCAATCTGGTGGTGAACGCGGTTCAGGCGATGGGCGACGGGGGGCAATTGATCCTGCAACTGTATCCCGACCCGCGCGGGGGCGCGGCGCTGGTGGTGCAGGACAGCGGGCCGGGCGTGGCCGAGGACCAGCTGGGGTCGGTCTTTGATCCGTTCTTTACCACCAAGCGGGGTGAGGGGACCGGGCTGGGCCTGTCGATCTCGCAAACGCTGATCCAGCGGGCGGGTGGCTTGATTTCGGTGCGCAACCGCGACGGGGGCGGGGCGGAGTTCACCGTCTGGCTGCCCGAAAGATAGGCGCAGGATTAATGGGCCCTGACCCTAGGCCAGATAACCGCGCATGGCGTCGCTGACCACCGCGCGGGCGATCTCCTGTGGTTTTTTTGACCCCGATGCACGGAACCAGATGCCGACCCAGTTGACGGCGCCCAGGATCACGAGGCTGGCCAGTTTCGGGTCAAGGTCTGCGCGCAGCGATCCGTCGTCGATGCCGTCCTGCAGCATGGCGCGAAACAGGCTGTCGATCTTGTCGCGGCTGGTCTGGACGCTGCGTTTGTCGCCGGGGGCCAGCAGCGGGCGGATGTCATTCCACAAGTATTGCATGTCCTTGCGCGTCATCGTGACGACATAGGTTTCCAGCGCGATCCGCAGCCGTTCCGCCGCAGTGTCCGAGGGCGTGTCCATGGCCTGTTCGACCGAGGCGATCAGCCGGTCCATCCCGACCTCGTAGCATTGCATCAGCAGGTCGTTCTTGCTGCTGACATAATTGTACAGCGCGGCCTTGGTCACGCCCAGTTCGGCGGCGATGGCATCCAGGGGGACGTTTTCATACCCCTCGGTGCCAAATTTTTCGGACGCGCAACGCACGATTTCACGGCGCTTGTGATCGCGCAATTCTTGTTTGGTCGGGAAGCCGCTGATTGCTTTCATCCTCAGGTTATCCTCTGGCGACGTTACGGCGTCAATAGAATGACCAGTATCAAGTTGACTTCCCGAGAGGCGCAAAACTAATCTTCGGAAAGTTTGGTAACCGACGGTAACCAAAGTGCCGATGGGTTATGGCTTTGCGCCAATATCCAAAGGGGAGGAATACGGTTGCAGGGGAGGGCCACCGAATGATCAAGCGGCTGTTGATAGCCAATCGCGGGGAGATCGCGATTCGCGTGGCGCGCACTGCGGCAGCCCTTGGGGTGGAAACGGTGGGCGTTTACACGGCCGATGACGCGACGTCCCTGCACGTCAAACATGCCGATAGGGTGCGCGCGCTGCCGCAGGCGGGCGTGGCCGGGTATCTGGACATCGATGCGTTGATCGCCATTGCCACCGACACGGGATGCGATGCGGTGCACCCCGGTTACGGATTGCTGAGCGAGCGCGCGGATTTTGCCGATGCCTGTGCGGCTGCCGGTCTGGTCTTTGTCGGTCCCGATGGCGCGACGTTGCGGCGGCAGGGGGACAAGGTGTCGGCCCGTACGCTGGCCGAAACGGCGGGCGTGCCGGTGTTGCGCGGTTCGGACCTGTTGGCGACGGCGGCGGACCTGCACGCGTTCTTTGACGCCCATGGCGGCGCGCCGCTGATGATCAAGGCGGTGAACGGCGGCGGCGGGCGCGGGATGCGTATCGTTCAGGCGGCAGAGGAGATCGACGCGGCCTTCGCGCAGGCGCGGGCCGAGACATTGGCCGCCTTTGGCGACGATCAGCTTTATGCGGAACGGTTCCTGCAATCGGTGCGCCATATCGAGGTGCAGATCGTCGGCGACGGTCAGGACGTCACCCATCTGTGGGAGCGCGATTGCACCGTTCAGCGGCGGCATCAGAAGGTGATCGAGCTTGCCCCCGCGCCGAACCTCTCCGATGCCACGCGCGACGGGCTGTTGAACGCGGCGGTCGCCATCGGGCGGGCCTGTGGTTATCGCGGGCTGGGCACGGTCGAGTTTCTGGTCGAGGCCGGTGGCGCGTTCCATTTCATCGAGACCAACCCGCGCATCCAGGTTGAACATACGATCACCGAGGAAATCACCGGTTTTGACCTGGTGGAAATCCAGTTGGGGCTGGCGTCGGGGCTGTCGCTGGCACAGGTGGGTCTGGGCGATGCACCCGCGCGTCCCCGGGGATTTGCCGTACAGGCGCGGATCAATGCCGAAACGCCGGACGGGCAGGGG
This sequence comes from Pseudosulfitobacter pseudonitzschiae, assembly GCF_900129395.1. Lineage (GTDB taxonomy): Bacteria > Pseudomonadota > Alphaproteobacteria > Rhodobacterales > Rhodobacteraceae > Pseudosulfitobacter > Pseudosulfitobacter pseudonitzschiae. The sequence goes on from NZ_FQVP01000006.1 coordinate 70,599, forward strand.
GGCTTTACCCCCACGGGCGGGCGTCTGGAGACCTATGCCGCGCCTTCGGGACCGGGCGTGCGGATCGACAGCTATGCCTATGCGGGATACAGCACCAACCCAAGTTTCGATTCCATGCTGGCCAAGCTGGTGGTGCACGACACCTCGGGTGATCTGGGGCGGTTGTTTGCACGGGCCGAGCGGGCGCTGTCCGAGTTCCAGATTGACGGGGTCGGCACCAACATCGGGTTCTTGCGGTCCTTGCTGAAACGGCCCGCGATCACGGCGTGGGATGTGGACGTGCGCACGCTGGACACGCAGGCGCTGGACATGTCCGCCAGCGACGCAGGTCAGACGCGGTATTTCGAGGCGGAGGCCACCGAGGCCGCCTGCACCCATGACATCCCCGAGGGGGCCGAGGCGCTGCGCGCGCCGATGCAGGCGATGGTGCAGGCGGTGCAGGTGGCGGTGGGCGACCAGATTGCCAAGGGGCAGGTCGTGGCCGTGATCGAGGCGATGAAGATGCAGCACACGGTGCTGGCCGAGGCTGGTGGCACGGTGGTTGCGGTCTATACCGTAGCGGGCGAGACGGTGGCGTCGGGCGCGCCGGTTCTGGCCTTTGCCCCCGACGATACGCTGGACGAGATTGCCCGCGACGAGGCGGTTGCGGACCCGGATCATATCCGCCCCGATCTTCAGGCGCTGAACGACCGGCTGGCGCGCACGCTGGACGAAAACCGGCCCAAGGCGGTCGAACGTCGCCGCAGCCGCGACCAACGCACCACCCGCGAGATTGTCGCGGGCCTGTGCCAGGGCGGGGATTTTCATGAATACGGGCAACTGGTGCTGGCCGGGCAGCGGCGCAAGCTGGGGATTGATGCGCTGATTGACGTGTCGCCTGCGGATGGGATCGTCACGGGCGTGGGGGCGGTGAACGCCGACCGCTTTGCCGAGGATCGCAGTCAGGTGGCGTTGCTGGCCTATGATTCCACCGTGATGGCGGGGACGCAGGGGTATTTCGGTCACCTGAAAACCGACCGGATGATCGAGGTTGCCAAGGCGCGCGGGCTGGCCTCGGTGTTCTTTACCGAAGGGGGCGGCGGGCGGCCAAATGACGACGATTTCGCTGAAACCGTGCAATCGGGGCTGAAGGTCACCACATTCGCCGAATACGCCCGCCTGCGCGGCTGGGGGCCACGGATCACGGTCAGCTCGGGCTTTTGTTTCGCGGGCAACGCGGCGCTGTTTGGTGCGGGTGACATTCGCATCGCCACGCGCAACAGCTGGATCGGTCTGGCCGGTCCCGCGATGATCGAGGCGGGCGGGATCGGGGCATATCACCCCAAGGAGATCGGCCCCGCGCCGATGCACGCGGAAAACGGGTTGCTGGACATTCTGGCCGAGGATGACGACGCCGCCATTCAGGCCACGCGCGACGTGCTGTCCTATTTCCAGGGGCCGCTGGCCGATTGGGACGCGCCGGATCAACGTCTGTTGCGCCACATGATCCCCGAAAACCGCAAGCGGTCGTACCTGATCCGTCCGGTGATCGAGGGGCTGGCCGACACCGGCAGCTTTCTTGAACTGGGCGCGGAACATGCGCCGGGCATGGTCACCGGGTTCCTGCGGATCGAAGGCCGGCCGATGGGGGTGATCGCCAACAACCCGCAGCATCTGGGCGGGGCGCTGGATGCGGCGGCCTCGGCCAAGGGGGCGCGGTTCATCAACCTGTGCGGGCGGTTCGACCTGCCGGTGCTGTCCCTGTGCGACACGCCCGGCTTCATGGTCGGCCCTGAAAGCGAAACCCAAGGGGCGGTGGCCGCGGCCTGTGACCTGATTTCGGCGGGGGCCAACCTGGACGCGCCGATGTTCTTTGTCTGTTTGCGCAAGGGCTATGGCATCGGTGCACAGGCGATGGCGGCGGGCAGTCTGGGCGAGCCTGCGTTCTCGCTGGCGTGGCCCACGGGCGAGTTTGGCCCGATGGGGTTGGAGGGGGCTGTGCAGCTTGGCTATCGCAAGGAGCTTGAGGCCGAGACGGACCCGGACAAACGGACGGCGCTGTATGACCGGCTGGTCGCTGGACTGTACGAACGGGGCAGTGCGATGAACGTCGCCTCGACCCATGAAATCGACGCGGTGATTGATCCGGCGGACACGCGCGGGTGGATCGCCAAAGGCATGCGTATGGCGGCGCGGATGTGATGCGCGGCCCTGACAGATTTTCGAAAAGGATGACGGGATGACCCAAAACCAACAGATCGAAGAACACGTGGCAGACTTGCGCAAACGCCAGGCCGAAAGCTGGCCCAAGGGCGTGTCGCGCGACATCACCTATCGTCTGGGCAAGGTCCCGATGAGCCAGTACGTGCGCGCCGAAGCCAAGGCCCGACCGGACGCCGCGATGGTACATTACTATGGTCGCACGCTGAGCTGGGCCGAGATTGACGGCGCGTCGGACCGTTTCGCGGGTCTGTTGCAGGCCCATGGCGTCGCGGCAGGCGACCGGGTTGCGGTGATGTTGGGCAACTGTCCGCAGTTCCTGATCTGCTTTTGGGGGATCATGAAGCTGGGCGCGGTTCTGGTGCCGGTGAACCCGATGTTCAAGGGTGTCGAGCTGACCTATCAGCTGAATGACAGCGGTGCGGAAACGCTGGTGTTTCAGGACGATCTGGCGCCGCTGGTGGCGTCGGTGGTGGATGACACGCCGGTGCGGATGATGTGGGCCACGGGGGCGGCCGAAATGGCAGGCGACGGCGGTGCGGTGCCGCGCCCGGCGGGCATGGGCGATGCGCCAAAGGCCGCGGGTGTCGCGCGGCTGTTGGAGGCGCTGGACGCGGCCACGCCCTTTGCCGGACCGGATTGCACCGATCTGGATGCGGTGGCCGCGCTGAACTACACGGGCGGCACCACGGGGATGCCCAAGGGGTGCGTGCACACGCATGGCGACATGCTGTATACCGTCGCGTCCTATTGCGGCTGCGCGATGGGGGATGCAGGCCCGGACGACGTTGTGGTCAACTTTTTCCCGATGTTCTGGATCGCGGGCGAGGATCTGGGCGTGCTTGCGCCGGTCTATACCGGCGCTGCCGTCAGCATCCTGCACCGTTGGGATGCGGTGGGATGGATGGCGGCGGTGGCCGAGCATCGCGCCACCATCGTCACGCTGCTGGTCGACAACGCGGTCGAAGTCATGCGCCACCCGCGCGCCGGGGACTATGACCTGACATCGCTGCGCAACACGTCGGTCTGTTCCTTCGTCAAGAAACTGGGTGCGGCGTTCCGCGCGGAATGGCGTGCGCTGACCGACAGCGCGATGGTCGAGGCCGCCTATGGCATGACTGAAACCAACACCTGCGATACCTATACGGTGGGGCTGCAGGAGGACGACTATGACCTGCAGCAACAACCGGTGTTCGTGGGCCTGCCGGTGCCCGAAACCGATATCATCATCCGCGATTTTGAAACCGGCGCACTGAAAGAGATCGGCGAGACCGGCGAGATTTGCGTGCGCTCGCCCTCGGTCCTGAAATCCTATTGGAACAAGCCAGACGAGACCGCACACGCCCTGCGTGATGGCTGGCTGCACACCGGCGACATCGGAATGGTGAACGAACGCGGCTTTGTACACTACCTGGGGCGACGCAAGGAAATGCTGAAAGTGAACGGCATGCCGGTGTTCCCCGCCGAGATCGAGATGCTGCTGGGCCGCCACCCGGCGATCCTGGGGTCCGGTGTGATCGGGCGCAAGGACGAGGCCAAGGGCGAGGTGCCGGTGGCCTTTGTCCACATCGACCCGGAAAAGGCCGACGGCATCGACGCCGACAGCCTGCGCGCATGGTGCCGCGAGCAGATGGCGTCGTTCAAGGTGCCGGAGATCCGTTTGGTGGACGCCCTGCCGATGACGGCCACGGGCAAGGTCAAGAAAGAGGAATTGGCGGCGCTGCTGTAGCGCGCCGCCCAGGACGGACGCCGCAGCACAGGGAGGTGCGCGCGGCGGAAAAATACATGTAAATCGGGAGGATGACATGAAACATTTGAAACTGACGACACTGGCCGCCACGGCAGCCATCGCACTGGCCCCCATCGCACAGGCCGAAACGCTGCGCCACGCGGTCGGATCGGCCGGGGTCAGCGGGCTGATCGACGGCACCGAGGCCTGGGCCGACTATATCAAGGAGCAGACCGGCGGCGAGACCGAGATCAAGATCTATGCCGGGTCGCTGCTGAACTTTACCGAAACCTTCACCGGCCTGCGCGATGGCATCGCCGACAGCGGCTTTGTCGTACCGGCCTATCACCGCGCCGAGCTGCCCTATGCCAACCTGCTGAGCGACATGGGCACCGCCGGCGTTGATCCGGTTGCCATGGCCGGGGCTGCGAATGAATTCATGTTCACCTGTGCGCCCTGTCTGGCCGAGTTCAACAATGCGGGGCAGATTTTCCTGGGGAACACGGTCACCGGCCCATACTATATGTACAACCAGAAACCGGTGAAGGCGCTGGCCGATTTCGAGGGCATCAAGGTGCGCGGTTTTGGTCCCTTTGCCCGCTGGCTGGACGCGATGGGGGCATCGACCGTCAGCCTGGGGGCCACCGACATTTACGAGAGCATGAGCCAGGGCCATATCGATGGCAACGTGCACACGCTGGAAACGCTCGACACGCTGTCGACGGGTGAGGTGGCCGACTATGCCCTGAACCAGCCGATTGCGGTGTTCATCGGCAACACCATGTTCAACGTCAGCGCGATGACCTGGGCCGGGCTGAGCGACCAGACCAAGCGCGCGATGATTGACGGCGCGGCCATCGGCCACGCCATTGCAACCATCGACAGCGTCAACCAGGCCGAGGCGATCCTGGCCGATCCGCAGGCGCATGGTGTCGAACTGCTGGAGCCTGATGCGGACGTGAAGGAAAAATCCGAAGCCTTCCGCACCTCGGACATGGAAGCCGTTGTGACCCTGAACCGCGATGAATACGGCATTTCGGACGCCGAGGCACAGGTGGCACGGTTCCAGGAGCTGGTCGCCAAGTGGGACGCGCTGGTCAAGGACATCGACACCAGCGACCCCAAGGCCGTGGGTGATCTGTACCTGCGTGAAGTGTTCTCCAAGGTCGACCCGGCGTCGCTGGGTTAACCGCGCACCTGCCCCGTCGCACCGATCCGGGTGCGGCGGGACATCCCCGTTCTTTCCCGCCAGACCTGCGCCCAACGAAAGCTTTGCCGATGGCACATCTGATCCGTTTCGACCTTTTGCTGACCCGCATCGCCGCCGCGATTGCCGCTGTTGCGGTGATCCTGATGATGCTGACCGTCGCCTCTGACGCGTTTTCGCGACAGGTGTTCAACGCGCGTATTCCCTTTGTTTCGGTGATCGTGGCCAATTATTTCATGGTCGCCATCGCGTTCCTGCCGCTGGCCATGGCCGAAGCGCAGGACCGCAATATTTCGGTCGACCTGGTCTATGGCAACCTTGGACCGGGCGCGCAGCGGCTGGTCGGGTTGCTGGTGCATGTGCTGGCCTTTGCCACCTGCTGCGGGCTGACCTCGACCATGTGGGACGAGGCCATGCGCCGCTATGCCAGCGGATCGGTCGCGGTCGAGGACGGCGTGTCGATGGCGGTCTGGCAGGGGTATTTCCTGTTGCCCGCCGGGTTCGCGTTGTTGGCGATGACCTATTTGCTGCGCATCGTTCTGGGTCTGGTTGGCGCGCGGGAAGCGCGCGAACCGCTGATCCCCGACGTCTCGGAGATCGCAGGGGAGGGCGGCCAATGACGCCCGAAATCATCGGATTGCTGGGACTTGGCGTTCTGGCGCTGTTGCTGCTGTTGCGGATGCCGGTCGGCCTGTCGCTGATCTTGGTCAGCTTCAGCGGGATTTACATCCTGCTGGGGCCGCGTCCGGCCTGGGGGATTCTGACCAGCGTGCCCTATCAGTTTGCGGCGAAATGGACGTTGTCGTCGGTGCCAATGTTCCTGTTGATGGGCTATGTCTGTTATCACGGCGGCATGACAAAGGCGCTGTTTGCCGCAGCGCGGGCGTGGCTGGGTGCCTTGCCCGGCGGGCTGGCGATTGCGTCGGTGTTCGGGGCCGGCGGCTTTGCGGCGGTGACCGGATCGTCGGTGGCCTGTGCGGCGGCCATGGGCCGGATCGCGGTGCCCGAGATGACGCGCGCGGGGTATGATCCGGGGCTGGCGACAGGGTCGATTGCGGCGGCCGGCACGCTGGGTGCGCTGATCCCGCCGTCGATCCTGTTGATCCTGTTTGGCATCTTTGCGCAGGTTCCGATCGGCCAGTTGTTCCTGGGCGGCATCGGGGCAGGCGTGCTGACGGCGCTGGTCTATGCCGCGATGATCTATATCCGCGTGCGCCTCAATCCCGCGCTGGCCCCGGTGCGCGAGGACCCGGCCAGCTGGGGCGAACGCTTTGCCCATTTGCGGGGCATCTGGCCGGTGATCCTGCTGTTCGTGGTGGTGATCGGCGGCATGTTCGCGGGCCTGTTCACCGCGACCGAAGCGGGGGCCGTCGGTGCATTGGCGGCCTGCATCATCGCCTGGGCGGGTGGCGGGCTGACCCTGGCCACGTTGCGCCAGTCGGTGAATGAAACCATCGTGACCACCGCCGCCCTGTTCCTGATCGCCATCGGGGCCAACCTGCTGACGCGGTTCCTGGCGCTGTCCGGTTCGGGCGAGCTGATCACCCAGACGATCCTGACCTTTGGTGCGTCCGAGCTGGCGCTGATCATGGGGATTGCGCTGGTCTATATCATATTGGGCATGTTCCTGGACCCGATTGGCGCGATGCTGCTGACGTTGCCGGTGTTGCTGCCGGTGGTGGACGAGGCGGGGCTTTCGCTGATCTGGTTCGGGGTGTTCGTCGCAAAGTTCCTTGAGATCGGGATGATCACGCCGCCCGTTGGGCTGAACGTGTTCGTCATCAAGGGTGTCGTGGACCGGTCGATTTCGCTGGGTGTGATCTTTCGCGGGGTGATCTGGTTCCTGGTGGCCGATGCTGTGGTCGTGACGATCATGGTGGCCTTTCCGCAGGTGATCCTGTGGTTGCCGGGGTTGTCCTAGGCTGTCGGTTTCAATCTCGCGAAACCGCCGCTGCGCAGGGTGGATGCGCGGGGGCAGGGCCTGGCGTCCGCCTGTCGTAAACGGGAGGGGGGCGTCAGGTCTTGTGGATCGGTTCGGCGGTGAACACGCCACCCTGATAGACGCTTTGCGGGGCGTCGGCGGGCGGGCGCGGGGTGGCCTCGATCTCGACACGGAAGATTTCCGAGTTGTCCTTGGGCCGCCAGCCGATCAGCTTGGCGGTTTCGGTGTTCCACCAGCCCGCGTTGTTGTCGGACACGCCCCAGATGATCGGACAGCCCAGCATCGGCGCGCGGAACACGCATTCGATCAGGGAGACGAAATCGTCGGGCGACAGCCATGTGGACATCATCCGCCGGTCGCGGGGTTTGTCCAGACAGGAGCCGATGCGCACCAGCGCGGTCTCTTGCCCGAATTTCGAGTGATACATCGAGGCCATCGCTTCGCCAAAGCATTTGGACACGCCGTAAAGCCCGTCGGGTTTGACCGGATCAGTGACGCGCAGCACCTGATCCTGACGGTAATAGCCGATGGTGTGGTTCGACGTGGCAAAGAGGATACGGGGGTGGCCGTGGGCGCGTGCGGCCTCGTACAAGTTATAGACGCCGGTGATGTTGCCGCGCTGGATCTGGTCCCAGGACCGTTCGACGGAAATGCCGCCCAGATGCAGGATGCCGTCGCAGCCCTGCACCAGATCGTGCACAGCGGCCGCGTCGGCCAGATCGCAGGGCACGACCTCTTCGCCGTCCCCCGCCGGGTCCATGTCGGCGATGTCGGCCAGGCGCAGCACATCGGCCATGTGGCCCAGCCGCGCGCGGGCCAGTTTGCCAAGGGTTCCGGCGGCACCGGTGATCAACAGTCGTTTCATGAAAACCTCTTTCAAAGTGGTGTTTTGGGCAGCCGATGCGCGGGACAGGCCGACAAAGCCATGGGTAAAGTGTAAATTGATATGATGACTTTGCACAAGGTTTGACAAATTTCGCCTGATACCGCTTTAGTCGTCGCGTAAGGAGCCGCGCCATGGACGAAACCCCGCCGCAGAAATCGCCCCTCGTGCCAGAGCGTGCGCGCGGAAACCTTGTGGCTGCGGTCGTGGCAGCCCTGCGCGAGCAGATTGTCGGAGGGCGGTTTGCAGTCGGGGAAAAGCTGCCGTCCGAGGCGCGTTTGACCGAGGCGTTTTCGGTGTCACGCACGGTGATCCGCGAGGCAATTGCCACGCTGCGCGCCGATGGTCTGGTCGAGCCGCGCCAGGGGGCAGGGGTGTTCGTCCTGGCCCCGGCAGAGCCTGAGGTGCGCCCGTTCCAGGTGGTGGATGTCGACAAGATTTCCTCGATCATCGAAGTGCTTGAACTGCGCACGGCGGTCGAGATCGAGGCGGCGGCGCTGGCTGCAACACGGCGGTCACCTGCGCAGGAAGACGAGATCTATCAGGCCGAGGCCGAGGTGCGCGCGCTGGCGCAGGAAGGCCAGCCTACGGCGCAGGCGGATTTCCGGTTTCACCGCGCCGTGGCGCTGGCGGCGAACAACCCGCGCTTTGTCGAATTTCTGGACATGATGGGCGAGGCATCGATCCCGCGGTCGCGTCTGGAAGGGGCGGGCGGACAGCACAGCACGGACAGCTACATCGCGCTGATTTCAGCCGAACACCGCGCGATTGCCAACGCCATTGCACAGGCCAATGCAGACGACGCGCGTGCCGCGATGCGCCATCATCTGATGGGCAGCCAGCAGCGGTATCGCAGTCTTTTGCGCGGCCCTGCCGAATAGATCATACAAGTTGTTGACAGATGTATGACAAGTTGGCTACCCCTTGGCCAACCCATGCAATCGGAGCATCCCATGAACCCGCTTGATCTGAAAACGTCCCTTGGTTCGGGGCTGTTGTCTTTCCCTGTGACCCCCTTTGGTGCGGATGGTGCGTTCAACCGCCCTGTCTACGAGGACCACATCAACTGGCTTTCGCAATACCCGGCGGCCACGTTGTTCGCGGCGGGTGGCACGGGCGAGTTCTTTTCGCTGAAACCTTCGGAAATCCCGCAGATCGTAACCGCGGCCAAGGCGGCGGCGGGGTCGATCCCGATCGTGGCGGGCTGTGGCTATGGCACCGAGATCGCGGTGGAGATTGCGCAGGCGGCGGAAAAGGCCGGGGCCGATGGCATCCTGCTGATCCCGCATTACCTGATCGACGCACCGCAGGACGGGCTGTACGCTCACGTCAAACGGGTCTGCCAGTCGGTCGGGATTGGCGTGATGGTCTACAACCGCGACAATTCGATCCTGCACCCGGACACGCTGGCGCGGCTGTGCGACGATTGTCCCAACCTGATCGGGTTCAAGGACGGGTCGGGCGACATCGGTCTGGTGCGTCAGGTCACGGCCAAGATGGGCGACCGGCTGATGTACCTGGGCGGGATGCCCACCGCCGAACTGTTCGCCGAGGCCTATCTGGGCGCAGGTTTCACCACCTATTCGTCTGCTGTGTTCAACTTTGTCCCCGGTCTGGCGATTGAATTCTACGACGCCCTGCGCGCCGGAAACCGCGACCGGTGCACGACCATTCTGAACGATTTCTTCTATCCGTTCATGGCCATTCGCAACCGCTGCAAAGGTTACGCCGTGTCCGCCATCAAGGCCGGTGTGCGCCTGCAAGGGTTTGACGCAGGGCCGGTGCGGTCACCGTTGACCGACCTGACCGATGACGAGATGCAGATGCTGGACAGGCTGATCGGGTCACACAAACGCTGAACTAGCCTTGCGTGCCGGTCAGGCGCGCGCGCAGGGTCAGGCGCACCTCTTCGGGCAGGCCAATCGACTGTAGATAGCTGCGGAATGTCCCGTATTTCGCGCGGATCGCGTCCATCGTCGCGGCCAGCGTCTCGGCCGGGCTTTCCAACATGCGGGCATAGCGTTCGGTGTCGCCACCGCGCGCGCGGGAGATGTCCAGGAATTCGGCCACCAGATCGGGGATAAACTCGGCGGTCAGCGCATAGTCGGCGATGATCTGTTCGCGGCGCACACCCGCAATGCCCAACAGCAGCGCCGCGATGATGCCGGTGCGGTCCTTGCCTGCGGTGCAGTTGAACAACACGGCACCGTCGTCGATCTGGGCCATCTCGGTCAGGATTTCGCAGATCGCATCGCCGCGTGTTTCCAGTGCGGTCATGTAAAAGGTGAACAGCGGATGGTCGCCCTCTTGCGCGGCATCCGACATGGATTGCGGCGACAGGTCGTCAAACAGCGGCAGGTTCAGATATCGCACATCCGGATAGGCGGCAAAGGGGTTGGGGGCGGTTGCCACCTCGGCGCTGGTGCGCAGGTCGATGACGGCGCGCAGACCCTCGTCATGCAGGCGGGTGATTTCCTGCGGGGCGATGCGGTGCAGGCTGTCCGACCGCAGGAACCGCCGCCACGGGATCGGCGTGCCTGCACGTGTCTGGTATCCGCCGAGGTCGCGGATGTTAAAGGCGCCCTCGACGGGCAGGTGCCGTTTGCCGCCGCTCATGTGAAGGCCAGCAGGCGCGCGCGGTCGATCACGCCCAGTTCGCGCGCTTCGGGTGTCAGGGGGACAAAGCTGACGGTCAGCCCGCTGTCACGCCAGTCGCAGATGCCTAATGCGCGGCCTTCGATCAGGCGCAGGTCGCGGGTTTCCAGCAGGTCGACGGTGGAATTCAGCCCCATCGAGACCACGATGGGAATGCCGTGCCACTGGGTGACCTGATTGATGTGGATGTGCCCCGACAGGATCGCCGCCACGCGATGCCCGTGCAGCATATCGGCCAGCCGGTTGGTGCTGTCCATGTCGATGCTGCCCCATGGCAGGCCCGCGTCATCAATGCGCGGCGGGTGGTGCATGACGATCAGCTTTGGCAGCTCTGCGTGACGGGTCAGCGGCTGTGCCAGATAGTCGAACTGTGCATCGCAAATGGTGCCCGCCACATGGCCCGGCACCATGGTGTCCAGCGTGATCACATGCAGGCCCGCGTGCACGGCATCGTGGAAATAGGGCGCGTCGGATGTCGCGCCGTCAAACACCTGATGAAACCCTTCGCGCTTGTCATGGTTTCCCAGCGCCAGCACCAGCGGCGCGGCCAGCGGGGACAGGATGTCCTTGATCAGCTCATAGCTGGCCGGATCGCCCATGTTGGTCAGATCGCCGCTGGCCACGACGAAATCGGGCTGGCGGTCCATGGCGTTGATGATCCCAACCACCTGTTCCAGCATCGCGGCGTTTCCGGCCACGTTTGCCGACGGATCGCCCGCGTCGGGGTGCGATACGTGGATGTCTGTCAGGTGGATAAAGCGCGTCATGTGGAAACTCCTGCGGCCTTGAGCAAGGTTTGGGTATAAGCATGGGCCGGACTGCGCAAGACCTGCGCGGCGGGGCCGGATTCCAGCGGCTTGCCGTGCTGCATGACAAGGATGTGGTCGCAGATCGACGCCACAACGGCCAGATCGTGGCTGATGAACAGGATGCCCAGCCCCAGATCGTCCTGAAGGTCCATCAACAGGTTCAGGATCTGCGCCTGCACCGACACGTCCAGCGCCGAAACGGCCTCGTCCGCGACCAGCAGGGCGGGGCGGGTGACGATGGCGCGGGCGATGGCGATGCGCTGGCGTTGGCCGCCGGAAAACTCGTGCGGGTATTTGTCTGCATCGCGGGCGGGCAGGCCGACCTGTTCCAGCGCCTCGGCGGTGCGGCGGGCGGTGTCGGTATCGGCGCCAATCGCGCGCATGGGTTCGGCAATCGACCAACCCACGGTGCGGCGCGGGTCCAGCGAGCCGAAGGGGTCCTGAAACACCATCTGGAATTTCTGGCGTTGCAGGCGCAATTCGTAAGGCGACAGGGCGTGCAGGTTCTGCCCCTGAAACAGCACCTCGCCCGCGTCCGGTGTCTCGAACGCCATGACCATGCGGGCGATGGTCGACTTGCCCGAGCCGGATTCCCCCACCACGCCCAGCGTTTCGCCCGCGCGGATGGTGAAACTGGTGTTGTCCACCGCCGTCAGCACCGGGGCCGGGTGCAGCAGCGACGTGCGCGGCAGGCGGTAGCGGCGGGTCAGGTTGCGGGCGTCCAGCAGCGGGGCGGTCATGGCGTGGCCCCCAGCAGGTGACAGGCGGCAGAGCGGTCCGCGTCCAAAGCGTGGTCCGTGGGGCGCGTGCCCGCGCACTGCGGCAGCTCGACACTGCACCGGCCCGAAAAGCGGCAGCCTTGGGGCAGGGCGGCCAGTGGGGGCACGGTGCCCGGCAGGGTCGGCAGGCGGCGGCGTTTGCCGGTCGCGTCACGCGGCGGGACGGTGGGGTCGGGACGCGCGGCCAGCAGTCCTTGCGTATAGGGATGCGCGGGGGCCGACAGCACCTGCGCGGTCGGGCCACGTTCGATCATGTCGCCGCCGTACATCACCACGATGTCCTTGGTGGTGCGCGCCACCGCCGCCAGATCATGGGTGATGAACACCAGCGCCATGCCGCGTTCCTGCGCCAGCCGCACCAGCAGATCGGTGATCCGAAGCGCCACGTTCGCGTCCAGCGCTGTCGTCGGTTCATCCGCGATCAGCAGCGCAGGGTTGCACGCCAGTGCCAGCGCGATCAGCACCCGCTGACGTTGGCCGCCGCTTAGCTCGTGCGGGAACATGCGCAGGCGCGCGGCGGGGTCGGGAATGCCGACCTCCTCCAACAAAGCCAGCACGCGGGCCTGCGCCTGTGCGCGGCTCAGCCCCTCGTGCACGATCAGCGGTTCCATCACCGTGTCGCCTATGCGGCGCAGCGGGTTCAGCGCGCTCATCGGTTCCTGAAAGATCATCGCAACCCGCCGCGCGCGCATCTGCTGCCATGTGGCTTCGGTCGCGTGGGTCATGTCGTGGCCGTCGATGGTCAGCCGTCCGCTGATTGTTGCCGCGTCAGGGGCCATGCCCATCAGGGCCAGCGCCAGCATGGTCTTGCCCGACCCGCTTTCACCGACAATGCCCAGCCGGTCACCCTGACGGATGTCCAGCGTGGCCCGGCGCAGGGCGGTGGCGGTGCCAAAGCTGACGGAGAAATCGGCAAGCTGGAACATCTAACGCTCCCTCGACAGGCGGGGGTCGGACATATCGCGCAGCCCGTCGCCCAGCAGGCCAAAGCCGACAACCGCCACGACGATGCACAGCCCCGGATAGATCGCCAGTTGCGGCGCAAGATACATCAGCGTCTGCGCCTCGGACAGCAGGCGGCCCCAACTGGACGCGGGCGGTTGCGCGCCAAGGCCAAGGTAGGACAGCGCCGCCTCGGCCAGGATGGCGACGGCGAATTCAATGGTCGCCTGCACGATGATCGCGGCGGCGATGTTGGGCAGGATGTGGTCGCGGCTGATGGCAAAGCGGTTCATGCCCGCCGCGCGGGCCGCCAGCACATAGTCCAGCGTCCAGACCTGGTTGGCCGCGCCGCGCGTCACACGGGCAAAGACCGGAATGTTGATAAACGCAATCGCCAGCACCGCGTTCGTCAGCGACGGGCCAAAGACCGCCGCCAGCATGATCGCAAACAGCAGCGCCGGAAAGGCAAAGCCAAGATCGGCCAGCCGCATCACCCCGTCTTCGACCCAGCCGCCGATGGCCGAGGCCAGCAGCCCCAGCGCCACGCCGACCGACCCGCCCAGCAGCACCGCCACCAGCGCCACCGCCATCGAATTGCGCGCGCCCGCCATCAGTTGCGAGACCACATCGCGGCCCAGCTGGTCGGTGCCCAGCCAGTGGGTGGCCGAGGGGGGCGCGAACTTGTTCGAAATCGTCATCAGCGTCGCGTCATGCGGGGTCCACACCAACGAAAGTGCTGCGGTGCCGACGACCAGCGCCACCAGCACCGCGCCAAGGATGAAATTGACAGGCAAACGGCGGGTCATGTGCGGGCCTTCAGGCGCGGGTCGATCACCACGTACAGCAGATCAACCACGAAATTGGCCGTCACCACGATGGCGGCAAACAGCATCACCAGCGCCTGCACCGTCGGCAGGTCGCGGTTGGAAATCGACTGGAATATCAGCCGCCCCAGCCCGGGCAGGTAGAACACGTTTTCAATCACGATGGTGCCGGTCACCAGCGCCGCGAACTGCATTCCCACGATGGTCACGATCGGCACCAGCGCGTTCGGCAGCACGTGCCGCCACAACACCCGCCGCCGCGACAGCCCCGAGGCGCGGGCGGTGCGCACAAAATCCTGCCGCATGACTTCAAGCGCCGATGACCGCGTGACCCGCGCCAGCACCGCCGACTGCACCACGCCCAGGGCAATGGTCGGCAACACCAGCGAACGCATCGCCGCCACCGGATCGGACCAGCCCGCGAAGCCGCCGGGCGGCAGCCAGCGCAGTTTGACCGCGAACAGCAACACCAGCAGCATCGACAGCCAGAACGCAGGCACCGCGATCCCGATCTGCGAGATGAACATCACCCCCCAGTCGCCCACCTTGCGGTGCCGCGCCGCAGCACCGATGCCCAGGCTCAGCGCGATCACCAGCGTAAAGATCATGCCCGCCACCGCCAGCGACACGGTCATCGGCAGCCGTTCCGCGATCAGCTCGGACACCGGCACGCGGAAGGAATGGCTGATGCCGAAATCACCCTGCAGGGCGTTCCAGATCCACGAGACATAGCGCGCCAGCACCGGCTGGTTCAGCCCCAGCTGTTCGCGCAACGCGGCCAGCGCGTCGTCGGTCGCGTCCAGCCCCAGGATGGTCAGCGCCGGATCACCCGGCAGGATGTTCATCACTGCAAAGACAACCGCCGACACCACAAACAGTGTCGCCACGAAACCGGCGGTCCGGCGAAAGATGAAATACCACATCCGTTTGATCCGGCAGCAGGGTCCGAAACCCTGCCGCCGATCCTTGTCAGCCTGGGTTCGTCACACCCTTGAGCGGCATGTACAGGACGGGGGCCGAGGACCAGTAGCCTTCGACGCTGGTCTTGAAGACGCCCAGCAGCGGCAACTGGAACAGGAACACGTGCACCGACTGGTCGGTCAGAAAGCGTTGACCTTCCTGCAGCAGTTCATCGCGCCGGGTGGGATCGGTTTCGGTTTCGATCCGGCCCCACAGGTCGTTGAAGGTGGCGTCATCGTAGCCGTAGAAATAATCCGGCCCCCGCGCAAAGTTGCCCATGTCGTTGGGCGACGTGTGCGCGATGATTGTCATGTCATAGTTCTTTTTCTTGTAGATCTCGTCGATCCAGAAGCCCCATTCGACGTTCTCGACCTTGGCGTCGATGCCGGCCGCGGCCAGTTCCGACTGAATGATTTCAGCCGACCGTGTGGCATAGGGGAAGGGCGGCACGCGCAGGGTCATGGTGGTGCCTTCGACGCCCGCGTCCGTGAACATCTGCTTGGCCTTGGCCGTGTCGTGCGGATAGGCGTCGGTCAGGTCGACATAGGCGGTGCCGTGCGGTGGGTAAAAGCTGCCGATGGGCACGGCCTGGCCGTACATCGCGCCTTCGATGATCTCGTCGCGGTTCACGGCGGTGGCCACGGCGCGGCGCACCTCGATGTTGTCGAAGGGCGGTTTCGAGTTGTTCATGGCCAGGATGACCTCGCCCTCGGTCGAACCGATGTTCACGCGAAAGCGCGGGTCGGCTTCGAACTGGGTCAGCAGCTCGGGCGCGGGAAAGCCGGGGAAGGCGTCCAGCTCTTCGGCCATCATCGCGGCAGTGGCCGCCGACGGGTCCGAGATAAAGCGGAACTCGACCTTGTCCAGTGCCACGTTCGCGGCGTCGCGGTGGTCGGGGTTTTTCACCAGCGTCAGGCGGTCGCCCCGGGTCCAGCTGTCAAATTTGAACGGACCGGTGCCCACGGGGTTGGTGTTGTTGGTGTCCACCGATTCAGAGGCCACGATGGCGCTGTCGCCCTGACCCATGTTGAACAGGAAAAACGCATCCTTGCGCGACAGTTTGATTTCAACGGTGTGCGGGTCGATGGCGGTGACGCTTTCGATCGGCTTGAAAATCGACTTGGACGGGTTCACGCTGTCTTCGGCCATGGCGCGGTTGAACGAGAAGACCACGTCGTCGGCGTCAAAGGCGGTGCCGTCGTGGAATGTCACGTCCTGGGCCAGCTGGAACGTATAGGTCAGCCCGTCGTCCGAAATTTTCCAGCCCGTGGCCAGGTTCGGTTGAACCTCGCCGTTCTCGGCAACGGTGGTCAGCGCCTCGAACACGTTCATGGTCATCATGCCGTCAATAGACGCGGTGGCATCGGCGGTGGGGTCCAGCGTGGTCGGTTCCTGTTGCAGGCCGATGATGATTTGGTCGGCGGCGGCGGCCAGTGGTGACAAGCCCATTCCCAGCGCGACAGTGGTTGCGGCGAAAATTCTTGAAAATTCAGACATTAGGACCCCCAGGTTCCATGGCAGATACGGGTGGCCAACCGCCTCCCTTGTGCGCATCAGTCTGCGCAGGCGCACGGGGATGGTCAATGCAATTACGGCAGAGACAAAAAAACTTCATAGTTCCGCTTGCGGGCGTTTGTTGCGCGGGGCCGTGTCTGGTGCGGAGGATCTTTGCAAGATTTCGTCAGTATGGCTTGAGCGCGCTGTCGGTCGGCCTAATTCACGAGGATGAAATATTGTATCATCTTCGCCCTGTGCCTGCTGAGCGCCTGTGGACGCGGCGTGCCGCAGGATGCACGCATCGTTGTGGCGGGGGATTCCGTCATGGCTTGGAACCGGACCGCAGGCGGGTCTGTCGCTGATGGCTTGCGCGCGGGTCTGGGCGCACCTGTCGGCGATGTTTCCCTGCCCTCTGCGCGTATCATCGGCGGCATCGGGCCGTTGAACATTCCGGCACAGCTGGAGGGGGTGCGGTCCGAGTGGGTGATCCTGAACGGCGGCGCCAACGACCTGAGCGCGAATTGCAGCTGCTCTGACTGCGGGGCGGTTCTGGATCGGTTGATTTCCGAAAACGGGACCCAAGGTGCGATCCCTGCGTTGGTGGCCGATCTGCGGGCGCGCGGGTCAAAGGTGATATGGGCGGATTACTACACCGCGCCGCGCTATGCGGGCACCGCGTGTGAACAGCCCTATCAGGTGCTGGAGGACCGGCTGCGGCGGATGGCCGGATCTGATGCCGGGGTGACGCTGGCGGATATGGATGACGTGTTCCGGGCCGACGACCTGTCCCTGTTCGCTTCGGACCGTCTGCACCCGTCGCCAAAAGGATCGGCGCGCATTGCCGGACTGATCGCGCCATTGCTGGCGCGTTGAACAGTCTTCGCAACGGGTGGCAGCAGGCCGCCTTTAGTCGAGCGATGCGATTTTGGGCTGGTTTTCGACGGGATAGATGAACCCGTGGGTCGGATAGGTCGATCCAAGGTTGCCGGGGGTGCTTTCGAGGCGCACGGCGGTCCAGTCATTTCCCTTGGACACGTCAACCGCAACCATTTTCATCGTGACCCTGTTTTTCTCCCAGTTGGCATGATCCACCTGGATCATCCTGTCCGAGAGAATTTGCGAAACCACCGCCACGTGTCCCATGGGATTTTTGCTGGTTGACCGGAATGCCAGAACCGAGCCGGGGGCCGGGGCGTTGCCGCGCGGGTAGAGGCCCTTGGCCTTGTCCCACCACAGGTTCGCATTTCCGTAAATTTCAATGCCGCTCAGATCGCGGGCGAATGGGACGCACCACACGCGCGCGCCGCGTTCGTGCTTGGCCTCGACCTCCATCAGCGCCAGCGTCAAACGGTTCTGATCGATCCCGCTGTGCGTAACTTCAGGTTTCTGGGCGCAGGCTGAGACCAGCATGCCCAAGGCCAGAAAAGCCCAGGGAAGTTTGCGCGCGTTGTTGGTTCGTAACATGATTTTGACTGCCCGTGTTTTTTGGACAGTCAGTATCGGTGACCGACGATTCTGGCAAATGGCATGGGCGGGAATTCGCGCGCGCGATAAAGTCTATCAATAACAGTGCCTTATGTGAGTTTTGGCGGCGATCTGCCCGCCAGTCCGGTACGGCACGACGGCCCGTGAAAGCGCAGGACCGGAATCACGGTCGCGATATGCGCGGGGTCAAAGGGAGTGATCCGCGTTTTCCGGCGAGCGCGGCCGCGCGCCTCAAGGGGTGGCCGGACGTCATTTGAGGCATAGTCGTCAGAATCTTGATTGACGTACCTCAAGAATTCTCCGATCCTTGGGCAACTGGGGGGGAATCGAGATGAGCGGGCCAACGGTACGCGATGTCGCTGAGGTGGCGCAGGTAAGCCTTGCGACCGTGGACCGCGTTCTGAACAATCGCGGCGGCGTGTCGGCCAAGGTCGTGGAGCGCGTCAAGGCGGCTGTTGTCCAGACCGGCTATGTCCGCAATCTGGCCGCTGCCAACCTGTCGCGCCGCCGCATCTATCGGTTCTGTTTTGTCGTGCCGACCGGCGACACCGGCTTTGTGGCCTTGCTGCACGCGGCGCTGGCGCAGGAGCAGCATCGGCTGAGAGAGGAACAGGTGGTCGTCCAGATCGTCCCGACCCGCCCCTTTGACGTCGAGGACCAGATCGCGGCGTTGCGCAATCTGGACTGTGACGCGGTTGCGGTGATGGTCAGCGAGGCCCCCGAGATCAACGAGGAGATCGCCGCGCTGCTTGCCGCAGGCGTCCGGGTTGTCAGCTTGGTCGCGGACCTGCCCAGTTCGGGGCGGGACGCCTATGTCGGCCCCGACAACGTCATGGCAGGGCGCACCGCGGCCGAGTTCATGGGGCGGTTCATCAAGGACACGGGTAACATCCTGATGATTGCGGGATCGCTGGCCGCGCGGGACCACAGCGAGCGTTTGCTGGGGTTCCAGATGGTCATGCAAGAACGATACGACGGCTGCACCTTGTTGCCCGCGGCGCAGGGCGCTGATGACGCCGCCCGGGTTGAGCAGATTGTCATGGACACCGCCCGCGACCGGCCGATTGCAGGGATCTATGCCATCGGGGCGGGCAATCGCGGGCTGGTGCGCGCGGTCGGCACGCTGAACCCCAAGCCCGTGACCATCGTGCACGAACTGACCCAGGTTTCGCGCGAGGCGCTGCGCACGGGCACCTTTGATCTGGTGATTGATCAGGACATTCGCGCGGGCGTCATTGCCGCCGTCGGGGTCATGCGTGACCTGACGGATTCCATCACACCCCCTGCCGATGCCGGCAGGATCAAATTGAACATCTACAGTCGTGAGAACATACAGTGAGCCAATATTTCGCAGACATCGCCCCGGTGACATTCGAAGGTGCGGACAGCACCAATCCGATGGCCTTTCGTCACTATAACCCGCAGGAAAAGCTGGGGGGCAAGACGATGGAAGAGCATCTGCGCTTTGCCGTCTGCTATTGGCACAACTTCGTCTGGGAGGGGAACGACCCCTTTGGCGGGCAGACCTTCCAGCGCCCGTGGTTCCCGGCGGATACGATGGAACTGGCGCGGGCCAAGGCGGATGCCGCCTTTGACATGTTCCGCATTCTGGGTGTGCCGTTTTTCTGCTTTCACGACCATGACGTGCGCCCCGAAGGTGACAGTCTGGCCGAGAGCCACAAGCGGCTGAACGAGATGGCCGATTACTTTGAAAAGAAGATGGCCAACGGCGGGCCGCGCCTGCTCTGGGGGACGGCGAACATGTTCTCGAACCGGCGCTACATGGCCGGTGCCAGCACCAACCCCGACCCGGATGTGTTCGCCTATTGCGCGTCGACGGTAAAGGCCTGCATGGACGTGACCCACCGGCTGGGCGGCGAGAACTATGTGCTGTGGGGCGGGCGCGAAGGATACGAGACGCTGCTGAACACCGATCTGGGCCGCGAGCTGGAACAGATGGGCCGGTTCCTGTCGATGGTGGTCGAATACAAGCACAAGATCGGCTTCAAGGGCGCGATCCTGATCGAGCCGAAGCCGCAGGAGCCGACCAAGCACCAGTACGATTACGATGTGGCGACCGTCTACGGGTTCCTCAAACGGTTCGGCCTTGAGGATGAGGTCAAGGTGAACGTGGAGCAGGGCCATGCCATTCTGGCCGGTCATTCGTTCGAACATGAACTGGCGATGGCGCGGACGCTGGGTATTTTCGGGTCGATCGACATGAACCGCAACGATTACCAGTCCGGCTGGGACACCGACCAGTTCCCCAATTCCCCGTCCGAGGCGGCGCTGGCCTATTACGAGGTGTTGATGGCAGGCGGGTTCACCACCGGCGGCACCAATTTCGATGCCAAACTGCGGCGTCAGTCGCTGGATGCCGAAGACCTGATCGCGGCTCACGTGGGGGCAATGGACATCTGCGCGCGGGGGCTGAAATCGGCATACCGGATGATCGAGGACGACGCGCTGGAGGGGCCGCGCCGCGCCCGTTACGCCGGTTGGGACAGCGCCGATGCGCAAGCCATGCTGGCCGCAGACGCCACGCTGGACGGGATCGCCGCCCGTGCCGAGCAGGCCCGCGTGAACCCGCAACCGCGATCCGGCGCACAGGAAAAGCTAGAGAATATCGTCAACCGCTACGTCTGACGAAAGGGAGGAATGACATGAAAACGATCAAAGGACCGGCGCTGTTCCTGGCGCAATTTGCAGGCGATGACGCGCCGTTCAATTCATGGGATGCGATCACCAAATGGGCCGCCGACTGCGGCTACAAGGGCGTTCAGGTGCCCAGCTGGGACGCGCGGATGATCGACCTGGAGCAGGCCGCCACGTCCAAGGGCTATTGCGAGGATTGGGCCGGACAGGCGCGCGCCAATGGCGTCGAGGTGACCGAGCTTTCGACGCACCTGCAAGGGCAGTTGGTTGCGGTGCATCCGGCCTATGACGACGTGTTTGACGGCTTCGCCGCCGAAAGCGTGCGGGGCAATCCCAAGGCACGTCAGGAATGGGCGGTCGATCAGGTGAAAAAGGCGCTGACCGCCTCGAAACACCTGGGCATCGGGGCACATGCGACGTTTTCGGGCGCGCTGGCCTGGCCCTATGTCTATCCGTGGCCGCAGCGGCCCGCGGGGCTGGTCGAGCAGGCCTTTGACGAACTGGCAAAACGGTGGTTGCCGATTTTGGACCACGCCGAGGACTGCGGCGTCGATGTCTGTTACGAGATCCACCCGGGCGAGGACCTGCACGACGGGATCACCTACGAGATGTTTCTGGAACGCACAGGCAATCACGCGCGCGCCAACATGCTGTATGATCCGTCGCATTACGTGCTGCAATGTCTGGATTATCTCGACAACATCGACATTTACCGCGACCGCATCCGCATGTTCCACGTCAAGGATGCCGAGTTTAACCCGACGGGCCGGCAGGGCGTCTATGGCGGCTATCAGTCGTGGGTCAACCGCGCTGGCCGCTTCCGCAGTCTGGGCGACGGGCAGGTCGATTTTGGCGCGGTGTTTTCCAAGATGGCGGCGAATGATTTCGACGGCTGGGCCGTGGTGGAATGGGAATGCGCGTTGAAGCACCCCGAGGACGGCGCCCGCGAGGGGGCGCAATTCGTCAAGGATCACATCATTCGCGTGACCGAGCGCGCCTTTGACGATTTTGCAGATGGCGGGGCGGATAAGGCGCTGAACGCCAAGATGATGGGGATTTGACGGATGAAACCTATCAGACTGGGCATGATCGGCGGCGGCAATGACGCATTCATCGGCGGGGTGCATCGCATTGCGTCGCGCATTGACGGGCGGTTTCAGCTTGTCGCAGGGGCGCTGTCCTCGACGGCGGAGAAATCCAAAGCCTCGGGTGCTGCGCTGGGGCTGGCCGAAGATCGCTGCTATGGCGATTTCACCGAGATGGCGAAGCGCGAGGCGCGGTTGAAGGACGGGGTTGAGGCAGTGGCGATTGTCACGCCGAATCATGTGCATTACCCGGCGGCGCGCGAGTTCCTGAAACGCGGCATCCATGTGATCTGTGACAAGCCGCTGACCTCGACGCTGGTGGATGCGAAAAAGCTGGTGGCGGCGGCGGAGAAATCGGATGCGTTGTTTGTGCTGACGCATAATTACACCGGCTATCCCATGGTCCGGCAGGCCCGCGAGATGGTGCGGCAGGGCGATCTGGGCAGGTTGCGTGTTGTGCAGGTCGAGTATCCGCAAGACTGGCTGACCGATCCGGTGGAGGCCGACGGCAGCAAGCAGGCGGAATGGCGCACCGATCCGGAACGGTCCGGCGCGGGGGGCTGTGTGGGCGACATCGGCACGCATGCCTATAACCTTGCGCGCTTTGTCACCGGGTTGCAGCTGGAAAGCCTTGCGGCGGACCTGAGCACCTTTGTCGAGGGGCGGCGGCTGGATGACAACGTGCATGTGATGCTGCGCTTTGACGGCGGGGCGAGAGGCATGTTGTGGTCCTCGCAGGTGGCGCCGGGCAATGAGAACGGGCTGAGGCTGCGTGTGTACGGCGACAAGGGCGGGCTGGAATGGGCGCAGGAAGATCCGAACTATCTGTGGTTCACGCCGTTTGGCGAACCCAAGCGCCTGCTGACGCGCAACGGGGCGGGTGCGACTGCGGCCAACCAAAGCGCCTCGCGCATTCCGGGGGGACACCCCGAGGGCTATCTTGAAGGCTTTGCCAATATCTACAACGAGGCCGCCGACCTGATCGTCGCGGCGCGTGACGGCAAAGTGCCGGATCACCTGTTGCCCACCGTGCAGGACGGGCTGGAGGGTGTTGCATTCATCGACGCCTGTGTGCGGTCGTCGAAGCGTGATGCGGCATGGGTCAGGCTATGAGCGAAACCCGCGCCCTTTCGCTGGCTGATGTCTGCCGGAGTTTCGGGCCGGTGCAGGTGTTGCATGACATCAGCCTGACCCTGCGGCCCGGAGAGGTGCATGCCCTGATCGGCGAGAACGGGGCGGGCAAATCGACGGCGATGAAGATCATGTCGGGCTATCTGGAGCCGACCAGGGGGCAGGTGAAGCTGGACGATGCGCCGGTGCGCTTTGCCTCTTCGCAGGAGGCCGAGGCGCAGGGGGTTGTGCTGATCCATCAGGAGTTCAACCTGGCGGATCAGCTGAGCGTGGAGCAGAACATCTTTCTGGGTCACGAAAAGCGGCGGGGGTTGTTTCTGGACCGACCCGCAATGCAGGCCGAGACACGCAAGCTGCTGGACAGGCTGAATTGCACGGTGTCGCCCACCGCGCGGGTCCGCGACATTTCCAACGCGGACAAGCAGATGGTCGAGATCGCCAAGGCGCTGTCGCGGCGCGCGCAGGTTCTGATTATGGACGAACCCACCGCCGTATTGACCGAACGCGAGGCGGAGGTGCTGTTTGAACAGGTGGACCGGCTGAAGGCCGAAGGCGTGGCGATCCTGTTCACCTCGCACAAATTGGACGAGGTCAAGCGCATCTCGGACCGGATCACGGTGCTGCGCGACGGGCATGTGGTGGCACAGGGCATGACGACCGAGTTCAACGAGGACCAGATGGCGCAAGCCATGGTGGGGCGCGATGTGTCCTCGCTCTATCCTGTGCGCTCTGTCGCGGTGGGCGATGCGCCGGCGCTGGAGGTCAATGGGCTGAACGTGCCGGGCTATGCCCGCGACATCAGCTTTACCCTGCGCAAGGGCGAGATACTGGGGATTTCCGGGCTGATCGGGTCGGGCCGAACCGAGGCGATGGAGGGGCTGACGGGTCTACGCACCGCCCATGGCGATGTGCGCATCAACGGGCGGCCCGTGTCACTGAAGTCACCGCAACAGGCGCAGGCGGCGGGGCTGTGTTACCTGACCGAAGACCGCAAGGGGCGGGGGCTGCTGCTGCAAAAGGGGATGCGGGAAAACCTGACCCTGCAGGCGCTGCCCGCGTTCACCAACTGGCTGATAGATCACAAGGCGGAAGAGAACGCGCTGACCAAGGCGATTGCCGATTTCGACATTCGCGCACCGAGCCGCGAGGTGCTGGTGGGCAACCTGTCGGGGGGCAACCAGCAAAAGCTGCTGATCGCCAAGATCATGCTGACCGACCCCGACATCGTCATCATCGACGAGCCGACGCGGGGCATCGACATCGGCACCAAGCAACAGATTTACGAATTCATCCATGCGCTGTCGGCGGCGGGCAAATCCATCATCGTGGTCAGTTCCGAGATGCAGGAGGTCATTGGCCTTGCGGATCGGGTGCTGGTCATGCGGCTGGGCACCATCGCGGGCGAAGTCAGCGGCGATGACATGACAGAAGACAAGATCGTGCGGCTCGCAATGGGGCTGGGCGCGACAAGGCAAGAGGCGATTTGATGACAGCCACCGAAACACAGCCCTCACGGGCAACCAGAAGCGTGAACCTGAAGGTGCTGGGGCCCATTCTGGCGCTGGTCGTGCTGGTGATTGTCGGCGCGGCGCTGAACGGGAATTTCCTGAGCGCGGCCAATATCACCAACGTGCTGTCGCGGTCCGCCTTTATCGGGATCATCGCGGTTGGCATGACATTTGTCATCACGGCCGGCGGGCTGGACCTGTCGGTTGGGTCCATGGCGGCCTTCATCGCGGGGTTGATGATCCTGGTGATGAACGCGATGCTGCCCACAATGGGGCCGGGGTGGCCGCTGGTTTTTGTCGGCATGCTGACGGCGATGGTGGCGGGGACGCTGGCCGGATTCGTCAACGGGTTCCTGATCACGACGATGCGGATCGAGGCGTTTATCGTGACGCTGGGCACCATGGGCATTTACCGTAGCCTTGTCACATGGCTGGCGGATGGCGGCACGCTTTCGCTGGATTTCGGGATGCGGTCGGTGATCCGGCCGATCTATTTCGACGGTATTCTGGGGATCAGCTGGCCGATCATCGTCTTTGCACTGGTGGCGATCATTGGCGAGTTGGTGATGCGCCGCGCGGCCTTTGGGCGGCACGCGGCTGCGGTCGGGTCCAACGATCAGGTGGCGCGCTATTCTTCGGTGAACGTCAACCGCGTGCGGATGCTGACCTATGTCTTTCTGGGAATCCTCGTGGGGGTGGCGACAATCATGTATGTGCCGCGCCTTGGCTCGGCGTCGCCCAGCACCGGGGTGCTCTGGGAACTGGAAGCCATCGCGGCGGTGATCATCGGCGGCACCATGCTCAAGGGCGGTTTTGGCCGGGTCTGGGGCACGGTGATCGGCGTGCTGATCCTGTCGCTGATCGACAATATTCTGAATCTGACGGATGGCGTATCGCCCTATCTGAACGGGGCCATACAGGGTGTGATCATCATCCTGGCCGTCATCCTGCAGCGCGACAAGAAGGCGGAGAGCTGAAAACAGCCCTTCGGGAGAACATGGTAAACAGAGGAGATAAGCCATGAAATTTACGAAAATCACGGCGGCCGCGCTGGCTGCGACACTGGCGATGCCGGTCTTTGCCCAGGACACCAAGGTCATCGGGGTTTCGATCCCGGCGGCAACGCACGGCTG
Organism: Pseudosulfitobacter pseudonitzschiae; assembly: GCF_900129395.1. Classification (GTDB taxonomy): domain Bacteria; phylum Pseudomonadota; class Alphaproteobacteria; order Rhodobacterales; family Rhodobacteraceae; genus Pseudosulfitobacter; species Pseudosulfitobacter pseudonitzschiae. The sequence continues at coordinate 96,022 of NZ_FQVP01000006.1, forward strand.
GGCAGGGGGCATGAACTTTCACGCGCAACAGGCGGTGGACCGGCTGGAAAAGGTCTATCCCGAGCTGGATTTCGTGCTGGCCACGGCCTCTGATCCGGCCAAACAGGTCAACGACATCGAGGACATGCTGGCCACGCGCAACATCAGCGCGCTGGTGGTGCTGCCGTTCGAATCCGAACCGCTGACCAGCCCGGTCAAGGCGGTGGCAGACAGCGGCGCGTGGGTGACGGTGGTGGACCGTGGCCTGGCGCAGCCGGGGATCGAAGACCTCTATGTCGCGGGCGACAACCCCGGCTTTGGCAAGGTGTCGGGCGAATACATGGTGTCGGCCATGCCGGACGGCGGTGACATCGTTGTGTTCCGGGGCATCCCGACCACCATCGACAACGAGCGCGTCGAAGGGTTTGAAAACGCCATTGACGGATCGGGCATCAACATCCTGGCGATGGAGCACGGAAACTGGAACCGCGACGACAGCTTTACCGTGATGCAGGATTTCCTGTCGAAATACGACAAGATCGACGCGGTCTGGGCTTCGGATGACGATATGGCCATCGGCGTGCTGGCGGCCATCGAGCAATCGGGGCGCGATGATATCAAGTTTGTTCTGGGTGGGGCCGGCATGAAGGAAATGGTCGCAAAAGTACGCGACGGCGATCCGATGATCCCGGCCGACGTGACCTATCCGCCGTCGATGATTGCGACCGCCATCGAACTGACCGCCGTGGGCCTGACCTCGACCGCGCCGGTGTCTGGCACGTTCACCATCGGGTCGGTGCTGATCACTTCGGAAAACGCTGCTGACTTTTATTACGAAGACAGCCCGTTCTGATCCGCGTGAACCGATCGAAGGGCTTTGCGGCCCTTCGATCACCTTCGCCAGCCTTGCATTCAGCGCATATCCGTTCTGGTAATGCGTTTCCTGAGGGTTCTGTTCGGTACATATTTCTGGAAATGAGCAGAACTCAGGATATTTTCCCCATAGAGCCGTGCCAAACGAACAGCGCAGTGCTTGCGTGCGCTGGCGCGGATAAATCGTCTTGATTTTGCGGGACAGTTGAAGCGCGCGGCTTGCGGTGACATTTGGAGGCAAGAGTTACAGGAGTGAATTCAATGCTTAAACAGATCATCGCCGTCGGCGCGCTTGCCCTGACATGGGGCGGGGCGGCCATCGCCCAGGACACCGATACGCTGCGCGTCGGCATGTCGGGGGGCTATTTCCCGTTCACCTTCGTCAAGCTGGACGAATTGCAGGGGTTCGAAGTCGACGTGATGAACGCCGTGGGCGCAGAGGCCGGGCTGGACGTGACGTTTGAAACCATGGCGTTTTCGGGTCTGATCGGCGCGCTGGACGCAGGCCGGATCGACACGATTGCCAACCAGATCACCATCACGCCGGAACGCGAGGCCAAGTTCATCTTTACCGCGCCCTATGTCATCGACGGCGCACAGGTCGTGACCAAGGCGGGCAACGAAGACATCACCGGCGTCGAGGACCTGCGCGGCAAGACGGTTGCGGTGAACCTGGGTTCGAACTTTGAGCAGTTGCTGAATGAACTGCCCTATGCGGATGAGATCACGATCAAGACTTATGATTCCAACATCGCGCAGGACACGGCGCTGGGGCGGGTCGATGCCTTTGTGATGGACCGCGTGTCGTCGGCGCAGTTGATCAAGGAAAGCCCGCTGCCGCTGCAACTGGCCGGTCAGCCGTTTTCGGAAATCCGCAACGCGCTGCCTTTCCGCGACACCGAAGCCGACCGGGCGCTGCGCGACCGTGTTGACGCGGCCCTGACCACGCTGCGGGACAACGGCACGTTGGCTGAAATCTCGGACAAGTGGTTCGGCACCGACATCACCACGGCGGAATGATCCATGCGGGCGCTTGACCTTGATTACATGCTGGGACTGGTGCCCGTTATCCTGGGCTATGTGCCGCTGACACTGTTCATGGCGGGCGCGGGGATGGTGCTTGCACTGATCCTTGGCGCGCTGCTGGCGGTCGAGCGGGTGGCAAAAGTGCCGGTGCTGGACTGGTTCGTGGTGCTGTTCATCAGCTTTTTCCGCGGCACGCCGCTGCTGGTGCAACTGTTCCTGTTCTACTTTGGCTTGCCGCAGATCCTGCCGTCGTTGACCCAGATTGACGGGGTGACGGCGGCGATCATGGGGCTGACGCTGCATTTCTCGGCCTATATGGCGGAATCGATCCGCGCCGCGATTGTCGGCGTGGACCGCAGCCAATGGGAGGCCGCGCAGTCCATCGGCATGACTCAAGGCCAGATGATGTGGCGGATCATCCTGCCACAGGCCGCGCGGGTCGCGGCGCCGACGCTGGTGAATTACTTTATCGACATGATCAAGGGCACCTCGCTGGCCTTTACGCTGGGTGTCACGGAAATGATGGGCGCGGCACAGAAAGAGGCGGCGGGCAGCTTTCTTTATTTCGAGGCCTTCCTTGTCGTGGCGATCATCTATTGGGTGATCGTTGAAATCCTCAGCCAGGGCCAGAAACGGTTGGAAACACATCTGAACAAGGCGTTTGTGCGATGATACGCGTCCGTGGTTTGACCAAACATTTTGGCGCAGCCCCTGTGCTGGACGGCATTGATCTGGACATTGCCGATGGCGAGCGGGTGGTGATCATCGGCCCCTCGGGCACGGGCAAGTCGACGTTGCTGCGCTGTCTGAATTTCCTGGATGTGCCACAGGCCGGGGTCATCACCATCGGCGACGTGACCGTGGATGCTGCAAAGGCGCGCAAGGCCGACATTCTGGCACTGCGCCGGTGCACGGGCATGGTGTTCCAGAACTATGGGCTGTTCGCCAACAAGACGGCCAAGGAAAACATCATGGAGGCGCTAACCACCGTGCAAAAGCGCCCCCGTGCCGAGGCCGAACAGCGCGCGCTGGCGGTGCTGGCGGAAACCGGTCTGGCGGACAAGGCGGACAGCTATCCATCGGCGCTGTCGGGTGGCCAGCAACAGCGCGTGGGCATCGGGCGCGCCATGGCGCTGGGAGCCGAGCTGTTGTTGTTTGACGAACCGACCTCGGCACTGGACCCCGAATGGGTGGGCGAGGTGCTGGACCTGATGCGTGCGGTGGCCGAACGTCGCCAGACCATGCTGATCGTCACCCACGAGATGCAGTTCGCCCGCGAGATCGCGGACCGCGTTCTGTTCATGGAAGGCGGCAAGATTGTCGAAAGCGGCCCGCCGTCGCAAATCTTTGGTGCGCCACAGGATGCGCGGCTGCGCAAGTTCCTGCAACGGGTCGAAGGCTGAGCCGTTGCAGGACCACGTGACGTGTTCCGCATAATCTGAATTATGTTGCGAAAATCCTCGTCTGATCAGACCGCTTCAAGGATGGTGACATTGGCGATGCCGCCGCCTTCGCACATGGTTTGCAGCCCGTATCTGAGCCCTCGGGCATGCAACGCATGGACCAGCGTCGTCATCAGCTTGGCCCCCGAAGCGCCCAGCGGATGCCCCAGTGAAATGGCGCCGCCGTTGACGTTCAGCCTGGCGGGATCGGCGTCCAGCTCTTTCAGCCAGGCCAGCGGGATCGGGGCAAAGGCTTCGTTGACTTCGTAAAGGTCGATATCGCCGATCTTCATGCCCGCACGTTCCAGCGCACGCCGTGTGGCGGCAATCGGCTCTTCCAGCATGATCACCGGATCGCCTGCCGTCACTGTCAGGTTCACGATGCGCGCCACCGGCGTCAGGCCGTATGTCTTCAGCGCGGCGGCGCTGACCACCAGCACACCGGCAGCGCCGTCGCAGATCTGCGAAGCGTTGGCGGCGGTGATCATGCCGCCCTCTTCCAGCAGCCGCACGCTGCCGATGCTGTCCAGCGTTGCATCCGCGCGGATGCCTTCGTCGCGGGTGTGAAGCCCGCCCTCGACAGCCAGCGGCACGATTTCGGCGTCAAAGGCACCCGCTTCGGTGGCTTTGGTCGCGCGGCGGTGGCTTTCCAGTGCAAAGCGGTCCAGCGTCTCGCGGTCAAACCCGTATTTGCGCGCGATCATCTCGGCGCCTTTGAACTGGCTGAAATCCTTGGTGCCAAAGCGTGCCGCGATCCGGTCGGAAAACGGACCCTCGCCCAGACCTTCCTGCATGTGGAATTGCACGTTCGAAAACATCGGCACGCGGGTCATGCTTTCGACGCCCATGGCGATCACGACGTCCTGGGTTCCCGACATCACGGCCTGTGCCGCAAATTGCACCGCCTGTTGCGAGCTGCCGCATTGACGGTCGATGGTCACGGCAGGCACCGATTGCGGCAGTTTCGATGCCAGCACGCAGTTGCGGCCAAAGGCAAAGGCCTGTTCGCCTGCCTGGGTCACACAGCCCACGATCACGTCGTCCACCGTCGCGGGGTCGATGCCAGAGCGGTCGATCAACGCGTTGATCACCTCGCCGCCCATGTCGGCAGGATGCCACCCGGCCAGCGCGCCATTGCGGCGGCCGCCTGCGGTGCGTGCGGTTGTGACGATATAAGCTTCAGTCATTTTTGAGATCCCCCGGGGTTTCGGTAATGGTGGTCATGTGCAGGCGTCCATGGCCTCTTGTGCCAGTTTCAACAGGCGCGGATAGGCGGCAAGGCGGTCGGCGGCATGGGCGGACGATGCCTGACCACGCGCGACACGCCCCTTGATGCCGTGAAAGATCGCCGCCATGCGGAAAAAGTTGAAGGCGATGTAAAAGTCGTAGTTCGGGATGCCCGCGCGTCCCGTGTTGGCGCAATAGGCCGCGATATATTCCGCTTCTGTCGGCAGCGACAGGGTTGCGGGGTCCACCCCGTCCAGACCGGCGACGATCTCGGGCGGCATCCGGTACATCAACGCATGATAGGCAAAATCCGCCAGCGGATGGCCCAGCGTCGACAGCTCCCAGTCCAGCACCGCCAGAACCCGCGGTTCCGTGGGGTGGAATATCAGGTTGTCACAGCGGAAATCGCCGTGAACGATGGTGCTTTCGTCGCCTTCAGGAATGGCGGCCGGCAGCCATTCGATCAGCCGGTCCATCACCGCGTCACGGCCCGCGTCGGTGTCCGCCAGATAGCTTTTGGTCCAACGTCCGATCTGGCGTTCGAAATAGTTGCCTTGCCGCCCGTAATCGCCCAGGCCCACGGCATTGGGGTCGATCCCGTGCAACTGCGCCAGCACGCGGTTCATTTCCATGAAATAGGCGGCCCGCTCAGGCGCGGGTATCTCGGCAAAGCTGGCATCCCAGAAAATCCGGCCTTCGACCATCTCCATCACGTAAAAGATCGACCCGATCACGCTTTCGTCCAGACACAGGCCATGGACCTGTGCCACGGGAAATCCCGCCTTGCCCAGGGCACTCAGCACTCGTGCCTCGCGGTCGATGGCATGTGCCCCCTTGGCCAACTGGCCACCGGGTTTGCGGCGCAGCACATAATCGCCGCTTTTGGCACGCAGCATAAAGGTGGGGTTGGATTGCCCGCCCTTGAATTGCAGCACCTCAAGCGGCCCTTGAAACCCCGCCACGTTGTCGACCATCCAGCGCGCCAGCGGTTCGACGGCAAAGCCGAACCCCGCGCGCACCGGCATCACACCAGCGTTTGCCTCGGCACCTGTGCTCACAGACCTTGCGCCTTTTTCCAGTCGCGCTTGATCTTCTTGGCCAGCGACCATTTGTGAACCTCGGTCGGGCCGTCATAGATGCGGAAGGCGCGGATTTCGCGGAACACCTGTTCAACGATGGTGTCACCGGTCACACCCTGCCCGCCCATGACCTGCACACAGCGGTCAGCCACACGCATCAGCGCCTCGGACACGGCGACCTTGGTCATCGAGCTTTCGGCGGTGCCCAGAACGCCGGTGTCCAGGATATCGGCACACCAATAGATCATCAGTTCCGCCTGTTTGAGGTCAATCAGGTTCTCGGCCAGCATAAAGCCGACACCTTCGTGATCGACCAGCGGTTTGCCGAATGCCATGCGACGGTTGGCATAATCGCTGGCGATTTCATTGGCGCGGATGCAGGCCCCCAGCCAGCGCATGCAGTGGGTCAGACGCGCGGGCGACAGGCGCACCTGGGCGTAACGGAACCCCTCGCCGCTTTGGCCCAGCATCTGGCTGGCAGGCACCCGCAGGTTGTCGATGCTGATCACCGCGTGCCCACCGGGCATCGAGCTGTCGATGGTGTCCATCACCCGTTCGATGCGGATCGCGGGATCGGGCAGGTCGACCAGAAACATGCAGGCCCCGTCGTCGGATTTGGCCATGACAATGCCCAGCCCGGCCCCTTCGGCACCGGTGATATAGGTCTTGCGGCCGTTGATGACCCAGTGATTGCCGTCCATCTTGCAGGTGGTCTGCATCATCATCGGATCGGAACCGGCCCCGCCATCCTCGGCGGGTTCGGTCATGAAAAACGCCGACCGCATCTCGCCGCGCACCATTGGCTCAAGAAACCGTTCCTTCAACTCGGGCGAGGCTTGCTTGCCCAGAAGATACATGTTGCCCTCGTCGGGGGCCGCGACGTTGCAGGCCACGGGCCCCAGCGGCGACAGCCCGGACCGGATCAGCACGGCGGCGGTTTCCAGATGGGTCAGGTGATCGCCACCCTCAAGGATATGCGGCGTCAGCACGCCGGCGTCACGCGCCTTGGCCTTGATTTCGTTGGCCAGCGCGTCGGTGGGGCCGTGGGATGTCTTGCGCGTGTCCTTTTCATAGGGCGCGATGGTCTCGCGCACAAAGGTTTCCACGCGGTTTGCGATGTCCAGCGCGCGGTCGGTCATGCGGGTGTTGTCGAGGGTAAAGCTCATTTTGGGGCCATTCGGATTGCGCCGTCCAGGCGGATCGTCTCGCCGTTCAGCATGATGTTGGTCACGATGCTTTGCACCATGGCTGCGAATTCGGTCGGGTTGCCCAGACGGGGCGGGAACGGCACCTGGCGGCCCAGGCTGTCCTGGGCCTCTTGCGGCAGGGACGCCATCAGCGGTGTCAGGAACAGACCCGGTGCGATGGTCATAACGCGGATGCCATAGCGCGCCAGTTCACGGGCGACAGGCAGGGTCATGCCAACGATGCCACCCTTGGATGCCGCATAAGCCGCCTGCCCGATCTGCCCGTCAAAGGCCGCGACAGACGCGGTGTTGATGATCACGCCGCGCTCTTCCCCGATGGGGTCGGCGGTGTGCAGGCTGGCTGCGAATTTCGACAGCACGTTGAACGTCCCGAACAGGTTCACATTCACGATTGACGTGAAATCCTTTAGCGGGATGGCGTTGCCTTCGCGGTCGATGACCTTTTTGGGCGGCCCGATGCCCGCGCAGTTTACCAGAATTCGGGCCTTGCCATGGACGCCTTCGGCCTCGGCGATGGCGGCTTCGACCTCACTTTCATCGGTGACGTTCACCTTGATGAACTTGCCGCCGATGTCCTTGGCCTTCGCCTCGCCCAGATCGGCGTTCAGGTCGAAGATGGTAACCTTGGCGCCGGCCTGCGCCAGCATGTCGGCGGTTGCACCCCCCAGCCCCGATGCGCCGCCCGTTACGATGGCGGCCTGTCCCTTGATGTCCATGTCTTGTCCTTTTTGCTTCTTGCGGTTGACCGATCGTCAGGCCAACGCGCGTCTTTCCAATTGGGTTTGATCCGGTGCGCGCAAACGCCCCGCTGTTTCACTCAGCCACGATCCCCCAGCCCCAGCTTGCGCCCGATGATCTCTTTCATGATCTCAGAGGTGCCCGCATAGATCCGGCTGACCCGCGCCGAGCAGTACATGCGTCCGATTTCGTATTCTTCCATAAAGCCTGCGCCGCCGTGCAGTTGCAGACAGGCGTCAACGACCTCTCCCTCGATCTCGGAACACAGCAGTTTGGCCTGCGCCGCCAGATCGGCGGTCAACGCACCTTCCAGATGTTCGCGTGCGCAGTGATCGACAAAAGCCCAGCCCGCGTCGATCTTTGTCTTCAGCGCCGCCATCTGGAAACGCGAGTTCTGGAACGAGCCGATGGTCTGCCCAAAGGCTTTGCGTTCGAGAATGTAATCCAGCGTGATGTCAAAAGCGCGCTGCGCATGGGCGATGAACTGGTTCGAGCCGACCAGCCGTTCCTCGGCCAGGTTCTGCATCATCATGCGAAAACCGCCCGCAGGTTCGCCCAGCACCGCGCTCTTGGGCAGCTTTACGTTTTCAAAATGCAGCTCGGCGGTGTCTTGGGAATGCAGACCGATCTTTTCCAGCCGACGGCCACGGGTGAACCCCGCCGTGCCTTCGGGCACCAGAAACAACCCGATGTCGTGTCGGCCCGTTCCGGTGCGCGCGGCGACGATGACCAGACCGGCAAGAATACCGTTCGAGATATAGGTTTTGGACCCGTTCAACAGCCAGTGGTCGCCCCGGTCCTCGGCGCGGGTGCGCATCCCGGCCAGATCGGACCCGATGTCGGGTTCGGTCATCGCAATCGCCAGAACGGTGTCGCCCGACACCACGCCGGGCAGGTGCTGACGTTTCTGCGCGTCAGAGCCAAAGCGGTGCAGATAGGGCCCGACAATGCGGTTGTGCAACGGGATGTAAAGTCCGTTTTCGCGTGCCGCCAGCTCTTCGATCAGCACCATGTCAAAGCGGAAATCGTCCAGCCCAAGACCGCCATATGCGGGATCGGCATACATCGCCAGAAACCCCTGCCTGCCGGCCGAGGCCCAGACATCCCGCGCGACCATGCCCGCGCGGCGGAACTCTGCGCTGCGCGGATAGACTTCGGCCTCGGCCCACTTGCGGACCGTGTCGCGGAACATCTCGTGCTCGGGTTCGAATATGCGTCTGCGGATCATGTCATGTTCCCTGTCGCTGGCCCTGCCCCGGTGCGCGCGGGGCTGGGGCTGGTTTCAATCCTCTGCAAAGACATCGCCATACTGCTGGCGTAAATCCCGTTTCAGGATCTTGCCACTGGCGTTCTTGGGCAGCTGGTCGGTGATCGCGATATGTTTGGGTGCCTTGTAGTGGGTCAGGGTCTCGCGGCAGTAGGTCTGGATCTGCTCGACCGTCGCGGTGGCACCTGCCTTGAGGACGACAATCGCCGTCACCGCTTCGATCCACTTGGGATGCGGCACGCCAAAGACGGCCACTTCGGCCACCTCCGGGTGCCGAAAGATCGCTTCCTCGACCTCGCGGCTGGCCACGTTTTCGCCACCCGTCTTGATCATGTCCTTCTTGCGGTCGACGATATAAAGGTAACCCTCATCGTCATACCGCCCCAGATCGCCACTGTGGAACCAACCGTTGCGAAAGGCGTCTGCGGTCTTGTCGGTGTCGTTGTAGTATTCCGAGATCAGATGCGGGCTGCGGTGCACGACCTCGCCCACTTCGCCCACGGCGACGGGTTCGTCGTTGTCATCGACCACGCGCGTTTCCACGTTCAGCGCCGGACGCCCGGCCGAGCCCAGCTTGCGCACCTGATCCTCGGGGCGCAGGATCGTGGCAACGGGGGCCATTTCCGTCTGGCCGTAAAAGTTGAACAGCCGCATGTTTGGCAACCGCTGCATCAGCTCTTCGATCACCGCCGTCGGCATGATCGACGCGCCGTAATAGCCCACGTTCAGGCTGCTCAGGTCGCGCTTGTCGAAATCGGGATGGCGCAGCAGCGCGATCCAGACGGTTGGCGGGCAGAACAGTTTGGTCACGCCATGGTCTTCGATGGCCGCCAGCATGTCCGCGGGGTCGGCCTTTTCGTGCAGGATCGACGTGACGCCCAAGTACAGGTCAGGGCTGAGGAAACAGTCCAACTGCGCGCAGTGGAACAGTGGCAGGCAATGCAGCGATACGGCGTCGCCGGTCATCTCGCCGTCGACGATACAGCTGACATATTGCGCATACAGCGCGTCCGACGACAAAAGCGCGCCCTTGGGACGGGATTCCGTGCCGCTGGTGTACATCATCTGCACCGGATCATCGCCCGCAAGGTCGGTCCAGACCTCTGCGGCGTCGTCGTGGTCCAGGATGGCCGCGACCGGCTCCCATCCGTCCGCGACTGCACCGCCCGCATGCGGGATCACCAGCTTTGGCATGTTGCTGTTCATCGCGCTCAGCGCCGCATCTGCCACCGCGCACAGCGCATCCTCGGCCACCAGCATCCGCGCGCCGGAATGGTCGAGGATATAGGCAAAGTCCTCGGCGTTCAGCATGAAGTTCACCGGCGTCGCAATCGCCCCCAACCGCGCGAGCGCAAAGCGCAGCACGACAAAGCTGCGGTTGTTGTGGGTGAACAGCGCGACCCGGTCCCCCTTGCTGATGCCGCGCGCGCGCAGCGCGTTGGCGGCACGGTTCACGGCGGCATCAAGCTCGACAAAGGTGTCGCTTTGATCGCGGAACACCAGTGCGGTTTTGTTCGGCACACGCGCCGCCGACCGCCGCAGCAGATCGCCCAGTTGCTGGCTGCGGGCACGACGCACCAGACGTTCATTTCCCATTCCACTATCCTTTCTGTTGAATGGCTCCGGCGCTTGCCCCGCCGGACCGGTGTTTATTGCATCAATGCAGGCAGGGTCAGGACCAGCGCGGGAAAGGCACACAGGATGGCCACCAGGACCAGATCCATGACAAGGAACCACAGCACCCCGCGAAAAATGGCCGAAGTGGATACCAGGTTGCCCACCACGCTTTTGATTACAAAGACGTTCATCCCGATGGGCGGCGTGATCATCCCGATCTCAAGCAGCTTGGTCAGCACGATGCCAAACCACAAAAGGCTCCACCCCGAGGCATCGACCACCGGCAGGATGATCGGCAGCGTCAGCAGCATCGCCCCGATGGGTTCCAGGAACATGCCGATCAGCAGGTAAACGCAAACGATCCCCAGCATCAAAAGCACCGGGCTGTCCGCGATGGACAGGATACCCGACGACAGGTAGTTCCCCGCTCCCGACAGCGCCAGAAAGCGGGTCAGCAGGCTGGCCCCCACCGCGATCACCAGCAACGACGCCGTGGTCATCAGCGTTTCGCGCGCCGCCGTCAGGAAACGGGCCCATGTCATTTCGCCGGTGACCAATGCCACGATACAGGCCAGAAAGGCACCCACGGCGCCCGCCTCGGTCGGTGTGAAGACACCGCCAAACAGGCCTCCGAAAATCCCCAGCATGATCAGCAGCAGTGGCCAGGTCTCGCGCAAAGCGAGGATCTTTTCCCGCGTCGTGACGCTTTCGTCCTTTTGCGGGGCCAGGTCCGGGTTCAGTTTGACCCGGATCAGCACGACGATCACATACCCCAGCGCGGTCAGCAGACCGGCAGAGACGCCGCCCAGAAACAGGTCCGCAATCGAGATCTGGGCGATGACACCGTAGAGGATCAGAATGATCGACGGCGGGATCAGCGCGCCGATGGTCCCCGCCACCGCCACGGTGCCGGTGGCCAGCTCGGGGTGGTATTTGTGCTTCATCATTTCCGGGATCGCGATGCGCCCCATTGCCGCCGAACAGGCGATGGACGACCCCGACACCGCCGCGAAACCGGTCGAACCAAAGATCGACGCAATCGCCAGACCGCCGGGCAAGCCGGCCATCCAGACGCGCGCGGCATTGAACATGCCCTTGGTCAGTTGCGTGTGATAGCTGATGAACCCCAGGAACAGGAACATCGGGATCGACGACAAGATCCAGCTGGACGTGAACTGATAGGGCACCAGCCCCATCGCCCCCCAGGCCACGCGCGGTCCCATCAGCACCCACAGCCCGCCGAACGACACTCCGATCAGCGAGATACCAATCGGAACCCGCATTGCGATAAGGGCGATCAGTGTCGCCAGGCCGGTCAGGCCAATTCCAACATCAGTCATTTATAAATTCAGCATCTATTCCGGTTTCGTTCAACCCGCTGCGCAGGCCCGTGAGGGTCGTGATGACACGGTAGGCGGCAATCAGGACCATCAGCCCCGCACCGACCGGAATGGCCCAGTAGCTCTGCCAGACCTCGATCATCTGCGACCCTTGCTCCATCGTGGCGCCGATGTTCGTCTTTTTCATCGCTTCGGTGTAGCCTGCCACCATCAGCGCCGAGATCACCACGACGGTCAGCGCACTGGAAAAGACGGAGAACCCGGTCTGCACCCGTTCGGGCATCATGTCCGTGACGAACTCGACCGAGATATGCGCCCGCTGTTCCTCGGCCACGCCGATCGCGAGGAACACCAGCACAACCATGTAATAGTTCGCCACCACGACGATCGTGCCGGGCAATGGCGCGTTGAAGAAATAGCGTCCGATGACGTCGGCGGTGACGTGCAGCATCATCAGAATGACGCAGATCGTCCCGATCAAGGATGATAGCTTGGACAGGGATGACAGAAATCTGCCGATCAGAAACATGGTGGGGCCTCCCGTTGTTGCAAGTGTCGGGCACCGAACCGCAGTCCGGTGCCCGATCTTTCCCAGGTGTGGTCTCGCGGATTATTTGCCGTAGCTGGCGACATCGACCTTCGAGAAGATTTCATCGTAGTACAGCTTGGCCAGTGCCTCGCCGCCCTCGACGCCCTTGGTCAGGTCGGTCCACTTGACCAGCAACGTGTTCAACGCCTCGGCCGCTGCGGCGCCGGTTTCCAGACCAAACCGCTCTTTATAGATCGAGGCGATGGCGTCCTTGTCCTTGGCGATGAATTCGCGGTTCATCTGCACAAGATCCGCCGCCGCATCGGTGTATTCGATGCCCAGCCCCGGTGCCCGTTCCTTGCCCGCGCGCGCCTCTTCGATATAGACCCATGTGACATCTGCCATCAGTTTGGCATTGGCCCGCATAACCTGACCCTTGGAGTCGTCCGACAGGCTGTTCCAGGCGTCCATGTTCATGGTGAACGGCACGTTGAACTGCGCGCCCGGCAGCCCGACGTAAAGATATTTCACAACGTCGATAAAGCTGAAGTTCACAAAGTCAGCCGTGTTGCTGGCGGTGCAGTCCACAACGCCTTGGTTCAGGCCTTCCAGTGTTTCGTTGACCGACATCGAAACGGGCACGGCCCCCACGGTTTCCGCCCAACGTGCCCAATAGGCACCGGCGGCGCGAATGCGTTTGCCCTTGAGGTCCGCGACCGAGTTCAGCGGCACGACGCATTGCAGCACATAGGACGTGGTCGATGCCGCACCCAGATAGACCTGGTTTTGCGCCGCGACCTCTGTCTGGCAGTCGTCGCAGTTCAACATGACGTATTCGGTGATCGCACCGGCAAAGGCGGTCGAGCTCAGCTCGCCCGCGAATTCCTCAAGCTCGACCAGTTCCGAGAATTCGGACAGCATGTTCAGGTTGGGATATTCCGCAGGGAAATAGGCGGTCAGGTTGGCGGCAGCGTCGGCGATCCCGTCGCGCACGCCTGCGTTCACCTCGGCAAAGCTGAGCAGGGACAGCGGGAACACACGCATGGTCACATCGCCGTTTGTGTATTCCTCTACCGCCTTGGCATAGTCCTCCAGCATCCGCGTCGGCGCAGAACCGGGCGGCCAGCCGCCTGCGAATGTCAGGTCCTGGGCATAGGACGCCCCCGCCATTGCCAGCATGGATGCGCTGGCCAGAATTCCCTTGATAGCTGTTTTCATGGTCTCGTTTCCTCCGATTGAGACATTCCCTTCCCGTTTCACCGGCTGGCGAACTGGGTCTCCCTTAAACGTGTGCGCTGGCCTCACTCCCATTTGGCCCGCGCAAGCGCTTATGCGTTGAACCGTGCAGGGCGTTTCTGCAGAAACGCTGACAGTCCTTCGGCAAAATCGGGCGTTTCTCCCGCCTTTTTCTGCCATTCACGCTCGTTTCCAAGCGTGGATTCAAAGTCGCTGTCGGCAGCACGCCATGCCGCGCGACGGATCAGGGCAAGGCTGGACGATGGTCCCTCGGCCAGTCGCTGCGCAATTTCCATCGCCGTCGCTTCGACCGCGTCGTTGTCGACCAGCCGCGTGATCAACCCCCAGTCGAACGCCTGTGGCGCGGGGATCTTTTCAGCCAGCAACATCATTTCCATTGCCCGCACACGGCCCACCGCACGGGTCAGCAACCATGTCGCCCCGCCGTCGGGGATCAGGCCGATGCGCGCGAAAGCTTCGAGGAAATAGGCATCCCGCCCCGCGACGATGATGTCGCACGACAGGGCAATCGACGCGCCCACCCCTGCCGCAGCGCCATTGACCGCCGACACCAGCGGGATCGACAGATCACGGATCGCCAGCATCAGCGGGTTATAGTCCTGCTCCAGCGTCTCGCCGACATCGAAACTGGCGATGTCCTGGGGGATCGCCGCCTTCAGGTTGGCCCCCGTGGAAAATGCGCGCTCAGTTCCGGCCAGCACGATGGCGCGGGCGGTTTTGGCCTCTTCGACCAGCCGTGCGTGCAGCGCGCGCGCCATGGCGGGCGTCAGGCTGTTCATCGTGGCGGGGTCGTTCAGACGCAGTGTTGTGACCGCGCCCTTGCGTTCGACCCGAATCTTGTCGGTCACTTCGGCTCTCCCTTGCGCGGCGCCATCGTCCATTCGGGTTCGTCCCACCAAGGAAAGAATCCGGGCATGTCGGTCGAAACCTTGTCACGAAACACCGGCGCACGTTTTTCCATGAAGCTGGCCACGCCTTCTGCGGCGTCCGCGGACCCACTGCGCGCGGCAATCCCACGGCTGTCGATCTGGTGTGCCGCCATCGGGTGCGCAGCCCCGGCCATGCGCCACATCATCTGGCGGGTCAGGGCGATGGACACGGGCGCGGTGCTGTCCGCAATCTCGCGCGCGATACGGTGCGCTTCGGCCAGCAGGTCCTCGGGGTCATGCACCGAACGGACCAGCCCGCCCGCCATGGCCTCTTCCGCGTCGAACACCCGACCGGAATAACACCACTCCAACGCTTGCGACATGCCCACAAGACGCGGCAGGAACCATGACGACGCCGCTTCGGGCACGATGCCGCGCCGGGCAAAGACAAATCCGAACCGCGCCGAGGTTGATGCGATGCGGATGTCCATCGGCAGTTGCATGGTCATGCCGATCCCGACAGCGGGACCATTCACGGCAGCAATCACCGGCTTGAGACAGTTGAACAGGCGCAGCGCCACAAGCCCGCCCATGTCGCGGTTGGTCGGATCGTTCCACACCGCCGGATCGGTCGAGGTCATGTCGGGCCGTGCCGAAGTGAACGCATCGGGGTCATCCAGATCCACACCGGCACAGAAGCCCCGCCCCTCGCCGGTGACGATGATCGCGCGCACGTCGTCATCCGCATCGGCCACGTCCAGCGCCGCGATCATCTCTTGCATCATCACCAGCGTAAAGGCGTTCAGCCGGTCGGGCCGGTTCAACGTCAGCACCATGACGCCATCGGCGGTGTGCGTGGTCAGTGTCTGGTATGTCATCTTGTTTCCTCCCCCCAAGGTCCGCGCTATGACAAGGCGCGCGGGTTCAGGGCGATCTCGTCCTCGAGGCCCGCAATCTGCGCCCCGCGCCAGAAATCCTCGATGTGCATCCGCGCCCATTTCTCGGCGCGGTCGGCATCACGGTCGCGCAGGGCGGCGATGATGTTGGAATGGGCCTCGATCTGGCGTTTGTAGAATTTGGGCGCAAAGGGCGCGATCTGTTCAAAGCCACGGAACAGCAACAGCGCAATCGGTTCGCGCGCCAGCCCCAGCACGCGGTTGCGGCCCATGTCGGCCAGACGGGTGTGAAAATCCTCGTCCAGGCTGATGGTGCGTTTCATCATGCCCTCGGCGGCGACGGTTTCGGCGTGCAGGCTTTGCAGGCCGTTGATTTCATCCGCCGTGCCATGTTCGGCAGCCAGGCGCGCGGCCAGCGGCTCTGTCATCATGGTGACCTGCCACAGCTCGCGGAACGTCACCTTCATCAGGGCCATCGCACGCCCGGACCGCGTGGTCAGCTGATCCGCCTGCGGCACCGCAACCTCCAGCCGTCGCGGCGACGGGCGATGCACCAGACCGTCGCTTTCCAGCTGGCGCAACCCTTCGCGCAGGGTCGAGCGTGTCACCCCGAACTGTCCGGCAAGCTCGGCCTCGCCGGGCAACTGGTCGCCGGGGTTGAGGTCTCCGCGCAGGATCTGCGCCTCGATCTCGTCGGCGATCTGCTGGTAGGCAAAGTGCACCTGTGCCGGTTTTCCTGCGGCCTTCATGCCGACACCCGGATGGTGTCACGGGATGCAGTTTCCGGTTGAGAATGCTGTTTGATCACGTCGCAGGTCATGAGGCCCTCTTGGTCTGACACTCAGGCACTCTGGATGTGTCTCATGAATTCTGTCAACCGGGGCAAATCTGCGCGGTTTTCACCAATATGTAGATGTTTTGGGGAAAAACATGCTGCATCTAGTGAAATCTCGGGAAATCTATACGGTTTTTACCCTGTTTTCCTGCCGGCGCGCTTGAATTTAGTGTCGGACACAAAGCGCGTGACGCAGCGGCATTTTACCCTTTCGGACCACACTGTATCGGTGGCCTGCGCATTCTGGGGCTCATCTGCTGGTTGTTTGGACGTCAATCCACAGATTCGATGCCTGCCCGAAGACGGGCGCGCGGCAAAGGCAAAACGGCAAGGTCAGCCCGGAGGCACTTCGCCCCAGGCTTGCAGCTTGCGGTCGATGGTCTTGCGCGACACACCCAGACGGCGGGCGGCCTCGGCGCGATTGCCCTGGCACAGGTCCAGCATGTGCAACATGTGCCGTTGCACCACCAAATCCAGATCCTCGATGGCACGCGCCCCCGCAACCGATCCTTTCCCCGCGAATTCATCGGGAAAGAACCCCAGGATCACCGAGCGTTCGATCAGGTTGCGCAGTTCGCGCACGTTTCCGGGCCAGTCGTAGCGGCGCAGCTTCAGCAACGTGTCGTCGTCCAGCCGTAACGCGGGCATGCCCAGGGCGGTGGAAAACTGCTCCATGAACAATGCGGCCAGTTCGACGATGTCCTCCGACCGGTCCTTCAAGGGGGGCATCTCGATCTTCATCACGTTGATGCGGTGATACAGGTCGGCGCGGAACCGCCCCTGCGCCACCGCCTGTTCCAGATCGGCGTTGGTGGCGAACAAGAACCGCAGGTCCAGCGGGATTTCGCGTTCGGCCCCCTGCGGGCGGATGCGCTGGTCCTCAAGCACCCGCAGGAACGCCGCTTGCAGCGGTTCGGGCATCTGCGCCACTTCGTCCAGGAACAGCGTGCCGCCATCGGCCAACAACAGCAGGCCGGGTTTCAGCGTCGCGTCCCCCTCGACCGAGCCGAACAGTTCCGGCACGATCCGGTCCGGCGCGATGGCCGCACAGTTCACCGCCACGAACGCCTTGTCGGCGCGCGGCGACATCTGGTGCAACTGCCGCGCCGCCAGCTCCTTGCCTGTGCCGCTGGCGCCGGTGAACAGAACCGGCGTCGGCAGCGGCGCCAGCCGTTTCAGCAGGTCGCGCACCGCGGTCAGGGCGGGCGACTTGCCCAGCATCCGCGCGGTTGACCCAGCGTCCAGCTCGCGCCGCAGCAACGTGTTGTCGCGGCGCAGGTTCTTGCGGTCCAGCGTGCGCGACACCGCCCCCAGTATCTGGTTGGTGCGGAACGGTTTCAGGATGAAATCACTGACCCCTGCCCGCAGTGCGGCGATGGCGGTTTCCAGATCGGCATAGGCGGTGATCAGGATGGTATCGGCGTAGAACCCCTTGCGACGCTGTTCGGTGACCCATTCCAGGCCCGTCTTGCCCGGCATGATGTTGTCCAGCACGACCACGTCGAAATGGGCCTTGTCCAGCAACTGCGTCGCTTCTGCGGGCGACGCGGCCTGCTCCACCCGCTTCACGCGCGGTTCCAGCATCTTGACCAGGAAATTGCGCATACCCGGCTCGTCGTCGATCACAAGGACCGACGCGCCCGCAAGCGTGCCGCCGTATTCGTCATCTGCCATGGTCTTCCCTCGTGTCAGTCCACGCGGACGTTGTCACTGGAATAGACCTGTTGCGAGGAAAAGCCCATCTCGTGCAGCCCGAAATAGGCCACGACACCGATCACGATGATCCCGGCAAAGCCTGCAAACATCATTTTCATGGCCGGTCTCCTGTTGCCTGTGCCCTGAATGCGGTCATTCTGCAGGCCTCCGAAGTTCGTCTTCCTTGACCTTTTCCAGCCAGATCGAATGGTGTTGCTCGGCCCAGTTCACGTCAACCTCGCCGCTGCCCATCGCGTCATAGGCGCCTTCCATACCCAACGTGCCGATATAGATGTGGCCAAAGATGATCGCCATCATGACAAAGCCGATGATGGCGTGCCACAGTTGCGCATATTGCATCTCTTCCTGCGGGGCCAGATTGACGGGCATGGTGCCAAGGCCCACGGCCTGCGGCACTCCGCTGTCGTTCAACAGTGCGAACGTATGCCCGAACAGCGGCAGGTCGAAGGGAAACAGCAATGACAGGCCCGAGGCCGACACCGATGCGCCCAGCACGATCACCGACCAGAAGATCAGCTTTTGACCGGCGTTGAACTTCTTCGCGGGCGGGTGCTTTTTGCCGATGATGCCACCGCCATAGCGGAACCATGTCAGGTCGGTGCGGTCGGGCAGGTTGTGCCAGACCCACATCACGAACACCATCACCAGCGCGATCATGAACGCCCACGAGACGTTGTTGTGAATGAACTTTGACCCGATCAGCAGCACCGAATTGAATTCGTGCCCAAAGGCAGGGATCAAAACCTTGCGCCCGAACAGCGACAAAAGCCCGGTCAGCCCCAGCAGGATGAACGACCCCGCCAGCATCCAGTGGGCAAAGCGTTCAATCGCCTTGAACCGCGTGACGGTGCGCCCCGACATGCCGTCCTCGACCCGTACGCGCCCGCGCAACAGGAAAAACACGGCCAGAACGGCCAGCGTGCCCAGCAGCAGCCAGCCGCCATAGGTCAGCAACGGGCCACGGCGCACATCCAGCCACCACATGCCACCGTCCTGCACCAGCACTTTGCCGGTGGGGTTCAGGGTCGACACGCGCACGTCCGCCTCGTTATAGCGCAGCGCGCGCCATTGCTCGGCATCCGACGTGCCGCCCAACGGGCCAAGGCCGGGTGCCGTGCCCGCGTCGCCGCCGATGTTGTTGCGGCGGAAACTGTCATCAACCTCAAGACCCTGCTGGCGGCGCAGCACGTCCTGAAGCGTTTGCGCCCCGCCGGTCGAGGCGCGTGGCGTGTCGACGTTTGCCGCGTTTTCCGGCGGGCGCACGTCTTGTGCAGATGCGATGCCGGGCAAAGCCAGCAACGCAATAACGAATAGTGCCATCAGATGGCGCAACATGGGAAATCCCCCGCATGAATAACGGTGAAGCGGCGGCCCGCCACAACGGGGGCCGCCAGACCTGTCATCGGCACGGACGCGTGGCCCGTAAGTGTGCCCGTGCCGCCGGGTTACTGACCCTTCTGGCCGTAGGCTGTGCCCCAACCCCAGGCGCCGGACCCGAAACCACGGGCCACCACACGTTCGCGGTAGATGTCCGACACCATGTCGCCGTCACCGGCCAACAGGGCCTTGGTCGAACACATCTCGGCGCAGATCGGCAGCTTGCCTTCTGCGATCCGGTTGCGCCCGTACTTCTGGAACTCGGCGGCCGAGTTGTTTTCCTCGGGACCACCGGCACAGAAGGTGCACTTGTCCATCTTGCCGCGCGAGCCGAAGTTGCCCGCCTGCGGGTACTGCGGCGCACCAAAGGGGCACGCGTAGAAACAGTAACCACAGCCGATGCACAGATCCTTGGAGTGCAGGACCACACCTTCGTCAGTCTGGTAAAAGCAATCCACGGGACAGACGGCCATACAGGGCGCATCCGAACAGTGCATACAGGCCACCGAGATCGAGCGTTCGCCCGGCTTGCCGTCCTGAATGGTCACCACCCGACGGCGGTTGATGCCCCAGGGCACCTCGTGCTCGTTCTTACAGGCCGTGACACAGGCGTTGCATTCGATGCAGCGTTCGGCATCGCAGAGAAATTTTGATCTAGCCATTCTCTTGTCTCCTTACGCGGGCATGATTTTGCAAAGAGTCGCTTTGGTCTCTTGCATCTGTGTGACGGAATCGTAGCCATAGGTCTGCACGGTGTTGGTGCTTTCCCCCAGAACGATCGGATCGGCACCCACGGGGTATTTGTCCCGCAGGCTGACGCCTTCCATGTGGCCGCCAAAGTGGAACGGCATAAAGGCAACGCCTTCGCCGACCCGTTCGGTGACCATGGCCTGCACCTTGATCCGCCCGCCTTCCGGCCCTTCGACCCACACATCGGTCCCGTCACGCACGCCCAGATTGTTGGCATCGCGCGTGTTGATCTCGATGAACATGGTCTGCTGAAGCTCGGCCAGCCACGGGTTCGACCGCGTTTCGTCCCCGCCGCCCTCGTATTCGACCAGACGGCCTGAGGTCAGGATAATCGGAAACTCCTTGGAAAAGTCGTTCTTCTGGATCGACGCATACAGCGTCGGCACCCGCCAGAACGATTTGTCCTCGTAGGTCGGATAGTCTTCGACCAGATCGCGACGGTTTGTGTACAGCGGCTCGCGGTGCACGGGCACAGGGTCGGGGAAGGTCCAGACCACGCAACGTGCCTTGGCGTTGCCAAAAGGCGCACAGCCGTGGGCAATTGCCACACGCTGGATGCCGCCCGACAGGTCGGTCTTCCAGTTGATACCGCCCACAGCCTCGACATAATCCGACGGCATGTCGCCCTGTTGCGAGGTTTCGCCCACCTCTTCGGTGCCTTCGTCGGCCTTTTCGGGCGCTTCATAGCCTGCGACCATTTCAATCGAACGACGCTCTTCCGCCGTCAGATCACCGTCCCAGCCCAGGTCGATCAGCATCTGCATGGTGAATTCAGGGTATCCATCCTGAATTTCCGACCCGACAGAATAGACGCCCTCGGCCAGCAGGTTTTCACCGTCCCGTTCCACGCCGAACCGGGCGCGGAAGGTCAAACCGCCTTCGGCCACCGGCATCGACATGTCATAAAGGTTCGCCGTGCCGGGGTGCTTCATCTCGGGCGTGCCCCAGCAGGGCCACGGCATCCCGTAGAAATCCCCATCCGCAGGACCGCCATTGGCCCGCAGCGTGGTCTTGTCGAAGGTGTGCTGGTTTTCCATGTGCATCTTCATCCGCTCGGGGCTTTGACCCGTATAGCCGATGGTCCACATGCCGCGGTTGAACTCGCGGGTCAGATCCTCGACCAGCGGCTCCTCGCCGTTCACCTCGATGTTGCGGAACATGCGAT
Organism: Pseudosulfitobacter pseudonitzschiae; assembly: GCF_900129395.1. Lineage (GTDB taxonomy): Bacteria > Pseudomonadota > Alphaproteobacteria > Rhodobacterales > Rhodobacteraceae > Pseudosulfitobacter > Pseudosulfitobacter pseudonitzschiae. The sequence continues at coordinate 117,212 of NZ_FQVP01000006.1, forward strand.
CCGCAAAGCCGAACTTGACGGCGAACTTGTACAGGATCGTGTGATCGGGCAGCGATTCAAACAGCGGCTCGACAACCTTTTCCCGCCATTGCAGCGACCGGTTCGACGCGGTGACCGAGCCAGAGGTTTCGAACTGCGTCGACGCGGGCAACAGATAGGTGTTGTCGGTGCGGTCGTGCAGCACGGCGGAAACGGTCGGGTACGGGTCCACCACGACCAGCAGGTCCAGCTTTTCCATCGCCGTCTTCATTTCCTTCTGACGGGTCTGCGAGTTGGGCGCGTGACCCCACAGCACCATCGCCTTGGTGTTGTCGGGCTGTTCCAGGTTTTCGCGTGCCTCAAGAACACCGTCGATCCAGCGCGAAACGGGAATGCCCGTCAGCCCCATCATCTCCTTGTCCTTGCCATCGGCCCCCTTGATGGTGCCAAAGCGGCCCTTGAGCCAATCCAGGTCTTCCTCCCAGACACGCGCCCAGTGGGCCCACGATCCGGCAGACAGGCCATAATAACCCGGCAGCGTGTCGGCCAGAACGCCCAGATCGGTCGCCCCCTGCACGTTGTCGTGGCCGCGGAAAATGTTGGTGCCACCACCGGCCACACCCATGTTCCCCAGCGCAAGCTGAAGGATGCAATAGGCGCGGGTGTTGTTGTTGCCGTTGGTGTGCTGCGTGCCACCCATGCACCAGATCACGGTGCCGGGGCGGTTGTTGGCCAGCGTGCGGGCCACGCGTTTCAACTGTGCTTCGGGCACACCTGTCACACGCTCGACCTCGTCCGGCGTCCAGTTGGCCACCTCTTTGCGGATCTCGTCCATGCCCCAGACACGGGTGCGGATGAACTCCTGATCCTCCCAGCCGTTGTCAAAGATATGGTACAGAATGCCCCACACCAGCGCCACGTCCGACCCGGGCCGGAAGCGCACGAATTCGTCCGCATGGGCCGCCGTGCGCGTAAAGCGCGGGTCGCAGACGATCAGCGGCGCGTTGTTCTGTTCCTTGGCTTTCAGCAGGTGCTGAAGCGAAACAGGGTGCGCCTCGGCGGGGTTGCCGCCGATGATGAAGATCGCCTTGGAATTGTGGATGTCGTTATAGCTGTTGGTCATGGCGCCATAGCCCCATGTGTTCGCAACACCTGCAACGGTCGTCGAGTGGCAGATACGCGCCTGGTGATCGACGTTGTTGGTGCCCCAATAGGCCGCGAACTTGCGGAACAGGTACGCCTGTTCGTTCGAATGCTTGGCCGAGCCCAGCCAATAGACGCTGTCGGGACCGGATGTGTCACGGATCGACGTCATCTTGTCGCCGATCTCGTTGATCGCTTGTTCCCAACTGATGCGCTGCCATTCGCCGCCGACTTTCTTCATCGGATACTTCAGGCGGCGTTCGCCGTGGGCGTGTTCACGCACCGATGCCCCCTTGGCGCAGTGGGCGCCCAGGTTGAAGGGGCTGTCCCAGCCGGGTTCCTGCCCGACCCAGACACCGCCCGACACTTCGGCGATGACCGTGCAGCCCACCGAACAGTGGGTGCAAATGGATTTCTTGATTTCGATGGCGCCTGTCGCCGCAGCCGTTGCGGCATTGGCTTGTTGGACGGTGCCGCCTGTCGCAGCAATGGCAGCAATGGCAGCAAGGCCGCCAATGGCCAGCCCTGAACCGCGCAGAAACGCACGGCGGTCAATCTTGGACCGGGCCACGTCAGACAGGATACTTGTCCGCTGGGGGCGTCGCGCAACCCCGTTGGTCTTTTTCCTCAACATATCTTCACTCCCTGAACGCGGGTCTTGGCCCGCATCTGGTGGCTAATGGATGGCAATCTGCAGTCGGGCGTCACGCAACCAGTCGCTTATTGCCGGTGTTGCAGGTCCGGGATCGGGCCGTGCGGTGTCTTGGGGCCGGGCCGGGGGCCTAGAACCGCGCGCTGGCGTAATAGGCGCGGGTGTGTGCGGTGTCCTGCATCTTGTCCGATGACAGGTCTGCCTCGACGGGGGCGGCCTGCGCCTCGGTCGTGCCGGTGGCCACGGCCACCGCAGCCAGCGGTGCGGCGGTGCCCGCAAATTTCAGGAACGCACGTCTGTCCTTGCGGACCTCGGGTGCGTCGGATTGCTTGGTCATCTTTGCCTCCTCTTGGTGTCTTGAAGTGTCAGCGGGCAACCTGCCCGCGGGTTTGGTATCAGGTGCCGCTCAGCCGGAAGGCCTCGGATTCGACCTCCATGAAGGCGCGGCCGATCTTGCCCACGGGCGCGTAGAAGACCGACGTTTTGGCCCCCTCCAGATCGGAAAAGAAATGTCCCGCCCAAGGGGCGATGTGTTTGCTGAAAAACGTCTTTTGCTGGTCCAGCGTGGCCGGCGTGCCAAAGCGGCCCGCAATCATCGCGCCCATCATCTCCATCAGCGATGCGATGTTGTCCTCGGGCTCGAACACCGTATCGGCCCGCGCCAGCCCCCGCGCCGCCATGTCCTGACGCAACAGCGCCAGCGGCTTTTCGTTCAGGAAACCGGTCAGGTAATAGCTGGCATAGGGCAACAGCTCGCCCCGCCCCAGCCCGATGAACAGGCGGTTGAACTCTGCCTCGACCGTCGCGGGCTTGGTCAGGCGCGCCAGTTTGGCCAGCGTGGCAATCCCCTGCCCCAGCTCGGTGTCGTCGCCGTTCAGCCCCGCACACTGGTCCAGCAACATGCGATCCGGCGGGGCCGACAGGATCAGGCCCATAAAGTTGTAAAGGTCCGCGCGCAGGCGGTCTTCTTCGGGGATCTGGGTGCCGGTCATCTGGTTCATGCGCCTGTGCTTTCTGCGTCGGGTGCCGCTGCGAAATGAAAGCGCATCCGGCGGTGTGTCGGGGCGGACGCCATCACGTCCGCGTCGTCCTCGGTCTCTTCGTGGACATAGGCCGGGGCGGTTTCGATCTGCGTCACCTGCGGTTCGGGCACGTCCACATCCGTGGTTTGGGCCAAGATCACCTCGTCCTGCGGCGCTTCTTCCTCAAGCATATCGGCAATCGGCTGCACCATGCCCTTGCCGACCTGATACAGCGTGTTCACCGTCTGCCCCGCAGTCGACGCCAACGTGTAATCGTCGTCGTAATCGTTCAGCCCGTCCAGACAGGCCAGAACCGGATTGCTGCGCCAGAACCCGCGCAGCGCCCGTGTTTTCAGCCGTTGCGGCAATTGTGCCTTGAGGAATGCGCGCAACTGCGCCCCATCCACCAGGTTGTCCGGCGACGGCAGGCCCAGTTCTTCCAACAGCTCCGCATCGTCGCGCGCCTCCAGCTCGGCTTGCTCTTGCGCCTGCACCGCGGCGGCAACAGCTTGCGCCTCGCCTTCGGCCTCGGCGGCCACGGCAGCGCGGCGGCGATCCCAGAACCCGCTCATATCATCCGCCTGCGTTTCAACGCGGGCGAGGCGTAGACATCCGCGCTGGTCTGTACGCGCGGATCGCCGATGCCATCCTGTTGTTGATCTGTGCGCTGCTTGTCGCGGCGACGTTTCACGAACACCTCGTCCTGGTGGAACTGCTCGACAAAGTCGCGCACCCACGCCTCCAGCCCCTGCGGCATGGCGACCTTCTCGACCACCTCTTCGGCGCTGTCGCAATAATCCTGCGCCTCGTAGGGCGACGCGGTCACCAGAAGAACATCGAACGGGCGATCCGTGGCCCCCGCAATCGGGCGCATCACCACGTAGACGCACGGCACCTCGGCGCCCAGCCCGTGCACATAGGCCTCGGTCTCGGCCCCGTGCAACTCTAGCGGCAAGGTGGCGGCGTGATATTCTGTGACTTCTCCCTCGCGGCGCAGCTCGCGCCAGTGCGCGTCCGATGCACCGGGCAGGACGGCGGTGGCCTTCCAGCTCCACCTGGCCCAACGGGTCACACCGGGGGTCCGCCGCAGCACGACGCCCACGGGCAAGGTCCGGTACATATTCGGGTTGTAAATCAAGATGCTCCTCCGGTCTCTATCCTCTCGCGGCCTTGGTCCGGTGCAAAGCCTTAACGCCCAGCTAGCCCAAAAAATCCTGTCCTCCAGACAAGTTGGCCCGTCCGCGAGGGGCAAACCGGCGCTGTCGGACGAATTGTCTAACCCGACTGTTTTCATAGGAAAAAGCCGCCGCGCCTGAAAACGAATCACGTGATACGAATGCTGCCGTGCGGCATCGCTGGCTGACGGGCCTTGCTCCCGCGTCGGCGCAGAATTGCGGTTGTGGGCGGCCCGGAAACCCGTCTAGCTTGGAGCCTGATCGCCGTCCGCGAACCGCCCGAAAAGGCGTGTCCAGCAAGGGAAAAATCATGGCAAAGACGTTGATAACATGTGATTGTGAAGGCTCGCAAAGCATCGATTCCGCAGCACTTGCCAACACCCTTGGCCATGCGGTCGCGCCCCCCTGTTCGGCCCTGTGCACCCGCCAGATCGACCGTGCCGCCGCCGCATTGACCGCAGGTGATGCAATTTTCTGCTGCACCCAGGAATCGCGGGTCTTCACCGAACTGGCCGAGGAACTGGGGGTGGCCCCGCCCCCCCTGCTGGACCTGCGCGACCGGGCCGGTTGGTCCGATGACCCCGCGTCGAAACTGCCCAAAATGTCCGCGCTGGCATCCGAGGCGCTGCTGAACGCCCCGCTTGAAAAGTCGCTGGATGTGACATCCGAAGGGCTGTGCCTGATCCTGGGCACGGGCGAGGCCGCGGTGCAGGCCGCGCATCAGTTGAAAGACCACCTTGCCGTCACCCTGCTGACCGACCCGTCGCAGCCCCTGCCCGACACCCGCGCGTTTGACGTGATCGGCGGCACCCTGCGCAAGGCAAAGGGCGCGCTGGGGCACTTCGAGGTGACCATCGACGCCCTGCGTCAGGTCGTGCCCGGCGGCCGTGGCGAGCTGACCTACACCGCCCCGCAAGACGGCGCGATCAGCCACTGCGACGTGATCCTGGATATGCGTGGGCAGCAGCAGCCGCTGTTCCCCGCCCACGAGAAACGCGAGGGCTACCTGCGCGCCGATCCGGCCCACCCGCCTGCCGTCGCCGCCGCCGTGCTGGCCGCGTCGCATCTGGTCGGCACGTTTGAACAACCCTTGTACGTGCGCACCGAACCGCTGCTGTGCGCCCACAGCCGCGCGGGGCAAACCGCCTGCACCAACTGTCTGGACCTGTGCCCGACGGGGGCGATCACCCCCGACGGCGACCACGTGAGCGTTGATCCGATGATCTGCGCAGGCTGCGGGGCGTGCTCTGCCGCCTGCCCGTCCGGTGCCATCAGCTATGACGCGCCGGCCGTCGATTTCACCATGCTGCGGGTGCAGACGCTGGCGCGCGCCTATCTGGATGCGGGCGGCACCGCCCCCCGCCTGCTGGTCCACGACGACACCCACGGCGCGGAAATGATCCGCCTGTCGGCCCGCCACGGGCGCGGCTTGCCGGCCGATGTGATCCCTATGGCCCTGCCCGCGCTGGCGGCATTCGGCCATGCCGAAGCGCTGGCCGCGCTGGCCGCCGGTTTCGCGGGCGTCAGCCTGCTGCTGGGGCCGAAATCGGACCGCGACGCGATCGAAACCCAGATCGCTCTGGCCCGTGCCATCGGTGGCGACGCCCGCGTGCAGCTGATCGACACGCCCGACCCCGATGCCATGTCCGACACGTTGTATGACGGCACGGCCCCCACCCCCGACGGCACGGCCCCCGCCCCCGCCCCCGTGGCCAGCCCCGTGCGCCCCATGGGCACCCGCCGCCAGATCACCCGTCAGGCCGCCCGCGCCTTGCACCCCGAGGCCGAGGTGCTGCCATTGCCCGCCGGTGCGCCTTACGGGGCTGTTGTGGTCGACAGTGACGCCTGCACCCTGTGCCTGTCCTGCGTGTCGCTGTGCCCCTCGGGCGCATTGGGCGACAACCCCGACCTGCCGCAACTGCGCTTTCAGGAAGACGCCTGTCTGCAATGCGGCCTGTGCGCCAACATCTGCCCCGAGGATGCGATCACCCTTGCCCCCCAACTGAACCTGACCGGCGCCGCACTGGAACAGCGCGTGCTGCACGAGGAAGAGCCGTTCCCTTGCGTCGAATGCGGCACGCTCTTTGGCGTCAAATCCACCATCGACCGGATCACCGACAAACTGCGCAACCATTCCATGTTCGCGGATGAGAGCAAGTTGCGCATGATCCAGATGTGTGATGATTGCCGCATCAACGCGCAGTATCACAGCGCCAACAACCCGCTGGCCGGGGCCGAACGCCCCCGCCCCCGCACCACCGACGATTACCTTAGCAAGCGGCGCGATCACTGATCCGCCCGAACACAGGGAGCCACCCCAATGAGCGATGACTTCAACATGTCGATGCGCAAGTTTCTCAAACAGGTCGGCGTGACCTCGCAGCAGGCCATCGAAAAGGCCATGCGCGAGGGTGCAACCGCCGGTCAGGCCGTGCCGGTGCGCGCCGTCATCACCATCCCCGAACTGGGCATGACCCACGAGGTCACCGGCACCATCACCGCGCCAGACGCAGAACAGGACTAAACCGTGGCAGCCACCAGAGAGGCGGTTCTGACCGCGCTCAAGACCGTCAATGATCCGGCAACCGACACCGACATCGTCGCCAGCGGCGTGATGCGCGCCCTGAACGTCGATGCCAACGGCGCGGTGCGTTTCGTCATGGAAATCCCGCCCGCACTGGCCGACTCCTACGCGCAGGCCAAGGCACAGGCCGAGGCCGCGCTGGCGCAGGTCGATGGCATCGGCAAAGTGTCCATCGTGCTGACCGGCCACAGCGAAAAGGCCCCGCCGCCCGACCTGAAACCGCAACGCGCCGCCGAACCCAAAGGCCCGCAGAAAATCCCCGGCATCGACCGTATCCTGGCCGTCGCCTCGGGCAAGGGCGGCGTGGGCAAATCCACCGTATCCGCCAACCTGGCCTGCGCCCTGGCGCAACAGGGGCGGCGTGTCGGCCTGCTGGACGCCGATGTTTACGGCCCCAGCCAGCCGCGGATGCTGGGCGTGTCGGGGCGGCCCGCCTCGCCCGATGGTAAGACGATCCTGCCGATGCGCAACCACGGTGTCACGATGATGTCCATCGGCCTGATGACCAACGAGGATCAGGCCGTGGTCTGGCGCGGCCCGATGCTGATGGGCGCGCTGCAACAGATGATGACCCAGGTGCAATGGGGCGCGCTGGACGTGCTGATCGTCGACCTGCCCCCCGGCACCGGCGACGTGCAGATGACGCTGGCGCAAAAGGCGCAGGTGGACGGGGCGATCATCGTCTCGACCCCGCAGGACGTGGCGCTGCTGGACGCGCGCAAGGGCATTGATATGTTCAACCAGCTCAAGGTGCCGATCATCGGCATGATCGAAAACATGTCCACGCACATCTGCACCAACTGCGGCCACGAGGAACATGTGTTCGGCCACGGCGGCGTGGCGGCAGAAGCGGCCAAGATGGGCGTGCCCCTGCTGGCCGAGGTGCCGCTGGACCTGCAAATCCGTCTGGCCTCGGACGGCGGCGCGCCGATCACCGTCAGCCAGCCCGACAGCGCGCAGGCGGCCAGCTTTCAGGCCATCGCCCGCCAATTGATCGACGGCGGCCACGCATGACCGACACGCTGACCTTTCCGCCGCTGCTGTGGGGCGAGGCCGTGGCGGCGGATGCGTTCGAGCACGCCGCCATGCGCGCCGCCATGGGCTGTGACGCAGGGCTGGTGGTCTATGCGCTGGCCGGTCACGTGGTGCAGGCGGCATTGGTTTTTGCCCCCGAGGTGCCCTTGCGCGACGCCATGGCGATGCTGCCGCTGTGTGGCATCGGCTTTCAGAACGCATTGGGCGCGCTGGCCCCGCCCGAGATTGCCGTGCATCTGGATTGGGATGGCGGCATTCGCATCAACAACGCGGCGTGCGGGCGGTTCCGCTGCATCGCGTCCACCACCGACCCCGAGGCGGTGCCCGACTGGCTGGTCGTGGGGTTCACCCTGCCGCTGTATCCGCTCGACGATCCCGACCTTGCCGAAACCGGCCTGCGCCCGGATCAGACCGCGCTTTATGCCGAAGGTTGCGCGGAGGTGTCCCCGCCCGCACTGGTCGAGGCATGGGCGCGCCACAGCCTGCACTGGATCAACCGCTGGGACGGCGAGGGCGCAGCCCCCCTGCACAGCGAATGGCGCGGGCTGGCTTACGGCATCGGCGAAGCGACCACCCAGGACGGCAAGACCGGCACCTATCTTGGCGTCGACGAACGCTTTGGCCTGCTCTTGCGCGACGCCGACACCACCCACCTGATCCCGCTGACCGCTATATTGGAGCCCAGCCCGTGACCCAGCCCGACCTGCGCAAACTTGCCCGCGCGATCCATTTCGACGAAAGCGACACGAACGTGTTTTCCAGCCCTGCGCGCACCGGGGAATGGTGCGTGTCGGGCGGGTTCGAGTTTTCGGACTGGACCGACGGCGACCTGACCGGCAAGGCGCGACAGGCCTTTGCCAACGGCTGGCTGGGGCTGGAAACCTTTGGCCGCGTGACATTCGTCGCGGTGACGCAGGTAGAGCCGTCTGAGATTGCCACGCTGACCGACATGCTGGCGCAGCATTTCGTCACCTACTACGGCGCACCTGACGTGAACGCCGCCCGCCCCGTCGCCGCCGAGGAACTGGCGCAGATGATGGACATGTGCGCCGACCACGACGCCAACACCCTGCTGACCGTGGCGCGCGAACTGACCGACGCGGGCGTGCGCGAAAGCTTTCGCGTGATCCAGCCACAGGATGCCGGGCTGGAACAGTTCGCCATTCACGGCGACCTGCCGGAATAGCGCCACCGCGCCCCGTCACAGGGGCGCGATGTGTCACGGATGCGGGGTTATTCCGCCGCCTTGGCGTTGAACACGAACAGCGTTTCGCCGTTGATCTTGTAATCGTTGATCAACGTCGCAGCCCGTTCCGACACCAGCCACGCCTCAAGCTTGCCCGCCAGTTCGGTTTTGACATGGGCGTGCTTTTCAGGGTTCACGGGCAGATAGGCGTATTGGTTGAACAGCACCGGATCGCCCGCATACAGCAGTTCCAGATCGCCCTTGTTGCCAAAGTTCAGCCAGCTTGCGCGGTCCGACATGATATAGGCCGGAATGCCCGACGCGGTGTTCAGCGCGGCCCCCATGCCGGCACCGACGGCCTTGTACCAGTCACCAAACCCCGTGGAGTCCAGACCCGCCGCTTTCCACAGCGACAGCTCTTTCTTGTGCGTCCCGCTGTCATCGCCACGGCTGACGAAAGGCGCCTCGGCCTCGGCAATCGACGTCAGCGCGGTGGCGGCAGCATCGGCATCCTTGATGCCAGCGGGGTCGGCCTTGGGGCCGATGAACACGAAATCATTGTACATAATCTCGGTGCGATGTGTACCAAACCCGCCCTCGACGAACGCTTCTTCGGCCTTGCGCGAATGGACCAGAATGGCGTCAACGTCGCCCGCCTCGCCCAGTTTGATCGCCTGTCCGGTGCCGACGACCAGCAACTGAACCTCCAGGTCCAGATCCTTCTTGATCTCGGGCAACAGCACCTCGGCCAGTCCCGAGTTGTTGAACGACGTCGTCACCGCCATTTTCATCACGTCCGTCGCCTGTGCAGCGGTGCCGATGGCCAGCGCCGCCAGCGTCAATGCAAACCGTTTCATCATTCGACTATGTCTCCTCTTAGAAAGGCCCGCGCCTGTGGCGTTTCGGGCCGGTTGAAAAATGTCTCTGCCGGGCCGCTTTCATGGATGCGCCCGCCCAGCAGGAACAGCACCTGGTCCGCCAGCCGCCGTGCCTGCCCCATGTCGTGCGTGGACAGGATCAGCCGCGTGCCGGTGGATTTCGCATGTGTCAGAATCTCTTCGATCTCGCGGGTGGCGCGGCCATCCAGCGCGGCACAGGGTTCGTCCAGAAACAGCACTTTAGGCTCTGAAATCAGCGCCCGCGCCAGCGCCAGCTTTTGCTGCTCGCCCCCCGACAGGACGGGGGCGGCACGGTCCAGCATATCCGCCAGCCCCACCCGCGCGGCCCAGTCGCGCGCACGGTCGCGGGCTTGCGCCAAGGGCACCCCGCGCAGGCGCAGCGGATAGATCAGGTTCTGCAACACCGTGCGCCGCAGCATCACGGGCCGCTGGAACACAAACCCCTGATGGTGGCGCGCCTCGTCCGTCGGACAGGCCCAGTTGATCTGTCCCGCCGACAGCCGCGCGGTGCCGTGCAGCAGCCGCAGCAATGTCGTCTTGCCGGCACCGTTCGGCCCGACCACCACACAGGCGCCGGTTCCGTCCAGCGTCAGGTCGATCGGCCCCACCAGAACCTGCCCGCGCCTGCGGCTTTCGATGCCCTTGGCCGTCATCGGGAACAGTTGCATCACCAGCCCCCCTCGCGTTCGGTCCGGCCCAGCCAGTGGATCGCCAGATTGACCGCCACCGCCAGCCCGATCAGCACAAAGCCCAGGGCCAGCGCCAGCGCGAATTCACCCTTGCCGGTTTCCAGCGCAATCGCCGTGGTCAGCACCCGCGTGGCGTGGTCGATGTTGCCGCCCACGATCATGATCGCGCCCACCTCGCCAATCGCGCGGCCAAATCCGGCCAGCGCGGCGGTCAGCAAGGCGCGGCGGCAATCCCACAGAAGCGTGCGGATCTTTTGCCCCTGCGTGACGTTCATCGAGATCAGAAGATCATGATATTCCTGCCAAAGATCGCGGATCGACTGGTGCGCAATCGACGCGATCAGCGGCACGATGATGATGGTCTGGGCGATGATCATCGCCGTGGGCGTGAACAACAGCCCCATGACCCCCAACGGACCGGACCGCGACAGAAACACGTAAACGACCAGCCCCACCACCACCGGCGGCAGCCCCATCAGCGCGTTCAGGATGGCAATGACAAACCGCCGTGCACGGAACCGTTTCACCGCGACAAAGGCGGCCAGCGGCAGGGCGATGACACAGGCCACGGCCAGCGCGCTGAGCGTCACCCGGAGGGACCGCAGCGCGATCTCGACCAGCTCGGCGTCCAGCGTCACGACCAGCCAGAACGCTTGCGCCAGACCGCTCCATAAATCGACCATGCGAGACTGGCCCCCTCCCCCCGCAGTTGGGCGGGCCCAACCGTATTCGCGTGCAGAGTGTCAGGACATTTTGTCCAAGGCCAGCCCCGTGAGACACGATTGTCCCTGTCGCGGACAAGCTGTCCGCAGATTTTCATACGCCTTGCAGGTGGCTGGACAATTTGACCGCGCGGCCTGTCCGCTCAGCTTTCGGGACGCACCCGCGCGCCGGTCTTGTCGGCAAAAGCTTCGAGCCGCGCACGTGCTGCCGGTTGCGTGTTGACGATCCCCGCAACCACAGATTCGGCATAGGCGCCGTCCATCGCGGACATGTTGTTGATGTGGCTGATCGCCGAGCAAATGGCAAAATTGGTCAACGGCAGGTTTGCTGCCGCCTTGTCCGCAAGCGCGATGGCCTTGTCCAGGCTGGACCCGTCGACCAGATATTGCGCAAGGCCAAGATCTACCGCCTCTTGGCCCTGATAGACGCGGCCGGTCAGAACCATGTCGATCATCCGCGCCTTGCCGATCAGGTCGCTGACGCGGATCGTGGCACCGCCGCCGGTGAAAATGCCGCGCTGGCCTTCGGGCAGGGCGAAATAGGTGGACGCGTCGGCCACCCGCACATGGGCCGCACTGGCCAGTTCCAGACCGCCACCGACAACGGCCCCTTTCAACGCCGCAATCACCGGAACACCGCCGTATTCCATCTTGTTGAACGCCTCGTGCCAGCGCAGGCAGACGTGCATGAACTCATCGGGGCTGCGGTCGGCCTTCCAGTGTTCGATCAGGTCCAGACCGGCGCAAAAGTGGTCACCGGACCCGGCCAGCACGACGGCCCGCACGCCATTGCGATGGGCCGAGCTGAAAAACCGCACCAGCTCGTCAATGGTCGCCACGTCCAGCGCATTGCGCTTGTCTGCGCGGTCCAGTGTCACGATCACCACACCATTGTCGCGCAGCGCGATGTCCAGGTTGGTGTAATCGTCGAAATGCGAAGCGTCGAGCATGGCAAAGTCCTTTTTGGTTGAACGGGGCCGCGATCAAAGACCGGCCTATGCGTGCGCAAAGCCCCGTTTGAAGAGGTCAGGACGACAGATATGCCCAATGAAACAGTCAAACAATCTGAAAGTCCGCCTTGATCCGTGACGGCGCGTCAGTTTGGCCGACGGGTGCCTTTCGGCATTGTCATCAAGAGAAATAGCCCGTGTCGCCCCCGGCCTTGGCAAGGGCTGAAATCTCGCTTTCGCTGCTCGCGAAGGAGGTCACGAAACGCACCAGAGCCTCGTGCTCCAAGTCAATTTTGTCGGGCAGGATCGCGTCGGCGTACCATTCGGCAAAACCAATGCCTGCCGCAGCCAGTTGCGCGCAGACCGCGCGAGGCAGCACCGCAAAGACCTCGTTGGCCTGTGGTGGCATGGCGATCCGGGCCCCGTTGATCGCGGCCAGGGTCATTGCCAAAACCTGTGCCCGCGCATTCGCGTGACGTGCAAGATCCAGCCAGTGGTCATCGTGCAGCCATGCATTGAATTGCGCGCCCAGAAAGCGGCCCTTGGACAACAGATGACCGCTGCGCTTCATGCGGTCGGGAAAGCCGCGCGCCAGTGTCTTGTCAAAGAATATAACGGCCTCGGCGGCCATCGCCCCGTTCTTGGTTGCCCCCAGGCACAGCACATCGACCCCTGCGCGCGCAGAAATGTCAGCCGGATGACAGCCCAGATGCACCACGGCGTTGGCAAAACGGGCACCATCCATGTGAACGCGCAGCCCCGCATCCTGCGCAACGCCGCATAGGGCGTGCACTTCGGCGGGCGTATAGACCTGGCCGTTCTCGCTGGATTGCGCGATCGACAGGATCTGGGGGCGGATATTGTGCGGTCTGTCGTCGGGCATGGCGCGAAGGTGGGCGGCGACAGTATCCACGTCCAGCCGCGTGGCAAAGGGGGCGACAGGCATCAGGCGCATGCCACCTGTCAAAAGCTCGGGCGCGGTCGATTCATCGCGCAGCACATGCGCCTGATGATGGCACAGGATCGCCCCCCACGGATCGCCAAGCGCAGACAGGGCCAGGCAGTTTGCCGCCGTGCCCGAAGTGACAAAATAGGCAACAAGGTCGCAATCAAACACCTCGCGCAACTTGTCTTCTGCCTGCTTTGTGGCTTCATCTGTGCCGTAGGATGCGCCCTTTTGGCTGAATTCGTGCAACAGGGCTTGCAGCACGGCTGGCGATGCGCCGGATTGATTGTCGCTGCCAAAACTCATGACGGTCTGCTGCCTCCCTGCAGGTGCGTTGCGTCGTGATTATACTAAATGAGCAGTGTTGACAATTTGTATAGAAAGGATAGGTTGGACCCATGCGAAAAATCTTCAGAAACTATGTTCCCATCGCCGACAGCCTTGCAGCTTTGCTGAGCCCACATGCAGAGGTGGTTCTGCATGATCTGGAAACAGACACGGTGGCCTATATCGTCAATCCGATCTCGGGCCGCAAAGTTGGTGATCCGTCCGAAACGGCGATGGATGAAAATATCTCGCTCGATCTTGATGTGATGGGACCATATCCCAAGGTCAGCCGCGATCTGCACCGGATGAAATCGACAACCGCCGTTTTGCGGGACGAAAACGGTGCAGCGGCGGGGCTGTTTTGCGTGAACCTTGATGTCTCGCGCTTTGATGCCGCTGCCGAGATGTTGCAATCCCTGATCGGGATACCGGAACAGGCGGACCAACCGTCGGTCCTGTTCGAAACCGACTGGCGCGAGCAGATCAACACGCGCATCTATGATTTCTTGCGGGAACGGCGCACCTCGCTCGAGGCGATGACCCGCGACGAGCGCACGGAAATGATCCAGGCGCTGGATGCCAACGGCGCGTTCAGCATCCGCAATTCACCGACCTATGTTTCGCAGCTGTTGGGGATCTCGCGGGCGACCCTGTACAAGGCGATGCGCCCTGCCCGCGACAAGTCCAACGATCTGGGAAGCGGCCTGTGACACCCCGTTTGGTCTGGTCCGTTGCGCAAGACGACGCGGCACAACAGGCCGCCCGTGTCCTGCGCAATGACCATGGCCGTGCGGCCAGCCTGCTGCCGGCGGATGTCCGGGACTCGACCACCATCACCGCCACGATCAACGGCGCAGGGCCGCTGTTGCTGAAACTGGAAAACCTGCTGCCAACCGGGTCGTTCAAGGTGCGCGGTGCGATGACGACCGTGCAGGGCATCCCCGGTGTCCTGCCGGCGGTGCAGGGCGAGGTTTTCACCGCCTCATCGGGCAATCACGGGCTGGCGGTCGCCTATGCGGCGGCGCGCAATGGCCTGTCCGCAACCGTGGTTCTGCCCGAGGATGTGTCGCTGGCCAAATACGAAGTGGTGCGCCAGATCGCGACGCGCACCATCGTCTACGGCGCGGATTGCCTGAGTGCCGAGCGTCATGCGGCAAGCCTCGCCGCGCGCAACGGGGCCACGTATATTTCCCCCTACAACCACCTTGGCGTGCTGCTGGGCCATGCGACGATCGCGGCAGAGATCGTCCGGGACTATCCCGATGTTACGGATGTGTTTGTCTCGGTCGGCGGCGGCGGGCTGTATTCCGCGCTGGCCGTGGTGTTGCAGCACCTGCGGCCTGATATCCGCCTGCACGCCTGCTTTCCGCAGAATTCCGCGCCGCTCTACTGGCGCAAGGTGCCTGACGCCCTGCGCGCCCATGCGCCGACCCTTGCCAGCGCCGTGGCGGGCGAGATTGACCCCGATAGCATCACGATACCGCTGTCGCTGGACCGTCTGACCAGCGCCGTTACTTGCACCGAGGCCCAGATCGCAACCGCGATGAAACACCTGATGGCCGATTGCGGGCAGCGGGTCGAAGGGGCCGCCGCGCTGGCCGTCGCCGGATGGCAAAAGCTGTCGCAGACCCAAGTCATGCCGCGCCCGCTTGCCGTGGTGTGCGGCGGAAACATCACCGAAAGCCGCCACGCGAAAGCGCTGGGGCAGATCACCACGCCCTAGCGCGCAGCCCCTCAGGAGAGCCGGATGGAAACCGCAAACTATATTGATGGCAGTTTTGTCCCCGGACGCGGCGACGCGATCGAGCTGATCAATCCGCGCACCGGTGCGGGCATAGTCACCGTGCACTCCGCGAGCGCGGACCAGATCAACGCGGCGGTCATGGCGGCGCGGCGCGCCTTTCCGGCATGGTCCGAAACCACGCCATCCGACCGCGCCGCTCTGCTGTTGCAAATCGCCGACCGGATCGAGGCGGACGGCGACAGGCTGGCCGGGCTGGAGGCGCTGAACTGTGGCAAGCCGTTCCATTGCGTACGCGATGATGAAATCCCCGCCACCGCCGATTGCTTTCGCTTTTTCGCAGGCGCGATCCGGTCGATGACCGGTCCGTTGGCCGGGGAATACCTGGTTGGCCACACATCCTTTGTGCGCCGCGATCCGGTGGGGGTGGTCGCCGCGATTGCCCCCTGGAACTATCCGCTGATGATGCTGGCGTGGAAGCTGGCGCCCAGCCTTGCGGCGGGCAACACCGTGGTGCTGAAACCGGCCGAGCACACGCCGCTGACGGCGCTGCGTTTTGCCGCGCTGGTGGCTGACATCCTGCCCAAGGGCGTGCTGAGCATCCTGACCGGGGACGGCCCCGGCGTTGGGGCTACGCTGATCGGGCATCCGCAGGTCGACATGATCTCGTTGACCGGCGACGTGGGCACCGGCAAGGCCGTGCTGAGCGCCGCCGCGACCACGATCAAACGCACCCATCTCGAGCTGGGCGGCAAGGCCCCGGTGCTGGTCTTTGACGACGCGGATGTGGATGCGGCGGTCGATGCGGTTCGCAACTTCGGCTTTTACAACGCCGGTCAGGATTGCACCGCAGCCTGTCGCGTCTATGCGCAAAGCGGGATTCACGATGTCTTTGCGCAAAAGCTGTCGGAGGCGGTCAAAACCCTGCGCTATGACAATGCCGATGATAGCGAGAACGAGATTCCCCCGCTGATCACGGCGAAACAGCGCGACCGTGTCGACGGCTTTGTCCAGCGTGCCCGTGCGCGCGAAGGGGTGAGGGTGCTGTGCGGCGGTGCGGTGGGCGAAGGCAAGGGTCACTATTACCAGCCGACAGTGATCACCAATGTCACCCAAGACGATGAGATCGTGCGCAAAGAGGTGTTTGGCCCCGTGGTGACAGTCGTGCGCTTTGACGACGAGGCGCAGGCGATGGGCTGGGCCAATGACACCGATTATGGGCTGGCCTCGTCCGTCTGGACCCGCGATGTGTCGCGGGCGATGCGGGTGGCGAAAGGGCTGCGGTTTGGCTGCACCTGGGTGAACACCCACTTTATGCTGGTCAACGAAATGCCCCATGGCGGGCTGAAGGCCTCGGGCTATGGGCGGGATATGTCCTTGCATGCGCTTGAGGATTACACGGCAATCCGGCACATCATGATCGCGCATTAGGATGTCTTCGCATGACCCCTTCCTGCCGGATTGGTCGTATGGGCTGCCCCGTTGGCTGGACCCCCAGCGCGAGGAGCAACCGCAGGATATTCCCAACGCGCCCGCCGCCAGCCTGCTGGCACTGATGGCAAAGCTGGGCAGTTCGGGCCCGCAGGTTGATCCGACCACATTGCCCGCCGCCCAAGGCCGTGCCCTGGCCGCGACGCGTGCGCAGATCTGGAACACGGACCTGCCCCCGATGCAGCGCCACGAATATGTGGTGCCCCCCGCCCGCGCCGACGCCGCGCCCTGTCGTGTGGTCGTGCTGACGCCGCCGAATGCTGCGCCGGGCGCGAACCTGATGATCCCCGGCGGCGGCTTTGCCTTTGGTGCGCCTGAAACCGACGAACACGCCGGACGGTGTCTGGCGCAGGATGCCGGGATGACCGTTGTCTTGCCCGATTATCGCAAAGCGCCCGAAGACCCGTTTCCCGCAGGGCTGCTTGATGTGGCCAGCGTCTATCTGACCCTTGCCACGCATCCTGACACCATCGGGTGCACCGCGGGTCCGGTGGTCGTGGGTGGCGATTCCGCCGGTGCCAACCTTGCCATCGCAACCCTGTTGCTGGAGCCGCAGACCCCCGCTGCAGGATTGCTGCTGTACTACGGCATGTTCGCGCCGGGGCGGCAGCGGGCCTCGCACCTGCGCTTTGCGGATTATCCCGGTTTCACTGCGGGCAAGTTGCAGCGCTACACCGAATGGTATCTGCCCGACCCGGCCCGGCGCAGCGATCCGTTGGCCGCGCCGCTTCTGGCCGGCGATGCGGCGTTGGCCGCGCTGCCGCCGGTCCACATCCTTGGCGCTGAAACGGACCCGCTTCTGTCGGACAGCCTGGCCCTGTGGCGCAGGCTTTTGGCGCTGGGGCATTCCGTGCGGCTGGACGTGGTACCGGGGATGCCCCACGGGTTTTTGCAGATGTCACAGCATCTGCAGGACGCGCGACAAGCCCTGAGCTTGTGCGGGCGTGTCGCGCGGGATTTTGCCTCAGGTCTGTGACAGCTGCCGCGCCAGCGCGGTCCAGTAGGCGATGCCGTGCGGGATGGCGTCGTCGTTGAAATCATAGGTCGGCGCGTGCAACGCATCGCCCCCTGCGCCCTTTTCAACGCCATTGCCGATCAACATGAACGAGCTGGGCAAGGCCTGTGTCAGATCCGAGAAATCCTCGGCTCCCGTGGTCATCGGGGCTTCGTTCAGATCGCGCCCCAGGGTTTCGACTGCCGTGCGGGCAATCTCGGTGGCCTCGGGATCGGTGACCAGCGGGCGGGCTTCCCATACCGCTTTGACCTTGGCATCACAGCCGTTGAGCAGCGCGACCCGCTCTGCGAGATCGTTCAGCGCGGTCTCAATCAGGGTGCAGTTGTCCTGGGTAAAGCACCGCATGGTTCCGGTCGCCTTGACCCGCGCGGGCATCACGTTCGAGGCGTTCTCGTTGCCACCTTGAACCGACCCCAGTGTCAGTACGATCGGGTCAAGCGGTGAGAACCCGCGCCGGATCACCGTCTGCAAACCGATGGTGAATTCGGCCAGCGCCAGTGTCAGATCGGCGGCCAAATGTGGCCTGCCGCCGCCATGTCCGCCCATCCCCGTAAACACCACCGAAAAGATGCCCGAGGCGGCCATCATCGGGCCAGAGCGCGTCGCGAAGGTACCCACAGGCAGGCCCGGCGCATTGTGCAGACCAAAGGCCGTGCCGCAGGGAAAGCGTTTCAGCAACCCGTCGTCGATCATACGCTGCGCGCCGCAATAGCGTTCTTCGGCGGGCTGGAACACGAAATGGATGTCGCGGGTGACCGACGGATCGTCCGCCAACGCCCGTGCCGCGCCCAGCAGCATCGCCGTGTGACCGTCATGGCCGCAGGCATGCATCACCCCGGCGTTGCGCGAGGTATGCGCCACGCCCGAGGTTTCTTCGATGGCAAGCGCATCCATATCGGCGCGGAACATGACCGCCGGGCGATTTCCACCGCGTCGCAAGCTGCCCACGACCCCGTGGCCGCCGATGCCACGGGTCACCTCCAGCCCGCTTTCCTCCAGGTGGCGCGCCACGATATCGGCCGTGCGCGCCTCCTCCAGCGACAATTCGGGGTGCGCGTGCAGATCGCGCCGGACCTCTGTCATAGCGCCGCAAAGCGCTTTGAAATTGGGCGAAAAAGTCATTTGGCGTCCTTTTTAACGTTTCGTCACGAAGTTTCTCCAGAAGAATTATACACTTTGTATAGTCTTGACAATTAATAAACATGGGTGCAGCTTTGCCCCATGCCGAAATTTGTAGATGGCACAAGCTTATCAGGTTCCGGGAAGGGGAATGGATGCTCGACACTTTGGCGATGTTCGGTTTCGGACCCGAAGGCTGGGGGCCCGCCATGCTGCGCGCTGCGGCCAACACCGTGGCCGTCGCCGCGGCGGGGTTTGCGCTGGGTGGAGGTCTGGGCATTCTCGTGGCCTGGGCAAAGATCGCAGGCAACGCGCCGCTGCGCTGGTTGGCGGCGGCCTATACAACCGTTCTGCGCGGCATTCCCGACCTGCTGGTGATCTACCTGTTCTATTTCGGCTCGGGCCTGCTGCTGACGCCGATTGCAAATATGTTCGGGGTCGAAGGCTTTGTGTCCTTTCCGGGGTTCGTGGCGGGCATGGGGGCCATCGGCGTCGTCTCCGGTGCCTATCACGCCGAGGTCATTCGCGGCGCTTTCTATTCGGTCAAGGCCGGAGAGCTTGAGGCCGCAACCGCGATGGGCATGCCACGCCTGTTGAAATTCCGCCGCATCACCCTGCCGCTGGTCACGCGTCACGCGCTGCCGGGGCTGGGCAATGTCTGGCAGATGGTGCTGAAGGAATCCGCGCTGATTTCCGTGACCGGACTGGTGGAAATCATGCGTCAGGCGCAAATCGGGTCCAGCTTCACCCGCCAGCCCTTCACCTTTTACTTTGCCGCCGGTGTGCTGTTTCTGGCCATCACCATCCTCAGCGGGCTGATCTTCAACCGGTTGGAACACCGCTATTCCAGGGGAAGGGCCTGAGCCATGGACTTTGAATTTCTCGGCCAGACCTTTTTGAAACTGTTGCCCGGCATTCCCGTGACGCTTGAGCTTGCCACGGTGTCCCTGCTTTTGGGGGCCTGTCTGGCGCTGGTCTTTGCGGTCATCCGCGTGCGCCGGATCAGGCCGTTGAACTGGCTGGTGATCGGCTATGTCTATGTGTTCCGCGGGACGCCGCTGTTGGTGCAGCTGTTCATCATCTACTACGGGCTGGCGCAATTCCCCGAGATCCGCAACAGCTTTGCCTGGACCTATCTGCGCGAACCCTATTGGTGTGCGCTGCTGGCCCTGGTGCTGAACACAGCCGCCTATGGCTCCGAGATCCTGCGCGGCGCGTTGTTGTCGGTGCCACGCGGTCAGATCATGGCGGCGCAGGCCTGTGGCATGTCAGGCCTCTTGCTGTTCCGTCGCATCAGTTTTCCAATCGCCCTGCGCCAGGCCCTGCCCGCCTATGGCAACGAATTTATCCTGATGATCAAGGCAACCTCGCTGGCTTCATTGGTCACGCTGGCCGATGTCACCGGCATTGCCGCCCGGATCATCGCGGAAACCTATCGCCCCGTAGAAGTCTTTGTCGCCGCCGGCACGATCTATCTGACCATCTGCTATGGCCTGATCCTGCTGGTGCGCCTGGCTGAAACCCGACTGAACCCCGATCAACGCGACCCTGCCCCCGTGGCGCGTGTCGGTGCGGCCCGAAAGGAAGTGACCCCGTGAACCAGATGACCCCGCCCACGCAACCCGATCCCATCCAGCCCTCTGCCGTTTCCGTGCGTGGCCTGCGCAAGCGCTATGGTGCGCTTGAAGTGCTCAAGGGCATCGACTTTGACGCGCGCCGTGGCGAAGTGGTGTCCATCCTCGGGTCGTCCGGGTCCGGCAAGTCCACCTTGTTGCGGTGCATCAACATGCTGGAAATCCCCGAAGCCGGCACCGTCACCGTCGATGGCACCGAAATTGCACTGGTGGCCCAACGCGGCGGTGGGCGGCGTCCTGCGGACGCGCGCGCCATGGACCGGATGCGCGCGCGGATCGGCATGGTTTTTCAGGACTTTAACCTGTGGTCCCACAAGACCGTGCTGGGCAACGTGATCGAGGCCCCCACCCACGTCCAGAAACGGCCCCGCGCCGATTGCATCGCCGAAGCACGGGCGCTGCTGGACAAGGTGGGTATTGCGGACAAGGCCGACCAATACCCCGCGCGCCTGTCCGGTGGCCAGCAACAGCGTGCGGCCATCGCGCGCGCCCTTGCCATGAACCCGACCGTCATGCTGTTCGACGAGCCGACCTCGGCGCTTGATCCCGAACTGGTCGGTGAGGTGCTGCGGGTGATCCGGGCGTTGGCCGAAGAAGGGCGGACCATGCTGATCGTCACCCATGAAATCAACTTTGCCCGCGACATCTCGGACACCGTTGTCTTCATGAACGAAGGCGTCATCGAGGAATCCGGCCCGCCCGAAGAGGTCTTTGCGCCCGGCAACAACACCCGCCTCGCGCGGTTCATCGAGGGGTAAACGCCCCCGAAAACCGGCCCCGCCACGAAGGGCCGACCCAACACTGGAGGAGACCAACATGAAACTGATGCACCTGAAGCGCGGCACCGCTGCTGTTTTAATGGCGCTCTGCGCGCACGCGTTCCTGCCTGCACAAGCGCAGGCACAGGAGAAATCCTGGGACACGATCCGCATCGCGACCGAGGGGGCCTTTCCTCCGTTCAATTTGACCAGACAGGACGGCACCCTGGACGGCTATGATGTCGATCTGTCCAACGCCCTGTGCGAACGGATGAAGGCAAAGTGCACCATCATCGCCCAGCCGTGGGACGGGATCATCCCGGCGTTGAACGCAGGCAAATACGACGCGATTGTCGCGGCCATGTCGGCCAACCCCGAACGGGCCAAGGTCGTGTCGTTCACCACGCCCTATGCCGCTGGTGGTCTGACGTTTATCACCAGCAAGGACAACAGCCTGGCCGATGTTCCTTATGTCGATACGCTGATCCGGCTGGACGACGCCAAGGATGCAGACAGCCTGAAGGACGCCCTGGCCGAGCTGAACACGGTTTTTGCAGGCAAGGTCGCGGGGCTTCAGGCCTCGACCATCGCGACCGAGTTCTTTCACGCCTATCTGCCGGACGTGGAAATCCGCGAATACAAGGGCAACGAGGCCGAACTGGACCTGGCGGCGGGACGGGTCGACTTGATCATGGCGTCGCTGATGTATCTCAGTGATCTGGTCAAACAGGAAGGCAAGGAAAACCTTGTGCTGTTCGGACCTCGCTTTGGTGGCGGCCTGTTGGGTCAGGGGGCCGCTATCGCGGTGCGGCAAGAGGATGATGCCCTGCGTGAAAAACTGGACGCGGCATTGGAAGAGTTGAAAGCCGATGGCACCGTGAAAGAGATTTCAATGAAATGGTTCGGTTTTGATGTGACACCCTGACCGTCTGGCGCAGGATCACTGCGCCCGCAAGACGGAACCCTCAGGCCGATTGCTCCCGCGCCCCTGCTGCCCGCACGGTGTCACGCAGCACGTCGAAGAACGCGCGCAGGTGGGGCTGGCGCAAGGCCTGGGGGCGCGTCACCAGGAACACATCCATCGGCGGCAACGCGACCGCGCCAAAGGGTTGCACAAGGCCCGCTGACAAGAGGTCAGGCAGCACGGCAACGCCGTAGCCGCTGGCGCAGGCCTGCAATTGCGCCGCGAAGGAAGAGACCCGAAAGCGTGAGGATACGAAGCCTGCGGCGCGGGCGCTGCGCAGATGGGCACCCTGATCAAAGGGCGGCGACAGGTCGATCATCGCGGCGTCGCCCGGCGTGGCATTCGCGGGCAGGCGACGGGCATAGTCCGCTGCGCAATAGACACCAAAGGACAGCGCGGCGACCTTGCTGTAAATCAGCGACGGCTCGCCCAGGTGCACGGTACGCACGGCAATGTCGACCCCGCCGCGCGCGACCTTGGTCAGCGTCGAGTCGACCAGCAGATCGACGGTGCATCGCGGATGCATTTCGATATAGCGGTCGATCGCCTGTGTCAGCACGGGGACAAATCCGTCACCCGCCGTCACGGTGACCCCGCCAGACAATGCCCCGTCCTGTGCCAGCGTCTGCCGTTGCAGATCGCGTTCGAGGTTTTCGGCGGTTGCGGCCAGCGCCGCGCCCCGGGCCGTCAGGCGCAGGCCGTCAACGCCGCGCTCGACCACCGGTTCGCCGATCTCCTTCTCCAGCCGGGTGATGCGCCGGGACAGGGTCGAGGCGGCCATGTCCAGCACCGCCCCGGCCTGAAGAAAGCTGCCCCGCCGCGAGATGGCGAGCAGCACGCGAAGATCGTCCCAATCGGTCATGCCCCATTTTGCATAAACGCAAAGCAGAAGTCCATTGGTGGCTGTTCTTGCAATGCGCTGCTTGGCCTATCCTGACCGTGAAAAGGAGACCAAGATGCAGATACCTTTCAACTTTACCGAACGGGCCAGCGCCGCGTTCAACGATCGCGACCTTGACGCGTTGCTCGGGCTGATGTCCGAGGATTTTCACTTTGTCGATCCGATGGGCGAAACCACCGGACGCGCGGCCACCCGTGCCCGCGAAGAGGCGTTGTTCGCCGCCTTTCCTGATATCAGGGTTGAGATGTCCCCGGTGGTCTGGATCGCGCGCCATCTGGCGATGACGGCTGTGTTTACCGGTACGTTCACCGGCGACTTTGCCATCGGCGGCCACCTGATCCCGCCAAGCGGAGCGCCGTTCCAATTCCGGTTTGCAGGGTTTTTCACCTTTGACGACCACCATGCCACCCGCGAAGAGGTCTTTTACGACAGGGTCGCGCTGATGCAGGCGCTTGGTCAGGGTGCGGGGTGAGATGATGCGTGACACGAAAATTGCCTTTGTGACAGGTGCCACCGGGCTGTTGGGCAACAACCTGGTCCGTACGCTTCTGGCAGAAGGGGTACAGGTGCGGGGGCTGGCGCGCTCCGCTGAAAAGGCGCGGCAGCAGTTCGGCGATTTGGCGGGGCTTGAGATCGTCGAGGGCGATATGGAGGATGTGGCGGGCTTTGCCAGCGCACTGGAGGGATGCGACACGCTGTTCCATACGGCGGCCTATTTCCGCGACAGCTATTACGGTGGCCGCCACTGGGCCAAGCTGAAGGCGATCAACGTCGATGCGACCGGGCGGCTGCTGATCGCGGCGCATCAGGCCGGTATCCGGCAGATCGTGCACACCAGTTCGATTGCCGTGGTGGACGGCAAGAAAGGGCAGGTCGTGGACGAAACCATGAAACGCCCCGCAAAGGGCGCGGACGACTACTATCGGTCCAAGATCCTGTCGGACCGGACGGTCATGGCGCATCTGTACCGGCATCCCGAAACCTTTGGCGTTTTCGTGATGCCGGGCTGGATGCACGGGCCGGGTGACCGGGGGCCGACGGCAGCGGGGCAATTCACGCTGGATTTCATGCGGGGCAAACTGCCGGGCATCCCGCCCGCGACCTTTGCCTTTGTCGATGCGCGTGACGTGGCGCAGGCCGAGCTTCTGGCTTTGCGCCAAGGACGGCGGGGCGATCATTACCTGGCCGCCGGACGGCATGTCGCGATGGCGGATCTGATGCAACTCTACCAGGGGGTCACCGGAGTGGCCGCGCCAAAGCGCAAGATACCGGCGGCGGCGTTGTGGATCATCGCGGGGATACAAGAGGCCATCGCCCGTCTGACAGGCCGTCCCGCCCTGCTCAGCCTTGCCGCGGTGCGCAACATGCGCAACGAATTCGAACACAGCCGGTTCGATCCGACCAAGGCGCAGGCCGAGCTGGGGCTGTCGTTTCGCCCGATGGAGGAAACCATCGCCGACGAAGTTGCGTGGTATCGTGTCAACGGAATGCTGCCCGCACCGGCGACCGAGGCCCGACGCCGATCCAGGCCCTGAACGGATCGGGATTTGAACGCAGGAAACGGATATTCCGGCGTTGCGCAGTCATGACACTTTCCCGTCGTTACCGGCCTGAACCGGAACGGACGCAACAATGGAGAACGTGTCATGGAACTGGAAAACAAGACGATCATCATCACCGGCGCAAGCAGCGGCATCGGTGCGGCGGCGGCCGAACTCTTTGCATCCGAGGGGGCCAATGTGATCCTTGGTGCGCGGCGGGAAACTGAACTTGAAACAGTTTCCGCGCGTATCAAAGCGAACGGTGGCAACGCCGTGTTCCTGGCCGGTGATGTGCGGGACGAAGGCTTTGCCGACGCCCTGGTACAGCTGGCCGTCAAGGAATTCGGAGAACTGGACGGCGCGTTCAACAACGCGGGCATCCTGGGTGAAATGGGGCCCATTCCCGATATGGACCTGAACGACTGGAACCAGGTCATGTCGGTCAACCTGACTGCGGCGTTCCAGGCTGCCAAGGCGCAGATTCCCGCGCTGCGGAAGACCGGCGGCGGTTCGATGGTCTTCACCTCGTCCTTTGTCGGTTTCAGCAATGGCGGCATGCCGGGGATGGGCGCCTATGCGGCATCCAAGGCCGGTCTGAACGGGCTGGTCCAGTCGCTTGCGTCGGACCATGCGGCCGAGGGTATCCGCGTCAACGCCCTGCTGCCCGGCGGTACGATTACCCCTGTGAACGGAGAGCAGGATTCCGACACTCTGGCGTACATCGCGGGTCTTCACCCGATGAAACGCATGGCGGATGCACGGGAGATCGCGCAGGCGGCGCTTTTCCTGCTTTCCGACAGGTCGAGCTTTGTGACCGGAACACCGCTGGCCGCTGATGGTGGCATGGCCGTCCGGCTGACCTGATCCCGCGCAATTGCCCCGGGGCGCAGGTCCGCCCTGGGGCACCCCCCCTCCTGCGCCGAGTTGGCGAAACCGTCATTCAGGGACAACAGCGCCCCATGGCACGCTGTCACGCCGCTTGCGGCCAGAAGGAGAGCAACAGCGCCGCCTCGACCAGCTTTCCCGTCTCTTCCAGAGCCATATCCCGGATACCATGGCCGCGCAGGGCCTCGACGGTTCTGAACAGGTAATCCGCAGCCGACCCCCAACTGCCGGCGGCGGTCGCCAACCGTTCCAGACGCGCCCGTTGCGAAAGCTTTCCGGCATAGTGCCGGTGGTTTTGGTCGATGGTAAAGGTAAGGGCCTGTCCAAAAGCCGCATCGTCGCCATCCAGGACCTCGACCCATTGCGGAACATAGCCGCCAAGCAGCATCTCACGCTGCCACAACAGTGGGAGTTCGGAAGCGAGATCGCTTTCGCTCAGGCGAAAGGCGATGCCCCGGCAGGTGCCGCCACGATCCAGCCCCAATGCCAATCCCGGGCGCGCCGCTGTCCCGCGCCCCGCCGTCATGGACAGGCAAAAGGCCCGGTGCCAGCCTGTGACCGTTGCAACCCGGCTTTCCGCGATCTTCATCGCGGGGTTCCAGATCAGCGACCCATATCCGAACACCCAGAGATCGCCGGGCGGGCGATGCTTCAGAAAGGCATCCAGCGATGCTGCACGTGTCACTTCGGACGGAAACGACCCGTCCGGATCGTCACACCTCGCAAGAGCGACCGCGCCACCGGTTTCGAGAAACGCGCGCGTCAGTACCGGTGCCGCGGTTTCATCGGTGTCTGGGCGGCGCGGACGCGAATCTGCACGCGCTGCGGACAAGGGTCGGGGAAGGGATGAGCGATCTGACATCGGGCAGACTGTGTTGGTTGTCGATGTCACGGGTATGGGTGCAGAGACATCTGCGATCACTCCGTTCCTTGCCCCGGAACCCGGCTTTGCCAGACCGGCCAGCGCCGCGCCGCCCCGGTTGATGAATGCGCAAGGAACGGAGTGCAGGACGCGTTCGCGCCTGTCAGGCTGTTCTCCGGGTTTCGCAACATCATCGAAAGGTCGGACGGATGAATGCACATCATTTTGATACAAACGGGCACGCGGTTGCGCAGGACCCCAGATGGGCGCGCATCGTGGCGCGCGACAAGACGGCGGATGGCCAGTTGTGGTATTCGGTCCTGACGACCGGCGTTTATTGCCGTCCATCCTGCCCGTCACGGCGGGCCAATCCGAAAAACGTCCAGCTTCACGACACGCTGGAAAGTGCCCGTGCGACAGGCTTTCGCCCCTGCAAACGGTGCAACCCCGAGGCTTCCTCCGCCGAGGCCGACCACACGGATGTGGTGACGCAGGCATGCCGTCTTATCGAAGAAAGCGAAGACATACCCTCGCTGGAGATGCTCGCGCAGGCGGCGGGTCTGAGCCCCGGGTATTTTCACCGGGTCTTCAAATCCGCGACGGGTCTGACGCCCAAGGCCTACGCCTCGGCACATCGTGCAAACAGGGTGCGCGCGGGGTTGGTGGCCGGGAATTCCGTGACCGAGGCGATTTATGACGCCGGTTTCAATTCCAGCGGGCGGTTCTACGAACAATCGACTAGGATGCTGGGGATGACGCCGTCGCAATACCGATCCGGCGGCGCGGACGAAGAGATCAGGTTTGCGGTTGGGCACACCTCGCTTGGCGATCTTCTCGTGGCGTCCAGCAAAAAGGGGGTTGTGTCCATACTGTTGGGAAACGATCCGGACGAACTGGTCAGGAACCTTCAGGATCGGTTCCCCAAGGCCCGGCTGGTCGGCGCGGATCGCGCCTATGAGGCGACCGTGGCGCGCGTGGTCGGCTGTATTGAAAACCCGGGCATCGGTCTGGACCTTCCGCTTGATGTGCGCGGCACCGCATTCCAGCAACGGGTCTGGCAGGCCTTGCAGGACATTCCGGTCGGGGACACCGTTTCCTATGCCGACATTGCCCGACGCATCGACGCGCCCAAGGCGGTCCGCGCCGTTGCGGGCGCCTGTGCGGCGAACAAGCTGGCCGTCGCCATTCCCTGTCATCGGGTCGTGCGCAACGACGGTGCTTTGTCGGGCTATGCGTGGGGCGTCGAGCGCAAACGCGCGCTTCTGGACCGCGAGGCACTGCAAGACGCGTAAGCCGCGCAACCGCAAGGCCGGCCACTTTGCCGATTTGACCGCAAGGACCGGAGTTCGCGGCAGGTGCGCATCAGGCAGGCTGGATGACAACGCCATCAAACGGAGCAAACCCGATGACTTTCGCAACCAAGAATTTCGACACCGAACCGCACGCTGCCGATACGCTCTTGTTCGCCACGGCACCCTGCCCGCTTGGCCGGATTCTGGTGGCACGCGGCACCAGGGGCGTCCGTGCCGTGCTGATCGGAGACAGCGCCGACGCACTTGAGGCAGACCTTGCCGCACGTTTCCCGAAGTCCCGCCTTTTGGCGGATGATCGCGCGGTCCGTGACGACATAACGAAAGTGGTGCGCTTCATTGAAGCGCCTGCGAAGGGGCTCGATCTTGTGCTGGAGCTGAACGGCACGCCGTTCCAGCACCGGGTCTGGGACGAGGTTCGCAAAATCGGCGCGGGTGAGACAGTGACTTACAAGGAACTGGCAGCCCGGGTCGGGTCGCCTGCTTCGCCCCGCGCGGTGGCGGGTGCCTGTGCGGCCAACCCGGCGGCCCTTGCCGTGCCCTGCCACCGGGTGGTGCGCAGTGACGGGGCTCTGGCAGGCTATCGCTGGGGCCTTGACCGCAAGCGCCAGCTGCTGCGGAACGAGGTGCAGATATGACAACGGACATCGCCGTGGACCGCATCGCCGCCTATGATTGGTCCGCCATCGGGGAAGAGCTGAACAGCTTTGGCAGCGCCGTTCTGCCCCGGCTTTTGACCGCCGGGGAATGCCGCGCGCTGGCCGCGCTTTATCCGGACGAAAGCCATTTCCGAAGCCATGTGATCATGGCGCGGCACGGGTTCGGTCGGGGCGCGTACCGATATTTCAGCTATCCGCTGCCCGACCTCGTGGCGGGATTGCGCACGGCGCTTTATCCGCGCTTTGCCGATCTTGCCAATGACTGGAACCGGACGATGAACCTGGACCAGCGCTATCCCGCGACACACGCTGAATACCTGGAGCAATGTCACAGCGCGGGTCAGCTTCGGCCAACGCCGCTTTTGCTGCAATACGTCGCGGGTGACTTTAATTGCCTGCATCAGGATCTCTATGGCGACCTTGTCTTTCCGATCCAGGTCGCGATCCTTCTGTCCGAACCGGGCGAGGATTTCACCGGCGGCGAATTCTGCATGACCGAGCAACGCCCACGTATGCAGAGCCGCGTCGAAGTCGTACCGCTGCGCCGGGGCGATGCCGTGGCCTTTGCTGTTCACAACCGTCCTGTGCAGGGAACAAGAGGCAGCTACCGGGTCAACCTCCGGCATGGCGTCAGCCGCCTGCGCAGCGGTACGCGGCACACGATTGGGATCATCTTTCACGACGCGAAATAAGCGTCATCGCTTTGACAGGGACCGCTGGACTCCTGCGGCCTACCTGCGGGGCTCTTGTCGCGCACACACGCCCTTGGCCCAGCGGTCCGCGGATTTTCCGAAACAGTCATGCAGGGAATCGACCGCGATCACACTGCCCAGGGCAAGCCGTCCCAGCAGGCACAAACGGGGCACCACGTGACCTTGTTCATCCAGAACCTGCCCGTCGGCTGCAGTGCGCGCCGCCAGCCCCTGGGAAAGCGGTGACAGGACGCCGTTTTCCACCAAGGTGCAGACGGGTGCCGCCACGATGCTCGACAGGTCGGGCGAAGGCAGGACCGCGTCGATCATGACCGAAGCGCGGGCGGTGTTGCCACCTGTTTCCAAGGTCCAACCGCTGTCTGTCAGGGTGAAATCAGGATCAACTGCAAGGTCCAGATCCACAATACCCGCATCGATCAGCGCCAAGAGTTCGCGCGACGCGGACAAGGGCGGGCCATAGCTGTAGCGCTTTAGCCCTTCGTCGAAAGCAACAAGCGCCTCCGCGGTTTCCACGGGTGTCTCGACGGGATTGTACCCTGCACGCAGGGCGTCCTGCGCCTTGCGCCAGACCTGGCCCACCGCATAGCCGGTGGTGGGCGCACAGGCGCCCTCGGCCAGCGCGATGCCGCTGCGCAACATATCCATCGGGGACAGGTCTTTTTCTTGCGTTCCCGCGTCGGTCCATTCGGCGTCCAGCCAATCGGCCACGGCCCCCTTGGGCACCGTCGCGCCACAGTCCGTCAGAATGCGTGTGACGACGGGTTCCAGTGCCGCGCTGATCGCCGCGCGGGCGGTGTCGGGGTCTGCCACGGCTGCCTGTGACATCGCCTGCGAAAACCTGTCCACCTCTGACGGGTGCAGATCAAACCGCGCATCCAGCGCCTGCGTCGCGGGCTTGGGAAACGGCGGATGACCGTTCAGCGAAAACGGATAGATGGCCGCAGGTTCGCGCCCCGAAGGGTGATAGCCCTGTGCATCAAACCGCCCGCCCTGCCCGCACGTCAGCACCCGCAACACGTCAAAGGTCGACAGCCCCAAACCACGGATGGCCACGGTGCGGCCTGCCCAATCTTGCGCGCGTTCCGCCAATCGCGCCGCCGGATAGGCCTGCGCCAGTTGCCCCTGCGTGTCGCGGGCATGGTCCTGCCATTCGGCCAGCTGGTCGTCGGGCGCGGTCTCGGGCTGGCCGGGGGTCAGCAGCACCTCGTCGTAGGGCGCGCGCGGCGGGTCACCGGCATGCACCCGCCAGCCCGCGTCACTGCGTTCGATCCGCGCGACCTTATTGGGAACGATGGTGATTGTCCCGTTGGAGATATCCAGCAGGTCCTGCAGCCGTGCCTGTAAATACCGGCCCAGATCGGCCCGCGGCGGGAAACTGTCGGGATCGGCCTGGTTGCCCGTGTGTCTGGCGTACCACCTGGCAAAGCTGCCAGCGCGCGAAAATGCGGGCGGGCGGATGGCGATGTCGCGAAAGGGAATGTTCAACAGGCACAGCGGGCTTTCGTCGGGGTGAAAGTTCGGCCCCGCTCCGGGTGCGTCAGAAGGTTCGAACACGTCGACCACAACACGGCACCCGCTGTCTGCCAGATGCGCCACCAACGCTTCGAGCGCACCCAAACTTCGTGGGCCCAGACCGACAATCGCAATCCGTGCCGCAGCCGTGCCTGACTTCATCATGGCGCCTTTCCGTGGCGGGCGTCCGCGCGCCGGCCGGTATTATTGAACCAATGTCTTCCAACATGTAGCACGGCGAAAAGGTTCCCCTGATAACCTTCCGGCCACTACCCGACTTGCCGCAATGCGCCTTTCAAGGCCAGTGCCTCAAGCCGGTTGCGCACGCCGCGCGGGGCCCTCAGCGCCATGCGGTCCAGACAGGCGCGGTCGGCATCCCCGGCCCGCACACCTTTCAGAACCAGCCGTGCCATACCGATGTGATCGCCCTGGGTTTGCGACAGCAGGTCCAGCGCGGGCAGCAGCCGCTGTTCCACGTCGTCAAAATCGGTGCCGAAGGGAAATGCAGGCAGTTCCACAGGCCCAAGCCAGCCGTTCAGATGCCGCGGTGTGTTGCAGCGCCAGCCGTCTGGAACCGTAAAATCCGCCGCCAGTTTGCCCGCCGCCTTGGCTTGTGCCACCAGGTCATCCTGAAACCGGCTGTCGGCAATACGCACCATGCGGGCCACGGCAACCTCGTCGCGCACGCCGCGCAGATCGGCGATGCCGTATTCCGTCACCACGATATCACGATAAGCGCGCGGCACGCTTTCATGCGGATGCGACCAGACGATATTCGACGTGGTCCGCCCCGCCTTGGTCCGTGTTGCAGGCAGCGTGATGATCGACCGCGCCCCGTCGAGCGCAAAGGCCTGTTCGATGAAATTGAACTGACCCCCGATCCCGCTGACCACCTGACCATTGCTGGCAATGTCACTGGTCACACCGCCCAGCAGCGTCACCTTCATCGCGGCATTCACAAACCGCGCATCGGTGCGGGCGGCGCGTTTGGCGTCTTCGTCGCCGTACAACTGGTTGGTGAAGGACACCGGCATCATGCGGATGCGGGCGTGCTCGGCCTCTGTCAATCCGCGCAGTGCCGTGTAAAAGGCGCGGCAGTCCACGAAGAAGCCCGCGTGTATCGCGACGCCATCAACCTCGCGGCGGACGATCCCGGCCTTGAACAGTTGCAGCAAGCCGTCGACCAGCATTTCGGTCACCATATACAGCCCCGCGTCAAAGGTTCCGCTTTCGTCAAAGCCATCTTGCGCAAAGGGGCTGTTGCGCTGAATGTCCAACGCCTTGCCCGTATGGCGCAACATCAGCGCATGGGCCACCGCATCGCCAATCGCGCCGATGCCGATCTGCAACGTACCGCCATCCCGGATCAGCCGCGACACATGCAGCCCGATGGCATGTTCCTCGGCACCGACAGGCCGCTTGACCACGGAAAACAGTTCGAACTGCGGACCGTCGTCCATCAGAATCTGCACCGCGTCGCGGTCCACCAACGCCTGGGGGCCGGTCATCGCGGGCAGCGTGTCGTTGACCTCGGCCGCCAAGACAAAGTCCTGACGCCCTGCCCGTCGGTCGTCCAGCAGATCGGCGGAAATATCGGTGTTGCACGACAGGCTGAAATGATCGTCATCGACCGGGGCCAGCAGTTGCATCATCACATTCGGCCGCCAGCGCCGCAGCACGTCCAGCGCATGGGTGTAGTTCGCCGCGATATAGCGCCGTTGCGCCACAGGCTGCGACAACCAGCGCCCCGCCTGCATGAAAAACTCGGACACTTCGATGTTGTCGGGCAAGGTGCCGTCGCGCATCATCCGCGCGTATTCAATCTGTGGGTACTGCCCGAACAGACGATCCGCCGCCGGTTCCAGCAGGCGCCGCGCCATGCCCTGCCCCATATCGGGCCGCTCCAGCGTCAGCGCGGTCAGGATCGACAGGCGCACATCGGGTCGCGCGGCCACCGCGCGTGTCAGCGCGTTCAGCAGGGTGACCGGCTTGCCCAGACCCAGCGGCAAGGCCAGACGGATGTCGCCGCCTGTGCGTTCGATGATTTCGGCTGCAATCCGGTCTGCGGTCGTCTCAGCCAAAGGAGGCCCACCCCGGATCGGGCGTGAACCGTGCGCCATGCTCTGCCGCCAGCGCCTCAAGTCTGCGGGGCACATCGCGGCGCACCTTGGCATAATGCATCGGTCCACCACGGAACGGCGCCCACCCGGTGCCAAAGATCACGGCGGCATCCACGCTGTCGGCATCCTGCGCCACGCCCTTGCGCAGGCACTCTACACCGGCGTCGCACATCGGCAGGATCAGACGGTCGATGATACTGTCGGGTGGATCGTCGGCGGGTGTGTCGGGCGGCGTTTCGCCCTTGTCATAGTCATACAGCCCTCGCCCGGATTTGCGGCCCATATGCCCCTTATCGACCATCTCGGACAGCCAGCCGGGCGTTTCTGCCATCGGACGATCCAGATTTTCGCGCAGCGACTGCGCCACCTCAAGGCATATGTCCAGCCCAACCTGATCGGCCAGCGTCACAGGCCCCATCGGCATCCCGAATGCCAGTGCCGCGCGGTCGATCTCTTCCTTGGTTTTGCCTTCTTCCAGCATCACCATC
This sequence comes from Pseudosulfitobacter pseudonitzschiae, assembly GCF_900129395.1. GTDB lineage: Bacteria > Pseudomonadota > Alphaproteobacteria > Rhodobacterales > Rhodobacteraceae > Pseudosulfitobacter > Pseudosulfitobacter pseudonitzschiae. The sequence continues at coordinate 150,234 of NZ_FQVP01000006.1, forward strand.
GCCTCCATCAGATAGGGGCCAAGAATGCGGTTCACCAGAAAACCCGGATAGTCGGTCACGCGCACGGGCAGCCGGTCGATCCCTTCGGCAAAGGCGGCCAGACGGTCCAGCGTTCTGGCCTCGGCCCCCTCGTGGGACACGACCTCGACCAGCGGCATCTGTGACACGGGGTTAAAGAAATGCAGCCCTGCGAAACGGCCCGCGTCGGGTGTGGCCCCGACCAGATCGGCCAGTTTCAGGCTGGAGGTGTTGCTGGCCAGGATCGCGTTCGGCTTCATCACGCCGCCAAGCGAGGTATAGATCTTTTCCTTGATCTCCAGCTTTTCGGGTGCTGCCTCGATCACCAGGTCGGCACGGGCACGGCCCAGCCCATCGGGGTCGGGCATCATCCGGTCCAGCGCGTCGCGGGCGTCGATCCCGCTCAGGTGTTTCCTGTCATAAACCCCAACGGCCCGTTTCACCGCCTTGCCCAATGGGTCCAGCGCCACGTCTTCCAGCGTGACACGCTTGCCCTGCATCGCCGACCATGCGGCAATCTCGGCACCCATCGCACCGGCGCCGATCACATGCACATGGTCGATGCCGTCCGTGCCCTTGCCTTCGGATTTCAACTTGCGGCGCAGGAAAAACACGCGGATCAGGTTCTGCGCCGTGGCGCTGTCCAGCAGTTCGACAAAGGATGCGATTTCCGCCTTTTGCATCTCGGTCCTGTCGCCGCCGTGGTCTTCCCACAGGTTGATCAACGCATAGGGCGCGGGATAGTGCTGGTTGGGGGCTTTCTTTTCCGCCTCCGCGCGCATCCGCGTGGCCGCCAGCGCCCGCGCGGCGCGCGTGCGCATCGCCGTGGCGCGCAGACCGCCCGTGTCGTGATCCAGTTTGCCCGCCGCTGCCGCGCAAATCGCGGCCTCTACATGGCGTTCGGGCACCAGCGCATCCAGAATACCCAGCTTGCGCGCCTTGCGGTCGTGGGCAGAGCTGCCGGTCAGCATCATCTGCATCGCCGCCACTGGATCAATCAGCCGGGTCAGCCGAACGGTGCCGCCCAGACCGGGATGCAGGCCCAGCTGTACCTCGGGAAAGCCGACCTTGACCCCCTCGACCCCGATGCGCTGATCGCAAGCCAGCGCCAGTTCCAGCCCGCCGCCCAGCGTGTTGCCATGGACGACGGCAATGGTGGTGAACGGCAGGGCGGCCAGCTTGTCCAGCACGGCGTGTCCCTGTTCCAGCATCTGCACGGCATCGTCACCACGCAGGTCGGCAAAGCCGTCGATGTCGGCGCCTGCTGCGAAACCGCCCGGCTTGGCCGACCGGATCACCAGCGCGCGGGGATTGTCCACCTTGGTTTGGTCCAGCAGGCTGTCCAGTTCGCGCAGCACTCCCTCGGAGATGACATTGGTGCCCGTGTCGGCACAGTCCAGCCACAGCTGTGCGATATCGCCCTTGGCATAACGCCAATGGGCCACACCCTGCGGTCTGGGAATGTCCTGCGGGGCTGGCCGCACCGGAAGAAAATCCATGACACCCATCACGCGGCCTCCAGCAACATGGCACCGCCCAGTCCGCCGCCGATGCATTCGGTGGCAATACCCCGGCGGGCGCCTTTTTGTTTCATGGCATTGGCAAGGTGCAGCACGATCCTGTTGCCGCTGGCCCCCACCGGATGGCCCAGGCTGATCGCCCCGCCATCCACGTTCAGCCGCCCACGGTCTATCCGGCCAAAGGCGGCGTCATAGCCCAGAACCTCGCGGCAAAAGTCGTCATCCTGCCACGCGGCCAGACAGGACAGAACCTGTGCGGCAAAGGCCTCGTTGATTTCCCAAAGGTCGATGTCATCCACCGAAAGTCCGTGCCGCTGTGCCAGCGGGGTTGATGACAGAACCGGACCCAGCCCCATGACCGACGGGTCCAGCGCTGCCCATTCGCTGTCGACCAGCCGCGCAATCGGGTTCAGCCCGTGCGCCTCGACAGCGGTTTCCGACGCGAGGATCACCCAGGATGCGCCATCGGTGATCTGGCTGGAATTGCCCGCCGTGACCTTGCCATAGGGTTTTTCAAATGCGGGACCAAGCTTGGCCAGTTGCTCCATCGAGTTGTCGGGACGCACGCCGTCGTCCTTTGCATGCGCCATCCCGTCGCGGTCAAAGGCTGGCAGAACCTCGCCATCCAGCCGCCCGTCCGCCTGCGCCGCGGCAAGGCGTTTGTGACTGTCCACGGCATAGGCGTCCGCGGTTTCGCGGTCGATGCCGAAACGATGTGCCAGCACTTCAGCGGTCTGGCCCATGTTCAGCGCGGTGATCGGATCGGTCAGCCCGCGTTCCAACCCGATAACCGGGCTGAAGAAGTCGGGCCGCAGCTCGGTCAGCTTGGCCGCCTTGTCCATCGCCCCCTTGGCCCGCGCCATGCCACCGAACCATTCGGTCGCCTCGCGGTTGTAGACCAGCGGCGCGTGGCTCAGCGCCTCGGTTCCGCCCGCAAGGATCATCTCGTGGCTGCCATCGCGGATATAGCGAAAGGCGGTGTCGATGCTTTGCATCCCAGAGCCACAGTTGATCTGCACGGTAAACGCCACCTGTTCATCACCCATCCCCAACCGCAACGCGGCCACGCGCGCGGGGTTCATTTCGTCCTGAATGACGTTCACACAGCCCAGGATAACCAGATCAAAGGCATCACGCGGCATCGGCTGACGCATCAGCAAGGGCCTGCCGCATTGCACGGCCAGATCAACAGGCGTGAATGGCCCCGGTGCGCCGCGCGCCTTTAGGAACGGGGTGCGGGCACCATCGACAAGGTAGACGGGTCGGGTCATTCTGCGGCCTCTCTGGGGGTAAAGCTGTCCGGGTGTTGTGGCGCGTCGGGGAACATCGCCGCGATCTCTTCGGGGCTGTATTCGTCCACCGCCACAACCTTTTGCACCGCTGCGTCCACGCGCTGAAGCTGCGCGAATTCGGCATCGGTCAGCGCGCCGGCCTTCAGTGCGTCGGCAGGCGATTGTTTGAGCTTGCGCAGACGTTTGGTCAGCGGTTCCGCATCGATCACCATGCGGTAAGCGGTGTCCAGCAGACCCTGCCCGCTGTCCGGTTCGCCCGGATGCAACGGCCCCACCAGACGGTCGCGGGTTTGCGACGGGTGGTACAGGATCATCGCGCACTGCTCGGCCAGCTTGTCCGACGGCCCGCGCGACCGCGAACGCGGCAGCAGCGTCGGACGCAGCAGCCAGCCGACCCAGCGCGCGGGAAAATTGGCAATGGTCTCGTCCAGCGCCCGCCCGATGCGGTTGAACGACACTTCGGCGGCGTATTGCACCAATGGCAGGTCCGCCTCGTGCCGCCCGTCGTCCTCCCAGCGTTTCAGCGCCGCCGACACAAGGAACATCTCGGACAGGGCATCGCCCAAACGCGCCGAGATCATTTCCTTGCGCTTCAGCTCTCCGCCCAACGTCAGGAACGCCATATCCGCTGTCACCGCAAAGGCCGCCGACCAACGTGACAGCCGTGCGTAAAGCGGTGCGATGTCGCCTGCATTGTCCGGCACGTCGCCGCGCCCGGTCCACGCAGACCACCACCCGCGAAAGAACGTGCGGGTCGAATGACCGACATGCGCCCAGAAGTGTTTGTCGAAATCGGTCAGCGATTTCTCCGGGTCCGGTTCCTGCAATGCCTGCATCTCATCCAGCAGATGCGGATGGGCACGGATCGCACCCTGGCCAAAGATGATCAGGTTGCGGGTGACGATGTTGGCCCCCTCGACCGTGATGCCGATAGGAATGGCACGGTAATGCGGTTGCAGGTAGTTCAGCGGCCCGTCGATCACCGCCTTGCCCGAATGCACGTCCATCGCGTCGTTGATGCTTTCGCGCATCCGCGTTGTGGCGTGGTATTTCATGATGGCTGAGATCACCGCCAGCTTGTGGCCTTCGTCCAGTGCCGCCGTGGTCAGACGGCGACCGGCGTCGATGGTATAGGCATTGGCCGCGATCCGCGCCATCGGCTCTTGCACGCCGCCGAACAGGCCGATGGGCATGTTGAACTGCTTGCGCACGCGGGCATAAGCCCCCGTGGTATGTGCCGCCAGCGCCGTGCCCGCCGCCGACAGCGACGGCAGCGAAATCCCGCGCCCTGCGGCCAGCGCGCTCATCAGCATCATCCAGCCTTTGCCCGCGTAATCCGGCCCGCCGATGATGTTTTCCAGCGGGATGAACACGTCCTTGCCGGTGGTCGGCCCATTCATGAACATCGTCCCGGATGGCAAATGGCGGCGGCCCGTTTCCACACCGTCCAGATCGGTGGGCACAAGGGCACAGGTGATGCCGATATCGGGCGTGTCACCCAGCAATCCATCCGGATCACGCAGCTGGAACGCCAGCCCCAGCACGGTACACACAGGGGACAACGTGATGTAACGCTTGGCCCAGTTCAGGCGGATGCCCAGAACCTCCTCGCCCTGCCACTCTTGCTTGCAGATCACGCCCTCGTCCACCATGGCCGAGGCGTCAGAGCCTGCGTCCTCGCTGGTCAGGCCGAATGCAGGCAATTCCTTGCCCGAGGCCAGACGGGGCAGCCAGTCATCGCGCTGTTCCTGCGTGCCGAATTGCAGGATCAATTCGCCGGGGCCAAGCGAATTGGGGACCATCACCGTCACCGCACCCGCCACCGACCGGCTGGAGATATAGCGCACCACTTCGGAATGGGCGTAGGCGGAAAAACCCTTGCCGCCGTATTCCTTGGGAATGATCATGCCAAAGAAACCGTTTTCGCGCAGATAATCCCATGCCTCTTTCGGCAGGTCACCGTCCACGCGGTCAATCTGCCAGTTGTCCAGCATATCGCAAAACGCCCGGCACGGCCCGTCGACAAAGGCCTGTTCCTCTGCCGTCAGCGTCGGCGCCTTCATCTTGCGCAGCATTGTCCAGTCGGGTTTGCCGGAAAACAGCTCTGCCTCGAAATGCACGTCGCCCGAAGAAATCGCTTCGGCTTCTGTCTCGGACAGGGCGGGCAATGCGGTCTTGGCCCATTTGAAAATAGGCTTGGTGATGTAATCGCGACGAAATGACATGATATGGTCCCTCCATCGCGAAAACGCACAGACCGGGCACGCAGTTCCCCCCAGAGATGCAGGCGGCGTTGTCAGTGGCCCGGGCCTTGGGCCTTAAAGCGGTCAGATTGAGCAGGTGCGACCCCATTCAATCAACACCTGCGCCGCGCAACCGCTTGTGTCTGGGAAAGCGTCGTTCATTCGTTTAACCAACCGTCAGACCTCCCACAGCAGAAAGATGCGCTTCATGCTCCGGCAATTCTTTGAATACTACCGCCCATGGAAAGCCCTGTTCTGGCTGGATTTTGGCTGTGCGGTGGCCTCGGGGTTGCTAGAGCTTGCCTTTCCGCTGGCGATCAAGGCGTTCATCGATGTGCTGTTGCCCGCCGGCGATCTGGGGCTGACGCTGCTGGCTGCTTTCGGCTTGCTGGTGATCTACATTCTGAACTCGGGCCTGATGACCATCGTGATCTACTGGGGTCACATGCTGGGCATCAACATCGAAACCGAAATGCGCCGCCGCGCCTTTGCGCATTTCCAGCGGCTTTCGTTTTCCTTCTTTGACAAGATGCGCACCGGCAAACTGGTCGCGCGCGTCACCCGCGACCTTGAAGAGATCGGCGAGGTTGCCCACCACGGGCCAGAGGATTTGTTCATTGCGATCATGACATTCGTGGGGGCCTTTGCCCTGATGATGACGATCAACGTCAAACTGGCGCTGATCACGGCGGTGATCGTTCCGGCCTGCGTCGCCATCGTGGTGGTGTTCGGCGGGCGCATGACCCGCACATGGCGGTCGATCTATGCACGGGTGGCCGATTTCAACGTACGGCTTGAGGAAAACATTGGCGGCATTCGCGTGGTTCAGGCCTTTGCCAACGAAGACCACGAAGCGGCCCTGTTCGCCAAGGACAACAACCGCTACCGCGAAACCAAGCTGTCGGCCTACAAGCTGATGGCGGGATCATCGGCGCTGAACTACATGGGGATGCGTCTGATACAGGTGGTTGTGATGGTGGCCGGTGCCGGTTTTGTGCTGGAAGGATCGCTCAGCACCGGCGGCTTTGTGGCGTTTTTGTTGCTGGTGACGGTGTTCTTTCGCCCCCTCGACAAGATTGCCGCCGTGATCGAAACCTACCCGCGCGGGATCGCGGGCTTTCGCCGTTATCTTGAGCTGTTGGAGACCGAACCGGACGTGGCCGACGCAAGGGATGCGGTAGAGGCACCAGCGTTCAAAGGGGCGGTGCGCTTTGAAGATATCGGATTTGACTACGGACAGGGGCGACCTGTGCTCAAGGGCATCACACTGGATGTGCGACCGGGCGAGAAGATGGCCTTTGTCGGTCAGTCGGGCGCAGGCAAGACCACCCTGCTGGCGCTGGTGCCGCGGTTCTACGATCCGCAGGCGGGCCGGATCACGATTGACGGTCTTGACGTGGCCAGTGTCACACTGAATTCCCTGCGCAGTCAGATCGGCATTGTCAGTCAGGATGTGTTTCTGTTCGGCGGGACGCTGCGCGAGAACATCGCCTATGGACGTCTCGACGCAAGCGAAGCGGACATTCTGGACGCGGCCGCCAAGGCACAGCTTGGCGACATGATCGCGCAGATGCCGGAGGGGCTTGATACCATCGTGGGCGAACGCGGTGTCAGCCTGTCGGGCGGACAAAAGCAACGGGTCGCGATTGCGCGGATATTCCTGAAAAACCCGCCGATCCTGATCCTGGACGAGGCGACCTCGGCGCTGGACACCCAGACCGAGCGCCAGATTCAGGACGCGCTGGATGCGCTGTCGGAAAACCGCACGACCCTGGTCATCGCACACCGTCTGGACACGATCCGCAACGCGGACCGCATTGCCGTGATGCAGGACGGCCAGATCGTAGAGATCGGCACGCATTCCGAACTCAGCCAGTCTTTTGGCCACTACACACGGCTTGCGAACTCCTGACGCCACGCGGGCGGTCGCGGCCCCCTGAACCCTAAACCAGCGCCGCCTGTATCGCCTGATCCAGATCGGCAATGATATCGTCCACATGCTCGATGCCCACGGACACACGGACCAGGCCCGGCTCGATCCCCATGGCGATCCGCTCTTGCAAAGGGATGTCCAGAAACGCCATCGTCCCGGGCATCTGGGTGGTGGTGCGGACCCCGCCAAGGCTGGCGGCAAAAGCGCAGAGTTTCAGGTTTTTCAGGATACGCACGCCCATTTCCTCGGTGGCGACCTTGAACGACATCATGCAGCCAAAATCACGCAACTGGATCTTTGCGGCCTCATGGTTGGGATGCGATTCCAATCCCGGATAGAACACGCGTTCGACCTGGGGATGGGTGTCCAGCCATGCGGCGATCTTGGCGGCGCTCTGGCATTGACGCTCGGCGCGCAGGGCCAGGGTCTGCGCCCCACGCAACAGCAGCCAGGCATTGAACGGCGAGATTGGCGCGCCCAGTTTGTTCAGCGTGTTCCAGCGGACGTCTTCCAGCCAGTCGGCGGGCAGGATGTCGGATTTCTGCGTGATGACACCACCGACCGCATCGTTGTGGCCGCCGATAAATTTCGTCGCACTTTCCACGACCACGTCGACGCCAAAGTCATGCGGACGGCAGATTGCGGGCGAGGCAAAAGTGTTGTCGCAGATCACCACGATGCCATGTTCATGCGCCAGTGCCACCAGTTCGGCCATCGGCGCGACCTTCATCGTCGGGTTGGCAATCGCCTCGAAATACAGAACCTTGGTTTCGGGGCGGATCGCGGCGCGGACGCGGGCCACATCGGTGCAGTCCACCAGCGTCACGTCCAGACCGAAATCGCAGGCGCGGTGGTCAAAGAATTCATGCGTGCTGGAATAGGTCGTCAGGTCCGCAATCACGTGATCGCCCGCTTTCATCACCCCGAACAGCGCATGCGAGATCGCGGCCATCCCTGACGCCGTCGCCAGACAGGCAGTGCCGCCCGCCAGCCGGGCGACATGTTCCTCGAACTGGTACTCTGTCGGATTGCCACAGCGCGAATAGATGTTCACGTCCTTGCGCGCGCCTTCGGTGATGCGGTCATAGGTATCGCCGCCGTATTCAAAATTCGCGGACATATACAGCGGGTAGTTGATGGATTGCGAATGCTCTTCCGGTTCGTAAAAGACTGCGAGGCTGGCAAAGTCGAGTTCGGGTTTGTCCATCTTGGATACCTTTGTTTGCTGACGCAGGGGCCAGCGGAAATTGTGGGAATGTCAGGCCGTCGCCGCGTTACAGGACGCGCGACAGAAATTCGCGGGTGCGCGGGGATTGCGGGTTTTCGATCATCTCTTTGGGATCGCCCTTTTCGACGACCACGCCGTCATCCATGAAAATAAGCTGATCCCCGATTTCGCGGGCAAAGGCGATTTCGTGCGTCACGATAACCATGGTCATGCCGCTTTTCGCCAGATCGCGCATGACGTTCAGCACCTCGCCAACCAGCTCGGGGTCCAGTGCCGATGTCGGCTCGTCAAACAACAGCGCCTTGGGCTTCATCGCCAGCGCGCGCGCAATCGCCACACGTTGTTGCTGCCCGCCGGACAGCTCGCGCGGATAGCTGGCCGCCTTGTCGCTCAGCCCGACGCGCGCCAAAAGCGTCAGGGCATCGGCTTCGGCTTCGGCTTTTGGCATCCTGCGCACACGCACCGGCGCTTCGATCAGGTTCTCCATGACCGTCATATGTGAAAACAGGTTGAACGATTGGAACAGCATCCCGATTTCGGCGCGCCGCTGGCAGACCAGCTTGTCTTTCAACTCGATCAGGCGGTCGCCCACCAGATCGTAGCCCACAAAATTACCGTCGATCAGGATGACGCCGCCGCTGAGCTTTTCCAGATGGTTCATGCAGCGCAGGAACGTGCTTTTGCCTGATCCCGACGGCCCGATGATGCAGGTCACGGACCCTTCGGCCACGTCCACGTCGACACCTTTCAGGACTTCGACCGCGCCAAAACTTTTGCGCACGCCACGTGCAAAGATCATCGAGGTTTCGGGCACGTCAAACCGTGCCCTGTTCAGATTTTGTGCCTCAGACATCGGCATTGCTCCGGTTTTTGCGGCCAACGATCGCGCGGAGCCACGTGTCGAACAGCGTCTCGTTGCGCTTGTCGCTGCGTCCGAAATGCCGCTCGAGGAAGTACTGGCCAACCGACATGATGCTGACCACGGCCAGATACCAGGTCGACACGACGATCAGCAGCGGGATCGTCTCGAACGTGCGGGCATAGATGCTTTGGGCCGAGTAAAACAGATCATCCACGGCGATGAAGGTCACCAGCGACGTCATTTTCAACAGGTTGATCGCCTCGTTTCCGGTGGGTGGCACGACAAAGCGCATGGCTTGCGGCAGCGTGACGCGTTTCAGGATCATCCGGTACGGCATCCCAAGGGCTGTCGCCGCTTCGGCCTGACCGGACGGCACAGATTTGATGCCTGCGCGGATGATTTCGGCCATGTAACCCGCTTCGCACAGCGCCAGCGCCACAACCGCCGAAAAGAACGGGGTCATGAAATCGTTGGTGCGCACGGAAAACACCTCGCCCACGAAGGGCAGGCTGATCGAGATATTGCTGACCAGCAGGGACAGGTTGAACCAGAATATCAATTGAATCAAAGCGGGCACGCCGCGAAAGAACCAGACATAGACGCCCGCGAAACCGTTCAGGATTTCGCTGCGCGACACCCGCATGATTGCGATAATCGTGCCCAGGATCGTGGCCACGACCATGATGATCACAGTCAGCAGCAGCGTGTTGTAAAGACCGCGCATGATCGAAGGATGGAACATATAGCTGCGCGCCACGTCCCATTCAAAAGCAGGATTGACGGCAAAGGCGCGGATGATGAAATACATCAACACCAGCACCAGCGCCGTTCCGATCCACAGCCCGTACTGCTTTTGCGGCACAACCTTCAGGGACGCCACTGTCTCAGAGGCCGACTGCACCTGTGCGTTGTTATTTGCGTCATGAGCGCTCATCGGCAAACGTCCTTTGGTGTGTGCAGGGCGCCCGGAACAACCGGACGCCTGTTGTCATCAGTCCTGACGCAGATCGTCCATCGCGCTGACAAGATAAGGTTCGTTGATCGCATAGGCGCCCATGCCAAATTTATCCAGAACGGCCTTGTAAGTGCCGTTTTCAAATACGGCTGCCAGTGCCTCTTGCATCATGTTGGCCGTGTCAGGGTCGTCCTTGGCGATGGCCATGCCCAGTGGCGACACCTCGTAGAGGGTCGGCAAAACGACCAGCTTGCCCTTGCTCTCGATCTCGAAAAAGCTCGAGGCGGTGGCATCGTCCAGGCGGGCATCAATGCGACCGGACAGAACGGCCTGCACAATGTCGCTCGATGTGTTGAACACCGACTTTTCGACCACGTCCAAGCTGTTTGCGGTGCATTCCGCATTCAGTTTTTCAACCAGGAAATCAGCCAGACTGCCTGCCGACACGCCAACGGATTTGCCGCAGAGCGGATAGTCGCCGGAAAATTCCTCGACCTTGGCGGGCAGCGTTGATGCGGCGACACCTGCCTTGAGGAACATCACGAAATCAACCTGTTCCAGACGTTCTGGCGTGGCGGAAAATGTCTCCCATGCGACGCTGAAGCGGCCGGCGGCCAGGCCGGGGATCATCGACGGGAACGGCGTGCGCTGGATTTCCAGTTCGACGTTCATCGCATCCGCGACAGCGTTGGCCAGCTCGACGATGATACCGGCCTGTGCGCCCTTTTCGTCCAGATATTCGAAGGGCGCGTAATCCAGCGTGTTTGCAATCGTCAGCACACCGCTTTCGGCCACATCCGGCGACACCGTGATGTCTGCTGCAGACACGCTGCCTGTGCTCAGCGCAAGCAAGGCGCCCGCAACGGGTGCGATCAGTTTATTGGTTTTTTTCATGATATCCCTCCAAGTTGGTATTGGTTGTTAAGCCAATAAGTGACACAGCCGCCGGCTATGTCGCCTGTTCGGCTGCTTTCTTGCGGTAATGATAATTCTTGTCGATCCGTTCCATCAGGTAGTCGCGGTAGAGGATCGGCTCGTATTTTTCTTGTCCGTCCGGCCCGATGCAGGGGTCCAGAACCTTGATCGTCTCATCCATTGACGGATCGAAGAAGAACGGTTGCGAATACCGTTCGCGGCCCGAACTGTTGATGACCCGGTGCGGTGTGGACACGAACAGATCATTCGACCAGCGCGCCAGGATATCGCCCACGTTCATCACAAAGGCCCCGGGAACCGGCGGGGCGGCGACCCAGTCGCCGTTTTTGTTCAGCACTTCCAGCCCGCCCACGTCATCCTGTGCCAGCAAGGTGATAAACCCGTAATCGGTGTGCGGAGCCGAGCCGAACAAACCGTCTTCGGGCGGTTGCGGTGGGTAGTGCAGCAGCCGCAGAAATGTTGTCGGATCTTCAAAATAACGGTTCAGACTGTCGGCGGGCAGCCCCAGCGAGATTGCAATCGCGCTGGCCATCTTGCGGCCCAGCACGGTCATCGCCTCGACATAAGCTTCGATCGTTTCACGAAAACCCGGCAGCACTTCTGCGTCCGGCCATTGGTTCGGTCCCTGCAACGGCAGGCCTGCGATGGCACGCGGATCGTCTTCGGCAACCTCGTGCATGAAGAATATGGATTCGCTTTGATTGGGCTTGCTCACTTGCTCGACTGATGACGTCACGATGGTAGAGCCCGCAAACTTCAGGTAGCCGCGAAAATTCTTGTCGATCTGGACCTTGGCTTTTTCGTCCTCGGACAGCGCAAAAAAGCGTTTGCCCATCGCACGCACCGCTTCGATCTGGCCCGTGCTGATGGGATGGCCGACGACATAAAGGAACCCGGTCGTTTCAAGGTGGCCGCGCATCTCGGCGGCGGTGGCGGCAATCGCGCCTTCGTCCGTGCCATACAGCGCCGATACATCCAGCTTCGGGATTTCGGAAAAATCACCCCGTGCAGTGCCGTCCATTGCAGTCTCCCAGTCTTGTCGATCTTGCCATCTACATACAGTACTGTATTGTATTCACGAAGCGCAAAAAACAGCAATAGTTTTTTGTCACAAAGGAAGGTCACGCGGATGAGTGCGCGCAAAATCATTATAGATACCGATCCAGGGCATGATGATGCCTTTGCCATCCTGTTCGCTCTGGGGTCGCCCGAAGAACTGGAGGTTGTGGGCATCACCACCGTTGCGGGCAACGTCCCGCTGCCTTTGACCTCTCTGAACGCGCTGAAGGTTGTCGAGCTGGCAAAGCGCACCGATGTGCCGGTCTTTGCAGGTTGTGCCGCGCCAATGGTGCGAAAGCTGCTGACCGCCGAACATATCCACGGTGAAACCGGCATCGACGGGGCCGATCTGCCGCACCCTGTCACCCCCTTGCAGAAGGAACATGCGGTCAATTTCATTGTGCGCACACTGATGGAAGCGCCCGAGGGCGAGATCACGATCTGCACCCTTGGGCCGATGACCAACGTCGCAATGGCAATGACGATGGAGCCGCGTATCATCCCGCGCATCCGCGAGGTGGTCTTGATGGGCGGCGGTTTCTTCGAGGGGGGCAACACCACGCCTGCCGCCGAATTCAACATCTTCGTCGACCCCCATGCCGCGCACAAAGTGTTCGCATCCGGCGTTCCGGTCACGATGGCGGGCATTGATTGCACCTATACCGCACAGATGACGCCGGAATGGCTGCAAAAGCTGCGCAACACCGGCAGCCACGCCGCCGTTCAAGCCGCCAATCTGGCCGATTTCTTCCGCCAGTACGGGTCGCACAAATTCCCGACCGAAGCGCGCCCGATCCACGATGCCTGTGTCACCGGATATCTTCTTGCGCCCGAGATCTACGAACAACGCATGTGTCACGTCACAGTTGATATATCCTCGCCCGTGACCATTGGCATGACCGTTGTCGACTGGTGGGGTGTCACCGGCAACGACAAGAACTGCAATGTTCTGCGGCGGGTCGATGCGGATGCATTCTTTGCCCTGATGTTGGAACGTATCGGGTCGCTGCCGTGACCGGTCTATGGACATAGACCGGCAAACATGACAGCTTTTGCCGCGACCTTCGGGCGTGGAAATCACTATGAAAGCAAGGCCCTGTTGGCACGTGAGTGAACCTGTAAAAACAGACAAGCCCACCAGGGTTCCCCGCAAGAACCTGTCACGCGATGCCTGGGTTGCGGCGGCGCGAAAGGTGCTGGAGAAACGCGGCATTGCCGAGGTCAAGATCGACGGGCTTGCCCGGAAACTGAAGGTCACCCGTGGCAGTTTCTATTTTCACTTCAAAAGCTTGAAGGATTTGCACGAAGAGCTTTTGAACGAATGGCGCCGCGCCAACTGTGCCCCGTTCCATGCCCTGAGTGATGCGAACTATGACGATGGCCTGCAACTGTTCACCGACATCGTGCATGTCTGGGTGGACGAAGCCCCGTTCAGCCCCGCGCTTGATCTGGCCACCCGCGACTGGTCGCGCACCTCGAAAGCACTGGCAACCGAGGTCGAGGAGAACGACAACCTGCGCATGGACCTTCTGACGCAAGCGTTTCAGAAAATGGGCTATGATCAGGATGAAAGCATTGTGCGCGCGCGCATCACCTATTTTCACCAGATCGGCCAATACGCCTTGTCTTTCAAGGAACCCCGCGACATTCGCGAGCAATACCAGCCCCTGTTCGGCTCTGTTCTGTTGGGTCCGCGGGTGCGCGATCCGAACCTGAAAAAACGCTAGGTTTTCGGCGCTGACGCCCGGATGCAAATCCTGTCAGACCTTCTGGCTGCGACCTGTCAAAGATTGTCGTGTCCCCTGATAGATGAACCAGCCGATGATCATGAAGGTGATGACCATGATCACACCCGAGATGGGCCGCGTGATGAAGGTCGAAACCTCACCGTTTGCCACCACAAGAGCCCGGCGGAAGTTTTCTTCCATCATCGGCCCAAGAACAAACCCAAGCAACAAGGGCGCGACTTCGAAATTCAACGCTTTCATACCCCACCCGAGAAAGCCGAAACCCAGCAGGACAAACAGGTCCATCACCTGATAGTTCACGCTGTAAATGCCGATGCAGACAAAGGCGACGATCACCGGGAAAAGCAGGTTGTAGGGGATCGACAAAATTCGCACCCAAAGCCCGATCAAAGGCAGATTGAGGATCAAGAGGAATATGTTGCCGATGATAAAGCTGACGATCAGCCCCCAGAAGAGATCGGGAGAGTCCGTGATAACGCTTGGCCCGGGCAGAATGCCATGCACCATCATCACACCCAACATGATCGCCATTACCGGATCACCGGGAATCCCGAGGCTGAGCGTCGGGATAAAGGCCGCCTGCACAGCGGCATTGTTGGCAGCCTCTGGCGCTGCGACCCCTTCGATTGCACCTTTGCCGAATTCCTCCGGCTGACGGCTTAACTTTTTCTCAGCGGCATAAGAGATGAACGTGGCCACGACGCCGCCGGTGCCGGGCAACGCGCCAAAGAACGCACCAATGCTGGACCCGCGCAACATCGGCATACCGGACCTGCGCCACTGGTGGCGCGACGGCAGCATGGACCTGAACGAAATATCCTTGGAATTGACGCTGCTTTTTACCGTGCGCCCTGCATTTGCGATGATCTCCGGCAAGCCGAACAGCCCAATGGCCACGGCAACCAAAGGCAGCCCGTCGTAAAATTCGGTAACGCCAAAGGTAAACCGTGCGGCGCCGCTGTTCAGATCCAGGCCAACCAACCCAAGTGCAAGCCCCAGGGTCACGGCGGCAAGCGAACGGACCGATTTGCCGGACCCGACCAAAGAGGCGGCGATCAGGCCCAGGAACATCAGCGAGAAATATTCTTGCGGACCGAATTGCAACGCCACGCGCGCAAGCGGGGCAGAGAACAGCGACAAGAGGACAACGCCGAACAACGACCCGACACAGGATGCGATGGCTGTGATGAACAACGCAACGCCGGCCTGTCCCTTTTGGGCCATCGGATAGCCGTCCAGGCCAGTCACCGCGCTTGTCGCAGTGCCGGGCAGGTTCAGCAAGATTGACGCCGTCGAGCCGCCGTAGGCCGCGCCATAGTAGATACCCGCCAGCATGATCAGCGCAAAATTGGGCTCGACATGAAAGGTGATCGGCAAAAGCATGGCAAGCGTCGCCATGGTTCCGATCCCTGGCAGCACGCCAACCAGCGTCCCCAGTGTGACACCCAAAAGACAATAGCCGAGCCCGCCAAGCGACGCCGCGACCCCAAAGCCCAGCGAGAGGTTGCTGAAAAGATCACCCATTATCCGAATGCCTTGATCTGAAGCCCGAGGGCAAAACTAAAGATAAACCAGCACACCGCCGCCGTTCCAAAGGCAAGGATCACGGCGACGCCCAGCTTTGTGTTGCGATTGGCAAGTGCGGACAGAAAAACCGCGACCGTCACCGATGGCACAAGGCCGACCCGCTCAATCATCAGGGCAAAGGCAAGAAACGCCGCGGTGACCAGAAAGACCCCGCGCCGGTCGGCAATGGCCGGCGGAAGACCGTCGTCTTTCCGGGGATCGGGTTTCGACAAAAGGATCAAGCCCGCACCCAGCAGGCACATCAAGACAGCCAGCAGCATTGGGAAATATCCCGGCCCCATGCTGCGCAATGTCCCAACCCGATAGCCCACCGCCTCCACGAGGATGAACACCCCAAGACCTGCCGTGACAAGTCCCGCAATCAAGTCTTCTCTTCTGTCTATGAGCGACTTCAACATATGCCCTCCCCGACCCAAAGGTCGCTTGTTTGTACCTGCACTGCACCAGCTCTCCCCGCACGGCAGCATGAACCCGGTGTTGTCCTAGTCTGGATGCGGTGACCTTGCCGAGATGACCTGGCCCGTCACATATCCGGCCTGTTCACTTGAGGTCCATCCCGCCAGGGGACCCAATCCGTCGAGGTTCTCGCCCGACCAAACCACCGTGTTCACCCGGTGCCCGCGCGGCGCCCATTCAAGCGCCATGACCTGAGACAACATGCCCACCGCTGCAGCCGTCGGCGCACCCCTGTCGGCGGTCACAAGCAAAAGCGAAAACGCCTGACCCAGCTCCAGGCTTTCTATCTTCCGCGCAAGCGCGTGCAGATGAGACATTGCGCCCGGCACATCACCACACGACAGCGGTGTCATATCAATGATCGCGGATGGCGCTGGTCCGTCCGCAAGTCCATCGTGGGTTGCGATCCGTCTGACCGCATGATGCGGCGCAAGTGTCTGGGATACGGCCATTGCGGATGGGCCGTCGCCGATGATGACGATGGGGCCATCACCAGCCTGTTCAGGCTGGCGCACATCTGATGCCAAGGGTCGCCCGCCAGAGGTGATCGTCCCACCATCTACAGAGAGACATTCACCCGCCAGCGGGCCGCCTTCCGGGGACGCCAGAAAGGCCACTGCGCGCGCTATGTCATCGGGATCACCCAAACGCCCCAACGGAACTGTCGCGGCCGCAGCCTCTGCATCCAGTCGGCCATTGGCAATCAGGCTTTCGACCAACTCTGTGCGCACGTAGCCCGGGGCCACAGCGCAAACACGCTGCCCCAGTTTCTCAGCCAAGGTGTTGTAGGTCTTGGTCAAGGCCAGGATTGCCGCTTTGGTTGCGCTATATGCGCCGCGCAGGGCCAGCGGACGATATGCGGCTCCGGAGGCCAGGTTGACGACCACACCGCCCGCTTGCAGCACCTCTTGCGACGCTTGGCAAATAACATCGACGCTCGAAAGGTTCACAGCCACCAGTCGTTCGAAATCACCAATCGGTATCTCTCCGACACGGCGTCCCGAGGTGTCGGTGATGCCCGCATTGTTCACAACGATATCCAGCCCGCCCATGACCTGTGCGGCCCGCGCGACAAGCCCGGCAGCCTGTACCAGGTCGGACAGGTCAACCCCGATTGCAACATGGCCGGGACCAAGGGTCCGGGCGCGCTCCTGTGCGGCTTTCTCGTTTATGTCTGCAATGACACACAGTATGCCACTGGCAGCAAACCGCTGGCAGATAGCCCATCCAATGCCCGTGGCCCCTCCGGTCACAAGTGCCTTGCGGGGGATGGTATTGGCTTTGCTGTTCTGTGACATACTGTGCCCTTAAAGGTTCGAGGTGCCGATGCCGCCGTCGACCAGCAGCACCTGACCGGTGACAAAGTCGCTTTCTGCAGCAGAAAGATACATGATCGCGCGGGCGATATCGTCGACCGTGCCCAACCGGCCAAGCGGTGTATGGGCAATGCGTTTGGCATCCAGGTCGGCGTTGCGGTGCTTTTGCGTGCCCTCGGTCGGGACGGCGGACGGGGCCACGGCATTTACCCGAATGTTGCTGGCCCCAAGCTCGGCCGCCGCAGCGCGGGTCATGCCCATGACGCCTGCTTTCAGACCGCTGTACACCAGCGAGCGCGGCGCAGAGCGGAAACCGGCGGCAGAGGCGACGTTCACGATGGCCCCGCCACGGGTTTTGTCCATCACTTCGACCGCAGCCTGAATGCCCCAGATGATGCTGTTAAACCCAATCTGCACCATGCGGTCGACCGTTTCCGGCGCAATGTCGGGAATGGCCTGATAGCGCACCCACGCCGCGTTGTTCACCAGAACATCAAGTTGCCCGGCGGCCTCCATGACCTGATCCACGGCAGCGCGGACACCTTCGCGGCTGCCGACGTTTTGCACGACGGGTATCGCCATGCCACCTTCGGCGGTGATTTCTGCAACGGCCTCTTCGACGAATTCAGCTTTCAGGTCATTGATCGCGACGGTCCAGCCGCGCGCAGCCATGAGTTTGGCTGTTGCCTTGCCGATGCCATGCCCGGCCCCGGTGATCAGTGCGACGGTTTTATCAGCTTGCACGTTGCAGCTCCTTTTTGATGTTGTCTCCCGACAAAAGTTGCTGCGCAACAGAGTCCAGAAGCTCGGCCGCCTTGCCCTGTGCGGCAAGCGTGCGCACGAACCGCAGATGACGGTGCAGCGGCACGTCCCATGTGTATCCCATGCCGCCGAATATCTGGATCGCAGTCTCGGCTGTCTTGGCGCCAAGACCTGTGGCCCCGATGAATGTTGCGCGTGCGGCGTCAACGGGCATTTCGCAGTGGGGAGAAAGACTGCGGGCGATCGAGTTGCGGATCGTCTCGACGGCCAGGCACTGTCGGGCAAGATGGTGCTGGATCGCCTGATATGACACCAGCGTTTTGCCAAACTGCCGCCGGTCCTGCGCGTATTCACAGGCACGCTCAAGGCTGTCTTCCGCCGCGCCCAGGATCAACGCGGATCGCAGAATTTGCGCAATGCGCTGCAATTCCGTCACCGTTTCCGCGCTCAATTCAGGGCCTTCGGCGGCGGTGATGACAACACGCGCCTCGGGCCGCTCCAGGTCAAGGGTATCTTCCGCCATCACCTCGGCGCCCGCGCCCAAGGTGACCAGAATTGCCGAGCCATCGCGTCGAAAGACCAGAACCGCATCACAGTCCTCGGCCAGCGGAGCGCGGTCTACTGTCCCTGCCGCACCGTCCAGTTCACCGTTCCATGCGATCGTGACCTTCGTGTGCCCTATCGCGATGGCCGTGGCCAGATCGTCCTGGGTGCCGCTGAAGGCCCGCGCCAAAAGCATTGTCTCAAGCAAGGGTGCGGCCAGCATTCCGGCCCCAGCGGCATGAAGAACAGGCACGGCAAAGTCGACGGGCAGCCCCATACCACCACAGCTGTCGCCGGCCAGGATACCGGTCAGCCCCGCATCTGCCAAAAGCGCGATCCTGTCGGCGGTGGTGCCCGCCTCGGCACAGGCGTTCACCACGGCCTTGGCTGTATCGGCAAAATCCTCGGGGGAAAGATCATATTCGGTGGTCATGGATTATCTCTCCCAGTTCAGTTTCAGGATCCGCTTTGCAATGATGCCCAGCTGGATTTCGGTCGTGCCCGCATAGATCGTTTCGGCGCGCGCCTTGATATAAATGTCTTCCATCCGCCGCTTCACAGCCCGCAAGGGGTCGGACAAATCGGGCGGAAAACGCGAAACGATGTCCAGGGCAAGCTTGGAAAAATCCTGATGCGCCTCGCTCCAGAACATCTTGGGCAGCGATCCACGGGGCCCGATTTCATTACCGTCGATCAGGGACCCGACCAATGTTTCAACGTGCCCTTTAAGCAATTCGATGTTCACCGCCACTTCGGCAAGCGGGCGGGCATAGTCATGTTCGACCAGCCTGCGTGTCGCCGGGTTTTCGGCACAGGCCGACACCAGGTGCTGTAACTGGTTTTCAAACCGCCAGGCGCGGTGCATCCGGTTGGTGGCACGTTCAATCGACAACACCCGCGTCGCTGCAGCCCAACCCTGATCGGGCGAGCCGAGCATATCCGCCTCGGGCACGACAACATCATTAAAGAACACTTCACAGAAATGCCGCGCACCGTCGATTGACTTGATCTCGCGGATGTCCACGCCCGGCAGGCTGGTGTCCACGGCGAACAGAACAAGCCCGCGGTGACGATCTTCAACCGACCCGGTACGCGCCAGCAACAGGCAGTGGCTGGATTTGGACGCGCCCGAGGTCCAGATTTTCTGACCGTTGATCACCCAGCCATCATCGGTTTTTTCGGCCTTGGTGCGCAGACCCGCAAGGTCGGACCCGGCGTTGGGTTCGGAGAACCCCTGACACCAGATGTTGCGCATCTCGAGGATGGCAGGCAGGTACTCTGCCTTTTGCCGCTCGTTGCCAACGGCCAGAATGATCGGCCCCGCCAGCTCCTTGCCAATCGAATTGACACTTTCGGGCATTGGCGTGCGGCCAATTTCCCGGCTGATATCCAGATGAGCCCTCAGTCCCAGATCACCACCGCCGTATTGCGTGGGCCAAGTGGCGCCGATGATACCCGCCTTGTGCAGCTTTGATTCCCATTCGGACAACTCGGCGAAAGTGGGCTCGCGTTCTTGCAGGATATCCTCGCGCAGGCCCTGCGGAAGGTTCGCGTCCAGCCAGGCGCGGGCCGTGTCACCGGCAGTTTCAAGGGAGGGCCGTTCGCTGGCCACGGCGGCGGTCTGTGTCATTCAGCGGCCTCTGATGTTTGGGTCTGGTGCGGGATGATCAGCGCGTCAAGCGCGATTGCGCCCAGCCCCTGATCCCGCACGAGAAGTGGATTGATATCGATTTCTGCGACGTCATCAGCATGACGCGCGGCAAATTCGGACAGGGCGACAATGGCCTGCGCTGCGGCGTCCACGTCGGCACGGGGCCGTCCCCGCGCACCATCAAGCAGCGCAAAACACTTAAGCGATCGCAGCATTTCCTGCGCATCCTCCAGCGAGACAGGTGCCGGTTGCAGGGCGGTGTCCCGGAACACTTCGGCAAAGATGCCGCCGAGTCCGACCATGACCACCGGTCCAAAGATCGGGTCGGTGGTCGTGCCAACGATCAATTCGGTGCCCCCTGTGATCATTGGCGCAACCAACACGCCGTCGATCCGGGCATCAGGCGCATGTGTGGCCGCGGCGGTCATGATCCGGGCATAGGCCGCGGCCGCATCGTCCGCGCCGACAATGCCAAGCTCTACGCCGCCTATGTCGGATTTGTGCTGGATGTCCGCCGACAGTATTTTCATCGCCACGGGCAACGCCAGCCGATCTGCGGCCTGTCCCGCTGCATCCGCCGATGTCACGACGACCTCCTCGGGAAAGCCTATTCCGGCTGCCGAGAGGACACGTTTGGCATCTGCTTCTGTGGCAACGGACCCGCGATCCAGAGGGGCGGTTGCTATGTCCCGCGCGCCACCCGCGTCTTTGCCCTTTTCCGCCGTCAGACGCCCCAGGTGCGACACCCCTTCCATCATCGCGTCAATGGTCGGAAAGGTCAGAATGCCCTTGGCGTTCAGGATCTGAAGCGCATCGTCCGGCCCTGCGACACAGGCCACAAAGACCTGATCGGGGTGGGCCGCACGCGCCGCATCCAAGGCCGCCAGATAGGTGTCGCGCAGGCGAGGCACCTCGAGTCCCAGCGCCATCATGATGCAAACGACTTCATTCGCATTATCGCCGGCGACTGCCGACAACAACGCGCCGAAGGTTTCGGGGTTGGCCGACATCTGTGCCGTGGCGTCCACAGGATTCACAGCCGAAGCCAGCGGCAGCACTGCCTTGATCTGTTCGATCGCGGCGTCGCCGGTCCGGTTCAGGGTCAGGCCATGTTCTTCCGCCGCGTCCGCCATCATGATGCCAAAGCCGCCGGATGCCGCGATGACCGACACCGATGGGTTCGCGCTGACCGTCCGGTCTCCTAGGGCGGCGGCGGCGCTGCCCATCTGGACCAACATCTCAAGCGACTTGACGCGCACTGCCCCATGTCTGGCAAAGACCGCGTCAAACACCTGGTCCGCACCGGCCAGCCCACCGGTATGCGACATGGCTGCAGCCTTGCCGACGTCCGAGGCGCCCATCTTCAGCACGAACACGGGTTTGCCAGCAGCCCGCGCGATATCCAGCGCAAGCGTCAGACGAGCGGCATCCCGACAGGTTTCCATACAGACCAGAATGACACGGGTCGCAGCGTCGC
The DNA here is from genome assembly GCF_900129395.1 of Pseudosulfitobacter pseudonitzschiae. Lineage (GTDB taxonomy): Bacteria > Pseudomonadota > Alphaproteobacteria > Rhodobacterales > Rhodobacteraceae > Pseudosulfitobacter > Pseudosulfitobacter pseudonitzschiae. Next base: position 171,820 of record NZ_FQVP01000006.1, read on the forward strand.
CCGCCATCCACGCGATGGCATCGGCAATATCCACGTCGCATTCATTGCCAGATGCGATAAAGCGGCTGATCCCCGCCCCACCGCGCCCCAGCATTTTCATGGCAAGGCTGCCCACGTTGCCGCTTTGCGATACAATCGCAACCGGACCTTGCGCGGGCATTTCATTTTCCAGTGCGACCGAGAATGTCCCAATCGCCTTTTCCGGGACACTGACCGTGCCAAGGCAGTTTGGCCCCAGTACCCGCATCCCGCTGTTGTCAGCAATCGCCCGCAATTCGAGTTGCCGCGCGGCGCCCTCGCTGCCTTGCTCGGCAAATCCGGCGGACAGCACGATCGCGGCGGGCACACCACGTTCGGCACAGGCGCGTGCCGCTTCCAGCGCACCGGCGCCCGGTACCGCGATCAGCGCCAGGTCCGGGACCTGCGGCAGGTCCGCAACGCTGGCATAGGCGGTCAGACCCTGAACCTCGTCCGCCTTGGGATTGACCGGCAGGATTGCCCCGGCATAGCCGTGTTTCTTCAGCAGATGGACAGGTCGCCCGCCCGTTTTGGACGGGTCTGTCGATGCCCCGATAACAGCAATCGACCGGGGCTGGAAAATCTGGTCCAACCCCCGACCAAGGTTGATGTCACGCGCCATTTCAGCGCCCCGTGAACTTCGGTTCGCGTTTTTCCAGAAATGCCATGCGGGCCTCTTTCGCGTCTTCGGTCTGGGCCAGCGCCATCGTATAGTTCTGTTCCATCCGGTAGGCATCGCGCTGCGGCATGTGCTCGACGATGGTCATCGCCTGTTTGGCATAGCGAATGGCCAGCGGGCTTTTCGACGCGATCTCGCGGGCGACGGCCATGGCGGTCGGCACAAGGTCTTCCTGGGACGTGACGGCCTCGATGACATTGCGCTCAAGCAACTCGGCAGCCGTCAGGCGCACACCGGTGTAGAACATGCGGCGCATCGTGGAGCGGCCAAACAACGTGTTCAACATGGATGCACCGCCCGCCAGACCGACATTGATCTCTGGCATGCCAAAGGTCGCGTTTTCAGAGGCATAGAAGACGTCACAGGACGCCATCAGCCCCAGCCCCGCACCCAGGGCCGCGCCGTTCACTGCGGCGATGACGGGTTTGGAACATTCGCGGATCGCATTGCCTGTCTCGCGGGTGATCCGGTTGTGCTCGAGAAAATCTCCGGGAACTTCGGCGTCGGGGCGATCCTTCAGGTCCGCTCCGGCGCAAAACGTTTTTCCCGCACCGGTCAGAACGGCACAGCGAATATCTTCGCGGGCAGAAATCTCGTCGAACACCGCGATGATTTCGGCACGCGCCTTGCGGTTGAGGGCATTCACGGGCGGGCGATTCAAGGTGACCAATGCAACGTGGTCAACGATTTCAAATCGCAGGGTTTCATAAGTCATGTGTACTCCTCCTGAGGCTCTCCCAGCCCCTGACTGACCAGACGGTCAGCCCGTAACTAGCACCGGCCCCCGGTACTGACAACAGGAAAATTGCGGATTGACTGACTGGACGGTCAGTACTAGCGTCGGGCCAATTGGCACCGTTCAGACGGCGCAAATCACGGGACCAAAGCCCGTACCCAGGAGGAGAAAAAAAATGAAATTCATCAATCGCCGCGCAGTCATTGCCGCAGCAGGAGCAGCCCTTGCGCTCGCCACACCGCAATTTGCATCAGCGCAGTCTGATGAGCCGATAACCTTTGTTGTTCCATACGGTGGCGGTGGTTTGGTCGATGGGATGACCCGCCAGATTGCCGACCTGGTCTCTGCCGAACTGGGTGTGCCGGTGCTGGTGGAAAACAAGCCAGGTGCAAACGGAATCATCGGCTCTCAATACGTGGCATCGGCAAAACCGGACGGGCAGACATTTCTGATTGGCGCGACCGGCCCGATCTCCCTGAACGTACTGCTGCGCCCAAGCCTGCCCTATGGCCTGGAGGATTTTGATCCTGTCGCGACGATGTTCAGTGGTCCACTGACCGTGACCGTGCCGGCGTCCTTGGGCGTTGATACAATCGACGGGCTGGCCGAATACGCCAAGGAAACGGGGCGTCCACTGCGCTATGCAACGCTTGGGCCGGGCAGCGTGACCCATCTGTTTGGCTTGATCATGCAAGGCGAGCTGGGCGTCGACATGGTTGATGTCGCCTATCGCAACAATCCGTCGGCTCTGGTCGACCTGATGGGAGGGCAGGCAGAACTGAATTTCTCGACGCCTATTTCCCTTCTGGATCACGAGAAATCCGGGGATATCAAAATGCTGGCCATCACCACGCCCGAACGGATGGATCAATTCCCGGACCTGCCCACCACGACTGAACTGGGCTATCCCAACCTGGAATCGTCGTTCTGGTTCGGCTTGCTCGCCCCCGCGGGCACACCTTCCGACATCACCGAAAAGGTCGGTGCCGCTGTTCAAAACGCCATCAACGACGCAGATTTCCAGCAAAAGATGGTCAATGTCGGCATGATCCCGCAGCCGGGTCTGGCCGATGCAATGCAGGCCCAGCTGGACACGGACATGAAAGTCTGGGGTAAGGTTGTCAAAGACAATAACATCACCCTCGAGTAAGTGTCAGACAGGCGCGTCGGGTCTGTCCCGGCGCGCCAATGCTAGGGAAGTTGCGTCAATGGACTGGCTCAATCTTAAGGATCGTACCGTTTTCATCACCGGTGCCGCAGGAGGGATCGGACGCGCCGTTGCACAAGGCTTTGCCGATCAGGGCGCCCGGCTTGCACTGTTCGACCGTGATGCCGAAGGTCTGAAAGCGGTGGCGGACCAACTCGAAACCGCGCCGCTGGCGATGCCGCTGGATTTGTCCGATCTTGCCGCAGTCGAAAGCACCCTGAACACAGCCGCGGACCTGGTCGGTGCGCCCGGCATCCTGGTCAACGTCGCCGCCATGTCGACCCCTGCCCTGCTGGCAGAGGTCAGCGAGGCAGCCTTTCATTTGCAGATGACAGTGAACACCACCGCCGCGCTTGTCGCAGCCCAGGTCTTTCGCCGCAGACGCGACACGGACCGACCCGCCGCGATCGTCAACATTTCATCAATCGCGGCCCAGAACCCCGTTCCGAACGGTGCCGCCTATTCTGCCAGCAAAGCTGCTTTAACGTCCCTAACCCGACAGCTGGCGATCGAATGGGGTCCCGAAGGCATCAGGTGCAATCTGGTCAGCCCGGGCCTGATCCTGACGCCCCTGAGCGAGAATTTCTACAGTGACCCAAAAGACCGCAAGGCGCGTGAGGATGTCGTGCCAGTGCGTCGCATCGGATTGCCGCAAGATATCGCAGACGCTGTGCTTTACCTCGCCAGCGACCGGGCGTCTTATGTAAGTGGCGCGGATGTGGTCGTAGATGGCGCGTTCACACAAACGCTGATGACCCACATCCCACGCAAACGCATGACCTAACGCTTTGACAGCCCGCCAAGCAGAATTCCGAAATACTGATCGACAATTTCAGGCGGGCGCAATTCTTTCGAAGGCACGTACCACCGGTGCATCCAGTTGATTGCCGACAGGATAAGGCGCCCTGTCATGGCGGGATCGACCTCATTGAACTCTCCGCTTTCGACACCTTTCGCAATCAGGGTCCGCAGTTTCAGCTCAAATTCCGTCCGACGTTTCAGGCGTTCCGCCTGACGATGCCTGTCTGGATCGTTCCAAAACGATGAACTCGCCGCGATCCACGCCCAGCGATATTCCTCAAAGAACTCTGCTGTCGCGATCATAAAGGCACGCACCTGTTCCGCGGCGCTGGCATCCTCGGGGATCTGCCCGAACACATACTCATTCAGGCGAAGCGCCGAGCGCATCGCGATCTGGGAATAGAATTTCTCTTTGCTTGTAAAGTGATGATACAAAAGCGCTTTTGACACCCCCGACGCTTCTGACACGTCACGCATGGTTGCCGCGTCGTATCCTTTCTCGGCAAAGACACGCGCGCCCGTCTCCAAAAGCTCCAGAACCCGCGGGCTGAGAACCGAATCTGCTTCTGCATCCGAGGTGGCTTTGGACCCTGTGCTCATGCTCTATCACCCTTAAATTCTTCTCGGATAAGTTATACGCAGCGGCTGACCGGCGGGTCAATGCGGTGCGGTCGCGGAAATGCCGGGCCCCGAAATACCCTGCCAATAGCGGGCCACGAAATCGAGGTAGACGCGCAGCTTTGTCGGGACCTGAACCGTCTCAAGGAAGGCCGCATAAATGCCCTCCTCAAATGTGGTATTTGTCACCGCGTAGTCCTCCAAGACACGCACCAACCTGCCCTCTTGGATATCCTGGGCCACGTTGTATTCGTCCAACAAGGCAATGCCGTGCCCTTGTCGCGCGCATTCAAGCAAAACCTGCCCGTTGTTCGACCCGAATGCCGTCGGCACCGGCAGGTCTTCAGCCTGGTCTTCTTTCACAAAACGCCAGTACACGACATCATGCCCCAGCAAATAGGGCAGACACGCATGCTGCAGCAGGTCCGACGGGACCAGGGGCTGTGACCTACGCGCCAGGTAATCCGGCGCGGCGATCAACACCCGTTCGCTTGCGAACAGACGCCGCCGCATCAGCCCGGCCTCTTGTGGCGGTGCAATACAGAAATCCAGGTCAAAGCCGTCTTCGCGCAACCGGACAGGACGCTCTGAAAGGTGCAGTTCCACGATCACTTCGGGGTAGGATCTGGCGAACTCCGTCTGCAGCTTTGCCAGAACGGCCACCCCGAACATGGTCCGCGAATGCACCCGCAGAACGCCCTGTGGCGTGTCCTGAAGCGATGCGGCATCAGCCTCGGCCGAACGTATCCCCGCAATGATGGATTCAGCCCGCGCAACGTAGGTTTTTCCTGCCTCAGACAAGGTCAGGTTGCGGGTCGAGCGGTGCACAAGGGTCACCCCGATGTGCGCCTCCAACTCGGTGATATGCCGCGACACGCTGGCAGGCGACAGGTTGAAACGTCGGCCCGCCGCCGAAAAGCTGCCGTGGCTTGCGGCAGCGACCAACAGTTCCATCGCCCTGAGCTTGTCCATATCCGCCTTTGCAGAATGTGAAAAGGTATTGCTTACGATTAGCCAATTATACCCGAAATTGAAAGGTGTTAACTTTGACGAAATCAGTGGTTCAAGGGAGGAACGATCATGGAATTCGGCGTTTTCACACTCGCGCAACAGCGCAGCTACAATCAAAGTTCGCAAGAAGTCATCGCAAATACGGTTGAACAAACCGTTCTGGCCGAACAGGCGGGATTTGATGCGGCCTGGTCGGCCGAGCACCATTTCAACAACTATTCCCTGTCGCCCTCTCCGTTGATGACCGTCGCCCATTGCGCGGGCAAGACTTCGAAAATCCGTCTTGGCACGGCTGTGTGTATCCTGCCCCTGTACCACCCGGCACGTTTTCTGGCCGAGGTTGGCTATGTCGATACGGTATCGAACGGCCGCCTGGAACTGGGCATCGGCTCGGGCTACCAGCAATTCGAATTTGAACGCTTCGGCACCTCGCTGGCCGACGCAGGCCCGATGTTTCAGGAATATCTGGACGTGATCCCGATGGCCCTGACACAGCAAAGCTTTGAGTATCATGGCAAATACCTCGACATTCCGCCCAGCTCGATCAGCGTGCGCTGCGTGCAGGACCCGATGCCGCCGATCTGGGTGACGACGGGCAATCCCAAGGTGCGCGAACGTGCGATGAAAGAAGGTCACAACCTGTTTGTGACCGTCCTGCACGGCGACCTCGATGCAATTCAAGGGCTGCGCACAAAGCTTGAGGAATCGGCAAGCGAAGCAGGCACCGACATCGCCGACACCAAGCTTGGCTTCCTGCGCTGCGGCTTTGCCAGCGACAACAAGGCCGAGATCGAAAGCTATCTCGACAGTGCGCGATTTGCCCGCAGATTGTCGGAAAGCCTGAAAGACCGCCGCCAGCAGACCGACGACGGCTATCTGATGCAAGAGGTGCCGCTGAACAGGGAAATGTCGCTTGATGAAATGGCGGCCAACCTGCCGGTGGGCAGCGTCAACCAGGTCATCGACCGTATGCTGGCCGAAATCGAAATTCTGAAACCGCACCATATCGCGTTGCAAACACAGCTTGGGGATTTTGACCAGAAAACCATGCTCAAACAGATCGAGCTGTGGGGCGACAAGATCATTCCCGCGATCAACAAGGCGCTTGGCCAGGACACAGTGGCTCCGGCCAAAGTCGTGAACGGCTGACGCCATGCGGATCGTGGTCAAACAGAACACGCCCCCGCGTCTGGAGGCACCCGAGGATTTCACGCGGTTTTCCATCGCATTGGATGAACGGCTGCAAGGGACCGAAGCCCTGGCCCTCGCGCCGGTCGCGGATTTCAAATCAGAGGAGGGCACCCATGCATGGGTGCGCCCCGACGCCATCAGGGCCCTGTCCGCGATGGCAGGCGATCCCGAATGGGACGCAGGCTTTGCCGCGATGTGCGCCTTTGCCAGGGAACATGGCTGGATCGGACCAAACGGCGGTATCCGCGCCCATATCGACTATCTTCCCGAAACGTGCCCCGTAAGCGCGGATGAGTTTCGCCGCGCCATGCGCAAATTTGCAAGCGGCGTCTGCATCGTGGCCAGCGGCAAAGGCGCAGACCGGCGCGGCATGACGGTTTCCGCCTTCTCGTCGGTGTCCGCCGAACCGCCGATGGTTCTTGTCTGCCTCAACCGGACCTCGTCGACCCATGACGCGATCATTTCCGCCGATGCCTTCAGCGTGAATATCCTTGGCGGATCACAAGAGGACGTGGCCATGCGCTTTGCCGGCCAAGGCGGGTTGCGCGGTGCCGACCGGTTTACCGATGACGCATGGCAAGACGCCGAAGGCGGCGCGCCGGTTCTGGCCACGTCGCACCAGTCGCTGGTTTGTACGCCTGTGTCGTCGCATCAGGCCGGGACGCACACCGTGTTGATCGGTCAGGTCATTGCGACCGGCGACACCCAGGACAGTTCCGCGCTGGTCAATTACGACGGCGTGATCAAGGCCACGACGGCGCAGCCAAGCGCCATCCAATAGGATCTCTCGCCTGGCCTCCCTCAGGCGCGAGTCATGAAGCCCGTCTTGCGGCGGGTTTCAAAGTAAACAGCTCCGCAACGGCATTGCCATTGCGGAGCTGTTTATCTTCATAGGCCACAGCAGATCACTCTGCGGTCGCCACCGCGCGCTGCTGAAACGAAAAATCGGCATAATCGTTCTGTTTCGCCGCCTCGCAATACTCGCGGTATTTGTTGAACCCGCCGACAAACATGGTCAATCCGGTCGGCTTGCCCTTCACGTTGGTCCCCACCCACCACGTGTTCGCCTTGCGCACCAGCGACTTTTCGGCAAGCTCCGCGACAATCTTCATCCAGCGATCTTCGGCGGCCAGCGTGGGTTCGATCGACGCAAGGCCCGTGCTGGCCATATGGGTTGTCACATCGGCAATCCAATCCACGTCGTTTTCACTGATCGAGATAATGTTGGCCAGGGCCGCGGGGCCGTTCGGTCCACAGGTGGAAAACAGGTTCGGAAACCCTTCCATCATCAGTCCCAGATAGGACCGCGGCCCGCCTTGCCATTTTTCCTTCAGCGTACGCCCGTCGCGCCCCACCACGTCAAAGGCCAGCAGCGCACCGGTCAGCGCGTCATAACCGGTCGCGAAAATCAGAACGTCCAGCTCCGTCTCGCCGTCCTCGGTGCGGATGCCGTTTTCCGTGATTTCCACGATGGGATCGGTCAGGCAGTCTTTCAGGTGGACGTTTGGCAGATTGTAAGTCTCGTAGTATTCCGTATCCAGACATGGGCGGCGCGCAAAAATCGGATAGCCGCGTGGCTTCAACGCCTCGGCGGTCTTGGGATCGTCCACGATCTCACCAATCTTTTCACGCACGAAATCCGCAACCTGGTCATTGGCTTCCTGGTTTGACAACAGGTCCGAGAACGCGGCCAGAAAGGTGTGCCCACCATCCTGCCAGGCATGTTCCATCACATCGCGCCGTTGCGATGGCGGCAGGCTGAAAAACGGTCGCGTGGTGACCGGACGTGTGCCGCCGGTGGGGTTCATCTTCATTGCCGCACGCATCGCGGGGTAATGGCGCTTCATCTCTTTGACATAGGCGTCGTCAAGATCGTGGTTGCGCATCGGCAGCGTCCAGCTGGGCGTGCGCTGATAGACGAACAGTTCTCCGGCCTGCCGCCCGACCTCCTGCACGATCTGGATGCCAGACGACCCGGTGCCGATCAAACCGACGCGCTTGCCGGCAAAGTCGATTTTCTCGTGCGGCCATTTCTGCGCCCGCAGAATACGCCCCTTGAACCGGTCGATGCCGTCAATCTCCGGGTCCTTGGGAACGGAAAGCGGACCAGTGGACATGATGCAGAACGGTGCTTCCAGCACATCGCCCTTGTTGGTTGTGACGCGCCAGATTTTTTCGGCCTCGTCCCAGATGGCGCTGGTGACCCGTGTTTCGAACCGGAAACTCTTGCGCAGGTCCAGCCGGTCCGCGACGAAATTCGCATAGGCCAGGATTTCCGGCTGGGCTGCAAACTGTTCGGACCAGGTCCATTCCTGCTGGATTTCATCGGAAAACCCGTAAGAGTAATCGACACTCATCAAATCACAGCGCGCACCCGGATAGCGGTTCCAGTACCACACACCCCCGACGTCACCGCCCGCCTCGATCCCGACCACATCATGGCCCATTTCGCGGAACTTGTGGACGGCATACATGCCGCCAAATCCTGCGCCGACAACGATCATGCCCACGCGTTCGGCTGGTTTGGAAGATTTCATCATCAACACCTCGATCCTAAATTTTTCTGATGCTCAAACCGCGCGGACGCAGGTTTGAACGGTGACAGGAAAGCAACCGGGGGGCTGGCTCTCCTCAAGATTGGGGTTTCGGGGACACATCGCGGCACCCCCTCAGCTATTCGGGCGCCACGCGGCGGAAAAATCCGTCGCGGTACAGCAATGCACTGTCTTCTGTACAGGCAACCGCAACGACGCGACCGAACAGGACCTCGTGTGCGCCGCAGGTCATGGATTTTTCCAGCACACAGTCAAAGCTGCTCAGGGCGTCCGGCAGCACCGGTGCGCCGGTGACAAATTTTGTCCATGTACCGGCACCCATCCGTGTTTCGCCGGTCAACCCCCGCGTGGAGAACGCCCGCGCCAGGCTTGAGTGCGCGTCGCTCAGGAAATTGACCGCGAATATCCCCGAACTCTGGATCAGGTGCAGCGCGCTTGCCTTGCGGTTCACACAGACCAGGATCGTCGGGGGCATGGTCGTGGCGGAACAGATCGCGGTCGCCGTCAGCCCGTCGCGCTCGGTCTGTGTTTGCGTGGTCACCACGGCGACCGAGGACACCACGCGCCGCATGGCATGTTTGTATTCCGCAGGCGACACGGTGTCCGTGTCCGGCGGATTCGACATAGGTTCTGGCGTCATGACCTGCCCTTCGTACGTTTCGGCAACATCAATTCCCCGCGTCCGCAGCGATGTGATAGACGGGATCGTCCGGGTATGACCCGCCAATCGGGGTCCGTGGGCCAAACCGGTCCTGCTCGCTTTGCGCGGGCGGCTCCTGGGGTGCGACCCAGTCGTAGACAACCGTGCGCCGCAGCACGCGCCATTCCTGGCCGCGCTTTTCGAACAGGTCGCAGTACCGGCCGCACAACTGGACCTGTCGCTCTACGCCATCTGGTCCGGTGCCACGCTGGAACGCAATGAAATAGGTTTCCACGTCCGCACGCGTATCCGAGGTAAATTCGACCATGATATTGCCGACATTGTGGATATTGCGCGGCCCGGTTGCCCAGACCTTGCGCACCTGTTCGATGAAACCCGATACCGGCCCCGAATAGGCGCCATGACTGTCATGCGCGTCGGGCCAGTATGAGGACACAAGCGCCGCTTCGTCAGCGCGGTCAATCCCGCGACAATAGCGATGGATGCAGTCGCGTATCGCATCCTTGTCCAGCAGCGCACGTAGGGCAGCATCTGTCATGAGGGTTCCCCTTCCTTGAGTTCAATCAGCGCATCCAATGCGATCACACCCTGCCCCCGTGGCATCACCCGAACGGGGTTCAGGTCAATTCCGGCGATACGGCTCCGGTTGGCGGCGGCAAACATCGACACCTGGGACAGCAACTGTGCCAGCGCATCGACATCGGCAGGCGGCGCGCCCCGCACCCCTTCAAGCAGCGCATGGCCCTTGATCTCGCGGATCATGCGGTGGGCCTCTGAGATCCCGAAAGGCGCCACGCGAAAGGTCACATCCTTCAGAACTTCGACGAATACCCCGCCAAGCCCGAACATGACCACCGGACCAAAGGACGGGTCATCATGGACGCCGACAATGGTTTCGACGCCGCCCGACAGCATGGCCGAAACCAGGACACCTTCGATCTCGGCATCTGGGGCGGCCTTGCGCACCCTGTCCAACATCTCGTCCGTGGCCTGCCGGACCGCGGCCGCATCCGTCAGGTTCAGGACGACACCCCCGATCTCTGTCTTATGCGCGATGTCTGGCGAGCAGATTTTCAGCACAACCGGGAACCCGATCCGGGTCGCTTCCTGCGCCGCCTCGGACCCGGTCCGCACCAGCGCCTCGTCCGCGAACCGCACACCTGCGGTGCGCAACACGGTTTTGGCGGTGGCTTCGCTCATACGGCCCTGGGGCAGGTCCATAGGCGTTCCGGGTGTGGGCTGCGGGTCATTGCGGGCGAATGCGTCGGCAAATGCGGCCAGCGCACCAAAGGATTTGGCCAGCGCCCCGCCGTCCTCGTAGACCAGAAAACCATCGGCCTCATAGTCAGCCACCACGGTGCGCGGTGCGGACATGGTCAGGCCGCGAATAGACCTGTCATGCCCCGCGAACCCCGCCATCAACGCCTCGCGCAGAGGTTTTGAGAAACTCTCCGACGCAGGCCCGGTTCCAAGGATGGCGCTGAACATATCATAGCCCCCCTTGTCCATCATCGACTGAACAAAGGCTGTCAGGATGCTCATGTCGCTGACGGCCTGTGCCGTGGCATCAACGGGATTGACCGGCGACGCATAGGGCAACAGGGCCTTCAACTCGGCCTGTGCGGCATCGGGCATCGGGGCCACATCCAGACCCGCCGCGGTGAAGTCATCCGCAAGCTGGATGCCAAATCCACCGGACATCGTGAAAATTCCGGCCTTGTTCCCCACGGGGAACACCCCGCCCGCAGCGGCATAGGCAATGTCGATCTGCTCTGCGGTCGTCATCGCACGATAGGCACCATATTGGCGCAGAACCGCATCAAACACGTCGTCCGACCCGGCAAGCGACGCCGTGTGCGACGCAGCCGCGCGCGCGCCGACTTCGGTCCGGCCCGTTTTCATGAAGACAACAGCCTTGTTTGCCGCGCGCGCCCGCTCAAGCGCGGCGCGGAAACGGTCGCCATTTCCGATCCCTTCGGCATAGGCCATGACCACGCGCGTTTCAGGCTGGGCCACAACATGGTCCAACGCTTCGGCCAGCGAGATGTCCATCTCGTTGCCCGTGGTGATCCATTGGCTGATGCCCAGGCCCCGCGCCCGCACAAGGTGCGCGATATGCGAGCCATAGGCCCCGCTTTGCGACACGATGCCCACCGGACCGGGGGCCAGAAATTCTCCGTCCAGCACCACGGAAAACGTACCGTAATACCCCAACGCGGGGTTCATGACCCCAAGGCAGTTCGGACCCAGCAACCGCATCCCACCCGCGCGTGCCACAGCGGCGATTTCGGCCTGAAGGGCTTCGCCCTCTGCGCCCGCTTCGGAAAACCCTGCTGAAAAGACGATGGCCGAGGGGATGCCCTTTTCCACACATTCGGTCACCGCCGCCAGCGTCACCGCCGCAGGCACGGCCAGGATGGCGGTATCGGGCACTTCGGGCAGATCAAGCACGCTGGCATAGGCTTTCAGACCCTGAACCGTCTCGCGCTTTGGATTGACCGGATAGATCTTCCCGGCGAACCCCGCCTCGCGCATATAGCGCAATGGACGCCCGCCAATGCGTTTCACGTCATCAGAGGCACCAATGACGGCCACACTGCGTGGCGAAATCAGCGATTGCAGGCTCTGGCGCTCCATACTCACCTTATCCATTTTGACCAAACCTCGGCTCTGTGCGTCCGGTGACGCCCAGCCCTTCGAGGGCAAAAAGATATCCACCGTGGGGATGGCGTGACACGGCACGTCCGGTCCCGGAATCCTTGATGGATGTCATGAACAGGGTCGACATGTCCGGCCCGCCAAAGGTGATGCAGCTGGGCATATCGACGGGGGCGTCGATCAGGCGGTCCAGCGTGCCGTCCGGCGCAAATCGCCCGATTTTTCCCGCCTGGACCAAAGCGACCCAGATGAAACCTTCGGAATCGACCGTCGCGCCGTCGGGGCCGGAATTGTAATCCTTGGTGTTCACCAGAATGCGCGGTTCGGTCAGCGGTTCGGGTTCGGCCGCGTAGTGATAGGCGCGGATCTGTCGGTCCAGGCTGTCGGCAAAATACAAGGTGCCGCCGTCCGGACTGAAACAGACCGAATTCGAGATGCGGATACCATTGGCAAGGCACTCTTTCGTCTTGTCCGCCGAGATGCGCACAAGCTCGGCAACCGGTTCGGCAAAAACGCCCATGGTCCCACAGACAAAGCGGCCCTGATGGTCCACCTTGCCGTCATTGAAACGCACCCGCGCATCAACGGGATCGGGCCGGTACAAGGGCTCAAGAGCAGCGGTTTCCAGTGTGACAATATAAATCCCGTCAGCCAAGCCGACGACCAGCTTTCCCTGGTCCATGGTCAATGCGATCGACCCGATCATCGAGGGCATTTCCACCGACCCGAACTGGTCCTCTGCATAGTCAAGGAACCGGATCAAACGCTTGACCCCATCGACCCAGTAAAGACGTCCGATCCGGTCATCCCAGATCGGGCTTTCCCCGAGTTGGTCGGGTGAAGGCGCAATGCGCGTGGCTGTAACAGTAAGAATCATGTCATGTCCGCTTAGGAAAAATGTGCGGCCCGATCGTCCGGGCCGCACGTTGGATCAGTTCTTGACCAACGGGCATTCGCTTTCAGAAAGCGGGCGCCAGATATCTGCGGCAGGCAAGTTGCCGATGACCTTGTAATAGTCCCAAGGATATTCGGACTCGGCTGGTGTCTTGACCTGAACCTGCAACATGTCGCGCAGGACAACACCGTCTTCGCGAATGGTTGCTTGGGTGAACACATCGTCGACCGGCATTTCGCGCATGCTGGCCATCACGTCAGGCCCCGCATCCGACCCCGTTGCTTCGACCGCCTTGAGGTAATGGTTCACCGCGGAATAGGTCACAGTCTGGGATTCATTCGGCTTGCGGTCGCCCATCTGTGCGCTCCACCGCTCGGAAAAGGCGCGCGCCTCGTCGCTTTGGTCCCAATAGGCCGGTGCCGAGGCAACCAGCCCCTGCATCGTTTCCAGACCGATGCCATGCACGTTGTTCACCTGCATACCCAAAGGCGCCAGAACCTGACCCGCATCGGCGATCCCGAACTCGCGTGCCTGTTTCAGCACGTTGGCAAGGTCAGCGCCGGCATTTGCAATGCCGATCACCTTGGCGCCACTGGCCTGTGCCTGCAGCAACTGCGAAGAAAAGTCGTTGGTCCCAAGCGGGTGCAGGATCGAGCCGACCACCTTGCCGCCGTTTTCCTCGATAAACTTGGTCGCGTCTTCCTGCCACTGTTTGCCAAAGGTGTAATCGACGGTGATGAAATACCATTCGTCCAGACCCTGTGCGAGCTGTGCCATCACCGAACCCTTGGCCAGCGTATAGGTGTCATAGGCCCAGTTGGTGCCATAGGGCGTGCATTTGGCGTTGGTCGTGTCCGACGTCGCGGTGCCTGCGATCAGGTAGGGTTTTTCGTGGGTGTTCATCACATCCTGAACCGCCAGGGCGATGGACGAGGCCGAACATCCGACGATCACGTCGACGCCTTCCTGTTCGATCCATTTCAGGGCCTGCGCGACACCGATGTCGGGCTTGTTCTGGTCATCGGCAACGACGATTTCGACGGGCATGCCGTTGATGGCACCCCCGTGATCGTCAACGGCCATCTTGACCGAAGCAGTCGATCCCGCGCCGCAGTTGTCGGCATAGGGGCCGGACTGGTCATTCATCACGCCGATCTTGATGACGCCGTTCGAGATGTCCGCCTGAGCCTGCGACGCAACAAGTGTCATCGCCGCAATCACTGCGGCCATATGGCTGCACTTTACCTTGGTTTTCATTACTTTTCCTCCCGGGTTTATGAACACAGACCTCCTCAGCCTGTGCGATATTCCCCACGCCTCAGGAAAAGGCGTAGGTTATTCCTCCATCCACAAAAATCATGTCGCCAGTGATGAAAGACGCCTCTTCGGACGCCAGAAACACCGCTGCATTCGCCATATCGGCAGGTTGCCCCAGACGTCGGATCGGAATGCGCTCGCGCCGCCGTTCCCAACCCTCGTCCGTCACCACGCGCATCGCGCCGTCGGTCTGGGTTGGTCCGGGTGCGATGGCCGTGACCCGGACGTTATCGGGACCGAATTCCGCGGCACCCGAGCGGGTGGCCGCAGCAACGGCTGCCTTGATCGCGCTGTACATGATGCCGTGTTTCATCGCGAGGACGGCAGAGGGTGAGGCGATGTTGACGATCGCGCCGCCTCCGGCTTCGCGCATCTGCGGCAGCACCGCCTGATAGCCCCAGATGACCCCCTTGAAGCCGACGTCGATCATCCGGCCGATCATCGTTTCGTCCTGATCTTCCAGTGGCCCGTACCGGTTCCACATCGCATTGTTGACCAGCAGCGTGACGGGCCCGAATGCCTGCTTCAGCTTTTCCGCGGCGTCGAACACATCGGCACGCAGCGCCGCATTGCCAACCAGGGCAACGGCCTGTCCGCCGGCCTCTTGAATGGCGGCGACGGTGGCTTCGGCCAATTCGGGTTTCAGGTCGAAAACGCCGACGGCGGCACCTTCGCGGGCATAGGCCTCGCAGATGGCCCGCCCGATGCCCAGACCGCCACCGGTCACCAACGCAACCTTACCCTCAAGCCGCTTGCTCATAAGTTCTCCCTTCAGGACCTCTGCCCCGGCACAGGTGGCCCTGCTGCCGGTGATCCAGACATTGTTTGATCTGATGTCGCGCAGCGCCCCCTGCGGGGCTGCGCACGACGCATTCTCCTTCGGCGGTGCGCGCATTTTGCGGATATGCAGCCGGCCGATTTCCCGCCCCCAGTCTCACATGCCGCGTTGAACAGGGCCACGAATATTGATATATGGAGTTTAAATTCACATTCTTGAAAAACGGCCAAGGAGAGACACCGTGAGCGAGACCAAGGTAAAATCGGCGGCGCGGGCGTTCGAGGTGCTTGAATACTTCCGCATCGGACGGCAGCCGCGTTCGATGTCCGAGATTGCCACCGGTCTGGACTATCCCCTGTCCAGCACGACAGTCCTGCTCAAGACATTGGTTAAGCTGGGTTATCTGAACTATGACCGGCGCGCGCGCGTGTATTTCCCGACGACCAAGGTCACCGGACTGGGGGAGTGGATCCCCAAGACGCTGTTCGGGTCGGGGCAGATCATCGACGCGCTGAACGATCTGCACGCCGAAACCGGCGAGGGCATTTTCATCGGTGCCAAGAACGATATCTATCTTCAGTATATCCAGACTCGCGCGTCCATTCAGGCGCTGCGGTTCCACATCGAAGAGGGCACGATCCGGCCGATCACCAAATCGGTTGCCGGTCTGGTTCTGCTGGCGACCCTGCCCATGGACAAGCTGGAAAACACCGTGCGGCGTGCCAACATCGCAACGCCCAAGGTCGCGGACCGAGTGAAGCTTAAAGACATCTCCGAGCAGATCGAACAGATCCGGCAGCAGGGCTATGGCTATGTCGAGGATATGCCCTTTGAAGGGGGCGCCACCCTGGCGATGCTGCTGCCGGTGCTGGTTCAGGGACAACCGATCACCCTGGCGCTTGGCGGTGTGGCCGAGCGGTTCAGACGCAACCGCGACCAGTATCTCAGCGCATTGCGAAAGGCCGTCCGATCTGTTCGCACAGACCCGGATTTCAACAACCCGGTTCAGATCGAACTGTGACGGACGGCGTTCCACAGCCGGTCTAGCCCTTGTTCCGGTTGCGCATGCGCCGCCACAGCGCCCCCGCCTCGCCGACAACACCGCGACGCAGGAACAGGATCACCAGGATCAGGATCACGCCCTGTGCGATCAGCGCCCATTCCCCGAATTGGGCCAGTTCGTCGTTCAGGAAGATAATCGCCGCCGCACCGACCATCGGACCGGTGAACGTGCCCATTCCACCCAGCAAGGTCATCAGAATAACCTCGCCCGAGACGGTCCATGACACATCGGTCAGCGTGGCGAACTGAAACACGGTGGCCTTCAGTGCGCCTGCAAAACCCGCGATCCCGGCCGAGATCATCATCGCGATGATCTTGAAACGCTCGGGCCGGAAGCCCAGCGATTCAACCCGCGCTTCGTTGTCCCGGATGGCTTTCAGGATTTCACCGAAAGGCGAATGAATGACACGGTAGATCGCGAAAATCGCCAGCGCGGTCATTGCCAGAACGAAATAGTAGAACGTCCGGCTGTCCGAGATGTCCACCACGCCAAAAAGATCCGAGCGCGGAATGCCCTGCATGCCGTCTTCGCCGCCGGTGAACTCGGATTGCAGCAGCATGAAGTAGACGAACTGTGCAAAGGCAAAGGTGATCATGGCAAACTGGATGCCCGTCCTGCGCACCGCGACAAAGCCCACGAAGCCCCCCAGCAGTGCAGAGACAAGCGCCGCCGCG
This sequence comes from Pseudosulfitobacter pseudonitzschiae, assembly GCF_900129395.1. Lineage (GTDB taxonomy): Bacteria > Pseudomonadota > Alphaproteobacteria > Rhodobacterales > Rhodobacteraceae > Pseudosulfitobacter > Pseudosulfitobacter pseudonitzschiae. Next base: position 188,682 of record NZ_FQVP01000006.1, read on the forward strand.
AGGATCGCAATTTCGATCGAAACCCCTGTCGTTTTCAGCAGATAACCCGCGATATAGGCCGACAGCCCCAGGAACATCGCCTGCCCGAAACACAGCAGGCCGACGTATCCCAAAAGCAGGTTGAACGACGACGCGAAGATGACAAAGCACAGGATCGTCATCAGCAGGATCGGGTAGACGAAAAACGGCAATGCCAATGCGATGGCGACGCCCAACAGAACAAGTGCAATACGCATCAGCTTTTCTCCCCGGAAAACAAACCCCTGGGCCGAAAGATCAGGGCCAGCAGCATGATGAAGAAGATGACCAGGTTTGCGCCCTCGGGATAAAAGACCTTTGTCAGGCCCTCGACGATCCCCAGCAGGTAACCGGTCAGGATCGCGCCCATGATCGATCCCATCCCGCCGATCACGACGACCGCGAAAATGGTGATCATCAGCGTCGATCCCATGGACGGAGACACCTGGTAAATCGGCGCGGCCAGCACGCCCGACAGCCCCGCAAGGCCAACGCCAAAGGCATAGGTCAGCGTCATCATGCGCGGCACGTTGATGCCAAAGGATTCTACCGTTTCCGGCGATTCATTCGCCGCGCGCAGATAGGCCCCCAGCTTTGTGTGTTCGATCAGCAACCATGTCCCGAGACAGGTAAAGATCGAAAACACCACGACCCAAAGCCGGTACCAGGGCATGAACATGAAGCCCAGGTTCACGCCCCCCGGCAGCGGAGAGCTGTAGGGCAGGCCGGTCGAGCCGTAATTCAGCCGAACCGCCCCTTCGATCACCAGTGTGGCGGCATAGGTCACCAACAGGCTGTACAGCGGATCAAGGTGGGCGATTGGCTTTAGTATCAATCGCTCCATCACAAGCCCGAATATCGCGACCACCAACGGGGCGATGAACAGCGCCCCCCAATAGGGCACGCCCAGCGTGCTAAGCAGCAGCCACGCCACGAAAGCGCCCAGCATATACTGTGCGCCATGGGCAAAGTTCACCACGTGCATCAGCCCGAAAATGATCGCCAGCCCCATTGCGAGCATCGCATAGAAAGAGCCGTTGATGACTCCGATCAGCAGCTGGCCGAACAACAGCTGCGGTGTGATCCCGTCAAACATGGTCAGACTCCCAAATAGGTTTTGACGCGGTCAAGATCGACCGCAAGTTCATCGTTCGTCAGCGTGTCCACGACCGCGCCGTTTTCGATCACGACGTGGCGGTCGGCCACCGAACGGGCGAAATTCAGGTTCTGTTCGACCAGCAGGATGGTATAGCCCTGCTCTTTCAACAGCCTGATCTGGCGGCCAATTTCCTTGACGACGACCGGGGCGAGACCTTCGCTGGGTTCGTCCAGCAGCAGGAACCGGCAGCCGTTGCGCAGGATGCGCGCAATGGCCAGCATCTGTTGCTCGCCGCCCGACAGCTGCGTGCCCCGGCTGGTGGCACGGGCTTTCAGGTTGGGGAATGTCTCCAGCAGCGTGGCGTCCGACATCCCGCCCGGTTTCAGGATCGGGGGAAGCGTCAGGTTCTCGCGCACAGAAAGGTCCGCGAAAATCCCGCGTTCCTCGGGACACCATGCGATGCCCTTGCGGGCGATCTGATAGGTGCGTTTGCCCATCAGTTCCTGTCCTTCGAACAGGATCGAACCCTTGCGATTGCGCACGATGCCCATGATCGAACGCAATGTCGTGGACTTGCCCGCTCCGTTCCGCCCGATCAGCGTGACCAGTTCGCCCTGGGCCACATCGAACGACACATCATGCAGCGCCTGGCTGTCCCCATACCAGGCACGCAGGTTTTCGACCTTCAACAGCGGGTCGGTTCTGGCATCAAAGGGCATCTTCGACACCTCCCATATATGCGGCGATCACACGTTCATCGGATGAAACTTCGGCATAGTTGCCTTCGGTCAGGATCTGGCCCGCCTGCAACACAGTGATCCGGTCGGACAGCGACGACACAACCGACAGATTGTGTTCGACGATCAGAACGGTGCGCCCGACCGACACCTTGCGGATCAGCTCGGTGATGGGCTCGATGTCCTCGTGCCCCATTCCGGCGGTTGGCTCGTCCAGCAGCATCACCTGCGGGTCCAGCGCCAGTGTCGTCGCAATCTCAAGCGCGCGTTTCTTGCCATAGGACAGGTCCGAGGCCGCGACGCCCGCACTGTCCTGCAAGCCGACATTTTCCAGCAATTCCATCGCACGCGTGTTCAGGTGGGCAATGGACCCGAGCGGCCGCCAGAACCGGTAGGCCGTACCCTTTCCGGCCTGCAATGCCACGCGCACGTTTTCCAGCGCCGTCATCTGGGTGAAGGTGGCCGATATCTGGAACGAGCGCGCCATCCCTTGTGTCGCCACGTCGCTGGTGCGCAAGCGCGAGATGTCCTCGCCGTTCAGGATGATACTGCCGGTGCTGGGTTGCAGCGTCTTGGTCAGCAGGTTGAAACAGGTGGTTTTACCCGCCCCGTTCGGACCGATCATGGCGTGGATGGACCCGCGCCTGACCTTGAGATCAACATCCTTCACCGCCCAAAAGGCGCCAAACTTCCGCCCAAGCCCACGTGCTTCCAGCGCATATTCTGTCGTCATAGTTCGCCCTCCTCCCGGGCCTGTCAGAACGAGCTGGGCAGGCCGAGCACTCCTTTTGCCAGAACACCCTTTTGAATCTCGTTCGAACCGCCAAAGATCGTCGGTGCACGGCTGTCGAGATAAAGGTTCATCGCGTCTACATCGCCCGCGCCGGTGTGAAGATCGTCCCACAACCGGGCCTCTTCGCCTGCAACGGTCAGCATCTCTTCGGTGATCCGCTGGTACAGTTCGCTGCAAAAAATCTTGAGCACGGAAACATCGGCGCCCAGAACGCCCCCCGCCCGAAGGACGCGGGCAAAACGTTCAAAGGCGGCACTCAGATCATACAGGTCCAGTCGCAGTTTGGCGTAGCGCGCGACGAAGCCAGGGTCGTCGAATGCACCGCGATCCTGCGCCAGACGTTCAAGCCGTTTGATGGCATATTCAGGCCGGGACGGCGCGCCCAGAAAGATCCGTTCGTGACCCAGAACCGCCTTGGCCAGCGCCCAGCCCTGATCGATCTCACCCACGACATTCGCGGCAGGCACGCGCACGTTGTCAAAGAACACTTCGCAGAAGTCCGCTTCGTTCCGCAGGTTGGGGATGGGCCGCACGGTGCACCCCGCAGTGGTCATATCCACCAGCAGAACGGTGATGCCCTTTTGACGCTTGGCCTCGTCCGTGCTGGTCCGCACCAGCAGAAGGATCCAGTTCGCGCAATGCGCCAGCGTGGTCCAGATCTTCTGGCCATTGACGATGAAATCATCCCCGTCACGCCGTGCCGATGTGCGCAGCGACGCCAGATCAGACCCCGCGTTAGGTTCCGAATAGCCCTGGCACCAGACATGTTCACCGCTGAGAATCCGGGGTAGGAAGAAATCCTTTTGCGCCTGCGTGCCGTATTGGATCAGCAGCGGGCCGGTCAATCCGATCCCGTGGTCCGGGATGCGTGGGCACCCCAGCCGGGCCCATTCCTCGACATAGACAATATGCTTGGCTGCATCGAGTCCCATGCCGCCGTATTCCTGTGGCCACAAGGGCGAGAGCCAGCCCTTGTCAGCCAGTTTGTGATACCACTCGGATACCTCGTCGAACACCGGCCGCTGCTTGCGCATAAAGCGCAGGTGGGCGGGGCAATTTGCCTCGACCCAGCTGCGGAAAACAGCGCGGAACTGGTCGTCGCTGAGCGCATTCCAGTCCTGTTGTTCAGACATCACAGTTCGTCCTTGAAAACGGCGGGTCGTTTTTCAAGGAAGGCGGCCATCGCTTCCTTGCTGTGCGGGTGGCGGGTCATTTCAACCGTCAGGTTCTGCTCGAACCGGTAGCCGTCTTTCAGCCCCATGGTTTCGACCGTATTCAGCGCACGCTTGGCCAATTGGATCGCCTTGGGCGACTTGGAGGCCATGGTCCTGGCCATTTCCATCGCGGTCGGCAGCAGTTCCTCAGGCTCGACACAGGCCTCGATCAGGCCGCGACGCCACAGCTCTTCCGCAGGGCAGCGCCAGCCGGTCAGCACCATGCGACGGGTCAGACCGATGGGGAACACCCGCATCGTGTGACGCACGCCACCCATCAGGCCAATGTCGATCTCGGGCAGGCCGAACACGGCCTTGGTCGAACACACGATGATGTCCGAGCAGATCGCTAACCCCATGCCAGCCCCCAGCGCGGGACCGTTCACAGCGGCGATCACCGGGATATTCATCTCCATGATGACAAAGCCGATCTCACGCGTGCGGCGCAGGTGGCGATAGGTGTCGCCGGGCGCGCCGTCTGCGATCTTGCCGCGCGACTTGATGTCGGCGCCGGCGGAAAAGCATTTGCCTTCGCCGGTCAGCACGATGGCCCGCACGCCCGGTGTCTCGTTCAGCTCGTCGAACACGGCTGTCAGCTCTTCGACAAAGGCGCGGGACTGGGCGTTGACGGGGGCGGCGGCCATCGTGATCAGCGCAACGTGATCTTCGATCTTAACCTTGATCAGATTGTTTTCCATGGGTGGTTTCCTTTCATGCCGCGGCGCGTTCACGCGCCACAAATTGAAGGCGCAGCGTTTCGGGCTGGCCAAGAGTTGCGTTGAGCGCGACGGCGCGTTTCATGTACAGGCCGATGTCGCAATCGTCGGTAAAGCCCATGGCACCGTACAGATGCAGGGCACGTCGGGTGATTGTCACCGCCGCATCACCGGCGCGCGCCTTGGCCGCGAGAACAGCAAGATCGCGCTCCAGGCTTTCGCCCTCGGCCTGCATCTCGACCGCATGAGACACCGATGCCGCCGCAAATTCGGCGTCGGCCCACATGTCCACCAGCCGGTGCTGGACCACCTGAAATCCGGCAATCGGCCGGCCGAACTGCACGCGGTCCTTGGTATAGGCAATCGTGTCCTCGATGGCGCGCGTGCCGATGCCGACCAGCTCTGCTGAAATGGCCAGGCGGGCGGCTGCAATCGCCTGTTCCAGCGCCGCGTCCGCAGCATCCGCACGGCACAGCACGGCCTGCGTCGGGACGGTGACCTGATCAAGGGACAGCGTCGCCAACTGGCTTCCGTCCAACGTGGCATGCGCCGCGACCGTCAGCCCGTCCGCATTTGCGGGCACGCTCAGCAAAAGGGTTTGCCCCTCCTCTGCGGCCAGAACCAGAAAGTCGGTGGCGGATTGTGCCGCCGAAACATACGAGATGCGGCCCGACAGCGTGATACCATTTGAAGTGCTGCGCGCGGCTATGGGGCCTGCACCGCCGTCTGCCCCTTGCCAGGCTGGTGCGACAATCGCCGCCCCTGACATCAGGCCATCGGCCAGCCGCTGTCGTTCGGCACCCGGCTCCGCGGCTGCAATCAGTGCACCGGACAGAACGCTGAGCTGTGCCAGCGGTTCGGTGACCAGCGCCTGCCCCAAAGCTTCGCACAGGATGGACTGTTCGGCGTACCCCAGTCCGGCGCCGCCCAGCTCTTCGGGCAGCATCAGACCCAGCCACCCCGCCTCTGCCATCGCGGCCCAGGACGTCCGGTCAAGATCCGCGCCAGACGCCCGCCGGGCGCGCAGGGTCGCCGGGCCGTCGTGACGCTGTGCAAAACCCGCCACGCTGTCGCGCAACAGCGCAAGATCACCGTCATCATCGTTCAAGATCAAACCTGTCATCGCTGGTCCTTTCGACCTGTCTGCCCGTTGCCCTCAGGCATGTTCGGGCAGAACGTGATTGGCGAATTGCTTGCGCAACTCAACTTTTTGCAATTTTCCAGTGGCCGTGTGCGGCAGGCTGTCGACAAACACGATGTCATCGGGCAACCACCACTTGGCCACGCGATCCTCCAGGAACCGGCGCAGATCCTGCACGTCCGGAGGGAGGTCGGATTTCGACACGATGACCATCAGCGGGCGTTCCTGCCATTTGGGATGTGGCACCCCGATCACCGCAGCTTCAGCCACCTGTGGATGCATCATTGCCGCATCTTCCAGATCCAGCGACGAGATCCATTCGCCCCCGGATTTGATCACATCCTTGGCCCGGTCTGTGATCCGCACATAGCCGTTCGCGTCAACGGTCGCGATGTCACCGGTCGAAAACCAGCCATCGGAATCCAGAACCTCGGCCTGGTGCCGGAAATACCCCGAGGTGATCCACGGTCCGCGCACCTGCAGTTCGCCCGGCGCCTGTCCGTCGCGCGGCTGTACCTGACCTGCATCGTCCACGTGGCGCAATTGCACGCCATAGACCGGACGTCCGCCCATGCACTGAAGATCCAGCCGGGCGTCGTCATCCTGATCGTCATGTTGGGGCAATGCGTTGGCGACCGTGGCAACCGGACCCGTCTCGCTCATCCCCCAGGCCTGAAGCCCGTAGATCCCCACGTCGCGCAGCCGCCGCATCAAGGTGCGCGGCGCGGCGGATCCGCCGACCACCAGCCGCTTCAGCTTCAGGTCGGCCTTTGGATCAACGCCTGTCTTTTCGATGTGGTCAAGAAAGCCCAGCCAGACCGTCGGAACCCCCAAGGAAAATGTGCACCCTTCGTCCCGCGCCAGGTCATAAAGGCTTTGCCCGTCGAGGTTCGGCCCCGGCATCACCAGCTTGGCGCCACATAGCGCAGAGCCATATGGCACCCCCCACGCGTTCACATGAAACAGCGGCACGCACAGCAGGGTGCTGTCCCGGCTGGACAGTTGCAGCCCGTCCATCTGGCACAGCATCATTGCGTGCAGAACAGTCGAGCGGTTCGAATAAAGAACCCCCTTGGGATTGCCCGTCGTGCCAGAGGTATAGCACAGGCCCGACGCGGTGTTTTCGTCGAACACCGGCCAGTCAAAATCCGCGGTTTCCGCCGCGACGAGTGTCTCGTAACACAGGCTGCCCGCGGGCATGTCGCCCATGTGATCCGCGTCGGTCATGGCGATCAGCGTATCGGCATGGACCAGCCCCGGACGCAGGTCGGACACCAGTTGCGCAAAGGTGATGTCGAACATCAGAACCTTCGCCCCTGCGTGGTTCACGATATAGTCGATCTGTTCGGGAAACAGGCGCGGGTTGACGGTGTGCAGCACCGCACCGATGCCGGATACGGCAAAGTACAGTTCAAGATGGCGGTGCGTGTTCCACGCCAGCGTCGCCACCCGGTCACCAGGTTGCACACCAAGCGATTTCAACGCCTGCGCCAGCTTCTTTGCCCGCACTGCGATCGTTTCGTAGGTATGGCGCACAATCGGCCCCTCGCAGGTCTTGGTCACCACCTCGACGTCCGCGTGAAAACGGCTCGCATGGTCCAAAAGCCCCGAAATCAACAGCGGACTGTTCTGCATCAAACCGTTCATGGAAAACTCCTCCTCAAGACGAACAGCCTCCACTCCGTTCGCGTCTTCATTTCGCCAGCGGAACAGCCCGCTGTCAAAGTAATACCCAAATGTGAACTACACTTTCACAAGTGTGTATTCTGTCATATGCCGCCACGCGGGGGCTTCTCGGAAATTTGGCATCAAACCGAACCCTGCACCGATTTTTGAGACCGGTTTCGACAGGTCATGACGAACCCGTACAGCAGCAGCGCTGCAGAAACCCCCAGACAGACCTGGGATATGCCGCTTGAGACAAAGGCGGTGAAATCGCCCCCGCTCAGCAGCAGGGTCCGGCGGAAATGCTCTTCCATCATCGGCCCCAGCACAAAGCCAAGGATCAACGGTGCGGCCTGAAACCCCAAAAACCGCAGGAGGTAGCCGAAGGCCCCTGTCAGCAAGACAACCCAGACCTGGATTTCGTCGTTATAGGTCGTCAGCACACCCATCACGATGAACATCAGGATCGCCGGATACATCAGGTGAGCTTCAACTCGCCGGGGTGTGCCTTGGCCCAATCGGTAATCTCCTGGATCGTATCCAGCGGGTAGTCGGGCCGCATCATCAGCATGTTCGAGCCACGGCCCAGCATGTAGACCGGTGACAGATCTGCCAGTTCGAAAGGCGTGTTCGTCATCAAAACTTCGTTGGAGATCACGCCATAGGCCGTCATCAGGATGCGGTAGCCATCAGGTTCGGAACGCGCCACATCCATGGCGCCAACCAAAGAACCCGAGCCGGGCTTGTTCTCTACGATAACCGTTTGCCCCAGACGCTCTTGCAACTTTGGCAGCATTTGGCGGGCATAGGCATCGGTCACACCGCCGGCGGAATAGGGCACAACGATCGAAATCGTGCGCTCGGGGTAATCCGCAGCCTGTGCAAAGCTCGCAGATAAGGCAACGGCCAAGGCCGCGATGAAAACTTTCATGATTTCCTCCCATGTGCCGGACGATCTCCCTTCGTCCGGTGCTGACTAACCGGTTAGTCAGTCTTCACCTTAGGAGGCGATATGCCTTCCGACAACCCACCTTCAGGACGTTTGCAAATTTCACATATGTGTCATTTCGGGGGGTAAAGGGCCTTGTTGCACAAAACCGGCAGCCGCCACGTCGACCTCGCACGTGACGGCGCACAGGGCCGACTTTTCCCGGCGCACGCTCTGGCAGGGCTGATGCAAGACGAAGATACTGCCTTCGGCCAACAGATCCTCGGTCCTCCGCCGAGCGAGCAGAAACCGGGCATACAGCCAGACCGCCCGGACGATTACGTCAGGCAGCAAACATGCCGTTCACCCGTACATCAAGCTTGGCAGGAAGGTCACGATGGAGGGGAACAGGTAGATCAGGACGATGGCCAGCAACAGCAGGGCCAGGAAAGGAAATGTCGCTTTGGCGACCTCGCCGATGCCGCGCCCTGTCATGGATTTCAGCACGATCAGGTTAAAGCCAACGGGCGGCGTGATCTGCGCGCATTCGATGACGATCACGGCGTATATGCCGAACCATATCGGATCGATGCCCGCGGCCTCGATCATCGGCAGCACCACGGCGCTTGACAGAACCAGTATCGAGATTCCTTCCAGGAAACATCCCAGGATCAGGAAGAACACCGTCAGGACCAGGATCAGCGCACCCGGGCTAAGCGCCATGTTCTGCACCCATTCGGCCGCGGCACGGGGGATGTTCGCAAAGCCGACCGCAATCGACAATACGGCGGCACAGGCAATGATAAAGGCGATCATGCAAGAGATGCGGGTCGCTGCAAGAAGGCTGTCGACAAACATCTTGCGATTGAGCGTTCCGTTCAGCATCGCCAGAGCCAGCGCCCCGAAAATCCCGATGGTCGCCGCTTCGGTCGGGGTGGCCAGTCCCCCATAAATCGACCCGACAATCGCGAAGATCAGGGCAACCACGGGCAACAGATCCCGAGACGCACGAATTTTGTTGGCAAAGCTCATCTTCTCGGGAAGGTCGCCGCGCTTGTCGGGATTCAACAGGGACCAGACGACGATGTACGACGAGAAAAGCACGATCAACATGAGACCCGGCAAAATCCCCGCGATGAAAAGACGCGCAACCGATTGTTGGGCCACAACACCGTAGACGATCATGATGATCGACGGGGGGATCAGCAGACCAAAGGTCCCGGAACCCGCGAGCGATCCTATCATCATTTTGCTGTCATAGTTCCGCGCCTTGAGTTCAGGAATGCTCATGCGGCCGACCGTTGCCGCAGTGACAGCAGAGGACCCGGACACTGCCGCCATGACGCCGCAACCGATGACATTGATATGCATCAATCCACCGGGCAGCCAGGCGACCCATGGCGAAAGGCCCCGGAACAAGTTGGATGAAAGGCCGGACCGCATCAGGATCTCGCCCATCCAGACGAAAAGCGGAAGCGCAGTCAGCGCCCAGTTCCAGCTTGCGTCCCACATCGTCGAGGCCATGATCGATCCGGCATCGAGAGGCACGAAGAACACGAATGTTATCAATCCAGCGGCCATCAGGGAGAGCGCGATCCAAATCCCGGATGTCAGCAACAACAGCAAGCTGACAGCGAGAACCAGGGTTGCGAGGAGGATCGGGTCCATTGACTATTCCGCCGTGCTGTCTGTGTTGATTTCATAGGCGCCACGACGCCCGGTCAGAACGACCGCGAACTGCTCCAGTATCGATAGCAACATGACGATCAGTCCAAAGGATACAGCCGATTGCGGTATCCAGAGTGGCACCGCCATCAATCCGGGGCTGAGATCGCCGAACGTGTAGGTCTGAATGGTAAATGCCGTCATATGCCAAGAGGCATAGCCGACGATAAGGATCGCCGCAGCGCAGGCCCAGATCTCGATCGCCAGACGCAACCGTTCCGGCGCGAATTGCGACACAAGTTCGATCCGCACGTGCCCCCCGTTTACAAAGGTGTAGGCCAGGGCGAGAAAGGTGGAAGCGGCGAGGAAAAAGCCGGAAAGTTCGGTCGTATCAATCGGGATGCCAAGCTGTCGCGCGCTGATCTGGGCAAGTGTCGCAACCGCAATACCGGCAAGAAACACCCCCGCAAGATACCCGCAAATGGTTCCGAGTTGCCTGATCGACTTTCGTAGCATTTTGTCGCTCCTCGTTATGCTTTGGCCCGTGGCGCAAGGACAGCGCCACGGGCCAAAGTCAACCTGTCGTCAGTTCTTTGCTGCCAGGTAGTTGTTCAGAACCTCGACCTCTTCCGGCGAAGCGGATGCGCTCCACTCTTCGACCATTGCCTTGCCGATCTCCTCGAGTTTGGCTTGCAGTTCCGGCGAGGCGTCAGTGACCACCATGCCGGCATCGATCAGTTCCTGCCGCTTGGTTTCGGTCGCTTCCTTGCTCAGCTCCCACGCGCGTTCGGTCGCCCGTTCGCCTGCGGCAATGATGGCCTCCTGCAGCTCTGGCGAAAGCGCGCTCAGCGCACGCTCACTGATGATGATCGCGTTCTTGTTGTGCATCGAACCCGTGTAGGTAAAGTTCGAAACATAGTCCCACGCCTGAATATCCGTGCCGGTCTGACCAGAGGTAAACAAAGCCTCGATCAGGCCCGTGGAAAATGCCTGTGGCACTTCGGCAAAGGGCAGGATGGTGGCCTGGAACCCCAGCAGTTCGCCCATGCGCTGTGTCGCGGGCGAATAAATCCGCAGCTTCACGCCTTCGAACTGGCTGCCGTCGGTTACGTCGAACTTTGTATAGAACCCCTGACCCGGCCAGGGCGCATAAGAGATGACCTGCATGCCCGCATCACCAAAGACCTTATCAAACCAAGGCTTTTGCGCTTCCATCAGTTTCCAGGCATCATCGTAGTTCCCGGCGACATTGGGCAAGCTGTCCAGCGTGAACATCGGGCTTTCGTTGCCATAGACGCCAAAGCGGATTTCGCCCAACTGAATTTGTCCCGCCTGAACCGCGCGGCGGATCGCGTCCAGCTTGATCAGCTCACCGTTCGAGCGCAGGTCAATCTTCAGCTCGCCATCACTGGCGGCTTCGACTTCTTCGATAAAGGTTCGGATGTTTTGTGTGAAGAAACTGTCGTCAGGATAGCCGGACGCCATCACCCAAGTGGTTTCCGCTGTCGCAATATTTCCGAATGTCACTGCGGCGACCACCGCAGCCCCCAGGGTCTTGAGATAGTTCATAAATAGTCCTCCAAGTTGAGGGCCCGTTCTGCTTTGCAGACTCCTTGCCCAGTTTTGTACCGACCGCGTGATGCATCCAGTGCTGCGGTTCTTCGGTCTTTTGGTGCCCGGACGAATGCCATCAGTTCAAGGATTGCTGATGACACTAGAACGGGCAAGTTATTCATGCCGAGTTTCGACAAATTCGGACGTTACGGGTTTCGAATGCCCTGAGTTGTGCAATAAAAGACGCGGCCCGGAACATGACCTTGATGCGCGTTTGTTCGGATGCGGTGACAGGTCATTGGCGTTGCCAGAAACGGCGGCAATGGGGCCGGATTTCAGCACCCGCGAAAGGGTGTCGGAATCGGCGGCGACGTGGGTATCGTTTGAACCGGTCGAACCGGCGCGGTCCGGGCTGAGAAGGCTGAAGCCGTCCTTGGGACCGCGTTCCAAGTCGATCGTCAGCCGGTTTTTGCATGCAGGAGCCACGACCTTATCAGCCAAGGTGCCGGCAAGGTTGGCCCAGTAACCAACCTGCCTGTCTCCGGCGCATCGGGCAGCGGTGAATGTTTTGACCTCTAGCTGCATCGGATCAAACGATTTCTCCTTTGCTGACGGTGTCCTGCACGGCCTTGATCTCGGTTTCACTCAGACCGTAGTCGCGCATCGCGGAGTCCGCAGAGATATAGCCGCGCGCCAGATCGGTCCGGACCAATGCCTTGTCGCGTGCTTTCGGGTCGCCGTAGCCAGCGCCGCCGGGGAAGGCCATGACCACCTTGCGTCCGTGCGGCACGAATTGCTTGCCCTTTACCCGCATCGGCGTGCCGTCGTCCTGCGCGATGGTGGTGGGCGCGCCGTCCAGGCCGCCCCGACTTCCACGCGCCGGATGCGCGCCACGGTCGAACATCGCCTGGATGTCAAACTCGTGCCCCTCCATCGCGCCGACCTCCATGTACTGGCCCAGGCCGCCGCGCGTGCGGCCCGCCCCACCGCTGTCGGGACGCAATTCCTTGCGCCAGATAATCACCGGACCCGCGTGTTCCGTGGCCTCGATGGGCATGGTCATCACGCCCGACGGAAATGCCGTTGCGTTCAGCCCGTCGAACTCGGGCCGCGCGCCAGAGCCGCCGGAATTGAAGGTCAACACCTCGGAGCGGCGCGCATGGGCCGGAGCGGGCGCATCGCGGCGCGGGCGCAGCGAAACCTGGAAATTGCAAAGACACCCCGCCCCTTCAGCGGGAACAACGCCCGGTACAATCTTGTCGAACGCGTTGAACACCGCGTCCGGCACGAAATGCCCGATGATGTGACGCAATGCGACAGGCGCAGGATGCAAGGCATTGACGATGGTGTTTTCCGGCGCGGCGATTTCGAACGGCGCAAGCGACGCGTGATTGTTCGGTATCTCGGGCGCGATGGCGACCTTCAGTGCATAGCAGGCATAGGCCTTGGTATAGACCAGCGGGCAGTTGATGCCCTTCTTGTCAAGGGCGCTGGTCCCCGCGAAATCCGAAACGATCCGGTCCTCGTGAACGGTGACCTTTACCTTCAGCGTGATCGGCACATCGAACCCGTCAACGGTCATCTCGCCCTCGGCCGACATCTGCGGAAGCGCGGCGATTTTTTCCAGCGTGGCACGGCGGGAATTTTCCAGGATGAACTCTGCAACCTCGTCCAGATCGGACAAATTGAATTCCGTCATCATCTCGATCAAACGGCGATGGCCAATCTCGTTGCAGGTCGCGAGGGCATACATGTCGCCAATCAACTGGTCCGGTTCGCGCACGTTCCCGCGCACGATGCGGATCAGGGTTTCGTCGACCTCTCCGCGCTCTGCGAACTTCATGATCGGGATATAGAGCCCTTCTTCGTAAACGCTGGCGGCATCGGCCCCAAAACCGCGCCCGCCAATGTCCACGATATGCGCGGTGCAGGCGAAAAAGCCGACCAGCACGCCGTTGTGAAACGACGGTGTGACCATGGTTATATCGTGCAGGTGGCCTGTGCCCTCCCACGGATCATTGGTGATGTAGACATCGCCTTCGAACATATTCTGACGCCCGATGCGGCGGATGAAATGCGCCACCGCGTCAGCCATGGCATTGACGTGACCGGGCGTGCCGGTCACGGCCTGCGCCAGCATCCGGCCTTGGGTGTCATAGACACCGGCGGACAAATCACCCGCTTCGCGCACCGATGTGGAAAACGCGGTGCGCACAAGCGCTTGCGCCTGTTCCTCGACCACCGACACCAGCCGGTTCCACATGACCTGGAAAGAGACTCTGGACTGTCTGGTTTCCATTTTCAGGCTCCTTTCCGGGCGGTCGTGGCGTTGGCGACCCCGGTGACAATATCGATACATCCGTCGGGCTGCCTGATCGCGAAGCGGCTGGACGGGATGATGATCGTGGTTTCGTCCTCCGTCATCGCGGCCGGACCTTGAACAAAGTGCCCGTCCGCCAGATCGGCGCGTTCGACCACGTTGGCTTTTGCGAAACTGCCCGCAGCCGCGTCAAACACGTCGCGGGTGCCTTGCGTCTTGGCCGCGGCTTTCGCGTCTGTGACGGTCACGCGGGCAACATCTTCGGGCGGTGTCGTGGCGTTGACCGACCAGACTGTGATCTCGACGTCCATACCTGCGACGGTGCGCCCGAAAAGCTTGGTGTATTCCTCCTCGAACCGTGCAAGGAAAGTGTCCGCGTCAGGGGCCATGGCCTGCGGTTCGGTCAATGTGATGGGGATTTCCCAGCCCTGACCGGAATAGCGCATATAGACCTTGAACTCTGCCAGGATCGGGCTGACTTCATCACAGGTCCGCACGAACCCGGTGGCTTCGTCCCGCAGTTCACCCAGCAGTTCGCGGATCAGTGCGTCGTCAAAATCGCTCAGCCGCATGTAGACCGAGCGGTTGGCCTCGAAGCTGAAGGGCGCGCGCAGAAAGCCGATGGCAGATCCGACCCCCGCACCCGGCGGCACGATCAGGCGTTCAACGCCCAGCTTTTCGCACAAGCGCCCCGCATGCAGCGGTGCCGCGCCGCCAAAGGCAATCATCGTGTATTCGGACAGATCCTCACCGTTCTCAACCGCATGAACACGGGCCGCGTTGGCCATGTTCTCGTCCACCATCTCTGCCACTCCAAAGGCGGCCTCGACGGCGTCCATCTCCAGCGTCTTGCCGATATGGGCATCCAGCGCATCGCGCGATTGCGCGGCATGCAGCTGGATCGAGCCACCCGCAAAATTATCCGGGTCCAGCTTGCCCAACATCAGGTCGGCATCGGTGACCGCCGGGCGGGCGCCACCGCGTCCGTAACAGGCAGGCCCCGGCTCGGACCCTGCGCTTTCTGGTCCGACGCGAATTTGCCGCATGCTGTCCACATGGGCCAGTGATCCGCCGCCGGCGCCGATTTCGACCATATCGATCACGGGGATCGAAATCGGCATGCCGGACCCCTTCTTGAACCGGTAGGTCCGCGCAACCTCGAACACGCGGCTGGTTTTCGGCGTCTGGTCCTTGATCAGGCAAATCTTGGCCGTGGTGCCGCCCATGTCAAAGCTGAGCACCTTGTCCAGTCCATAGCGCGCCGCGATATGCGCCGCAAAAACCGCGCCGCCAGCGGGGCCGCTTTCGACAAGCCGCACCGGGAAATCGGCCGCGTTCTGGATCGAGATGATGCCACCGCCGGAGTGCATCAGGAAAATGCGGCAATCCACGCCCTCGTCGCGCAGCCTGCTTTCGAGACGCCCCAGATAAGAGGCCATCAGCGGCTTGATATAAGCGTTGGCCACGACCGTGTTGAAGCGTTCGTATTCGCGCATCTGCGGAGAAACCTCGGAAGAGATCGACACCGCAACGTCGGGCAGGCGTTCTGACAGAACCTCGCGGATCATGCGTTCGTGGGCGGGGTTCAGGTAGGAATGGATAAGGCCCACGGCCACGCTTTCGAAACCGGCCTTGGCGATTTGATCGACAACCGCCTCGACCGCCTCCCGCGCCAGCGGGATCATGATCTCGCCACGCGCATTCACCCGTTCCGGCAGGGTAAAGCGCATCTGGCGGGGCAAAAGAGGTTCGGGAAGTACCAGGTTCAGGTCATATTGTTCGAACCGGCTTTCGGTGCGCATTTCGATCACGTCGCGAAACCCCTGGGTCGTGATCAGCGCGGTTTTTGCACCACGCCGCTCAATCAGCGCGTTGGTCGCCAGTGTGGTGCCATGGATGATCTGACCGATGTCGCCCGGCGATATGCCGGCTTTCTCGCAGACCTGCTTCATGCCGTCGATGATGGCATTCTCGGGGGCTGCATATGTGGTCAGAACCTTTGTCGAAAACTGTCCGCTGTCGGTTTCCAGCACAATGTCGGTGAATGTACCGCCAATATCGACGCCAAGTCTGTTTTGTGCTGATTTCATCTCGGTTCTCTTTGGCTTGCAGGACAGAACAAAGCCCGACCGCGTTGGGCCAGGTGGGCGCATAAGCCCAAGGTCAGCCTACACGCCGAGATGATCAGGTCTAATTGTTAATTTTTCTAAGGGTGATAGATTTTATTAATCTATCAATTTCCGGAATTTGCGATCTCGGCGGCGAACCCTGCGGCGACTTCGACAAACCGGGGGACACGCTTGGGATTGAAGCGCGCATAGAATTCCAGCGGACTCGGGAGCCATTCGATATCGATCTGGACAAGGCTTCGGGATTGCAATTGATCGCGCACCAGAGCCGCAGGCAAAAGTGCAAAGCCCATCCCGTCGACCGTCATCTGGACACTGGAGGCAAGGCTGCTTGAATAGACAACCTGGTTCATCGCAAGCCTTTTCGCCTCGGCGTATCGTGCCAGTTCTTTCGAGGCCACCGTGTTCCTTCCATGGGTCAGGACCGGCCCTTTCAAAAGATTGACCATCGATCGGTTGGTTCCGTTGGCCTGGGCCAGGGCAGGCGCGGCAACCCAGATGTATGGGTAGGTTCGCAGGTGTATTGTTCTGCCCGCTTCACGGTCGAATGATCCCGTCTGCAAGGCCAGGTCAATCTGGCCTGTCGCAAGCTTTTTCTCAATCTCGCCGGTCAGGCCAACTTCAAGCTCGACGCTGACCGACGGATAGACTTCCCTGAACCGCCGCAGAAACCTGTGCAGCCAGGTACAGGCAATCAGTTCGGTGACGCCCAGGCGCAGACGGTCATCGACAAGATCCTGCCGTTCCGCTGCCTCCAGAAAAGCCTCGGCGTTCCACAGGATCTGGTGGGCAATCGCCAACAACGCTTCGCCCTTTTCCGTTTGCCTGACAGAGCCTGCGTCGCGGTGCAGAAGGATGACGCCCAGGGTCTCTTCCAGCGTCGAAATCCGGTTTGAAATGTTTGGCTGCGTGGTTCCGAGCACGGATGCCGCTTTGCGAAACGACCCCAAGTCAACGACGCCGACAAAGGCTTCGAGTTGTTTGAGGGTTATCTGACTTTTGATCATATTCTAAATATAAGTCATCTTTTTTGATCCTCGGTCAAGCGTGCTTTGTTGATAGGGACAGCGGCGCATATGCCGAACCCGGCCAGCCGTTTTGCCGCATCTTGCGGCTTGGGAACGCCTGAGGCCACCACGCCGGGGCGGTCACTGCGTGTCGGCGGCGGGATCCAGGCCCGCGAACCACTCAGCCAGCGCCGTGATCTCGGCGTCGCTCAGGTCTTGGGCGGCCTTGGTCATCAGGTTGGCGCGCACCCCGCCGCCGCGATGGCCGTCGCGCCACAGCTTCAGCTGGCTTTCCAGATAGGCGCGGCTTTGCCCCGCCAACACTGGCGCAATCGGCGCGTCCGCTGCCCGTCCGGGGCCATGGCATTGCGTGCACGCAGGGACGGCGTCGGTGCCGCGCATGGCCAGCTGCGCGCCCGCGTGATCGGTTTGTGGCGTGGCGGCGGCTGGGTCGCTGACCGGCTGTGCCGCGCCATACCGTCCCGCGATACGGTCGATCTGCCCGTTGGTCAGCCGCGCTGCCGCCTCTTGCATGATACCGCTGGGGCGTGTTCCGTCGCGGTACTGGATCAACGCCTGCGTGATCTGGTCAGCTGTCAGAATGTCCAGTCGCGGCACATAGCTGTTGGTGCTTTTGCCGCCCTCGCCATGACAGGCCGAGCACCGGGCCGCCCCCGACCCGTCCCCGGTCAACGCGGTCTGGTCCTGCGCCGTCATATCCGGCACCGCGTTCAGATAGGCGACAACCGACCAGATCTCGTCGCCGCGTCCGTCTGCCGGCCAATGGGGCATTCCGCTCATCTTTACACCCTGTTCCACGATCCAGAACATGTGCTGCGGCTCCCATTTTGCCGCCGCCTCGGAGATGTGGGGCGGCGGCGGGTTCATCGCCTGTGCCGTGGCGCTGCGCGGCTGACCGGGCACCGAATGGCAAAAGGCACAAGCCCCCTGGAAATGCAGCGCGCCCAGCTGGACGCGGTCGGCGTGGTTGAGGTCGTCGGGAACCTCACTGGCGTCCGGCGCACGCAGGCGCACCGATTGTTTGAACGTGGTGTGCAGGACCCATTCGACACCGGGCAAATGCCCCTGCCGTGCCGACACGTTGTACAAGCCAAAGCCCACGACCGCAGCGGCGGCGATCACGCCACAGACCGCCAATGCCGCCAAAGTCTGAAAAACCCGTTTCATGCCAACTCCCTCTTGTCATCCAATGCCCGCGCCACCAGCGCCAGCCCCGCCACCAGATAGACCGGCGTCCCGATGCCCAGCATCAAAAGCCCGCCCAGTTGCTGCGCATCCAGATCCGGCGCCCGTCCGCAGATCTCCGCATACAGATCGCGCGGCGCCAGTATGATCAGCGCCCCCAGCAAGGTCATATGCATCGAGGTCAGCAACAGTCCCCCTGCCCCAGCCAACGGTTGTTCGGCGCGCAGGGCACCGGCCCAGACCAGCAGACCGGCAATGGCGAAACTGCCCTGCTCGAACACCAGCCCCACGCCACCACCGTCGGCCCAGCCGTGCAGCCCCGGCAGGTGCCACCCCCAGACGACCACAAACTCGACCGCCGCCCCGACCAGCGGCGACAGGGCAAAGGGGCGCGTGGCGTTGGGAAAGCCCAGGACCAGCAGCGGTGTGACGATGGCCACCAGCCCCATGTGCCGCAGCATGTGATGCGGAAAATCGGCCCCTGCCCAGCCCCCCAACGGCAGCACCCACAGCACGGCCAGAACCAGCAGGCCTGCGTATCCCAGCAAGGGCCTCACCGGCAGGTGCCGATCAGCAGCGCAGGCAGGGCGACATAGCTGACCCCGATGAACGAAATCACTGCCAAAAGAAACGCAGCATGGCCCAGAAACTGGTGGCGATCCTCGCCGGTGCCCTGATCGTTTTCCCAATCCCGGTCGCGCACCAGGTCCCACTGTTGCCAGGCCTGCCAGCCCAGCCACACAATCGCGACAAGCGCCACGCCCGTGCCGATCCCGATGCCCAGCCGCAAACCGTCCACCGCGCCGTCCTTGGCACAGACCAAGGCCGTCGCACCGTAACATGCTGCGAAATGCACTGCCCAGATCAGCGGGGCAAAGGTGATCCGCCACAGGCTGACCGCCTCGGAGCGGAATTCGTGGGCATCCTCGTTCTCTGTGATCTCGGTCA
Organism: Pseudosulfitobacter pseudonitzschiae; assembly: GCF_900129395.1. Taxonomy (GTDB): domain Bacteria; phylum Pseudomonadota; class Alphaproteobacteria; order Rhodobacterales; family Rhodobacteraceae; genus Pseudosulfitobacter; species Pseudosulfitobacter pseudonitzschiae. The sequence goes on from NZ_FQVP01000006.1 coordinate 207,822, forward strand.
TGGCAACCACCCCGGCACCAGCCCCAGCAGCGCGGCCGTGACCAGCACTTTCAGCGCCATGAAATGCCAGTACAGCGTGACATTGCGCAGGTCCGCATCATGGCGCGGCGTGACCTTGCCAAAGAGGCTGCCCGCCAGGCAATAGCATTGCATGACGATCCCCGCGCACAGGTGCACCACCAACCAGACCATCAGCGCCCACAGGATCGCGGGGTAAACATGCGACACCGGGTCCAGATCGCGCACCGCAAGCCACGCGGTCGCGGCCGCAGCCGCCGCACTCAGCGGAGCCAGCCCCAGTGCCAGCCGCGCCAGCATCACGTTGCCGCGCCGGTTGACTTCGCGGGCCAGCAGGGTCGCGGCCCAGGCCAGCACCCCCAACAGCGCCGCTGCCGCAACCCACGTGCCGATGGCATGGTCGGTACCGGCGGGCAGAAAATCGGGGCGGGCCGTCCAGTAAAAGAAGAACCCAAACACGATACTGGCAAAGGCGGTCGCGTCGCCCAGCATGGTGATCCACATGCCCCACCAGCCCACGGCATCCGGTCCAGACGTATAGGTCGGCAGGCGCAGGCCCAATCCCGCCTCGCGCATTTCATCCCTGGGCGGGCGGGCGGTGCTGGTCCACAACCAGTAGAGCACACAGACAATGGCAAATGCGCCGCAGACAATCGCGGGCTTGTAGATGTGGAACGTCGGAAAGATGAACGCACCCCCGGTAAAGATCGCAGCCCAGATCGTGATCCACGCAGGGCCGGTGACGCGTTGCACATAGATCGGCTTGGCATCGATCACCGAGGTGACGACCGTCTCGCGCTGGTGGTCCGGCGCGTCGGGCAGGTAATAGCGACCCGCGTCCATACGTTCGACCAGTTTTGGCTGGTCCCACAGCGGATAGCGCGACGTGATATAGGGCACCGACCGCACGCCCCAGGCTTCTTCGGGAACGTCGTGGGAAAATTCCAAAGTACCGGCGTCCCACGGGTTGCGCGGAATTTGCCCCTGCCGCGATTTGGGCCGCAGCAGGTCATAGACGAATACGGCAAAGCCTGCGGCCACGACAAAGGCCCCGATCGTCGAAACCAGGTTCAGCGTCCCCCAGCCCGAACTTTCGGGATAGGTGAACACGCGCCGTGGCATCCCCATCAGACCGGTCAGGTGCATCGGCAGGAAGGTCACGTTGAAACCGGTGAAGATCAGCCAGAAAGACCAGCGGCCCAGCCGTTCCGACAACAGCTTTTTCGCGAAGAACGGGTAGAAGTAATAGACCCCCGCGATCACCGGAAACACCATGCCACCAAACAGTGTATAGTGAAGGTGTGCGACGACGAAATAGGTGTCATGTGCCGCCCAGTTGAACGGCACGATGGCCAGCATCACCCCCGTCAGCCCGCCCGCCACAAAGATCGCAAGCGCCCCGGCAATCCACAGCATCGGCAGGCTCATCCTGACCCGTCCGACCATCAGCGTGGCGATAAAGGCAAACAGCTGGATACCCGTGGGGATCACCACCGCCTCGGAAGCTGCGGAAAAGAAAGCCAAAGACATCTGCGGCAGCCCTGTGGTGAACATATGGTGCACCCACAGCCCAAAGCTGAGGAACCCGGTGCCCACCGCCGACAGCACGATCCACGAATAGCCCACGATCGGCCGCCGCGCGACGGTCGGCACGATCATCGCAGCGATGGCGATGGAGGGCAGAAAGACGATGTAGACTTCGGGGTGCCCGAAGATCCAGAACAGGTGTTGCCACAGGATCGGATCGCCCCCGCGTTCGGGGTCAAAGAACGGCCAGTCGAACGAGCGTTGCAATTCGAACAGGAAATCGCCCGCGATCAGCGGCGGAAAGGCAAACAGGATCATCCCGCCCACGACCATCACATACCACGCATACAGCGGCATGATGTTCACGCGCATCCCCGGCGGGCGGCATTTCAAAGCGCCCACGATCAACTCGACCGCGGCGGCGATGCTGGCAACCTCGATGAATGACAGACCCAGCAGCCAGATGTCGGGGCCGACGCCTTCCTCTTCGGTGGCCAGCGGCGGATACATGAACCACCCCGCCTTTGGCCCGGCGTCGAACAGCAGCGAGCCCAGGACGAAACAGCCGCCGATCAGGAAACACCAGTAGCCATAGGCCGAGAGCCGTGGAAACGGCATGTCGCGTGCACCAAGGAAAGCAGGCAGCAACAGGATGCTGATCGCCTCGAACATCGGGACGGCGAACAGGAACATCATCGCCGAGCCGTGCATGGTAAAGAACTGGTTGAACCGGTCCGCATCCAGGAAGGTCATGCCGGGAAAGGCCAGTTGCACCCGCATCGCCAGGGCCAGAAGCCCCGCAAGCAACATAAAGCCGAAGGCGGTCAGCGCGTACCAGACGCCCACCTCGGTGTTGTTCACCGCCGAGAAATAGCGCCACCCTTCCGGCGTTTTCCACGCGGCGCGCAGTTCTGCCTTGCCGCGCTCCTGTTCCTCGGGCGGCACTGGCGCGTTCAGCATTTCCTCGGTCGGGGGATAGGGCCCTTCGGCCACGGGCAGCGGGGCGGGGCGTGTCATTGCAACCCTCCCAGATAGGCGGCAAGCGCCGTCAGGTCGTCGGGCGACAGGTGGTCATAGCTGGGCATGGCAACCTCGGGTTTGAGGGTCTCGGTGTGGGCGATCCAGTTGGCAAAATCGGGCGGCGTGACGCCAAGGATACCGGCCCCCAACGACACGCGGCTGCCCATGTGGGTCAGGTCCGGTCCCACCTGTCCCACGGCCTGCGTGCCGCGCACCGTGTGGCAGCTGCCGCAGCCTTCGCGGGCAAAAACCTGCGCGCCGCGCGTGGCCTCCTGGGTCTGGGGCGGCGTGGCGTCGCGTGCTTCGGCGGCCAGCCATGCCTCGAAATCCTCCGGCTCCATCACCACGGTTTCAAAGGCCATCAGCGCATGGGACGCGCCGCAGAATTCGGCGCATTGGCCGCGATAGGTGCCCGCACTTTCGGGCAGGAACGACAGATAGGTCTCGCGGCCCGGGATCATGTCGGCCTTGCCGCCAAGGGCTGGCACCCAAAACGCATGGATCACCCGGTGCGCGTTCAGGACCAGCCCGGTGCGCTGCCCCACGGGCAGGCGCAATTCATTGGCCGATGTCACACGGCTGCCATCGGGCAACTCGTATTCCACCCGCCACCACCATTGTTCGGCGGTGATGTGCACGCGCATCCCCTCGCCCGCTTCACGCGGGGCCTGCATCAGCGGCAGGCTGTACACCAGCAACCCGCCCAGCAACACGACGGGAAACAACACGCCCCCGCCGACGATCAGCCCCTCGGCCAGTCCGCGCGACATCTCGCGCGGGTTGATCCGTGTCACATAGACAAACAGCCCACCCACCAGCAGCCACAGCACCAGCGCGCCGACAAACATCACCAGTGCCAGATCATACAGCAACAGGGCATCGCGCCCCGACGGATTCAGCACCGATTGCCGCCCTTCTCCGCAGGCCGGCAACAGAAGGACGCCGGCCAAAGCGACCAGCGTCCGCAACACAGTGCGCAACCTAGAACGGGTCAAGAATACACCCGCGTCATTGGGCCAGCTTGCTCATATCATCCCCTCCGGGTGTCTCGTCATTTGATCTCATGTAAGCGACGGTCGCCCCCCACAGCACCACGCCGATTGCCAGCAGAATGCCCGCAATCAGATACTGCACCGGGTCGCGCCCCGTCCAAGGTCCGACAAAAAACGCACAACTCACCGCGCCAAGATAGGGCAGCCCCAGCGGTGCGGTGAAATGGTCGTGGTCCACCTTGTCACTGCGCAGCACCAGCACCGCCACATTGACCACGGCAAACACCGCCAGCAACAACAGCGCAGTGGTCCCGCCCAGATCGGGCACCGCCCCGACAAAGGTGATCAGCCCCGCCGCCAGGGCCGTGGTGAACAGGATGGCGACCCAGGGCGTTTGACGGTTCGGCAACACGTGACCCAGGACGCTGGGCAACACCTTTTCCTCGGCCATCCCATACAGCAACCGCGACGCCATCAGCATGTTGATCAGGGCGGAGTTGGCCACCGCGCACATGGTGATCACCCCGAATACGCCCAACGGGAACCACGGCGCGCCCGCCTCGACGACCTTCAGCAGGGGCGTGGCGCCTTCGCTCAGGTCATCCGCGTCGACCAATGCAATCGCGGTCACCGATACCAACAGGTAGATCACCCCGGTTATCAGCAGGCCGGTCAGCAGCACCTTGGGAAAGATGCGCGACGGGTTCTTGGATTCCTCGGCCATGTTGACCGAATCCTCGAACCCGACCATCGCGAAAAACGCCAGTGTTGTGGCGGCGATCACCGGCCAGAACAGGCCTTTGTCAGCCTCTCCACCGCTGAAATCAAAGGCACGGCCAAAATCGCCCTGCCCGCCGGCCAGCGCCCAGGCGCCGATCAGGATGATGATGATCAGACCGGTCAGTTCGATACAGGTGAAGACGACGTTCATCTTCACGCTTTCGCCCACACCGCGCAGGTTGACGGCAGCGATCAGCGCCATAAAGGCCAGGCTGATCACCGTCACACCAAACGCCCCCTCGCCAAAGCCGGCCGTCTGGGCAAAGTTTTCGGCAAAGGCCCGCGAGGCGGTAGAGGCCGACGTGATGCCGGACGACATCACCGCAAAGGCCACCAGAAAGGTCAGAAAATGCAGGCCGAACGCCTTGTGTGTATACAGCGCAGCACCCGCGGCACGGGGGTATTTGGTCACCAGCTCCAGATAGCTGCACGCGGTTATCGTCGCCAGGACAAAGGCAACGAGGAAGGGCAGCCAGACCACGCCGCCGACCTCTCCGGCCACCTTGCCCGTCAGGGCGTAGATGCCCGTTCCCAACACATCGCCCACGATGAAAAGCAACAGCAACCCCGGGCCCATGACCCGCTTGAGCTTTGTATCGCCATCCTTCTGTGATGGGTCTGAGCCTGTGTCCGACATATCCCTCTCCGATGCAGGACAAGAAACCCTCCGCCGAATGGCGAAGGGCTTTCGATTATTAGTTTTGGGGCAGCGCGTAGGCGATGATCTCGTCGCCCACTTTGGTTTCCATGAAATGATGCCCGCCGGGATAGATCACGACGTATTGGCGGCCGTCGACCTCATAGGTCATCGGAGTGGTCTGGCCCCCGGCGGGCAGATCGACCTGCCAAAGCTCCTTCCCGGTTTCGGTCGCAAAGGCACGCAGTTTGTCATCGGTGGTCGCCGCCACAAAGGTCACGCCGCCCGCCGTGGTGATTGGCCCGCCATTGTTCGGCGTGCCGATGGTCAGCGGCAGCATCGACGGGATGCCAAAGGGTCCGTTGTTTTCGGCCGAGCCGAACGGCTGGTCCCACAGGGTTTCACCGGTGGCCAGGTCAATCCCCCTGATCCAGCCATAAGGTGGCTCGGAACACAGCATTCCGGTGAACGGCACACGCCAGCCCGCATTCACATCAATGGCATAGGGCACCCCCTCCATCGGACCGGCTTCACCGCCTGCATCGCTGAACGGCTTGACGCCACGCCTGTCGGCCTCTTCGCGCGGGATCAACTGGTTGTAGTTCGGCATGTCGTTATAGTTGGCAATCAGGATGCCGCGTTCGGTGTCCACCGACACGCTGCCCCAATCCGATCCGCCGTTATAGCCGGGATACTGGATAAACGGCTTGTCCGCCGAAGGCGGTGTGAACTGCCCCGCATAATTGGCGCGGCGGAACTGGATGCGGCACCACAGCTGGTCAATCGGGCTCATCCCCCACATGTCCTTTTCGGTCAGCGGTGGCCGGTTCAGGTTGGCATAACCGGAATAGGGTTGCGTGTCCGAGATATAGTCGGGTTCGACACTGCCGACATTGGGCGCGGGGCGTTCCTCGACGTGAAACAGGCTTTCGCCTGTTTCACGGTTCAACACATAGATCTGCCCCTGTTTCGACGGCAGGATCAGTGCCGGAACCGTGCCGCCATCCACGGGGAAATCGACCAGCGTCACCTGGCTGCCCAGGTCGTAATCCCAGACGTCATGGTGCACGGTCTGGAAATGCCAGACCTCTTCGCCGGTTGTTGCATCCAGAGCCACGAGGGAGGACGCATATTCGTTCTCTTCCGCGCTGCGGTCGCTGCCGTAATAGTCGCTCGAAGAGTTGCCAAGCGGCAGGTACACATAGCCCAGTTCCTGATCGCCCGAGGCCATCGTCCACATGTTTGGCGTGCCGCGCGTATAGGTCTCGCCCTGGGCCGGTTCATCAACGACACCGCCCTGCCCCAGATCCCAGGCCCACAGCATCTCGCCCGTGACCACGTCATAGCCACGGATCACGCCCGAGGGCGCATCGTTCGCCTCGTTGTCGCTGACCTGTGCGCCGATCACCGCCACGCCGCGCACAATCGTCGGCGGCGCGGTCACGGCGTACCATCCGGGCACCGTGTCGCCCAGGCCGTCGTTCAGATCGACCATCCCGGCATTGCCGAATTCGGAACACAGCTGGCCGGTGTCCGCATCCACCGCGATCAGCCGCGCGTCCAGCGTCCCCATCACGACCCGCGCAGCACACAGCGCGTCGGGGTCCATATCTGCCGACAGGTGATAGGCCAGACCACGGCATGTTGCCCCATAAGGAATTGCATCCTCGGACACGCCCGGATCATAGCGCCATTCCTCGCGCCCGGTAGCGGCATCCAGCGCCAGAACCTGGTTCATCGGCGTGCAGACAAAAAGCGTATCGCCAACTTTCAGCGGCGTGTTTTCCGGCGAATATTTTGTGTCCCCGGCTTCGGTCGGCAGGTCACCTGTGTGGATCGACCAGACCTGCTGTAACTGCGCCACATTCTCGGTGGTGATCTGTGTCAAAGGCGAGTGCCGCTCGCCATGAACGGTGCCACCGTAGACCGGCCAATCCGCACCTGTTTCCAGGGGTGTGACCTGCGCAGGTCTCGCCGTGGCAATCGTCGCGTCCTCGGGCACCTCGGCCTGCTGCGCCACATCCGGTGTTTCGGTTGCACCCTGCGAAGCGTCTTGCTGTGCATGAAGCGGCACCGCACCCCCCATCACAAGGGACAGACCCAGTGCGGCCGTTGCCGCAACCGCAGTCACCCCGTTCATCCTGCGCGGACGCAACACGGGCAAGGCAATCAACACAAGGACCAGCATCACCGTCGGGGCAAACACCCGAGGCTCCAGCGCCCACCAATCCGAAGCAGGCTCCCAGCCGTCCAGGGTCACTTCCCAGATTGCCCAGATCAGCGTGCCCAGCCAGACGGCGACAAACACCACCGCGCCACTGCGGCGCTTTTGGCACAGCAAAATGCCAGAGACGATCAACAGCACACCCGTGATCGCGTAATACCACGAACCACCCAGGGAGATCAGCCAGACACCGCCGGCTGCGAGGATCAGACCGATTGCCAGCAGGAGAATTCCTATGAACACTGCGTACCATTCAAAACGAGTGCGGGTGCGCGGTGTATAGGCCTCAGGCATGACAACTTTCCCTAGATAGAAAAACGGGGGAACTGGTCCCTTTCCTCTTTGTTCTGAAACGCGCGGCCTTGCATTTGGTTCCCCCCTGACGTGTGGTGTGGAACTGAAAACCCCTTTGATGGGTTGCTTCGCCATGACGGAAATATTGAATGCACTTTCAACAGAGATCGCGGGTCACAGCATGCTGGCATGGCCCGTCGTGATCTTTCGGATCACCGGTGCCGTGATATTGTCCTCCCTCATCGGATTTGAACGCGAAAGCAGGGATCATGCCGCTGGCCTCAGGACGCATATGCTGGTCGGCCTGGCCGCGTCCTGTTACTGCCTGCTGGCGCTGGACCTTGTCGGTCGGGATTTCGGGGATCAGGTGCGCCTTGACCCGATCCGCATGATCGAAGCCGTGACAGGAGGTGTGGCGTTTCTGGCCGCCGGTTTGATCGTGTTCACCCGAGGCGAGGTCAAAGGACTTACAACGGGCGGCAGCCTGTGGCTGGTTGCGGCCATCGGCACAGCGGCAGGTCTGGGCGTGTGGTTGATCGCCGTGCTGGCCACCGTTCTCGCGCTTTTCATTGTGGGCGTGCTGAAGTCTTTGGAAAGATCTGCAGAGTAATCACGCGCCATCGCCGGGCACGCGCCAAGGCTGCGCACGGCGATGGCCCTGGGGGTTACAGCCGCCAGAGGTCTGTTGCGCAGCGCTCAGAGATCTCAGAGATCAATGTTGTCCAGGATGGCCCTTGTTTCCGGCATCCGCGCCAACGAGTTGGCGATGCGTTCGCGCCATCGTGGCCCGACCTTCAACGCGGCAGCATAGGCGCTGGACAGATCGTCGGGCCGGTCCTCGGCCAAGGCTTCGATCAGAAACGCAGCCTGCTCCCTGTCCTTCGACGCCTTGAGACTTCCCGCTCCGTCGCGCCGCCGATCCGCGATGATCAGCTTGTGAATGGCATACCGCTCGGGTCGTGGCACTTGAACCAATATGCCTGACCGATAAAGCGCGGCGGCATGGATCGGTTCGGCGATCAGGAAGTTGAGGTAATTCAGCGCCTGCGCGTTGACCCCCAGCGCAGGCAGGTCGCGGATAGATTCATCTCCGAATGCAGGCGTCAGAAACTCGACCAATTGGCCACTGCCGCCTTGCACCCACCGCCATGTGCGTCCCCGGTCCAGCCCCGGCACCGGGGCAAACTTCAGCTCCGAGAATGTCTCGGTCAGCCCCGGATCAACCTGGTCTTGCAGGGCGACGCTGAGTTTTTCAAATTGGGCGATGTCGATGTCACCGGTGTTTGCCATGCCACCCAGGGGCAGACGAATGCCAAGCTCGCCTTCATACAGGCGGAACGCATTCGTCCCGACGATGGTCCCACCCAGCCGAAATGTCCCGGCCGCCGCCATGGCGGACAGGATCGACCCCGTCGCACGGTCGGTCGGTGTCAGCCCTTCTGCACGCAACAACCGGACCAGCCGCGACCGCACGGCCTGCCGCTCTTTGGCCGTGGCGCGCAGGTCCTCGATACGTTCGATACGCGCGCGCATCTCGTCGGAGTCTTCGCCAATATAGATGAAACGCATATCTGTTCCGACACGGCGCGCCACATACCAATACGCTTTGTCACCGCGGTGTTTCAGCGTCGGCTTGCCCGCGACGTCGGACAGCGCATCATCTTTCAGAAGCCTTACCAGATCGGTATATGCGCTCATTGCGATGCTGCTGAGTGAGGTCATGCCTATCGTTTCCAAGTTTTGATAGGCACGAATATACCTAGCAAAAACCTAAATTGCTAGGCACAAAGTGATCAGCAACAAAAACGGCGCGGTTCACAAGGTCCACGGTCCCCGGCGAAACGCTGTGGGGCGCGCCGACAACGGGTTCGTTCTGGAAGCGATCAGGCGCCTGCCCTGCGGCGCATATATGATCGGTTTGCTCCCAGACTGGCGGCCGCGCTCAAAGCGCAGCCTGAAGCATGGTTTTATAATCCTCCGCCGTCGCCTCGCGCGGGTTGGTAAGGTGGCTGTGATCGGCCAGCGCTCCCGTGATCACCCGGTCGAACAAGTCCGACGAGACGCCCAGCTCCGAAAGGCGGGTGGGAAGCCCGATGGCGCGGGTCATCTCTTCGACCGCCGCACCAAGATCTGCCTCGGCGGCAAGGCCCATGGCACCGGCCAGACGGGCATACTTGTTCTCTTCCACAGATGTCCTGGCGTCGCGGTTGAAGGCCAGGACCGGCGGCATGAAAATGGCGTTCAGCGTGCCGTGATGCAGCTTTGGGTTGATGCCCCCCAGCGCATGGCTGAGACTGTGCACGCAGCCCAGACCCTTCTGAAACGCCATCGCACCCATGGTTGCCACGATAGCCATGTTGGCGCGCGCATCGCGGTTTTCGGGCTGTTCCACCGCAAGGCGGATATTGGCCCAGCCCCGGCGTAACCCTTCCAGCGCGATGCCATCGGCGGGCGGATTGAAGGAGGGGGCGAGGTAGGTTTCGATACAGTGGGAAATCGCGTCCATCCCGGTTGCAGCGGTCAGCGCCGGTGGCAGGCTGAGCGTCAGTTCCGGATCGACAATGGCCGCCCGCGGCACCAGATAGGGGGACAACAGCCCGACCTTGCGCCCGTCCTCCAAAATGATGATGGCGGCGCGGCCCACTTCGCTGCCGGTGCCGGCGGTGGTTGGCACGGCGATGGTCGGGAACGTGCGCGGAGTGATCTTTGCCAAGCCGCCCTCGATCACGGCATAGGTCTTCAGCGGTCCCTCATGGGCGGCCATTATCGCCACGGCCTTGGCAAGATCCAGAGCCGAGCCGCCGCCGATGGCGATCACGCCATCGCCTTTTGCCTCACGGAAAAGCGCGGTCGCCTTAATGGCAGCGGCTTCGGTCGGGTTGCCCGGGGTTTCGTCGAACACCGCAACCGGGGTAACGCCCGTTGCGGCCTCGATACGCTCCAGCAGGCCAAGCGCACGGACACCCTTGTCGGTGACGATGACAGGGCGGGTGATCCCCGCAAGCGCCAATTCTTCCTTGAGCGTTGCGATTTCGCCGTACCCGAATTGGACCCGCGTGACGTAGTTGATCAGGCTCATAGGCCTCCCCCTGCTTTGGTATTCCCGTTTGGCAACGCGCAAACCCATATTCTCGGGCGATGCGGCTGGAATTTCATCTCGCCGCGCAAAGTATCGGCAGGAAGGGGGCTGTAAATGCGTTATTATCAGATATGGATATAACAAAAAGGAAATCCACAACCCATGCCGCGCACCCATTCCCAGCCGATGACGCCCCTCTCCATGCGACAATTGCTTTTGATATCCGCCATCGACGACAACGGCTCTCTGAAGCGCGCGTCCGAGCTGATCGGGATGAGCCAGCCGCGCGCCACCAAGGCGTTGCAGGAGGCCGAGGAGATTACCGGCACAAAGCTGTTCAACCGCACCAACCGCGGCCTGAACCCGACTCATGCGGGCGAATCCATGATCCGACATGCCAAGACCATCCTGTCCCAGCTGAAGGAGATGGAAGAAGAATTGCGCACGGCGTCGGACAGCGGGTGGGCCAAGTTGCGGATCGGCACGATTATGGGCGCTGTTCCCTATCTGACGGAAACCATCAGCACCTACCTGCGACGGTTTCCCCGCACCTCGTTCGAGATCCTCGAAGACACCAGCGTCGAACTGTTCCGACAGCTGGACCGGGGGATGCTCGACCTTATCATCGGTCGCAGTTCCATGATCGCGACGCCGCAGCTCTACCATGTAACGGCTTTCCACGATGAACGGCTGGCGGTGGTCGCCAATCCCGCGCACCCGTTGATCGGCCGCACGCGGGTGCGCCTGACGGACCTCGAGGATGCGCGCTGGATTGTCTACACTGCGGCAATGCCCATGCGGTTGCTGCTGGAGCAGGAGTTTCGCCAGGCCGGGCTTGGGATGCCACGGGGGTTGATGGAAACGCGCTCTGCGTTGACCACGATCTCGCTGATACAGGCTGACCCGAACACGGTGGCGTTGCTGTCCAGCGATGTTGCGGCATTTTTCGTGAACTTTGGCATGGCAAGCGTCCTGCCGATGCACCTGCGCTCGAAAAGCGAGCCCTATGAACTGATCACGCGTCGCTCGGTCGAACTGCCCCCTCACGCGCTGGCCTTTATCGAGGATCTCGTTGCCGGAGCGACGACACGGCTCTGAGAGACTGGCGCAACAATTCCTTTGCAGGTTCTCGTTCTTGACAACCCGGTTGGATTAAGACCATCTGCACCTGTGTTGGTGCCTGTGCAAGCAGGTGAAAAGGGAATCTGCAACCGGGAGCTTTTCCGGTCAAGCAAAGCCGCCCCCGCGACCGTGAACGGAAACAAGGCGTGTCACCGCCACTGGCCTATGGCTGGGAAGGCAGACGCACCGCAGGGCACCGCCCGTAAATCCGTGAGCCGGGAGACCTGCCAGCACAGATTGCCACGACCGGACGGGGTGTTCCGGTGTCGGGGATTGCTCTGCTGGTCAGTGCTGCCTCGCCATCAGACCCGCGTCCCATCTTAGAATGGGACAGAGGACCATGACAGAGCTACGAAAGCCCAAAGACCTGGACGGGACAGCGACGCAATTGCTTGTTTGCGTCAAGTGCCTGCGGGGTCAGGGCGTCCTGCAAGATGCGCGCCGCCCCGGACAGGCGCTTTTTGATGCGATCACCGGGCTGGATGTGCCGGAGGGCATCAGCATTGCCCCCGTCGAATGCCTGCAAAATTGCGATCACGGCTGCACCGTCGCGCTGCGCGGCGGGGACAACAAATGGACCTATGTCTTTGCCAATGTCGATGAGGCGGATCATCCCGCGATGATCCTGGACGGTGCTGTGCGCTATCATGCAACACCCGACGGCGTGATCCCCTGGCGCGAGCGCCCCGAGCATTTCAAACGCAACTGTGTTGCCCGTATTCCACCGATGACCCAGCCCCTGGAGACCCTGAATGACTGATCTTGCAAAACTTCCCGTAACCGTGATCACCGGCTTTCTCGGCTCCGGCAAGACAACGCTGATCCGCAACCTGATGCAGAACCCGGGCGGCAAGCGATTGGCCGTGATCGTCAATGAATTCGGCGATGTCGGCGTGGATGGCGACATCCTGAAATCCTGCGCCATCCCCGAATGTCCGGCTGAAAACATTCTTGAGCTGGCCAACGGCTGTATCTGCTGCACGGTGGCGGATGATTTCATTCCCACGATCGAGGCGCTGATGGCGCTGGACCCGCGTCCCGATCATATCCTGATCGAAACTTCGGGACTGGCGTTGCCAAAACCGTTGCTGAAGGCGTTCGACTGGCCTGATATCCGCTCCAGAATTACGGTCGATGGTGTCATCGCGCTTGCCGATGCCGAAGCCGTTGCAGCGGGGCGGTTTGCCCCCAACGTGGCCGCAGTGGACGCGCAGCGGTTGGCGGATGACAGCATTGACCACGAAACACCGCTCTCCGAAGTGTTCGAGGATCAGATATCCTGTGCCGACATCATCCTGCTGACAAAACCTGACCTGGCCGGCCCCGAAGGTGTTGCCAAGGCCAAGGCGGTGATCGCCGCCGAACTGCCGCGCCCGCTGCCGGTGATCGAGGTTGCAGAAGGCGTCGTTGATCCGCGCATTATCCTGGGCCTTGAGGCGGCAGCAGAGGATGACATGGACGCCCGGCCAAGCCATCACGATGACCACGACGATCATGAGCATGACGATTTCGAATCCATCGTTGTCGAGATTCCCGATCAGAACGACCCCGCCGCATTGGTCGCCGCAATCGAAGGGCTGGCGCGCGATCACAACATCCTGCGCGTCAAGGGATACGTGGCCATTACGGGCAAACCGATGCGCCTGTTGGTGCAAGCGGTGGGTGCGCGCGTGCGTCACCAGTACGACCGCCCGTGGCATGCGGGTGAGGCAAGGCAGGGCCGGCTGGTTGTGATCGCCGAACACGACGACATCAACCCCGAGACGATCCGCGCAGCACTTGGTTCGACACTGACCACGGCGGCAGAGTAACATCCGATGCATGTTGTCTTTCGCGAAAGTCACGGGCTGGAAGAGACCGAAACACCAACTGATCTGGGCCAGGATGCCGCAGATCTGGTTGTGTTGTCTTTGTCCGATTCCGACCTTGGGGCGTTCGCGGAAGGCTGGCACAGGGGCGGCGGACCGGAGGGTCGCCTGCCCACGCTCAGGCTGGCCAATATCGCGGCACTCAAGCATCCGCTTTCGGTTGATACATATGTCGAGAATACGCTTTCGGGCGCCAAGGGCATCCTGATCCGGTTGATCGGTGGCGTTCCCTATTGGCCCTATGGCCTGCAACATATTCAATCGCTGGTCCGCACCCACGGCATCGCGCTGGCGGTGGTGCCTGCTGACGGGCGGCCTGACAGTCGGTTGGACGAAATCTCCACCCTGCCGATTTCCACCCTGCGCCGGTTGGCGCGCCTGTGCGACAACGGCGGCGCGGTCGCGGCACAAGCGGCATTGGCGCAACTGTCACTGGCCGCAGGGCTTTATGCCGGTCCTGTGCAAGGTGCCAAAGGGCTGCCACCTGTCGGGGCATGGACACCAGAAACCGGGCCAGCCTGTCCTGCGCTTGCCATGACACAGCCCCCCGCACCGGCCGGTCGCCAGCGCGTGGCAATTGTCTTTTACCGGTCCTATCTGGTTGCCGCCGACCTCGCGCCGATCGAGGCGTTGTTTTCCGCATTCCGCAGGCAGGGGTGCGATGTGGCGGCCTTGTTCGTCCCATCGCTGAAGGCACCGGAGGCGGCAGGCTGGCTGCGCGGCCAGATCGCCCGGCTGGCACCGGACGCCATAATCAACGCAACCGCGTTTTCCGGCAAAGGCGACGATGGCCGCTCGCCGCTGGATGCGGCTGGCGTGCCGGTGTTTCAGGTTGCGCTGGCCACCTCGACCCGGGACGCCTGGGCCAAGGCCGAACGCGGGTTGTCGCCGTCGGACCTGGCCATGCATGTCGTTCTGCCAGAGGTGGACGGACGCATTCTGGCCGGTGTCGCATCGTTCAAGCAGCCGGGCCCGCGCGACCCACATTTGCAGTTTTCCCGCTTTGCCCATCAGGCCGACGCCGAACGTATCGAGGCGATCACGAAACGCATCATGGGCTGGCTGAAGCTTGCAGGACAGGAACCGGGCAACCGGCGCGTTGCAATGGTGCTGTCGACCTATCCCGGCAAGGACTGGAACATGGGTCATGCGGTTGGCCTTGATGCGTTGCAATCCGCGGGAACAATTCTCTCTGATCTTGCCTCTTCCGGCTATGATGCGGGGTCAGGCGATGCACCCTCCGGTGACGCGCTTCAACGTGTTCTGGCGGGAGGTGAAACCCGCTGGCCCCTGGCCAACTACAAGGCCGCGCTGGAACAGCTGCCCGCGTCGATGCGCGCGGACCTTCAGGAGGCATGGGGCACCCCCGAAGACGACCCGGATGCCCGCGACGGTGCCTTTCATTTTACGGCTGCACGCTTTGGCAAAATCCGGGTTGCGCTGCAACCGGAACGCGGACTGCAAGAGGGGCGCGAGGACAGCTATCACGACCTGTCGCGCGTGCCGCGTCACGCCTATGTTGCCTTTTACCTCTGGCTTCAGGATCAGGCCGATGCGCTGGTTCATATCGGTGCGCATGGCACGCTGGAATGGCTGCCGGGCAAATCGGTCGCACTTTCTGGTGCTTGCTGGCCCGAGGCGCTGACCGGTGCATTGCCGGTGATCTACCCCTTTATCGTCAACGACCCCGGCGAGGCCGCACAGGCCAAGCGACGGATCGGCGCCGTGACCCTTGGACATATTCCCCCGCCCCTGCGTGACAGTGGCACACCGGAACGGCTGTCCCGTCTTGAGGCGCTGCTGGATGAATTTTCCAACGCGGACGGGCTTGATCCACGCAGGCGCGACCGGCTTCAGGGTGACATCCGCGCCGAAGCACGGACCCAAGGCGTCGAACGCGACCTGGGGCTTGATGGTGCCGCGTGCAGTGCCGAGGCGATCACCCGTATTGACCGCTTTGTCTGTGACATCAAAGAGAGCCAGTTTGGCGAAGGGTTGCATATCTGGGGCCGCGCCCCTGTTGGCAAGACGCCCTTTGCGACCGCAGAGTCGGCAAATGGGGAACGGCAATCGCTTCTGGATGCGCTGGACGGACGACGTATCGAGGCCGGACCCTCCGGGTCGCCCTATCGGGGTCGGTCCGACGTGCTGCCCACGGGGCGCAATCTGTACACGACAGACCCGCGCGCGGTGCCGACCCGTGCCGCATATGCGCAAGGCGTACGGCTGGCAGAGGAGCTGATCCGCCGCCACCTTCAGGACGAGGGCGATTGGCCGCGCGGGCTGATTGTCGATCTTTGGGGATCGGCCACAATGCGCACCGCAGGCGAGGATTTCGCCATGGCGCTGCACCTGCTGGGGGTGCGCCCCGTCTGGGATGCCGGGTCCGAGCGTGTCTCGGGGGTCGAGGTCGTGCCTTTGGCTGAAATGAACCGCCCGCGCATTGATGTCACCCTGCGGGTTTCGGGCCTGTTCCGCGACGTGTTCCCCACGCTGTCGACGCTTTTTGCTCAGGCAGTCCGTGTTCTGGCGGCCCGCGACGAGGAAAAAGACTGGAACCCCTATGTGGGACGCACCGATCTGGCGCGTGTGTATGGACCCGCGCCGGGCGAGTTTGGTTTAGCCATGGGCGCCAACCTTGAGGATTACACCGAAACCGGACGGCGAAATGCGGGCGAAGCTTGGCTAAAGGCCAGCAGCTGGGCCCTGGACGGCGATGCGGCCATGGCGGACGCGGCGGGCATCCGTGAACGTGTGGCGCAGGCCGACAGCTTTGTTCACGCGCAGGACCTGCCCGAGACCGACCTGTTGCTGGCCAGCGACTATGCCGCGCACGAAGCGGGCTTTGCCGCAGCACAACAGGTCACAGGCGGCCGCGCGGCGTTGTACCATCTGGACAATACCGACCCCACCCGTCCCCGTGCCCGCGCATTGTCCGAGGAAATCGCGCGCGTGGTGCACAGCCGCGCGTCACACCCCGGCTGGATCGCCGGGATGAAGCAACACGGCTTTCGCGGCGCGGCTGAAATCGCGGCAACACTGGATCACATGGCCAGCTTTGCGCATCTGGCGGGTGTTGTCGCACCGCACCTGTTTGACCTCTATCACGACGCGACGCTGGGAGACCCGGAGACCGACAGCTTCTTGCGAGACGCCAATCCACAGGCCCATGCGGCGATGCAGGCCCGTTTTGCCGAACTTCTGCGAAGCGGACTGTGGCAGACGCGGCGCAATTCCATACTGGCCGATCAGGCGGATTTGCAATGACAACGCCCCCGACCGTCAAAGGCTGGTGTCCCGGTGCCTACCGTCCGATGATGTCCGAGGACGGGCTGGTCGTGCGTGTGCGGCCCAGGCTGGCGCGTTTGACAGCGGACCAGACCGCAGGGCTGTGCGACATCGCGGTGGACCATGGGTCTGGGCATATCGACCTGACCAATCGCGCCAACCTGCAGATCCGCGGTGTGGCAGAGGCGGATTTCGATACGGTTCTGGCGGGGCTGGGCGCGTTGGGGCTGTTGGATGAAGACCCCGCACAGGAGAGCCGCCGCAACATCCTGGTTGCGCCGTTCTGGACCAAGGGCGACGCAACTGCCCGGCTTGCACAGTCGCTGCTGGATCACCTGGCTGATCTGCCCGAACTGCCGGCAAAGGTAGGCTTCGCGGTCGATTGCGATCCGGCGGGTCCGCAACTGGTTGGCTGTTCTGCCGACATCCGGATTGAACAGGGTCAGGCGGGGCTGATCCTGCGGGCCGATGGCGCGCAAGGCGGTCGCGCGGTCTCGGAAGAAACCGCGAATACCGCCCTGACCGAAATGGCGGTCTGGCTGGCCGATCATCTGACGCCGCAAGCGCGCAGGATGGCTGCGGTGTGCAATCGCGTTGCCTTGCCTTCCGACTGGACCAACGCGCAACCACGCCCACCCGCTGCGCGCCCCGCTATTGGACCGCACGCTCTCGGGGCCTTGGTCGGTGCACCGTTCGGGCAAATCGACGCCCACGCCCTGCGCCAATGCCTGAAGCGTGCAGACGGGATACGACTGACACCCTGGCGCGCCTTTTTGCTGGAGGGGGCAGCGATGCCAACCTCATCTGCATTTGTGACCGCGCCCGGCGATCCGTTGATGCGCGTCGATGCCTGCCCCGGCGCACCCTTTTGCCCCTCGGCCACTGTCGAGACACGCGATCTGGCGCGGACACTGGCGCCACGGATCCGTGGCAGCCTGCATGTATCGGGCTGCTCAAAAGGCTGTGCGCGCAAGCAATCGGCCGATCTGACGCTTGTCGGAAGGGACGGCAAATTCGACCTGGTGCAGGCAGGCAACGCAAGCGACACCCCCCATAAAACAGGGTTGAAACCCGACGACGTGATGACCGGAGAATTCTGACATAAAATGACCTATACTTATGAAACCGATGGCGCAGAAATCTACCGCCAGTCCTTTGCCATGATCCGCGCCGAGGCTGACCTGGCCCGCTTTTCCCCATCAGAGGAATCCATCGTCGTGCGGATGATCCACGCCGCCGGACTGGTCGGCCTGGAACGGGACGTAAAGCTGTCGCCTGGCTTTGCCGACGCCGCGCGGGCGGCATTGAAGGACGGCGCACCGGTTCTGTGCGATGTGCGCATGGTATCCGAGGGTGTGACCCGCGCGCGCCTGCCGGCAGACAATCAGGTGATCTGCACGTTGCAGGACCCACGGGTGCGCGAACTGGCCGCGGAAATGGGGAACACCCGATCCGCCGCCGCATTGGAGTTGTGGCGGCCGCATCTGGACGGTGCGGTTGTTGCCATCGGCAACGCGCCGACCGCGCTGTTCCACCTGCTGAACATGCTGGAAGACCCCGCATGCCCGCGCCCTGCCGCAATCATCGGCTGCCCCGTCGGCTTTGTCGGAGCCCGCGAAAGCAAGGATGCACTTTGGGCGGATCAGCCGGTGCCGTGCTGTATCGTCGAAGGTCGCCTTGGCGGCAGTGCCATCACCGTGGCCGCAGTGAACGCCATCGCGAGCACACAGGAATGAGCGTTGGTACAATCCATGGCGTCGGCCTGGGGCCCGGTGACCCGGACCTGATGAGCTTGCGCGCGCACCGGTTGCTGACCGGCGCTAAACATGTCGCCTATTTCCGCAAGGCCGGTCGCACCGGCCAGGCACGCGCCATCATCGAGGGGCTGCTGCACCCGGATGTCGTTGAATTCGCGATGGAATATCCGATCACAACCGAAGTGCCCCTGACCGACCCGCAGTACAACGAAATTCTGTCCCGCTTTTACGAAGACTGCGCCGCGCACCTGCGCGCCCTTGCCACTGGCGGCGAGGATGTGGTCGTGCTGAGCGAGGGCGATCCGTTCTTCTATGGCTCTTTCATGCATCTTTACACGCGGTTGAAAGATGACGTTCCGGTGCAGGTCGTTCCGGCAGTGACGGGAATGTCCGCCGCCTGGACGGCCACGGGCAGCCCGATCACTTGGGGCGACGATGTTCTGACGGTGCTCATGGGAACGCTCAGCGCAGAGCAGTTGACAGAGCGGATGAAAACAACCGATGCGCTGGTCGTGATGAAGATCGGGCGCAACATTGAAAAGGTCTGTGCAGCTTTGACCGCGGCAGGAAAATACGACGACGCCTGGTTGATCGAATACGCCAGCATGCCGGGTCAGACGGTCCGACGCCTGTCCGAGGCCGCAGGACAGGTCACGCCCTATTTCTCGATCATCGTCGTCCACGGTCAGGGGCGCAGGCCATGACGGGTTGGGTGAAAATCGTAGGCTTGGGACCGGGATCGGATGATCTGGTCACCCCGCAGGTGTCGGATGCCGTGGCACAGGCCAGCGATGTGATCGGCTATATCCCCTATGTCGCCAGGATTGCCCCGCGCGCGGGGCTGACGTTGCATCCCAGCGACAACCGGGTCGAGCTTGACCGCGCACGCCATGCGCTGTCGCTGGCCCTTCAGGGGCACAAGGTCGTGGTGGTCTCGTCGGGCGATCCCGGCGTCTTTGCCATGGCTTCGGCCCTGTTCGAGGCATTGGAAGACGGTCCTGCCAGTTGGCGCGATCTGGACATCGAGGTGCTGCCGGGCATCACCGCCATGCTGGCCGCTGCCGCACGGGTCGGTGCGCCGCTGGGACATGATTTCTGCGCAATAAATCTAAGCGACAATCTCAAGCCCTGGACCCTGATCGAAAAGCGTTTGCGCCTCGCGGTCGAGGGCGATTTCGCCATGGCGTTCTACAACCCACGTTCAAAATCCCGACCCGAGGGCTTTGCCCGCGCACTGGACCTTTTGCAGATGGCCTGCGCCGATGCGCGCCCGGTTGTGTTTGCCCGTGCGGTGTCCACGCCGGACGAACAGATCAGCGTCGTGCCTTTGAATGACGCGCGCCCCGAAATGGCAGACATGCGCACGGTGGTCATCGTGGGTGCGTCCAACACACGGATCATCACAGGCGCGCGGCGCAAGATCGTCTATACGCCCAGATCGGTCCTGCCATGACGCAGCCAGTCCAGAACAGCGGAAACCTCATAGGTTTCCAGGCGCGGTGGAAGGTCGGGCCGATCAATCATCACGACGGGAATTCCAAGGGCGCGCGCCGCCAGCAGCTTGGCCCGCGCGCCGGTGCCGCCGGAATTTTTGGACACGACCAGGTTGATCCCGTTCTGCTGCATGAGTTCAAGGTCGCCTTGATAGGTGAACGGACCGCGATCCAGCACGATGCGGTGATCGGGAAAGGGCATCCGTTCTTCTGGCGCGTCGATCAAGCGCAGCAAATAGAAATGCTGCGGGTTCGGGCTGAATTCGGCAAGGTGCATGCGTCCGACGGCCAGCATGACACGGGCCGCAGGACGGTTCAGGGCCGCGACCGCACCTGCAATATCGCGCACATGGGTCCAGTTATCACCCGCCCCCGCGCGCCACAGTTCGCGGCTCAGTGCAATCAACGGCACATGCGCCAATGCACAGGCTTGGATCGCATTGGTGCTCATCTGTGCGGCAAAGGGATGCGTGGCATCAATGACATGGCTGATGCGGTGGTCGGTCAGATATTGCACCAGTCCCGCAACGCCGCCGAACCCGCCGATGCGCTGCGGCAAGGGCTGCTGCAAAGGACGCGCCACACGGCCTGCCAAGGAAATTGTGCCGCCGATACCCGCGTCGCTCAGCGCACGGCACAGCGCCGTTGCCTCGGTCGTGCCACCAAGGACGAGGGGGTTGCTCTGCATGCCTGATACTCCTTGGCTGACCATACTCGGGATTGGCGAAGATGCGCCAGAAGGCCTGTCGCGTGCAAGTCTTGCCGCGCTGGAAGATGCAGAAATCGTCATGGGCGCGGCACGCCACCTGTCCCTTCTGCCGCCACTGCGGGCGGACTGCGTGACGTGGCCCGTGCCTTTTGCCGACGGCATCGAAACCCTGCTGGGATATCGTGGCAGGCGTGTCGTCATGCTGGCGTCGGGTGACCCGTTCTGGTTCGGTGCAGGCGGCAGCATGATGCGCCACCTGGCACCGGGGGAATGGCGGACATTGCCGGGGGTCTCTACCTTTTCGCTTGCGGCTGGTGCGATGGGCTGGCCGTTAGAGACCACGCGCTGTTTCGGGCTGCATGCCGCGCCGCTGTCACGCCTGCGCCCTGCGTTGGCGCCGGGTGTGCGGCTGATCGTGCTGTTGCGCGACGGTGCGGCCGTGTCGTCGTTGTTGCAGTATCTGGTGGCACAAGGCTGGGGTGCCTCCGCGATCAGCGTGCTGGAATCGCTGGGTGGGCCGAACATGCGGCGCAGCGACCTGCGTGCTGATGAAAGTGTCGGCGGCAACTATGCCCATCCGGTTTGCGCGGCAATCGAGGTTGCAGGCACAGGCATTGCCCTGCCTCTGGCCAGCGGCAGGCCGGACACTTTTTTCGACAGCGACGGCACCATGACGAAACAGCCGGTGCGGGCGATGACCCTCTCGGCACTGGCGCCACGTCCGTTCGAACATCTTTGGGACATTGGCGGCGGCTCAGGATCGATTGCGATTGAATGGCTGCTGAGCGATCCAAGCCTGAGCGCGACGACAATCGAACAAAACCCCGCGCGCGCCGCACGGATCACGGCAAATGCCACAGCGCTTGGCGTGGACCGGCTGCAAGTTGTCGAAGGGGTCGCACCCGCCGCGCTGCAAGGATTGACGCGGCCCGATTGCGTCTTTGTCGGCGGGGGGCTGTCCCAGGCGCTGCTGGACTGGATTGACGGGAACCTGCCCGCAGGTACGCGGCTGGTGGCCAATGCTGTCACCTTGGAAAGCGAGGCGGTGTTGTTGAAGGCACACGAACGACGGGGGGGTGACCTCTTGCGGATCGAACTGGCCCGTGCCGCGCCGCTGGGTCCCGGACGAGGCTGGAAAGCCAGCTTTCCGATTGTGCAGTGGAGCGTGACCCTATGATCGTCGCAGGGTTCGGTTTCCGCGACGGGGCGCATGTGGACAGCCTGCGCAATGCGCTCGAGTTGCAGGCCATTGCACCCGACTGCCTGGCAACCGCGGCGGCCAAGGCTGATGCAGCGCCGTTTGCGGGGCTTGCCCGGGCGCTTGGGCTTCCGGTTGTCGCGGTCCAGGTCGATACACTCAGACAACAGCCGGTCCAGACACACTCGGCCGCATCACACACCCACTATGACACCGGCAGCGTTGCCGAAGCCGCGGCGCTGGCCGCAGCAGGACCCGGCGCCCGCCTGCTGGCGGCGCGGGTGATTTCACATGACAGGCTGGCGACCTGTGCAATCGCAATAGGAGACGCGACATGACCGTCCATTTCATCGGTGCCGGTCCCGGCGCACCCGACCTTTTGACCCTGCGAGGGCGCGACATCATCGCCGCCTCGCCGGTCTGCCTTTATGCAGGCTCGCTTGTCCCAGAAGCCATTCTGGCCCATTGCCCCAAGGATGCGCTGGTGATCAACACGGCGTCGCTCGATCTGGATGCGATCATCACGCATATGCAAGAGGCCCATGCCGCAGGGCATGATGTGGCGCGGCTGCATTCGGGCGATCTGTCGGTCTGGTCCGCCATGGGCGAACAGATCCGCCGCCTGCGTGCGCTGGATATTCCCGTTTCGGTCACGCCCGGCGTGCCGTCCTTTGCCGCAGCCGCCGCCGCGCTTGGCACCGAACTGACCCTGCCGGGGCTGGCGCAATCGGTGGTGCTGACACGCACCCCCGGACGGGCCTCGAACATGCCCAAAGGCGAGACTTTGGCAAACTTCGCGGCCACGGGTGCAACGCTGGCCATTCACCTGTCCGTGCAGAACATCACAACGGTCACCGCCGATCTGACGCCCGCTTATGGTGCGGATTGTCCGGTGGCCGTCGTCTACCGCGCAAGCTGGCCGGACGAGCGGATCGTGCGCGGCACCCTGGCCGATATTGCCGACCGGCTGGATGCCGGGATCACGCGTACCGCCCTGATCCTTGTGGGTCCGGCGCTGGCGGGCGAAGGGTTCGACGAAAGCCGCCTTTACGCTGTGGACTACGATCGCCGGTACCGGCCTCAGACCGCGGACAGCCCTTGGGCGGGGTGGAGCCATGGCGATGACTGATGTGGCTCCGACTCCACCCGGCCTGATGATCTCGGCGCCATCCTCGGGCACGGGCAAGACAACGGTGATGCTGGGCCTGCTGCGCGCGTTGGCTGACGAAGGCATCGCTGTCCAGCCCTATAAATCCGGCCCGGATTACATCGACCCTGCCTTTCACCGCGCAGCGAGCGGGCGAAATTCGTTCAACGTGGACACCTGGGCGATGGGACCACAGCTTTTGGCAGCCGTCGCGGCACAGTCGCGGGACGCTGACATATGTGTCGCCGAAGGGTCCATGGGGCTTTACGATGGTGTTGCGACCCGAGGTCAAAGCGGTTTTGGCAGCTCGGCGGAAACGGCCATTCAGATGGGATGGCCCGTGGTTCTGGTCGTCGATGTCAGCGGCCAGGCGCAATCCGCCGCTGCCACCGCGCTTGGGTTTCAGGCCTATCGGCCTGACCTGCCCTTTGCCGGTGTCATCCTGAACCGCGTCGCCTCGCCGCGTCACGAAAGATTGGCCCGGCTGGGCATGGAACAGGCCGGGATAAAGGTGCTGGGTTGCCTGCCCCGGCGCGGTGATCTGGTCTTGCCTGAACGGCATCTCGGCCTGATCCAGGCGGTCGAACATCCCGACCTGGACGCCGCCATCGCGGGCTATGCGGATTTCCTGCGGGCCCATGTCGACCTGGCTGCGCTGCGCGACGCGGCGCGCGGCAATCAGGGCACAGCCCGCAAGGGGTCACTGCCCGCAGCCCCCGCCGGACGCATTGCGCTGGCGCAGGATGCGGCGTTTTCCTTTACCTATCCGCATCAGTTGGAGGGATGGCGTGCTGACGGGGCGGAAATCCTGCCGTTTTCCCCATTGGCCGACGAGGCGCCCGACCCAAGCGCCGATCTGGTCTGGTTGCCGGGGGGTTACCCAGAACTGCACGCCGGACGATTGGCGGCGGCAACCCGTTTTCGCGACGGCATGGTCCGCCACGCCCAGACACGGCCCGTGCACGGCGAATGCGGAGGGTACATGGCGCTTGGCACCGCACTGATCGACAAGGACGGCACCGCCCATGAAATGGCCGGCCTGCTGGGTCTTGTGACCAGCTACGAGAAACGCAAGTTCCACCTTGGGTATCGACGCGTCGAACTGCTGACAGCGATGCCGGGGCACGACGTCGGTGCGCAGCTTCTGGGGCATGAATTCCACTACTCCACCATCCTGGAGCAGCCCGACGCACCCTTGGCACGTGTGGCCGATGCCGATGGTGCACCGGTGCCTGAAACCGGATCGTTCCGGGGGCATGTCACCGGGACGTTCTTTCATCTCATCACGGCGCAAGAGGCCACGCAATGACCGGCTTTGTCAGCTTCGTGGGCTCGGGCCCCGGCGATCCGGAATTGCTGACGCTGAAGGCGGTGGACCGACTGAAACGCGCCGATGCCGTGCTGTTCGATGATCTCAGTGCCGGACCAATCCTAAGTCATGCGCGCCGGGGCGCAGACCTTGTGGGGGTCGGCAAGCGTGCCGGGCGTGCGTCACCGCGACAGGACCATGTCAGCCGCCTGCTGGTCGATTATGCAAGGATTGACCAGCGGGTTGTCCGGCTGAAATCCGGTGACGGCGGGCTTTTCGGTCGGCTCGAAGAAGAACTTGTCGCCCTGCGCGCGGCTGGAATCCCCTATGAAATCATTCCCGGCATCCCTTCGGCGGTGGCAGCGGCAGCGGCGGCAGGCATACCGCTGACCCGTCGCCTGACGGCGCGTCGGGTCCAATTTGTCACCGGCCATGACGTGACAGGCAAATTGCCCGGTGACATCAGCCTGACCGCGCTGGCCGACCCCACCGCCTCGACCGTCGTTTTCATGGGCAAACGCACCTTTCCGGACCTTCTGGCAAAACTGCTGGCACATGGTTTGCCGCCCGATACACCAGCCATACTGGCCGAGAATGTCAGCCGCCCCGAACAGCTTATCACCCGCTCGGACGTTGCCGGGCTGGCCGCGCAGCTGGCGCAGGAGGTTGGCGACAGCGCCGCACTGATCCTTTACGGCCCCCTGGCCGAGGCCCCGGAATGAGCGATACCCCCCTGGATATCTGGCTGATCGGAATAGGCACCGGCAGCCCGGCACATGTCACCGCCGAAGGCATGCAAGCCCTGCGCGACGTGTCAGTCGTTCTGGTCCCCGAAAAGGGTGCAGGCAAGGACGACCTTGCCGCGTTACGCCGCGACATCCTGAAGGCCAGCGGCACGAAGGCGCAGGTTGTCGCCTTTGACTATCCCGAGCGTGATCCTGCCCTGCCCTATATCGAAAGGGTCGCACGCTGGCATGACGAGATTGCCCGCCGCTGGCAAAGCGCGCTGACCGAAACGGATCGGTCGGGGCCTGTGGGGCTTTTGGTCTGGGGCGACCCGTCATTGTACGACAGCACGCTTCGCATCGCCCGACGGCTCAGCCCTGCGCCCCGCCTGCGGGTTGTGCCGGGCATCACCGCCATTCAGGCCCTGACGGCGGCGCATGTATTGACGTTGAACACACTCAACGGTCCTGTGACCATCACCACCGGACGGCGGCTGCGCGATCACGGTTGGCCGCAAGACGCCGAGACCTTGGTTGTCATGCTGGACGGGGACTGTTCTTTTCAAATGCTTCCACCCGACACCTGCATCTGGTGGGGGGCGTTTCTGGGTATGCCCGAACAGATCCTGGCGCACGGTCGCATCGGCGATGTCGCACAGCAGATCATCCAGATGCGGGCGCAGGCACGGGCACAGCATGGCTGGATCATGGACACCTACCTGTTGCGAAGACAAATCACTGAACCATAGCAATAGGTATCACCAGCATTTCCGACCACACGCGAAGCGGAGTTTCACCAATGCCAGACCAGAATGAGCCATTGCGACAGCCGGAATTGCCAACTAGAAATGGAACTGTCGGTTTCCATATGGAATCAAAAGGGAATCCGCCACCGGTCCGCCGGTGAACCGGAACTGCCCCCGCAACTGTAGGCGACGAGCGTGCAGCGATCATGCCACTGTGGCCACCGCGCCATGGGAAGGCCGCTGCCGTGAAGACTCGCCAGTCAGGAGACCTGCCGACATAAACGCAACGCGGCCCGGGCGGGGAGTCCGGGGAGGTGTCGAATGAAACCAATCCCACGGTGCCCACCGGCATCGGCCATTGCCAGCACCCGCATTTCAACCGCTCAGGTTGTGGTGCCGGTCATGCACGGGTTCGTCATTCCCTCTTTGTCTTCGGGCGCATCACACACCGGAGACATGCAATGTCCTACACATCCCTGACGGCGGCCCTGCTGGGCGCGGCCTTGTTCGCGCCTGTGGTTCAGGCCCAGACAAGCTATCCACTGACGATCGAGAACTGCGGCGTCCAAGTCACCTTTGACGCGGCCCCTGAAACGGCGGTGACGGTCGGTCAGGCCGGAACCGAGGTTCTGTATGCGCTGGGACTTGGCGACAAGGTTGCCGGAACGTCGGTGTGGTTCACCGAAGTGTTGCCCGAATATGCCGCGCTGAACGCAGACATCGAACGTCTGGCAGACAATGACCCCAGTTTTGAATCCGTGGTCGACAAACGCCCCGATATCGTGGTGGCGCAATATGAATGGCATATCGGCCCCCAGGGCATCGTCGCCACGCGCGAACAATTCACCGATCTTGGTATCCCCACCTATGTGTTGCCCGCCGATTGCTGGGCCAAGGACAACAGCACCGGATCGGACGGCACCCGGCTGGCCATGTTCGAAATGGACAGCATCTATGCAGGCGTCACCCAGCTTGCGCAGATCTTCGATGTTTCCGAAAAAGGCGCTGCGATGGTGGCGGACCTGAAGGCCCGCGAAGCGGCCGCGATCGAAAAGGCGACGGCGCTTGATCTTCAGGATGCCTCGGCGGTGTTCTGGTTCTCGTCGACCGAGATGGACATCGACCCCTATGTCGCGGGACGCAAGGGCCCTCCGGGCTATATGATGGAAAAGCTGGGGCTGCGGAATGTGGTCGAAAGCGACGAGGAATGGCCGGTTGTCAGCTGGGAATCGATTGCCCGCGCCAATCCCTCGGTGATTGTGGTGGCCGAGATGGACCGGCGCCGGTTCGAGGCGGATGACGTCGAGAAAAAGCTGGAATTCCTGCGGACCGATCCGGTGGCCAGCCAGATGGACGCGGTAAAGAATAACCGCATCGTCATCCTGAACGCACATTCGATGGACCCGTCGATCCGCAATGTCACGGCGTTGGAAACCCTGGCCGGTGCCCTGCCGGAATTCGATCTGCAATGACCGATGTGACCGCCCCCGGCGCTTCACGGCGCGCCCGTGGACTGTGGATTGCCCAAGGGGCGGCACTGTTGCTGCTGGCCATTCTGGCCGGTGTCATTGTCGGGGAAACGCCGCTGCCGCTGTCAACGGTGGCGGCGAGTTTTGCCAACCATCTGTGGAATGCCGGTCTGGCCGTTGACCCTATCGACGCGGGCATCATCTGGAGCTATCGGCTGCCGCGCACCCTGGTGGCCGCAGCTTGCGGCGCGGGGCTGGCCCTGTCGGGCGTCGTCCTGCAGGCCCTGGTGCGCAATGCCCTGGCCGATCCATATCTTCTGGGCGTGTCTGCCGGGGCCGGCGCGGGCGCGGTTGCCGTCACCATTCTGGGTGTCGGGGGTGGCCTGCTGGGTATCTCGGGCGGGGCCTTTATCGGGGCGGCGCTGGCCTTTGCCGTGGTCGCAATGCTGGCGCGTGCAGCGGGTGGCGGCTCGGCGCAGTTGGTGCTTGCTGGCATTGCCGGATCGCAACTGTTCAACGCGCTGACCTCATTTCTGATTGCCAAATCGGCAAATGCCGAACAGGCGCGCGGTCTCATGTTCTGGCTGTTGGGCAACCTGTCGGGCGTGCGCTGGCCCGATGTGATCTTGGCCGCCCCCGTCACTGTGATCGGTTTTCTGATCTGCCTGTGGTTTGCGCGGGCAATGGACGCGTTTTCCTTCGGCGTGTCGTCCGCGGCATCGCTTGGCATCGCAGTGCGTCAGGTGCAAATAATGCTGATCGGTGCAGTCACCTTGATGACCGCCACAATGGTCAGCCTGGTCGGCTCCATCGGTTTTGTCGGCCTCGTGATCCCACATGCCATGCGCTTTGTTGTCGGCCCACGGCATGCACGTCTTGTGCCTGCCTCGGCCCTGGCGGGGGCTGTCTTCTTGATCCTGGCGGATATCGCCTCGCGCATGCTGATCCCCGGTCAGGTCGTGCCGATCGGCGTGGTCACCGCGCTTGTCGGTGCGCCGGGCTTTGCGATGATCCTTGTGCGCAACCGGAGACGGCTATGAAACTTGAAGCACGTTCTGTTGGCTGGGCGACCGGCGCACGGCGCATTGTTCAGGATGTCTCGTTCGAGGTCACCCCGGGCGAAACATTCGGCCTGATCGGTCCCAATGGCTCGGGCAAATCCACGCTGCTGCGCCTTCTGGCCGGACTTCTGGCGCGCCCGTCCGGCGCCGTGCTGTTGGACGGCGAACCCCTGACCAGCCTCAGCAGGCGCGACATCGCGCAGAATATCGCGGTTGTGGAACAGATTGCAGAAACCTCCGAGGCGCTGTCGGTGCGTGACGTGGTCGAACTGGGGCGGACGCCCTGGCTTTCGGCGCTCAGACCCTTTGGCGCTCAGGATCGGGTCATCGTCAACGACGCCCTAGAGGCTGTGGGCATGGCCCACATGACACAGCATAGGTGGGCGACCCTTTCAGGTGGTGAACGCCAGCGGGTCCAGATCGCCCGTGCCCTGGCCCAAAGACCCCGCCTGTTGATGCTGGACGAACCGACCAACCATCTTGATATCCATCACCAGCTGTCGCTGTTGCGGCTGGTGGGCAATTTGCCGGTCACGGTGATCATCGCGCTGCATGACCTTAACCAGGCCATGGGATGTGACCGCCTCGCCGTGATGGACGAGGGGCGGATGGTCGCGTGCGGCCCGCCCGGAGAGGTTCTCGATGCCGCGCGTCTGGCCTCGATCTTTCGCGTAAAGGCGACCCGCCTGCGCGATCCGGCCGATAATGCCACCATCTTTCGCTTTCAATGCCCCGGAGAGTAACCCCGGCCTCTTCGGGGTTCATCCCTCTACGCTCCACCTCCGGCGCCCGAACCTGACAACGTGCGGCGCTGCGGGCGCAGTCAGACCGTTGCAGGCGATATAGGTGTCGATCTGGCCGACATGCCATTTGCGCCGGTCGTTTTCCTGACCGCCCTCCGCACAAAACCCTTGGCGGCAGACCACCGGCAGTGGTCTACTCACGGCAAATCCAAGCAAGGCAACACGTTCCGCAGGCGCAGATCAAAGCTTAAAACGCCAGATCCTGTCCAAGGCATGGGGCGCACCTCACACCGGATCAGCCTGTCCGGCAAATGACCTCGTCACGCGCGCCTGGGTGACCGGAGACATGCAGATGAAGACATTAGCCGCCCAAGCCATTTTTGACGCCGCGAAAGAACTGCTGATCGAGGCAAAAACGCTGGACGAGGTCACGGTCCGCAAGATCGCGCAGCGTGTCGGCACGAGCCATACAGCGATCAACTATCACTTCGGCAGTCGCGACCGGTTGATCCGTCGCGTCATGGAAAAGACCTATCTGAAATTCAATGCGGAACGATTGACCCGCCTGCAATCCGCCTGTTTTCGCGCAACCTCCGGCAATCCAAGCGTGGCCGATATTCTGGACGCATTTCTGGAACCCTCGGTCAGGTGGGCGTCCGACCCGTCGACCGGATTCGGCATTTTCAGGCACTTTGACCTGGTGTCCCGGTTGTCCGCCGACAGGGAGGTGAGCGATCCGAACCTCTTTGAAGTCAACGTCCATCGCCAATTCATAGACGCGCTGCGCAAGGCCGCCCCGTGGTTCTCCGAAGAAGAAACCGGCTGGCGGCTCTTCTCGATCCTCGGGATGCGGCATCTGGCGCTCAATGACCCGGACCGAGGTCAGATGCTCGTGGGGGACCTGTTCGACCTGCGTGACCCGGACGCGCTGCTGGCACATCTTGTCAAGACGGGTGAAGCCCTGTTCGCGCAGCCGCGCACCGTTCCCCTGCGCAGGCTCTCGGCCAAGGCACCCGGCGCGGTTTGACCAACGGTCAGCAAACGTCACACATGCGCGCCGCGGCCTGGCTATACTGCCCCAATGGAACAGCACACAGATCATCTTGCCTGGCATTTGTCCGTCGATCCGAACCGGGTCGGCAACGCAGTGATTTCAACTTTCGATCCGGTCCCGATAGAGGACGGCGAGGCCCGGTTTGCCCTTCAAAGCTTTGCGCTGTCGGCCAACAATGTGACCTACGTCCAGACCGCCGGTGATTTTGGCTATGACACGCTGTTTGACAATCCCGCAGGCCGCATGATCCCGCCGGTCTGGGGATATGCGACTGTGGTCGAAAGCCGCTCCGCGCTCGAAATTGGCTCCAGGTGGTACGGTCTCTGGCCCGCAGGTTCCCATCTGACCGTGCGGCCAAAGATGACCCGCGCCGGGTTCCGTGACGTTACCGCGCGGCGCAGCGCGCTGAACCCACTGTATAACGGCTATCTCCCCAAAGGACCGGACGACACCCGCGAACAGATCACGCAGGCATCGCTGCGACCGCTGCACTTTCTTGCCTATATGGTCAGCCGCGACCTGAAACATGAGCTGAAACGCTATTCTCACGTCGTCGTCACCAGCGCATCAAGCAAGACATCGACCGCGCTGGCATGGGAGTTGCGCGATTTGAACCCGATCGGCCTGACCTCTGCCGAACGCGTCGGTTTCGTCCAGGGAACAGGATTCTGGACGCGGGTCCTGCCCTATACGCACACGGCGGACATCGGCGCAGGTTCGGTCGCCGTTCTGGATGTGGCCGGCAGCGAAGATATCCTAAAGTCCATTCGCGCGCGTCCGGACTTTGGCGAGACGCGCGTGATCGGCATAGGCTTCACGCATCCCGAGTCCGCACAGCCGTCAGAGCGCGCATTGTTCTTCGCACCTGACCGCGTCAGCGACGTGGTCGCCCGCGTCGGAGCCGCCGCCTTTGAAAACGATCTGGAAGAAAGTGCGCGCCAGTTCCTCAGCCGATCCTCTGCAACATATGACGTAAATCAGGTGGCGCCGGATGGGCTGGTGCCATTCTGGGCAGACATTTCACGGGGCAAGGTCGATGGTTCACGGCTCAACGGCTGTGTGGTGAACGCGCGGTGATCCAGGCCCCCGAACGGCAGTGCCCCCCGGATCTGCGGTGGGACAGTCGGTGACGCCCGCCGCGTGCCAATCACCGGGGCAATGTTGCCGCTGAGGCCCTAGTACCCCGCGACACAGCCATCTTTCCTGGGGTCCGAGGCGCCGACAAGCGTGCCGCGCGCATGGTCGATCCGGATCGCCTGCGCACCGCCAAGCGGGTCTTCGGCCAGCCGCAGGGTGTGGCCCTTGCCCGCAAGGCCGCGCAACACTTCCGCCGACACGCTGCGCTCGACCTCGACCACATCGCCCAGGGGAAACACGCGCGGCGCATCCAGCACGCCTTGCAGGTCGCGCCCGTGATCGAAGAGGTTCGATATCACGCGGGCCTGGCCCAAGGGCTGATAGTCGCCGCCCATGACACCGAAGGACAGCACCGGCTTGCCCTGTTCTGTCACCATGCCGGGCATGATCGTGTGCATCGGGCGCTTGCCGGGGGCAAGCACGTTGGGATGATCGGGATCGAGAGAGAAGGAATGGCCACGGTTCTGGAACAGCACGCCGGTCTCGGGGCAGAGGATACCGCTGCCGAAACTGTCAAAGATCGAGTTGATGAAGCTGACCGCATTCATGTCACGATCCACCACGGTCATATAGACGGTGTCCGAAGTTCCAAGGCCAAGCGGGCCGATGTCGGTCATGGCGCGGTCGGGCGTGATCCGCGCGCGCAATTCATCCGCCCAGGATTTGGACAGGATCTGCTCGACCGTTACTTTCATCTCGCCCAATTCGGTGATGTGCCGGTCGCGCATGGCATAGGCCAGACGCGCGGTCTCGATTTCCAGATGCAGCGCCTCGGCGCTGCCGGGGGCAAGCGCGGACAGGTCGAACCCTTCCATCAGGTTCAGCATCATCAGCGCGGTCAGACCCTGATTGTTGGGCGGCACCTGGTGCACGGTCCGTCCCCGGTAGTCGGTCGATATCGGCGTGACAAAATCACCCGCGACCCCGGCAAAATCCGTGGCAGTATGTACGCCGCCCTGCGCGCGCAGCGTGCGCACCATGGCCTCGGCCACGGGCCCTTCGTAAAAACCACGCGGGCCCTTGGCTGCGATGATCTCCAGCGTCTCGGCCAGACGCTCCTGGCGGTGGATCGTGCCCTCGGCCGGGCAATCGCCACCGGGCAGAAACAGCGCGCGTGCGGCGTCCCGCCTGGCCAGATGTGTCCGGGCTTTGCGCCAGTCGCGGGCGACACGGGCATGAACGGGATAGCCGTTTCGGGCATAGCCGATGGCAGGCTGCAACAACCGGGCCATTTCCAACCGCCCGAACCGGCCATGCAGCCGGAACCAGCCGTCAATCGCGCCGGGCAGCGTGACCGCGTGAATGGAATCGACGGGAATGTCGGTGAACCCCTGTTCGCGCAAACGGTCCGCCGAAGCCGTCGCAGGGGCGCGACCGGACCCGTTAAAGGCGATCACGTCGCCACCGCCATTTGGCGCGACCAGCGCAAAGCAATCGCCGCCGATCCCGGTCATCTGCGGCTCGACCACCGCCATGACAGCCGATCCCGCAATGGCGGCATCCATCGCGGTGCCACCCTCGCGCAGGACCTGCATGGCGGCTTCGGTCGCCAGGGGATGCGAGGTTGCCACCATGGCCTGCATCGCATGGACAGCCGACCGGCCGGGGAAATGAAAGTCACGCATTGGGGGCTCCGTCTTTTATGTGTTTTTGCGCATCGGGATGCGGCTGCCACGAGACCGGCGCAGGTCCGAAACCTCGCGGATCATCTGCATGTTGTCGCGCGACGAGCGCACATGCGCCCTCGCCGCAGCCATCGCCCGGGGGGCGTCGCGGTCCAGCATGGCTTCGACGATGGCGCGGTGTTCGGCCACGGCCATGGACCATTGATCGATCCAGCGCACCTCGACCCAGAGCGCAAGGCGCAGCTGGTCGTAGACGCGGCGGGTGATCTCGATCAGCGGGGCATTGTGCGTGGCGGCCAGGATCACCTCGTGCACCTCAAGCCCCAGCTCCAGCTCGCGCGCATAGACTTCCGGTGTGCGTTCGTGGGCCTGATCCAGCGCATAAATGTCATCCATGACCCGTGCCAAGGCCTGCAATTCTGCATCGCTTGCCGTTTCCGTTGCAATCTCGGCGGCCATGGCGTCAAGCCCTTCGCGCACCACCAGCAAGTCACAGACCGCATCCACATCCAGATTGGCCACCGAGTAGCCGCTGTTGGGCTGGCTGACGACAAGCCCCTCCCGCTCCAACCGGTTCAACGCCTCGCGCAGCGGGGTGCGGCCAATGCCGAACTCCTGGATAAGACGCGCCTCGGACAGCCGTTCGCCGCGTTGCAGGTTGCCGCTCAGAATGGCGTCCTTGAGGGTCAAAAAGGCTTTCTCCCGCAGAACACCCCGTTTCTTAGGGGCCGTGGCAAGCGCGGAGTGCGGTATGGTTTCACTCATCTGATGTTCCCTGCGAGCTTGGGTTTGTTCACGGCGGCAGTCCGGATCAGATGCGCGCCAAGCCTTTTTTCGATCCGTCCGGCCACGAAGATGAACCCGTAGACCAGAACAAGGTAAAGCAGTGCCGCCAGGCCAAAGGCTTCGAAAAAGGTAAAGTCGCGCGCCCCCACGGTGCGCGCCACACCGGTGATATCCATGATTGTGATGATCGAGACAAGAGACGTGGCCTGGATCTGGTAAACCACCTCGTTCGTGTAAGCAGGCCAGCCGATGCGGATGGCGCGGGGCAGGATCACCAACCGCAAAAGCAGATACCGATTCAGTCCCAGTGCCTTGGCCGCCTCGATTTCTCCTTTCGGGATCGCCTGGATCGCACCGCGCAGGATTTCAGAGGTGTAAGCGGCCGTGTTCAACGTCAGCGACAGCAGGGCGCAGAACCACGGATCCCGGAAGAAGGTCCAAAGGCCCAGGGCGCTCAGTTCTTGGCGGAACTGCCCGCTGCCGTAGTAGATCAGGAAGATCTGGGCCAACAGCGGTGTGCCCCGGAAGAAAAAGACATAAGCCGTGGCGGCGCTGCGCAGCACCCGTTTGCGCGACAGCCGCGCAAGTGCGATCGGCAGCGCCATGAGAAGACCAAAAGAACAGCTGAACAACGCCAGCTGGATGGTCATCCATGCACCTTCGAGGAATCGGGGCAGGTTCGCGAGGATGAAGTCCATCAGCTTTTGGCCTCGGTCGTGCCGCGCGCAGCCCAGCGTTCAAGCCGCGCCTGCCCCAGCATCGAGATGGCGGTGATCGCAAGATACAAAAGGCAAGCCGCGAAAAAGAAGGTGAACGGCTGCCGCGTGGACCGTGCCGCGATGTCGGCATTGCGCATCAGTTCGGGCAGCTGGATGATGGAAATCAGCGCCGTGGCCTTGACCAGCACCATCCAGACATTGCCCAAGCCGGGCAGCGCATAGCGCATCATCTGCGGCAGTTCGACCTTGCGGAAGGTGATCACCGGGTTCAGCCCCAGCGCATAGGCGGCCTCGCGCTGGCCCGGTGGCAGGGCCAGATAGGCGGCGCGAAAAACCTCGCAGGCAAAGGCCGCATAGATCACCGTCAGCGTGCCAATGCCTGCAACAAACGGGTTGATCGACAGCGACAGGTCGTAGCCTGCCTTGGCGGCCGTGTTCTGCACCAGCGTCGGCAGGCCGTAATAGATCAGCAGCAGCAACACCAGTTCCGGCACACCGCGCACAAAGGTCGTATAGACCTCGATCAGGATTTTTCCTGCACGCGGGGCAAAAAGCTTGCCAAGTGCCGCCAGCAGGCCAAGGGCCAAGGCGCCCAGCATCGACGCAATCGCCACGCCAACTGTCAGCACCAGACCATCCAGCAGCAGCCAGCCGTATCCCTGAAAATCGGGCATGTGATCCTTTCGGGGGTAAGTTGGGGGTCACGGGCCGGGCGTTCTGCCCGACCCCATGGTTCAGTTGCCGTAAACGTCGAGGCCGAACCACTTCTGCGAGATTTCCTGATAGGTGCCATTTTCGCGCAGCGCCTTGATCGCCTCGGAAAAGGCGTCAGCGATGGCCTGATCATCCTGCCGCACCGCAACGCCCGCGCCATAGCCGAAATACTCAGGGTTGGTGAATTCCGGCCCGCGCAGCTCGAAACCCGCGCCTTCTGGTGTGCCAAGGAAACCATCCTGCAAGGCAACAACATCGCCCAGCACCGCATCCACACGGCCCGAGCCAAGATCGAGATAGGCCTCGTCCATCGTGCCGTACAGCCGCACTTCGACATCGGGCATTTCGGCGGTCAGGTAGCGCTCAAAGCTGGTCGCGCGCTGGGTGCCGACAATGGCCCCGGACAGGCCGTCCGCCGAGATATCCAGGGGGCTGTCCGTCGCGACCACGAAACGCGAGGGCACGTTATAATATTTGTCCGAAAACGCGATGACCTTGCGGCGTTCGTCGGTGATGTAAAGCGACGCGATGATCGCATCGTATTTCTTGGCCTGCAGGCCGGGGATGATGCCGTCCCAGTCCTGGGTAACCCAGGTGCATTCAACTTTTATATGGGCGCACATGGCATTGCCCAGATCGATCTCGAACCCGGCCACGTTGCCGTCGGATTCGGTAAAGTTGAACGGGGGATAGGCCCCTTCCGTGCCGATCACCAGCGCGTCAGGCAGGTCCTGTGCAGCGGCGGAAAATGCAAATGTCAAAGCGGCAATGGCACCTGACAGCGCCGCAGCAAATGAAGTCTTCATGGTGTTACTCCCTGTTTTAAGTGCGCTTGTAGGTCGCGCTTGGAGAAACTTGGATGCAAAATAGTATACAATCAAGAATATTATCTGTCACAGGGCGCGTTTCCCCGATTTCAACAGGCGTATCGGTTGGTAATGCTGCATTTTTGATCAAGTATTTAAGATTGCTTTTCACACCATGACGATGACCTGACCCCTATGGCGATCCATGGTGATTGCGTCGGGGGCTGCTGCCAGAAATAGGCATCAAATTCAAGGGCTTACTTTGCCGTAAGCCTTTGAAAAAGCCATCGCAATCCCCATGAATGGCAGGCATCCCAACCGGGGTGCGCCCGGCCTGGAAAATGCCAATCTTCTTCCCTTAACGCCTGCCAGCGTCGAGACAGCCGCGTTTCGTCAAAGCCTGTTGGCCGGTTTTCAGACCCCAAGCCGGTCACGCAGCGCGTACCACCACGACCCCATCACGGAATAGGGAACGCGGAACACCCTGCCGCCCGGGAAGGGAAACCAGGGGATATTTTCGAAAACATCAAACCGCGTAAGATCACCGTCGATGGCTTCGGACAGAATGCGACCAAAGGTGTGCGACCCCGTCACGCCGTGGCCGGAATAACCATGGGCAAAATAAGTGTTGTTGCCCAACCGGCCCATCTGCGGCACACGGCTGAACGAAAGGGCAAAATTGCCGCTCCAGGCATAGTCGATCTGGATGCCTTTCAACTGTGGAAAGACCTTTTCCATATTGGGGCGCAGTTTGGCCTCGATGTCGCGCGGGTCCGCGCCGCCGTAAACAGTTCCACCGCCGAACAACATGCGTTTGTCACCAGACAGGCGAAAATAGTCCAGGATATAACGGATATCCTCGACGCAAGCGTCCTGCGGGATCAGCGAATGCGCCAGCTCCTCGCCCAACGGTTTGGTGGCCATAACTTGGGTTGATACGGGCATCACGCGCGACGTCAGCGCGGGCACGACATGGCCCAGATAGGCATTGCCGCACAAGACAAGCGTTTTGCAGAACATCTTGCCCTTGGCCGTCTTGACCACGGGTTTTGCAGCATCGGTATCCACATCCGTAACCGGCGACATTTCATAGATGATGCCACCCAGTTTTTCGAACGCGGCAGCCTCGCCCAATGCGAGGTTCAACGGATGCATATGCCCGCCGGAATGGTCGACAAGCCCGCCTTCGTAGAGATCCGAGTTGATATGGGCGCGCAGCTGGTTCTTGTCGAGCAGTTCCTGATTGTCGATTCCGTAGCTTTTCCAAAGCGCCTGACGGTCTTCCAGCTCTTTCATGTGGGCACTGGTCAGCCCGGTAAAGATGTTCTTATCTTTCAGGTCACACTGGATGCCATAAGTCTTGACCCGTTCGCGGATGATCTGGCCCCCTTCCTGTACCAGACCGGCGACAAAGGTCGCGGTGTCCTGACCATAGCGTTTCTTGATCGTTTGCAAGCTGGCGTTCAGCCCGTTGACGATCTGGCCGCCGTTGCGCCCGGACGCGCCCCATCCGACCCGCGCGCCTTCGACGATGGCCACCTTGTACCCTTTTTCAACCAGATGCAGACCGGTCGACAGGCCGCTGTACCCTGCCCCGATGATGCAGATGTCAACTTCGTTGATGCCGCTCAAAGCCGGACGTTTGGGTGCAGGGTTGGCCGAGGCCGCGTAATAGCTTGTCGTGTGCTGACCGTTGCCAGCATAGGTGTTATTGGCAGCGTTCATCACACGACCTCCAGATATGAATGATATTCAAAATCGGTAACGTGGCGGGCAAAACGTTTAAGCTCTTGTGTCTTGCATTCCACCAGCATGGTTTGCAGTTGTTTGGAAAAGACGTCCGGGACATGGGTGCCACGCCGGAAGGCCTCGATCGCGCTGGCCCAGTCCAGCGGCAGGTGCGGCAGTTCTTGCCGGTACGCGTCGCCAATAACCGCCGGAGCGGGGACAAGCGCCTGTTCGATCCCCATCAGCGCGCCGCCCAGAACACTGGTCATCACCAGATAGGGGTTTGCATCGGCACCGGCGACACGATGTTCAATGCGCCGTGCCTTGGGGCTGCCACCCGGAATACGCACGGCGACAGTCCGGTTCTCATATCCCCAACCCACGCCCGTCGGCGCATGGGCACCGGGCAGCAAGCGCCGGAAAGAGTTTTCATGCGGCGCAAATGTAAGGCTGTTTTCCTGCATCGTCTCCAAAAGCCCGGCAACGGCGCTGCGCATGATGTCCGTGCCTTCTTCGCCGCCGTTGTCAAAGACGTTCTCACCCTTTTCGTTCAAAAGCGAGAAGTGAACGTGAAAACCGCTGCCGGCACGGTCGCCATAGGGCTTGGCCATGAAAGTCGCGGCAAAACCGTGTTTGCGCGCGACACCCCGGACCAGCCGTTTGAACAAGACCGCATCGTCAGCCGCACGCAGCGGGTCATCGACATGCATCAGGTTGATTTCAAACTGACCGGCACCGTTTTCCGAAATGGCCGCATCAGCCGGAATGCCCTGTTCCGCGCAGGCATCGTACACGTCGTTCAGAAACCCGTCGAAATGCTGAAGTTCATCCAGTGACAGGGCACCGTCGGAATCCAGCCGTTTTCCGGTGACAGGCGAACGCGGGGCTTCGGGCTTGTCGCCCGAGGGATCGCAGACGTAGAATTCCAGCTCGGACGCGACAACCGGCGTCAGGCCAAGCGCCTTGTACCGCTCGACAATGCTCCCAAGCGCGCGGCGCGGGTCGCCGGGGAACGGTGCGCCGTTCTCCTGACGCATCCAGAGCATGGCCATCGCCGTGGGCCGGTCCAGCCAGGTGATGGGCAAAAGATCACGCCCCGTAAAATCGCACAGACCGTCGGAATCGCCGGTTTCAAAGACCAGCTTGCTGTTCTCGATATCCTCGCCCCAGACATCAAGGCCGACGACAGACAGGGGCATCCGCATGCCGCCCTCGACCACTTTCTCGGCCTGATCAACAGGAACACGCTTGCCACGCAGGGTGCCGTTCAGATCGCAGACGCAGGCAAAGATCGATTGAATTTCGGGCCTGTCCGCAAGCCAGTGCGTTACGTTGAAATCAGACATGGAGACTCCTAAGTGATATCTTGAGTAATTTTGTGATATCATATTCAGTGTTTAGATTTCATTTGAAGCTTGTGTCAATTTTTTTCTCGAATATTGTCGCTGAGCGGAAACAAACGCGGGACAATCGCATGGCAAAGGCCGACACACTGAACGTTCCAGAGATCGATTTCGGTGCGGACCGGACGACGCAAGAATACGTCTATGCGCGGCTGCGGAATGCGATCATGGTCGGAGCAATCGAGCCGGGCGCGCATTTGACGATGCGGGGACTGGCCGAGGCGCTGAACCTAAGCCCAACCCCCATACGCGAGGCGGTGCGGCGGCTCAGCACCGAACATGCGCTGCAGATCTTGCCAAACCGCCGGATGGCCGTACCCCTCATGACGCTGGGCCGCTTCGAAGAGCTGGTCGCGCTGCGGATCACGTTAGAGGTACATGCAGCCGCGCGATCCGTGCCATATATCTCTGACATCATTATTGAAAAAATGGCCGCGCTTGACGATGAGATGGACAGGGTCCTGGCCCAGGGGCACTATGACGCCCTGACGATCCTGAACCAGGATTTTCACAGGATGCTGTATGCAGTGAACCCCCACCAGGTCTGTATTCCCGTGATCGAAAGTGTCTGGCTGCAATTGGGGCCATTCCAGCGTCAGGTGCTGGTGCGCCTGAACCAGGTGCCGGGCGTGGATCACCACAAACAAATCATCAACGCGCTTTGGGCGCGGGACGTCGAGGCGTTGGGCGAAGCCGTCAAAAACGACATTCGCGAAGGGATCAGCCGCAGCGGCCGGCAGATCTTGGAACAGGTCGCCTGAGGATAGCCTGCCACCCAAGACAACCGCCCTGACAATTGCGGCACGAAACAACGCCTGGGACGGGCATCTTCAAGCCTTGGCAGATCACGCCGAATCTTCGCCCAAAAGACGGCCTGTCACGCCCTGCTGTCAGTGTCCGCAGTGATCCGTCCACCGTGACAAACCCGCTAATTGTTATAACTTTTGCAAAATCCAAGGCCTTAGGATCAGCCATATCGCAATATTTTAGCCATATTTTGTGATACCGATTGACAAAATGTGCCTCCACCCTCAATAAAGTTATAACTTTATGCATGAGGCCCACCATGAACACCCAGACCAACACCGCCACACTTTCGCCGGGCCTTGATGTCGCGGCCTTGTGCGAAAACGCCCGCGAGATGGTTGCGCACGAAGCACCGCTTTACGAACAGCTTCGACCGCGCAGCAAGGACATGTTCGCCAACCGGGCGCCGGGTTTTTACGATCAGGTGCCCCAGCACTGGATGCGGGATTGGCCGATGCCCTTTCCCTTTGCCGTCGCTGGCGCCTCTGGCAGCACCCTGACCGACATTGACGGCAACACGCTTGTCGATTTCTGCCTTGGCGATACCGGCGCGATGTTCGGCCATGCCCCCCGGCCCATTGTCGAGGCGCTGTCAAAGTCGGGCACACGCGGCCTGACCACGATGCTGCCCTCGGGTGAGGTCGCGGAAGTCGGCAAGCTGCTGACGGACCGTTTCGGCCCCTTCGTCTTTCAGATTGCCACCACCGCAAGCGACGCGAACCGCTTTGCCATCCGGGTCGCGCGGGCGGTGACGGGGCGCAACAAGATCCTGGTTTTCGATGGCTGTTATCACGGTGCCGTTGACGAAACGCTGGTTGACCTTGAGGACGGTCAAACCGTCGCCCGCAAGAACCTGTTGGGTCAGGTTGTCGATGTCACCACGACGACCGTCAGCATTCCGTTCAATGATATCGACGCGCTGAAAACCGCGCTTGAGGCAGGCGACATCGCCGTCGTTCTGGCCGAACCGGTGATGACGAACTGTGGCATGATCCTGCCGGACGAGGGCTATCTGACAGCGCTGCGCGACCTGACGCGTGCGGCTGGCACATTGCTGCATATCGACGAAACGCACACGATCTCGACTGGCCTTGGCGGCTATACTGCGGTGCATGGGCTTGACCCGGACATCTTTGTCGTCGGCAAACCCGTGGGCGGCGGCGTGCCGGTCGCGATCTGGGGCATGTCGCAGAAGGTTGCCAAAGCCCTGTCCGACATCCGCGCCAAGATGAGCGGCATCGGCCATTCCGGTATCGGCACAACCCTGTCGGGCAGCACGCTGCAAATCGCCTGCCTGCGTGCCTGCCTGTCAGAAGTGATGACGGCAGAGGCCTATGCCACCATGAACCGCCACGCCGACCGGCTGGAACAGGGCTTTACGGATGCGATCCGCGCCGCAGGGCTGCCGTGGCACGTCAGCCGCGTTGGCGCGCGGCTCGAAATTGTGTTCTCGGCTGATCCGGTGCGCAACGCGGCAGAGGCGCGCGCGGCGGCGATTGACGACATTCAACACGCCCTGCACATCGGTGTGCTGAACCAGGGCTATCTGGTGACACCGTTCCACAACATGGTGCTGGTCGCGCCCACCACGACCGACGCACAGGTCGAAGGGCTGCTGAGCGCCTATGAAAACGTGCTGACGCGACTTGTCACACGGAAAGGCAAATGATGACCGACACCAGACCGAACGAAGCCGCCTCGATCGAAGAGGCCGAAGCCTTTCTTGCGAAACACCCGGACATCTCCGCCTTTGACCTTGTGTTGATCGACCCCAACGGGATCGCGCGCGGCAAGATCATCCGCCGTCACGAACTGCCGGGCCTGTACAAATCCGGCCGACACCTGCCGGGCTCGATCCTCGGCCTTGACGTCACGGGCGAGGATGTGGACGAAACCGGCCTGGTCTGGGACGATGGCGACGCCGACCGTATCGCCTGGCCGATTGCCGGATCGCTGGTGGAACTGCCCTGGACCTCACCAAAACGCGGCGAGGTCCGTGTCAGCCTGTATGAGCTGGACGGCACCCGCATGGGCGCCGATCCGCGTCATGCGCTGTCGCGTCAGATCGAGACCTTCAACCAGATCGGCATGAACCCCGTCATGGCCTTTGAGCTCGAGTTCTACCTGCTGGACGCCACCCGCGACACCAATGGCCGCCCGCAGGCCGCAAGGATGCCGATCACGGGCGACCTGAACCAGACCAATCAGGTCTACAGCCTGGACCCGCTCGACAACATGCAGACCTTCATCGCCGAGCTTTATGCCCATGCCGAAACGCAGGGCCTGCCGGTCGAAACCATGATCTCCGAATACGCGCCCGGACAATATGAGCTGACCCTGCGCCACCGCGACAGCGGGCTGCGCGCGGCGGATGATCTGGTGATGCTGAAACGGCTGGTGCGGGGCCTTGCGATCCGTCACGGGATGCGGGCGAATTTCATGGCAAAACCCTTTGGCGGGCGCTCCGGCTCGGGGATGCATCTGCACACCAGCCTGACGGATGAGGCGGGCCGGAACCTGATGGCGGACACGGGCGGGGACCTCGCACCGCTGTTGCTGAATGCGGTGGCGGGGCTGCAAAGGACGCTGGCCCAGTCCATGCTGCTTTATGCGCCCAACATCAATTCGTGGCGCCGCTTCGGACGCAACAGCTATGCACCGACCGCCGCCACATGGGGCCGCAACAACCGCAGTGTCGCCATCAGGGTCCCCGCGGGGAACCCGGCCAACCGCCACATTGAA
>NZ_FQVP01000016.1 GCF_900129395.1 Pseudosulfitobacter pseudonitzschiae
TGGCCTCCTGCGCCCAGTACCAGGAACCGCAGGCCAATTGCTTCACCTTCCTGGCCTCGACAGCCCCTGTCGCGCCTGATTGCACCTTCACGCCTCTAGATGCGCCGGAGGGCGACATTGAAGTCTAGCCTGCCTCATATCCTGGCACTTTGCCTGCTGCCCGGTCTCGCCTTGTCTCAAGGCGTGCCGACCAATGACAGTGGGCTGACCGCGCGTGACATCGTCGAGACCGGCGATCGCGAGGCAGACTTAGCTGTTCAGGCCGACAAGCTTGCAGTGCGCGAACTCATCGCCGAGATCGAACGGGAGCAGCTGGAAACCCTCCGACGCATCCTCGATGCCCAAACCAGCTTCGGCGGTCAAGGACAGCCGGCGATGGTCTCGGGCCTGGAAAGCGGCAGTGGCGATCCAGCCCGCTCTGTCGAGGCGGTCTATGGCACGGGTGACATTGATCCCAATCCCGGCGGTGCGCAGATGTTCGGGGATGCGTCTGAGAACATCGAGCAGCTCATCATCCGGGTCGCCCAGGAGACCAGCGGCTTTGCGGGTGTTGGCCGCGCAGGGCTCTCGCCCGTCCAGTGGCGCGCGTTGCTGCAAGCGCTGATCTGGCAGGAAAGCCGGTTTACGATTGGGGCACGGTCTCCCGTCGGCGCCTATGGTCTCACCCAGATCATGCCTGGGACGGCCAGCGATCTGGGCATCAACCCGGAATACTATGACAGCCCCTACCTTCAGGTGCAT
Organism: Pseudosulfitobacter pseudonitzschiae; assembly: GCF_900129395.1. GTDB lineage: Bacteria > Pseudomonadota > Alphaproteobacteria > Rhodobacterales > Rhodobacteraceae > Pseudosulfitobacter > Pseudosulfitobacter pseudonitzschiae. The sequence continues at coordinate 742 of NZ_FQVP01000016.1, forward strand.
GGCGGCGCGCGCTATCTCGCGACCCAGCTCAACACATTCGATGGCAACATCATCAACGCCCTCGCGGCCTATAACGCCGGACCCGGTTGGGTTTTCGAGTATGGCGGCGTGCCACCCTTCCGCGAGACCCAGCACTACGTGTCGGTCATCCCTGAACGCTACAATCTCTATCTAAGCCGTATCGGCGGGATCGATGCGCTTGGCACGATCGACCCGGCGCTTCTCGCCAATGCCAACCTCTCGCTCACGGGTCATGGGGCGGCCTTTTATGGCAGCAACTCACCAGCCGCGATCCGCCAAGCCGCCCTGCGCATTTCCGACATCGTCGAACGGATTTCCGAGACTGAAGACGTGCAGGAAAGCATCGCACTCAACACCTATGCCCGCGCCGAACTCGTGCGCCTCGTCGCTGCACGCATCCGGCTTCAGGCAGCACGCACCCGCGTCCTTTCTGCCGAGGAGCTGGCCCAGGCCAGCGCCCGCATGGCCGAAGGCGCCTTCATGGATTTTACGATCAGGGAGATTGAATGATGGGACATCTGCTCTTGAGGACAGCTTTGGTCACAACGCTTGGCATTGGCTTGCAGTTCAGCGCCCTACCCCCTGTAGCAGCACAAGGCGTGCCCGTCGTCGATACCCAGAACATCGCGCAAAACATCCAGCAGCTCCGGCAGATGATCGAGGACGAGATTCTGCAAAACGAGCAGCTGACGCAGCTCCGTGAACAGCTTGCGACACTCACGGACCAACTCGCGGAGCTGCAAAGAACCTATGAGGCGCTCACCCGCCTCGCCGAACTGCCTGAAATCATCCGCACAGAAATGGAAGACGAGTTGAACGGCCTGCTCGATCAGGAATTCGGGGATATCCTCGCCACGATTGAAGCGATCAAGACTGGGGATTTCTCCGGCCTGTCCGGCTCCGGTGCGGGCGAGATCGAAACCCAGATGGACCGGGTACTGGCCGATCTCGGATTTGACGAGGACACCCTCTCGGAAATGGCCACGAGCGGAAATCCCGGGGCCAACCGCGTGGCGACGCAGGCCACCACCGGTGCCCTTGTCTCGGCGGCGGCCCAGAACAGCTATGAGGATGCCGGCCAATCGCTCGAGCGGGTAGACCGCCTCGTCGGGCTCATCGACGACATGGAAGAGCTCAAGCAAAGCGTCGATCTCAACACGCGCGTGACCGCGGAGCTGGCAATTGCCCTCGTCGCCTTGTGGCAGCTCGAAGCTGTGCAAACCGTGGGTGACGGCACAGGCGACGTGATTGATGCTGCCACAATCGCCGAAGAACAGCGCTTCATGGATTTCACCTTGCCGGACCTTCGGGCCGAGTGATTGCGGGGTGTGACACGTGGCGAGTGAACAAGAGATCATTGAGGAAGAGCTGGTCTACGGTGCCCTGCGCCGCGAACGGCTCTGGCAACGCCTTGGTCTGGCAGGTCTTGTCTTCGGCATCATCGGCTGTCTGAGTGCCGCGGCTGTCTCGATCCTCGATGTCGACCCGCCCCCCGTCGTTGTTCCCTACGATCCCGCCACCGGCTTTGCACTCCCCGAGGCCTCGGTGGGCGCCTCCTCGGTGACCGCCAACCAGGCGATCATCGAGGCGGAGGTCTTCCGCTATGTGACCGACCGGGAGGTCTACAACCAGCTCGATAACGATCTGCGCATCCGCAGCGTCCTGCGTCGCTCGGACGGGGCCGCCGAGAGCGGGCTGCGCCAGATCTGGAACAGCGCCAACGAGAATTACCCGCCGACGGTCTATGGCCCCAATGCTCGGCTCGACGTGGAAATCCTCAGCATCAACCGGATCGGCAGCAATCGCGCCACCGTGCGCTTGCGCAAGCGGCTGACTTCGATCAACGGCACCCAGACCGGGCTTTTCACCGCAACCCTTCTCTTCGAGTTCCGTCCCGAGACCCGCCGGTCCATCGATGAGGTCTGGACCAACCCCTTCGGCTTCACCGTGCTCGAATATTCTATCCGCTCCGACAGATTGGAGAATTAGTTTGATCATTAAGTTCTTTGTTGCTGCCATATTTGTTTTGCTTCCTGCCCTTGCCTTTGCCGAAGCCATCCCGCGCGGCGGCCCAAATGACAGCCGCGTGCGGCTGGCAGCATATCAAGAAGGTCAGGTCTACCGCATCAGCGTCTCGCTCACCCATGTCACCACCATCGAGTTTGGAGAGGGTGAAAGCATCCGCTCGATTATCGCGGGCGACACGGAAGGGTTTGAGATTGATGGCGTGCCCGGTGGTCAGGCATTTGCAATCAAGCCCGTCGCGCGCGGCGTCCATACCAATGTGACGGCCTACACCAACCGGCGCAGCTACTATTTCAACGTCGAGGAGGTCCGCAGCCCGACCTTCTACGTGGTGCAGTTCCGCTACCCTGACGACGCTGCGCGCCCGACCCGGACCATCGCGGCCCAAGTGCCGAACTACAACTACGGTGCCAGCGCGCGGACCGAGTTCACGCCAACCCGCATCTGGGATGACGGGAGTTTCACGTATTTCGCGTTTCCGCGGAACGCACCTGTGCCAGCGATCTTTCGCTACGCGGGCGGCCGCGAGCGCACGGTCAACACGCAAACCCCTGAAGACGGCGTGATCCGCGTCAGCGGCGTGAACCGCCAATGGGTCCTGCGACTTGGCGAAGAGGTGGTCTGCATCGAGGCGATCTCGCCCGCGGAGGCCGCCTCATGAGCGATACCGAGAATACCGAGCTGGAAAAACGCCTCGCCGCCCTTGAGAAAGGCAGTGCCCGCGCCCCCACGGCGGCGCAGCGCCGGTCGCCCCTTCTCGCTCTGATCGTGGTCCTCGTCATCGGCGCGGGTGGTGCCCTGCTTTATCTCCTCTCACAGCCCGAAGAAGAGGAAGCCTTGCCGACGGCCACTCCGGACGTTTTCCAAAACGAAGGGGATGGCTTTGGCGCTATCGAGACCTTGCCCCCGCCCGAGCCCGAGGTTGTGTTCGTCGGACCAGACCCCGTCGAGCCCAACGCGGAGCTTCTGGCGCAGATCGCCGCCCTGCAGGCCCAGATCGAGGAGTTGCGCAACGCCCCTGAACCGGTCGTCGAGGAAGACACCGCCGCCGCAGAGACGATCGATGCGCTGACCGCTCAGATCGTTGCGCTACAAGCCGCCTCGGAAGCCGCACAGCAACGGTTCCAGGACGAACTGACGGCGCGGGATCGCAGCCTTGAGCAACTCCGCATGGATCTGGAACTGGCCCAACTCGAGGCCAGCCAACCGCAACCCGCCCCAACGGGCCCTACGGAGGATGAGCTGCGCGCACGCGAGCAAGAGCGACTGCGCCGCGAGGAAGAAGCCCGGCGCATGGCCGAGCTGGAGCGCCGCGCCGCGGAGGAACGTGCCTTCCAGGAGCGGCGTATCGCCTCGCCCACCATCGCTTTTGGCGGTGCCTCCGGAGCGAATGAAACGGCTCTGACCGAACGCACCTTCGGCGAAGTCACCGATTTTGTTCTGAACGGTGCGTTGCCCTCCACCGTGACGCAGGCCGAGGTGATCGCCAATCCCTCCAACACCATCATCCAGGGCACCATGATCCAAGCCGTCATGGAAACTGCGCTTGACAGTTCGCTGCCCGGCCAGACCCGTGCCGTGGTGTCCGAGGATGTCTACAGCGTCGATGGCGCGCGCCTCTTGATCCCCCGCGGATCCCGTCTCATCGGGCGCTACCGCGCCGGCGTCGATATCGCGCAGCGCCGCGTCACCATCGCCTGGGACCGGATCATCCTGCCCGCGGGCCAGACCGTCCAGATCAGCTCCTTCGGGGGCGATGAACTGGGCCGCTCCGGCGTCACCGGTTTCGTGGACACACGCTTCGCCGAGCGTTTCGGGTCGGCCGCCCTGATCTCGCTGATTTCCGCCGCACCAAGTGCCGCCGCCTCCGAGGTCCAGGATGAGACTGCCGCCGACGTTCTCGAAGACGTGGGCGATGATCTGGCAGATGCGACGGACAGCGTCATTGGCGATTACCTCTCCATCGGCCCCGTCATCTATGTCGACCAAGGCGCACGCGTCACGGTCATGGTCGACCGCGATCTGGAGATATTCTGAGCCCATGTCGCTGAGCTATCTCGAAACCTCGCTCGACCGGATCGACGCCGCCGCTCGCGACGATGTCATCGAGATCTGCATCAACCCTGATGGCACCTGCTGGGGAGAATTCCAGGGCGATCACTTCATGCGGAGGCTGGACCAGGCGTTGACCGCAACCGAAGTCAAAGACCTCGGCAACCAGATCGCCTCCTCCGCCAATACCACGATGAGCAAGGACCGCCCCATCGTCTCGGTCTCTATCACCTACAAGGGCCGCCCCATCCGGGCACAAGTCATCACCCCGCCTGCCGTGCTGACTGCGATGTCGATCAGCCTGCGGTTCTTCTCAAGCCTGCCACTCGAGGGCATCGCGCTCGATTTTCTCTACGGCAAGGAGCGCAAGCTCGAAGACCTGCGCGTGGAAAAGAAAAGTGCCTTGCGCGCAGTGGTGGCCTCCGGTTTGATCGATGACGCCCTCGCCTTCTGTGTCGAGAACAAGCTCAACATGATCGTCTCGGGCGGCACCTCGACCGGCAAGACAGTCGCTGCGCGAAAGATCCTCTCCCATGTGCCGTCTGAGGAACGCATCGTCACCATCGAAGAAGCCGCCGAGCTTCTACCGACGCAGCCCAATGCTGTGACCCTCATCGCCAATCGCGATGCGGAGTTCCAGACGGCCGATGTGCTGCTCACCGCCACGCTGCGCATGCGCCCCGACCGGATCATCCTCGGCGAGGTGCGCGGCAAGGAGGCCATGACCTTCCTCGAGGCGATCAACACCGGCCATGGCGGCTCGATGACCACGCTGCATGCCGAAACCCCGCAATTGGCCGTGCAGCGCCTCGCGATCGCAGCACTCAAAACCGAGATCCCGATGACCTATGCCGACATGATCCAGTACATCGAAAATTCCATCGATGTGATCATCCAGGCCGGTCGCCATGACGGCAAACGCGGCATCACCGAATTCTACCTGCCCGGCGCAACCGAGATTGGAACTTCCCCATGAAAACCTTTGAATACGATATCCTGTCCTTTCCCATGACCCGCAAAACCAGCCTTGCCGACATGCAAGCCAGCCTGAATGCCAAAGGTGCGGAAGGCTGGGAGGTGGTGTCGATCAGCACTTCGGAATTCGCCAATGTCGGGCACACGGTCTTCCTGAAGCGCGAAACCACACCCGCTGGAGCCACGGCATGAGGCAGGCGCAGCACCTCGCCTTGGCCGCGCTGGCCCTAAGCCTGACGCCTACCTTCGCCGTTGCCGAGCGCAACCTAGTGCCAACCCTCGATCGCAGCTTTGACGTCTGTCTGGACCGGCCCGCCGAGCCCGTCTGGATGCAGGAGATCCCCCTGCGCCAAGCCTATCAGCGGGTTCTGGTTCAGGACATCTATCGCGCCCAGAATCTCGAGCGGGTCGTCGAGATCGGCAACTGCGACTGCGCGACCCGGTTCCCGTCCTGGAACGCGGCCGAGGCCGTGTTTCGGGAGAGCTACGCGAGCGACGAACGATGGGAAATGCTCGAAGCCTCGGATGGCTACAACCGCCGCGCCAGCGCCGCCCGAACTGCCGCCAAGGCCATCTGCGACGCCGCAGGTAATTGGTAAGGCAGCCCCGCGATGAGTGTCGTCACCTACTTCGTTGAAACCTCCCAGACCTATCTCGACACCGCCGCTGAGACCCAGTTTGGTGCGGTTGCGGCAACGGTCGGCACGCTCCTGGTTTTGGGGACAACGCTGGTGGTGATCCTCGTCGGCATCAACATGATCTATCAATATCGGGCCATGGATGGGCACACAGCCTACTGGCTCGCGGTCAAGATCGGGCTCATCGGGATATTCGCGACCAATTGGATGCAGTTCAACGCCTTCTCGTCTGCCATTCTCTATGGGATCGACAGTATCGCGGGCGCGCTCGTGGCCTCCGTCGGCGGCGGCAGCCCGGGGCCTTCTGGAACTTTCGCTGAAGAATTCGACCGGCTGATCGCCGAGCTCGGCGATTACCTGAATGCCGCCGGGTCCGAGCTGAACTGGATGGCTGGCGCCATGCTCGACATCGTCGGTGTGCTTCTGCTCTCGATCCTCGGCGGACTGGCCGCCTTCATCCTCGTGGCCTCCCGACTGATGATCGCGCTTCTGATCGGGATCGCCCCGGTGATGATTTTCCTGACCCTCTTCGAGGTGACCAAGGATTATTTCGCGCGCTGGTTATCCGCGCTTATCTCCTTCGCGATCTACCCTATCGTGGTCGCAGGGGTCTTCGCGACCATCACCGGGGTGGCCTCGGCTCTCATAGGCGAGTTGGGTGATCCGGAAGGGGCTTCCAACATCGGCGCGCTCATACCCTTCTTTATGATGGTGCTCATGGCCAAGGGCTTCATTATCGCCACGCCCTTCATCGTCCGCGCGATCTCCGGCAACATCATGATGCCCGCCCTCTCCGGAGGTCTCGGCGGCGGATACAATTTCGCTCGCGCAGCTATGGGAAGCCAGCAGGCCTACAATCGCTACCTGATCGGAGGGGCTAGTGGTGCGGAATATGCTGCCCTCAGGGCTCGGCAGTTGTTCAGGATACAGCAGATGCCTGTCAGGCAAGGCATGGGGCAGACGGGTTCCACAGGCGGCAGAAGGTCCACAGACACAGGGTCAAAAATGCTAGCGCAGCTGGCGAGACTGGGACGGCTTGGGCGACGGTGACGGCGCAAACCGGGCATCAATGCCGCTGCGCGGCTTCTCCGGACCGGCCTAGGTCAGCGGCAGTCTAAACATCGGTGCGCAGCCTGAACTGTCAGTCTGGGCCGGGCGGCTTTTGGACCCCGAGCGCCCAATCTATCGTAAGCATCCGGCGTAGCTTGCAGTTACCCACAAGTACCAGTCGGAGGCCTTGCGAGACGGGCACCTTCTACGAGGTCGACGAGGCGTGAGAAGCCGCGCCATATGACTGTCGTCCCTGGCGGTGCGTCGGAAGCGCGGTCGAGATAGCCACCGAGTCGTGCGACCGCCCTGACATAGAATTCTAGGTCGCGAGGTGCGTGCTGTTTCCGTTCTGGTGTAGCTTGGTCGAGCAGATAGCGCTCGTCCGCCGTGAATACAGCAGCGGGGTCGGCTGCGGGTGTCTTGCGGCTGAGCATTGCCAGCCATGTCACCCGCCACGTCACCACACAGCAGAGCGCGATGCAGTTGGCTAGGCGATCGGCCGTGGCCAAACGTAGCTCCTCAATCCGGCAGCCGGTTTTCAACGTCCGGAAGAAAGTCTCGATTTTCCAGCGCAGGGCGTACCATTCGAGCTTGTTTACAGCCTCCGCGTGGCACCCGACGGGCAGGTTCGTGATCAACTTCCAGAATAGGGGTGCCCTGTCTTCCGGCGGATTGAGTTCCTCGGCATGGATGATCTGTAGTTCCTGGTGTCGGTATTTCCGCTGCTTTCCGATCGGCGGACAGACCGTCATCTTGGCATACCGGACCGACAGGACCGCGCAATGCTCCTTGCCCTGCGCATCCCGGAACCGCACCTCGTGGGTGCCGCTCGCCTGCACCTCTGCCATGACTTTGGCGATGGTAGTCCCGCCATCTTCTGCCAAGCGGTCGACGCAGCTCCGGACCAAAAAGCCAGTCCCGTGTTCCTCCGCCAAGCAGTACAGCTCGTAGATGTCACTCTCCCTGTCTCCGACATGCACACAACGTTCCGGCGAACCCGCCAACTCGGTCGACAGGCGCAGGTTGTCGAGCCAGCGCATGCTTTCCTTTTGTTCAATGGGCACGCGGGTCGGATTGATCTTGCGCTTGAGCGCGGCGGTGCCTTTGAAGGCGGCGCGGGACCAGAATTTTGCTGCCGTCAACCCGAGCGGCAGACCGTCCGGGGTGATCGCCAGGCTGGCATGCATCTGGAACCCGCAGACCACATGTTTCTTACGCCGGCCGTCCTTCAGCTTCTGCCCGGTCGAGACATGGGTGAATCCAATCTTTTCCGGAGACGCGCGCTTAAAGTTGAACTCTGTCGTATCCTGCAGGATAAGAATTGGACCGCTGGTTGCCTGGATACGCAGGGCAGAAGCCGCAAAATGCCCCTCTAAGATTCTATGTTCGCTGACATTCCCATTGGAAAAGAAACGATAGGCCGCCTTGGTGTTCGACCAGTCCTGAAACGCCGTCGGCAGTGATTTCCCCGGTCGCTCCCCGAGGGCCTCGAGTATCGCGCCGAGCCTGCGGTTCAATCGCTCATCCCCTAGGTCGCAACCGGCGGTTTCTGTTTTCACCCAGCTCTGTCCCATGCTTGCACCTCCTATTCGGTGCCACATGACGAATCATGATCGTATCATCCTCGCCAAGACCAATTATAGTAGGTGAATCAATTTACCACACCACTTGTGGGTAACAGCAAGCCGGCGTAGGCCACAGCGAGGTCACGGTCCATTTCGATGAGCTCTTGCAAGTTTTCGATCCCAAACGGAGTGAAGGCAATGACACTGTCGGCGCCGGGGCCGTAGACCCAGATCACGCCATGTTCGGTTTCCATATCGATGGCGAGATCGAAGATCCGATCGACGGTTTCGCCCAGTTCGGCTGCGACGCGGTCGATAGTCTTGACGGAATACACTTTGTTCAGCTGCATGGTCACGCTGCCTCGGCGAGGGACAGGGCTTTCCAGTTCCAGGGCAAAATCTCATGGATGCGCGAGACGGACATGTCGGGCAATCGGGCGAGGACATCGGCGAGCCAAGCCTGTGGGTCGATGTCGTTCATTTTGGCCGTTACGATCAGGGTATACACGGCAGCGGCCCGCTCGCCGCGGCGCTCGGAACCCGCGAAGAGCCATGACTTCCGACCCAGAGCCACGCCGCGCAGAGCGCGTTCGGCCCCATTATTCGTCAGGCAGATACGCGCGTCATTCAGGAATGTCGTGAAGGCCTGCCAGCGGCCATCTTCCTCAAACATGTAGTTGATCGCCTTGGCCACCTTGTTGTGCCGTGACAGTTTTGCACGCTCTTCCTTCAGCCAATCAGGGAGGCTATTGACCAAGGGCCGAGACAGGTTCTGGCGGGCGGCAAGACGGGCATCGATATCCAGCCCATTGATGTCGCGCTCGATGTCGAAGATGGTCACGTCGTTATTACGATGCCCCTGAGTTGATGGGCAGACGCTGACGCACGAGCGTGGTCCAGTAAGAGCAGCCCCACGCAATGACATCATCGTTAAAGTCATATTCAGGGTGGTGCAGCCCTGCGGATGGGCCGTTGCCTATATTGATCATAGCGCCCGGCACTTCGTTCAGCATGAACGAGAAATCCTCCCCGCCCAGAACCGGCGGCATGTCGAGCGAGACATTCGCCATGCCTGCAACTTCTTGCGCGGCATTGGCGGCCAGTTCGGTTTCGCGTTCGTGGTTCACGGTGACGGGGTACATGCGGATGTAGTCCAGCGTGCCCGTCGCGCCATAGCCTGCTGCGATCTGGGGCACCAGTGCTGTCAGCTGTGCTTCGATGTGGGATCGGACCTCTTCGCGCAAAGTGCGCACGGTGCCGGTGATCTCGATCTTTTGCGGGATCACGTTGAACGCATTGCCTGCGTGGATCGTGCACAGCGACACCACCGCATTGTCCATCGGGTCGATGGTCCGCGAGGTGATGGTCTGGATCGCCTGGATCAAGGCTGCTGCAATCGGGAAGGTGTCGATGGTTTCGTCAGGGCGGGCGGCATGGCCCCCGCGGCCTTCGATGGTGATGCGCACCTCGTCTACCGAGCCCATGATCGGGCCGGACGCAATGGTGAATTCACCAACAGGCATGTTGGGGCGATTGTGCATTCCATAGACTTCGTTGCAGGGCCAGCGTGTGAACAGGCCGTCGTCGATCATTGCCTTGGCGCCCGCACCGCCTTCCTCGGCAGGTTGGAAAATGACGATGACGTTGCCGTCAAAGGCACGGCTTTCCGCCAGCTGGCGCGCTGCACCCAGCAGCATGGTGGTGTGGCCGTCGTGGCCGCAGGCATGCATTTTGCCGTCCACCTTCGACGCCCAGGGTTTGCCAGTGGCCTCGACGATCGGCAAAGCGTCCATATCCGCCCGCAGGCCGATTGTCCGGCCAGATGTGTTTGTCTGACCATGGATAACGCCAACGACGCCAGTGCGTCCGATCCCCTCGACCACTTCGTCGACGCCAGCGGCGCGGAGCGCATCGGCGACGGTGGCCGCGGTGCGGGTCACATCATACAGTAGTTCCGGGTTCTGATGCAGATCGCGGCGGAATGCGGTCAGGGATTCGACTTGTTTGGCGACCCAGTTTTCAACGGCCATGGCTCAGGCGTCCTTGTTCTTCATGCGGTAACGGAAATCACAATGGCTTGCGCCTTTCATGATGGTCTGGGTGCGGGTCAGTTCCATGTCGGGGTTGTAACCGATGCAGAAATCGCCGTCGCGGTTGCACGACAGCAGGTGGCCAATGTCGCCCAGCCCCATTTCCTTGTACATTTCAGAGTAGCGGCAGCGCGTGACGTTAAAGTCCAGCGCCTCTTCGGTGGCGTTCAGCGTATCAATCCGCAGCGCATCTTCGCGGGTCCAGTTCGGCTGGATCGCGGCGAAATCGGTCAGGTCGGGTGTGTGGCCCAGGGCATCGGCCAATTGCTTGCCCTGCTCGATGGCCGAGCGCGAGCAGGTCTCGCCGATGACGGCCTCGGCCTCGGCGCGGTCGGTGCGGTCGGTGATCACCTCCAGCACATGCTTGAGGATCATTGCCTCGATCTTGCGGCGCAGCAGGATCGGAACGCTGTTCACGTCCAGACCGTCAGAGGTGTTGGTATCGGTCATCGTCGGGTGACTCCTTATTGTTTGGGCTCGCTCAGGTCTTTGCGTTTCAACCATGCGAGATAGGTGGGTGCAACGCGGCGGGCGATGCTGTGAATGGGGAAGGGGCGCGGTTCGGTCACAGGCAGGGCCAGATCGTTTTCATTCGTACCGGTGGCGGCACGGGCCAGCTCGCGGCCCATCGCCGTGCCAAAGGCCACGCCGCGGCCGTTGCAGCCGATCCAGACCCAGCCATCTGTGCCAAGCCGGTGAATGCGCGGGAAGCGGTCCCAGTTCATGCCGATGTAGCCGGACCAAACATGGGTCATTTCGGGCGTACCCAGTTCGGGGAAGGCTTCGCCCAGACTGCGTGCAGCCTTGGCGCGGACGCGATTGACCACGTCATGGCTGCCCATGACCGCGCCGCCTGTGATCAAGCGGTTGCGGGCGTCGTAACGGAAAAACCGCAGATCGCCACGGGTGTCGGACACAGCCTGCCGACCGGGCAGGATGGTTCGGCGCAGGTTGTCACCTAACGGTTGCGTGGCCATCTGCCAGCTGAGCACCGGGATGATGGATTTCGCCAGTCGCGGCGCCAGCGATGGCACCAGTTCTCCGGTATAGGCATTGGTTGCCAGTATCAAAGCACGCGCCTTTACAATGCCTGTGGCGGTGCGAATGATCCACTGCGCACCGACGCGTTCATAGCTGGTGACAGCCGAGTTTTCATAGATTTTGGCGTTCAGTTCTTCCGCCGTTTTGGCCATGGCACGGGCCAGAGCGAGCGGGTTGATGTGCCCGCCGGTCGGGTTCAGCATCCCGCCGTACCAGAAATCGCTGCCCAGGATTTCGCGTGTCTCTTCGGCGGTTTTGAACTCGGCCGGAAAGCCGTGGCGTTGCCATGTGTCGACCCGTGTCTGGCACAGTTTCACGCGGCCCGGGCTGTGGGCGGGCTGGAACCAGCCTGTCTGTTCGGCTTCGGCCTTCATGTCGAATTCGCGGACCAGATCGAACAGGATGCTGGCCGAGTTGCCGATCAGCTGAACCATCCGTTCGCCTGCGGCGCCATATCGTTTGATCCAGACAGCAGGCTCGGCAGAGGTGAGGATCGGGATGACCTGTCCGTTGTTGCGCCCCGAAGCGCCCCAACCGACGGCCTTGCCTTCCAATACGGTGACCGATCCGCCGTTTCGGGCCACTTCAATGGCTGCTGAAAGGCCGGTGAAGCCGCCGCCGATTACGGCCACGTCTGTCTCGACCGTGCCTTCCAGTGATGGGGCAGCGGCGCGCGGCGGCGCTGTGTCAGCCCACAGCGAAGGTGGGAAAACCACGTCGGTCACAGGGCTGGCTCCTGATTGGGTTGCGTAGACGGTGCAATGTCGTGAGGCATCCAGAACCAGCGCAGGGCTTCTTCTTCGGGCAACATTTCCAGAGGTGGCGCGCCGGGAAGGTCGGCAGCCGCATCCGCAAGATCGCGGGCATAGTTCAGACACCCCTCAAAGGTGGGTGCGGTGTCCTGCGGGCGGTCTTGTGCATTCCACAGGTCCGACAGGGAGCCTACGGCTTTGTCCTCAATCTTGCGCTGTGCGCGCCAGACGCCTGCGGTCAAATCCAGTCTGTAGTAGGGCAACAGGTCCAGCCCACGTTCCGCGATCAGAGCCAGCGCGGCGGCGATGCGGTCGGTGTCTGTGTCGTCGAAGAACCAGTTGACCCCCAGCCGCGCCCAGCCGGGCCGGAAGGCCGAGTGGCCCAGTTCCACGGCGCGCTCGTGGCACTCGGCGGTTGCGTCATCAATGCCCAGCAGCGCGTGGCCGTAAGGGCCGGCACAGGAACAACCACCGCGCGCCTGAATGCCGAACAGGTCGTTCAGCAGGGCCACGACATAGTTGTGGTGCAGCAGCTTGCCCGCGACGCGGATGTTGAAGGAAAACACCCCGATGCGCGGCACGTTCTGCGGCCCGAGGATTTCGACCCCCGGAATGGCGCGCAGGGCGGCTTCCAGTCGGTTGGTCATGGCCTGCTCGCGGCGTTCGACCTCGTCTTCGTCCATATCAGCCTTCAGCTGCAGAACCATACCTGCCCGTATGTTCTCGACGATAGAGGGCGTGCCCGCTTCCTCGCGACGCTCGGGGTCCGAGACGTAGTTATGGCGCAGTGCGGTGACATAGGACACGGTGCCGCCGCCGGTGATGGTGGGGCGCAGGCTGTCCAGCATACGGCGGTCGGCAATCAGGATGCCCGAGGCACCGGGACCGCCCGGAAATTTGTGCGGTGACAGGAATGCCGCATCAATGCGATCATCTGCACCGTTCTCCGATGCACTCAAACGCACCGGGATATAGGGCGCTGCGGCGGCGAAATCGGCCACGCACCAGCCACCCTGCGCATGCACCAGACGGGCAATCGCCCGCAGATCGGTGCGCACACCGGTGACGTTCGAGGCTGCCGAAAAGGCTGCGATCTTCAAAGGTGCATCAGCGTGTTGTTTCAACGCGCTTTCCAGTGTGCTCAGACAGATGCTGCCCGCGTCGCTCAGCGGAATGCGCACGATCTGCGCCCCGCTTTCGCGCCAGATCAGGTCGTTCGAATGATGCTCGTAAGGGCCGACAAAGACCACCGATCTGTTGTCCAGCCCCTGCAGGGTCAGCGCCCTGACCAGCTTGTCCGCCGCCCCCGTGGCGCCCGAGCCTGCAAAGATCACGGCGTGGTTGGCATCCGCGCCCACGGATTTGCGCACTGTCTCTCGCGCCAGTTCACGCAGTTGCGTCGACCGCCGACCGGTAAAGGACGTTTCGGTGTGCGTGTTGCCATAGAACGGCAGCACATGTTTGCGGATCGCATCCTCGATAAATCCGATAGAGCGCCCCGAGGCGACGTAATCGGCATAGATCAACGCGCGCGGTCCGAAGGGGCCGGGGATCGTCGTGCCCTCACCAATAATGGCTGTGCGGATGGTGTCGAACTGAATAGCCATTGGGTTTCCTCAAGCGGCGTCTGTCTTGCGATACGGGGGCGTCCATGTCCGCCCCGGGATCGATGCAAGCAGGTTCTGGGTGTAGGGATGTTGCGGGTTGGCAAAGATCTCGGCGGTAAAGCCGGCCTCGACCACTTCGCCCTTTTGCATCACGATGATGCGGTCGCACAGCTGCGCCGCGACGCGCAGGTCGTGGGTGACGAACAACAGCGACAGGTTCATGCGGTCCCGCAGGTCGGCCAGCAGCTTCAGCACTTGCGCCTGTACGCTGACATCCAGTGCCGACACCGGCTCATCGGCGACGATGACCTTGGGTTCCATCGCAAGCGCACGGGCAATGCCGATGCGTTGCCGCTGTCCGCCCGAAAACTCGTGCGGAAAACGGTTGGCGGCGGCGGGTGACAATTCGACCAGTTCCAGCAGATCGCGGGCACGTGCGCGCGCCTTGTCAGGGTCTTCGCCATGCACGATGGGGCCCTGGGCGATGATGTCCACCACCCGTTTGCGCGGGTTGAGCGAGGCCATCGGATCTTGAAACACCATCTGGATGTGCTTGCGCATGCCGCGCAATTCGCGCGGGGTGCAGGCCAGCAAATCGGTGCCGTCAACCTCGACCGCACCGGCATCCGCGTCCAGCAGACGGGTGACCAGACGCGATACGGTGGTCTTGCCCGAACCGGATTCACCCACAACGCCCAGAGTTTCCCCCTGATGCAGCTCGAAGCTGAGGTCCTTGACCGCGACAACCGCCTTGCGCTTGCCCGTCAGCAACCCGCCGCGCGCGGCAAAGGTTTTGCGCAACCCGGTGCCTTTCAGGACAACGGGAAGCGTGGTGACCGGTTTGGGCGGGGGCGGCAATAGATCGGGAACCGATGCGATCAGCGCCTGTGTATAGGGGTGTTTCGGATCGTTCAGCACCTGATCGGCGGGGCCTTGTTCGACCACTTCCCCCTGACGCAGCACGATCACATGATCGGCGATTTCCGCCACGACACCGAAATCGTGGGTGATGAACAACACGCCTGCGCCGTCTTCTTTTTGCAGGTCGCGGATCAACTTGAGGATCTGCAACTGTGTGGTCACGTCCAATGCGGTTGTGGGCTCGTCCGCGATCACCAGCTTGGGCGACAGCGACAGGGCCATTGCGATCATCACGCGTTGCCGCTGGCCGCCGGAGATTTGGTGGGGATAGGCGTTATAAGCGGATTCCGGGTCCGGGATATGCACACGTTTGAGCATCTCCAGCGCGTGGGCCTGCCGTTCCTTGCGCTTGGCGCCCATGTGCAGCTTCAGAACCTCGTCAATCTGCCAGCCCACGGTTTTCTGCGGGTTCAGCGCAGTCATCGGTTCCTGAAAGATCATCGAGATCCGGTTGCCACGCACCTTGCGCATTTCGGCTTCGGTCTTGGCCAGCAGGTCTTCGCCTTCGAAGATGATCTTGCCGCCCGCGACATGCACGTGGGGCTCGGGCAGCAGGCGCATGATGGCACCCGCCGACAGCGATTTGCCCGAGCCGGATTCCCCGACCATACAGACGATTTCGCCGGGGTGGACGGTCAGATCCAGACCTTGCAGGGCAAAGGGCCGGTCGGCGCCCTCGGGCAGGGCGATGCGCAGGTCACGGACCGTGAGGATCGGAGCTGTATCAGCGGTCATTGTTTCTGCCTCGGGTTCATTGCGTCGTTCAGGCCTTCGCCCAAGAGTGAGAAGGACAGGACCGTCAAGACGATCGCGATACCCGGAATGGCCGAGCAGTACCAAGCTGTGCGCAGTACGGCGCGGCCCTGGCCGATCATGTTGCCCCAGCTGGCATAGTTCGGATCGCCCAGACCAAGGAAGGCCAATGCGCTTTCCAGCAGGATCGACAGCGCCATGATGACCGATGCGTAGACGATGATCGGCGGCAGGGCGTTGGGCAGGATTTCACGGAAGATCAGCGAGGTGTTCGACACTCCCAGATTGCGCGCGGCATCGACGAATTCGCGGTTGCGCAGGGACATGAACTCGGCCCGCACCATGCGCGCAGGGGCGGTCCAGCTGACGATGCCGATGGCCAGTGTGATCCATTCGATCTTGGAGCCGAGGATGGCCACAAGGGTCAGCAACAGCACAAAGTTCGGGATGGTCTGGAAGGCTTCGGTAATGCGCATCAGCAGGTCATCGACCCAGCCGCCGAAATAGCCGGCCAGTGCGCCGATCACGATGCCGATGATGATCGACACCAGCGTGGCGACAACGCCGACCAGCAGCGAAATCCGAGCACCATAAAACAGCTGCGACAGGATACTGCGGCCCAACTGGTCGGTGCCCAGAGGATTTGCAGCGTCCACGAAGGGCGCGACCAGCGGCAGACCAGCACGGCGCAGCGGGTCGCCGGGATCAACCAACCCTGCGGTCAGCGCCATCAGCACAACGATGGCGAACAGGCCCAGCCCGAGAAGTGCCGCGCGGTTGCGGCGGTAACGCTGCCAGAAGACGACATAGCGGGGCGGTTCTGCCGGTCGCAGATCGGTATCAAGTACAGTCATGAGAGTTCAATCCGGCTGTCGAGACGTGCGTAAAGCAGGTCGGTTAGAAAATTGACGAGGATCACGATGATCGAACACAAAAAGATGATGCCCATCAGCGTGTTCATGTCGCGTTGGATCACCGACTGATAGGCCAGTTGCCCCAGCCCCGGCAGGGTAAAGATGGTTTCCACCACCACCGATCCGCCCAGCAGGGTCGAGAATTGCAGGCCGAACAGGGTAACGGCAGGCAGCAGCGCGTTGCGCATGATGTGATGAACCATCAGCCGCGTTTCGCCAGCGCCCTTGGCGCGTGCGGTGCGCACGAAATCCTGGTCCGCGACCTGTATCACCGACGACCGCATCAGCCGCAGATAGAACGACAAATAGATCAATGACAGGGCCGCTGTCGGCATGATCAGATGCCGGGCCACATCCACGACGTGATCCCAGCCGGTGTAAAACCCGGCAATGGTTTTGATCCCGCCGACCGGCAGCCAGCCCAGCTTGACCGAGAACAGCAGCATCATCATCAGCGACAGAAAGAAGCTGGGGGTGGCATAGAAAACCAGACCCAGCGTGGAAATCAGGTTGTCGGTCAGCGAATAGGCCCGCCGCGCGGCAAAGGCGCCCAGCGTGATCCCGATCGAAAAGGCAAGGCTGAGCGATGTCGCCATCAGCAGCAACGTCGTGCCAAGCCGGTCCATCAGGACGGTCGCCACGGGTTGTTCGTAGACGAACGACTGTCCCATATCAAATGTTGCCAGCTTGACCATATAGCGCCACAGCTGCACCCAGACCGGTTGGTCCAGCCCATATTCAGCTCGCATTCGTGCGATAAAATCCGCATCCGCACCGCCCATGTCACCGACCAGCGCATCAACAGTGTCGCCAGGAGTCAGTTTGAGCAGCAGGAAAGTGCCGATCATAATCAGGATAATGACCGGAATGGCCTGCAGAAGACGCCTCAGGGCGTAAATCAGCATCGGGGGTATGGTGGGTTTCATCGGAGATTTCTTTTCTGGTGCGCGCAGGTGAGTGGGAGGACTGCGGTCTTTGGAACGGGCAGGCCGAAAGGGGCCTGCCCGAAGGTCAGATTATTCGTCGAGCCAAAGGTCGTACCAGCTGGAGGAGTTCCAGCGTGGTGTGTTGTGGTGGTTCTTCAGCTTCTTCGAGGTGACCGAGATGAAGGGATGCTCGATCGCGAAGATCACGGGGATTTCTTCCATCTCTTTGCGCTGGATCGCGTGATACATTTCAGCGCGTTTCTCCGGATCAAGCTCGGAGGCCGCGTCGTCGATCATTTGGTCCATCTCTTCGCTTTTCCAGCCGAACTGGTTGGTCCATGGCGTTCCTTCGGGCTGGCCCGAGCGCAGCCAGACAGTTGTCGACACCGCAGGATCGGACCGGAACTGGTGCCAGCCGTTCGCCGTGTCGAAATCGTGGTCGCGGTACACGCCGTTCAGGAAGCCGGGCGCGTCGTTGGTCAGGATTTCAACGTCGATGTTGATCTCTTTCATCGCCTGCGCAAAGTATTCGCCCCAAAGCTGGGTGTATTCCCCCCAAGGTGCGGGACGGTGACGCAGCTTGAAGCGGAAGCCGTCGTCTTTGACGGGATAGCCTGCCTCGTCCAGCATCTTTTTCGCCAGCTCGACATCATAAGCATAGGTTTTCACGTCGTCGGTATAGTTGGCGCCACCGGCTTGCGGGACGGGTCCGCGTCCGGGGGCGGCAAAGCCGCGCATGATCGTGTCGATGGCGTAATCAATGTCCAGCCCGTGATAGATGGCCTGACGCACCTTCAGGTCCGCAAGGATCGGATTGCGGTGGTTGAATTCGACGGTCGAGTGGGCGACGTTGTTTTCGTAGCCTTGGGTGCCGACATCAAACCGGTCGTCTTCCGAAAGACGGACCACATCGGCCATCGACACTCCGATAAAGCCGGATTCGTGTACTTCGCCTGCTTCCAGAGCGGCAGCGGCAGCCGATTTATCCTTGATAAAGCGCCAGACGATCCGGTCGAGGTAGGGATAGCCCTCGCGCCAGTAGTCTTCATTCTTTTCCGCCATCACATACTGACCGCGTTCGTATTCGACAAACTTGAACGGACCAGTGCCCACGGGCGCGGTGTTGTAGGGGTTGTTGGGAATGTCGGTGCCCTCGTACAGGTGTTTGGGCATCGGGTGACCAAGGTCGGGCATGGCGGCCACGAACAGATCAAGTGGCATCGGCTTGGAATAGTTGAACACGGCGGTGTGCGGATCGGGGCAATCGACGGATTCCAGGTTTGCCTGCAGGGCCGAGGAATAGTTCAGCAGCTTTTTCCACATCTCGATGGCGGTAAAGGACACGTCATCACAGGTGAAATCCTCGCCGTCATGCCAGCGCACGTTTTCGCGCAGTTTGACAGTGATGGTCAGACCGTCATCCGAACCGGACCATTCGGTCGCCAGAACTGGCACGTAGCCGTCATAACTTTTGTCGATTAGGGGTTCGACGATTTTGCCGCTGATGTTGTAGACGCCCGTAGACGCACGCAATGCGGGGTTCAGGATCCGTTGTTCGGAGATCATGTGAATGATGGCCGTGCCACCCTTCTTGACCTCTTGTGCCGAAGCGACGCCGGCCGTCAGTGCGGTACTTGCGGTCAAGCACGCGATGCCAAGACCGATCAGTTGTTTCTTCATGTTTAAAGCTCCCTTTCTGTCGGACCCCTTCGTGGAATCGCGATATTGCT
Source organism: Pseudosulfitobacter pseudonitzschiae (assembly GCF_900129395.1). Lineage (GTDB taxonomy): Bacteria > Pseudomonadota > Alphaproteobacteria > Rhodobacterales > Rhodobacteraceae > Pseudosulfitobacter > Pseudosulfitobacter pseudonitzschiae. The sequence goes on from NZ_FQVP01000016.1 coordinate 19,802, forward strand.
TTCGCTGGTTCATCACTGCCCAAGACGTTGATGTAGTCAATATGTTTCCTATATTGTTTTCATAAAAGAGAAAAAATTACTAGTTTATTGACCTAACCTAGGTTAAATTTTTACCATAGAGAAACTCTGAGGCTTCCATATGCAGAAGACAGTTTGGGTTACCGGCGCAGGATCCGGCATAGGCGCTGCTGTTGCGCTCGGCTTTGCCAGGGCAGGCTTTCTTGTTGCTCTGACGGGGCGTGGAGCGCAAGCGCTCGAAGATATTGCCGCTACGTTCCCCGATAGGAAAATGGCCTTGGTGGTCGCGGGTGATGTGACTGACCGTCAAGGCATGGCAGAGGCTGCACAGCGAATTGCCGCTTGGGGAGATGGTCTGCATATCTTGTGCAACAACGCAGGTCTTAACATTCCACGCCGTCGCTGGGCGGATCTGGATTGGGAAAGCTGGGACAACCTTCTGAATATCAACGTGACCGGTGCGCTGAATGTGATAGCCGCCTGTCTTCCTGTCATGCGCGCGCAACGTGATGGCATCATGATCCACACTTCAAGTTGGGCGGGCCGGTTCCATTCTTCCAACGGTGGCGTGGCCTACGGCGCTTCGAAACATGCGCTGTCCGACATTTCCGCGAGCCTGAATGCGGAAGAGGGGGCGAACGGTATCCGGTCGACGGCGCTGTGCCCTGCCGAGGTTGCGACGCCATTGCTGGCCAAAAGGCCCGGATTTGATGTCTCGACCCTGGCGGACATGATCCAGCCCGAGGACATGGCGCAGACCGCGCTTTACGTGGCGAACATGAACCCTTCGGTCGCCGTGCACGAAATTCTTCTGGCTCCGGTGCGCAAGTAAGCTTGCCCCAGCTCAATATCTGAAAGGAAACTGAAATGTCCCACCCGGTCAAAGGTATAGATCACTGTTTTGCTCTGGTTCAGGATCTGGACAAGGCCGCCGAACAATACGCGGCGCTTGGCTTTACCCTGTCACCGCGCGGCCTGCACTCCGAGGCCAAGGGCTCTGCCAATTATACCATCATGTTTCCTGACGATTATTTCGAACTGTTGGGCCTGTTGCGTGCGACACCGCTGAATGCGGCGCGGGGCAAGGCGCTGGAGGATCAGGGGCAGGGCTTGCATGCGATTGCCTGTCGTATCGGCACTGCCGAAGCCGCGGCATCCCAGCTGGCAGAGCTTGGCATCGGGACACACGGCCTGGGCAGTTTCGAACGCCCCGTACCGCTGCCCGACGGCGGCTCTGCCGTTGCAGCCTTTTCAACAGTGGTCTTTGACCCCGCTGAAGTGCCCTTCGGTTCGGTCTTTATGTGCCAGCACAAGACCCCCGAAACCGTCTGGTTGCCCGAGTTGCTGACCCACGCCAACACGGCCTGCGGCCTTGATGCGATCCTTGCGCTGTCCGAAGATCCCGATGCAGATGGCAAGCGGTTTGCGCGGCTCTGGGCCGACGGCGCGACCCGTGCGTCCAGCGGCGGCGTGACGGTGAGCACAGGTGCGAATTCTGCGCCGCTGGTTCTGTTGCAACGGGAGGAAATGCAGGCGCTTTATCCCGATGTTGATCTGTCCCTGACCCCCAAGGGCGCCTTTACGGTTTTGCGGATCAAAGTGTCTGACATGAACGCCGCGCGGCAATGTCTGAAGGATGCCGATATCACGCCAATCACGACGCAGGCCGGTCTGGCAGTTGCCCCCCAGCACGCGTCGGGTGTCATCGTCGAGTTCGTGCCCGCATGACGGAAAAGCTGCGCAAGACGGGCGTCAAGTCGATCGATACGATTACCTTTGACGACATCGACCAGCAGATTCTGGATATTCTGCAGCGCGACAGCGACACGGTGATCAGTGCGATCTCTGACGCGGTCGGGCTGTCGCCGACCCCTTGCTGGCGGCGCATCAAGCGGATGGAGGAAGCGGGGCTGATTAAAAAGCGCGTGGCGCTGGTCGATCAGGTGCGCGCCAATGTGCCGATGACGATCTTTATCGGCGTCACGACACCGCGCCACGAGATAGGCTGGTTGCAGCGCTTTTGTGATCTTATCGATGAAATCCCCGAAGTGGTCGAAGCCTATCGGTTGACGGGTACGGTAGATTACATCCTGAAGGTCGTTGTGCCGGACATGAGTGCCTATGACCTTGTCTACAAGAAGATGATCGAGCGGCTGGAATTCAGCCAGATCAATTCGATGATCTCGATGGAAGAGCTGAAGTTTACCACATCGATTCCAACCAAATATCTTTGATCAACAGGTGTTTTTGACCCGTTGGAATGGGCGCCTGCAGACCTGCGAGCGGGGCGGTGGTTCCGCAATGTCACAGGTACGCGCCTGCTCAGGCTGAAATGGCCGCCCAGCTCATCTGTGCAATGTTGTCCCTTTGCGCATCGGTCAGCTGGTTTTGGGTTGCGCGGGGCCTTTTCAATGCGTTGCGAATGCCGCCGCCAACAAAACCGACCATTGACCTAGGTGCAAAGGATTTCAAAACGCCCTGCTCTTGGGGCTTCGGTTCAAGGCTTGAAATCGGGTTCTCACCGCGCGTTTCCATGCCGTTCGATGCGAAGAGCGACGCTGTGAAGAATGCATTTGCCTGAGGATGGTTCATCTGTTTTCCGACGGGAGCAACACCGGAGGTGACAGTTCTGTGCCGAGTGTTTTGGCTGTCTACCTTGTGTCGCTCCAGGCTTTCGGAGACCATCCACTTAAGCGAAGATGTTAATTATGATCGAAAATAGCTAATCACTTGCAGCCGGGCGGACCCCATCAGGATTCCGCCCGCATCTTCAGGGTTTCCCGGCCTTGGGGCAGCTGGCCGAATATCTCGTCATTATGTCATCGGCAGAGTACAAGTGGGCAAAAGGGCAGCGCAAAATGTTGCCACTTGGTATAATCAGCGTGTAGACGAGCACCAGCATCCGGGCGACCGCGCTAGTCATACAACTGGCGGTTGCCCGGATGGCTCGGCCGAATGCCGTGGAAACAGTCCAAGTCTTTATCCGCCCCCCTTTGCCTGCCAATTAGCTTCATGTGCGTCTTATTTCCCAAGGAGTAGTGCCATTGGGGGGGGGGCGACGCAGTAATTACCACATTGGATGAAATCCGGTTCAGACCACTTATTTCAACTAAGCTCGGCCAGCCCATCACGTTGTGTGCTTATGCCGTAGACGCCCTCGTTCATCGTGCTGCTGAATTCGGCTCGTGGGCTTTGCTACAAAAGCTTAATAAAATCATTACTACCACTGCATTGCCGGGAGCGCCGCGCGGCCGAGCTATCAAATTATGTTAGTAACACTTTGCTGGAACTTACTTTGGAAAAATAGAGGTATCGTCAGGATCCCCAGTTAAATATGGTTGGCGAAGACATCATCTTGGGAGTTTCAATCAAAAGGTGACTTCACCATCCCGCGGTGTGATCAGATAAAGCCAAGACGGGCCGCGGCTGCGGCGAATGACTGGAAACCGCCGACAGGCGATGCCCACCACGCTATCGAGCAACTAGCTTTTCACCACCGTCCTCTCGCAGCATCGCTTCCATGTCGTCCAAGCCATCGACAGCAGAGCGCATCTGCGCCTCATCATCCACGCCCACTGTCTCGGCATCCGCAACCTGGCCCCCAAAATCCATTTCCATCTGTCGCTGCTCTTCAGCGATAACGGCTTGAACGGCCGGCACGGTCTTTCTTGGGGCGACGTCAGTTTGCTTTGACGTTTGACTGCCAGCATCTTGGCGTGTGGTCTCCACAACGGCGTCAGACCCACCTGGTCCGCTCGCGGGCGGAGTCATCGGCATGGCGCGCACACTCAGCGGCAGCGTGCCCTGCGACCCACCTCCCCCAGGCTTCGGAAATGGCAACTCGCCCGTTTGTGCCGCGTGGATCGCCTTGAACAGCCGATCGTCGAAGTACTGAATCCGCTTCGCACGGACCGGCATCTGGGCATCGATGACCATGACGATTTCATTGAGTGGTAAGCGGCGCGCCTCATCTTCGGGCAGGAGAGAGCTTTCTTCGGTCCGTGTGGATTGGCTGCGGCCCTCGAAGGGGTTCTTGCCGATGGACTGAGAGCGCGTGATGACGGTCTTCGTGGTCTTGCCGACCGCCTTGCTCAGCTCTTCGACGGTTTTTTCATCCGAAGGCGTCAGGTAGAGCTTCACGCCTGCGTTGCCTTGCAGGGCGCGGCGAGTGTTCTCGCCATAGATTTCATCGAGGGCGGGGATGGTTTGCGTGACCACGGCCAAATGCCCGCGATAGGTACGCAGGGTCTCGATGCTCTCGACCACAATGGGCATCTTACCGAGGCGATTGAACTCGTCGAGCATGATCATTACGGGCCAGGGCTCGTCTGGCCCAGGGTCTTTTTCCTGCATGGCCGAGAGAAGATCGGAGAAGAAGAGCCGGATCAGCGGTGCGAGTGGCTTTACCATCAGCGGCTGGACCACCAGATAGACCGAAAAGGGCTTTTTGCGGATCGTCCGGAAATCAAAGTCCGACACCGCCGTCGCCTCATCTATGGCCGTGTTCTGCCATTGATCGAGCCCCGAGGTCATCAGGAGCGAGACGTAAGAGGTCAGCGTATCGTTGTTGGTCGAGGCCAGCCGGGTGAAGATCAGCTTGGCGGCCCTGTTATCGACCTCATGGCCCCGCGCGAAATACTCTTTTTGCTTGTTCCCGCCCGAAGCCGCAATGCGGTAGATCTCGCCCAAGGTCGGACGCTTGCGCTGGAAGGCCAACAGGCCTGCCGCGACGAAGAGATCGATCCCGCCTTTGAGGAGGCCCTGCACCCGGTCATTGTCGCTCTGCAGAAAGAGCGTCGCCAGGAGCTGCAATTCCATCTGCTGGCGCGCGGGATCTTTCAACTCATAGATGCGCAAGAGCGGGTTGTAGCGATGCGTGCGCTTGCCCTCCCAATCGGTCGGGGCAAAGCGATAGACCTTGTCGCCTTGGGCTGCACGGTGCCGCGCCGTGGCCTCGAAACACTCTCCCTTTACATCGAGCGTCACGGCGGAGCCTTGCCAGGCCAGCAGGTTCGGGATGACAAAGCCCGTGGTCTTGCCACGGCCCGTGGGTGCCACGATCAGCGCGTGGGGGAAGACCTTCGAGCAGATGTAGTTGGCCCGGGAGCCCGGCGGCCCCAGCTTGCCGAGGATAAACCCGGTGCCAGGCGCCCCGAAAAAGCCGTTGGCCTTCATCTCGCGCGCAGTCTGCCAATGGGTCTGGCCAAAGCGTGTCAGGGCGGACCCCGAGAGGGCGAGGCTCAGCATCAGGCCGACGGCGGCGAAGCTGCCGATAATCAGGTGGATGAGTTGGGCATCCTCCGGGCGGCGATCGAGGATCGCCAGATAATTCTGCGCGATATAGGCAAAATCGATCTCGGCCCCGAAGCCGAGATCCTGGTAGGTCAGCACCGCCGAGGCGATGGTATAGCCCATGGCCCCGGTCACCAGCGTTACCAGCAAGACCCCTGTTGCGATCCGCGCTTTTCCCATGGAGGCGCTCAATGGACCTGACCCCGCTCGGTCTCGCCATCCACGTCTGTGGCGCGGTGTTTTTCATACTCGGCGTCGGCAAGATCATCGACCACCTGGCGCAAGGCCTCAGTATTGGCCGTCGCGGCATCGGATTGAAGATAAACCTTGGCGACATAGAGCCGGTCGAGGCGGTCGTCGAGAGCCTTGTCCAGCGCATCGGCATCGCCGGATGTGAGCCGGCCCAATTGGCGGTCATCCAGCACCCGCGCGATCTCGTCGCGGAAGGCGTCCCGCTCCGCCTCGGTCTCGAAGGGCGCGGACAACTCCCCCGCCCGCTCATGGTCCAGAACACGCGCAATCTCGTCTGCGAGGCGGTCGACACGTTCATCAGGCCGCATCGCCGTTTCATCACCGGTTGCGAGAATGTCGTCGCGCGTGCCAAGCCCAAGCCCCTCGCCCATCTCGGTTTCGCGGCGGACCTGATTGATGACCTCCGTGTCGCGTATCTCGACGACGGCCGCATAGGTCGCGCCGAGCCCGCGGGCGAGGTGGGACGGCATGTCCGGATAGCGCGCGCGCAAGTCATCCGTGACTGCATCTGCAACGGGCGTGCGGACATCGCGTCCCGCCATGATCCGGTCGACCTCGCGGGTAATCTCGCTGGCGCGGGCCGCATCGGTGATGGTCTCCCTGTAGGGTTCAGACCGGTCGATCACATCGCCAGGACGTGCGATCAAGTCCGGATGCGCCTCGAGATAAATGCGCTGCTCCGTCTCGATCCGACGCTCCGCCCTTGAGGCAACCTCCCAGTCGCGATCCTCGATCTGCTGTGTGGTCAAACCCTCCGCGCGCATCTCCTGACGGATTGTCCCTTCCATCGCCCGGACCGCGTCCTCGTGATAGTGGAACCGCTCGCCGACCGCTTCCTCCTCCACGACACCATCCCGGCGCAGCACGTTTTCCCGTTCCAAGAGCGTGCCAAGTTCGACGTGCACATCGTTGAGAATGTCGCGCGCCTGTTCCAGATCGTCGCGGCGTTCAAGGTTCAGATCGCGCGCCTCGGCCACCTTGGAGAGATCATCTGCGATCCATTGATGCTCCAGCGCGGCGCTCGAGGCCCCGGTCTCTATCCGGGCCACCACTTCCGATATGCTGATCCCGGTGTCCCGTAGTGCCGCGTCAATGCGCGATCTCAGGTCGGGCTCGGCCAGTCGCTCGCGCTGGCTGGCGTCGATATTGGCCTCGGAATAGATCCCGCCCTCCGAGGGGGCCTCTGACAGCGAGCCCGAGCGCAGCCCCAAAGGCTGCATGTGCTGGACCTGTGTCTGGATCTCGATGAGGCGTTTTTCCAGCACGGGACGTTCCGCGTCAGACTTCTCGGCGATCATGCCCTGCACCCGCGCGAGCTTTTCCGCATAGAGGCTTCTGAGATCCTCGAAGCTTTGATCCTCAGCCATATACACATCTCCTGTTCGGTCCACCTGTCCGCCATGCGCCAGCACCTCGCCCGCGCGGAAGAGGGCTGCGGCGATGTCTTCCCGGGCCTCCCGGGAGGCCTCTGCGGCAAGCGAATGGTAGACGGTTCTGGTGTTGACGATCTCCGCCAGCGTCCGGGTCAGGTCCTGCCCCACGCGTTCGCGCTCGCGGGGCGCGCGACCCTCTTCCTTCGCGGCGTAGATCTCGCTGGTCCGGGCCGGGTAATGCACGACGCCGCGCTCCACCCGCCGCGTGGCTTCCAGCCGCACGCCGTACTTCTCCGCCTCCTCGACCATGGCGAGGCGGAAGTCGTCATAGTTGAAGCGATGGTTGCGCCCCAGAAAGAAGAACTCGCCTTCTTGCGAGCGGCGGTTCAGCACCAGATGCGCATGGGGGTGATCGCGGTCCTCATGCACCGCGATGATATAGTCGAAATGCCCCGCGTCGGTCTGGAAGAACCGCTCGGCCACATCCGTCGCGATGTCGCGCACATCCTCGCCGCGCGTGCCGATGGGGAAGGACATGAGCAAGTGGGTGGTCTGCCCCAGCTTGGGCTTGAAGCCCGCATCCCACCGCTTGGCAAAGCGCTCGGTCAGATCCTTGATGTCAGCCGCCTCGAGCTTCGCCTTGCCGTCCAGAAACCCGCTCGAGTCGACGATATGTGTGGACTTGGTGGTGAGGTAGTCGAGCTGGTTTGCAATCTGCGATTTGGTATGCGTGCCGCCGCCCCGGATCGCCTTAAAGACTGCTGGCCGATGCCCTGCTGCCGCGCGCACAAGCTGGGTCTGCTTGGCCACGTGCAGCCCCTGCATCGAGCCCCGGACGCGGCTCCAGCCATCTCGGAAGACCTCGCCCGTGACGGCATGGACGGCATCATTCAGCCGCATGGGCAAACTCCCTCAGCACGGCCGTGGCCTGCAGCTGCATTGCGTCCCGACGGCGGCGCAGAAGCAGATCGATCTCGTCAGCGGAATCCAGAATGAACCGCGCCAGCCCGCGCATCTGCGCAAGGCGCAATTCGGTAAACTCCGGGCCAGCCCCCTGCCCCTGCCGGTTGGCCTGCGTCATCTGCTTGGCGATCTGCGCGACCCCATTGCCGACCTCGTGCAGCGAGGCGCGGTAGCGCGCCATCTCGGCCGCCATCTGCGCGTCCGGAACGAACACCCCGCCTGCTGCCTGGATCAGCCGCCGCAGCCCTTCGGCCCGGCTCTCGATCCCCGCCACGGCCAGCACTTCATCGAGCGCCGCAAGCTCCGCAGCCGTGACCTTCACACTGATCGCTGAGACCGGAATTGCGGCATCCGTCTGGCGCTCGGCATCGGCTTTCAAGACGTAGCGCACTGCGCGCGATGTAACACCGAACCTCGCAGCCAGCTCGGACGTCGACACACCCTCCGCGGACTCGCGGACGATCTGCATCTTCTCGATCTCTGTCAGGCGTTTTGTTCGGGACATGCGGAAGAAAGACCCCCTATTTCCTGCCACCTTCCACCAAGGCTGCTTCCACCTTGCGATAATATACCAAGCTGTCAATTATATACTTACGTCGCATTCAGTCTCAGGCAGCCTTGGTGTCCGCTTCACGCCGCGGCCCGCAGGGACGCGGCTCTGCCGCCCTCACCACCGGGCAACCCACCTGTCCTAGAGGTCCCGTCCGCCAGCCCCGCCCGAGGGCCTGGCCGAACACGCATGTGTTCGGACGGAACCGCGGGCGGGCGCAAACCCCACCGACAGGGCGGACAGGCAGGGTCAAGGAGGGCCAGATTTGGGCTACCAAATCTCTGCCGCAAAAACCGGGAGGCCCTGGCCGATGGGTTTTTGTGGATGGCCCCCTTGAGGCTGACTGACCGGTCTGTCGCGGCCTGATCATCCCGGGCGGAGTGCGTCCCTTGAACGCGCAGCGACTGGCACCCGGAGAGATCGCTGCCGGCGATCACCCGCGCCGGAACCGGCATCCCTAGAACAGGGATCGGGCCGCCCCAAGATCGTTCTGGGGCGGCCCATCCTCGTCAGAGGATTTAGTCCTGGGGATCTTTCGCGCTCGGCGGGAACATCACCAGCTCCGAGACCGCGACCGGGAAGTCGAGCTTGAGGCTGAAGAACTCCGAGCCATCCCCGTTGCGGGTGTTGCGGAACATGGCGCCCACGCGTTGGAAGCGGGTGCGCTCCTGGCCATCGGTATCGGTGAACTTGACGGGGACGGTGGCGACGTAGTGGTTGGTCATTTGGGTTACTCCTTGTTGCGATGGGGATCATCCAGCACGGGGGCAAGAGGCCCGGTCGCAAGCGCAAATGCGGAGGGTCCGCGGCCAGCCGTGGAAGCCGTATTTGTGCTTGCCGGAGCGAAGCGCAGGGCACGGACGGGCCGACCCCGTGCGATCCACATCTATGAGCAAAAAGGAGAGACCCGGATGGCCCTTGCCATCACGCCGACGCCACCATCCGCGTCCGCGTCACGCCGAGCCTGGCCGGGGTGCTGACGGAGCCCGCCCGCGTGGATGCGATGTTCCGAAACACCACCCGAGGGACGCGCGAGTCTTCAGCCTCATATGCGACGTCTCGACCCCTCGCGTCTTGCGCTGCTGACGATGTGCGTGAGGGGCTCACCATCCCCATCCCGTACCGATGCGGATGGGCCGCACTCTGACGGACTGGGTAGAGGGATAACGGTGCTGGCCGCCGCAGACTGCCGATCGTGCATGACCGATCGCACGCGCCATGAGACATGACGAAAGGGCCGCGCCAAGCGCGACCCTCTCTCTTCAATCCTGCGACGCCTTCTTCGCCGGGTCCGCAACCCGCATGACCGTCAGGCCTTTCGCTTCCGCCTTCTGCCCGAGGTTCAGCGCGACCCCGTTGCCGCCGAAGAGGACAACCCCCGTCGCCGCGAACTTGTCGTCCAGCATTTCGTCGTTGCATTTGAACGGTGCCGCCCGGCCGTGTGCGGACCAGCGCGGATCGAAGCGCGCCTGCGCGACCCCGCGTGCGCGCGCCCACCGGGCCGCGATCATCTCCGCCCCGTGCTTGCCACCCTTGTGGCAGAGGAAGATCTCCTGGTTTCGGTTCTGCTTGATCCGTTCGCGAACCTTGTCGAGCGTGTTGAAGATCACATCGACATCGGTCCAGTCGGTGGCGCCTGAGACGATCAGGGGCACCCCCTCGACTTTCGACTTCTCGGCGGTTTCACGGTCGTGCTGCTCCAGAAGCTGCCGTGCCTCGAAGACCGCCCCGGTCTCTTGCGCCCGGACGCTTGCGCGCGACCCGGCTGCCGGGATGAAGGCGTGGCCCGTTTCGATCTCGTAGCATTCCGCCGCCGCCTCGCTCATCACCTCGATGGCGCCGACGATCTCGCGCAGCTGCAGAAAGCGCGCCTGCGCCTCCTGAATCGCGGTCTCGGCGATCTCCGATCCGTCGTGGGATTTTGCCAGCGCGCCGATCTTGTCAGCGGTGCGGTCGACCTCCTTGCCGAGCGCCACCTTGCGGCGCTGAAGGATCGTGGCGAGCCCATGGGCCAGCGGTTCGATTTCTGCCTCAAGCCCGGTCCCGCGCAGCTGACCGAGCAGAGCCTCGAAGCTCTCGCGGATGATGCTGTCCTGCAGGATGTGGTCCTCGGGGATCGGCAGCTGTGCATCCTTCTCGGTCAGCCCGAAAAGCTCGATGGTCTCGTAGGTGTTTGCGGTGTCGTAAGCCATGTCTGGTCTCCAGTTTTCGGTTGTGGAGCCACCACGTGAGTGTGGGGGCATGGCCGAATGTTTGGTTTCCCGAATCTGCTCGGGTCAGGGACGGCGCAGCCGCCGGCGTGCCGGGCGCAAAAGTTTTCCGGACGCATCGCCACTCATAGGCGCGACCTCGAGTGCTGGACCGAAGCCGCTTCTTGCCCCTGCCTCCCCGAAAAGTTTTGCGATCCTTGACGCGGGCTGATTTGGGGGCCATCCGGAGGATATGCTTCCGCACTCATGTGTGTGTGTTTTGACGGTAGGTTTGCCCGACCCGAGCAGGCAAACGGTGCGACCGGACGCGAAAGGCGGATGGAGCGGCGGGATCGTTTTGCCTCAGCAAAACAGACCAGAGCGCAATCCGGCGCAGCAGGCGGGGAGTGCCGTGCTCGCGAGACGGGCAAACCGGGATGCTGGGCGCCACGCCGCGGTGAGGACGCATGTCCGAATGCGCGATCGGCCACAGGCCGATGACCCTATCGGCACACACGCAAAGCGAGTTGGACAATTGTTAAACTTCAACAACAATTTACCATCTGTAAATCTCAGTTAGAAAGCTCCACGGACCTGATACATAGGTTGGTCTATTTCACACCTGGTTCGCTCTAAAAGGGTGCACTTTTACCGCCAAATTTAAATACTGAAGATTGCGTAGAATGGTCGCCGCGGAAAGCGATCTAGTGGTCACCAGGCAAAGCTGAGAAAATCTCCAGGACTTCCCTGCTTGGCCTCGCCAGCGGCGAACGTGGCAGCGTGGAAGCCGTTTGCGGATGGGCCTTTTCACGCCACTTTTCTGGGTCGTCCCGGTCTCGTATCGCTTGTAACCTCCGAAGGTTACGTTCTGACCCATCATCATTTTCAGATGAAAGTGGGGAAAAGCACCTCTGAACTTGAGCCTCCCTCATCGTCTCAGCAAGATGTCCATAGGTATTCATCACCGTCAGAGTGTTGGCGTGCCCCAGCTGTTTTGCCACCGTGTCAAGGGAAGCCCCGTGTGCAACAAGGTCGCTGGCGTAGGTATGTCTCAAGCCATGAAACACAAACTCTTTGGGGAGACCTGCTTTAGCAACCGCCGTGCGAAATTGAAGGGTGTGCTGACGACTCCAAGGCTTTCCCTTGGTCGACAGGAAGAGATGATCTTTATGCCCCTTCCCATCACAGGCCTTCATAAAGAACGTCATGCCTTCTGCCGGTAAAAATACGAACCTTGCGGGTCCACGCTTAAAAGGCTTCACGGAAATTCCAAAACCGTCTCTCGCCACATCTTCCACGCGCAGTTCGCCAAGCTCGCCCACCCGGCAACCACTGTAGAGAGCAGCCAACACCAATTGGCGCAAGGATGGGCTACATGCATCGAGGAGAGACCCACACTCGGCCCTCGTGAGAAAAATTGTCCGTGGTTGGTGATTGACAGCAACCCTATTCAAGCACTTCCATGAGCGTTCAGAAGTCAGGTGGCCGCTTTCCCAAGCATAGCGAAAAACCATCCTCAAGATGGTGACAAGCGAATTGAAAGTGCGCTTCCGCTTGCGTATTTCATCCGTGGTCAGGGTGTTGGGGTCCACTTTGGCGGGCGGGTTTTCAAAACCTCGCTTGGGAGGACGCTCCAGAACACTTTGCGCGAGATCTTGCAGGTCTTTGGCATTGAACTCTTCAATCGGGATGGCGCTCAGCTTGGGAACCAGATGATAGTTCATCAGCGTCAAATTGTTGTAATGCCCCCCTGATGAGCGCGCGAGCTTGGACCATGTCAGATAATCCTCCATAGCGTGTCCAACCGTGTAGACATCCCCGATCGGGCAAACACAAAGCGATGCGACGCGGCCAACATATTCGGGCGCCACCGACAAGTCCGTCACTGAGCCGGTTTCGAACCACTCGAAGGCTCGCGCAATTGCCGTTTGGTATGTGATTGACGGCTTACTGAGGGAGAGAGCTGGGCCGAGGCATTTCTGCCGGTATTTTCCGTCCTTACGAAGTGTGCGCGCCACTCAGTTACAGATGCGATCATCAGGGCGGTGAACCCCTATGTGCCGCCCTTTGAGGAGAACATGCCAATAAGGATACTCCCGGTGAGCTAGTTTACAAATTTGGGTAGGTGTCTGAAACTGGCAATCCGCAACATGATCCGTTTCACCGAAGGTTCTCGCCGCAATTTCTAGGGCAGTCTGCATAGTTTAATCCCATCAATGATGATTGATGGAGCCTGCTGGAGCTTCGCCCTAAAAGATAGGAGAGTTTAACATCCTAACGTTCACGCAGCGTCTCGACGCCTGAACAAATCGTAAAATGCTTGCTTCACTGTCCGGGGCTCTGGCTCAGCCTTCATTTCGAAGCAGACCCGTGCCTCTTCAATAAATCCATACATCTCGATGTACTTAATCAAGGCCCGCTCGAGCATTTTTATGCGCTTCGCTTCAGTCATTTCGCCCTCCATCGGTAATCCCCCCCGATCTTAAGGGGATGCGGAAGTAGAATTTTCTCGGCAGGATGAACGAGGAGATTCCGATGAAGAAGACACGTTTTACCGAGG
>NZ_FQVP01000034.1 GCF_900129395.1 Pseudosulfitobacter pseudonitzschiae
GGTAATCCCCCCCGATCTTAAGGGGATGCGGAAGTAGAATTTTCTCGGCAGGATGAACGAGGAGATTCCGATGAAGAAGACACGTTTTACCGAGGCCCAGATCATGGCCGTACTGCGCCAGATGGAAGGCGGTGTGCCTGCTGCCGAGCTGTGCCGTGAACATGGCATGAGCAGCGCCACGCTGTACAAATGGCGAGCGAAGTATGGCGGGATGGACGCCAGCCTCATCACTGAGATGAAGGCTATGGCGGAGGAGAACCGCCGACTGAAGCGCATGTATGCCGACGTCAGCATGCAGAATGACCTCCTGAAGGAAGCGCTCGGAAAAAAATGATGCGGCCAGCTCAGCGCCGAGAGTTGGCCGTGAAAGCGGTGGCGATGAAGGGGGTCAGCATTGCGCTGGCGTGCCGGGCGTTTGACGTCAGTGAGACGTGCTATCGGTACAGCCCCAAGCTGGACGATGAGAACGAGCAGATCGCCGATCTTCTGCTCGGGCTGACGACGGCGAAGAAGACCTGGGGCTTTGGCCTGTGCTTTCTGTACCTGCGCAATGTCCAAGGCCATGGCTGGAACCACAAGCGCGTCTACCGGATCTACCGCGAGCTGGAGCTGAACCTGCGGATCAAACCGCGCAAGCGTCTGAAGCGGGAAAAGCCCGAGGCGCTGGCGGTTCCAAAGGCTGCGAATGAGGTCTGGTCCATGGATTTTATGGCAGATCGCCTTGGGGACGGTCGCCAGTTCCGGCTGCTGAATGTCCTAGACGACTTCAACCGTGAAGGGCTGGGTATCGAGGTCGACTTCTCGCTACCCGCGGAACGCGTCGTCAGGGCGCTGAACCAGATCATCGAATGGCGCGGTGCGCCTCGAACCATTCGAGTCGACAACGGCCCGGAATATATCAGCGGCACCCTCATGGAATGGGCCGAAAACAAGGGCATCGCCTTGGCCCACATACAGCCGGGGAAACCGCAGCAGAACGCTTATGTCGAGCGCTACAACCGGACGGTCCGGCACGAATGGCTGGACCTCCACATCTTCGAAACCATCGACGAGGTGCAGCAGATTGCCACTGAATGGCTCTGGTCTTACAATCATGAGCGCCCAAACATGGGCAACGGCGGGATGACCCCCGCCCAGAAACTGAGAATGGCCGCGTAAATTCTACGACCAAGCCCCCGCAAAAACGGGGGGATTACC
>NZ_FQVP01000003.1 GCF_900129395.1 Pseudosulfitobacter pseudonitzschiae
CAAACATGGGCAACGGCGGGATGACCCCCGCCCAGAAACTGAGAATGGCCGCGTAAATTCTACGACCAAGCCCCCGCAAAAACGGGGGGATTACCCTATGATGAGCAGAGAGAGATATACCATGTTTCGGATGCCAACAACACGGACTACCGCTGGCTCGCAAATCTTAAGTACAAGCGGGCACTTAGAATTGCACAGAATATGAGCCAGGAAATCTCTAGGATCGGCTTCGATGAATTCGAGCCATTTCGCAAAGGTTAGCGCCCCCTGATCTGGGGTCAGCCGTAAGACAACGATTTTGAAATCTGTACCGCATGCCGCCTAATGAACTCTGGCGGCAACGCGTTACCGATCATTAGAGCGACCTTGCCGCGACCTTCAGTGAGGTCAAACTGATAATCAGCAGGAAACGTTTGAAACAACGCGGCTTCGCGAAGGCTTATTGCACGGTCTTCTTCGGGATGAAGATATCGCCCTTTTGATGGATTTCCGCAGCCACCAGTCATCGTTGGCGAAACTTTGTCCCACGACATTCGTCCATAAACATCTCGAAAACCAGTGTTCTTCTTCTTATGGCATTCCAATACCAAATGGTCAGGCAAGGATGTTCTTGAGCCCCCGTCCTTTGGTATATTTCGGATGATCTCCGCAACATGAGCTGCCCTGTTTGGAACATGATCATGCAATGGATCCCCTGCTTCACCAACTGGTGCCAGACGAACAGCTTCGAGGCATTTGCGAACAGTAATAGCTTCTGATTTTTCAGCTTGCTTGACTTGGCCAGTCTTAGAGGCGAGCAGGATCATCCTGTAGCGACGCTGAGGAACACCGTATTCCGCAGCGTCCTCCACCCTTACGTTCTTCCGCCCAACCTTATAGCCGAGAACAGAGATACGTTTTAAGAACGTCTTCATCCGTATATCGTGTGCTAATGCAGGCACATTCTCCATCATGATTGATCGAGGAGAAAGAGCCTCAACTATGCGAAGAAACTCAAACAGAAGATCGTTCCGATCATCTGCGACCGCATTGGACTTTTTTCTGGTTCGGAGCGTGGAGAAGCCCTGGCAAGGTGGGCAACCTGCTAATAAGTCGAGTTCGCCCCGCTTCAAGCCAGTTGCTTTCAAGATCTCAACCGCACCAATTTTGCGTATGTCCTTGTCAAAGCAATGAACATCTGGATGGTTGAGTTTGTAAGTCGCTGCAGGGATTTTTTCGATTTCTATGCCAGCCAGCACGCGAAACCCGGCCTGTTTTAAGCCCAGTGTCAGGCCACCTGCGCCGCTAAACAGGTCGATAGCCGTCAGTGCCTTGCACATGCGCGGTTGTGGCTGACTATGTTGATTTGCTTCTGTACTTTCCTCGCTCAAAGTAATGCCACCTAACGTGCTGATAGAAATGCGCAATTTTTGGAGCAATGATAGCCATTTCTAACGCCCTTCTCAAGGTGCTATCTTCGCGGTTTGGTGGCGACGAGAGAGCCGGCGAGCACAGTATCCAGGAACTGGCTTTCTGCCCCATCTATGGAATTTTTGCGATATGTACTAAAGGTTCGTTTCTCAGTTCGGATTTGGATTGCAAGTCAATCGCAACGGAGGACTTTGTGCCGCCGTTTGTGACCCTCTCTTGGAGGTGTATGGTACGTCAAATTCGGAAGTATCCTCGGCGAAAGGTTCCATGGGGAAGGGCTGCAAAGCGATCAACACGCCGAAAGGCCCGGATCGAAACAGCTTAGATGTTCGTAGGGAAATCAGCACCTGTCTTCGCGACAGAGGCAAATCCTCTGACAAGAAAGGCAGAACTATCTGCCCCTTTTCAAGATGATACGTGCCACGAAGTATCCGATTCAGAAAAACGAATAAACACTGGTTTTCCGATACTGTTCTGGCGGATGTATCACGCAATCCCGACTCTTTGCCAAAAAGGCACCGACTCGTCCGCAACTAGGTCGACGAAAAAGGGCCGACCCGCAGGTCGGCCCCATCCTAAGGATAAATAAATCAGTCTTTCTTGCGACGAAAGTCCGAGCGTTTGTAGATGCGGGAACTTGACGCGATATCGACGCACGGCCGAATGCCGCGTGCCGCCAGATACTGTGCGTAAGGGCCAGGTTCGCGGTCGACGCTTAAGGCCAAGTTGGCGAGTGAAAAATAGTCTGCGCAAAAAGCACGCAACGATTCGACCGTGATGTAGCGTATGCTGTGGTCCGCATATGGAATGTGGATGGACTTCTCGACCAGCTTACCAGCAGCGACCAACTCGGAGATAGTCTTCCGATCAACATGCAGGGTCTTGGCGGCGTCCTTATGCAAAAGCCCCTCCGAGCGCTTCGGCTCGATATGCCTTTTCAACTCGTCGATGGGAACGAGAAGGTCGGTCAACAAGCGTCGCGACGATGGAGGATGCTTCAGCTTCAACGTTTCGTTGCAGCAGTAATGGATCAGGGCTTCGATCGGCAGGCGGAATTGACGGGCCGCATCGAAAAGCGGCAGGTGAGTGTCGGTTCCGAGCGAGCGCATCGCAACCGTGCCGAAAAGCCGATGCTTGAGCTTCCATACGTCGTCCCGCTCGAATCTATAGGTGCCGGTATCCTCGAACGAACGCGTTCCGAGAAAACCAGCCCTCGCCAAACGACCGGCGATGTTGCGATGCACTCCGAACAGCTCGCAGACTTCGTCGAGGTCGTAATCGGTCGCCTCGTCTTTCTTTATTTGTTCCAGAACATCGACGGGGATGTAGTCGAGGAGAACCGGAATAGGTCTACCGGGTTTGACTGAAGCCAACCCACGCTCAACGAGACGATGGCCCAGGCGTGCGCGATTCATATCGATCATTCGCGCCCCGGTCGCGAGTGTGTGACGACGCTGCTCGCCGCATTCCACACCGAGAACCTCCATTCCTTCCGGCACCGGAAACGTGTCGAGGATATACTCACGGACTATATCCTTGATCGGATTGAATGCCGGGTCTTCCTTGTTCCGAAGCCAGTCGAAGAACCCTCCAAAACGTTTGCGGTGCTTGGCCGCCGCTACAGGCTTTGACATACGGATCCTCTCGAGAGCTCCCCGAAACGACGCCGGGCCTTCGCTGAGGATCTGAAAGCCGTAGTGTCCTGCCGAACGGAGCTCCCGCTCGGATAGGTCGTCGAGTTTCGCCTTCGGACCTGACTGGATCAAGCACCCGAGCGCAGTAGAGGTCGCCGCGATGACCCGGTACTCCATTCCGTCGAGGAACGCAGACGTTCGAGCGCCGCGGACCCGGCCTATGAGATAGTTTTCGAGGCCGCGATGCTGGGGCGTGACTCGGTCGCCAAGCCGGGAGAAGGCTCGCAGATCCGCATTTTGGATCGCGAAGTGAAAGTCCAATCTGCCGCACGAGCCCACAGTGTCCGTGACATCGATCAGAAGGCAATTGTGCTCGTGGCACGTGTGGACATCCGCGAGAAGCCATTCGAACCGTTGATATGGGCCGAGTACGGAATCGCGGCGCCGGTCACCGTTGATGCACTTCTGGCAGATGCGAACGCGAAAGCGGGCGAGATCTCTCGACGTCAGGATCGCTTTTCCGTAAGCGAAGCGACCGCCATCGAACGCAACGGGCGTTCGCCGGAGAGACGGATGATCGTGTATACCAGCACCGAGCGCGAGTTCCGCCAATGCTTCCGGATCAGCCCGAAGCATGTCTTCCTGGCGGACGCCGATGTCCTTTCTGAAATCTGAGAGGTCGGCAGCGCCGTTCCGGACCGCGATGCGGGACACGAGCGACATGAATGTCTCATCGTCGTGGCTCGGAACGGAGAGCGGAGACGGGGGCTTGATGTCCGTCATGCGATCCGTCCCTCGTCGGCCAACAGCTCGCGCGGGTCGATCCGACGGAAATTCTGCGCGACGAACGGATTGAGCCCGTCGATGCAGCCCGTCCGCCGCCGAAACGCACCGGCGAAATCCGCGACCGTCAGCGATGCCCCCTGCCTGAGAAATGCTACCTCGATGGCGACGATTGTGATCTCAATGATCAGGCCGAACTCATTGGCGGCAGCATGGACGAGACGGGCTGCGAACTCGTTCGTCCCGATCCCGTCGTCGGCGGATAGAGAGGTCTTGGCGACATACGCGGAAAGCAGGTCGCGGACCTTGCCCAGATCGGAGATCTCGTTAACGGGGTCGAACCGGATCGGCTGAAACCGCCTGCCGAGTTGCGGGTCGAAATTCAGGATGTCCGCAAGCTCGCCGGTCCCAGAGAGAATGAGGCAGACCGGCCAGTCGGGGTCTTGCATTAGGGATTTCAGAAGGTTCACGACGGACTGGCGTTCGCGTTCGGTGCCCCGTGCGGCAAGGTCCTGCGCTTCGTCGAGATGGAGGAAGAGGGTTTGCCGTTCCCGCAGGTGGTGACGAACGAGGTTCCAGACGTACCATGCCTCCCGCCGACCGTTGACGGGATAGCCGAGCCCCCGAAGGATTGTCTGCCCGACGAATTTCACCGTGGCAGGCGAGGGAACGCGCAGGCTGATGATTTCCCAATGGTCGCCGGTGTCTCCGTCTTTCGATGCGTTTCGCAGAAGTCTATCCACGGCGGTGGTCTTGCCGCTTCCCGATGCACCTATGACGGCGATCCCACGCAGCTCGCGGGATCGACCAGCGCGGATGTCGGCCTGCCGCCTGTGTTTGAGGAGCCGGAAAACCTCGTCGAGCTGTCGGAACCGCTCGTGCCGCACGAAGTGGGCCTGAAGGTCGGCGATTTGCTCGCCGACCGATTGCAGAAGAGCCTCGGACATCATTCGTCCTCCAGTGTCCAGGGCGAGTGCCCGTCGGCTTCATGATCGTCTTCGGGCACAGCACTGCCCCCCGATCCGTCGGTGTTCGGACGAACCGGTTTGCCGATCCCGATGTCGAACGAATCGTCCTCGTCCGGTCCCTCTTGACGATTGCGAGAGACGATCAATCTCGATCCGTCGGAACCGCCCTGCTTGGCCTCCGTCGTGATGTTCAGCCCGAGGAACAATTCCCCTTCGAGGCGATGTAGCGCCTCTGCTGACATACGGCTCGGTGTCAATTCCATCCTCAGAAGCGCGTCCCTCTGGATCGTTTCTATCCCGTCGAATGCGCGGCGGATGGAGTCTTCATGGATCGCGGCGTCACGTCGATGCTTCTGGCGCAGCGCTGTACAGGTGTCGATCCACTCGTCCAGAGAACGACCATGAAACCCTTCGGGAACAGCTTCGGCGGCGTGCCATTTCCCGTCGATCCGAACGGTGATCCAGCCCAAGTCCTGCGGATCCATGCGGACATCGACGTTGCTATCGTGACCATGCAGAAATTGATTTCGAACCGCATCGGACGTGTACTCTATCCCTACAACTTTAACGTTGCCGCCAACAATTATACGGTTGTTTGGGATGCCGAATGCGGCCCGCCGGACATGTCCGTCTGGTGGCGGAGTAACGCCGTAGAGATTACTCAGGCGCTTCCAGCAGTGCGCAGGCGTTTCCCCTCCGAGCCCCTCGTGTCCTTGCTGGTGATATATGTCGACGATGTACCTCGTGACGATCCGCGTCAGTTCGTCATCGGCGAGACTGGCGTATCGCTCGGCGTCATAGTCGCCTTTCTCGACGGGGTTTGAATGCGTGCGAGCGTGGAGAAGTGGCATGAGCTTCTGTCCGAAGGTGCGGAATAGGCTCTCGACCATACCCCTGAGCTGCGGCTGACTCGCGGGGCCGTAGATGACGTTTCCGCCCGCCGAGTGGATGGCTGCGCGGAAGGTCTCGTTGTTATTCTCGGGGCCCATGTCGGCGCTGACGACGTTCAGCCCGCCGTGGAAGGGCCACGGATTTTCGCAGCCCATGGCTCGCGCGATATGTGATTTGTCTCGAGTCGCGTCCGCGATGACGGCGACCGAACTCGCTGCCGAGGGTGCGTCGACGATGCGGAACGCGACCACGACACGCGTGGCCTTGTCGATCGCGACCGTGATCCATCGTCGGCCCTTTTCGAGCCGCGCGCGCATCTCGGGGTTTAGCCCTTCCAGGATACCGCTGCGAGCGAACAAGGTGATGAGATCAATCTTCCACGAGTCCGTTTCGAGCACCTCCATCGGGAAGAGCGCTTTGTCGCCGTTTTCACTGATGTTAAACTTTCTGTTGGCGGCAGCGGGGCCGAACCGCTGCGCGTAGGTATGATAGGGATCGAGGCCATCCAGGCGACGACGTATCGTCCGACCGGACATAGGGTCGAGAGCCACTTCTCCGGCGTCCGCGCGGCAACGGTTTTCTTCTTTGAGCCGAAGCATCGTTCTTTCCACGACTTGCGCCTTTGAAGGCCGAAGCGGACATGCGTAATCCTCAATGCTCTTGGCGACGAATGCCTCCGTGGCTAAGCTGAAGCGACGTGCTCGATTGCCGGACCGGTATAACTCGGGAACGAGAGCCATGATTCCGCGCGCGCCGTCGCGATAGCTCCGATACCATTCGAGGAGAGTGGATGGTTTGGGGAGATCGTGAAGTTCGATTTTCGAAGCGGACCGTCTTTTCCGAGCTCCGCGCTGTGCGGCGGTTTCCATTTCGATGATCTGCGGTACGAGATCTGTCATTGCCTGTCGGATCGAGTTCCGGGTCAGAACTAGGGCACCTCGCTTGCGCCGTTCGTCGAGCAGGGTACACCAACGGTGCCGCCAGAGAACTTCGCTCTGCACATCAGCCGGAAGGTCGTTCAAACCCTCGAAATCATTCGAAGATGCGCTCCGGGAAGCCCGATCGTAAAACCCTCGTTGAAGATGGGCCGTTCGTGTGCGGAGAAGGCGCGACATCTCCTCGAACGCGATGGTCTCGGTTATGCCGGGGTTATCGTGTTGGAATACGGTGAGGCTGTGTTCGTCGTGGTCGGCGACCCTGTAAGCCGTGCCGTGTATGAGAAGACGGTCCGTCTCGGCAAATTTCATGCGGATGGTCATTGGACAGACTCCCGGAAAACGACGCTTGCGACCGTGATCGGAGAGCGGCGATCGGCACGAAGGTGTCCGACGTAAATCGCACGGAACACCGCGCGGAACATGCGCCCACCCATGTCGCTTTCGTTGATCAGGTCCGACACCGAGAGTTGGCCGTCCGCCCGCCGGAGACGTTCGGTCAGCCACGCATCCGCCTCCGGGTCGGTATCGCGCGCGAAATGAAGGTATCGGGCGGCATTCGTCGCCTCGGTGCGGTCGATGTCGTCATCGGTGACGAGCCTTACCTCGTCGGCCACGCGGCGAGGTAGCGCAGCCTCAACGTCTACGAGTTCCTCGAAGAACCGCCGCCGATCCGATAGCTTCTTTGGTTTGACGGCGATAGCAATACGGCGACCCGTTAGGTACGTGGCCATGAAATCGAACGTATGCCACCGGCGGACGCCATCGTTTCCGTGATACTCGACGCGTGGATACTGCTCCCGCAAATCATGAAGACCGGGTTGCGCAAGCAGGATCGAACGTGTCCGGTCCTCCAGCCTGCTTTCGCAGTCGACCGTGACCAATCCGTCAACGCTCGGCATTGAGCACGCAGACGACGTGCGACAACTACCACGCGACCGGAAGGATATCTTGCGAAGGCCTCTCGAAGGGTGAGGGGGACGGAATGTGTGTGTTTGTTGGTTCATTTCTTAATCGGACACACCTCACCCGATGCCGTGCGTAGCGCGCGACTGACCGGGGGAGGCGGTCCCCTTTCATCTCATTTGAACACGACTTCCGAGGGCGGTCAGTCGCCACCGGACTTGACTTTTCTGCCGTGTGAGGGAAGATGAAGCTATCGGGTACCAATCGATACGACATCAGGACTCTGGCAGGCTATGCTTGTTGGAGTTCTCTTGTTTTTGGGCTGTCTATTTCATCCGTTTTCCTCCTTGTATCGTTCGGGGAAAAGGGCCTCAGCGGTCGTGCCGAGCCGCTCCGCGATCGCCCGCTGAATGGGATCTGACTTGCGATGCCCTTGGCTGACGATCGTCACCGTACTCTGATCCTTGCCGATATCACGGGCGATTTGCGTGATCGAAGTGCCACATTCGCGGAGCCGACGCTTGATTTCCTTGTGGCGGTTCTGATCGAGCATTTTGCGGTCCTCCATGTGGAAGATACCAAATATGGACCATACCCACGACTACATCGAATCACGTCCGTAGCACTTAGGTCAATAACTATTCGACGATGAGTGCGAGGTAAGTGTTTGACAACATTATAGGATCTGGCATTCCTTATAAGAATGACGGCAAATTCTTTGGTGGCTATGAGAGTTTCAATGTCCGGCAGGAACCCGCCGGATCTCGAGCCGCAATGCCTCGTCACGCCGGGCACGATCCGACAACCGGGCTGGACCAGCCCGCTTCGCCAAATGTTCATATTACGTGGGCGGGGCGATCGGCAGGACAGTGCAGTTCGGCTCGACCCCAGCGGTCATAGCGGGTCGCGACGCGCCTCCAATCCATGAGCTTCCCGAACAGGATCTCGATCCGGTTGCGGCGCTTGTAATGGCGTTTGTCATATCTGAATGGCGTCTTGCGTTGCTTTCGGCCGGGGATACAAGCGCGTATCTACGATCTTCTTTAACCGAACCGGACACCAAACAGCCCGCCGGTCTCAATTTCGTCGGTCAGACGAGTCGGATTGATGAAGCTCTGCACATCGAAGTCCCCGCGAAACCCGTCTTCAGGCACTGCGTCAGAGTTCATGGTGACGAGATACTGGAAACCGACATTGGCCGCATGGTCACCACCGAGTTGCAAGGCCTTGGCGACCTGACGTTCATCCACGCCATCGAACAGATGGCTGTCATGGATCAGAAAGCCTGGGCCGATGCCCCGCCGGGTCGCCAGTTCGGCCAGCATCAAATCGAAGCAGAAAATCTGCATGTTCGTGATGCCCTTGCTTCGCTGCGCGTCGATCTTCACCTCGAACGTTGGTCCGTTCGGTGTCGCTGCGATGGTCAGGTTTCCGGCCTGTTCATAGAGGGCCTGCGACAGTTTCTCAAAGATGACGATGGCTTCGTTCACAATAGCGCTGCGCTCGTGAAGGTCATTCTGTAATGCCTGACGAAGGCGGGCGCGCTCGATCTCCAGCTGGACCTTGGTGCTTTCGATCCGCTCGGCGATCTCAAGCTGCTGGCGAAGCCCTTCGACATTGGCCTCGGCTCGGCCCGCCTCTTCCTGGAGCTTCGCGTAATGCTCCAGAGCGCCGCCGGATTGCAGGATGCCCATGAGTTGCGCCCGTCGCCGATCAAAGTCGATACGTTCGGCAACCCGCACGGAAATTCGCTCTTCGGCAGCTGCGATCTCAGCCGAAAGATGGGCTTGACGGTTCCGAACGATGGCTTCATGGAACTGCGAGACTTCCTCGAACCGCCGACCGACCGTGCCCGGCAGGACGACGCCCGCCTCACTGTAGAGCTTTGCGATATTGTCGGCCGCAGGCGGTCGCTCATCCGCCAGGGCGGATGTGAGTTGCAGGATCAACTCGCGGTCGATCAGGTTGTCGTCGTTGACGGCGGAGATGGTCCGGGTGATCTCCGAAGCTTCCTGCTCCATCGCCGCGTATTCAGGGACTACGTTGAACGTAGCGAGCTGCTGCTGGAGCTGTCGCGCCTTTGTCTCGGCGATGGCAAGGCGCGTACGAAAATCAGCGGCGTTGCCGTAGAACTTGCCTAGGTTGCCCTGCTTTGCAGCCTTACGAAGTTCGGCCATAGCCTTTTCCTGCGCGCGGATCTCCTGAAATTCTTGGGAAATGCCGGAGTCGAGACCGAGAAGGTAAGATACCGCGACTTGCTGATCCCAATTCTGCTGCTGACCCGATTGCTGGGTCGGCTGAATGAAACCCCCGCTGTTCTGGCGGCGGGCAAAATACGAGAAGAGGGACCGGAAGGTCGCTCCGAAGCGGCTTTGAGCATCAGGGTCCACAGGAAGGCCGAACATCAGAGCCCCTAGATCAGATTTCCAGTGGTCGTTGGACAGAATAAGGTCGCCGGTCTTGGCTTCCAAGGTGGGTTCGATCGGCCAATGGGACGTCTCGCCCTGTATGCGGATGCGAGAAGGCTTTGCGCCAGATCGTGCTGCCGAAATCACATGCCCGCCCATGTCGATCTGCATCTCGAACGTGGATGCGACCAGCTCGTCCGTCCTGAAAATACTGTCCGGCTTGGCGTTGCCGCCGAACAGAAAGTGGATCAGTTCTACGAAGCTGGTCTTCCCAGCTCCGTTGCGAGATTGGCGATCCGTTGCGTCAGCACTCTTCTCGGCAAGCAGGATATTCAATCCAGGTGTAAACGTCAGCCCCTTGAAACCATCAAGGTCGCTCGAAATCGTATGGATCATGGTGCCGTCTTCCGCAGCACGCCACTGTCAAAATCAACGGCCTTCACGATGAACAGAAGGTCGAGCGCCAAGATGAACCAATCGTATGTGATCGCGGACGGCTCCGACGTCTCGCCACGCCGTTTGCGAAGCTCGTCCCAGACACGGGAGACGGTCATCGGCTCGCGCAGACACCCTAGAACCTCGGCCCCAATTGTCAGAAGTGCGCGTTCCGGTCTTATGTGTTTGGTCGGCAGGATCATATTCCCACATCCCCCTCCGCGTGATCCTCGAATATATCGCACCGCTCGAAGAAGTAGGACATGACCGCGAGCACAGCTGCCTGATGCGGAGGCGTCCCGTCCATACCACCGGCGAAAGTTTGCAGCTCGGAGAATATCTGGTCAGACGTCAGGTCTTCCGCCTTCAATGCCTGATACCGCTCGCGGAACCCCTGGGCAATCTCCTCGCCAAAGCTCGGATCGGGCCAGTCGTTGAAAAACTGCTCGACCAGCGGCTCACGACGGCGGCCTTGGCGCAGCAGCTCGGCGGCATCAGACGCGAGTTTGTTCGCGTCCAGCTTCGACGCCGAAGGCGCAGACAGGGGCGGATTGTCGTCTGGGGATAGCTTCTGGATCAGGGATACGACTGGGCGCAGGGCTGCGTAGTCCAATTGAGCCATCGTGCGCTGTGAAGGCACCGATCCGAACAGGTCTTCGAGCTGCGAGACAGAAAGTGCCATGACGATTGCGAACAGCTCCGGATACCCGGTCTGGTCGAGGCTGACATCCGGGTTCGCGGTGCCGAGGTCCACCAGCTTCTGTGTCGCGTCTGCGGGCAGGCCATCATCCTCGTTGTGAACGAACGACCAGCGTTCCATTCGGCCGCCCCAATGAGCAACTGCGCCGTTGAAGTCCTCGTCCATCTTGGTGAGCATATTAGCCAGCTTCATGGCAGACGGAGCGTAGCACTGGAAAACAGTCTTGTCGCTGACACGGTAGCCATCGCATTTCAGGTCGCCGCGATTTCCATAAGGCCGCACGGCTTGAAAATCGCCGGGGGAGGCGTGCCCCATGATCCTTGAAAACAGATCCTCAAACGCCTTTCCCTTTTGCCTGAGAAAAGCGTTCTCGAACTTCAGCCCGTAGAAAGCGCGTTGAAGGCTATCCATATTTGATCCGCCTCACGCCGATGCGCCAAGCGCGCGTTGGATGGTGCTGCGGTGTACGCCAAGGATTTCCGCCATGCCGGTGACGGTTTCCCGCTTCGCGGAGATTGCCGCTTTCGCGTGTGCGATCTGCGCGGGCGTGAGGGCAGGGGGGCGGCCAAGTCGCTTTCCGCGCTTCTTAGCAGACCGCAGGCCCGCTCTGGTCCGCTCCTGGATCAGGTCGCGCTCAAACTCGGCAAGTGCGCCCATGATGTGGAACACCAGACGGCCACCTGCGGTCGTCGTGTCGATCCCGTCTGTCAAGCTGCGGAACTCGATACCACGGTCCTCAAAAAGCTTCAGAAGATGGATCAAGTCTGCAATGGATCGGCCTACACGGTCCAGCTTCCAGACCACCAGAAGGTC
The DNA here is from genome assembly GCF_900129395.1 of Pseudosulfitobacter pseudonitzschiae. Lineage (GTDB taxonomy): Bacteria > Pseudomonadota > Alphaproteobacteria > Rhodobacterales > Rhodobacteraceae > Pseudosulfitobacter > Pseudosulfitobacter pseudonitzschiae. Next base: position 11,884 of record NZ_FQVP01000003.1, read on the forward strand.
TCCGGAGCCTAGAAGCTTGAGCGCCTCGGAAAATCCCTCGCGGGTCTCGGCTGCTTTCGCGCCGCTCTGCGCATGGTCGGTAACGATCCGGTCGCAGCCAGCTTCGGTCAGCGCCTCGATCTGTAGATCAAGGTTCTGTTCCTCTGTGGACACACGTGCGTAACCGACTTTCATGGATTCTTTTTGCACGAGGTTTTTGCGACGGTCCAGCACCAATTGGATCAATGACTTGGCGTAAGATGACGAACTGCCGCGAAAAGGGTCGTTTTAGCGGCAAAAAAGACTGATCACCAAATTGCTAGAACCGCGCTGATTTTGCCAGGAGGGTTTGACTGAGAGCAAGCGGTTCTCGCTGGCACACGAGTCTAGATTGGTCGAATCCGAGCTTATCTCACGTCAGGGTGATCAAATATACAATCGCCCAAAAGGAGTGGCGCAACCCATAAAAGTGGCTCAGGACGGGACTGTTGCATTAATTGGGTACGGCGAATGCCGGGTACTGTGGGTTTGCCGGATCATGCGGCCGCGAACAGTTGGTTGATGAACTTGATTTCGCCCTGAACGCCAGATTGTTTTTGATAGATGTGGCCGCGTTTGATTGTTCTGATCGTCTCGATCCCGCTCAGGGTTGCTTTGGCTGATCGCAGGGACCGAAAGCTCTGACGATATCCGAGCAGCCGCTTCATAGCTGCATGGTCGCTCTCGATCAGATTGTTGCGCCACTTCTTGTCGATGTGCCGGATGCTGTCAAAATGTGGATCATAGTGTTGATTGATCTCGTGGATCACTCGTCGATATGAGTGGGCCTTGTCCGTTACGATCGTGACCGGTCTATGGAATCTGACACGCTCAATCGCTTTGTTCAGAAAGGCTTTGGCCGCTTTCGCATCCCGCCGGGCAGTCAGGCGGAAGTCGACCATCTGACCGTTAGCATCCACGGCCCGCCACAGATAACGCCATTTGCCGCCGACCCGTATATACGTTTCGTCGACGTGCCAGTCCAGGCTGGCGCGGCGCAGGTGCTTCTCCGTTCGCTTCGTGATCTCGGGGCCAAACTTGTTCACCCATCGAAACACAGTTGACCGATCAACCGTGATCCCACGCTCAGCCATCAAATCCACAACATCCTGATAGGACAGCGGATACCGCAAGTACCACCGTACCGCGCAAAGGATGATGTCACGTGGAAAACGGTGGTGCTTGAACGGGGATCTACGCGGCATGCTCAACCTCAAAAGCCCAAAGTTGGCCGAGGCCTGCGATTAATGCAACAGTCCCCTGTCAGTGAAGGTAACACTTCTCAGCGCAGCACACCGGAACCACTCGCTCTTGTGATCTGTGCATGTCGCCTCGGTCTTTTCCTGGTGACCTACACCTTATGGCCGAACGCAGATGAGACCTTTCCGGCGGTCCGTGACACAATGCGGGCCAGGGTGCCGTCAGGGCTGGCGTCTACTCTTTCTGTGCGGCCGAAGACCGTCAGCGCCATGCAAAGACGCCCCGTCACGTCAAAAATTGGCGCGCTGACTGCACCGAACCCGTCACCGCCGCCGTTGTTCATTACAGCATAGCCCTGTCCACGCGTCTCGGCGATCATTTCTGCCAGTATGCTGCGATCCTTCGGTGCGTGGGTTCGGCCGACATTGCGGTTCTGCTCCAACTCGCGCTCGATCACGACATCGGTGCGCGCGGTATCTTCGAAGCTGGCAAACAGAAGGCCGGTGGCCGAAAAGGTCAGCGGGCAATGGTGTGTGGGTGCAATGGTCGTCGCGAAATCATGCCTCGCCTCGATCACCCGGATCATGGTCGGCCCCTTTTCGGTCCAGACTGCCAATGCGGCAGTTTCACCGACCATCTCGACCATGTCGCGCAACATCTGTTCGGCCACCTTGAGCGGTTCAAACCGGGCAAAGCCCTTGATGCCAAGCTGGAAGGCTGTCGGCCCAAGGTCGTATTTCGACGTTTCCTTCGACTGAAGAGCCAATCCGATTCGGATCAGGCTGACCAGATAACGGTGAGCTTTGGCCGAGGGCATCTCAACCAGAGCCGCAACTTCGGCCAGCTTCAAGGGGCCATCGGCCTGAATCAGCGCATCCAGAATTATACCGGCCACTTCAACGGATTGAACACCGCTTTGGGTCGACCGGAGCATCGTTTTCTCGCCGCTTGCTGTCCCGTCCATGTTTTGTCGCTCCCCTCAGGTCCGACCGTTCAACAATTATAAATGATCCTTGACATGAAACCAACCCGTAAGCAATGTTACGCTTGACAAAATACATTACGAATAACGTAATATTTATTCATCAGTGGAAGGTCGTGTCTTGCAAGCTTGCGACACGACGCAAGGGGGGGATGACAATGATGATCGAAAGTTTGACCGTTTTGCTGGATGGTGATGTCGCGGTCATTACCGGTGCCGCCCAAGGCAACGGGGCGGCGATTGCACGGGGGCTTGCGGCTGCGGGGGCTGCGGTCCTGCTGTGCGACATGAACGAGGCAGGTGCAAAGGCCGAGGCCGAAGAGATTAGGCAACAAGGCGGACGCGCCGAAGGCTTTGCGCTGGACGTGACGGATCGTACGGCCTGCACCGCCTTTGCGGACCGGGCGAAAGCTGTGTTCGGCAATGTCTCAATACTTGTGAACAACGCGGGCATCACCCGGCGCACCGCACCAGGTGATGCCGACTTTCTTGATCATCTCGACGCCCAAGTCGCTGTTAACTTGAACGGCACCGCAAATATGGTTGTGGCGCTGCTGCCCCAGATCAAGGCCACCCGTGGCCGCATCGTCAACTTGGGTTCCATTGCCTCGTTCGTAGGTTATCGGAATTCGGCCAGCTATGCCGCGTCCAAAGGTGGCGTGATCCAATTGACCAAGGCTTTGGCCTGCGATCTTGCCACCGATGGTGTGCGCGTCAACGGCATTGCTCCCGGCGTCATCGCGACCCCTATGACCGAAGGTACCCGAGCCAATCCCGAAGCGATGGCGCGTTTCATGTCCCATACCCCTATGGGACGTGTGGGCGAACCCGACGAGTTGGTCGGACCTGTGCTGTTTCTGGCATCAAGGCTGTCCAGCTACGTGACCGGCACCATGCTGCCTGTGGACGGCGGCTATCTGGCGAACTGAACTGCCTTCTATTCCTGCATCAGAAAGATTGAATTATGACGGACAGAACCGACGAGACCTTGCCAGTAATTGACTGCGACCTTCTGGTTGCAGGCTCGGGCGCGAGTGGCATGACCGCCGCCATCGTTGCGGCCAAAAATGGACTCAAGGTCATCGTGGTCGAAAAGGAATCTGTCTTCGGCGGCACGACGGCGCTGTCGGGTGGCTATCTCTGGGTTCCGAACAATTTCGTAAGTCAAGAGGCGGGCGTCAAGGACAGCAAGGAAGCGGCGCTTAACTACATTCGTCACGAGGCCGGAAACCAGTTCGACGGGGATCGGGCCGAGGCTTTCCTTGATGCCGGGCCCGCGATGGTCACCTTCATGCACGAGCATACCCATGTCCGGTTCGAGGCATCCCCGGCCTTTTCGGATTATCACCCTGATGCGCCGGGGGGCACCGCGGGCGGTCGCTCGATCCTGGCGCAACCGGTGAAGGCATCTATGCTGGGTCGCGATCTGGACAAGCTGCGTCCGCCGCGCAAGGAATTGACGCTGTTTGGTCTGGCCATCGGATCGGGCAAGGAGTTGTGGCACTTCTACCGGGCGTTCAAGTCGCCTGCTTCCTTCATTTACGTCACTCAACGGTTAACCAAGTTTGGCATCGACAAGGCGCTGACCGGTCGATCTCAACTTCTCACGAATGGCAATGCACTGGCGGCGCGCTTGTTCCGCTCGGCCCGCGATCTGGGCGTCGAGGTGTTACTGGACAGCCCGGTCAAGGCTATCACGCGCGATGCGGACGGCGCCGTGACCGGCGCCACCATCCTTACCCCGCAAGGTTCGCGGCGTGTTCTGGCGCGGCGCGGTGTCGTGCTGGCCTGTGGCGGCTTTCCGCAGGATATCGCGCGGCGCAAGGCGCTTTACAAACATCCGTCCGCAGAAGGCGAGCATGTGTCGACTGCAAGTCCGGGCAATACAGGCGATGGTCTGCGCATGGCCGAAGCGATCGGGGCGGCCACGCTTATGGACTATCCCAACGCAGGCGCATGGGCACCCACCAGTCTGGTGCCTCGCCCCGATGGAACCAAGGGGCCGTTCCCGCATTTCATCGACCGCGGCAAGCCGGGTGTGATCGCCGTGCTGCGGAACGGCCGCCGCTTTGTGAACGAGGCCAACAGCTATCACGACTTCGTTCAGGGATTGGAGGCGGCGACCCCGTCCGGCGAGCCTGCCGAGGCTTTCCTTATCTGCGACCATCGCACCATCCGGAAATATGGGCTTGGCCATGTAAAACCCGCGCCGCTATCGCTGGGGCCGTCAATCAAATCCGGCTATCTGATCGCAGGCAAGACACTGGACGATCTGGCCCGCAACGCTGGGGTTGATCCTGTGGTCTTCAAAGCGACGGTCACCCGTTTCAACTCGGATGTGCCGACCAGCGTAGATACTGAATTCGGTCGGGGCAGCACTGCCTACAACCGGTTTCACGGCGACCCGCAGGTGACGCCCAATCCCTGCATGGCTCCGATAAAGGATGGACCCTTCTATGCTGTCCGCGTCATCCCCGGCAGCATCGGCACCTTTGCGGGCATCAAGACCGACCGCCACGCGCGTGTCCTGAGTGAGGATGGTACGGTCGTGAGCGGGCTCTATGCCGTGGGCAATGACATGGCCAGCGTTCTGGGCGGGAATTACTCGGGCGGGGGGATCACGCTTGGGCCGGGCATGGCCTTCGGGTTTATCGCCGGGCAGCACGCTTCGGCTGCCATCAAGTAGCGCAAAGTACTCGGCACCGGGGAGAAAACGCCTGAGTGCCGTATCGGAAGTCCACTGGCGGGGATGCCGCCAGCCACACCAAGGGAGGATCAGACAAGATGAAACTATCAGGAATGAAGGCCGCGGGTTTCGCCATGGCCATGGCAATCACCGGCGCGGCCTCGGTTGTTCAGGCGCAGACAGAGTTGAAGCTGTCCTACAACCAGCCAGCTACCTCGGCGGCATGGCTCGAAGTAATCGAGCCCTATGCCACGCGCCTTGAGACCCTCAGTGAAGGTAAGCTGACGGTCGCGCGCTACCCTGGTGAAGTGCTGCACCCCGTGGCGGATGGCTTTCGCGCCGCAGCCACCGGCATCACAGATGTAACTTCCGCCTGGCCGCTTTATCAGGCCAGTAGCTTCGCACTGTTCCACGGCCTGCAACTGCCCGGCGCCATGCCCAGCAGCGACATCGCCACGGTGCGAGTGATGGACGAGCTTTACGCCAAGTATCTGCGCGACGAATATGAGAGGATGCGGGTCAAGCTGGCTTTCAATGCTTCGACCCCCAGCTATGACATCCTCGCCTCGAAGCCGATAAATTCGATGGACGACCTGCGCGGCCTGCGAATCCGTGCAGGTGGCAGCACGGCCACAGAAATCGTGGAGCGGCTGGGCGGTATTCCGGTGACTATGTCGATCACCGACTCATATACCGCCTTCCAGCAGGGCGTCGTAGACGGGATCATTCTGGCGAGTGCTGACATGGTTGCCTATCGCGTGTATGAAGTGGGCAAGCACTACTATCAAATGGGTGTTGCGCGGATCGCCATTCCCCATGCGATCAATGCGGCGTTCTATGACGGGCTATCGCCTGACCTGCGGTCTGTTGTGGCCGAAGCCGGAAATGCGGCCAGTTACGACTATGCAAACATGTATACGGGGCTGACAGAAAGCGCGATTGAACGCATGGCGCAGGAAGGGGTGACCATTGTCCAGGCAAGTGCCGAGGATCAGGCGCGCATCACCGAACTTCTGAACCCGATGTGGAATGACTTCGTGGCGCAGAACGGGGGCGAAGGCTCTACCGCCGCCGCCTTCGCCGCCGACATGCGTGAGCTACGCGACAAATACTCCGCCATGAGCGATGCGGACATCCTTGCCCTGCCACCGGTAGAGGGTCTGCGCTGATCTGGATGTCGAGCACATCCTGAACCGGTCCGGCCCTGCGCCAGCGGGTCCGGACGCGCCAACACAAACGGAGGCAGCCATGACCTTTCTTTCTTACGTGTCCCGCAGGCTATTCATACTTTCAGCCTACATTTGCCTGCCATTGATCCTTGTGCTCATCGGCGTCGATGTGACACTGCGTTATGTCTTCAATGCTCCGTTAATCTGGGCGCAGGAAGCTTCGACCATGGCGCTGTTCATGGCCATCATCCTTGCCCTGCCCGAAAGCTGGCGGCGCAATGTCCATATTCGAGCCGACTTTCTGACGGCAATGATGCGGCCAAGCGTGAATACGGCGCTGGCGCGGCTGGTCTGGCTGATGCTGCTGGTGGTGTCCTTGCTGATCGCGATCCAGTGCTGGCGCGACATTGACCTGATGATCTTGTTCAACGAACGGTCGACGGATCTTGATCTTCCCCTCAGCTGGTTCCGCGCGGCGCTGGGTGCGGTGGCTTCAGTTTGCGCAGCCCTTGCCGCATGGAAACTTTTCTCATCGCGACCGGCCGAAAACCCAATGCAAGGAGAGGCACAGTGATCGCCCTTGGAACCGCCGCCTTCATCCTTCTGATCCTGCTGATCGTGATCGGTGTTCCGATCGGCCTCAGCCTGATGGCCGTCGGCATCGGCGGTCTGGCCCTTGTGGGCTCATTGTCCACGGCGATGACACAGACAACGCTGGCGTTCTGGTCCGAAGGGACCAAATTCGTGCTTATCTCCATTCCATTCTACATCCTGATGGGGAACCTGATCTATCACACAGGGATTGCCCGCAACATGTTTCGAGCGGCATCCTATTGGCTCAGCTGGATGCCGGGCGGTCTGGCAGTAGCGGCGGTCTTTGCCTGCGCCGGGTTTGGCGCGGTCAGCGGGTCCAGCACGGCCACAGCCCGCACAATGGGCGCCATCATCATCCCCGAGATGCGTCGTTATGGTTACGGCATGCCGATGGCCACGGGCGTGCTGTCGGCTTCAGGCACCTTGGGTATCCTAATCCCGCCCAGCATTATAATGATCTTCTACGGCCTGATGACGGAAACCTCGATCGGGGCGCTGTTCGTAGCGGGGGTCATTCCCGGCCTGATGATCGCGGTGATCTTTGCGACCATCATCATGGTCATCGTTCGTATCGATCCTACGCAGGGCGGGGACAAGATTGAGGTGCCGGGGCTGGCCGAACGGATACGTGCGCTATTGGGTGTACTGCCTGTGCTGGGATTATTCACAGTGCTTCTGGGAGGACTCTACATGGGGGTTTTCACGCCGACCGAAGGCTCCGTGATCGGCGTGTTCACGGTGCTCGCCTTGGGCCTGCTACAACGCAACCTGAACCTCGAGGCGATCCGTGCTTCGCTCACCGATGCGGCGCTGATGTCGACGATGTTGTTCGTCATCATTGTGGGCGGCACATTGTTCGTCCGTTTTCTGGTACAGACAGGTTTCATCGAAGCGCTCACGGGTGCAATGCTGGCCATGGATCTGGGCTATTTCCAATTTATCCTTGCAGTGACACTTCTCTATCTGGTCTTGGGCTGCGTGCTTGATGTGTTCGGCATGCTTATCCTGACGGTGCCGATCCTGTTTCCGATTGCCATGGCACTTGGGATCGACCCAGTGTGGTTCGGGATCTATGTGATCATCGTCGCCGAGATTGGCCTCGTGACTCCACCTCTGGGTGTAAATGTCTATGTCATCAAGACGGTCGCGAAGGACGTGCCGCTTAGCAAGATTTTCCGCGGCTGTATGCCCTTCGTTGCAGGGATGCTGGGGTTCATCGCCCTGTTGGCCGTGTTTCCGCAGATTGCGCTGTTCCTTGTGCAGTGAATTTGTCGCCTTGTTTTCGATACTGAAAGCTCTGATCTAGGCTGGCGCGACCCCGGCGGAGACGGTCTCGAAAAGAATGAGTACCGTAGTGGAATAGTGGCGGCCGCAAAGAAGCGGCCGCCAGCAGCGTTTAAAGGAAAGAAAAGCCAACCGCGACAAGCATCAGTGCGATCACAACGACTGCACCGACAGCGACGTTGCCGCTGGCGTTTGTCTCGAAGTGCTTTCCAATTTTGATGAGGATTTTGTTTTCTTGGCTGTTCATGCCGAGGCTCCTCAACCCATCGTATCCAACTGCTGCTGCATGACATGCAGCCGCACTGATTTGAATAAATTGGCCCAGTGATTTCGATTTTTGCCAAGTGAATCCGGCGCATTACCGATGTCATTAATTGCTTGTTTTGTTTCTGAAACCAACTCAGGCGCTAGGTTGCGCCAAGAAGAAAGAACGTTTTCGAAACCGCCAACCCATTCAGCGCATCCAGTGTCCGGATTGATTGAAACAAAATTTCGAAACGCGCCGAGAATTGGGTAAGCGGCCCCTTTGGTCAAACGCTGGTCGTGATCGTCTAGTTTTGCATATTGGAACTTGTATCGGCCCTTGCTTGGAGGAGCCTTCTCTACAATCCTCAGGTTCCCGGCGCGGCCTTTGACAGTCTCATTGTAGACCTTGAGAAATTCCCGGCGAATGTGATCGTATAGGACAAGAGTGTCGATCAGTAGAGGTTCAAAGGCAGCGTATTTTCTGGGTTCGCCGGTTTTCTGGTGCTCTTTAAAGTCGTCACCAAACTTCATCAGCGGCGTTGACCACTTCTCATAGGCCGCAATTGGGTGCTTAGACTCACGAACAGGAAAATCGGTAACGTTCATCAGCTCAAGAACTGACACCAGTTCTCGGACGTCAATGTCCTTTTTGTCTGACTCCTTGAAGCCAATATCGTTCGCCCAGTCTTGATCCTTCACGATTTCTTTGAGGCTGTCGAACGCGCCATCAAGCTCAAATATCGACCGAGGTTGCACAGAAATTCCAGTGTTCTGCCCCCTCGCGATATCCACGCGCAGCGTGTGGTTTTCCCCACCTTCTAGTCCAGTGATGATTTTGACTTCGACGTGCTGCCCTTCGGCGATCGAGTCATCCTCTTGGCAGTCATAAATGATCCGGGTGGTGTGGCCGCCATTAGCGATACCATAATCATCATCAATCATGACGTTGAAGACCCGCTTGTCGATCACCTCGATGTCTTCAGCAATGATGGTGATCCCCAAATTCAGTAGATCGAAGGTTCCCGGAAGGGCTTCCTTACCTTCGAGGCTTGCTTTCACGTCCTTGTATACCTGCCGATTCATACCAACGGGGTCACGCAAGTTAGCGCCCGTCGGAACGCCTTTTGGAAACAGGCGTGCAGGGACCAAGAAGGTATGCTTAACGATGTTAGGGAGGGTGGGGTGTTTGACGCTACGCGCCTCGGACACCTCAAACCGATATGGTTTGATAGCCATTTTCTTATACTCCATAGGTCACGTTGGACCGATGTAACGGGGCGCGACGGCCCTGGGCGGCAGGATTGCCTCCTTTCATATTACCTTAAGTGGTGCTTCCGCGCAAACCCCCAACTTTGGCGGTTTGCAAATCCTGTTGATCCGCCTGCCATCCTGGCAGGTCCGAGAAAACCGGCAAGCGCCGCCGTTGGCGTCGGTTCCGGTCGAAAATTCCGGTTCCTCCCACGCGCAGGCGCGCGGTTCCCTCCCAAATTCACGCCCTCCACCCGGTTGTCACGGCCCCGCCAGGCCGCAGGACGGGCTTTGCCCTTACCTGCTCTGCCGTTCGGAATGCATGGGCATTCCAAACAACAGAACAGGAAGGCCCGCCCATCGGCGGAAAGGGGAACAGACCCGGACCGCGTCACTCAAAGGAGGGTCACAAATGACCGCAGAGAAGTTTGACGTTTATTCCCATGTCACTAATCAGATCATCGCACAGATCGAGGCGGGAATACCGCCCTGGCGCAAGCCATGGACCGGTGGCGGGGTATCGGTCAGCTTGCCGGAACGGTTCAACGGCGAAGCCTATCGGGGCATCAATATTCTGATGCTTTGGGCTACGGCGATGGCCAAGGATTACAGCTCAGCCCGCTGGATGACGTTCAATCAGGCCAAGCTGCTTGGGGGCCATGTTCGTAAGGGCGAGAAATCTGCCACGGTCGTGAAATACGGCACCGTCGAGCGCGAGGACGAGAGCGGCGAGGAACGCCAGATCCCCTATGCCAAGGCCTACCGCGTGTTCAATGCCGACCAGATCCAGGGCTTGCCCGCTGAATTCTACATCCTGCCCGATCCGCCCCGTGATCTTGGCACGGTGGCCGACCCCGAGTTGGAGGCGTTCTTTGCCGCGACTGGCGCGCAGATCGACGTGACCGAGGAGCCGCGCGCCTACTACAACATCAAGACCGACCGCATCCACATGCCGCCAATTGGCAGGTTTTATCGGGCGACTGGGTATTTTGGCACCTTGGCCCATGAGACAATCCATTGGACTGGCGCGACAAAGCGGCTGGACCGTTTTGGCCGGTTCAATGACCGCAAGGCCTACGCGTTTGAGGAGCTGGTTGCCGAAATCGGTAATTGCATGCTGTGCGCGCAGATCGGGGTGGAGCCTGAATTCGATCAGAGCGCGGCCTATGTCGAAGGATGGCTGGAGGCGATGAAGGAAGACAGCCGCGCGATCTTCCGCGCCGCGTCCGAAGCGCAGAAGGCCGTGGATTACATCATGGAGCGCACCGCGCAGGCCGACCGGATGGCCACCGAGTAGCAGCCCGCGCCGCCGCAAAGATCGAGGCCCCCGTCAGCAGGCGGGGGCCTTATTGTGTTGTGGGGTGATCGCGGGTGTAGGCGGTTTTAGGGTGACTTGTCGGCGGGCAACCTAAAGGCCACCCGCCGATAGGCCCGGCGCTTCGCGCGGACGGGCATGGAATGCCCGCAGGACGATCTAGTTAAGCCCGAATCTGGATTTCAATCTGATCTGGTTGAACCCCCAGAGTCTTGGCCAACATAGACTTCGCCTTCTGTATGGTCAGAGGGCCGTCCAATCCTTCCGCGCTAAAGGTTTCCTCTTCGGTTTCTGAAATTGGGTCCGAAACCTGTTCGATTTCGTCCGCCTCACCAGCGGCAACCTGTCCGAGGCTAACGCGGCTATACGACCACTCAAAGCGGGAAGAACTGCCTCTTCGCCCTACGATAAACTCACCGCAGCCCGCTTCTTCGAGGGCTTTCGCCAATGATACGGCTGCACTTCGGGAAATCCCTAGTCTGGCAGATATTCTTTCGATGCTTGTTGCTGTCGCATCTCGCCGGAGCGATGCGACCCAATCAAACAGTTTCTTGGCGTTGTCATCTCGTTCGTAAAGCGCTTTCACGGCGTCCGCGATTGCTGGTTGGAAATTGTCATTCATATAAAGTCCTTTCAATATAAAGCAGGCCTTATTGCCTGATAAGGTCAATATATGGATTATTAGGGCCCTTGTCAAGCGTATAAGGGCTTTTAAGTGGCTTTAGGTCATTTTAATGGAGTTATGAGGTATGATGCTTCTCTGTTCGAACCTTGCGATCCAAAACTCCGGTACCAGTAGAATGTGATTCTACTGATAGGGTTTCCGCCTGGGAGGGACGCACGTGAGCCTGCGCGACGACATGCAGCAAGCCTTGGCTGAATGGGCGGCCACCGTCCCGGAAAACTGGCGGGAGGCGATCATTGCCCCCAATCTGGAAGCAGATAAGCTCGTTGGGGCACAGGACGAAGAAGGCGCTTTTGCGCCCTACCCACCCCTGCATGATGCTGAAGGCGCGAGACATCTGTTTCTCCCGTTCACGGGACTGCTGCCAACCGATGTTCGAGTCGTCCTTATTGGCCAGGACCCGTATACCGAACCTGATAGGGCGACCGGGCGTAGCTTTGAGGACGGTGTCGCGGGACGGATATCGGAAACTACTCGGCCTGCTCTCCGGCGTCTGGTGCAGTCGGCGGTGGCCCCTGGGCTCTTAGGTGGCCCGGAGCCTTGGCGGAATCTTCGTGCGATGTTAGGTGACCCGCCCCCCCAGACAGTCAGATTTTTCGACTGCCTCCAGGAGCAGGGAGTGCTGTTCGTTAACGCCAGCTGGACCTTCACGCACAAGAAGCACCAAAGTGCGCATAAGGAGATCTGGCGGCTTCTGACCGAACACCTCCTGCGACAGATCGCGGCGGCGCAAGGCGGGACTGTTTTTTTGCTGCTCGGTAGAGAAGCGCAAGATGTGTTCCGACGAAGCATTCCGGAACCTGATGACTTTCCGCGTACCGCCTCCATCGCTCACCCGCATCCTACTGCGTATAGGGGGGATACGTACTTCAACGGTGCCAACCCTCTGATCAGCGTGAACCAAGCCCTCCAAGCCATGGGCGAGGCGGAGATCGAATGGTGGCCTTTCCCATGATGGATTCCGCTCAGTTCTGCCACAAACGGTCGTTTTTGTCACAGGCGTTGCTGACGCTAGAATCGTTGAAAAATCTTGTGCCACAAGCCCTTGGCGAAACTGCCTTTGGATCTGTCACGTTTTTGGCCGCGCTCAAAAAGCGGTCGTTGGTTCAAGCCGCAGCATCAGGTGAATTGGGCTCAAACCAGACCTTCTCCGCGGCTACACCTCAAAAAGATGGTCCGTTGCAGCATTGAATGTCCGCTTCCCGCCCACCTTTGCGTTTTGCGTTGCGGGCACGACGCTCGGAGGCTCAGGACAATACACTCAATTAGAGTCCAATGTCCTCACGAGGCGCTCAATTCGAGATGTTCCGTTGCGCTGGATTGCCGCCGGCTGCCAATATAGTCACGCTCTTAGGGCAGCCAACGCCAGGTTTGGAGATGAGTCGATGGAACCAAAAAACCACCCGGACAGCCATGAACTGCACGATTGGCCCATATATGGACCGAAGGATCCTGAGATTGCGAATCTTGTTGATCAGCTCGCTTATGTCCACGGGTTGCGGGTGCGCGAGATCGAGACAATTATCTTGCGGGCATTGAACGAACGCTTGGCTTCAGAGAAGGCAAAAAGCTCTTCATAACTAGTCAAATCATGACGAAAGGCAGTTAGTCTGAGACGTACCGGTCAAAATAATCCGTCGAACCAGCTGAGTTCGCGACTTTGTACCCAAGCGCTTCATCTTCAAGAAAATGGAAAACCACTTTCGAAAATGGAACATCTATGCATCCCATTTCAAGAGATGGCCAGAAGTCGGAAACTATCTGGCACGCCTCAAAAGAGGGGATGGTGGAGCATAGCGGGATCGAACCGCTGACCTCCTGCATGCCATGCAGGCGCTCTCCCAGCTGAGCTAATGCCCCATCCTTGGTGACCCCGTGGGGTCCGTGCGCCGCTGATTAGGCGGTTTGGCGGGCGGGATCAAGCGAAAAGATCACGCCCGCCGAAAGCTTTATGTATCGTCGTCATCCGAAGCGACATCGGCGATTTCGTCCAGCGGAACGGTATCGTCATCGTCGTCATCTTCGAGCAGATCATCGTCCAGATCGACATCAACATCTGTGTCGTCATCGTCCAGTACGACATCATCATCGTCGACGTCCGCTGCTTTTGCCTTGGCCGTTACCGCGTCTTCCGCGTCGGCGGCGATCATGCGGGATTTGCTGGCGTCCAGCTCGACCACTTCACCCGTGTAGGGGCTGACGATCGGATTTTTGTTCAGGTCGTAAAACCGCTTGCCGGTGGTCGGGCAAAGGCGTTTCGTACCCCATTCTTCCTTGGGCATGATGTCCCCTTTGAAATATCTGTTGCGTCTAGGCGATTCAGGGCAAGTGCCATATGGTGTGCCCGGAGTCAAAGCCTTCGTGATAAGTGGGTAAAGGAGCAGATAGGATGGCCATGCATCTGTTGCAAGAAGGACCGCCCGTCGAGGTGGTTCTGCGCCGGTCTGCGCGCGCGCGGCGGATCTCGCTGCGGGTGTCGGCGCTGGACGGGCGGGTGACGCTGACCCTGCCCAAGGGTGTGGCCGAACGCGAGGCGATGGCCTTTGCGCGGTCCAAGGAAGACTGGATACGCGGCCACCTGCAAGCGCGGCTTGAAAACATTGATATCGTGCACGGTGTCGAAGTGCCGCTGGGCGGGAAATCGCTGTTGGTTGTGCCCGGTGCGGGGCGGCGGGTCGTTGTGGGCGAGCAAACGATTGCGGTGCCCGGTGCGCCCGAGCAGGTTGGCGCGCGGTTGCAAGCGCATCTTAGGGCGCTGGCGCGGACGCGGCTGGCGGCGGCGTCCGATCTTTATGCGGAGCGGTTGGGGCGCCCTTACCAGCGGATCAGCATCCGCGACACCCGGTCGCGGTGGGGGTCGTGTTCGACGCGCGGGACGCTGATGTATTCCTGGCGGTTGGTGCTGATGCCACAGACGGTGCTGGACTATGTCGCGGCGCACGAGGTGGCGCACCTGGAACAGATGAACCATTCGCAGGCCTTCTGGGACACGGTGACGCGCATTCACGGCCCTTATGATATCGCACGCAACTGGTTGCGGCGGCACGGGTCTGACTATCACCGTTATCGCTTTGGCGATTGACCGTTGCTGCATTTGTGATCACAAGGCGGCATGACCACACCCGCACGCGCCACTGAAATCACCCCCGCCGCCCATGACAGGGTGTATCGTCAGCTGCGTACGCGCATCATGCACGGTGATATTGCCCCCGGGCAGGCCCTGACCCTGCGGGGCGTGGCGAAGGATTACGAGGTCAGCATGACCCCCGTGCGCGAGGCTGTGCGGCGTCTGGTGGCCGAAGGGGCGCTGACCATGTCGTCCTCGGGGCGTATGGGCACGCCCGAGCTGTCAGCCGAGCGGATCGAGGAACTGGCCGCCTTGCGGGCGCTGATTGAGGTGGAGCTGGCCAGCCGCGCCTTGCCGCGTGCGCATATGGCGCTGATCGAGCGGTTGCAGACCATCAACGGTGCCGTGTCCGAGGCCGTGGCCCATCGTGATGCGGTCAGCTACATCCGGACCAACCTGGAGTTTCACCGCACGCTGTATTTGCGCGCACAAGCCCCTGCCATGCTGGCCATGGCCGAAACGGTGTGGTTGCAGATGGGGCCGACGATGCGGGCGCTGTACGGGCGGTTGCGGCGGACCGAGCCGCCACATTACCATAAGCTGATTATCGCGGCCTTGCGGGCAGGGGACGAGCCGGGCTTGCGGCTGGCCGTGCGCACGGACGTGACCCAAGGCCTGCGGATGCTGGCGCGCTGAACAGGCCGACACGCGGCTGTCGAGGCTGGCGGCTTATGCAGCCAGCCCCTTGTTGCCCAGGTCCAGGAACTTGCGGCGGCGGTCCTGGATCAGCGCCTTGGCGTCCATGCCCTTGAGGTCTTTCAGCATCTCGGCGATCGCTTTGCCGACTGCATCAATCGCATCCTGTGCATGACGGTGTGCGCCGCCCATCGGCTCGGGGATGATCTGGTCGATCACGCCCAGTTGCTTGAGATCCTGCGCCGTCAGGCGCAAAGCCTCGGCCGCTTCGCGCATTTTCTCGGCGTCTTTCCACAGGATCGACGCGCAGCCTTCGGGGCTGATCACCGAATAGACCGCATGTTCCAGCATCGCGACGCGGTTGGCGGTGGCAAAGGCCACGGCCCCGCCCGATCCGCCCTCGCCGATCACCACGGAGACCACCGGCGTGCCGATCTGCAAGGATTTCTCGGTCGCGCGGGCAATCGCTTCGGACTGGCCGCGTTCTTCGGCGCCTTTGCCGGGATAGGCGCCGGGGGTGTCCACCAGCGTGACCACCGGCAGGCCAAACCGGCCTGCAAGGTCCATCAGGCGGATCGCCTTGCGATAGCCTTCGGGGCGGGCCATGCCGAAATTGCGTTCGATGCGGGATTTGGTGTCGTTGCCCTTCTCATGGCCGATCACCATCACCGGCGTGTCGTTGAACCGGGCAAGCCCACCCATCACGGCGTGATCGTCGGCAAAGTTCCGGTCGCCCGCCAGCGGCGTGTAATCGGTGAACAGGCGTTTCACATAATCGATGCAATGGGGCCGTTCGGGATGCCGCGCCACAAGGCATTTGCGCCAGGGTGTCAGCGAACTGTACAGGTCCTGCATCATCGCCTTGCCCTTGGCGTCCAGCGCGGCAGCCTCGGCGCTGGTGTCCGTTTCGGGATTGTTGCGGGCCATGGCGCGCAATTCTTCGGCTTTGCCTTCGATTTCGGCCAGTGGCTTCTCGAAATCCATATATTGAGTCATCTGCTCGCTCCGCTTCGGCTTTGTCCGATATATGGCGGGGGCGGGCGGCGAATGCAATCTTAGGGAAACAGGACCGGGTAAAGCGATGCGATCAGCAGGGCGGCCATGGTCCAGTTGAACGCCCTCAGCCGGGCCGGGTTGGTCAGGACGCGCGCCATCTGTTGGCCCATGACCGTCCACAGGCTGACCGAGGGCAGGTTGACCGCGCCAAAGACCACCGCCACCAGCGCGATGGCCGCGAATGTGGTGTCCGGCGTATAGGCGGATATGGCCGTCAGGGCCATCGCCCATGCCTTTGGATTGACCCATTGGAAAGCCGCGGCCTGCAGGAAGGTCATCGGCGTGCCCACAGCCTCGCCACGCTTGATCGGTGCAGCATTGGCAATTTTCCATGCCAGATAGCCAAGATAGAGGATCGAGGCGACCTTGAGCACCGTGTAGCTGACAGGGTAGGCGTCAAACACCTGCGCCAGTCCCATGCCCACGACGACCACCATCAGGACAAAGCCCAGCCCAACCCCCAGCATGTGCGGCACCGTGCGCACAAAGCCAAAGTTTGCGCCCGAAGCCATCAGCATCAGGTTGTTCGGCCCTGGCGTGATCGAACTGACAAGGGCAAAGGCCGCAAGGGCAAGAAGGATATCAAGTGTCATGCGCAATGAATGACGTTGAATTGGCGGTTTGAAATTGCAAACTTGGTGCTGGACCAAGGAGTTTTGCAATATATGGCGAAGCTGGATCAAATAAACGAACGAATATTGCAAGAGCTGGGGCGCGATGGCCGCATCAGCAATCTTGAACTGGCCGACCGCGTGGGACTGTCCCCTTCGGCCTGTCTGCGCCGGGTGCAGGAAATGGAGCGGACCGGGCTGATCAAAGGGTATCGCGCTGTGCTGGACCGCGCAGCGCTGGGTGCCGGTTTCGTGGCTTATGTCGGTGTCGGGCTGCGCGATCACACCAAAGCCGCGCAAGAGGCGTTCGAGCGTGCCATCGCCCGCGCGCCCGAGGTGCGCGAGTGTCACAACACAACCGGCACCATCGAATACATACTGCGTGTCGAATGCGCTGATTTGCAAAGCTACAAGGCGTTTCACACCGACATGCTGGGGGCCTTGCCGCAGGTCAACGCGATCACGTCTTACGTCGTGATGGGATCGCCCAAGGACGAGCGGGCGTAACGGCGTTCAGTTGGCGGCTTGCGCCGCAATGTCGGCAAAGGTCGCGTCCAGTTCTGTCGCAACAGGGGTCAGGGCGTTGCTGTAGGGCGCATAGATCGCTGAGGGCAGTTTGTAGCTGAGCGTGGCCGTGCCGTCGGTGTTCTCGGTGACATAGACACGAATCGGCGCTTCGATCATCGCGTGGGTGTCGATGTTCAGGATCTGCACCGCCAGCGCATTGTTGAACAGGCCGATCACACGGTTGCCGGGAATGGTGATGCCGCGTGTGGCGGCGGCGTCTGTGGGGCCGGCTTCGGTGACGATGCCCATCTGGTGCGCTTTGGCTGCGGTTTTCACATCCGCAACCAGTTGGTCATAGGGTTTGGACGTGCGGATCACTGCCCAGCCGTCACGTGGGGTAATGTCCGCGACCTCGGCAAAGGCGGGCAGGGACAGCATCAGCAGGGCAATCAGAAAACGCATGGGGCCTCTCATGGTATGTGGAGGCCCCATTGAGGCACGAACGCGCCCCATAAATCCAGTCACGAGCGTGTCAGCCAGTGATCATCTCGTATTGTTTGACCACGACTTCGGCCTGTTTGATCGACGCGATGTCAACCAGACGCCCCTTGTAGACGGTGGCACCCTCGCCGTTGGCCTTGGCCTGTTCCATCGCGGCCAGAATTTCGCGGGCTTCGGCAACGGCCTCTTCCGAGGGGGTGAACACTTCGTTGGCCAGTGCAATCTGTTTGGGGTGGATGGCCCATTTCCCGACCATGCCCAGCGTGGCCGACCGCAGCGCCTGCGCGCGGAAACCGTCATCGTCGGAAAAGTCGCCAAAGGGGCCATCGACCGGCAGCACGCCATGGGTGCGGCATGCGGCAACGATGGCAGCTTGCGCCCAGTGCCACGGATCGGACCAATGTTTCGCCCCGTCGCGCAGCATGTAATAGTTTTCCTGTGTGCCGCCGATGCCTGTGGTCTGCATCCCCATCGACGCGGCAAAGTCGGCGGCGCCCAGGCTCATCGCGACCAAACGCGGCGAAGATGCCGCGATTTCTTCCACGTGGGCGATGCCGGCGGCAGATTCGATGATGACCTCGAAATTGATTTTCTTCGTGCGCCCCTTGGCGGTTTCAATCGCGGTGACCAGCGCATCGACCGCATAGATGTCGGCGGCGCAGCCCACTTTGGGGATCATGATCTGGTCCAGACGCTCGCCTGCCTGCTCCAGCAGGTCGACCACGTCGCGATACCAATAGGGCGTGTCCAGGCCATTGATGCGCACCGACAGGGTCTTGTTGCCCCAGTCATGCTCCGAAATCGCCTGAATGATATTGGCGCGCGCGGTGTCCTTGTCCGACGGGGCGACGCTGTCTTCGAGATCCATGTTGATCACGTCGGCATCCGATGAGGCCATCTTGGCGAACAGTTTGGTGTTCGAGCCGGGGCCAAAGAGCTGGCAGCGGTTGGGGCGTGCAGGAGGCGTGGGCTGAAGGCGGAAGCTCATCTGGGAACCTTTCGAAGTAATATTATTGCGTCACTGTTGCTCTTGCAGGTATTAAATTACGCCGCCTTTCGCAAGGTTCATTTTGCAAGCGCAGCATTTCCCTGTGGCGTCATGCACTGCGCGGACGGGTATTTCTTCGAAAATATCGGCCATCTTTCGAAGAAATATGCTGAATCACCATGCCGTGCGCCGAGTTTCGAACCAACTTGTGTTGGATTTCGCTCAACATCGGCTCAAAGCGGCTTGAGCCGACGACACGCATGACCAAAAAGGACTGCCATCATGATCAAGACACCCTATCTGCTTTTCCTAGGCGACGCGCCTGACCAACTGGCCGCAAAAGTGGCGCAGGGCATCAAGGACTGGCGCCCGGACAACGCTGTTGGCCAATTCCGGATGGAGGGTTGCGGCGCGGATGTGAAGCTGCCCGATATGACGCTTGAAGAAGGTCTGGAAGCGGGCGCCAAGACGCTGGTCATTGGTGTGGCGAACCGCGGCGGGATCATTTCCAAGGCATGGAAAGAAGTCCTGCTGGCCGCGCTTGAGGCTGGCTATGATCTGGCCAGCGGTCTGCACAACCTGTTGGAAGACGAACCCGAACTGGTTGCCGCTGCCGCAAAATTCGGGCGCGAAATGCACGACGTGCGCGTCGCATCCGTGGATTATCCCATTGCCAACGGTGAAAAGCGCACCGGCAAGCGGGTGCTGGCCGTGGGGACCGATTGTTCCGTGGGCAAGATGTACACAGCACTGGCGCTGGACGAGGCATTGCGCGCCAAGGGTGTGAAAAGCACGTTCCGCGCCACCGGCCAGACCGGCATTTTGATCACCGGCGAAGGTGTGCCGCTGGACGCGGTCGTTGCCGACTTTATGGCCGGGTCGATCGAATACCTGACGCCCGACAACGATGCCGACCATTGGGATATCATCGAGGGCCAGGGCAGCCTGTTCCACGTCAGCTATTCCGGCGTGACGCTGGCGCTGATCCACGGCGGCCAGCCCGACGCGCTGATCATCTGCCACGAGCCGACCCGCAAGCACATGCGCGGCCTGCCCAGCTATACGCCGCCCAGCATCGGTCAGGTCAGCGAACTGGCACTGGCGCTGGCCAAGGTTGCGAACGCGGACTGCAAGGTCGTGGGCATTTCGGTGAACACACAGCACATGGGCGACGCAGAGGCGCGCGCCTATCTGGCCGAGCTTGAGGCTGAATACGGCATGCCTGCGGTTGACCCGTTCCGCCACGGGGCCGAGCGGCTGGCGGATGCGATTGCAGCTTTGTAAGCTGCGCCTGTTGCCGGGGGCGGATGCCTCCGGCGGAAGTTTTTCTGGCAAGATGAAGGTGACGTATGCGCATTGATGTGACGCGGGATGTGTTCCAGTTGGCACAAGTCTTTACCATTGCGCGCGGGTCGCGGACCGAGGCGCAGGTGCTGACGGTTCGGGTGACCGACGGAGACGTGACGGGCGTGGGCGAATGCGTGCCCTATGCCCGCTATGATGAAACGCTGGACAGCGTAACAGAGCAGATCAACGGGTTGCCTGCGGATATTTCGCGGATGGGTCTGTATGATCTGCTGCCGGCCGGTGCGGCGCGCAACGCCGTTGACTGTGCGTTGTGGGATCTGGAAGCGAAACGCGCAGGCAAGCGGGTGTGGGAGCTGGCCGGGCTGGTCCGGCCCGGCCCCGAGATCACCGCCTATACCCTGTCGCTGGACAGCCCCGAAGCAATGCAGGCGCAGGCGGCGAAGAACGCCTTTCGTCCGCTGTTGAAGATCAAACTGGGCACGCCAGACGACATGCCCCGGCTTGAGGCCGTGCGCGCGGGTGCGCCCGACGCGCGGATCATCGTGGACGCCAACGAAGGCTGGTCCGCTGATGTTTATGCCGATCTGGCCCCGCACCTGGTGCGTCTGGGCGTGCAGTTGGTCGAACAACCGTTGCCCGCTGGCGAGGATGATGCGCTGATCGGCATGGACCGTCCCGTGCCCGTGTGCGCGGATGAGAGCTGTCATGACCGCGCATCGTTGCCGCATCTGAAAGGCAAATACGACGTTGTCAACATCAAGCTGGACAAGACCGGCGGGCTGACCGAAGCCCTTGCGTTGCGTGACGCGGCGCTGGCGCAAGGTTACCGCGTGATGGTTGGCTGTATGGTCGGATCGTCGCTGGCGATGGCCCCTGCGACGCTGGTGGCGCAAGGGGCCGAGGTTGTAGACCTTGACGGGCCGCTTCTGTTGGCCGAAGACCGCGACGAACCTTTGATCTTTGACGCCGCTGGGGTGCATCCCCCCAGTGCGAAACTATGGGGATGATGCACATGCGTACTGTTTATGTGAACGGCGACTACCTGCCCGAGACCGAAGCGAAAGTGTCGATTTTTGATCGCGGCTTTCTGATGGCCGACGGCGTCTACGAAGTGACCAGCGTGCTGGACGGCAAGCTGATCGACTTTGACGGCCACGCGGTACGCCTGCAACGCTCGCTGGACGAGCTGGACATGAAGAACCCGATCACCAAGGACGACCTGCTGGAAGTGCACCGCGAATTGGTGCGTCTGAACGGGATCGAAGAGGGCATGATCTATCTGCAAATCACCCGTGGCGCGCCCGATGACCGTGATTTTGCCTTCCCCGACCCTGAAACCGTGCCGTGCACCGTGGTTCTGTTCACCCAGAACAAGCCGGGCCTTGCCGCCAATCCGGTGGCGCAAAAGGGCATCAAGGTGATCAGCATCGAAGACATCCGCTGGGGCCGCCGCGACATCAAGACGGTGCAGTTGCTGTACCCTTCGATGGGCAAGATGATGGCCAAGGCGGCAGGCGTCGATGACGCATGGATGGTGCAGGACGGTTTCGTGACCGAAGGCACCAGCAACAACGCCTATATCGTCAAAGGTGGCAAGATTATCACCCGACCCAAGACCAACGATATCCTGCACGGCATTACCCGCGCCGCCGTTTTGCGCTTTGCCGAAGAGGCGCAGATGACCGTGGAAGAGCGCAACTTTACCATCGAAGAAGCGCAGAACGCCGACGAGGCGTTCATCACCTCGGCCAGCACCTTTGTCATGCCCGTGGTCGAAATCGACGGCGCGCAGATTGGTGACGGCAAACCGGGTTCGGTGGCACCCCGCCTGCGCGAAATCTATCTGGAAGAAAGCCGCAAGGTCGCGATTTAAATCGCGGCTTTGGCGCGTGCCGCCATCCGACCCTTCGGGGAGAGTTTTTCTGGCAAGATGAAGGCAGGTTCCTGCGTCTATCTCGTTTGATTAATCCTTCCTGAAGGGCCGAACGGCAAACGGCGCATGTGTATCATTCCAAAGGCGCAGAAATCGCTTCGGGCGGCTCTAGGCTGAGCACGCCCAGCGCGTCCAGGCCGCCCATGATCGAATCCACCGCGATGGTGGCCAGGATGATGCCCATCACGCGGCTGATGACGCTGGCGCCGGTGTTGCCGATCAGCTTGTGAATGACGGTCGCGGCCAGAAGCAGGGCCAGCGTGATGGCGAGCACCAGCACCAGAATGCCCGCTGTTATGACCTGTTCGGCCACCGTCTGGCTGTGATTGTCGGTCAGCACGACAATGGCCAGCATCGCCCCGGGCGACGCGATGGATGGCATCGCCAGCGGAAACACTGCCCCTGCCATCGGGTCGCGGCCCGCGGCGGAGATTTCATTGTCGGATTTGGAATCGCCAAAGATCATCGACAGGGCGAACAGGAACAAGACGATCCCGCCCGCGATCTGGAACGAGCCGAAGCGCAGGCCGAGACCCTCCAGCAGGAACTGGCCGCCGACCAGGAAGGCCAGCAACACCAGCCCCGCGATAATGGTGGCGCGCAGGGCGATCCGTCGGTGCAGCGCGCGCGGTGCACGGGCTGCGGCATAAAGGAACACCGGAATGGTGCCGACGGGGTCGATAACAACGAACAGTGTGACAAATTCGCGGGCGAGGCTGGTGAAGTCCAAGGGGTGGGCTTTCGATTAGGGGGACTCGCCGGGATATATCCATGATCTGTCAATAATAGAAGGCCAACACAGGCGTTGCCTGACGCAGACCACCGTTAGACGGGCGGTCTGCTGCCTGTTGGGTCGGATCGGGCTAAACTCTGGCGCTGGGGCGGGCTTTGATCGCCTCGTACCAGCGCATCAGGTTCGGCGTTTCGTCCGTCACGCCCATCTTGATCACCCGGGCAAAGTCGCTGAACACAAAGGCCGAGATGTCGGCAAATGTGAACGCGTCACCTGCCAGATAGGCGCTGACGGCCAGCCGCTGTTCCAGCATGTCCTTGAACAATCCCACCCGGACGCGACCGCGTTCGGCCAGTTCCGGGATCTGTTCAAAGTTGGCAGGCCCCGGAATTGCGCGGTTTTTCATATGCGGGTTCGAGTTGCGCAGCACCTCGGCCACGGCCGCTGCCCCCTGGCTTTCGCAGATCGCGTTCCATTGCAGGATTTCCGCGCGCTCATCGGGTGTTGTGCCGATCAGCGGCGGTTCGGGATGCGTGTCCTCAAGGTACATGGCGATGGCCAGGTTTTCGGTCAGCGTGGTGCCTGCGTCAGTGATCAACACCGGCAGCGTCGCACGCGGGTTTACTGCGCGGAAAGCCTCGCCCAGTTGTTCGCCCTTGGCGATGGATATGTCATGCGTTTCGGGTGTCAGCCTCTTTTCGGCCAGAAACATCCGCGCGCGGCGCGGGCTGGGGGCGGTCGAGCAATCGTAGAAGATCATGTGTCAGCCCTCGCGGTTGATGGTTTCGACCCCGTTGTGGATCAGCCGCGTTGACCAGGGGATCGGGTTGCGCAGGGCAAAGTGGGCCATGCAGGCGCCTTCGGCCTCGTCCAGCAATTCCTGGATTCGCTCTTGCGGCTCGGGGCTGTCGATCAGTACATGGGTTTCCACCATTTCGGTTTCGCCCTCGGTCGTGTGGCCCATGTCGCGCATGGTGCTGAGGTTGGTTTTGAACCGCACCCTTTGTTCCAGCCGCAACGAGGTGATTTCGATTTTGCGGGCGGTGTAGATGTCGGTCAGGTGGGTCATCAGGCAAAAGCCAATGCCCGCACAGAAATAGGCCAGCGGCGGCGGCGCTGTGTCATCGCCCACGGGTGTCTGTTCGTCGCAATAGAGCCGCAGCGGCGAAAACCCCGGAATGTTCACTTGGACCGTGCCGGTCTTTTTCTGGCGGCCCGTTGCCTCGGCCACGAGGTTCACCTCGAAATGCAGCGGTTCGGGCGGTCGGCCCTTTTTGAACGGACTGGGGGTGTATTGGGTGGGCGCGGGTGGCGCATCGGCGCGGGTACCCACGTGGTAACGGCGTGTTTCGGTCATTGTTGTCCTCCCCTGACGTGGCGGGAGGGTGTCGCGGCGCACAGCTCTTGTCCAGTCACGAAGAGGCGGACCGCCGCGACGGAAGATGCATCAGCTCTTGTCGGTGACGTTCTCTGCAAAGGCTTGCTTGAACTCGGACTGCTGGGCGCTGGAAGCATCGGTTTGATAGTTGGCTTTCCACTCGTCCATGGTCATGCCGTAGAACGCCTCGCGGCCTTCGTCCTTGGTCATCTCGATCCCACGCGCGTTCGCGGCCTCCTGATACCAGCGCGACAGACAGTTGCGGCAGAAGCCGGCCAAGTTCATCATGTCGATGTTCTGCACGTCGGTGCGGTCCTGCATCAGGTGTTGCTGCAAGCGGCGAAAGGCGGCGGCTTCCAGTTCGATCTGTGTCTGTGCGTCCATGGGGCGGTGTCCTTTGTGCTGGTGTGCAAGCTCAAGATTGGCGTCTTTGTGGGCAGCTTCAAGGTGCAGTGCAAGCATGCCTTGGACCATCGGCGGGGCCAAACTGATGCGGCGGCGTTCATATGGCCGTCATTCTTTGGTTCTAGGTGCAGGTCAGTTGTTATTGCGGGCGAATTGGGTGATAACGGTTGAAATGGCCTGCGGTTGCCGCTGGAACGCCCTGAGAGAGAAGGTTAGCGCTAAATGAGACGTAATCGGAATGTAAAGATTGTCGCCACACTTGGCCCTGCCTCTGATGACTATGACATGATTCGTGCGCTGCACGAGGCCGGTGCAGATGTGTTCCGTCTGAACATGAGCCACGGCAGCCACGACGAGATTGCGGTCAAGCACAAGATTATCCGCCAGGTGGAAGCGGACCTTGGCAGCACCATCGGCATTCTGGCCGACCTTCAGGGGCCAAAGCTGCGCGTTGGTGTGTTCGCGGGCGACAGCGAAATGCTGGAAGAAGGTGCTGCGTTTCGTCTGGACCTGGACCCTGCCGAGGGCAATGCAGCCCGTGTGTGCCTGCCGCACCCTGAGATTTTCGCGGCACTGAAGCCCGGTGCCTCCTTGCTGGTCAACGATGGCAAGATCCGCCTGAAGGTCGAGGATTGCGGCGATGATTTTGCCAATTGCACGGTGATCGCGGGCGGTGTGATCTCGAACCGCAAGGGCGTGAACGTGCCCGACGTGGAACTGCCGCTGGCCGCGCTCAGCGACAAGGACCGTGCCGATCTCGAGTTCGTGTGCGCGCTGGGCGTCGACTGGCTCGCGCTCAGCTTTGTGCAGCGTCCGGGGGATGTGGAAGAGGCGCGGGGGCTGGCCAAGGGCCGTGCTGCGATCCTGTCCAAGATTGAAAAGCCCAGTGCAGTGGAGCGGTTTGACGAAATCCTCGCCGTCAGCGATGGCATCATGGTGGCCCGTGGCGACCTGGGCGTGGAACTGCCGGTGCAGAACGTTCCGCCGATCCAGAAGCGGCTGGTCCGCAAATGCCGCAGCGCCGCCAAGCCGGTGATCGTGGCGACGCAGATGCTGGAAAGCATGATCGAAAGCCCCATGCCGACCCGCGCCGAAGTGTCGGACGTGGCCACTGCGATCTATGAAGGTGCGGATGCCGTCATGCTGAGCGCCGAAAGCGCCGCAGGCAATTATCCGGTCGAGGCGGTGCGCACGATGGACAATGTCGCCACCGAGGTCGAACGCGACCCGACCTATACGCAGATCATAGAAAGCAGCCGCGACGCCAAGCGCAACAGTGTGGCCGACGGTATCGTGGCCGCCGCCCGCGAGATTGCCGAAACGACGAACATCAAGGCGATCTGCTGCTTTACCCAAAGCGGCACAACCGCCCTGTTGACCGCCCGCGAACGGCCCCGTGTGCCGATCATCGCGCTGACCCCGCTGGTTGGCACCGCGCGGCGTCTGGCGCTGAGCTGGGGGTGCAACTGTGTGATCACCGAAACGATGGAGCGGTTCAAGATGGCCGTGGTCGGCGCGGCCAAGGCGGCGCGATCCGAAGGCTTTGCGACCGAGAACGACCAGATCGTCGTGACGGCCGGTGTGCCGTTCAACGTGCCGGGCACGACGAATATCCTTCGTGTGGCGCCTTGCGATGAACGTTTGATTTTCAGCACTGATCCGGAATAGCGTTGCTGGATGGACAAGCTGTCGAATTATCTGGATTCTGACATGGCCCTCGTACTGGGGGTGGTGTTCGCATTGTTGTCGATCCCGTCCATCCTGTCGGCCATGACCGACGGGCGTGCGCCGCGGGCTTCGGCCGTTACGATCCTGATTGCGGGGGCCTTGATCATTTTCGCGATCAAGACCCATCCGGGCGGTTACCAGATCAGCGATGTGCCCCATGCCTTTGTCACGGTCGTCGCCCGTTACATGCCCTGACGATATCTGCGTCCTGGCCTGCGAATTAGCGCTTGCCTCGTAGGCGGATGCCTCCTATATGCACCTCTCGTTCTGCGCGTCCGGCCCACAGTGGCATGCCGAGTCGCGCGTCTACCGAACTCAAGAAGGAGACGGAAATGCCCAAGATGAAGACCAAGTCGAGCGCCAAAAAGCGCTTCAAGGTGAGTGCCACAGGCAAAGTCATCGGTGCCCAGGCTGGCAAACAGCACGGCATGATCAAGCGGACAAACAAGTTCATTCGCAACGCACGCGGTACGACAGCTTTGTCGGCACCCGATGCCAAGATCATCAAGGGCTTTATGCCCTACGACCGATAAGAAGGAGCCTGAACCATGTCACGCACCAAAGGCGGCACAGTCACACACGCACGTCACCGTAAAATCGTCAAAGCCGCAAAAGGCTATTACGGACGTCGCAAAGCAGTATTCAAAGTTGCAACACAGGCGGTCGACAAGGCCAACCAGTACGCAACACGCGACCGGAAGAACCGCAAGCGCAACTTCCGCGCCCTGTGGATCCAGCGCATCAACGCCGGCGTTCGCGCCCATGACGAATCGCTGACATACAGCCGGTTCATCAATGGTCTGAACCTGGCAGGCATCGAAGTTGACCGTAAGGTTCTGGCCGATCTGGCCGTGAACGAACCAGCGGCCTTCGCAGCCATCGTCGACCAGGCCAAAGGCGCGCTGCCCGCGTAACCTTTGACGGTTGAACAGATTTGAAAGGCCCTGCCATCCGGCGGGGCCTTTTGCGTTGCGGGCTCAGGCGCCTGCGGTGCCCAACTGGCGCGCTGTGGCGATCCATGTGTCCGTGCGCCCGGCCTTTGGATGGCTGGCCCCCGCGAAAAAGCTGACGCGGGTCGGGGTGATGCCCACAAACTTCAGGATATGGTCGCGCAATTGCCGGATCATGGCGCTGCGGTAGATCAGCGACAGAAACCAGCGCGGCGTGTCCGACGTGATGACCAGGCGCGCGCTGCGCCCTTGCAGCATGGGGCGGGGCATACCGGTGATTTTCAGATTGCGGGTGTCATAGCTGCGCCCCGGCAGGAATGCCCGGTCAAACATTCCCTTGAGCTTGGCAGGCAGCCCGCCCCACCACATG
Organism: Pseudosulfitobacter pseudonitzschiae; assembly: GCF_900129395.1. Taxonomy (GTDB): domain Bacteria; phylum Pseudomonadota; class Alphaproteobacteria; order Rhodobacterales; family Rhodobacteraceae; genus Pseudosulfitobacter; species Pseudosulfitobacter pseudonitzschiae. The sequence continues at coordinate 39,542 of NZ_FQVP01000003.1, forward strand.
GGCGTGGTGATCACCACGTGCTGCGCCCATTCGATATCGCCCAGCAGCGTTTCAAGGTCCGGCTCCAGCGGCTTGGAATAGGTGTAGCCGTTAAACCCATAGTCGGAATCAAAGGCCATGTCGCGCAGGTGGGTCAGGCGCACGTCATGCCCGGCCGCCTGTGCGGCGGCGGCATATGTCTCGGCCAGCGTGCGGTTCAGCGACGTTTCGGCGGGGTGTCCGTTCAGGATGAAAATACGTTTGGGCATGGGGGAATCTCATTAAATTGACCATGGTCAAAATCGATAGGCTCAAAAGTGACCGCGGTCAATAACAAATTTGACCACGGTCACGAACCATGGCAGACAAGGGGGATGAAACAGCCTGTCCAGCAACGCACCCTGAAGACCCGAGCGCGCCTCTTGGCCGCGGCGGAAGAGGTCGTGCAGGCCCAAGGCTTCGAAGCGCTGCGCGTCGATCAGGTCGTGGTGCGGGCAGGTGTGGCCAAGGGCACGTTCTTTGCCCACTTCACGGACAAGGACGCGCTGATGTCCCAGTTGATCGGGGCGCGGATCAATGCGGCCCTTGACGGGATCGAGGCACGACCGACCCCGCGTGACGTGGATCAGATCGTGCAGGCGCTGCTGCCGCTGATGGCGCTGTTGACCCGCGAGCGCTATGTGTTCGACGTGTTCCTGCGCCATTCAGGGGCAGCATTGGCCGAAGAGATCGGGCCGATTGCCGAAACCATTGGCCGCTTTCAGGAGGTGCTGGAACGCTGGCTGGACGGCGCACCGGTGCGCCGCGATGTATCCGTTGCCGTGCTGGCCGAAGGTATACAGGCGTTTTTGATCCAGGTGATCGCAATGCATTTCTGCGCCCTGCACAGCGATATCGATATGCCGACGCGGCTGGACCCGTATTTGCGTGCATGGCTGTTGCCGCCTGCGTGACAGCCTTGCCTCCCTTGTAATCAGCCGCGTTTCTGCTAGCACGTCTGCGACAGATTACAGGACGGTTGACGATGGACGATCTCAAGCAAAAATATCTCGGACAGATTGCCAACGCTGCCGATGAATCCGCGCTGGAAGAGATCCGCGTGACGGCTGTTGGCAAAAAGGGCGAAGTGGCGCTGAAGATGCGCGAGCTGGGCAAGATGACGCCCGAGGAACGGCAGGTTGCCGGCCCGGCGCTGAATGCGCTCAAGGACGAGATCAACAGCGCGCTGGCCGCGAAGAAAGCCGCCCTTGGCGATGCCGCACTGGACGAACGCCTGCGGTCTGAATGGCTGGACGTGTCGTTGCCGGGTCGTGGCCGTCGTGTTGGCACGATCCACCCGATCAGCCAGGTCACCGAAGAAGTCACCGCCATCTTTGGCGAGATGGGCTTTGCGAGCGCCGAAGGGCCGCGCATCGACACCGACTGGTACAACTTCGACGCGCTGAACATTCCCGGCCACCACCCCGCCCGCGCCGAGATGGACACGTTCTATATGCACCGCGCCGAGGGCGACGACCGTGCGCCCAACGTGCTGCGCACCCACACCAGCCCCGTGCAGATCCGCACGATGGAGGCCCAGGGCGCGCCGCTGCGCATCATCTGCCCCGGCGGTGTGTACCGTGCCGACTATGACCAGACCCACACGCCGATGTTCCACCAGATTGAAGGTCTGGCGATCGACAAGGATATCTCGATGGCCAACCTGAAATGGGTGCTGGAAGAATTCTTTGCCGCCTTTTTCGAGGTCGACACGATCAAGACCCGCTTCCGCGCGTCACACTTCCCCTTCACCGAACCGTCGGCCGAGGTGGACATTCAGTGTTCGTGGGAAAACGGCACCGTCAAAGTGGGCGAAGGCGACGACTGGCTGGAGGTGCTGGGCAGCGGCATGGTGCACCCCAAGGTTCTGCAAGCGGGCGGGATCGACCCGAACGAATGGCAGGGCTTTGCCTTTGGCATGGGGATCGACCGGATCGCGATGCTGAAATACGGCATCCCCGATCTGCGTGCGTTCTTTGATTCAGATCTGCGCTGGCTGCGGCACTACGGCTTTGCCTCGCTGGACGTGCCGACGTTGCATGGTGGGTTGAGTCGGTGATTACTTTCACTGGAGCAGTCGTTTGGTTTGGTGGAACCGTATTGGCAGGATTGGGATTTCTCTTGGGCAAGGCTTTTTCTCAATCTGAGAGAATCCTTGATCAAAAACGACTTGCCTATGAAGAGTTTTTGCGACTTTGCCCTGCGCCGAACGAAGCTCAGTTTGGTGAAGAGATGGACGTAAAACAAATGCAAAGATCCATTGGGATTTTGACTCTATATGGCTCTGAAGAGGCATTGAAATTCGCTTCTAAACTATTTCGCGGATTTCGCAGCAGCGCAGGAAATCCTTATAGATGTTGAAGACGCAGGGCATCCTCGGTTTTTGGAGCTAATGAGGAATTATAATCGTATGGTTTGGGCTATGCGAGTTGATGCAATGAGTTGGTCGATATTTGCCCCTACAAAAAAAGGTCGGCAGTACAGACCGAGCTAAGACAGCGGGGTGGTGGTCATGGCGGTTTCACTAGAGTCTTGTGCCGCAGAAATTGCTTTTCGTCCGCGACATTTAAAGTGAAGGCCCCCCATGCTCTTCAGACCCGATCAGCACACCTATAGCGAAGACGACCTGCGCCGTTATGCCGTCTTCGAAATCATCTATACGCTGATTGACTTTTCGGCGGCGGGGCTGTTCCTGATCGGCTCGGTCATGTTCCTGTCCGAGGCGTGGCAAACCCCCGGCACATGGCTGTTCATCGCCGGATCGGTGCTGTTTGCCACCAAGCCCACCCTGCGCCTGATCCGCGAATTGCGGCTGGCAGCGGCGGGGGATGAAAAGGATCTGGGCGCGCGCTTCACCGAAGACTGACGCAGAAAACGCGCGACCGTCCTGTGCGCCAACCGCCCGTCCACGCAGGTGTTGCACCCAACCGTATTTCTTGTCATTGCAGGGCGGCATATTCCGCAGGGGTAAAAGACCATGAAATTCACGCTGTCCTGGCTCAAGTCGCATCTGGAAACCGATGCCACACTGGATGAGATCACATATGCGCTGACCGACCTCGGGCTTGAGGTTGAAGGCGTCGAAGATCGCGGGGCGGCGCTGGCGGCGTTTACCATCGGTTACGTGGAAAGCGCGGAAAAGCACCCCGATGCGGACCGTTTGCGCGTCTGTCAGGTGCAGACCGACGAGGGCGTAAAACAGATCATCTGTGGCGCCCCGAACGCGCGGCAGGGGATCACCGTGGTTGTGGCCAAGCCGGGCGTTTACGTGCCGGGCATCGACACCACCATCGGCGTCGGCACCATCCGTGGCATCGAAAGCTATGGCATGATGGCATCCGAGCGCGAGCTTGAGCTGTCGGAAGAGCATGACGGGATTATCGAGTTGGCATCGGGCGAGGTCGGGCAAACCTTCACCGACTGGCTGGCCGCGAATGATCCGGCCAAGGTCGATCCTGTGATCGAGATTGCGATTACCCCCAACCGCCCCGACGCCTTGGGCGTGCGCGGCATTGCCCGCGATCTGGCAGCGCGCGGTCTGGGCACGTTGAAACCCAGCGCGGTCGATGTGGTCGAGGGCAGCTTTGCCAGCGACATCAAGGTCAGCATCGACGACGACACGCTGGACGGCTGCCCGCTGTTCTGTGGCCGTGTGATCAGGGGCGTGAAAAATGGCCCCAGCCCTGTGTGGTTGCAGGACCGTCTGCGGGCTATCGGCCTGCGCCCGATCAGCTTCCTGGTCGATGTCACCAACTTCTTCACCTACGATCTGAACCGCCCCTTGCACGTCTTTGACGCGGACAAGGTTGCGGGAAACCTGCGCGTGCATCGCGCGGCGGGTGGGGAAACCATCACTGCGCTGGATGACAAGGACTATACCCTGCAAGCGGGCCAGATGGTGATTTCCGACGACAATGGCGTCGAAAGCATCGCGGGCATCATGGGCGGCGCGGCCTCGGGCTGTACCGACGAGACGGTGAATGTCTTTGTCGAAAGCGCCTATTGGGATACGGTGCAGATCGCCTATGCGGGCCGTGCGCTGAAAATCAACTCGGACGCGCGCTATCGCTTTGAACGCGGGGTTGATCCTGCGTTCACACCCGAAGGGTTGGAACATGCCGTGCGGATGATCGTGGACCATGCAGGCGGTGAGGCGTCGCACCCGGTGCAGGCCGGTTCGGTGCCCGACACGGCGCGCGCCTACAAACTGGACGCGGCACGGGTGCAATCGTTGGTCGGTATGGAAATCCCCGAAAGCCAGCAGCGCCAGACGCTGACCGCGCTGGGCTTCCGGCTTGAGGGCGACATGGCCCACGTGCCCAGCTGGCGCCCCGATGTGCAGGGCGAGGCCGATCTGGTCGAAGAGGTCGCACGCATCGCCTCGCTGACCAAGCTGGAGGGCAAGCCGCTGCCGCGTCTGACCGCCGGCGTGTCGCGCCCCGTGATGACCCCAAGCCAGCGTCGCGAGCAGATTGCACGGCGCACCACGGCGGCGCTGGGGTATAACGAACTGGTCACCTACAGCTTTATTGATCAGGCCAGTGCCGCGCTGTTTGGAGGTGGGGATGACCTGACGCGGCTGGAAAACCCGATTTCCACTGACATGAGCCATATGCGCCCCGCGCTGCTGCCCGGTCTGCTGGCCGCCGCGGCGCGCAACCAGGCGCGCGGGTTCTCTGATCTGGCGTTCTTCGAGGTTGGCCCCGCCTTCCACGGCGGCGAGCCGGGCGAACAGCACACGTTGGTCAGTGGCCTGCTGGTCGGACGCACCGGCCCCAAGGACGTGCACGGTGCCTCGCGCCCTGTCGATGTCTACGATGTCAAAGCCGACGCCGAGGCGATCCTGGCCGCCATGGGCGCGCCTGCCAAGGTGCAGATCCTGCGTGGCGCATCAGACTGGTGGCACCCGGGCCGTCACGGCAAGATCTGCCTCGGGCCGAAAAAGGTGCTGGGCGTCTTTGGCGAGGTTCATCCGCGCGTTCTGGCCGCCATGGACGTCAAGGGCCCCGCGATGGCCTTTACCCTGTGGCCCGACGAAGTTCCGATGCCGCGCAAATCCGGTGCCAGCAAGGGCGCGCTGACCATCAGCGACCTGCAAGCGGTCGAGCGTGACTTTGCCTTTGTGGTCGACGCCGAAGTCGAGGCGCTGACGCTGGTCAACGCCGCCCAAGGGGCCGACAAGGCGTTGATCGAAGACGTGCGCGTGTTCGACGAATTCATCGGCGGCAGCCTGGGCGAGGGCAAGAAATCGCTGGCCATCACCGTGCGCCTGCAACCCACCGACAAGACGCTGAAAGAGGCCGACATCGAGGCGGTCAGCGCCAAGGTGGTCGAGAAGGTGACGAAGGCAACCGGCGGCACGCTGCGGGGATAATCTGCGAAAGGAATTGTGATGACACTCAAGGTATATCTTTCCGGCGAAATCCACACCGATTGGCGCGACCAGATCATTCAGGGCGCGCAGGGGCTGGACGTGTCCTTTGACAGCCCCGTCACCGATCATGCCGCCAGTGACGATTGCGGTGTTGAAATCCTTGGGGCCGAGCCAGACAAGTTCTGGCACGACCGCAAGGGGGCGCAGTTGAACGCCATCCGCACCCGCAAGGGCATTGCGGATGCCGACGTTGTGGTGGTGCGTTTTGGCGACCAGTACAAGCAATGGAACGCGGCCTTTGACGCGGGGCAGGCGGCCGCCTTGGGCAAATCGCTGATTGTCCTGCACGGCCCCGACCATGCCCACGCGCTGAAAGAGGTCGACGCCGCAGCTTTGGCCGTGGCGCAAGAGCCGCATCAGGTGGTCGATATCCTGCGCTATGTGCTGACCGGAAAACTGCCCGGCTGAACCTGCCGCTGATTGTTTCCAAAAATCGCCAATGCGCTGGCAGGTCTGTGAAATTGCCTGCCCAGATACAAAAACCTGTGTTAAATCGTATGCGTCGGCGCATCAAAAGCGATAACGCGCGCCACAATTAACGAGGGACCAAACATGCTGAACGAATTCAAAGCTTTCATCGCCAAGGGCAATGTCATGGACATGGCCGTTGGTATCATTGTGGGCGCTGCCTTTACCGCCATCGTCAGCTCGATGGTGGCTGATCTGATCAACCCGATCATCGGCTTGTTCACCGGTGGTGTCGATTTCACCAACAATTACGCGGTTCTGTCCGGTGAGGTTCCGGCTGGTGCATCGTTGGAAGCTGCCCGTGAGGCGGGCGCATCGGTCTTTGCTTATGGATCGTTCCTGATGGCTGTCATCAACTTCCTGATCATCGCATTTGTGGTGTTCATGCTGGTCAAGATGGTCAACCGCATCAAATCCGCCGCTGAAAAGCCCAAGGATGTCGCCCCCGAGGTGCCCGCGGGCCCGTCCGAGCTGGACGTGCTGCTGGAAATCCGCGACCAGCTGGCCAAGCGTTAAACAGGCAAAGGCCCGCGCAGATCGCTCCGCACGGGCCTTTTCGCTTCATCTTGCCGGTTAAACTCCGGGGGAAGGCGCGTATGCGCCGAGGGGCAGAGCCCCAGCCGACGCTTATAGTTTCAGCGCGTCCTCGGGTGTGGTCACAGCCAGCCCCAGCGCCTCGCCCACGGCCGCATATGTCAGCTTGCCCGCGTGCACGTTCAGCCCTGCCAGCAGGTGCGGATCATCGGCACAGGCCTGTTTCCAACCTTTGTCGGCCAGTGCCAGCATGAAGGGCATCGTGGCATTGCCCAAGGCAATGGTGGATGTCCGCGCAACAGCCCCCGGCATGTTGGCCACGCAGTAATGCATGATCCCGTCCACGTCATAGATCGGGTCCTGGTGCGTGGTGGCTTTGGATGTCTCGAAGCACCCGCCCTGATCAATCGCCACATCCACCAGCGCCGCGCCGGGCTTCAGCTCGGACAGTTGCGCCCGTGACAGCAGCTTGGGTGCGGCAGCGCCCGGCACCAGCACTGCGCCGATGATCATGTCGGCGGAACGCGCCAACTCGATGGTGTTGCCCGCGCTGGCATAGCTGGTCTTGAACACACCGGCAAAGGTATCGTCCAGATAGCGCATACGCGGCAGTGAACGGTCCAGCACGGTCACGTCCGCGCCCATGCCCGCCGCGACACGCGCGGCATGGGTGCCGACCACCCCACCGCCGATCACCACGACTCGGGCGGGGCTGACACCCGGCACACCGCCCAGCAGCACGCCGCGCCCGCCATTGGCCTTTTGCAGCGTCCACGCGCCGACCTGCGGTGCCAGCCGGCCGGCAACCTCGGACATCGGGGCCAGCAATGGCAGCCCGCCCATGCGGTCGGTCACGGTCTCGTAGGCGATGCAGGTCGCGCCCGAGGCCAGAAGGTCGTGGGTCTGGTCGGGGTCCGGTGCCAGATGCAGATAGGTGAACAGTACCTGCCCCTCGCGCAGCATCTTGCGCTCGACGGCCTGGGGTTCCTTGACCTTGACGATCATGTCAGCGGCGGCAAAGACCTCTTTGGCCGTGCCGAGGATCTGCGCGCCCGCAGCCGTGTAAGCCGTGTCTTCAAACCCCGCGCCAACGCCGGCACCCGCCTGAATGAGGACGGTGTGACCGTGCGCCACGGCCTCTTGTGCGGCGTTGGGGGTAATCCCGACGCGAAATTCCTGTGGTTTGATCTCTGTTGGACATCCGATTTTCATCTGCCACTCCCTCGTGTTGCAGTATGACGCACAGTTTATTGCCTTTCGGCCGCAAGAACCCACGAAAGGCCCCTCGCCATTTGCCCCTTTCGTCGAATAGTCTGGCGTTGAAACGCTATTATTTCGAAGGAATGTGCGTAAATGTCAGTAGATGCGACCGATCGGCGTATTCTCGAAGCGCTTCAGCGCAAGGGCCGGATGTCGAATGCGGACCTGTCGGAACAGGTCAACCTCAGCGCCTCGGCCTGTCACCGGCGGGTGCAGCGGCTGGAGGCCGAGGGATACATCCGAGATTACGTTGCCTTGCTGGATGCACGCAAGATGGGCGTGTCGACAACGGTTTTCGTCGAAATCACGCTTCAGGGGCAGGCGGACGAGGTGTTGGACGCCTTTGAAAAAGCGGTGCGCCGGATACCTGATGTGCTGGAGTGTCACCTGATGGCAGGCACCGCCGATTATATCCTGAAAGTGGTCGCTGAAAACACCGAGGACTTTGCACGCATCCACCGTCAGCACCTGGCACGCCTGCCCGGTGTGGCGCAGATGCAGTCCAGCTTTGCCTTGCGAACGGTGTTCAAGACAACGGCCTTGCCGGTCTGGGGGGAGAAATGAGCGATTGGGATTATATCGTTGTCGGCGCAGGCAGCGCCGGTTGCGTGGTGTCCAAGCGTCTGAGCGATGCGGGGCACCGCGTGTTGCTGTTAGAGGCGGGCGGCAAGGACAACTACCATTGGGTGCATATCCCCATGGGCTATCTCTATTGCATCGGCAATCCGCGCACCGACTGGATGTATCGCACAGCACCTATGGACGGGTTGAACGGGCGGTCGCTGTTGTACCCACGCGGCAAGGTGTTGGGCGGCTGTTCGTCGATCAACGGCATGTTGTACCTGCGCGGGCAGGCGGCGGACTACGATGGCTGGCGGCAAATGGGGCTGACCGGCTGGGGCTGGGACGATGTGCTGCCCTATTTCAAGAAATCCGAAGATTACGTTGATGGACCGTCAGACATGCACGGGGCAGGCGGCGAATGGCGGGTTGAGAACCAGCGCCTGCACTGGGACCTGCTGGACGACTGGATGGAGGCGGCTGCGGCCTGGGGCTTGCCCAAGGTCACCGATTTCAACACCGGCGACAACGAAGGCGTGGGATATTTCCGCGTCAATCAGCGCAACGGCTGGCGCATGAACACGGCCAAGGCGTTCCTGCGCACCGCGACGGGCAAGACGCTGAAGGTCGAGACACAGGCCCACACCCGCCGCATCCTGATAAAGGACGGGCGCGCCGTGGGCGTGGAATACGACCGTGCCGGAGAGACCCGACAGGCGCGGGCGGGGGCCGAGGTGATCCTGTGTGCCGGTGCGGTCAACAGTCCGCAAATCCTGCAACTGTCGGGCATCGGCCCGGGCGATCTGTTACAAGAACATGGGATCGGCGTACAACATGACGCGCCACAGGTGGGGGCCAACCTGCAAGACCACTTGCAATTGCGCTGTGCCTGGCGGCTGACACGGGTCAAGACATTGAACACCATGGCCAACAGCCTGTGGGGCAAGGCGATGATCGGCATGGAATATGCCCTGCGCCGCAGCGGCCCGATGTCGATGGCCCCCAGCCAGTTGGGCGCGTTCAGCAAGTCGCGTCCCGACCTGGCCACGGCGGATCTGGAATATCACGTACAGCCGCTGTCGCTCGAGGCGTTTGGCCAGCCCTTGCACAATTACCCCGCAATCACCGCCAGTGTCTGCAACCTGCGTCCCGAAAGCCGTGGAACGGTGCAGATTGCGTCGGCGGACCCGCACGATGCGCCTGTCATCGCGCCCAACTACCTGTCCACCGAAGGCGACCGTCAGGTTGCGCGTGATGCCATCCGTCAGGTGCGTGAGATCATGGCGCAGACCCCGATGCAACGTTATGCGCCGGAAGAATTGAAGCCCGGCGCGCAGGCGCAGACCGATGCCGAGCTGACGCAGGCGGCAGGGGATGTGGGCACGACAATCTTTCATCCCACCTGCACGGTGCGGATGGGGGGCGATGATGCGCCGCTGGACGGTGAGATGCGCCTGCGCGGGGTCGGCGGCCTGCGCGTGGTGGATGCCAGCGCCATGCCTGCCATCCCCAGTGGCAACACCAATGCGCCGACGATCATGATGGCGGAAAAGGCCAGCGACATGATCCTGGCCGCCGCACGCGGCTAAGCGCGATTCGCCTGCCCCGGAAAACAACAAACCCCCGCAGGCGTGGCCATGCGGGGGTCCGTAATCTTAAAGCAGCTTACGCCGGGGATGACTTACATCATACCTTCGCGTTGAGCCTTTTTGCGTGCCAGCTTGCGGGCACGGCGGATCGCTTCGGCTTTCTCGCGTGCTTTTTTCTCGGAGGGTTTCTCGAAATGCTGCTTAAGCTTCATTTCACGAAACACACCTTCGCGCTGAAGTTTTTTCTTCAGGGCGCGCAGCGCTTGATCGACGTTGTTGTCGCGAACACTAACCTGCATGTGGTTTTCACCACCTTTCTAAGTTGAGTTGCAAGGATTTGCAGGAAGTGGGCATATAGCAACTGTGACCTAGTTTGTCCAGTACCCGGACGCACCCGCCACAAGGAGGTATCGAGATGAACGCGAACTATGCCGAAACCAAGGAGGCGCTGTTGCAGGCGGCCCTGAGCCACGTGGCATTCGACGGCTGGACCGATGCGACCTTTCAGGCCGCCATCCGCGACGCGGACGTGGCGCCGGCGGTTGCGCGTGCCGTGTGCCCGCGCGGTGCGGTCGATCTGGCGCTGGCCTATCATGCGGCGGGCGATCAGGCGATGGTCGCGCGGTTGCAGTCCGAAGACCTGAGCGCCCTGCGCTTTCGTGACCGCATCGCTGCCGCCGTGCGCTACCGGCTTGAGGCGGTCGAGGACAAGGAAGCCGTGCGCCGTGGCACCACGCTGTTTGCGCTGCCCACTCATGCCGCCGACGGGGCCAAGGCGATCTGGGGCACGGCCGATGCCATCTGGACCGCGTTGGGTGACACCTCGGACGATGTGAACTGGTACACCAAGCGGGCCACGCTGTCGGGTGTCTATGGTTCGACTGTGCTGTACTGGCTGGGCGATGACAGTATCGACCACCAGGCGACATGGGCGTTTCTGGACAGGCGCATCGACAACGTCATGCAGATCGAAAAGCTCAAGGCGCAGGTGCGTGACAATCCTGTTCTGTCCAGGCTGATGGCAGGCCCGAACAAGTTGATGGAAGCGATCAGGCGCCCTTCGGACCGGGGCGGTTTTCCCGGTCGCTGGAGCAAGCCCCGCAATTGACGCCACGTGCCGCGCCTGCCGCGTGATGTGCTGTCGGTTCCGTCCCGGCCTGCGCCCTGCTAGGCATGTGAAAATGACATTCAGGAGTTCCCCATGACACAGACCATGCGCGCGATCGAGATCACCAAGCCCGGCGGGCCGGACGTATTGCAACCCACCGAACGCCCGATGCCGCAGGCCGGGCACGGTCAGGTTGTCATCAAGGTGGCCTTTGCCGGTGTGAACCGCCCCGACGCCCTGCAACGTGCAGGCATGTACGCGCCACCCAAGACCGCCAGCGATCTGCCGGGGCTGGAAGCGTCGGGCGTGATCACCGAAGTTGGCGCAGGCGTGACCGATTGGGCCGTGGGCGACAAGGTATGTGCCCTGCTGCCCGGCGGTGGCTATGCAGAATACGTGGCAACACCCGCCGCGCATTGCCTGCCTGTGCCTGACGGCATGGACATGAAACAGGCGGCTTGCCTGCCCGAAACCTTCTTTACCGTCTGGTCCAACGTGTTCACGCGCGGCGGGCTGAAAGGCGGCGAGCGGTTCCTGATCCACGGCGGGTCCAGCGGGATCGGCACGACGGCAATCCAGTTGGCCCAGCACTTTGGCGCACGGGTCTTTGTCACCGCTGGGTCGGCAGAAAAATGTGCCGCCTGTGTTGAACTGGGCGCAGAGCGGGCGATCAACTACAAGGACGAGGATTTCGTCGAGGTCATGAAAGAGGCAGGCGGCGCCGATCTGATCCTGGACATGGTGGGCGGCGATTACATCCCGCGCAACCTGTCGGCGCTGGCCGATGATGGGCGGCTGGTGCAGATCGCGTTCCTGCAAGGGCCCAAGGTCGAGATGAACTTTGCCCCGTTGATGACGCGCCGACTGACGATGACGGGCAGCACGCTGCGTCCGCAAAGCGATCTGGCCAAGGCGCGCATCGCACAGGACCTGCGCGAAGCGGTCTGGCCGTTGCTGGCGGCGGGCAAGATTGCGCCGGTGATGGACAGCACCTTTGCCTTCGAGCAAGCGTGCGACGCGCACGCGCGCATGGAAACCAGCACCCATATCGGTAAGATCGTTCTGGAAATCGGCGGCGCATAAGGGGGTCCCTGACATGGCACTGACAGCAATCATCAAGGAAAACGGCGGGCCCGAGAATTTTGTTCTCGAAGACCGCCCCGTCGGAGATCCCGGCCCCGGTGAAGTGCGTATCGCGCACAAGGCGGTGGGGCTGAATTTCATCGACGTGTACCAGCGCACGGGGCTTTATCCGATGAAACTGCCTCACGCGCTGGGGATGGAGGCCGCCGGGATCATCGAGGCGGTGGGCGAGGGGGTCACACACCTCAGCGTTGGTGACCGTGCAGCCTATGCGGCACAACCACCCGGTGCCTATTGCGAGGCGCGGGTGATGCCCGCGGCACAGGTCTGTCCGCTGCCCGACGACATCAGCTTTGAACAGGGTGCGGCGATGATGCTGAAAGGCATGACGGTAGAGTATCTGCTGCATCGGACAACGCCATTGCAAATGAACAATACGGTGCTGTTCCACGCGGCCGCCGGCGGTGTGGGGCTGATCGCCTGTCAATGGGCGCGGTCGGAAGGGATCAAGCTGATCGGCACCGCTGGTACGGACGAAAAATGCGCGCTGGCGCGCGAGCATGGGGCCGCGCATTGCATCAACTATCGCACCGAGGACTGGGTCGCACGGGTGCGTGAACTGACCGACGGCAAGGGCGTTGACGCGGTGATGGACGCCGTGGGCAAGGACACGTTCGACGGATCGCTGAATTGCCTGAAACCTCTGGGCATGATGATCTCGTTCGGGAATGCTTCTGGGCCGGTGCCGCCGTTTGACCTGGGCATTCTGGGCCCCAAGGGATCGTTGAAAATCACCCGACCGTCGATCTTTACCCATATTGCCGACCACAAAACCTGTCAGCAAATGGCGCAACACCTGTTCGACAAGGTACTGTCCGGTGATGTGGAGATCCGCATCGATCAACGGTTTGCGCTGAAAGATGTGGCCGAAGCGCACCGCGCGCTGGAGGCCCGCAAGACGACCGGCAGCACCATCCTGACGCTGTAGCGGCTGCCGCCCCCGCGGAAGCCTCTGGCGCGGACTTTATGAACCAGGGAGGGGGGCGGACACTGTGGTGATCCGCCCCTTTTGCGTCCGGGCGTATGGTTCTTTGGCACCAGGTATCCCCGCCGCAGGTTCCGGCCTTCTTTGCTATCGCACGGGATCGAAAACGGCGTCTTTCATCCGGCAATCGCGCACCACGTCCTGCCCGCAGGGCACCGGTTTCAGATCACGCGAGAGGCAGATGCGGGCTTCCTCTATCATGCCGTCCTGACAGGTGATGGTGATGCCATCACGCTCGAATCCGGGATTGGCTTGCAGGAATGCCTCTTCGACGACGGATGCAGGCAGCTTCATCCGCTTGGTGATCTTGCGAAAAACGGGTGGGCGCACGACCAAGGCATAGGCCTCGCGCGACAGGGCATAATAGTCGGCGGCGCTCAGGCCGGTGCAGGTTCCGTGTTTTTTCCACTGGTGCCATGCCAGGCCGGATGTGCCCATGATATCAGACATTTGTGCGGTCATGCCCCGCGATGGCGGGCGCTCAGCGGTGTTGCAATAGGATGGAAATCCGCGATGGTACTGCGGCCACAGGCCATGCAGAATCCAGCCGTGATCCTGGCTGTCATCGCATTGCGGTGACCTGCGCGCATCGCCTTCCCGCAGGCACCAGTTGGGCGACCATGACAGCGACATCACGTAATAGTCGAACACCCCCGCACGGTCGTTTTCCGCCCAAACGGGCAGGGCCATACAAAGCCAGATCAGTGCTGCGCGCATTCGCCTCTTTCCTTATGCCCCTTGGAACAGTATATAGCCGCCAAGTTCCCCGACAATGGAAACCGTTCTGCCCCGCAGGACAGCCCTTTCAGGCGACGGGAAAGTTATGCTTAAAGGAGCGAGACAATGGCAAAACCGATCATGGCCAAGGCGACAGCCGTCTGGCTGGTGGACAATACGACAATCAGCTTCAAGCAGATTGCCGACTTCGTCGAAATGCATGAACTCGAAGTGCAGGGCATCGCCGACGGTGACGTGGCAGCAGGCGTCAAAGGCTTTGACCCCATCGCCAACAACCAGTTGACGCAGGACGAAATCGACGCCGCGGAAAAGAACCCCGCGCACAAGCTGAAGCTGAAATTCAACGCAGCTGCCCAGGGCGAGGAAAAACGCCGTGGCCCGCGCTATACGCCGCTGTCGAAACGTCAGGACCGTCCCGCCGCGATCTATTGGCTGGTCAAGTTCCACCCCGAACTGGCGGACAGCCAGATCTCGAAGTTGGTGGGCACAACCAAGCCGACCATTCAGGCGATTCGTGAGCGCACGCACTGGAACATTGCCAACATCCAGCCTGTTGATCCCGTCGCGCTTGGCCTGACCAAACAGTCCGAACTGGACGCCGCCGTTCAAAAGGCCGCTGCCAAGAAGGCCGCTGAAGGTGCCGTGATGACCGATGACGAGCGCCGCAAGCTGGTCAGCACCGAGCAAAGCCTTGGTATGGAGGCCGAGCCCAAGATCCCCACGGCGATCGAAGGTCTGGAGACATTCAGCCTGTCAGGCCGTGATGAGGATGAAGACGAAGACAAGAAAAGCGCGCACCTGGATGCCGCCAACCTGTTCAACCTGCCCGAGGGCGGTGACGACGACGAAGACGACGACAACTGATTGCAGGCAAATTAGACCTGTGAAAGGGCGGTGGGGGCAACCCTGCCGCCCTTTTGTGCAGGCTGAACCTATGATGCGCAACTGTTTGAATTTCGAGAAAACGGGGCCGACTGCATTTTACATCTTGTACGAATCCACAATGCATATACGTGCGCATTTACAGACGCCAACGCACGCGCCTCTGGCCGGTCAGTTCACCTGACTGACCCGCGTTTATGTAGCGACGGTAACGTCTCTGATACTCAACCCCGCCCTTCGATGGGCGGTTGTCATTGGAGATGTCCATGAACGTTACAACACGCGGCATTGCCCGCGCCGCTGATGCTATTTCTCATGACCGCGCGGCTGCTTATATTGCCAGCCGTCAATTCGACCGTCCCACACTGGTGCTGGACCCCATGCGTGTGGCCGCACAGTACGATGCGCTGGCCGAGGGCCTGTCTGGTGCCCGTATCCACTATGCCGTGAAGGCAAACCCGCAACCCGAAATTATCGGCACCCTCGTGGCCCGTGGATCGCGCTTTGACGCGGCAAGCCGGGCGGAAATCGAACTGTGCCTGAGCCAGGGCGCCGAAGCCTGTGACATTTCGTTCGGCAACACCATCAAGAAAGTGTCGGACATCGCCTTTGCCTATGGCGTGGGGATCGACCTGTTCGCTGCAGACGCGGAAGAAGAGCTGTTGAAGTTGGCCGAACACGCCCCCGGCGCGCGTGTCTACATCCGTGTGATCGTCGAGCATTCGCAAGCCGACTGGCCGCTGAGCCGCAAGTTCGGCTGCTCTGCGGCGAAAGTCGTGCCGCTGATGGATATGGCTGTTGAGCTGGGTCTGCGCCCCGTGGGCATTTCGTTCCACGTCGGCAGCCAGACCCGCCGCGCTGCCTTCTGGAACCCTGTTCTGGATGAAATGGCCAAAGTCTGGACCATGGCGAAAGAGGCCGGTCACGACCTGAATGTTCTGAACCTGGGCGGCGGTTTTCCTGCCTTCTACGGCGAATCCATCGACGCGCCGCGCAGCTATGCCTCGGACGTGATGCATGCCGTACGTGCTCGTTTCGGTGCTGTGGACTACGTGATGGCAGAGCCGGGCCGTGGTCTGGTGGCCGAGGCCGGTCACATCGCAGCCGAAGTTCTGTTGGTGTCGCGCAAGTCGGATGACGACATGCACCGTTGGGTTTACCTGGACATTGGCAAGTTCTCGGGCCTGGCCGAAACCATGGACGAAGCGATCCGTTACCAGTTCACGACGGCGCGTGATGACGAGGAAATGGGCCCCTGCGTTCTGGCCGGCCCGTCGTGCGACAGTGCAGATGTACTTTACGAAAAGCGTCCAATGTTGTTGCCTGTGGGTCTGAGTGCCGGAGACAAGGTAATGATTCGCAACTGTGGGGCCTATACCACCACATATGCGAGCATCGGGTTCAACGGATTTCCGCCGCTGGATGTGATCGTTCTCTGAACGATAGATCGCGCGGAATAGGGTCGTCTGCTTTGGGAGGAGCAGGCGACCTTTTATCGTTTTACAACGGGTTCAGACCGGTTTGCGGGCGCGCAGCGCGGCCGTGATCGTACCATCGTCGAGGTAATCCAGCTCTCCGCCGACGGGCACGCCCTGGGCCAATGTGGTCATCGTCACACGGCCTTCAAGCTGGTCCGCGATATAGTGCGCGGTGGTCTGGCCGTCGATGGTGGCGTTCAGCGCCAGGATGACCTCGCGCACGTCCTCGGCCTCGATCCGGTCGATCAGGCGCGGAATCCGCAGTTCTTCGGGGCCGATGGCATCCAGCGCCGACAGCGTGCCGCCCAGCACGTGATAGCGCCCCTTGAACATGCCCGAACGTTCCATGGCCCACAGGTCGGCCACGTCCTCGACCACGCACAATTCGCCGTTCTGGCGTTTGTTCGACGTGCAGATATCGCAGACATCCGTGGTGCCGACATTGCCGCAGTTCAGACATTCGCGCGCGGTGGCGGCGACGGTCTGCATCACGTCGGCCAGTGGCGTCAGCAGCAAGGCGCGTTTGCGGATCAGGTGCAGCACCGCGCGCCGTGCCGACCGGGGGCCAAGGCCCGGCAATTTCGCCATCATCTCGATCAGGGCGTCGATGTCGTCGGTCGAGCTCACGCGTGGTCCTTGGGTTGCATTCCTGCCCGGTGGGGGCCTTTGGCAGGCCGACCCTCCGGGGGGAGTATAAGGGGCAAGATGAACGGCCGTCAGAACGGCAGTTTCATGCCTGCGGGCAGGCCCAGACCTTCGGTCATCTTGGACAGTTCTTCCTGCGACTTCGCGGCGGCCTTGGCCTGGGCGTCCTTGATGGCCGCGAGGATCAGATCCTCGACCACTTCCTTGTCGTCGCTGTTGAAGATGCTGGGGTCGATGTCCAGTGCGGTCAGGTCGCCCTTGGCGGTGGCGGTTGCCTTGACCAGGCCGGCGCCGGATTCGCCGGTGACCATGACGTTTTGCAGGTCGTCCTGCATCTGCGCCATCTTGTCCTGCATTTCCTTGGCTTTTTTCATCATGCCGGCCATGTCGCCCAGCCCGCCCAGTCCTTTAAGCATCGTTGTCTCCTTGGGTGTGTCTTTGATCTGATATGTGATGTCGCGCGCCCTTCAGGGCAAGGGTCAGTCTTCTTCGAAGGGGTCCCATTCGTCCTCGACCTCGGGCAGGGCTTCGACCTGCGCCGAGGCTGCAATCTCTTCTGGCGTGCGGATCGCGGTGATCCGTGCCTTGGGAAACTGTGCCATGACCGCCTGGACCAGCGGGTGCGCTTCGGCTTCGGCACGTTGTTCCAGTTCGGCGGCGTCGCGGACCTCGGCGATGGTCTTGCCGCCGCCGTCGTTGACAATTGTCACAGCCCAGCGGTTGCCGGTCCATGTCTGCAGGCGCGCGCCCAGCCGCTGCGCCAGATCGTGCGGCGCGCCCTCGGCGGGCACGAACTCGATGCGCCCCGGCTGGTAAGCGGCCAGCTTCAGCGTTGTTTCCACGTCGATCAGCAATTTCCCGTCGCGATTGGTTCGGATCAGTTCGACCACATGCTCGAAGGTCGGGAAACGGGCCAGCGCGCTGTCAGCGTCGACCGCCAGTGCCGCCGTGGGGCCGCCACCGCTGTGTCCTGCAGGGCGGGCGGCCTGGGCATAGGCTTGCGTGGCACCGCCCGATGCCGCGCCACCGACCGTGCCGCCGTTGCCGCCGGGGCCGGGGGGCGGCGTGCTGTTCAGTTTGCGTACCAGTTCCTCGGGCGTTGGCAGGTCGGCGACATGGGTCAGGCGGATGATCGCCATTTCGGCGGCCATCATCGCATTGGGGGCGGCGGCAACCTCGTCCAAGGCTTTCAGCAGCATCTGCCACAGGCGCGTCAGCACCCGCATCGGCAGGTTCTCGGCCATGGTCTGACCGCGCTGGCGTTCGTCGGGCGATACTGTCGGGTCTTCCGATGCTTCGGGCGTGATTTTGACAACGCTGACCCAATGGGTGATTTCGGCCAGATCGCGCAGCACGGCCATCGGATCGGCCCCGTCGGCATATTGCGCGCCCAGCTCGGTCAGGGCCGCAGCCGCATCACCGCGCAGGATCATGTCCAGCAGGTCCAGCACGCGGCCCCGGTCGGCCAGCCCCAGCATGGCGCGGACCTGTTCGGCGGTCGTCTCGCCCGCACCGTGCGAAATGGCCTGATCCAGCAATGACGTCGCATCGCGCGCCGACCCTTCGGCGGCGCGGGTGATCAGCGCCAGCGCGTCGTCGGCAATCTCGGCGTTTTCGGCGCTGGCAATCTTGCGCATCAGCGCGATCATCACCTCGGGTTCGATCCGGCGCAGGTCGAACCGCTGGCAACGCGACAGCACCGTCACCGGCACCTTGCGGATCTCGGTGGTGGCAAAGATGAACTTGACGTGGGCTGGTGGTTCTTCCAGCGTTTTCAGCAGCGCGTTGAACGCACTGGTCGACAGCATGTGCACTTCGTCGATGATGTAGATCTTGTAGCGGGCCGAGGCCGCGCGATAGTGGACGGAATCAATGATTTCCCGGATGTCGCCCACGCCGGTGCGCGATGCGGCGTCCATTTCCATCACGTCCACGTGGCGGCCTTCCATGATCGCCACGCAATGCTCGCATTTGCCACAGGGTTCGGTCGTCGGCTTGCCGTTGCCGTCCGGGCCGATGCAGTTCATGCCCTTGGCGATGATCCGTGCCGTGGTGGTTTTGCCGGTGCCGCGAATGCCGGTCATGATGAACGCCTGCGCGATGCGGTCGGCGTCGAACGCGTTTTTCAGCGTGCGCACCATCGCATCCTGACCGACGAGATCGGCAAAGGTTTCGGGCCGGTATTTGCGGGCCAGTACCTGATATTGGGCGGGGACTGTGTCGGTCATGGCAACCTTGCTGGATTCGAGTGACCGGCCAAACCTATGTGCTGGGGGCGGCGGCGTCTACCGTCCAAGCCTACAATGACCAAAGGATGACGCCAGTGCCAAGCGCACCAAACGCCATGACCGATGCCACGATGATGAAATAGCGCGGCGTTTTGATCGACGCGTCGCGCTGGCTCAGACGCCCGTGCGTGCGCGAGGCTTGTCGCTGGGCCGACCAGAACATGAACAAGGCGGCGGCCAGAAAGATCGATGCAACCGCTTTTGCCATCCACGTGGGTTCAAACGCGCCGAACACGGCTTTCAGGCCGATCGCGACCGCGATGGCACCCATGCCAGTGCGCATCCAGCCCGCAAAGGTGCGTTCGTTGGCCAGGCTGGTGCGATCCTCAGCCCAGTGGGTTCGTTCTTCGGCCAATTCATTTCTGTCTGACATTGAACTAATCTGGTGCGAATGTGTTGGCTGACAAGCGGTGTTGTTGCCAAAGGGGAGAAAGATCATGCGTTTGCGGGGAATCAAGGGCAGCCGGAATGTCGAGGTCCGCGGGCGCGGGCGTGCGGGCGCTGCGGGTGGCATCGGTGTTGTCGGTCTGCTGGTGGTGTTGGCCGTCGGCTATTTCACCGGCATCGACGTGACGCCGCTGGTGCAGGGCGCAGGTCAGCAGCAGACACAACAGGGCGCGCCCGCGCAGCCCGCGGACCCCGAAGGCACGCAATTTGCATCGCAGGTTCTGGCCACGACCGAACAGGTCTGGACGCAAATCTTTGCCGACCAAGTGGGGCGCGCATATACGCCGCCGGTTCTGGTTGTCTTTGACGGCGTCACTCAAAGCCCCTGTGGCGGTGCATCCGGCGCGACGGGGCCATTCTATTGCCCGGTGGATCAAAAGGCATATCTCGACACGCAGTTTTTCGACATGCTGTCACAGCGCCTGGGCGCGGATGGAGATTTTGCCGCCGCCTATGTGATCGCGCATGAGGTTGCCCACCATGTGCAGAACCAGTTGGGCATTCTGGAACAGGTGAATGCGGCCCGCCAACAGGCCAGCACCGCCGAGGCGAACGCGCTGACCGTGCGGCTTGAGCTGATGGCGGATTGTTTCTCGGGCGTCTGGGCGCAGTCAGTGCGCGGCCTGATGGAGCGGGGCGACCTGGAAGAGGCGTTGAATGCGGCGCGCAAGATCGGTGATGATTACCTGCAACGTCAGGCGGGGCAAGTGCCGCAACCGCATACGTTTACCCATGGCACATCGGAACAGCGGTCCGGCTGGTTCCAGCGCGGCTATGACAGCGGGCAGATTGATCAATGCGATACGTTTGCCGCACAAAAGCTGTAAGGGGAACACGCCGCTTTGCCGGGCAAGGGGCGTAGGTGAGAGATTGGACAACGACCCAAGCGGGACTCGTTACGGCTGCTTCCTTCCGGATCTGACCGGGTTGGCGAGGCGCTCGCCCGCGCCAACCTCTCGATGCCCCATATAGGGGGCGTGCGCCGGCATGGCAACCGTTTGCCTGCACCGATTTTTGGGATTCGCGGTGCGTGTCGAGTGTCGCACGGGCAATCACGGGAAGAAAATCCTGCGCGGTGCCTTGCCTTTAGGTTGCGCAAACGCCTGACCGGCATGGATTTCGTGGGATTGAACCATTCCGGCCCGCGTGGCACAGGTTACTCCGGTGCGAGGGAGACAAGTCAGATGCGACACGCGGAAACGGTGACATTCGGAGGTTCGGCGCTGGATCGCGCAGGCGAGATACGCGCGAACCCACAAGCCATAGCCGAGGCGCGTGCGCATCCCGATGCCCGTGCGATCGTGCTGTGGCGTGGCAAGCCGTTGATCGTGCGCATTCGCCCCACGATCCTGATGCGTCTGCCGATGGATCACCCGATCCTGAAGGACGCGACTGACGCGCCGATCTTTCTGGGCCGAGAGGACGGCGCGCCGCGCTTTGCCTTTGACCTGTCGAAATGGGAACCGGACCAGACCGACATGGCCGCCCTTGGCGGATTTCTGGACCCCAGCGAACAGCATCACCCGACATTGGACGATCTCGAAGTTTTTGCCGAATTGCGCCGTATCATGACCTGGCTCAGCCCGCGCGACGCGGAACTGGCCGCGACGGCCAAGGCGATCCTCGGCTGGCACGACAGCCACGGGTTCTGTGCCAAATGCGGCGCGGCCAGCGAGATCGCCGATGCCGGATGGCGGCGGGCCTGTCCGGCCTGTCACACCAGCCACTTTCCCCGCACCGATCCCGTAGTTATCATGCTGATTACACACGGAAATTCTGTTCTGATGGGGCGCTCGCCCGGCTGGCCCGACGGCATGTATTCGCTGTTGGCGGGCTTTGTCGAACCCGGCGAGACGCTGGAGGCTGCCGTGCGCCGCGAGGTGTTCGAGGAAAGCGGTGTGCGCGTGGGCCAGGTCGATTATCTGGCCAGCCAGCCCTGGCCGTTCCCGGCGTCGTTGATGTTCGGCTGTCACGGCGTGGCGACCACGGACGAAATCCAGATTGACCCGGTCGAGATCGAGGATGCCATGTGGGTCAGCCGCGAGGAAATGGTTCAGGCCTTTGCCGGAGAGCACCCGCGCTTGTTGCCTGCGCGCAAGGGGGCAATCGCGCACTTCTTGCTGGAGAACTGGCTTGCGGATACTTTGGATTAAGATGAAGCTGATAGAAAATCTCAAAAGAGAGCGGGCAGTGCCATGAAATTTTCAACCCGAGAGGACATCGAAGCCCCTGTCGAAGGCGTGTTTGACATGCTCTGCGATTTCGAGGGTTTTGAACGCTCGGCCATGCGTCGCGGTGCTGAAGTGCAGCGCGTTGACCGGCTGCCCAAGCCCGGTGTCGGGATGATGTGGGACGTCGTGTTTTCAATGCGCGGCAAGATGCGCAAGCTGCAGCTGGAGATGAGCCGTTTCGACCGCCCGCAAGAGATGCTTCTGACCTATCGCTCGGCCGGGCTTGAGGGCACGTTCCATATCGAACTGATGGCGCTGTCGCGCACGCGCACGCGGGTGGCAATCTCGTTGGACATCGTGCCGCTGAACCTGTCAGCGCGCCTGTTGGTGCAATCGTTGAAGCTGGCCAAGACATCGTTGACCAAACGGTTCAAGCTGCGCGTGGCCGAATACGCCAAAACCATGGAAGAGCGCTATAAACGCTCGGCCTAGGCGGCGCGGGGCATCGTGAATGTAAACCGCGTTCCGGTCTCGTCCGATGCCACTTGCATCGCGCCCCCGTGCGCGCGGGCGATCTGGTCGGCGATATACAGGCCCAAGCCGAGCCCTTTTTGATCTTTGTCCGGTTCAAATCCCGAGAACGGTTCGAAAATACCGATTTGCCGCTCGGCGGGGATCGGAGTCCCGCTGTTGTGAACGCACAGGACAAAATGATCGCTTTTGTCCGTGACGCGCAAACGCACGGGGTCGGCATTGTCGCCATGTGTCGCGGCATTTGCCAGCAGGTTCGACACCAGCTGTGTGATCCTCATGCTGTCGACCCGCACCGGATCGGCAAAGTCTAATTCCGCTTCGAACCGGGTCTGCGGGTGGGCCAGCCGGATTTCCTCGAGCATTTGGTTCAGGATCTTGTGCAATTCACAGTCTGTCGGGGTCGCAAGGTTGATGCCATTGCCCAGCCGTGCGCGGGCAAAGTCCATCATGTCGTTGATCAGCGCAGACATCCGGGAGACCGAATCCTGGATGCCGGCCATCAGCTGCTGCTTGGCGGGGTCTTCTTCCTTGCGTTGCAACATCCGGGTCGCGGCGTTGATCGCGGCCAGCGGGTTGCGCAGGTCGTGGCCCAGGATCGCGATGAACTGCTCACGAAAACGGGCCTCTTCCTCGCGGTTCTTCAGGTTTGCGCGGTTCAGCTTGTCCTCGGTGACGTCGCGGGCTGAACAATAGAACCTGTCGCCTTCGGGGACACAGTTCCATGACAGCCAGCGATAGCTGCCGTTCTGATGGCGATAGCGGTTTTCAAAGCCCATGATCGGCTTGCCGCGCTGGATGATCTCAAAGGCAGTTTCGGTTCTGGCGATGTCATCGGGGTGAACAAATTGGAAAAATTCCTGTGACTCGACCTCGTGGGCACACCAGCCCAAAACCCTGTACCAAGCAGGGTTGGTGTTTTCGAATTTGCCGCTGGCACTCAGCACACCCAATATGTCCGGCGTGATGTGCCAGGTCAGACTGTATTTTTCGAAAGAATCTGGCATCTGGCAGGCTCATTTCAGAAGTGAGTTTACAGCGGATCGGCAATTGAAAGCCCTTGAAATACCAATACAAATCAAGGGCTGACAAAGGTCATACGCCGTGCCGGGATTCAACGCAAACGGTTAATCGCATAGGTTGTGTTCGCGTCAGTCGCGTCCGGGTGCGGCGGGGTAGACCCCCAGAATGTTGATCATGTTGGTGAAATAATCCAACTCTTCCAAGGCCCGCGCCACACCGGGGTCTTCGGGGTGACCTTCGATGTCTGCGTAAAACTGGGTCGCGGTGAACGCGCCGCCAACCATATAGCTTTCCAGCTTGGTCATGTTGATCCCGTTGGTCGCAAAGCCGCCCATCGCCTTGTAAAGGGCTGCGGGAATGTTGCGCACCTCAAAGACAAAGGTGGTGATCATGCGATCGGCGCGGCGGCTGTAGTCGGCTTTCGGTGCCATCAGCAGGAAACGCGTCGTGTTGTGGCCCTGATCCTCGATGTCGTTGGCCAGAACGGTCAGCCCGTGAATCTCGGCCGCGACCTTCGAGGCCAACGCGCCCACGCCCATTTCGCCAGAGGCCGCGATATCGGCGGCGGCACCGGCGCTGTCGGCTGCGGTTTCGGCGGTGATTCCATGGGCATTCAAAAAGGCACGCGCCTGCGGAATCAGCACCATGTGCGCGCGCACATGTTTGATGTCGTCCAGTGTCTGGCCAGGGTTTGCCATCACAGCGATACGCACGCGAACAAAGGCTTCACCGACGATACGCAGCCCCGATTGCGGCAACAGCCGGTGAATGTCGGCCACGCGGCCATAGGTGGTGTTCTCGACCGGCAACATGGCCAGATCGGCGGCACCGCTGTTCACGGCATCAATCACGTCGTCAAAGGTGGTGCAGGGTACGGGAATCGCCCCGGGCCGTGCGTTCAGGCAGGCTTCGTGACTGTAGGCGCCCAGATCTCCCTGAAAGGCGATACGTTCCGGCATGATTGGTCCTTTGTCGTAGGCCCCGCGATGATTTGCGGGGGCAGGGCGATTGGTCGCGGTAACTACACCTTGCCACAGCCAAGGGGAAGCCGTAGAAACCGCGCCAAACCCATAGACGTGGATGCGAGACAAATGTTCGACACTATGACGACGACAAAGGTGGCCGGGGCGCTGTGTGGCGCGCTTCTTATTTTCCTGCTGGGCAAGTGGGCAGCCGAAGGGCTGTATCACCCTGCAAGCCATGGCGAGGCGGCCTATGTCATCGAAGTGGCCGACGCCAGTGGCGATGCCGCCCCTGCCGAAGAGGTGAACTTTGACGAGCTGATGGCCAATGCCGACGTCGAAAGCGGTGCCAAGGTTTTCCGCAAATGCTCGGCCTGTCACAAGCTTGACGACACGAACGGCACAGGTCCGCACCTTGACGGTCTTGTCGGCCGCGAGGTTGGATCGGTTCCAGGCTTCAGCTATTCGGCGGCCATGGCCAGCCACGGTGGTGTGTGGACACCCGAGGAAATCAGCCACTTCATCGAAAACCCGCGTGGTTATATCTCGGGCACGGCGATGGGCTTTGCCGGTCTGAAAAAGCCGCAGGATCGTGCGGACGTGATTGCCTATATCCAAAGCGTTTCGAACTGATCGAACTGTTATTTGTAGATTGTCAAAGGCCGCTTGCATCCCGCAGGCGGCCTTTTTCTTGCGCTCTGGTTTTTATTTGACGTTTCACCGCCGTTCACGGAAACGCAACTTGTATCCGGTGCGGCTGGCCCTTTAGCGTAGATGTGCCATATTGCGTTGAAACCAACGCCAAAAACGACCCCCACCAAGGAGGACAGGTATCATGATGTTACGCCACCGCAGCCCCAAGGCCCGCGCTATCGCCAGGGCCTGCCGTACGACGACGGATAAAAGCGTTTGGGCCGCAGGTTTGGCGCTGTTGTTGGCGTTGCTGCTGGCCTTGCCTGTCTGGGCTGACGATGCGGCGGCCACGGATGCCAATGCCGCGACGGATGAAAAGATCATTGATACTTATGGTTACTCTTTTTACGGCGACCTGAGCTATCCCGAGGATTACAAACATTTTTCCTATGTGAACCCGGATGCGCCCAAGGGCGGTGAAATCTCGCTGGGCGTGGTGGGCACCTTTGATTCGATGAACCCCTATACCCGCAAGGGACGCGCCGGGGCGCTGTCGTCGATGATGTACGAAAGCCTGCTGGGCGAAGGGCCAACCGGCGCTGCGGTGCCTGCGGATGTCTATGCCGAATCCTACGGGTTGCTGGCGGAAAGCCTGGAATACGACGAAGGCAAGAACTGGGTGATTTTCCACATGCGCCCCGAGGCAAAGTTCTCGGACGGCACGCCGGTCACGGCCTATGACATCGAGTTTTCGCACAACCTGCTGCTGGACGAGGGGCTGAAATCCTATGCAGACGGGGTGCGCAAGCGCATCCCCAAGGTCGAGGTGATCGACGACCACACCATTAAATTCTATTTCGCCCCCGGCATTTCGCGGCGCACATTGATTGATCAGGTCGGTGCGGTGCCCGCATGGTCAAAGGCGTGGTACGAAAAGACGGGCGCGGGCCTGAACGAAGGCCGCATGGAAGTTTCCCCCGGTTCTGGTCCCTATGTCATCGACAGCGTCGATGTGAACCGCCGTATCGTCTACAAGCGGAACCCGGATTATTGGGGCAATGACCTGCCGTTCAACGTGGGCCGGAACAACTTCGATCAGATCCGCGTCGAATACTTCGGTGACGACACAGCATCTTTCGAGGCCTTCAAGGCCGGGGTGTATACCTTCCGCCGCGAGAGTGATTCCAAGAAATGGGCGACGGGCTATGATTTCCCCAAGGTGGAAAGCGGCGCGATCAAGGTCGAGGATTTGCCAGACGGCTCGCCTCCCACACCCACGGGCATCGTGTTCAACCTTGGTTCCGAACCGCTGAAAGACCGTCGCGTGCGCCAGGCACTGGCTTTGGCCTTCAACTTTGAATGGACCAACGAAAGCCTGCAATATGGCCTGTTCAAACAACGCGCCTCATTCACTCAGGACACGGACGTCATGGCAAACGGCGTGCCCGAAGGGGCAGAGCTGGAACTGTTGAAAAGCCTTGGCGATCTGGTTCCGCCCGAGATGTTGACCGAGCCTGCGCTTGTCCCCCACACCTCCAGCCCCGAACGTTTGCTGGACCGCCGCAACACCCGCGCCGCGATGCAACTGCTGGACGAGGCCGGGTGGGCCGTGGGCAACGATGGCATTCGCCGCAATGCCAACGGCGAGTCTTTGAAGCTCAACTTCCTGTTTAACTCGTCGGCGTCGGGTACGCTGTCGGGGGTGATGGAAAACTATGTCTCGAACGTGAAAAAGCTGGGCGTCGACATCACCTTGGAAAAAGTTGATCCGTCGCAATACACCAACCGCGAGCGGGACCGTGATTATGATCTGGTCTATGACCAGTACCTGACATTCCTGATCGCCCACACCGGGCTGGATCAGGCTTATGGCTCGGAATCATCGGCGTTCTCGCTGTTCAACCCTGCCGGTCTGTCCAGCCCCCTGGTCGATGCGATCATCGATGCGGGTCTGAACGCACCAGACAGCGCCAACGAAAAGATCGCCTTGAAGGCGTTGGACCGCGCGCTGCGCTATGAATTCTTCATGATCCCGGTCTGGTACAATCCCAGCCATTGGGTCGCCTATTACGACCAGTACGAACACCCCGATGTCATCCCGCCCTTTGAATTGGGGTACATGGATTTCTGGTGGTACAATCAGGACAAAGCCGACGCCCTGCGTGCGTCGGGCGCGCTGAGGTAACAGATGGGTGCCTATATTCTAAGACGGCTGGCGTTGGTCATACCGACGCTACTGGGTATCCTTTTGGTCAACTTCGTGCTGACGCAATTTGTGCCCGGCGGTCCCGTCGAACAGGCCATCGCCCGCGCCCAGGGCGGCGGTGACGTCTTCGAGGGCTTTGCCGGTGGCAACAACGATGCCGGTGGCATGGACGCGCTGAACACGGCGTCGGACAGCAAATACATCGGTGCCCGCGGCCTGCCGCCCGAGTTCATTAAGGAGCTTGAGAAAGAGTTCGGCTTTGACAAGCCGCCCGCAGAGCGGTTCCTGCGGATGATCTGGAACTATATGCGCTTTGATTTCGGAGAGAGCTATTTCAGGTCGGTCAGCGTGGTCGATCTGATCATCGAAAAGCTGCCCGTGTCGATCACGCTGGGGCTTTGGTCGACGCTGATCGCCTATATGATCTCGATTCCGCTGGGCATCCGAAAGGCGGTCAAGGACGGGTCTAAATTCGACACGTGGACGTCGGGTGCCATCATCGCGGCCTATGCCATCCCTGGCTTCCTGTTCGCGATCCTGCTGCTGGTGCTGTTTGCTGGTGGGTCTTATTGGCAGATATTCCCGCTGCGCGGCCTGACCTCGGACGATTTTCACACGCTCAGCGCCTGGGGCAAGGTCAAGGACTACGCCTGGCACATCACGCTGCCGGTTCTGGCCAGCACAATCGGTGCCTTTGCCACGCTGACCCTGCTGACCAAGAACAGCTTTCTCGACGAGATCAAGAAACACTATGTCATGACCGCCCGCGCCAAGGGGCTGTCGGAGCGCCGCGTGCTGTATGGCCACGTCTTCCGCAACGCGATGCTGATCGTGATCGCGGGGTTTCCGGCGGTGTTTATCGGCGTGTTCTTTGGCGGCTCGATCATTATCGAGACGATCTTTTCGCTGGATGGCCTGGGGCGTCTGGGGTTCGAGGCAGCGGTGGCGCGCGACTACCCGATCGTATTCGGCACGCTGTTCATCTTTGGCCTGATCGGTCTGTTGGTCGGCATCCTGTCGGACCTGATGTATGTGCTGGTCGATCCGCGCATTGATTTCGAGCGGAGGGAAGGCTGATGGTGCACGAAACCGATCCCGCCATCGCGCAACCGGTTCTGGCCCCGCGCCGCCGGACCTTTGGCCTGTCACCACTGAACAAACGCCGCTGGAACAACTTCAGGAAAAACCGCCGTGCCTTCTGGTCGCTGTGGATTTTCGCGGTGCTGTTCGGGCTGAGCCTGTTCGCCGAGTTTCTGGCCAACGACAAACCGATCCTCGTCCGGTATCAGGGCGAATTCTACACGCCGATCTGGAACTTTTACCCGGAAACCGACTTTGGCGGCGATTTCCAGACCGAGGCCGTTTACCGCGACCCCGAGGTGAAATGCCTGATCGCCACGGGCGGCATGGATGCCTGTTTCGACGACCCCGACGCGCTGATTGCTGATGCGGCAGACGGCGAGATCGACGGACAGAAGATTGACCGCGGCTGGTCCATCTGGCCGCTGATCCCCTATTCGTTCAACACCGCCGTGGACCGTCCCGGCGCGGCACCCTTGCCGCCAAACCGTCAGAACCTGCTGGGCACCGACGCGACCAAACGTGACGTGCTGGCGCGGGTCATCCACGGGTTCCGGCTGTCTATCCTGTTCACGCTGATCGTCACCGGCGTGGCCAGCATCATCGGGATCATCGCGGGCGCGGTTCAGGGGTTTTTCGGAGGCTGGGTCGATCTGATCTTTCAGCGGATCATCGAGATCTGGTCCTCGACCCCCAGCCTGTATGTCATCATCATCATGTTCGCGATATTGGGGCGCAGTTTCTGGCTGCTTGTGTTCCTGCTGGTGCTGTTCAGTTGGACAGGTCTGGTCGGCGTGGTGCGCGCCGAATTCCTGCGTGCGCGCAACCTGGAATACGTGCGCGCGGCACGGGCGCTGGGCGTGGGGAACATGACGATCATGTTCCGCCACATGCTGCCCAACGCGATGGTGGCGACACTGACCATGCTGCCCTTTCTCATCACCGGCACGATTTCGTCCCTGGCGGTCCTCGACTTCCTCGGCTTTGGCCTGCCATCGTCGGCCCCGTCGCTGGGCGAACTGACCTTGCAGGCCAAACAGAACCTGCAAGCACCGTGGCTGGCCTTTACCGCCTTCACCGTGTTCGCGGTGATGCTGTCGCTGTTGATCTTTATCTTTGAGGGCATCCGCGATGCCTTTGATCCGCGAAAGACCTTTTCATGACTGATCCCATCCTCAAGGTGGAAAACCTGCGCGTGTCGTTCCGCCAGGACGGCGCACTGACCGATGCCGTCAAAGGCGTCTCTTTCTCGGTCTCGCGCGGGGAAACCGTGGCGCTGGTGGGCGAAAGCGGCTCAGGCAAGTCGGTGTCGGCACTGTCCACCGTGTCGCTGCTGGGCGACAGCGCGCATGTTTCGGGCTCTGTCACCTATGACGGGCAAGAGATGATCGGAGCCAGCGATGCGCTTCTGCGGAAGGTGCGGGGCAACGACATTTCCTTTATCTTTCAAGAGCCGATGACCTCGCTCAACCCGCTGCACACCATTGAAAAGCAGCTGACCGAAAGCCTGGCCCTGCACCAGGGGCTGACCGGCAAGGCCGCGCGTGCGCGTATCCTGGAACTGATGGACAAGGTCGGCATCCGCGACGCCGAAAGCCGTCTGGGTGCCTATCCGCACCAACTGTCCGGCGGGCAGCGTCAGCGTGTGATGATAGCCATGGCGCTGGCCAACCAGCCCGACGTGCTGATCGCGGACGAACCCACCACGGCGCTGGACGTGACAATTCAGGCGCAAATCCTCGACCTGCTGGCCGACCTCAAGCAGACCGAGAACATGGGGATGCTGTTCATCACCCACGATCTGGGCATCGTGCGCCGCATCGCCGACCGCGTGTTCGTGATGCGCCACGGCGAAGTGGTCGAAAGCGGTCCCACGTCAGAGATTTTCGCCAACCCGCAGCACGACTACACCAAGATGCTGCTGAACGCCGAACCCTCGGGAGCACCCGAACCCGTGGCCGCGGATGCGCCTGTCGTGGCCGAGATCGAACACCTGAAAGTCTGGTTCCCGATCCAGACCGGCCTGATGCGGCGCACCACCGGTCATGTAAAGGCGGTGAATGACGCCAGCCTGACGGTGCGCGCGGGCGAAACCGTGGGGATCGTCGGTGAAAGCGGCTCGGGCAAGACGACGCTGGCGCTGGCCATCATGCGGCTGATCTCCTCCGAGGGGCGGATCGTCTACATGGGGCAGGACGTGCGCAAATGGTCGACGCGCGAACTGCGCCGGTTGCGGTCGGAAATGCAGATCGTGTTCCAGGACCCGTTCGGGGCGCTCAGCCCGCGCATGACCTGCGCCCAGATCATCGCCGAGGGACTGACAGTGCACAAGGTCGACGCCCACCGCGACCGCCGCGAACTGGTCAGCGAAGTCATGGTCGAGGTGGGCCTGGACCCCGCCACGATGGACCGTTACCCGCACGAGTTTTCAGGCGGCCAGCGCCAGCGCATCGCCATCGCCCGTGCCATGGTGCTGCGCCCCAAGCTGGTGGTGCTGGACGAACCCACAAGCGCGCTGGACATGACTGTGCAGGTGCAGATCGTCGAACTTCTGCGCAACTTGCAGAAGAAATACGGGCTGGCCTATCTGTTCATCAGCCACGACCTGAAAGTCGTGCGGGCGATGTCACATCAGGTGATGGTGATGAAACAGGGCGATGTGGTTGAACACGGCACCGCGGCCGAGATGTTCGACAATCCGCAAACGGACTATACCCGGACGCTGCTGCAAGCGACGCACTAAGGCGTCGGGGCTTATTGTACTGTCGTCAAGACAGAGGTCTGGACGGCAGGCACCTGAAGGGCCGCCAGCCAGGTAACGGGTTGTTCTTTCGGCAGATTGACCGCCACCACGCCCAAAGTCAGCGCAACAGTCAAACCGATTGCCATGATGAAGATTTTCATGCGGTGCACTCCTTTCGCGTTGGTTGAAAGTATAACGCACAAGAACAGCTTTTCCGTCGTGGTTCAGGCAATGTTTTTTCGCGATAGGCCAGAATCTGCGCAAGGCGCGCCGGTGCGCGGCGCCATGCGAGACGCCACGGGAATCCGCGCGTTCAGTTCAGCCATCCATCCACTCACAGCTCGGTTGGATCTGTGTCACGTTGCGGCTGTACGAACCAGTGCCCCTCGGGCAGCCAGCGCTTGCGCGAGGCCTTGTCCGGGGCGTCATAAACCCGCATCTTTTCGGTCCGGGTTGCGGTTCTGAAAGTATCTGCAAGAATAGCAAGCATGATGTTTCCTTTCGGTGTTGCGCTTGTGTCCTTGAAATATGGGACCAACACGCGGATCATGCGACTCAATTGGATTTTCGTTATGTAAGCTGGGGTTTCATATGGATTGGCGACACATGCCGCCGCTCGCCGCGCTGCGGGCTTTTGCGGCCTTTGCCGAAAAGGGCACCTTGGTGGGGGCAGGGGACACTTTGGGCGTCAGCCACGCCGCCGTCAGTCAGCAAATCCGCAGCCTCGAGGATCATCTGGGCGTGCCGCTCGTGGACCGCACAGGCCGCAAGCTGGAACTGACAGAAGCAGGCGCTGCGCTGGCGCAGGCGTGCAGTGAAGGGTTCGGCAACATCGCCCGTACGGTCGAGGATATCACCGGTATCAGCGATGCGCGCGCGGTGCACGTCTCGACCACGCCGACCTTTGCCGCCTCGTGGCTTATGCCGCGATTGCCCGCGTTTCAGGCGGATTATCCGGGGATCAAGCTGTTGATCGACCCCACGCCCAAACTGGCTGATCTCAGCCCTGGCGGAATAGACCTGGCAATCCGCTACGGGGTCGGGCCGTGGGGGAACTATACCTGCCAGATGCTGGTGGAATCGCCCATCGTCGTTGTCGCGGCGCCCACGCTGATCGCAGGGCGACCCGTGAACAGCCCCGCCGATCTGGCCTGTTTGCCGTGGTTGGAAGAACTGGGCACGACCGAAAGCACCACGTGGCTGCACAATCATGGCGTCGAACAGGGCGCGGTGGCGGCCTATATGCAGATGCCGGGCAATCTGGTGCTGGATGCGGCGCGGGGCGGGCAGGGGATCGCGGTGACCGTGCGTGCCTTTGTCGAGGCGGATATCAAGGAAGGGCGTCTGGTGCAGTTGTTTGAAGAGCCGCGGGCAGGGGCGGGCTATCATCTGGTGACGCGGCCCGGTGTCATGCGGCCGGGTTTGCGCACCTTTGTGCGCTGGCTGGCCCGTCAGGTGCCAGCGTAGGGTCTAGGACGAGGGGCCGACCATAAAGCAGGTGACGTTGCGGGCTTGCAGCCTGCGACAGGCCAAATCGGCGGTGTCGCGGGTCATGCCAACGAAATGCGCCTCGTAACCTTGGGGGCGACGCACGACCTTGCGCAGCGCGCCGTCCAGCGTGGCCATTTCCGACAGGGCGGTTTTCAGCAATACCTTCTCCGCCGCATAGTGGCTGGGGTAACGGCCCACGTTCACACCCCAATGGTGCCCGCCCGAGGTGGACAGGCGGGTGACGACTTCGGGCTCTGTCTCGGCAGCGACGGCCTTTGTGGCGGCGGCTGAGGTGTCGACGCTGGCCAGAACCACGTCTTCGGGGCGCGCTTCGGGGCGCACCGAAGTCGACTTGGGTGCAGCCTTGGCCACGGTGACGGGTTTGGCGTCGGCAATCGCTGCGGCCTGTGCCTCGACCAGCGCGGCGGCGATGTCGTTGGGTGACACGGCAGGCGGTGGCGGGGCCTGGGCCACCAGAACCGGCTGCGGCGTCTCGCCGGGGCGCAGGGAGGGGCGCAGGCTGCGGGTGACGGCACCTGTGACGCGAATGGTCTTGCCCGCGCCCTGCGGGGTCTCGCCATTGCTGGCGACCACGACGGGTTCATCGGTATAGGCGGGCGTGGAAGGTTTGCGGACAGGCGCGTTGCTGGGCGCGCGGCGAAAGCCAAGATCCATCAGTTCGGCAACCTTGGCGTTGCGCGACGCTGTGGACTTGCCGCCAAACACGGTTGCAATGACGCGTTCGTTTCCACGTTGCGCCGAAGCTGTCAGGTTGAACCCCGCGGCGCGGGTGTAGCCGGTCTTGATCCCGTCGGCACCCTTGTAGGACGCCAGAAAACGGCGGTTGGTGTGATAGACGGTCTTGCCGCCCGCATCCGCCGAGGTGCGCGAGAACAGGTTGTAGTATTGCGGAAAGTCATACAGCAGGTGACGGCCCAGAACGGTCATGTCGTGGGCCGTGCTCAGGTGGCCCTCCTCGGTCAGACCGTTGGCGTTCTTGAAGGTGGTGCGGGTCATGCCCATTGCTTTGGCCGTGCGGTTCATACGGCGGGCAAATGCGGCCTCTGATCCGCTGATGGCCTCGCCGATTGCGGTGGCGGCATCGTTTGCGGATTTCACCGCAGCGGCGCGCACCAGATAGCGCAGCTTGATCTTTTGCCCCGGACGCAGACCCAGTTTGGACGGCTCTTCCGAGGCGGCTTTCTTCGAGACGGTCACCATCGTGTCCATCGAAATCTCGCCCTTCTCGACGGCCTCAAAGGCGATATAAAGGGTCATCATCTTGGTCAGCGACGCAGGATGCAGGCGCGCGTTGGCGTTCTGCTCGTGCAGGACCTCGCCCGTGCGGGCGTCGATCACATAAGCGGCATAGGGCGCAGCAATGGCGCTGAGCGGAAGAACCACCAGCATCCAGAATGCGACGAAAAGAAATAGCCCGAAACGGGCCGGCTGAGCGCGCCGAACCTTCACTGGAAACCTGCCTTTTATCTGCCTCGTGGCCCCCGATTTGTTCGAGTGACCGATTTATTAAGTAAAGGGTAGCATAGGTTGAATTTGTAATAAACCCTTATAATAAAGGGGAAACTGGAAATCCGCCGACGGCTTTCTGCCATATGTAGGGGTTGATCCGTCAAGCGTGTCCACACCAAGTAATGTGTTCGGAATGTGGCAGTCAGGCGGCGAAAATCAGCCTGTGCGCGAAAGCAGGTCAGGCAGCGCACCCAGATCGGGGATCTCGTGGAATCGGGGATGATCTTCCGGGCGCTCGGCGTGTTCCAGATCCCACAGCAAATCGTGCGGCACATGCACGCCCCAACCGCCCGCTTCCAGCATGGGGCGGACGTCA
Organism: Pseudosulfitobacter pseudonitzschiae; assembly: GCF_900129395.1. GTDB lineage: Bacteria > Pseudomonadota > Alphaproteobacteria > Rhodobacterales > Rhodobacteraceae > Pseudosulfitobacter > Pseudosulfitobacter pseudonitzschiae. Next base: position 73,806 of record NZ_FQVP01000003.1, read on the forward strand.
GACGCCATCGAATTGCCAATCATCATGCCGCGCGCCGCACCATCGTAGGCGTCGAAAATGCGGGCATAGGTTTCGGGCGTCTTGGCCGACACGATCTGCACCGCATCGAATACATCGCCCAGCCCCGATTGGGCGATCTTGCGTTCCTGGTCCAGCAAATCGCCCTTGGTGATCAAAAGCACCGGACCAATGGCCTGTGCTGCGCGCAACGCCTCGGCGGCATGGGGCAGCAGGTCGACGGGATGCTGTAGCATATCCTGTCCTGCGGCGATCAACTCGGCAATGACGGCGCCGGGCACGGCGTTGTCGGTGACGTCAAGTGCCGTCTCGATCATAGACAGCATGAAACCCTTGATGCCAAACCCATAGTGCCGGATGTTGCGCCGCTCGGCCTCCAGCAGCCGCGACATCAGCGCATCGCCATCGGTGTACGGGGCCAGCAGCTCCGCGAACCGCTCTTGCGTCAGCTTGAAAAAACGCTCGTTGTGCCACAGCGTATCGTCCGCATCGAAGGCAATAGTCGTTAAGGTTTGAGCCATAGCCGGGACTGCCTCTTTTCATGGGGCGCATGGACGTTATATAGAGGCAACAGAGACTGACAACAGATTTGGGTGACGGCTTTGAAACTCGGACAGGCGCATATGATGGCGGGCAAAGGGGACGATGAGGGCGACAGCTCTGTCATCACCGAAACCAAGCCGAAAACAAAGCGGCCGCCGTTGTACAAGGTGATGTTGCTGAACGACGACTACACGCCAATGGAATTCGTCGTGCTGGTGCTGGAACGGTTCTTTGGCCTGAACCACGCGCAGGCGTTCGAGATCATGCTGACCGTCCACAAAAAGGGACTGGCCGTCGTCGGTGTCTTTAGCCACGAGATTGCCGAGACGAAAGTGGCGCAGGTCATGGATTTCGCCCGGCGTCACCAGCATCCGCTGCAATGCACCATGGAAAAAGAAGACTGAGCGCGATGTGTTCGCACAGTCATGGATGCGTTTCCCTGACAGGGAAGCGTGATGAGGTTTTGATGACATTCCGACAGGTTGCGCCATGATCGGCGCGCGGTTGCCCTTGGCGGTCGAGGCGGGTTTCGACGCGTCCGGGCGCATCGCCGTTTTCGCACCCGCTGTCGGCGCAGATCTGGGCGCGCTCGCAGGCTGCGAGGTCATCTCACCCCTGCGCCCCGTTCATGACTATTTCGAAAGCATGGGTCTGACCTGCCGGACGGCCCCCGAGGGACGCTATGACGCCGCCGTGGTCTGTGTGCCGCGCGCCAAGTCCGAGGCGCATGTGCTGATTGCGCAGGCCTGCGCCGTAACGGATGGTCCGGTCGTGATCGACGGTCAGAAAACCGACGGCATCGACAGCATCCGCAAGGACACGCGCAAGCGCACCGAGGTGACTGAGGCCATCAACAAGGCACATGGCAAGCTTTTTTGGATGAAATCCTCGGATGCGTTCGCGGATTGGGCGCAAGGTCCCGCGCTGACAGACGGCGGGTTCTGGACCGCTCCGGGGGTGTTCTCGGCCGATGGCATCGACCCGGCCTCTGAAATGCTGGCGGCGGCCTTGCCCGAAAAGCTGGGCAAACAGGTTGCCGATCTGGGGGCGGGCTGGGGCTTTCTCGCGGCGCACATCCTGACCCGCAGTGATGTGCAGGCCGTGCATCTGGTCGAGGCGCACCACCTTGCGCTGGAATGTGCCAAACGCAACGTGACCGACCCGCGCGCCCAGTATCATTGGGCGGACGCGACGCGCTGGACACCTGACGGGCGCATCGACACGGTTGTGATGAACCCGCCCTTTCACACCACGCGCAATGCCGACCCGTCGCTGGGACAGGCCTTCGTGGCGGCGGCAGCACGGGTGTTGACCCCGCAAGGCAGCTTGTGGATGGTTGCGAACCGCCATCTGCCTTACGAGACGGCGCTGGAACAACAGTTTGCCCGCGTCGAAGACATGGGCGGCGACGGACGGTTCAAATTGACGCGGGCGACCAAGCCCAGACGCAGGACATAAGGATCAGGCGATGTCATTTTCGATTTCAGGCAAGACGGCGATTGTGACAGGGGCGGCCAACGGCATCGGCCTGGCCATCGCACGACAGTTCGCCGACAAGGGCGCCAACGTGATGTGCGCCGACATGGATGAAAAGGCGCTGATCCAGCAGTTGGGTGACAAGACGGACGAGGGCAAGATACGTTACTTTGCCGGCGACCTGCGCCAGCGTCTGACCATCGCCAACCTTGTCTCGGCGACCATCGACGCCTTTGACGGCGTCGACATCCTGGTCAATGCCTCGCGCCAGGTGATGCCAACGGATGCGCTGGATATCGAAGACACCAGCGTGGAAACCCTGTTGGAGCAAAACCTGATGACCTCGTTGCGCCTGACCCAGCAGGTTGCGCGACGCATGATCAAACAGGCCGAAGGGCAGACCGAGGGGCAGGTTGGCTCGATCATCAACCTGTCGTCCATCGCCGCCCGCCACACCCGCCCCGAGCTGTTGGGCTATTCCATCGCCTCGGCAGCGCTGGAACAGATGACGCGGTCGATGGCGCTGGCGCTGGCGCATGACCGCATCCGCGTCAACGCCGTGGCGTTCGGCTCGGTCATGTCCGCCTCGCTCAAGTCGTCGATCATGGACCACCGTGAATGGCGCGAGGACATCGAAAACCACACCCCGTTGGAACGGATCGCCAGCCCCAGCGAATTGGTGGATGCGGTGCAGTTCCTGGCATCCGAAGGCGCAGGGTTCATCACCGGCGAGACGATCACCGTGGACGGCGGGCGCAGCCTGTTGGACCCGGTCCGCGCACCGGCACACTAAGGTATCTACATGACGGAAGAGTTCACCGCCCAAAAGGCCCAAGCCAGCGCATGGTTCCGCAGCCTGCGCGACGAGATCGTGGCCGCATTCGAGGGGCTCGAGCAAAGCCACGACACCGGCCCGCTGTCCGATGCAGCTCCCGGTGCCTTCGAGGTGACCGAAACCAAACGCGCGTCGGACGATGGTTCGGACGCAGGCGGCGGACTGATGAGCGTGATGCGCGGCGGGCGCGTGTTCGAAAAGGTTGGCGTGAATGTCTCGACCGTCTACGGCACGCTGGGCGAACGCGCGCAACATGCCATGGCGGCACGCAAGGGCATTCCGGGGATGAAGGACGATCCGCGCTTTTGGGCGTCGGGCATCAGTCTGGTCGCCCATATGCAGAACCCGCATGCGCCTGCGGTCCACATGAACACCCGCATGTTCTGGACCCCGCACGCATGGTGGTTCGGCGGCGGGTCCGACCTGAACCCCTGCATTGAATATGTCCAGGACACGGCGCATTTTCATGCAACCCAACAGGCGCATCTGGACCCGCATGGCAGCGACCTGTACCCGCGTCTGAAGGCATGGGCGGATGACTATTTCTACATCCCCCACCGCAAGCGGGCGCGGGGCGTCGGCGGTATCTTTATGGACGATCATTCGACGGGCGATTGGGACGCGGATTTCGCCCTGACCCAGGACATCGGGCGTGCCTTCCTGCCGGCCTTTGTGCCGCTGGTGGCGGCGCGGCGGGTGATGCCGTGGGACGACGCCGACAAGGACGCACAACTGGTGCACCGTGGCCTCTATGCCGAATACAACCTGGTTTATGACCGCGGGACAAAATTCGGGCTGGAAACCGGCCACGACGCCAACGCGGTGCTGATGAGCCTTCCACCGTTGGCCAAATGGGTCTGAAACGGGCTTAAGCTGACTGCGGCGGCGCACTGCGCCAGCCCGCTTCCATCATCGCGGCGCGGTAGCTGGGGGCGGTGCGCATCCTGTCACCCAGCCCCTTGTCGATCAGCAGAGCGTGCATCTTTGGCAATTGCCAGCAGGGCACATGCATCACCATGTGATGCTCCAGATGATAGTTCACGTAATAGGGCGCCACCAGCGCGCGGGCGACAGGCCCCGCATGGGTGGTGCGGACATTTTGCAGCGGATTCTCCGACCGCTCGACCGCGCCATGTTCGGCAATGTTGCGCACGCGCAGGACGAACTGGAACCACGTCAGGTAAGGCAACAGCCAGAACGCCAGCCCCCACCACCACTCCCCGATCAGGCCGATGGCAACGATGATGCCCAATGACACCGGAAGGGCGCGGCCCAGCGTGTTGGACTTGAACGCCTGCGCCGATTTCGATTTGGCCGCGTCCATGGCGTCGTCGTCGCCCGCAAGCCGGACGAACATCATGATCTGTCCCGCCAGTTGCTTGATGCCCGTCTGTCCCGTCAGATCCCGCAGGAACTTGCGCCGCATCGACGCGTGGCTGGTCGGAAACTTCTCGCTGAGGACCAGATCGGGGTCCTTGTCGGTCTGCGTAAACCGGTGATGCGTCAGGTGATAGTGCCGGTAGGCGTGCAAATCGGCCATGATCGGCCAGCCGCACAGCCATTCGCCAACCCAGTCGTTCAACTTGCGCGACTTGAACAGCGCGCTGTGCGCGGCCTCGTGCATCAGGATCGCCAGCCCCAACTGCCGCGACCCGATCAGCACCACCGCCAGCAGGAACGTCACCGGATTTGGCCACAGCGCAAACAGACCGATCGCCAGCGCAATCGTGCCCCAGCAATGCGCCACCAACCACGCGCCCATCAGGTTCGAGCGTCGGGCAAGGGGGCGAATCTCGTCGCTGGTCAGATAGGCTTTGCCGGGTGTCATGGGGTCAGCGTGGGGCGTGCCGGGCCTTTGCGTCAAGCGGGACGCAACGTAGCCTTTGGGGCGCTGCCCCCGGCGCTGGCGCGCCGTCCCCGGAGTTTATTTGGCAAGATGAAGGGGGTTGGTGCCCCAGACTAATGCCAGTCGAAGAAGTCGGGGCCTGCACTTGCAAGAAGTTCCTGCGCCAGATCACGGCCCATATCAGCGCCCGCCGCAATGGGCCCGGTGCGCGTGCCTTTGATCACTTCGGACCCGTCGGGGCGCAACACTTCGCCGCGCAGGGTCAGCGTGTCGCCGTCCAGCACGGCCAGCCCCGCGATGGGGGTTTCGCACGACCCGTCCAGCGTGGCGAGAAAGGCGCGTTCCGCGGCCAGACGCTGGCCGGTGGGCGTGTGGTGGATGGCCTTCAGCAACTGCGCGGTTGCGGCATCATCTGCGCGGCGTTCAATGCCGATGGCGCCTTGGGCAATGGCGGGCAGCATGTCGGCCGTGTCGATGGGGGTGGCGGGCACATCCGTCATGTTCAGCCGGTTCAGGCCGGCAGAGGCCAGAAATGTCGCCACGGCCACGCCGTCGTCCAGCTTGCGCAGGCGGGTTTGCACGTTGCCGCGAAACTCGACCACATTCAGGTCGGGACGGCGGTGCAGCAATTGCGCGCGACGGCGCAGCGACGAGGTGCCGACAGTGGCCCCCTGCGGCAGATCCGCAATGGCGCTGTGGGTCAGCGAGACAAACGCGTCGCGCACATCCTCGCGCGGCAGGTAGGTGTCCAGCAGCAGGCCGGGGGGCTGTTCGGTGGGCATGTCCTTCATCGAATGTACCGCGATGTCGATCTTGGCCGCCGACAGGTCCTGTTCGATCTCGCGGGTGAACAGCCCCTTGCCGCCAATCTCTTTCAGCGCACGGTCCTGTATCAGGTCGCCAGTGACCTTGATCACCACGATTTCAAACGCTGCGTGCGGCAGGTCAAAGGCCGCCGCCAGCCGGTCGCGCGTCTCGTAAGCCTGCGCCAGCGCCAGCGGCGATCCACGGGTGCCGATTTTCAGAGGGCGGTCGGGGGAGGGCAGGGTCACGTCACGCGGGCCTTCGGCTGGGAAACAGGTGTGTCACGGTGTCCTGCCATCGCAGGCCCGACTTGACAAGTGCCCCGCGCCAATAGACCTCACCCCATGACAACAAGGGGACAGCGGATGACCGGGAACAAAACGATTTTGCGCGCACTTGCAGGCGAGACGCTGGATGTGCCGCCAATCTGGATGATGCGGCAGGCGGGGCGCTATTTGCCCGAGTACAAGGCGACGCGCGCGCAGGCGGGGGATTTCCTGTCGCTGTGCTACAATCCCGAACTGGCCTGCGAGGTGACCTTGCAGCCGATCCGCCGCTACGGGTTTGACGCCGCGATCCTCTTTGCCGACATCCTGCTGGTGCCGCAAGCGCTGGGCGCGGACCTGTGGTTTGTCACCGGCGAAGGTCCGCGCCTCAGCACGGTCACCACGCAGGCGGACTTCGACAAGCTGGGTCCGGTGTCGGACATTCACGAAACCCTGTCGCCGATCTATCAGACCGTGCGCCTGCTGACCGAAGCATTGCCGCGCGAGACCACGCTGATCGGCTTTGCCGGCGCGCCGTGGACCGTGGCCACTTATATGATTGCCGGCAAGGGCACGCCGGATCAGGGACCGGCCCACGCGCTGAAGGCCGAGAATGTGACCCTGTTCGAGGCGTTGCTGGAGCGGATCACGCAGGCCACCATCGAATACCTGTCGACGCAGATCGACGCCGGTGCCGAAGTGGTCAAGATTTTCGACAGTTGGGCCGGATCACTGAAAGGCGCTGATTTCGAACGCTACAGCCTTGAGCCGGCCCGCCAGATCACCGCAGCCCTCAAGGCGCGCCATCCCGGCATTCCGATCATCGGCTTCCCGCGTGAGGCGGGCGAGAAATACGTGGGCTTTGCCAAGGCAACCGGCGTGGACTGTGTGGCCTTGGACAATTCGGTCGCGCCCGAATGGGCGGCCGCCCATGTGCAAGTTGATGGCTGTGTTCAGGGCAATCTCGCCTCGCATCACATGGTGACGGGCGGTCAGGCGCTGGTGGACGAGACACGGGCGATTGTGAAAGCGTTTTCCAATGGGCCGCATATCTTCAATCTGGGCCATGGAATCACGCCAGATGCCGACCCGGACAACGTCCAATTGATGATAGATACAGTTCGCGAAGGATAACGTCCGTTTCAGGGTTGACCTGACCGCGTGCCTGTCATACTTCGCACGCCGATGGCGCGGTAGCTCAGTTGGTTAGAGCGATCGACTCATAATCGATAGGTCGGGAGTTCAAGTCTCCCCCACGCCACCACCTTTCACCAACATCTCGGGACTTGACGGATCGCCATGCGGCAGGCCCGACTGACGCCCGCCGCTTGCGCGGCAGTCTGAGTGCGGGAGTTCAAGTCTCCCCCACGCCACCACCTTTCACCAACATCCCGGGACTTGACGGATTGCCATGCGGCAGGCCCGACTGACGGCCCGCCGCTTGCGCCACGATCTATTGCTGGTCAGGCCTGCGCAACCTTGGCAGGGCCCAGCCTGCAATGCTGACCGCCAGCACGATGCGGAACAGGTGGTGGACCGTCACGGCCACCGGGCTGATTCCCAGGCTGAGTGCGACGAGGCCCATTTCGGTCACACCGCCGGGGGCCAGGCTGATGATCAGCGCAATCAACGGCAGGCTGGACCATGGCGCCAGAATCGCAGCAAAGCCCACGGCCACCGACAGCATCACCGCCACGCTGATACAGCCAAAGCCAAACGCCCGCGCGAGGCTGCGCAGGGACGATCCGGCGAACAGCACCCCCAAACCGGCCCCGATGACCAGTTGTGCGGCAGAGAGCAGCCAGCGCGGGCTTGCCACGTCCAGCACGCCGCTGCCGTGGGCAATGGCGCTCAGCAGCATGGGGCCGATCATGTAGGATGCAGGCAGGCGCAGCACACGGCCCAGCCAGATACCGATGCCGCAGAGGACTGCGATTTCCGCCAGGTCCAGCAGCCCCGCTGGCGTGGCGTCAAACGCTTGCCCCGCCGCGCTTCCGACCACGATGCCGGTGGCTAGGTAATAGGCGGTGGGGATGGCGATGATCACCAGAACGACGCGGGCAAAATGCTGGGTGCTCAGCACGCGCGGGTCGGCCCCTGCGGCTTCGCCCAGGGTCACCGCTTCGATCAGCCCGCCGGGCATCGCGGCGAAAAAGGCGGTCACGGAATCAAAACCCGCCAGCCTGCGATAGATCAGAAAGCTGGCGGCATGGGTACAGACCACGAAGGGAACCACCGCCAGCACGGACAGCCACAGTTGCGGCAACTGTTCGAGAAGTGTCGGCGAAAACGTCGCCCCGATCATGACACCAATCAACGAGACACTGGCCTTGCGCATGGTTTGCAACACGGGTCGCGCCGCGGTGTCGGGTTGTCCTGCGCTGCGCCAGACGGACCAGGCACCAACCAGAATCAATGCGCCCAAAAGAAAGGGCAGCGGCGCGCCCAGCCCGTTCGCAACCGCAGCGCCAATTGCCCCGATCAGCAGGATCAACCCCGTGGGGCGCAGCTCGGCGCGGCCGTCGGCGAGGGTAAAAGGCATATAAACGTTCCGTTCCGTGTGTTGCGCGCATTTGCGCAGAGACGCATGCGGACTTCCAGACGACATCGCCAGATACGCCGCCATTGCGACGCCAACAAAGGGGGATTTTTGCGCTGTATGTGGGTTGATATGGCATTATTTTGCAGAAATCTTGCACCCGACCATGCGATATTCGCCATGAAAACAAAGGCTTTCGGGGTGTCCTGCGCCGGGCTGTCTGAAATTGTGATCACCGTTTAACTGGAATCTGTTCTATCGTGCACAATTACAGATCGGTGACTTTGGTTTAGGAGGGGGCAAAGGTTACAAAATTGGGTGACAGCCCAACGACCTTGCCCTACCAATTCGCCGCAACGACACACGTCAGACCCGCCACAAGAGCGGGTCATTAGGGAGGACGACCATGACCATCACTCGTAAATCATTTCTGTCGCTTGCAGGCGCCGCCGTGCTGGCGCTGGGGCTGGGAACGGCACCCGCGTCGGCTCAGGAGGTCACGCTGAGCCTGCACCAGTTCCTGCCAGCGCAGGCCAACGTGCCGCGTCTGGTGCTGGATGTCTGGGCCGACAATGTGGAGAAGGACAGCGGCGGGCGTATCAAGGTCGACCGTTATCCTTCGATGCAACTGGGCGGCACTCCGCCAGAGCTGATGGATCAGGCAATTGATGGCGTCGCGGACATCGTCTGGACCGTTGTCGGCTATACCCCCGGTCGCTATCCATCGACCGAAGTGTTCGAACTGCCCTTCATGATGACCAATGCCCGCGCCGCAAGCCGCGCCTATTGGGAAATGTTCGAAGAGCACATGAAGGACACCGAGTTCAAAGATGTACATATTCTGGGCACTTGGGTACATGGTCCGGGCATGATCCACGCCAACCGCGAGATCAAGGTGCCGGCCGATATGGCCGGTCTGAAGATCCGCGGCGGGTCGCGCCTGATCAACGACTATCTGTCGGTTCTGGGGGCCACCCCCGTTGGGATGCCCGTCCCCGCCGTGTCCGAAGGTCTGTCCAAGGGCGTGATCGACGGCACCACCATCCCGTGGGAAGTCACCAGCGCGCTGAAAGTGCCGGAACTGGTGAAAAACCACACCGAGTTCGAAGGCAAGGCGCTGTACGTCCTGACCTTTGTTCTGGCGATGAACAAGGACCGCTACGACTCGCTGCCTGATGACCTGAAAAAGGTGATCGACGACAACTCCGGCGTCGAGTTCTCGGTCTTTGCCGGTGGCACGCAAGCGGATGCCGATGGACCGGCGCGCGAAGCGGCAGTTGCCTTGGGCAACAACATCGTGACCGTGTCCGAAGAGGACGCCAAAGCATGGCGTGACGCGGCCCAGCCCGTCTATGACGCCTGGATCGCTGACATGGAGAGCAAAGGCATCGACGGTCAGGCGCTGATCGACGAAGCCACCATGCTGATGGAAAAATACAGCCAGTAATCGGACCTGTGCGCAGCGGCATGTGGAGGCACATGTCGCTGCTTTTCCTCGTATTCCCCACCCACAACCCGGAGTCCTCATGACACGCCTGGTCACCTGGCTTGCCCGCGCCACTGCCGTTCTTGGTGGTCTTGTTCTTTGTGCACTGATTGTGCTGACAACGCTGTCGATCATCGGGCGCAGTCTGAACAAGCTGTTTCACACCGGCATCGCGCAATCCGCTTTTGGGGGGCTGTCAAACTGGGCGATCAATGCAGGCGTGGGCGAGATCAACGGCTCGTACGAGCTGCTTGAGGCAGGCGTGGCCTTTGCCATCTTTGCGTTTTTTCCGGTCTGCCAGCTTTATTCCGGTCACGCGACGGTGGATGTGTTCACATCCGCCCTGCCGCCACGTGGGCTGGCGGCGTTGCGCGCGTTCTGGGAGATCGTGCTGGCCGCCACCATCGTGTTCCTGACCTTCCGGCTGGCCGATGGGATGATGCGCTATGTGAACAACGGTGAAACCACGCTGTTTCTGCAATTTCCCGTCTGGTGGAGCTATGCCGCCAGCGTTGTTGCGGCCACGGTCGCATCCATCACGGCGGTGTATTGCGCCTGTGCCCGCATCGCCGAGGTGGCCTTGGGCCGCGCGGTCATGCCCAGCGATCAGATAGGGGAATAATCCGCGATGCAATGGTTCCTTGACCTTTTGCCCCTGTCCGACCTCAGCCGTATCGAGCTTGGGTTCTGGTCGTTCCCGATCCTGCTGGGGCTGATCTTTTTGCGCGCGCCCATCGGCCTTGCCATGCTGCTGTGCGGCTTTGGCGGCTGGTATTTCGCCATGAACGGCAACCCGACGCCGCTGCTGGCCAAGCTGAAATCCGAGACCTATTCGACCTTTTCCAGCTATTCGCTGACGATCATCCCGATGTTCCTGCTGATGGGCCAGTTCGCCACGCTGTCGGGCATGTCCACCGCACTGTTCAAGGCCGCCGAAAGCTTTCTGGGCCACCGGCGCGGCGGGGTGGCCATGGCCGCCGTCGGCGCCTGCGCAGGCTTTGGCGCGATCTGCGGGTCGTCATTGGCCACCGCCGCCACCATGAGCCGCGTGGCCCTGCCGGAACTGCGCCGCTATGGCTATTCGGGCGGGTTTTCCACCGCGACACTGGCGGCGGGGGGCACGCTGGGCATCCTGATCCCGCCCTCGGTCATTCTGGTGATCTACGCGATCATCACCGAACAGAACATAGCCAAGCTGTTTCTGGCCGCGTTCATCCCCGGCATTCTGGCAGCGGTCGGCTATGTCATCACCATTTCGATCTATGTGCGCCTGTACCCCGATTCCGCAGGCACCCGCGCACCGCAACCGATGTCCGAACGCTGGAAGGCTCTGGCCGAGACATGGCCGGTTCTGCTGATCTTTGGCCTTGTCGTGGGCGGGATTTACGCGGGTTGGTTCACGCCCACCGAAGGCTCTGCCGTGGGGGCCGCGGGCACCGGGCTGGTGGCGCTGGTGTCGGGCAACCTGAACTGGGCGGTGTTCCGCGATTCGCTGATCGGCACGGCCAAGACCACCGCGATGATCTTTTTCATCGTGCTGGGGGCGGGGTTCTACAACGGCTTTCTGGCGCTGTCGGGCGTGCCGCAGTTCATGGCCGATTACGTGCTGGGGCAGGGCCTCAGCCCGTGGGTCGTGCTGATCATCATTCTGGTGTTCTACATGATTTTCGGCTGCGTGATGGACAGCCTGTCGATGATCCTGCTGACGGTGCCGATCTTTTTCCCCGTCATCTCGGCGATGGATTTCGGCATGTCGCCCGAACATGTGGCGATCTGGTTCGGTATCCTTGTGCTGATCGTGGTCGAGGTCGGGCTGATCACGCCCCCCGTGGGGATGAACCTGTTCATCATCAACGCGATGGACCGCACGACCCCGATCACCGAGACCTACAAGGCGGTGATGTTCTTTGTCGGCAGTGACATCGTCAGGGTGGCGATCCTTGTCGCCTTTCCGGCCATCACGCTGTTCCTGATTCCCTAGAGGTTCCCAGATGTCCCATACGCCGATCCTTGCCCCACATTCCGTGACTCGCGAGGATCGCGCGGACGGGTCCATTCTGCTGCGGGCGGATGCACCGCTGGGCGAGGTGGCACGCAACAGCGGCGTCTGGCTGGACCATTGGGCGCAGACCACGCCCGACGCGGTGTTTCTGGCGGAACGGTCGGGCGCAGGCTGGCGGCGCGAAAGCTACGCCAGCGCACGGCAAAAGGCGCGGGCGATTGCGGGGTGGCTGCTGGGCCAGGGCATGGGGCCGGACACGCCGGTGCTGATCCTGTCGGGCAACAGCATCGACCACGCGCTGCTGACGCTGGGGGCGCATTACGTCGGCGTGCCGACGGTGCCCGTGGCCGAACAGTACACGCTGATCCCCGCAGCACACGGACGGCTGGACTATGTGGTGAACCTGGTCAAGCCCGCCCGCGTTTTTGCCGCCGATGGCGCGGCCTATGCGGCGGGGCTGGCGCGGGCGAACTGTCCTGCGATTGCGTCCGATCCGGGCGATACCGGCGCCACGCCGCTGGCCGATCTGCTGGCCCATTCCGATGCCGGTGTCGATGCGGCCTTTGCCGCGGTCGGGCCGGATACGGTGGCCAAGATCCTGCTCACATCAGGCTCTACCTCGGACCCCAAGGGGGTTCTGACCACCCAACGGATGATGACCACCAACCAGACCCAGCTCGCCCAAGGCTTGCCGTTCCTGCGCCAGCGTCCGCCGGTGATCGTGGACTGGCTGCCGTGGAACCACGTTTTTGGCGGCTCGCATAATTTCAACATGGTGCTGTCGGGCGGCGGCAGCCTGTACATCGACGATGGCAAACCGCTTCCCGCGCTGTTCGGGCGCACGCTGGAGAACCTGTCGCTGGTGTCCGGCACGGTCAGCTTTAACGTGCCTGTGGGCTTTGCCCAGCTTCTGACAGCACTTCAGAACGATGCGGCCCTGCGCGAGACGTATTTCCGCGACCTCGACATGATCTTTTACGCCGGTGCGTCCTTGCCGCAAGAGACATGGGCCGGGCTGGAGGCGCTGGCCGCCCAGACCGGCGGCCGCGTGCCGCTGATCACCTCGTCCTGGGGGCTGACCGAAACCGCACCGGGGGCCTTGCTGCAACAGGTGCCTGCACGCGGTGCCGGTATCGTCGGCGTGCCCCTGCCGGGGATCACGGTCAAGCTGGTGCCTGACGCCGACATGCGCTGTGACGTGCGGGTCAGCGGGCCGTCGATCATGCGGGCCTATCTGGACAACCCCGCCAAAACGGCCGAGGCGTTCGACGACGAGGGGTTCTTTATCACCGGCGATGCGATGCGGTTTGTCGATGAGGCCGACCCCAACCTTGGTCTGCGCTTTGACGGGCGCATGTCCGAAGACTTTAAACTGATGACCGGCACATGGGTGCAGGCGGCGAACCTGCGGCTTGAGATGCTGGCGTTGCTGGCCCCCTATGCCGCCGACATCGTGGTGACGGGGCAGGGGCGCGACCAGATCGGCATCCTGATCGTGCCGAACCGCGCGGCCATCGCCAAGGCCGGGATGACGCTGGAGGCGGACAAGGGTGCCTGTACCTGCCCCGCGCTGGCCGACATCCTGCGCGACCGCTTGCGGGTCAGGGCGACAGAGGCGACAGGATCTGCCACACGCGTCACCCGCGCTCTGATTCTGTCGGACCCGCCCGACATGGGCGAGGGCGAGGCGACGGCCAAGGGCAATATCAACTTTGCCAGATTGCTGGCCCGTCGCGCGGGTCTGGTGGACCGGCTTTATGATGATGCGGACCCTGCAACCGTCACGATCCTGTGAAATCTTGCACTAAGTTGCGCAAAGTTGGCGCTCCTGTTGCGATATCCGGAAATTGGCGCACGATAGCGCACAATAGGGATGTCTTTGGGAGGAGCGTCAATGTCCAGCTTAGCCAGCGCGAATGCAGCCAGCTATTTTGTTGATCGTCACGTTGAAGAGGGGCGTGGCGACAAGGTTGCCTTTCGGGAATATGGCAGCGGACGCAGCCTGACCTACGGTGCGTTGGCCGATGCCTCGGGACGGGTCGCCACCGCTTTTGCCGCGCACGGCGTGGTGCCGGAACAGCGGGTCGCCATGCTGGTGCTGGACACCATCGAATTCCCGCAAATCTTCTGGGGTGCGCTCAAGGCGGGGGTCATTCCGGTCCCGCTGAACACGCTGCTGGCCACATCGGTCTATGACGCGATCCTGCGTGACAGCCGTGCCACGACGCTGTTCGTGTCGGATGTGCTGTATGACACGGTCGCACCGGCGCTGGCCGACAATCCGTTCGTGAAAACCGTTGTCGTGATCGGGGGTGCAGCACCTGACGGCACCATATCCTATCAGACATTCCTGGACACCGCCGACGCCCCCACCGTGGCCTTTGACGCGAATGCGGACGAGGTGGCGTTCTGGCTGTATTCCTCTGGGTCCACCGGCCAGCCCAAGGGCGTGCACCACATTCATTCCAGCCTGAAAGCCACCGCAGACACCTACGGCGCACAGGTGCTGGGCGTGCGCGAGGATGATGTTGTGTTCTCGGCAGCCAAGTTCTTTTTCGCCTACGGCCTTGGCAATGCGATGACCTTTCCGATGGCGGTTGGTGCGACCACCGTGCTGTTTGCGGGACGCCCCACGCCGGACAGCGTCGTGGATATTCTGAACACCGAACAGCCCACCGTGTTCTGCGGGGTTCCGACACTCTACGCCGCGCTGGTTGCCTACATGGACAAAAACGGCGCGGCAAGCGCGCCCCTGCGCCGCTGTATCTCGGCGGGCGAGGCATTGCCCGAGGATGTGGGAACGCGCTGGGAGAAACACACAGGTGTCGAGATCCTCGATGGTGTCGGATCGACCGAGATGCTGCACATCTTCCTCAGCAACCGTCCCGGTGATGTGGTCTATGGCACCTCGGGCGTGGCGGTGCCGGGCTATGCGGTGCGGTTGGTGGACGAGGCGGGGCAGGACGTGGCCACCGGCGAGGTGGGCGAACTGCTGGTGCAGGGCGACAGCGCCGCCAGTTGCTATTGGAACCAGCGCGCCAAGACGCGCACCACGTTCGAGGGCACCTGGACCCGCACCGGCGACAAATACGAATGCCGCGATGACGGGCGGTTCGTCTACTGCGGGCGCACTGATGATATGTTCAAGGTCTCGGGCATCTGGGTCAGCCCGTTCGAGGTGGAAAGCGCCATCATCAGCCACGCCGATGTGCTCGAGGCCGCAGTGGTCGCCGCGCGCGATGACGACGGGTTGGAAAAGCCCAAGGCGTTCGTGGTGCTGAACGCAGGCGTGTCACCCGACGGCATCGAGGCCGCGCTGAAAGAGCATGTGAAAACGAAAATCGGCAAATGGAAATATCCGCGCTGGATCGCCTGTGTCGATGAATTGCCCAAGACGGCAACCGGCAAGATCCAGCGTTTCAAACTGCGAGAGGATGCATGATGGACTGGACCAACGGATTTATCGAAGTGGGTGGGGCATCGCTGGAATACGCCTGTTTTGGCGCGGCACCGGGGGATGCACCCACGCTGGTGATGCTGCACGAGGGGCTGGGCAGCGTGGCGCAATGGCATGACTTGCCACAGACGCTGGCCGATCAGACAGGCTTTGGCGTGCTGGCCTATTCGCGGGCGGGCTACGGGCAGTCCAGCGCCGCCAGCCTGCCGCGCCCGCTGGATTACCAGACGCGCGAGGCGGTGGACGTGCTGGGGCCGCTGCTGGATGCAGCCGGTGTGCAGGACTGCGTGTTGCTGGGCCATTCGGATGGCGCGACCATTGCCGCGATATATGCGGGCAGCGTCAGCGACATGCGGGTGCGCGGGTTGATCCTGATCGCGCCGCATTTCTTTACCGAGCCGGGTGGGCTGGCCGCGATTGCAGCGACCAGGGACGCCTATGAAAACGGTGACCTCAAACAGAAGCTGGCCAAATACCACGCCCATCCCGACAACGCCTATTACGGCTGGCACGACATCTGGACGCATCCCGACTATGCCAAATGGAATGTCGCGGACAGCATCGACCACTGGCGTATTCCCGTGCTGGCGGTGCAGGGCACGGCCGATCCTTACGGCACGATGGCCCAGATCGACGAGATTGACAGCCGTATCTATTCGCCACTGGAAACGCTGGTCCTTGATGGTGTCGGCCACGCGCCCCACCGCGAGGCGACCGAGCAGACCGTCGCCGCCATCACCGAATTCTGCGCGCGGCTCAAGCGCATGGAAGAGGCCGAGGTGGAACTTGCCTGAGCTGCCCGGCGGCACCCCTGCGCCGGCGCACGCCTATGTGCCCGGCCAGACGGCCCGCCACCCCGAGGGCTGGTTCGATCCGCTGAAAACGGTCAACGCCGACCCTTTCGACAGCCCCGCGATGCGGGCCGGTCTGGATTATCTGCACGCCGGATATTTCTGGGAATGCCACGAGGTTCTGGAAGCTGTCTGGCTGGCGCTGCCCGATCCCTCCGCCGAACGACACATGGTGCAGGCGGTGATCCAGCTGGCCAACGCGCGGCTGAAGCTGGCGATGGGCCGGCCCAAGGCCACGCTGCGTCTGTGCGCCATGGTGCAGGAACATCTGGTCGCAGGCCGCGCCAGCCGCCCGATTCCCGGTGCGACGCCAACCGAATTGCTGGAATGGGCCGCGAATGCTGCGGAACTGGCCGCTGAAGCCGCTGATGGTGAACTATAATGCCATATATACGCAATATCGCGCCTAATCGTTGGTTCGGAAAGCGAAAGTTTGTAATTATACTACACAAGAAGCCAGTGCAGCCTGTTCTGCACCCCGCCAAAAGGACACTTGCACCGTGACCAAGATCATTGATTTCCGCACCGATCCCAGCAAATACCGCCACTGGCGTGTCGAATATGACGGCCCCGTGGCCAACCTGTTCATGGACGTGGACGAAGACGCGGGCCTGTTCGACGGCTACCAGTTGAAGCTGAACAGCTATGACCTGGGCGTGGACATCGAGCTGGCCGATGTGGTGCAGCGGATGCGGTTCGAACACCCCGAGGTCAAGGTCGTGGTGATGCAGTCGGGCAAGGACAAGGTGTTCTGCGCGGGGGCCAACATTCGCATGCTGGGCGGTGCCGCGCACAGCCACAAGGTGAACTTCTGCAAATTCACCAACGAAACGCGCAACACGTTCGAAGCCGCCGAGGCCGACAGCGGCCAGAAATACATCGCGGCGGTCAAAGGGGCGTGCGCAGGCGGCGGCTATGAGCTGGCGCTGGCGTGCAACCATATCATGCTGACCGACGACAGCACGTCCTCGGTGTCCCTGCCCGAGGTGCCCTTGCTGGCGGTTCTGCCGGGCACCGGCGGGCTGACCCGCGTCACCGACAAACGCAAGGTGCGCCGCGACCGCGCCGATATCTTCTGTTCCACAGAGGAAGGCGTGCGCGGCAAGCGGGCGCAGGACTGGCGGCTGGTGGACGAGGTGATCGCCAACTCGAAATTTGACGAAACCGTGCAGGAACGTGCCCGCGAATTCGCAGAGGCATCGGCCAAGGCAGATGTGGCGCAGGGCATCACCCTGACACCCATCGACCGCACCATCGCCGACGATGGCAGCCTGTCCTATGAGCTGATCGAGGTGGCGCTGGACCGTGAGGCCCGCCGCGCCACGATCACGATCAAAGGCCCCGAAGAGGACGCGCCCGCCGATATGGACACTTTCACCGCACAGGGTGCTGCGGCTTACATGCTGCGTCTGGCGCGGCAGCTGGACGATGCCATCCTGCATCTGCGCCTGAACGAGATGGACGCGGGCCTGTTGGTGTTCCGCTCTCAGGGTGACCCCGAACGCTTTGCCGCGCACGAGGCGCTGTTGATGGACCACGCCGATCACTGGCTTGCCAACGAAGTGTTGAAATACTGGAAGCGTATCCTGAAACGCATCGACGTGACCTCGCGCAGCATGGTGGCGCTGGTGGAACACGGGTCGTGCTTTACCGGAATTCTGGCGGAAATCCTGTTCTCGGTCGACCGCACCTATATGATGGAAGACGAATTTGACGGCGACAACCGCCCCTTGGCGACGATCACCCTGACGGCTGCCAACTTTGGCCCGATGCCGATGTCCAACGACCTGACCCGTCTGGAAACCCGTTTCCTGGGCGAACCCGAGGCGGTGGACAAGGCCAAGGCCGCGATAGGCAAACAGCTTGAAGCCGAAGAGGCCGAAGAACTGGGCCTTGTCACCATGATCCTGGACGACATCGACTGGGAGGACGAGATCCGCATCTTCATGGAAGAACGCGCCAGCTATTCGCCCGACGCGATGACAGGGATGGAGGCGAACCTGCGTTTTGCCGGACCCGAAACGATGGAAACCCGCATCTTTGGCCGTCTGACCGCATGGCAGAACTGGATTTTCAACCGCCCCAACGCGGTTGGTGCAGATGGCGCGCTGCAACGCTACGGCACCGGCAAGCGCGGCGATTACAACATGGAACGTGTGTAACTGAACCTGCGCAGCCGTCCGCGATACGGACAGCGCGCCGCACCAGATTGGAGAACGAAGATGATGGACCTGATCAACGTAAGCTACGACACCCAGATCCCCAACAACGTGGGGCTGAGCCAGGACAAGAAGGTGCTGAAGGCGCTGGAGAAATGGCACCCCGGTTACATCAACTGGTGGAACGACCTGATCCCGCAGAATTTCCAGGAATCGATGGTCTACCTGCGCACCGCCGTCAGCGTGGACCCCAAGGGCTGGGCCAAGTTCGACTATGTGAAAATGCCCGAATACCGCTGGGGCGTCCTGCTGGCCCCCGAGGTCGAGGGCCGCACCATTCCGATGGGCGAACACTATGGCGAACCCGCCTGGCAGGAAGTGCCGGGCGAATACCGCAACATGCTGAAGCGTCTGATCGTCATTCAGGGCGACACCGAGCCGGGGTCGGTCGAACAGCAACGGTTCCTCGGGCTGACCGCGCCGTCGCTTTATGACATGCGCAACCTGTTCCAGGTGAACGTGGAAGAGGGCCGCCACCTGTGGGCCATGGTCTATCTGCTGCAAAAATACTTTGGCCGCGATGGCCGGGAAGAGGCCGACGATCTGCTGGTCCGCTCGTCCGGCTCGGACGAAGCGCCGCGAATGCTGGGGGCGTTCAACGAGGAAACGCCGGACTGGCTGTCGTTCTTCATGTTCACCTATTTCACCGACCGCGACGGCAAGATGCAGCTTGAATCGCTGGCGCAGTCGGGTTTCGACCCGCTGTCGCGCACCTGCCGGTTCATGCTGACCGAAGAAGCACACCACATGTTCGTCGGCGAAACCGGCGTGGGCCGCACCATTCAGGCGACGCTTGAGGCGATGGCGAAACATGGCATTACCGATCCCTATGACATCAACAAGATCCGCGATCTGGGCGTCATCGACCTGCCGACGATGCAGAAAAAGCTGAACCTGCACTATACGCTGTCGCTGGACCTGTTCGGTCAAGAGGTGTCGACCAACGCCGCCAACGCCTTCAACTGCGGTATCAAGGGCCGGTACATGGAGCAGCGGATCGACGACGACCACAAGCTGTCCGATGCCACCTATCCCGTCACCTCGATCAAGGACGGCAAGATCGTGACCGAAGACGTCCCCGCCCTGACCGCCATCAACATGCGCCTGCGCGACGATTATGTCCGCGACGCCGCCGGTGGCGTGGGCCGCTGGAACAAACAGATCGCCAAGGCGGGCGTCGACTTTGAACTGAAGCTGCCGCACGAAGGGTTCCACCGCCAGATCGGCGTGTTTTCGGCCGTGGCCGTGGACCCCGATGGCAACATCATCTCGTCCGAGGAATGGGCGAAACGTCAGAACGAATGGCTGCCGACCAAGGCCGATGGCGACTATATCCAGTCGCTGATGAAGCCTTGCTATGAACCCGGCCAATATGCCTCGTGGATCGCCCCGCCCAAGGTTGGCATCGACAACAAGCCCGGCGATTTCGAATACGTCAAACTGCACATGGCTTAATGACGTGGGCCCGGGGCGGGGGGAACCTTGGCCCGGGCCCATGTTTTCCCTTCGCTCAGGAGACGACCCATGCAAACCAAACGCACCGTGGCCTATGCGCCGCAAACCCATGCACTGGCTGCTGACGTGGTGGCATTGCAAGGCCCCTGTGTCGGTTGCAAAGGCTGCGAGGGTCTGTGTCAGGCCCTGATCGACGCGATGCTGATCCCGGACCTGATCCTGAACGGGCGTGCCCCATGAACCAACCGCTGAAACAGCACCTGATCGACCCCGAGATCTGCATCCGCTGCTATACCTGCGAGATGACCTGCCCGGTGGGCGCGATTGAACATGACGACAACAACGTCGTGGTGGATGTGGACAAGTGCAACTTTTGCATGGACTGCATTCCGGTCTGTCCCACGGGGTCGATCGACGAATGGCGTGTGGTCGATGTGCCCTATACACTGGAACAACAGTACGAATTTGACGAACTGCCCGACCAGCAAGAGATCGAAACCGCAGCACCCGCCGAAGGGGACGACGCGGTGGCCGCCCCCATCGCGGCCCTTCTGGCCGAGGCGCATCAGGGGGCAGGCGGCAAGGCCCGCGCGCCGGTCAGCGCGGCCAAGGCGGCAATCAACATGTACAACCTTGGCAAACCGGCCAGGATGACGGTGCAGGGCAACTATCGCCTGACCGACGATCCCGACCACGACGTGCGCCACATCATCCTGGACCCCGGCGCGCTGCCGTTTCCGGTGCTCGAGGGACAGTCGGTTGGCATCATCCCGCCCGGCACCGATGCCGACGGCAAGGCACACCTGCCCCGGCTTTATTCCATCTCCAGCCCCCGTGACGGTGAACGCGCGGGCTATCACAACATTTCGCTGACGGTAAAACGCGAGGCGCAGGGGCTGGCGTCGAACTACCTGTGCGATCTGGCGCAAGGCGACAGCGTGGACGTCACCGGCCCCTTTGGTGCGACATTCCTGATGCCCAATGACACAAAGGCGCGGCTTTTGATGATCTGCACCGGCACCGGATCGGCGCCTATGCGTGCCTTTACCATGCAGCGCCAGCGCAGCGGGGCCACGGCGCAGATGACCATGTTCTTTGGCGCGCGCACACCGGATTCGCTGCCCTATTTTGGCCCGCTGAAAAAAGTGCCCGAAGCGCAGATGAAGCAGCATCTGGTGTTCTCGCGCACCGGCAACAAGGAATATGTACAGGATCGCATGATCGCCGAGGAAGAGGCGGTTGCCGATTTGCTGGCGGATGAAAATACGTATATCTACATCTGTGGCCTGAAGGGGATGGAGGAAGGCGTGGAACGCGCCATGACCTCGATTGCCGAAAGTATCGGGCAGCAATGGACCGCTTTGCGCGACGTGATGCGCGAAGAGGGCCGGTATCATGTGGAAACCTACTGACGTGTCAAATCTGCCTTCGCCTTTTGTTCATGAAATTCGAGTGACATGGGGCGATTGCGATCCGGCGCGTATTGCCTATACGGGCCGCTTGCCGGTCTTTGCGCTGGATGCGATCAACGCCTGGTGGGAGGCGCATCTGGACGGTGACGGCTGGTTCCAGTTGGAGCTGGACCGCAATGTCGGCACGCCTTTCGTCAATCTGGCGATGGATTTCCGCAGCCCCGTCACCCCGCGCCATCGGCTGATGTGCCACGTGTGGCCGCAGCGGCTGGGCGAAAAGTCGATCACCTTCCGCGTGGATGGCTACCAGGACGAGGTGCTGTGCTTCGAGGGCACGTTTATCTGCGTCTTTACCGTGGCGGACGTGTTCAAAAGCCAGCCCGCGCCGCCGGACATCCGTGCGGTGGTCACGCCGCTGATCCGGCCCTGACGACATGACGGACCAGTCCAACACCCCCACCGACAACCCGCTGATCCAGCGATTGGCCCAGCGGGTGCGCGAGGCGCGCAAGGCACAAAAACTGCCGCGCCGTACGCTGTCGGACCGGTCGGGCGTGTCGCCGCGCTATCTGGCGCAACTGGAAACGGGGCAGGGCAATATTTCCATCCTGTTGCTGGCCCGTGTTGCCGATGCGCTGGGCGTGTCGGTGTCGGCCTTGCTGGCGGATGACGCACCGCTCAGCGATGACACCTTGCGCGTCGCGCATCTGTTCCAGGCTGCAGGACCGGAGGTTCAGGGCCGCGTGCGCGCGATGCTGGCCCCGCACGCGCCCGGCGGCGCGCGGGCACAGCGGATCTGTCTGGTCGGTCTGCGCGGCGCGGGAAAATCGACGCTGGGCAAGGCTGCGGCGGCGGCACTTGGCATCCCGTTCCTGGAGCTGAACAAGCTGATCGAGGAACACGCAGGTATGCCCGTGTCCGAGGTTATGGGGCTGTATGGGCAAGACGGCTACCGCGATCTGGAACAAGAGGTGCTGGACGAGGTGATCCAGAGCGAAAACCGCATGATCCTGGCGGTGGGCGGCGGCATCGTTGCCGAACCGCAGACCTATACCACCCTGTTGGACCGCTTCCACACAGTCTGGGTCCGCACCAGCCCCGCCGAACATATGGCGCGTGTCCGTGCCCAAGGCGACCTGCGCCCGATGAAGGACAATCCGGCGGCGATGGAACAGCTCAAGGCGCTGCTGACCGCCCGCACCCCCCAATACGAGCGCGCACAGGCACAGGTGGACACCGCCAACCGTCCGGTGCAATCCTCGGTGAACGACCTGCTGGCGGTGATCGCCAAACACCGCTTTGTCGAGAGTATTTCCGTTTGACCGAAGCCGAGGTCGCGGCCGCCTTGCAGGACAGCTTTTGGCTGGCGGCGGATCGATTGCTGATGTTTCACACGAACCCATGGGAGCTGGACGAGGCGCTGGAGGCGGCGGGCTATGCCATGGGGCCATGTGCTGCGATGGACCTGCTGGGGCTGGACGTGGTGCTGGACCGCAGGCAGGGGGCGGCGTCGCCCATCCTGCCGCGCATGGTGGCCGAGGGGCGCATGGGCAAGAAAGGCGGCGTGGGGCACTACCGCTATCCCGGTGGCGGCGGCGCGGTGATCGATCCGCTGATCGAGGACCTGATCCTGGAAGAAGCGTGGTTTGCCAAGGTCACCCGCCACGACCTGTCCGACGCGGAACTGGTCGCACGGATGCAGGCGGCGCAGGCGGCGGCTGTGGGGCAACTGCTGGGTCAGGGCGCGCAGCCCGAAGTGATCAGTCGGGCCTGCCGGACGGGGCTGTACGCGCCATAGACCTTCGCGTTGACTACACCGACGACGCGGGGCGGCGGGCCTCTTGCAGCAGGGCGGCGATGCGGTCGGGATCGGCCACTTCGTTGATCAGCATCAGCACAAGGCGGGCGTTCAGGGCGTGGCTTTCGGCCTCGGTCAGCCCTTCGTGGGCGTGCATCAGCGCGTTGTAGATCGTGTCGCCATTCGGTCCGAGGTTGTCTTGAAGGATCATCGTGCTTGTCCTTTGGCACGGGCCAGTGCGGCGGTGATGTGTTCCCTGTCTGCGCTGTCGAAGCGGGCGCAGATATGGCCGTCGGGGCGGATCAGATAGTGCCCGGTGCCATAGCGGCGCGACAGTTCAGGCGAAGGTTCTGCGATGTGCAGCGGGCGGATGCCCTCCACATCAGGCGCGGCATCGGCACCAAGGCTCAGCAGCGTAAACGCGCCCTGCGCCTGTTCGACCAGCCAGCCATCGCCCACCGGCGCGTCGATCAGCGATTGGCCCACCATCGGGTGCTCCCCGGTTTGCAGGGCTTTTCCGTGCAGCGAGCAGGGTTGCGACAAGCGGCCCGAGTTGATCAGCTTGCGCGCAAAGGGGTGGGTTTCGGCAAGGTCCAGAACCGCGTTGCGAAACAGCGCTTCGATGGGGCTTTTCGGGGTCATGAAATTGGTGGCACGGGACGAATTCAGGATGTTCTCGGCCGAGCCGTGGCTGCGTTCTTCGTTGTAGCTGTCCAGCAGGGTTGCAGGGGCATCGCCGGACAGGACGGCGGCCAGTTTCCAGCCCAGGTTGTCCGCGTCCTGAATGCCGCCATTGCCGCCGCGCGCCCCAAAGGGCGACACGACGTGGGCGCTGTCTCCTACGAAAAGCACCCGATTATGTACAAAACGGTCCAGCTTGGCACAGCGGAACTTGTAGACGCTCATCCAGTCCAGCCGGAACGGCGTATCCCCGACAATGGCCTTGATCCGTGGGATCACCTTTTCCTCGGTCGCCTCGGCCTTTGGGTCTGTGTCGGGGCCCAGTTGCAGGTCGATGCGATAGATGTTGTCGGGCTGCTTGTGCAACAGCGCAGACTGCCCGTGGTGAAAGGGCGGTGCGAACCAGAACCAGCGTTCGGGGCTGTCGCTCTCGAACGGGCTTTTCTGCATTTCGACGTCGACGATCAGGAAATGCTCTTCGAAGGTCTGGCCTTCGAACGGCAGGTTCATGCGCTTGCGGGTGGGAGATCCAGCGCCTTCGGCAGCGATGTAATAGTCGGCTTCCAACTGGTAGGTGCCATCGGGGGTTTCCACGTCGATCAGTACGTGATCGCCCTTGTCCGTATGCCCCGTCACCTTGTTCAGGAACCGCAGATCGATCAGCTCCGGCAGTTCCTGTGCCCGCTCGACCAGATACTGTTCGACGTAATATTGCTGAAGGTTGATGAAGGCGGGGTATTTGTGGCCCTCTTCGGGCAACAGGTCAAAGCTGTAGACCGGTTTGTCGCCATGGAACAGGCGGCCCACTTTCCACGTCACGCCCTTGGCCAGCATCCGGTCGCCGACGCCGAGGCGGTCAAAGATTTCAAGCGTGCGCTTGGCCCAACAGATCGCCCTGCTGCCGACCGAAACCACGTTGTTGTCGTCCAACACCACAGAGCGCACGCCATGCTGCGCAAGGTCAATGGCCATGGCCAGCCCGATGGGGCCTGCGCCCACGATCACAACCGGGTGGCGCGCTTCGGGTTCTGTCAGGCCGGGCGGGGCGACATAAGGAAATGGGGTGTAATCATATGCCATGTCGGGTCCTTCAAGGGTGGAGCGTGGCACGCAACGGGCCAAGTGCGATGAACAGGAAAAGCACGGCGGTGGTAACAAGCAGCTGATTGCGCTCACGCGGATGGCTGCGCGCCCAGTCACGCAAGGCGGCAAGTGCAGCGAAAGGGCCGGGCCACATCCTGCCACTTTTGGCGACGGCGATGCGGCGGGCCTGAAACAGGGCGCGGAACATCTGGAATGCCCAAAGGACAAAGACCAGCCCCTGTACCACCAGAAAAACCGCGCCCCAGGTCGTCATGATTGCAGGTCTTCCCACATTTCCACGTCACGCTTGTCGGTCCAGATGCGCGGATGCGCGATGCCGCGGGCCTCGTCATAGGCGCGGGCGACGTTGAAGGGCAGGCAGTGTTCGTAGATCGCGTAATCGGCAAACTTGGGGTCGCAGGCTTCGCGCACGGCGTCCCATGCCTCTTTCAGCGACCCGCCACGTGCCGCGACACGGGCGGCGGCGGCATAGGTGCTGTCGACGAAATCGCGGGTGTTTTCGATGGCGGCGTTCACCATTTCTTGCCCCACCAGCGCGTCACCGCGCCCCGGTGCGATGGCGTCAACGTCGAACGCCTTGATCCGGTCCAGCGTGGTGCCCCAGTCGCCGAAATACCCGTCGCCGCAGTAACAGGCCGAGTGGTATTCGACGATGTCACCGGTGAACATCACGTTCTGGTCGGGCACGTGGGCCACGATGTCACCCGCCGTATGGGCACGACCCAGATGCATCAGGTCCACGCGGCGGTTGCCCAGATAGACGGTCATCTTGTCGTTGAAGGTGGTGGTGGGCCAGGTCAGGCCGGGGATGCTTTCATGGCCTTCGAACAGGCGGGGAAAGCGTTGGAATTCGCTGTCCCAGTCCTCTTGCCCGCGTTCCGCGACCATGCCGCGCGCGGTGTCGGACATGATGATCTGGTTGGCATTGAACGCCGACGCGCCCAGCACGCGGACCGCGTGATAGTGGGTCAGCACCACGTGGCTGATCGGTTTGTCGGTGACGCTGCGCACGCAGTCGATGACCTTGTTGGCCAGACGCGGGGTGGCCTGCGCCTCGACGATCATCACGCTGTCGTCGCCGATGATAACGCCCGAGTTCGGGTCGCCTTCGGCGGTAAAGGCATAGAGGCCCTCACCGACTTCGGTGAACGAGATTTTCTTTTCGGTCATGTCCCCTTGGGACGCGAATGCCTTGGCCATGAATGTGGTCCTTTTTGGTCATCGCCGGAGCCTCCGGCGGGCGTTTTTCTAGCAAGATGAAGCGATGTCAGCGTTTGTACGGATCGTCCAGCGCGGGCAGCACGGTGCCGATGCAGGGGCCAAAACCGATGCGATAACCGTCGCCCGACGCGTGACCGTGCAGGCCCAGCGTGTCGCCATCCTCGATAAAGCTGCGGGTTTCGCCGGTGTCGAGCGTGAAGGGTTCCTTGCCGCCCCAGCTCAGTTCCAGCAGGCTGCCGCGTTCGGATTTCTCTGCGCCGGAAATGGTGCCCGACCCCAGCAGGTCACCCGGTGTCATCGGGCTGCCTGCGGTGGTGTGGTGCGCCAGTTGCTGGGCAGAGGAGTAGTACATTTCGTT
The DNA here is from genome assembly GCF_900129395.1 of Pseudosulfitobacter pseudonitzschiae. Lineage (GTDB taxonomy): Bacteria > Pseudomonadota > Alphaproteobacteria > Rhodobacterales > Rhodobacteraceae > Pseudosulfitobacter > Pseudosulfitobacter pseudonitzschiae. The sequence continues at coordinate 100,177 of NZ_FQVP01000003.1, forward strand.
GTAGTTGGTGCGCGCGATCACGCTGGCGTCCTTGCCCGCAGGCGTAAGGGTCACGGACAGGTCGATGTTGTACAGCATCGGGCCGGTGTCCTTGAGGTGGTCCAACAGTTCGAATTCACGCGCGGGCGTGTCGGTGCGGAAGGGTTCAAGCGCTGCCTTGGTCACGATCCACGGGCTGATGGTGGTGGCGGTCGCCTTGGCCTGGAAGGGGCCGAGCGGTTGATATTCCCACGCCTGAATGTCACGCGCCGACCAGTCGTTCAGCAACACGTAGCCAAAGATTGCAGCGTCAGCTTCGTCCACGGTCAGCGGGCCGTCGGACGGGGTGCCGACGATGGCGCCCATTTCCAGTTCGATGTCGAAACGCGCGCAGGGGGCAAAGCGGGGCTTGTCGTCGTTCGGTCCCTTAAGCTGGCCCCAGGGGCGGCGGATGTCGGTGCCGGACACCACGACCGACGACGCGCGGCCGTTGTAGCCGATGGGAATGTGCAGCCAGTTCGGCGGCAGGGCGTTTTCCGCGCCCCGGAACATGGTGCCGACGTTGGTGGCGTGGTGGCGACCGGCGTAAAAGTCGGTGTACTCGGCCACGACCATCGGCAGGTGCATCGTGGCATCGGCCATTGGCACCAGCAGCGGTGCGACCTTGTCCTGATCGGCGCTGCCCTCGGACAGCAATTGCATCAGGCGCGCGCGCAGGGCGGCCCAGACGGCGGGGCCTTCTTCCATGACCTCGTTCCAGAACGGCACGTCGAACAGCGGGTATTCGGTCAGCGTGACCAATCCAGCATCTTCGGCAGCGGCCAGATCCAGGATCATGTCGCCAATCGCCACGCCGCAGCGCGGATCGTCGTCCCCGACCGAGAACACGCCATAGGGCAGGTTGTTCAGCGGAAAGTCGGTGTCGGCGGAATTGGCGCTGGTGATCCAGCTTTTCATCAGGGGCATATGTGGTTCCTATGGATTGTGGGCGGCCACGCGCGGGCCGCCCGGTATTTCAGATCGGCGCGGGGGCGTTATTTCTTGCCCGGCGTGCCGTCGAATTTCTTTTCGATGTCGGTCCAGCAGTCGATGTAGTTGTCCTGCAAAGGCGCCTCTTTCGCAGCGAATTCGGTCAGGTGCTGCGGGAACCGGGTTTCGAACATGAACGACATGGTGTTGTCCAGCTTCTCGGCCTTGAGATCAGCATTTGACGCGCCCTCGAACGCATTCTTGTCCGGCCCGTGCGGCAGCATCATGTTGTGCAGCGACATGCCGCCGGGGACAAAGCCCTGTGGTTTGGCGTCATACTGGCCGTAAATATTGCCCATCATCTCGGACATGATGTTCTTGTGATACCACGGCGGACGGAAAGTATCCTCGGCCACCATCCAGCGCTCGCGGAACAGGACAAAGTCGATGTTGGCCGTGCCTTCGACGCCGCTAGGGGCGGTCAGCACGGTAAAGATCGACGGATCGGGGTGGTCGAACAGGATCGCGCCGACGGGGCAATAGGTGGTCAGGTCGTATTTCACCGGCGCGTAGTTCCCGTGCCATGCGACCACGTCCAGCGGGCTGTGGCCGATGCGGGTCTGGTGAAACTGGCCGCACCATTTGATTGTCACGGTGCTGGGCGTTTCGCGGTCTTCATACGCGGCCACCGGCGTTTTGAAATCGCGGCGGTTGGCCATGCAGTTGGCGCCGATGGGGCCACGGCCCGGCAGGTCGAATTTCTGTCCGTAGTTCTCGCAGACGAACCCGCGCGCGGGGCCTTCCAGCACTTCGACGCGGTAGAGCAACCCGCGCGGGATGATCGCGATTTCCTGCGGGGCAAGGTCGATCACACCCAGCTCGGTGCAGAACCGCAGGCGGCCCTCTTGCGGGACGATCAGCAGTTCGCTGTCGGCCGAGTAGAAATAGCTGTCGACCATGCTGTCGGTGACCAGATAGATGTGGCTGGCCATGCCCACCTGGGTGTTCACATCACCGGCCGTGGTCATCGTACGCATTCCGGTGAGCCATGTGTAGGACTGGCCGGAATGGGGCACCGGGTCCCAGCGGTACTGACCTAGCGAGGTCACGTTGTCAGGGATGTGCGGCGCGGATTTCCAATAGGGCAGGTCGATGCGCGCGTACCGGTGCGAATGTTTCACCGAGGGGCGGATGCGATAGCACCAGGTGCGTTCGTTCTGGTGACTGGGCGCGGTAAAGGCGGTGCCGCTCAGCTGTTCGCCGTAAAGGCCATAGTTGACCTTTTGCGGGCTGTTCATGCCCTGGGGCAGGGCACCGGGCAGGGCCTCGGTTTCGAAATCGTTGCCAAAGCCGGGCATATAGCCGGGGGTGGTGCCGCCGGTGTCGGGTGCCTGAACCATGGTGCTGGGCGTGGTGTGCGTGTTCATTGCGATCCTCCCGTGCAGTGCCTGATGCGGCAGTCTTGCAGATTCGTTGCATGTGTAATAGTTGGATTTGTAACTAACAACAGCAACGGGTGGAAAATGGCCGATCAAGACACATTCGATCTGCAGAGCTTTCTGCCCTATCTGCTGAACCAGGCCGCCGAGGCGTCGTCGCTGGATTTTCAAAGCGTCTACAAAGGCCGTTATGGCATGTTGCGCAATGAATGGCGGGTGTTGTTCCATCTGGGAATGTACGGGCGGTTGACCGCATCGGACATCCGCGACCGGTCGGGGCTGCACAAGACCAAGATCAGCCGCGCGGTGCAGCGGTTGGCCGAGCGGCGGTTCCTGACCCGTGTGCGTGATGAGCAAGACCGGCGGGCCGAGCATCTGGAGCTGACGGCGCAGGGGCAGGCCGCCTATCGCGACTTGCGCAAGATTGCCAAGGATTATGACGACGCGCTGGCCGAGATGCTGGGCGACGAGGACGTGGCCGCCCTGCGTCGCATGTTGCTGCGGCTGGCGCAGCGGGTGTCTTAGAAATCGACGGTCACGCCCGGCAGGTTCAACGCCTTGATCAGGTCGCGCAGCTCTTGCCGTGCGGCCACGTTCGAGATGTTCAACTGTTTGACGCCGATGTCTTTCAGGTCCAGCAGGGTCAGCCCGCGCGGGAACAGCTCGCGGAACACCACACGCTCGGAAAAGCCGGGGGCGATGCGAAAGCCGATGCGCTTGGCCAGCATCTTGATCGCGCGCTCCATCTTTTCCTTGTTGACCATCCGCTGTGCGCCCATGCGGTTGCGCACCACGATCCAGTCGATGGGCTGCAAGCCCGCCTGCGCGCGCAACTGCCGCGCGTTCCAGACCATTTCGGAATAGACCGATGGCCCCAGGATCTTGTCACCCGTCGCATCAATCCGCGCCAGCAGGTCGAAATCGACAAAGCTGTCGTTCAGCGGCGTGATCAGCGTGTCGGCCAGCGAATGCGCCACCTGGCTCAGGCGGGTGTGGCTGCCGGGGCAGTCGATCAGGATGAAATCGTTGTCCGGCTCCAGCGAGGCGACGGCGGCGCTGAGCCGGTGGTCATAGATGTTCTCGCCGGGTTTCAGCGTGCCGGGGTCAATCTCGGGCAGCTCGTGCACTTCCGGGCTGGGCAGGGTCAGCTCGGCGCTTTTCAGGAACCCTTGGCGGTTCTCGACATAACGCCCGAAGGTGCGCTGCCGCAGGTCCAGATCCAGCGCGCTGACCTTGTGGCCCATACGCGCCAACGCGGTTGCCACGTGCATCGACACGGTGGATTTCCCCGCGCCGCCCTTTTCGTTTCCGACGACGATAATATGCGCCATGCCTGTCCCCTTGCACCCGCTGTTTCTGTGCGGTTTGCCTTCTTTGGCACACTATATGTTGTGGATCGACCTGTGAAAAGCAGGGAGAGGCGCAAAGCTGGCAAAAATGACAGTGTGCGGGGTGGTTGTGGGGCAGAGCGGCATTGCCACAGAGGGCAGCGCCAGACCGCGGGTGGGCATCACAACATCCGTAGGTGCCACTTTATTTCTAAACTTTGGCGTGAGGATGAAGAACCGCAAGACGGTGAGGAAGCGCCCGCCCGTCGCACCAAAGGTGCGCCGATTATCTTAGGCACGCCTCCGGCGTGACGGGCGGTCGGGCGCTGCCCGGCGGCACTTCGTGCCTTGATTCCGGGCTTGGTGAACAGCAGCTTCGTCCAGCACACCGGACCTTGCCCCATACCGCACCTAAGGGCCGGTGTGGGTTAGATACACTCACGCGGAACGTCTGCGGCGGAAAACTCCGGGGCAGTTGTTTCATTTCATCTGATGTGGATCGTGGGAAGCCCGTAAAAAAGGCGGCGCCGCCAGATCGGAATTGAGACAGGATTTTATCCCTGCATGTCTGAACCGTTCAGATATGACGCGCCACGCGCGCCTCTGGTCCTGTAGGCTGCCGACGGGGGTGATGGCCCACGCCGGCGGGTGTTGCAACGGGGCCAAGGATGCCGCCCACGGGTTAAGGTTGCCTGAGCACAGCGTGCGTTGCCTCCCCCAGAACGAAAAAGGGCGCAGCCATCGCTGGCCGCGCCCTTCGTCATGATTGCGGTCAGGCTTAGAAGCCCAGACCGGCGTATTTGTTCTTGAACTTCGACACGCGGCCGCCGGTGTCCATCAGACGGCTGGAGCCGCCGGTCCACGCGGGGTGCACGGAGGGGTCGATGTCCAGCGACAGTTGGTCGCCTTCCTTGCCCCATGTCGATTTCATTTTCACCACGGTGCCGTCCGTCATTTTGACGTCGATCATGTGATAGTCGGGGTGTGTATCGGCTTTCATGATCCGGTTCCTTACGCGCTGGCGCCCGACTTGGGCTTGTAGTTGGTGACTTCTGCGATACGCGCGGATTTACCGCGACGGGCCCGCAGGTAGTACAGCTTGGCGCGACGGACACGGCCACGACGCACGACAGTGATGTCTTCGATGTTTGTCGAGAACAGGGGGAACACACGTTCCACGCCCTCACCAAAGGAAATCTTGCGCACGGTGAACGAACCGGCAATGCCGTTGCCGTTGTTGCGCGCGATGCAGACGCCTTCGTAGTTCTGCACACGGGTGCGTGTGCCTTCGGTCACTTTGTAACCGACGCGGATGGTGTCACCCGCTTTGAAATCGGGGATTTCTTTCCCCAGCGCAGCAATCTGCTCCGCTTCGATCTGTGCGATCAGGTTCATCTGACCTTCTCCTTTATGCTCGTGGTTGCTCCACGAAGATTTGCGCGCCTCAGAGCTTCCTGTCTTCGCCGGGTCCGGCATCGCCGCCCGCAGGGAGTGTTCAAGCACCGTTCCTTGTTATGCGTTTCGCACCGTGCGGGATCATCGAAGGAATGCCACAGGCCAAACGGTCCGGGCGGCATGGGCCGATTCCGAACTTGCGCGGTATAGGGTGGATGGACAGGCCCGGTCAAGGGGGCAGGTGACGGGAGTTGCTCCTGCGCAGAATGACGCAGGCGGGTTTTGCGCTGGCGCAATGCTGTGGCTTTGCTAAACCCCCTGCATGGTTTCGTTTGTGTCACGTTTGTCCGGCAAGTCAACCGCGCTGATCCGCGCGGTGCATGTGCTGTTGTTCGTGGCGTTTTCCTGTCTGACGCCGGGCACCATGCCTGTCGCACAGGCGGGTGGTTTCACGCTGGTGCTGTGTACCGGTGACGGCACCACAACCGTGACGCTGGACGCCGGCGGCAACCCGGTCCAGGCACAGCACGACCGCTGTGACTGGTCCGCCGGTGTGGCCCAAGCGGTGCTGCACAGCCCGCTGATGGTGCCCGCAGCCTTGCAAATCCGCGCCTATGTGCCGACGTTTCAAACGGCGGCACTGGTGGCCGGGCAACAAGGGCGCACCCAGAACCATACGCGCGGGCCGCCGATCCTTCTCTGACACCACACGCCTATCCCACTTTACCCTTGTCAGAGGACATTCCCATGGTCTCGATCGACCCCACTGCCGCGCCTGCGCGGTCATCCGACACGTCTGCCTTTTACCGCGCAGCCTGGCGCTGGCATTTCTATGCGGGGCTGTATGTCATCCCGTTTTTCGCAATCCTTGCCCTGACCGGCATGACCATGCTGTGGATCGCCTTTTTGGGCGGTCGTGACGGCGAACGCATCCCCGTTGTGCCGCAAGAGGCACCGCTGGCCGTCAGCATACAGGCCGACGCCGCCCTTGCCGCCGTCTATGACAGCGTGCTGGTGCAATATGTCGCCCCGCGCGCCGCAGACCGTGCGGCGGTGTTCCGTGTGGACGTGGACAATATGGCGACGATGGTCGCCGTCGATCCCTATACCGCCCAAGTGATCCAGACATGGCCGCGTCGGTCGGGGTGGTATGATCTGGCGGACAATATCCATTCCGAGTTGCTGCTGGGCGTGACCGGCGACCGGATGCTGGAAATCGCCGCATCGCTGGGCATGGTCCTTATCGCCACCGGCCTGTACATGTGGTGGCCGCGTGATGGCGGCGGGCGTCGGGCGCTGGTGCCGTCGTTCAAGGGGGGGCGCAGTGCGTGGAAGTCGCTGCACGGGTCCATCGGCCTGTGGATTTCCGTGGTGCTGGTGTTTTTCCTGCTGTCGGGCCTGTCATGGTCGGGTGTCTGGGGCGAAAAGATGGTGCAAGCCTGGAGCCAGTTCCCGGCCGAGAAATGGGACAACGTGCCCCTGTCGGACAAGACCCACGGCAGCATGAACGACGGCCCCAAAGAGGTGCCCTGGGCGTTGGAGCAGACACCGATGCCGGCCTCTGGCAGCACGGCGGGCACGCCTGCGGCGCAGGCGACGCCGGACATCGACAGCATCGACGCGCAGGCCCGTCGGATCGGGTTCGAAGGCCGCTACCAGATGAACCTGCCCAGCGGGGCGAACGGTGTCTGGACGCTGGCCCGCGATTCCATGAACAACGACAGCGTCAGCCCGACAGCCGACCGCACCACCCACATTGACCGCTTTACGGGCAATATTCTGGCCGATGTGCGCTATGACGATTATTCACTGGCGGGCAAGGCGATGGCGGTGGGCATTGCCCTGCACATGGGCACGCTGGGCCTGTGGAGCGTTCTGGCGAACACGCTGTTCTGCCTGTGCGTGTTGGCCCTGTGTCTGACCAGCGTCGTGATGTGGTGGAAGCGTCGCGCCGGCAATGGCCTGCGTCTGGCCGCACCGCCCTTGCCGCGTGACATGCCGCTGTGGAAGGGGGCTGTGGTCGTGGGGCTGGCGGTCTCGCTGGCCTTTCCGATGGCGGGGCTGACGTTGGTGACCGTTCTGGCGCTGGATGCATTGGTGATCCGGCGCATCGCACCGTTGAAACGGCTTTTGTCCTAAAAGATGAATACCGGCGCATGCGTGCTATCTTTGTTTTGAAGCAGAGCAGAAAGGACAGCACGCATGCCCAACACCGCCCTGATCACCGGCGCTTCCTCTGGCATCGGTATGGAATTCGCCCGCTATCACGCCGCGCAAGGCGGTGATGTCATCCTGACCGCGCGACGCAAGGATGCGCTGGACGCATTGGCAAGCGAAGTGCAGACCGCGCATAACGTCACCGCCCATGTCTTTGCGCTGGATCTGGGGGCCGAAGGCGGCGCGCAGGCGCTGTATGATCAGGTGAAGGCCGCAGGGCTGAGCATCGACATCCTGATCAACAATGCAGGTTTTGGCGGGCAGGGACGGTTTCTGGAGCGCGATCTGGCCCGCGACCTTGCGATGATCGACCTGAATATCAAAGCACTGGTGACACTGACGCATCTGTTCGCAAACGACATGGTGGCGAACGGCGGCGGTAAAATCCTGAACGTCGCCTCGACCGCCGGGTTCATGCCCGGCCCCTTGCAGGCGACCTATTTCGCCACCAAGGCTTTCGTCAAATCGTTCAGCCAGGCGATTGATCAGGAAAACCGCAAGCGCGGGCTGACCTGCACGGCGCTGTGCCCCGGCTATGTCAAAACCGAATTTGCCGATGTCAGCGACCTGAACGGCACCGATCTGGTGAACAACGGCGGGGCCACGCCCGACACGGTGGCCCGCCACGGGTACGACGCGATGATGCGCGGCGATCTGGTGACGGTGAACGATGCCAAGCTGGGCTTTGCGGTGAACTGGATCATCCCGCTGTTGCCCCGCCGCATGGTGTTGAAAATGGTCCAGCGGATGCAGACCAAGAAATAGGGTCTATTTCTCGCCTTGCCGGTCTTTGTGCTGCGCCCACAGGTCGGGCCGCCGCTCGGCGGTGATCTTTTCCGACATCTCGCGCCGCCATTCGGCAATCTTGGCGTGATTGCCGGACATCAACACCTCGGGGATCGCGCGGCCCTGCCATTCGGCAGGTTTTGTGTATTGCGGGTGTTCCAACAGCCCCGCCGAATGGCTTTCGTCCACCGCACTTTCCGCGTTGCCCAGCACACCGGGCAACAGGCGCACGGTGGCGTCAATCATCGCCTGCGCCGCCAGTTCGCCCCCCGTCATCACGAAATCGCCCAAGGACACCTCGGTGATGCCGAATGCCTCCAGCACCCGTTCGTCCACGCCCTCGAACCGTCCGCACAGCATGGTCACGCCGTCGCACCGGGCCAGGTCGCGGGCCATCGCCTGATCGAACCGTCGGCCGCGTGGCGACATGTACAGGATCGGCCAGCGTCCGCGCGCATGGCTTTGCGCATCGGCGATGGCGGGGCCGACCACATCGGCGCGCAGCACCATGCCCGCACCACCGCCCGCAGGGGTGTCATCGACATTGCGGTGCTTGGTCAGCCCGTGTTCGCGCAAATCATGGGTGTGCAACTGCCACAACCCGTCCTGCAACGCGCGCCCCGTCAGGCTTTCGCCCAGCACGCCGGGAAAGGCACCGGGGAACAGCGTCACGATCCGCGCCTGCCAGACGCCGACCAGATCGGGCGTTTCGTCCATCAGCGACGAAGGCTTCAACGTCGCGCGAATGCTCTTGCGGCCATGTGATTTCATCGGTCTGTTCCTTGGGCTCTGGCCAGGATGGCTTGTTTGGCCGCCTTGCGTGCGTCACGGTCGGTATAGGTGCGGTTCGCTTCCAGCAAGGCCTGTAGCACAGATTGATCCAGAGCGGCATTGGCCACCGGCGGCGGCATGATCCGTGCCAGTGTCTCGGGCGGCACATTGCACAGGTCCAGCAAGGGTTGCGCGGGGCCAAGTCGCAAGGTCTGCGCCGCCTCAAGCCGCGCGCGGAACACGCGGCAGGGCACGGCGGCGGCGATGTCATCCACCACCCCGTCCAGATCGGCAGCATGGCCATAGCGGGCGACAAAATCGGTGAAATCCAGCGTCATGGAGGAGGATTTCACATGCTCCCAATAGGCGCTGCGCAGCCAGTTTTCAGGATCGCGGGTCGAGGCATAGATTGCCACCTCGCAGGCCGGGAAATACCGCTGCACCCACTCCACATAGATGCGCGCCAACTCTGGAGCGGCTGAATAATCCGCCAGGTCGCCGCGGCCGGGCATATGGCCTGAAAGCTCTTCGGCAGAGATGACCAGCGTGCGGCGCGGCATCCCCGGCAGGTCTTGCAGCAGCAGGTCGAACCGCCGTGCAACCTTGGCAAGCGAGATCTTGTCACGCCACGTCGAATAGCCGCGCGTGGCGTGCAGCAGGTCGGTCATCTGCGGTTTCAGCCGCATGGCCAGGTTTGGCTTTAGCAGGGCGCGATTGGTCCGCAGCAGGTTTTGCACCGTCGACGTGCCGGTCTTGTGAAAGCCAACGTGCAGGACGACCTTTGCAGGCATCAGAAATCCTCGCGCTTCAGCGTGTCCTTGGCGACGCGCCAGTCGGCATTGGAGAGATCAGAGCGGTTCATCGCCAGCATCGCGTCGATCTTGCCCTGGGGCGGCGCGGTGTTGTCGGGGGGGCGGGGCGTCAGCGTGGCGGGGTCGATGCCGCCCAGAAGATCCAGCAGGGGCGCAAGCGGGCCAAGCGGGGTCTTGCAGGCCTCAAGCGGTTGCGACACCACCCGAATGTCCGGCACTGCGGCGGCGACCTCTGCAACGATCTGATCCAGATTGGCAGAGCCTGCCATGTCGGTCGCATAGGCCTCGGCATCCAGTGTGATCCGCGTGGCCCGCAAATGCTGAACATAGCAACTGCGCAACCACGGCGATGCGGCGCGGGTGGTGAAATACAGCACCTGTTCCGCAACCGGTGCGGCGGCGGCAAAGGCCTGAACAAGCGCCTTCATGATGCGCGGCGTCGCGTCGTAAGCGGTCAGCCCATGCCGTCCGGGCATATGTCCCGCCAGATCCTCGGAATTGATGACAATATCCTTGCCCCGCGTGGCCCAGCCGTCGGCCAGCGCCGCCGCCTCGTAGCCGATCATGGCCAGGTCGGTCTGGCTGCGGCTGATGGAATAGGCGCGCGCCGCCTCGCACAGGGCCACCATGCCGGGGCGCAGGATGATGCGGCAATGCGGGCGCAAAACCTCGCGGTTGGCCCGCAGGGTCTTTTGCACGGTGGTCGTGCCGGTCTTGTGAAACCCTGCGTGGATGATGATGCGCATGGCAGGCGTCCGTTCAGCCGCCATGCGCGATCAGGGAACGGGTCAGGCGATGGCGACAACGCCCAGAATGACCAGCAGGAACAGAACCAGCGCGATGAAAATCAGGAACTTCGCGCCGCTCAGCGCGGCCCCTGACAGGCGGCCAAAGCCGAACAGACCGGCCACGGCGGCCACCACCAACAGGATCAGAATAAGCTTTAACATGGGGTATCCTTTCACAGGCAGGCGCCAACCGCCTGTCTGTGATAGCAACACCCAAATCCGCTCGCGGTTCCGTGATCACGGCCACAGCCCTTCGGGCGGGTCGGCCACGATGCGCCCCGACGCCAGATCGACCGTCGGCACGGCCACCTTTGTGAAGGGCAGCAACACCGTGGCGCTGCTGTCGGGCAGGGCAACCTCAAGCAGGTCTGCCGCCCCGTGGTTCTGCACCGATTTGACACGGCCCAGTTCGGTGCCGCCGGTGTCCACGACCGTCAGGCCGACCAGGTCGGCGTGGTAGAATTCATCATCAGGCAACGACGGCAGCTGGTCGCGGTGTGCATGCAGGGTCACGCCCTTCAGCGCGTCGGCCTCTTCCTTGGTCGCCACTTCGGCAATGCGCACGACAAAGCCGTTCTTGACGGAATGCACGATGGCCAGCGAAAACGACCGCTTGCCGGTTTCGTCGGTCAGCGGGCTATAGGCCTCGATGTCCTCGGGGGTTGCGCAGAACGATTTGATCCGCACTTCGCCCTTCACCCCATAGGCGCCGCTGATGGCGCCCACGCAAACCAGTTCATCCTTGCTCACTTCACACCTCTGCAAATCCCGTCGCGCATGATGCCACCTGCATCGGTACACCGTTGCGCGGCTGCCTGGCTTTCATAAATCCAACCGGCGGCGAAAGCGACCGGCAACAGGACAATCATCCGAAAGAGTTTGAACACGCTTACAAAACCCTACTAAACCTTATGCACCCTGTCGCGGGCATTGCCGAGTGTCCAGTGCCGCCCACTGCGTTTCTGTTCGCTGCGGAAAATCCCGCGGGCCGTGTTCCGCAAGGCCGCTGGCAGGGCAGGGGTACAAGGCGTTTCATGCGCATGGTGGACCCAGGAAGCGGGGTTTTTCGCCAACGCGGCACTTGCCCTGCATTTCGCCAGCTATCTGTGTGCGACGCCCCTTGCACAGTCTGGGGCCGCATCCGATATGTGCTGCTATGACTGATTCACCCGCTCTCTCCCAGCCCGGCCTGCGCGCCCGCGTGGCCCGTTTCACCGACCAGCCCGCGGTTCAGAATTTCATTCTGGGCGTGATCCTGTTCAATGCCGTGATCCTCGGGCTTGAAACCTCGGATCAGGCGATGGCGGCGGCCGGTCCGTTGATCAAGACGCTGGATACGCTGTGTCTGGCGATCTTCGTGGTCGAGATCGCGCTCAAGATCTACGGGCGCGGCCTCGACTTTTTCCGGCGCGGCTGGAGCGTGTTCGATTTCGTGATCGTGGCGATTTCGCTGATCCCCGCAACCCAGGGCCTCAGCGTGCTGCGGGCGATGCGGATCTTGCGGTTGCTCCGGGTGATTTCGGTGGCGCCGTCCTTGCGCCGCGTGGTGGACGGGCTGGTCAATGCGCTGCCGGGGGTGGGGTCGGTGTTCCTGCTGATGGGCGTGATTTTCTACATCGGCGCGGTGATGGCGACCAAACTGTTTGGCGCGGCTTTTCCCGACTGGTTCGGCACGCTGGCGCGGTCGGGCTATTCGCTGTTCCAGATCATGACGCTGGAAAGCTGGTCGATGGGCATCGTGCGCCCGGTGATGGAGGTTTACCCCTATTCGTGGACCTTCTTCATCCCGTTCATCATGGTCACGACCTTTGCCGTAGTGAACTTGCTGGTCGGTCTGATCGTGAATTCGATGCAGGACGCCCACAACGAAGAAACCAACGAAAAGACAGACACCTACCGCGACGAGGTGTTGCAGCGCCTGCTGGAGATCGAGGCGCTGATCAAGGCGCAGGACGGTCACCGCAAGGACTGAGCCATCCTTGAACGTCGTTCAAATTCGGCGCCAGGCGACAGACTTTCTAAATCGGGTCGTTGATCCGTGCCAAGCATGTCTGACCCAAACCGGACCTTCGGGCCAATCTGCATCAGCGTCGGTGAGCGGACCTAGCGGACGTCCACCAAAGCCCGGAGTCAAGGTGCGAAGCACCGCCGGGCAGCGCCCGACCGCCCCATGGGCGGGCGCTTTCTCACCGTCTTGCGGTTCATCATCCCCACGCCAAAGCATAGAAATAAAGTGGCACACACCAACGTCTCCGATGCCCACCCGCGGTCAGGCGCTGCCCTGTGTGGTAACGTCAAGGTGGGCTCGAAGCGGTCGTTCGCTGCATAATCAGCCGATGTCCATTAAGCGGACAAAGTGTGCATTCGCTGCGGCTGCGCCAATGGCTGCTTCGGGAGCGTGCCAAAAAACGGTGGTTTCTTGAGCAGTTACTTCGCTGCGCGCTCGTGTTAAGTGTCCGCTCTGTTTGCAAGAAAAGGCGGCTCGGTGATAAAATTATTATTAGGCATTATTATCTGGTTTGTGCAGTTGGTGTACTTGGTTCTGACTGCAACATTCAGAACGATAACACAGCCTTTTTCCACCGGGCCTATGGCGGCTCAAAAAGACCTGAATGGCAACGTGGAACGAGGCAAAACCTTTGTCCGCGCGTACTACTACCTTGAATCCTTAGAAAATCACGGCGACCCACCCGAAACCGCAAACACTGTAGCGTCCAGCCTGTTCGAGGCATGGTCAGACCCAGATGCCGATAACAGAATTATTGTGAGAGCTACTCAATACGCCAAACAACATCATAGCGGAAATCAGTTGCCTACAATTGAAGAAGCCCGCGCAAAAGGCTTTACAGGGTAGTCCGGCACAAAGCATTCCAGAAACGGTCGTTTTAATCATTGGTCTCCTGCTCAGCGAAATCAATGATAGTTCTTGTGACACAAACCCTTGGCAAAACCCGCTTTGATTTTTTCACGTTTTTTCCGTACCTAATGAAGTCGACATTCGTGCAAACTGCAGCATTGGTCTCACTGGGCTCAAACCTGCCGTTCGCTGCAATTCTCACGAATGACCGCTTTGCCCCGCCCTACAGACGCAGCGTCGCGCCCTAGGTCAGCAAGCTCTCACAAAAAGCCGGTTTTGCTTGGCGACCGACATCCGCACACTTCTGACCCCACACGAAAAAGACCCGCCCCACCTGCGTGGACCGGGCCTGAAATCAGATAACAGCCAGAGTTACTCTTCTGCGGCTGCTTCTTCTGCCGGTGCGTTGGCGGCTTCTTCGAGGGCAGCTTTCTTGGCCGCTTTCTCTTCGACGCGCGCCTGGGCTTTCTTGCCGGGTGTGCCCTTGTTGGGGTTGTTACGCTCGGTTTTCTCTTTCACGCCAGCGGCTTCCAGCATACGGGCCACACGGTCTGTGGGCTGCGCGCCTTGGGCGATCCAGTGCTGGATGCGCTCGATGTCCATTTTCACGCGGTCTTCGCTGTCTTTGGCCAGCAGCGGGTTATATGTGCCCAGTTTCTCGATGAAACGGCCGTCGCGCGGCATGCGGCTGTCGGCGGCTACGATACGGTAGAAGGGGCGTTTCTTGGAACCGCCGCGGGCGAGACGAATTTTCATGGCCATGGTTGGTATCTCCTAAGTGATGGCTTTGACGGGGCTAACCCCGTTTCAGGATTGGTGCTGTTTGTGGTGCTGAATGACTTCAGCGATGATGAAGTTCAGGAACTTCTTGGCGAATTCGGGGTCGAGGTCGGCCTCGGTCGCCAAATCTTCAAGCCGTGCGATCTGCGTGGCTTCGCGCGCAGGGTCGGACGGGGGAAGGTCGTGTTCGGCTTTGAGTTTCCCCACAGCCTGAGTGTGTTTGAACCGCTCGCCCAAGGTGTAGACCAGGATGGCGTCCAGCCGGTCGATGCTGGCGCGGTGGCCTTTGAGGAGTTCGGCGGCAAGTTTCACAGTGTCGGTCATCTATTTCTTCTTCCCAAAGCCGGACAGACCCGACGGCAGGCCCATGCCGCCGCCCATGCCACCCAGACCGGCGGGCAGTTTGCCGCCCATCTGTTTGGCGGCGGCTTCCAGCGCCTTGGGGTCCATGCCTGCGGCCATCTCTTCGGGGCTGGGGCCGCCCTTGCCGAACATGCCTTTCATGGCCTGTTTCAGCATCCCGCCTTTGCCCATCTTGCCCATTTTCTTCATCATGTCGGACATCTGGCGGTGCATTTTCAGCAGCTTGTTCAGTTCCGACACTTCCATGCCCGCGCCGCGCGCGATGCGCTTTTTGCGGCTGGCCTGAAGCAGGGCAGGGTTGGCGCGCTCTTTCTTGGTCATCGACTGGATCAGCGCGATCTGCTGTTTCAATATCTTGTCGTCAAAGCCCGACGCCTCGACCTGTTTGGCCATTTTGCCCATGCCGGGCATCATGCCCATCATGCCTTGCATGCCGCCCATCTTGATCATCTGTTCCAGCTGCATGCGCAGGTCGTTCATGTTGAACTGACCCTTGGCCATGCGCTTCATCATCTTTTCGGCCTGTTCGGCCTCGATGGTTTCCTGCGCCTTTTCGACCAGGGCCACGATGTCGCCCATGCCCAGGATACGGCCCGCGATCCGCTCCGGCTCGAAGGTCTCCAGCGCGTCCATCTTCTCGCCCAGACCGACGAACTTGATCGGCTTGCCGGTCACCGCACGCATCGAAAGCGCCGCACCGCCGCGCCCGTCGCCGTCCATCCGTGTCAGGACAACGCCGGTGATGCCGATACGGTCGTCAAAGTTCTGGGCGGTGTGCACGGCGTCCTGACCGGTCAGGCCATCGACCACCAGCAGCGTTTCGCGCGGGTTGGCGACATTGCGCACCGCTTCGACCTGTTGCATCAGCTCTTCGTCGATCGACAGACGGCCCGCGGTGTCCAGCATATAGACGTCATAGCCGCCCATGCTGGCCTGTGTCTTGGCGCGTTTGGCGATGGCGACGGGGTCTTCGCCCTTGACGATGGGCAGGGTGTCGACACCGATCTGCACACCCAGAATGGCCAGCTGTTCCATAGCCGCCGGACGGTTGACGTCCAGCGAGGCCATCAGGACCTTCTTGCCGTCGCGCTCTTTCAGGCGTTTGGCCAGCTTTGCCGTGGTGGTCGTTTTACCGCCACCCTGCAGGCCGACCATCAGGATCGGCGCGGGCGGGTTGTCGATTTTCAGCGCGCCGGGTTCGCCCTCGCCGCGCAGCGTGTCGATCAGCGCGTCGTGCACGATCTTGACGACCTGCTGGCCGGGGGTGATCGACTTGGTCACCGCCTGGCCTGTGGCCTTTTCCTGCACGGCCTTGACGAAATCGCGTGCCACGGGCAGCGAAACGTCCGCTTCCAGCAGGGCGACGCGCACTTCGCGCAGGGCGGTTTTCACATCCTCGTCGGACAGCGAACCCTGTTTGGTCAGACGGTCAAAGACCCCGCCAAGCCGTTCGGATAGATTTTCAAACATGCCAAGCGCCTTTCGTGCCCGTTTCGATCTGCCCCCTATGTAGGAAGCGGTGAGGAATTTCCCAAGTTCAAACCAAGAGCGCCCCCGTGGGCGCAACGCGCTGACGGAGGGCGATCCCTGATCTGTCAGGGACCGGAAGGCTGATGCTCCCGGATGTTGGGTGCGCGTTTACGGCGCGGGACGGCCCGAGTCAACACCGGCGGATGCGGGCCGGGGCTGTTGGTCGAGCCAGCGGTTGATGGCCTCGACCATCTTCGGCGGGCCGGACAGGTTGGAATAGGCCGATATCAGCGGATGCCGTCCCGCGCTCATCCCGCGCGACAGGACCAGAACGGGCCGCGCCAGCGTCGTGCCTTTGGACCCGACGGTGGTTTCCAGTTCGGCATGGCTGACATCCGCCAGCGCGTGAACGACCTGATCATACCGCAACATGGACTTGCGGCGGATCGTGACCGTGCCGGCGGTGCGATCAAGGACAACCTGCAACCGTTGCACCAATGCAATCAGCACAACGACACCTATGCCGCTGCCAAAGACGGCAAAGACCAGCCCGAACATCGGTTCTGCCGACATGATGAACAGGCCGCTGCCCGCAAAGATCAGGATGAACCCGGTCAGCATCAGCGCCAGAACCCACGGTGTTTCGTCCAGCAGCAGGCGGTCAGGGCTGTCTTGCAGCACCTTCATGGAACAGCCCGCGCGGGGGGTGTGAAAACGGAACGGGGCATAAAAAAATCCGGCGCACTGAAAATCAATGCGCCGGATGCTAGGGGTGGGCACCCCATGATGTCAAAGCCTGCGTTTGGCGCAGGCCAACGCTTAGGCGGCCAGTTTGGCCACTTGTTCCTTGGCCGCGGCAATCGAACCTTCGGCATCGACCGACAGGCGGTCAGCGGCGACAACCTGAACATCGGTGATGCCGACAAAGCCCAGGATGTGACGCATGTAGGTTGTGGCGAAATCAATTTCCGAGCCCACGGGCGTGCCGCCGGTGGCGGCGACCAGAATGGCGCGTTTGCCGGTGAGCAGACCTTCGGGGCCAGCTTCGGTGTAGCGGAACGTGATGCCCGCGCGGCAGATCATGTCGACCCAGGCCTTGAGGTTGGTCGGAATCGTGAAGTTGTAGACGGGAATGCCGATAACCAGCACGTCCGCAGCTTTGACTTCCTCGATCAGCTTGTCGGACAGGGCCAACAGTTCTTTCTGGGCGTCGGTGCGGTCGGCTTCGGGGGTGAAGTTGGCGCCGATCCAGCTTTCGCTCATGTGGGGTGGGGCGTCGAACAGGTCACGTGTGACGACGTCGCCGTCCAGACGGGCAACGACATCCTTGCTCAGGTCACGGGTGACCGAGCTGGCGCGGCGGGCAGAGGCATCAATGTGCAGAATCGATTTGGTCATTTTCAGGTCCTTTCAGGAGGCGTGTTCTGACCAGAAACTAGGCATTGTAAATTTACACGCAATTGGCCAAAACTCACAGCGCATGTTGAAAAACGCACATATTTAGCTGGATGGTCTTCGCATGGAAAATTGGGACGAAATCAAAACCGCCTATCAGGTTGCACGCATCGGCACCGTCAGCGGCGCGGCCGAGGTGCTGGGCGTGCACCATGCCACGGTGATCCGTCACATCGATGCGTTAGAGCAGCGGTTGGGGGTCAGGCTGTTCCAGCGGCACGCGCGGGGTTATACCGCGACCGAAGCCGGTGAGGACCTGCTGCGCGTGGCCAAGGCAACGGATGACCAGTTCAGCCAGCTGGTCGGACGTATCAAGGGGCGCGGTGCCGGAGTTTCGGGCGATCTGGTGATCACGTCTTTGACGTCACTGGTCCCGCGCATGGTGCCGCTTTTGACCGAATTCCAACGCAAGAACCCTGAAGTTGTTATCCGCTATCTGACAGGCACGCGCCTGTTCCGGCTGGAATACGGCGAGGCACATGTGGCCATCCGCACAGGGTCGCCGCCCTCGCAACCCGACAACGTGGTCCAGGCGCTGTCCCGCCAGCGCATGGGGCTTTTTGCGTCGCGCCGCTATGTTGATGACTATGGCTTGCCAAAAACCTGGGCCGATTGTGTCGGCCATCGCTTTGTCGGCACCAGCGACGACCAAAGCCGCGCACCGTTTAACAATTGGATACGGGAAAAGGTGCCCGAGGCCACCTTCAGCTTTCGCAGCGACGAGGACCGCGCCATTGAACAGGCCATCCTCAGCGGTGCGGGCATCGGTTTCGCTTCGATTCTGGAAGCCCGGGCAAACCCCGATCTGGTCGAGGTGTTCCCGCCCGAGGGCGATGAATGGTCCGCGGCGCTTTGGCTGGTGACCCATGTCGATCTGCACCGCACGACCAAGGTTCAGGCGTTCCTGACCTTTCTCAAGGCCGAGGCCAAAGGTTGGGACCTGTGACGTCAAAGCTTGGCGCAGGTGCGCAGGGGCATCTGGCGATGCTGGCCTTTTCGGCATTGGTGGCGGGATCGTTTTCACTGGGGGTTCAGGCCGCCAATGCGATTGAACCCGCGGCCCTGAACGCGGCGCGGTTCGCGCTGGCGGCCGCCGTCATCGGTGCGGTGGTTGCCGCCACGGGCAAGGCGCGGGCGGTCCATTGGCAGGCACCCTGGCGCTATCTGGTGCTGGGCGGGCTGTTTGGCATCTATTTTGTACTGATGTTCGAAGGGCTGAAAACCGCGCCCGCCGTCAGTGCTGCGGCGGTGTTCACCCTGACCCCGGTCCTGGCGGGCGGGTTCGGCTGGTTGCTGTTGCGGCAGGTCACCACACCAAGGATGGCGCTGGCGCTGGCGATTGGTGCCGTGGGCGCGGTCTGGGTGATCTTTCGCGCCGACATACAGGCGCTGACGCGTTTCGAGATCGGGCGGGGCGAGGCGATTTATTTCGTCGGCTGCGTCAGTCACGCGCTTTACACACCGATGGTGCGCAAGCTGAACCGGGGCGAGCCTGCGGTGGTGTTCACCTTGGGCACGCTGATCGCGGGGTGTTTGCTGCTGACCCTTTACGGCTGGTCCGACATCATGGCGACCGACTGGCTGAACCTGCCTGCGATCGTGTGGATTACGCTGGTCTATATCGCGGTCTTTGCCAGTGCCGCGACCTTTGTGTTGCTGCAATTCGCAACCCTGCGCCTGCCCTCGGCCAAGGTGATGGCCTATACCTACCTGACCCCGTCGTGGGTGATCGTGTGGGAGATCCTGCTGGGCAACGGTGTGCCGGGGGGAATGATCCTGATCGGCGTGGCGCTGACGATACTGGCGCTTTACCTGCTGCTGCGTGATGACAGTGCCGTGAGCGGAAAGTGATCGGCGCGGGAACTTTTCAGATCGATGCAACGTTAACCCTTCACAAATCGAATAACTGAAGGATCTGTCATGCGTGGTATTTTTTACATCATCGGCGTCGTTGTCGTCGTTCTGGCCATTTTGCGTCTGGCAGGCCTGGTCTGAACCGCTCCTGAACCGCGACCAAAATTAACGTTCTGAAGGATCGAGCTGGACATCATTGTCCAGCTCGATTGCCAAGAAACGTTCGAATGCTTCCAGATTTACGGGCTCGAATTGCCCGAAACCCTGCATCCAGATCGACGCGGTGCGCATCGCGTCCGGCTCCAGCTTGCACCATTTGACCCGACCGCGTTTTTCCTGGGCAATCAGGCCGGCGCGGGTCAGGATCGTCAAATGCTTTGAAATCGCAGCCAGCGACATCTGGAACGGCTCGGCCACGTCGGTGACGGCCATATCATCCTCAAGCAACATCGTCAGGATCGCCCGCCGCGTCGGGTCGGCCAGTGCTGCGAAAATCTGGTCCAGATCATGTGTCATGGCCTGTCATAGCGGGACGCGGAGCCGAATAGAAGCGTCACCAGCGCGGATGCACCGGCCCCTGCGACGGCCAGCGGTGCGTCAGGCGCGCGTGCGTGGTGGCGTCCAGCCCCATGTCGCGGGCCAGATGCGGCGTGATATGTGGCTCACGCTTGGGCCTGAAAAGCGTGATGATCCGTTTCATCCGTGATGGTTGGGCAACAATGTACCGTCCGCCCACAGCGGTTTCCGTGCGAAAGCATTTCATGAAACACCCGGTTATTAGCTGGTTTCCACGTTGATGCGCCGTATTTCCCGCCCGCTCAATCCAGATAAGTTTGACAGCACATGTGCAATAACTGCACATATATGCCATGCAACGCCCGCTTCCCCCACTCAACGCCCTGCGCGCCTTCGAGGCGGCGGGCCGTCATCAAAGCTTTTCCCGTGCCGCAGACGAGCTGCGCGTCAGCCATTCGTCAATCAGCCGCCATGTGCGCGGACTTGAGGATTGGCTGGGCGCGCAACTGTTCCGCGACCTGCCGCGCGGCGTGGCACTGACGCCGGACGGGGCGGCGTACCTCGCGGATGTGTCTGGCGCGCTGGAAAGGATCAGCACCGCAACCGACCGGCTGACCGCGCGGCCTTCGGGTGTTCTTGTGGTGAATTCCGAGCCGCTTTTTGCAACCAAATGGCTGGTCCCGCGTCTTGGGCTGTTCCACGCCGCCCACCCTGAGATTGAAATCCGGCTTGAGGCGTCGACCGGTCTGGCCGATGTGGCACGCTACGAGGCGGATATCGCGATCCGTTTCCTTGCGGTTGCGGGGTCCGACCCGCAGGCGATCCTGCTGAGCGACGCGCCGATCTATCCCTATGCCGCGCCCGCCCTGGTCCCGGTGGCCCCCGATGACCCAGCGGACCTGCTGCGCTATCCGCGTTTGCGCGACCGTTTCAAGGACACCTGGGCGATCTGGGCCGGGCTTGCCGGCCTGCCGCCGCCCGAGACTGATGCCACATGGCGGATGCGGGCGCATCTGGCGATCGAGGCTGCGGTGGCGGGGCAGGGCGTTTACATGGTGTCCTCCGACGTGGTGGCCAACGACGTGGCCGCGGGGCGGTTGCACCGGGTGTCCGATATCGGTTTCCACGATGGCGGGTTCTATCTGGTGCAGGCCCAGGGTGGCGCGCGGCGCAGGGCGATCCGCATCTTTTCCGACTGGATGCTGGAGCAGGCCGCACCCTGGCGCGGTGGCGCTGGGCAGGAAGATCAACCAAACGGTTGAATATGGAAAACGGCCCATCGTTCGGGTTCGGGGCCAAGGGCGGACTCGCAAAGCGCGAAAATGAAACCTGATATACCATTTGAAATCAGTCGGTTAGAGTGATTTCTTTCCGGCGCACCCCGCCATTGACTCAAAACCCGCATCACCGTAGCTATCCCCTCAAGTTTCCAAGTGGGGGACACCGCGTGGCGGGGCCAGAAGAACAGCAGCGTATGCGGGATCTCGAGGCCAAGATCAAAGCCCTGAAGGGTGAAGACAAGCCCGAGGCCCACCACTACGACGACCACCACTCTCAGGCCCAGATGGCCTGGCGGATGGTGATCGAACTTGTGACCGGTCTGGGGATCGGTTTCGGGATCGGATACGGGCTCGACAGCCTTTTGGGCACCAAGCCCTGGCTGATGATCCTGTTCATACTTCTCGGCTTCGCGGCCGGCGTGAACGTGATGATACGCAGCGCCCGCGAAATGCAGAGAGACGGAATGGCCAAAGCGGCCGACAGTGACGACGCCCCGCGGGGCACAGACGAAGGGCCCTGAGAATGGCAGACGAAGCACACAGCGCAGCAGCCACAACCGGCGCAGACATGGCACATGGTGCCGATGCCGCACACGGTGCGGACGGTGGTCTGGTCTTTCACCCTATGGACCAGTTCCTGGTCAAGCCGCTGTTCGGCCACGCCGGTGATCCGGTGTTCTGGTACACGCCCACGAACGTGACGCTTTGGCTGGGTCTGGCCGTTCTGGCGATCTTTGCGATCATGGTGCTGACCACGTCGCGCCGCGCCGTGATCCCCTCGCGCGGTCAGTCGGTGGCCGAGCTGGCCTATGGCTTTATCTACAAGATGGTCGAAGACGTGACCGGCAAGGACGGGGTGAAATACTTCCCCTACATCATGACGCTGTTCATGTTCATCGTTGTCGCCAACTTCCTGGGCCTGCTGCCCACCGCTTTCACGCCCACGTCGCACATCGCGGTGACGGCTCTGCTGGCCATGGCGGTGTTCCTGGCGGTGACGATCTTGGGCTTTGTCCTGCACGGGTTCAAGTTTCTGGGCCTGTTCTGGGTTTCGGCCGCGCCGCTGCCGCTGCGCCCGATCCTGGCCGTTATCGAAATCATCTCGTACTTCGTGCGCCCTGTCAGCCACTCCATTCGTTTGGCGGGCAACATGATGGCGGGCCACGCTGTTATCAAAGTTTTCGCAGCATTTGCCGCGGTCACGGCCATCGCGCCGATTTCGATCGCAGCCATTGCCGCAATCTACGGGCTTGAGGTTCTGGTGTCCTTTATCCAGGCCTACGTCTTTACCATTCTGACCTGCGTGTACCTGAAGGATGCTCTGCACCCTGCGCACTAAGGTTCGGTCTACTACGCAAATCAAAATTCCATCGTAAGGAGAAAATCATGGAAGGCGATATCGCACAAATGGGTCAATTCATCGGCGCAGGCCTGGCCTCCGTCGGCATGGGTGGCGCAGCCATCGGTGTGGGCAACGTTGTTGGCAACTTCCTGGCGGGCGCCCTGCGCAACCCGTCGGCTGCCGCAGGCCAGACCGCAACCATGTTCATCGGCATCGCGTTCGCAGAAGCCCTGGGGATCTTCTCGTTCCTCGTCGCTCTGCTGCTGATGTTCGCCGTCTAAGCGTCTGACGATTATTCCTTACGCATTGGGCGGCGCGGTCAGCCGTGCCGCCCATTGGACTGATTGTTTGACTGGAGGCCATGATGGCAACTGAACCTATTGACCTAGAGGTCGCAGGAACCTGCACGGATGCAGCTGGCAGCGCCATCGGCATGCCGCAGCTGTGTGACGCATGGTTCGGCAACCAGATCTTCTGGCTGCTTGTCACCCTGGTCGTGATCTATTTTATTCTGTCACGCATCGCTCTGCCCCGGATCGCCGCCATTCTGGCCGAACGTCAGGGCACGATCACAAACAACATCGCGGCAGCCGAAGATCTGAAAGCCAAGGCTCTCGAAGCCGAAGCAGCCTATGATCAGGCGCTGGCCGATGCCCGTGCCGAAGCCGGCCGTATCATCGACGCCGCCAAGGCCGAGATGAAAGCCGATCTTGATGTTGCCATCAAGAAAGCTGACGCCGAGATTGCCGAACGCACAGCCGAAGGCGAAAAAGCCATTGCCGAAATCCGCGAAGGCGCGCTTGCCGCTGTCAAGGATGTCGCCAAGGACACCGCCAAGGAACTGATCGTGGCGTTGGGTGGCACGGCGGATGCCCGCACCGTGACGGCTGCGGTCAACGCACGGATGAAAGGATAAGACGATGAAAAAACTGATCGCCCTGTCCCTCGTCCTGTCGGCCTCGCCTGCCTTTGCGGCCAGCGGCCCGTTCTTCTCGCTGCGCAACACCGACTTTGTGGTGCTGATCGCGTTCCTGATCTTTGTTGGCGTTCTGCTGTACCTCAAGGTGCCCGGTACGCTGATGGGGATGCTGGACAAGCGCGCGTCAGGTATCAAATCCGAACTGGAAGAAGCCCGCGCCCTGCGCGAAGAGGCCCAAACCCTGCTGGCCAGCTATGAGCGCAAGCAGAAAGAAGTTCAGGAGCAAGCGGACCGGATCGTCGCCGCTGCCAAGGAAGAAGCCACAGTCGCGGCGGAAGAAGCCCGCGAAGATCTGAAAAAATCCATCGCCCGTCGCATCGCGGCAGCCGAGGGTCAGATCGCGTCGGCAGAAGCTTCGGCCGTGAAAGAAGTGCGTGATCAGGCTGTGACCATCGCCATTCAGGCGGCCCGTGACGTGATCGCCAAGCAGATGACCGCGACCGAGGCCAACAAGCTGATCGACGAGGCCATCGGCCAGGTGGATGCCAAGCTGCACTGATCCCTGACCGGATTGCATGAGATTTAGAACCCGGGGCCTGTGCCTCGGGTTTTTTCGTTTTGGGCGGTTAGATGCGTTTGCCTGACACGAACCAGACGACAGATGCCGCCGTGCAAATCGCGATTTCAACGGCAAAGGTCCAGTGCAGCAGGAACGATGCGACCCACCAATCGCGCGTCGCGGGCACAACGACCAGAGTTGCGGCCCAGGTCGTGAAAGGCCAGCCCCATGTGATCTGGCCCGCGATGCTGTCCAGCATCATGTGCAACAAGGCTCCGGCTGCAACACCGACGGCAATCGCGCTGCCGCGTGCCCATCCGGCCAGCGCAAGCAATGCCCAAACCAGAGGTTTGTGTGTGAGATAGTCGTGA
Source organism: Pseudosulfitobacter pseudonitzschiae (assembly GCF_900129395.1). Taxonomy (GTDB): domain Bacteria; phylum Pseudomonadota; class Alphaproteobacteria; order Rhodobacterales; family Rhodobacteraceae; genus Pseudosulfitobacter; species Pseudosulfitobacter pseudonitzschiae. Next base: position 124,427 of record NZ_FQVP01000003.1, read on the forward strand.
TGGTGGTGCTGGCGGGCGTCCACAAGGTAGAACCACAGCAGGTCCAGGTCCGGCAGCACCGAGCCTGCCAGAATGGCGGCCATCACTGTGCGGGATGCATCGGGACGTATCGCGCGCACGGCCAGATAGGCGGCGGGCAAATGCGCGACAAACATCAGCCCTGCGTTTCATGATCCAGCCGTTGCCGCGCCACGTCTTCGTTGCGCTGCGCCTTTTGCTGGTCGCGCAGGGCGCGTTCGACGTAGTCCAGATGCGCCTCGACCGCTGCGCGGGCGGCGTCCGGGTCGCGGGCCTGCAGGGCGTCGTTGATGGCGCGGTGCTGGTCCAGCAGGGCACTTCGGGTGGTGCGCTGTTTGAACATGACCTGACGGTTGTAGAACACGCCGTTGCGCAGCAGGTCGTACATGGACCGCATCATATGCAGCATGATGACGTTATGGGACGCTTCGACGATGGCCATGTGAAACTGTGCGTCCAGCGCGCTTTCGGCATCTGCATTGCGGGCCGGGTGTGCTGCGACCATCTTGTCAAAGATGGTCTGCACGACTTGCAGGTCGGTGTCCGATCCCAACCGCGCCGCCCGCTCTGCCGCCAGCCCCTCCATGTCACGGCGAAAGGACAGGTAGTCGAACACTGCCTCGTCGTGGCGCGCAAACAGTTGCGTCAGCGCAGGCGCAAAGGCCGAGCCCAGCACATCGGCGACAAAGACCCCGGCACCGGGGCGGGCGGTCAGCAGGCCGGTGTCCTGCAAGCTGCCGATCGCCTCGCGCAGCGAGGGGCGCGACACGCCCATCCGGTCGGCCAGTTCACGTTCGGACGGCAGGCGTTCGCCGGGGCGCAGGATGCCGCGCAGGATCAGCTTTTCAATCTGGCGCACCACGGCTGAAGACAGCTTTTCGGGGGTAACGGGGCGAAAGGGCATCCGGGCTCCTTTTGGAATTGGTCAAATCATATGACCACCACCCCGCCGGGGTAAAGGGCAGGCTGTGCAGGCTTTCACCAGTTGTTAAGGAAGTTGTACGTAATTTGACTGAATGCGTACATATATTCTGATCCTGATTGGCGTGGCTCTGACCGCCTGCAACACCCCCGGCCCGCATTTCCGTGGCCTTCCGGCCACGCGGGTCACGGTGGATGGCTCGACCTTTGACGTGCGCGTGCGCGACCGGCTGGCCGAGGCGTTGCGGGTCAATCCCGAATACGCGCCCCGCTTTGGTCCGATCCGCGACCGGGCGCGCGTGGCGATGGAACAGGTGTCCGGGTGCAAGGTGACAGAGGTGCGCGGCGATCAGGCGCTGGCCACCGGATTGCTGGATTGTGGTGACGGCCCGCCGAAACAGCCCATTCAGGCGGACGGTCACTTTGCGTGTTATACGGTGAGAACGATTGGTCCCTCGCGGGACTACCATTGTGATCCGGTCTAGCCTGTGACAAGCGCCAGCAATGGCGTCTCGATCTGCTCTAGGGTCAGGAAGACGCCGACACCGGCCACGGCTGCCCCGGCCAGGGAAATCTTGCGACCCTGGGTCATCAAGGCGATGCCGCTGGCAATGGCAAACTGCACCGCGACCAGCCCGGCCAGGTAGCCCGTCAGGACGGTCATGCTCGCCGACGCTTCCACACCGGCAAGGGCACCGGCAAAGGCACTGCCGTGAAACAGGCCAAAGCCGACAAAAAGCAACGGGCTGTACCGCAGCCGCCCCAGGACAAGCACAGCGCCAAGTGCGACCAGCGACAGGGCAATCGCCACCTCTTGCAGCGGCAGCGGTCCGTCAAGTGCGCCGATGCCACATCCCACGGCCATCGCCAGCACATAGGCCAATGGCGCGGTGAAAGGACGCCCGAGTGCGCCAGCCGCCAGCCCGACCGCAATCACGAAAAACAGATGGTCAAAGCCGAGCACCGGATGCGCCAGACCGGACAGCACCCCGTGAGCCAGGGTTTCCATGGGCATTCCGCCCAGTGGGTGATGCGCCCACACGGGGCTGGCCAGCAAGATGGCACCGAGGATCAGGGGGATTCGCTTCATTTCAAGTCTCCGCTTTGTGTTGCTGGGATCAAGCCTGAGGTCCGCGATTCTGTCAAACCCTATGATTTCGCCGCGAAACCGCAATATCTTGTGGATAACTACGCGGTTCACCGCCCTCCCTAGCGGTTGTCGTTGACAGCTTGGCGTGGCCTCCGCCATCCTTGTGCTCATTGGAATCGGACCAAAGGCAGGCATTTGCGCTTTACCAAGCTGAAACTCACGGGCTTCAAAAGCTTTGTGGACCCCACCGACCTGATCATCGCCGATGGTCTGACCGGCGTCGTGGGGCCGAACGGCTGTGGCAAGTCGAACCTGCTTGAGGCGCTGCGCTGGGTGATGGGGGAAAACCGTCCCACAGCGATGCGCGGCGGCGGAATGGAAGACGTGATTTTCGCGGGTGCCGCGACACGGCCCGCCCGCAACTTTGCCGAGGTCAGCCTGCACATCGACAACTCGGACCGGCTGGCGCCGGCAGGGTTCAACGACCACGATCATATCGACATCGTCCGCCGCATCACCCGCGACGTGGGCAGCGCTTATAAGGCGGGCGGCAAGGACGTGCGGGCCCGCGACGTGCAGATGCTGTTTGCCGATGCCTCGACCGGGGCGCATTCGCCCGCGCTGGTGCGGCAGGGGCAAATCTCGGAGCTGATCAACGCCAAACCCAAAAGCCGCCGCCGCATTCTGGAAGAGGCGGCGGGCATTTCTGGCCTGTACCAGCGCCGCCACGAGGCCGAGCTGAAGCTGAAGGGGGCCGAAGCCAACCTGACCCGCGTCGATGACGTGGTGGAACAGTTGGCGGCGCAACTGGCGCAACTGGCGCGGCAGGCGCGGCAAGCGGCGCGGTATCGCGAGATTGGCACGGAATTGCGCCGGACCGAGGGCATGTTGCTGTACCGCCGCTGGCGCGAGGCCGACGATGCGCGCGCCACTGCGGACGAGGCGTTGCGCGCCCGTGTGACGGCAGCGGCGCAGGCCGAGGCGCGGGTTCAGACCGCGATCAAGGCGCGGGCGGCTGCCGAGGACGGGCTGCCTGCCCTGCGCGAGGAAGAGGCAATTGCCGCCGCCTTGGTGCAACGCCTGATCGTGCAGCGCGACACGTTGACGGATCAGGAAGCGCAGGCGCTGCGCACGATTGAAACGCTGGTGGGCCGGATCGACCAGCTTGGCCGTGACATCGAACGCGAGGGCGGGTTGAACCGCGATGCGGGCGAGACCATCGAGCGGCTGGAATGGGAACAGACCGAGCTGCGCAAGGCCTCCGAGGGGCACGAGGACCGTCTGGAAGCGGCTGTTGACGCTGCGCACGAGGCCGCATCGGTCTTGCAGGACCGCGAGGCGGATCTGGGCACGCAGACCGAGGATGTTGCCCGTCTGTTGGCGCGCCATGGCTCGGCGCAGCGGCTGCTGGATGACAGCCGCAAGACCGAGGACCGATCGGAAAGCGAGGCAGCCAAGGCGCGCGATGCGGTTGCGGCCTCGCAGACGGCGCTGACCAAGGCGGGCAGCGATTTCGAGGCCGCCGAACAGGCGTCGCGCGTGGCCGAGGAAACCGCGCAGCGGGCCGATGCCGCCCTGACCGCCGCCGAGATTGCCCGGGCCGATGCGCAGACCCGCGAGGCCGATGCCCGCGCCGAACGCTCGGAGGCCGAGGGCGAGATGAACGCTCTGCGCGCCGAGGTGGGTGCCCTAGCGAAACTGGTCGAGCGGGACACGGCCGAGGGCGGGCAGATCCTGGACCGGTTGCAGGTTCAGAAGGGCTTTGAAAAGGCATTGGGGGCCGCGCTGGCCGACGATTTGCGCGCGCCTCAGGTTGATGGCGACGGCCCGTCTGGCTGGGCTGTGTTGCCTGCCTATGACAGCGATCAACCGCTGCCCGCAGGGGTTACGCCCATCACCCAGCACGTGTCGGTGCCCGAGGTTCTGACCCGTCGCATGTCGCAGATCGGGCTGTGTGACTCCGAGGATGCCGCGCGCTTGCAAGAGCAGTTGAAACCGGGTCAGCGGCTGGTGTCGCCCGAGGGGGATCTGTGGCGCTGGGACGGGTTCCGTGCCTGGGCCGAGGATGCGCCATCGGCAGCAGCGTTGCGGTTGCAACAGCTGAACCGGCTGGAGGAGTTGAAACAGGGTCTTGAGCACGCGAGCCAGCGGGCCGAAGGCGCGCGGTCGGCGCATGAGGCGCTGACGGCGCGGCTGTCCGAGTTGTCGAACGCCGACAAGGCCGCGCGCGAGGCGCGGCGCGAGGCGGATCGACTGGTGGCCGATGCGGGCCGTGCATTGAGCCGGGCCGAGGCCGACCGGAACCTGGCCGAGGGACGGCTGGAATCGTTGTCGATGGCGGTGAAACGCCACGAGGAAGAGGCGATGGCCGCCCGGTCCCGCGTGCAGGAGGCGCAACGGGCGCTGGATGAGCTGGATGACGTGGACGAGGCGCGCGCGGCTGTCGAAGACCTGCGCATGACGGTCGAGGCGGCGCGGATCACCATGATGTCGCGCCGGTCGGCGCAGGACGAATTGCGCCGCGAGGGCGAGGCCCGCACACGGCGGTCGCAAGAGGTGACCAAGGAGCTGTCCGGCTGGCGGCACCGGTTGGAAACGGCCGAGAAACGCAGCGCCGAACTGGTCGAGCGCAAGGCCCAATCCGAGGCCGAGTTGAAGGCGGCGCAGGCCGTGCCCACCGAGCTGGCCGCCAAACGCGCCGACCTGTCCGAGATGATGGCCGAGGCGGAGGACCGCAAGGCCGCCGCCACCGATGCGCTGAGCGTGGCCGAGGGCGTGCTGCGCGAGGCGACAGTGGCCGAGCGCGAGGCAGAGCGCGCCGCATCCGAAGCGCGCGAGGCGCGTGCGGCCAGCGAGGCCCGCGCCGAAGCCGCGCGCGAAACCGTGCAGGCCGCAGCCGAACGCATCGCCGAAGAGCAGCAGCAAACGCCGAACCAATTGCTGACCGCGCTGGATGTGGACCCCGGCCAGATGCCCCGGTCGGACGCATTGGAAGCGGACGTGAACCGTCTGAAACGCCAGCGCGAAGCCCTGGGCGCGGTGAACCTGCGCGCCGAGGAAGACGCGCGCGAGGTGCAGGAAGAGCATGACACGCTGGTCAGTGAAAAGGCCGATCTGGAAGAGGCGATCAAGACGTTGCGCTCGGGCATTGCCAGCCTGAACCGCGAGGGGCGTGAACGGTTGCTGACGGCGTTCGAGCAGGTGAACAGCAACTTTTCGTTGTTGTTCACGCATCTGTTCGGCGGCGGCGAGGCCAACCTGGTGATGGTGGAATCGGATGATCCGCTGGAGGCCGGTCTGGAGATCATGTGTCAGCCGCCGGGCAAGAAGCTGTCGACGCTGAGCCTGTTGTCGGGGGGCGAGCAGACGCTGACGGCGATGGCGCTGATCTTTGCGGTCTTCCTGGCGAACCCCGCTCCGATCTGTGTGCTGGACGAGGTCGACGCGCCGCTGGATGATGCCAACGTGACGCGGTTCTGTGACCTGCTGGACGAGATGTGCCGCCAGACCGACACGCGGTTCCTGATCATCACGCACCACGCGGTGACGATGGCGCGCATGGACCGGCTGTTCGGGGTGACTATGGGCGAACAGGGCGTCAGCCAGCTTGTCTCGGTCGATCTGAAAAAGGCGGCGAAGCTGGTGGCCTGAGGCCGGTTTGAGGTGCATCCGGCTGTGGCGCGGTGCCCGGTGGACCGGCTATCGCATCAGCCATCGGAACGCGTGCCGCAGCGCTTGCTGTCCACCCGAGCCAAGCGGGGCGCCATGCGCCATCACAAGGCGTTCGGCGGGCCATTCCAGGATGCGCCGCACCGCGTCACGGCTTGCGGTTTTGTCGGTGGTTGCCATGCGGAACTTGCGTGGCACGGAAGGGACGGGGGCCGTCATCAGGTCCAGTCGGGCCACCACCGCACGCCAGCCGCGATACCAGCCCTGCGGGATCTGCTGCACAAGGTCGGTCACCAGAACCGTGGCGGATGGCCGGTGAAAGAACACCACTTCGGTCGTGATCCGGTTGCCGGGCACGATGACCTGTTCAATCGTATTTGCCCAAGCGGGATCGGGCGGATCACCCAGCGTGGAATGGATCGATGTTCCGGCAATCTGTTCCTCCAGGCCGGGGGCCGCGTGAACCACCGCATCAGGATAGCCTGTCGCCCAGTCGGCAAGGTACGTGTGGTGCAGGCTGTTCGGGGCGATGATGTGACGAACCGGGCCAAGCGCATCGACCGCATGGCGCTGGTCCTGTGTCAGGGCCACCGGTGACCAAACCCAAAGCCCGCCCTCGTTCGGCAGCCGGATCACGGCCATGCGTGTCGGAAACCGGAAACCCGCCGCACCTGTGACGATGGGGCCGTCAGACAACCACAACTCTGCGCCGAACTGTTCCACGATTGCGCCGGTCCTTGTTTGGGCATCCGTAGCCCGAACCTATCCGGGGACCGACGGTTTGTCCAAACCCCTGAGCGGCATATCCGGGATGATCAGATCGAAACGCTGTGAGAGACACCCCAACCTGCGCGCACGAAAACGCCCGCCCCCGAAGGGACGGGCGAAAGGCTGCGCCAGAAAGGAAACCTTACTTGGTTTCTTTCATCGCTTTCAGACCTTCTTCGGTCAGGTCGACATAGACGCGCACTTCACCAGCTTCAGCGTCGCGCTGAATGTTCAGGCTTTCCATGTCCACGCGAACGTGGTCTTCACCAATGCCCAGGAAACCACCGATGTCCAGTTCCGCGCCGGTCAGCTGACCGTCGTTCGAGACGTAGAGCTCGCCCACTTCACCGATGTCTTTCATCTGTGCGTCGAACACAACGGCGCCAGTCAGATCTTCGGTGGTCAGCTCGGACAGTTCCACTTGCGACCAACCGTCAACGGTGACGGCGGGAGGTGCGGCGGAATAGACGCTCTGGTTGTCGTCAGCCATGGCGTTGTCCGCTGCGGCCGTGTCCATCGCCGGGTCGGCTGCGGGCTCGGTTGCTGCGGTGTCCGTATCGGTCATCGCCGGATCAGCCGCATTGTCGGCATCGGTGGCCGCGGTGTCCGTGTCAGTCATGGCCGGGTCTGTGGCCGTGCTGTCGGCGTCGGCCATCGCAGGGTCCGTGGCGGCGTTATCCGTGTCGGTCATGGCCGGATCAGCGGCCTCGGCCGTTTCGTTGGACATTGCGGGATCAGCCGATTTGTCCATGTCGGTTGCGGCCACGTCGGTCTCTGTTGCGGCCGGATCGGTCGCTACAGCGCCTGCGTCTGCGGCCTCAGCCTGGGAGTCTTCTGCCCAGGCGCCGATGGCGGTGGCATCATATTCCGGAGCGTTTTCCAGCGAGGCTTGCGTGCCGTTGAACACGACGTAGTAGTCATTGCCGTCGTTCATGCCGCTGACCAGTTGCAGTTGGTCCATGCTCAGCGCAACGCTGCGTTCGCCGATCCCCAGGAAGCCACCGATGTCCAGCAGGACAGCGTTCACTTCGCCGTCGGGGCTCATGACAAGGTCGTTCACTTCGCCGACACGTTCCCATTCGATGGCATCGGTGTCGATCTCGGTCCCGGATACGTCAGTCTCGGTAACGTAAACGGCTTTGCCCATCAGGTCCGAGGCGCGCACGGTCTGAGCACCGGCCACGGCTTCGGATGTTGGATCGACGAAGGGCGATTGTGTTTCTGCGGTTTGCGCATAGGCCGTTGTCGCCAGAAGTGCTGCGGCTGCGGTCGTAGCAAGAAAATGTTTCATGTGATCCTCCTGATCATGATGACTTGATGTCAGCAGAACACGGGTGGATCGTTGGTTGTTCCGGGTCTTTTTGACTAATTTCGGTTCCTTATGTCTGGTGACATATGGCAGATTTCCGCCGAGATGCGGGCGGAATCAGGATTCAATCCTTGGATTCAACAGGTCCGCCCATTTTCACCCATTCCGAGAAACCGTTCTTGAGGTGGGCTGCCTTGAATCCCATGTCATTTAACGTATCGACCGAAATCGCCGACCGCCAACCCGAAGCGCAGTGGAACACGAATTTGCGATCCTCGGCGAAGATATCCTTGAAGTAGGGGCTGTCGGGGTCGACCCAGAATTCCAGCATGCCGCGCGGGCAGTGAAAGCTGCCGGGGATAAAGCCGGTGCGCTCGCGTTCGCGCGGGTCGCGCAGGTCGACGATTTGCACGTTCGGGTCATCGACCATGGCAATCAGGTCGGCGGTTTCGATTTCCTCGATGCGGGCGCGGGCGTCGGCGACCATCTGGGCGCTGGATTTCTTGAGAGCCATGGCGGTGTCCTTTACAGTTGGTTCAGCAGCTCGGGCGTTGGCCATGCGTCGGCGGGCAGGCCCAGACGTTTCTGCTCGGCCTGTACGGCGGTGCGGGTGCCCGACCCCAGAATGCCGTCAATCTTGCCCACGTCATAGCCCTTGTCTGACAGACGCTGTTGCAACTGTTTCATCTGGTTGCTGTCCAGTCCGGCATCGGGGTTGCCCGCATCATAGACGGGTGCGCCGCCCAGCCGGGTGGCGAAATAAGCGGCTGTCAGCACGTAGGTAAACGACTGGTTCCATTCGAAATAGACGTTGAAGTTGGGATAGGCGAGGAAGGCCGGGCCCTTGTGGCCCTGCGGCAGGATCAGCGACGCAGGCAGGTCGGCCAGTGTGCCGTTGCGTGCCTCGACGCCAAGCGCCTGCCAGTCTGCCGTCGATTTCACCGTTTCCAGCCCGCTTTGCGACCAGTCCATAGAGGCCGGCACGCTGACCTCTTGCAGCCATGGCTGTCCGGCCTGCCAGCCCAGGTGTTGCAGCATCTTGCCGCCCGAGGTCAGCGCGTCGGGGGCGGATGTTTTCAGGCTGACATGGCCGTCGCCGTCGGCATCGACACCGTTTTCGATGATGTCCATGGGCAGCATCTGGACCATGCCGATCTCGCCGGCCCATGCGCCCGTGGTGGTGCGCGGGTCAAAGTCGTCGGCGGCGTGCAGTTGCATCGCGGCCAGCACCTGGGGGCGGAACAGGTCGGGGCGGCGGCAGTCGTGGGCCAGGGTGGCCAGCGCGTTGGCGGTGTTAAAGTCGCCCTGGAACGCGCCATAGTCCGTCTCGAACGCCCAGAAGGCCAAGAGCACGGTGCGGTCGACGCCATAGGTTGCTTCGATGTTGTCAAAGACGCTGTCGTATTGCTGGGCAAGTTGTTTTCCCTTGTCCAGCCGCTGCGATGAGATCAGGTGGCGCGAAAACTCGATGAACGGTTTCTGGAACACGCCCTGGGCCTGATCCGCTTTCAGCACCGCCGGGTCCTGGGTGACGCCGGACAGGAACGCATCGGCAGAGGCGGCGGGGATGCCCATGCTGACCGCTTCGGTTTTCAGCCCCGCCTTGAAGTCGGCGAAAGAGCCGCCGCATTGGGCAAAGGCGGTCACGGGCAATGTGAGGGCAAGGGCGAGAGAAGCAAAGCGCAGCATGTCGGGTCCAGTTCAGAACAACGAAAGAAGGACCGCAAGGCCCAGAAAAACTCCCCATGTCTTCCACAGTATCGCACAGGCGGCGTCAATGTCTGCCGCTGTCAGCGGCACACGTCCGCCTGCGTTGACCCATGCCAGCGGCTGAATCGTGCCGTCGTAGCTGCGCGGACCTGCCAGCGCGATGTTCAGCGCGCGGGCCATGGCGGCCTCGGGCCAGCCTGCGTTGGGGCTGCGGTGGCGGCGGGCGTCGGCGGTGATGGCCTGCCACTGGTGCAAACCGCCGGACAGCGCCGCGATCATTAGGGCGGTCAGGCGGGCGGGTATCCAGTTCAGCACATCGTCCAGACGCGCGGCGGCCCAGCCGAAGTGCAGGTATTTGTCGGTGCGGTAGCCGATCATGCTGTCGGCAGTGTTCACCGCCTTGTAGATCACCAGCCCCGGCAGACCGCCGATCAGGAACCAGAAGGCCGGGGCGATGACCCCGTCGCTGAGGTTTTCGGCAGCACTTTCGATGGCGGCGCGGGCGGTGGCGCTGGTGTCCATGTCGCGGGTGTCGCGGCTGACGATCATTGCCACGTTGCGGCGTCCCTGTTGCAGCGACATGCGCAGGCCGTCAGCCACGGCGCCGACATGTTGCACCAGCGACCGCTGTGCCAGCAGGACCGCGGCGGCGATGGTGACGATGACGGGGCCGAACAGGGACAGGCCCGTACCGATGGCGCCGCCGCCCAGCACCAGCACAGCGACAGCAACGATGCCCCGCCCTTTGCGGTTGGAACCGGTGTTCAGTCGCTGGTCGAGCGCGCTGACCGCGCGCCCCATCAGCACCGCAGGATGCGGTAGACGCGCCCACAGCCACTTCGGTTCGCCCAGTGCGGCATCCAGAAGCAAGGCGCACAGCAGCAAGGGGGCCGTATCCATCAGGCGGCCTCGATCTGTGCCCAGCGGTCGGGGGCGGGCAGGCCAAGGCGCAGCCATGTGTTGGAATAGGGAAAGACGCGGCTCCAAATATGGGCGGCGGCCAGACGGTCGCGCCATGCGGTGGCATCGTCAACATCGTACAGGCGGAACAGGTCGGTGCCGCCCACCACGGTGGCCCCTTTGGCGGTCATGATGTCGTCCAGCCGCGTGGCGTCCTGCGCAAGACGCGTGCGGGTCTGAGTGGCCCAGTCCGGGTCTGACAGGGCCGCGGTGCCGGTGGCCAGCGCCACGCCGGACACGGGCCATGGCCCCAGCATGGCGCGAAGCGCGCCGATCAGAGCAGGATCGCCAATGGCAAAGCCCAGACGCAGGCCCGCCAGTCCCCAGAACTTGCCAAAACTTTTCAGGATCACGGTGCCGGGCCGGGCCGCTTGTGCGATCAGCGAAGCATTGGGCGTGACCTCGCAAAAGCTTTCGTCGATCACCTGCAGGTCGCCGGTCAGATCCTGCGCCGTCCACAACCGCCCGTCCGGGTTGTTGGGATTGACCAGCACCTGTGCGATACCGCTCAGCCCCACGTCCCAGCCATGGGCCTGAAAGGCCGCGGCGTGTTCATTATAGGTTGGCCCCGCGATGGCGACACTGGCCGGATGTGCCAGCCGTGGCATCTGTGCGATCAGGGCTGATGCGCCGGGGGCGGCCAGCACGTCGGCGGTGTCGGAGACGTTCCAGAACCGGCGCGCGGCAGCTTCCAGTTCAGCGGTGGCGGTGGCATCGGGCAGGGCGGTCCATGCGGTGACGGGCATGGCAGGCACCGGGTAGGGGACCGGGTTGATTCCCGTCGAAAGGTCCACCCAATCGTCGCGAACGCCGCCAAAGCGGGCCATTGCCTGATCCAGATCGCCGCCATGATCTCTTTTTTGTGCCACGCAGATGTCCTTTGCCGCGATTTTGTCGAATATTGCCCTATTCACACCGTGCGATTGGCGGAAACAAGCCGTTTTAGGCGCGTTTTCCGACTTGTTAGGAATTGAACGAAGCAATTAACCCTTTGTTAACACTTTGGGCAGACTGCTTGAGATAGGGCTGAGCGCAGACGAGGGCCATGAAGCTGATGAATGTGCTGATCGTAGAGAGTGAGCCTGCGCTGGCTGATCTCTGGCGCAAGCACCTGGAACGTTCCGGAATGGCGGTGCGGGTGGCGACCACGCAAGAGGACGCCATCCGGCAGATTGTCGAGGATGAACCGGGGATCATTATCCTGGACCTGGTGCAGGTCGAGGGCAGCGCGCTGGCCGTTTCGGACTTTGCCAGCTATCGTTGCCCCCAGGCGCAGGTCATCTTTGTCACCAACACATCGTTCTTTTCCGACGGGTCGATCTTTGCCCACGCCCAGAACGCCTGTGCCTTTGTGCAAAGCGGGACGCCGCCAGAAGACCTGGCGGCGATGGTCGAACATTATTGCCGGCGGCGCCCCAAGACTGCCTGACCTCAGCCGCGCCCGTGTGGCGCGTTGAAATCGGGGTCGGGGTTGATCGGGATGATCCGGTTCGGATTGATGTTGTCGTGGCTGTAGTAATAGTGATGCACGATGTGGTCGAAGTTGACCGTTTCAGCCACGCCATCCCATTGATACAGCTCGCGCGTATAGGCCCACAGGTTGGGATAGTCGGTAATCCGCGCGCGGTTGCACTTGAAGTGGGTGTGATAAACCTTGTCAAAGCGCACCAGCGTGGTGAACAGCCGCCAGTCGGCCTCGGTGATCTGGTCGCCCATCAGGTAGCGGTTCCGGCTCAGGCGGTCCTCAAGCCAGTCCAGCGTGTCGAACAGCGGGTGCACCGCCTCGTCATATGCCTTTTGCGAGGTGGCAAAGCCAGATTTGTAAACGCCGTTGTTCAGCGTGTCGTAGATGCGGTCGTTCACCGGTGCGATGGCGTCGCGCAGCTCTTGCGGCCAATAGTCGTCGGTGTTGCCCGTGATGTCGTTGAATGCGCTGTTGAGCATGCGAATGATCTCTGCGCTTTCGTTGTTCACGATGGTTTCGCGCTGTTTGTCCCAGAGGATCGGCACGGTCACACGCCCCGTGAAGGTCGGGTTGGCGCGGGTGTAAATGTCGCGGGCAAAGGGCAGGTCGAACAGCCTGTCGCCGGTGGCCCCGTCATAATCGGTGTCAAAGGTCCAGCCGTCGCCCAGCATTTCGGGGTGAACGACCGACAGGCCGATGTGATCTGTCAGCCCCTTGAGGCTGCGAAAGATCAATGCGCGGTGGGCCCAGGGGCAGGCGTAGGACACATAGAGATGGTAGCGCCCCGATTCGGCGGCAAACCCGTCTTCGCCGGAAGGGCCCGCTGATCCGTCCGCGGTGATCCAGTTGCGGAACTTCGACTCAGAGCGTTCGAACTTGCCGCCCGAAGAGTCCGTGTCATACCATTTGTCCTGCCATTTGCCGTCTACGAGCAATCCCATGCGTCATCTCCCTTTCTGCTTGGGACATACCTAGGGCGCAGGGGGGCAAAGGCACAGCGGTGCCACCGCGCAGGTCCCCTGCGCAGGTGCACATTTCTGCAACAGCCGCAGCGCAGCAATTTGGAATTCATCAGAAATTCACTTGAAGCGGGGTAAAGAAGCGCCAAGTTTCAATGCGACAGCACTGGGGACGATCATGACGACATTTCTGCCCAAAGAAGTACAAGCCGGTCTGGACAGCGCCCGTTTGAACGGACTGAAAAAGGCGTCGCGCCTGCGTGTGAACATCGACGGGGTGACGTATCCCGTGCTGCGCATGTGGAAAACCGGGTTTTCGGTGGAGGCGTCCACCGCGCCCTATCTGCGCGGCTATGTCGATCTGTACGATGGCGCCATTCACCTGTTTCAGTGCCTGATTGTTGCCTCGGACGAAGAGGCGGGCGAGATGAACTATGAGTTCAAGCGCGCGACTGCGGTTGCGGACAAACCTGCGCTGGACTTTGAAAAATCGCCGGACGCGCCTGTGGCCCTGCTGTCGGATCGGCCTGCCGCCGAGATGTAAATTGCGTCACGCTTGACGACCTTTCGGGCCGCGTGTAATCGCGTTGCATGGGCCCGACCCCTGCCGCTCGCATGGATGGTGAAGTTCGGGAACCGGCATCTGGTCCCTTTCTTGGTACACATGCGGTCCGACGGCAACGCGAGCCCCTTCCCGATACCGCATCTGAGACCGAAAGAGGCTTTGGATGTTTTATCTGTCCTTTGCGGGTGCGCCATGAGCGATGCGCCCGTTTTCAATATGTTTACCAGCGGCCCGTTGTTGCCGCTGTTTTTGCGCACTGCGGCACCCATCATTCTGGTGATGGGGGTCAACGGTGCCTTTGCTGTTGTCGATGCCTATTTCCTGGGTGTCTATGTGGGCGCGCGGGCGGTGATTGCCGTGACGCTGATGTTCCCGCTGTACATGATGCTGGTGGCGCTTTCGACGCTGGTGTCGAACGGGTTTTCCGCCCTGTACGCGCAGGCGCTGGGCGCGGGCGATGGTCCGCGGGCGCACGCGTTGCTGGGCAGTGCGCTGCAACTGGCGCTGGTGGTCAGTTTTGTTCTGATGGGACTGTTCGTGCTGTTTGGCGCGCCCATGGCGATACGTGTGGCGGCGGGGGATGTCGGATTGGCGGACACCGGGCATTTGTATCTGGCGATACTGGTATTCGGGTCGCCGCTGGGGTTCCTGGTGGCGATTGGCGTCGATGCGCTGCGGGCGCAGGGGCGCATGGGGCCGATGGCGGCGATCATGCTGATGGCGGCGGTGCTGAACATCGGCTTTGACGCGCTGCTGGTGGTGGGACTGGGCCAAGGGGTGGCGGGGTCGGCCATTGGCACGTTGCTCTCGCAGCTTTGCGCGGGGCTGGCGGTTATCGCGGTGCGGCGTGGGCAGCCGCGTCCTGTGGTGTGGCCCATGCGGCCCGCGCATTGGGGGCGGTTGCTGGCCTTGGGCGCGCCCTCAAGTCTTGGGTATGTCGGTCTGTCGTTGTCGGCGGCTGTGACCTTGGTTGCGATCCAGCTTTGGGGTGGGGCGCAGTTCAATGCGATTGCGGGGGCCTTTGGCATTATCTCGCGGTTGATGACCTTTGCGTTTCTGCCGCTGTTGGGATTGTCGATGGCGTTCCAGACGATCACGGCGAATGTTTACGGCGCAGGGCAGGACGCGCGGGTGCGGGCCGCCCTGCGCGTGGCGGTCGGCATTGGCCTGGCTTACGGGCTGTGCGTGCAGGTGGTGTACCTGCTGGGCGCGCCACGGTTGGGCGCGGTGTTTGTCGATGATCCGCAGATCGTGGCGCAGGTGGCGCGCATTCTGCCGATCACGACTGCAACGATGTTCATGTTCGGGCCGCTGATGATGGTGGCGACGCATTTCCAGGCCATCGGAGACGCGCCGCGTGCGGGACTGTTGGGCCTGTCGCGCACCTATCTGTTCGGGCTGCCGCTGACGCTGTTGTTGCCGCTGATCTGGGGCGAGGTCGGGATATGGCTGGCAGGTCCGGTGGCCGAGTGTCTGGTGCTGGGGCTGACGGTGTCGGTGCTGTGGCGCAGGCGCGGGTGAAACGAAAAAGGTCGGGCTGTTGCGGCCCGACCTGTCACGACGCCCCGGGTGCGCGGATTACTGCAAGTCGCCGAACGCTTTTGTCAGACGCGCGACTGCTTCTTCGACGCGGCTGCGCTGGGTGGCGATGTTAAAGCGCATGAACGTCTCGCCGCCCTTGCCGAAGGTCGGGCCGTAGTTGGCGGCAATCTGCGCGTCTTTTTCGATGCGGCGGGTGACTTCCTCGCGGCTCATGCCGGTGCCTGCGAAGTCGACCCAGCTGAGGTATGTCGCCTGCAACGGCATCGCTTTCAGCCCCGGGATCGCGTTGACGCCGGCGTCGAAAATCCGGGCGTTGCCCGCGATGTATTCCATCACGTCATCGACCCATTGCGCCCCTTCGGGCGAATAGGCCGCGGTTGCCATGAACAGGCCAAAAGCGTTGGGCGACAGCCCCAGCGCGCCCATGCGTTTGGCAAATTTCGCGCGCAGGGTCTCGTCCTGAATGATGACGTTGCCCACGTGGGCGCCCGCGATGGAGAAGGTTTTGGTCGTGGCCGACATCATCACCAGACGGTCGGTGACGCCTTCGATCTTGGCCATCGGGATGTGGGTGTTGCCGGGCATCACCAGATCGTGGTGAATTTCGTCCGAAACGATGATCAGGTCGTGCCGCTTGGCAAAGGCTGCGACGCCTTCCAGCTCGGCTTTGGTCCAAACGCGGCCACCGGGGTTGTGCGGGCTGCACAGGATCAGCAGTTTTTCGCTGCCGTCCATCTGCGCGTCCCATGCGTCGAAATCCAGTTCGTACCGCCCGTCGTTCAGGGCCATCTGGCATTCAACCACGCGCCGGTCGGCGGCATTGATGACGCGGGCAAAGGCATGGTAGATCGGCGTGAACATCACCACACCATCGCCGGGCTGGGTATAGGCGTCGACGCACATGGCGGCACCGTTCACCAACCCGTGGGTGGTAAAGATCCACTCGGGCTGGATGTCCCAGCCGTGGCGTTCTTTCATCCACCACTGGATTGCCGCGTGGTATTCGCTGTCGTCCCCGAAATAGCCGAACATGCCGTGATCGACCCGCGCCTGTAGCGCATCGAGAACACATTGGGGCGGTTTGAAATCCATGTCCGCCACCCACATCGCCAGCCCGTCGTCGGCAGAGACACCATAGAGCTTGTCCATCATGTCCCATTTTGCGCAATGGGTGCCGCGGCGGTCTACGATGTCGTCAAAGCTCATGTGGCTCTCTCCTGTGATTTGCGACCGTATTGCTAACGCGCTGACAGTCAGGCGCAAGGGGCCGTTGCACCGCCGCCCGTGTTGTCCTACATGACCTGCCATGAAACGCCCGATCCTGTTGCACCCCGACCCCCGGCTCAAGAAGCTGTGCACGCCCGTCACCGACATGACGGACGAATTGCGCAGCCTTGGCGATGATATGCTGGCCACTATGTACGATGCGCCGGGCATCGGACTCGCAGCACCCCAGGTGGGGGTGCTGGAGCGGTTGATCGTGCTGGATTGCGTCAAGGCCGAGGGTGAGGCGCCCCGTCCGTTGATCATGTTCAATCCCGAAATCATTGCGTCCTCGGAAGAGACGAACGTCTATGAAGAGGGCTGTCTGTCGATCCCCGAGCATTTCGCCGACGTGACTCGCCCCGCCGAGGTGCAGGTGCGCTGGATCGACCGGGACGGCAAGGAACACACGGAAGAAATGGGCGGGCTGTGGGCCACTTGCGTGCAGCACGAGATCGACCATTTGGACGGTAAGTTGTTCATCGACTATCTCAAGCCGCTGCGGCGGCAGATGATCACGCGCAAGATGACCAAGCTGAAGCGCGAACTGGCCCGCGAGAAATCATGAGCATCCGCCCGATCCTGACCTGGCCGGACGCGCGCCTGACCCAGCCTTGCGCTGAGGTGGGCGAGGTGACCGCGCAGGTTCAGATACTGGCGGCGGATATGCTGGAAACCATGTACGCGGCCCCCGGGCGCGGGCTGGCCGGGCCGCAGATTGGCGAGATGTTGCGGATTTTCGTGATGGACACCGCCTGGAAAGACGGCGCGCCCGATCCGTTGGTGTGTATCGACCCGCAGATTGATGTGCTGGACGACACCCCTGTGGAGAATGATGAAGGATGCCTGTCGATTCCCGGCGTGTCGGCCCGTGTGGCGCGCCCTGCGAGTGTACGGCTGCACTATACCGGTCTTGACGGCGCGCGGCATTCTCGTGACCTGACCGGATTTGACGCGGTGTGTGCGCAGCATGAGTATGACCATCTGGACGGGGTGCTGACCTTTGACCGTCTCGACGCGGATGCCCGCGCGGCCTTGCTGGCCGACTATGACGCGGCCGCCACATGACCCTGCGCCCGTTCGTGCCATGGCCTGACAAACGCCTGCGCACGGCGGCGGCGCCGGTGGACGAGATTACTGACGAGATCCACGCCTTGTGGGCCGACATGGTCGAGACGATGGACGCGATGCCCGGAGTCGGGCTGGCTGCGCCACAGATCGGGGTGATGCTGCAAGTGGCGGTGGTTGATGCCACGCCGGACCGCAGCCGCCGTATCCTTTTGGCGAATCCCACAGTTCTGATGGCCTCGGACGAGGTCGAGGCGGGGACCGAAGCCTCGCCCAACCTGCCCGGTGTGCACGCCGAGATCGTCCGCCCCAAGGCGGTGACCGTGCGGTTTCTGAACGCCCAGGGCGTGATAGACCGGCGTGATTTCGAAGGGCTTGAGGCGCGGTCGGCGCAGCATCAGATCGACCATCTGGCCGGGCGGATGTATTTCGACAATCTGGGCCGCGTGAAACGCGATATGCTGATCCGCAGGGCACGCAAATTGCGTTAGCGCCTGCCTGTCAGGAAAGGACACCCTATGCGCATCATCTTTATGGGCACGCCTGATTTCTCGGTGCCGGTGCTGGACGCGCTGGTTGACGCCGGTCACGAGATTGCCGCCGTCTATTGCCAGCCGCCGCGTCCTGCGGGGCGGGGCAAGAAGGACCGCCCGACGCCGGTTCACGCCCGCGTCGAGGCGCTGGGGTTGCAGGTGCGCCATCCGGTGTCGTTGAAATCCGCCGAGGCGCAGGCGGAGTTCGCGGCGTTGCAGGCGGATGTGGCGGTGGTCGTGGCCTATGGCCTGATCCTGCCGCAAGCGATCCTGGACGCGCCCGCGCGCGGGTGTCTGAACATTCACGCCAGCCTGTTGCCGCGCTGGCGGGGTGCGGCACCCATTCATCGCGCGATCATGGCGGGGGATGCGGAAACCGGCGTGTGCATCATGCAGATGGAGGCGGGGCTGGACACCGGTCCGGTGCTGCTGCGCGAGGCCACGCCGATTGGTGCGACCGAGACCACGGCGCAATTGCACGACCGGCTGAGCGCGCTGGGCGCTGCGGCGGTTGTTCGGGCGCTGGGCCAGCTGGATGAGCTGACGCCGCAGGTGCAGCCCGAGGACGGCGTTACCTATGCCCACAAGATCGACAAGGCCGAGGCGGCGCTGGACTGGTCACGCGATGCGGTCGAGGTGGACCGGCAAATTCGCGGGCTTTCGCCTTTTCCCGGCGCGTGGTTCGAGCGGGATGGCGTGCGGATCAAGGTGCTGGGCAGCCGTCTGGCCAAGGGGCAGGGGGCTGCGGGTGTGGTGCTGGATGATGCGCTGACCGTTGCCTGTGGCGTGGGCGCTGTGCAGCTGACCCGCTTGCAAAAGGCCGGGCGCGGGGCGCAGGATGCAACGGAATTCCTGCGCGGCACCGCCTTGCCCGCAGGCAGCCAGCTTTAGGAGCGCGCGATGTTTCCCGTGATGATCGGCACCGTGGTGATTGCGGGGATCGTTGGCTATGTCTCTGAACGCACGGGGTTTACCCGCAACGGCATCGCGCAAAGCATCATCATCTGCGTGGGTGGGGCGTTCTTGTTCTACTTTGTGCGGCTGATGTTCGGCTTCGGGTTTTCCAGTCCGGGGCTGAACGCCATCGCGGCCAGCATCGGGGCGTTGATCATTGTCCCGACGCATTGGCGCAGGTAGCAGGCCGGTCCTTTGGGGAAGGTTCTTGAACCAGAGATGTGACCGGGTTCAGGATTTTGGCGGGGTCGACCGGTAGGTGGGCAATTGCCAGCCAAAGGCCAGTGATCCGGCACGCAAGGCCCATGTGACGCCTGCGCCTGCGACAAGGGCGGGCAGGCCGGTGGCGATGTAGGTCGAGGTGAGCCACAGCGCCAGAGCGCCGCCAAAGGCCGCCGAGACGTAAAGTTCGCCCTGTTTCAGCACCACGGGCACGTCGCCCACCACCACATCGCGCATCAGGCCGCCCATGCAGCCGGTGATCATGCCCATCAGGATGATGATCGGGGCGGGTGCGCCAAGGTCCAGCGCCACGCCCGCGCCCGCAGGGACCGCGATGGCCAGTGCCAGACTATCCAGCCACACCAACGTGCGCAGGCGGCTTTCCAGCAGGTGTGCGGTGAAGAACACCACGATGGCCGCCCCACATGCGACGGCGATATAGGTGGGTTGCGCGATCCAGAAGACCGGATTGCGGTCCAGCAGAACGTCACGCAGGGTGCCGCCGCCCATGGCGGTCAGGCAGGCGATGAACAGGAACCCCACGGGGTCCATCTGGGCCCGGCTGGCAACCAGCGCGCCGGTCAGGGCAAAGATCATGACCGAGCCGAAATCGAGAAGCGCCAGCCAGCTCATAGCGCGGCCCTGATCCAGTCGATAGCGCGGTCGTGGGGCGCGGTCAGGCCGTCGGGCAATGTGTCGTCCAGCGCCAGCCAGCCAAAGCGTTGCAGGGTGCCGTCGGGGCCCGCGTTCTGCCATTGGGCGCGCACGGGCGGGACCGTGCGGCACAGGGCGAAATGCCAGCGTTCGCCCGCAACGATGTCGTCAGAGGTTCCAAGAAGCAGCGCGGCGCGTGTTTCCAGCCCGCCGATGGCATAAAGCGCCTGTGCGGCTGTGTTCTCGGGGCGGGCATTGGGGGCGATTTCGGCGTGAACCAATGCAATTTGCGGGTGGGTTGCGATAGCCAGACGGCGCGGTGCCCCATCCGGGTGCAGGGCGACGGGGCAGGCGACCAGCCTCATTTCGACTTGGTCTTGAAGGGGGCCATGCCCGCGCGCGCCAGCGCATCGGCGCGCTCGTTCTCGGGGTGGCCTGCGTGGCCCTTGACCCATTTCCAGGTCACGTCGTGGCGGGCCTGTGCCTGATCCAGACGCTGCCACAGTTCGGCATTGGCCACGGGTTTCTTTGCCGCGTTCTTCCAGCCGTTTTTCTTCCAGCCGAAGATCCACGCGGTGATGCCATTTTTGACATAGTTGCTGTCGGTCACCACGGTGATCTTGCTGGGCCGCTCAAGCGCTTCAAGCGCGTTGATCGCGGCCAGCAGTTCCATGCGGTTGTTGGTGGTGGCCGCCTCGCCGCCTTTCAGCTCGCGCTGTTTGACGACCGCGCCATTGTCCATTGCGAGCATCAGCGCGCCCCAGCCGCCCGGGCCGGGATTGCCGCTGCACGCGCCATCGGTATATGCAAATAAATCAGCCATGAGCGCGCAGACATAGCCAGTCAGCATAGGTGCCGTCCAGCCCCTTGTCGCGCCCATATGCGCGGGCATCGATGCTAAACCCCGCGTCGGTCAGTAGGCGGGCCAGTTCGGGTTCGGAATAATAGGTGTAGAGCCTGCCGATGCTGTCGCGGGCGGCGCCGGTGCCCAGTTTCATGCCGATGTGGAACAGGCCGCCCGGGCGCAAAGCCGCCTTGATCGCGGACAGGTGGCGCGGCATGTCGGCTCGCGGGGCGTGCAGCAGGCTGAAGTTGGCCCAGATGCCGTCGTAGGTGCCGCTGATGTCGTCAAAGGTGCCAAGTCGGGCGGTCACGCCGGGGTGGCGGGCGGCCATTGCCACCATTTCGGGCACGGCATCCATGGCCGTCACGTCGAAGCCTGCGCGTGCGATGCGTCCCGCAGCCCGTCCCGGCCCACAGCCCAGATCCAGCACGCGGCCCGTGCCAAGGGCGACCATGAAGTCGCTTAGCTGCGGGTCATCGTAATCAGTCATGATGGCATAATCGGCAGCCTTGGCCGCGTAGACATCCAGTGTGGCCTTGTCGCTCATGCAAATATTCCGATGGCCAGACAGATCAGCACGACAGCGGTCAGAAGCACCCTCAGGTGCATCCACCAGACCGGTGCGAGGCCCCAGCGCCAGAAGGCAAAGTCGAGCAGCAACAGGCCCGCAAAACCCACCATCAGGTTCAACCCCGCCGCCTCGGGTCCGTTGCCGGTCATGACAAAGGCCCAGAGGGCCGGGATCACAGACAGCGCATAGCCGGTGGCGGCCTGCGCCCCTTGGGTCTTGGTGGCGAAACCCCACAACACGCCGGACATGAACGACAGGATCACCGCGCCGTAAAACAGCTGCACGTAAGGGCCGACAAAGCGAGAGCCCAAGGTGCGGATGCACCAGTCGGCCAGATCGGGGCTGAGAACCGTGGCGGCGCCCCAGACAAAGGGCAGCAGGCCCAGAAGGCCCAGGACCAGAGGTGCGCGGGGGATCGTGTTCATGGTGGGCGTGTCCTGTCAGGTGGTCGTCTTAGTGGCCGTCCCAGACCAATTCCATGCGCAGGCCACCCGGTTCGGTGAACATCATGTGCTGGCGGGGGCCGTCGCCCATCTGTTCGGGCATGAACTCGACGTTCACACCCGGCCAGCCGGCGACCAGTTCGGCGGTGTCCTGCAGGTGTGTCTGATCCTGAACCGACAGCGCCAGATGATGCAGGCCGATCTGGGTGTGCCGGTCAAAGTCGCGGGCCTCTGCATCGGCCTGCCACAGGGTCAGGCGCAAGTTGCCATCGGTCACGGTTGTGCGCGGATAGGAAAAGTCCTGGGCGGTTTGCAGCCAGCCCAGGCATTTGACGAAAAAGCCGGTGGTGGTGTCCAGATCGCGTACGGTCAGGCCAAGATGGTTCAGGCCGGTGGTCTTTGTCATGGGAACCTCCTCAGGCGGTGGCGCGTAGCACGCGGGGCACTTTGAATTCGACGTGTTCCACGGCGGTTTCGACCAGTTCCGTGGTCACGTCGAAGCGGGCTTTGAGCGCGTCGATGACTTCGTTGATCAGCACCTCGGGGGCGGAGGCCCCAGCGGTCACGCCGATCGAGGTGATGCCTTCCAGGCTGCGCCAGTCGATGTCGGCGGCGCGCTGGACCAGTTGGGCATAGTCGCAGCCGGCACGTGCGCCCACCTCGACCAGACGGCGCGAGTTGGACGAGTTCGGCGCGCCCACCACCAGCATGGCGTCGCATTTGGGCGCGATGGCTTTCACCGCTTCCTGGCGGTTGGTGGTGGCGTAACAGATATCTTCCTTGTGCGGACCCACGATGCCCGGAAACCGTGCCTTGAGTGCGGCCACGATGTCGGCGGTGTCATCCACGCTCAGCGTTGTCTGGGTGACGTAGGCCAGTTGCGTGGGGTCGCGGACTTCGACCTGCGCGACGTCATCGGGCGTTTCGACCAACAACACTTCGCCTTCGGGCAATTGGCCCATGGTACCGATCGTTTCGGGGTGCCCGGCATGACCGATCATGATCATCTGCAGGCCAGCCTCGGAATGGCGCTGCGCCTCGATGTGGACCTTGCTGACCAGCGGGCAGGTGGCATCGACGTAGACCATTTGGCGACCCTCGGCGGCGGCGGGGATCGCCTTGGGCACGCCATGGGCGGAAAAGATCACGGGACGGTCGTCGGGGCATTCGTCCAGTTCCTCGACAAAAACCGCACCCTTGTCGCGCAGCCCGTCGACGACAAAGCGGTTGTGCACGATTTCGTGGCGCACATAGACCGGCGCGCCCCACTTCTCGAGGGCCATTTCGACAATCTTGATGGCGCGGTCCACGCCTGCGCAGAACCCGCGCGGGGCGGCAAGATACAGGGTCAGGGGCGGTTTGGACGGCATGACAGGCTCCGGGGTGGTGATATGTGACAGGTAGGTCGTCAGGCGGGCGGCGTAAACCCTGTGGGCCTCCACACATGGCGTTTCGGCCGATCAAATCTGTCTGAGTCCGGCAGAGGTCTGTCACCAAAAAAAACCGGGCCTTCGAGAGGGAAGGCCCGGTTTGATGGTTTGCTGGGGCTGCGCAATGCGCCTGGGATGTGCAGCCCGTCGGGGTTAGCGTTCGTTCGCAACCGCGCTGGGACGCTGTGCCATGTCCTCTTCGCGGGGCGGACGGCCGATCACGTCCTTCAGTTCCTCCAACTCGATAAAGTTGTCGGCCTGACGCCGCAGGTCGTCCGAGATCATCGGGGGCTGGCTGCGGATCGTGGACACAACCGAGACTCGTACGCCTTGACGTTGCAAGCTTTCGATCAGCGGGCGAAAATCCCCGTCGCCCGAAAACAGAACGATGTGATCCACACGCGGAGCAAGCTCCATTGCGTCGACTGCCAATTCGATGTCCATGTTGCCCTTGACCTTACGGCGGCCCATGGAATCGGTGTATTCCTTGGCTGGCTTCGTGACCATGGTGAAGCCGTTGTAGTTCAGCCAATCAACCAGAGGGCGAATTGGCGAGTATTCGTCATTTTCCAGAAGCGCAGTGTAGTAAAATGCGCGGAGGAGCTTGCCGCGACGCATGAACTCTTGACGTAACAATTTGTAGTCGATGTCGAAACCTAATGCTTTCGCTGCGGCATACAAATTGGATCCGTCGATGAACAGCGCGAGCCGTTCGTCCTTATAAAACATGAAACGTCCTTTCGAAAACGCCCCGCCTGCCTGTTTCCGTGAGTGTGTTGGTGAATTAAGACAGAGCGTACCGGGCGAAAATATGTATTTTTAATTATGCTGCAAGCCATGCAGGCGGTCAAAAGGGACGTTGAGTTGATGCAATTCCGGTCAGATATACTGATTGCCGTGGGGTCAAATCAGCGGTCTTTCGCCGGAACGCCGGAAGAAACGCTGAAAACTGCCTATGTGCAGCTGGAAAAGGCGGGCGGGGTGATTCGCAACGCCAGCCCGTTTTATGCGACGCCGTGCTTTCCTGCAGGCGCCGGGCCGGATTATGTCAATGCGGCACTCTCCTTAAAGTGGAATTCTACCCCAGGTGATATTATCTCAGCGTTACATCGGATCGAGGCCGAGCTGGGGCGGGAGCGGGTGCAACGATGGGGGCAGCGCACGGTCGACCTGGACCTGATTGCCGTCGGGGATCAGGTGTTGCCGGACCGTGAAACCTATGCCCGCTGGCGCGAACTGCCGCTTGCGCAGCAGATGAAAGAGACCCCTGACCAGCTGATCCTGCCGCATCCGCGAATGCATGAACGCGCCTTTGTGCTGGTGCCGCTGGCGGATGTGGCACCCGACTGGGTGCATCCGGTGACAGGGCAGACTGTGGTACAGATGCGCGACGCGCTGGACCCTGCGCTTCGGGCCGAGGTCGTGCCGTTGTAACACGCGGCGCTGCGTCGCTTTGGCGCTTGTTTTCGCCTTGTCATCAGGGCCGGAAGCGCCTAAATACACGTCTTCTGATGTTATTGTCCGATGCAGGAGCACCCAAATGGCCCGCGTAACAGTCGAAGACTGCGTAGATAAGGTTCCAAACCGCTTTGAACTGGTGATGCTTGCCGCACACCGGGCGCGCGAAATTTCGGCGGGCTCCGCTGTCACTGTCGACCGTGACAACGACAAGAACCCTGTCGTGTCCCTGCGCGAGATCGCAGAGGAAACCCAAGGTGCCGATGACCTGCGCGAGCGGATGATCGAAAGCAACCAGAACCAGATCGAAATCGACGAGCCGGAAGAAGACGCAATGGCGCTTTTGATGGGTCAGGAAACAGCTGACAAGCCCGACGAAGACAGCATGACCGAAGAAATGCTGCTGCGTCAGTTGATGGCGGCTCAGGGGCAAGGCTAACGCCTTAAGGTGCGGACCAAATGATCTCTGCCGACGACCTGATCGCGCTGGTCCGCAATTATAACCCCAAGACACATGAAGATCTTATTCGCGCCGCCTATGATTACGGCGCGAAGATGCACGAGGGGCAGTTTCGCCACTCGGGCGAGCCGTATTTCACGCACCCCGTGGCCGTCGCCGCGATCCTGACCGAACAGCAACTGGATGATGCCACGATCATCACCGCGCTGTTGCACGACACGATCGAAGACACCAAAGCCTCTTATAAGACCGTATCGGAATTGTTCGGCGACGATGTTGCCACGCTGGTTGATGGCGTGACCAAGCTGACCAACCTGCAACTCAGTTCGCTGGAAACCAAGCAGGCCGAGAATTTCCGCAAGCTGTTCATGGCAATGTCCAAGGACATGCGGGTGATTCTGGTCAAGTTGGCGGACCGTTTGCACAACATGCGTACGATCAAGTCGATGCGCGTCGACAAGCAGGTGCAAAAAGCCCGCGAGACGATGGATATCTTTGCGCCACTGGCGGGTCGCATGGGTATGCAATGGATGCGCGAAGAGCTGGAAGATCTGGCGTTTCGGGTGCTTAACCCCGAGGCGCGCGCGTCGATCATCCGCCGTTTTGTCACCTTGCAACGGGAAACCGGTGACGTGATCCAGCGGATCACCAACGACATGCGGCACGAGCTGGAAAAGGCCGATATCGAGGCGGATGTTTTTGGCCGCGCGAAAAAGCCGTTTTCGATCTGGCGCAAGATGCAGGAAAAGGACCTGAGCTTTTCGCGGCTGTCGGACATCTACGGCTTTCGCCTGATCACTGAAAGCGAAGAAGACTGCTATCGCGCGCTGGGCGCGATCCATCAGCGGTGGCGCGCGGTGCCGGGCCGGTTCAAGGATTACATCAGCCAGCCCAAGAGCAACGGATATCGTTCGATTCACACCACCGTGTCGGGCCGGGACGGCAAGCGGGTCGAGGTGCAGATCCGCACCCGCCAGATGCATGATGTGGCCGAAAGCGGCGTGGCGGCGCATTGGTCCTATCGCGACGGTGTGCGGTCGCAGAACCCCTTTGCGGTTGATCCGGTCAAGTGGATTGCGGGGCTGACCGAACAGTTCAACGACGAAGACGATCACGACGATTTTCTCGAAGCGGTCAAGCTTGAGATGTATTCGGATCAGGTGTTCTGCTTTACGCCCAAGGGCGACGTGGTGAAGCTGCCCCGTGGGGCGACGCCGATTGATTTCGCCTATGCCATCCATACGCGGATCGGCAACGCCTGTGTGGGCGCCAAGGTCGACGGAATGCGGGTGCCGCTGTGGACGCGGGTGAAAAACGGCCAGTCGGTCGAGATTATCACTGCAGAGGGTCAGACGCCGCAGGCCACATGGCTTGAGATCGCCACAACCGGCAAGGCCAAGTCGGCCGTGCGCCGGTCGCTGCGCGAAGCGGATCGCGAACGGTTTATCAAGCTGGGGCACGAGCTGGCCCGCTCGGCGTTCTCCAATGTCGGACGCAAGGCGACGGACAAGGTATTGGACACCGCGGCCAAACACCTGCGGCTTTCGGACGGTGACGAGGTTCTGGCGCGCCTGGGCAGCGCCGAACTGACGGGTCGTGAAGTGGTGCAGTCGGTCTATCCCGATCTTGCGCCCAAAACCGGCAAGAAGGTCGACAAGCGCCGCGCAGTGATCGGCCTGTCGCCGGGGCAAAGCTTTGACCGGGCCACCTGTTGCCAGCCTTTGCCGGGGGAACGTATCGTTGGGATCACCTATCGCGGACAGGGCGTGGTCGTGCATTCGATCGACTGTCAGCGGCTGGTGGATTTCGACGATCAGCCCGACCGCTGGCTGGACCTGCATTGGCATGACGGCAGCCACCCGGCGGTTTACGGGGCCACGCTGGATATGACGATTGGCAACGATGCGGGGGTGTTGGGCCGGATCTGCACCTTGATCGGCGACAGCAGCGCAAATATTTCGGATTTAGAGTTCCTGGACCGGAAACCGGACTTTTACCGCCTGCTGATAAATGTTGAACTGCGCGATGTGGAGCATTTGCATTCGCTGATGCTGACACTTGAAGCCGAGAGCGAGGTTGCGTCGATCGAGCGCTTCCGCGATGTCACAAAAGGTGCAGCCGATCCGGCGCGTACCGCCTGAATCCGAACGGGAAGGACCCTGATACGGTGATCTTCAAACGTCGAGATCCCAAACCGTTCCTGCGCGCATTGGCCGAGGCCTTGTGGCCGCGCGGGGGTTGGACCCGTGCGTTTCACTATGTCAAACACCGGGTGCGGCGGCTGCCCGATACGCCCGAACGCATTGCGCGGGGCATCTGGGCCGGTGTGTTCACGACGTTTACACCGTTTTACGGCCTGCATTTCGTGGTGGCGGCTCTTGTCGGCAAGGCCATGCGCGGCAATCTGCTGGCGGCGTTGATGGCCACGTTCTTTGGCAATCCGCTGACCTATGTGCCCATCGGCATCGCGTCGTTGAAAACCGGTCACTGGCTGCTGGGCACCCGCATGGACCCCGAAGAACACCGGTCGTTCGGGGGCAAGTTCTATGACGCGGCGGCGGATCTGTGGGACAACCTGATTGCGGTCGTGCAGGGCAATCCGACGAACTGGACCGGGTTGGACCGGTTCTTCCATGATGTGTTTTTCCCCTATCTGGTGGGGGGGATCATTCCGGGGATCATTTGCGGGACAATTGCCTATTATATCTCTGTGCCGCTGTTGCGCGCCTATCAAAAACGGCGCAAGGGCGCGATCAAGGCCAAGTTCGAGGCGCTGAAGGCCAAGGCTGCGGAAAAGGCTGCAGCCAAGGCGGCCAGCAAGTCCGAGGCGCGCTCGGAGCAGGAATAGGGGGCTCTGCCCCCGCGCCTTGCGGCGCGCCCCCGGAGTTTACCTGGCAAGATGAAGGCCGGTGTATCGGTACAAAGAAGCCCTCGCGCTTGGGCGCGTCGGGCATTAGGCTGCGGCGCAAAATACGATCTGGAGTAGCTTATGAAACCGCTTGGGTCCCTTCGTCTGGGGGTGAACATTGATCACGTGGCCACGGTGCGCAATGCACGCGGCGGCGACACGCCTGACCCGCTGCGGGCCGCGCGGATCGCGCAAGAGGCGGGCTGTGACGGCATCACGGCGCATTTGCGCGAGGACCGCAGGCATATTTCGGACGCGGACATCGAGGGGTTGATGGAGGTGCTGACGGTGCCGCTGAACTTTGAGATGGCCGCAACCGAAGAGATGCAGCAGATTGCCCTGCGCCACCGCCCCCACGCCGTGTGCATCGTGCCGGAAAAGCGCGAGGAGCGCACCACCGAGGGCGGGCTGGAAGTGGCACGCGAAGAGAACAAGCTGGCACATTTCATCGCCCCCTTGCGCGATGCCGGCTGCCGCGTGTCGATCTTTATCGGCGCGGACCAGCGCCAGATCGAAGCGGCACACCGTATCGGCGCACAGGTGATCGAGCTGCATTCCGGGGCTTATTGCGATGCCCACCACGAGGGACGCTTTGACGACCGCGACCGTGAGCTTGAGGCGCTGCGCGAGATGTCCACCTTTGCACACGGGCTGGGGCTGGAGGTGCATGTGGGGCACGGGTTGACCTATGATACCGTGCAGCCGGTGGCGGCCTTTCCCGAGGTAATGGAATTGAACATCGGGCATTTCCTGATCGGCGAGGCGATCTTTCGCGGATTGCAGCCGGCCATCGCCGAGATGCGCCGCCTGATGGACGAAGCCCGTGGGTGAGTATCGTTTCAACATTCCGCGCTTTGCCACGTTTTACCTAGGGCTGAGCATCGGCCTTCCGGTGCTGCTCTATCTGATCCGCCAATATCTGGGCTTTGATTTAAGCTCGGGCGGGGTTTCGTTGATCCCGATCATGCTGACCACGCTGAACGAGGGGGCGCGGTTTGTGCGTGCGACGGGGCGGCGGCCGGAAAATCGTGAAGCGTGGAAAATGGCGGGGCTGTTTGCGCTGTTTGGTGTCATGCTTTCGATGTTGCTGGCGGCGGTTGTGTTGGTTGTGGCGCCTGCACTGCTGGGTGATTTGTCCAGCCTGGGGATCGGATTCGTCGCCGCGATGGTGGCGGTGATGGCGATTGTTTATATATTGGTGTCCCGGGTGTTCTTTGCCCTGGGCGCCCGCAGCGAAGTGAAGCGGCTGCCGTGAGCTTTTGGAGTATGGTCGAATGATGTCTGCATTAATCCGCGCCGCTTTGGTTCTGGGCCTGACGGCGGCACCGGCGCTGGCCCAGGTGAAGGTCAGTGCCTGCGAAGGCTTTCGCGCCTCGGCCGAGAACGTCTATTGGACAGATCCGACGCGCACCTTTGCCAATGGGGCGATCCGGTTGGTGGCGCTGGACACGCAGGAACCGGTGTGCTGCGTTCTGAGCGTGATGGTGGTTTATCCGTCAAAGGACGAGCCGTTCCCGCAATGCCGCCTGGTCAGCACCGAGGCCGGCGGCTGGGCGAACATGTTCCTGTCACGCGCCAAGGCGCGATATGATCCGGTCAAAGGGTTGTCGGTGACCATTCCCGTCGAGACCTATGTGGACGGCGTGAACAACCACGCGACAACGGTGACCGTCACGATCAATCAGGCGACCGGCGAGATTGCCGCACGATGATCCTGGGCATTGGCACCGATCTGGCCAACATCGAGCGTATCCAAGGCACGCTGGACCGGTTCGGTGACCGATTTCGCAACCGCGTGTTCACCGAGGTGGAACAGGCCAAATCCGAGCGGCGCCGCGACGTGGCGGGCACCTATGCCAAACGCTGGGCTGCGAAAGAGGCTTGTTCCAAGGCATTGGGCACGGGCCTGCGCATGGGCATTTCATGGCGCGACATGGCCGTCAGCAACCTGCGCACCGGACAACCCGTGATGCATGTCACCGGCTGGGCTGCCGAGCGGCTGGCCGCGATGACCCCCGCCGGGCACGAAGCGATCATTCACGTGACGCTGACCGACGATCACCCCTGGGCACAGGCCTTTGTGCTGATCGAGGCGCGGCCCATAGCAGGTTGACGCATTGGCCGCATGTGGCCTGCCTTGACACCTTGACGCTGCACCCGCATGTAGCAGCGTGACCCAAGCAGGAGCGTCCCATGGCTGCCAAGGAAAAATCCGGCAACGGATTCGTCGAAACGATCAAGACAATCGTCTATGCGCTGCTGATCGCAGGCGTTTTCCGCACCCTTTTCTTTCAGCCGTTCTGGATTCCGTCCGGTTCGATGAAAGAGACGCTGCTGATCGGGGATTTCCTGTTCGTGAACAAGATGGTTTACGGCTATTCCTACGCGTCCTGCCCCAGCATCGTGATACCGAGGATCGGTCTGGACGTGGACGCCGAAGACATTTGCGGTGTCTTTGACGGCGACAACACACGCCTGTTTGGCGGCACGCCCAAACATGGTGATGTGGTGGTGTTCCGTCACCCTGTGTCGGGACGCGATTATATCAAGCGGTTGATTGGCGTGCCGGGTGACACGGTGCAGGTCAAGGACGGCATCGTGATCCTGAACGGAGAACCCTTGCCGCAAGAACCTGCAGGGACATTCACCGAGTCGATGGAGCGTCAGGGACCGCAGGGGCTGGTGCCGCGCTGTGAAAACGGCCCCGTCGGCGAAGGTGGCGATTGCACCAAGTCGGCGTATATCGAGACAATGCCCAACGGGGTCAGCTATACTGTTTTGAATACGGCCAACCAGAGTTCGGACAACACGAATGTGTTCCAGGTGCCCGAGGGACAGTATTTCTTCATGGGTGACAACCGCGACAACTCGCTTGACAGTCGGTTTTCGCAACTGGCCGGTGGCGTCGGTTTCGTGCCATATGAGAACCTTATTGGCCGCGCGGACCGGATCATGTTCTCGTCCGCGGGGCGGTCGATGCTGTTCTTCTGGACCTGGCGCGGCGACCGGTTCTTCAAGGGTATTCACTAGGCGTATTGATGAAAATTTCGAGCGAGCTCAAAGACTTTCAACACCGTATCGGACACGAGTTCGCCGATCCGACGCTGCTGACCGAGGCCGTGACACATGCGTCGATGTCGTCGCCCACGCGCGGCGACAACCAGCGGCTTGAGTTTCTGGGCGACCGGGTGTTGGGGCTGGCGATGGCGCAGGCGCTGCTGGAGGCGGACACTGACGCCGCCGAGGGCAAGCTGGCGCCGCGGTTCAACGCGCTGGTGCGCAAGGAAACCTGCGCCGATGTGGCCCGCGAGATCGATCTGGGTGCGGTTCTGCGGCTGGGCCGGTCGGAGATGCTGTCAGGTGGGCGCCGCAAAGAGGCGCTGCTGGGCGACGCGATGGAGGCTGTGATTGCCGCCGTCTATCTGGACGCGGGCTTTGACGTGGCGCAGGCGATGATCATCCGGCTCTGGGGCAAGCGTATCAACGATGTCGACGCCGACGCCCGCGACGCCAAGACTGCGATGCAGGAATGGGCGCAGGCCAAAGGGTTGCAGCCGCCACGCTATGTCGAAGTGCACCGCGAAGGGCCGGATCATGCGCCCGTTTTCACGATTGCTGCAAAGCTGACCAACGGGGCCAGCGCGCAGGCCACCGCCAAATCGAAACGTCAGGCCGAACAGGCCGCCGCCGCCGCATTGCTGGCGCAAATGGAGAAAACCAAATGAGCACCCGCGCCGGTTTCGTCGCCCTGATCGGAGAGCCGAACGCCGGCAAATCCACCCTGTTGAACCGCATGGTCGGGGCCAAGGTGTCGATCGTCACCCACAAGGTCCAGACCACTCGCGCGCGTATTCGCGGTGTCGCCATCGAGGGTGACGCGCAGATCGTGTTCGTGGACACGCCGGGCTTGTTCCAGCCGCGCCGCCGGTTGGACCGCGCTATGGTTGCGGCCGCATGGGGCGGGGCTGCGGACGCCGATGTGGTGGTCCTGATGGTCGAGGCGCACCGTGGCGTCACAGAGGGCGTGGAGCGCATCCTGGAGGGGCTGGCGACCGTTGGCGAAGGCCGCAAGGTCGCGCTGGCGATCAACAAGATCGACCGCGTGGAATCGCAGGTTCTGCTGGGGCTGACCAAGGAGTTGAATGACCGCTACGCCTTTGTCGAAACCTTCATGATTTCGGCCGAGAAGGGCTTTGGCGTCGATGCGCTGCGCACGTGGCTGGGCGGTCAATTGCCCGAAGGCCCGTGGCTGTACCCCGAGGACCAGATTGCCGATCTGCCCATGCGCATGATCGCCGCCGAGATGACCCGTGAAAAGCTGACCCTGCGGCTGCATCAGGAATTGCCCTATCAGTTGACGGTCGAGACCGAGAACTGGGAAGAGCGCAAGGACGGCACCGCACGGATTGATCAGGTGGTCTATGTGAGCCGCGAGGGGCACAAGGGCATCATTCTGGGCAACAAGGGCGAGACGATCAAATCTGTCAGCAAGGCCAGCCGCGCCGAGCTGGAAGAGTTTCTGGGCCGTCGCGTGCACCTGTTCCTTCAGGTCAAGGTGCGCGAGAAGTGGCAGGAAGAGGCCGAGCGGTATTCGCAGATGGGGCTGGATTTCAAAGATGGCAACGCCTGATCTCTTGGCCAACCGACCCTCCGGGGGGAGTTTATCGGGCAAGATGAAGCCATGAGCCGTTTGACTGCACGGTTCTGGGTTGATGCCTATCTGACGCGGCTGCGGTTGTTCGATATACCGGGTTTTGTCGTGTCGCATGGCGATGACACGGGCGGCGCGGTTCTGGTCAAGCTGAACACGCTGGACGGGCAGGCGGTGGTGTTTCACCGCAGTTTTGACTTGCAAAGCGATGCGCGCGTCTGGGCGGAGTTGGCGCGCGGCGCCGAGGCCGAGGTTGACGCGGTGGTGACGCGGCAGCGCGGTTTCGATCCTGACCTGTGGGTGGTCGAGGTCGAGGACCGCGCGGGGCGGCATCTGCTGGATCACGACGGGCTGGCCTGAGCGTGGACTGGCGGGGGACAGGCATATTGCTGGCCGCGCGCAAACACGGCGAGACATCGGTGATCATCGAGGTGTTCACCGAAGATCGCGGCCGCCACGCGGGCGTGGTGCGCGGAGGGACCAGCCGCAAGATTGCACCGATCCTGCAACCGGGCGCACAGCTTGACGTGGCATGGCGTGCGCGGCTTGAGGATCACATCGGCAGCTTTACAGTAGAACCCGTGCGCAGCCGCGCCGCGCAGGCGATGGGCGACCGGTTGTCGCTGGCGGGGCTGAACGCGGTGACGTCACTGTTGTGTTTTTGCCTGCCAGAGCGCGAGGTGCACGCGCCGCTGTACCGGCGGACCGAAGCCTTGCTGGATCTGATGGGGCAGAACGAGATCTGGCCGCTGGCCTATTTGCGGTGGGAATTGGCGCTGTTGGAAGAGATGGGATACGGGCTGGACCTGTCGGCCTGCGCGGTCACTGGCGCGACCGAGGGGCTGGTCTATGTCTCGCCCCGGTCAGGGCGGGCGGTGTCGGCAGAGGGGGCGGGTGAATGGGTGGACCGGATGCTGCCCCTGCCCGAGGTGCTGCGTGGCCGTGGCGATGCGCCGGACGCAGAGATTGTCCAGGGGCTGCGGACCACCGGATATTTCCTGGAGACGCATCTGGCTGCCGATCAGGGCAACCGCGCCTTGCCTGTGGCCCGTGCACGGTTTGTCGAGGCGTTCAGTCGGCGGCTCTGAACATCATTTCGCGGCCTTTTTCGTTCTTCAGGATCATCACGTCGCCCAACACTTCGATCAGGGTCATGTCCTGAAGGGCTGTGAAATAGCGCGTCTCGTCACCCAGTGCCGGGCAGGCGCGGCGGGTGCTGCGCAGCGGGCCGGTCTTGAACCACGGGTAGGGCACCGACATCGTGCCAGAGAAGCCGTTGCAGGGGCCGCGCCCGGCGATTTTGTCGACCTCGGGAAAGCTGAGCGAGGCCATCGCATTGAACGGTTGGCCGTCGATTTCGGTCAGGGTCCATGTCTTGCCACCGGCACCGTAGGCGCGGGCGGTTTCATCTGCTTTGCAGGACACGGCGAAGGTCAGGGCGAGTATCAGGGCAATGCGCATGGCGCTGACTAGCGCAATGCCAGCACGAGGTCGATCAAGGCGGTATAGGCATTGGCGGAATCGTGCCGTTTGGATTTGGGCAGCATCGGCATCCCGATCAGCGCGCCATAGGCGGCGCGGGCAAAATCGGGGTTCTTGAGGCCCAGTTGCAACAACAGGGTCGCCATATAGGTCAGCCGTTCGGCATCCACCTGTGCCAGCGCGTCTGCCGCGTCTTTGTTTTCCTGCGCCCAGGACCGGATTGCAGGGGCTGTGGTGTCGTCCAGAACATGGGCACCAAAGTCTTGCAGGCGGGTCGCGGCGTTGCCGTCAGCTTCGAGCAGGGCGACCACATCGGCAAAGGCCTGGGTCTTCCAGTGATCCAGCAGGGCCTCGTGAAAGGCCGGGACATCGGTAAAGTGCCAGTAGAACGAGCCCTTGGTCGTGCCCAGACGACGCGCCAGTGGTTCGGCGCGCAATGCCGGTGGACCATCGCTGCGCAGGGCGGTGATGCCTGCGTTGATCCATTTCTCGCGATTGAGACGGGCATGTTTCATGCCAACGGGTGTAGAGGGTCGCGGGGCACCTCACAAGCGACATATGCTGCAAGTGCAGCATATGCGCGGAAGCTTGCGGTGCATTTGGGCGCTGTGCCCGTTAAACGGGCTGTCTGACGGGGCTTATCCCAGCAAACGCCGCGCGATGACCTGTGCCTGAATTTCGCCGGCCCCCTCGAAAATGTTGAGGATTCGCGCATCGCACAGCACGCGGCTGATCTTGTATTCCAGCGCAAAGCCGTTGCCGCCGTGGATTTGCAGGCCATTGTCGGCCGCCGCCCATGCCACGCGGGCCCCCAGCAGCTTGGCCATGCCGGCCTCGACGTCACAGCGGCGTCCCTGGTCTTTTTCAAAGGCGCTGAAATAGGTCAGCTGACGCGCGATCATGATCTCGACGGCCATCATCGCCAGCTTGTTGGCAACGCGTGGGAATTCGATCAGCGATTTGCCGAATTGTTTGCGGTCCTGGGCATATTGCATCGAGATATCCAGCGCAGATTGCGCCACGCCGATGGCACGCGCGGCGGTCTGGATGCGGGCGGATTCAAAGGTCTCCATCAGCTGTTTGAAGCCTTTGCCCTCTTCGCCGCCCAACAGGTTCTCGCCTTTGACGTGGAACCCGTCAAAGCCCAGCTCGTATTCCTTCATGCCGCGATAGCCCAGCACCTCGATCTCGCCGCCGGTCATGCCCTCGGTGGGGAAGGGGTTGGCATCGTCGCCGGGCGTTTTCTCGGCCAGGAACATCGACAGGCCTTTGTAGTCGGTCGTGTTCGGGTCGGTCCGCGCCAGCAAGGTCATCACGTGCGTGCGGGCCGCGTGGGTGATCCACGTCTTGTTGCCGGTGATCCTGTAGTCGTCCCCGTCCTTGACGGCGCGGGTGCGCAGGGAGCCAAGGTCCGATCCGGTGTTGGGTTCGGTGAACACGGCCGTCGGCAGCGTCTCGCCCGAGGCGATGGCAGGCAGCCATTTGGCCTTTTGCGCATCAGTGCCACCCGCGATGATCAGCTCGGCGGCAATTTCCGAGCGGGTGCCCAGCGAACCGACGCCGATATAGCCGCGCGAGAGCTCTTCCGAGACCACGCACATCGATGCTTTGGACAGGCCAAGGCCGCCATGTTCTTCGGGGATAGTCAGGCCAAAGACGCCCATTTCCGCCAGTTCGTTGATGACCTCGATGGGGATCAGCTCGTCCTTGAGGTGCCAGTCATGGGCAAAGGGTTCGACCTTTTCCAGCGCATAGCGGCGGAACTGTTCACGGATCATTTCCAGTTCGTCATCCAGACCGGTGACGCCGACGGTGATCTCGGCGTTGCGTTCCTGCATGAGTGCGACCAGGCGCAGGCGTGCGGCCTGGGTGTTGCCGTGCTGGATCAACGCCATGGTGGCAGGCGCGGACAGGTCCGCCATGTCATTCGCGGTCAGACCCAGATCATGCGGGCGCAGGATTTCGCCCTGGTTCATCGGGATGCCGCCCTGGATTTGGCCCAGATATTCGCCCACCCCGATTTGCAGGATCAGCTTTTCCACCTCGCCGAACTGGCCATTTTCAGTCAGGGCCGTCGCCCATTTCTGCATCTGGTGCAGGGCCTGAACATATGTGGCCAACCAGGCCAGGCCATGTGCGGCGGTCTGGTTCTGTTCGACAAGGGCAGCGGACACGCGGCCGTCCTTGCTCAGCAGGCCGCGCAGCTTGTCCTTGGCCGTTTCCAGAATCGCATCGACCGGTGCGATTGCGTCGGCGGTCTTTTTCAAAAGATCGTCCAGAATCACCGAAGTGGCCGAAGTCATGTCTTGTCCATCGTGCGCCATGGCTCATATCCCCTTGCTTGCTTGCCGGATGAGATAGTTCCTTCGCAGGTGCAGCGCAACTTATTTGCGTGTGCGTGCGTCAATTTGATCGAAAGTTACGCGATGTTTTTGCGGGTGCAGCGGAAAATGAGGATGGTATAGCGTCCCCATGGACATTTTTTTGACACTGCTGACACCGACCCAACTGGGCCTTGCCGTGGCCATCGCGATCCTGGCGGGCTTTGTCAAAGGCGTTGTGGGCTTTGCGATGCCGATGATCTTTGTGTCGGGGTTATCGACGTTCCTGGCCCCGGATCTGGCGCTTGCGATGCTGATGCTGCCAACGCTGGCGACCAATGGCATTCAGGCGCTGCGGCAGGGGCCGCGTGCGGCGTGGGAGTCGATTGCCAAGTTCAAAGTCTATCTGATGGTTGGCGCTGTTGTGCTGATCCTCAGTGCGCAGCTGGTCAGCGTATTGTCCATGCAGGTGATGTTGCTGATCATTGGCGTGCCGGTCACGTGCTTTGCGCTGATGCAGATTGTTGGCTGGACGCTGACGTTGAACGGGCAAAGCACCACGTTCGAGGTGATCATTGGCGTGGTGGCGGGGTTTCTTGGCGGCATCTCCGGGATCTGGGGGCCGCCGACGGTGATGTATCTGACGGCACTTGGCACGCAGAAACACGACCAGATGCGCGCACAGGGCGTGATCTATGGGTTGGGGGCTGTGTCATTGGTGGGGGCGCACATCGGGTCGGGCGTGCTGAACGCGGCGACCTGGCCGCTGAGTGCGGTGATGATCGTGCCGGCGCTGATCGGTATGTTCTGTGGGCGTCAGGTCATGGACCGGATTGACCAGGTGGTGTTCCGTCGCGCGACGCTGTTCGTGCTGCTTGTGGCAGGGCTGAACCTGATGCGCCGCGCGTTGGTTGGGTGATCTTCAGGCAGACTTGGCCACAGTGCGCCCGGAAACGTCTTCGATAAAGGTGACGATCCGCGATTTGATCTGTTCGTCGTCAATCGAGGCAACCGCGCTTACGATATCCAGTCCAGGATCGCGGACTGCAGTGTCGTTGAAATCTTGCAGGCCTTCGAAGAAATAGGATGTGGGGACGTCGAGGATACGCGACAGGTCATAAAGACGGCTTGCTGCGATGCGGTTGGAACCAATTTCGTATTTTTGAATTTGTTGAAATGAAAGTTTCAGGTGGCGAGCGACATCAGTTTGCGACATACGGCGCAACGTACGAGCCTGTTTTAGCTTACGGCCAACATGAATATCTACAGGATGAGACATCTGTCTTAGTACCTCCGGTTGTAACTTGGGCAGTGATCCAAGAATTATTGCTCATAATCAAGTGCCTAGATTTTTACATTTGTGGTATATTTATATTGCACCAATGAGTGATTTATGCACCATTGATGGTGAAAGTGATGGATAGGGAGCCCTCAAATCACACGCAGGCCTACGAATTTTCTGCACGAGCATCAACCACTACTGTTTGAAATGCTGCGCTCATTTACAACTTTGGCGCGCCATTTAAATCTGACTCGGGCTGTGGAAGAACTGGGTAGCACCCGTCAAACGGTGCGGCGGCACATAACCTATCTAGAGCAAGCCAAGGGATTCGAGCTGTTTCGAATCAGGGACCGGCGTTACGAACTGACCGAACGCGGTGCCAGCGCACTGACCGAAGCCCAAACTTTGCTGTCGCGCGGGAATGCGTGGCTCAGCTCTGAGGTTGGTTTTGAATACGGGATGCTGAGGATCGCCAAGTCCGAGGGCGACTGGCGGTTTTTCCTGCAGCAGCGGCCCCTGTCCGAAATCTGGGTACAAGGGTCGGACTTTTTGCGCAACAGCGTGCGATGCTGGGCCGAGTCCGGCGGCAACATCGAACACCCCGCCTTTCAGCCCGTGCGTCCCTATGCGATGGTGTTTCGCCCGAACGACCGGCAATGGGTTTGCGTCGATGTGGGACGTGAATCGTCATTTGCGACATGGTTCGGCTGGGAATGGCAAAGCAGTTCGATCGGGCGCACGCTCGAAGCGTTGCCGGGCGGGCCGTTGGTCGGTGACATCATGGAAGGCACCTTTCACGAGATCGCCGCCAACCACGGGCTGCGCTTTGATCACATCCACACCACGGTCGCGCGCAAGGCAGGCACGCCACTTGTCCCGCTCAGCTACACGCGGTTGTTGCTGGGGGCACGGTTTCCCGATGACAGCTTTGCGCTGGTGAATATCATCGAGCGCACCAATGCGCTGGAAATCGATGAGCTGCCGCCCGAGTACATCAATTCGATGGATTCCAGCCTGGAGATGCACGTCAGCATCTGACCGCTCTTGCGCGGCAGACGCAGGCCTGAGCGTGTCGTTCGCTGTTTGCGACGATGCAAATGGCGTCGATCTGGTGTATGTGCCTCAGTGTAATTGTTTCCGATACGAACGCCAAAAGGGCTGTTCGCGTCTGGTTGTTCTTTGAAACCCTGCGGCAAACCGGGAGAATCCTGATGAGCATACACGACGTATTCGAGGGGTCGCGTCTGTTGACCGAGACAGTTGATTTGCTGGCGCAACGCCAGTTGTATCTGACGGTCGGGGAAGACTTTGATCTCTACAAGGCGTTGATTTCCGAATTTCGACCCAGCCAACCGGTCAGCCTGCCGTTCGATCCGGCCCGGTCGGACCTGTCCGACGGCAAAGGGTTCTGGTCGGTGGGGCGCAATCCGCAGGGCAAGATCGTGCAGACGCAGGCGGTGCGATTGATCGACCTGCAAGGGCAGACGCTGGCCGATCATATGAACCGCAACTTCCGCGCCTATCCGCCGTCGGGCGTGCCGATTGATCTGGACGATTCGTGGTACAGGTCGGGTCCGGGCGCGCGGCGGATATCGGGGCGGGTCTGCTATCACGGCGAGATGTGGATCAACCCCGAAGAGGGCAATTATCGCGGGCGGGGCATTGTTGATATTCTCGCGCGTTTTGCCTTTCTCAGCAGCCAGCTACACTGGCAGCCCGACTATGTTTTTGGGTTCATGCCGCGCACCATTGCCCGTCGGGGGCTGGCCGAGCGCGAGGGGTACATGCATGTGGACCCCTATTGCCTGAGCTGGAAAATCACCGGTCAGAACAAGCCGGTCGAGGGGAACATGGTCTATATGGGCCACGAGGATATTCAGCATATCATTCAGGTGCCACTGGAGCTTGCCGCCTGATCCTGTTGTGACATCCCATGAAAAAGCCCCCGCGCCGGATGGCCGCGGGGGCTTTTGTCTTTCCGGGCCTCGGGCCGCAGACCCTAGCCGATGGCGGCGGCGCGGACGTCGTCGTCGATGTGGGGCAGGTACTGCTCGAAGTTCGTTGCGAACATTTCGACCAGCTTGTTGGCCTGACGGTCATAGCTTTCGGGGTTGTCCCATGTGCGGCGCGGGTCCAGCAGGATGTCGGCCACGCCGTCCACGGCGACCGGCACTTCGAAGCCAAAGTTCGGGTCTTTGCGGAATTTGGCGTTGGCCAGGCTGCCATCCAGTGCGGCGGTCAACAGGGCGCGGGTGGCGCGGATTGGCATCCGGCTGCCTGTGCCATAGGCGCCACCGGTCCAGCCGGTGTTGACCAGCCAGCAGGTCGCACCGTGCTGGGCGATCTTTTCGCGCAGCAGGTTGCCGTAGACCTCGGGGCGACGGGGCATGAAGGGCGCGCCAAAGCAGGTCGAGAAGGTGGGCTCGGGCTCGGTCACGCCGCGTTCTGTTCCGGCGACTTTCGAGGTGAAGCCGGACAGGAAGTGGTACATCGCTTGCGCCGGTGTCAGGCGCGCGATGGGGGGCAGGACGCCAAAGGCATCGCAAGTCAGCATGATGATGTTCTTGGGATGGCCGCCAAGCGCGCTTTTCGATGCGTTCGAGATATAGTGCAGCGGGTAAGCGCAGCGCATGTTCGCGGTCAGACTGTCGTCGGCGAAATCCAGATCCTTGGTTTCTTCATCAAAGATCATGTTTTCGATCACGGTGCCGAATTTCTCGGTCGTGGCATAGATTTCCGGCTCGGCCTCGGCGCTCAGGTTGATCGTCTTGGCATAGCAGCCACCTTCGAAGTTGAACGTGCCGCGGTCGGACCAGCCATGTTCGTCATCGCCGATCAGCGTGCGCGACGGGTCAGCCGAAAGCGTGGTCTTGCCGGTGCCGCTGAGGCCAAAGAACACGGCCGTGTCGACGGGGTTGCCCGTCGCATGGTTGGCCGAGCAGTGCATCGGCATCACACCTTTTTCGGGCAACATGTAGTTCAGCAGGGTGAACACGGATTTCTTGTTCTCGCCCGCATATTCGGTGCCGCCGATCAGGATGATCTTGCGGTCAAAGTTCAGTGCGATCACCGTGTCGGACTTGCAATCATGCTTTGCCGGGTCTGCCTTGAACGAGGGGCAGTTGATGATGGTGAAATCCGCGGTGAAATCGTCCAGGTCCTCACGGTCCGGGCGACGCAGCAGGTGGCGGATGAACAGGCCGTGCCATGCCAGCTCGGTCACCATGCGGACGTTGATGGCATAAGCGGGGTCGGCACCGCCCACCAGGTCCTGCACGAAATAGTCGCGGCCCTTCATGTGGGCCAGCATGTCATTGTAAAGCGCGTCAAAGCCTTCTTCGGACATCTCGGCGTTGTTTTCCCACCAGATGTTGTCGGCAACACTGTCAGTTTTGACAACGTGTTTGTCCTTGGGCGAGCGGCCGGTGAATTTGCCGGTGGTCACCAGGAACGAGCCACCTTTGCCCAAAGTGCCCTCGCCACGGGCGAGCGCGGTTTCAACCAGCGCAGGCTCGATCAGGTTGTAATAGACATTGCCCAGCTCCTTGATCCCTTGATCTTCAAGCCGGAAATTCGGGTTCACCCGTCCAGATGTCATATGTCGTCTCCCTGTCGCCGCCACGGGCGGATGGTACTAAGTTTAGGCGCGTCAGCGTCGCGGCCGTCATGGCCTGAGCGCCTCATAACATGACGTTTCCAGACATGAACAGGACGCTTTGGCACAGTTAGCGCCATCACCGCGATCTTTGGCCCATGCGGGTTGCCACAGCCCTTTTTCCGGCTTCTCGTAAATCGGGAAAGTGCGTCAATTTAGCCATTCCTAATCAAATTGTGGCGCAATTGGGGCATTAGGGGCTGGTGATTCGCACTTAAGGATTGATTCGGCCCGATAAAATCTGGATGTATGGTCAAAAAACTATATTGAGCAGCAATAAAAGGGTACAGGCAATGTCGAAGATTGCGTTGGTGGACGACGACAGGAACATTCTTACGTCTGTTTCTATGACGCTTGAGGCTGAAGGCTTCGAGGTCGAAACTTATAATGACGGTCAGGCGGCATTGGACGCCTTTAACAAGGGGCTGCCGGATATGGCGGTTCTGGATATCAAGATGCCCCGCATGGACGGGATGGATCTGTT
Organism: Pseudosulfitobacter pseudonitzschiae; assembly: GCF_900129395.1. Taxonomy (GTDB): domain Bacteria; phylum Pseudomonadota; class Alphaproteobacteria; order Rhodobacterales; family Rhodobacteraceae; genus Pseudosulfitobacter; species Pseudosulfitobacter pseudonitzschiae. Next base: position 166,086 of record NZ_FQVP01000003.1, read on the forward strand.
GCAGCGGCTGCGCCAGAAAACCTCGATGCCGGTGATCTTTCTGACATCCAAGGATGACGAGATCGACGAAGTGCTGGGTTTGCGCATGGGCGCGGACGATTACGTCAAGAAACCGTTCAGCCAGCGTTTGCTGGTCGAACGCATCCGCGCATTGTTGCGTCGGCAGGATGCGGTCGCCACGGATGAAGTGGGCGACACCGAAGATACCAAAGTGATGGAGCGCGGCGACCTGCGGATGGACCCGCTGCGCCATTCGGTCAGCTGGAAGGGCAATGATGTCTCGCTGACCGTCACCGAATTCCTGCTGTTGCAGGCATTGGCCCAACGTCCCGGCTTCGTGAAATCGCGCGACCAGCTGATGGACGTGGCCTATGACGACCAAGTTTACGTGGACGATCGCACCATCGACAGCCACATCAAGCGTCTGCGCAAGAAGATGCGTACGGCGGATGATTCCTTTTCGGCAATTGAGACGCTGTACGGGATCGGCTATCGGTACAACGAAGACTGATGCGCGCAAATGGCTCTGGCCGAAAGGAACTTCGTGCGGGATATGGCCCCACCTCCATCACGTGACGGCGATGTTGTGCTGGGTGACGATTGGGTCGCCCCGGACCGCTCGGAAACCGGCAATGAAATCCGGGCCAAGCGGGAACGGCGTGGCCTGTTTTCCCTGCGCGCTTCGCCGCTGACACGCAAGATCATCACCTTCAACCTGATTGCGTTGAATGTGCTGGTTGCGGGTATCCTCTATCTGAATTCCTCACGCGACAGCCTTGCCGTGCAGCGCGCCACATCGATGGTCAGCGAGGCAGAGCTGATTGCCGATGTAATCGAAGCACAGCTTCCTGCGGGCGCACCTGTCAATCTGGCGACGGGGGATGGCGTTGACGTTGCCGCCACCCTCCAGGCGCTGGACCTGCGCAGTGGCATCGAAGTTCTGGTCTTCGACCCCTCGGGCGCCCTTGTGTCCAGCATCGAAGGGGCTTCGGCCCAGCCGAGCGGCGCACAGTCCGGCGGCGCAAATCGCACCATTCTGACCGATGGCCTCAACTGGCTTTGGGACAAACTGTCATCGCCTTTCGATTCTGACGTCCCTGCTGACGCTTCCACGGTCGAAGAGCAGTTGCGCACCATGGTTCCCGGCAGCCTGACGGGCGGGACACAGGTGAAAGACAGCCTTGATACGGTCGGCGGCACTTTGTTCAGCGTCGTAACGCCCATTGTGCAGGGAACGACACCGGTTGGCGTTGTTGGCATCACCTCTGCCGCGGGCGAGATCGACGCGCTGGTGCGTGGCGAACGCGAGCGCGTGTTGCAGATGTTCGTGATTGCAACGCTGGTTTCCGTCGGCCTCAGCCTCGTGTTGGCGTCGACGATTGCCAACCCGCTGGCCGATCTGGCCGCCGCCGCCGAACTGGGCCGCGACCGCAACCAGCGCAAGGTGAACCCCGGACGCATCCGCATTCCAGACCTGACCGCACGGCCTGACGAGATCGGGCGTTTGTCCGGTGCCCTGCGCGGCATGATCGCGGCCTTGTACAATCGTATCGACGGCAACGAACAGTTTGCCGCTGACGTGGCCCACGAGATCAAGAATCCGCTGGCATCGCTGCGCTCGGCTGTGGGCACGCTGCGGCTGATCAAACGCGAGGACCAGCGTGAAAAGCTGCTGGATGTGATCGACCATGACGTGCGGCGGCTCGACCGGTTGGTCAGCGATATTTCAAACGCCTCGCGGCTGGATTCCGAATTGGTCAAGGAAGAGGAAGAACCCTTTGACCTGCTCAAGATGCTGGGCAACCTCAGCCAGTATCTGGGCGAGGATGCCAAGTCGAAGGGCATTGATTTCATCACCGACCTGCCGGCTCAGCCCCTGCTGGTGCACGGGCTGGAGGCGCGGCTGGCGCAGGTGTTCGTCAACCTGATCACCAACGCGATTTCTTTCTGCGAAGATGGTGATGCGATCCGTGTCTGGGCCCGCAAAAAGGAAAACCGCGTGCTGGTCGTCGTCGAGGATACCGGCCCGGGCATTCCCGATCAGGCCTTGTCGAAGATCTTCAAACGTTTCTATTCCCAACGTCCCGAAGAGCATTTCGGCAACAACTCGGGCCTCGGGCTGGCCATCTCGAAACAGATCGTCGAAGCACATGGCGGCGTGATCTGGGCCGAGAACATCCGCCCGACCGATGCGGACATCACCAGCGACCCCCTGGGTGCTCGTTTCGTCGTGGGCCTGCCGGTTTGATATGTCGACCCTCGGGGCCTCGGTCACGCTTCATGCAACGACGGTGGCAGTAGGGGGCCGGGCGGCTCTGATCCTTGGCGCATCCGGTGCGGGAAAATCATCTCTGGCGTTGCAGCTGATGGCTCTGGGCGCCGTGCTGGTGTCAGACGACCGCACCATGGTGCATCGCGATGGCGACGGATTGGTCGCGGACGCGCCTGACACCCTGCGCGGCCTGATAGAGGCGCGCGGTGTCGGCATCCTGAAGGCTGAGGCGGCGGGGGCGGTGCCGGTTTCGGTGGTGATTGATCTGGACCAGACAGAATCCCAACGGCTGCCTGCGGCGCACGGTCACAGCGTGTTGGGCGTGGTGCTGCCTTGCCTTCACAAATGCGATACTCCAGCTTGGCCTGCGGCGATCATGCAATATCTTAAGGCCGGAAGCTCGGAGCCATGACCCAGACAGAACCCACACACCGCCGCCTTGTGCTGATCACCGGACCCTCTGGGGCCGGCCGGTCAAGTGCGATCCGCGTGCTTGAGGACCTGGGGTTCGAGGTCATCGACAACATGCCGCTGCGCCTGATACGGCCCCTGCTGGACGATCCGTCAAGCACGCGGCCGCTGGCGCTGGGGATCGACCCACGCACCCGCGATTTTTCCGTGAACGCGGTGATGGACGCCATCGGCCAGATCGCCGCCGTGCCGGGGCTGGTGCCCGAACTGCTGTACCTGGACTGCGACACGGATGTGCTGCTGCGCCGTTTCTCGGAAACCCGGCGCAGGCATCCGCTGGCGGACGGTGACCGCCCCGAGGCAGGCATCGCACGCGAGCTTGAGATGCTGGGCCCGCTGCGCGCACGCGCAGATATCCTGATCGACACCTCGCAGTTGAACGTTCACCAATTGCGCGCTGCGGTTGAAGAGTGGTTCGCACCGGGTGATCAGGCGCACCTGTCGGTTTCTGTCGAAAGCTTTTCCTACAAACGCGGGCTGCCGCGCAGCGTGGACATGGTGTTTGACTGTCGCTTTCTGAAAAACCCTTATTGGGAGCCATCCCTGCGGGCCGCGAACGGTACGGAAAAGCGTGTGCAGGACCATATCGCAACAGATTCGCGTTATGCTGACTTTGTCGCGAAGACCACGGATCTCGCGCTATGGTTGTTGCCGGCCTTCGCCGAGGAAGGGAAATCACACCTGTCCATCGCTTTCGGGTGTACCGGCGGGCAACATAGGTCGGTTGCCATAGCGGAAACCTGCGCAGTGGCCCTTGCGAAGGCAGGCTGGCAAGTGTCAATTAGACATCGCGAATTGGACCGCCGGAAAAAGGACGGGGCAGAGTGATCGGAATTGTGATTGTGGCGCATGGTGGACTGGCACGAGAGTATCTCGCTGCCATCGAACATGTTGTCGGATCGCAATCGGGCGTCCGCGCCATCGCGATCGAGGCCAACCACGACCGCGCCGCCAAACAGTCCGAGATTTGCGCCGCCGCGGACGAAGTCGACGATGGCAGTGGCGTCGTGGTGGTCACCGACCTTTTTGGCGGCTCGCCGTCCAACCTGTCGCTGCTGGCCTGTCAGCCACAGGGGCGCCGCATCCTTTACGGCGCGAATCTGCCGATGTTGATCAAACTGGCCAAAAGCCGTCACAAACCCGTCGGTGATGCGGTACGTGCCGCACTGGACGCTGGCAAGAAATACATCGACAGCCAGAATGTCAGCGCAGAAAGCCCAAACCACGTATGACCAAATGCACTTTGAAGATCGTCAACGAAAAGGGCTTGCACGCCCGCGCCTCGGCCAAACTGGTCGAGGTTGTCGAAGCCTTTGACGCCCAGGCCGAAGTGGTCAAGGACGGCATGTCCGCCTCGGGTGACAGTATTATGGGTCTTTTGATGTTGGCAGCCTCAAAAGGAACCTTTATTGACGTTGAAACCTCCGGACCCGATGCTGACGCGCTGGCAGAGGCGCTGACTGCTTTGGTCGCGGACAAGTTCGGCGAAGGTGCCTGAGACCATCGGCGATCTCAGACCTGACAGCATGACAAAAGGTGAAACAGACGTGGTTGACAGCTCGCAGGGCGCACAAGGCTTTACGCAGGCACAGGATGAAACGGTCACGTTTACCAAATATGATCGTCGCAGCCTGTCCTATGCGTCGACCTTTGACGACCCGTGGAAAGCGACGTTCATACGCGTCATGGAGGCCTTTACCGGCAAGCTGACGATCCTGCGCCTGATCCGCAAATTCGAACGCCAGGGTGCGCCGCAAGGCCAGGCCTTTTGGCGCGCCTGCCTGGATGTCATGGGCATTCAGCTGACGACACCGCAGGTTCAGCTTGACCGTATCCCGAAAGAGGGACCGGTGATCGTGGTGGCGAACCATCCGCACGGCATGGTCGACGGGATGATCTTTGGCGACCTGATCGGCCGCGTGCGCCCCGACTACCGCATCCTGACCCGCTCGTTGCTGACTGCCATCGACGAGGTGGCCGGCAGCTATATGATCCCCGTGCCGTTCCCCCACGACCCCGACGCGCAACGCAAGGGTGTCGAGATGCGCGCCAAGGCGATGAAGCACCTCAAAGAGGGGGGCGTTGTGGCGCTGTTCCCTTCAGGACAGGTCGCGGCCTCGGAGACTTATTTCGGCCCTGCGGTCGAGGCGGAATGGAACGTCTTTACGGCGGCACTGATCCGTCGGTCCGGTGCCAGGGTCGTACCGATGAAATTCCCCGGCCAGAACAGCCGCGCCTATCAGATTGCCAACAAACTCTCGCCGATGCTGCGCCAGGGGCTGTTGCTTCATGAAATCGTCTATTCGTTGAACAAGCCGCAAGGCCCCATCGTTGGCGATCCGATCCCGCAGGAAGATGTCAAAGCCTGGGCCGACGACCCGCGCGGCTTTATGGCATGGCTGCGCGAGCACACACTCAACCTCAAGGGCTGAAAGCTTCTTTAACTTGCCGGATAAACTTCGGGACAGGCGCAGCGCGCCGGGGGCAGCGCCCCCAGTCTGGAATATTCTTGAACAGCGCCTTAGCGCGTCGGAACAGGCGTCTCGCCCCGATAGTCATAGAACCCGCGCTGGGTCTTGCGGCCCAGCCAGCCGGCTTCGACGTATTTGGTCAACAGCGGGCAGGGGCGGTATTTCGTATCGGCCAACCCGTCGTGCAGCACGTTCATGATGGCCAGACAGGTATCCAACCCGATGAAATCCGCCAGTTCCAGCGGCCCCATCGGGTGGTTCGCGCCCAGTTTCATGGAGCTGTCGATGGACTGTACGTTGCCCACGCCTTCGTACAGCGTATAGACGGCCTCGTTGATCATCGGCATCAGGATGCGATTGACGATAAAGGCCGGAAAATCCTCGGCGCTGGCGGCGGTCTTGCCCAGTTTGTCCACGACCTGCTTGCAGGCGTCATAGGTTTCGCTGTCCGTGGCAATGCCGCGGATCAGTTCCACCAGCTGCATGACCGGCACCGGGTTCATGAAATGGAAACCCATGAATTTTTCCGGCCGGTCCGTGCGGCTGGCCAGCCGGGTGATCGAGATGGACGACGTGTTCGACGTCAGGATCGTATGCGGCTTCAGGTGGGGCAGCAGATCCTCGAAGATCGCCTGTTTGACGGTCTCGCGCTCGGTCGCGGCCTCGATGATCAGATCGCTGGGTCCCAGATCGGTCAGCGTCACCGTGGTGGCGATTCGCGCCATCGCGTCGGCCTTGGCCTCGGCTGTGATCTTGTCGCGGCTGACCTGCCGTTCCATGTTGCTGTCGATCAGCTTGATGGCCGCTTGCAGCGCGTCCTCGCTGATGTCTGTCATGGTCACGTCATAGCCTGCCAGCGCCATGACGTGGGCAATCCCGTTGCCCATTTGCCCTGCGCCTACGATCCCGACTGTCTTGATGTCCATGCGATGCCCCTTTTGTGTCAGCGCACCATATCCGCGCCGCCTGTCTGGCTGCAAGGTGTGAACGGCCGTACTGTTCAGTCAGACCCTGTTAGCATTTTCTAAGGACCTGCGCGCTATACCCAACCTCGGGTGAAATTGAGAGGTGGGTGTAATGACCTATGATGCTGTGGGCCAAGGGTCCCTTGACTATCTTCCGTGCCGTTATGGCACATCCAAGGTGTTGTTTCGCGGGCCGCGGAAATCCTTGAAAAAACCGTATATCGCTTTCTTCGGAGGCACCGAAACCTACGGGAAATTCGTGGCAAAACCGTTCCCGGACCTGCTTGAGGAAAAGCTGGGCATGCCCTGCGTTAACCTGGGCTGCACCAATGCCGGGATCGAGGTGTTCGCGTCCGATCCAAATCTGACCGAAATCGGCGCGGGGGCCAAGGTGACTGTTCTGCAGGTGCTGAGTGCGCAGAATATGTCGAACCGGTTCTATTCGGTCCATCCGCGCCGCAATGACCGGTTCCTGAAGCCGTCCGGCTTGCTTGAGGCGATCTTTCGCGATGTGGACTTTGCCGAGTTCAACTTCAACAAACACCTGTTGACGCATCTCAACACGGTGTCGCCCGAGCGTTTCCGCACAGTGCGCGAAGAACTGCAAAGCGCGTGGGTTGCCCGTATGCGGCATCTGCTGGGGCGCATCACGGGGCGGACGGTGCTGTTGTGGTTCGGCGAGGCGGACCCCGACAACCGCGACAACGGAATGGGCCGTGATCCGTGGTTCATCACCCGCGAGATGATCGAGATGTTGCGCACCGAGGTCACCGAGATCGTTGAAGTCATGCCTTCGGATTACGCACGGGAACAGGGCACCGAAGGCATGGTGTTTTCCGAGCTTGAGCGTCCGGCGGCGGAGACCATGCTGGGGCCGGTGGCCCATCAGGAGGCCGCAGCGGCCCTGGCACCGGTACTGCGCAAGCTGGTGGGGCAGGCGGCCTGTGCAGACACCTGACAGCAAAAAGGCCCGCCGTTTCAGGCGGGCCTTTTATTCGTGATCCTGTGACGGATTACAGTTTCTCGATCAGTTCGGGCACAGCGGTGAACAGGTCGGCAACCAGGCCGTAATCGGCCACCTGGAAGATTGGCGCCTCTTCGTCCTTGTTGATCGCAACGATGATCTTGCTGTCCTTCATGCCTGCAAGGTGCTGGATCGCACCCGAGATGCCGACGGCGACATACAGTTCGGGGGCGACGACCTTGCCGGTCTGGCCAACTTGCCAGTCGTTCGGGGCATAGCCACTGTCGACCGCAGCACGGGACGCGCCAACGGCGGCACCCAGTTTGTCGGCCAGCTGTTCGATCAGTTTGAAGTCTTCTTCCGAGCCGACGCCACGGCCACCGGACACGACCACACCGGCCGATGTCAGTTCGGGGCGGTCGCTGGCGGCAACCTTGTCCTCGACCCAGGACGACAGACCGGGATCGGCGGCGGCCGACACGGTTTCGACCGAGGCAGAGCCACCTTCACCGGCAGCATCAAATGTCGATGTGCGGAAGGTGATGACCTTCTTGGCGTCTTTCGACTTAACAGTCTGGATCGCGTTGCCTGCGTAGATCGGGCGCTCGAACGTGTCGCCATCTACGACGCCGGAAGCGTCGGAAATGATCATCACATCCAGCAGCGCCGCGACGCGGGGCATCACGTTTTTCGCGTCGGTGGTGGCGGGGGCGACGATGTGTTCGTAGTCATCGGCCAACGACACGATCAACGCGGCAGTGGATTCCGCCAGACGGTGGCCCAGCGTTGCGTCCTCGGCGACCAGCACCTTGGACACGCCGTCGATTTTCGCAGCCGCGTCGCCTGCCGCAGCAGCAGAGCCGCCCGCGCACAGAACGGTCACATCACCGAGCGCCTTGGCGGCGGTGACAGCCTTGGCGGTGGCGTCCATCGCCAGTTCGCCATTGTTGACTTCGGCAAGAAGCAGAACAGCCATTACACCACTCCCTTTTCTTTGAGTTTCGCAACCAGTGCGTCCACGTCTGCCACGATTTCACCTGCCGCGCGGGCTTCGGGCTCTTTCGTGCTGACCACTTCCAGGTGCAGCGCCGTATCGACGCCGTAATCGGCTGCGGTTTTCTCATCCAGCGGCTTTTTCTTCGCCTTCATGATGTTGGGCAGCGACGCATAGCGCGGCTCGTTCAGGCGCAGGTCGACCGAGATTACGGTCGGCATGTTGACCTCGATGGTTTGCAGACCGCCATCGACTTCGCGCGTGACCTTGGCCTTGTCGCCAGCGATTTCGACTTCGGAGGCGAATGTCGCCTGGCTCCAGCCCAGCAGGGCTGCCAGCATCTGGCCGGTCGCGTTCATGTCGTTGTCGATCGCCTGTTTGCCGCACAGCACAAGGCCGGGCTGCTCTTCGTCGACGATCGCCTTGAGGATCTTGGCAACGGTCAGCGGTTCAATGTCCTGATGAACGTCGTCGGCGGCAACCACCAGGATCGCCCGGTCCGCACCCATCGCCAGAGCTGTGCGCAGGGTTTCCTGCGCCTGCTTCACGCCGATGGAAACCGCGACGATTTCTTCGGCCTGACCGGCTTCTTTCAAACGGATTGCCTGTTCGACAGCAATCTCGTCGAACGGGTTCATCGACATTTTCACGTTTGCAAGATCAACACCCGATCCATCCGATTTCACACGGACTTTCACGTTATAGTCGATCACGCGTTTGACAGGCACCAATACCTTCATGAGCGTTCCTTCCTTGACAAAATCCGACTCACCAAATGGCAAGCCAACAATTCATTCCGCACGGTTTACCCAAGCCCGCGTTGGGGAAACAGGGTAAAATCGTCACTATATGGTCCGGCGACGCCGCGTTTCGGCGTCAGGGCACCTGATTTCGACCTCAGCGGTTCGCGCCGGGGACCCACAATACATCATCCTTGCCGCCGTTGTTGGCGATCCGGGAGGCGACAAAAAACCAGTCGCTGAGCCGGTTCAGGTATTTCACCGCTGCCGGATTAACCTGTTCCAGCGTGGCAAGTTCTACCGCCAGCCGTTCCGCGCGCCGCGAAACGGTGCGGCACACATGCAGATGCGCGGCCAACGCGGCCCCGCCGGGCAATACAAAACTGCGCAGGGGTTCAAGAGCGGCGTTCATCACGTCGATCTCTTCTTCCAGTCGCTTTACCTGGGCGTCGATCATGCGCAGGGGCGGGTATTCCGCCTTGGCGTCGCTTTCCATGTCCGGGCGGCACAGATCTGCGCCCAGATCGAACAGGTCGTTCTGGATGCGCGCCAGCGCCGCGTCTGTTTCGCCCGTCGCCTCAAGCCGCGCGACACCGACAAAGGCATTCAGCTCGTCCGAGGTGCCATAGGCGTTGACCCGCGCGGCGTGCTTGACCACCCGCGTGCCGTCACCCAGCGCGGTTTCGCCCTTGTCACCGGTGCGGGTGTATATCTTGTTCAGTACAACCATTTCAGCCCCCTGACTGTCGCCACAAAACCGCGATCACGATCAACACCACGGCGACGAATTGCGCAATGATCCGCATCCGCATCAGTTTGTTCGAATTCTTTGACGCCCAGCCGTCACCCTTGGCAAAGCCGCCCATTCCGGTGACCAGCACCAGAACGACCGCCGCGCAGGCCAGCAGGATCAAGATGAACATTGGATCAGAGGTCATGCCCGTTTCCTTATTGCGTCGTTGTTAGCAGATGTAGCGGCCCGCTGGCCGAAAGCGAACCCGTTTCGGCAATTCACCTTGCGCCAATTAGACACGTGTCAGCAACCAGTCCATCGCACGGGTGGACAGGATGCGCCGCATCGCGCCCATGAAATGTGTGGGGACCGTCACAAAATAACGCGGACGGGGGCGGGGGCTTTCGATGGCGTGGATCAGCTTTTTCACCACGGCCTCGGGTGGCAGCTCGAAACTGTCCGGCCCGCTGTCTTGCGCATAAAGCCGTGCGCGCAGTTCGGTTTCGTATTGCGCCGACCTGGCCGAGGATTTCCAGTCGATCCAGCGTTCGAAATGGTCCACCGCGTTGATGCGAAAGCGGCTGGTGATGGGGCCGGGCTCGATCAGGCAAACGTGCACGCCGGTGCCACGCATTTCGATGCGCATGGTGCTGCTTAGACCCTCAAGAGCGTGCTTCGTGGCGTTGTAGGCACCGCGCAGAGGCAAGGTGATAAAGCCAAGTATGGAAGAACATTGGACAATCCGACCATGTCCTTGGGCGCGCATCACCGGGACAACGGCGTGGGTCAGCGTGTGCCAGCCAAAGAAATTCGCCTCGAAAATGGCACGCAGGGCGTCGGTGGGCAGATCCTCGACCGCGCCGGGACAGGCGTGGGCACCATTGTTGAACAGTGCATCCAGCGTGCCGCCGGTCGCCTCAAGGACTTCGGCCAGGCCGGTGGCGATGCTGTCTTCGTCCGCATAGTCTATGCGCGGGCTCTCGAACCCTTCGGCTTGCAGCCGTGTGCAGTCCTGCGCCTGTCGGCAGGCAGCAAAGACACGCCAGCCCCGCGCGCGCAGCCCGTGAGCCGCAGCATAACCGATGCCGGATGAACACCCAGTGATCAGAATGGTTTTCATAATAAAACTGCCCGCAAATTCATGCGGGCAGGTGTGTCACGGGTTTTTGGGTTTGGCAATCAACTGCTGGACAGCAAAAAGTCGGCCATCCAGCCCTCTGGGCCACCGTCCAGCGGGCGCAGCTTGACCCAACCGTTGCCGGGGTCTTGCAGGATTTCAACCTGTGCGCCGCGTGTCAGGCTGTCGACCACGCCAAAGTTGGTGCCGGGGCCGCCGCGCAGGTTCACGCGGTTGCCGGAAACGGCGCGCACGTCCAGGGCGATGGCGTCCTCATCTGGCATGATGTCGGTCGGGGGCAGTTCATCCTGCGACATCTCGATGGCAGGTTGAGCCGCGGGAATCAGGCTGGGAATGACGATGCTGTTGGTGTCGGTGGTGTCCAGCGACGCGGTGCTGAGCGTGGCGCCACCGAATTGGGCAGGGCTTGCAACGGCAGTGCTGACCGAGGCGGTCGTGGTTGTCGGCAGGGGCTTGGTTGGTTTGATCACGTCGCGGGTCGTGGTCAGGTTCAGCGAAACGCGGGACACTTCTGCAGAGGCTGCGCCCCGAGTGTCTACGTCGGCCAGCAGGGTTTTCGGCGTGTCAGCGTCAATCGGGCTGGGTTCGACCGGATCAAGGCGTGATATCCGCAGGGCTTCGCCGTCAAAATCGGCCCCACCGCTCATTTCATAAAAGGCCACGCCCAGAAACAGGAACGTCAAAACAATAAAGCGGAACATCATCAAATCCCCCAGGATATACCCGGCATGTGCGGCAGCTAAAGCACGGGTTGATTAATCTTATCAGGCGGCCGCAGAGCGCGCAGTGAGAAAACCGGACAATTGTTCCCCGCGCGCATCGCCGTGTTGAAAAGGCAACGCTGCTACCGCGCAAGTTGTTCCGCGCAAAAGTTCAGGTGTTTTGACCTCTTGTCCCGTTTGGGTCACATGGCTACACAGCATCTATGTCAGATATTACCGAGCCCCCCAATATGGACCTGTCCGAACCCCTGCGCCGCGCGCTGGGTGATCGGTATCTGACCTATGCGCTGTCCACGATCATGCACCGCGCACTGCCTGACGCGCGTGACGGGCTGAAGCCGGTACACCGGCGAATCCTCTTTGCGATGCGCGAACTGCGCCTGTCGTCCAAGGGCGGCTTCCGCAAGTCGGCCAAAATCTCGGGCGACGTGATGGGGAACTATCACCCGCACGGCGATGCCGCGATTTATGATGCGATGGCGCGTTTGGCGCAGGACTTCAACGTCCGCTACCCGCTGGTTGACGGTCAGGGCAACTTTGGCAACATCGACGGCGACAACCCCGCCGCCAGCCGATACACCGAAGCGCGCATGACCGCCGTGGCCGAGGCGCTGTTGGACGGGCTGAACGAAAACGCCGTTGATTTCCGCGACAACTATGACGGCACGCTGACCGAGCCGGTCGTGTTGCCCGCGCAATTTCCCAACCTGCTGGCCAACGGGTCGTCGGGCATTGCCGTGGGCATGGCCACCAACATTCCGCCGCACAACATCGCCGAGCTGTGCGATGCCTGTCTGCATCTGATCAAGACACCGGACGCGCGCGACGACACGCTGCTGAATTTCGTCAAAGGCCCCGATTTCCCCACCGGCGGGATCATCGTTGAGCCGCCCGAAAGCATCGCCGAGAACTATCGCACCGGCAAAGGCGGCTTTCGCCTGCGCTGCCGGTACGAGGTCGAGGATCTGGGCCGTGGCCAATGGCAGATCGTCGTCACCGAAATTCCCTATCAGGTGCAGAAATCCAAGCTGATCGAGAAGCTGGCCGAGGTCATCCAGACCAAGAAGGTTCCGATCCTGGCGGACGTGCGCGACGAAAGCGCCGATGACATCCGGCTGGTGCTGGAACCGCGTTCGAAGAACGTCGATCCCGATGTGCTGATGGGCATGCTGTACCGCAACTCCGATCTCGAAGTGCGGTTCTCGATGAACATGAACGTGCTGATCGACGGCGTCACGCCCAAGGTCTGCTCGATGAAGGAAGTGCTGCGGGCCTTCCTTGATTTCCGCCGCGAAGTGCTGGAACGGCGCAGCCGCCACCGCATGGAAAAGATCGACCACCGGTTGGAGGTGTTGGAAGGGTTTATCGTTGCCTTCCTGAACCTGGACCGCGTGATCGACATCATCCGCTATGACGACGAACCCAAGGCTGCGCTGATGCGCGAGGACTGGGGCCGCGATCATGTTCGGGCGATGGACGAGAAAGACTATCAGACGCCGCCCCCCGCCACCGAGGAATCGCTGACCGAGGTGCAGGCCGACGCCATCCTGAACATGCGCCTGCGCAGCTTGCGCCGCCTTGAAGAACTTGAGTTGCTGCGCGAGCAATCCGCATTGATGGAAGAGCGCGCTGGCCTCGATGACCTGCTGGAAAATCCGCACCTGCAATGGGACGCGATCAGCGCCCAGTTGAAAGAGACCAAGAAACAGTTCGGCAAGGACTGGTCGATTGGCGACACGCCGAATGCAGGCGCACGGCGCACCACGTTCGCCGAAGCCGGACAGGTCGAGGACGTGCCGCTGGAAGCGATGATCGACCGCGAGCCGATCACCGTTGTGTGCAGCCAGATGGGCTGGATTCGTGCGATGACCGGCCACATCGACCTGAACCGCGAGCTGAAATTCAAGGACGGCGACGGTCCGCGCTTTGTGTTCCATGCCGAAACCACCGACCGGTTGCTGGTTTTTGGATCGAACGGGCGGTTCTATACGCTGTCCGCTGCCAATCTGCCCGGCGGGCGTGGCATGGGCGAACCGCTGCGCCTGATGGTCGATCTGCCGAACGAGGCGCAGATTGTCGATCTGTTCAATCACCAACCCGACGCGCGTTTGCTGGTCGCCTCGACGGCGGGCGACGGTTTTGTCGTGCCCGAGAACGACGTGATCGCCCAGACCCGCAGCGGCAAACAGGTGCTGAACGTACGCGGTGAAGTGTCGGCACTGGTGTGCAAACGGGTGGCCGGCGACGCCGTGGCCGTTGTAGGCGAGAATCGCAAGGTTCTGGTGTTCGATCTGGCCGAACTGCCTGAAATGGGCCGTGGCAAAGGCGTGCGTTTGCAGAAATACAAGGATGGCGGCCTGTCCGATGCCACCACCTTTACCCTTGCGGACGGGCTGACATGGCTGGACCCGGCTGGGCGTACGCGCACCGAATTGGAGCTGGACGAATGGCGCGGCAAACGTGCCGGCTCTGGCCGGATGGCCCCACGCGGATTTCCCCGCGACAACCGATTCAACTAAAGTTATTCTTGCAACCGTAGGTCGGTTTATTCATCAACCGGCGGACCGAGAATGCGCAGAAAACATGCGCAGGCAATACGTTACGTTTTCACGAAGGACAGATAAATGAGTGCAACCATTCATGGCCAGTATCATGGCAAGGCGGGACCTTTGTTCTCGCTCTATTTCAAAACGGCATTTTTGACCCTGATTACATTGGGGATCTATCGCTTCTGGGCCAAGACCCGGTTGCGCAAATACATCTGGTCGGCGACTGCGGGCGACGGCGACAGCTTTGAATACACGGGCACCGGGCTGGAAAAGCTGCTGGGCTTTCTTTTCGCCATCGTGGTGCTGGCGATCTATCTGGGCATCGTGCAGATGGCGTTGTTCTATTTCGGCCTGAACCTGTTCGTTGAACCGCGCAACCAGATCGAGGCGCTGGCGCAAGTGGGGGCGATCTATATCACCCTCTTGGCGGTGCTGCCGCTGCTGTTGTTCGCAACCTACCGCGCGCGTCGATACAAAACCGCCCGCACCCGTTGGCGCGGCCTGCGTTTTGGCATGGACAACGGTGCGTGGGGCTATGTCTGGCGCGCGCTGGGGCACGGGTTTCTGAGCCTGATTACCCTGGGCATAATGTTGCCACGCCAGACCTTCTGGCTGGAAAAATACATGACCGACCGCACGTGGTATGGCGATGCCAAGTTCGAACAGACCGGACGCTGGCAGTCGCTGTATCCGGGGTTGAAGCACGTGTTGATCGCCGTGCTGGTCCTCGTGATCGGCATGACGCTTGGCATTAAGCTCCAGAGCCCGGTGTTGGCGGGGACTTCGGTCTTTGTCGGGTATATCTGGCTGATCGTGGGCGGCGTCTATTACCGCATATATGCGTTTAATGTCCTGACGCGTGCAAAAATGCTGGATGGCGCGGTGACCTTTGATTCCGGCGCGCGCACGGGCCGCGTGATCGGCATCGTGCTGACGGGTATCCTGGCCATCATCGGTGCGACCATCGTCGGCATCTTTCTGATGGGGCTGATCCTGATGGCCACTTTCGGTCTCAGCTTCGGCTCGTTGGGGGCGTTGTTCGGAGGTTACGCCGATCCGGGCGACTTTAACGCCGCCAGCGGTCTTGTGGGCAGCATCGTGATCGCGGTTCTCTATGTGGCGCTGATTCTCGCCTTGGGGGGCTTGTCGCTGGTCATGATCACCCAGCGGATCATCAGCCATGTTGTGTCCTCTGTCGTGGTGGCCAATGCCCCGCATCTGGATCACGTCAGGCAGCGCGCCGCCGATCCTGGTGCCGACGCCGAAGGCTTTGCTGACGCCCTGGACATTGGCGGGGCAATCTGAGGTGGAGGCCCCTGCGCGGTATTTCGACGGTGAAACAGGTCTGCGTCTGGACGTGGACCTGACACTGGACGTGCCTGCGCAGGCGCTGATCCTGTTGCATCCCGACCTGCCGGGCGGGGTGCAACACTGGCCGCTCGCCGCGCTGCGTATGCTGGCCGATCAGGCCCGCACCGACCAGTTGGTGCTGAGCCTGCGCGCCGATCATTCCTATGACAGCGCCCTGATTGCCACGGGCCGTCTGACCGTGTCCGACCCGCAGATGGTTCAGGACATCACGCGGCTGTGCCCCGATCTGAAACGCCGCGAGGTGCCCCCCGGCACTGCGCGTCGGGTTGTGACCCGTCTGGGGCTGGCTGTCGGGGCGCTTGTGCTGATGATCTTTGTCATCCTGCCCGCAATGGCCGGCACCATGGCCCAGATCATCCCCATCGACAGCGAAGTCGCCTGGGGCAAATCCATGGTCCGCCAGATGGAGCGCATCCTGGGCGGAACCGAGGCGGGCGGGCTGGTCTGCTCTTCTCCCGAGGGCGATGCCGCGTTGGAAAAGCTGACCGCACGGCTGACCGGCGCGACCGGTGTTGAATACGACCTGAATGTCTCGGTGATGGACCATGACATGGTCAACGCCTTTGCCGCGCCCGGGGGGCAGATCGTCATGGTGCGCGGGCTTCTTGAGGCCGCGGAAACACCCGAGGCGGTCGGCGCGGTCCTGGCCCATGAAATCGCCCACGTCGAACACCGTGACAGCACGCGCGGCGCACTGCGTGCCGCTGGGTCGGCAGGGCTGTTGGGGCTTGTGCTGGGCGATTTCGCAGGCGGCACCGTTGCGGTGGCCATGGCCGAATGGATGCTGAATTCCAGCTACACCCGCGAGGCCGAGGCCAAGGCCGACACCTATGCGTTGACTATGCTGGACAACGCCGATGTCACCGCCGAGGGATTTGCAGATTTCTTTGACAGCCTGGCCGAGATCGAAAGCATAATGCCAGATCTTCCGGTCTATATGTCCAGCCACCCGCAAACCGCCGCCCGCGCGGACGCTGCCCGCGCATTTGCCGCGACCCAAGGACCGACACAGCCGTTGCTGACACCAGCCGAGTTCGCGGCCCTGCAATCCATCTGCGACTGATCACGCTTCATCTTGCCGGTTAAACTCCGGGGGAGGCCGCAGGCCGGGGGCAGCGCCCCTCTAAACCGGCTCGGCCGTTAACCAGACCCCACCCTCTGGGCGCAGCGTCAGGATCATCACCGGTTCAGGATCGCGCCCCGCGACCGGTTTGAACCGGAACCGCGACAGCAGGGTTGCGAGGATAATCACCGCTTCTTGCAGCGCGAACGACGCCCCGATGCAGATGCGTGGCCCGTCGCCAAAGGGCAAATAGGCATAGCGGTCAATCGCCTTGCGGTCGGCGAAACGTTCGGGCCGGAAGGCGTCGGCATCCTCCCACAGCAGCTTGGACCGCCCCAGTGCATAGATCGGGATCATCACCGTATCGCCCGGCAGGATCTCGCGCCCACCCAGCGTGTCCTTTTTCAACGCCGTGCGCGACACCACCCCGGCAGGCGGATACAGGCGCAGCGCCTCGTCGACGATCTGGCGAATAAAGGGCAGGTCGGCCACGTCATCGGCCCCAGCTGCGCGGCCCTGCAAGACCTGTTGCGCCTCGGCGCGGGCGCGGTCCTGCACGTCTTGGTCGAACGCGACCAGATACATTGACCACGCCAGCGTCAGCGCTGTGGTCTCGTGACCTGCAACGATAAAGGTCAGCAGGTTGTCGCGCAGCTCGGCCGTAGACATGGTGCGCCCCGACTTGGGGTCCTCGCCCGCCAGCAGCAGGTCCAGCAGGTCGGGCACGGCGCTGGTGCCGCGTTCCGCGCGCGCCTCGATGGCCTGGTCCGCCACGGATTTCATCTCTTTCAGCGCCTTGCCCGACATGACCCTGCCGGGGCGGGGCACCCAGTCGGGAAAGCCCAGGATGTCGAACAGCGAAATCTTGCCCGCTTCGGCAATGTAATCGTCAATCGCCCCGTGTACCGCGTCGCGATCAAAGGTGTCGCCGCCGGAAAAGGTCACATCCGCGATCACGTCGAATGTGGTTGTCACCATCTCGTCCAGCAGGTTCACCGCACGCGGCCCCGCCGCCGCGATCCGGTCGCAGGCCCGCTCTGCCGCATCCGACATGATCGGCGCCAGGGCCGAGACGTTGCGGTGCGAGAAAACCGGGGCCGCGGTACGCCGTTGCCAGCGCCAGTGCGCGCCTTCGGCAATGAACAGCGACTCTCCGATGGCAGGCTTCAAAAGGTTCTTTGTCACCAGCGATTTGGGGTACTGGTCCAGCCGGTCGAGCAGAATTTCGCGTATGGCCGCAGGGTCCATCACCATGTGCCAGCGCTTTCCGGTCTTGCCGGACACCATCGGTTGCGTTGTCGCGATCTCGGGGATGATCGACAACACGTTGCGCCGCGCTTCTTGCAGGCTTTTCAACAGGCCCCAGGGTTCGGTGACCAACGGCACGCGGACGGGCAGGGGGCTGTGGGTGGCTTGTGGCAGAACCGTGTCGGGCATCGTGCTCTCCTTTTGCACCATGATATAAGTGCATCTGCCCACGCTGCAATCGGCCTGCGGCCAATTGCACCTGTGGCCTTCATCCGTTAGGCCTTTGCCGAAACAATCCTTTTGAGGGGACTGCGATGCTGCGGCTTGCGATGATGATGTGCGTGATGGGTCTGTTGACGGCCTGTGGCGGTGCCAAGGATCTGAACGAAAAACCTGTGCCTCTGGGGAACTTCAACCTCCTGCACAATGTGGTCGTGGCCCCGAAGGCGCAAAAAGGTCCGCTCAGCCGTGACGCCACCGAGGAACAGCTGACGACAGCCGTACAGAAGGCCATCGCCCAGCGGTTCGACCGTTACGAAGGCGACAGCAACTATCACTTCGGCGTGTCCGTTGAAGGCTACGTTCTGGCCGCACCCGGCGTGCCGCTGGTGCTGTCGCCCAAGTCGATCCTGATTATCAACCTGACAGTCTGGGACGATGCGGCGGGCAAGAAGCTGACCGACAAGCCGCACACGATCACCGTTCTGGAAACCTTTGGCACTGGCACCGTGGTTGGCTCAGGCTATACGCTGTCCGCCGAAGAGCAGCTGGAACAGCTGTCCGCGAATGCGGCCAAGGCGATCGAACGCTATCTGGTCAAGCAGATGAAGGAAGAAGGCTGGTTCGTCACGACCGGATCGGGCCGTCCGGGGGCCGCCGGGGCTGACGCGCCTGCGGCCACACCGGCCAAGGTTGTCGCGGCAGAGTAACCGGCGCATCGCTTCGTGGTCGCGTCCCTGACGGGGACGGCCAGCGTAGCAAAACGGCGAAGACCGCTTGATTTTCCTGCGCAATGGCAATACATGCCGCGCGGAATGCATTTGGGTCCGCTGGGATTCCACAAACAAAAAGGGTGCCTCTTATGGCTAAGGCAAAGTTTGAACGTAACAAACCGCACGTGAACATCGGCACAATCGGCCACGTTGACCACGGTAAAACCACGCTGACGGCTGCGATCACCAAGTATTTTGGTGACTTCCGCGCGTACGACCAGATCGACGGCGCGCCCGAAGAGAAAGCCCGCGGCATCACCATTTCGACCGCCCACGTCGAATATGAAACCGAAACCCGCCACTACGCGCACGTCGACTGCCCCGGCCACGCTGACTATGTGAAAAACATGATCACCGGTGCGGCACAGATGGACGGCGCGATCCTGGTTGTGAACGCAGCCGACGGCCCGATGCCGCAAACCCGCGAGCACATCCTGCTGGGCCGCCAGGTGGGCATCCCCTACATGGTTGTCTACATGAACAAAGTGGACCAGGTGGACGACGAAGAACTGCTGGAACTGGTGGAAATGGAAATCCGCGAGCTGCTGTCCTCGTACGAGTACCCCGGCGACGACATTCCGATCATCCCCGGTTCGGCCCTGGCCGCCATGAACGGCACCGACCCGGAAATCGGCGAAGAGTCGATCAAGAAGCTGATGGCCGCTGTTGACGAGTACATCCCGACACCCGAGCGTGCCGTGGACCAGCCGTTCCTGATGCCCGTCGAAGACGTGTTCTCGATCTCGGGCCGTGGTACCGTTGTGACCGGCCGTATCGAGCGTGGCGTGATCAACGTGGGCGACGACATCGAAATCGTCGGCATCCGCGACACCAAGAAAACCACCTGCACAGGCGTGGAAATGTTCCGCAAACTGCTGGATCGTGGTGAAGCTGGTGACAACATCGGCGCCCTGCTGCGCGGCATCGACCGTGAAGGCGTTGAGCGTGGTCAGGTTCTGTGCAAGCCCGGTTCGGTGAACCCGCACACCAAGTTCGAAGCCGAAGCCTATATCCTGACCAAGGATGAAGGTGGCCGTCACACGCCGTTCTTCGCGAACTACCGTCCGCAGTTCTACTTCCGGACCACAGACGTGACCGGCACCGTGAACCTGCCCGAAGGCACCGAAATGGTTATGCCCGGCGACAACCTGAAGTTCGACGTCGAGCTGATCGCACCGATCGCCATGGAGCAGGGCCTGCGCTTTGCGATCCGTGAAGGCGGCCGCACCGTCGGCGCCGGCGTGGTGTCGAAAATCGTCGAATAAGATCCTATGCGGGCCCCGCGCCCGGATGACATCTGAAACGAAAAGGCCGCAGCAATCGCTGCGGCCTTTTTTGTATCCCGTGTCGCGGATATACCCCTTGGGGACGCAAGCCGTCGCGCAGGCGATTTGCAATCGGGTGTTGGTGAAACGACACCCGCCAACGCGAAGGACCCGATGCACATGACCGACACGTCCCCTTCGACGCAGCTGCGGCTGCGCGATTGTCCGAACTGGACCTATCTGCTGCGCGAGTTCGATGTGCTGTACCGCAACGGCACTGCCGGTGGCAGCCCGTCGATCCGCAGCCACCGCAAGCGCGTGCGTGACAGGCTGTCGGCCTGCGTGGCAGCGAACCCGGCGGTGCTGCCGCGCCCGCACGAGGCAAAGCCGGTGACCGCCCATTTTGCCCGGGCGCTGGATCTGGGCGAGCGGTCCGCAATGCAGGGCATGGCGCGTGCGCTGCGCGAGGTGCGCGATGATCTGACGTGGGAATATGGCTATGATAAGCTGCCCAAGGTGCTGGCGCAAAAATATGCCTATTGCGAGGTTCTGGGACCGAAGGGTCCGGTTCAGTCCGACACGCTGATCCTCGGTTTTGTGCTGTTTGCGCCCGCCACGACATATCCACAGCACAGCCATCAGGAGATCGAGGAAAGCTATATCTCGGTCGCGGGCGCGTGGTCCGAGAATGACACGGCGGTCTATGCGCCGGGATCGCTGATCCTGAACCGACCGGGGGACGAGCACCGGATCACCACGGGTGAATTGGACCCCTGCCTTCTGGCCTATGCCTGGACCGGTTCCGCAGGGCGGTTGGCCGAACCGATGATGAAACTGACCGGCACGCGCAAGGCCGGCGAGACTGCAAAGTCACAGGGGCCGTATTAGTGACGGCATAAAAAAAGGCCAGCGCGAAGGCTGGCCTTTTCGGGTGGTAAGAGTGGTTTACGCGGCAGCCTTGTTCACGCCGCCTGTGGCAATCGCCGTCATGTGGCGGTCGCCATCATAGGTTTCATCCAGCAGCTTTTGCAGCTTGGCCGCGTCATCGTCCAGACCCAGCCGGTTGGCAAAGGCCACGACGCTGCCGTATCCGGCAAGGGCATAGTGCACCATGCGCTGGTACTGCGTGATGATCACAGCGTCGCGCGCGTCATCGTCCGAAATGTCGGCCTTGATCCCATGCGCGCGGGCTTCGGTCACCAGGCCTTCCATGCCTTTGCAATGTTCGCCTTTGGGGTCCAAGTCGTGGGTGGCGCAGATGGTTTTCAGCACGTCCAGACCTTCGGAAATGCCGTTGACGCCGGCGATCAGGGCCTTGCTCAACTCTTCATTCTTGGCGGCGCGGCCCAGTTCGGCGGTGGCTTCCATCGACTGGCTGCAGGCACTGTGCAGGTCCTGAAGCTGGTCGAAATAGACGTCTTTGAGATTGTTGATGGTCATGGTGATCTCCTCTTGCGGGTGTGCGTTGGCTTCGTTGGCTCAACACGTCGGCAAGGCTTAGAGTTCCGAACATGTGACCCGGCAATCGCGCAAATCGGGTGACAAGAGTCCCATGTGCTGGCACATCTGGCCCATGACACGTCCCTTTGCAGACCCGACCCTGACACATCCCGTCTTGTTGCCCGACGGCACGCCGCACCTTGGCACGGTGTTTCTGAAACCTGCCCTGTCGCATCCGCGCATCACGGTGGGCGATTACAGCTATGCCAGCGCCCATGTGCCCCCCGCCGACTGGGCCGCGCATCTGGCCCCCTATCTCTACGACTTCTCGCCCGAAGCGCTGCACATCGGAAAATTCTGCCAGTTTGCCGACGGCGTGCAATTCATCACCGCCTCGGCCAACCACCGCTATGACGGGTTCTCGTCCTTTCCCTTTGCCATCTTCGGCGGCGGCGACATGGCGGGCCGTCCGTCGATGCCGGGTCCGGGACCGGACACGGTGATCGGCCACGACGTGTGGATCGGGCAGGGCGCGCGCATCCTGCCGGGCGCGCAGATCGGATCAGGGGTGATCGTGGGCGCGGGGGCCGTGGTGTCGGGGCAGGTGCCGGATTACGCCATCGTCAGCGGCAATCCGGCGCGCGTGGTCAGGATGCGCTTTGACCCGGACACCATCGCGGCGCTGCTGGAGATCGCATGGTGGGACTGGCCTATCGACCGTATTCTGGACCGCGAGGCCGCGATTTGCGGCGGTGAACTGGCGGCCTTGCGCCGTTAGGCGACGGAATGGCGCGGGTACTGCGTTCAACCCGGCATTGATCCCAAGGGAGTTTTCCGATGCCAATTGTCTTTCGCTCATTCCTGATCCTCAGCCTGCTGGAGGCGGGCGCGATCTTTGGATTTTTCTACGCTTGGGTCTGTTCGACCATGTGGGGGCTGGACGCCGCCCCGCCCGAGGTCGCCATCGCGGCGATGCAGGCGATGAACGCCTCCGTGCGCAACGGCGTCTTTGCGATCAGCTTTTTCGGCACGCCGGTGGTGCTGTTGCTGACGGTGATTCTGGCCTTTGCCACGGGCCATCGCAGGGCAGGGGTGATTCTGGTGGCGGCTTTGGGGTTTGCCGTGGCGTCCGTGCTGGCCACGATGTCGGTCAACGTCCCGATGAACGAGGCGTTGGCTCAGGTCAAATTGCCTTTGGAACAGGCGGACGCGATTTGGGATGCATATTCCGGCCCCTGGCAGCTGTGGAACACGCTGCGCACGCTGACAAGCGGCGCGGCCTTGCTGTTGGTGGGACTGGCGGTGATGCAAGCGGAGACCCGTCGCTGACGATCCTTGGCATTTATGGTCAAAACACACTTGCAATGCGTCCGCGTGCCGCGTAATCACGCAGCGATCGCGTAGGGGTATAGCTCAGCTGGTAGAGCGACGGTCTCCAAAACCGTAGGTCGAGGGTTCGAACCCTTCTGCCCCTGCCATCATCTTCCTGAACAGTATTGCGGTGACATGACGTCGACCTGAATACCCGGCACCGCTGCGTGTCCCGACGACGGCGCCGTAGGGCAAAGCGCTGATACTGCACGCTCTGCAAGGTTGGACAGGCCACGTTCACCTTACGTAAACATTGCCATGCTTTTGCCGCAATTCGGACACGTCACGCACATATTTTGCGATTATCCAGCGGATGTTCGTTAACGAGTGCCAAGAGGTTTCCCAATGTCCGATTCCGTCAAAGCGGGACTTGGTCCGGACACTCTTTCGCTCATTCGCAACATGGTGGCCGAAGCCGATACGGCGGATACACCTTTGGACCGCCCTGCGGCGCGCCCGCGCGCTGCGGTGGCACAGGCGCTTACTGATGCAGGGGCGCAACCCCTTCAACCTGATTTCGCAAGACAGATGGCACATCAATCCATCTTACGCGCGCGCAAGTTCCGTCCCAGCCGCCGTCAGATCCTGTGGGCCACGTTCGCGTTGATCGTTCTGCTGCGGCCTGCGTGGATCGTGCTGATGCTGGTGCTGGGCGCTTTCTTGATCCTGGGTGTCTTCGTGGCCTTTGGTGCGGACCGGGTCTGGTCCGGCGCTGTGGATCTGCTGAAATGGTATATCGCGCGTGCCCCGGAGCGCGGCGCACGGCTGGTGGAGCGCATGGACCGTTTTGCATGTCGCTGGGACAAACTGCTGGACCGCTTCCCCGATGGCTGGGTCGATGGTCTGTATCTGCCTGACCTGCAATCGCTGCTGGAGGCGGATGATCGGCATGACGCTGTCCTGGCCACCCGCCTGCAACGAATGCAGACACAGGCGGCGGATCACGAGGCGGCGGCCTGAGGCGAGACCCCGCAACAGGCCTTGAATTCACGACCGCGGCCCGTTACATGGGCCGGACCAATCCGATAGGAGCCTGTCATGGCCACCACCAATCCGCTGCAATTCATTCAGCAAGTGCGTACCGAAATCAGCAAGGTCGTATGGCCCACGCGGCGCGAGGTGATGCTGACCACTGTGATGGTGTTCATCATGGCCGCGCTGGTTGCCGTGTTTTTCGCGCTGGTCGACATTCTGATCCGTGGCGGTCTGCAGCAGATCCTGACCTACTTCGGCTGACCCGCGCCCCCTGCGCCGGTCCTTGCCAAAAGCCTAACAAACCCGATCAAGGCCTTGAAACTCTGCGGTTGTCGGAGTAGATGGCAACCCTGACCTGACAGAGGGCGTGCGGCGATTCGTGTTGCGCGCCGATTTTTTGTTCAAGTCGTTCGGGCCAAGTGTCTGAAAATTATTAAGAATTTGGCACGTCCGCGTGTCGCACCAAGAGAGGCAGACGAGCTTATGGCGAAACGATGGTATTCGGTCAGCGTTCTTTCGAACTTCGAAAAGAAAATTGCCGAACAAATTCGTACAACCGCCGCCGAGCAGCAGCTCGAGGGTGAGATCGACGAAGTTCTGGTGCCGACCGAAGAGGTCATCGAGGTGCGCCGCGGCAAGAAGGTCACGACCGAGCGTCGCTTTATGCCCGGTTACGTGCTGGTCCACATGGAGATGTCCGACCGCGGATATCACCTGATCAGCTCGATCAACCGCGTCACCGGTTTCCTGGGCCCGCAAGGTCGCCCGATGCCGATGCGCGACGCCGAGGTGAACCAGATCCTGAACCGCGTTCAGGAAGGCGAAGAAAGCCCGCGCACTCTGATCCACTTTGAAGTGGGCGAGCGCGTCAAGGTGAACGACGGACCGTTCGAAGATTTCGACGGCATGGTCGAAGAAGTTGATGAAGATGCGCAGCGCCTCAAGGTGACGGTGTCGATCTTCGGGCGCGAAACGCCCGTGGAGCTGGAATTCACTCAGGTCACCAAGCAGATGTGAGTGTGAATTGTGGGAGGCGAGGGTGCCGCGGCATCCGGACCGGACCACACAACGCAAAGCCCCAAGGGACGCGTCCTGCGGGGGTTGAAACAGGAGAAGGCCCATGGCCAAGAAACTCGTCGGCACTATGAAGTTGCAAGTGCCCGCCGGTCAAGCAAACCCCTCCCCGCCGGTCGGTCCGGCGCTGGGTCAGCGCGGCATCAACATCATGGAATTCTGCAAGGCGTTCAACGCCAAGACAGCTGACATGGAGCCCGGTGCGCCGTGCCCGACCGTGATCACATATTACCAGGACAAGTCCTTCACCATGGACATCAAGACGCCCCCGGCGTCGTATTTCCTGAAAAAAGCGGCCAAGGTGAAGTCTGGTGCGAAAACGCCCAGCCGTGAAACCGTCGGTACTGTGACAACCAAGCAGATCCGCGAAATCGCCGAAGCGAAGATGAAAGACCTGAACGCCAATTCGATCGAAGCGGCGATGCAGATCATCCTGGGCTCTGCCCGCTCTATGGGCATCGAGGTGAAGTAAGATGGCAAAATTCGGAAAACGCACCGTCGCCGCCCGTGAAGCTTTCGCCGGCAAGGACAACCTGACGGTTGAAGATGCTGTCGCGCTGATCAAGAGCAACGCAAAAGCCAAGTTCGACGAAACCGTCGAGATTTCGATGAACCTGGGTGTTGACCCCCGTCACGCGGACCAGATGGTGCGCGGCGTGGTTGGTCTGCCGAACGGTACAGGCAAAGACGTGCGCGTCGCTGTCTTTGCCCGTGGCCCCAAAGCCGACGAAGCCAAAGCAGCCGGAGCCGACATCGTTGGCGCCGAGGACCTGATGGAAATCGTGCAAGGCGGCAAGATCGAGTTTGATCGCTGCATTGCAACGCCCGACATGATGCCGATCGTCGGCCGTCTGGGCAAGGTTCTGGGCCCCCGCAACCTGATGCCGAACCCCAAAGTGGGTACGGTCACCATGGATGTGGCGGACGCGGTCAAAGCTGCCAAAGGCGGTGAAGTCCAGTTCAAGGCCGAGAAAGCGGGCGTCGTGCACGCCGGTGTTGGCAAGGTTTCGTTCGACACGGACAAGCTGGCCGAAAACATCCGCGCCTTTGTCGGTGCCGTGGCCAAGGCGCGTCCCGCCGGTGCCAAAGGCACATACATGAAAAAGGTCTCGCTCAGCTCGACAATGGGCCCGGGCGTGTCGGTTGACGTGGACAACGCGGTCACCGAGTAAGGAATTCGGGGCAGGGGAAACCTTGCCCCGCACAAGATCCCGCGCAAGCGGGTTGGCGGGGACGCCTTTTGCAAGGTTCCCCCGTTCTGTCCGAGACGGAGGGTGGATGCAGCCGCATTCATAATTCCTTCCTGAGATGGGAAACGAGATTTAAAGGATCCGCATCGCGGTGATTTTGGCCTCGGTCCCTGAAGCGGACCTAAGTGGTGGCCCCTCGGGGTTGCTGAATTGAGCCGGGGGGAAACCCCCATACTTGGAGTGAAACTGTGGATAGAGCCCAGAAAGAGAAAGTGGTCGAGGAACTCGGCCAAATCTTCGAAAGCTCTGGCGTCGTTGTGGTTGCCCACTACGCCGGTCTGACAGTTGCGAACATGCAAGAACTGCGTGCCCGTGCCGCTGAGCACGGAAGCGCAGTGCGTGTTGCCAAAAACAGGCTCGCCAAAATCGCCCTTGGTGGAAAGCCGTGCGAAAGCATCGGTGACCTCCTGACGGGTATGACCGTTCTGACCTTCTCCGAAGATCCCGTGGCTGCGGCCAAGGTGTCTGAGGACTTCGCCAAAGACCACGACAAATTCGTGATCCTTGGCGGTGCCATGGGTGAGAACGCTCTGGACCGGGCTGGTGTTACAGCTGTGTCGAAAATGCCTTCGCGCGAGGAGCTTATTGCTTCGATCGTGGGCTGCATCGGCGCACCTGCAAGCAACATCGCCGGGGCCATTGGCGCGCCTGCAAGCAACATCGCATCCATCTTGTCCACAATCGAGGACAAGGCGGCTGCATAAAGCAACGTCATACTGGCGTGTGGTTGACCCATCACGTTGGAACACACATATCGTAACGGAAAGAGCTGAACATGGCTGATCTGAAAAAACTGGCAGAAGACATCGTTGGTCTGACCCTGCTGGAAGCACAAGAACTGAAAACAATCCTCAAAGACGAGTACGGCATCGAGCCCGCCGCTGGCGGCGCTGTGATGATGGCTGGTCCTGCTGACGCCGGTGGCGCAGCCGAGGAAGAGAAGACTGAATTCGACGTCGTTCTGAAAAACGCAGGCGCATCGAAAATCAACGTCATCAAAGAAGTCCGCGGCATCACAGGCCTGGGCCTGAAAGAAGCCAAAGACCTGGTCGAAGCCGGTGGCAAGATCAAAGAAGGCGTGTCGAAAGACGAAGCCGAAGAAATCAAAACCAAGCTGGAAGCAGCTGGCGCTGAGGTCGAACTGGCGTAAGCCAAACGCATGGGGCTTGCCTCATGTCGCATTCAAGGCTGGACCCGGAGTTTTTCCGGGTCCAGCCGAACCTGTCTTGGCAAGGGCTTCTGAATGAAGCGTTTTCCAGGATGTGGTTTCAAAGGTCGGGAGGCACTCGGTGGGACGAGGGCCATGAATTGACCGAAACCCAACCATCTCGACTGGGCGGTGTACCGTGGCCCGACGGTGCGCGCGCTCGCAGAGAATCTGAAAGGTGACAGTTCACATGGCGCAATCCTTCCTTGGCCAGAAACGTCTTCGTAAATATTACGGCAAAATCCGCGAAGTGCTGGAAATGCCGAACCTGATTGAGGTTCAAAAATCCTCGTACGATCTTTTCCTGAACTCCGGCGACGCTGAAACCCCCACCGATGGTGATGGTATCCAAGGCGTGTTCCAATCGGTTTTCCCGATCAAGGATTTCAACGAAACATCCGTGCTGGAATACGTCAAATACGAGCTGGAAAAGCCGAAATACGACGTTGAGGAATGCCAGCAACGTGACATGACCTACAGCGCGCCGTTGAAAGTGACGCTGCGCCTGATCGTGTTTGATGTCGATGAAGACACAGGCGCGAAATCGGTCAAGGACATCAAGGAACAAGACGTGTTCATGGGCGACATGCCCCTGATGACGCCGAACGGCACTTTTGTCGTGAACGGCACCGAACGTGTGATCGTTTCCCAGATGCACCGTTCGCCGGGCGTGTTCTTTGACCACGACAAGGGCAAAACCCACTCTTCGGGCAAACTGCTGTTCGCCTGCCGCATCATTCCCTATCGCGGCAGCTGGCTGGACTTTGAATTCGACGCCAAGGACATCGTGTTCGCACGTATCGACCGTCGTCGTAAGCTTCCTGTCACGACCCTGCTGTATGCGCTGGGTCTGGACCAAGAAGCGATCATGGACGCCTACTACAAGACCGTCACGTTCAAGCTGGAGAAGAACAAGGGCTGGGTCACGCCGTTCTTCCCCGACCGTGTGCGCGGCACCCGTCCCACATATGATCTGGTAAACGCAGCTTCGGGCGAAGTGATTGCCGAAGCGGGCAAGAAAATCACCCCCCGCGCGGTCAAGCAGATGATCGACGCAGGCGACGTGGAAAATCTGCTGGTTCCCTTCGATCACATCATTGGCAAATTTGCAGCCAAGGACATGATCAACGAGGAAACCGGTGCGATCTACATCGAAGCCGGTGACGAGCTGACGCTTGAGTATGACAAAGACGGCGACCTGATCGGCGGCACAGCCAAAGAGCTGATTGACGCAGGCATCACCGAGATCCCCGTGCTGGACATCGACAACATCAACGTCGGTCCGTACATGCGCAACACCATGGCGATGGACAAGAACATGAACCGCGACACCGCGCTCATGGACATCTATCGCGTGATGCGCCCGGGCGAGCCGCCCACCGTCGAAGCAGCGTCGAACCTGTTCGACACGCTGTTCTTTGACAGCGAGCGTTACGACCTGTCCGCTGTGGGTCGTGTGAAAATGAACATGCGTCTGGACCTGGATGCAGACGACACCCAGCGTACGCTGCGCCGCGAAGATATCGTGGCCTGCGTCAAGGCGCTGGTCGATCTGCGCGATGGCCGTGGCGACATCGACGACATTGACCACTTGGGCAACCGTCGTGTGCGTTCCGTTGGCGAGCTGATGGAAAACCAGTACCGCGTCGGCCTGCTGCGCATGGAACGTGCGATCAAGGAACGTATGTCCTCGGTCGAAATCGACACCGTGATGCCGCAGGATCTGATCAACGCCAAACCGGCGGCTGCTGCCGTACGCGAATTCTTTGGCTCTTCGCAGCTGTCGCAGTTCATGGACCAAACCAACCCGCTGTCCGAAGTGACACACAAACGCCGCCTGTCGGCGCTTGGGCCGGGCGGTCTGACCCGCGAGCGTGCAGGCTTTGAGGTGCGTGACGTTCACCCGACCCACTATGGCCGGATGTGCCCGATTGAAACGCCCGAAGGTCCGAACATTGGTCTGATCAACTCGCTGGCGACCTTTGCCCGCGTGAACAAATACGGTTTCATCGAAACACCCTACCGTGTCGTCAAGGACTCGGTGGTGACGGATGAAGTGCACTACATGTCCGCGACCGAGGAAATGCGTCACACCGTGGCGCAGGCGAACGCCAACCTCGACGAGAACATGCGCTTTGTGAACGATCTGGTGTCGACACGGAAATCGGGCGATTACACGCTGTCCCCGAACGAAAACGTTGATCTGATCGACGTGTCGCCGAAACAGTTGGTTTCGGTCGCCGCATCGCTGATCCCGTTCCTTGAAAACGACGACGCCAACCGCGCCTTGATGGGCTCGAACATGCAACGTCAGGCCGTGCCGCTTCTGCGGGCCGAGGCGCCGCTGGTCGGCACCGGCATCGAAGAAGTCGTGGCGCGCGATTCCGGCGCTGCGATCATGGCGAAACGTGCCGGTATCATCGACCAGGTCGATGCGACCCGTATCGTTGTGCGTGCCACGTCCGATCTGGAACTGGGCGACGCGGGTGTGGACATCTACCGCATGCGCAAATTCCAGCGTTCGAACCAGAACACCTGTATCAACCAGCGTCCGCTGGTCAAAGTGGGTGACACCGTTCAGAAGGGCGAAGTGATTGCCGATGGTCCGTCCACCGATATGGGCGAACTGGCCTTGGGTAAAAACGTGGTCGTCGCGTTCATGCCCTGGAACGGCTACAACTACGAAGACTCGATCCTGATTTCCGAGCGCGTGTCGCGCGATGACGTCTTTACCTCGATCCACATCGAGGAATTCGAAGTCGCCGCCCGTGACACCAAGCTTGGGCCAGAGGAAATCACCCGCGACATTCCCAACGTCGGTGAAGAAGCGCTGCGCAACCTCGACGAGGCGGGCATCGTGTACATCGGCGCGGATGTTGAACCGGGCGATATTCTGGTGGGCAAGATCACACCCAAAGGCGAAAGCCCGATGACGCCGGAAGAAAAACTGCTGCGCGCCATCTTTGGTGAAAAGGCATCGGACGTCCGCGATACATCGCTGCGGGTGAAACCGGGTGACTTCGGCACAGTCGTCGAAGTGCGCGTGTTCAACCGTCACGGCGTGGAAAAAGACGAACGCGCCCTGCAAATCGAGCGTGAAGAAGTCGAAAGCCTGGCCCGTGACCGCGACGACGAACTCGCGATCCTTGACCGCAACATCTATGCCCGTCTGGGTGACATGCTGTTGGGCAAGGAAGTGGCCAAGGGTCCGAAAGGCGTGAAAGCCGGCAGCACCGTCGATGCCGACATGCTGGACGCATACCCGCGTTCTGCATGGTGGCAGATTGCCGTGAAAGACGAGCAGTCGGCACAGGTGATCGAGGCCCTGAACGAGCAGTACGAAGTGCAAAAGCGCACTCTGGACGCCCGTTTCGAGGACAAGGTCGAAAAAGTCCGCCGTGGCGACGACCTGCCGCCGGGCGTGATGAAGATGGTCAAAGTCTTTGTCGCGGTCAAACGCAAGCTGCAGCCGGGCGACAAAATGGCGGGCCGCCACGGGAACAAAGGGGTTATCTCCAAAGTGGTTCCCATGGAGGACATGCCGTTCCTTGCGGACGGTACACCTGTCGACTTCTGTCTGAACCCGCTGGGCGTGCCGTCGCGCATGAACGTCGGTCAGATCCTCGAAACCCACATGGGCTGGGCATCGCGTGGTCTGGGCGTCAACGTGGACGAAGCATTGCAGGAATACCGCCGGTCGGGTGACCTGACCCCGGTGCGCGAAGCGATGCAGTTGGCTTACGGCGATGATGTCTACGACGAGGGCATCAAGGACATGGAAGAGCATGTGCTGCTGGAAGCGGCGGGCAACGTGACCCGCGGTGTTCCGATCGCCACGCCCGTCTTTGACGGTGCGAAAGAGGCGGACGTGAACAACGCGCTCAGCCGCGCAGGCTTTGACACCTCCGGCCAGTCGGTGCTGTTCGACGGTCGCACAGGCGAGCAGTTTGCCCGTCCCGTGACCGTGGGCGTGAAGTACCTGCTGAAACTGCACCACCTTGTGGACGACAAGATCCACGCGCGTTCGACCGGGCCGTACAGCCTGGTGACCCAGCAGCCGCTGGGTGGTAAGGCGCAATTCGGTGGCCAGCGCTTTGGTGAGATGGAAGTCTGGGCTCTGGAAGCCTACGGCGCCGCCTACACCCTGCAGGAAATGCTGACCGTGAAGTCGGACGACGTTGCCGGACGGACGAAAGTCTATGAGAGCATCGTCAAGGGCGAGGACAACTTTGAAGCCGGCGTGCCGGAGAGCTTCAACGTTCTGGTCAAAGAAGTCCGTGGCCTCGGCCTGAACATGGAACTCCTGGACGCTGAGGAAGACGAATAACGGCGGCGGGCGGGGATAACCCCGCCCTCCCGTTTCCCTCTTCCAATGCCTCCCTTTCAAGGATTTGAAAATGAACCAGGAACTTACAAACAACCCGTTCAACCCGGTCGCACCGGTCAAGACGTTTGACGAAATCAAGGTCTCGCTGGCCTCGCCGGAACGCATCCTGTCGTGGTCCTTTGGTGAGATCAAAAAGCCCGAAACCATCAACTACCGCACGTTCAAGCCTGAGCGTGACGGCCTGTTCTGCGCGCGTATCTTTGGCCCGATCAAGGATTACGAATGCCTGTGCGGCAAATACAAACGCATGAAGTATCGCGGCGTCGTCTGCGAGAAATGCGGCGTTGAAGTCACGCTGCAAAAGGTCCGCCGCGAGCGGATGGGCCACATCGAGCTGGCCTCGCCGGTTGCGCACATCTGGTTCCTGAAATCGCTGCCCTCGCGCATCGGTCTGATGCTGGACATGACCCTGCGTGATCTGGAACGCGTGCTGTATTTCGAAAACTACGTCGTTATCGAACCCGGCCTGACGGACCTGACATACGGTCAGATGCTGACCGAAGAAGAGTTCATGGACGCGCAGGACGCGTACGGCATGGACGCTTTCACCGCCAACATCGGCGCCGAAGCGATCCGTGAAATGCTGTCGATGATCGACCTCGAAGCCGAAGCAGACAACCTGCGTGCGGAGCTGAAAGAGGCCACAGGCGAGCTGAAGCCCAAGAAGATCATCAAGCGTCTGAAAGTCGTGGAAAGCTTCCTGGAATCCGGCAACCGCCCCGAGTGGATGGTTCTGACCGTGATCCCCGTGATCCCGCCGGAACTGCGCCCGCTGGTGCCGCTGGACGGTGGCCGCTTTGCCACGTCGGATCTGAACGACCTGTATCGCCGCGTGATCAACCGGAACAACCGTTTGAAGCGTCTGATCGAACTGCGTGCGCCCGACATCATCGTGCGCAACGAAAAGCGTATGTTGCAGGAATCCGTTGACGCATTGTTCGACAACGGCCGTCGTGGCCGCGTCATCACCGGTGCCAACAAGCGCCCGCTGAAGTCGCTGTCCGACATGCTGAAAGGCAAGCAAGGTCGCTTCCGTCAGAACCTTTTGGGCAAACGCGTCGACTTCTCCGGTCGTTCGGTCATCGTGACCGGCCCCGAGCTGAAGCTGCACCAGTGTGGTCTGCCCAAGAAGATGGCGTTGGAATTGTTCAAGCCGTTCATCTACTCGCGGCTGGAGGCCAAGGGCCTGTCCAGCACCGTGAAGCAGGCCAAGAAACTGGTCGAAAAGGAACGTCCCGAGGTTTGGGACATCCTGGACGAGGTTATCCGCGAACACCCCGTGATGCTGAACCGTGCGCCCACGCTGCACCGTTTGGGCATTCAGGCGTTCGAACCGATCCTGATCGAAGGCAAGGCGATCCAGCTTCACCCGCTGGTCTGTTCGGCTTTCAACGCCGACTTTGACGGTGACCAGATGGCGGTTCACGTGCCTCTCTCGCTGGAAGCCCAGCTGGAAGCGCGCGTCCTGATGATGTCGACCAACAACGTTCTGTCGCCTGCCAACGGCGCACCGATCATCGTTCCTTCGCAGGATATGATCTTGGGTCTGTACTACACGACCCTGGAGCGCACCGGCATGAAGGGCGAAGGCATGGTCTTCGGCTCGATCGACGAAGTGCAGCACGCTCTGGACGCGGGTACCATCCACCTGCACTCCAAGATCACCGCGCGCATTCCGCAGATCGACGACGACGGTCAGGAAATCATGAAGCGTTATGAAACCACGCCGGGCCGTGTCCGTCTGGGTGCGCTTCTGCCGCTGAACGCCAAGGCACCCTTCGATCTGGTCAACCGCCTGCTGCGCAAAAAAGAAGTGCAGCAGATCATTGATACCGTTTACCGGTATTGCGGCCAGAAAGAGAGCGTCATCTTCTGCGACCAGATCATGACCATGGGCTTCCGCGAGGCGTTCAAGGCCGGGATTTCGTTTGGCAAAGACGACATGCTGATCCCTGAAACCAAGTGGACCATCGTTGATGAGACACGCGAACTGGTGAAGGACTTTGAACAGCAGTACATGGACGGCCTGATCACTCAGGGTGAAAAGTACAACAAAGTTGTCGACGCCTGGTCGAAGTGTAACGACAAAGTCACTGATGCCATGATGGGTGCGATTTCGGCGGTGCAAACCGACGAAACCGGCGCCGAAATGGAGCCGAACTCGGTCTACATGATGGCCCACTCCGGTGCGCGTGGCTCGGTCACACAGATGAAACAGTTGGGCGGGATGCGCGGCCTGATGGCGAAGCCGAACGGCGACATCATCGAAACGCCGATCATCTCGAACTTCAAGGAAGGTCTGACCGTTCTTGAATACTTCAACTCGACCCACGGCGCCCGTAAGGGTCTGTCGGACACCGCGTTGAAAACAGCGAACTCGGGTTACCTGACCCGTCGTCTGGTGGACGTGGCCCAAGACTGTATCGTGCGCATGATCGACTGTGGCACCGAAAACTCGATCACGGCTGTTGCGGCTGTGAACGACGGTGAAGTCGTGTCGTCGCTGGCAGAGCGTGTTCTGGGCCGTGTCGCGGCCGAGGACGTGCTGAAACCCGGCACCGACGAAGTTCTGATCGCACATGGCACGTTGATCGACGAACGCATGTCCGACGCCGTTGAAGAGCACGGCGTTGCATCCATGCGCATCCGTTCGCCGCTGACCTGCGAAGCCGAAGAGGGCGTTTGCGCCACTTGCTACGGTCGTGACCTTGCGCGCGGTACGCGCGTCAACACCGGCGAAGCGGTCGGCATCATCGCCGCCCAATCCATCGGTGAGCCCGGCACACAGCTGACGATGCGGACATTCCACATCGGTGGCGTGGCCCAGGGTGGTCAGCAATCCTTCCTGGAAAGCAGCCACGGCGGTACGGTACGGATCGAAAACGGTGTCACCATCGAGAACGAAGCCGGTGAAACCATGGTCATGGGACGCAACATGAAGTTGGCGATCCTCGACGAAAACGGTGAAGAACGTGCCAGCCACAAGGTGGGTTACGGCTCGAAACTGTTCGTCAAGGACGGCGACACCATTGCGCGGTCGGCCAAGCTGTTCGAATGGGACCCCTACACCCTGCCGATCATCGCCGAGAAATCGGGTACGGCCAAGTTTGTCGACCTGGTCAGCGGTATCGCCGTCAAGGACGAGACCGATGATGCGACAGGCATGACCCAGAAGATCGTGATCGACTGGCGCGCGGCCCCCAAGGGCAACGAGCTGAAGCCGGAAGTGATCCTTGTGGGTGAAGATGGCGAACCGGTCCGCAACGAAGCGGGCAACCCGGTGACCTATCCGATGTCCGTGGATGCGGTTCTGTCGATCGAAGACGGCCAGGAGATCAAGGCCGGTGAGATCGTTGCGCGTATCCCGCGTGAAGGGTCCAAAACCAAGGACATCACCGGTGGTCTGCCGCGTGTGGCCGAACTCTTTGAGGCACGTCGCCCCAAAGACCACGCCATCATCGCGGAAATCGACGGCTATGTGCGCTTTGGCAAGGACTACAAGAACAAGCGCCGCATCGCGATCGAAAGCTCGGAAGATCCGGATCACAAGGTTGAGTACATGGTGCCCAAGGGCAAGCACATTCCCGTCGCGGAAGGTGACTTTGTTCAGAAGGGCGACTACATCATGGATGGCAACCCGGCCCCCCACGACATCCTTGCCATTCTGGGTGTCGAAGCTTTGGCAGACTACATGATCCACGAGGTGCAGGACGTTTACCGCCTGCAAGGTGTGCGGATCAACGACAAGCACATTGAAGTCATCGTGCGCCAGATGCTGCAAAAGTGGGAAATCCAGGACAGCGGCGACACCACGCTGCTCAAGGGCGAACATGTCGACAAGCAGGAATTCGATCACGCCAACGCCAAGGCGATTTCGAAAAAGGGCCGTCCCGCAACGGGCGAACCGATCCTGTTGGGCATCACCAAGGCAAGCTTGCAAACCCGCAGCTTCATCTCGGCGGCGTCGTTCCAGGAAACCACACGCGTTCTGACCGAAGCATCGGTTCAGGGCAAACGCGACAAGCTGGTTGGCCTGAAAGAGAACGTCATCGTGGGCCGTCTGATCCCTGCGGGCACCGGCGGTGCAACGCAACAGATGCGCAAGATTGCTTCGGACCGCGACAATGTCGTGATCGAGGCGCGCCGCGAAGAGGCGGAGAAGGCAGCAGCCCTCGCCGCACCCGAGCCGCAGGCGCAGGACGATGTGGTGGGTGGCGACGTGTTCAACACCATCATTTCGGACGAAGACAGCCGCGATTGATCGCACTGACATGAAACTGCAAAAGCCCCCGGTTCGCCGGGGGCTTTTTGCGTTTCAGGGGCCGACACCTTGGTCCACCGGCGGAGCAGGCGGTTTCAGAGCTTGAAACCTGGCTCTGGTGCTGCTGCGGGTTGCGGGGGCTCGACCAACTTGTCCGTCGCCGCGAGAAAAATACCGATCCCGTGCTCTGTCACACCGGCACCGGCCGCCGGTGCAATGTCGGCAATGACGATATCCCCGCACGCAGAGCTGTCCTTGGGGATGCTGAAGCTGGCCGACATCGACACGATGGCCTCTGGCGGTAGGGTGCCTGCATTCCTGAACTCGGGAATGTCGTTGATCTTGCCCTGGCTGGAAACCAGCGTACCGCGTGCAGGATGCGATTTGATGAACAGCGTCTTTCGACATTCAGGCGCATCGCCCGTTCCCCAGAACATCACCGGCTCCATCATGTCGGCGCCGGTGTCGTCTTTTCCATATTTGTCATGGAAGGATGAGACCAATGTTGCAAAGGGGACTGTACCGGGCACCGCGAATGAACGGCTGATGGCGGCGAAATGGTCAAAATCACCGCCGATATGGGTCAGGTTCCAATATTCGGTGGTCCCGTTTTCCAGCACAAGCACGACAAGTGTCAAAGTCGCACCGACGAGGTCCGGATCGCGGCCTTGCCACGCCGCCTGATAGACGATCTTGCCATGTTCAGCCAGCTTCCCAAGGGCCTCGGCCGTGCTGTCGGTCAGGCGGATGCCCAGCAGGTCATATTCCACCTTGGTGCGCATCAAGGTGTCACCTTTGGACACCGGGGTATCTGTGGTCGCTGGTGCAGAGGATGGGGCTGGAGAGGCGGCCTTCTCTTTTTCGGGTGGTATCGCAGTTTCCACGTCGGCCACCTCGACCAGCGCAAAGGCTTCCGCCGGGATCGGGTCGAACCTGTGTCCGTTTGACGACGTTGGCACCACGCGCAGCAAGCTCAGCGGTACGCCAATGTTTCCGTTTTTACCCGTCGGGGTCGGGGTGCCTGCCTCGAATTCCAGATAGAGCGCAATGTTTTGGCGTCCCGACATCAGCTGCTCGGCAAGTGCGGGATCGGCGGGGATGCGCGGCATCGACAGGACGCGATCAGAGAACAGGCCGGGCGTCACCCAATCGCCCCCCTTGGCCAGAATATGACGGATCAGGTTGTTTTCCAACGGAACAAAATTATCGGCCCTGATCTCAAAACTCCCATCGCGGCGCAGTTTGAAAAGAGTGTCACCACGCAGGACAATCTCTTGTTTGTCAAAATCATAGTCGGTGATTTTCGCGGTGATCGTATAGCCAAAGCGCACCGGAGCGGTCAGCGCCGCCCGCTCAATCTGCGCACGGACGTTTTTCAACTCTCTTGCGGCAAGGAAATTCGGGTCTTTCTCCACCAGATTGTCAGCGTCGAACAGGCCGGAAGTTTCCTCTTCCGGGCGTCGCTTGTAACGGGTCAGATAGCTTGCGACGATGGATTTCAGCCTGGCGTCATCCATGGCATCGTTTGCATTGGTCAGCAAAAGCCGCTGATAAGGGGCAAGATCCTGCTTGTCCGACGGCTGTAGCAGCGTCAGAACATTGTTGCCGCGGGTGCCCTCGACCAGCGTGACCAGCTGAACCTGCGAACCATACCGGGCGCGTGCCGATTTCAGGATCCGATAGGCGCAATCCCCGACACCGACAAAGGCCATATGTTCCGGGGTCGAAATCTGTTTGATATAGGCATCGGTTTCATCTTCGGGAAAGACCTGCGCATACAGACGTGGTTTGCCGTCCGTGCCAAACACCTGTTCGACCGCCCCGAGATAGTTTTCCTCTGGCTGGTCCAAGCAAGTCATCTGGACAGTAATCGGCTGCGTTCTGTTTCGCGTTTCGGGGGTATAGATCAGGTATACGCTTTCACCCTCGCTCTTTCGGGGCGTGAAGGGAACGGTGGGCACGGTTTGCGCCTGCGATACCTCGGCCACGGGGTCGGCGGGTGGTGGGGGCGTTTCGATCACGGCTGGGGTGGCGGTTTCCTGCACCGGCGGTTGCTCCGGCTCTACCTTGGGCATTTCGGCCCCGGCCAGGTCCAACAGAAGCTGCCCGTCGGCTGTCTCCAGCCAGAGTCGCGTCACGTTGGCATTCGCCGTCACCCCATTGTCCGCCATGTGAAACGAGGTCGGGTCGACCACCATGTCCAGGCGCGCGGTCAGCCTGCCCTGATTGACCAAAAGGCTTTCCGCCTCTTGCGCGTCCAGTGGCAGGCCGTTTCTGCTTAGGTTCGGGAGGGTCCGATCAAATTGAACCGCAAAGGGAAAAATGGTCCGCCCTATATTCGCATAAGCCAGAAGTTGGAAATAGCTGTCGTCGGATTGCGGGACCATGGCGTCAGGCACGTCCGAGCGAAACAAACGATTTGTGGCACCGCCGACAACGGAGTTAGTTCCGGCTGCTAAAATCAACGTACCATTGTCGAAATCATAGCGCGTCGGCTGCCAGTCCTCCACGATGGTCACTGCGACGGGTTCGGTGGCCTTGAAACCCGTGATATAAGCGATCAAGGCATCCAGATCGGCTTCGTTCTGGACAAAGCTCAGGTCACGTCCCTGCAATTCGCTGCGCGTGAACTGTCCGGTATCGTCCTTGAATGCTCCAACATTCGGCTTGCCGTTTGCCTGGTTGAAAACCTTGGTAACATAGCGCAGGGCGTCGTTGCGTTTCTCTTCTTCGGATATGGCGAAATCGTAATAGGACAACCACAGACGGGTTTGTGGCGTGAAATCGCCCGCATTGGCGTGTAAAGTGGTCGGGCTTTCCGCCTTTGTCTTCAGGATCTGGTCCAGCAGAGCCTGTGTCGGTTGTCCGCTTTGCGGCGCGCCGGTTGTGTTTTCAAATGCGATGATTGCTGCGCGTGTGCGTCGCCCCATCAAGCCGTCAGACGGTCCGGGATCGAACCCACGCGCAGCCAGAGCAGCCTGTATGTCGCGGATCAGGAGGCTGGGCTGCACAACCTCGCGCGGCACAGTCTTTCCCGGTGCGGGGGCAGCCTGTTGCGTTGATGGTCTTGGCGGTTCGGTCTCGTTCGAGTTGCGGATCGCCTCGTTGACACCGCGCAAAACCAGCCCCCTGAGGAGGTCTTCGGGTGACTGTGCCTGTGCGGGTATCGCCGATGCCAAACCAAGAATCATAAAGCCGATGTAAAATTTTTTTGTACGCATGGAATGCCTTTCGAAATATCCTTTGGAAAAATAAGCAAAAGCTGCCAGTTGCCGTCAAGGTTTCAAGTCCCAGAGCCCTGGAAACGCAACGGCGCATGCTGTGGCACCGGTTTGCTCGCAACCTTTGGTTCTCGCGGCCGACCGGTCACGGTTTGCCCTGCGGAGCGCTGAAAATGTGCAAGAGGGCTTTTTCGTTACAAGATCATCGCTTAGCGTGAGGCCGAACAGGGCAGGGCAGGGCATGGCGGATCAGAAAAAAGTACAGATCAAGGGGCTGATCCGGTTTTCCTACCTGTCTGAAAACGGCTTTGCCAAGTCCAAGCAGGGTGTCGAGAAAACGCGCCGGATGCTCTATGATCCCGCGCGGCTGGAACGCCGGTTCGCATGGTTTGAAAAGCTGGCCTTTCACACGCTGACCTTGCAGGACGATACCGATTTTTCCGTCGCGATCCTGATCGGTGACAGCTTTCCCGACGCCTACCGCACCCGGCTGGAAAAACTGGTCGACGGGTTCGCGCCGGCGCAGATCGTGTCGCTGCCGCCAATGACCCATGTGCAGGCGGTGAAACAGGCCTATTTCGCGCTGCCCGACGACCCGCAGGCGACGCACATCGCAACCTTCCGGCAAGATGACGACGATGGGATGCACCGCAGCACCATCTCCCGTATCCGCAAGCTGTCGCGGGCGTTGCTGTCCGCGCGGCCTGTCGATGCGCCGTTTGTCATCGGCTTCAATCGTGGCTTTTACCTGAACACCAGCGCTGACCCAATGCTGACGGAACGGTTCGAGCGGACCCCGTTGGGCATCGGCCTGACCCTGGTCGCGCGCAAGGGCGACCACGCGACCGTGTTCCGGCGCAATCATCGCCAGTTCACGCAATACTATGACTGCTACACCGAGGTGGCCGAACCGATGTTCATCCGCTCGGTGCATCAGGACAACGATTCAGGGGCCGAGCCGTCAGGGCGCGAGGGCAGCTTGCGCCCGCGCGGCATCCTGCGCGTGCTGCGCAAGGGCTTTGGGCTGACGCCCGAAATGCTGGAAGGTCTCTGATGTCCCCCAATGTGCTGGGCGCGTTGCTGATGATGGCGTCGATGGCGTGTTTCACGCTGAACGACACTGCGATAAAACTGACCGACGGGGCGTTGCCACTGGGGCAGTTGCTGACCCTGCGTGGCATCTTTTCGACTCTGCTGATCTTTGCGCTGGCCCGCTATCTGGGCGCGCTGCGGTTTAATTTGCGGTGGCGTGATTGGGTGCTGGTGGGCATCCGTTCGACCAGCGAGGTCGTGGCGGCCTATTTCTTTATCACGGCCCTGATGAATATGCCGCTGGCCAATATCACGTCGATCCTTCAGGCGCTGCCGCTGACCGTGACACTGGGCAGCGCGCTGGTGTTCCGTGAGGCCGTCGGGTGGCGGCGGGCGGTGGCGATTGGCGTGGGCTTTGCTGGCATGTTGTTGATCGTTCGACCGGGAACCGAAGGGTTCAACGTCTGGTCGCTGTACGGTTTGGCTGCGGTGCTGTGTGTGACCGTGCGCGATCTGGCAACGCGACGGCTGTCGCCGGATGTGCCGGGCATGACCGTCACCTTCAGCGCCGCTTTTGCAGTGCTGCTGTTTTTCGGCGCTTTCAGTCTGGGCGAAACATGGCAGCCGGTCACGCCGCGCCTGTGGGCCTTGCTGGCGGGATCGTCGGTGTTCATCTTTGGCGGCTACTATTTCAGTGTGCAGGTGATGCGCACTGGCGACATCGCGTTCATCGCACCGTTCCGGTACACGGGTCTGATCTGGGCGCTGGTGATGGGGTGGCTGGTGTTCGGCGACTGGCCCGCGCCGCTGACCCTGCTGGGGGCGGCCATCGTGGTGGGCATGGGGCTGTTCACCCTGTACCGCGAGCGGCAGTTGCTAAAGCGTTGAGAACACCCGCCGCACGTGATCCGCGTCGATGTTGAACACGTCGCGCAGATGCGCCTCGCCCTCGGCGTCCAGCAACTCCAACGGCACCGGTTTGACGTTGCCCTTCTGACGGCTGTCGTTGAATTCGTTGTGCCCGCGCAGCACCATATCCTCGTTGGTGATGGTGACCGTGGGCATGTTCTGCGCCACTTTGACGTGGGCAAAGTTCATCACGCTCTGAACAATCTTGGGTTTGAACATCAACCCCAGACCGGCCGTGGTATAGGGCAGTTTCGTCGGCATCGCTTCGATCCCCTTGGCGCTGGCGCGCGCGACAAAGCCCTGGTTGAAGTCGATGGCCACATATTTGTTCTTGGCCGCCAGCCCCTTGATGTCCTGCGCCACCTCGCGCAGCCGCTCGACATAGCGCACGCCTACGGCGTCGTCGTCGTCCATGCGGAATTGCAGACAGTGTTCCCCGTCAAAGGCGCGCACCTCGTTGATCGCATCCTGCATGATCTTGCGGTGCCGCTTGGGCGGATAGGCGGCAATGATCGCCTGCGGCACATCGGCCAGCAAGGCGTCGAGCCGTTGGCGGTAATGGTCGGGCAGGCTGTCGCCGATCACCACCAGAAAGGTAAAGTCGGGATCGGTCTGCGCGCGCAGCGGGGGCAGGGTGATGGTTTCAAAGGTGGCAAAGCGTTCCTCCATCCGCGCAGGGGAATAGAGATAGGCAATGCGCTCTTCCAGCGTGGGGTGGTCCACCTGAAAACCGCCGATCGCGGGATACGAAAACCGGCACAGCCCGATCACTTGCATTGCACTGCCCTTTGTCCAAATATGCCGGGCGACCATGACAAGGGGCGGGGGCCTGTGCAAGATGCCTCCCATGGGCTGCGCGCCCGGACCGGTGCTGTTGACACCCGCTGCGACTCCCCCTATACGCGCGTCATCTCGGTGAGGGAGCGGCCTGCTCTCGTCCCGAAATCAGATATGAAGT
The DNA here is from genome assembly GCF_900129395.1 of Pseudosulfitobacter pseudonitzschiae. Classification (GTDB taxonomy): domain Bacteria; phylum Pseudomonadota; class Alphaproteobacteria; order Rhodobacterales; family Rhodobacteraceae; genus Pseudosulfitobacter; species Pseudosulfitobacter pseudonitzschiae. The sequence continues at coordinate 208,129 of NZ_FQVP01000003.1, forward strand.
GCGCACGAACCGGTCTCCTATGGACCCGTTCCTCTGGAAACACACCGCAACGTTCGCCTCGGTACGGGAACGTCGCGGTCATTTCTGCATTGGCGCACTATGCGCAACGTATAACGCATCTTTCGAGGTGCACCTGAGTTGGTCCGTGGACGCGCGGACAATTGAATTGAAACCGCGGGGTCTTCCCGCAGCACATGTGTAAGACGGGGAAAAAACCGGAATGCCAACGATCCAACAGCTGATCCGCAAGCCGCGCCAGCCTAAAATCCGACGTTCGAAATCGACGCACCTGCAAGAATGCCCGCAAAAGCGCGGCGTTTGCACACGCGTTTATACAACAACACCCAAGAAACCGAACTCGGCGATGCGCCGCGTTGCGAAGGTGCGCCTGACCAACGGTTTCGAGGTCATCAGCTACATCCCGGGCGAAGGCCACAACCTTCAGGAGCACTCTGTGGTTCTGATCCGTGGCGGCCGTGTAAAAGACCTTCCCGGTGTCCGTTACCACGTACTGCGTGGCGTTCTGGACACCCAAGGCGTCAAAGACCGGAAACAACGTCGTTCGAAATACGGCGCGAAACGTCCGAAGTAATTGTTCGCGCTTTTGCCCGCCACGGGTGAAAGCGCACTGGTCTTACCGCGGCATGACTGCGGGACAGATTGAAAATTCGCTCTCGCATCTTGCGAAACAAATCAAATTGCTGCCAGTCCTGTCATCGTGACAGCTGTGCGGCCACCGTAGAGGGAAGCTGAGGATGTCACGTCGTCACGCTGCTGAAAAACGCGAAGTCCTGCCCGACGCCAAGTATGGCGATAAGGTTCTGACAAAATTCATGAACAACCTGATGCTGGACGGTAAGAAATCGACCGCCGAACGCATCGTCTACAACGCACTTGAGCGCGTTGAAGGCAAAATCAAACGCGCCCCCGTGGAAGTCTTCCACGAAGCGCTGGACAACATCAAACCATCCGTCGAAGTGCGTTCGCGCCGCGTCGGTGGTGCCACGTACCAGGTTCCCGTCGAAGTGCGCCCCGAGCGCCGCGAAGCCCTGGCAATCCGCTGGTTGATCAAAGCCAGCCGCGCACGGAACGAAAACACCATGGAAGAGCGCCTTGCAGGCGAGCTGATGGATGCCGTTCAGTCCCGCGGTACAGCGGTGAAAAAGCGCGAAGACACACACAAGATGGCCGACGCCAACAAAGCGTTCAGCCATTATCGTTGGTAATACGTCGGTTCTCCGACGCAATCTCTGAGGAAGCAGCCCAATGGCACGCGATTATCCGCTCGACCGCTACCGCAACTTCGGCATCATGGCGCACATTGATGCCGGCAAAACCACCTGTTCGGAACGCATCCTGTTCTACACAGGCAAGTCGCACAACATCGGTGAGGTGCACGACGGCGCCGCAACCATGGACTGGATGGAACAAGAGCAAGAGCGTGGGATCACCATCACCTCGGCTGCGACCACCACGTTCTGGGAACGCACCGAAGACGGTGAGACACCCGACACGCCCAAGCACCGCATGAACATCATCGACACCCCCGGCCACGTGGACTTCACCATTGAAGTCGAACGTTCGCTGGCGGTTCTCGATGGTGCGGTTGCCGTTCTCGACGCCAACGCCGGTGTCGAGCCGCAAACCGAAACCGTGTGGCGTCAGGCTGACCGCTACAAGGTTCCGCGCATCGTGTTCGTCAACAAGATGGACAAGATCGGCGCGGATTTCTTCAACTGCGTTCACATGATTCAGGACCGCACCGGCGCGACACCCTGCCCGATCCAGATTCCGATCGGTTCCGAGAACGAGCTGGAAGGCATGGTTGACTTGGTCACCATGGAAGAGTGGGTCTGGGAAGGTGAAGATCTGGGCGCAAGCTGGGTCAAGAAGCCGATCCGTGACAGCCTGAAAGATCTGGCTGACGAATGGCGCGCGAAAATGATCGAAGTGGCCGTCGAAATGGACGACGACGCGATGGAAGCATATCTGGAAGGCGAAGAGCCCGACGTGCCGACTCTGCGCCGCCTGATCCGTGCTGGTACTCTGGCGATCAAATTCATCCCCGTCCTGTGTGGTTCCGCGTTCAAGAACAAAGGCGTCCAGCCTCTGCTGAACGCCGTGATCGACTATCTGCCGTCGCCGATGGACGTTGTCGATTATATGGGCTTCAAACCCGGTGACGAAACAGAAACACGGAACATCCCGCGTCGCGCGGATGATGCAATGGCGTTCTCGGCGCTGGCGTTCAAAATCATGAACGACCCCTTCGTCGGCACCCTGACCTTCACACGCATCTATTCGGGCGTGCTGAACAAGGGCGACACGCTGTTGAACTCGACCAAGGGCAACAAAGAACGTGTTGGCCGTATGATGATGATGCACTCGAACGAGCGTGAAGAAATCACCGAAGCGTTCGCGGGCGACATCATTGCGCTGGCCGGTCTGAAGAACACCACAACCGGCGACACGCTGTGCGCGGTCAACGACCCGGTCGTTCTGGAAACGATGACATTCCCCGATCCCGTGATCGAGATTGCCGTCGAGCCCAAGACCAAAGCCGACCAGGAAAAAATGTCGATGGGCCTGCAGCGTCTGGCCGCCGAAGATCCCTCGTTCCGCGTCGAGACCGACATCGAATCCGGTCAGACCATCATGAAGGGCATGGGCGAACTTCACCTCGACATTCTGGTGGATCGTCTGCGTCGTGAGTTCAAGGTCGAAGCGAACATCGGTGCCCCGCAAGTGGCCTACCGCGAGACCATCAGCCGCGAGACCGAGCATACCTACACCCACAAGAAACAGTCGGGTGGTTCGGGTCAGTTCGCCGAGGTGAAAATGATCATCTCGCCGACAGAGCCGGGCGAAGGTTTCTCGTTCGAGAGCCGTATCGTTGGTGGTTCGGTGCCCAAGGAATACATCCCGGGCGTTGAAAAAGGCATCCGTTCGGTCATGGACAGCGGCCCGCTGGCTGGCTTCCCCGTGATCGACTTCAAGGTTGCGCTGATCGACGGTAAGTTCCACGACGTTGACTCGAGCGTTCTGGCGTTCGAAATCGCGGCGCGGATGTGTATGCGTGAAGGCATGCGCAAAGCCGGTGCGAAGATGCTGGAACCGATCATGAAAGTCGAAGTTGTGACACCGGAAGAATACACCGGCGGCATCATCGGCGACCTGACATCGCGTCGCGGTCAGGTTCAGGGTCAGGACACCCGCGGCAACGCGATTGCGATCGACGCATTCGTGCCGTTGGCCAACATGTTCGGCTACATCAACACCCTGCGGTCGATGTCTTCGGGTCGTGCGAACTTCACCATGCAGTTCGATCACTACGAAGCTGTTCCGCAGAACATCTCGGACGAGATCCAGTCCAAATTCGCCTAACGGGATGGCGGGGGATGCCCCGCCCTACCGACCACTCGTAGGGCGGGGCCTGCGCCCCGCCTCCCCACCAAGACAAATAGGAGACCTCCCCCATGGGTAAGGCAAAGTTTGAACGTAACAAACCGCACGTGAACATCGGCACAATCGGCCACGTTGACCACGGTAAAACCACGCTGACGGCTGCGATCACCAAGTATTTTGGTGACTTCCGCGCGTACGACCAGATCGACGGCGCGCCCGAAGAAAAAGCCCGCGGCATCACCATTTCGACCGCCCACGTCGAATATGAAACCGAAACCCGCCACTACGCGCACGTCGACTGCCCCGGCCACGCTGACTATGTGAAAAACATGATCACCGGTGCGGCACAGATGGACGGCGCGATCCTGGTTGTGAACGCAGCCGACGGCCCGATGCCGCAAACCCGCGAGCACATCCTGCTGGGCCGCCAGGTGGGCATCCCCTACATGGTTGTCTACATGAACAAAGTGGACCAGGTGGACGACGAAGAACTGCTGGAACTGGTGGAAATGGAAATCCGCGAGCTGCTGTCCTCGTACGAGTACCCCGGCGACGACATTCCGATCATCCCCGGTTCGGCCCTGGCCGCCATGAACGGCACCGACCCGGAAATCGGCGAAGAGTCGATCAAGAAGCTGATGGCCGCTGTTGACGAGTACATCCCGACACCCGAGCGTGCCGTGGACCAGCCGTTCCTGATGCCCGTCGAAGACGTGTTCTCGATCTCGGGCCGTGGTACCGTTGTGACCGGCCGTATCGAGCGTGGCGTGATCAACGTGGGCGACGACATCGAAATCGTCGGCATCCGCGACACCAAGAAAACCACCTGCACAGGCGTGGAAATGTTCCGCAAACTGCTGGATCGTGGTGAAGCTGGTGACAACATCGGCGCCCTGCTGCGCGGCATCGACCGTGAAGGCGTTGAGCGTGGTCAGGTTCTGTGCAAGCCCGGTTCGGTGAACCCGCACACCAAGTTCGAAGCCGAAGCCTATATCCTGACCAAGGATGAAGGTGGCCGTCACACGCCGTTCTTCGCGAACTACCGTCCGCAGTTCTACTTCCGGACCACAGACGTGACCGGCACCGTGAACCTGCCCGAAGGCACCGAAATGGTTATGCCCGGCGACAACCTGAAGTTTGACGTCGAGCTGATCGCACCGATCGCCATGGAGCAGGGCCTGCGCTTTGCGATCCGTGAAGGCGGCCGCACCGTCGGCGCCGGCGTGGTGTCGAAAATCGTCGAATAAGATCCTCATGCGGGCCCCGCGCCCGGATGACATCTGAAACGAAAAGGCCGCAGCAATCGCTGCGGCCTTTTTGCGTTTCAGGCGGAAGCGTTTCAGTTCTGCTTTTGCGTCTGGCTCGACAGGCGCTCCGCGTATTCCTTTTCGGCAGCGGCCTGGGCGTAGACAGCCGCGCTGTCGGTTGCGGCGCGGCTCAGCTCGGGGAACAGGTCCACCACGGCGCCATCCGACCGGGAGTGTTTCGCTTTGGTGTTGCCGGGTTGCAGGCTGTCGGACCAAAGACCATCCCCCATCACCACCGGATGCAAGTCAAACACCAGGTGGATATAGGTGACGTCCGATGCCACGACCCGTTCAACCCCGTCGTGATCCAGAAGCGCGCTGATCTTGACCAGCTCCTTGGGGGTGTCGCTCTCGTCATCCTCGGAATCGTTGATCAGGATGCGCTGGTTCGGGTTCAGCAAGCTGTCACGCAGCGGCTGTTTCTTTCCCAGCGCGCCCTTGCGGATCAGCACCGGTTGCAGATGGGGGTTCTGCGCCAGTTCGGCGGCGGTCAGGCGGCTGGAGCCGATCCAGCGGATCGCCTGATAGCCGCGTTCGCGGGTGATCACCTCGTCGTCGACTTCAAGATTTTCGATGGCGACCAGGCCCCTGCGGGTGGAGATTTGCGTGCCGGTGGTAAAGCTGACCATGCGGCGCTCCAGGTCGGGAACGGCGGTCATCTTGAGGTCTGTGCCAGACCGGTCTGCTCGTGTGCCGGAAAAGGGCTGGTCCGGGGGAATTTGATGGCTCATTGCGAGGGCTCCACTGGTTCGAGGATGGCCCGTGGCAATCCTGCCGCCGGGCGATGCGTGTTCACGTCATTGCAGCTTGGAACCGGTGTGAACGGCCCCTTGCCGTGCCCGAACAGACCTGTCGCACGGATTGGCCCCCTGCAGGGCGTCCGAAGGTTGTCCGTTGGCACAAAGCTACACGCATTGCGATAGGCGAGCGAGGCGTGACGCCAACTATCCCCTGTGAACGGCGGAAAAGAGCCGGAGATTTAACGATCCGGTTTCCGGTTTCGGATCAATCCGCGCCAATCGGGTGAACTGTCCTCGATTCTCGTATAGGGAGAATTTCAAAGACCGAATCACCTTGACCGCGGTCTGTCCGTCCGGGGCTCACCCGGCCACGCTTTGGATGCCAAAGAAGATCACGGCGGACAGGATCGCGGCGGCGGGGACGGTGATCACCCATGCGGCGATGATCGTCATGAAATGCGACCGGCGCACCAGCTTGCGGCGGCGGCGTTCCTCGGGCGCATAGCTGGCGCGGTCGGGCATCGCCAGCTTGGCCTTGCGGATGCGCCGTTCGGCGTCCCATTCGCGGAAGAACCCGACGCCAAAGACGCCGCCCACAGCGATGTGGGTCGAACTGACGGGCAGGCCCAGCCAACTGGCCAGAATGACGGTGATGGCCGCCGACAGCGCCACGCAATAGGCGCGCATCGGGTTCAGCTTGGTGATCTGGCCGCCGACCATGCGGATCAGCTTGGGGCCGAACAGGAACAGCCCGAAAGAGATGCCAAAGGCGCCCATGATCATCACCCATGTCGGGATGCTGACCGCGTCGGTAAAGCTGCCGGTGCCCGAGGCCTGAACGATGGCCGCCAGCGGGCCAACCGCATTGGCCACGTCATTGGCCCCGTGGGCAAAGCTGAGCAACGCCGCCGAGACGATCAGCGGAATGCCGAACAGCACCTTGAGCGATTTGTTGCGGTTCTCCAGCCCTTCGGACTGCTTGCGGATCAGCGGGATCATGACGACCCATGTCACGATGCCGACGACCAGCCCGATCAACAGGGCGCTGTGCAGCTCCACGCTAAAGACCTTGCTCAGCCCTTTCAGTGCCAGGTAGGCGGCAAAAGCCCCCGCCATGATCCCCACCAGCACCGGCACCCAGGTACGGGCGGCGGCAATCTTGTCCTCGCGGTAGATGATGCGGGATTTGATCAGCGCCAGGAACAGCGCGGCCACGACACCGCCCAGCACCGGAGAGATCACCCAGCTGGCGGCGATGGTGCTCATTGTGTGCCAGCTCACGGCGGCAAACCCCACGGCGGCGATGCCTGCACCCATGACGCCGCCCACGACGGAATGTGTGGTGGACACCGGCGCACCGACCCATGTGGCCAGGTTGATCCACAGCGCGGCGGACAAAAGCGCCGCCATCATCGCCCAGATAAAGGTGGTCGCGTTGCCCATGCTCTCGGGGGCAATGATGCCCTTGGCGATGGTCGAAACCACGTCGCCCCCCGCCAGCAGCGCACCCGCACTTTCGAACACCACGGCGATGGCAATGGCCCCGCCCATGGTCAGCGCATTGGCCCCAACTGCAGGTCCCATGTTGTTGGCCACATCGTTGGCACCGATGTTCAGCGCCATATAGGCGCCCAGACAGGCCGCCACGACCACGATGACCGAATTGTTGGCCTGCTCAAAGAACAGCGCCGCGGCAAGTCCCGCCATCACGACGAAAATCAGCGCGATACCGGTGCTGACCATCGGGCGCGACACGTACAATGCGGCCAGTTCCACGTTGGAAAAGCGCGCAAGGTCGCGGTCGAGGGTTTCAAGGTGGCGCGGATCGCCTTCGGGGTGGCTCATGGGTTCGGTCCTCTTAGCGTTGACCGTACTTGCCCGAAGAGGCGCTGGTGTTCAAGCGTGGCCGGCCAGCTGAGGCCGGCACATCAAAGCTGGCGCAGGATCATTTGCAGCTCGGGTTCGGCCACCATGTCGGCGGCTTCCCTGGACAATACCCATTTGCGCGTGCGCTCGTGCGCCTCGGGGAACTCTTCGCTCAACTCGTTCACGGACACCGAATAGACCAGCGTTTCCACGGGCATGTCCCAGCCGGTGCTTTGACGCTTGTCATAGGTATAGGTGCCGATCGGGGCAGGGGTGGCCTTGCTGTTGCGCACGCCGGCTTCTTCCCAGGCTTCCTGCAAGGCCGCCTCCGAGGATTTCAATCCGCGGATCGGCCATCCCTTGGGAATGATCCAGCGGCCGGTGTCACGGCTGGTGACCAGCAGAACCTCGGTGTCGTCGCCCTTGGTGCGATGGCACAGCGCCGCCACTTGCAAACGCTTGGGGCGTTGCAACATCGGGGCCAGGGTGGCCCCCCAGAATTTTCTGAGGACTTCAATCATATGGACCTGCTCAAACATCTTCTTGATTTTTTTGTTTAATATAGAGTACCGGCGGGAATATGCAAACTTGACGCTTACAAAGTAACTAATGCGCATGCAAGTTTTTGCCAGTTGCCCATTGCATTTGCATCCGACTCCTCGTAAACGGCCCGAGTTCTCTGAAGGGTGCGCCTATGCGTGCCCTTCTTGGTTCTACACAACACGCGAAGAGGGCGGGCGATGAGCGTCCTTCCTCCAATCCGTTGAAATCCCAAGTCAAGGGATATGCACATGGCACAAAGCCAAAACATCCGCATTCGCCTCAAGGCGTTTGACTACCGGGTGCTTGATGCTTCCACACAGGAAATCGTCAACACCGCGAAGCGCACAGGCGCTTCGGTTCGCGGCCCCATTCCGCTGCCGAACAAAATCGAGAAATTCACCGTTCTGCGTGGCCCCCACGTTGACAAGAAATCCCGTGACCAGTTCGAGATCCGCACGCACAAGCGCCTGCTGGACATCGTTGATCCGACTCCCCAGACCGTGGACGCGCTGATGAAGCTCGACCTGGCCGCTGGTGTGGACGTCGAGATCAAGCTGCAATCGTAAGCGTAGGAGGGTAATCATATGTTGCGCTCAGGCGTTATCGCGAAAAAAGTCGGCATGACCCGGCTGTTCATGGAAGACGGCAAACAGATTCCTGTGACCGTTCTCCAGCTCGACAAACTGCAGGTTGTTGCCCAACGCACACCCGAGAAAGACGGCTATACAGCTGTTCAGCTCGGCGCGGGCACAGCCAAAGTCAAACGCACAAGCCAGGCGATGCGCGGCCACTTTGCCGCCGCTTCGGTTGAACCCAAGCGTAAGGTTGCTGAATTCCGTGTTGACCCCGAGGCCATGCTGGCCGTGGGCGAGGAAATCATCGCCGACCATTACTTTGAAGGTCAGTACGTGGACGTGGCAGGCACATCCATCGGTAAAGGTTTTGCCGGTGCGATGAAGCGTCACAACTTCGGTGGTCTGCGCGCGTCGCACGGTGTTTCGATCTCGCACCGTTCGCACGGTTCGACAGGCCAGTGTCAGGATCCCGGCAAGGTTTTCAAAGGCAAGAAAATGGCCGGTCACATGGGCGCTGCCCGTGTCACCACGCAAAACCTGCAAGTGATCCGCACAGACAGTGCCCGTGGCCTGATCATGGTCAAAGGCGCCGTTCCCGGCTCCAAAGGTGGCTGGGTGACTGTCAAGGACGCGGTCAAGAAACCGTTCCCGGAAACAGCAATCCTGCCCGCCGCCCTGCGTTCCGCCGCTGACGAAGCTGCAAAAGCAGCCGAAGAAGCAGCCGCCGCAGCAGCAGCCGAAGCCGAAGCAGAAGCAAAGCGTCTGGCTGAAGAGCAAGCCGCAGCAGAAGCCGAAGCGCTGAAAGCCGCTGAAGCCGAAATCGCAGCCGAAGGTTCGGACGCCGACAACTCGGACGCCGACGACAAGAAAGAAGGTGACGCATGAAATTCGATGTCATCCAAATGGACGGCGGCAAAGCCGGTTCGGTAGAGCTGGACGAGGCCCTGTTCGGTCTTGAGCCGCGCGCCGACATCCTGCACCGCGTCGTGCGCTGGCAGCGTAACAACGCCCAGCAAGGCACGCACAAGGTCAAGACCCGCTCGGAAACCTCCTATTCGACCAAGAAGATCTATCGCCAAAAAGGCACCGGCGGCGCACGCCACGGTGACCGCAACGCGCCGATCTTCCGCAAAGGTGGTATCTACAAGGGTCCGACCCCGCGTTCGCACGGCCACGAGCTGACCAAGAAGTTCCGCAAACTGGGCCTGCGTCACGCACTCAGCGCCAAGATGAAAGCGGGCGAACTGGTCATCATCGACGCGGCAGTCGCTGCTGGCAAAACCGCCGCTCTGGCCAAACAGGTCAAGGACCTGGGCTGGAAACGTACACTGGTTGTCGACGGGGCTTCGGTCAACGAAGAGTTCCTGATCGCCGCGCGCAACATCGAAGGTCTGGATATCCTGCCGTCGATGGGCGCAAACGTCTATGACATCCTGAAAAGTGACACGCTCGTGATCACCAAAGCAGGGGTCGAAGCACTGGAGGCCCGTTTGAAATGAGCGCCAAAGCAAACCACTACGACGTGATCCGCAAGCCGATCATCACCGAGAAAGCAACCATGGCATCCGAAGCCAACGCGGTTGTGTTCGAAGTGGCGATGGACAGCAACAAGCCGATGATCAAAGAGGCCGTCGAGGCCGTCTTTGGCGTCAAGGTGAAGGCCGTGAACACGTCCATCACCAAAGGCAAGACCAAGCGGTTCCGCGGCCAGCCCGGCCGTCGCAAGGACGTCAAGAAAGCCTATGTGACCCTCGAAGAGGGCAACACCATCGACGTGTCCTCGGGACTGTAAGTCGTTCGGTATTGATTGGGAAAACCCCCGGCTGCGAAAGTGGCCGGGGGTTTTTCTGTTTTGGCGGTGGTGATGGAGATCGTTCTGGGGGCCTTGATGGACTGGCTGGACCGAAGGCTGGCGCGCCGCGCGCTGCTGAAGTGGGTGCTGTTGGCGGTTGTCTTCGGTGTCGGGTGCTGGCTGGCCTATCTTGAGTGGTCTGTTTGAGGACTGCGGGCCGACGATCGTCCGGCGGCTGCGCCTTGTCCCGGACGGGGAAGGGCGTGCAAACACCCAATCCCCATATTTCCAAGCCTTACCGCTTGACCCCGCTGCCGCGCTCCCCTAAACGACCCCATCGGCACCAGCCCCGGATTCGTCCGGGGCTTTGCCTTTGTTCTTGGTCCAGACATTATTCTTGACCTCTGAGCACTCCAAACGGGGACCTTCGGGGCCCTACAACCACGGCGACTTCGGTCGCTGACAAGCAAAACGGAAGACAGCAAACATGGCACTTAAGTCGTATAAGCCGACGACGCCGGGCCAGCGCGGGCTGGTACTGATCGACCGTTCGGAGCTTTGGAAAGGCCGCCCGGTCAAAGCCCTCACAGAGGGTCTGACCAAGAATGGCGGACGGAACAACACCGGACGGATCACGATGCGCCGCAAAGGCGGTGGGGCGAAACGCCTCTACCGGATCGTCGATTTCAAGCGTAACAAATTTGACGTGACGGCCACAGTCGTTCGCATCGAATATGACCCCAACCGGACCGCGTTCATCGCACTGGTGCAGTACGAGGACGGCGAACAGGCCTATATCCTCGCGCCCCAGCGTCTGGCAGTGGCGGACAAGATCGTGTCGAGCCAAAAGGCCGACATCAAGCCCGGTAACGCAATGCCCTTCAGCGGCATGCCCATCGGTACAATCGTCCACAACATCGAAATGAAGCCCGGCAAGGGTGGTCAGATCGCACGTGCCGCAGGCACCTACGCCCAGTTCGTGGGCCGCGATGGTGGCTACGCCCAGATCCGCCTGTCGTCCGGCGAACTGCGTCTGGTGCGTCAGGAATGCATGGCCACCGTCGGTGCCGTGTCGAACCCCGACAACAGCAACCAGAACTTTGGTAAAGCTGGCCGTATGCGTCACAAGGGCATCCGCCCGTCCGTACGTGGTGTCGTTATGAACCCGATCGACCACCCCCACGGTGGTGGTGAAGGCCGTACATCGGGTGGTCGTCACCCCGTATCGCCTTGGGGTAAACCCACGAAGGGTGCTCGCACCCGCAACAAAAACAAAGCGTCGCAAAAGCTGATCATCCGCTCGCGTCACGCCAAGAAGAAGGGACGCTAATAGATGTCTCGTTCCGTATGGAAAGGCCCGTTCGTCGACAGCTACGTCCTGAAAAAGGCCGAAGCGTCGCGTGAAGGCGGCCGCAACGAAGTGATCAAGATCTGGTCGCGTCGCTCCACCATTCTGCCCCAGTTCGTGGGCCTCACATTTGGCGTGTACAACGGCCACAAACATATCCCGGTGAACGTCACCGAAGACATGATTGGCCAGAAGTTCGGTGAATTCTCCCCGACGCGTACCTATTACGGTCACGCCGCTGACAAGAAGGCGAAACGCAAATGAGCAAGGATAAGAATCCGCGCCGCGTGGCCGACAACGAAGCCATGGCAAAAACCCGCATGCTGCGCACCAGCCCTCAGAAGCTGAACCTGGTTGCACAGATGATCCGCGGCAAGAAAGTCGACAAGGCGTTGACCGACCTGACGTTCTCGAAGAAACGGATCGCGCAGGACGTGAAGAAATGCCTTCAGTCCGCGATTGCGAACGCTGAAAACAACCACAACCTGGATGTTGACGAACTGATCGTCGCAGAAGCGTGGGTTGGCAAGAACCTGACACTGAAACGCGGTCGTCCGCGCGCCCGTGGCCGGTTTGGCAAGATCATGAAGCCGTTTGCCGAAATCACGATCAAAGTGCGTCAAGTCGAGGAGCAAGCCTGATGGGTAACAAAGTCAATCCGATCGGTATGCGTCTTCAGGTGAACCGCACCTGGGACAGCCGCTGGTACGCCGACACCAAGGATTACGGGAACCTTCTGCTGGAAGACCTGAAAATCCGTGATTTCATCAAGGATGAGTGCAAGCAGGCCGGTATCGCCCGCGTGATCATCGAACGTCCGCACAAAAAGTGCCGCGTGACGATCCACACAGCACGTCCTGGCGTGATCATCGGCAAAAAAGGCGCCGACATCGAAGTTCTGCGCAAGAAGCTGGCGAACCTGACCGACAGCGAACTGCACCTGAACATCGTTGAAGTGCGCAAGCCGGAACTGGACGCGGCACTGGTTGGCGAAAGCATCGCACAACAGCTGGAACGCCGGGTGTCTTTCCGTCGTGCCATGAAACGTGCGGTTCAGAACGCCATGCGTATGGGTGCCCTGGGCATCCGCGTGAACGTGGCCGGCCGTCTGGGCGGCGCCGAAATCGCGCGGACCGAATGGTACCGTGAAGGCCGCGTGCCTTTGCACACCCTGCGGGCCGACATCGATTACGCACACGTCGAAGCGACAACTGCTTATGGTATCATCGGGATCAAGACCTGGATCTTCAAAGGTGAAATCATGGAGCACGATCCGCAGGCGCGTGACCGTAAAGCACAAGAACTCCAGGATGGTCCTGCGCCCCGTGGCGCTGGTGGCCGTCGCTAAAGGGGAAGAGAGATGCTTCAACCAAAACGCACGAAGTTCCGCAAACAGTTCAAAGGCTCCATCAAGGGTCTGGCGAAGGGCGGGTCTGACCTGAACTTCGGCACCTATGGTCTGAAAGCCGTTGAGCCCGAGCGGGTCACAGCACGTCAAATCGAAGCGGCACGCCGCGCGATGACACGTCACATGAAACGCCAGGGCCGTGTCTGGATCCGGATTTTCCCGGACGTTCCCGTCACAGCCAAGCCCATCGAAGTTCGTATGGGTAAGGGTAAGGGTTCGGTCGACCGTTGGGCGGCCAAAGTGAAACCCGGCCGTGTGATGTTTGAAATCGACGGCGTCGGCGAAGACATCGCACGCGAGGCCCTGCGCCTGGCCGCGATGAAACTGCCGATCAAAACCCGCGTGGTTGTCCGCGAGGACTGGTAAAGATTGCGCCCGAGGGCGCAGTCAGCCGACAAAGTTAAAAAAGCCCCCGTCGCGTGATCGACGGGGGCTTTTTCTATTTCCTGCCCAACCACCACAGCCCTTTGTGGCTATGGTCTGGCCATCACATCCAAACCCACTTACCGTGGCGTGCAGACGACGTTCCGCTTCCGACACAAAGGCCACTGCGATGAAACAAGTCCCCAAGCCCACCACCGACGAAGACCTGATCCGCGAGTTCCTGAACAAGGGTGGCGCGGTCAAGAAAGGCAAGACCAAGCCCATGCCCGCCGACCTGGGGCTCAGCAACAACCAATGGGGCAACAAGTTGACCAAGGAAGAAAAGGCGCTGGTGAAAGAGCAGGAAGAGGCACGCAAGGCTGCGAAGAAGGCCTAAGCTTTACGTCTTCCGCGCCGCGTCTCACTCCCAGCGGTAGTTGAACGACACCGACACCCGCTCGTCCTCGCTCATGTTCATCGGCACCTCGTGGCGCAGCCAGCTTTCCCACAGCAGCACGTCACCGACGGCGGGTGCGATATAGATGAACGGCTTCATTTCTTCGCGCACGTCTTTCACGCGGGGCGGGGCGGCCATCATCATCGCGTGGCGGGGGTCTTCGAACTTGATGGCACTGGCGCCTTCGGGCATGGCGACATAGGTGGTGCCGGACACCACCGAATGCGGGTGGATGTGTCCCGAATGGGTGCCGCCCTCGGGCAGGATGTTGATCCACAGATCCTCCAGCACCAGCTTGCGCCCGTCCAGATCAAAGCCTGCGTCTTCGGCAAAGGCCATCACGTGCTTATCCAGTGACTTCACCAGATCGGCAAAGATCGGGAACCGCCAGGGCAGGTCGGTCAGCGACGCATAGGACGTGTAGCCCGGAAACCCGTTCTCTTCGCACCAGTCCTGTCCGGCCTCGTCATCCTCGGCGATGGCATAGCACGAGGCCTCCATCTCGGCCGCGTCGATGGCGGGGCCGTGTTCGGACAACAGGGCGTGGTACAGGCGGGTGACGAACAGCGATTTGATGTTGGACATGGGGCAGCTTTCTAAAAGGAACGGATCAGGAGCGCAGGGCAGGCAGGCCGACGCCGGTGCTGTCAAAACCGCCGTCCGAGGCGACGACCTGACCGGTGACATAGCTGGCTTTCTCGGAACACAGGAAGGTGATGACCTCGGCAATCTCGTTCTCGGTGCCATAGCGGTTCAGCGGGATTGCATCGTGATAGGCGTCGATGATTTCTTGACTGTGCACGGCCATCGCCAGCTTGGTGCGCACTGGGCCGGGGCAGACGCAATTTGCACGGATGCCGTATTCACCCAGTTCGGCGGCTTGTTGTTTTGTCAGATGGATCACCGCGGCCTTTGACGTGCCATAGGCGACGCGCAGGGTCGAGGCCCGCAGCCCCGAGATCGAGGCGATGTTGAGCAATGCGCCGCGTGTTTCCTTCAGCGACGGGATGCAGGCCTGCGAGACCAGGAACACGCCGTCCAGGTTTGTTTCCATCACCCGCCGCCAGCGGGCAAAGTCGGTGTCCGCGATGGGGCCGAAATCGGCCACGCCCGCATTGTTCACCACAGCGTCGATACGGCCAAAGGTGGCGCGCACCTCCGTGACCATCTGGTCTACCTGATCAGGCTGCGACACGTCACAGACGAAAGGCGAGGCTTCGTTGATACCCTTGGCGACGCTGGCCAGCTCATCGCCATCGCGGTCCACCATGGCCACGCGCCAGCCCTGTTCGATGAACAGGCGTGTGGTGGCAAGGCCAATGCCGCGTGCGGCTCCGGTGACAAGGGCGGTTTTCTGGGTCATGGCAGTCTCACTGGTTGCATTCATTCCCGATGCGATACCAGTTTGCCCCCTGTAGAGGCAATCGCCCGCAGGCCGCGCAAAGGTCCGGTTTTTCAATCCGGATCAGTCCATGGCACAGAGGGCAAAACCGCCCGACGCCCCGCGCGGTCCAACATTCCCCGTCCTATCCTCTAAAGGGGTTGCCATGCGGGGCCATCCCGCGTATTGGCACCTTTCATCATGAACTCCACCAGAATCATGGTCACCCCTCAGGGGCCTACTGGTGATGTTGAAAGGAAAATGGGATGAACGCCCAAGAACTGCGCGACATGACGCCGGACCAGCTGCGCGACAAGCTGGCCGAGCTGAAAAAAGAAAGCTTCAACCTGCGTTTTCAGCAGGCCACAGGCCAACTGGAAAACCCTGCTCAGATCCGCACCGCACGCCGCAACGCCGCGCGTGTGAAAACGATCCTGAACCAAAAAGCTGCAACCGCAGCCACAGCTGAATAAGGACGGCCGACATGCCCAAGCGTATCCTGCAAGGCGTCGTGACCTCCGACGCAAACGAACAAACCATTACCGTGTCCGTCGAGCGCCGCTTTACGCACCCGGTTCTGAAAAAGACCATTCGTAAGTCCAAGAAATACCGGGCGCACGATGAACAGAATGCCTTCAAGGTCGGTGACACAGTCCGCATTATCGAATGTGCGCCGCGCTCGAAGACAAAACGCTGGGAAGTGTACGCAGGCGCTGACGCCTGAACCACGCTCTCAACATTAATCGAAACCCTGGGGACAAGGCACGCATCGCCCCCCAAAGGTCGGGAGAAACCAAATGATCCAGATGCAAACCAACCTGGATGTTGCTGACAACAGCGGCGCGCGCCGTGTTCAGTGCATCAAGGTGCTGGGTGGTTCCAAGCGTAAATACGCATCCGTCGGCGACATCATTGTCGTGTCGGTCAAGGAAGCCATCCCGCGCGGCCGTGTGAAAAAAGGGGACGTCCGCAAGGCCGTCGTCGTCCGCACCGCCAAGGAAGTTCGTCGTGAAGATGGCACCGCCATCCGCTTCGACCGCAACGCCGCCGTTATCCTGAACAACAACAACGAGCCCGTAGGTACACGTATCTTTGGCCCGGTTGTTCGTGAACTGCGCGCCAAGAACTTCATGAAAATCATCTCGCTGGCTCCGGAGGTGCTCTGATGGCTGCGAAGCTTAAAAAAGGCGACAAGGTCGTCATGCTCACCGGCAAGGACAAGGGCAAGCAGGGCACAATCGCCTCTGTTGACCCCAAGTCGAACAAGGCTGTCGTTGACGGTCTGAACATTGCCATCCGCGCCACACGCCAAAGCCAGACCAGCCAGGGCGGCCGCATCCCCAAGGCGATGCCGGTTGACCTGAGCAACATCGCTCTGGTGGACGCAAAGGGCAATCCCACCCGCGTGGGCTTCAAGGTTGAAGGCGACAAGAAAGTCCGCTTTGCCAAGACAACAGGGGACGTGATCTAATGCTTGACGATGCAAAATACACACCCCGTCTGAAAGAGCAGTACCGCGACACCGTGCGTGCGGCCCTGAAAGAAGAGTTCGGCTACAAGAACGAGATGCAAATCCCGCGTCTGGACAAGATCGTCCTGAACATCGGTTGTGGTGCAGAAGCTGTCCGTGACAGCAAGAAAGCCAAATCCGCCCAGGAAGACCTGACCGCGATCGCCGGCCAGAAGGCATTGACCACAGTTGCCAAGAAATCCATCGCGGGTTTCCGGGTGCGTGAAGACATGCCCTTGGGTGCCAAAGTCACCCTGCGTGGCGACCGCATGTACGAATTCCTCGATCGTCTGATCACAATTGCAATGCCCCGTATCCGCGACTTCCGCGGCGTATCGGGCAAATCTTTCGACGGCCGCGGCAACTATGCCATGGGCATGAAAGAGCACATCGTGTTCCCTGAAATCAACTTCGACAAAGTTGACGAAACCTGGGGCATGGACATCGTGATCGCCACGACGGCGAAAACCGACGCAGAAGCCAAGGCGCTGTTGAAAGCTTTCAACATGCCCTTCAATTCGTAAGCGCGGGAAGGATTAGAGATATGGCTAAGAAATCCATGATCGAGCGCGAGAAAAAGCGCGAAGCCCTGGTCAAAAAGTACGCCGCCAAACGCGCCGCACTCAAAGTGATCATCAACGACGAAAGCCAACCGATGGAGGACCGCTTCCGCGCTTCCCTGAAGCTGGCGAAACTGCCGCGCAACAGCTCGGCCACACGTTTGCACAACCGGTGCCAACTGACCGGCCGTCCGCACGCGTATTATCGTAAACTGAAAATTTCGCGGATCGCGCTGCGGGACCTTGGCTCGAACGGCCAGATCCCCGGCATGGTCAAGTCGAGCTGGTAAGGAGGGCTTTGGTATGAACGATCCTATCGCAGACATGCTGACACGCATCCGCAACAGCCAGATGCGCGGCAAGTCCACCGTCATGACACCAGCGTCAAAGCTGCGTGCGTGGGTTTTGGACGTGCTGGCCGACGAAGGCTATATTCGCGGTTACGAAGCAAAAACAGGCGCTGACGGCCACCCGGCCCTCGAAATCAGCCTGAAATACTACGAAGGCGAACCCGTCATTCGCGAAGTGAAACGGGTCTCGAAACCCGGTCGTCGCGTCTACATGGGCGTCAATGACATCCCCGTTGTCCGTCAGGGCCTGGGCGTGTCGATTGTCTCCACACCCAAGGGTGTGATGTCGGATGCAAACGCACGGGCGGCCAATGTTGGCGGCGAAGTGCTTTGCACCGTATTCTAAGGAGGGTTTCATGTCTCGTATTGGTAAGAAACCGGTCAGCCTGCCCAGCGGTGTTTCCGCAACGGTCAGCGGCCAGTCGATCGAAGTCAAAGGCCCCAAAGGCACACGTTCGTTCAAGGCAACGGATGATGTGACCCTGACGGTCGAAGACAACGTCGTGAAAATCACGCCCCGTGGCAAATCCAAGCGCGCGCGCCAGCAGTGGGGCATGAGCCGCACAATGGTCGCGAACCTGGTCACCGGCGTGTCCGAAGGCTTTAAGAAAGAGCTTGAGATCAACGGTGTGGGTTACCGCGCCCAGATGCAGGGCAACACCCTGAAGCTGAACCTCGGCCTGTCCCACGACGTTGACTATCTGCCGCCCGAAGGGGTGACAGTGACCGCGCCGAAGCAGACCGAGATCGTGGTCGAAGGCATTGATGAACAACTCGTCGGTCAGGTTGCAGCGAACATTCGCGCCTGGCGGAAGCCCGAGCCCTACAAAGGCAAAGGCATCAAATACAAAGACGAGTATATCTTCCGCAAGGAAGGCAAGAAGAAGTAAGGACCAGACAGATGGCAAACAGCAAACGGACCCTGTTCCTCAAGCGCCGCCTGCGCGTCCGGAACAAACTTCGCCGCGTGAACGCAGGGCGCATGCGCCTTTCAGTGCACCGCTCGAACAAGAACATCAGCGTTCAGCTGATCGACGATGTGAATGGTGTCACAGTGGCATCGGCCTCCAGCCTCGAGAAAGATCTCGGCGTTGTTGGCAAAAACAACATCGACGCGGCCACCAAGGTCGGTTCTGCGATTGCAGAGCGCGCGAAGAAAGCAGGCGTGGAAGAAGCATACTTCGACCGCGGCGGCTTCCTCTTTCATGGCAAGGTGAAGGCTCTGGCCGACGCTGCGCGTGAAGGTGGTTTGAAAATCTAAGACCCATGTAAGTCGCCCCTTGCCTTGCGGGGGGCGGCTTCGATGATCCGGGGGCGCAGTTTTATCTGGCCTTGTCCCACCAGGATTGACCCATTCGGCGCAAGCCACCAATGAAAGGATGTTCTCATGGCAGAACGTGAAAACCGCCGCGGCCCGCGCCGCGAACGGGAAGAAACACCGGAATTCGCAGACCGTCTGGTCGCGATCAACCGCGTCAGCAAAACCGTCAAGGGTGGTAAGCGCTTTGGCTTCGCCGCTCTGGTTGTTGTTGGCGATCAAAAAGGCCGCGTCGGCTTCGGCAAAGGCAAGGCGAAAGAGGTCCCCGAGGCCATTCGCAAAGCCACCGAGCAAGCCAAGCGCCAGATGATCCGCGTTCAACTGCGCGAGGGCCGCACCCTGCACCACGACATGGAAGGCCGCCACGGCGCCGGCAAGGTCGTGATGCGCACAGCACCAGAAGGTACCGGTATCATCGCCGGTGGTCCGATGCGTGCCGTTTTCGAAATGCTCGGCGTCAAGGACGTTGTGTCCAAGTCGATCGGTTCGCAAAACCCGTACAACATGATCCGCGCCACCATGGACGGCCTGAAAAAAGAGGCATCGCCTCGTTCGGTTGCCCAGCGTCGTGGTAAAAAAGTGGCTGACATTCTGCCCAAGCGCGAAGACAACGTCGAGTCGTCCGCTCAAGTGGCTGAGGAGGCATAAGCATGGCCAAGACTATCGTCATCAAACAAATCGGTTCCCCGATCCGCCGCCCTGCAAAACAGCGCGCAACACTGATCGGCCTGGGCCTGAACAAGATGCACCGTGTGCGCGAACTGGAAGACACACCTTCCGTGCGCGGCATGATCAACTCGATCCCGCACATGGTCGAGATCATCGAAGAAAAAGGCTGAACATCTGACAGGGTGTGATGCCCGACAGATGAAAGCTGAAACAGAAACGCCCCGCAGGAAACTGCGGGGCGTTTTGCTGTTGTGGGTTGGACCGCAGGGCGATGGGCAAGTCAGGTCAAAGCCTGCGCGATCTGCGTGCAGGTTTGCTGGGCCGCATCGGATTCTGGGTGGCGGTAATAATCGTGTGGGGCTGCATCAAACACCGTCCAATGGGCAGGCACAGTCGCAAGCCATTCGGGCGACGGCTTGCCCGGATCATCCGCACCAAAGAAAACAAAATTCGGCGTCGCAATCGTGGCCTCGTCTCTTAGGCGTGTAGAAGAGACACAGAATATGGCGGAAAATGAAGATCCGGCTGCGGCCGCCCGCCAAATGGCTGTGCCCCCTGCGCTATAGCCCAAGCCGACCGCGCCATCTTTTAGGGTCTGTCCCAGAACACGCACAGTTTCCTCGATACCGCCATGCATGAACAAATGCCGGTGCAATGCCTCACCGTTTAACTTGGGTCGACCGGACAACGCATTCAAAGACAGCCGTGTTCGGTCATGCCCGGGGGGCAGTCGTGCAGATAGGCACTGCTCTGGCGTAGGCTGGTCGTGAATATCGGTGATGACATAGAGTTTCATCATCTGATGGTAATGTGTAGCAGGGGCGGTTGCAAACATTGGGGCGGCTGTCGTGGCTTGTTTGGTGGCGCCGCGGGATTTTGTTCTGGGCTTTGGTGCCTGGTGGCAAGGCCAATCCCCACACAGACATGCGCACCACGCAGGAGGGTATTGCCGTCACGACTGTGCTGCGGGGCAGGGGAGCTGGTCGCTGCTTTCAAAGCGGCACGGGCCGCGCCTCCCATTCTCAGCCGCTCGGACCACCTGCGTCAAACCACACAGCGCCAAGGCTGGCGCACCACCGCGCGCCCCGCTCATCCCACCTTAACCAACGCCGCGTAAACCTTTGCGCGTTGCAACACACCGCTGCGGGGGCGAACACCCCCCAAGGCATCCACAGGATAGAGGCCCCTGACAAGGGCCACACTGAACGGTTCAGGGTGCAGGCCCCCAAGCCTGTCTCGTATATCCGATCTGGCGGCGCCGCCCTTTTTACCGGCCCACACCACCACCCAGATACGAACAGACACCGAAACTGCCCCGACCAACCGTCGCGGCAGTCCTTTCGCGTGCCGAATCGCCGCTGGGCTTGCCCCTATCTCCCTCTTGCCCCGCAGCCCGCCATCCCTTATACGCCCCCAGTGGCCGAAACTTTGCCACGCAAGAATCATGAAACGCCGCGTTTGACCGCTCCCGTCGCTGGGGGTCACATCCGGCAAAAGGAGAAGCGACATGAAACTGAATGAACTGCGCGATAACGAAGGCGCCACCAAGAAACGCAAGCGCGTTGGTCGTGGCCCCGGCTCCGGCACCGGTAAGATGGGTGGCCGTGGTATCAAAGGTCAGAAATCCCGTTCGGGTGTGGCGATCAATGGCTACGAAGGCGGCCAGATGCCCCTGTACCAACGTCTGCCCAAGCGTGGCTTTACCAAGCCGAACCGCAAATCCTATGCCGTTGTGAACCTGGGCCTGATCCAGAAATTCATCGACGCCAAGAAAATCGACGGTTCCGCCGCGATCACCGAAGATGTCCTGATCTCCTCGGGTCTGGTGCGTCGCAAACTGGACGGCATCCGCGTTCTGGCCAAGGGCGAAGTGACCTCGAAGCTGGACCTGCAAGTCACCGGCGCGTCGAAATCCGCGGTCGAAGCTGTCGAAAAAGCTGGCGGCTCGCTGACAGTCACAACAGCGGCAGCGGCCGAGTAAACCTTACTCGAACCTTGTGGGCCGGCGCAGTCCGGCTTACATAGCCTTGAGTTTTCCTTAACGCCGCCCGCCGGAAAACGGCTTGGGCGGCGTTTTCGCAACAGAAAGAGCCGATATATGGTATCCGCCGTCGAAAACATGGCCGCCAACACCAGCTGGGCTGCGTTGGGCAAGGCCACGGACCTGCGCAACCGCATCCTGTTCACCCTTGGCCTGCTGATTGTCTACCGACTGGGCACGTTCATCCCCGTTCCGGGAATCGACGGCGCTGCGTTGCGTGACTTCATGGAAGGCGCGGGGCAGGGCATCGGCGGCATGGTGTCGATGTTCACCGGCGGCGCGCTGGGGCGGATGGGCATTTTTGCCCTTGGGATCATGCCCTATATTTCGGCCTCGATCATCATCCAGCTTCTGACCTCGATGGTGCCCTCGCTTGAGCAGCTCAAGAAAGAAGGCGAACAGGGGCGCAAGAAGATCAACCAATACACCCGCTACGGCACCGTGGCACTGGCGACCTTGCAGGCTTACGGCCTTGCCGTCAGCCTTGAGGCGGGCGACCTGGTGACCGATCCGGGCATGTATTTCCGCATGGCCTGCCTGATCACGCTGGTCGGCGGCACCATGTTCCTGATGTGGCTGGGTGAACAGATCACCGCACGCGGCATCGGCAACGGCATTTCGCTGATCATCTTTGTCGGCATCATCGCCGAAGTACCCGCAGCATTGGCACAGTTCTTTGCCAGCGGCCGCAGCGGCGCCATCAGCCCGGCCGTGATCGTGGGGGTGATCGTCATGGTCATCGTGACCATCATGTTCGTTGTGTTCATGGAGCGTGCCCTGCGCAAGATCCACATCCAGTACCCACGCCGCCAGGTCGGCATGAAGGTCTATGACGGCGGTTCCTCGCACCTGCCGGTCAAGGTCAACCCCGCCGGTGTGATCCCCGCGATCTTTGCCTCGTCGCTGCTGTTGTTGCCGGTGACGGTCAGCACCTTCTCGGGCAACTCGACCAACCCGGTGATGAGCTGGCTGCTGGCCAACTTTGGCCCCGGCCAGCCGCTGTACCTGTTGTTCTTCGTGGCGATGATCGTCTTCTTTGCCTATTTCTACACCTTCAACGTCAGCTTCAAACCTGACGAGGTTGCAGAAAACCTGAAGAACCAGAACGGCTTTGTGCCCGGTATCCGTCCCGGCAAGAAAACCGCCGACTATCTGGAATATGTGGTCAACCGTATCCTGGTGCTGGGCGCTGCCTATCTGGCGCTGGTCTGTCTGCTGCCGGAAATCCTGCGCAGCCAGTTCACCATTCCCTTCTACTTCGGCGGCACATCGGTGCTGATCGTCGTGTCGGTGACCATGGACACGATCCAACAAATCCAATCCCACCTGCTGGCCCACCAATACGAAGGGCTGATCGAAAAATCGAACCTGCGTGGCAAAGGCAAAGGGGGAAAACCCCGCAAGAAACGGAGCCCCGTGCGTCGATGAATATTATTCTGCTTGGACCGCCGGGAGCGGGCAAAGGAACACAGGCCCGTATTCTGGTCGAAGAGCATGGCATGGTGCAGCTCAGCACCGGTGACATGCTGCGTGCCGCCAAGGAAAGCGGCACCGAGATGGGTGACATCGTGGCCGACGTGATGGCCCGTGGCGCATTGGTGACGGATGACATCGTGATCGGCCTGATCCGCGAACAGCTGAACACGGTCAATGCGAACGGGTTCATCTTTGACGGCTTCCCGCGCACGCTGGCACAGGCCGACGCGCTGACCAACCTGCTGGCCGCCGAAGGCGAAAGCCTGGATGCCGTGGTCGAGATGGAAGTGGACGACGATGCGTTGGTGGCCCGTATCACCGCGCGGTCGACCTGTGGCGATTGCGGTGAGGTCTATAACGACAACACCAAGCCACAGCCCGCCGACGGCAAGTGCAGCAAATGCGGCGCTTCTGATTTCCGCCGCCGCGCAGACGACAACGAGGAAAGCCTCAGAACCCGTCTGATGGAATACTACAAGAAAACCTCGCCGCTGATTGGTTACTATTACGCCAAGGGCATGCTGACCAAGATCAACGGCCTGGGCGAAATCGCGACAGTGAAAGCCGCCATCGACAAGGCGCTTTCCTAAGCCGGGCAAAGGGGATGGGCACATGCGCTTCAAACAGATTATCGCGGTAACGCTTTTCGGTTTGGCTGCCCTCCCTGCATCGGCCCAGAACATCCTTAGCAATCCCGGACTGTGTGCCGCCGATGACGGCGAACAGGAACTGGCGGGTGTGGCCTATCTGTACGACACATCCGTCGAGGCGCATTGGCGCGGCTGTGCATGGGACACGCCGCTGGACTATGCGCCCGGCCTGCTTGCCGAAGTCAACGCGCGCTGTGACGGGCAGGACGGGGCCGATGACGTGCGGCTGAGGGTCGTGGTGAACGGGCAGGGGCGCGTGACCATCGAGGGGATGGATGGCAGCACCGGATTGCCCGATTACTATTTCCCGTGCAGCCGCTGGGGCTTTAGGGGCTAGGTCGCAAAGCCCGCAAATAGCACTGCGCCGCCCCTTTGCGGACTGTTATCCACAGGGGGGTTGACCCTGCGCGGCAAGGCACATAATTAGCGCTATCTCGAAAGAGAATCGCAAGTTCTGACCGGGTCGCACCCGACAGGAACAGATCACCTGATCAGCGGCGGCCCGTAGCAGCGATGCTTCGGGCTTATGTTGTGAAAAAAGGGCCCGGAACTACGGGCTCGCAACGAAAAAGGAATATGACACGTGGCACGTATCGCCGGCGTTAACATCCCCACTGCAAAGCGGGTTCCAATCGCCCTCACCTACATCACCGGTATCGGTAACACTTCGGCCAAAGCCATCTGCGAAGCAGTTGGCATCGACGCATCGCGTCGTGTGAACGAGCTGTCCGACGCCGAAGTTCTGAAAATCCGCGAGCACATCGACGAAAACTACACCGTCGAAGGTGACCTGCGTCGTGACACGCAGATGAACATCAAGCGCCTGATGGACCTGGGCTGCTACCGTGGCCTGCGTCACCGTCGCAACCTGCCCGTCCGTGGTCAGCGTACTCACACCAACGCACGTACTCGCAAGGGCCCCGCAAAGGCCATTGCCGGTAAGAAGAAATAAGGGAGGCTCTGATCAATGGCACGCGATAAGACACGTACAAAGAAAAAAGAGCGCAAGAACATCGCCGCTGGTGTGGCGCATGTGAACTCTTCCTTCAACAACACCAAGATCCTGATCTCGGATGTTCAAGGCAACGCAATTGCATGGTCGTCGGCAGGCACCATGGGCTTTAAAGGGTCGCGTAAATCGACACCTTATGCTGCCCAGATGGCCGCCGAAGATGCAGGCAAAAAAGCACAAGACCACGGCGTGAAAACGCTGGAAGTCGAAGTGCAAGGCCCCGGCTCGGGTCGTGAGAGCGCATTGCGCGCCCTGGCGGCTGTCGGCTTTAACATCACGTCGATCCGTGACGTGACACCGATGGCCCACAACGGCTGCCGTCCGCCGAAACGCCGCCGCGTCTAAGCTGACTTTTACTATCGGGGCTGCGTGTTTGCACGCGGCCCCAATCCGCTTTTTTGAAACCTCGGGAGTCTGCTCCTTCGGGACATAGGGACAGACAGGAATGGAGGGACGTATGATCCACAAAAATTGGGCTGAATTGATCAAGCCTCAGCAGCTTGACGTGAAACCGGGCAATGACCCGGCCCGTCAGGCCACAGTCATCGCCGAACCGCTGGAACGCGGCTTTGGTCTGACCATGGGCAACGCCCTGCGCCGCGTGCTGATGAGCTCGCTGCAAGGTGCGGCCATCACATCGGTGCAAATCGACAACGTGCTGCACGAGTTTTCGTCCGTGGCCGGTGTGCGTGAAGACGTGACCGACATCATCCTGAACCTCAAGGGCGTCAGCCTGAGCATGGAAGTCGAAGGGCCCAAGCGCCTGTCGATTTCGGCAAAAGGTCCGGGCGTTGTGACTGCTGGCGACATCTCGGAAAGCAATGGCATTGCCGTTCTGAACCGCGAGCACGTGATCTGCCACCTGGATGACGGTGCCGATCTGTACATGGAACTGACGGTCAACACCGGCAAGGGCTATGTCGCAGCCGACAAGAACAAACCCGAAGATGCGCCCATCGGTCTGATCCCGATCGACGCGATCTATTCGCCTGTCAAACGCGTCAGCTATGACGTGCAGCCGACCCGCGAAGGTCAGGTTCTGGACTATGACAAGCTGACCATGAAAGTGGAAACAGACGGTTCGATCACGCCGGACGACGCCGTGGCCTTTGCCGCGCGTATCCTGCAGGACCAACTGGGCATTTTCGTCAACTTCGACGAGCCGGAATCGGCATCGCGTCAGGACGATGACGACGGTCTGGAGTTCAACCCGCTTCTGCTGAAGAAAGTGGACGAACTGGAACTGTCCGTGCGTTCGGCCAACTGCCTGAAGAACGACAACATCGTCTATATCGGCGACCTGATCCAGAAGACCGAAGCAGAAATGCTGCGCACCCCGAACTTTGGCCGCAAATCTTTGAACGAGATCAAGGAAGTGCTGTCGGGCATGGGGCTGCACCTTGGCATGGACGTCGAGGACTGGCCACCAGACAACATCGAGGATCTGGCGAAGAAATTCGAAGATTCCTTCTAAGACGACCCCGAGGCGGGGGAGACCCCGCCCCGGACCACGACCGGGCGAAATGCCCCAAGGAGAGCCCAAGACACGCATCGCGGGCCAGACAAAGCAAAACAGCCCGTAGAGGGCACATCTAGGAGAACGAACATGCGTCACGCACGTGGATACCGCCGCCTGAACCGCACACATGAGCACCGCAAGGCGCTGTGGGCAAACATGGCCGGCTCGCTCATCGAACATGAGCAAATCAAGACAACCCTGCCCAAAGCGAAAGAGCTGAAGCCGATCATCGAGAAAATGATCACGCTGGCGAAACGCGGCGACCTGCACGCCCGTCGTCAGGCTGCATCGAAGCTGAAACAAGACGCTTTCGTCGAGAAACTGTTCGCAGTTCTGGGCCCGCGCTACAAAGACCGCCAAGGTGGTTACGTGCGCGTGCTGAAAGCCGGTTTCCGTTACGGTGACATGGCGCCGATGGCGATCATCGAATTCGTGGACCGCGACCGCGACGCCAAAGGCGCCGCAGACAAGGCGCGCCTGGTCGAAGTCGAAGCCGAAGATTGATTTTTGTTCGGGCCTGCGGGTCTGAGCATGAAAACGCCGCCCCGGATCGGGGCGGCGTTTTGCGTTTGTGAACGGGCCTAGGCCGCTTCCAGCTCGTGTTTCACGATCTTTTCAATCTCGCTCACCGAATGATTGGTCAGCGTTTTCGGGATCTCGGCCACGATCTTGTCGGTCACTTCCGAATGCATTTCCTCGCGCAGGATGCCCAGAACCTTCGGGCTGGCCACGATCACCAGCTTCTTGAAGTGACCCGCGTGGGCTTCCTTGTACAGCATGTCCGACAGGTCCTTGGCAAAACGCTCCTTGGCCAGTTCGTGCCAGTCGGTGTCATCCAGTGCCGAACGTTGGTTCACCCCGCCGTCCTGCATTCGTCCGGGCCGATTGGCCGATTGGTCGCGATCTGACGGGTTGTCCTGTTGTTCGGTGTCCGTGACCTCGAAATTCGGGTCCTGAAGATCGGTCAGGTTGCGCATGAACAGCGCCTTTTCACTGTCTGTCACCACGATCCAGGTGTCTTTTTCCAGCTTTGCCATTTCGAATGTCCTTTCCTGAACAGTTTCAGGGGATAAACGGATGGGAAGGGGCGGGGGTTCCGTGCGCAGCCGACCGGGGGCAAAGCCCCGCCTGTGTCCCCGGTGCCCCAGCCTTGCAATTGCCGTCCCGTCTGGGCATATCCCAAGGGCAAACCGGAGGTGCCATGAGACGTTTCATCCTTGCCGCTACGTTGGTTTTCACAGCCCTGGGCGCCCAGGCGCAGACCATGGACAAGGTTCCGCAAAGCCAGGGCGAAATCTCGCTCAGCTTTGCCCCCGTGGTGCGACAGGCGGCCCCCGCCGTGGTCAACATCTATGCCAAATGGGTGACCGAGGGACGCCAGACCCCTTTCATGAACGACCCGTTCTTTGACCGCTTCTTCGAGGGCATGGGCCGTCGCGAGCCGCGTGTGCAAAGCTCGCTTGGCTCCGGCGTGATCCTCAGCGCCGACGGGCTCATGGTCACCAATTACCACGTGGTCGGCATGGCGACCGAAATCCGCGTGGTGCTGACCGACCGAACCGAATATGCCGCCGACGTGCTGCTGGCCGATGAGGACAGCGATCTGGCGGTGCTGCAACTGGTCGGCGCGCACGATCTGCCCTTTGTCACCCTGCGTGACAGCGCCACGGTCGAGGTGGGCGAACTGGTGCTGGCCATCGGCAACCCCTTTGGCGTCGGGCAAACCGTGTCCAGTGGCATCGTCTCGGGCCTTGCGCGGTCGGGCGGGGCCGGGGGCGCGGGGCATGGGTATTTCATCCAGACCGACGCGCCGATCAACCCCGGCAACTCGGGCGGGGCGCTGGTGGACATGGGCGGCCGGGTGATCGGCATCAACACCCGCATCGTCAGCAAATCGGGCGGCTCGAACGGCATCGGTTTCGCGATTCCGGCGGGTCTGGTCCACAGTTTTGTCGAACAGGCGCAGGCGGGGGCCACCTCCTTTGGCCGTCCGTGGGCGGGCATGGCGGGTCAGCCGGTCGATTTCGACATGGCGCAATCGCTGGGCCTGCCGTCGGTGGGCGGCATCGTGGTGTCGGGACTGCACCCCAGCAGCCCGTTCCTGACCGCCGGGTTCGAGGTCGGCGACGTGATCGCCGCCGTGGACGGCCTGCCGGTGAACACGCCGTCGGAAATGGTGTACCGCATGACCGTCGCGGGCCTTGGCAAGACATCGCAGATCACGCGGCTGCGCGACGGCAAGGCAGAGGATGTCGCGGTGGAGCTGGTGGCCGCCCCCGATGAGCCACCCCGCGACCCGCACAGCTTTGGCCCGCAGTCGCGCTTTCCCGGCCTGACCGTGGCGCGCATCAATCCGGCGGTGATCGCCGAGATGAACTTGCCGATCGAGGCCGAGGGCGTTGTCGTCACCGGGCTGGAAGGCCCCGCCGCCCGTTCGGGCCTGCGCCCCGGTGACATCATCGAAACGCTGAACGATGTGGTGATCACCGATCCGGAAACTTTCAGGAAAACACTTGAGGCTTCGGGCCGCTGGTATGCCTTCGGGCTGATCCGTGACGGTCGTCGTGCCGGACTGCGGTTGCGCGGTGGCTGATCTGTTTGACACCCCCGGCGGACCGGAAGCGCCCGCCAAGGGCCGCCCTCTGGCAGACCGCCTGCGTCCTGCGCGGCTGGACGAGGTGATCGGACAGGATCATATCCTTGGCCCCGACGCCCCGCTGGGCGTGATGCTGGCTGGGGACACCCTGAGTTCCCTGATCTTCTGGGGTCCGCCCGGCGTGGGCAAGACCACCATCGCGCGGCTGCTGGCGGGGGAAACCGACCTGCATTTCGTGCAGATCAGCGCGATTTTCACCGGCGTGCAGGACCTGAAGAAAGTATTCGAATCCGCCCGCATCCGCCGCCAGAACGGGCAGGGCACATTGCTGTTCGTTGACGAGATTCACCGTTTCAACAAGGCGCAGCAGGACGGGTTCCTGCCGCATATGGAAGACGGCACAATCCTGTTGGTGGGGGCGACCACCGAGAACCCCAGTTTCGAGCTGAACGCCGCGCTTATGTCCCGTTCGCAGGTTCTGGTGTTGCAACGGCTTGAGTTGAAAGACCTTGAATTGCTGGCGCAGCGGGCCGAGCAGGAACTGGGCCGGACCTTGCCGCTGGACGGACCCGCCCGCGAGGCGCTGCTGGAAATGGCGGACGGTGACGGGCGGGCATTGCTGAACCTGATCGAACAGGTCAGCGGCTGGAAGGTTGACGGCAACCTTGGCCCCGACGCGCTGGCCACCCGCCTGATGCGCCGCGCGGCGCAATATGACAAAAGCGGCGAACATCATTACAACCTGATCTCGGCCTTGCACAAATCGGTGCGCGGGTCCGACCCCGATGCGGCGCTCTACTGGTTCGCGCGGATGCTGGAGGGCGGCGAAGACCCGCGCTATCTGGCCCGCCGCATCACCCGCATGGCGGTCGAGGACATCGGGCTGGCCGATCCCAACGCCCAGGCCGTGTGCCTGCAAAGCTGGGAAACCTACGAGCGGCTCGGCAGCCCCGAGGGCGAGCTGGCGCTGGCGCAGGCGCTGACCTATCTGGCGCTGGCGCCGAAATCAAACGCGGCCTACGTCGCCTACAAGGCCGCGCGGCAGGCGGCGAAAAAGACCGGCTCGATGATGCCCCCCAAACACATCCTGAACGCGCCCACCGGCATGATGAAGGATCAGGGCTACGGGTCCGGCTATGCCTATGACCACGATGCCGAGGACGGGTTTTCGGGGCAGAACTATTTCCCCGACGGGATGAAGCGGCCGGTTCTTTATAATCCGGTTGAGCGCGGGTTTGAGCGGGATCTGAAAAAGCGGCTGGATTACTTCGTTAAATTGCGGGCCAAGCGGGAAGGGTGAGGGCTGCAAAACCGGCTTTTTGTGTCACATTGTTGGTACGGTTTAAGGGGCGGACAGAGAAGCGGACTTTTGTAGCAAGGGCGGCGAGGGACCGGTTTGATCCTATTTCTACTTTGACCCTGCGCGGGACAAGGCCGCAGGCCGCCGCGCATCGCCGGGCCGCCCCACGGCACGGCGATTTGGCTGCTGTGGTGAATAACAGATAGCTTGGAAGTGTTTGGCCGCCATTAAGTGCCAGACACTAAGGGCGGATCGCCGCACCACGGCCCGACGCTGCGCGGCTTTGCGAACGGCAACTATGTCCGCCGGACTCTCGACGCAGGGCGAGTAAATGCCTGTATAGGGTCGGATCGGCCTGACACGGCTCGCTGGGAGCCTAAGGCTCTCCGGCGCACATAATGCGAAAGCCGAGGAAAACTTGACTCTTCCGCGTGGCCGCGCGATGGACGCGCCATGATCTCGACCTTACCCCTCGTTGCCCTCGGCGGTGCTATCGGTGCCAGCCTGCGCTATTTGTTTGGCGTGGCCGTTATGCGCGTGTTCGGTGCCACCCCGTTCCCCCTTGCGATCATCGGGGTCAACGTCCTCGGGTCGATCCTGATGGGCGTGTTCGTGGTGGCTGCGGCGCAGCGGGGGCTGACGCATCTGTCGCCTCTGGTGATGACGGGGCTGCTGGGCGGGTTCACCACATTTTCCGCCTTTTCGCTGGAAACCGTCGGCCTGATCGAGCGGGGCCAGTATGGCTTTGCCGTGGCCTATGTCACCCTGTCCGTGGGGTGTTCGGTGCTGGGCCTGATGCTGGGCATGACACTTGCCCGAGGAGCTTTTGTATGAGCCGTGTTCAAACCGTCACCGTGGCCCCCGACGAGGCCGACCAGCGGCTGGATCGCTGGATGAAAAAGCGGTTTCCGCAGGTCAGCCAGGGCATGATCGAAAAGTTTTGCCGCAAGGGCGAAATCCGCGTCGACGGCGGGCGCGTGAAATCCGCCACCCGCCTTGAGGCGGGGCAGACCGTGCGCATTCCGCCGCTGCCCGACGAGGCCGCGCCGGTGATCCAGCGCACGCGCATTTCCGATGCGGACACCAAGATGATCCAGTCGTGCGTGATCTACCGCGACGACCATGTGATCGCGCTGAACAAGCCCCCCGGGCTGGCCGTCCAAGGCGGGTCGGGTCAGGCGGATCGCCATGTTGATGCGCTGTCGGATGCGCTGATTTTCGACGCCGAGGAAAAACCGCGTCTGGTGCACCGGCTGGACCGCGACACGTCGGGCGTGCTGTTGCTGGCGCGCACGCGGCTGGCGGCCAAGGCGCTGACCGCGTCGATGCGCCACCGCGAAACCCGCAAGATTTACTGGGCCATCGTCGCTGGTGTGCCCACGCCCTATCTGGGCGAGGTGCGTTACGGGCTGGTCAAGGCCGGCGGTCACGGCAAGGGCGGCGAGGGCGAGAAGATGATCGCCGTGCATCCGCGCGACGTGGACAGCACACCGGGCGCGAAACGCGCGCACAGCCTTTATGCCACGCTGTTCCGCGTGGGGTCACGTGCGTCCTGGGTGGCGCTGGAACCGATCACCGGCCGCACCCACCAGCTGCGTGCGCATATGGCCGAAGTGGGTCACCCGATTGTCGGTGACGGCAAATACGGTGGCTCGGGTCAGGAAAACCTGGGCGACGGCTGGGGCGCGCAACTGGGCGGGATCATCTCGAAAAAACTGCACCTGCACGCGCGGATGATGCGGTTCGAGCATCCGCATACCCGCAAGGTGATCACGATCACGGCGGAACTGCCCGACCACATGGCCCACAGCTGGGAGACCTTCGGCTGGACCGAGGATCTGGCGGCAGAAGACCCCTTTGAGTCGTTGCAATGACCGCACCGCTGCGGCTGGTGATATTCGACGTGGACGGCACGCTGGTCGACAGCCAGGGGCATATCGTCGCCTCGATGACCATGGCGTTCAACGCATTGGGCGTAGACGTGCCCGACCGCGCGGCGATCCTTGGCATTGTGGGGCTGTCGCTGGACGTGGCCATGCCGGTGCTGGCGCCCGCGCTGACCCCGACGCAGCACGCCGCATTGGTGCAGGGCTACAAGGACAGCTATCGCACGCTGCGACTGGCCCATGGTGCGGCAGAGGCTTCGCCGCTGTATCCCGGCGCGCTTGCGGCGTTGCAAAAGCTCGCAGCAAGCGATGACATCCTGCTGGGCGTCGCCACCGGCAAATCCAAACGCGGCCTGGATGCGCTGATCGAGGCGCACGGGCTGGAGCGGATGTTCGTCACCCGCCAATGTGCGGATTTCCATCCCTCGAAACCGCATCCGTCGATGATCCACACCGCCCTGAGCGAGGCGGGCGTTGACGCGGCCAATGCGGTGATGGTCGGCGACACCAGCTTTGACATGGACATGGCGCAGGCCGCCGGTGTGGCGGGCATCGGCGTCACCTGGGGCTATCATGCGCCCGAGGCCCTGTCGGCGGCCACCCACATCGTGCAGGATTTTGACGCGCTGCACACCACCATTACGACACATTGGAGCCTGCCCGTATGAGCGAGTGGAAGCAAAAGAAGTTCTGGACCAAGTCCGAAGTGACCGAAGCCGAGGGCGGCTTTGGCGTTGCACTGGACGGGCGCGGCGTGAAAACGCCCGCCAAGGCGCCGCTGGTGGTGCCGTCGCGCACTATGGCGCAGGCGATTGCCGATGAATGGGCGGCGCAAGAGGGCACCGTCGATCCGATGACCATGCCATTCACCCGCAGCGCCAATGCGGCCATCGACAAGGTGCGCGTGCAGCACGCCGAAGTGGCCGACCTGGTGGCCGCCTATGGTGACGCTGACCTGTTGTGCTACCGCGCGGCAAGCCCCGAGGGGCTGGTGGCGCGGCAGGCGGAAAAATGGGACCCGCTGCTGGACTGGGCGCACGTGGCGCTGGGCGTGAGGCTGGTGACACTTCAAGGCGTGATGCACGTGCCGCAAGACCCGCGCGCGCTGGACACGCTGGTGCGCAAAACCCATGCGCTGGACCCGTTCGAGCTGACCGGTTTTCACGATTTGGTCAGCCTGTCGGGGTCGCTGATCATCGGTTTCGCGGCCTTGCATGACGCTAGGGCAACCGCTGAGTTGTGGCACCTTTCGCGTCTGGACGAGGAATGGCAGGCCGAATTCTGGGGCAATGACGAAGAGGCCGACGCCCATGCCGAGATCAAGAAGGCCTCGTTTTTACACGCAAAATCCTTTGTGGATGCCCATCGGGCTGGCTGAATTTGGCGCGCGCCAAAAACATGGGCGTCAGGGACCCCTGATCCATCGTTTTCCGTGATCCCACTCTTGACGTACGAAGATGAATCCGACCACACTGACCCTTATCGACAGGGGCAAATCCCTGTCAGTATCGCCTCCGGCTGCAAAAGCCGGTCGAGCCGTCCGAACGGGGCGGAAAATCAGGAAGAGGTAAAAATGAAAAAAACAGCTATTTTTGGTGCACTGACCATCGCAGGTCTGGCCGCCGGCGCAGCCGCTGCTGGCACACTTGACGATGTCAAGGCACGCGGAAAACTGAACTGTGGTGTGACAACCGGTCTGGTGGGTTTTGCGGCCCCCGATGCGAACGGCAAATGGGAAGGCTTTGACGTTGCAGTCTGCCGCGCAGTCGCCGCTGCTGTTCTGGGTGACGGCGACGCCGTCGAATTCGTTCCGACAACAGGCAAGACACGCTTTACTGCGCTGGCCTCGGGTGAAATCGACGTTCTGGCCCGTAACACCACATGGACCTTCTCGCGCGATGTTGACCTGAAGTTCAACTTTATCGGTGTCAACTACTATGACGGCCAGGGCTTCATGGTTCCCAAGGCTCTGGGCGTGTCCTCGGCAAAGGATCTGGACGGCGCGACCGTTTGTATCCAGACCGGCACAACAACCGAGCTGAACCTGGCGGATTTCTTCCGCACCAACAACATCAACTACGAGCCGGTTCCGATCGAAACCAACGCCGAAGCGCAGCAGCAGTACCTTGCCGGTGCCTGTGACGTTTACACGACCGACGCTTCGGGTCTGGCCGCGACACGCGCCACATTCGAGACACCCGGCGATCACATCCTGCTGCCCGAAATCATCTCGAAAGAGCCGCTGGGCCCGCTGGTCCGTCACGGCGATGACGAGTGGGGCGACGTGGTTGCATGGACCCTGTACGCACTGATCGCCGCGGAAGAGCTGGGCGTGACCTCGGCCAACGTCGCGGAAATCGGCACCAGCACCAACAACCCCGAGATCAAGCGTCTGCTTGGCACCGAGGGCACGTTGGGTGAAATGATGGGCGTCGACGCGGACTGGGCTGCCAAAGCCATCGCGGTTGGCGGCAACTATGGTGAAATCTTTGCCAAGAACATCGGTGAAGAAACACCCATCGGTCTGGCCCGTGGCCTGAACGCACAATGGACCAACGGCGGCCTGATCTACGCGCCCCCGTTCCGTTAAGTTGAAAACGCCGAAGGGCGCGGGTCATACCGCGCCCTTCGCGCAATCGGCATGACCATGATGCCAGACTAAAAAATGAACCGGCCGCTATAAGCATCTCAAGATGCACTGACACAGGCACGGGACACAGGGAACAGTTT
The DNA here is from genome assembly GCF_900129395.1 of Pseudosulfitobacter pseudonitzschiae. Classification (GTDB taxonomy): domain Bacteria; phylum Pseudomonadota; class Alphaproteobacteria; order Rhodobacterales; family Rhodobacteraceae; genus Pseudosulfitobacter; species Pseudosulfitobacter pseudonitzschiae. The sequence continues at coordinate 242,931 of NZ_FQVP01000003.1, forward strand.
CATGACAACACTCACCGACCCCCCCAAGGGTGCGTTCCGGCCATCTATGCTGCTGTACGATTCGCGGTATCGGTCGCTGACATTGCAGGCGATTGCGGCCATCGTTCTGGCGTGCTGCTTTTTGTATCTTTATTCCAACCTGGCCGCCAACCTGCGCGCCGCGGGTTTGAATATCTCCTACGATTTTCTCGGCAACCCTGCGGGATATGACATCAACCAGACGTTGATCGACTATACCAGCCAGTCCACCAACTGGCGCGCGGCTGTTGTCGGCATCCTGAACACGCTGCTGGTGGCCTTTCTGGCCTGTGTCACCGCCACGGTCTTTGGCGTGCTGGCAGGTGTCCTGCGGCTGTCGCCCAACTGGCTGGTGCGCAAGCTGATGGCGTTTTACGTCGAAATCTTCCGCAACATTCCGGTGCTGATCTGGATCATCATCATCTTCACCATCATGACGGCGGTGCTGCCCGCACCCAGCGCGTTCCGGGGCGAAAATGCCAGCAGTTCGATGTTGTTCGATGCCGTGGCCATGACCAACCGGGGCGTTTACGTGCCCGGCCCCTATTTCACGCGGGGCTTTGGTGCCGAGGGCAATGGCGCGCTGAACTGGCTGCTGGTGATCGCGGTGCTGGTCGGATCGCTGATTGCGACACGTATGGTCACCGCCTCGGCGGATGCAAAACAGGCCGAGACCGGTGTGCGTCCCAAAACGCTGTGGCTGAACCTGGGCATCTGGTTCGTGCCGGTCATCGTGGTGCTGTTCGCGCTGGGTCTGACGTGGGACTATCCCGCGCTCCAAGGCTTCAACTTTCAGGGTGGCCTGAAAATCGGCGGTCCGCTGATCGCGCTGTGGTTCGCCCTGTCGATCTACACCGGTGCCTTTATCGCGGAAAACGTCCGCGCGGGCATTCAGGCGGTGTCCAAGGGCCAGACCGAAGCGGCCGCCGCCCTGGGCCTGCGCCCGCGCCGGATCATGGGGCTGGTGGTTCTGCCGCAGGCGCTGCGGGTCATCATCCCGCCGCTGATTTCGCAATACCTGAACATCACCAAGAACTCGTCGCTGGCAATCGCCGTGGGCTATGCCGACATCACCGCGACGCTGGGCGGGATCACCCTGAACCAGACCGGGCGCGCGATTGAATGCGTGCTGCTGCTGATGCTGTTTTATCTCGTTATCTCGCTGCTGATCTCGGCGTTCATGAACGTCTACAACAACGCAATGAAGCTGAAGGAGCGTTAAGCCATGTCCGATACACATGCAGAATCCATCCGCTTTGTGCGTGAAACAACCCTGCCACAGGCCGAGCCGCCTGTGGCCGAACGGGGCATTTACAAATGGGGCCGCGAGAACCTGTTTGCCACGCCCGGCAACGCCCTGCTGACGCTGATTGCGCTCTACGTGATCTACGTTGTGCTGTCGGCGGTCCTGCCGTGGCTGCTGAACGGTGTGTGGAACGCAAGCAGCCTGTCCGAATGCCGCGAGATCCTGGCGGGCGAGACGGGCGGCTGTTTCGCCGTACTGGTCGACCGCTGGCAACAGCTGTTGTTCGGCTTCAAATACCCCTCTGCCGAATACTGGCGTCCGGCGCTGGCCTTTGTGCTGTTCTTCGTGGCAGCGGCGCCGGTGCTGTTCTTTGACCTGCCGCGCAAGATGCTGGCGTTCACGGCGCTCTTTCCCTTCCTGGCCTATTGGCTGATCTGGGGCGGTCCGGTTCTGGTGCCGGTCGTCGCGCTGGTTGGTTTCGTGGTGGGCTATCTGGCATACGCCAAGCTGGTCACGCGCAGCTTTGCGGGCGGCTTTTTTGGCGGCATCGCGGCGGCGGCGGTGACGTGGATCATCGGCGGCTTCATTGTCGACTGGCTGTCCGGCCCGTCGTCCCTGCTGCGCGCGGTGCCAAGCCGCGATCTGGGCGGGTACATGCTGAACTTTATGCTGGGTGTGACCTGTGTGTCGCTGTCGGTGCCCTTTGGCATCGCACTGGCACTGGGGCGGCAATCGTCGATGCCGCTGATCAAATGGGTCAGCGTCGTGTTCATCGAATTCATCCGCGGCGTGCCGCTGATCACCTTGCTGTTCGTGGCAAGCGTGATGCTGGCCTATTTCTTCCCGCCCGACTCGAACGTCGATTTGTTCCTGCGCGTGGTCATCATGATCACCATGTTCTCCTCGGCCTATATCGCCGAGGTGATCCGGGGTGGTCTGGCGGCCCTGCCCAAGGGCCAATACGAGGCAGCCGACAGTCTGGGGCTGGATTACGCGCAGGCCATGCGCCTGATCATCCTGCCGCAGGCGCTCAAGATCTCGATCCCCGGCATCGTCAACATCGCGGTGGGCCTGTTCAAGGACACCACGCTGGTTTCGGTGATTTCCATGTTCGACCTGGTCGGCATGATCCGGGGTCCGATCCTGGCCTCGACCGACTGGAACGGCGTCTACTGGGAACTGCTGGGCTTTGCCGCCTTGCTGTTCTTTGTCGTCTGTTACGGCATTTCGCAATATTCGCAGTGGCTGGAACGCCGTCTTGCGACAGACCACCGCTAAGAGAGAGGTTCAGACATGACTGAAGCCGTAAAATCGCCCGCCCAGATGACCGTTTCGGACGAGGTGGCCATTTCCATCCACAAGATGAACAAATGGTATGGCACGTTCCACGTGCTGCGCGACATCGACCTGACGGTGAACCGGGGCGAACGCATCGTGATCTGCGGGCCGTCAGGCTCGGGGAAATCGACGCTGATCCGCTGTATCAACGCGCTGGAAGAGCATCAGAAGGGAACGATCGAAGTCGATGGGACGCTGCTGTCCTCGGATCTGAAGAACATCGACAAGATCCGCTCCGAGGTTGGCATGTGCTTCCAGCACTTCAACCTGTTCCCGCACCTGACCATTCTGGAAAACTGCACGCTGGCCCCGATCTGGGTGCGCAAGACGCCCAAGAAGGAAGCCGAGGAAATCGCGATGCATTTCTTGGAAAAGGTGAAAATCCCCGATCAGGCCGACAAATACCCCGGCCAGTTGTCGGGCGGTCAGCAACAGCGTGTGGCCATCGCCCGCAGCCTGTGCATGCGTCCGCGCATCATGCTGTTCGATGAACCCACATCGGCGCTGGACCCCGAGATGATCAAGGAGGTTCTGGACACCATGATCGAGTTGGCCGAAGAGGGCATGACCATGCTCTGCGTGACGCACGAGATGGGCTTTGCCCGTCAGGTGGCGAACCGCGTGATCTTCATGGATCAGGGCCAGATCGTTGAACAGAACGAACCCGAAGAGTTCTTTAACAACCCGCAATCGCCCCGGACCCAGCTGTTCCTCAGCCAGATCCTCGGGCACTGAGATCCGCGCGCCTTGGGGCGCAGGCTCAGATCACATCGCTGGGAGTTGCGAAATCCATCGGCTGGCCCTTGTGCCAGCCGATGTCGTTCCAGCCGTCCACATCAAACCGGACCACCAGCGTGGCGCAGGTGGGATAGTCGGCGAACCGCAGATGCGCGGGCCGCTTGGCGCACAGCTGCCATGCCATTTCCGCGATGCCGGGATTGTGGCCCAGCATCAGGACCGTGGGCGCGGTCGCCTTGCGCAACAGGTCCAGCATCGCGTGGCTGTCTTGCAGGTACAGATCGCGCGTGATCGTCGCGGGCACGTCGAAGCCCAACCTGTCAAATGTCTCGACCGTGCGCGTGGCGGACGACACCAGCGCCGCGTCGGGCAGATGCCCCTGCGCCCGCAGCCAATGGCCCATGGCCGTCGCCCCCTCGCGCCCGCGTGCGTTCAGCGGGCGATCGTGGTCGTTCAACGTGGCAAGGTTCCAGTCGGATTTGGCATGGCGCATCAGGATCAGGGTGCAGGTCATGTCGGGTGAAAAGCCTTCATATGGAAATGGGACTGGGCGTCGGGTCGGTCAAAGCTCTGGCTGACGGGACAGGCGCGGCGCACCTTGCAGCCGCGCGTCATGCAATCGGCGCCTGCGTCGGTTTCCAGAAAGGCCTTGCAGGCGGGCACGTCATAGGGCGGTGTATCGGACAGCGCGCCCACGGGGCAGGCGGCAAGGCAGGGCCTGGCGCAGGTGTCGCAGGGGCTGGTTGCGTGCGGCGGCGGGAATTCAGGATTGGTGTCAAAGATCAGCGCCCCCCGTATCGAGATCATCATGCCAGCGGTGTCGTGCACCATCATGCCCACAGGGCTTTGGAAAAATCGACCCGTGTCCATGGCCCAAGCAATAAACGGCGCATAGGGCGGCCCGTCGGAGGGAAAGGCGGCGGTGGCCCCGAAAGTTCCGGCCATCGCACCGATGATGCGTTTTGACCAACGGTCCAGCGGGTTCGGGTGCCCGTCGCCGTATTCGGCGCTGGCGGCAAACACCGGCCAAAAGCCTGCATCACAGCCCACCAGCACGCGGCCCCCGCTGGCCCCCATGACCATCAGCCCGTGCGGCCGACAGGCCTTGGAGATCGCGTCCAGCATCACTTGCGCAGGAACGGCAAGGCCAGCGACCAGCCAAGGCGGGACGGGCGGTCGTCCTGCCACTGCAGGCCAGTTTGCATCGCGTCATGCCCGTCGCGCGGCTGCGCGATATAGGTGCCGAACAGGCGGTCCCACAGCGACAGGGAAAAGCCGTAGTTGCTGTCATGCTCTGCGCGGTCCGTTGAATGGTGCACGCGGTGCATGTCGGGTGTCACCAGCACACGGCGCAGCGGTCGGTCCAGCCACGCGGGCAGGGAAATGTTGGAATGGTTGAACATTGCCGTTCCGTTCAGGATGACCTCGAACAGCACCACGGCCAGGGCGGCGGGACCGATCAGATAGACCAGTGCGATTTTCAGCAGCATCGACAGGGCAATCTCCAGCGGATGAAAGCGGATCGCCGTGGTCACGTCCATGTCGACATCGGCGTGGTGCACCCGGTGCAGACGCCACAGCAGCGGCACCTTGTGTGTCACCAGGTGTTGCGCCCAGATCGCCAGGTCGAAGATCAGCACCGCCAGCGTGATTTCCAGCCATGCGGGCCAGTCCAGCAGGTTGAACAGCCCCCAGCCGTTGGCCCCCGCATCCACCGCCGCCCCGACGGCCAGCAGCGGCAGGGCCAGCGCCAGCAGGCGCAGCGTCGCGGTGCTGGCAAGGATGATGCCCCAGTTGGTCACCCAGCGCCCTGTGCGCCCCTGTGCGCGTGCGCGGCGGGGGATCAGCACCTCGGCCAGCGCCAGCAGGGCGAACAGCCCCAGAAAGACGCCGAGGCGGAGGGTGGTTTCATGTTCCATGTACCGTTGGTAGCGCCGCGCGACGCGCCTGCCAAGCGGCGGCGCGTCACATCGGCGTCAGTTTCAGATATCAAGCAAAACCGACTTTTGCGACAGAGCACTGACCCAAGGTGCGGCGCTGCGTCCGTAGAGCGGGGGCCAAGCGTTTATTCGTGAAAAATGCAGCGAACGGCAGGATTGAGCCCTTTCCACAATCCCCTGCGCGGGATCAAGGCCGCAGGCCGCCGCGCATCGCCGGGCCGTCCGCCGGCACGGCGATTTGGCTACTGTTGTGTTCCACGGATAGCTCGAATGTGCTTGGCTGCCATAAAGTGCCAGTCACAGAAGTCGGATCGCCGCACCACGGCCCGACGATGCGCGGCTTAGCACTACATTTCAAACGGCAGGAAAGTCCGCTCACCAGACGTTGACGCAGATTAGACCGAAGGTCCGGTTCGGTCAAATATGTTTGGCAACCGGGTCAGCTTTGCACGACTGACGACAGTCAGGGACGGATGTCAGCGGCGAATGATGCTGCCCGCGCCGTGGTCCGTGAACAGCTCCAGCAGACAGGCATTGGGTGCCCGCCCGTCGAGGATCACGACCGCCCGCACGCCCGACGCGATGGCGTCCAGCGCGGTTTCGGTTTTGGGAATCATGCCGCCCGCAATGGTGCCGTCGGCAGTCATCTCGCGGATCTGTGCCGCGGTCATTTCGGTCACGACCTCGCCTTCGGCGTTCTTCACACCGGACACGTCTGTCAGCAACAGCAGCCGGTCGGCCTTGAGCGCACCGGCAATGGCCCCCGCCGCCGTGTCGCCGTTGATGTTGTATGTCTCGCCATTGGCGCCCGAGCCCAGCGGCGCGATGACCGGAATCATTTCCTGCGCAAACAGGGTTTCCAGAATGCGCGGGTCCATCTTGTTCGGTGTGCCGACCAGACCCAGCGCGGGGTCGGTGGGGATACATTCGATCAGGTTCGCATCCTTGCCCGACAGGCCCACCGCACGTCCGCCCTGGGCATTGATCGCCTGAACGATGCGTTTGTTGACCAGGCCGGACAGGACCATTTCGACCACGTCCATCGTCGCCTTGTCGGTGACACGCTTGCCGTTCACGAACTCGGACTTGATGTCCAGCTTTTCCAGCATGGCGTTGATCATCGGCCCGCCACCGTGGACGATCACGGGGTTCACGCCGACCTGACGCATCAGGACCACGTCGGCGGCAAATGTCGCCATCGCCTCGTCGCTGCCCATGGCGTGACCGCCCAGCTTAATCACCACGCGCGCGCCGGAATACCGCTGCATATAGGGCAGGGCCTGGCTGAGTGTACGGGCTGTGGCGATCCAGTCGCGGTTCATATCTTGCTTTCTCATATGCGTCCCTCGTGGCCTTTTATCGACAAAGGCTGCGGCACCTTCAAGTTATTCCAGCGTGGAGATCAGCGCACGCAGGGTGGGGATGCCCCAACCTTTTTCGCTGCTGGTCACGACAATCTCGGGATAGGCGGCGGGGTGTTTGGCCAATGCGCCGCGCACCTGTTCGATGATCGCGTCGCGCTGGGCTTCCTTGACCTTGTCGGCCTTGGTCAGGATCACCTGAAATGTCACGGCGGAACTGTCCAGCAGCGACATGATCTCGTCATCGACCTTCTTGATGCCGTGGCGCGCGTCCACCAGCACAAAGGCGCGGCGCAGGGTTTGCCGGCCGCCAAGGTACTGTTTCAGCAGCCGCTGCCATTTCTCGACCATCTGCAAGGGCGCGTTGGCATAGCCATAGCCGGGAAGGTCGACCAGATACAGATCATCCCCGGCGGTGAAAAAGTTGATCTCTTGCGTCCGCCCCGGCGTGTTCGAGGCCCGCGCCAGCGCCTTGGTGCCGGTCAGCGCATTGATCAGGCTGGATTTGCCCACGTTGGACCGGCCGGCAAAGCAGACTTCCATACGGTCGGGATCGGGCAGGCCGGACATGGCCACCACGCCTTTGACGAAGACGGTTTCGCCCGCGAACAGCAGGCGGCCCTTTTCGGCGGTCTGGGGGTCCGGCTCTTCTGCCAGCTTGAAATTGACCTGCATCACAGAACCTCGACCTTGTCGCCCAGAGAAATATTGCCGCCCTTGGTGACCTCGGCATAGATGCCGAAATCCTGATGGCCGAACTGCCCGCGCAAGGCGCCCAGTGTGTCGGCGTCACGGACACCGTTGTGCGGGTTCGCTGCGGTGTGCATACACCGTTTGATCCGCTCGCGCACGTGCAGCACGGTGTCGCCAATGGCGATGTCGCGGTCGATCCAGTCGAATTCGGCCCATGCGTCCAACCCGTCCAGCCAGATGTTGCCCCGCCAGCGTTCTGTTTCCAGCGGCTGGTTCAGCACATCCTGGACGGCGGCATGCGAGGCTGTGTTCATCACCGAGATGGAGGGAAAGGCGCTGTCGGTCATGCCGCGTTCCGGCACGCTTGCGATCCCGTCGGGCAGCAACCGGTCCTCAGGGCACAGCGGTGTGACCCATGAGATGAACCGCTGCACATCGTCCGCATCGTCAGGGCGAAAGGTCAGGCTGCCCAGATCGACATGGCTCAGCGTGATGGTGCGCGTCTCCTCGTCCAGCTTGGCCCACAGGCCCGCCAGCTTGGGCGTCAGCGTGCCCAGCATAAAGTTGCGGCAGGCCACCCATTCGGGGTCCTGCGCGTCGAACTTTGTCTTGTCGTGGGTCACGGCCCATGTGCGGTCCCACGGCATCGTCTGGCCGGGGGCGAGGGTGACCGATTTGATCGCCTCGCGCCCGTGACTTTTGATGGGATGGCGCCAAAGGGCCGTGACCGTGATCATTTTTTGGAATCCTTGGGCGTGCGTTTGAAGCCGCCCTTGATGTTGCCAAGGATGTCAGGCGTGTACCCCTGCGAGCGCATGATCAGGTACTGTTGCGTGAAGGTGATCGTGTTGTTCGCGATCCAGTAGACCACCAGGCCGCTGGCGAAACCACCCAGCATGAACATGAACACCCATGGCATCCAGGCAAAGATCATCTGTTGCGTGGCGTCCGTGGGGGCGGGGTTCAGTTTCTGTTGCAGGAACATCGAGATGCCCAGCAGCAGCGGCAGGATACCGATAAAGATCAGCGCCATCATCGACCCGGCCTCGGGGACACCCCAGGGCAGCAGGCCGAACAGGTTGAAGATCGACGTGGGGTCCGGTGCGCTGAGGTCCTGGAAGGGGCCAAAGAAGGGCGCGTGCCGCAGTTCGATGGTGACAAAGATCACCTTGTAGAGCGAGAAGAAGATCGGGATCTGCAACAGGATTGGCAGACAGCCTGCGGCGGGGTTCACCTTGTTCTTCTTGTACAGCTCCATCATGCCCTGCTGCATTTTCTGACGGTCGTCACCGGCGTCCGCCTTCAGCTTTTCCATCTCGGGCTGCAATTCTTTCATGCGCGCCATCGAGACGTAGGATTTGTAGGCCAGCGGGAACAGCACTGCCTTGATGATCAGCGTCAGGGTGATGATCGACAGGCCCATGTTGCCGATCAGCTTGTGCAACTCGTGCAGCAGCCAGAAAATCGGTTTGGTCAGGAAGAAGAACCAGCCCCAGTCGATGCTGTCGACAAAGCCGCTGATGCCTGCCTTTTGATAGGCTTGCAGCACTTCCCATTCCTTGGGGCCTGCGAACATCTGCGTGTCGCTGGTGACGGTCTGGCCCGGCTCGACGGTGCGTGTGGGCAGGCGCGTAACGGCACGGTAGACGTTGGCGGCCTGGTCATAGGTCAGCGCCTGGTCAAAGGTTGTGCCGGTCTCGGGGATCAGGATCGTCTGCCAGTAGTGGTCCGAAAAACCGATCCAGCCTTCGGTGACGTCCTTGGTCACGATGGCGGGGCGGCCCCATGCGGGGTCGACGTCGGCATCGGGGATTTCGTCCCATTTGGTCTCTGTCAGCTCGCCGTTGGCCATGCCAACCGCGCCTTCGTGCAGGATGAAGAATTTCTTCAGGCCCGACGGCTCACCATGGCGTACGACCATGCCATAGGGGGCTGCGCGCACGGCGGTGTCGCTGTTGTTGCTCAGGGTCTGGACGATGTTGAACATATATTCGTTGTCCACCGAAATCTCGCGGCGGAAGACCAGGCCGTTGCCGTTGTCCCATTCCAGCGTCACGGGCGTGTCGACGGTCAGCGCGCCTGTGCCCACTTGCGTCCATTCGGTCGACGGGCCGGGCACCGCATCGGCGGGCAGGTCGCCGGCGGGGGCCCAGCCTTGCAGCGCATAATAGGCATCGGGCGAACCGACGGGGGCCAGCATGGTGACGGTCTCGGAATCGGGTTCGATGGTGACGTGGTAATCTTTCAGGCGCAGCTGATCGAGACGGCCACCAGCCAGCGAGATCGAGCCGTCCAGGCGGGCGGTGTCGATCTGGATGCGCGGCGCTTCCACGGCAGCGACGGGGGCTTGTGTCACTGGCGCGGCGGCGTCCGGCTGGTTCGCGGTGCCGGCAGGTACGGTTGCGGTGCCGTCAGTGCCCTGGACCTGCTCGGTCGGAGTTTCTGTCGCCGGATCGGGTTCGGGCGGAGGAAACGCCACGAACCAGACAAGGATCACGACGAAGCTGAGAGCTGTTGCAAGAATGAGGTTCTTGTTCTGATCGTCCATAGGGACAGGCACCTGCGCAATTTGTATATCACGCAGGGTTCAACAGAGATGGGACCCAAAGGTCAAGCGGATTCGGGGACGCGGGCGCTGACCCGCTGCGCCTTATCCGCGCAGGCAGGACCCTGTTTCACAGGGGCGAACCCCGTCTGCCGCTGATCGCGGGCGCGTCCGCAAGCTTGGCATTGTGGCTGCGTATCCAGTTCAGGGTCTGGTCAAAGGGGATGGGGCGGCAGATGCCAAAGCCCTGCACATGATCACAGCCCAACTGCGCCAGCAGCGCGTGTTCGCCAGCCGTCTCGACCCCTTCGGCCAGCGTTTCGACCTGCAACCGTTCGGCCATGGTCAGGATGGCGCTGATCATCCGCTGTTGTTCCGGGTCGCGGTCCGATTTCATCACGAAACTGCGGTCGATCTTGATCCGGCTGACGGAAAACCGCCGGATCGCCGCAATCGACGCATTGCCAGTGCCGAAATCGTCCAGGTCAATCCGGCACCCCAGCTTGCCCAGTCCGCCCAGGTTGCGACAGACCACATCATCGGGGGCGGCGGTCACCACGGTTTCCAGCACCTCGACCGCCAGCCGGTCGGGGGCCAGGTCAAAGCGGTCCAGTTCCCATGTGATCTTTTCCACCAGATGGGGGTTGCGCAATTCGCTGCCCGAAAAGTTCACGCCCACCTGTGGCACAAGCTCGCCTGCGGCCTCCCATGCCTTGAGCGCGGTAAAGGTGTGGTACATCATCACCTCGGACAGGCGTTCCAGCAGGCCGGCCTGTTCCAGCGCAGGCAGGAATTCGGCCGGGGGGATCACGCCCCGTTCGGGATGGACCCAGCGCGCCAGCGCCTCGAACCCTGAAACCCTGCCGGTGTCCGTGGAAATCTGCGGCTGATACCATGGCTGGATATGACCGCTTTCCAGGGCAAGGGCCGCTTCCTCGCGCAGGGCGGTGCGGGCGGTGGTGGCAATCTGCATCTCATGGGAAAAGGCGCGGATCGTCGAGGGACCGCGCCTGCGCGCCTCGACCAAAGCCGTGCGTGCCGCGGTCATCCACGGAATGCTGCCGGGTTCGGGGACGCGGGCGTTCAGGCAAAAGCCCACGGCGCAGGACATGTAAACGGTGGTGCCATCCACCGCGATCGGCTCTTCAATGGCGGACTGAATGCGGCCTGCCATCTGGATACAGGTTTCAAGGTCGAACCGCGACGAGGGCGCACAGCAGATGGCAAAGCGGGCATCGCCGGTCCGCGTCACAACGTCATCGTCGCGCAGGGCGGTGACAATCCGTTGCGTCACCCGCGCGGCCACCGTGTCGGCGGCGGTCTGTCCGTGCTGGTTGATGAGGCTTTCAAAATCGTCCAGCTCCAGCATCAGCACGGCGGACGACAGTTGTTGTTCCTGCGCGGTCTGCCAGATGCGCGCGACCATCTCGTCGAAATGGCCACGTTGCAGCACGCCGGTGGTCGGATCGCGCATGGCGTCCACGCCGCCCCCGCCCGAGGAATGCAACGTCAACAGCAGCATCGGCACGATGATCCCGATGCCGACGAACACCGTTTCCCCACCCCACCAATAGGCGGCCAGCATCACCGCCGACAGGAAAGCCAGCGCCTGCGGACCGTAGAAAACCATCCGCAGATCTTCACGCAATCGGGTTAAAAATCGTGATCGGCGTTTGGCCATGAAAATCCCTCGAAGAACACGCGCAGGTACAATGAGCACCAGCAGAATGCTGCGAAGGATGTGACGCCGAGGTTAACGCAGGTCGGGAATTCCGTCTGAATTTGGTTCAAATTTTTCAGGTTTCAGCATCAGGCCCGCGAAATCGAACAGCTTCGGGTCCAGCAAATGCGACGGACGCGCGTTCATCAGCGCGCGGAACATCACCTGGCGGCGGCCGGGGCTGTTGGCCTCCCAGCCGTCGAGAATCTGTTTGACCTGTTGACGTTGCAGGCCATCCTGGCTGCCGCACAGGTCGCAGGGGATAATCGGGTAGTTCATCAGGCGGGCGAATTTCTCGCAATCCGCCTCGGCCACGTGGGCCAGCGGGCGATAAAGGAACAGGTCGCCTTCTTCGTTCACAAGTTTCGGCGGCATCGTCGCCAGCCGGCCCCCATGAAACAGGTTCATGAAGAATGTCTCTAATATATCGTCGCGGTGGTGGCCCAGCACCACGGCGCTGCATCCTTCCTCGCGGGCGATGCGATACAGGTTGCCCCGGCGCAGGCGCGAACAGAGCGCGCAGAACGTGCGACCGGCGGGCACCTTGTCGACGACGATACTGTAGGTGTCCTGATATTCGATGCGATGCGGCACGCCCATGCGTTCCAGAAACTCGGGCAGGACGGTCGCGGGAAAGTTCGGTTGCCCCTGATCCAGGTTGCACGCCAGCAGGTCCACGGGCAGCAGGCCGCGCCATTGCAATTCGTGCAGCACAGCCAGCAGGGTATAGCTGTCCTTGCCGCCCGAGAGGCACACCAGCCACTTTTGCCGTTTGGCGCCGGGTTCGTGCGCGCCCGCTTCAATCATGCCGTATTGTTCGATCGCCTCGCGGGTATAGCGCACGATGCGCTTGCGCAGCTTGCGAAACTCGGTGGTTTCGGGGGCGCCTTCGAACAGGGCATGGATTTCTGAAATCTCGTCACGCATGGGGGCTGAATACTCTTATGCGGCCGGCAAAGCCAGTGGGGTCAGTCGTGGGTGTGGTCGGGGACGGGGTCGTATCCGTCGCCGCCCCAGGGGTGGCAACGGCCAATGCGGCGGGCGGCCAGCAGGCTGCCGCGCAGGGCACCGTGTTTTTCCAGCGCTTCCATGGCGTAGGCGCTGCATGTGGGTTGATAGCGGCAGTTGAACCCGACCCAGGGCGAGAACACCAGCCGATAGGCGCGCACGGGCAGGGCGACCAGATGGGCCAGCGGGGTCATTTGCGCGACAGGGCGGCACGCAGGTCGGCGCGCATCTGTTCGAAATCGCGGGTGGCGGTGACCTGGTGGCGGCCGATCAACACGTAATCGGTGCCAGGGGTGCCGTGGGCGGGCAGTTCCAGCCGCGCGATTTCGCGCAGGCGGCGCTTGGCCCGGTTGCGGGCGACGGCATTGCCGACCTTTTTCGAACAGGTGAACCCCACACGCAGGGGCGCATCATCGTCACGGCTGCGGATTTGCAGCACAAAGCCGGGCGTGACCACACGGGGGCCACGCGACGCGCGCAGGAAATCGGCGCGGTTTTTCAGGATCTGGTCGCTTTTGAGGGACGTTAAACGTGACAAACCCGCCCGAGGCTGGTCCGATCCAGCGCGAGCGCTGTCTGCGGGGGCCTCCGGCGGGGTCATGTAGATACCGTGACGCGGGGCGCTTACGCGCTCAGCGACTTCCGGCCACGTGCGCGACGGGCGTTCAGGATCTTGCGACCTGCTTTTGTCGCCATGCGCGCGCGGAAACCGTGGCGCCGTTTGCGCACGAGGTTGCTTGGTTGATAGGTGCGTTTCATCGCTCCGTCTCCGTCTTTTCGGATGGGCTGCGCGGAATCGCTGTGCCCGGAATATGTTCAAGGCCCGTCCTCTAACCGCCGTAGGGGGGCAAGTCAAACCCTCAAACGGACAAATCATGCCCCAAGGTGCAACATTCGCGGGGCTGTGGCGGTTTTAATGTTTCAAAACCACGCCGATAGGGTGGAAATGGGTCCGAAACAGTCACCGGCGATCACCCGCGCGTGACCAGACTGTTACAGCCATCGGCGCGCCCGTACCTATAGGTTACACCAAACGCACATAAATGCCAAAGGCCGCCTGATCCATGCCCCAAGACCCGACCAAATCCGAAACATCCGCGCTGCTGCGCCGTTTGCCGCTGGTCACGATCCTGCTGGTGGCGGCGGTGGGGGCGTTCACCCTGCGCGATTACCTGAGTTTCGACACCCTGCGCGACAACCGCGCGGCGCTGCTGGACTTTCGGGACGCGCATTTCGCGCTGACGGCGCTGGGCTTTGTCGGGGCTTATGTTCTGGTCGTGGCGTTTTCGCTGCCGGGGGCAACGATTGCGACGCTGACGGGCGGGTTTCTGTTCGGCACCGTGCTGGGGTCGGTGTTCAACGTCACGGCGGCCACCCTTGGGGCCACGCTGATCTTTCTGGCGGCACGGCACGGGCTGGGCGCGCAGCTGGGTGCAAAACTGGAGAACAGCAAAGGCGTGGTCAAACGCATCAAGGACGGGATTGATCAGAACCAGTGGTCGATGCTGTTCCTGATCCGGCTGGTGCCTGCGGTGCCGTTCTTCGTGGCCAACCTGGTGCCTGCGTTCATGCAGGTGCCGCTGTACCGTTACGTGGTGTCGACGTTTTTCGGCATCATGCCGGGCGCGGTCGTCTATACGTCGGTGGGGGCCGGGCTGGGCGAAGTGTTCGCACGGGGTGAAACGCCGGACTTGGGCATTATCTTTGCACCACACATCCTGTTTCCGCTTCTGGGGCTGGTGGCGCTGGCGTTGCTGCCTGTCCTTTACAAAGCCGTAACCGGCAAGAAAGACGTTCTGACATGACACGTATCAAGACCGACATTCTGATTATTGGCGCAGGCTCGGGTGGGCTGTCGGTCGCGGCGGGGGCCGTGCAGATGGGCGCGGATGTGACCCTGTTGGAAGGGCACAAGATGGGCGGCGATTGCCTGAACTACGGCTGCGTGCCGTCCAAGGCGCTGATCGCGGCGGCCAAGGCAGCCCACGGGCAACGGAACAGCGCGCAATTCGGGGTGGCTGATGCGCCCGGCACGGTGGACTATGCCGCCGTGATGGAACATGTGGCCGATGTGATCGCCCAGATCGCCCCGGTGGACAGTGTCGAACGGTTCGAGGGGCTGGGCGTGCGGGTGATCCGCGAATGGGGCCGTTTCACTGGTCCGCACACGGTACAGGCGGGTGACGTGGAGATCACCGCGCGCCGGATCGTGATTGCCACGGGGTCGTCGCCGCTGGTGCCGCCGATCGACGGGCTGGACAGCGTGCCGTTCGAGACCAACGAGACCCTGTTCGATCTGCGCACGCGGCCAGAGCATTTGTTGATTGTCGGCGGTGGTCCCATCGGGATGGAAATGGCGCAGGCGCATGTGCGACTGGGCTGCAAGGTCACCGTGGTCGAAGGCGACACCGCGCTGGGCAAGGATGATCCCGAGCTGGCGCAGGTGGTGCTGCAATCGCTGAAGGACGAAGGTGTCGAGATTGCCGAGAACGCCAAGGCGTCGCGGATCAGTGGCAGCGCCGGCGATATTACCATCGAAACCGAAGACGGGCGCAGCTTCCACGGCTCTCACCTGTTGATGGCGGTGGGGCGCAAGACCAACACCGACCGGCTGAACCTTGAGGCTGCGGGGATCGAGACCACCAAGCGCGGCGTGAAAGTGGACGACAGCCTGCGCACCAGCAACCGTCGCGTCTATGCCATCGGCGATGTGGCGGGCGGGATGCAGTTCACCCATGTGGCGGGCTACCATGCGGGTGTCATCATCCGGTCGCTGCTGTTCTGCCTGCCGTCCAAGGCCAAGACGGCGCATATTCCCTGGGCCACCTACACCGACCCCGAGCTGGCGCAGGTCGGCCTGACCGAGGCCCAGGCGCGCGAGGCACATGGCAACAAGCTGGAGGTGGTGCGGTTCGACTATCACCACAACGACCGCGCCATTGCCGAACGCGAGAGCCGCGGCTTTATCAAGGTGATGGTGGTCAAGGGGCGGCCCGTGGGGGCGTCCATCGTTGGCCACCAGGCGGGCGAGTTGATCAACCTGTGGGCCATGGTGCTGGCCAACAACATGAAAATGAGCCAGATCGCCGCCATGGTGTCGCCCTATCCGACCATCGGCGAGGTCAACAAACGTGCGGCGGGCGCCTATTTCAGTCCGCGTCTGTTTGACAGTAAACTGGTCAAGACCGTCGTCGGACTTGTCCAGCGATTCATTCCCTGACACCGTAAAGATGCAATGTTGAATTCACTGTCCGGCCGATTTCTGATCCTGACCACCATCTTTGTGATGCTGGCCGAGGTGTTGATCTTTGTGCCCTCGATTGCGCGTTTCCGCGAGGACTATCTGCTGGCGCATCTGGAACGGGCGCAGATTGCGTCGCTGGCGCTGCTGGCGGACGACATGCTGAACCCCGACCTGGAGAAGGAACTGCTTGAGAACGCGGGCGTGTTCAACGTGGTTCTGCGCCGGGACGAGGTGCGCCAGCTGATGCTGTCGTCACCGATGCCGCACCCGATCTCGGCCACGTTCGATCTGCGCGATGCCACGGCGATGACGCTGATCCGGGACGCGCTGGTCCGGCTGGTGGATGCGGATCAGGAGGTGATCCGCGTCATCGGCGCGCCGGTGCGCGACGCCGGTCTGCTGATCGAGGTGACGATGGACGCGGTGCCGCTGCGCACGGCGATGATCGACTATGGCGCGCGGATTCTGGTTTTGTCGGCGGTGATCTCTGTCATCACGGCGCTGATGTTGTTCCTGGCGGTGCGGGTGTTTCTGGTCAAACCGATCAAGCGGGTGGTGGGGCACATGCTGAACTATGCCGAAGCGCCCGAGGATTCGCGCCGGATCATCACGCCGGGGGCGGGCATCCGCGAGCTGCGCGAGGCGGAAACCGCGCTGCAATCGCTGGAAACCGAGCTGACGCAGGCGCTGCGCCAGAAAGAGCGGTTGGCGCAGCTGGGCGGGGCGGTCAGCAAGATCAGCCACGACTTGCGCAATATCCTGACATCGGCGCAGCTTTTTGTGGACCGGATCGAAGGGTCGGACGACCCGCTGGTCAAGCGGCTGGCGCCCAAGCTGGTGGGGTCGATCACCCGCGCCGTGCACCTGTGCGAAAGCACGCTGGCCTTTGGCAAGGCCGAGGAGCCGGGACCGACGCTGTCACGGGTGCAGCTGGCCGAAACCGTGTCGGACGTGATCGAGGCCGAACGGCTGGCGGTGGACAATTACGACCTGAGCTTTGCCGAAGACATTCCCGCGATGCTGACCCTGCGCGCGGACCCCGAACAGCTGTACCGCGTGCTGTCCAACCTGGTGCGCAACGCACGTCAGGCGATTGTCGCCTCGGGCCAGCCCGGCGAAATCGCCGTTTCGGCCCGCGAGGATGCCGACGCCTGGTGGATCGAGGTGGCCGACACCGGCCCCGGCCTGCCGCCCAAGGCACGCGAACATTTGTTCGTGGCGTTCCAGGGGGGCACGCGAAAGGGCGGTACGGGTCTGGGGCTGGCCATCAGCCACGAATTGATCCGCGGTCACGGCGGTACGTTGACCTTGCTGCACAGCGGCCCGGACGGGTCGACGTTTTCGATCTGCCTGCCCAAGGGCGACGGCGCGCTTTAGCCGCGAAACGGGGTCATGTAATTTTCCTGACATAAATCGCGGATATGGGCTTGCGCCCATCCGCCACTCCGACTAAACCGCCGAACAGTGGACCGATAGCTCAGCTGGATAGAGTACTTGACTACGAATCAAGGGGTCGGGGGTTCGAATCCTCCTCGGTCCGCCACTACCACCTTTTAATGTGCTGTAAATAAGTGGAAATCCTTTTTTAACTGGGTTTCCTCCCAAGACACCTACAATTTTTGGATTGAACTATTTGGGTGGGCGCGCCGAAAATTGATCATTCAGCAGCCTCTCATTTGCTGTGCAGAGCAGTTGCCGCCTCAATTGCGGAACTGGTCAGTAAAAACTCGGGGCGGAGTCCAGATTGGCGATTCAACCGATTCGGCCATTTTCACAGCGTTTCTTGTGATTATTCAGAGTTCACAAAGCGAGCTGCGTGCAAAGCGATGTTTCCCGTGACCTCTTCTCGCTCGGTTGTCTCTTGCGTTGAGTTTGGTCCGAAAAGCAATATATTATAAAGTACGCGGGTGCCGAAGCGGGTCTTTAGCGCAATCATTTCCAACCGCCTATCACCCTCGATGCAGTACCCATGCAGTTCTCGTTGGTCTACCTCCGCGGTATCAACGGCACGTGTTTTTGATGCAAAATCTCCACTGCACAGACTGTTCATAAAACTGATATCGCTGGGGTCCGTCTCTCGTAAGTTCCCATCGGGAGCATTTAAGTTCATTGTTCCACCTAAAATGTCCAAATTTTCTGAAAACCAAAAAACCCCATCTTGAAAGCCCATTTCCTTGATCTCGTCGTCGCTCAAGTACCGGAAATCAACGGCCTCAACCGCAGTGATCATCTGAGTCGCAACTTGAAATAGCGGTGTCTTGTCAACTTCATGCGCATATTCGGATGGTTGTTGTGGGGCGCTGGAGACATACTGGTAGTTTTGGTATGCGCACTTGCGGGCGCTCGCTAGCGCACGCATAGTGCCTTTGAGGCTGTATGTCCCGGTCATCCGTTCGCTTTGCACTTTCAAGACCAGCCCGCGTTGGATCGCGTCCATCGCACGTTCAAAATCATTAATTTCTAAGAAGATAGTATCGCTACTGGTTGCAGTAGCACGAGCATAAAACTGGGCTCCCCGATCAACGCTTACTGTAACTGGAAACGTTTCCCTTTCGCTAAAGCGGAAAGATGGGTTGGAAACCCCAACAATCACTGTCGCACCACGTGTCACGGAGAGAAATAATGTGTCTCCGGATAAGAAAGGAGCCGACACAACGCAATGTGAGAACTCGCCGGTTTCGTCGTAAGTATAGGCAGCGCCCGCCCAGTTTCCGTAGCCGAATTCTGTATCAGGAATTTGCTCAGCGTGTGCAGCGAATGGTAATGCCAAAATTGCTGCCGTGCCTCCAAGAAACCATCGTCGAATATCCATATAGAGTACCTCATCAACCAATCAGCATGTAACCAAGCAGAGTTGCTGCGACTTCTATTGATTAAAAATTGATAGAACATTGCCGCAGAAGCAGGTCTTTTGGCAATGATCTTCTTCTATCGGTCTGACGATTGGATTGAGCACTCCCAGTTTGAGGGTCTTAGTTTATTACCTTTGCCAGTGACCTGCCCCCTAAGGCGCCCTCATTCATAACGAGTTGGCCTGCACCGGTTGAAACTTCGGAAGGTCGCTCTGGAAACCTGAGCGACCTTTTCGGCTATCTTCCTTTCGCGCGGACCGGCGGCCAGATGCTGTTTCGCTTCGCCTTGCGCCTTTGCGAGCGCAGGACGGTTATCGTGACGGCAAAAGTCGCCGCAACCTCGCACACGCAGGGAACGTCCGGGTCCTGACCACTGTGCCGATCAAAGCCAATGGGCCGGAGCGCCCCTTGTCCGTCTCCGTTTATCCCATGATCAGGCGGAACACGGTCCCGTTTCTTCGGGGCTTTGACCTGATATCCACTTTGAAAACGTGCCCATTGCCCGCGTGACGGGGCGATCGGATGGCCAGGCAAGATAGTAGCGGCCCGCCGAGACTGTGATTCCAAAGGGCTGAACCAATCGTCCCTGCGCAATGTATTGACTGAACATAGAGACAGGCAGGAGTGCCACGCCAGCGCCGGAGGCCGCCAGTTCCGCGAGTGCGATGGAGCTGTCCAGCACCGGCCCGGAAACCGGAGGGCAGGCGGCGCCCGCGACCTCGAACCAGCCAGGCCATTCTGCGCTGCGGTAACTTCGTAGCAGCGTCATCTGGCCAAGGTCTGCCGGATGGAGCAGTCGCTTTGCCAGGTCCGGTGCGCAGAGGGGCGACAGCGGGGCATCCATCAGGCCAATCGCTTCATGGCCCGACCAGCCGCCGGTGCCGAAACGGATCGCCATGTCCAATCCCTCGCGCAGAATCTCGACGCGATTGTTGTTTGTCGAAATCCTGATGTCGATCTCGGGGTGCGCCTGACGAAACGCTGTCAGGCGCGGCATCAGCCAGCCGAGCGCGAACGTCGTGTTTGCGCCGACCTTCAGCACTTCGATATTGCGACGCCCCCCAAGGCCGTCGAGCGCGCGCGCCATGGCATCGAAACCATGTTCCAGGACGGGGAAGAGCAGCAGACCTTCGTCAGTCGTCACCAACCCCTGCGAGGTCCGCAAGAACAGTGTGACGCCCAGCAGATCCTCCAGCCGCGCGATCTGGTGGCTGACAGCAGCCTGCGTGACGCGCAGTTCGATTGCAGCTTTGGTAAAGCTGCCTTGACGCGTGGCGACTTCGAACACCCGAAGGGCGTTCAGTGGCAAATCGGGTCGATCCACGGCAATACCTCAGCTAATGGTGTGCCATAATATTTGTCGTTTGCCGGGGCTGTTCAAGCCGAAATATACGTTTGCCATGAAATCAACTGATGCCGTCCTGCATGGCGTCAGGTGCATAGAAACAAAGGAAGATCTTATGCAGACCCGCAATTCCACCTTGTCGCGCACCGTGGCAGGGATCGTCCTTGGCGTGTCCATGGCCGCCGCGAGCTTCGCACAGACACCTGTCGGAGAGCTTGAACAGACTGTCGACCGGATCGAGGCCAGACTGGGCGGCCGGATCGGTATCGCGCTGGTTGACACCGGTTCGGATTTCACCTGGGCAAACAGGCCGGATGAGCAATTTTTGATGAACAGCACGGTGAAAGTGCCGCTTTGTGGTGCCGTGCTGGCCCGGGTCGATGCCGGAACGCTGTCGCTGACTGACGAGTTGCCGGTCACAGAGGGCGATATCGTGACCTATGCGCCTGTCACCGAACAGCATGTTGGCCAGAGCATGAACATGGCCGCGCTTTGCTTGGCTGCAATCGACATGAGCGACAATACAGCCGCCAACCTGCTGATCGAACACCTGGGTGGCCCGCAAGCCATTACGCAATTCTTCCGCAGCACTGGGGACATTGAAAGCAGGCTTGACCGGTTCGAACCGGAGTTGAACACATTTACGCCGGGCGATCCGCGTGACACCACAACCCCGGTTGCCAGCGCGGATACAGTGCGCAACCTGCTGCTGGGCGACGTTCTGTCAGAGAATTCACGCAAACAACTGGCGGATTGGATGCGCCATGGCGGCGTGACGGGCAAGCTGCTGCGGGCGGGGGCGCCGGCGGACTGGCAGATCTATGACAAGTCCGGCAGCGGCAGCCACACGCGCAACCTGGTCGCGATGGTGATCCCAGATGGCCGCGCACCCTGGATCGTCTCCATCTTCATCTCCGACATTGATGCGGATTTCGAGACGCGCAACGCCGCCTTGCAAGACATCAGTCGTGCCATAAGGGCCGTCATCGGACAGTGACGTGACACCGACCGGGGCCCCGAAAAGGGCCTCGGTATCAACCTGCGTCCGCTGTCTTTCCATATAATGACCGTCGGTGCGGCGCTGCGCGATGGTGTCCGGCACCGACTGATCCGGCCAGAGCCTGCGTGCCAGGCAGGTGGTTGCAATTCGGCGCTCAGATCAATGCGCCGTGATAGGCATTCGCGGAAATCTCGGTGCACATCTCTCCCCACTGGCAGTCACCGCAGGCGGATCGGATGCGGCCCTGTGCAAAGGCCCTGCGCAGTTGCATCAGGGACGAGGGGGGCAGTGACAGCCTTGTGCCGTTCTCAATGCTGATGTTCAGTATCCGGCCCACATCTTTGGCGGCTTTTCGGTCGCGCACCTGAATGCTGCAATCGTGACAATGCGGGTTTGTTTCTGATTGCCGGGGGGCGCAGATGTCATCTGGCCCCTCGACGATTTCGACCGGCTCTCCCGCAGAAAGTCGCCCCGCAATCGCGGTCATATTGTCCGTGAACGCGGGGCTGTACCCTTTGCCGACATAGGTCAGGATGCAAAGAAGATGGTGCGGGCGCAGGCGTACTGTCATTCAGCGACAGGTTTGGCGTCGCGCGTCAGCAGCTTTAGCGTCATCGCGCCGAGGGCCGATTTGAGCAGGCCACCAAGGACGAACGGCACGACGCCAAGCATGATCGCCTGTTCCGCGCCGATCAGCATGGCAAGCCATGCCGCCCCCAGAACGAGGCAGATCGCGTTGCCGATGGCCATGGCCAGGGCCGACAGCCAGACACGTTGGCCGTTCCAGCCGCGTTCGGTCAGCCAACCGACAGTCATGCCCGCAATCGGGAAGGCAAAAAGATAGCCGCCTGTCGCGCCGAGGAAATGTTGTGCGCCGCCTGCGCCTCCGGCCAGCACGGGCAAGCCAATCGCGCCTTCAGCCAGCCAGGCGACAATCGTAACGCCGCCCAGGCGCCAGCCGTACAGGGCACCGACAAGCATGACCGCGAATGTCTGCATGGTCATCGGGACCGGGAACATCGGCACTTCGACATAGGACGACAGCGTGAGGAAGATGGTGCCAAACAGGACCGCGGCCAGTTTTCCGGGCAGCGTAAAGTTTTGCACATCGAGCAATGTGATCGTGTTGCGGGTGACCGCAGGTGCCGGTGAGTTCATGTGTTGTCCCTTCCGATTATCTATTAAATCTCAAGCCAGAATCTATCGGTAATGAAATTATAGATAATTCGCAAGCGTGGACTTCAATCACCCGCGCGAGAGGTGTCGCCGCAGGATCGTCGCCGCTGTTTTGTCCTCGCGCCGTTCCATGGCGTGCAGGATCGCCACGTGGTCCTTGTCCGAGGTGCTGCGCCATGTTTCGCGCCATCTTGCGTGGAATCTTTGTGCCGAAAGCCGTTGAAGCTGTTCGATGCGGCCCAGTAAAAGCGGCCTTGCGCAAGGCTTCAGGATTTCCAGATGAAACTGCCGGTTGGCTTTTTCCCAGGAAATGGGGTCTTTGGCGTTGTCGCAGGCCAGGCGGAAAATCTCCATTTGCTGCATATCTTCGGGTGTGAAATTGGCGACTGCCTTGGTCAGGGCCATCGGCTCCAGGGCGAGCCTCATCTCCAGGATGTCGTCCTGATCCGCATCAGACAGAGAAAAGGCCCGGACACCCCGTTTGGGGATGAAGGTTGCCAGTTCCATCTGCACAAGACGCTGCAGCGCCTCCCGCACGGGGACGTGGCTGCAGTTGAAGCGTTCGGCAATATGATCCTGCCCAAGGCGCGCGCCCTGGGCGATGTCGCCGCGGATGATTTCCTCGGCGATGATTTCTGCAATGGCTGCGGGTTTTATGGATGGTTCGGACATGGTCATGATCTATCGCGAAGCTGACCACGCGAACAGATCGTTTTTTCTGCAAGGTGCCGGTCAGGTGTTGTGGCAGACGTGATCAAGTCCCGCGCCCGTTTGCCGATCAGCTGGTGGTCGTGCTGATGATCCTGTGGCCGGGCTGGTAAGAGATGGTGACAAAGGTCACCGGCCCCTTGTCGCGCCATGTGGCGCGTTCGACGTGCAGGATCGACGCCTTGTCCGGCACGGCCAGATACTCCTGCTCGAACGCCGAGGCGGGTGTCGCCAGAATCGACAGGGTCGCGCGGTTGTAGGGGACGTTTTCCAGCAGCCATTCGTTGGCGGATTTCTGGGCAAAGTCGTAATCGCGCGCCTGCGGCACAGTGCGCAGGCAAATCCAGCGGTCTTCCAGCGCATAAGGCACGCCATCGGCCAGGTGCACCGCCCTGACGTGCAGCATCTCTTCGCCCTGGGCCAGTTCCATGGCAAAGGTGACGGCATGGGGCGGGGTGCCCACGCGCTTGTCGATCAGCGCATAGCCATAGCTTGCGCCGCGCTCCTCGATCTCGCGGCGCACGATCTGTACGGCGATCACCGCGCGCGACACCGGATGCAGGGCGACACGGGTGCCGGATTTGCGTTTGCGTTCCAGTATTCCGCTTTCAGCCAGTTCGCGCAGGGCGCGGTTCACCGTGGTGCGGCCGCAATTGAACTCTTTGGCCAGATCGGTTTCGTTGGGAATCTGCGCACCGGGCTTCCAGATGCGGTTGTGGATGCGGCGCAGAACCTCGTCCTGAACGCTTTGCCAAGAGTTTATGTCCGGTGTGCTCATCGGCCTGCTTTCCGTTTTGTTGCGGTGCTGGTTCAAGGTGCCAGCTTTTTCATCTGCCAAGGGGCGGGATTGTTGGTCTGAAGGGATTTTTGCATTTTACCCTCTTGACTAGCAATCCTGTTTATTTTCTTTATGTCTGCACATAACGAGAATTTGTGCAACGCCCGTGATGGCTTGAACCCAAAAGGCCCGCAGAATGATCAACCGGCATATTCTTGAGCTGCCCGCCTATAACGCCGGCCTGCCCATCGCGCGATTCCGCAGCCTGTACGGACGCGCGCCCCGCGCCAAGCTGGACAGCAACGAGACCCCGTTTGGCGTGTCGCCGCGCGCACTTTCCGCCGGTCAGGCAGCGGTGGCGCAGGCGCATCTTTATCCTGACGGGAACGGCACCGGGCTGCGCGATGCGCTGGCCGAGTCCACAGGGATCGATGCCGGTTGCATCGTTCTGGGCAATGGCTCTGAAGAGCTGATCTATGCGCTGTATGGTGCGGTGCTGGGGGCGGGTGATCACGTGCTGACGGTCACGCCGGGCTTTGGGTTGCACACGCTGGCGGCGCAGGGGTTGAAAATACCGGTTGAAACCGTGCGTTACAGTACCGACTGGACCCTGCCGATGGGGGAGTTGAAGGCGGCACTGGCGCGCAAGCCCAAGGTGTTTGCGATCTCCAGCCCGTCGAACCCGCTGGGCGTGGCGCTGACGCTGAACGAATTACACGAGCTTCTGGCCGCCACGCACAATGAAACGCTGGTGCTGCTGGATGAGGCCTATTTTGAATACAACCCGATCAACAGCCTGTCGGCGCTGAAGGCCAGCGGCCTGAACTGGATCAGCTTGCGCACGTTTTCAAAGGCCTATGGACTGGCGGGGATGCGCGTGGGCTATGGGCTGTGCAGCAGCGCCACGTTGCGCGATGCCGTGCGCAAGCTGACACCGCCGTTCAACGCCAACGCGGTGGCGCAGGCGATGGGGCAGGCGGCGTTCGAGGACCGGGCTTTTCTGGCGGACACTGTGCAAAAAACCATCGCCGCCCGCGATGCGTTGGCGCAAACCCTGCGCGACATGGGATTTCGCTTGCCGCCGTCCAAGAGCAATGCGATCTTCTTCGAGACTTCGGACCATGCCGTTGATGTTGCAGAAAAATTGCGCGGCGAAGGTGTCCTGGTCAAAGCCTGGCTTGAGGATGGATTTGACAGATTTTTACGGGTGTCCGTGGGCACGCCGCAAGACAATAAGGCGTTCATCGAAGCGCTGACAAAGCTCGGAGTTCAACCGGCTGCCTGATGTGGGCCGCGCGGGTGTGCGGCCTTTCATGAAACTTGAAAACAGAGAGTGAAAACCATGAATATCTATTCTTTCAAAGGCGCGGTTCTGGGGCTGGGCCTGGCCGTGTTTGCAGCCGGTTCGGCTGCCGCTGACATGCTGGCGGACATCAAGGCCTCGGGCGAGATGACCTTTGGCACCGAGATGCACTATGCGCCTTTCGATCTGCTGGTGAACGGCCAGTACGAAGGTCTGTGCAAGGACCTGATGGACGAAGTCACCAAGGATCTGGGCGTCACACCGAAATACAACGACCTGCCGTGGACATCGGTTCTGCCCGGCCTGGAAGCAGGCAAGTTCCAGATGGTCAACGCACCGGTCACCATCACCGCCGAGCGGATGGAACGCTATGCCTTTACCCTGCCGATTGCCGATGCGTCGGTGGGTCTGATCAAGCGCACAGGCGACGACCGTATCACCAAGCCCGAGGACATTGCCGGTCTGGTGGTTGGCTCGCAAAAAGGGTCAGCGCAGCTTGAGCAGTTGAAAGTCTTTGGCGAAGGTCTGGGCGGCATCGACGTGCGTGAATATTCGTCGGTGGACGAGGCTTATGCCGATCTGGCCGCCGGACGTCTGGATGCGGTTGCGGGATCGTTCCCGCTGTTGGGTTATGCCGCGTCGAAGCGTCCCGAGATTTTCGAGACTGTCACACCGGTGTTCGGCGAGAAGAAATATTTCGCATGGGTTGCCGTGAAATCGGAAGAGACCGAGAGCATGATCGCTGCCGTAAACGAGATCCTCTTGAACATGCAGGACGACGGTCGCATGGCGAAGCTGCATGAAAAATGGCTGGGCACGGCCGTGGAGCTGCCGCGCGAGATGCCTGCGGTCAAGTAACACCGCAACGGGTCCGGCCAATGGTCGGGCCCGTTTTGCTGATGTCGAAGGAGCGTGCGATGTTCTCTTGGTCCACCATTGTCGAAAATCTGCCTTATCTGTTGCAGGCCACGCGGTTTACGCTGCTGGTGTCGGGGCTGGGCATGGGCCTTGGGCTGGTGATGGGCATCGTGCTGTGCGTGGCGCGGCTTTCGCCGATCCGCTGGATCAGCCGCATTGCCGCGCTTTACGTCAGTTTTTTTCGCGGAGTTCCGCTGTTGGTGCAGCTTTTGCTGGCCTATTATTTTCTGCCTTCTGTTGGCATCGACATCCCCCCGCTTTGGGCGGCTGTGTGCAGCATCGGCCTGTGTGCGGCGGCCTATATCGCGGAAATTCTGCGTGGGGCGCTGATCGCTGTGCCGCATGGTCAGGCCGAAGCGGCGGCGGCGCTGGGCATGCATCCCTTTACCATCTGGAAGCGCATCCTGATCCCGCAGGCCCTGAAAATCTCGATGCCGTCCTTGGTGAACGAGCTGATCATGCTGGTCAAAGTGTCGTCGCTGGTGTCCGCCGTGGGCATTGTCGAGCTGACGCGGATGAGCCAGTCGATTTCGGCGGCCACCTTTCGCCCGCTTGAAATCTACATCGCGGCGGCGGCGATTTATCTGGTGATCAACCTGGCGCTGGCGGGGCTGGGGCAGGCGCTGGAAAAAAGGTTGGATTACTGATGGATATTGATCTTTTCGTCCAATACGGCCCGATACTGCTGTGCGGTCTGCTGAACACCGTCCTGTGCTGGATCGTAGGGGCCGCGGGGGGCGTTGCGCTGGGTTTTGTCATTGCGGTGGCGATGTATTACGGGCCGCGCCCGCTGCGCTATGTGCTGCGCGGGTATATCGAGGTGATCCGGGGCACGCCGTTCCTGATCCAGCTGTTCATCCTTTATTACGGCGGGCCGAACATCGGCCTGCGGCTGGACCCTGTGCCTGCGGGCATCCTGGGCCTGATCATCTATGGCAGCCCCTATTACGCCGAGATTTTCCGCGCCGGTTTGCAAGCGGTGCCGCGTGGCATGATCGAAGCGGGGCGTGCGATGGCGATGTCCGAGGGGACGATCCTGCGCCGGATCACGCTGCCTATTCTGATGGTGTCCTCGGTGCCGCCGCTGACCAATTTTTCCATCATCCTGACCAAGGAGACGGCGATCCTGTCCATCGTGACGGTGCCCGAGCTGCTGTATCAGGTGCAAACCATGTCAGCCGAAACCTTTGCCTATATGGAGGCGATGTTCGCGCTGGCGCTGTTCTACTGGGGCTTTGTCGAGGTGATCTCGTGGGCGGGCCGCAAGCTGGAATTGAAGACCAATGCCTTTTTGTCAAAGGAGCTGAGCGCGTGACCTCTGAAAATGCCTCATCCGTCGAAATCACCGCTCTGGGGAAATATTACAACAGTTTCCATGCGTTGAAGAACATCAATCTGTCGATCCCCGCAGGCAAGGTGACCTGTCTGATCGGTCCATCGGGGTCGGGCAAGTCGACGCTGCTGCGCTGCATCAACTTTCTTGAGGAATATCAGGAAGGGGCAGTCGAAATTGACGGTCAGGTGATCGGACTGGAATCCGTGGGCGGGCGCAAGATGTCGGCGCGCCGCCTGCGCGAGATGCGCCGGTCGATTGGCATGGTGTTCCAGCAGTTCAACCTGTGGCCCCATATGACCGCGCAGCAGAACGTGGCCGAGGCACTGGTGCAGGTTCAGGGCCTGTCCAAGGCAGAGGCCGCGCGCAAGGCGGCTGCGGCGTTGCAGAAGGTGGGGCTGGGGGACAAGACGGAGTCGTTCCCCAACCGTCTGTCCGGCGGTCAGCAACAGCGGGTGGCGATTGCGCGCGCGGTGGCGATGGAGCCAAAGCTGATGCTGTTCGACGAGCCGACCTCGGCGCTGGACCCAGAATTGGTGGGCGAGGTTCTGACCGTGATCAAGGATCTGGCCAGCGAAGGCATGACGATGGTGATCGTCACGCACGAGATGGGATTTGCCGCGCATGTGGCGGACCAAGTGGCGTTCTTGGAGGCGGGCGAGCTGGTCAGCTGTGCGCCGCCTGCCGAGATTTTCCGCAACCCCAGCGATGCGCGGATCAAGGCGTTTCTGGAGACCTATCACGCGCGCAACCAGTTCTAAGCGGGGCGTCTGTCGGGTTGGGCGCTGCGCTGTGTTGGTGTGCCGCCCAGAGCGACACAGAGGATGACGATCACCGCACCTGAGAGTTGCGCCGGGCTGAGCCTTTCGCCCAGCAGCGCCCAGCCCAGTATCACCGCCGTCAGCGGGCTGAGAAAGCCGAAACGGGTGATGGCGGCGGGGCCAAGCCGTTCGATGCCGCGGAACCAGAAGAAATAGGTCAGCGCGGCACCGATCAGCCCAAGCCACAGGAAGCCCGCGATATTGGTGGCGGTCAACGGCGGCAGGGCGGGCTCAAAGGCCAGCGCGACGGGCAACAGCAACAGCCCCCCGGCGGTCAGTTGCCACGCGGTAAAGGTCAGCGCCGGAACGGGGGGCTGCCATTTGCGCGTCAGCACCACGCCGCAGGCCATCGACACCGCTCCGCCCAGAGCTGCAAGGATGCCGATCGGGTCGGGATGGGCGGCAGGGTCCAGGACCAGCAGCGCCACGCCGAATATGCCCACGATGGCGGCGATCAGGCCGCGCAGGTGCAGCGCACTGCCCAGCACGGCGCGGGCCAGCAACAGTACGATCAGCGGCTGTATCGCCCCAAGGGTCGCGGCAACGCCGCCGGGCAGGCGGTAGGCGGCCAGAAACAGCGCCGCCCAGAAGATCGAGAAGTTCAGTGCGCCCAGCACCGCCAGTTTGCCCAACCAGTCAAGGGGCGGCAGGCGGCGCGTGATCAGCATCAGCAGGATTCCCGTGGGCAGGGCGCGCAGCATTGCGACGGTCAAAGGATAGCCATCGGGCAGCATCTGCGTCGTCACGATATAGCTGCTGCCCCAGATCGCGGGGGCCAGGGCGGCGAGGGCAAGGTCGGTGTGTCTGGACATGGGGTGTTCCTTTATCTTGACGTCAAGATATATCGATATGTCTTGACGTCAAGATATAAATCCCTAGCCTGTACGCATGGACCACGTAGACCGCGTTCTGGAACAATGGAGAACCGAGCGGCCCGACCTTGAGGTCGTGCCGATGGGCGTGCTTGGCCGTCTGAAACGGCTGCATGACCGCGTGTCCGCGCAACTTGAGAGAGTTTACGCCGCCAACGGGTTGACGGCGGCCAGCTTTGACGTGCTGGCCACCTTGCGGCGCTCTGGTGCGCCCTATGCGCTCAGCCCGTCCGAACTGATCGCGTGGACGATGGTGACCTCAGGGACGATGACCAACCGTCTGGACAGGCTCGCAGCGGCAGGGCTGGTCGAGCGCAAGCCCAATCCCGAGGATGGTCGCGGGTCGGTCGTGGCATTGACCCCGCAGGGGTTCACGCTGATCGACAGGGTGGTCACTGCGCATGTGGCGAACCAGCACAAGGTTCTGTCCGCCCTCAGTCCGCAGGACCGCGCGGCTCTGGACGGGCTTCTCAGGCAGTGGCTTGGTGCCTTTGAAGCGCCGCAGAGCGCGCCTTAGCCCGGTTTCCTCAGCAGGAACACGATGGGCACCACGCACAGGGTCAGGATCATCATCAGGAAAAAGTTGTCGATATAGGCGATCATCGCGGCCTGTTGTGACACAAGCTGATCGGCAATCGACGCATAAAGCGGGGAGCCGTTCAGCAGTTGCGGCATGGCATCGCGCACCTGGGGTGCTTGGGCGGTCAGGGTGCTGGCGATCTCGGCATGGTTGACCGTGCTCATCCGCGACAGCACCACGGTGACCAGCGAAATCCCCACGCCCGACCCCACGTTGCGCACAAGGCTGAACATCGACGTGGCATCGCCGCGATAGCGTTGGGCGATGGTGGCAAAGGTCAGCGTGGACAGCGGCACAAAGACAAAGCCCAGGCCAAAGCCCTGGATAACGCCGCTGATAATGATCAGATGCGAATCCATTCCCGTTTCGAAACCGGTCATCATGTGCAGCGACCATGCGGTCAGGCCCAGCCCGATCAGCACCAGCGCGCGGGGGTCATAGCGGCTGACCAGACGCCCGACCACGATCATGGACACCATGGTGCCCACGCCGCGCGGGGCCATCACCAGACCCGTTTCGATCACCGGATAGCCCAGCAGCTTTTGCAGCAGCGGCGGCAACAGGGCGAGGCCGGAGAACAGCGTCATGCCGATCACGAAGATAAAAATCAGCCCCATAAAAAAGTTGCGGTCGCGGAACATGCCCAGATCGACAAAGGGGTCCTTGGCGCCCCAGCAATGGATCACAAAGGCCCACAGGCCCGACACGGCCAGCCCGGCATAGAGAATGATCTCGATCGAGGAAAACCAGTCTTCGGACTGTCCCCGGTCCAGCATCAGCTGCAAGGCCCCGACAGCCAGTGCCAGCAGGCCAAAGCCCACCAGGTCAAAACGGCGTTCGCGGGTCTCTTCTCGCGGCATGAAGGCAACGATACCCAGCAGGGCGACGATGCCCACGGGCAGGTTGATGAAGAACACATAGCGCCAGTTGAATACTTCGGTCAGATAGCCGCCCAGCGTCGGGCCGATGATCGGGCCGACCATGATGCCGGCACCATAGATCGCCATCGCCTGACCGATCTTTTCACGCGGGTTGATGTCCAGCAGGACCGACTGCGCGAGCGGGATCAGGGAGGCGCCACAGATGCCCTGGACGATGCGAAAGACCACCATTTCGGGCAGGGTGGAGGAAAATCCGCACAGCATCGACGACAGCACGAAACCGGCGATGGCCACGATGAACACCATGCGCCGGCCGACACGGTCGGACACCCAGCCGGTCAACGGCGTCGCGATGGCCGAGGCCACGATATACGACGTCAGCACCCAGGTGATTTCTTCCTGTGTTGCGTTCAGGCTGGAGGCCATGTGGGGCAGGGCCACGTTGGCGATGGTGGTGTCCAGCACCTGCATCACGGTCGCCACCATGATCGACGCGGTCAGCAACGCGGGGGCTGCGACCTTGACGTTGGGCGGGGTCAGCGCCGGCGCGGCGGGGGCCGCGCCCGAAGATGCGGCGGCGCTGCTCACTTGAGACCTTCCAGACGGTTGTGGCCTGTGTCGACCGAGACAGAGACGCTCATGCCATCGCGCAGGGGGCGGTCAGGCGTGTCGGTGATCTGGATCCGCACGGGCACCCGTTGCACCACCTTGACCCAGTTGCCGGTCGCGTTCTGGGCGGGGATCAGCGAGAATTGTGAGCCGGTGGCCGAGGCAAAGCTTTCCACGGTGCCGGTCAGTTCCATGCCGGGATAGGCATCGACCTCGATGGTGACCGGCTGGCCCGGGGACAGATCTGCAAGCTGGGTTTCCTTGAAATTCGCCTCGACCCAGGTGTGCGAGTTGTCGACCAGTTGTGCGATGCCGGTGCCTGCGGCCAGGAACTGTCCGACGTTCAGGCTTTCGATCTGGTTGATGGTGCCCCCGGTGGCGGCGGTGATTTCCGTTTGTTCAAGATGACGGGCGGCGGATTCGCGGGCGGCCAGCGCGGCACGGACCGAAGGCAATGCGTCGGTTTCGACCTGCGGATCACCCCCCAGCGCCGTGGCGGCAGCGTCTACCTCGCGTTGCGCCAGCGTGACGGCGTTAGCGGCAGAGCGGAAGGCGATCATCGCCTCGTCCAGCGCCACCTGGGTGCCGATGCCGCGATCCGTCAGCTCTTGCTGGCGCTTCAACTCACGGCTTTTCACATCCTCGATGTTCTGGGCGGCCTGCAACTGGGCCTGTGCGGTCTGATAGGCGGCGCGCTGTTGTTCGACGGCCAGCCGGGCGGCCGCAAGTTGCGCGTCGGCAGTGGACAGGGCGATTTTATAGTCGGCTGGGTCAAGCCGGAAAAGCGGGGTGCCCGCGGTGACCTGTTCATTTTCGGTCACCAGAACATCGCTGACGCGGCCACTGACATCGGCGGAAATGGCTGTCATCGGCTGGTGGATATAGGCGTTGTCGGTGCTGATATAGCGCCCGCCGAACAGCCACGCACCGGCACCGGCCAGAGCCAGCAGCAAGGGCACGGATATCATAAGCGCGCGCCGCCGACCGCGCGGGGGGCGCGCCTCTGGTGCCGGGGTGGCGGCTGGCTGAACCGGTTCCGTGTCCGCTGTTTCGATCTTGTCTGGTTGCGCGTTCATTGTCTTGTGTCCTTTTCGGGGATGCCTGTGGCACTTCCCAGATTCATCTTGATGGCACTCAACCCGTTGCGCAGGGCGTCCTTTGTCTCGGGGGATATGCCGACAGCGACCTCTTCAAAGACCGCTTCGCTGATCTGATGCATGGTTGCGTATTTGGCGTGACCCGCCTCGGTCAGCGTCAGTGTCTTGGCGCGGCTGTCGTGCGGATCGGTCTGGCGGACCACAAGGCCTGCCGATTGCATCCTTTCCGCCAGATCGCTGATGGTCATGGGAGAGGCTTCCAGCGCTTCCTTGATCTCGACCTGACGCATCGGGCCGTTGCGTTCCAGCAGCCCAAGCGCGCGCCATTGCATCAAGGTAAGTTCTTCGGGGCGTGCCGCCTGCTCGAACCGGCGCCGCATCAGTCCGGCGGTTTCGTGCAACAGCATCATGATATCTCGCATTGGGGCTCTCCTTTGTACGTACATGTATTATACGGACATGTAGTAAAAAAGGTCCCGACCTGTGCAGCTGTGCACAACAGCATTTGCAGCCTCACACAATCAAGGAAGGCTGAAGACGCTTCTGAGATATAGGGGGAGTGATACCGCAGCCTGTGGCTACGATGACAATGCGATAAGGGGTGGGCGTGGTTTCTGCGTTAGCCTTTGACGCAGTAAAGCTTTGGGCGTGTGGTCGTCTGGACAGGCTCACACTCGCGCGCGATCTGTTCCAGCCGATTTGCCATGACATCCAGTTGAAGTGCCGATTCGTCCGTCAAGTCGTTTCCAACAGCGCGAAGATACCCTGCGAGATCCTCCAGGACTTTTTGCGCTTCGCAGACAGCGTCTTTGGCAAGACCACTCATAACCAGACCTTTAGGCACACAACCAAATAGATATTTGCTACTAGCAATAATGCATCAAAGTTTTCGAAAAGTCTATCTTAAATCTGGATACGAAGCTTCAGGAAAACGAAAACAATTAGGCCAGTGCGTCCGCGACGGCAGACAGCAGGTCTTTCTTGCGAAAGGGCTTTTGCAGAAAGGCCACCGCGCCGCTGATGTCTGCGATGGCTTGGGTGGTTTCAAGGTCGGTGGCCGCGTTGCCGCCCGAAATGATCAGCACAGGCAGCCCGGCAAGATCTGCGCGCAGGTCGTCCATCAATCCGACGGCATTGTCATTGCCCAGCCAGAAATCCAGAATCGCAAGGTTGATATCATTCCGGTCGGACAGAATGGTCCGTGCCTGTTCGAGCGTTTCGGCCTCGTGAACATCCGCGCCATCCCGTTGCAGGAATTGCACGATCAGGTGCCGAACTGCCGGGTCGTCTTCAACGAGAAGTATCTGTGTTGCCACCGTCTTAATCCACGGGTCTAGGGTAATAAGAAGTTCCCAACGCAAGCGTTCGGACTGACCTGATAAAGTCTTGTCGCTCGCCCTCTGGTAGTGCGTCTATCCTGGTTGCTACATCAACGATAGGGTCTTGGCTCAAAGCTTCAAGACCCAATTGGGTCAACGATATCGTCTTTATCCTGCTGTCGCTATTGTTCACACGTTGGGTGACCAGGCCACGCTGTGCCAAAGTTGTGATCGCACGCGCCACGGGCGAGGGCGTGAGATTCAGAAACGGCGCGATGCGCCGCAACTGGCGCTGGTCCTCGGGAGAGCGCGCCAGATAGCGCAGAATGGACCACTGCAACGGCTGGATTTCCGACGAATGTCGCGCGGTATAGGTGTCGCGGATCAATCGCTCCAGCAAAACGGCCGCGGCCAAAGAGGCCTTGTCCTGATTTGCGCTGGTCATATGCACAGACCGTTGGCATTCAATTCCTGACACGTTCTGCAGGAAACAGAGTGGTGAAGTGGCACCATAAACAAGTTATTCATTCGGACCTTCGGGCAGATTACCGTGAGTGGTCCTTTGAGATATAGCGTCAAAAAGTGTGGCTGCCAGTTTTGCGCGCGTAAAGGGTTTCTGCAGCAACATTCGTCCCATCGCCAACATCCCGTTATGCACAGCGGCATTCTGCGAAAAACCCGAGATGAAAATGACCGTCGCGTTGGGGAAATATTTGACCAGCGCATCGGCCGTGTCGATGCCGTTCATCGCGCCGGGCAGGATGATATCGCTCAGGATGATGTCCGGCGGGTCCATGGTGCGCGCCAGTTCCAAGGTTTTTTCTCCCGTCGACGCCTGTGTGACCTTGCATCCAAAGGATTCGAGTTTGGTGGCGTAGAGCAAGCGCAGTTGATCTTCGTCCTCGATCAGCAGCACGTGGCACCCTTTCAAAAGATCACTGGGCGCTTCGGTTGCCATCGCGTCAGACGTGTCAGGCACGACCGTGGAATTGGCGCGTGGCAAAAAGATCCGCACAGCCGTGCCGCGCCCCTGCACCGTGTGCAAGGACGTGAACCCCCCCGATTGCTGCGCAAAGCCCAGCACCATCGATAGCCCCATACCAGTGCCCTTGCCGACATTCTTGGTGGTAAAGAAGGGATCAAAAGCCTTGGCCGCGACGGCGCGGCTCATCCCCGTGCCCGTGTCCGCCAATTCGATGCAGACATATTCACCCGGTTCCGACCCCGGCATCTGGCGGGCCTGAAAGCTGTCGATGTCGCGGTTGCTCAGCGAAATTGTCAGCGTTCCGCCCTGGGGCATGGCATCCGCAGCATTGCCCACGATGTTCATAAGGCACGTTTCCAATTTGGCCGCGTCAGCGTTGATCATCCAGTTTTCCGGCCCATCGGGTTCTACGATCTGGATATTAGGCCCCAGAGCCGCGCGCATTGCAGGCAGCATGTCGGTCACAAGCTTTTTCACGCCGATGATCTTGGGCGACAGCGGTTGATTGCGCGCAAAGGCCAGAAGTTGCTGGGTCAGCGCGGCCCCGCGCGCGACAGCGGTCAGCGCATTGTCGATGTACTCAAGCCTTTCCTTCGGAGCATGGGCAAGCGCGGCCAGCTCGATATTGCCAGAGATGATCGCCAGCAGATTGTTAAAGTCATGAGCCACGCCGCCGGTGAGGTTGCCGATGGTCGATATCCGGTCGGCCTGATTGGCGCGCAATTCGGCCAGCCGCTGTTCCGTGACGTCCTGTCCGACCAATTCAACGATCTGCGGGTCTTGGCCAGGTCTTGAAACCGGGTTCATGAGGACGCGGATGTAGCGAATTTCGCCACTGTGACGGATAATGCGATAGGTCTCGTCGACGGATTTTCCCAGGATGATCGCCTCGCGCCGGGCCGCGCTTTCGGTCTCGTCGAAATCCAGGACCAGGTCGCTGCGAAGTGTTTCGATCGACTCCGATTTCAGAACGTCATCCACTTCGCGATCCAGCAATCCGGCGAAGGCGGGGTCGCAACTGATGAACCGTTTTTTTTCAATGTCCAGTGTTGCATAGCCCATTTGTGCGATTGCGACGGTGCGGGCCAGGTGATGGTGTTGCTGGTCCGACACCGGGTCGGATTTGCTCAGGCTGCGGCCTTTTGTTTCAAGCAAGGCGGCGATTTCGCGCAGTGGTCCGGTCATGTGGTTCTGCGTGTTTTCGCTGAACCGGATTGAATGATCGTGTCGTGAGGTTCCCGTTTCCTTTAACTCCTGCGCCATTTCGTCCAACGGGCGCAGAACGCTGCGGTTCAGCAGAGCATAGAACGCCAGACACACTGCAAGCAGGCAGGCGAGAATTCCCAGGACGATCAAAAGCGTCAACAGCAGGCTCTGGCTGCCGGCCGGTTTTGCCGGGCCGTACAGGGTCAGCGTGCCCAAAGGCTCGGACGTGCCATTTTGCGCGGACCCGAACGGCGCCGAGGCGGTCACCGCATCGTCGTCACCGTCAATCTTGCCGACAACGATGTCCTGGCCATCGGCGTAGGCAGCGCGCGCGCCGATCAGGCCGTCAGAGGCCACCAGTTCTTCAAGAGTTGACTGCACCAGTGCGGGGTTTTCTATCTGGCCTGTGATCCGCGCGCTGCCGATGCTGGCCAAAACGTCGATCCGGCGCGGGTCGGGGCGCGCTGCCATGTTCGCGGCGATCAAAAGGCCGAGCAAGCTGGCTACTAATGCGCAAACAAGCGTCGTCCGGAACAATGACGTCGGATAGCGTCGGTTCGGGGGGCCAAGCCCTGACTGTTTGCGCGGGCGTATGTTATCCGGTTGGCTGATTTAATTTATCCTAGAACCCAAAGAACATAAAACGTCTGAGTATTAGCCACCACACAACAATCGTTCTGGCAAAAAAACCAGCTTTGGTGTGCGCAGCGGTTTGCGTTTCGGCCCGGAGTCGCACTTCTGTCGCAATTAGAACGGACTTGAGCCCGTTCAGGCTACGACATTCGGGTGAATACGGGGAGTCCTAAGATGAAAATCGGTTTTATCGGTCTGGGGAATGTCGGCGGCAAACTTTCAGGAAGCTTGGTGCGCAACGGTCTGGATGTGGTTGCGCATGATCTGGACGCTGCGCTGGTGGCGCAAAAGGTTGCCGATGGCGCGGTCGCGGGGCAGGGGCCTGTGCAGATGATGCGCGACTGTGATGTCGTGATCACCTGTCTGCCGTCACCTGCCGCGTCGGCGGCGGTGGTGGAACAGATGCTGCCCGAAGTGCGCGCGGGCAAAATCTGGATCGAGATGTCCACGACCGACGCCGCCGAGATCCGGCGCCTGGCCGCATTGGTGGCGGCAGCAGGGGGGCATGCGGTTGATTGCCCGGTGTCGGGTGGTTGCCACCGGGCGGACACGGGCAACATCTCGATCTATGCGGGCTGTGATCGGGACACGTTTGAACGGGTGTTGCCGGTGCTGACCCACATGGGGCGGCGCATCCTGCACGTGGGCGATATTGGCACGGCCTCGACGCTGAAGGTGATGACCAACTATCTGGCCACTGCGAACCTGCTGACGCTGTGCGAGGCGCTGACGGTCATGAAAGCTTCGGGCGTGGACCTGGCGTTGACCTATGAGGCGATTGCCATGTCATCGGGCAACAGCTTTGTCCACGAGACCGAAAGCCAGCTGATCCTGTCGGGGTCGCGTGACGTGAATTTCACGATGGATCTGGTGCAAAAGGACATCGGCCTGTTTCAAAAGCTGGCGGACGATGCGGGCGTGCCGCTGGAAATCTCGCCGCTGATGATCCGCATGATGACCGACGGGCAGGCCCGTTATGGGACGCGGGCACAGTCTGACCGCATGATCGAGCGGCTGGAAGAGGCGACGGGGCTGTCCATTCTGGCAGAGGGCTTCCCGCAGGAACTGGTCGATGATGAGCCGGAGGAACGCGGCTATGAGGTGGTGCGGCGACACTGACAGCTTGCCCCGCGCGGCCCACCTATGCAAAAGGGATGAAACCTTGGGGGACCCTACATGCAAGACATTGATCCGGACGACGTTCTGGCCGCCGTATCTGCCTCGTTCGGGCGGCGCATCGTCGGCGTGATTTCGGTGGCGCTGCTGGGGTTGTTGCTGATCTATCTGGCAATTTTCCAGCCGCCCGCTTTGGCTTGGCAGCTGTTCCTGTTGTTGATCGGAGCCGTGTCGCTGTGGCTGGCGGTGCGCATGTGGCAGGCGACGCGTCACACCGTCGTGCTGACCGAGACCGAATTGCGTGACACCGCCGGTACGGTTCTGGCGACGATGGACGATATCGAAAGCATCGATCGCGGCTTTTTCGCATTCAAACCGTCGAACGGCTTTTTGCTGACAACCAAAAGCCCCGGACCGCGCACTTGGCAGCCGGGACTGTGGTGGCGCATTGGCCGTCGGATCGGTGTCGGGGGCATGACGCCGGGGGCGCAGTCGAAATCGGTGTCCGAGATCATTTCGATCAAGGTCGCGCAGCGCGACATGGGGCCAAAGGACTAGCTGCCTTCCCAAAGTGCCTGTGGTGAATAGCGCGAGCGGGTGAACACAAAGTTCGTGATTGTCGTGTTGTTCAGCCCGGTGTTGAACGGCGGATCATAATACACGAATGTTTCGACCACGACGATACGCTCGTTGTGCAGCATGACGGGAAGACGGTCGTGCCAGTTTTTGACATCGGTGTTGTCCAGCGCCGATATGCCGGGGCCACGGGTGTGTGACCAGTCGCGTTTGTAGATATCGTTGTTGGCATCGTATTTGATCGATGTGACCCGGATGGCAGGCTCCTGACCGCGATTGCGCGTCAGATATTTAAGCAATGCAATCGTGCCATCCAGATAGCTGTCGTTCAACGGCGTTGTCTGCCGCGAGATCATGTCGCCGATGGTATAGGCGGCCTTTTCGTTCAGCGAATACTGGCGATAGGAATCGAAGATCGCGAACATGGTCAGATAGGTCCAGAACAGGATCGGGATGATGATGATCGTTTCGATGGCGACGTTGCCATCCTCGTCGCGGCCAAAGCGGCGCAACCAGTGCAAGGGGGATGCAAAGGACATTAACGTGGCTCCTGAACAAAGGCGGCGACACTGATCATCTTGGCATGGCCTGCGCCATCCTTGACAAAACCCTCGCCCAATCCGGTCAGGCGGAACACCGGATCGAACATATAGCAGGCGCGCAACAGCATGACCGAATGGTCAAGCCCGTTCGTGAAGTTTTGCAGCGGTGTGACAGGTTTCGATGTATCGACACAGTCGGCGGGAGCGCCAAAGCCGCTAAAGTTGCGCATGTCCACTTCTTTCATTTCCAGCCGCAGCTGTGAATCGCAGTCGGGCAGGAAGCCGGAATAGTAGCAGATCATTTCCTTGAGCTCTGCGTGCGTGTACTTCTTGGCCGTGTTCAGGCGCACCTCTCGGATGGATATGTCCATACCCCGGTCCAGAAACATCTGGCGCATGGTGTAGATCCCCAGTTCGACCGAAGTCAGGAACATGGTAAAGATCAACGGGATCGCCAGAGCGAACTCGATCAACATGAACCCGCGTTCATCCTTGCGGAACTTGCGCAGTCCTTTCATCAACAAGCGGATCATTGTGTCAGCCTCAGTTGATTGATCGTGCGGGCAATCGCCTTGAACGCCTCGGTGATCTGGACGCCTTCGACGCGGAAGAAATGGCTGGGCGTAGAGGCGCATTTGCGCATTTCGTTCGCGCCGTGATCGTCAACTTCGAAGCCAATGGCCCAGATCACGATGCCCTTGTCCTTGGCAGCGTCGCAGATATTGCCCAGCAGATAGTCGCCCGTACTGGCGGTATAGTAGTCGGCGACATAGTAATACTTGCGGTCACGGCTGCTGACGTAGCGGCTGAGATACCAGTTGAAGTTGTAGTTGCTCCAGTGAACATAGTCGCTGGCCGAATCGTAGGCCCAGTCGGCAATCCGGTTCGAACGGTCGTTCTTGCCGTCGGTCATCAGGATGATGGTTTTCAGCGTTTCCACATCGTCATAGGCCACAGGGCGCCCCTGGAACGCATTGTCGATGTCATTCGCGTTGATCAGGCTGTTGATCACGGGACGGAACGACGGGTCCAGAAGGGCAGTGGCCCATTTCATCCCCAGAAAGATCGAGGTGCCGGCGCGCGGCTGAAGCTTGCCGATCTGGGTTTTCAGGGCGCTGGCATTCTGGCTGAGCGGTGAAACGGTTTCATAATCATACCGCGGGCAGACAGTGTCGTTGCGGTCGTTGTTGTACCCGTCATAGTTCCACTGAAAGTGCTGCATCTGGTCATAGCGTTTGCTCAGATCGAAATTGGCATTGTCGAATTCCGAGTTCGGGATTTCGAGGCAGTATGAGAATTCGTGACGGTGAATGGTGTTCAGCCTGTCAAAGATCGGTTCGCCCACGTTGACATGTTCGGAATATGGCACCAGCGACAGCGAAACCAGGTCTTTGGTTTCGGGGCGGATCACCGTGTCGACAAACACTTTGGCCGCGTTGCGCAGGTTTTCCATCTTGCTGTTGGAGGCCATCGACCCCGAGATGTCCAACACCAGCGAGATTTCAACGTTGGCGATGCGTTCGCTTGCGGTGCCCACGGCCGGGACGTTCAGTTCGGACACGCCCATGAACTTCATGAAACGGGTTGGCGATACGGTCGCGGCATCGGCTGTGACCGTGCGATAGTTCAGACCTTCGTCGACGGTGACACTTTTCAGGTAGCTGCCCAGCCCGGCTTTGTCGAAATAGTCGGTCACCACCGCTTCGGGGGACATTTCCTGATCCAGGTCGGCAGCGGCCAGAATCGCGCGATCCAGCGTGTTTTGCAACCGGGTGCGTTCCATCTCGTTGCGCATCAGGTCAACGCCGATGCCCCCGATCAGCAGCATCATCAAAACCAGGAAACAGGCGAAGATTGTCATCGACCCGTCATCGTCAATGGCGAAACGGCGCAGCTTTGCGCGCACACCGTGGATGTTTGCGGGTGCTGATCTGAATGTCGTGTCACGTAAAATGCGTGTCATGATGCAGGTCCAATATTGTTGCTTGCCAACGGACCAACGGGGCCAGTTCGCCAGCGTCTTTAATGACTGTTGATTATGGTCAGAATCAGGCGGAACGGGGCTATCACTGTGGTTTTATGGTGCTTTTGCGTCAATTAAGGCGCCGTTAAGGCGCTGAAGGCGACAGTTTCGGATTTGGGGCAAAGATTGTTTCCGCCTGCAAAAACCTGCTTGCTCCGAAATAAATTCTGCAAAAACTGCCCAATAAAGTCGCAAGTGTTTACCGCTTCGTCATAGGCTGCAGTCAGTTGTCTCGAAAAAATCGAGTCGCGATCAAAGGACGTACCATGAGCAACGTGCAAGAACCGAGTTTCCGCGAAAGTGTAGACCTGATGTTCAACAGGGCGGTGGCGCTGATGGATCTCCCGCCCGGTCTTGAAGAGAAAATTCGCGTCTGCAACGCGACCTACACGGTTCGTTTCGGTGTGCGCCTGCGCGGCAAGATCCATACATTCACCGGTTACCGCTCGGTCCATTCCGAGCATATGGAGCCGGTCAAGGGCGGCATCCGCTACAGCCTTGGCGTCAATCAGAACGAGGTCGAGGCGCTGGCGGCGCTGATGACCTACAAATGCGCGCTGGTCGAAGCGCCCTTTGGCGGCTCCAAGGGGGGCTTGTGTATCGACCCGCGTGAATACGAGGAACACGAGCTTGAACTGATCACCCGCAGGTTTGCCTATGAGCTGGCCAAACGTGACCTGATCCATCCCAGCCAGAACGTACCGGCCCCGGACATGGGCACCGGTGAACGCGAGATGGCGTGGATTGCGGACCAATACGCGCGTATGAACACCACGGACATCAACTCGAAGGCCTGCGTGACCGGCAAGCCGATCAACGCGGGCGGCATCCAGGGCCGTGTCGAGGCGACCGGGCGCGGCGTGCAATATGCGCTGCAAGAGTTCTTTCGCCATCCGCAGGATGTGGCCAAGGCCAACCTGTCCGGCTCGCTGAATGGCAAGCGCGTGATCGTGCAGGGTCTGGGCAACGTGGGCTATCATGCGGCCAAGTTCCTGTCCGAGGAAGACGGCGCGCTGATTGTCGGCATCATCGAACGAGATGGTGCGCTGGTTTCCCCCAAGGGCCTGAATGTCGAGTCCGTGTCGCGCTGGATTCGTGATCATGGCGGCGTCACCGGCTATCCAGATGCCACCTATGTCGAGGACGGCGCGTCGGTGCTTGAGGCCGAATGCGACATCATGATCCCCGCCGCGCTTGAAGGCGTGATCAATCTGAGCAACGCCGACCGGGTTCAGGCGCCGCTGATTATCGAGGCCGCGAACGGTCCCGTGACGGCGGGCGCGGACGAGATCCTGCGCGACAAGGGCTGTGTGATCATTCCCGATATGTACGCAAATGCGGGCGGTGTGACCGTGTCCTATTTCGAATGGGTCAAGAACCTGAGCCACATCCGGTTCGGCCGCATGGGCCGCCGCCAGGAAGAGGCGCGGCACCTGTTGATCGTGGAAGAACTGGAACGGTTGTCCAAGGACAAGGAACTGGGTTGGACCCTGTCACCCGACTTCAAGGACAAATACCTCAAGGGCGC
This sequence comes from Pseudosulfitobacter pseudonitzschiae, assembly GCF_900129395.1. Taxonomy (GTDB): domain Bacteria; phylum Pseudomonadota; class Alphaproteobacteria; order Rhodobacterales; family Rhodobacteraceae; genus Pseudosulfitobacter; species Pseudosulfitobacter pseudonitzschiae. Next base: position 284,983 of record NZ_FQVP01000003.1, read on the forward strand.
GGGCGAGCTTGAGCTGGTGCGCTCTGGTCTCGAGGATACGATGCGCACGGCCTATCAGTCGATGGCCGAGGTCTGGCGGTCGCGCGATGACGTGAAGGATCTGCGCACTGCCGCTTATCTGGTGTCGATTGGCCGCGTTGCATCAAGCTATCGCGCCAAGGGTCTGTGACCGGATGCGGGCAGGGCAGATCATGCCTTGCCCGCGCCAACCGTGCCCATAAGCGCGGCGCATTGGCAACTTCGCGCTGAAACGCATGTCGCTGGTAGGCCGGTGCGCGTCGGAAATTCCTGTGGTCGTGCGCTGTGCCATTGATACTTCTTTCCCAATGCGACAGCGTATCGACTGTATGCTGCGGGAAAAGGACAGGTGATGCGCTTTGATCGGCTGACAAAAGGGTTCTCCGGCCTGCGGGTTCTGAAGGAGGGTCTGACAGGCAACACCGGCTGGACGCCACACTGGCGCGATCCCGAGCCAAAGCCCGAATATGACATCATCATCATCGGCGGCGGTGGTCACGGTCTGGCCACGGCGCATTATCTGGCATCGCAACACGACATCACCAATGTGGCGGTTCTGGAAAAGGGATACCTGGGCGGCGGCAATGTGGGACGCAACACCACCATCGTGCGCGCCAACTATATGCTGCCCGGCAACTCGGAGTTCTACAGCCATTCGCTGAAACTGTGGGAAGGGCTGGAAGACGACCTGAATTACAACGTCATGCATTCCCAGCGGGGCATCATCAACCTGTTCCATTCGGACGGCCAGCGCGACGCCTTTGCGCGGCGTGGCAACCAGATGATCGCCCAAGGCGACGATGCAATACTGCTGGACCGCGCGGGCGTGCAGCGGCTGCTGCCCTATCTGGATTTTGAGCAGACGCGCTTTCCGATCTACGGCGGGCTCTATCACAAACGCGGCGGCACCGCGCGGCACGATGCGGTCGCCTGGGGCTTTGCCCGCGGGGCGGACAGCCGTGGCGTGGACCTGATCCAGCAATGCGAGGTCACCGGCATCGACATCGAAAACGGCGCAGTGCGCGGCGTGCAGACCACGCGCGGGGCGATCCGTGCGAAAAAGGTCGGCATGGTTGTCGCGGGCCGGTCCAGCCAGGTGGCGGCGATGGCCGGAATGCGCCTGCCCATCGAAAGCCACGTCTTGCAGGCCTTTGTCACCGAAGGGCTGAAACCCGTCATCGACCATGTGATCACCTATGGCATGGGACATTTTTATATCAGTCAGTCGGACAAGGGCGGGCTGGTCTTTGGCGGCGATCTGGACCTGTATTCCAGCTATGCAAGCCGCGGCAACCTGCCCACAGCCGAACATGTGGCCGAGGCGGCGATGACGCTGATGCCGGTGATCGGCAAGGCCAAGATGCTGCGCAGCTGGGGCGGGATCATGGACATGACGCCCGACGGCTCACCGGTGATCGACCGCACCCATATCGACGGGCTCTATGTGAACTGCGGCTGGTGCTATGGCGGGTTCAAGGCGACACCGGCCTCGGGCCACACATTCGCGCATTTGCTGGCCACGGACACGCCGCACCCGGTCGCGGCCAAACTGCGGCTGGACCGTTTCCGCACCGGGCGCGGTATCTTGGACGAAGAGGCCACCGGGTCTCAGCACAACCTGCACTGACGGCCGGGGCTCCTGTCGGGGCTTGGGCCAGAACCATTTTTGAACCAGAGAAGATGCGGACGTGGCGCATCAAGAGGAACTGAACATGCGCTTGCCTTGTCCGATCTGCGGAGAACGGGACCGCCGCGAGTTTTATTATCAGGGGGCGGCGGTGGCGCTGAACCGACCGGCACCCGATGCGGATGCCGATGCGTGGCAGGACTTTGTGTATCTGCGCGAGAATTTGCCCGGCGATCATCAGGAATTGTGGAGCCATGACGCCGGTTGTGGCGCGTGGCTGGTGGTGACACGCAACACGGTGACCCACGCGGTTCTGGGCGCGAAGCTGGCGTCGGAGGCAGATCGATGAGGGTTGCAGGCAAAGGGCATATCGACCGGAACAGCACGGTGCATTTCCGCTTTGACGGGGTCGAATACCAAGGCTTCAACGGCGATACCGTCGCCTCGGCGTTGTTGGCAAACGATGTGCGCCTGATGGGACGTTCGTTCAAATACCACCGCCCGCGCGGGGTGCTGACGGCGGGCAGCGAGGAGCCGAATGCGCTGATGACCGTCGGCGTGGGCGCCGGACGAGAACCCAACGTGCGGGCCACAGTGCAGGAAATTTACGAAGGGCTGGAGGTGCGCTCGCAAAACGCCTTTCCGGCGCTGAACTTTGACCTGCTGGCGGTCAACGATCTGGCGGCGCCGTTCCTGTCGGCGGGCTTCTACTACAAGACATTCATGTGGCCGCGTGCCTTTTGGGAAAAGCTTTACGAACCTGTGATCCGACGCGCCGCCGGTCTGGGGGCGCTCAGCGGTGCGGCGGATCAGGATCGGTACGAAAAGGCCTATGCCTTTTGTGACCTGTTGGTGATCGGCGCGGGGCCTGCGGGGCTGATGGCGGCACTGGTCGCGGCGCGGTCGGGGGCCGATGTGATCCTGGCAGACGAAGACGCGCAGATGGGCGGGCGGCTGCTGGCCGAGACGGACACCGTGGACGGGCTGGCGGGGGCCGACTGGGCCGCCGATGTGCTGGCCGAGCTGGCGGGCATGGACAATGTGCGCCTGATGACGCGCACCACGGTCACGGGCGCTTATGATCAGGGCACTTTCGGCGCGCTGGAACGGGTGTCGCATCACATCGCGCGCCCGGACGGGCGGCTGCCGCGCGAAACCTTCTGGCGCATCGTCGCACAGCGCAGCATTCTGGCGGCGGGGGCGTTGGAACGGCCCATCGCATTCCAGAACAACGACCGCCCCGGCATCATGACGGCGGGAGCAGTGCGTGCCTATCTGAACCGTTGGGGTGTGGCACCGGGCAAGGCCGTCACCGTGTTCGCCAACAACGACGCGGCCCACCGCACCGCGCTGGACCTGATTGACGCGGGCGTGCATGTGACGGCAGTGCTGGACAGCCGCACCGACGCGCAGGCGCAGGGCGACTACCGCCTGATCCGTGGCGCGCAGGTCTGCAACAGCTCGGGCCGCACGGGGCTGGATGCGATCACCTACCGGACCACCTCGGGGCAGGAGAAGCTGGCGACCGACTGCCTGGCCATGTCTGGCGGCTGGAACCCGACGGTGCACATGACCTGTCACATGAACGGTCGGCCTTCGTGGGACGAAAGCATCGCCAGCTTTGTGCCGACGGCAGGGGCGATCCCCGGCATGACCGTCGCAGGCGCGGCGCTGGGCGTGTTCTCGGTTCAGGGCTGTCTGGCATCCGGCGCCGACGCGGCGCGGACGGTTCTGCAAGAGCTTGGCCGGTCGGTGGCAGATGTCGAGGTGCCGGTGGCGGACGACGCCGCTTATGCGATTGCCCCGCTGTGGGCGGTTGCAGGCAAGGGGCGCGCGTGGCTGGATTTCCAGAACGACGTGACGGTCAAGGACGTGAAACAGGCGGCCACGGAAAACTTCCGCTCTGTCGAGCATATGAAACGCTATACCACGCAAGGGATGGCGACGGATCAGGGCAAGAACTCGAACGTTGCGGCGTTGGCCGTGCTGGCCGATGCGACGGGGCGCGGCATTCCCGAAACCGGCACCACCACCTTCCGCCCGCCCTATACGCCGGTCCCCCTGGCCGCCTTGGGCGCTGGGTCGCGTGGCAAGGGATTTGCGCCGGAACGGCACACCACATCCCACGCCGCCAGCGTCGCCATGGGCGCGCCGATGATTGAGGCAGGCCTGTGGTATCGTCCCAGCTATTTCCCCCGCAAGGGAGAGAGCAACTGGAGACAATCCTGCGACCGCGAGGTCGGCTTTGTCCGCAACACGGTGGGCGTTTGCGATGTGTCCACGCTGGGCAAGATCGACATTCAGGGGCCGGATGCCGCCAAGCTGCTGGATTTCGCCTATACCAACATGTTTTCCACGCTCAAGGTCGGGCGCGTGCGCTATGGCCTGATGCTGCGCGAAGACGGGCATGTGATGGACGACGGGACCACCGCGCGGCTGGGCGAGACGCATTATGCCATGACCACGACGACGGCTGCGGCGGGACTGGTGATGCGCCATCTTGAGTTTATCACCCAAGTGCACCACCCCGAATGGGACGTGCGGATCATGTCGGTGACCGAACAATGGGCGCAGTTTGCCATTGCCGGTCCCAAATCGCGCGATCTGGTGAACGGGCTGGTCGAGAAAACCATCGACAACGAAAGCTGGCCCTTCATGGCTTGCGGTCCGGTGCGCGTGGCAGGGATCGACGCGCGGCTGTTCCGCATCTCGTTCTCGGGCGAACATGCCTATGAACTGGCCATGCCCGCCCGCTATGGCGATGCGCTGTTCCGTGTGCTGGTCAAACGGGCCGAGGCGCTGGCGGGCGGCGCTTATGGGATGGAGGCGCTGAACGTGTTGCGGGTGGAAAAGGGGCATATCACCCATTCCGAAATCCACGGACGCACGACGGCTTTCGACATCGGGATGGAGCGAATGATCTCGGCGAACAAGGACTGTATCGGCAAGACGATGGCCGCCCGCGACGGGCTGCTGGAAGACGACCGCGAGCAAATGGTCGGTTTCAAGCCCACCGGAGCAATCAAGAAACTGACCGCTGGCGCGCATCTTTATTCCGAAGGGGCGGAAGCGGTGCCCGAAAACGATCAGGGCTATGTGACCTCGGCTGCGTTCTCGCCGGACTTTGGCCACTACATCGCGCTGGGCTTTGTGCGGGGCGGTGCCGCGCGCCACGGTGACAGACTGCGGCTGGTGGATGCCATGCGCGGCATCGACACGGTGGTCGAAGTGTGCCCCCCTGTGTTCATTGACCCCGAAGGAGGCCGCGTGCGCGGGTGATGATATGGCTAATACACTGACCCTGACCGCCACGTCGCCCTGTTACGGGCTTTTGCCCAAAACGGTGGGCACCTGCACCCTGACGGAAACCGACCTTGGCACGCTGACATCTGTGGCCCCGTTCAAGGGGCGCGCGGTCTCTGACGCGCTCAAGGGCGCGCATGGGATGGCCTTTCCGGCCCCCAACCGCGCCACCGGCAAGGATGGTGCGCGCGCGATCTGGTTTGGCCGTGATATGGTCCTGCTGGCGGGGCCTGTGCCGGACCCCGGCTTGGGCGATCACGCGGCGCTGACCGACCAGTCTGACGCATGGACCTGTGTCACCCTGTCGGGGGAGGACGCGGGTGCGGTTCTGGCGCGGCTGGTGCCGGTTGACTTGCGGCCTGCCATATTCAAGCAAGGCCACACCGCCCGCACGCAGTTGGGGCACATGAACGCCTCGATCACCCGCACCGGGCCGGACAGCTTTCTGATCCTTGTTTTCCGCAGCATGGCTGCAACACTGGTTCACGATCTTGTAACAGCAATGGAAAGCCTGGCCGCACGGCACTAGGTTGCCCCAAACACCAATCGCAGTCCGAAGAGGCCCGATATGAAACGTATGTTAATGATTGCCACACTGGCCGCCGTCGGCCTGTCCAACGCCGCAACGGCTGCCGACACCAAGGAACAAAGCTGTGCCTATCAGGCCGCTATCGTCTCCGCGGTACAGGCCGCGCGTCTGGACGGGGTGAAAGAGCAAAAGGTATCCGAAATCATCCTTGCCGGCGAGCCCAACTGGCCCGAAGGCTACAATGCCGCGATCCCCATCATCACCCCATGGGTGTATGAACAGGCCCGCAAGGACCTGAAAACCAAGGATTTTGCCGCCGCATGGTCGGAGCTTTGCCTGCAACAATAAGCGTGCTGCTGCAATTGGCATGAAATACCCCCGCCGGAGGCTCTCGCAGCCCCGGCGGGGTGGCCCGCCTGAATTGATGTCACATCGCGCCGCATCTGGACTCTGACGCGCAGCGATACGATATAATAGGGTATGAGCCTGCCCCCCGGATTCCTTGACGAACTGCGCACCCGCCTCAGCCTGGGACAGGTTGTGGGCCGCAAGGTCATGTGGGACAGCCGCAAATCCAATCAGGCCAAGGGCGACCTGTGGGCACCGTGCCCGTTCCATCAGGAAAAATCCGCCAGTTTTCACGTCGATGACCGCAAGGGGTTCTATTATTGCTTTGGCTGCCACGCCAAGGGCGATGCGATTTCCTTTGTCCGCGAGACGGAGAACGTCGATTTTATGGAGGCGGTGCGCATTCTGGCGGGCGAGGCAGGGATGCCGATGCCCCAGCGTGACCCGCAGGCCCAGCAAAAGGCGGACACCCGCACGCAACTGGCCGAGGTCATGGAGCAGGCGGTTCAATACTACCGGCTGCAACTGAAAACCGGCGTGGCGGCGGATGCGCGGGCCTATCTCGAACGGCGCGGCCTGAGCCAGCAGGCGCTGGACCGCTGGGAAATCGGCTTTGCCCCCGATGCGTGGCAAGGGCTGTGGGATCACCTGAAGTCGAAGAATATCAGCGATGAGCTGATCATCGGCGCAGGGCTGGCCAAGCCCAGCCAGAAGGGCGGCAAGCCCTATGACACCTTCCGGGGCCGCATCATGTTCCCGATCCGCGATGCGCGCGGACGTTGCACCGCCTTTGGCGGGCGGGCGATGGACCCCAACGACAACGCCAAGTACCTGAACTCGCCCGAAACCGAACTGTTCGACAAGGGGCGTAGCCTGTACAACCACGGCCCCGCGCGTGCCGCCGCAGGAAAGGGCCAGCCGCTGATCGTGGCCGAGGGGTACATGGATGTCATCGCGCTGTCCGAAGCGGGATTCGAGGCGGCCGTGGCGCCGCTGGGCACTGCGATCACCGAAAGCCAGCTGCAAATGCTGTGGCGCATCGCGCCTGAACCTATCATCGCATTGGACGGTGACACCGCAGGCCTGCGCGCGGCGATGCGGTTGATCGATCTGGCCTTGCCGCTGCTTGAGGCGGGGCAGTCGCTGCGCTTTGCAATGATGCCCGAAGGGCAGGACCCCGACGATCTGCTGAAATCGGCGGGTGCGCCCGCGCTGCAAAAGCTGTTGGACGGGGCCATGCCGATGGTCCGTCTGCTGTGGCAACGCGAAACCGAGGGCCGCGTTTTCGACAGCCCCGAACGCAAGGCGGCGCTGGACAAGGCGCTGCGCGAAAAGATCAAGACCATCGCCGATCCGTCGATCCGCAACCACTATGGGCAGGAAATCAAGGAACTCCGCTTTCAGCTGTTCCGCCCGCAGCGTGCGCCGTCAGGCCAGCGCCGGTCAGGCGGGCAGCGCACCGGTGGCGGCTTTGGCAAATGGCAGCCCGAGCCGGTGCCGTTGCAATCGACGAAATCTTCGGTGCTGGCCACGGGCACGGGCGACAGCGTGACCCATATATTGCGCGAATCGGTCATTCTGGCGGCCTTGATCTCCTGCCCGGAAGTGGTGGAAAGCTTTGAAACGCCACTGGAAAGACTGCGTTGCATCAACCCCGACAACGCCGCCTTGCGCGACCTGATCCTGCGCCACGCGCATGAGGGTGCAGAGGTGTTGCGCGAAAAGATTTCCAGCGCACGCGGGCCCGAAGCCCTTGAAAACCTGTTGAATGCAAGCCATGTGGCAATCGTCCCATGCATTCGCACACCCGGCAACGCCGACATGGCCCGCATCACCGTGGCCGAAGAGCTTGCAAAACTTTCCGCAGCGCGTGGGCTGGACGCCGAGATTGCAGATGCCGCCGAAGATTTGACCGGCGTGGCGGATGAAGGCGTGACATGGCGGCTGAGCCGGGCGGCCGAAGCCGCAGACAGCGCCAACCGCAGCACCCAGAAAGAGGGCAGCGGAGACTTTGTAACCGCCGACAACGGCGTGAAGATGGAAAAAGATGAAGTGACCCGCAGTCGGGCTATGTTCGACGCTATCGACTTCTCAAAGCGGGGCAGAAAACAACACTAACAAGGTTTTCGTTGGGATTCCTTGAGGAAATGCCGTTACACGGGTGGCCGAATCACCCGAATCGTGAATGATTCCCTGTTAGCCGAATCACTTAAGGGTGATTCGCGACAGGAGTGCTTGAACAGGAGCAACCGATGGCCGCGAAAGACACAAACGACGACGCCAAGACCGACGATTCCGATACCGGTCATTCGCTCGACATGAGCCAGGCGGCCGTTAAGAAGATGATCGCTGAAGCCCGTGAGAAGGGCTATATTACCTATGACCAGCTGAACACCGTTCTGCCCCCCGATCAGGTCAGTTCCGAGCAAATCGAAGACGTGATGTCGATGTTGTCCGAAATGGGCATCAACATCATCGAGGACGAGGAAGCCGAGGACGAAGAGGGCAAAGGCTCGACCGAGCTTACGACCACCGAAGGCACCCGCGAGATCACGCTGGGGTCGGGCACGTCCGAGAAACTGGACCGTACCGACGATCCGGTGCGCATGTACCTGCGCGAGATGGGCAGCGTCGAATTGCTGAGCCGCGAGGGCGAGATTGCCATCGCCAAGCGCATCGAGGCCGGCCGCAATACCATGATCGCGGGCCTGTGCGAAAGCCCGCTGACCTTTCAGGCGATCACCATCTGGCGCGACGAACTTCTGAGCGAAGACATTCTTCTGCGCGATGTGATCGACCTTGAGGCGACGTTCGGGGACCAGTTGGGCGACGACGTTGGCAACGAGCCGGTCGTTTCGGGCGGCAGCTCGGACACCCAGAAAACGGGCGAAGGCGCCAAGACCGAGCTGGACGCCGACGGCAACCCGATTGCCCGTGACGACGACGATGACGAAGACGAACAGGCCAACATGTCGCTGGCCGCGATGGAAGCTGCGCTGAAACCGCAGGTTCTGGAAGCGCTCGACATCATCGCCGATGATTACGTCAAATTGTCCGAAATGCAGGACAGCCGGATCTCGGCCACGCTGAACGAGGACTCCAGCTTTAGCGAGGTGGATGAAACCACCTATCAGAAGCTGCGGTCCGAGATCGTGCTGCTGGTGAATGAGCTGCACCTGCACAACAACCGTATCGAAGCTCTGATCGACCAGCTTTACGGCATCAACCGCCGCATCATGCAGATCGACAGCGCCATCGTGAAACTGGCGGATCAGGCGCGCATCAACCGCAAGGAATTCGTCGACGCTTATCGCGGCTACGAGCTTGACCCCAACTGGATGGAGCGGATGGGCGAAAAGTCCGGTCGCGGCTGGCAAATGTTCATCGAACGCTCGGCGGACAAGGTCGAGGAACTGCGTTCGGACATGGCGCAGGTCGGCCAGTACGTGGGTCTCGACATCTCCGAATTCCGCCGCATCGTCCAGCAGGTTCAGAAGGGCGAGAAAGAAGCCCGTCAGGCCAAGAAGGAAATGGTCGAGGCGAACCTGCGTCTGGTGATCTCGATTGCCAAGAAATACACCAACCGTGGCCTGCAATTCCTGGACCTGATCCAGGAAGGCAACATCGGCCTGATGAAGGCCGTTGATAAATTCGAATACCGTCGCGGCTACAAATTCTCGACCTATGCGACATGGTGGATCAGACAGGCGATCACCCGGTCGATTGCCGACCAGGCGCGCACGATCCGTATTCCGGTGCACATGATCGAGACGATCAACAAACTGGTCCGCACCGGGCGTCAGATGCTGCATGAAATCGGCCGTGAACCGACGCCGGAAGAGCTGGCCGAAAAGCTGCAGATGCCGCTGGAGAAGGTCCGCAAGGTGATGAAAATAGCCAAGGAGCCGATTTCGCTCGAAACGCCCATCGGCGACGAGGAAGACAGCCAACTGGGCGATTTCATCGAGGACAAGAATGCCGTGCTGCCACTGGACAGCGCCATTCAGGAAAATCTCAAGGAAACCACGACACGGGTTCTGGCCTCGCTTACCCCGCGTGAGGAACGTGTTTTGCGGATGCGTTTCGGCATCGGCATGAACACCGATCACACGCTGGAAGAGGTCGGCCAGCAGTTCAGCGTGACCCGCGAACGTATCCGTCAGATCGAGGCCAAGGCGCTGCGCAAGCTGAAACACCCCAGCCGGTCGCGCAAGCTGCGTTCGTTCCTCGACCAGTAAGGGCGGGGGACCATGTCCCGTCCGGTTGACGTTCTGCCACCAACACAGGTCGCGGTCCTTGCGGGCCGCGACCTGATTGTTTTTGACGGGGAATGTGTGCTGTGCTCGGGGTTCTTCCGCTTTGTACTGCGCCATGATCACGCGGAACGGTTCTGTTTTGCCACGGCACAATCACCGCTGGGACAGGCGATGTACCGCGCGCTGGACCTGAACCCGACCGAATTCGAAACCAATCTGGTGATCGTGAACGGACGGATCTACGAAAATCTGGATGCTTTCGCGGCGGCCATGTCAGCGCTGGGCTGGCCGTGGCGGGCGCTGGCGGTGGTGCGGTTCATTCCCGCGCCCATCAGACACCCGTTGTACCAGTTGATCGCCCGCAACCGGTATCGTTTGTTCGGGCGCTACGACACCTGCATGGTGCCGACACCGGACATCAGGGCGCGGTTCATCGACATCACGCCCTGACGATCGCGTCAATGCGTCGGCATCAGGAACACTTCACGCACCGTATTGCGCGGATTGGCGTTCAGGGCGTGAACCACGGCCTCGGCCACGTCTTCGGGTTGCAGCTTGTCGGGTTTGCCTTCGTCAAAAAAGGCCGTGTTGACCATGCCGGGTGCGATGACCGTGCAACGCCCGCCCCATTCCTTCATCTCGTCGGCCAGGTTGCCGCCATAGCCATGCACGAACCATTTGGACGCGCCGTAAATCGATCCCTTGATATGGGTGCGGCCAGCGGCTGATCCTGTCAGGACCATATGCCCCTTGACCGGTTTCAGGTGCGGTATCGCGACTTTGGCCGTGTAGAGCAGGGCCATGATGTTCAGATGTATCAGGTCCTGCCATTCCTGCGGGTCACCGTTTTCGGTGCCCGGCGTGTTCAGCCCCATGCCCGCGTTGGCATAGGCTGCATGAACGCCGCCGAACTTCACCGCCAGTTTGTCGATCGCGTTCTGTTGCTGGTCCAGATCGGTGGCGTCACCGGGCAAGGCCATGGCCTGATCACCGATGTCGTCCACCAGCGCGGCCAGCTTGTCCTTTGAGCGGGCAAACAGACCGACATTCCAGCCTGCCCGGGCCGCGGCCCGTGCCGTGGCCGCCCCGATGCCAGAGGATGCGCCGGTGATGAAGATTGTCTTGCTTGTCATATCTGTCTCCTTATGTGCGTCACGCCATCAACGCCCCAGTCGCTGATATGTTCAGTTACAGGCATGTGATTGGGGTTGCCGCCGCCAAGCGCTATATATGCTGTGATAAACAGGAGATTTCTCATGTCCCGCTTTCCCCTTGCCGCCGCAGTGGCGCTGGCCCTGACCGCCTTGCCTGCCAACGCCCAAGCCCTTGATCTGTATTTTGCGCCAAAGCTGGACGTGAACCCGCTTTCGGCCACGACATTCGAGGTGATCGAAAAGGGCGGCGTCGGGCCGCGCGGGATTTGGTGCGCTGCGGCAGATTACGCAATCAACGATCTGGGCAAGCAACGCGGGCGCATCTACATCGTGACGCCGCGTGGCCCGGCACAGACTGAAGCCGGAGCCAAGGGCGTGGCCTTTTCCACCCAGGACCCCGGCATTGCCGCCAACACTGGTTATTCGGTGACCACGGATGTGGCCGGTGCCAACCTTCTGGTGTTTCACGCCGAACAGTTCTGCAATGACAACATCATCGAACCGGGCGACGTCATTCCCTGATGCGACCGTTCTGCTGCCACTGACCACAAAGGATTTCCTCATGTTTCGCCCGCTTTTCACGCTGATTGCCCTGGCTGTCACCACGCCTGCGCTGGCGCAGAATTTTACCGCCGAGAACCGGCTGCGGGTTGCGCCGATATCCGGCGATGCCTTCGAGGTGATCGAAGCCCATGGCGCGGGCGCGCGCGAGCTGTGGTGCGCGGCGGGCGACTATGCGCGCGACCGGTTGAACGCGGCCAGCAGCGCGCGGCTTTATGTCGTGGCACCGCGCGGCGACAGCCAGGCGGCGCCGGGGCGCAAGGCGGTGGCCTTTGCGCTGACGCCTCAGGGTGCCACGCCACGCACGGCTGTTGTTCTGGGCGTCTCGACCTATAACGCGGGGTCCAACCTGTCGGTGGCCCATGCGGTGACCCTGTGCGGCGGTATGCTCGGGCGCGACGGGATGTAAGGCTCATGGGCCGAACCGCTTGCAGCGTGGGCCGCACTGCGGCACCCTGACCCCATGCAGACACAGTTTCAGATCGACACCCGTGGCCCCGGCCTGACCGAGTTTACCGATACCGTCGCACGATGGCTGCGCGGGCAGGGGGACGGCATGCTGACCCTTTTGGTGCAACACACCTCGGCGTCGCTGCTGATACAGGAAAACGCCGACCCCGAGGTGCAGACCGACCTGCACAACTATTTCGCACGGCTGGTCCCGCCCACAACCGATCCGTCGATGTCCTATCTGACCCACACCTACGAAGGGCCCGACGACATGCCCGCCCACATCAAGGCCGCGATGCTGCCCGTGTCATTGTCGATCCCGGTGGCGGCGGGGCGCATGGTTCTGGGCACATGGCAGGGCATCTACCTGTTCGAACACCGCAACCGCCCTCACCAGCGCAAGGTTGCGGCACATTTCAGGGCAGACTAGGCGGGCAAACCGCAAAAACGGGCGGCTTATCTAGCGGTGGCATTTCCCCTCTACCCAAAACCTAGGTTAGGTCCTATAACTGTGGATAAGTGCGGGTCAAACCCCACAACACAGGCAGGACAGAATAAGGGGACAGGCCAATGCGCTGCCCATTTTGCGGGAATATAGACACTCAGGTCAAAGACAGCCGGCCGGCAGAGGATCATGTTTCGATCCGGCGCCGTCGCTTTTGTCCGGCCTGCGGTGGCCGGTTTACCACCTATGAGCGGGTGCAGTTGCGCGACCTCGTGGTCATCAAATCCAGCGGCAAACGCGAGGATTTCGATCGCGACAAGCTGGAACGCTCCATTCGCATTTCGATGCAGAAACGCCCCATAGAGCCGGAACGCATCGATCAGATGATTTCAGGCATCGTGCGGCGGCTGGAGTCACTGGGCGAGACTGACATTCCGTCCAAAAGCATCGGCGAGATCGTGATGGAGGCCCTGGCCCGCATCGACACCGTGGCCTATGTGCGATTTGCCAGCGTTTACAAGAATTTCCAGGCGGCTGATGACTTTGACAAGTTCGTACAGGAACTGCGTCCCGACCAGCCCATGGATGAGTGAGCACCGCATCTGACAGCCGGTACATGGCGCTGGCCCTGTCGCTTGGACGGCGGGGGCAGGGCAACACTGCCCCCAATCCGGCCGTGGGCTGTGTGATCGTGTCCGGTGGCCGCATCGTGGGGCGTGGCTGGACCCAGCCGGGCGGCCGGCCCCATGCCGAAGTCGTGGCGCTGAAGCAAGCCGGTGACGCGGCGCGCGGGGCGACGGTTTATGTGACATTGGAACCTTGCGCCCATCACGGCCAGACACCGCCCTGCGCGCAGGCGTTGATCGACGCGGGCGTAGGCCGTGTGGTGGTGGCCGTGGCCGATGCCGACGGACGCGTAGACGGGCGTGGGCTTGCGATGCTGCGCGATGCCGGGATTGCCGTGGACGAGGGCTTGATGGCCAACAAGGCCTTTGCGGACATGGCCGGCTTTTTCCGCCGCATTGTCACCGGACGGCCCGAGGTCACGCTGAAACTCGCCAGCAGTTTTGACGGGCGGATCGCCACGGGCACAGGCGAAAGCCAGTGGATTACCGGACCTGAAGCACGGCGCATGGGTCATTCCATGCGCTTGCGGCACGACGCTGTCATGGTCGGCGGCGGCACCGCACGTCATGATGACCCGTCGCTGACGGTGCGCGATATGGGCGTGACCCGCCAACCGGCCCGCGTGGTCGTCTCGCGCAGGCTGGACCTGTCCATGCTGGGCAATCTGGCGCGTACCGCGCGCGAGGTGCCGGTGATCCTGTGCCATGGCAAGGATGCGGACAAGGACCTTCAGAAGGCGTGGGAAGAGCTGGGCGCTGTGCTGTTGCCCTGTCAGGTCGCGGGCGGACAGTTGGACACCCATGACGTGCTGGCCCAATTGGGCGCGCACGGGTTGAACCGTGTCTATTGCGAAGGCGGCAGTGCGCTGGCCGCTTCCCTTCTGGCGAATGATCTTGTGGACCGGCTGGTCGGCTTTACCGCAGGCTTGACCATCGGGGCCGAAGGGTTGCCGGGCGTTGGTGCGCTGGGTCTGGGCGCGCTGTCCGAGGCCCCGCGCTTTGATCTGGTCGAGACGCGCGCCGTGGGGCCGGACGTGATGCACATCTGGGAACGCGCCGAAGGTTGAATAAACCTTAACGCCACAGATGGGCGTATGAGGCAAAGACACCCTGCAGTTTTGCCACCATTCGGTTCAGCGCGCCGGGATGCGGTACGTCGCCCTTGGCCAGCCGTTCGGTGACAACCTCGACAGGGCAGGGCAGGCCGGTTTTCGGGTCGAAATAGCGTGGATAGTCGATCAGTGTCGCATGAACCAGCCCTGCCAGATCGGGCAGCGCACGGCGGCGCGGAGGCACGTCGCCGCGATCATCCGTCAGCCCCCAACCGGCGTAGAAGGGAGCACCGGTGGTGGTGACGGGCACGCCCCGGATCAACGCCTCGAAGCCGGTCAGCGATGTCATGGTCCATAGCCGGTCAACCTGTCCCAGAAGGGCCGCGATGTCGGTGCGGGTGGCGATCACATCGGCCGTGCCGCGCGCGTCAAAGGCCCCGGCGCGCAGGCCGACCTCGACGTCGGGGTGGGGTTTGTAGATCAGCGTGGCGTCGGGGTGTGCCGCGCGGGCGGCTTGCAGCAAGGCGCGGTTTGTACATATTTCGCCCGCTCCTGTACGAATTGACGCGTCGTCTTCGACCTGTCCCACAACCAGCACGCGGGGGCCATCCGGCAGGTCGGGCAGCGCACCGCCAAGGTTGTATTTGCCCAAGCCGGCATCGGTCAGCCTGCGCATCAGCGCCTCGGCGCGGGCGCGTTGGTCGGGACGCAGGCTGGCCCGCCGGGCGATCAGGTGTTCCAGACGGCTGGGCTGTGACGGGTCGTAGTAGATGCCCAGATCGTCCGTCACCAGCGACAATGGTGGCACCAGTTCCGCCCCCAATCCGCGTGACCGCAAAAAGCCGTCCTCGACGCGCACGGCATCGTGGTGGGCGGCGGTGGCCTTGCCCGCCCAGACCATCCACGGGCGGCGGGTGTCGCGGGCGCGTGCCGGGTCGTCTTCAAAGATCATCCGCTTGTGACGGCCAAAGACCTGTTGGAAGGGCTTGCGCTTCCAAAGGCGCATCCCGCTGGCGACCCACCCCTGATGATCGGCCCGCCACGCGCGTGTCTGTGCGGCCAGCGTTTCAATCGCGGTTTCAGCGCTGCACAGGCAATCGCGGTAGGGATCGTACCATGTCGGATACAGCAGCATCGCCCCTGCAAACAGTTGCGCGCGGGTCAGGTTGCGCTGGCGGCGCTGGACGGGGAATTCGTCCGTGGTCAGGCCCCAACCCGCATAGAACGGCTGGCCAAAGACGCGCGGCTTGTGGCCTGCATAGATCGCCTCGAACCCCAGTTGCGACGACACGGTGTAGACGCCGATGGCCCCCTCGAACAGGGTCCAGGGGCTGATGGCGTCGTCCAGCATCGTGATGCGGTCGTTGCAGTCGGCGGCGGTGAAATAGCCCTGTCGAAACCCCTGCGTGGTTTCGGGGTGCGTTTTGATGATGATGGGGGCGCCGGGGTGTTCCTCTTGTGCGACGAACAGCATCTCCAGAAACCGGTTGCGGTCGGCGCCGCTGGCGCGGACCGAGGCATCGCCGAAGGTTTGGTCGATCACCACCACATAGCCCGGCGGCAGGGCCGGGCGCGTTGCGTCAAAGGCGGTGTATTTGGTCAGGTGCGCCTCTTGCATCCGCGCGATACACCCGCGTGCGCGGTTCAGCAGGGCGGAGTCGTCCAATAGTTCATCACGCAGGATCTTTTCCAGGTCCGACGGCTGCGCCGGATCGAAATGCGCGCCCGAATGGTCGATCAGCAGGCCAAGGGGGGGATCATCCGCCCGGCCAGATGCCCGCCCCGGATGCAGCGAGCGCAGCCACGCATCCTCGATCCGCACCAGCGGCGCACCGTGTTTGGCCGCCATCGCCGCGCCGCGGTGCGCGGTGGGGCTGTTGCCCCAGACACCGACCAGATCGCCGTCGCGCGGAATGCCCAAGGCGATGCGATACCCCGCCAGCGTCAGAATGCGGCGCAGACGCCGTTGGGTCAGAAAGCCGCCGTTGTAAACACAAAGCCGCCGGGCCTTTTCAGGTCCGGCGGCGTGCCTGTCCTGCGGTGCAGGGGTCAAGTGTCAGTTCCCGGCGAGGCTTGCCAGCGAGTTGGCCGAGCTTGCAGGTCCGGTCAGCGCCGAAAGGATCTTGGTGAACTGGGTATAGGGTGCTTCGGTCACATACAGCGTGTCGCCGTCGCGGATCAGGAAATCGCGCGCTTCGAACATGCCATTGGGCTGGGTCAGGTCCAGAACATAGACCATGCGCTGTGACCCTTGCAGGTCGTTGCGGCCCAGAACCGAATTGGCAATCGGCGCGTCTTCGTTGCGCATGACGAAAATGCCGGTGGGGTCGGCGGTGGCGGGGTTCAGGCCGCCCACGCGTGCAATGGCTTCCAGCGCGCTCATGTTCTGGCTTTCGAACGGGACGCGGGCCTGACCACCGGTGGCGCCCAGGGCAGTAAAGGCGCGGGTGTCTTCCTCGATCAGGATACGGTCACCGGCGCGCAGCGCGATGTCCAGTTCGGGGTGGTCATAGAGGTCCTGCAACCAGATCTTGCCGCGCGTGGCACCACGGATCACGGTGATCTGTGCGATTTCGGGGGCGACGGTCACACCACCGGCGCGGGCCAGCATGGCCCCCAGCGTGCGGGTGGGCCGTTCGATGGCATAGACACCCTGACCGCCAACCGCGCCGATCAGCGATACGGTCGATCCGTCACCGGCAACCCGGCGCACCTCGACCTGCGGGTCGGGGGTCTGGTCGGCCAGTTTGCCGGTGATGATGCGGCGGATTGCTTCGGGCGTGTTGCCCGATGCCTTGATGCGGCCCGCGTAGGGGATAAAGATGAACCCCGACCCATCGACCTGCACTTCTTCCAGTTGGGTCGCGGGCGAACCCTCGACGCCCAACAGCGGGTCGTCGACGTTTTCATAGATGGTCAGCCCCAGCACGTCGCCGGGCTGGATCGTGTCCGATCCCAGCTGACCTGCGTTCTTCAGGCTGTCGGAAAATCCCAGGGCGGGCACCACCGATGTGGCGCGCGTCACCCGATCGTTTACGGCGACGATAAATGAATCACCCTGTCTCTGGACCGAACCCGCGAAAATCTGACGTTTGTTGGGGCCGACCTGAGGCAAGCCACAAGAACTGACAACAGCCAAAACCGTCAGCAGCGCAACAGGGCGCGCCCACCTGGAACCATGGAATATCACTGCGCGGTCTCCTCGACCTATTTTATTCTGCCTCGAAATCCCCGATTGTTTCGGGGTATTTGGGATTACGCTAGCGGAATTCGCAGATAAAATCTACCGCTAGGGGTAGTGTTGTTCAGTTCACCAACCGCAACTGTTGCCGTGGAGCCGCGCTTCCCGATTTCAGCGCGTCATAGGGGTCCTCGGGGGATAGCATCATATCGACCACGTGGCGCAGCAACTGCCGCCGTCCGCGCGCGGAATAAAAACCGCCCGGCAACTGCGATGTTTCCAGCAGGTAGCGCCGGTAATCCTTGTAGGCCTTGTTGTCGGGCCGCGTTGCGCCCTTGAAGAAATCGGGCAGGGCCTGATCCGAGACGAATTCCGGCTGGTTGTAGACCGCGTCGCCAAAGACCTTGAGCGGAATTCCGCGCCACAGGACCTGCTGGCCTGCGGTGGAGTTCACGGTGACGGCGCTGCGCGCCTCGTTCATCAGGCCCGCCAGTTTGCCGCCGCGCACATAGTGTACGCGGTCGGCCACATCGTATTCACGGGCCAGCTTGCGCACGGCGCGGCGCACCGGCACGCGGCCGTCTTCCAACGGGTGATCCTTGAACACAAGGTGATGGTGGCCCGGCGCGCCCTTGGCAAAGCCTTCGACGACCACCTTGAGAAAGTCGGTCATCGTGTCAAAGGGCGAATGTTGCTGAAAGCTGGAGTCATGTTCCAGTTGCAGCAGCGCCAGGTGATAGGGAAAGCCGCCGTGGCGCACCCGCAGCGTGCTGATCCGCCGGTCGATGGCATGGGCGGGCATCAGCAGCAGGCGGCGCACATAGAGCTGGAATTCCTTGGTCACGCTGATGCTGCGGTGCGGGCGAAAGTTGCGATAGTCGCCGTTTCGGAACATCACGAACCAATGGTACAGCGCGCCGTAGAACACATGCTGGCGCATGTCGCCCCAGTGGGCGGGGGGCAGCGGGGCTTCCATGTCGGACATGGCCAGCGCCTCTTGCATCTGCGGGATGGTCATATTCATCAACCGCGAATTGCCGTTGGTGCCGCCGCGTTCGTAGGTGACCCAATAGGGGCGCATGTAGCCTTCTTCGAAGACATGCACGGTGATGCCGCGCCGCTTGGCCTCGGCCACGGCGGTGGCATGGACGGGCCGGGTGTCGCCATAAAGCACGATGTCTGTGACCTTGCGCGCGGTGCACAGGTCGGCAAAGGTCTGCGGCCAGTCCTCGGCGCTGCCGCGATAGGGGATATAGCTGGACGGATGGAACCAGAACGCGCGGTCGCCCGCGTTAAAGCCAACACGGCACACCGACACATCCGCACGGCGCAGCATTTTCCCAAGACGGTTGAAAAATGGTCCGTGCGGGCCCTGCAAAAACAGGAAAACGCGATGTGGATCGGTGGCGCTGGTCATCTGTCCTCTGATAATCGGTTTGGGTTATCATTGAATGACCACCCAAATCCGGCTGAAATATGACTGTCGTCGGGCAATTGCGCAATGGCTGCGGGTCTTGCGTGCGCGGGCAGGCACGTTTAGCTGGAGGGAACAGTTTCAGGGGGCAGCAGCCATGTTTACAGGGATCATCACCGATATCGGCAAAGTCGTGTCGCTGACACAGTCGGGCGACCTGCGTGCGCGTATCGAAACCGCCTATGATACGGACGGCATCGACATGGGCGCGTCCATCGCCTCGGATGGCGTGTGCCTGACCGTCGTGGCGCTGGGCGACAACTGGTATGACGTGGATATCAGCGCCGAGACCTTGTCCAAGACCAACCTGGGCGCGTGGACCGAAGGCAAACGTGTCAATCTGGAGCGCGCGTTGCGGGTGGGCGACGAATTGGGCGGGCATATCGTGTCGGGCCATGTGGACGGCGTGGCCGAGGTGGTTTCGGTCACGGATGAGGGCGACAGCACACGGGTTCAGTTGCGCGCACCGGCTGCCTTGTCGCGGTTCATCGCGCCAAAGGGGTCCGTGGCGCTGAACGGGACGTCGCTGACGGTGAACGAAGTGCAGGGCGATGTGTTTGGTATCAACTTCATTCCCCACACCAAGGAAATGACCACTTGGGGGGACGTCGCCGTGGGGGATGCGGTCAACCTTGAGATTGACACGCTGGCGCGCTACGTCGCGCGGCTGGCCGAAGCGGGCTGAGGTTTTGGCGGCCTGACCTCATGCGTCCAGCGCCGCCATGCCCTTCTGGACATTCTCGACCACCGCGCGGAATTGCGGCGTGCTGGCGACGTGGGGCGTGATGAAGATGCCGGGGTGATCCCACAGGGGGCTGTCCTTGGGCAAAGGTTCGGTGTCGAACACATCAAGTGACGCGCCAGCCAGATGCTTGCTGTCCAGTGCTGCGATCAGGTCCGCCTCGTTCAGATGCGCGCCGCGTCCCAGGTGGATCAGCGCGGCCCCCTTGGGCAGTTTGGCGAACAGGGGGGCAGACAACAGGCCCGCGGTTTCAGACGTCAAGGGCAGGACGTTGATCAGAATATCGGTCTGCGCAAGGAAGGCGTCGATGTAGTCGTTGGTCATGTGGCTGATGCCGGGCGTTGCCGGATCGGGCTGGCTGCGCGACAGGGTTGTCACGGTGTAGCCAAGCGCCGACAGACCCTTGGCAATGGCCCGTCCCATGGGCCCGTAGCCCATCACGCCGATGCGTTTGAGTGTCGGGCTTTGGTCTCCGACACGGCGCGCCCATTTGTGCGCGCGCTGGGCGGCGATAAAGTCGCCCATGCGGCGCTGGTGCCAGATCACGTGAAAGGCGGCAAAACCTGCCATCTGCTGTGCCTGATCGGGGTCCTCGACCCGAAAGACCGGCACATCGGGCAGGGACGGGCAGGCGGCGATGGCGTCCATCCCGGCCCCTGCGGAAAACACCGCGCGCAGGTTGGGATAGGGGGCAAATGCGTCATTGGCGGGGACGAAAGAGAACACAAACTCGACCCTGGCGGGGTCTTCGACCTCTTCGGGGCGCAGCAATGTGATTTCGGGCGCAAACTCGGCAAACACGGGGCCGAAAAAGCGCATCAGGTCGATTGCCTCGCAGGTGGCAACGCCGGTCCATCGGGTCATTCTGCGGCCTTTCCCCAGCCTCCGCCCGGCACGGCGGCCAGCAGTTTCTGGGTGTATTCGTGTTGCGGGTTCAGGAACACGTCAGAGACGGGCCCGATTTCAACGAGCTTGCCCCGTTGCATGACAGCGATCCTGTCGCACAGTTGCGCGGCCACGCGCAAGTCGTGGGTGATGAACAGGATCGACAGGTCGAACTGGCGGCGCAGGTCGCGCAGCAGGTCCAGCACCTGCGCCTGAATGGACACATCCAGCGCCGAGACCGCCTCGTCCGCGATGATCAGCTCGGGGTCCATCGCGAGCGCGCGGGCGATGCCGATGCGCTGGCGCTGGCCGCCGGAAAACTCGTGCGGGAAACGGTCGACGGCGTCGGCGCCAAGGCCCACGGTTTCCATCAGCTCGCGGGCACGGGCGCGGGCGGCGTCCTTGGGCACGCCCTTGGCCATCGGCCCGTCGGTCAGCGCGCGCATCACCCGCTGGCGCGGGTTCAGCGAGGCATAGGGGTCCTGAAACACCATCTGCACCTTGTGGCGTGCGGCGCGCAGGTCGTTTTCCGACAGGGCGGCCATATCGGTGCCGCCGACCAGAATTTCACCGGCATCCGGTGTCACCAGCCGTACAACCGCGCGGCCCAGCGTGGATTTGCCCGAGCCGGATTCACCCACCAGCCCCAGCACCTCGCCCTTGGCGATGGTCAGCGACACATCGTCGATGGCACGCACGTCGCGGCGCGGGCGGAACAGGCCGCCGCCGGTGTAATAGGTTTTCTTCAGGTGGCGCACTTCCAGTGCCGGTGCCTTCTCGACGGCCACCGATTGCGGCACCAACCCCGTCGGGATCGCTTCGAGCAGACGTTTGGTATAGTCGTGTTGCGGGTTCTCCAAAACTTCGGTCGCCGTGCCGCGTTCGACGATTTCGCCGTGGCGCATGACGATCACGCGGTCGGCAATCTCGGCCACTACGCCAAAGTCGTGGGTGATGAACATCACCGCCATGCCGCGTCGTTCGCGCAGGTCCAGGATCAGCTTGAGGATCTGCGCCTGTGTCGTCACGTCCAGCGCGGTCGTGGGTTCGTCCGCGATCAGCAGTTCCGGCTCCAACGCCAGTGACATGGCGATCATCGCACGCTGGCGCTGGCCGCCTGACAACTGGAAGGGATAGGCGCGGATGATTTTTTCGGGATCGGGCAGGCCGACCTCGCGCACCAGGTCCAGCGCGCGGGCCTTGCGCTCGGACGGGGTGTGGCGTTTGTGCGCCTCGAAGACCTCGGCGATCTGCTCGCCGATCCGCATCAGCGGGTTCAGCGCCGTCATCGGTTCCTGAAAGATCATCGCGATGCGGTCACCGCGCAGGGCGCGCTGTTCGATTTCGGGGACTTTCAGGATGTTCTTGCCGCCAAATTCCGCAGTTCCTTTGGCCACGGTCACGCCTTCGGGTAGCAGACCCATCAGCGCGTTGGCGGTCATCGACTTGCCCGAGCCGCTTTCGCCCACGACGCAGAGGATTTCGCCCTTGGCAATCTCGTAGCTGCAATCCTTGACCGCAAAGGGACGGTCCGCCCCCGAGGGCAGGGCGATGGACATGTCGGTGATGGACAGAACGCTCATGACTTGCCCTTTCGCGTCAGGTGCGGGTTCAGGGCGTCGTTCAGCCCCTCGCCGATCAGGTTCAGCGCCAGCACGGTCAGAACGATGGCGACGCCGGGAAAGAACGACAGCCACCAGGCCGAGCGGATGACGGTGCGCGCCGCGCCGATCTGATAGCCCCACGACATAATGTTGGGATCACCCAGGCCAAGGAACGACAGCGAGCTTTCCAGCAGGATCGCGGTGGCGACCATCAGCGAGGCCATGACGATGATGGGCGAGACGGTATTGGGCAGCACCTGGCGGGTCAGGATGTGCAGGTTCGACAGCCCTGCCAGCCGCGCCGCATCGACGTATTCGCGGCGGGTGACGGACATCACCTCGGCCCGCACCAGACGGGCGACGGGGGGCCATGACACGATGGCGATGGATATGGTGATCGAGGTCAGCGAGGGTTCAAGGATCGCCACCAGCACGATGGCGAGGGCAAAGTTCGGGATGGTCTGGAAAAATTCGGTAAAGCGCATGGCGATCTCGTCGACCCAGCCGCCGTAGAACCCTGCGACCGCCCCCAGCGGCACGCCGATCAGCAGGGCCATCACGGTCGAGACAAGCCCCACCAGCAGCGACACCCGCGCGCCGTAGATCAGTCCGGCCATCACATCGCGGCCCAGCGTGTCGGTGCCCAGCGGCAGCCCGTCGGTGCCGAAGGGGGCCAGAAACGGGCGTTGGACCATGGCCCACGGTCCTTTGGGGAACATGACGGGGGCCAGTATTGCGATGATGATGACCACGATCAGCACGATCAGACCTGCGACGGCGGCGCGGTTGGTGGCGAAACGGCTCCAAAGACTCATGGGGGTTCTCCTATGCCTTTTGCCCGATGCGCGGGTCGATCAACCGGTAGACGATGTCGGTGATGATATTGAAAATGATGACCATCAGCGCGGAGACGAGGAAGACGCCGAGGATGGTATTATAGTCGCGGGCGGCCAGGCTTTCGAACATCAGCCGGCCGATGCCGGGCCATGCAAAGACCGTTTCGGTCAGCACGGCACCGCCGACCAGTTGCCCCGCCTGAAGCCCCGCCAGCGTCACCACCGGCAGCAGCGCGTTGCGCAGGATGTGGCGGCGGCGGATGACGGACGGGGCCAGCCCCTTGGCGCGGGCGGTTTTCACGAAATCCTGTTGCGCCACTTCCAGCATCGAGGCGCGGGTCATGCGCATATAGACCGCCATGAAGAACAGCCCCAGCGTCAGCGCCGGCAGGATCAGGTGTTTGAGGATGTCGATGGCACGGTCGAACCCGCCATAGCCGCTGCCAACGGTTTCATAGCCAAAGCCGGGCAACCAGCCCAGTTGCACCGAAAACACCAGCACCGCCATCAGCGCCGCCCAATACAGCGGCGTGGCGTAGAACAGCAGCGCGGTGCCGGTGATCAGGCTGTCGGTGAACTTGCCCACTCTTGCGGATGCTGCAACGCCCAGCGCCACACCGGCCAGCAGCGAAATCCAGAAGGCGGTCAGCGTCAGGATCAGGGTCGCGGGCAGCCGTTCCAGGATCAGGTCCAGCACCGGCGCGCCCTGTCGGAAGGAATAGCCAAGGTCGAGGGTCAGGATATTGCCGACATAGCGGTATAGTTGCACATACAGCGGTTGATCCAGACCGAACTGCGCACGCAGGTCGGCGATCATCTGTTCGTCTGCGGCACCCGCTTCGCCCGCCAGCACCGCCGCGGGATCGCCCGGGGCCGCGTGGATCAGGAAAAAGTTCAGCACGGCAATGGCAAAAAGCGTCAGCGCCGCCTTGAGCAAGCGCCCGAGAATCGTTCCGGCAATGGCCATCAGTCACCTGTCAGTGTTTTTTCGCCCCGAGGGGAGAGGAGAAGACGGGGCCCGAAGGCCCCGCCAGAGATAGGCTTATTGTTCGATCCAGGCGTCGCGCAGACCGTCGTTCAGGCCGATCCCCGTGGTGATCAGGTTCTTGACGTTGCAGCGGTAGATCGTCGGGAACTCGATCTCCAGCAGCCATGCGACGGGGACATCCTCGACGATCTGTTGCTGGATCTCGGTGTACATCTCCTGACGTTTCGCGTTATCCGGCTCGATCGCCGCGGCGGCCCATTTCTTGTCCAACTCGGGGTTTTCATAGCCCTCGACGTTGTTCCAGGGGCTGCCCTTCTTGATCTGGTCGGCGGTGTAGTTCCGCGCCACACCCAAGGCGGGATCGCCGTACTGGTAGAGATAGGTAAAGGCCATGTCGTAGTCCCAGTTGGCCGTCTTCTCGTTCCAGCCCGCGACGTCGGCCGAATCGATATCGACCTTGATGCCGACTTCTTCGAGGTTCTGCTTTACCGCTTCGGCCCAGCGCTGCCATGTCTCGCCGTAAGGCAGGGGCAGCACGCGCACGGGGGTGCCGTCATAGCCCATTTCGGCCAGCAGTTCCTTGGCCTTGTCGGGGTCATGCGGGTACTGCGGCACGTCGTCGGTGTAGAAGTTGGTCTTGGACGACACGGGGCCGGTCGGCACGGTGCCGAAGCCGTTCCAGACCACGTCTTTGACGAACTCGCGGTCCAGCGCGTACATGACCGCCTGACGGAAGCGTTTGTCCGATGTTGGGCCTTCGCGGTTGTTCAGCCACATCCACGCGTGCGGCGCGAAGAATTCCCAGCCTTGCGAGGTTGAGCAGACGCCGTCCATTTCCGTCAGTCGCTTCACGTCCCAGTTTTCGACGGCACCACCGGGCAGGACCGACACTTCGCCGGTCTCGAACGCCACGGCGCGCGATGCCGCATCGGGGACCACGCGGTAATACAGGTCGTCGATGTGGGGCAGACCGTCGATGTAATAGTCTTCGTTCTTGGTCAGGTGGATATAGCTGCCCTTGCTCCACTCGACGAACTTGTAGGGGCCGGTGCCGATGGGCGTGGCGTTCATTTCGTTGGTGGCGTAATCGGTGCCTTCGTAGATATGCGCGGGCACGATGGGCATTGAACCCGCTTCAAAGGCGTTGATGAAGGGACCGTAAGGCTCTTTCATCTTGATGACGACGGTGTTGGCATCCGGTGCCTCGACGCTTTCCACATGGCTGAAGGCCGCGCGGAAACGGGCGTGGTTGTCTTGCAGGAACTTGGTGGTGAACACCACGTCAGCGGACGAAAACGGCGCGCCGTCATGCCATGTGACACCTTCGTTCAGATGGAAGGTGTAGGTCATGCCGTCTTCGGCAATTTCCCAGCTTTTGGCCAGCGACGGCTGCGGTTCCAGATCGGTGTTGTAGCGCAGCAGGCCCTCGTAGATCTGGCCCGCGACCATTTGCGTCGGACCGTTCTGCACAAGGCCCAGCATCAGGCCCGGCGGCTCGGGCTGTACGATCAGGTCAAGGCGTCCGCCGTCCTGTTGTGCGGCAGCACCCGTGGCCAGCATCGCGGCCACAAGGAAGGTTGTCATTTTAAGGTGTTTCATAGTGATCGTCCCTGTTGTTTTGGGGTGACGGTTTGGCCCGCTTTGGCGCGGGTCTGGGTTGTTAATTCAGTCGGCATAGGCCGGTGCCTGCCGGTCCAATAGGCGCAGCATCGCGTCCCATTCGGGGTCGATGCCTGCGGCTTCTGTCTTGTCATAGGCGCGTGCGTATTGCGCCGCCGTGTGCGCGGCCAGATCGTCGGCCAGCGGGATTGGCGTCAGCCCGGTGGACAGCGCCGCAATCTGTGCCTTGCAGGACCGTTCCAGATTGAACGCCAGCTTGACCGCTTCGGCGACCGAGCGGCCGCAGATCAGCGTGCCGTGGTTGCGCAGCAGCATAACGCTGAGATCGCCCAGATCGGCGACCAGCCGTTCGCGTTCGTCCAGATCCAACGCGATGCCTTCGTAATCATGGAAGGCGATTTTCCCGTGGAACTGCGCCGACCATTGGTTCAGCGGCAACAGACCTTCTTGCAGCGAACTGACCGCCACACCGGCGACGGTGTGCGTGTGCAGCACGCAGGCGGCATCGTGGCGGGCCATGTGAACGGCCGAGTGGATGGTAAAGCCTGCGGCGTTCACGCCTGCCCCATACGGGTCGTCGATGATCGCACCGGTTTCGTCGATGGTCACCAGGTTCGATGCGGTCACTTCGTCGAACATCAGCCCGTAGGGGTTCAGCAAGAACCGCTTGGTGCCGCCCGGTCCATCGGGAAGGCGGGCCGAGATGTGGGTAAAGATGCTGTCGTCCATGCCGTTGAGCGCAATCAGTTGGTAGGCCGCTGCCAGATCGATGCGAATCTGCGACTCATCATTCGGGTCGCGACGGGTGCCAGCTTGAGCGCCACCACCGAAGGAAATCGTTTCGTCGGTCTTGGATTGCGCGGTTTTCGCCATGCTGGGGCCTCCAAAGGACATTGCATCATTGGGGACAGAAGATTGCCTTGAAGGCCATGAGTCAAGAAGATTGTCGACAAACGACAAATCGTCAGTTACCAAAAACGGGTAAAGCTGCGGATCTGGGCAGCGTGGTTTCACGGAGAAAAGAGTGTTGGCTGAACACCGCGGATTTGTTCCTCTCAATCGCGATGGTCTTGTGGACCGGGTGGCCAAAACTTTGGTCGATGCGATCCTTGCGGGCGGCATTCCACCGGGTGAACGGCTGGCCGAATCGACCATTGCCAAACAGATGGACCTGAGCCGTGCGCCGGTGCGCGAGGCGCTGCGTTTGCTGGAATCCTCGGGGCTGGTGGAATACCGCACAAACCGTGGGTTCTTTGTCAAAGTGGTGTCCGTGACCTCGATGGCAGACCTTTATGACCTGCGCATCCTTCTGGAGACGGCGGCGATCCGGCGGCTGACCGAAATCAACGCTGACGTTGCCCTGCCTGCGCTGCGCGCGCAGGTGGCCGAGCTGCACCGGCTGGCGGGGGAGGGCGACGACCTGATGGCCCATGTGTCGGCAGATATGCAGTTTCACCGGCTGATCTGCGAGCATTCAGGCAATCAGCGGTTCCTGCAACTGTTCGACCAAATCGCCAACGAGACAAAGCTCGGGCTGCTGGTGATCGGGCGGCTGTATGACGATCCGCACGAGATGGCCGGAACGCACGATCCGATTGTGGAGGCTGTCGCGCTTGGGGATGCGAACCGTGCGGCGGGCGCCATCGACTATCACATTCGCGTCGCCAAAGAGATGGTCACGCAACATTTCCATGACCAGCAAGAGGGCAAACCGGAATGAAATGTTTCTACGCCAAAAAGACCGAGGCGCACGATCCTGCGTTTCGTCTGTATATGGGCAATATGGCCCGCAACGCCGAACAGGCCGAACGGGCGCGGTTGTTGCTGGCGGGGCTGGACCGGCTGGACATGCCGGTGACCGAACCGGGCGAGGTGCCACGCGCGCTGCTGGAAAAGGTCCACACGCCCGAGCTTCTGGCCTTTCTCGAAACCGGCTGGGATGAATGGAAGGCGCTGGAAGGTTCTGGCCCCGAGGTGGTGCCGAACGTGCACGCGCTGAACAAGGAGCGCACCTATCCCAAACATATCGTGGGCAAGGCCGGCTGGCATATGGGGGACACATCCGCGCCGCTGGGCAAGAATTCGTGGCAGGCGACGCTGGGTGCTGCCGCGGCTGCCTATGACGCGGCACAGGCGGTTCTGGACGGTGATAACGTGGCCTATGCGCTGTGCCGCCCGCCGGGGCATCACAGTTCGGCGGACATCGTTGCGGGGCACTGCATGATCAACTGCGCCGCCGTCGCAGCCGAGACGCTGCGCGAAACCCATGGCCGCGTTGCGGTGCTGGACATCGACGTGCACCACGGCAATGGCACGCAGGACATCTTTTACGAACGCGATGACGTTCTGTTCGTTTCGATCCATGCCACGCCAGAAACCTATTACCCGTTCTTTGTGGGCTATGACCACGAAACAGGGCGCGGTGCAGGCAAGGGGTACAACCTGAACATCCCGCTGGCACAAAGCACCGGCGACGACGGATGGTGCGATGCGGTGGCGACAGGGCTTGACCGCGTGGCCTCTTTTAAGCCTGATGCGCTCGTTGTAAGCCTTGGGCTGGATGCACATGAAAACGACCCCCTCAAGGGGTTGCAGGTGACCTTTGACGGCTTTTCCCGCGCGGGGGGCATGATTGCCGCCGCCGGGTTGCCAACGGTTCTGGTGCAAGAGGGCGGGTATCTTTCGCCTGACCTGACCACTTCGCTTGTCGCATTTCTGGCCGGATACACCGGACGGGACATGCAATTCTGAAACTGGCGCACCCTTGCGCCGCTCTGACCGACGGGAAACAGACATGAACATTCGTTCGAACTCGCTGCAAGAAACCGACATTGCCTATCAGCTGCACCCCTACACCAACGCGCGGGTGCACGAGGAGCAGGGCCCGATGATCATCACCAAGGGTGACGGTTGCTATGTCTATGACAGCGAGGGCAAGAAATACCTTGAAGGGTTGGCGGGCCTGTGGTCGGTCGCGGTCGGCTTTTCGCAGCCGCGCCTGGTCGAAGCGGCGGCCAAGCAGATGGCCGAGCTGCCCTATATCCAGAACTTTGCCCACAAGGCGCACGCGCCGGGCATCCTGCTGGCCGAAAAGCTGGTGGAAATGACGCCCGAGCATCTGACCAAGGTGTTCTACACAAACTCCGGTTCCGAGGCGAACGACACGGTCGTCAAATTCGTCTGGTTCATGAATAACATGCTGGGCCGGCCGAAGAAAAAGAAATTCCTGGCCCGCAACAAAGGCTATCACGGCATCACCATCGCCTCGGGGTCGCTGACTGGTCTGCCGGGCAACCAGCGCGGTTTTGACCTGCCGGCGATTCCCGTCGTGCACCTGACCTGCCCGCATCACTACCGCTGGGCCAATGAGGGCGAGAGCGAGACCGAGTTCACCGCGCGCCTGCTGAAAGAGGCCGAGGACACCATTCTGGCCGAAGACCCCGATACAATCGCGGCCTTCATCGGCGAGCCGGTGATGGGTGCCGGTGGCGTCATGACCCCGCCCGAAGGCTACTGGCCGGGCATCGAGGCGCTGTGCCGCAAATATGACATCCTGCTGGTGTCCGACGAGGTCATCAACGGCTTTGGCCGCACCGGCCAGCCGTTCGGTTGCCAGACTTACGGCTTCACCCCCGATATTCTGGTGACTTCGAAACAGCTGACGTCGTCCTATATGCCGCTGGCGGCGATCCTGATGACCGATGCGGTGTACCAGGTCATCGCGGATTACACCGCCGAACTGGGCACGCTGGGCCACGGCTTTACCGCAGGTGGTAACCCCGTTGCCTGTGCTGTGGGCATCGAGAACCTGAACATCATTCAGGAAGATGACCTGATGGGCAACGCCGCGCGCCTGTCGGACCGGCTGCAGTCGGGTCTGCGGGCGTTTTCGGATCACCCGCTGGTGGGTGAAGTGCGCGGCGTTGGCCTGATCGCGGGCGTCGAGCTGGTGCGTGACAAGGAAACCAAAGCGTTGTTTGAACCGGCCGGCAAGATCTGCGCCATGGCGGCCAAGTTCGCCGCAGAGGAAGGTCTGATCATCCGCAACATCTACGAGACAATCGGCATTTGCCCGCCGTTGATCATCACGGCAGAGCAGATTGACGAGTTGCTGGAAAAACTGGGCCGCGCGCTGGACCGGACACTGGAATGGGCCAAGGCCGAAGGGCTGAAGTAAACCGATACGGGGTTCAGGGGGCGCTGCCCCTCGCGCCTCACGGCGCGCCCCCGGAGTTTATCCGGCAAGATGAAGAAAGGCCCCGCGCGATTGTGCGGGGCCTTTGACGTTTAGTCGGCGTGGCTGTCCGCGATGGTCGCATAGGCCAGATTCTTGAAGATCGTGCGCAGCGGGCCGCGGTTGGCCGGTGACTGGATCATCAGCAGCGCGATCATGTCTTCGGCGGGATCGGCGTAATAACCGGTGCCAGCCGCACCGCCCCAGTTGTAATCGCCCTTGGTGCCGAAGGAGGGCGCGTTGCCGTCTTCCAGACGCACGCCATATCCCAGGCCAAAGCCATAACCGGGGCCGGGCAGGTAGTATTTGCCGGGCGTGATCCCGTCGAGCTGGTTCGAGGTCATCAGCTGCACGGTTTTGGGCGACAACAGGCGGGTGCCGTTCAACTCGCCCCCGTTCAGCATCATCTGCGCGAACTTGGCATAGTCGTGCACGGTGGACATCAGCCCGCCGCCGCCCGACTGGTTGGGCTTGCGCACGCGCGGATCGAAAATGTCCCCGGCACCCAATTGGGCCTGATCGGGGAAGGCTTCGGCGATGCGGGGGTAATCCGCCTCATCGTCCACGTAGAACGCCGTGTCGGTCATGCCCAGAGGCTCAAAGATGCGCGCGGTCATGAACTCTTCCAGGCTCTGGCCCGAAATGGTTTCGATCACCGCACCCAGCACGTCGGTCGAACGCGAGTATTCCCATGTTGTGCCGGGATCATGCTCCAGCGGCAGGCTGGCCAGCAGATTGGCCTGTTCGATGCCGGTGTTCTCGGACGACCAGACGTCGGCGGCGTTATAGGCATCGCGCGCCGGCCCCGCGCCGAAGAATCCGTAAGTCAGCCCAGAGGTGTGGCGCATCAGGTCGCGGATGGTCATCACACCCTTGGCCGGGCGGGTCACCGGTTTGCCCTCGGCGTCGGTCTCGCCGGTGACAACGGTCATATCCTTGAAGGCGGGCAGATAGGTGGCAACCGGTGCCTCCAGCAGCAACCGGCCTTCCTCGACCAGCATCATCGCGGCGACGGTGGTGATCGGCTTGGTCATGGAATAGATGCGAAAAATCGCGTCCTCGGTCATCGGTTCACCATCGGGGGTGATCTTGCCCATGGTCGACAGGTGCGCGATCTGGCCATCGCGGATCAGCATGATAACGGCACCGGGTGTCATCCCCTTGTCCACCATCGCGCCGAATGTGGCGTCCATCCGTGCGACCCGCTCGGGGTCCAGTCCCAGGGCCGCAGCGTCGCCGCGTGGCAGGTCCTCGGCCCAGCCCGCCGTGACGCCCGCAAGGACAAGTGCGCCGGCCGCAAAGCCGGTTTTCAGCATGTTCATATTGTCTCCTCCCGTTTGATGCAGCCGGTTGGGGCTGCAACCGCAGGGTAGGCGGATGGGCACGCCTGTGGCAAATTACCTTGCGGCATGTTTTCATGTGCGGGTTTGCAGAGGCCGATGTGGCCTGCCCGCACTGGCGTTTCCGCACGACAGGGCTTATCTGGCTTGCAGCATATCAAACGAGGTCCCGATGTCCGACAGCAGCACCTATGAAACCCCCGGCCCCGTCGAAGGCGGCCTTGCGGGCGCGATCAGCCCTATCGAAGAGATCATCGAGGCAGCGCGGGCGGGGCAGATGTTTATCCTGGTCGACCACGAGGACCGCGAGAACGAAGGCGATTTGGTGATTCCCGCAGGCTTTGCCGATGCCAAGGCGATCAATTTCATGGCGACGCACGGGCGCGGGCTGATCTGTCTGACGCTGCCCGCCGAGCGGATCGAAGAACTGGGGCTGCCGATGATGGCCATGCACAATTCTTCGCGCCACGAGACGGCATTTACCGTCAGCATCGAGGCACGCGAGGGGGTAAGCACGGGCATTTCCGCAGCCGACCGCGCGCTGACCGTGGCCACCGCGATCAACCCGCAGGCAGGGCAGGCCGATATCGCCACGCCCGGCCACGTGTTCCCGCTGCGTGCGCGTCCCGGAGGCGTGCTGGTGCGGGCCGGTCACACCGAAGCAGGCTGTGACGTCGCGCGGCTGGCGGGGCATTATCCGGCCTCGGTCATTTGCGAGATCATGAAGCCCAACGGCGAAATGGCGCGGCTGCCCGATCTGGTGGACTATGCCGCCGAACACGGGCTGAAGATCGGCACCATCAGCGACCTGATCGCCTATCGTCGGCGCCACGACAATCTGGTGGACCAGACCGATGCGCGCATGGTCACCTCGGAATTCGGCGGCGAATGGGACATGCGGATTTTCACCGATCAGACCTTTGGCGTTGAACACGTCGCACTGATCAAGGGCGATATTACCACGTCGGAACCTGTGCTGGTGCGCACCCATGCGCTGGATGTGTCGACGGATGTGCTGGGTCTTGGACCGACGCCCGCCAGCGAGCTGCCGCGCGCGATGGAGATCATTGCGAAAGAGGGGCGCGGGGTTGTGTGCCTGTTCCGCCAGCCGCGCAAAACCCTGACCGAGGTCGAAGAAGAGGGCCCGCGCACGGTCAAGAACACCGGTCTGGGGGCGCAAATCCTGTCGAACCTGGGGCTGACCCAGCTGATCCTGCTGACGGATCACCCGCAAACGCGGTATGTGGGGCTGGATTCCTACAACCTAGAAATCACGGGCACCCGCCCGATCATGGGAGACGCCTGATGGCCGGCAACGAACAACATTACGTCCTGGAGCGCCCCAGCTTTGACCGGCCGGTGAAAATCCTGATTGTCGTGTCCCCGTATTACAAGGACATCGCCGACAACCTGGTCGCCGGTGCCAAGGCCGAGATCGAGGCCGCTGGCGGCACCTGGGAGCTGGTCGAGATGCCCGGCGCGCTGGAAATTCCCACCGCCATCGGGATTTCGGACCGGGCGTCGAACTTTGACGGCTATGTCGCACTGGGCTGCGTCATTCGCGGTGAAACCACGCACTATGAAACCGTCTGCAACGACAGCAGCCGCGCGCTGCAACTGTTGGGTTTGCAGGGGTTGTGCATCGGCAACGGCATCCTGACGGTTGAAAACCGCGCGCAGGCCGAAGTACGCGCCGACGCCATGGGCCAGAACAAGGGCGGCGGTGCGGCTGCTGCGGCCTTGCATCTTGTTGCACTCGCCCGTAAGTGGCGGGGCCAAAGCAAAGGCATCGGGTTCAAACCCGCCTCTGAGAACATCCTGCTTGCAGGCGATAACGACGGACCCACCACAGCATGACCCTTTCGGGCAATCAAAAACGCAAAATGCGCTCGGCCTCGCGGCTTTATGCGGTTCAGGCACTGTTCCAGATGGAACACTCCAGCCAGACCATCGAGGCGGTGCAACGCGAGTTTCTGGACCACCGGTTCGGCGCGACCTATGACGGCGACGAGATGCAAGAGGGCGACCCCGATCATTTCGGCCGCGTGCTGGAAGATGCGGTGAACTATCAGGCGTCGATTGACCAGATGACCGACCGTGCGCTGGTGGCGAAATGGCCGATTGCGCGGATCGACCCCACGCTGCGGGCGCTGTTCCGTGCGGCGGGGGCCGAGTTCCGCGACACCGGCACGCCGCCCAAGGTTGTCATCGTCGAATATGTCGACGTGGCGCGTGCGTTCTTCCCGGACGGCAAGGAACCCAGTTTCGTGAACGCGGTTCTGGACCACATGGCGCGCGAGGCGCGGCCCGAGGCATTCTGATGCGGGCGATGCAGGTCAGGGCGCTGGGTGCGCCGTTGGAACTGCATGAGGTGGCCATGCCCGAGCCCGGTGCAGGCGAGGTGCGGCTGCGGGTTCTGGCCTGCGGTCTGAACTTTGCCGATACGCTGGTGCAGGTTGGCAAATACCAGGAAAAATTTGATCTGCCGTTGACACCGGGAATGGAGTTGTGCGGCGTGGTCGATGCGCTGGGCGATGGCGTGGACAGCTTGCACGTGGGCCAACGGGTTGCGGCCAATCCGGGGCATGGCGGGCTGGCCGACTACGCCGTGATGCCGGCCAGCGCCTGTGTTCCGATCAGCGACACCATGTCTGACGCGGACGCGGCTGCGTTTTTGGTGGCCTATGCCAGCAGCCACATGGCGCTGGATCATCGCGCACATCTGCGCCCCGGTGAACGCCTGCTGGTGCTGGGCGCGTCGGGTGGCGTGGGCCTGACGGCGGTGGAACTGGGCAAGCTGATGGGGGCCGAGGTCATCGCCTGTGCCCGAGGTGCTGACAAGCTCGAGATCGCGCGCAAGGCCGGGGCGGATCACCTGATCGACAGCGATACTGATGACCTGCGCGAGGTTGTGCTGGGATTGGGCGGTGCGGACGTGGTCTATGACCCCATCGGCGGCGATCTGTTCACCGCCGCCATGCGCGCCTGCAACCCCGAGGCGCGGATATTGCCCATCGGCTTTGCCAGCGGGACGGTGCCGCAAATTCCCGCGAACATCCTGCTGGTCAAGAACCTGACGGTGATCGGTTTCTATGTGGGCGGTTACAAACGCTTTGCGCCCGAGGTGCTGACCCGCAGCTTTGCCCAGTTGATTGCATGGTATGATGCGGGCCAGTTGCGGCCTCATGTCAGCAACATCCTGACGCTGGATCAGGCGAACGCAGGGCTGGACCTGCTGCGCACACGGAAAGCGACGGGCAAGGTGGTGATCGAGATTAGCGCAGCTTGACCTTGCCGCGCGAGATGACGCGCGCCTTTTGCTGCTCTCGCACAAATACGAACAACCCCGACGACAGGATCAGGATGATCCCGACCCAGACCTCCAACACCGGCAGTTCTGCAAAGATCGCCCAGCCCCAGAACACCGCCAGCGGCAGGCCCGCGTATTCGAACGGTGCAACGGTGGCGGCATCGGCGCTGCGGTATGCCTGGGACAGGCAATAGCCGACAGCGGCCGAATTCAGTCCCAGCCCGACAAAGGCCCAGATGTCCTCTGGCGCTGGCCAGACCCACGCGCGCAGCAGGAACAACAAAGACGGATTGGTCGTGCCTTCGGCAAATCGTCCGTCACCCGCGACAAGGAAAAACAGCAAGGACACCAGAATAAACGTCACCTGGATATAGACCGACAAGGCGCTGGCCTTGCTGGTGACGCCCAGCTTGCGTGTCATCAGCTGGTTCAGCGCATAGGTCAGCGCCGACAGCACCGGCAGCAACAACACCAGCCGTGACACTTCCAGTTCGCTGGCATCGGCCCATGGCCGCTGCATGATCACCACGCCGATAAACCCGACCAGTACCGCGCCGATGCGCAGGGGGCCGACCTTTTCGCCCAGCAGCGGGATCGACAGCACCGTGATGAACAGCGGTGCCACGAAAAACAGCGCCGTCGCGTCAGCCAGAGGCAATGCCGCCAGCGCCACGAAATAGGACATGTTGGAAATCACGATCAACAGGCCCCGTGTCGCGTGCAGCCAGGGCGTGCTGGTGCGCAGGATCGACCATCCGCCTTCGAATTGTACGATGCACAGTGTGATCATCAATCCGATGGCCGAACGCACAAAAACGATCTCGTGCAGGGGGTAGCCGCCCGACAGCTGTTTGATCAGCATATCGTTGATCGAAATGCAGAAAATCCCGATCAGGATAAAGGCAATGCCGATGCCGGCGCGATTCTGGGGAAGGGTGGTCATGGACAAGCTCTAGCAGTCCAGCGGGATATGTCACGCCTCTTGGCGCATCTGGCGCAATGGGATATGACCGGATGAACGCACAGAGGGAGCCAGCCAGATGAAAATGTCCGACACGCGCCAGATCGACGCCCCGCCCGCCGCGGTTTACGCCGCCTTGCTGGACCCCGCCGTGCTGCAGGCCTGTGTGCCGGGGGCCCAGGATGTCACCGGATCGCCCGAAGAAGGATTCGAGGCCACGGTGGTGCAAAAGGTCGGTCCGGTTAAGGCGACGTTCAAGGGGCAAGTGACCCTGTCCGAGATGGTTGAGAACCAGTCGCTGACCATCACCGGCGAAGGCAAGGGCGGCGCCGCAGGCTTTGCCAAGGGTGGTGCCGATGTGCGTGTGACCGAAAAGGATGGCGGCACAGAGCTGAGCTATGACGTCGAGGCCAAGGTCGGCGGCAAGCTGGCGCAGTTGGGCAGCCGGATCATCGACGGGTTCGCCAAGAAGATGGCTGACCAGTTCTTTGACAACTTCAAGGCCGCGGTCGAAGGTCCCGCCCCCGAAGAGGCAGCCGCCGACGAAGCCGGGGCCGAAGACGATGCACCCAAGAAAAGCTGGCTGGGCCGGTTGACCGGCAAGGACTGACCAAACGTCATTCGGACCGATCTGGCGGGCGCACAGGTGACTGTGCGTTCCCGCGCTGGTCATGACGCTCTTGGCGCATTAGATACCTTCTCCGAAGCTGCCGGAGGCCCGCATGTCCACAATTCTTGAAATTCGTGATCTGAAGAAATCCTATGACGGTGGGTTCGAGGCACTCAAGGGCGTGAACCTGTCCATCGAGGAAGGTGAGATTATCGCTCTGCTGGGTCCGAACGGCGCGGGCAAGACCACGCTGATCTCGGCGATTTGCGGCATCGTCATGCCAACATCGGGCAGCGTCAGTGTGGGCGGCCACGACATCGGGACCGACTTTCGCGCCGCGCGTACCCTGATCGGGCTGGTCCCGCAGGAGGTGGCGCTGGAGCCGTTTGAAAAGGTCATCAACACCGTGCGCTTTTCGCGCGGTCTGTTCGGCAAACGCGGCGACGATGCGCTGATCGAAACCATACTCAAGCGTCTGTCACTGTGGGACAAGCGCAACAACCAGATCAAGGAACTGTCGGGCGGCATGAAGCGCCGCGTTCTGATCGCCAAGGCGCTGGCGCACGAGCCGCGCGTTCTGTTCCTGGACGAGCCGACCGCCGGCGTGGACGTGGAACTGCGCAAGGACATGTGGGACATCGTGGCAGACCTGAAGGCTGACGGTGTCACCATCATCCTGACCACCCATTACATCGAAGAGGCCGAGGCCATCGCCGACCGCATCGGTGTGATCGCCAAGGGCGAGATCCTGTTGGTCGAGGACAAGGATGCGCTGATGCTGCGGATGGGCAAAAAAGAGCTTGAGGTGCAACTGAGCGCGCCACTGGATGCACTGCCCGCCAGCCTGCAATCGGATACGGTGCGGTTGGGACCGGACGGGTCCAGCCTGATCTACACATACGACACCCGCGCCGAGCGCACGGGCATCACCAAACTGCTGAGCGATGTGGCTGCCGAAGGGCTGGTCCTGCGCGACGTGGTCACGCGGCAATCCTCGCTTGAGGATATTTTTGTGACTTTGGTCAAGGAGGACGCGGCATGAACTGGACGGCGATCAAATCCATCTATGTCTTCGAGATGACGCGGTTTTTCCGCACTTTCCTGCAATCGCTGATCTCGCCAGTGCTGTCGACCTCGCTCTATTTCGTGGTCTTTGGCGCGGCCATCGGCAGCCGTATCAACGAGGTTGAGGGCGTCAGCTATGCCGCCTTTATCGTGCCGGGGCTGATCATGCTGTCGGTGATGACCCAAGGGATCTCGAACGGATCTTTCGGCATCTATTTCCCCAAGTTTATCGGCACGATCTATGAACTGCTTTCGGCTCCGGTGAGTTTTCTGGAAATCGTCGTGGGCTATGTGGGGGCCGCGGCCACCAAGGCGATGTTCATTGGTGTTATTATCCTGATCACCGCGTTTTTCTTTGTGGACCTCCATATCATGCACCCCGGTGCGATGGTGCTGTTCCTGGTCCTGACCTGCGTCAGCTTTTCGCTGTTCGGCTTTATCATCGGCATCTGGGCGAAGAATTTTGAACAGTTGCAACTGGTGCCCCTGCTGATCGTCACCCCCTTGGTGTTCCTGGGCGGATCGTTCTATTCGATCTCGATGCTGCCGCCTGTCTGGCAGGCGATTTCGATGTTCAATCCGGTGGTCTACCTGATTTCGGGCTTCCGTTGGGCGTTCTTCGGCATTGCCGATGTGCCGATTGGCACCAGCCTGATGGCGATTGCCGCATTTACCGGACTTTGCCTGCTGGTGGTCGGATGGATTTTCCGCACAGGCTGGCGCATTCGGGAATAAAGGACGCTTGGCCTTGTTTGCCATGGCTGCGCTGTCTACATCAGCGGGATGAAACGTTTTATCCCCTTTATCAAATCGGATCCGACCGTTGCCGTGGTCCGCATGCAGGGCGTGATCGCGGGCGGCACCCGTGGCACGCTGAATGATGCCAGCCTTGGGCCTGTCCTTGAAAAAGCCTTTGCGCGGGGCAAGCCTGTGGCGGTGGCGCTGGAAATCAGCTCACCCGGGGGCAGCCCTGTGCAATCCTCGCTGATCGGCGCGCGCATCCGGCGGTTGGCCGAGGAAAAGAACATCCCCGTCATCGCCTTTGTCGAGGATGTGGCCGCGTCAGGTGGGTACTGGCTGGCTGCTGCGGCGGACGAGATTTACGCCGACCCGTCGTCGGTACTGGGGTCCGTCGGTGTGATCTCGGCAGGCTTTGGGATGCACGAGCTGATTGAACGCTATGGCATTGAACGCCGCGTGCACACGGCAGGCAAGTCCAAGTCGATGAACGATCCCTTCCGTCCTGAAAAGCCCGAGGATGTTGCCCGACTGGACCGGTTGCTGACCGACATCCACACAAATTTCATCGACCACGTGACCGCACGGCGCGGCGCCAAGCTGGACAGCACCGAAGAGCTGTTTACCGGCGAGGTCTGGTTGGCCAAGCGCGCCACCGAACTGGGGTTGATCGACGGCATCGGCCATTTGAAACCGGTGCTCAAGGACCGCTTTGGTGACAAGCTCAAGTTCCGCCGCTACGGCGTACGCCGTCCGTTCTGGTCGCGTTTTGGTGCACAGGTGGTCGAGGACGCGGGTCACATGATCGAAGAACGGGCCGCTTATGCCCGGTTCGGGCTGTAGCCCATGCTCCTCAAGATCATCGTTCTGTTTTTTGTGTTTATCGCGGTGCTGGGTTTTTTCGGCAAAATGCACTGGCTGGGCGGCAAGCGGCTGAGCCAGTCGAAATGCCCCAGCTGTGGCCGTTACCGCATTGGCCGTTCCCCCTGTCCCTGTCTTAAAAAAGGCTGAGTAATGATTTTGCCGTGGATATTGTCGGGCCTCGGGCTCGTGATCTTGCTGTTGGCAGGCGATGCGCTGGTCAAAGGTGCGGTGAACCTGAGCCTGCGGTTTGGCGTGCCTGCGCTGATTGTCAGCCTGACCATCGTGGCGTTCGGCACCTCGGCGCCCGAGCTTTTGATTTCTATTCAGGCCATTCTGGACGGGGTGCCCAGCATGGCGCTGGGCAACGTGGTGGGGTCGAACACGGCCAACGTGCTGTTGGTGCTGGGCCTGCCTGCGTTGCTGGCGACGATGCACACGTCCGAATGCAATACCCGCAAGACGTTCCGTTTCATGATCATTGCGACGCTGGTGTTCATCGCGCTGGGCGTGCGCGGGGTCTATGACTGGATCGCGGGGATTGTCCTGCTGACGCTGATGGCCGGAGTGCTGTACGATGCCTTCCGCCAGACGCGCAAACACCGCCGTGCGGACAAAGCCGCGCGGGCTGCCGCCGCAGCCGACTGTTGCGACGATGATGAGGTCGAAGGCGCTGATCCCGACATGAAAATGTGGATGATCCTGGCCTATCTGGTTGCGGGTCTGGTCGGTCTGCCGCTGGGGGCGCAGTTGCTGGTCACCAATGCGACCATCATCGCCCAGACCTATGGTGTCAGCGATACGGTGATCGGACTGACGCTGGTGGCCGTGGGCACCTCGCTGCCCGAACTGGCGACCACGGTGATGGCGGCCCTGCGCCGTCAGGCTGATGTGGCGCTGGGCAATGTGATCGGGTCGAACATTTTCAACCTGCTGGGCATCATCGGTGTGGCCTCCTTCGTCGGGCCGATCCCCGTGGACCCGCAATTCCTGCAACTGGATTTCTGGGTGATGCTGGCGGCGTCGCTGCTGCTGTTGCCCTTTGTCTATTTCCGACAGGATATTTCGCGGCTGTGGGGTGTGATCTTGACCGCGCTCTATGTGGCCTATGTGATGGTTGTACTGTTCTGGACCTGACACGCCGAAAGGACCGCCCATGACCCTGCACCCAAGGAGCCTTGTTACCGGAGCAGGCCAGCGGCTGGGCCGCGCGATGGCCCTCTATCTGGCGCAGCGCGGGCATGATGTGGCGGTGCATTATGCCACGTCATCTGAAGAGGCCGACGCGGTGGTCGGCCAGATCAAGGCCATGGGCCGCAATGCCGTGGCCATTCAAGCCGACCTGCTGGACGAAGACGCGACACACGCGCTGTTCGGTCAGGCCGTCGAGGGGCTGGGCGGGCCGGTCACCTGCCTGGTCAACAACGCCTCGATTTTTGAATATGACACCATTCATTCGGCCACCCGCGACCATTGGGACAAACACATGGGCAGCAATCTGCGCGCGCCCTTTCTGCTGACGCAGCGCATGGCGGCGCAGGGGTTGCAGCCGGACACCGATGACAACGGCGAACCTGTCGCGACCGGTCTGATCGTCAACATGGTGGATCAGCGTGTGCGGAAGCTGACGCCCGAGTTCATGACCTATACGCTGGCCAAGATGGGCCTTTGGGCCCTGACCCAGACCACGGCGCGCGCCCTTGCGCCGGCCATCCGCGTCAACGCCATCGGCCCCGGCCCGACCCTGCAAGGGGCGCGGCAAAGCGACAGCCATTTTGCAGCCCAGCGGGCCGCGACCGTTCTGGGGCGCGGGGCGAATGCGGCAGACATCACCGCGGCGCTGGGCTATTTTCTGGATGCTCCTGCCATTACAGGTCAGTTGCTGTGCGTGGACGGCGGCCAGCATCTGGCGTGGCAGACGCCGGACGTTCAGGGTGTGGAATGACACGAATCGGCACAGAGACACGGGGGAATCCAACCCGTTCCGAAAGGGAGACAGGAAGAGTTTTGCACTGCGTTAATCTTCGTCACAAAACTGTTACGAAAAGGTCTTTGTTTTCAGGGGCTTGCTATGTGGAAAAGAAAATTCCCTTTGAATTCAATGGCCTTCTGGCCTGCTTAAAAAATAGGCAATTCAACGAAACCTGCCAAATTCAACGAAAAATTCCCGACCCCGTAAAGTTGTCCAAAGACTTATCCACAGGAATGGTGGACATCAAATCGCTTGAACCGTCATCCATTTTTGTTGCAGCGCGCAGGGTGGGGGATTCGATCTGACCATGGCGGAAGAGAGCGAAACAGAAGTTCAGCCGAAGCAGGGTCATCAGGTCATTCAGGCCTATCTGAAAACCATCGACTCTTCGCCCGGCGTGTACCGGATGCTGGATAGCGAAAGCCGCGTGCTCTACGTGGGCAAGGCGCGCAACCTGCGGGCGCGGGTGTCGTCCTATGCCCGTCCCACCGGCCACAGCGGGCGCATCGCGCGGATGATTGCCAGCACCGCGTCGATGATGTTCCTGACCACGCGCACCGAAACCGAAGCGTTGCTGCTGGAACAGAACCTGATCAAGCAGCTCAAGCCCAAGTTCAACGTGCTGCTGCGCGACGACAAGAGCTTTCCCAATATTCTGGTCACCGCGGACAGCGATTACCCACAGATCAAAAAGCATCGCGGGGCGAAGAAAGAGAAGGGCGCCTATTACGGCCCCTTTGCCAGCGCCGGTGCCGTGAACCGCACCCTGAACCAGTTGCAGCGGGTGTTCCTGCTGCGCGACTGCTCCAATTCCATGTTCGAAAGCCGCACGCGCCCCTGTCTTCAGTACCAGATCAAGCGGTGCAGCGCGCCCTGCGTGGGCAAGATCAGCCCGCAGGACTATCAACAGACCGTGCAGGACGCCGAGAAGTTCCTGTCCGGCAAATCCACCGACATTCAGGCGCGTCTGGGCCGCGAGATGGCGCAGGCGTCCGAGGATATGGAGTTCGAGCGCGCCGCTGCCCTGCGCGACCGGATCAAGGCGCTGACACAGGTGCAGACCGCCCAGGGCATCAACCCCAAGAACGTGGACGAGGCCGACGTGATCGCGCTGCACATGGAGAACGGGCAGGCCTGTGTGCAGGTGTTCTTTATCCGGGCGGGGCAAAACTGGGGCAACCACGATTATTACCCGCGTGTGGGGGCGGATGTGGACCCGGCCGAGGTGCTGGAAGCATTTGTCGGCCAGTTCTACGACACACGCGAGCCGCCGCGAC
Organism: Pseudosulfitobacter pseudonitzschiae; assembly: GCF_900129395.1. GTDB lineage: Bacteria > Pseudomonadota > Alphaproteobacteria > Rhodobacterales > Rhodobacteraceae > Pseudosulfitobacter > Pseudosulfitobacter pseudonitzschiae. The sequence continues at coordinate 327,050 of NZ_FQVP01000003.1, forward strand.
AGTTGATCCTGTCAAATGCAGTGGAAAACCCCGATCTGATGGCCGACGCGCTGGGTCAGAAATTGGGTCGCAAGGTCGAATTGCTGGTTCCCCAGCGCGGGGAGAAGGCCGAACTGATCGACAGCGCCCTGCGCAACGCCCGCGAAAGCCTGGCCCGCAAGATGGCCGAAACCGCAACACAGGCGCGGTTGTTGCAGGGGCTGGCCGAGGCGTTTGATCTGCCCAAGGTGCCCGAACGGGTCGAGGTTTACGACAACAGCCACATTCAGGGTGCCCATGCGGTGGGTGCGATGATTGTCGCAGGCCCGGACGGGTTCATGAAGAACCAGTACCGCAAGTTCAACATCCGCGGTGATGAACTGACCCCCGGCGACGATTTCGGCATGATGAAAGAGGTGTTGAATCGCCGTTTCAAACGGCTGCTCAAGGAAGACCCGGACCGCACGCGCGGGATGTGGCCGGACCTGTTGCTGATCGACGGCGGCGCGGGGCAGGTCAGCGCGGTGCGCGAGATCATGGAGGATCACGGCGTCGGGGATATTCCTATGGTCGGTGTGGCCAAGGGGCTGGACCGCGACGCGGGCAAGGAAGAATTCCACCGCACCGGCAAGACGGTCAAGGCGCTGCGCCACAATGATCCGGTGCTGTATTTCATCCAGCGCATGCGCGACGAGGCGCACCGCTTTGCCATTGGCACCCACCGCGCCAAACGGTCCAAGGCCGTAGGGGCCACACCGTTGGACGATGTGCCGGGCGTGGGCGCAGCGCGCAAGCGTGCGCTGCTGGCGCATTTCGGCTCGGCCAAGGCGGTGGCGCGGGCCAATCTTGCCGACCTCAAGGCGGTCGATGGGGTGTCGGCGGCGCTGGCGCAGAAGATTTACGATTACTTTCAGACGGGCTAATCGCGATTCATGAAATAACCTTGCGATTCACATCCAATTCCACCTTGCCTCTTCCGTGCAATCCTCCGACGCTGCGGCGGAATAATGAAAGGTCCCGACATGTCCCTGATGCAAGGTTTTCCGCCCGCCCCCGAAGATCGCGCCACGCTTGCAAACTGGCGCACGCGGCCCTTTAACGCTTGGGCTTTTCACCATGTGCGCGAAGTGGTCCCCTCGGCCGAGATTCGAAACGATCCGGCCAATGTGCGCGTGCTGGCGAAGGGCGACACCGACCTGTCTGCGGCCAATCTGGATCAGGCCATCGACGGCATGGCCAATGATGCGCTGGTGATCCTGCACAAGGGCAAGGTCGTGCACGAGAGCTATCGCAACGGAATGACCCGCCACGATCCGCACATTCTGATGTCTGTATCGAAATCCATGCTGGGACTGGTCATGGGCACATTGGTTGAACGCGGCGAGGTTGCGGTGGATGACCTGCTGACCAAATACCTGCCCGAACTGTCCGGCACTGCATATGGAGGGGCCACCATCCGGCACGCGCTGGACATGCAGGTGGGGCTGGAGTTCGAAGAGGATTATACCGCCACTTCAGGCGTGATCGTCGATTACCGCAAGGCTGCCAACTGGAACCCGCTGGCGCCGGGCGACGAGGCGGGTGATTTGCGCAGCTTCCAGGAGCGGCTAACCAACTCCACCGGCCCGCATGGCAAGACATTCTATTACGCATCACCCGTGACCGATATGCTGGCCTGGTTGATGGAGCGCGCCACGGGCCTGCGGTTTGCCGATCTGATCTCGCAGCGGTTGCTGGCGCCGATGGGGGCGGAAACGTCCGGTTATGTCACTGTCGACCGAATCGGCGGTGCGCGTGGGGCAGGGGGCATGTGCCTGACCGCCCGCGATCTGGCGCTGGTCGGCCAGTTGATGATCGAAGGCGGCGCACGTGATGGCGTGCAGATCATCCCTAAAAGCTGGATCGATGATATCATCACCCAAGGCGACAATTCCGCGTGGAAACGCGGCGATTTTCTGGACAAGTTCGAGAACCAGAACATGCACTACCGCGCGAAATGGTATGTGCATCCCGGCAAGACGCCGCTGATCCACGGGCTGGGCATTCACGGCCAGTTCCTGTTTGTCGATCCGGTGCGCGAATTGTCCATCGCGTGGTTCTCGTCCGAAGGCATGCCCACCGACCAAGGCTGGTTGGACCATGTCATGACGTCTGTCGAACGCATCCGCGACGCGATTGCGATCTGACCCTTTTCCAAAGGCGCGCAACAGGATACCACGTTGATATGATCTGGAACCTGCCCAATATCCTGACCGCCCTGCGTCTGCTCGCTGCCCCTATGGTTGCGGTCATGTTCCTGTTTTTCCCGCGGTTTTACGCGGATTGGTTCGCGCTGGTGCTGTTCGTCAGTGCGGCGGTTACCGATTGGTTCGACGGCTATCTGGCCCGCGCGTGGAAGCAACAGACAAAGCTGGGCGCGATGCTGGACCCTATCGCGGACAAGGCGATGGTGGTGATCGCGTTGATGGTCATCATCGGTTTTTCCAGCTGGAAGGCGTCGCTGGTCCTGCCCGCGACGATGATCCTGTTCCGTGAGGTTTTTGTCAGCGGTTTGCGTGAATATCTGGGCGACGTGGCGGGGACGCTTGCGGTGACCAAGCTGGCCAAGTGGAAGACGACCTTGCAGATGATCGCCATCGCGGTGCTGTTCTCGCAGGGGGTATTCGAACACTACAGCGTGACGGCCGGCGGGCTGGGCTGGAAACTGTTGCTGGCCGAATGGTCGGGACGAGTCGGCCTGTGGCTGCTGTGGATTGCGGCGGGGCTGACGCTGATGACCGGCTGGGACTACTTCCGCAAGGCGCTGCCGCATCTGAAGGAGACCGTGTGATGGACGTGTTGTATTTTGCATGGGTACGCGAACGGATCGGCCTGCCACGCGAAAAGGTCGAGACCGAGGCCGCCACCGTCAACGATCTGGTGGTTGAACTGCGCGCCCGCGAAGAGCGTTATGACATGGCGTTTTCCGACCTCAGCGCCCTGCGCGTGGCGCTGGACCAGCAACTGTCCGACTTTGACGCGTCGCTGACAGGGGTGCGTGAGGTTGCGTTTTTTCCACCGATGACCGGCGGTTGAGCCATGCGGATCACCGTGCAAGAGGCGCCATTTGACCTGGGGGCTGAAGCGAATGCCTTTGCTGCGGGGCACACGGATATGGGCGCGATCGTAACATTTACCGGTGTCGTGCGCGATCTGCCCGACGATCCGCTGGTGGCGATGGAAATCGAACATTACCCCGGTATGACCGAGGCGGCGCTGACCGAAATTGCCACCCGTGCGCAAGAACGCTGGCACTTGGGCGACGTTCTGGTAATCCACCGCTATGGCCGCCTGACACCGGGCGAGACAATCATGATGGTCGCCACCGCCGCACCGCACCGTCGGGATGCTTTTGAGGCGGCGGAATATCTGATGGATTTCCTGAAGTCCCGCGCCCCCTTCTGGAAGCGTGAGATCACCGCCAACGGGGCATCAGAGTGGGTCGAGGCAAAGGATACGGACGAGGACGCGTTAAGCCGCTGGTAGATGGCCGCGCTCTCCTGCGATGGCTTCTTAGCCTGCCTGATTTTTCTCGATATAGGCGCGCATCTCTTCCGCCTCGTGGCGGGCGTCGCGCAGGCCATCCATTGCGGCGCGCAGTTCGGCCTCGGTCTGGCTCAGCTGGTTGGTCAACTCAGCCTCACGCTGTTGCAGATAGGTGATCGCCTGATCGCGCGTCTCTTCGGCTTCGTGCAGTTCCTGGCTCATTCGATCCAGTTCGGCCACATCGCCCTGTGCCACGCGGCTGAACCGGTGCACCAGCCAGTTTGCAAACCACCCTAGGCAGAATGCCACGAATAGGATGATGGCCGTCGCTATGACGAATTCTGTTCTGCTCATTCCGTCGCGTCCCCTGACCCGTCTGGCTCGTCTGACGCGTCGTTTTCTTCTGCGCCTTCGTCGGCGCTGTTATCACCGCTTTCGGCGAGGCTTTCCAGAGTTGTTTGCGGTGCGGGAGCACTGGCTTGGGGTTTAATTAACCAAAATTCGATGCGACGGTTGGCTTCGCGGCCTTCTTCGGTGTCGTTGTCCTGAATCGGGCGCTCTTCGCCATAGCCCTTGGCCTCGAATGTCGCGGTCCGCACACGGCGGGCGCGAAGTTCGTTCAGGACCGACTGGGCACGGGCCTGCGACAGTGACAGGTTCATCTCTTCGCGGCCCTGGCTGTCGGTGTGTCCCTGGATCTCCAGGGGCAGGTCGCCGCAGGTTTTCAAGACCTCGGCAATCTCGTCCATGGTCGACAGCGTGCTGGCGTCGATGGTGGCGCTGCTGGGTTCAAAGTTGATCTTGCTGCTATCGGTGATCGCCTTGATCTGCGCCAGACATTCCTCTGGTGTCGGAAGTGCGGCCTGCGGGTCCAGTTTCTCCTGATAGGTCACATTGATCTCGAACTCTTCCGCCTCGCCCAGCTTGGCGGCCAGCAGGGTGGCGATCCGGGTGCTGGCATCGGCATCGCCGGTGTTGCCCGATACGGTCAGCTTGTCAGGGGTCACGGTCACCGCGCCGTTTGACAGGTTCGACAGCGATTCCAACCCCGCCAGGACCCGCGTGGACCAATCCGATGGCAGGCCCTCTACAACGCGGGCGGCGGTATAGACCCGGTCCGAGCCAAAGCGCGATTTGGCATAGCTGTCCGCGATGTTGCGCAGGTTTTCGTTGCTCAGCCGTCCACGCAACTGCACCTGTCCTTCGGGGGACAGGGTCGCCACGAATTCAGGCGGACCCTGATCGGGGGCCTGGGTCTCGGGCAGCTTGGCATATAAGGCAAAAACCTCGGGCAGCTCGTTTTCCAGCTCGCCCACCACGGTGTCGAATGTGCCCTGATCGGTGCCCTCATTGGCCAGCAGGGTCACGTCCGCGTCCGAGAATGTGACCGAACCGCCGCCGATCTTGGCCAGCGCTGCGATGGATTGCTCGACTGCCTGCGCCCAGTTCGGGCTGGGCACACCCATGCCCACGGTGCAGCGTCCGGTGGTGGTCATGCCGGCGGCAACTGCGGCGTTCAGGATGCGGGTGCGGGCCTTTTCGGTGTCGGCGCTGCACGCATCAAAGCGCGCGCCGTCCTCGTCGATGAGAAACCGCAGGGTAAAGGGCGTGATCACAGGGCGCGGGGCGGCAATGTCCAGTGACAGCCGCAACCCCGGAGGCGTCGCCGCCCGCAGGGATTTTTCCAGCGCCAGCTTGTCCTTGGCACTGTCGGTGATCGCGGTGATTGCCACGCGGCCCGCGCTGACCGAGACCTTGGCGCGCGGAAGCTGCTCCATGGCGACCAGCGCAAAATCCAGCGCGACTTCCCAGCCTTCGGGGGCGGGATAGTCGGCGGTTTCGATCAGGTCGGCCACCGGCGTGCTCTCGCCGGCCATCGCGGCAAAGCGGTCGGTGATGGTGTCGCGGTCGGTGCTGCCGGGAATCAGGCCGATGATGGAAATGCCCGCATCATTGCGCAGGATCTCGGCGGAGAAACGGGGCGGGCGGATGGCGGCGACGGCCTTGGCTTCCATGCCGTCGATGACGCGGGCGGCGTCCACAACGGTGCCCGCCGTGGTCAGGGCGGCAAAGCGTTCGGCCTCGGTCGGGGCAATGCCCGACAGCGTGACGGTCAGCCCGTCGGCCTGCACTTCGGCCCAGGTGGCGCCTGCGTCGTCCAGCGCGTCCCGAACCCCGATCTCTGATGTCTCCTCGATCAGCTTGACCGAGAAATTTGCCGCCACGATGGCGACCAGGGCGGCCGCGACAAAGGTAGAGGCGATGATCAGAGCCGAGCTAAGACGCATGTGTTTTCCAAGGGCTGTGGCTGTCTGGGAACTTGTTACGCGGCCCAACCCCCTGTTTCAATCACGCGAGCAGACTGGCGGCAAAAAACACCAGCGGAATCATGCCGGTGTCGCGGTTGACCCGAAACAGTCGCAAACATTTGCCCGCGTCGTTGGCATCAAAGCCACGCAACTGCCACGTCATGTGCCACCCCATCGCCCACGGCCCGATCAGCGCAATCGCCAGCGCAAGCCCCGACGCATTGGGCAGTGCGGCAAAGATCACCGCAAGCCCCATCAGCCCGACCGTCGCCATCAGGAAACGGCGCAGCCATTGTGGTGACTTTTCCGCAAACAGGCGCGCGGTGGATTTCACCCCGATCAGCGCGTCATCCTCGGTGTCCTGATGGGCATAGATGGTGTCATAGAACAGCGTCCACGCGATACCCGCCAGGTACAGAACCACCGCGGGGGCGGCCAGTGATCCGGTGTGCGCCACCCAGATCATCAGCGCGCCCCAGTTGAACGCGAGCCCCAGAAACACCTGCGGCCACCACGTAAAGCGCTTGGCAAAAGGATAGATCGCCACCGGCAACAACGCCAGCACACCTATTCGTATGGCCGCCGCGTTGAACGTCAGCAGGATCAGGAAAGCCAGCAGCGCCTGAATGCACATCCAAACCAGTGCCCCGCGCACGCTGACCTGACCCGAAGGGATGGGCCGCGAGCGTGTCCGCTCGACAGAGCCGTCAATGTCGCGGTCGGTGATGTCGTTCCACGTACAGCCCGCCCCGCGCATCAGGAACGCCCCCAGCGCACAAGCCACGATCAACCACAGGTCGGACCAGCGCGGGCTTTGATCATACAGGATCGCCAATGCCAGACCCCACCAGCAGGGAATCAGCAACAGCCAGGTGCCGATGGGCCGGTCGGCCCGCGACAGCCGCAAATAGGGGCGCGACCATTCCGGTGCGAGGCGGTCCACCCAGTTGCCGTTGACCGCATCGGCGACCGATCCCCGGGCGCTTGCGTTTTCTGCAGGCTCTGCCTCTGGTACGGCGGGGTTGTCTTGCATATGTATCTGCCCATGAATGACGCGAAAATCCGCCTTTATGTAGACGCACCCTTGGGGCAGGGGCAAACGGTTCCTCTGAACCGCGATCAGGCGCATTACCTCTTTGGGGTGATGCGACAGGCCGTGGGCGGTGCTGTTCTGCTGTTCAACGGGCGCGACGGGGAATGGCGTGCGGACATCACCCAGGCCGGCAAGCGCAGCGGCGAACTGGCTTGCGTGGCGCAGACGAAACCGTTGCAGATGCCCCCCGACCTGTGGCTGATGTTCGCCCCGATCAAAAAGGCGCGCACCGATTTTATCGTCGAGAAGGCCGCCGAGATGGGCGCTGCGCGTATCCTTCCGGTGATGACCGAGTTCACCAATGCCGGCCGCATCCAGCGTGACCGGCTTCAGGCCCATGCGGTCGAAGCGGCCGAGCAATGCGGTGGCACCTATGTGCCCGAGGTGACCGAGGCGCAAAAGCTGGGCCGCCTGCTGGACGGCTGGGACCCCGTGCGCCGCATTCTGTTTTGCGACGAGGCGCTGGCGGGCGACGCACCCGACCTGCCGACCGAGACCGGACCCTGGGCGATCCTGATCGGACCCGAGGGCGGATTTTCCGACGCCGAACGCAAACGGCTGCGCGGGTTGGACTTTGCCCACCCGATCGCCCTGGGGCCACGGATCTTGCGCGCCGATACGGCGGCGGTGGCGGCAATGACGGTGTGGCAGCGGACCTTGGGAGATTGGGGATGAGCGCGCAATGGGGGCGCTGCCCCCGGCCTGCGGCCTCCCCCGAAACATTTGCGGCCAAAAGAATGCAGACAGGTGTATCATGGCGGTAAGGTTCTTTCGACCCGAGGCGGTGGCGGCGGTGATGCGCTGGCGCGAGGTTCTGGTGGGTGTCGGCCTTGCCGTGCTGGGATTGTGGTGGATTTTGGGGCCGGGTGACCTGTTGGCGCTGGTGGGCGCCGGTCTGGTGCTGGTCGCGGGCGGTCTGATCCTGATCGGCATCCAGCGCGGACGCTTTCGAGGCCCCGGTGGCGGTGCCGGTGCCGTGCAGGTGGACGAGGGGCAGATCACCTATTTCGGCCCCCTGACCGGCGGTGCCATCGCCCTGCGCGAGATGGAGCGCCTGACGCTGGACCGTGCCATGTACCCGCCCCACTGGCGGCTGGACCAGCGCGGGTCGCCTGCGCTGATGATCCCGGTCAACGCGGCCGGATCGGACGCATTGTTCGACGCCTTTGCCAGCCTGCCGGGCCTGCGCACCGAACGGATGCTGAGCGAACTCAGCGAAAGCAGCAGGGCTGCGGTTGTCATCTGGGAACGCACGCCGCTGCGCCCTCAGGCGGCGCGGTTGCATTAGGGGGCTGTTGCGCCTTGACACTTCTGCCCTTGCCCTACACCAAGTCTCACGACGTACACGAAAGGCCTTAGCGCATGTCTATTCCACAGTCCGGCGGCGGGCCGATCGAACATCACGACCAATTGGCACAATACCTGGCCGACGGCTGCAAGCCCAAGGAAGACTGGCGCATTGGCACCGAGCACGAGAAATTCGGTTATATCAAGGACACGCTGGAGCCGCTGCCGTTCGAGGGCAAACAGTCGATCGTGGCCGTGCTGGAAGGCTTGCGCGACCGCTATGGCTGGTCCGAAGTGCGTGAAGGCGGGCACCTGACGGGCCTTGAGCTGGACGGTGCGAACGTGTCGCTGGAACCAGGCGGGGCGCTGGAGCTGTCCGGTGCCCCGCTGGAAACCATTCACGGCACCTGTGACGAGGTCAACGAACACCTGCGTCAGGTCAAGGACATCTCGGACGAGATCGGCGTCGGTTTCATCGGTCTGGGCGCGGCGCCGACGTGGATGCACGAGGACATGCCGCTGATGCCCAAGGGGCGCTACAAGCTGATGGACGCCTATATGGGCAAGGTCGGCACGATGGGCCGCACGATGATGCGGCGCACCTGCACCGTGCAGGTGAACCTGGATTTCGGGTCCGAGGCGGACATGGTGCAAAAGCTGCGCGTGGCGCTGGCCTTGCAGCCGGTCGCGGTGGCGCTGTTCGCCAACTCGCCGTTTTTCGAGGGCAAGCCCAACGGTCACAAATCATGGCGCAGCCGCGTCTGGCGCGATCTGGACCCGGCGCGCACGGGCATGTTGCCCTTCGTCTTTGAGGATGGGTTCGGTTTCGAGGCCTGGGTGCAATACGCGTTGGACGTGCCCATGTATTTTGTCTACCGCGATGGCAAGTACATCGATGCGCTGGGCATGTCGTTCCGCGATTTCCTCAAGGGGCAACTGCCTGCGCTGCCGGGTGAAAAGCCGACCCTGTCCGACTGGGCTGACCATCTGACCACGGCTTTCCCCGAGGCGCGGATCAAGAAATTCATCGAGATGCGTGGCGCGGACGGCGGTCCGTGGCGGCGGCTGTGCGCGCTGCCTGCGTTCTGGACCGGCCTGATGTACGACCAGGGCGCGTTGGACGCGGCCTGGGATCTGGTCAAGGATTGGGATGCGGAAACCCGTGAAGGTCTGCGGGTTGCGGCCTCGGTCGATGGGTTGCAGGCGCAGGTCGGCGATGTGTCGATGATGGACATCGCCCGCGCGTCGCTGGAGATTTCCAAGGCCGGCCTGCAAGCGCGTGCGCGTCCGGGTGCGGGCGGGCTGATCCCTGACGAGACGCATTTCCTGAACGCACTGCACGAAAGCGTCGAAACCGGCCAGACCCCTGCAGACGAGCTGTTGGCCCATTACAACGGTGACTGGAACGGCGACCTGAACCGGATCTTTGCCGAGTATTCCTATTAGGATTTCGTGAGGCTGATCTCGACCACGTCGGCTGTGCCTGCGGGCTGGCCGACACGGATGCTGTGCGCGCCCATATGCATGATTTGCGCCCCTGCGGGATAGTGCAGACTTGGCGCCTCGCGGCCCAGAGACAGGTTCAGTCCGGTCGCCAGACGCGCGGCGGATTGGCCGGTTTTCAGCTTGGCACCTGGGATGTTGCCCGCGCGGACCGCGCACCTGTCATGGCCTGCGCCCCCCTGAACAACCTGCGCGACAAGCTGGTCGTTTGCGCCGTGCAGGGTGGTGGTGCCATCGGCGGCTGTCTGGTGTGTCTCGAACGCGCCGCTGCCCAGCAGGCCGTCCAAGGCGCGGGATGGGTCATCGGCATTGGGCAGGCAATGTGTCAGAAACAACTGTTCGGCCTGTCCGACCAGCGGTGGGGGCGGGGCCAGACCGCCTTGGGCTCCGGCATCGGCAGGGATCATCACGGCGGTGGCAAGGGCCATACAGATCAGTCGCATTTTGGGTCTCCTATCGGGGGCAAGGTGACGGTTGGCTGGCCTGTCGTCAACAGACCAGCCGCAGTCTCTTAGGCGGCAGTTCCCGCAGGCGCGTCCTTGACCACGGCGCGCAGGGTGCCGACGGCATGGGTAAAGCCCAACCCCAGACACAAGGCTGCCAGTCCCAGCGCCACCATCAGCCCAGCGGCTGGTTCGGATTGGACAAGAGGCAGTGCGCCACCAATCAACGCCACGCCGCCCGCGCCAATGGCGCAAAAGCCGGTGGCGATGGTCACTGCCGCCGCGCGGGCGGCTTGCCGTGCCGCGGGGCATTCACCCAACAAGCTGCCGATTTTCAGGATCATGGCTGCCAGTGCAACCAGCATGCCAAAGGCAATGGCAATGTATATCAAGGCAAGTATCAGCATCATATGTCTCCTTTGTGATGCGGGAATTCAATGTGGCACGCGGCTGAAATCGCTGCGCAACCGGTTGTAGATCCACCCAAAAGCCCATCCCCACAGCGGTCCGAGGATCAGCCCGAAAAAGCCGTAGAACAGGACGATGGCCGCCAAGTCGCTGTTTGGGACCAGCAGGCCATAGGCGCAGCCAGCGATTGCACTGCCAATCACGACGGCGAAGGCCAAAGTTATGATCCCGTTTGTGTCGCCCTTGCGGAATCGCAAGTGGATCAGCAGTGCCGGGGTGGCCAGTAGCAGGTAGATCGGCCCGCCGAACACCAGCGCAAAGACCGGGATAAACAGGGCCCAGAACCCCAGCAAAGCCACCAACAGCGGCGCACCGAACAGGGCGATGAAAAATGCCACCGGATCAATCAGGTAACGGGGCCCTGGGCGGGCTGCGCGCCAGAAAATTCCGTCGTATTTTACAGTTATTTCTGTCATTTCAGAAATCTCCAGTCGTGAAAAAATCACTCCACCTCGGGTTTCGATTTCCCCTTGGGGATAAAGCGGGCAATGCGCGCGCCCATCTTGAGCAGGGTCAGTTGCACGCCACGCGGAATGCGGTCGATGTCGGTGTACCAGTCGTCGAACAGCTGCATCGTCTCCAGCGTGTCGTCGATACGCTTTTGCACGGCGGCGGGGGTGGCATCGGTCGCGGCCTGTGTCTTGACCTCGCGCAGCGCGGCCAGCGTCGGCGCATATTCCCGTTCGCGGCGTGTGCGCACCACGGTCTGGACCAGGTCGAACATATCGCGGATCGAATGGAAATGATCGCGGCGGTCACCCAACTGGCGACTGGCCTTGACCAACCCTTGGCTTTGCAGCTCTTTCAGCCCGGTCGAGACATTCGAACGCGCGAGGTTCAGCAATTCGCATATATCCTCGGCGGTCAGCGGCTCGGGCGAGATGTGCAGCAGCGCGTGGATTTGCGCCACGGACCTGTTGGTGCCCCATTTGTTGCCCATCTCTCCCCAGTGGAGGATAAAATCTTGCATGGCGGGGGTCAGGTGCATTTCACATCTCATTAATTTCTGTAATGACAGAAATATCAGAATTTACTGTCACGTCAAGCCTGTTTTCGACCGGCCTTTCAGGGCAAGCGGCTGGCAGTCAGGATTTTTGTCCGATCTTCGGCTCGGTGCCCTGGCGGATCCGGGTGATGTTCGCACGGTGACGCCAGAACACCAGCAGCGTCAGCGCGATGCCCAGCAGCAGCATCGTGCCGTTTCCGGTCAGGACCAGCAGGAATGTGGATACCGCCGCTGCCATCAACCCGCCCATGGACGAAATGCGTGTCAGCGATGCGGCGACCGCCCATGCGATGCAGCAACCAAGGCCGACGGGCCAGGCCAATGCCCACATCAGCCCCAGGAAGGTCGCCACGCCCTTGCCTCCCTTGAAGCCCAGCCAGACCGGATAGCAATGGCCCAGCATCGCCATCAACGCGGCCAATTGGGCGGCGTCTTCGCCTGAATAGACCCGCGCCAGCAACACGGCCACCACGCCTTTGCCCGCGTCCAGCAACAGGGTCAGGGCGGCGGCGGTCTTGTTGCCGGTGCGCAGCACGTTGGTGGCCCCGATGTTGCCTGACCCGATCTCGCGCAGGTTGCCCAGTCCCAGCAGTTGCGTCAGCAGCAGGCCAAAGGGGATGGACCCCAATCCGTAGCCAATGAGCGCCCACAGCAAGAGGGTCAGGGAAGAGCTTTCGATCAGCGGCATTCAGGACCCCATTTCAAAGACACATGCGCCGTCCACATATGTTGCCAGCACCTTACCCTGCATCCGCTGGCCGTCAAACGGCGTGTTGCGGGATTTCGACCGTAGGGTTGTGCGGTCCATGACAAAGGGCGCATCGGCGTCGAACAGGACCAGATCGGCAGGCGCACCCGCAGCCAGACGGCCCGCAGGCAGGCCCAGACGTTTCGCAGGGTTCAGTGACATGGCGCGCCATAGCTGCGGCAGATCGATCAGCCCAGCGTGTACCAGCCGCAACGCGGCGGGCAGGAAGGTTTCCAGTGCCACGGCCCCGCTGGCGGCTTCCTCGAAGGGCAGGCGTTTGCTTTCTTCGTCCTGCGGCGTGTGCATGGACGAGATGATGTCGATCAGCCCCGAGGCCACGGCCTCGGCCACCGCCACGCGGTCGTCTTCGTCGCGCAGGGGTGGTTTCAATTTGAAGAAGGTGCGATAGTCGGCCACGTCCAACGCGTTCAGTGTCAGGTGGTGCACGGAGGTGCCTGCGGTGATGTCCAGCCCGTTGGCCTTGGCCCGGGCCAGCGCGGGCAGGGCGCGGGCGGTGGTGATCTGGTCGACGTGATAGCGTGCGCCGGTCATCTCGATCAGCGCGATGTCGCGGTCCAGTGCCATGCGCTCGGCCATCGGCGTCACCCCCGGAAGGCCGCGCAACGAGGCGAACTTGCCCGAAGTCACGCAAGCGCCCTTGCTCAGCCCCGGCTCCTGTACATGCGCGATCACCAGCGCACCCAGCGACCGCGCATAGGTCAGCGCGCGCGAGAACACCTTGGTGTCGGTTACCACGTGGTCGCAATCGGTAAAGGCGACGGCTCCCGCATCCAGCAGGAAGCTGATTTCGGTCATCTCGCGGCCCATCCGTCCCTTGGTCAGCGCGGCCATGGGCAACACATGCACAGGGGCTGCTTCGCGGGCGCGGCGGATGACGAATTCCAGCGTTTCGGGGTTGTCGATGGCCGGATCGGTGTCGGGGCGGGTTACGATGGTCGTGACACCGCCCGCAGCAGCGGCAGCACCGGCGGACCGGAAGCTTTCCTTGTGCCGTTCGCCGGGTTCGCAGACCTTGACGCCGATGTCGATGATGCCGGGGGCCAGGTATTTGCCCGCACAATCGATGATGCTGTCAGCGCCATAAGTTTTCGGGTTCTCAACGGGTTGGGTCAGGATGTTGGTGATCTTGCCATCCTCGACCAGAAGGCCTCCGTCGATGATCTGTCCGGCTTCGGGGTCGATCAGGCGGGCGTTGGTAAAGAGGGTCAGGGTCAAGGGCGGCATCCTCATTCCGGTGTTCACACAGGCTTTAACGGGGATTGGGCCGTTGCGAAAGGGGAGAGGGGGCGGCGCTTGAGTGTAGAAGGTCAGATGAATTCGACCTTCACGGCTTCAACTGATCCAAAAAAACGCACCGGGCCTGCGCGCAGAATGCAGTGTAGGTCTTAAAAGAGCCCAAAGTGCATGAGCCGAAAAATCTAGCGGTGGCCAAAGTCGTACTGCTATATTGATCACAAACCATCGAAATACAGTGCAAACAGGAACACTCATTGTGGCTAAAAATCTAGAAGACCAAAAAAGAGAAACCTTCTCGGTGTTTGATGACCTTCAATCAAAACAAAGGCTGCCTGAGATGGCTATCGTCGATTTCCATTTCGTACCAATTAAGAACACTGCCAATTGGTCTGGATTTATGAGTGAAATTAAAGATATGGGTTACAAGTCGGAACCTTATGAAGATGAAGGTACGCTTGAAATATCCACACGACCAATCGCTCTGAGTGCAGAGCGCATCTGGTTTCACGAAAAGCAATTTACGATAGTTGGGGAAAGATATGGATTCGCTCCGGACGGGTGGGGGTTTTTTGGCATAGAAAATAATAGAGACCTGATGAGCTAATAGATTTGAACCGTCGGGCTTAACTTACAAACCATAGTAGCTTCGTCCCGCTCACCTGACCTTGCCCCATATCACACCTAAGGTCCGGTTTGGGTCAAATAGACCTGGCATTCGACATCAGGCCTGCTTTGCCGTTGCCACAGCCTCGCGGATGCGGTCGGCCAGGGTCGAGGCCGCCTTGATCCCCACCGAGGTTCCGTCGCGGTGATCGTCATGACACCGCACGGCGACGATGCTGCCGATGTGACTGACCTCGACGATATCGCGCAGGGCGACCGCGCGGGATTCGCCTGCTGTCGTGCGGCGGTCCTGGATGATCAGGAATTCGTCCGTCAGGCGCAGTACCGCGACCACATTGTCACCGTTTTCCCAATAGGGCCGCGTGGCCTGTGCGATCCATGCCACCGCCAGCACCGTCCAGGCCCAGACCGGCAGGGACAGCGCCCAGACAATCGCCGCCATCGCGGCGCCCATCCAGAACAGCACCATCACCCGCCCAGCCATCACTGCAAGGTCCCGGCGATGGACTGTGTGGGTGAAGGTCACGCGATCCAGACGACAAGTGCGGTGATCAGAAAGATCACCAGCAGCGCCACCGTGGCCACGCGGCCTGACATGGCGGCATCCGACACGGGCCTGCTGGCCTTGGGCGGGCCGCTGTAGGGATCGGCCGAGGCGCTGGTGATGGTTTCGGTGGTGGTCCATTCTACGGGCGGTGCGCCGAAGGTGCCGATCAGCGTCAGGTTGGGTGTGTCGGGCAGGGTCACGTTCAGATCGCGGAAGGCCAGCGACAGCACCACCAGAACATAGCCTTCGAGCGCGCGCAGGCGCCCCGCCTGCGGATCAAGCTGGGCGCGGGGGATGTCGTAGCCGGTGTGCAGGTAGTCATCCAGCCCCAGGTCGCCCAGATCGGCCACACGGAACAGTTCGATATAGTCGGGGTTCAGGTCGTTCGCGCCCAGCAGTTTCTGAATGCCGTGGGTGCCTTCGTCCAGGATGGCGCGGACTTCGGTTTCGGTCTTGTTGATGGCGAACAGGCGCAGGCGGCCACGTTCCATCGGGGGTATCTCGGCAAGGCTCATCTGATTGCCCTTTGCGGGTTATACTGGGTGCAGTTCAACATATGTCGCGCAGGCGGCGGGACCAGTGTCAGGCCGCTGCGCGTTCGGCGCGCAGGTTTTGCGCCAGCAGGTCCATCGCGGCCATGCGCACGGCCACGCCCATTTCCACCTGTTCCTGAATGACGCTGCGGTTGATGTCGTCGGCCAGCGTGCCGTCGATTTCCACGCCGCGGTTCATCGGGCCGGGGTGCATGACGATAGCGTCGGGCTTGGCATGTGCAAGCTTTTCGGAATCCAGTCCAAAACGGTGGTAATACTCACGTTCGCTGGGGATAAAGCCGCCGTCCATACGTTCTTTTTGCAAGCGCAACATCATCACCACATCGACGTCTTTCAGCCCTTTGGCCATGTCGTCAAAGACTTCGACGCCAAATTCTTCGATGCCCGAAGGCATCAGGGTCGGCGGGGCGATCAGGCGGATGCGGTTCTCCATCTTGCCCAGCAGCATGATGTTGCTGCGGGCCACGCGGCTGTGAGCGATGTCGCCGCAAATGGCGATGGACAGGCGGTGCAGGCGGCCCTTGGCGCGGCGGATGGTCAGCGCGTCCAGCAGCGCCTGCGTGGGGTGTTCGTGGCGGCCGTCACCGGCGTTCAGCACGGCGCAGTTGACCTTTTGCGCCAACAGGTCGACCGCGCCCGATTGCGGATGGCGCACCACCAGCAGGTCGGGGTGCATGGCGTTCAGGGTCATCGCGGTGTCAATCAGGGTTTCGCCCTTTTTGATCGAACTGGCCTGCATCGCCATGTTCATCACGTCAGCACCCAGCCGCTTGCCCGCGATTTCAAACGACGCCTGCGTGCGGGTCGAGTTTTCAAAGAACATGTTGATCTGGGTCAGCCCCGCCAGCGTGTCCGAATGTTTGGCGGTGCGGTTCAGGGTGACATAGTCATCCGCCAGATCCAGCAGTGTCGTGATATCTGAAGGGGCGAGCGGTTCGATGCCCAGCAGGTGGCGGTGTTTGAAGGTCATGCGCGCGTCTCCGATGCTGCGGGCTTTATAGGGACGCTGCCGGGGGGCGGCAAGCATCGTGGCAGGCGGCGTGCAACAGGCGTTTTGTCTGGGCGCGGGGCGGCGTAGAGTGGGCGCATGGAATCACTGAGCTATCATGACGCCGCCGCGATGCTGGCCTGGCAGGTCGAACTGGGGGTGGACGAATGCATCATGGATGCGCCTGTCAACCGCTATGAAACCCCGGCGGCGGCCCCTCGGCCCAAAGCGGCCGCCCCCGAGGCGCCGCAGCGCGGGCCGGTGCGCTTTGTTGAGACGCAAGTGGATCTGCCAGCGTTGGCACGTGCCGCAGCCGCTCAGGCGGCTGACATTGACGCGCTGCGCGCGGCGGTGGACGGTTTTGGCCATTGCGAACTGCAAAAAGGCGCGCGCAACCTGGTCTTTGCCGATGGTGATCCGTCGGCGCGGGTGATGATCGTGGGGGATGTGCCAACGCGGGAGGAAGACCGCGCCGGCATGCCGTTTGTCGGGGCCGAAGGCGCGTTGCTGGATGCGATGTTTGCGGCTATCGGCATGGGACGGGGCACGGATGTGCCGGTCTACGCCACTTTGGCGCTGCCGTGGCGGACACCGCAGGACCGCGCGCCCAGCGGTGAAGAGATCGCGATGTTGGCCCCGTTCCTTGAACGTCACATCGTGCTGGCCGACCCGGATGTGGTTGTGATCATGGGCAATGTCGCGGCACAGGCGCTGATCGGGAAACCCGGTATCACGCGGATGCGCGGCACGTGGAAAGAGGTGTGTGGCAAGCCTGCGATGCCGATGTTTGCGCCCGCCCATTTGTTGCGCAATCCGCTGGCCAAGCGCGAGGCCTGGGCCGACCTTCTGGACATACAGGCACGGTTGAACGCATGAGAATCCTGGCCTTTTCCGACCTGCACCACGCCCGCGCACGCGCCGCCGACCTTGTGGCGGCCAGTGGCGATGCCGATCTGGTGATCGGGGCGGGGGATTATTGCAACATGCGGCATGATCTGGCGGGCGCGATGGCCTTGCTGGATGGGATTGCCGCGCCGCTGGTGCTGGTGCCGGGCAACGCCGAAAGTGTGGATGAATTGCGCGCCGCCGCCCCGCGCGCCACGGTGCTGCATGGCGATGCGCATGACGTCGGCGGGCTGCGGCTGTTCGGTATGGGCTATGGCGTGCCGCCGACGCCCTTTGGCCAATGGTCGTGCGATCTGGACGAGGACGCTGCCGCCACGATGCTGGCGGGCTGTGATGGGGCCGACCTGCTGATTTGCCATTCCCCGCCCAAGGGCGTGGTGGACGTGACCAGCGGCGGCCTGTCCGTGGGATCGACCGCGATCCGCGCGGCGGTCGAGCGTATCCAGCCCAAGCTGATGTTTTGCGGGCATATTCACGATTGCTGGGGGCAGGAGGGGCAGATTGGCGACACGCGTGTGGTCAATCTGGGGCCGACTGTGAACTGGTTTGACCTTGGGGCGTGACCCCGTGACATCGGATTGGAACCGACAATGACCGAATGGATCACCTTGCTGGCGTTTCTGCCTGCGGCGCTGGCGCTGAACCTGACGCCGGGGGCGGATATGATGTTTTGTCTGGGTCAAGGGCTGCGGTCCGGGCCACGGGCGGCGGTGGCGGCAAGTGCCGGCATTTCGCTGGGCGCGTTTATTCACACCGGTCTTGCGGGGCTGGGACTGGGTGCCGTGGTGGCCACGGTGCCGGGCGCCTTCGAGGTGATCCGCTGGATTGGCGTGGCCTATTTGCTGTACCTGGCGCTGCAATTGCTGCGCGGGGGGGACGCGAAACGCAGCAAGGCGGGCGGATTGCGTGCCATTCAGGCGTTTCGCACCGGATTGATCGTGAACCTGACCAATCCCAAGGTGATCCTGTTCGTGTTGGCTTTCCTGCCCCAGTTCGTGCATCCTGACGGGCTTCCGGTATTGGCGCAATTCCTGATCCTTGGGCTCGTGATGGCGCTGGGCGGCTTCGTGATCAACGGGGCCGTGGGCATCTTTGCCTCGGGTCTGGGCGCACGTCTGGCGCGGGGCAGCCGGGTGCTGGATTATATCACCAGCGGAATTTTTGCAGCCCTCGCGGTGCGGCTGGCCTTGTTGGAGCGCAGCGCATGAGCCGGATTGACGAGAGCAAGGAATTTATCCCCGTTCGCATCGCCGTGCTGACCGTTAGCGATACGCGCACGCTGGCCGAGGACCGATCCGGCGACGTACTGGTGGACCGGATCGCGGCGGCGGGGCATGTTCTGGCCGACCGCAAGATCATTGCGGACGAGCGCGCCGAGATCGCGGACCAGTTGCGCGCATGGTGTGCCGATCCGCAGATCGACGTGGTGATCAGCACCGGCGGCACCGGCCTGACGGGCCGCGATGTCACGGTCGAGGCGCACCGCGATGTCTATGAAAAGGAAATCGACGCCTTTGGCACGGTCTTTACCATCGTCAGCATGAACAAGATCGGCACCAGCGCCGTGCAAAGCCGTGCGACGGGCGGTGTGGCGGGCGGGACTTACCTGTTCGCGCTGCCCGGAAGTCCCGGTGCCTGCAAGGATGCGTGGGACGAAATTCTGGTCAAGCAACTGGATTTCCGCCACCGCCCCTGCAACTTTGTCGAAATAATGCCACGTCTGGACGAACATCTGCGACGGAAGTGACCCGTGCCTGCGTAACAGTGTCGTGGGGACGGGTTCCGTGGCGCGCATTCGTGCTATGATAACAGGCCCCTGACAATGCAACGGGGCCTATGGGTGTGAATGGATGCGGTTTCTGAGACAAAGCCTGATCGGTCTGGTTCTGACGGCGCTGACGCTGGTCCTGCTGCTGTACGCAGGCAATCTGGTGCGCGGCGCGGTGCAGGAGCGCATGTCGCGCGTGACCAAGGCCCCGCCTGCACGCGAACGTACGTTTGCCGTGACGCTGGTACAGGCAGAGGCAGGCGACGTGGTGCCCGAGCTGGACACCTTTGGCGAGGTCCAGTCGCGCCGCACGCTTGAGCTGCGCGCGGCGGTTGCGGGGCGCGTGACCGAGATGGCCGACAGCTTTGAGGACGGCGGATCGGTGGCTGAGGGTGATGTGCTGGTGCAGCTTGATCCGGCAGATGCGCAATCGACGCTGGACCGGGTGCAGGCGGACATTGCCGATGCAAAGGCGGAATTGCGCGATGCGCAGCGCACGTTGGATCTGAACCGCGACGATCAGGTGGCGGCGCAGGAACAGGCCGACCTGCGTGAAAAAGCATTCCAGCGGCAGGTTGATCTGGAAACCCGTGGCGTGGGCACGGCGGCGGCGGTGGAAACGGCGGAACTGGCCGCATCCGCTGCGCGTCAGGCGGTGTTGTCCCGCAGGCAGGCGGTGACGTCAGCCGAGGCGCGGATTGATCAGGCCAACACCACGTTGGCCCGTACCGAGATTGCGCTGGCCGAGGCGCAGCGGCGGCTGGCTGACACAACGCTGCGCGCACCTTTTGACGGCACGCTGAGCCTGACCAACGTCACACTGGGGCGGCTGGTCTCGGCCAACGAAAAGCTGGCCGACCTGATTGATCCCGACGCGTTGGAAGTGTCGTTTCGCGTATCCACGGCGCAATATGTGCGGCTGTTGGACGATGCGGGCGCATTGCTGCGGGCACCGGTTCAGGTGACGCTGGACGTGGCAGGTATTGATTTGCAGGCCACCGGCACGATCAGCCGCGCCAGCGTCGAGGCGGGCGAGGCGCAGACCGGGCGGCTGGTCTTTGCACGACTGGACGGCGCGCGCGGGTTCAAGCCGGGTGATTTCGTGACGGTCAAGGTCCAAGAGCCGGAATTGCAGGATGTGATCCGCCTGCCGTCCTCGGCGCTGGGCGCAGATGACACGGTGCTGGTGCTGGGCGAGGGAGACCGGCTGGAAACGATCCGCGTCGCGGTGCTGCGCCGTCAGGGTGACACGATTCTGGTGCGCGGTGACGGGCTTGAAGGCCGCGAGGTGGTCGAGGCGCGTTCGCCTCTGTTGGGCGCAGGCATTGCCGTGACCCCGCTGCGCATCGGCCGCGAAGAGGCCGTGCCCGCCGTGCCCGAGATGCTTGAGCTGAGCGCCGAACGCCGCGCGCGTCTGGTTGCCTTTGTCGAGGCCAACGACCGGATGCCGCAAGAGGCCAAGGCCCGCGTTCTGGCGCAGCTTGCCGAACCTCAGGTGCCCGCGCAGATGGTCGCGCGCATAGAGAGCCGGATGGGCGGCTGAGCATGGCCCGCGAAATCCCCCGCGCCGCTGGTGGCATTCTAAGCTATTTCACCCGTCACCGGACGCTGGCCAATCTGGTGCTGGTGCTGATGCTGGCGGCGGGGATCGTGGCGATGCCGAACATGCGGGCGCAGTCTCTGCCGGATGTGATCATCGATAATGTCACCGTGAATGTCGTCTGGAGTGGTGCCGGGGCCGAGGACGTGGATGCAGGCATCGTGCAACCGCTTGAGCCGGTGTTGCTGGCCGTCGAAGGTGTGGCAGGCTCCAGCGCCACCTCGACCGAGGGGCGCGGGTCGATCACGTTGGAGTTTGAACCCGGATGGGACATGGCCCGCGCGGCGGATGACGTGCAGACGGCGGTGGATGCGGTGACCACGCTGCCGGACGAGGCCGAGGACCCCACGGTGCGCCGTGGCGCATGGCGCGACAGGGTGACGGATGTGGTGATCACGGGCCCGGTATCGCCGCAACAGCTGGGCCTGTTTGCCGACGAGCTGGTGACGCGGTTGTTTGCCGAAGGGGTCACGCGGGCCACCATTCGCGGCGTGGCCGCGCCACAGGTTCTGGTCGAAGTGCCCTCGGCGCGTTTGATGGCCTATGACGTGAGCATGGCCGACATCGCAACGGCCATTGCCGCCGAGGTGGACGCCAGTCCGGCGGGCGATGTGACGGGGGCCAATGCGCGGGTGCGCACCGGCACTGAAAAGCGCAGCGCCCAGCAGATCAGCGGCATTGTGCTGCGGTCCAATCCTGATGGCTCAAAACTGACCGTGGGCGACGTGGCGCGGGTCGAACAAAGCGGCTTGGACCGGTCGCGCGGCTATTTCGTGGGACCGAACCCGGCCGTGTCGATCCGCGTGGACCGTACCGAAACGGGCGATGCCATCGCGGTGCAGCACGATGTCGAGAAGGTGGCAGAGGCGCTTGAGGCGACGCTGCCGCCCGCGGTCAGTGTCACGTTGATCCGCACCCGCGCCGAGGAGATTTCCGCACGGCTGGATATTCTGGTCGACAACGGGCTGATGGGGCTGGGCATGGTGGTGGCGCTGCTGTTCCTGTTCCTGAACGCGCGCACGGCGATCTGGGTCGCGGCGGGGATACCCGTGGCGATGATGGCGGCGATTGCGCTGATGTATGTGGGCGGTCTGACGATCAACATGATCTCGCTGTTCGGGTTGATCATCACCTTGGGGATCGTGGTGGATGACGCGATTGTGGTGGGCGAACATGCGGACCATAGGGCCCGCTATTACGGAGAATCGCCCGTGGTGGCGGCGGAAACGGCGGCGCAGCGTATGGCGATGCCAGTGGTGGCCGCCACGCTGACCACGGTGATTGCGTTCTTTGGGCTGGTGGCCGTGGGCGGACGCTTTGGCGATCTGATCCGCGACATTCCCTATACGGTGATCGTGGTGCTGATCGCGTCGCTGATCGAGTGTTTCCTGATCCTGCCGCGTCACATGGCCCATGCGATCCGGCCTGACGGACAGTCGCAGTTCAGCTACGGTAAACTTGCGGTCGGCCTGCTGACCGGGGCCGTGTTCATCGGCGGTGGTGCGATCCTGCTTTGGGCGTGGATCACGCGGCCTGAGGACGGGCTTTGGGCCTCGATTGTCTGGGATGGTTTGCGCGTTGCGGCCTATACGCTGGCAGGCTGTGCGGCGGTCTTTGTGCTGTTGCCGCGCCGCGCCAAGGCGGCGGTGGTGCACCGCATCGGCACGGCGGGCATCGACCTGCCGTCCAAGATCGTGAATCGCGGCTTTGAATGGCTGCGTGACCGGCTGTTCCGTCCGTTCATGGCGGCGGTCATCTTTGCCCGCTACGTGGTGCTGGCGGGCGCGCTGGTGGTGCTGGCCAGCCAGGTTGCCCTGTTCATCAATGGTGACGTGCAGTGGCGGTTCTTCAATTCGCCCGAACAGGGGTCTGTGACCGGCAACTTTGCCATGGCCGAAGGGGCCACGCGCGCCGATAGCCTGGAGATGATGCGCGAGATGCAGCGCGCGACCGAGGCGCTGGGCAAGTCCTATGAAGAGCGCTATGGCCGCAATCCCATCGCCTATGTGATCGCCGAGATCGGCGGCAACGCGGGGCGGGCGCTGGCCGGGGCCGATACCAAGGACGCCGACCAGCTGGGTGGCATCTCGATCGAGCTGATCGACGCGGACCTGCGACCCTATTCGTCCTCGGCCTTTGTTTCGGAGTTGCAAGAGATGGTGGTGCCGCATCCGCTGGCCGAAACCGTCAGCTTTCGCGGCTGGCGCTCGGGGCCGGGGGGCGATGCGCTGGACGTGCAATTCTATGGCGCCAGCACCGATGTGCTCAAGGCCGCGTCCGAGGATCTGAAGCGTGCGGTGCTGCAATACCCCGAGGTCAGCGCGGTCGAGGACAACCTGGCCTATGACAAGGAAGAGCTGATCCTGGACCTGACCGCGCAGGGGCAGGCGCTGGGCTTTACCATCGACACGCTCGGACAGGTGCTGCGCAACCGGCTGAACGGGATCGAGGCGGCGACCTATCCCGACGGGCCGCGCAGTGCCGCGATCCGGGTCGAACTGCCCGAGGACGAACTGACGGCGGATTTTCTGGAGCGTACGCAGCTGCGCACCCCGGCTGGCACCTATGTACCGCTGGCCGACATTGTCAGCGTCGACCGCCGCACCGGCTTTTCCACGGTGCGCCGCGAAAACGGCATCCGGCTGATCTCGGTCACCGGCGACATATCCGAGGATGACCCGGCCCGCGCCGCCGAGATCGGGCGGGCGCTGGAAACCGATATCCTGCCGCGCATCGCATCGGAACGGCAGGTCGAATTCCGGCTGGCGGGACTGAGCGAGCAGGAAAACACCTTTCTGAGCGAGGCGTTGACCGGGCTGATCCTGTGTCTGACCGGGATTTACCTGGTGCTTGCCTGGGTCTTTGCCAGCTGGACGCGGCCTGTTGTCGTGATGGCGGTCATTCCCTTCGGGCTGGTCGGGGTGATCTATGGCCACCATCTGTGGGACGTGCCGCTGAGCATGTTCACGGTGGTCGGCCTGTTGGGGATGACGGGGATCATCATCAACGATTCCATCGTTCTTGTGACCACCATCGACGAATATGCCGCCGAGCGCGGGCTGATCCCGTCGATCATCGACGGAACTGCCGACCGGTTGCGGCCCGTGATGCTGACCACGCTGACCACGGTGCTGGGGATGGCGCCCTTGCTGTATGAAACATCGCAACAGGCGCAGTTCCTGAAACCTACCGTGATCACGCTGGTGTACGGGTTGGGCTTTGGCATGATTTTGGTTTTGCTGGTGGTGCCTGCGCTGATGGCGGCACAGCATGACGTGTCCCGGCAGGTCCGCGCGATGCGGCGCGGGCTGCGGGCGCGGGGGTTGCGGTTGGTGCTGGTGCCGCTGTGGCTGGCGGTGCTGCTGTGGGGCGCTGTGACGGTGGGTCCGGTTCTGGTGACAGGCGTGATGTGGCCTGCGGTGGCCGCTTTGTGGCCTTCGCTTGCGGCGGCATCACCCGGTGCTGCGGCGCTGGTGCTGTTTGTCGTGGGGCTGCTGGCGGCCGTGGCGGTGGTCTATGTGCTGGCGGCTGTGGGCTATCAGTTGATGCGCGCGCGGCGGACGGTTTGAGGTGGCGCTGACGGCCCGTTGATCGGCAGCCAGCACTGCGGCTTATTTCACCTTCTCGAAGTGGACGCTCGCGGCCCAAGGGGGGCTGTCGTCCAGAAATTCGTGCATTTCGTTCCGTACGCCCGGATCATCATCAAGACATTGGGCATTGATCGGAAAGCTGCCCTCGGGGGACAACGGTTCGCCCAAGGATGTTCCGCACTGCCCGCAGAAAGACCGCGTGTAGGCATAGCGTTCAGTCGGTGCGAGGGTTCGGATTTCGTTTTCGCCACGCAACAGGCGGAACTGATCGCGTTTGATGAAAACAATTGTGGATGTGCCGAGCTTTCGGCAGCGCGAACAATGGCACGTCCCCATGGCACTTGGCCTGCCAACAATCGTGAATTGCACCGCTCCGCACACACAGCTTCCCTTGATTTCCATGCCACTCTCCTTTTTCGAACATGATTTTCATGGCTATACGGGCACCATGCTGACAGCGTGGTGTCAGCATGGTCCGGGTATGCAGCAGTTATTTGAAAGGCAGCGAAAATGAGGCGGGGCGATAGGTTGTTCGAGATAATCGAGATCATGAGATCCGCGCAGAAACCAATATCGGCGGCACGTATCGCCGAAGAGTTGGGCGTGGTTAAGCGGACAGTCTATCGCGATGTTGCGACGCTGATTGCGCAGGGCGTGCCAATCCAGGGCGAGGCGGGTGTTGGCTATGTGCTGGAGCCGGGGTTTCATATGCCGCCCCTGATGCTGACCCCGAACGAGATCGCGGCAGCCGTTCTGGGCGCGCAATGGGTGCAGACCCGCGGTGAGCCTGAACTCGCCCGCGCCGCCGCGAAACTGATTGCCAAGATCGCGGCGGTGTCACCCGATCACGCGCAAATGTCCTTTGTCGCACCTCCGACCAGCGTTGCACCCGTGTCCGCGGTTGCGGAAACCTTCGAAGCCGGTGACATGCGCCGGGCGATACACAACCGGGTGAAGGTTCGAATTGGGTACAAGGATAGCAACGGAGCGATGACAGAGCGTGTCATCTGGCCGATCCTGTTGGGCTATCGTGATGAAGGTCGGATTCTGGCGGCCTGGTGCGAACTGCGCGCAGGCTTTCGATACTTCAGGACCGAGCGGATCACGGAAGCCGACGTTCTGGAGGCGCAGATTCCGCGCCGCATGGACATTCTGAGAGCGGAATGGCGCAAAGCGATGGAGGCCGAGCGCCTTGGTTTCGAAAGCCGCGAACACCCGTGAACCCTTGGCGCCCGGTACGCGCGTTGCCGCTAACCCGCGGTGCAGCCCTGAATGTCGACCGCGTGTTTGCTGCCCAGAATGGTGATGCGCATGGCGCTGCGGTTGACGGCAAAGGGACGGCCTGAGTTGTGCATCATCTGCGCCGTGGCGTTCAGGACGTTGCCCTGTCGTGAGGTTTGCGCCTCGGAGGTCCAGACGCCCGGGATGTTCGGCTCGATCACCGCGACTTCGGTGCCGCCCGACGAGGGAACCTGAACGCGCACGGTTACCTCCATGCCGTCATCCAGGGGGCGCAGCGCGCAGGTGGCTGTCACGACACCGGCTTCGCGGCGGGAAAACGGCGCCTGTGCCAGCGCGGCGGCGAGGGTCGGCACCGGTTTGACAGGAGCTGCATCCAGCGTAGTGTCAAAGTCGAGCCGGTGCGGCACGCAGATGTCCGAGCATACACCCAGGTCCATTTCACCGCGCAAGCGCACCGAGCGGCCCGGTGCCTTGGGTTGGATGTGCAGGGGGATCACCACGTGATCCTTGTAACCGATCGAGCGCATTCCGTTCTGGTGGAACACATGCGGTGTGGGCCATGTGATGTCGACGCGGCCCACGTTGCGCGCGCGGCTCCAGTCGAATTGCGGCGGAATGCCCGCATCGCCCGGCGCGCGCCAATAGGTTTTCCACCCCGGTTGCAACGTCAGATCCAGTCCCGCCACCATGCGCCCATCGGGCAGGGTCCAGCCCTGGATGATGCGCCCCGAAATCGGAGACTCCTGGGCCATGGCAGGGGACACGCCGGTCAGGGCGATCAGCGGGGCCAGCACGAAGGCTGCGAGGAATGCGCGGGTGTGGAACATGCCTGTTTTGTGACCTGTGCGTACAACATTGCCAAGTCACGTTTTCATCAGCCGATGTTTCGTATGATGCGGGAACTGCCCCTTGCACGTGGGCGACGCTATGCCCATTCTGGTAGTGAACACTTGGACAACAGCGGGATGGTAATGACGGATCACGGCATGGAACTGACGGGCAAGCTGCTGCTGGCGATGCCGGGTATGGGGGACATGCGGTTCGATCATTCTGTGGTCTTTTTGTGTGAACACTCCCCCAAAGGCGCGATGGGTCTGATCGTGAACAAGCCTGCGCAGGATCTGGCGCTGGGCGAGGTTCTGGAACAGCTCGACATCGCGGTGACCCCGGACGTGCGCCGGATGCCAGTGCATTTCGGTGGTCCGGTCGAGACCTCGCGCGGGTTTGTGCTGCATTCGGGGGACTATACCTCGCAGTTGCAGACGCTGAAGATTGGCGACGGTTTTGGCATGACAGCCACGCAGGATATCCTTGAGGACATCGGACGCGGGTCCGGTCCGGCGCAGTCGCTGATGATGCTGGGCTATGCCGGATGGGGGCCAGGACAGTTGGAGCAGGAGATACTGGCGAACGGCTGGCTGACCTGCGACGCGCGCAGCGATCTGGTGTTCGGCAACAGCACCGAGAAATGGCAAAGTGCGCTGAAATCCCTGGGTGTCGATCCACTGGGTTTATCGGGTACGGCCGGGCGGGCCTGATCCTGCGGCAGGGGGCAAAACCGTTGCGCGGGGCGTAACGCTCGTGCACTGATGCGCCATGAAAGCTTTGATTGTCTTTGTCGCCGGCCTGATCGTCTTTGGCGTGACCTTTGCCGGTTGGATTTACCTCAACGGACTGGGCTGCGGTATGAACCCGACCGGTTGCAGCGGGTTCTCGTTGAACTGGAGCGATTTCGAAGCGTTGCAGATTTTCCTGCCGACCTTTTTCCTTGGCGCTGTTTTGATGGTGTTGGGTGTTTGGATATGGTGGCGACGGTAAAGGGCGATTTCACCCTTTCGGGTCATCGCCAGTGCTGCTTCTAGAACCGTGGCCGCGGGCCAGATAGGTCGCTGATAGGTTGCAATGACAAGTGACCAAATGCGACCGGCACCGCGATATTTTCCGAACGGATAATCGTTCAATTGCTGAATTCCATGTTTCTTGTGATCTGCGGATAACATCCGAGTCGGTCCCGCTTCATCGAGATAAACACTATAAAATCAACGCATTATCCCGCTCCAATAATTTTACTGGACAGGTGTCCAAAATAGTCGTCCAATTTTCTTATCGGCACTGGGAGGCGCCGACTGAGGGAGGATTTTACCATGCCAACGCAAAAGTCGTTCGACTACGTCATCGTGGGCGGAGGGTCGGCGGGATCGACGCTTGCCGCGCGGTTGAGTGAGGACAGCCACGTTTCCGTGTGTCTGCTTGAGGCAGGCGGTCAGGGCGATCACATCCTGATCCGCGCCCCTGCGGGGGTTGTCGGGATGCTGCCGGGGCATGGCAAGATTTCCAATTGGGCCTTTCAGACGACCCCGCAGCCGGGATTGAACGGACGGCGCGGCTATCAGCCGCGCGGCAAGGCGCTGGGCGGATCCAGCGCGATCAACGCCATGCTATATGTGCGTGGCCACAAGTCGGACTATGACGATTGGGCCGCGCAGGGCTGTGAAGGGTGGGGCTGGGACGAGTGCCTGCCGTATTTCCAAAAGTCGGAGAACAACGAGAACGGGGCCGATGACCATCACGGCGCATCCGGCCCGTTGCAGGTGTCGAACCAGAAATCACCCCGTCCGATCACCCGCGCCTTTGTCGATGCGGCGACCGAATGCCAGCACCGCGAGGTGGACGATTTCAACACCGGCGACAACGAGGGTGTGGGCCTGTACCAAGTCACCCAGTTCCACGACAAGGCCCGCAATGGCGAGCGGTGTTCCGCGGCGGCGGCCTATTTGCACCCTGTCCAGAAAAGCCGCAGCAATCTGACGGTAATCACCGGTGCACATGCCACCAAGATCGTGATGGAAGGCAAGCGCGCGGTCGGGGTTGCGTACCGGCAAAAGGGTCAGGATCACGAGGTGCGCGCGACCCGCGAGGTGCTGCTGTCAGGGGGCGTTTTCAACTCGCCGCAGTTGTTGATGCTGTCGGGGATCGGGCCGGAACAGGAAATCCGCCGTCACGGAATTACGGTGCTGCACGACCTGCCCGGCGTGGGCAAGAACCTGCAGGACCATCTTGATTTCATTCTGGCCTGCAAATCCAAGGACACCGACAATTTCGGCATCGGTCTGGCGGGCACCATCGGTCTGACCAAGCATATCCTGAAATGGCGCAAGGATGGCACCGGCATGATCGCCACGCCCTTTGCCGAAGGGGCGGGGTTTCTGAAAACCGATCCGGCGCTGGACCGGCCCGACATCCAGTTGCACTTTGTCATTTCCATTGTGGACGACCACGCGCGCAAGCTGCACCTGGGCTATGGCTACAGCCTGCACGTCTGCGTGCTGCGCCCCCATGGCCGCGGCGAGGTGTTTCTGGAAAGCGCCGATCCGATGGCGGCTCCGGGCATCGACCCGAAATTCCTGTCCGATCCGCGTGATCTGGAACGGCTGATCAAGGGGGCCAGGATGGCGCGTGAAATCCTGCAAGCGCCGGCGATGAAGAAATACTGTCACAAGGAACTGTTCGGCGTGACCGACAACATGACCGACGCCGAATGGGAAAGCCACATTCGCGCCCGTGCCGATACGATCTACCACCCCGTGGGCACCTGCAAGATGGGTGTCGACGACATGGCGGTGGTTGATCCGCAGCTTCGGGTGCGGGGAATTGACGGTCTGCGGGTGGTCGATGCCTCCGTGATGCCGACCCTGATCGGCGGAAACACCAATGCCCCTACAATCATGATCGCGGAACGCGCGGCCGATATGATCAAGGGCGATGTGACTGCAGCCGTGGCTGCGCAATGAAAGAGAGTACGATGAACGGAACAATGATGAGCCAACCGCTGACGATCTCTTCGCTGATCGCGCATGCGCAAACCTATCACGGTGGCACCGAGGTTGTGTCGGTTGAGACCGACGGGACGGTGGACCGATCGAACTGGGGTACGGTGGGGGCAAATGCACGCAGGTTGGCCCACGCTTTGGACAAGCTTGGGGTGGACGCGGGTGCGCGGTGCGGAACGATTGCCTGGAACAACCGACGCCATCTGGAAATCTATTTTGGCGTCGCTGGCAGCGGGCGGGTGACGCACACGTTGAACCCGCGCCTGACGCCCGAGCAGATGATTTATATCATCAACCACGCCGAGGATCAGGTGATGTTCCTGGACCGGACTTTCCTGCCGGTGGCGGCCAAGCTGGGAACGCATCTGAAATCGGTGAAACATTTCATCCTGTTGGGACCGCGTGACGACGAAGCTGCCGGAATGGTGGACGGGTTGCTCTTTTTCGATGAACTTCTGGAAACAGGCGATGCCGGATACGATTGGCCGGTGCTGGACGAAAACACACCTGCCGCGCTGTGCTATACCTCCGGGACGACGGGCAACCCCAAGGGTGTGCAATATACGCATCGGTCAACGGTGCTGCATTCGATTGCGGGCAACCAGCCGGACGGGATGGCGATTGCCGCGCGTGACGTGGTCATGCCGGTGGTGCCGATGTTCCACGTCAACGCCTGGGGCGTGCCCTATGTGGCGGCACACACCGGTGCAAAGCTGGTCTTGCCGGGGCCGCAACTGGACGGTGAAAGCCTGGCCCGGCTGATCGACGCCGAGCAGGTCACCCTGTCACTTGGCGTGCCGACAATCTGGATGGGATTGCTGGCGGGGCTGGAAAAGACCGGCCTGAAGGCCGCGTCAATGACCCGTACAGTGGTGGGCGGATCGGCCTTGCCGCCCTCCATGATCGCGGCATTCCGTGACAAATACGACGTGGAACTGATCCACGCCTGGGGGATGACCGAAACCTCGCCGCTGGGGACGTTGAACCAGCTTTTGCAAAAGCACACAGGGCTGAGTGTCGACGCCCAGGCGCGCCTGCGCGAGGGGCAGGGGCGGCCGCCCTATGGTGTGGAACTGAGGATTGTGGACGAAGACGGTAAGGAATTGCCGCGCGATGGCAAGACGCAGGGTGAATTGCAGATCAGGGGGCTTTGGATCGTTGAAAGCTACTTCGGTCAGGACAAGACCGCGCTGACCGAGGACGGCTGGTTCGACACCGGCGATGTGGCAACGCTGGATGCAGATGGGTTCATGATCATCCGCGACCGTTCCAAGGATATCATCAAATCGGGTGGCGAATGGATTTCGACGGTCGAGCTTGAGAACATCGCCATCGCACACCCGCAGATCGCCAACGCTGCCGCTATCGCTGCGCGGCACAAGAAATGGGACGAGCGCCCAGTGGTGCTGGCCGTGCCGGTTGTGGGCGCCAATCCGACCGAGGCGGAGGTTCTGGCCGCATACGATGGCAAGGTTGCAAGCTGGCAGGTGCCGGACCGGGTGATCTTTGTCGAGGAGCTGCCGCTGGGCGCCACCGGCAAGGTGCTGAAAAACAAGCTGCGTGAAACCTACGGCGACGTCCTGATGGAGGACGGGGGAACATGAACCAGATAGCACAGGACATCATTCCCGATTTCAGCGTCATTGACACCGCACTTGGCGCGTTGTCCCGGGGAAAGGACGCTTGGGCCCAGACCCCCATTGCCGAACGCATTGAAATCCTGTCCGAGATCAAGGATCGCTTGATGGAGGTGTCCGAAGGTTGGGCCGAAACGGCAGCGCGGCACAAGCTGATCCCGTCAGGCTCTCCGCTGGTGGGCGAGGAATGGCTCTCGGGGCCTTATGCCGTGATGTCGGCGTGCAACGGCTTGATGCAGACGCTGTCGCAGATGGAGGGCAAGGCGTTTCTGTCCCATTTGCCGACGCGACAGACGGCGAACGGGCAACTGTCGGTGCGCGTGGTGCCGCATTCGATCTGGGACCGGTTGCTTTTGTCGGGTGTGACGGCGGATGTCTGGATGCAGCCCGACGTCACAGCGCAGAGCCTGCCGCAACACACGGCGCAGGCCTATGACACGCCGCCCGCGCAGAGGCAGGGCAAGCTGGCGCTGGTGCTGGGCGCAGGCAATATCGCGTCCATCGCGCCGCTGGATGCCTTTCAAAAGCTGTTTGCCGAACATCAGGTGGTTGTCCTCAAGATGAACCCGGTGAACGATTATCTGACCGAATACCTTGAGGCCGCGCTGAAGCCGTTGATCGACCGCGACGCGCTGCGCATCGTGCGCGGCGGGGCCGAGGTGGGCGGCTATCTGTGCAACCATCCGCTGGTTGAGGAAATCCACATCACCGGTGCCGCTGCCTCGCACGACATGATCGTCTGGGGCGTGGGTCAGGAAGCCGTGGAGAACAAGCGGGCCGGAACGCCGAAGATCGACAAGCCGATCACCTCGGAACTGGGCGCGGTCTGTCCGACGATTGTGGTGCCGGGCCACTGGAGCGAGGCTGACCTGCAGTTTCAGGCCGAGCATCTTGCGACGCAGAAACTTCACAACTCGGGTTTCAACTGTGTGGCCTGCCAGATGCTGATCCTGCCCGCCGACTGGCCGCAGAAGGACAGGCTTTTGGACAAGCTGCGCGCGGTGATGGCCGGGCTGGATGCACGGCAGGCCTATTATCCGGGGGCCGAGGGACGGATGCAAGATTTTGCCGATCATGCACTGCAGGCCGACCGGTTCGACCGTGGCGCAGCCCCCGCCTGTATCGTCGCGCCTGCGGATGCGGATGGCTGGTTTGCGCGCAACGAGGTCTTTGCCCCTGCCTTGTCCACGCACGAGATCGGGGGCAACGATCCGGCGGCCTATCTGGTCGCAGCGGTGCGCTATGCCAATGAAACACTCAGCGGTACACTGGGGGCCAACATCCTGATCCACCCCGCCACGATCCGGCAGATCAGGCGCAAACGGTTCGAGGAAATCATCGCTGACCTGCACTATGGCACCATCGCGATCAATGCGTGGACCGGGCTGGCGTTTCTGTCGACGGCTTGCCCTTGGGGCGCGTTTCCCGGGCACACCCTGCAGGACGTGTCGAGCGGGATCGGATTTGTGCACAACACGTTCATGTTCGACGCGCCCGAGCGGGTGGTGATCCGTGCGCCGTGGCGGCCCTTTCCACGCAACCTGCTTTCGGGTGGTATGACGCTGCTGCCGCGCCCGCCGTGGTTCGTGACCAACCGCCGTCAGCATGTGGTCGGCCGGTTGCTGACCCGCTTTCAACACCGGCCAAGCTGGTTTAAGTTGCCGGGAATTTTTATCAACGCCTTGCGGGGCTGACCGGACCTACGGGGCAAGATATTGACCAAGATTGATAAAATTGAACGTCTGAGCCAGCAAGCCGATGCAAA
The DNA here is from genome assembly GCF_900129395.1 of Pseudosulfitobacter pseudonitzschiae. Taxonomy (GTDB): domain Bacteria; phylum Pseudomonadota; class Alphaproteobacteria; order Rhodobacterales; family Rhodobacteraceae; genus Pseudosulfitobacter; species Pseudosulfitobacter pseudonitzschiae. Next base: position 359,719 of record NZ_FQVP01000003.1, read on the forward strand.
ATCCGCAAAGCGGGCGCGCAAAAAACAGGAACTGGCCGATCACGCGATCACCGCGCTGAAACAGCTTGGCTATGCGCGCACCAGCCTGCGCGACATTGCCGCGATGTCGGGTGTCGCCGTGGGGACGCTGCATTATTATTTCGAGGACAAGGTCGACCTGATCGGCTTTTGTGTGCGGCGCTACAAGGTGGGGTTCGTGGCGCAGATGGACGACATCGTGCGGACCGGCGATGCGCCGGACGCACTGCTCGCGCGGTTCATCAAGCGGCTTGCCCTGTCGATCCGCCGCGATGCCGAAACGCACAGGCTGTGGTATGACGTACGGTCACAGGCGATGTTCGATCCGGCTTTCGAAGAAGTGGTCTTCGAGATCGAGGCGGCGATGATCGCGCTGGTGGTGCGGTTGCTGGACCGGCTGGGCCAGCCTGCGGATCAGGCGCGGGCGCAGGCCGTGTACCTGATACTGGATGCGGCATTCCGCTTTCATTTGCAGCGGTATCTGGCCGGGGACACGGATGCGCCGTCGGCGTTCGAGGCGCAGGTGTCCGCGCACTTCGGGACAGTGGTTTAGGGGGCTCTGCCCCCGCGCCTTGTGGCGCTCCCCCGGAGTTTGTCCAGCAAGATGAAGGATCTCAGCGCGGCGCGGCGGCGCGTTTGAGCCGGTCGTTGATGGCAGCCCCCAGGCCTGTGGCCGGGATCGGGGCGACAGCGATGGGTTTGCCGGTGCGGTCAAGCTGGTGCAACGCGTCGAACAATGTGGCGGCGGCCTCGGCGAGGTCACCCGAGGCGCTTAATGTCAAGTCACCCTTGATCTTGCCAAAGCCCAGCAGGACCTCGCCCGCCTGTGCGCTGGTGGCGTTCAGGCGCACCGTCGCACCGGGGGCGTAATGCGAGGCGAGTTGGCCCGGGGCGGTGATCGCGTCGCCCGCATCGCGGCTGACCGGGGTGCCAAGGGCTGCCTCGATGGCCTCGGCCGGCAGGCCGCCGGGGCGCAGCAGCGTGGGCGTGCCTGCCAGCGACAGGATCGTGCTTTCCACGCCCACGGGGCAGGGGCCGTCGTCCAGCACGGCGGCGATGCGGCCCGACAGGCCGTCGAGGACATGTTGCGCGGTTGTGGGGCTGATGCGGCCCGACACATTGGCCGAGGGGGCGGCGACGGGCATCTGGGCGGCGTTCAGCAGCGCCTGTGCCGTGGGATGCTGCGGCACGCGTACGGCCACGGTCTCCAACCCCGCGGTGACCAGCGACGACAGGCCGTGACCGCGCGCCAGCGGCAGCACAAGTGTCAGGGCACCGGGCCAGAAGGCGGAGGCCAGCCGGTCGGCGGTGTCGGTCCACTCCACCAGCGCGCGGGCCGTGTCCACATCCGGCACATGCACGATCAGCGGGTTGAAGCTGGGGCGGCCCTTCGCGGCATAGATGCCTGCCACTGCCTGCCCGTTGCGCGCGTCTGCGCCCAGCCCGTACACTGTCTCTGTCGGAAAGGCGACTTGCGCGCCCTCAGCCAGCAGGGCGGCGGCGCGGGCGATGCCGTCGGCATCGGGGTGCAGGTGGAGGGTTTTGGTCTGGTTCATGTGATCCGTGCGTGACGCCGCGTTGATGTTGCCTTAGAGGGGCGGGAAAGCCCATGTTACCGCGCAAAGCTGCCCCCGTCGCCCGCATTAATGACCGCGCTGGGCATTGCCAAGGGTGCGGCGTAATTCTGAGGAGTTTGCACATGCCCTATCGCGCCCCTGTTGATGATTTCACCTTCTTGTTTGATCACGTGGTCGGATTGGACCAGGTGCGCGCCACCGAACGGTTCGAGGAGGCCAGCAGCGATGTGACCGCCGCGATCCTGACCGAGGCCGGGAAAATGTGCGAAGAGGTGATGGCACCGCTGCAACGCAATGGTGATCTCAAGCCTGCGCACCTGGAAAACGGAGTTGTGCGGACCTCCCCCGGCTTTGCCGAAGGGTTCAAGGCGATTGCCGATGGCGGCTGGATCGGGATCACCGCGGACCCCGAGCATGGCGGCATGGGATTGCCGATGGCGCTGAACACCGCCGTGAACGATATGATGAGCGCGTCCTGTCTGGCGCTGCAACTGGCGCCATTGATGGGGCAGGGCCAGATCGAAGCGCTGGAGCATCACGCCAGCGACGCGCTCAAGGAAACCTATCTGCCCAAGCTGATCAGCGGTGAGTGGACCGGCACCATGAACCTGACCGAGCCGCAAGCGGGATCGGACGTGGGCGCGCTGTCGACCAAGGCCGAGGACAACGGCGACGGGTCGTTCAGCATCACGGGCCAAAAGATCTATATCACCTGGGGCGACAACGACTTTGCCGCCAATGTCTGCCATCTGGTGCTGGCGCGTCTGCCGGGCGCACCTGCGGGCACCAAGGGGATCAGCCTGTTCCTGGTGCCCAAGTATATCCCAGACGCGGACGGCAACCCCGGCAAGGCCAACAGCCTGAAGGTGGTCAGCCTGGAGCACAAGCTGGGCCTGCACGGCTCGCCCACCTGCGTGATGCAATATGACGGTGCCCAAGGCTGGCTGGTCGGCCCCGAACAGGGTGGCATGGCGGCGATGTTCACCATGATGAACAACGCACGGCTTGGCGTCGGCACGCAGGGCGTCGGCATCGCCGAAGGCGCGTTCCAGCATGCGCTGGCCTATGCGCTGGACCGCAAGCAGGGCAAGACCCAAGGCCCGACTGGCAGCATCGTCGACCACGCCGACGTGCGCCGGATGCTGGCGTCGATGAAAGCGGACGTGTTCGCCGCCCGCGCCATTGCGCTGTCCTGCGCCGTGGCGATCGACATGCACACCGCCACGGGCGCGCCTGAATGGAAGGCACGCGCGGCGTTCCTGACGCCAATTGCCAAGGCTTTTGGCACCGATGTGGGGATCGATGTGGCCCAACAGGGCGTGCAGGTGCACGGCGGCATGGGCTTTATCGAGGAAACCGGCGCGGCGCAGTTCTGCCGCGATGTGCGCGTGACCTCGATTTACGAGGGCACCAACGGCATTCAGGCGATGGACCTTGTCGCGCGCAAGATGATGGATGGCGGCGAGGCGGCCCACGCGCTGATCGATGCGATCGAGGAACAGGCCGAGGCGGCCCGCGAACGCTTCCCCCGTATGGGCGAGGCGGTGTGGCAGGCGTCGGAGAACCTGCGCGAGGCGACCGAATGGCTGGTGTCGCAAAAGGACATGGAAGACCGCTTTGCCGGTGCGGTCCCTTACCTGCGCGCCTTTGCGCGGGTGCTGGGCGGTCATTTGCACCTGAAGGCGGCGCTGGCCGATGCAGTCGGCGGGCCACGCGAAAAGCTGGCGCGATTCTACATCCAGCGTTTGCTGCCCGAGCATGAAGGGTTGCTGGTTTACGCCCAGGCGGGTGCCAAGGCGCTGATGGCGCTGAGCGCTGACGAGTTGGCCGCCTGATGGCAGATGGTGCGCCCCAGGGGCTGAGATATCCGTGGCCCGAGCCGCCCGAACACGGCACCGCCGTCGAAGTGGCCGAAGGCGTGTTGTGGTTTCGTCTGCCGCTGCCGATGAAGCTGGATCACGTCAATATCTATGCATTGGATGACGGCGACAGCTGGACGGTGATCGACACCGGCTTAGACAATGGCAAGACCCGCAGGCTGTGGCAGGAAATGATGGCCGGTCCCTTGGGGGGCAAGCCTGTGGGCCGCGTGATCGTCACGCATCACCACCCGGACCATATCGGGCTGGCGGGCTGGTTCCAAAGTGAGTTCGGAGCCGAAGTCGTGACAACGCGGACCGCTTGGCTGATGGCGCGGATGCTGGTTCTGGATGTTCAGGAGACCCCCTTGCCCGAAACGCTGGCGTTTTATCGCAGCGCGGGGATGGACCCGGACCTGTACCAGAAACGCGCGGGTGAGCGGCCGTTCAACTTTGCCGATATCGTCGCTCCCATCCCGCTGGGTTATACCCGTATCCAGCAGGGTCAGACGATCCGCATCGGCGGGCGCACCTGGGATATTCACATGGGCAACGGCCATGCGCCGGAACATGCGACCTTCTGGAGCCGTGACGACAACCTTGTGCTGTCAGGCGACCAGATCCTGTCGTCGATCAGCCCAAATGTGGGCGTGCACGCGACCGAACCCATGGCCGACCCGATTGGCGAATGGCTGGAGGCTTGCGCGCGGCTGGAGCCGTTGGCGCGGCCGGATCATCTGGTTCTGGGTGGGCACAAGTTGCCCTTTACCGGACTGCCCACGCGGATGCGCCAGTTGATCGACAATCACCACGGCGCGTTGAAACGGCTGCTGGAGTATATCGACACACCCAAATCGGCCACCGAATGCTATGCGCCTTTGTTCAAGCGCAAGATCGGCGAGGGCGAATACGGGCTTGCGATGGTTGAAGCCTTTGCGCATTTGTCGCACCTTCACCAGACGGGACTGGCCACGCGCACGTTGCGTGACGACGGGGCTTGGGTCTTTCAAAAGGCGTAAGGGGTGACGATGGACGACGAGATCAAGACGACCGCCGAGGCGATCGAGGCCGATGTGATGCCTCGCCTCTATGAGGTGCATAGCAACCCTGATGCCGCGAACGCCAAGGACCAGCCGGTCCCCAAGGGCATCACCGGAAAACCGGCCAGCCAGAAAAGCCCCGCGCAATGGGCCTATGAGCGGCTGGCGCTTTATATCAAGAACTTCGAGCAGCAACTGGACAACGAACACGAGGTCGCCATGGGCTTTGCGGGTGGTGACGCCGGTGTTCTGCGGATCGAGGGAATGGGGTACTTTGACCCGGACGTGATTACCTTTTACGGCTCTGATCCCACAGGGGCCCGCACACAACTGATCCAGCATGTAACCCAGCTGAATGTCCTGTTGCGCGCCCTGCCCAAGGCCGTCGAGCAAGAGGCCCCCAATCGCATCGGCTTCCGGCTGGCCCAGGCGCTGGACGAAGGCACGGAACAGGGCTGAGGGGAATGCACCCTGCGCGCCATTGACACCGTGACAGGGCCACGCAAATGCAGTAACCAGCGGCCAAAGTGGATCAACCCAGACAAACAGGAGCCTGACCGATGGCAGACCATAAACACGGCGAGATGGACATCAAGGTGCAAGAAGACACGTTTAACGGCTTCATGGCATGGACCAAATGGAGCGTCATCGTGATTCTCGCGGTGCTGGTTCTGATGGCGATTTTCATTTCCTGAGCCTTTGAACCCCTTGGCCAAGACCACCGGAGACTGACCCCATGCGTTCGATCCTGATTGCCCTGTCGCTGATTGCAGGGCTGGCGGGCTGTGCCATCAAGCCGGTGAACGATTCGCCAGCCGAAGTGATTGCCGCCAGCGCCTATCGCGACCCTTCGGCACCGTCATTGACGCTGTTGACCGTGGTCAACAACCGCTCGGGCAGCGGTGGGCATTCGGCATTGGTGGTGAACGGTTCGCAACGGGTGATCTTTGACCCGGCTGGATCGTACAAGCATCCGCGCGTGCCGGAAAAAGGTGACGTTCTGTACGGGATCACGCCTGCGGTTCTGCAAAGCTACAAAAGCGCCCATGCGCGCAGCACCTATCATGTGGTCAGCCAGACGGTCCCCGTGACCGCCGAACAGGCCGAACGGGTGCTGCAACTGGTGCGTGGCTATGGCAACGTCGGTGACGCCCGCTGTGCGCAGGCAACCACGGATATCCTGACGCAGGTCCCCGGGTTCCAGGGCATCAAATCGACGTGGTTCCCGGCCAAGCTGATGGATCAGTTCGGTGCGCTTCCGGGCGTCGTGACTGACAAATATTACGAGAACGACGAAGGCGATATCGTCGACGGCGTGGCCAATATCCAGCTTTGATCTTGGCGGCAGGTGGCGAACGTCGCGCACCATTGACTCGATGCACCAGGTTTTCTGAATCCTATCAACGCGCCGCGCCACGCAATATTGGCCCAAACCGGTCCTTCAATACGGTTTGGGCCAAAGGTTTGCTGTGCGGCGGCCTGCGGCCTTGATCCCGCGCGGGGGATTGCGGAAAGGGCTCTTTCCTGCCCTTCGCTGCGATCTGCGTGACGCTCCGGTGCTCGCGTCTCTAGTCAGTCGATGGCGCAAAGGTCAATTTCGTCTGACGTCGCACAGCACGGCGGTGACAAAGCCGCCCGCCGCTTATCCCATGATCAGGATATACAGCGTCAGCACCGCGGCACCGGACCCGATCGCCGCCAGCACGTTCTTGGTTTTTGCACCCACCGCCACAGCCACAAGCGCCGCAACCAGCCGGCCCGGTTCGGGTCCGGTGCCTGCTTCGTTCGAGAAGGCCACCAGCGGCGTTACCATCGCAGGCAGGATTGCCACCGCGGTATAGCGCAGGTGGCGCAGCAGCCAGGGTGGCAGGGGACGGTCACCGACCAGTCCCAGAAACGAAAAGCGCAGCAGAAAGCTGCCCACGCCCAGCGATATGATGACAATCCACAGGGTCAGGGTGCTCATGTGCGGCGCTCCATCCACAGTTCGGCCTGTGCGCCCGCGATCATGCCGGCGGCGCCCGCGATGATCAGCCCCAGCGACCACGGCACAGAGGCGGCAAACAGGCTGACGACGACAGCCGTAAAGGCCGCGATGACATGGGGCAGGGTGCGCAGGGCCGGGGCGACCATGGCCAGGAATGCAATCGGCAGGGCGAAATCAATCGGGATCTGTGGCGGCAGCGCGCTGCCGATGATCGCGCCAGCCAGGCTCGCACCATACCAGACCGACATCACCAATATGCAGGTGCCCATGTAATAGCCCATCCGCTCGGACACGGTCATCGCAGGCTCGGCCTCGAACTTCTGATGGCTCAGCGCATAGCTTTGATCGACCAGCAGATAGGCCGCAAAAACCCGTTGCCACATCGGCGCGCGGCCCAGATAGGGGGTGAGGGCGGCGGAATACATTGCCACCCGCAGGTTCACCGCCAGCGCCGAGATGATGACGACAACGGTGGGTGCATTTTCCTGCATCAGTTGCAGCGCGGTGAACTGTGCTGCTCCTGCGATCACGGCCAGCGAAAAGGTCATGACCTCGAACAGGTTCAGCCCCGCCTCGGTGGCGATCACGCCAAAGAGCAGGGCAAAGGGACCTGCAACAAGTGTAAAGGGGGCGCTGTCGCGGACGCCGCGCCAAAAGGCCGTTTTCGGTGTGGTGGTGGACATTGTGAAACCTTAGTGTTGGTCTAGAGGTAGCGGGCAAAGACAGGGGATGCAATTGGCGACGCAAGACAATTCAGGCAGCTATCTGATAGCGCCCATGCCCGCACGTGCCGGACTGACCCGCAGCGTGACCGGGCGGGACCATACGGGCGCGCAGGTTGATCTGTCTGTGGTCGAGGAGCGGCCCCTGACGATTTATCTGAACGCGCAGGAAATCGTCACCGCCATGACCATCGGCGATTACCCCGAATATCTGGCGCTGGGTTTTCTGCGCAACCAGCGGATGCTGGGCGATGATGATGTTGTCACCGGCGTGGATTACGATGACGAGTTGCAGGTGGTGGTGGTGCGCACGGCGCGTCAGACCAACCACGAGGACAAGCTGAAGAAAAAGACCCGCACCAGCGGTTGCGCCGTGGGCACCGTCTTTGGTGACATGATGGAGGGGCTGGACGATGTCGTGCTGCCTGCCACGCCCGTGCGCACTTCTTGGCTGTATGCGCTAAGTGCCGCGATCAACCGCACGCCCTCGCTGTATCTTGAGGCAGGGGCGATCCACGGGACGGTGCTGTGCCATCAGGACCGTCCGCTGGTCTATATGGAAGACGTGGGCCGCCACAACGCGGTGGACAAGATCGCGGGCTGGATGCTGGACGAGGGCGTGAGCGCCGACGACAAAATCTTGTACACAACAGGGCGTTTAACGTCCGAAATGGTGATCAAGACCGCGATGATGGGCATTCCGGTGCTTGCGTCGCGTTCGGGGTTCACCGCCTGGGGCGTCGAGATTGCCCAGCAGGTCGGGCTGACCCTGATCGGTCGGATGCGCGGGCAGCGGTTTGTCTGTCTTGCGGGCGAGGATCGTCTGATCCGTGATGCTGATCCTGCTGCCGTGCAGGACGAACCGCGCAAGTCGGGCCGCAAGGGGGGCGAAGGATGAAGCAACCCTTGGGCGTGATCCTTGCCGGTGGTCTGGCCACGCGGATGGGCGGCGGTGACAAGGCGCTGTTGCCGTTGGGCGGACAGACCCTGTTGGCGCGGGTGATCGCGCGGCTGGAGCCGCAGGTGGCGGGGCTGGCGCTGAATGCCAATGGCGATGCGGCGCGGTTTGCGGGCTTTGGCTTGCCGGTTGTGGCCGACAGCGTGGACGGGTTTGCAGGGCCGTTGGCGGGCGTGCTGGCCGGGCTGGACTGGGCCGCCGGTCAGGGGGCCGATGCAATTGTGACCGTGGCTGGCGATACGCCGTTCTTTCCTTGCGATCTGGTGCCGCGTCTGCTGCGGGCCTCCGAAGGGATGGCCAACCCGCTGGCGTTGGCCGCGACGCCGCGCGGCGATGCGGATACGCGGTCGATGACGGGTGGGCTGATCCGGCACCCGACGTTCGGGTTGTGGCCCGTGGCCCTGCGCGATGACCTGCGCGCCGCCTTGAACGGCGGACTGCGCAAGGTGGTGATCTGGACCGACGCCCACGACGGGCGGCTGGCCGAGTTTCCAGACGCGGGCGATCCGTTTTTCAACGTCAACACGCCCGAGGATCTGGCGGCAGCAGAGGCGATGCTATGAGGATTTTTGGCGTTGTCGGCTGGAAGAACGCGGGCAAGACAGGGTTGATGGAACGGCTGGTGACAGAGATCACGGGGCGCGGGTTCACCGTCAGCACGGTCAAACATGCGCATCATTCCTTTGACGTGGATCACCCTGGAAAGGACAGCCACCGGCACCGTGTGGCGGGGGCATCCGAGGTGCTGCTGGCCTCGCGCAACCGTTTTGCGTTGATGCACGAGATGCGCGGCGCGGATGAGTTGCCGCTGTCGGAGCTGTTGAAAAAACTTTCGCCGGTCGATCTGGTGCTGGTCGAAGGGTATAAGCGCGACGCCCACCCCAAGGTCGAAGCACACAGGGCCGAGACCGGCAATCCGCTGATCGCGCCCGACGATCCGACGGTGCGGGCGGTGGCCAGCGACAGCGCGGTGGATGTGGGCGTGCCTGTGTTCGATCTGGACGACACGGTAGCGATTGCCGATTTCATACTGGCGCAGGTGGGTCTGTGATGTTCGACACAGTGATCGTGGTGGACTGGTCCGGGGGCAACGACCGTGGCCCGACGCCCAGGGCCGATGCGATCTGGGCCTGTGTGGCGCGCCGGGGCGTGGCAGAGGCACCAGTATATCTGCGCAACCGTCAGATGGCCGAGGGCTGGATTGGCGATACGGTGCTGGCCGAGCGGGCGGCGGGCCGTCGGGTGATGGTCGGATTCGATTTCCCCTTTGGCTATCCGCAGGGCTTTGCGCGCGCTGCGGCGGGCACGGATGATCCGCTGGCCTTGTGGGACTGGGTCGCGGAACGGATCGAGGATGCGCCCAAGGGCAACAACCGATTTGACGTGGCCGGTGCGATCAACCTGTCGCTGGGCGGCAAGGGGCCGTTCTGGGGCAATGGGTTGAAACGCGACGTGGACGGGTTGCCGCGCACCAAGGCAGGTTACGCCAACCCCTTTGCCGAGCGTCGCCGCGCCGAGGTGCTGGCGAAGGGGGCCTTTTCCGTCTGGCAGCTCAGCGGCGCCGGGTCGGTGGGGTCGCAGGCGCTGATGGGCTTGCCGGTGCTGGCGCGGTTGCGGCGGCGGTTCGAGGATGATCTGGCGGTCTGGCCGTTTCAACCGTTGGACGCAGGCATTGCGCTGGTCGAGGTCTGGCCCTCGCTGATTGCGCCCGAGATTGCGGCGCGGACGCAGCCGGACGAGATCAAGGATGCTGCACAGGTGCGGGTTCTGGCGCAGGTGTTGTCGGCGCTGAAAGCGGATCGGTTGACCGCGATGCTGGCTGACGGCGATGCGGCAGAGGGCTGGATTTTGGGGCTGGGGCATGAGGACGCCTTGCGCGGTGCACTGCGCGTAGATGCCCCCCAGCCGCCGCCCCTGTCCAACGACTGCTTTGCCTTGCCACCCGGTGTGAACTGGACGCCGGTGGACGCGGCTTTGGCCTTGCTGCAAGAGCGGCTGACGCCGGTCGCACAGGTGGAAACGGTTGCCGTCCAGCACGCGCTGGGTCGTGTGCTGTCCGCCCCTGTCACGGCACAGCGGTCCAACCCGCCGCGTCCGAATACCGCCGTGGACGGGTACGGCTTTGCCGGAGGCCGCGCGGCCGGCGTTCATGTATTGCCGCTGGTTGCGGGGCGTGCAGCGGCGGGCGGTGATTTCGACGGCGCGGTTCCTGCGGGCCATGCTGTGCGGGTGCTGACCGGGGCAGCCTTGCCTGCGGGCGTGGACACCGTGGTGCTGCAAGAGGACGTGACCGTTGATGGGCGGCGTATCGCGTTCAACGGGCCGGTCAAGGCGGGCGCGAACAGCCGTCGCGCGGGCGAGGATGTGGCTGCAGGCGACGAGGTGCTGCCGCAAGGGCGGCGGCTGACCCCAGCCGATCTGGCGCTTTTGGCGGCGGTGGGTGTCGGTGCGGTGCCGGTATTCGCGCCCCTGCGGGTTGGTGTGCTGTCCACGGGCGACGAATTGGCCGAGGCGGGCACGGATGCGGGCGAAACACAGATTTACGACGCCAATCGGCCGATGTTGCTGGGGCTGTTGAAGCGGCTGGGCCATCAGGCCGTGGACCTTGGCCGAGTGCGAGACGACCGCGCCGCGCTGGCGGCGGCTTTGGACGGTGCGCAGGTCGACGCGATCCTGACCAGCGGTGGTGCGTCGGCGGGGGATGAGGACCACGTGTCGGCCCTGCTGCGCGAGGCGGGGGCGCTGGCGCTGTGGCGCATTGCGGTCAAGCCGGGGCGGCCCCTGGCCTTGGGGATGTGGAAGGGCACGCCAGTCTTTGGGCTGCCGGGCAATCCGGTGGCGGCGATGGTTTGCACGCTGGTGTTCGCCGCCCCTGCGCTGGCGTTGCTGGCCGGGTCCGGTTGGCAGGAACCGCAGGGCTTTACGGTGCCTGCGGGATTCGAAAAGTCCAAGAAACCGGGCCGCCGCGAATATTTGCGCGCCCGGATGCGGGACGGCGTGGCCGAGGTGTTCCGGTCCGAAGGGTCGGGCCGGATCAGCGGGCTGAGCTGGGCCGAGGGGCTGGTGGAATTGCCCGACGGCCCGCTGGTGGTCAAACGCGGTGATCCGGTGCGCTTTATCCCCTGGGGTGGTTTCGGGCTGTGATCAGATGCCGTGGGCTTCAAAGGCCTTGCGCGCTGCCGCCACGCCGTTGATGCAGGCAGGCACACCGGCATAGACCGCAATCTGCAACAGGATTTCCACGATTTCTTCTCGCGTGACGCCGGTGTTCAGGGCGGCGCGGATGTGGAATTCAAGCTGCTCGGGCGCAGTTCCCATCGCGGTCAGCGCCGCCACCGTCAACATCTCGCGGGTGCGCAGGTCGATGCCGGGGCGGTCCAGCACGTCGACCAGGCCGAAGCCCAGAAGCGTGTCGAAGAGGTCAGGGGCCATGCTGTTCAGGTTGGCTTGCACCTTGGCCGCCGCCCCTTTCTCCAGGGTTTCAAGCAATGCGATGGTCCGGTCGGTGCGGGGGGTGCTCATGCGTTCACTCCTTTCATGCCTTCTGCGGTATAGCGGTCGCCCGCCACGTCCAGTGCGGCGATGGCGCGATTGAGGGTTGTCTGTTCCTCTGTGTTCAGGGTGATGTCGGTGGCGGCTATGTTCTCTTCGAGATATTTCAACCGTTTGGTGCCGGGGATCGGCACGATGTGGTCGCCCTTGGACAGCAGCCAGGCCAGCGCGATCTGCGCAGGAGTGCAGCCTTTGGCGGTGGCCAATTGACGGACACAGTCGACGATGCGGGTGTTGCTGGCCATGTTGTCAGCAGAAAACCGCGGCAGGTGCGCGCGGGAGTCGCCGCTGCCAAAGGTGGTTTCCTTGTCGAACGCGCCCGTCAGGAACCCGCGCCCCAACGGCGAGTAAGGCACGAAGCCAATGCCCAGTTCCGCGCAGGTGGGCAGAACCTCTGCTTCAACCTCGCGGGTCCATAGGGAGTATTCTGTTTGCACCGCCGTCACGGGATGCACCGCATGAGCGCGGCGCAGGGTGGGGGCGCTGACCTCGCACAGGCCGATGTGGGCGATCTTGCCCTGCGCCACCAGGTCTGACAGCGCGTGCATCACCTCTTCGATGGGCAGGGCGGGATTGATGCGGTGGACATAATAGAGGTCGATCCGCTCGACCCCCAGCCGTTTTAGCGAGGCCTCGCAGGCACGGCGCACATAGTCCGGGCTGTTGTCGATCTCGCGACGGTATTCGCCCGCGTTGCGGACGATGCCGAACTTGGTGGCAATCTCGGCCTGTGGTTTGCGGGTGCGCAGGAATTGGCCCAACAGTTCCTCGTTGTGGTGGGGGCCGTACGTATCTGCGGTGTCGAAGAACGTAACCCCCAGATCGGCGGCGCGGTTCAGGACGGCCAGCGATTGCGTGTCATCACGGGGGCCGTAAAATTCGCTCATCCCCATGCAGCCAAGGCCAAGGGCCGAGACGGAAAATTCGGGTGTCAGATGTCGGCGGTGCATATCGTGTCCTTTCGGTTGAGGAATGAGGACAAGATGCGTATTCTGATTTCGAAAAAATATAGAGAATATCAGAAGGCTGTTTTCGAAAAATGGAAGATGCATTGAACTGGAACGACACGCCCGCCTTTTTGGCTGTGGCGCGGACCGGGACGCTGACTGGGGCGGCGGCGTCCCTTGGCGCGGGCGTGGCCACTGTTTCGCGGCGAATCGAACGGCTGGAGGCGGCGCTGGGTGTGCCGTTGTTCGCGCGGGCACAGACCGGATACCAGTTGACCGATGAGGGCACCGCATTGATGCCCCGCGCCGAGGCGTTGGAGGCGGCCATGGAAGGGTTCCAAAGTGCAGCTCAAGCGGGGCGCGGCGTGCGCGGGCACGTGCGGTTGGCGACGGCGGAAAATCTGGCTAATCCGCTGCTGATTCCGTCACTGGCCTCGCTGCTGGCGGCGCATCCGGGGCTGACGGTCGAGGTGTCGACGGACGTCGCCTCGGTCAACCTGCACAAGCGGGACGCGGATCTGGCGGTGCGCATGGTGCGGCCCACACGCGGGCACCTGACGGTGCGGCGGATCGGAACGCTGGGCTTTGGACTGTATGGCGCGGTGGACTACATGGCGCAGCGCGGCGGGGGCGTGGGGTTCGAGGCGGACAGCTATATCGGCTGGGCGGACCGCTTTGGCGACCTGCCGGCGGCACAATGGCTGGCGCGCAGCTTTCGCGACACTGCGCCTGTGGTCGTGACGTCTACGCTCGCCTCACAGCTGAGCGCGGCAAGGGCGGGGCTGGGACTGGCCGTGCTGCCGCATTTTCTGGCGCAGGAGGCAGGGTTGGAACGGCTGCCGGTGGAATTGGGCGTGGATCAGGACATCTGGCTGGTGATGCACAGCGATCTGATGGCCTCACAGCGGGTGCGGGTGGTGGCGGATCATCTGGTGGGCGTGATTGATGCGCACGCGGCGCGGTTGCGCGGGACATAGGTGTCCCGCTGGTCAGTCAAACGTCCCTGCCACACGGCCCAGCAGCATGAAAGCACGCGCAGTGCGGGTGTCGGCCAGCGCCGAGATATCGGCGTCATCGGCTTCGGCCTCGAATGCGGCAAAGCTGCGGTCGAAACGGCGCAGGAAATGGTGCGCGGCATCGCGGAAGATCGGGTCCTGTTTCATCCGCCCGGCAGTGAGCGCCAGCGAAGAGCGGTCCCGCACGCCACCCAGCGCGGCAACACTGCGGCCACGTGCGCCCTGGGCAAAGCTGCGCCAGATCTCGGGGCGGGCACGGTCGGGGCGCAGGTCGTCCATATAGATGCCGTCCTGGCTGAGCAGGGTCAGAATGTCCTGGGCCGCCTGGATCATCTGGGCCGTAGGCCGGTCCTTGAGCGCGCGGCGGAGGGCGGAAAAGCCCGCGGCATCCTCGGCGGTTTCAGGGAAATTCAGGGCGCGGATGAAATCCTCGCGCGCGAGGGGGGGCGCGGTTTCTTCTGACGTGGTGCCAAGGGCCAGCTTGGGCTGGTCGTCGGCAGCCTGCGGCGCCATGGGCGGGGGCGTGTGCCGGGCTGGTTGCACCGCGTCGCGGCGGGTGTGGAAGGTGGCCAACGTGGTTTCGGTTTTCTTGGCGGCCGCCGCGATTTCATCCAGCTTGCGCGCGACGGAAGGTTCAATCGACTTATCGCGGCTGTGCTGCTGAGCGATATAGGCCTGGCGGATGGCATCGATCGCCGCCTGCAACCGCTGGCTTTCCTCGCGCATGACGCGGCTGGCCTTGGCAGCCGTGGCTGCGACCCAGATCATGCCCACCGGCATGAAGATGGCCAGCATGGTCATCAGGAACATCAGTCCGCTGTTGCCGCTCTCCTGTCCCTCGGGCGCCGATGGCATGCTGAGAAAGAAGACCGCCGACCCCAGCAGCCAGATGGCAGACAGGGCAATGGCGGCGATCTCGATTCCCGAGATGCCCTCGGAGCGCGGGCGGTCATAGATACCCAGCGGCGTCGGGCGCGCCAATGTCGGCGACCCGGGGCGGGACGGGCTCTGATTGGATGCGTTTGCGCTGGGCGACGTGTCGGCCATGTCTGGAGTTCCGATCAGATGAACGCGATTTTCAGCACTTCATAGGATTTGCCGCCGCCGGGGGTGTGTACCTCGACGCTGTCACCTTCTTCCTTGCCGATCAGGGCGCGGGCGATGGGAGATTTGATGTTCAGCAGGCCTGCCTCGATGTTGGCCTCGTATTCGCCCACGATCTGATAGGTTTTCTCTTCGTCGGTGTCCTCGTCGACCAGGGTGACGGTCGCGCCAAACTTGATGGCGCCTTTCATCTTGGTTGGGTCGATCACATCAGCCAGCGAAATAACGCCTTCCAGCTCCTTGATGCGTCCCTCGATGAAAGACTGCTTTTCCTTGGCGGAATGGTATTCGGCGTTTTCCGACAGGTCGCCATGTTCGCGCGCTTCGGCGATAGCCTTGATGATGGCAGGGCGCTCGACGGATTTCAGGTGCTTGAGTTCGGTCTCAAGGGCTTGGTGACCCTTGCGGGTCATCGGGATCTTTTCCATAGGTCACGTCCAGCAGATTTGGGCGGCCAAAGAGGCCGCCGGTCAATGTTGCATGCTAACTGACCTATTGCGGCGGGGGATTGCAAGGGCCGCCTGTGGTCGAGGGGACGAATGTCGCCGATCCGCCGGGCTTGATGCGCGGGTTTTGGAGGGGGGCGCTACCCCCACGCCTTGCGGCGTTCCCCCGGAGTTTACCTGGCAAGATGAATGGCAGGATCAGTCATATTGCACCACCTCGTATTCGATGCCGTCGGAATCGTGGAAGTAAAAGCGACGGCCCGGTTCATAGTCGGCGTGGTTCTTGGTGACAAAGCCGCGCGCCTTGATCCGGGTTTCCAGCGCGTCGAGGTCGTCGGTGGTGACGGCAATGTGGTTCAGCCCGCCCACGGTGGTATAGCTGGATTCCTTTGCCTTTTGTGGCGCGTCGGGGCTGTAGAGCGCCAGATAATGCGCGTCTGTGCCAACATGGATGCTGTGACCGCCTGCAATCGCGTCGCCCTTCCAGCGGATGTGCCAGCCGAACAGGTCGCACATCCACTCGGCGGTGGCGGCAGGATCGGAGACGGTGAAATTGGCATGTTCAAGGTGGGCGGGCATGGTGGATTTTCCTTTTGATTTGGTCCGTGTTTTGCTACCGTAATTGCTAAACTTAACTTTAGGTCAAGGGATTTTTTGAGCATGGCAAAAGATGGATTGAGCATTGGTGATCTGGCGGCGCGGACCGGTTTGGCGGTGTCGGCGATCCGGTATTATGAGGCACAGGGGCTGATTGACCCCTGGCGCAATGCAGGCGGACAGCGGCGGTTCGAGCGGGCGGATATCAGGCGGCTGTCATTCGTGATGATCGCGCAGCAGTTCGGCTTTACCCTGCCGCAGATTCGCGCCGAACTGGACCTTCTGCCCAAGGGCCGCGTGCCGACCAAGGCGGACTGGGCCCGTATCAGCACAGGCTTTCGCGCGGCGCTGGATGAACGGATCGACACGCTTGAGCGGATGCGCGACACGCTGGACAGTTGCATTGGGTGCGGCTGTCTGAGCCTGGACAGCTGTGCGTTGTACAACCCCGGTGACCGCGCGCGAGAGAAGGGCACCGGGCCACGGTATTTGATGGGTGATCGACCGACAGACTGAAGGCTTTGCCCACATGCCGCTGTCCTGCGAAAAACCGTCGCAGCCGAGGCGTGTTGACGACGTGTTTCCATTGCAATGACCGCCTCTGTGGTTTAGCCAAGCGCGAAAGATTGTTGCGCGTTGCGGTGTTTGCACGCGCTTTTGCACAAGGAGCCGCCGAGCATGGCCGATACAGAACGCGAAGCGATGGAATATGATGTGGTCATCGTCGGGGCCGGGCCTGCGGGTCTTTCGGCGGCGATCCGTCTGAAACAACTGGACGCCGATCTGAACGTGGTCGTGCTGGAAAAAGGCTCGGAAGTGGGCGCGCATATCCTGTCGGGTGCGGTGCTGGACCCTTGCGGGCTGGATGCGCTGATCCCTGACTGGAAAGAAAAGGGCGCGCCGGTCACGATCCCTGTCAAGGAAGACAACTTTTACATGCTGGGTGAAGCGGGCCAGGTCCGTATCCCGAACTTTCCCATGCCGCCGCTGATGAACAACCACGGCAACTATATCGTGTCGATGGGCAACGTCTGCCGCTGGATGGCCGAGCAGGCCGAAGCGCTGGGTGTCGAAGTGTTCCCCGGCATGGCCTGTTCCGAACTGGTCTACGGCGAAAACGGCGAAGTCAAGGGCGTGGTTGCAGGTGAGTTCGGCATTTCCGCCGATGGCACCAAGGGGGACAGCTATGAGCCGGGCATGGAGTTGCACGGCAAATACGTGTTCCTGGGCGAGGGCGTACGCGGATCTCTGTCGAAAGAGGTCATCGCGAAATACGACCTGTCGGCCGGCAAGGAACCGCAGAAATTCGGTCTTGGCATGAAAGAGATCTGGGAGATCGACCCGGCCAAGCACAAGGAAGGCACCGTCACCCACACGATGGGCTGGCCGTTGGGCAGCAAGGCGGGTGGCGGTTCGTTCATCTATCACCTTGATAACAATCAGGTCTATGTCGGGTTCGTGGTCCACCTGGGTTACAAGAACCCCTATGTGTTCCCCTACATGGAGTTCCAGCAGTTCAAGCATCACCCGATGGTGGCCGAGCTGCTGAAAGGCGGCAAGCGCGTGGCTTATGGCGCGCGGGCGATCACCGAAGGCGGCTATCAGTCGATGCCCAAGATGGTGGCACCGGGTGTGGCGCTGCTGGGCTGTTCGGTGGGCATGGTCAACGTGCCGCGTATCAAGGGCAACCACAATGCGATGCTGTCCGGCAAGGCAGCGGCCGAGGCTGCGTTTGAAGCGATCAAGGCGGACCGCTCGGGCGACGAGTTGACCGCATATGAGGACGAGGTGCGCAACGGCGCCATCGGCAAGGATCTGAAAAAGGTCCGCAACGTCAAGCCATTGTGGTCGAAATACGGGCTGACCGCATCGCTGGCGCTGGGCGGGTTCGACATGTGGTGCAACACGCTGGGCTTTTCGTTGCTGGGCACGCTGGGGCACGGCAAGTCCGACGCGGATGCGACCGAGCCTGCGGAAAAGCACAAGGAAATCAGCTATCCCAAGCCGGACGGCAAGCTGTCCTTTGACCGTCTGACCAACGTGGCCTTCAGCTTTACCAACCACGAGGAAAGCCAGCCTGCGCACCTGAAGCTGAAAGATCCAAGCATTCCGGTCGAGCGGAACCTGCCGGTTTATGCCGGTCCGTCGGCGCGCTATTGCCCTGCCGGTGTGTACGAGTTTGTGACAGAGGACGGCAAGGACCCGCGCTTTGTCATCAACTTCCAGAACTGCGTGCACTGCAAGACATGCGACATCAAGGATCCCAGCCAGAACATCAACTGGACCACGCCGCAGGGCGGGGACGGGCCGAACTACCCGAACATGTGATGCCCCTGGTGGCGTGAGAAAAAGGCGGGCGCAGGCCCGCCTTTTTGCGTTCAGAGGGTTTTGGCATAGGCCGCAAGTTGGTCGACCACGGTGCCCCAGCCGTCGAAAAAGCCCATATCTTCGTGGTTCTGGCGGCTTTCTGCAGAGCGGTGGCGTGCTGTGGCTGTGTAGATCGTGCCGCCTGCGCCGTCGTCTTCGAATTCGACGATGGCGGTCATGAATGGATCTGGGTTGGGTTTCCAGCCTTCGCTGTAGGTGTCGGTGAACACCAGTTTGCGCTGTGGGATCAATTCGAGAAAAACGCCGTTGTTCTCCATCGTGTTGCCCTCAACCTCAAATGTGGTGTTGAACCGCCCGCCGGTCCTCAGGTCGATCTCGCAGGCTGTGACCTTGTGGGGTTTGGGGACGAAAAAGGCCTTGATGTGTTCCGGCGTGGTCCAGCATTCCCAAAGCAGGGCGGGGGACACGTCGATTTTGCGTGTAAAGGTCAGGTCGGTTTGGGGGTCAAGTTCCATTGGCGCGGTCCTTTGCGAGTTGTCTTGCGTAATCTTCCAGTTGGTCAAGGCGGCGGGTCCACAGGTCGGACTGTTGGCCCAGCCAGTTCTGCACCGGCATGAACGCGGCGTCCGTGCGCGTATAGGTGCGGGTCCGCCCCGACTTGGTCGAGGTGATCAGCCCGGCACCTTCAAGCTTGGCCAGATGTCCCAGCAGCGACGGCATCGCCATGTCATGCGGGGCGGCCAGTTCGCTGGTGGTGGCAGGCCCGCGCGACAGGCGGTCCATGATGGCGCGCCGCGTGGGATCGGCCAAGGCCGCGAATATCTGGTCGAGGTGTGAATCATACTTAGCCATTTTCCTAAGTATTCAGATTTCCCGTGATCTGACAAGAGACTCCATGACCCTGCGCGCATCTTGTGCAATTAGCCGCCGTAACTCACAGCTTTGTTTACCACCCCGCGCGCAGGCCCATTGCGCCCGCGTGCAGACCTGATAGCCTTATTCCAAACGAAATCAGACGAGGCAGTCGCGTGATCCGAACCATTCTGAAAAGCACCGCAGCCACAGCCCTGATCTGGACGCTGGCGACGCCGCTGGCCGCGCAGGATGTTGCAGGCCCCTATCTGGCGGCGCGGCAAGCTTCGTATCTGAACGATTTTGGTATGGCGGCACGCTATTACGATACCGCGCTGTTGCACGACACCGATAACGCCGCCCTGATGGAGGACGCGACGCTGGCGCATTTGCTGCTGGGCGACGTGTTACAGGCGCTGCCGATCGCCCTGAAGATGGAAGAAGCGGGCCTGCGCAGTCAGGCGGCGCATATGGCAATCATTGCCGACATGGCGCAGCGCGAGGATTACGACGCGCTGCTGGACCGTGATATGGACACCCAAGGCATCGGGCCGCTGGTCGATGGTCTGCTGACAGGTTGGGCCCATGTGGGCGCGGGAGATTTGAAAGCGGGGCTTGCGGGCTTTGACAAGGTTTCGCGCGAGCAGGGCCTGAAGGGCTTTGCGCTCTATCACAAGGCGATGGCGTTGGCGATGAGCGGTGAATATGAGGCTGCTGAGGCGATTTTCTCGGGCACCGACAGTGGCACCATGGTCCGCACCCGACGTGGCGCCATGGCGCGTGCCGAAGTGCTGAGCCAGCTGGATCGCAACGCCGATGCGGTGGCGAGCCTGCAAGAGGCATTTGGCGGAAGCCTGGACCCCGAGCTTGAACGGGTGATCACGGCCCTTGAGGCGGGGGAAACCCTGCCGTTTACCCATGTCACTTCGGCCCGCGACGGGTTGGCAGAAGTGTTCTATTCGCTGGCCGGTGCGCTGCGCAGCGAGGCGTCGGCGGACTATACGTTGCTTTATGGTCGTCTGGCCCGCTACCTGCGTCCCAACCATGTGGACGCGCTGCTGTTGAATGCAGAGCTTCTGGAAGAACTGGACCAATACGATCTGGCCATCGCTGTCTACAAGGAAGTGCCCGCCAGTGATCCGGCCTTTCACGCCGCCGAACTGGGGCGCGCCGCGGCCTTGCGCCGCGCGGACAAGCCGGATGCGGCGATCGAAGTGCTGGAGCAACTGACGCGCAGCTATCCCGATCTGCCGGTGGTCTTTTCCACGTTGGGCGACGTGTTGCGCCAGCAGGACCAGTTTGCCGAATCCATTGCCGCCTATGACCGTGCGCTTGAACTGACGGCAGAGGGGGCGCGGGCCGAATGGTTCCTGCTGTATGCCCGCGCCATCGCACACGAACGTCTGGGTCAGTGGAAAGAGGCCGAGGCGGATTTCCGTCACGCGCTGGCGTTGAACCCCGGTCAGCCGCAGGTGCTGAATTATCTTGGCTATTCGATGGTCGAGCAGCAGGTCAATCTGGACGAAGCCCTGGAGATGATCGAACAGGCGGTCGCGGCCAGCCCGGACAGTGGCTATATCATCGACAGCCTCGGATGGGTGCTTTACCGGCTTGGACGCTACGAAGAGGCGATTGTTCACATGGAACGCGCGGCCCAGCTTGAGCCGGTTGACGCGGTTGTCAACGATCACCTGGGTGACACGTTGTGGGCCGTGGGCCGCAAGCGCGAAGCGCGGTTCCAGTGGCGACGGGCGCTGTCCTTTGTCGATGCCACCGAGGAGAACAGTGAAGCCGATCCCGCCCGGATCCGCCGCAAGCTTGAGGTCGGCCTGGACAAGGTGCTGGCCGAAGAGGGCGCGCCGCCCCTGAAAGTGGCCGTTGATCCTTGACCGCTGAACCTGTGGCGATGGCGGGCCTGCGGGTCTTTGCCCCTGCCAAGATCAACCTGACACTTCATGTGACGGGGCAGCGGGCGGATGGCTATCACCTGCTGGATTCGCTGGTGGTGTTTGCCGATGTGGGCGACGTGGTTCAACTGCACCCTGCTGATGCCTGGTCATTGCGCGTGGATGGTCCCGAGGGCGGCGAGGTGCCTGCGGGTGACGACAACCTTGTGCTGCGGGTGGCGCGGCTGTTTCCTGATCTGGCGGCGGCGCTGACCCTGACCAAGGACCTGCCGGTCGCTTCGGGCATCGGCGGCGGTTCTGCCGATGCGGCGGCGGTCTGGCGGGGCCTTTGCCAGATGGCAGGGCGTGACGCAGATGCAGCACAGTTGTTGCAGCTAGGCGCGGATATTCCCGTGTGCGTCCCTTCGGGTGCGGCGCGGATGCAAGGCATAGGCGAGGCTGTGACACCGCTGGCAGGATTGCCCGCCTTGCACGTGGTGCTGGCCAATCCGCGTGTGGCCGTGTCCACACCGCAGATATTCAGGGCTCTGGCGCGCAAGGACAATGCGCCGATGCCTGACGTGCTGCCCGTGTTCGCGGATGCTGCGGCCCTGTGCGACTGGCTGGGGACGCAGCGCAACGATCTGCAAGCGGCGGCCGAGGCGCTGGAACCACAGATCACCCAGACCTGTCAGGCGCTGGCGGCTTTGCCGCGTTGTTTGCTGGCGCGGATGTCCGGGTCGGGTGCAACCTGTTTCGGCGTGTTCGCCACGGCACAGGACGCTGCAGAGGCGGCAGCGATCCTGTCATCGGCGCGACCGGGCTGGTGGGTGCGCGACGGTGCGTTGGGGTCGATGCGGGCCCAGGCTGCACCACGCCCCCTCAACTGATCCGGTCGACCACGAAGTCTGCCAGATCAACCAGCATATCCTTGATGTCATGATCGGGCAGGGGGGCCAGCGACGCCTTGGCCCGTTCCGCCCAGCCGATCGCGTCGACGCGTGTTTCGGCCAGGGTGCCGTGCTTGTTCAGCAAGGCCAGCGCATGATCCAGATCGCCCGCGTCCTGCTTGCCCTTTTCGATGGTCCGCACCCAAAAGGCCCGTTCGTCGGCACTGGCCTTGGCCACGGCCTTGATCACGGGCAGGGTCAGCTTGCGTTCGCGGAAATCGTCGCCGATGTTCTTGCCGGTCGCTTCGGACTGGCCCTGATAGTCCAGCAGGTCGTCAACGATCTGGAACGCCACACCCAGTGCGTCACCGTAATCAAAAAGCGCCTTGACCGTCGCGGCGTCGGCATCGGCAATGACGCCGCCCACCTCCATCGCCGCCGAAAACAGCGCCGCTGTCTTGCCGCGTACGACTTGCAGATAGACGGCTTCGTCCGTTGCCAGATCCTGTGCCGCGGTCAGTTGCAGCACCTCGCCCTCGGCGATGGTGGCAGCGGCGTTGGACAGGATGCGCATGACTTCCATCGAGCCGCATTCGGTCATCAACTGAAAGGACCGTGCGAACAGATAATCCCCGACCAGAACGCTGGACGTGTTGTCCCACAGCAAGTTGGCGGTGGGACGGCCGCGCCGCTGTTCGCTTTCGTCGACAACATCGTCATGCAACAGCGTGGCGGTGTGGATGAATTCAACCGTGGCGGCCAGATGCACGTGGTAGGGTCCTGTGTAGCCACACAAATGTGCCGACGCCAACGTCAGCATCGGGCGCAGTCGCTTGCCGCCTGCACCGACCAGATGCGCGGTCACCTCGGGGATGCGCGGCGCGTGTTCCGAGGCCATCTTGGTGCGGATCAGCGTATTGACCGCGTCCATGTCGTCTGCCAGCCGTGCGGCCAGCCGGTCATGCGGCTTTAACATCGGTGCGGTGCTGTCCATCTTGCCCCCATTGGCCCCTGTACATTAAGGGCCACCTTCTCTTACATCCGTGATCATGAAAGAACTTTTGCGCAGCAACGACCCGACGATCATCGCCTTTGCCTCGGCCCTACTGTCGGGCGAGGATATAGACTGCTTTGAATTGGACGTAAACATGAGCGTACTCGAAGGCGGTATTGGGATTTTCCCGCGCCGTTTGATGGTGCGGGCCGATGATCATGACGCGGCCACCCGGGTGATGCGCGACAACGAAATTCCGCTGGGCCTGTGAGCGAAGGCGCCGAGCTGACCCATGACGCCTTTTTGGGCGGGCAGGTGATGCTGTGGCAGCCGCGCACCGGCTATCGTGCGGGGCTGGACCCGGTTCTGCTGGCGGCCAGCGTTCCGGCGCAATCGGGGCAATCGGTTCTGGATCTGGGCTGTGGCGCGGGCGCAGCGGCCTTGTGTCTGGGGGCGCGGGTGCCGGGGCTGGACCTGCACGGCGTCGAACGACAGCCCTATTATGCGGATCTCGCCCGGCGCAATGGGCTTGAGGTGACATGTGCCGACCTGACCCGCCTGCCGATGCCGCTGAAAGAGCGCAGCTTTGACCATGTGATTGCCAACCCGCCGTTCTTTGATCGCAGCGCCAGCCGTCCATCGCCTTATGTGGGCCGCGAGGGGGCCTTGGGCGAGGATACGGCACTGGAGGATTGGGTTCAGGTCGCGGCCAAACGCCTGCGGTATCGCGGATTCGCTCATTTTGTTCACCGCATGGCACGCCTGCCCGACCTGCTGGCTGGTATGCGTCCCGTTTTGGGCAGCATTGAAGTGCTGCCTTTTTCAGCACGCCCCGGACGCGCCCCCGAGTTGTGCATAATCCGCGCACGCAAGGGCGGACGGGCAGAATTTCGCTTGCATTTTCCGCGCCTTCTGCACCGCGGCGAAAGCCATTTGCGGGACGCGGAAAGCTATACCCCTGAAATTAAGGCGGTTCTGCGCGATGGGGCGCGGCTGGAATTTTGACCAGTGGTCTGCCGTTCACAAGTTCATGATGCGTATGCAGCGTGACAGAAATGTAAAATCATGCTCTGCTGTGGTTGTACTTGAACGAATGGAGGATTGCATGAGCCTGAGCGCACACCTGAATGAGTTGAAGAAGAAGCACGAAAACCTGAGTAACGCAGTGGAAAAGGAACTGCGCGCACCCGGTGCGGACACGTTGAAAGTGGCCGAGCTGAAAAAGCAAAAACTCCGCCTGAAAGAAGAAATTAACAGGCTGTCTGTCTAGCCACAGCCTTAGTGAAAGCTGGCGCGCGCTGCAATGACAGCGCCGCCGGTGACCAGAACGGCAGCCGCCGCCAGCGACCAGCTGGCTTGGGTGACGCCCGCCATGACCAGAACCAGTGTCGACAATAAGGGTGCCGCGTAAGATGCGGTGCCCAGCATTTGAATGTCGCCACGTTTCACGCCAATGTCCCACACGTAAAATGCCAGCCCCACGGGGCCAAGCCCCAGCGCAACCGTGCTGGCCCAGCCTGTGGTCCCCACGGGCCATTGCGTGACCTCGAACGCCAGATGCAGGGGCACCGACAGCACCGCGCTGGCGATGCAGAACACGGCAACGCTGTCGGTGGGGGCGGCGCCGAACCGGCGCGAGCCGATGGAATAGCCCGACCAGAACAGCGCACAGACCAGCGCCAGCCCATACCCCGGCAGATACGCCGCCTGAAATCCGGTGCTGCCGCCCGAGATGATCAGCGCCGCACCCAGAAAACCGGTGACAGCCCCCACGATATGCCCCGCGCGCAGCCGTTCGCCGGGCAACAGTCCCGAGAAGACCACGATCAGCAGCGGCCACAAATAGGCGATCAGCCCGGCCTCGGCGGCGGGGGCCAGACGCAGGGCCGAGAAATACAGCGCGTGATAGCCGAACAACCCAAGGGTGCCGAACAGATAGACCCGCAGCGGCACAGCGCGCAGCCGGTGCAGCCCGCCGGTTGCGCCGCTCCAGACCAGCCCCAGCGCACCGCCGATTCCAAAACACATAGCGTTCAACTGCAATGGCGGCACCGGCGCCGATCCGACGGTCAAAAGCGCAAGAAGCGCCCAGAGCAGGACGGCAACAAAGCCAATGGCGGTGGCGCGCAAAGGGGACATAAGGAGGCCTTCGGTAGACGGACTATGCCTCTGTCACATGCGCGTTTTTGCAACTCTGGGCAAGTATCCCGTCACAGGCTGGTTCTATGCGTTCTCAAAGCCTTGATCGCGGGCGGCCCTGGAACAGCCGCCCCGCTTTCTGATCGCATCGTTTAGGGGCGCAGCATGACCTTGCCCGCACGGCCGGGTGTCAGCGCCGCCTTCATCGCGTCGGCCAGTTGGTCCAGCCCGTAAACACCGCCATCTTCCAGCGTCAGCGTGCCTTGGGCGGCCAGTGTCACCAGTTCGGTGATCAGGCGGGTGCGCAGGGCAGGGTCCATGTCGGCGCTGACTTTCGCGCCCCAGAAGCCTTTGACCGTGATCTGTTTCATGATCAACGTGCCCGAGGACAGCGTCAGCGGCGTACCTGTGGCGGTGCCAAAGACAACCAGTTCGCCGTTGGCCCCCAAGAGGTCGGTCAGATCGGCGGCCAGTTCGCCACCGACGGAATCGATCGCGGAAACCGCGCCGGACTTGCCGATCAAGGTCTGGGCCTTGGTTTTCCAATCCTTGTCCGAAGTGGAGAATACGTTGTCGATCCCCATGTCGGTCAGTTCGGTCACCGCGTCCGCGCGGCGCACTAGGCTTAGCAGGTTGATACCGCGCGCCTTGGCCAGAACGGCCATGATCTTGCCCACGGCACCGTTGGCGGC
Source organism: Pseudosulfitobacter pseudonitzschiae (assembly GCF_900129395.1). Taxonomy (GTDB): domain Bacteria; phylum Pseudomonadota; class Alphaproteobacteria; order Rhodobacterales; family Rhodobacteraceae; genus Pseudosulfitobacter; species Pseudosulfitobacter pseudonitzschiae. The sequence continues at coordinate 385,323 of NZ_FQVP01000003.1, forward strand.
AGTCTGCACAATCCAGTCGCCTTTCTTGGCCTGCAACATCTCCAACAGCGAAATGGCGCTGAAGGGCATGGCGATCAACTGCGCGCCCAAGGTGTCCGAAATCACGTCCGGCAGGGGCAGCACACCGGCGGCCGGGGCGATGAAATATTCGGCCCAGGTGCCATGCACACCCGCCACGGTCACGCGCTGACCGATCATTTTTTCGTCCACACCGTCGCCCACCGCGTCGATCGTGCCAAGGGCTTCGGACCCGCCGATTGCGCCGGGCAATTCGGGTTTGTAGCCGTAGTTTCCGCGGATGGTCCACAGGTCATGGTTGTGAATTGGCGACAACACCGTCTTGATCCGCACCTCGCCTGCGGCTGGTGTGGGAGTGTCGACAGCTTTGTTTTCAAGTACGTCAACGGGTTCGCCAAAAGTGTCGTGAATGGCTGCTTTCATGAAATTATTCTTAGGTGTCATAGGGTTCGGTTGAGGGCCCGCAACTGATTTCGCGTGGCGCGTCGTGCAGGGTTGTGTCGGTCTGTGACAGTTTGGGCAGACGCGCGGTTCCCAGCCAATGCGCACGCATGATGGGGGGCGCTGAAACCGCTGTGCAGGGTCAGCTGACGTCCTGTGGTCGGGATTTGCTGCCGGGTCTCTTTTGATTTGGGTGGCTCTGTCATGTGGGACAGCTAGGTATAATTAGACTGGTCGTCTAGACCTGTGGCATGATTATCTTGCAAGAGCTTGAAAACAAAAACGGCGCGCCGCGGTGGGCGCGCCGGATGTTCAAGAGGCCAGTTGGTCAGACGAAGAACTGACCACCATTGGCCGAGATCGTCGAACCGTTGATAAAACCCGAATCCTCTGAGGCCAGAAAGACGACACAGCGGGCAATCTCTTCCGGCTCGCCCAGACGGCCCGCTGGAATTTGCGCAATGATCGATTCGCGGACCTTTTCAGGCACAGCCATGACCATGTCGGTGCCGATGTAGCCGGGGCAGATGGCGTTGGCGGTGATACCCGCGCGTGCGCCTTCCTGGGCCAGCGATTTCACGATGCCCAGATCGCCCGCCTTGGTCGCGGCATAGTTGACTTGGGCAAACTGGCCCTTTTGTCCGTTGATCGAACTGATCACGATGATACGACCGAATTTACGTTCGCGCATGCCCGGCCAGACGGGGTGCACAGTGTTGAAAACGCCATTCAGGTTGGTGTCGACGACCTGGTGCCACTGTTCGGGGGTCATCTTGTGGAACGGTGCGTCGCGGGTGATGCCTGCGTTGGCCACAACGACGTCGACGGGGCCAAGGTCGGCTTCGACTTGCGCAATGCCAGCTTTGCTTTCGTCATAATCGGCGACGTTCCATTTGTAGGTCTTGATGCCTGTTTCGTCGGTAAATTTCGCCGCAGCTTCGTCGTTTCCTGCATATGTTGCAGCGACGCTATAGCCTGCATCTTTCAACGCTTGCGAAATAGCCGCGCCAATTCCGCGCGATCCTCCGGTAACAAGTGCAACTCTGGCCATGGTGTATTCCTCCTTGTGGGCTTTGTTCTAGTCTTGCGTGTGTTCGCCAATGGCGTCCATGCATTTATCGCGAAAGTTATGACAAGCGTTTGTCAGAGCGATAATTGCATAAATTGCGCTGGGATAAGGCAAATCTTGGGATTTGCATGGATGCGGGGGGAAATCTGTGCATCCCTGCCACGCAGTGTATGGCGTAGGTGTCGATCGGATGGATTGGCGATGTTCGGATCGACATGAGTTCGGCCTTTGATTCCGCGGCAATAGATGTGCCGCGAAATCTTGTTACTCATTTCACGTTGTGTCCGCAACTATATTGCGTCGCCTATGTGAAATTATGGGCGCTCAACGCACATGGCGACACCCATGCCACCACCGATGCACAGTGTAGCCAGACCTTTTTTGGCGCCGCGACGCTTCATCTCAAAGACCAGCGTGTTCAGGATGCGCGCGCCCGAGGCACCGATGGGGTGGCCGATGGCAATGGCACCGCCGTTGACGTTCACAACAGACGGGTCCCAACCCATGTCCTTGTTCACGGCACAGGCCTGTGCGGCAAAAGCTTCGTTGGCTTCGACCAGGTCCAGGTCTTCGGCTTTCCAGCCGGCCTTCTCCAGCGCCTTGCGCGAGGCAAAGATCGGCCCCGCGCCCATAATCGACGGGTCCAGACCGACGGTGGCGTAGGAAACGATTCGCGCCAGCGGTTCGATTCCGCGTTTTTCAGCGTTGTCGGCGGTCATCAGCAGCGCGCCGGCGGCACCATCGTTCAGGCCCGAGGCATTGGCGGCGGTAACCGACCCATCCTTGGTAAAGGCGGGGCGCAGCTTTTGCATGGCTTCGATGGTTGCGCCGTGGCGGATGTATTCATCGCTGTCCACAACGACATCGGCCTTGCGACCCTTGACGGTGAAGGGCGTGATCTCGTCCTGGAACTTGCCTGCCTTTTGCGCGGCTTCCGCCTTGTTTTGCGAAGCGACGGCAAACTCATCTTGCTGATCGCGGCTGATCTGCCATTTTTCGGCAACGTTTTCAGCCGTCTGGCCCATGTGGTAACCGTTGAACGCATCCCACAAACCGTCGCGGATCATTGTGTCGATATATTGCATGTCGCCCATTTTGTGACCCATGCGCAGGTTCGCGGCGTGGGGGCTCATCGACATGTTTTCCTGGCCGCCGGCGGCAACAATGTCGGCATCGCCCAACTGGATGTGCTGTGCGGCGAGCGCGATGGCGCGCAGGCCAGAGCCGCACACCTGGTTTATGCTCCACGCAGCGCTTTCAATCGGCAGGCCCGCGTTGATGTGCGCCTGGCGGGCGGGGTTTTGCCCTTGGGCAGCCGTCAGGACCTGACCCAGAATTGTTTCGCTGACTTCAGATTTGTCGATGCCTGCGCGCGCGACAATCGCCTCAAGGACAGCAGCGCCCAGATCGTGGGCGGGGGTACCCGCAAAAGAGCCGGTAAAGCTGCCGACAGCGGTACGCGCGGCAGAGGCGATGACGACGTTGGTCATGGAATGCATCCTCTTGTTGTTTGACGAAGGACGCACTGGCGGTTCAGGCAACATGCCGACTGCCCGCCCTTCGACTTATGTGTTTGGATAAACCATTCGTTCCGTTGTCACAACGTATACGCAAGTCCCATAGCGCGGGGGCGTCATCAGCTCGCCGCGCGGACGGGGGGTGGCATTTTCCAGCCGGGCCGGGTGGTGGGCGCGCCGTGCAGGTATCCTTGCAGGCAATCCACACCAAGTGTGGTTAAGATCGTTGCGTCCGCCTGCGTTTCGACGAATTCGGCGACCGTCATCATGTCGAAATGTTGTGCAATCGACACCATCGACCGCACCAGCGCCTGGTTGTCCGGGTCCTTGGCAATGCCTGACACGAACTGGCCGTCTATCTTCAAGATATCAAAGAAGAAATCCTTGAAATATCGCAGGGCCGTCTGACCCGACCCAAAGTCATCCAGCGCAAAGCAGATGCCACGCACCTGCCAACGGTCCATAAAGTCGATGACCAGTTCGGGCACGGTCATCGCCGACCCTTCGGTGATTTCCAGGATCAGCCGTTCGGCAATGGTGGGGTCGCGGTCCAGCCAGCGTTTCAGGGTGCGCGTCCAACTGGCAAAGCCGATGGACCGCGCCGGCATGTTGATCGACAGCCGCAGGTGCGGCGTTTCGTGCAGCGCGCGCAGCCCCATTTGCAACGCCAGCACGTCAATTTCGCGACCCAGCTCCGTGCTTTCGACCACGTGCATGAAGTCGCGGGCGGGAATCACACGACCGGTTGCATCGGTGATGCGGATCAGCCCCTCGTAAAAGCCCACGCGGGACTGGTCCTGTGACAACACCACCGGCTGAAAGGCCAGCAGCGTCTGCTTGTGGCGGATCGCCTCGGCCACCATGTCCAGAATTGGCGCATCCCGCTGCATCACCGCGAAGTTCAGCGGGTTTTCAGCACCGGGTGGCACGTCGGCAATGCGCAGTTTGTCCAGGTTCACGTGGCACCTCTAAACGGTTCGGGATTGGCTTCCACTTTGCCGCCATATTCCCTAACACTGTATGAATGTTCCTATTTTAGCCTTATTTTCGGAGATGTCGGATGTGTGGGGGAGTGGCAGGTGATGACGGTCTTTCCCGGTGTAACTGGGCCGGATCAGAACCGATCTATCGGGCCTATCACGACACCGAATGGGGCGTGCCCGAATACGACAGCCGCGCGCTGTGGGAAAAGCTGATCCTTGACGGGTTTCAGGCTGGTCTTTCATGGATTACCATCCTGAAAAAGCGCGACAATTTCCGCGCGGCCTTTCGCGGTTTCAATCCGCGCGACATTGCCACCTGGGGCACGGAAGAGGTGGACAGGCTGGTGCAGGACGCGGGTATTATCCGCCATCGCGGCAAGATCAACGCGGCCATCAGCAATGCCCGCGCGTGGTGTGCGATCGAGGACCAGATCGGCTTTGACACCTATATGTGGCGCACTGTCGATTTTGCACCGCTTCAGCCAAAATACACATCGCAGGACCAGGTGCCGCCCAGCACAGAGCTCAGCGCGCGAATCTCCAAACAGATGAAGAAAGACGGGTTCAAATTCTGCGGGCCGACCATCGTCTACGCATGGATGGAGGCCTGTGGTCTGGTCAACGATCACCTGACCACCTGCCACCGGCACGACGCAGTGGCGCAGATGGCCCGTACCAATGGGTGGAAAGGCCGTTGACACCGACCCGCGCGGGCGTATAAGCGCCCCCTCATTGGTGTTGGTGGACCTCGCAAGAGGAAGCCTGTCGGGTCATGGACCAGAGGACAACGCCCTTTATGAACCTATATAAAGGAGACCAGCCGTGACCAAACGCACGTCTGCCAAGTACAAAATCGACCGCCGCATGGGCGAAAACATCTGGGGCCGCGCGAAATCGCCGGTCAACCGTCGTGAATATGGCCCCGGCCAGCACGGCCAGCGCCGCAAGGGCAAACTGTCGGACTTCGGTCTGCAGCTGCGCGCCAAGCAGAAGCTGAAAGGCTACTACGGCGATCTGACCGAAAAACAATTCCGCCGCATCTATGCCGAAGCCGAGCGTGTCAAAGGCGACACCGGTGAAAACCTGATCGGCCTGCTCGAGCGTCGCCTGGACGCCGTTGTCTACCGCGCGAAATTTGTGGCGACCGTGTTCGCGGCCCGTCAGTTCGTGAACCACGGCCACGTCCGTGTGAACGGCAAGAAAGTGAACATCCCGTCCTACCGCGTCAAAGAAGGCGACGTGATCGAAGTGCGTGACCGTTCCAAGCAGATGGCGGCCATCCTGGAAGCCACACAGCTGCCCGAGCGTGACGTGCCCGACTACATGGACGTTGACCACTCGAAGCTGACCGCCACATTCGTGCGCACACCCGCATTCGGCGATGTGCCGTACCCGGTGGTGATGGAACCGAACCTCGTGGTCGAATTCTACGCCAAGAACTGATCGTTTCGATCTGTTCCGAAACTTACAAAAGGCCGCGCCCCCGAGCGCGGCCTTTTTGCATTAGGCGCTTACGCAACCAGACGAGCCCTCTGCGCGGCCTGCGCCAGATCGGCGCGGAACAGTTCCGTCTGCGCCGCGCGCAGCGATGCGTCCGGCAGGCGCAACAGATAGGACGGGTGCAGCGTCACCAGAACCGGCCCATAAGCCGTATCCTCGACCTGTCCGCGTCGTTTCAGGATGCCATCCTTGGTCCCGGTCAGTGCCAGCAGGGCCGTCCCGCCCATCGCCAGGATCAACTTGGGTTTGACCAAGGCCACCTCGGCCTCGAGCCACCATTTGCAATGCTGCACCTCGCCCTGATTGGGTGCCTGATGCATCCGGCGTTTGCCACGTTGCTGGAATTTGAAGTGTTTTACAGCGTTCGTGACATAGGTTGCCTGCCGGTCCAGTCCTGCCTGTGCAGCAATCTCGTCAAAAAGCTGTCCCGCTGGCCCGACAAAGGGACGCCCCGTCCGGTCCTCGACATCGCCGGGCTGTTCGCCCACCACCATCAGCGCAGCGTCACGCGGCCCTTCGCCGGTCACCGCCTGTGTGGCGGGGCCGCACAGGGCGCACCGGGTGCAGCTGCGGATTTGCGCGTTCACCGTCTCCAGGCTGTCGCGGGTCGCGGTGGCGCGCAGGTCGGCCAGGCTGGCGGTGATCCGTTCGGCCCGCAGCGGCGGCAGGGTCGGCATGGCCTCTTGCATCTGACGGGCGCGCGCCTCGGCATTGGCCAGCAACTGTGGGATGTGCCGGGTTTCTGGCATGTTCTTCCAGTATTTGCGCGGCATCTCCGAGGTCATTGCCTGCACCTTGACCCGCGCGGGGTTGAAGATATTGCAGAAATATGTGCCCCAAAGCTCTTCGGTCGCGTCCTCGGGCAGATCGGGCCGCGCCTGACCGGGCGCAAAGCTCAGGCGGCCATCCTCGAATCGTGCGGTGACACCGGGGGTGACGATCATCCAGTCCATGTCGCCGAACCGCTTTGCGAAAAACGGGGCAGTTGGCTCAACCGTGTGATATGTCGGCTCGAACCAGGCGGCAAAGCGGCGGCGGGGGCCAGTGGCGCTCAGGTCGCGAAAGCGGACAAAGGCTTTCATCTTGTGCGCGCAGCGGTTCACGTTCTTTTCCAGCCTGCGCAGATGGGACAGCTGTGCGTCGCCCCGATCCTGCATCAAAGCGGGCGTGTCCCGCAGCCGCCACAGGAAGGTATAAAGCCGGGCAAAACGGTCGTCATCGCTGTGCCAGACTACGCGATTGGCCATGTCGACGAAGGATTTCGGCACAGTCACCTGCGCGGGCGTGGTTTTGCGACGCGGCTGGGCGGCGAACAGGTCCACCTGTGCGGGATCGTCAAAGGACCACAACACATCCTCGGGACGCACATCTTCTGCCAGCAACCCGCGCGCCGCGTAGCGCCAGGCCTGCGCCGTGCCGATGCGGGGCAGGGCGATGGTGCGCATCAGAACAGGCTAAGCTGTTCGGGGGGCGGGGCAAAGCGCGCGCGCAGGTCGGCGCTGTCGGTCAGCCGCCCCGGCGACCAGTCGCGCAGCGTGATGAAAGGCCGCGCCTTTTTCAGCAGCGCACCCATGCGTTGCAGATCGGCATAGCGCAGATCACGGTGTCTGCGCGTGCTGAGGATACGGTTCACCGTACGAACGCCAAACCCCGGCACCCGCAGCAGCAAATCACGCGAGGCCCGCTGCACGTCCAGCGGAAACAGCCCGCGGTGCGCGATGGCCCACGCCAGCTTTGGGTCCATGTCCAGATCCAGATTGCCCGCCTGCGTCACACCGGTGATCTCGTCCACCGAAAACCCGTAGAAGCGCAGCAGCCAGTCGGCCTGATAGAGGCGGTGTTCACGCACCAAGGGCGGCTGCACCAGCGGCAGTTTTGCGCTGCTGTCGGGGATCGGGGAAAAGGCGGAATAATACACCCGTTTCAGCCCGTAACTGCCGTACAGGCTGTTGGCTTGCCCCAGAATGGTGGCGTCGTTCGACCCGTCCGCGCCAACGATAACCTGGGTGGATTGCCCTGCGGGCGCGAACTTTGGTGGGCGTTTGCCACTGTGCGAACGATCCTTTGACGCGGCGCGCCCGGCTTTGACATCCTGCATCGCGCTGCGGATGGTCGCAGGGTTCTTTTCGGGGGCATAGGCGGCCACCGCCGCCTCGGTCGGCAGTTCGACGTTGATCGACAGGCGGTCGGCGTAGAGGCCTGCAGCGGCGATCAGCTCGGGCGCGGCATCGGGGATGGTTTTCAGGTGGATATAACCGCGAAAATTCTCGCGCTCGCGCAGCAGTCGGGCGATCTGGACCATATCCTCCATCGTCTTGTCCGGCGACTGGATGATGCCCGAGGACAAGAACAGCCCCTCGATATAGTTGCGGCGATAGAATTCGATGGTCAGCGACACGACCTCTTCGGGGGTAAACCGGGCGCGGGGCGTGTTCGAGGACACGCGGTTGACGCAATAGGCACAGTCGTAAATGCAGAAGTTGGTCATCAGGATCTTGAGCAGGCTGATGCAGCGCCCGTCGGGCGTATAGGCATGGCATATTCCCGATCCTTCGTTCGAGCCAAGCCCCTTGCCGTCGCGGCTGTTGCGTTTGTTACCCCCCGACGAGGCGCAGGAAGCGTCATAGCGTGCCGCATCAGAGAGAATCGCGAGTTTTTCTGACAGTGTTTTAACCATTTGTTCACTTTATGTTCTTCCTGCTGGCGGTGCAACACAAAGGACGTTAGGACACACTGGCATTGGCAAACTTCCGCATCCGCAAAAGGGCATGGCGCAGGCGCGTTTGGCTCGCTAAAACAACCTCCGAAGGAGCCAACCCATGACCCAAGCGATTGCGCCACAACCCGGCATCATGTCCATCGACCCATACGTGGGGGGCACCAGCCATGTGGCGGGCGTGGAAAATGCGGTAAAGCTGTCGTCGAACGAGAACCCGCTGGGGCCGTCCGACAAGGCAATGGAGGCGTTCCGCCGGGCATCGCACCAGCTGCACCGCTACCCGTCGACCGACCACGCGTCACTGCGCGCCGCCCTGGCGCAGGTCCACGGTGTCGACGCCGAGCGGATCATTTGCGGTGCAGGATCGGACGAAATCATTGCGTTTCTGTGCAACGCCTATGCCGGGCCGGGCACCGAGGTCGTGCACACCGTCCACGGCTTTGGCATGTATTCCATCAGCGCAAAGGCAGCAGGGGCGACACCTGTGGAAGTGCTGGAAGCCGACCGGGTCACGGACGTCGATGCGCTGTTGGCGGCCTGCACCAAAAAGACGCGGCTGGTGTTCATTGCCAACCCCAACAATCCCACCGGCACCATGATCGCGGACACGGAAATCGCACGTCTGGCGGACGGCCTGCCGAAACAGGCGCTGCTGGTGCTGGACGGGGCCTATGCCGATTACGTCGAGGGCTATGATGGCGGGGCGTCGCTGGTGGACAGCCGTCAGAACGTCGTGATGACCCGTACGTTCTCGAAACTTTACGGACTGGGCGGGTTGCGCATTGGCTGGGGCTATGGTCCGGCCCATGTGATTGACGTGCTGAACCGTGTGCGTGGTCCGTTCAACGTAAGCCAGGCGGCGCTGGACACCGCCGAGGCGGCGGTGCGCGACGTGGCCTATGCCGACCACTGCCGCAGTGAAAACGCCCGTTGCCGCACCATTCTGGCCGAGGGTCTGGCCGCTCTGGGTGTGCCGTCGGACGTGAGCCACGCCAATTTCGTGCTGGCCCGTTTCGGCAGCGCCGACGAGGCGAACGCCTGCGATGCGTGGTTGCAGACCCAGGGGCTGATCGTGCGCCGTGTCGCGGGCTATAAACTGCCGGCCGCGCTGCGCATCACTGTCGGCGACGAAAGCGCTTGCCGCCGCGTGGTGCACGCGGTGCGTCAGTTCAAAGAAAGCAAAAGCGCATGACCGGTGTTGCACAGGCCCCTGTCTACAACCGCATTGCGCTGATCGGTCTCGGGCTGATTGCCTCGTCGATGTTCTGGGCGATCCAACGCGGCGGGCTTGCGGGCGAGGTAACGGGATATGCCCGCAGCCAGGCCACCCGCGACACCGCGCGCCGGATCGGGCTGACGGATCGCGTGTGCGACACCGCCGCCGAAGCGGTCGCGGGTGCCGATCTGGTGGTGCTGGCCGTACCCGTGGGGGCGATGGCCGCCGTTGCTGCCGAGATTGCGCCGCATCTGGCCAAAGGTGCGACCGTGACCGACGTAGGCTCGGTCAAGCGTAGCGTGATCGAAAGCGTCGGCCCGCATTTGCCCGAAGGGGTACACTTTATTCCCGGTCACCCGCTGGCAGGGACCGAACATTCAGGACCGGAATCGGGCTTTGCAACCTTGTTCGACAACCGGTGGTGCCTGCTGGTCCCGGTCGAGGGGACAGACCCGCAAGCCACCGCGCGCTTGCGTGCGCTGTGGGAGGGCATCGGCTCCAATGTCGAGGAAATGGATGCCGACCACCATGACCTGGTGCTGGCCGTCACATCGCATACGCCGCACCTGATCGCTTACACGATGGTGGGCGTGGCCGATGACCTGGGCCGCGTCACCGATGGTGAAGTCATCAAATACTCTGCGGCCGGCTTTCGGGATTTTACCCGCATCGCCGCATCCGATCCGACCATGTGGCGGGACGTGTTCCTGACCAACAAGGACGCGACGCTGGAAATTCTGGGGCGCTTCACCGAAGAGCTGTTCGCACTGCAACGGGCTATCCGGACGGGGGACGGCGACCATTTGTTCGACTATTTCACCCGCACCCGCGCAATCCGTCGCGGCATCATCGAAGCGGGACAGGACACCGCCGCGCCGGACTTTGGCCGCACGCCGCAGGTCAGCAAATCATGAAGGCGGGGCTGACAGTCGTGTTGGCCCTGTGTCTGGCCACAGCCGCGGCAGCGCAAGCGCCCAAGAAATCGCTTCGTCCGATGCCCCGCGCGGCTGTTTCGATGCCTGCGGCAACCGCACAGCCCGTCGTGACCCGTTCCGGGGTGATCCTGCTACAGCCGGACCAAAGCGCGGTGCATCTGGCGTCGGCTGCGTCATTCTTTGGTCCTTTGTCAGCATTGCGCCCATCCGTGCGGCCCAAATCGCTGGAACAAAAGGCCATGGCAAAGAAACGCAAACGCGCCAAAGGGGCGGTCTGCGGTGATGTCGACCTGCAAGGCACCTATCTCGGCCCCGTGCCTGGCCCGATAGCGTCCTGTGGCATTGCCGACGCGATCAAGCTGCGATCGGTCTCAGGCATCGCGCTGAGCCAGGAAGCGGTGATGGATTGCGCAACGGCCAAGGCGTTGAAAACATGGACCGAGCGCAGCGCGAAACCGGCGCTGGCACGTTTGGGCGGTCTGAAGGGTTACCGCGTCGCCGCGCATTACACCTGCCGCACGCGCAACAATCAGCCCGGCGCGAAAGTGTCCGAACATGGCAAGGGCCGGGCGATTGATATCTCGGGCTTTCAATTGCAGAGCGGCGAAATTGTCAGCGTGCTCGAAGGGTGGGACTCCCGCCGTCACGGCAAGGCGCTGCGCAAGATGCACGCGGGGGCGTGCGGGACGTTCGGTACGGTTCTGGGCCCCGGTTCGGATGGCTATCACCGCGACCACCTGCATTTTGACACGGCGCGCTATCGCAGCGGATCTTATTGCCGTTAGGGTGTTCGGGGGCTTTGCCCCCGCCGCTGACGCGGCTCCCCCAGGATATTTTGGGCCAAAAGAAGTGGACAGTCCGGGGCGCGGCTTTCATTGCATGGGCGAATCGGATTTACCGGCCTGCGACAAAGACAAAGGGGACAGTGTCGATGACGATGTGGGTTTTTGGCTATGGCAGCTTGCTTTGGAACCCCGGTTTTCCGGTGGCTGATCGGGTTGTCGCACGGCTCAAAGGCTATCAGAGGTCGTTTTGCATGCGTTCGATCCACCACCGTGGCACGGAGGCGGAACCGGGGCTGGTGCTGGCGCTGGATGCGTCGCCGCCTGCCTCTTGCGAAGGCATCGCAATGGAGGTCGAGGCGGGCGCGGAAGAGGCGACCCTTGAGTATCTGCGCGCCCGCGAACTGATTTCGTCGGCCTATTACGAGGCGACCGTGTCCTTGCAACTGGTGGACGGGCGGGTGGTCGATGCGGTGGCCTATATCATCGACGCCGAGCACGACCAATATTGTGGCGGCCTGCCGCTGGAAGAACAGGCGCAGATCATCGCCAAGGCCGTGGGCGGGCGTGGTCCCAACACCGAATATCTTTTCAACACTGCCGATCATTTGAACCAGATCGGGCTGCAAGATGCCGATCTGGACTGGTTGGCGGCGCGTGTACGGGCAATCTGTGCATAATCCCTTGGCCTTGTCGGGCATTCTTCGTTATCGTTGCTGCAGAGCAGTAAACTAGGGCAAGGACCCGGGCGCATGTCGCAGATGGACCGCGAAGCGCGGCCGCAATTTTCCCAGCCGGTGCGGCAGATCGCACTGATGCTGATTGTAATCGCCCTGAGCGCGGCGATGGTGTTCGTCGCGGCGCCCAGCGTATTGCCCGTGTTCGAGGCCAACCCCTATCTGAACGGGTTCATCTTTTTTGTCTTTCTGATCGGTGTCGTTGCCTGCTTTTGGCAGGTGTTCCAGCTGATCGGATCGGTCCGCTGGATCGAAGGCTTTGTCGGCGGCACGCAGGACGGTGACGACAAGCCTCCGCAATTGCTTGCGCCGCTGGCGTCCCTCTTGCGCACGCGCGGTGCGCGGATGCAGGTGTCGTCCTCTTCCACGCGGTCTATTCTGGATTCGGTTGCAACGCGCGTCGACGAAGCGCGCGAAATCACACGTTATATCGTCAACCTACTGATTTTCCTGGGCCTTTTGGGAACATTCTACGGTCTGGCCACAACCGTGCCCGCGCTGGTCGACACCATTCGCAGCCTTGCCCCGCAAGAGGGCGACGCGGGCGTGGACGTGTTTGGCCGCCTGATGGACGGTCTGGATTCCCAGCTGAGTGGAATGGGGGTGGCCTTTGGCTCGTCCCTGTTGGGGCTGGCGGGATCGCTGATCGTCGGACTGCTCGAACTGTTCGCGGGTCACGGACAGAACCGGTTTTACCGCGAGCTGGAAGAATGGCTGAGCTCGATCACGCGGGTCAGCTTTGCCTCGGGCGAAGAGTCCGGGGGCGATGCGCCCGTGATGGCGGGTGTGATCGACCATCTGGCCGAGCAGATGGAAACCCTGCAACAGATGTTCACCCAGTCGGATATTTCGCGGACCGTCGTGGACGAAAAGCTGGGGATGCTGGTAGAGGCCATTCACGGCATGACCCGGCAAATGCAGCAGGGTGACCCCGAAAATTCGGCGCTGGAACGTGTGGCTGCAGGGCAGGAACGGCTGATCGCGCATTTCGAAGCGCAGGGCGGCGGCGACGGCATCGATGCCGAAAGCCGGATGCGGCTGCGGTCGATCGATGTGCAGATGCTGCGTATTCTCGAAGAGATCTCCGCAGGTCGTCAGGAAAGCATGGCGGAATTGCGCAGCGACCTGGCCGGGCTCACACAGGCGCTGGCGCAGCCGCGCGGTGGCAATCGTGGCAATCGTGGGCGCGGGTCCCAGGGCGGGGCGGGAAACATCAAGGGTGACGGCTGATGGCCCTGTCGCGGCGCACGGGATCACGGTTTCAGGCGTCGATCTGGCCCGGTTTCGTCGATGCGATGACTGGCCTGTTACTGGTGCTGATGTTTGTGCTGACCATTTTCATGGTGGTGCAATATGTGCTGCGCGAAACCATTTCGGGGCAGGAAAGCGAACTGGACGCGCTGGCCGGTGAAGTTGCGGCCCTGGCGCAGGCGCTGGGGCTGGAGGAACAGCGGGGCGACCGGCTGGATGCGCGGCTGTCTGCGCTGTCGGCAACCCTGAGCGATGCGCAGCAAGAGGTGTCGGATCAGGCGGCGCTGATTGCGTCGCTGACGCAGGAACGCGATGCGCAGGCCAGCGAATTGGCCGCGGCGCAGACACGGATCACCAGTTTCGAGGCGCAGGTCGCGGCCTTGCTGGCGGATCGGGATCAGGCGCAGGCGGCGGTGGCCGATTTGCAAGCCGAACAGACCCGATTGTTGTCCGAACAAGAGGCATTGAACCTGGCGCTGGCGCAGGCACGCGACGAGATTGACGCCGGTGCAGAGGAGGCGCGTCTGGCCGCATCCCGGCGCGAGGCACTGGATGCGCTGGTTGCGGATCTGCGCGCCCGGAATGCCGAAGCCAATGAGAAACTGGCAGGTCTGAACACCCAACTGGATCAGGCGCAGGCCGCACTGAGCGAGGAAGAGGCGGCAAAGCTGGCCGAGGCCGAAGCAGCCCGATTGCTGCGCGAACGCCTGAAAGAGGCGGATGCCGAGCTGACCTCGATGACGCTGGCACTGGAGGCGCAGCGCAAGAAAGCCGAGGAAACGCTGACCATGTTGGCCGCAGCCCGCGCCGCCGAGGCGGATCTGGACACGCAACTGGTGGCCGCGCTGTTGCAAGTGGAAACCCTGAAAGGGCAGGCCGAGGGCACCGACAGCACCGTGCAGGAACTGGCGACCCAGCGGCAGGCGCTGACGGCGCAAAAGGAGGCGCTGGAAGGACAGATTTCGGCGCTTCAGGGGCAGTTGGACGTGGCTCAGGCCACCATCGAAGCAGGCAGCGCCGAAACGCAGGACCTGCGCGCGCGGCTCGCGGCGGCCTTGGCTGACGTGACCAAACAGACAGCCCGCGCAGAGGATGCACAAGCAACCAGCGCCGATTTGCGCACCCAGCTCGAGGCGGCATTGGCCGCAAAGCTGGCAGCAGAAGCCGACGCGCAGACGCTGAACGCCGACGCCGCCGAGGTGCGGGCGCAACTGGCGGCGGCACTGGCGGCAAAGCTGGCCGCCGAGAACGCCATCGACGAGACAATGACCGACACGGAACGTCGCGCAGCCCTGTTGCAGACGGCGCGGGACAAGCTGGCGGAGGAACAGGAAAAATCCGCAGCCGCCCAGCGACAGACCGAGGTGCTGAACCAACAGGTCGCGGCCTTGCGGTCGCAGTTGGGGCAGTTGCAGGCCTTGCTGGACGACGCCAAGACGCGGGACGAGGCCGCACAGGTCGAACTGTTGTCGCTGGGTCAGGATCTGAACACCGCGCTGGCACGGGTCGCCGCCGAAGAACGCCGCCGCCGCGTGCTGGAAGAACAAGAGCGCAAACGGCTGGAAGCAGCGGCGCAGGATCTGGAGAAATACCGCTCGGAATTCTTTGGCCGGTTGCGGGATGTTCTGGGCAACCAGGAAGGTGTGCGGATCGAAGGCGACCGCTTTGTGTTCTCTTCCGAGGTCTTGTTCCCACCCGGGGCTGCCGACCTGTCCGCGGACGGGAAGCGCGAGATTTCCAAGATCGCGGCGATCCTGCGCAGCGTGGTCAGCGATATTCCCCCCGAGATCAATTGGGTGATCCGGGTGGACGGACACACCGATAACGTGCCGCTGTCCGGTCTGGGCGAATTTGCCGACAACTGGGAACTCAGCCAGGCGCGGGCGCTTTCGGTGGTGAAATACATGGTGAATTTCTTGGGCATCCCGCCGGACCGGCTGTCGGCCAACGGGTTTGGGCAATATCAGCCTGTGAACACCGCCGACACCGACGAGGCGCGGGCGCAAAACCGGCGGATCGAGTTGAAATTCACCGAGAAGTAGGGGCTCTGCCCCAGTCGCTTTCGCGCCTTCCCCAAAGTTTTTCTGGCAAGATGAAGGACGCGTCAGCGCAGCGTGATCTCTGCGCGGCGGGTGTCGATCTGGCGGCCGTCACGGATCAGTGTGACAGTCCCCGCATAGGAGCCGGCAGGCCATGCAGCACCTTTCAGACGCTTGCCAACCGCGCGGAAGAACTGCGCCTGACCTTTTTCCAGTGTTTCGGTTTGATCCAGAACATTGCCCGTCGGACCGGTCAGGACAACGCGTATCTTGTCGCCCAACTGGCCGCCAAAAGCATATCCGTACACCACCAGCGCAGGTGCGTCCGCGGGCAGGGCCGCTTTGGCCGCGCGGCCTGATTTGACATCGTCATAGGCCGGAATGCCGTCGGAAAAGCCCACGTCAAGGATGCCACCAGCGCGGTAGGCGGGTGGGGCGCGCCACAACGTATTGCTGTCCGGCGCGTCGCAAATGATATCGCCGTCGGGATCAAAGGGGTCGATGGTTTCGCCGTTGTGCCGGACGCTCAGGTGGACGTGGGGAAACTGCGCGCGGCCGCTGATGCCGACCTGACCCAGCACGGCGCCGCGCTGAACCGTGTCGCCCGAGCGGACCGTGATGCTGCCCTTTTTCATGTGGCAATATTGGGTTTCCCAGCCCTCGCCGTGGTCGATCACCACGCCGTTGCCGCATTCGCGGCCCGTGACCTGTTCGGCATTGGCCGCGGAATAGGCGCGGTCGACCATGCCGTCACGCGCACCTTTGACGGTGCCGGGGGCGCTGGCCAGCACGTTCACGCCCGCCTGCATCTGTTGCAGCGTGGGCAGGCCGAAATCGGTGCCCGTATGCTCGTCATAGCTGAGCGGTGCACACAGGTAATCCGATGCGCCCGGTCCGGGGTCGTGATCGACATATTGCTGGATAAAGCAGTCACGTCCCAGATCACAGTCAATCGGCGGGGTCAAAACAGGATCGCCCGCCGCAGGCATCCCTGCGGCGAGCGTGAGTGTGAAGGCGGTGCAAACCGCGCGGATCATTCAGCCGTCAGCAGGGGCGGCTTGTTGCCCGAGATGCGCCGGTTTTCCGGCCCTTCGACCTTGAGGTCCAGCACACCGTTTTTCATGCCGACCTTGACCACACCACCCTTGGCCAGCTTGCCAAAGAGCAGTTCCTCGGCCAGCGGCTTCTTGATGTACTCCTGGATCACGCGGCCCAAGGGACGCGCGCCCATCTTGCTGTCGTAACCCTTGTCGGCCAGCCATTCGGCGGCGGGACGTGTCAGTTCGATGGTCACGCCACGGTCCATCAGTTGTGCTTCGAGTTGCAGCACGAACTTTTCGACCACCTGCAGGATCACGGCCTTGGGCAGCGGCGCAAAGCTGATCACCGCGTCCAGACGGTTGCGGAATTCCGGCGTAAAGGTCCGCTCAATGGCGGCGGTGTCCTCACCCTCGCGGCGGTCACGGCCAAAGCCGATCGCTTCCTTGGCCTGTTCCGCCGCACCGGCGTTCGATGTCATGATCAGCACCACATTGCGGAAGTCCACCGTGCGCCCGTTGTGGTCGGTCAGGCGGCCATGGTCCATGACCTGCAACAGGATGTTGTAGACATCCGGGTGCGCCTTTTCCATCTCGTCCAGCAGCAGAACGCAATGCGGGTGCTGGTCGATCCCGTCGGTCAGCAGACCGCCCTGATCGAAACCGACATAGCCCGGAGGCGCGCCGATCAGACGGCTGACCGCGTGTTTCTCCATGTATTCCGACATATCGAACCTCAGCAGTTCCACACCCAACGTATCCGCCAGCTGTTTGGCCACCTCGGTCTTGCCCACGCCGGTTGGCCCCGCGAACAGGTAGTTGCCGATGGGCTTCTCCGGCTCGCGCAGGCCAGCCCGCGACAGCTTGATTGCCGAGGCCAGCGCCTCGATTGCGGTGTCCTGGCCAAAAACCACCCGCTTCAGCGAACCTTCGAGGTCTTTCAGCACGGCGGCGTCGTCTTTCGACACGTTTTTCGGCGGAATGCGGGCGATCTTGGCCACCACGGCCTCGATTTCCTTGGTCCCGATGGTCTTGCGCCGTTTGTTGGCGACCACCAGATGCTGCGCGGCACCGGCCTCGTCGATGACGTCGATGGCGCTGTCGGGCAGTTTGCGGTCGTTGATGTACCGGCTGGCGAGCTCCACCGAAGTCTTGATCGCATCCGAGGTGTATTTCACCGAGTGGTGATCCTCGAAATAGGGTTTCAGCCCGCGCAGGATTTTCACCGCATCCTCGACCGACGGTTCGCTGACGTCGATTTTCTGGAACCGGCGCGACAGGGCGCGGTCCTTTTCGAAATGCTGGCGGAATTCCTTGTAGGTGGTTGATCCCATGGTGCGCAATTTGCCCCCCTGAAGCGCAGGCTTCAGCAGGTTGGACGCGTCCATGGCACCGCCCGACGTGGCACCGGCACCGATCACGGTGTGAATCTCGTCGATGAACAGAACCGCATCCTTATGCGCTTCCAGCTCGGTCACGACCGCTTTCAGCCGTTCCTCGAAATCACCGCGATAGCGGGTGCCTGCCAGCAATGCGCCCATATCCAGCGAATAGATCGTGGTTTTGGCCAGAACTTCAGGCGTTTCGCCCGATACGATCTTGCGCGCCAGACCTTCGGCGATGGCGGTCTTGCCAACGCCGGGGTCACCCACCAGCAGCGGGTTGTTCTTGCGCCGACGGCACAGAACCTGAATGCAGCGTTCCACTTCGCTGTCGCGGCCGATCAGCGGGTCGATGTCGCCCTCGCGCGATTTGGCGTTCAGGTCGACACAATATTTTTCAAGCGCCGAATCCTTTTTCTCGCCTTCGGTCACGCCTTGCGGCTCTTCCTCATGCTCAGGTGCGCCCGAGACGGGTCGCGGCTCGCCAAAGGCGGGGTCCTTGGCAACGCCATGGGCGATAAAGTTGACAGCGTCATAGCGGGTCATGTCCTGCTCCTGCAGGAAATAGGCCGCGTTGCTTTCGCGTTCGGCAAAGATCGCGACCAGCACGTTGGCGCCCGTCACCTCGGTGCGGCCCGACGATTGCACGTGGATCGCCGCGCGTTGAATGACGCGCTGGAACGCCGCTGTGGGCACCGCTTCGCTGCCGTCGATGTCGGTCACGAGGTTCGACAGATCCTCGTCGACAAATTCGTTCAGCGTGGTGCGCAGTTCGTCAACGTCGACGCTGCACGCTTGCATCACACGCTTGGCATCCGGCTCGTCGACCAACGCCAGCAGCAAATGCTCCAGCGTCGCGAATTCGTGGCGGCGCTCGTTTGCCAGCGCCAGCGCGGAATGGATTGCTTTTTCCAATGTTGTCGAGAATGAAGGCACGCTCGTGCTCCTTCTGATCTGGGTCGGTGAGGGCATTTGGGTGCCCACTGCCAACCATGGCCTCATACTGTTAGAGTTTGGTTGATCGACGGCTGGCTTCAAGGGTTTTCTTTCATAAACCAGTCACAAAAGTGACAAACATGAAGGAATTGCTGTCGATTGTTGCGGGTGGGACCGTCAGAACCGGTCGCGGCGTGCGCGGACTTCGGTAAAAACGTCCAGTGGCGTTGCGCCTGTCATGTCCAGAGTGCGGGCGATGGCAGGGTCTGAGGCGCGCAGAAACGGATTTGTGTCCAGTTCAAGCTGAAGCTTGGAGGGCACGGTGGGCATCCCGGCGGCGCGTTTGTCCGCGATGTCCTGTGTACGAGATATAAGTGCCGCGTTTTCCGGATCAACCGTGGCTGCGAATTTTGCATTGGTGGTGGTGTATTCGTGTCCTGAGCACACGGTGGTGTCGCCGGGCAGGGCGGCAAGCTTGGTCATGCTCTCCAGCATCTGCGCGGGCGTGCCTTCGAACAGGCGGCCACAGCCCAACGCCATCAGGCTGTCGGCGGTGAACACCAGCTTGGACGCCGGCGCGTGAAAGGCGATGTGACCGACGGTATGGCCGCTGACGTCCAGAACCTCGATGGGATCGCTGCCCACGGTAAAGCTGTCGCCCTCTGCCACGGCCAGATCCAGCGGGGGCAGGCGGTGCGCATCGGCTGCGGCCCCTATGACCTTGGCGGGATGGTCCGCCAGCAGGTCGGGCAGCCCGTCGACGTGATCCCAATGGTGGTGCGTCAGCAGCACATGGCTCAGCGTCCAGCCGCGCGCGGCCAGCGCATCCTTGATCGGTCCCGCCTCGGGCACGTCGATCACCGCGGTTTCGCCGCTGTCCGCGTCGTGGACCAGAAAGGCATAGTTGTCTTCAAGGCAGGGCACAGTGACGAGTTCAAGGGGCATGGTCATTTCCTTCACGGTTGATAGGATCGTGTCAAAGGCCAGCTTGGCCGATCCGATGAAGGGCTGCAATGCACCTCGACGTACAGGACTTGCGCAATTTCTATTATCGCAGTGCGCTGGGGCGCGCGGCGCAGAAATCGCTGCGCGGGCGGATGCTGCAATTGTGGCCCGAGGCCAAGGGCCAGACGGTTGCGGGTTACGGGTTCGCGGTGCCGCTGCTGCGCCCCTATCTGCAGGACGCCCGCCGGGTGATGGCCCTGATGCCCGGACCGCAGGGGGTGATGCCCTGGCCCGCCGGTCAGCATAACGTGTCGGCGCTGATCGAAGAGACGATGTGGCCGATCGAGACGGGCCATGTAGACAAGCTTGTGGTGATGCACGGGCTGGAAACCTCGGACCGGCCACAGGATTTGCTGGAAGAATGCTGGCGGGTGCTGGGGCCGGGGGGCAAGGCGTTGTTTATCGTACCCAACCGCGCTGGGCTGTGGTCGCGACGTGACCGCACACCGTTCGGCTACGGACGACCCTACTCGGCCTCGCAGTTGGAAACCCAATTGCGCAAACACCAGTTTCTGCCCGAACGCCATGTCGGTGCACTCTACCAGTTTCCATCAGGCCGACGCCTATGGATGAAGTCCGCAGCCATGTTCGAGGGCATAGGCCGCGCCATGCCCGGCATGATCGCGGGCGGCGCCTTCATGGTCGAGGCGTCCAAGCTGGTTTACCCACCCAAAGGCACGCCCAGCCGCGCCCGCAAGCGTGTGAGCGTTCTGGAAGGGCTGACCGAGCCTGTTGTAGGGCGCTCGCGCGAACCATCCTGACGGGGTGCAGCCGCCCCACTCGGCGCGGGTGAGCCTCTTTGCGCCGACACGTCCGGAAGGGACGCCGCGTCATTTCCCATGTGGGGATGAACTGTCTACACTGCGCGCCATGATACGCCACTCTGGGAGGAGACACCAATGAAAGATGCCGCCACTGCGATGCCGACGGCCATGGACATCAAGGACATGCCTGATCCGATGGACATGCCGTCGCTAAAGGGCAAAGTCTCGGAGGAGGAGTGGGCGCTGCGGTGCCAACTGGCCGCCACCTACCGTCTGTGCGCGATGCACGGCTGGACCGATCTGGTGTTCACCCACATCTCGGCGCGCCTGCCGGACGAGGACGGGGCCGAGCGGTTTCTCATCAACCCTTACGGCGTGATGTTCGATGAAATGACGGCGTCGTCGCTGGTCAAGATCGACCTTGAGGGGAACATCTGCCAGGACACGCCTTACAACATCAACCCGGCGGGTTTTACCATCCACTCGGCCATCCACGCGGCGCGCCATGATGCGGGATGCGTGATCCATGTGCATACGCCTTACGGTGTGGCCGTGTCGGTGCAGAACGGCGGGCTGCGGCGTTATACGCAGTTTTCGATGATCGTGAACAACGATCTGGCCTATCACGACTACGAAGGCATCGCGCTGGAGCTGGACGAGCGGGAACGCATCGTCAACGATCTGGGCGACAAGTCGCTGCTGATGCTGCGCAACCACGGCACGCTGACGCTGGGGCCGAACTGCGCGATTGCCTTCCTGCGGATGTATTTTCTGGAAAACGCCTGCAAGACGCAGATCTTTGCGCAGGCCGCGGGCACAGAGAACCTGCACGAGGAAGATCAGGCCATGGCCGACACCGTGCAGGCGCAAGCCGGGGGCGCTTTCACGCCGGGGTATGGCGACAACCTGATCTGGCCGGGGCTGATGCGCAAGCTGAAGCGGACCAATCCGGGCTTTGACCACTAGCACGGGCGGCGAGGCAGCCCTTTCCCGAGCAGATGTTCGCGGGGCGTTGAGGCAATCGAAAGCGCGGGGCTGCACCCTGTCGCAACGCGTGGTAAAAATGTGGTGAATGCGCAGGAATCGCTCATTCGCGGCGTTGGATCGGAAGAGTTTTTTAACAAATTCGGCGGTCCAAAGCGTCGCACTTGGTGTAAGGCGCTGAAATTAAATAATAACGCCCTTTTCCGCAGGGTGCTGACGACAGTTGCGGGGTGCGCGGGGGTCTGATACATCCCCCCTGATTTCAGCGGATTGATGCCCATCAGCCCGCGCCAACTCCCTCGTTCTATCGGCACTGACGTGTCGAAGACCGGGGCCAGACATTGGAAGGGTGGACGTGTCCGAACCAGCTTCGATCTCCACAGGCATCGCCAAAAGATATGCGACTGCCGTCTACGACTTGGCCAAAGAGGCCAATGACGTAAAAGCCATTGAGACCGATATTGCCGCCTTGCAAGACGCAATGGCAGAGTCGGGCGACTTCAATGCCATGATCCATTCGCCGATCTACACCCGCGACCAGCAAGGCGCGGCCGTGACGGCACTGGCGAAAAAGATGAAACTGTCGGGCGTGATGTCCAACACGCTGGCACTGATGGCGCAAAAGCGTCGTCTGTTCGTGCTGCCGCAACTGGTTCAGACCCTGCGCGACCTGATCGCCGAAGACAAAGGCGAAGTGACCGCCGAAGTTACCTCGGCCAAGGCGCTGACCAAGACGCAGTCTGACAAACTGGCCAAGACGCTGACCGCGTCGATGGGCAAAACCGTGACTATTCATGCGACCGTTGATGAAAGCCTCATCGGCGGTCTTGTCGTAAAAGTGGGCTCGAAGATGATCGACACGTCGATCCGCTCCAAGCTCAATTCCCTCCAGAACGTAATGAAAGAGGTCGGATAAATGGGTATCCAAGCAGCAGAAATTTCTGCGATCCTGAAAGACCAGATCAAGAATTTTGGTCAAGAAGCAGAAGTCGCCGAAGTCGGCCGCGTTCTGAGCGTCGGTGACGGTATCGCCCGTGTTTATGGTCTGGACAAGGTTCAGGCCGGCGAGATGGTCGAATTCCCCGGTGGTATTCAGGGCATGGCCCTGAACCTGGAAAGCGACAACGTCGGCGTCGTGATCTTCGGCTCTGACCGTGACATCAAAGAAGGTGACGTTGTCAAACGCACCAACTCGATCGTGGACGTTCCGGTTGGCGACGAACTGCTGGGCCGCGTTCTGGACGGTCTGGGCAACCCGCTGGACGGCAAAGGCCCGCTGAACGCCAAAGAGCGTCGCGTGGCAGACGTCAAGGCGCCGGGCATCATCCCGCGTAAATCGGTTCACGAACCGATGGCAACCGGTCTGAAATCGGTCGACGCGATGATCCCGATCGGCCGTGGCCAGCGTGAGCTGATCATTGGTGACCGTCAGACCGGCAAAACCGCCGTGGCCCTGGACGCGATCCTGAACCAGAAATCCTACAACGACGCCGCAGGCGACGATGAAAGCAAGAAGCTGTACTGCATCTATGTTGCCATCGGTCAAAAGCGTTCGACCGTTGCCCAGCTGGTGAAAAAGCTCGAAGAGAGCGGCGCCATCGAATACACCACAGTGGTTGCCGCCACCGCGTCGGACCCCGCGCCGATGCAGTACCTGGCACCCTACACCGCGACAGCCATGGCGGAATTCTACCGCGACAACGGCCGTCACGCGCTGATCATCTATGATGACCTTTCCAAACAAGCGGTCTCCTATCGCCAGATGTCGCTGCTGCTGCGCCGCCCGCCCGGTCGTGAAGCTTACCCCGGTGACGTTTTCTATCTGCACTCGCGCCTGCTGGAACGTTCGGCCAAGCTGAACGAAGACAACGGTTCGGGCTCGCTGACCGCTCTGCCGATCATCGAAACCCAAGGTGGCGACGTTTCCGCGTTTATTCCGACCAACGTGATTTCGATCACCGACGGCCAGATATTCCTGGAAACCGAATTGTTCTACCAAGGTATCCGTCCTGCCGTGAACACCGGTCTGTCGGTGTCGCGCGTTGGCTCGTCGGCGCAAACCAGCGCGATGTCCAGCGTTGCAGGCCCGGTGAAACTGTCGCTGGCCCAGTACCGCGAAATGGCGGCCTTTGCGCAGTTCGGTTCCGACCTTGATGCGTCGACACAGGCGCTGCTGAACCGTGGCGCGCGTCTGACCGAGCTGATGAAACAGCCGCAGTATTCGCCCCTGACCAACGCCGAAATCGTCTGCGTCATCTTCGCAGGCACCAACGGCTACCTGGACAAGGTTGCGGTCAAGGACGTCGGCCGCTGGGAAGCTGGCTTGCTGGCGCACATGCGCTCCAAGCATCAGGACGTTCTGGACTGGATCACAAACGAAGATCCCAAGATCAAGGGCGATGCCGCAGACAAGCTGCGTGCAGCTTTGGATACTTTCGCAACTGACTTCGCTTAAGGAGAGATAAGGCAATGCCAAGTCTCAAGGACCTTAAAAACCGGATCCAGAGTGTGAAGAACACTCGGAAGATCACAAAAGCCATGCAAATGGTGGCCGCGGCGAAACTTCGCCGCGCCCAGGAAGCTGCCGAACAGTCGCGGCCCTATACAGAGCGGTTCAATGCCGTGATGGCAGGGCTGGCGGGTTCCGTTGGCGGATCTGACAACGCGCCCAAGCTGCTGAGCGGCACGGGCAGTGACCAGACCCACCTGTTGGTCGTCATGACCGCGGAACGTGGCCTGTGCGGTGGTTTCAACGCGAACATCTCGAAAAAGGCCAAGGCCAAGGCAGCGGAACTGGAAGCGGCGGGCAAGACCGTCAAAATCCTGACCGTTGGCAAAAAAGGCCGTGACGCCATGAAACGCGATCTTGGATCGCGCTTTGTCGGTCACGTGGACCTGACCGAGGTCAAGCGTGTCAGCTATCCCGACGCCCAAGGCATCGCCAAGGACATCCTTGGCCGCTTTGACGCAGGCGAGTTTGATGTTGCCACGATCTTCTACGCGAAGTTCGTGAACGTTGTGAGCCAGACACCCACAGCGCAACAGATCATCCCGTTCGAGGTGCCTGCCGAGGCGGCTGCCGATGTCGATGGTTCGACCGTCTATGATTACGAGCCCAGCGAAGAGGCCGTTCTGGCCGACTTGCTGCCGCGTGCGATTGCAACGGCGATCTTCTCGGCTCTGCTGGAAAACGGGGCGTCCGAACAGGGCGCACGGATGTCCGCTATGGACAACGCCACCCGCAACGCAGGCGACATGATCGAAAAGCTGACCATTCAGTACAACCGTTCGCGTCAGGCCGTGATCACCAACGAGCTGATTGAAATCATTTCGGGCGCCGAGGCGCTCTAAGACAAACCGGAGTAATACGACATGGCAAATGCAGTCGGAAAAATCACCCAGGTCATCGGGGCCGTCGTCGACGTCCACTTTGACGACAACCTGCCAGAGATCCTGAACGCTCTGACAACGGAAAACAACGGCCGCCCGCTGGTTCTGGAAGTTGCCCAGCACCTTGGCGAAAACACCGTGCGTACCATTGCGATGGACGCCACCGAAGGTCTGGTGCGCGGCGCGCCCGTGACCGACACCGGTGCGCCCATCCAGGTGCCCGTCGGTCCCGGCACATTGGGCCGCATCCTGAACGTCACCGGCGAACCCGTTGACGAAAAAGGCCCCGTTGACGCGACAGAAACACGTTCGATCCACGGCGAAGCGCCTGCCTTCGACCAACAGTCGACAGCGACCGAGATCCTGACCACAGGCATCAAGGTTATCGACCTGCTGGCACCCTACACCAAGGGTGGTAAAATCGGTCTGTTCGGCGGTGCCGGCGTTGGCAAAACCGTTCTGATCATGGAACTGATCAACAACATCGCAAAAGTGCACTCGGGCGTGTCCGTGTTCGCCGGTGTTGGCGAGCGGACCCGTGAAGGCAACGACCTGTATTACGAAATGATCGAATCCGGCGTTATCGTTCCCGACAACCTGCCGGAATCGAAAATTGCGCTGGTCTACGGCCAGATGAACGAGCCTCCCGGTGCGCGTATGCGGATCGCCCTGACCGGCCTGTCGCTGGCCGAACAGTTCCGTGACGACACAGGTTCGGACGTTCTGTTCTTCGTCGACAACATCTTCCGCTTTACCCAGGCGGGTTCGGAAGTGTCGGCTCTGCTGGGTCGTATTCCTTCGGCGGTGGGCTATCAGCCGACACTGGCGACCGACATGGGCGCCATGCAGGAACGCATCTCGTCGACCAAGAACGGTTCGATCACATCGGTTCAGGCCGTGTACGTTCCCGCGGACGACTTGACCGACCCCGCGCCTGCGACATCCTTTGCCCACCTCGACGCGACAACCGTTCTGGACCGCTCGATCTCGGAAAAAGGCATCTATCCTGCTGTGGACCCGCTGGGCTCGACCTCGCGTCTGCTGGACCCGCTGATCATCGGTGACGAACACTACAAGGTCGCAACCGACGTGCAGCAGGTTCTGCAACGCTACAAGTCGCTGCAAGACATCATCGCGATTCTGGGCATGGACGAACTGTCGGAAGAAGACAAACTGGCCGTGGCCCGTGCGCGCAAAATCGAACGCTTCCTGTCGCAGCCTTTCGACGTTGCGAAAGTGTTCACCGGCTCGGACGGTGTGCAGGTTCCTCTGGAAGACACCATCGCCTCGTTCAAGGCGGTTGTGGCCGGTGAATACGATCACCTGCCCGAAGGTGCCTTCTACATGGTTGGCGGCATCGACGAAGTGATCGCCAAAGCCGAAAAAATGGCAGCTGACGCGGCCTAAATCCCAATCACCGATCCCGGGCGGCAGCTAATGCTGTCCGGGGGAGGTGCCTGATCCAAGGGGAACACAAGTGGCAGATATGCAATTCGATCTGGTTTCGCCCGAGCGCAGCCTTGCCTCGCACGCCGCGACCTCGGTTTCGATCCCCGGCGCCGATGGGGATCTGACCGTGATGGCAGGGCACGCGCCCACCATCACCACGCTGCGTCCCGGCCTGTTGAAGGTCGAGGCAGACGGCAAGTCCGCGGAATACGTTGTCACCGGCGGCTTTGCCGAGATCAACGCAGAGGGCGTCACCGTTTTGGCTGAACGCGCTGTGCCGCGGAGCGACATGACGCAGGAGCATCTCGACGAGATGTACCAAGAGGCCGAAAATATGTACAAGACGGCCAAGGACAACTGGCAAAACGAACCGGGCCCCGTCGATGACGCGGCCAAGCTGTTGGGCGACATGGTCGCCATGGGCAGCGAAATCGGTCTGAGCACCAAACAGCCCAGCCTGTAATCGTTAACGCCAAATCACTGAAAAGGCCCCGAAAATTTCGGGGCCTTCTTGCATTTCGGCCATATTCTTGTGCAATCTGCAACTCTGGGAAGATCCGGGCGCAGCGCGGACATGTTTCGCGCAGACAAGGCCAAATGATGAAGAAACTTCGCAACTACATGATCGGCATCGAGCAGGGCGACCCTGTGCTGTTCTCGGATTTCGAGGACGGTGGCGAAATGTGGACAGGACGCGGCCAGCGCGAGCGGCGTCGGCGGATTTCATTCTCGGAACGCTATCGCAGTCCACCTGCGATTCAGGCCGCGATCAGCCTGTGGGATATGGATGCCACGACGGTGATCCGGGCCGATGTTTCGACCGAAACGATCACCGAGGACGGCTTTGACCTGGTGTTTCGCACATGGGGCGACACCCGCGTGGCGCGGGTGCGGGTCAGTTGGACGGCCATCGGAGAGGTCGCAAACCCCGAGGACTGGGACCTGTACTGAGGCGCGGGTTATTCGGCCGCGTACATGCCGTCATAGATCGGGCCCAGCGTGTCCTGTTCGAACAAGGAACTCACCGAAGTGCCGTTCCAGATGTTCAGGATGGCCTGCGCAAAGATCGGGGCGGTGGGCACGACACGGATGTTCGGCGCATCAAGGATCGCCTTGGTCGGCGCGATCGTGTCGGTGATCACCAGCGATTTCATCACCGAATTTGTCACACGCTCGACCGCGGGTCCGCTCATCACACCGTGACTGATATAGCTGTGCACCTCTTTGGCGCCGTTTTCCATCAGCACTTCGGCGGCTTTGCACAGGGTGCCGGCGGTGTCGCACATGTCATCGACGATCAGGGCAACCTTGTCCTTCACGTCACCAATCACGGTCATCTCGGCAATCTCGCCGGGTTTCTCGCGGCGTTTGTCGACGATGGACAGGGGCGCGTTCAGACGTTTGGCCAGTTCGCGGGCACGGGCCACGCCGCCCACGTCAGGCGAGACGATCATCAGGTCGCCCATACGGTCGCGGAACTGATTTGCAATATCCAGTGCGAAGATCGGAGAGGCATAAAGGTTGTCGACGGGGATGTCGAAAAAGCCCTGGATCTGTGCGGCATGCAGGTCCATTGTCAGGACCCGTTCGACACCGGCGCTGACCAGCATGTTCGCCACCAGCTTTGAGCTGATCGGCGTGCGGGCCTTGGTCCGGCGGTCCTGGCGGGCATAGCCGAAATAGGGGATCACGGCAGTGATGCGCGCAGCCGAGGACCGGCGCAGCGCGTCACACATGATCAGCAGTTCCATCAGGTTATCGTTGGCAGGGTTCGAGGTCGGCTGGATGATATACATGTCCTCGCCGCGCACGTTTTCGAAAACCTCGACAAAGATTTCCCCGTCGTTGAACCGTTCGACCCGGGCGTCAACCAATCCCATTTTCTTGCCCCGGTGCATCGACATTCTGCGTGCGATGGCCTGTGCGAGTGGCTGGTTGGCGTTTCCGGCGATCAGCTTGGGTTCCTGAACGTGTGGCATGTCTTGTGGCCCCCCAAGGCGCTTGTGACAGAATCGTGACGTTGACACCGCTTAGCATGGCCTTACGGTCCGGCAAAGCGGGACACCCCCCTATCGGAGAAGAACATGCACCAGATCGACTATTTTTTTTCCGTGCTGTCGCCATATACCTACCTGGCGGGCACACGGCTGGAAGAGATCGCGGCCAAACACGGCGCTACGATCAATTACAAGCCCACAGATGTGGTGGCCCTGTTCGGTCGTACCGGTGGCACACCCCCCAAGGACCGCCATCCCAGCCGCCAGGAATATCGCGCACAGGAACTGGTGCGGCAGGCCAAGAAACTGGACATGCCGTTCAACCTGAAGCCCGCCCATTGGCCCACCAATGGCGCGCCGGCCTCTTATGCGATCATCGCGGCGATTCACGCAGGTGGCGGCGATCTGGGCAAGCTGGTGCATGCGGTCCTGCGCGCGGTTTGGGCCGAAGAGAAAGACATCGCGCAGGACGAGGTGGTGCGCGCCTGTCTGCAAGAGGCGGGATTCTCGCCGTCGCTGGCGGACAGCGGGTTGTTACAGGGGGCCGAAACCTATGCCGCCAATCTGGAAGAGGCCGCCAATCGCGGTGTCTTTGGCGCGCCTTTCTACATCTGCGAGGGCGACAACCGGTTCTGGGGGCAGGACCGGCTGGACGATCTGGATATGCATCTGGCAGGCAAGCTATAGGCATGCGGTATCACTCAAGACGCTATGGCAAGGGCCCCCGACAGGTCCTTGCGATCCACTGCACGCTGGCCCATTCGGGCGCGTGGCGCGGGCTGGCCGATGCCATGGGCGCGGGGCTGACGATCAACGCCTATGACATGCCCAGCCATGGCAAGTCGCCCGACTGGGACGGCACCGGCGACCTGCATGATCTGGTGACCGCGTGGGGCCATGACATGCTGTCCGAGCCTATGGACGTGATCGGCCACAGCTTTGGCGCGATCGTGGCCCTGCGGCTGGCCGCCGAGGCGCCCGCGCGGGTGCGCAGCCTGACGTTGATCGAGCCGGTGGCCTTTGCCTTTGTCGCGGCGGATGATCCGGCCAAGGTCGAGGAATACCGCCAGCGCAATCTGGAATTCGATGCGGCAATGCAGGCGGGTGACAAGATGCAGGCGGCGCGGTCGTTCAACCGCAACTGGGGCAACGGTGTACCGTGGGATCAGATCCCCGAGCAGACCCGCCAGTATATGGCCGACCGCATCGAGTTCGTTGCAGGATCAGCCCCCGCAGTGCAGCGCGACAGCATCGGGCTGCTGAAACCCGGCGCGCTGGATGTGATCAAATGCCCCGTGCTGCTGATCGAAGGCGATCAATCCGACGGCACCATCGCCGCGGCCAACAGCGCCATTCAACGCCGTATTCCACAAGCCGAGCGGGTGGTGCTGGAGGGCGCGGGGCACATGGCTCCGATCACCCATCCCAAGAAGGTCGCCACCGAAATCCGCCGGTTTCTGGACGCGGTTT
The DNA here is from genome assembly GCF_900129395.1 of Pseudosulfitobacter pseudonitzschiae. Taxonomy (GTDB): domain Bacteria; phylum Pseudomonadota; class Alphaproteobacteria; order Rhodobacterales; family Rhodobacteraceae; genus Pseudosulfitobacter; species Pseudosulfitobacter pseudonitzschiae. The sequence goes on from NZ_FQVP01000003.1 coordinate 414,944, forward strand.
AAAGGTAGCTTAGAAATTGGTCGATTTGCGCATCCGAGATCGACCAGTCACAGACCAGCCGGGCCGCGATCATCTCGTCGGGGTCGTCGCCTTCCAGCGTGCCCTCCCAGATATAATACTTTGCCCCTGCAGCGTGCAGCCGTTTGTGGGCGGCGCGCGGGAAGGCGGCAAAGATCATGTTGGCGTCGGGCTGGTGCAGGAACTCGGCCCCCTTGTCGCGCAGGCCGGCGGCCAGTCGCTGGGCGTGGGCATTGGCGGCGGCTGCGGTTTCCATCCACAGGTCGCCATCCAGGTAGGCGGCCATTTGGGACGACAGATAGCGGTGTTTCGAGAACAGGTGCGCCCCGCGTTTGCGGCGCAGCTCGAATTCCCACGCTTTGTCGGGGTCGAACAGCACAACGGCCTCGACGCCCATGCAGCCGTTCTTGGTGCCGCCAAAGCTGAGGATGTCGACGCCCGATTTCCACGTCATTTCGGCGGGGGTGCAGTCCAGCGTGTTGATGGCATTGGCAAAGCGCGCGCCGTCCAGATGGACGGGCAGGTCGAATTCGCGGGCCACGGCGGTCAGGGCGCGCAGTTCGTCCAGCGTATAGACCTCGCCGCGTTCGGTCACCTGGGTGATGCTGACGGGGCCGCGCTGTGGTCCATGCACGCCGCGCACCTCTTCGCCCGCGATGGTGGCGTGCAGCGCCTTGGGGGTCATCTTGTCGCCGCCGGGGACCAGCGTCAGCTTGGCACCGCCTGCGTAGAACTCGGGGGCGTTGCATTCGTCCTCGTGGATGTGGGCGACGTTGCTGCAAAAGACGGTGTCGAAGGGTTGGGTGTAGCAGGCCAGCGCCAGCGCGTTGGCGGCGGTGCCTGTGGCGACCAGAAAGACTTCGGCTTCGGGGGCCTCGAACGTGCGGCGGATGGCCTGTCTGACCTCGTCCATCACCGGATCGTTGCCATAGGGCATGGCGTGGCCCGTGTTGTCCTGCATCATGCGGTTCATCACTTGCGGGTGGACGGGACCGGCATTGTCAGAGGCAAAAAACATCTAGGTGGGTTCCTCGATTATGTGCTCTTCCCAGTCTTCCTCGGGAATGTCGAATTCGCTGAGTGTCCTGTTTTGTACGCTGACGCCCGCATCATGTACAGATTGTGACGTGCCGGACAGCAATGGATGCCAGTCGGGCAGCGGCTTGCCTTCCCAGAGCAGGCGATAGGCACAGGTCTGCGGCATCCAATAGGCGTGGGTGTCCAGATTGGAGGGTTTCAGCACAATGCAATCGGGCACGAACTGGTGGCGGTTTTCGTAGTGCACACAGCGACAGGTCGCGTCGTCCAGCAGGCGGCAGGCAATGCGGGTCAGGGCCACTTCGCCGGTGTCTTCGTCTTCCAGCTTGTTCAGACAGCATTTGCCGCAGCCGTCACACAGGGCTTCCCATTCGGGGGCGGTCATCTGGTCCAGCGTTTTGCGTTCCCAGAATTTATGCCCCAGTTTCGCGCCGCTCATAGCGCGGCCAATATGGTGCGCGCGCGGGCGCAGTCGGCGTCCATCTGGGTGATCAGCGCATCGAGGCTGTCGAATTTCTCTTCGCCGCGCAGGTGGTCGACCAGCGCGACCGAGACATGCGCGCCGTACAGGTCGCCGGAAAAGTCGAAGATGAAAGTTTCAAGGTTGGCGCGGTTTTCGCCGAACATCGGGCGCACGCCCAGCGAGGCAGCCCCCTGGTAGCGGCCCTTGTGCGGGCCTTCCAACACGTCGACCAGCACGGCATAGACGCCAAAGGCGGGCGGGTGCAGGCCGTCGATGGACATGTTTGCCGTGGGATAGCCCAGCTCGCGGCCACGTTGTTCGCCGCCGATCACGGGTCCTTCGATGCGGTGCCAGTGGCCCAGCATCGCAGCGGCGTCACGGGGGCGCGCGTCGGACAACGCCTTGCGGATGGCGGTCGAGGACACGGTCGCTTCGCTGGATTCCAGCAGGGGGGCGATGGTCACGCCAAAGCCCAGATCCTCGCCAAAGGCTTGCAGGTCTTTCGCGGTGCCCGCGCGTCCCTTGCCAAAGCAGAAGTCGGCACCGACGACCACATGGCGCAGGCCCAGGCCCTCGGCGATGACCGAGCGGGCAAAGGCTTCGGGTGTCAGCCCGGCCAGTTGGGCGTTGAAGTTCAGTTGGTACAGCCGTTCAACGCCCAGCTTGGCAAGCTGCGACGCCCGCGCCTCGGCGCCCATCAGGCGGAAGGGTGGAGCCTTTGGCGCAAAGAACTCGCGGGGGTGCGGTTCGAACGTCAGCACGCCCAGCGGCGTGTCGGGAACCGCGGTCCGCGCCAGTTCGATCACTGAACGGTGGCCCAGATGCACACCGTCAAAGTTTCCGATGGCAACAGAGGCGCCGCGATCCGCTGCCTCGACAAATTGGTAATCTCGTATGATCCGCATGCGCAATGCCTAGCTGCGCCCATGGGCAGAGGCAAGACACGTCCCGCCCTTTCGCGTCGCAAATGGCGCGGGGCGGGGGGCTGTCAGTCGAATTTGCGCGAGGGCGCCAGCACCGAGGCCTCGCCGATCAGCACTTTCTTACCGTCCACACTGCAATGGCAGTCCAGTTTCACGCGGCGTTTGGCGATGTCGATGTCGATCACCTTGACCTCGGCATAGACCATGTCGCCGGGGCGCACAGGCGCCAGGAATTTCAGGCTTTGGCCCATGTAGACGGTGCCGTGACCGGGCAGCTGTTCACCGATCACGGCAGAGATCAGACCGGCGGTCAGCATCCCGTGGGCGATGCGCCCCTCGAAGATCGTGTCGCGGGCATAGTCATCGTCCAAATGGACCGGATTGCGGTCGGTGCTGACTTGGGCGAACATTTCGATGTCCTCGTCCGTCACCACTTTGCGCAGGTGACGGGTCATGCCCATTTCGATGTCTTCGATGCAGATCGTTCCGCGTGGCAGGTTGTCCAACATTCCCGGCTCCGGTTATTTTCTGACGCAATGGCATCGCCATTCGCAACATTATTACTTTGCGCGCGCAGAAAAGCCAAGGGGAAATTTGTCAGCGCAAAAAGCCGATCGTGTAGGTCGGGTTGACCATTTCGCGATCCAGATAGGTTTGCAGCGCGTCTGCATCGGGCTGGGTGTCGGTTTTGGTTTCTTCCGCCGCCAGACCGCCGGAGATGAAGAGGGAATCAATGTCCTCGCCCTGTGCGCCCTGAATGTCGGTCAGCACACCATCGCCAATTGCCAGAATCGCGCCGCTGTCGGTCTTGCGGTTGATCTCGCCCAGACGCAGGCGCGCAAGGTCGTAGATCGGCGGATGCGGCTTGCCGGTATAGATGCTTTCGCCGCCCATCTCGGTGTAAAGCTTGGCCACCGCCCCCGCGCACCATTCGCGCACATCGCCACGGTCCACGACGATGTCGGGGTTGGCGCAGAGCAGTTTCAGGCCCTTTTGCTTGGCGTACAGCAATTGCGGGCGCAGCTCGTCGACATCGGCCAGCGGATCGAAGGGGCCGGTGCAGACGATGCCTTCGGCTTCTTCCAGCGGCACGATCTGGATATCGACCGGCTCATCGACCACGCCGATGGGGTCGAAGAAATTGGTGTCACGCTCTTCACCGATGAAGAACACCTTTTGCCCCACGGCGCCGCGATACATTGCGGTGCGGGCGCTGTCGCCGGATGTGGCGATCGTGTCCCATGCGTCGTCGGGCACGCCCATCTTGGCGATCTGCGTGGTGACGCTGGCGCGGGGGCGGGGGGCGTTGGTGACCAGAACCACGGTGCCGCCGGTCTTGCGGTAGGCCTGCAAGGCGGCCACGGCATCGGGGAAGGCGGTGACGCCGTTGTGGACGCAGCCCCACAGATCGACGAACAGCGCGTCATAGCGATCCGAGATTTCGGCAAGTGCGGTGATGATCTGGGTCATGGGGCGGTCCTTTGGTCGGTGTGTTGTCACGCTTAGAGTATGAAACGCAGGCGGGGTGCAAGGGCGGGGTGGCCCCGGCAAGGCGCGGGCAAGAAAAAGGCGGGCAAAGCGCCCGCCTGAACCGGGGCGCTGCCCCTAATATATGTCATCCGCGCGCAAAGTCGCGGATCGCCTCAGACCTTGAGGTTCGGAATGATCTGCTTTTTGCGGCTCATCACGCCGGGCAGGACCACGGTGTCGCCTGTGACGGTTGCGCCAAAGCTTTTCTCGGCCACGGTTTTCACCAGGTCGTTGGGCACCAGCAACGTCGCTTCTTCGTTCAGGATGTCGACAACGAACAGCAGCACCTGGTCGGCCCCGTCTTCGGCGGCCACGTCTGTCATCGACGCCATCAGGCTGTCCTTGCGGTCCAGCACGATCTTGGGCGCTGTGGTTTCCAGCACGCTGACGCGGAAGTCTTTGCCCGCAACGGTGTATTCCTTGCTGTCCATGCGCAGCAGTTCCGCATCCGAGAAGGACGACACGTCGGATTTGGCTTCGAACATTTCAGACGCGTAGGACGGAATGTCGATGCCCAGCTGTTTGGCCAGATCATGGGCAATCGCCTTGTCTTCGTCGGTGGTGGTCGGGCTGCGGAATTCCAGTGTGTCGGACAGGATGCACGACAGCATCGCACCTTTGATGTCGTCGGGCATCTGCGCCATGTGCTTGCCGATCGACTTGAACATGATGGTCGCGGTGCAGGCCAGCGGCTCCATCACGATGTGGATCGGGCCGGCTGTTTCCAGGCCGCCCACCAGCTTGTGGTGGTCGATGATCGCCTTGATATCGCAGTTGTTGATGTTATCGGGCAGCTCGGCGGGGTTGTTGGTGTCGACGATGACAACGGGTGTGCCGTCGGCCACGGTGCTGACGATCTCGGGTTTGTCGAGGTTCCAGCGTTTCAGCATGAACGCCGCTTCGGTGTTCGGCTCGCCCAGCAGGACCGGCTTGGCGTCGACGCCGTGCACGGTTTTCAGATACCATGCCCAGATGATCGGGCTGCCGGTGCTGTCGGTGTCGGGGGATTTGTGGCCAAATACGAGCGTTGTCATGGGACATCCTAAGTCTGATTGCGGTTTTGCGGGCCTTATAGGGGGGCTGTTGCGGCTTGTCACCTGCGGTATTTTGGCCGTTTCGGGGTGCAGGTTTATGGCCCGCTTGCGCGGACGGTGTCTGATAGAAAGGGGCGGGCGCTAGAGGCCCAGTTCGGCGCGGGTCTTGCGGGGCAGTTTGGCCGCGATCATGTCGTAAGAGGCATCGATATGCTGTGCCAGTTCTACGTCGTTCAGGCCGGGTGTTCCGTGCTGTTGTATCCATTTCAGCCCGCGCGAGGCCAGGTAGGGGGCAGGGCGCAGGCCGGGCATGTCGCTGAGGATTTCAAAGGCCATATCCGTGACCTTGAACGTAAAGCCGGGCGTGTCCTCGGCCCAGCCGCAGATGGCGAACACCTTACCGCCGACTTTCCAGACATCGGAATTGCCCCACTGCACGACATGGGTGGCGGCGGGTTTGGCGGCGCAGTGCGCGTTGAATTCATCGCGGGTCATGGACGGACATTAGCGGCTTGGGGCGGGTTCGGAAATGGTGTTATCTGGCGGTCATGAGTGCGCCGCGTGAAACCGATCTGTATTTGCCCGTCAAAGCCTTTCTGGAGGGGCAGGGCTATGTGGTGAAGGCCGAAGTGGGCGCCGCCGATGTGGTCGCGGTGCGCGGGGGAGAGCCGCCGGTGGTGGTCGAGCTGAAGCTGGGGTTTTCGCTGACGCTGGTGCATCAGTGCGTGGCGCGGCTGGCGGTGTCGAATGACGTTTACATGGCCGTGGCGCGCGGGCAGGGGAAGCGGTTTCAGCGCGCGCTGAAAGAGATGATCACGCTGGCGCGGCGGCTGGGGCTGGGGTTGCTGACGGTGCGGATCAGCGACGGGCTGGTCGAGGTGCATTGCGATCCCGGGCCATATGCGCCCCGCAAGTCGAAGAAACGTCAGGGCCAGTTGCTGCGCGAGTTTGCGCGCCGACAAGGCGATCCGAACGATGGCGGGCAGACGCGGGTGGGGCTGGTCACGGCCTATCGTCAGGATGCGGTGAAGCTGGCGCTGTATTTATATGAGGCAGGGGCCTGCAAGGGCGCGGATGTGGCGCGCGAGACGGGTGTCGCGCGGGCCACGACGATGATGCGTGATGATCACTACGGCTGGTTCGAGAAGGTCGACAAGGGTGTCTATGGCCTGACCCCCAAGGGGGCCGAGGCGGTGATGGCGGCGGGGGCTGCGCTGGGCCGCTAGAACGGCTGGCGACGCAGGGTGTAACCTTCGTCCGCGAGCAGGTTCAGCAATCCGTGCGTGCCACCCAGATGGCCCGCGCCGACGGCGACGACGGTGACACCTTGGCTGGCGGTGATCTTGGGCAACCAGTTGGCGTTGCGTTGGGTGATCAGTTTGTCCAGCATATCGTCAAAAAGCGCGTCGAATTCGGCATCGGGCAGGTTCATCCAACTGCGGGCCACCACGCGGTTCAGCGGCAGGATCGCGCCATGATCTTCGTCAAAGTATTGCTCGATCAGCGTGGCGGTCATGTCTTCGGACTGCTGTACGGACATCACGCCAAGGCTCAGCAGCGCGACCTGCTCCTCCAACGGGTCCTGACCCATCAGTGTAAAGAGGGTGTCGAAGGGTTCCAGCGCCGTGGCGGGCACGTCGTTATCCTGTGCGATGTGCAACAGCGCCTTGTCCAGACCTTCGCCGCCGTCTTGCATGGACGTCAGCACGCAGGGCGGCATTCCCAGCACCAGCGACAGATACCACGGTTGAAATTTTGCAGCCATGAACGGCGGAATGCCCCGTTCGGACGCTGCGTGGGCCAGCTTGTCCCAATCCTCGGGCGGCATCATGTCGATCAGTGTGGGGCCTGATGTGAGCGAGATCAGCTCGGGGCGGGTGGCCATCGCGTCTTTCAACTGTTCTTCTTCCACCTCGGTTGCCTCGACCAACAGCGCGTCGGCTGATGCGATCACGGGTGCCAGCGCGTCGGCCACCGCTGGCAGGCGGGGATCGGCCACATGGATCGTACCGATCAGATGAATCGTCTGGTCCCCCTTGTGTGCGACCCAATGGTTCCCATCTGGGTAGGGCATGTCGCGCATCAGCGCGTCCAGTTCTGTGGTCTGGTCCGCAGCCAGACGGGCGCGCAGATCGGTGCCGTTGCAGGTGGCAAATGCCAGCTGTGGCAGCAGCAGGGCGGACATGAAAAGAAGGGTGCGTAGCATCGGTCAGGGGCCTTTCGGTCAGTGTCCGGCCACGCTATGTGCCCGCGCGGCAAAGGCAAAGGGGCGACCCTGAAAAAGCTGCGCAAAAATTGCAAACACACCTGTTGACAGCCCAGCCGCACATCCCTAGCTATGCGTCGTTATCACTCGGACGAGCTGAGTGCTAACACGGGGCGCCGAGGTGCCCTGCAAGGGAGTAACTTTGAGCCTTAAGGAGCTGCAAAGATGGCATTGAAACCGCTTCATGACCGCGTGCTGGTTCGCCGCACGGAAAGCGAAGAGAAAACTGCTGGCGGGTTGATTATTCCCGATAGCGCGAAGGAAAAGCCCTCGGAAGGCGAAGTTGTTTCGGTTGGCGCGGGCGCCCGCAAAGACAACGGCGAGCTGATCGAGATGGCCGTCAAGCCAGGCGACAAAATCCTGTTCGGCAAATGGTCGGGCACCGAAGTCACCGTCGCAGGCGAAGAACTGCTGATGATGAAAGAATCGGACATCATGGGGATCATCGAGTAAGCGCCACGCCTGCTCTGACCCTCATTGACCCACACATTCTCAAAGGAGAAAAATCATGGCTGCTAAGGACGTCAAATTTGACAGCGAAGCGCGCAACAAGATCCTGAAAGGTGTCAACATCCTTGCTGACGCCGTCAAGGTTACACTGGGCCCCAAAGGCCGTAACGTTGTTCTGGACAAATCCTTTGGCGCACCGCGCATCACCAAGGACGGTGTGTCGGTTGCCAAGGAAATCGAACTGGAAGACAAGTTCGAGAACATGGGCGCACAAATGGTCAAGGAAGTTGCTTCCCGGACCAATGACGAAGCTGGCGACGGTACAACAACCGCCACAGTTCTGGCCCAGGCTATCGTGCGCGAAGGCATGAAATCGGTTGCCGCCGGCATGAACCCGATGGACCTGAAGCGCGGCATCGACATGGCGACAGCCAAAGTCGTCGAAGCGATCAAGGCCGCGGCACGTGACGTGACCGACAGCGACGAAGTTGCCCAGGTTGGCACCATCTCGGCCAACGGCGAAAAAGAAATCGGTCGTCAGATTGCCGACGCGATGCAAAAAGTCGGCAACGAAGGTGTGATCACCGTCGAAGAAAACAAGGGTCTGGAAACAGAAACCGTTGTTGTCGAAGGTATGCAGTTCGACCGTGGCTACCTGAGCCCCTATTTCGTCACCAACGCCGACAAGATGACTGTCGAGCTGGAAGACGTGATCATCCTGCTGCACGAGAAAAAACTGTCGAGCCTTCAGCCGATGGTTCCGCTGCTGGAGCAAGTGATCCAGTCGCAAAAACCCCTGCTGATCATCGCGGAAGACGTCGAAGGCGAAGCGCTGGCGACACTGGTTGTCAACAAACTGCGTGGCGGTCTGAAAATTGCTGCGGTCAAAGCACCCGGTTTCGGCGATCGCCGCAAAGCGATGCTGCAAGACCTTGCGATCCTGACCGGCGGTCAGGTGATCTCGGAAGATCTGGGCATGAAGCTGGAGTCCGTTACCATGGACATGCTGGGTTCGGCCAAGAAAGTTTCGATCACCAAGGACGAGACCACCGTTGTTGATGGCGCAGGCGAGAAGGCCGAGATCGAAGCACGTGTTGCCCAGATCCGTAACCAGATCGAAGAAACCACATCCGATTACGACCGTGAAAAACTGCAAGAACGCGTTGCCAAACTGGCAGGCGGTGTTGCCGTGATCCGCGTGGGCGGCATGTCGGAAATCGAAGTCAAAGAACGCAAAGACCGCGTTGACGATGCTCTGAACGCGACACGTGCCGCTGTTCAGGAAGGTATCGTTGTGGGTGGTGGTGTTGCCCTGGTCCAAGCCGGCAAAGTGCTGGAAGGGTTCAAAGGCGACAACAACGACCAAGACGTTGGTATCAGCATCGTGCGCAAGGCCGTGGAAGCACCGCTGCGTCAGATTGCTGAGAACGCTGGCGTCGACGGCGCAGTTGTTGCGGGCAAGATCCGTGAAAGCAGCGACCTGACATTCGGTTTCAACGCGCAGACCGAAGAATATGGCGATATGTTCAAGTTCGGCGTGATCGACCCTGCCAAAGTGGTGCGCACCGCACTGCAAGACGCGGCATCGGTTGCAGCTTTGCTGATCACCACCGAAGCCATGGTTGCCGACAAGCCGTCGAAAGACAACGGCGGCGGCGGCATGCCCGATATGGGCGGCATGGGCGGCATGGGCGGCATGATGTAATCTGCCGTTCCTCACCGAACGCTTTGTTCTATAAGAAGGGGCTGCCTGCGGGCGGCCCCTTTTTTCATGTGCCATTCAGGAGGGCAGACGATGCTGATCGGACCGGATTTCTCCCGCGAAATGCGGCGGGGAGAAGAGGATGCGGTTGATGCGCTGTTGCGCAGCGCCTTTGACGGTCCGGACGAGGCAGAGCTGGTGCACGCGCTGCGCAGGGCCGGTGCAATGGCGGGCGAAAGCGTGGCCACCTGGGATGGGCGCATTGCGGGCTATTACGCATTGTCGCACATGATCGCACCAAAGGGTTGGCTGTGCCTGGCCCCTGTTGCCGTTTCGCCGGACCGTCAACGCCATGGGCTGGGGCGACGGATGATCGGGATGCTGGCCGAATGGGCACGGCTGAGCGAGACTTATGTTGTCGTGCTGGGGCAGGTGTCGTTTTACGAGCGGGCCGGGTTTTCCCTGGCGCGCGCACAGCGGCTGAACTCGCCCTATCCGCTGGAACACACGATGATCGCGGGACCGGGCGCGGATGTGCCTGCGGTCGCTTTGAAGTATCCGAAAGCCTTTGGATAAACGGACACCAGAATGAAACTTGCGCTTCTCACTGCCCTTACAATGACGGCGTTCGCGGCCAATTCGGTGCTGAACCGCGCCGCTGTTGGCAGTGGCAGCATTGATGCCGCCAGCTTTGCGTTGATCCGGGTGATCGCGGGCATCGTGATCCTGTGCATGGTGCTGAGTGTGCGGGGCACACCGCTGCCGCTGTTTCGGCGTGCGCGGGTGCTGGGCGCGGTGTCGCTGGCGGCTTATATGGCCGGGTTTTCGCTGTCCTATGTGGTGCTGGATGCAGGGCTGGGCGCGCTGATCCTGTTCGGGGTGGTTCAGATCACGATGTTTGGCTGGGGGGCCTTTCGCGGGACTGCCCCTACGGCACGACAGATGGCGGGGGCGGGCGTGGCCTTTGCCGGTTTGCTGTTGGTGCTGTGGCCCGGACCGGGCAGCCGCACCGACCCTGCGGGGGCGATGATGATGGTGATCGCGGGGCTGGGCTGGGCCGCCTACACGATTTCGGGCAAGGCCGAATCCGATCCGCTTCCTGCCACGGCGGCGAATTTCCTGCTGTGCCTGCCGGTGCTGGCGCTGTTCCTGATCGGGCCTGACATGCACGCGGGCCCAGTGGGGATCGGGCTGGCGGTGCTCTCGGGGGCGGTGACCTCGGGTCTGGGCTATGCGCTGTGGTATGCTGTGCTGCCGCGTCTGGCGCAGGCGACGGCGGCCGTTGTTCAGTTGAGCGTGCCGATCATCGCAATTGTCGCGGGGGCTGCCATCCTGGGGGAAGCGGTAAGCGCGCTGATGGTTGTCGCCGCCGCGCTTGTGCTGGGGGGGATTGCGTGGGCTGTCACAGCACCAAAGGTTCCAGCGAATCATAGCTGATCGCGTCATCGTCAAAGGCCACAGCCCCAAGGCTTGACGGTTTGTGCGGTACATCTGCCAGCTCTGCGCGGGTCACCCAGCGGCGCCGGGTCACCACCGCCTCGGGGTCTTTCCAGCTGTCGGGCGTCTCGGCGCTGCCCACCAGGGTGCAGCGAAAGAACACCTCGACCTGATGGAAGTCGCGGTTGCGGTCATGGAATTCGTTGACCAGGCACGGCGCGCCGACGGTAACCCGCAAGCCGGTTTCCTCGTGCACCTCGCGGGCAAGGTTTTCGGGCAGGCTGCTATGCGCCTCGACCCCGCCGCCGGGGGCGCACATCAGCGGGCTGCGGTTGCCGGAAAAGGCATTCACCAGCAGCAACCGCCCCTCGTGGACAATGACCGCACGGGCGGCGATGCGGGGTGGGCGCGGGCTGGACATGGACGGGTTTCCCTAAAGTGTTGCGCGTGGGCCATTCCATAAGGCGCGCAATGGCACTATCTCACAGCCCATGAGAGTTTGCATGTCGATCTTGCCCCTGCTGATGCTGTTGTCCGCGCCTGCGCGGGCGGATTGCGTGATCCTGCTTCACGGGCTGGCGCGCACCGAGACATCCTTTGCCCTGATGGAAGCCGCACTGAAGGCAGACGGGTTTCAGGTTGTCCGCCCCGGCTATCCGTCGACGCAAGCGCGGGTCGGATCGCTGTCCGAGGGCGTGATGCCCGCCGCGCTGGCGGAATGTGGCGACCAGACCGTCGATTTCGTCACGCATTCGATGGGCGGTATCCTGGTGCGCGAATGGTTGCGGGATCACGACCTGCCGAACCTAGGGCGCGTGGTCATGCTGGCCCCGCCGAACCAGGGCAGCGAAGTGGTGGACAAGCTGGGTGATCTGGCCGCTTTTGAGTGGATGAACGGCCCGGCAGGCGCGCAGATGGGAACCGGCCCCGACAGCCTGCCGCGCAGCTTGCCGCCGGTGGACTATCCGGTGGGGGTGATCGCGGGCAACCAGTCGCTGAACGCCTATTTCTCGTCGCTGCTGCCGGGGCCGGATGATGGCAAGGTCAGCGTGGCCTCGACACGTGTGGAGGGCATGACTGCGCATATCGTTCTGCCGGTCACCCACACGTTTATCATGAACAACCCGCGCGTGATTTCGCAAACCGTGCATTTCCTGCGTACCGGCACCTTCGAGGACAATATCTCGTGGTTGGACGCGGTGCTGGAGCAACTGGATTGCCCCAGCGGCGATTGCGTGGCGCGTGGCGGGTTTTGGGGATCAAAGCGCAATGCTGACAATTGATATCACCGGGGCCGAGGTATTGGGCCCGCAGGGCTTTCACCGCGACGGGCTGAGCTTGGGCGATGGGGTGATTGCCGATGCGCCTGTGGGGCGGTCGGTGGATCTGAGCGGTTTTCGCGTGTTGCCTGGTATCGTGGACGTGCACGGCGACGGGTTCGAGCGGCATCTGGCTCCGCGGCGCGGTGCGATGAAACAGATGGCCGAGGGGCTGATCGCAGCCGAGGCGGAACTGGCCGCCAATGGCATCACCACCGGTGTTCTGGCGCAATTTGTCAGCTGGGAGGGGGGCTTGCGCGGCATGGAGTTTGCCGATCAGGTGTTCACCGCCATCCGCGACACGGCAGGCGGGCTGGTCACCGATCTGCGCCCGCAGCTGCGGTTCGAGACGCATTTGCTGGACGATTACGCAGGCCTGCCTGCACGGATTGCCGAATGGGGCGTGTCCTATGTGGTGTTCAACGATCACCTGCCACACGCGCGTCTGGCCGAGGGGCGCAAGCCGCCGCGTCTGGTGGGGCAGGCGTTGAAGGCGCAGCGCAATCCCGAGGTTCATTTCCAGATGCTGCTGGACCTGCACGCGCGGCGCGCCGAGGTGCCTGCCGCTTTGGATACGCTGTGCGCCGAACTGGACCGGATGGGGGTCCAGATGGGCAGCCACGACGACCACACCGCCGAAGATCGCGCCGCGTGGCGCGCGCGGGGCGTGAAAGTGTCGGAATTTCCCGAAACGCTGGACGCCGCCGAGGCGGCATCAGGCGCGGGGGATGTGGTTATCTTGGGGGCGCCCAATCTGGTGCGGGGCGGTTCGCACAAGGGCAACGTCTCGGCGCTGGACGTGGTGTCGATGGGCATGGCTGATGCCGTGGCCTCGGATTACCACTATCCCAGCCCGCGCCGCGCGGCGCTGATGCTGGCGCGCTCGGGCGTTATGGGCTTTGCCGATGCATGGGCGCTGGTGTCTGCGGGCCCTGCGCGGGCGCTGGGGTTGGACGATCGCGGCGTGTTGCAGGCAGGCAAGCGCGCCGATCTGGTGGTGCTGGACGGCGCTGACCGCGTGGCGATGACGGTCAGCGGCGGGCGCGTCAGCTATCTGTCGGGCGATATTGCGGCGCGGTTGGTGGCGTGACCCCGACGGGGGGCGCTGGATGACAGCGGCCCTCCGGGGGGGATTTTCAAGCCAAAAGAAAGCAGTCAGCGCGTGATGCGGTTGACGTGGCCCATCTTGCGGCCCGGTTTTGTTTCGGCCTTGCCATAGAGGTGCAAGGCGGTGTCGGGAGCGGCGGCCAGTTCGGGCACGCGGTCCATGTCGTGGCCGATCAGGTTTTCCATCACCACGTCACTGTGGCGCTGCCCGTCGCCCAAGGGCCAGCCGGCAACCGCGCGGATGTGCTGTTCGAACTGGTCCACCGCACAGCCGTTCTGGGTCCAGTGGCCCGAGTTGTGCACGCGCGGGGCGATCTCGTTCACGATCAGGCCGGTGGGGGTGACGAACAGCTCGACCCCCATGACGCCCACGTAATCCAGCGCGTTCAGGATGCGCGCGGCCAGCAGCACAGCATCGGTGCGCGCGCTGGCAGGCAGCGAGGCCGGGACGGTGGTGGTGTGCAGGATACCGTCGCGGTGGACATTTTCGCCGGGGTCATAGCAGGCGACATCGCCCGAGGCGCTGCGGGCGGCGATGACGGACACTTCGATGGTGAAGTCAACGAACCCTTCCAGCAGGGCGGGGGCACCGGCCATGTCGGTGATGGCCTGGGCGGCGTCGGCGTCGGATTTCAGGCGGGCCTGTCCCTTGCCGTCATAGCCGAAACGCCGGGTTTTCAGGATCGACGGCGTGCCGATGGTAACAAGGGCAGCGTCCAGTGCGTCGGCGTCGGGAATGTCGGCGTAGGGCGCGGTGTTCAGGCCCAGACCTGTCAGGAAATCCTTTTCGGTCAGGCGGTCCTGACTGATCCGCAATGCCTCGCGGTTGGGATGGATCGGTTTGATCGCCTCGAGGATGTCCAGCGCCTCGGTGGGGATGTTCTCGAACTCATAGGTGATGACATCGACCGACTGCGCAAAGGCGGTCAGTGCGGCGGTGTCGTCATAGGCGGCCGTGGTGCAGGCATGGGCCACGTCTGCGGCGGGCGGATTGGCGCCGGGCTCATAGATGTGGGTCTTGAAGCCGAGGCGGGCGGCCGCGACCGACAACATGCGACCCAGTTGGCCACCGCCGAGAATGCCGATTGTTGCGCCTGTGGGGAGGGGATCAGTCATCGGAAGGCTCTTCCGGGATCGAAGCCGACAGATCGGCGCGCCATTGGTCCAGACGCTGGGCGAGGTCGGCGTCATTCAGGGCCAGGATGCCCGCCGCCATCAGACCGGCATTGGCAGCCCCTGCGGCACCGATGGCCATGGTGGCCACGGGAAAGCCGCGGGGCATTTGCAGGATGGAATACAGCGAATCGACACCGGACAATGCCTTGGTCAGGACAGGCACGCCGATCACAGGCACGCGGGTCTTTGACGCCATCATGCCCGGCAGATGCGCGGCACCGCCTGCGCCGGCGATGATCACCTGCAAGCCGCGATCCACGGCTGTCTTGCCATAATCCCACAGCCGGTCTGGCGTGCGGTGGGCCGACACGATACGGGTTTCAAAGGTAACGCCCAGATCCTCCAGCATTTGTGCCGCTTCGCGCATGGTGGGCCAGTCGGACTGGCTGCCCATGATAATGCCGACTTTGGGGGATTGGTCTGTCATCCTGCGCCCTCGTGTATTGCTGTTTTGTCCGGGAGTTATACGGACCTGATCCTGCGGAGCAAGGCTCAGGCGATGATGTCGGGGGTCAGCCGGTCCTCGATTGTCGCAATCAGATCTTTCAGGCGCAATTTACGCTTTTTCAACCGTTGCAAGGTCAGCGGGTCGGAGGTGGCGCGCTGTGTCATCGCGGAAATCGCCTCGTCCAGATCACGATGCTCGCGCCGGAATACTTCCAGTTCGACGCGCAGGACGTCGTCGTTCTTCATCGAAAGATCTGAGGGCGCATTCATGGGTCGTGATTCCCGCAAAGTGAGGAGTTGTATACATAGGCGATGACACCCGCTGCGCATAGGGTCTTGGCGTTGCAAATGCCGTGATTGGGGGGCTGAAATTGTCGCTTTTTTAACAAAGCGGGGGCGCATGGACGGCCAGACCTCTTGTCTGGGGGCGGAATTCTTCCCATATTCTGATCAAGCGGTTGCCAATCGGGGCCGCGCCTGACTGTCGCTTGATCTGATAAGGACGTGTCGCAATGACGAAAATGACCTTGGGCTCGCACCCGCATATGCTGGGGTTTGAGCAACTGGAGCGCCTGCTGGAACGCACGGCGAAATCCGGCAACGAAGGCTACCCGCCTTTCAATATCGAACAAACTTCCGATTTTTCCTATCGCATCACATTGGCCGTGGCCGGTTTTGCCGAGGAAGATCTGCAAATCACGGTCGAGGACCGCACGCTGGTGATCCGCGGGCGGCAATCCGATGACGGCGAGGGCAGGGTGTTTTTGCACCGTGGCATCGCCGCGCGACAATTCCAACGGACCTTTGTGCTGGCTGACAGCGTTGAGGTTGGAGAGGCGATCATTGAAAACGGTCTGCTGCATGTCGATCTGACGCGGGCGAAACCCGAAACAGTCGTCCAGACCATCCGCATTCGGAAAGGGTAACCACATGGAAACGCCATTTGACACAGAACCCAAAAGCAACATCGTTTATGTCAAAACGATCGACGTAAGCGACCTGCCGCAGGACGTTCAGGAACAGGCCGAAGGTCTGGAACATCTTTACGCCGTGCATGATGCACAGGGCACCCAGCTTGCCCTGGTCGCGGATCGCAAGATGGCCTTTGTGCTGGCACGGCAGAATGATCTGGCACCTCAGGCGGTGCACTAAAGCGACTGTGCTGCTGGTCCTTTGGGCCGGCAGCCTGTGGGCCGATGTGCCCGTTCATGCAGCCAGCGCTCAAGAGCGCGCATTGCTGCAACAGACCGAGGCGCAGGTGCGCCGGTATTTTCTGACCAACTTTGGTGTCGAAGTGACCACACGGTTCGCGCTTGTGGGCGCGGGCGAGGCGGAGAGTCTGCTTGTACAAGTGCAGGCCGCGCAGTCGGCAGGCGGTTGGCGGGTCCGACGCAAGCCGCTGAATGCCGCGCGGGTTTGTCCATCAGGGCGTGTCGGTGGTGCTGCAAACCGGACGTTCATCGCGCTGTGCTGGCCCGCGCCGGTCACCGGGGGCGCCGGTGATCACCCGTTACAATTGTCGGCGGGTGCGGTTCTGGCACACGAATATGTTCACCAACTGCAATATGATCTTGCGCAGGATCGCCCGGCACAGCGGTTGGGTGACGACTGGTTGCTGGGACCGGCCTGGCTGGTCGAGGGAACGGCAGAGGTGTTTGAAGAACACTATCGCACAGGCGGTGCCGCGGTGGACGGGGTGGCGTTGTTCAACATGCAATCCTCGGCCCGGCGGTCGCGGCTGACGCTGGATCAGATGCGGGTCACGGGCGCGCTTGCGGACGGGCAAGCTTATGGTGTGGCGCGCTTCGCGGCGTTCCTGTTGTCGGGGCGATACGGGCCGGATGCATTGCTGGACTATTTTGCGGCATTGGGGCGGACGAAAGATCAGGACGCGGCCTTTCTTGCCGCCTTCGGGACGACTATGGTTGCCTTTGAAAGTGATTTTGAGGCGGTGCGCCGTGATTTTGGCGCGGCCAAGGCCTATGTGGGGATGGAATGACATTTGATTTTGATTGGGTGGATGCGTTCACGGACCGCGCCTTTGGGGGCAACGGCTGTGCCGTGGTGCATCAGGGGGCCGGACTGAGCGTCGATACCTGCATGGCCTATGTGCGCGAAACGTCCCTTGTGGAATGTACCTTTACCGGCCCGTCGGATGTGGCAGATGTGCGTGTGCGCTATTTTCTGGCCAGCCGCGAAATCCCTTTTGCGGGCCATCCCACGATTGCCACCGTTGCCGCGATGCGGGCGCGAGGCTTGATCAGTGACGGGCCTCTGGCGCTGGAAACGGGCGCGGGACTGGTGCCGGTGACCGTGCAGGGCATGCGCGTGAGCATGACACAGGTGGCGCCACAGTTTGGCGCGCTGGTTGATCCCGCGCTGGTGGCGGCGGTGGGGAGCGTTGCGGCTGATGATATAG
Organism: Pseudosulfitobacter pseudonitzschiae; assembly: GCF_900129395.1. Taxonomy (GTDB): domain Bacteria; phylum Pseudomonadota; class Alphaproteobacteria; order Rhodobacterales; family Rhodobacteraceae; genus Pseudosulfitobacter; species Pseudosulfitobacter pseudonitzschiae. Next base: position 432,273 of record NZ_FQVP01000003.1, read on the forward strand.
TCAGCCCGCCGCAACTGGTCAGCACGGGCCTGCCTTTTGTCATCACTGTCCTGAAAGACCGCGCGACGTTGGAGGGTTTGCAGCTGAACCCGCAGGCGCTGGCCGATATGGCGGCGACGCTGGGCGGGGACACCGACCTGATGGAGCCGTTCTGGTGCACGCTCGACGGCTTTACAGATGCCGGCGATACAGCCGCACGGCTGCTTCTGGCCCCGCCCAGCCCGCCCGAAGACCCGTTCACCGGTTCGGCCACTGGCGCGATGGCGGCCTATCTGTGGGCGCAGGGGCTGATCGAGAGGCCCGATTTTACCGCCGAGCAGGGGCACGGGATGGGCCGCCCCGGACGGGCGCAGGTGCGGGTTCTGGGGCCGCGCGACGCGATCACGGGTGTTGAAGTTGCGGGCGACGGTTTTGTCCTGATGTCGGGTACGGTGGACCTGCCGAATGGGTGAACCAGCGATCGCGGTTCTGCCCTATGGCAATGGCATTGGCAAACGCGTGGCCGACTTGCCGCTGAACATGCTGCATTGGCCCGTGGGCCGTCCGGCAAGGATGAGCAGCGGAACGGTGGCCGATCTGGGGCCGAAGGATCACCTTTTGGTCTACCCCAAGACCTCGATGCATATGCGTCCCTTTGGCGTGGCGGCGCAGGTCAGCGTCATGGTGGTCGAACCACGGGCGATCCATGCCCGTCACCTGCGCCTGCTGCGCTGGACCCATCGGCGGTATCACCGGATTTTCACCCATGATGACCGTCTTTTGCGATCTGCGCCGAACGCGCGTTTCCTTGCTGCGGCGCGCACCTGGGTGCCGGAATGGGACACGTTGGACCTGTCCAAGACCGAGAACGTGTCGCTGATTGCGTCCAACCGGCGCGACCTGGAAGGGCACAAGCTGCGCCATGCCGTGGCCGAAGCCACGCAGGGCGTCACGCTAATGGGGCGCGGCTATGCCCCGTTCGAGCACAAACACGAAGGTCTGGCGCCGTTCCGGTTTTCGGTGGTGATCGAGAACATGCGCGCGCAGGGGTATTTCAGCGAAAAGCTGGTCGACGCGCTGCTGTGTGAAACCGTGCCGATCTATTGGGGGGCACCGGATGTCGCCGATTATTTCGACGCCGACGGAATGATCCTGTGCACAACCAAAGACGAAATTCTGACCGCGGTCGCGCGCGCCGACGCCGACCTGTACGACGCGATGCGCCCGGCAGTGTTGCGGGCCAAGGCGCAGGCGACGCGATGGTCCGACTATGAGCAGGCCGCGGCGCAAATGTTGCGCGACGGGATCTGAGCGCTGCAAGCAGGCTGGAATGAAAAAGGCCCCGCCGATGACAGCGGGGCCTTTTCTATTTGAGGGTATCGCGCCTTATTCGGCGGCGATCAGGCCCATGCTTTCCAGTTTCAGCAGAACCTGGTGGGCACAGTTGTCCACCTCGATGTTCTCTGTTTGCAGGCGCAGTTCGGGGTTTTCGGGCACGTCGTAGGGGTCGGAGATGCCGGTGAATTCCTTGATCTTGCCTTCTCGCGCCAGCTTGTACAGGCCCTTGCGGTCCCGGCGCTCGCATTCCTCGATGGTGGTGGCGACGTGAACTTCGACAAAGGCGCCAAAGGCTTCGATGTCTTCACGCACCGCGCGGCGGGTTGTGGCATAGGGCGCGATGGGCGCGCAGATGGCGATGCCGCCGTTCTTGGTGATTTCCGACGCGACATAGCCGATGCGACGGATGTTCAGATCGCGGTGCTCTTTCGAGAAACCCAGTTCCGAGCTGAGGTTCTTGCGGACCAGATCGCCGTCCAGCAGCGTCACGGGACGACCGCCCATTTCCATCAACTTGACCATCAGCGCGTTTGCGATGGTGGATTTGCCCGAACCCGAGAAGCCGGTGAAAAAGACGGTAAAGCCTTGTTTCGAACGCGGCGGCTTGGTGCGGCGCAGTTCCTTGACCACCTCGGGGAAGGAGAACCACTCGGGGATTTCCAGACCTTCTTGCAGACGGCGGCGCAGCTCGGTGCCCGAGATGTTCAGGATGGTCACATCGTCCTTGTCCTTGATCTCGTCCATGGCCTCGTATTGTGCGCGTTCCTGCACCCAGACCATGTGTTTGAAATCGACCATTTCGATGCCCATTTCTTCCTGATGCGCGCGGAACAGGTCCTGTGCATCATAGGGGCCGTAGAAATCTTCGCCTTTGGAGTTCGAGCCGGGGCCTGCGTGGTCACGGCCAACGATAAAGTGGGTGCAGCCGTGGTTCTTGCGGATCAGGCCGTGCCAGACAGCCTCGCGCGGGCCTGCCATACGCATGGCCAGGTTCAGTAGCGACATCGACGTGGTGGCCGCCGGATATTTGTCCAGAACCGCCTCGTAGCAGCGCACGCGGGTAAAGTGGTCGACGTCGCCGGGTTTGGTCAGACCAACAACAGGGTGGATCAGCAGGTTGGCCTGTGCTTCGCGCGCGGCGCGGAAGGTCAGTTCCTGGTGGGCGCGGTGCAGCGGGTTGCGGGTTTGGAACGCAACCACTTTGCGCCAGCCCATTTTGCGGAAGTAGCTGCGCAATTCGTTTGGCGTGTCGCGGCGGGCGCGGAAATCGTAGTGCACGGGTTGCTGGATGCCGGTGACCGGACCGCCCAGATAGATCTTGCCAGCCTGATTGTGCAGGTAGTTCACCGCGGGGTGCTTGTCGTCATCCGCACCAAAAACCTTTTCCGCTTCGTTGGCCTTGTTCGGCTCCCAACGGTCGGTGACGGTCATAGTGGCCAGAATGACGCCTTCTTGGTCACGCAGGGCGATGTCCTGTCCGATTTCCAGACCCTCGGCGAATTGTTCGCTTACGTCCAGCGTGATGGGCATCGGCCACAGGCTGCCATCCGACAGGCGCATGTCTTCGACGACGCTGTTGTAATCTTGCTCGGACAAGAAGCCCTTGAGCGGATTAAAACCGCCGTTCATCAGCAGCTCCAGGTCGCAGATCTGGCGCGGTGTCAGGTCATGGCTGACCAGATCGGCTGCTTCGAGTTTGAGCTTTTGCGCGGAATCATAAGAAACATAGAGTTCTGGAATCGGGGCGAGATTATTCTGCATCGGCATGAAGATTACTTTCGTTCAACGGGTGGAGTCGGCCCTGCGGGCGGCACTTGTGGCGCAATAGCGGGCTGGGCGCCATGCGTCCAGATGCAGCGCGCGCCCAACATCGCATATGACGTAAAATCGGCACAAATTCCCCGTTTTTTGCGCGATTTTGGGCCGTTTTGCCCATTTTCAGGGGGACGCGCATGGCGGAAATGCGCCTGCGGCATAGGTGTCAGGTCAGGCGCGCGGGGTTTGGGGGGCATCTGCGGCCTTGGGAACGGGCAATGCGTCAATGACGCCGTCGACCCCGCGCAGTTCAAGCGGCACCAATTCGTCGGGGCGTTTCAGTCCTGCGGCCTCCAGGACTGCGGCGCTGATCAGCAACTCGACCTTCATCGGTTTGGTTTGCGCCTCAAGGCGGCTCGCCGCGTTGACCGCGTCGCCGATCAATGTGCGGGGGGCGTGTCCCGCGGCACCGATCTCGCCCAGCACGACATTGCCCAGGTGCAGCCCGATCCCGATGCCCACCGGTGGGGCACCTTCGGCCTGAAGCCCCGCGTTGAACGCATCCAGCGCCCGCCCGATCCCCGCCGCGGCGTCCAGCCCGGCCTGTGCGGATGATGCGGTGTCCGCTGTTTCGAACAGTGCCAGAAAGCCATCACCCAGATATTTATCGATCTTGCCGCCTGAGGCAGTGACCGCCGGGACAACGGCATCAAAGAAACGATTGAGCAGGAACACCACGTCATAAGGCAGTTGCCCCGCGGTGCGCGCGGTAAAGCCGCGCATGTCCAGAAACAGAATGGCCAGCGGCCGTTCCTGACCCTGCGAGGCAGACCCGCGCCATGTCTGGGTGCGGCCTGCAAAGACGCGGTGCACGGTCATTGGCTGTTCCGGCCGGATCTGACAGGCCAGCCGTGCACCTGGGGCTGCTCCAACAGCCTTCAGGCTGCGCGCTTCGGTCTCCGACGGCGGAGGCAGGTCGTCGGCACCCGCTTCGATCATCACGCGGCAGGTGGTGCAGCGTCCCTTGCCGCCGCAAAGCGAGGTGTGGTCCACGCCAGCGCTGCGCGACATTTCCAGCAGCGTCTGACCGCGTGCTGCGGTGATCGTCGGCCCGTTTGTGTACGAGATGCGCACGCTGGTGCGGCGGGCGTTCAGGCGCAGGGCAAAGTGGATTGCCAGCGCAGAGGCCAGAACCGCGACGAACCCCCAATACAGCGTGGTGTCGATCCGGATCAGCCCCTCGAACTCCTTGGGGCCGGGGAAATTATAGGCGTCCAGCATATCCAGCCGCGTATCTTCATCCTGCGCGACCAGCCGCAAGCGGCGGCTTTCGGTCACAAAACCGGCCAGCGCAAAGGCAGGCACCAGAACCGCCATCCCTGTCAGCAGGTGTGTGTTGCGCCGCCACCAGGCGCGTCCACGCAGCCAAAGGTGCAGCCCGATGCAGCCGTGGGTCCAGACGATCAGCAGCAGGATTGTCTGTGTCCAGGCTGAGACCGTGCCCCAGATCAGGTACATCAGATAGCCCATCTCGTCCTGGACGTCGAAGACCTCGTGGGCGATGCGGGTATAGGTGATGTGGGTCAGCAGCAGCAGCGGAATGGCAAAGCCGAATGCATATTGTACCGCTTCCGCGCGGGGCATGCGAAGGCTCCGCCGTTCTATCAGTCGCCACAACGCTAGGCCCGCGTGCATCATCAGCGTTGTGTACAAGACCACTTCGCCGACGGGATTGCGGGTCACGATCTGGCGCAGGTCCTGAGCTTCATCCAGCCACTCGGGCGAAAACAGGCCCAGACCGATGTTCAGGAAATGCAGGAGCGCATAGAGCATCAGCGCCAGCCCGCTGACGATACGGGCACGGGTTGCCCAGTTGCCGCGCCAGAGGTCGGTCATGTACTGCTCCTTGATCCTGCGCAGGATGACCCGTGGACGCGTGCGGCGTCAACGGGCCTATTGCGGGGCGCTGGAACAGATATTCGACGTAGAGGCTTATGCGCCCTCTTTGACTTCGGCACCGTAGCCCAGCGGCAGCGAGGTGTCTTTCTCCACGTTCGTGTCGCTGTTCTCGGCCAGCCAGCGCTCGGCTTCGAGGGCTGCCATGCACCCCATGCCAGCCGAGGTCACGGCCTGACGGTATTTGTGATCGGTCAGGTCGCCCGCGGCAAACACGCCCGGAATCGAGGTTTCGGTGCTGTCGGGTTTGGTCACGACGTAGCCGCCCATGTGGGTTTCCAGCACATCCTTGACCAGCTCGTTCGACGGGGCGTGGCCGATGGCGACAAAGACGCCCTTGGCGGGAATATCGGTGATTTCGCCGGTGTTCACGTTCTTGACCTTGACGCCTTCGACGCCCAGCGGGCTGTCGGTGCCGTAAACCTCTTCCAACTGGTGGAACCACAGGGTTTCGATCTTGGAGTTCTTTTTCAGCCGGTCTTGCAGGATCATCTCGGCGCGCAATTCGTCGCGCCGGTGGATCAGGGTAACCTTGGACGCAAAATTGGTCAGAAACAGCGCTTCTTCCACGGCGGTGTTGCCGCCGCCGATCACGACGATTTCCTGTCCGCGGTAAAAGAACCCGTCGCAGGTGGCGCAGGCCGAGACGCCGAAGCCCTTGAATTTCTCTTCCGATTCCAAGCCCAGCCATTTGGCGCGTGCGCCGGTGGCGAGAATGATCGCGTCGGCCACATAGACGGTGCCGCTGTCGGATTGGGCAACAAAGGGCCGTTTCGAGAAGTCGACCGACGTGATGATGTCACCGATGACCTCGCAACCCATCGCCTTGGCGTGGGCCTCCATGCGGACCATCAGATCGGGACCTTGCACTTCGCTGTCTCCGGGCCAGTTCTCGACTTCGGTTGTGGTGGTCAACTGGCCACCCGGTTCGATGCCTTGCACCAGAATTGGCTCAAGCATGGCGCGGCTGGCGTAGATGCCTGCGGTATAGCCCGAGGGGCCCGATCCGATGATCAGAACCTTGGTTTTGCGTGTCTCGCCCATGATGATCCCCTTAGGTCGGTCAGTTGTGGCCCGTATGGTCCCGGGCGCGGTGTGATACTAGGTTTATGCAGCCTCTTGGATATAGTCACCTGCGCTTTGTGATTGAACCCCGCAATTGCATGACCGATATGCAGCGCTAACAGGCGCTTTTGGCCGTCGGGCTTGCAAGAATCTTGCGCTTTGACGAAACAATATTGCGCGCAACGCGGTCGGTGTTATAACAACCGCAAATTTCGGGGGCAAAATGGCGAATACGCGGCTTGATCCAATTGATCGCAAGATTCTCGCAGAACTGCAGGCGGACGGGCGTATGACCAACGTCGAGTTGGCGAAACGGGTGGGTATTTCTGCGCCCCCTTGTTTGCGGCGGGTACGGACGCTGGAAGAATCCGGGTATATCCGCGGCTTTCACGCGGATGTGGACGCGCATGTTCTGGGTTTTGAAGTGCAGGTTTTTGCAATGGTCGGTCTGGCCAGTCAGGCGGAAAGTGATCTCAGCGCCTTTGAAAACCGCTGCCGTTCATGGCCGCTGGTGCGCGAGTGCCACATGCTGAACGGCGAAGTCGACTTTATCCTGAAATGCGTGTCCCCCGATCTGTCGGGGTTCCAAAGCTTTCTGACCGGCGAGTTGCTGACCACGCCGAACGTGGCCAGTGTCAAGACGTCGCTGGTGATTCGCCAGGCCAAGGACGAGGCAGGCGTGCCCTTTGACGTTCTGGAAGAACGGTTGAGCAAAACAGCCTGACCGGGCGACCCGCGCATCTTGCGCGGGCCGGTTGCGCAGGTTCAGGCGGCCGTGCCGATCTGCTCGGGTGCGCGCGGATGGGCCAGCGGGCCAAAATCCGTCACATGGGAAATGCGCGGGAACATCGACAGGAACATATCGCGCACTGCGTGGCTGACGTTGCGTGTCGCTTGGGCACCAGGGTGGAAGGTTTCCATCGGCATACCGCAGGCATAGATCGCTGCGTGGCGCGTCAGGCAAATGTGAAACAGCCGCACCGAGGTCGGCGGGGTCACTTCGATCACGTTTACACCGTCCACAAAATCGCGCGCGGGCGTCAGCATCTGCGCCCCTGATGCCAGGTTTCCACGCAGATTGTGCGGCGTTTGCAGCAGGCGAGCCGATGGCCCCACGGTCAGGAAGCTTTCGGGACGGGCCGGGCCAAAGGTATCGGCCATGATGCGGATCAGCGATGTGCGCCGTCCGGTGTCGGCAGGGACAAAGTTCGTCGAGCCGATCCAGACGGCCTGTGCCGCGTCGCCGTTCGTGGTGCGCAGCCAGTCGCCCGGATGCAGGTCCTCGATGGCAATGGGGCCGTCGCGCCCCTCAAGGACAGTGCCACGGGCAAAGGCGGAGAACGCCGATTCGATCAGCGGCAATGCGGGTGCCTTGGTCTGGGCGACAAGGCGGCTGCCATCGGCGCGCAGGGCGGCGAATTCGTAAGTTCGGGTCGGCGGCAGGGCGCTGCCCATGGCGGTTGGTGCATATTGGGTAAAGCGGCGCGGTTGCCCGGCAAGGGCCATGGTCGTGTTCATGCGAATAACCTTGTTCTGGTCGGTCACATCTGATGTCGGCCCCCACCGACGACGACAGATGAACTGAGGTTCACGTGTCTGATGAACCACCAATCGCTGAACATTGGATTAACTGTCAAAATTTAGGGAACATTTACACCTTGAAACGGATCAATCCGCCCCCGGGAGGGCGGATTGTCTGAGACATCGGAGATTTGTTGCCACATTTGCCGCATTTCAGCCCGAATCAATGGGGCGCTTGCGGCGGGTGCGGGTCAGATCCGGGCGGGCCGGATCAAAGTGGTATCAGGCTGCCTTGCGGTCTAGTTCGGCCTTGCGCTTGGCGATGAATGCGGCGCGGCGTGTGCCACGGGCCCAGGGCATCACTGTCTTTTCGTCTGCGGCGGCTGCGACCACGGATTTGATGAAGCGTGTGTTGGTTTTCATGTCGGTGCCCTTTGCTCTGTCGTCTGGGCGGCGTGTGTGCCGCTGTTGACATCATTTCTGACAGGGGTTTCGGGCGCGCTTGGGACCGGTTTCGGCCAATTTGAAGAAACATTGCGGCGGAATTGGAACAATTAAGGCAGCGGTGCCCAAATTGTTTCCTGTTTTTAAGGGTCAGAGCTTTATGGCGGCGATCAGGCGGCCATAATCAGCCGCCCGTTCGTGGACCGAGCGGCGGTAAGAGAAGAATTGCGCCGGATCGGAATAAGTACAGTGCCGCGTCCATTCGGCCGAGGCGACGCCCCGGCTGCGCAGACGGTGCAGGCCATAGCCGGGCAGGTCGTACATCATCCGGTCACCTGCGCCGTTGGCAAAGTAGCGGGCGCTGGCGTCGTCTTCGGCCAGATGTGTTTCGAAAAACTCCGGTCCGACTTCATAGGCGCGTTGGCTGATTGATGGACCGATCACCACGTGGATGTTTTCGGCGGAGGCGCCCAGGGCTTCCATCGCGTCCACAGTCGCCTCGAGCACACCATCCAGTGTGCCGCGCCAGCCCGCATGCGCCGCGCCGATCACCTGGGCCTTGTGGTCGGCAAACAGCACCGGCTGGCAATCCGCCGACAGCACCGACAGCGCCAGACCCGGCGTGGCGGTGACCAGCGCGTCGGCCTTGGGTTTGTTGGCCAGCGGGGCCGTTACCGGGATCACCTTGGTGGAATGAACCTGATGCACGCTGATCAGATGGTCGGTGGGCACGCCCAGGTTTGCTGCCACGCGGGCACGGTTGATTGCCACGATCTCGGATTGGTCAGTGCTGCCGCTGCCGCAGTTCAACCCTGCAAAGACACCAGAGGATGCGCCGCCTGCGCGGGTGAAGAACCCGTGTTGCAGCGGGTCCAGTGTTTCATGTGTCAGTGGCTTGAGCGTCATGGTTCCAGACCTGGTGGCGGCGTGGCCCCCTGCGGATAGAGGCCCAGCACTTTGAACAGGTTTCCCATTTCTGCAGGGTGCGTCAACCGGCGATGTGCTGCAACATGCGCCTCAAGTGGGGCATCGTGCAGCGTTTCGGCCAATGCTTGCGCCCGCTGGGTGATGCCCAAACGCTCGAGGAACACGCCCTGCGGGGTGACGCGGGTAAAGGGGCAATTGGCCGCCTGCGTCAGCGCCTCGAAATCCACATGGGTGGTCAGGTCGGCGGTGCCGGGATCGGTCAGTGGGTCGGTGGTCTGATGCGCTTTGAGTGCCTGCAAAGTGTCGCCCAGAGACCGCCAGTCACCATAGTCGATAACCAACGCCGCACCGCCATGATCACGGATGCGGGTGCTGATGGTGTCGATCATCGGGCTGGCCGAGGGGCAAACCTCGACGATGTCATCTTGTTGCGTGTCTTCCAGCCGGTGTGCCAGCGCGGGTTGCGGCATGGCTGGACCCAGGCCCATACGCAGGCGGTCGCCTTCAACACCCACCATCCGCTCGCGCCAGCGGTCGCCGTCGCGTTGGTATTGATGGACGGGCAGGGCATCGAAAAACTCGTTTGCCACCAGATACAGCGGTTGGTCCGGCAGGTCGTGCACGCTGTCCAACCAGCGCGGCGCCTGGTCTTGCAGGGTGGTGGCTTGCAGGGCGCGCAAGGCGGGCGAGGCTTCGATCAGCACGATCTGCAAGGCTGCATGGAACCCCGGCACACGGGCGGTCGCGCGCAGGATATCGGCCATCAGCGTGCCGCGTCCCGGCCCCAATTCGGCCAGCGTGATGGCCGCAGGCGCGCCCTGATCCAGCCAGCTTTGCGCCAGAGACAGGCCGATCAGTTCCCCGAACATCTGGCTGATTTCGGGGGCCGTGGTGAAATCACCTGCCACGCCCAGCGGGTCGCGCGTGGTGTAATAACCGTGGGTCGGATGCAGCAACGCCTCGGACATATAGTCGGCCAGCGTTATCGGACCTGTGGCCGCGATCCGGTCGGTCAGTATCCGCTGCAGGCTCATGGGGTGGCAGTGCTCTGACTTTGTGGTCGGGCGCGGGCGCGCAGGATCAGCCACAGGCCCAAAGCGATCATCGGCAGCGACAGGATCTGACCCATCGTCAGCCCCCATCCGTTTACGTGCCATGCCAATCCCAGCGGGTTGCCATCGGAAATGAACTGTGCATCCGGCTGACGGACGAATTCGACCAGAAACCGCGAGAGACCGTAGCCTGCAAAAAACGTGCCCGCGACCCGTCCGGGGAATTTCAACGCGCCGCGTCGCCAGACAAGGATCAGCAGGACAGCCCCCAGAATCAGCCCTTCCAGCAGCGCCTCGTACAACTGGCTGGGATGGCGTGCGCACAGGCCTGCCACATCGGGGCAATATTGTGCGGCATCACCGGGAAAGGCGACACCCCAGGGCAGGTCTGTCGGGCGGCCCCACAGTTCGGCGTTGATGAAGTTGGCGATGCGTCCCAGCAGCAATCCCGGCGGCACGCCCAAGGCAATGGCATCGGCGGCCGAGATTTTGGGGATGCCGTGCCGCGATGTGAAGATGAAAGCGGCCGCGATCACGCCCAGCAACCCGCCGTGAAAGGACATTCCGCCCTGCCAGATCGCCAGTATCTGCATCGGATTGGCCAGGTAATAGGCCGGTTGGTAGAATAGAACATAGCCCAGCCGACCACCCAGAATCACACCGACGATGATCCATGTCAGCAGATCCTCGATCTGTGTCGTGGTCATCGGCGGGGTGTCATTGCGCCACTGGGCTGGGCGTTTGACCGCGCTGACCACCAGCCGCCAGCCTGCAAGGATGCCCACGATATAGGCCAATGCGTACCAGCGCAGGGCGATGGTCATGCCAAAGATGGACACCGAAAAGATGTCGGGCGAGATGTCGGGAAAGGGGATCAAACCGGTCATGGGTGCGACATGCATGTGCGGCACGGGGGAAGTCAACCTTGCGGGCGCGGGCAGAGCGCCCCATATAGATAACAAGCCAGTTACAGGAGAATGCACATGCAAGCGCGTGGCAAGATTTTTGATGATATTTCGCAACTGATGACCAATGCCATGGGCGTGGCGCAGGGGGCGAAAGACGAAGCTGAAACCGCGATGAAGTCGCTGATGGACCGCTGGTTGGCGGACCGCGACTTTGTCACCCGCGAGGAATTCGACGCGGTGCGCGCGATGGCGCAAAAAGCCCGTGAAGAAAACGAGGCGCTCAAGGCGCGCCTGGACGCGCTGGAAAGCAAGTAAGTCGCGACGGGCGCAGGCGTGACAGCCGCTCCGACGTTTTCACTGGTCTGACCATATTCGCAAGACAGCCCGCCAGCGGTTGACTGCGTTCCAATGTTAAAGAGGCCGCCCCCGACCTGTCCAAGGTTGCGGGCGGCCTTTGTCGTTAACGAAATCCGCTTACCACCTCCTTCAGGCGTCCATTTTGTGCGCCTTAGAACCTTTTCCACAACTTATTGAAGTTATCCCCAAATAAAGGGTTGCCACAGAGCCGCCCCGGCTGCACCATATTTGGTAGAGGTTAGGGGAACATCCCCCGATACCCAGAGCAGGCACCTAGCGCTTGGGGGCGCGGCAAGGCCCCGTCGCTAGAGCGAGAAAAAGAGGTGGCGACATGGCCCTTTCTGAGCATTACCTGGAAGACGAAATTCACCCGATTGATATTGTCGAGAATATCGCGGCGCATCACGACTGGGATTTCGACCGCATCGCAGACGATCAGATCGCAATGGCTGTCGAAGGCCAGTGGCGGACATATTCGCTGACTTTGGCGTGGTCCGGCTATGATGAAACCCTGCGTCTGGTCTGCACCTTTGAAATGGAACCGCCCGCTGACAAGCTGGCGGACCTTTATGCGCTGCTGAACCTGATCAACGACCAGTGCTGGGCGGGTGCCTTTACCTTCTGGGAAGAGCAAAAGCTGATGGTCTACCGCTATGGTCTGGTGCTGACCGGCGGTCAGATCGCAGGCCCCGAGCAGGTCGACACCATGATCAACGCCGCCGTGATGAGCGCCGAGCGCTACTATCCCGCGCTGCAACTGCTGACATGGGGCGATCGCACCCCCAAGGAAGCGTTGGATGTCGCCATTGCAGAGGCTTATGGCCGCGCGTAAACCTTTGCCCTGAACCATATGAGGGGAAGGGCAAACCATGACAAATGACGTGATCGCACAGCGCGGCCTTGTGCTGCTGGGCTGTGGCAAGATGGGGTCGGCGATGCTGGCAGGCTGGCTGAAACGCGGTCTGCCCGCCACGTCGGTCTGGGTGAAAGATCCCAATCCCTCGGATTGGCTGAAGGGTACGGGCGTGCATATCAACGCCGACCTGCCTGCGCATCCGGCGATTGTACTTGTGGCGGTCAAGCCGCAGATGATGGGCGACGCGGTGCCCAACATGGCCCATATGGGTGGCGGCGAGACGACGTTCGTAAGCGTCGCAGCGGGCACGCCGATTTCCTATTTTGAAAAGACATTGGGCGCGAACACCCCCGTGGTGCGGGCGATGCCGAACACCCCCGCTGCCGTGGGCCGTGGGATCACAGCCATCGTCGCCAACGCGGCAGGGGCCGGCGCGCTGGACATGGCCGAGGAGTTGCTCAGCGCCGTGGGTCAGGTCGTGCGGCTGGAAAACGAAGCGCAGATCGACGCGGTAACGGGGGTCAGCGGATCGGGGCCGGCCTATGTGTTCCACATGATCGAAACCATGGCCGCCGGTGGCGTGGCCCAGGGGCTGTCGCCTGAGTTGGCGATGCAATTGGCCAAGGCGACGGTGGCCGGTGCCGGCGCATTGGCCGAGGATGCGGATGAAGACCCCACCCAATTGCGCATCAACGTCACCTCACCCAACGGCACGACGCAGGCGGCGCTTGAGGTGCTGATGGACGAGGAAACCGGCTTTCCGTCCTTGCTGCCCCGTGCCGTGGCCGCTGCAACCCGCCGTGCGAAGGAGCTGGCCGATGGCTGATAATCTGGACTTTGACACCTTTCTCAAGGTCGACGTTCGCGTCGGCACCGTGCTGCGGGCCGAGCCTTTCCCCGAGGCGCGAAAGCCTGCGATCAAGATGTGGGTCGACTTTGGCGGCGACATTGGCGAGCGCAAGACCAGCGCGCAGGTCACCGCGCATTACACGCCCGATATGCTGGTGGGCAAACAGGTGGTTGCAGTCGTGAACTTTCCGCCGCGCCAGATCGGGCCGTTCATGTCCGAGGTGCTGGTGTTGGGCTTGCCCGATGACGCAGGCGAGATTGTCTTGCTGCGCCCCGATCAGGCGGTGCCGAACGGGGGGCGGATGCATTGAAAAGCCTCTTCATCTCGCGCCCCATGCCCGCAGACGTCGAGGCCGAGGCGCGCAAGCATTTCGACGTGACCATGCGCGACAGCAACGCGCCCATGTCACAGGCGGAAATGGTTCAGGCGCTGGAGGGGTACGACGCCATCCTGCCGACCCTGGGTGACCAGTTCAGCGCCGAGGTTTTTGCACAAACCACGCCGCGCGCGGTGATGCTGGCCAACTTTGGCGTGGGTTATAACCACATCGACGTGGCGGCGGCACAGGCCAAGGGGCTGATCGTCAGCAACACACCGGGCGCGGTGACCGACGCCACTGCGGACACTGCCATGACCCTGATGCTGATGAGCGCGCGGCGCGCAGGCGAAGCTGAACGCTTGGTACGCTCCGGGCAGTGGGAAGGCTGGCACCCGACGCAGATGCTGGGGATGCACCTGACGGGCAAGAAGGTGGGCATTGTCGGCATGGGCCGCATCGGACAGGCGATTGCGCGGCGCTGTCATTTCGGCTTTGGCATGACGGTCGCCTATTTTACCCGCTCGCCCAAGGATCTGGAGTTTGACGCGACGCCCTATGACGACCTGCACGCGCTGGCGGCTGCAGTGGATGTGCTGGTGCTGGCGGTGCCGGGTGGGGCCGAAACGCGGAACCTGATTGATGCGGCAGTGCTGGGCGCGATGCAGCCTCATGCGCATCTGGTCAACATCTCACGCGGTGACGTCGTGGACGAGGATGCCCTGATCGCGGCGTTGCAAAACGGGACCATCGGCGGTGCGGGTCTGGATGTCTACGCACGCGAACCGCAGGTGCCTGCGGCGCTGGTGGCCTTGGACAATGTGGTTCTGTTGCCTCATCTGGGCACGGCGGCGCTGGACGTGCGCACCGATATGGGGCTGATGGCGCTGCGCAATCTCAAGGCGGTGCTGATCGACGGGAAGGACGCGCCCAACGCGGTTTAACTAGCGGGCCTGCCAGAGATCGGGGTAGGTCTGAACCACTCCGAAATCGTCAGTGATCAGCGTTGCGCGATAGCCGTGCAAGGGCGAGGCATAATCGTAGCTGTTCTGCCCCGTGCGGGTGTAAACCTGATGCAGGGGCTTCAGGGTCCAGTCCTCAGTATCCAACCACAGTGCCGTGGTTTCGGCGCTGTCCCGGATGCGCAAGTCCAGACGGCGGATCGCGTTGGTGTTGCTGGCGGGGGTAAAGCCCAGATCGACATCCAGCAACCCCGATGCCCCGGCAACCGGCGCGCCGTTGCAGGTCCATCCTTGCGGCCTGCGCACGATGTGCAGCTGTTTGTCCAGGCGTCCCGTCCAGCCAGTGACTGTCGCTTGCGTCGTGGTCCAGTCGGGGGCGCAGTCCAGGCGGTAGTGCAGGCATGAGGTCTCGGGGGCTGCGAAAATCGCCGTGCCCTCCAAGGTCCAGCCTGCAACGTGTTGCGAGATGCGGCAGGCGTCTGTGCCGGAGATGTCCAGCCTGTCCCACCAGATCGTAAACGGGTCGCGGATCGTCATCGTTTCATCTATCCCAAGGTGTCAGACTGGCGCAGATTTCATGCGGTGTCACCCGTTGCCTTGCGCCAATGGCGCCGGCACAAGCTGACATAGGTTTCATTGCCGCCGATCTGCACCTGCGCGCCGTCCTTGACGACATTGCCCTGCGCATCCTGCCGAACGACCATCGACGCCTTTTTGCCACAATGGCAGATGGTGCGCACCTCGCGCATCTCGTCGGCCAGCGCCAGAAGCGTGGCCGAGCCGGGAAACAGCTGTCCCTTGAAGTCGACCCGCAGGCCGTAGCACATGATCGGAACCTTCAGATCATCGACCGCGCGGGCCAGTTGCCAGACCTGCGCCTCGCTGAGGAACTGTGCTTCGTCGATGAAGATACAGGCAATCTGCGCGGTCGCCAGATGGGTTTTGATCTTGGCAAAAAGATCCTCGTCGGGTGCAAAGGTGTCGGCGTCCTGACCGATCCCGATGCGGCTGGCGATACGGCCCTGACCTGCGCGGTTGTCGAATTGCGCCGTCATCAGATAGCACTGCATGCCACGTTCGCGATAGTTGTGGGCGGCTTGCAACAGCACGGTCGACTTGCCAGCGTTCATGGTCGAATAGTGAAAATAGAGCTTTGCCATGAGGGCAAGAGGTACGCCAAGGTCTGCGTGCAGACAAGCCTGCCTGGGGCGTCGTTCGCCGGAATATGCGGGCTTTGTCGGGGGAGCGGCATCGGGGCCTGTCCCGCGCCGTGAAAGGGCCCGTTACGCCGACTGCCGGACACGCCGACCCGCCATTCCCATGCGGCGAAAGCACAACGAGCCTGACACATTCCTGTCGCTGGGCGGACGGGACACTCGAAAAAAATCCCGAAACGCGAGGGACGATAAAGCCATGACATTTCCACGCTGTTGATTTAATGGGAAAAGACTGAAAGCTTTCCCACCTGACGCGTGTGGAAACCTTGTGAGAGCCGAGTGGGGACGTATGGCAGGTATTGGCAGCTATTTGAAAAAGCACACCGAAGCGCTGGTCAAGGATGTGGGCATCGAGCCTGCCTGCGCTTTGACAGGCAAATCCAAGGCGACTTTGGGGCGGTATTATTCGGACAATGCTGAACACGCCGACCGCTTTATGCCGATTGATGCGGTGGTGTTGTTGGAAAAGGAAGCTTCCTTTCCCTATGTCACCACGGCGCTTGCGGAACTGCAGGGGGGCAGCATCGCGTTTGACGATCGCCGCAACAACGCGCCTTCGACGGGGGGCGTAAATGCGGATGTGATTGCACTGAGCCAACGATTTGCCATGCTGATGACGGAATACCAGCAATCGATCGAAGACGGGATCATCACCGTCAACGAAGCCAAACGCCTGCTGCGCGAGACGTCGCTGTTGCAGCGTGTCCTGATCGATATGAAACTGCATCTGGAAGAAGAAAGTGCCTGAAGACACCGGCGCGCTTTTCACGGACGAATTGCCAGACATTGACGTGGACGCACTGGCGGCGGCGGATGATCCGCGCCACCCGCCGCGCATTCTGCTGCTGTATGGTTCTTTGCGCGATGTCAGCTATTCCCGCCGCGCGGCGGAGGAAAGCGCGCGCATCCTGCGGCATCTGGGCTGCGAGACGCGGATGTTCGACCCCACCGGCCTGCCTGTGGTCGATGACGCGTCAGAGGATCACCCCAAGGTGGCCGAGCTGCGGGAACTGGCGGTCTGGGCCGAAGGCATGGTCTGGTCCTCGCCCGAGCGGCACGGGGCGATGACGGGACTGATGAAAACACAGATCGACTGGCTGCCGCTGTCGATGCAGGGCGGCATTCGCCCGACCCAGGGCAAGACGCTGGCGGTGATGCAGGTGTCGGGCGGGTCACAGTCGTTCAACGCGGTCAACCAGATGCGTATCCTGGGGCGCTGGATGCGGATGGTGACCATTCCCAACCAGTCGTCGATCCCAAAGGCATGGCTGGAGTTTCAGGACGGTCGTCTGCCAGAGGGGCCGTTCTACCGGCGTATTGTAGATGTGATGGAAGAGTTGGTGAAATTCACCTGGCTGGTGCGCGGTCGGGCCGATTACCTGGTGGACCGGTATTCGGAGCGGGTGGAAACGGTCGAGGCCGTGCACGCGCGGGTGTCAAAGAAGTAGCGGTCGGCGACGGACTGTTTCGCCAAAGGCGAAAAGCGCCCGCCCGCCGACCCGTTTTCCCGGGGCGCTGCCCACTGCTCTCCCGGGGATATTTCGGGCCAAAAGAAGCAGCTTACCCGTGCTTTTCAACCAGCACGCTGCCCACCGAGTAGCCCGCCCCGAAAGAACAGATCAGGCCGTGATCGCCATCTTTGAGATCGGCGGAATGTTTGGCGAAGGTGATGATGGACCCGGCCGAAGACGTGTTGGCATAGTCTTGCAGGATGTTGGGTTGCTCGTGCGGTTCGGGCGTGCGCCCCAGAACCTTTTTGCCGATGAAATCGTTCATGCTTTTGTTGGCTTGGTGCAGCCACAGGCGTTTGATGTCATCCGCATCCAGATGTTCATCAGCCATGTGATCCATGATGTGTTGTGACACCATCGGGACAACCTCTTTGAACACCTTGCGACCGTTTTGCATGAACTGCATGTCGCGGCGGTCTTTCATGCCGTCGGGGCGCGAGCGGCGCAGGAAGCCGTTGTTGTTGCGGATGTTGTTGGAAAAGCTGGTGGCGCAGCGGGTGGATTTGACGGCGAAATAGGGGCCTGTGGCGTCTTCTTCGCGTTCCAGCAGGGTGGCGGTGGCCACGTCGCCAAAGATAAAGTGGCAGTCGCGGTCGCGCCATTCGATATGGGCCGAGCAGATCTCGGGGTTGATCACCAGCGCCGAGCGGATCGAGCCGGAACGGATCATGTCGGCGGCAGCCTGAATGCCGAAAGTGGCGGAAGAGCAGGCGACGTTCATGTCGAAGGCAAAGCCCTGAATGCCCAACAAGTCCTGAATTTCGATGGCGACGGCGGGGTAGGCGCGCTCAAGATTCGAGGCGGCGCAGATAACGGCACCCACGTCGGCGGCGGTTTTGCCCGCATTTTCCAGCGCGATGTTCGCAGCCTTGAGTGCCATTTCGGCCATGATCGACGGTTCGTCATCGCTGCGCTGGCGCATTTTGGGATACATCACGGTCGGGTCCAGGATGCCCTCCTTGACCATCACGTAACGTTGTTCGATGCCCGAGGCCTTGACGATGAACTCTTCCGAGGAGTGCTCCTTGGCCTCGACCATGCCTGCGGCGATCTCGTCGGCATGTTCGGCATTGTAGAGGTCGGCATAGGCATTGAAGGCGGTGACCAATTCGGCATTGGTGACCGTTTCGGAGGGTGTGAAGACACCTGTGCCTGTGATCGCCGGTGTGTACATGCTTTGCCCCTTTTTTCAGCGTTCTTTATCAAGCCGTGTTAGCGCCAGAAGGTCAAGACGGGGCAGCGGGGCATTGCCGTGATTTTCAGGACCGGACAGCGGTCATGAAACGGTCGCGGATTACCACCGGGTCCTTGGTGATGACAGGCACCTTGATGTTGCCGCTGTCGCATTTGGCGACGATCACGGTCATGCGCCGGACAGCCAGCGCGTCGGCCAGCGCCTGTGCGGTGTCTTTGGCGGCCACTTCCACCACGGTGTCGCAGCCGCAAGCACGAGCCACGGCGGCCAGCGCGGTTTTCTTGCCGGCATAGGTCGGCTGGTCGCCGGTCGAGCCGTAGCTGCCGTTGTCGATGATCAGCAGGATGTAGTTGTCGGCCACGTTGTTGGCGATGGTGGGCAGGGTGCCCAGGTTGGTCAGCACAGAGCCGTCGCCGTCGATGGCAATGACCTGTTTGGGTTGCGACAAGGCCAGCCCCAACCCGATGGACGAGGCCAGCCCCATGGTGCCCAGCATGTAGAAGTTCGTCGGTTGGTCGTCGATCATGTGCAGCTCCTGGCTGGGCAGGCCGATGTTGCACACCACCAGATGGTCGCGGATCACGGGGGCGATGTCGCGCAGGATGTCGGAACGGTTCATCAGTAGCCTCCCCAGAAGGTCGCGTCGGTCAGGATGGCGACCGGTTTGTTGCACATGAAGGTGTATTTCAGGATCGCGTCCAATTCATCCGCGTCCGCCTGTTTGTGGAAATGGTAGGTCGGGATGTTCAGCTGGGCCAGCAGCGCCTTGGTGTGGACGGCCATTTCGGCCTGACAGGCAACAGGTTCCTTCAGCTCGCCGCGATAGGAGATCAGCATCGGCAGGGGCATCCGGTAGAACTGTGTCAGCGTGACCAAAGTGTTGATCGTGACGCCGATGGCGGTGTTCTGCATGATGATCATCGGCCGCTTGCCACCCATCCATGCGCCTGCGCACAGGCCCATGCCTTCGTCTTCCTTGTTGGCAGGTACGTGCATGATGTCGGGGTGCGCCTCGACCGCGTCGATCACGCCGCCCAGCTGTTTGCACGGCACGGTGGTGACAAAGGCAATGTTGTTGGCCACCAGATCTCTGACGATCTGTTCGGATATGCTCATGGGATGCTTTCTGTTCGGTCAGGTCTGTGCTGCAAGGTCAAAGACCTCGCCGGGGAAATACTTGGCAAGGCGCACGTCGGCGCTGCGGGCGTGGCCTTCCATGCCTTCGGTGCGGCTGATGCGGGCGGTGGCAAGGGCCACGGACTTTGATCCGGCACGGGTGGCACGCTGCCATGTGACGACTTTCATATATTTGTGGACACTCAGGCCGCCAGTGTACTTGGCCGCGCCCGAGGTCGGCAACACGTGGTTGGTGCCCGTGGCCTTGTCGCCATAAGAGACGGTTGTTTCCTCGCCCAGAAACAGCGAGCCGTAGCAGGTCAGACGCTCCAGCCACCAGTCCAGGTCAGCGGCCTGTACTGTCAGGTGTTCGGGCGCGTAAGTGTCGGAACAGGCGGCCATATCCTCGCGGTCTTCGCACAGGATGATCTCGGCATAGTCGCGCCATGCGGCCTCGGCGCTGGCGCGGTTCAGGTCGGGCAGGGCGGCGATCAGGTCGGGGACGCGGCGGGCCACCTCCTGCGCCAGCGCGCGGTCATCGGTCACCAGCCAGACCGGAGAATTGTAGCCATGTTCGGCCTGGCTGACCAAATCCGTCGCGACGATGTGCGGATCGGCGGAGGCATCCGCAAGGATCAGGCTGTCCGTTGGCCCCGCGACCATATCGATGCCAACGCGGCCAAAAAGGACGCGCTTGGCTTCGGCGACGTACTGATTGCCGGGTCCAGCAAGGATATCGGCGCGGGGCAGGCCGAACAGGCCAAAGGTCATCGCGGCGATGCCCTGCACGCCGCCCATCGCCAGAATGCTGTCGGCGCCGCACAGGTGGGCGGCAAAGATGATTGCGGGCGGCAGGCCCGTGCCGGGGCGCGGTGGCGAGCAGGCGGCGATGTGGCTGACACCGGCAACCTTGGCCGTGGTGACCGTCATGATGGCCGATGCCACATGCGAATAGCGCCCGCCCGGAATATAGCAGCCTGCGGCGTTGCAGGGGATGGTCCTTTGACCCGCGATCAGGCCGGGTACAACTTCGGTCTGCACGTCGCGGACCGATTGCTTTTGCGCCTCGGCGAACCGGCGCACGTTGTCGTGGGCAAAGGCAATGTCGTCGCGCAGGCCTTGCGGGACGCGGGCGCAGGCCTCGGCAATGGCGTCGGCGCTTAGGACCACGGGGCCTTCGTAGCCGTCCAGTTGGGCGGCATAGCGGCGTGCGGCGGATTCGCCGTTTTCCTCGATGTCGGCCAGCATGGTTGCGACGGTTCGGGAAACCTCTGCTTCGCCTGTCTGGGCAGTTTTGGTCGCTTTCTTCAGGTATTCGCGGGGCACGTGTGTCGCTCCATCATGGCGTTGCGCGAACGCTAGAGCAGCGAGAGGCGCGCCGTCACCCCCTCAGCCAAGGCTTTGCAAAGATCACTGTGCCGTTTTCAAAAACGCAATAAAGGGTCGACGTTCAGTGTCCGCCCACCGCCCAGCCATCAACCAGTCCCAGCATCGGCCCCACGCCAAGGTCCGTATCGAAAAAGCCGCGCATCAGCATTTCGGCAGCAACATAAAGCAGCACGGCCAGTCCCAGCCATGAAATGACCGGATAGCGTGTCAGCAGTTTCATGATCAGCGTCGCGGCACAGGCCATCAGCAGGATTGCCAGCCCAAGGCCAAAGATCAGCATTGTCGCATCGCCTTGTGCGATGGCCGCCACGGCCAGCACGTTGTCCAGCGACATCGACACATCTGCCAGCGTGATCGAGACCAGTGCAGACAGCAGCGTGCGGCGGGCTGGGCCGGTGTAGCCTGCGGTCGGGTCTTGGGCTGTGGCCATCGCCTCTTGGGCGCGGGCGTCAGCCTGTTCGCGGATTTCCCGGTACAACCGCCAGCAGACCCAGAACAGCAGCAACGATCCGACGAACAGCAAACCCGGAACGTCCAAAAGCTCGGTTGCCATCACGGCAAACAGAATGCGCAGCAGGGCGGCGATGATCATCCCATAGAGGATTGCACGCTTGCGCAACCCGGGCGACAGCCCTGCCGCCGCCATGCCGATCACCAACGCGTTGTCGCCTGACAGGATCAGGTCGGCGATGAGGATTTTCGAGAAATCCAGAACCGTATCCATCATTGGATGGCGCCTCCGAACTGTACAGTTGCGGCGGGTGCAGGGGGCAGGCGCAAGGGGGTAACCTCGGAGGTCAGGTGCAGCGTGCGCGCCGTGGTCCGGCCGCACGGATAGCAACATGTGGATACGGGTCCACACTTGCAAGGACCGTCATGAGCCTATTTGAAGGGGACGTAGGGGGGCGCTTGCGCCGCTAGATCAGTGGCACCAGTGGCAGGTCACATGTGGCAAGGCCGGTCATCAGCAGGACAAGCACGATAGGACGCATAGGAGGCCTGTCAAGGTTGGACGCATTGGCCCCCAACCTGCACGACCCATTTGCGCGCTGTCTACCCTTGCAGCGGCTTCACACCCACATCGTCGGCGGCCTGTGCCTTGATCGCCAGAGCGGCGGCATAGGACGCGGCTGCGGTGGTGAAATAGGGGATCTTGTCATAGAGCGCGATCGAGCGGATCGACTTGCTGTCTTCGACCGCCTGCGTGCCCTCGGTCGAGTTCATGACCATCTGCACGCCACCGTTTTTCATCAGGTCGGTGACATCGGGGCGGCCTTCGTAGACCTTGTTCACGGTGCCGCAGGTGTGGCCGTTTTCGTTCAGCCATTTGGCGGTGCCGTTTGTGCCCACAAGGGTAAAGCCGAGACCCAGAAGGATTTTGGCGGCTTCCAGCATGTCAGCGGTCTTGTCATCGTCCTTGATCGACACGAACACACAGCCTTCGCGGGGCAAGGGGTTGCCGGCACCCATCTGCGCCTTGAGGAAGGCGCGCGGGAAATCGCGGTCCCAGCCCATGACTTCGCCGGTGGAACGCATTTCCGGCCCCAGGATCGTATCGACACCGGGGAAGCGGGCAAAGGGCAGAACGGCCTCTTTGACCGAATACCAGGGCATGTTGGGGTCGGCCAATGTCATCGGATCGCCCAGCGGCAGTACGTCCGAGTATTTGGCCGATGCGTCATATGGCGCGCGCATCGGGAAGTTTGTCAGCGGTTCGCCCGCCATCACGCGTGCGGCGATGGAGGCAATCGCGCTGTCGGTCGCCTTGGCCACGAAGGGCACGGTGCGCGAGGCGCGGGGGTTGACCTCGATCAGGTAAATTTCGCCGTCCTTGACCGCGAACTGGATGTTCATCAGGCCGACCACATGCAGGGCAAGCGCCAGCGCATGTGTCTGTTCCTTGACCCGCTCGATGATCTCATCGGGCAGCGAATAGGGGGGCAACGAACAGGCACTGTCGCCAGAGTGTACGCCCGCCTCTTCGATGTGCTGCATGATGCCTGCGACATGCACGTTGGTGCCGTCACAGATGGCATCTACGTCCAGCTCGACCGCGCCGGACAGGTAGCTGTCCAGCAGGACGGGGCTGTCGCCCGATACCACGACGGCCTCCTTGATATAACGCTCAAGCTGCGATTGATCGCGGACGATCTCCATGGCGCGACCACCCAGCACGTAAGACGGGCGGATCACCAACGGAAAGCCGATGTCCTTGGCGATTTCCATCGCTTCGGCGTCGGAATGGGCGATGCCGTTGTGCGGCTGTTTCAGGCCAAGGCCCTGCACCAGCTGCTGGAACCGCTCGCGGTCTTCGGCCAGGTCGATGGCGTCGGGCGTGGTGCCCAGGATCGGGATGCCTTCGGCGTGCAAGGCGGCGGCGATCTTCAGCGGGGTTTGACCGCCGAATTGCACGATCACACCGTGCAATGTGCCGTTGTCCTGTTCGACCCGCAGAATTTCCATGACGTGCTCGAACGTCAGCGGCTCGAAATACAGCCGGTCCGACGTGTCATAGTCGGTCGACACGGTTTCGGGGTTGCAGTTGACCATGATGGTTTCATAGCCCGTCGCCGTCAGCGCATAGCAGGCGTGACAGCAGCAATAGTCAAACTCGATGCCCTGACCGATGCGGTTGGGACCGCCGCCCAGGATCACGACCTTTTTGCGGTCGGACGGCCGCGCTTCGCATTCGACCTCGCCAAAGACGGGCGATTCATAGGTCGAGTACATATAGGGCGTCTGCGCCTCGAACTCGGCGGCGCAGGTGTCGATGCGTTTGAACACGGCGACAACGCCCGCAGCACGGCGCGCGGTGCGCACCTGATCTTCGGTCAGGCCGGTCAACGTGCCCAGACGCGCATCGGTAAAGCCCATCATCTTGAGATGGCGCAGACCTTTTTCATCTTCGGGCAGCCCGTTGGCGCGGACCTCTTCCTCGGCGTCGATGATCTCGCGAATACGGGCCAGGAACCACGGGTCAAACATGGTGATGCCGTGAATGTCGTCGTCGCTGATGCCGTGGCGCATCGCCTGTGCAATCACACGGATGCGGTCGGGGGTCTGCTGGGCCAGCGCCTTGGTGATGGCGGCGCGGTCGGGTGCGCCCGGAATGGCGATTTCGTCAAAGCCGGTCAGACCGGTTTCCAGAGAGGCCAGCGCCTTTTGCATCGATTCGTGGATGGTGCGGCCAATGGCCATCGCCTCGCCCACGGATTTCATCGCGGTGGTCAGGTTCGGCTCGGAGCCGGGGAATTTCTCAAACGCAAAGCGCGGGATCTTGGTGACGACATAGTCAATCGTCGGCTCAAAGCTGGCCGGTGTGACCTTGGTGATGTCGTTGTCCAGCTCGTCCAGCGTATAGCCCACGGCCAGTTTCGCCGCGATCTTGGCAATGGGGAAGCCTGTCGCCTTGGACGCCAGCGCCGAGGACCGCGACACGCGCGGGTTCATTTCGATCACGACCATGCGGCCATCGGCGGGGTTCACCGCCCATTGCACGTTCGATCCGCCGGTTTCCACGCCGATTTCGCGCAGCACCGCGATCGAGTGGTTGCGCATGATCTGGTATTCTTTGTCAGTCAGCGTCAGGGCCGGGGCCACGGTGATGCTGTCGCCGGTGTGCACGCCCATCGGGTCGATGTTTTCGATGGAGCAGACGATGATGGCGTTGTCGGCGGTGTCGCGGACCACTTCCATCTCGTATTCTTTCCAACCCAGCAGGCTTTCATCGACCAGGATCTGGCCCACGGGCGATGCATCCATGCCGGTGCGGCAGTAGTGCTCATAATCTTCGCGGTTATAGGCCACGCCACCGCCAGTGCCGCCCATGGTAAAGGCGGGGCGGATGATCGCGGGCAGGCCGACATAATCCAGTGTTTCAAAGGCCAGTGCGACGCCAGCGGCAAGGTCTTTCTTGCCATCCGGTCCCTTCGGAGCGGTGACGATGGTTGCCTTGGGGTTTTCGATGCCCAGCCGGTCCATCGCTTCGCGGAACAGCTTGCGGTCTTCGGCCATCTCGATGGCTTCGCGCTTGGCGCCGATCATCTCGACGTTGTATTTCTCCAGCACGCCCATTTCTTCCAGCGCAAGCGACACGTTCAGGCCGGTTTGCCCGCCCATGGTGGGCAGCAATGCGTCGGGGCGTTCTTTCTCGATGATCTTGGCGACCATCTCGGGGGTGATCGGCTCGATATAGGTGGCGTCGGCCATGCCCGGATCGGTCATGATCGTCGCAGGGTTCGAGTTGACCAGAATAATCCGGTAGCCTTCTTCGCGCAGGGCCTTGCAGGCCTGTGCGCCCGAGTAGTCAAATTCGCAAGCCTGCCCGATTACGATGGGGCCAGCTCCGATGATCATGATGGACTTGATATCGGTTCTTTTTGGCATGGCGCGACCCCTTACATTTCCGGGCACCCCCTGCGCCCAAATTGTCCTGCGTTATAGGCAACAAGGCGTCGGGCGCAAGGCCCGTTGCCCCCTCAGAAGCCACTCAAACAGGCGGATTCGCAAAAATCTTGACCTTCCGGGGCCAAGAGCCGGAACAACCGGGGCACGGTTGCGTTGTCAACGAAACCTTGGGGGAATCTGTCTTGCGCTATTCTGCACTGCTTTTGGGGTCCATCGGGGTTCTGGCCGACACGTTTGAACTGCAACGCTGCGCGTTCAATGCGGCCTTTGCCACCCATGATCTGGACTGGACCTGGAGCCCCGAGGCCTATGCCGATCTGTCCCGCGTGATCGGCGGTCGTGGCCGCATCCAGCATTATGCCGATAGCCAAGAGCAGGAGGTCGACGTCTCTGCCATATACGATTCCAAGATAGACGCCTTTGGCAAGGCCCTGGAGGATGGCGTGCGCCTACGGCGCGGCATTTCGGACCTGATCGCAGAAGCCCGCCGGTGCGAGATCCGTATTGCCCTTGTCAGCACCGAGGACAAACGCCAGGTCGCCCTGATCCTGCGGGCGCTGGGCCGTGATCTGGACCCGTCGGTATTCGATTATATCGGCGATGGTTCAAAGGCCGCGCGGCCCAAACCGGAACCGGCGATTTACCGCGATGCCTTGCGCGCGCTCCACATGGAGGCAGGTGACGCTCTGGCAATCGAGGACACGCCCGAGGGGGCCGCATCAGCGATTGAAGCGGGAATCGATACCTTTGCCTATCCCGGTCCGGCGATGCAGGAGCGCACATTCGAAGGCGTGATCGGGACCGGCAGTCCATCGCTCGATCTGCTGCACAGCGAAGAACAGACCGCCTGAACGGTGTCAGTCCGTCCCGAATTTCATCGTCAGAAAGGTTCGCACAGCCGCCTCGAAATCGCGGGGCTTTTCGGCGTGTAACCAATGGCCGGTGTCGGGAATCTTGGCAAAATGCGACTGCGGGAACAGCTCTTTCATGCGCGGGCGATATTCAGCGGTGACATATTCTGAATTTCCCCCCGTCAGGAACAGCGTGGGGCCTTCGAACGTGACCTGAACATCGGGAAAGGACAGGATGTCGGCCATGTTCGCTTCAAGAGCATCCAGATTGAGAAGCCAGCGTTTTTCGGCCACATCCAGCGATTGTGTAAAGAATGACTGCAAGGCAGGTTCGACCCCCAGCGCGGCCAGCTGTGCCGCGGCATCCGACCGGCGGGCGACCGTGTTCAGGTCCACGCCGCGCATGGCTGCGATGAACTCTGCTTGAGAGTGTTTGTAAGAAACCGGGGCAATATCGGCAACAACCAGCCGGCGCACCAGATCGGGCTCTGTCAGCGCCAGTGTCATCGCGGTTTTGCCGCCCATCGAATGGCCCAGTACATCCATCGGCGCGCCGATATGATTGATCACCTCGGCCAGATCACCCGCCATATCGGTGTAACTGTTGGTTTTTGCACGCGGACTTTGTCCGTGGTTGCGCATGTCCACGGCGATCACGCGCCGCTGGTCGGACAGGCGTTTGGCGATGACACCCCAGTTGCGGCCCGAGCCGAACAGGCCATGGGCGATCAGCAGTGGGGTGCCGGAGGCGTCGGACGCATGGTCGATGTAATTCAGCATGGTGCTAGGGCTAGCGCGTTTCCGCAAGGTGCGCTAGGCCTGTCGCCATGACCACGCAATTGACTCTCGACGCCCGCACCGAACGTTTGCGCGACGCATTGGATAAAGCATTGGGCGTCAAGGGGCGCACTTTCTCCGCAGCTTTGCGCAAAGCGGGTCGGCGTCTCCCGAAGCAGGTGCGTAAACAGGCTGATGTTGTGGTGCGCGCACAGGCCATCGACGGCCACCCCAAGCTGCGCCGCACCATTGACATGGCGGCGGTCGCGCGTGCCGAAACCGATATATTGGCGCACCTGAAAACCATTGATCGCGCCGACCTGCGACGCGGGCGGTTGCTGGGTTTGGCGGGGGTGATCGTGTTCAACCTGATCGTGGTTGCGGCGTTGTTCGTGGTTTGGCTGGTCTGGTCCGGCCACCTGTGACCTGAACGCGTGTTGCCCGCGCAGCTTAGTCCGAGACAACGATTGTCGCGTTGGAGGTTTTGTCGACCGGCTGTTCCGCGACCTTTTCGCCCGTGTCCGAAGTCCCGCCCAGGGACAGCAATGCCACCGCCCCGATCAGTACAATGGCGGCACTTGCCGCCAGCGCCTGTTTACGCCGTTGCGGGCTGGGGGCGGCAACCTTTGCCAGAGCAGCATCCGGCTGGGGGCGTGGTCGCTGCGCTGTCATGACGCGTGGCTGAATCGGTGGGGCCATCAGGGGTTTGACTTTTGACGGCGGCACTTCCGCAGCAAAATCCAATGCCAGACCGTCACAGCAAAATTCGAAGATCCGTTGGCGGCGGGTGAATATCTGTCCGGGGCGCACCAGGATCCGGGTCACCTGTCCGGGCAGGTCAAAGCTATAGGTGTGTTGTGCGCCGGCGCTGTCCATCAACGTATAGATCGGATGGCCAGCAGGCCGCACATAGTCGCCGATCTGCACATAAATCGCCTGTACCCGAAGAGGGTAGGGCAGCGTCTTCTCGTCCGGCAAGGCAAGCCCGTTGGTCGAGGGGCCGATATCGAACTTGGTGCGTTTTTTTACCATACTACAGCCTCCGTTCAGTCTAAGGCCTGGGCAGACAATGGACCAAACTCGGGGGAACTTCAAAGAGAAACTGTTGATATTACAATGATCAACACCCGCAGCATGAATACTGCGGGTGCCGATCAATCTACAAGGTTGATTTACAGGTTCGGGTACAACGGAAAACGAGCGCAAAGTTCCGCAACCTCGGCGCGAACAGCAGCCTCGACCTCGGCATTGCCTTCTTCGCCATTTGCAGCCAGCCCGTCCACAACCTGAATGATCCAGTCACCGATCTGGCGGAACTCGGCCTCGCCGAAGCCGCGCGTTGTGCCTGCGGGGCTGCCCAGACGGATGCCGCTGGTGATTGTCGGCTTTTCGTGGTCAAAGGGCACGCCGTTCTTGTTGCAGGTGATGTGCGCCCGGCCCAGTGCCTTTTCGGTGGCGTTGCCCTTGACGCCTTTGGGGCGCAGGTCAACCAGCATCACGTGGGTGTCGGTGCCGCCGGTGACGGTATCAAGCCCGCCTTTCATCAACTGGTCGGCCAAGGCTTGGGCGTTCTTGATGACCTGCTGCTGGTAAGTCTTGAACGACGGGTCCAGTGCCTCGCCAAAGGCGACGGCCTTGGCCGCGATCACATGCATCAGCGGGCCGCCTTGGATGCCGGGGAAGATCGCGCTGTTGATTTTCTTGGCCAGAGCTTCGTCGTTGGTCATGATCATGCCGCCGCGCGGGCCGCGCAGGGTTTTGTGCGTGGTGGTGGTGGCCACATGCACGTGCGGGAAGGGCGAAGGGTATTCGCCCGCCGCAATCAGACCGGCAAAGTGGGCGACATCCGCCAGCACATAGGCACCGACCTTGTCGGCAATCTCGCGGATGCGGGCAAAGTCGATGTGGCGCGGAATGGCCGAACCGCCCGCGATGATCATCGCCGGTTTGTGCTCCAGAGCCAGTTCTTCCATCTGGTCATAGTCGATGTTCAGCGTGTCGCGTTTCACACCGTATTGCACGGCGTTGAACCATTTGCCTGATTGGTTGGGGGCCGCGCCGTGCGTCAGGTGACCACCTGCATCCAGGCTCATGCCCAGGATGGTGGCACCGGGTGTCAGCAATGCCTGGAAAACACCCTGGTTCGCCTGGCTGCCCGAATTCGGTTGCACGTTGACATATTCACAGTTGAACAGCTTTTTCGCCCGGTCGATGGCCAGGTTTTCCGCCACGTCCACATATTGGCAACCACCATAATAACGACGGCCAGGATATCCTTCGGCGTATTTGTTGGTCAGCACGGTGCCCTGCGCTTCCAGCACAGCCGCAGACACGATGTTTTCAGAAGCAATCAGCTCGATTTCGTCGCGCTGACGACCCAGCTCGGAAGTGACCGCGCCGAAAAGTTCTGGGTCGCGGTCGGCAAGGCTTTGGGTGAAAAAGCCGGATGTGTTGGCGGACATGTGCAATTCTCCATGCGTGACGTGATGTGTTGGGGCGTTTCCTAGCGGAAACCGCAGGGCGGGCAAAGCGGGTAATACGACGTAAAGTCCAAAGATTGCGGCTGTGCTGGCACCTTGTGGAATAATATGTTTCAAATCGTGCAGCTTCGTGCCGATAGGAAACCCTGATGTCGCTGAAAATTGCCTTTGCTGCCAGCGCGGCCCCTGTCGCCCAGGCCGCCCATGAGGTTTTGGTAAAACGCTATGGCGATGTGCCCCAAGATCGTGCGGACGTGATCGTGGCACTGGGCGGGGACGGGTTCATGTTGCACACGCTGCATTCCACCCAGGATCTGCCCGCGCCGGTGTACGGCATGAACCGCGGCACCATCGGCTTTTTGATGAACGAATATTCCGAAACGGATCTGGTGGAACGGCTGGAAGCGGCCGAACATGCCGAGGTGAATCCGCTGGCAATGACCGCCACCTGTGGCGACGGGACCGTGCATCACGCGCTGGCGATCAACGAGGTGTCCTTGCTGCGCGCAGGCCCGCAAGCGGCCAAGCTGCGCATCACCGTCGATGGTCGTTTGCGTCTGGAATCGCTCAGCTGCGACGGCGCGCTGGTGGCAACGCCCGCAGGTTCGACCGCCTATAACTATTCCGCGCATGGTCCGATCCTGCCGATTGGGGCGGACGTGCTGGCCCTGACTGCCGTGGCCGCTTTCCGCCCTCGTCGCTGGCGCGGGGCTTTGCTGCCGAAAACCGCGGAAGTGCGCTTTGACGTGCTGGAACCCGAAAAACGCCCCGTGATGGCGGACGCGGACAGCCGGTCGGTGCGTGACGTGCGCACCGTTGTCATCCGGTCCGAGCCGCGCATCGTGCATCATATCCTGTTCGATCCCGGTCACGGATTGGAAGAGCGGTTGATTTCCGAACAGTTCACCTGATTGCCGTTTCGCCATAGCGGATCGGCGTCGGGCAGGGGCAGCACCGCCTGCTGGCCGGGGACTCTCTCATAGCGGGAAAATATGCTATCCTGTGCCCATTCACCGGTCCCATATTCAGGAAACAGCAGATGGCATTCTATCAATCTCTTAAATATGCATACCCCCGTGGACGCACCAAACCCGGTCAGTCCGGTTGGATCGCCGACCGCCTGTTGCGCCTGCGGGCGCTGCTGAACGGGCAGATCACCGCGCGCCGACAGCCCAATTCGCTGATCATCGGCAGCTGGAACATCCGCCACTTTGACGGTGGCCGCCCGCGCCTGGACGAAAGCTTTCATTATATCGCCGAGATCATCGATCATTTTGACATCTGTGCCATCCAAGAGGTGAAATCGACCGAAGCGATGGCGCGGCTGATGAAGCTGCTGGGGCCGAACTGGGATTACTTCATCAACGACAGCTCCGGTGCCGGGCGGGGCAATCACGAGCGCATGGCCTTTGTCTATAACCGCAACCGGGTGCGCTTTCGCAATCTGATTGGTGAACTGGTCCTGCCCAAGGGCGCATTGCCCGGTGACGAACAGGTGGGCCGCACCCCGTTCTTTGCGGCGTTTCAGGCCGGGTGGTTCCGTTTTACCCTGTGCAACGCCCACATCGTTTTCACCGAAGAACAGGGCCGCCCCCTGCGCGAGGACGAGATCGGCGTGGTCGCGCGAGAACTGGCCAAACGCGCCCGTGCCGAGGACGAGGTGCATATCTTTCTTGGCGACATGAACATAGAAAGCCGCGACGACGCAGGCATGGCCGCGCTGACGGATGCGGGCTTTCACGTGCCCGACATCGGGGCAACGTCGCTGACGGGCACAAAATATTACGACCAGATCGCCTTTGTCGGGCCGCCGTCTGAATCGCATATGCTGACGCATGGCGTGATCCGCTGGCACGAGGCCGTGTTCACCGAAGCAGAAATGTCCGATTACGAGGAGATCGCACAGGCCATCCGCACCCCGCCCGACACCGGCCGACCCTATGCCGATTGGCCGGGCACCTATGGCGATTGGCGCACCCACGAGATGTCGGATCACCTGCCGGTCTGGATCGAACTGGAGGTGGACTATTCCAACGCCTATCTGGCTGACATTGCGCAGGCGCCGATCGGCTGAAAGGCGCTGCTTGGGCCTTGGTCACTGTCGCTTTGCAGGGAACGCCCGAGCGACATTGCGCGTTGGGTATCCAGAAGCAAACCAAGAGGAGTAACACCATGAACTGGGATACAATCCAAGGCAACTGGAAGCAACTGACTGGCTCGATCCAATCCAAATGGGGCGAGCTGACAGACGACGAAGTGCAGGAAGCCAAAGGCGACCGTGAAGTGCTGGTTGGCAAGATTCAGGAACGTTATGGCGTGGCTCGCGATGAGGCCGAACGTCAGGTCGATGAATGGGCCGACAGCGCCAAGGCAAAGATCTGAGCCACCTGATATATGACGCAGAACGCCCGCAGCCAGACCAGGCTGCGGGCGTTCGTCGTTAAAAGGTGCTGGCCGGTTCAGCCGCCTGCGTAACCGATTGATTTCAGCGCATCGCTGATTTCGTCCAAAATCGCCGGATCGTCGATTGTCGCGGGCATCTTGAACGTCTCGCCGTCCGCGATCTTTACCATTGTCGCCCGCAGAATTTTGCCCGAGCGTGTCTTGGGCAGCCGGTCCACCACCACGCATTGCTTGAATGCGGCCACAGGACCGATCTGGTCGCGCACCCGCTGCACACATTCGGCGGTGATTTCGGCGTGCGGGCGGTTCACGCCCTTGGTCAGGCAGACAAAGCCAACGGCATTCTGTCCTTTCAGCGCGTCTGCCACGCCGATCACCGCGCATTCCGCCACATCCGGGTGGCCCGCCAACACTTCTTCCATGGCACCCGTGGACAGGCGGTGGCCCGCCACGTTGATCACGTCATCGGTGCGCGCCATGATGTAAAGATATCCGTCCTGGTCAATCATGCCCGCATCGCCGGTTTCGTAATAGCCGGGGAAGGTGTGCAGATAGCTTTTGCGGAACCGGTCTTCGGCCTGCCACAGGGTTGGGAGCGTGCCCGGCGGCAAGGGCAGCTTGATCGCGATGGCCCCCAATTCGCCCGCAGGCATTTGCCGCCCGCCTTCGTCCAGGATTTGGACGTCATATCCGGGCATCGCCACGGTGGGCGAGCCAATTTTGACCGGCAAAGCCTCAAGCCCCGCCGGGTTGCCTGCAATTGTCCATCCGGTTTCGGTTTGCCACCAGTGGTCATAGACGGGCACGCCCAGCAATTCCTGTGCCCATTCGATCGTGTCCGGATCGGCGCGTTCACCAGCCAGGTAAAGCGCGCGCAGGCAGCTTAGGTCGTAGTCCTTGCGGAATTCGCCCTTGGGGTCCTCGCGCTTGATGGCGCGGAAGGCGGTGGGGGCGGTGAAAAAGCTGCGCACGTTGTGCTCCGAGATCACCCGCCAGAAGGTGCCTGCATCGGGGGTGCCGACGGGCTTGCCCTCGAACACCACGGTGGTGTTGCCGTGGATCAGCGGCGCATAGCAGATATACGAATGCCCCACGACCCAACCCACGTCGGATGCGGCCCAGAACACATCGCCGGGATCAACGTTATAGATGTTCTTCATCGACCAGTTCAGCGCCACCAGATGCCCGGCGGTTGGGCGCACGACGCCCTTGGGTGCGCCGGTGGTGCCGCTGGTATAGAGAATATAGGCCGGATGGTTGCCCTCGACCGGCACACAATCCGCGGGGGCGGTGCCCTCTTGGAAGGCATCCCAGTCCAGATCGCGGCCTTCGTTCAGCGGGGCCGCTTCTTCTTCGCGTTGCAGGATCACGCAGAAATCAGGCTTGTGACGGGCCTGTTCGATGGCCCCGTCCAGGAGGGGTTTGTATTTCACCACGCGGTTTGGCTCCAACCCGCAGGATGCCGCGATGATCGCCTTGGGCGCGCAATCGTCGATGCGCACGGCCAGCTCGTTCGCGGCAAAGCCACCGAACACGACCGAATGGATCGCGCCCAGACGTGCACAGGCCAGCATCGCAACCAGCGCCTCGGGGACCATGGGCATATAGATGATGACGCGGTCGCCCTTGGCGATGCCCTGGGCCGCCAGCCCGCCTGCAAAGCGCGCGACTTGCTGCTGCAATTCGGCAAAGCTGGTTCTGGATTTGCGTCCGGTGATCGGGCTGTCATAGATGATGGCCGTCCGGTCGCCGTTGCCCGCAACGACATGCCGGTCCACGGCATTGTAGCAGGTGTTCACCCGCGCATCGGCAAACCATTCGTAAAGGTGATTGCCACGGTCAAACAGCGCCTGTGTCGGCGCCACGTCCCAATCAATAGCCTGTGCGGCCTCCAGCCAGTACCCTTCGGGGTCATTCTGCCAACGCGTGTATGCTGCGCGATATCCCATCATGTGTCCTCCCACTCTTGGGACAAGTCATAGGCTGTGGTGCGTGGGGTTGTCCAACCCCTTGGAATGCGCAGGGTTTGAAAACGCGACAGGGCTTGATTTGTGGTTGGCGATCATAACACGGGCAGAGCGCCGCCAGTTCCGCAATTTTACGTGAAAAAGGGCCCGCCACGGGGGCGTCGGCCAGCCTTGGCTGATGTCCCGAGGCATCCGGCAACCTTCTGCCGATAAAAGGAAAATGCTGCATCTGCACGCAAAGAAACCTCTTCTTTGGAATCGGGTTCAGACGCATAATGAAAACAGGCCCGACGTTGTGCCGGGCCGCTTGCAAACGAGAGTATGCATCATGGCCACATCGCCAAAACCGCAGCCGAAAAAAGCACCCTCCAAACCCGGTGCCAAACCCGCGCAGAAATAACGATCTGCACCGCACGCACGCACGCCGCCCCGGAAACGGGACGGCGTCAAGCATTTGGGCGTCTTAACCGTACTGCGTGACCGGCGTGCCCGCGATGGCCGACATGTTCAGCAATCCGCGTGCGGTGATCGACGGGCTGACGATATGGGCGCGGTTGCCCATGCCCATCAGGATCGGTCCGACTTCCAGACCGCCGCCCTTCATTTTCAGGATGTTGCGCACGCCCGATGCCGCGTCCGAGTTGGCAAAGACCAGCGCGTTGGCCGCCCCCTGCATCCGTCCGCCTGGCAGCAAGCGCTCGCGCAGGTCGGGATCAAGGGCCGCGTCGATGTTCATTTCGCCCTCGTAGCAGAAATCGCGCGGTTCTGAGTCCAGGATTTCGAGTGCTGCGCGCATCTGCACGCCAGTGCCGCCGGCCTGGTTGCCGAACTGCGACTGTGAGCACAGCGCGATGCGCGGCTCGATCCCGAACCGTCGCATGTGGCGCGCGGCCCCAATGACGATTTGCGCAATGTCATAGGGGGTCGGCGTGGTGTGTACATGCGGGTCGGTGATGAACAGGGGCCCGTCCTCGAGGATCATCAGGGACAGGGCGCCGACGGGACTAAGCTCCTTGGTGCCCAGCACCTGTTCGATATAATTCAGATGCCATTTGAACTCACCAAAGGTGCCGCAAATCAGGCTGTCGGCCTCGCCCCGATGCACCATGACCGCTCCGATTGCGGTCGTATTGGTGCGCATGATGGCGCGGGCCAGATCGGGGGTGACACCCTTGCGGGCCATGATCTCGTGATAGGTGCCCCAATAATCGCGATAGCGCGGGTCGTTCTCGGGGTTCACCAGGTCGACGTGTTCGCCCAGTTTGATGGTCAAGCCCGCACGTTCGATCCGGGATTCGATCACCTCCGGGCGTCCGATCAGGATCGGGCGTTCGGTGGTTTCCTCGACCATGGCCTGCGCGGCACGCAACACGCGTTCGTCCTCGCCCTCGGCAAAGACGATGCGGCGCGACACCGAGCGTGCGGCCTCGAACACCGGGCGCATCAGCATGGCGGATTTGAACACAGACCCGTCAAGCTTGGTCTTGTAGGCTTCAAGATCCGCGATGGGCCGCGTTGCCACACCGCTGTCCATCGCGGCCTTGGCCACAGCGCTGGACACGATACCGACAAGACGCGGATCGAAGGGTTTGGGGATCAGATAATCGGCCCCGAACGTCATCTGTTCGCCCTGATAGGCGGCGGCGGCTTCGGCGCTGGTGGTGGCGCGGGCCAGGGCCGCGATGCCCTCAATGCAGGCCAGTTGCATTTCGTCGTTGATCACCGTCGCGCCCACATCCAGCGCCCCGCGAAAGATAAAGGGGAAACACAGCACGTTGTTGACCTGATTGGGAAAATCGCTGCGGCCCGTGGCGATGATCGCATCGGGGGCAACTGCACGCGCCAGATCGGGCAGGATTTCCGGCGTCGGGTTGGCCAGCGCAAAGATGATCGGGCGTTTGGCCATGCGGGATACGTGATCTTCGGTCATCACGCCGGGGCCGGACAGCCCTAGGAACAGGTCGGCGCCTTCGATCACGTCGTCCAGCGTGCGCAGGTCGGATTTTTGCGCAAAGGCAGCCTTGGCGGGGTTCATGTCCTCGATCCGGCCCTCGTAGACCAGTCCGTGAATGTCGCACAGCCAGACATTTTCGCGCTTTACGCCCAGTTTCAAGAGCATGTTCAGACAGGCAATGCCAGCCGCCCCGCCGCCCGTGGAAACGATCTTGATGTCCTCGAACGCCTTGCCCGCAACATACAGCGCATTGGTCGCCGCCGCACCCACAACGATGGCTGTGCCGTGCTGGTCGTCGTGAAACACGGGGATGTTCATCCGCTCCCGGCAAATTCGTTCAACGGTAAAGCAATCGGGTGCCTTGATGTCCTCAAGGTTGATCGCGCCAAAGGACGGTTCCAGAGCGCAGACGATTTCGGCCAGCTTTTCGGGATCGCTTTCGTTGACTTCGATGTCGAAACAGTCGATGCCCGCGAACTTCTTGAACAGGACCGCCTTGCCTTCCATCACCGGTTTGGAAGCCAGCGCGCCGATATTGCCCAGACCCAGCACAGCAGTGCCGTTGGTCACCACGGCGACCAGATTGCCGCGTGCCGTATAACGCGCGGCGGTCGACGGATCGGCCTTGATTTCAAGACAGGCCTCGGCCACGCCGGGCGAATAGGCGCGGCTGAGATCACGACCATTCGCCAGCGGTTTTGTCGCGCGAATCTCCAGTTTCCCCGGCTTGGGGAATTCGTGGTAATCAAGGGCGGCCTGACGGGTTGAGGGGGTTTCGGACATCTGCGGGGCTCCGGGTTGGATCGAGTTAGTTTAGCGTTAAACTATTTTTTCAAAGAGGCCAACCATTGCTGTTCAGGCCTGAGCAAGGCTCTGCCGCGCGCTCCGGGATATTTCGAGCCAAAAGAACCGCGCGTCTTGTCAAATCCATGCGGTGGCGACAGTTTGTGACTTTGGAGGGCGTTCATGGGCGACACACGGGCAGAAGTGATATTGCCGACGCAGGATCTGCGCGGTGACATCGGATTTTTCTCCAAGCAGTTGGGGATGCGGATGGACTTGATCTATCCCGCCGATGATCCGGCCGTAGCTGTGTTTTCGGGGCACGGGTTGGCTGTGCGGCTGGACGCGGGTCTGGATGCACCTGCGGGGCGGGTGCTGATCCGGTGCGACGATCCTGCGGGCTTTGCCGAGGGCGCGCTGGAACTGACTTCGCCCGGCGGCACGCGGGTTGCCATCGAGGCGCTGCAGCAGCCAGTGGTGATGCCTGATACAGTCCATTCCTTTGTGGTGCGGCGGCTGAAGGATCAGGCGCCGTGGGTCATCGGCCGTGCCGGAATGCATTACCGCGATCTGATCCCCGACCGTTTGGGCGGGTCGATCATTGCCAGCCACATCCGTATTCCCGACGGCGGGCCGGTGCCGGACATGGTGCATTACCATACCGTCGGGTTTCAGTTGATCTTTTGCTATCGCGGTTGGGTCGATCTGGTCTACGAGGATCAGGGCGAGCCGTTCCGCCTGTACGCGGGCAACTGTGTGATCCAGCCGCCGGAAATCCGCCATCGGGTGCTGTTTGCCAGCGACAACATCGAGGTGATCGAGATCGGCGTGCCGGCCGAACATGTCACGACAATCGATCACGAAATGGAACTGCCCAACGGCCCTGCCAACCCGGACCGTGTGTTCCAGGGCCAGCGGTTTGTGCATCACAAGGCCGACGAGGCGACGTGGCAGCCGTTCCGCATGGGTGGTTTCCGCTCGCGCGACACCACGATTGCGGCGCATACCGACAATGTGGCGGGTGTGCACGTGGTGCGACGGGACGACGGCGCGCCGGAATGGGCCGTGCACGACAGCGACATTCTGTTCACCTTTGTGATGGAGGGGACAATGGAGTTGCAGGGCGAAGGCCGTGATCCCTATACGCTGGAGGCGGGGGATGCCTTTGTCGTGCCGCCGGGGATGAAGGTCCGCTATGCCGCCCCTTCGGATGATCTGGAACTGTTGGAGGTGTCCTTGCCGGGCGTGTTCAACACCCGAACAGGAGAGAACTGATGACGCTGAAACAAACCGCCACTGACGTGCGCGGAAAGGCCTATGCGCCCTATTCCAACTTCAAGGTGGGGGCGGCGATCACCGGGGCTTCTGGCACCGTTTATGCGGGTTGCAACGTGGAAAACGTGGCATATCCCGAAGGCACCTGTGCCGAAGCGGGCGCCATCGCCGCGATGGTGGCAGCAGGCGAGACGCGGTTGACCGAGGTTTACGTGATCGCGGGCAGCCCGATGCCGGTGACGCCCTGCGGCGGGTGCCGCCAGAAGCTGGCCGAATTCGGTGCAGGCGATGTGCGCGTGACCATGGCAACCACGGGCGGGGTCGAGCAGGTGATGACGTTGGCCGAACTGCTGCCCGGTGCCTTTACCCCCGACCACATGAAATGAGCGATTTTTCGGCCCGCGATATCATTGCCACCCTGCGCGCCGGCGACACCCCGCCGCGCGACGCTTTGGCGTGGTTTGCCCAAGGGTTGGCCGATGGCGCGGTCAGCGATGCGCAGGCGGGTGCCTTTGCGATGGCGGTGTGTCTGAACGGGCTGAGCGACGCGGGCCGCGTGGCCTTGACGCTGGCGATGCGCGACAGCGGGCAGGTGCTGGGCTGGGACCTGGACGGGCCGGTGCTGGACAAACATTCCACAGGCGGCGTGGGCGATTGCGTGTCGCTGGTGCTGGCGCCTGCGCTGGCAGCCTGCGGGGCGTTCGTGCCAATGATCTCGGGGCGGGGCTTGGGCCACACGGGCGGGACGCTGGACAAACTGGAGGCGATACCGGGGGTGAATGTGAACCTGGACGCGGCGCAGTTTCACGATGTGGTTGCGGGCGCGGGCTGTGCCATTGTCGGCGCGACCGGTGACATCGCCCCTGCGGACAAGCGGCTGTATGCGATCCGCGATGTGACGGCGACGGTGGAGAGCCTGGACCTGATCACCGCGTCGATCCTGTCAAAGAAACTGGCGGGCGGGCTTGAGGGGCTGGTGCTGGACGTCAAGGTCGGCTCGGGTGCGTTCATGAAGGATATGACTGCCGCGCGGGCGCTGGCAGAGGCGCTGACCCAAACCGCGAACGCCGCAGGGTGCCGCACGTCGGCGTTGATCACGGATATGAACCAGCCGCTTGCGCCGTCGTTGGGCAATGCCCTGGAGGTGTCCGAGGTCATGGCGGTTCTGACGGCGGGCGAGGCGGATGCGCCGCTGTCGCAGATCAGCGCGGCGCTGGGCGGG
The DNA here is from genome assembly GCF_900129395.1 of Pseudosulfitobacter pseudonitzschiae. Classification (GTDB taxonomy): domain Bacteria; phylum Pseudomonadota; class Alphaproteobacteria; order Rhodobacterales; family Rhodobacteraceae; genus Pseudosulfitobacter; species Pseudosulfitobacter pseudonitzschiae. The sequence continues at coordinate 471,106 of NZ_FQVP01000003.1, forward strand.
GTGCTGTTGGCGGACGCGGGTCTGGCGGCAGATGCCGAGGCGGGTGCGGCCAGAATCGCGGACATGATCCGCAGCGGCCATGCCGCCGAACGCTTTGGCAAGATGATCGCGGCGATGGGCGGGCCGGTGCATTTTGTCGAAAATCACGCACGCTTCCTGCCCGAGGCGACGGTGATCCGCGAAGTTGCGACGCCCAGGGCTGGCGTCGTGCGCGCCATCAATGGCGAGGCGTTGGGCCGTGTCGTCGTGTCTCTTGGCGGTGGGCGCGCGGTGGAAAGTGATGTGGTCGATCCGGCTGTAGGCTTGTCGCGCGTGCTGCGTCTGGGCGACACCGTGGCCAAGGGGCAACCGCTGGCGGTTATCCACGCGGCCCGCCCCGATCAGGCCGACCGCGCCGAGGCTGCTGTGCGTGCGGCGTTCACTGTGGGCGACCGGGCGCTGAAAGCCCCGGCCTTGATTCACGCGCGGGTGTCGTGATGGGCCGTGCGTTCCTGGTGGTGATCGACAGCGTCGGAATTGGCGGCGCGCCGGATGCGGGCACCTTCTTTAACGGTGACGTGCCCGATACGGGGGCCAACACCCTGGGCCATATCATCGCCGCCTGCGCGACAGGGCAGGCGGAAGAGGGCCGCTCGGGGCCATTGCAGGTGCCGCATATGATGGCGCTGGGATTGGGTGCTGCGGTAAAGTTGGCCAGCGGACAGGCGGTCGATGGCCCCGAACCCCACGGCACATGGGGGGCGGCCACCGAAGTGTCGCGGGGCAAGGACACGCCGTCGGGGCATTGGGAACTCGCAGGGCTTCCGGTGCCGTGGGAGTGGCACTATTTCCCCGATGAAACCCCTGCTTTCCCTGATGATGTCGTGGCTGCGGTCTGCACGGCGGCGGGCACGACGGGTATTCTGGGCAATTGCCATGCCTCGGGCACCACGGTGATTGCCGATCTGGGGGCAGAGCATCTGCGCACTGGTTGGCCGATCTGCTACACCAGCGCCGACAGCGTGTTCCAGATTGCCGCGCATGAGGATCACTTTGGTCTGGACCGTTTGCTGCAACTTTGTGCGGATGTGGCACCGTTGCTGCATGACATGAAAGTGGGTCGTGTGATCGCGCGCCCCTTCGTGGGTGAAGTGGGCAATTTCCAGCGCACCGGCAACCGCAAGGACTTTGCCATTCTGCCCCCCGCGCCCGTGCTGACCAACCGCGTGCAGGACGCAGGCCGCGCAGTCTATGCGGTGGGCAAGATCGGCGATATCTTCTCGATGCAGGGCATTGACGAGGTACGTAAAGGCGACGACCGCACCCTGATGCGGCATCTGGGGGATTTGATCCGCGAGGCGGCAGACGGTTCGCTGACATTCGCCAACTTTGTCGAATTCGACAGCCTTTATGGCCACCGCCGCGATGTGTCGGGTTACGCGCGTCATCTGGAATGGTTCGACACCGAACTGGGCGTCCTGCTGGGGCAGCTGCGGGAGGATGATATGCTGTTGGTTACCGCCGATCACGGCAACGATCCAACTTGGGTCGGCACCGATCACACCCGCGAACGGGTCCCGGTTCTGGTGGCAGGCAAGGGCGCGGGCACGCTGGGGCAGATCGCATTCACCGATGTGGCGGCGCTGGTTCTGGAACACCTGGGGGTGGCGCAATAGGCACGACACAGGTTGTCTCGGGCCTTCGCGCTTGGCACATAGGGACCAAGCAAATTTGGAGAGCGCCATGAGCGAGCATGTCACCGTTGTCGATCACCCCCTTGTCCAGCACAAGCTGACCATCATGCGCGACCGCGACACGCCGACGGCCGTGTTTCGCCAATTGCTGCGCGAAATCAGCCAGTTGTTGGCCTATGAGGTGACGCGCGGCCTGCCGATGACGACCAAGCGGATCGACACGCCCATGCAACCGATGGACGCGCCGACACTGGATGGCAAGAAGCTGGCGCTGATCTCGATTCTGCGGGCGGGCAACGGGTTGATGGACGGCGTGCTGGAGCTGATCCCTTCGGCGCGGGTCGGATTTGTGGGGCTTTACCGCGATGAAGAGACGCTGAAACCGGTGCAGTACTACTTCAAGGTGCCCGAGGGGCTGGACGACCGGCTGGTCATCGCGGTCGATCCGATGCTGGCCACTGGCAATTCCTCCGTGGCGGCAATTGACCTGTTGAAACAGGCCGGGGCGACCAACCTGCGTTTCCTGTGTCTGCTGGCAGCGCCCGAAGGCATCGCCACCATGCAGGCCGCGCACCCCGACGTGCCGATCGTTACGGCTGCGATTGACGAAAAGCTGAACGAACGTGGCTATATCGTCCCGGGTCTGGGGGATGCAGGCGACCGTATGTTCGGCACGAAATAGCCCCCTGCGCCCACTCTGGGCGCTTGCCTCGGCCCTAGTTCTGAGGCATCGTGGTCTACACTATATATAGTAACGACCAAATCCTGTGGGGGCGCAGATGAAAGTTACCAAAGCAATTTCCATTGCTGTATTCGCGGTGTCGGCCAATGTCGGCATTGCCAATGCGCAAAACCTGTCGCGTGGCGAAATTACGCCCGCTGAATTTCCATCTGCCAGCTACAAGGGCTTGCAATACGTCGACAGCAAGGGCTGTGTCTTTATCCGCGCAGGCATCGACGGCAACGTGACATGGGTGCCGCGCGTCAACCGTTCGCGCAAGGTCATCTGTGGCCAGACGCCGACACAAGGCGTACAGACCGCAGCGGGAGCGCCTTCGGCTCAGCGGGCACCGCAACAGATCACCCTGGAGCCGACACCCGCGCCGCGCACAGCGGCCGCAGCCCCGGCGCCAAAGCCTGCCCCTCAGGCCGTTGTCCGCCGCGCGCCTGCTGCCGCGCCGGCCCCCAAACGGGTTGTTGTCAGCGCGCCCAAACCTGCGCCAAGTGCTGCCGCGCCAAAAGCCGTCTACAAATCCGCACCCGCGCCGAAACCGGCAGCACCCGCACCGCGCGTTGCGGCGGTGACACCACGCCAACCTGCGTGCCAGGGCGCATCGCCGATCAGCTCGCGCTATATCAACTCGGGCGTGCGCGGTCCTGTGCGCTGTGGCCCGCAAGCCGAGCCGATCATTGGCAACAATGGCCCCGTCGCCGTGACGGGCAGGGTGCAGGGTTCGACCATCACGGGGCAAACGCGGGTCGTGCCCAAACATGTCTACATTGACCGTCTGAACACGAACAACACCGTGGTCCCCCAGGGATACCGGCCGGCGTGGAAAGACGACCGCCTGAACCCTTACCGGGCGGAGCAGACGCTGAATGGTCATGTTGCGATGCAACTGATCTGGACCTCGACCGTGCCGCGCCGTCTGATCAATCAGACGAACGGTGCGGATGTGACCGCCAGTGTTCCTCTGGTTTACCCCTACACCGACATCGCCACGCAACAGCGCGAGCTGGGCACTGTGACGCTGGAACGGCGTCAGGGCGTGCTGGTCAAACGCATCCAGCGCAATCCGGGCGCGACCTATCGTGCGCCCACGGTTTCCAGCCGCTCGGCACCCGCGCAGGCAGCACCCGTCGCGGCACCCGTCCGCGCCGCGCCCAAAGCGCAGCAGCCCAAGGGCGAGCGTATCAGCGGCAAAGGCTATGTGCATCTTGGCACCTACACCGGGGCCGACAGCGCCCAGCAGGCAGCACAGCGTGCCATGCGCATGGGACTGCCCGCGCGGATCGGCACGTTCAACCGCAGTGGCCAGCAAATGCGTATGGTTCTGGTGGGACCGTTCAACACACCTGCCGCGCAAAAAAGCGCGCTTGCGAAAATGCGCGGCGCGGGTTTCTCGGGCGCAGTACTGCGCTAACAGGATCGCGGCGGTTGGGAAAACTTCAGCCGCCGCAGATCGCCTGAAGCCGCAGCCAATCGGCATCTTTCATGATCGGCGCGGGGGTTTGACCCGCCATCGGGTCGCCCTCGATCAGGGCCAGCGTGCTTTCGCCCGAAATGTCCTGTGCATAGGCATAGGGCGTGCTGCGGACCTGGGCTGCGGCAAAGGCGGCCAGCAAGTCCTGTTCCGGCACCTTGGGGCGCGCTGCCGCAACGACGGTCTCGGCATAGCGGTCCAGAACCCGCGCAGGCAGGTCGCCAGTGGTCAGCAAGGTGATGCTGGCGCGTAACCCTGCGGTCGACAGCAGGTCGCGCATGCCCGACTGGTTGGCGCGGCGGACCTCTTCCGCCAGGATATAGCCCGCCACAACATCCGGCTCTTCAAAGTCCTCGACCAATGCGCGGTTCAACAGCACCTTTCCGCCCGGCAAGGCCAGGCTGGTGCGCACGCCGCCACGCAGGACCGCGATCCCGCCCGTGGCCCCGGTCCGCGCCGCCAGTTGCGCCAGCGGGCGCTGGGTGTCGGAGGTTTCGCAGGGCGGGCCCGCGACCCGTTCGATCCGCTCCAGCAGCTCGTTGCCGATCTGGGTGCGGGTGACCCATGGGACAACTTTCATCGCGTGATTGACCAGCGCACCGGGCAGCCAGAAAATCAACAGCGCCACCACGGCGGCGGTCGACAGCGTCGCGCCCAGCCAGCGCAACCGCCCCGGACGCGGGCGTGACTTGATGACAGCGCGGCGCAGGGTCTCGATGGCCTCGATCATCTGGGCCTCGTCGGCCTGCAACTGCAATGTCTCGCCGGGGTCACCGTCGGGATAAAATGTCGCCGGATCGTCGCTTGTGCCCGCACGTTCGATGGCCGCCAGCGACCAATGTGTCAGCGCCGTGTCGTTCATGCTGGAGATGATCAGCGTGGCATCGCCGATGGACACAACAACCTCGCGGCGCTGATCCTCAGGCGTCTGGCGCCACAGGCCCGTCGCTTCGAGACGGGCGTATTTCTTGAGGGCGGTCATGGTCTGCTCGGACGGCCTTTTGGTATTTGGTTCAGCCTAGCACGTTGAAATGCGGGGGCAAAGCGCGCTGAAAGGGGCGGGACCGGGGCCAGCCCCGGACCCCGGAGTTTAAAGGGCAAGATGAAGCGGGTTCAGTCCAGGTCGGCAGCCCTTTTGCGCAGTTCGAATTTCTGGATTTTGCCGGTCGAGGTTTTCGGCAATTCGCCAAACACCACACGTTTCGGGGTTTTGAAACCGGCCAGCTTGCCGCGGGCAAAGGCGATCATGTCCTCGGCGCTGGGGTTGGTGCCGGATTTCAATTCGACAAAGGCACAGGGCACTTCGCCCCATTTCTCATCCGGTTTGGCGACAACGGCGGCCAGATTTACATCGGGATGCGCCATCAGAACGCCCTCGACCTCGACCGACGAGATGTTCTCGCCGCCCGAAATGATGATGTCCTTGGCGCGGTCGGCAATCTGGATATAGCCGTCGGCGTGCTGAACGGCCAGATCGCCCGAGTGAAAATAGCCTCCTGCAAAGGCCTCCTGCGTGGCTTGGGGATTCTTGAAGTATCCCTTCATCACCGAATTGCCGCGGATCATGATTTCGCCCTGGTGGCTGCCGTTCATGGGGACTTGTTCCATGGTCTCGGACATGACGGTGATGTCTTCCATCATCGGCATGGCAATGCCCTGCCGCGCCTTGATGGCGGCGCGGGCGTCCTGGTCCAGTGCGTCCCAGTCTTCAGCGCGCCACAGACATTCGGTGACGTGGCCATAGGTTTCGGTAAGTCCATAGACCTGCGTGACGTTGAACCCGATCGCCTCCATCTTGCTCAGCGTCGTGGGGGCAGGGGGTGCGCCGGCGGTAAAGACCTGTACCTGATGATCAAAGTCGCGACGCTCGTCGGGGCCTGCATTGACCATCATGTTCAGCACGATGGGCGCCCCGCCAAAGTAGCTGACCTTTTCATCGGCGATGGCGTCATAAATCGCACCCGCCGTGATGTCGCGGCAGCACACCAGCGTGCCTCCCAGAAGGGGCATCATCCACGTGTGGTTCCAGCCGTTGCAATGAAACAGCGGCACGATGGCCATGAACACCGGATGTAGCGTCATCTGCCAACTGACCGGTGTACCCATGGTCATCAGGTGCGCGCCGCGGTGGTGACAGACCACGCCCTTGGGCCGCCCGGTGGTGCCCGATGTATAGTTCAGCGCGATGCTTTCCCATTCGTCCTGTGGCATCTGCCAGTCATAGGAGGGGTTGGCCCCGGCCAGCACATCCTCGTAGACCGGATGCCGTCCCGAGGCAGGCCAGCCGTGGGCGGCGTCGGGCACTTCGATGATCTGCAGTTCAGAGCCGGACTGCGCCTTGGCCGCTTCGGCCAGCTCGACGAACTGGCTGTCGGCCAGCACCACGCGCGCGCCACCGTGGTCAAAGATATAGGCCACCGTATCCACATCCAGCCGCGTGTTGATGGTGTTCAGCACCGCACCGCACGCGGGCACGCCGAAATGCGCTTCGGCCTGGGCGGGCAGGTTGGGGATCAGCGTGGCAACCACATCGCCCGACGCCACGCCCATCGCAGCCAGCGCCGAGGCCAATCGCGTACACCGATCATAATATTCGGCATAGGTCACGCGGTGATCGCCATAGACCACCGCCGTGCGCCCGGCAAAGGCCGTGCGCGCGCGGCGCAGGTGTGACAGCGGGGTCAGGGGCACATGGTTGGCGGCACATTTGTCCAGACCGGTTTCATCGTTCAGCCATCCCATTTCGGCATCTCCCTCTTGCTGATACATGCGCATCCGTGCGTTGTATGAGATCAAATATGTCAGAGGGCAGGTCGTTGCAAAAGAAAGATAACCCGGTGGCGGTCGCTGTCTCCAGAACCCTGCCTGCAGCCGGTGCAACTTCGGGCCCCGTCACGCGCCCGTGGATGGCTGCCTTGTCGATGCTGATTGCCATGCTGCTCCTGGGGTTCGTCGACAACTATGTGGCCCGCATCGCCACCGAAGTCAGCGTCTGGCAGTTCCTCGCGGTGCGCTCGGTCATGGCGCTGGGGCTGGTGGCGGGGCTGTCGTTTGCCGGGATGGGAACGCTCAGACCAAAACGGTGGTGGGCGGTGGGCCTGCGCAGCCTGCTGATTGCAATCGGGATGATGTGCTATTTCGGCTCGCTTGCCTTCATGCCGATTGCACAGTCGCTGGCGGGGCTGTTCACCTCGCCCATCTTCGTCCTGCTGATGACGGTGCTGGTGCTGCGTCAGAAGATCGGCCCGTGGCGGGTGATTGCCGTGGTGGTCGGGTTTACCGGCATCCTCGTGGTGCTGGGCGTGCAAGAGGGATTGCCGGGCGCGATCATGCTGCTGCCGGTCGCGGGCGGATTCTTTTACGCCATGGGGTCGCTGGCCACCCGTTTGTTGTGCGCCGAGGAAAGCACCATTTCGATGCTGGCAGGCATAATGGGCCTGCAGGGGCTCATCGGCACCAGTGTCATGATCGGCCTTGCCGTGATTGCCCCTGCCGTCCCCGAGGGTGCTGCGGGCTTTCTGCTGCGTGGCTGGATCTGGCCGATCCCGTCCATCTTTCCGCTGATCGTCCTTCAGGCGGTCGTCTCGGTCGTCGGCGTCTTCTTCCTGATCCGGGCCTACCAGTGGGGCGAGGCCAGCCAGGTCAGCGTGCTGGAATACACCATCATGATCTTCGGTCCTTTCTTCGGCTGGCTGCTGATGGGGCAGGCTGTCACACCGTCAATGATCGCAGGCATCGTCCTGATCATGATCGCGGGGCTTATCATCGCTGTCCGCTCGAGATGATCCTGCTTTCTTTTGCTTCCCAATATTCCCGCCAGAGGCATAAAATCTTATGCGCAGGCGTGCGATCGGATAGACACGGCTTATGATCCTGTCCCCCGGCCGCAAATATCTGTTCATCCACGCCCCCAAGACCGGTGGCACATCGATGGCGCTAGCGCTTGAAGCGCGGGCGATGAAGGATGACCTAATGCTGGGCGACACGCCCAAAGCGATGCAGCGGCGTCGCCGTCTGAAGGACGTGCAGACACGCGGGCGATTGTGGAAACATGCCACGCTTGCCGATCTCGACGGGCTGGTCACGCCCCAGATGCTGTCGGATCTCTTTGTCTTCACGCTGGTGCGCAACCCGTGGGACCGCGTGGTCAGCTATTACCACTGGTTGCGCGATCAGGGGTTTGACCATCCGGCGGTACATCTGGCGCAGAACCTGAGTTTCGAAGATTTTGTCCTGCACCCCCAGACCCTTGCCAGCCTGCGGGGCAGCCAGGCGGGCCATTATGTCACCGACGCCTCGGGGGCCGAGCGGTGCGATCTGTTTATCCGGCTTGAGCATGTTGCGACGGACATCGTCCCGCTTCAGACGCATCTGGGATTTGCGTTGGACCTGCCGCATGCGAACCGTTCGGCGCGTGATGTGGCTTATCAGGGGTATTATACGCCCGACAGTCAGGCCGCCGTGGCGCAGGCCTGTGCCGAGGATATCGCGCGTTTCGGCTATCGATTCGCACCGGCGTGATGTCGCGCAGATTACGCGCCGGGCAACCGGCGATGCTCTGACGCAAGCGAACTGTCGCAGGTTGCTCCGACCATTTTCCCTTGCAGGACGCTCAGTTCACAGAAGCTGCCCGTTTTTGTGGCTGGCCGAAGGGGAGCCGGTCGGGAAACTGTTGGTTTTCCAGATGGCATCGGCGGATTCTATGTGCCTCCTGCAAGTCGCAGTTGAAAGACGTCCCAGAGTGGCACACATAGAACCGTTCAGGGCGCTCAGCGCCTTCGGGGTGTTTTGAGGAGAGCACATTCCATGACCGATTTCATTTCGACAAACGCGCCAGTGATCGCGATTGTCATTCTTATTGGCCTGTTCATCGCCTTCGCGCTGGAAAAATACCCCCCAGAAGTCACCGCCACCGTCGCCGCCGCTTTGTTCATTGTGCTGGGTCTGGTGCCGGGGGATCAGGTCATGGCGGCCTTTTCCAATTCGGCACCCATCACCATCGGGGCAATGTTCATCATTTCCGGGGCGTTGGTGCGCACCGGGGTGCTGGATGCCATGGCCCATCTGGTGATCGGACGGGCGCAAAGCAGGCCAATCCTGGCCATCGCCATCTTTCTTGCCGCAACGGTCGCGGCGTCGGCCTTTATGAACAACACACCCGTGGTGCTGGTGCTGATCCCCGTGGTGATCCGGCTTGCGCACAGCCTCGGGTTTGCGCCCACGCGCCTGCTGATCCCTCTGTCCTATGCGGCCATCCTGGGGGGCACCTGTACGCTGATCGGCACCTCGACCAACATTCTGGTGGACGGCATCGCGCGCGAGGGCGGGCTTGAAGCATTCTCGATTTTCGAAATTGCCCCCGTGGGCCTTACCGTAGCCATCGTCGGCAGCGTCACGATGCTGGTTCTGGGTAAGTTCCTTCTGCCTGAGCGCGGACAAAAAGGGATCGAAGCAGAAGCCAGCGAAACCGTGTTCCTGTCGGAAATCACCGTGCTGCCAAATTTTCCCGGCGTTGATCAGCCCCTGGGCACATTGGTTGAATTCCAGCGTCCGGGCATCCGGATCACCGGCGTGCGCAAGGCGGGTGTCATCAGCCGAAACGACCTGGACGCCTACGTCATCCAGAAAGGCGAGGTGGTCATTGTCCAGGCAACCACGTCCGAACTGCTGACACTGGCCGAGATCAAGGGGCTGCGCGTTGGGCTGCGCCGTTCGGTCGAACTTGAGCCGGGCGCGGATGTGCAGATCGTCGAAGCCATCCTTGCGCCCTCGCGCTGGCACACAGGGGTGCGAATCTCCGATCTGGCTCTGGGCCGCAGGGCCGGGGTGCGGGTGCTCGGGGCTTTCCGGCACGGGCATATTCCCGGCTCGGACCTCAGCAGCGTGCGCTTGCGCCCCTCGGACAAGCTGTTGCTGGAAGGCAGCGCCGAAGGCTTTGCCGAACTTGCTCGTTCAGGTGACGCGGTGTCGATCACCGAACCCAGTGCACGCGCGTTCCGGCGGCGTCAGGCCCCTGTGGCAATTGCGGCGTTGGTGGCCATCGTGGCGCTGGCGGCGCTGAACGTCATGCCCATCGGCCTGTTGGCGTTGGTCGGGGTGGCGGGCATCCTGCTGCTGCGCTGCATTGACGGCGACGAGGCATGGGCGTCAATCGACGGGTCGATCCTTGTTCTGATCTTCGCAATGCTGATCATCGGTGCGGGGCTTGAAACGACAGGCGCGGTTGAACTGATCGTGTCGGTGCTGGAACCCTACCTGTCCGGTTTGCCACCGCTGGCGACGCTGTTCGCAGTCTACTTCATTGCCTCGATCCTGACCGAAACCGTGACAAATAACGCGGTGGCGGTGGTGTTTACGCCCATCGTCATCTCGCTGGCCACGCAACTGGGCATCGATCCGCGTCCCTTCGTGGTCGCGGTGATGTTCGCAGCAAGCGCCAGCTTTGCCACACCCATCGGCTACCAGACCAACACGCTGGTGTACGGTGCGGGGAACTACAAGTTCGTCGACTTTCTGAAAATCGGGGTGCCGATGAACCTGATCGTGGGTATCACCTCGGTCCTGACCATCAGTATATTCTTCCCCCTTTAAGAGCATTTGGGGGTGCGCATGGCAGCGCACCCCGGCAAAAGCCCGCCAGTTACCAGTTTTCTGCCTGTTTGGCCCAAGCTTCGTTTGCAAATCTGCGACGATGCTCTATTCACACAACCAACAAGAAAAAGCAGGCATATGCCAGAATTCCAAGATCCCACTTCGCAGCAAACTGAAACACGGGCAGCGCGGGAGTGGGTTAAAATCCTTTCCCAATACCGCGAACCCAACGTCATGCGCAGCGTCTACGAGCTGGTCGTGACCGTCGGTCCGTTCCTGACCCTGTGGGTCCTGGCATGGTGGGCGATGTCGGTCAGCTATTGGCTGACGCTGACCCTGTCATTGTGCAATGCAGCGTTCATCCTGCGCCTGTTTGCCATCCAGCACGACTGTGGACACGGGGCGTTCTTCAACAACCGCACCGCCAGCGACTGGCTGGGGCGGGTGCTGGGGGTGCTGACGCTGACGCCCTATGACGTCTGGCGGCGCACGCACTCCATCCACCACAGCGCATCTGGCAATCTGGGCCGTCGCGGCATCGGTGACGTGCACACGCTGACGGTGGCGGAATACAGCGCGCTCGGCCCGCTGATGCGCTTTCACTACCGCGTGTACCGGCATCCTGTCGTGCTGTTCGGTCTGGGGCCGGGGTATCTGTTCTTTTTGCAGAACCGGATACCGCTGGGACTGATGAACAAGGCGCGGTACTGGTTCAGCGCCATGTGCACCAATGCCGTGATCCTGTGCGCCCTGGGTCTGATCCTGTATTTCGGCGGGCTGATGCCGATCCTGCTGATTTTCCTGCCCTCGACCCTGCTGGCCGCGACGGCGGGCGTGTGGCTTTTTTATGTACAGCATCAGTTCGAGACGACCCATTGGGCGGCCGAAGAAGACTGGACCCTGCACGAGGCGGCGCTGCATGGCAGTTCGCACTATGTGCTGCCCGGCTGGCTGCAATGGCTCAGCGCCAATATCGGCATTCACCACATCCACCACGTGCACAGCCGCATACCGTTCTACCGGCTGCCCGAAGTGCTGCGCGACCATGTCGAATTGGCCATCAGCAACCGCATGACCATTGGTGAAAGCCTGCGCAACGCGCGGCTGCACCTGTGGGATGAACAAAGCAAACGGCTGCTGTCTTTTGCCCAGTTCCGGGCGTTGCAGCGGTAGCAGATCAGTCTGATCGGTCGGTGCCTATCGTGTTCAGATAGTCCTGAATTGTCTTGCCCGCCTCGGGCTTGAACAATTGCCCCGTGCGCACGCAGGCGGTGATCCGATCAATGCGGAATGCGCGAAATGCGTCTCTGAGCTCGCACCATGTGCTGAGCGTCCAGACCTGACCCCAATATTCAATTTGCAGCGGTCGCACGGTTCGTGTGGTCGTGGTGTCGTCCAGCGCGTGATAGGTGATGCGCAACCGCTCGCCCGCACGTATGGCGGTGCGGATCGTGGGCATGTGTTTGAACCCAAGCTGCGCCTGCGCCAGCGGATAGACGCCAAACCCCCAACTTTTCGGAGTGCTGCGGCGGTTCGACGCCGTTTCGGCCACCTTGGCCAACAGGGTTCTGGACGCGGCTTGCAACTCTTCATCTGCGGCCCGCGCGACGATGGCCATGCCAAGGTGCAATGCTTCCAGCTCGGCCATGGACAGGGTCATCGGCGGCAGGAAGACCGGCTCGCGCAAAAGATACCCGACGCCCCGCTCTCCTTCCAGCGGCACGCCAGAGGCGACAAGCGTGTCCATATCGCGGTAGACCGTTCTGACCGATACGCCAAGCGCCTGCGCGATGTCGCGCGCAAGGTGCAGACGACCGTCACGAATGATCTCGATGATTTCCGAAAGCCGGTCGCTGCGCCTCATGGTGTCCTTTGCGTCAGTTGACCGATACTTCCAGCTCGGTGTGGGTCATGGTGACTGTCGGTCCGTCAATGGCGGACAGGAAGGGGCGGTTGCCCTCGGGGGCGCCGATGCCCGCTGCCGCAGCTTTGGCGGCGTCCATGTCCTGCCATTCGATGTGTTCGATCCACAGACCGTCAGCGTTGTAGGACAAACGGCGGGCGATGAACCCTGTGCACCCCGAGACATACGCGTTCATGGCGGTCGCAGATTTGGCAAAGTCGGCGGGTTTTACACCGTCTTTAAGGCGGAAGGTGACGGTTTCGATGATGTGTTTGGTCATGACAGGCTCCTTATGTCTTTGTACTTGGTCCTGCCGTGATAGGCGAGAACAACTGACAAAACCTGTCAGTTGAGGTTGGCCGGGTCGGATTTGGCGGCTTCAGGATTTGTAGTCAAACTGCGGGAACACATCGAAGATTTGCAGGTGTTTCATTTCGCCCTTGTTCAGCTTGCCGGATGCGGTCAACTGGGCAAAGCCGTGCACCATGCTCCAGTGCATGACCTGCGCACGCAGCGCGGCGTCGGGGGCGTCGGACTTGTCCCAGATCAGCCCTTCCGACACGTCGCACAGCACCGCAAAGCAACGGCCCGCATGGTGCAGCAGGTCCGGGTCGTCGCCGTTGGTGCGCTGGGGCGAGAACATCAGTTCGAACAGGCCGGGGTTTTGCCTGGCAAACTCGACATAGCCGCCCATGGCCGCCTGCCTGCGGTCTGCGCGTGACGCATCCGGGGGCAGGCCGGTCTGCATGGTTTCGGTCAGGCGTTGGTAGCCGCGCGCGGCGATGGCGGACATCAGTCCCGCGAGGTTTCCAAAGTGGTTCTTGGGCGCTGTGTGGCTGACGCCCGCGCGGAGGGCACAGGCCCTCAGGGTCAGGTCGGCCAGGCCCTGCTGGTTCAGGATATCCAGCCCCGCCTGAACAAGGGCCTCTTTCAGATTGCCGTGGTGATATGTGCTTTGATCGGTCATGGCGGCATCATCCGCCAGATTGTTTACAGTGTAAATATCTGTTGACGGGCTTGGGGATTTGATGGCAGCGTATATTTACACTGTAAATATTTTTTGCACCGGAGCCCCCCGTGTCCCATACACCGCACCCTACCAAATATTACGATGACCTTGCCCGAAGCTTTCCGTCGATGTCGGGAAAGGTGGTGATGATCACCGGCTGTACTTCGGGAATGGGGCTGGTTCTGGCGCAGACCTGTGCGGGTCTGGGCGCGCAGGTCGTGATGCTGAACCGTCCGTCGCCGCGTGCGGATGCGGCGCTGAATGGGGTGTTGGATGCGGGCGGTGACGCGGTCCTGGTGCCGTGCGATCTGTCCAGTTTCGACAGTGTCCGCGCGGCGGGTGCGACCTTGCGCCGGGACTTTGGCGATCAGGGCTGTGATGTATTGTGCAACAACGCGGGCATCATGGGCGTGGCGGACAAGGCGACCGAGGACGGTTTCGATGTGCAGATGCAGGCGAACCATCTGTCGCATTTCCTGCTCACGCATGAGGTGTGGCCGCTGTTGGAAACCGCCGGGGCACAGCGGGGCGAGGCGCGGGTGGTCAACCATTCATCGGGCGCACGGGGCAAGCCGGGGCGGCCATTGCATGCGAAGTACCTGGCACGCAACGGCGGCAATCTGGGGGGCGACGGTTGGCCAGGGCTGGCGAAATGGACACGCTACCAGCAGTCAAAGCTGGCGAACCTCATGTTCACTTACGCATTGGACGACCGCGCAAGGCAGCGCCCCGACAACAAGGTCAAGGCGCTGTGCGCGCATCCGGGACCGGCGGATTCAGGGTTGCAAGGCAAGACGACACAGGCGGGCGGGGACCGCTGGCTGGACCGGTTTATCCTGGGGCAAGCGTTGAAATATGCACAGTCGGTCGAGGACGGCACCAGCGGCATTGCGCGGTGCTGTTGCGAGGCGGACGTGCAAAGCGGTGCGTTTTACGGACCGAACGGGCCGCATCGGACGGGACCAGCGGTGTTGCTGCCGCCCGAGCGGAACCCGGCGAACGAGGCGCTGATCTGGGAAGAGAGTTTGAAGGCAACCGGGATCACTGACTTCTTCAAGCCTTAGAGGATGAACACTAACGCGCAGCACCGTTACCCGGCGTGACAACGTACTGAAATGAAAAGGGCACCCCGAAGGATGCCCTTTTGCGTTTCTGTATGGCTTTGGCCTCAGGCCGCAGCCGCTTCAGCCTTGGGGCCAAACCGGCCATAGAAGGTCTGGTTCTTCTCGGCCATCTCGCGCAGCAGGGCAGGGCATTCGAACCGGTCCCCGAACTTTTCCTGCAACTGGTCACAGCGTTCCGCCGCATAGGGCGTGCCCAGAATATCCAGCCAGCTGAACGGGCCACCCGACCACGGCGCAAAGCCCCAGCCCAGGATCGCGCCCACGTCGCCCTCGCGGATGTCTTCCAGAACGCCCTCTTCCAGCGCACGGACCGCTTCCAGCACCTGCGCGAACATCAGACGTTCCTGCACTTCGATCAGGTCGGGCTGTTCTTCGGCCAGCGGGTATTTGTCGTGGATGCCTTTCCAGTATCCCAGACGCTTGCCGTTTTCGTCATAGTCGAAATAGCCCGCCTTGGACTTGCGCCCCAAACGGCCCTTGTCTTCCATCCACACGATCAGGTTGTCGGCCTCGGAGCCGGGATAGGCGTTGCCCATCGCAGCCTTGGTCGCCTTCATGATGCGCACGGCCAAATCGACCGAGGTTTCGTCGCCCAGCTGGATCGGCCCCACGGGGAACCCCAGTTGCTGTGCGGCATGGTCGATCAGCACCGGTGCCACGCCTTCGGTGACCATCCGCGTGGCTTCGTTGCCATAGGGGATGATGCAGCGGTTGGCATAGAAGAACCGCGCGTCGTTGACCACGATCGGCGTTTTGCGGATCTGGCGCACGTAATCCAGCGCCTTGGCCACAGCACGATCACCGGTTTCAGCCCCCTTGATGATCTCGACCAGCGCCATGCGTTCGACGGGCGAGAAGAAGTGAATGCCGATGAACTGCTCGGGACGCACCGACGCCTTGGCCAGATCCGAGATCGGCAAGGTCGAGGTGTTCGAGGCAAAGATGCACTCCTCGGGGATGATGGCCTCGACCTTCTTGGTCATCTCGGCCTTGACGCCGGGGTCTTCGAACACCGCCTCGATGATCAGATCACAGCCTTTGAGCAGCTCCAGATCCGGGGTCGCCGTGATCTGTGCCAGCAGCGCCTCTTTCTTCTCTTCGGTGGCTTTCTTGCGCGCGATGCCCTTGTCCATATAGCTGGCGGCATAGGCCTTGCCCTTGTCCGCCGCCGCTTGGTCGCGGTCGATCAGGACAACTTCGATGCCCGCCTGTGCCGACACCAATGCGATGCCCGCACCCATCATGCCGGCGCCTAGAACGCCCAGCTTCTTGACGCGTTGGTCCGGCACGTCCTTGGGACGCACAGCCCCTTTTTCCAGGGCTTCCTTGTTCAGGAACAGCGACCGGATCATCGCGCCCGACGACGGGTTCATCAGGATGTTGGTGAACCAGCGTGCCTCGATCTTCAGCGCGGTGTCAAAGGGCACCAGCGCGCCTTCGTAAACTGCCGACAGCATTGCCTTGGCGGCAGGGAAAGCGCCCTTGGTCTTGCCGTTGACCATGGCGTTGGCACCGACAAAGTTCATGAAGCCCGCAGGATGATAGGGCGCTCCGCCCGGCATTTTATACCCCTTGCCATCCCAGGGTTTCAGAATGTCCGCGTCCTTGGCGTTCAGCACCCAGTCGCGGGCGGCGGCAACCGGATCATCCACCACTTCGTCGATCACACCGGCGGCCTTGGATTTGTCGGGGGACAGCATCTTTCCTTCCAGCAACAGCGATGACGCACCCAGCAGGCCCAGCTTGCGCACCAGACGGGTGGTGCCACCGGCCCCGGGGAAGATGCCGACCATGATCTCGGGCAGGCCGATCTTGGCCTTGGGGTTGTTGGCCGCGAAAATGCGGTGCGTGGCCAAAGGCAGCTCCAGTCCAATGCCCGCCGCGGTGCCGGGCAAGGCGGCGGCGATGGGCTTGCCGCCCTTGTTGGTCTTGGCATCCATGCCCGCGCGCTCGATCTTGCGCAGCAGGCCGTGCATTTGCATCGTGCCTTCAAACAAACCCTTGGCCGGATCGTCGCCCGCGCTTTCCTTCATCTTGGCCAGCAGGTTCAGGTCCATGCCGCCCGCAAACGTGTCCTTGCCCGAAGTGATCACGATCCCCTTGACCGCGTCATCGGCCAGCGCGTCGTCGACCAGATCGTTCAACTGGCCAAGCCCTTCGATGGACATGACGTTCATCGTCTTGTCCGCCACGTCCCACGTGATGATCGCAACGCCGTCGGCGTCCTTCTTCATGGTGAAATCTGTCATTTCTGGTCTCCCTTTTCTGGAGTGTAGTCCGGTGTGTTTTCCATGTCGGCAGCACTTAGCGCCGACCAGTTCAAATGACCCAGGGCGCGCATCACGGTGGTGACGCGCCAAAGGCCGTTTTCCTTGCGCAGGGTCATCGAGGCATCCCAGGGCGGCACGACATGGTTGGTGCCGCGCATCATGTGCATCCGGTAGGTTCCGGTCATCTGATCGCCGCCGATGATTTCGGCGGTTTTGGCTTGCCGGATCATCTCGGTCACGCCATGGGTTTTGAAATCGCGCTGGTATTGTTCAAAGTCAGCGATGATCTGATCGGGCGTCTCAAAGCTTTCGACGCCCTGCCGGGTGACCAGATGCAATGGCAGCGACACGCAATTCAGCCAGCCCTGGACATCATTGCCGACAAAGGCGGCGCTGATCCGGTCAAGGATGGTCTGAAAGTTCTGCAACCGGTTCCTGGTCTCGGACCTGTCCTGGGCGGGGGCATCGAATTCCTCCTGTCGCAGCAACGGCCAATCCGCCGTGTGCAGGGATGAATCCGAAATCCCGACCTTCCAGACGTCGTCCTCGCGGAACAGCGACATGCGTGTCAGGTAGGGGGCCGCAGCATCGACATCGCCCCGGCGCAACCGCGTCGTGTGGTAACCCGAGATTTGCTGAGGCGAGATGAACTTGGCGGTGTCGCAACTGCGCAGATAACCGTCGATGCGCTGTTCGCTCAGCATGTCACGATAGCTGGTCACGCCCTCCATGATGGATTGTCTGGACCGGTGCGTGGTGCAGCCATCCATCGTTTTCATCACGAACGGCAGGCGCGCGAGTGCGGCAAAACCTGCCGCGTCCCTGTCCACCACAGCCTGTGTCAGCTGTGCCAGAAGGTCCTGATATATCTCGCGCGCCGTGGCCATGCGTCAGACCCGTTCGATGATCGTGGCCGCACCCATGCCCGAGGCGATGCACAGCGTGGCAAGGCCCACTTCCTTGTCCTGACGCTCCAACTCGTCCAGCAGGGTGCCGATGATCATCGCGCCGGTCGCGCCCAACGGGTGCCCCATGGCGATCGAGCCGCCATTCACGTTGACCTTTTCATGCTCGACGTTGAACGCCTCCATGAACAGCATCACGACCGAGGCAAAGGCTTCGTTGACCTCGAACAGGTCAATGTCGCCGATGGTCATGCCGTTGTCGGCCAGGATCTTCTTGGTGGCGGGCACAGGGCCGGTCAGCATGATGGTGGGATCGGTGCCGATCTTGGTGGTGGCGCGGATGCGCGCGCGCGGCTTCAGGCCGTATTTTTCGCCGAATTCCTTGTTGCCGATCAGCACGGCAGCCGCACCGTCGACAATACCGGACGAGTTGCCCGCGTGGTGGATGTGGTTGATCTTTTCCAGATGCGGATATTTCAGCAGGGCCACAGCATCAAAGCCGGGCATGACTTCGCCCATCGCCTGAAACGCGGGGCTCAGCGCGCCCAGCGTCTGCATGTCGGTCTGCGGGCGCATGTATTCGTCATAGTCCAGAATGGCCAACCCGTTCTGGTCGCGCACTGTGATCACCGACTTGGCAAAGCGTTTTTCGTCCCACGCTTTCTTGGCCCGCTGCTGCGAGGCCACGGCCAGCGCGTCGGCATCGTCGCGGCTGTGACCGTATTGCGTGGCGATGATGTCGGCGCTGATGCCTTGGGGGACGAAATAGGTCTCCAGTGCCACGGACGGATCGGCGGCAATCGCGGCCCCGTCGCTGCCCATGGCCACGCGGCCCATCATTTCGACGCCACCGGCGATATAGGCCATACCGGCCCCGCCCTTGACCTGGTTGGCGGCCAGGTTCACCGCTTCCATGCCGCTGGCACAAAAGCGGTTGATCGCAAGACCGGGGATCGACTGGTCAAGGTCCGATGCCAGCACGGCAGAGCGCGCAAGGCAGCCGCCCTGTTCCATCACCTGCGTGACGTTGCCCCAGATCACGTCCTCGACGTCGTGGCCGTCCAGATTGTTACGCTCTTTCAGCGCGTTCAGCGTCAGTGCCGACAGGCGCAGCGAGGTCACCTCGTGCAGCGCGCCGTCCTTGCGGCCTTTGCCGCGCGGCGTGCGCAGGGCGTCATAGATATAAGCTTCGGTCATCGGGATGTCCTTTCAAGTTCAGGATCGGTCAGGCGCGGTCAGCGGGGCTGCCGGGCATCAGGTCATAGGGGTGTTTCCAGCCGGGCAGGCTTTCGATGTTGCCCAGCCATCGGTTGATGTTTCTGTGCGCCTTGCGGTCAAAACCGAAAGGTTCGGGGTAAAACAGGTAACCGCAACAAGAGAAATCGGCATTGGTCACGCCGTCGCCCACGATCCAGTCGCGCGTGGCAAGGTGGTCGTCGAGCGTCTTGTAAGCGGTTTTCAAACGGCCAAGGTTAAAGTCGATCACCGCCTGCGGGCGTTTGTCCGCGGGCAGGAAGTTCATCAGGAACCGGGTCAGACCCGCCATCGAGCTGAGTTTGTGGTTGTCGAACAGCACCCAGCGCAGCACGTCGTATTTTTCGGCCTCGGTGCCGCCGAATTTGCCGGTCTTGTCGGTGATGTACTGCTGGATCGCACCAGACTGGCTGATGTACATGTCGCCGTCGATCAGCAGCGGCGCTTCGCCCAGCGGATTGAGGTTGCGAAACTCGGGCGTGCGGGTGGCACCACCGAAAAAATCGACCTTCACGGGCGTCCAGTCCAGACCGGACAGCTCAAGCGGCAAGGCCGCTTTGTAAGAGTTGCCGGATTCACCGAAGCAGTGCAGTTGCATGGTCATGTGTTCAAGCCCCTCCTTGGGCGCGTGTCTGTACGGACGTGCCGGGGGTTTCACACCCCCGGACCCCCGTGGAGTTTATGCCGCAAGATGAAGATGGGAACGTCTCAGGCATTGTTAACCCCGATTGCCGCAAAGTGATCCCGCGCGGCAGACTGGCGCGTTGCGCCGCGTGCAAGGTGAAGCGCCGCTGGCCGAACTGTATGGGTCAATCCCGAATGGGTATCGGGCAGTGGGGTGATCCACGGCGCGCGCGCCTTCATCTTGCCAGAAAAACTCCCGCCGGAGGCTCCCGCAGGGACTGCGCACTGCAAGTGGTGTTGTGTCATCGCATCCTCCCCAAGATGATCTGCCTCAGCGTTTGCGCGCGTCAAGCTCACTGTTGAACAGCCGCAGGCGGCTGGTCAGGTTGTCCTCGTCCGCGATGCTGTCGAAGTTCTCGAACACAAACGACAGCGCCTCGCCCTCGTCCAGCCCTGCGTCGGCTGCAAACCGTTTCAAGCGGCGAAAGCCGTCTTCGGTCATGGCGACGTTAAAGCGGCGGGTGAGGCGAAAGCGTTTGGGCATTTTGACTCCGGCGAATATGTGCCGGACGCGCGCGGACGCGTCCGGCAGGGGTCTTAGAAGTTGGCCGCGTCCAGCGCCATGACCGTGTCTGCGCCCGATTCAATGCGTTTCAGGTGCAAGGCGGTCGCGGGCAGTTGGCGTGCCATGTAATAGCGGCCTGTGGCCAGCTTGGTCTCAAAGAACGCCACGTCGGATGTGCCCTCTGCCAACGCTTCCATCGACGCCTTGGCCATGCGCGCCCACATCAGGCCCAGGCAGACGTGCCCGAACATGTGCATAAAGTCGTTCGAGCCGGACAGTGCGTTGTTGGGGTTCTTCATGCCGTTTTGCATGAAATACATGCCCGCGGCCTGCAGGTCCTTGGACGCAGCTTTCAGCGGGTCAAGGAAATCCTTGTCAAAGGTGGCGTCCTGTCCGGCGTTTTCTTTGATGAAGTTCTTGACCATGTCAAAGAACGCCATGACGTGTTTGCCGCCGTCCTGCGCCAGCTTGCGGCCAACCAGATCCAGCGCCTGCACCCCGTTGGCCCCTTCGTAAATCTGGGCAATGCGGGCGTCGCGGGTGAACTGCGACATGCCCCATTCCTCGATATAGCCGTGACCGCCATAGACCTGCTGGGCCTTGACGGTCATGTCATAGCCTTGATCGGTCAGGAACCCTTTGATCACCGGCGTCAGCAGCGACACCAAACCGTCGGCCTCCTTGTCGCCCGCGCGGTGTGCTGCATCAATCAGCGAGGCCCCCCAGAGGATGAAAGCCCGCGCGCCTTCGACAAAGCTTTTCTGATCCATCAGGCTGCGGCGGATATCAGGGTGCACGATCAGCGGATCTGCCGGGCCGTCGGGGTTTTCCGCACCGGTCACGGCGCGCCCTTGCAGGCGGTCCTTGGCGTAGTCCAGCGCGTTCTGGTAGGCCACGTCGGCCTGTGCCAGACCTTGCATACCCACGCCCAGACGCGCCTCGTTCATCATGGTGAACATGGCGCGCATGCCCTTGTGTTCTTCGCCCAGCAAAAAGCCGGTGGCGCCGTCATAGTTCATCACGCAGGTCGAGTTGCCGTGGATGCCCATCTTTTCTTCGATCTTGCCGACGGTCACGCCGTTGCGGTCGCCCAGGCTGCCGTCGTCCTTCACCATGAACTTGGGCACGATGAACAGCGACACGCCCTTGATCCCTTCCGGTCCACCAACGATTTTCGCCAGCACCAGATGGATGATGTTGTCGGCCATGTCGTGTTCGCCCGACGAGATAAAGATTTTCTGGCCGGTGATCTTATAGCTGCCGTCGTCTTGCGGTTCGGCTTTTGTACGCATCATGCCCAAATCTGTACCACAATGCGGTTCGGTCAGGTTCATGGTGCCGGTCCAGTCGCAGGCGACCATCTTGGGCAGGTAGGTGTCCTTTTGCGCGTCAGTGCCATGGGCCAGAATGGCCGAAGCCGCCCCGTGGGTCAGGCCCTGGTACATGGTGAATGCCTGGTTCGCCGCCGAGAACATCTCGCCCACTGCGGACCCCATGACGGCGGGCATGTTCTGGCCGCCGTATTGCTCGGGCATGTCCAGACCGGTCCAGCCGCCTTCCTTGACTTGCGCAAAGGCTTCCTTGAACCCTTTGGGCGTGTAGACGACGCCGTTTTCCAGACGGCAGCCTTCCTTGTCGCCCACGGCGTTCAAGGGGGCCAGCACCGACGACGTCAGTTTGCCCGCTTCTTCCAGGATGGCCGAGGTGAAGTCAGGCTCGAGCTCGTCATAGCCCGGAATGTCGCTTTTGGTGACCTTCAACAGGTTGTGCAGGACGAATTGGGTGTCTTTGGTAGGGGCGGTATAGCTGGGCATGTCCGGTCTCTCTATTGGTCGTGAAGGACGTTACTGGGCGGCTTTTTGCGCGCTGTTCATCGAGGCAAGCATCTTCTCACCCCACTTGATCTGGCTTTTCAGATCTTCGATGGCTTCGTTCAGCTCGTCGCGCTGGCTGATCATGTCGGCCAGGCGCTGCTTGGCGATCTCATAGGTGCTGGCCAACTGCGTGTGCTGCTGGTCACCCATGTCGTAAAGATCCAGAAGCTGCCTGATTTCTTCCAGGCTAAAGCCAAAGCGTTTGCCGCGCAGGATCAGCTTCAGGCGGGCACGGTCGCGTTTGGTGAAAAGGCGTTTCTGACCCTCGCGGATCGGGAACAAGAGTTCCTTGGCCTCGTAGAACCGCAGCGTGCGCGGTGTCACCTCGAAGGCGTCGCACATCTCGCGGATTGTCATTGTTTTTTGGTCCATAACATCGTCTCGCATCAATTGTTACACATCCGATCTGCAAAAAAGATGGGGGCGTTGGAGGTACCTTACAACATTGCTTGACGTTGACGTAAGCTAAACGTCACGTCACATTTTGGTTGACGCAGTTCATCGCAACGTCAACTGGTTGAGTCGACAGAGTTTTCCCGCATTCAGGGAATGGCGTTACATTTTCACGGGAAGCGGTGTGGGTTAGACGTCGCTGGTTTCCGCGGCGGGACGCCCCAGTTCCTCACCGATATCACGGCGCAATTGCTTGAGTTCGCTCAAGGCTTCGTCCAGATGCGCGCGTTGTTCGGTCAGTTCCTTGATCTGCCCGTCGGCCATGTCGATCCATTTGTTCCATTGGGCATGGGTGCCCTCGCGTTCATAGATCAACAGCCACTGGCGGATGTCTTCCAGTTGGAAGCCGAATTTGCGCCCCTTGAGAATCAGTTTCATCCGGGCGCGTTCGCGCGGGCCGTAATAGCGCGCACGGCCCTCGCGGTCAGGTTGCAACAGCTCGATATATTCGTAATACCGCAACGTCCGGGGGGTCACTTCGAATTCGGCACACATCTCTTTGAAAGTCAGACGGTCGT
Source organism: Pseudosulfitobacter pseudonitzschiae (assembly GCF_900129395.1). GTDB lineage: Bacteria > Pseudomonadota > Alphaproteobacteria > Rhodobacterales > Rhodobacteraceae > Pseudosulfitobacter > Pseudosulfitobacter pseudonitzschiae. The sequence continues at coordinate 494,073 of NZ_FQVP01000003.1, forward strand.
CACTCATTTGGCTCATCCTCGCTCGTCGCTGTGCAAATTAGGACGCGGGAAAAGGAAGCGCAACCTGCAGTGTTGTGGTTTGACGGGCAGGGCATGCTGACCGTATGAAGTGCGCAGGGTAGCGAAGAGGAATTCATGGACAAGGTCCAGATGGCAAGACAATTCATCGAGGCAATCCCACATGCGCGCGATCTGGGTTTGCAGTTGATTGAACTGGAAAACGGCGTTGCTGTGATCACCATGCCCTATGACAAGAAACTGATCGGAAATCCGGCGACCGGTGTCGTTCATGGCGGTGCGGTGTCGGCGCTGATGGACACGTGCAGCGGTGCGGCCGTGATGAGCCACCCGGACGCGCCGGGCAGCACGGCGACGATTGACTTGCGCATCGATTACATGCGGACGGCCACGCCGGGCGATACCATCACGGCAACTGCAACCTGTTATCACATGACGCGGTCCGTGGCCTTTGTCCGTGTTACGGCCACAGACAATGACACGGACAACCCCGTCGCCACGGCCACGGGCACCTTTACAGTGGAGCGTCCCAGATGACCGATGCACAGCCAAAATCCGGGGGGGCCGCCGCAATCAAGCGGATGTCGGTCACGGAACGGCACGCCCTGCACAAGCGTTGGGACCAGTCCTTGAACACGTTGGCGATCAATGTGCCTTATATTTCCTTTCTGGGTATCGACTTTGACCGACGGGGCGACGAGTTGACGGCGATTCTGCCGTTTCAGGACAAGCTGATCGGCAATCCGTTTCTGCCTGCGATCCACGGCGGGGTGACTGCGGCATTCCTGGAAGTCACGGCGGTTATGACCCTGTCGCGGCAATATCTTTGGGAAAAGCTGGAGAACGGCGAGCTGGACCTGGACCGGCTGGAAAAGGGCGAAGTGCCGCGATTGCCCAAGACCATTGATTTCACCGTGGACTTTCTTCGGTCGGGTCTGCCCCGCGACGCTTATGCTCGGGCGCGGATCAGCCGCGCGGGGCGGCGCTATGCCTCGGTGCATGTCGAAGCCTGGCAGGATGACCACACCCGCTTTTTCGCGCAGGCCACGGGGCATTTCCTGATGCCGCAAAAACGTGTCTGATCCAGCGGCCACGGCTGCGATTGCGGACCTACCACGAGCGCCGATCACCCATCGCCGTGTGCTGGCAATCGCTCTGCCCATCGTGCTCAGCAATGCCACCGTGCCGATCCTCGGCGCGGTGGATGTCGGCGTTGTCGGGCAATTGGGCGAGGCCGCGCCCATCGGTGCCGTGGCGCTGGGCGCGATTGTCATCGGTACGCTTTACTGGGTGTTCGGGTTCCTGCGCATGGGTACGGTCGGCATGGTCGGGCAGGCCGAAGGTGCCGACGACAGTGCCGAGGTTTCTGCGCTGCTGACCCGTGCCTTGCTGATCGCAGCCGGTGGGGGGCTGGGGCTGATCGTGTTGCAGCCGCTGCTGTTCTGGGGGGCCTTTGCGCTGGCCCCTGCTTCGGACGAGGTCGAAGGGCTGGCGCGGACCTATATGACCATTCGAATCTGGTCGGCACCTTGCGCCATCGCGGTTTTCGCGCTGACCGGTTGGCTGGTGGCGATGGAGCGCACGGCGGGGGTGTTCTGGATACAGTTTGTCATGAACGGGACCAACGTGCTGCTGGATCTGTGGTTCGTGCTGGGGCTGGGTTGGGGTGTGGGCGGCGTGGCCTTTGCCACCGTGATTGCCGAGACACTGGGGGCGGGCTTTGGGATCTACCTGTGCCGCGACGCGTTCTCGCGGCCCGACTGGCGTGACTGGACGCGCGTGTTCGACCGCGTGGTGCTGATCCGCATGGCGCTGATCAACACCGACATCCTGATCCGTTCGGCCTTGCTGATGGCTATTTTTACCTCGTTTGTCTTCCTAGGGGCGGGGTTTGGCGATGTGACGCTGGCCGCGAACGAAGTGCTGGTGCAGTTCATGTATGTTACCGCCTATGCGATGGATGGCTTTGCCTTTGCCGCCGAAACGTTGATCGCCCGGGCTTACGGGCGGCGCGACCCTGCGCGTGTGCGGCGCTCGGCGCTGCTGACCTCGGGGTGGGGCGCGGTAACATGCGTGATGCTGGCGCTGGGATTTGCACTGGGCGGGCCGTGGCTGATTGATGTGATGGCCAAGGATCAGGGCGTGCGGGATACGGCCATGGAATTCCTGCCATGGATGGTCGCGGCACCTTTGGCGGGCTGTGCAGCCTGGATGCTGGACGGGATATTCATCGGGGCCACACGCGGGGCGGACATGCGCAACATGATGCTTGTCAGCTTTGCGATCTATGTGGCCTGCGCGGCGGTTGCCCTGCCGCTTTTGGGCAACCATGGCCTGTGGCTGTCGCTGCTGGTCAGCTTCGTGGCGCGTGGGGTGACCCTGGGCATGCGGTATCCGGCGCTGGAGCGCGACGCGCATTAGGCACGGGGGGGCGCTGCCCCGAAGTAGACTTGAAGCCAAAAGAAGCGGCGTCAGAGCCAGTCCTTGGTGTTGGTGCCGACCGCTTCCGAGACCGAGCCAAAGCCGTCCTGCTGCAGCAACACATCAAGGCCTTGGGCGATCCGCGCCGCCAGGCTGAGGCCGCCGTAGACAAGGCCGGTGTAGAGTTGCACCGCAGAGGCGCCCGCGCGGATCTTGGAATAGGCGTCGCGGGCCGTGCTGACGCCACCGACACCGATCAGCGGGATATCGGTCAACGTGTGCAGTTTGGCCAGCGTGTGGGTGGATTTCTCGAACAAGGGTGCACCGGAAAGCCCGCCAGCCTCTTTTGCGTGGGGGCTGCGCAGGTTGATGCGGTCCAGCGTAGTGTTGGTCGTGATAATCGCGGAAATCCGGGCATCCTCGGCCACTTTGGCGATGTCGGCCAGATCCTGATCGGTCAGATCGGGCGCGATTTTCAGGAACACCGGCACGTTGCCGCGCACCTGCATGACGCCGTCCAGCAGGGCGGCCAGCGCCATCGGCCCTTGCAGGTCACGCAGCTTTTCGGTGTTGGGCGAGGACACGTTGACCGTGGCAAAGTCGATATGACCACGCGCCATTTGCAGCACGCGGGCGAAATCTTCGGCGCGGTTGGCGCTGTCCTTGTTGGCCCCCAGGTTCAGTCCCACGGGGATCGTCCTGTGGGCGCGGGCCAACCTGCGCACGATGGCCTCGGCCCCGTCGTTGTTGAACCCGAACCGGTTGATCGCGGCGCGGTCCTCGGTCAGGCGAAACAGGCGCGGTTTGGGGTTGCCGGGCTGTGGCAGGGGGGTCGCGGCCCCCACCTCGATAAAGCCGAAGCCCGCGCGCACCAGCGGGCGGATCGCGGTCGCGTTCTTGTCGAACCCCGCGGCCAGCCCGACCGGATTGTTCAGCGTCAGACCCGCGATGCGCGTGGTCAGCCGCGGCGAGGTCACCGGACCGGGCAGGGCGGCAAAGGGCGTGTGCAACGCGCGCAAGGCAAGGCCGTGGGCCATTTCGGGGTCGATCCGGCGCAGGGCGGCCAAGCCCATTTTCTCGATACTGCGCTTCATCCGAAGGTTGCTCCGGCGTCGGAAGGCGATGTCCGGATCAACCGCGAGGTCAGCACGGCGGCCTGACGGTGGATCACCGCCTGCTTGTAGTCGGGGTCGGTGACCATCGCCAGAAAGGCACCCGCATCGGGATAGCGGGCGATGAAACAGGCGTCCCACACCTCATCTGCCGGTCCGATCAGCGTGGTCTGATACGTCCCGCGCCAGACGATACGCCCGCCCAGACGCGCCAGAACGGGGCCAGAGTCGCGCCCGTAGTTGGCATAGGCCTGCGCGCCGGTCAGCCCTTTGCCGGCAAGCGGGTGATCCTCGGGATAGGCGGCCTGTTCACGGAACCGCACAAGGTTCAGCATTTCGATCGGATGATCGCGCGGCAGGTCCTTGAAAGCGTCGAACTGCACGCGTTCGGGGTCGATGTGGCTGTCGGTCATAGGACACCCGCGGGGAATTGGTGAACGCCGTCCTGCAGGGGCAGCGGCTGTGCCCATGCCACGTCTTCCAGTTTCAGCGGGCGGTAAAGGTGGGGAAACAACGCACCGCCGCGCGATGGCTCCCAGACCAGCTTGTCACTCAGGTCGTTCGCCTCAAGTCCCAGCAACCACAGGTTTTCTTCGCCCGCGAAGTGTTTGGCTGCGGTTTCGGCAGCCTGCGCAGGTGTCGAAAAATGCACATAGCCGTCGGTGACGTCGATGGGGGCGCCCAAAGTTTCGCCCTTGGCGCGCAGGTCTTGCCATTCATCGGCACGGAATATTTTCAAAATCAGCATGGCTTCACTGATGCCGTGTGCCTTGAGGTTGGTCAAGCGGCCAAGGCTTCCGATACGTCAATTCGCGCGCCGTGCACTCCGGTTTTGACTCTTAATCAGAGCGCCGCCAGAGTGATGCCAATGCCAACAGACCTTTTAGGGGGATACCTGACATGTTTTTGCGTCTGACACAGACAGCGATCGCGCTTGCGCTGACCGCTGGCACAGCGATGGCGGATTATTCGCTGACCATCCTGCACACCAACGATTTCCATGCACGGTTTGAACCGATCAGCAAATATGACGGTCCCTGCGGTGCCGAGGATAACACGGCCGGCGAATGCTTTGGCGGTACGGCGCGGCTGGTGACGGCGATCAAGGATGCCAAGGCACGCTCGAACAACGCCATCCTTGTGGACGGCGGTGACCAGTTCCAGGGCACGCTGTTCTACACCTACTACAAGGGCAAGCTGGCCGCCGAGATGATGAACATGCTGGGCTATGACGCGATGACCGTGGGCAACCACGAATTCGACGATGGCCCCGAGGTGCTGGCCAGCTTTATCGATGCGATCAATTTCCCGATCCTGATGTCCAACGCCGATGTCTCGGGCGAGCCGCTGCTGGCGGACAAGATCGCGAAATCCACGGTGATCGAACGCGGTGGTGAAAAGATCGGCCTGATCGGCCTGACGCCGCAGGACACGGACGAACTGGCCAGCCCCGGCAAGAACGTGATCTTTACCGATCCGTCCGACGCGGTTCAGGGCGAGGTCGACAAGCTGACCGAAGAGGGCATCACCAAGATCATCGTGCTGTCGCACTCGGGCTATGTGGTCGACAAACGTGTGGCCGAGAACACCACCGGCGTTGACGTGATCGTAGGAGGCCACTCGAACACGCTGCTCAGCAATACCGACGAAAAGGCCGAAGGCCCCTATCCCACGATGGTGGGCAGCACCGCGATTGTTCAGGCCTATGCTTACGGTAAGTATCTGGGCGAGCTGAACGTGACCTTTGACGACGCGGGCAACGTCACCGAAGCCAAGGGCGATCCGATCCTGATCGACGCGAGCGTGGCCGAGGATGAGGCGACCGTGGCGCGCATTGCCGAAGCGGCGGCACCGCTGGACGAGATCCGCAACCGCGTGGTGGCCGAAGCATCAGACCAGATTGGCGGCGACCGGGAAACCTGCCGTGCGATGGAATGCTCGATGGGGACGCTGATTGCCGATGCAATGCTGGCACGGGTCAAGGATCAGGGCATCGAGATCGCGATCCAGAACGGCGGCGGTATTCGCGCGTCGATTGATGCAGGCCCCGTCACCATGGGTGAAGTGCTGACCGTGCTGCCGTTCCAGAACACGCTGTCCACGTTCCAGGTGACTGGCGCGACCTTGATCGAGGCGCTGGAAAACGGCGTGAGCCAGGTGGAAGAGGGCGCAGGCCGCTTTGCCCAGGTGGCGGGCATGTCCTATGCCTATGATGCGTCGAAGCCGGCGGGTGAGCGGGTGTCGGACGTGATGGTCGGCGGCGCGCCGATTGATCCTGAAAAGGTCTATGGCGTCGTGTCCAACAACTATGTGCGCAACGGTGGTGATGGTTACAAGATGTTCATCAACGCCGAAAACGCTTATGACTTCGGGCCGGATGTGGCGGATGTGTTGGCCGAGTATCTGGCCGCGCAGGCGCCGTTCACGCCGGTCACCGACGGTCGCATCACGGTCAAGTAAGGCGCTTTGCCGCCTAAACTGACAGGGCACGCAGGCATCGTTCTGCGTGCCCTTTTTCGTGGCTGTGCTTACGAGGCTGCGGCAGTGTCGGCTTCGGCCTGCACTTCGGCCTCGGATGCACCCAGGACCGCGGTTTGCGGCGTGCTGCCGCGACCGCCCGGTGCCACCTGAAAGGCGGTCTTGTCCGCGTCTTTCACGGCCACCCGGCGCGAGATGCGCCATATTGTATAGACGATCACCAAAACATGGGCGACGGCGGTGACCATGAACAGGGCCCGGTCGGCAAAGTTGCTCATCGCCCAGCCTGCCATCAGCGGCCCCACGATACCGCCGCCGCCGTAAAGCAGCAGCAGTCCGCCCGAGATCTGGATCGACGTGCCGGGGGCGGCGTGGTCGTTGGCATGGGCCACGATCACCGGATACATGGCAAAGATCGACCCGCCCAGGATCGCGGCCAGGACCAGGTTGGGGATACGCCCCTGTGGTGCGATGGTGATGAACAGGATGTCGGCAACCAGCGCGGCCAGCGCGATGCCCACCAGCACCTTGCGCCGGTCCATCCGGTCGCTGAGAATGCCCACTGGGATTTGCGCCAGCGCACCTGCCAGGATCGGCAATGAGGTAAAGAATGCAATCGCGGCCAGCATCAGCCCCGTGCGTTCCGCATAGACCGCCGCCAGCGTGCCAAAGGCCGAGTTGCTGACCCCCACCCAGAACACCGCGAAGACTGCGACAGGTGAATTGCGCCACAGGGCTTTCATATCCAGTCGCGCAGCCACAAGCGGTGCGGGGTTGGAGTTGGAGGACAGGGCGGTGGGGACCAGCGCCAGGCAATAGAATATCGCGCCCAAGGCAAAGAAGAAAAACCCGGAGGTGTCGCCCAGCGTCAGGGTCATCTGACCCGCGGTCACCGCTCCGAGGTTGACCATCGTGTAGACGCCAAAGATGCGCCCGCGCTGCTCGGGTGCCGCCTGATCGCTCAGCCAGCTTTCGACAATCATCGCAGCACCTGCAAAACAGAAACCGCAAACGCCGCGCAGCGCGATCCACGCCCATGGTGTCAGCATGATCGCAGACCCCAGCATCGACACCGCGGCAATCGCGGCCATCGCGCCGAACGCGCGCACGTGGCCGACATTTGCCACCAATCGCGGCGTCAGCACGCAACCGGCCATGTAGCCGATGGCCCAGCCCGTGCCGAGCAGACCTAAGGAAAAGGCCGAAAACCCCTCGGCGCTGCCACGCACCGGCAGGATCAGCCCGTTGATGCCCCCTGCGAACAGCAGGAAGGACGAGCCGAGCAAAAGGGCAAAGACGGGCAGGAACTGGCGGATCATGGGGCAGGTGTCCAATCGGTCGGTGTGGTTGCAGTCTGCGCGGCTTTGATGGCGGTTGCAAACGGATGGCGTCGTCTTTCCGCTCAATGCGGGTGGGCCGTGGACGGGGCTTGGACCTGTGGCACAAGTCGCCTACATTCCCCACCATGTGTGGCCGCATTGCCGTTACTCTACCACCCGACGCGATGGCGCAACTGTTCGCGGCAGCGCCCGCAAACGATTTGCCGCATGTGCCCAATTTCAACGTCTGCCCCACCGATCCGGTGCATGTCGTCCGCAGCGATGGCAGTCAGCGGTCGCTGGGGGCGATGCGTTGGGGGTTTATCCCGCAATGGTACAAGAAACCGAATGACGGACCGTTGCTGATCAACGCGCGGGCCGAGACCATCGCCGATAAACCCGCCTTTCGCAGCGCTTGTCGCGACAGGCGGTGTGTCGTGCTGGCCACCGGGTTCTATGAATGGACCAAGGATGCCGACGGCAACCGACTGCCGTGGTACATCACCCGCCGGGATGGCGCGCCCTTGACCTTTGCGGCCATCTGGCAGGATTGGGAGGGGGGCGATACCCGGTTGCGGACCTGCGCCATTGTCACCACGGGGGCCAACGCAACGATGTCCGCCATTCACCACCGGATGCCTGTCGTGCTGGAGCCGGAGCAGCTGTCACTGTGGTTGGGAGAAGAGGGCAAAGGTGCCGCCCGCCTGATGCAGCCAGCGCCCGAAGACACATTGCAGATGCACCGTGTGAGCACGGCCGTAAACTCGAACCGCGCCGAAGGGCCCGAACTGATCGAACCCTTTGAGTGAAACGCCGAACGACCCGCTTGTCTGGACGACAAGCAGGTCCCAGAGCGTGTCGCCCTGCGCAGTATCAGTTGCCGAGTGGAGGCGTGCTGAAGCTGATCGCGCCCGAAGCGTTGGAAATGGCCTCTTCGTCGGCATCTTCGGCCAGGACCAGGCTGAAATCGTTTTTCATTCCGGCGAACACGGTGAATGTCTCTTCGCCCTCGATCGCGATCGGGCCGACGGTCCAGTTTTCATCTTTGGCCACGATCGACTGTTCGGCTTCGGATGCGTTGATGAACCGGACAGTGTCGCCGGGACTTGCATACGTCACACGCGGAAAGAAAGATGCGCCCAGAACCATGACGGTGTGTTCGTTGGTGGATTCACCATCGGCGAAGGCGGCAGGGGCCAATGTCGCACCGAAAGCGGCGGCAAGGGCCAGTTTTTGAATAGAACGCAGCATGAATGCTCCTGTTTGGTCCGGCCCCACCCGAAAACACTGACCGAAGCCCTAGCGGGAGATTGCGGCGCAAATGCGACGACAAGGGGTCAGGTCTGAGGTATTGGTTCGGACGCGTTGCGTGCCTGTTCACCCAGCCACGCGCGAAAGGACCGCAGCGACGCCTGGGTGGCGCGTTCGGAAGGCCACACCAGGTAATAGGTCCCGATGCTTTGCGATGTCTGCGCCGAGGCGAGCGCAAGTTGGCCGCTGTCCAGATAGGGCTGGGCGACAAAGGTCGGCAGCAATGCCACGCCCATGCCGTGGATCGCCGCCTGTGCCATGGTCGAGAATTGGTCGAACTGCATTCCGGCGCCCAATTCCCCTGTCCAGCCTTGCGCCGCCAGCCAGCGCGCCCAGCCCTTGGGGCGCGTTTCCAGATGCAGCAGGGGCTGCGCCGCGATCTGGGCGCTGCTGGCCTGTTGCAGCAACCCCGGCGCGCAAACCGGCACCACCGTTTCCGGCATCAGGGGCAGGTGATCCGCCCCCGGCCAGTCGGCGCGGCCGAAATGGATAGCAGCGTCGAACCGGCTGGCCCGGAAATCGAAGGGCGCCAGACGTGTGGACAAGTTGACCGTGACCTCTGGGTGGGTGCGGGCGAAATCCTGCAGGCGCGGGGCCAGCCAGTGCATCCCGAATGCAGGCAGGATCGCAAGGTTCAATGTGCCGCCGTCCGGGTTTGTACGTGCGGCCACCGATGCCGCCGCCAGCCGGTGCAGGATCTCGCGCACCGTGCGCGCATATTCGCGCCCCACCGGCGTCAGCACCAGAGCGCGCCCCTCACGCTGCACCAGCGCCGCACCGATCTGTGTCTCAAGGCTGCGCAACTGGCGGCTGACCCCGCTTTGGGTCAACGACAGCTCTTGCGCGGCGGCCGTGGCGGACCCCAGACGCGCCACAGCCTCGAACGCCATCAGCGCGCCGGTCGAAGGCAGGAAGCGTCGGGGCGCGATCATCTATGACTAATCCTCATGTATCACAGGACGGATGATTGTTAGAACTTGCCGCGTTTCTTTGCAATACTGCACGAAATTCAACAGATTCGAGAAAGAGGCTGATCATGAATGCAGAAACCCCGATCCTGAAAGCCAAGGACGCTCCCGATCTGGGCAGCTTCGACTGGGCCGATCCTTTCCGCCTGTCGCAACAGCTGACCGAAGACGAGCGCATGATCCAGGACAGCGCCGCGGCCTATGCCAAGGAAAAGCTGGCCCCGCGCATCATCGACGCCTTTGCCAACGAAACCTCCGACAAGTCGATCTTTGCCGAAATGGGCGACATGGGCCTGCTGGGCGTGACCCTGCCCGAGGAATACGGTGGTCTGGGCGGCTCTTATGTCTCTTATGGTCTGGTCGCCCGCGAAGTCGAGCGGATCGACAGCGGTTACCGGTCGATGATGTCGGTGCAATCCAGCCTGGTGATCTATCCGATCTATGCCTACGGCTCGGAAGAGCAGCGCAAGAAATACCTGCCGAAACTGGCCAGCGGCGAATGGGTCGGCTGCTTTGGTCTGACCGAACCTGATGCCGGGTCCGACCCCGCGGGCATGAAAACCCGTGCGGTGAAAACACCGACGGGCTACAAGCTGACCGGTTCGAAAATGTGGATTTCCAACGCGCCATTTGCGGACGTGTTTGTGGTCTGGGCCAAGTCGGAAGAGCACGGCGGCAAGATCCGCGGCTTTATCCTGGAAAAAGGCATGACGGGTCTGAGCGCCCCCAAGATCGAAAACAAGCTGTCCTTGCGCGCTTCGATCACCGGTGAAATCGTCATGGACGGTGTCGAGGTCGGTGACGACGCGCTGTTGCCCAACGTGCAAGGTCTGAAAGGCCCCTTCGGCTGTTTGAACCGTGCCCGTTACGGGATTAGCTGGGGCGCGCTGGGCGCTGCCGAATTCTGCTGGCACGCCGCACGCCAGTACGGTCTGGACCGCAAGCAATTCAACAAACCGCTGGCCGGAACGCAGCTGTTCCAGAAGAAACTGGCCGACATGCAGACCGAGATTGCACTGGGGCTGCAAGCCTCGTTGCAAGTGGGTCGCCTGATGGACGCAGCCCAGGCCGCGCCCGAGATGATTTCCATCGTCAAGCGCAACAACTGCGGCAAGGCGTTGGACATTGCCCGCATCGCGCGTGACATGCACGGCGGCAACGGCATCTCGGGTGAATTCCAGGTGATGCGCCACGTGATGAACCTTGAGACGGTCAACACCTACGAGGGCACCCACGACGTGCACGCCCTGATCCTGGGCCGTGCGCAGACCGGCATTCAGGCGTTCTTTTAAGCCTGCACGCTTTGAAAATTGAAACAGCAGATGCGGGGGCCACGGTGCCCCCGTTTCTTTTGGCTCTGAATATCCAAGCCCAAGCGCGCCGCGCAGGCTCTGGTGAAACGCGCATCATCCGCTAAGCTGTGCCGAACACCAAAGCGAGGCGACAGATGGTTCAGACACTTCCACACATTCCTTCTTTCGACCTCTCAGGCCGCCGCGCCCTTGTCACGGGGGCGTCCTCGGGCATTGGTCTGGGCTGCGCGGTCGCGCTGGCCGGGGCGGGGGCCCATGTGGTCTGTGCCGCGCGCCGCGCCGATGTGTTGCACGACAGCGTGGCCGCCATGCGCGACGCAGGGCATTCGGCCGAGGCGCTGGTGCTGGACCAGACGGATCTGACGGCGTTGAAGGATGCGTTTTCGACGCCCTTTGACATTGTGGTGAATTCGGCGGGGCTGGCGCGGCATTCGGCGGCGGTGGACACCGATGTGGTAGATTTCGATACGGTGATGGATGTGAACGTGAAGGGGGCTTATTTCCTGTCCTCCTATGCCGCGCGCGCACTTCTGAACGCGGGCAAGCCCGGTTCGATCATCCACATCAGCAGCCAGATGGGTCACGTGGGTGGCCCGGACCGCGCGGTTTATTGCGCGTCGAAACACGCGGTCGAGGGCATGGTCAAGGCGATGGCCATCGAATGGGGCAAGGCGGGCATTCGCATCAACACGATCTGCCCCACCTTCATCCGGACGCCGCTGACCGAAGGTACATTCAACGACGCACACAGCCTTGCGTGGATCATGGACAAGATCAAACTGCCGCGCGCGGGCGTGGTCAGCGATATTATGGGGGCGGCGCTGTATCTGGCGTCGGATGCCTCGGGAATGGTGACAGGCACGGCCATGATGGTCGACGGAGGTTGGACAGCAGACTGATGGGGAAACAGATGATATTTGACGGGCACAACGATGCGCTGATGCGGTTGTGGAAGCACCAAGGCGACCCCGTGGCGCATTTTGCGACCGATGCAGGCCACGTGAACGCCGACGCCTGTCGCGCGGGCGGGATGGGCGGCGGGTTCTTTGCCATCTACAGTCCGGCCAGCCGCGCCCCGCATGCGGGCAACACCGAGGTTACGGCCATCGAGCTTGAACCTCTGGACGATCCGCTGGATCAGGGATGGGCCTTGCAGGCAGCGATGGGGCAGGCGGGGATCGCCTTGCAACTGGCCGATGCGGGCCTGATCGAGATTGTCACGCAGCCCGACCAGCTTGCGCGCGCGTTCATGGGCGATGCGTTGGCCTGTATCCTGCATCTGGAAGGCGCGGATTGCATCGACGCCGATCTGCTGGCGCTGGATGTGCTGCATGGTGTTGGCCTGCGGTCGCTGGGGCCGGTCTGGTCGCGCAACAATATCTTTGGCCACGGCGTGCCGTTTGGCCACTTCCGTGATCCTGATCAGGGCCCGGGTCTGACCGACGATGGCAAGCGTCTGGCCGCGCGTTGCGGCGTGCTGGGGATCATGTTGGACACCAGTCATATCACCCTGAAAGGGTTCGAAGACATTGCAAACATGGGCCAGCCCGTTGTTGCCACCCATTCGAACGCATGGGCGCTGTGCCCGTCCACGCGCAACCTGACCGACGCGCAATTGCAGGTCATCGCCCAAAGCGGCGGCATTGCGGGGCTGAACTTTGCGCCGCCGTTTCTCAGCGACGAGGGCTGGAAGACGTGGCGCGTGGGGCTGGATGCCTGCATTCGCCATCTGGATTATATGGTCGCGCATCTGGGCGAGGATCACGTGGCGCTGGGCAGCGATTTCGACGGCGCGCGGATGCCCGACGGGATCGCGTCGGCAGCCGACTTGCCGGTGTTGGTCAAGGCGATGGAAGACGCAGGGTTTGGCGCGGAATTGATCGCCAAGATCTGCCACGAAAACTGGCTGGGGTTTCTCGGGCGGCATCTGGAAAAAAGCGCATGAAGGTGCTGCATCCCGATTGGGAGTATGTTGCCGACGGTGTTATGGGCGGCGTGTCGCGCGGGCAGGCGGGTCCAGCGCAGGTTGCGGGCCGCGCGGCCATGCGTCTGACGGGGGCGGTCAGCACGGACAACGTCCTATGTCGGGAAAATCTGGCTGCTTAGGTCAGCAGGTCATGGGGCATCCAGCGAACCGGATGCCCTGTTACGTTTGCCCAGACGGGCTCTGCCGTCAAGAAATGATCTCTTCCATAGCAAACACAGGGTACGCGCGATGGCGGCCCTCACCGTCCTCAATACGAGATCCCAAATCCCAAGCAGAAGGCCCGAACATTATCTACGAGGTCAGCGAACTGCCTCCACGGCTGCTACAGAGAGAGGTCCTTCCGCCTGGGCTCACCCCTTCGAAGAAGGGGCGATAGGGTGCGCCGTTTTTGACGACGGCGTGTACAGTGCGCGCCATCTTGGCCGCTATCGCCGTATAGGCCTTGCGACGCAGATGCGCGTTGTGTCGATCCTTTGAGATGTAGCGCTCGAACTTGTCCCGGAAGCTGTTGGTCCGCTTTAGCACGGCGGTCTGACCGGCCATCCAAAGCGTGCGCCGCAAACGGGCGTTGCCATACTTCGAGATCCGGCTCTGGCCGCGGAACATGCCGGATTGCGTTGTGGCGAGGTCCATGCCGCAGAACTTCAGGAACTGTCGATGGTGCCGGAAGCGACGCAAGTCACCGGCCTCGGCCAGGATGGTCATGGCGTTGATCGGGCCGATGCCGGGAATGGTCGTCAGCAGTTGATAGTCGGGGAGATCGGACAGAAGCTCGACGGCCCGTGCCTCGATCTCATCACGCTGTCGGATCAGACTGCGGCCCTCGGCTAACACGAGACGGAACATGCGGACCGCATCGGAGTCCGGGTGAACCGGCAAGCCTACAGATTCGACCGCCGTGTCGTAAATGTCTGAAAGCATACGTTCTTTGGAAACCTTGCGGCCGACAACATGCCAAGCATCGGCGACGAAAGCCTCCCGGTCCATAGCCTTGATTATGTGTGGTGTGGGATACTTCTCAAGGAATGCGAGAAACCAGTCGGTGCGGGAACTGCGGTGAAAGCGCTCCGCCTCGGGGAAATAGAGCGGCAGGTAATGCGTGAGGATGCGGTGCCACAGCTCAGTCTTCGAGCGCGAAACGATCTCGTGGGTCTTCGACAGTTCCTGGATGTCGGCTTTCCCGGTCACCAGCGGATCATGGAAGAACTGCACTGCCCCGATCTCCAGCATATGCAGAATGACCTGGGCGTCCTTGGGATCATTCTTGTCCCAGCTGTTGTGCAGAGCCTCGCGCGTTCGGGCCAAGCCAACGGAAGAGACAAGCTTCAGGTCGAACCCGGCTAGGCCGAGGTGGTGGGCCAAGGCACGGTGATAATTACCGGTCGCCTCAAACCCGATCCGTACCGGCAGTTCATAGCTGGCGAGAGTGGTGGCCAAGCGCTGAAAATCCTCCAGCGTGTTCGTAATCGTCAGTCGGCGGCGGCGCTTTTTGCCCGGAATGCTGATCAGCACCTCATGTCGATGCTTGGAAATGTCGATGGCGACCAACACGGTCGAAAGGGTAGCATAGGTAGCGGTCATAGCCGGTCTCCTCACAGTGTGGTTATGCAAAACCACTGTTGAGACCTGAGACCCGGTTATGGCCACCCGCTGTGCAATTTAAAGGCTGCGCAGGCGGCCATAACCTACAAACAGCCTTTCTTCCCGACGTGCTATGGTGGCGGATTTATCCAGATGGCGTTTGATCTGGCAGAAGATGCCGGCGGATGGACCGGTCTGGAGCTGGACGTTTACGGCAACGATGAACGCTATGACCTGCGCCTGCGCACCACGCGGTTGACCCGTGCGTGGCAGTCCTTCCGCACCGAGTTCGTGGCGACGGCGGCGTGGACCACGATCAAGGTGCCTTTTGATGCGCTCGAAGCCTATCGGACGGACGCCAGTTTCGATGCGTCCGAGTTGCGCCGTGTCGGCGTGGTCGCGGTGGGTCGTGAATTCGCGGTTGATGTGGCGGTCAGCGGCGTGCGGTTGTACTAGGTCTTTGGCGCAGGCGCGCCGCCCTCGAATGCATTGCCATTCACGTAGTCGCAAGGCGCTTCCTGCATTTCCAGATGCAGGCCGGTGCCGGTGTAGGGGTTTGCACGGGCCAGGTCCTCGTCCACCTCGATCCCCAGACCGGGCGCGTCTGATGGCGTGACAAAGCCGTCCTCGACCCGGATGCTGCCCTTGATCAGCGCGTCGTGGAACGGGGTTTCGATGGTTTCACACATCAGCAGGTTGGGGATGGACGCGGCCAGTTGCAGGTTGGCGGCCCATTCGATTGGCCCTGCGTAAAGATGCGGCGCGAGTTGCGCATTGTACACCTCGGCCATTGCCGCGATTTTCTTGACCTCCCAGATGCCGCCCGCACGGCCCAGGGCAGGTTGCAGGATGCTGGCCGCACCACTGCGCAGGATCGGGGCGAACTCGGCCTTGGTGGTCAGTCGCTCGCCAGTGGCCACGGGAATGCCCACGGCGCTGGCCACGGCGGCCATTTGTGCGGCATTGTCCGGTGGCACGGGCTCCTCGTACCAAAGCGGACTGTAGGGCGCGATGGCGCGGCCCAGCCGGATCGCGCCGGCGGTGGTGAACTGACCGTGGGTGCCGAACAGCAGGTCGGCGCGGTCGCCCACCGCTTCGCGGATTGCCTTGCAGAAGGCCACCGACTGGCTGATGTCGCTCATTGCAGGCATGTGGCCGCCGCGCAGGGTATAGGGACCGGCGGGGTCGAATTTGACCGCCGTGTATCCCCGCGCCATGCAATCGGCGGCGGCTTCGGCGGCCATCTGGGGCGAGGTCCAAAAGGCCGTCAGGTCATGATGAGGCAGGGGGTAGAGATAGGTGTAGGCGCGAATGCGGTCGTTCATCCGTCCGCCGATCAGCGCGTGCACAGGCCGCCCGCGATCCTTGCCCAAGATGTCCCAACACGCGATTTCCAGCCCTGAAAACGCCCCCATTACGGTCAGGTCGGGCCGCTGGGTAAAGCCAGCCGAGTAGGCGCGGCGGAACATCAGTTCGATGTTCTCGGGGTTTTCGCCCTGCATGTGCCGCGTGAACACGTCCTCGATCACCGCCTGCATGGCCCGAGGCCCCACAGAGGCCGCGTAACACTCACCCCAGCCGACGATGCCGGTGTTGGTGGTCACCTTGACCAATATCCAATAGCGCCCGCCCCAGCCCGGAGCAGGCGGGGCCGTGATGATAATATCAAGATCTTGCAGCTTCATGCGGGCTGGTCCTTCATCTTGCCAATAAACTCCGGGGCCGGAATCAAAATCGGGGGCAGAGCCCCGGTCGGTCGGCATCCTATGCTTATCGGTTAAACACGATCACATTGCGCCGCGCAGTTCCAGTCTTGGTATCGGCAATCGCCTCGTTGATCTGTTCCAGCGACCACCGTCCCGAGATCAACTCGTCCAGTTTCAGACGACCCTGCTCGTACAGATCCAGCATCCAGGGAATGTCGCGCTGGATCACCACATCCCCCATTTTCGACCCGATCATGCCCTGACCGGCAGCGGCCAGATTGACAGGCTGGTATGTTGCCTGCCCCCCGACGTGGGGCATTCCGACCATAATGACCCTGCCCCCCGTGGCCAGATAGTTCGGGGCCTGGTCATAGGCCGGAATGGCACCCACGGTGACGATCACCGCATCTGCGCCGCGCCCACCCAAGGCTGTGCGCGCCGCCAGCCAGGGCGCTTTGTGGGTCGCCAGAACGCCATGTGTTGCGCCGAATGCCTTGGCAACGTCAAGTTTCTCGTTGCTCATGTCGACGGCCACGATGCGCCGCGCACCTGCAATCCGTGCGCCTTGGATGGCGTTCAGCCCGACGCCGCCCGCGCCGATCACCACCACGTCCTGACCAGCGCGCAGATGCGCCGAGTTCACCACCGCACCCACTCCGGTGATCACCCCACAGGCCAAGAGCGAGGCCACGTCCTTGGCGATCTTGTCCGAAATGCGCACCACCTGACGCTGGTCCACCACCACCTTTTCGGCAAAGCCGCCGGTGGCCATTGCCTGATGCAGCTTGCTGCCGTCCGGCAGGGTGATCGGGCCCATGTCGCCGTTGTAGGGTGTCTCGCAGGACACCGGGCTGCCCCCGGCGCAAGGCGCGCAGGACCCGCACGAACGGATCAATGTGACCACAACACTATCGCCCTCAGACACCCCCTGCACACCGGTCCCAACGGCGCTGACGCGTCCCGCTGCCTCGTGACCATAGACCGCTGGCAGGCTGCCGCCCCAGGACCCTTCGGCATAGGAAATGTCCGAATGACAGATCGCCACCGCGTCGACGGTCACTTCCACCTCGCCTTGTTCGGGCGCGCGCAGGTGGATGTCTTCGATGCGCAGAGGCTCTCCAAAGGCGTGGCAGACGGCGGCTTTGATGATTTGCATGGGACAGTCCTGATGGCGGAAGGTGATCGACCCGTTCAGGGTGGGGGGCGCAATGGGGCCGCGCATGTCGGAAACCGACACTTCCCCGGTTCGTCCGCGCCAGTTTGGCCAGATAACGTCAGGTGATCCGTGTGCCGATGGGCCGCAGGTAGATCACCAGCGCCAGCCCCGTCAGCAGGGCCGACAGCACAAAGGGCGCACCGGGCAGATGGATGGGTGCGTCGGTGGCGGTGAAGCTGTAGAACACCGAGGTCATCACCATCGGCGACAGGATCATTGCCAGTGCGTTGACCGATACCATGGCCCCTTGCAATTCGCCTTGCTGGTCGTCGCCGGTGGCCTTTGACATGATCCCCTGCAAGGCGGGGGCGATGACACCGCCCAAGGCGGCCAGCGGTGTCAGGATCAACGCCACGGTGCCCGAGGTGACCAGCGCGATCAGGATATAGGTCAGGACACTGAACAGCAGCCCGTAGACGATCGTACCGCTTTCTCCAAACCGGCGCAGGGCAATGCGGATCAGGCCACCCTGTACCACGGCCATGGCAATGCCGAACAGGCCAAGGCTGAGGCCGATCAAGGCAGGAGACCAGTTGAACCGCGCGTGACCGAAATAGGCCCAGATCGCCGGATAGACGATAAAGGCGAACTGATAGATGAAATAGACCACCAGCAGGCGACGGATTTGCGGCAGTTGTCCCAGTGCGCGCAATGTGCCCAGCGGGTTTGCCCGCCGCCATGAAAACGCGCGGCGGATGCGGTCGGTGACGGTTTCGCTCAGCACCAGCCAGCCGAACAGCGCATTCAGTCCCGACAGGGTCGCCGCCGCCCAGAAGGGCGCGCGGGTGCCATATTCGGCCAGCAGCCCGCCGATCAGGGGCCCCAGCACGAAACCGATGCCAAAGGCCGCGCCGATCAGGCCGAAATTGGCGCTTTTGTTTTCGGGGGCCGAGAGGTCGGCCATACAGGCGTTGGCCGTCGACTGGGTCGAGGCGGCAACCCCGCCGATGATCCGCCCCACCAGCAGCAACCAGATGCTGCCCGCCACCGCCATCAGCATGTAATCCAGACACATGACGACCAGCGACAAGAGCAGCACGGGACGGCGGCCAAAGCGGTCGGACAGCCCGCCGATCACCGGGCCGAAGAGGAACTGCATCACCGCAAAGGTTGTGGACAGCACGCCGCCCCACAGCGCCGCCTGCGCCAGCGTGCCGCCCTGCACCTCACGGATCAGGTCGGGCATGATCGGCAGGATCAGCCCGATGCCCATTGCGTCCAGCAGGACGGTGAACAGCAGGAAAACAACGGCGGGTTTCACGCCGGTGCTACACGGCAGCGGCGCTGCGGGCGCGGCGGGCAAAGGTGCGGGCGTCGTCTGCGGCCGTGCCCATCTGCGATGCGGCGTCAAACAGCCCCTTTGGCAGCTCGGGATAGGCACGCGCGGCCAGTTCGGGCAGCGGGGTCTGGGTGTCCATCGCGTCCTTGCACAGTGCCTTGGTCGCGGCTTGTGCTTCGGGGCGCGGCATCTGGCTCGCCAGCGCAAAGCTCAGCGCCTCGGCATGGATCAGGCCCAGACCGTCCTCAAGGGCTGCGTGCATCCGCGCAGGCACCGGATTGATGCCTTCTGCCAGTTTCAACGCGTGATGCAGGGCACAGGCGTTGGTCAGAACGACTTGCGGCAGAACCATCCATTCGGCGAACCAGGACGCCCCGTCCCGTTGGTGCTGGTGTGCGGCGGCCGCTTGCAGCGACGCGCGCAGACCGGCCATCTTGATGTTCAGCGCGACCAGCGCCGAAGGTCCGACCGGGTTCTGTTTCTGTGGCATCGTCGATGATCCGCCGGCACCGGAGAGGGTGACCTCGCCGATCCCGGACATGGTCAGCCCCACCAACGTGTCGCCCATCGCGGCCAGCGTGGCCGTCACCCGCGCCATCCATTCGGCTATGCGCAACACCGGGCTGCGGTCGGTGTGCCAGCTGTGGCCGGGGTCTTTCAACCCCAGAGCTTTTGCCAGCGCCGCGCGCGTCTCTGCCGCCTTGGGGCCTAGCGCCGAGGATGTGCCCGCCGCGCCCGACAACGACACCCACAGGCTGGCCTCGCGCAGGGCAGGCAGGTCGTCCAATGCGGCAATCAAGGGCGTGCCCCACTGCGCCAGAACCGCGCCCCAGCTGGTCGGAGTGGCGACCTGGCCATAGGTGCGGGCCGGCATTGGTGTGGCGGCGTGATCCTCGGCTGCTTGGGCCAGTGCCCCCAACAGCTTGCGGATGTCCGCCTCGGCCAGTGCCAGCGCCTGACGCAACCGCAGCATCAGCGCGGTGTCGGCGATGTCCTGGCTGGTGGCGCCCCAGTGGGCATATTGTGCATGCTCCGGGGCCTCCATCGCCGCACGAAACGCCGCGACCAATCCGGGCACCGGCACGCCGTTCTGACCCGTGGCGGCACCCAGGGCACCGGGGTCGATGGCGACCTCCAGGCTGGCGCGGTGGATCGCGGCGCCGCTGATCTCGGGGATCACGCCCAAGCCACCCTGCACTTTGGCCAATGCCCCTTCGACCAGCAGCATGGCGCGCACTTCGGCGCTGTCGGTGAACAGGCGTCCGGTCTCGCCCGTGGCGAACAACTGCCCGTAGAGCGGGCTTGCGAAAACACTGGCCGCCATCTCAGATATGCCCCGTGTCGCGCATGAACCTGGTCAGGATCTGCGCGTATTCCTCGGGTTTTTCGACGCAGGGCAGGTGGCCGGTGCGGCGGATGATCTGGAACTGGCTGCCGGGGATCAGGTCGATGGTTTCGCGCACCAGATCGGGCGGGGTCGAGCCGTCCTCGGACCCGGCAATTCCAAGGGCGGGCAGGCGCAATGATGCGGTGGTGGAATAGAAGTCGGTGCCCGAGATGGCGGACGAGCAACCCGCGTATCCCTGCACCTCCTGGCGGATCAGCATGTTGCGCCACAGCTCAAGCTCGGGCGTGGCGCGGAAATCGGGCGCGAACCAGCGTTCCATCACTGCGTCGGCCAAGGGTTCGATCCCACCTTTCAGCACGGCGGCGATACGCTCGCCCCACATATCGGCATTGCCGATCTTGGCCCCGGTGTTCGACAGCACCAGCGCACGCACCAGGTCCAGACGTTTGACAGCCAGCCCCTGCGCGATCATCCCGCCGATCGACAGTCCCACGAAAAGCGCGTCCTTGAAGCCGTGCATGTCCATCAGCTTTTCGGCATCCGTCACCAGCGACCCCATCGAATAGGGCGAGGGCGGGCAGGACGACAGCCCATGCCCGCGCTTGTCAAAGCGCAGCACCCGCAGACCCGCAGGCAACAGCGGCATGATCGGGTCCCACAGCCGCAAATCGGTGCCCAGCGAGTTGGCGAACACCACCGGTGCGCCATCGTCGGGGCCGTCGATACGGTAATGCAGGCGTACGTCGCCCAGGTCTGCCAGTTTCATCGTTCGTCTCCTTGTCCCAGCGCCAGATGCGCCATGATCCGCCCGCGGTCCGAGGCCCGCTTGTTATACGGCCGTTCGGCGTGGCTGCCATCTGTCCGGTTGTCGTTCAATACGCCGAAGTCTTGCATTTCGCCAATGTGCGTTGGACTCATGGGTGTTCCTTTTCTGGACCGATCAGGTTTTCACCTTGAAACCGGAGATCGTGAACCGCGTCATTCCAATGTGTCCAGCGCGCGTGCGAACATGGGTGCATCGACATTTCCGCCCGAGATCACGACAATCACGTCATCGCCTGCGATCTCGTCGCGACGCGACAGCGCGGCCGCCAGCGCCGCCGCGCCGCCGGGTTCCGCCACCAGCTTTAGCCGCAGGAACGCCTGTGCGACGGCATGCAGCGCCTCGTCCTCGGACACCGCCAGACCGGGGCCGCACAGCCGGTGCAGGATGGGAAAGGTGATGTGCCCAGGCGCGGGGGTCATGATGGCGTCGCAAATATTGCCCGAGGTCTGCGCGTTGCGCTCGATCTGCCCGCTTTGCAGCGACTGTTTCACGTCGTCAAAACCTTCTGGCTCGGCCGGGCGCACGCGCAGCCCCGGTGCATCGGCCTCGAGCGCCAGGGCAATCCCCGAGGTCAGCCCGCCGCCACCACAGCACACCAGCACGTCAGCGGATTTGATCCCTTGGGCGTTTGCATCTTCTGCGATCTCAAGGCCCACCGAGCCTTGACCCGCGATCACCTGCGGTTCGTCAAAGGGTTTGATCAGCGTCAGACCTCGTTCCGCCGCCAGCCGGTCGCCGATGGCGTCGCGGTCCTCGGTGGCGCGGTCATAGGTCACCACTTCGGCCCCCAGTGCGCGGGTGTTCGCGAGCTTCAGCGCAGGCGCGTCCGATGGCATGATGATCACTGACGGCACCCCGTGTTGGGCCGCAGCAAGCGCCACGCCCTGTGCGTGGTTGCCCGAGGAAAAGGCGATGACACCTTTGGCGCGCGTTTCCGCATCCAGCGCTGACAGCGCCGACCATGCGCCTCGAAACTTGAAACTGCCGGTGTGTTGCAGGCACTCGGGCTTGATCCAGACGCGGCGGCCCGCGATCTGGTCGATAAAGGGGGAGTTCAGCAGCGGGGTGCGGCGCGCGTGCCCTTGCAGCCGCAGGGCTGCGGCACGGATCATGTCGATGTTCATTGAATAAGGTCCAGCCAGTCTTTCAAGGCGGTCACAGCCGCAGGTTCGTCCAGAAACGGAATATGCCCGCGATCGGGCAGGTTGGTGTAAATCATGTCGGGCCGCCGCGCGCGCATCTCCTGCGCCGTCTTGTCGTTCAGAATGTCGCTGCCGGCGGCATGGATCAGGCACAGCGGTTTGCCCGCGAGATCGTCGAAAAAGGCCCAGAAGTCGGGGCTTTCGGTTTCGTTGGCCACCGCATCGCGCAGGTGCGCGTCATAGGTCAGGTTCAGCCCGCCCGCGCCGTCATCGACGAAATGTGTCTCGGCCTCTTCCATCCAGCGGCTGGCGGGCACGCCGATGAAACCGCCCAGCAGGTTGGGCAGGATCAGCGCCGCTTCGGCATGGGTGCGGATGCTGGGTTTGACACCCAGGTAGGCCATGATGTCCTTGATGCCATTGGGGTCAATCTCTGGGCCGACATCGTTGAACGCCACGCCAAGGATGCGGTCCGGCACCATCTGGCCCAGCATCATCGCGTTCAGCCCCCCGCGCGAGGTGCCAAGAATCGCGGCCTTGTCGATGCCCAGGTGATCCAGCAGTTCGATCGCATCGCGGCTTTCCACGGCCAGCGTGTAGTTGCGCCAGTCCTTGTCAAACTCGGATTTGCCGCGTCCGCGATAATCCATCGTGATCACGCGGTGGTCGTCCAGATAGGGCGCGACATAGCGGAAATCGGCGCCGGTGCGTCCCAGTCCGGACAGGCAAAGGATCGGCAGTCCGTTGCCTGTATCGGTGTAATACAGGCGCAGCCCGTCGGATGTGGTGAAGGTGGCCATGTCAAACTCCGGCAAGGGCAGGGATGCCCGTGAGATCGGTCAGGATGGTATCGGGGGTGGCGGGCAGGCGGTCCACCGGATCGCCTGCGCGGTTCACCCATGCGGTGCGAAACCCATAATGCGCGGCGGCGGCTGCGTCCCAGCCGTTCGAGGACACGAACAGAACCTCGTCCCTGGCGCAGCCAAAGCGCGCGCCCACAAGATCGTAGACCCGGCTGTCCGGTTTGAAAATGCCCACGGATTCCACCGACAGACAGTCGTCCAGCACGTCGCCTATGCCTGCCGATTGCACCGCCCCGTCCAGCATCGCAGGCGCGCCGTTGGACAGAATCGCCGTGTTCAGCCCGGCGGCTTTCAGCGTCTTCAACATCGCGGGGACCTCGGGGTAGGCCTGCAATTCCCAGTAGAGATCCAACAACCGCTGGCGCAGCGCCGCGTCGCCCTCCAGCCCCGTCTTTTCCAGCGACCAGTCCAGCGCCTCCTGCGTCACGGTCCAGAAATCCGTATGGGTGCCCATGACGGCACGCAGCCATGAATAGTTCAGCTGCTTGGCCCGCCAATGCTCGGCCAGTTGCGGCCAAGCCTTTGCGAGTGCTGGAAATTCCGGCTGTTCAGCGGCCAGTCGCGCGGCGGCGGCCACATCGAACAGCGTGCCATAGGCATCAAAAACGCAGGTGGTAACGGGCATGGGTTATCTCCGGTGGCTGCCCAGGCAGACTGTCACGCAGCAGCCCGAGGGAAAAGGCGCAAAATCACCGCAAGGCGGCGTGGCGGCGCCGGGGTTTACACTTATGCGCCGCTATGTTGAATTAATGCCAACCCCGGAGCACCCGCGCAGACACGCGGCCTCCGTCCATTCCCCCCTAAAATTCGGAGAGTTACATGACCCAGGTCAAATCTGGCGATACAGTTCGCATTCATTACACAGGCACGTTGCTGGACGGCAGCACCTTTGACAGTTCCGCAGGCCGCGACCCGCTGGAATTCCAGGTCGGCAGCGGCCAGATTATTCCCGGTCTGGACAGCGCGTTGCCCGGCATGGCCGTTGGCGAAAAGAAAGAAGTCAAGGTTGCCGCCGAAGAGGCATATGGCGCCGTGAACCCCGAGATGCGCCAGCAGGTTCCGCGCGAAGGCATCCCTGCCGACATCCCGCTGGACCTTGGCACGCAGCTGCAAATGCAAACCCCCGACGGTCAGGCCCTGCCTGTGACCGTGGTCGATGTGGACGAAAGCACCGTGACGCTGGACGCCAACCACCCGCTGGCGGGCAAGGACCTGACCTTTGACATCGAAGTCGTCTCGGTAAACTGAGACAGGTTTTCGCGGAGGGCGGTGTAGCCCTCCGCACACCCCCACCGACAGCATCTGGCCGCGCCCGCGAATTGCGCGTATGACGCAGGCCATGAGCACTCCTGACCCTTTTGAAATATTCCTCGTCTGCCCGCCCGGGCTGGAACATGTCCTTGCCGCCGAGGTGGCCGAGGCCGGTTTTGACGCGCCCGTGGCTTCCGTCGGCGGGGTCACGATCACAGGTGGCTGGGCGGATGTCTGGCGTGCGAACCTGTGCCTGCGCGGTGCGGTGCGCGTGCTGGTGCGCGTGGGGCACTTCATGGCCTTCCACCTGGCGCAACTTGACAAACGCGCGCGCAAATTTCCCTGGGGCGACATCCTGCGTGCGGATGTGCCGGTGCGGGTGCAGGTCACCTGTAAACGCTCCAAGATTTATCATGCCGGTGCGGCCACCCAACGGATCGAAACCGCCCTGCGCGACAGCCACGGGCTGACCCTGTCGCCCGAAGCCGAGATCGTCATCAAGGTGCGCATCGACGACAACGCCGTGACCATCAGCCTGGATACCTCGGGCGAGACGCTGCACAAGCGCGGCCACAAAGAGGCCGTGGGCAAGGCGCCGATGCGCGAGAATCTGGCCGCGATGTTCCTGCGGCAATGCGGTTACGATGGCGTGGAACCCGTGGTGGACCCGATGTGCGGGTCGGGCACCTTCCTGATCGAAGCCGCTGAAATCGCCAGCGGACTGCAACCGGGCCGCTCGCGCGACTTTGCGTTTCAAAAGCTGGCCTCTTACGACGCGGACGCCTTTGACGCCCTGCGCAGGGACATGCCCACGATCACCGGCCCCGCACGTTTCTTCGGATCAGACCGTGATCAGGGTGCCATCCGCATGAGCACGCAAAACGCCGAACGGGCAGGGGTCGCCCCGCTATGTCAGTTCGACGTGCACGGCGCGGGTGAAGTCACACCGCCGGACGGCCCGCCCGGGCTGGTCATCGTCAACCCGCCCTATGGCGCGCGCATCGGCAACAAGAACCTGCTGTATCCGCTGTACGGTACTTTGGGGGAAACCCTGAAAACCCGGTTCAAAGGCTGGCGCGTCGGCCTTGTCACCTCGGAACCCGGTCTTGCCAAAGCTTGCGGTCTTCCATGGAAACCGCAAGAGGCCCCTGTTGCCCACGGTGGCCTGAAAATCTGGCTGTGGCGCACAGACGCGCTGCGCTGAGCGCAATTCTTTTGGCCAAAAATATCCCGGGGGCGCGCCAAAGGCGCGGGGGCAGCGCCCCCGAACCCGAACCGATGCTTACAGGTGATCCGGCTGCGGCATGCCCAGCACGTGAAACCCGCCATCGACACGAATGATCTCGCCGGTGGTGCAAGCGCCCGCGTCCGATGCCAGGTAAACCGCCGTGCCGCCCACCGCTTCCAGCGTCGCGTTCGAGCGCAGCGGCGCGTTTTGGTCGGTGTGCTTGTAGGTCTTGCGCGCGCCGCCAATGGCCGCACCTGCCAGCGTTTTCATCGGACCGGGTGAAATGGCGTTGACGCGGATGCCTTCGGGGCCAAGGTCGTTGGCCAGATAGCGCGTGGCGCTTTCCAGCGCGGCCTTGGCCACACCCATGACGTTGTAATTCGGCACGACGCGGTTGCTGCCCTGATAGGTTAGCGTCAGCAACGTCCCACCGTTTTCCACCATAAGCGGATGCGCACGGCGCGCCACGTCGATGAAGGAATAGGCCGAGATATCCATGGAGTTCTTGAAGTTGGCGCGGCTGGTGTTCAGGAACCGCCCCGTCAGTTCGGATTTGTCCGAAAATGCAATGGCATGGACCACGAAATCAATCGTCGGCCAGCGTGCGCCCAGCTGCTCGAATGCGCCGTCCAGACTGGCGTCGTCGGTGACGTCAACGTCGACCATGAAATCGGACCCGACCGAGGCTGCCAGTGGCTCAAGCCGCTTGCCGAACGCCTCGCCCTGATAGGTAAAGGCCAGTTCGGCCCCGGCCGCGTGCATCGCCTTGGCAATGCCCCATGCGATGGATCGATCATTGGCCACGCCCATAATCAGGCCGCGTTTTCCTGCAAGCACATCCGACATTTTTGCAATCACTCTTTATATTTGGAAAGGATCATCGACCCGTTGGTGCCGCCAAACCCGAACGAGTTTGTCATGACGGAGTCCAGCCCTGCGTTCTCGACCAGCTTGGTGGCAATTTCGGCGGGGTCCAGTCTTTCGTCCAGCGTCTCGACGTTGATCGAAGGCGTGATGAAGTCATGTTTCAGCATCAGCAGGCAAAAGATCGCCTCAAGGGCACCGGCGGCCCCTTGTGCATGGCCTGTCATCGACTTGGTCGAGGACACAGGCGGCGTGCTGCCCTGACCGAACACGCGGCGTACCGCTTCGATTTCGCCGACGTCGCCGACGGGGGTCGAGGTGCCGTGCGCGTTGATATAGCCGACCTTGCGGCCCTCGGGCAGGGTTTGCAGCGCCAGACGCATCGCGCGTTCACCGCCCTCGCCCGAGGGTGCGACCATGTCGTGCCCGTCGGAAGTGGCGGCAAAGCCGGTGACTTCGGCGTAAATCTCGGCACCGCGCGCCAGCGCATGTTCCAGCTCTTCCAGCACGACCATGCCACCGCCACCCGAGATGACAAAGCCGTCGCGGTTCGCGTCGAACGCGCGCGAGGCTTTCTCGGGCGTGTCGTTGAATTTGGACGACATCGCGCCCATCGCGTCGAAGAGGCACGACAGGGTCCAGTCCAGCTCTTCACCGCCACCGGCAAACATCACGTCTTGTTTGCCCATCATGATCTGTTCGGCGGCGTTGCCGATGCAGTGCAAAGAGGTCGAGCAGGCAGATGTGATCGAATAGTTGATGCCCTTGATCTTGTAGGCTGTCGCCAGGTTGGCGCTGATCGTCGAGGACATGCATTTGGGCACGGCAAATGGCCCGATGCGTTTTGTCGCACCCGATGACAGCACCGTCTGGTGCGCCTGGAACAGAGCGGATGTGGATGGACCGCCCGAACCGGCCACAAGACCGGTGCGCGGGTTCACGATGTCATCCTCGGTCAGACCCGCGTCTGCAATGGCCTCGGCCATGGCGATATGGGCATAGGCGGCACCCGGTCCCATGAAACGCAAGGTGCGTTTGTCGACCAATTCGGAGACGTCTATTTTCAACGTCCCTGCGATGCGGCTGCGAAACCCGTGTTCGGTCATCTCTTCGGATGCCACGATACCGGATTTGCCAGCCTTGAGGGCGGCCAGCACTTCGCTTGCATTGTTGCCGATAGACGACACAATCCCCAGCCCTGTCACGACGACTCGGCGCATGGTAAACTCCTTCAGACCTCAGACCCTTCCGGTTCAGCTCTCGGACAGAGCGACCTTCATGTCAGTCACTTGATAGATGGTTTCTCCGTCTGCTTCCACCCGTCCGTTGGCCACGCCCATGGTCAGGCGGCGCGTCTGGATCGCTTTGGTGAAATCGACGTAATATGTCAGCAGCTTGCGGTCGGGCCGCACCATGCCTGTCAGCTTGACCTCGCCCACGCCCAGGGCATAGCCGCGCCCTTGCCAGCCGCGCCAGCCCAGGTTGAAGCCGGTCAACTGCCACAGCCCGTCCAGACCCAGACAGCCGGGCATGATCGGGTTGCCGGGAAAGTGGCAGTCAAAGAACCACAGGTCCGGTTTGATATCGAATTCGGCAACAACATGGCCCTTTTCGTGCAGGCCGCGGTCGCCCGAAATATCCGTGATCCGGTCCATCATCAGCATCGGCGGTTCTGGCAACTGGGCGTTGCCGGGCCCGAAAAGCTCTCCGCGCGCGCATTTCAGAAGGTCGTCGCGGTCGAAACTGGTGGGATAGTCGGACATATTACGGAATTCCCTTCGCATTCTTGCAATTAAACCCCTCTAGCACCCGTGTGCCGGTGTTGCCAAGTGTGCCGAAGGGTACAGCCACCGCGCCCTTGGGTCGCACGGGTTGCGGTTGCGACGTTGTGGAAGGTGCGTACGGGGCGC
Organism: Pseudosulfitobacter pseudonitzschiae; assembly: GCF_900129395.1. Lineage (GTDB taxonomy): Bacteria > Pseudomonadota > Alphaproteobacteria > Rhodobacterales > Rhodobacteraceae > Pseudosulfitobacter > Pseudosulfitobacter pseudonitzschiae. The sequence goes on from NZ_FQVP01000003.1 coordinate 522,214, forward strand.
GAAAGCCCGGCCGATATGGTGCGGGGATGCCACGTTGCGTTGATTTCCGTTTGAAAATCACCTGATGCGCCCTCTATATAGGGAAGGAATTGAATTGAGGACAGGCATGGCGCAGTCGCAACATGACATCGGAACCGAGTGGCTGGCGGGCGCAGGATTGCGCCCCACACGGCAGCGCGTGACGCTGGCGGCCCTTTTGATCGGTGACGGCCAGCACCGCCATGTCACCGCCGAAAGCCTGTTCGAGGCTGCCAAGATCGAAGGCGAGGCCGTGTCCCTGGCCACTGTGTACAACACGCTGCGCACCTTTTGCGAGGCGGGATTGCTGCAAGAGGTCACGGTCGACGGATCGAAAAGTTACTTCGACACCAATACGCACGACCACCCGCATTTCTTCTGGGAAGACGAGGCACGGCTGAGCGATGCACCCTCGGACGAACTGGTGATCTCGCGGCTGCCCAAAGCGCCTGCGGGTGCGGAAATTTCGTCGGTGGACGTGGTGATTCGGTTGCGCAAGAAGTCGTAACGCGGCACCAAGGTGCAGGATAATACCGGATTTTTGCACCCATGACCCAAGAGCCAATCGTAACCCAGGACCAGATCGACGCCTATCGCCGCGACGGCGTTGTGCTGGTGCGCGGTCTGTTTGCCGACCATGTCGAGACACTGCGTGCCGGTGTGGCACGCAATATGGACGAGCCCGGCCCATACGCTTCGGAAAACAAGCGTGAGGGCGAGCGAGGGCGGTTCTTTGACGATTATTGCAACTGGCAGCGTATCCCCGAGTTTGAACAGGTCATTCGCACATCGCGCGCCGCCGAAGTGGCCGCCGCTCTGATGGGGTCGGAACGTGTGCAACTGTTCCACGATCATGTGCTGGTGAAAGAGCCCGGGACTTCGATGGCGACGCCGTGGCATACCGACGGGCCTTATTACTTTGTCGAAGGACAGCAGGTTGTCAGCTTTTGGTCGCCGCTCGATCCGGTGACCACCGCCAGTCTGCGCTGTGTCGCCGGATCGCATCTGTGGGAAAAGGACGTGCTGCCGACCCGCTGGGCCAAGGGCGATGCGTTCTTTGATCCCGCGCCCTACATACCGGTTCCCGACCCGGACGCTGAAGGCATGACCGTTGTCGAATACCAGATGCAGCCGGGCGATGCCGTGGCGTTCCATTACCGGACCCTGCATGGTGCACGGGGCAACACCAGCGACAGTCGCCGTCGCGCGTTTTCACTGCGGCTGGTGGGGGACGACGCCCGCTATGTCGCGCGCCCCGGTCCCACGTCACCGCCGTTTCCGGGGCATGACATGCAACCGGGACAACGTCTGCGCGAGGACTGGTTTCCGGTGCTGCGCGCCTAGGGTTGCCTTAGAACCATTGTCCCGGTTCCATCAGCCCCAGATCCAGCAATTGCCGTGAATGCCATTCAAACGGCGCCGAGTTGTGCCATTTGAACGTGGGAATATCAAAGGTGCTGCCGGGATTGCGCTTGAGCGCCTTGGCGGTGCGGAAGGACACGATCGCTGCCGTGATGTTGTGGTGCCACGGGCAGGCAAAGGTGTTGTATTCCTCGACGTTGAAGGTGTGGTCCTCGCGCAGGCGCAGCTTGGGGGCGGCACGGAAGATCGCGATCCGGTCGATTTTCCGGCGGGCGGCGGGCACGTGTTCTTCGTAACGCCAGCGCAGGCCACCGAAGAAATCCAGCTGTCGTTCCCGCGGATGTCCGGTGGCCGGGTCCTTGCGGGCCAGAGCGTAATAGCCCGAACGGTCCAGAAAGGCATGATCCAATGAGACCGCATCGGGATAGGTGTTCAGATCCTCCGCGTATAGATCCACAACATAGGTCAGCATCGCCGAGCGCCGTTCCTCGGTGTGAAAGGCCAGCATCTCGCCCACGCTACGGGTCTCGCAAAACGGGTGGAAGAGGTATTCGGCGTTGTAGCAGTAGAACATCCATTGCCCGATGGCAGCGTCATTGATCCGGTTGACGGCCTGTTGGACGGCACCCTCAAGGGTCACGTCATAGGTGATGCGGATGATGCTCTCGTCCAGATCACGTGGCAGCGTGAAATCCTTTGGCATGAAGGCCAGCACCGCCGCGAACCCCAGTTGCTGGTGGTGGCGCAGGGTCGTGGCGACCTCGACATCGTCCTCGACCATGATCAGGGCAATCGGACCTTTGGCCAGAACGGCGCCTGCGTCCTTCATGAATTCATCGAGAGAGGGGTACAACATTCTGGGGCCTGTCCGTTTTGTGCAAAGTCCGACAATCTGGCTCTCATTGCAAGATGCGCGCCTTGCTGATAGCACCCCGCAGTGACCCCAGATGCCCGGATGCCCGTCATGACACAGACAAAACCCGCACCGAAGAAACTGTTTATCAAGACCTACGGGTGCCAGATGAACGTCTATGACAGCGAACGCATGGCCGAGGCGCTGGGCGGGCAGGGCTATGTCGAAACCGCAACGGCGGCAGATGCCGACATGATCCTGCTGAACACCTGCCACATTCGTGAAAAGGCAGCCGAGAAAATCTACTCCGAACTGGGCCGCTATCGTGATCTGAAGGACGAGAAACCCGACCTGATGATCGGCGTTGCCGGCTGCGTGGCGCAGGCCGAAGGGGCCGAGATCATGCGCCGCCAGCCGCTGGTCGATCTGGTGGTCGGCCCGCAAAGCTATCACCGCCTGCCCGAAATGGAAGCCAAGGCGCGTCAGGGAGAAAAGTCGCTGGATACGGATTTTCCCGAAGAGGACAAATTCGAACGGCTGAAATCGCGCCCCAAGGCGGCGCGCGGACCCACCGCTTTTCTGACCGTGCAGGAAGGCTGTGACAAATTCTGCGCCTTTTGCGTGGTGCCCTACACCCGTGGCGCCGAAGTCAGCCGCCCCGCTGCCCGCATCCTGGATGAGGCCCGCGATCTGGTGGAACGCGGCGTGCGCGAGATCACACTGCTGGGCCAGAACGTCAACGCCTATCACGGGGCAGGGCCGGACGGATCGGATTACACATTAGCCAAGCTGATCTGGGATCTGGACAAGGTCGACGGGCTGGAGCGCATCCGCTTTACCACCAGCCACCCCAACGACATGACCGACGACCTGATCGAGGCACACGGCACCTGCGCCAAGCTGATGCCCTATCTGCACCTGCCCGTGCAATCGGGCAGCGACCGTATCCTGAAACGGATGAACCGCAGTCACACCGCCGAAAGCTACCTGCGGCTGATCGAACGCATCCGGGCTGCGCGGCCCGATATCGTGATGTCGGGCGATTTCATCGTGGGTTTCCCCGAAGAGACCGAAGCGGATTTTCAGGCCACGCTGGATCTGATCGAAGAGGTCAGATACGGCTATGCCTATTCCTTCAAATATTCGACCCGCCCCGGAACGCCGGCCGCCGAGCGCCCCCAGGTCGACGCCGCCGAAGGCGATGCGCGCCTGCAGCGCATCCAGGCTCTGATCACGCGTCACCAGCGTGAGATCCAACAGGAGATGGTCGGCCGTACGCTGAATGTCCTGTTCGAAAAACCGGGCCGCCAAAAAGGTCAGATGGTGGGAAAGTCGGATTATCTGCACGCAGTCCATGTCGATGCCGATGACGTGACCCCCGGCGAAGTGCGCCCGGTCAGAATCGTGTCATCCGGCACCAATTCCCTGGGCGGCGTGTTGCTGGATTGATCCCCACGGCTGTGTCCAAATATGGCATAAATTTGAACTTCACCCCCTAAGTGTGGCGAAAATAGCCACAATATGCGGTTAAAGCGACTTCACACAGCGGAAAAACTTTCCTACTCTGAAACAGTAGTAGCAAAGCCCCGAGCTGCCAGTTTTTTATTTCCGGGTCTTTGCGGGGGAACATTTGATAAGGGACAGGGCTGTGGGTTACACACTTTCCAAAACCACAAGTGCATTTATGCGCGTGGTTTCTGCAATGGCCGTCGCACTTGCGACGGTTGTTGTGTCGGCGGCGGACGTCGATGCGCAGACGCGATCGCAAGGAGGCCGCGACCGTGGCCAATATATTCCAACCATCTGGGTCGATCCGGACGGGTGTGAACACTGGGTCATGGATGACGGCGCCGAAGGTTATATGACACCCCACGTGTCGCGTCAGGGTATTCCTGTCTGCCGCCGGGGCAATGTCTGCGGCGTGATGGAAACCGACCAGTTCTTTGCCACCGACAGCTACCGCATTTCGGCGGCAGGCAAACAGCGTCTGGCCCAGTTCTTCCAGAGCACCGGTGCCACCAGCTATATCATCACAGGCCACACCGACAGCCGCGCCTCGGACGCCTATAACATGCGTCTGTCGCTGAACCGCGCCAATGCGGTTGCTTCGGTTGCACAATCCACCGGCGCCCGTATCGCCGATGTGCGTGGCTACGGCGAGCGTATGCCCGCGGCTCCGAACAACTCGGCGGCGGGCATGGCCAAGAACCGTCGTGTCGAAATTATCTGTATCCGTTGAGGGGACCATTATTGTGAAACGCATTGCACTTTCGCTGAGCTTGTGTGCCTTCGGCCTTGCCGCTTGCGGCACCGGGTATTCGCCAGATAAAACCGTCGACCGTGGCTTTGACAGCAAGGACCTGAGCCAGCTCAAGGCCGGCATCTGGGTTGATCCCAACGGCTGCGATCACTGGATCATCGACGATGGTCTGGAGGGGTATCTGTCCCAGCGTCTTGATAAATACGGCAAACCGGTCTGTTCTGGCATCGCCGCACCCACGCAAACCGTGGGCGATTTCAAGCGCGGCTCCAGCGTGTTGGACCCGAACTAAGGCGACGCATCGTCTCCAACCGATTTTCAAAGGGCCAGAGCGCAATCCGCTCTGGCCCTTTTTCCATCTGTGGCGTGAAATTCTTGTAAATTGATGGAAAAAGCGAACCGTCACAGTTGCGCCGCCCGTGCAAACTTGCGACGCTACATCAGACCCCTGATGCAGGAGCAGGCATTGGCCACAGGCGCCCCACTAACCCCGATTGACACCGCTCCACCAACCGAGACGCTGGTGGAATTCCCTGACAACAGATTGCTGATCGACCTGTGTGGTCCTTATGATCGCAATATCACGGCCATCGAATCCGCGCTTGAGGTGCAGATCGTCCGGCGCGGCAACCATCTGGCTATTCTCGGCCCCGCTGATTCCCGTGCCCGTGCGCTGGAAGTGATGAACGCGCTTTATCTGCGCCTTGAATCGGGGCGCGAGGTTGAGACCGGCGACATTGACCGCGAATTGCGTATGGGCGGCGGATCAGACGATGCGCGTCGGCCGATGCTGGGCGACCAGATGGAAATGCCCGTCGGTCACAAGGTCGAGATCAAGACCCGCAAGAAACCGGTCGAACCCCGCACCGAGGCGCAAAAGGCTTATGTGCAATCGCTGTTCGACAACGAACTGGCCTTTGGCATCGGTCCCGCCGGCACCGGCAAAACCTATCTGGCCGTTGCTGTGGGCGTGTCGATGTTCATCGGCGGTCATGTGGACAAGATCATCCTCAGCCGTCCCGCCGTCGAGGCGGGCGAGAAGCTGGGCTATCTGCCCGGCGACATGAAGGACAAGGTCGACCCCTACATGCAGCCGCTTTACGACGCGCTGAACGACTTTTTGCCGGGCAAGCAACTGGCCAAGCTGATCGAAGAGAAACAGATCGAGATCGCGCCGCTGGCCTTCATGCGGGGCCGCACGTTGGCCCGCGCCTTTGTTGTGCTGGACGAGGCGCAGAACGCCACGACCATGCAGATGAAGATGTTCCTGACCCGCCTTGGCGAAGGCTCGCGCATGGTCATCACCGGTGACCGTACCCAGATCGACCTGCCGCGCGGTCAGGCATCGGGCTTGCAGGACGCGGAACGGCTGCTCAAGAACATCCCCAAGATCAGCTTCAACTACTTCACCTCGAAAGACGTGGTGCGCCACCCCCTTGTGGCGGCGATCATCGAGGCATACGAGGCAGACTCACAAACGGGCTGATCCTTCTTTTGGCCGTAGATATTCCGGGGGTCCGGGGGCTGGCCCCCGGAATGCGACGTGAACCATACGATCGATATCGCCATGGAAGACCCCCGCTGGGAACAGGCGGGGCTTCAGGCCTTGGCTGATCGCGCGGCACAGGCAACTTTTGCACACCTTCATATCACCGAGGCTGAAATCGCGATCCTTGCCTGTGACGATGCGCGTATCGCCGAGTTGAACGCCGATTTCCGCGCCAAGCCGGTGCCCACCAACGTGCTCAGCTGGCCATCGGACGAGCGTGGGGCCGAGGAAGAAGGGGGCGCGCCGTTGCCGCCCGAACCCGATCCCGACGGCACGCTGGAGCTGGGTGACATCGCCATTGCCTATGATACCTGTGCCGCCGAGGCCGCGTCCGCCGGCAAATCCCTGCCGGATCACGCAACCCATCTGATCGTGCATGGTATTTTACATCTGTTGGGCTATGACCATATACGTGACGGCGATGCCACGGTCATGGAACGGCTGGAAGTCGAAATACTTGGCAAACTGGGCCTTGATGACCCATACTCGCCGCAATTGGCAGATCCCTCTGCTTGAACTGGATAAGGACCCGATGGGCGACAACGACGACGGATCGTCTGAGGCAGCGCAAAGCGCGCAGTCTGAGACAGACATAGAACCCCCGCAGACCGACACGCCGAAATCCGGCGGTTTTCTCTCTCGCGTATTCGAGGCGCTCAGCCCCTCTGACGGCGATTACGGTGATACGGACACCGTGTCCGACACGCCGCCCAGCCGCAGCGGGCACGGCATGATCAACCTGCGCCGTATGCGTGTGGAAGACGTGGCCATTCCAAAGGCTGATATCGTTGCGGTGCCCAGCACCATCTCGCTGGACGAGTTGGTCGAGGTGTTCAAGGACAGCGGAATGACCCGTTTGCCCGTGTTCGAGGGCACGCTGGACACGCCGTTGGGCTTTGCCCACCTCAAGGACCTGGCGCTGCTCTACGGATTCAACGGCGACCGGGGCAAGGATTTCATCCTCGAAGACATGATTCGCCCGCTGCTGTTCGTCCCGCCGTCGATGACCATCGGTGTTCTGCTGACCAAAATGCAGACCGAACGGCGGCACATGGCGCTGGTGATTGATGAATACGGCGGCGTTGACGGACTTGTGACCATCGAGGACCTGATCGAACAGGTCATCGGCGAGATCGAGGACGAGCACGACGTGGACGAGGGCCAGTTCTTCAACCTCGACGCTGCGGGCGACGGGTATCTGGCGCTGGCCAAGACCCCGCTCGAAGATTTCGAGACCGAGATCGGCCAATCGCTGACCGACCACGAGGACGTGGACGCCGAGGAAATCGATACGCTGGGCGGGCTGGTCTTTATGCTGGCGGGCCGCGTACCTGCGCGTGGCGAGGTTGTCGTGCATCCCGAAGGCCCGGAGTTCGAAGTGATCGACGCTGATCCGCGCCGGATCAAACGGTTGCGGGTGCGGCTGCCGGGGCAGGACGACGACGCATGATGATCGCCGCATGGCTTGCGGCGCGCACGGTGTGGCAGTGGATCTTGCTGGCGCTGGGCTGTGGGGCTGTCATGTCCCTGGGGCAGGCGCCGGTCGATCTGCCTTTGCCGATGATGCTCGGGCTGTTGGTCAGCTTTGTGTTCTATACAGGGGCCGCGCGCGCCGGTCGGGCAGGGCTGGTCGGCTTTGTCATTGGCTTTGCCTATTTCGTGCTGACGCTGACCTGGCTGACCGAACCGTTCCAGATCGACGCGGCCCGCGATGGCTGGATGGCGCCCTTTGCGCTGGCGGGCATGTCGGCACTGTTGGCGGCATTCTGGGGCGTGGCCTTTTCCCTGGCGCGGCGGTTGCGCACAGGCGTGATGGGACTTGCGGTGCTGTGGCCGCTGGCCGAACTGGGGCGCGGCTATCTGTTCACCGGATTTCCGTGGGGCATGTTGCCACAAGGGCTGCTCGATACGCCTGCTGCGCAGGCTCTGGCGTGGGTTGGTCCTTATGGGCTGATGCTGTTGCTGTGCGCGGGGGCGGCAGTGCTGGTGTGGTTGATCGACCGTCCGCTGTTGGTCCTGCCGCCTGCCGCGGTGGCGCTGGCCGCCGTGCTTTGGCCGATGAGCTTGCCCGCGCCACAGACAACCGGCCAAATGGTGCGCCTCGTGCAGCCCAATGCACCGCAGGAGGAAAAGTTCGACCCAGAGAAGCTGCCGGTTTTCATGAATCGATTACTGGAAGCCACGGCGGCCGAACCGCAGCCTGATCTGGTGGTCTGGCCGGAAACCGCCGTGCCGTATCTGCTGGAATATGCCCAGCCGGTCTTTGACGAGATTGCCATCGCGGCGCGTGGTGCGCCGGTGGTGCTGGGCATCCAGCGGCGCGATGAGGACTGGTACTATAACTCGCTGGTCGTGGTGGACGGCAACGGGCAGGTGACGGACACATACGACAAATACCACCTGGTGCCCTTCGGTGAATACATGCCGCTGAGCGATCTGGCGTCCAAGCTTGGCCTGCGCGGTCTGGCCGAAGCGGTGGGCGGATACGGTCGAGGGCCGGGGCCGCGCATGATCGACCTGGGCGCGCTGGGACAGGCACTGCCGCTGATCTGCTACGAGGCGGTCTTTGCGCAGGATGTCGGCGCCGCGCCGACCCGCCCCTCGTTCCTGATTCAGATCACCAATGACGCATGGTTCGGCCAGCGCGCAGGTCCGCAGCAGCATCTGGCACAGGCGCGGATGCGGGCGATTGAACAGGGGCTGCCGCTGGCGCGTGCGGCCAACACCGGTATTTCCGCGATGATCGGTCCGCGTGGCCAAGTGCTGGAGAGCCTTCCCTTGGGCGTTGCGGGTCATGTGGACGCCGATTTGCCTGCGCCCCTGGCGCCGACAGTTTATGCACGCACCGGCGATATGCCGCTGTTGATCGTGTTGCTCTTGGGGTGGGGCGTCCTTTTGGCACGCCGCATTTCGATTGACGCACCCCGTCGTCGTCCATAAACCGGACAGGACGTGTCACAACGGCTTCCTGGCGTGACACATGATTTCAATGGAGCACTTCATGTCCCGACAGAATTACATTTTCACCTCGGAATCCGTTTCCGAGGGACACCCTGATAAGGTGTGCGACCGCATTTCCGACGCTGTTCTGGATGCGCTGCTGACTGAAGAACCCGAAGCGCGTGTCGCCTGCGAAACCTTTGCCACCACCAACCGCGTGGTCATCGGGGGCGAGATCGGCCTGTCGGATCAGGATAAACTGCACGAATACATGGCGCGGATCGAAGACATCGCCCGCGACTGTATCCGTGACATCGGCTACGAGCAGGACAAGTTCCACTGGGAAACCTGCGAGATCACCAACTTGCTGCACGAACAGTCCGCACATATCGCCCAAGGGGTGAATGCGGCCACTGACAAGGAAGAGGGCGCAGGCGATCAGGGCATCATGTTCGGTTTCGCCACCAATGAAACAGACGCGCTTATGCCGGCGCCGATCCTCTATGCCCACGCGATCCTGAAACGGCTGGCCGAAGTCCGCAAGGACGGCACCGAACCGACCCTTGGCCCTGATGCCAAAAGCCAGCTGTCCGTGCGCTACGAAAACGGCAAGCCGGTGGGCGTGTCGTCACTGGTTCTGTCCACGCAGCATCTGGACCCCGACCTGACCAGCGCCGACATTCGCGCAATCGTGGAGCCCTACATCACCGAAGTGCTGCCCGAAGGCTGGCTGACCGACGCCACGAAGTGGCACGTGAACCCCACGGGCAAGTTTGTCATCGGCGGCCCCGACGGCGACGCTGGTTTGACCGGTCGCAAGATCATCGTGGACACCTATGGCGGTGCAGCCCCGCACGGCGGCGGTGCATTCTCAGGGAAAGACCCGACCAAGGTGGACCGCTCGGCGGCCTATGCGGCGCGCTATCTGGCCAAGAACGTCGTGGCGGCAGGGCTGGCAGAGAAATGCACGATCCAGCTCAGCTATGCCATCGGTGTCAGCAAGCCGTTGTCGATCTATTGCGATACCTTCGGTACGGGGGCGGTAAGGCCCGCGGACATCGAAGCGGCGATTGATAAGGTGATGGACCTGACCCCGCGCGGTATCCGCGAGCACCTGAGCCTGAACAAACCGATCTACCAACGCACGGCGGCCTACGGCCACTTTGGTCGCGCACCGGATGCGGATGGCGGGTTCAGCTGGGAAAACACCGATCTGGTCGAGGCTTTGAAAGCCGCCGTCTGAGCGCGCTGCCTTGGCGCCTTTGGCGCTTGCCGGGGTACTTGGGGCGAAAAGAAGCGGGGCGGTGCCGGTGGGCGCCGCCCCTTTTCATGATCAGGCGGGGCTGAGCACATGAATCTTGCGGTCGGCGATCATGTCTTTTGTCGCCCTGCCATAGTCTTTCATATGGGGCGCGACCGCATGGGCCATCAGCGCATCAAGGCTGGCCCAATCCTCGATCACCATGAAGGTGTCTTCACCGATGGGGGTTTGGAACGGACCCACATCCGGCGTGTCCGTAACCGCGCGGTAGCTGATGCAGCCGTCTTCGGCGTGCACGGCGGGCACGTTGGCGTTGAATTTCTCCAGAAGTTTGGCGCGCTGGCCGGAGTTGGCGGTGATGACGGCAACGACGTGGACATGGCTCATGGGGCTCTCCTCTTTCCTGTGCCCAAGGCTAGCAGCGCGCACGTTGCGGGGAAGCGATACGTTGCGTTGCGCATTTCAAAACTTGGCGCTAAACCGCCGCCATGAACACACCCACACGCCCCCACCGCAATTTTTATGGCCGCCGCAAGGGCAAGCACCTGAAGTCGAGCCAGGAAGGCTATCTTGACCAGGACCTTGCCGCGCTGTCGCCGGGGCCGGTGGATTGGGACGTGAACCCCGACCGCACGCCGCTGGATTTACAGGGGCTGTTCGGAGGCAAACCTGTCTGGCTGGAAATCGGCTTTGGCGGCGGCGAGCATATGGTGCACCAGGCCGCCGCGAACCCCGACGTGGGGATCATCGGCTGCGAGCCTTATATCAACGGCGTGGCGATGTTGCTGGGCAAGATCCGCAAGGCCAAGGTGGACAATCTGGCGGTCTATCCGGGTGACGTGCGCGACATGTTCGACGTGCTGCCCGAAGCGTCGATTGACCGTGCGTTCCTGCTGTATCCCGACCCCTGGCCCAAAGCGCGGCATCACCGGCGCCGGTTTGTGACGCCCGAACATCTGGAGCCGCTGGTGCGCGTGATGAAACCCGGCGCAATCTTTCGCGTGGCGACGGATATTCCCGATTATGTACGGCAAACGCTGGAGCAGGTGCCGGGGCACGGGTTTGAATGGCTGGCCGAGGGACCGGACGACTGGCGCGTGGCTTGGGATGACTGGATTTCGACCCGCTACGAAAAAAAGGCACTGCGCGAGGGGCGCGTGCCGCATTATCTGACGTTTCGGAAAAAGTAGGGATCGGGGGGCCAAAGCGCCCCCCGAGTTCATTTCAAGCGGTGGTCATTCGTCCATGATCAGGACAGCCTTGGCGTTGGTGAATTCCAGCATGCCAAAGCCGCCGTGCTCGCGGCCATAACCTGAATCCTTCACGCCGCCGAAGGGCATGTTCGGTGTCGCCAAGCCAAAGCCGTTGATGAACACCATGCCTGTGTCGAATTCGACCTCTGCCAGTTCCTGCGCACGTTTCACATCGCGCGATATGATGCCGCCGCCCAAGCCGAACTTGCTGTCATTGGCGATGCGCATGGCGTCCTCATCATCCTTGGCGCGGATCAGGGCCGCGACGGGGCCAAACAATTCGTCGTCATAGGCAGGCTGGCCCGGCTGGACGTTGGCCAGAACGGTCGCGGGATAGAAGTATCCGTTACCGTCGGGTATTTCACCGCCGCACAGGATTTCGGCACCCTTGGCGACCGATTGCTCCACCTGCTTGTGCAGATCGTCGCGCAGGTCCTTGCGGGCCATCGGACCGATCCCGGCCTCCTTGCCGGTGGGATCGCCGTAGGTCACGGCTTTCATCGCCTTGACGAAAGCCTCGCGGAAATCGTCATAGACCGCGTCCGAGACCACAAAGCGTTTGGCCGCAACGCAGGTTTCGCCGTTGTTATAGGTCCGGCCCGTGGCACAGATTTGCGCGGCTTTCTCGACATCCGCATCTGCCATGACAATGTAGGCATCGTTCGACCCCAGTTCGAGCACGGTTTTCTTCAGCACCTTGCCCGCCTTGACCGCAATGTCGCGACCTGCAGCGGGGCTGCCGGTCAGGGTGACGCCGCGCACCAACTCATGTTCGATCACGGCGTCGGATTGGTCATGGCTGATGATCAAGGCTGAGAATAGGCCCGCGGGCAGTCCCGCATCCGCATAGATTTCATCCAGCATCTGGCCCGATCCAGCGACGTTCGAGGCGTGTTTCAGCAGCACGCCGTTGCCTGCCATCAGGTTGGCGATGGAATAGCGCACGACCTGATAGGCGGGAAAATTCCACGGCTGAATGCCGTACACGATGCCGATGGGTGCGTGAACCACGCGGCCACGGCTGCCGCTTTGAATCTCGCGTTCCTCGCTTGCCAATACCTTGGGCCCGTTTTCGGCGGTATAATCACAGATGGCAGCGCACAGATCGATTTCCTGCTCGGACTGGCTCAGTAGCTTGCCCATCTCTTGGGTCATCAGCGCGGCCAATTCGTCCTTGCGGTCGCGCAGGCCCTGGCCGATGGCCTTGATCACTTTTCCGCGCTCTTCGTGCGACTTTAGCCGCCAGTCGCGGAATGCCGCGTGGCAGGCCTGGATGCGCGATTCCAGTTCGGCGTCGTCCAGATAGGTGTGGGTGGCGATTTTGGCACCGGTGGCGGGGTTTGTGGTGTCGAATGAATGGGTCATGAAGCTCTCCTACTTGTTGGGGACCCAACGCGAGGGGCTGGGGCATGTTCCGTGCATGGACGTGACGGAAACGAGCGGCTAAGACTTGGCGCGAACACGAAACCAAGGAATTGCCATGTCCAGCCACGGTGCCCCCATCCCTATGACCTCGCGCGCCTGCGGTGCGCTGACCGGAACGGCGCAGGTGCCGGGCGACAAGTCGATCTCGCATCGCTCGTTGATCCTGGGTGCCCTGAGCGTGGGCGAAACCACGATCACCGGATTGCTGGAAGGGCAGGACGTGCTGGACACGGCGCGCGCGATGCGTGCCTTTGGCGCCGAGGTGACGGATCACGGCGGCGGCAGCTGGTCGGTGCACGGTGTCGGCGTCGGGGGCTTTGCCGAACCGGATCAGGTGATTGACTGCGGCAACTCGGGCACCGGCGTGCGGCTGATCATGGGTTGTATGGCGACCTCGCCCATTTCCGCGACGTTTACCGGCGATGCCAGCCTGAACGGCCGTCCCATGGCGCGGGTGACCGATCCGCTGGCCTTGTTTGGCACACAATCGGTGGGCCGCTCGGGCGGGCGTCTGCCCATGACCATCGTGGGTGCGGCCGAGCCTGTGCCAGTGCGCTACGTCGTGCCGGTGCCGTCGGCGCAGGTGAAATCGGCGGTGCTGCTGGCCGGGCTGAACGCCCCCGGCAAAACCGTGGTGATCGAGACCGAGGCGACCCGCGACCACACCGAACGGATGCTGGCAGGCTTTGGCGCGGAGATCACCACCGAGATCACCGACGAAGGCCGCGTCATCACCCTGACCGGTCAGCCGGAGTTGAAGGCCCAGCATATTGACGTACCTCGCGATCCGTCGTCCGCAGCCTTCCCGGTCTGTGCAGCGTTGATCGTGCCCGGCTCGGACGTGCTGGTGCCCAACATCGGCCTGAACCCGACGCGGGCAGGGTTGTTCACCACGTTGCGCGAGATGGGGGCGGACCTGACCTATGAAAACGAACGTGAAGAGGGCGGCGAGCCTGTGGCCGACCTGCGTGCGCGGTTCTCCCCCGATCTGAAAGGCATCGAAGTGCCCGCCGAACGTGCCGCCAGCATGATCGACGAATACCCCGTTCTGTCGGTCGTCGCGGCCTTTGCCAACGGCAAGACGCATATGCCCGGCGTCAAGGAACTGCGCGTCAAGGAAAGCGACCGGATCGACGCGATGAAGGTGGGGCTTGAGGCCAACGGGATCACCGTCGAGGACGGCCCCGATTGGTGGACTGTCACCGGATTGGGCCACGGCAACGTGCCGGGTGGGGCGACCTGCGCCAGCCACCTGGATCACCGCATTGCCATGTCATTCCTGGTGTTGGGCATGGCAACGCAGCGGCCCGTGTCGGTGGATGATGGCGGGCCGATCGCCACCTCCTTCCCGATATTCGAGCCGCTGATGGGGGGCCTGGGTGCCGCCATCACGCGCAGCAATGGCTGATCCGCTGCCCCGCTGGTTCGGCCCGCTTTTGTGGGCCACGATGCTGGTGTTCGCGGCGATGGCATGGACCGCGACCCGCAGCCTGACGCCTGCGCCCGAATGGTCGGTGTTCGATGCGCGCGTTTTCGGTTACGATCTGGACTATGCGCAGGGTTATATCGCGGCCTTGCGCATAACAGACGGGATCGAGGTCTATCTGGGCCGACAGAGGATGCTGGACACGGTCTTTCCGGCGTTGTTGTCCGCGGTTTTGCTGGTGGTGATCCGGGCGCGGTTTCGCGGCGTCGCACAGATGGGCCTGGGCGCGCTGGTGCTGTTCTATCTGGGCGCGGATTACATCGAGAACATGCGTGTGGCCGCGATGCTGCGGACCGCACCCGACGCGCTGACCCAACAAATGGTGCAGGCCGCCAGCCTTGCCACCGTGCTGAAATATGCGTTTCTCGCCCCCTGCCTGATCGCTGCGCTCGTGGTCTATGTTCAGGGGCGCATTGCGCAATCGGAAGGAAGTTCATGACCGAACCGTTCACAATCGCCATCGACGGCCCAGCAGCCGCAGGCAAAGGCACGATCTCCAAGGCCGTGGCTGCGCATTTCAACATGGCGCATCTGGACACCGGGTTGTTGTACCGCGCCGTGGGTGCGCGGATGCTGTCAGGCGAGGATGCCGTGACCGCCGCCCGTGCGCTGGTGGCCTCGGATCTGGACAACGACAGCCTGCGCACGCAGGCGGTGGCGCAGGCCGCAAGCCAGGTGGCTGTCATCGCGGAGGTGCGTGCCGCGTTGCTGGATTTCCAGCGTGCCTTTGCCCGCAGGGCCGGGGGGGCCGTTCTGGACGGGCGCGACATCGGCACGGTGATCTGCCCGCAGGCCGAAATAAAGCTGTTCGTCACCGCCAGCGCCGAAGTGCGCGCCAAGCGGCGCTATGACGAGCTGGTCCAGCGCGGACAGCCTGCCGATCTGGATGCGGTCACCGCTGATGTCAAAGCGCGCGATGCCCGTGACATGGACCGCGCCGAGGCGCCGCTGCGGCCTGCAGACGACGCGGTGCTGATCGATACCTCCGACAAGACCATAGACGAAGCGGTGGCCGCAGCCATCGCCGCTGTGAAAAAAGTGAAAGGATGATCCGATGAAGATGCGCAAGCTGGGGGCACTTGGCCCGGAGATTTCCGCACTTGGTTATGGCGCCATGTCCTTTGCCGATTTCTACGGCAAGGCAACCGAGGAGGGCAGCCACGCGATCCTGGACATGGCGCGCGATCAGGGCGTGACCCATATCGACACATCGAATGTCTATGGCATGGGCCAATCCGAAAGCTTTATCGGCAGCTATCTGGCCGCCAATCCGGGCGCGCGGGATGCATTCCACATCGCGACAAAGGCTGGCATTTCGAAAGACGCAAGCGGCAACCGTTGCTTTGACAACACCCCTGCGCATTTCGAGGCCGAACTGGACAAAAGCCTCAAGCGGCTCGGCGTCGATCACGTGGACCTGTATTATTGCCACCGCCGTCAGGCCGACATCCCGATTGAAGAGGTCACCGGCACGCTGGATGCGCTGCGCAAAAAGGGCAAGGTCAAGGCCATCGGCTTTTCCGAAATCGCCCCTTCGTCCCTGCGCCGTGCGGTGGCCGTGGCCCATGTGGATGCGGTGCAGTCGGAATATTCCCTGCAAACCCGTTTCCCCGAACTGGGGCTTGTGCAGGCTTGCGCCGAACTAGGCACGGCGCTGGTCGCCTTTTCTCCGGTCGGGCGCGGGCTGTTGACGGACACGCCTGCGACGGCAGAAAAGGCAGCGGGCCTGCCGTTCCTGCGCACCAACCCGCGGTTCCAATCGCCGAACCTCGAGGCGAACCTTGAAATTCTCAAGGGGTTCCGGGCGCTGGCCGCCGAGATGGGCGAACCCACGGCGGCCCTGTCGATTGCCTGGCTGCTTGCGCAGGGTGACCACATCATCCCGATCCCCGGCACCCGCCACACCGCATTCTTCCGCGATCTGGTGCGCGGCGCCGAATTGCAGCTCAGCGCCGACGACCTGGCCCGCATCGACGCGGTGCTGCCCGTCGGCTGGTGCCACGGCGACCGCTACAACGCGGATCAATGGAACGGTCCGGAACGCTATTGCTAGGGCAGGGTGGCGCTTGGACCTTGCGCACAAGGCCCAAGCCCGCTATACGCGCGCCTGTCAGCAAGGTGAACACACCGCAAGGCATCGAGATGAGCAGGGTCGGAACACCTCCGGCCCTCTTTGCTTTGCCGCTCACCTGACCAACGAAACCCTCAAGACCGGCGGAGACAACCGCACGGCCCGAAAACAAACGTAGATTAGGAAACCAGAGACCACATGGCTCAATCAACATCTATGGAGGAATTCGAAGCCCTCCTGAACGAAAGCTTCGAAATGGACACACCCGAAGAAGGGTCTGTCGTAAAAGGCAAAGTCATCGCAATTGAAGCGGGCCAAGCCATCATCGACGTCGGCTACAAGATGGAAGGCCGCGTTGACATCAAAGAATTTGCAGATCCCGGTGAACAGCCCAAAATCGCCCCCGGCGATGAGGTCGAAGTGTTCCTGCGTCAGGTCGAAAACGCGCGTGGCGAAGCCGTCATCAGCCGCGAAATGGCCCGCCGTGAAGAAGCATGGGATCGTCTCGAAAAAGCTTACGCCGACGACACCCGCGTCGAAGGTGCGATCTTTGGCCGTGTCAAAGGCGGCTTTACCGTTGATCTGGGCGGCGCGGTTGCGTTCCTGCCCGGTTCTCAGGTTGACGTGCGCCCCGTGCGTGACGCAGGCCCGCTGATGGGTCTGAAGCAACCCTTCCAGATCCTGAAAATGGACCGTCGCCGTGGCAACATCGTTGTCTCGCGTCGCGCCATCCTGGAAGAATCGCGTGCCGAACAGCGCGCCGAAGTCATCGGCAACCTGACCGAAGGTCAAACCGTCGAAGGCGTGGTCAAGAACATCACCGAATACGGTGCGTTCGTTGATCTGGGCGGCGTTGACGGCCTGCTGCACGTCACAGACATGGCATGGCGCCGGGTCAACCACCCGTCGGAAATCCTGTCGATCGGTGAATCGATCAACGTTCAGGTCATCAAGATCAACAAGGACACGCACCGCATTTCGCTGGGCATGAAACAACTGCAGGAAGATCCGTGGGATCTGGTGGCTGCCAAATATCCGCTGGAATCGGCGCACACCGGCCGCGTGACCAACATCACAGACTACGGCGCATTTGTTGAGCTGGAGCCGGGTGTTGAAGGTCTGGTTCACGTCTCGGAAATGTCCTGGACCAAGAAGAACGTGCACCCCGGTAAAATCGTGTCCACCTCGCAAGAGGTTGAGGTCATGGTTCTGGAAATCGACAGCGCCAAGCGTCGCGTTTCGCTGGGCCTGAAACAGACCATGCGCAACCCGTGGGAAGTGTTTGCAGAAACACACCCCGAGGGCACCGAAGTCGAAGGCGAAGTCAAGAACATCACCGAATTCGGTCTGTTCGTGGGTCTGCCGGGCGACATCGACGGCATGGTTCACCTGTCCGACCTGTCCTGGGACGAGCGTGGCGAAGACGCCATCCAGAACTACCGCAAGGGCGACATGGTTCAGGCCGTCGTTTCGGAAGTTGACGTCGAGAAAGAGCGCATCTCGCTCTCGATCAAAGGCGTTGGTGGCGACAAGTTCGCAGAAGCGGTTGGCGGCGTGAAGCGCGGCTCGATCGTGACCGTGACCGTGACCGCGATCGAAGAAGGCGGCATCGAAGTGGAATATGAGGGCATGAAATCCTTCATCCGCCGCTCCGACCTGTCGCGTGACCGTGCCGAGCAACGCCCCGAGCGCTTTAGCGTTGGCGACAAGGTTGATGTGCGCATCACCAACGTCGACAACAAATCGCGTCGTCTGGGTGTGTCGATCAAGGCACGCGAGATCGCAGAAGAGAAAGAGGCCGTCGAACAGTATGGTTCCTCCGACTCGGGCGCATCGCTGGGCGACATTCTGGGCGCCGCGCTGAAAGGCGACGATTGATCCAGCCCTGCCTTCGGGCAGTTGGTATAAACTATGACATAGGGCCTCGCATCTTCGGATGCGGGGCTTTTTTCTGTCCGAATCATCGCGACCGCCAGCGGCGCGGTTTTTGAGCGCGGCCTTGCCTTGTTGATGGGCAATGGTGTCCAAACGCGATTTTCTCACCCGAAACAGCGCCTTCGCCCTGCAAATTCTTGCTTGCTGCTTGCGCTACCTGTTTCCGCAATTGATTTTTGTTCCTATAGTCACCTCTTGTGACAAGCGCGAATAACGCCCCGGGGGGACAAATATGATCCGGTCTGAACTTATTCAGAAAATCGCAGACGAGAATCCACACCTGTATCAGCGAGATGTCGAACGGATTGTGAATACAATTTTTGAGGAAATCACCGGAGCCATGTCGCGTGGTGACCGGGTCGAGCTGCGCGGCTTTGGAGCGTTTTCCGTAAAACAGCGCGATGCACGTGTCGGACGGAACCCACGCACGGGTGAAACCGTTCACGTAGAAGAAAAGCATGTGCCATTCTTCAAAACCGGCAAGCTGCTTCGAGACCGACTGAACGGAAACGACTGAATGCGCTATATTCGTTATGCCTGCATCGCGATTTTCGCGATTGCCCTGATTGCCGTTGCCCTCGCCAACCGCGAGGTGGTGACTCTGAAAGTGCTGCCTTCAGAGGTGGCAGGCTATTTCGCGTTGAACCCGTCCATCCAGTTGCCGATGTTTCTGGTGATCTTCATGGGCATCATCGTGGGGCTTCTGGTCGGTTTTGTCTGGGAATGGATGCGTGAACATGCGGTCCGCGCCGAGGCATCGCGCAAGGGCCGCGAAGTGCGCAAGCTTGAGCGCGAAGTGAAGCGCCTGAGAGGCGAAAAGCACGAGGGCAAGGACGAGGTTTTGGCCCTTCTGGATGAAGCGGGCTGACCGGTTTTTATGTCACCTGACATAGCTGTAAAGATCTGTGGGCTGCGGGCGGCGGCCGATGTTGCCGTGACCGCGGCGTCAGGGGCTGCCTATTGCGGTTTCGTGTTCTTTGCGAAATCTCCGCGCAACCTGTCGTTTGATGCGGCGGCAGCGCTGGCGGTGGACGCGCCTGTGGGGCTGGCCAAGGTCGCCCTGACCGTGGATGCCGACAACGCCTTTCTGGACGCCCTGACCGCACAAGTGCCGTTGGATATGTTGCAACTGCACGGGCACGAAACCCCGGCGCGCGTGACCGAGGTCAAGGCGCGTTATGGGCTTCCGGTGATGAAGGCAGTTGGCGTGGCGGATGCGTCCGACCTGTGGGCATTGGACAGCTATCTGACAGTGGCCGACCAGATCCTGGTGGACGCCAAGCCGCCACGCACCGCCGCGCTGCCCGGCGGCAACGGGCTGTCGTTTGACTGGCGTCTGATCGCAGGCCGTCGCTGGCCGGTCCCGTGGATGCTGGCGGGCGGGCTGACCCCGGACAACGTGGCCGAAGCGATCCGGGTCACCGGCGCACGGCAGGTTGATGTATCATCCGGTGTCGAATCCGCGCCGGGCGTCAAGGACGCGGACAAGATCGCGGCCTTCTGCCGTACGGCGCACGCTGCCCCTGTGCGGGTCTGACCACCGGAAAGGGCAGAAACCTATGGCACGGCTCATTCTGCATATTGGACATGGAAAAACCGGCTCCAGCGCGCTGCAATCGGCGCTGGCGCTCAGCACCGATGCGCTGGCGGCACAGGGCATCGTGTATCCTGACCATGCCTCTCTTGCGCAGGCCCGCGCGGGTCAGATCACCGCGGGAAACGTGAACGGGCGCACGCTGGTCGCCACCGCAAAGGCAGCGCTGAAGCGCAGCGCGCAGGATGTGCTTTTGTCCAATGAAAGCCTGATCCACTTTTTCCTGAACGATCCCGACCTGCTGTCCCGCGTCGCAAACCTTGGGGTTCCTGTTCAGCTGATCCTGTATGTGCGCAACCCTTTCGACCACGCCTGTTCAGTCTATGGTCAAACCGTCAAGCGCGGGGGCGCGGATATCAGCTTTGACGCTTTTCTGGCGGGCTATCCGACACCGTCAAAGGTGCGCGAAATGATCCGGCTTGCGGACCGGGCCGGTGTCGATCTGACAGTCATCAATTATTCCAATCATGCCGCTGACATCCTGCGCAGCCTGACCGACGCACTGGGCGTGCCTGCCGATACGCTGACACCGGCGGCAGCCGGGCGGGTCAACCGATCGCTGACACGTTCGGAAATGGAACTGCAACGTATGTTCAACCGCCACTGGGGCCGCCGCAGCAGCCGGTTCGTGTCGGACGCCCTGTGCAACGCCTTGCCAGAAATCCGCGCGGACAGGCCGGTTGCATCAGCGCGGGCGCTTGATGCCTTTGTTGCGCGCCAAACCCCCATCGTGACCGAAGTGAACGCGCTGTTGCCACCCTCCGAGGCCTACAGGCTTGAGGTGCCGGGGGACGCGCCCGGGACCGAAGACCAAAGCGACCTGACATTCACGCCTGAGCAGATGGAGGTGCTGGTCCAGGCCATTTCCGAACGCATCCCCAATGTGCTGGAAAACGACCGCTGGCACCGGCTGTTGATCCGTCTGCGCGGCGGACAGCATGGCAGCGTTCTGAAAAGCTTGAAAAGCAAGATTACAGGCCGCAAAAACGGCTAGTCCTTTACACGCAGGGCGCTGAAAGCTAGGTCCAAGTCTACACCAGACAGGAGCAGCCCCGATGGCGAACGATCTCTTCAATTCATTCATGACCGGCCCCGACGAACAGGGCCGCTTTGGCGATTTCGGTGGGCGTTTCGTGTCCGAAACGCTGATGCCGCTGATCCTGAGCCTTGAGGAAGAATACGAGAAGGCCAAGACCGACGACAGCTTCTGGGCCGAGATGAACGACCTGTGGACGCATTACGTGGGCCGCCCGTCGCCGCTGTATTTCGCGGAACGGCTGACCGATCATCTGGGCGGTGCCAAGGTCTATATGAAACGCGACGAGCTGAACCACACCGGTGCGCACAAGATCAACAACGTGCTGGGCCAGATCATCCTGGCCCGCCGCATGGGCAAGACGCGGATCATCGCGGAAACCGGCGCGGGCCAGCACGGTGTGGCCACGGCCACGGTCTGTGCCAAGTTCGGTCTGAAATGCGTGGTCTACATGGGCGCGCATGATGTTGAACGTCAGGCGCCCAACGTGTTCCGCATGCGTCTGCTGGGGGCTGAAGTGGTGCCGGTGACCTCGGGTCGTGGCACACTGAAGGATGCGATGAACGACGCGCTGCGCGACTGGGTGACCAACGTACGCGATACGTTCTATTGCATCGGCACGGTGGCGGGTCCGCACCCGTACCCTGCGATGGTGCGCGACTTTCAGGCCATCATTGGCAAGGAAGTCCGCGAACAGATGGATGCCGCCGAAGGCCGTTTGCCCGATACGCTGGTTGCGGCGATCGGCGGTGGCTCGAACGCGATGGGCCTGTTTTTTCCGTTCCTTGACGACAAGGAAGTCAACATCATCGGCGTCGAGGCCGGCGGCAAGGGCGTGAACGCCAAGATGGAGCACTGCGCGTCGCTGACCGGTGGCCGCCCCGGCGTGCTGCACGGCAACCGCACCTATCTGTTGCAGGATGACGATGGCCAGATCCTCGAAGGGTTCTCAATCTCGGCGGGGCTGGACTATCCCGGCATCGGCCCCGAACACGCTTGGCTGCACGAGATCGGGCGGGCGAAATACGTCAGCATCACCGATGTCGAGGCGCTGGAGGCATTCCAGTTGAGCTGTGCGCTCGAAGGGATCATTCCGGCGTTGGAACCCAGCCACGCGCTGGCTCATGTGATGAAGCTGGCACCGACCCTGCCCAAGGATCACATCATCTGCATGAACATGTGCGGGCGCGGCGACAAGGACATCTTTACCGTGGCCAAGGCGCTGGGGTTCGAGATGGGGAATTTCGGCTGACAGGGGACTGGGGGCGCTGCCCCCGGCGCCGTGCGCCTCCCCCGGAGTTTATCGGGCAAGATGAAGCAGGGGCCTGCGCCTAGGAAGCGTGGGCCTTTAGCACGTCCAGCGGCACGATATCGAGGGCCCGCTGATGGGTGGAGGCGAGGGACACAGCAGGGGCACAGCCTTCGTCGTGCGCTTGCAGGAACCGCGCGGCGCACAGGCACCAGCGGTCTCCGGGTTTCAGCCCGTCAAAGCCGAACTCGGGACGCGGTGTGCTGAGATCGTTGCCGACGTATTTGGAATAGGCGAGGAATTCGGCTGTCATCACCGCGCATACTGTGTGGCTGCCGTGATCTTGGGCGCAGGTGTTGCAATGCCCGTCGCGGAAAAAGCCGGTCAGCGGGGCGGTGCTGCAAGGGGTCAGGGCTTGGCCCAATACGTTTACGGCGTCATCAGGTTCCATCTTTTGCCTCCGTGGCTTTGGTGATCCGGCGCAGCGTGTCGATGCTGGCATCGGTCACGCCGGGGTCGCGAAATTTGCGGTCGGCGGCGGTGACGACGATTACCACATGCGCGTCCTTGTCGATATAAAGATACTGGCCATAGACGCCGCGCCCCGTGACCTCTCGGCCCGGCACGGCGCCCACCGGCACCCACCATTGGTAACCATAGCCGATTTCGCCGGGCGATGTCTTGGCTGTGGGACGAATTGCGGTGTCGATCCAGTCTGCGGGCACGATCTGTTTGCCCTGCCACTTCCCGTCCTGCTCGATCATCTGGCCAAAGCGGGCATAGTCGCGCGTGCGCAGGTTCAGCCCGCCCAGCACAAAGGCGACACCGACGCCGTCGGTGACATAATAGGGCGTGGCCTCGACCCCCAGGGGGGCGATGATCTTCTCGGACAGCAGCGCAGGGATGTCGCGGCCTGTGGCTCCTCGGATCACCATGCCCAGAACGTGGGTGTCGATCGAGGTGTATTGCATCTGCGTGCCGGGGGCGGTGAAGGTCTCGGTCAGGCTGGCGGCAAAATCGTCCATCCTGCCGCCCAGGGCCAGCACGCGACCCATGCGGTTGATGTCGCTGTCGTAGTCTAGGTAATCCTCGTCAAAGGTCACGCCAGACGACATTTGCAGTACGTTGCGGATGGTCGCCCCGTCATAGGCACCCCCCTTCAGTTGTGGCGCGTACCGGGTAACGGGATCGTCCAGCGACGCGATCGCGCCTTCTTCAACGATGATGCCCATCAACGCGGACAGAAAGCTTTTGGCGACGGACCAGCTGATGCGCAGGTCGTCCTCGGTGGTGCCGAGGAAATAGTCCTCGTAGACGATCTGGCCGTCCTTCAGCACCAGCAGCGAGGTAACGGCGCGCTCCTTGATCCAGGCGTCGGTGCCTTCGGGCAGGGTCATGGGGGCGCCGTAGGGCAGGGGCGAAATCGGCCCGTCCCCGCGCGGGATTTCACGCGACAGGAATGCGTCGTTCATGTGGCTGAAGTTGCCGACGATCTTATCCTCGGAAAACAGGCTGTTCACTGCCATCAGGCGCATGATTTCTTCACGCTTCCAAAAGCCAATGACAGCGGCGGCCAGTATGGCCATCAACAGGATGCGAACGGCCCATTTCAACAAGCGGCGCAAGGTTTTTCCCCCAAATTACTTGCCCCCAGTCAATCACGTGACAGGGGGGCGGGGCAAATCCTATGTCGGTCCAGTCCAGTTGACCCAACGTCCATGAAAATCGGCACGTCCCAGCGTCAGGCGCAGATCACCCGGCCACAGGCGCAGGATCAGGGCGGCCCCTACTACGCCGGTCACGTCGCCTTCGGTTTCCATCGACAGCCATGCCAGCGGGCGGGTTCGCGTGGCCTTTGCGCCGGCTGCTTCGATCAGGGCAGTGCCACGGACCTGTGCGACGGCGGGGAAATACTGCCAAGCGACCGTGTGCTGGATCAGGTGCATCTGCCCTTCGGGCTGGGCGTTCAGGCGCTGTTCCAGCCAGTCGATAGCATCGCCGCGTGTCATCTCTGCGTCAAACACGGCGGCAGCGGCGCGGGTGCGGGCCAGACGTTCGGGCTGGTCGGCCCAAAGATAGGCAGTGAGGCGCAGCAGGTCATCCGCGTCGCGCGGGTTCAGCGGGTTCAGGTCCACGCCCGCGCGGCTCGCGATGCGCGGCACCGTGGCGGGGGGCAGCGGACCGGTCCAGTCCGGGGACAGTGTCAGGGCGGGATCGGCGGGACCAAGGGTCGTCCCCGCCACGCTCAGCGCAAAATGGTCCCACATCAGGTTCAGCCCGCCGGATGCGCCCAGCTCGCTGAGCATCACCGGCAGGTCAAACTGCGCGCAGGCGACCCGTGCCCCCGCGATCAGGGCAGCGGAACGGCGAACCTCGTTGGTTTGCGGCGGGCTGTCGATCCAGTCGAGCAGGAAGGCTTCGTGCGTGAACAATGCTTCCAGCACGGCATCGCGCAGCGGCGCATCATCGGGGGCGTGGGGCGGGTAGCAGGCGGCGAGCCGGGGGCTGCGCCCGGAGAGCACCAGCGCGTGCAATCCGCCCGCGACACGCAGGGGCAGGGAATGGCCCGACGGCCCGATGTCGCCGCTGAAGGTGTCCAGTTTCCGCGCCAGAGCACTGTCGGTAGGCCAGTCGGTCGCCAGAAGCGTCAGCAGGCGTTGCATAAAAGGCGAATCAAGCCGTGCGCAGGATTGCGCCTGGTTGCGGAAAGCTTCCGCAAGGCTCACTTGAAACGCTCCACCAGTCTTTGCAGGGCCGAGCGTGGCGCTTCGGGTTCCGGTTCGGCTGCGGGCTTCGGGGGCTCCGGCTTGACTTTCGGCCCCTTGTCGCCTGTGCCCGAGCGGGGCGGCGATACACGCAGCGCCACGGCGTTCATGAACTTGGCCGGATCGTCCTGCGCCAGATACTGCGCCCCGTCCGATACACCGCGCAGCACATCGTCCAGCCAGTCCTGATCGGCCTTGGCAAAGTCGTGCAGCACATAGCCCGCCACGCGGTCCTTGTGCCCCGGATGGCCGATGCCCAGCCGCACGCGTCCGTAGTCGGCCCCAAGATGAGCATGGATCGAGCGCAGACCGTTGTGCCCGGCATGTCCGCCACCCTGTTTGAAGCGCACCTTGCCGGGGGCAAGGTCCAGCTCGTCATGCAGCACGATCACGTCCTGCGGCTCAAGTTTGTAGAACTGGACAGCGGCATTCACCGACTGGCCCGAGTTGTTCATGAACGTCTCGGGTTTCAGCAGCACGACACGGTCGCTGCCAAAGCGGCCTTCGATCACCTGTCCCTGGAACTTGGATTTCCAGGGGCCAAAGCTGTGGTCATCCGCCATCCGGTCCAGACACATAAAGCCGATGTTGTGGCGGTGGCCTGCATATTTTGCGCCCGGATTGCCCAGACCGACGATCAGTTTCATCAATCGCTCCCTTGGATGTTGCGGCGCAGCATACGCGCAGGGGGCAGGCGGGTCCAGTCAACCTGTCGGGACAGGGCCAACATATGCCTTCCCCAAACGCAAAACGGGGCCCCGAAGGACCCCGTTTCAAATGACTGCGAAAGCCCAGACTTATTCGTCTGCGCCTGCTTCCATTTCGGTGGCGGGCACTTCGTCTGCGGCCACTTCTTCTTCGTCGTCCGACTGCGATGCCAGACCCGACGGAGCCGAGATTTGTGCGATGACAAAGTCACGGTCGATCGTGGGCTTTGCGCCTTCGGGCAGTTTCACCGAGGAAATGGTGACGCTGTCGCCGATTTCGACTTCGGAAACGTCGATGGTGACGTGATCGGGGATATCGCCCGCGGTCACGATCAGTTCCACTTCGGGACGGACCATTGTCAGAACGCCGCCGTGCTTCAGGCCGGGCGATGTTTCTTCGCCGACCACTTCAACCGGGATGAACAGGTTGATTTTTGTGGTGCGGCGCAGACGCATGAAATCGACGTGAGTCGGCAGGTCCTTGACCACGTGACGCTGAACGTCGCGGCAGATGACGCGCACGTCGTCATGACCTTCGACCTTCATGTTGAACAGGGTCGATTTGAAACGGCCCGCTTTCAGCATTTTCAGCAGTTTGTTGAACGGGATGTTGATGGGCAGCGGATCTGCGTCGCCACCAAAAACAATGCCCGGAACCATGCCATCACGGCGTGCCTGACGAGCGGCGCCCTTGCCTGTCCCCGTCCGTTCCAGAGCTTCGAGATCAGGAATCTCTCCAGCCATAGTAATTCTCCAATACATAAGGGCAGGGTGCCTCCAAGGCTGCCACCCCGCGTGAAGTCGCGCATATAGACCGGATCGGATGCCGTGAAAAGAGGGATTTTGCACAGGGTTCGTGCCATGGCCCCTTGTGCCGGTGCGCACCCCGTGGCACCGCACCGCCCATGAGCATTTTTAGCGACCTTTGGATCAGCCGCAAGCCGATGGCGGGCTTTCTGGTGATTGGCATCGCCTGGGCGTCGTATTTCGCGCAGATGCCTGTGATCAAGGCCGGTATCAACGCATCCGACGGCGCCTATGGCAGCGTGATCCTGTTGGCCGCGCTGGGGGCGGTGGCCGCGATGTGGCTCGCCCCCATGGCGGACCGGATCGCGGGGCCGTCGGCCTTGCCTGTCTTCGCGATTGCGGTGGCGTTGGGTTTCCTCTGGGCCGGTGCCGCGGGCAGTTTGCTGGGGTTGATGTTTGCACTGACGCTGGCGTCGGTCGGTTCGGGTGTTGTCGATGTGCTGGTCAACGCGCGTCTGTCCGAGAAAGAGGCGCAGCACGGACGTGACCTGATGAACCTCAACCACGGCGTTTATTCCTTCACCTATGCCGGTGCTGCGCTGATCGTTGGCTGGGCGCGCGAGGCGGGTTGGCCGCCGGTTGCGGTCTTTGGGGTCATGGCGGTGGTGATCGTGCTCTTGTGCCTGATGATGCTGGGGGATGATGCAGCGCCTGCGATCCCCGAAACGGGCGATGCACCCGCAGCCTTTCCGCATGTGCTGGTGTGGCTGATGGGGCTGCTGGTGCTGACCGGCTTTCTGACCGAAGCAGGCACCGAAGGCTGGTCGGCGCTGCATCTGGAACGCACGCTGGAGGGTGGTCCCGCGCAGGGCGCGCTGGGGCCTGCGATTCTGGGTTTGACCATGGGCATCGGGCGGTTGAGTGGTCATGCGCTGGCGCGGTTCCTGCCCGTGATGGTCCTGCTTGCCTGCGCCTGTTTATTGTCCGCCTTTGGCGTGATCCTGGCCGGGGCTGCCAGCACCCTGATGATGGCCTATTTCGGTTTTGCGTTGGGGGGATTGGGCATTTCCGTGGTGGTGCCGATGGTGATCGCGCTGGCGGGGCGTGTGGTCGAACCCGCCGCCCGCCTGACCGCGATCAGCCGCGTGTCGGTGCTGGGGTATGGCGCGTTCTTCATCGGGCCGCCGCTGATGGGACTGGTCAGCGAAGGGTGGGGGCTGCGCACGTCGTTCTATATGATCGGTGCGTTGCTGGTGCTGGCCGCCGCCGTGTTGATCCCGGTGATTGCCGCACAGGTCAGGCGGCGGGCGTGACCAGATGGCCGCCTGCGGCCTTGACCCGTTCGTACAGCGCAAATTCATCCGCCCGCACCTTGCGCAGTTTCGCCTCGACCGCTGCCGACAGCGGTGCCTCGGCAGGGGGCGAGACATTTTTCTGCTTCAACACAATTTCCTCGCGAAAGGCTTGAGTCAGAAAGGCGCGGAACACCGGTTGGCGTTCATAGGCGAACAGGTGGTTCACCAGCACCTCGCCCTTGCCCGAGGTGACAAAGTTGAACTGGCTTCCGATGCCCGCAAAGGCCGGCGGGTTGTCCGAGATCACTGCCAGCACGAATTCGTCAAAGCTGCAGCCGTTCGTGCTGGCCTTGGTGCCTTTTTGGCGCGGGCCGCTGCGATAGCGGTACCAACTGCGGATCTGCTCTATGGGGTCGCGCATGACCGCCATCGTTTCAACCGTCAGATCAAAAGTATCGGCCAGGAACGGCGCCACCTTGTTGTGAAACCGAGTCGCGGTCAGGTGTTTGCGCCGTTTGGACAGGATAATGTCTGCACGCGGACGCAGGGCCATCTCGAAGGCGGTCGTGCCGGTCTTTGGGACCGCAAGAAAGGCCAGGTTCTGATCGGAGAAAACCAACATAACCCCAGCCTTACCCTGTCAGTGACCGTCTTGCCAGCGGCCTGCAAAGTCTTCGGGTATCAGCAGGTTGTGCCGTCCCAGATTTGCAACATTTGTCTCGCCGCACAGGGCCATTGTCAGGTCCATCTCACGGTGAATGACCTCAAGCGCCTTGGTGACACCTTGTTGGCCCATCGCGCCCAGTCCGTAGATAAAGGCACGGCCGATGAACGTCCCTTTGGCCCCCATCGCCAGCGCCTTCAGCACGTCTTGACCCGACCGGATGCCACTGTCCAGATGCACCTCGACCTGATCACCCACGGCGTCCAGGATCGACGGCAGCGCGCGGATCGACGACAGTGCGCCGTCCAGCTGACGCCCGCCATGGTTGCTGACGACAATCGCGTCGGCTCCGACCTTCAGCGCCATCTTGGCGTCCTCGGCATCCAATATCCCCTTCAGGATCACCTTGCCGCCCCATTCTTCCTTGAGTTTGGCGACCTTGTTCCAGTCCAGCGTCGGATCAAACTGTTCTGCCGTCCAGGCGCTCAGTTGCGAGGTGTCGCTCAGACCTTGGACATGCCCCACGATATTGCCGAACTCGCGCCGCTTGGCCCCCAGCATTTCGAGACCCCATGCCCATTTGGTCGCAAGGTTGGCGATGGTCTTGGGCGTCAGTTTGGGTGGGGCGGACAGGCCGTTTTTCAGGTCCTTGTGGCGTTGCCCGAGAATCTGCAGGTCCAGCGTGATCACCAGCGCCGAACATTTCGCATCCTTGGCGCGCTGGATCAGGCGGCTGACATAATCGGTGTCGCGCATGGTATAAAGCTGAAACCAGAACGGTGCCGTTGTCGCCTCGGCCACATCTTCGATCGAGTTGATAGACATCGTGGACAGGGTGAAGGGCACGCCAAAGGCCTCAGCGGCTCGGGCGGCTTTGATCTCGCCATCGGCGTGTTGCATCCCCGTCATGCCGACCGGGGCAAGCGCCACGGGCATGGCAACGTCCTGCCCGATCATCTGGCTCTTGGTGCTGCGCCCCGACATGTCCACCGCCACGCGCTGACGCAGGCGGATGTCATCGAAATCGGAAGAGTTTTCACGAAAGGTCTGTTCGGTCCACGATCCGCTTTCGCAATAGTCATAGAACATGCGCGGCACACGCCGTTCGTAAATACGTTTGAGATCGGCGATTTCGGTAATGACAGGCATGATGCGGACTCCAAGGCGCGATATTGGTCAGTTTTTGTTACCGATATACGCGCTTTGGATCAATCCCGCATAAGTTTCTCATCACATCACGCGCTGTGGGCACCATCGGCCAACGATTTCACGAATGTCAGGATCTCGGCCACGCTGTCGCCCTTGGCGATCTTTGCCACGATGGCCGACCCCACAACCGCTCCGTCGGCCACAGACGCAATCGCGCGGCTTTTCTCGGGTGTGTTGATGCCAAAGCCTACGATAATCGGCAGATCGGTCTGCGATTTGATCCGCGCAACCTCGGGGCCGACATCTGTCGCTTCGGCCTCTGCCGAGCCGGTGATGCCGGTGATCGACACGTAATAGACAAAGCCCGAAGTGTTTTGCAGCACGCGGGGCAGGCGTTTGTCGTCGGTGGTGGGGGTCGCAAGACGGATAAAGTTCAACCCCGCCGCTTGCGCCGGAATGCACAGCTCGCTGTCTTCCTCGGGGGGCAGGTCAACCACGATCAGCCCGTCAATGCCGGCCGCTTTGGCGTCCACCAGGAACTTGTCCACGCCGCGCGAATAGATCGGGTTATAATAGCCCATCAGCACGATCGGCGTGGTGTCATCGGTTTCGCGGAACGCACGCGCCAGATCCAGCGTGCGCTGCAGGGTCATCCCACCCTCAAGGCTGCGCTGGCCTGCCAGCTGGATCGTCGGGCCGTCGGCCATCGGATCGGTAAAGGGCAGACCCAGCTCGATGATGTCCACACCCGCACCCGGCAATCCCTTGACGATCTCAAGCGAGGTGTCGAAATCGGGGTCACCCGCCATCACGTAGGAAACGAATGCCTTTTTGCCAGCGGCTTTGAGGTCGGCGAATTTTGCGTCGATGCGGGTCATGGGGCGGCCTTTTTCTGTGTCTGCACCGCAATGCCGAAACTGACGCAGGAAATCAATGCACCGCGGCAGGAACGGGGCAAATTGCGCCCATGTGGCGGTTCCGGGGCTGACATATCTGCCCTGCGCGCCCATTCACCGCCTTGCACGCAGCGAAGCCCGCCTTTAGAAGCAGCCTGTCGTGGATTTCGGAGAACGAACATGGGTTTCAAGATGGGTATCGTCGGGCTGCCGAACGTGGGCAAATCGACCCTGTTCAACGCGCTGACACGCACAGCCGCTGCACAGGCTGCGAACTTTCCGTTCTGTACAATTGAGCCCAACGTGGGCGAAGTGGCCGTGCCCGATGCACGTCTGGACAAGCTGGCAGAGATCGCACAGTCGAAATCCATCATTCCCACCCGAATGACCTTTGTCGATATCGCCGGTCTGGTCAAAGGCGCGTCCAAGGGCGAGGGGCTGGGCAACCAGTTTCTGGCCAACATCCGTGAGGTCGACGCCATCGCCCACGTGCTGCGCTGCTTTGAAGACGGCGACGTGACACATGTCGAGGGTCGTGTGGACCCGGTGGCCGATGCTGAGACCATCGAAACCGAACTGATGCTGGCCGATATCGAAAGCATCGAGAAACGCTTGCAAAACATCGTGCGCAAGGTGCGTGGCGGTGACAAGGAAGCGGTGCAACAGGAGCGCCTGATGCGCGCGGCTTTGGCCGTATTGGAAGAGGGCAAACCGGCCCGTGTTGTCGAGGTCGATGATGATGACCTGCGCGCGTGGAAAATGCTGCAACTGCTGACCACCAAGCCGGTTCTGTATGTGTGTAACGTCGGTGAATCCGAAGCGGCCGAAGGCAACGCCCTGTCCGCCCGCGTCGGCGAAATGGCCGCCGCCGAAGGCAACATGCACGTCATCATCTCGGCCCAGATCGAAGAAGAGATCAGCCAGCTTGAGCCGGAAGAGGCGCAGATGTTCCTGGACGAAATGGGGCTGAGCGAAGCGGGCCTCGACCGGCTGATCCGCGCAGGCTACGAGCTGCTGCACCTTGAAACCTATTTCACCGTCGGCCCGAAAGAAGCCCGCGCCTGGACCATTCGCCAGGGCACATCCGCGCCCAAGGCGGCCGGCGTGATCCACGGGGATTTCGAAAAAGGCTTCATTCGCGCCGAAACCATCGCCTATGACGATTTCGTCGGCCTTGGCGGTGAGCAGCCTGCGAAAGAGGCAGGCAAGATGCGCGCAGAAGGCAAGAGCTACGTCGTCAAGGATGGCGATGTGCTGCACTTCCTGTTCAACACCTGAGTTTGATTACGGGGGGAAACCTTCCCCCCGCAGACTACAGCCCCTTGCGCGCGATGGTTTCGGCCAGCCGACCCACAGCCCGCCCACGTGCGGCGGCAATGGCGGTGGGCGAACCGGTGTCCCCGACAATCGGCTCTTCGATTGCGAATGACCCCGCGCTGGCACGGCCCCCCGCTTCGGGCGCGATGAAATACTGGCCGGACAGGCGGAACACCCCTTCGGCCGTGGCCAGCAACTCCTCGATCCGCACATCGACCTTGGCCGCGGCATAGGCGCGGAACGGCCAGGGTTCGGGGGCCACGGTCACGCCCGTGATGGCCCCCAGATCGCGCGAGAGCTGCAGGGTGATCGAGCGCGCGGGCAGGTCAGCCCACAGCGTGCCCATGGGCGAGATGGTGCCGTCTGCCGCGCGCATATAGATGTCTTCGGCAGCGGCATAGCTGGGCAGGGTCACCTCGGACACTTCAAGGCTGGAAAAGCTGGACCGCAGCCGCGTCTCGGGTGCGGTGACGGGGGATGCGACACGGACTTCGGGGGACCCGCAGGCGGCAATCAGCGTCACAAGGCCAAGGGCAGCCATGCTGCCGGTATTGATCATTTTCATAAGGTCACCGTCCCAGGATAAGCGAGTTTGGATTGCGTTCGATGGCCCGCGCCAGCCGTTCGATGGCCGAGGCCGCTGCCTCGATCTGGCGCAGTGCGGCACTGGTTTCGCGCGAGAATGCAGATTCGCGCCCATAGTTGTTCAGCGTGGCCGCCGCCTGATTGGCGACGTTGCGCAGCTGTGTGGCGATGCCGGGCAGCAGCTTGGTGGCCTCTTCGACCGCCGATGCCGCATCACGCGCCGAGGCAAGCGTGGCGTTGGCATTGTCAACCAAACCGCCGTCGCGCAGCTCTTCCAGCGTCAGGGTCAATTGCGCCAGCGCCTCGTTCAGCTCTTGCGGCAGCGCGCGGGTCGACGGCTGGTCGATGAGCGCATTTGCCGCAGCCAGCAGTTCGGTTGTGCGGTCCGCCAGTGTTTTCAGCGACACCTCGGCCGCGTCGTCCAGAATGGCGCTGGCCTGGTCCACGATACCCGGCAGGCCGTCGGCGGCGGTTTTCACGCTGTCGATGGCGCTGATCAACTGGTCGACCACGCCCTTGCGTTCGATTTCGGTCACGATTGTATTCAGCTTGCCCGAGATCTGTTCGAGGTCTTTCAGGACGACCGAAACCTGACCGGGAATCGCCTGCACGTCGTCGCTTTCGACCACGCCACGCACGCCAGACAGGATGCCGCGCAGCTCTTCGGGGGCCTCTTGCAAGGCTTGCGAGCCGACAAGGGCCGTGGCGTTGTCCAGAAAGGCGATGGCGGATTGCATGACTTCCTCGATGGGCAGGTCGTTCACCCGCTGCAACACACCCTGCGCCGAGGTTGCGACATCGGTGATCTCGGCATCGGTGGTGGGCATGATCGGGTAAGGTTCAGCCGTGCGTATCAGTTCCGCCTCGGGGGCGTCCGGCACGTCGATCAGCCGGATTTTCAGCGCTCCGGTCAGCAGCGACGCGTTGGTCAATTGCCCGCGCATCCCCGCCGCGACTCGCCGCGAGAGGAAATCAAGCAGATCCTCGTCGCCCGCCTCGTCCCCCAGCCCGACCCGGCTGGGGTTGATCCGCATGGTTGTCATCAGCCGCACATTGTCGTCGCCGAACCGGTCGGCATCGACCAGCCCCGTCAGCGAGGCCACTTCACCCACGCGCAACCCGCCCAGCTCCACCGGCGCACCGGCGCTCAGCCCGGACAGGTTTTGGTCAAAGATCATGGTCAGTGTCGCGCTGTTGCTTTCGCCATCCCCTTCGACCAGGAAATCGTTGCGCGCGGATTCTTCGTCCGCGAACAGTTCGAACACCTGGTCCTGTTCCAGCGGCGCACCGCCCGATCCCATTGTATCAAAGGTAATCCCGCCCGAGATCAGCGAGGCAAAGCTGTCAAAGTTGATCTGCGCGCCCGCAGCGCCCAGCGAGAAGGAAAAGCCCGAGACATCCCAGAACCGTGTGCCGGTGGTCACCAAGGTGGTGTAAGGCGCATAGATCACGGCCTTGGCCGCGACCCCTGTGCCGTCTTCGTTGATCTCGGCCGAAGCGACCTGACCCACCTGCAATCCCTTGTACAGAATGGGCGTATTGGCCGTTGGCAGGCTTTCCGGCGAGCGCAGGGTGAACTGGATACCCTCGCGGTCCGCGCTGAGCAGCGGGGCTGTGGAAAGGCCTGCGAATTCTGTCTGAAAACCTCCGGCGGTGCCGTCCCATGTCCCCTGAATGTAGACGCCCGACAAAACGGTATCCAGACCGGTGACCCCTTGGGCCGACACCTCGGGGCGTACGACCCAGAACTGCGACTCGTTGTCGATGAACTCGGCCAGATTCTTGGACACCCGCACGCCGACGCGCACCTGTGTTAGGTCATCGGTAAAGCCAACGGTTTCCACCAGGCCCACGCGGATGTCGCGAAAGCGCAGCTCGGTTTCTCCGGCCTTGACCCCTGCGGCGTTCTCAAAGGTGATCTCGATCAGCGGACCCTGCTGGTTGAAATTGTTCCACGCCGCCCCCAGCGCGACGAAAAGCGCCAGAATGGGGATCAGCCAGATGAACGAAATCCCTTCCCAGAACCGGGGCTTGCCTTCTTCTACGGGGACGGGATCGGGGGTCGGCGTACTGTGGTCGGACATGATTCAAGAGGTCTTTCGGGGTTGTTGACGCCGCACGGCATCCCAGATCAGCCGGGGATCAAAGGCCTGAGCGGATAACATGGTGCAAATGACGGACAAAGCAAAGGTCATGGCCGCTGGTCCCGGCTGGATCGAGGCCACGACAGACAACTGCACAAGCGATGACAGGATTGCCACGACAAAGACGTCGATCATGGACCAGCGGCCGATGAATTCGACGATCTCGAACATATGGGTGCGGGTGCGGGGGGGCACGGTCGATCCGCGCCGGGCACTGATGGCCAGAAAGGCAATTGCCAGAAACTTGCCCACGGGGATCAGCACACTTGCAATCAGGATGATCGCCGCCACACCAAAGCTGCCATGATGGGCCAGCTCGACCGCGCCACCGATGATTGTGTTTTCGGTATGCGACACCAGCGTGTTGGTTTTCAGCATCGGATAGAGGTTGGCCGGGATATAGGCAATGACGCCTGCAATCCACCACGCCCAGACCTTTTGCAGGCTTTTGGTGTCACGCGATTCCAGATGACTGCCACAGCGCCCGCAGCGCGCCTGACCCATCGGCCAGACCCGCGCACAGCGGCGGCAGGCCACCAGGCCCGCATCGCGCGCCGTCAGTCGTTTTCCAGCTCGAGTGATTTCCATACAGACCATGTACACAAGAAATTATCGTTAATCAGAACCAGGATGACCAGGGCGGAGAACATCCAGAATGCGGGGCCAAATCCGATATGGGCCAGATCCTGCACCTTGACCAGTGCCACGGCGCACCCGATGGCAAAGACTTCGGCCATGGCCCAGGGTTTCAGCTCTTGCGACAGGCGAAAGGCACGGCGCGCGTGGGGCAGGGCGGGGCGGTCGCGCACGACAGGGATCAGCACATAGAGGATCAGCACGGTGCGCAGCAGCGGCACGAATATGATCGCCGCCGCCACGAGGAATGACAGGAACACCATATACCCGGATCGAAAGCTGGACGCCGCGTCCAGGATTGACGTCGAATTGCCGATGCCACCGGCGTTGATGTCCAGAAACGGAAAGAACAGCGCCGCCACCACCAGGATCATCACCGTCAGCGTCAGTGCGATCATCTTCTTGCCTGCCTTCGTGCGCGGCGCGATCAGCACCGTGTGGCAATGACTGCACACCGCGCGCCCGCCCTTCGCGGGCATCTGTGCCAGATACAACGCATCACAATGGGGGCAGGCGATCAGGTCTTCGATCGCCGCCTCCTCGGGCGTGGTCCGGGCAAGTGTTTCGGTCGTCATGGCCGGGTCAGGCACTCCAAATTCTGCGGTCAAAGCAATGGTGCAGGTGTTTGCGCGCGCCAGAGTTTTGACCTGTCAGGGAATATAGCCCGTTTCATATACCCTGACAGGGTTTGCGGCGTCATCCTTTGGAAAATCACGCAGATTTTTTGCCTGCGGTCAAATTCCCTGCGCCGCCTCCAGTTCCGATTGCAGCCGGGCCTCTTCATGTGCCTTGGGCGTGGCAAAGCGGGCCAGCAGCAGATAGGCCACCGGTGTGAGGTACAGCGTCGACAGCGTCGCCATCCCCAGCCCGCCGACAATGACCCAGCCCAGAGCCTCGCGCGCCTCGGCGCCTGCGCCTGCGGACAGGATCAGCGGAATGCCCCCCACCACGGTCGAGGTCATGGTCATCATCACGGGCCGCAACCGGATGGTCGAGGCATTCAGGATCGCGTCGTGCACGCTGTCGCCCTTGTCGCGCAGCTGATTGGCAAATTCGACGATCAGAATCCCGTTCTTGGCCATGATCCCGATCAGCATCACCAATCCGATCTGGCTGTAGACGTTCAGGCTTTGCCCCGTCAGCAACAGCGCAAAGACCGCACAGGCCAGCCCAAGCGGCACCGTCGCCATCACGACCACTGCCGAAATAAAGCTTTCGAATTGCGCGGCCAGCACCAGGAACACCACGAGGATGGCAAAGCCGAAGGTGAGGAAGATGCCAGAATTGGTCTGGTCCAGCGTCGCCGCTTCGGCCAGCGGCACGATGCGGTTGCTTTCGGCCAGAACCTCGTCGCCAATGGCGCGCACCTCGGCCAGCGCATCGCCCAGCGACAGATCGGGCGTCAACCCCGCCGTCAGCTCGACCGAACGGTTCTGCCCCTCGCGGTCCAATTCGGGGGCAACCGCGCGTTCTTCCAGCGTTACAAAACTGGCCAGCGGCACCATCAGGTCATTGCCCGACTGGACAAAGATGTTCTCAAGGTCGCGCGGATCGTTCACCGGTGTTGAGGTCGATAGCATCTTCACGTCAAAGCTTTTGTCGTCGATGAACACTGATCCAACGGTGCGCCCGTCCAACATGGCCTGCAACGCCTGACCCAGCCCGGTGATATCAATCCCCAGGTCGGCGGCCAGTGCACGGTCGATCTGGACGAACAACTGCGGTTGCGTGCGTTCGTATTCCAGCCGGACCTGCCCCATGTCAGGGTTCTGGCTCAACTGTGCGACCATGTCCTCGGCGACCTTGCTCAGCTGGTCATAGCTGTCTCCGGTGATCGCAAAGGCCAGCCCGCGCCCCGCGCCGCGAATGCCCAGCGAATTGGGTTGGATCGCAAAGGCCCGTACCCCGATGATCCCGCCCAGCTTGCCGTTGATCTCGCTCACAATGTCCTGCTGGCTGCGGGTGCGGTCCTCCCATTTGGCCAGTGTGAACACCATGAACCCCCGGTTGTCCGCGCCAAAGCCGGTGATCGAAAACACATTGGTGATCTCGCCGGCCTCTTGCATCGGGGCGACGATGTTTTCGATCTCGCGCATCTTGCTGCGGGTGTAATCCAGTGACACGCCTTGCGGCGCGGTGACGCTCAGCAAGGCGACGGCACGGTCCTCGGCAGGGGTCAGTTCCTGCCGGATGCTGCCCGCCATCATCGCGGCGGTGGCGGCAACAATTGCCGCGATCAGCACGATCACGAACGGCATCGCCAGCGCACCGCGCAGGCTGGTCTCGTAGAGCTGCATCAAACGGTTGCCCAGCCAGATCATCGGTCCGCGCGCGTTCTGGTCGGGAGCTTTCGTCAACATGCGGCTGGCCAGCACCGGACACAGGCTCAGCGCCACGACCGATGACAACAGCACCGCCATTGCCAGTGTAAAGCCGAATTCGCGGAACAGCCCGCCCGCCTGTCCGGGCAGGAACGACAGCGGTACGAACACCGCAGCAAGGGTCGCGGTGGTGGTCACGACGGCAAAGAACACCTGTGACGTGCCGTTTACGGCAGCGGCCCGTGGTCCCATGCCGGCCACCCGCTGGCGCACGATGTTTTCCAGCACAACGATGGCGTCATCCACCACCATCCCCGTGGCCAGCACCAGCGCCAGCAAGGTCAGGATGTTGACGGAAAACCCGACCATGTAGATCGCAGCCAACGTGCCGATCAGCGCCACAGGCAACGTCAGTGCCGGTATCAGCGTCGCACGAAGGTCGCGCAGGAAAAGAAAGATCACCGCAATCACGATGGCCACAGCCCAGCCCAGCGTTTTCAACACCTCCTCGATCGACCCCTGGATAAAGATCGCATCGTCCGAGGTGACCGCGATCGTGACATCCTCGGGCAGGGTCTGGTTCAACTCCGTCACCACGGCGCGCACGCCGGCCGAAATCTCCAGCGTGTTCGAGGTCGCCTGACGGATCACACCGATGCCCAGACCCTGCTGCCCGTTGGCCCGCAGCACGGTTTCCCCCGGCGCAGGCCCAAGGGTGACGGTGGCGACATCGCCGACCTTGACGTCACGCTTGATCTCAAGCGCCTCGAAGGCAGCGGTGGTGGCGACCGTGGCCGTGGTGCGCACGTTGATCGACTGGCGATCCCCCGCCAGATCGCCCGCAGGCGTGTCAAAGGCAAGGTTGGACAGCGCGCGCTGCATGTCGCCCAGCGTCAGGCCGCGGCTGGCCAGCTTCAGCTGGTCGATGTCCACGCGAAAGATCGGCTCGCGGTCGCCGTAGATTTGCAGATCGGCCACGCCATCGATGGAAATCAGCCGGTCTTCGATCCGGTCCTGCACGATGGTGGTTAGTTCTTGTGGCGACCGGCCTGCCGAGGTGACGGCGATGCGCATCACCGGCTGCGCGTTGGCGTCGGCCTTGACGATCTCGGGCTGGTCAGCGGTTTCGGGCAGCTGGTTGACGATCCGCGCCACCGCATCACGCACGTCGGTCGCGGCCACGTCGATGTCGACGCTGTCGTTGAATTCCAGCGTCACCCGCGACCGGCCAAAGCGCGAGTTGGACGAGATCGACCGCACACCGGACACCCGTCCCACCGCGCCCTCGATCCGCCCTGTCAGCTCTTGGTCCACCGTTTCAGGCGAGGCCCCGTCAAACCGCGTGGTGACGGTGACAACGGGCCGGTCCACGTTGGGCAGTTCACGAATTTCCGCACCGAACAATCCCGCGACACCGGCCAGCACGATCAGCGCGTTCAGCACAAAGGCCAGGATTGGCCTGCGCACGAACAGCGCCGTGCCCGAGGATGAGGTCGCTTGCGCGCTCACAGTGTGCCACCGCGTGTGGTTTCCTCATCCGCAAGTGCCGATGCCGCGTCGGTACGTGGGCTGACCTCGGTGCCATTGCGCAAGGATTGCACGCCTTCGGTCACCACTTCATCGTCAGCAGCCAGACCGTCGGCCCGCACCAACACAGCATCGCTGTTGCGCTGCACGATCTCGACGCTGGCCTGGGCGACCTTGCCTTCACGCACCACCCAGACAAAGGGGCCCTCGCTGGACCACTGCACTGCCAGCGGCGCAATCGACAGCAGGGTTTCACCAGGAAAGGACAGGTTGACCGAAAACGCCATGCCCGCGCGCAGCAGGTCCGCATCATTGGGCACGCTACCCTGGACCAGAAGCGTGCGGCTGGCGCGATCCACAACGCTGTCGATCACGCTGATTTCGCCCTCAAGCTCCGTTCCGGGCTGGCCCAGCGGTGTGGCAATAATCGGTTGGCCCACGGCAATCTGACCCACGACACGTTCCGGCACGCGAAAGTCGATCAGGATGTCGGACCGGTCGGTGATCGTCACCAGCACATCCTGCGCATTCACGCGGTCGCCTTCTTCCAGATCGATGATCCCCACCCATCCGCTGATCGGCGCGGTGATCTGGCGCTGGGACAGATCGAACTTGGCTTGCCGCACGGCCAGTTCGGCGCTGCGCAGGGCCAACTGGCTTTCGCGCAGGCGCACTTCGGTCACCGCGCCCGAGGTTTCCAGCTGCGTGATGCGCTTTGCCTCGGTGTTGGCGTTTTCATATTCGATCTCTGCCTGTTCCAGCGCGATCTTTTCCGCTTCGTCCTGCAGATGGGCGATGATCGTGCCGGCCTGCACATAGTTGCCCGAGGCAATGGTCAGTTCGGTGATCGTGCCCACGGCGCTGGACCGCACCGTGACCGAACGCCGCGCGCGCCCGTCGCCAATGGCCGTGATCCGGTCGGCGCGGGCCTGTTCGGCCACACGGGCGGTCACGACCGGCACCGCACCACCACTTTGCCCACGGCCCTGGGCTGCGGCCTCTTGCGGGGCAGGAGGTGTCATGCCCAGCAGGTCATACACCCCCATCCGCGCAAGAAAGGGCTGCGCGGCGGGCACAAAGGCAATCCACACATATACCCCCACAGCGAGGACAATCAGCATCAGAACAATCTGGCGAAGCGCTTTCATCAACGGGGGCTTTCGTCTGGTTGTGGGCGAATGATACCATGAAATGTCTGCACACAAATAGCACGTCAAATCGCTCTGTCCCGCCCCCTGCGCCCCAAGGTCGCGGCCAGATGCTGCCATCAGCGCACCGTGCCCCATTTCCGGCCGGAAGCTGCAGCGCGCAGTCTGGCATAGATGCTTGATACCACACCTAAAATTTTGCACGGGGCGTTGTGTTACAGTGCACGCAAAAAGTGATGTATCACTTTGCGTTCAACGCATGGACATTCCCCAAGAGCAGTGTTTAACAAGTCGCAGAAGCCCTTTTGACACCACAGATCAGACAGGCTTGGCGACATTTCAATTCGGGAGGAAACATCGTGGATCGTCGTTCTTTTATTCGTACAGCAGGTGTAATGGGGGCAGGTGCCGCGGCATCGACGCTGGCCGCACCGGCCGTTGCCCAGGGCAACATCACATGGCGCATGGTGACAACATGGCCAAAGAACTTTCCCGGTCTGGGCGTCGGCGCACAGCGCCTTGCTGACCGCATCACCGCAGCATCCGGCGGCCGTCTGACTGTTCAGGTCTTTTCGGCAGGCGAGCTTGTGCCGCCGCTGCAATCGCTGGACGCTGTCATCGACGGCACCGCCGAGATGAGCCATGGCGCTGCCTACTACTGGCAGAACAAATCGCCCGCTCTGTCGTTCTTCACCGGTGTGCCCTATGGCATGACCACACCCGAACTGACGGCATGGGTGCGCTTCCTGGGCGGTCAGGAAATCTGGGACGAAATCTATGACCAGTTCGGCGTTCAGGGCTTCTTGTCCGGCAACACCGGCACGCAGGCCGGCGGCTGGTTCCGCAACGAACTGAACAGCGTCGAGGACGTCAAGGGCATCCGTTTCCGCACCCCCGGTCTGGGTGGTCGTGTCTGGGAAAAACTGGGCGCAACCGTCACCAACATGGCCGCGGGCGAAATCTTCCAGGCGCTGCAATCGGGCACGCTGGACGCGGCTGAATTTGTTGGCCCCTACAACGATCTGGCGCTGGGTTTCTATCAGGTCGCCAAGAACTACTACATGCCGTCCTTCGTCGAGCCGGGCCTTGCGACCGAACTGGTCGTGGACAAGAAGAAATACCAGGAGCTGCCCGACGACCTGCAAGCGATCATCCGTGATGTGAGCCAGGCGGAATACGATCAGGTTGCGTCGGACTTTGTCGCCAACGACCCGCGCGCGCTGAAAACGCTGGTCGACGATCACGGTGTGATCGTACGTGCCTTCCCCGACGACATCATGGAAGCGGGTGCCAAGGCGTCTGTCGAAGTGATCGAGGAGCTGCGCAACAGCGACGACCCGCTGGTGAAAAAGACCACGGAAAGCTTCATCGAGGCGCTGAACCTGGTGCGCGTCCGCACCGAGACCATCGACTCGCCGCTGGTTGCAGCACGTCAGAAGTACCTGAAGTACTGATCCGAAGCGATCCGCAGACACGAAAAGGCCCGGTGGAAACACCGGGCCTTTTTGCATTTCGGGGGTGCGCATCCTAGCTGGCGATCAACCGCGGCAGCCAGGTGACCAGTTCCGGGAACACGAACAGGATCGCAATCGCTACGATCTGCAGCAGCACGAAGGGCAGGATGCCCTTGTAGATCGCGCTGGTCGGCAGCTCGGCCGGGGCCACGCCGCGCAGATAGAACAGCGCAAAGCCGAAGGGCGGGGTCAGGAACGAGGTTTGCAGGTTCACACCCACCATCACACCCAGCCAAACGGGATCGACATCCAGCGCCAGCAATACGGGCGCGGTGATCGGGATTACGATGAAGATGATTTCGAACGTGTCAAGGATGAAGCCCAGGAAGAACATGATCACCATCACAACGGCCACCGCTGCCAGCTTGCCGCCGGGCAGGTTGCTCAGGAATTCGTGCACCAGGTTGTCACCGCCCATCATGCGGAAGACCACCGAAAACACCGAGGCCCCCAGCAGGATGACAAAGACCATGCTGGTGATCGTCGCGGTCGAAATCGCGGTCTCACGCAGCACGCCAAAGGACAACCGCCAGCGTGTCGCCGCCAGGATCATCGCCCCCACGGCCCCCACCGAGGCCGCTTCGGTCGGGGTTGCAATCCCGCCCAGGATCGAGCCGAGAACGGCAAGGATCAGCAACAGCGGCGGGACCAGCGCGACAAAGACCTCGCGCAGCAGGTCCTTCTTTTCTTCAGCAGGAACCGGGGTCGCAGGGCAGGACTCGGGGTCGGTCACGGCCTTGAACAGCACAAACAGCAGGTACAGCACGATCAGCAGGATGCCCGGCAGCAGCGCACCGGCAAACAGGTCTCCCACGGACACGGGCGTGGGGGCAAAGTTGCCCTTGGCCATCTGCA
This sequence comes from Pseudosulfitobacter pseudonitzschiae, assembly GCF_900129395.1. Classification (GTDB taxonomy): domain Bacteria; phylum Pseudomonadota; class Alphaproteobacteria; order Rhodobacterales; family Rhodobacteraceae; genus Pseudosulfitobacter; species Pseudosulfitobacter pseudonitzschiae. Next base: position 564,776 of record NZ_FQVP01000003.1, read on the forward strand.
CCTGGCTGTTGATACCTGACAGCATGTCCCCCATGAAAATCAGCACGGTCGACGGCGGCACGATCTGTCCCAGCGTTCCGCTGGCGCAGATCACACCCGTGGCCAGCTTGGGGTCATAGCCCGCCCGCAACATCGCAGGCAGCGAGATCAGACCCATGGTGACCACGGTCGCACCCACAACCCCGGTCGAGGCCGCCAGCATCGCACCCACCAGCACCACAGAAAAGCCAAGCCCGCCGCGCATGTTGCCAAAGAGCTTGCCCATGGTCAGCAGCAACTGTTCGGCGATCTGACTGCGTTCCAGCATCACCCCCATGAAGATGAACAAGGGCACGGCAACCAGCACTTCGTTGGTCATGAACCCGATGTAACGGTTCGGCAGCGAGCCGAAGTTCGACGGATCGAACACACCAAAGGCCAGCCCGAGGCTGCCGAACAAAAGCGACGTCCCCGCCAGCGTGAATGCCACTGGAAAACCCAGCAGCAAAAAGCCGATAACGCCAAAAAACATCAAAGCGGCGAGCAGTTCGCCAATCAGGACGGGGTCCATTACACGGCTCCTTCGGGGTGGTCTGCCGCGATGCGGTCTGCACTGTATTGGATCGACGCGGGCACCAGATGCACATTGCCGGTCAGGATCAGGATCGAGCGGATGATCATCGCCACACCCTGCAACGCGATCAGCACCGCAAAGGCGATGATGAAGGATTTCAGGATAAAGAGCCCCGGCATCCCGCCGACGTTCGCCGACGCTTCATGATAGTTCCAGGCCCGTTGCACGAAGGGCATGGAATAGGTGTAGACGATCCACATGAACGGCATCAGGAACAGGACAACGCCGATCAGATCGGTGATCGCCCGTGTCTTCATCTTGGCGGGGCGATAGAAAATATCCACCCGTACATGATCATCGCGCAACAGCGCGAAACCGGCCACGGCCGTGAACATCGCACCGTTCAGCCAGATATACAGATCCTGCATCCACACATAGCTGGTGGCGAACAGATACCGCTGTACAACGACTGTGAAACACACAACCACGATGCCCAGCGACAGCCAGGCGAATGTCTTGCCTACCACCTGGTTAATGGCGCAAATCAGCGCCGCTATCATTCCCAGAAAACGCATCTTCCCTCCCCCTTAACGTGAACAAACCCTTGGTGCAGTCAATCAAAGTGATGCAACCGAATGTCAAGATGTGGAACGACCGGCCACCTGCACACAGCGGCCATAATCAATCACTTATCCGTTCAGAAACCGCTGATCCGCGGCAACCACGTGCTCAGGACCGGCACAAAGGTCAGCAGCATGAGCACGATAAAATTCGCCAGAAAGAAGGGCGGCATTTCGCGGATCAACGTGGCAGGCCGCAGATTGGCGGCGGATGACACCACAAAGATCAGACTGCCCACCGGTGGCGTTGTCAGCCCCAGTGTCAGGTTCACGATCACCACGATGGCAAAGTGATCGGGCGCAATCCCCAGCGCGTGGCTGATCGGGGCCAGAATGGGCACCAGGATCATCACCCCCGGCAAGGGGTCCATGAACAGGCCAAACAGCAGCATCAACACGTTGACGGCCAGCAGGAACAGAATGGGCGACAGGTTCCACGAAATGATCGTCTCGGCCAGGAACTGCGGCACGCCCTCGATCACCAGCACCCAGGCAAAGGCCCGCGCCGCGCCTAGGATCAGCAGCACGGCGGCGCTGATCAAGGCGGCGCGCAGGATGATCGCGGGCAGGTCGCGCAGGCGCAGGGCGCGGTAAATGAACATCCCGCAGAACAGCGCATAGAACACCGCGATCACCGACGCCTCGGTCGGAGTGAAAATGCCACCGCGAATGCCGCCGACGATCAACACGATCAGCCCCAGCGCGGGCAGCGCCATCGCCGTGGTGCGTAACATCTCGGCCTTGGATGGGCGCGGTTCGGTGCTGCGGTAATCGCGTTTCCAGCTGACGTATCCGTTCGTCGCAAGGTTGCCCAAGGCCAGCAACAAACCCGGAACAACGCCTGCCATGAACAGCGATCCCACCGACACTTCCTGATCTTGCAGGGCGTAGATGATCATCACGATCGACGGCGGAATGATCGGTCCGACGACGGCGCTGGAAATGGTCAGCGCACCGGCATAGGGGCGGTCGTACCCGCCCTTTTCCATCATGCGGATCATCATTGCACCGGGTCCCGCCGCATCGGCCAAAGCCGAGCCGGAGATGCCCGCAAACATGGTCGAGGAGATGACGTTGGCATAGCCCAGCCCGCCGCGCAAATGCCCCACGAACTGCGAGGCAAAGCGCAACAGCGTATGCGTGATCGCCCCGCCGGTCATGATCTCGGCGGCCAGAATAAAGAACGGCACCGCCAGCAGCGGAAAACTGTCCAGCCCCGAAAACATCTCTTTCACCACGACAATCTCGGGGTAAGAGCTGCCAAAAGCGATGGCCAGAAACACCGATATCGCCATGGCAAAGGCCACCGGCAGGCCAAGGATCATCAGCCCAAAGAGGGATATAAACAGGATTTCAGCCATTGGCAGCTCCGGGGGCGGCATCGGACACGCCTTGATCTTGCTTGTACAGCCCGGCTTGAATGAACGGCTTGGCGATCAATAACAGATGGACAATCAACAGGCTGAACCCGACGGGCATCGCCGCATAGACATATTGAAATGACAGCCGCAGGGCAGGGGTTTGTTGAAAGCGCGCGCGCTGCATGTATTGCCAGCCGACATAGACCATGAAGGCGAAGAAGATCAGCAAAACCAGAACAATGACCGCACGCAGCCATTGCTGCGACCGGGTGCCGATGAAATCGTGCAGGTTGGTGATGGCCACGTGTCCGCCCATCCTCAACGCCAGCCCCGCCCCCAGAAAAGTCATCCAGATCATCAGGTACCGCGCGGCCTCGTCTGCCCAGGGCAGCGAATGGTTCGTGGTATAACGCAGGGCGACATTGGCCCCCACGATCAGCGTCATCGACGCCAGCAGCCCGATCACCGCCAGTTCGTTCAGCGACACGAAAATTCGTTCGATCCTGCGCGTCATGCTTTGTGTTCTCCGCGAATGAAAAAGCGGCCGAAAGCTTGTCCGCTTCGGCCGCTCCTGGTGCCTGTGTACAGGTTACTCTGTCGCCGAAATGCGGTCGATCAGGTCCTTGCCATAGGTCTCGTAGTAGCCCTCATAAGCACTTTCGACCGACGCGCGGAACGCGGCCTTTTGCTCTTCGGATAGCTCGTTGACTTCCATGCCGCGCTCTTGCAGCGTCTCGACGCCGCTGGTTTCCACATCGTCGACATAGGCGCGCATGGCCACAACCGCTTCGGTTGCACCTTCTTCAAAGGCGGCCTTGTCTTCGTCCGACAGTGTGTCCCAGAACGGTTTCGACACCAGCAACATGGCGGGCGAATAGACGTGGCCCGACAGCGTCAGGTATTTCTGCACTTCGTTCAGCTTGGCCGAAACGATTACCGACAGCGGGTTTTCCTGACCGTCGATGGTGCCCTGTTGCAGCGCGCCGATCACTTCGGGCCATGCCATCGGTGTGGGGGCCGCGCCCAGCGCGTTGAACGCTGACAGGTGAACGGGGTTTTCCATCGTCCGCAGCTTCATGCCCGCCAGATCTTCGGGCGTTTCAATCGGGTTGCGGTTGTTGGTGATGTGGCGGAACCCTTGCTCGCCCCAAGCGATGGCCACCAGACCGGCATCGTCGAACTCGGCCAGGATTTCCTGACCGATCGGCCCGTCCAGAACGTGGCGCGCGTGCTCAAGGCTGCGGAACAGGAACGGGATGTCGGTCACGCCGGTGGCGGGAACAAAGTTGCTGAGCGTGCCGGTGGACACGATGGTCGCCTCGACAGTGCCCAGTTGCAGCCCCTCGACCACCTCACGCTCGCCGCCCAGACCGGAGGAAGGGAAATGGCGGAACTTGAACTTGCCTTCAGTCTTGGCCTCGACGACCTCTTGCCACTTGTCCGCGGCGACGCCGTAATGCGAATCCGGCGCCAGCGCATAGCCCAGCTTCACTTCGGTTTCGGCGGCGACTGCGCCCGCTGCGAGCGTTGCGACGACGGCAAACGCGGCGGTTTGGCGAATTTTGTTGAAAAACATCTTTTCCCTCCTCCAAGGTCACTTGAGTTTGCCAGATTGCTATCCCGCGCCCTGACCATTGGCAATGGCAGACGCGGCGTTTTCAATGCAGCTAAGACGCTGCGCTGCAGCGAAAAATTCAGGGGCGAGAGGCCGCGTCGCCGACCTATGTCGCCTGCGCGGAACGCATCAGCACGCCGTAGCGGGCATAGTCACGGTACAAGGGTTGAAAGCGCAGCTTCAGGTTGTGCGACGCGGCAATCTCTTGCATCTGTGCGTGCAGATCAACACGCGGCGTCACATGAAACCGCGCCAGCCAGGCCTGCAACAGGCGGCGAAAGCTGCGGGGCAGGCGGGTCTGGTTGCCAAAGTCCAGCACATGCAATTCTCCGCCCGGTGCCAGTTGCGCCGCCGCCATGCGCAAGGCTGCTTGCCAGTCGGGGATCATCGACAGACTGTAGGACAACACCACACGGTCAAAACCCTGCCCGCCAAACAGCGCCGCGCCGTCAAAATCGCAGGCATCCCCGCGCACCAACGTCGCACGATCCCCCAGCTTGGCCTGCGCGCTCAACAGCATCTGCGACGATATATCCAGCCCGAAGAGCGCGCAGCCGGGATAACGGTCGGCAATACAAGCCAGATTGCGCCCGGTGCCGCAGCCGATTTCCAACACCCGCCCCCCCGGTGGCGGTGCCAGATCGGTCACCAGCCGGTCACGGCCCAGCAGGTAATAGCGCCGTGTGATGTCATAGATCAGCCGCTGGTAACGATAGGTGCTGTCCATCAGCTCGGCATGAGACACCGTGTCGGCCATCGTCATTCGCCTTTTAGTTGGTACAGGTGAAACCCGCCGTAGATCGCCGACCGGTCGCGGGCGAAACAGGCTTGCGAGGTCTCGCGCTGGTATTGCCACTGGTCCAGCAACTCGGGCGCCACCCGTCCGGGCAGGATGTCCTCGGCACCGCCCGTGCGGAAAATCACCCGCGCACCGGGCCGCGCAGTGCGGGTGATCTGTTGCCACAGCGCGTTCAATTGCACGTTGTTCATCCAGTCCTGCGCATCCAGCAGTACAAAGGCATCCAGCGACGCGGCGTCCCGCTCGGCCAGCAGGTCGGTCATCGACCGGTTCAGAAAGGCAACATTCCCCGCGCCTTCCACCACCGTGTCAAAGTGCGCTGGCTCAAGATAGGGCGGCACCGAACGCGGCACGCCGGGTTCATAGCTGCGGCCAAAGGCTTGCCATGCAAAGTAATTGTCGCGGATCGGGAAGTCGCAGGCCAGCTTGCGCACGCGTTCCTTGAGCACCACCAGAACGTCGCCATCCCCGTCGGCGGCCAGCTTGTCATATTGCGCGGGCGGAATGCCCAGACCGAACAACGACGCGCGCCGCCGCGCCAGCCACCGCACGGTGCGCGCGTCCAGCAGCGGGGCGATGCGGGTGTCGTGGAACTCTTTCTGTGCCTTCAGGCTGGGCGCTTCCAGCAGCGGACGGTAATCCAGACCTGCCAGCCACGACAGGCCATGCACCAGCCGCAGAAACCGGCCCAGAACCCCGAACCTGTAAAAGCCGCGTGCAAACATCGTGATCCGGCGACGGCCCATCACGCGGCCCTCCCAAAAGGCGCGGGTGTCTGCGTCCAGCACCCGCGCCAGCTTTCGGTCATAAAGCGCCACGTTGGCAGAACTGTCGCCCCGCCCGAAGAACTCAAAGAACTGCGCCTGTGTCAGATGTGTGGCCGCCGCCACCTTGAGCCGCCCCAGCGCCACATGTGCAGGCGACAGATCCACCGCCGTCACCGAACCCGGCTGCGCGGTCAGGTAGGACATCGCGTTGCACCCGCCCGAGGCGATGCAGAACAGGTCCTGCCCCGGTTGCAACGCCAGCGCCTGCATGTCCACGACCGGGTCTTCCCATATCTGCGGATAGACCAGCCCCTGGAACAGACGCGAAAAGATACGTTCCAGAAATCCGGTGCTGTTCAGCGCCTCGTTCTGGTGGACAGCAGCGCCAAGCTGTTCGGCAATGTTGGGGGTGTCGGTCATCGGGACTATGCCACTTCCTTGTCTTTGGTCAGAGGTTCGGGGCGGCGCACCATGCGCCGTCTTGGGGGACGCGCGTCGCGGTTGCGCATCGTCTCGGCCCAGTCGATCAGCCGCAGGGTGCCGGTCATGTCCTCGACCACCGCCGTGCAGCTTTCGACCCAATCGCCGGTGTTGATGTAATCCAGCCCGTCGATCTTGCGGATGCACGCGCTGTGAATGTGCCCGCAAACTACACCGTCAAAACCATGCCGCCGCGCCTCGTCGGCCAGCACATGTTCGTATTCGCTGATAAAGCTGACGGCCTGTTTGACCTGATGCTTGGCCCATTTGGACAGCGACCAGTATTGCCCGCCCCACAGCCGTTTGATCCGGTTCAGCCATGTGTTCAGCCACAGCGCGAATTCATAGGCGCGGTCGCCCAAGTGGGCCAGCCACTTGGCGTTGACCACGATGCTGTCGAACTGATCTCCATGGGTGACCAGCAGCCTGCGGCCATCGGCAGTGACGTGGGGCGCGGTTTCCACCACTTCGACCCCGCCGAAATGTGTCCCCAGATAGGTGCGCAGCACCTCGTCATGGTTGCCCGGAATATAGAAAATCCTGGCCCCGTCATGCGCCCGCGCCAGCAGTTCCTGCACGACGTCATTGTGGCTTTGCGGCCAGAACCACCCCCGCCGCAGCCGCCATGCGTCGATGATGTCACCGACCAGATAGATCGTATCGGCCTGATTGTTCGACAGGAAATCCAGCAGAATCTCGGCCTGACATCCGGGTGTTCCCAAATGAACGTCGGAAATGAAAATTGTCCGGTGCCGCATTGACCCGTCCACGTCTGGTGTCTGTTGGCAGTGGCTTAGAGCAGCTACGCATCGGAAATGTGACAGTCGGCAAATTTCAACACGCGGCGGGGCAGGCCGCGCAACCGCAGTTGCATTGCGCAAGCGCTGCGCGGTAGTCGTTGGGGACATGCGGAAGGTATCATTTTGACAGACAACAGCCCGATTTCACGCCTTGGTCCGGCGCCCACATGGGCAATGTCTTGGGCCCGCGCACGATGAGCCGTATCCTGATCACAGGTGCCACCGGATTTGTCGGCCTGCCCGTGGCGCAGCAACTGGCCGCCGCCGGGCACGACCTGACTTGCGTGATCCGCACAGGCTCCGAGGCGCGGCTTGAAGGGTTGGAAGCCCGCAAGGTCACCTGTGATGATCTCTTTGCCCAAAACGCCGATTGGTGGGCGGAACAACTGGCCGAGATCGACACAGTCGTGCATCTGGCATGGTACGCCGAGCCGGGCAAATACCTGACATCCGAGCGCAATCTCGATTGCCTGACGGGCACGCTTGCCATGGCCAAAGGCGCCGCTGCCGCAGGTGTGCGGCGCTTTGTCGGCGCAGGCACCTGCTTTGAATACGACCTGTCGGCAGGGCACCTGTCTGTCGACACCCCCCTTGCGCCCGAAACCCCCTATGCAGCGGCCAAGGTTGCGGCCTTTACCATGCTGACCGCATGGTGCGCCACGGCCGAAATCGAATTCCTGTGGGCGCGCCTGTTCTATCTTTACGGCGACCGCGAGGACAGGCGGCGGCTGGTGCCGCAACTGCACGACAAACTGGCACGCGGCGTGCCCGTTGACCTGACCCGCGGCACCGCCCTGCGCGATTATCTCGACGTAAGGGACGCCGCCCGGATGCTGGTCAAGGACATCACCGGCACGCGGACCGGTCCCACCAACATTTGCAGCGGCCAAGGGGTGACCATTCGTAATCTGGCCGAAGGCATCGCCGACCAATATGGCCGCCGCGACCTGCTGAACTTTGGGGCATATCCTGAAAACCTCACCGATCCGCCTGTGGTCGTCGGGGTGCGCGCCGAATAGTCTCCTGGAAATAGCGAGATGTGCAATTCCTAGCGACGGATTTTGCAACTTTAAGGTGATATTTTGCAACGGTCCGAGCGTGCCCGGAGCGGTCGAAAACTCCCGCAGTGACGCAATGTCATATTGGTCTCGCAGCGCATTCAATCTTCACGGTGATGCGAAAATAAGTGAAGTATTACAGTTTTTTATGAAATGTATTACGCAGAAGGTCCTGCCGAACGCCTGGACGTCAGCGGATTTTCCTTGCTTGCTTGATCTAGGGGCCTATGCAACCAGATGTTGACGGCAACAAGGAATTCATAATGCCGCTGCAACAATTTACACAGGACGATTAACAAAAATGGCGACATTCGCGACGACCCATGCGGTTACCTATTCCCTATCCAATGTGCAGCCAGTTTCTGTACAAAACTCGACCGAAGTTGTCACAGATGGTGAAGCTGATACGACTTTCGAAACCGGTGACAGCTACACCAGCCCAACCAACGGCCAGATGAACTACATTGGAACAATGGTGATTGACGGTGTAACCTGGCCTGTGTTTTCCTATGATGCGTTTCCGGACTTTGTGTCTGTCTTCATGACACAAGAACCCGTGTCCGTTCCCGCGACCCCGGCGGTGAACTCGGGTGATACCTACGCTGTGCCCTGCTTTGCCAAGGATACGATGATTGCCACATCCGCTGGTGAAGTCGCCGTTCAGGACCTGAAGATCGGCGATTGCCTGATCACGGCAGATGGCGCTGAAACCCGTGTGAAATGGGTCGGCCACCGCACCATCATGCCGATGTTCGGTCTGGCCAAGCGCAACGAGCCGGTGAAGATTGCCGCAGGCGCGCTGGGCGACAATGTCCCCACACGTGATCTGGTCGTCACCGCAGACCATGGCATGATCCTGAATGATCTGATCATCAACGCGTCGGCTTTGGTCAACGGTTCTAGCATCCGCTTTGTGAAGCCTGCCGAACTCGACACCCACTTTACCGTCTATCACATCGAGACCACCGCCCATGATGCGATCCTGGCCAACGGTGCGGCCTCGGAGACATTCGTCGACTATCTGACCCGCCAGTCTTTTGACAATTATCAAGAGTATCTGGACCTTTACGGCGACGAGCGACCCATCACGGAAATGGACCGCCCGCGCGTCTCTGCCGCACGCCTGTTGCCGCCTGCAATCCGCGGATGGCTGGACGCACGTCAGGTCGCCTGATCTGACCTCAGCCCGATAGAAAGGCCCGGACCACCCCCTCGTGGTCCGGTTTTTGTGGCCAACTCCTCGAGCACATCGCATGCGCAGGGGTTGAGTCTGCGCCGCGAAACTGGAAACGTCCGGGGCAAAATGGCACTCCCGCTTTCCGCTCAGGTTCTCGATCCATGTCCGATGGCAACACCACAGACCGCAACTCCGCGCTGAAATCGCATCTGGTCGCGGCGCGTGATCTTCTTGTGGCACCGCACAGGCTGGAAGAGTCCGACAACCCGGTGCGTATGGGGGTCGTCGCGGCCTTGCGCAGCCTTGGCGCACACGCTCAGGCGATCCCGCTTTATGATGCGGTGCTGGCGACAGCGCCCGCGTTTCAGCCTGCCTTGATCGGGCGCGTAGACGCCAGTGTGGCAGCGGGTGACCTTCAGGCGGCCTTGTCCCATATCGCGGCAGCGCTCACCGTGATGCCTGCCGATCCGGCGCTGCTTTTGAAACAGGCCACGGTTTTGCGCAGGCTGGGGGAAATGGTTCGGGCGCAAAAGGTGCTGCGCACGCTGGCCGCTGATCCCGCAACCACGCAACACCAGAAGATCGCCGTCGCGCGTGGTCTGATGGCGGTCAGGGATTTTGACAGTGCCGACCGTCTCTTTGGCCAGGTTCTGGCAAAACATCCCAAATCCGAAAACGCATGGATCGGACGCGCCGACGTGGCTCTGGCCCTGGGCGACCCGCCGCTCGCAATTGCGCGATGCGAACTGGGGTTGGAGCAACTCGTCGGAAACAGTGCCCTGCAGCAAAAGCTGGCCAATGCCCTGCAACGGATCGGGCGCACCGACGACGCCATCGGGATATTGCAAACCCTGCTGCAGCGCGACCCGCGCAGTGCGACGGTTCAGTTCGCGCTTGCCGCTGCTCAGCGCGCGGCAGGGCGTACCGATGCGGCGGCATCACTTTACACAGATATCCTGAAACGATCCCCATCGCACCGTGGTGCCCTGACCGCGCAGATCGAAATGGCGCTGCTGGCCAGCGACATGGACGCAGGGCTGGCGGCATGCGATCTGGCATTGTCGCGGCTGGGGGCGCAGGACCCCGAGATTCTGCGCCGCAAGGGACAGATCCTGTTGCAATCGGGACAACCGGCCGAGGCCTTTGGCGTCCTGTCGGGCCTGCGAACCGAAGCCCCCGTCGCCTCGCCCGTGCACCTGCAAGCCGCGCGTGCCGCGCTCGACGCCGGAGAGGTGGGTCAGGCAGAGACAATCTTTAACGATATCCTGCGGTCTGATCCCACGAACGCCCAGGCCATCCTGGGGCTGGCCGAACTGGCCGAGGCGCGCGGTGATCTCAAGTCGGCGATGACCCTGCTGGAACACCACATCCAGACGGCGGATTGATGGACAGCCCAACCCCAAGCCCACGCGCTGTCGATCCGGATATCGTGCTCAGATACTGCGACCTTGCTCTGAAACTTGACCAGTCCGACCGCGCACAGGCAGTGCTGGAAAAGGCCACGCAGCGGCTTGACCACTGGACCTCGCCGCAGCTGTTGCGGCTGATGCAGGTGGCCGAAAAGAACCGCGATTTCAAATTGGCAGCCGCCGCATTCGCGCAGGCCACGGTGCGGGACACGGTTTCGCTGCCGCTGGCAATCTATGTGGTCAAACTGGCGCACACCGCCGCCGATGCAGACCTGTTGGCCAAGGTGCGCCGCTGGCTGGAAGCGCATCTGCCCGAAAACGAGATCGCGCGGTTCCGAATGCAAAGCGATCTGCTGCTGGACGGCCCCGACGTGGCGCTGGCCCGTGCCCGTGCGGCGCGGGTCAAGAGGCGTGCCCCGAACGAGGCTGCCGATCTGGTCGAGGTTCTGTTTCAGGCGGGCAAACGCAAGACCGTCTTGCGCTACCTGGGCTTTTGCCGCCGCCGTTGGCCCAATTCGTTCCGCTTCCTGGCGTTGCTGACCACCGCATACCAACGCTTTGGCGCGCCGCAACAGGCGCTGGACCTTCTGGCCGCCTCTGCTGACCCGCTCAGCGCGCGGGTGCTGCGGATGCGCCTGCACATCCTGCTGGAAAGCAATCGTCTGGACGAGGCCGACACGCTGATAACCCAGGCCGGCGACATCGGGGCCGCGTTGCTGAACCCGTTCCAGATGATGCGGCTGAAACTGGGCCGTGGCGAGATTGAGGCCGCCGACGCACTGGCGCGTGTGGTATCGTCGGGAATGGGTCGGGGCGGGGGCGCAAATTCCAAGTTTCGCGCCACCCACATCGGCGCACTGCTGAACGAGGCACAACTGTTCCTGCGATCAAATGACGGACTCGCCCCCGATATGTCGGAGGCGTTGGAACGGGTGTTTTTCCACCCCGCCAAACTGGCGCTGGACCGCTGGCAAAGCACTGTGTCGCGCGACGCGACACCGTCCGCTGCCTCCGACATTCCGCGCCGCATCCTGCAATACTGGGACGCGGCCACCATCCCGCCCGAGGTCGCGGCGGTCATGCAAAGCTGGCAAGACCTGCCAGGCTATACCTATCATCGTTACGACAAGCCGGCGGCCATCGCCTTTCTCAAGGACCGCTTTGACGCGGACCACGTAAGGGCCTTTCGCATGGCCAACAACGTGGCCGAGGAATGCGACTTCCTGCGGCTTTGCCTGCTGCTGGCGGACGGTGGCATCTATACCGATGCTGACGACATGCTGGTGGGCGACCTCGACGCCTTGCGGACGCTGGGGCGCGGCATGGTGCTGTTCCGCGAGCCTGTGATCGGTTCGATCGCCAACAACCTGATGATGGCGCGCGCCGGTCATCCGCTGTTGCAGATTGCCGTGGATATGGCGCGCACGTCCCTGCTGGCGCGCGAGAACGACAACACCTGGGCCAAGACAGGCCCCGGGCTGATCTCACGCGCGACAGCGGCTTATATCGCGCAGACGCCCGCCGATGAGGTGCCGCGAAACCTGTGCCTGTTGCCGGGCTATGTCGCCTCGACGCAGATACAGGCGCATGTGCGGCTGCCTTACAAGGCTACGCCCGCCTATTGGAACAGCAACGACGGCGCAACGCCGCCCGAGCTCAGCAAGGTGCTGCACACCATCGCCGCGACCGCCTGAGCGCGTCGGCTCAGAGTGCGGGCAGACACACGCCAACGTAATATTTGTTGGTCTGGTTCATCATCCGCGAGGGGCGGTTGGGCGGCCGACAGGCGACCACGGACAGGCCGTCGCGGTTGCCCGGCGCATAGGCGAGGCGCGCGCCATCCGGATCAAGGCTGGTTGTTTCGCCCGGGGCCAATGCCACGGTTTGCGCGCAAGGGGCAGGGTTCTCTTCGCCCGGTGCGCACAGGCCGACCACAATTGGAAAATCACACGTGTTGCTGAGTTGGCGGGGCTCTGTTTCGCCTTGTATCCCTTGAGCGCACTGGTTCACATCCGCCCGCAGCGCAAGCGCTGAATAGGACCCGGTCAAACGGTAGATCAGCGGCGGCAGGGCAAAGGCGGTAGCCACCGAAATCACCACCACCGCCCAGACGGGAATGCGTCGCGGGCGGTCTTTACGCTCGATCACGAATTGCAGGAAAACGGCCATGAACAGGCCCAGGAACACCATGCCTTCGGTGATTTCGGGCAGGAAGGAGATCTTGCGCCACAGGTTCACAACAATGTCGAAAACAGGGGGGCCGACATAGGCCGCAAGACAACCGACCAGCACAGAGGCCCAGAACGGCATCGGACGCGACGGGTCGCGGCGCACAGGCACATAACGGGACAGGATCACGGCCAGAAGGCCAAGAACAATCCCGCCTGCACTGATTTCCGGCATCCTCAACCCTTTGACATGATCCGCAGACCAGCCTGCCCGAATGCGCGGCCCTGCACAATACTCAGGTGTCAGGCGGATGGCCCCCTTCGGCGTGAAGGGGGCCGGGGGGTGTTACTTGGGCTTTTTGCCCCCGATCGACAGGTCGTTCTTGCCGGTCAGGGAATTGGCGGTCGCAAGAACCTTGGGCTTTTCCTGCTTGGGTTTCTTGGTTTCTTTGTTGCCGCGCTTGCTGTTGTTGCCTTTGGCCATGGAATGTCCTCCCAAAATGCAGCGATCCGGTGCCACAATGGCAGGGCATGGCTGCGGTCGATCATCGCCTGCCTGTCAAAAGGCCCGCGATGCAATCTGATCTGGTCGAGTGGTGTCGTGGCGTGATCGCGTTGGCGCGTCACGTGGTCGTGCCATTGATATATGCATCTTCAAGCGGAATTCGAGAGCCGTCAAATAATATTCAGCTTGTCGGAGAGATGCCCACAAGCGGCACCTTTATCCAGAAATCGCTGCCTTCTCCCACGACCGAGGACAGGCCCACCGTGGCGTTCATCTGCTCGGCCAGTGCCTTGGCAATCGACAGGCCCAGACCCGTGCCGCCAATGCTGCTGGAATCAGAGGAATCCACGCGGAAGAACTGTTCGAAAATCTGCTCGTGCAGCGCCTCGGGGATGCCGCAGCCTTCGTCGATGACATGCACGGTCACGTCGGTCCCGGTGCTCACCGCATCGACCGTGACCTTGCCATCGGGGGCCGAAAACTTGATCGCGTTGGAGATAAAGTTCGACATGATCTGCACGAACCGGCCCTTGTCGACCGATATCTGGACATCCGGCACGGGGCTGGCCAGCACCAGCCCGATGCCGTGGTTTCCGGCATAGCCCTGATTGTCGGAAATCACCTGTTCCAGCAGCGGCTGCAGCGCATGGGTGCCCATGTCGAACCGCATCTTGCCCGACAGCATCCGGTCGATGTCCAGCATGTCGTCAATCAGGCTGCGCAACCGGTCGCTGTTGCGCAAGGATACCGACACCATCTTTTTCACCTTGTCAGGCAACGTCCCGATCATGCCGCTGTCGATCAGCTTCAGCGATCCCTGAATAGAGGTCAGCGGCGTGCGCAATTCGTGATTGATGGTCGAGATGAATTCCTTGGTCATCCGTTCCACCCGTTTGCGTTCGGTGATGTCGCGCGCGATGCCGACAAAGACCTTTTGCCCGTCGCGCCGGATTTCGGCAAAGGCGAACTCCAGCGGAAAGTCCGCGCCCGACTTGCGCCGCCCCTGAATCTCGCGGGCCACACGCCTCTCGGACGGGTTCATATTCCGGTATTCCTCGATCAGCCCTGCCAGGTGCTGGGTTTTGCCACCCTGCAGCAGCACACTGAAATGCTGCCCGGCCACTTCGGATTGGTGATAGCCGAAGATGGTTTCGGCAGCAGCATTGAACGACAGGATTTCCCCCTGAAGATCAATGGTGATGATCCCGTCTACGATGTTGTCCAACACGGTTTCCGTGTGCTCGGCCAGTTCGCGGATTTCGATTGCGGTCTGCCTGTCGTCGGTGACGTCAAAGTTGATGCCGGTGATCCGCGTGGCGCGGCCCTGATCGTCAAAGACCACCCTAGACACGGCTTTGACAATCCGTTCGCCCCGGGTCTTGTGATAGATGCGGTATTCATCCTCCAGCACATGGTCCCGCGTGTTCAACACCCGTTCAAGCAACTGGTCATTGCGCGCCGCATCGTCGGGATGCACGACGCTTTTCCAGACTTCGGCAGTGATCGTTGTGCCCGGTGCGATACCAAAGATGTCGTAGACGGTGTTGTCCCAAAAGGTCTCGTCCGTCTCGATGTTCCACTCCCAGATGCCGATGTGACCGACGTCCAGCGCCAGCGCCAGCCGCTCCAGCGTACGTTCCAGCTTGGTCGCGTTCAGCTTCAGTTCGGTCACATCCGTGAGCACCGCCATATACCCGGTGAGCCGTCCCCGATCATCGTGCAGGGCGCTGCACGAAACTTCGGTCCAGAACTCTTGCCCGGTGCGCGTATAGTGCAAAAGCTCAGCCTCGAAATCTTCCTCCCGGGCCAACGCGGCGTTCATCCTTTGAACGGTTTCGGTGCTGGTTTTCGGACCGTAGAGGAAACTGGCAGGTGGCCGCCCCTTTACCTGATCCAATGCAAAACCGGACATCCGCGTGAAACCTTCGTTGACCCAGTCGGTGCGTCCGCGCAAGTCGGTGATGATCACCCCGTTGGTGGTCTGGCTGGCAACCTGCGACAACCGTTTCAACTGCGAGGTGCGCATGCGCACGCGATGCTCCAGAGTGTCTTTCACCTCGGAAAGCACCGTAAAGTCGCGGGCGATCTGCGCACTCATCTCCCGCAGCGAGGTCGAGAGCATCTCGTATTCCTGCACATTGCTTTTGGGAAAGGTCGGAGGGTTCTGGTCACCTGCGGAAATCGCCTGGCTGACCTTGGTGCTCAACTCTGCGAGATTTCGGATCGTGCGGGTCGTCACCATGCTGAGCAACTGCACCAACACGGTGGACGCGAGCATGATCATCGCCAGCGCCAGGATATGGTTGCGGCTGCTCTGGGTCAGCTTTGCCAGCAGGGGCGCCACGGCGCTTTCGGCGGCGATCACATATTGCGTGCCACCCAGCTCCAACGGCAGAAACCTGACATAGCGGCTGGCCGCAGTGCGTTGCAGCGCGGGCATATCGCCCGGCGGTTCCCATTGCTGCATTTCGATCTGCGTATCGACCGTCACCCCCGGCACGGTGTATATCGCGCCACGCTTGGCAAGCAGGTTGCCCTGAGCATCCAGAATGCAAACCGAGATCCCGGACGAGGTTTCGATCAGCGCATCGATCTTGGCGGCCGAGCGGTCCAGTGCGGCCTGCAGGTCTGCGATGCCCGCGTCACGCGCCTCGGTGTCCAGCAATTCCTCCCTGGTCAGCAGCAATACCAGTTGCAGCGTGTCCGACATCTTCTGTTTTTCCGTCGTGAGCATGTCTCGGCTGGTCAACACGATCAGCACAGCCCCGACCACCGTGACAAGGAACATCAGCACTGCGAAGACCACGCCGGTGTAAGACACGCTGAGCCTTGGGAAAAAGCGTCCAACCGGGCCAAGCGCCAGCCCGACCACGATGAACGTCGCAATCGAGGCGTTCATGACGCCATTGGCCGATTGCTTGAGCGCAATCATCACCGCCGAGTCAAAAGACAGATCCAGCGCCCCCCAGTAAAGTAAGGTGACCAGTGGCCCCCCCACGATCAGCCAAAAGGCCGCATCCGCCAGCACCAGGTTGTTGACACGACGAAGGGTCAGGGAAACGCACAGGATTTCCAGGCACATCACCAGCAGTGCATAGGGGTGGCCCCAGTGGAACCAAGTGTAAATCCCGGCAACCGCCGCCACGGTCAGTCCGGGCAGCAGGCCCAGAAACTGCAAGGCCAGCAATGCGGCGACCGATCCGAAAATGAACGACACCGAAAAGGAGATGGAAAGTTCGAAATAATTCCCGGCCAGCGCAGCGGCACAGAGCAACAAGGTTGCAATAAGGGTTCCGAAAGGGGCGGCTGAACTGCCTGATCTCATGGTGCGCGGTGCCTCGAAGCGTAAAATCTTTACGACAATTTTTATGGTCCTTCCGTCACATGCGGCAGGTGTGATCTGGATAATCACTTGGGATCGCGCCATGACCAAGGACATAAGTGCGCGTCGCTTGTAAAAACCGCTGAACTGTTGCCTGTTCTCGACGCAGGACGCTTTTCATCAAAACCGGCGGCCGGTGGCTGCAATCTGCTTGCGCAGGCGATGGCCCATTTATCGTTAGGTCCGCATCACCTGCACCGACTGGAACAACATTTCCGCGGGTGCCTGGGAATCCAGAAACGCGATGTCATAGGCATCACGCCCCACGGCGATCACGGCGGTGCTCTCGGCGTGGCACATGCCCGTGGCGTCGACCAGATGCCATTCACCGTCCAGCCAGACCTCGGTCAGGGCATGAAAATCGGGGGGCGTGACATCGGGGCTGAAGGCCGCGACCATCCGTGCCGGGATTTGCGCGGCCCTGACCATGGCACACATCAGGTGGGCGTAATCGCGGCACACGCCCTGACGGCCGGCAAAGGTTTCCAGCACGTTGGTGTCTGCGTCCGAACTGCCGGGAACATAGGTCAGGTTGTCCTCGATCCAGTTGCGGATCGCGGCAACCTTCTGACCGCCCGCGAGGTTGCCAAAGCGACGCTCGACAAAGGTGACGAACTTGTCCGACTGGCAATAGCGCGACGGACGGAGATAGGGGGCCACCGGCCCGGGGATCAGATGTGCGGGCACCGCGTCCAACCGTTCCAGCACCGCGGGTGGGCGGGTAATTTCGACCTGCGCTTGGTAATTCATGCTCAGTTCGGTCCAGGGCACCTGTGCCCAGATCCGTTCCCCCACATCCGAGTCGCCCGGGATGCGGTTGACGGGGATGTCGCCAAGGTAGAGGTTCTCGTACAGCACGGTCTGCCCGTCATATTTCGCGGCCTCGATGGCCAGGAAAATGGTGTTGGGTCGCATAAAGCGGTATTGCATGGCAACGTCGATCTGAATGCGCATCCTGTGTCCCTCTGGTCCGAAACGGGGCGGTCCTGCAAAGACCACGCAGATCCCCCGCAATCCCGCCTAACGCGTCGCCGCTGACGCCACAACGCGCGAAGCGCACGTATGGTCCGTTCGCCTGTGACTTAACGCGCAGCGCGGGATTTTCGAGCACAGTCGCCACGCGTCCCGCGAGATCTGCCCCAATCTGCACAAAAATCTTCCGTAAGCTTCGCGTAAGCTTCGGGTGGTCAACCGCGCACACTCAAACTGTGCGGAAGCCACCTATGACACGTCTTGAACAATTCAGAACCCGCCTGAACCAGCTGCGGGGCGCAATCGCACTCTCGCCGCTGATGCTGACGGTTCTGACCATCGCCTTTGTCCTTGTTGCCGACAACGGCACCTTCTGGTCCATCGGCACGCAGATCTTTTCTGGGCATCTCCTGTCTTTTGCAGGCTATATGCTGGCGGTGTTTTTCCTGACATTGGCGCTGTTCAGCCTGTTTGCCTTTCCCTGGACGGTAAAACCCTTCCTGATCTTCATTGTCCTTCTCAGCGCCGTGACGTCCTATTATGTCGACGCGCTGGGCGTGATCATCGACCGTGACATGATCCAGAACGTCATGGTCACCACGATGGCTGAATCGCGCCACTTGATCACGGTGGGTTTTGCAGCCCACGTGCTGATCTACGGCGTGCTGCCTGCGCTGGTGGTGGCGTGTGTCCAGCTCGAACCGCGCGGGCCCGTCCGCACGGCGGTGATGCCGGTTCTGACCTGCGTGGTCAGCCTGGCGCTTGCCGCAGGGTTGATGATGGCCGATCTGAAATCCTACGCCTCGATCCTGCGCGAACGTAAGGATTTCATGAGCAGCTATCAGCCCGGCGCCCCGCTGGTGGGGGCGATCCGCTATGCGCGCATGGTGTCACGTTCAACCAAGATCGACGTGGCCAGCATCGGCACCGATGCGCACAAGGGGCCGGCCTATGACCACCCCGCCAAGCCGATGCTGACGATCGTCGTGGCCGGTGAAACCGCCCGCGCGCAGAACTTCAGCCTGAACGGCTATGGCGTCGACACCAACCCCGAACTGGAAAAGCTGCCGATCATCAACTTTACCAATGCCCATTCCTGCGGGACCGCCACCGCTGTGTCATTGCCTTGCATGTTCTCGAAATACACCCGCGACGACTATTCCTACGAGAAAGGCATCTCGACCGAAAACGTGCTGGATGTGCTGGCCCATGCCGGCCTGAACGTGGCGTGGTGGGACAACAACACCGGCGACAAGGGCAACGCCAGACGTATCGACATGCGGTCCTTTACCAACGAACAGGACCCGCGCTTTTGCGATGCGGGCGAATGTATCGACGGCGTGTTCTTGGATGCGCTCAAGGCCTATGCCGACAGCATCACCGAAGACACGGTGTTGGTGCTGCACCAGATGGGCAGTCACGGACCAACCTACTATCTGCGTTACCCGCCGGAATTCGCGCGCTTTGCCCCGGCCTGCAACACCGCCGAGTTCAAGAGCTGCACGCCCGAAGAGATTACCAACGCCTACGACAACACCATCGCCTACACCGACCATATCCTGGCCCAGACCATAAACTTGCTGAATGCCCATGATCGGCTCGCGACATCGCTGATCTATATGTCTGACCACGGGGAATCGCTGGGGGAAAGCGGGCTCTACCTGCACGGCTCGCCCTATTTCATGGCGCCCGAGCAGCAAACCCATGTCCCCATGGTCCTGTGGATGTCCGACGCCTACAAGGACCGCTTTGGCATCGATGAGACCTGTGTCGCCGACCAGAAGGACAAGCTGCTGTCCCATGACAACCTGTTCCATTCCTTGTTGGGGATGCTGGATATCCAAACTGCCGAGCACAAACCCGATCTGGATATCTTCGCAGGATGCAAACTGAAAACCCAGGTGGCCGCAAATGAATAGCAAGACCCGGACCCCACACCAGATACCCGCCCGCGTCACAGGTGTGGCCCATCTGTTCGCCGCTGCGAGCTATTCGCTCGGCGGCCTACGAAGACTGTGGCAGGAGACCGCGTTTCGGCATATTGTGACGGCTCTGCCCGTCTGCTGTGTGCTTCTGTACGCGGTGGGCGCAAATTTTACCGACTACTGCGTCCTGCTGATCCTGTTTTTCTGCCTCATCGCGGTCGAGGCACTGAACACGGCAATCGAATGTATTGTCGACCATCTGGCGCCTCAATGGGAGGTGTTCGCGCGCGATGCAAAGGACCTGGGGTCCCTTGCGACGATGTGCCTGCTGTTTGCCAATGGTGTTTTTCTGGGCGCGGTCGTTCTACGGTCCTATGTACTGGCCTAAGTCCTGATCTGAAAGTTTGCTGATGAATATGCTGAAAATCGTCGCGGTCCCCATGCACAAAGAGGGCCGAAAATTCGTGGCCATCTTTGCCGCGATTGCCGTGGTCCTTGGATTGCTCTGGATGCCCCTGTTCTGGATTGGTGCGGGCGTGACCGTCTGGTGCTATTACTTTTTCCGCGATCCGGTGCGGGTGATCCCGCAACAGCCCGGTCTGGTGGTGTCGCCCGCCGACGGCATCGTGTCACTGATTCAAGAGGTCGTTCCCGAAGAGGGCCTTGGCCTGGGCACCGAGCCGCTGACACGGGTGTCGGTGTTCATGAACGTGTTCAATTGCCACGTGAACCGCGCGCCCATCGCGGGCAAGGTGCGGCACATCATCTACCATCACGGCAAATTCCTGAATGCCTCGCTGGACAAGGCCAGCATTCACAACGAACGCAACAGCCTGACCATCGAAGCCGCTGACGGCACGCGCATCGGCGTGGTGCAGATCGCGGGCCTTGTGGCGCGGCGCATCGTCTGTTTCGTCAAGGAAGGCGACAGCCTGCAGGTGGGTCACCGCTTTGGTCTGATCCGCTTTGGCAGCCGTCTGGATGTCTACTTGCCCCATGGCGTGTCGCCGCTGGTCAGTGTCGGACAAACGGCTGTCGCCGGTGAAACCGTTCTGGCCGATCTGGCCGACCCCACACGTCAACGCCCTGGTATAGCCGAATGACCGAAACACCGCCCCGCCTGAAGCTGCGTCATATCGTGCCCAGCATGGTCACGGTCTTTGCCATCTGTGCCGGCATGACCTCGATCCGCATGAGCCTGGACGGGCGCATCGAAATGGCGCTGTATTTTATCCTGATCGCGGTGTTTCTGGACGCCGCCGATGGCAAGCTGGCGCGCTTTCTCGACAGCGCCAGCCCGTTCGGGGCAGAGCTGGACACGCTGGCCGATTTCTTCAACTTCGGAATCGTGCCGGGCATTCTGCTGTACAACACGCTCTATATCGGCACGGCGGATTCCAACCTTGGGTTCCTGGCCTGTCTGGTGCTGGCAGTCTGCTGTGCGCTGCGGCTGGCGCGGTTCAACCTGTCGGCCAAGGCCACGGATGTCACGCTGAAAAAAGACGACCACTTTGTCGGCGTGCCGGCCCCCGCACTGGCCTGCCTGGCGCTGATGCCGGTGTTTTTCTACCTGCACGGCTGGACCGAAACCAACTTTCCGCTGCTGCGCGCGGCCTATATCATCGGTGTTGGGTTCCTGGCGATCAGCACGATCCCCACGATTTCGATCAAACATGCCAGCATCAAGCGTTCGCACCTGTCCTTCGCGCTGGTGGGCGTGGTGGCGCTGGTGGTGTGCCTGATGGTTTATCCGTGGCCCACGCTGATCGTGGCCAATTGCCTCTATCTGGCCTCGTTGCCCTATTCCTATCTCGCGCAGGAAAAGAGAAAGAAACGGCAGGAAGAGAATGCGCATCCTTCTGATTGAGGACGAGGCGGCGCTGGCCCGACCGCTCAAGGAGCATCTGGAGGCCGACCTGAACATGGTCGAATGGTTCCCGACGCTGGACGAGGCCGACGCCGCCATTCGCACCACGGATTACGACGTGGTGCTGCTGGACCTGCAATTGCCGGATGGTGACGGGCTGGCTTTTCTCAGCAAGGTGCGGGGCAGGGCGTTGCGCACCCCCATCATTATCCTGACCGCCCGCGACAAGGTGTCGGACCGGATCGACGGGCTGAACCGTGGCGCCGATGATTACGTGATCAAACCTTTCGATCTGGACGAGGTCAAGGCACGCATTCACACCGTCTGTCGCCGCAGCGCCGACCAGATCGCGCAAACCGTGCAGATCCGCGACCTATGGGTCAACCTGTCAGACCACAGCGTCACCCGCGACGGCCAGCCTGTGCGCCTGACCGCCAAGGAATGGGGCCTGTTCGAGGTGTTGCTGCGCCGAAAATCCCAGATCGTCCCCAAAGACAGCCTTGAAACCGCGATCTACGCCTACGGTGAAGAGATCGAAAGCAATGCGCTTGAGGCGCATATCAGCCGCTTGCGCACCAAGCTGGGCAAGGACCTGATCACCACCCACCGCGGCCTGGGCTATACGCTGACCCCATGACACGCCCCCGCAAAAGCCTGCTCCGGTCGCTGTTCCGCTCGCTGCTCTTGCCGGGGGTGGTGGTGATGGCGCTGGGGGTGTTCACCGTCTACCACGTGACACAGGACGAATATGACGAGCTTCTGGACGCCAGCCTGTCCAGCAAGGCGCATCTGCTGATCGAAATCATCGAAGAAACCCGCGCGCAGATCGCTGGCACCGATGCGTCCGAACAGGCGTTGTCCCGGCTGCTGGCCTTTGAGAACGACCAGCGTGCTCCGGCAGAGCGGGCGCTGTTTTGGTATCTCGACAGCGCCGGCGAGATTGTTGCGCAATCCGCCTCCTCCGAGGGGGTGGCCTTGCCCGCGCCCCTGGTTCCGGGGATCAGCACAGTACAGAACCGCCGCGTGGTCGTCCTGCACTCTCAGCGCGCGGCGGCGGGCACTTTGGTTGTCGCCGAGCCGCTGATCGAACGCACCGAGGCACTGACCGACGTGGTGATCGGCGTCCTCGTGGGCTTTGCGCTGCTGGGGCTGCTGTTCGCCATCGCCGCGTTCTGGGCGGTGCGCCGGTCGGTCGCGATGATCGGCAAGCTCAGCGACAACATCGCGCAAAAGAACGAATACAACCTGTCGCCCATCGACCGGAACAACGCCTTTGTCGAAATCACCCCCGCCATCGACACGCTGGATACGCTGATGTCGCGGCTGGACGTGGTGCTGGCCTCGGAGCGCGCCTTTGCCACCAACGCAGCCCACGAGTTGCGCACGCCCGTGGCCATCTGCTTGGCCCACGTCCAGCGCCTGCGCAGCCAGTTGGACGATCCGGCGCAGGTGGACAACGTGGCCGAGATCGAAGCCGGGCTGAAACGGTTGACGCGCCTGATCGAGCGCCTGTTGCAGATGTCGCGCGCCCAATCGGGGCTGGGGCTGAATGCGGTGGTGACGGACATCAACCCGGTGATCGCGCTGTTGATGGCCGAATTGCAACGCCGCAGCCCTGCGCCGGATACGCTGGTGGTCCGGCAGCCGACCGGTACATGGTCCAGCCGCATAGACCCCGACGCGCTGGGAATCATCCTGAACAACCTCTTCGACAATGCGCTGAAACACGCCTCGGGCCCCGAACCCACGGTCGTCGATGCCAGCCAGCCGGGCAAGGTGGTCGTGTCCAACGACTGCGACCCGCTCGCGCCGGACGACCTCGCGGCCATCAAGACGCGCTTCGTGCGCAAGGCCACGCTGTCTGACGGTTACGGGCTGGGCCTGTCCATCGTGCAGGACCTGTGCAGGCAATCGGGTGCGACGCTCGAAATCTTCTCGCCCCGCGCAGCAAGCGCACGGGGCTTTGCCGCCGTGCTGACGCTGCCCGGTCAACCGGCGGCCTGACAGGCTGTCTGGCCAAGTGCCGCAACGGCGCAAGCTGTGCCCGATTGAGTTTCCCCCGACTTGGCTGGCATGTATCGCTTCACCGCACGTTGGGAGGACAAACAGCATGCACGACTGGCCATCACGGATCACCGATCTGATCACCCTTGAGACACATTTTGGCCGCGAGGGGCTGAAATGCTTTGCAGACAGGCCCGCGAACCTGAACCAGATGCTGCAACAGGCGGTGACGCGCAACGGACAGGGCGAAGCGGTTGTCTGCGACGATGTTCGCCTGACCTATGACGCCTTCCATGCGCAGGTGCGTGCCGTGGCGGCAGGGATGGCGGCGCATGGCGTGCAACAGGGCGACTGCGTGGCGTTGGTGCTGGGCAATGCGCCCGAGTTCCTGATCGCGCTGATGGCCACGTTGCATCTGGGGGCCATTGCCGTGCCGATCAACGTCCGCGAGGGCACGCCCGAACTGGCGCACATCCTGAACGACTGCGGTGCCGTTCTGGTGGTCCACGACACCGACGTCGCGGCCAAGCTGCCCGCAGCGGACGCCGTGCCGCAGGTCAGCAACCGCTTTTGCGTGGGCGGCGCGGTGGACGGCTCACAGGATTATGCCGCGCTTTCGACGCAAGGCGCGCTGACCGACGCCGCCCATGTGAACCCCGAAGACACTGCCGTCATCCTCTATACCTCGGGCACCACAGGCCAGCCCAAGGGCGCGATGCTGGCGCATCTGAACATCATCCATTCCACGATGCACTTCGAGATGTGCATGGAACTGGGCGCGCGGGAGCGTTCATTGCTGGCGGTGCCCGCGTCCCATGTGACGGGGCTGGTGGCGACGCTGTTCACCATGCTGCGCACCGCAGGGTGCAGCGTGATCCTGCGCAGCTTTCGGGCCGATACCTTCCTGGAGCTTGCAGCACGCGAGAAGGTGACCCAGACGCTGATGGTGCCCGCGATGTACAACCTGTTCCTGTTGCGCTGCAACGTCGCGGACTATGACCTCAGCCAATGGCGCATCGGGGGATACGGCGGCGCGCCCATGGCGCATTCGACCATTGCCGAACTGGCCCAAAAACTGCCCAATCTGGCGCTGGTCAACGCCTATGGCGCGACCGAAGTCAGCTCGCCCGCGACCATCATGCCGCTGGGCCAGGGGCATATCCGCGCCGACAGCGTGGGACATGCCGTGCCCTGTGCCGAGATCCGCATCGTGGACGAGACAGGCCACGACGTTGCCACCGGCGAACATGGCGAGCTGTGGATCAAGGGGCCGATGGTGGTGCCGGGCTATTGGAACAACCCCGAAAAGACCGCCGCCGAATTCCACGACGGTTTCTGGAAAAGCGGCGACGTCGGATCGCGCGATGCCGACGGGTTCATTCAACTGCACGACCGACGCAAGGATATGATCATTCGCGGCGGCTACAACATCTTCAGCGCCGAGGTCGAAAACGCGCTGACCGCCCACCCGGCGGTGATCGAATGCGCGGCCATCGGCAGGCCCGATCCGGTTCTGGGCGAAAAGATGCAGGTGTTCGTGCACAGCTCTGACCCGAACCTGGATGCAGAGACCATCAAGGCTTTTTGCGCCGCGCGCCTTGCCGACTACAAAACGCCGGATTTCGTGACTTTCAGTGCAGAGCCGCTGCCACGCAACGCCAACGGCAAGATCGTCAAGAAGGCGCTGCGCGATATGGTCTAATCCGCGCGCAGCCCGCCCACGATCATCTCGGCCAGCGACGCCGCGATCCTGTCGCGGTCGTCCCACGTCTGTTCGGGGCGCACGCGGTACCAGTCCACCAGCCCGTTCAGCGCCCCCATGATCATTCGGCCCGCCAGTGCCACGCTGGGCACTGACAGCGTGCCCGCGGATTGCCCCTGTTGCAGAACCGTCCGGTACAGCGCCTCGTAGTCGTTGCGCATGGCGATCAGGCCGGACAGCACTTTGCGCTCGGCCTCGGTCGCCGAGCCCCGCAGGTAAACGTCCACCCCCAGCCGGATGGTGCGCTGAAAGGGCAGGGTGTCCATCATCACATGGCCGTGCGCCGTGGCCATGCGGACCAGTTTCTCGGGGGCGGGAATATCCAGATCCAGCAGAGGCAGAACCGCGTCGAAACAATACTCCATCGCCTGCCGGTAGACCTCGAGGTAGATCTCGTTCTTGGATGCAAAGTGGTGGTAAACGCGCCCCTTGGTCGAACCCAGTTCCTGCGCGATCTCGTCTACGGTCGCCTTTTCAAGCCCGTGGCGCATGAAACAGACGGCAGCCGCGTGAATGATCTTTCGCTGGCTCTCGATACCCCGTCGAGAGACATGCCGTGCGTCAAGTTCACCTGCGGTCAGGGCCATTCTAACGGTCCGCCACGCAAGCCGGATCGCGGTGTCTCAAACCCATTATGAAATGCTCCGTCGCGTCATTCTTGGATTTCCATCCTAACAGCTTGACACCACCACAAAAGCGTTAATTGTGGAAACATACTCATGGGAATGTTTTTGCGGCACCTCACAGCGCAGGGACAAGGCCCGGGACATTATGGCCAGTGCGGTAGGGGAGAACCGTCTTGAGGCAGCAGGGCCATAATCCTGAGATCATTCACGTATTTACGACATCGCTCGGGAGGAGCATTTATGAAACGCACCACGACAAAAACCGTCATCGCAACCCTTGGGGCCGTGCTGGTTGCAGCCACACCCGCTGTTGCCAAAGAGAAACTGAACTTTGCCTACGGCTATCCGGCCAACTCGGCTGTCGGTCTGGCGGTCGAGGATTACGCCGCCGCCGTCGCCGAGCGTTCGGGGGACAATGTCACGGTTACGGGTTTCCCGATGTCGCTGCTCAGCCTGCCTGAAACCAGCCCCGGCGTGCGCGACAGCCTGGCCGACGTGGGCTTTGTGCTGACGCCTTATTACCCCGCCGAATACAGCAACAACCTGTTCCTGCACGAACAGAACCTGCTGATCAATCTGGCCGAAAACCCAACCGGCAAGGAGCCGTTGGCGTTCACCGGCGCGATGCTGGAATATACATTCAACAACTGCCCCGAGTGCCTGGAAGAGTTTAAGGCACAGAACCAGGTCTATACCGGTGGCGGCGTGACACCGCTCTATAATATGCTGTGCAAAGACACTTCGATCACCACCATCGACGACCTCAAGGGCAAGCGACTGCGTGCCGGTGGCGCGGGATTTGTTCGCTTTGCAGAGCATTTCGGCGCCCAAGGCGTGCGCCTTCCGGTGAACGAAGTTTACGAAGCGCTGGATCAGGGCATTCTGGACTGCGCCATGCTCAGCGCACCAGAGTTGACCAACTACAACCTGTACGAAGTCGTCACCGACATCACGCTGGACGTGCCTGGCGGTGCCTTTGCCGGTGTGGCCTCGGCCAACGTGAACGCCGACCGCTGGAAGGCGATGAGCAACGAGGACCGCGAAGCCCTGTTGTGGGGTGGCAACGCGATGACCGCGGCGACCACGTGGAACTTCTACACCGACGACAGCGCTGCCGTGCAGAAATCGCGTGATCTGGGCATTGCCTTCCACGAACCCACGCCCGAGCTTCTGGCGGCTGTGAAAGAGTTCGCAGCACAGGACCTGAAAACCGTATCGGGTCTGTTCAAGGACACCTACGGCGTTGAGCGCGCCGAAGAGATCACTGCCGAATTCGCACCGATCCTCGAGAAATGGTACGGTCTGGTGGCCGACATCTCGACCAAGGAAGAGCTGCAACAGCTGTACTGGGATCAGGTGATTTCCAAGGTCGATCCGGCCACATACGGCCAGTAATCCGATCCGTCTGAGGGGCGCAGGCTTCGGCCTTGCGCCCCTTTTTGTACTTCCCAACAAGGATGTTCATAGCGATGAAACCGATTGGAAAGCTTATCTCATGGCTGGTCGCCGGTGCCTCTGGCATTGCGGGCATCATGGTGCTTTTGCTTGTCTCCCACGTCACGATCGACGTGCTGATGCGCTTCATGTTCTCGACGCCGCTTGATGCGACGATCCTGTATGTCTCGGCTTTTTACATGGTCGCCATCGCGTTCCTGCCGCTGGGGCTGGTCGAAGAAAAAGACAGCCACATCGCCGTGGAACTGCTGGCCGAAAAGCTGCCCAATTCCGTCCAGAGCGTTCTGGCCTTTGTCGCGCTGCTGCTGACCGCCGTGGTGATGGCCGCCGTGGCCGTGCGCACAGGGCAGGAAGCCATGTCGAAATACGCCGCCGGCGCCTATTCCATCGAGGCCAGCGGCAAGGTGATCATCTGGCCCACCTATTTCGTGCTGCCCCTGGGCTTTGGCCTAATGGCGCTGGTGGCGGCGTGGAAGCTGATCGCATTGGCCCTTGGCCGCGACAGTGGCCTGAGCATCCTGACCGTCGAAGACCCCTATCTGTCGAAAGAAACGCCTGATGTCTGAACTTCAAATCGCAGGCCTGTTCATCGGCGCCCTGTTTTTTCTGATCCTCATGCGTGTTCCGATCGGCGTGTCGCTGATCGCCGTATCCTTCGCGGGGCTTTGGTCGATGTTCAACTGGAACATCGCATGGGGTTCGCTGGGCATCGTGCCCTATAACTTTGCCAACAGCTGGGTGCTCAGCTCGATCCCCGCGTTCCTGCTGATGGGGTTCATCTGCTACCACACCAAGCTGACCCAAGGGCTGTTCAGCGCGGCGCAGATCTGGCTGTCGGGGCTGCCCGGCGGGCTGGCCATCGCTTCGGTCTTTGGCTGCGCGGGCTTTGCGGCGGTCACCGGCTCGTCCGTGGCCTGTTCGGCGGCCATGGGCAAGATCGCTGTGCCCGAGATGATCCGCCATCGCTACAGCGCCGAACTGGCCACAGGTACGGTTGCAGCGGCAGGCACCATCGGCGCGCTGATCCCACCGTCGATCCTGATGATCCTCTACGGCATCATCTCGCGTCAGTCGGTCAGCCAGCTTTTCCTGGGCGGGCTGGTGGTGGGGGTCATCACGCTGATCGCCTATGTCCTGCTGATCGTGGTGCGGGTCAAACTGAACCCCGACCTGGCCCCGCCGGTCCACACCCAGGCCACCCGCACCGAAAAGTTCCGCGCGCTGGGCCAGACTTGGCCGGTGTTGCTGATCGTGATCGGCGTCTTTGCCGGGCTCTTTGGCGGCGTCTTCACCCCGACCGAAGCCGGTGCCATCGGTGCCACGCTGTCCACGCTGGTGGCGCTGGTCTATCGCACGCTGACGCTGAGGGCGCTGCGCATGGCGATTGTCGAAACCATCACCACAACCGCGGCCCTGCTGATCATCGCCGTCGGGGCCAGCCTGCTGACCCGCTTTCTGGCGCTGTCGGGCATCGGTGACGCGCTGTCGTCGTCGATCCTGTCGTTCGGCGTGTCGCCGGTGCTGATCATGATAGGCATCGTGATCGTCTACCTGCTGCTGGGCATGATGCTGGAACCCGTGGGGGCGATGCTGCTGACCTTGCCCGTCGTGCTGCCGCTGGTGGACGAAACCGGCTTTAGCCTGCTGTGGTTCGGCGTGGTACTGGTCAAGCTGCTGGAAATCGGGATGATCACCCCGCCGATGGGGATGAACGTGTTCGTGATCAAAGGCGTGGTGGGCAACATCGCCTCGCTGTCCACGGTGTTCAAAGGCGTGTTCTGGTTCGTCATCATCGATCTGCTGATCGTGGCGGCGCTGATCGCCTATCCCGACATTGTCCTGTTCCTGCCGGAGATGTTTGCCAAATAAAACGCGGACCATCGGCTCGTGAATAAAAGGCGGTTGCTTCATGCAGCCGCCTTTTGTGTGCGTGCCGGGGCATTTGTACCAATTTTGCCGCATTCGGACTGCCACCGATACGTGAACAATATCCCAATCGGCAGAGGATATTTACCGGTTCTGCCTCAATTTCAGGATTATTTCGCCACCTGCGCAACCTGAGGGAGATTGCGGGGGTGCTGCCAAACTCCTTGTTTTTATGATCCGTTGCACGGTCAAGCTTCGGCACATTTCCCCCCGAGCGTCCAAGTCTTGCCTCAAAGTTTATCGAAATAGAAACAGTCGCCCGATCCGGTCCAACCGGCAGATCCGGGCTGTTAACAAGTAGGAAGATGTTAAAATGAACTACACTACCCCTAAAGTGGCGGCCCTGATGGGCGCCATGTTGGCCGTCGCAGTGCCCGCCCATGCAGCAGACACTGTGACGTCCAACCTCGGCGTGTCGGCGGTCGTTCTCGACACCTGCACATTGAACGCGGCCACGGCGCTGTCCTTTGCCAGCATCGACAACAGCGCCCCAACCTCCCAGGCGGTTCCCGGCTCGCTGGCCGTCGTCTGCACTTCGACACGCAGCGGCATCTCGGTCTCGCTGGGGGCCGGTGAAAACGCCAGTGGCGGCACCCGCCGGATGATCAGCACCGACGGCAACTATCTGCCCTATTCGGTCTATGCGGACGCAGGCCATTCCAGCGCCGTCGCCGCCGCCGAGAACATCTATTCGGGCGATGTGACCGCAGCGATCCCGCTGGTGATCCCCGTCTATGGCCAGATCCCCGCAGGCAGCTACAACGCCGGTCTGTATTCCGACACCATTCTTGTCACTCTGACATACTGAGGAAAGGACAGGATATGAAACAGTCGAGCATCAAGACCAAAGCCCTGCGGTCCATCGGTTTCGGCGCGGCATTGCTGTCGCTGACCCCGCTGGCCGCGCCCGCGGCCCTTGCCGAAAGCCTGTCGGTCTCGCCAACGCGTATGGAAGTGCCCGCATCGAACCAGACCACCCTGACGCTGAAAGCAGACGGCAAGGAAGCCTCGGTTCTGCAATTGCGCGTGATGGAATGGAAAGAGGGCCAGGACCCCAGCAAAATGAAGGCCACACGCGATGTGGTCATCAGCCCGCCCGCAGCCCGTCTGAACCCGCGCGAGGAACTGACCGTACGCGTCGTGCGCACCAAGAAACGCGCCGTGCGCGGCAGGGAATGTTACCGCGTTCTGGTCGACCGCCTGCCCGGCAAGGAGCAAAGCGGACAGGCTGTGAAATTGCAGGTCCGGCATTCCGTCCCGCTGTGTTTCAGCTAAGCCCGACCTGACGACACGACCTTTCGCAAATCAGAGCCGTCAAGGCCACACAGGCAATCGGGACTTTCATGTCATGGCGCACAAACGCCTTACACTCGCACTGTTGATGGGCGGGCTTTGCGGACCTGTGTTCGCAATGCCCGAAACCATCGACGGCTATGAACCCTCCACCGAGGTGACACAGGCGACATCTGTTGATGTCACGGCTGTCATCTCGGACGGGTTCTCGGATCTGGGGCAGGACACACCGTTGTTCCTGTTTGTGCTGATCAATGGCCGCGAGATTGGCATGGTCGCCGAGTTTCTGGCCCACCCCGCCGAAAACCGCCTGTCCTCGACCCGCAGCGAACTGGAAGAGATCGGAATCAAGGCACCGCCGGGGCTGGGCGCCACCGTCTATCTCGACAGTATTCCGGGGCTCAGCTTCAACTACGACGCCACCGCGCAAAAGATATATATCGAAGCGCCTTTCCAGGTGCTGGAACCGCGCGTGATTTCCGCCGCCAGCACGCCGGCCTTTGAAACTCCCGACCGATCCTCCGGCGCTGTGCTGAACTACAACGTCGCCGCAGACTTCAGCGCCACGGGCGACCTTTCGGGGCTGGACATGAACAACGTCAGCGCTGCCCTGGACGCCCGCGTTTTCTCGCCCTGGGTTACGCTGAACACCACCGGTCTCTATCGCTTTGCAGGCGCCTCTGCCGACGACCGCAAATTCCTGCGCTTCGAGACCAACTTCGAGGTGGTCGATACCAAGCGCGCGTTGACCTATACCTTTGGTGATGTGACCACCTCGGGCCTGCAATGGAGCCGCCCGATCCGCATGGGCGGCTTTCAGGTACGCCGCGATTTCGGCCTGCGCAGCGATCTGGTCAAGGACCAGCTTCTGACCTTCGCAGGCGCTGCCGCCGTGCCTTCGACGGTTGATGTATTCATCGACAACAACCGCGCCTATTCCACCAATGTCGACAGCGGACCCTTCCGCATCGAGGATCTGCCGCTGCACACCGGGGCGGGGGACGCGACCATCGTCGTGCGCGACGAACAGGGCCGCGAGGAACGCCGCCGCGTGTCTTTCTTCACCGCGCGCAACCTGATCAAACCGGGCATGGCGGACTATGCGCTCGAAGTGGGCTTTGCCCGCGAGGATTACGGCACCGCGAACAACAGCTACGGAGATGACCTGATCGTCTCGGGCAGCCTGCGCTATGGCTGGTCCGAGAAAGTGACGCTCGAAGGCCATTTCGAGACCACATCCGACCTGACCCTGCTGGGGCTTGGCGCGAATTTCGTGCCGTTCTCGCTGGGCGAAGTGTCGATGACCGCAGGGGCCAGCCAGTTCAACGACGTAACCGCCGGGTTTTTCCATGCCACCGTGCGCACCACCGTTGCAGGCGTGGACCTGAATGCCTCGACCATGCGCTCGCAGGACGGCTTTGCCGATCTGGCCTCGGTCACCGGCCTCGACCTGATCGCGGCGGGCGGCAATTCGCTGCTGGAAACGCCCCGCGCGCTGGATGTGGTCAGCCTGTCGGTGCCGCTGGCGCGCGCGGGCTCGAAACTGGGCATCAACTATGTCCATTCCGAACGCGCCACGTCGACCGACCGCATCGTGTCCCTGTCGGTTGGTCACAGCCTGAAAGGCGGGCGCGGATCGCTCAGCGTGACCGGATCGCGCAATTTCGACACGGATGACAAGAAATTCGCGTTGAACCTGTCGATGCCGCTGGGCAACCGCACCCACCTGCGGTCGGGGGCCGGCCGTGACGAGACCGGCGCACAAACCGCCAGCCTTTATGTGGCCAAACCGCTGGGCGAGGACGTGGGCGACATCGGCTATGCTGCACAGCTTGAAAAACAGGGCAGCACCTTCCTTGCAGGCGCGCGCGGCGATTATCGTGGCCGCTATGGCAAGGTCGGGGGCGACATCAAGTTCTCCGACGACACCACCTATATCCGTGGTGACGCCGAAGGGTCGATCGTCTACACTGGCGGGCGCATCGCGGCGGGCAACACGGTCACCGACGGCTTTGCCATCGTTGACGTGGGTGTGGCGGATGTGCCGGTCTATCTGCAGAACCGCCCCATCGCGCGCACCAATGGCAAGGGCGTGGCCGTCATCACCGGCGCCGCCTCGCACCAGCGCAGCCGGGTGTCGATCAACGTCAACGATTTGCCCACCGACGCCACCGTCGGGGTCACGGCGGTCGACATCATACCGGGACGCAATTCCGGCGAGCTGGTCCGCTTTGACGGCAACGACGCACCCTCTGTGCTGGCCGTGCTGCGTGATGCGAATGGTACGGTCCTGCCCACGGGCGCAGCCGCCTTCCTGAACGGGTCCGAGGATGAATTCATCGTGGGCTATGACGGTGTCGTCTGGCTGGAAGGGGTCAAACGCAACAATACGGTCAAGGTCCGCCACCAGGGGCAGACCTGCACCGCCCGGTTCTCCTATCAAAAGACCGCCGCCATGCAGGACATGATCGACCCGGTGACCTGCAAATGACCCGCTTTTTGCCCCTATGCGCGGCCCTGCTGCTGGCCTGCATGGTGATGGCCCCACGCGCGGCACAGGCGGCGTGCACGGCTTCGGTCAGCAACATCAACTTCGGTTCCATCTCGGTGCGCAGCGGGGCCACCAACCGCACCTCGGGAACGATCACGGTCGAGTGCCGGGGAGAGCTGGCCGATGTGGTCGGCGTATGTCTCAGCTTTGGTGCAGGGCAGGGCGGTGCCAGCAGCGGCAACAACCCCCGCTATATGCGCGGCGTCTCCGGCGAGATCCTGTCCTACCAGCTGCGCCCGCTGGGCTACGGCGAAGGCTTTGGCGTGCTCGAACAGATCTACGTGCCGGTGGTGATGGTCCTGGGCTCGGGCAGCGCCCAGGTGCCGGTCTATGCCGACGTCACCAGCCGCAGCGTGTCGGTGGGCAGCGGCAGCTACAGCTCGACCTTTTCGGGCAGCGCCGACATCTCGATGAAATACGGCCTGATCGCCTGCGACCTGCCGGGCAAGGCCGCGACGGTCCCCCCCTTCACTGTCAGCGCCCAGGTGGTGCCCAGCTGCGAACTGGTGGTGTCGCCGCTGGCCTTCGGCATCATCTCCAGCAGCATCCAGCAGCCCAAGGATGCATCGTCGTCGATCACCGTGCGCTGCACGTCCGACACCAATTACACGGTGTCGCTGGGCGCCGGCCAAAGCGGCGAAACCGCCAACCGCATCCTGCGCAACGGCACCGAAACACTGTCTTACGGACTGTACCGCGACGCAGGCCGCTCGGCCCCCTGGGGCGACACTGCCAGCACCCGCGCCGTGGGCTACGGCACCGGCACCGACAATGTGTTCACCGTCTACGGCCGCATTCCCGCAGGTCAGAACGCCTATGTGGGGGTCTACACGGACAATGTGGTGGTGACGGTGAATTATTGAGGGGACAGAGCAGGGCGCCAAAGAGTCGACCAGCAAGTTAAACAAACGCAATAATCAGGCGGCGCTTTACCTCCAGAGCACTTTTGGGTTTAACCTTGGCACTTAGCCCGAAATCGGTGGCGAAAACTCGTTTTAGGGATAGTCAAGCATGAATAAGCAGTTTCCGCTGTCCGAACTAAGCAGAACGCGTATTAAACGTGGAAACGTAATCTCGCTCGTGTTCATTTTGTTGACGATTGCACTTGCATACGCGACCAGTAACACTTTGATTGCGATAGGTACTTTGTATTTTCTTGCGAAAATACTATTGCGGTTTGCGATATTGAGAAATTCCGGAGCATTCTTGCAAGTATCCCACGAGGGTTTGACGATATGTTGGGTTCGTAAACTATTCCTTCCGTGGGAAATGATAGTCGAGGTGGTTGACTCATCAAAAGACGTGATTTCTATTAGATACCGGACTTCCGCTGGAAAAAAATTGGTCGAAGAAAGACTTCTCAAACGACGAATTGACGCTGATCACGCAGAACTTATCGGCCTGTTGAGGAAAAATTTAGCTAACAAATAGATTCCCGTGCCAGCCCCCGGGGCACACCGTCAAACCCCCGCCAGCTCCCCCCTCAGGCCACCCGCCGTCCTTCTGACCACACGGCCTGTACCAATGGTGCGCCTTCCAGCAGGCCAAAGCGGATCAGGTCGGCCCGTTTGCCCACCGCAATTTCGCCCCGGTCCGACAATCCGACAGACCGCGCGGGTGTCGCTGTCACCGTGGCAATTGCGCGGGCCATGTCATCCCACACATCCGCCAGTTGCACCGCCGCCTGCAACAGCGCCGCAGGGACGTAATCCGACGACAGGATGTCCAGCAACCCCGCCTGTGCCAGTTCGTGCGCGGCCACGTTGCCCGAATGCGACCCGCCGCGCACCAGGTTGGGCGCGCCCATGATGTTGGCAATGCCCACCGCGCGGCAGGCCTGCGCCGCCTCGACCGTGGTGGGGAATTCCGCAACCGCAACACCGTGCGCATGGCTGGCCGCCACCTGATCCGCCGTGGTGTCGTCATGGCTGGCCAGCGTTGCGCCATAACGCGCCGCCGCCGCGACCGCCGCCGCCTCGTGTTTCGCGCCCAGCTGCGCCTGAAGCCCGTAGAGGAACTCGACATATTCGGCAAAACCCTCGGCCTGCATATTGTGCTTGCCGCGCACATAGGTCTCGAATTTCGACACGTCGCGGAACTGCCGCTGGCCAGGCGTGTGGTCCATCAACGACACGATCCCCACCTTGTCGTCCGCCCCGAACTCGCCCAGTTCCTCCTCCAAAGTCTCCGAGCAGATCTCGGCACGCAGGTGGATATGGTGGCTGATCTTCAGCGCGCCCCGGTTGCGCATGTCCAGAATCTCATCCGCCATCTGGCGCGCGTATTTGCCATAGCGTTTGTGATCCCCCGACAGGATCGACCCCACGCGGATGGCGTCAAAGACGGTTGTGATCCCGGTGCCCGCCAGTTCGCGGTCGTGGGCCAGGATGGCGGCACGGTGCGGCCAGTCGACCTTGGGGCGCGGCACCATGTGGCGTTCCAGATTGTCGGTGTGCAACTCGATCAGCCCGGGGGCCACAAAATCCCCCTCGCAATCCTGCGCCGCCGCAACGCCGGTCCCGCCCGAGGCCACATCGGCAATCTTGCCATCCCGCAGCACCACGGTGCCGGTGATCACATCGTCGGGCAGCACCACACGGGCGTTGGTCAATACGGTCTCTTGGGTCATGTCAGTGTCACGTCTTTCTGTGGGTAAAGGGCCGCCAGCGCCCGCCGTACGGTGTCGGCGATCGGGCCGGAATTGTCGATATGGATTGCGGCGATGCCACCGGGCAGGGCAAAGCCCGCGCGCGCCAGCCGTGCGTCGATCTCGGCGCCCGCCTCGCGCCCCCGCGCCATCAGGCGGGCACGCAGCACGGCGGGGCTGGCGGTCAGCAACAGCACCGGCATCGCCCCGAACCGCGCCTGCGCGGCTGGCAGCACCGAACGCGACAGGTTCACCAGCAGGTCACGGCCCTGCTTCAACTCCCTGTCCACGGTGGCCGGAATACCATAGCGCAGCCCGTGCGCCTGCCAGCTCAGCGCAAATTCGCCCGCCGCCTGCATGCCCATGAACATCGGCACGCTCACCGCGTCAAAGTCCTCGCCGCCCGCGTCCGCCGCGCGGGTGATCACGCGGCGCACCAGCGACAGTTGCGGCGCCGCATCGACCAGCGCCTGCATCACCGTGTCCTTGCCGACACCCGAGGGGCCGACCACGGCAATCATCCGCCCGCTCATGCCGATGACCTGGGGGTAAAGGCCGCCGCATCAATCACCCGATCACAGACACGGTCCCGCGCGGCCTCGTCGTGGAAAATGCCGACAATTGCCGCCCCCCGCGCCTTGGCGTCCTCGATCAGCGTCAGCACGACCTCGCGGTTGGTGGCGTCCAGACTGGCCGTGGGCTCGTCCAGCAACAGCGCTGGATAGTCATAGGCAAAGCCGCGCGCGATGTTCACCCGTTGCTGTTCGCCACCCGAAAACGTCGTCGGGCTCAGCCCCCACAGCCGTTCGGGAATGTTCAGCCGCGCCAGCAGGTCGCGCGCGCGGGCCTGTGCTGCGTCAAGCGCGTGGCCCGTGCGCAACAGCGGCTCGGCCACCACGTCCAGCGTCGACACACGCGGCACCACCCGCAGGAACTGGCTGACATAGCCCAATGTTTCGCGCCGCAGTCCCAGTATCTCGCGCGGTTCCGCCGTGGCCACGTCCACACCGCCAATGCGGATATGCCCCGAGGCGGCCAGGTAGTTGCCATAGAGCATCCGCATCAGCGTGGATTTTCCCGCCCCCGATGCTCCGATCAGCCCCACACATTCGCCCGCCGCCACGTCAAAGGCAGCCCCCTCCATCACCGGAATGACCGTGCCGCCCTGATTGTGCAGGGTAAAGGACTTGGACAGGTTCTCAACTTGGATCATCTTTTTAACCTACTGTTAATAAATGGAAAAGATTTCACTGTGAAACCTGCCCTAAACTTGCAACACGGACGACACCAGCAACTGCGTATAGGCATGTTGCGGATCGTCCAGAACCTGGTCGGTCAGCCCGGTCTCGACCACATGGCCGTCTTTCATCACCATAAGCCGGTCCGCCAGCAGCCGCACCACAGCCAGATCATGGGTCACGATAATCGCGCTCAACCCCATCTCGCGGACCAGCCCGCGCAAAAGATCCAGCAGCCGCGCCTGCACGCTCACGTCCAGCCCGCCGGTGGGTTCGTCCATGAACACCAGCCGTGGCCCGGTGACCAGATTGCGCGCAATCTGCAACCGTTGTTGCATGCCCCCCGAAAAGGCGGTGGGGCGGTCGTCGATGCGGTCGGCGTTGATCTCGACACGACCCAGCCAGTCGGTCGCGGTGTCGCGGATGCTGCCATAATGGCGCGCGCCCACGGCCATCAGCCGCTCGCCCACGTTGCCGCCCGCGCTGACATTCATGCGCAGCCCGTCGCGGGCGTGCTGGTGCACGAACGCCCAGTCGGTGCGCCCCAGCATCCGCCGTTCCGGTTCGCGCATGGTCACGGTGTCGCGCAAGCCATCGGTCTTGGTGTCAAAGCGCACGGCACCTGCGTCGGGCGTCAGATGCCCCGCCAGACAGTTCAGCAAGGTCGACTTGCCCGACCCGCTTTCACCGACAATCCCCATGACCTCTCCGGGGTACAGATCGAACGACACGTCCGTACATCCCACCCGCGCGCCATAGAATTTGGCCACG
The DNA here is from genome assembly GCF_900129395.1 of Pseudosulfitobacter pseudonitzschiae. Lineage (GTDB taxonomy): Bacteria > Pseudomonadota > Alphaproteobacteria > Rhodobacterales > Rhodobacteraceae > Pseudosulfitobacter > Pseudosulfitobacter pseudonitzschiae. The sequence goes on from NZ_FQVP01000003.1 coordinate 602,507, forward strand.
CCTTCTACCTGCAAAAGCGGTGTCATGCCGCGTCCTCCTTGATCGGGACGCCTTGCGCGCCCACATGCCCCGCCGCGCGGCGGCCCTGGCAATAATCGGTGTCCGAACACATGAACAGACGCCCGCCGTCGTCATCGACAATCAACTCGTCCAGATAGCTTTCGGTGGCGCCGCACAGATCGCAGGCATGGTCGGCCTTGCTGGCCTCGAAGGGGAAATCCTCGAAATCCAGACTGACGACTTTGCTATAGGGCGGCACCGCGTAAATCCGCTGCTCGCGGCCCGCGCCGAACAGTTGGATCGCGGCCATTTCCAGTTTGGGGTTGTCGAATTTCGGAATGGGCGAGGGGTCCATCACATAGCGCCCCTCGACCTTCACCGGATAGGCATAGGCCGTGGCAATCGCGCCGTGCTGGCTGATGTCCTCGTACAGCTTCACATGCATCAGGCCGTATTCTTCCAGGCTGTGCATCTTTCGGGTCTCCACCTCGGACGGCTCCAGAAAGCGCAGCGGCTCGGGGATCGGTACCTGATAGACCAAGATCTGGTCTTCGCGCAGGGTCTCCTCGGGGATGCGGTGGCGGGTCTGGATCACGCTGGCCTCGGCCGTCGCTTCGGTCACGGCCACGCCTGCTGTCTTCTCGAAAAACCGGCGGATCGAAACGGCGTTGGTGGTGTCATCGGCCCCCTGGTCGATCACCTTGAACGTGTCCTCGGGCGTCAGGACGGCGGCAGATACCTGCACCCCGCCCGTGCCCCAGCCATAGGGCATCGGCATTTCGCGGCTGGCAAAGGGGACCTGATAGCCCGGTATCGCCAGCCCCTTGAGGATCGCACGGCGGATCATCCGCTTGGTCTGTTCGTCCAGATAGGCAAAGTTATAGTCAGTCATGAGAGTTTCTTTCCCAGGAAAGGGTGAAATTCGCTTGGCCCGACGGACTTGCCACTAAGGGCAGCTTCCGGCCGCGGGTGGGGGTTAAGCCCCCGCCGTCAAACCTCAGGTTTGCCTTTGGCAAAACGGGGGCGGCCGGGGGCTGTCCGGCGTTCCGCCGGACGCAAGATTGAGAGGTAATGCTCATTCCGCAGCCTCCTTCATCTTGCCGGGAAAACTTCCGCCCGTTGCCCGGCAGGCGGTTTCACCGCCGAGAGGGGAGGCATCTAAGGTATCAGTTTGCGGGGCGGTGTTCGCCTGCGCCTCACGCCGCAGCTTGCGGATCAACTCCAGTTCCGATTGGAAATCGACGTAATGGGGCAGCTTGATGTGCTCCAGGAACCCCGTCGCCTGAATATTATCCGCATGGTACAGCACGAATTCCTCGTCCTGCGCCGGCGCGCCAAGGTTGTCCTCGCCCAGCTCTTTCCAGCGCAGCGCGCGGTCCACCAGCGCCATCGAAATCGCCTTGCGTTCCGACATGCCAAACACCAGCCCATAGCCGCGGGTGAACTGCGGCGGTTGGGTCTTTGATCCTTGGAACTGGTTGACCGTTTCGCATTCGGTCACTTCGATCTCGCCGATTTCGATTGCGAACCCCAGTTCGGGAATGTCCATCTCCACCGGCACCACCCCGATGCGCAATTCCGCCACAAAGGCGTGGTTGCGCGCGTATCCGCGCTGGGTGGAGTAAGCCATGCCAAGGATGAACCCTTCATCGCCACGGGTCAGCGATTGCAGCCGCAGATCGCGCGTGGCGGGCAGTTCCAGCGGTGTGCGGGTCAGGTCCGGCGGCGTGGTGTCGCTGTCTTCTTCCGTCTGGATCAGTCCCTCGCGGTCGAGAAAGCTCATGATATGCGGTGTCTGCGCATCGCGCGCCTCGGCCTCTTCGGCGGCGGGCACGTCCCCTTCGGCGACCAGTTTGAAATCCAGCAGCCGGTGCGTGTAGTCGAATGTCGGCCCCAGCATCTGCCCACCCGGCGCGTCCTTGAACGTGGCTGAGACACGGCGGTCACAGGCCATGGCTTCGGTGTCGATTGGGACCGACCCGCCAAAGCGCGGCAGGGTGGTGCGATAGGCGCGGATCAGGAAAATCGCCTCGATCAGATCACCGCGCGATTGCTTGATCGCCAGCGCGGCCAGGTCGGGATCATAAAGCGACCCTTCGGCCATGACGCGGTTGACGGCCAGCTTGAGCTGTTCGCGGATTTGCGGCACCGACAATTCCTCGACCGACGCATCGCCGCGCCGCTCTTCGGCCAGCCATGCGTGGGCCGCGTCAATCGCCCGCTCTCCGCCTTTGACGGCTACATACATTACGACACCTTTGTGGTTCGGGGCAGGGCGGCCACTTGGTCGCCTGCGGTCAGAATGTGGTCCAGACCCAGCGGAAACAGTTTCGCATTGGCCTGAAAGGCGGCGGTTTCGGGCAGTGACAGCGTGGCGCTGTCCTTGATCCCCGGCCCGCGCAGGGTGGCGTCGGTGTTGGTGATTGCCTCGCATTCGACGATCAGCGTGGTGGACCGGTCGGGATACTCTGCCGTGCCGATGGGAAAGGGCAGGCCGGTCAGTTCGTCCCAGGTGCCGACGGCAAAGGCTGCGTCCCCGGCCCCGCAAAACGGCGCGCCGGTGTGGAATGTGATCCAGTCGCGCACGGCCTTTTTGTCGCGGGAGGGCGCCAGAAACACCGGCGTTTCCGGATCGCACAGCGTCAGCAAAACGATCCCCGCCGCTTGGGACAGCGGTGCGGGCGGCGTGCCGCCGGTCACGGTTTCGATCCGCCCCGGTTCGGCCATCACCTGCATGATGTGGCGAAACGCGTGGGCGGCGTCGATGGGGGCATTGGCAAAACCGCCAGAGAGTGCGTCAGCCTGCATCAGTCTTCTCCTCGGACCATGGTGAAAAACTCGACCTTGGTGGCCGCCGCCTTGGCGCTGCGGGTGGCGCGGGTCTGGGCCATCTTGTCTTGCAGCGGGTCCAGCACAGCGGCGCGGATCGCATCGGCCTGCGCGGTCTGCATCAGCGCATCAATCAGCGCCGCCTGCGTCGCCTTGAGCTTGTCGCGGCCCTGCACATAGCCGTGCCCGTCCTCGCCCGATGCCAGCCGCACCGATGCGCGGGTGACGGTGACTTCGCCAAGGTTAAAGGCACTGCCCACGGCACCGGCACGGCCCCGCACCATGACGCTGCCCACCTCGGGCGCGCGCAGCACGGTGTGGTCGGGGGCCAGTGCCGCACCTGCCCACAGCGCGTTGAGGTCAGCCGCCCGGCAGCGAGCCAAGAGGCCCAGCCATGCCTTGCGGGCGGCGTTTGGGTCGGTTTTTTCATTCATGTAGACACCTTGCCGATTTGTCTAGGTTCCTATACAACTAGACAAATCTATCGCTGATTCTGCCCTGCACCGCAATCCCCCCTTCTGTGAAGTTTTGGTGACACCCATGGCCCGCACCCCGATCTGGAAATCCATCGCCACCCACCTGCGCGACGAAATTGCCGCCGGGCAGTTCGCCCAAGGGGACAAGCTGCCGACCGAGGCGGCCCTGGCCGCGCGCTTTGGCGTGAACCGCCACACGGTGCGTCACGCGTTGGGCGCGCTGGCCGAGGAGGGGGTGGTCTATGCAAGGCGTGGCGCGGGGGTGTTCGTGACGCAGGTGCCGACGGATTACCCCATCGGCAAACGGGTGCGCTTTCACCAGAACCTGACGCTGGCCGGGCGGGTGCCCGCCAAGGAAATCCTGTCGCTGGAAACCCGCACGGTCACGGCGGCAGAGGCCAGGGCGCTGAAGCTGCAGGCGGGGGCGATGGTGCATGACTACCAGGGGCTGTCGCTGGCCGACGGGCAACCCGTGGGGCTGGTGCGCAGCGCCTTTCCGGCAGCCCGCTTTCCCGATCTGCCCGCAGACCTGCACGAACTGCGGTCCATCACGGCGGCCCTGCTGCGCGGCGGCGTGGCGGATTACACCCGCGCATCGACGCGGCTAAAGGCGAAACTGGCCACGGCGACCCAGGCCCTGCACTTGCGCATCGCCGAGGGCGCACCGGTCCTGCACGCGATCAGCATCAACGTGGACGTCGAGGGCGTGCCGGTGGAGTTCGGGAACACATGGTTCGCGGGGGACCGGATTACGCTGACGCTGGAGGGGGAGTAGGGGGGCGTTGGGCGTTTGGGCGGAATGCGGGCGTTTGGCGCGTCTTGGACTATTGGCACGATGGGCAGATAGCGCCATTTGCAAAGTTGGCTACTTGACGCGACCCGCCGAGGTGTTCTGTGGCACAGTCGCCCGCGATCTCTCCCTTTCGTTGCAACTCCGAGGTTTTGGAGCCGGTGAATTCAAACAGAGCGGGGATTTCCAAACCCTTGCCACGTGGCGTAGCAAGGGTCGGCTAAGCGGATGGCGTGCTTCATATTGACAGCTGCGCGGCCGTCAGACCACGGCTCGGTCTCCCAGCCATAAATGTTCAATCCCGGTTGCGTGTCGGTCCGCCCCGGATAGAAGTCTGCAAGCCAAAGTTGTGCATTCGCACATTAGTTCAGGATGCGCGCGACCGCTCCAATCAAGTCCAGCACCTCGCGCGTATCGCGATCTACGCGATAGACATAATCACCCACCCGATAGTAGGTCTGGCCGCGATCAAGCCCGTACCGCCCTGGATCGCGGATGATTATGTAATCTCCATTGATCACGTCTCCACGGTTGTACTTGCGGGCTTGGCCAGGCGGCACGCACGGCGGGTTCTTTTTAGCCAGACCGGGAGGGCAATTGATTGTTTTGTACGCACCGCCCGAGTGCTCTTTTCCGGTTTTGTGGCTGCCTGCTTCGGCAGCCACCCCGACGGAGGCCACCGCGACCGCGAAAAGAACCAATAACCGTCTCATGATGTAACTCCGTTTCGTTCTGCTGTGACACTAGGATAACCATTGCTACTGCAAAGTGTTGCCATCCAAGCGGAGCCTCAGCGAAAAGGTGCCTAAGTGCGTATCGCCGCCTTGGCCCATCGTCGATCAGGGCTCACAACCCACTTGCGATGTTACGGAAGCATGGTTGGACGGCTACCGCGCCCAAGCTTGCTTTGAAGGGGCTGGGCTCCAACAACAGGACCGCGCAGGTCAGGATCTACCGCCGCGCGAGCTGTCAAACCGGCGCTTTCATTTGATTTCGCTGGCCCAAGGTGGATTTGCTCCGGCGCGCGATACTGTCATTGCTGCAACTTTCGCACCAAATGCGATCGCGTGTTGAAGGGTTTCCGCCGACACGTCCGAGACACCCGATGTGGTCAGATGTCCGTTTTCATGAAGATATGCGAGAACGCCCGCGTTGAACGTATCCCCGGCACCGACCGTGTCCACAACCTTGGCCCGGATGGCGGGCACATGGATTTCAGCGCCCGTTCTCAGATAGCCGGTTGCGCCGTCCGCGCCACGCGTCAGGATCACTGCGACAGGTCCTTTTTGCAGCAATGAGCGGGCTTTATCCGCCAGTGACGAAGGCTCTGGTGCAAGCCAGTGAAGGTCTTCGTCGGACACCTTGATGATATCGGCAAAGGTCATGGCCTCTTCGAGGCGCGACCGGAACGCGGGAACATTGTCGATAAACCCCGGGCGGATATTCGGGTCGATCATGACGGGACGGTGCGGCCCCTCGTGTCTCAGCAGCGCCGCATAAGCATCGGCGCCCGGTTCACACGCGAGGCTGATCCCGCCAAGGTAGAGCGCGCATATGTCGGCGTTCAGGCTTGGCATGTCCCGGGGTGTCAGCATCCGCCCCGCAGAGCGTTCGTCGAAGAAGGTGTAAGTCGCGTGACCGCCGTCGAGCTGCACAAAGGCAAGCGTCGTCGGACGGCTGGAGGTGATGATCCGGGAGGTGTCGACCTGGCTGGCTTCAAGCTCTGCGGCAAGCTGCTGGCCGAACAGGTCCGTCGACAGACCGGTCAGCATCCCGGTCGGCGCGCCGAGCCGCCCCAGCGCGATGGCGGTGTTGAATATGGCCCCGCCGACGTGCGGCACAAACCCCTGCGCGCCCGTAAGGGTCGGAGCGGGGATCATATCGATCAAAGCTTCACCACAGCATAAAATCATCGGATCATTCGACCTTGTGAGTGGGTGTTGGCGGGGAGGGTGGTGCGTCGGTGACCTGATCCGCGGTCACCACGACATCGCAGTGCAGGCTGTTCTCAAGCACGAATGTCGCGTTTGGCAAATCGTTGCCATCCGCTTTCCCTGCCGCTTCCGCCTGAGTGTAGCCATGATCCGTCCAGCGTTGCAGCAGGCGTTGTCGCAACACCGCAAGCGGGACATCGATCTTGACGGAGAGGTCCCACAGGGGCGCAAGCTTTTGCCAGGGCGCGATATCCAGCATCAGATAGTTGCCTTCCACGAGGATCGTTTCGGTCTCCGGCCGCACCGCACCTGCACCGGCAATGGATTGGTCACGGGATCGGTCAAAGTGGGGAAAGACGACACCGTCCTCTGTCCTGAGCCGTCTGACCAGGTGAACGAACCCCGCCGCATCAAAGGTTTCTGGCGCGCCCTTGCGGTGCAATATCCCGCGCTCGGAAAGGATGGAATTGTCGAGATGAAAGCCGTCCATCGGGACGACCTGGATGGACGGGTCCATTTGGGCGAGGGCTTCTGCCAGTGTCGATTTTCCGCTTGCCGGCGCGCCGACCAGGGCGACCAACCGCCGCTTTCCGGTGAAAGGTGTCGCCTTGATCCTCTTGAACAGATCTGTGAGCACGGGACCGCTGCCTATGCGGCTTCGGGCACGGCGGCACCTGTCATATAGGCCACTGCGTCAGACATCGAATGCTCTTTGGGATCGATCAGGCACAACCGCTTGCCAAGGCGGTGAACGTGAATGCGATCGGCGACCTCGAACACGTGGGGCATGTTATGGCTAATCAGGATGATCGGAATACCGCGGCTTTTGACCTCGAGGATAAGCTCAAGGACCTTACGGCTTTCCTTCACCCCCAGGGCGGCTGTCGGTTCATCCAGGATGATGACCTTGGAGCCGAATGCCGCCGCGCGGGCCACGGCGACGCCTTGGCGCTGACCGCCTGACAGGGTTTCCACCGCCTGGTTGATATTCTGGATCGTCATCAATCCAAGCTCTGACAGCTTTTCGCGGGCAACTTCTTCCATGCGCTTGCGGTCAAGCTGTCGCAGGACCGAGCCGCGAAACCCCGGTTTGCGCAATTCCCGCCCCATGAACATGTTGTCGGCAATCGACAGGGCAGGTGACATGGCAAGGGTCTGGTAGACTGTTTCGATACCAGCATTGCGCGCATCGATCGGAGAGCGGAAATGAATCTCTTTGCCCTCAAGCGTGACAGTGCCCGCATCCGGAACAACGGCGCCCGAGATCGCTTTGATCAACGAGCTTTTGCCCGCACCGTTGTCGCCGATGATCGCAAGGATCTCACCTGGCATCAAATCGAAATCGCAGTGATCAAGGGCCGTAACCTTGCCGTAGCGTTTGACCAGTCCGCGGGCTTTCAACATCGGTTCCATCAGGCTGCTACCTTTCTAATCCATTGGTCGACTGCCACGGCGGCGATGATCAGCAGACCGATCAGCAGATACGTCCATTGTGCATCCGCGCCCGCCAGACGCAGACCCAGCGTAAAGACCCCGACGATCAGAGCCCCGAAAAATGTGCCGAGGATCGACCCGCGGCCCCCGAAAAGGGAAATCCCGCCGATCACAACAGCGGTGATACTTTCGATATTGAGCAACTGGCCGGAGGTCGGGGATACCGAGCCAATGCGCCCGATCAGGGCCCAGCCCGCGAAGGCGCAGATCAGGCCTGCGAGGGCGTAAACCGAGATGATCGTTCCCTTTACATTAACGCCGGACAGTTCGGCCGCGTCGGGGTCGTCACCGACAGCGTAGACATGCCTGCCCCAGGCGGTGTGCTTGAGCACGTAGGCCAGCAAAAAGACCAGAACCAGCAGGAAGATCACACCGAGCGTGAAAATCGCACCGCCGACGTTGAATTTCGTGCCCAGGATCTGGAGCAGGGGCGCTTGCGTTGCGATCTCCTGGCTGCGGATTGTCTCATTTTCCGAGTAGAGGAAGTTGGCCGCCAGAACTACCTGCCACATGCCGAGCGTGACGATGAAAGGGGGCAGTTTCATCACGGCCACGAGCCAGCCGTTGATCGTGCCGATCAGCGTGCCAAAGCCAAGGCCGCACGCAACTGCGAGTCCCGGCGGCAATCCGTAGCGAAAGGTAAACTGACCCATCACCACAGACGAGATGACGGCGATTGCGCCGACGCTCAGGTCAATGCCCGCTGTCAGAATGACAAGGCTTTGCGCTGCGGCGACGATCCCGACGATCTGCACCTGCTGCAAGATGAGCGTCAGCGCGAAGGGCGAAAAGAACTTTGACCCCAGCAGCAGCCCGAAAACAACGATAGAAGCCAAAAGGACGATCAGCGGGACAAGTGCAGGCGTCACATGCAATGCGTGATGGATCTTTCCGACAAATCCGGAAGAGGTTTCATCGAAACGGGCGACATCGGTCGCGCTGTTCGAGGCTGCAGCCTCGTAATTATCTCCGGTGGACATTGCCCGCTCCCATTCATTCGACTGTGTCTGGAGCCTCGCGTGCGAGGTAGGTGCCGGGCGATTGTATCCGCCCGGCAGAAGTGTTCAGGTTCCGTTTGCGAGGATCAGCCCCAGCAAAGGTCCTTGCCTTCGGCGACGCTGATGCTGTCGATACCTTCGACCGGCTGATCGGTGACCAGTGCCACGCCGGTGTCAAAGAAATCCTTGCCCTCTGTCGCCTGTGGCTTTGTGCCGTCCTTGGCGAAGGCCGCAATCGCTTCGATCCCCTTGGAGGCCATCAACAGCGGGTATTGCTGGGATGTGGCCCCGATGACGCCATCTTCGATGTTCTGGATACCGGGGCACCCGCCATCGACGGAAACGATCAGCACGTCGTTTTCACGGCCAATGTCCTTGAGCGCCTCATAGGCACCGGCTGCGGCTGGTTCGTTGATGGTGTAGACAACGTTGATGTCCTGATCCTGCGCCAGAAGGTTCTCCATTGCCTTTCGGCCACCTTCCTCGTTGCCTGCGGTGACGTCGTTGCCGACGATGCGCGGATCGGTCTCATCGCCCCATTTGCTGGGGTCGCCAAGGTCGATGCCAAAGCCTTGCAAGAAGCCCTGATCGCGCAGAACGCCAACGGTCGGTTGGCTGACGGCAAGATCAAGCATGGCAATCTTTGCATTTGCAGCGCCATCACCCAAAGCGGCGGCTGCCCACTGGCCGATCAGCTCACCGGCGAGAAAGTTGTCGGTTGCAAAGGTCATGTCGGCGGCGTCGATCGGATCAAGCGGCGTGTCCAGCGCGATCACGAGAATACCCGCATCGCGGGCCTGCTGCACGGCGGGCACGATCGACGAGGTGTCCGAAGGCGTCAGAAGTATCCCTTTTGCGCCGTTGGCGATGCATGTTTCGATGGCGGCAACCTGGGTTTCGTGGTCACCGTCGATCTTGCCTGCGTAGGTGTTCAGCTCCATGCCCAGTTCTTCGGCCTTGGCTTGCGCGCCTTCGCGCATCTTCACGAAGAAGGGGTTTGTGTCCGTTTTCGTGATCAGACAGGCAGATACAGAATGTGCGTCGGCCGATGCCGTGCCTGCCATGGCGATCAGACCCAACGCTGTCCCAGCGATAAGTTTCTTCATGATATTCCTCCCAGAATGTTTCGACCAACGTCACGAATCGGAGCGTCGCGATGGGATCAAAATTCATGGAAAGCCTCATTCTGTCAATTAATAAATCATCTTGACTTATTAATTGCGCCAGTGGAAATTTGCCAAGTGGAACCGGAGTTGCGTGGGCGCAGTTGATGAACCAGATAAAAGCTATAGGCGTCGCGAGCCGCGCAGATGACAAGCGGCTGCGCAGCCCGAACGAGCGGGCTATCCTGTCTCTTCTACAGCGCAACGGCGCGATGCCCGGCAGCGATCTGGCGCGGCAAACCGGACTGTCCGCACAGACGATTTCGGTCATTTTACGCAAGCTGAAAAGCGATGGGCTGACCCGGCAGGGCAAACCGGTGCGCGGTAAGGTTGGCAAGCCTTCGATCCCGATCACGCTGAACCCTCTCGGCGCGCTCTCTGTCGGGTGCAAGCTGGGGCGGCGCAGCTGTGATCTGATTGTTCTGAATTTTTGCGGCAAGACCCTGTTCAAGCGCAACCTGACCTACGATATCGCCATCCCGCAGACCGTCTTTGCCTTTCTGGAGGCAAGCTATGTCGATGCTCTTGAGGAACTTGGTGCAAAGGCTGCTGAACGGCTATGCGGCTTTGGCATCGCAGCGCCGTTCGAGATCTGGAAATGGGGGGCCTCGGACGGCAACACACCGGACGAATTTTTGTCCTGGAAAGATCTGTCGTTCGAACGTGAAATCGCCCGCTTCACCGATCTGCCGGTGTTCATGCTGAACGACGCGACAAGCGCGTGCTGGGCCGAGCAGGTCTATGGGAGGGGGCGGGAATTCAACGATTATGCCTATTTCTTCGTCTCGACTTTTATCGGGGGCGGTATCGTTCTGAACCAGTCCGTGTACGAAGGCAGCCGGGGCAATGCAGGCTCCTTCGCCCCGCTGCGGGTCGGGGACCGTGCCGGCCGAACCCAACAGCTGCTTGATGTGGCTTCTGTTCATGTTCTTGAAACCGCCCTTGCCAAGGCCGGAAAGGATTATCGTGACCTTTGGAAGCAACCGCAGGACTGGTCCGGCTTTGAAGAAGAGGTCAGCGATTGGATCGACGCTGCGGCTTATGCGATCGCGCAGGCCTGCATGTCCGCCTGTGCGGTCATCGACTTTGAGGCAGTGATCATTGATGGTGCGTTGCCCGAGGATGTGCGCCACCGTCTGGTCGAAGCCGTGCGCGAAAAACTCCCGAATGAAGACAGCCGCGGATTGCTTGTGCCGGATGTCGCAGAGGGCGTCATCGGAGGCGAGGCACGCGCAATCGGCGCTGCCTGTGACCCGATCTACAGCCAGTTTTTCACAACGACGCATCTCGCCTGACGGACAGGACTTATGGGAATGAAGCGGTCTGAGATTAATGCACTTCTTGAAGAGGCGCGTGCGTTTTTTGAACGGCACGGTTTCAGCCTGCCGCCCTTTGCGCAGTGGTCTCCGGCCGAATTTGTCGCGCGTCAGGACAATGCCGCGCATCTGATCCGATCACGCTGCGGTTGGGATGTCACCGACTATGGCGCCGGACGTTTTGATGAGATGGGCCTGGTTCTGTTCACTCTGCGCAACGGTCTTTTGAGTGATCTGAACGCCGGGCGTGGCATGTGCTACGCCGAGAAACTGCTGATAACGCGGCGGGACCAGCTCTCTCCGATGCACACACATAGGGTGAAAGCCGAAGACATCATCAACCGTGCTGGCGGCACATTGGTGGTCGAGCTTTTCGGTTCTGATGCCACGGGGCAGTTGGACCCGCAGGGCGGCGGTGCGGTCATGTGCGATGGGCTCGTGGTTCCGTTCAAGGCGGGCGACAAACTGCGGCTCGCGCCCGGCGAAAGCATCACGCTGCGCCCCGGTGACTGGCATGCGTTCTGGGCCGAAGATGCGGACGTCCTGATCGGCGAGGTCAGCACCGTCAATGATGATGAGACCGACAATATCTTCCACCAACCGATCACGCGTTTTTCGCAGATCGAAGAGGATGCAAACCCTGCGCACCTGTTGGTCAGCGACTATCCGGCGCACCTCATCGGATAACCATCCGATCAAAATGGGCGGCTCGCTATCCATGATTTTGACGCGGACAAAGTGGAAGTGCGCTTAAAGCAGCCCCCGCGTCCAATTTTTGACGCGATTTCCAGTTGCACAGTTCGCATTGAAATCGGTCGCCAAGAATTGGCGCGCGATCTTAGGGCTGCATAACAAAGAGGGCCGCACTCACGGCCCCCAATGCGCTTGCTAAGCTTGTAGATCAGTCGTCCCACATCGGAAGACCACCGATGTCTTCAGATGTCATGGTCGTCGCATAGCGTCCGTCTTTCCATGTCAGGGTGTCCATCTGCATGATGACGTCCGAGTCTCCGAGGTCGAGAAAGCCGTTGTTGATTTCGACGACCACGGCGACAGGCATGCCAGCGTCGTCAACCAGGACAGTTTCAACTTCGCCGATCTTGCCACCATCGCTTCCGATGACATCAATGTCGTCGATGTTGGTATAGCCGGAAACATTCGCCGTCTGCGCAATCGCGACACTGGCGAGGGGGAGGGTGACGGCGGCAACGATCAGGCTTTTTAGCATGTGATTTCTCCTTTGGTCGGTCAGGATTTTAACGTTGGTCGCGCTGGGATGTTCCGCCCGCGAGATTCAGACCTGAAACCCATTGTTTCCTGAAACGGCCCAATTGCGCCCACATTCCGGTCACTTTTCACCGCTACTCCGGCAAGCAACGAAAGGTGGCTGTTATGTTGATCTCTGTTGTTGTGCCTTGCATGAATGAAGAGGCGTCGATCCCGCATCTGGTCGAACGGCTGGCGCTGGCGGTTGCGCCCTATCAGGACCGCGCCGAGATTTTGCTGGTCGACGACGGCTCGACCGATGGCACATGGGCTGCGATCCAGACGGCGCAGCAGAGCTGCAAACAATTGCGCGGTTTGCGTCTGTCTGCGAACCGCGGGCACCAGGTGGCGCTGACCGCCGGGCTTGAGGCGGCGCAGGGCGAGCGGATCTTTATGCTGGACGCCGATTTGCAGGACCCGCCCGAACTGTTGGGCGATATGATGGGCATGATGGACCGCGGCTATGACGTGGTCTACGGCCGCCGCTGCGAACGTCAGGGCGAGACGGTGTTCAAACGCGCAACCGCCTGGGCCTTTTACCGAGTGTTGAATGCCATGTCCGACGTCGACATTCCCCGCGACACGGGCGACTTTCGTCTGGTCAGCCGCAAGGCGCTGGATGCGGTTCTGTCGATGCCGGAGCGTGCACGTTTCGTGCGGGGCATGTTCGCCTGGGCGGGGTTCAAACAGATCGGCATCGAATACACCCGCGCGCCGCGCGCGATGGGCGAAACGAAATACCCGCTGCGCAAGATGGTGCGGTTTGCCGTCGATGCGATGACCGCCTTTTCCACCAAGCCGCTCAAGTTCGCGACGCGCATGTCTTTTGCCAGCCTGGGCTTTTCCGCGCTGATGATGATCTATGTGCTGCATTCGCTGATCGTCTACCAGACAGCGCCGGGCTGGGCGTCCGTTGTGCTGGCCATCAGCCTGTTTTCGGGCGTGCAACTGCTGACACTGGGCATCCTGGGTGAATACATCGGCAGGCTGTACGTCGAGGCCAAGAACCGCCCGCTTTATTTCGTGTCCGAAGACACGCGCGCCGCCGACGTGCTGCCGCTGCGCAAGGTGATCTGAGCCGTGAGCCACACCCATCGCATATCGCGCTTTGCGCTGGTTGGCGTCCTGATCGCCGGGCTCTATGTCGTGCTGTACCTTGCGTTCCTGCACATCGGGATGCCACGCGGGGTGGCCAATGTGCTGGCCTTTGGGCTGGCGATTGCGGCGCAATACGGCGGACAGGCAAGGTTTACCTTTCAAAAGGACCTGGCGAACCCCGCGCAAATTTTGCGTTTTGGCATCATGGCCGGGTGCGGTTTGATAACGTCGGCCTTGATCACGGGCCTTGTCGCGCCGGCTCTGGCGCTGGACGACTGGTTCGCCGCCGCCGCTGTGACGGTGATCCTGCCGGTTCAGAATTTTGTTCTCATGACCCTCTGGGTCTTTTCCCATCCCTCGACCTGAAGGCAGTTTATCCATGGCACATATCTATTCTGATACGTTTTTCGACTATATCGATCAGGGTGCACGCCGCTCGGCGCAGCATGTGATCGGGTTGCTGGCCCCCTGGCTTGCGCCTGCGTCGGTTCTGGACCTTGGGTCAGGCCGGGGCGTGTGGCTGGATGAATGGCACAAGGCCGGGGTGGCGGATGTTCTGGCGGTTGATGGCGATTATGTGAATGTCGATCAACTGGCAGTGCCGCGCGGCAACTTCATGGCCGCCGATCTGACCGCGCCCGTGTGCACCGACCGTCGGTTCGATCTGGCTCAAAGCCTTGAGGTGGGCGAGCACCTGCCCACATCTGCCTCGGAAACACTGGTGGACAGCCTGACACGGGCGTCGAACCGGGTGCTGTTTTCCGCAGCCGTAAACGGGCAGGGCGGCGAATTTCATGTCAACGAGCAGCCGCTTGCCTTCTGGCAGGACCTGTTCGCAGCACGTGGTTACACCGCCTATGACTGCGTCCGCCCGAACCTGTCGAAGAACCGCGAGATCGAACCGTGGTATCGCTATAACACCGTGCTTTATGTGAACGAGGCCGGACGCGCCGGACTGCCTGCGGCCGTGACAGATCACGTGGTGGACGCGGACAAGGCCCTGCAGAATGGCGGGGATGCGATGTGGCGTCTGCGCCGCAATGTCGTGTCGATGTTGCCGCAAGGCACCGTGACCCGCATCGCACAGGCCCGTGCGGGCATCATCGCCGCGCGCGCCGGTGCCAAACGGTCCGCCGCATGACAACTGTCGCCACAGCGTTGCAAGGCATCGCGCCGCACAGCCGGGACCGCACCGCACAGGCGTTGCGGCTGTGGCCGGTGGTGGCGATCACGGTGGCGGCGGTCCTTGTGATGTCGCTGCCGAACCTTGCTGATCCCTTTATCCGCTATGACGATTACCCCGCCTTGCTGGCCCAGCCAGAGCTGTTCTGGGGAAAGACGCTGCACGAGGGACGGTGGATCAATTACCTGTGGCACCTGCGGGAGGTGGTCACGCCGGCCTGGCTGAACTTTGCCGTCTACCAGGTTTTGTGGGCCGTGCTGGCCGGTGCACTGGCCGTGGCCGCGATGGGACGCGAGGGCCGGGCGTGGTATGTTGCCGTGCTGGCGCTGTTCATCCTCGTGGCGCCGCCAGCCACGCTGATTTCGCTGTGGTTCAACACGTTGATCCCGGGCCTGGCTATCGTTGCTGTCTATGCCGTGTTGGGCTGTCGGCTGTCGATCGGCACGCACCGTGCGCTGTTGCCGTTTTTTGTGATCCTCAGCTTCTGGGCCTATACGACATATCCGCTGATCCTGCTGGCAGTGTGCCTTGTGCGCACCGAACGCCGCAGCCTGCGCGACCTGATCGGGCTCTGCGTTCTGTTCGTGGTCAGCTTTGCCGCCGCGATCCTGCTGACCTATACGCTGAATTGGCAGTTCCACGGTGTCTTTGGCGTGCCGCTGGACGATTGGCGTCAGGCGACCCCGGCAACGGACCTGAGCGGGATGATCGCCAACCTGCCCATTCTGGCCGAGACCTTGTCCTTCCTGATGGTCAAGTTCAGCTTCATGTTCACACCGGCGGCCTATTTTCACGTGGCCATGCTGATCGGTGCCACGCTGGTGCTGATCCGTCAGGCCCCGCGCGAGGCGATGTACCTGCACGCGGGCCTGTGGCTGGGCATGGCGCTGATGATGCTTCAGGTGCTGAAGTTGGGCGTTGTGGCCCCGTCGCGGTCCTTCCTGTTCGTGTGGATCTTTTATGCGGTGATGGTTGTGCGGGCTGCGGCGTTGCTGGCTCGGACCCCCGGGATCGCGGACCGCATGGCGCGCAATTTCACGCTGCTGATTGTGCTGAGCTACATGGTGCACACGTTCAGCCTGTATACGGTCTATCGCCCGTGGCAGGTCGAAACCCGCGCGATGGCGCAGGCGATCAAGGCGGCTGAAGGGCCCGTATTGGTCTATGGCGACGTGACATCGCTGAGCACTGCCAAAGCGGTTGGCCTTTTGTCTGAAAGGGCGCTGGCCTTTCGGATGGAGCAATTGACCGGGCAAAGGATCATGTTGTGCCAGACTGCGCCGGACCAATGTGCCAAGGCGGAGGACAGTGGCGCGCCCGTCTTCACGGTCGAGGTTGCGACAACCGGCGCGCAGGTTCACCTGAGCTACCCGAAGTAGAATAACGCGCCGGGCCAGAGGGGCGGGCCAGAATAAGCCCGCCGCCCGGGCGCAGGCGTTCGCAAGCTATTCGTATTTTTCCAGAAATGCCTCGGCGGACAGGGTTCGGAAATCGTCGAGCGTCTCGCGCAGGCGGTCGTGGCTCCAGTCCCACCATGCCAGCGCCATCATGCGTTCGGCGATCTTGCGGGTATAGCGGGCGCGCAGGGGCACCGCCGGAATGCCCGCCACGATCATATAGGGCGGCACATCGCGGGTGACGATGGCCCCGCCCGCCACCACGGCACCGTGGCCGATGGTAACCTCGGGGCGGACCTGTGCGCCGTGACCCAGCCACGTGTCGTGACCGATGGTCGCCCGGCGGCTGCGGCGGTGGTCGAACCATGCGGCATCGTGGTGGGCGTCGTCGAAATAATCGGCCGAGCGGTAGTGGAAATGGTGCAGGCTGGCCTTGTCCATCGGATGGTCCGTCGCCCCGATCCGCACGCAGCTTGCGATGTTCGAGAACTTGCCGACCTCGGCATTGGCGATGTCGGCCATCCGGTCACAATAGGAATAATCGCCGATGGTGCTGTGCGCCACGCGGCTGGCGCGGCCGATCTCGACATAGGCGCCGAACCGCGCGTCGGTGATCTCGCAGTCGGGGTGGATAAAGGGCGCGTCGGCGTTCAGGCGGGCCATCAATGCGTGCCCTCGCCGGTGCCCTGGATCAGGCGACGGCGCAGCCAGCCCGAGAAACTGTCCATCGCCATGACCATCAGGATAATCAGGATGATGTAATAGGACACTTCTTCCCAGTCCTTCTGGGTGATGATCGCCTGGGTCAGCAGCAACCCGATACCGCCGCCGGTGATCGCGCCGATGATGGTGGCGCTGCGGGTGTTGCTTTCCAGATAGTACAAAACCTGGCTCAGCAGCACCGGCGTGATCTGCGGAATGACGCCAAAGCGGTAGCGCTGCAGCGGCTTGGCGCCTGTCGAGGCGATGCCTTCGATCTGTTTGTCGTCGACGTTTTCCAGCGCCTCGGAAAAGATCTTGCCGAAGGTGCCGGTGTCGGTCAGCATGATCGCCAGCGAGCCGGTCAGCGGGCCGGGGCCGAAGGCACGGCTCAGCACGATGGTCCAGATCAGCCCGTCGACCCCGCGCAGGAAATCGAACACCCGCCGCGCGGCAAAGCGCAGGCTGCCCAAGGGGGTAAAGTTCTTGGCCGCGAGAAAGCCCAAGGGCAGGGCGATCATCGCCGCACCAAAGGTGCCAAGGAAGGCCATCAGCACGGTTTCGAACAACGCCCATGCCACGTCGGCGTGGCGCCACATCTTGTTGCTCCAGAAATCGGACCAGATTGCACCGTACTGGCCAGAGCTGAGCAGTTCGGTCACGCTTTTGCCGTGGAAGGGGCTGTCGAGGGTGAAAAAGAACAGCTCCCAGCCGTAGAAATAACGGAACACCTCGGTGCGGTTGCGGGTGATGGTCAGCCGTGCGCCGTCGGCAGTGATGGCCACACGGTTCTTCGAAGCATTGATCCACTCGGGGATGTCGCCCGGCGGAAAGGTGGCGTTGACGCCACTGCGTCCGGGGGTGGCGGTGACGGTGCCATAGCCGGGGATGTCAAAGGTGGTGGTGTCGCCCAGGGTGATAAAGGCCCCGTTGGCCAGATCGACGCGGGTGGTGTCAGACAGGGTGACCCAGTCGGGGGCGGTGCCCTCGGGGTATTCGCCCTTGCGCTCGCCCTCGATGGCGACGGAAGTGGCCCCGTCGCGGTTGTCGCGGGTGACGTGGACCTTGTAGCTGTAGGTGTCGGACACCAGCGTCTGCATGTTGCTCAGGCTGACGCGGTCGGCAAGGCCCGCCACGTCGAAAGCGATAAAGACATAAGTCAGATAGGCGAGGATGACCGCCGGGGCGGCCAGTGTGAACATGCGTTTGCGGGTCAGCGAACGGTCGGCGGCGGCATAGATGGCAACGTCGGTCACAGCACGGCCCCTTTGTCTTTGTACGCCTTCCCGTGGGTCAGGCGGTTGCGGAAAGTGCTGGAAAGCTGGTCGACGATGACGATGGCGGCGAACAGCAGCAGAAAGATCGCGGCGGCCTCGTCGAATTTGCCCTGTCCCCAGGACATGGTGTTGCGCAGGTCGTAACCGATACCGCCCGCGCCGACAAAGCCGAGGATGGCCGAGGCGCGGATGTTGATTTCAAAGCGCAGCAAGGCATAGCTGAGGTAGTTCGGGGCCACTTGCGGCACCACGCCCAGCATCATTTGCTGCATCCACGATCCGCCGGTCGAGGCAAGGCCTTCGACAGGTTTCAGCGAGGCGTTTTCGTTCACTTCCGAGAACAGCTTGCCTAATGCGCCGACGGTGTGCAGGGCGATCGCGATCATCGCGGGCACGGGACCGCCGCCCAGCAAGAAGATCAGCACCAGTGCAATGACGATTTCCGGCACCGCGCGCAGGATATCCAGCAGGCGGCGCACCGGGGCAATCAACCAGCCGGCAGGGGCCAGCCCCCGGGTGGCCAGCATCGACGCCACCAGCGCGAGCATCGCGCCGATCAACGTCGCAGCGCCCGCGATGTTGATGGTTTCCAGCAGCGAGGGCAGGTATTTCACGAAGTACCCAGGCAGCAGGTGGGCACGCTCATAGGCTTCGCCAACCACGTCCGCGGGAAAATCCAGGATGTGCCGCCAGCCGTTCCAGAACCCACCGGCGTTGCGCTGGTCGGCGGTGTAGAAACCGGCCACCATCAGGGTGGCAAAAATCAGCAGCAGGATCATGTTCAGCATCCGCTTTTGACGCATCTGTGCGAGATAGTCGGTGCGGATGTCCGTGGGGCTGGGGTCGGTATCGGCGGCGGATGTCATGGGGTGTCCTTCATGTGGCGCAGGCCCCGACGGGATGTCGGGGCCTGCAAGAGATCATCAGGGCCAGAGGCCTCAGTTCGATTTCGCTTTGCGCGCTTCGATAATGGATTCGTAAGCTTCGTGGGTGATCGGATCGAAACCCAGCGTGTCGCCCGAGGCCACGCCATAGGCGCAATCGGGATCAACGTCATAAAGACCGTCGACCATCGCGGTCATCTTGGCCTTCACCTCGGCGGGCAGGGCCTTGCGCAGGACGACGGGGCCTTCGGGGATCGGCTTGGAGCGCCAGATTTCGACCAGGTCGTTCATGTCGACCAGACCGGCATCCACAGCCTTGCGCAGCGCGCCCGAGTTGTAGCCGTCTTCCCAGTTGCCCTGGCCGTCGGCCCAGGTCACGCCTGCGTCGATATCGCCGTTGTTCACCGCAACGATGGTCTGCTCGTGGCCGCCGGTGAATTTGACCTCACCAAAATACGCACCGCTTTCCATGGTGATGCCGTCGCCCGCTTGCGGGATTTCGATGGAGGGGATCAGGTAGCCGGATGTCGAGTTCGGGTCACCGAAGCCGAAAACCTTGCCTTTGAGGTCAGTCAGCGAGGTGATGCCGCTGTCGGCACGGGCAAAGCCGATCGAGTGGTAGCCGTAGGAGCCGTCCAGGTTGATCTTGATCAGCACCGGCTCGACCGCTTCGGGGTCCTGCAGGTAGACGGCGGCATAGGCCGACGCGCCCAGCCATGCCATGTCCAGCGTGCCGCCCAACAGGCCCTGGATCACGCCGTTGTAGTCGGCGGGGGCAAACAGCTTGGTGGGAACACCCAGCTCTTCGGTGGTGTAGTCGGCCAGACACTGAAAGCTGTTCATGCGGTCTTGGGCGTTTTCGCCACCCAGGATGCCGATGCGGAATTCGGTGATGGGGGTTTCGTCGGCCAGCACGGGTGTGACGAGAGCAGTTGTGGCCAGTGCGGCCGCGAGGATGCGTTTCATGAGATATTCTCTTTCCTGGTGTGAAACGAAAAACCCCCGACCGTTGAGCGCGGCCGGGGCGGTGATCTGTCAGGCGGGTACCTGTTCGAGCGTCTCGATGGCTGTCGATGTGGCCGCTTCGGAAAACGAGGCATCGGCGCCATAGATGTCGCGCGCGGCTCCCACGGTCAGCTGTTCGGGCGTGCCGTCAAAGACGATACGCCCGTCGCGCATGCCGATCACGCGGTCGCAATAGCGGCGCGCGGTGTCCAGCGTGTGCAGGTTGGCGATGACCATGCGGCCATCTTCTTCGTGGATGCGGCGCAAGGCTTCCATCACGACCTGGGCGTTCATCGGGTCCAGCGAGGCGATGGGTTCATCCGCGAGGATGATCTTGGGGTCTTGCATCAGGGCGCGGGCGATGGCGACGCGCTGCTGCTGGCCACCCGAAAGCGCCTCGGCACGTTTCTGGGCGTGTTCCACGATGCCCAGACGGTCCAGAATGTCGATGGCGCGGTGCACGTCCGATGTGGGATACAGGTTGAACATGGTCGCTATGGTCGAACGGCGGTTCAGCGTGCCGTGCAACACGTTCGACACCACGTCCATGCGGGGGACCAGATTGAACTGCTGAAAGATCATCGCGCATTGCGACTGCCAGCGACGGCGCGCCGCGCCACGCAGGTGGGTCATGTCGTGACCCTCGACGGTAAAGCTGCCGGACGAGCTGTCGGTCAGGCGGTTCAGCATCCGCAGGAGGGTCGACTTGCCGGCACCCGAGCGCCCGATGATCCCGATCATGCACGAGCGCTTGACCGACAGCGTGGCGTTGTCCACGGCGATGTTCGCGCCGAAGGTTTTCGTCAGGTTGGTGATTTCCAGCATTTATGTCCCCAAGTCTTGTTGAGGCGGACGTACTGGATGCAGGATTCAGAAATGTTTCAGATTTGCGAAAGTTATATGACAGGGGGGAGCGTGTAGATAAAGATCACTTTCCGCATGTCCCGCTCCCGCGTGGCGCGATGGTTTCGTCAGTTCAGCCGCGCCACGCCAGCAGCCGTTTCTCGATCAACCCGATCACCATGCTCAGCGTCACGCCCAGCACCGACAGGATCAGCACGCCTGCAAACAGCCGCTCCAGATCATAAAGCGATCCAGCCTCGAGGATATAAGCGCCGATGCCGTATTCGGCCCCCAGCATTTCCGCCGCCACCAGCAGGATGATGGCAATCGCCAGCGAAATCCGCAGCCCCGAGAGGATGCCGGGCATCGCTCCGGGCAACACGATCTTGCGCACGATGGACAGCCACGACAGGCCAAAGCTTTGCCCCATGCGGATCAACGACCGGTCCACGTTGTCAACCGCGCCATAGGTGGCCACGACCGTGGGGGTAAAGGTGCCAAAGGCGATCAGCGCGTATTTCGATGTCTCGTCGATGCCGAACCAGATCACGAACAGCGGCAGCAGGGCGATCTTCGGGATCGGGAACAGGGCGGCAACCAGCGGGACCAGCCCTGCGCGCACATAGGAAAACAGCCCGATCAGGATGCCCACGCCAATACCAATGCTGGCGCCCAGCGTCGTCCCGACCGCCAGACGGCTGAGCGAGGGGATCAGGTGCTTGAACAACAGCCCGCTTTGCCACAGCTCGACGAATGTGGCGGCCACGTCCGACGGCTTGGGCAGCGTCAGGGCGGAAATCCAGCCTGCCCGCGTGCCCCATTCGACCAACAGGATCAGCAACACGAAGACGGCTACACCAACCCCACGCCGGGCCGAGGGCGCAAAGCCGCCGCCGCGAAAGCGGACTTCGACGGCAGTGTGGGTGGTCTCGGGTGTGGTGGTGTCAGACATGCAACAGCTCCGCATCGGCAGCGCGGGCTTCGTCGCGCATCAGCGTCCAAAGGTGTTTTTGCACCTGCTCCAGTTCCGGATCGGCATAGCCGCGTTGGTCCAGCGGCTTGTCGATCTCGACGACCTCGCAAATCTGTCCCGGACGGCGTGACAGCACCACGATCTTGTGACCCAGCCGGACGGCCTCGGCCAGGTTGTGGGTGACATAGACGGATGTGAACGGCTGGCGCATCCACAGGGCCACCAGATCGTCCATCAGCAATTCACGCGTCTGGCTGTCGAGGGCGGACAGCGGTTCGTCCATCAGCATCACGGCGGGGTTCACCGCCAACGCACGCGCAATGGCAACGCGCTGTTTCATGCCCCCCGACAGCTGGCGGGGCAGGGCGCGGGCGAAATCGGTCAGCTTGGTGCGGGCCAGAACATCACCGATGATCGCATCGGCGGCTTTGCCGCGTATCCCGTGATCTTCCAGCACCAGCGAGATGTTTCCGTGCACCGTGCGCCAGGGCAGCAGGGCAAAATCCTGAAACACATAAGTCAGCGGATTCAGGCTGTCGGCTGGCGGCGTGCCGACCTGCAACACGCGGCCCTTATCCGCACGTTCCAGCCCGCCGATCAGGCGCAGCAACGTGGATTTGCCACAGCCCGAGGGACCGACCAGACAGACGATGCGTCCTGCCGGAATATCCAGAGAGATGTCGCGCAACACTTCTGTGTCGCCATAGCTGTGGCTGATCGCGTCGAGGCGGATGTCCATGGGCGGTCCTTGGGAAATGGGGTGCGGCGGGCCGGAATGCCCGCCGCAGGGGGCCTTAGGCCTCGTAGGTTTCGACGTAAGAGGTGTCGACGAATGTATCCAGCGTGATCGACGCATCGACCAGACCTTCGGACTGGAACCACTCAAGCTGGTCGCGCAGCGAGGCCACGTTCATCTTGGCCCCTTCGTTCAGGCGCATGGTGCCGTTGATGATCGACTTGGATGCCTTTTCGATGGGCTGGTCCTCGTAGACATATTTGTGGATCAGCTCGACCATATCCTTTTCGCTTTCTTCGCCGCCGATCTTTTCGATCATCGCGTCGTTATAGTCACCCACGCCTTTCGAGAAACCGTTCAGGAACGCCTGTGTCTGGTCACGCTGGTTGTCGGCGTTGTCGGTCGAGGTAAAGACCGTGGTCACCTGATAGTTGGGCAGGTAATCCGAGATGTTGCCGATGATGTGCACCGCACCCGAACCGTCCAGCGGCTTGGCGATGTGGGGCACGATGGACCACGCGTCGATCTGGCCCGATTTCAGCGCACCGATGATCGCGCCGACCTTTTGCAGGGGCGTGAACGACATCTCGATGCCCTCGGCCTGTGCGACCCTGGAGCCCATGTAGTGGAACGACGATCCGGCGGTGGTGATGCCGAATTTCTTGCCGGCAAGGCCCGCAGGCGCGGTCAGGCCGGCCTGAAACGCCGCATCCGAGGCCAGGATTTTCTGGCCGTCAATGCCCGGCTCTTCGGTCAGGCCGCCACCGATGACCTTGACCGCGCCCTTGTCGGCCAACGAGATCAGGCCGCCCGAAATGGCGGTGACGGCATAGTCCACGTCACCCGAGGCAATGGCCACGGCCATCGGCTGTGCCGCCTGGAAGAACCGCAGTTCGACGTCCAGTCCGGTCTCGGCGAAATAGCCACGCTCGACCGCGACAAAGCTCGCGGAATGCGAGGTGAAGCGCAGCGCGCCCACGACGATTTTCTTGTTCTGCGCGATGGCAGGGGCGGCAAGGCCGGTGGCGGCAGCGGCCCCGATCAGACCCAGTGTCTGGCGGCGGTTGAAGTTGATCATCGTATCCTCCCTGAAGTGCATGATCTGTGTGCTTGGCACTGCAGTGATCCAAAGGGGCGGGATTTTCAAGTGTTCTGGGCATATTACCCGCTATGCGGGCGGGATGGGGGCGGCTATCAGGGGCGCACCCTTGGAGCCACAGGCAGATTCACATGACCGCCTATCTTGTCCTGTTCGCATCCGCACTGGTGGCGGCGACGATCCTGCCGATGCAATCCGAGGCGGTTCTGGTTGGCCTGCTGGTGGCGGGCCAGCATCCTGTCGTGGCGCTGTTGCTGGTGGCGACGGTGGGCAATGTACTGGGGTCTGTCATCAACTGGGTTCTGGGGCGTTACCTGTTGCGCTTCAGGGACCGGCGCTGGTTTCCCGCGTCGGACCGGCAACTGGATCGCGCGCAGGGGTGGTATCATCGCTATGGCCGCTGGTCGCTGCTGGGCAGTTGGTTGCCACTGGTCGGCGATCCGCTGACCGTGGTGGCGGGGGTCATGCGCGAACCCTTCGGGACCTTCCTGATGCTGGTCACGGTGGCCAAGGGCGCACGGTACCTGGTGTCGGCGGCGCTGACGCTGGCTTGGGTGTGACGGGCGTACTTGACTCCCACTGGTGAATATATCATCTCATCATACCAGTTGATATGTGCACAGAGGGACAGAAGACATGGCATACAAACTGGCGTTGATGGGCGCGGGCGGCAAAATGGGCGTGCGCAGTGCCACGAACCTGTTGCAATCGGATTTTGACGTGGCGCACGTCGAGATTTCGGAGGCTGGCAGAGCACGCCTAAAAGATGCCATCGGCGTCGACTGCGTACCCGTCGAAGAAGCGTTGAAGGATGCCGACGTGGTGCTGCTGGCGGTGCCCGACACGGCAATCCGCGCAGTGGCGGCTTCGATCATCGACATGGTGCCAGCGGGTGCAATGGTGGTCTGTCTGGACGCGGCGGGCCCCTTTGCAGGGCATCTGCCCGCGCGGGAAGACGTGACCTATTTCGTCACCCACCCGTGCCACCCGCCGATCTACAACGATGAACAGACCGAAGCGGGCCGCAAGGATTACTTCGGCGGGATTGCCGCGCAGCAGGGCATCGTGAACGCGCTGATGCAGGGGCCGGAAGAGCATTATACCTTGGGCGAAAAAGTGGGCCGCGCGATCTATGCACCCGTCGCGCGCAGTCACCGTGTGACGGTCGAGCAGATGGCGCTGCTGGAGCCAGGGCTGTCCGAAACCGTCTGTGCATCGCTGCTGGACGTCATGCGCGAGGCGATGGAAGAGGTCGTGCGGCGCGGTGTGCCGAAAGAGGCCGCGCGGGATTTCCTGCTGGGGCACATGAACATTCTGGGGGCCGTGATCTTTGACGAGATCGACGGCGTGTTCTCTGATGCCTGCAACAAGGCAATCACCTTCGGCAAGCCGATGCTGATGCGCGACGACTGGAAACGGGTGTTTGAACCCGACGAGATTGCCGCCAGCATCCAGCGCATCACCTGAATGTCAGTCGCGCGGTTGCAATCCGGCAGAACGGTCAAGGTGCGTGGCCATCTGCGCCACCGCCTCGTCGGCATCGCGCGCGGCGATGGCGGCGACGATCTGGCGGTGTTCGGACAAGGTGGTGTCCTCGTGACCCGACCAGCGCAGCAATGTGCCGTGGTTGTGGAAAATCCATTTCAGCATGGCATCCGCCAGCGCCGTGATCACCGGATTGCCCGCAATCGCGATGATGCGCGCATGAAAGGCGATGTCGGCGGCGACGAAATCCTCGGGCACATCACGGGCGGCGGATTGCATGGCGATCAGGTGGTGCAGGGCGGTCAGGTCGTCGTCGGTCCGCTGTTGGGCTGCGACACGGACAAGACCCAGTTCGAACATGCGCCGCGCGTCTTTCAGGTGCCCCAGATTTTCCGGTGCGATGGACAGCAGGGTTTGCGCCATGCTGTCCAGCTGCGCCAGCGCGCTTCGCGGGGTGATGGCGTTGACGCGGCTGCGTTCGCCATGGCTGACGGTGATCAGCCCCATGGTGTTCAGGGTCTGCAAGGCCTCGCGCACCACGGGACGGCCGACGCCGAACCGGTCCATCAGCGCGCGCTCCGACGGCATCGGGTCGCCGGGGGCAACGGCCCCTTCGACGATCATGGCGTGCAGACGGTCAAAGACCTCGTCCGAAAGCTTGCGGCGCGGGATCGGATCGGTGGGCGTGGACATGGCGGCTCCGGTGTTCTGGGTGCTGCAACTGGTATGATGAGATAAGCGATGATTGGTCAAGTCTTGGATACACCGGTTATGGCGTGGCTGGGCGATGATTTCACCGGTGCGGCGGCGGTGATGGAGGTGCTGGCCTTTGCCGGACTGCCGACCACGCTGTTCTTGCAGGTGCCCGATGCGGCCCGGCTGGCGCAGTTCTCTGACCTGCGGGGGATCGGCATTGCCAGCATGGCGCGCACGCGCTCACCCGACTGGATGGATGCAGAATTGCCTGCGTTGTTCGACGCGCTGGATGCGACGGGGGCGGCGCTGGTACAGTACAAAGTGTGTTCAACGCTCGATTCCGCGCCGCATGTGGGCAGCATCGGGCGGGCGATGGAGATCGGGCAGGCGCGCTTTTGTGGCGCGGTTCCGGTGGTGGTCGCAGCCCCGCAGATGCGCCGGTATCAGGCGTTCGGGCAATTGTTCGCGGGCACCGATGCGGGTGTGTTCCGGCTGGACCGGCATCCGGTGATGGCGCGCCATCCTGTGACGCCAATGGACGAGGCCGACGTGGCGCGGCATCTGTCGGCGCAGACGGATATGCCGCTGGGCTGTCTGGATCTGGAAGGGTTGCACGATGCGGCGCGGGCCGATGCGATGCTGATCGCGGGGCAGGGCGTGACGGTGGATATGATGGGGCCTGCGGACGAGGTCGCGGTGGGTCGGCTGCTGTGGGAGAACCGCGCGGCCAACCGCTTTGTGGTCGGCTCGCAGGGAACGGCTTATGCTTTGGTCGCCTATTTCCGGGCGCAAGGGTGGCTGCCCGAGGCTGCGCCAGTTGCCGGGTTGGGGCGTGTCGAACGGATGGCGGTGGTCAGCGGATCGGTTTCGCCCACCACGGCGGACCAAATTACATGGGCCTGTGACAACGGGTTTGCCGGTGTGGCGTTCGATGTCCTCGCCGCTTGTGGTGACGGTTTGCCCGCCGCCGAGGACGCGGCGGTGCAGGCAGGGCTGGCGGCCCTGGACGCGGGACAGGTGCCGTTGATCTATAGCGCAAAGGGACCGGACGATCCGGTGGTGGCGGCTTTGCGCGCGTCGGCGGGGGGCGATCTGCCTGCGGTGAACGACCGCATCGGCGCGGCGCTGGGGCGGGTGTTGCGGGCGTTGATCGAACGCGGCGGGCTGACCCGTGCCGTGGTGTCGGGCGGCGACACTTCGGGCCATGTGTGCCACGCTTTGGGCATCGACGCGCTGACGGCGGTGGCGCCGACCATTGCAGGGGCCGCGATTTGCCGCGCCCACGCGACGGGGGCGATGGACGGGCTGCATCTGGCGTTGAAGGGCGGGCAGATGGGCAGCCGCGATTATTTTGGATGGGTACGGGACGGAGGCGGCGCGCGATGACACGGTTGCAAGCGACATATGAGATTGAAAGCCCGGTGGGCGTGGCCCGCGCGGCGGAGGTGATCGCAGGGGAGCAATCCACCGGCACCTTTATCCGGCTGGCGTCGGAGACCGACGACCTGCGCGCGCGCTCTGCCGCACGGGTCGAGGCGGTCGAGATAACCGGCGCGTCGGACCATCCGGGGCTGCCTTGTAGGCTCAAGGCCGACCGATACGAGCAGGGACGTATCACGCTGAGCTGGCCGGTGGACACGTTCGGCCCGTCGCTGCCCAACATTCTGGCGACGGTGGCGGGCAACCTGTTCGAGCTGGCCGAAGTGTCGGCCATTCGGCTGTTGTCGCTGGAGATCCCCGACAGCATCGCCGCCGCCTGTCCGGGGCCGCAGTTCGGCATCGCGGGCACGCGGGCGCTGGTGGGGGTGGAAACGGGGCCGATGATCGGCACCATCGTCAAGCCCAGCGTGGGCCTGAGTGCGGCGGAGACCGCCGCATTGGCCGGTGATCTGGCGCGGGCGGGGATCGATTTCATCAAGGACGACGAATTGCAGGGCAACGGGCCTGCGTGCCCCTTGGAAGAGCGCGCGCGGTTGGTGATGCAGGCGCTGGACGAAGCGGCGCAAGTGACCGGTCGCAAGGTGATGTATGCGTTTAACATCACCGACGAAGTGACTGATATGTGGCGACATCTTGAAATGCTCGAAGGGCTGGGGGCGACCTGTGCGATGGTGTCTCTGAACTCGGTCGGGCTGGCGGGGCTGCGCGCGGTGCGCGACCGTTCGCCCTTGCCGATCCACGCGCATCGCAACGGCTGGGGGCTGTTGTCCCGCTCGCCGCACATCGGGATCGCGTACCCAGCGATGCAAAAGCTGTGGCGGCTGGCGGGCGCGGATCATCTGCATGTGAACGGGCTGGCCAGCAAGTTTACCGAACCCGACGACGTGGTGATCGAGGCGGCACAGGCGGTGCAGGCACCGGTTTCTGACAGCCACGACCACGCAGCACTGCCGGTGTTTTCGTCCGGCCAGACCGCTTGGCAGGTGGGGCCAAGTGCCGATGCGCTGGGCAATGATGATTTCCTGATTTGCGCGGGCGGGGGCATTATGAGCCACCCGGGCGGGCCTGCGGCGGGCATCACCAGTTTCCGGCAGGCAGCGGCGGCACAGGCACAGGGCGTGGATGTGCGCACCTATGCGGCGGACCATCCCGAGCTGGCGGCTGCGCTGGATGCCTTCAAGGGCGCGGTGACGCGCGGCTGAGCTTGTGTTGACATGGACGACAAATGTCGCGACACGTTGGTATACCATTTCGCACAGGAGTTGCCACCCATGTCCGCCATCCTCGCCATCGGCCCCTATACCGACGCTGAACGCACAGCCTTTGCAGCGGAGTTGAAGCCTGCCTTTGTCGGCACCCGTGACGAGTTGGCGGCGCTGGACGCCGCGACATGTGAGGCGGTCAAGGCGATTGCCTACAAGGGGCACCATGCCTTTGGCGGGGCCGAGATGGACCGCTTTGCCAACCTTGGCCTGATTGCGAATTTTGGCGTGGGCTATGATGCCATCGACGTGGATGCGGCGAGCGCGCGCGGGATCAAGGTGACGAACACGCCCGACGTGCTGAACGACGATGTGGCGGACCTGGCGATTGCCATGTGGCTGATGCAAGGCCGCGAAATGCGGCAGGCCGAGGCATGGGTGCGCGACGGGTCCTGGGGCGAAAAGGGTCCGGTGCCGCTGAACCGCAAGGTCAGCGGCGGCACGGTCGGGATCATGGGTATGGGTCGCATCGGGCGCGACATTGCCGATCGGCTGGCGGCGTTCAAATGCGACATCCACTATCACGCGCGGTCTGAGAAAGAGACGCCCGGATGGACCTATCACGCCGACCCGGTCGATCTGGCGCGTGCGGTGGATTTCCTGTTCGTGGCGCTGGTCGGTGGCCCCGCAACTGAAAAATACGTCTCGAAAGAGGTGATCGCGGCGCTGGGCGACAAGGGTGTGATCATCAACATCTCACGCGGCAGCACGATTGACGAAGAGGCGATGCTGGATGCGCTGGAAACCGGCGCGCTGGCGGGGGCCGGGCTGGATGTGTTCGTGGGCGAGCCGCATTTGAACCCGCGGTTCCAGAAGCTGGACAACGTGGTGCTGCAACCGCATCAGGGGTCTGGCACGCACGAGACACGGGCGGCAATGGCCAAGCTGCAACGCGACAACGTGGCGGCGCATCTGGCGGGGCGTGAGTTGCTGACGCCGGTGAATTGAGGGACCGGTGGGTTCTTTTTGAAACGCCAAGTCGTGGATTGGCGGGCCTTGGGACGGCCTGTCTTGCCGCACATATGCCTCTGACATGAGGCGCGGCGGTTTGGGGCAGCGCCCGTCCTTGATCGGGCGCTGCTCTGTGGAAAAGGGTCAGCCGGCGGGCTTATCGTCTTCAAGGTAATAGCGGATGTTGTCCTCGAATGACTCATCTGCCTCCAGCCCAAGCCTCAGCGCCTTGTCGGCATGGATGTCCCAACGCCAGCCCGAGACAATCGCCTGGACCTCGGGCTGTGCTTCCCAGCGGATCAGCTTGGCGGGTTCGGGGCCTGCCACGGCGGTCATGGCGGCGATCACCTGATCAATGGACCAGACCTTGCCCGGCATCTGCATCGCGCGGTTCTGCCCGATGGCGGCGGCGTCCAGTTCGGCGGCTTTGACAAGGTTGTCGGCGCATTTGCGGGGGCTGAGGTAATAGTGCAGGAAATCGCCATCGACGGGGCACACCGCCTCTTGCCCGTTCAGCGGTTCGCGCAGGATGGACGACATGAAGGACGACGCCGCGCGGTTGGGTTTGCCCGGGCGCACCGAGATCGTGGGCAGGCGGAAGGCGCGCCCGTCGATGAAGCCCTTGCGGGAATAGTCGTTGATGAGGATCTCGCCAATTGCCTTTTGCCCGCCATAGGAGGTTTGCGGGTTGGGATAGCTGTGGTCGCCCAAGGGGTTCTGCGCCTCGCCGCCGTAAACGGCGATGGAAGAGGTGAAGACCACGACCGGCCTGTGGCCCAGGGTGCGGCAGCGTTCCAATACGTTGTAGGTGCCAAAGAGGTTGATCTGCATGCCTGCGTCAAAATCCTCCTCCGCGTGGGCCGAGACGATGGCGGCCAGCAGGTAGATCACGTCGGTGTCCGCGGTCACGATCTGAGCGACAGAGGCCGCATCCGCGATGTCGCAGCGGGTGGTGTCGACCGAAAAGCCGGCCTCGACTGGCGCGGGGTCAATCACATCGGCCAGTGTCAGGCGGGTGATCGGCGCGCCGCGCAGGGTGCCCTTGGCGGCCAGTGCCTTGGCCAGTTTCTGCCCGACGACACCGCCGCCGCCTATAATCAGAATATTCATCTCTCTCCCTTTTCGTGGTCAGTCGTCTGCGGCAACGCGGTGCCGGGGTTGGGTTCGGGTCATCTCGTGTCGCCCGCGATCAGGGCCAACGCCACGACGCCCAGCATGGCGGCGGCCATTGCATAGTTGATGCGCCGCTGGGCTGTGTCGGACAGGTTCAGGCGGTGCAGGCTGGCCCCGGCCCAGAGCCATCCCAGATGGATCGGTATCCAGAAGGCGTTGACGATCAGAAGTTTCGTGATCGTTTCGAACAGCAGGCTGTCGGGGGCATAGGGAAAGCCTGCAAACAGCGTGGTGTTGACGGCATAGGCCTTGGGGTTGATCGCCTGCAACAGCAGGCCCGCACCGATCCCCGGCGCGGTGGCGGCGGCAATAAAGGCGACCTTGCTGCCGGCAAAGGCGATACGGGCGGCAAGATAGAGCAGGTAGATAATCGAGGCCCCCATCAGCACCCAGCGCACCACCGGTTCGGCCAGTATCACCGCCGCCAGTCCCGAGATCACGCCGAAGGCCACGACGTTGGTGCCGATGAAAAGCCCCGTCAGATAGCGCAGTCCGGCGCGAAACCCGTGGCCTGCACCGACGCCCGCCGTGGACAGCACGCCGGGGCCGGGGGTGATCAGCAGGAAAAACACCGCTGCCGCGAACAGGATCATGCGCCGAACACTTCGGCCTGCCGCAGAACAGGGGCGGCGTGGGCGAACAGGGCATGGAGCATCGCGGGCCTTTCGGTGGTTCTTGCAACCGGGATGGAATGGTATACCATTTCATCAAATGCGGATTCAGGCGGGGTGTCAATGGCACCTGCATGCCTTTGGGAGGGATATATGGACCTGTTTGATCTGGGCGGGCGCACGGCGCTGGTGACCGGCGCGTCGATGGGCATCGGTGCAGCGCTGGCGCGCGGCCTGGCCGAGGCGGGCGCGTGGGTGGTCCTGAACGCACGCAATGCCGCGCGGCTGGAGGCGGCGGCGCAGGGGCTGCGGGATGCGGGCCATGATGTGGATACGCTGGCCTTTGACGTGACCGACGCCGATGCGGTGCGCGCGGCGATCGACGGCTATGTGCAGACGCGGCCCATCGACATCCTGATCAACAACGCAGGGATGCAGCATCGCGGCCCGCTGGAGGATTTCGAGGTCGAAGCCTTTGACCGGCTGATGCGGACCAACGTGAATTCGGCCTTTTACGTGGGTCAGGCCACGGCGCGGCATATGATTGCGCAAGGGCACGGGCGGATCATCAACATCGCTTCGGTGCAGACCGCCTTGGCGCGTCCCGGCATCGCGCCTTACACCGCCTCAAAGGGCGCGATTGCCAACCTGACCAAGGGCATGGCGACCGATTGGGCGCGGCACGGGCTGAACTGCAACGCCATCGCGCCGGGCTATTTCGAGACCCCGCTGAACGCGGCACTGGTTGCGGACCCTGCATTCACCGAGTGGCTGGAGAAACGCACCCCGGCAGGTCGCTGGGGGCGGGTCGAGGAGCTGGTGGGGGCGGCGGTGTTCCTGTCGTCAAAGGCGTCGAGTTTCGTGAACGGGCAGACCATTTTCGTCGACGGCGGGATCACCGCCAGTCTTTAGGCACAGCTTTGGGAGGAGCATCACATGAGCAAGAGCATCATCGGTTTCATCGGCGTCGGTTTCATGGGTCATGGCATGGCCAAGAATCTGCTGCAAAAGGGCTATCCCTTGTGGGTCAAGGGCAACCGCAACCGTGCGCCGGTGGAGGATCTGGTGGGCATGGGCGCGCAAGAGGCCGCGACAGCGCGGGAACTGGCGCAGAATTGCGATGTGATCCATCTGTGCCTGTCCAACTCGGAACAGGTCGAGGCGGTGTTTCGCGGGCCGGATGGTATTCTGGCAGGCGCGCGGGCCGGGCTGATCGTGATTGATACCACCACGGCGGACCCGACCTCGACCGCCGTGCTGGCCGAGGAACTGGCGCAGACGGGCGGCACGCTGGTGGATGCGCCGCTGGGCCGGACCCCGAAAGAGGCCGAGGCCGGCACGCTGGACGCGATGGTGGGCTGTGACGATGCGACATTCGACCGGATCAGGCCGGTGCTGGAGTGCTGGGCGGGCAATATCACCCATGTCGGTGACACGGGGGCAGGGCACAAGATGAAGCTGCTGATGAACTTTATCTCGATGGGGTATGCGGCGCTTTATGCCGAAACCACGGTGCTGGGCGCCAGCGTGGGCATCCCGCCTGCTAAGCTGCGCGAGGTGATCGGGTCATCGCGGCTGACCAACGGATTTTTCGAGACGTTCATGACCTATGCCGTGGACCGCGAAGAGGTGCACAAGTTCACCATCTCGAATGCCGCCAAGGACCTGCGCTATGTCAACGCGATGGCGGATGGTGCGGGGATCATGACCGTGATGGCGTCGGCAGCAAAACAGTATTTCGCCCATGTCGACGCCAGCGGGAAGGGGCAGGATTACGTGCCCAAGATCACCGACCACGTGGCGGCGCTGAACGGGATGGACATGGAAGAAGAGGCGAAGAAGGGGCGGGGCTGAGAAAGCCATGAAGCGCGGCGGGCCGGGTTGCGCCTGGCCTGTCGAAGCTCGGCAACGCCGCCAGTCAGGCCGACGTGTCGTCGTTCCAGCGCTTTTGCATTTCCTCGGGCGAGACAGCCTCGATGGTCTGCGACACCATCCACCTGTGGCCGAATGGGTCCAGAAGGGTCGCGGTGCGCTCGCCAAAGGATTGATCCGCAGGTGCGCGCAACAATATCGCTCCGGCGGCCACGGCCCGTTCGACATCCGCATCAACTGTGGATGTTGCCAGGTGAAACGTGACGGCGGTTCCGCCCAGCATGTCGGGGCTGATCGCACCGAAATCGGGGTATTCGTCACTCAACATGATGCGCGAGGCGCCAATCAGCAACTCGGCATGGCCGATCCTGCCGTCGCCGGGGTCCGTCATGCGGAACTCTTCCACTGCGCCGAATGCCGTGGTGTAGAACTGGATGGCGTCTTTTGCGCCTTTTGTGACGAGGTACGGGACGATTGAAAGAGACATCAGGGAATCCTCTGCTTGCACCGGATTTTTATTTACGTTACGTTTCGTAATTAAATGAGTCAAGACAAACCAAATACCCGCGGTCGCCCCCCCAGCAAGGCCGCCAGATCAAAGGCGCTGAAAGCGGCTGTTGAAATCCTGATGGATCTGGGCTTCGGACGGCTGACCATTGATGCGGTCGCTGCCCGTTCGGGTGTCGGCAAGCCGACCATCTACAGGAATTGGGCCAATGCCAGTGAATTGGCGATGGCGGCGCTCATGGAAAGCCAGCCGACAGAGCCCGTGCAGGCAACAGGTGCGCTGTCCGAGCGTTTGGAACATCAGGTTATGTCCATCGTGACGGCTTTTGCGACCACGCGGGGGCGGCAAATCGGACTTGCGCTTGCGGCCGCGGATCGGGACAGCGAAATGACCCGCGCCTTTCGCAATCGCGTGATCCTGTCAGGGCGTGAGATCGGCCGGGCGACCATATCTCAAGCCGTCAAAGCAGGAGAGATCGCAGCCCCCCGCGACACCGAAGTCGTGCTGGACATGATCTATGCCCCCATATTCTACCGTCTGCTTGTGGGCCACTTGCCTTTGGACAGGGACTTTGCAGCGGCCTTGGTTGCACAGGGGCTGGCACTGTTGGGAGCGGGGGATCAACGGGGTTAGCCATTTGCATTTGTTCGGCACCCTGCACGTATTCTGACAGCCCACAAGGCGAGGGCCATCCCACCGGGCGGAGGGGGCGAACCCATCGGTGTGATCTTTTGCGCTGCGGATCAGTCCGATGCGGGCTCTTCAGGATGCGTGCGTGCGAACAGGCGCACATAGGTCAGGGCGGTGGCGCGGGACAGACAGCGTTCCTTTTGCAGCGCGATCTGCGCGCCGTCGAGGTCCGAGGCCGCCTTGGCCAATGCCTCGATCCGGTCGCATTGCACCATGCCGCCGATCACTTCGTATTTGGCCTCGATCCGGGCGACGGTGGCGGCGGTGTCCTCGGGCAGCGCTTTCACGCGTTTGCCGATGGCCGCCCCCCATTGCGCACGGGTTTCCGCAAAACAGGCGGTGCTGACCGCAGGCGTTTCGGGCGCGCTGTCCATGCAGGCGGCATCCGACGGCTCGACGCAGAGCGTGGGGTCGGTGCCATCCTTGAGCGCTGCGGCAAGGCAGGCCTCGGCCCCCGCCACCTGTGCCGCGACAGGGTTGCACAATGCGGCAAGCATCGCGGTGTATGTCATTAATCTCATCGGGGGCCCTTGCTGCGTATTCTTCTTGCAAATGGTATACCAAGTTGCCAGTTTGCGGCAAGCACTGAGCACATCGGGAGAGTGAATATGCCATCCATCATCATCACCGGCGCCGGCAGCGGCGTGGGACGCGCCACGGCCAGGGCTTTTATCGACGCAGGCTGGGACGTGGGGCTGGTCGGGCGGCGCGCGGCGGCGCTGGAGGAGACCGCAGGTGACAGCGGCGCGCTGGTGCTGCCCTGTGACGTGACCGACGAGGATGCAGTGGATGCGGCCTTTGGCAAGGCCGTGCAGGCCTGGGGGCGGCTTGATGCCCTGTTCAACAACGCGGGCGTGTCGCTGGGCGGTGCGCCGCTGGACGAGCTGAAGGTGGCGGATATTCGCAACCTGCTGGACGTGAACATCATGGGGGCGTTCATCGCGGCGCGTGCCGCCTTTGGCCAGATGCGCAAACAGGACCCGCAGGGCGGGCGCATCATCAACAACGGCTCGGTCAGCGCCTATGTCCCGCGCTGGGGCTCGGCGCCCTATACGGCGTCGAAACACGCGGTGACGGGTCTGACG
This sequence comes from Pseudosulfitobacter pseudonitzschiae, assembly GCF_900129395.1. GTDB lineage: Bacteria > Pseudomonadota > Alphaproteobacteria > Rhodobacterales > Rhodobacteraceae > Pseudosulfitobacter > Pseudosulfitobacter pseudonitzschiae. Next base: position 637,740 of record NZ_FQVP01000003.1, read on the forward strand.
CGGACCATTTCGCTGGACGGACGGCGGTTCAACATTGCCTGCGGGCAGATCGACATCGGCAACGCGCTGACCGACATGGCGGCGAAGATGACCAAGGGCGTGCCGCAGGCGGACGGATCGAATGCGATCGAACCGGTGATGGATGTGGCCAACGTGGCCTCCTCGGTGCTGCATATGGCCAGCCTGCCGCTGGACGCGAACGTGCAGTTCATGACCGTGATGGCGACGAACATGCCCTATATCGGGCGCGGCTGACATACGGCGGGGCGGTCAGCGGGCGCTGCGACGGTCAAGGTCGTCGGGGGCCGGACCTGCAAGGTTCAAGCGAGGAGGTGTCGGATGACACGAGGGACGGTGGCCATTTTTGGTCTTGGTGCGATGGGCGGCGGCATGGCGGGGGCTTTGGTGCGCGCCGGTCTGGTGACGCACGGCTTTGACGTGAACGCCGACGCCGTGGCGCGGTTCCGGGCTGCAGGCGGGGCAGAGGGCACGCTGGAAGAGGTGGCCGCGACGCTGGACGCGGTTGTGGTCGTGGTGGTGAATGCGGCGCAGACCGAGGACGTGTTGTTCGGGGCCAACGGCATCGCGGGCAAGCTGGCCAAGGGCACGGTCGTGGTGGCCTGCGCCACGGTGCCGCCGGAGTTTGCGCGCGACATGGCGGCGCGTTGCGCGGACCTGGGGCTGGAATATCTGGATGCGCCGGTGTCGGGTGGGACCATCCGTGCAGCCGACGGAACCTTGTCGATTCTGGCGTCGGGATCGGCAGCGGCCTTTGACCGTGCGCGCCCCGCGCTCGAGGCGATGGCCGAGCGGGTGTTCGAACTGGGCGATACGGTCGGTGCCGGATCGTCGATGAAGGCGGTGAACCAGATGCTGGTGGGCATCCACATCGCCGCCATGGCCGAGGCGATGACATTCGGCATGACCCAAGGGGTTGAACCGGATCAGTTTCTGGAGGTGATTTCGCAATGTGCCGGAACGTCCTGGGCGTTGGAAAGTCGCGGGCCGCATGTGCGTGACGGGGATTACACACCGCTGAGTGCGGTGGACATCTGGCCCAAGGATCTGGGGATTGTCATGGACATTGCCAAGTCGGCGAAGTTCGGTGCGCCGATCACGGCGGCGGCTTTGCAGCAATGGCTGGCGGCGTCGGGCTCGGGTCTGGGCCGCGAGGATGACGCGGCGGTGGCCAAGGTTTACGCCCGCAACGCCGGGATCACCCTGCCGGGGGACGCATGAGCACGGTTCTGGGCGCGATTGCCGACGATTTTACCGGGGCCACCGATCTGGCCGGCTTGCTGGCGCGCAGCGGGGCGCGGGTGTCTTTGCGCATCGGCGTGCCCGAGGGACCGGTGCAGGATGCCGCGCCGTTCGAAGTGATCGCGCTGAAGATCCGCACGGCCCCTGTGGCCGAGGCTGTGGCACAGGCGCGCGCGGCGCAGGGATGGCTGGCGCAGGCGGGGGCAAAGCGGTTCTTCTGGAAGTATTGTTCGACCTTTGACAGCACGGCGCAGGGCAACATCGGCCCCGTGGCCGAGGCGTTGATGGAGGCCACAGGGGCGCGGCAGACGATCTATTGCCCGGCTTTTCCTGAAAACGGGCGCACGATTTTCATGGGCAACCTGTTCGTGGGGCAGGTGCCGCTGGCCGAAAGCCCGATGAAGGACCATCCGCTGACACCCATGCGCGACAGCAATCTGATGCGGCTGCTGGCCCCGCAGGTGACGCGGGACGTGGGGCTGATCGACCGTTTGACGGTGGCGCGCGGGGCGGATGCGCTGCGCGATGCCTTGGCGCTGGCCGCGCCGCATGTGGTTGTGGATGCGGTGGCGGACAGTGATCTTTATGTGATCGCCGAGGCCTGCCGCGATGCGGTTCTGATGACCGGAGGCAGTGCGGTGGCGATGCCGCTGCCGGATCTCTACCGCGCGGCGGGGCTTTTGCAGGACGGCGGCGCGGCGGCAACGTGGCGCGCGGCGGAGGGGCCTGCGCTGGTGCTGTCGGGGTCGTGCTCGGCCATGACACAGGCGCAGGTGGCGCGCTATGCTGCTGCCAACCCCAGCTATCAGTTGGACCCGCTGGCGCTGGTGCGCGACGGGGTGCAGCCGGTGCTGGACTGGTTGGCGGTGCAATCGGGCGCGCCGATGATTTACGCGACGGCGGCCCCCGACGTGGTGCGCGCCGCACAGGACAAGCTGGGCCGTGACAAGGCCGGCGCGGTGGTCGAGGACGCGCTGGGCCAGATCGCCATCGCCGCGCGCGACACGGGCACACGGCGGTTCGTGGTGGCGGGCGGTGAAAGCGCGGGCGCAGTGACACAGGCGCTGGGCGTGACGCGGCTGGACATCGGTCCCGAGATCGCCCCCGGCGTGCCGTGGTGTGCAGCCAGCAGCGGCGGGTATGACGTGGCGCTGGCGTTGAAATCGGGGAATTTCGGCACGGAAGATTTCTTTGCCACCGCATTGGGGACATTGGACACATGAGCGCCGAGGCCGACCTGCGCGAGTTGATCTGTACGCTGGCGAAATCGCTGTATGATCGGGGGCTTACGGGTGGTTCTTCGGGCAACATCTCAGCTCGTACCGGCGATGGCGGGCTGTTGGTGACGCCGACGGGGTCCAGCTTTGGCCGCCTTGACCCGGCGCGGCTGTCGCTGTTCGACAGCAAAGGCATCCATGTGGGCGGTGACAAGCCGACCAAGGAAATGCCGCTGCATTCGGCGTTCTACGAGACACGCAGCACGGCAGGCGCGGTGGTGCATCTGCATTCGTGCCATGCGGTGGCTTTGTCGATGCTTGAGGGTGTGGACCCCGACAATTTCCTGCCGCCGCTGACACCCTATGCGATCATGAAACTGGGCAAGGTCAAGCTGCTGCCGGTGTTCCTGCCCGGCGATCCGGCGATGGGCGACGCAGTGCGCGGACTGGCGGGGAAACGCTCGGCGGTGATGTTGGCCAACCACGGGCCGGTGGTGGCGGGCAAGGACGTGGAAGCCGCCTGTTACGCGATCGAGGAACTGGAAGACACCGCACGGCTGGCGCTGCTGACGCATGGCCTGCCGCGCCGTCCGCTGAGCGATGCGCAGATCAACGACATCGTCACCCGCTTTGACGTGGATTGGGAGTGAGACCATGAAGACCGTTCGACTGTCTGCCGACGACAATGTCGTCACCGCCACCCAGCCGCTGCAAGTGGGCGAGGAAGGCGCCACCATGCTGATCCCGCGCGGCCACAAGATGGCGACGCAGCCCATCGCCAAAGGGCAAGCCGTGCGCAAATACGCCAACCTGATCGGCTATGCCGCCGAGGACATTGCCCAAGGTGCGCATGTGCACACGCACAATCTGGAATTCCGCGCCGTCGATACCGAATATGAATTCGGCACCAACCTGCGGCCCGTGACCCCCGCGACCACGCAGGACACCTTTCAGGGCTATCACCGCGCCAATGGCCGTGTCGGCACGCGCAACTATATCGCGGTGCTCACCTCGGTGAACTGCTCGGCCACGGCGGCGCGCCAGATCGCGGCGCATTTCACGCCGGACAAGCTGGCGGATTATCCCAATGTCGACGGCGTGGTGGCCTTTGTCCATGGCACCGGCTGCGCGATGGGCGGCGATGGCACCGGCTTTGAGGTGTTGCAGCGCACGCTGTGGGGCTATGCGCGCAATCCCAACGTGGGCGGCGCGCTGCTGGCGGGTCTGGGCTGCGAGATGATGCAGATCGACTGGCTGATCGAGGCCTATGGCCTGACGCCGGGCCCGTTGTTCCAGACGATGAACATTCAGGACGTGGGGGGCCTGCGCCGCTGTGTCGAACTGGGGGTGAAGAAGATCACCGCCATGCTGCCCGAGGTGAACAAGGCCACGCGCGCACCTGCACCTGCGTCCGAGTTGATGGTGGCGCTGCAATGTGGTGGGTCCGACGCGTGGTCGGGGGTCACGGCGAACCCGGCTGTCGGCCATGCCTGCGATCTGCTGGTGGCGCAGGGCGGCACCGGCGTGCTGGCCGAAACGCCCGAGGTTTACGGCGCCGAACACCTGCTGACCGCACGCGCCCACGACCGCGCCACGGGCGACAAGCTGGTGGACCTGATCCACTGGTGGGAGGATTACACAGCCCGCAATCGTGGCTCGATGGACAACAACCCCAGCCCCGGCAACAAGGCGGGCGGGCTGACCACCATCCTTGAAAAATCGCTGGGGGCGGTGGCCAAGGGGGGCACGACCCCATTGATGGGGGTCTATAAATACGCCGAACCCGTGACGGCACGCGGGTTCACGTTCATGGACAGTCCCGGATACGACCCAGCGTCGGTCACCGGCCAGATCGCCAGCGGTTGCACCTTGGTGTGCTTTACCACGGGTCGCGGCTCGGCCTTTGGCGCGAAACCCTCGCCGTCGATGAAGGTGGCGACCAACACCGAAATGTACACCCGACTGCACGAAGACATGGACGTGAACGCAGGCACCATCCTGTCCGAAGGCCGCAGCGTCGAGGAGGTGGGGCGCGAGATTTACGAAATGTGGTTGCGCATGGCCTCGGGCGAGGCCAGCAAATCCGAGGCGCAGGGGCTGGGCGATTATGAATTCGTGCCTTGGCAGATCGGGGCGGTGATGTGATGCGGTTTTCGGCAAACCTGGGTTTTTTGTGGACAGAGCTGCCGCTGCCCGATGCGATCCGCGCGGCGGCGGCAGCGGGGTTTCAGGCGGTGGAATGCCATTGGCCTTATGACGTGCCTGCACAAGAGGTGGCTGCGGCGCTGCGCGAGACGGGGCTGCCGATGCTGGGCCTGAACACGCGGCGCGGGGCGGCGGGCGAAAACGGGTTGTCTGCGCTGCCCGGTCGCGGGGCAGAGGCCCGCGCGGCGGTGGACGAGGCGCTCGCCTATGCTGCCGCGACCGACGCCGGGGCCGTGCATGTGATGGCGGGCTTTGCCGAAGGCCCTGAGGCCCATGCGGCCTTTGTCGAGACCCTGCGCTATGCCTGCGACAGGGCTGACGGGAGGACGATCCTGATCGAGCCGCTGAACCACTACGACGCGCCGGGCTATTTCCTGCGCACCACGACGCAGGCCGAAGCGATCATTGCCGAGGTGGGGGCCGCGAACCTGAAGCTGATGTTCGACTGCTACCATGTGCAACTGATGGAGGGCGACGTGACGCACCGGCTGGAACGGCTGCTGGGGCTGATCGGGCACGTGCAGGTGGCCTCGGTCCCCGACCGCGGTGCGCCGGATCATGGGGAATTGCATTACCCCCATGTCTGGGAGGTGCTGGAGCGGCTGGGCTGGGATACGCCCGTTGGGGCGGAGTATCGGCCCGTTGGGCCGACGGAGGCGACGTTGGGTTGGATGTGAGGGGGCGCCATCGGCCTCTTGTGAGATCAATGCTGAAGGCCGCTTACCCCTCCAGAAACGCCGCCTGTGCCGCGCGCATCTCGAAGATGTCCTTGTCGTCCGTGATCTCCACATCGTCCAGGCACACGATCTGGTCGCGTTTGATCGGGCGTTTCAGCTTGATATGGTGTGCCAGCCCGATGGGCAGGGCGTTCAGGCGGTGGGATTGGCTGGCGGGGATCGCCTTGGCCCAGACCTTGAAGCCGCCTTCGCCGTCCAGAGTGTCACCGGCGGCAAAATCGCCCTTGGAAGTGGCCACCGCGTCGCCGCGCCAGCGGGTGGACGACCCCGTTGCCTCGCCGCGCAAACAGGCGTTCAGCACCGATACCGAGGTTTCCAGCCCGATCAGGTGGAAAGGCCGCCACATCGACCCGTACCAGCCGCTCGGATCGGTCAGCAGGCCGTATTGCTGAAAGCAGGCGCGGGTGTATTCATCGGGCGCGCGGAAGGTGACGAACATGCCATACTGGATGTTGTTCAGCACCACGCGCCCGTCCGGTTCACGGCTGGAGGCGATATCGACCAGACCTGCCCGCGCCAGCCTGCCGCCTTCGCTTTCGGGGCGAAATACCGTGGCCAGATCGTGCAGCCCTGCGGGGTGAAAGGCCAAACCATCCTCGGGACAATCCAGGCCGGTGGCATTGGCGACAGCGGCCATTTCGATGGCGGCCTTGGTGCCATCGGTGAATGAATTGTACATCTTGGGATTAAAGTCGCCTGCGGCCACCTCTTCTTCGCTCCAGCCGAAATAGCCCCAGACCGTGTCGGGGGTGGAATAGCGGTAGGGCGGGGCAAAGTTCATGCCCTTGCCAGCGGCGCACAGTTCGAACCCGCAGGCGTGGACCCAATCCACCAGCTCGCAAATCGCGGCGGGCTGGTCGCCGTAGGCCATGGAGTAGACCACGCCCTGTTGCGCGGCGCGGTTGGCCAGAACGGCACCGCACAGCACGTCGGCCTCGACATTGACCATGACCACGTGCTTGCCCGCGTCGATGGCGGCCATCGCGTGACGGGTGCCTGCAAGGGGGTGGCCGGTGGCCTCGATGATGCATTCGATGTCGTCGCAGGCCAGCAGGGCGGCCACGTCGTCGGTGATGCAGGTGGTGCCGGTCTGGATCGCCTGCGCCATGGTGGGCGCGGCGTATTGCGCGTTATCCCAGCCTGTGCGTTTGAACGATCCGCGTGCCTTGTCCACGTCCAGATCGACGACGCCGACAATGTGATAGCCATCGATGAACCGCGCCTGCGCCAGGATCATTGAGCCGAACTTGCCCGCTCCGATCAGGCCGACACGCACGGGGCGGCCCGCGTCGCGGCGCGCGGCGAGAAGGGGTTTGAGGTTCATGGGCGGCTGTCCTTTCGTGCTGTTTGCGCTGACGCTAGCACGAGGGGCAGGGCATGACATTGAAGCGGTTCTTATGAAATAGTTAAGAAAATTTAATTGTTTGATGCCCCTGCATGATGCCATCTGATCCTGGACCAAGGGAGAGGACACAGCCATGACCACGGGTGCTGCCAAGCATGGATCGAACGTCAGCCTGGCGCGGCGGGCCTGGGCGATCCGGCGCAATGCGCTGCGTATGGGCGAGGTGCAGGGACAGGGGTACATCGGTCAGGCTCTGGGCGTGGCGGATGTGCTGGCGGTGTCCTATTTCCACGCGCTGACCTACCGCGCCGACGAGCCCGAATGGGAAGGGCGCGACCGGTTCCTGTTGTCGATCGGACACTATGCCATCGCGCTTTATGCCGCGATGATCGAGGCCGGGATTTTGCCCGAGGACGAGCTGGAAACCTATGGCATGGACGACAGCCGGATGCCGATGTCGGGCATGGCCGCCTATACGCCCGGCATGGAAATCACCGGCGGTTCGCTGGGCCACGGGCTGGGCATTGCGGTGGGCATGGCGCTGGGGCTGAAACGCAAGCAGAACCCGGCCTTTGTCTACAACATGCTGTCCGATGGCGAATTGGGCGAAGGATCGACATGGGAGGCGGTGATGTCGGCGGTGCAGTGGAAGCTGGACAACCTGATTGCCATTGTCGATTTCAACAACCAGCAGGCGGACGGGCCCACGCGCGCGGCACTGGCGCAGGTGCCCGAGGCGGCCAAATGGCAGGCTTTCGGCTGGCATGCGCAAGAGGTGGACGGCAACGACCTGGACGCGGTCGTCGCGGCCTTTGACGCGGCACGCAACCACGACGGCGCACAGCCGCGCGTGATCATCTGCAACACCACCATGTGCAAGGGCATTCCCTTTCTGGAAAGCCGCGAGATCACCCATTTCGTGCGGGTCGAGCCAGAGGAATGGGCCAAGGCGCTGGAGATACTGGACGGGGAGAAACCGCAATGAAACCGCAGGAACTGTCCCGCCGCCAGTCGAAATACACGGCCCGCAGCGTGCCACAGGGCGAACGGGTGGCCACATCGGCCATGATCGCCTCGCTGGACGCCGAAGGGCGCGACACCATTGCCGCCCCGTTCGGGCACGCGTTGGTGGACATCGCCAAAACCCGTGAGGACATTGTCGGGCTGACGGCGGACCTGTCGAAATACACCGATCTGCATGTCTTTGCCAACGCCTACCCCGACCGGTTCTACCAGATGGGCATGGCCGAGGCGGTGATGATCAGCGCCGCCGCCGGTCTTGCGCGCGAGGGCTTCACGCCCTTTGCCACCACTTACGCGGTGTTCGCGTCGCGCCGCGCCTATGATTTCATCATCATGGCGATTGCCGAGGAAAACCTGCCGGTCAAGATCGTCTGCGCGCTGCCCGGCCTGACCACGGGCTATGGCCCCAGCCATCAGGCGACCGAGGATATGGCGATCATGCGGGGGATGCCGAACCTGACCATCATCGACCCTTGCGACGCGGTCGAGATCGATCAGGCCACGCGCGCCATCGCGGATACGCCGGGGCCGGTCTATATGCGTCTGTTGCGCGGGCAGGTGCCGAATGTGCTGGGCGAATACGGCTATCAGTTCAAGCTGGGCCGCGCGCAGGTGCTCCGCGACGGGTGCGATGTTTTGTTCGTGTCGTCCGGGCTGATGACCATGCGCACGCTGGACGCGGCCAGGGCGCTGCAAAAGGACGGCGTGGATTGCGCGGTGCTGCACGTGCCGACGATCAAGCCGCTGGATACGGAAACCATCATCGCCGAGGCGTCCAAAGGTGGCCGACTGGTTGTGACGGCCGAGAACCATTCGGTCACGGGCGGCTTGGGCGAGGCGGTGGCTGCCACGCTGATGCGGGCTGGCGTGCATGTGCCGTTCCGCCAGATCGGCTTGCCCGATGCGTTTCTGGACGCGGGGGCGTTGCCCACGTTGCACGACCAATACGGGATTTCGGTCAGCGCGGTCGCGGCTGCGGTGAAATCATGGCTGTGAGGGGGAAGAGGCGATGAAACTTCTGGATGGAATGACGGCGATCATTACGGGTGCGGCCAGCCCGCGCGGTCTGGGCAAGGCCACCGCGCGGCTGTTCGCACAGCATGGCGCGCGGGTGGCGATACTGGATCTGGACGCGGACGAGGCGGCAGAGGCGGCGGCAGACCTGCCCGGGGCGGGGCACACTTCGGGCGTGTGCGACGTGACGGACAAGGCCGCCTGCGACACGGTGGTGGCGGACATCATCGCGCAATGGGGGCAGGTGGATGTTCTGGTGAACAACGCGGGCATCACCCAACCGCTGAAGCTGATGGAAATCACGCCGCACAATTACGACGCGGTGCTGGATGTGAACCTGCGCGGGACGCTTTACATGTCACAGGCGGTGATCCCGCATATGCGGTCCCGTGGGCAGGGCAGTATCGTCAACATGTCGTCCGTGTCGGCGCAACGGGGTGGGGGCATCTTTGGCGGGCCGCATTATTCCGCCGCCAAAGCGGGGATATTGGGCCTGACCAAGGCGATGGCGCGTGAACTGGCGGCTGCAGGGGTGCGGTCGAATGCGATCTGTCCGGGGTTTATCGCCACCGACATCACGGCGGGCAAGCTGACCGACGACATGCGTGCGCAGGTGCTGGCAGGCATCCCGATGGGGCGCGCTGGGACGGCGGAGGATGTGGCAGGCTGTGCGCTGTTTCTGGCGTCGAACCTGTCCGCCTATGTCACCGGGTCCGAGGTGGACGTGAACGGCGGATCATTGATCCACTAGCGCGCAGCTTGTTTCCCGAATGGGTCGCAGGCAATAAGGGCCGGATATGTTGCCCTCCCAAAGGACCCGCCGCCATGAGACCGGACCTGCGCCAAAAGGCCATCGCCATCTGCGACCGCAAGATCGCGCAAAAGGGCGAAAGCGTCGGCCTGTCGTTCTATGCGTTCTTTGCGAACCGCAATGACGATCCCGATTTGTTGATGGAAGCGGCAACATGGTGGATCAAGACCCACCAGCTTGATCATTTTGAAAAGGCCGCGAAGATACGCGAGATGCTGCACGCAGGTCGCTGACCGGCGTGCAACGTTGTCTCAGACGCTCGGGTATCTTCGCGACCAGACCTTTGACTACTGGTCGATCTGCGACAACAACGCAGGGTTTGTCACCAGATTGCGCACGCCATGTGCGTGGTCTTCTTCGAACACGTTATGGCCCAGCCATTTGTCCACCGAGTTGATGTCAACGCGCGCCACCTTGGGGTGCACGCTCCACGTCACCTCATAGGGCGAGCCGGTCTCGTCATAGCCCGGACCGGTGGTCGAGCCTGCATAGACCACCGGCGTGCCGGTGTCGGTGGGGATGTTGGGCGCCTGATACAAGCCGTTCACGGTCTCCACATCCGCCAGCGTATTGAAATCCAGCGCATTCGGATCGTTCACCAGCACGAAAACCTGTGCCTCGACGCGCAGTTGCGGGTTGCTGATCGCATCGCTCAGACAGGTGCCAAGGGTCGGGCCAGGCTTGGCCTGTGCGGTGGAATAGACGAAATGCGCCTCGATGGTGTCGCCCGGCTGCAGGTCGCCGTGTTCGGTCTTGCCCACGGGATGATCCAGCGGTTTCAACTCTTCCGGCGTCAACTGGCCGGTGTACTGATAGCCGGTGTCATACCCATGACCGTCGCCGTTGCCCGCGTAATGGGTGAACTCGCCGCCGCGATGTTCGGCGTTTTCGTGAAAGTGGATGTCGCACAGGTTCATCTGCGTATAGGCGGGGGCCGGGGCAAAAACGCGGTGGTTGGTGCCCGCGACCGAGTCGATGTCGCGCGGGGCCTGCGGGCCAAAGCCTGCGCTCTCGGTGTTCTTTGCCAATGCGGCACGCTGTTGTGCGATGACGTCGTCGGATACGGCAGTGTGGACTGCGCCGGCTGCCATGGCAAAACTGTTCAACGCGAAAAGGGCGGCAGTGGCTGTGGCCAGCACCGGGAGCGTTCTTTTGGTCATGATGATTTTCCCATACTTTTTACGGTGATGCGGTTCTTTGGGCAGGGGGGTGTCGTGACCAACCCCCGCAGGACGGCATCTTTCACAAATCAGCGCCTCGCGGATCGGAAAGTAAATTCACGCTGTTGTGTGGTGGAATTTCGCAGATTAAGATGCTGAAATCATATAAAGTTATTTCATTTTGCGCGACGCAATCGATGGAGTGCGTGATCGTTTCGTGAACACGACTCGTTCGGCTGAGGTGTGTTTTGCGCACAGGTCGCGTCGCTTTGCCCGTTCCGCTCATTGCCGCTTGACGCCCATGCCTGTCGCCGCCCCTAATGGGATGATGAACATCCTGCACAACACCCCGCGCCGCCCTGTCGATGTCCCCTTGGATGTGCCCGCCCCCTCGGTCGATGCCGCACGGGCGGCGTTGTTGGTGGCGCAATGTCCCGTGGCGGGGGCGACCCCCTTGGTGGACGCCCCGGCGCTGGCCGAAGCGGCAGGTGTTGGCAGCCTGCACATCAAGGACGAGCGGAACCGCATGGGGCTGGGCAGCTTCAAGGCGCTGGGCGCGGCCTATGTCATTGCCTGCGACGCCAGTGACGGGATGGCAAGGGGGCGCACATATGTGACCGCCAGCGCGGGCAATCACGGGATGAGCGTGGCCGCAGGTGCCGCCGCCTTTGGCGCGCGGGCGGTGGTCTATATCGCCGAGACAGTGCCCGAAGCCTTTGCCGCGCGGTTGCGCGACATCGGGGCCGAGGTGCGCCGCGAAGGCGCGATTTACGAAGACAGCATGGCCGCCGCAATGGCCGCCGCCGAAAGCGAAGGGTTCGCCCTGTTGTCCGACAGTTCGTGGGAGGACTATTACGACCGCCCACACCGGCTGATGGAGGGTTACCTTGTGCTGATGGATGAGGCGATCCGCCAGATGCCCCAGCCGCCGACTCATCTGTTCCTGCAGGCGGGTGTCGGCGGGTTGGCCGGAGCCTGTGCTGCGCTGGCGCGCAAGGCGTGGGGCGAAGCGGTGCAGATCATCGTGGTGGAACCCGAGGCCGCGCCTGCGCTGCACGCGTCGGTGAGCGCGGGCAAGGCCGTGACGGCCCAGGGGCCGGTGTCCGCCATGGGGCGGCTGGACTGCAAGGCGCCGTCGTTGATCGCCTTGAAAGGACTGGCGCGGGATGCGGACGTGTTCGCGTTGATTTCCGAGGATGAGGGCGCGGCTGGGGCTGCGGCCTGCGCACAGCATGGGCTGGCCTCGACACCTTCGGGGGCTGCGGGGGTGGCCGGGCTGCTGGCCGGGGCGCAGGCTCTGGGCCTTGATGAAAGCGCCCGTGCTCTGTGTATTCTCAGCGAAGGACCCGAATAACCGATGACCGATTTCGCCCCCGAAGAATACCGCGCCCGCTTGCACCGCGCCCAGGCGATGATGGACCGCGCCGGGCTGGCGGCCTTGCTGCTGACCACCGAACCCGAAGTGCGCTATTTCACCGGTTTCCTGACCCGTTTCTGGGAAAGCCCGGCGCGCCCGTGGTTTCTGATCGTGCCGGCCAGCGGCGATCCGGTCGCGGTGATCCCGTCCATTGGCGCGCATCTGATGGGGCAAAGCTGGATCACCGACATCCGCACGTGGCGCAGCCCGCAGCCCGGGGATGACGGTATCAGCCTGCTGCGCGATGCGCTGGCCGAGGTTGATGGCCCTGTCGGTGTGCCCAGCGGCGCGGAGACCCACCTGAGGATGCCGCTGGACACATGGGCCGCGCTGCAAACCGCCGCCACCTTTCGCGACGACGCGGGGATCATGCACCGCCTGCGGCTGATCAAATCCGACGCCGAAATCGACCGCATTGCCACCATCTGCCAGATCGCCAACGCCGCATTCGACCGGGTGCCCGAGGTCATCGGCGCGGGCCTGCCGCTGTCCGAGGCGTTCCGCCGCTTTCAGATCCTGTTGCTGACCGAAGGGGCCGATTGGGTGCCCTATCTGGCAGGGGCCGCAGGGCAGGGTGGCTATGGTGACGTGATCTCGCCCGCGACCGATGCGCCGTTGATGGACGGCGATGTGCTGATGCTGGACACCGGTGCGGTCAAGGCGGGGTATTTCTGCGATTTCGACCGCAACTTTGCGGTGGGCGACGTGGGTCAAGCGGCGCACGACGCCCACGCTCGGCTGATCGAAGCGACCGAAGTGGGGTTCGAGGCGGCCCAACCCGGCGCCACAGCAGCAGACCTGTTTCACGCCATGGACCGCGTGGTGACGGGTGGCGCGGGCGGATCGGACGCGGGACGCTCGGGGCATGGGTTGGGGATGCAGTTGACGGAATGGCCGTCGCTTATGCCCGCCGATCATACAGTGTTGGAGCCGGGCATGGTGCTGACGCTGGAGCCGGGGATCGCAGTGGCACCGGGCCGGATGCTGGTGCACGAGGAAAACATCGTGATCACCGCAGATGGCCCGCAATGGCTGAGCATTCCCAGTGACGAACATATGGTTCAGCTGTGACCACATATCCCTATGACAGCGTCGACGTGGGGCCGTCGCTGGGGTTGGTGGTGTTGCAGGTGGACGAGACGATCGAGGGCGACATGCGCCGCTTGCTGGGCGATGCGCAACTCTATGTCAGCCGCGTGCCCAGTGATGCACGCGTGACCCGCGAGACATTGGCCGAGATGGCCGCGCATCTGGGCAGTGCGGCGGCGCTGTTGCCGCCCGCTGCGGATCTTGCGGCGGTGGCCTATGGCTGCACGTCGGGTGCAGCCCAGATCGGGCCAGTGCAGATCGCGCGGCTGGTCCGGCAGGGCAGGCAGGTCGGGGCGGTGACCGATCCCGTATCCGCGCTGGTTGCGGCCTGTGCGCATTTGGGCATCCGGCGGCTGGCGCTGTTGTCCCCCTATGTCGAGGCGGTGTCGGAACAGTTGCGCGACGTTCTGGCGCAACAGGGCGTGGACACTCCCGTCTTTGGCACCTTTGCCGAGGCCGAAGAGGCCAAGGTCGTGCGCATCGCGCCGGAGGCGATTGTCGACGCATCTATGGACCTGTGCGCCGGTGCCGAGGTGGACGGTCTGTTCCTGTCCTGCACCAACCTGCGGACGTTGCCGGTGATCGACCGGCTGGAAACCGCGCTTGACCTGCCGGTGTTGTCGTCAAACCTGGTTCTGGCCTGGCATATGGCACAGCTGGCCTCGGTTCGGGTTGCGGGGCCGGGGCGGTTTCTGGCCACGGCCTGACCCTGCGTCACGGTGCGGTCCGCCGACCGCTTGGGGGCTGGAAATCGCGCGCGTCCCGCGCAAGGATCGCGCCGACACGGAGCGGAGGAGGCCCCATGCTAGAAATCATCCCGAAGATGCCGGAAAACATTCCCAGCGAAACGGTGGTCGCAGCGGTGCGCCGGGTGGCACAGATCAACCCCGACCGCGACGCGGTGGTCTGCGACGGCACACGGCTGAGCTGGGCAGAGTTCGATACGGCCATCAACCGGGCTGCCAACATGCTGATCGCGCGGGGCGTGACGCGGGGCGACCGGGTGGCGGTGCTGTCGCCGAACTCGGCAGCCTATGCGGTGCTGTTCATGGGCATCCTGCGGGCCGGTGGATGTGTGGTGCCGTTGTCGACGATGGCGTCCTCCTCGGCGCTGGAGAAGATGGTGCAGGACTGTGGCGCGCGGGTGTTCTGCCTGGCCGAGACCTACCGCGATCTGGTGCCCTTCATCGATGGGATGGACATCACACGCATCGCGCTGGATTTCGACGCTGACGGGTTCGAAAGCTATCCGGCGGTGATGGAGGCAGCTGATACCATCGACCCTATGGTGCCGGTCGAGATGGGCGACGGGTTCAACCTGATCTATTCCTCGGGCACCACGGGCACGCCAAAGGGCATCTTTCACACCCATTTCCTGCGGGCCGCCCAGATGGACCGCGTGACCGCCAACGGCTATGACGATGCCGCACGCACGCTGATTTCCACGCCGCTGTATTCCAACACGACCATCGTGGCCTTTCTGCCGACGCTTGTGGGCGGATCGACCGTGATCCTGATGTCCAAGTTCGACGCCCAAGGCTGGCTGGCGCTGGCCGAAGCCGAGGCGGCCACGCATACAATGCTGGTGCCTGTGCAATACAAGCGCATCGTCGAACTGCCTGACTTTGCCGACTATAACCTCAGCGCGATGCGCCTGAAGCTGTCCACGTCGGCCCCGCTGCGGGCGGATGTGAAACAGAAGGTTCTGGCGCAGATGCCGGGCAAGTTGGTGGAATACTACGGGCTGACCGAAGGCGGCGGGGTGACCGTGCTGATCGCGGACGAGAACCCGACCAAGCTGCACACCGTTGGCAAACCCGCACCCAATTGTGACATCCGCCTGATCGGACAGGACGGGCGCGAAGTGGCCCCCGGTGAGGTGGGCGAAATCTGTGGGCGGTCGCCGACGATGATGGCGGGCTATTTCGGCCGCGACGACCTGACCGAAGAGACCCTGTGGCGCAACGCCGAGGGCGAGGTCTACTTCCGCTCGGGCGATATGGGGGCCTTTGACGAAGACGGCTTTCTGGTGCTGTCAGACCGCAAGAAGGACATGATCATCTCGGGCGGTCTGAACATCTATGCCAACGATCTGGAACTGATCCTGCTGGCCGACCCGGACGTGACCGACGCCGCCGTGATCGGCGTGCCCTCCGAGCAATGGGGCGAGACGCCGCTGGGGCTGGTGGTGCTGCGCGAAGGGTCCGATGCGACGGGGGACGATATCCGCGCACGGGCGAACGAGAAGCTGGGCAAGAGCCACCGGCTGAGCGCGGTCGAAGTGCGCGACGTGCTGCCGCGCAGTTCGATCGGGAAGATTCTGAAAAAGGATTTGCGGGCGGCGTATTGGCCGTGACCCCTCAGGTTTGTTGCGCCCGAACCGAGGGGTGGGCGAGAAGCGCCCGCCCCGTGGGGGCGGTTCGGGCGCTGCCAAATCTTTGATTTGGCATTGGTGTTTCTATTGCCGAGGATTGGCTGTCAAACCAGCCCGCCCACCTTCTTCAACTCCGCCACAACCTCCGCCACGCCCTCGCGCTGGCGCAGGGATGTGAACAAGAACGGCCGCCCTGCGCGCATCCGCGTGGCGTCGCGTTCCATCACGTCCAGCGATGCACCCACATAGGGCGCAAGGTCGGTCTTGTTGATGATCAGGATGTCGGATTTTGTGATCGCAGGCCCGCCTTTGCGGGGGATTTCCTCGCCTGCCGCAACGTCGATCACATAGAGCGTCACATCCGCCAGCTCCGGGCTGAAGGTCGCCGACAGGTTGTCGCCGCCGCTTTCGATCAGCAGCACTTCGATCTCGGGGTGGCGTTTCACCATCTGGTCGACTGCGGCCAGGTTGATCGACGCATCCTCGCGGATGGCCGTATGCGGACACCCCCCGGTTTCGACACCGATGATGCGGTCCTGCGGCAGCACCTGCATCCGCATCAGCGCCTCGGCGTCCTCTTGCGTGTAGATGTCATTGGTGATCACGCCGACGGAATGGCTGTCGCGCAGGGCCTCGCAAAGGGCAGCGGTCAGCGTGGTTTTGCCAGCGCCCACGGGGCCGCCGATGCCAACGCGCAGGGGGCCGTTCATCTGGGTCATGTGCGGAAAATCCTTGAATATTGGGTTTCGTGTTTCATCGACGCGATGTCGGTGGCAAAGGCCGTGGCCGTCAGGTCGTCCAGGCTGGCGGCACAGGCGCGGGTGGCGATGTCCTGTGCGGCGGGTGTCAGGGCGCGAATGATGGCCTGTCCGTCGCTTTGCCCCAGGGGCACCAATCGCATGGCCGCCCCTGCAAGGTTGCTGGTCAGGCTGTGCAGGTACATCTTGACCGTCAGCTCCAGCGGCAGGCCCGCGTTGCGCGCCGCTTCACCGACTGCCACGGGATAGGTGCGCGGTGTGGCAGGCGCGCCGGTCAGGTTGGCCACGGCCGTGGCAAAGGCCGCCCCCTGCAGGTCGGTCTCGCGCAGCCGTTCCGCCGAAGCGGCAAAGGCGCGGGCCGTCGCATCGACCGTGCCCGCATCATCGGCGCGATAGCTGGCCGCGATGAACAGGCAATCGTTCCAGCCGGCACCATGCCGCAGCACCGTGTCGATCCAGTCCTGCGTTTGGGCTGCATCGGCCACATCGCCCGCCTGCACCGCCCATTCCAACCCATGCGAATAGGCAAAGCTCCCCACCGGAAAGGACGGCGAAAACCACTGCGCCAGCGTCAGGACCGCCGCGTCAGTGGGCATGGCTGTGGGTGCGTCCGTGTCCGTAAGCCCCACCTTCGGGGATAAAGGGTTCGTTCACCTCGCGCACCGTTGCACCGATCTTGGCCAGCATGTCGCGGATCACGTGGTCGGGCTGGATCAGCAGGCGGCGGTCCTCGATCTGGCAGGGGGTGTGGCGGTTGCCGATGTGCCATGCGATGCGTGTCAGGTCGTCGGCCCTGATCTCAAGCAGGTCCTGGGCGGCTGCCTGCACCAGCACCTCGCGCCCGTCGGACAGCACCAAGACCCCGCCGTGGTCCAGCGATGTGGTTTGCGGCAGGTCGATCAGGATCGGCTGGCCGTCGTCGGTTTCCAGCATCTTGCGGCGCAAAAAGCGGGTGTCATAGTCCAGCGTGATCTGCGCGAAGGGCGTTGTGTGGCTGTGGTCGTGATAGGTGCGGGCGGTCAGGGTGTGCATGATCGGGCTTTCAGAACATGAAATAGCGTTGCGCCATCGGCAGAACCTCGGCGGGCTCGCAGGTCAGCAGCTCGCCGTCGGCGCGCACTTCGTAGGTTTCGGGGTTCACTTCGATCCGGGGCAGGGCGGTGTTCAGCTTCAGGTCCGACTTGCCGATGTTGCGGGTGTTGCTGACCGCCACGGTTTGTTTGGCCAGACCCAGCGTGCCGCGAATGTCGGCGTCCTGTGCGGCGGCGCTGACAAAGGTGATCGACGAATGTTCGACCGACCGGCCAAAGGCCCCGAACATGGGCCGCGAATAGACCGGCTGCGGGGTGGGGATCGATGCGTTCGGGTCGCCCATCTGCGCCATGACGATGGTGCCCGACATCAGCACCATTTCCGGCTTTACCCCAAAGAACGCAGGGTTCCACAGCACCAGATCGGCGCGCTTGCCCTCTTCGATGCTGCCGATCTCGCGGCTGATGCCGTGGGCGATGGCGGGGTTGATGGTGTATTTCGCGATATAGCGGCGCACGCGAAAATTGTCGTTGTCGCCGGTTTCCTCGGCCAGTCGCCCGCGCTGTTTCTTCATCTTGTCGGCGGTCTGCCATGTGCGGATCAGCACTTCGCCGATGCGGCCCATCGCCTGACTGTCACTGGCGATGATCGAAAACGCGCCCATGTCGTGCAGGATATCCTCGGCGGCGATGGTCTCGCGGCGGATGCGGCTTTCGGCAAAGGCGACGTCTTCGGGGATGGATTTGTCCAGGTGGTGACAGACCATCAGCATGTCCAGATGCTCTTCGAGCGTGTTCACCGTAAAGGGGCGCGTCGGGTTGGTGGACGAGGGCAGAACGTGTTCTTCGCCGCAGATCTTGATGATGTCCGGCGCGTGCCCGCCGCCTGCACCTTCGGTGTGAAAGGCGTGGATCGTGCGGCCTTTCATGGCGGCCACGGTGTTTTCGACAAAGCCGCTTTCGTTCAGCGTGTCGGTGTGGATCATCACCTGCACGTCCATGTCGTCGGCCACCGACAGGCAGCAGTCGATGGCGGCGGGGGTGGTGCCCCAGTCCTCGTGCAGCTTCATCGCGCAGGCACCGGCGTTGATCATCTCGACCAATGCGGCGGGCTGGCTGGCGTTGCCCTTGCCCGACAGGCCGATGTTCATCGGGATGCTGTCGAACGCCTGCAACATCCGCCCAATGTGCCATGGCCCCGGCGTGCAGGTGGTGGCCAGCGTGCCATGTGCGGGGCCGGTGCCGCCGCCCAGACAGGTGGTGACACCGGAATGCAGCGCGTCCTCCATCTGTTGCGGGCAGATAAAGTGGATATGGCTGTCGAACCCGCCTGCGGTCAGAATGCGGCCCTCGCCCGCGATGGCCTCGGTGCCGGGGCCGATGATGATGTCGACGCCCGGCTGGGTGTCGGGGTTGCCCGCCTTGCCGATCTTGTGGATGCGCCCCTCGCGCAGGCCCACGTCGGCCTTGTAGATGCCGGTATGGTCCACGATCAGCGCGTTGGTGATGACCGTATCAACCGCCCCTTCGGCGCGTGTCACCTGTGACTGTCCCATGCCGTCGCGGATCACTTTGCCGCCGCCGAACTTGACCTCTTCACCATAGGTGGTCAGGTCACGCTCGACCTCGATGATCAGGTCGGTGTCGGCCAGGCGCATCCGGTCGCCGGTGGTGGGGCCGAACATTGCGGCATAGTCGGCGCGGGCAATGGGTTTGGGCATGGGCTATGTCCTTTAGTGGGCGTCAGCGTTTCTTGGGGCCGGGCAGGGCGGGGCCGCGTTTGCCCAGGCGGCGGGCATTGGCGCGGGTCTTGCGGCGCAGCGGACGCAGGGCGGCGTTCATCACCTCGTCGGGGCGCTTGCCGGTCATGGTGGCGACCGACGCGGCGGCGGCGCTGTCCAGGAACGCCGAAGATTTTTCCGATACCATACGTTCGTTTTCGGACTTGGTGACCGACCACAGGCCCGCCATTCCCATCATCCGCATGGTCATGACGCTGGCGGTTTCCATCATCAGCATCGACATATTCATCCACGAGCCCATCAGATCGGCAGGGGTGGCAAGGCGCGGCAGTTTCGTGACCATCAAAGGTCTCCCATAATCTGCTGGTTGAACCCGAACACCCGCCGCGCCCCGCCATAGGGGATCAACGAGACTTCGCGCCGTTGACCGGGTTCAAAGCGCACGGCGGTGCCGGACGCAATGTCCAGGCGCATCCCCCGTGCGGCATCGCGGTCAAAGTCCAACGCAGCGTTTGTTTCAGCAAAATGATAGTGCGAGCCGACCTGAACAGGGCGGTCACCGGTGTTGGCAACCATCAGCGTGATGGCCGTGGCACCCTCATTCAAGATGATGTCGCCGCTGCCCGGTATCAACTCGCCGGGGATCATTTGCGGGATTTCCGCGCGCTGCGTGCGCGGATTGTCGCGCGGGTGGCGGTCAGGGCCACGGCCACCACGATGGCCGCCATGCCCAGCAGAACCGGCAGCCATGCCGCGCCGTCCGTGACGTGGGGGTGCAGGTGCAGGCCCGCATCGGTGTGTGCGGCCACGGGGGCAGCAAGACCGGCAAGGCCAAGGGCGATTGTTACGGATTTCATCATGTCAGGCTCCTGTTAGCGGATAGGGTTGTGGACGGTCACCAGCTTGGTGCCGTCGGGAAAGGTGGCCTCGACCTGCACGTCGTGGATCATCTCGGCGATCCCTTCCATGCATTGATCGCGGGTGATGATCTGCGCGCCTGCCTCCATCAGGTCGGCCACGCTGCGCCCGTCGCGCGCGCCTTCGACCACCGCATCGGTGATCAGCGCAATCGCTTCGGGATGGTTCAGCTTTACGCCGCGCTCCAGCCGTTTGCGGGCGACCACGGCGGCCATCGCAATCAGCAGTTTGTCTTTTTCGCGGGGAGTGAGGTTCATGTCAGATCATCCAGGTTCTTGGCAGGGGTCCACCCTTGAGGCGGATAAGAACGGGCAGCAGGCTGCGCCGCAACTCGAAACTGTCGGCGGCGAGGAATCTTGCCACCAGCATATCGTCACCGATCAGGCTGGCCCCTGCGGTGTCGGGCAACATGGCGCGTACGGGTTCAAGCTGTCCGGCGGCGTCGGGGGCAATATAGACCATTGCAGCCATCGCACCCGCGCCCCTTGCGACAAAGGCTTTGGCCAGATGCGCGCTGGCATCGCCCGTCAGCGCAATCGCGTCGTGGTACAGGGGAACGCCCGCGCGGTTGATCATGATGCGGTCGCGCAGGTCCAGCGTGCCCAGCCGTTCGCCCATCGCGGCACGGCCAAAGACCAGCGGTTCGACCATCAACAACTGTGCATCTTTGCTCAGATCAATCTGCAAACGGCGGTCAATCGCCGCGCCCTCAAAGAGAATCGTCTCCTGCGGCAGCCACTCGATTCGCGCCTGCGGTCCCACGGTCAGAGCGTTGCGCACCTGTCCCACTTCGCCGGTCTGGGCGCGGTAGACACGTTCGCAGGCCTGCGTGGTCAGGCAAAGGCGGGTGCCGGCCTCGGCCTCGGCACTTACGGCAAAGCGGTCACCGCCGGTGATCCCGCCTGCCGTGTTCAGCACCACGGCATCCAGTGATGCGGTATTGTTGCGCGGAAACAGGCATTTTGATGAACCGGCCTGATGCAACCCGCCCAGAACGGATCGCCCGCGCGCCAGCTTGGACGACACGGCAATGCGCCCGAGCGCACGGGGCTGGCGGGCCTTTGCCTGCGGTATGACCATATGATGCGTTATCTGTCTTTTCCCCGATTGCCGACAAGCGCGCCCGAGTCGCCCTTGCTGCGTGGGTTCAATAGAGCACCGGATCGCAGCCTTGCCCATCCACGCGAGGCATTTCCGGTTTATATCGCCCAATAAATGAACATTTTAGGGTTACTCGCCCAATAATTGTGCGACTTCCCGCGCCTCAGGATGCTGCACCTGCATCCTCATTTGCCATTCACAATCACTTGAACTGACGCTGAGCCCACCTGATTGCGCGAGACAAGTGCCAACGGGGGGGTGTGTGGCGACCTTGCGACTTGGACTTCGAGAGGCCGCCACACGGTAATGCAACGCTAAAGTTGCGGGATCAGTTAAGGGGACTGTGGATGCGGCGCAAGCCGCTGCTGTCCGGCTGGCCCGCTTTGGAGACAGATATGACATTTCTTAAATCCATGCTGAGCGGCACGATTGTGGCTGCATCGCTTGGCTCGGCCGTGATGGCGGCGGATGACACGATCAAGGTGGGTGTGCTGCACTCGCTGTCCGGGACCATGGCGATTTCGGAAACCACGCTGAAAGACACCATGTTGATGCTGGTCGAACAGCAAAACGCCAAGGGCGGCGTGCTGGGCAAACAGCTTGAGGCGGTGGTTGTCGATCCCGCATCCGACTGGCCGCTGTTCGCGGAAAAAGCGCGCGAGTTGCTGACGGTGCACAATGTCGACGTGATCTTTGGCAACTGGACCTCCGTCAGCCGCAAGTCGGTTCTGCCGGTGATCGAAGAGCTGAACGGCCTGCTGTTCTATCCGGTACAATACGAGGGCGAGGAATCGTCCAAGAACGTGTTCTACACAGGCGCGGCCCCGAACCAGCAGGCGATCCCGGCGACCGACTATTTCCTGGACGAACTGGGTATCGAGAAATTCGCGCTGCTGGGCACCGACTATGTCTATCCGCGCACGACCAACAACATCCTTGAAAGCTACCTCAAGGGCAAAGGCATCGCGTCCGAAGACATCTTTGTGAACTACACACCCTTCGGGCACTCGGACTGGTCCAAGATCGTGGCCGACGTCGTGGCTCTGGGTGCGGACGGCAAGAAGGTCGGCGTGATTTCGACCATCAACGGTGACGCCAACATCGGTTTCTACAAGGAACTGGCAGCGGCTGGCATCTCAGCGGATGACATTCCGGTCGTCGCCTTCTCGGTGGGTGAGGAAGAACTGTCGGGTCTGGACACGTCGAACCTGGTCGGTCACCTGGCCGCGTGGAACTATTTCATGTCCGCCGACACGCCGGAAAACGCCGAATTCATCAAGACTTGGCATGCATTCATCGGTGACGACAAGCGTGTGACCAATGACCCGATGGAGGCGCATTACATCGGCTTCAACATGTGGGTTGCGGCGGTCGAGGCGGCAGGCACCACCGATGTGGACGCCGTGCGCGCCGAAATGTATGGGCAGGAATTCCCGAACCTGACCGGCGGCACCGCCGTGATGGGCGTGAACCACCACCTGTCCAAACCCGTGCTGATCGGTGAGATCCAGGCCGACGGCCAGTTTGACATCATCTCGGAAACCGATCCGGTTCCGGGCGACGCATGGACCGACTTCCTGCCCGAATCCGCCGTGCTGGAATCGGATTGGAAAGATCTGGGCTGCGGTATGTACAACACCGAAACCAAGACCTGCGTTCAGATCCTGTCGAACTACTGAGCTTGACCTGAGAGGGCGCGCATCCCGCGCCCTCTCTGACCCAATGCGGAATTCCTTCACATGACCAGACTTATTGCCGCCACGCTGGCCCTGTTGCTGACCTGTGTCAGTGCCTTTGCACAGGACGCGACCGGACCGATCCAGCAGGTGCTGCAAGAGCACCGCGACACGATCCTCAAAAGCTCGCGCACGACCATTGGTCCGGCGATTGACGCCGTGGCCGACAGCGGTCTTCCGCAGGCGCAGGCAGTGCTCGAGGCATGGTCGGACAAGAACATGTGGCTGCGCGAGGCGGACGGTTTGTTTTTTCGCGCGGAAAAGGCAGAGGGCGGCTATGCGCTGACGGATTTCGACAGCGGTGAAGTGGTCGGCGTGGTCGACAAGGACGCGCTGGACCAGATCAAACCCAACAGCGGCATCCGCGCGCTGATCGGCACGGCGCTGGTGCAGTTCCAACTGAAAGACCCCGACCCCAGGCGCCGCCAGGATGCGCTGACCTCGATTTCCCGCGATCCTGACCAAGCGCTGCTGAAACCGCTGCGCAATTCCATCGAGATGGAGACCGACGCGACCCTGAAGGCGCAAAAGCTGCGGCTGGAACGCCTGTTGACCATCGGCTATGACGCAGACCCGGATGCGCGGGTGCAGGCGATGGCCGATATGTCGGGCGACTTGGGCGTTGACGTGCGCGCCACGCTGAATCCGCTGGTGGCCACCCGCCGCACCGTGGCGCAGGGCGGTGTGCCCGAGGGCACGAACGTCGCCGCGATCCTTAAGCCCGGCTCGGACGCACTCAGCAAGGTTGCGGCCTACGATATGCTGGTCGCCGCCGATCTGGCCCCTCCGCGTGTGACGGATGCGGCCATCCGTGCGGCGCTCGAGGCCAACATCACCGATGGCCGCGTGGGCGGCGTGGCCGTGCAACAACTGAACACCGACGCGGCGCGTCGCACGGCTTACATCACGCTGGCCGAAGCAGGCACCGTGCCGCCCTTCATTTCCGAGGACGAGGTTCAAGCCACGCTGGATGAATTTACCTTCTATGACGCCTATTTCGATCCCTCTGCACAGGTGACCGACGCGGCCAATGATGCGCTGAACGCGATCAAGCTGAAGGTTGGGATGAACCAGGCCGCCGACCTGACGCTGGACGCGCTGTCTTTGGCGTCGATCTATTTTCTGGCCGCCATCGGCCTTGCCATCACCTTTGGCGTGATGGGGGTGATCAACATGGCGCATGGCGAGTTCATCATGATGGGCGCCTATACCGGCTATGTGGTCCAGCAGGTCATTCCCAACCACACCGTGTCGATCCTCGTGGCGATCCCGCTGGCCTTTGCTGTGACCTTTGCCGCCGGGGTGGCGATGGAGCGGCTGGTGATCCGCTGGCTGTACAACCGTCCGCTGGAAACACTGTTGGCGACCTTTGGTATCTCGATTGCGCTGCAACAGTTGGCCAAGAACATCTTTGGCACCCAAGCCCGCCCGCTGACCTCGCCCGCGTGGTTGGACGGGGCGCTGACGCTGAACGACGTGGTGTCGATCAGCTATATCCGCATCGCGATTTTCTTTCTGGCGCTGTTCTTCCTCGCGGTGTTCCTGTTCATCATGAAGCGCACGCGGCTGGGGCTGGAAACCCGCGCGGTGACGCAGAACCCGCGCATGGCGGCGTCGATGGGGATCAATCCGGGGCGGGTGAACATGCTGACCTTTGGCTTGGGGTCAGGCATCGCGGGTGTTGCCGGCGTGGCGATTGGCCTCTTCGCCAAGGTGACCTCGGAACTGGGATCAGACTACATCGTGCAAAGCTTCATGACCGTGGTCGTCGGCGGCGTCGGCAACATCTGGGGCACGCTGGCGGGGGCCACGATGATCGGGTTCCTGCAAAAGGGCATCGAATGGGGCAACCCCAGCAACACGCTGGCGGCACAGACCTATATGATCGTCTTTATCATCATTTTCATCCAGTTCCGGCCAAGGGGTATCATCGCCCTCAAAGGCCGCGCGGCGGGGGATTGAGACCATGAACCGTTCATTCGTTGCACGAAACCCGTCGGTCCTGATCTTCCTTGCCCTGCTGGCGCTGTTTACGCTGGGGGTCACGATCCTGTCCGAGGGCTTTGGCGTGGGCATGGTGTCCACCAGTTTTGTCAAGACCTTGGGCAAGACGCTGTGCCTGTGTCTGGTGGCCGTGGCAATGGACCTGATCTGGGGCTATGCCGGTATCCTCAGCCTGGGACATTTCGCGTTCTTCGGGTTGGGCGGCTACATGATCGGCATGTGGCTGATGTATGAACGCACCCGCCTGATCGTGGTGGATGCGCTGGCGCAGGGCCAACTGCCCCCCACGCCCCAAGAGGTTGTCGATGGCATCGGCAACCAGATTTTCGGCGTGGTCGGCAGCAGCGATTTCCCCGTCATCTGGTCCTTTGCCGACAGTCTGACGCTGCAACTGGCGATGGTCGTGCTGGTGCCGGGCCTGCTGGCGCTGGTCTTTGGCTGGCTGGCCTTCCGCAGCCGCGTCACGGGCGTTTACCTGTCGATCCTGACACAGGCGATGACCTTGGCGCTGGCGCTGTACCTGTTCCAGAACGACAGCGGTTTGCGCGGCAACAACGGCCTGTCGGGCCTGCAGAACCTTCCGGGCGTGAATGCGTCGCAGGACGTGGTGTCGATGTGGTTCTTCTGGGCCTCGGCGCTGGCGCTGGGGTTGGGCTATCTGCTGGCGGCATGGGTGGTGTCGGGCAAATTCGGCTCGGTCATCCGCGGCATCCGCGACAACGAGGCGCGCGTGCGCTTCCTGGGCTATTCGGTCGAGGCCTACAAGCTGGCGATGTTCACGCTGACCGCCTGTATCGCGGCCATCGCGGGGGCGCTGTATTACCCGCAGGCGGGCATCATCAACCCGGCCGAGATTGCCCCCATCGCGTCGATCTATCTGGCCGTCTGGGTGGCCATCGGCGGGCGCGGGCGGCTGTATGGTGCCGTGATCGGTGCAGCCGTGGTCAGCCTGCTGTCCACTTGGTTCACCGGCGGGCAGGCACCGGACGTGCCGCTGGGGTTCTACACGATCAAATGGGTCGACTGGTGGCTGGTGCTGCTGGGGCTGTCCTTTGTCGGCGTCACCCTGTTTGCCCCGCAAGGCATCGGCGGGCTGTTTGACCTTATCAGCGACCGGCTGCGCCCGAACCGGCACGGCGCCGACCTTGGCCCCGATCAGGGATCGCTGCGCGAGAAGGAGGCCCAGCAATGAGCACGCTTCTGGAAGTCTCCGGTGTCTCGGTCAGCTTTGACGGCTTTCGCGCCATCAACAACCTGTCCTTCCGCATCGCGGATGCCGAAATGCGGGCGGTGATCGGGCCGAACGGCGCGGGCAAGACCACGTTCATGGACATTGTCACAGGCAAGACCAAGCCCGACGAGGGCAGGGTGCTGTGGGGCGAAAAATCGGTGTCGTTGCTGAAGATGTCCGAGGCCAAGATCGCGCAGGCGGGCGTGGGGCGCAAGTTTCAGAAGCCCACGGTGTTCGAAGATCAAAGCGTGCAGGAGAACCTGCTGATGGCGCTGAAAAAGCCGCGCGGCTGGTTGCCCGTGTTGTCATACAGGCCCTCCGAGGAAGACTTGGCCAAGGTCGCCACACTGGCAGACGACATCGGCTTGGGTGACGCGCTGCTGCGCAAGTCGGGCGAGCTGAGCCACGGGCAAAAGCAATGGCTTGAGATCGGCATTCTGCTGGCACAGGAGCCGCGCCTGCTGCTGGTCGATGAACCTGCCGCTGGCATGACGCCGGAGGAGCGCGAAAAAACCACCGACATCCTGGTCGAGGCGGCCAAGACCCGCGCCGTGGTCGTGGTCGAACACGATATGGAGTTCGTGCGCCGCCTGAACTGCAAGGTCACCGTGCTGCACGAAGGCTCGGTTCTGGCCGAAGGATCGCTGGACCACGTCACATCAAATCAGGACGTCATCGACGTCTATCTGGGGCGCTGAATATGCTGAGTTTGAATGACCTGACGCTGCACTATGGCCACAGCCAGATCCTGAACGGGATTTCGATGCAGGCGGCACAGGGCGAGGTGACCTGCGTGATGGGCACCAACGGCGTGGGCAAGACCAGCCTGATCAAGGCCATTTCGGGCACCCATCCGCGCACGGCGGGCACGCTGTCGCTGGACGGGCAGGACCTGCCAGTGCTGCCTGCGCACAAACTGGCGCATCTGGGTGTGGCCTATGTTCCGCAGGGCCGCGAGATTTTTCCGCTGATGACGGTGAAGGAAAACCTGGAAACCGGCTTTGTCTGCCTGCCGCCTGATGAACATTTCATCCCGGATCATATTTACGAGCTGTTTCCCGTGCTCAAGGACATGACATCGCGGCGCGGCGGCGATCTGTCGGGCGGGCAGCAACAGCAACTGGCCATCGCGCGGGCGCTGATCACCAAGCCCAAGCTTTTGCTGCTGGACGAACCGACGGAAGGCATTCAGCCCAACATCATCCAGCAGATCGGCAACGTGATCCGCCTGTTGCGCGATCAGGGGGAGATGGCGATCGTGCTGGTCGAGCAATATTTCGAATTCGCCTATGATCTGGCAGACCGTTTCGTGGTGCTGCGCCGTGGCGCGGTGGTGCTGGAAGGGTCCAAGGCAGACGTGCCCAAATCCGAGGTGCTGCGCGGCGTGTCCGTCTGAGCCGGGATGCGTGAAGGGCTGTGCGCTGGCGCACTTGCAATTCCTGACAAAAATAGGCAGGTATTGGCGCAAATGCTTTTGCAAGGACCCTGCCATGACAGATCACACCATTGATGCGCCTCGCATCCTGCGCACCCGCCACGAATTGCGCCGCAGGCACCTGACCGTCGCGGCGACCGAACGGCTGACCCCGCACATGATCCGCCTGACCCTGACCGGGGCGGACCTGCACGACTTTGCCAGTGCCGCACCGGACGATCACATGAAGCTGGTCCTGAACGCCGACAGCGACAGCCCGCAAATGCGCGACTATACCCCGCGCCGGTTCAACGCGCAGGAACTGGTGGTGGATGTGGTCGACCACCCCGGCGGACCCGCCGCCGACTGGGCGCGTGCCGCCGCTGTGGGCGACGCGATCACCATCGGCGGCCCGCGCGGCAGCCAGCGGATCGAGGGCGACATCGACCATTGGCTGTTGATCGGCGATGAAACCGCGCTGCCCGCCATCGGTCGCTGGATCGAGGAGATGCCCGCCGCGACGCGCGTGACCAGCATCGTCGGCGTGCCGGATGCGGCGGACGAACAGACCGTGACCACCGCTGCCGATTGGACGGCACACTGGCTGCACCGTCCGCTGGATCAAGCAACCGATCCCGCGCCCTATCTCGCGGCGCTCGACGCCATGCCCCTTGGCCCGCGCACCTTTGTCTGGGTTGCAGCCGAAGCCATGGTGGCCCGCGCCATCCGCACGCACCTGCTGGAAAACGGGCACCACAAACAGTGGATCAAGGCCTCGGGCTATTGGGTGGCGGGGCAGGCGGATGCGTCGGACAAGGGCATCGAGGACTGACCCCACACTGGTTTGGATGTGCCGAAGGTCAGATGACCTTCCTTTCGCGCGCAGGCTCGAGATGGAAATCCAGACGTTCGTGCACATTGCAGCGCATAGCAGGATTGCGCCCTTAGCGGCCAAAGTTGCGTTTTGCGTAAATGCCAGTTTTGTGAGAGCTTTCCTCACATGTTGAACTTCAGATGTGCGAGACTGAAATGACAGACAAGCTTGTAATATGGACGTTTGAATGGGTGCGAATGACCAATGGTCCCGCGGGCTTCGTGCGGGACTTGCGGCTCAGATGGGCATGTGAAGAGGCCGGTATCGACTATGATGTCAAAACCGTCCCGCTCGTAGAGAAAACCGCGGAACATTTCTCCCGTCAGCCCTTTGGTCAGGTCCCGTTCATAAAGGACGGCGAGATCGAGATATTTGAAAGCGGGGCTTGTTTGCTGCACATCGCGCGCAAAAGCGAGGTTCTGATGCCGCGCGATCCTTTCGGAGAGGCTGAAACACTTCAATGGACAATCGCCGCGCTCAATTCCGTGGAAACGATTTCTGTTCCGTGGTGGTTTCTCGAAGTCACCGGCGCAAAGGAAAATGGCCTTACCAATTGGCTTGAAAGCCGCCTTTCTTATCTTGAGGGAATTCTTGGCGAACGCGAGTGGTTGGTATCGGATCGCTTCACCGTCGCTGATCTGCTGATGGCTGATGTGCTGCGCGTAGAAAAAATCCGGGCGCTTGGTGATCGTCCGGCATCCGAGGCTTACATCCAGCGCGTGACGAATCGTCCTGCATTTCAAAAAGCATACGCGGCGCAGATGGCGCATTTTGAAGCCGCCGACGCTGCGCGGAACAAGGCCGGAACTTGATTGCGGAGGACCACCATAATTTCTATCGGGTTAGCCGCATCTCGCTGAATAAGGATAATGTCTCTGGAACATCAGGCGGCAGCTAAATCCGCTGTGCATCAACAATACCCACCCCAAGCGTCAATATTGCGTCATGCGGCGTGCGGCCCGGAATCCGTCAAATCAGCCCAAGCCGCCAAAGATGCGCGACGGTCCGCAAGGCCCGCGTGCATTCGGGCAAGGCGGATTTTGTGCGCCCACCCCCCGCAGGCGTTCTTGACCTCTGTCGGCCCATGCCATAACTAACCGGTGCTACGCGGGCGTTGTGTAGTGGTAAGACCTTAGCCTTCCAAGCTAATGACGCGGGTTCGATTCCCGCCGCCCGCTCCAGCCTTCCCCTTCCTGACCGATTTGCCTGCGAAAGTGGGGCCTTTGTCGCATTGACCCCATGGCGCACAGCCGCCACAAGTCGGGCCGAAGTGAATTCAGGAGCCGTCATGGCCGAGCAGACCCCGCAGACCGTCCAAACCACCACCCCCGTGCCCGGCAAAGGCGATGACCAGCGTGCTGCCTCCAAGCGCATTGGCAATCTGGCCGCGCTCTGGCCATTCGTGACGCCCTATCGTCGCCTGATGGTCGCGGCGATCACGGCGCTGGTGTTGACCGCCGTGGTGTCGTTGACCCTGCCGCTGGCCGTGCGCCGCGTGGTCGACAACTTTCGCACGCAGGACGGCGCGCTGTTGAACCAGTATTTCATGGCCGCCATCGGCATCGCCGGATTGCTGGCCGTGGGGACCGCGCTGCGCTATGCGCTGGTGACGCGGCTGGGCGAGCGGGTGGTGGCGGACATCCGCAAGGCGGTCTTTGACCGCGTGATCGGTATGAGCCCTGCGTTCTACGAAAAGATCATGACCGGCGAAGTGCTCAGCCGGATCACCACGGACACCACGCTGATCCTGTCGGTGATCGGGTCCAGCGCGTCGATCGCCCTGCGCAACATGCTGATTTTCGCGGGCGGCCTCGTGCTGATGCTGCTGACCTCGGCCAAGCTGACGGGGCTGGTGCTGTTGATCGTGCCCGCCGTGGTCATTCCGATCCTGGTGCTGGGGCGACGCCTGCGGGTCATCAGCCGCGAAAACCAGGACTGGATCGCGGCGTCCTCGGGCAGTGCCTCCGAGGCGCTGGGGGCGGTTCAGACCGTACAGGCGTTCACCCAGGAGGCGGCGACGCGCGCGCAGTTCAGCGACGTGACCGAACGCAGCTATGATGCCGCCGGGCGACGCATTCGCACGCGGGCGCTGATGACGATGATCGTGATATTCCTGGTCTTTTCGGGCGTTGTCGGCGTGCTGTGGATCGGCGCCAATGACGTGCGCGCAGGCGTGATGTCCTCGGGCGCGCTGATCCAGTTCGTGATCTACGCGGTCATGGTCGCGGGCGGGGTCGCGGCCCTGTCGGAAATCTGGGGCGAGTTGCAGCGCGCCGCAGGGGCCACCGAGCGGCTGGTCGAGCTGTTGACCGTCGAGGACAGCGTGCAGGACGCGGCGACCACTGCCGTGTTGCCGACACCGGTTCGGGGCAGCATCCGCTTTGACGATGTTTCGTTCAGCTATCCGGCGCGCCCCGATGTTTCGGCGCTGGATCATGTGACGCTTGAGATTGCACCCGGTGAAACCGTGGCCTTTGTCGGCCCGTCCGGCGCGGGCAAGACAACCGTGATCCAGATGCTCTTGCGGTTCTACGAGCCGCAGTCGGGGCGGGTCATGATCGACGGCGTGGACCTCAGCACAGTGGCGCGCGACGTCTTCCGCCGCCATATCGCGCTGGTGCCGCAGGACCCGGTGATCTTTGCCGCCTCGGCCCGCGACAACATTGGTTTTGGCCGCCCCGGTGCGACCGAGACCGAGATCGAAGCCGCAGCCCGCGCCGCTGCGGCGCATGAGTTCATCATGGGCCTGCCCGAGGGCTATGACGCCTATCTGGGCGAGCGTGGCGTGATGCTGTCGGGCGGGCAAAAGCAGCGCATCGCCATTGCCCGCGCCATCCTGCGCGACGCACCCGTGCTGTTGCTGGACGAAGCGACCAGCGCGCTGGACGCCGAAAGCGAACGCGCGGTGCAAGAGGCGTTCGAGACGCTGAGCCGGGGCCGCACCACGTTGATCGTGGCACACCGGCTGGCCACGGTGAAGAAAGCCGACCGGATCGTGGTGATGGAGCAAGGCCGTATCGTGGCCGTGGGCACCCATGACGAACTGGTGGCCCAGGACGGGCTGTACGCACGCCTGGCCAAGTTGCAATTCACCGCAGATCTGGCGGCGCAATAGCAAGGCGGGCAGGGGGCCAGCCCCCCGACGCTGGCGCGTCTCCCCCCGGAGTTTATCTGGCAAGATGAAGGGTGTCAGGCTTACGCTGCGTCGGCCGATGGCTGCCTTGCGCCTGATATGCTTGCGCAATTGCTGAAACCACCGCATCTTGTCAGGTAAGGAAAAAGCCACACGGGAGCGGTGGCGACAGGGAGGATATACCATGACTTATGCAGGGATCGAAGACCGCAAGCGCATCGAAGCCGAAGGCCCGTGGGCGTCGCGCAATGTGCCCGTGACGCTGTTCGGAATGCTCAGCGATACGGCTGCGAAATTTCCGGATCACAATGCGGTCAGCTACCAGATCTTTTCGGGCCCCAAAGACAAGGCCGAAACCTTTACCTGGCGCGAACTGAAGGCCAAGACGGCCCAGACCGCCAATATGTTGCGCAGCATGGGCATTGGCCCGACGGATGTGGTGGCCTATGTGCTGCCCAACTGCAACGAGGCGATCCTGACCATGTTGGGCGGGGCGACGGCGGGCATCGTGAACCCGATCAACCCGCTTCTGGACCCCGAACAGATCGCGTCGATCCTGCGCGAGACCGGGGCCAAGGTCGTGGTGACGCTGCGCGCCTTTCCCAAGACGGATGTGGCAGACAAGGTCGCAAGTGCGGTGGCCCATGCGCCCGGCGTGAAAACCGTGCTCGAGGTCGACCTGCTGCGCTATGTGACGCCGCCGAAGTCGTGGATCATTCCCCTGATCCGCCCCAAATCCGCGCGCGCGCCCCACGCCGATTACCTGAGCTTCAGCGCCGAGCTGAAAAAGCACAACACGAGCCTGGATTTCGAGGACGTGCAACAGGACCGCGTCGCCTGTTATTTCCACACGGGCGGCACCACCGGCATGCCCAAGGTGGCGCAGCACTGCTATTCGGGGCTGGTCTACAACGGCTGGGTCGGGGGCGAGTTGCTGTTGAACGAGAATGACGTGCTGCTGTGTCCGCTGCCGCTGTTCCACGTGATGGCGGTGCATGTGATCCTGATGGGCGCCGTGTTCAGCGGTGCGCATGTGGTGTTCCCGACGCCGCAGGGCTATCGTGGCGAAGGCGTGTTCGACAACATCTGGAAGCTGACGGAACGGTGGAAGATCACCTTTATCGTGTCGGTGCCCACGGCCCTTGCCGCGATGATGCAACGCCCGATTGATGCCGATGTCAGCACGGTCAAAACCGCGTTCTCCGGTTCGGCCCCGCTGCCCAAGGAACTGTTCAAACGCTTTGAAGAGGCCACCGGCGTCACCATCGTCGAAGGCTACGGCATGACCGAGGCGACCTGTCTTGTGTCGGGCAACCCCGTGGACGGGCTGAAGAAAATCGGCAGCATCGGCATCCCGTTCCCCTATACGGACGTGAAGATCATCAAGCAGACCAACGAAGGGCCGCTGGAATGCGCCGTCGACGAGATCGGCGAGATCTGCATCGCCAATCCCGGCGTCTATACCGGCCACACCTACACCGAAGAGGCCAAGAACAAGGATCTGTTCTACAACGACACCCACCTGCGCACCGGCGATCTGGGCCGAATGGACAGCGACGGCTATCTGTGGATCACCGGCCGGGCCAAGGATCTGATCATTCGCGGCGGGCACAACATCGACCCCGCCGAGATCGAGGACGCATTGCAGGGTCACAAGGCCGTGGCCTTTGCCGGTGCCATCGGCCAGCCTGACGCCCATTCCGGCGAGGTGCCTTGCGCCTACGTCGAACTGGTGGACGGTGCCACCGTGACCGAGGCCGAGCTGATGGAGTATTGCAAGAAGCATGTCCACGAACGTGCCGCACAGCCCAAGCATATGACGATCATGGACGAGCTGCCAAAGACGGCGGTGGGCAAGGTGTTCAAGCCCGACCTGCGCAAGAATGCGATCACGCGGGTCTATAACGCGGCCCTGTCAGATGCAGGTTTGAAGGCGCGGGTCACCTCGGTTCTGGATGACAAGAAACGCGGGCTGACAGCGCAGGTGGCGGCCAACGGCGACAGCCAGGAGGCCATCGGCAAGGTGCTGGGGCCGTTCATTCAGGGCTGGGAGCTGGAAACACAAGCCGTCGCGGCGGAATAGGCCTGTGCCCGACTATGAGAAACTGATGGACGACGAGGTCCGTGCCTTCTTGGCGCGGACCGAACAGCATTATCCGCCCGACGCGGTGGACCTGACCGTTCAGGACCAGCGGCGGGTCTACAACGCGATGTGTGCCGATTTCGATGTGGGCTATCCTGACGATGTGACAGCGCAGGACCGCGCCTTTGGCGGTGTGACGTGCCGCGTCTACAGCCGTGCAGCCCCCGTTGTGGGCACGGTGTTCTATTGCCACGGCGGCGGTTTTGTCGTCGGCGGGCTCGACAGCCACGACAGCATCTGCGCCGAGTTCTGCGCAGGCACGGGGATGCAGGTGATTGCGGTCGATTACGGCCTGTCGCCCGAACGTCCCTTTCCCGGTGATTTCGAAGACGCCTGGGCCGCGTTCGAAGCGGTCTGTGCCGAAACCGATGGCGCAATCGTGCTGGCCGGTGACAGCGCAGGCGGCAATCTGGTGGCGGCAATTGCCCATTACGCGCGCGGTCGCATCGACGGGCGTATCACAGGCAGCCTGCTGATCTATCCCGGACTGGGCGGCGACCGCACGCGGGGCAGCTATGTCACCCACGCCGACGCACCGGGCTTGAGCGTGCGGGACATGGCGTTCTATCAAACGCTGCGCTCGGGCGGGCAGGACCACACCGGAGATCCGCGGTTTGCGCCCTTGCAGGACACCGATTTTTCCGGCCTGCCGCCCACGGTGATCCTGACCGCCGAATTCGACCCGCTGTCCAGCGATGGCGAGGCCTACCGCGATGCCATTCAGGATGCCGGAGGCCGTGCCGTGTGGATCGAAGAGGCGGGGCTGATTCATGCCCACCTGCGGGCGCGGCACATGTCGACACGTGCCGCCACCAGCTTTGCGCGGATGATACAGGCGCTGACGCTGCTGCGCACGGGTCAGATCACCGATCTGGACTGACCGTCAGGTCAGGAACGGTTTGGCCTTCATCGTGTCGGGGATCGGCGCGCCCAGCCGCGACAGGATGGTGGGGGCCAGTTGCAGCTGGTCGATCACCGTATCTTCGTGCGGTCCTTCGGCCTCTCCGAAATAATACAGCGCCGCCTCTTGCTGCAAGGCACCGCGCCCGCCGTGGTGGCCGCGCTCGTCCTGGCCATGGTCGGCGGTCACGATCACCTCATAGCCCATTTCGCGCCAGCGTGGGATGAACGGGGCCAGCATCTCGTCCATGACGAAACAGGCGTTGTCCATCTCCTGGCTTTCATGGAAGAACCGGTGGCCCATGCTGTCCAGCGTACAGGTGTGCAACATGCCATAGTTCAGCCCGAACCGCAGGCACAGGTTGGTCAACGTGCCGAACAGGTCCACGTCCGACGGGGTCATCTGGTTGTTGTGCCCATAGCCGGTCATCGTGTGAAACCGCCCATGGTTGATGGTGTCGCTGTCGGCCTCGTCATATTCGATGTCGCGCACGTAGTCGAAAGGGTGACGGTTGAAAAACTCGGACCAAAAGCTGTGCGCGACCGCCCCCGTGACCCCGCCTGCGGCGCGGGTGGCCGAGAAGACGTCGGGATGGGACAGGCGGAAAACATTCCCGTTGCCGGTGCAGCCGTGTGCGGCAGGGGCCACGCCGGTGTGGATCGACGCATAGCACGACGCCGAAATCGACGGCAGCACCGCGCGCAGTTTCCACACGCGGGCATCACCTGAATCAACCCAGCCTTCCAGATTGCCGAACAGCCGCCGCCAGTTGCGCCATGGCACCCCGTCCAGAATGATCAGCAACAGTTTCTTGTCCATGAAAGCCCCCTGCGTGTTTGCACCGCATTTGACCGCAGGCGCCGCACAGGGGCAATGGCAAAAGCCGGATTACGCCCCGGCAAGCGCCATCAGGCCGTCGCGCAGATCCTGAGGGCTGGTGGGGGCCAGTGCCGCGTCAACGGCATCATGGGTCGCCCGCCACGTGGGCAGCGCCTGTTTCAGCACCGAACGGCCCGCATCGGTCAGGTGCAGACGGCGGGCGCGGCGGTCGTCCTTGTCGGCTTTTGCCGTGACCAGCCCCTTGCGCTCAAGCGGTTTCAGCGCCGCCGTCAGCGTGGTGCGGTCCATGCCCAGAAGATCCACCAGATCGCTGATCCGTGGCCCATCAGGCCGGTTCAGGGACATGAGCAGGGAAAATTGCCCGTTGGTCAGGCCAAAGGGGCGCAACGCATCATCAAAACGACGCGCAAGCACCCGCGCCGCGCGCTGCACATACAGGCACAGGCAGCGGTCGCGGATTTCATGGGTGACCGAAAGGGGGAGGGAAGCGTCCATCATAGATATATGTTGATATCAACCTATATAAATGTCAATCTGAAAGACGAATCTAGCAAGAGGAGGTGACGTGATGTCATATGTATCTGGATTTCTGCTGGCCGTGCCCGAGGCGAACAAGGCCGCCTACAAGGCAATGGCCGAGAAGGCCTGGCCGCTTTTCAAGGAATACGGCTGCTTGTCGATCCAGGAAAACTGGGGCGTCGACACGCCGGACGGCAAGGTCACATCCTTCCCGATGTCCGTCAAACGCGAAGAGGGCGAGGTGGTCGTGTTCTCATGGATGATCTGGCCCGACAAGGCGACCGCCGACAAGGGGTTCGAGAAAATGATGACCGACCCGCGCATGAAAGAGATGACGGAAATGCCGTTCGACGGGATGCGCATGATGTGGGGCGGGTTCGAGCCGCTGGTCACGTTGACCGCAGACTGATCGGACAACGGGCAGGGCGCAGGCGCGCCCCGCCTGAACCTCAGTTGCCCGCACTTTCCATGCGGCGGTGTTCGATGACCTCTTCCAGCCAGCCGATCTTCATCTCGGGGACCGAGCTGAGCAGCAGGTCGGTATAGGCGTCGAAGGGCGGTGACAGAACCGTGGATTTCGATCCGTACCGCACGACCTCACCGCGATACATCACCGCGATGCTGTCCGCGATGGCGCGCACGGTCGCCAGATCGTGGGTGATGAACAGGTAGGCTACATCCTCAACCTTTTGCAGCTTGAGCAGCAGCTTCAGGATGCCGTCCGCCACCAGCGGGTCCAGCGCCGACGTGACCTCGTCGCAGATGATCAGCTTGGGCTTGGCCGCCAGCGCGCGTGCGATGCAGACACGTTGTTTCTGCCCGCCTGACAGCTCCGCCGGATAGCGGTCTTGAAAGCCTTCGCCCAACTCGATCTCGTCCAGCAGTTCCTGGATGCGCGCCTGTTTCTCGCGTCCCTTCATGCCAAAGTAGAACTCAAGCGGCCGCCCGATGATCGTGCCGACAGTCTGGCGCGGGTTCATGGCGGTGTCGGCCATCTGATAGATCATCTGCAATTCGCGCAGATCCTCGCGCGAGCGAGAGGGCAGGTCGGGCGACAGGTCGCGGCCGGCAAAGTGGATTCTGCCCTTTGTGGGGGGCAGCAAACCGGTGATCACCCGCGCCAACGTGGATTTGCCCGATCCGCTTTCGCCGACGACGGCCAGCGTCTGGCCGGGATGCAGGTCCACATTGATGTTCTTGAGCACGTCGAAATTGGTGCCCCTGTAGCGGGCCGTGATGTTCTGGACCCGCAGCACCGGCTGATCGGTCGGTTCCTTTTCGAGGTGCTTGATCGAGCGGACGGACACCAGCGCCTGAGTGTACTCTTCCTGCGGGTTGTTGATGATCTGGTCGGTGGTGCCATATTCGACCATGTCCCCCTGGCGCAGCACCATGATATAATCGGACACCTGCGCCACGACCGCCAGATCGTGCGTGATATACAGCGCCGCGACGCCGGTGACGGCAATCGCATCCTTGATCGCCTTCAGCACGTCGATCTGCGTCGTGACATCCAGCGCCGTGGTGGGCTCGTCAAAGATCACAAGATCCGGCTCGGGGCACAGCGCCAGCGCCGTCATGCAGCGTTGCAACTGTCCGCCTGACACCTGGTGCGGATAGCGGTTGCCGATGGTTTCGGGGTTGGGCAGACCCAGCGCCTTGAACAGCTCGACCGCGCGGGCTTCAGCCTCTTTCTTGCCGAACTTGCCCTGGCTGATCGCCGCCTCGGTCACCTGTTCCATGATCTTCTTGGCCGGGTTGAAGGACGCCGCCGCCGATTGCGACACATAGGTGACCTCGGCCCCGCGCAGACGACGGATGTCGCGGTGCTTGGCCTGCAACAGGTCGCGCCCGTTCACCCAGACCTCGCCGCCGGTCAGCTCGACGCCGCCCCGGCCATAGGCCAGCGTGGCCAGGCCGATGGTGGACTTGCCCGCACCGGATTCCCCGATCAGCCCCAGAACCTCACCCGCTTTCAGGTCGAAATCGACCCCATGGACGATCTCGATATCATGCGGCTTTTCGCCCGGCGGATAGACCGTTGCACCAATTTTCAAGCCGCGGACTTTTACCAGTGGATCGCTCATCCCCGGCCCCCTTTCAGTGAAGTGGTTCGGTTCAGAACCCAGTCGGCCACAAGGTTGACGCTGATGGCCAGCGTGGCGATGGCCACCGCCGGATAAAGTGCGGCCCCGATGCCGTAAACGATGCCTTCCTTGTTTTCCTTCACGATGCCGCCCCAGTCAGCTTGCGGCGGTTGCACGCCAAGGCCCAGGAACGACAGGGTCGATACGAAGAGAACCGCAAAGATGAACCGCAAGCCCATCTCCGCCACCAGCGGTGACAGCGCATTGGGCAGAACCTCGCGAAAGATGATCCACGCCAGTTTCTCGCCGCGCAGGCGCGCCGCTTCGACATAGTCCATGACGGTGATGTCCACCGCGACGGCACGCGCCAGACGGTACACGCGCGTGCTGTCCAGCAAGCCCATGACCACGATCAGCACCGGCACGGTGACCGGCATGACCGACAGCACCACCAGCGCAAAGATCAGCGACGGGATCGACATGATCAGATCGACGAACCGCGACAGCAGCTGATCGGGCCAGCCGCCCAGCACAGCGGCGGCAAAGCCCAGCACCGATCCGGTGATGAACGACAGCGCGGTCGCCATGGTGGCGATAAAGATCGTGGTGCGCCCGCCATAAATCATCCGGCTCAGCAGGTCGCGCCCGATGGTGTCGGTGCCCAGCAGATGCTCGGCCGATGACGGCTCCCAGACATCGCCCACGACTTCGGCCATGCCATAGGGGGCGATCCATGGCGCAAGGATGGCCATCAGGAAATAGGTTATGGTGAAAAACAGCCCGATCAGGGCAGACAGGGGAATGCGCATCAGATCAGCCCCCCTGTGCCCAAAGCCCCAGACCGGACGACGTTTGCGGTGTTGAAGACTGCATGTGTCATTTCGGATGCCTCAGTCTTGGGTTCGCCAGAATCGACACGATGTCCGCGATCATGTTCAGCACAATGTAGACCGCTGCAAAAATCAGCCCGCAGGCCTGCACCACAGGCACATCGCGTTTGGAGACGTGATCGACCAGGTACTGGCCCATTCCGGGATAGGTAAAGACCACCTCGATCACCACGACACCCACCACCAGATAGGCCAGGTTCAGCATCACGACGTTGACGATGGGGGCGATGGCGTTCGGAAAGGCGTGTTTGCGAATGACTTCGAAGGTGCTCAGCCCCTTCAGCTCGGCGGTTTCGATATAGGCCGATTGCATCACGTTCAGGATCGCCGCACGGGTCATGCGCATCATATGCGCCAGAACCACCAGCGTCAGAACCGCGACGGGCAGGGCAATGGCGTTCAGTTTCTGCCCAAGCGACATGGTGTCGTTGATCATCGCCACGGAAGGCGCCCAGCCCAGTTTGACGGCGACAAAGAACATCAGCACATAGCCGATCAGGAATTCGGGGATCGAAATGGACGTCAGCGTGATGCCCGAAATCACCTTGTCCGGCCAGCGGTCGCGGTAACGCACCGCGATCAGCCCCAGCAGGATCGCCAGCGGCACCGAGATCAGCGCGGCCCAGAAGGCCAGGAACATGGTGTTCGCAAACCGCCCGCCCAGGCTTTCGGCAATGTCACGCCCGTTGGTCAGCGCGGTGCCCAGATCACCCTGCAACACGCCGCCCAGCCAGGCGAAATAGCGGGTAACAGGAGGATCGTTCAGACCCAGTTCGGCACGGAGGTTGGCCAGGGATTGGGGGGTGGCGGACTGCCCCAATATGGATTGCGCGACGTCGCCCGGCAGGATCGTTGTGCCAACAAAGATCAGGATCGAGGCCGCGAACAGCAAAACCACACCCAGCGCGACGCGCTGGGTGATCAGTTTTAAAACAGGGTGCATCTACTTTGCGCCCTTACGCCGACTTCAGCCAGCACTTG
Organism: Pseudosulfitobacter pseudonitzschiae; assembly: GCF_900129395.1. Classification (GTDB taxonomy): domain Bacteria; phylum Pseudomonadota; class Alphaproteobacteria; order Rhodobacterales; family Rhodobacteraceae; genus Pseudosulfitobacter; species Pseudosulfitobacter pseudonitzschiae. The sequence goes on from NZ_FQVP01000003.1 coordinate 677,695, forward strand.
ATCGCGGCCTGGTTCGACATCATTTCACCGTTCGGGTCGTTGATCCAGCCGCCCAGATCGTTGCTGACGCCGTTCACGAAATCGTTGAACATCGGCAGGATCAGGCCGCCTTCGTTGCGCAGCATCTGACCCATCTGGGAATAGATTTCCTTGCGCTTGGCGTCGTCGAGTTCGGCCTTGGCCTCGTTCAGCATCTTGTCGAACTCGGGGCGTTTCCAGCGTGTGTCGTTCCAGTCTGCAGTCGACAGATAGGCAGTGGTGTACATCTGGTCCTGTACCGGACGGCCACCCCAGTACGAGGCGCAGAAGGGCTGCACGTTCCACACTTCGGACCAGTAGCCGTCGTTCGGCTCACGCTTGATTTCCAGCGGGATGCCAGCCGCCTGTGCCGACTGCTGGAACAGCGACGCGGCATCGACCGCACCGGGGAATGCCCCATCGGACACGCGCAGGATGATCGGGCTGCCATCGTGGCCGGATGCGGCGTAATGTTCCTTGGCTTTCTCGATGGAATGCTCGCGCTGCGGGATCGTATCGTCGAACAGCGGATAAGAGGCGTTGATCGGGAAGTCGTTGCCGATCGAACCATAGCCGCGCAGGATCTTGTCCACCATCTCCTCGCGGTTGATCGCATATTTCAGCGCCAGACGCAGTTCGTTGTTGTCAAAGGGTGCCGTGTCGATATGTGCGATGAACACATAGTGACCCCGACCCGACGACGATTGCACCGACAGGTTGGGCGCACGGTCCAGCAGGCTGGCAACCTTGGGGTCAACGCGGTTGATCGCGTGCACCTGACCCGACTGCAGGGCGGCGGTTCGGGCCGTGGCATCGTTCAGCACCAGGATTTCGACTTCGTCCGCAAAGCCGCGGTTTTCCGCGTCCCAGAAATCGTCACGGCGTTTGAAGGCATGGCGCACGCCCGGCTCGTCGATTTCCAGCGTATAGGGGCCGGTGCCGATTGCAGCACCCGGATTGTCCATGCCGCCGTCCGGCTGGATGATCAGGTGATAGTCGGCCATCAGATAGGGAAGGTCGGCGTTGGGCGATTCCAGATCGACGATAAAATTGTCGCCGTCCACTTTCATGTCGGCGATGCCCTTCATGATGCCCAGAGCACCCGATTTGCTTTCCTCGTTCGAGTGGCGCTGCATGGTTTTCAGCACGTCCTCGGGGGTCATGTCCTTGCCGTTGGAAAAGGGAATGCCCTTGCGGATCTTGAACACCCATTGTTTCGCATCCGCCGAAGCTTCGACACTTTCGGCCATACGCGGCTCGATCTTGCCCTCGGGATTGACATCCAAAAGGGTTTCACCCCAGGCATACAAGTTGTTCAGCGGAACTTCGGATGCGGTCAGCGCAGGGTCTTGGGTGTTGGTGGATTCACCGCCCGACGAGCCGATCTTGATCGTGCCACCGCGTTTGGGGGCCTCATGAGCGGCGGCCTGTGCGTGGCCTGCCAGCATGGCGTTCGCGGCAACAGCCGTCACACCCAGAGCTGCGGCGCGGCCCACGAATTCACGGCGCGTCATGCGGCCCTTGGCCACTTCGCGGGTCATATGTTGCAGTTGTTCGTTCATGTTTTAGGTCTCCCGTTGAGTGTTATCGCGCATCAGCGCAATCCAGCCAGTCGCCCGACTGTCGCGCGCGTTATTATTGACTATGGAGTCAACGTTGCGCATTTGTGGCGTTGTCGCAAGGATTATTCCCGCGCCGTACCGGTCCGTGTTCAGAGGTGATCACGCGCTATGCTGTCCTCGACGCTTTTGTCGAATATCAATGTGTCATTCTCATATGCCTCGACTTTCGCCGTCAGGTAGAAAGTCGTCTCGTCTGACCACATTTCGCTGTAGGTCTCGGTGCGCAGGCGGATGTCGCCGCGCTCGATCTCGTCGGTCCAGTGGCAGGTGCCCCGCGCGCTCAGCGGATCGTCGGGATGGATCGACCATCGTTCGCGGGCAACAGATCCGTTGATCAGCCCGTGATCGCAGTCGCGCCATTTGCCGAAATCATCCTCGATCACCAGCGTTGTCGTGCCGGTCACCATATCCGTGTCCTGGCGACGGACGTGGTTCTCGGGGCGCAGTTCCTCAACCTCCCACGGCTCGGCAGCAGCAGGGGGCGGAAAGGCGACCGACGCGTCCTGTGCCCGCGGCTCGTGCAGCGGCACGCCCAGTTGCGCGCGGTGGATGTGCACGGCGGCGGCGGTGGGCGTGGGCCACATCAGCGGCCAGTAGGCGGTCGAGATGGACACCCGCAGCCGGTGCCCCTTGGGCACACGATAGCCGACGTGATCCAGCGCCAGCGTCACGAACTGGTCCTCGCCCACGGGCATCGCACTGGGGTCCGACGCGCTGTCGCGGTGGCTGAGGTTCAGCACGCCATAGGTGATCCGCGTGGACGCCCCGTCCGGGTGCACATGGCACAGCCGCACGGCGATCTGCGCCTGCGGGGCGTCACTGCGCAGCATTATTTCGAGAGCTGGCGCGCCCAGTATGTCCATGTCGCTGTCCAGCGGGGACGAGGTCCACGTCGCCGACAAGCCGTCGTCACGGCGCTGGTCGCCAGGCATTTCCGGGCCCAGCCAGATGGCGCAGTATTCCCCCGCATCCGCGCCGGTGTGCGCAGGCGATTGCACGGTGGTGTCGGCCACATCGACGTCGGTGCTCAGCACGCCGTCACCCAGCCAGAAGCTGCGGTTCATCACCGGCTCTTCATGCATCGTCTCGCGGCCCGCAACCGCACCGTCCTGCGTGACCCAGCGGCCCGGGCGGTCGGTGTACCACGTGGCCGGGCGCACGCCGTCCATCACATAGGCGCGGTAATCGGGATCGTCCTCGACACCGGTGTCGATGCCCTTCAACCAGCGGTCCCACCAGCGCAGGGCCTCTTGCAGAAAGCCGATGCGCGGTTCGGGCACGGCAAAGTGGGGATATTTGTGCACCCACGGACCGACGATGCCCTTGGACCCGGGAATGTTCTTCACGATCTGCGGGACGGTGTTCTTGTAGCTGTCGCCCCAGCCGCCGACGGCCAGAACCTTGGCCTTGATAGTGTCATAGCTTTCGCAGACGCTGCCGTGCTCCCAATAGCTGTCACGCCGCTGGTGGCGCAGCCACAGTGACGGCAGGAAAGGCTCGGCTTCCAGCCGCTCCAGCCACATCTCACGCCAGTTCTCGCGCAAGGCAGGGTCCGGCGCGCGGCTGGAATAGGACCACATCGTCGCCCCCCAGCCCAGGTTTTCGTTCAGCAGGTTGCCGCCCTTGTAGTGGATGTCATCGGCAAAGCGGTCGACGGTCGAACATAAGGTGATGATCGCCTTCAGCTCGGGCGGGGTCATGGCCGCCACTTGCAGCGAATTGAAGCCGCCCCAGCTGATTCCCATCATGCCCACATTGCCGTTGCACCAGGGCTGCGCGGCCAGATGGCGGATCACCTCGACAGCGTCGTCCAGCTCTTGCTGGCTGTATTCGTCTTCCATGATCCCTTCGCTGTCGCCATTGCCGCGCATGTCCACGCGCGCACAGGCATAGCCGTGGCGGGCAAAGTAGGGATGGGTCAGCGCGTCGCGCGCACATGTGCCGTCGCGTTTGCGGTAGGGCAGGAATTCCAGGATGGCCGGGACCTGTTCACTGTCGTCTTCGGGGCGCCACAGGCGGGCCGACAAACGTGTGCCATCAGACATGACGATGGCGTGGTCAGGGTCTTCGGTGATGTCGCGGGGGGCGTTGGATGCGTCGCTCATGGGCGTTGATTTTCCTGTCTGGGGCCGGATGTCAAGGCGATCACCCTTTGCGCGCGATCAGCAGGTCCATCACATTCGTGCCAGTCGGGCCGGGTTTCAGCAGCGCACCGCGCGCCGCCAACCAATCGTAGGGGGCGGCGGACTCAATGGCGGCCTGGCCGCTGGAATCCCATGTTTTTCCGTCGACAACGGCCCCCGCCGCGTCCGTGGGGCCGTCCGATCCGTCGGTCCCGGCCACCAGAATATGCAGGTCGTCCGCCCCTGCGATCTCACGGGCCAACCGCAAGGCCAGCATCATGTTCCGCCCGCCCAGACCGGGTGTCTCGGGCAGGATCACGGTGGGTTCGCCGCCCAGGATGTGCAGGCCATCGGGCGCCGCTTTCAGGTCCGCCGCGATGCGCGGGGCAAGGGTTGCGACATCCTCATACAGCGTCTCGGCATTGCTGCGCAGCTCCGCCCCGGCAGCATCGGCAATGGCCGCCCGCGCGATGGCGTTCGATGCGACAATGCGCGCATCATGGGCAAATGCTGCATTTTCGGGCGCATCGCCAATCCCCGAGCCGATGACGCCCAGGCTGTCGCCCTCGACGTCCGAAATCGCCAGCGTGGTCACGCGCGCGCCCCGAAAGGCCCCCAACAACTTGCCCCCCTTGATCCGCGACAGCCCGCGCCGCATGGCGTTGATCTGATGAATATCCGCCCCCGAGGCCAGCTTGTCTCGTGTGCGCTGCGCCAGATCGTCCAGCGTCAGGTCGTCCTCAAGCACCTCGGCCAGCGCCGATGCGCCGCCCGAGACCAGCATCAAGAGGTGCGTGCCGGGGCCGCAACCCTGCACCGCGTCCAGCATCGCGGCGCCTGCTTTCAGGCTGGCGGCATTGGGCACGGGATGCGCGGCCTCGATCACACTTGCATGGGCGGGTGCGCCGTCCGCATGGCCGTCCTTGGTGACGATCAGCACCGGTGCATCGGGGAACAGCGAGGCGGCGGCGCGGGCCATGGCGGTGGCCGCTTTGCCCACGGCGATGATGCGGTCGGGCGAAGGGATGGGATGCGCGCGCAGCGACTGGCGCACGCTGGTGTCGCCGCCCACTGCATCCACGCCGATCTGCCAGAGGTCTGTAAGCCGTGTCATGATGTCCTTGGTGTTGGGACCGCGCCTTTCGGCAATGGTAGCGCGCAGGGGCAGGGCAAGCCACCAAGGAAAGATGAAAAAATTCAAAAAGACTCTATGCGCCGAATCATGATTCGGTTAGAATCACCTCAAGTCAGGCAAATCACGCCACAGCCCGCATCAGACGGGCGGCGGTACTGACCCCGGACGGTGTAACCTGGTGCTTTTGTGCCGCCCATGATCCTATGGGCGAAGTGAAAAACATCATATTATTCAGTCCGATACAGGCGCAGACGGTGGCATCTTTCGGGGTGCGCGGCAGATCAGATTGGCAGGCACGTGAGGGGTGGAGGGCAAGCGGCCCAACCGCCCCCGCGTTGCGTTCGTGACCCGGTTTGGCCTCTGTCCCCCTGTCGTCCGCGCGCGCCTTGAACGAGCGTTTTTTGAACCACGGAAATGCGACCCGCGTGTTCAGTCGGCGGTGTCGATCCACAGGGTGACGGGGCCGTCATTGGTCAGGCTCACCGCCATATCCGCGCCGAACTGGCCGGTTTGCGTGGCAATGCCCAGATCGCGCAGGGCCTGGGCGAATTGCAGATACAACGTTTCGGCCTGATCGGGACGGGCTGCGCCGGAAAAGCCGGGGCGGTTGCCGCGGCTGGTGTCGGCGGCTAGCGTGAACTGGCTGACCACAAGGGCCGAGCCGCCGGTCTGCAGGACCGACAGGTTCATCTTGCCCGCCTCATCCTTGAACAACCGCAGTTTCGAAATCTTGACCGCCAGCGCGCGGGCGGTGTCAAAGTCGTCTTCGGGCATCGCACAGACCAGGATCAGCAGGCCGGGACCGGTGGCGCCGACCTCGACCCCGTCCACGTGCACCGATGCCTCTGTCACCCTTTGCAGCAGCGCACGCATCAGTCTTTCCAGTCGATCACATCGGCGGGCGTTGCCCGTTCTGTGCGAAAACTGTTGGCGGGGTGGTCGGGGTCGGCATAGCCAAAGGAAATGGCGCACAGCAGGTTGCGGTCGTCGGGCAGTCCAAAGTGGTCGCGCACCATCGGCGCATAGGCGGCGATGGCCGCTTGCGGCACCGTGGCCACGCCCTGCGCGGCGGCTGCCAGCGTAAAGGCCGCGACAAAGCCGCCCGAATCCATCGCGCCATATGGTCCCAGTTCCTTGGGGGCGGTGATCAATGCCACATGCGGCGCGCCGAACAGGCGATAGTTTTCCATCATCTGTTTGGCCCCGGCAGGCCGGTCGCCCTTTTCAATGCCCATGGCGCTGTACAGCTGAAAGCCGCAGGTGCGGCGGCGATCCAGGTAGACGCCCTGGTATTTCTCGGGCCAGTCCAGGTCAGGGGCCGGGGTGGCCGTCATCACATGGGCATACAGTGCCTCGCGAAATCTGTCCGCAGCCGCACCGCTGGCAATGGTCACCTGCCAGGGCTGCGCGTTGCACCAGCTGGGCACCTTTTGCGCCGTGGCCACGATGGTTTCAATCGTCGCGCGGTCCACCGGATCGGGACGGAAGGCGCGGCACGAATGGCGCGTGTCCATGATTGCGTTCAATGTGTCGATGTGGGTCATGTCTGCCTCTATTGGTTCTGCGCCACGACAAAGCCGATGGCCGCCGCGGCAATCAGGCCAAGGATCACGGCGATGGTGATCTTGATCGCCGAATAGGGCCGTTCGCCCTGCACCCGGCCGGTGCGTCCGTTGACGACAAATCTGTACGTATTTCCGCGATATTTGTACGCCGCCAGCCAGACCGGCAGCAGGATGTGCTTGAACGTCACCTCGCCCAGCGTCGTGTCCATGTTGTGAATGCGCTGCCGGTCGCCGCCGATATCGAACCGCACGTCGCGTTCGATCACCCGGTCCATATGGGCGCGCGCCTCGGCATATCCGTCTTTCAGCTCGACCGAATAGGCCTCGGCGCGAAAGCCTGCCAGGTATTCGGGTGCATAGGGTTCAAGGGCTGCCAGGTCCCAAGGCTCCAGCGCGTCGGTGTAGCGCTTCGGCAGGCTGGTCGAGGCCAGCACCAGCACGTCGTCAAAAAACCGCGCCACGCGACCTGCGGCGCGGTTCCAGCGCACCTTGGCTTCCTGAACCATGGTCGGCTTGCCGTCGCGCATGACGGTGCGGGTGACGTAATAGACCGTGCCACGCTCGCCGGTATAGGCGGTTTTCGTGTCCGCATCGAAGGTCCAGTAAGGCACGTAAATGCCCTGCATCGCGCGCCCCTTGCGCGCATAGTCCTGCAAGCCGTTCGGCGCGAACCACAGGCTGCCCAGCCAGTCGGTCATCGCATCGCGCGCAGCCGCTTCTGTCAGGCCAAAGGGCAGCACGCCGCGCGGCTTGATATGACGGCTCAGCCCGGTGTCCGCGACCACCGGCGTGGCGCAGAACGGGCATTCGGTGGCGTGTACCTTTGGGTCAAAGGCGACCTCGGCGGCGCAGTTTGGGCATTTCGAGATACGTGTTTCTTCGATCTCGGCCTCGGGCAGGCGCGCATCCAGTGCCGCGCGAAAGTCCAGTTCGCGGATCGCCTGACGCTTGGGGCTGGCGCTGTCCAGCGCCTGCACATGGCCGCAATGGTCGCATTTCAGCTGCCCCTGTCCGGGCGAAAACCGCATGTCGGCGCCACAGGCATCACAGGGAAAGCGGTGTTCGTCGGCGGGGCTGTTCGGATCGTCTGCAAAGCTCATGGGTCAGACCATGCCATTGATCGTCAGGGGTGTCATCAGGTGTCATTGTCCGTGGCTGAGGCCGTTACAGATAGCGGTGAAACCGTTGCGGCACCATGATCCGCAGGGCGTTGTCGCGCAACCGGTAATGGCGCCAGATGTGGAACAGCGCATGGCCGCCTGCCACCACGCCCAGGGCGTAGAATTGCACGATATGCACCGTTCCTACGATCTGGTTGGCAGTGCGCAAGCCCAAAGGCGGCGCGATGGGCAGAAAGCCGCCCGCCTTCAGCAGCACAGTCGAGGTCAACCCCAGCAGGAAACCGGTGAAGGCGACAAAGAACAGCCCCCAGATCAGCGTCAGATGCACCCACCGATGGGCGGGGCGCATCCAGCCGCGCAGTTTCGGCCCCGGACGGCTGGCCAGCCCGCGCCGCATCAGGTCGGCGGTCCACGCCAGCGACAGCGACACAAAGACCAGCGCCAGCGTGGAATGGACCTGAAAGGCGCGGGGGCCAAAGGGGACGACATCCTTGGGCTGAACCAGCAGGAACCAGATGAACAGCGGCACCATGATCCAGTGCAGCCATTTCAACGCCACCCGCCGTGACGGCAGTCGCGCACGCAGGCGCGCCGGGATATGGGGGGCTGTGGCCATGTCACATGACACGCAAGGCAGGCGGCAAAAGTTTCATCGCAACGCCGCCCAGCGGTCGCGGATCAGGGGAAAACCTATCTCGCGCCAGAAGGGGGGCGAGACAAGGCCGTTGGACAGGCCGCCTTGCGTGCCCTTTGCCCACGATACGGGCAAGCTGTCTGGCGCATCGGCCAGCGCCGTGCCTGTCAGTTCGGCAAAGCCGGTGTCCAGCGCGCGATTCAGCGCGTCCGGATCATCCGGCAATGCCACGCCGTCAAACAGCCTGCGCAGCGCGTCCCACAAAAGCGGATCGCCCCGCAGGCCCCAATGTCCGGGTGGCGGGGCAAACAGCGCCTCCATCCCGGTCATGGTTCAGGCTGCCGGAGGCGGCGGTGGGGGCGGCGGCAGAATGGTAAAGAGTTGCGCCAACTCGGCCACATCCTCGGCCCGTTTCCACCCGTCTTGCCCGGCTGTCCAGACATAGCTGTCGCGCGTCAGCGTGCCATCGGCGGCCATACGGCCCAACGACGCCTTGGAAAACGGGCCGGTGGTCTTGCCGCCATCGGCAAGGTGCCAGACATGCTCAACCGGCGGCGGGGGCGGGGCCACGCTGGCGGGGGCTGGTGCTGCCGCTTGGGGACGCGCGCCCCAGGGGCCTGCACCGCCGGCAACCTGCTGGCCGATCTGCATCCCCAGACCGGCACCCAGTCCGGTCTGCATGGCTGCAGCACCCGCACCTTCGCGGCCCATGGCCTCGGCGGTCTGGAACTGCATGTACTCGGACAGATTGCCGATCACGCCCATCGACGATCGCTTGTCCATCACCGCCTCGACCGCAGGAGGAAGCGAGATGTTTTCGATGTACAATTCGGGCAGCATCAGCCCGTATTCGGCAATCACCGGCGCGATCTGCTTGGACACCAGCGTGCCCAACTCGCGCGTGTTGGCGGCCATGTCCAGAACCGGAATGCCCGAGCCTGCAAGCGTGCGCGAAAACTCCTGCACGATGATGTTGCGGATCTGAAAGCTGATCTCGTCCATGGTGAATTCGCCGTCGGTGCCGACGATCTCCAGCAGGAACTTGGCCGGGTCCGACACCTTGACCGAATAGGTGCCAAAGGCGCGCAGGCGCACGGGGCCAAACTCGGGATCGCGGGCCATGATCGGGTTCTTGGTGCCCCATTTCTGGTCGTTGAAACGGGTGGTGTTGACGAAATAGACCTCGGATTTGAAGGGCGATTTGAAGCCGTGATCCCAGTGCTGAAGCGTCGTCATGATGGGCATGTTGTTGGTTTCAAGCATGTACAGGCCCGGCGTGAACACATCGGCCAGTTGCCCTTCGTGCACGAACACCGCCGCCTGACCCTCGCGCACCGTCAGCTTGGCGCCGTACTTGATCTCGTGACCCTGCCGTTCAAACCGCCAGACCATCGTGTCGCGGGTGTCGTCGGTCCAGTGGATAACGTCGATGAATTCGCCGGAGAGGAAATCGAAAATGCCCATGTGAATTCCTGTTTATTTACTGCGTCGTGAATGAATTTGAGTGACAACTGCTGACCCGGTTTTGGGCAGCTTTTTGTTGATGTTCGTAGTGCGCAAGACTTTATCGGACGCTGCATCACGCACGCTTTGCTCACCAGAACGGCGCACAGGCTTTGCGCTGTAGCCTTCGACCAGCACTTTTCTTGAGCTTTTAGTCATCGGTGTCCTCATTGGTCAGAAACTCGATTGATTTCATGTCTTTCAAAGACATCAACGCACTTCTCGGCGGGGTGGTTTCCTGCCACTGCCCGTCTTCAGAAACATCATATATGCGTTCCAGGTAAATGTCGCCATGTTCTGCATCAGAAGCGGCCAGGGAATGTTCCCCGAACAGTCCGAAAACCTGCGATCCATCCCCAAATGTGACTATGACAAAACCAACCTCACGATCCTCCGAGAAAGCAAAGTCATAGGCGCGCTGGCTTGGTCTTGCGATTGGCAATGACAAGCGCCGCCAAAAAGCTTCGTTCCACCCTTTTGACAAATTGTACCCAAAGAGTGCGCCCAATATCCCGGGCAAAAGCAAAACTTGCGTAAAGAATAGGGTTTGGGTTCCTAGAACCTCTTCCCAACGAGCAGGCGCAAGCCACAAAAGAAATCTGAAAAGCAATTGATTGATAAGCGAGAATATAACCGCTTCAACCAGCACATCGCTTGTCGCGGGGCGTTGGGTCGACACGAACCGCGAACGCACGATTATTATGACGTAACCGGCAAGTAAGTAGGTTGCGAAAAACTCAAAGGTTGCCGGGTTGAGAAGGCTGGACATCTAAATCGGTCCGCCCGTGCGCTCCCGCGCCAGAATGCGTACGATGGGTTCGGCTTCAGGCAGGGTCATGCCGATCTTCAGGCGCGGGTCATAGAGCATCCCCAAAAGCATCTCGTCGTGATCGGTCAACAGTGCGAATTCGTCGTCATCGTTAAAGATCGACGGACGCGCCTGCGGGCTGTCGTTGGCGGCCCCCAGTCCCTGCGCCAGCTCTTCGTGAATGCACGACAGGCGCATCAGGTCGGGGTTTTCGGCGCGGATCACGGCGATGGCCGCCGTATAGGTGTGCGGGTCCGGGCCGGTGGCATAGGCGGCAACCGCGCAATAGATGTCATCGCCAAGGTTCAGCAACGGTGCCAGCGACGCCTTGGTGATGCCGGGGATGCGGGCCGCCTGCCGGGCCAGCACCTCGGCGCGGTCGTCTTCCGACACGAACAGGACCATGAAATTGGGCGCGTTGCTCATCGTCACGGGGTGGCCTGTCGCCTGCGCCAGCCGCGCGGCATAGCGGGTCACATCGCTGCGATCCTGCCGTTGTTGCGACGCGGGCACCGAGCCGCCAAAGTCAACGCCCATGCGCACCGGACCCGCCCAGCGGCGCAGGTTGCCCGAGACGCCCGAGGCCAGATTTCCGGCGCCATATTCGTTGTAAAACACGATCTGGTTAAAGTTGCGCGCCAGCATGTCGGGGCTGAACGGCGTGTCCGGCCCGCCCCCGTCCTGACGCAGCAAACCCTGGGAAAGCTGTGCCGATTGCACCCGCGCCAGATAGCTGCGTTTGGCAGCGCTGCGTTCCGACGTGGGCTTGGCCACCTCGATGGGGGCTGCCGGACGGTCGGGCCGCGCGCGCGGCGTCAGCACAGGCTCGACCGGAGCAACGATATCACAAGCCACCGCGAGCAGGCCCAGGGCCATCACCCCAAGCCCGCGTATCCACCGCGTTGCACCCTTCTCAGTCATTTGCCCTTGCCTTAGCGGGGAACGGATGTGGCGGCGACATCACCGGTGCCGTCCTTGCGCGCCTTGGCCGAAGCCAGCGTGTCGCGCAGGTCTGCTTCCATCTTCTTGAGGTCCGCCTCGGCAGCCGCGCGCTTGGCCTTGCCTTCGTCGGCGATCTTCAGGCTTTCCTCGATGGTGCCGATCAGGTCCGCATTGGCCTGTTTCACCGCTTCGATGTCGAACACACCGCGCTCCATCTCGGTGCGGATCATCGTGTTGCTTTCGCGCAGGTTCTTCGCATTGGCGGTCAGCAACTCGTTGGTCAGGTCGTTCGCATCCCGCACGGCCGCCGCCGCCTCGGCGCTGCGCTGTATGGTCACGGCCTGCGCCAGCTGGGTTTCCCACAGCGGCACGGTGTTCACGAGGGTCGAGTTGATCTTGGTCACCAGCGACTTGTCGTTTTCCTGCACCAGCCGGATCGAGGGCAGCGATTGCATGGTGACCTGACGCGTCAGCTTCAGGTCGTGCACCCGGCGCTCCAGGTCGTCCCGCGCGGCACGCAGGTCACGCAGCTCCTGCGCTTTCATCACCTGTTCGTCCTCGGGGGCGGCGTTTACCTCGGCCTCCTTGGCCGGGATCACTTCCGCATCCATCTCTTCGATCTTGGCCTCGCCCGCCGCGATATAAAGCGCCAGTTCGTCGTAGAAATTCAGGGTCTTCTCATAGAGGACATCCAGCGATTTGATGTCCTTGAGCAGCGTATGCTCATGCGTCAGCAGATTGTCGGTGATCTTGTCGATCTGCGCCTGCACGGTTTCGAACTGGGCAGTGAACTTGGCAAAAGGTGCGGCGCGGCCCAACAGCTTTTCCCACCACGACCGTTCCCGGCGTACGTCCAGTTCCGACACGCTGAAACCACGGATGGTCGAGACGATGCTGCGCAGGCTGTCGCCCGCGGGGCCCACATCCTTGTTGCGCACATCGGTCAGCATCGCCTGCGAGATGGTCTGCAACTCGGCCTGAGCCGCCGACCCGAAGGAGACAATCGACTGGGTGTCGGTCATGTCAATCTCGTCCATGCGCTTGCGGATCTCGGCGCTGACGGGGGCGTCGGCCTCTTTCAGGGACACAACCGCAGTCGCCTCCTTGGGTTCGGGCAGGACAACCGCGTTGATCTGTTCGACCTCGGCCAGTGATTTTTCCGCCTGTTGGCGCACATTCTCGGACATGACTTGTTCCTTACCTTACTCGTGTTTCTGCGAGGCGATATGCACGCCTTCGCGCTGCAAGCGTTCGCGCAATACGTCGATTTCAATGTTCAGGTCGCTGCGGTCATCCAACAACAGCGACTGGGTCCGCGCGTCAAAGTTCTGTTCCAGATCGTCCAGCAGCGCGGCGTAATCGGCACGCGCCTGTGCGTCGCGGGTGCGGGCATAGATATCGGCAAACTTGACCGTCGCGTCGCGGGCACCCATCAGGTAAACCCCCAGGTAACGGCGCGCGGCGGTCAGGTCGCGCGGGTCTTCCTCGACCGTGCGGATCAGCGTACGGGCCTTGGCCTGAAACTGCGCCAGCCGGGTTTCCATCTTGCGATCGTTCGCGCGCAACAGGGCGTCGGACATCTCGCGCAGGTAATTCTCGGCCTCATCGACGACGCGGGCGACGCGGTCCTGTTGGAACGTGTCGACACCTTCCATGCCCTTGGACCGCAGCGGATCTATGCCGAATGCGGCCACATGCAGCCCGCCTGCGATCACTCCGTAAATGACAGATGAAATCACGTCGGACTGGTGCGTGATCCCCGCCAGAACCGCACCGGCGGCAACGGCCACACTGGCCAGCATCTTGCGCGGCAGGGCAGGGCGGCGTGCAACCTTGCGGTCGTGATAGGCCGCCTCGGCCCGCAACCCCTCGCGGGTCAGCACCGCGGCCAGCGCCCAGACAGCAGCCCCGACCAGACCTGTCGCCAGATAGACCGGACCACCCCCGAATGACGTCAGCGCCAGCGCCAGCGGCGGCAGGAACATCAGGTTCGACCGCAGTCCCGCAGCATCCACCTGTGCCGGGGCCTGCACGAAACCGCGGCTCTTGCCGGTGTCCTTGGACGTGTCACCCTGCGTGCTGAACCTGCCGCCATACCGCTGCGCCATCAGTCAGCCCCCAACCAGCCAGAGCCTACGCCCAGCATCACCACCATCAGCAGCCCAAAGGCCACCTTGGGTATCGCACCCGAGGGCGCGCCGCCGGGCGTTGCCGGTTTGGGCGATTGGCGAAACACCGATGCCACGGCACTGGCCGCCACCACCACGGCAAGGATCAATATCACAAACAGGATCAGTCGAGACATCCGCAGGGCCTTTGTTCAACAGTGCTTTCATACATACGCACACTGCCGGATTTTACCAGTGGTCTGCGTGCGGGGCGTGTCGTCGTGGTTTTCGGCTACAGCAGGATTGTGACAATCAGATCAGGGCGCAAGGGGGAAACTGCGCGCGGGCGCTGCACGGCGCGTGTCTGCCTAGCGCCGTGGCGGTTTGCCCGGTTTAGCGGGGCGCGCGGGGCCGCCGCGTGCGGGACGCGCGCCGCCAGGTTTGCTGCCCGTCGGTTTGCCGCCCGCTGGTTTGCCGCTGCTGAACGTCCGGCCCGCCCCCGAAGGCTTGGCCCCGCCTGTGCGTGCGCCGTCCGGCCGCTCGGACCTGTCCACACCGGATTTACCGCCCGAGCTGAACGTGCGCCCCGCAGGCTTGCCACCCGCGAAATTCCCGCCCGACCGAGCGCCGGAAGCGCCGGGGCGCTGGCCGGATGTTTTCGGACCGCCGGGGCGTTTGACGGTGGGCTTTTTCACGGCGGTGCCGGTGGGTGCCACGTCCAGCGCCTCAAGCCCCAACTGATCGCGCAGGATCTTGCGGCGGACTTCTTCCACGGCACCCGGTTTCAGATCGCCCAACTGGAAAGGGCCATAGCTGACCCGGATCAGACGGTTCACGCTCAGCCCGACTTCTTCCATCGCGCGCCGGATCTCGCGGTTCTTGCCCTCGCGCAGGCCCACGGTCAGCCACGCGTTCGCGCCTTGCTGGCGGTCCAGCGTCACCTGCATCGGCTGGAACCGTTCACCATCGGCGGTGATGCCGTCGCGCAGTGGGGCAAATGTGTCTTCGGTGGGCCGACCGTTCACCCGCACGCGGTAGCGCCGCAGCCAGCCGGTCGACGGCAATTCCAGCTTGCGCTTGATGCCACCGTCGTTGGTCAGTAACAGCAACCCCTCGGAATTGATATCCAGCCGCCCGACACTCATCACGCGGGGCATATCCTCTGGCAGGTCCTCGAAAATGGTCTTGCGCCCCTTTTCGTCGGAATCCGTCGCCACCAGCCCCACGGGCTTATGATACAGCCACAACCGTTCGTGTTCCGGCTCGGCCACCGGCTTGCCGTCCACCGCGATCATGTCGCCGGGTGTGACGTTCAGCGCGGGGCTGTCGATCTTGACGCCGTTGACGGTGACCCGTCCGGCTTCGATCATGCGTTCGGCTTCGCGGCGGCTTGCGACGCCTGCGCGGCTGAGGACTTTGGCGATGCGGTCGCCCTGGGGTGTGTCTGTGCTCATGTCACGCGGCATAGAGCAATTCGCGACCTTGCGAAAGCGTCCCTTATCGGGCCATGTGACGACATGAGTTTTCGCAGCTTCATGGATCAGGCACTGGATGCCGCCACCGCCGCCGCCGCGCGGGGCGAGGTGCCTGTGGGTGCCGTGATCGTGGACCCGGCGGGTCAGGTGGTGGCCGTGTCAGGCAACCGCACCCGCGAGATGTGCGACCCGACAGGCCATGCCGAGATATTGGCCATTCGCGCAGCCTGCGCCGCGGCGGGGTCGGAACGGCTGGCGGGCTATGATCTGTATGTGACGTTAGAGCCTTGTGCCATGTGCGCCGCCGCCATCGCCGCTGCGCGCATCGGACGGCTGTATTACGGGGCGTCTGACCCCAAATCGGGCGGTGTGGCCCAAGGGGCGCGGGTGTTCAGCCATCCGCAAAGCCACCACAGCCCCGAGGTCTACGACGGCATCGCCGCAGCCGAAGCCGAGGCGATGCTGAAAGCGTTCTTTGCCGCGCGCCGTTAGATCTTGATCGGCTCCAGCACCTGAGGCTCGATCACATCGACGTTCGGTAGCCCGTCCACCAATGGTTTCGCATCCTGCGCCAGCAGCGGGAAGGTGCGGTAATGCGCGGGAATCACGGTCGAGAAGTTGAAATAGCGCTTGGCCGCATAGGCCGCCGCCTTCATGTCCATGGTGAAATGCCCGCCCGCCGACAGAATGCCCACGTCGGGTTTGTAATAATCGCCCATCCACTCCATGTCGGCCATGATATCGGTGTCGCCCGAGACATAGACGCATTTGCCTTCGCCCCGGATCATGAACCCGCATTCCTGACCCATGTACAGCGGCACATCGCCGTCCATGATCGACGAGGAATGCGAGGCAGGCACCAGCGTGACCGAGACCTTGCCCAGCTGGATCGTGCCGCCCCGGTTGAACGCACTGCCTTCGACCGCGCCTTTGGACACCAGATAGCCGACCAGTTCGACAATGCCAGAGATCGGGACGCCGCTGTCCTTGCTATAGTCCGCCACGTCCTGCGTGTGGTCGAAATGCCCGTGGGTCACCAGAATCTGCGTGGCCCCCTCGCAGGCGGCGCGCGCCTTGTCCGTGTCCAGCATCGGGTTGCCACTCAGCCATGGGTCGATCAGCAGAACCTGATCCTCGATTTCGATGCGGAATGATCCGTGGCCCAGCCAGATGATGTTCATGTGATGTCTCCTTTTGTTCCCCGCCGATGGTAGCGCATGTTGACGCCTTGGGGAGCCTTGGCCCGCGATTTTTTTGAACCTCGCAAGGGGAACTCCGCGTGTTTTTACAGCGATGGCGCGCATTGGGCTGGCCCCGTGGCGGCGTGGCCCTTGCAGCGTGGCGGGCGGGGCGGTAAAGCCCTGTCCAAGCAGATGAAGGAGAGTTCCGATGTCGATTGATACAAGCACGGCCGCCCGCGTGGCCAAGCTGGCCCGGATCAAGGTGGAAGAAGACGCGTTGCCCGCGCTGGCGGCTGAATTCAACACCATTCTCGGCTTCATCGAACAGCTGAACGAAGTGGATGTGGACGGCGTCGAACCGATGACCTCGGTGACCCCGCAGCGCCTGACGCGCCGCGAGGACGTGGTGACCGATGGCGATGTGCAGGGCAAGGTTCTGGCCAATGCCCCCGACGCCCGCGAAGGATTTTTTGCCGTGCCGAAGGTGGTGGAATAATGACCGATCTCAACACATTGACACTGGCCGATGCCCGCGACGCGCTGCGCGCAGGCGAGACGACCTCGAAAGAGCTGACCGAAGCCTGCCTGAAGGCCATCGACGGGGCAGGGGCGCTGAACGCCTTTGTCCACCACACACCCGAGATCGCACTGGAGCGCGCCGCCGAAGCGGACAAGCGCATCGCGGCAGGTGACGCGCCCGACATGTGCGGCCTGCCCATCGGCATCAAGGACCTGTTCTGCACCGAAGGCGTGCCCTCGCAAGCGGGCAGCCGCATCCTCGAAGGCTTCCTGCCGCAATACGAATCCACCATCACCGCACAGTTGAAATCTGCCGGTGCCGTGATGCTGGGCAAGCTGAACATGGACGAATTCGCCATGGGCTCGTCCAACGAAACATCCGTGTACGGCAACGCGGTGAACCCCTGGCGGCGCGGCAATGACGACGCGCAACTGACGCCCGGTGGCTCGTCCGGCGGCTCGGCGGCTGCCGTGGCGGCTGACCTGTGCCTTGCGGCGACCGGCACCGACACCGGCGGGTCGATCCGCCAGCCTGCGGCCTTTACCGGCATCGTGGGGATCAAACCGACCTACGGGCGTTGCTCGCGCTGGGGCGTCGTGGCCTTTGCCTCCTCGCTGGATCAGGCAGGCCCGATGACCAAGACCGTGCGCGACAGCGCGATCATGCTGGGCGCGATGTGCGGCCACGACCCCAAGGACAGCACCAGCGCCAACCTGCCCGTGCCGGACTTTGAGGCGGCCCTGACCGGCGACATCCGTGGCAAGAAAATCGGCATCCCGCGTGAATACCGCATGGACGGCATGCCCGAGGATATCGAAAAGCTGTGGGACGACGGCGCGGCGATGCTGCGCGATGCGGGGGCCGAGATCGTCGACATCTCGCTGCCGCATACCAAATACGCGCTGCCTGCCTATTACGTGATCGCCCCCGCCGAGGCCTCGTCGAACCTGGCGCGCTATGACGGCGTGCGCTTCGGCCACCGCGCCAAGCTGGAGCAGGGCGACGGCATCACCGAGATGTACGAGAAAACCCGCGCCGAAGGATTCGGCGCCGAGGTGCAGCGCCGCGTGATGGTCGGCACCTATGTGCTGTCTGCAGGCTTCTACGACGCCTATTACAACCGGGCCCGCCGGGTGCGCACGCTGATCAAGAAGGACTTTGAGGACGTGTTCGCGCAAGGCGTCGATGCGATCCTGACACCGGCCACCCCGTCGGCGGCCTTTGGTCTGGGCGAGATGACCGATGCCGATCCGGTGCAGATGTACCTGAACGACGTCTTCACCGTCACCGTGAACATGGCCGGCCTGCCGGGCATTGCCGTGCCCACGGGTGTGGACAAGCAAGGTTTGCCGCTGGGTCTGCAGTTGATCGGACGCCCTTGGGAAGAGGCAGATCTGCTGTCTTCCGCTTATGCACTGGAGCAGGCGGCCGGATTTGTGGCAAAACCGGTCAAATGGTGGTAAAAGGCCTCAATCAGTGGGCGCAGACCCACGCAATCGGGCAGAGAAACGCATGAGATTTTACTTGATGGCTGCGGCAATGGGTGCCCTGGCAGCGTGCCAGCCGGCCGTTCCTGACAGTGCCGCCGGTGTCGGCGACCCCGGACGCGGTGTTGGATTTGACAGCTACGCGCAATCCGTGCCTGCCGCGCCTTCCGTCTCCAGCCAGACGCTGGACGGCGCCGCGGCACCTGCGCCCGCGCCCGCCGCAACCGGTGGCTTTGACCCCGATCTGGTCGCCGCCTCGCTGGCCGAGGACGAACGCGCGGCCGCTGCAAACTCGGGCCGTGAGGTGGTGAATGCCAGCCCCTCGAACCCCGCGCCCGCGCCGGTCAGCAATCCCGGCATCTCGGACGAAAACGACTTTGACGCCGTGGCCTCGCGCCAGACCATCGCCAGCGACAAGGCCCGGATCGCCCAGAACGCCGCGCAATACGAGGTCGTGCAACCCACGGCACTGCCCGCACGCGACGGGTCGGGTGGCCCGAATGTCGTCGAATACGCCTTGCAGACCAAACATGCGCGCGGCACGAAAGTGTACACGCGCCTTGGCTTTGGCGGTCAGTCGAAGATGGCGCGCAACTGTGCGAAATACCCCAATGACGACGACGCGCAGATTGATTTCCTGGCCAGCGGCGGACCGTCCCGCGACCGTATGGGACTTGACCCCGATGGCGACGGCTTTGCCTGCAACTGGGACCCCAGCCCGTTCCGGCGCGCCGCCCAGAACTGATGCAGATCCACAGCCACCCGTCCCCCAACTGCGGCCCCCGCAGGGACGGGCTGGTGCCCGAGCTGGTGGTGATCCACTTTACCGCGATGCACAGCGCGGATGCCGCGCTGGAACGCCTGTGTGATCCGCAATTCGAAGTCTCTGCCCATTACCTGATCGCCGAAGATGGCACCGTGACGCAACTGGTACCCGAACACCTGCGCGCCTGGCACGCGGGCGCGGGCCATTGGGCGGGGCGTGACGACGTCAACTCGCGCTCGATCGGGATCGAACTGGACAACGACGGCCAGCGTCCCTTTGCCGAGGCGCAGATGCAAAACCTTATGATCCTGCTGCGCGACATCCTCGACCGCTGGTCGATCCCTGCGCAGGGTGTCATCGGCCATTCGGACATGGCACCCGATCGCAAATTCGACCCCGGCCCGCATTTCGACTGGCCCCGGCTCGAGGCCGCAGGCCTTGCCGCCCCGCGCGGCACCGGGTCCGGCCCGGACGATCCAACCCCCGAAACCTTCCGCGCCGCCGCCCGCGCCGCAGGCTACACCGCCGATGTCACCGACGACGCGCTGCTGAACGCGGTGCGCCTGCGCTATCGTCCCAACGCCACGGGACCGCTGACGCCAGACGACTACATCCCCCTTCATCTTGCCAGATAAACTCCCCCCGGAGGGCCGTTTCGCAACAAACGCCCGACGCCCCATTGACGCGCGCACCTGCAAGCGTCTAAGCCGCCCCTGCGCGGAAGGCTGGATGGCCGCGGGGGCGGGGGCAACTTCGCGTCCGAGGAAAGTCCGGACTCCACAAAGACACGGTGCCGGGTAACGCCCGGCGGGGGCAACCCCAGGGAAAGCGCCACAGAGAACAGACCGCCTTTATGCGGATCGGGCAACCGACATCACATAGGGGTAAGGGTGAAACGGTGGAGTAAGAGACCACCGCGGGACGGGCAACCGGACCGGCACGGCAAGCCCCACCGGGAGCAATGCCAAATAGGGACCGCGTGCGGCGCAAGCCGCAGGGCTGCTTTGGCCCGAGCAGGTCCGGGTTGGCAGCTAGAGGCGCAGGGGTAACTCTGTGCCAAGATGAATGGCCATCCACGGGGGGCAACCCCCTGGACAAAATCCGGCTTACAGGCCTTCCGCGCAATTGGCCTTTTTTACATCTGCATCTTTTTCCAGCAGCGCCACGGCCACCGACCACGGACCAATCCGATGAGCGTCGCCGCAGGGCAAATAAACGCCCACGCGCCGAAAGCCGTGTTAACATCGCGCCGAATCCTGTTGTTTTCTTGGTGGAATCGAAAGGCTGACCAGATGAAGGTTGTCGTAATGGGCGCGGGCGTCATTGGCGTCACCACCGCGTATTATCTGGCCCGGCAAGGGGCCGAGGTCGTGGTCATCGACCGCCAGATCGGGCCGGGGCTGGAAACCAGCTATGCCAACGCGGGCGAGCTGAGCTATGGCATGACCTCGCCCTGGGCCGCACCGGGCATCCCGATGAAGGCGGTCAAATGGCTGTTCATGAAACGCCGCCCGCTGTTCATCTGGCCGCTGATCAGCCCGACCATGTGGAAATGGTGCATCGACATGGTGCGCAACTGCAACGAAGACAGCTATCGTATCAACAAGGGACGCATGGTGCGGGTGTCGAACTATTCGCGCGACGTGATGCCCGAGCTGATCGCCGAGACGGGTATCGCTTATGATGGCCGCGAACAGGGCACCTTGCAGCTGTTCCGCACCGCCAAGCAGATGAAGGCGTCGAAGGCCGATCAGGAGATTCTGGCCGAATATGATTCCCCCTACGAGGTTCTGGGCCGCGACGCCTGTATCGCCGTCGAACCCGCACTGGCCGAGGTGCGCAATAAATTCGTGGGCGGGCTGCGCCTGACCGCGGACCGCACAGGCGATTGCCGCATGTTCACCATCGCCCTGGCGGAAAAATGCGCGGAAATGGGTGTTGAATTCCAATACGGCCAGGCGATCAAATCCATCGCGGTCGAGGATGGCAAGATTGCAGGCGTCGACACCGAGATTGCGGGCCGCATCACCGCCGACGCTTACGTCTGCGCCATGGGCAGCTATGCGGTGAACGTGCTGAACCCCATCGGGGTGCGCCTGCCGGTCTATCCGGTCAAGGGGTATTCGGTCACCGTGCCCGTCACCGACGACGCATTCGCGCCGCAGTCGACGATCATGGATGAGACGCACAAGGTTGCCATCACCCGTCTGGGCGACCGCATCCGCGTGGCAGGGACTGCCGAAATTGCAGGCTATTCCAACCGTTTGGGGCCACATGCCACGGACACGGTGAAACACGTCATCAGCGATCTGTTTCCCAAGGGCGGCGATATTTCCCGCGCCGAGGGCTGGACCGGCCTGCGCCCGATGACGCCGGACGGCACGCCCGTGCTGGGGCCGACCAAATACGAAAACCTCTTCGTGAACACCGGCCACGGCACGCTGGGCTGGACCATGGCCTGCGGGTCGGGCCGGGCGGTGGCGGACGTGGTCATGGGCAAGACGCCCGAGATTTCCTTTGACGGTCTGACAGCCGCCAGATTTGCCGGAAACTAGTTCGCAATCTTGAGGGCCACGCGCCGTATTCCCGTTGTGTCGCCCGATGTGACAGGATAGATGACGCGAGCGCACGCGGCCTGCAAAACCACGGCACCGGCCCCGCGCGCAGAACTTGCTGCAATTCCGGCCTGCGTGCCTCTTTTGCGGTTGACTCACCCCGCGATCTGCTTAGAAGGCGGGGTTCAGGATTTACGCGCCCGCCTACCGAGGTCACCGGCGCAGCAGGAGAAGAGACATGGCGAAGCCAACCACGATCAAGATCCGTCTGAACTCGTCCGCGGGCACAGGCCACTTCTACGTGACAAAGAAAAACGCACGCACGATGACCGAGAAAATGTCGGTCCGTAAATACGACCCCGTTGCGCGCAAGCACGTTGAATACAAAGAAGGCAAGATCAAGTAAGATCGCTTTCAGATTTCAATACGCTGGGCCGCGCCGCAAGGACGCGGCCTTTTGCGTATCTGCCCCCCTTGCACCACAGGCACGGTCCCCATCCCCCCGCACGGCGCGCTCTGGCCGCCCGACAGGAGACCGACCATGTTCATTCGTCCCGCCACAGCCGCAGACAGCGACGCTGTAACTGCGCTTCTGGCGCGCAGCTACCCGCTTCTGCTGGCCCGCGACTACGCGCCTGACGAGCTTGCCCCGGCCTTGCCGATGATGACCCGTGCACGTCCCGAATTGCTGGCCTGTGGCACCTACTATGTCGTCGAGGATTGCGATGTGGTGATCGGGGCAGGGGGCTGGACCCCCGATGCCGACGACCCGACGCTGGGCCACATCCGCCATCTGGCGACCGACCCGCGCGAATTGCGCGCAGGCGTGGCCACCTGGCTGATGCACCACAGCTTTGATGCGGCCCGCGCAGCGGGCGTGCAGCGCATTGAATGCCGCGCCACCCGCACAGCCGAGCGGTTCTATCACGCGGTGGGCTTTCGCACGCTGGGGCCGCTGGACGTGGACATGGGCGCGCAGGTCCGCTTTCCCGCGATCCGGATGGAGCGGGCGCTGGAAGCCTAGCGTTCGGCGGGCGGCAGGTCGCGCAAGCGCGCCGACAGGGCCGCCACTGCGTCGGGCGGTTGCTTCATCGTCCGACGCTTGGTGCCTGCCGGATGGTGGCCCAGCCCCGTGCCCGTACGATGCGCGCCCTTGGGCCGGATCGGGCGCGGGACAAAGCCACCGCCACAGTTCGGACAGACGTTGTGCAGATGCTGGTCAACGCAATCGGCGCAAAAGGTACACTCGTAAGAGCAGATGCGCGCGTTTTCCGCCTCTGGCGGCAGGTCCACATCGCACATCTCGCAATTGGGGCGCAGTTCCAGCATCGTCGTCCTCCTGTCTATACCGCACCGTCGGCAATGATCGTAACCGGGTCAAGCCCCGCCTGCGCCATCGTCCGCGCCGAGGCGGTGTTGAACGCGGCATAGGTCACCCGGATGCGTTCTATGCCCGCGTCACGGCACTGCACCCGCATCTGCGCGATCAACGCCGCCGCGATCCCCTGACGGCGGTGCGCCGCGTCCACGCAAATGTGGTGCAGCACCGCGTGGTGCATGGCAGGTTTCAGAACCGAGGCCGCGCGCCGCTCCTCCTCATAGATCAGATAGCCGGTTGGCGCGGCGATATCCCCAGCCACCAGCGCCGTCACCTGCGGTTGCGCCAGCCAGTCGCTCAGGAACCCGCGCAGCACCGAGGGCGCAGGCGTGGGCAGATAGTTTTGTGGCTGGTGCGCGACATGCAGGTCATGCACCTGCCGCGACAGTGGCTCCAGCACGGCGGCGCGGTCGGGGGGCAGGGTGGTGATCATGGCGTGATCCTCTTGGGATATGGACAAAGAAAAAGGGCCAGTCCTGCGACCAGCCCTTTCAAAAGAGGTTCTGTTGGAAAGCGCGTTATTCGCGGTTGCCGAACAGCTGCAGCAGGAACATGAACATGTTGATAAAGTCCAGATACAGGTTCAACGCACCCATGATCGCCGCTTTGCCCAGCCATTCGCTGTCCATTTGCGCCGCGTGCTGGATGTAGTCGTTCTTGATCTTCTGCGTGTCATAAGCGGTCAGACCGGCAAAGATCAGCACGCCC
Source organism: Pseudosulfitobacter pseudonitzschiae (assembly GCF_900129395.1). GTDB lineage: Bacteria > Pseudomonadota > Alphaproteobacteria > Rhodobacterales > Rhodobacteraceae > Pseudosulfitobacter > Pseudosulfitobacter pseudonitzschiae. The sequence goes on from NZ_FQVP01000003.1 coordinate 701,344, forward strand.
AGGATCGACACGGCGAACATGATCGCCGGCGATTGCAGGAAGATGTTGACGATCGAGGCCACCAGGATACCGATCACACCCATGATCAGGAACGAACCCCAACCCGAGATGTCTTTCTTGGTGGTGTAGCCCCACAGCGACAGACCCGCGAAGGCGATCGAGGTGATCAGGAACACCTGCGCGATGGACATGCCGGTAAAGGCGACAAAGATCCAGCTCAGCGACAGGCCCATGACGGCCGCGAAGGCGTAGAAGAACAGTTGTGCGCCCGCCGCAGACAGACGGTTGATCGCGGCACCAAAGGCAAAAACCATGCCCAGCGGCGCGAACATCACGATCCAGCCCAGAATGTTGGGTTGCAGCGTCGCGGGATCACGGAAAATCCCCAACAGGTCGGGGTTCGACCCCACAGCCCATGCCACGAGGAATGTCAGCAACATGCCCACGGACATGGTGCCGTAGACTTTGTTCATGTGGGCGCGAAGCCCGGCGTCGATCTCGGCAGAGCGTGTGCCAGCTGCTGCTGTCCGGATCGTGTTGATGTCAGCCATTGAAAGCCTCCGTTTAAAACACTGATGATCCGCAGATTTCAGCCTGCGGCGTTAGGTGGTTTAAATATCGGGATGCATGGCCAAGGTTTCAAGTGTTTTCGGTGCGTTATCGCCTGCTTTTTGCAGGCGATCACCGAATGTTTTTTCCCGACGCAGGGATTATTTTTTCCAGTTGGCCGGCACGTCCCAAACCGGGCGTGTGGCCTCTGCGTGCGCTTCTTGCGCGGTCACGCCGATATCGTCCAGCGCGGCGGCATCCAGTTGCGCCAGCGCGCGGCGCGACCGCCACAGGCCCAGCAGGCTGGCACGGGTCGGGCCGGTCTGTTTGGTGGCTGTAAACAAGGTCGAACGGGCAATTGCATCTAACATTGTCATGAGAGTCTTTCCTTCATATCGAGTCATGAAACATCGGGTTTCCATCAATTCTGTTGATGTATATGCCAATTCATGTAACATTTTTAAAACGAATGTTTGTGCTGCGACATATCAAGGAGCTTGATGTATGAGAAATCTGGACATTACCACGCTGCGGTCTTTCGCCGCTGTCGCCGAAACCGGGGGCGTGACCCGTGCGGCCGGATTCCTGCATCTGACCCAATCGGCGGTGTCGATGCAGCTCAAGCGGCTTGAGGAAACGCTGGGGCTGGAACTGCTGGACCGCTCGGGGCGCACCATCGCGCTGACCTCGGCGGGCGAACAGTTGCTGGTCTACGCCAAACGTATGGTCGCGCTGAACGACGAGGTGATCGTGCGCCTGACCGATCAGGCCTTTGTCGGCCAGATCCGGCTGGGCGTGCCCCACGATATCGTCTACCCGGCGATCCCGCGTGTGCTGAAACAGTTCAACGCCGCTTTCCCGCGGGTGCAGGTGCATCTGATCTCCTGCTACACCAAGGCGTTGAAAGAGGATTTTGGCAAAGGCGAATGCGACCTGATCCTGACCACCGAAACCTATGTGGATGCGGGCGGCGAAACCCTCTGCGTCAAACCCTTGTGCTGGTTGGGGGCACCCAACGGGTCGGCATGGCGGCAACGCCCGCTGAAACTGGCCTTTGGCCGCCATTGCACATTCCGCCCCCGTGTCATCGAACGGCTGGACAAGGCAGGCATCGACTGGGACGTGATCGTGGAAACCGACAGCGACCGCACCATCGAGGCCACGGTCAGCGCCGACCTGGCCATCAACACCATGCTCGAAGGCACCGAACCGCCGCATCTCGAGCGGATCGACCACGGCGGCCATCTGCCCGAACTGCCCGCACAGATGATCAACCTCTATGGGGCGACTACATCAAAAAACGTGGTGCACGATGCGTTGGCGGACCTGTTGCGGCGGTCTTTCGGGGTCGAGGAGCAGGCCAGGCTGCGGGCTGTCTGATGCCTCTTGAAAGGTGAGGTGGCGGGGCAGAAATATACCTCAGGTTGAGCGCGCCGGCGCCCTGTCTGCCAGGTGAAAAGTCCGGCCTTCCGTTCCGGTATGTGCCATCAAAAAGTCAGATTTAACACCGTAGCGCAGTGTAAGTCACTGTCTGTCATGTGCGAATCATGGCAGCAAAAGGGCAGGCAGTGACAGGCTTTCTTTACCTAAGGTCACCTCAACCGCTGGAAGAAGGTCACCCCCGGAAATGACCATTTATTGTGTCCAATTGGTCAAAAACACCTTAAGTTGTATGCCGGGACAGTTGCTTTTAACCGTCAATCACGTATTTTCTTGGCTACAAAACTGTATGTGTGCGGTCCTGAATTTGAGTGCTTCGTTTTCAGTGCGGCGTGTTTTAGGAGGTATCAAGTGGCTCACAAAGTTGACGAGCATGTCGGGAAACGTATTCGCCAGCGTCGCTGGCTGATTGGCATGACCCAGCAAAAACTGGCAGAGATGGTTGGGATCAAATTCCAGCAAATCCAGAAGTACGAAACCGGTGCAAACCGTGTGAGCGCATCCCGCCTTTGGGATATCGGCGAGGCGATGGGCGTCAACGTCGGTTTCTTCTTCGAGGGTCTTGATGGCGCACAAAGCGGATCGGCCGCCAGCCGTTTCATCTCGGGCGACCTGCTCGAGGACAAGGACGCGATGGACCTGGTGCGGTGCTACTACGCCATTCCCCAGAACCAGCGCCGCCGCCTGTTTGAATTGGCCCGCGTTCTCAGCGACGTTGCATAAACCTCTGGGGCAGCCGGACGGATGCACTTGCTTTGCGTCGGGCAAACTGGCACCTCGGCATAATGACACAGATACATGATGCCCTGCTGGACGTGGCGCAACAGATGGCCGATGCGGCCCGCGCGGCGATCCTTCCCCATTTCCGCAACTCCGCGCTGACAGCCGAGAACAAGCTGGACGGCGGCTATGATCCCGTGACCATAGCCGACCGCGCCGCCGAAGAGGCGATGCGCGCGGTGCTGGCCGACCTGCGCCCCGACGACTCCATTCTGGGCGAAGAGTTCGGCACGGTAGATGGCACCAGCGGCCTGACATGGGTGCTGGACCCCATCGACGGCACGCGCGGTTTCGTATCGGGCACGCCCACCTGGGGCGTCCTGATTGCCGTGGGCGGGCCAGACGGCCCCGAGATCGGCATCATCGACCAGCCCTATATCGGCGAACGGTTCATCGGCACACCCCAGGCCGCATGGCTCCACGGCCCCCAGGGGCAGGCACCCCTGCAGACCCGTGCCGCCCGTCCGCTGGCGCAGGCCACGGTCTTCACCACCTTCCCCGAGGTCGGCACCCCCGCCGACGCCGCCGCCTTTGCGGACGTGGCAAGCCGCGCGCGGCTGACGCGCTATGGCATGGACTGCTACGCCTATGCGCTGGTCGCGGCGGGGCAGGTCGATCTGGTGATCGAGGCGGGTTTGAACGCCTATGACATCCAGGCACCCATCGCGCTGATTCAGGCGGCGGGCGGCATCGTCACCGACTGGCAGGGTGGCCCGGCCCACAACGGCGGGCGGGTGCTGGCCGCCGCCAACGCCGATATCCACGCCGAGGCGCTGGCCATCCTGGCGAAACACGCATGACCGAGGTGCTGATACAGGGGGCCGACCACATCCTGACAATGGATGATGACCGCCGCGAGCTTTCCGGTGCCGACATCCTGCTGCGCGACGGACAGATTGCCGCCGTGGGGCAGGGGCTGACCACCACCGGCGAGACGGTGCAGGCACAGGGCTGTGTCGTCACCCCCGGCCTCGTGAACACGCACCACCACCTCTACCAGACGCTGACCCGCGCCGTGCCCGGCGGGCAGGACGCGCTGTTGTTTGGCTGGCTGAAAACGCTCTATCCGATCTGGGCACGCTTCACCCCCGACCATATGTTCACCTCGGCGCAGGTCGGGCTGGCCGAACTGGCGCTCTCGGGCTGCACGCTGTCGTCGGATCACCTCTACCTCTACCCCAACGGATCACGGCTCGAGGATACGATCCGCGCCGCCGCCGAACTGGGCCTGCGCTTTCACCCCACGCGCGGCGCGATGAGCATCGGCGAAAGCAAGGGCGGCCTGCCCCCCGACACCTTGGTCGAGGACGAGGCCGCGATCCTGAACGATTGCATCCGCGTGATCGACGCCTTTCACGATGCCGCCGAAGGGTCCATGTGCCGCGTCGGCGTCGCCCCCTGTTCACCCTTTTCGGTCAGCACCGAGCTGATGCGCGATGCGGCGCTGCTGGCGCGGGACAAGGGCGTGATGATGCACACCCATCTGGCCGAAAACGAAGAGGACATCGCCTATAGCCTCGCAGCCTATGGCAAGCGCCCCGGCGCATATGCGCAGGACCTGGGCTGGGTCGGGCCGGATGTCTGGCACGCCCATTGCGTCAAACTGGACGCGTCCGAGCTTGACCTCTTCGCCCGCACCCGCACCGGCGTGGCGCATTGCCCGTGCTCGAACTGCCGTCTGGGCAGCGGCATCGCACCGGTCCGTGCAATGCGCGATACAGGCGTGCCCGTGGGCCTTGGCGTCGACGGTTCGGCCAGCAACGACGCCGGCAATCTGGTGGCCGAGGCGCGTCAGGCCATGCTGTTGCAACGGGTTGCGAACGGGGCCGACGCCATGAGCGCGCGCGAAGCGCTCGAAATTGCCACCCGTGGCGGGGCCGATGTGCTGGGCCGTCCCGACTGTGGCCGCATCGCGGTGGGCAAACGCGCCGACCTCGCAATCTGGGACGTCAGCGGTATCGAAAGCGCAGGCAGCTGGGACCCGGCGGCGCTCTTGCTGGCGGGACCGACAGCCGTGCGCGACCTGTTTGTCGAAGGCCGCCAGATCGTGCGTGACGGACAGGTCACCACTCTGGACATGGGCGCGGTGATCGCGCGGCAGACCATGCTCGCCCGTCGGCTGCGGGACGCGTTGTAACGCGGCGAAAAGCCAAAGGCACGGTCGCCCCGCGCCGATCAGACGCTCATCGCCAGAACGCGGCTGATCTGGGTCAACCCGCGCCCCGATTGGTCCATCCACGTATCGAACGCACCCTGAACCGCCCGCATCGCCCCTTTCGAGGTCGGGGCCTTGTCCACCACCCCCTCGGCCACCAGCCGCGCCACCACGTCGCGCGACAGGATGAAACTGTCCCGCCCCATGAACCGCATGGCATATTGCCCCGTCATGCCCCCCAACCGCGCCCCGCGCGTCTTGAGCATCTCCAGCAACCCGATGTAATCCCCCGACGGCCAACCGCCCAGCACCGCACCCGCGCCGCCCTCGGCCCGCAACTCCAGCAGAAACGCCGCATTCTCGCGCACCGTGGCCAGCTTCGGTGCGTTGCGCACCACGCCCTTGTCCGCCATCAGCCGGTCGAACCAGTCGTCGTCCATCATCGCACAGGCGCCCACGTCAAAGCCCTTGAAGGCCGCCTCAAAGCCCTCCCATTTGGCCTCGATCACCTTCCAGTTGAACCCGGCCTGAAACACACAGCGCGTCATCTGGGACAGCCAGCGGTCCTCGGGGATCGCAGCCAGTGCCTGCGCAGACAGCGGACCATCGCCCAACATTTCCTCCAGCGCCCCAGCGCCGCCCTTGCGCTCGGCGGCAATGTCGAAAATCTGGTGAAAATCCCGCATCAGTCGCAAATGCCTTTCAGCTCGACTCCGTCCCACGGCATCCGCACATCGCTTTGGCGGCGGTCGGGCAGGGGGGCCACCGGCATCACCTGCGCGATCAGCGCGTGCAGCCGTTTCGTGCGCGGCGCGGTGGGGGCCAGCGCGCGACAACAGACGAATTCCTCGACGATCGAGCCTTGTTGTTCATATCCGTAATCGCCAAACTTCGGATTGCGCTCCAGATCGAACAGATAGGGATCGGCCCCGCGTTCATGCTCCGACGCGGCCTTCAGCGGGGAATACCCCGTGGTCTTGCGGTTCTGCCATTGCCACACATGCGTCAGCTCGTGGCTCAGCAGCATCGCCGCGATCAGGCCGATCTTGTCGGGGTAGTCCGGCAGGTAATCGTCCAGATACCAATCCTCGTCGAACAGCACATGGTTGAACAGGGTGACCGCCGCAGGCTTGGCCGTGACCATCGCCGTGGTCGGCGGCGGCAGGATCAGCTCGCGACAGGTCGTGCGCGGCCGCGCCTTGCGCTGAAAGGTGACCGAGCGCGTCGGCGCACCGTTCACCAGCCGCACCTTGGACGTGTCCAGCCCGGTCCCCAGAATGGTGTTCGAGAACGCCACTTCCGTCGGCGTCATCGGCCGACCACAAGCGGTCAGCAGCAGCAAAAAGGCGATTACAATGCGTGTTCTCATGCCCCAACTAAGGCGGCATTCGTGACCGCGGGCAAGGGGGTAAACCGCCCGCCGCCTTACTTTTTCTTGACGAACTGGGTCAGGATCACGATGCGCTGGCCCTCGACGCGGCCCTCGATGTGTTCGGGGTTGTCCATGACCAGCGAAATCCCCCGCACGGGCGTGCCGCGTTTGGCGGTGAAATTCGCGCCCTTCACCGGCAGGTCCTTGATCAGCACCACGTTGTCGCCCACGGCCAGCGGCACCCCGTTGGCATCGCGGTGGCCGGTGTCGGCAGGCACATCCTGCGCCCAGGCCAGCGTGTCCTCGTCCAGATACAGCATGTCCAGCGCATCGCGCGCCCAGTCGGTGTCCAGCTTTTTCAGAATGCGGTACGCCAGCACCTGCACGGCGGGGTCCTCGGACCACATGGTCGACGACAGCGCGCGGAAATGGTCGGCCTGCGGCGCGTCCAGCTGTTCGGCGCAGGTCGCACAGATCGCCACGCGGCCCGTGGGGCCACCGGTCACGGTGGTGTCATTCAGCGGCGCGTCGGTGTCACACAGGGGGCAGGGCATGGCGGTCTCCTCTTTTCCCTCGCTCTGCCACGGATCGCAGGGCAGGGACAGGGGAATGCCCGCCCGCGCCGTAAAAAGATGACCCATCAATTATCTAATGTGTCGTTTCAGCCCGCACGCTTCGCGAAAGTGGCCGTCGCCAGCGCGATATCCTTGCCAGACGGGTGTGCCGTCAGCGTGCAGCGCGTGAATATCGTGCCCTTGCCAGCCCGCGTGACCTCGGCCCGCGCGGTGATGCTGTCGCCGCTGCCGGGGCGCAGGAACTGCGTGTCCAGCGTGACGGTCGACACCGGGATCATCGCGCCCGCGTGCCCCATGCACGCCAGCACCATCGCGGTATCGGCCAGCGTCGCCATGACCTGCCCCGACACAATCCCGCTCGCCCGCGCAATATCAGCGGTGATCGGGATGGTCAGCGTGCAATGCTCCGCGTCAATCGAGGCAACGCGCGGCTGCAAGGCCAGCACCCAGGGGGCGAACATGGTATCAAGGATGTCTTGGGCAGCGGTGGGGGTCATCGGGGGTGTCCTGTGGTGGGGTTCCTTAGTTGAATTTTTCGATCGACTGTGCAACATTGGGTGAAATTTCATTTAAGTGTATGTAAAAAATAGTAAATTTCATTAAACTTGCTTGTGCAAAGATTTTTTATTTGAAGTGTCGCTTGCTTTCATCTTTTATCTTTGTAGCGTATGATTATCTTAGCAACCACGGCATCCAAATTATTTTCTTAGAGGGCTATGATGAGCAGCAAGGGTCAGCACGTTGTCCCGAATGGCGGAAAGTGGAGCGTTCGTAAAGCGGGTGCTTCGCGTGCGACAGGGACGTACTCGACTCAAGGCGAGGCAATCCAAGAGGCACGCAAAATAGCAAAGAATCAAGGATCTGAACTCTACATCCACGGAAGGGATGGTCGAATCCGCGAACGGGATTCTTATGGTAATGACCCAAAACGTTCTAAAGGATAACATTGCCTAGTTACGATTTTGAAAATTGCGTTTTTATTAACTGCCCATTTGATGAAGACTTCGCTCCAATTCTTCAAGCAATGATGTTTTGCGTGGTTTATTTTGGCTTGACGCCTCGATTAGCTTCTGAACGCAATGATAGTGGCGAAAATAGGCTCGAAAAAATTCGTGGACTTATCGAAAGCTCCAAGTATTCAATTCATGATCTGAGCAGATGCCAAGCCAAGCATGTTGGAGAACATTTTCGTCTTAATATGCCTTTCGAATTGGGCATAGATTTTGGCTGTCGCCAATATTATGGCAGCGGTCGTCAAACTAAGAGATTTCTCATCCTCGAAGAAAAACAATATCGATTTCAAGCCGCTCTTTCCGACATTTCAGGTTGCGATATCAACGCATACGGAGACGACATACAACTTGCACCGCAGAAAGCGGTCAAACATGTTAGAAATTGGCTGGTTTCAGAGGCGAGCGTGGAGCCAGTCGGTGCAAAGAGGGTTCTTGGGAAATACGCTGATTTCCAAGAGTGGTATTGGGAAAAGAAGCGGGAACAAGGTGCTAGTGAAGATGAGATAACAGAGTATCCAACAAGTGAACTGTTATCAGAAATGTTCATTTGGATGGAGAGTGGCCAACCCGTTTAAACATCCAGCTCCTCAACAAACCGCGCATTGTCCTGGATATACTCGAATCGCAGCTCCGGCTTCTTGCCCATCAACCGCTCGACCAGATCGCCGGTCTGCCCCGGCTCGTCCTCGTCGATGGTCACCCGGATCAGCTTGCGCGTGGCGGGGTTCATCGTGGTGTCCTTCAGATCCTTCGCGTCCATCTCGCCCAGACCCTTGAACCGCGACACGTCGATCTTGCCGGACCCGCCCAGACCCTTCTCCAGCCAGACATCGCGCTCGGCCTCGTCCAGACAATACACCCGCCGCGACCCCTGCGTCAGCCGGTACAAGGGCGGGCAGGCCAGATACAGATGCCCCGCATCAATCATCGGGCGCATCTGGGTGAAAAAGAACGTCATCAGCAGCGCCGCAATATGCGCCCCGTCCACGTCCGCATCGGTCATGATGATGACCTTGTCATAGCGCAGGTCATCGACGTTGAACTTCGCCCCCAGCGACACGCCCAACGCCTGAGACAGATCGGAAATCTCCGCGTTCGACCCCAGCTTTGACGACGCCGCGCCCAACACGTTCAGGATCTTGCCCCGCAGCGGCAGCAGCGCCTGCGTCTTGCGGTCGCGCGCCATCTTGGCCGACCCGCCCGCGCTGTCGCCCTCGACGATGAACAGCTCTGTGCCCTCGCGCGATTTCGACGAACAATCCGTCAGCTTGCCGGGCAGGCGCAGCTTTTGCGTCGCCGTCTTGCGCGAGGTTTCCTTCTCCTGCCGCCGCCGCAGCCGTTCCTCGGCGCGCAGCACCAGGAAATCCAGGATCGCGCCCGCCGATTTCGTATCCGCCGCCAGCCAGTTGTCGAAGTGGTCCCGGACCGCGTTTTCCACCATCCGCTGCGCCTCGACCGTGGCCAGGCGGTCCTTGGTCTGGCCCACGAATTCCGGCTCGCGGATGAAACAGGACACCAGCGCACCGGCACCGGCCACCAGATCCTCGCGGGTGATGGTCGCGGCCTTGCGGTTGTTCACCAGCTCGCCGTAAGCCTTGATCCCTTTCAGGATCGCCGCCCAGAACCCGGCCTCGTGGGTGCCGCCCTCGGGCGTGGGCACGGTGTTGCAATAGGACTGGATGAAGCCGTCGCGCGCGGGCGTCCAGTTGATCGCCCATTCGACCTTGCCCGGCACCTTGAACTTTTCAAACGACACCGATCCGGCGAACGGCGCCTCGGAATATGTGCTGGCCCCGCCCATCGCTTCTTTCAGGTAATCCGCCAGACCGCCGGGAAAGTGGAACTTGGCCTCTTGCGGGGTCTCGCCGTCGTTGATCGCGGTTTTCCAGCGAATCTCGACACCCGAGAACAAATAGGCCTTGGACCGCGCCATCTTGAACAGCCGCGCGGGTTTCAGCTTCAGCGAGCCGAAAATTTCCGCATCCGGGTGGAACGTGACCGCCGTGCCGCGCCGGTTGGGGGCGGCGCCGATCCGCTCCAGCTTGCCCTGCGGGATTCCGCGCGAGAACTCCATCGCGTAAAGTTCCTTGTTGCGCGCCACCTCGACCCGCAGATGATCCGACAGCGCGTTCACCACCGACGAGCCAACCCCGTGCAGACCGCCCGAGGTCTCATAGCTGTCGCCGGAAAACTTGCCGCCCGCGTTCAGCGTGCAAAAGATGATCTCAAGCGCCGATTTCGTCGGGTCCTTGGGGTGCGGCCCGGTGGGAATCCCCCGCCCGTTGTCGCGCACCGACACATGGCCGTTCTCGTGCAGCTCCACCTCGATCCACGTGGCATGTCCCGCCACCGCCTCGTCCATCGAGTTGTCGATGATCTCGGCCACCATATGATGCAGCGCACGGTCGTCCTTGCCGCCGATATACATGCCGGGGCGCAGGCGGACGTGTTCCATGTCCTCCAGCACCTGGATCGAGGAGGCATCATAATCCGAAGCGGGTTCGGACCCGGACAGAAGGTCGCTCATAGGGGCTGCTCACTTTTTTATACTTGGCGGGTATAATGGCAGAGCAGGGCGGATGACGAAAGAGGGAAGAGACCATGCGCCGCAAGCAACCGCTGCGCGCACATCACGCGGGCAGGCAGGGCGGCCCAATGCCCGGACACAACGCGCCGCTAGACCGGAAAATTCTCGTCTTCATCCGCGTCCTCCCCCGACAGCCACGCCTCCGCCGCATCCCCCTGCGCCAGCGCAAAGCTCTTGATCTCCAGCGACGGAATCACCTTGCCCTCGATCTCTGCCGTCGTCCGCAGCCACGCCACATCCGACAGCACCGCACAGCGGTCAAACCGCATCACCGCCGCCATCAAACTTGGCACCCGCACCAGCTCTGCCGCCCAGGCCCCCATCGTCGGCATCTCGAAACGTTCGATGGCAAACAGCATCTGCCCGTTCCTGACATCCTCAGACGCGGCGATGATCCGGTCCAGCGCATCGCCCATCATCTCGGAATCCAATGGACCGGACAGAATGACATCGACACGGTTGGCCGCCGGCTTGGTCACAGTCATCATGGTATCAGGCCTTTCTGTTAGGTGGACAAGACAGGCACGTTGCCCTGTCGTTGCACGGGGGCGCAGGGCAGGGCGTCACCCGCAGCATACCACAGCGGCCCCGCGCGCAACCACCGCCGAAACCGCATCGGCATCCCCTTGCCTGCAAGCGGACATCTGCCGACTTGGGCCTGTCGCGCAGGGCGGGGGCCATTGCGCGCGGAAAAGCCGCGCGGCGCTCTTGCCTGCGCGCAGGTATTGCTGAAAGATTGCCCCGCAATCAGAACAAAAGCCATAGCGCAGGGACGCCCGTGAATTTGCAGCAGTGGAACTCCACAGGACGGATCATCGCCATTCTGGCCAGCCTGGCGGTGCTCGCCGGGTGCGGCGGTCGTGACACGCGGACAGCGGCCCCCGCGGCCGAGGTCGAATGCCTGGCACGGGCCATGTATTTCGAATCCCACCGCTCCAGCCGCGACGGCATGATCGCGGTCGGCACCGTGGTGATGAACCGCGTGGGCTCGGATGCCTTCCCCAATACCGTCTGCGGCGTGGTCGGCCAGCCGAACCAGTTCGCCCCCGGCGTGATGACCAAGACAATGTCCGGCCCCTCTGCCACACTCGCCAGAGAGGCGGCGCTGTCGGTCTACGCCGGCGAAAGACACCCCAAGATCGAACGCGCAAAGTTCTTTCACGCGGCGTGGTATCAGACCTCCTACAACAACATGCACTACGTGGTGACCACCGGCGGCAACGCGTTCTACGAAAAGCGCCGCCCCGAGGATGTGACCTCGCCGTTCCCGCTTCCGGCGTTCCAGGGCTAGGGCGGGCGACACCCGCGAAAAAAATTTGAAGCCGCGCGGATTAAACCCCGCCGCGGCTCCGTTACTCTCATATGACACAGGCACCCTTTCCTCAGGCGATCACGAACGTGATGGGCGATTTGCGCCGGTTCGCGATGATGCTGACGCGTGATCCGGCGATGCGTGACGATCTGGTGCAGGAAACGGTGCTGCGCGCGCTGGAAAACCGGGACCTGCTGAAGGACCCCGAGGGCCTGCGCGCATGGCTGTTCCAGATCATGCGCCGCCGCCTGATCGACCTGCGCCGCACCGCACAGGCGCGCGCAGGCCGCGAGGACGCCTTGCAATGGATCAAGGACGACCACCAACCGGCGATGCAGGACATGCAGGTCCGGCTGGCCCAGATCCGCGCCGCCTTTGCCCATCTGCCCCCCGACCAGCGCCGCGCCCTGCAACTGGTGGCCATCGACGGGCTCAGCTGCCGCGACGCCGCCGACCTCGAAGGCATCGCCATGGGCACCCTGCTGTCACGGCTGGCCCGCGCCCGCCAGCGCCTGCGCGCCTTTGAAAACGACCCCGCCATCGAAATGGTGAAAGGACCCAAACCATGACCGATCACAACGCGCCGCAGGATCAGACCGCTCTGCGCCCGGACCTGATGCTGGACTTTGCCAACGACACGCTGGACGTCGAGGACCGGATCACCGTCGCCCGCGTGCTGGCCGACCAGCCGCAGGCCGCCGCCGAAACCTTTCGCCACATCGCCGAACGCGAAGAGCTGCTTCTGGCGCTGGGCCTGCGCAAGGTGCTGGGTGACTACCCGACGCTGCCGGGACCGCTGCCGACAGCGCCCGAACCCAAGGCGTTCAGCCGGATGGCCGTGGGCTTCGGCTTTGGCGTCTCGCTGGCCTCGGTCGTCCTTGTGGCGGGGCTGACGCTGCTGCCTTTCGCGACCAGCCCGCGCGCGGGCGACGACCTGATCGGCGAAGCCCTGCGCGCCAACGCCCTGGCCGAACTGCGCCTCAACATGGCCTCGATGGACGAAGACACTTCGGTCGATCTGGCCGAAATCAAACGTCTGGCGGGCCTGTCGCTGCCCGGTCACCCCGCGACATGGGTCCTGCGCGACACGCAGGTGATCCCCTCGGACAGCGGCGCGTCGGTGCTGATGACATTCGACGCAGGCGCCGACGGCATGGTGACCCTCTATGTCGCACAGGCACAGGACGACGCCCCCCACGCGCCCAGCCGCCTGACACTGGCCGACGGCAGGGGCGCATGGTTCCGTCACGGCGGCGCCGATTATGTGCTGATCGGCCGCCAGGCCCGCGACCCGCTGGACGACGACGCCACGCAACTGATGGCCTCGTTCACACCCGCGTAATTTCCGCTTCCCTCTCACGGACCGCTGCCATGACCCTGAACTTCAAACACTGCACGTTTTCGCGCCTACCGGGGCACGCCAAATGGCACTGGTTCCACTGGTGGAAGCCCTGGCACCCGCCGCATTGGGGCGGCGGCAAGGATGACTGCGATCCGGTGCCCTGCTTTACCCCCGGCACGCGCGTCTACACCCCCGCAGGCAGCATCGCCGTTCAGGACGTGCGGCCCGGTGACCATCTGTTGACCCGTGACAGCGGCATGCAACAGGTGGTCTGGGTCGGACGGCGCACATTGTCCGCCGCGGAAATCGCCGCCGAACCGGCGTTGGCCCCGATCCGCATCGCACGCGGGGCGCTGGGCGATGACCTGCCATGCCGCGACATGCTGGTGTCACCCCAACACCGCTTTCTGGTGCGCGGTCCCGGTCTGGCGGTCGCGTTCAGCGAACCCGAAATGCTGGTCCCCGCAACGGGTCTCAAGGCCCGCAAAGGTGTCACACAAATCGCACCTGACATCGGCGTGAGCTACATTCATCTCCTGTTCAAACGCCATGAAATCGTGCTATCTGATGGCCTGTGGACCGAAAGCTTTCAGCCTGCCGCGCGCATGGTTGATGGCATGGAACGTCGCGTGCAAACCGAACTGCACAGCCTGTTTCCCTGCCTGCGCGACCCTGACAGAGACAGGTCCACACAAACTGCATTTGCCTCTGCCCGTCCTACATTGAAACCCAGGGAAATGCTGGCCGCATTCGAAATCGGCTAGGCAGTGTCCCGTCAGGAGACCATCATGAAATCTCTCGTGCTTGCCGCGCTTGTCGTCGGCACATTCACCGCGCAGCCTGTGTTGGCGGCCGAAAGCGGCCGATCAGCGCTGGGCGCGCAACAGCCCATCCGCATCGCCTGCTACCGCGGCCCGCTGCAGGCCACGATCTGGGACGCCCCCGAAGGCCACTTTGTCCAGGACCTGGTGGATTTCGGCTATGACTTTGCCAACGCCGACGCCATCGCGCGGTCGGTCTGCAAGGACCAGAGCCTGATCGGACACAGCGAGCTGCTGAAAACCGCACTTCTGGACAAAATGCGCCAGTCCCCACCGCGCGGCAAATTGCTGCGCTGATACGAACGGCGAAACCGCCTGCGCGCCATGTCCCACCGTCGCGCGCAGGCGTGGTGGTGGGTTACAGTTTCACCGGAACGCAGGCCCGTGCGCCCAGACCGTCAACGAATGGCGCACGCCGCTGCGCACCGGCGTCACCTGGTGCAGCATAAAGCTGGGGAACACGGTCACACAGCCCTGCGCGCGACTGGCCTCCAGCACCTGCGCGCCCGGCATCACCTCCAGCGTGCCGCCTTCGTAATCCTCGGGCTGCGACAGTTGCAGCACCAGCGTCAGCTTGCGCTTGGCCGAGATCGGCCCGCCGCCAATGTCCGAATGCCACACGAAATGCCCCGCCGCACTGGCGCGGTAGATCGCCACCTGCGGGCTTTCCTCGAAGGCCGTCAGGTCAAACCCAAAGTGATCGCGGTTCGCCACCCGCACCAGATCAATCAGCCGGTCCATCACCCAAGCCAGCCCCTCGACCTCGTCGGTCCACACCAGATCGGCACTGCGCATGTTGTGGTCCCGGTTGCGCCCGACCAGCAGGGCGGGGTCACTGGGGGCTTGCGATATCGCAGCCACGATCGCGTCGCATTCGCCGACGCTAAAGGCCTGCGGAATCGTATGCATGGAAAGCATTCTTTGGATCTTTCAAAAGGGTGCGCCGGCCCCCGAAACAGGGCCAGACAGGCGGTCGCGCATCATAGCACCGCGCCGCATCCCTGTCCGAAAATTCGATTGTCCCGAGGGGGGCAGACAGGCGAAATCCTGCGCGTGTTTGGGGGGTTACGTAAGCTGGACGTCGCGCGTGGGAGTTTGTGAACCAATGGGCCGCGATGCGGGCAGGGCGGTCATTCGGCAGGCTGGATGGTTTCCCCCTTCCGGGGCTCGCCTCGGTCGACCCGCACACCGTCTGCCCGATAGTGCGTGAACTGCGCCGGCAGGCCCTCACCCTGGCCCAGCCCCGGTTGCGTCTGCATGTGAAAATGCAGATGCGGCTCGGACGAGTTTCCGCTGTTCCCACACAGGCCGATTTCCTGACCCGCCGTCACGACATCGCCTTTCGCAACGCGAAGGCTGCCGTGCTGCAGATGCGCAAGGAACCCGTATTCCTCGTTCCCGAAATCAATGACGACATGGTTGCCGACCGGGTTCGCCGGGTCGGACGCGCCGATGGCCTGATCCGGCAGGCCATCGACGGCCCCCACCACGACACCCTCCGCAGGTGCCAGGATCGCCTGTCCCCAGCAATGGTAGCTTTCCAGCTGCGACGGATCGCCCGAATGGCTTTGCCCATCCCGCATGACCAGCAGGTCCAGGGCAAACCGCTGCCCCACATCCACGGCATGGTAATTGTCATCGATGTCGCGTCCGCCCCAGTAAACGAACCAATCTCCATCGACCGGCAGCCGCAGCGTCGCCCTGGTCTCGTAATCCAGAAACGGGCTCGGTGCGGCGACGGGCTTGGGTCTCAGGGAGAATCCCGCGATCCGTTCCGCGTCGTCGAAGACGATGACAAGCTCCAGCGGCTCCGATGTCTCTGTCCAGCGCGAGACACGCGTATAGACATCGTGGCGCGCCTGCACGTCCGTGCGTTCGGTCAGGATGGCGTCTTCGTTTCCGAAACCGGCCAAAAGGTCGTCACGCAACGCGGCCAGGTTCTGCGCCGATCCAAAGCTCTCCTGCATCTCCGGCGTCAATGCCGACCAGATTGCACCCACATCCCCACGCAACAACCGCTCCGCCGTCCGCTGCCCTGCCGACATCGGATCAGCCTGTGCGGCGACCGACAGGCCGACCAGAGCCAAGGTCGCAGCGAATACGCGAATCATGTCTTTCTCCGTCTTTGTCTGATCGCACCCTCGGCCAGATACGAACCGCCCGCAACGCGCCGGTCGGTCCACTGAGCGGGTCGCTGCGCATGCAATCTCGGCCTGGCTTGGCTATGGCCGACTGCGCTGTGCCGCCGCAAGTCCGGTTTGAACCCACGTTCACCGATGCTGCAAAGGGCACGGACGTCGGCGTTGCGGAATTTGCGTTTCACGCATCTCCCGGTTCCTTAGGACTTTTGGTTTTCAGGACCTTGTGCATCAGCGCGACGAATTGGCGTTTTTCATCTTGGGTGAGACCAGCAAGCCGTACCGCATTTTCGTCTTGCGCCGCCGAAATGGCCGGCCCTCGCAACGCGCGAGCACGATCGGTCAGCCAGATGCGCTGGACCCGTCCATCGTTCGAATCCTTTTTGCGAACAACCAAACCATCCCGCTCCATACGCGCCAATGTATTGGCCATTGTCGCCTGCTCGATATCAAGCCGATCAACGAGCTGCTTCTGCGTCAGCCCGTCAGTGTCCCAAAGCTCCAGAAGTGCGGGGAAAGTGCCGGTGGTCAGGCCCAGCGGCTTGATCCGCGCGGCCAGCCCCTTGGCGAAAACGCGCGCCATGTGGTTTGCGAGGTATCCCGCCGACTGATCCTTCGCAAATGACATGACGCTTCATACCACTTGCATAGCTTGCTATTCAAGTGATAAATAGCTTGCTATATAAAAACGATGTCGAGGAAATTTGTCATGTCCAAGTTAATTCATCCAATTGCGGGTACCGTTGCACTGGTAACGATCCTGAGTTTCTGGCTCGCTACCGTTTGGTCAGAAGCATTTGCCGGAGAGCAGGCGGTCAGAATGGTCAAAACGTTGGTTCCCTACGGCTTCTTCATCCTGGTTCCTGCCCTGATGGCAGCGGGCGGTTCAGGTTTCAGCTTGGGGAAACACATGCGTGGCCCGTTGATTGTGGCCAAGAAAAAGCGAATGCCAATCATTGCGGCCAACGGCTTGCTCATCTTGATACCTTCAGCGCTGTACCTCTCCTTCAAGGCGCGAACCGGCGCCTTTGATATGGACTTTTATGTGATCCAGGCGATCGAGTTGATCGCCGGTGCCGCCAACATCACCATGTTGAGCCTCAACATGCGCGATGGACAGCGGTTGTCGCGCAGACGGGCAGGGCACCCTGACGCCAATGGCGCATGATGTCTTTCATTGAGGTGGAACAGACCAAAACGGGCCTTGATCTAATCCCCCGAGCGGCAGGTCAGAGCCCTTTCCGCAATCCCCCGCGCGGATTCAAGACCGCAGGCCGCCGCGCATCATGCCCAAGGCATGTCTTCGACATGACGGGCCGCCCCACGGCGCGGCGATTTGGCTTCTGTTGCGCGTGACCGATAGCTCGGATGTGCTTGGCTGCCATAAAGTGCCAGACACCAAGGTCCGATCGCCGCACATCGGCCCGACGATGCGCGGCTTAGCACTCCAATTCAAACGGCAGCAAAGTCCGCACCTTACCAGTTCATGCGCTGCGCAGCGAATGTCACCTATCGCAATTTCGATCCGGCAGCGGCGCGTCCGCTTCGGGCTGGGAGCAGTCATCTGCTGCGGCAGGCCCGAAAGTCGGCTCTGGGCCGTTCGCAGCAGTCGACCGCTGTCAGCCCAGCGCACGACCCAATGCGTCGCCGCATTACACCGTCGCGCCTTTCTTGCCGGAACGGCAAGATGTAGCGCTTGTCCGGTGTTGGCTTCGATGTCAGAACTGCCATTGCGTCCGTCGTCGATTGAAAGGCACGTGATATGTATCTTCTAACAATTGCTGGGATATGGGCGATTGCAGCGGCCACACCCGGACCGAATTTCTTCGTGGTTGCACAGTCGGCACTCTCAGGAAGCCGCATGGCGGCACTTGCGGCAGTTGCAGGCGTCGCCACCGGAACATTGGTCTGGGGCTTTGCAGGGTGGCTCGGAATTAGCGCCATGTTTTCTGCCGTGCCCACGACCTATCTCCTGCTGAAGCTGGGGGGCGGTGCCTATCTGGTTTTTCTCGGTGTGCGGCTGCTTTGGTCAACCCGCAGCTCGTCAACCTCGCGCATCGCCCGATCCGCGGTGAAACCGGTCGAGATCGGCGGGGCATATCGGCTTGGGCTCATGACGAACCTTGCCAATCCCAAGTCCGCCATTTTCGTGACAAGCATCTTCGCGACGGCGTTGCCCATCGATGCCGCCTGGACAGATGGGCTTGCCGCGGTGTCCGTCATGGTCATGGTGTCCGTCGCCTGGTATGCTCTGGTCGCTCTCGTCCTCGCTCGTCCCGGTATCAGTTCAGCTTATCTCAGGGGACGCCGAGTTATCGATGGCATCACGGGCCTGTTTTTCGCGGGGTTCGGTTTCCGGCTGTTGCTGTCGCAAAAATAACCGTTTTCGGGCACGTTCGCTTTGTCCGCACAGTCGAACTTCGACCCTCAACACGTATCGCATTTGCAGCCAGGGCAGCTTTGGCTGGCTGCGCGGCAGCAACGCAGTGCGATCCTGAAGGTCGCCTAAGGGCCACAAGCGCCGACACAGAAGTGCCGCGCCGACCTAGTTCGGAAAGAAGGCCGCAAACCCGCCTTTCACCGCGATCTGCGCAAAGGCCCGCTATGCCATCCTATCTCGGGTGATGAGGTGCAAACCAAGGTCATCCGGCGCACCCACAGCCTAAACCTGCTCCAGCCAATCCAGAACCACACCGGCAATCTCATGTGGCTTCTGGTGGAACAGCCAGTGGTCCGCATCGGCAATCTCCACCCGCGTGAGGTCCGGCGCGTATTCCTCCAGCCCCTCGGTCGCCTCGGGCATCAACGCCACATCGCCCGCCGCCCAGATCAGCAGATGCGGACAGCGCACCTGCAACCGCGCCACCTGCATCGGGCGCAGATCGGTCACCGGCACCCCCGGATCGGCCACCACCAGGGGCGAGGCGCGATACCAGTTGATCATCCCGCGCAGCCGCCCCGGACGCCCCCAGGCTTCCTTGTACCGCGCCAGCACGTCGCCCTTCAGCCATGACATATCCATCTTGGCCGAGAACAGCGCGATCAGCTTCTCAAAGTCATTGGCCGCCAGCCGGTCCTCGGACCCTTCGGCGCGCAGATAGTTGATGTATTGCGACGCCTCGGACTGCCTGCCACCCTTGGCCATCTCGCGCTGAAAGGGGGCGGGGTGCACCCCGTTGGCAATGATCAGCCGCGACACCAGCTCCGGGTCCATGAACGCCAGCGCATAGGCCACCCCGGCGCCCCAGTCATGCCCCAGCACCGTCACCGGCCCGTCGTCACCGATCAGCGCCACCATGTCCGACACCAGCGCAGACGCGGTATACGCCCCCACATCCGCCGGTGCCCAACTGCGCCCGTATCCGCGCTGGTCGGGGGCGATCACGTGATACCGCTCGGCCAGCAGCGGGGCAAAGTCGTCCCACGCGCCGCCATATTCGGGAAACCCGTGCAACAACAGCAACCGGGGCAGGGCAGGGTCGCCCCAGGTGCGCACGTAAAACGGCTGCCCATTCAGATCGCGCATCCCCGCCTGCATGGTCATTCTCCCTTGGCCTTGCTCTCGAACCGCAGACCGGCGGCGGTGCCTGCCCTGAACCCGGTCCAATAGGTATGCTCATCGGTCGGCTTGCCCGCATCATCCAGCGCCACAACCCCGTCGCCCGACACCGGCACAAGGTCGAAATACGCGGCCTTGTCCACCGCACCCTTCAGATGCACATCCATGAACGCCGTGGCAAAATGCTGGGCGATGTTGTTCATCCGGTTGGTGTCCCAGACCGCATCCGCGTAATGCTCGAACGGCGCATAGCCCAGCCCTTCGTCGATGCCCCAGCTTTCGCGGGGTGCAGGCATCGGCGCGGCGGCATTGTGGCCGGCATTGTCAAAGGTCAGCAAATGCCGGTCCGTGCCGGTGGTGCCGTCGAAAATGCCCCGGATCGCCTCATAGACCGATGTGTCGTCCACGCTGCCTGCCATCAGCATCAGCGGCTTGCGGAACCCCGCCAGCCCTTGGGCATCCCAGAACCCTGTGTTGTTGCCCCACGGCCCGATGGCAATGATCGCCTTGACCCGGTCATCCACCAGCGCCTCGTGGCTCTCCGACCCCGCCAGATGCGCCGCCAGCAACCCGTTCGGCGTGCCCCAGCTGTATTCCGTCGACGCCTGTGTCACACCCGCACCGCCAAAGATCATCGCCCCATAGCCGCCCATGGAATAGCCGATCACGCCAACCGTATCGCCATCAATGATCGCGCCCAGCGGCCCGTTCAGCGACGCCATCGCGTCGATGACGAACTTCTGGTCAATGGGCCGGTTCAACAGGGTCGACCCAAACGCGCCCTTGTCGGAATAGGTGCTGTCGGTGTGGTCGATCGACACGGTGACATAGCCCTTGGACGCCAGGTTCTCGCCCAGATGGCTCATCAGGAACCGGTTGCCGGGATAGCCGTGGCTGATCACGATCAGGGGAAACAGCGCATCCTCCACCGGTGCCGCATCGCGCGCCGCGCGCCCCGTCAGCGTCGCCTGCCGTTTGCCGTCGCGCAGGGTGGTGACATATTCGCCCCCCGGCGCGGTGCCTGCGGCGGCGGGATACCACACTTCGACCGTCAGCGGGCGGTCATAGGTGGGGGCGTTGTCCGCCGTGGTGTTCAGGATGTCGACCTGTCCCGCATGGGTAAACTCCAGCGTCTGCACGCCGATCACATGGTCACCATAAGGCGCCAACTCAGGCGCATCGGGACGGATCTGGTCAATCGGGTTGGCACACAGCATCCCGGCGGCGCCCATGCCGGCAAGCCCCAGCGTCACGGATTTCAAGGTGGTGGTCATGACAGGTCTCCCTCTCTGTCTCGTCCCGAAGCCGAGGGACCATACCCCAAGCCCTGATGCGCCGCCATCGGCTGACGCGCCGTCACTGTGACAAGGGGCCCCGCAGCGATCAACCCGTGACCTTACGGCCAAAGCAGGTGTGAAGCCGCGCGCAGATCCGCCGGAACGCGGCCAAAGCCACGCGGCCGGCGGCGTGCCGGACCGCGATGCCGGGCTTTGGTGCACCGGCGCTGTCCTGCGCAACAGCCAACCGCCCGCCTGCCTTTGATAGGGGGGCAAACCCGCATCCCGATTGGCGGTTTTCGGCACATCGTCATGGCAAAGAAACTGGACGCAGCTTTCAACCTATGGGATACTGAAACAGCACTGCACAACTTCAAGAAATAAATTCACCGCGGCAGGCTCCGAAGGCAAGCAGGTTCGTTATGGCCTATAATATCAGTGAAACCTCCGGCAATTCCACGGGAGGCGCGTCCACCGGTTATGACAAGTGGACCTTCAACGTGGCCTTTTCCGATGCCACCGTCCGTGGTGATTTCAACGAAGACGTAAATCAGGACGGCATCAGCGACGGCGAAGCCTCAAGCTATCAGTTCTCGGCCCTGAGCACGAACAAATACGGCACGCTCAGCTTTAACACCCGCACCGGCCAGTTCACCTTTACCATCAACCAGGCGGCGGTCATCGCATCGGGGTCCAGCCAGACCGTCGAATTCACCGTCACCGGCTTCCGCGGCTTGAATTCGGACGCGGATCGCGTGGTGATCAACATCGCCATCTGCGTCCTGCGCGGCACCCGCATCGACACCGCACAGGGGCGCGTGCCGGTCGAGGATCTGCAAGTGGGCGACCGGGTGCGCACGCTGGATTCAGGGCTGCAACCGATCCGCTGGCTTGGATCGCGGCGGCTGACCCGGCGCGATCTGGACCGCGCGCCCGACCTGCGCCCGATCCGGCTGGCCGCAGGGGCCTTGGGGCCGCGCTGCCCGGATGAGGCGCTGGTGGTCTCGCCACAGCACCGCGTGCTGGTCACCGGCTGGAAGGCCGAACTGCATTTCGGCCAGCCCGAAGTGCTGGTCCCCGCCAAAAGCCTTGTCAACGATCTGGACATCACCATCGCCCATGATCTGGACGATGTGGAATATTTTCACGTGCTGTTCGACCATCACGAAATCATGGTGACCAACGGCGCCCCGACCGAAAGCTTTTTCCCCGGCGACTATGTCATGGACGCCTTCGACCAGCCGGTGCGCGACGAACTGGCGGCGCTTTTCCCGGCGCTCTTTACCGATCCCGCAGGCTTCGGCCCCGCTGCCCGGTCCTCGGTCAAGGTTGCCGAGGCCGCCGTTTTGCGCCCCGAGGTCCACTGATGCCCACCCTGACCGACACCGCAGGCGTGGCCCTGCCCGAAAGCGAAACGCCAACAGACGCCAGGTTGCGCGTCTATGGCGATTTCCTGTTCCTGGCCTTTCGCAGCGACTGGCACCAGCGCATGACCATGGCCAACCTGCGCTCGGCCTTCGAGACACCCCTCGCACTGGACCAATACCGGATCTTCCGCTTTGACGGCGTGCCGCGCGGGCTGATCACATGGGCGTGGATGAGCGCCGAGGCCGAGCGCAAATACGTGTCGGGCGCGCTGCTCGACCCCGAGGACTGGCACTCGGGCGACCGGCTCTGGCTGATCGACATGATCGCGCCCTACAAGGGGCTGGCCGCCAGCATCACCCGCTGGGTCATGGTGCCGGGCCAGTTCGCGGACACGTCCTTCCGCTTCCGCCGCGTAGGCGCCGACCAGACCACCCGCAGGATCGTGACAATCGACCTGACCCGCCCCGACGACAAGGCACGGGTGGTCTCCGAGGCCGCATTTCTTGAGGGTGGTGGGTAAGAGGGCAGGGTCGGCCACAAAGCCGCGCATCGCAGGGCTGAGGTGCGGCGATGCGGGACAAGATGGTTATCCACCAAAGCCCGGAGTCAAGGTGCGCAGCACCGCCGGGCAGCGCCCGACCGCCCCATGGGCGGGCGCTTCCTCACCGTATTGCGGTTCATCACCCACACGCCAAAGAATAGAAATAAAGTGGCACCCACCAACCTCATGATGCCCACCCGCGGTCGGGCGCTGCCCTGTGTGGCGCCGTTAATTTGCTTCCTCAACGCAAAGCCGCACAAAACCCCTGTATCCGCGTGCACGCCTCTTTCAGCGCCGCGTCCGACGTCGCATAGCTGACCCGGAAATTCGGGCTCAACCCAAACGCCGCACCAAACACCACTGCAACGCCGGTTTCCTCCAGCAGCGCCGTGGCGAACGCCTCGTCATCGACAATCTTGACCCCGGCAGGGCTGGTCTTGCCAATCAACCCGGCAATCGACGGATAAACGTAAAACGCCCCCTCCGGCACCGGGCAGGAAACCCCCTCGGCCGCATTCAGCATCTCGACCACCAGGTTGCGCCGCCGCACGAATGCCGCGTTGTTCTCGGCGATGAAATCATGCGGCCCGTTCAGCGCCTCGACCGCCGCCCATTGGCTGATCGAACAGGGGTTCGACGTGGATTGCGACTGCACCTTGCGCATCGCCCCGATCAACTCTTGCGGGCCTGCCGCATACCCGATCCGCCAGCCGGTCATCGCATAGGCCTTGGACACCCCGTTCACCGTCAGCGTGCGGTCGTACAGACGCGGCTCCACCTGCACGGGGGTGCAGAACTCGAACCCGTCATAGGCCAGATGCTCGTACATATCATCCGACATCACCCAGACATGCGGATGCCGCATCAGCACATCGGTCAGCGCCTTCAACTCGTCCCGGCTGTATCCCGCGCCCGTCGGGTTCGACGGCGAGTTGAACAGGAACCACTTGGTCCGGGGCGTGATCGCCGCCTCCAGCTGGTCCGCGGTCAGCTTGAACCCCGTCTGCAACGACGCCTCGGCCACCACCGGCGTGCCCCCGGCCAGCAACACCATGTCGGGATAGCTCACCCAATAGGGCGCAGGGATCACCACCTCGTCGCCTTCGTTCAGCGTCGCCATCAGCGCGTTGTACAACACCTGCTTGCCACCCGAGGACACGCTGACCTGCGCGGGCACGTAATCCAGCCCGTTGTCCCGCTTGAACTTGGCGCAAATCGCCTGCTTCAGCTCGGGGATGCCATCAACGGCCGTATACTTGGTCTTGCCCAGGGCAATCGCCACCACCGCCGCGTCCTTGATGTGCTGCGGCGTGTCGAAATCCGGCTCCCCGGCACCCAAACCGATGATATCCCGCCCAGCAGCCTTCAATTCCGCCGCCTTGTTTGTTACGGCTATGGTCGGAGATGGCTTGACGCGCTCGAGTGTCGTTGAAAGCAGTTTCATCTGAGCCTCGCAGGTCTGGGATTATACCGGGACTCATATGCGCGGGGCGATCCGCGTTCAAGCACGTTAACAAAGAGGGACATGACATGACCGACGACAGCACAGACTGGTACAGCCAGGACGCCGCCACCTTTGGCGACCGCGTGGCCGCCGCCCGCGAAGCCGCAGATCTGAGCCAAAAGGAACTGGCCCGCCGCCTGGGCGTGCGCCTGTCCACCGTGCGCGGCTGGGAAGACGACCGCTCAGAGCCCCGCGCCAACCGCCTGTCGATGATGGCGGGGCTGCTCAACGTGTCCATGATGTGGCTGATCAACGGCGAAGGCGACGGCCTGCCCGCCCCCGACGAGGACCCGCTGCCCCGCGACATGCGCCTGCTGCTGGCCGACCTGCGCACCCTGCGCGCCGACCTGGTGGCCAAGGCCGAACAGGTCGCCCGCATGGAGAAAACCCTGCGCCAGATCGTACAGGAAACCCCCGATGTCTGAACGCCACGAACACCGCCTGAAACGGCTCAAGATGCGCTCCATGCGGCGCGGGATCAAGGAAATGGACATCATCCTGTCCGCCTACGCCGACGACACGCTGCACACGATGGATGACGCCGCACTGACGTTGTATGACGACATGCTGAACGAGAACGATCAGGACCTGTACCAGTGGGTCACGGGACAGGCGGAGGCGCCCGAGCGGTTCAGAGCGCTGATCGGGCGGATTTCGCTGCAGTTTCAGGGGGAGACGGGGTAGGGGGGGGGACCAAGCTGCCTTCCACCAAAGCCCGGATTCAAGGCTCGAAGAGCCGCCGGGCAGCGCCCGACCGCCCCATGGGCGGGCGCTTTCTCACCGTCTTGCACTTTGTCACCCGCACGCCAAAGCGGATAGATAAAGTGGCATGAACCAAGGTATCGGCGCCCACCCGCGGTCGGGCGCTGCCCTCGTGTGGTTGCTCAATAAGTGCTCACAGCAGGCTCGTGCCGGAGTACCAAGCGGATTTGTTGGCTTGCAGGCCTCGGCGAGACCAACCGGATGACTGGTTTCAACCCTTGCAAGACAATCGCCCCCGGGGCGCAGCATGCTGTCGGGCATAGACGGGAAGGGCGGAATGCGGACATTCGCTGCGGTTGCAATGTCAAATTGTCGACCTGAACCAAGCGGTCGTTCAAGACATGCGCATTCCTTCCTCACCTTGGATCGTCGTCATGCGGAAAGCATGCCCTGAGTATGATATTCTGCTTAGCAGTCCCAAGATCAAGGTTCGCTGGGTCGGCTTTCCAACTTTCGCTACACCCGCGAAATTAGATTGGCTTGAAAGCTAGAACCAACAACAAGGGCGTATAGGGTTGAAAAATTTAGATAATGCGATAAATTCAATTGCGAAAAGTAACCCACTTCATTCTCTCGCTGACACCTTTGGGAGGGAGCACTTGGGTAAGTTTGGGTTGGATTAAATGAAGAAGTTAGTTGGTAAAATAATTTCTTTGTCGTTGAAGCCAGGTTTGGTTTATGGCGTTTGCACTCATTCTCTCCAAAATGAAGGAGAGATCATACTTCTATATGACAAGATTTTTTCTCACCCACTACGTGATCCCGAAGCAGAACTGGCTGGCTTAAGTATACGCACTGCACTAAAATTTCCCTTAAGGTATCTCCTAAAAGAACCCGAAATTAATATAGTTGGGGAGAGAGATTTAACAGACGATGAGAAAAAATTACCTGTTTTCAAATCTCCGGGCATTGCTAAAGCCGGAGAACTTCCTAATGGCTGGTGGTTAGTTGATGAAGAAGATGAAATTTGGGTGGACGCGCTTTCACACGAAATGGCTTACTATCCTAATGATGGCATATACAATCTCCCCGCTATTTCATATCTTTATGAGAACAACCTATATCCATATTCAGAACACTTTTTGAAGAGAGGCCCGTTGAATTTCAGCCTCTCTCAGGTTTAGAATTGAGATCTGCTTTGCCCCCAGTCGTCCCTTAGTCACAACGAGAGTCCTTGAAGAAGAGCGGCTAACTACGACACCAGCCTTCCGTAAATACGGCGATTATCTTCCTCTATGGTAAAGGTCTGTCCAAGCACGCCTCGAAGAATATCTTTGACACGATATTCTGGAACACCAAGGTCAACCAAGCGAGCTATCGAAGGGGTTTCCGTTTCGAAAGAAAATTCCGAAAGCTGACATTCGGGCGTCCGCAGCGAAAGCTCGCTAAGTCCCGCACTGCTGACCTTCGGCAAACAAAAAATGCTGCACAATGTGTCGAAGATCTGCTTCGGGGAAGCCGCATCGCAGCGCTTGGACATCTGGCCAACGGCTGCTTTGGGCCTTTCGCCCTATAAAGGCGGCCCACTAACCACGACTTTGCAAAACCATCGGTAATCCCCCCGTTTTTGCGGGGGCTTGGTCGTAGAATTTACGCGGCCATTCTCAGTTTCTGGGCGGGGGTCATCCCGCCGTTGCCCATGTTT
>NZ_FQVP01000001.1 GCF_900129395.1 Pseudosulfitobacter pseudonitzschiae
CCTCGGTAAAACGTGTCTTCTTCATCGGAATCTCCTCGTTCATCCTGCCGAGAAAATTCTACTTCCGCATCCCCTTAAGATCGGGGGGGATTACCCCGCTTAGGCTTTCGTTTGATCAACGAACATCGCAGTGCCTTCGACTCGATCTTGCAACTTCGCACGGTTATTATTGATCGATTGCGTTGCGATTCTTTTTGGCCGTCTATGAACTAATTGCAGGCAGCGGTTGAGCCCGCAGATTTTAGCCGGTATCAGTGTTGAAGTTTTGGCAGGTTCTATCCAGCATGGCTGCAGTCAGATTTTCTCGGAGACATTACTTTGCCCACATCTGTAAATGAAAAGACTCAAGAGCTTGTCGGTAGTATACGCGATAGTCTTTTACACGGGACCGCCGCTGAGGGACGTCTAGAGACAAATGATAGGATCATTGCAAGGGTCACTGATGGGATCTATCGTGAGCCTTGGTCAGCATTTCGAGAGCTTGTGTCGAACGCTTACGATGCAGATGCGACTTCAGTGTCAATTGACTGCGACTACCCATTTTTCAATGAGGTACGGATCAGTGACGATGGCATAGGCATGGATAGCCAGACTGTTGCCGACTTGCTGACAAACATTGGCGGTAGTTCAAAACGTACATTTCGAGGGAAATCTCTCGGGACGGTCAACACAAGTGATCCTACAAAGAGTCCGTCTGGCAGAAAGTTAATTGGCAAAATCGGGATTGGCCTTTTTGCTGTTGCGCAACTTACAAATCACTTCCAGATCATCACAAAGCGCAAAGGTGATTCAGAGAGAATCTCAGCCACCGTTAAGATAAACACATATCGGGAAAACGCACACACGGATGAAGGCGACGAGGCCTACGCGAGTGGCACATATAAGGTGGTCGCAGAAAAGACTTCTGACATCGATGCGCACGGCACAACTATTGTTTTGATGAACATTCAACGGGCGGTACGGGAAAAACTGCAAAGTCGTGAAATATGGGATGCTCTTGATGAGCAGGAAAGTGAAGGATCATTTGGTCTATTCGACATCGTTTCAAGGCCGAACTTTCATATAGGTAGAGTGAGTGCGAACGGGGAACTGTCGGTGCCTTCAAATCTACCGTGGGCCACAACTGATAGTTCGAAAGAGAAGTTCCAAAAACTATTTGACAGAACGATTGAACTGGGACGGAACTCCAGCGACCGAACTGATTTATCGCACCTCGACAATTACCTGAAGATGGTTTGGAGATTGAGTTTAGGTAGTCCAATCAGATATTTGGAAGTGCATCCTTTTGATTTTACAGGTTCAGTAGATTTAGATTTCTTTACGCTTTCAAATAAACCTAAAGGTGCGGCTAGCAGCATTTATCTTGATGAAGATCAGAGTATTCGATCGTCAATGGGATTGGAGGCCGGAACCAAGGATCCTCTTTCAGAGTTTTCGGTGTTTATTGACGGAGTTGAACTTTTCAGACCTGTCAAGCTATCTGACGTGCTGCAAGGGTCAAAAAACCTTCCTCGTCCGATGTTCTTTGCAGGCAAAGTTGAAACCAATTTTGGGGATGCTTCGGCTGACAGATCTGGAGGAAAGCTTGCCTTTGAAGCGTACCTCTATTGGAATTCCAAAATCATTCCAAAAGAAAGCATTGGTGCGCTCATAAGGGTTAACGGCGCGAGCGGAACTTTATTTGATCCAGATTTCCTTGGCTATCAGATCGCAGAACAAACGCGGAAGAAACAAGTAACTTGCGAGATTTTCGTTCTTGAAGGGTTAGATGGTGCTTTGAATATCGATCGAGAATCGTACAATACCAGTCATGCCCATTATCTTTACATTCAGAAGTGGCTTCATAACGCGTTCAGGCAGTTTGCGACCCAACACAAGAAAATCGGTCGCGAGGTTCGCGAAATAGAAGTCGAGGAAATTAGTTCTGGTGTAAATTCGAAATTAGCTGATATCACCGGCGAAGTTTGGGAGCGAATGCGAGGCGATGACATTGCCCTGCCAACAATCGAGAAAAGATCAATTTATCAGGGTGAGAGCTTGCCTGTCAAAGTTGGCGGCAACGAGATTTCGTGGGATCAGCCCAGAATCAGCAAAAGCAAAATTGGACGATCAGACCGCATCGAAGCGATTTCAATTGTTTTGGATGCTTATGGCATACTTGAACTGCTTGATGATGAGCGCCGTGCCGATCTCCTGTTTGATATAGCAACAATTTTTGAAGATGACGCATGAATAGTGAGGTCAATTTGTCGGAAGATAGCTTTGATGCCTTTTCTCTTCCAGAAGACATTGGAGAGATTGCATCTCCTGAGCCTCTAAGTTTTGCTCCTTGGCACAAGCCTAGAAAGCAGTTTGTACGAAAGTACCAGTGGGTTCGTCACGCTAATGCTACTATTAAAAAATTGAAAGATGCAGGTCATTTAGATGCAAATTCACCGGTCAGATATTTAACTCTTCCCGGTCCAGATTTGCTTGATGTGAAACTTATGGCAGACGTGTGTGCAGATCAGGAAGTCAGGCTACACTATACTGGTTTCTGCTATGTGCGTGAAACTGAAGCAGTCCGCTTAAGACGCCATACGCAGCAATTCGCACTAGATAGAGGCACCCAAGTTTTACCCGGGTCAGGTGTCCATATCTCGCGGCTTGAAGAAATTACTAGGGCCAATTCCGCGGCAAAAACATTGATGGAACGAGGTGGCCCATACAGCATCGTTAACATCGATGCATGTGAGCCCATAGCCAATGAAGACGGAAACCAAACCGGGAGGCTCGTTGACGCAATACGAACGATTGTGGACTATCAACTGAATGCAAGCCGTCAGCCTTGGTTGCTGTATCTTACGACGCCAGTTCAAACCGACAGCGTATCTGAAGGTGCGCAACGAGCGCTCCATGACCAAGTGCGAAATAACGTTGCCGCCGATACTGAATTTGCCGAAGAACTAGCTGGGCGATATGCTGATGGTGAGGACGTTGATCAGTATTTGGTGCGTGTATCGCAAGAAAACGGACACGAGTTTGTGCGAACTATAACTCTTGCGGTCTCTAAGTGGCTTGTTCACTTAGCTGAACAGGCAAACTTCAATGTCAAAAAGCTGCCTGCAGTTTGTTATTCAATGTTTAGGAAAGAGCCGTATCTGCCGAACATGGTCTCAACATGTTATCTATTTTTACCAAGGAACATCCCGATTCTTGATAACACGGGGCTTACACCGAATGCCCAACCTCATGCAGGCCAAGCCCCGATTTCCGACCACATTCGAGCGCTGCGCCGATCAGTCGAAATCGAGAATATAGATGAGACGATTTCAAACAGCCTTGAGTTGAAGAGCGCATTGGTAGCCGAAACCAAAGCCCTTCTTGGTGCTGTTGGCTATGATGTCGATCATCCTGAAAGGGGCTACGATATTTGGTTGTCAAGTGAACCAATGGAACTGGCCGATGACACCGCGCATATGGAAAGCTAGGTTTCTAGCCGTTGCGATCGCGCGTATGGTTCGCGCGACATAGCTGTGTAAAGTTGTCGTCGCATCACAGGCATGGTGGAAAGCCTATATGTCACCAGCACCCCTGATATCGGCGATTTAATCAATTTCTCGCTTTGGTCTACATACTTGAAGGCACGCAATCTGGACTGAGAGTTCAGCATCGGAATTCCATGCCGAGAGTGCGGTTCGGCGCGGGTGCTGGCCGTCAGCCGTTCCCCACGATGCGATTGCCCCACAGGGGCACGGCTTCCCGAACGCGTTGGCCGAACCCCGCACGATGCTTGGCGGCATTTTTCTTCCGTTCCAGCATGTCGGCGGCTTCCGCCTCTCGAATTTGACCGGCTTTCAACTCGGAAATCTCGGGCATGTCTGCCCCGCGTTTCGGGCCGCGTTCGATCGTGCATTGTCCGACGACTTCGCCCGCAACATGGACGGTGTTTGACCGTGGCACCGGAGCCGGACGCACGCCCAGCAGGACGGGGGCACCGGCCCGCAGCGGGCGAATGATCCAGTCACCGGCGGCGTTCTGAACCACGTTTCCCGAGACATAGGCGCGGGCGACTTCGAATGCCTCCTGCGAAAGCGGTTCCTTGTCGGGGTTGCGCTCCCATGCGTCGATCGCGGCGGCGGATGCACCGGTGCGGCTGGCCAGCAGGCGAACGGCAAACTGGCGACGATCACCGGACAGGCGGCGGAAAAGCGTGTGGACGTCGGCGGGGGTCAGGTGGTTCATGCGAGAATTCCTTTGAATGCTTTCAGCTGGTCGGCCAGCCTCTGTTCGGTGGGGGTCAACGTGCTGGCGGTTCCGGTCAGTTCGCGGGTGAACTTTGAAAATTCCTTCACGGCGCTTTCTAGATCGCGGCCCAGCAGCTTGGCCATTTCCTTGTCGGTTATCGCGCGGGCGCTGGTCATGACGGCTTCGTAACAGGCCGGTTCGACCACGATCGAAACTTCCTCAAGTTCGGCCTTTTCGATCACCAGATATTCGCGGTTAGGGTCGCCCGGCCACGGTTCGACGCTGACGGTGTCAAGGAACATGCCGACGCTGAACGACAGCAGTTGCACCGCCAACAGTTTCTGCAAGTCGCGGCCCGCTTCGGTATCGACGACGATACCTTCGACCCACAGGCCGTATTGGCCCGAACCCCAAAGGCGCGGTTCAGCCTTGATCCAGATGCCCACGGGCACGACGTGGCGGTCGTGGGTCCACAGCATCTTGAGGGCGCGCGATGCCCCTGTGCCAAGCGCGGGATGGATCACCAGACCGCGTGCCAGCGTCTTGTGGCCCACACGGTCGATTGTCGGGGCGCTGGCCCAACCGGAAATGAAAAACGGCATATCAGCGGCCCAACGTCTTGAGGGCGCGCGACAGGGCGGCGATTGCGTCCGCAGCGGGATCGGTGGTCACGGTCTTGTTCGTCACGCCACACACGCGGCGGGCTTCCAGCACGGGCGCAAGGTCGCGGTGGGTCAACCGGCCATTTCGGGCCAGCGTGTCGGCCAGCGCCGACTTTTGAACGCCGTTCAACAGTTCGGGGCGGATACCGGCGGTCGCGTTGGCCGTCAGGCGGCCATTTTCAAGAATTCGCATCGGTCTGGCCTTTCGAATTGCAGGGGGAAACCGGCGCATCGGTTCCGTACTGGTCCGGCGGCGTCTGCGGTTGCGGGGGATTGCGCCGATCACTCGGGCGGGTGCTGGTCAGTTTCATGCGGGCACCAGCATGTGTTCGGCCACCATTTCGAACAGCATGGCGGCCTGCGAATGATCGTCGGCCAGACCTTCGTCGACCATGTAGTCGTAAAGATCGGCCAGACACGCGAACACGGGTTCAGCTTGTGGGGGGTTCATCATTGGGGGGCCTGTTGTTGTTGGTGGAATTGCGAAACCAAATGACAGACCAGCGCCGCCGACGGGATATCGGCGACCAACTTATGGTCGATCAGATAGGCATAAAGCGCGATACGGTCGGCAAACATGGGCGCACCTTTTGGGGCGGGCCGTAGTCGCCTGCACGGGCGCATTCCGGTTGGGGGGGTGGAGTTCCGCGCCGCAAGGGCGTGGGGTCATGGTGCTACAGATTTCGGCCGGTGGTCAAGGCTTTTTTCGCGTAACCTCTTGGTAACAAAGGATAACAAGAACGATTTTCCTTGCGGTGCGGGGTCGTTGGGGTATTAAAACTCCTTTAAGGAGCCTTTAAAGGAGTTTTTAAAATGGCAGGTCGTCACTCACTGCACACCGAATTTCTGGGCATTTACATCACACCGGAAGCCAAAGCCGATCTTGTCCAAGCGTCGAAAGAAAGTGGCATGTCGCTTTCGTGGCACGTCCGCGAGTGTTTGAAGGCCCATTACGGCAAGCGCGACGGTGGGCCAGCGCCGACGAAACCGGTTGCGTTGATGCCGCGACCACGGGGGGCTTGATCATGAACCGGATGCCCGCACCAAGAGGTTATACGCCGCCATGGGGTGCCCCGCCGCAAGAGGGATGGCCCGCGCCGCTACCGTCCAGATGCGCCGACGCCCGCCGGTTTCAGAACGGCGATGAACTGTGGCAAGAGGCGGCGGCCTATTTCCAGCACTGCAAGGGTACACCGTTTCGGATCAACAAACTTTCGAAAGGCAAGGTCGTTCCGGTTGAAACTGAACACCTGCCGACGTGGGAAGGGCTGGCCGCTTGGCTGTCGATACACGTCAATTTGTTTGTGGAATGGCGACGCCCCGAGAACAAACGGCCAGACCTGTGCGCGGTGGTTTCGCAGATCGACAACTATATTCGATCTCTGGCCATCTCGGGCGGGATGGCCGGTGTGTTCAACCCCGGTCTGGTGGCGCGGTACGTCCAGTTGGCCGACCACAGCGTGTCAAACGTCGATGCTACGCTATCGCCCAAGGCACCGGCGATCGACGACCGAAATCTGGCGATCCACCAGCACCCCGATATGACCGACGACGAACTGGACGCCATCCTGGCACGCGGTGAACAGCCCCTGTTGTTCAGCCAAGCCCAGATCGACGCGGGGGTGAAATACCGTGCGCCTTGAACAGCGGCGATATATCGCCCCGTGGTCTTCGCAACAGTTGGTTTCGGGCTTCCTGATCACCCGTCACCTTGCGCGCACCCGCGTTCTCAAGATGCCGCCCGAGGCCCAGCCGCGCGACGTTGCGGTTCGGTTGACCATGGCGCCGCAGGCGGTTCGCGATCGTGTGAAAGCCGCCGAACAGGCCGACGTCGAACTGTTCCCGAAACTGTTCTCATGGAAGCCGCCCGAATACGATCCAGACGACCACAGCGACCCGCTGGCCGACCTGTTGAACCGGTCGGGCGTCTACCGTCACTTTGCGTTGTGGTCGGGGCGCGGTGCCACGAAATCGCACCGCGCCGCCGCTGCGGTGATCGAACTGGCGTCCACCGCTTGCGAACGGGTCGTTTGCCTTCGGATGGTCCAGAACAGCATCAAGGACAGCGCCAAGGAAACGCTGGAAATCAAGATCAAGGCGTCGGAATGGGCCGACGACTGGACGATCCTTGACCAAGAACTGCGGAACAACAAAACGGGGTCAACCGTGGTGTTCAAGGGGTGCCGCGACCCCGATACGATCAAGTCGCTAGAGGGCGCGACGCTGACGTGGTTTGAGGAAGCCGGACCGGTCACGCAGACGGTGATTGACGTGCTGTTGCCGACGATCATGCGCCAAGCCACCAGCCGCGTTTTGTGGACGTGGAACCCCATGCCGGACCCCCAGCCGGTTGACGCCCTGTTCAGGGGCGATACGCCAGCGGAACGGGCGTTGGTGCGCTACATGCCTGTTGAGGGCAACCGGTGGCTGTTCGTTGGCGACATGATCGGTGACATGCGCCGGTCGTGGCTGGCCGAAAGCGACCCAAAGAAACCGAAATATCTGCACATCTATTGCGGGGCGTATTTCGACAGTCACGACGCGGTGGTGTTGGACCCGGCGAACATGACCGTGGGGCGGTTCGATTTCACCAAGGTTCTAAATCAGGCCGCGATTATCGACCGCGCCGGAATGGATTTCAGCCACGGGTCAGGCAGCGGCCAGCACGCGGCGATCGGGCTTTCGATCATTCCGGCGGATCAACTGCCCGGTTACGATCCAGACGATCCAACGTGCAAAACGGTGATCTATATCCACCGCGAGGACGTCCGCAGTGTGTGCCCCGTCGATCGGCTTTGGGAAATGGCCGTTGCGGTCGGTGCTGACGGCGGGTCGATCTATTGCGACAGCGCCAACCCGCTGTTGACAGAGGCGGTTGGGGCGAACGGGCGCGTCAGGGCCGAACTGGCGGTCAAGGGCCAGAACAGCATCAATCAAGGGCTGGCGATGCTGGCCAGCGTCTACCTGGTCTTTTCACCCGACTGCCCGACCAGCTACGCCCAATGCAAGGCGCTGCGGTGGAAAACCGACAAACACGGCAAGGTCGTGATGCCTCTTGAGGCGGTGGGCGTCGATCATTGCCCAGACGCCATCCGCTACGCTCTTTCCGGTCTGTCTCTTGCAATTGGCCGCCACGGTGGCGGCGTCGTCTACGTTTGAAAGGATCACCGATGGAACTGTCCAACCTACTGACCACGGCCACCAGCGACGCCCCACGGCTTGCACGCGGCCACACGCTGGCCTTTGGCCACGTCCCGCTTTGGTTGCCGCAATGGAACGTGGCCGAACGCCGCGACGGCGCGGTGGTCAAGATTTCCGGCAACACCAAGGAACTGGTCGTGCTGGACGTGCTGACGATCACACCACAGACGCTACGGGCCGACCTACAGGCGTTTGTCGGGTGGTCGGGCACGGTGGTGCTACCGCACGACCACGACCGCACCCTAGCGGCGGAATACGGTGCCTTTGGGCGCGATGCTATCTGCGCGCCCCGTAAGGTGCCCGCGTGGGTTCATCAGGCGGTGTTGACCGCCGACAGGCCGCTGACGCCCACGGAACGCGCGGCGGTGCATCAGGCGGCGTGTGCATTGGACGGGGGCGGTGTGTCATGGATTTGACCGACGACGACGTGCAAGCCGCAATCGACCTGTTGGAAGCCCCCGACACGCGGGACGGTGACGACGCGGTGCTGGAACTGCTGACCGAACTCGAAAACGGATAAGTTATCCGCGTACAAACGAGCGGAAACCACTTATTTTTATGGCGTACCTTTGGCCTGCGGTTGGCCGTTTTCAGGGTTAGCCACGGCATAGCCATTTTCGGCCATCGGCTGGGGTATTATGATACCGGTGCGGGTGTTCTGCGGCTGGCCAACTTGCCGACGG
This sequence comes from Pseudosulfitobacter pseudonitzschiae, assembly GCF_900129395.1. Taxonomy (GTDB): domain Bacteria; phylum Pseudomonadota; class Alphaproteobacteria; order Rhodobacterales; family Rhodobacteraceae; genus Pseudosulfitobacter; species Pseudosulfitobacter pseudonitzschiae. Next base: position 8,774 of record NZ_FQVP01000001.1, read on the forward strand.
GCCAGCCGCATTGCCGACCCCCCGCGTGCAGGCGTTCGGGGTCAGCGCGCAAACGGGCGGTTGTTGGGGGCACCCGTTGCGGTCAACGTACGTGCGCAGGTGGTGTGTGGTCAAGGGGCCGTGTGGTGCGTCCGTTGGCCTGCGGATCGGTCAGGGTGGTTTCGTTACTGGATGCCCTAGACTGTGCGAAAAGTCGGACAAAAGTGTGCGAAATTTCGCACAACCACAAAACTCTTTTAAAATTCCTTTAAAACTCCCCCCAGCAATCCCCCAGCAGCGTTTCAGTGGCGTTTCGGTGTTTCCGGTTTTGGATCGGGGCATAAGCGAAATTTCGCTCATTTCCCCCAGAATGGCAAATTATCGTTTAAAAACAACACAAACCCGCAGTTTGGCCGATGTGGCGGAAAACGGCTAATTATATATCCTACATATAGCCAAATTCCGCCACATCGCCAGAAGTGCGGGTTTGCGTTGATTTCATTGGATAATTTAGGGTTTCGGGCGCATTGTCGGGCGCATTTTGCTGCCCAAACGCACCCGAACGCCTGCGATCAGCCGCTTTTCAGCCTTCAAACGCTTTACGATTGCCGTTGCGTCCAGATCGGGGAACGCTTGCCGGATGGTGTGGGCGATTGATCCAGCACCCGTGCCGCGTTCGATCATCTGTTCGGGCGGTTGGGTGCGTAGGTAATCGACCACAGCGTCCAGCACGTCGCCCAGCGGGGCGAAACCGTCGGCCTGCCCCCCGAACCCGAACAACGGTCTTAGAATGGCGTCTGCGGCGTCCTGTGTGGCCGCATCGACCGTCACCGGCACCCGTTCGCCACCCACCGTCACGAAACACCCGCCCTGCGCTTTGAAATCGGGGGCGCACGACGGTATCCCGAGGCGGGGGCGGTACGTGCGCCCGAAATCGCGGGCCATGCGCTGGCGGTGCGTTTCCAGCCCCCGCACGTCGGTTTCGTATTCTTCGGCGTTCTTGATCTGCTCGGGGGTTTCGAAAATTCCACCCAGCGCAATGCGGATCAGTTCGCGGCGGTGTCGGACGCCCTTGTCTACGTCCAGCCCGCGCACGTTCAGCATATCGCGCACCGTGGGCTGTAATTCCTGCCACGTTCCCCATTCGTCATAGAACAGCGGCAACGGTGTATCGGTCAGAATGTCGATGAACAGTTTTTCGTCGGGCCGCCGGTGAGCGCGCAACCGGCCGATGGATTGCATCAGTTCCCCGCGCACGATCAGGATCAGCAGGCGGTTTGCAATCGTGTTCGGGTGATAGATCACGCCACGGGTGGGGATCGGCCCGCTGTTGGGTAGTGCGCGGGCGTGGAACCCTTCGATGTATCTTGCGGGGTGGGCGTCCAGGGGCACCCGCTGCGCCTGCGGTATGGCCGTTTGCGTGAGGATTTCGACGATGTGTTCGATTGCGTCCATGGTGGGCAGGACGCGGCCAATGATCAGCGCATAGGTTGCGTCGGCGGCTTCGTTCTGTCCGGTGGTCGCGTTAAAGTGCATCACGGTCAGCCCGTCGTCGTTGTCGGCGTCGAACAGGCCGGTGTCGGTGACGGCTTTTTGAGCGACCACCAGCGCGCGTTTTGCGCCAAGCTGTTTCCGCCGGTGCTGGGAATATCGTTCAACGTCCATCAGCAGCGGCGACGGCTTCAGTAGGTTGGTCATGGGGTCCGGCGCCACCAGCGACGACCGGCTGAACGATTTATCGGTGACGGTGCGCAGGGTGGTGTTCTCGGGCAGCGGCGGCATGGCGTGGGTAACGGTCAGGCGGTCCTGCGCGCCCTTGCCGATGGCGTAGCGGAACAGTTCGGGGTCGATCGTTGCTGACATGACTGCGAATGGTGCGTCTGTCCATGTGTGGTGAATTGGCGTGTGACCCCCGATCCAGACCGCCCGCTTTCCGTTGGCGGCGGCGGTGTTCAGCTTCAGCGCGGGGATTGTCTGATATTGGGCCATCGCGTCGGTTGACGTGTGTTTGCGCAGGTATCGCAGGACGTGCATCGCGTCGTTGTAGGGGCCTTTGTCGTTTTTCCAGTCGATCAATTCCTGTTTGCCGGTGTCGCCCACGTCGGAAACCTTGCCGAATTCGCCCCGCCGTTTCCCCAGCGCGTCGATCAGTTCGCTGTACTGTTCACGGTTGATTATCCAATGGGCCGGCACACGACCGTCGGGGGTGTTCGCCAGCGTTGTGTGGATCATCGCCAGCCTGTCGCGCAGTCGCTTTTGATCCGGTCCGAATGCGGGTTGCCCGCCGTCGCACTGGTCCAGCGTGTCGGGGTTCAGGTGGTCCAGCGGGAACGGCTGGTCGCTGCCCACGGCGATCAGTGTCGGGTCTTCGTCGACGATCAGACCGGCGATTGCGCCCCGTGGGAACAAGCCGTTTGCGGACTGCCGCAGATATTGGTGCGGCATGAACACCACGTCGGCGCTGCGGGCGTCGTCGCGCAGTTCGATGTACTTGCACCCGTCACGCAACGGACAGGCGGCGCACACGGCCCGATCGACACCCAGTCCCGCGTCGATCGCCAGCGAAACGGGGGTTTTATAAATTTGGGCGTCGGTGGTTTCGCCCTTGGGGGGTCTCAGGCCGCAAAGGTATCGTTTGGGATCGTCAGGGTGTGGGTGATCACGCCCGCGCAGCACGCCGATTTTCAGCGGTTCGATGTGCGGGTGTTCGGCTTCGATTGCGCGTATGCGATCGACGGTGGCGTCGATCAGTTCATGCCGGGGCATGGCGACCACCACCGGCGCGCGCCACAGACCGGCGGCACCCTGGGCGCTGGCCGCGTGTTTTGACATGGCTTGCCAGTTGGCGGCCAGCGAATGGACGGCGTTTTCAATCCCGTAGGTTTTCCCGACGCCGGTCGCGACCCTGACGACGCGTGCCAGGGCGTCGGCTGGCGGCTCTGGCATGGGGCGGGCCATCGGGGGGGATGGCGTTTTATCCCGTATCGCTTTCGCTTCCTCTGCGCGCTGTTCGGTCACCATTTGGCGTTCGATCAGGTATTCGGCCCACGGTTTGAAGCTGGCGGCCAGTTCGTGGAATGTGTCGGCCACCACGGCCCGCGCGTCGTCCATAGTGCCCGATCCGGCGGGCAACACGTTGTTGGTGAAATTGGCGGCTTCACCGTGGCGGGCGAATGTGAACCGTCGGTTCCAGCCGTGGGCGAAACTGAAAATATGCGCATCGACCCCCAGCCGCAGGTGCGCTGTTGCTGACCCGTAGTCGCGGCCTTCGATCGGGCACGGGATATACTGGCCGTCAGCGAACCGCCCGCTGTCCAGCAGTTCGGCGACGGTTATGTCGGTGCCGTCGGCCAGTTGCAGAACGAAATCATCGGTCAGGATGCTGAAACGGTCGAATGCGTCCAGATCGGCGTCGATTTCCGCGTCGCTCTTGGTGCTGCCGTGGGCCTTGATCCGTTCGCGGCGCCCGACGCGCCAGTGCGTGCGCACCATACCAGCCAGCGCCGCCATGCGTTCACGGTCGGCGATCCGCAGGGCGTCGGCGGTGGTCCGTTCTGCATCGGTCAGAGGTGCGGGCAGGTCGGCCACCGGTTGACCTGACAGGACCACCGGTGGGGGGGCGTCACGTTCCACACCGGGGTCGATTGTCGGGGCGGCTTCGTAAATCAGGCGTTCCATGCCGCCGACGGTGGTATCGACGATTGATCGTTCCAGCAGGTGGCCGGATTTGCTGACCATATGCCACGCGAACCCGTGCAACCACGCCCGCCGCTGAAGGTCTTTTAGCAGTTCGGACAGGTTGGTATCGGCGGGGATGAACCCGAATGTGTGCAGGCTGTTTGCGGTCGGTATCGGGTGACCGGCCAGACGCACGCCCGCGCTGGATGAAGCGGTTTCGATAGCCTCGGCGCGGGCCAGTTCCGGCCAGATGGTCCGCAACGCGGGGCGCACACCGCCTGCGACGCCCAGCCGATCGGCCACCGCTGGCGGCATGGCGTCGGGGTCACTGTCCAGCATGAACACGCGGGCGGGTGTTTTCGGTGCGCCCATGTGGGCGGCGGTCCGCGTGATGTGTTCGGCGTAAAACTGCGGGTATCGCTGTTTGTTTTCCTTGGTGGTGATGTTGAATGTCTCGGGCAGGTATGGTGTCAGCGGGACGCCCAACCCGATTGCTTGGTGTGCGGTCAGGGCGTTGCGCACGTTCACCAGATCGGCGGGGCGTTCCAGATTGACGACCTGCCCGACCCCGTTGACCATTTGGGCGAGTGACGTTTTGCCCAGCGTTCCATCAGGTGCGACAAAGAACCGTTTGTTCAGCGGCTGGCGTGCATCCGTTGAAGTGAAAACCGTAATTTGCGCGCGGGGTGACATTAGCTGTTGACCAACAACACCGCGTCAGCGGCGATCTTGACGCGCAATCGCAGCGGGCAACCCTGTTCGATTATCTGTCGGGTTCGACCGTCGTTCAGCAACAGCAACTTTGCGACGCGGTGGCCGTCGGTGTGGTATTCGATGCTGCGAACAACGCTGGGCGTAGCGGTATTGTTCGCCCGCGCGGGGCGTTGTGGGTGTGTCATGGGATTGATCCATTCTATGCGCGACCGTGGCAGGCCGATGCAGTCACCGTGTCAAAGTTTCTCGATGCTGTAAAGGGGCTAAGCCGTTGATATTAAGGGCATAAAAGGTCACAACGGGTCACAACGGGGCACAAGGCGGGGGCTTAAAGGTTCTTGCATCGTGTGGCGATCGGCGGTAACAATTAGGCGTTCGCCGTCGCTTGATCCATTGCGACACTGACGGGTGGCGATGTGGCAAGACCCACCCAGCCTTCGGGCACCATGTCAGAGAATTCCTTTGAAAACCGTGCGGTTTCGGGCCGCCCCTTAATCGGGGCGGTCTTTTTCGTTTTTAGGGGGATGGCCAGCGCCCAAATTGATCGTGGCTATGCTGTGGCTGTTTATCGCCCACAGCAACCCGAACCGGCGGGGGTGTCTCGCAAAGCGTTGAAATATATAGGAAGTTTGTGGAGGCGAGTACCGGAATCGAACCGGTGTACACGGATTTGCAATCCGCTGCGTCACCACTCCGCCAACTCGCCAGCGCCTTGAAAACAAGGGTTTTCGTGGTTGGCGGGGTGATAGGCCGTTTTCGGCGAGAGCGCAAGCGCATTCCTGAGGCTTCTCAACACTTCGCAAATGCCAGAGATGCGCGCCGCATGGTCAGGGCTGCGTGCCAGCGAGGTTCGGCGTTGACCTCCCGGGCAATTGCGACTTGACTGTGCACGGCTGCACATTGGACGGTCCTATTTCGCCCATCGGCCCGTTGCCGTGAGGTTCGGAATGTGGCACATCTGATTTTGACAGATTCCGAACAGATGAGTTCAGTTCATGACAAACTTTGAAATGCGCCGCACGGTGATGGTTGATACGCAAGTGCGGCCTTCGGATGTGACGAAGTTTCCGATTATCGAAGCCATGCTTTCCGTCGCCCGTGAAGATTTTGTGCCTGCGGCACAACGCGAAGCGGCCTATATGGGCGAGAACATTGATCTGGGGGCAGGGCGCGTGGTTCTTGAGCCGCGGACACTGGCCAAGATGCTGGACGTTCTGGACATCGGCAATGACGAACTGGTTCTGGATGTGGGGGTGGCCTATGGCTATTCCTCTGCGGTGATTGCGCATATGGCCGAAGCAGTCGTTGCCGTTGAAGAAGACGAGGATCTGGCGCGTGAAGCCCAAGAGGCGCTGATGACCGCGGGCGCGGACAATGTTGCCCTGCACACCGGCCCGCTCGCCGAGGGTGCGGCGCAGCATGGTCCGTATGATGTCGTGATCGTTCAGGGTGGCGTGGCGCGCTTGCCGCAGGCCTTGCTGGACCAGATCAAGGACGGCGGTCGCATCGCCTGCCTGTTCATGGACGGCGCGCTGGGAGAAGTGCGCGTCGGGTACAAGATTGATGGGCGGATCTCATGGCGCAACGCGTTTAACGCAGGCGCGCCTGTTCTGCCCGGTTTCGAGGCGCACAGCCAGTTCCAGCTGTAATTGCGTCTCCGGGCGGACCGAAGACGTTGCAATCAGATCAAGCCGGTGTGGAATGCACCGCATGTTGAGGACGAATTCGAGATGAAAACACCTGTGAGACGCTTTTCCGGTTCTGTCCTGAGTATTGCGCTCGCTGTCGGTGTCGCCTTCGCCGCGCCTGCGCGTGCGGACACTTTGGCGGATGCCATGGCCGGGGCTTATACAAGGTCCGGCCTGCTGGACCAGAACCGCGCCTTGCTGCGCGCGGCTGACGAGGATGTCGCCTCGGCTCAGGCATTGCTGCGACCGATCGTGAACTGGTCTGCCAGCATCGACCACACCTTTGGAAACGCGGGTTCGTCCAACACCAATATTTTCGGCATCACCTCGTTCAACCGCGTCTCGCTTCAGGACACGTCGACGACGATGGGCATCGTGGCACAGATGCTGGTCTATGATTTCGGGGCATCCGCGTCGCGCATTGAAGCCGCGAAAGAGGTTGTGCTGGCGACGCGGGCGTCGCTGTTGTCGATTGAACAACAAGTGCTGTTGCGGGCTGTCTCGGCTTATATGACCGTCCGGCAGTCCTATGAATTCGTCGCCTTGCGCGAGAACAACCAGCGTTTGCTGACGCAGGAACTGCGTGCTGCTAGAGACCGGTTCGAGGTGGGTGAAGTGACCCGCACCGACGTGTCACTGGCCGAGGCGCAGCTGGCTTCTGCCCGCAGCGGTGTGGCCGCGGCCAAACGTGATCTGGCCCAGGCCATTGAATTCTATCGCAACGTGGTCGGAAGCGAGCCGGGGCAACTGGCGCCGCCGCCGGGCCTGCCGCGCACCGAAAGCAATGTGGAAAAGGCCAAGGCCGTTGCGATGCGTCTGCACCCCGATCTGCGGGCCGCGCAGCACCAGGTGGCTGCGAATGACCTGCTGGTGGTCGCCACCGGCCGCGACATGTACCCCACGGTGACCCTGAACGGCGGGCTGTCGGTGACCGAGAATTTTGACAACGACGATTTCCGCCGGGCCGGTTCGGTGGGCATCGAAGTGGGTGGCCCGATCTATCAGGGCGGGCGCTTGTCTTCGTCCAACCGCGCGGCGATGGCAAATCGTGACGCCGCCCGCAGCAACCTGCACGTCGTGCAGAAGAACCTGGCCGAAGGTGTCGGCAATGCGATTGCGGACTTGCAGGCTTTGATCGCGCAATCCCAGGCCAGCGAACAGCAGGTGCGTGCGGCAAGTGTCGCTTTCACAGGTGTACGCGAAGAGGCAACCTTGGGCGCGCGGACGACTTTGGATGTGCTTGACGCCGAACAGACGCTTCTGGATGCCCAGGCACTGCGCATTCAGGCACAGGCGCAGGTCTATGTTGCAGCTTATGCGGTTCTGGCCTCGATGGGGCTGCTCACGGCGCAGCAGTTGGGCCTGAACGTGCAGATTTATGACCCGGAGGCCTATTACAATATGGTCAAGACCGGACCTGCCAAGAACACCAAGCAGGGCAAGCAGCTGGACCGCGTGCTTAAGGCGCTGGGCAAAAACTGACGGAAAAAGACCGACAATTTTTCACGCCTGTTGTGAGAATCTTTGGTTCGCGGTAGACTGCGGGCTGAGGTGAGAGTGGAAAAACAATATGCCTGATGCAGTGACCAATGCCGAGGTCGAGGACGTTCTGTCGTCTATTCGTCGCCTGGTGTCCGAAGACCGACGCGTTCCCGCCGAAGAAAAGCCCAAGGCCAAGACCGATCGTCTGGTTTTGACCCCAGCCTTGCGCGTGGCTGAAGCGCCCCGGCACAAGGAAAACGAGGGCGGGCCGCGTGCGGCCGATAGCGCCGAGGATCAGGACGGTTTCGACGATCATCGTTCCCAGGAAGATACTGACGCCGATGCGGTGATCGACGCCTTGATGGCGCAAGAGCACGGCGCGCAAGAGGACGCTGCCTCTGAGATGGCTGTCAGCGACGAAGTCGACGTTGATCTGGACGGTGAGGCTGACGCGGACCGTGAGGTATCCGAGGAGCACGCTGCCGCTGCCGCGACTGAGAACAACAAAGAAACTGCGCAGGCCGATCATGACGCTGGCCTGACGGATGGCCGGACCTTGCACGAAGTGTTTCGTGCCGTGGACGCACAAGAGGCCGAAGCCGCCGCCCTGCGCGATGTCCCCGAATACCGTGGACCCAGCACCGCAGCGATGAACGCCCAAAGCCTGAGCGCAAAGATTGCCGTTCTGGAAGAAGTGATTGCGCGCACGGACGACCAGTGGGAGCCAGATGGTGCAGGCCGTGACGATTACGCTGGCACAGAGCCGCCCGCGATGGCGTGGGAAGATGCCGCAGAAGATGCCGAATCCGAAGATGCCGCCGATACCGCGCCCGAGGCCACATTGTTTGCAGGGCAAGGAGCGCGTCGCGACACCTCGGCGGACAGTTTGAACACGGACGAGGACATCCTGGACGAGGACGCCCTGCGCGATCTGGTGTCCGACATCGTGCGGCAAGAGTTGCAAGGTGCTTTGGGTGAACGTATCACCCGCAATGTGCGCAAACTGGTGCGCCGCGAGATCCATCGCGCCCTGGCTGCGCAGGAACTGGAATAACGCAGGGGTCCTAGACCTCTGCCGCCAGCCTTAACAGCAGATCAATATCCATATGCGCCTCAAGGTGCTGTGCCAGCGCGTCCAGCGTGTCATCGACCATCTGGTCGTAGGACAGGTCGCTGCGTTGGCCCAATTGGTCCAGAAAGGCGCTGCGATAGGCGTCTGATCCGAAAATACCGTGCAAATAGCACCCTTTGACCCGCCCCGTGGCGTTCGCAGCCCCAGCGGCAACTCCGCCCATGTCCAGCCATGCGCGGGCCGTGTCGGGGCCGGTGGTTTCGCCCATGTGAATTTCATAACCCGTAAGCGCCGTGCCGCTGGCTGTATCGACGCCGGTGCGCAGGGCCAGCGTTTTCAACGGTGCCAGCGTCGTGTGCACGTCCAGCAATCCCAGGCCCGCAACCGTGGCGGCAGGTCCCTCGACGCCAGCGGGATCGGCAATGGTCTGCCCCAGCATCTGATAGCCCCCGCACAGCCCCATCACGTGGCCGCCGCGCCGGACGTGGGCCGCGATGTCGATGTCCCAGCCTTCGGCACGCAGACAGGCCAGATCGGAGATTGTGGACTTGCTGCCGGGCAACAGGATCACATCCGCATCGGCGGGCAGGGGCGTGCCGCGCTGGATCAGGCGCAGGTCCACATGCGGCTCGGCTGCCAGCGGGTCCAGATCGTCAAAGTTCGAGATGCGCGGCAACACCGGCACAGCGACCACCAGTCCCGCGCCGCTGCCAGCGCGGGCGGGCAGGTCCAGGACATCTTCGGCCGGCAGGCGATGGGCGGCGTCGAACCACGGTAAAACGCCCAGCGACGGCCAGCCTGTGCGGTGCGCAATATCGGTCAGCCCATCGTCGAACAGGCTGGGGTCACCGCGAAATTTGTTAATGGCAAAGCCGCGGATCAATGCGCGGTCGGTGTCATCCAGAACCGCGTGGCTGCCCACCAGCTGTGCGATCACCCCACCACGGTCGATGTCGCCCATCAGGATCACCGGCACACCTGCGGCCACGGCAAAGCCCATGTTGGCAATGTCACCTTTGCGCAGGTTGGTCTCGGCAGGACTGCCCGCACCCTCGACCAAGACCAGATCGGCCTGCGCGGCCAACCGGCGAAAACTGTCCAGAACGGGGGCCATCAGGGCACCGCGTTCACGGCCAAAGGCGCGGGCCTCTTGGGTGCCGATGACCTTGCCCTGCACGATCAACTGCGCGCCGGTCTCGCTTTGCGGTTTCAGCAGCACGGGGTTCATGTCCACATGCGGCGGCACACCCGCCGCGCGGGCCTGAAGCGCCTGCGCGCGGCCAATCTCGCCGCCTTCGGGCGTAACGGCGGCATTGTTGGACATGTTCTGTGGCTTGAACGGGCGCACCGCCATGCCGCGTCGCACGCAGGCCCGTACAAGGCCCGCGACGACCATGGATTTGCCGACGTTGCTGCCGGTGCCCTGGATCATGATTGCACGTGTCATGGCGCACTGCGTCGCATTCGCGCAGGCCCGAGGCAAGAGGGCACGACACCTGCAAGCGGCAAATCTGCAATTGCGTGGGCTGTGTCCGTCGCACAACAAAAAAACGCGCCCAGCAGAGGGCGCGTTTTTTTAATTTCAGCAGCGGTTGGTCGTATGGATCAGGCGGCTTCGGCCTGTTGCGCGGCATTGCGACGTTCGCTTTCTTCGCGCGACAGCGCGACCGAGGTGCGAACACCCTTGCCGACAAATTCCATCAGGCCCGACACCACACGTTCGTTGGGGTCAATGCCTGCACAGCTCAACACTTCGCGACCGTCGCGCGAACGTGCCCAGCGGGCGATCTGTTCCGGACCATTGCCATACTTCTTGTCGTCAGCGATGGCGTCGTCCAGAGCAGCCAACACAACGGCTGCAAAGAGTTTACGTGCACGGTTGCCTTGCTCGTTATTGAAGGCTGTGCCGTCAACGAAGTCGTTCATTCTTCGTCCTTCCTTTATTCTTGCTCTTGTCTTTTCGGCGTGAGGCTTCTTATGACCCATCCACGTCGATTCGGATACCCCGATATTGCATAGCGTCCATGCGTTAGGCGCATATCTGCCGCAGTGCAGCGCAGTAGATAGCCGTGTTGCGCGAGGCAGCGCATCAATATATAGGGTGTTTCACTTCTTCATCAACCTTTTGCCGTGGTTTACCCTCATGCCTAAAATTAACGGAAACGAAATCCGCCCCGGAAACGTGCTTGAACATAACGGCGGCCTGTGGGCGGCTGTGAAGGTCGACCACGTAAAGCCCGGAAAAGGCGGCGCTTTTGCACAAGTCGAAATGCGCAACCTGCGCAACGGCACCAAGCTGAACGAACGCTTCCGGTCTGCGGACAAGGTCGAGCGTGTCCGGCTTGAGCAAAAAGATCAGCAATTCCTCTACGAAGAGAACGGGATGCTGGTCGTTATGGACATCGAAACCTACGAGCAGGTCCAGCTGCCCGCCGAGCTGCTGGGCGAGCGTCGCCCGTTCCTGCAGGATGGCATGACGATCGTCGTGGAATTCCACGAAGAAGAGGCGTTGAACGCGACCCTGCCGCAGAAAGTCACCTGCAAGATCGTCGATACCGAGCCGGTGGTCAAAGGTCAGACGGCTGCCAACAGCTTTAAACCCGCGATTCTGGACAATGGCGTCAAAGTCATGGTGCCGCCCTTCGTGGGCAACGACGAAGAGATCATCGTGAACACCGAAACCATGGAATACGCAGAACGCGCGTAAGCTTCCGGTTTCAGGTTTGATTGGAAACACCCGTCCTTTGTGGCGGGTGTTTTGTTTTGGGGGGCTGTTCGGAACCCTTGGGATATTTCAGGCCCAAAGAGGGGATCAGTCCAGTTTGCGGACCGTTGCGTCACCTGCGTGCATGTCCCCGCCTGCACGGTCAAAGCGCAGGTAGGCCATCGCGCGATCACCTGCGCGGCTGTGCAGCGTGCCTGCGGGTTTGCCGTTGGCCATGATCTCGGCGCCCGGCTCGGCGGGGCCGTCGATGTGCACCTGTGCCAGACCTTTCCGCAGTTCTGTCTTGTGTTTCATCCGCGCCGTGACCTCCTGGCCCACGTAGCATCCCTTGCGGAAGTCTACGCCGTTCAGGCGTTCGAAACCGACCTCCAGAATGAACGTGTCGGGGTGCAGCTCGCGGCCTGCGCCGGGGATCATGTGTTCGACGTACAATGCGGTCCAGTCGGTGGTGTCCTCTGTCTGTGGCACATCCCGGTAGGCGCGCCAGCCCAGGGCAGGGTGGCGCGGGTCGGGCAGGGCGTCGTCGGGCTGTGCGCTCAGGCCGCGGTGCAGGTGCAGCCCGGTTTCCGCGATCGTCACATCGGCGCGCAGTTTGTACATCGACAGGCGTTGCATCAACGCAGGCGCCTGTGTCGCATCCGCGTCCAACAGCACGTCATCGCCATCTGCCTTGAGGAAAAAATCGGCGATATACTTGCCTTGTGGCGTCAGCAGGGCCGTATAAACCAGCCCTTGATCCAGTTTCCTGACGTCGTTGGTGACCAGCCCTTGTAAAAAGTCGCGGGTGTCGGCGCCGCTGAGGCGCAGGATCGTGCGGTCGGTCATGGGTGGCTCCCTTTGGGTGTCTTGTGACATATAACAGTCGAAACCGCAGGAAAAAGGGGGCAGGCCCATGCGCGCACCGATATCTGTCGTGATCCCGACGCTGGACGCGGCCCCGCAACTGGCCGCCTGCCTTGCAGCTTTGGTGGAGGGGCTGGAAGCCGGGCTGATCCGCGAATTGATCGTGTCGGATGGCGGTTCGGGCGATGACACCACTGCGCTGGCCGATGCCTGGGGGGCGCAGGTGGTCAGCGGGCCAGCGTCACGCGGCGGGCAGTTGCGGCGCGGGGTAGCTGCGGCGCAAGGGCGGTGGGTGCTGGTGCTGCATGCCGACACGGTGTTGCAGGAGGGATGGTCCGGCGTTGTGGCCGAGCATCTGAACAGCAGCGCGTGCGCCGGTTGGTTTCGCCTGCGCTTTGACCGGGGAGGACGGTTCGTGGCGGGCTGGGCCAACCTGCGCAGCCGTCTGGGACTGCCCTATGGGGATCAGGGGCTGTTGCTGCCGCGTAGCCTGTACGATGCGGTCGGCGGCTATGCGGATCAGCCGCTGATGGAGGACGTCGCCATGGCGCGCAGCCTGCGCGGCAAGCTGGTGCGGCTGGACGCAGTGGCAGTGACCAGTGCAGCGAAGTACCGCCAACAGGGATGGATACGGCGCGGGGCGCGCAATCTCTGGACGCTGGTCCGCTATGCCTGCGGCGTGTCGCCTGCACGGTTGGCGCAGGCCTATCGCCGTTAGCCGAACAGGCGTTCACGCATCCGTGCCAGAATGCCGGGACGCGGGTCCGAAGGTCCATCAACGCGCGGCGCAGGCCGACGTGACCCGGCCACATCGACCACGGTTTTGCCGTCCTGGAATTGCAGGCGGTAGAGGTCCGCATAAATGCCGCCGCGCGCAAGCAACTCGTCGTGGGTGCCCTGATCGATGACCTTGCCACGGTCCATGACGATGATCTTGTCAGCCCCGCGAATGGTGGACAGGCGGTGTGCGATCACGATGGTGGTGCGGCCTGCGGCCAGACGGTCCAACGCTTCTTGCACCACGTGTTCGGATTGCGCATCCAGTGCCGAGGTGGCCTCGTCCAGAAGCAGGATCGGTGTGTCGCGCAGCAGGGCGCGGGCGATCACGACACGCTGGCGCTGACCGCCCGACAGGGCCGATCCGCGCGGACCGACGTGGGTGTCTAGCCCATCGGGCAGCTTGCTCAGGAAGTCCGAGACATGGGCTGCGTCCAGCACTTCCTTGAGCCGTGCATCCGACACATCGGTACGCCCCAGCAGGATATTCTCGCGCAGGGTTTCGTCGAACAACAGGGCTTCTTGGGTGACCACCGAAAACAGGCTGCGCAATTGATGCAGCTTCATTTCCGCCGCTGGCACGCCCCCGATTTTCACAACGCCTTTTTGTGGATCGACCAGGCGTGTCAGCAAGTTGAAGATGGTGGACTTGCCCGCGCCCGATGCGCCAACCAGCGCCGTGGTCTTGCCGGGGGCAGCCACTAGGCTGAGATCGTGCAGCACGGTGGTGTTGCCGTAAGCCAGCGTGACGTTTTCCAGCGCAATTTCGGGCGTGCCAGTGGGCACTGGTTTGGGTGCCTTGGCCGATTTCAGGTTCACCGGCGCGTCCAGCAATTCCTTGATCCGTTCGATGGCGGCGGCGGCGACCTGCCACAGCCCGCTCATCGCGCCCAGACGGCGCAGGGGGTCAAAGGCAAAGCCCATGGCGGTGAAAAAGGTCATGAATTGGCCAATGGTCTTGTCACCGGCAATGATCTCGGCCCCGCCATAGAGGATCACGGCCATGAAACCCGCACCCGACATGATGTCGATCATCGCGGGAATGGCAGCGCCGCCAAAGGCGGTGCGCACTTCGGTGCGCACGAAACGGTCCGTCAGACCGCGATACTGGGTCGACTGGTAATCCTCGAGCGCGTTCAGCTTGATCTGAACGATGCCGTGAAACACTTCGTCCAGACGGGTGGACAGGTTGGCCCCCAGATCGCGGGCGTTGCGGGCATGGCGGCGCACATAGCGTTGCGCCATGGCCGCAGGCAGCACCAAAAGCGGCGTGCCGACGCAGGCCAGCAAGGCCCAGATCGGGTCAACACTGATGGCCACGCCGATCAGAACGATCAGCCCGATGAAATCACGCCCCGCACCTGTGATGATGGCGCGCCAGACGTCGCCCACGGCGTTCACGTCCTGCTGGACCCGTTGGATCAGGAAGCCGGGCGGGTGCGACTGGTGGAACGCACCATCCAGCTTCATCATGTGATCCAGCAAGTCGATTCGCAGGGCGGCCGCAGTCTTTTGCGCGATCCGCGTCAGCAGCACCTTTTGCACCACCGAGGACACCGCGCGCACCACGAAGATGCCGACCAGCAACACTCCGACCCAGATCAGCATGTCGCCGTTGCCCTGCACAAAAACAGTGTCGAACATCGGCTGCATCATCCACGACAGCGCGCCCAGCATCGACCCTTCGATGATCATGAACATCACCGCCACGATCAAGGTGGGCACATGTCTCTTGAGATAGTTCTGCCACAGCCAGGTCATCAGGTGGCTTGAAGCATAGTTGACAGGTGCCGTCGCAGGCGCTGCAAGCGGGGTTGCGGTGGCCGGTTTCTTTTCGGGGGGTGTTGTCACGATGTTTGTTTCACACGCGGCACTGGGCTGCGGTCCTCGTGGTTTTGGTTGACCTTTGGTGTACTTGGCGAACAGGCCCCGTGCAAGCGCACAAGCTGTCCAATGGCGATTGACGCCGCGCCGCGCTGGCGTAGTGTGCCCACGATAAGTCTCAGGAGCCTCTCATGCCTCAACACCCGCTCGCTGCATTTGGTCGCGATTACCTTGCAATTCCCGGCCCGTCCGTGATGCCCGACAGGGTGCTGCGGGCCATGCACCGCCCGGCGCCGAACATCTATCATGGCGCGTTGATCGAAATGGTCGAAGGGATGGTGCCCGACCTCAAACGGGTGGCGCGGACCAGTCAGCATGTGGCGATGTACATCGGCAACGGCCATGCCACATGGGAGGCCTGCCTGAGCAATACGGTCATGGCGGGGCAAAAGGTATTGGTGCCTGCAACGGGCCGCTTTGGTCTGGGCTGGGCGGACGTGGCCGTGGGGCTGGGCATTGATGCCGAAGTGATGGATTTCGGAAAATCCTCGGCGATTGATCCGGTGCGGGTGGCGGAACGGCTGGCTGCGGACAAGGCGCATGAGATCAAGGCTGTGCTGGCCGTGCATGTGGACACCTCGACCTCTTATAAAAACGACATTGCTGCCCTGCGCGCGGTGCTGGATGACCTGAACCACCCCGCTTTGCTGATGGCGGACTGCATGGCCTCGCTGGGCTGTGATCCGTTCGAGATGGACGCCTGGGGCGTGGATGTCGTGATTGCAGGCTCGCAAAAGGGGATGATGGTGCCGCCGGGCATGTGTTTCGTCTTTTTCAGCGACAAGGCGGCCGAGGCGCGTGCGCGGATGGACCGTGTCAGCCGGTATTGGGACTGGACGCCGCGTGCAAACCCCACGGCGTTTTTCGAATACTGGAACGGCACGGCACCGACGCATCACCTTTATGGCCTGCGCGCGGCGCTGGACATGATCCACGAGGAGGGTCTGGAAAACGTCTGGCGGCGGCATCACCTGCTGGCCCGTGCGGTCTGGGCTGCTGTCGACGCGTGGGGGGCGGATGGCCCGATGAAAATGAACGTGCCCGATCCGGCGCAACGCGGCCATTCGGTCACTGCCATCGGTCTTGGTGCACCCAATGCCACCAAGCTGCGCAACTGGACGGAAGAGAACCTGGGCCTGACGCTGGGCATCGGTCTGGGCATGGCCGAGCCGAACGATCCGGCATGGCACGGCTTTTTCCGGCTGGGTCACATGGGCCACGTCAGCGGCCACATGGTCATGGGCATGCTGGGCGGTATCGATTCCGGGCTCAAGGCGCTGGACCTGCCGCACGGCAGCGGTGCGCTTGAAGCAGCCTCGGGCGTTATCGCTGCGGGGTGAACGGCAGGCAGGCCCGCGCCTTGCGGGCCTCAAGCCAAGTCATCCAGCGGTTCAGTGTCCAGCCGAGGGCGACCACGGCCAGCAGGCCCCATAATGCCCAGAGCACCAGGAACACCCACGACAGATTGACGCCGAACATGACGATGCAGGCGTTGGTATAGTTCGGCGCGGACTGCGTTGGGCGGTTGATCATGGCAGGCACATCAAAGGGGTGTGCCTGTGAGTATAGCGCTGAATTGGCCGGTGCGTAGATTTTCTGTCCGACGGGGGTGATTTACACCGAGAAGCGGGGCTTGGTCGCGGTTTCAGGCCTTTGTCGCGGCCTCCGCCAATGCCTTGGGCAAGGCCGCTGCAAAGGCATCCAGATCCTCGGGTGTTCCGCAGCTGACCCGAATGCAGCGGTTTTGCGGCACGGCAAAAGGCATCCGCACAAAGATTCCCCGCGCGATCAACCCGTCCAGCACCGCCTTGGCAAAGGTTCCGTCGCGCCCGCAATCAATCGCCACGAAATTCGCGGCCGAGGGCAGCGGGGCCAGCCCGTTGTCGATGGCAATCTCGGCAATCCGTCGGCGCGCGCCGTCGATCTGGTACAGCACATGCGCCAGATGCGCGTCATCCTCCAGTGCCGCCAGCGCGCCTGCCTGTGCCGCGCGGTTCATGCCAAAGTGATTGCGCACCTTATGAAAGGCGGTGATCAGATCGGGATGGCCCAAAGCATAGCCGACCCGTGCACCTGCCAGGCCGTAAGCCTTGGAAAACGTGCGCATCCGCACCAGACGCGGATCGTCAAAGGGCAGGTCGGGCGCGGTGCCGGGCGGGGCGCAGTCGATATAAGCCTCGTCCAGAACCAGCAGACAGCCCTGGGGCAGCGCATCCAATGCACGCACGATGGTGTCACCCTCGTGCCAGCTGCCCATCGGGTTGTCGGGGTTGGCCAGATAGACCAGCTTGGCGTCCACCTCTGCGGCCTTGGTGAACAGGGCCATCGGATCCTCGTGATCGCCCTTGTAAGGCACTTTGTGCAAAACGCCACCAAAGCCCGCCACGTGGTAATTGAACGTCGGATACGCCCCGTCCGAGGTGACCACCGCATCGCCTTCGCCCACGCAAAGCCGCACCAGATAACCCAGCAGGCCGTCTATGCCTTCGCCCACCATGATATGCGCGGGGTCGGTGCGCAGATGGGCGGCCAGCGCTGCAATCAGGTCGTGCGATTCGGGGTCGCCGTACATCCAGGCGTCTGCCTCGCTCATCGCGGCGCGGGCATTGGGCGATGCGCCAAACACGTTCTCATTGGCCCCCAGACGCGCATCGAAAGCGCCCCCACGGGCGCGTTCCTGGGTTTCAGGGCCGACAAAGGGAACCGATGCGGGCAGGGACTGGGCGAGCGGGGTGAGGCGTGCATGTGTCATGCGCGCAGGAATACTGTGGGACCGTGCCCTTGGAAAGAGGGCATGGCGCAGGGGCGTGCCCTCACGTCGGGCTGGAATTCGGGGCGGCTTTGCGCTGAGGTGCGCGCAAAGAGGAGTTCTGCCCATGTCGCGCGTGTCCGTCACCCATGAAAACCACATCGCCCACGTGCGCCTGACCCGCGCGGACAAGATGAATGCCGTGGATCAGGATATGATCGACGCGATTATCGCGGCAGGGCAGGAGGTTGCAGCCTCGGATGCCCGCGTGGTCGTATTGTCGGGCGAGGGCCGCGCGTTTTGCGCAGGTATCGACATCGGCGGGCTGGGCAAATCCATGGGCAATGATCCCGAGGCAGCGCTGGTTCCCCGCAGCCACGGGGACGGCACCACGAACCAGTGGCAAGAGGTTGCGATGATCTGGACCCGCGTGCCGATGCCGGTGATCGCGGCCCTGCACGGGCCGGTCTTTGGCGCGGGCTGCCAACTGGCGCTGGGGGCGGATATCCGCATTGCGGGGCCGGACCTGCAAATGGCGGTGATGGAGATGAAATGGGGGTTGGTGCCCGATATGGGCGGTATGGTGCTGTTGCCCCGTCTGGTGCGCGAGGATGTGGCGCGGCGGCTGACCTATACCGCGACACCCGTGGGCGCACAGCAGGCGCTGGACTGGGGATTGGTCACAGAACTGGCCGACGACCCGCTGGCGGCGGCGCTGGCGCTGGCGGAAGAGATCGCAGGCAAAAGCCCCTCGGCCATTCGCGCAGCCAAGGCGTTGATCACGCAAGGCTATGGGGCTTATTCGGATAGGATCCTGATGGCGGAAAGCGTCGAGCAAGCCAAGCTGATCGGCAAACCGGACCAGATGGAAGTCGTCGCGGCGGCGATGCAAAAGCGCGCGCCTGTGTTCCAGTAACGCATCGCGCTGTCGGTGGGGGACGCTGTGCCCGGCGCTGCCCTCCCCGTTATCACAAACGGGAAGGGGGCAGGCCGGGGCCGGATCAATCCAGTTCGGACAACCGTGCCAGCGCGTCCTTCAGCTTGGCCTCTTCGGCCTCGCGCAGGGCAAGATTGGCGCGGGTTTCGGTGATGACCTCTTCGGGCGCGCTGTCGACGAACTTGGGGTTGTTCAGACGGCCGCGCAGGCCACCCAGCTCTTTCGCCAGCTTGCCCAATGTCTTGTCCAGACGCGCCTTTTCTGCGGCCACGTCAATGACGTCGGCCAAGGGCAGGCCAAAGCTGCCGCCCGAGACCGCCAGCGCCACGGTGCCCTTGGGCATCTCGGTCACCTCGGTCAGCGCCTCGACGCGGGCAAAGCGGGTGATCAACGCCTCGTTCTCGGTCCAGACGCGTCGCGCTGTGTCGTCCATGTCCTTGACCACCAGCGGCACGAAAGCGCCCGCAGGCACGTTCATCTGCGCACGCGCGGAACGGATCGCCTCGATGATGGCCACGGTCCAAGTCAGATCGGCGTCGGCCTTGGGGTCCACCAGTTCGGCGGCGGTGTAGGTTGGCCAATCGGTGTGCACCAGCATCTTGGGTCGCGCCTTGGCGCTCCACAGCTCTTCGGTGACAAAGGGCATGATCGGGTGCAGCAGGATCAGGATCTGGTCCAGCGCCCAGGCATAGGTGGCCTTGGTTTCAGCGGCTGCCGCCGCGTCGTCGCCATCCAGAACCGGCTTGGTGAACTCCAGATACTGCGAGCAGAAGGTGCCCCAGACAAAGCTGTACAGCGTGTTGGCCGCATCGTTGAACCGATAGGTTTCCAGTGCAGCGTTCACGGTTTCCAGTGTCTTGGCAATCTCGCCCTTGATCCATGTGTTCAGGGGCAGTGTGGTCTGCGGCACCTCATCCGAGTGGGGCAGTTCGAACGTGCCCTTGAATTCGCCGTAGGTCGCGGCATTCCACAGCTTGGTGACGAAGTTCCGATAGCCTTCGATCCGTTTGGTATCGAGCTTGAGCGCGCCGCCCAGGCTGGCCATCGACGCATTGGTAAAGCGCAGGGCGTCGGCACCGAACTCGTCAATCAGGTCCAGCGGGTCGATGACGTTGCCGGTCGACTTGGACATCTTCTTGCCCTGCGCATCGCGCACAAGGCCGTGCAGGTAGACGGTCGAAAAGGGCTTCTCGCCCACAACCGCCAACTGCATCATCATCATCCGCGCGACCCAGAAGAACAGGATGTCCTGCCCTGTGATCAGGTCCGATGTGGGGAAATAGCGTTGCAGTTCAGGCGTTTGTTCCGGCCAGCCCAGCGTGCCGATGGGCCACAGGCCCGAGGAAAACCACGTGTCCAGCACGTCGGGGTCACGCCAGACCGGATAGATCAGCGTGGTGGGGTCCTGCGTGGTGGCATATTCGGCCAGTGCTGCGGTGAACTGGTGCATGGCGGTGTCGCGGTCGGCCACTTCGACCACGCGGGCGTGGCCCAGCGGTGTCGGCAGTTCGGCCAACGACGCGGTAAAGTCCGCATGAACGCCGTCAAAATCCGCACCGCAGATGTGGCGGTCAGCCCGGTCGCGCAGCGATTGCGCGGACAGCAGGCGGCCCACTTCGACCATATCCAACGCGCCGTCGCCCTCGTCGTCGGCAAAGCCAAAGGCGTGCAGGTCAAAGCCGTACCAAACCGGGATCTGGTGACCCCACCAAAGCTGGCGCGAAATGCACCAGGGTTCGATGTTTTCCAGCCAGTTGTAATAGACCTTTTCGCCGCTTTCGGGGATGATTTTCACATCGCCATTGCGCACCGCATCCAGCGCGGGGCCGACGATCTTGTCGGTGTCCACGAACCACTGGTCTGTCAGCAGCGGCTCGATCACCACTTTGGATCGGTCGCCATAGGGCTGCATGATCGGCTTTTGCTCGACATAGGGCACCGCCTCCACGCTTTCGTTGCCTTCGGCGTCGGTCACCGGAACCATGTGCATGACGGCCAGCCCCTCGCGGGTGATGTCGTCAACAACGCGGGCGCGGGCGTCAAAGCGGTCCAGGCCGCGGTATTCTTCCGGCACAAGGTTCATCGCGGCGATCATCGCCTCGTCGAACTCCTGTTCACCGTTGGCGATGGCCTGCGCAATCGCGGCCTCTTCGGCATAGGGGCGGCCATCGGTGCGCATGGCACCGCGGGTGTCCATCAGGTTGTACATCGGGATGCCGCCCCGTTTGGCGACCTGATAGTCGTTGAAGTCATGCGCGCCGGTGATCTTGACCGCACCCGAGCCGAAATCCTTGTCGGGGTATTCGTCGGTGATGATCGGGATCAAGCGGCGGTGCTCTTTCGGCCCCACCGGAATTTCGCAAAGCTGCCCGACGATGGGCGCGTAACGTTCATCTGACGGGTGAACCGCAACCGCACCATCGCCCAGCATGGTTTCGGGGCGCGTGGTGGCGATCGAGATGTAATCGCGCTCTTCTTCGAGCGTGACGTTCCCGTCTTCGTCCTTCTCAATGTAGGTATAGGTGGCCCCACCGGCCAGCGGGTATTTGAAATGCCACATCTGGCCGGGCGTCTCGATATTCTCGACCTCAAGGTCGGAAATCGCGGTTTCAAAATGCGGGTCCCAGTTGACCAACCGCTTGCCGCGATAGATCAGACCCTTGTTGAACATGTCAACAAAGACCTTGATCACCGCATCGTGGAAGTTGCCTTCCTGACCCTCGGGCGCGCCGGGGGCGCCGGACATGGTGAACGCCTCGCGCGACCAGTCACAGGATGCGCCCAGACGGCGCAGCTGGCTTGCGATGGTGCCACCCGATTCCGCCTTCCATTCCCAGACCTTCTCCAGAAACGCCTCGCGGCCCATTTCGACGCGGCTGGGTTGTTGCGCTGCGGCCAGACGGCGTTCCACGACCATTTGCGTAGCAATGCCCGCATGATCCGTTCCGGGCTGCCACAGCGTGTCAAAGCCGCGCATCCGGTGCCAGCGCACGAGGATGTCCTGAAGCGTGTTGTTGAACGCATGACCCATGTGCAGCACGCCGGTGACGTTGGGCGGCGGGATCATGATGGAATAGGAGGACGCACCCGGCTTGGCGTTTGCACCCGCAACGAAACATCCGGCCTCTTCCCAGACGGAATACAGCCGGGGTTCGGCCTCGGCGGCGTTGAATGATTTTTCCAAGGGCATGGGCTGTCTCCGGCAGGTGGATGAATGGCCCGCTGGGCTTAGCAAAGCCGCAAAGAAAGGAAAAGCACTCATAGCCCCGCGCGCCACCTGTGCCTCTTTTCCTGATCGGGAAACCCCGGTGCAGGCGCGCCAGCACCTGGGGCCGTGACCCTTGGATAAGGCAACACCCCGCGCCTCGCGCTGCAATTGCATCCACCCTCTCTGGACAATGTGGTCTGCACGGCTAATCTCCGCAGCAACGCAAGTCATGCGAACAGGGGATACTCATGGACAAGTTCGGGAAAAGCCAGTCGACGGTACGGGTCGAGGATGTACGCTTTCTCACCGGTGCGGGCCGCTATGTGGACGACATCACGCCAAAGGACGCTTTGCATGCCTTTGTGCTGCGCTCGCCCGTGGCGCACGGGACCATCACCGAACTTGACGTTTCCGAGGCCAAGGACGCGCCCGGTGTCCAGCTGGTGCTGACCTATGACGATCTGGAAGCGGCGGGCATGAACACCGGGATGCAGGGTGCCACCGTCGACAACCGCGACAAGACCAAGGGGGCCGCTCCGAAACGCCCGATCCTTGCCACCGGTAAGCTGCGCTATGTGGGTGAACCTGTCGCGGTGATCTTTGCCGACAAATACGAACAGGCCCGCGATGCAGCCGAGCTGATCGTGCTGGACTATGACGAGCTGCCCGCCAAGATGGACCTGGCGCCGGGCGGCGAAACCCTGCACGCCGAGGCCCCCGACAACCGCGCCTTTGACTGGGGCATGGGCGACGAGGATGCGACGCAGGCTGCCTTTGACGCTGCCGCGCACACGGTCAGCCTTGAGATTGGCGACAACCGTATCATCGTCAACTCGATGGAGCCGCGCGGCTGTTACGCCGAGATGGAGGGCGACCGCATCCACGTGGCAATCAACGCGCAAGGGGTCTGGGCGCATAAGGACCAACTGGCCGAGGCGTTGCAGGTCGACAAGGAACAAATTCGCGTGACCAACCCCGACGTGGGCGGCGGTTTCGGGATGAAGGCGATGGGCTATCCCGAACCTTTCGTGCTGGCCCATGCCACCCGCACGCTGAACCGCCCCGTGCGCTGGATGTCCGACCGGGGCGAGGCGATGATGAGCGACAACGGCGGGCGCGATCTGGTGTCGCTGGCCGAGCTGGCCTTTGACGCCGATCACAAGATCACCGCCTACCGCGTGCGCACCCGCTGCAACCTTGGGGCCTATAACAGCCAGTTTGGCCAGCCTATCCAGACGCAACTGTTCTCGCGCGTTCTGATGGGCGTTTACGACGTTCAAACCACGTGGCTGCAGGTCGAAGGCTATTACACCAACACCACGCAGGTGGACGCCTATCGCGGTGCCGGCCGACCCGAAGCGATCTATGTGCTGGAACGCGTCATGGACCGCGCCGCGCGCGAGTTGGGCATCGACCCGTGGGAGCTGCGTCGGCGGAACTTTATCAAGCCCAGCCAGTTTCCTTACAAGACGGCCACAGGGGAAACCTACGACGTGGGTGATTTTAACAAAGTGCTCAATCGCATGGTGACCGAGGCCGACGATGACGGCTTTGCCGCGCGCAAGGCTGCGGATGCCGAGCGCGGTCTGCTGCGGGGCCGTGGCACCTGTTACTATATCGAAAGTATTTTGGGCGATCCTTCGGAAGGGGCCAAGGTCACTTTCAACGAGGATGGTACGGTGTCGATCTATGTTGGGACGCAAAGCAACGGGCAGGGTCACGAAACGGTCTATGCCAAGTTCCTCAGCGACCAGACGGGCATACCCCATGACCTGATCAAGGTGATCCAGGGTGACAGCGACCTGATCAAACAGGGTGGCGGGACAGGCGGATCGCGGTCGGTGACCACGCAGAACAACGCCACATTGGCGACAGTCGATGTGATCCTGACCAGCTTCAAGGAATTCCTGTCCGGTGAAATGGGGGTCGAGCCGTCTGAGATCAAATTTGACGACGAACGCTTCCGCGCCGAGGGCAGCAACCTGACACCCACCATGCTGGAGGTTGCCGCACTGGCCCGTGAGGTCGAGCGCGATGACCTGCTGAAACACGAGGCCCGCGCCAGCCTGCCTGCGCGCAGTTTCCCCAACGGTGCCCATGTGGCCGAGGTTGTGATCGACCCGGAGACCGGTGTGACGACGGTGGACCGTTATACCGTGGTCGATGATTTCGGGAACCTGATCAACCCGATGCTGGCCGAGGGTCAGGTGCACGGCGGCGTGGCACAGGGCATCGGTCAGGCGATCACTGAACATGTGGTTTACGACGAAGACGGCCAGCTGCTGTCGGCGTCCTTCATGGATTACGCGATGCCGCGTGCCTATGACGTGCCCTGGATCGGTTTCACGTCAGAGCCGGTGCCGTCCACGGCCAACATCATGGGCATGAAAGGCTGCGGCGAGGCGGGGACCGTCGGTGCCCTGGCGGCTGTGGCGAATGCGGTGCAGGACGCACTTTGGGAACGCGGTGTGCGACAGGCGGATATGCCGTTCACACCGATGCGAGTTTGGGAAATGCTGAAGAATGAGCCTGTCGCGGCTGAATAGAGCAATTGCCGGTTGGCTGCGCGGACGATTCCGCTCGGGTGCTCCGACCGGGTCGCCGCGCAGACGCGGGCCAACCACCCATGTCATCATCCTTGATGGCACGATGTCCACGCTCATGCCGGATTTCGAAACGAACGCGGGTCTGACCTACAAACTGCTCCATGAGACCGGCTCGGACGTGTCGGTCTATTACGAATCCGGCCTGCAATGGTCGCACTGGCGACGCGCGGGCGATGTCTTGCTGGGGCGCGGGATCAACCGGCAGATACGGCGCGCCTATGGCTATCTGGCATCGCGCTACCGTCCCGGCGACACGATTTTCCTGATGGGCTATTCGCGCGGTGCTTATGCGGTGCGTTCCTTGGCGGGTATTGTCGGCTTTTTGGGCTTGCTCAAGGCCGAGAGCGCAACCGAGCGGAACATTCGTGAAGTGTACCGACATTACGAGGCGGGGGGCCGCAGCGATGCGGCCCGTGCCTTTGCCCGCATGCACTGTCACGCGGATGTGCCGATCGAGATGATCGGCGTCTGGGACACGGTGAAATCGCTGGGACTGAACGCGCCGGTGCTGTGGCGGTTCAGCGCGCCGAACCATTCCTTTCACGACCACCAGCTTGGTCCGCATGTAAAGCACGGCTATCACGCACTGGCCCGCAACGAGACACGCATGGCCTATGCGCCTGTCATGTGGGAGACCCGCAACGACTGGCACGGTCATCTGGAACAGATGTGGTTCCGGGGCACGCACGGGGATGTCGGCGGGCAATTGGGTGGCTTTGATGCGGCGCGGCCCCTGTCCAATATCTCGTTGGTCTGGATGCTGGAAAAGGCAGAGAGCTGTGGCCTGCCATTGCCCGAAGGATGGGCCGCGCGGTTTCCGCAGGATCCGCTGGCCCCGTCGGTGGGCACATGGCGCGGCTTTGGCGGACTGTTCATCACGCGGCGCGCCCGCAAGGTCGGGTTGGACCCCTCTGAACGGGTGCATCCCAGCGTCGCCGAAGCGGCCCGCGCGCCCTCGCGGTCGTGGTGGTCAGATTGGTTTCGTGGCGCGTCAGCGCATTGAACGTGCTGACAGGACACGCGCGACCGGACATTGCGGGCTCAGGCGACCATCCGTCCGTTGACCCATACCTGCGCCACGGCCCGGTCGTCTCCCATCATGATCGTGGCAAAGACGGCCTCCCAGATGTCCGACACATTTGCGGCCCGCTGCGCAATCGCCGGGGTCGAGGCCAGATCCAGTACGCAGATGTCTGCGTCATAGCCTGCCGCCAGCGTCCCGATCCGGTCGTGCAGCTGCAGGCTGCGCGCCGATCCGGCGGTGGCCAGCCACAGCAGGTGCCGAGCGTGCAGCGGGGTGCCGCGCAGTTGGCCGATTTCATAAGCCGCCGCCATCGTGCGCAGCATTGAAAACGACGATCCGCCGCCGGTGTCGGTGGCCAGCCCCACGGATATCCCGCGCGCCGCCAGTCCGGCCAGATCCATCAGGCCCGAGCCGATGAATGTGTTGGACGTCGGGCAATGCACAACGGCCGCCCCGACCTCGGCCAGCCGGTCCACTTCGCGCGGCTCCATGTGGATGGCGTGGCCGTAGACCCCGCGTGCGCCCAGCAACCCGTGCGCCTCGTATGTGTCGAGATAGTCGCGGGCATTTGGATAGAGGTCACGGACCCACGCAATCTCATCCACCTGTTCCGAGAGATGCGTCTGCATCAGGCAATCGGGATGCTCGGCCCAAAGCGCGCCCAATGCCTCCAGCTGGTCCGGTGTCGAAGTGGGCGAGAAACGCGGCGTGATGGCGTAATGCGCGCGTCCCGTGCCGTGCCAGCGGGTCAGCAGCGCCTTGCTGTCGTCATAGGCACTTTGCGCGGTGTCGCGTAAGCTGTCCGGCGCGTTGCGGTCCATACAGGTCTTGCCGGCAACCACCCGCATGTCCCGCGCCGACGCCGCTTGAAAAAACGCGTCGACCGACGCGGGGTGGATGGTGGCAAAGGAACACATCGACGTGGTGCCATGGGCCAGGGCCAGGTCCAGATAGCTGTTCGCCACCTGTGCCGCATAGTCGGCATCGCCAAAGCGGGATTCTTCGGGAAACGTATAGGTGTTCAGCCAGTCGATCAGCCGCTTGCCCCAGCTCGCGATGATCGCTGTCTGTGGATAATGCACGTGGGCGTCGACAAAACCGGGCAGGATCAGACGGTCGCCGTGGTCATGCACCGTGGCATCCGGTGCCTGTGCCCGCAGGACGTCAGCGGGGCCTGTGGCGGCAATGCGGCTGCCCTTGATCAGCACGCCGTGACCGGCATGGATCTGCACCGCATCCGGATCGGTGAATGGGTCGCCCGTGGTCACCAGCACATGGCCGGTCAAAAGGATATCTTTGCTCATGCAGTGCACGTTAAGCGGGCGAAGGACAAAGGTAAATTGACCTTTGTTCCCGTCGCACCATTGTGTAGGGAAACCTGCGCCCCTATGGTCGCGGGCGCAACGCGGGGACCGGGCCATGGCTGACGAATTC
Source organism: Pseudosulfitobacter pseudonitzschiae (assembly GCF_900129395.1). Classification (GTDB taxonomy): domain Bacteria; phylum Pseudomonadota; class Alphaproteobacteria; order Rhodobacterales; family Rhodobacteraceae; genus Pseudosulfitobacter; species Pseudosulfitobacter pseudonitzschiae. Next base: position 35,574 of record NZ_FQVP01000001.1, read on the forward strand.
GATACGATTGAACAAGACGCCAAGGTCGAGGAAGAACGCCCTGACGAGGCCTATCAGCTGGACCGCAAAGCGGTCAGCGCGATTCTGTATGCGGTCGACATCGAGGATCAGGCCAAGCTGATCGAACTGATGGATCCGCTGCACCCGGCGGACATCGCCGACCTTCTGGAACAGATCAACGCCTATGACCGTTCGCGGTTGATCCGGCTCTATGATCGCGAGTTCGACGGCGACATCCTGTCGGAACTGGATGAGAGCATCCGCGACGAAGTGATCGCGGTGCTGACACCGCAGGTGCTGACGCAGGCGGTGCGTGACCTCGACAGCGACGACGTGGTCGATCTGGTCGAGGACATGGACGACAGCCAGCAAGAGGCGATTCTGGACGCCCTTGAGGATGCCGACCGTCTGGCGGTGAAACAGGCGCTGTCCTACCCCGAGTTTTCCGCCGGCCGTCTGATGCAGCGCGAGGTCGTGATGGCCCCCGAGCATTGGACCGTAGGCGATGCCATCGATCATCTGCGCAGCTCGTCCGAAGAAGATCTGCCGGATCAGTTCTATCACATCGTCGTGGTCGATCCGCGCCTGCATCCGGTGGGCAATGTTACATTGGGCAAGGTGATGCGTTCGCGCCGCGATGTGCCGCTGCTGGATATTGTCGAGCCGACGTTTCAGGTGATCCCCGCCACGCAGCCCGAAAGCGACGTGGCCTATGCCTTTAACCAGTATCACCTGATCTCGGCCCCGGTGGTCGACGACGAGGGCCGCCTGATCGGTCTGATCACCATCGACGATGCCATGGCCGTGCTGGACGAAGAGCACGAGGAAGACATCATGCGTCTGGCCGGTGTTGGCGAGGGCTCGCTGTCGGACCGTGTGATCGAGACGACCAAACAGCGGATGCCATGGCTGGCGGTCAACCTGCTGACATCGATTGCCGCCTCGCTGGTGATCGCGCAGTTCGAAGTGGCGATTGCGCAGATCGTGGCGCTGGCGGTGCTGATGCCGATCGTGGCGTCCATGGGTGGCAATGCGGGCACCCAGTCGCTGACCGTCGCCGTGCGCGCCATTGCGACCAAGGACCTTACCGGCAGCAACGTCTGGCGGGTGATCCGACGCGAGGTGCTGGTGGGACTGTTCAACGGGCTGTTGTTCGCGGTGGTGATGGGCGTGGTTGGTCTGGTCTGGTTTGGCTCGCCTGCGCTGGGATACGTGATTGCCGCCGCGATGGTGGTGAACATGGTTGTTGCGGGTTTTGCCGGTACGGTGATCCCGGTGATCCTCGACCGCGTCGGCGTGGACCCTGCGCTGGCTTCGGGGGCCTTTGTGACGACGGTCACGGACGTGGTCGGCTTTTTTGCCTTTCTCGGACTGGCCGCGGCCGTGCTGCTGTGACGCTCGAGGCGCAAAAAGCAGCGGCGCGCAAGGCCGCCTTTGCCCGGCGCAAGGCCGCCTATGAGACCGCTGCGCCCGCTGCCTGTGGCGTGTTGTCGGAACTGTTGGCAGGGCACCGCGGTGTTCCGTTGGCGGGATATGTGCCCATTCGCACCGAAATTGACCCGTTGGCGGCGATGGCCGAGGCATCGGCCTATGGCCCTGTCGGTGTGCCGGTCATCCAGGGGGCTGGGCAGCCCCTGCAGTTTTCGCAGTGGGAACCTGACATGCCGCTGCGCGACGGCCCCTTTGGCGCGCGGGTGCCGATGGTCGACGCGTGGATTGTGCCGCAGATCGTGATCGTGCCGCTTGTGGCCTTTGACCGGCGCGGCGGGCGGTTGGGCTATGGCGGCGGGTTTTATGACCGCACGCTTCAGGGGTTGCGGGCGCGGGGGCCGGTGTTGGCCGTGGGCTTTGCCTTTGCCGCGCAGGAGGCCGAGGCGCTGCCGCTGGAAGAGACCGATCAACCGCTGGACATGATCGTGACCGAGGCGGATGTGATCCAGTTCTGATGTCACTGGCTGTGCGCTTTGCCCCCGCGCCTTGCGGTGCTCCCCCAGGATATTTTTGGCCAAAAGAAGGGCAGGGGCTTGTTCGGGACCTGCCGGGGCGCATATGAGGGCCGCATGAAAATATTGTTTTTAGGCGATGTGATGGGCCGCGCGGGCCGACAGGCGGTGTCCCAGGGGCTGCCAAAGCTGCGCGAGGCGTGGAAGCTGGATTTTGTCGTGGTCAACGGCGAGAACGCAACCTCGGGCATGGGGCTGTCGGCAGCACATGCGCGCGGCATTCTCGACGCGGGCGCGGATTGCGTGACGCTGGGCGATCATGCGTTCGACCAGAAGGATATGTTGCAGTTCTGCGAGGCCGAACCGCGCATCATTCGCCCCCTGAATTTCTCCAAATCGGCCCCCGGCAAAGGTGCGCGTCTGTTTGATGCGCGGGGCGGGCGCAAGGTTCTGGTCTGTCAGGCGCTGGGGCAGGTGTTCATGAAGCGCCCCTTTGACGACCCGTTCTCGGCCACGGAACAGGTGTTCCGCACGCATCCGCTGGGTGGCCAGGCGTCGGCGGTGATTGTCGATTTCCACTGCGAAGCGACCAGCGAGAAAATGGCCATGGGCCATTGGTGCGACGGGCGCGCGTCGCTGGTTGTCGGCACGCACACACACGTGCCGACGGCGGATGCGATGATCCTGAACAAGGGCACCGCCTATCTGAGCGATGCGGGCATGTGTGGTGACTATGACAGTGTCATCGGGATGCAGCGCGATGAACCGTTGCGCCGGTTCATCACCGGCATGCCGAAAGAACGCTTCACCCCCGCGCTGGGCGACGTCACCCTGTCGGGCGTCTATGTCGAGACGGACGACAAGACCGGCAAGGCCACGCGGATCGAAATGGTGCGACAGGGCGGGCGTTTGTCGCCTGCGGGGCCGTCGCCGGTTGCCTGAAAATGCGGTGTTCGGGTCGAATTGTTGATCTGACAAGCGTGCGGAAGCACGCATCTGCTTGCGGCCTGTTGCCGGATCGGCAAAAGTGCCCGTCAGGCATTTTCATAAGGTAGAGCCGCCACATATGGGCATTTTCCAGCTTTCGCAGACCGGCAGCGCGGTCCTGACACTGACCATCGTCGGGATCATGTTCATCCTGTTCCTGCGCGAGACCTATCCGACCGAGGTTGTGGCGATTGCGGGGGCCGCGGTGATGCTGGCCACGGGTGTTCTGCCCTACGAATCCGCGCGGCTGGTTCTGTCGAACCCTGCGCCGTGGACCATCGTGGCGATGTTCATCATCATGGGCGCATTGGTGCGGACCGGAGCGCTGGACGCGTTCACGGCGCTGGCCAGCCGACAGGCCCGAACAAACCCGGCCCTGGCCATCGGTTTGCTGATGGCCTTTGTCGTGGGCTCCAGCGCCATCGTCAGCAACACGCCGGTCGTTGTGGTGATGATCCCCGTGTTCATGCAAATCTCCAAAACAATGGGGCTCGCTCCGTCCAAGTTGTTGATCCCGCTTAGCTATGCCGCGATTCTTGGTGGCACGCTGACGCTGATCGGCACCTCGACCAACCTGCTGGTTGACGGTTCGGCACGGGCCAACGGGTTGGCGCCGTTCACGATTTTCGAGGTCACACCGCTGGGTGCCATTTTGGTGGTCTGGGGTATGATCTATCTGCGTTTCGTGGCTCCCTGGCTGCTGCCTGACCGGGACAGCATGGCCAACCTGCTGAGCGACAAACGCAAGATGAAGTTTTTCACCGAGGCCGTTATTCCCCCCGACAGCAACCTGATCGGGCGCGAGGTTTCGGGCGTGCAACTGTTCAAACGCGAAGGCGTGCGGCTGATCGACGTGGTGCGTGGCGACCAGTCGCTGCGGCGCAATCTGGCCGCGGTCAGCCTGCAGGTGGGCGACCGTGTGGTATTGCGCACGCAGATGACCGAATTGCTGAGCCTGCAAAGCAACAAGGAGCTCAAGCGCGTCGACCAGGTCTCTGCGGTGGAAACCCAGACCGTCGAGGTGCTGATCACGCCCGGCTGCAAGATGATCGGCCGGTCGCTGGGATCGATGCGGCTGCGTCGGCGGTACGGGGTCTATACGCTGGCGGTGCACCGGCGGAACCAGAATATCGGCCAGCAACTGGACGATCTGGTGGTGCGCGTGGGCGACACGCTGCTGCTGGAAGGCGCGCAGGAAGACATCGCACGGCTGGCGTCCGACATGGACATGGTTGATGTTTCGCACCCCTCAAGCCGTGCATTCCGGCGTGGGCATGCCCCGATTGCGGTGGGTGCGCTGTTCGGCATCGTCGGCTTGGCGGCTTTTGGCGTGGCGCCGATCCTGTTGCTGAGCGTGCTGGCGGTGGCGATTGTGCTGATCACCGGTTGTATCGACGCGGACGAGGCGTTTGAATTCATCGACGGCAGCCTGCTGGCGCTGATCTTTGCGATGCTGGCCATCGGCGCGGCGCTCGAGGCTTCGGGAGCGGTGGCGCTGATTGCCAATGGCATAGCCCCCCTGATCTCGGACCTGCCGCCGTTCTTTATCATCTGGGCGATCTACCTTTTGACCAGCGTGCTGACGGAACTGGTCAGCAACAACGCGGTGGCGGTGGTGATGACGCCGATTGCCATCGGTCTGGGCAGCGCACTGGGCATTGACCCGCGCGCGCTGGTGGTGGCGGTGATGGTCGCGGCCAGCGCGTCCTTTGCCACGCCCATCGGCTATCAGACCAACATGCTGGTCTATGGTCCCGGCGGCTACAAGTTCACCGATTTCATGAAGGTGGGTATTCCGCTGAACCTGAGCATCGGTTTGCTGGCGTCGGCGGTGATCCCGTTCCTGTGGCCGCTTTAACCATGCGGGACGACGCGGGCACGCCGATGGATTTGGGGAAGGATGGCAAAACCATGCGGAACGCGACCTACGGCATTGCCCTGACGCTGATGATCGGCTGGCTGTTGTGGATCGGCAAACCCGTGTTGCTGCCGGTGCTGGCGGCGCTGATTTCCGTCTATATCCTGCTGGCTGCTGCCGAAAGCATGCAAAAACTGCCCGTGGTTGGCCGTCTTCCGGATTGGGTGCGTCGTGCGTTGATCTTGTTGGTCTTTACGCTTTTTGTGATCCTGCTGTTCATCCTGGTCCTGAACAACCTGTCACAGGTCGCCGCAGTCCTGCCAAGCTATGAGCAGAACCTGGAAAACCTGATCACGCGCAACGCCAGCCTGCTGGGCATTCAGGACGAACCGACATGGGCCAACGTGCGCGCGGTGACGCTGGACCGGATCGATTTCCGTTCCTGGATCGCGCCGGCCCTGCTGTCCTTGCGCGGCTTTGGCACCACCCTGTTCCTCGTCGTGCTATACGCCAGCTTTTTCATCGCGGAACGGGGCGCCATGACGCGCAAGGTGGTGATGGCCATGGGTGGAGAAGAGGCGGGAGGTCGGGCGATCACGCTGCTGTCGCGGGTGAACGAGCGGATCGGGCAATACCTCTTTGTCAAAACCACCCTGAACGTGATCCTCGGCGTAGCCTGCTATGTTATCATGCTGCTGCTGGGGATCGAGTTTGCCCTTTTCTGGGCGGTTCTGATCGCGTTCCTGAACTATATTCCCTACATCGGTTCGCTGATCGGCGTGCTGTTTCCGGTGCTGCTCAGCCTTGCGCAATTCGGCACGCTCAGCATGGCGGGCACCGTTCTGGTGGCATTGACTACGGCACAGGTGGTGGTGGGCGCCTATCTTGAGCCACGCATGATGGGGCGGGCGTTCAACCTCAGCCCCTTCGTGGTGCTGCTTGCGCTGGCGTTCTGGAGCACGCTTTGGGGACTTGCCGGTGCGCTGCTGGCGGTGCCGCTGACGGCCAGTCTTGTGATCGTGCTGGCCGAGATCAAATCCGCGCGGCCCATCGCAATACTGCTATCGGCCAGCGGCAAGATCTGAGGGCGCAGCGCACGCCCTCGGGGGTTTTAAGGTAAGCTGACGGTGAAACCCGCCCAGTCCCGCCAGAAGCGGGTCAGGCACAGCGGACACCGGCCTGCCGCCGCGCGCGGCACTTGCATGCCGCAGGCAGGGCAGACCGATGGTGCAATCAGGCATACCCTCAGAGGATGCCTTGGGGCTTGACCGGCGTCAGTCCAGAGTGGCATTTGCGCCAACGCCCAGAACCGTCAACGTGCGCGTGGTGCCGTCGCGCGTTTCCCAACGAAAGCTTGCGCCCTCGGACAGTCCGATCAGCGCAACACCAATCGGTGTAATCACGGACACTTGCCCCAACGAAATATCAGCGTCCTCGGGGAACACCAATTGCACTGTTTTCGTCTGGCCCGTGCTCTCGTCGCGGTAGGTGACGTGCCGCCCGATGGCCACGACATCGCTGCGCAGCTTGTCGTTCGCGACGACTTTGGCGCGGCTCAGTTCCTCCATCAGACGATCGGCCAACTCTGGGCTGCGGCGCTGCGCGCCTTCGGCCAGTGCATCCATGCGGTCAAAGGTGTCGCGCGCCAGTACGATCTTGGGGCGGCGGCGCGAGGCGGGGCGGGGTGTTGGTGTGGTCATGACATAATCCTTTCGAAACCGCCGCAGGGGGCGGGATTGCAGTGTTGAAGGGGGTAAGAAGAAATCGTGATCGGACGCGACCGTCAGGTGTCGGAGACGCCCAGAACAACCAGCGTGGCAACTGTGCCGTCCGCACGGGGCAAGGGCGCGCGTTGCAGGCGCGTCATGCCCAGAAGCGTCGCCCCAAGCGGGGTCAGCACCGAAACATGACCCGCGACAACGGGCGCGGGAGCCGCACACGTCAACCGCACGGTCTGTGCGCCACCACCGCTGACCATATAGACAACGGTCCGGTCGGGCAGGGCAAAACCTGTGTCATGCGGCGGTTCCACACTGCGTGCGCTGGCCAGTTTGTCCTGCAGAATGGTGGCCACTGGCGGCGCCGGCGAATGTGTTGCGAGCAGATGCGCAACGGCATCTTTTACGTTCGGGGGCAGGACACAGTGTTGCGGCGGTGCTGTCGGCTCGGCAGCGGACAGGCCCGCGTGCGGATTGGGGTCTTGATAGGGAAACATGATCGCACTCCAAAGATGGGCAGGGCCCATTTTGTTCGTATTCGGGGATAAGCAAACCTCGGGAGGAGCCGGAAACGCCGGTGTCAGACCGCCCGAGGTTCCGGGCGGTTCAGAAGAAGAAACCGTGCATATATCTCGCGAATGATCATACCCAGAAGCTGGGCATTGCAGGGTGATAAGTCAAGGCAACGGGGCGCACCCTGTCGGCATCATTCCGCAAGCGCCTCAGGCAATGGCCGTGGAGCGCCCCGCGTTGCGACCCGAGAAGATACAACCGCCCAGAAATGTGCCTTCCAGTGCGTTATAGCCGTGGTATCCGCCGCCGCCAAAGCCAGCGACCTCTCCGGCGGCGAACAGCCCCGGCACCGGCGCGCCGTCTGCGCCGATCATCTGGCTGTCGAGGTTGGTTTGCAGTCCGCCCAATGTCTTGCGCGTGAGGATATGCAGCTTGACTGCGATCAGCGGGCCATTGGCCGGATCAAGGAACCTGTGCGGCTTGGCGGTGCGGATCAGCCGGTCGCCGCGATAATGGCGCGCGGCGTGTATCGCCATCATCTGCGCATCCTTGCTGAATGGATTGTCCGCCTGCCTGTCACGCGCTTCGATCTGGGCGCGTAGCTTGTGTGCATCCAACGGCACATCCCCGATCCGGTTCATACCCGCCACAAGCGTGTCCAGATCATCCGCCACGACAAAATCCGCGCCATGCGCCTTGAACGCCTCGACCGGCCCCGTGGCGCGTTTGCCCGACAGGATGCGCTGTCGGATCACCTCGCGCCAACTGGCGGAGGTGAAATCGGGGTTCTGCTCGGACCCCGAGAGCGCAAATTCCTTCTTGATGATCTTCTGGGTCAGCACGAACCAGCTGTAATCATATCCCGTGGCCAGAATGGCCCGCAGCGTACCCATGCTGTCAAAGCCGGGCAGGGCGGGGGGCGCAAACCGTTTGCCGGTGGCATCGAACCACATCGACGATGGCCCCGGCAGGATGCGGATGCCGTGGGCAGGCCAGATCGGGTCCCAGTTTTTCACGCCCTCGGTATAGTGCCACATGCGGTCGCCGTTGATCACATGGCCGCCGGCCTGTTCGGAAATCGCGATCATGCGGCCATCCACATGGGCGGGCACGCCTGCGATCATCTCTTTCGGTGCGGGGCCGAGCCGCGCGGTCGGCCACGCCCTGCGCACCATTTCGAAATTGCCCCCGATGCCGCCCGAGGTGACAATGACCGAGGCCGCTTTGAACGCAAAATCCCCTACCGCATCGCGGTTGGTCGAGGCACCGCGCGGTGCCGTGTCATCGGCCAGCACCGCGCCGGACACGCCGGCCGCGGCTCCGTTGGTCATGTCAATGCGGTCAACGCGGTGGCGGAACTGGAACGAGACCAACCCCGCGCCCTCATGTTCGATGCAGCGGCGGGCAAAATGTTCCATCGTGCCGGGGCCGGTGCCCCAGGTGATGTGAAACCGCGGCACCGAATTGCCATGCCCGTCGGCAAAGCCGCCGCCCCGCTCGGCCCAGCCCACCACCGGAAACCAGCGCAGGCCCATCTGGTGCAACCACGGGCGCATCTCGCCTGCGGCAAAGTCGATATAGGCCTCGGCCCATTTGCGCGGCCATGCATCCTCGGGCCGGTCGAACTGTGCGCTGCCCATCCAGTCGGAAAGCGCCAGTTCGCGGCTGTCGCGAATGCCCATCCGGCGCTGTTCGGGGGTGTCGACCATGAACAGCCCGCCAAGCGACCAGAACGCCTGGCCCCCCAGACCGCTGCGCGGTTCCTGGTCGACGACGATCACCCGCTTGCCCCGGTCCCCCAACTCGGCCGCAGCGGCCAGTCCGGCAAGCCCTGCGCCCACGATGATGGCGTCTGCCTGTTCCATGATGTCCTCCCTTAACGGGAAGCGTAAACGCGCAGGGGGGCAGGGGGCTAGGGTTTTGTGACGGGCTACAACGGCCAGAAAAACAGGATTGCGGGGATCGACACGCAGATCACGATGATTTCCAGCGGCAGCCCCATCCGCCAGTAATCGCCAAAGCGATAGCCGCCGGGGCCCAGGATCAGCGTGTTGTTCTTGTGGCCGATGGGCGTCAGGAACGCCGAGGACGCCGCCACAGCCACCGCCATCAGGAAGGGATCGGGCGAGACGTTCAGGCTTTGCGCCATCTGGATGCCCACGGGTGCGGCGACAATGGTGGTGGCGGTGTTGTTCAACACGTCCGACAGGGTCATGGTGACCACCATCAGCACGCTCAGCACCACCCAGGCCGGCATCCCTTCGGTCAGATTGACCAATGCGCCCGAGATCAGCTCGGTCCCGCCCGATGTCTCCAACGCCGCCCCCAAGGGGATCATCGACCCCAGCAGGACGACCACGGGCCACTCTATGTGCGTGTAAAGCTCGGACAACGGCACGATGCGCGTCAGAACATAGGCGACCACCACCAGACCCAGGGCAATGGGCAAATAAATCAAGCCAAAGCTGGCGGCGGCCACAGCGCCGCCAAACAGGCCGATGGCCAGCCAGACCTTGGAATTCTCGGTCACCGCCAGCCCGCGATCCGCCAGCGGCAGCACCCCCAGCCAATCTGTGACGTGGCCTGCGGTGTCGCGCGGCACCAGCAGCAACAGGATGTCGCCCGCCTGCAACTGGGTCTTGCGCAGCTGCGAGGTGATCTTGCGGCCTTGCCGGGATATGCCCAGCAGCACGGTGCGCTGACGCCATGCCAGTCCCACGGTCTGTGCCGTCCGCCCATCCAGACGCGAGCCTTCGGGAATCACGACCTCGATGATCTCGACGCCTTCGCCATCCGCGTTCAGCCGCTCTTCGCGCTCGGCGTCCGCCACGCTCAGCTTCAGGGTCGAGCGGAATTCGTCCAGCGCGTCGGGCGTGGCTTCGATCACCAGCGCGTCACCGGCTTGCAGCGCGATGTTGCGCGCAGAGCCATAGCGCCGCTTGCCATCGCGGATCAGGCCCAGGACCGCGACATCGGCGCTGTCGGCTTCCTCTTGCAGTTCGGCAATGCGCTGGCCAATCAGCTTGCTGTCTTCGGGGATGATCAGCTCGGCGATATACTGTGAAATATCCTCGTGGTTCAGCGTCGCGTCCTCGCGGCTGGGGATCAGCCGCCAGCCGATCAGCGCGACAAAGGCCAGACCGGCGATGGCCGCGACGCCGCCCACCGGGGCAAAATCGAACATCCCGAAAGGCGCACCCAGAGATTGCTGGCGGATCGAGGCGATGATGATGTTGGGCGGCGTGCCGATCAGCGTGACCATGCCGCCCAGAATGGTGGCAAAGCTCAGCGGCATCAGGCTCAGCCCCGGCTGCCGCCCCGCCTTGCGCGCAGTCTGGATGTCAACGGGCATCAGCAGCGCGAGTGCTGCGACATTGTTCATAAAGGCCGACAGGATGCCACCGACGGCACCCATGATCGTGATGTGCGCGCCCAGGCTGCGGCTTGCGTCAATCAATGTGCGGGTGATCAGCAACACGGCGCCCGACCGCACCAGCCCCGCCGACACCACCAGCACCAGCGCCACGATCAGCGTGGCAGGATGCCCGAACCCGGAAAAAGCGTCTTTTTCCGGCACCACCCCCAACACGACGCCGGTCATCAGCGCGGCAAAGGCCACAAGGTCATAGCGGAAGCGGCCCCACAGCAGCAGCCCAAAGACGGTGCCGAACAGGGTGAAGAGGATGATTTGATCTGTTGTCATGCGCGGCAACGTAGAACGCGGGCACGGGAGCGGCCAGTGCTATTTCGCGGGTTTGTCGGCATGGCGAGGGGGACAGGCGCTTTGCCCCCGGCGCAGAGGCGCGTGGCCTGGGATTCTCCGAACCACAGTTAAGGCGCGGGCGCACGGCTCTGGACGGGCTTGCGGCCCCCCTGTCCGGTGCACTATAGCAGCCGACAAAGCCGCGCGGCGGCGCATGTCAGTTGCAAATCGGAGGCGTTATGGCAGGCCACTCAAAATGGGCGAACATCCAGCACCGCAAGGGGCGTCAGGACAAGTTGCGCGCCAAGGTGTTTTCAAAGATGTCCAAGGAAATCACGGTGGCCGCCAAGATGGGCGACCCCGATCCCGACAAGAACCCGCGTTTGCGTCTGGCGATCAAAGAGGCCAAGTCGGTCTCGGTCCCCAAGGACGTGATCGACCGCGCGATCAAGAAATCGCAAGGCGGCGAGAGCGAGGATTACGAAGAAATCCGCTATGAGGGCTATGGCCCCAACGGTGTCGCGGTGATCGTCGAGGCGATGACCGACAACCGCAACCGCACTGCATCCGTGGTCCGCTCGACGTTTACAAAGAACGGCGGCAACCTGGGCGAAACCGGCAGCGTCGGTTTCATGTTCGACCGCAAGGGCGAGGTTGTCTATCCTGCCTCTGTCGGTGACGCCGACACAGTGATGATGGCCGCGATCGAAGCGGGTGCCGAGGACGTGGAAAGCACCGAAGACGGGCACGTGATCTGGTGTGCAGACACCGATTTGAACGAAGTGTCGACAGCGCTCGAGGCCGAACTGGGTGAAAGCGAGGCCACCCGGCTGGTCTGGAAGCCGACCGTTACCACCGAGATGGACCTGGAAAGCATGCAAAAGCTGATGAAGCTGATTGATGCGCTGGAAGACGATGACGACGTGCAACGCGTCACCGCCAACTTCGAAGCCTCAGACGAGGTGATGGAACAACTGGGCGACGATTAAGCCGGGCGGTTGATCACTTCGGAACGCTGCCCTGTCTCGGGGGCGGCGTTCTTGTTGCAGAACAGGCCGCGCGCGATGCTGCCCCACCCTTGGGGCGCATCTGCCTGGCGACGCTGACGTCGCAAACGCCGCAGGACCGAACGCAGGGCAGTCAGGCGCACTTCGGCAGATTCACCACCAGCGCGCACTTGAACGGACAAGATCTTTTCCTGTGTTTCCAAAGCACTTTCGATCATCTCGAATTCGGATGCTGAGAGCGTAAGGCTATGGGGCAGGGCGGACATCTTGGCGTTCCTTCTTTGATCAAGTCTTGTGCATATGGTGCAAGTTTGGTGCTTCGCCAAGGTCCGTTCGACGTTTTATGACACAAAAATGACAGTTCTCACGGATCGGTGATTGCAAAGTTGGATTTGCGCAGGGGGCAGCGCTGCCGTAAGCAACCGCGCAGCAGGGTTGAGGCAGGTATTTCATGACATCGTTTTTGCCGGGGTTTTACCTGGGGTTTTCATTGATCTTGGCGATCGGCGCGCAAAATGCCTTTGTGCTGCGGCAAGGATTGATGCGGTCGCATGTGTTCTGGGTGTGCCTGACCTGCGCGTTGTCCGATGCGCTGCTGATCAGCGCAGGCGTCGCGGGCTTTGGCGCGTTGGCCGAGGCGGTGCCATGGCTGGAAACCGTGATGCGCTGGTTCGGGGCGGCGTTCCTGCTGTGGTACGGCTGGCGCAATGCGGTCAGCGCATGGCGCGGCGGGCAGGCGCTGGATGCGGCCGATGCGCGGGGCGGATCGTTGCGCGCCACGTTGCTGGTCGTGCTGGCGCTGACCTGGCTGAACCCGCATGTCTATCTGGATACGTTGATGCTGCTGGGTGCGGTGTCGGCGCAGTATCCTGACAAGCTGGCCTTTGGCGTGGGGGCTGTGACGGCCAGTTTCGTGTTTTTCTTCGGTCTGGGATATGGCGCGCGGCGGCTGCGGCCATTGTTCGCCAATCCGCGCAGCTGGCAGGTGCTGGATGTGCTGATTGCCCTGACCATGTGGGCGATTGCACTGAAACTGATCTGGATGTGATGCCGGCAGCGCGCCGTTGATTGCAAGCCTGCCGCATGGTAACCGGGCGGCGTAGCGCGCGGTGATCCCATGGCCCAATCGTCAAGACTGTATATACTCGGCGCGTCCTGTTCCGGCGTATCAACGCTGGGGCAGAGCCTGTCGGCGCATCTGGGGGTGCCGCAACTGGATGTGGACAGCTTCTACTGGCTGCCGACCGACCCGCCCTATACCACCAAACGCGCGCCCGAAGACCGTGTCCAGATGATCCGGGCCGAGCAGGCGCGGACGCAAGGCTGGATTCTGTCCGGCTCTTTCATCGGCTGGGGCGAGACGCTGGTCGAGGATGTTGACATGATCATCTATGTACACACGCCCACGCAGGTGCGGATGCAGCGACTGGACGCCAGAGAGGCGCAGCGTCACGGGGCGCGTATCCTGCCGGGCGGAGACATGCATCTGGCCCATCTGGCCTTTCGCAAGTGGGCCTCGCAGTATGATGATCCTGCCTTTTCCGGCCGCAACCGGGCACAGCATGAGCGTTGGCTGGACACCCTGAGCGTGCCCGTGCTGCGGCTGGACGGGACCCATGACAAGGCGGCGCTGTTGGATGCAGTCGCCCGAGAGCTGTCCAGCGTCCGGGCCTGAAATCCTTTGCGTGAAAAACAAGCGGGTTCAATGTCATAGGCCGCTGTCAGGCAGAAGGTTGCGCGCAGGCTCTTGCACCTCCCTGCGTGCTTGCCCATTGATACGCCCATGATAAATGGACAAGAACCGCGCCCCATGACGGGCATTTTGTGGATGCTGGTGACGGGGCTGTGTTTTGTCGCAGTGACCGCATTGGTCAAGTGGATGGGGCCGGGGATGCCGCCCTCGCAGGCGGCGTTCCTGCGGTACATGCTGGGCATGGTGTTCCTGATCCCGATGCTCAAGGATGTGCGCGAGGCCAACCTGACACCACGCCAGTGGAAGCTGTTCACCCTGCGCGGGTTGCTGCATTCCGTCGGCGTGTCGCTGTGGTTCTTTGCCATGACCCGTATTCCCATCGCTGAACTGACAGCGATCAATTATCTTGCGCCGGTCTTTGTCTCGATCGGGGCCGCAATCTTTTTGGGCGAACGGCTGGCGGCGCGGCGTATCTTTGCGGTGGTGGTGGCGCTGGTGGGGACCGCGATCATCCTGCGCCCCGGTTTCCGCGAGGTCGCCAACGGGCACATCGCCATGCTGGCCGCAGCGGCGGTGTTTTCGGGGTCTTACCTGTTGGCCAAGATCCTGTCGGACGAGGCAAAACCCACGGTGGTGGTGTTCATGATGACGGTTTTTGTCAGCCTCGGGCTTGCCCCGCTGGCGGCAATCGTCTGGGTCACGCCCACCTGGGAGCAGATCGGTATTCTGGCGCTGGTGGCGGTGTTTGCCCAAGCCGGACATTATACCATGACGCTGGCTTTTGCCGCGGCCCCGGTGACGGTGACGCAGCCGATCACATTCCTGCAACTGGTCTGGGCCACGCTGCTGGGCATGTTGGTGTTCGGCGAGCCGGTGGACATCTACGTGGTGCTGGGCGGGGTGCTGATCCTGGCCTCGGTCACCTTTATTACATGGCGCGAGGCACAGCTGAAACGCCGCCCGATCACGCCCACGATCAACGCCACAAAGGTCTGACGTTTTTTATTGATTGACTAGTCAGTAAAAACCCCTGATCCTGTGCCCCCATGGAATATGGGGGATATGGCCGTGCCCAAAGTGGGAATGGAACCGATCAGACGATCCGCACTGGTGCAGGCGACCATCGCCGAAATCGGAGCCGCGGGGTCGCTGGATGTGACCGTGGGCCAGATCGCGCGTCGTGCGGGCATGTCCACGGCACTGGCGCATCATTATTTCGGCGGCAAGGACCAGATTTTTCTGGCTGCCATGCGCCACATCCTGACCGAATACGCCACCGAAGTGCGCGCCGCTTTGGCCAAGGCCACCAGCCACGCTGACCGGGCCGCAGCCATCGTGCGCGGCAGCTTTGCCCAGTCGTGCTTTGCCCCCGCCACCATCAGCGCGTGGATGACCTTTTACGGGCGCGCCGCGTCGCATCCTGAAACCCTGCGACTGCTGCATCTGTACCAGCGGCGGTTGCGCTCGAACCTGACCCATGCCCTGCGCGGGGTCAGCGCCGATCCGGTGAACGACGCCGAAACCATGGCGGCCCTGATCGACGGTCTGTATTTGCGCGCAGCGCTGTCGGGACGCGACGATCACGACGCCTGCGACGCAGCCCTGCGCACCCTGAACACTTTGATCCAGAGGCAATCATGACTGACACTCCGGCCAAACAGCCCAACATCCTGATCTTCATGGTCGACCAGTTGAACGGCACGCTGTTCCCTGACGGCCCGGCCGACTGGCTGCATGCGCCCAACATCAAGAAGCTGGCCGCCCGCAGCACCCGGTTCCGCAATGCCTATACCGCGTCGCCCTTGTGCGCGCCGGGTCGGGCGGCGTTCATGTCGGGGCAATTGCCCAGTGCCACGGGTGTCTATGACAATGCGGCTGAATTCGCCTCGTCCATTCCCACCTATGCGCACCACCTGCGCCGCGCGGGCTATCACACGTGCCTGTCGGGCAAGATGCACTTTGTCGGTCCCGACCAGCTGCACGGCTTCGAGGAGCGTCTGACAACCGATGTCTACCCGCCTGATTTCGGCTGGACCCCCGACTATCGCAAGCCGGGCGAGCGGATCGAATGGTGGTATCACAACATGGGCTCGGTCACCGGGTCGGGCGTGGCCGAGATCACCAACCAGATGGAATATGACGACGAGGTCGCCTATCACGCCACCCGCAAGGTTTATGATCTGGGCCGCCGTCATGACCCGCGCCCGTGGTGCCTGACCGTCAGCTTTACCCACCCGCACGATCCTTACGTCGCGCGCAAGAAATACTGGGATCTGTACGAAGATTGCGAGCACCTGATGCCGCAGGTCGCGCCGATCCCTTATGACGATCAAGACCCCCATTCCAAACGCATTTTCGACGCCAACGACTGGCGCAGCTTTGACATCTCGGACGACGACGTGCGCCGCTCGCGCCGCGCCTATTTCGCCAACATCAGCTATCTGGACGACAAGATCGGCGAAGTGCTGGAAGCGCTGGAAGGCACCCGCCAAGAGGCGATCATCCTGTTCGTGTCCGATCACGGCGATATGCTGGGCGACCGTGGCCTGTGGTTCAAGATGTCCTTCTATGAAGGGGCGTCGCGCGTGCCGCTGATGATCAGCGCGCCGCAGATGCAGCCAGGGCTGGTGACCGAACCCGTCAGCAACATCGACGTCTGCCCCACCTTATGCGATCTGGCGGGTGTCAGCATGTCCGAGGTGGCTCCATGGACCACCGGCAGCAGCCTTGTGCCGCAAGGGCAGGGGACCACGCGCACCGAACCCGTTGCGATGGAATATGCCGCAGAGGCGTCCTATGCGCCGATGGTGTCGCTGCGGTCGGGCAAGTGGAAATACAACCGCTGCGCGCTGGACCCCGACCAGCTGTTCGATCTGGATGCCGACCCGCATGAGCTGACCAATCTGGCCGATGACCCGGCCCATGCCGAAACGCTCGCCGATTTCCGCGCGCAGGCCGACGCGCGCTGGGACCTGGACCGGTTCGACGCCGAAGTGCGCATCAGCCAGGCCCGCCGCTGGGTGGTCTACGAAGCACTGCGCCAGGGCGGCTATTACCCGTGGGATTACCAACCGCTTCAAAAGGCATCGGAACGCTACATGCGCAACCACATGGACCTGAATGTGGTCGAAGAAAACGCAAGATATCCGCGCGGCGAGTGAAACCGCTGCGTTGTAGCGTGAAACGTCGGAAGAGAATAAGCTGACGGCACGCACATCAAGGCCCAAAGGGCCAACACGGAGGGACCAATGCTAACCTATATCATCTCATTCGGAGTTCTGCTGGCGTTCGCGCTGGTGATCTTCTGCACCATCAAATGGTGGAACCTGCGGCTGGTGGGGCCTGACCCCGTCGGCCTGTTCACCTTTATCGCGATCCTGTTTACGTCCGGTCTGGACGTGGGCCTGATCATGTTCCCCATCGCCTTTGACTTTCCGCTGTATGCGGATGTGGCGACCGAACCGGCTTATGGGTTCACCAACCCGCTGGCGCTGGAATTCGGGTTCTGGGGTTTTCTGATCTGGGCGTTCTACTTTCTGACAGCCTTCTATTTCTGCGCCATCGAACCGCGCGTGAAATTCTTTGACCATGGCATTGTCAAGCTGATCAACAACCTGGTCATCATCACCACCTGTGCATTCACAGGCGCGCTGTTCCTGATCTACATGCCCTATTACATCCCCGAAATGGGCGATGGCGAAACGGTGATCCCGGCGTTCTACGTGATCTGTTTCCTTGTGATCCTGACGGCGTCCTATTCGTCCACAGACATCAAATACGTCAAGTTCCTGTCGGTCGGCTCCACGCTGGTCTTCTTTGCGCTGATCATCGGCATGTGGATCAACGCAGGCATGTCGGGCGGCGAGTTCGTCGATACCGTCAGCCTTGTGGGCGGCTATTTCGGCAACATCCACAAGTTCGTGATCCCGCTGACCGAATACCACGAGTTCTACCTGTTCTGGTGGTTCGCGTGGTCGATCATGATCGGTCAGTTCACCTCGCGCTTTGTCGGAGGGCTGAAGACATGGCAACTGCTGGCGTCCTTGCTGGTGTTCCCGTCGATCCCGCTCGTGATCTGGTTCTCGGTTGCCTACTACTACCACCAGAACGCCATCGACATGACCGGACTGGTCAACTGGTCGATGACCGTGGTGGGCATCCTGTTCGTGATCAACTCGTTTGACTCGTTGATCCGGCTGTACACCGACAACCTGAACCTGACCACAGACCGCTATGGCAAGGTGCAATATGTGCTGGGCAACGCCGCCCTGCTGTTCGTGCTGACCCTGCTGTTCCAAAGCCAGTGGCTGCAGATCCAGTGGGTCGGCACCGTGGTGATCTGTCTTTATGTCGCCTGCATTGCCTATGTGATCGGCAAGCGTGAGGCGATTTCGGACATGACCAAAACCCGGCCGCTTCCGGCTGAATAACCCGAACCCCAACGGTGGTCCGGCCTGCGTGATGCGGGCCGGGCTGCCCATTTTCCCAAGAGGCTCCGAATGCAAACCCAACCCGCCGCCAGCCATTTCATCAACGGCCAATACGTCGAAGACACCGGTGGTGAAGCTTTTGACGTGATCTATCCCGCCACTGGCGAGGTAATTGCAAAAATGCATTCGGCGACCCCCGACATTATCAATCAGGCGCTGGACGCCGCGCGGGCCGCGCAACCCGCATGGGCGGCCATGTCCGGCACCGAACGTGGCCGCATCCTGCGCCGCGCTGCCGACATGATCCGCGAACGCAACCACGACCTGAGCATTCTGGAAACCTATGACACCGGCAAACCCTATCAGGAAACATCCGTGGCCGATGCCACCAGCGGAGCCGATGCACTGGAGTATTTCGGCGGTCTGGCCGCCAGCCTGACGGGCGAGCATATCGCACTGGGTGGGGGCAACTGGGTCTATACCATCCGCGAGGCGCTGGGCGTTTGCGTGGGCATTGGCGCGTGGAACTACCCAACGCAAATCGCCTGCTGGAAGGGCGCACCGGCGCTGGCCTGCGGCAATGCGATGGTGTTCAAACCGTCCGAAACCACGCCGCTTTCGGCGCTGAAAGTGGCCGAGATATTGCACGAGGCGGGCCTGCCTGCGGGCCTCTATAACGTTGTTCAAGGCTTGGGCGATGTGGGGGCCGCACTGGTGGTCGACCCGCGCGTCGACAAGGTGTCGCTGACCGGATCGGTGCCCACGGGCCGCAAGGTCTATTCCGCCGCTGCCGCTGGCATGAAACATGTGACCATGGAGCTGGGCGGCAAGTCGCCCTTGGTTATCTTTGACGACGCCAACCTTGAAAACGCCGTCAGCGGCGCGATCATGGCCAACTTCTATTCCACGGGGCAGGTCTGCTCCAACGGCACCCGCGTGTTCGTCCAGAAAGGCATCAAAGAGGCGTTTCTGAAACGTCTGGCTGAGCGTCTGGACAACGCGGTGATCGGTGACCCGATGGACCCTGACACCAGCTTTGGTCCGATGGTCAGCCAGCGCCAGATCGACATCGTGGACGGCTATATCGCCAAGGGCAAGGCCGAAGGCGCGCGTCTGGCCTATGGCGGCGACCGCATCGACCAGCCCGGTTTCTGGATCCAGCCCACTGTCTTTGCGGACGTCACCGATGACATGGCCATCGCCCGTGAGGAAATCTTTGGCCCCGTCATGGCGGTGCTGGATTTCGACGACGAGGCCGAAGTGATGGCCCGCGCCAACGACACCGAATTCGGCCTGGCCGCCGGGGTGTTCACCAACGACCTGACCCGCGCCCACCGCGTCGCCGCCGGGTTCGAGGCAGGCACCTGTTTCATCAACACCTACAACGACGCGCCGGTCGAGGCACCCTTTGGCGGGGTCAAGGCGTCGGGTGTGGGCCGCGAAAACTCCAAGGCGGCAATCGAGCATTATTCACAGGTCAAATCGGTTTTCGTCCGCATGGACGATATGGAGGCTCCCTTCTGATGACAGCTGATTACATCATCGTCGGGGCAGGCAGCGCAGGTTGTGCTGTCGCCTACCGTCTGGCCGAGGCGGGCAAATCCGTGCTGGTCATCGAACATGGCGGCACCGATGCGGGGCCGTTCATCCAGATGCCCGCGGCGCTCAGCTATCCGATGAACATGTCGATGTACGACTGGGGCTTTCAATCCCAGCCCGAACCGCACCTGAACGGTCGCCGTCTGGCAACGCCGCGCGGCAAGGTCATCGGCGGGTCGTCCAGCATCAACGGCATGGTCTATGTGCGCGGTCACGCGATGGACTATGACCACTGGCGCGACAGCGGGGCCGAGGGCTGGGGCTATGCCGATGTGTTGCCCTATTTCAAACGCATGGAAAACTGGCATGCCAACGGCCACGGGGGCGACCCCGCATGGCGCGGCAACGACGGCCCGCTGCATGTCGCGCGCGGCCCGCGTAAGAACCCGCTGTTCCAGGCTTTTGTCGATGCGGGACGGCAGGCAGGCTACGAGGTGACCGACGACTACAACGGCGAGAAACAAGAGGGCTTTGGCCCCATGGAACAGACCGTGTGGAAGGGCCGCCGCTGGTCCGCCGCCAACGCCTATCTGCGGCCTGCGCTGAAACACGAACATTGCACGCTGCGGCGCGGGCTGGTGGAAAAGGTGGTGATGGAAGAGGGGCGCGCCGTCGGCCTGCAACTGGCCGGTGGCGAGATCGTGCGCGCAGGCCGCGAGGTGATCATCGCCGCCTCGTCCATCAACTCGCCCAAGATCCTGATGCTGTCGGGCATCGGCCCCGCCGCCCATCTGGCCGAACACGGCATAGACGTGGTCGCCGACCGCGCGGGCGTGGGCCAGAACCTGCAAGACCATCTGGAACTGTACCTGCAAGTCGCCTCGCTCAAGAAAATCACGCTGTACCGCTATTGGAACCTGTTCTCCAAGGCGCGGATCGGCGCGCAGTGGTTGCTCTCGAAGACCGGGCTGGGCACGTCCAACCAGTTTGAAAGCGCCGCCTTTATCCGCAGCAAGGCGGGCGTGCAATATCCCGACATCCAGTATCATTTCCTGCCCATGGCCGTGCGCTATGACGGCAAGGCCGCAGCCGAAGGCCACGGCTATCAGGCCCACGTCGGCCCCATGCGCTCGGCCTCGCGCGGGGCGGTCACGCTGGCCTCGGCCAATCCGGAAGATGCGCCGAACATCCTGTTCAACTACATGTCCGACCCGCAGGATTGGGAGGATTTCCGCACCTGCATCCGCCTGACCCGCGAGATTTTCGCACAGGAGGCGTTCAAGCCCTACTTCAAACACGAGATCCAGCCCGGTGCCGACGTGCAAACCGATGACGAGCTGGACGATTTCATCCGCGACGAAGTCGAAAGCGCCTATCATCCCTGCGGCACTTGCAAGATGGGCAGTGCCGACGACCCGATGGCCGTGGTTGATCCTCAGGGCCGCGTGATCGGGGTTGATGGCTTGCGCGTGGTGGACAGCAGCATTTTTCCGCGAATTACCAACGGCAACCTGAATGGTCCGTCCATCATGACCGGCGAAAAAATGGCTGATCATATCCTTGGCCGCAGCCTGCCTGCGGTGAATGACGCACCCTGGATACATCCCAATTGGGAAACGCAGCAGCGTTAACTTTTAGCGACGAATTCGGTTGAAGCGGGGCACGTGCCCCGACTAATTAACCGAATGTTAAGAATTTGGTCCCTCATTGTTCTTCTGTCCCTGCCTGTCATGGCCGGGGCAGGGGAATTTTCCGGTCCCGTACGGGTGATCGACGCCGATACAATCGACGTTGGCACGACACGCGTGCGCCTGCATGGCATTGACGCACCCGAGTTGAATCAGGAATGCCAGACCGCTCAGGGGGTGGCCTTTGAATGCGGGCGGTGGGCGGCGGATCAGGTGCGCTCATTGTTTCAGAACCGTCTGGCCCGCTGCCAACAGGTAGACATCGACCGCTATGGCCGCACCGTGGCCAGCTGTGTGGTGGGCGACGTGGATATTGGACGGGAGATCGTCAGCTTGGGTCTGGCCTTTGCCTACACCCGCTATTCCGAGGCCTATGTGCTGGACGAAAAGGGTGCCGCCGTGAACGATCGTGGCCTGCACGCCATGCGCGTGCAATCCCCGGCGCAGTTCCGCGCCTTGCGCACCAAAGGGCGCAGTGCCCCTGATCCGGCCTGCGTGATCAAAGGCAACATATCGAAGAACGGGCGCATCTTTCACGTGCCGGGGCAGGAATTCTATGACCGCACCGGCATCGACATTGCACGCGGCGAACGCTGGTTCTGCTCGGCGGCAGCGGCGCGGGTCGCCGGTTGGCGGCCGGCCCAGCGATAGCGTGCACTAGCCCACCTGATAGGGCAGCACATCGCGCGTGTGGGGATCGACGCTGAGCTTGCGTTCAAGCGGGGGAACCGACCGCTGGTGACACTGTTTGCGCTCGCAGATCCGGCAGGAAATCCCGATGGGTTCAAAAGCATCACCTCGCCCCAGATCCAGCCCGTCGGCATAGACCAGATTGCGCGCATGGCTGATCTCGCAGCCGAACGAGATGGCAAAGCGCCGCACGGGTGCGCCGAACCGCCCCGCCGGTTTCGACACGTCGCGGGCGAGACTGAGATAGCGCACGCCGTCCGGCGTTTCTGCCAGCTGGCGCAGGAACTGTCCGGGCTGTTCGAACGCCCGGTGCACGTTCCACAGCGGACAGGCCCCGCCGAACCGCGCGAATTGCAACCGCGTGGCGGAATGGCGTTTGGTGATCGTGCCCGCCTGATCGACGCGCACGAAAAAGAACGGAATGCCTTTCGCGCCGGGCCGCTGCATCGTGGACAGGCGATGCACCACCTGTTCGATGGATGCGCCAAAGCGGCTGGCCAGAACTTCGACATCGTGGCGACAGTCCTGCGCCGCTTGCAGGAACGGGCCATAGGGCATCAGCGTGGCACCGGCGAAATAGTTGGCCAGCCCGATCTTGGCGATGGCCCGCGCCTCGGACGACTGGAACCGCGCCAGATCCAGCGTCGCCTCCAACAGCGCATCCTGCCGCACCAGCGCCAGTTGCAGCAGCATCTGGAAGGTCTGCGTTTCGGGCGAGAGCCGTGACGAAACGCGCAGGGTCTTGGTATTGGCATCATAGGACCGGATCAGGTCCATATCGTCAAAGCGCACCGTTACCCCCGCATGGTCCAGCTCGGCCACGACCGAGACACGGATGTTGCCGGGGCGTCCCTTTGCGGTGGCGAAATGCTCGGCTGCCCGGTCGACTGCGTCTATGTAGTTGTCACAATAGTGAAAGAAATCGCGCACTTCTTCCCACGGGCTTGGTCGCGCACGGGCATCCTCGCGGCCCAATGCTTCGTCCAGCGAGGCCAGCCGCTCGTGGGTCTGCCGATAGCTGCGGTGCAATGCGATAAACGCATGGGCCAGCGCGGGCGCGTTGGATGCGGCCAACCGCAGGTCGGCCAAGGGGGGCATATCGCCGGAAAACACCGGATCGGCCAGCGCCTCGCGCATGTCGGACACCAACCGTTCGCTGTCGCCTGTGCTCAGTTCGGTGACATCCAGCCCGAATTCCTGTGCCAGCGCCAGAACCACCGTCGTGCTGACGGGGCGGTTGTTGTTCTCCATCTGGTTCAAATAGGGCAGGGACACGCCCAGTTTGGCGGCAAAGTCCTTTTGCGTCATGCCGATGCGCGTGCGGACTTCGCGCAGCTTGGCACCGGCATAGAGTTTCTGTTGAGCCATGGACGCGTACCTTTGCAAATTTGCACAAAGTTACGTTAGCTTTGCAAAGTCAGTCCGGCAAGACCTGAGGTGCAAGCTGGCGTTCGCGCCAATAGACCGTGCAAATTGCCGCGAGGGCCAGGACCGACGTGATGCACATCATGTAGAGCAGTGGGAAGGCACCAGACTCGGGCGTCAGCAGCGTGCCCACCAACCCTGACAGCATCGCCCCGCCACCGATCTGGATTGCGCCGCCCAGACCGGATGCTGTGCCTGCCAGATGCGGGCGCACCGACAGCATGCCTGCAGTGGCGTTGGGGATCGTCAGGCCGTTGCCAACACCCACGAACATCATCATGCCAAAGAACGACCACGGGTTGCCATAGCCCATCAGGAACAGCGCAAGAGATCCGGCAACTCCGAAAAGATTGGACAGGCAGCCGTACAATACCAGCCGGTTCACGCCCAGCCGCGTGGCAAAGGCGCCGGTGATGGCGTTGCCCGTCATATAGCCGATCGCAGGTGCGCCAAAAACCAGCCCCAACATGGAGGGCGACATATGAAACAACACAGACCCGACAAAGGGCGCGCCGCCCAGATAGGCAAAGAAGGAGCCCGAGCAGCAGGCAGAGGCCAGCGAATAGCCCCAGAACCGCGGGCTGCGCAGCAGTTCGGGATATTCCCGGAACTGCGCGCCCAGCGATTTGCCCGTGCTGGTGGCTGTCTCGCCCAGATCGGCCCAGACGACCCACAGCGTGATGCCGCCGATGATGAAAAATGCCCAGAAGTTTGCACGCCAGCCGAACAGTTCATCCAACAGGCCACCGATTGCCGGGCTGATCATCGGCACGACCGACATGAACATCGTAACGATGCCGATCATCGATGCGCTTTCGTTCTGGTCGTACAAATCGCGGATCACCGCACGGCTTAGCACCATGGCCACTGCGCTGACCGCCTGGCACATGCGAAAGAACAGGAAGACATGGGCGGTGGGGGCAAAGATGCAGCCCAGCGTCGCCAGCAGGAACAACGACAGCCCGCCCAGCAGCACAGGCCTGCGTCCGATGCTGTCCGAGATCGGTCCGATCAAGATTTGCAGGATGGCGCTGACCCCCAGGAACAAGGCCACCGAAAGCTGCATCAACCTGTATTCGGTATGAAAATACTCGGTCATGTTCGGCAGCGACGGCAGGAACATGTTCATGACCATCGCAGACATGCCCGCAAGCATAATCAAGGTCATAAGGTGGGGCGGGGTAGAGCGATTGAGAAAGCGCACAGATGGTATATGTTGCATTGGTGGAAGGTAGATTGAGGCCCTACCGGTGTCCATTGCGTTTGGCGCATAGCTGCCATGCGTTTGCGTATGTTTTTGCAGATTTGCAATTAGCAAAGGTCACATCGCAAAGAATTTGCAAATATTCCACAAGATGCTTTTGCGCGCGTCCTTGGCCTGATACCCTGTGTCAAATCGAAACAGGGGCCTGACATGAAAGACATTCTGACCGAACTGGAAGACCGTCGCGCACAGGCGCGGCTGGGCGGCGGGCAAGCCCGCATCGACGCACAGCACGGCCGTGGCAAACTGACCGCCCGCGAGCGCATCGAATTGCTGCTGGACGAAGACAGCTTTGAAGAGTTCGACATGTTCGTGGCCCACCGCTGCACCGATTTTGGCATGGAAAAGCAAAAGCCTGCGGGTGACGGTGTCATCACCGGCTGGGGCACGATCAACGGTCGTATGGTCTATGTGTTCAGTCAGGACTTTACCGTCTTTGGCGGCTCGCTGTCCGAAACCCACGCCCAGAAGATCTGCAAAATTCAGGACATGGCGATCCAGAACGGCGCGCCGGTCATTGGCATCAACGATTCCGGCGGCGCGCGCATTCAGGAAGGGGTTGCTTCGCTGGCTGGCTACGCCGAAGTGTTCCAGCGCAACATCATGGCCTCGGGCGTGGTGCCGCAGATCAGTCTGATCATGGGGCCTTGCGCCGGTGGCGCTGTCTATTCCCCTGCGATGACCGACTTTATCTTCATGGTGCGCGACACCTCCTATATGTTCGTGACCGGCCCCGACGTGGTGAAAACCGTGACCAACGAACAGGTCACCGCCGAGGAACTGGGGGGGGCATCCACCCACACCAAGAAATCCAGCGTTGCGGACGGCGCTTTTGAAAACGACGTCGAGGCGCTGGCCGAAGTTCGCCGCCTTGTCGATTTCCTGCCCCTGAACAACCGCGAAAAACCGCCCGTGCGCCCCTTCTTTGACGAGCCGGGCCGTGTCGAGGACAGCCTTGATACGCTGATCCCCGAAAACGCCAACACCCCCTACGACATGAAGGAACTGATCCACAAAGTCGCAGACGAGGGCGACTTTTTCGAGATTCAGGAAGATTTCGCCAAGAACATCATCACCGGCTTTATCCGTCTTGAAGGTCAGACTGTAGGCGTGGTCGCCAACCAGCCGATGGTGCTGGCGGGATGTCTGGACATCGACAGCAGCCGCAAGGCCGCGCGGTTCGTGCGGTTCTGCGATGCGTTCGAAATTCCGATCCTGACGCTGGTTGACGTGCCCGGATTCCTGCCCGGCACCGGCCAGGAATATGGCGGCGTCATCAAGCACGGCGCGAAACTGTTGTTCGCCTATGGCGAAGCGACCGTGCCCAAGGTTACCGTGATCACCCGCAAGGCCTACGGTGGCGCCTATGACGTGATGGCGTCCAAACACCTGCGGGGTGATTTCAACTATGCCTGGCCGACAGCTGAGATTGCGGTGATGGGGGCCAAGGGCGCGACCGAGATCATCCACCGCGGCGATCTGGGCAATGCCGAGAAAATCGCGAAACACACCGCCGATTACGAAGAACGCTTTGCCAACCCCTTTGTCGCCGCCGAACGCGGATTCATCGACGAGGTTATCATGCCTCATTCGACCCGGCGGCGGATCAGCAAGGCGTTCGCGTCGCTGCGCACGAAAAAGCTGACGAACCCGTGGAAGAAACACGACAACATTCCGCTATGATCGTCGAGGGAACGCAGATGCACCAGTTCGCGTTGGCTCCGAAAGGAGCAAGCCATGACCAAGGACCACGGGCCGTCCATCAAGGACGACGACACCTACGAGGCGCTGCGCGAGGACGGCGCGTCGAAGGAAAAAGCCGCGCGTATTGCAAATGCGCAGGCCAACAGCGAACAGCATCCGTCCGAAAAGGGGGGCAAGCAGCCACCCTACGAGGACTGGACCAAGGACGATTTGTACGCGCGTGCGCAGGAACTGGAGATCGACGGGCGTTCGGATATGACCAAGGACGAGCTGATCAAGGCGCTGCGCCAACACTGAACGGACGGGCGGCGTGATGCGGTGTGCCGCCATATTCGCCGCGTTGATGGCCGCCAGCCCCTTGTGGGCCTTTGACGTGCCGTCCGGGCAAAAGATCGAGCTGCAAGAGGTGTTGATCGACGACACCAGTGGCACGAACATCCTGCGTTTCCGGTTTCTGGCCCCTGCCATCGCGCGCGAGGGCGGGACCATGACCTATGCGGACAGCGCCTCCGACATCGAGGATCTGTGCGCCAAGACCGCCATTCCTTACATCGCCGAATATGAGTTGACGCCAGAGATCGTGGTGATCTCGCTGGCCGATCGCGCGGTCGAATTCGGACAGCCCGATCCTGACGCGACCCAGTTCTTTGATGCATTCCGTATCGAAAATGACACCTGCATCTGGGAGGCTTTTTGATGCCTGCACAACATCTTGCGGCGCACCCCTCATGTGAGCGGAAAATTGCGTCTTTGGAGTCACAGCGCGGCAGCTTGTCGCAGACCGGATATCTTTCACCTGTGGAATCTCATATGATTGCGCCAAGGAAACCCTTTGGGTCCCTTACCTCTATTGAGGCAGGGTCCGCGCATCCGTGCGGGCAACGCCTTGTGCAACCAAACAGGAGCTACAGATGTCGAAGAACATCATACTTTTGGCAATGTTCGGCCTTACCGCCGTTGTTGCCGCCTGTGCGCGCGAGCAGCAGGCCGAAGAATTTGTCGTGGTCGATCCCGAGCCCATCTCGGTCGAGCCTACATACACCGGCAAATACAAGTAATACCAATTCAGGGCAGGCCTTTGGGCCTGCTCTGGCCCCTACCTTGGCCACGCAGATGTCACATGGAGGTGTTCCATGCTGAAACATCGCGGTTTCCCCGGTCGTCTGGCCAGCACCGATTTCCAGTTCA
The DNA here is from genome assembly GCF_900129395.1 of Pseudosulfitobacter pseudonitzschiae. Lineage (GTDB taxonomy): Bacteria > Pseudomonadota > Alphaproteobacteria > Rhodobacterales > Rhodobacteraceae > Pseudosulfitobacter > Pseudosulfitobacter pseudonitzschiae. The sequence continues at coordinate 62,924 of NZ_FQVP01000001.1, forward strand.
CCCTGCGTCGTGCCAACCCAAAGGGGGCCACGCCGCTGATCCGCCGCGAGCGCAAGCGTGACCGCAAGCCTGCGGACCGTCGCGCCGACCTGGGCTTTATGAAAGCGCTGTGGGAGCAGTTCGGAAACGACCCGTTCGAACGTGGCAACCTGGACGCGGGGCGGCTGTCGTGGCTGTTCGGCCGCGAGGTGATCCCGGCGGTCGATGATTTCGACCCTGAATCCTACGAGGCGCTGCTGATCATCGACGAAGCTGTCGCGCGGGCGTCTTTTCCTGAAGCATTCGACGGGTCTTCGGCATGATTTTGCTGTCGGTGACCAACTTGCGGCAAGCATTGGCCGACGCGCAAACGTGGCGCTTGGCGACAGTGCGTGCCCTGTGTCAGGTTCAACCTCAGGGTGCTGCAGCCCGTTCTTTTGCAGCACTTGAACACCATCTCCATACCCCTTCCCCTTACGGGCGGCGGTCTGAACAGTTTCAGACGCCGCCCGCCTTTTCCGCGGCGCGCCAAAATTGGCGGAAACCGGCGCATGTCGGGGCCTCATGTCTTTTTACATTGCCGGAACCGATCAATCTGTCATGCGTTGTGTCGGCATATCTGGCAGTAAAAGGACAAAAACCATGCCCCTTAAATCCATTATCATCGCAGGCATCGCTTGCGCAGGACTGGCCGCTTGCGGCGATACCCTCGGTGAACAGGCTTTGGTCGGCGGCGCTGTCGGCGCAGGCGCGGCTGCGGTCACATCGGGCAGCGTACTCACGGGTGCCGCTGTCGGCGTGGCGGGCAACGTCGCATATTGCCAAGTCTACCCGCACAAATGTAACTGATCGGCGCGCGCGGGCAGGGGTTTCCGATGCCTCTGCACGCACACGCCTGATCCAATCTGACAATCAAACCAATGCTGCAACCGCCCTGCTTTCGCACGGCGGTTTTTTTGCGTTCGGCATAAACAACTTAAGGGACCCGCAATGTTCAAAAAGATCCTGATCGCCAACCGCGGAGAAATCGCCTGTCGCGTCATCAAGACTGCGCGCAAGATGGGTATTCAGACGGTTGCCATCTATTCCGACGCCGACCGCAACGCGCTGCATGTGAAAATGGCGGACGAGGCGGTGCACATCGGCCCGCCCCCTGCAAACCAGTCCTATATCGTCATCGACAAGGTGATGGAGGCAATCAAGTCCTCGGGCGCCGAGGCGGTCCATCCCGGTTACGGTTTCCTGTCCGAGAACTCCAAATTCGCCGAGGCGCTGGATGCGGCCGGTGTCGCCTTTGTCGGTCCCCCCGTCGGGGCAATTGAAAAGATGGGTGACAAGATCACCTCGAAGAAAATCGCCCAAGAGGCCGGCGTCAGCACGGTTCCCGGCTACATGGGGCTGATCGACGACGCGGAGCATGCGGTCAAGATCGCCTCGGACGTCGGCTATCCGGTGATGATCAAGGCCAGCGCGGGCGGCGGTGGCAAGGGGATGCGCATCGCGTGGAATGACGACGAGGCCCGCGAAGGCTTTCAGTCCTCCAAGAACGAGGCCGCCAACAGCTTTGGCGACGACCGGATTTTCATCGAGAAATTCGTAACCCAACCGCGCCACATCGAAATCCAGGTGCTGTGCGACAGCCACGGCAACGGCATCTATCTGGGCGAACGCGAATGCTCGATCCAGCGCCGCAATCAGAAGGTTGTCGAAGAGGCGCCCAGCCCCTTCCTGGACGAAAAAACCCGCCGCGCGATGGGCGAACAGGCCGTGGCACTGGCGCAGGCTGTGAATTACGCAAGCGCAGGCACCGTGGAATTCATCGTTGATGGCGACAAGAATTTCTATTTCCTCGAAATGAACACCCGCTTGCAGGTGGAACACCCTGTAACCGAGCTGATCACCGGTGTTGATCTGGTCGAACAGATGATCCGCGTCGCCAACGGCGAGAAGCTGACGATCACGCAGGACGACGTGAAGTTAAACGGCTGGGCCATCGAAAACCGCCTGTACGCCGAAGACCCCTATCGCGGCTTCCTGCCGTCGATTGGCCGTCTGACCCGCTACCGTCCGCCCGCCGAGGTGGCCGCAGGCCCGCTGCTGGACAACGACAAATGGCAGGGTGATGCAGACTCCGGCCCCGTCGCCGTGCGCAACGACACCGGCGTCTTCGAGGGCGGCGAGATCAGCATGTATTACGACCCCATGATCGCCAAACTGTGCACATGGGCCCCCACCCGCGGCGAGGCAATCGAGGCCATGCGCGTGGCGCTGGACAGCTTCGAGGTCGAAGGCATTGGGCACAACCTGCCGTTCCTCTCTGCGGTGATGGACCACCCGATCTTTATCAAGGGCGAGATGACCACCGCCTTTATCGCCGAGGAATATCCCGAAGGCTTCGAGGGTGTGGAACTGTCCGAGGACGACCTGAAACGCATCGCCGCCGCCACCGCCGCGATGAACCGCATCAGCGAGATCCGGCGCGCGCGCGTGTCGGGCCGCATGGACAACCACGAACGAAAAGTCGGCACCGACTGGAACGTGGCGCTGCAAGGCGCGTCTTTTGACGTGACCATCAGCGCCGCCGACAGCACCGGTGCGACCGTGACATTCGACGGCGGTGACAGTCTGCGGGTTCAGGGCGACTGGACCCCCGGCGACCAACTGGCCAAGATGACCGTGGGCGACGCGCCCTTGGTGCTGAAGGTCGGCAAGATCAGTGGCGGTTTCCGCATCCGCACCCGTGGCGCGGACCTCAAGGTGCATGTGCGCACGCCCCGTCAGGCCGAACTGGCCCGTCTGATGCCCGAAAAAGTGCCCGCTGACACGTCAAAGCTGCTGCTGTGCCCGATGCCGGGTCTGGTGGTGAAGCTGAACGTGGCCGAAGGCGATCAGGTGCAAGAGGGTCAGGCCCTGTGCACCATCGAGGCGATGAAGATGGAAAACATCCTGCGCGCGGAAAAGGCGGGCACCGTGGCCAAGGTCAACGCCAGCGAGGGTGACAGCCTTGCGGTGGACGACGTCATCATGGAGTTCGAATAAACCGACATGGCCCGTGTTGCGTCGCATAACGCCCGCGCACGGGCCTGTGTCCGGGGGCGGGTTCAGCCTTCGGACTGGACCGCGCCGCGCAGTTCCTGCTGGCGCAGCGGTGTCTTGTCGATGCTGCGGGTGATCTCGCGCACATCCCAAGGCGACGGTTTGCGCAACAGCACATCGCCGTTCTTGTCCACGACTGCCATCATGTATCCCCGTGGCCGCAGCTTCTTGCGCAGCGGCGATGCGGCGGCGGGATCGGTGTCCAGCAGCACGACAACGTCATATTCCAGAAGATCAGCAGCCCGCGCGCGCAAGAGCGCGACCTGTTCCACATATCGCGGGTCGGCGGGGCTGTCGGCAAAGACCACGATGGGCCGGTTGGTCCAGATGAATTGCGCCAAATCTTCCGCATCCGCCGTTGCAAACAACTCGTCCGCCGGGGTCAGGGTGGTGTCTTCGGCAAAGGCCGGGAACGCCCCCATAGCTATGAAAACAAACGCGATAAGTCTTTTCATGGTCTCTCCTGTCTTACCTAAGATAAGGGGTCGTGGGGCAATTTCGATGGGCAAAATGCGCGCAGGGGCGATTAAACCGGCATCAACGCGGGCAGGGTCCTTGATCCGCAGGGGGCAGACCGCCCGGCTTCATCCGATCCAAATCATATCTGACGGCGGATCAGACCGTTGGATGCCCTTCACCACCGATCACTCCGACCGCTTACGCGCTTGCAACACAGACACAGCATCCGGGACGTACAAGAGCGGGACATATCCTGCCGTGCGCCCCACAGACACAAGGACATACCCATGACCGATAAAAAGGCAGACTGGCGCACTCTGGCCGAGGCTGAACTGCGGGGTCGCCCTGTGGACGACCTGACGTGGAAAACCCTCGAAGGCATCGACGTACAGCCGCTCTATACAGAGGACGACCTGAAGGGCGTCAAACATCTGGGCACCATCCCCGGTGCCGCACCCTATACCCGTGGCGTGAAGGCGACGATGTATGCAGGCCGCCCGTGGACCATCCGGCAATACGCCGGTTTCTCCACCGCCGAGGAATCCAACGCCTTCTACCGCCGAAACCTGGCCGCCGGTCAACAGGGCGTGTCGGTCGCCTTCGATCTTGCGACGCACCGTGGCTATGACAGCGACCACGAACGTGTTGTCGGTGACGTGGGCAAGGCCGGCGTGGCCATCGACAGCGTCGAGGACATGAAAATCCTCTTTGACGGCATCCCGCTGGACAAGGTCAGCGTGTCGATGACGATGAACGGCGCGGTCATCCCGATCTTGGCCAGCTTTATCGTCGCGGGCGAAGAACAGGGGCACGACCGCAAGGTTCTGGCAGGCACCATCCAGAACGACATTCTCAAAGAGTTCATGGTGCGCAACACCTATATTTACCCGCCGGAACCGTCGATGCGGATCATCGGGGACATTATCGAATACACCTCGGATTTCATGCCGAAGTTCAACTCGATCTCGATCTCGGGCTATCACATGCAAGAGGCGGGGGCGAACCTTGTGCAGGAACTGGCGTTCACGCTGGCCGACGGGCGCGAATACGTGCGCACCGCCATCGCCGCCGGTATGGACGTCGACCGTTTCGCCCCGCGCTTGTCGTTCTTCTTCGCCATCGGAATGAACTTTTTCATGGAGGCCGCCAAGCTGCGCGCCGCGCGCCTGCTGTGGTCGCGGATCATGGAAGAGTTCGAACCCAAGGACGCCAAATCCTCGATGCTGCGCACCCATTGCCAGACATCCGGTGTCAGCCTTGCGGAACAGGACCCCTACAACAACGTGGTGCGGACCGCCTACGAGGCGATGAGCGCGGTTCTGGGTGGCACCCAGTCGCTGCACACCAACTCTCTTGACGAGGCGATTGGCCTGCCTACCGAACATTCCGCCCGCATCGCGCGCAACACCCAGTTGATCCTGCAAGAAGAAACCGGCGTGACCAATGTCGTCGATCCGCTGGCCGGGTCTTACTATGTCGAAAAGCTGACCCATGATCTGGCCGAGGCCGCGTGGACCTTGATCGAAGAGGTCGAGGAACTGGGCGGCATGACCAAGGCGGTCGCCTCCGGCATGCCCAAGCTGCGCATCGAAGAGGCCGCCGCGACCCGTCAGGCCAACATCGACCGCGGCGACGAGGTGATCGTGGGCGTCAACAAATACCGCCGCGACAAGGAAGAGCCGATCGACATCCTTGACGTCGACAACGTGGCTGTGCGCCTCAGCCAGATTGCACGGCTTGAAAAAATCCGCGCCACCCGCGACGACGCGGCCTGTACGGCGGCTCTGGATGAACTCAGCCGCCGCGCGCGCGAGGGTGGCAACCTGTTGGACGCAGCGGTAGAAGCCGCGCGCGCCCGCGCCTCTGTGGGAGAAATCAGCATGGCGATGGAAAAAGTATTCGGCCGCCACCGCGCCGAAGTCAAAACCTTGGCGGGCGTCTATGGCGCCGCCTACGAGGGCGACGAAGGCTTTGCCGCGATCCAGAAATCGGTCGAGGATTTTGCCGAGGAAGAAGGCCGCCGCCCGCGTATGCTGGTGGTCAAGATGGGGCAGGACGGTCACGACCGCGGTGCCAAGGTTATCGCCACCGCCTTTGCCGACATCGGCTTTGACGTGGACGTGGGCCCGCTGTTCCAGACACCCGCAGAGGCCGCGCAGGACGCGGTCGACAACGACGTGCACGTCATCGGCATCAGCTCGCAGGCCGCAGGTCACAAGACACTGGCCCCGCAATTGGTGCAGGCGCTGAAAGACGCAGGTGCGGGCGACATTCTGGTGATCTGCGGCGGTGTCATCCCGCAACAGGACTACCAGTTCCTCTATGACGCGGGCGTCAAGGCGATCTTTGGCCCCGGCACGAACATCCCCGCCGCAGCTCAGGACATCCTGCGCCTGATCCGCGAAACCCGCGGCTGAACGGAAAACGGGCCGCCCCAGTGACGGAGCGGCCCGCGCCTTGTTTCCATTGCCCCTTGTTTACGGACGCGAGGGGTAAATGCCATCACTGACGATACAGAAGTTCACCCCCTGTGCGGGGCTGCGATGGTTCACCGGTGCGCTGTTGCCTGCGGTGCTGACTGAATCGGGGCGCAGGAAGGAATTCGGCTGAGCGTTGGAATAGGTGTAGACGTCCCGCTTGGTCATATCCGTGCTGGACGCGCCCAGAATGTCGTTGGCCGGACCCTTCTCGTTGGCGACAGAACTGGTCACCGCGATCATGTGGTTGTGCTGCGGCATTTGCTGGGGGGTCAGTGTAAAACTGCGCTGGCCCACCTTCTGCCCCATGCTGATCGGGTCCAGCCCCGGTTGGGTGCCAAAGCCCACCATGCTGCGGCCTCGCAGGTCGGGCAATCCAAAGGTCGTGCGCCCGTCGCCGCCGTATTGAACGCCCAGCAATGAAAACAAGGTCTGATATTGCGAAATCGGAAGCAGTTGGCCAGCAGCGGGCAAGGTTCCGCGCGGGCAGAAATTGAAGCCATAGGCCTGGATGGTGCCTATATAAAATTCCTGCGCCCGCGCTTCGACCGCCGGGAAAAGCAAGGCCGCAGCCGTGGCAAGGCCAGCCCCCATGCGCAGCGTGGGCGATTTGATTGATTTTATCATGAAGTGTGTCCCTGTTATGCAGGCGAAACCGGTTTCAAATATTCAAGCGTAACGCTCTGCAATGTCAAAAATTCAACAAAACGAAACTCGTACTACTACCCTAGATTGCAGGGGGCATCGCCTTATTGTCAACAAATTTCCCCTGAAGCGTGTGTTTAAAGCCCATTGGAACAGTCGGACACGCGAAGAAGTAAGGGTGAGTTCCCCAAGGGTTTGTTTGCGCGACACACAGATCGCTGTTTTCAGTTTTGCCGCGATGTACCAAGGTGCGATGGACGGGCGCAGCCCATCAGTTTTTGACACAGGAAACCGGGTATGATGCAGTTCGACCATATTGCCGTTGCCGCTGCCACGCTGGCCGAGGCGACAGAGCATGTAGAATCCGCGCTTGGTGTAAAGATGCAGTCGGGCGGAGAGCATGCCGTGTTCCACACCCACAACACCTTGTTAGGGCTGGAGGAGGGGCTGTATCTCGAGGCCATCGCGATCAACCCCGCCGCCCCGCGACCCGACCGCCCACGCTGGTTCGATCTGGATCGGTTCGAGGGCCCTGCGCGGTTGACCAACTGGATTTGCCGCTGTGCCGACATGGATGCGGTGCTGATGCAGATGCCGGACCTGCCGCCTGACGGGGCAGGCCAACCGGTGGACCTGCAACGCGGCGACCTGCGCTGGCGCATGGCGGTACCGGCCAGCGGCGTGCTGCCCTATGACAACTGCTGGCCTGCGCTGATCCAGTGGCAAACCACACAGCACCCCGCCGACCGTCTGGCGACCAGCGGCGTGCGCCTGAAACGCCTGATCGTCAGCCATCCGCAGGCCGATGACCTGCGCGCCGCACTTGCCCACATTCTGCACGACGCCCGCGTGGTGTTCGACACCGGCCCCGCCGCCTTGCGGGCCGAGTTTGACACCCCCCACGGACCGCGCACCCTGTGATCCGCGCGGCACGCTCCAACGATGCGCCTGCAATCGCCGCCATCTGGAACGCGGTGATCGCCCAGCCGCACGTCACATTCACCACTGACACCAAAAGCGACGCGGCCGTTGCGCAGATGATCGTCGAGCGGGCCGGGGCCTTTCGCGTGGCCGAGACGGATGGCACCGTCGCAGGCTTTGCCACCTTCGGCAGCTTTCGCAGCGGCCCGGGCTATCGTCACACTGCAGAACATTCGATCATGCTGGGACCTCAGGCGCGGGGGCGGGGGCTGGGTCGTGCGTTGATGGACGCGCTGGAATCAGATGCCAAAGCAGCGGACATCCACGTGCTGGTGGCAGGGATCAGCGGCGGCAATCCCGACGCCGTCGCTTTTCACAATCGCCTTGGATTTGCGCATTCGGGCCGCATCCCGCAGGCGGGCTACAAGTTCGGTCAGTGGTTCGACCTGATTTTAATGCACAAAGTGATTTAGTCAGATTTATTGGATTTACCTCCGATCCCATCCTGACTCCATCCCGTGATTTCTTTATGGTGCGCCCCATGTCGATCTGGACCCGCATAACCGAAGCCCTCAGCGCCCTGACCGCTGGCGAAGGCCTGTCCGCAGTTTTTGACCGTTTGCGCACGCCCCCCGAACGCTCGGTGGGTTTTGCCATCGCGGTGATTGCGCTGTCTGCCAAGATGGCCAAGGCTGACGGGCGCGTGACCCGCTCCGAGGTCATGGCCTTCCGCGAGGTGTTCCACATCGCCCCCGAGGACGAGGCGGGTGCGGCCCGCGTGTTCAATCTGGCCCGGCAGGACGTCGCAGGCTTTGACGTCTACGCCCGCCGCATCCAGTCGATGTTCCGCGACCAGCCTGAGACGCTGTACGACCTGATGGAAGGGCTGTTTCACATCGCCATGGCCGATGGTCTGTATCACGAGGCCGAGGCCGCCTTTCTGGAACAGGTCGCCGAGATATTCGAACTGGCCCCCGCGCGTTTCGCTGCCCTGCGCGCCCGCGCGGTGCCCAATCAGAAATGTGACCCCTACACGGTTCTGGGCGTCGAATGCGGTGCCGATCTGGAGACCACCCGTTCCGCATGGCGAAAGCTGGTGCGCGAGAATCATCCCGATGTGCTGATGTCGCGCGGCCTGCCCGAAGAGGCCATCGGCATGGCCCAGAAACGGCTGATCGAGATCAACCGCGCGTGGGAAGAAATTCAGGAAACGACCACCTCCGGCGCGGCCTGATGCGGCTGGCCACTTACAACGTCGAATGGTTCAACGCGCTGTTCGACGATGTAGGCACACCGCTGTCCGACGACGGCTGGTCGGCACGTTACAACATCACCCGCGCACAGCAGCTTGAGGCGTTGGGGATCGTTTTCACCGCGCTGGATGCGGACGCGGTCATGGTGATCGAAGCCCCCGACCAGAACCGTCACCGCGACACGGTGCGCGCGCTTGAAGCCTTTGCCCAACTGTTCGACCTGCGCGCCCGCCGCGCCGTGATCGGCTTTGCCAATGACACCCAGCAAGAGATTGCCTTGCTGTACGATCCTGATGTGCTGGAGGCCACCCACGACCCCATCGGCCATGACACCGGGAAAAAAGGCGCCCGCGATGCGCCGCGTTTCGACGGCACCTTTCGCATTGACCTGGACGTGGACGACACCGAGGATCTGATCCGCTTTTCCAAGCCACCGCTGGAATTGGCGATGCGCGCGCGGGCCACCGGGTTCGAATTCCGCATGATCGGTGCGCACCTGAAATCCAAGGCCCCGCACGGCGCAGTCACCGAAGCCGAGATCATGCGCCATTCCATCGCCAACCGCCGCAAGCAACTGGCCCAGGCGATCTGGCTTCGCGCCCGCATCACCGCGCATCTGGAGGAGGGCACGCCGCTGATCGTGATGGGGGACATGAACGACGGGCCGGGGCTGGATGAATATGAACACCTTTTTGGTCGCTCGTCGGTGGAAATCCTGCTGGGGGCCGAAGGCCAGCCACAGCTTTACGACCCCCACGCGCGCCTGGCATTGGGGCGGCGTCTGGGCGTGATGCCCACCAGCGCGCGGTTCTGGATACGCCCCGAGAAACGGTATCTGCAGGCGTTGCTGGACTATATCATGGTCTCGCCCGACTTGCGGCCACGCGCCGTCGATTGGCGCATCTGGCATCCGTTGGACGATCCCGATTGCTGGCATGTGCCCGAATTGCGCGATGCGCTGGTGACGGCTTCGGACCATTTTCCGGTGACCCTGGACATCGACATCTGAAGCCACTTTGAATTGTCATGGTTTGTCCCCATATTGGATGGCATGAAACGTTTGTTCATTCCCGTAACGCTGGTGGCCGCGCTGGCCACGCCGTCCTATGCGCAGGACGACGGCGAAGGCCTGTCGCTGATGGAGCGGGGGGCCAGGATGTTCATGGAAGGCATCATGAAGGAAATGGAGCCAGCCATCGACAATCTGGGTGAGCTGGCCGAAGAGTTTGGCCCCGCCATGCGCAGTTTTGCCGAAACGATGGGACCCGCGCTGCGCGATCTGATGGGGCAGGTCGAAGACTGGAGCGTCTACGACGCGCCCGAGGTCCTGCCCAACGGCGACATCATCATCCGCCGCAAGCCCGAGGCACCAGAATACCTGCCGAAAGAGGGTGAAGTCGAAATCTGAGCCGGTTGCGCACGGACGCCGGTCAGGTGTTGCCCTCGCTCGCTCCGGTATCTTCTGACGCCCGTGGCGTACGCCGCCGCGTCTTGACCGTCAGTTCGGCGCCCAGGCTGCCCGCCAGCGATGCCAGCCGCGCCTCGGCCACTTCGCCGTAAAGCGGCACCACGGCAGGGGACAGATGCAGCTCGAGCTGTTTCTTTTGCGGGTACCACCGGAATTCGCCCCGATCCGCATCCTTCTGCATCCAGAACATCGCCCCGAACCGCATTGCTTTGCCCAGTATCTCGGCCTGCAAACGGGTCTTTTCATCCAGCATTTCGTACAGGTTTTCGAAGGGCGTGCCTTCGCTTTTGTTGGAATAGCGGTGCAACAGCGCCAGCCCCAGGAAAATCCGCTCCGAATGTTTCAGCCCGCCCAGGTTCGCCCGCGTTGCGTTGTCGAAACAGACCTCGGCGCGGTAATCTGGGTGGGCGCGCCAGCTGACGTCGTGCAGCAGGCAGGCCGCCTTGATCAGCCGCTTGCGCTGCACTGGTGCGGATTTGAACAGGGGCATGATGAATTCATAAAGCGTGCGGCCAAAACCGGGCAGGCGGGCATCCTTGGCTTCGGCAAAGCGGCAGGATTCGATCAGCGGATCGCGGTCGCGCAGGCGCTGGGGCATCTGTTCGTACAGCAACCCCTCGCGGATGCCATAGGACGACACCGCAATGTCCTTGGGCTTGAACGTGCGCACCAGCCGCGACAGCACTTCGGCGGCCAGCGGCACCAGCCCCATCCGTTGCGCAGAGATGCCACAGGCATTGCGCAGCTCCTCGGGGTCGCTCTTGGCGATAAAGGCCACGGTTTTGGCCACGCCCTTGGGCGTCATGCGGTATTCGTGCAGCACGTGCAGCGGGTAATTGCGGCGGTACATGTCGATGCGTGCAATCGCCCGCCACGAGCCACCCACCAGAAACAGCCGGTCGCGCTGTATGCCCATGGCTTCTTGCAACTGGTCCATCACGGCGGCGATATGCTCGCGGCGGCCCTTCTTGCCGCCCTTGACGTCCACCAGCTTGAGCGGGCCAAGTTGCGATGTCTCGCGCCGTCCGACACGGCCGCCGGAAATCTCGGCCAGTTCCATCGACGAGCCGCCAATGTCACAAACCAGCCCGTAGGCACCGGGCCAGCCCAGCAAAACACCCTGCGCCGACAGCCGCGCCTCTTCGCGCCCGTCGATCACCCAGATGCGCAGGCCTGTCTCGCGCAGCACATCGGCGCAGAAATCCGCCCCGTCCGAGGCGTCGCGCACAGCCGCTGTCGCCACCAGCGTCAGTTCGGGCAGGTTCATCCCGTCGGCCAGATGTTTGAAACGGATCAGCGCCGCCAGCGCCCGCTTGCGCCCCGAGGGGTTCAAGGTGCCGCTCTCGCTCAGCCCCGCACCCAGCGCGCACATGATCTTTTCGTTGTAGAAATAGGCCGGACTGCGCGCTGCTCCGTCGAAAACAACCAAGCGGACCGAGTTCGATCCGATGTCGACCACCCCCACACGGGCCAACGCCCGCGCGCCGGGATCTTCGAACAGGGGCCGCCCGAACGGGCCCCAGTCATGCGGTGCAACAGGGTCGGTTGCCGGAGTGCTGGCCTGTTCGGTCTGATCGGTCATTCGGTTCCCTGTGGCCGCCGCAGTGTCGTTTCCGAACATGGCCCACGGGGGGCGCGGGGTCAATCAGTCCTCGGCGTGAGTCAATTGTGGCACATCGGATGCGCCGGCTGAACCGCGGCCCGACAAGGACGGGTTTTCCATGAAGAACCTGTGGCAGTTGAACGCGAAATCGCCTTCGGGCACCTCGGGACGCACGAATTTTCCATCCGGTGCCATCACCCAGCTTTGCGCCACATCCGCAAGGTTTGCCGCCATGACCTGGCTGGTGATTTGCGATTTCACCGTCGGGTTCTCGATCTCGACCAGCGTTTCCACCCTGCGATTCAGGTTGCGGCCCATCCAGTCGGCAGAGGAAATAAACACCCGCGCTTTCTTGTGGGGCAGCCCTTTGCCGTTGCCAAAGCAGACGATCCGCGAATGTTCCAGGAACCGTCCGATGATGGATTTGACGCGGATGTTCTCGCTCAGCCCCTTTACACCGGGGCGTAGGCCACAGATGCCGCGGATCACAAGGCTGATTTTCACGCCGGCCTGCGAGGCTGCATAAAGCGCATCAATCACCTCGGCGTCGATCAGCGCGTTCATCTTGGCCCAGATTTCCGCAGGCCGTCCGGCGGCCGCATGTTCGGCCTCGTTGGCGATCATTTCCAGCAGGCGCGGCTTCAGCGTGGTGGGCGAGATCGCCAGGTTGTCCAACTCTTCCGGCTCGGCATAGCCGGACAGGAAGTTAAAGACCTTGGTGGCATCCCGGCCCAGCTTGGGGTCACAGGTGAACAGCGACAGGTCGGTATAAATCCGGGCGGTGATCGGGTGATAGTTGCCGGTGCCGTAATGGGTGTAAGTCACCAGTTCGTCACCCTCGCGGCGCACCACCGTGCTGATCTTGGCGTGGGTTTTCAGGTCCAGAAACCCATAGACCACATGCGCGCCCGCGCGCTCCAGACGCCGCGACTGGTGAATGTTTGCCGCTTCGTCAAAGCGGGCTTTCAACTCGACCAGCGCAGTGACCGACTTGCCGTCCTCGGCCGCCTCGCACAGGGCTTCGACAATCGGCGAGCGTTTCGAAGTCCGGTACAGCGTCTGTTTGATCGCCACCACATTGGGATCGCGCGCTGCCTGTTGCAGAAAGCGGATCACCATCTCGAAGGTTTCATAGGGGTGGTGCAGCAGCATGTCCTTTTGACGGATCGCCGCGAACATGTCCCCGTCAAAGTCGGTGACCCGTTCGGGCACGCGCGGGGTGAAGGTGGGCCACAACAGGTCGGGACGGCTGTCCAGCACCAGCTTGCCCAGATCGGCAAGTCCGATCATTCCGTCAATCTCGATCACTTCGGAGTGCATGACGTTCAGTTCGCGCATGATCACCGATTTCAACCGCTCGGGCGCGCCGGCCGAATGCAGCATCCGCACCACTTCGCCACGGCGGCGGCGTTTGAGTGCCACTTCGAATTCGCGCACCAGGTCCTCGGCTTCGTCCTCGACCTCGAGATCGCTGTCACGCAGCACCTGAAATTCGAAGTGCGCGGTCAGCTTGTAACCGGGGAACAGGGTGCCGATCTGTTCGACCAGCAACTCTTCAAGCGGCAGGAACCGCGTGTCCTGACCGGGCAGGGCAACAAAGCGGTCGATCTGTGCGGGGATCGGCAGCAGCGCCTGCAACGGGCGCTTGTCCGACTTGCGTTCCAGCTGCAAGGCCAGCGCGTAGCCGGTGTTCGGGATAAACGGGAACGGGTGTGCCGGATCAATCGCCAGCGGCGACAGAACCGCAAAGACATGGTTCAGGAAATAATCACTCAGAAATGCCTTGTCGCTGGGCGTCAGTTCCTCGCGCTTCAGCACGTCGATGCCCTCGGCTTCCATTTCGGCCAACAGGTCCGACAACACCCGTTGCTGCGACAGCATCAGCGCGCGGGCGTTGTCATTGATCAGAACCAGTTGCTCGGCGGGGGTCAGCCCGTCGGCAGCGGGCATGGTGTTGCCCGCGATGGCAAGCTCACGCAGGCCCGCGACACGCACGGTGTAAAACTCGTCCAGGTTGCCCGCGCTGATCGATAGAAACCGCAGGCGCTCCAACAGCGGCACACGCCGGTTCTCTGCCTCTTCCAGCACCCGCCAGTTGAAGGCCAGCCAACTCAGCTCGCGGTTTACAAAGCGACCGGGGCCCGACAAATCGAGATCATCGAGGGCCTGCGGCTCGGGGAACGGGTGGGTGAGGAAATCTGCCTGTGACATGGCGCGCTGATAAACCGGGATTGTAACGGATTGATAACAAGCTTGGCGCGTTTGTACCTTAAATGTCCAGCTTTAAGCCCTTGAAACCATTTTAAGATGGCGGTCCGGCGCTTATCTGCCGGATCACTCGGCTTCGCGGCCCAGAACCTTGGCTGCCATGGCGCGGGTCAGCGGCTTTTGCGCACTCAGCGATTCTGCATCCAGCACCGCCACCATACGCCGCGCGGCGTCGAACGACCGTTCCATATGCATCGCCAGATAGGGGATCACATCGATACGGGGTTTCAGTTGGCGGTCCGCGAACAGCTTGGCCAGCACCGCCGTGAGCAGACTGTCGTCGGGCAACTCGAGGATCGCCGCCGGGGTGCCGCCCACGCGGCTTTGCAGGTCGGGCAGGCCCAGCCCCCAATGCACCGGCGCACCGCGTCCGGTCATCAGCAGCGGATGACCATTGGCCAGCGCCAGATTGTGCAGGTGAAACAACGCGGTCATCGCATCGGCATCCGCTGCGATCTGTGGCACATCCTCGACCGCGATCGGCCCGCCTGCCAGGTCGGGAATGTCGGCTTCGGCCAGGTCGCGGGCTGCCACGATCCGTGCGCCCGCCATACCCGCCCAGACGTGGGTCAGGTGGGTCTTGCCCGCACCGGGCGGGCCGGTCAGCACCAGCTTGCCCCCGGGCCAGTTGTCCCATGCCTCGATCAGGCTGACCGCCACCGCATTGCCGGGGGAAACCATGAAATCGTCGCGTCCCAGTGCGGTGCGCACCGGCAGGTCAAAACTGAGTTGTTGTGACATGGTTCAGTCCGCGTCGGTCCGGTCGGGAACGACATGGCCCTCGTCCGTAAGGTGGTGATCCGACAGGCCGCGGTAGAGCAGGCTTTGCTGGTATTGCTGGACGGCGAAACGTGTCACCACGCCCAGAGCCGCCGCCACCGGCACGGCCACCAGCATGCCCACAAAGCCAAAGAGCGTGCCAAAGACGGACAGGGCAAGGATCAGCCAGACGGGGTGCAATCCCACCGAGTTGCCAACCAGCTTGGGCGTCAGGAAATTGCCCTCGATCACCTGACCGACGATAAAGATACCCGCGACCAGCCCCAGCGACACCCAGTCGCCCCAGAACTGGAACAGCCCCAGCCCGATCGCCAGCGCCCCGCCGATCAGTGCGCCCAGATAGGGGATGAACGTGATCAGCCCGGCGACGAACCCCACGACCAGCCCGAATTGCAGCCCCACCAGCATCAGCGCAATCGCGTAATAGGCGCCCAGGATCAGACAAACCGTGCCCATGCCGCGAATGAAGGACGCCAGCGTCTTGTCGATCTGGCCTGCCAACTTGCGGATCGTGGGTGCATGGTCACGGGGCAGCAGCTCGTCAATGCGCGCCACCATGTTGTCCCAGTCCAGCAGCAGGTAGACCGACACCACCGGCACGATCACGAACAGAACCGCGATGTTGATCAGCGACGCGGCACTGCTCAGTGCGGTGGTGACCAGTTCACCGCCGCGTTCCTGTACGGTGGCGGCCAGGCTGTCCAGCGACTGGCGCAGGGTGCTGTCGGCATCCAGCAGCGACGGGAACCGCTCGGTCAGGAAGGTGCCGAAATTCTTGGCCAGATCAGGCGCGGTGTTGAACAGTTGCACCGACTGGTTGACCAGCGTCGGGATCACCAGCAGTGCCATCAGCACGAACAGCAGCAGCGCCACCAGCGTGATGATCGCGGTCGCCAGTACCCGGCTGGCCCCCAGCCGTTCCAGCTTGTCCGCAACCGGGTCCAGGAAATAGGCAATCGCCCCGCCCAGCAGGAAAGGCACAAGCACGTTGCCAAGCGCCCAGAGCAGGACGAAAAAGATCACCGCGGCAACGCCCCAGTATCTCATTTGATCGCGGACGGGCAAACCCATGTGACGCTCCTGCAAAAGTCAGTTTTACACATCGCCCATAGGGCGTTTGGTTTCAAGGGGGCAGGGGGAATGGCAGGTCGCCTATCTTTCTGGGCGCGGGAGTGATTTTGCGACCTTCGCCGTGAACCGCGAAGCCGTTTCGCCGGGCGGGCCGATCAATGTCCTTAACGCGGGACTAAGTTGCCGTTGGATTCAGCCTCAGAGTTGTGACAGTGTAGTGGTTAAATGCATGATAAGTCTTGGAAGCGCATCAGGTGATGTTGCATCGAACTCAGTGATCGAAAAACTTCGCTTGTCTTCATGACTCGGCAGAAAATAGAGTTCAAAGCTATTCTGAAAGACTTCAACTTCGACAGTACCGCCTCTCCAAAAAAAGCGTACGGTAGGGGAGTAACCCGATACAGCCGACTCTGGGAAAAGGTTGGCGGCCTTCGTGGCCTTCAGTAGTTCGGTCGCATGTAATATCGCGGTATCATCTGGTGTCTGATTATCAGACCATTCCCAGTCTATGCATTTCCAAACCAAATCCATCTAGTTTACACCTCAAATGAACCGCATAAATCTAACTCTGGCGATATCGCTTCAACAAGCAGAAAGGGTTCAAATCAGACCCGCGCCGCCCCGTGTCGGAAGACCCGCCTTTTCGTCCAGATCAGGTCTCTCATGCGACCGTCACAGCCATCTCACACCAAAATCGCGTCACTGCACTCGGACGCCCTGATCCCGCAGCACCTCCTGCACCGCCGCAATGTCCACCGCATCCAGCGCCACGCCCCGCGCCACTGCCTGCGCGGCCGCCACGCCGGCGCCTTGGCCGGCCACCGCACAGCACGCCATGTTGCGCGTGGCCGCATGGGCGATCTTGTCGCCGCCAATGGCGCGGCCCGTCACCAACAGGCCCGAAACCCCCTTGGGCAACATGCAGCGATAGGGGATATGCATGTACCGTCCAGTGGTCGGCAGGATCAGCACGCCGTAGCCATCGATGAACTCGGGGTAAATCCCGATGCTGTCGTCGAAGCGCGCCTCGTGGCGCACGTCGTCCTCGGTCATGTTGTAGACCGCGTCGATCTTGCGGGTATCGCGGATGCCGATGGTCATCCCGAAATTGCGCAACCGTGCCGCAGCACAGCCGGGGGTGTAGGCGCGCAGCACATCAATCGCCACCATCGCCTGCGTGCGGCCCTCCATCTCGAACCGGGTCATGCTGTCGGGGTCTGTGCCATCACAGCCCGCCAGATGCACCAGGTTCATATAGGTCATCTCGCCACTGTCATGCACCGCGCCCCATGTGCCGCCAATCGTGTTCAGATGCGCCGGGATCAGCCCCTCCTTGATCGCCCGCTCGAACGGCTTGCCAAGGAACGGCGAATACATATCGTCCTCCTTTCCGTCGGTCTCGACCACCCATTCGCCGGTCGACCAGTCCTTGTAGGTCTGCGGATCGGCCTTGACCCCCGCCAGAAACGCCTCCTTGTCCACGCCCGCGATGTGAAACATCACGCTGGCCGCCTGCATCTCTTCCACGGGCGTTTTCACCGTGGCAGCCCCCGCCCGGTGCGCCACGTCGGCGTCGCCCGTGGCGTCAATGACCACCCGCGCGGTGATCGCCTCGCGGCCCGCTTTCGATTCCACGATCACGCCGGTGATCCGGTCGCCCTCCATGATCGGCGCGACGAACTGGCGGTGAAGCATGGGCGTAATGCCCGCCTCTTCGACCATCCGATCCGCGACCAGCTTGAACCCCTCGCTGTCCAACTCATAGCTCAGCGACTGGCTTTCGGGCGTGGCGGCACCCATCGCCTTGGCGCGCTCCTCGAATTCGGTGCCTAGTCCACCGGCCTCGATGGTGGCTTCGTGGCGATACCACGCGAAACCTTCGACACCCACCGCCGTGATGTTGCCGCCAAAACAGCCGAACCGGTCCAGCAAGGCCACCTTCGCCCCCGCCCGCGCCGCTGCAATCGCCGCCGCCAGACCACCGGGGCCCGAGCCCACGACCAGCACCTCGGTGTCATGGATCACGGGCGTTTCGCGGGCGGGTTCAAGGATCGTGTTCATGGGGCAGGCTCCTGTTACAGAGCTGTTACATTGCGCCCGTGTCCCACGGCGTCAATCCCTTGACACGCACGCGCGCCCGCTTCCACATGCGCCCAACCCCCGGATCCAGGAGAACCGCCATGCGCACCGATTTCGACACCGAACTGGAAGACCGCCTCGTCCGCTACGCCAAAATCGACAGCCAAAGCGACGGCCACAGCGCATCGGTCCCCAGCACGAAAATCCAGCTGGATATGTCGCGCCTGCTGATGGACGAACTGAAAGCGATGGGCGCGCAGGATGTGACCCTTAGCCAGGACAGCGTCGTTCTGGCCACCATCCCCGCAACCCAGAGCGTTGATGCCCCCGTGATGGGATGGCTCGCCCATGTCGACACGGCGCCCCAGTTCAATGCCACCGGCGTGAAACCCGTGGTGCATCGCGGCTATAACGGCGGCGACATCAGCTTTGCCGACGCGCCCGACCTGCGGCTGTCGCCCGAGGAATACCCGTTCCTGTCCGAGAAGGTGGGCGAGGATATCATCACCGCCAGCGGCACCACCCTGTTGGGTGCCGACGACAAGGCCGGCGTGGCCGTCGTGATGACCGCCGCGCGGCACTTGCTGGACAATCCTGACATCGCGCATGGCAAGATCCGTCTGGCCTTTGTCCCCGACGAGGAAATCGGGCGCGGCGTCACGCCGAACCTGCCCGCCGATCTGGGGGCCGATTTTGCCTATACATTCGACGGCTCGACGCCCGGTGACGTGGAATACGAGAGCTTTTCGGCGGACGCGGGCGTTGTCAAAATCACCGGCGTGTCGATCCACCCCGGCTGGGCCAAGGACGAGTTGGTCAACGCCCTGCATCTGGGGGCCAAGGTGCTGATGACATTGCCGCATGTCACCATGACCCCCGAAACGACTGAGGGCCGCGAGGGGTTCATCCACGCGGTGTCGATGACCGGCAGCGCGGCCGAGGTCGAGATGCACTTCATCCTGCGCGACTTTGAAATGGAAGGGCTGGAGGCCAAGGGCGCGCTCTTGCGTCAGGTCTGCGAAACCGTTGCGGCGACCGAGCCGCGCGCGCGGATCACCTGTGATATCACCCACCAGTACCGCAACATGCGCTATTGGCTGGAAAAGGACATGACGCCCGTGGATATGGCGCTTGCCGCCGTGCGCAAAGCGGGGATGGAACCGGTGTCGGGCGCAATCCGCGGCGGCACAGACGGGTCACGCCTGACCGAGTTCGGGACCCCCTGTCCCAATATCTTTTGCGGCATGCAGAACGTGCACGGCCCGCTGGAATGGGTGTCGGTGCAGGACATGGCCAAGGCGACGCTGGTGGCGCTAAACCTCGCAAGCAGCGTGGCGGAACTGGACGCGCCCGCCGGTTGACCACTCAAGGCTGCGCCCGCACGTCTTACCCAAAGTGCGCCGATTACAATTCGTACGCGTTCGGGATGGCAGTGCGTCGGGCGCGGCCCTTCACGCATTGCCCAGTGCATGGGGGCGGGTCATCCTCATACTGCCATGCATACGATCATGCCGAACCGCGGCACTCCGCCCGACCCAAGCCAGTAACCAGATCAAACACCCTCCGAGGACACCGTGTCATTCATCTCTCCCTCCGTTGCGCCGATCCTGTTGCTGATCGGGTCAAACGTCTTCATGACTTTCGCCTGGTACGGGCATCTGAAATACCCCGACCGGCCGCTTTTGATGGTCATTCTGCTCAGCTGGGCCATCGCGCTGTTTGAATATTGCCTCGCGGTTCCGGCCAACCGGATCGGCCATGCGGTCTATGCCACCGCCGAGCTCAAGGTCATGCAAGAGGTCATCACCCTGTGCGTCTTTGCAGGCTTTTCGGTGCTCTATCTGGGCGAACGCTTTACGATCAACCATATGGTTGGTTTCGCACTGATCTGCGCCGGTGCGTTCTTTGTCTTCAAGGCACCGATCCCCACGTAACCGCAGGCGCGGGCAATCCGCGACCTTGATTATTGTCCTGCGGTCCGCACCGCGCCTCAGCGGGCATCGGCACGGATTTCGGAACTCAACGCATTCGCGATGTGTTGGGCCAAGGGACGATAACGTCAAAAAACGTAAAAACGAGGGACGCCATTCATGAAAAAGGAATTGCCCAGCCTATCGCTTGCTCTTCTGCCTGTATTGCTCACGCTGGGGCTATTGGCCCTGCAATTGTTTTACTACGGTGATTTCACACCGCATATTCCGCTTGCCATCGGCCTTGCCATCACCTCGCTGCTTGGTGTTCTGCGAGGCCAGACATGGCTTGATATCCGCGAAGGTATTTTCCACGTCATTCACGTCTCGATGCCATCGCTTGCCGTTCTGATCGTGGTCGGGATGATCATCGGTACATGGATTGCGGCCGGCACCGTGCCGACACTGATTTATTACGGGCTGACACTTCTCACCCCTTCGGTCTTCCTGGCTGCGGCGATGATCCTGTGTGCCGTGGTGTCTTTGTCCCTCGGGACCAGTTGGGGCACCGTGGGCACCGTCGGGCTGGCCCTGATGGGGATCGGCGCGGGGTTTGGGATACCGGCCTATTGGACTGCGGGCGCGATCGTTTCTGGCGCCTTCTTCGGGGACAAGATTTCGCCCCTGTCCGACACCACGAACCTCGCACCTGCGGTGACGGGCACAAATGTCTTTGACCACATTCGCAACATGATGCCCACCACCGTGCCTGCGATGCTGATCGCGCTGACGATCTATGTTGTCGTGGGCTTTGTGATGATCGAAGAGGGGGCCACAGGTGACGTCAGCGGCATTTCCCAGATCACCACGCAACTTGACGAGACCTTTGCCCTTGGCCTTGTGCCGCTGCTGCCCGCGCTGCTGGTGATCTGTCTGGCGCTGCTGCGCCAACCGCCGCTTCCGTCGCTGTTTGCCGGTGTGGTCGCAGGTGGGCTGGTGGCCGTGTTCTGGCAGGGCGAGGGGCTGCATTCGGTCTTTGCCTACGCGCAATCGGGCTATGCCATTGAAACCGGCGTTGCGGATATTGACACCTTGTTGAATGCCGGTGGCATCCAGTCGATGATGTGGACCATTTCACTGATGCTGATCGCCCTGGGCTTTGGCGGCGCGCTTGAACGGACGGGATGTCTCGAAGCAATCATTCACGCCATCATCGCGCGGGTCAAAAGCTTTGGTGCCGTGCAAAGCTCGGCCATCGGAACCGCATTTGCGACCAACCTCGTTGCAGGCGATCCCTATATCTCGATTGCATTGCCGGGGCGGATGTATGCGCCGCTGTACCGCGGCATGGGCTATTCCACACTGAACCTCAGCCGCGCCGTGGAAGAGGGCGGCACATTGATGAGCCCGCTGATCCCGTGGAACGCCGGTGGTGCTTTCGTCATCAGCGCGCTGGGCCTTGGCGTGATGAGCGGCAATCTGCAAAACCTGCTCTACATCCCGTTGGCCTTTGCCTGTTGGACCGCACCGGTGATCGGCATCCTTTATGCGGTCACAGGGCTGTTTTCGCCCAAGGCCACGGAACAGGACCGCCGCGATTGGGAAAAATCGGACGAGGATGTGATGAACCTCGACGACCACGAACTGGGCGGGTTGGCCGACGCGAAGGCGACCTGAGCAGACAGGTCTGGCAAACAGGCAAGCGGCCCCCGGTTGGGGGCCGTTGGCGTGTCTGGTGGGCGCAAGGGGCGCCTGCATCACATCCGCCGTGCACCTTAGCCGGCCAGAACCGCAGGCAACCCTGCAACCAACCCGTCAAACACCGCCCGCACCGCCGGGCTGTCCCGCTGGTCCTCGTGCATCGTCACCGCGCAGGGCATCGGCACAGACAGGTCGGGCAGAACCCGCACAAAGCCCAACCGTCTGGCGATCCCCGACTGGCACAGGCCGACGCCCATACCCGCCGCTATCGCCGCGATCTGCACCAGCGCATCGTCGCTGCGCAGCACCACGTTATGCGGCTCGGGCAGTCCGCGTGCTGCCAGTCCCGCCGCGATCCGACCCGCACGGTCGTCGCTGATGAACGGGCAGGTCTCCAAGGGCACATCCCGCCCTACATCCAGTTCCGGCGCGGCAAATAGGCCCAAGTCCACCGCAGGCAGGTTGCGTGCGACCAGCGCCTTTTGTGTCAGCGGCGCGGTGCGTATGGCCACGTCGGCGGCACGGTGCAGTAGGTCTTCGGTGCTGTCGGTGGCCGCCAGTTCGATCAAGAGGCGCGGATATCGGGCACGCAACGCTGCCAGCAGCGGCGGCACCACATGCACGGCCATCACGCGTGGACAGGTCAGGCGCACGACGCCTGCAACCTCGTGTCCCTGATCCACCAGCCGCCGCAGACCATAGGCCCCGTTCAGCACCGCTTGCGCGGGGCCATGCAACCGTTCGGCCAAAGGTGTCGCGGTCAGCCCGTTCTGCGCCCGCGTGAACAACCGCGCGCCCAACTCGGCCTCCAGCGTCTCGATCTGCCGCCGCACGGTGGGCTGCGACAGCCCCAACAGACGCGCGGCCGCAGACAGCGATCCACGCTCCATGACGGCGCAAAAGGCGGGGATCAGGTCCAGCGATGTCAGCGGTATGCTCATAACTTCTTTCTAGGTGAATATGCGTATTTGAACAATGGTGTTCATCTAATCCCTGCGCCACATCTGTTGCATAGGAGCCAAAACATGACACACACCATGACCCCCTCAATGTCCCGCACCCTGCGCGCCGAAGGCGCCGCGATCTTTGTTGCAGCCCTATGGGCTTTCCATTTGTCCGGCGCTTCCTGGTGGCTGTTCGCCGCCCTGATCCTCGCCCCTGATCTGGCCATGCTGGGATACCTTGCAGGCCCCCGCATCGGCGCGATCTGCTACAACCTGATCCACAGCTACACCCCCGTTCTCGCGATCGGCGCGATCCTTTACGCGCTGGACAGTCCTGCAGCCCTGCCGCTGACCGCCATCCTGGTCGCGCATATCGGCATGGACAGGGCGATGGGCTATGGGCTGAAACACACCAGCGGCTTTAAAGACACCCACCTGGACGTGTTTTCATAACGCCTCTTTTAAAGGCAGCGATCCGCGGCTAAGGGGATGGGCATGACAGACATGACCCAACCCCAAATGCCGCGGATGACCTATCCCGGCCACGTCCGCGCCATGCTGGTGCTGGGCTTGCCGTTGATCGGCGGGCACATCGGCCAGATGGCCATCGGTGTGACGGATACCGTGATGCTGGGTTGGTACGGGGTCGAGGCGCTGGCCGCCGTGACGCTGGCGTCGACCTATTTCTTCGTGATCTTCCTGCTGGGCAGCGGCTTTGCCTGGGGCGTGATGCCCATGGTCGCCTCCTATGATGCCGAGGGTGACGAGGTGTCGCTGCGCCGTGCCACCCGCATGGGCCTTTGGCTTTCGGTGGGCTTTGGCGCTGTGGTCGCCCCCCTGTTCATCTGGGCCAAGCCGGTGCTGCTGATGCTGGGCCAGACCGACCAGGTCGCCCGCGACGGGGCGCTTTACCTTGGAATTGCGGGCTGGGGCATGGTGCCGGCACTGCTGGTCATGGTGATGAAATCCTATCTTGCTGCGCTGGGGCGTACGCAGATCGTGCTGTGGATCACCATCGCGGCGGCGGTGGTCAACGGGCTGGCCAACTATGCGTTGATCTTCGGCAACTGGGGCGCGCCCGAACTGGGCGTGCGCGGGGCGGCCATTGCGTCGATCACAACACAGGCGGTCAGCCTTGTGGGCGTGATCATCTACGCCCTGCGCACGCTGCCGCAGCACCAGATTTTTGTGCGCCTGTGGCGGCCCGACTGGCATATGATGGCGCGGGTGTTCCGGCTGGGCCTGCCCATCGGCATCACCAGCCTGTCCGAGGCAGGGCTGTTCGCCGCATCTGCCGTGATGATGGGCTGGCTTGGCACCGTACCATTGGCCGCCCACGGGATCGCCGTCCAGATGGCGGGACTGACCTTCATGGTGCACCTTGGCCTGTCCAACGTCGCCACCATCCGCGCAGGCAATGCACTGGGCCGCCGCGATGCGCTGCATATGGCACGGGGCGCCCGCACGGCCTTTGTGTTGTCGCTGTGCATGGCGCTGATCACCACGGCGGTATTCCTGCTGTGGCCCGAGACGCTGATCTCGGTCTTTGTCCAGCGGGACGAACCTGCGCGCGACCAGATCATGCTGATCGGTGTGGGCCTGCTGGCGGTGGCGGCGCTGTTCCAGCTGGTCGACGGGGTGCAGGTGATTGCACTTGGCCTGCTGCGCGGGCTGCAGGACACATCGATGCCGATGGTGCTGGCTGGTATCAGCTATTGGCTGGTGGGGCTGCCCACGGCCTATCTGTTCGGCTTTGTGCTGGATATGGGTGGGGTGGGCGTGTGGTTCGGCCTTGTGGTGGGCCTGGGCACCGCGGCGCTGACACTGGCCTGGCGTTTCTGGCGGGTCAGCTTCCCCAAGGTGGGGCGCGCCTGACTGTCAGATGCCAGGCAAAGGCGACATTTAGCTAGAGCGCGGCGGCACATCCGAACGACAGGGCAGGGGTTAAGCGGTCATTCGTGAAAAATGCAGCGAAGGTCTGGTCTGAGCCCTTTCCGCAATCCCCTGCGCGGGATCAAGGCCGCAGGCCGCCGCGCATCGCCGGGCCGCCCCACGGCGCGGCGATTTGGTTTCTGTTGCGCCTGACCGATAGCTCGGATGTGTTTGGCTGCCATAAAGTGCCAGACACCAAGGTCCGATCGCCGCACCTCGGCCCGACGATGCGCGGCTTAGCACTCCAATTCAAACGGCAGCAAAGTCCGCGAAGCGGACCTTGCTCCATGCCACGTCCAAGGGCAGGTTTAAGCCAGCAGGACTTGGCATTTGGATCGAAATGGCTTGGCCTTTCACCCTGGCGCGCGCCAGAAAATTCGGCACTAGCCCTGCATCAGCCGGTCGGCCTTCTTGCGCACCAGCACGCTGCGCAGATCATGCATGGCCAGCAACAGCGCATCGGTGACATCATCCAGTTGCTCGTCGGTGGCCTTGGACTGTGCCCAATGTGTCGTCAAGTTCAGATAGTCCACGGCCCGGTGAATATCGTCGATGTCACGCGCGGCCAGCAGCGCCTGGCGCGAAGCCATCCACGATTTGATCTCGGCCATATCCTCGTCGCTCAGCGTACGGTCGCCGTGCGGCTTTACCTCGCCGTTGCGGATGTTGATGACCGCAATCTGGTCCATCTCGATCCGCCGTTGCCGGTTTTCGGTGTCGATGCGAAACACCGCCGCTCCGTTTTCGCGTACCCTGAAGTAATAGTCGGGCAACTCGCCTGCCATGCCGCGATCCTTGATGGTTCAAATGTTTTCGCTACCCAGCCCTTACCAGCACCGGCTTGATTGGCAAAGATGTTTCCCCGAATTGCCCGGCTTGGCAAGGGGGGCACCGCCTGCAACGCCGAATTGCCGGCCGGTGCGGCGGCGGTTCAGTCCAGGACGATGATGCCGGTCTGTTTGGATTTATGCTCGGGTTCGACGTGGATGGTGATATGCGTCACCTCCAGCTTTTCCTTCAGCGCGTTCTCGATCCGGTCGCAGATTTCATGCGCCTCGAACACCGTGGTGTCGCCGGGAACAACCAGGTGGAAGTCGATGAAGATCGCAGACCCTGCATGGCGCGTGCGCAGGTCGTGAGCCTCGGTCGCGCCGTCGGCCTGTGTGGCGATGATCTCGCGGATGCGGGCAAGCGTCGCCTCGGACACAGCCTCGTCCATCAGCCCGCTGAGCGAATCCCGCACGATCTTCCAGCCCGACCACAGGATATTGACCGCCACCAGCGCGGCCAGCAGCGGATCGAGTATCCACCAGCCGGTGCCGACCGCCAGCAAAACGCCTGCGGCCACCCCGACCGAGGTCAGCACATCCGTCACCAGATGCTTGCCGTCCGCCACCAACGCGGGCGACTTCTGCTCACGTCCCCGCGACACCAGCACCCAGGCCCAGATGCCGTTGATCACGGTCGCACCCATGTTGATCAACAGCCCCTCAAGCGGCGCGTCCAGCGGGGCAGGGGTCATGAACCCGTCATATGCCTCGTGCAGGATCAAAAGGGCGGCGACGATGATCATCACGCCTTCCAGCACCGCGCTGAAGAATTCGGCCTTGTGATGGCCCCAGGGGTGATCCGCATCCGCCGGTTTCGCCGCCACGCGAATGGCAATCAGCGCGGCAAAGGCCGTCGCCACGTTCACCGTGCTTTCCAGCGCATCCGAAAGCAGGGCCACCGATCCCGTCAGCCAATAGGCCAGAGTTTTCAGGCCGAGCACCGCAAACCCCACGAAAATACTGCCAATCGCAAGCTTGATCGTGGTCATGATGGCTGTCCCGTGCAGTGTGACCCGTCAGATAGAGAGGTGAGGCTGAATTCGCAAGCACTTGTATTTGCGAATGAAAATCATGTTCATTCGCAAGCGGTTGCTGACGCTTGCTCCGTAGGCATCGATGCAGGTGGCGGTCAGGCGGGGATATCAGGGTGAAAGTCCAGATTGCGCTCTTTCCGCTCGGTTCGCTGCGCAGAAACGGGGCCGCAGGCCGTCGTATATCCCAAAGCGCTGCCCAAACCCGCCGCTGTCCCCCATCCCCCCGCTTTCCCAATTGCGACAGCGCCAGCAATGCCCTAATCAGACCCAAACACCGTTCCAAGGAGGCCATGATGCGTCTGAGCCGTTATTTTCTGCCCGTTCTCAAGGAAACCCCCAGCGAGGCACAGATCGTCAGCCACCGCCTGATGCTGCGGGCGGGCATGATCAAACAAGCCAGCGCAGGGATCTATTCGTGGCTGCCGCTGGGCTTCAAGGTCCTGCGCAAGATCGAAAACATCGTGCACGAGGAACAGGCCCGCGCCGGTCACATGCCGATGCTGATGCCCACGATCCAGTCCGCCGACCTGTGGCGCGAAAGTGGGCGCTATGACGCTTACGGTGCGGAAATGCTGCGGTTCAAGGACCGGCACGACCGCGACATGCTGTTCACGCCCACCGCAGAAGAACTGATCACCGACATCTTCCGCGCGAACGTCAGCAGCTACAAGGATCTGCCGCTGACCATGTACCAGATCCAGTGGAAATTCCGCGATGAGATCCGCCCGCGCTTTGGCGTGATGCGGGGCCGTGAATTCCTGATGAAGGACGGCTATAACTTCGACCTGACCAAAGAGGACGCGCTGCACGCCTACAACCGTCACCTGGTCACCTACCTGCGCACCTATGAGCGCATGGGCCTGCAAGCGATCCCGATGCGCGCCGACAGTGGCCCCATCGGCGGTGACGACACCCATGAATTCCTGGTGCTGGCCGAAACCGGCGAGAGCGAGGTCTTCTATGACAGCGCCGTGACAGACCTGAAATTCGGTGACCGCGACATCGATTATGACAGCGTCGAAGATTGCGCCGCGGTGATGGAAGAGTTCACCACCAAATACGCCCGCACGGACGAGACCCACGACCCGGCCCTGTTCGAACAGGTCCCCGAAGACCGCCGCCGCATCGCGCGCGGCATCGAGGTCGGTCAGATCTTCTATTTCGGCACCAAGTATTCCGAACCGCTGGGCGCAGTGGTCCAGGGACCCGATGGCAAACAGGTGCCGGTGCACATGGGCAGCCACGGCATCGGCGTCAGCCGCCTGCTGGGTGCGATCATCGAGGCGAACCACGACGAAAACGGCATCATCTGGCCCGAGGGCGTGACCCCCTTCCACGTCGGTATCGTCAATCTGCGTCAAGGTGACGAGGCGACTGACGGTGCCTGCGAGGCGCTGTACAAAGAGTTGACTGCCAAAGGGTTCGAGCCGCTTTATGACGACCGCGATGAGCGGGCAGGCGGCAAGTTTGCCGCGATGGACCTGATCGGCCTGCCATGGCGCATCACCGTCGGCCCGCGCGGGCTGAAAAACGGTGTGGTCGAGCTGACCTCGCGCCGCACCGGCGAGAGCGAAGAGATGACCGCCGAGGCCGCTGTGGCCCGCATCGCGGAGATCTACGCAGGCGTTTAAGGGGCACCACCAATGCGCACGACCAAACTCCACAGCATCGGCACCGGATCATGATTGTGCGCACTCTCACATTGGTGGCGGCCCTGAGCGCAGGGGCCGCTACCTCGCAATTCCCTGAATTCTCTCAGCAATATGCGCAACGTCTGGGCGGTGCCGTCGATGCACTGGCCGAGGTCGTGGCGGATTTCGACGCTTCTGCCCAGGCCGAGGGGCTGACCCGCACGCAGGCTCTGGAACAGATGCAGGGCACGCCATTCATCGACCGCCGCCGCGCCGACATGACCCGCACCTTTGCCCGCTATGACAAACTGCGCGCTGATCTGGTGGCCCTCGACAGTGCAGGCCCATTCATGCGCGCCTATCACGCCACCCGCATGACCGACCCAGAGGTGGCCCGCGCTGCATGGGCCGCCTTCAAACCCGCCGTGCCGCTGACCTTTGCGGGCGGCATTTTTGCCGCCACCGGCTTTGTCGCCATGTTGCTGCTGATCGGCATATTGCGGCTATTGTTGCCCAGTGGCCGTAGAAGCATGGTATAGGTCTGCGGTCTTGGTCCCGCGCGCTTGGGGAAAGCGGATAGGGCGCGAACCTGGCAGTTGCTAATTTCGGCGAAAAGAGCAGCTATGCGAGACAAAGTTTCAATCCACCAAAGCCCGGAACAAGGCACGCAGTGCCGCCGGGCAGCGCCCGACCGCCCCATGGGCGGGCGCTTCCTCACCGTCTTGAGCCTCTAAGCCCCCACGCCATAGCGGATAAATAAACTGGCATCCACTGACGTTCCAATGCCCACCCGCGGTCGCGCGGCCCTCTATGGCAAGGTCACTCTGACCTCAAAATGAGCATTCGCTCCGCCCCACCCAAACGGCCACATCCGGGAACTCCACACACACCGCTCCCCCAAAACACCAAACCCAACACCGCAATTCCGCGCACCATTCACAAACCACATTGCCCGTCCCCGCAGGCGGAACTATGTGACCGTTGCGGCCAACAGCCGCCGCGCGGCTTGACCCTGACGCGCAAACAAACCAACGTGCGCGCGACCCCGAGCAGGAGCCGAAATGGCCAATTCCACCACCCCCTTTGCCCCCTTTGAATGGATGATCGCCTGGCGCTATCTGCGCGCCCGCCGCGCCGAAGGCGGCGTCAGCGTCATGACATGGATCAGCCTGATCGGCATCACCCTTGCTGTGTTCGCCCTGATCGCCACGCTCGCCGTCCGGTCGGGCTTTCGCGCCGAATTCGTCGACACGATCCTGGGCGCCAACGCTCATGTGACCGTCTACAACCTGGGCGAAACCACCGCCACCGGCCAGCTTGACAGCACCATCCCCGACTACACCGAAATGACGCAGCGTCTGACCCGCGTGCCCGACGTGATCCGCGCGGCCCCACTGGTGCGCGGGCAGGTCATGGCCAACATGCGTCAGGCCAACGCGGGCGTCGAAGTGTTCGGGATTGAACTGGCCGACCTCAAGGGCTTGCCGCGCATCGCTGACCCCACCACCAGCCTGGGCGACATCGACAACTTTGACCAGGGCATCGCCATCGGCTCGGGCGTGGCACGTGAACTGGGCGCGACCGTGGGCGACAAGATCAAGCTGATCTCGCCCAACGGCGTGAAAACCGCCTTCGGCACCAGCCCGCGCGTCAACGCCTACGAAGTGGTCTATGTGTTTTCCGCTGGCCGCTATGACATCGACCGCACCCGCGTCTACCTGCCACTGGCCGAGGCGCAAAGCTTCTTCAACCGCGAGGGCGTCGCCACCGAGATCGAGGTAATGGTCAAAAACCCCGAACAGGTCGACCAGATGGTACAAGCCCTGCAACAGGCCGCAGGGGACCGTGCCCAGACATGGACATGGCGCGACGCCTCGGGCGGTTTCCTGCGCGCGCTCGAGGTCGAGGACAACGTGATGTTCATCATCCTGTCGATCCTCGTGCTGATCGCCGCGATGAACATCGTGTCGGGGCTGATCATGCTGGTGAAAAACAAGGGCCGCGACATCGGCATCCTGCGCACCATCGGCCTGTCCGAAGGGTCGGTTCTGCGGGTGTTTTTCATCTGCGGCGCCTTCACCGGCCTGATCGGCACCGCGATGGGCGTGATCCTGGGCTGCCTCTTTGCCATCTACATCGACCCGATCTTTTCCTTTGTGAACGTGGTGATGGGCGGCGGCGTCTGGGACCCGTCCATTCGCGGCATTTACGCGCTGCCCGCGCAGTTGAACCTGTCGGACGTGCTCAAGGCCGTGGGGCTGTCGCTGGGCCTGTCGTTCATCGTTACCATATTCCCCGCCCGTCGTGCCGCGCGGATGAACCCTGTTGAGGCGCTGCGTTATGAGTGATCCTGTTTTGCACCTGCACGGACTGCACAAGACCTATAACACTGGCCTGCCCGGCGAGGTGCAGGTGCTGCGTGGTGTCGATCTGACCGTAAACGCGGGCGAGGTCGTGGCGCTGGTTGCACCCTCGGGGGCGGGCAAATCCACCATGTTGCACATCGCGGGCCTGCTGGATGTGCCCGACGACGGCACGGTCAGCCTTGCAGGGCAGGACATGACTGGCCTTTCCGACCGCAAACGCACCGCCGCGCGGCGGTCCGACATCGGTTTCATCTACCAGTTTCACCACCTGCTGCCCGAGTTCTCGGCGCTGGAAAACATCGTGCTGCCGCAACTGGCTGCAGGCACCGCGCGCAACGCGGCCGAGGCGCGCGCGCGCGACCTGCTGGACCGTGTCGGCATAGCGCCGCGCGCCGATCACCGCCCCGCGGCCCTGTCGGGGGGTGAACAGCAGCGGGTGGCCTTCTGCCGCGCGCTGGCCAATGCGCCGCGCCTGTTGCTGGCGGATGAGCCCACCGGAAACCTCGACCCCGAAACATCCGATCAGGTCTTTGGTGCGCTGATGGAGCTGGTGCGCGGCACCGGCCTGTCTGCGCTGATCGCCACGCACAACATGGAGCTGGCGGCGCGTATGGACCGCGTGGTGCGGATGGACGCAGGCAGGCTGGCCACCTGAGGTCTGTTTGCGGAAACACGCTGTTTCTGTGGCTGCGCTGGTGAAATTTCCCGCGTTTCGCGCTAGGCTGTGTCCGACCGCACAGGCGCGGACCCGTCCAGAGGCATCGCCGACATGAGAGATCATAGCACAGACACTGACGCGCGGATTCCGTCGATTGGTGCAGCCGTGGCCAATGCACCGAACACGATCACTGGTTTTGACGCCGCCGAGGACGTGCTGCTGATCGAGGTTCCGCCGGGCGTCGATGCGACCATCACCGGCCAGCGGGTCACGCCCGCGGGCCTGTGGCTCACGTTCTCAACTGGCGAGGCGGTGCTGCTGGAAGGGCTCGACGCGATGATCCCCGAGGACGCGGTGACATTTGTCGAAACGGATGCGAACGAAGCCGCCACAGGGACGCACGCGGCCCTGTTCCCGAACGAAGCGCCCGGGGGCCACATCACCGGCGCGGTGACGCTGGGCGGTTTTGACGTGGATGCCGATTGCATCGTGATCGCGACGGACAGCCCTGGAAAACTGTCTGTGTTGGCGCAAGCCGTGACCGATCAGGGCCTGACGATCACCCTGTCAAACGGCGTGACGGTCACGCTGTCCGACGTGACACAGCCGCTGGACGACGGTGACGTTGTCTTTGTTCCCACAGGCGCGAAGCTGCCTTAGCATCGGCTCAAAGAACCTTAAGCCCCAATTGCCCCAGCAGATCAGCCGCCTGATGCCTGGAAATGATCGCGCCCCTGAACAGCCGCGCATCGGTCAGCTTGATACCGCCGAGATCCGCGCCCCGCAGATCCGCCCCCTCGAACCGGCACTCGGGCAGATGCGCGTCCCGCAGCGAACAGCTTTCGAACTCCGCCTCCCGAAAGTCGCAGGACCGCAGGTCGGCGTCTGTGAAATCCACCTCTTTCAGGATCATCTTGCGAAAGGACATGCGTGGCAGGACCGCAAGCACCAGCAAAACACCTTGGATGGAAAAGCCCAGCGTTTTCGCATCGGTGAAATCCGAACCGGTCATCTTGCAGTTCAGGATTCTGGTCGCATTCAGCGTCGCTGCGCGAAAGCTGGTGTTGCTGAAATCCCCGCCCTCAATCGTGGCCTCTTGCCGATTGGCCCCGACAAAACTGGCCCCTGCCGCGCGGCAATTGGCGAAACGCACTTCGTCAAGCCGCGCGCCATTGAAAGCGGTGCGCGCCAGCTTGCAGCCCGTGAACTGCCATCCCGATAGGTCAAGATCGGACAGGTCCAGCCCGCTGAGGTCGCAGTTTTCAAGGGACGCGCGGTCGCCTGGCGAAAGGATGTTTTCCAGTTCGGCGCGGCTGGGCGTCTGGTCTGCAAGGGTGCGGAGGTGATCCATGCGGACTCTTTTGCAAATACCCGAAGGGCGGGCAAGCAGGGAAAAGATGCGGCGTGGCGTCCGGTCCAGCCATCAGGCCCGGGGCGCGCGGCCCTCTGTGGTGGCCTCTGGTTTACCCCGCACTCATGATGATGCAGGTCGTTGATCCGGTGGCATAGAGCTTGCCATCCTCGACACCGCGAATCTCCGCCTTGGACACACCGGTGGAGCGTCCCACGTGATCCACCGTACCGATACAGTCGATCACCATGCCCAGCGGGATCGCGCGGGTGATGTTAATCTTGTATTCCAATGTCGTATAGATCGAGCCACGCGGAATGCAGGTCTGTACCGCGCAGGCCATCGCGCTGTCCAGCAATGTGCCATACCAGCCGCCGTGCACCGTGCCCAAGGGATTGGTGGCCCCGAACTGGGGTGACCCGCGAAACACGACCCGGCCTTTTTCGACCGCGTGCAGGCTATAATTCAGGGTCTCGCCGATGGGCGGGCCGGGCAGGGTGCCGTCCATCATCCCCTGAATGAATTCGAGCCCCGAGAGTTTTTTCAACTCATCGAGGCTCAAAAGGTCTTCGGGATGTTTGGCGATGCGGGGCATGGGCGTTTCTCCGGTTGGTTGCCCGACGCTAGAAACGCCCGCCCGCCTTGCCAAGCCTTACGCGACGTTGCGCATCGCTGCCGCGGGGATCAGTCCCAGTGCACGGCAGGCTTCGCGGGTCAGGTCGGGACGGTTCAGCGTGTAGAAATGCAGCGCATCCACACCCTCGCTGCGCAGCTCGTCACACATCTCGGTGCAGTGGGCCAGGGCGAACAGGTCGCTGTTGCCGTCGCGGGCGGCATTTTCAAACCCTTGCGCCAGGGTCACCGGCACATCGGCGCCGCATTGGCTGGCGAATTTCTGGATGCTGGCCCAGTTGCCCACAGGCAGGATGCCGGGCACGATGGGGGCGGTGATGCCCGCTTTGACACAGGCGTCGCGGAAACGCAGGAAGGTTTCGGCTTCAAAGAAGAACTGCGTGATCGCTTCGGACGCACCTGCGTCGATCTTGGCCTTCAGCCATGCGATGTTCTGCGCACTGTCTGCGGCGTCGGCGTGGCTTTCAGGATAGGCGCCCACGCGAATGGTAAAGCGGCCCGTGTCGGCCAGCGCTTCGACCAGTTCGATGCTGTTGGCAAAGCCACCCTCGACCTGTTGGAAATCGGTGCCATCCACCGGATCGCCGCGCAGGGCCACGATGTCGGTGATTCCGGCATCGGCAAACTTCGCAGCGGTTTTCAGAACCTTTTCGCGCGTCGCACCCACACAGGTCAGATGCGCCGCCACCGGCAGGCCCGAGGACCGGCGCAGGGTCTGTGCTGCCTCGTGGGTCAGGTCCTGTGTGCTGCCACCGGCACCGTAAGTAACCGAGAAGAAACGCGGCTCAAGCGGCGTCAGCGCCTGTACCGTGTCCCACAGGCGAAACCCTGCGTCGATGGACTTGGGCGGGAAGACTTCGAACGAAAGGGCGGTCATATTGAAATTCCTTACAGGCGTGCGGTGTTGAGGCCTTGTCGCATGCTTTGTGATGTGAGACAAATTCATAACTCTCATCATGAACATGAGTTCCATATGCATATTGAATTCCGCCATCTGCGCACGATCAAGGCCATCCACGAGGCCGGAGGCTTGGCGAAGGCCGCCGAACAGCTGCACATCACGCAATCGGCATTGTCCCATCAGATCAAGGGGTTGGAGGATCAGGCGGGTGTCGAGCTGTTCGTGCGCCGGTCGAAGCCGATGAAGCTGTCAGCGGCGGGATTGCGGCTTTTGCGACTGGCCGAACAGATTTTGCCGCAAGTGCAGGCGATGCAGGATGAATTCAGCGGCCTGCGCGACGGGCGTTCGGGGCGGATGCACATCGCCATCGAATGTCACGCCTGCTTTGAATGGCTGTTTCCGGTGCTGGAGCGATTCCGCAAGGATTGGCCCGACGTTGACGTGGACATCCGCCCCGGTCTGGCTTTCGAGGCGCTGCCTGCGCTGCTGAAAGAAGAGGTCGATCTGGTTGTCTCCTCCGACCCAGAAGAGCTCGCAGGCGTCGAATTCATCGAGCTTTTCGACTACGCGCCGGTTTTCGTGGCCTCAAAGGACAATCCACTGGCCGCAAAACCCTATATCGAAGCCGAGGATTTCCGCGACCAGACGTTGATCACCTATCCGGTGGAACGCAGCCGTCTGGATGTGTTCAGCCAGTTGTTGAACCCGGCCAAGGTTGAACCTGCCGCGGTGCGTCAGGCGGAACTGACGGCTGTGATTCTGCTGTTGGTGGCCTCTAATCGGGGTGTGTCGGTGTTGCCTGACTGGGTGGTGCGCGAGGTCAAATATTCGTCCGATTATGTAACCCGTCCGCTGACCGCCAAGGGGTTGAAGCGCCGTCTGTATGCGGCCGTGCGCAGCGATGAGCGCGGCAAACCCTATATGGAGCGGCTGATTTCGCTGGCACGCATCGAGGCGCGCAAATTGCAGCAGGCCTGATGGATTGCCAAGAAACGGGCAGGTGTCAAATGCCATGCAAAACCGGCTTCTGTGTCACATGGCTGACCCAGAACGCGGCGCTAGGCCCACAGGGCGGGGCAGGGGCCAAGCAGTCATTCGTGAAACTTGCAGCGAAGGGCGGGAACGAGCCCAAAGTGACGGATAGCCGCATCGTGCATGGATGTCGGTAATCCGAACGTGTTACGCTTGGGAAGCTTCAATAACTTGAACTAACGCTCAACTATTACATTTGCGAGGAAACCATGGAGGGCATTCAACCAACCGAGACTTTTCCGCTGATCGGAACAGTCGAAAACCCAGCCCTATTCAGCGACGGACGCGACCTTTTTCTTAGCTACGAGATTGCGCCGGCCGCAGGCGATGGCATCGCTATTCTTAGATTCTCTGACGTTATCCACTTCGAACAGAATCCTATTAATGTCGAAGGCTTAAGAGATGCATTATTTCCGACTAAGCCTTGGGACTTCACGGAAGTTCTCGGTAGCGACCGCACAATTGAGTGGAAAGCTCTTGAGCCACGTTTTTGGACGATTTCGTTCAATGATGTGACGGTTGAGGTCGTGTTTTCCAAGGTTCATAAAGTCCATGAAACACGTGAAATCATTAGGCCGCCTGAGGCACTTGCAGGCTTTTTGAGGCGTAATGTCGCCTCGGACCATCCACAACGTTGAAGCTTTGAAGCCGTCGTTGTTGCACCCGCAGCGAAAGGGCGCTTTGTCCCGCACACCAGACCTTGACCCATACCATGCCCAAAGTCTGGTTTGTGTCAGAAATGCTTGGCACTTAGGTCGCAATAGCTTGGCACGGCCCACTGACATTTTTCAGAAAATTCGCCGCCATGAGTCAGAGTTGCACGGCATTCGACATCTGGGGCGGCGTGCACCGCCCCGCACGGGCGTCAGATCACCTTGACGATCTGCTTGCCCATGTTCTTGCCTTGCAGCAGGCCGATGAACGCCTGCGGTGCATTCTCCAACCCTTCGGCCACATCCTCGACCACCTTGATCTCGCCGCTGGCGACCTTCGGGCCGATCTCGGACAGGAAGGCGGGGAATTGGTTCCAATGGTTCGATATGATAAAGCCCTGAACCGACAGGAAATTCACCAGGATCGTCCGCCACAGCTTCGGCGCCGTCAGCGGCGCGTTGGCCCCATCGCCCAAGCCACCCGCGTTGTACCACGCGATCATGCCACAGATCGGGATGCGCCCGTGCGGGTTCATCAGCGGCATGACCGCCTCCAGCACCTTGCCGCCGACGTTTTCGAAATAAATGTCGATGCCCTTGGGGCATTCCGCTTTCAAGGCTTCGCGCAGGGCCTTGGCGTCGTCATAGGCGCGGTGGTCCAGACAGGCGTCAAAGCCAAAGGTTTCGACCGCCATCTTGCATTTGTCCGCCCCCCCCGCGATGCCCACGGTGCGCAGGCCCATGCTTTTGGCGACCTGACCCACCATCGACCCGACGGGCCCGGTGGCGGCGGCGACGACCAGCGTTTCGCCTGCCTTGGGGCGACCAATCTCGGTCAGA
Source organism: Pseudosulfitobacter pseudonitzschiae (assembly GCF_900129395.1). Taxonomy (GTDB): domain Bacteria; phylum Pseudomonadota; class Alphaproteobacteria; order Rhodobacterales; family Rhodobacteraceae; genus Pseudosulfitobacter; species Pseudosulfitobacter pseudonitzschiae. The sequence goes on from NZ_FQVP01000001.1 coordinate 99,439, forward strand.
CCGTGATAGCCGGTGAACCCCGGCATGCCCAACACGCCAAGGCTTGCGGTGATCGGCCCGTGCGCCGGATCGACCTTGCGCAGCATTTTTGCGGGTTGCACGCCGTGCGTCGCCCATCCGAACATGCCAAAGGCATAATCGCCGGGTTTGAACGCGTCAGAGTTCGACGCAATCACCTCGCCCACGGCGCCGCCTTCCATGGTGCCGCCGATGGGCACGGGTGCGGCATAGGATTTTGCATCGTCCATGCGGCCGCGCATATAGGGGTCCAGCGACATGTAGTGGACGCGCACCAGAACCTCGCCCTCGCCGGGTGTGGGCACGGGGCCGGTTTCCATCTTGAAATTTTCCATTGTCGGTGCGCCGTCAGGGCGGCTGGCAAGGTTAATGCGGTGCATCTGGTCGGTCATTGATTTCTCTCCCATTGATTGCGCGCAGCGTGGACCTGCGCGCGCGCGGGGGCAAGCCGTGACGCCACGGCGCGGCACAATACGCACAGGCCCTTGGCATCTTGGACCAGTGCGCGTATACGCGCGGCCTGATCCCTCTAGGAGAGTCCCCAATGGTTGGCAGTGCAAACCTCAACATCATGATCAAAGCCGCGCGCAAGGCGGGCCGTTCGCTGGTCAAGGACTTCCGCGAGGTCGAGCAGCTGCAAGTGTCGATGAAAGGCGCCGGCGATTTCGTCAGCCGCGCCGACATTGCCGCCGAGAAAATCCTCAAGGACGAGCTGATGGGCGCGCGTCCGACCTATGGCTGGTGCGCCGAAGAAAGCGCCGAGGAAGAGGGCACTGACCCCACCCGCCGCTGGATCGTCGACCCGCTGGACGGCACCACCAACTTTTTGCACGGCCTGCCGCACTGGGCCGTGTCGATCGCGCTGGAACACAAGGGCCAGGTTGTGGCGGGTGTGGTGTTCGACCCCGCCAAGGACGAAATGTTCTTTGCCGAAAAGGGCGCAGGCTCGTGGATGAACGACAGCCGGATGCGCGTGTCGGGCCGCAGCCATATGATCGAGGCGATCTTTGCCACCGGTCTGCCATTTGCAGGGCGCGGCGATCTTCCCGATACACTGAAAGACCTGGGTCGTTTGCTGCCCGTCTGCGCCGGTGTGCGCCGCTGGGGCTCTGCCGCGCTTGATCTGGCCTATGTGGCCGCAGGGCGCTACGACGGGTTCTGGGAACGCCGCCTGAAACCGTGGGACATGGCCGCCGGTGTGATCATCGCCCGCGAAGCCGGTGCGCTGCTTGAGCCGATGGACCCCAGCGCCGATCTTCTGGACAGCGGCAACGTGATCTGCGCCAACGAAGCCCTGTACTCGCACTTTGCCAAGATTATCCGCGCCTGAGACTACGGGCTGGCGCCTTGACAGCCCAGCCTCTTTATCTTGCCAGATAAACTCCGGGGGAGGCGCGCAGCGCCGGGGGCAGCGCCCCCAAACCCGCCAGCGGCAAGGTCTCTATTGATCCGAGACGTGATTCACCCCGTCCGTCCAGCGGATCGGCTCGTGATCGCGCGGGTTGACCCCGTCGATACAGCCCAGATTGACCCCGCATTGCGTCGGGTCGGACCGCCGCCGGTGATGGGTATAGATGCCGCAGGTCTTGCAAAAGTGATGTTGCGCCGTGTGGGTGCCAAAGCTGTAGAGCGTCAGGTTATCCGCGCCCTTCACCACCTCAAGATCAGCGGCGAGCGCCGTGACCGCAGCTGCACCACGTCTGCGGCAGAACGAACAATCGCAGCGCGCCACGTCCTGCAGCCCATCGGGCAGGGTCGCGCGGATATGCACCGCACCACAGTGACAGCGGGCATCGACCCGCAGCGCAGTCATCGCCGCACCTTTGGAATGCGCGAGCGCACGTATTGCGCCTCTGGGTGGGGTGGGTGGCCATGGGTGCGCGACCAGAACACGGTCCCGCCGCGCCGCAGCCACAGCGGAATCACAAACACCAGCCCTGCGACAAAGCCCCCCGCGTGTGCCCAGTAGGCCACGCCGCCCGCGTCGGGGTTGGCACCCAACCCGCCGATGAACTGCATTCCGAACCATAGCATCAGCATGACCCAAGCGGGGATCGGAAAGATGCGGAAGAACACGATAAAGATGATCAGGATGTCGACTTTGGCCTTGGGGAACATCAACAGATATCCACCCATCACCCCCGCAATCGCACCGGATGCGCCGACGGTCGGCACGCCTGAAAACGGGGCAACCACATATTGGGCAAGTGCGGCTGCGACGCCTGTCAACAGGTAGAAGCCCAGGTAGGGCCCATGCCCCATCTCGTCCTCGATGTTGTCGCCAAAGATGTAGAGAAACAGCATGTTGCCCGCCAGATGCATCCACCCGCCGTGCAGGAACATTGACGACACCAGCGTGTAATAGCCTTCGCCCGCGCTGATCCGTGCGGGGATGAACGCCCATTCGATGTAGAAGGCATTGATCGCGCGCGCATCCGACATCATCCCGGCATAGCTGAGGAAAATCAGGATGTTCGCGGCCATCAACCCGTAGGTGACATAAGGCGTGCGGCCGGATGGGTTATGGTCACGAATGGGAAACATGGGCGCAAGCTGGTCTGAAACGCGGGCGGGGTCAATATGGCGCGGACGGGTTTGGGGGCGCTGCCCCCCGGCGCTGTGCGCCTCCCCCGGAGTTTATCTGGCAAGATGAAGAGCGGGGGATTGAGTTTTGCGCGTGGCGGGGCAATTATCGGGCATGGCACGACCCGTGCCGCCCCCCTCCGCCGGGAAAGCAGATGAACATGCAGGGTTAAGATTTGCATCGCACCTATGGTCGAGCGTGCACATGAGGAGGGCATGGTGTCACAAGCTCGGGACATATGGAGAATGTGATGAACGTGACGATACCTATTTTTCGACTGAAACGGGATGCGCGGCGGTTGGCGCGGGACAAGGGTGTGCCGTTGCACGCGACGCTGGACCTTGTGGCACGGCAAGCAAGCTTTGCCCACTGGAGCCTGCTGGCGGCGGAACATGCGCGTCAGCGGCCCTCGGCGCGGGTGTTGCAGCAGATGCAGGCGGGCGATCTGGTTTTGCTGGGCGCGCGTCCGGGGCAGGGCAAGACCATGCTGGGGCTGGAACTGTGCGGGGCGGCCCTGTCGGCGGACCGTCGGTCCGTGTTTCTCTCGCTGGAGTGGACGCAGGCCGAGGTCACACACCGCTTTGCCGAAGTTGGCGTGGACGTGGCACAGGCGCAGGGCTTGCGGGTGGACACGTCGGATGCGATCTGCGCCGATCATATCATCGCCGCTCTGGGCGATGCGCCGCGCGGCAGCGTGGCTGTGGTGGATTATTTGCAGATACTGGATCAGGACCGCCGCCTGCCGCCTTTGGCCACGCAGGTGGCCGCCTTGGCGGCCTTTGCGCAGCACAGCGGTGTAATCCTTGTGCTGATTGCGCAGATTGACCGGGACTTTGCCGCAGAGGCTGGGCCACCGGATTGGGGCGACGTGCGTCTGCCCAATCCGGTGGATCTGGATTTGTTCAACCGCGCCGTCTTTTTGCACGACGGCGCGGTGCGGGTGGTTGCGCGCGCGTAGCGGTCAGGGCGCGGGGTTCTTGGCGACTTCCCCCAAGAGCGCCGCGTTGCCGCCTGCAGCGGTGGTGTCCACGCACAGATGGCGTTCCCACAGCACATGGCCCGCGTCGGGCTGGCCGGTGATCAGCGGCATGATTGCGCCGTCACGGCCCGCAAGCGCGCGGTTCAGTGCGGCGGCGGTATCCGCATCGCCCCACCACAGCACACCGCAATAGGCAGGGCCCACGGTCAGCGACTGCGGCGCGACAGGGCCGGTGGCCGCCAGCGCGCGACCGCCAAGCGCCTCCACCGCCTTGACCTGTGCTTGCACGGTTTCTGGGCCGGGACCGGCGCAGAGGACCGGCGCGCCAGCCCACGTGCTCAGGCGGTTGGTCTCGCCGGTGGGGCCGGGCATCGTGTGTTCCGAGACCTTTTCGGACGCTTGTTCACGCAGCGCGGGCAGCGGCTGTGGCGCGTCACCGTTCCAGTCGTCCAGTGCCTGCGCAGCAACCGGCGCCGAGAAGCGCAGCAGGTAGTCGGGACCGCCTGCCTTGGGGCCGGTTCCGCTCAGACCCGTGCCGCCAAAGGGCTGGCTGCCGACAATTGCGCCGATCTGGTTGCGGTTCACATAGACGTTGCCCGCCAGGATGCGGTCCGACACGAATTGCACCCGGTCGTCGATGCGGGTGTGCAGGCCAAAGGTCAGCCCGTAGCCGGTGGCGTTGATGTCCTGAATGACCCGGTGCATCTGGCCCGATCTGAACGTGGCGATGTGCAGGACCGGCCCGAAAATCTCGCGGGTCAGGTCTTCGATGCCATTCACGCTGATCAGGGTGGGGGCGATATATGTTCCCGTCTGCGGCGTGGGCAGCGCGTGCAGCACCCGACCCTCGGCGCGGGCGGTGTCGATGTGATCGGCGATGCCTTGGCGGGCCGCCTCGTCGATCACGGGGCCGACATCGGTGCTGAGGTCCCACGGTGCCCCCATCACCAGCGCGTCCATCGCGCCCCGCAGCATTGCGGTGAATGCGGGGGCGATGTCTTCCTGTACATAAAGGCACCGCAGCGCCGAACAGCGTTGGCCGGCCGATTGGAAGGCGCTTTCGATGATGGCGGTCACCGCCTGCTCGGGCAATGCCGTGCTGTCCACGATCATCGCGTTCAGCCCACCGGTTTCGGCGATCAACGGTGTGCCGGGGGCGGCATGTTCCGCAAGGCTCGCACGGATTTTCAGCGCCGTCGCGGTCGAACCGGTGAAGGCCACGCCGCCGATGCGCCCGTCCGAGGTCAGCGCCGCACCGATGTCACCCCCGCCCGGCAGCAGTTGCAGGGCATCCTCGGGCACACCGGCCTCGTGCATCAGTGTTACGGCCAGATGGGCGATCAGCGGAGTCTGCTCGGCAGGTTTCGCCAGCACCGCGTTGCCTGCGGCCAGGGCGGCGGCAATCTGGCCGGTGAAGATCGCCAGCGGAAAGTTCCACGGGCTGATGCAGACATAGGTGCCTGCGGGACGGGTCTCGGCGCGTGCCTGGGCTGCGTAATAGCGCAGGAAATCCACCGCTTCGCGCAGCTCTGCCACACAGTCGGGCAGGGTCTTGCCCGCCTCGCGTGCCAGAAGGGCAAAGAGCGGTGCATAATTGGCCTCAAGCGCATCGGCGGCCTTGTTCAGGATCGATGCGCGCTCGGCGGTGGGAGCATCCCACAGTTTTGCTGCATCAAAGGCTGCGGTCACGTCAGCAGGGGTGGCGTGCTGGACCGTGCCGACCACGTCCGACGGATCGGCGGGATTGCTCACGTCCTGTGTCGCCCCCTTGGCGACCTCTGTCGCCAGCAGCGGACCCGCCTGCCACGTCTTGTTCCGCAGCGGGTTGCGCGCGGCGTCGATGGCGGCCAGCGTCGGGGCGTGGGCCAGGTCATAGCCTTGCGAGTTCGGCCGCTCGGGCTGGAACAGCTCGGTGCCGCGCAGGATTTTCGGGCCGGGGAAGGGCAGGGCGTCAAACGGATCGCTTGCCACCTGTTCGGGCGACACGTCTTCGTCGACAATTTGGTTTACGAAAGACGAGTTCGCCCCGTTCTCCAGCAAGCGCCGCACCAGATAAGCCAGCAGGTCGCGGTGCGCGCCCACAGGCGCGTAAATGCGGCAGTTGGTGCCCGCATCGGCCATGACGATATTGTGCAACGCCTCGCCCATGCCATGCAGACGCTGGAACTCGAATGTTTCGGGATCGGCGCCCATGTGCAGCACGGCGGCAACCGTATGCGCGTTGTGCGTGGCGAATTGCGGATAAATGCGGTCGGTCATGCCCAGCAGGCGACGTGCGTTGGCGATATAGGACACGTCCGTTGCGGCCTTCTGGCTGTAGACAGGAAAGCCGTCCAGCCCTTCGACCTGCGCTTTCTTGATCTCGGTGTCCCAATAGGCACCCTTGACCAGACGCACCATGATCCGGCGGTCGTGGGTCTGTGCCATGTCGTAAAGCGTGTCGATCACACGGCCCGCACGGGGGCCATAGGCCTGCACCACAACGCCCAGACCGTCCCAGCCTTTGAGCGCAGGTTCGGCCAGCACGCGGTCGATCAGTTCCAGCGACAGCGACAGCCGGTCCGCTTCCTCGGCGTCGATGTTCAGACCCATGCCCGCCGATTTCGCCAGCAATGCAAGGCTGCGCAGGCGCGGCAACAGATCATTCATCACCGCCTCTTCCTGCGCGACCTCATAACGGGGGTGCAGTGCGCTGAGCTTGACCGAGATGCCGGGGTTCTTGCGGATGTCGCCCTGGTTGCACGCGGTGGCAATGGCGGAAATCGCGCGGGAATAGGCCAGGTGATAGCGTTTGGCATCGGCCTCGGTGCGGGCGGCCTCGCCAAGCATGTCGTAGGAATAGGTATAGCCCTTTTTTTCCATACCGGCCGCGCGTTTCATCGCCGAAGTGATGTTTTCGCCCAGCACGAACTGGCGGCCCATTTCCTTCATGGCACGGCCCACGGCGGTGCGGATCACCGGCTCGCCCAGGCGTTTGATGGCACTGCGCAGGTGGCTCACGGGGCCCGGACGGCGCGTGTCCAGCACGCGACCGGTCAGCATCAGCGCCCAGGTCGAGGCGTTCACAAGGCTGGATGTCGATTTGCCAAGGTGCGTGCCCCAGTCCGATGGTGCGATCTTGTCTTCGATCAGCGCGTCGATGGTGTCCGCGTCGGGCACACGCAGCAATGCCTCGGCCAGACACATCAGGGCAATGCCCTCGTCGGTGCTGAGACCATATTCGGCCAGAAAACTCTCCATCAGGCCGGGATCGGCGGCAGCGCGGATCTGGCGGACCCATCCGGCGGCACGTGCGGTGATGGCCGCGCGGTCGGATTGGTCCAGGCTGGCAAAGGAAACAAGTTCCGCCAGCACCTTGTTCTGGTTGGTATAGGTCGCAGCATCGATGTGAAGGCGCAGGGATTGTTCAGTGTCGCGGGCCATGATTTATCCTTTTGGCAGATGTACCATTGTATCGCTGGATCAGAAGGCGATTTGACTATAATGATTTTACTTGTCGGTAATTTAGACCGAAATTCGAGGGTTTCTCATGGAATATGATCGGGTAGGGCTGGACCGGTTCGACAGCGCGATTCTGTCGGAACTGGCACGAGATGGGCGAATGAGCGTGACGGACCTGGCCGTGCGCATCGGCCTGTCGAAATCACCAACGCAGGCGCGGTTGCGCAAGTTGGAAAAAGACGGGGTCATTCTGGGCTATCGCGCCATGCTGGACCCCATCCGGTTGGGCATGGATCATGTCGCATTTGTCGAGGTGCGGCTGACCGACACCCGCGAGGGCGCGCTGATTGCCTTTAATCAGGCCGTGGTCAAAGTGCCCGAGATCGAGCAGGCCCACATGATTGCTGGCAACTTTGATTACCTTCTCAAGGTGCGGACCCGCGATATGGCCGACTACCGGCAGTTTCTGGGGGAGACGATTTCGCAATTGCCCTATGTGGCGTCCACCTCGACCTATGTCGCGATGGAGGCCGTGAAGGAAGCGGTTCTCGCAGAAGTGACTTGACCAAAAGGCGATCTGCGGCAAGCTTTTGATCATGAAATGCTTGGTCGGTGCTGTCTTTGTTGTCTGTCTGGGTCTGCCCGTCTGGGCGGCCGACTGTCCCGCGCCCGCAGATCACTCGGACGAACTGGCCGCCTTGTTCGAACAGGCGCGCGCTGCCCCGACGGAAATGGCCGCACGCGCAGCAACTGACGGGCTTTGGAAGGTTTATTTGCGCGCACCCGACGCCGAGGCCCAGGCCGTTCTGGATCGCGGCATGGCGCGGCGGGACAGCTATGATTATCTGGGGGCCAAAACGGACTTTGACCGGCTGATCGCCTATTGCCCCGACTATGCCGAAGGCTGGAACCAACGGGCCTTTGTCTACTACTTGCAGGGCGATTTCGTACGCGCACTTGCCGATCTGGACGAGGCACTGGCACGCACGCCGGATCATGTGCCCGCACAATCGGGACGGGCGCTGACCCTGATGCAACTGGGGCAGCGCGAGGATGCCCGCACACAATTGCTGGAAGCATTGGCCAACAATCCATGGCTGTCCGAACGCGCCCTGATCGCGCCCGGTGCGCCGCTGGGACCACAGCGACCCGCAGATCCAGGCAAGGACATTTGAAAACCCCTTGAGCAGGCGGCCTGCACACCCTAGGGATAGGGGCGCTGCGGGCGTGATGGAATGGTAGACATACCAGACTTAAAATCTGTTGGGGCGTAGCCCCGTGTGGGTTCGAGTCCCACCGCCCGCACCACATCTTGCCAAACGCCAGGCCGCATCGGTCGCAATCCCACATATTTCGCTGGCAATCGGTGCGCCGCGCAATACCTGTGTCATGAAAGTCGCGCCCTTGCCTTGAAAGCCACCCGCCACGGGTTGAGGGAGGGGCGGGAAGGGTTCATGTTGCTCTTGTCCAATCGTTGTAGGTATTCCGTTGTCCCAGACCACCACAGCCAACGCCGACACACGTCCGCCAGGCCCCCCGTCCAACCTGGGTCAGTGGTGGCGCATCCTGCGCCGGGTCTGGGTCGATCTGGACGACAAGAACATGATGCTGATCGCCGCCGGGGTGGCGTTCTATTCGATTCTGGCCGTGTTCCCCGCGATTGCGGCGGTGATTGCCATCTGGGGCATCGTCGCCGATCCCGAGGTGGTCGCGGTCGAGGTGGACAAATTTCGGGCCGTTTTGCCGCAAGAGGTCTATGACCTGATTTCCCAACAGATCGCGCAGCTGGTCAATGGTGACAGGACCACGTTGACCTGGGCCTCGGCGGTCTCGCTGACGCTGGCGCTGTGGACCTCGCGGGCAGGGGTGGCGGCGGTCATGCGTGGGCTGAACGCCATTTACGGCCAGCCCAACCGGGCCGGGCTGTCACACTATATACGGGCCATGCTGCTGACACTGACGCTTGTCGGTGTGGCGCTTGTGGCGCTGGCCTGCGTGGTGCTGGCACCGATTGTGATCCGGTTTGTGCCCTTCGGCATCGCCAACAGCGGCCTGATCGAGCTGTCGCGCTGGGTGGTGATGATCGTGGTGTTGTACGCGGGGATCTCATTGCTGTACCGCATGGGGCCGGTCAAACGCGAGGCACGGATGAAATGGTTCACCCCCGGCGCGATCTTTGCGACGCTGGGCTGGACTGCAGCCTCGATCGGGTTTTCGGTCTATTTGCAGAATTTTGGCAATTACAACGAAATCTACGGCTCGATCGGCGCGGTGATCGCCCTGTTGATGTGGCTGTTCATCAGCGCCTTTCTGGTGCTGCTCGGCGGGTCGATCAATGCGCATTTCGAACGCGAACGCTGGCGGCGCCGCGCGCAGGACCCGGTGTGACGCCGCGCGCCTAGACCTGCGTGCCCAGGGCGACCAGCCACAGCCAAGCCGTGATAACCGACGCCCCTGTTGCCACCAGAACCGATGACGCGGCCACCCGTCGTGCGCGGCCATACAAGTTGGCAAAGATATAGGCATTGACGCCCGGCGCCATGGCCGCCGTCAGCACCGCCGAACGGAAGAACTCGGGCGAGATTTGCAGGCTTTTGCCAATGCTCCACGTAATTGCCGGATGCACCACCAGCGCCATCAGGCAGACCATGGCGATGGCCAGTTTGTCGCCTTCGGGCTTGTACTGGATCAGCACGCCGCCCAAGGCGAACAGGGCCGCAGGCAGCGCTGCACGTACGATCAGGTCCAGCCCGTCGTTCAGCACGCCCGGAAGCGGGATGTGCAGCAGGTTGACGGCAAAGCCCAGCATGATCCCGATGACCAGCGCGTTGCGGAACATGGCACGGGTTACGGCACGTGCGGTCTGAAGCGGGCTTGCGCCACGGTTGCGTGCAATCTCCATCACCGTGATGCCAAGGCCATAGCAGAACGGAGAGTGGATCGCGACAATGACAAAGTTGCCCGTCAGAGCCGCCGTGCCATAGGCGCGTTCGGTGATCGCAAGGCCCAGCAGCAGGGAGTTCGAGAACAGGCAGCAAAAGCCGATGACGATACTGTCTTCGAGATCGCGTTTCAGCAGGTAGAAGGACACCAGCGTACCAAGGGTGAAACAGGCCGCGGCGCCGGTGTAAAAGGCGATCAGGATACCGGGGTCGAAATTGGCCGACAGGTCCATCCGCGCGATGGCCTGAAACAACAGGCAGGGGATCGCGAAGTTCTGGGTGAACTTCATCACACCGTCGATGCCGGAAATCGGAAAGGTCTTGGTCCAGACCGCCACATAGCCAAAGCCGATGACCAGGAAAACGGGCAGGATAACGTCGAGAAGGGTTTGCATATTCAGAGCCTTGGGAGGGTCAGCGTGCGGCCCTTCGGGAAGGAGTTAAGGAACCTTGAAAGCGGTCAGTCGGGAAAGGTCAGCGACAGGCCGTCATAGGCGGGTTGGATGTGGTCGGGGGTCTCGTCTGCCAGTGTCTGATAGTCGAGGTCGATGTGCATATTGGTCAGCACGGCCTGCTTGGGCTGCATCTGCTCGATCCACTCCAGCGTCTGGGCCAGATGGCTGTGGGTCGGGTGTGGTTCGCGACGCAGTGCATCGACGATCCAGCAGTCCAGATCGCGCAGGTGGTCCCACGACGCGTCGTGGATGCTGGCCACATCGGGCAGATAGGCCACATCGGCGACGCGAAAGCCCAATGCGTCGATGGCGCCGTGATTGACCGAGAAGGGGGTAAAGGTGATGTCGCCGCCCGCACCCGTCACCGTCACGTCGCCGTCAATCGTGTTCATATCCAGAATGGGCGGGTACATCGATCCCTTGGGCTGGACAAAGGCATAGTCGAACCGCTCGAGCAGCGCGGCCTGGGTCTCGGGGTCGGCCCAAACGGGCAGGCGCGCGCGCATGTTGAACACGATCATGCGCAAATCATCGATACCGTGTACATGGTCGGCGTGGCTGTGGGTGTAGATCACCGCGTCCAGCCGGCCGACATTGGCATCCAGCAGTTGGCTGCGCAGGTCGGGCGAGGTGTCGATCAGAACGGTTGTGGTGCCTGCCTCCGTCGTACGTTCGACCAGCATGGAACAGCGGCGGCGGTTGTTCTTGGGGTTGGTCGGGTCGCAGGCGCCCCAGTGGCCGCCCAGACGTGGCACGCCGCCCGAGGAGCCGCACCCGAGAATGGTGAAACGCAACTCGGCCATCAGGCGGCAGCCTTGTAAGCTGCGGCCTTGGTGAACAGGCGGTCAAAGTTGCCTTGGGTCTGGGCTGCGAAATCGGCATAGTCCATGCCGAACACCTCGGCTCCGACGCGGGCGGTGTGCGCGACATAGGCCGGTTCGTTGCGTTTGCCGCGGTGGGGCGGCGGCGCCAGATAGGGCGCGTCGGTTTCGACCAGAACACGGTCCACGGGTGCCGCGGCAAAGATGTCGCGGATTTCCTGGCTTTTGGGAAAGGCGGTGATGCCCGACATGCTGAGGTAGAACCCCAGGTCCAACGCTGCACGGGCAAGCTCGGCCGAGGAGGAAAAACAGTGCATGACACAGGAATATGCGCCGTTTGCGTGCTCTTCGGTCAAAATGCGCGCCATGTCGTCATCGGCGGCGCGGGCATGGATGATCAGCGGCAAACCGGTCTGGCGCGCAGCGGCGATGTGGATGCGCAGGCTTTGCTGCTGCACCTCGGCGCTGTCGGCGGTGTAATGGTAATCAAGCCCAGTTTCACCGATGCCCACGAATTTCGGATGCTGCGCCAGGGCGATCAGGTCGTCGACCGACACCAGCGGTTGGTCGGCCGCGCTCATCGGGTGAATCCCCGCGGCATAGAAGACAGGCGCGTATTGCTCGGCAATCGCGCGCACCAGAGGCTCGTTCTTCAGCTTGGTGCAAATGGTAACCATGCGCGTTACGCCGGCCGCGACCGCGTCGGCGATGATCTGGTCGCGCTGACCTTCAAAGTCGGGGAAATCCAGGTGGCAATGGCTGTCGGTGATCTGCGGTGTCTGCATCGGGCCCTTCAGGCAAGCGCCTGTTGTTGTAGCTTGAAAAACGTATCCAGCACCAGCGCAGCGGGGTCAAGGTTGACCGCCCGCCCGTGGGCTGCGCGTGCGCTGACATGCTGTTGGGTGGTGGCCCAGCCGCGCGCGGCGTGGGCATTGGGGGCAAGGCGCGCCAGCACGGTGGATTCGTGCGGTGCGGCTTGGGTGGCGGGGGGCGCGCCGGTGGCACCGGTGCGCGCCAGGCGGCCCATGGCAACGTCCAGCAATACGAACAGCAGGTCCAGCTTGTCGTCGACCCCACGCTGGGCTGCCGCTTCGGCCAGTTTCAGGGCGCGCGCGCGGTCGAGATTGGGCAACGAGCCAAGCAGGCTGATGATCTCGGCATAGATTTGCAGGCCGCCCGACAGCGACAAGCGCAGCGCCTCACCGACTGAGCCCGCAGAAAGTTCGGCCAGGGCTGCGGCATTGTCACCGGCGTCGATGCCGGCCTGCGCCATGGCATCGGCCATCTGTTCGGGGGCCAACGTCCCCAGCCGCAGCGTGCGACAGCGCGAACGGATGGTGGGCAACAGCCGCGAGGGCTGGTGCGAGATCAGCATGATCGTGGCGCGGGCGGGCGGCTCTTCCAGCATCTTCAGCAGGGCATTCGCAGCCTGCGTGTTCATGTCGTCGGCGGCATCGACAATGACCACGCGGCGGCCGCCGTCTGTCGCGGACATCTGGAAAAAACCGGCCAGACGGCGGATGTCGTCCACGACAATCTGGTCACGCATCCGTCCGGTCTTCTCGTTGACGGTGCGGGTGATGGATTTCAGCCCCGGTTCGGCCCGCGCGGCGATACGGTGCGCAACGGGATGGTCGGGGTCAATGTGCAGTGACATGGGCGGGGGCGGTGCGCCGAACATGCCGCCGTCGTCGCCGGGATCTGGTGTGGCCAGCAGAAAGCGGGCGATGGACCAGGCCAGCGTGGCCTTGCCGACACCGCGCGGGCCGGTGATCATCCAGGCATGGTGCAGCCGTTCGCTGGCAAAGGCGTCGAGAAAGGCCTGTTGTGCCGCGTCTTGCCCGATCAGACGGGGTGCCGCGCTGGGATGCGGGGCGCCGGGGACCTGATCGGCAGCTTGGGTATCGGGTGCGGGTGTGGCCATGCGCGAGGTCTAGCACCGAGTTGCGGCGGTTGGAATGGGGGCTTTGTCACGACACTTGATTTAGGGTCCTGGCCTTGGGGAACGCTGCGCCGACGTCGCCGCAAGACATCGCCCCCAAGAGGTGTCTAGCCAACAGAGGACAGGTGGGTGCTGACGGTCTGGGCGACATCCGTGGCGACCGAGTCGATGGCGCGTGCGCCGTCGATGATCCGGAACCGTTCAGGGAATTCCTGCGCGAGCGACAGAAATCCTGCGCGCATCTGCGCTTGCAGGTTGGCACCGAAATCCTCAAAGCGTTCTTCCGCGGTCTGCCGGGACTTGGCGCGGGCGTGGCCGGTGTCGGGGTCCATGTCGATCAGCACGGTCAGGTCCGGTTCACGTCCGATCATGAGACTGTGCAATTGGTCGACGGTGGCACGCAGGTCGCCCCGTGACAGGCCCTGATACATGCGGGTGCTGTCGGCAAAGCGGTCGCAGACCACGATCTTGCCGACGGCAAGGGCCGGGTTGATCGTGCGTTCCAGATGGTCGCGCCGCGCTGCGGTGAACAGCAGGATCTCGGTTTCGGCGGACCAACGGTCGGGATCGCCTTGCAGCACCAGCGCACGGATTTCCTCGGCACCGGGAGAGCCGCCGGGTTCGCGAGTCAGGATCACGTCGTGACCTTGCGCGCGCAGGTGCTCTGCCAGCAGACGCGCCTGGGTGGATTTGCCCGACCCGTCGATGCCTTCGAACGTGATAAAGGTGCCGCGACCGGCCTGCGGCTGGCTCAACTGGCGGCCTCGGCTTCTTCTTCGGGGCCACGGTTCAGACGGTCCAGCAGGATCAGCGCAACGGCGCTGACCTTGGCCACAAAGCCTGCGGGGGCGACAGAGGTTTCCGCCACCAGCGGCACGCGTGTTTCAGGCAGGCCTTCGGGCTGGATCACCAATTCGGCCAGTGTGTCACCCGCGGCCACGGGCGCCTTGATCGGGCCGGTATAGACAACCTCGGCAGTCACGTCTTCACCGGTCAGCACCGGTAGCAGCACGTTCAGATCTTCTCCCAGTGTCAGGCCGACGGTCTTGGCCTGTCCCATCCAGACGTCGGCCTGCGCGATCCGCTGGCCGGCTTTGCCCAAAGGGCGTTGGGCAAACTGGCGGAAGGCCCAGTTCACAACGGCTTCGGCCTCTTCGGCACGGGCCTCGGCCGAGGGCAGGCCGGAGAGCACAAAGATGATGCGACGGTCATCTTGCACCGCGGACCCCACAAGACCATAGCCTGCCTCCTGGGTGTGACCGGTTTTCAGCCCATCCGCGCCGATGCCCAGGCCCAGCAGCGGATTGCGGTTGAAGCGGTTCGAGGCCTCTTCGGGGTCAAAGAGATACTCTTTCTCTGCAAACAGTGGGTAATACTGCGGAAAATCGGTGATGATGTGATTTGAAAGCAGCGCCAGATCCCGCATCGACATCAGGTGACCCGCCTGTGGCCAACCGTTCGAGTTGGCAAAGGTCGAATTGGTCATGCCCATCTTTACCGCGCGCTGCGTCATCAGCCGGGCAAAGCCCGCCTCGGTCCCGTCGGGGCTGAGCGCCTCGGCGATCACGGCACAGGCGTCGTTGCCCGACAGCACGATGATACCGCGCAGCAGGCTTTCGACCGGCACCCGCTCGCCCGCTTTGAGGAACAGGGTGGAACCTCCATAGTTCATCGCGTGCTGCGACACGGGCAGTTCTTCGTTCAATGTCAGGCGGCCATCACCAAGCGCCTCGAAGGCCATGTAGAGCGTCATCAGCTTGGACATCGACGCGGGCGGCAGCGGCTGGTCTGCGTTCTTGGTCAGCAGGACCGTGCCCGTGGTCTGGTCGATCACAAAGGCCGAGCTTGCGCGGGTGTCAAATGCCTGCGCTGGCAGGGTGGTGAGGATCAGCGCAAAAGCGGCAGCGAGGGTGCGGATCATCATTAGGGTGTCCTTTAGTTGGTCACGGCATAGGCGTCAGAGAAGCCCTGTTCCTTGATCTTGGCAAGGAGCTGTTTGCGTTCGGATGCGGTTACGGCGGGGCCTACGACCACGCGCCAGAAGGTTTTGCCATTGGCCTCGAATGTCTTGACCTCGGGGACGACACCCGCGCCGCGCATCTGGTTGGCGGTGCGTTCGGCGTTGGCCTCGACCGAGAAGATGCCAATCTGGACATAGGGCTTGTCCAGAGATGAGGCGCGCGGTTGCGCGACGGGCTTGGGCGCGGGGGCCGGTGCCGTTGCGGGTGTGGCCGGTTCGGCCAGCGCGGTTTCGGCTGTCGACACAGGGTCAAGCGTGGTGGCCGCCACGTCTGCGGCGGGCGGCAGGGCCGTGCCATCGGCGGCAAGGGTCGCCTCCTCGGCGGGGCCATCCTCTGAAATCTCTTCCTTGCGCAGCGCGGTCACGTTCAACTCGACCGGTGCGCCGGCCAACATGCCCAGCGATGTTGCCGCGTCGGACGAAACCTGAAGCCGTGGCCCGGGAATGTCACGTTCCCGGCGGAACAGCGCGCCGACGACGAATTGCCCGTTGGCCTGGTTGCGGATGATCACCCGTTCGGGGTCTTTCACATCGGGGTGTGCGACCCAGACACCACCCAGCGAGGGGCGCCCGTCCCACAGGCCCGGTTCGGTGGCGGAAAACACCTCCGGTGCCTCGATATCACGCTCGACCGTCTTGCGGGTGCGTTTCGTGGCCGAGGTGGTTGTGCCGTCTTTGGCCTTGATCCCCAGGCCCTTGCCCAGATTGAACTGGCCCCCATCGTCGCAGCCGACCAGCAGGGCCAGTGCACATGTGGCGGCTATCAAGCCTTTGGTGTGACTGCGAAAATTCCAAGAGAAGACTGCCCAAGTCATCGTGATAAAGTCCTTGCCTGTCTCCGGCTCCCCAGCGGGCCGGCGCGTCCGAAACGGCACGCATGGTAACCCCTCTGGCGGGGGCGTTGGGCGCACTCTAGCGCGTGTAGGCCCCTGTGAAAAGCGCGTGCAGGGCAGATCGGCGATATTCCCCACGACATCGGGTGAAATTCGCAGTTTGCCGAATCGCGGAAGCCACACTATTTGACCCCAGTCGGAGGAGTGGCAGAGTGGTCGAATGCACCGGTCTTGAAAACCGACGAGGGTGAAAGTCCTCCGTGGGTTCGAATCCCACCTCCTCCGCCATCGTGCGCTTCGGCTGTGCAGCCCAGAGCATCACTCTCTAAATTTGGACTAAAATGCCCTTAATGCGGGGCGTCGGTTTTGCGGGGCTGCGTTAAGCCTGTCGTAAGACTAGGGCTATAAACGACATTCAATTGCCAAACGGATCACGCGCGCCCACCCGGCAAGCGGGCCGATGAAAGAGGTGTTGGATGTCAGTGCAACGTAAATTGAAAAGGCTCAAAAGCGCGATGGCCAGTGTCCTGGCCAAGAACCTGCTGGGTGTGGCTCTTGTGGTCATCATGATTTTCGCCTTCTCGGTGTGGCGGGACAACAAGGACGCCACCGCGGAACGCGATCAGGATTTGCGTGACCGCTCGGGGGAGGTCAGCCGGTTGTTGGCGCAGCAACTGGGCGGGTCGATCAAATTCGGCAATGTGAAGGCGATATCGGAAATCGTTGAGGGTGTGATTGTCGAAGCGGGCGACGAGGCTGTTGCAGGCCTGGCTTTCGACCTCTCGGGCGAAATCTTGCACCGCAGCCCGACAGATGCATTCGATCTGGACGCCGCAACGGAACTGGCACGGACCGCAATTGCCAAACAGGAGACAGTTGAATCCGAGGACGGGGAAATGAGGGCGGTGCCGGCACGCTTCGGTGCCGAGAACGCGACTGTCGGGGCTGTTGTAACTGTATGGACCCATGAACCGGGGCTGTTGGAAATTGCCGTTGCGCAACGTCAGGATACGATCGAGGTTGGCCTGGCGATGATCCTCGCGCTGGTGCTGACAGGTATCTACCTGTGGCTCTACATGTCGCGGCCTCTGATCCGTATCGAGGGCGCAATGACCAAGGTGGCGGCGGAAGACTATGAAACCGCGATTCCCTTCACCCGTCGCAATGATGAGATCGGGGGCATTGCGCAAAGGCTGGACCAGTTCCGCAAGGATCTTGCCATTGCCAAGGATGCGCAGCGCGAAGCGGCCTTTAAAAGTGCCGCTTTCGAGGGATCGTCGGCGGCCATGATGATGGTCGACACACAGTTCATCGTCACCTTTGTCAATCCGGCCTGCGCAGACCTGTTGTCGGAAATGGGCAACGATCTGACATCCCGTTGGTCGGGTGTCTCGGGGGCTGCATGGTTGGGCGCGGACCTGTCGCAGATGGCGGATGTTTCCGCCCTGGCACAAGCGGCGCGTACGAACGGTGCCGCGGCATTGCCCAAAGAGATTTCAATGCAGCTTGGCGAACGGCATGTCACCGTCAAGGCCAACGCGGCGCTGGATGCGGCGGGCAAGATGATCGGTTCGGTCATTGAGTGGTCCGACAATACGGAATCGCACCGTGACGCTGTGCTGTTGGGGGCGATCGATGCCAATCAGATCCGGTTGGAATTCGATGCTCAGGGCAATTGCGACAAGGTGAATGACAACGGTGCAAAAGCTTTGGGTGTTGCCGAAAACCAGGTGGTCGGTTCGCGTTTCGACACGCTGTTCAGCGCCACGCAAGCCGACCCCGGCCTGCCCGCGGATCTGGCGCGCACGATCTTGAAGGGAACCGCCGTGCAGGGGTGCTTTGACATCATCAAACCGAACGGTGGTGGCGAGCTGTTGCATTTTGACGGTGCATTTGCCGGGATCATGGGGGCTGACGGACACCCCGAGCGGACCGTGTTCCTGGGCACCGACGTCACAGAAAGCCGCCATGCAGTGCGTGAGGCCGACGAAACCCGCGCCCGTATCTCCAGGGAGCAACAGCGCGTGGTCGAGGCTCTGGGCCTGGCCTTGCAAAACCTCTCCGAGGGCGATCTGACCGCGGACATAGAAGAGGTGTTCCCGGAGGAATACGAAGCCTTGCGGCGCAATTTCAACGAGGCGACCGCATCGCTCAAAACGGCGATCGGGGCGGTCATGCACAATGCTGAATCGATCCGCCATGAGACCAGCGAGATCACAAGTGCCGCTGATGACCTGTCACGTCGGACTGAAAAACAGGCCGCGACACTCGAGGAGACGGCCGCCGCGCTGGACAAGCTGACAAGCTCGGTCATATCGGCGGCTGAAAGCGCCGATGCGGCCAGCAAGATGTCCGCGGATGCCCAGCAAAATGCCCAGCAGGGTGGGGATGTCGCGCGCGAAGCCGTGCGCGCCATGGACGAGATCAAGACGTCGAGCCAGGAAATTTCCAAAATCACCAGCGTGATCGACGATATCGCCTTTCAGACCAACCTGCTGGCGCTGAACGCCGGTGTCGAAGCCGCGCGGGCTGGGGACGCTGGACGCGGATTCGCGGTGGTCGCCACCGAGGTACGTGCGCTGGCGCAACGTTCGTCCGAGGCGGCGCGTGAAATCAATGCGTTGATCTCGGCCTCGGGGGATCAGGTGCGTCAGGGGGTCGATCTGGTGGACCGGACCGGAAACGCACTGGCGGCCATCGTGAATTCGGTGTCGGATATTTCCGAGCGTGTGTCTGCCATCGCCGCTTCGGCCCGCGAACAATCCGACGGCTTGAGCGAAGTGAATACCGCAGTCAACGAGTTGGATCACGTGACCCAGCAAAATGCCGCGATGTTCGAAGAAACCACCGCCGCCAGTCATGCGCTGACCGCAGAGGCGGACGGTTTGGCGGCAGCTGTCTCGGCCTTCCGCATGGGAGATGTGCCACGGCCAACAGCTCAGGCCCGTCCCGCCCCCAAGGCAGTCACGGGGGGGCAGGCTGCACCCACCCCGGCATCCGTCAGCCCGACCTCTGTCGGCAGCGCGCCGATGGCCGGCAATACGGCGCTGAAATTCGACATGGCGGAACCCGAGGAAGACGGCTGGGAGGAGTTCTGAGCCCGGTTGTGAGACCAAATGCAAAACGCCGCCCTGCAGGGCGGCGTTTTGACTTGAGCAGGTGGATCAAAGATCAGGCGGCGCGCCCACCGGCAAAGCGGGTTTCCCAGCCTTCGCGGTCTTCATCCGTGATCTTGGCGAACAGCACTTCGGGCACCGAAAACACATGTCCCGGCTCCAGTTCCGACAGGGCCTTTTGTACGTCCGAGGGCCAGATTGCATCGCCTGTCATATGCATCGCCGCGCGCATCGAGGCCGCGGCATCTGGGATGAAGGGGGCGGACAGTGTCGCGTAAAAGTTGATCAGGTTCAGCGCCAGCCGGATTTGCGCGGCCGCCGCGTCGGGATCGGTCTTGAACGTGGTCCAGGGCGCCACCGATTGTAGGTATTCGTTGCCCGCGACCCAGATCGCGCGCAGTTCGGCTGCGGATTTGCGCACTTCGCGGGCGTCCATCAGGTCTTCGTAACGTTTCAGCCGTGCCTGAAGGTCGGCAATCAACGCCTCTTCGGCGGGGCCATAACTGCCCGCGGCAGGCACCTCTTCCGAGAATTTCGAGCGGCAGAATTTGGTGACGCGGCTGACAAAGTTGCCCAACACATCCGCCAGATCCTTGTTCACCCCCTGCTGGAACTGCTCCCAGGTGAATTCGCTGTCCGAGGTTTCGGGACAGTTGGCCAACAACCACCAGCGCCAGTAATCGGCGGGCAGGATTTCCAGCGCCTGATCCATAAAGATCCCGCGGCCCTGGCTGGTCGAGAACTGGCCACCGTCGTAATTCAGGTAGTTGAAGGATTTCAAATGGTCGACCATCTTCCACGGCTCTTCCGACCCCAGAATGGTCGCCGGGAACGACAGGGTGTGGAAGGGCACGTTGTCCTTGCCCATGAACTGCGTATAGGTCACATCGTCCGCGCCCTTGTCGGTGCGCCACCAGCGTTCCCAATCGGTGCCCTGCGCCTCGGCCCACTCACCGGCACAGGCGATATATTCGATAGGAGCGTCGAACCAGACATAGAACACTTTGCCTTCCATGCCGGGCCAGTCTGCTTCGCCGCGCTTGACCGGAATACCCCAGTCCAGATCGCGGGTGATGCCGCGGTCCTGCAACCCGTTGCCGTCGTGCAGCCACTTCTTGGCAATCGATGTGGTCAGCACCGGCCAGCCGGTCTTGCTGTCGATCCACTGGTCCAGCGTATCGCGCAGCTTGCTCTGGCGCAGGTACAGGTGCTTGGTCTCGCGCACTTCCAGATCGGTCGACCCTGAAATCGCCGAGCGCGGGTCGATCAGGTCGGTGGGGTCCAGCTGCTTGGTGCAGTTTTCGCACTGGTCGCCGCGTGCCTTGTCATAGCCGCAGTTGGGGCAGGTGCCCTCGATATATCGGTCGGGCAGATAGCGTTTGTCGGCATTGGAATAGACCTGTTTCTCGGCGACTTCTTCGATCAAGCCCATGTCGAACAGACGGCCCGCGAAATGCTGGGTCAGCTTGTGGTTCTGCGGACTGGACGACCGGCCAAAGTGGTCGAACGACAGCCGGAACCCTTCAGCGATGCGCGCCTGTACCTCGTGCAGTTCGGCACAGTACTCGTCCACGGGTTTACCGGCCTTGGCAGCGGCCAGTTCGGCGGGCGTGCCGTGTTCGTCGGTGGCGCACAAGAACAGCACCTCGTGGCCGCGCTCGCGCTGGTAGCGGGCGAACAGATCGGCGGGCAATTGCGAGCCGATGAGATTGCCAAGGTGTTTGATGCCGTTGATATATGGCAGGGCGGAGGTGATCAGGTGACGGGTCATTTTTGCGCCTATGGTCTGCGATTTCTGTTGCTTTAGCAGCGCAGGGGAGGCGGGGAAAGGGTCAGTCGCGTTCGCGGCTGCGCCCGATCAGGCGTCCGATGATAAAGCTGGTGCGCGGGGCATAGATATAGCGCGTGCGTTTTTCCCGGGTCGGGCGGGCGCGCAGGCGGGTCAGGCCAAAGACGATCAGCACCCCGTGGCCTGCCGAGATCATGCCAAACAACGCGCCGGGACCATAGGTCGTTATCAGCGCAGAAGCGAAATACGGGGCCGCGATGGCGCCGATGGCATAGAAAAACATCAGCGCCGCCGACAGCTCGACCCGTTCGTCGGCGCTGGCGAAATCATGGGCGTGGGACGCGGCCACCGAATAGATCGGAAAGGTGGTCAGCCCGAACAGGCCCGCCGTCAGCATTATACCGGCCGTTCCCAGACCCGTGGCAGAGACCGTAATCCCGCAACTGACGATTGCCGCCGCCGACAGCCAGATCAGCACCCAGCGCCGGTCGTATTTGTCCGCCAGCCATCCCACCGGATATTGCGCCAGCGCCCCGCCCAGGACAAAGGCCGACAGGAACCACGCGATTTGCCCCGCGCTCAGGCCGACATCCTGGCCATAGACCGGCCCGACCATTCGAAAGCTGGCCGAGGACAGGGCAGCCACAATCACACCCGCTGCGGCCAGCGGCGAACGGTCCCAGGCCAGTCGTGGACGCAGGCGCGGGGCGCTGGGGGTTTCGGGTTGTTGAGCTGTCGTCAAGGTCAGCGGCAACAGTGCGGCACAGCACAGGATCGCCAGTATGTTATAGCTGATGTAGCTGGCAGGGGTCAGGACGCCGATGACCAACTGCGCGGCCAGCGATCCGGTCATGTCCACCACGCGGTAAACACCCATGGTGCGTCCGCGTGTTTCGTTGGTGACCCTGGCCTGCAACCATGCCTCGATCACCGTATAACAACCCGCCACACACAGCCCCGATGCCACGCGCATCACTGCCCAGGCATAGGCATCGACCACCATCATATGCGCCAGCAATCCGATGGCACCTGTGGCGGTAAAGGCAGCAAAAGCGCGTGAATGGCCGACCGATCCCATCAGGCGCGGCGCCCACCAGCATCCGATGAAAAAGCCGAAAAAGTGGGCGGACCCCAGCATCCCGATTTCCTGACGGGAAAAATCCAGCGCCAGCCCGGACAGGGCATCCAACGGCCCGACGCCGCCCGAGCTGAGTTGCAGCAGCAGGACCGAGAGCAAAAGGGCGGCAAGGGAAATCAACAGGCGCATATCGGGTCACCATGATCCTGCGCGTCGACAAGGCCAAGCGGTAATGCGGCAGAGGGTCGTCGTTTTTGGCCGTTTGCCGCAGGGGCGGGCAGACAACCTGCACGTATTTCAGGCCCCGGTGCGCAGGTTACCTGCGGTTAAGGCTTGTTTGCTAGACCGAAGCAGAATGCTGGGGGTTATGCCTTGTGATCTTAGGCTCGGCCGTTACACATCTGTGCGGAATAAAAGGAAAATACCGATGAAGATGAAAACGCTGGGCCGCACCGGAATAAAAGTGTCCGAACTGTGCTTGGGGTCGATGACCTGGGGCACGCAAAACACCGCTGAAGACGGGTTCGAACAAATTGACCGCGCATTGGACGCCGGGATCAACTTTATCGACACGGCCGAGATGTATCCCGTGAACCCGGTCAGCGCCGAAACCGTCGGCCGGACAGAGCGGATCATTGGCCTGTGGAACGAGGATCGCAACCGGCGCAGCGATTACATTCTGGCCACAAAACATTCGGGCGAGGGGATGATGCACCGCCGCGAGGGCGCGCCGATCTCTTCCGAAACGATCCCCGAGGCCATCGACGATTCGCTGCGGCGCTTGCAGACGGATTACATCGACCTGTACCAGTTCCACTGGCCCAACCGCGGCAGCTATATGTTCCGCAAGAACTGGACCTTTGACCCGTCGGATCAGGACCGTGCGTCGACCATCCAGAACATGGAGGACTGTCTGGGCGCATTGCAGCGCGAGGTGGATCGCGGCCGTATCCGCGCCTTCGGGCTGAGCAACGAAAGTGCCTGGGGCACAACGCAATGGCTGGAGGCGGCGGCGCGCACGGGCGGGCCGCGTGTGGCGACTGTGCAGAATGAATATTCGCTGTTGTGCCGCCTTTACGACACCGACATGGCCGAGATGAGCATGAACGAAGACGTGGGGCTGTTGGCGTTCTCACCGCTGGCGGCGGGGTTGCTGACCGGGAAATATCAGGGCGGCAAGGTGCCCAAGGGGTCGCGCATGGACATCAATGGCGATCTTGGCGGGCGCAAGACGGACCGGGTTTTCGGTGCGGTCGATGCCTATCTGGATATCGCGAAACGGCACGGGCTGGACCCGGTGCAGATGGCGCTGGCGTGGTGCTGCACGCGGCCTTTCATGGGGTCGGTGATCTTTGGCGCCACCACGATGGATCAGCTTGAGGTCGCGCTGGGCACGGTCGAGGTGACGCTGCCCGACGAGGTGCTGGCCGAGATTGACACCGCGCACCGCGCCCATCCGATGCCGTATTGAGCATGATGTGATCCCGGCGACGCCGGGCCTTGGGGCTGGGTGTCGTGCAGTTGATATTTAAGCCAGACGAAAAAGGTCTACGCGGACTTGCGATGGTCCCGTGCGCTGGTTCCATGTGCCGCGGCATAGGCGCGGGCGAACGCGGACTGGCTGGAAAAGCCGGTGCTGAGCGCGATGTCATGCAACGGGCGGTGTGTCTGGGTGACCAGTCGTTCGGCCTCGGCCATGCGCAGGGCCATGTAATGGGCCTGCGGAGACCGGCCCACCGTGGCCTTGAACTGCAATTGCAGCGCGCGGGGGCTGAGACCCAATCGCTGTGCAATGGTGGCAATGGGCACCGGCGCGTCCAGGGTGGTTTCCATCAGCGCATGGGCGCGGGCCGTGATATGGCTGTGCTGGGTGCGCTGGGGCTGCCGGATCTGCGGCTGTGACGGGGCAGAAACTGTATCCGTGATAAAGCTGCCCGCGACCTTGCGCGCCAATGCCGGGCTGCACGTTTCGGCAATCAGCGCCAGCATCATGTCCAGCGTTGGGGCGGCCCCGCCTGCAGTACAGAACTTGCCGCTGACCTGATAGCGGGCGTTGACGGTCTGGGTGTCGGGAAAACGGGCGGCAAAGGCCTCGAAATCTTCCCAGTGCACCGTGGCCGCGTGCCCGTCCAAAAGCCCCGCCAGCGCCAGCACCCAAGGCCCGCCATCAACCCCCGCAACGTGCTCTGCAGTCGCGGCAAGGCGGCGCAGGCTGGACAGCAAGGCGGGCGTGCTTTGACCCTCCGGGTTGAACCCGGACACCGTCACGATCCAGTCACACCGGGCAATCCGCGCCAGCGGGTTGGCAGGGATCACAAGCCCCGAGGTCAACGATACCGGCGCGTCCGTCGGCGTTGCCAGATGCCATTGGAACACCGCGCGCCCCGCATGGCGGTTCGCCGCGCGCAACGGATCGACAGCAGCGGCAAAGCTGAGTGTGTTGGTGGCATCCAGCACCAGCACGACCACTTGAGTTAAATTTTCGGAATTCATCAAATTCCTTTCGCATTTCGTCAAGTATGCTGCGAGGATGCCGCCATAATATGCTGTAACGCAAGATGAATTACGGGGGAGCCCTGCGATGCCACTGGCCATGAACAAAGATGTCTTTATCACCTGTGCTGTGACCGGTTCGGGGGCTACGCAGGATCGCAGCCATCACGTACCGCGCAGCCCCAAACAGATTGCCGAAAGTGCAATCGTCGCCGCCAAGGCCGGTGCCGCCGTGGTGCATTGCCACGTCCGCGACCCTGAAACCGGCGCGCCCAGCCGCGATCTGGCGATGTTCCGCGAGGTCACCGACCGCATCCGTGACAGCGACACCGACGTGGTGCTGAACCTGACGGCGGGCATGGGGGGCGACATCACCTTTGGCGATGTCGAGAATCCGATGCAGCTGAGCAAGGCAGGCACCGACATGGCAGGCGCAAGCGAACGGGTGGCCCATGTGGCCGAATGCCTGCCCGAGATCTGCACGCTGGACTGCGGCACGATGAACTTTGCCGAAGCCGATTACGTCATGACCAACACGCCGGGCATGTTGGTTGCCATGGGGCGGATGATGACCGAACTGGGTGTCAAACCCGAGATCGAGGCCTTTGACACCGGCCATCTTTGGTACGCCAAACAGCTGGTGAAAGACGGCGTTCTGGACAGCCCCGCGTTGGTCCAGCTGTGCATGGGCGTGCCGTGGGGCGCACCCGATGATCTGAACACCTTTATGGCGATGGTGAACAACGTGCCCGACGACTGGACCTTCTCGGCCTTTGGTCTGGGACGCAACCAGATGGCCTATGTCGCGGCATCCGTGCTGGCAGGCGGGCACGTGCGCGTCGGGCTTGAGGACAACCTGTGGCTGGACAAGGGCGTGCTGGCGGAAAACTGGCAGCTGGTCGAACGTGCAGGCACGATCATTGAAAACATGGGCGCGCGGGTCATCGGTCCTGCCGAAGTCCGCGAAAAGCTGGGGCTGGTCAAACGTGCGCCAAGGGCCTGAGCGGTTGCGCAGCACCGCATGTGCGATCGGTCTGGGGCTGATCCTTTTGGCAGGTTGCGCCAGGGTGCCTGCCGTGACCGGGCATCGCGATACCGCGACCATCATCGCCTCGACCACACGGTTCGAGGCACAGCGTTTCGCCGGTGACTGGGTGGTGCGCGCGGCCTATCCGCAGGATGCAGACCTGCGCGGGGTAACAGCACGGCAGGACGGGACAGCTTTCACGTTGTTGCGACACCGCTGCGATGCGACGGGCCAATGCGGCACCGTCGCGGAAGTCTGGCCAGCCACGGCAACCGGGCAGGGACGCTATGCGCTGCGCGATCCTTCCGGCGCCGCAGATCGCACGCTGTGGGTGCTGTGGGTCGATGACGGCTTTCGCACAGCGGCGGTGGGCACGCCAGATGGCCGCTGGGGCTGGATATTGGACCGCAGTACCAGCGGCGGTGCGGACCGTATCGCCGCGGCCCGCGAGGTTCTGGATTTCAATGGATATGATCTGACGCACCTTGCAAAACAGCCCTAGGCTGTGCGGAAGAACGATCTAAATACAGTGAAGTACAACTTCATGAGTGAACGGGGTATCATATGAATAAACAAGTGGCAGCCATCATCGGCGGCGGTGTAATCGGGGGTGGCTGGGCTGCGCGTTTTGCTCTGAACGGCTGGGATGTGCAAATTTTCGACCCCGACCCGCAAGCCGAACGCAAGGTGGGCGAGGTCATGGCCAATGCGCGCCGCTCGCTTCCCGGGATGGTTGACGTGGCCCTGCCGACCGAGGGCAAGCTGACCTTTCACGACACAATTGCGGGTGCTGTGGACGGGGCCGTATGGGTCCAGGAAAGCGTGCCAGAGCAGTTGGCGATCAAGCACACAACCTTGGCCGAAATCCAAAAGGCCTGTTCGCCCGAGGCCGTGATCGGCTCGTCGACATCCGGCTTCAAGCCTTCCGAACTGCAAGAGGGGGCGCTGCGTCCCGAACAGATCATCGTCGCGCACCCGTTCAATCCCGTTTACCTGTTGCCGCTGATCGAGGTTGTGCCGACCGAAGCGAACACAGCTGCCTTTCTCGATGGTGCTGACACGATACTGAAAGCCATGGGCTTTTATCCCCTGCGCGTGCGCAAGGAAATCGACGCGCATATCGCGGACCGTTTTCTCGAGGCCGTCTGGCGCGAGGCGCTTTGGCTGGTCAAGGACGGCGTGGCCACCACCGAAGAAATCGACAACGCGATCCGCTACGGCTTTGGCATCCGCTGGGCGCAGATGGGCCTGTTCGAGACCTACCGCGTCGCGGGCGGCGAGGCAGGCATGAAACATTTCATGGCACAGTTCGGCCCCGCGCTGAAATGGCCGTGGACCAAGCTGATGGATGTGCCCGAGTTCACCGACGAGTTGGTGGATTTGATCGCGGGCCAGTCCGATGACCAGTCAGGGGCCTATTCGATCCGCGAGCTTGAGCGTATTCGCGACACCAACCTTGTGTCGATGATGCGCGCGTTGAAGGCGCAGGATTGGGGCGCAGGGGCTTTGATGAACGCGCAGGAAAAGACGCTGCGCGCGGGGTCGCCGTTGGCGGCACGGGTGGACGATCTGGACGACGTGTCGGCGCCGCTTCTGACCGTTCACCGCGCCGTGCCGTTGGACTGGACCGACTACAACGGTCACATGAACGAGGCGAAGTACCTGCAAGCCTTCTGCGATGCCACCGACCGCTTTATGGAGATGATCGGGTGCGATGCGGAATACATCAGCGCAGGTGGCAGCTATTTCACCGCCGAGACGCACATCCGCCACGTGAACGAGGCGCTGGCCGGGACCGTGATCGACGTGCGCACGCAAGTGCTGTCAGGTGCCGGCAAAAAGATGCACCTGTTCCACGAGATGTACGCAGGTGAGACCCTGCTGGCGACAGGCGAGCATTTCCTGCTGCACGTCAGCCTGAAGACACGCCGCCCGTCTGAACCTGCGCCACATGTCCTGTCGGCACTGGAACGGGTCGCCACCGCGCACGCGGCGCTGGATGCACCCGCTGGCATGGGGCGCGCAGTGGGGCAGCGACCTTGAGGCGGGTTCTGATCACCGCAGGGGCCCGCGGGATTGGCCGCGCGATGGCTGATGCCTTTGACGCCGCCGGGTACGACGTTTGGGTGACCGATCTGGACAGTTCGGCGCTGTCGGACCTTCCCGAAGACTGGACAGGGATCGGCGCCAATGTCGCGGACGAAGGCCACATGCGCGAGGTGTTCGACCGGATCAAAACCGTGGACGTTGTCTGTGCCAATGCGGGTATCGCGGGGCCCACCGCTGCGGTCGAGGACGTATCGCTGGATGACTGGCGCACCTGTATGAGCGTCAATCTGGAAGGGGCGTTCCTGGCGGCGAAATATGCAGCCCCCCTGATGAAAAAGGCCGGGGGCGGGGCGATGATCCTGACCTCATCGACAGCCGGGCAATTCGGCTATCCCTACCGCTCGCCATATGCGGCGGCGAAATGGGGGGTGATCGGCCTGATGAAAACGCTGGCGATGGAACTGGGGCCCTTCGGCATACGCTGCAATGCGATCTGTCCGGGCAGCGTCGAAGGCCCGCGCATGGAAGGCGTCCTGGAACGCGAGGCCGAGGCCAAGGGGATGACCCGCGACGAGGTCTACGAGGGATACGCCTCGGGCACCTCGATGCGGTCCTTTGTCGAGGCGCAGGACATTGCCAATATGGCGGTGTTTCTGGGATCGAGTGCCGCGCGGATGGTGTCGGGGCAGGTGATTGCCGTGGACGGACACACCGAGAACCCGAACCCCAAACTGTAATCCGGCACGCGGCGGTGCCATGCAGGGGATTGTGGCCGTCCAGACGTTTCGTCTGGTGCAGGCACGGAATTCGCGGCAAGACGGGGCATGAGCCTTTGGATTCCCATCACCCTTGCGGCCGCGTTTTTCCAGACGCTGCGTTTCGTCCTGCAGAAAAAGCTGGCGACCACGCAACTGTCTGCGGCGGGTGCTACCTTTGCGCGGTTCCTCTATTCCGCGCCGTTGGTTGCCGTGCTGACCTATGTCTATTTCCACACCACGGGACAGGCGCAGCCACCGCTGACGGCGGCCTTTTGGCTCTATGGCGCATTTGGCGGACTGGCTCAGGTGCTGGCGACGGTCTGTGTGGTGATGTTGTTCAAGGCGCGCAATTTTGCGGTTGGAATCACTTTCAAGAAAACCGAAGTGATCCAGACTGTTCTCGTGGGGTACGTGCTGCTGGGCGAAGGCGTGAGCCTGCCGGGGTTCGGCGCGATTGCGCTGGGGCTGTTTGGCGTGCTGCTGCTGTCTGCTCCGCCGGACCTGGTGCGCTGGGGCCTGCGCGATCTGGCGAACCGGGCGGCGGGTCTGGGGTTGCTGTCGGGTATCCTCTTTGCGGTTTCCGGCGTGTGCTATCGCGGCGCGTCATTGCAATTGCCGCTTGAAGACCCGCTGGCGCGCGCGGGGCTGACGCTGGCTTGTGTGACCGCGATGCAGCTTGTGGGCATGGCGATCTGGTTGCGCCTGCGCGAAGTGGGCCAGATGACAGCCGTCTGGCGCGCACGCCGGGTGGCGGTGTGGATCGGCCTGACCTCGCTCTTGGGGTCGTTCTGCTGGTTCACCGCCTTTACCTTGCAGAACGTGGCCTATGTGAACGCGCTGGGGCAGGTCGAGCTGATTTTCAGCCTGATGGCCACGGTGCTTTTCTTTCGCGAACGGGTCAGCCTGCGCGAATGGGCGGGCATGGCGGTGCTGGGCGCGTCGATTCTGACACTGGTGCTGGTGATCTGACGCTCCTTAATCGGTGGGCCGGTGACCACGCAGGCGCAGGAACAGGTTTTCTTCCTCGTTGTTCTTGAAAAAGGGCACGCTCGCGGGCGGCTCGACCGATTGGGCGCGCTTTTGCACTTCGCTCAGCACCACCTCGGTGATGAACGGCATGTCAAAGCTGCGCACATCGTCCAGCCCGACCCATTGCAAATGCGACAGCTCGTCCGAGGCCGCCGAGAAATCGTCGGGATCTGTCACCAGCGTATCTGCATCCACCAAGAAGAACCGCGCATCGAACCGGCGCGGGCGCCCCGGTGGGGTGATGGCACGAAACACGAATTGCAACGCCGAGGCATGGGGCATGTGTCCGGTGGCGGCAAAGTCGGTCCAGTCGTCGGGCACGTCCGTGTCCCATTCACCGGGCTGGCCCAGAACCTGACCGGTTTCCTCGAACAATTCGCGTATGGCGGCAACGGACAGGGCATGCGCCATATCGGGCGCGCTGTCCTCGCTGATACGCGCGGCACAGCCCTCGGGCAGCGCACCGGCCAGGGGGACGTGATAATCGCCCGGATCGACCGCACCTCCCGGAAACACGAACTTGTTGGGCATGAACACGGCCTTGGCCCCGCGCTGTCCCATCAGGATGCGCGGGCTGGTCCAGCGGTCACGCAACACGATCACCGTGGCGGCATGGCGGATCTGGGATTTGTCAATTTTTGGTTCGGCGGTCATCTTTGGCCCTCATGCGACAGGCCGCACAAAAACCTGATCAAGCCGGTGTGGCGTCCTCGGTCATCTTGCGAGCCCATTTGAAGCCAACAATGGCCCCTTTCAGTCTGGGCAGAAGGTAAAGCGACAAGGCGACACAGCCAACCGCAAAGATGGTAAAAAGCACCAAAGGCTCAGGACGCCACGTCACAAAGGCGATATGCAGCAACGGCGCCATCAAATGCCCGACGATCAGGATGGTCAGATAGGCCGGACCGTCTTCTGCCTTGAACTGCGCCAGGTCCTGACGGCAGACTGTGCAGACAGGCGATACCTTCAGGTATCCCTTCAGCAACCGGCCCTGTCCGCAATTGGGGCACCGGTTCCGCCAGCCGCGCACCATGGCAGGCAAGGCTTTCTGCTCGGCGGGGGCTTCTGGGTCGTTCACTGTTACGTCTGTCATGTTCTGTTCAGCCATTTGAGGGTCATCGCGCATAAGGCGTCCTGTCTGTTGAAGGGAAGATGGGCCATGCGCGGCTGAATTGAAATGGCACGTTTTGTCCTTGCGTCGGGATGTCGCGCATCGGGAACGAACAAAGCGCTTTGCAGCTTTTGCGCAGGGGCGAAACTTTTTCCGACGGAATGCGCTGGCTGCCCCGTTTTACTGTGCATAAGGGGCGGCGAACAGCGCCGTGTCCGAATAAGAAACCGGAGTAAGAGCTTATGAAACATACGACATTCATCGCCGCGGTCATCGGTGCCGCTGTTTCGATCACAGGTACAACTGTGCTGGCCGAACGCGCCGGTTCAGAGGGCCACAAGCGCCCCAGCTTTTCCGATCTGGACGCCAATGCCGACGGTCAGATCACGCTGGAAGAAATGCAGGCGCATGGGGCTGCCCGGATGGCCAAGGTCGACACGGACGGCGACGGCTTTTTCAGCGAGGATGAAGCCGTGGCAGCCGCCACAGCCCGTGCCAAGGAACGCCACGCACGTATGGTCGAGCGTCTGGATGCGGACAAGGACGGCAAGCTGAGCCTGGACGAAATGAAGCCCAAGGGCGACCGTGGCGCGAAGATGTTCGAGCGCGCGGATGCCGACAAAAGCGGTGGCATTTCCGAGGCCGAGTTCACCGAGATGACCAAGAAAATGGAACAGCACATGCGCAAGGGCCACGGCCCCAAGGACGACAAGCCTGCGAACGACTGATCCGTGACGACACCGGCCCGCCGCATCTTGTGTGGCGGGCTGCATTTCACTACCGCTGACCGGAATGGATATGCCACTGGATCAGGACACCGAGACCGATGACGCCACGCTTTTGGCACGCTATGCGCGTGGCGATGCGGCGGCGACACGCACGTTGACCCTGCGGTTGACACCACGCGTCTTCGGCCACGCCTTTCGGGTTCTGGGCGACCGGGCCGAGGCTGAGGATGTGGCACAGGATGCGATGTTGCGCCTGTGGAAAATCGCACCCAAATGGGAGGCCGACCGCGCACAGGTGTCCACCTGGCTTTTCCGGGTCACGGCCAACCTGTGCACCGATCGGTTGCGCAAGCGGCGCGGCGGGCCCGCGCTGGACGACATCGCGGAACCTGCCGATCCGGCACCCGGCGCAGAAGGACAGCTGCAGACCCGCGCCCGGATGGACGCCTTGACCGCGGCATTGCAAACCTTGCCCGACCGGCAGCGCCAGGCGGTGGTCTTGCGCCACATCGAAGGCTTGGCGAACCCCGAGATTGCCGACATTCTGGACGTGGGCGTGGAAGCGGTGGAAAGCCTGACCGCACGGGGAAAACGGGCGCTCAAGGCGGCATTGGCGCCGCAGAAACAAGCGTTGGGATATTCCGATGACAGCTGATAGGCACGATACGACCGATGCAGCACTGGACCAGTGGCTGCAAGACGCGGGCACCCCGCAATTGCCCGACGCGCTGATGGCGCGGGTTCTGGCGGACGGTCTGGCGATGCAGCCCGCGCCGGGCGGGGTCGTGACCGGGCGGGCGCGCGGATGGTTCAGGGGCCTGCTGGGCGGATGGCAGGGCGTCGGCGGTCTGCTGGCGGCCACCTGTGCGGGATTCTGGATCGGTCTCAGCCCGCCACAATACCTGCCGCAGGCGGCGCTGACGCTGCTGGTCGCAGAGCAGGTGGATGAAACAGCCGAGCCCGTCGAGGTTCTGGCCTATGGCTGGGTCGAAGATGAAGGAACCGAATTTGATGGATGACGTCGAAAGAACACAGCGCACCCGTGCGCCACGCTGGATGCGCATCGCTTTTGGTGTTTCGCTGGCCTTGAACCTGGCGGTGGTGGGGGTGCTGGCGGGCACCTTTGCGCGCTTTGGCGGACCGCCGTCGCGGGGGCCGGGCATGATCAGCTATGCCACACCCTATGTGCGCGCCTTGCCCCGCGATGACCAGCGCGAGATTTTCCGCGCGGTGCGCGACCAGTTGCCCAAAGACAGCAACAGCCGTCAGGCCCGCCGCGCGCTCTATGCCGCGATGATCGAGGCGCTGAAGGCCGAACCGTTCGACCCTGCACAGGTGGAGACAATCCTGGACCGGCAGAACACCGCGGCCCTTACCGTGCAGTCGGCGGCGCATGCCGCGTGGCTGGCCCATGTCGCGGCCATGTCACCCGAGGACCGTGCGGCCTATGCCGACAGTGTCAGCGAATTCATGCGTCGCGGAAAAGACAAGAAGCCCAAACCGCCCAAAGAGTAAACTGCCTCTTTTTGCCCTGTCCGGTCAGGGCATTTCTCCCAGGGAAGCTTGGTCGGGGCACGTGCAGGCCACCTGCGTCAGGCCGCCGGACGACTTAGCTTTACACGGTTGCGCCCCTTGAGCTTGGCTGCATAAAGCGCCTTGTCCGCGCGGTCCATCAGCGCCCGTGCCGCCTCGTCAGGGTCCTCTGCCGCCCGCGCTGCATCTCCGGGCAGTCCGCCCATGGCCAGGCCGATGCTGACCGTGACATTGATCCGGGCGTGCCCGCCGCCTGTGTCGAAAGGCGTGTCGCCGATCTGGCGGCAAATCCGGTGCGCTGCGCGACGGGCATCCTTCAGGCCGACGCCCGGCAGGACAATCAGAAATTCCTCACCACCGACGCGCGCCACCAGGTCAACCGCACGCAGGTTTTCGCACAAACGGCGGGCGGTTTCGACCAGAACGGCATCTCCGACGGCATGGCCATAGACGTCGTTCACGCTTTTGAAATGATCCAGATCGGCCAGCATCAGGGCAAAGGGGCGGTCCGTGTTTCCGGCCCGTTCGGCCAGCCGCGCCAGATGGGGCAGGGCATAGCGCCGGTTGTGCAATCCAGTCAGCGGGTCGCAGACCGCGGCCTTCAACCCCGTGCGGACAGTGGCACGCAATTGGTCGGCCAGCAGTTTGCGGTGCATCAGCTTGCGCACCCGGATCGCCAGTTCCCGCGGGTCAGAACGGGCATGCGTCAGCGCACTGACCCCCAGGTCCAGCGCACGGGCGCCCAACAGCGGCGCGTCTTCGGGGTAGAGGAACAGGATCGCACTGTACCGCGTGGCGGGATGCGAGCGGATTGACGACAACAGCGACAGCATTTCCTCGGCGTTGGACTTGTCCGCGAACAGGATAAACACATCGGTGTTGCGTAAATCGGCATCGGTTGTGGCGTGGTTATGACGCTTCAGCGCCTGGTCCGGCAGGCTTGCGACCAGCCGTGCGGACATCAGGCTGCGCAAATCGACGACCGTGCGGGCGCCGAGCATCGGGTTCGTGCTGACAACGGTTATATCAGGCTTGCCAATGAAGGGCGTGCTGCATTCCGCAACCCCCAATGCGCGCGTTGTGTCGTCGCGGATCTGCCATTCGGTTGCCGCGTTGTGGGCGCGCAACATGCTGCGCACGCGCGCCAGCAACAAGGCATCGTCATAAATATCGGTGACGACATCCTCGACCCCGGCGTCCAGCAGGTCCAGCCGTGCATTCGCGTCAATGCCCGGCGCCACCGCCATCACGGGCGCTGCGCTGCCACGTTTCGTGTCATTCATCAGGTTAACCAGATCCGCGGCGGTGCCATCGGGCAGGGACTTTGCGCAAATCACCAGATCGGGCGGTGAAATCGCGGCCTGATGCGCGGCATCGGTCAGCGAGCTGGCTTGCATCACGTAATATTGCGCAGCTGCAAGTTTGACCTTCAGCACGATCCGGTTGGTCGCAATCGCGTCCACGATTAGGATCTTGGCATACATGGCCGATGCCTCTCTGATGAAATTCATGCATTTGGTTGAGTGGTCATTCCTTTCTGTCGCCAAATGGTTAAGAAAGTATTTCAAATTGGCCTCAAACCGGGTGAATGAAGATGACGAAGCCAAATTCCGCCGAAACCGTTGCCTTGCAGGCGCTGGCATGGCTGGCAGGCAACGAAGAGCTGTTGCCGGTGTTCCAGGGGGCCAGCGGGGCCGGGGCCGACGACCTGCGCAATGGGGCAACCGATCCGGCCTTTCTGGGCTCGGTTCTGGACTTCGTGATGATGGACGATGTCTGGGTCGTGGCCTTTTGTGACAGCGCTGGCCTGTCCTATGACGCCCCGATGCGCGCCCGTGCGGCGCTGCCCGGCGGTGAACAGGTGAACTGGACATGACCAAGGTCCGCGGCATTATCTTCGACAAGGACGGCACCCTTTTCGATTTCGCAGCCACATGGGAGGCCTGGGCTGAATCCTTCCTGCTGCGCATCTGTGGCAACGACACCGTGCGTGCCGCACAGGCAGGCGCGGTCATCGGTTTTGACCTGCACACCCGCCGCTTTGCCCGCGACAGCATCGTGATTGCGGGCACCGCCCAAGAGGTGGCAACTGCCCTGGCCCCGCATTTCCCCGAGCTTCCCATGCCCGACTTGCTGGCCACCCTGAACGAAGAGGCTGCAAATGCCCCCCAGGCCGAAACCGTGCCGCTGGTCCCGTTGCTGACGGACCTGCGCGCGCGCGGGATCAAGCTGGGCGTGGCGACCAATGATGCGCAGGTTCCGGCCCGGGCGCATCTGAACGGCGCTGGTGTCGCTGGTTTTTTCGACTTTATCGCAGGCTTCGACAGCGGCCACGGCGGCAAGCCGGCGCCGGGGCAGTTGCTGGCCTTTTGCGCGGACACAGGGCTTGAACCCGAAGCGGTGGTCATGGTTGGCGACAGCACCCATGATCTGCACGCAGGACGCGCGGCGGGCATGCGCACGGTTGCGGTGCTGACCGGGCTGGCCGATGCCGACACGCTTTCCCCCTTGGCCGACGTGGTTCTGCCCGACATCGGCCATTTGGCCGCATGGCTGGACGCGCAGGACTGAAGCCGCTCAAAAGCGACGCGCACTGTCGCAAACGGAAAGGTAGGTCGCGCGCCTTCGGGGCTTGCTGGGGGCAGGCAGCCCAAAGGACGACCCCATGCCAGATGCCCCACGCAGACCGCGCAACGGTGGTCGCGCAGGTGCCGCCCTACGGCGCGGCAGCGAGGTGATCGACCAGATGCCCTGGAACCCGCCGTTGCTGGTGGACCGCCCCGTCGAGCCGCTGACCGAAGATGGGGTTCATGCCATCCATGATGGCGCGATGCGCATTCTGGAAGAGATCGGGATCGAATTCCTGAACCACGCGGCGCTGGACATCCTGCGCACAGCGGGTTGCACGATTGATGGCCAGAACGTCCGTATGGGCCGCGACATGGTCATGGACTATCTGGCCCTCGCCCCCGAAACCTTTACGCTGACCCCGCGCAATCCCGCCCGCGCGATCACCATTGGTGGCCGCCACATGAACTTTGGCAACGTGTCAAGCCCGCCGAACTATTGGGATATGGAACTGGGCCGCAAGGTGCCCGGCACCCGCGAGATGTGCCGGAACCTGTTGAAACTCAGCCAGTATTTCAACTGCATCCACTTCAACGGCGGCTATCCGGTCGAACCGGTGGACATCCACGCAGCGGTTCGCCACCTGGACGTGCTCTATGACACGCTGACGCTTACGGACAAGGTCACCCACGCCTACAGCCTGGGCGCTGAACGGGTCGAGGATGTGATGGAAATGGTGCGCATCTCGGGTGGCTGGTCCCACGCCGAATTCGAAGCCAGCCCCAGAATGTACACCAATATCAATTCGACCTCGCCGCTCAAGCATGACGGTCCGATGCTGGATGGCTGGATGCGGTTGGCACGGCGCAATCAGGGGCTGGTGGTGACACCTTTCACGCTGGCGGGGGCGATGGCGCCGGTCACCATGTCGGGGGCCGTGGCACAGTCGCTGGCCGAGGCGCTGTGCGCGGTGGTGCTGGCACAGATCATCCGCCCGGGGGCGGCCTGCGCCATCGGCACCTTTACCTCGAACGTCGACATGAAATCGGGGGCGCCGGCTTTTGGCACGCCGGAATATATGCGCGCGACCCAGATGACCGGGCAACTGGCGCGGTTCTACAAGCTGCCGATGCGCTCCAGCGGGGTCTGCGCCGCCAACGTGCCGGACGGGCAGGCGATGTGGGAAACCTCGAACAGTCTGTGGGCGGCGGTGCAATCAGGCTCGCATATGGTCTATCACGCGGCAGGCTGGCTTGAGGGCGGGTTGATCGCCTCGCCTGAGAAATTCGTCATGGACTGCGAAGTGCTGCAACAGATCCAGCGGTACCTTGACCCCGCCTTGTGGGCCACGGGACCGGACGAGATTGCGCTGGATGCGATCAGGTCGGTGGGCAGCGCGGGCCATTTCTTTGGCATCCAGCACACGCAGGACCGCTATGCGACCGCCTTCTACCAACCCTTCCTGAGCGATTGGAAAAACTACGAAGCCTGGGAGGCGGCGGGCAGCGTCTGGACACCCGAACGGGCGCACCACATTTTCAGGGAGATCATCAGCAATTTCGAAGAACCGCCCATGGACGCCGCAATTCGTGCGGAACTGTCCGACTTTGTCGCGCGACGAAAATCCGAAGGCGGCGCGCCGACCGACTTCTGAAATTTCGCGAACCGCGCAGGCAGCAATAAAGCTCACATCTTAACTATTTGCGGCATCTTAACTTTTGCCCGCCATAACGGTTGCGGGAATGGGAAAGAGATCGTCATGCATGGGTTAATTTATCGCGCAATCGAATGTTTTGTGACCGACAGCTACGGTCCCGAAAAATGGGCCGAGGCTGCAGCTCTGGCCGATCTGGGCTTTGTCGAATTCGAACCGATGCTGATCTATGACGACGTGCTGGCGCCACGGGTGATCGCGGCGGTGGGCACGGTGCTGAACCGGTGCGAGGCCGACCTGATGGAGGATGTCGGCACGTATCTGGTCAGCCATCCCAACACCGAAGGACTGCGGCGGCTGATGCGCTTTGGGGGCGTGTCCTTTGTCGAACTGCTGCATTCGCTGGACGATCTCCAGGACCGCGCACGCCTCGCGGTCAGCGACCTGATCCTGCCCTATATCGAACTGCACGAATATTCCGCCACGCATTTCGGACTGATCTGCGGCACCAGCATTCCCAGCTTTGGCCATGTGATGATGGGCCTGTTGCGCACCATGGCAGATGATTATGGCGTGCTGGCGCTGCTGGAGTTCGAGGGCGGCGCGCAGGGCATGGAAACGGTGTCGATCCGGCTGGTGGAAACGGAATTTGCCGAAGGACGCCGGTTCGCCCTGGGTGCGGGTGCACTGTGACCGGCCCGGACAACATGCCCGCCGTGCTGGACGTGCTGTGCCCGATGCATGTGATGATCAATCACACGGGCCACATTGTCCATGTGGGCGACACCCTGCGCAAGCTGCGCCCGGACCTGAACTGGGTCGGCGCCCGCTTCCTCGAGGTGTTTGCCCTGAAACGGCCGCGCACGGTGAACAGCATGAGCGACCTGCGCGACAACGCGGGGATCAAGCTGCACCTGCAACTGCGCGATTCCCCGGTGACCGAACTGAAAGGCGTGGCCGTGGCCTGCGGGCCCGACGGGGTGCTGATCGTGAACCTGTCCTTTGGCATCTCGGTGGTGGACGGGGTGCGCCAGTACGACCTGACCCACGCCGATTTCGCGCCCACGGACCTGGCCACGGAAATGCTCTATCTGGTCGAGGCGAAATCGACCGCGATGGAAGCTTGGCGCAAGCTGAACCTGCGCCTGCAGGGGGCAATGATCGCCGCCGAGGAACAGGCCTTTACCGACACGCTGACGGGGCTGAAAAACCGCCGTGCGATGGATCACGTCATGGCCCGCGCACTGGAACGCGGCACGCAGTTCGCGCTGATGCAACTGGACCTGGATTTCTTCAAACTGGTCAATGACACGCTGGGCCACGCGGCGGGCGATCATGTGCTGCAAACCGTGGCCCGAATCATGGTGGACGAAACCCGCAGCGAGGACACGGTGGCGCGTCTGGGCGGCGATGAATTCGTGATCGTCCTGCCCGACGTGCGCGACATCCCCGCCTTGCGCCGTATCGGCAGCCGCCTGATCAAACGGCTCGAGGTGCCGATGCCGTTCGAGGGCAACGATTGCTGCATTTCGGCCAGCATCGGCACCGTGTTCTTTGAACCCGGATCGGGTGCGGACATGCGCAGCCTGCTCGATGACGTGGATGTGGCGCTCTATGCGTCGAAACGGGCAGGGCGGGGGCGCCAGACCTTCTACAGCCCGGCATTGCGCCGGGGCCTGAACGCAAACGAGTCGACCTCGCAACAGGCGGGATAGGTGCGGCGCGCATCAATGCGTGCCTGCGTTCATCAATTGTCGAGGGAAGAACAAGTGGCAGCCCGTAGGGGAGTCGAACCCCTCTTTTCAGGTTGAAAACCTGACGTCCTAACCGATAGACGAACGGGCCACTGTCTTGTGAGGCGCTGATTATGCAATCGCGCCGCAGGGCGCAAGACCAAAAATGAAGTTCTTTGACAAAATTACGATCCGGCGGGTGCTGCATCCTCCAGACGCAGCTGAACGCTCTGCCGTCCACGGAAGCTGTTGATGTCCAGACGCCCCGCCAGATGAAAGCGCGCGCCGCCGTGTTGCTCCAACCGGGCACCCAGTGGACCATCGTAAGCACCGAAACAGATGGCATCCATGCGCGCGCCACCGATGTCGCCAAAGCTCAGTTTCAGGTGGTTTTCGCCCACCCGCTTGGCGTGAAAGATCTGCATGTCGGCAAAGGCAAAACGCGGACCGGGCGCAGCGGCGCCATAAGGGCCTGCCTGTTCAATCATCTCGGCCAGCTCGACCTGTGCTGCGCCGGGCATCATCGTCCCGTCCAGCCGCAGGTCGGCAACCCCGATGCGGTCCGCTCCCTGTTTCGCCAGCAACACGCCCAGCCGTTCCATGGCTTGCGGAATCATCTCGGCACGCACGGTCAGCCCCGCGGCCATCTTGTGCCCGCCGCCCTTGATCAGCAGCCCTTCAGCGGCCAGCCGCTGGATCGCAGCACCCAGATCAATGCCTGTCACCGACCGGCCCGATCCCTTGCCGATTCCATCCTCGATGCCAATCACCACCGATGGGCGATTCGACGCCTCTTTCAGCCGCGCCGCAACAATACCCACCACGCCGGGATGCCAGCCGTCGCCCGCAGCCCAGGCCAGCGGCGCGTCAAAGCCCCGCTCCTCGGCCTGCGCCATGGCTGACGCGCGCACTGCCGCCTCGATGTCACGCCGCTCGGTGTTCAGCAGGTCCAGCCGCTCGGCCATGGCGGCAGCCTCGTGCGGGTCGGTGGTGGCCAGCAGGCGCGCGCCCAGATCGGCCTGACCGATCCGCCCGCCCGCATTGATGCGCGGTCCCAGCAGATAGCCTAGGTGATAGGCCGCAGGCGCCGTGTCGAGCCGCGCCACATCGGCAAGGGCCGCAAGGCCGGGACGCTCGCGTGCGGCCATCACCCGCAGGCCCTGACGCACAAAGGCGCGGTTTACGCCGATCAGCGGTGCCACATCGGCCACCGTCGCCAGCGCCACCAGATCCAGCATCCGCATCAGGTCCGGCCCTGCCTTGCCCGCGCTACGCATCTGCCGCCCGCATTCGACCAGCATCAGGAACACCACGCCAGCGGCGCACAGGTGCCCCAGGTCGCCATCCTCGTCCTGCCGGTTGGGGTTCACCACCGCCACCGCCTTGGGCAGCGTCTCGCCGCCCAGGTGGTGATCCAGCACGACCACATCCGCCCCCACGGCCGCTGCAATCGGCCCGTGCGACAGTGTTCCGCAATCCACGCAAACAATCAGGTCATGTTTTGACGC
Organism: Pseudosulfitobacter pseudonitzschiae; assembly: GCF_900129395.1. GTDB lineage: Bacteria > Pseudomonadota > Alphaproteobacteria > Rhodobacterales > Rhodobacteraceae > Pseudosulfitobacter > Pseudosulfitobacter pseudonitzschiae. Next base: position 139,648 of record NZ_FQVP01000001.1, read on the forward strand.
CAGATCGGCCATGGCCGCGTCATTGGGGCCATAACCTTCGTCGATGCGGTCGGGCACATACAGCGTCGCCCGCAGCCCCAGTTGCCGCAACCAGTCCAGCAACAGCGCGGCGGAGGTTCCGCCATCGACATCGTAATCGGCAAAAATCGCGATCCGCTCGCGCCGCGTGACCGCTTCCAGCACGCGGGTCGCGGCCTTTTCCATGTCTTTCAGCAGGCGCGGATCGGGCAGCAGGTCCCGCAGGGCAGGGGCCAGAAATGCGTCCGCCTCCTCTACCGCCACGCCGCGCCGCGCCAGCACTTGCGCCACGGGACCGGGCAGCCCCTTTTGCTGCACGATCAGGTCCGCCGCCCGCTGTACTTCGACAGCGGGCCCGACCCAGCGGCGGCCCGTCAAGGATGTCTCAACGCCTAAGTACATGGCCACATCCCCATCTTCATCTTGCCAAACAAACTCCCCCCGGAGGGCCGGCCGGCCTCAGGCTCCGAAGCGAAAACAGTCTCAGACCGGCGTGCGATACTGCATCCGCCGCACCGAGCCGGTGCGCGACCGCATCAGCAGGGTTTCGCAGGTCAGCCAGCCCGGTTCGCGTTGCACGGCCTGCAACAGCGATCCCGAGGTCACGCCTGTTGCGGCAAAGATCACATCCTCGGTGACCATCTCGTCGCGGGTATAGACACGGTCCAGGTCGGTGATGCCCGCCTTGGCCGCGCGGCCCTTTTCGTCGTCGTTGCGGAACAGCAGGCGACCATAAATTTGCCCGCCCATGCATTTCAGCGCAGCGGCGGCCAGAACGCCCTCGGGCGCGCCACCGTCGCCCATGTACATGTCGATGCCGGTGTCCGGGTCAGCGCAATGCATCACACCCGCCACATCGCCATCGGTGATCAGCCGGATCGCGGCACCTGTGGCGCGCACTTCGGCGATCATGTCGGCGTGGCGGGGGCGCTCCAGGATACAGACCGTGATGTCCGAGGTCTCACAGCCCTTGGCCTTGGCCAGCGCCTTGACCCGTTCGCCGGGGCTCATGGCCAGCGTTACCGTATCGGGGGCAAAGCCCGGACCGATGGCCAGTTTTTCCATGTAGACGTCAGGCGCGTGCAGCATCGACCCGCGCGGGCCCATGGCGATCACCGTCAGCGCGTTGGGCATGTCCTTGGCGGTCAGCGTGGTGCCTTCCAGCGGGTCCAGCGCGATGTCCACGCCGGGGCCGTTGCCGGTGCCGACCTCTTCACCGATGAACAGCATCGGCGCCTCGTCGCGTTCGCCTTCACCGATCACCACGACGCCCGCGATGTCCAGCAGGTTCAGCTGTTCGCGCATGGCGTTCACGGCGGCCTGGTCCGCGGCCTTTTCGTCGCCGTGGCCGATCAGCTTGGCCGAGGCCAGAGCAGCGGCTTCGGACACCCGTGCAAGGCCCAGTGACAACATACGATCCTGGAATTTTGCGGCGTCAGTCATGGGCGTGGTCCTTGTGAATTTGTGTTGGAAAATATGTAGCGGGTGGGGCGCAATGGCGCAACTTTACAGGTGTTCGATGCGCAGCGCGACAGGGGCCTGCGCCAGCACGCCGGTGCCTTCCATGGCCTCGATGGCGACATCCAGGCTGGCGCGGGTGGTCTTGTGGGTGACGATCAGCACCTGGGCGGCCTCAAGGTCGGCGTGACCATACTGGCGCATCCGCTCGATGCTGACACCGGCCTCGCCCAATGCGGCGGCAACCTTGGCCAGCGCGCCGGGTTTGTCGACCAGCCCCATGCGCAGGTAATAGGGCGCAGGCAGCACCGACAGCGCCGGCTTGGCTGCCTCCAGCGTGGTGGCGGGTTGGCCAAAGACCGGCAGAGCAAAGCCGCGTGCAATGTCGCAGACATCGGACATCACGGCACTGGCGGTGGGGCCGGCACCCGCACCGGGACCGCGCAGGACGATCTGTTCCACCGCGTCGCCTTCCAGCACGATCATGTTTGTGCCGCCCTGCAACTGACCCAAGGGCGAGGTGTCGGGCACAAGGCACGGCTGCATCCGCTGTTCCAGCCCGCGGCCGGTCTTTTGCGCCACGCCCAATAGCTTGATCTTGAAGCCCATGTCGGCGGCGGCGCGGATGTCCTCGATGCTGATGCGTTCGATGCCTTCCAGCTCGATCCCGGCGAAATCGACACGGGTGCCGAATGCGATCGACGACAGGATCGCCAGCTTGTGCGCCGCATCAATGCCGCCCACGTCCAGCTGCGGATCGGCCTCAAGGTATCCCAGGCCGTCAGCCTCGGCGAACACCTCCTGATAGCTCAGGCCAGCCGTTTCCATCCGCGTCAGGATATAGTTGCACGACCCGTTCATCACACCCATCACGCGGGTGATGCCGTTGCCGGCAAGCCCTTCGGTCAGAACCTTGATCACCGGAATGCCACCCGCAACGGCAGCTTCAAACCGCAGCGAACGTTGCGCCGCCTCGGCCTGTTCGGCCAGCGCCTGACCGTGCATGGCCAGCATTGCCTTGTTGGCGGTGACCACATGCTTGCCCGCGGCAAGGGCGGCTTCTGTGGCGTCCTTGGCCGGACCATCCTCGCCGCCCATCAGTTCCACGAACACATCCACGTCGTCACGTTTGGCCAGCGCCACGGGATCGGTTTCCCAGGCATAGTCCGACAGGCTGAGGCCGCGGTCCTTGTCCTTTGACCGCGCCGATACGGCGGAAATGGTGATGTCACGCCCAGTGCGCGCCGACAGCAGCGCCGCTTGCTGGCGGACGATCCTGACGACACCCATGCCAACCGTGCCCAGACCGGCAATACCAAGGCGAAGGGGCTGGGACATGGGGTGTTTCCTTATAGATGCATGGTGTTTTTTGCGCATCTACCCCGTTCATGCAAGGCACGCAACATGGCGCGGCGTAGGCTGCGGCAAGAAAGACGCCGACGACCCGTCCGCAGCGTCATTTGAGGGGGTTGTTGGCCTGTCTGATTGATCCCGCTGCGGTGCGCTCCTTTCTCAGGCTTGGGAAGGCCACACTCGGGGCGGACCGCGCAGGCCGCAGACCACCGCGACAACATGCACCGCTCTGAATGGCAACACGGGTGTCCATTGCCCCAAGCCCCCCTTTGCCCCCGCGCCATTTGCATAGCCGGTATGCAATTTTATCCTTCAATTTCAAACAGAAACAGCCCGTGAATTTGATCTGGATCATTATTGGGGCCGCACAGTTGTGGCACCTTGCCCTCACAATGAAGAACCAAAGGATCGACCCCATGAAAATCGTGGCCCACAGTTTTGTTCCCGCTCTCGCACTGGGCGCGCTCTCAGTGACCCTTGCAATGCCTGCCATGGCGCAATCCCAAGGCGACTGGACCCTTGGCATCGGGATCATCAACGTGAACCCGAAATCCGACAACGGCACCCTCGCAGGCGCAGCCGCCACACTTGGCGACGACACGCAACTTTCGCTGACCGGTGAATACTTTATCCGCGACAACCTCGGCATCGAGCTGTTGGCCGCGACACCATTCGAGCATGGAATTTCCCTTGGTGGCACCGAAATTGGCACAACCAAACATCTGCCGCCCACACTCTCGCTGGTCTATCACGTGCCCACAAAGGGCAAGATTACACCCTTTATCGGCATCGGTGTGAACTACACCACCTTCTTTGAAGAGACGACAGCGCTTGGCGATCTCAAACTGGATGACAGCTTTGGGCTGGCCGCCACCGTGGGGGCAGATTGGCAGATCTCTGACCGCGGCGCGTTGCGTGTGAACGTCCGGTACATGGACATCGAAACCGATGCGACACTGGACGGCACCCCGATCGGCACGGCCAGGATTGATCCGGTCACCGTTGGTTTCTCTTACGTGCATCGTTTCTGACAGTCCCCGGGGGGCTGCCGCAACAAAATGCCGGCGGGTGTGACACACCGGATCTGGCGTCGCCCTCACGGCGGCGCCATTTTCGTCCGGGCGTCGCCGGCACGCATCGGTGCAGAAAAACTCAGTTGTCGGGCCGGGGATCGTCGTCCAGCCGCGTGCGTGCTGAGGCATCGATCACGCGGGTGCGTTTCAGCCTCTCGGCCCGGTTGCGCAAGGCGGCGACACGGCTTTCCAGGTTGCTTTGCTGAACCTCGGGCGAAGGGCCATCGCCTTCGGTGCGCGCCAGAATCGGCGCGACATTGATCAGCGCGGGATAGTCCGTAGCCTTTGCGCGCTCTGTCACGGCGTCGTCCAGCTCGGGGAACTGGGTGCAGGCCACCAGCATCAACTGAGCGGCAATCAGGGCGGAAAGAGGGCTGGGGCGCATGAACCTGCCTGTAAACATCTGTTGCATGCTTGATGCACCAGCGGTGCGTCTGGCGCAAGGCACTTGGTTTTGAACGGGTGTTCAGATAATCCAAGGATATGGCACGCACAGCAGGATCACATTCGGACATCACAGGCCCACGGGTGCGCGACGCCGCATTGCGGCTGTTTGCCCGCGACGGCTATGCCGCCGTGTCCATGCGGCGCATCGCGGGCGAGGTCGGGGTGCAGGCGGGGGCGCTGTATAATTACACCCCCGACAAGCAGACGCTGTTGTTCGACCTGATGCGCGACCACCTGATCGAATTGCTGGCCGCCCAACCGCAGGATACCGGCGACGCGGTGGCCGCGCTGGAACGCTTTGTGCGCTTTCACATTGGATTTCACCACGACAGGCCGGACGCGGTGTTCATCGCCTATATGGAACTGCGCAACCTGGAGCCGGAGAACTTTGCCGCCATCGAGGCGCTGCGCAGGCAGTACGAGGACCGGCTGGAAACGATCCTGCGGCGCGGTGCGGAAACGGGTGTCTTTGCCGTGCCAGACCCCAAAATCGCCACGCTGGCGGTGATCGCCATGCTCACGGGCGTGAACACATGGTTCCGCGCAGGCGGACGGCTGCGGCTGGACGAGGTGCAGGACATCTATTGGGACATGGTGCGCCGCTCGGTGGGCGGCACGGTCGCGCAATAGGCGCAAGTGGCCTGCGCGCCTTTAGGGACGCACAGGCCGTTGGTGTCAGTGCGCTGGCTGGATAAACGTCCCGTTGCGCAGATCGCGCATGGCCTGCTGCAACTCGGCTTGGGTGTTCATCACGATGGGACCGTGCCACGCCACAGGCTCGTTGATCGGTGCGCCCGAGATCAGCAGGAACCGCACACCCTGTTCGCCCGCCTGCACCGTGATCTCGTCGCCTGAGCCAAAGCGCACCAGCGTACGGTCGCCGGACAGGTCGCGGATGTTGACCTCTTGCCCCGCAACTTCCTTCTCCAGCAACACACCGGTGGGGGTTGCCGCATCGACAAAGGCCGCACTGCCGTCAAAGACATAGGCAAAGGCACGGCGGTAGGTGTCGATGTGGAACGTCTTCTTGACGCCCGCAGGCATGGTCACGTCCAGATACTGCGGATCGGCGGCGATGCCGTCCACGGGGCCTTTCTTGCCCCAGAACTCACCGGTGATCACGCGCACGGTGGTGCCGTCATCGTCGGTCACCTCGGGAATGTCCGCCGCCGTCACGTCCTGATACCGCGGCGCGGTCATCTTCTGCGCCGAGGGCAGGTTGCCCCACAGCTGAAAGCCATGCATCTGGCCACGCTGGTTTCCATGCGGCATCTCCTGATGCAGGATGCCGCGCCCGGCGGTCATCCATTGCACGTCACCGGCGCCAAGCGATCCGGTGTTGCCCAGGCTGTCTGCGTGATCAACCGTGCCCGACAGCACATAGGTGATCGTCTCGATCCCGCGGTGCGGATGCCAGGGGAATCCCTTTTCGAAATCCTCGGGCCGCTCGTTGCGGAAATCGTCGAACAGCAGGAACGGGTCCAGCTCGGACGGGTCCTGAAAGCCGAAAGCACGGTGCAGTTTGACGCCGGCACCTTCCAGCGTGGGCTGGGCGCGGCGCGTCTCAAGGGTAGGGCGCAGGGACATGGATCATCTCCTTTGAATGCTGCTGTTGGACAACAATCTAATCGTGCGGAGGTGCGTTGCAATCGGCGTTAATGCGCCGTTGCTGTGCAGATTTGCGGAAAGTGGCGGGAACCACCGCAACCGTTGGTTCTTTGCTCCCGAGGACCTGTATGTACAGGTGGGCACCAGGTAAGTGGACCAGGGTCCAAACAGAGCCAGTTCCCTCGGAATTGCTTAAGGCCACTGGAACGTCACCGTATCGAGAAGGGCAGAACCCGCCACCGCTTTAGGTAGGGTGCGCAAGGGCACTTGGCAAGAGGGATTGGCGGCGCTGCAAGCCGTATTGGGGGCTCTACCCCCGGCCTTCGGCCTCCCCCGGAGTTTATTATAGCTTTTCGGGGACAAAAATGAATCATAAAGCATCACTTTTCGCGTTTGAGCCGAAGGCGAAAGGCAGCGAACAAGTGTTTCAGATCCTTCCCGAAACGCTTCGGCAAGATGAAGCCTATTCGTCCGCGATGAAGTTATAGCGTTCCAGCTCCTCGGGCAGCAGGACATAGATTTCATCGGGCGGCGTGGTCAGCGCGTGCTGCATGACCAGCGGGTCGATGCCCATTTCATCAAGGTAGATCATCACCTCGCCCTGTCCGCGCTGGATGTCCTCGACCGCGAAAGAGGCGGGCAGGATCGTGCTTTGGCCGAAATAATGCTGGTGCACACCGACGCTGGCGGTATCCGCGATGGTGCGGATGGTGCCTGCGGCCAGCACATAGGGGCAGGCGGAATAGCACACTTCGCCCGCGCGCATTTCCGTGGCGATGTCATTGGCGCGAATATAGCGGCCCAGTTCCAGCGCGTCGGCGACCGAACCGCCGGGCGATTGCAGAACCAGCCGCGCAGGCACAGGGTCGGCCTCGCCAAGCAGGTCGATGATGCGCGCCGCGTCGTCGGGGGCAATCGTGCCTTCCAGCCGATAGGTGCTGTCCTCAAGTGCTGTCAGCGTCAGCCGGCCCGGCAGCGGGTTGGTGGGATTCGCTGGGCGCGGACGGTCAGGGTCGAAGGTGCGGCGCTGGTCGCCCGGGCTGACGGGTTCGGTCAACTGCGGCTGGTTCGGCCCGAAGGAGGGCAGCGACAGCCCGGCCCCCGACATGTCTCCGATCACCAGCAACAGGCCCAGCCCCAGTTGGAACACCAGAACCCCCGAAAGGATGCGGCCGACCGAGGGCCATCTTGAGGCTGTGGCCTCGGTCATGCGGCATTGTCCGGTTTCGCAGGCGTGGCGGGCAGGGTGCGCACGGGGTTGCTCTTTGCCTCTTTCTCCAGCGTGTCGGGCATGTTGTTCATCGCCAGTTCCACATCCCGGATCGCGCCCAACGCGGTGCGCAGTTCGGCCAGCGTCATGGTGTCGTCCACGGCGGTGCCCTCGCGGCCCTGACGGATCGCGGCATGCGTGATGGCCAGGATGAACACCAGCACCGCGGGCAATAGATCGATGGCGATGGCCCCCGCCCATGACGGCACGAAGTTGCGGGCGTACAGGATCACCGCATCGGCGGAAGAGATCGGCGTATAGGTCACCTCGGGGGGCGGCGTTTGCGCGATCACGGCGGCGGCGGCACGTTCCAGTGTGGCGGCCCGCTGGGCCAGCACATCCAGAACGCTGGTGATGGTCGACGCCTGATCGGTGCGAATCTGGCTGGTGCTGCCGTCCAGTTCGGGCAGCACGACGGACGCCGCCAGATCCTGCGCCGCGCGTTCAACCAGCGGGGCTACGGACAGCTGGCGCAACTGCGCAATCAGCCCGGCCAGCCGCACCGTGGCCTCGGAAAACTCGACCGAGCGTGCCTCGACCGGACCCGCCTCGACCGTCAGCGCGCGCATTCGGCTCAGGATGGTATTGCCCTCGGCAAAGGCGGCGCTGACCAGCGGCGTCTGCGTGGCGATCTGCGCCTCGAGCCCGGCCAGTTCCGCCGATTTCTGACGCAGCACGCGGAACACCGCCCCGCGACCGGCCAGCCCCGACAAGGCACCAGCGGCCTCCTGTTCGGACAGATCCTCGAACGACTGGCGCACGCGGGCGACATCGCGTTCCAGCCCCTGCGCGCTCAGCGCGATTTCGTGGGTTTCTTCCAGTGCGGTCTGATAGTCCTGCACCGTGGTGGCCAGATGCTGTTCCACCGCCGCCGATCCGGCCAAGGCAGCCGCGTTCAGCCAGGACGACATCGCCACGATGGCCAGCGATCCCAGCGCCATGGCCAGCATCAGCCCGATACGCGATTGCGCGCTGCGCACCGCCGGAAACAGGCGCATCATGTAGGACCAGAACACGAAAATCCCCACCGACACCGCCACCGAATAGGCAATCGCGGCAAAGACCGACATCGCACCCGTGTCATCCAGGAGGGACGACACCCCGAGATAGGTATAGATGCCCGAGGCCACGGACAGCACGCCCAGTGCGGTGCTGGAAAACGTATCAAGCCAGGCAAGGTGGGTTTCCAGTTCGCGGGCGTGGCGGACGCCGCGCGCCTGGGCGTCGGTCAGGGAGCGATCAGTTGTCATGCGGGCCTTTCCGGCGTTCCTGTGTCGGGACATAACATAGATGCGGCCAACCGGTGTTCCAAGTTTTCTTGCGTCGGGGTTGCAAATGTTCACGGATTGTTCATATTTTTGACCCATGAGTCTGGTCTCTGACATCACCGCCCTTGCACCGGGGCAACTGCTGGCGCGCGGCGTGGCGCGGCATCTGGCGGCTCTGGGCATGGTCACGGTCGAGGAACTGGTGCCCACACGCGGCCTGCGGGTCGATGTGATGGCGCTGGGCCCCAAGGGCGAGATCTGGGTGGTCGAATGCAAATCCAGCCGCGCCGACTATATGACCGACAGCAAATGGCAGGGCTACCTGGAATGGTGCGACCGGTTCTTCTGGGCGGTGGATGCGGATTTTCCCACCGACCTGCTGCCCGAGTGCACCGGCCTGATCATCGCGGACGCCTATGATGCCGAGGTGATCCGCATGGCGCCCGAGGACAAGCTGCCCGCCGCACGCCGCAAGGTGATGGTCCAGAAATTCGCCACCCACGCCGCCCGCCGCCTGCAGGCGCTGCGCGATCCGGCGGCCTTTGCGGGACTCGGGTGACGCTGTAACGTGGTGCAGTCCAGTGCATACAAATGTGATTGCGCTGGCTGATAGCGCGTCAATGGCCTTAGCGTGGTCCACGGGGGAACGCGGGAGGCCACACCATGCAATATCATCTGAACGGCTACACCAGCGGTGATCCACATGTGGCGCAGGCCATTGCTGCCCACGATCCGGCGCAAATGCCTGCGCAGGTCGACGTGCTGATCATCGGCTGTGGCCCTGCGGGGCTGACACTGGCCGCGCAGATGGCGCAGTTTCCCGATATCTCCGTGGCGATTGCCGATCAAAAGGACGGTCCGTTGCAGGTCGGGCAGGCGGACGGGATTTCCTGCCGCAGCATCGAGATGTTCAACACCTTCGGTTTTGCCGAGGACGTGCTGCGCGAGGGCTATTGGGTCAATGAGACCGCTTTCTGGAAACCTGACCCTGATCAACCCGCCCATATCACCCGCACGCAAAAGATCGACGATGTCGAACCGGGCCTGTCGGAATTCCCGCATGTGATTCTCAATCAGGCGCGTGTGCATGATTTCTACCTGCGCTGCATGGCAAACGGCGCGCGGCGCTTGCAGCCGCATTACGGACGGACGCTGAACAGCCTGACGGTGGGCGATGGCACGCACCCGGTCACGGCCCGCTTTCAGGGCCCGAACGGCCCCGAGACGGTGCAGGCCCGCTATGTCGTGGGCTGCGACGGCGCGCGCAGCACCGTGCGCCGCCAGATCGGCCGCAGGCTTGAGGGCGCGGCCGCCAATCAGGCCTGGGGCGTGATGGATGTGCTGGCGCTGACAGACTTTCCCGACGTGCGGCTGAAATCGGTGATCCAGTCGGCAGAGGCGGGCAGCGTGCTGATCATCCCGCGCGAAGGCGGCTACATGGTGCGGATGTATATCGAGCTGGACAAGCTGGGCGCGGACGAGCGTGCGGCCGGGCGCAACATCACCATCGAACAGCTGATCGCGGCTGCGGGGCGGATTTTGCATCCCTATACGCTGGACGTGAAAGACGTGGCGTGGTGGTCGGTCTATGACATCGGGCAGCGCCTGTGCGACCGGTTCGAGGACGACAGCGGCCACATCTTCATCGCCGGCGACGCCTGCCACACCCACAGCCCCAAGGCGGGGCAGGGCATGAACGTGTCCATGGGCGATACGTTCAATCTGGGCTGGAAGCTGGCGGCGGTGTTGCGCGGTCAAAGCGATGCCAGCCTGTTGCGCACCTATTCGGACGAACGCCAGCAGGTGGCGCAGGACCTGATCGACTTTGATCGCGACTTTGCCCGCATCTTTTCGGCCCCGCCACAGCCGGGCAATGCGGCGCAGGCGTCGATGCTGCAAGAGGCGTTTATCAAGGCCGGGCGGTTCACCGCGGGCATGGGCGTGCAGTATCGCCCTTCGATGATCTGCAGCGCGGGGACGCATCAGGCGCTGGCTGCGGGGCTGCCCGTCGGGCAACGGTTCCACTCCGCGCCTGTGGTGCGGCTGGGCGACGCGCGACCCATGGAGCTGGGCCATGTGATCCAGGCCGACGGACGCTGGCGGCTGTTTGCCTTTGCAGGTGCGAATGACACAGGGGCCGCGGGCGGGGCACTGCACCGCCTCTGCACGTGGGCACAGGATGCTGTGCAGGCCTGGGGGGACGGAGATGCGGACGCAGTCATAGATCTGCGCGCGGTGATGCCACAGAGGCACCGCGATCTGGATCTGATGCAGATGCCATCCATTCTGCGCCCCGCGAAGGGACGTTTCGGCCTGATCGACTATGAAAAGGTGTTCTGCGCCGATCCCGCCCATGACATTTTCGACATGCGGGGAATTGACCGCAGCGCGGGCTGCGTGGTGATCGTGCGCCCCGATCAATACGTCGCCGACGTGCTGCCCATGGGCGACACAGATGCGCTTGCTGCGTTCTTTGACGGGGTCTTTGTTGCGCGGGCCTGATGGCCCACTGGCGTCAGCGTTTGATCGACTCGGCAGCCTTGGCCGCCGCCATCAGCTCTTCGGCGATCTCGCGGGCCTCGTCGGGTTCGAAATCCATCGGAATCTCGGCGCCGCCACCTTCGACGAACAGACGGACCATGCCCTTGTCTGTCGGGCCGATTTGAAGATTGGCTTCGATGTCGCGTTCGCTGTTGATGCCCATGATGGCCTCCGGCTGTGTCAGGCGAGTGTGCTAGCGAAGACAGACTTGATTGGCAAGCGTGGCAAGGGCACGATGCCAGCATGACAGAGTTTCAAATCCGTGCCTATACGCCAGATGATGCGGCCTGGGTGCACGCAGCCCATGCACAGCACTACCGCGCGGTGGACGGCTTTGACGACAGCTTTGGCGTGCTGGTGGAATCGATTCTGCGCGATTTCGACGCGGGCCATGATCCCGTGTGCGAGGCGGGGTGGATCGCGGTCGATGTCAGGGGCGCGCCGGTGGCCTGCATCTTTTGCGTGAAGTTGACGGAAGAGACCGCCAAGCTGCGGATGTTTCTTGTCACCCAAGCGGCGCGTGGCAGCGGATTGGGCTACCGGATGCTGCAAACCTGCATGGGATTCGCGCGCGACCAGGGCTATACGGGCATGACGCTCTGGACCCACGAGAGCCATGCGGCGGCCTGTGCGCTGTACCGGCGCAACGGCTGGCAGCTGGTCCACAGCACGCCCGTGCTCTCTTTCGGTCAGGATCTGGTCGAACAGGAATGGCAAATTCGCTTTTGATCGGCCTTGCCAAAGTGGTACGTCTTGGTTACATCACCGCGCAGTGCCGCCTTAGCTCAGTTGGTTAGAGCGCTTGATTGTGGATCAAGAGGTCCCTGGTTCGAGACCAGGAGGTGGTACCATCCTTCCCTACATCGCTGAATGGCCGCTGATCGGGGCTTTGCCAAGTTATCTTATTCGGGGCGTTGCCCCGGACCCCAGGACAGTTCTGGCCAAAAGAGATCAGTCCAGGGTGATAGTCTGCTTCAGCTCCGTCCCGTCGGGGCTGTAGATCAGCACCTGCGTCGGCGTCGTGATGGCGATATACTGCGGGGTCTGGGCAAAGGCCGTGGGGGTCGTGCCGTCGGGCAGGGTGATGCGCTCTGGCAGCGGTGGCGTTGACGGGCTATTGAGTCGTATTGCCATAAGCACAAAAATCGCGGCCATGCCCGCGATCATCGTGGCAGTGAGAAGCGTCACCAGACGGCGCAGGGTTTTGAGATAAGGCGGTTCGGGGACATCGGGCGCGTCGTGAGGATTGGACATGTCGGATCAACTCGTTCGGTTTCGGGTGGGCGAAGCGCCGCCTGCACGTCTTGATAAGGCGTTGGCGCGTGATGTGCCAGAGGATGCATCCCTGTCCCGGACGCGGCTGGGCCGGCTGATCGAGGATGGCGCGGTGCGGGTGAACGGCACGGTCCTGCGCGACCCCAAGGCGAAGGTCGCAGAGGGCGCTGATGTGATCATCACGGTGGCCGTGGCCACCGAAAGCCATATCGGGGCCGAAGACATCCCGCTGGTCGTGGTCTACGAGGACGACGATCTGGTGGTTGTGAACAAACCTGCGGGCATGGTGGTGCATCCGGCCCCCGGCACGCCGTCGGGCACGCTGGTGAACGCGCTGATGCACCATTGTGGTGACAATCTGTCGGGCGTGGGCGGGGTCAAACGCCCCGGCATCGTGCACCGCATCGACAAGGAAACCAGCGGCCTGCTGGTGGTCGCCAAATCGGATGCCGCGCATCACGGCCTGGCCGACCAGTTCGCGGCCCACACGGTCGAACGCTATTACCGCGCGCTGGTCTACGGCGTGCCCGATGCCAACGACCCGCGCCTGCGCGGGATTCGCGGTGCGTCGTTCGAGCCGGGCAATATCCTGAAACTGACCACCCAGCTGGCCCGTCACAAGACCGACCGCCAGCGGCAGGCGGTGCTGTTCCAGGGCGGGCGGCACGCGGTGACGCGGGCGCGCACGATCCAGCGGTTCGGCACACCCGAAGTGCTGGCGCTGATGGAATGTTGGCTGGAAACCGGCCGCACGCACCAGATTCGTGTCCATATGGCCCATGCCGGTCACGGGCTGGTGGGCGATCCGGTCTACGGCGGCAAACGCAAGCTGCCCAAGGGCGCGCTGAACGACACGGCGCTGGCCGCGCTGAACGGCTTTGACCGGCAGGCGTTGCACGCGGCGGTTCTGGGCTTTGTGCACCCCGTGACCGGCGAAAACATGCGCTTCGAGGCCGATATGCCCGCAGATATGTCCGATCTGCTGGACGCGCTGGCCTGAGACCGTATCATTCATTTCGACGGAAACCTGCGCCCCGCGCGTTAAGGTCATGTTCACACCCGCGTGCATATGCGTTTGTAACAGACCGCACACGTGTGCGTGAATGCACTGTACACACGCTAACATTGCTGTTGGGTTCGTGTATGCTGGTCGGCGAAAAACGGGGAAGTGGCCTCTTGCGATGGCCCCAGCGACTCCCCATATCGATGTTAAGCCCCTAAACATGGGGTAGAGAGGACAGAGATGGCAAATTATGCAAATCTGCCGGCCCCGACGCCGGAAGGCGGCCTGAACCGCTATATGCAGGAAATCCGGAAGTTCCCTTTGCTGGAACCCGAAGAGGAATACATGCTGGCGAAACGCTGGGTCGAAGAGCAGGACACAGAGGCCGCCCACAAGATGGTCACCAGCCACCTGCGTCTGGCCGCCAAGATCGCCATGGGCTATCGCGGTTACGGCCTGCCCCAGGCCGAGGTGATCTCCGAGGCAAACGTGGGCCTGATGCAGGCGGTCAAACGGTTTGACCCCGAGCGCGGGTTCCGGCTTGCGACCTATGCGATGTGGTGGATTCGCGCCTCGATCCAGGAATATATCCTGCGGTCCTGGAGCCTTGTGAAACTTGGCACCACCTCGGCGCAGAAGAAACTGTTCTTCAACCTGCGCAAGGCCAAGGCCCGCATCGGCGCGCTGGAAGAGGGCGACCTGCACCCCGATAACGTCAAGCGCATCGCCACCGATCTGGGCGTGACCGAGGACGAGGTGATCAGCATGAACCGCCGGATGTCGGGCGGGGATGCGTCGCTGAACGCCACCGTCGGCTCCGAAGGCGAGGGCACGATGCAATGGCAGGACTGGCTGGAAGACGAAGACGCCGACCAGGCCGCGGATTACGAGGAACGTGACGAGCTGACCGTGCGCCGTGAAATGCTGGCCGAGGCGCTGGATGTGCTGAATGACCGCGAAAAGGACATTCTGACCCAACGCCGCCTGTCCGACCAGGCCGTCACGCTGGAAGACCTGTCCAGCCAATACGACGTCAGCCGCGAACGCATCCGCCAGATCGAAGTGCGCGCCTTTGAAAAGCTGCAAAAACGGATGCGCGAGCTGGCCAAGGAAAAGGGTCTGATGGCCACCGCCTGATCCTGTCCGATGGACCACAATTGCAATGCTCTGCCCCGCAAGGGGCGGGGCATTTTTTATGTATCCCAAGCGGCGTCAAATGTGCCAAAGCTGGCACAATAGCAGCGAACGGCAAGGCGTTGCCGTTCAACAACAAATAGGTGATGAATGAGCCGGATCGTCTTTCATGTGCCACGGTCGTGGCTGGGGCCGCTGGGCGGCGGGTTGATGCCGTTTTACGCGCGTCTGACCGAGGGGCTGACGGCATTGAAAGTGCCCTTTGACGTGGTCGAACTGGACCGCGACACGGTCATGGCCGAGGTCGAGGCTGACGATGCCTTTCACATCATAAACCACGGGCGCTTCACCCATCCGCGCATCCTGAACGCGGGCGTGGCCTATATCTATCCGTTCTGGAACATGGACCCGACCGGCATCCGCGCGTTTTCGTCCATCGGCAGCCAGCCGTTCAACCCCGCAGGGATCGAGGCAGAGGAAGCGCGCGCCTTCTTCCGCAAGCTAAAGGCGCGGCTGGTTGGTGCGCGCACCTCGCGGTACGAGCAACCGCAGGACGAGACAGACCTGCCCGACGGCGGCACGGCGGTGTTCTTCCAGTCCGAAGCACATCGCACCGTGGGTGAAACCATGTGGCTGGACCGCTGGGAGATGCTCAAGGGCGTTCTCGCGGCCGACCGTGGCCCTGTCGTGGTCAAACCGCACCCGCGCGACACCGATCCCAAACTGCGCGCGCGCCTGCGGAAAATGCCGGGGGTGACGGTCAGCGACGGCAACATTCACGACATCATCGCCGCCTGCGACCGCGTGGTCACCATCAACTCTGCCGTGGGGGTCGAGGCCTATCTGCACCGCAAGCCGGTGATCCTGTGCGGGCAGGCCGATTTCGCCCATATCGCCGACGAAGCGCATGACAGTGCCGAACTGGTCGCGCATCTGCGGGCCGAACCGGCGCGGCGGGCCTATGACAAATATATCTGGTGGTACTTCGCCCACCAATGCCTCAGCACAACCGAACCGGAGCTGGCCACGCGGTTCCTGGACCGCGTGCGCGCGACGGGATTCGTTATTTAAGCCGGGCGCGCAGCACGCGCAGCATGTTCTCGCCTGCGATCTTGCGAATGTCGGCTTCGGAAATGCCTGCGTCCAGCATGGCACTGGTCAGTGCAGGCAGCTCGGACGTGTCAAAGGCAGTTTCGACCGACCCGTCAAAATCAGACCCCAGCGACACGTGATCCGCGCCCACCGTGTCGATGCCCGCCTTGATCATCTTGGCAATGCCCGACGGGGTGATGTCGTTACAGGCCACTTCGGCCCAGTATCCCATGCCGATCACGCCGCCGGTGGCCGCAATCTCGCGCATCAGGTCGTCGGGAAAGTTGCGTTTGACCGGGCAAAAGCCGTGGATGCCGCTGTGGCTGACAATCACCGGCATGTCGGTCATGGCCAGCACATCCCGCGCCACCTGCGGCGACGAATGCGCCAGGTCCAGCACCATGCCGCGCGCCTCGATCTCGGCCACGACGGCACGGCCAAAGTCGGTCAGGCCAAGGTTGCCCTCGCCGTGCAGCGATCCGCCCAGGGCGTTGTCAAAGAAGTGCTGCAAGCCGATGATGCGGTGCCCTGCGGCCTCGATCTTGTCCAGATTGGCAATGTCACCCTCCAGCGGATGCGCGCCCTCGATCCCCAGGATGCCGCCCACCGCGGTGCTGCCTGCCGCACGGGCGGCCAGATGGGCCTCAAGATCCGCAAGGCTCTTGATAATGGTCAGGTGCTCGGGATCTTTGGCGGCGGCCTTGTGCAGCTTTTCCGCCTGATACAGCGCGCGTTCAAGAATGCTGGTCCAGGTGCGTACGGGCCACAACTGGCCAATGGCCAGCGGCGTGATGTTGTCAAAGGCATCGGCCGAGTTTTCATCATAGTTCTGACCGGCGGGGGATTTGGTCACCGCCGTGAAAATCTGGATCGCCACGCCGCCCTCGATCAGACGCGGCACGTCCACCTGACCCCGATCGCCCCGTTCGGTGATGTCGCGGTTCCACAACAGGCTGTCGGCGTGCCAGTCGCCCACGATCATGTCGTCGTGCAGCGCGCGGGCCGCATCAGACACAGGGTAGGGGTCGTGCGGCACCACCGCGTTGCGGGTGCTTTCGACATAGCCCGGCGCAAAGATGAAAAAGCCCGCAACAGCGATCACGAGAAGAGCGGCGGTGAATTTCAGGGCGGTGCGCATGGTCTGGTCCTTTGTCTTCAGTTGGCGCAGGGTAAGCACACAACCCTAAGTTTCCAAAGGGTGACGTGAGGGCGCGCGGCACTACATATTCAGCGAAAGACGGAGGAACACAGATGGCCGGTGGATGGGCAAAAGACGGCGCAGTGTCGGAACAGATCGAGGCGTCGATCAACGATGAACTGGCGCGGATGAAAGCGCGCAAGGCTCCCGTGGGCGAGAGCTTGAAATATTGCGCCGAGTGCGACGAAGAAATCCCCGAACGCCGCCGCGTGGCGTTGCCCGGCGTGAAGCTGTGCGTCGACTGCGCCGCCGAACGCGACGGCCGCCCGCAGGACCGTGGCGGGTTCAACCGGCGTGGGTCAAAGGATTCGCAGTTGAAGTAACGCGCAGCGGCATCTTCATGATGTGCTGCGGTCCGGCATCGCCGCCCAGCCAATGTTCGCCCGTGTCGACAAAGCCGCCTTTGACATAGGCGCGCACCGCACCGGGGTTGCGCAGGTTCACGGTCAGCCACAGGCTGCACGCGCTGGGATAATGTTGCGCCAGATAGGCGGGCAACATCTGGCACAAGGAACGGCCAATCCCCATCCCCTGACGGCTTGCATCCACCATCACCGTACGCAGACCAAGTGCGGTCGGCGGGGCAAAGCTGTGGATCTGGCTATAGGCGCGGTCGATTTTGAAAAAGCCGACCAAATCGCCGCCGTGCTGGATCGCATAGGCGTCCATATCGGGCGTCGGACTGTCAAAGGCCTGCTGAATGGTGCCAGAAAATGTGACCTGATCGGGGTGCACGGCAATATGCGCCACGCGGGGCAGGTCGTCGGGGGTGAGGGGGAGGAATGTGATCATGGGCAACTTGTGGTTGGCCTATTTGGCAAACCGGTCCTTCTGGGGGGAGCAGATGAACCGGCGCGCGACATGGCCCGCGCCGGTCCTTGTGGATCAGTCTTCCATCGCTTCCAGTTCGTCGATAAAGCCCGAGATCATCGACAGGCCCTTGTCCCAGAACGCCGGGTCCGACGCATCCAGGCCGAAGGGTGCCAGCAGCTCCTTGTGGTGTTTCGACCCGCCAGCGCGCAGCATGTCGAAATATTTGTCTTCGAACCCTTCCACGCCTTCGGCATAGACGGAATAGAGCGCGTTCACCAAACCGTCGCCAAAGGCATAGGCATAGACGTAGAACGGCGAATGCACGAAATGCGGGATATAGGCCCAGAAGTGTTCGTAGCCGTCCATGAAATCAAAGGCCGGCCCCAGGCTTTCGCCCTGAACGCTCATCCACAGCTCACCAATGTCCTCGGGCGTCAACTCGCCGCCGCGCCGCGCCGCGTGCAGTTTGCATTCAAAGTCATAGAACGCGATCTGGCGCACGACCGTGTTGATCATATCCTCGACCTTGCCCGCCAGCAGCACCTTGCGCTGGGCGTTGGTCTTGGCCCCGTCCAGCATCTTGCGGAAGGTCAGCATCTCGCCAAAGACCGATGCGGTTTCGGCCAGCGTCAGCGGCGTGGATGACAGCATTTCGCCCTGACTCGCGGCCAAAACCTGGTGCACGCCGTGGCCCAACTCGTGCGCCAATGTCATCACGTCACGCGGTTTGCCCAGATAGTTCAGCATCACATAAGGGTGCACATCCGTCACCGTGGGGTGGGCGAATGCACCGGGCGCCTTGCCCGGTTTCACCGGCGCGTCGATCCAGCCCTCGGTAAAGAAGGGGGCCGCAATCTCGCCCATGCGCGGGTCAAAGGCATTATAGGCATCCATCACCGTTTTCTCGGCGACGTCCCATGGCACCAGCTTGGGGTCTTCCAGCGGCAGCGGCGCGTTGCGGTCCCAGACCTGCATCCGGTCCAGCCCCAGCCATTTGCGTTTCAGCTCGTAATAGCGGTGGCTCAGCTTGGGATAGGCGTTGACCACAGCGGTGCGCAGCGCCTCGACCACTTCGGGCTCGACATGGTTGCTCAGGTGGCGCGCGGTCTGGGCCGTGGGCATCTCGCGCCAGCGGTCCATGATTTCCTTTTCCTTGGCTTGAGTGTTGTGCACGCGGGCAAAGGTCTTGATATTCTTGCCGAACACATCCGCCAGCTCCTCGGCGGCCGCCTGCCGCGTGGCGCGGTCAGGGTCGGTCAACAGGTTCAGCGTGCCCTCGATGGTCAGATCGTCGCCCTGCACGTTGAATTCCAGACCGGCGATGGTTTCATCGAACAGCCGTTCCCACGCATCGCCCACCACGCCCAGATCGTGCAGGAATTTCTCCATCTCGTCGGACAACTGATAGGGCTTCATCGCACGGATGCGGTCGAACACGGGTTCATACCGCGCCAGATCGGCGTTCTGGTGCATCAGTTTCGACAGGTGATCGTCGTCCAGCCGGTTCAGTTCCAGCGTGAAAAACACCAGCGGCGTGGTGAAATTGGTGATCTTTTCCTGCACGTCCGACATGAATTTCGCACGGCCACCATCGGTGGTCTGCTGGTAATAGCGCAGACCGGCATAGGACATGATGCGCCCCGCGACCTGGTTGATCTTTTCCTGACGCAGGATGCAATCCAACAGCCCCTCGGCGTCCAGACCGGCCAGATTGTTCTCAAAATCATGGGCAAAGCTGGCACAGGCCTCTTCCAGCCAGTCCAGATCGCGTTTCAGCTCTGGGGCGTCCTCGCCTGTATAAAGATCATCCAAATTCCACTCGGGCAGGTCGCCCAGGTGTTTGCCACCACCGGCTGCATTGGCGTCTTGGACAGGAAAGGGAAGCTGGAACATCGGGAAACCTCTATTTTGTGTTGGTTCATAGGTATGTGTGCAGATGGACGAGGGCAAGCCTAGCCGTAGACGCGCAGCATTTCGTTCAAATCGTCCAGCGTGTTCGCCTCTTGCACCGACTTGTCCTGCCGCCAGCGCGACATGCGCGGAAACCGCAAGGCAACGCCGGATTTGTGGCGCGGGCTGGCCTGGATGCCCTCGAACGCGATCTCGAACACGTGGTGCGGCGTGACCTGTCGCACCGGGCCGAACCGTTGCAGGGTGTTCTTCTTGACCCATGCGGTGATCTTGCGAAACTCGGCGTCGGTCAGGCCGGAATAGGCTTTGGTGAACGGCACCAGATCGTTGCCGTTCCAGACGGCAAAGGTGAAGTCCGTGAACAGGTTGGCGCGCCGCCCCGACCCCGATTGCGCATAGATCATCACCGCGTCGATGGTCAGCGGGTCCAGCTTCCATTTCCACCAATCGCCCTTCTTGCGCCCGGCCAGATAGGGGCTGGCGGCGCGTTTCAGCATCAGACCCTCGGCGCTGGCGTCACGGGCGGTGGCGCGGATGGCGTGCAGTTGCGCCCAATCGTCAAAGGCGATGCGCGGCGACAGCTTTACCGGCGCCTCGGGCGGCAGATCGGCGGTCAGCGCCTCAAGCCGCGCGCGCCGCTCGGACAGGGGCAGGGCGCGGATGTCCGCACCGCCGTCTTCCAGCAGGTCATAGGCATACAGGATCACCGGTGCCTCGCTCAGCAGTTTTTTCGGCACCGTCTTGCGCCCAATCCGCTTTTGCAGGGCGTTGAACGATTGCGGCACGCCGTCGCCCCAAGCCAGCAGTTCGCCGTCCAGCACCGTGCCATCGGGCAGAAAATCCACCGCGCGCGCCAGTTCGGGGAACCGGTCGGTCATCAGCTCCTCGCCGCGCGACCAGACGAAATGCAGCCCGCCGCGCAGGATCAATTGCCCGCGGATGCCGTCCCATTTCCACTCGGCTTGCCAGTCATCAGGATCGCCCAAATCCTCGGGCGTGTCGTCGATGGCATAGGCCAGGTAGAACGGATAGGGCCGCGCGGCGTCGGCCTCCGGGTCGTCCGCCTCGATCAGCTGGTGCCAGGTGATGCTGTCGGGCTGCCAGTTCCCCATCAAACGGTGCGCCAGCTCGGCCTCGTCGCGGTCGGTGGCACGGGCCAGCGCGCGGGTCATCAGCTTTTGACTGATGCCTACGCGAAATCCGCCCGTGATCAGCTTGTTGAACAGAAACCGCTGCGTGTCGGGCAACTGGTCCCATGCGTCCAGCACAAAGGCTTTGCGCGCCTCATCGTTTTTCTCAGAAAGGCCGCGCAGGGCATTGATCCAATGCGATAAACTGTGATCGGTCTGCCGCGTTGGCGGCGGCAGGACCAGCGCGATGGTCTCCGCCAGATCGCCAACGATCGGATAGCTTTCCTCGAACAGCCACAGCGGGATGCCCGCCCGTTCCGCCGCCCATTCGCGCAGCCGTGTCGTGGTCACCGCCCGCTTGGGCCGCCGGCCCGAGAACATGGCGATGGTCCAGACCCGGTCCGGCTCGGGCGCATCCGCGAAATAGTCCGCCAAAGCAGTGACTTTCGCGGTGGTCTTGGTGCTTTGGTCCAACGCGTTGAACAGGGCGGCAAAGCGGTTCATGCCGCGTCTTCCTCTTCGCTGCCGAACTGGGTGGGGATCGCCTGCGCATTCCAGCCTGCCGAATTCAGGTAGCGCGTGAAAATCTCGGTGTAACCGTGCGTGACATATATGTTTTCCGCGCCGGTCTGTTCGATGGCCCACAACAACCCGGTCCAGTCGGCGTGATCGGAAATAACAAACCCACGGTCCTGCGCCCGCCGCCGCCGGATGCCGCGCAGCGCCATCCAGCCTGATGCGAACCCGGTCTGCCGCGCGCCGAACCTGGCCGCCCACTTGCTGTCCGTGGCCGAGGGCGGCGCCAGCAACAGCGCGCGCGGGTGCGCCTTGGGGTCAACCTCTGCCGTCGCATGCACCGTGTCGGGCAGGCGCAGCCCCTGATCACGCAGGATGGCGTTGGTGTTCTCAATGGCGGTGTGACACAGGATTGGGCCGATGGCGGGGTCCAGCATCGACAGCAGCCGCTGCGCCTTGCCCAGGGCATAGGCGCCCAGCACGGCGGTCTGCCCCGCGTCCGCACAGGCCGCCCACCATGCGTTCAGATCGGCGGCAACCTCGTCCTGCGGCTTCCAGCGGAACACGGGCAGGCCGAATGTGCTTTCGGTGGTGAAATGGTGGCAGGCCACCGGCTCGAACGGCGTGGACAGCCCGTCATCGACCACCTTGTAATCGCCCGAGGCCACCCAGACCTC
Organism: Pseudosulfitobacter pseudonitzschiae; assembly: GCF_900129395.1. Lineage (GTDB taxonomy): Bacteria > Pseudomonadota > Alphaproteobacteria > Rhodobacterales > Rhodobacteraceae > Pseudosulfitobacter > Pseudosulfitobacter pseudonitzschiae. The sequence goes on from NZ_FQVP01000001.1 coordinate 161,433, forward strand.
GCCGCCATGCTCCACGCGGATCTGCGCCGATCCGGGCACATGGCCCGCCGGGTGAAACGACACCGACACGCCGCCGATGTCGCGCACCTCGCCGTAACGCACAGTCTCAAGCGGAATGTCACCCAGCCGGTGCCGCATGACGGGCGCGGCCAGATCTGTGGCCAGATAGTGCCCCATGCCCCAGCGCGCATGATCCGCATGGCCGTGGGTGATCAGCGCACGGTCCACGGGCCGCCACGGGTCGATATAGAAATCGCCCCGTGCGCAATAAATGCCCTGTTCGGTAAATGTTAAAAGCGGGTCAGCCATGCAGGCCAACCTAGCACGCAGCCATCAGGTTCCTAGACCGCCGCCAAAAAGGTCTGCACCATCCGGTCAAAGATCGGCCCGCGCTTGGCCGGACCTTCCATCATCACCTCGTGCTCGCCATCCTCGACCATGACCAGTTCGCCCCTGGGCCAGCTTTGCATGCGCTGGACGACACGCTCGGTGTGGATGATCCGCTCGTTCGTGCCCATGAAGGTGATGCACGGCAGGTCGGGCGCCGCCATCCTGGACAGCTCTTGCGTTTCCAGCAGCGCCTCGCGCAGCCAGATGATGCTGGGTCCGCCAAGGGACAGGTCGGGATGCGCGTTCAATTGGTCCACCATCATATCCCACATCTCGCGGTCGCGAGTCAGCAGGTTGTCCTCGAACGGGTCGGACATGACATAAGACGACAGTTTGGTGCCGGGGGGCAGGCGGTGGCCCTGGCCCAGCTTTGGCATCACTTGCGACAGCACCCAGGCAACGGGGCGCAGATGCCCTGCAATCCGAATGCCCCACATCGGGCCGGTGAACGCTGCCGCCTTGACCGGCAGGCCGTCATAGAGGGCGCGCAAACCAATGCAGCCGCCCATCGAATGCGCCAGCAGAAACCACGGCTGCGGCAGCTTCATCTCGGTGGCCAGCGCCACCATGCAGGCGACATCCTTTTGATAGTCCAGGAAATCGACCACATGACCGGTGCGGACTTCGTCCAGCATCCGGTCGGCCAGCCCCTGACCGCGCCAGTCGATGGCCACGGTCGCCAGCCCCCGCGCGGCCAGCTCGGTGGCAGCGGGGGCGTATTTCTCGACATATTCGGTGCGCCCGGGGAACAACAGCACGGTGCCCTTGGGGGCCGATGCATTCCAATGCGCGATCCGCACCCGCAACCCGTCCGACGTGGTGGCCCAATGGGCCTGTCCCCCCGGCGGGCCGGGGTGGTGGTCGGTGAACAGGGGTGCGGATTCGAACGCCATCAGGCCAGCGCCGATGCCAGTTTCATCGCCATGCCCATGTCGCCGTCCACTTTCAGCTTGCCGGTCATGAAGGCGGATGTCGGGTTGGTGTCGCCGTTGATAATGCCCTGAAACGTATCGGCATCGGCGCTCAGCGTCACATCGGCATCTTCGTCACCCGCATGCGCACCGTCGCTGTCGATGATGACCGCGCCTTCGCCCGCGATTTCGAACTTGGCCGTGCCGGAAAAGCTTTGCCCCTGCATCTTTGCGTTCAGAACTTTTACCGCTTCTTGAACCACATCACTCATCTGTCATGCCCTTTTTGACTTTTGCGGCCGGCGGCGTCTGGATTTGCCCGGCCAAGCTGTTACATTCACAGATACTATGGGCATCAAAACATACCTTCGCTACCCTATCGTTGCGGCAATCATGCTGACAGTCGGGAATTCCATACCCGCACTGGCCCAGGGCGATGTCTCGCGCCTGCTGGATCAGCTTCAAACCGCCGACGCAGGGCAGGCCGCACAGATCGAACGCGAGCTTGAGCGCACGTGGGCACAATCCGGATCGGTGGCGATGAACCTGCTGCTGGAACGAGGCCGCAAGGCGATGGAGGCGCAGGATTTTGCCACGGCCATCGACCATCTGACCGCGCTCACGGACCACGCACCGGACTTTGCCGAAGGCTATCACGCCCGCGCCATGGCCTATTACCAGTCGGGGCGCTATGGCCCGGCACTGGACGACCTGTGGCACGCTCTGGCGTTGAACCCGGTGAATTACAACGCGGCCTTCGGGCTGGGCGTGATGCTGCAAGAGTTCGGGGACAACATCGGCGCGGCCCAAGCCTTTGCCCGCGTTCTTGAGTTGAATCCCGCCCACGAAAGCGCGAAGGATGCGCTGATGCGTCTTGAAGCGGACGGAATCGGCCGCGCGCTGTAAGTTAAATCGGGGATCTTAACTGTGGCACAAGACAGCCGCGTCGTGGCCGTGTTGGGCCCGACGAACACGGGTAAAACCACCTATGCCATCGAACGGATGCTGGCCTATCGCACAGGCGTGATCGGCCTGCCGCTGCGATTGCTTGCGCGCGAGGTTTACGACCGCGTCGTTGCCCTGCGCGGCCCGTCTGTGGTGGCGCTGGTCACCGGCGAGGAACGGATCGTGCCGCCGCGCACCCAATACTGGATCTGCACGGTCGAGGCGATGCCCGAAGGCATGGGCTGCGATTTTCTGGCCGTCGACGAAATCCAGCTGTGCGCCGACCCCGAACGCGGCCACGTCTTCACCGACCGCCTGCTGCGCGCGCGCGGCCTGCACGAAACGTTGTTTCTGGGCGCATCCACCATGCGCGGACCCATCGCGGCGCTGGTGCCTCACGTGCAATGGATGACCCGCGAACGCATGTCCGACCTGACCTATGCGGGCGAAAAGAAAATCAGCCGGATGCGGCCCCGCTCGGCCATCGTCGGCTTCTCGGTCGAAAACGTCTATGCCATCGCCGAACTGATCCGCCGGACCAAGGGCGGGGCGGCCGTGGTCATGGGCGCGCTCAGCCCCCGCACCCGCAACGCACAGGTCGAGATGTACCAGTCGGGCGAGGTCGATTATCTTGTGGCGACGGACGCCATCGGCATGGGGCTGAATCTCGACGTGGATCACGTGGCCTTTTCCAGCCTGTCCAAATTCGATGGCCGGCGGATGCGCCCGCTGGCCCCGAACGAGCTGGCGCAGATCGCCGGACGGGCCGGGCGCGGACAGAAAAACGGCAGTTTCGGCGTGACCGGGGATGCCCCGCCGCTGGAACCGGCAGTGGCACAGGCGATCATGGACCACCGGTTCACGCCCCTGACCAAACTGAACTGGCGCAACCACGCGCTGAAATTCGCCACAATCGACACGCTGATCCGCAGCCTCGAGGCCCCGCCCGACCACGAGGTTCTGGTGCGCGCCCGCGAGGCGGACGACCTGAAAACCCTGCGCTCGCTGTCGCAGGTGGACGAGGTCTTTGCCCGCGCCAGCGACACCGCATCGGTGAAATTGTTGTGGGATGTCTGCAGGATACCCGATTTCCGCGGCATCAGCCACCAGGAACACGCCAACCAGTGCGAGGTGATTTTCAACTACCTGCACCAGAACGGCGTGATCCCCGACGACTGGCTTGCGCGACAAATTCGGCGTATAGATCGAACCGATGGCGACATTGATGCGTTGTCCAAACGTCTTGCGTTCATTCGAACGTGGACCTACGTGGCGCAGCGGCAGGGTTGGTCAAGTGATCTTAGCCATTGGCGCGATGCGACGCGGCATGTAGAAGACAGGCTGTCGGATGCGCTGCACAGCGCGCTGACGAAACGATTTGTAGATCGGCGCACCAGTGTTCTGTTGCGCCGACTGGGCCAGAAGGAGGCCATAGTGGCCGATGTAAATGACGCCGGTGAGGTGACTGTCGAGGGTGAATTCGTGGGCAAGCTGGAAGGCTTCCGCTTCACTCAGGATAAGGGCGCGGGTGCCGCCGAAACAAAGACCATCAAGACGGCTGCCTTGCAGGCGCTTGCACCCCACTTCCACCTCCGGGCGGACCGGTTCTATAACGCGCCGGACACCGAAATCGACTATACCGAGCAGGGCGGCCTCATGTGGGGCTCGACCGCTGTGGGCAAACTTGTGCCCGGGTCCGACCCGCTGAAACCGCAGGTCGAGGCATTCGTCGATGACGTGGCCGGTCAGGACGTGATCGACAAGGTCAAACGCCGCTTGCAGCACTTTATCGACCGCAAGATCGCAGCACTGTTCGAACCCCTTCTGAACCTGTCGAAAGACGAGGCGCTGACCGGGCTGGCCCGTGGCTTTGCCTTCCAGATGGTCGAGAACTTTGGCGTGGTGCCGCGCGGCAAGGTCGCCGATGACGTGAAATCGCTGGATCAGGATGCGCGCGGTATGTTGCGCAAACACGGCATCCGCTTTGGCCAGTTCACCATTTTCATGCCCTTGCTGCTGAAACCCGCACCGACGCGCCTGCGGCTGGTGCTGTGGTCGCTGGCCAACGGTCTGGATGATTTCCCCGAGGCACCGCCCCCCGGTCTGGTCACCATCCCCGCACCGCAAGGCGCGGTCGAGGGCGCCGACACCATGTCCGGATACCGCATCGCAGGCAGCCGCGCGATCCGCATCGACATGCTGGAACGTCTGGCAGATATGCTGCGCGCCGAGGACAGCCGTGGCGGCTTCGAGGCCAAGGCCGACATGCTGTCGATCACCGGCATGACGCTGGAACAGTTCGCCGACCTGATGAAGGGTCTGGGCTATAACGCCGAGATGGGCGAACGCGAAAAGGTCAAGGCCACCGATGCGGTCGTGACCACGGACGCAGGTCAGACCGTGGCCGACGTGCCGGTGATGGACGCAGCCCAGGACGTTGTACCAACCGCCGCCGCCGGGACCGAAGACACCCCCGCCGCCGACGACGTCCCCGCCGAAGTGGCCGCCATCGACGACGAGGGCATCGCCCCCATCGCCGAAGAAGCGGCCGAGACACCGGAAGTCAGCGACCACATCCCCGAGGTCAGCGAAACCGAAGTGCCGGTGGGCAAAGCCGCCGACGCCGAAGTGGCCGGTCCCGAGACCGAGACCTTCTACACCTTCACCTGGGCACGCCCCGCACGCAGCGGCGGCAATGCCCGCCAGGGCGGCGGTCGTCCCGCAGGCAAGGGTCAAGGGCAAGGGCAGGGCCAAGGTCAGGGCAGACCCCGTGGCAAACAGGGTGGCGGCCCGCGCAAGGGTGGCAAACCTCAAGGCGCGCAGAACTTCAGCGCCCGTCCTCCGAAAAAGGAAAAGGCCATCGACCCGGACAATCCTTTTGCCGCAGCCCTGATGGGTCTGAAGGACAACAAGTAAGTGACCGCAGCCGACGCGCCCGCCGCCAAGTTGCGGCTGGACAAATGGCTGTGGTTCGCCCGCTTTTTCAAAACCCGCTCGCTGGCGGCCACCCGCGTGGCTGCCGGCGAGGTGCGTGTCAACGGTGAACGCGTCACCAAACGCGCCACCAACGTGGGCCCCGGCGACACGCTGACCTTTGCCCAGGGCGACAGGGTGCGCGTCATTCGCGTTCTGGCCATCGGCACACGGCGCGGTCCGGCCCCCGAAGCACAGGCGCTTTACAGCGATCTGACCCCCGCCGCCCCGCCACCCGAGGACAAACCGCCTGAAAATCCCGCCTTTGAGGGAAAAGGTCGCCCCACAAAGCGTGATCGGCGCAAAGCCGATCTTTCCCGGGCGCGGCATCTTGAATGATCGGTTTGGCTGATTTAGCTAGGCTGCGAATTCGCAAACAAGGTTCGCCCGCATGACCTATATCGTCAACGATGCCTGCATCGCCTGCAAATACACCAACTGCGTCGAAGTCTGTCCCGTGGACTGCTTCTACGAAGGCGAGAATATGCTGGTGATTCACCCCGATGAATGCATCGACTGCGGCGTCTGCGAGCCAGAATGCCCCGCCGACGCGATCCGCCCCGACACCGAGCCGGACATGGAGAAATGGGTGGAGTTCAACCGCAAATATGCCGAACTGTGGCCGGTCATCATCACCAAGAAGGACCAGCTGCCCGAAGCGGAAGAGCGGGATGGCGAAGAGGGCAAGCTGGAGAAGTATTTCTCGGAAGCGCCCGGCGAGGGCGGTTGAGCGAATCACTTGGCGGTTCCCAGGCGTTTCCGGGGCCGCAAAAACCTGTAAAATCCGTCCCAAAGCCCTTAAACGCTTTGGGAAACGTGAAATTGACCCAAGGTGAACTTTCGCAGGCCCCATTTTTGTGGTATGATGATGCTTGTATGAAACGACAGATGCAGCATTCATCCTTGGCCCGCCACTGGCCCGAACTTTAAATCACCGATCCGATTCCGATTGCGGTACGGCCCATGAGGGGCATGCCACGGTTGGTTTTTCGCGTCTGACCCCCAAATGTTGCAACCTGTTTGCGAGGATAAACATGACAAAATCCAAATCTCTTGACTTCCGCCCGAACGAATTTGTCGTCTACCCCGCCCACGGCGTTGGGCAGATCGTGTCGATCGAAGAGCAGGAAGTTGCCGGCATCTCGCTGGAACTGTTCGTCATCTCCTTCGAGAAAGACAAGATGACCCTGCGGGTGCCGACGCACAAAGCGACCGAAATCGGTATGCGCGCACTGTCCAGCCCCGACGTGATCAACCTGGCCATGAAGACCCTCAAGGGCAAGGCCAAGGTGAAACGCGCCATGTGGTCGCGCCGCGCGCAGGAATACGAGCAAAAGATCAACTCGGGCGACCTGATCGCGATTGCCGAAGTGGTCCGCGACCTGCACCGCACCGACGACCAGCGCGAGCAAAGCTATTCCGAACGTCAGCTTTACGAGGCGGCGCTGGAACGCCTGACCCGCGAAGTGGCCGCTGTCAGCGGTGGCGACGAAATGGCCGCATCGAAAGAGATCAACGACGTTCTGGTCAGCCGCGCCCCACCGGCAGCCGCATAAACGACGCCACGTTCAACAGGGTGGCAAGGCCGCGTCCCGAACAGGGGTGCGGCTTTTTCGTTTCAGGGGGGAATGCGTGTCGGCGGTCAATAAGAAACGAAATGACCTTTGCCGTGATTTGGGCCAAAGTCTTGTTGTATTTACCAACATTTATCGCTTGTGAATTTGCAAAGGTGCCGCTCCTATAGCATAGGCATGTTGCCGGGTGAGATCTCAACCACATTCCCTGTCGGCGGGGAATATCAGGGCTTTGATGTGACCTTGGTTAATAATGCAAATGCGGAGTGCGAGATGCCGAAGAGACTCATGAAAATCGATTTGGTAGATCGGTTCTCGCCTATTCTTCCTGAACCGCTCGCCCAGGCGCTCATCGGGTTTGTCTGCGCCGCATTGGCTGTCCTGGCACGCGGTGCCGTTGACGTCATTTTTCCCTATGCCGGGCCTTTCGCATTGACCTTCCCCTTTGTGCTCTTCGCCACGCTGTTCGGGCGATGGGGGGCCGGTATCGGAGTCATGTGCTTTTCCGCCGTATATGCATGGTACTACGTCCTGCCCGTCACCCAATCCTTTACCTTCGAAGATCCCCGCGACGGGCCTCGGGTCATAGTCAACGTATTCTCCGGGTTTCTCATTGTTCTGCTTGCAGAGTATTTCCGGCGTTTTGTCCGAAACGTTTTGCTGGAACGCGATGCAATTGCGGAAGAACGGCGGCTTTTGCTTGAGGAACTGGATCACCGGGTGAAAAACAATTTCACCATGGTAAGTGCCATGGTGCGGATGGAATTGCAGGCCGCCCCCGAAGAAGCCGCCGCGTCGCTGCGCACCATTCAGGGCCGGGTGGAAAGCATCGCACGCGCCCACGAATCTCTTTACCGTGGCGATGGCGACATTGGCGCGGTCGCGATGCGTCCGTATCTGTCAAACCTCTGTGCATCTCTGAATACCGCGTATTTCCAGGGCCGGAATACCATCGTCGCCGATGTCTGCGACGTGCCCCTGCCACGGGATGAAGCGGTTGCGATTGGCCTCGTCGTCAACGAGCTGTGTGTAAATGCCTCGAAACACGCATTTCCCGAAAGGGAGGACGGGCGGGTCGAGGTCAAAATGGAAAACACCGCCGAGGCCATTGTCGTGTCCGTGTCCGACAACGGTGTCGGAATGAAAGGGGAAGCGGTGCGCGAGGGAAGCCTGGGGCAAAGACTCATCACCGCGTTCTCTGCGCAAGCCGGTGGGTCGATCGAACGTGTCGATCTGGATGTCGGTACAAAATTCCAGCTCGTGCTGCCGAAAAAACAGGTGGCTTAACGGCCCCTAGGGGATCAGGGCCAGCAGGATCACCAGTTCGGCCAGTTGCTGCGCGGCGCCCAGAACATCCCCGGTCTGCCCGCCGATCTTGGCCTGTGCCAGCGCGGCCAGCCCGCCCACGGCCAGCGCAGCCAGCACCAGCGCCCAGATCACGCCCCAGCCTGCAACCACCAGCGCCAGTACGACCGCGATGCCCAGAGCGGCCAGCGCCACGGACGGCGATGGCCGCCCCACCTGATGCGACAGCCCCGTGCGCCGCGCCTGTGGCATCCACGCCATCAGCACAGGCAACACCCCCCGCGACAACACCGCAGCCGCCACCATCGGGCCGACGCCCACCGCCAACGTGGCACTCAGCGCCATCCAGCGCAGGCCGACCCCCAGACCCAGCGCCAGCACGCCATAGGTGCCGATGCGGCTGTCCTTCATGATCTCCAGCCGCCGCGCGGGCTCGAACCCGCCCCAAAAGCCATCGGCGGTGTCCGCCAGCCCGTCCTCGTGCATCGCACCGCAGGTGACGATCAACGTGGCCAGCATCAGCCCCGCCGTCACCGGCACGGGCAGGCCTGCCGCCATGCACAGCCAGCCGATCACCGCTGCAACCAGAGCCACCGCCAGACCCGCCAGCGGAAAGGCCCAGACCGCCTGTGCCTGCCGGGCAAAGGCCGCTGATGGCGCGTGCGGCAAGGGCAGGCGGGTCAACAGGGCCAGCGCCACGATCACCTCCCATGCGCGGCTGTTGTCGTCTTTGATCATCGCGGTGCCTTTGCTGCGCTTGTTCTATGCGCACCAACGGGTAAACAGGCCCCACCCCCGAGGCAAGCAAAAGGATTTTGCGCAATGGCACCTGAATTCGAGACACTGGACGCGTTCGCCGCGCTGATGCGCACGGCCCCCGGCCCGGACACGGCAGCCCAGGCAGGGGCCACCGCGCGCAATGGCCAGCTGACGAAACCCCCCGGCTCGCTGGGGCGGCTTGAGGACCTGGCGATCTGGTACGGCGCATGGCGCGGGATGGAGCGGCCCGTTCTGGTCGCGCCGCAGATCGTGATCTTTGCAGGCAACCACGGCGTTGCGGCGCGGGGCGTGTCGGCCTTTCCACCCGAGGTCACGGCGCAGATGGTCGGCAATTTTCAGGCCGGCGGTGCCGCGATCAACCAACTGGCCCGCACCTTTGGCGCACGGATGCAGGTCGCGGCGCTGGAACTGGACCGGCCCACGGCGGATTTCACCGAAAGCGAAGCCTTGGGCGCGGCGGATTGCGTCGCCGCCCTGCGCACGGGCTGGGATGCGGTGGACCCGACCTCGGACCTGCTGGTGGTGGGCGAGATGGGCATCGGCAACACCACGGCGGCGGCGGCAATTGCAGCGGCCCTGTACGGCGGCGGCGGCGAAGCGTGGGTCGGGCGTGGCACCGGCGTGGATGACGCGGGGATGGCGGTCAAACGCGATGTGGTGGACGCGGGGCTGAAACGCCACGGCGATGTGCGCGGGCTTGCGGCGCTCTCTGCCTTTGGCGGGCGCGAAATGGCGGCGATGGCCGGTGCTATGGTGCGCGCACGGATCGAAGGCATTCCGCTGATCCTCGACGGTTTCATCTGCTGTGCCGCCGCAGCCTGTCTGGAAACAGAAGTGCCCGGCGCGCTGGACCACGCGGTTGCGGGACATCAAAGCGACGAGGCCGCACATGGCAAGCTGTTGGCGGAACTGGGCAAGCCCCCGCTGCTGCAACTGGACCTGCGCCTGGGCGAAGGCTCGGGCGCTGCGCTGGCGATCGGCGTTCTGCAAGGCGCGGTGGCCTGCCTGAGCGGCATGGCGACCTTTGCCGAAGCCGGCGTGTCGGCGGGCTGAGAGATGAAACGCGGCGCGGTGCTTGCGTTGCTGCCGGTGCTCGCCGCACAGGGGCTGTGGGTGCGCGCACGGGTGCCGCGCCTGGCCGAGGCGGACGGACCACGCAAGGGTCGCCTTGGGTCCGGCGCGCCCCTGCGGGTGCTGATCCTGGGCGACAGTTCAGCGGCGGGTGTGGGCGTTGCGATGCAGGATGAGGCGCTGTCGGGGCAACTGGCGGCGCGACTGGGCAGCACACGCGAGGTGACGTGGGAACTGCACGCACGCAGCGGGGCGACGACGGCGCAGGTGCTGGCCGAGCTGCAGGAGGCGGCGATGGGGCGCTTTGACGTGGCGGTCGTGGGGCTGGGGGTGAACGACTGCAAGAACGGCGTGCCGCTGGCGCGCTGGGTGGCGCAGTCTTGTACACTTTATGACCTTTTACGTACCAAATGCGGTGTGCGGCTGATCTGCGCCTCGGCCCTGCCGCCGATGGGCGATCTGCCCGCCCTGCCGCGCCCGCTGTCCACGGTCATGGCGGCGCGGGCGGCGGTCTTTGATGCGGCGCTGATCGACATGGCAAAGCAGATGCCAGACCTGCGCCGCGTGCGTCCCGATATTGCCATCAACGCGCAGGTCATGGCGGCGGACGGGTTTCACCCCGGACCCCTGGTCTATGCCGCATGGGCCGAGGCCGTGGCCGCAGAGGTCGCGGCGCTATCCTAAGGAATGCGGCGCTGACGCGCCACGCGATGTTTTGCAGCCCCCTCCGGGGGCTGCGTGCCTCCGGCGGGGATTTTTCGGGCCAAAAGAAAGCGAGGTCAGGCGCGTTTCTTTTCCGGTTCGCGTGACAGCAGGGCGGTTTCGAGGTCGCGTTGCAGTTCCTTGGCGCGCGCGACGTATTCCTTGTTCTGCTCGATCTTCACGCCCGGTTTCCACAGCGCCGCCAGTTGCCGCACGGTGTTGCGGTCGTGGTGGTAGAAGACGCGCTCGGCTTCGGCGGCCTCGTATTCTGAAAGGCCCACGTTTTCCAACACATAGCGACCTGCGCGCAGCGAGCTGTCGAACATTTCGCGCACGATGTCATTGGCCCCTGCCTGATACAGGCGGTAGGTGTGGGTGCGGTCATAGGCGCGTGCGACGATGTGCAGGTCCGGGCGCAGCTTGCGGGCATAGGTGGTCAGTTTGATCGCGGCCTCTGGATCGTCAAGTGCGACGACCAGGACGCGTGCGTCCTTGATGCCTGCGGCCATCAGGATGTCGGGGCGGGTGGGATCGCCCAGGAAGCCCTTGACGCCAAAGCGGCGCATCAGTTGGATGGTTTCCATGTCGTGGTCCAGCACCACGGTGGCAAAGCCCGATCCCTGCACCAGCCAGTTGACGATCTGGCCAAAGCGGCCGATGCCCGCGATGATCACCGGGCCTTCCTCGTCGATCTCGTCGGGTTCATAGGCGGTGCTGCCGTCGGTCATGTGGCGGCTGATGACCTCGTAGAGGATGAACAGCAGCGGCGTGATCAGCATCGAAAGCGCGATCACCAGCAGCAGGATTTCCGCGATGCCGGTGGGCAGGATGCCCTGGCCCACGGAAAAGCTGACCAGCACAAAGCCGAATTCGCCCGCCTGTGCCAGCGACAGGGCAAACAGCCAGCGGTCGCGGCCCTTGATGCGGAACACCATGGCCAGCCCCCACAGGATCGCCCCCTTGAGCAGGATCACCAGCAGCGCCATCGACAGGATCGCAGGCGCGTTGCCAAAGAGCAGCGGAAAGTTGATGCCCGAACCGACGGTGATGAAGAACAGGCCCAGCAGCAGCCCCTTGAACGGTTCAAGGTCGGTTTCCAGCTCGTGACGGAATTCCGAGCTGGCCAGGACCACACCGGCCAGGAATGCGCCCAGGGCGGGCGACAGGCCCACCAGCATCATCAGGAACGAGATGCCGACCACGATCAGCAGCGCCAGCGCCGTGTACATCTCGCGCAGGCGGGAGGCGTGGATAAAGCGGAACACGGGCCGCGTGAGGAAGATGCCCGCCAGGATCACCGCGGCAATCGCGCCGATGGTCACCAGCGTGACGCCCCATGCGGGCAGCCCTTCGACCAGGCTCATGCTGTGGTGATCGTCCGTGGCCAGCGTGATGGCGCCGTTTTCGGCCAGTTTCATCGGGACTGTGACCGCGATCAGCGGCAGGAATGCCAGGATCGGGATCACCGCGATGTCCTGCGTCAGCAGCACCGAAAACACCGAGCGCCCGCCGTTGGTCTGCATCAGCCCCTTTTCCGACAGGGTTTGCAGCACGATGGCGGTCGAGGACAGCGACAGGGTCAGGCCAATCGCCAGCGCGACGCCCCATGGTTGGTCATAGGCCATGGCCACACCCATCAACACCAGCGTGGACAGGGCGACCTGCAAACCGCCCAGACCCAGCAGCTTGTGGCGCATGTCCCACAGGGCGCGCGGTTCCAGTTCCAGGCCGATCAGGAACAGCATCATCACCACGCCAAACTCGGCAAAGTGTTGCAGGCTTTCGGTTTCCGATCCCACAAGGCCCAGCACGGGGCCGATCAGGATACCCGCCGTCAAATAGCCCAGCACCGAGCCCAGCCCAAGGCGGGCGGCAATCGGCACGGCAATGACGGCGGCAAGCAGATAGATCGAGGCCTGGTAAAGAAAGCCTTCCATGGGCGCGGGCTCCTGGTGCTGGGTTGGCTGCATATTGGCGGGGAATGCCACGAAGGACAACGGCAATGGCTGCGGTTCTGTTCTATGTCAGGTGGATTTGATCTTTGCGTCATCAACGGGGCCGAAGTGGAAGACCGGAGGTTGGTGGGGATTGTAGCGAAGGTCGGGTTTGAGGCCATATTGAACCCTGGCCGCACAACTGTCAGGATTGTTGTTGAACTGAAAACGAGCCATCCAGCATGAAGCTTCTCAGAAATTACCAGATTTTCAGAGCCCAACGTCTAGCCGCAAAAGGTGACTTCATCACGGCAAGAAATATCACCAACGCGCTTGTTGCGAAATTTCCGAGATCGGTAGGCTACAACTTGTTTAATGCTGACATTGATTTGTTCGCTGGAGACACCACAAGTGCATTGGATCGTTATGAAATTTGCAAGGAGCTTGTTGAAGTGAGCTCTGAGATGTCATTTCGTAACAAGCGCTTTTACAACGCATACATTAATTTTCGCCAGATCGCTATCGACCATCACTTGGCGGGGCACGAATGGCCAGAATGGAGCGAATTCGCGATGCTCGTGAACGTACTGGATGCAGATAGGAACATCAAAAACCTCTTTCTGCTCCCTACTAAGTAGCCAGTTGCGCATGGTCCGCTTTGTCCGCATAGCTGCCGTTGGCTGTCAGGTTCGGCACCGATCATGTTTGCGGGAGCGGCAAAAGTCCGCTTTGAGGCCAGAGTGACCTTGCCACTGAGGGCAGCGCCCGACCGCGGGTGGGCATCTGAACGTTTGTGGGAGCCACTTTATTTCTAATCTTTGGCGTGTGGGTGAAGAGGTGCTAGCCGGTGAGGAAGCGCCCGCCCGTCACGCCAGAGGCGTGCCGACTATTCACGGCGCACCTTTGGTGCGACGGGCGGTCGGGCGCTGCCCGGCGGCACTGCGTGCCTTGATTCCGGGCTTTGGTGGACGTCCGCTCCGTCCGCCATACGCTGACCAGCGTCGGCATTTTGAATGGCCGCTCCGGCTCCGACGTTGGTCTAGGTCGGCAGGGGGCCGTCGCGTTTCAGTTGGTCCATCACGATCTGGCTGTGCACCCGTGCGACGGCCGGATGCGGCAACAGCACCTCGTGGATCAGCGCGTTCAGCGCGGGCAGGTCGGCGCAGAACACCCGCAACAGGTAATCGGCATCGCCGGTCATGGTCCAGGCACTCGTGATCTCGGGGCGGCTGCGCACCAGCCGGGCAAAGGCCGCCGAATGGTCCGGCCCGTGGGTGCCAAGGTGCACTTGCACGAACCCCTGCACGTTCAGCCCCAGCTTGGCCGGGTTCAGCCGGGCGGTGTAGCCTTCGATATAGCCCGCCGCCTCGAGCCGCTGGCGGCGGCGGCCGATCTGGCTGGGCGACAGGTGCAGCGTGTCGGCCAGCTCTTGCGCGGTGGCTTGGGCGTTCTTTTGCAGGGCTTCCAGAAGGCGGGTGTCGAGATCGTCCAGCATGGTGCGTGTTTTCCGTATCCATTTCGGCAATGATGCGTGAAATACGCGAATATGACCAGTGCCATGACCAATTATGCGCAGAAAACGCAAGGGCAACGGCCTATTCTTAATCCCAAGAGATATTCACCACATATTCAGGAGGGCTGCCCCATGGGTCCGTTCCCGCACGACGCGCCGAAATCCAAGATCACCGATGAAAACCCCGCAGGCACCGACGGGTTCGAGTTTGTCGAATTCGCCAGCCCCGAACCGCAAGAGCTGCGCGACCTGTTCGCGCGCATGGGCTATGTGAAGGTGGCCAAACACAAGACGCAGGATGTCGAGCTGTGGCAGCAGGGCGATATCACCTATGTCCTGAACGCCGACCCGGACAGCTATGCCGCGAAATTCGTGGAAGAACACGGGCCCTGCGCGCCCTCGATGGGGTGGCGCGTGGTGGATGCGCAAAAGGCGTTTGATCATGCGGTGTCCAAGGGCGCGAAACCCTACGAGGGTGGCGGCAAGGTCATGGACGTGCCTGCGATCTACGGTATCGGGGATTCGCTGATCTATTTCATCGACCAGTATTACGAGACCTCGCCCTATAACGAAGAGTTCGAATGGCTGGAGCAGTCCAAGCCGCGCGGCGTCGGGTTCTTTTACCTCGATCACCTGACCCACAACGTCCACAAGGGCAACATGGACACGTGGTTCAATTTCTACGGCAACCTGTTCAACTTCCGCGAAATCCGCTTTTTCGACATCGAAGGCAAGTTCACCGGTCTGTTCAGCCGTGCGCTGACCTCGCCCTGTGGGCGCATTCGCATCCCGATCAACGAGGATCGCGGCGAGACAGGCCAGATCGTGGCCTATCTGAAAAAGTACAAGGGAGAGGGCATCCAGCACATCGCGGTGGGGTCGGACGACATTTACGACAGCACCGACGCGATTGCCGAGAGGGGCGTGAAGTTCATGCCCGGCCCGCCGGACACCTATTACGAGTTGTCCAAAACCCGTGTGGTCGACCATGACGAACCGATCGAGCGCATGAAGAAACACGGTATCCTGATCGACGGTGAAGGCGTTGTGGACGGGGGCGAAACCCGCATCCTGTTGCAGATCTTCTCGAAAACCGTGATCGGTCCGATCTTTTTCGAATTCATCCAGCGCAAGGGCGACGACGGCTTTGGCGAGGGCAACTTCAAGGCGCTGTTCGAGAGCATCGAGGCCGAGCAGATCGCCAATGGCGAGCTGGAAGGTGCCGCGCCGAACTGAGGATTTGGCTGCTTTGCTATCTGACTGAACGTCGGACTGTGCCTGGCAACCGGAAGCTGCCAGGCACGATGACCGGATGTCCGCATCACGGCCTGCCGGTGAGCGATCCTCAGATCCCCAGAACGAAGCCGCCCAGCAGGTAGAAAACAATCGTGATCAGCATCACGCCCACGATGTTCAGGACAACACCGCCCCGCATCATCTGACCGATGGTCACGTTGCCGGTCCCAAAGACAATCGCATTGGGCGGCGTGCCCACGGGCAGCATGAAGGCACAGGTGGCGGCAAAGGCGGCGGGGATCAGCAGGCTCAGCGGGGCCACTCCGATCCCGACGGCCACGCCCCCCAGCACGGGGATGAACGTCGCCGCCGTTGCGGTGTTCGAGGTGATCTCTGTCAGGAACAGCACGATCAGCACGATCGTCGCGATCAGAAGGATCGTGGGAAGGCTGCCCAGACCGCCGACCTGGCTGCCGAACCAGTCATCCAGCCCGGACGAGGCCACGGAGCTCGCAAGGCTCAAGCCGCCGCCGAACAGCAGCAGAACACCCCAGGGCAATCCGTCTTCGGCATCGTTCCAGTTCAGCACCATCTCGCCACGGCCGCGCCCCGGCAGCAGGAACAGCGCAATGCCCGCGCCGATGGCGATGGCGGTGTCATCGAGGCCATCCAGGAACCCAAGCCCCGGAATCCCTGCCAGCAGGCCGGGCACCACCCACAGGAACGCGGCACCGCCAAAGACAGCGGCAACCATCTTTTCCCCCTGTTTCATCTTTCCAAGGGCTGCGATTTCGCCGCGGATCATCTCTTTGCCGCCGGGGATCGACTCCAGATCGAAGCGGTAGAGGACATTCACCATCAGCCACCAGCCGATGCCGATAAAGATGGTCGCCAGCGGAACGCCCAGCATCATCCATTCCAGAAACCCGATGGGACGTCCCAGCTCGTCCGCGGCGTAGCCTGCCACGATGGCATTGGGCGGCGATCCCAATAGCGTGCCAAGACCGCCCATGGTGGCCGACCAGGCAATGGACAGAACCAGGCACACGCCGAACATCTTGACGTTCGGGTCGTCCACCACATCGGAAATCGTGCCTTTCTTCAGGCCTTCGTGCAGGTCGGCGGCGGTCTGGTTGTCCGCGCGGCTTTCGACCACCAGCGCCAGCACGGACAGGCCGATCGGCAGCATCATCAGTGTCGTGGCGGTGTTGGATACCCACATCGACAGAAAGCCCGAGGCGATCATCAGCCCCAGAATGATCCGTTTGGGCGACACACCCACGCGGTCCAGAACCAGCAGGGCGATGCGGCGGTGCAGGCCCCATTTTTCCATGGCGATTGCGATCAGAAAGCCACCGACGAACAGGAACACCAGCGAGCTGGCATAGGGGGCTGTTGCCTGGCTGACCGTTGTTCCGGTGAGCGTCGGCAAAAGCACGATGGGCAGCAGCGAGGTGGCAGGCAGCGGCACGGCCTCGGTCATCCACCACACGGCCATCAGCGTGGCGACCGCAGCCACCGCACGCGCGTCGCCGCCCAGATCCTCGGCCAGGCCAAGCAGGAGCCAGACCAGCGCAGCCATGATCACGCCAAGCGCGCGCAGGCCCCACAAGAGTTTGCTGGAAGCGCGCTGGCCTTCCTCGGTTTCACCCAACCCTTGCGTGTCGACAACTTCGTTCATGAACTCTCCCACTCTTTACATCGAGGCTACTATTTCAGGTTGAACATTCAGAACATTGCTATGTCCAATATCTTGTCAGGACAACCTGTTTGCAGGGCGATACCCGTTTCCTGGGAGTGCTGAAACTGCAAAGGGCCGGTGCCAGCAAGGCGGCCCTGTGTCGCGGGGGCCAAGGGCCGCCGCGCATCATACCGGCGGCCTGTCAGAGACCGGTCGCACCGTTCCCCCGGTCCCCGCTGCGTCGCGGGCTAGGCGAGACAGGTGTAATTCCCAAGGTCGGGCACCACCCCGAGGTCAGCCATAAAGGCGGCGGGGTCGAACCCGGACAGCGCCTGGTGGTCCTGTGCGGCATTGCGGGCCGCTTCGTAGCATTCGCGGTCACGCCATTTCACAAATGTAACGATGTTGAACTGACCCGGTCCTTCGCTTTGTTCAAAGATCATGTTCTCCTCGCACCCCGTCAGCGCGTCCAGCGCGTCGTGTGTTTTCTTCAGCTGGTCCGTGAACAGCTCTCTGGACGCGGTGGGAACCATGAACTTGTCGATTCTGAAAAACGGCTCATTGGGCATGACAGTCTCCTATTGCGTTGTCTCTCGAATATTGACAACATGTTGTCAAATATCAAGGGGTAGGTAAAGTGACAAAAGACGTGGATGGCCTTGGCGGATTGATCCTTGAAGTTTTCCGGCTGAACGGCACCCTGATCGCGCAGGGCGACCAAAAGGTGGCGCCCTTTGGCCTGAGCAGCGCGCGGTGGCAGGTGATGGGGGGCGTGTGTCGGTCCGCATCTGCGTTGACGGTTTCCCAGCTTGCCCGTGAAACAGGGGCATCGCGGCAGGCGGTCCAGCGGATCGTGAACGCGCTTGTGAGTGATGGGTTGCTGGCCATGGCAGACAACCCCGGCGACAAGCGCGCGCAGCTTGTCACGGTGACCCCGGCGGGGCGTCACGTCTATGCACAGGCCGATGCGGTCAGGCGCGACTGGCTGTCGGATGTGGCCGGGCGGTTGGGCACCGAAGAGGTCGCACATGCCCGAAAGACGCTGGAAAAGCTGCGGGACCTGCTTGCAGGCGGCACCTGACCCGACATACCATGGCGGCACCGGGGGCAGTGCACCTATGGCATCTTCAGAACCACATTGCGCCCGCCCTTCTGGTAGCGCAGTTCGCTGTCGCCGATGGCGGACACGCGGCCGCCGTCGATGCGGTCACCGACCTGCACCTTTTGGTAGCGGCCGTTTGACAGGCGCACCAGCGCGCGGCGGGAGGACGGTTTGCCGTATACGCCGATCAGGTTGACCTTGCGCAGGTTGATCGCGTTTTTCACCGTGGCGCCGGCTGCGACGCTGGTTTTGGAGGGGATTTTCGGCGCCACCGCCACAGGGGCCGTGGTGGTCACGGGCGCAACGGCAGCAGCCTGCGTCGGTTCGGGCTGTGCGGCGCGGGCGCGGGCGACGGTGCGGTCAAAATTGCGCGGACGGCCGTTGGGGCGGAACGACACGGTTGTGGCCTGCGCCGTGGGCACCTCGTCTTTTTCTTCTTCCACCTTGGCCACGGCGGGGCGCAGTTTCGGGCGCACCTCGGCCAGTTCGTTGCGGGTCAGTCCGCCCAGGTTGGCGCGTTCGGCATTCTCGATCAGATCGTCCGGGCGGGCACGCGGACGGGCGCGGCCCAGACGTTCCAGCTCGGGGTTGACCTCGGGCGTTTCGGCAAAGCGTGTGGGCGTGGGCGGCGGCACCACGGCGGGGCGGCCCTTGAAGAGGGTCACGCCGTTGGGGGTCACGGCGCCCTCTTCGGTGGGGATCACCCGGCCTTCGCTGTCGCGCGCAAAGCTGGTGCCCGCAGCGGCAGGCGAAGGCAGGGCGACCAGCGTCAGATCGGTGTCCAGCGATGCGGGCGCAGGCAGGGCCACCGCGTCGCGCGCGGGGCTGACCGGGTCGATCGAGGCGACGTAGAGATCTTCGAGCGGCACAACCGGGGCAGCTTCGGGTTCTTGCGGGGCCAGGGGCCAGATGCCGGTGACCGCATAGCGCGCCTCGGCGGCCTGACGTTCGCGTTCGGGATCGATTGCCGGTTCTTCTTCGGGCTGCGCCTGTGGATCGCCCAGGGCGTCCAGAACGGCGGCGTCCTCGTCGCTCAGGGAGGGATCAAGGCTGGCCACTTCGGCACCGTCCTCGATCTGTTCGGGGTCCGGTTCGGGCAGGATATCGGGGGGCGCTTCGACCACGACGGGGTCTTCGGCACGGTTGAAGAACCGCGCCAGCCCTTCGTCCAGGAACACCGACGCCCAGGCCGCGACACCGGCCAGGAACACCAGAAGTGCGGCGGTGAGGATCAGCCCCATGTAACGCGGCTTGCCGCCGACCTTGTCGCCAGGCTTGCTGCGCGCGCCAAAGACGGTCATCCGCTGCGCTTCGTCGGCGGGCGGATCGGCGATGGGGTGCGCGGTTTGCGCAAGCGGGGCCGCCGCAGGATTGATCCGCTTGGGCTTGCGGCGGCGGCTCATGAAGCCTGTCACGCTGGCCTTGGCCAAATCCATCGGGGTCGCGGCGCTCTCCGAAGGGGGCTTGGCCCCGGCTTTCGGGGCCGCTTGTGCAGGCTTTTCAGCGACCGGCACCGGCGTGACGCGCGGACTGGCCGAAAGCGGAACCGGTGCGGCAGGGCTGTCCTTGCGGTTGGCACCGCCCAGAGCGGGCGGATTGGCCGCAGCCGTGCGGCGGCTGGCAAAGCCGAAGGTGGCGGGATCGGGTTCTGGCGTTGCCTCCGGTTTCGCAGGCTCGGGTTTGAGTGTTGCGGCCTCGGGCGTGGCTTCTGTCGCGGGGGGCGCGGCGGCTTCGGGCGCCGGCGTTGGCTGTGCTGGCGCAGGCTTGGCTTCAGGCGCAGGCGTCGGTGCTGGCTCCGGCGCAGGCTTGGCTTCCGGTGCAGGCGTCGGTTCTGGCGCTGGTGCAGGCTTGGCGTCGGGCGCAGGCGTCGGTTCTGGCGCTGGCGCAGGCTTGGCGTCGGGCGCAGGTTTCCGCTCTGCCACAGGTGCTTCGACGGTTGCGGCCTCTGCGTCCTCGACAGGGGCAGGCACGTCGGCGTCCGCGACGGGGGGCGTTTCCTTTGCAGCAACGGGCGTCACATCCTCGGTCACGACCGGGCCCACCGGCGTCTTGATGTCGCCGACCACCACCACTGCAATGCCATCGGGGGTGACCTCGTCGCCCGGTTCCAGCAGGTCAGCGGCGTGGCGGGTCACGCCCAGAAACGGCTCGCCCAGAAATCCGGCCTCGCCGGGGATCGACACAAAGCTGACCGGGTGGAACCGGTGCTGCATGGCGAAAGCCTCGGCCTCGTCCAGCGTCTCGCGGGCGACGGCGGCGATGTGGGTCTGTGCCCCGTCGGCGCAGATGTCGATGCTCAGTTCGTCCACCGCATAGGGTGTCGCCCCATCGAGGGCGGCAAAGGCGGCGGACCAGCGGCCCTCGGTGTCGATATCGCCGCTGTCGATGGTCAGATAGCGGATTTGTTCGTTGGGAATGACCAGCTTGCTGCGCACGCCGCGCGGCTCAAGATCCGAGGCGGTCTTGCGCAGGGCAGCCAGTTCCGCGGCCATGTCTTCGGCGGCAAGCGAGACTTCGCCGACCACGCGCCAGCCTCCCGCTGCACGGTGCAGCAGGCGGATGCCGTCAAATGACAGGCTTAGCGCGAAATTTGGCTTCATATCATGCCCTTACCATTCAAACCGGACCCCTGGATCACAACCGGACGTTTGACGCAGAATAGAACAGCCAGCCGCCCATGAAAAGGAAAAGACCTGATACATCTGGTCAATGCGCGGAGGACCACACATCTAGGAGCGGTATGGCGATCCAACGCCAACGTGAATAACCAAAGAGGAACACGAGACATGCGCAATATGATGATGGCCAGCGCGCTGGCACTGGCGGCAATGACAGGCGGCGCACTGGCGCAGGACGCGGGCAATACCATGCCCCCACAGATCGAGGTGCAGGGGCAGGGCGAGGTTGCCGTGGCACCTGACATGGCCGTGATCAGCTTGGGCGTGATGCACCGCGCCCCGCAGGCACAGGATGCGGTGAAGGCGGTGAACGAGAACATGGACGCCATCCTGCAACGGCTGACCGAGCAGGGCATCGAATCCTCTGACGTGCAGTCCAGCCAGCTGACGGTCTATGCCGATCAGAACATGCAGCCGCGTGACATGAACAACGGCGAGACTGCGGACAAGCCGGTCGAGTTTGTCGCCACGTCGATGTTGAACGTGCGGGTGCGCGATCTGGAGGCCCTGGGTGGCTTGATCGACCTGGTGCTGCAAGACGGTGCGAATCAGATGTCGGGCCTGCGCTTTGACGTGCAATCGCCCGAGCCGCTGGAGGCGCAGGCGCGCGAACGTGCGGTGCAGGACGCGATGGAGCAGGCGGCGCAACTGGCTGCCGCTGCGGGGGTCGAGCTGGGCCCGGTCCGGCGCATCACCGCCTATAACAACGGCGGACGTCCCAAGATGATGGAAATGGCGCGCAGCGACAGCGGTGCCCCGGTTGCCTCGGGCGAGGTCACGATCGATGCGCAGGTGTCGGTGATTTTCGACATCGCGCAATAACGGCAGCGCGACGGGATGATGCGGGCGGGGGCATAAACCCCCGCCCGTTTTTGTTTGTCGTGTTTTATGCGGTGGCCTTGGCCAGCGCCTGATCGAGATCGGCAATCAGGTCGTCGGCGTTTTCGGTGCCGATCGAGACACGCACCACCTCGGGGGCCGCGCCCGCCGCGATCTGTTGCTCTTCGGTCAACTGCCGGTGCGTGGTCGAGGCCGAGTGGATGATCAGCGACCGGGTGTCGCCCAGGTTGGCCACGTGGCTGAAGATTTCCAGGCTGTTGACCAGCTTCACGCAAGCCTCGTAACCGCCCTTGACCGCAAAGGTGAACAGGCCGCCCGCGCCGCGCGGACAAATCTTTTCGACCCGTTTGTTATAGGGCGAGGATTTCAGGCCCGCATAGGTCACGTAGTCCACGCGCGGATCGTTCTCCAGCCATTCGGCGATTTTCATCGCGTTTTCAACGTGGCGGTCCATACGCAGCGACAGGGTTTCGGTGCCCATCAGCGTGTAATGCGCGGCTTGCGGGTTCATGGTCATGCCCAGATCGCGCAGGCCGATGGCAATGCCGTGGAAGGTGAAGGCCAATGCGCCGAATGTCTCGTGGAACTTCAGCCCGTGATAGGCAGGCTCGGGCGCGCTGAGCGAGGGGAACTTGTCCGAGGCCGACCAGTCGAATTTGCCGCTGTCCACGACGCAGCCGCCGGTGACGGTGCCGTTGCCGGTCAGGTATTTGGTGGTCGAATGCACGACCAGCGTGGCACCATGTTCGATGGGGCGGCACAGGTAGGGCGTGGCCGAGGTGTTGTCGACGATCAGCGGCACGCCGGCTTCGTCGGCAATCGCGCTGATGGCGTCCAGATCGGTGATATAGCCGCCGGGGTTGGCGATGGCCTCGCAGAAGACCGCACGTGTCTGGTCGTCGCAGGCGGCCTTGACCGCGTCCAGATCGTCAAAGTCGACGAATTTCGCGTTCCAGCCAAAGCGTTTGATGGTATGGGTGAACTGGGTGACCGTGCCGCCATAAAGGCGGGTGGACACCACCACGTTGTTGCCCGGCATCATCAGCGGGAACAGCGCCATGATCTGCGCCGCGTGACCGGACGAGCAGCAGACCGCGCCCACGCCGCCCTCGAGCGTGGCGATGCGTTCTTGCAGTACGGCGACGGTGGGGTTGGTCAGGCGCGAATAGATAAAGCCGACCTCTTGCAGGTTGAACAGCGCCGCGGCGTGGTCGGCGTCGCGGAACACATAGGCCGTGGTCTGGTAGATCGGCGTCTGCCGCGCGCCGGTGGCCGGATCGGGGCGGGCGCCTGCGTGGATTTGCAGCGTGTCAAAGCCGTGTGCGGGTGCATCTGTCATAGTCTGTCCTCCTCTGGGAATTCCTTGAGCAGGTGTAGGCCGAAACCCGGGTTCACTCAACGGGCGATTGTCGGCAGGTTTTGGCTGAGCGCATACACCACATGTATGTTGACTCGCACGCGTCTATCGCATACATGACAAGTATGTTTTCACACAGGAGACCCGAAATGGGCAAAGTTGAAAAAATCACCCGAAATGCAAAAGCCAAGGTTGTGGCAGCAGACAACACAGAGACCGCAGCACCTGCGGCGGACCGTGTTGCGCGCCGGGCCAAACGGCTTGAGAAACTGGCCAAGGCCAGCACAGTCACCTTTACCGTAGAGCCCAGCGTGCGCCAGTTCATGGATGCCCAGGCGAAAGCGGCAGGTATGAACCTGACCCACTACATGCAGCAGATGGTGGAAACCCACGTGATCCAGTCCGCCCCGGCGGATGATGCGCTGGGCCAGCGTCTGGCCGCGAAACGCAAGGTTATCAGCGACGTCGTGGCCCGTGCCAAGGCGATGGATGCCGCCGGTAAGTTCGACGACCACTTCATCCTGAAGGTGGTGCAGGACATCGCCAAGGATGACGATTTCGCTGCGCAATACGAACTGGCCAGCACCGGCGGCGCACAGGCAGGCAGCCGCGCCGCGTCGCGCGCCCGCGTGTCGCTGAACCAGCAGATCGGCCGCGTGATCAAAAAGGCCGTCGGCGCCCGCAGCAAGCGCACCGAAGGCGGCAAGATCGCTCGTGCGCAAGTGCAGGACGCTATGATCTCGACCTACACGTTGCTGGACAAGCCTGCCTGAGGGTTTTGGACGTGACACAGCCGTGGCCGTTGCGCCATGTGCTGAGCTAAAATGAAAAGCCGGACCTTTGTGTAAATCGCAGAGGTCCGGTTTTGCTGTTTAAGGTGGTGATCTAGTGTGACGTGCTGTTCCAGAGGCTGATGGAACAGGCCAGCTCTGCCTCTAGCCAGTCCTTGAACCTGTTCACGTTCTGCTTTCGCCGCGAACGTTGACTTGTGGCGAACCAATAGGTCGCTCCGGTCCGTGCGCGCAGGTTGAAAGGCGCCGATACCTGCCCTCGTTCCAAGGCATCACAAGCCAGGGTCTCCCACGCCATGAAAACACCTTGCCCTGTCATTGCCGCATCTAAACACAGCGACGCGTCGGCATAGGTTGGCCCGTCCGGCAAAGAATACCCTTCAATGCCTTGATCAGACATCCAGCTCTTCCACCCATAAAGCTTTTCGTTTTCCCGGATAACGGGGAGTTTCAAAAGGTCATGGGGGGTGTGGATTGTTCGCGCCAGATCAGGTGCGCAAACGGGAAAAACACGCTGATCCAACAGTTTGACCGCATTCCTTCCAATTGCGGCATCTTGACTGACACGTATTCCTACATCCACTTCAGAGAGGTCCAGATTGATCACCTCAAGTGATGGCACGATCCGCACGCTCAAGTTCGGGTTTTGTTGATTAAACTTGTTTATTCTCCAGATAAGCCAACGGCTTGCAAAAATCGGGGCCACTGAAACTGTCAGCGTATTCTCTTTCGGCAAGCGGATGTCAGCGACGATAGAAGACAGTTCAGATATCGCGTGGGTCAAACGTGGCACGACGTCTGCAAAGATCGGTGTAGGTTTGAGGCCCGCCGCAGTGCGCACGAACAAGCTTTGCCCAAACGCGGCCTCGGCCTTGGCAAGCCGCTGGCTCAATGCGCCCGCAGTCACGCCCAACTCGTCGGCCGCAAGTCCAAGTGTTCCGTTGCGCGCAATCGCCTCGATGGCCCTGAGCGCGGAAAGGGGTATGGCATTCAGATTTTCCATTTAGTTTTTCTAAACCGGGATCGTTGCAAAGTCGATTCCCGGACCTGCCGCTTTGAGCGATTATAGCGGTATGAAAGATACATTTATCAAAATCGCCAGCCTGTTCAGGACGCAGCGGTTCAAACGCGGGGCAACACCCGAGATGGAGGGCCACTGGTGCAAAGATCCTTTGTCTCATCCTGATATTCGGAGCATGTCAGAGCGCGAACGCGCGGACCTTCAGTTCCGGCCCGGATGCGTGAAACCTGAATGACCGCTTCGCACCATGTCCGCCCTCCACTCTGGGCGGCTTGGTCGTTCATGGCGCAAGGCCGGCAACGCAGAACGGCTGCGCCGGAACGCTCCGGTGCAGTTCATTCGTTTTATCTGATGTGGATCGTGGGAAGCCCGTTAAAAAAGGCGGCGCCGCCAGATCGGAGTTGAGACAGGATTTTATCCCTGCATGTCTGAACCGTTCAGATATGACGCGGCTTGCGCGCCTCTGGTCCTGGTAGGCTGCCGGCTGGGTCGATGGCCCACGCCGGCGGGGTGTTGCAACGGGGGTAAGGATGCCGCCCAGGGGTTAAGGTCGGGTGAGCGCTGCGCGCGGTGGCTCAGCGCATCCAGAAGCCTTCGGATTTGATCCGGTTGCGGATCGCCTGTTCGCGGCGGGGCAGGTTGTTCTGATCGAACAGCGCACGCACCTTTTCGCCGCGCCCCTGATAGACCATGCGTTTGATCGCCTCGGACCCTTTCAGCACTTTTTTCAGCTTGTTGGGGGCGGCCACCTCTTCCAGCGTTTCGATCACATGGGCGGCCTCGCGGGCATAGAGCAGCGGCAGCAGCCGGTAGTGGCAACTGACCGACCCGTCCAGCAGGCCGGGGGGCAACGTGTCGCGCCCGCCGCCCAGACTGTGGATCACCAGCGGCAGGGCGACCTGATCCAGCCAGGGGTCCAGCGCCTGACAGCACAGTTCGACCGGCGCATCGTCGCGGATCGCTAGCGCGTATTCGCGGAAACGGTCGCCAAAGACGCGGGGGCATTTGTAAAAGAAATAGCCCGCGTTGAAATACAGGTAGCGCGCCCAGTATTCATCCGGTTCGGACAAATCGAGGCTGCTTTCAAAATCCAGCCCGAATTTGTCGTAAAGCGATTTCCACAGGCCTGCGTAGCCGGGGCCGTAAAGCTCGGGCTTGGGCCAGGACCCTTCGCGCCGCAGCGATGCGGAGGGGCGGTCAAAGTCGAAGGGCACGGTTGTCAGGTCGCCGGTGATCAGCGTGTCGGTGTCGAAGAACACGAAAGGTTCGCCCTCGGGCAGGGCCGACAGCATCTCGATCTTGTTGCCATATGGGTAGGCCGCGCCAAAATGCGCGTTGTGAAAGGGCACGATCTCGGCACCCAGTTGTTCCAGCGCCGCGCGCACCTCCGGTTTGATGCGCGGATCGTTGGGCCACAGGGGGCCGGGTTGCGGCTCGGCGACCAGCAGGCGGCCTTTGAATTTCGGGGAGTGGTGGCGCAAGGAGGCCGCGAACAGGATCGCCTCGTACCCCAGCCGCCCGGACTGGCCGACGACAACCACGTTGAAATCCTGTGTTTTGGCCGGTTTGCGTGCCATAATCGTATCTGCCCCGATACCTGCGGTTGTCTTTTGCGACAACTATAGAGCGGTTGCGTCAACGGCAAAAGGCGAGATTTGAGAGAGGGATTTCAAGATGCTGGATATTCTGGTGGCGTTGATCGCCATGGGGTCAGGGGGCGGCGGTGACGCTGCACCCGACGTGGCGACACAGGCCCTGGTGGCCGAGGAACAGGTGGCCACGGGCAAGTTCCTGACAGCACTTGAGGTCAAGCCGATCCTGACCGCGACCAAGGGCAATTGGGTGGCGGTGCGCGACTATGACGGTCAGGATCTGGTTTACGTGACGCACCTGTGGGCGTGGCGCTGCGGGTTGGTGCAGATCGAGATGGCGGTGAATGGCGGGGCGATGGAGGTCTGGCCGATGCCCGACTGTCACGTGGACAGCCCGACGCCGGGGGCGATCACGGACAGCGACGGGTTGCCCTATCGCAGCTATCCGGCGGGGTCGGTGCAGCAGTTGGATGTGCGGATTACGTACGATGATCTGAGTGTGGATACGATTTCGGTGGCGCGTCAGGCGGTGTTGATGCCGTAGGAGGGCGTCTTTCGCATTTGAGCGCGAAGCCGCGCGTCGCTGGGCCGAGGTGCGGCGATGCAGCTTCAGTTACTGCCACTTTATGGCAGCCAAACACCTCCCACCGAACTGTTCCGCACTACAGCAACCAAATCGCCGTGCCTGGGGACGGCCCGTCATGTCGAAGACATGCCTACGGCATGATGCGCGGCGGCCTTCGGCCTTGAATCCGCGCTGGGGGACAACATCACCTGACGATGTCACTCCCTTACGTGCTCACGTACCCCGCCACCACCTGCAACAGCTTGAACGCCGTCGTGGCATCATTCTCGACCACGGCCAGGAACTCCTCGACGCCGATGCGCAGGCAGGTCAGGTCGGTCTTGGCCTGCATGTCCAGCGCGCGCGGCTCGTTGCGGATCAGGCCCAGTTCGCCCACCAGCGCACCGGGGCCAACGGTGGTGATCAGCTGCTTGTCCTGACCGGCACGCGGCAGCCACAGGTCGGCCTCGCCCTCGAGGATCATATAGGCGCCGTCGGCGGGCGGGTCGTTCTTGTAGAACACGTAATCGCCCGCAGCGCAGCTGTACCAGCGCGCGCCAAAGGCCAGCAATCGCAACTGTTTGCGCGACACGCCCGAAAACAGGTCGGTTGATCCCAGCGCCTGCACCTTGCGCGCCAGGTCGGCGCTGGTGGCGCTGTCCTCGGTGCTGGTCTGGGCGGCGGTGCCGCCGACGATGCGCCCGTCGACCAGTTCAAGCTGCATGTCAAAGGCGTCCGCGTTGTCGAACCCCGAGGCAATGAAAATCAGCGTGGTGTCGGGCAGCAACCTGCGCAGGTTCTCGAACATCGCCTCTTGTGTCGCGGCGTCAAAGCTGGCCAGCGCGGATTCAAGGATCAGAACATCGGGGCGTTTGATCGCCGCACGGCTGACGGCGGCGGGTTCGGCATAGAAGGCAGGCAGGTTCGCACCCCCCAGCGCAATCGGCACGTCCAGGATCAGCCGCATCACGTCGCGGCCCATGCCGCTGTCCTGCATCACCTCGGCCACCTTGGCGCGCACCTCGTCGCCCTTGGACCCGGCGCCGTTCGAGATCTTGCCGAACAGGGCGTTCTCCAGAACGGTCAGGCCCGCGACAATCTCGCCTGCGCGGATCGGCGCAAAGGCGGCGCCCATGCTGGCCTGAAGGGCAGGCGCGTGCAGGCCGCGCATTTCCAGCACGCGGTCCTTGATCTCGTCGGGAAAGCCCGCGCCGATCTGGTCCGATGTGATCTGGAACGGCACCGTCAGCAGCAACGCCGTGTCCGCAGGTGTCAGCGGGGTGCCCTCGCGCTGGCGCGACAGGATGGTAACGGCCGCCTCATAGGTTTCCGCGTCCAGCGTCAGCTTGCGGAACAGCGGATGATCGGTGCCGTCGATGCCAAAGATCTGGCGCAGCAGGTCGATCACATCGCGGGTCAGCGCCAGCAGGTCGCGGTCCAGCCCCAGGTCTGCCAGCAGGCGGAGGAATTCCGTTTGCCCTGCAATGAACGCGGGCGTCACCGGCTGGCGTGCGGTGGCGAACAGCAGGTTCTCGGCGACGGGCAGGGCGGGGTTATAGGCGTCCTCGCTGAAGACATAGGCGTGGCGGGCCAGGTCGGCCTGTTCCAGCGCGGCGGCCACATCCGGGCGCAGGTCGACCAGACGCTGCGCCAGGTCGGGGTGGGTCGCCGCGTCAATGCGCTGTTCGGTGGCGCGGCGGAACAGGGTGGGGCTGCTGCCCATGCCGCCCACCAGCGCCAGCCACCAATCCAGCAGCGCATCGTCGTCCTCGGCTCCGGCGCGCCCGTGGTCCAGCCAGGGCGCGTCCAGCATGTCGTCGCTGTTGCCCGCCCGCAAGGCTTCAGCGGCAAAGGCCGCATCCTTGCCCTCGCCATGGGGCTGGTGTTTCAGCGCCATCATGATGTTGTCGCCAAAGGTGCCCTGAAACAGCACCGGGCGCGATGTGGCATGGCCGATGCGTGCGGCGATCACGCCCTGGTGCAGGTCGTTCAGCGCATGGTCCCCGATGCGAATGCGGCCACTGGTGGGCATCGTCTCGCGGGTCATGACCTGCGCCAGCGCGCGGCGGTCCTCGTCGCTGGGCGCGGTGATGGCGATGCTGCGGCCCGCAGGCAGGGTGGCGGTGATGTCCTCGAGCACCGCGTTGCCGTCCGCATCGCGCACGGTCACACCGTCCAGCACCACGTCACCGTCCAGACGCGGCAGGCTGTCGGGCTGACCGTAAAACTTGTCCTCGTCGATCATGCCGTTCGGCGCAAAGCGCTCGGCGATGGTTTCCCAGCGCAGCTGCATGTCCTGCGCCTGGTTGTAGTAATCCAGCAGTTCCTTCCACGGGCTGGACAGGTCCTTGTAGGCGGCCAGCGCCGCCACCAGCGCGCCCAGGCTGACCTGACCCTGAATGACCAGATAGCCGCCGATCGAGAAGAAAAAGAACGGGGTCAGCTGGGTGATGAAGTTGTTGAGAAACTTCATGAAGAATTTCTTCTGGTAGATGTCAAAGCGGATCTCGTAGAGCCGCCCCAGCCGGTCAGTGATCATCGCCATGCGGTAACGCCAGCCGCCGTTCACCCGCAGCGTCGCCGCACCGGACGCGCTTTCGCCAATCTCGGCCGCCAGCGCACGCACCTGCACCACGCGTTTCTTGTTCAGCAGGTTGATGCGCCGCTGCAACTTGGGGATCAGCCACGCCTGCAGGGGGATCAGCGCACAGGCGGCCAGACCGAAGGTGACCGATTGCGCAAACAGAAACCCCAGGATCGTCAGCATCTGCCCCGCCTGCAACACCGGCTGCGCCAGCGCGTCGCCCATCAGCCCGCCCATCGGCTCGCTTTCGGAGGTGACCATGCTGACCAGTTCGCCCTGCGAGGTGCGCTCGAAATAGGGCTGGGGAAACCGCAGGATGCGCGCGATCAGCCCATAGCGATAGCGGCGCAGCATCCGTTCGGCCAGCACGCCTTTCATGGTGTTGATGCGCATTTTCATCAGGCCGTGCAGGATCACCGACAGCAAGAACAGCCCGCACAGGATCAGCAGGAAATGGATCTGCGTGAACGACATTCCGTAGAATTCGACCACATCCGACTGGGCGGCGATGGCGTCGTTGATGATGCGTTTCGGCAGTTCCAGCGTCAGGTACAGCATCGGAAACAGCGTCAGGGTGACCAGCAGCAGGATGAACTGGTCGCGTTTGGAATGCTTGAAAATAAAGCTGAAAATATTGCGTTCTATGGGACTGTCCAAACGTTGTCTTAGGGCGCATGAGCGGGGCACATGCGCCTTGCATTCAATCGCGCCAACCTAGCAAGGGGCGCGCGCGTCGGGCAATGGGTATCTGCCACATGGCAGCGCAGGCCGGTCATTTCGATGCCACAATGATAGACGAGAGGGGATCAACGCATTAGGCTGCGGATGATTACAGGAGAAGACGGCCCTTTGACCGCCACGATAACATCCTTGCTGGTTCTGCTTTTTCTGTTTCAGATCAAGCATATGTTTGCGGATTTCTATTTGCAGACTCCCAGGATGCTGTCGGATCGCGGCCGTTATGTGCACATGGGCCGCGCCCAGCACGCGGGCGTTCATGCGCTGGGGTCTGCCCTGGTTCTGCTGATCGTCGGATCGTCTGTTGCGCTGGTTCTGCCTCTTATTCTGGCGGAATGGGTGGCGCATTATCACATCGACTGGGCCAAGGGCCGCTGGTCCGACCGCACCTGCCACACCCCCGCCGACGCGGGGTTCTGGCGTGCGATGGGGGCCGATCAGGCGCTGCACCAGATGACCTATCTCGCGATGGCCTGGGGCTGGGTCATGTGGGGCTGAGGGGTCACCGGTCGGGGCGGCCATCATGGATGGACATCACATTCGGATAAAAAGGGAAAGTGGTGGGCGACCCTGGAATCGAACCAGGCGTGCGTCTCCGCGAGGGAGTTACAGTCCCCTGCCACACCTTGCGGCCTGTCGCCCACTTTCGGCCCATCCGCATTGCGCTGGGCGTGGGGGCGTGATTACAAGCGGTCCCAAAGGGCGTCAAGGCAGAATTTCGACTTGGCGGCAGGTTCGGGCAAAGACATGACATTTGCCCCATGAAAACTCGAGGTTAGCCAATGGCGAATACGAAAAAGCCCAAATGGGTGGTGGCCAAGGAACAGGCCAAGAAGGTCGAGGCCGCCACGACGGTCTGGCTGTTCGGCCTGCACGCGGTGCGCGATGCGCTGCTGAACCCGAAACGGGAAAAACTGCGCCTTATCGTGACGTTGAACGCCCACAACAAGCTGGCCGAGGCGATTGCAGAGGCGGGTATCGAGCCGGAAATCGTTGATCCGCGCAGCTTCAAGGCGCCGCTGGACCCCGGATCGGTGCACCAGGGGGCCGCGTTGGAGGTCAAGCCGCTGGAGTGGGGCAGGCTGGCCGATGTGGCCATTGGTGCCGAAGTGCCGCGCGTGATTCTGCTGGACCGTGTGACTGACCCGCACAACGTGGGCGCGATTTTGCGGTCGGCGGAAGTGCTGGGCGCATCCGCCGTCATCGGCACACGCCACCATTCCGCGCCCGAAACCGGGGCGCTGGCGAAAACCGCCAGTGGGGCGTTGGAACGCCAGCCCTATCTGCGGGTGCGCAACCTGGCGGATGCGATCACCGAACTGCAAGGCATGGGCTATCTGGTGCTGGGGCTGGACGGCGAGGCCGAGCAGACCATCGAGGCGGCCGTGGCCGGGCGCACGTCCGACCCTGTGGCGCTGGTGCTGGGGGCCGAAGGGCCGGGCCTGCGCGAAAAGACCAAGGAAACCTGCGATGCGCTGGTACGAATTGACGCAAGCGGCGGGTTTGGCTCGCTCAACGTCTCGAATGCCGCTGCATTGGCCTTATATGCCAGCAAGGCACGCAGCTGAAGCAAAGGCATTCCATGGGCTACCCGACCAAGATCGCGACCTGTTGTTATTGCGGGACGCGGGCCGCGCTGGTTCTGGACCGCGCGCGGCACGAACTGACCTGCGCGCAATGCGGCGCGCCGTTGCACAATCTCAAGATGCTGCCGGTTCCCGAGCGTGAGAAAGAGCGGGTACAGGCCGCGCGGATGCCTCAGCCAAAGGCGGCAAAGCCCGCAAAGCCGCGCAAGATCAAACGCAAGAAAAGCTTTCGCTTAAAGAATCTGGTCGAGGACGTCTTTGATATTGTCGAAGATATTCTGGATTAAGCCACGCCGGAACCCGCGATTGAGCGAATTCCGGCTCACGGTTTTTACGTTTCGTTCACACAAATGAGAGACGGTCTTCATAACCCACGATAAGTTATTATGTGTTGGGTCATAGACAGCAGGTCTGGAACTCCTGATGTCCCAAGCACTGTCCCTCGTTCCACACCTTGCGCCCCGGACCTTTGGTTTTCGGGGCGCTTTTTTTATGTCGCGTGGCGGTGTAGGAAAGCGGCAACACAGGGGATAGCCATGCAATATTCGGATGAACTGCTCAAGGATGTGCTGAAACGCACCAAGGTGATCGCGGTGGTGGGGGTGTCGACCAATCCCGTGCGGCCCAGCTATTACGTGGCGCGCTATCTGTCGCTGCGCGGCTACCGCGTGATCGGGGTGAACCCCGGTGCCGCAGGGCAGATGCTGTTCGGTCAGAAGATCGTGGCGGGTTTGGCAGAGATCGACGCCCCGGTGGACATGGTCGATATTTTCCGCAAGCCCGATGCGGTGCCCGCCATCGTGGACGAGGCGCTGGAGGTTCTGCCGGAGCTGCGCACCATCTGGATGCAGATCGGTGTGGAACATGGCCCGGCGGCGGCCAAGGCCGAGGCGCGGGGGATCACGGTGATCCAGAACCGCTGTCCCAAGATCGAATATCAGCGGTTGTTCGGCGAATTGCGCATGGGCGGGTTTGCCACCGGCATCATCAGCTCGAAGCTGTGAGAGGTTAGCGCGCGGCTTTTTCCGCGATGCCGGATTGCGATTGGCGGCGGGCCAGTTCGGCCAGCACGTCGTTTAGCGGCACGTCGCGCGCGGCCAGCATCACCAGCAGGTGATAGAGCACGTCGGCAGCCTCGGAGGTCAGGGCGGGTTTGTCGTCGCGCACGGCTTCGATGATTGCCTCGATCGCCTCTTCGCCGAACTTCTCGGCGCATTTTTCCGGCCCCTTGGCCAGCAACTGCGCGGTCCAGCTGCTGTCGGGATCGGCGGATTTGCGGGCAAGGATGGTGTCGTAGAGGTCGTTCAGGGTCATGTCAGCCTCATGTTCAGGCCCGCGGCGGCCATATGCGCCTTGGCCTCGGCGATGGTGTAGGTGCCGAAGTGGAAGATGGATGCCGCCAGCACCGCCGAGGCATGGCCCTCGCGCACGCCGTCGACCAGGTGGTCCAGCGTGCCGACACCGCCCGAGGCGATCACCGGCACCGGCACCGCATCGGCAATCGCGCGGGTCAAGGGCAGGTTGAAGCCCTGTTTGGTGCCGTCGCGGTCCATCGAGGTCAGCAGGATTTCACCTGCGCCCTTTTCGGCGGCGAGAATCGCGAATTCCACCGCGTCGATGCCCGTGGGCTTGCGCCCGCCGTGGGTGAAGATTTCCCAACGGCCCGGTTCCACGGTTTTGGCGTCGATGGCGCAGACGATGCATTGGCTGCCAAAGCGGTCGGCGGCGCGGGCCAGCACGTCGGGGTCGGCCACGGCGGCGGAGTTGAAGCTGACCTTGTCCGCGCCGGCCAGCAGCAGGTCGCGCACGTCGTTCGAAGTGCGCACGCCACCGCCCACGGTCAGGGGAATATAACACGCCTCGGCGGTGCGGCGGACCACGTCGAACATGGTGCCACGGTTTTCGTGGGTGGCGTGGATGTCGAGAAAGCACAGCTCGTCCGCGCCCGCGGCATCATAGGCGCGCGCGGCATCGACGGGGTCGCCTGCGTCCACCAGATCGACAAAGTTCACGCCCTTGACCACACGGCCATCGGCGACATCAAGGCAGGGGATGATGCGGGTTTTCAGCATGGGGTTGCTATAGGCGGGCGCAGGCGCTGGGGCAAGCCGGCGTTTTGGATTTGCGCGCGACCCGTGTAGGATCGGGGCTTTTGAGGGTTGTATTATGACAAAGGTACAAATCGGCGCGGCAACATTCACCGCCACGCACAAACGGGATGTCACGGAGTTGCCGCAAGGCTATGGCAGCGATCCGGGGATGGTGCGGCAATGGAACCGGATCAGGCAAAGCAGCAGACTGCACTGGGATTGCGCCACGCAAAG
This sequence comes from Pseudosulfitobacter pseudonitzschiae, assembly GCF_900129395.1. Lineage (GTDB taxonomy): Bacteria > Pseudomonadota > Alphaproteobacteria > Rhodobacterales > Rhodobacteraceae > Pseudosulfitobacter > Pseudosulfitobacter pseudonitzschiae. Next base: position 195,626 of record NZ_FQVP01000001.1, read on the forward strand.
CCGCAGGCCGGATGTGTACCCCAAGGGGCTGACCGCGCCTGCGCATTTGCTGGTCTACGATATGGGCCCGAATATCCTGCCATCCGCCGCCGATGTTGCGGCAGCGTCGGCGCAGGCGGGCCGTGTGTTGATGACGCAGGCCGGATTTGCCGATGCCAGGGCGCTGGATGATGCGCTGGTGGCGGGGTTCGGTCGGGCCATGGTCAATTTTGACATCGACGCGCTTATCGCGCCGCTCAAGCCCGAGTTTCGGCTGCGCATCGTGATCGAGCTGCGGTATATGCATTTCCTGCTGACGCACCCGAAGATTTTGGGCAATGCGGTGGTGCTGCTGTCACTGCCCGACATGTTTCATATCGGTGTCCGGCGGGTGGCCCGCTGTACGGAAGAGGGATTGCGTCAGGAGATGCAGTTGCAGGATGACGTGACCTCGGTGCCGGTGCGGGCGGGCAACACGCTGAGCTGGAAATTGCGGAGGGACGCGCGCGAACAGATGCGCAAGGAACTGGCCGACCGGATCGCGCAGGCCAAGGCCACGCGCGCGGCGTTGCAGGAGCAGATCGACGGCAGCAAGCCCGAGGGCGATTAGCCGTCTTTCAGCGCCGCCAGCGCCTGTGCCAGATCAATCGCGCCATCGTACAGCGCGCGGCCCGAGATCGCGCCCGAGATCACGCCGGTGGCCTTGAGCGCCTGCAAGTCCTGCAACGACGACACGCCGCCCGAGGCAATCACCGGGATCGACACGGCACGGGCCAGATCGGCGGTGGCGTCCACGTTGGGCCCGCCCATGGCGCCGTCGCGCATGATGTCAGTGTAGATGATCGCGGCGACGCCTGCGTCCTCGAAGGACTTGGCAAGGTCGGTGACCATCACGTCGGTTTCCTCGGCCCAGCCCTTGGTCGCCACGCGCCCGTTGCGCGCGTCGATGCCCACCGCCACCTTGCCAGGGAAGGCGCGGGCGGCTTCGCGCACCAGATCCGGGTTCTCGACGGCCACGGTGCCCAGGATGACACGGGCCAACCCCTTGTCCAGCCAGCGTTCGATGGTCGCCATGTCACGGATACCACCGCCCAGTTGGGCGGGCACGGGGCAGGCCTTGAGGATCGCCTCGACAGGGGCGGCGTTGACCGGTTGGCCTGCAAAGGCACCGTTCAGATCAACCAGATGCAGCCATGTGCAGCCCGCATCGACAAAGGCACGCGCTTGTGCCGCCGGATCGTCGTTGAACACCGTGGACTGGTCCATGTCACCGTGCACCAGGCGCACGGCCTGGCCGTCCTTGAGATCAATCGCGGGATAGAGGATCATGGCGGCACCTTTCGATTTTCGCAACGCTTTGGCACGGGGCCGCCGGATTTGCAACGCGACCTTACGACAACCTTGCCAGACGGGGGCGCGGTGTATCAGGGTAAAAGGACAACAGGAGGATAACCGATGAAACGCTTTATTATTGCAGCTGCAATGGGCGTGGCCATGGCAGGGGCGGCGCTGGCCGATCCGGTTCTGGGCACGTGGAAGACCGAAGTGGACGATGGCGCCTATGCCTACGTCAAATTCGCAGCCTGTGGCGCGTCGCTGTGCGGGACGATCACCAATACGTTCAACAATACAGGTGAGTATAAATCGCCGAACATCGGCCGCCAGCTGGTCTGGGACATGAAGGCCGACGGAGGTGGCAAATACAGTGGCGGCACCATCTGGCAGCCCTCGACAGGCAAGGAATACCGCTCGAAAATGGCGCTGTCCGGCAACACGTTGAAAGTGTCGGGCTGTGTCGGGCCGATCTGCAAGAAACAGACGTGGAGCCGGGTGAACTAGGGCTGATCACATTTGTAAGGCTTAACAGTTTGGCCCCAAGGGTCATACATGTCCGAACCGGACCTTCGACACAGTGTGTGCGAAGGTCCGGTGAGCGGGACGCAACTGTCGCTCGCGAATGCGAAGCAAGACCTTGTCGTCGATCTGTGCAGTCTACTATGATAGCACGATGGACGTGGATAATATCAATGTAAGACTGGGCGCCCGCATTCGTGCTGAGCGCGAAAACCGGGGTTGGTCGCTCAGTGATCTGGCCGACCGGGCGAAAGTTTCGCGCGCTATGGTCCACAAGGTCGAGCGCGGCGACAGTTCCCCAACGGCCAGTTTTCTTGGGAAGCTCTCAGGGGCCTTCGGGCTTAGCATGTCCGTCCTGCTTGCCCGGACCGAAGCGGCGGGGGGAAATCTGTTGCGTAAGGCAGAGCAATCGATTTGGACCGATCCCGAGACAGGCTATGTTCGGCGGCAAGTGTCGCCAAAGTCCGATATGCCACTGGATCTTGTCCAGGTTACCCTCCCCGCCGGCAAGGAAGTCGCCATGCCTGCGTCAGCCTATGCATTCATCCAGCAGTTGATTTGGGTTCTGGAAGGCGACCTTACCTTTGACGAAGGCAATGTCCGTCACGCGCTTTGCGCGGGCGACTGCCTGCACCTTGGGCCGCCTGAGGACTGCGTGTTCAGAAACGAGGGCACCGGACCCTGTACCTATGCCGTAGCGGTCTTGCGCACCGGCTGAGGTTGCGCTTGGGTCCCCACGTTGGCGGTCAGTCTACTATAGTTCCCAGATTGACAGGTGGTCCACTATAGTGGACAATTGTGCAATCATAGTGTCAAGCTGGGGCTGAACATGCAGATTCGCGATGCTGAGGACCGTGACCTTGTTGGGATCACTGCGATTTACAACGATGCGGTTGAACACACGACGGCCATCTGGAATGAAACCACGATCGACGTAGAGAACCGTCGCGCGTGGCGCGCTGATCGTGAAAAGGCTGGTTATCCGGTTCTCGTGGCAGTGTCGGATAAAGGTGACGTGCTGGGCTATGCCTCTTTCGGTGACTGGCGCGCCTGGGACGGGTATCGGCACACCGTTGAGCATTCAGTTTATGTTCGGGCTGACCAGCGCGGCGGCGGGATCGGAAAAGTTCTGATGGTCGCTTTGATCGAACGGGCCCGCGACATTGGCAAACATGTGATGGTGGCCGGAATCGAGGCCGGAAACACCGGTTCGATCCGCCTGCATGAAAAACTGGGGTTCGAACATGCAGGTCGGTTACGGGAAGTGGGAACCAAGTTCGGTCGCTGGCTGGACCTGGCTTTCATGCAGCTCACAGTCGACGCGCGCACGGATCGCGACAGCCCGGAGGCGAAATGACGTCTGGTATCACGCCTGCGCTTCTCGTGGCGGCCGGTGCGGCGCTGGTAGTACAGAATCTTGTGATGGCGAAAATCACCGGCGCGGCCTCTTCGGTGCTGGTGGCCTTGCTTATGAACTCTGCCGTAGGGTTGATGGTGCTGTCAGCGCTGCTCTTATGGAAGGGCGGGTTCGGAGAGATTGCAGCCGTGTTCCGGCCGTGGTTCTTGATCCCAGGGCTGCTCGGCACCTTTTTTGTCTTTGCCAGTATCACCGGATACAAGAGCCTTGGCGCTGCACCGACCATCGCCGTGCTGGTCGCGAGCCAGTTGGTGTTCGGGCTGGCGTGGGATCTGTTTCGGTCCGAGAGTATCAGCATTCAGGGCATCCTGACCGAGGTGCTCGGCGCCGGACTGCTGATCTGCGGCGTGGTCCTCATCGTTTCACGCCAGTCATAGGTGCAACGCGCGCCAACGGGCAACTCAAGCCGCGAAACCGGGCTTTCGCTGCACTCTGCGAGAAGGCCCGTTTTTCAGCATTTTGCCTGTATTGGCGGCGAACTTTGGTCGCGCCGTGGGGTGCGGTCACAAGACTGTCTTGAACCGATGCGAAACAGGGCTAAATGAAATCTTAACCTTTGAGGTCACGCCGCGATTCGGGCGTGTCAGATCAGGGTCTTTTCCCGCTCAAGGAGGTGTCTTGCATGGTTGCGATGTCCAATGTTTCTGCCGGTAAAATGCCGCGTCTTGGACCGGCCCTGTTCGGCGGTGCGCTGGCGCTGTGGGCGGGCGCGGTACAGGCCGGATCGCCGGTCGGGACGTGGCTGACCGAGCCGGACAAGAAGGGCCAGACCGCGCATGTCGTGGCCAAGCCCTGTGGGCAGGCCCTGTGCGGGACGATCACCCGTGCCTTTGACGCGCAGGGCAATCCGATCGCGCATCCCAATGTGGGCAAGCGGCTGTTCTGGGATATGGTGCCGCAGGGTGATGTCTATGCCGGCCGCGCCTTTGTGCCGGCGCACAATCGCGAATATGACGGCACGCTGAAAGTGTCGGGTGCGAAAATGACGGTCAAAGGCTGCCTTGGCCCCGTCTGTCAAAGCCAGACGTGGCACCGGGTGGACTGAGCCTCAGGGCTTCCAGCTTAAGAAATTGGCAATCATCTGCAGGCCGGTGCGCTGGCTTTTCTCGGGGTGGAATTGCATCCCCAGCATGGTGCCGGTGCCGATCACGGCCGTGACATCGCCGCCGTAGTCCACATGCGCCAGACGCTGCGCGGGGTCCGCGACCTGAAAGTGGTAGGAGTGCACGAAATAGGCGTGATCGCCGGTGTCGATGCCGTCGAAAACCGGGTGGGGGGCGTCCAGCACCAGATCGTTCCAGCCCATATGCGGCACCTTCAGCGCCGGATCGTCGGGGGTGATCGCCACGACCTGACCGCCGATCCAGTCCAGCCCCGGCGTGTCGCGGTATTCGCGGCCCAGCGTGGCCATCAACTGCATTCCGACGCAGATGCCAAGGAATGGGCGCGCCTTGACCTCGACCGCCTCTTGCAAGGCGGCCAGCAGGCCGGAACGACCGCTCAACTCTTCCCAGCACGCCGGAAAGGCACCGTCGCCGGGCAGCACGATGCGGTCCGCTTTGGCCACCACATCGGCGTCCGATGTGACACAGACAGTGCCCGCATCGGTTTCGTTTGCCACGCGCTCGAATGCCTTGTGCGCCGAATGCAGGTTGCCGCTTTCGTAATCGATGATCGCCGTCAGCACGTTACAACGCGCCCTTGGTCGAAGGGATCGCGTCGGCCTTGCGCGGGTCGGTTTCCACCGCCTGACGCAGGGCGCGGGCGACGGATTTGAACGCGGCCTCGGCGATGTGGTGGCTGTTGAACCCGTGCAGCATGTCGACGTGCAGGGTGATGCCGCCGTGGGTGGCGAATGCGGTGAAGAATTCGCGCACCAGTTCGGTGTCGAAGCTGCCGATCTTGGCCGTCGGCAGCGTGACGTTCCAGATCAGGTAGGGCCGTGCCGACAGGTCCAGCGCGGTGCGCACCAGCGCGTCGTCCATCGGCAGCAGGCAACTGCCGTAGCGGACGATGCCACGCTTGTCACCCAGCGCCTGTGCCAGCGCCTGACCCAGCGCGATGCCGGTGTCCTCGACCGTGTGGTGGTCGTCGATGTGCAGGTCACCCTTGGCGCGGATCGTCATGTCGATCAGCGAGTGGCGGGCCAACTGGTCCAGCATGTGGTCAAAGAACCCGATGCCGGTCTGGTTGTCATAGGAACCGGTGCCATCCAGGTTGATGGTGACCGAAATGTCGGTTTCCGCCGTCTGACGGGTGATGGTCGCACTGCGCATTGGGGGCCTCACATGACTGTGCGGCCCTTATAGGCGCAGGATCTGCGCAGGCCAAGAGCGCGCGGCAGGGATTGCGCAGGGCGGTGTATTTGTGTCAGCACTACACCCACATCAACCGCCCCGGAGGCCCCATGTCCACATGTGTTTTCATCCAGATCCAGTGCAAGCCGGGAACGACCTATAAGGTGGCCAAGGAGATCGCGCTGCGCGAAATCCATTCCGAGCTGTATTCGACCAGCGGTCATTACGAGCTGATGATGAAGGCCTATATCCCGGAAGGCGAGGACGTGGGCAAATATATCAACGATCATCTGCTGGACATCGAGGGCATTGAACGGTCGCTGACGACGATGACGTTCAAGGCTTTTTAACGAGGGTCGGCGGTGTACTGAGTTCAACCCGTTCCGCATTTCTCCAGGCGCGGAACAAGGCCGCAGGCCGCCGCGCATCGCCGGGCCGCCCCACGGCACGGCGATTTGGGTTCTGTTGTGCGAGACAGCTCGGTGGGATGTGTTTGGCTGCCATAAAGTGGAATGCTGCGAGGTAGGTTCGCCGCACCACGGCCCGACGATGCGCGGCTTTGCGTTGCTCCGGATAAGGCAATCATGTCGCGCACCCCGGTTCCGACCGATGTTCCCCAGTCAGGCCCAGTCCAGCACCACCCCATGAACCGCCGCCAGATCGGCCTGCTCCTGCGTGACGGGGCGGTAGGATACGAACTCGCTGCCCGTGCAGTGGGGCAGGCCGAGGGCCGCGATCAGTGGCGCGTCATAGTGGCCGGACAACAGCGCGATGCCCTCGCGCGCCAGCAGGTCGCGGGTGCCGCGCCCCTTGTCCGAGCGGATGCGGCGCATGAAATCCTGTTGCTGAGCCACCGCCTCGACCACGTCGCGGGTGATGGGTGTGCCCTGAATATGCCGGAACAGCGCCGCCATGCGCTGATTGCCCGAGGCGCCTGCGAAAATCTGCGGGATGATCTCGGGCGGCACGGTGCGCCAGAAGTTTGCCGGATAGGGATGGTGGCGCAGCAGCCACAGGATGTTGGCAAAGCCTTGGGCTGACACGCTTTTCTTGGCGTCCTTGTTCTGACCGGCGGTCAGGTAGTCGGGCCGCGCCACGATCAGTCCCAGATAGCATCGCGCGCGCACCTCGTCGGCGGCGACCAGAATGCAAGGGTGATCGACCGCTTCGGTCGGGATCATCCAGTTGCTGTGCATGGTGTTCTTGATGTCCACGTCATGGCCCTGCACAACCGTGTCCAGCTTGCCCCGTGGCAGACGCAGCATGGCGCGCAGCTCGATCTCGACCCGCGTGCCGATATAGGTTTTCTCGGTCTTTTCCAGTTCCTCGTACGACCGCCGCCCCGTCTTGGGCGTCATGATCACATCATCGACACAGCGGCGCAGCATGGCGGCGAATTGCGTGGCCAGCGCCTCAGGGCCTCCGGCACGCGCGGTGATGTCGGCGGCGATGGTGGACAGCAGCGCGTGATCGCGGTGGTCTGGGGTGACGATGCTGTCGGGAAGCGACTGTTTCACAGGTCTAGGGCCGGAAGGTGGCGGTTTGCACCGTCAGCCCGCCACAGCCCGCAGCACGCGTTTGCGCAGCGCCTTGGCGATCTGGGTCGATACGGCCTGTGCCACGGGGGGCGGAAAGGCGTTGCCGACCTGACGGTAAGCGTTGGTTTTCGCGCCGGTAAAGTGCCAGTCGTCGGGAAAGCCCTGAATGCGCGCCACCATGGGCACGGTCAGGCGGGGCATGCCCTGATGCAGGGCATCGGGCGCTTCGGGCGCGATGGTGCGCCCTTCGACGCCCAGCGTGGCCCATGCGGCGCGCGCGCGGGTGGGGCCAAGGTCGGGGCCGCCGTGTTTTTTCGATCCGCCGACGATGGTGGGGGCGATCTCGTCCGCCTTGGCGGCCCAGTCATCGGCACCGCGCCAGCCGCCCGCTGCCATCAGGTCGCGCAGGGTTTCGCCCACGGTGGGCGGGTTGTGCGGCTGCGGATCGGGCCAGTCGAAGAAATCGGCGCGTTCCTTTTGCATCGCGACAATCACCACGCGGGGCCGAAGCTGCGGCACGCCGTAGTCGGATGCATTCAACAGCCGCCAGTCGGTCTTGTACCCCAGTTTATCAAGCTGCGTTTTCAGCTTTTCGCGGTAGTCGTGAAACACCGCATCCAGAAACCCGCGCACGTTTTCGATCATCACCGCACGGGGGCGGGCGTCGGCCACGATGTCGAGGGCATCGTTGAACAGGTTGCGTTCGTCCTGTTCGCCAAGCTGTTTGCCGGCCACCGAAAACGGCGGGCAGGGCAGGCCACCGGCCAGCAGGTCCATGCCACGATACTCGGACGCGCGTTCCTTGAAGATACGCATGTCCTCTTCCAGAACGTTCCATTCGGGGCGGTTGTGGCGCAAGGTGTTGCAGCAATGTTTGTCGATCTCGACCAGCGCCGTATGGGCAAAGCCCGCCCGCTCCAGCCCCAGGGCCTGACCGCCGGCACCGGCGCAAAGTTCTACAGATGTCAGCATGTCGACCGCCCTTTTTGCACACATAAAACGGGGTCGGACCCCAAGGATCAAGAGCCCGCGCACCGCGTGATATGTGTTCTTTATTCGTTCTTACCGGCGGGGCGCGATTCCGGCAAGGGCAATGGGGCGGGGTCAAAGGATAAAACCGCCCCCCAAAACGCAGCAAGGCCGCCCGAAGGCGGCCTTGTCTGTTTCCTGCGTGGGTGGGCAGGACCAAATTGGAGCGGGCGAGGCGATTCGAACGCCCGACCCTAACCTTGGCAAGGTTATGCTCTACCCCTGAGCTACGCCCGCTTCCTTTTGGTAGGGCTGATCTACAAACGCGGGCATCCGGCTGCAAGTGGAAAATTGAGGTTCGTCAAAAAAAGTTCATCTTGTCGCAGGGGGCGGGGTCAGGCCGTGGGATTTGCGAACTGGATCAGGTCCCAGCGGTTGCCGAATTTGTCCTGCATGACGGCGACGGTGCCATAAGGCTCGTGGCGCGGTGATTCCTCGAACGTGACACCGGCGGCCAGCAGGCGCGCATGATCGGCGGCGAAATCGTCGGTTTGCAGAAACAGCCAGACACGTCCGCCGCCCTGGTTGCCGATGGCGTCTGTCTGGCGATCACCCACCGCACGGGCCAGCAGGAACGCGGTTTGCGCCCCCGCAGGGGCCACGCGCACCCAACGTTTGCCGCCGCCCAAATCGGTGTCTTCCAGCAGGTCGAATCCCATCCGGTCGACGTAAAAGGCGATGCCCTCATCATAGTCGGGAACCAGCAGCGCGATTAGGGCGAGGTGTTGCACGGCTGATTCCTTTGGTGGCTCTGCCCGGCGGGGCCGGACAGAGGGGGGCGGCTTACTCCAGCTCGATCAGCAGGTCCTTGGCGTCGATCTGGCTGCCCGGCTGGACGTTCACCGCCTTGACCGTGGCGTCGCGTTCGGCGTGGATGCCGGTTTCCATCTTCATCGCTTCGATGGTCAGCAGCAGGTCGCCTTCTTTCACCTGCGCCCCCACGGATGTGGCCACCGTTGCCACCACGCCCGGCATCGGCGCGCCGATGTGGTTGGCGTTGCCCAGTTCCGCCTTGGGGCGCTGCTGGGTGGTGGATTTGACCAGACGGTTCGGCACGCGGATCACGCGCGGCTGGCCGTTCAGTTCAAAGAACACCTTGACCTCGCCGTCTTCGCCGGTGTCACCCACCGCTTGCAGACGGATTTCCATCGTCTTGCCGGGGTCGATTTCCACACTGATTTCTTCGCTGGGGGACATCCCGTAAAAGAACGTGTGCGTCGGCAGGGTGCGCACCGGGCCATAGCTGCGGTGACGGCCCATGTAGTCCATGAACACCTTGGGGTACATCAGGTAGCCTGCCAGATCCTCGTCGTCGATCTTCTTGCCTTCCAGCTCCTTGATGACCTGCGCGCGGGTCTCTTCGATGTCCACGGGTTTCAGGTGCTTGCCGGGGCGGTCGGTTGACGGCTTTTCGCCCTTCAGCACCTTTTTCTGGATGCCTGCGGGGAAGCCGCCCGGAGGCTGGCCCAGGTTGCCGCGCATCATGTCCACGACGCTGTCGGGAAAGGCCACGTCGGTCTTGGGGTCCTCGACCTGCGCGCGGGTCAGGCCCTGGCTGACCATCATCAGGGCCATGTCGCCCACGACCTTGGACGACGGCGTGACCTTTACGATGTCACCAAACATCTGGTTCACGTCGGCATAGGTCTGCGCCACCTCGTGCCAGCGGTCTTCCAGCCCCAGCGAGCGCGCCTGCGCCTTGAGGTTGGTGAACTGCCCGCCGGGCATCTCGTGCAGGTAGACCTCGGAGGCGGGGGCCATCAGGCCGGACTCAAACGCCGCGTATTGCGCGCGCACGCCTTCCCAATAGTCCGACATCTCGCGCACGGCGGCCATGTCCAGCCCGGTGTCGCGCGGCGTGTTGCGCAGTGCCTCGACGATCGAGCCAAGGCAGGGCTGCGAGGTGCCGCCCGAGAAGGCGTCCATCGCCGCATCGACCGCATCCACACCCGCATCCGCCGCCGCCATCACCGTGGCCGCAGCCGCACCGGAGGTGTCGTGGGTGTGGAAGTGGATCGGCAGGCCGACCTCTTGTTTCAACGCCCCGATCAGCGCCTTGGCCGCTGCCGGTTTCAGCAGGCCTGCCATGTCTTTCAGACCCAGAATATGCGCGCCTGCGGCCTTCAGGTCGTGGCCCATCTGCACGTAATACTTCAGGTCGTATTTGGCGCGGTCGGGGTTCAGCATGTCGCCGGTGTAACAGATCGTGCCTTCGCAGATTTTGCCGCTGTCCACGACCGCATCCATCGCCACGCGCATGTTCTCGACCCAGTTCAGGCTGTCGAACACGCGGAACACGTCGACACCGCTCTCGGCGGCCTGTTTCACAAAGAACTGCACCACGTTGTCGGGATAGTTGGTGTAGCCCACGCCGTTGCTGGCACGCAGCAGCATTTGCGTCATCAGGTTGGGCATGGCCGCGCGCAGGTCGCGCAGGCGCTGCCACGGGCATTCCTGCAAGAAGCGATAGGCCACGTCAAATGTCGCACCGCCCCAGCATTCCACGCTGAACAGTTGCGGCAGGTTGCCGGCATAGGCCGGGGCCGCGCGGATCATGTCGATGGACCGCATCCGCGTGGCCAGCAACGACTGGTGCCCATCGCGCATGGTGGTGTCGGTCAGCAGCAGTTGCTTTTGCGCCTTCATCCAGTCGGCAACGGCCTGCGCGCCTTTTTGCTCCAGCAGGTTGCGGGTGCCCATGGTCGGCTCGTGCGCGGGCACCGGCGGCTTGGGCGCGCGGACGTTGGCGGGCAGGGGGCGGTCCTTGGTCTCGGGGTGGCCGTTCACGGTGATGTCCGCGATATAGGTCAGAACCTTGGTGCCCCGGTCGCGGCGGCGCGAGAACTGGAACAGTTCGGGCGTCGTGTCGATGAACTTGGTGGTGTAGCTGTAATCGAGGAAGGTCGGGTGCTTCAGCAGGTTCTCGACAAAGGCGATGTTGGTGCTGACACCACGAATGCGGAATTCGCGCAGGGCGCGGTCCATGCGGGCGATGGCCATCTCGGGCGTGGGTGCCTTGGCCGTGACCTTGGTCAGCAGGCTGTCGTAATAGCGGGTGATGACGCCGCCCGCGTACGCCGTGCCGCCGTCCAGACGGATGCCCAGACCCGTGGCCGAGCGATAGGCGGTGATGCGGCCATAGTCGGGGATAAAGTTGTTCTGCGGGTCCTCGGTGGTGATCCGTGTTTGCAGGGCGTGGCCGTTCAGGGTCACGTCCGACTGGCTGTCCTTGCCGGTGGCCACGGCGATTGTCTTGCCCTCGGCGATCAGGATCTGGGCGCGGACGATGTCGATGCCGGTGACTTCCTCGGTGACAGTGTGTTCGACCTGCACGCGCGGGTTCACTTCGATGAAGTAGAATTTGCCGTCGTCCATATCCATCAGGAATTCGACGGTGCCGGCGCATTCGTAATTCACGTGTTTGCAGATTTTATAGCCAAGCGCGCAAATCTCCTCGCGCTGCTCTGCGGTCAGGTAGGGGGCAGGGGCGCGTTCCACCACCTTCTGGTTGCGCCGCTGCACGGAACAGTCGCGCTCGTACAGATGGTACATGCCGCCGTGCTTGTCGCCCAGGATCTGCACCTCAACGTGGCGGGCGCGCAGGATCATCTTTTCCAGATACCCCTCGCCGTTGCCAAAGGCCGCCTCTGCCTCGCGGCGACCTTCCAGCACCTTGTCCTCCAGCTCGTCCGGGCCGTTGATCGGGCGCATGCCCCGACCGCCGCCGCCCCACGACGCCTTGAGCATCAGCGGATAGCCGACCTCGGCCGCCTCGGCGCGGATCGCGTCCATGTCGGTGCCCAGCACTTCGGTGGCAGGGATCACCGGCACACCGGCCTCGATGGCGACCCGCCGCGCGCTGGCCTTGTCGCCAAGGGCGCGCATGGTTTCGGCACGGGGGCCGATGAAGGTAATGCCCGCCGCGTCGCAGGCATCGACGAAATCGGGGTTTTCCGACAGCAGGCCATAACCGGGGTGGATCGCGTCGGCGCCCGACATGCGGGCCACGCGAATGATTTCTTCAATGCTCAGATAGGCCGCCACCGGCCCCATGCCCTCGCCGATGCGATAGGCTTCGTCCGCCTTGAACCGGTGCAGGCCCAGCTTGTCCTCCTCGGCAAAGACGGCCACCGTCTTTTTGCCCATTTCGTTGGCGGCCCGCATGATGCGGATGGCGATTTCACCACGGTTGGCAATGAGGATTTTCGAGAATTCGGTCAAAACGGGGATCCTTTGTTGGAACGGTCGATTTGCGGTGGCGTAGGTCTAGGACGAATTTATCGCAGGGTACAGCAACATGATGTTCGTCTGTCCGGCACTGTCCCATCCCTTGATTTTCTACCTCTTCGGACTGTTACGGAACAGCCACTTGCACCCTTTTCTGGAAATTCCAGCCCGCCGCGCTGCAAAAAGCGCCATGTCAGGCCCGCTTTGCGCCAAACGGATCAAACGCAATTTGTGATCGGAACATTTTGGGAACATGGCTTTTCTTAACGCGCGTTCCGAATTAAGAAGGTCGCATGAGCAATTTCGATGAAATGGACGCCTTTGAGGGCGCCTCGCTGTCCGCCCGCGCCATGGCCGCGCGCCCGCAGCCCTATCTGGACGGTTTGAACCCGGCGCAACGTGCTGCGGTTGAACAGATGGACGGCCCTGTGCTGATGCTTGCGGGGGCGGGCACCGGCAAGACACGCGCCCTGACCGCGCGAATCGTGCACCTGCTGATGACGGGGCGCGCCCGCCCGAACGAGGTGCTGGCGGTGACCTTTACCAACAAGGCCGCGCGCGAGATGAAAAACCGCGTGGGCCAGATGCTGGGCCAGCAGATCGAAGGCATGCCCTGGCTGGGCACGTTCCACGCCATCTGCGTCAAGTTGCTGCGGCGGCACGCGGAGCTGGTGGGGTTGAAGTCGAACTTTACCATTCTGGACAGTGACGATCAGTTGCGCCTGTTGAAACAGTTGGTCAGTGCGGCGGGCATTGACGACAAACGCTGGCCCGCGCGGCAACTGGCCGGTGTCATTGATGCGTGGAAGAACCGCGCCCTGACGCCGGATAAAATCCCCTCGGCGGATGCGGGTGCGTACAATCACAAGGGCGTGGAGCTGTATGCCCAGTACCAGCGCCGCCTGATCGACCTGAACGCCACAGATTTCGGTGACCTGTTGCTGCACATGGTCACGATCTTCCAGAAACACCCTGACGTGCTGGAACAGTACCAGCGTTGGTTCAAATACATCCTTGTGGACGAATATCAGGACACCAACGTGGCCCAGTACCTGTGGCTGCGGCTGCTGGCGAGCGGGCACAAGAACATCTGTTGCGTGGGCGACGACGACCAGTCGATCTATGGCTGGCGCGGGGCCGAGGTGGGCAACATCCTGCGGTTTGAAAAGGATTTTCCCGGCGCGCATGTGGTGCGGCTGGAACAAAACTACCGCTCGACCCCGCATATTCTGGCGGCGGCTTCGGGCGTGATTGCGGGCAACACCGACCGTCTGGGCAAGACGCTGTGGACCGAGGCAACCGAAGGCGAGATGGTGCGCCTGATCGGCCATTGGGACGGCGAGGAAGAGGCCCGCTGGATCGGCGAGGAAATCGAGGCGGCACAGCGCGGCACCCGTGGCCTGCGTCCGATGAACCTGGACGAAATGGCGATTCTCGTCCGCGCCTCGCACCAGATGCGCGCCTTCGAGGACCGGTTCCTGACCATCGGTCTGCCCTACCGCGTGATCGGCGGCCCGCGCTTTTACGAGCGGTTGGAGATCCGCGACGCGATGGCCTATTTCCGCATCGTGGTGTCGCCGGACAATGATCTGGCGTTTGAACGTATCGTCAACACGCCCAAGCGTGGCCTTGGCGACAAGGCGCAGCAGACGATCCAGATCACGGCGCGCGCCAATGGCGTGAACCTTGTGGAAGGCGCGCGGATTGCGGTTGAACAAGGGTTGATCAAGGGCAAGGGCGGTGCCGAGTTGCGCAAGCTGGTCGAGGGGATCGACCGCTGGTCCGCGATGCTGCGGGCCAATGGCACCCGCATTCTGGACGACGACGACAGCGTGGTGGACACCGAAACCGACACGACGCCGGATTATACCCATATCGAACTGGCCGAGGTGATTCTGGATGACAGCGGCTATACCGCCCACTGGCAGAACGACAAGACACCCGAGGCGCCGGGGCGGCTGGAGAACCTCAAGGAGCTGATCAACCAGTTGCACAATTTCGAGAACCTGCAAGGGTTTCTGGAACACGTCAGCCTGATCATGGACAACGAGCAGGAAGGCGAGGGCGCCAAGGTCAGCATCATGACCCTGCACGCGGCCAAGGGGCTGGAATTTCCCATGGTGTTCCTGCCGGGCTGGGAGGACGGCCTGTTCCCCTCGCAACGCTCGATGGATGAAAGCGGGGTCAAGGGGCTGGAGGAAGAGCGCCGCCTTGCCTACGTGGGGATCACCCGCGCCGAAGAGGTCTGTACGATCTCTTTCGTGTCCAACCGGTTCGTCTTCGGCCAGTGGCAATCGGCGCTGCCGTCGCGGTTCATCGACGAATTGCCCGCCGACCATGTTGACGTGCTGACCCCGCCGGGGCTGCACGGGGGCAACTATGGCGCGGCCGGCATGGCCGAGGTCAAATCCCGCCTGCACGATGCGGCGGCTGATGCCAATGTCTACAATTCGCCCGGATGGCGGCGCTTGCAGGCGCGCAGCCAGACGCGCCCGGTCAGCCAGCCCCGCGAAAGCCGCAACAGCACCATCGACGCCAGCGCGGTCAGCAGCTTTACCGTGGGCGAACGGGTGTTCCACCAGAAGTTCGGCTATGGCGCGGTTGTGGGGATCGAGGGCGACAAGCTGGAGATCGACTTTGAAAAGGCGGGGCTGAAAAAGGTCGTGTCCAAGTTCATCACCGGCACCGACGACATCCCGTTCTAGACAGGTCGCAAACAGCCGCCCGTTGCCGCCTTTGCGCTTGCCGTGAATCGGCATCGCTTTTAGGCTGAAGGTCCAAGGTGCCGCCCACGGGCGGAGAATTGGGAAGCCGGTGCGACTCCGGCGCTGCCCCCGCAACGGTGAGGGTGGGATGCGATTGGCAAGGCCACTGGGGACACAGACCCCGGGAAGGCGTCGCTCGTGGGCCGCAAGGCCGCCCGCCCCAAGCCCGGAAACCAGCCTTGGTGTTACGTGAATCGCGGGTGGCGATGAAAGCGGCTGTGCGCAGGTCTGTTTTCCGCGCTGCCCTTTCCGAACCGTCCGACCAATGGAATGCGTCACGGGCGGTGACGGGAAAGGGCAAAGATGTTTTCAAAGATCGTGGCAGGGCTTGCCGATCTGGATGATGCCGGTGTCGATGGCGATGCGGCGGCGCGGGCGGGGTTTCTGGAATGGGTGTTCACCCTGCCGCAGGATGTGCGGCCCCGGCAGGCGGCCCAGGATGTGCTGTCGCATTGGGAGGATGAGAATCCAGGACCTGCGGTCAGCGCCTTTCGCGACCATTTGAAAGCGGCGACACGCTATATGCCGACCCCACAGCGCCGTGGCGGTGCCGCAGGGCGACGGGTGGTGCACTAGGCGGTTTGCCACTGCGTAACCCTCACCTGTTGTCAGCGTGAGCCAGCAGTGCTTTTCGACAAGCGTTTTGGTTGGGCAAACCGATCGACAGGTCTGCTCTCCTTGGGGCTGAAAGCAGCCCTTCGTGCGATCTGCACTGAATGTCCGGTTCGAGTCCAGAGTGACCTTGCAACTGAGGGCAGAGCCCGACCGCGGGTGGGCATCACGACGCCGGTAGATGCCACTTTATTTCTAATCTTTGGCGTGTGGGTGATGAACTGCAAGACGGTGAGGAAGCGCCCGCCCATGGGGCGGTCGGGCGCTGCCCGGCGGTGCTGCGCACCTTGAATCCGGGCTTTGGTGGGTGACAGCTGCGTCCCGAACAGCGGCCAATCGCGCCCCGCGCAGGCGCCACATTCCGAAAACCCCCGCAAAACATAAAAAAACGGCGGCCCCGGGAGGATGGGACCGCCGCCTTTGCAATTGTCGGAACCAGGGAGGAGGAGAGGCCCGACAATTTTAGGGTGCGACGGGATCTGGGAGGAGAGACCGCCGCGTATTTTCACCACCGGGCCAGGGAGGAGGAGAGGCCAAGTGGCGATCCGTATCCCCGTTTGACCGGGGTAGAAGGTGCGGCGGCACTTGGGAGGAAGGGCCGCCGCCTAGTTCACCACCGGGTCAGGGAGGAGGAGAGACCCAAGTGGCGATCCGTACCCCCGTTTGACCGGGGTATCTTGTGCGACGACACCTGAGGGAGGAGCGGTGCCGTCGCGTTAGTCACTGCGCAGGTCAGGGAGGAGGAGAGACCGGCAGCGATGTCGTATCCCCGTTTGATCGGGGAAAAGGTGCGGCGGCATCAGGGAGGAGGAGAGATACCGCCGCGTCGTGACGGACATTTCCGGGAGGAGGTGGAAATGCCCGAACTCTATTACTTGTCGCCGTAGGCTGCTTCGGCAGCGATGCGGCGGATTTGCGAGCGGTGCAGGCCGAGATCAGCGAGATCGCGATCACCCAAGCCAGCCAGCTCGTTGAATGTTTTGCGGTAGACGGCGCGTTTTGCCTGGCGTGCTGCCGCGGCATCCAGGATGCGGGCTGTGGTCGCCAAAAGACGCTCTGTCAGGCTGGTGTATGTTGTTGTCTGGTTCAGATAGGCCATGTTCGTCGGTGCCTCGGATGTGTGTTTCGTGTTCGTTTGTGTTCGTGTTGACCTCAATTTAGTGAAATGCTGCGTCTGCACAATAGACGTATCAACATTGCTGCCATGCAGCAAATGCATAGGGGTCACTGACCTATTTTTGCAAAGCGCCCAAGCCTTGTGCAAACCGCCGTTAGGGGTTGCACCTGCGGCGGCAACTGCCACAACAATGGCTGTGGAAAGAGGTATTACATGACACTTACAAACGATCTGATCACCGCCGCGCTGAAACGAGTCGCCTTGCCCGATGGCGGCGACCTGATCAGCCGCGATTTGATTCGTGCCATTCAGATCGACGGCGCCGCCGTGCGATTTGTCATCGAGGCCCCGACGCCAGAGGCGGCGCAGGCCATGGGCGCGGTGCGCGAGGCGGCGCAGGCGGCCGTGGCGGCCATACCGGGCGTGGACAGCGTTCAGGTGGCGCTGACGGCGCATGGCCCTGCCGCGAAACCGTCGACCCCGCCGCCCAGCCTGAAAATCGGCGGCCACCCCAAGCCGCAGGATGGCCCGACCAAGCCCTCGGGGGTTCAGCGCATCCTGGCCATCGGGTCCGGCAAGGGCGGGGTGGGCAAATCGACCGTTTCGTCAAACCTGGCGGTGGCGCTGGCCAGACAGGGCCGCAAGGTCGGCCTGTTGGACGCGGACATCTATGGCCCGTCACAGCCGCGCATGATGGGCGTGAACAAACGCCCCGCGTCGCCTGACGGCAAGACGATCATCCCGCTGCACGCCCATGGCGTCACGCTGATGTCCATCGGTTTCATGATGGAAGAGGGCAAGGCCGTGGTCTGGCGGGGGCCGATGCTGATGGGCGCGCTGCAACAGATGCTGGGGCAGGTGCAGTGGGGCGAGCTGGACGTGCTGCTGGTCGACCTGCCGCCGGGTACGGGCGATGTGCAGCTGACGCTGTGTACCAAATCCGAACTGACGGGGGCCATCGTGGTCAGCACACCGCAGGATGTGGCGCTGATTGATGCGCGCAAGGCGCTGGATATGTTCAAGACGCTGAAAACGCCGGTGCTGGGCCTGATCGAGAACATGTCGATGTTCATCTGCCCCGATTGCGGCGCGCAGCACGAGATCTTTGGCACCGGCGGCGTGGCGGCCGAGGCGCAGAAGATGGGGGTTCCTTTGCTGGGGGCCTTGCCGATTGATCTGGAAACGCGGCTGGCGGGCGACAACGGCACGCCGGTGGCGGCAGGCGACGGGCCGATGGCGCAGGCCTATGCCAAAATTGCCAAGGGGCTGATCGACGGCGGTATGGCCTGAGGGCGCCTCAGTCTGATGTGTTCAGGCTGATGGGCGGTGTGTCTGTATATATAGACACGCCGCGCCCAGCACAGCGCAGCAATCAGCGCATAAACCGCCGAGGCCATCACGGCCCCGACCACGACCCCGGCCCAATATTTTTGAGGCGGGGGCAGTGGCACTTCGACGGTGTAAATCAGCGCAGGCACCAGACCCGCCACCAGAAACAGCGGCAACAGCACGCCCGCCACGAACAGCGCCTGCGTCGCCAGCGCGCGCAGGGCGTCAGTCCAGATGGCAAGGGCGGCGCGCAGGGATGTCATGGGTGCGACGTTCACCTGATCCGCAGTTCATGTGCAAGACGCGGGATTTCATGGGATCGGCGCGGGCTGGCGCGGGAGGTGTGGGAAATCATGGGACGGGATTGGGAAATGACCTCTGAAATCCGAATCACGGGGCCGTGATTCCGGGATTTGGGACCGATTCCGGGCGGATCTCTGAAAATCACTTGAGAACATAAGGGAAACATGGGATATCTTTGCTCCCTGTGGATAAGTTTTTTGGGAAATTATGGGCGGCTGATTTTAGGCTCACACTCGCACAAGATGTTGTGTTCGACCCGTTATCTCGAACAAATTAAGCCAAAATCCGCCGATTTTTATCCACAATATGTTGTGTATAACGTGACGCTCGGACAACAATTTGTGGCTGGGTCCCATAAAAAACTATTGCCGCCCATGAATTCCCATGCGATCACTTGTTCATCGGATGAGAACGAGACACGGGGCACCAAACGACCCCACGCAGACAAACAAGACTCTAGCAGGTTTCATACAGGCACCTCGCTTTCATCAGACCAAAGATCCGGCGCGCGAGCGAGCAGACATCCCCCCAGGTGGCGCGCGCAGCTGGACATCCCGCCCAGCGGGACAAGGCGGCGGGTTGATCAGTGGCAGCAGATCAACCCGCCGTTTTTATTTCAAGCACTGGGGGCGGCATTCGCGGGGGCGCGAGACACACAAAGCCCGAACCATAACGGGCGCAATATTGGGACGGACCAGGCCAGATGGCACGCAGGTTCAGAGGCGAAAGCGACCACAAGGTGGACGCAAAGGGCAGGGTGTCAATCCCGGCCTCGTTTCGCCGTGTGATCGAAGGGTCCGATCCTGACTGGAAAGAAGGCCTGCCGCCCCGCATCATCATCGTTTATGGCGGCAAGACCCGCGATTACCTCGAAGGGTTCACCATCGAGGCCATGGATGAGGTTGACGAGAAGATCTCGAAACACCCGCGCGGTTCGGCCAAGCGCAAGGCGATGGAGCGTCTGTATTCGACGCAAGCCATCGAAACCGTGGTGGATGAGACGGGCCGCATCGTCCTGTCGGCAAAGCTGCGCGAAAAGATCGGCCTGACCGACATGGCCCGCTTTGCCGCCTCGGGTGATACCTTTGAAATCTGGAACCCGGAGACCTTTGACGCGGTCCATGACGACCTTGAGGGCGACGGCTATGACCCGGACCTTGACCCGTCCGTCTACCTGGACGGGGAGCTGGACTGATCATGGCTGGGGGGCCACATATTCCGGTTCTGATCAACGCCATCCTGCGCCACTGCGCGCCCATTACGGGGACATGGCTGGACGGAACCTTTGGCGCGGGCGGCTATACCCGTGCGCTGCTTGAGGCGGGCGCTGATCGCGTGATTGCCGTGGACCGTGACCCGCTGGCCTTCGAGATGGCGGCGGGCTGGGCGGGCGACTATGGCGACCGGATCGTCATGCAGCAGGGCGTGTTTTCGAAACTGGACGAATATGTACAGGATCTGGACGGTGTTGTACTGGATCTGGGCGTCAGCTCGATGCAGCTGGACCTGGCCGAGCGCGGCTTTTCCTTCATGCGCGACGGGCCGCTGGACATGCGGATGAGCCAGGACGGGCCGTCGGCGGCCGATCTGGTCAACAACGCGGACGAGGCGGTGCTGGCCAATATCCTGTTTCACTACGGCGAGGAGCGCGCCAGCCGTCGCATCGCCAAGGCGATTGTGCGCGAGCGTGGCATCGCGCCGATCACCACGACCCTGCGTCTGGCGAAGATCGTCGAATCCTGCCTGCCACGGTCCAAGCCGAACCAGTCGCACCCCGCCACCCGCAGCTTTCAGGCGCTGCGCATCGCGGTGAATGACGAATATGGCGAGCTTTATCAGGGGCTTATGGCGGCCGAGCGGGCGTTGAAACCCGGCGGGCAACTGGCTGTGGTCACGTTTCATTCGGTCGAGGACCGCATGGTCAAACGCTTTTTGACCGCACGCACCGGCAGTCAGGCCAACGCCAACCGCTATGCCCCCGAGGCCGAGGCGCAAGCCGCGCAATTTACCCAGAAGACCCGCAAGGCCATTGCCGCGGACGCCGACGAGGTGGACGCCAACCCGCGCGCGCGGTCGGCCAAGCTGCGGGTGGCGACGCGCACCGAGGTTCCCGCAGGTCAGATTGACGCAAAATCCATAGGTATGCCGCATACGGCTGGAGTGTTCGAATAAATGAGATCGGTTCTTTATATTCTGACAGTGATGACCGTGATCGGGTTGGCGTTCTGGGCCTACCGCGAGAATTACGCGACGCAAAAGGCCCTGTCCCAGACGGACAGGCTGCGCCACCAGATCCAGCAGTCCCATGCGCGGCTGGCCGTGTTGCGGGCCGAATGGGCCTATCTGAACCGTCCCGACCGCCTGCGCGATCTGGCGGATGTGAACTTTGACAGCCTCGGCCTGTTGCCGCTGGCGCCCGAGCAATTCGGCATGATTGATCAGGTCGCCTATCCGCCTGCGCCCGAATTCCTGCCCATCACCAACCCCGTGGATGTCTCGAACATGGAGGCAAGCGAATGATCCGCGTCCCCCTGCGCCCGCTGGCGCGTATCCTGCCTGCCCGTGCGAACGGCGAAAACCCCGACGCGATCGAACGCGAGAACAAACGCATCCGCCACGAGGAAATGCGCGACCGGATGCGGGCGCGGGCCGAAAGCCGCCTGTTGATTCTGGGCATGTTCTTTGTCTGCGCCTTTGTCGTGGTGGGCGCGCGCATGGGGCTGTTGTCGATTTCCGAGCCGATGGAGCCGCGCACCTATGCGCCGGGGGCGTCCATTTCCGCCGCCCGTGCCGACATTGTCGACCGCAACGGCGCGCTCTTGGCGACCAACTTCGAGACCCACGCGCTTTATGCGCAGCCGACGCACATGATCGACCCGGTCGCCGCCGCTGAAAAACTGGTGCAGATCTTCCCGGATCTGGATCACGACCGGCTGGTCCGCGACTTTACCGGCAAGCGCAAGTTCCTGTGGATCAAGAAAACCATGAGCCCCGAGCAGATGCAGGCCGTGCACGAGATCGGCGATCCGGGCCTGATGTTCGGTCCGCGTGATATGCGGCTTTATCCCAACGGCACGCTGGCGGCCCATGTTCTGGGCGGCGCGTCCTTTGGCAAGGAAGGCGTCAGCGCCGCCGAGGTGATCGGCGTGGCCGGGGTCGAGAAATATTTCGACAACTATCTGCGCGATCCCGACAATGCGGGCAAACCGCTGACCCTGTCGCTGGACCTGACGGTTCAGGCCGCCGCCGAGCGCGTGCTGTGGGGCGGCATGAAGCTGATGAACGCCAAGGGCGCCACATCGGTTCTGATGGACGTGCACACCGGCGAGGTGATCTCGGTCGTGTCCCTGCCGACCTTTGACCCCAACAACCGCCCGCGCCCCGCAATCGCGGGTGATCCGTCCGACAGCCCGCTGTACAACCGGTCGGTGCAGGGCGTGTACGAACTGGGTTCGGTGTTCAAGATTTTCGCAGCCGCGCAGGCCATCGATCTGGGGCTGGTCACCGCCGACACGATGATCGACACCACGCCGCCGATGCGGGTGGGTGGCTATCCCATCGGTGAATTCAACCGCAAGAACTATGGCGTGATCAGCGTCACCGATGTCATCATGCATTCCTCAAACCGTGGGTCGGGCCGGTTGGCCTTGCAGATCGGTGCGGCGCGTCAGCAGGAATTCCTGAAGAAACTGGGTTTCTTCGAAGCGACCCCCTTCGAAATTGTCGAAGCGGCCCAGGGCAAGCCGTTGCTGCCCAAGCAATGGACCGATCTGAGCGCGGTGACCGTTTCCTATGGCCACGGTCTGTCGACCTCGCCCATGCAGTTGGCCGCTGCCTATTCGGCGATTGCCAACGGTGGCTATATCGTCAAGCCGACGATCCTCAAGCAGGACGTGCGCAACCTTCAGGGCGAACGGGTGATGAGCGCCAAGGCCGCCGCTGATGCCCGCATGATGTTGCGCAAGGTGGTGACCGACGGCACTGCCAGCTTTGGCGAAGTGCCCGGCTATGCGGTGGGTGGCAAGACCGGATCGGCGGACAAGCCCAACCCTCAGGGTGGCTATTACAAGGACCGCAACATCTCGACCTTTGCCAGCATGTTTCCGACGAATGACCCGAAATACGTGCTGATCGTCTCGCTGGACGAGCCGGTGGAAACTTCGGGCGACAAGCCGCGTCGCACCGCCGGTTGGACCACCGTGCCCGTCGCCGCCGAGATGATCCGCCGTCTGGCGCCGTTGCTGGGTTTGAGACCAACCGTTGAACCGACCACACTGGCTGATATAACGCTGACCAGCAGCAACTAAGCCGAAAAGGCAACTCTATGGTCACGCCCCGCAGTATCACGTTGAATTCTCTGGGGCTGATGGCCGTGTCGGGGGCGAATCCGCCGCTGGTCAACCTGTGCGTTGACAGCCGCGAAGCGCGCGAGGGCACGTTGTTTGCCGCCATGCCGGGCAGCCGTGTGCACGGAGCCAGCTTTATCGAGGGGGCATTGCAGCGCGGTGCCTCTGCCATTCTGACGGACCGGGCGGGGGCCGAGCTGGCGCGTGATGCGCTTGCGGCCTCTGACGCGGCACTTGTCATCACCGACACCCCGCGCGAGACATTGGCCCGCACCGCCGCGTTGTTCTTTGGCGCGCAGCCGCAGGTGATGGTCGCGGTCACCGGCACCAATGGCAAAACATCCGTCTCGACCTTTGTCCGGCAGATCTGGATCGAGCTGGGCCTGTCCGCGATCAATCTTGGCACCACCGGTGTCGAGGGCGCATGGACCGCCCCGCTGGCCCACACCACGCCCGAGCCGATCACCCTGCACCGCACGCTGGCGGCGGCTGCATCGCGCGGGATCACCCATGCGGCGATGGAAGCCTCGTCGCACGGGCTGGACCAGCGGCGGCTGGACGGCGTGGTGCTGCGCGCGGCAGGTTTCACCAATTTCACGCAGGACCATCTGGACTATCACCACAGCTTTGACGCCTATTTCGACGCCAAGGCGGGCCTGTTCGCCCGTGTTTTGCCCGAAGACGGCACTGCCGTGATCAACATTGACGACGAGCGCGGTGTCGATATGGCCGCCATCGCCAAGGCGCGCGGCCAGCAGGTCATGACCGTGGGCCGCGCAGGGGGCGATCTGCATCTGGCGGGGCAACGCATGGACGCCACGGGGCAGGACATCCGGCTGGTGCATCTGGGCAAGGTCTATCAGGCGCGTCTGAACCTGATCGGGGATTTTCAGGCCGACAACGTGGCGCTGGCTGCAGGGCTGGTGATCGCCTGCGGGGCCGAGCCGTCGCATGTGTTTGACACGCTGCCGCATCTGGTGACGGTCAAGGGACGGATGCAACTGGCCGCGACCCGCGAAAACGGGGCGGCGGTGTTTGTGGATTATGCCCATACGCCCGATGCGGTGGAAACCGCGCTGTCGGCCATGCGCCCGCACGTGATGGGCCGTCTGATCGCCATCGTCGGCGCTGGCGGTGACCGTGACGCAGGCAAACGCCCGTTGATGGGGGCGGCAGCGGCGGCCAATGCCGACGTGGTGATCGTCACCGATGACAACCCCCGATCCGAAGACCCTGCCACCATCCGTGCCGCCGTTCTGGGCGGCTGTCCCGAGGCGCTTGAGGTCGGGGACCGGGCAGAGGCGATCCTGCGCGGTGTGGACATGCTGGAGCCGGGTGATGCGCTGCTGATTGCGGGCAAGGGGCATGAGACGGGGCAGATCGTTGGCGACGACGTGCTGCCCTTTGATGACACGGAGCAGGCCAGCCTTGCTGTTGCCGCTCTGGAAGGACGCCTGACATGACAGATCCGCTGTGGACCGCCGCCGACGCCGCCGAGGCCACGGGCGGCACCGTCACCAAGGATTGGGCTGCAAAGGGTGTGTCCATCGACACCCGCACGCTGGAACCGGGTGACCTGTTCGTGGCCCTGAAGGACGTGCGCGACGGTCATGATTTTGTGGCGCAAGCCCTTGCGAAGGGGGCTGCCGCGGCGCTGGTGACCCATGTGCCCGACGGTGTCGCCAATAACGCACCCTTGTTGATCGTTCCCGACGTGCTGAAGGCATTGGAGGCCCTGGGTCGCAAGGGCCGCGCCCGCACCCGTGCCCGCGTGGTCGCGGTGACCGGCAGTGTCGGCAAGACCTCGACCAAGGAAATGTTGCTGGCCATGCTGTCCGATCAGGGGCGCACCCATGCGTCCGTGGCCAGCTATAACAATCACTGGGGTGTGCCGCTGACGCTGGCGCGGATGCCGCAGGACACCGAATACGCGGTGATCGAGATCGGCATGAACCACCCCGGAGAGATCGCCCCGCTGGCCCGCATGGCGCGGCCGCACGTGGCGCTGATCACGACAGTGGCCGCCGCACACCTTGAAGCATTCGACGACATCACAGGCATCGCGGTGGAAAAGGCCAGCATCATCGACGGGTTGGAATACGGCGGCTCTGCTATCCTGAACAACGACGTGGAAACCGCCGCCATCCTGCAGGCCAAGGCGCTGGACGCCAAGCGCAAGGATGTGGGCTTTGGCTGGCACGGCTTTGACTATGTCCTGAAGGATGTGCGGCTGCTGAGCGACACCACCGTCGTGCAGGCCGAAGTGGACGGCACCCCGCTGGTGTTCAAGATCGCGACGGCGGGGCAGCATTTCGCGATGAACGGGTTGGGCGCGCTGGCCGCCTGTGCCGAGCTGGGCGCCGATCTGGCGCTGGCGGCGCAAAGTCTGGGGCGCTGGACGCCCTTCAAGGGGCGCGGCGCGCGTGAAACGATCTTTCTTGATCCGGTCGAACGTGACCTGACGCTGGAACTGATCGACGACAGCTATAATGCCAACCCCACGTCGATGGCGGCGGCGCTGGACGTGCTGGCCGCCGCCGAAGTCACCCACGACACAGGCCGTGTGCGCCGGGGCCGACGGATCGCGGTGCTGGGCGACATGAAAGAGCTGGGCGATGATGCCGTAAAACTGCACGCACAACTGGCCGATCTGGACGCGATGGAAAACATCGACCGCGTGCATTGCATCGGTCCGCTGATGCGCACGCTGTATGACACGCTGCCCGAGCATCAGCGCGGCCGCTGGTGTGAAACCTCCGAAGAGATGGCCAAGGTGCTGCGCGCGCGCCTGGACGCAGGCGATGTTGTGCTGGCCAAGGGCTCGCTCAGCATGAAACTGGCGCTGGTCGTTGACGCAATCCGCAAAATGGGCCATCCGGTCGAAAACGTCTGAACCCGCTTCGGGCCAGAATAATAAAATGAGTTGGAACATCTGAAATGCTTTATTGGTTGACCGCACTGTCGGACGGTGGCGATGTTTTTAACCTCTTTCGCTATATCACCTTCCGCGCGGGCGGGGCCTTTTTGACGGCGCTTCTGTTCGGCTTTATCTTTGGTCAGCCGCTGATCAACGTGCTGCGCCGCACCCAGGGCAAGGGCCAGCCGATCCGTAATGACGGCCCCGAGGGGCATTTTGTCAAAGCCGGCACGCCGACCATGGGCGGTCTGCTGATCGTGGGGGCGCTGTTGACGTCGACATTGCTGTGGGCGCGGCTGGACAATCCGTTTGTCTGGGTTGTGTTGTTCGTCACCATATCCTTTGCCGCCATCGGCTTTGCCGACGACTATGCCAAGGTGTCCAAGCAGACGACCGCAGGGGTGTCGGGCAAGATGCGCCTGCTGCTGGGGTTCCTGATCGCAGGCATCGCGGGCTATGTTTCGGCGCTGTATCATCCGGCCGAGTTGCAGAACCAGCTGGCGATGCCGGTTTTCAAGGACACGCTGATCAACCTTGGCTATCTGTTCGTGCCCTTTGCCATCATCGTGATCGTGGGGTCGGCCAATGCGGTCAACCTGACCGACGGTCTGGACGGGCTGGCCATCATGCCGGTGATGATCGCCGCAGGCGCATTGGGCGTGATCGCCTATGCGGTGGGCCGCGTCGACTTTACCGAATATCTTGACGTGCATTACGTCCCCGGCACCGGTGAAATCCTGATTTTCACCGCGGGGCTCTTTGGGGGCGGGCTGGGTTTCCTGTGGTACAACGCGCCCCCCGCTGCGGTGTTCATGGGCGATACCGGCAGCCTTGCGCTGGGCGGCGCGCTGGGCGCCATCGCGGTTGCGACCAAGCATGAACTGGTGCTGGCCATCGTCGGCGGCCTGTTCGTGGTCGAGGCGCTGAGCGTCATCATCCAGGTGCTTTATTTCAAACGCACCGGCAAGCGCGTGTTCCTGATGGCACCGATCCACCACCACTATGAGAAAAAGGGGTGGGCCGAACCGCAGATCGTCATCCGCTTCTGGATCATCTCGCTGATCCTCGCGATGATCGGCCTTGCCACGCTCAAGGTCCGGTAATCATGACCGCATCTGTGCGTCTGAGGTTTGAAGAAATCCGTGGGGGGCGCTGCCTGCAAGGGCAGGGACGGCGCAGAGCCCCTGTACCCCTTACCGTAAAGGCCCATACCGTAAAGGATTGCGTCCAATGATCCCCGTCCAAGGTTTCCAAGGCGCCCGTGTCGCCGTTCTGGGGCTGGGCCGTTCGGGCCTGTCGGCTGCCCGTGCGCTGGCAGCCGGTGGCGCGGTGCCGATCTGCTGGGATGACAACCCGGCCGCGCAGGCCAAGGCCGAGGCTGAAGGGTTCACCGTTCAGGACCTGCATCATCCCAGCGCCTTTGGCGATATCGCGCGGCTGATCGTCAGCCCCGGCATTCCGCATCTGTACCCTGCGCCCAACTCTATCGTGGCGGCTGCACAGCTTGCGGGCGTGCCCGTGGACAATGACATCGGCCTGTTCTTCCAGAGCTTTGCGACACCTGAATGGGCCTCTTACGACACCGTGCCGCGTGTGATCGCGGTCACCGGATCGAACGGGAAATCGACCACTTCGGCGCTGATCCATCACATCCTGACCGAGGCTGGGCGCGAGAGCCAGCTGGCGGGCAACATCGGGCGCGGCGTGCTGGACATCGACCCGCCGCAGGACGGCGGCGTTGTGGTGCTGGAGCTGTCGTCCTACCAGACCGACCTGGCGCGCAGCCTGACGCCGGATGTGGCCGTGTTCACCAACCTCAGCCCCGACCATCTGGACCGGCACGCGGGCATGGGGGGCTATTTCGCGGCCAAGCGTCGCCTGTTCGCCGAGGGTGGCCCCGACCGCGCGGTGATCGGCGTGGACGAGGTCGAGGGACGGTTTCTGGCAGGGCAGCTGTCCGAGGGACCGACCGACGACCGTGTGATCCGCATTTCGGTCGCGGCGAAACTGGCCGGACCGGGCTGGAACGTCTTTGCGCGCAAGGGGTTCCTGTCGGAGTATCGCAAGGGCAAGCAGGTGGCGTCGATTGATCTGCGCGGCGTCAAGGGCTTGCCCGGGGCGCACAATCATCAGAACGCTTGCGCCGCCTTTGCCGCCTGCCGGTCGCTGGGGTTGGCCCCGCGCGTGATCGAAGCGGCGTTCCACAGTTTTGGCGGCCTGCCGCACCGCAGTCAGTTGATCGCGGAGGCGGGCGGCGTGGCCTATGTGAACGACAGCAAGGCCACCAACGTCGACAGCGCGCTGAAGGCGCTGGAGGCGTTCCAGAACATCCGCTGGATCTGTGGTGGCTTGCAGAAAGAGGGTGGGCTGGACCCGCTGAACGCGGTGTCGGGGTCGGTGAAAAAGGCCTATGTGATCGGGCGCGAAGCGGCGGCTTTTGCCGTGCAACTGGACGCCGAAACGCAAGTTTGCGGGACCATGGCCTCGGCGGTCGCGGCGGCGATGGCCGACGCCGAGGCGGGCGATACGGTGCTGCTGGCGCCGGCGGCGGCCAGTTTTGACCAGTACGACAGCTTCGAGAAACGCGGCGACGACTTCGTGGCAGAGGTTCGGGCGCGGCTGGGTTTGTCTTAGGCTGCCGCAATCGCCCGCGCCGCCGCCATGCCCGACGACCACGCCCACTGAAAGTTGTAGCCGCCCAGCCAGCCGGTGACATCGACCGCTTCACCGATGGCATAGAGGCCCGGAACGTCCTTGGCCTGCATGGTTTTTGACGACAGCGCGTCGGTGTCGATGCCGCCAAGGGTGACCTCGGCGGTGCGGTAGCCTTCGGTGCCCGTGGGGGTCAGCTGCCAGTTCTGGATGCGGTCCACCAGCGTGTCGATGCGCGCGTCGGACTGGTCGGCCAGGTTGCCGGTCAGCACCCAGTCGTCTTTCATGAAGTCCACCAGCCGCGACGGCAGATGGGCGGCCAGTTCCGTCGTCAGGTTGCGCCGACCGTAGTGCTGGCGTTGCGCGCGCAGGGCGGGGGCGATGGTGTTCTGCGGGTCAAGGTTCAGCGTGACGGTCTGACCTTCGCGCCAATAGCTGGACACTTGCAGCACCGCAGGGCCGGACAGGCCGCGGTGGGTGAACAGCACCGCCTCGTCAAAGCTGGGGCCGTCCGCCGCCATGCGCGCCGGGGCGGCGACACCGGCCAGTGGGACAAAGCGCCCTTCGGAAAAGGTAAAGGGGACGAGCCCGGGGCGGGTTTCAGTGACGGGTATCGCGAACTGGCGCGCGATGTCATAGGCCAAGCCGGTCGCGCCCATCTTGGGGATCGACTTGCCGCCCGTGGCCAGAACCAGATTGCGCGTCTGAATTTGCAAAGCGCCATCAGGGGTTTGCAAGGCAACTGCAAAGCCTTCCGCAGACTTTGCAACACTCTGGACAGAAGTTTGCAAATGCAACGTGGCCCCTGCATCGGCCATCATTCCCGTCAGCATCGCCACGATCTGCTTGGCCGAGCCGTCGCAGAACAGCTGTCCCAAGGTTTTCTCATGCCAGGCAATGCCATGGCGGTCGACCAGCTCGATGAAATCCCATTGTGTGTAGCGCGCCAGCGCCGATTTGGCGAAATGCGGATTGCCCGAGATAAAGGCCTGCGGGTCGCAATACATATTGGTGAAATTGCACCGCCCGCCGCCCGAGATGCGGATTTTCTCGCCGGGCGATTTGGCGTGGTCCACGATCACGACGCGCTTGTCAGAATGCGCACCCGCATGGGCCGCGCACATCATGCCGGCCGCACCGGCGCCTATGATCAACGTGTCAATCTGCATCGCTCTGCCCTGCCTGATTGTGCGGGTGCGGTCAAGAAATCGCTGAGAGCCTTTGACCTTGTCCTTCGAGGGCATAGGTAGGGGGCAACGCGATATAGAAAGGACCGTCCCATGAACACGCTAGATGCCGGCATGCCCTTCCCGCAAATCCAGATGAACACCGTCGGCGGCGGCACCCGCACGCTGGGCAAGGCGCACAATGGCCATGACTGGCAGCTGGTTGTCGTCTATCGCGGCCTGCACTGTCCGATCTGCAAACGCTATCTGTCGCAACTGCAAGAGATGGCTTCGGCCTTTTACGACCAGAAGGTCGAGGTCATCGTGGTCTCTGCCGATCCGCTGGAAAAGGCGCAGAAGATGGTGGAGGAACAGGCGCTTGAGCTGCCTGTTGCCTATGATCTCAGCCCCGAGCAGATGGCGCAGCTGGGCCTTTATATCTCGGACCCGCGCGGCCCTCAGGAAACCGACCGCCCCTTTGCCGAGCCTGGCACATTCGTGGTGAATGGCGATGGAAACCTGCAAATCGTCGACGTGTCGAACGCGCCTTTCGCGCGGCCCGACCTGGACGCGCTGCTGCGCGGTATCACCTTTGTGCGCGAAAAAGACTATCCCGTTCGCGGCACCCGCGCCCACCCCTGATCGGCGGCTGGTTGCCCAGTGGCGGGCAGGGGTGAAACCCACTAGCCCGCAGGGACTTTTCCAGCTATGATGCGCATCAGACCCCGCAAAGGGGCGACCTGAGGCAGTTCTAGGCGGTTTGACATGACAGAAATGGTGTATGGTGCAGCACCGGTGCGCGATGGCGAGCCGATCCTGCCGAAATGGTGGCGCACAATCGACATGTGGTCGATGTCGTGCATTCTCATCCTGTTCACGATCGGACTGCTTCTGGGACTGGCCGCATCGCCGCCGCTGGCGGCGAAGAACGGCTTCGAGGCCTTTCACTACGTGCAACGACAGGCGTTTTTCGGATGTGTCGCGCTGGTCGCCATGATGCTGACCTCGATGATGACACCGGTGATGGTGCGCCGTCTGGCGGTGGTCGGGTTCCTTTTGACATTTGTGGCGCTGATGCTGCTGCCGTTTTTCGGCACCGATTTTGGCAAGGGTGCAACGCGGTGGTTCTCGCTGGGCTTTGCCAGCGTGCAGCCGTCCGAGTTCCTGAAGCCGGGTTTCGTGGTGGTCTGTGCCTGGATGATGGCCGCGGGGCAGGACCTGAACGGTCCTCCGGGGCGGATGTGGTCGTTCATCCTCTGCGTGACGATTGTGCTGATGCTGGCGTTGCAGCCCGACTTTGGTCAGGCCTGTCTGGTGTTGTTCGGCTGGGGCGTGATGTATTTCGTCGCCGGTGCGCCCATGCTGCTGCTGGTGGGCATGGCGGGGCTGGTCGTGATGGCGGGCACCGTGGCCTATTCCAGCTCTGAACATTTTGCGCGCCGGATTGACGGGTTTCTGAGCGCGGACATCGACCCCACGACGCAGCTGGGCTATGCCACCAACGCGATCCGCGAAGGCGGCCTGTTCGGCGTTGGCGTCGGCGAGGGCGAGGTGAAATGGTCGCTTCCCGATGCGCACACCGACTTTATCATTGCCGTGGCGGCCGAAGAATACGGGCTGATCCTGGTGCTGGTGATCATCGCGCTTTACACGGTTGTGGTGGTGCGGTCGCTGCTGCGCCTGATGCGCGAGCGTGATCCGTTCATCCGGCTGGCGGGCACCGGGCTGGCCTGTACCTTTGGCGTGCAGGCGATGATCAACATGGGCGTGGCCGTGCGGTTGCTGCCGGCCAAGGGGATGACGCTGCCCTTTGTCAGCTATGGGGGGTCGTCGGTCATTGCCTCGGGAATCGCGCTGGGGATGCTGTTGGCGTTCACCCGCACCCGTCCCCAGGGCGAGATCAGCGATTTGCTGGGCCGGGGCCGCGGCCGATGAAACAGCCGCTTTTGTTGATCGCAGCCGGTGGCACGGGCGGGCACATGTTCCCCGCGCAGGCGCTGGCCGAAGAGATGTTGCGCCGTGGCTGGCGGGTGAAGCTGTCGACGGACGCGCGCGGGGCGCGCTATACGGGCGGCTTTCCCCATTCCACCCAGATCGAACAGATCAGCAGCGCCACATTTGCGCGCGGCGGTCTTCTGGCCAAGGCGGCGGTGCCCTTCCGCATTGCGGGCGGCGTGCTGGGGGCGATCATCAAGATGATGCGCGACCGGCCGGATGTTGTCGTGGGCTTTGGTGGCTATCCGTCGATTCCGGCGATGGCGGCGGCCACGGCACTGCGTCTGCCGCGCATGATCCACGAACAGAACGGCGTTCTGGGCCGTGTGAACCAGATTTTCGCCAAACGCGTTCTTGCGGTGGCCTGTGGCACGTGGCCAACCGAACTGCCCGAGGGCATCGAAGGCTATTACGTCGGCAACCCCGTGCGCCGCGCGGTGCTGGAACGGGCCGAGGCAGGGTATATCGTGCCCGGTGACTATCCGATGGAGCTGTTGGTGATCGGCGGCAGCCAGGGCGCGCGGGTGCTGAGCGACGTGGTCCCGCCCGCCATCGCTCAGCTGCCGATAGAGATGGTGCGCAACATCCGTGTCAGCCACCAGGCCCGCGAGGAAGACATGGACCGTGTGGCCGAATACTATGCCCAGGCGGGCATCGACGCGGATGTGCAGCCGTTCTTTGACGATGTGCCGCGCCGCATGACCGAGGCGCAGTTGGTGATCTCGCGGTCGGGCGCATCTTCCGTGGCTGACATTGGCGTGATCGGCCGCCCGTCGATCCTGATCCCCTTTGCCGCCGCCACCGGCGACCACCAGACCGCAAACGCACGCGGGCTGGTCGATGCCGGGGCGGCCATCCTGATCCCCGAGGATGCGCTGACGCCTGCCAGCCTGGCCGAGCAGATCCATGCTGTTCTGGACAATCCGAACGGGGCATTGCAAATGGCCTCCGCCGCGCATGGCCACGCCAAACCGGCAGCCGCACTTGAACTGGCCGTGATGGTCGAAACCCTCGCGGGGAGAGGAACAGAAGAATGAACGCCGCCACAAAACTGCCCGGAGACGTCGGCCCCATTCATTTCGTCGGCATCGGCGGAATCGGTATGTCGGGCATTGCCGAAGTGTTGTTGAACCATGGCTATGTGGTGCAAGGTTCGGACCTGAAGAAATCCAAGATCACCGACCGATTGGAAGAACTGGGCGCGCTGGTGTTCGAAGGCCAGCGGGCCGAAAACATCGAAGACGCGCAGGTGGTGGTGATTTCCTCGGCGATCAAGCCGGGGAACGCCGAACTGGACGCCGCCCGTGCACGCGGTCTGCCCATCGTGCGCCGTGCCGAGATGCTGGCCGAGCTGATGCGGTTGAAATCGAACATCGCCATTGCGGGCACCCACGGCAAGACCACGACGACCACGATGGTCGCCGCCCTGCTGGACGAGGGCAAGTTTGACCCCACGGTGGTCAACGGCGGGGTGATCCACGCCTATGGCAGCAACGCCCGCAAGGGCGAGGGCGAATGGATGGTGGTCGAGGCGGACGAAAGCGACGGCACCTTCAACCGTCTGCCCGCGACGATTGCCATCGTCACGAATATCGACCCCGAGCATATGGAGCATTGGGGCACCGAGGAAAACCTGCACAAGGGGTTCCTGGATTTCGTGTCCAACATTCCCTTTTACGGGCTGGCCGTGTGCTGCACCGATGACGCGGATGTGCAAAGCCTTGTGGGCAAGCTGACCGACCGGCGGGTGACCACATACGGGTTCAACGCGCAGGCCGATGTGCGGGCGGTCAACCTGACCTATGTCAACGGCGTGGCGCATTTCGATATCGTGCTGCGGGCGGAAAACAAGATCATCGACGGCTGCACCCTGCCGATGCCGGGCGACCACAACGTGTCGAATGCGCTGGCGGCGGTGGCCGTGGCGCGGCATCTGGGCATGAAAAGCGGCGAGATCCGCAAGGCGCTGGCCAATTTCGGTGGTGTGAACCGCCGCTTTACCCGTGTGGGCGTGGTCGATGGTGTGACCATCATCGACGATTACGGTCACCATCCGGTCGAGATTGCCGCCGTGCTGCGTGCCGCGCGGCAGGCGACCGAGGGCCGCGTGATCGCGGTGCACCAGCCGCACCGCTATTCGCGTCTGTCCCACCACTTTGCGGAATTCTGCACCTGTTTTAACGACGCCGATGTCGTCGGCATTGCCGAGGTTTACGCAGCGGGGGAACAGCCCATTCCCGGTGCATCGCGCGACGATCTGGTTGCCGGTCTGACCCGCAGCGGGCATCGCCACGCCTTTGCCGTAATGGACGAGGATGATCTGGAGCGGCTGGTGCGCGCGCACGCGCGTCCCGGCGACATGGTTGTCTGCCTTGGGGCCGGGACGATCAGCACATGGGCCAATGCCTTGCCGAAGCGGTTGCAAAAGGGCGCGGCATGACCCTGCTGTGGCTCTCGGTGGCGTGGGTCTTTGCCGCCGCCGCCGTGGCCTTGCTGCCGATGCGCCGCCAATATGTGCCCGGTGTTGCCTTGCTGATCGCGGCCCCTGTTCTGATCGTGATGATCGGTCTTCAGGTGGCGTGGTGGGCCGGGCTGCTGGCCTTTGCTGCCTTTGTTTCGATGTTTCGCAATCCGCTGCGCTATTTCTACGCACGCCTGAGGGGGCAACGACCGGAGCTTCCTGACCAATGACACTTTCACTGATATTCGCCTGTCTCTGGGCGCTGGCCGCCAATGTGATCGCCATGACGCCAAGCCGCGATCACCATTGGCGGGTGGCCTATGTCCTGATTGCCGTTGGCATCCCGATACTGGGCTATGTCACGATGCAGCACGGGCCGTGGATCGGCCTGATGGTGATGGTCGCGGGGGCGTCGATGCTGCGTTGGCCGGTGATCTACCTGGGGCGTTGGCTGCGCAGCCGGACGCTGGGAAAATGATCCCGGTTTCGGCCTTTGTCCCGCCGCTGATCCTGGGGGCTGTGGCGATGTACATCGGCCTGCGCGGCTATATCCGGCTGTATCTGTATTATGTGCCGCTGTCGCTGGTGATCATCGCCGCGCTGCTGTGGCTCGGCCTTGGCGTGCCGCCCTACAACAACAGCGTCATCGTGGCTTTGCTGGCAATGGGCCTGTTTCTTTGCGCCTGTTTTGGTATGGGGTGGATCATTCACCGTTTCCTGACCCGCAAGAGCAGACCCTGACATGATCGATCTTCCGCCCGTCCGTGGCAAGCTGACCCCCAATCGCGACCTGAGCGATCTGACATGGCTGCGCGTGGGCGGGCCTGCGGACTGGTTGTTCCAGCCTGCGGACGAGGAGGACCTGGCGCAGTTCCTGGCGGCCTTGCCCGGAGATGTCGCCGTGTTCCCGATGGGCGTGGGCAGCAACCTGATCGTGCGCGATGGCGGTCTGCGCGCCGTGGTGATCCGGCTGGGACGCGGGTTCAACGGGATCGAGGTTTCGGGCGACACCGTCACGGCGGGAGCGGCGGCGCTGGACGCGCATGTGGCGCGGCGCGCCGCGGACGCAGGCGTGGACCTGACATTCCTGCGCACCATTCCGGGCAGCATCGGCGGTGCAGTGCGCATGAACGCGGGCTGCTACGGCAGCTATACGGCGGATGTGTTCCAATCTGCACGCGTGATCCTGCGCGACGGCGCGGTGGTGACCCTGACGCCCGCGCAGATGAATTTCCGCTACCGGCAAAGCGACCTGCCGCAGGGGGCGGTGCTGGTTAGCGCCACGCTGCGCGGCCCTGCCGGCGATCCTGCCGCGTTGCACGACCGGATGGCGGCGCAACTGCAAAAGCGGGACGAGACCCAGCCCACCAAGGACCGCAGCGCCGGATCGACCTTTCGCAACCCTGCCGGGTTTTCATCGACGGGGCAGGCCGACGACGTGCACGATTTGAAGGCCTGGAAGGTCATCGACGATGCGGGCCTGCGCGGCGCCACGGTGGGTGGCGCGCAAATGAGCCCCAAGCATTCCAATTTCCTGATCAACACCGGCAATGCCACTGCGGCGGACCTTGAAAACCTTGGTGAAAAGGTGCGAAAAGAGGTTTACGCAACCAGCGGTATCACGCTAGAGTGGGAAATTATGCGCATCGGCGAACCGCGCGCGGATTTGCCGGTTCACAAGATGGCAGAACGACCAGAATAACGACCAAAAACAACGATCAGTTGAACGATCAGGACCGAAAACCGGTCACAACGATAAGAGTCCGCAAAGGGCTTGGGATACAGAGGCACTAACGTGGGTCAGTCGAGCAGGACACCCTCGAAAGTTGCGGTACTATTGGGTGGACCCTCCGCTGAACGCGAGGTTTCGCTCTCAAGCGGACACGCTTGCGCCGCCGCTTTGCGGGATGAAGGATTTGACGTGGTCGAGGTCGATGCAGGCCCCGACCTCGTTGCGCGTTTACAGGACATCAAACCGGATGCCGTTCTCAACTGCCTGCACGGGCGGTGGGGCGAAGATGGCTGTGTGCAGGGTTTGCTGGAGTGGATCGGCGTGCCTTATTCGCATTCCGGCGTGCTGGCCTCGGCGCTGGCGATGGACAAACAGCGCAGCAAGGAAGTGTTCCGCTCTGCCGGTCTGCCGGTGCTTGAGAGCATGATCTGCACCAAGGCCGAAGTGATGGCGGGCCACGTGATGCCGCCGCCCTATGTGGTCAAGCCCAACAACGAAGGATCGTCCGTCGGGGTCTATCTGGTGGGCAAGGACAACAATGGTCCGCCGCAGTTGAGCGACAGCATGCCTGCCGAGGTGATGGTGGAAACCTTTGCTCCGGGCCGCGAGCTGACGACAAGCGTGATGGGCGACCGCGCATTGACGGTCACGGATATCCTGACGACCGGCTGGTACGACTACGACGCCAAATACAAACCGGGCGGATCGACCCACGTGGTGCCCGCCGAGATCCCGCAGGAGATTTTCGACCTGTGCATGGAATATGCCGTGCGTGCGCACAAGGCGCTGGGATGCCGTGGCATCAGCCGCACCGATTTCCGCTGGGATGAAAGCCGGGGCGCGGCGGGGCTGATCCTGTTGGAAACCAACACCCAGCCCGGCATGACGCCGACATCGCTGTCGCCCGAGCAGGCCGATAAGACCGGCATGTCCTTTGGCAAGCTGTGCCGCTGGATGGTGGAGGACGCATCGTGCCATCGCTGATCCGTCGCAACCGCACACCCAAGGCCGATCCGGCACCGTCGCGCTGGGCTTGGCGGTTGCAACGCCTGATGCTGACACCGGGGTTCCGGTTCGGCCTGCGTTTTGGCCTGCCGTTCACGGTGGCGCTGGTGGCAGGGGCGATCTACCTTGGCAATGATGCGCGCCGCCAGACCGTTCTGGACACCATCGCCGAAGCCCGCCGCGCGATCGAGGAACGGCCCGAGTTCATGGTATCGGTGATGGCCATCGACGGGGCGACCACCGAAACCGGCGAGGATATCCGGGAAATCCTGCCGATTGATTTTCCCGTGTCGTCCTTTGACCTGGACCTGGAGCACATCCGGCGCACTGTCGCGGGGCTGGACCCTGTGAAAGAGGCGACCGTGCGCATCCGGCCGGGCGGTATCCTGCAGATTGACGTGACACCGCGTGTGCCGGTTGCCATCTGGCGCCAGGCCGACGGGCTGACCCTGATCGACGAAACCGGCGCCCATGTCGCCAGCATTGCCCGCCGCAACCTGCGTCCCGACCTGCCTTTGGTGGCGGGCGAGGGGGCGGACAAGGCTGTGACCGAGGCGCTTGAACTGATCGAAGCCGCGGCCCCGCTGGGCAGCCGCCTGCGCGGTGTCGTGCGCATCGGCCTGCGCCGCTGGGACGTGGTTCTGGACCGCGAACAACGTGTGCTTTTGCCGGAATACGGTGCTGTTCCGGCACTGGAACGGGTGATCGCGCTGGAGAACGCACAGGACGTTCTGTCGCGCGACGTGGCGCGGTTGGACATGCGAATTGCAGAGCGTCCCACCGTGAAAATGAATGAGGCCGCAACACAAGAAATGTGGCGTATCCGTAAAATCGAGATGGACAGGCAGTGATATGATGAATGACCTCTATGACAGCCAGCGCAGCATGCGCAACATGCGCAAGATGGCGATGCAACGTGGTGTTGTGGCCATTCTGGACGTAGGTTCGTCCAAGATTGCCTGTCTTGTCCTGCGCTTTGATGGCTCGGCCAAGATGGACGAGGGCGGCGAGATCGGCTCGCTGGCCGGTCAATCGGGTTTCCGCGTTATCGGTGCGGCAACCACACGGTCGCGCGGTGTCCGCTTTGGCGAGATCTGCGCCATGGGCGAGACCGAGCGCGCCATCCGCACCGCCTTGCAGGCGGCGCAGAAGATGGCCGGTATTCGTGTTGACCACGTCATCGCCTGCTTTGCCGGTGCCGAACCGCGCAGCTATGGGCTGGACGCACAGCTTGAGATGGACGGCGATCTGGTCAGCGAACAGGACGTGGCCCGTGTGCTGGCCCGGTGCGACGTGCCCGATTACGGCGAGGACCGCGAAGTGCTGCACGCACAGCCGGTAAACTTTGCGCTGGACCACCGGTCGGGGCTTTCCGATCCACGCGGCCAGCTGGGCAATACGTTGTCGGTGGACATGCACATGCTGACGGTCGATGCCGCAGCGGTGCAGCATCTGGCGCATTGCATCAAGCGCTGTGACCTGGAACTGGCGGGTGTGGCCTCGTCGGCCTATGTGTCGGGCATTTCGGCGCTGGTCGAGGACGAGCAGGAGCTGGGGTCGGCCTGTATCGATCTGGGCGGCGGCACCACGGGTGTGTCGATCTTTATCAAGAAACACATGATCTATGCCGATGCGGTGCGCATGGGCGGCGATCACGTCACGTCGGACATTTCGATGGGGCTGCAAGTGCCGATGGCCAACGCCGAACGGATCAAGACGTTCTACGGCGGGGTGCACGCCACAGGCATGGACGACCGCGAGATGATCGAGATCGGCGGCGACACCGGCGATTATGAACACGACCGCCGTACCGCCAGCCGCGCCGAGCTGATCGGGATCATGCGGCCACGGGTCGAGGAAATCCTGGAAGAGGTGCGCGCGCGTCTGGACGCGGCGGGCTTTGACCATCTGCCCAGCCAGCAGATCGTGCTGACCGGTGGCGGCAGCCAGATCCCCGGTCTGGACGGGCTGGCGTCGAAAATTCTGGGCCAGCAGGTGCGTCTGGGCCGTCCGTTGCGCGTGCACGGGTTGCCGCAGGCCGCCACGGGGCCGGGGTTTGCTTCGGCTGTGGGGCTGGCGTTGTTTGCAGCGCACCCGCAGGACGAATGGTGGGATTTCGACATTCCTGCCGACCGCTATCCCGCGCGCTCGCTGCGCCGGGCCGTGCGCTGGTTCCGCGACAACTGGTAAGGCCATGCATCGGGGCAGGGGCCCCGCGCCGGTCATTTTTCGCCGACGGGCGCAGGAATCCACTGGCGCGGGCAAACGCCCTGATGTACTATTTCCCCAAGGCCCGAAGAGGCCCACGGCAGATTGAGCAGTCAGCCAAACAGACAGATCCACCTCGCACCCCGCGCTTTTGGGTGCTCTCTAAACGGGCTTGCGACATGCATGCCTGCCACCTCTAGGTGCAGGGTGCGCCATAGCTTTGCCCACATCATACGGTGTGATCGGCGAAATCCCGCGTTTTTTGCAAAAAAACATCAACATTTTGGGGTTGTAGCCCAGTTTTGACGTGACGCGCCTGCTCGCAGTCTTTAGGATCATGTCAGATTTGGGACGAAAAACACCGCGAATGCGGGCCGGAACACAAAAACAGGCGGATTAGTGATGACATTGAACCTCTCAATGCCGGGACAGGACGAACTGAAACCACGGATCACCGTGTTCGGGGTCGGTGGCGCCGGTGGCAACGCGGTCAACAACATGATCGAAAAACAACTGGATGGCGTCGACTTTGTCGTCGCCAACACCGACGCGCAGGCGCTGCAGCAATCTGCCGCCGCGAACCGGGTTCAGTTGGGCATCAAGGTAACCGAAGGTCTGGGCGCTGGTGCGCGCGCTTCGGTCGGGGCTGCGGCCGCCGAAGAAAGCATTGAACAGATCGTTGATCACCTGGCGGGGGCACACATGTGCTTTATCACTGCCGGTATGGGCGGCGGCACCGGCACCGGTGCGGCCCCGATCATCGCACAAGCCGCCCGCGAATTGGGCGTTCTGACCGTTGGCGTCGTGACCAAGCCCTTCCAGTTCGAGGGTGCCAAGCGGATGCGCCAGGCCGAAGATGGCGTCGAGGCGCTGCAAAAGGTCGTGGACACGCTGATCATCATCCCCAACCAGAACCTGTTCCGGCTGGCGAACGAGAAAACCACATTCACCGAAGCGTTCTCGATGGCAGACGATGTTCTGTATCAAGGCGTCAAGGGCGTGACAGACCTGATGGTCCGTCCGGGCCTGATCAACCTCGACTTTGCCGACGTGCGCGCCGTGATGGACGAGATGGGCAAGGCGATGATGGGCACAGGCGAGGCCGAGGGCGAAGATCGCGCTATCCAGGCCGCCGAGAAGGCCATCGCGAACCCGCTGCTGGACGAAATCAGCCTGCGCGGCGCCAAAGGTGTTCTGATCAACATCACCGGTGGCCACGACCTGACCCTGTTCGAACTGGACGAAGCCGCCAACCGCATCCGCGAGGAAGTGGACCCCGAGGCGAACATCATCGTCGGTTCCACGCTGGACACGGACATGGGTGGCATGATGCGCGTCAGCGTTGTGGCCACAGGCATCGACGCGGTCGAGGTGAACACCGAAATGCCGGTGCCGCGCCGCAAGATGTCGGCCCCGCTGAAGGCGCAGGTCACACAGGAAGAAGCGCCCGCAGCGGCCGCTGCGCCTGCGCCCGCGAAAGTTGAAGAAGTCTATGAAGAAGAGCACGTTGCGGCCCACACTTCATATCAGGAGCCGACCCTGTTCGAAGACATGAACGTCGAACAGGTGGCTGCCGAAGATATGGCCGAGGACATCTTTGCCGAAGACGACAACGACGACGCATTGCCGCCGCCTGCGTACCAGCCGCAAGTTGCCGCGTTCGAGCCTCAGCACCACGACTCGCTGAACGCCGAGCCGGAAACATTCGTGGCACCGCGCGCACCTGCGCCCGGCACACCGTCGCCCGAAGCACTTGCCCGCCTGCGTGCCGCAGCCCAAAAGGCAGCACCCGCATCGACACCGCGTCAGGCACCGGCACCGGCACAGGCCGAGCGCCCGCGCTTTGGCATCAACACGCTGATCAACCGGATGACCGGTCACGGCGAAGGCCAGCAACCCGAACGTGCGCAGCAACAGCCCGCACGTCAGCAGCAGCCAGCACGCCAGCAACCGCCTGTGCAATCGGGTCGCGCCGCAGCGCCCGCGCCGCAGCCGGTCCAGGAACATGACCCCGATCAGGAGCGGATCGAAATCCCCGCTTTCCTGCGCCGTCAAGCCAACTGACGCTAGGTCACTTGTAACGAAAAGGGCTGCCTTCGGGTGGCCCTTTTTCGTTTTAATCCAACTGTTTACGGGGTCGCAGGCGCCTTATCGCCGTTTCTGATTCCGGATGTTTCATTACGTTACAAAGATTGAGTTGAGAGACGGCCCCCTGACATCTAATTAAGATACACCGCTAACAGCCAAGGACACGTAAACGTGCAAACAACTGTCAAATCCCCAATCAGCTTCACTGGCACCGGTCTGCATTCCGGCAAGCCTGCGACGCTGACCATTCGGCCCGCGATGGCCGAACACGGGATCTGGTTCGCACGCCGTGACGTTCTGGGCGATGCGCTGATCCCGGCCCGTTGGGATGCGGTCAACCGTTCGCCCCTGTGCACCAAGCTGGAAAACGCGGCCGGTACCACCGTGTCGACGGTCGAGCATGTGATGGCCGCGCTGGCAGGCTGTGGCGTGCACAATGCGCTGGTGGAAATCGATGGCCCCGAAGTGCCGATCCTTGACGGTTCCGCCGCACCTTTCGTGCGCGGCATCATGCAGCGTGGCCTGCGGGCGCTGAACGCGCCGGTGCGTGCATTCGAGGTGCTGAAAGAAGTCACCGTGACCGACGGCGAGGCCAGTGCAACACTGCGCCCCTCGGACACGCTGCGCATTGATTTCGAGATTGATTTTGCCGATGCGGCCATTGGTCACCAGCAAAAATCGCTGGTGATGAACAACGGCAGCTTTGCCCGCGAACTGTGTGACAGCCGCACCTTCTGCCGTCAGGCGGACGTGATCGCGATGCAGGCCAATGGCCTGGCACTGGGCGGCAACCCCGGCAAAAACGCCGTGGTGTTCGACGGCGACCGCGTCCTCAGCCCCGGCGGCTTGCGTCACAGTGACGAACCTGTGCGCCATAAAATGCTGGACGCATTGGGCGATCTGGCGCTGGCCGGTGCGCCGTTGATCGGCCACTATATCGGTGTGCGTGCGGGTCATTCACTGACCAACACCTTGTTGCGCAAGGTTTTTGCAACGCCGGATGCGGTGCGCATGATCGTGTGCGACGCCGAACAAAGTCGTCGCCTGCCGGGTTACGGCCTGGTTTGGGACGAAATTCCGCAAGTTGCCTGAGCTTGCCTCGGCGCGTTTGACGTGACATCAATCATTCAGTTTGAACATCAGTGCATTGGGGCGTTTTGCCTTCCAATTTTCTGTGTTAGAGACGATGTAATTCAGTCTGCGAAGCAGGCGATGGACAGCGATGAGGATGGCAAGGCATGACCAGCGGCGGGACCCGAACCGGGGTAGTGTGTGCCCTCGTGTTGGCGACGGCGTTGAGCGCCTGTGGCAATGGCAGGGATCGTCCGACAACGGGCGGCATCTTTAACCAGCAGGAAGTTCCGCTCGAAACCTACACGGCACAGCAGATTTACGAACGCGGCGAATTCGAGCTTGAGCGGAAGAAACCCGATCAGGCGGCGTTCTATTTTGCCGAAATTGAACGGCTTTATCCCTATTCCGAATGGGCGAAACGCGCGTTGATCATGCAGGCGTTTTCCTATCACCGCGACAAGGATTATGAAAACTCGCGCTCGGCCTCGCAGCGGTTCATCGACTTTTACCCCGATGACGACGATGCCGCCTATGCGCAGTATCTTCTGGCGCTCAGCTATTACGACCAGATCGACGAGGTTGGCCGCGACCAGGGCCTGACGTTCCAGGCGCTGCAATCGCTGCGCAAGGTGATCGAGGTTTATCCCAACAGCGAATACGCTAAATCCGCGATTCTCAAATTCGACCTGGCCTTTGACCATCTGGCCGGCAAGGAAATGGAAATCGGGCGCTATTACCTCAAGCGGGGCAACTACACCGCAGCCATCAACCGGTTCCGCGTCGTGGTCGAGGATTTCCAGACCACGTCGCACACCGCCGAGGCGCTGCACCGTCTGGTCGAATCCTACCTGTCGCTGGGTCTGACCCAGGAGGCACAGACGGCTGGCGCCATTCTGGGCTATAACTACCGGTCCACCGATTGGTACGAAGACAGCTACAAGCTGTTGACGGGCCGCGGGCTTGAGCTGGAAGCGGTGGGCGACAATTGGCTGAGCCAGATCTATCGTCAGATGATCAAAGGGCGGTGGCTGTAATCCGCGAGGGCTGCAACCACCCGACAGGCAACTGACATGCTGCGCGGGCTTGATATCTCGGACATGCTGATCATCGACCGGCTGGAACTTGCGTTCCAGCCGGGTCTGAACGTGCTGACCGGTGAAACCGGC
Source organism: Pseudosulfitobacter pseudonitzschiae (assembly GCF_900129395.1). GTDB lineage: Bacteria > Pseudomonadota > Alphaproteobacteria > Rhodobacterales > Rhodobacteraceae > Pseudosulfitobacter > Pseudosulfitobacter pseudonitzschiae. The sequence continues at coordinate 238,903 of NZ_FQVP01000001.1, forward strand.
GCGGGCAAGTCGATCCTGCTGGATTCGCTGGGCTTTGTTCTGGGCTGGCGCGGGCGTGCGGATCTGGTCCGCCAAGGGGCCGATCACGGCGAGGTGACCGCGTGGTTCGATTTGCCAGAAGGCCATCCGGCGCATGGCGTGCTGCAAGAGGCCGGGTTGCCCGATGGCGACGAGCTGATCCTGCGCCGCATCAACACCGCGGACGGGCGCAAGACGGCTTGGGTCAACGACCGCCGCTGTTCGGGCGAGGTGCTGCGCGCGCTGTCGGACACGCTGGTGGAATTGCACGGCCAGCATGATGATCGCGGATTGCTGAACCCGCGCGGCCACCGTGATATTCTGGATGAATTCGGCAAGCTGGAACCGCGGAAGGCTGCGGTGCGCACCGCGTGGAGCGCGGTTGGCAAGGCGCGCAAGGCGCTGGCCACCGCCGAGACGGCGATGGAGGCGATCCGCGCCGAAGAGGATTTCCTGCGTCACGCCGTGGGCGAGCTGGACCAGTTGGCCCCCGAGCCGGGCGAAGAGGCACAGCTTGATACCCGCCGCCGCCTTATGCAGGCGGCAGAGCGCATCCGGTCGGACGTGGTCAAGGCCTATGAGATCCTGGGCTATGACGGGGCCGAAGGTGCGATGAGCAACGCCCTGCGCTGGCTTGAGGGGGCCGTGGACAAGGCCGAGGGCACGCTGGACGGGGCCATCGCAGCCCTGGGCCGAGCCATGGTCGAACTGGACGAGGCGCAGAGCGGGGTGGTGGCCGCCATCGACGGGCTGTCGTTCAACCCGATCGAGCTGGAAGAGGCCGAGGAACGGCTGTTCGCCATCCGCGCCCTGGCCCGCAAACATGACGTGGCCCCCGATGAATTGGCGGGCTATGCCGACACATTGCGCCAGAAGCTTGCGGCGCTGGATGCGGGCGACTCCGATCTGGCCGCGTTGCGCAAGGCGTTGGTCGAAGCCGAGGCTGCCTATGACGCGGCGGCCAGTGATCTGACCCAGGCGCGGACCAAGGTCTCTGCCAAGCTGGACAAGGCCGTCAGCGCCGAACTGGCCCCGCTGAAAATGGACCGCGCGGTGTTCGAAACACGCATCACCGATGAGCCCGCAGGCCCCGAGGGGCGCGACGCCGTGGCCTTTACCGTGGCCACCAACCCCGGCGCGCCTGCGGGTCCGCTGAACAAGATTGCCTCGGGTGGGGAGCTGAGCCGCTTTCTGCTGGCGCTCAAGGTTTGTCTGGCAGGCGGGCAGGCGGGTCTGACGATGATCTTTGACGAGATTGACCGCGGCGTTGGCGGGGCGACTGCGGACGCTGTGGGGCGTCGGCTGAAGGCGCTGGCCGAGGGCGGGCAGGTTCTGGTGGTCACCCACTCGCCGCAGGTGGCCGCATTGGGCGCGCATCACTGGCAGGTGTCGAAATCGGTGACCAAGGGCATGACCACGTCGCAGGTGATCCCGCTGGACGCGCCCGCGCGTGTGGACGAGGTGGCGCGGATGTTGGCAGGCGATCAGGTCACCGACGCAGCGCGCGCTGCGGCCAGCGCATTGCTGGACGGCTGAGGTTTTTCGGGGGATGTGCAGTTCCCCGCCAGATTTTTTGGACCTGAGAAGACGTTGACGGGGCTTTTGGTTTCGGGCCGCTTGACCTAGAGAGAGGGGAGCGGAAAATGGCAGGCCATGAGCACCTCAAAGCAGTCGATCTTTTCTCAGTCATACGGACAGGCGATTTCGGCCTGCCGTGACGGCTTTCGGGTGGTGCGGCAGCGCGGTCCTTCGCAGATACAATTCTGGTTTATCGCGCTGGTCATTGGCATTGGCGCAGGCTTTGCCGCCCTGTTTTTCCGCAAGGGCATCAACAGCTTGCAATCGTTTCTTTACGGAACGGATGATGTGCAGCATTTGCACAGTTTTGCCCAGAGCCTGCCGTGGTACCTGATTTTGACGATCCCGATTGTGGGTGGGTTGGTGGTGGGGGTGATCCTGCACTTTTTCACCCGCGACGGGCGCGCGCGCAGCGTGGCCGAAGTGATCGAGGGTGCCGCAATGCGCGAAGGCCGCGTCGAGACGCGCGCGGGGCTGGCGTCGGCGCTGGCGTCTTTCATCACGCTGTCGTCCGGCGGCTCGACAGGCCGCGAGGGGCCGGTGGTGCACCTGGCGGCCGTCATCTCGACCAAAGTGTGTCGGCTGATCAAGGCGGATGGTGTCACGGGGCGCGACCTGTTGGGCTGTGCGGTGGCGGCGGCTGTATCGGCCAGTTTCAACGCGCCGATCGCGGGGGCGCTGTTCGCGCTGGAAGTCGTATTGCGCCATTTTGCGGTGCACGCCTTTGCGCCCATCGTGATTGCATCCGTCGCGGGGACGGTGATCAATCGGCTGGAGTTCGGCGGCGTGACCGAGTTCCGGCTGGCCCAACCCGAGATGTTGCAGTTCTATGTGGAACTGCCTGCCTACCTGATGCTGGGGCTGGTCTGCGGGCTAGTGGCGGTGGTGCTGATGCGGGCCGTGTTCTGGGCCGACGATCTGGGCACGGTGGTGCAGACGCGCACCCATCTGCCGCGCTGGTTGCGGCCCGCGGTGGCGGGGGCGCTGCTGGGCGGTATCGCGATCTTTTTCCCCCATATCATCGGTGTCGGCTACGAGACGACCTCGCTGGCGCTGACCGGCACGCTGGGGCTGCAACAGGTGATGATCTTTGCGGTGATAAAGGTGATTGCCGTAGCGATCACCATGGCCGGGCGCATGGGCGGCGGGGTGTTTTCGCCGTCGCTGATGGTGGGGGCGCTGACGGGGCTGGCCTTTGGCCTGATTGCCACGGGGGTATTTCCCGATGTGTCGGGGTCGGTCACGCTGTATGCGCTGGCGGGCATGGGCGCGGTGGCCGCCGCCGTGCTGGGCGCGCCCATATCAACCACGTTGATCGTGTTCGAGCTGACAGGCGACTGGCAGACTGGGTTGGCCGTGATGGTGTCGGTGTCGCTGAGCACGGCATTGGCCAGCCGTCTGGTGCACCGCAGTTTCTTTTTGACCCAGCTAGAGCGGCGCGGCGTGCATCTGGCGGCGGGGCCGCAGGCCTATTTGCTGGCGATGTTCCGTGTGACAACAGTGATGCGCAAGCCGGACGATCCGCGTGCGGCGGATGACGACGCCTGTTGGGACATGATCCGCGAGGGCACCTATCTGGACGCCTCGGCCACGCTGGAAGCCGCGATGCCGGTGTTCGAGACTGCATCGGCTGCGTTCATTCCGGTGGTGGCATTGCGGGGCGAGGACCTGCCGCCCGAACTGTTGGGCGCATTGTTCCATGTGGATGCCTTGCGCGCCTACAACCGCGCGCTGGCGGCGACGGCGGCAGAAGAACACTCCTGACGCCGTGCGCGATCAGATCTTTTCGACTGTGACGCCGTTGCCCGCGTAAAAGGCCAGATAGCCCTTGATCTCGGCCACTTCGGGTTTGGGGTCCTCATAGCTCCACGCGACGTTTTCCAGCGTGGTGGATTTGGTCACCACCGAATAATAGCTGGCGTCGCCCTTGTGCGGGCAAAAGGTGGTCTTGTCAGTCTGGTCCAGAAATGCCGTGGCGATGTCGCCGCGCGGGAAATAGATCACGAAGGGATAGTCGCCTTCGGTCAGCTCCAGCGCGTTTTCGCTTTCACCGATGACGGCACCACCGGCGCGCACGCTCCATTTGCCTGTGGCAGGGCGGATTGTGATGTGATTGGCCATGGGTTTTCCTCCTCGGAACGCTGAACGCAGTCTTTAGCAGCTTTGTAACAATCCTGCTATGGGTCAGATTGGTGCCGTCGCGTTCTTTAGCCAGATCAGCGCACCGGGGCTGACGCGAGGGCCGATTTTCTCAAGAACCTCAGCATGATAGGCGTTCAGCCAGTCGCGCGACGCTTTGTCCATTTCGTCGGGCAGGATCAGGCGGCGGTCGATGGGCACAAAGGTCAGCGTGCGCCACGACAGCATCGCGCGGTGCGCGTCACCGTGCGCGGGCGCGGTTGCGGGTTCGACCACCAGCAGGTTCTCGATCCGGATGCCAAATGCGCCCTCGCGGTAGTATCCCGGTTCGTTCGACAGGATCATCCCCGGTTTCAGCGGCACGTGGCTCGCACGGGACAGGCGTTGCGGGCCTTCGTGCACCGACAGGTACGCGCCGACGCCATGGCCCAGCCCGTGGTCAAAGTCCTGATGCGCGTACCACAGGGGCGCGCGGCCGATGGCTTCGATGTCACGACCGGCAAGGCCCACGGGCCAGCGCAGGCGCGACACGGCGATCATGCCCATCAGAACGCGGGTAAAGGCGGCGCATTCGTCTGCGCCCGGTGTGCCGATGGCGATCGTGCGGGTGATGTCGGTGGTGCCGTCCAGGTACTGCCCGCCGCTGTCCAGGACCAGCAGGTGCCCGTCCTGAAGCGTCAGGTTCGTGTCTTCGGTCACATGGTAGTGGGCAATCGCACCGTTCGGGCCGGCACCTGCGATGGTGTCAAAGCTGATGTTCTGCAAGGCGTTGTCATTGCGCCGAAAAGCTTCGAGCCGGGTCGCGACCTGGATTTCGGTGACGGTGCCGGGGGCATGGGCATCCAGCCACGCCAGCAGTTCGACAACGGCGGCCCCGTCGCGCAGGTGGGCGCTGGCGCTGCCTTCGATCTCGGCGGGGTTTTTGCAGGCCTTGGGCAGCGCGCACGGATCGTCACCCCATGTGCCGCTGTCGCCCATGGTGTCGGCCACGATAAAGGGGACCGAGGATTTCTCCATCCGCACGGGGCCGGTCAGCGAGGCAATCTCGGTCAGGAAGCTGTCGGGGTCATGGGTCGTAACCTCGGCACCCAGATGGTCGCGCACGTCGTCCAGCTTGGCGTCGGCCATGAACAGGTCGACCCGCGCATCGGCGTGCAGCACGGCGAACCCTTGGGCCACCGGATTGCAATGGATGTCGGCACCGCGGATGTTCAGCAGCCAGCACAGGCTGTCGGGCAGGGTGACGATGGCCGCGGTTTCCCCGGCGCGGGCCAGCTCAGTACCCAGGCGGGCGCGCTTGTCCGCGTGGCTTTCGCCTGCGAATTCCAGCGGATGCACCTTGGCCGGTGCCATCGCGGGGCCGGGCTGGTCATCCCATATGGCGTCGACCATGTTGTCGGTGGGTTTCAGGGTGATGCCGGTGCCCGCCAGCGCCTGCGTCAGTTGTTCGATCTGCCCTGCGGTGTGCAGCCACGGGTCAAAGCCGATGACACCGCCCGATGGCATCTGGTCAATCAGCCAGTCGGCCAGTCCGGTCTCGGGCCAGGGGACGGGGGTATAGACATCGGCCACCTGCGTCTTGATCTGGGTGCGATAGCGCCCGTCGATGAACACGCCCGCCACATCCGGCAGCACGGCGCAGAAACCGGCCGAACCGGTGAACCCCGTCAGCCAGACCAGCCGGTCGTCGCGCGGGGCGACGTATTCGCCCTGATGCGCGTCGGCGCGGGGGATCAGGAAACCACTCAGCCCCTGTGCGTCCAGTTCGGCACGCAGGGCTTGCAGACGAGGGGGGCCTTGCTCGGGGCGTGCGGTCACGTCGAACGACTGGTACATGGGCCTGTCTCCTCTTGCTGGTTCTCGGTATGTGCGCCACCCGGGGGGCGCAGATCTTATCTGCCGTTGCGCATGCCCATGACGCGGGCGCGTGCACGCGGGTCGCTGTCGAACAGCGCCGCCAGTTGCTCGGTCATTGCGCCGGCCAATTGGTCCACGTCCGTGATGGTCACCGCCCGGTCGTAATAGCGGGTCACGTCGTGGCCGATGCCGATGGCCAACAGTTCCACCGCGCGGCGTTTTTCGATCATGGCGATCACGTCACGCAGGTGTTTTTCCAGATAGTTGGCGGGGTTGACGCTCAGCGTGCTGTCATCCACCGGCGCGCCGTCGGAAATCACCATCAGGATCTTGCGCGCCTCGGACCGGTTCACCATGCGGCGGTGCGCCCATTCCAGCGCCTCGCCGTCGATGTTTTCCTTCAACAGGCCTTCTTTCATCATCAGGCCCAGGTTGGGGCGCGCGCGACGCCACGGGGCATCGGCGGATTTGTAGATGATATGGCGCAGGTCGTTCAGGCGACCCGGTGTTTGCGGGCGGCCATCGTTCAGCCATGCCTCGCGGGCCTGTCCGCCTTTCCACGCGCGGGTGGTAAAGCCCAGGATCTCGACCTTGACGTTGCAGCGTTCCAGCGTGCGGGCCAGCACATCGGCGCAGATCGCGGCGATGCTGATCGGGCGGCCCCGCATCGAGCCGGAGTTGTCCAAAAGCAGCGTCACACAGGTATCGCGGAATTCGGTGTCTTTCTCGACCTTGAAGCTCAGCGGTGTGGTCGGGTTCGCCACGATCCGCGCCAGACGGCCTGCGTCCAGCGTGCCCTCTTCCAGATCGAACTCCCAACTGCGGTTTTGCTGCGCTTGCAGACGGCGCTGCAACTTGTTGGCCAGACGGCTGACCGCGCCCTTGAGCGGTTCAAGCTGCTGGTCCAGATAGGCGCGCAGCCGTTCCAGTTCGACCGGTTCGGCCAGCTCGTCGGCGCTGATCTCCTCGTCGTGGGTCGCCAGATAGACCTTGTAATCAGGATCGGCGTCGCTGACAGGCTGCGGGGCAGGCGGTTCCAGCGGCGCTTCGCCGTCGGGCATCTCGGCCTCTTCGCCCATCTCCTGATCGGCCATCTCGTCCATCGAGACCTGGGCTTGCGACGCGTCCTGCTGTTCTTCCTGCGACTGCTCGGGCGAGCCTTCGGCCTCTTCGCCGTCGTCCTCGTCGTTGCCGGTGCTGTCGGGGTCCTGTTCTTCTTCCGCGCCTTCTTCGGCCTGGTCTTCCTGATCCTCGTCCACCTGGTCGGGGTCGTCGCCGATCTGGTCGCCGTAACCCAGATCCTTGATGATCTGACGCGAGAAGCGGGCAAAATCGGCCTGATCGCTCAGGGTCTTGTCCAGGTTGTCCAGCGTCACGCCGGCCTGTTCCTCGATAAAGCCGCGCCACATTTCCATGGCGTTCTTGGCGCCCGCAGGCAATTCGCGGCCCGTGGCCAGATGACGGATCAGATAGCCCGCCGCGGTGGCCAGCGGCACGTCCGAGGCCTGTTTGACCTGATCGTATCCCTTGCGCGCCGCCTCGTTGGCGATCTTGGCGTCGATATTGCCGGCGGTGCCGGGCATGTCGCGCGCGCCCATCGCTTCGCAGCGGGCGGTTTCCATCGCCTCGTACAACTCGCGCGCCACCTCGCCCGAGGGCAGGTATTTCGAATGGGTTTGCCCGTTGTGATAGCGCCGGTGCAGCGCCAGCGCGTCGGCGGTGCCACGGGCCAGCAGAACCTCCTGGCGGGTCATGCGGCGGGTCACCTGCGGCAGGCGCATCGCATCGCCCGACAGCCCCGAAGGGTCGGCGGAATAGCTGACGTTCAGGTCGGGGTCATTGGCCATGACCTTGGTCGCTTCACCAAGCGCCTTTTTGAACGCGTCTGCGGGGTTGTCGGTGGGTTTGCTCATGACAGCTTTCGGGTCTCGGGGTGGTCCTTGGCGAAACTCTTGCAGGTTTCGCCGAGGGCTTCAAACACATCCGCGCTTTGCCGGTCGCGGCCAAAGATCATCGCCTCGACCATGGTTTCCATCAGCGGACGCTGGTCCGCGATATAGGCGTCGATCCGGTCACGGGGCGATGTGCCAAGGCGCAGGGCAACGGCGCGGAATGCAGCGGCGCGGGTGGCGTCTGTTGGGTCAACCTTCAGATACAGCGACCGCGCCGCATAGTCGGAATAGCCCAGCCAAAAGGCCGCGCATTGGGCGGCGGGGTAGATGGACAGATCGCGGTCAGCCTGGGCGGCGCCGACGCCGAGCACGCCAAGGGCGGCTGCGGTTGTCAGCGCCTTCAGGCTCACCCCAGGCTCACGCTGGCCGCCGATTCCGGCAGTTCCTCGTCGAACAGGCGCTGATAGAACTCGGCCACCGTCTGGCGCTCAAGCTCGTCGCATTTGTTCAGGAACGACAGGCGGAAGGCATAGCCCACGTTGCGGAAGATCTCGGCGTTCTGGGCCCAAGCGATGACGGTACGCGGGCTCATCACGGTGGACAGGTCGCCGTTCATGAAGGCGGTGCGCGTCAGGTCGGCCACGGTCACCATCTGTTTGACGATCTTGCGGCCTTTTTCGCTGTTGTAATGCGGGTTCTTCGACAGGACGATCGCGGTTTCCGCGTCGATCGACAGATAGTTCAGCGTGGCCACCAGCGACCAGCGGTCCATCTGACCCTGGTTGATCTGCTGGGTGCCGTGGTACAGGCCCGTGGTGTCGCCCAGACCAACGGTGTTGGCTGTCGCAAAGATGCGGAAATAGCGGTGGGGGTGGATCACCTTGTTCTGGTCCAGCAGCGTCAGCTTGCCGTCCACTTCCAGCACACGCTGGATCACGAACATCACGTCGGCGCGGCCCGCGTCATATTCGTCGAACACGATGGCCGTGGGGTTGCGCAACGCCCAAGGCAGGATGCCTTCCTGGAAATCGGTAACCTGTTTGCCGTCTTTCAGCTTGATCGCGTCCTTGCCGATCAGGTCGATCCGGCTGATGTGGCTGTCCAGGTTGACGCGCACGGCGGGCCAGTTCAGGCGGGCGGCGACCTGTTCGATGTGGGTCGATTTGCCCGTACCGTGATAGCCCTGGATCATCACGCGACGGTTGTGGGTGAACCCGGCCAGAATGGCCAGCGTGGTGTCGGCGTCGAATTTATAAGTGCTGTCGACATCGGGCACGCGGTCCGAATTGTCGGCAAAGCCTTTGACCACCATGTCAGTGTCGATGCCAAAGACCTCGCGCACGGAAATCTCTTCGGTGGGTTTTGCGTTAATATCCAGGTCACCGTCGGCCATCATCTGTCCTTGTCTTTGGTATCTCGCGCCGTTGCGCACCCGGCAGTTGGTGCAACATATCGAAAGGAAGGGCAAGGGGGGCAGGCATCGCAGCTTCGCGAAAGCATGGGACGTGGCGTCGCTTAGCGCGTCGTTTGGTCAAATCAAATGCGGGGCGCTGAAATCATCGTGATCGGATCAACGAACATTTTTTGAAACTACTACGCATCGGCGTCCGTATCTCTGGTCACATACGGCATGACGCCGATGACTGAATTGAACCTGGGAGATCACTATGTTTTCGACAAAGAAACTTGCCACAACCGCTCTGGTCCTGAGCCTGTCGGGCTTTGGCTTCGCCGCTTCGGCGATGGACAACCCGATGGTTGGCGGCGCCGCCATGTACGCAGACAAGAACATCGTGGAAAACGCTGTGAACTCGGCAGACCACACAACGCTGGTGGCTGCTGTCCAAGCGGCCGGTCTGGTTGAAACACTGTCGGGCGAAGGTCCCTTTACCGTGTTCGCCCCCACCAACGAAGCGTTTGATGCGCTGCCCGAGGGCACTGTCGAAACTCTGCTGAAGCCTGAAAACAAGGACATGCTGACCAAGATCCTGACGTGCCACGTGGTTGCCGCCGACGCGATGTCGGATGCGATTGCCGGTATGATCGCGGATGATGGCGGCGAACATGACGTGCCGACCGTTGGCGGTTGCACACTCAAAGCCAAGATGGCCGGTGACAACATCACCCTGACAGACGAGCGCGGCCAGGTTGCAACCGTGACCATCGCCGACGTGAAACAGTCGAACGGCGTGATCCACGTGATCGACACCGTTCTGCTGCCTGCGGAATAAGCACAGCGCGCGGACGCTGGCCTTTTCCGCCAGCCCAAAACGACAAACGCCCCGCTTTTGCGGGGCGTTTTGCGTTTCGGGGCTGGTGGCCTTCAGTCCTTGAAGTTCTTGCTGGCCTTGATCTGGTCCCAGGCCCACATGACCTCTTGAAGCTGCTCTTCCTGCGAGCGGTCGCCGCCGTTCATGTCCGGGTGCAACACCTTGATCAGCGCCTTGTATGCCTTGCGCACCTCGGCCTTGGTCCAGCTGTCCTTGGCTTCCAGGATCTCCACGGCACGGCGTTCGGTGGGGGGCAGTTTCTTGCCCGCGCCGCCGGCCTTGCCGGGGTTCTGCGTGGCGTTGGCGCCCAGCACCTGATGCGGGTCCTCGATACCCAGCCGCGCCCAGGCCCGCGCCTCGGGGTCGCCCATTGGCTTGGTCGCGCGTTCCCAGACCTTGTCCTTGGACATCTGCGCGTTCAACTCGGCCTCGGTCGTGCCGTCGAAGAAGTTCCATTTCAGGTTATATTCGCGCACGTGCTGCTGGCAGAACCAGAAATAATCGTCCAGCACATCCGGCGCCTTGGGCGCGCGGTACTTGCCGGGTTCGTCACAGCCGTCATGGTCGCAAATGCGGGTTGAGGTTTCGGATGCCCCCGACATCCCGCGGCGTCCGCGCGGGTTCTTTTTCTTGGCGGAGGAGACGGACATATCGAAACCGAAGGGATCAGACTTGGACATTTGGACAACCTTATCGACTCTGGGCGGTTACTTTAGGATATTGGGGCGGAGATAGAAGGGGGCGCAGTTAAAAAAGTGAGCAAATTAATGCGAGTGGCAGACGAGATTGCGGAAAAGTTGAACGATGCCTTTTCTCCGCGCGAGTTGGACGTTGTGGACGACAGTGCGTCCCATGCAGGTCATGCAAATGCCCCCGAGGCGGGGCAAAGCCATTTCAATGTGCGCATCCGGGCGGATGCCTTTGCGGGTCAAAGCCGGATTGCCCGTCACCGTGCGGTGCATTCGGCCATCGGGGCCGAACTGATCGGTCGTATTCACGCGTTGGCAATCGACGCCGACGCGTGATCACTTGTCGTTCCGCGTCACACCCTTGAGGCGGCTGCGGTTGCTGGCAAGGTTTTGCAGCGAATTGGTCATGCCCGAAACTTCGGACGTGTCCTCGACCCCGTTGTCGGACAGCATATGCGTCGCCCCGGCGCGCGGTGTCTTCTGTTCGTCCGGGTCGACGTCGGCATCGGTGTCCAGATGCGGCGCATCTGCTGTCGTCGTGGTGTCTTCGGGCTGCGCCTGAGGTTTCGGTTCTGCTTCGACCTTTGGTGCTGTCGCAACAAGGGGGGCCGCCTTTACCGGCGGCGTCGTGGCTGCGGGTGAGTCGGACACCGGTGCGACGGTGGTGTGTTTGTGCGCGACGGCCCGGCGAAAGATCAGCATGTTGCGCCATTCGGTTGTCGATCCGGTCAGACCCGACCGTTCCGTCGAAGGCAGCGTATCGGCGCGCAGATATTCCCAGCCATCAGCGGCCAGCTGGTTCATCAACCCCTCAAGCGCATAGGCAAAGCGGGCCTCCGGGCCTTTGACGCCTTCGCCTTTCAGGCCTTTGGCGGGTGCCGGAACAACCTTGTATTCGTACTGTGTCATGACCTGTGCCACCGCCCTCGTAATGTCATTGCGGAGGGGGATATACCAACTGCCCGACAGATGTGAAAGAGCGCATCAGCCTTTGCGGCGGATCCCGATCTTGCGACCGGCACGATCCGGCCAAGGCAACGCGCTTTGGGCGGTGTGAAACTTGCGCAGGTTCGCGATGATGTGATCGGGCATGGGGGCCACGCGCGGCCCCGCCTGGTCCACATGCAGCGTCAGCCCCTCGCCAGTGGCGGCCAGCCAGCCGTCCGCGTGCCACAGCTCTTGGTAGAGGTGAAAGCGTTTCTCATCGAAATCAAGTAGTTGGACAGTGGAATAGACCTGATCCCCCTCGTGCAACTCGCGCACATAGCAGATGTGAAACTCCGCGACATAGGTCGTGCAACCGGTGGATTTCAGATAATCCAGACCGAACCCGAATTGCGGGTACAGATCATCGACCGAGGTGTCCATCAGCACCGAATAATAGGCCATGTTCAAATGCCCGTTATAGTCGATCCATTCGGGGCGCACGGTCATCGGCTTGCTGCGGAACAACAGGTCGGAGTGGGGGGTGGAATTGGTCATGGTTTGCCTTCGTGTCACTTGCGTTGACCCAAGGTGCGGGGCGCGGGTGCCAAGGTAAAGCGCGACGTGGCGGCGCGCCCGTTCAGGGGCGCGCCGGAATTGGATTTTCAGGTCACAGGAAGGGGGAATTACCCTTTGAGCTTTTGCGCGACCAGTTCGTTGACCGCCTTGGGATTCGCCTTGCCACCGGTGGCTTTCATCACCTGGCCGACGAACCAGCCCGCCAGCTTGGGGTTTTCCTGCGCCTTGGCGACCTGGTCGGGGTTGGCAGCGATGATTTCGTCCACGGCGGCCTCGATTGCGCCGGTGTCGGTGACCTGTTTCAGGCCCTCGGTCTCGACGATCTCGGCAGGGTCGCGGCCCGTGGTATAGGTGATTTCAAAGACATCCTTGGCAATCTTGCCGCTGATCGCGTCCGAGGCAATCAGGTCGATGATGCCGCCCAATTGCGCGGGCGTCACCGGGCTTGCGTCGATGTCCTTGTCGTCCTTTTTCAGGCGGCCGAACAGTTCGTTGATGACCCAGTTGGCGGCCGTCTTGCCGTCGCGGCCTGCGGCCACGGACTCGAAATAGGCGGCGCTGTCCAGATCGGCGGTCAGCACGCTGGCGTCATAGTCGGTCAGGCCGAAGTCATTGATAAACCGCGCCTTCTTGGCGTCGGGCAGTTCAGGCAGCGAGGACTTGATCTGGTCAACCCAGTCTTGTTCAATCTCCAGCGGCAGCAGGTCGGGATCGGGGAAATAGCGATAATCATGCGCTTCTTCCTTGGACCTCTGTGTGCGGGTCTCGCCCTTGACGGGATCAAAGCCGCGCGTTTCCTGATCGACTTCGCCGCCGGCCTCAAGGATGGCAATCTGGCGCCGCGCCTCGACCTCGATGGCCTGCTGGATAAAGCGGGTGGAGTTCATGTTCTTGATCTCGCAGCGCGTGCCCAGATGGCCGAAATCGCCGGTCTCGCGGTAGCGTTCATAGTCACCGGGGCGGCAGACCGACACGTTCACATCGGCGCGCAGGTTGCCGTTCTGCATGTCGCCGTCGCAGGTGCCAAGGTACCGCATGATCTGGCGCAGCTTCAGGATATAGGCGGCGGCCTCTTCGGCGCTGCGGATGTCGGGGCGGCTGACGATTTCCATCAGGCAGACACCGGCGCGGTTCAGGTCGACAAAGGACATATCGGGGTCCATGTCGTGAATCGACTTGCCCGCGTCCTGTTCCATGTGGATGCGTTCCACGCGCACAGGCCGCGCCGTGCCGTCGCCCAGCTCCACCAGCACTTCACCCTCGCCCACGATGGGGTGGTAAAGCTGGCTGATCTGATAGCCTGCGGGCTGGTCGGGGTAGAAATAGTTCTTGCGGTCAAAGGCCGATTTCAGGTGAATCTGCGCGTTCAGTCCCAGCCCCGTGCGCACGGCCTGTTCGATGCAATATTCGTTGATGACGGGCAACATGCCGGGCATGGCCGCATCGATAAAGGCCACGTTCGAGTTTGGCTCGGCCCCGAATTGGGTCGAGGCCCCCGAGAACAGTTTGGCGTTTGACGCCACCTGCGCGTGGACTTCCATCCCGATCACCAGTTCCCAGTCGTGTTTGGCCCCGGCAATCACGCGGGGTTTCGGCAGGTCGTAGGACAGGTCAAGCATGGTCTCACCAAAGGCTGTGGGGCATTGCCGGACGGTGTAGTCCAGCACCCGCTGTGCTGCAAGAGGGCGCGACAATGCGGACACGCTGCGGGGCTATGCAGGGACCGTCGACTGGGATAGTACATGCCTCATGGTTGTTGTTGTTAATCAGGGCATTCCACCGGGTCGCTTGATTGCGGACTATGCCGAACGCGAGGGGCATTTCACCGACTGTTTCAGTTGCGTGGTGCCGGGAAAAGTCGCACTGGCCGATTATGTCACCGCCTTTTACACCACGCCCTTGTTTCGTGCCGAACGGCTGGTCCTGCGTCTGGCGGCACGCGCGCCTTCGACAGATGCACAGGCGCGGGCGCTGGCAGAAGGCGCATCTGACCAGTTTGCCATCTGGCAGGTCGAGGCGCGGCGCGGGAACGAATTGATGATGGCCGAACGGTCGGGCCGCACCAAATCCTGGTTCAAGGTTCTGGCGCAAGGCTCCAGCACACAGCTTCTTTTTGGCACGGTGGTGGTGCCGGTCCGGTCGAAATCCGGTGATCTGGTGTTGGGCCCTGTCTTTGACAGCCTCAAGGGCGCACATACGTTTTATGCGCGCGCGCTGCTGGCCGCGGCTGCGCGTAAACTCAGGGCCTAGACCGGCTCCAGCTGCGCACCACGGTCCGTGAACACCACGCGCTTGCCCTGTGACAGCTCGCGGCGGAACATGTCGCACAGGATGCGGTGCGCATCGGCAGCCCCAGCGGCGGCAAAGCGGTCGGGACAGCGCACCCGCAGGTTGTTGTCGAAACCCCGCGCCGCATGGGCCCAGATCATCGGGTGCAATTCGGTCAGGTGCTGGCGGATGATCCATTTGGCACAATCGGCGATCTGCCCGCGTACAAAGGCGACTTCGTCCGAAGCATCCAGCGTCATGCCCATGGTGTTGGCGCAATAGGCGGCCAGCAGGTTGACCGTGTGCTGGTCGCTGCGGCGTGTCAGGATGTCGTGCAGCCCTTCGATAAAAAACGCAATGTCCAGCTGGCTGCACGCCGCATCATCCAGCGCGATGGCGTCCAGCATGACCCAGGTATAACCGCCCGCGCCCCAGATGGCCTGACTGCGGCTGGCCATGCGGCGGGCCTGAACTTCCAGGTCCTGCACCGACCCGTGCCAGCGCGGCAACAGGTGGGTGCCCATGTTGCGATAGGTGCGCGCATTCAGCGGGTCCATGTCGATCAGCGCCTCGTAGGCGGCAATCAGGCGGTTCGTGTCCGTCGGCAGACCGCTGAGCACGGCACAGTGCGCCGATGCCAGCAAGGGGGAGGGAATATCCTTGCTCGGGAAGTTCTCAAGTATATCGCGGGCGCGGTCAAAATGGGCGTCAAAGGCTTCGCGGTTGCGCAGCGGGACTTCGACGGCCCAACCGGTGCCACGCCAGGCCCAGCCGATGTCGATATGCGCCAGCGCAACCACGGTTGCGATGACAAAATCGTCAGGGAATTCCGCCAGCACCTCTTCCAGCGCGATGATGCCATCCAGCAACGGCGCATCCTTGGCGGGCCGGCCTGACAGCAATGCGTGTTCGGCGGCATGGACCACATCGGCGCGCGCGCCAAAGGCCATCAGGTCTGCAACCGGCATACCGCCGGGCGTGCGGGTGGCGGCCGCTTCGGCGTCACGGATTGCCCTAGACACGCCGGGCCAGTCTTCCTGACGGGCCAGCCGCTGGCCTGCAGTCTGGTACATGTCACAGGCACGCTCTTCGCCGGTGGGATCGGGGCTGGGAATGCTCAGGGCGGGGGAAACAGGCGGTTCTTCCGCAGGATGGGGTCGTGCGGAAGAACCCTTGGTGTCGACAACACCGTCAAAGGCCAGATGCGAAGAAGACCGGTACCTGATGCTGCGGAACAGCGTGAACAGTGTGGCAGTCGTGAACTTCGATTGCATCTGATGTACTCGTTATTTCGATTGTCTGCGCTTAATCTGAGCTTGGTTTGAGGCGTATTCGTGGCATCGGTGGGGAGCTTTGACGCTGATTAGGCGACGGCGGGTACAGGCTGCGCCATATTTCCCGTTTAAGGTGATTATTCTTGAGGGTCTGCAGGGATTTTTTAACAACGTATCAGTGTTTTACGAGTTTTGGCCGACACGCATCCGTCTGGCTGCGCAGGCTGCGAATCGTGGCATGCGTGTACATTCCGGCACCAATATGGGCCCTGTCTTCGGCGCTGTTGCGCCGTTGGGAACAGTAAGCGGCCCGGACGGTCTGTGGTCGCTTGATTTGGCTCAAATCTGTTGCGCATAATGTTGCGATGAAACGGGTGCTGATCACGATAACTGTGGCGTTATGGGCGCTGACGGTGGGGGCCGCTGCCTTTGCCGAACTGTCGCAACTGCCGCGCCCCCCTGCGCGTGACGGCGATGTGCCGCGCACCCGCTGGACGCATCAGCCGAACCATATGCTGTGGAACCGGGTCGCGCTGTCCGCGCTGAAAACCCACGGCGCACCGCTGGTGCAGACCGTGCCGCGCGACATCACAGACTGGTGCCCCAATTACCCCCAAGCCAGCACCCGGCAACGGCGGGCCTTTTGGCTGGGCTTCCTGTCGGCGCTGGCAAAACATGAGAGCACCTACAAGCCAAAGGCCGTGGGCGGGGGCGGGCGCTGGTACGGGCTGCTGCAGATCCTGCCCTCGACCGCACGGGGCTATAAATGCAATGCGGGCACGGGGCCGGACCTGATGAAGGGGGGCGCCAACCTGTCCTGCGCGGTGCGTATCCTTGCCGTGACGGTGCCACGCGATGGCGTTATATACGGGCGCGACAGCAAATGGCGCGGGGTGGCCGCCGACTGGGGGCCGATGCGCAGCGCGGCCAAACGGCGCGACATCGCGGGCTGGACCCGCAAACAGCCCTATTGCGCGCTGCCCAATGCGATCCGGCCCAAGCTGCGTCCCGACCGCAAAAGCTAACCAACCAGGCGGAAGTGATGCCGCTCGACGAGGATGCCGCGTTGTTTCAACGCCTCCTCGAAGGCAGCAGAGGGCGGGACCGCATCCAGCGGCAGGCGCATCTTTGCCCCTGTGTGCAGGATCAACGTGGCCTTGATCGACAGGTCCAGCCGCGTGTCCAGCCGCACGGTCTTGATGGCGCTGAGGGGCAGGCTGCCGGTGCGTTTGCCGGATTGCCATGTCATCATGGTATCGCTCAGGACCAGTGACGACACCCGTCCCGTGACAATATCATACAGCGCGGGCAGGGTGGCCAACGCCCCCAGCCAGATGACCCAGACCGAGGCGTCCAGCAGCACCATAGCCAGCGCCAGCAAAAGCCAGATCACCGCCACCGTCACCACGACAGAAAGGCGGCGACCGCTGCGTTTCAGGACAAAGTCGCTCACGTCAGGCGAAAGGCGCGCTTGATCTCCTCCAGCGCCTCGATCTGGCGTTTGCTCAGCCCGCTGTCCGAGGCCTGCGCCGTGGCTTGCAGCACGGTCATCAGGGTCGGGAAGGACGCGCCGCCATCCAGTTTGTACAGACGCCGTGCCAGCCGCGTGACCGCCGCCTGCGCGCTGCCGCAGGTCTGGACGAACCAATGGCCCAGCACCGCGATTTCCTGTGCGGCGTCGGCATCCTGCGCGACCCCCTGTGTGCGCAGTTGCAGGTTCAGCGCGGCACGCGTGTCGCGGGTGGGCAGGTCGTCCAGCTCCAGAAAGGCCGTGGCCAGTGCCCCCAGCGCCAGATTGGGGTCGTCAATGCTGTCGACGGGGTGGACGTTGGTGCGCCGCTTGAACCCGAACCGGCGTGCGGCGGCGCGGGCGTCGCTGGCCATGTCGATGACCTCGGCCACCATGTCCGACCCGCGTCGCACCCGCAGCAGGAAAAAGTACACCGCCATGCCCACGGCGATCAGGCCCAACAGTATCGGCATCTTCAGCGTCCTCCGCTTACATCCAGAAACGCCCCGGTGATATAGCTGGCGTCGTCCGACATTAAATACAGCACCGAGGTTGCCACCTCTTGCGCACTGCCCGACCGGCGCATCGGTGTCATCGGCCCAAGCGTGTCGACACGCTCTGCCGCACCGGCCTTGCCGTGAATGTCGGTTTCGATAATGCCGGGGCGCACCGCGTTGACGCGGATGCCGTTGGGGGCGACCTCGTCCGACAGCCCCTTGGTAAAGGTGTCGATGGCCCCCTTGGTGGCGGCATAGTCCACGAACTGCCCGCCCGACCCCAGCCGCGCGGCGGCAGAGGAGATGTTGACGATGTTGCCGCCGTCGCCCTGCGCCTCCATCCTTTGCACGGCCCCCTTGGCCACCAGCATCGCGCCGATCACGTTGACCGCAAAGATGCGCGTCAGGCGGGCGTGGTCCATGTCGGTCAGCCGCGCGATTGTGTCGATGGCACCGGCATTGTTGATCAGCGCGTCGATGCAGCCGAACTCGGCGTCCAGCGTGGCATAGATGCGGTCGATGGCGTCGGGTTCGGCCACGTCGGCCTGCACCAGCACAACGCGGGCGCCGACCGCCTCGGCGCGGGCTTTTACAGCTTCGGCACCGGCCATATCGCTGCGATAGGTCAGCAGCAGGTCATAGCCGCGTTCGGCGGCCAGCGCGGCACAGGCGGCCCCGATGCCCGCCGAGGCACCGGTGATCAGACAGACGGGGCGGGGAGTGGTCATGACAGGCCTCAGGCGTTGCGGATGCGGGTGATCATCTCGGTGGTGTCACGGCTGAGGTTCGGGGTGGAGGCGATGCGGTCCAACTCCTTGGCCATCAGCGACTGGCGGATCTGGTCATAGCGCCGCCAGGTCTGGAAGGCCGAACACATCCGCGCGGTGGTCTGCGGGTTGACCGGATCAAGCTTGATCAACCAGTCCGCCAGCAGCGCATAGCCCGACCCGTCAGCGGCATGAAAGCCCGCGTGATGCTGCGCCAAAGCGCCCAGCGTGGCGCGAAAGCGGTTGGGGTTCTTCCAGTTGAAATCGCGGTGACGGGTCAGCGCCTTGGCGGTGTCGGCGGCATCATCCGGTTTGGCTTCGCCCACTTGCAGGGCAAACCATTTGTCCATGACCAGCCGGTCATCTTTCCACTGTGCCTCGAAATCGGCCAGTGCGGCATCGCCACGGCCCGCGCGGATCAGGTTGGCCAATGCGGCCAGTTGCTGCGTCATGTTGGTGGCGGTATCATACTGTGCCTGCGCGGTGTCACCGCCGTCCAGACGGGTCAGCAGCGACAGGGCGGCATTGCCAAGCGCACGCATCCCGGACTGCGCGGCATCGGGCGCATAGGGCGCGGTCACCTGATGGGCGGCATAAAGCCCCGGCAGATCTTCCTTCAGCGTTTGCGCCAAGGCTTCTTTCATCGCCTCGACGGCCTCATAGATCGCCTGCGGATCGGGCGTGTCGCCCTGGCGGTGCAGCGCGGCGGCCAGTTCCGATTGCCCCGGCAGGCCCAGCATCAACGCGCGGTATGCCGGATCAAGCTGGTCGTCGCGCAGCACGGTGGCAATGCCGTTCAGGTAATCCGCATCGGGTGCGGTTCCCTTGGTGATGGAGGCCAGCAAGGACGCCAGCGCCAGCGCGCGCCCCGATTCCCAGCGGTTGAACGGGTCGGTATCGTGGGCCAGCAGGGCGGCGTGATCGGCGGCAAATTCCAGCACCACGGGCGCGGAAAAGTTGCGCAGGATGGACGCGGTAGGCTTGGCGCTGTGCCCCGCAAAGGCAAAGCTTTGCTTGGCTTCCGTCAGCTCCAGAACCTGCGTCTCCATCACCTCGTTGCCGCTCGCGTCCAGCAGGCCAACTGCCACCGGTATCACCAGCGGTTGCGGATCGGGCGTGGCCGCGCTGGGCGGGGTATCTTGGGCAAAGGTCAGCGTGTAGGTCGCGTTCTCGTAGGTTTCGGTAACCGTCAGGTGCGGCGTGCCCGCCTGGGAGTACCAACGTTTGAACTGGGTCAGATCGCGCCCTGTGGCATCCTCGAACACCTGCAACCAGTCCTCGATGGTGCAGGCCTGTCCGTCGTGGCGGTCAAAGTACATATTCAGCGCGTTCTTGTACGAATCCGGCCCCGCCAGCGTGCGCAGCATGCCGATCACCTCGGCACCTTTTTCGTAAACGGTGGCGGTGTAAAAGTTGTTGATCTCCTGAAAGCTCTCGGGCCGCACCGGATGGGCCAGCGGCCCCTGATCCTCGGGGAATTGCCGTGCGCGCAGGTCGATCACGTCGTTGATGCGTTTGACCGGCGCGCTGCGCATGTCGGATGTGAACTGGCTGTCGCGATAAACGGTCAGCCCTTCTTTCAGGCACAGCTGGAACCAGTCGCGGCAGGTGATCCGGTTGCCGGTCCAGTTGTGGAAATACTCATGCGCGATGATCGCCTCGATGCGCTCGAAGTTCATGTCGGTCGAGGTTTCGGGCGAGGCCAGAACCGCCGAGGCGTTGAAGATGTTCAGCCCTTTGTTCTCCATCGCGCCCATGTTGAAATCATCCACCGCAACGATGTTGAACACATCAAGGTCATAGGCGCGCCCGTAAACCTCTTCGTCCCACTTCATGCTGTCTTTCAGCGCCTGCATCCCAAAGGCGCATTTGCCCTCGTCGCCGGGGCGCACGTACAGCGCCAGATCGACCTTGCGGCCTTCCATGGTGGTGAACGTATCACGATGCGCCACCAGATCGCCCGCGACCAGCGCGAACAGATAGGCAGGCTTGCGCCATGGGTCGTGCCATTCAGCCCAGCCGTCGCCCGCAGACACAAGGTTGCCGTTCGACAGCAGCACCGGGTGCGGCCCGTTGATCCGCACGGTAAAAGTGCTCATGACATCGGGGCGGTCGGGGTAATAGGTGATCTTGCGAAAGCCCTGCGCCTCGCATTGGGTGCAGAACATGCCGCCCGACTGGTACAGACCTTCCAGCGCGGTGTTGGCGGCGGGATCGATCTGAACGTGGCTTTCCCATGTGAACGGGATTGACGGGACCTCGCAGGTCAGACCCTCGGCGGTGACTTTGGGGGTCACCGTCTCGCCGTCGATCTTGGCGCTCAGCAGGGTCAGATCCTCGCCATGCAGGAAAAACGTGCGGTCGGTGGCGTCCGGTTTCGGGCTGAACCGGATGCGCGCGCGCACATGGGTGGCCGAAGGGGCCAGATCGAACGTCAGGTGCACCTCATCCACGTCAAAACCAAAGGGCGTGTAGTCGGCAAGGTATATGGTCTGGGGAGCGGCATCGCGCATGGGGCTGTCCTGTCGTCGGTCGGATGTGGAACAAAGCGTAGGTGCGGACGTTAGTTCTATGACGCTGGAGCGGCAACCCGCCGCGTAACAAAGCGAAAGGAATTGATATGTCTGCATCCGACACACAGCTTGAAAAGCAAACGAAACGGCACAAGCCTTCCTTGTTGGGCATAGGTGCAGCCGTGGCCATCGCGGTGGTTGCGGGGGTGATCTATGTGTTTGGCGGCTTTAGCCCCGACACAGATGAAGCATCCGGCGCGCCGACGGTCACCGAGCAACAGCAAGGTAACTGATCCGCTTGGCGCCACGCGCCCCTGGACCCCGTCTGGAACCGGTCACAGCCTGTCGGCTGTGCCGGTTTTTGCGTGTTTCCACAGTGATACTGCGCGACCTGCGGTCTTTGGCTCAACTGGTAAACATATGTTACCAATCCGCCATTCGGGTGGTTTACCCTGTCGCGCTTTGGCTTTAGCTTTGGCGCCAACACGGCACAATACGGAGTTTGTCATGACCAATCACGTGGATCGCAGCGGCCTGAGCGTTGCCCCCGAGCTGGCCGCCTTTATCGAGGATCGCGCCCTGCCTGGCACCGGCGTGGACGCCAGCACGTTCTGGGCAGGTTTTGCCAGCATCGTGGCAGACCTCGGCCCCAAGACCCGGAAGATGCTGGCCAGGCGCGAGGACATTCAGGAGCAGATTGACGCCTGGCACGTCGAACGCCGTGGCCAGCCGCATGACGCCGAAAGCTACACCGCCTTCCTGCGCGAGATCGGCTATCTGGTGCCCGAGGGCGCGCCGTTCGAGATCGACACCGCAAACGTGGACCCCGAGATTGCCAATATCCCCGGTCCGCAGCTGGTGGTGCCGATCACCAATGCCCGCTTTGCGCTGAACGCGGCCAATGCGCGCTGGGGCAGCCTGTATGACGCGCTCTATGGCACCGATGCGCTGGGCGATTTGCCTGCGGGCAAAGGGTATGACCCCAAGCGCGGCGCGCGTGTGATCGAATGGGCCAAGGGGTTTTTGGACAAGGCCGCGCCGCTTTCGCGCGGTGCATGGGCGTCGGTGGACGGTGTTTCGGTGTCGGATGGTTCCCTGACGCTGACCGCAGGCGGCAACAGTGCCGCGCTGGCCACGCCTGACGCTTTCGTGGGCTACGGCGGCGATGCAAGCGCACCTGACTTCGTGTTGCTGCGCAACAACGGGCTGCACATCCAGATCATGCTGGACCGCGGCACCGACATCGGCGGCAGCGACCCGGCGGGCATCTCGGACGTGCGGCTGGAATCGGCCATGTCCACCATCATGGACTGCGAAGACAGCGTCGCAGCGGTGGACGCCGAGGACAAGGTGGTGGCCTATGGCAACTGGCTGGGCCTGATGAAGGGTGACCTGCAAGAGACCTTTGAAAAGGGCGGCCAGCAGATGACCCGCAAGATGGCGGATGACATCGCCTATACCGCCGCCGACGGCAGCGCCGCCCGCCTGAAAGGCCGGTCGCTGATGCTGGTGCGCAACGTCGGCCACCTGATGACCAACCCCGCGATTCTGGACGCCGAAGGCCGCGAAATCAGCGAAGGGTTGATGGACGCGATGATCACGACACTGATCGCCATGCACGATCTGAAAAAATCGGACGGCCTGCGCAATTCGGTGGCCGGATCGGTCTATGTGGTCAAACCCAAGATGCACGGGCCGGAAGAGGTCGCACTGGCCGACGAGATTTTCACGCGGGTGGAAAAGGTGCTGGGCCTGCCTGCCAACACGGTCAAGCTGGGCATCATGGACGAGGAACGCCGCACGTCGGTGAACCTGGCCGAATGCATCCGCGCCGCGAAATCGCGGGTGGCGTTTATCAACACCGGTTTCCTGGACCGGACCGGCGATGAAATCCACACCTCGATGGAAGCGGGGCCGATGGTGCCCAAGGGCGAGATGAAGTCTGCGGCCTGGATTGCCTCCTACGAGGATCGCAACGTCGACATCGGGTTGGCCTGCGGCCTGCAAGGCAAGGCGCAGATCGGCAAGGGGATGTGGGCCATGCCCGACCTGATGGCCGATATGCTGAAGGCCAAGATCGGTCATCCGAAATCCGGTGCCAACTGCGCATGGGTGCCGTCGCCCACCGCCGCCACGCTGCACGCGACGCATTACCACGAGGTGGACGTGCTGGCCCGTCAGGACGAGATCAAGGCGGGCGGGCCGCGCGGCACGCTGGAGGATCTGCTGACCATTCCGGTGATGGACGGCCGCAACCTGAGCGACGCGGAAATCGCACAAGAGATCGAGAACAACGCCCAAGGCATCCTGGGCTACGTTGTGCGCTGGGTCGATCAGGGCGTGGGCTGTTCCAAGGTGCCGGACATTCACGACGTGGGCCTGATGGAAGACCGCGCAACCTGTCGGATCTCGGCGCAGGCGCTGGCCAACTGGCTGCATCATGGGGTGATCTCTGAGGATCAGGTGATGGCGGGCCTGCGCAAGATGGCCGCTGTCGTGGACAAGCAGAACGCACATGATGCGTCCTATACGCCGATGGCCCCGGGGTTTGACGGCGTGGCCTTTGCCGCCGCCTGTGATCTGGTGCTGAAAGGGCGGGTGCAGCCGTCGGGCTATACCGAACCGGTGTTGCACGCGCGTCGGCTTGAGCTGAAGGCCAAAGCCTGAAGCGGACCGGGCAGGCGTCTGTCTGCCCGGTGTCTTGCGACGCTCCCCCGAGGGTTTCCTGAACCTGCAAAGGGGGCGCGCTGACGCTGCTGCATTGCTGGGCAAAATTCGTGCATTCTGTGCGGAACGGTGCGTCAGGCTGGGCAAGCGCTTTGCCCTGCGATATAAAACCGTTACACAAGGCGAGAGCGAAGGGACCCCAATGGCACGTCCGGTTGTCGGAATTATCAGCAACGCACATGTGATCGGTGACGATTACAAGGTGCATGCCGGTGGCATGATGAACACCTCGGCCATTGCCGAGGTTTCGGGCGCGATCCCGCTTCTGGTGGCGGCGGACCCTGCGCTGAACACCGCGCAAGAGCTGTTGGAAGTGTGCGACGGCTTCCTGTTCACGGGCGGGCGCCCCAACGTGCACCCCGAGGAATACGGAGAGCAGGCCACCGCGGCGCATGGTGATTTCGACCGCGCGCGCGATGCGGTGACGCTGCCGTTGATTCGCGCCTGTGTCGAACGAGGACAGCCGTTTTTCGGCGTCTGTCGCGGCTTTCAGGAGGTCAACGTGGCGATGGGCGGAAGCCTTTATCCCGAGATCCGCGACCTGCCGGGGCGCACCAACCACCGGATGCCGCCCGACGGGACGCTGGAAGAGAAATTCGCCCTGCGCCACGAGGTCACCTTTACCGAAGGCGGGCCGTTCCACCGGTTGCTGGGCAAACAGGCGGTGATGACCAACACGCTGCACGGGCAGGGGATCAAGGCGGCAGGCAACCGCGTGGTGATTGACGGCTATGCCCCCGATGGCACGCCCGAGGCGATCTATATCGACGGCGCGCCGGGCTTTACCATGTCCGTACAGTGGCACCCGGAATACAATGCAAGCATGGACCCCGTGTCCAAGGTGTTGTTCGGTGCCTTTGGCGAGGCCCTGCGCGATTGGGTCGCGGGCAAGGCACGCCCGGCGTTGAAAACCGCCTGAGCCATTGAAACATCAGGCCGCGGCGTTGTCCCGTGGCATCGTCCATGTCCCCGCGCGCAAGGCGCGGTGCAGGGACGTGTGCGGCCATTGGCGTGGATCGGTGACCAGGCCCGCTTGCACAGGGGCGGAATAGATCATGTGGCGGTGCGCTGCGATGTCGTCCGGGTCCGACAGCCGGTGCGCCCAGACCCCGCGCTGCCATATCCCCTTGTCCCCGTTCCGCACCGATGCCGGATGGCGGTGGACGGGTGCGGGCAAGCCGCGCGAAAACTGTGCCTTCAACAGGCCCCAGCGGCGGGACACCTCTGCATCGCCTTCGGGCAGGGTCCAGATGGTGTGAATCGTGTTGGGCAGCACCACGATATCGTCAATCTGAAAGGGATACGCAGAAAGCGCCGTGCGCGTCGCATTGCGCAGGCGGTTCATTTCCCGCAGCAACAGGTCCGACCGCCTGTCCTGCAGGCGGACGGTGAAGAAAAAAATGCACGCGGGCGGCGTTTGTTGTGAAGCGTGTCGCATCCTGCCAGCCTGACCCAAACCGGGTTAACGATGCGTGAATCCCATATATGTTTGCCTTTGACGCGCCTCGCGCACAGTGCCGCGACCATGTGACTGGATGACCCAAGGTCACCGCGCATGAAAAATGCGCGTGGCCTGTGTTTTCTTTGCACTTATTGCTCTGCATCGCAGCGTCGCTGCTTGTATCTGGGGCCGGTGCAGGCTAGTCACGATGTCGTTAACCGCCGTCAAGGCGGCGGATATGGAATCAAACGGGGGGTGCGCGGTGAAAATCGGAACACCAAAGGAAATACTGAGCGGCGAACGCCGCGTGGCAATGACGCCTGACAGCGCGTTGATGCTGCAAAAGCTCGGGCATGAGTGCATTATTGAAACAGGCGCAGGCGCCGAGGCCGGCTTTGCCGATGCCGACTATAAAGCCGCAGGCGTAGAGATTGCCAAAACCGCAGCGGCCCTGTGGAAAGCGGCGGATGTCGTGGCCAAGGTGCGCGCGCCCGAAGAAGTCGAGGTGAAACGTCTGCGCGATGGCCAGACGCTGATTTCGCTGATCAACCCAAGCGCCAACGCAGACCTGCTTGAAACCGCAGCCAAAAAAGGCAGCACGGTTATCGCCATGGACATGGTGCCCCGCATCAGCCGTGCGCAGAAAATGGACGTGTTGTCGTCGATGGCCAACATCGCGGGCTACCGCGCGGTGATCGAGGCGGGCAACAACTTTGGCCGCTTTTTCACCGGCCAGATCACGGCGGCGGGCAAGGTGCCCCCGGCCAAGGTTCTGGTGGTTGGTGCGGGTGTCGCCGGTCTGGCGGCCGTGGGCACATCCACATCGCTGGGCGCGATCACATACGCTTTTGACGTGCGCCCCGAAGTGGCCGAACAGATCGAATCCATGGGCGCCGAATTCGTCTATCTGGATTTTGAAGAGGAACAACAGGACGGTTCCGCCTCGGGCGGCTATGCATCGGTTTCCAGCCCCGAGTTCCGCGAGGCGCAGCTGGCCAAGTTCCGCGAGCTGGCCCCTGAAATGGACATCGTCATCACCACGGCGCTGATCCCCAACCGCGAGGCCCCCGAGCTGTGGACCGAAGACATGGTTGCGGCCATGAAATCCGGTTCGGTCATCGTGGACCTGGCCGCCGAGCGTGGCGGCAACTGCAAGCTGACCGTCAAGGACGAGAAAATCGTCACGGAAAACGGCGTAACCATCATCGGCTACACCGATTTCCCCAGCCGGATGGCCACACAGGCGTCGACCCTGTTTGCGACCAACATCCGCCACATGATGACGGATCTGACGCCGGACAAAGACGGCGTGATCAACCACAACATGGAAGACGACGTGATCCGCGGCGCGACCGTGACACACGCCAACGAAATCACCTTCCCACCACCGCCGCCCAAAGTGGCCGCCATCGCGGCAGCCCCGAAAAAGGAAGCGGTCAAGGAACTGACGCCGGAAGAAAAACGCGCCGCCGAAGTGGCCGCGTTCAAGGCGCAGACCAAGAACCAGGTGACCTTGCTGGTCGTTGGTGCGGTGTTGTTGCTGGCCGTGGGCCTTGTGGCACCTGCCAGCTTCATGCAGCACTTTATCGTGTTTGTCCTGTCGGTCTTTGTCGGGTTCCAGGTGATCTGGGGCGTGGCGCACAGCCTGCACACACCGCTGATGGCGGTGACCAACGCGATCTCTTCGATCATCATTCTGGGTGCCTTGGTGCAGATCGGGTCGGGGTCGTTCCTCGTGGTCGTTCTGGCGGCGATTTCGGTCTTTATGACCGGGATCAACATCTTTGGCGGCTTCCTTGTGACACGGCGTATGCTCGCCATGTTCCAGAAATCTTAAAGGGGCTTAGACAATGGATTTTGGATTTACGACAGCGGCCTATGTGGTCGCGGCCATCCTCTTCATCCTCAGCCTTGGCGGTTTGTCGGGACAGGAAAGCGCCAAGCGCGCGGTGTGGTACGGCATTGCCGGCATGGCGCTGGCGGTCTTTGCCACGCTGATCGGACCGGGGGCGGGCTATTGGCTGTTGTCCCTCGTGCTGATCGCGGCAGGCGGGGCCATCGGGTACCAACTGGCGACCAAGGTGCAGATGACACAAATGCCCGAGCTTGTGGCGGCGATGCACTCGCTGGTCGGTCTGGCGGCGGTGTTCGTGGGTTTTGTCGCACATTTCGAGATTGGCAATGTGGCGGCCGCGATGGCGGACGGCACGGTCAAGGAACTGGGCAATTTCGGCCAGTTGATTGCCAAGAAAGAAGCGGTCGAGATCAACATTCTGCAGGTTGAGCTGTTCCTGGGCATTTTCATCGGTGCGGTGACCTTCACCGGCTCGGTGATTGCCTATGGCAAGCTGGCAGGCCGTGTGAATTCGGCGGCGACCAAGCTGCCGGGCGGTCACGTTCTGAACGCAGCGGCGGCGGGCCTCTCGCTGATCTGCCTGATCTGGTACGTCAACACGGGCGGCTTCCTGCCCCTGATCCTGATGACGCTGGCGGCGCTGTTCATCGGCTATCACCTGATCATGGGCATCGGCGGCGCCGATATGCCGGTGGTTGTGTCGATGCTGAACAGCTATTCCGGTTGGGCGGCGGCGGCCATCGGCTTCAGCCTGGGCAACGACCTGCTGATCGTGGTCGGCGCGCTGGTGGGCTCGTCCGGTGCGATCCTGTCCTACATCATGTGCAAGGCGATGAACCGCAGCTTTGTCAGTGTGATCCTGGGCGGCTTTGGCGGCACCAAGGGCCCGCAGATGGAAGTCGAGGGCGAACAGGTTGCGATCGAGGCGGACGGCGTGGCCGCGGCCCTGAACGAGGCGGACAGCATCGTGATCATCCCCGGTTACGGCATGGCCGTGGCGCAGGCGCAGCAGGGCGTGGCCGAGCTGACGCGCAAGCTGCGCGCGGCGGGCAAGACCGTGCGTTTCGCCATTCACCCCGTTGCGGGGCGTCTGCCGGGTCACATGAACGTGCTGCTGGCCGAGGCCAAGGTGCCCTATGACATCGTGCTGGAGATGGACGAGATCAACGAGGACTTCCCCGATACGGACGTCGCCATCGTGATCGGCTCGAACGACATCGTGAACCCTGCCGCACAGGACGATCCCAACAGCCCCATCGCCGGCATGCCGGTTCTGGAATGCTGGAAGGCCAAGCAGGTGTTCGTCAGCAAACGCGGTCAGGGCACCGGTTATTCGGGCATCGAGAACCCGCTGTTTTTCAAGGAAAACACGCGCATGTTCTATGGCGATGCCAAGGCGTCCATCGACAAACTGCTGCCGATGATCGACTGAACCGGTTCAATACCAAGGTGAAAAGGCAGGCCCCCAGTGGCCTGCCTTTTTGTTTTGGCGGTGCCGGCTTTGGGCCGGTATACTGTCGTATTCTGTATGACATTGATATTGCTGCATTTTTTTGTTTCTTTTTTGTGACTGCTTCGCTATGTCTCTCGGTCAGCAGATACCAACAGGGCCGCCCCTCATGCCACCAGTGAACGATCACCCCTTGCGTCATCGCCTGACCGCGGAATTGCACGCGCGTCCCTTTCCGGTGCTGAAAGCACCTGCGATGGCGGCCTATCTGGCGATCAAGCACAGCCCTGACGACGTCGCACGTGCACGTGCCCATGACCAGTTGACCGCGCTGCTGGACCACTATGGCGCGCCGCGTCCCGACGTGGGGGCGACGCATTATTTTGGGGCCTTGGGCAACTATACGGTCAAATGGGAGCAGCACACTGAATTTGTCACCTATACCTTGTTCCAGTCGGGTCTGAGCGAGCGCGCCTTTGATCCGGCAGAGTTCGAAGTGTTTCCGCGTCACTGGCTGGAGGACATGGCGGGGGTCTGCATGACCTCGGCCTTGATCCGCATCATGCCACGTCCCGTGGACGGTGCGCAGATCATACCGGAACTGGACACCTGGCTGGTGGCCGAAAGCATCGCGGTGGCCGATGTGCTGGACGGGTCCGCCGTGGTCGCGTCGGATTTCCGCATTGATCCGGCGGGCCATCTGCGGTTCGCGGTCTATGTCAGCGACACCACGGGTCCGGGGCGCGTGGGGCGGATCGTGCAGCGTCTGTGCGAGATCGAGACCTATAAATCCATGTCGCTGCTGGGCTTTGCCAAGACCCGCGAACTGGCGGGGCCATTGAACACGCTGGACACCCAGCTGAACGACCTGACCGACGCCATGCGCAGCCCCGACGCCCGCACCGAAGAAACCCTGCACGCGCTGCTGGATGTCTCGGTCGCACTCGAGCAGCAGGGCGCGCGCTCGGCCTATCGTTTTGCGGCCACCGGGGCCTATGCGGCGCTGGTGGCGGAACGCATCGCGGTGCTGCGCGAGGCGCGGTTCATGGGCCGTCAAAGCTTTGCCGAATTCATGATGCGCCGCTACGAACCTGCGATGCGCACCGTCAAGGCGACCGAGGCACGGCTGCACGCCATGTCGGCCCGTGCGATCCGCGCGTCAGAGCTGTTGCGCACACAGGTCGACGTGGAACGCTCGGCCCAGAACCAGGCGATACTGGCCAGCATGGACCGCCGGTCAGACCTGCAATTGCGCCTGCAGCGCACGGTCGAGGGGCTGTCCGTGGTGGCGATCAGCTACTACGCGGTCTCGCTGGTGGGTTATCTTCTGTATCCGTTGGCCGCCCATTTCGAAATCAGCAAGGGCATACTGACAGCCGCCGCCACCCTGCCGGTGATCGGGGCCGTGTGGCTGATGCTGCGCCGGATCAAGCGGCACGTGGAATAGGGGTCATTGGACCAAGCGCCATTGCCGAAAATGATCGACAACTGCGTCTAAAATCCCCTGCGGAAAGCCGCTGTTGACGGGGCATCGCTTAAACGGATGGCAAAGCCGATGGGTTATCCCCGTCGGCATGAGCAAGCATTGGTATTACCGCGCAACGAAAAAGGCGGCACAGGCAGCAGGCGGCTGGATGCGGTCGCTGCACCGTCACCGCGCCGTCTTTGTGCCGCGCGGGCCGCGGTTGCTGGTCAGTTTCGACACTATGGGCGCGCATCTGGCACCGCCGCCGCGCAGGCCCTGGGCGTGGGATCTGGCGCAGGCGGCGGGCTGGTCGCATCTGGGGCTGATGACGGGGCCGTGCAACGACTGGTATCGTCGGCGTGCCGTGTTCGATTTCTTTGACGGGCTGCGCGACAGCGGGTTTTACCGGCGCTTTGACGATGTGGTGTTCTATGGCAGCTCGATGGGGGGCTTTGCGGCCTGCACCTTTGTCGCCAGTGCGCCGGGGGCGCGGGTGGTGGCGATCAGCCCGCAGTCGACCCTGATCGGCGCACGTGTCCCGTTCGAGCGGCGCTATCCCCAAGGGCAGCATCGCGGCGACTGGGAGGACCCGCGCTATCTGGATGCGCAAAGCTGCCTGCGGCTTGCAGGCCGCGCCGTGGTGCTGGTTGACCCCTATCACGCCGCTGACATGGCCCATGTGGCGCGTCTGCCCGACACACGGCTGACGGTGCTGCGCTGTCCGTTCATGGGCCACCGCATTCCGCATCATCTGGCGGCGCTGGGGGGCTTTGGCGACCTGATGCGGGGTCTGTTAGAGGGGCAGGGGCATGACGGCTTTGCCGTGCACCTGCGGCAGCGCAAGGGGTCGGTCAGCTATCACAAGGGGCTGGTCAAGGCGGCGCTGGCACGGGGGCATCCGGTGCTGGCGGGGCAGGTGCTGAACCACTACGGCAGGCTGGCTGATGCGCCGCCAGTGCCGCAACTGGCGGCCCGTGTGGCCCGCCAGTTGCGCGTGACAGAAGATGCGCCGCCTCAGCGCCCGCGAATGCGCGGGTCCAGCGCGTCGCGCAGACCGTCGCCCAGGTAGTTCACCGACAACACCGTCAGCGAAATCGCGATGCCCGGCAGCAGCACACGCTCGGGGAACTGCTCCATCCGTTGCACCGCATCCGCCAGCAGCTTGCCCCAGGTGGGGAAGTCCGACGGAAAGCCGACGCCCAGGAATGACAGCGCGCTTTCGGTGATGATCGCGGTGGCCAGACCCAGCGTCGCCGACACGGTGATCGGCGAGATCACGTTGGGCAGCAGGTGGCGGCGGATGATCTTGGAATTCTTGGTGCCGATGGACCGCGCCGCCAGGATGAACTCGCGTTCCTTCAGCGCCAGAATATCGCCGCGCACGATCCGCGCCGTCTGCATCCACGAGGTGATGCCGACCACGCCCACGATCAGGATGAACATGCCTGTCTCGGGGCCAAAGTTGGCACGCAGGGGCTGGCGGAACAGGGTCACGGCCACCAGCAGCAGCGGCAGGATCGGCAGGCTCAGCACCAGATCGGTAAAGCGCATCAGCCAGAAATCGGCGCGGCGGAAGTAACCCGCGACCACACCGACAAAGGTGCCGATCAGCAACGCCAGGATCATTGCGGCCCAGCCGACGGCCATCGACGCGCGACCGCCCTTGATCAGGTTGGCCAGCAGGTCGCGACCCAGCTGGTCGGTGCCAAAGGGATGCGCCCAGGCGGCCTTGGCCTCGCTGTCCCAGATCAGGGTCCAGATCGGGCGCATGTCCTTGGCGCGGATGTCCAGCTTTTGTGCGTCCAGCGTCCAGATATAGGGGCCGATCAGCACGAACAGGGTGATGAAGATCAGGAAAAAGCCACCGAACATCGCACCCTTGTGGTGCTTGAACTGGTTCCAGACGTCATACCACTGGCTGCGGGGCGGGGCGATGGGCCCCTTGTCCTGCAATGCGCCATAGGCCTGTTCGTCAATTTCGGGGTCGGGACCGGACACGAGGGGTTGGTCAGTCATAGCGGATCCTCGGGTCGAGCACGCCGTAGAGCACGTCGGCGATCAGGTTGAACAGGACGATCAGGATGGCAAAGATAAAGGTCAGCGTCATCACCGTCGGGATGTCATTGGCAAACAGCGCAATCAGCAACTGGTAGCCAATGCCGTTCACGCCAAAGACGTTCTCGGTGATGATGGCCCCGCCAAAGATCGCGGGAATGCCCAATGCGATCACGGTGACCACCGGGATCATCGAGTTGCGCAGCACGTGCACCATGACCACAACGCCTTCGCGCAGGCCCTTGGCGCGGGCGGTGCGCACATAGTCCTGGCCCAGGTTGTCCAGCATCGCCGACCGCATATAGCGGCTGATCTGCGCCGTGGTTTGCAGCGCCAGAACCATCACCGGCAGCACCATCTGCTTGAGCTGGTAGACGAATGTGTCCCAGTTGGTGACCTCGTGCACCGTGTTATAGTTCGATGGCAACCAGCCCAGCTGCACCGCAAAGATCACGATCAGCAGGGGACCGGTGAAAAAAGGCGGGATCGAAAAGCCGATCATGGTGATGAATGTGCCGGTCTGGTCAAAGACCGAATAATGGCGATAGGCCGAATAGATGCCGATGGGCAGCGCGATCAGCACCCCCACGACATAGGCCATGCCAACAACCCAGATCGTCTGGGGCATGGATTGCACCACCAGGTCCATCACCGGACCGCGTGTCTGCCAGGACAACATGCGCAGGCGTCCGTCATACAGCGATGTATCGGGCAGCCAGCCCAGCAGGGTGCTGTCACGGGTCAGCCAGTCGATAAACACCATCGGCTCGACCCAGAAGAACTGAACCATCCATTTCCAGTATTGAACGTAAAGCGGTTCACCCAGTCCAAGCGCGATGCGCATCTTTTCTTTGACTTCCGGCGGCACCGTCAGGGGCACCTGCGCCATGGGGTCACCGGGCGC
Organism: Pseudosulfitobacter pseudonitzschiae; assembly: GCF_900129395.1. Classification (GTDB taxonomy): domain Bacteria; phylum Pseudomonadota; class Alphaproteobacteria; order Rhodobacterales; family Rhodobacteraceae; genus Pseudosulfitobacter; species Pseudosulfitobacter pseudonitzschiae. The sequence goes on from NZ_FQVP01000001.1 coordinate 271,575, forward strand.
GAGTTGCAGCAGAAGAAAGATCACGAGGCTGATGAACAAAAGCGTCGGGATCGACAGGATCAACCGGCGGATTGCGAAGGTAATCATGTGTGTGGCGCCTTTATGCGTCAGTCTTGATTATTGCGACCCTGTCCCGAGGGTCGGAAGGCCGTGCCCCCTTCCAAAGAAGGGGACACAACAACTTTATGCATTATTCCTTGATGCGATACCAGTCGCCGACGTTCCACAGCTCGGAATCCCAGACGTTCAGCACGACACCGCCCAAGGAATTGGCATGTGCCGAGACGCGCGCACGGTTGACCAGCGGCACGATGGTGTACGTGTCCTTGGTCAGCATGTCGTTCATCTTCTTGGCCAGCGCGCTGCGCGCGTCCAGATCACCGGTGCGGGCCAGTTCGTCGATCATGGCGTCATAGGCCGGATCGCAGAAGCGGTTGATGTTCTCACCCTGCCACTGGCTGGACGGCTTCGGTTCGCCACCGCAACGGTAGGCCGCCAGATACTGCTGGGGGTCTGTGCCGTTGAAGGTGTTGGCGTACATTTCGACGTCCGCATAGAACTTCTGGAAGGTGTCGGGCGAACCGGGGTCACCACCAAAGAACACCGAACCGTCCAGGTTGCGCAGTTCGGTTTCAACACCGATCTGTTCCCACCAATCCTTGATCAGCGCCTGAAAGTCCTGACGGACGGCGTTGGTCGATGTCTGGTACAGCAGCGACAGCTTCATGCCATCCTTTTCGCGCACGCCGTCACCATTGGTGTCGGTCCAGCCGGCTTCTTCCAGCAGCGCCTTGGCGCCTTCGATGTCCTGCACCAGGCAGTCGGTGTTGTCCGAGGCGTAGATCGCAGGGGCAGGCACCAGGTTACAGGTCGGCGCACCGGCCTTGCCATAGCCCACTTCGGTCAGCAGTTCACGGTCGATGGCCATCGACAGCGCCTTGCGCACTTTCACGTCGCTCAGGATCGGGTGGGGTTCCGCCACGGTCGACCGCGTTTCCGGCGGCAGATCGGGCGAGGGGTTGGTCAGGTTCATCTCGATCCGCTCAAGCAGCGGACCAAAGCCGTTGATGGCCTTGCCGTAACCGGCGGCTTCCATCTTGGCGATGACGTCGGGTGCCAGCTGCAGGTTCCAGGCATAGTCGAATTCGCCTGTTTCCAGAACCGCACGACCGGCCGAGTTCGCATCGCCGCCACCCTTGAGGGTGATCTTGGCAAAGGCGGGCTTGCCTTCTTCGCGGTAGTTTTCGTTGGCTTCGTACTGGATCACGTCGTTGGGCTTGAAGCTTGCAACCTTGAACGGACCGGTCCCGATCGGGTTATAGTTGGCCTCGGTGCACTCGGGGGCCTTGGCGCCCAGGCAGTCGGCGAACTGTGCGGCCTGAATGATCGGGGACTGACCGCCGACAAAGGGGCCATAGGGGTTCGGCTTGGGCTGGTTGAACGTGACCTTGACGGTCAGGTCGTCCACGGCCTCGACGGTTTCGACACCATCAAAGAACGCTCCCTGCGCGCAGCCGCCTTCGGGGTGCATACAGTATTCGGCAGTGAATTTCACGTCGGCCGAGGTGACGGGCGTGCCGTCAGACCACATCAGGCCGTCCTTGATTTTCCAGGTGATCGTGGTCAGGTCCTCGGACACGCCGCCGTTGGCAACCGTGGGGACTTCGACCGCGAGGAAGGGCACCATTTCACCGGTTTCATTGTAACGGGCCAGCGGCTCCAGCACCAGCGACGACGCTTCGATGTCCTTGGTGCCGCCCGACAGGAACGGGTTCAGGATCGACGGCGCTTGCCAATAGAGGATTTTCACCTCGCCATCGCGGCCGCGTTCGCCTTCGTGGCCCGCAGCCATTGCCATCGGAGCGAGGGCAACGCTGGCAGCCGCGCCAAGCAATAGGGTCTTGAGTTTCATAATATACTCCTTGTTGGACACATGTTTTGTGCCTTTGGCGTGCCCCGTTTTGGGGGTTCACGCAGTGTCGCGTCGGTGGGAGCTTTTGATTTCCCCAACGTAACCAAACGATTACGTCAGATTTTTCTACCGCGTCCCCCAGACGAATGACCACATCGAAACAGACTTGGCGGAAAAAGCAACCCTCGTCCTGCTCGATAATTGGGCATTCGTCGGGATAGGTTTGACAGTGCCCGAACAATGGCCGTAGCGTTCCTGTCAAAACAGCCGGGGAAACATATGCTGGACCATGGGGCCGAAGGGCCGATTGCCGATATCCGCGAACTGCGCGTCGAATTCCAGACCAAGGACGGTCCGGTTCTGGGCGTCGAGGATGTCTCGTTTTCGATCAACGCGGGCGAAACGGTCTGTGTGGTGGGCGAATCGGGATCGGGCAAATCGGTGTCATCGCTGTCCCTGATGCGTCTTGTGGAATTCGGCGGCGGCAAGATCGCGGGCGGGCAGTTGATGTTCGATCGCAAGGATCACGCCCATGTCGACCTGGCGCAGGCGGACCAAAGCCTGATGCGCACGATTCGCGGCAACGAGATCGGAATGATCTTTCAGGAACCGATGACGGCGCTGAACCCGGTGTTCACCGTGGGCCGCCAGCTGACCGAAGGGCTGCGCCTGCACAAGGGAATGACCAAAAAAGAGGCATCCGCCCGCGCGCTGGAACTTTTGCGCCAGGTCCGCATCCCCGAACCTGAACGTCGCCTGCAGCAATACCCGCACGAACTGTCGGGCGGGATGCGGCAGCGGGTGGTGATCGCCATGGCGCTGGCCTGCGAGCCGCGCCTGCTGATCGCGGATGAACCGACGACGGCGCTGGACGTGACCATTCAGGCCGAGATCCTGGCGCTGATGGACCGGCTGAAACGCGAAACCGGCACTGCCGTGATGTTCATTACGCATGATATGGCGGTGGTCGCGCAAATGGCCGACCGCGTGGTCGTCATGTTCCGCGGCAAGAAGGTCGAGGAGGGCCCGGTCGCCGACATCTTCGAGGCCCCGCAACACCCCTACACCAAGGCGCTGCTGGCCGCCGTGCCCAAGCTGGGCGAAATGACCGGCAAACAATACCCCGAACCGATGAAACTGCTGGGCCGCAGCCAGGGCGAGATCAAACCGATTGTCGGCGAAGAGAACGAAGTGCTGCTTGAGGTGCGCAACCTGACCACGCGCTTTGCAGTCAAGGGCGGGTTGCTGCGGCGCACAGTGGCCAATGTCCACGCCGTCGAGGACCTGTCGTTCACCATCAACAAGGGTCAGACGCTCAGCCTTGTGGGCGAATCCGGTTGTGGCAAATCCACCGCTGGCCGGTCGATCCTGCGTCTGGTCGAACCGCTCTCGGGTGAAGTCAGGCTGGCGGGCAAGGACATCATCGCCCTGAACCAGCGTGACCTGCGCACCGCGCGGCTGGACATGCAGATGATCTTTCAGGACCCGTTCGCGTCGCTGAACCCGCAGATGCAGCTTTCGGACCAGGTGGCCGAGCCGATGCAGAACTATGGCATGTTCAAGGGCGACGAGGGCCGCAAGCGCATCGAAATGCTGTTCGACCGCGTCGAGCTGCCACGCAGTTTCATGCGCCGCTATCCGCACGAACTGTCCGGCGGGCAACGCCAGCGGGTCGCCATCGCGCGCGCCCTTGCGCTGAACCCCAAGCTGATCATCGCGGACGAGGCGGTCAGCGCGCTGGACGTGTCGGTGCAGGCACAGGTGCTGAACCTGATGATGGAACTGCAAGAAGAGATGGACCTGTCGTTCCTGTTCATCAGCCATGACATGGCGGTCGTCGAACGCGTCAGCCACCACGTCGGCGTGATGTACCTGGGCCGCATCGTGGAAATGGGGCCGCGCAGCGCGGTGTTCGAGAACCCGCAGCACCCCTATACCCAAGCGTTGATGAAGGCCGTGCCCATCGCTGACCCGCGCCAGCGCAAGGACGAGAAAGACCTGAACTTCAAGCCGATCCCGTCCCCCATTCACCCTGTTGATTATGTTGCCGCACCATCGGAATACCGCGAGATTTCGCCCGGGCACAAAATCCTGATCACCGACAGCGGATACTGATATGCCCGAACGCCTTACGCCTTTGCAGCTGATGACAAAGCTCATCAGCTTCCCCACCGTGTCGCGTGACACCAACCTGCCGCTGATCGACTGGGTCGAGGACTATCTGGGGTCTCATGGCATCACCGCCCACCGCTGGCCCGATCCCGACCAGCCGCACAAGGCGGCGCTGTTCGCCCATGTAGGACCATGGGAGGAAGGCGCCGTCGTGCTGTCAGGGCACACCGACGTGGTGCCGGTCGATGGTCAGCCGTGGGACAGCGATCCGTGGACGGTGACCGAACGGGACGGCAAATATTACGGGCGCGGCACCTGTGACATGAAAGGCTTTGACGCGCTGGCGATCTGGGCGCTGGTCGAAGCAAAATACGCCGATGTGAAACGCCCCCTGCAACTGGCGCTCAGCTTTGACGAAGAGGTCGGCTGTACCGGCGCGCCACCGATGATCGAGGCGATGCAGCCGGTCCTGCCAAAGGGAGAGCTGGTGATCGTCGGCGAGCCGTCGATGCTGCAAGCGGTGACCGGCCACAAGGGCGGGCAGGGGTTCGACACCCATGTGATCGGCTTCGAGGTGCATTCGTCGCTGCTGCACACCGGCGTCTCCGCCATCCTTGAGGGTGCAAAAATCATCGACTTCGCCAACCAGCGCAACGCCGAGAACTTTGCCAATCCGCCGACCGCCCTGGGCGCGATGTTCGAGCCGCCCGTGACCACTTGGCACGTGGGTCAGATCAGCGGCGGCACGGCGCACAATATCACTGCCAAGGATTGCTGGTTCTCAATGGATTTCCGCGCGGTGCCGGGGGATGACCCCGTGGCGCTGAAAGAAAGCTATCTTGAGCATGTACGCAACATCGAGGCACGGATGCAGACCGTTCACCCCGACGCGCGGGTCGACGTCAAGGAACGCTTTGCCGTGCCACCTCTGAAACCCGAAGAGAATGGCGCCGCCGAAATGATGGTGCGCCAGATCACCGGTGACAACGGCGGGCATGTGGTCAGCTATGGCACCGAGGCGGGCCAGTTTCAGGCGGCGGGCTATTCGGCGGTGGTCTGCGGCCCCGGCGACATCGCACAGGCGCACCAGCCGAACGAGTTCATCACAGTGGCGCAGTTCGATCTGGGCCACCAGTTCATGCGCAATCTGGTGGCGCGGCTGGGCTAGGGGGCGGTTGCCAATCAAAACCGACTTTTGTGACAGGTTGCTGATCCAAAGCGCGGCGCTGCATCCGCAGGGCGAGAGCCGAGCGGCCCTTCGTAAAATTGCGGCGAACGGCGGGTTTGAGCCCTTATTGTCTTATGCTGCGCGGTGCATGAATGCCAGCTTTTGCAAGACAACCAAATACGTTCAATAACTCCGTTGGTTTTGAACGGGGTTTGTGGCAGCAACAACCGAAGTCTTCTACGGGCTCGCCAAAAGCGAGGGTTTTAGGAAAATCGTCCTTGTTCATCTGGCCATGTCCACAGGTCTTCTTCAGAACGTATTGCTTTGACAACTGCAACGGCGCGCTTCCATGTATCTCGCCCTCTACCCAAACCCATATGGTTCATTTCTACATCTTGAAGGTATGCCGCGACTATCTCGTCGGCTTCCCCTCTCCGAATTTGCGATGCAGCTGAAACTAAATAGCGATCGTACTCATCGGCAAAACTAAGGTGGTCCTCTTCAGACCATACTCCGAATGGGGAGCCTGGAGGGCCAAGCAGGCCAATGGGATCCCACAAGGCCCAACCAATGTCCCGTAACTTCGAGAGTTTAACACGTGGCTGAGGTTCGATTGGTGCCATTTTGGACTTTCGCGGTAGCTTCTGTAGGCTAGGCCGATTATTAGCTGGTTCATCTGCAGAGACAAGCAAGCCCAATCACTGCGTTCCAAAAACGACCGTTTTTGGAAGGGGCACCAAACCGGACATTGACGCGCCTGCGGCGGAGGTCGGGTTTGTCCACTCACCAGACATTGACGCAGACTGGGCCGAAGGTCCGGTTTGGGCCAGACATGCTTGGCAACTGGGTCAGCTTTGCTTGGCACAGATCACCGACACGACCCGGAAAGCCTGTCGCGCGGAGCAGGATTTGCATAACATTCGATAATAGGGTCGGCCCCGCTGTGGCCAAGCGTGTCAAAGACCAACTTGTAACAGTGCGCAAAGGCGCTGGGGGCAGGGCCCCCAGCAATCAATCGACTGCCACACAGTCCGCAAAATACTGGATCTGGTTGTTCTCATCCAGTTCCTGAACCAGCCCGTGAATATCTGTCTCGAACCCCGGGCATTCGCGCGCGAAGGTTCTGTTAAACTTCAGATATTCGACGATATTCTTGTTAAACACCTCTCCGGGGATCAACAGCGGGATGCCCGGCGGATAAGGCGTGACCAATCCGGTGGTGATACGTCCCTCAAGATCATCAATCGGCACGCGCTCGGTTGTGCGCGCAGCGATATGCGAAAACGCATCGGTCGGCTTCATCGCGGGTACCAGATCGCTCAGGTACATCTCGGTCGACAGAACGGCGACATCAAATTTGGCGTAGAGCGAATGCACGTGCTGGCACATATCGCCCAGCCCCATCTTTTCGTAACGCGGCTGTTTTGCGCAGAACTTGGGCATACACCGCCACATGGGCACGTTCTTGTCGTAGTCATCCTTGAACTGCTGCAATTCGGTCAAAAGCGAATTCCAGCGCCCTTTGGTGATGCCAATCGTGAACATGATGAAAAAGCTGTAAAGGCCGGTTTTCTCGACGACCACGCCATGTTCCGCCAGATATTTAGTCACGATAGAGGCAGGGATGCCGGACATGTCGAATTTGCCGTCCAGGTTCAGGCCCGGCGTGATGATCGTCGCCTTGATCGGGTCCAGCATGTTGAAACCGGGGGCCATATCGCCAAAGGCGTGCCAGGAGTCCTCGCCATCGGATGGTTGCACACCTTCGGCGTCGGTCTTTTTCAGTACCCAGTTGTCGGCACTGTCGATGCCTTCTTCGTCCAGTTCTTCGGGGCCCCACACCTGGAACCACCAGTCGTTGCCATATTCTTCGTCGACCTTGCGCATCGCGCGGCGGAAATTCAGCGATTCAAGCAGGCTTTCCTCGACCAGCGCCCGCCCGCCGGGCGGTTCCATCATCGCGGCGGCCACGTCGCAACTGGCGATGATGCTGTATTGCGGGCTGGTCGAGCTGTGCATCAGGTACGCTTCGTTGAACAGATGGCGGTCCAGCTTGGTGTTCTTGCTGTCCTGCACAAGGACCTGGCTGGCCTGCGAAATGCCCGCCAGAAGTTTGTGGATCGACTGGGTGGAATAGGTCACCGACTGGCTTGGCCGCTCGCGTTTGCGGCCCATCGCGTGAAAGGTGCGGTAGAACGGGTGGAACGCCGCGTGCGGCAACCATGCCTCGTCAAAGTGCAGGTTTTCGACATAACCGTCCAACATGTCCTTGATCGTCTCGGTGTTGTACAAAACCCCGTCATAGGTCGATTGCGTCAGCGTGATGATGCGCGGCTTGACCGTGTCCGCATCCAGATGCGCCAACAGCGGGTTGGCACGGATTTTCTCCTTGATCGCCTCGATCTGGAACTCGGACTTCTGGATCGGCCCGATGATGCCGTAATGGTTGCGTGTCGGTTTCATAAAGACGGGAATGGCGCCCGTCATGATGATGCTGTGCAGAATGGATTTGTGACAGTTGCGGTCCACCACGACCACGTCACCGGGGGCAACCGTGTGGTGCCAGACCATCTTGTTCGATGTGCTGGTGCCGTTGGTGACGAAAAAGCAGTGATCGGCGTTAAAGATGCGTGCGGCATTGCGCTCGGACGCGCCGATGGCGCCGTTGTGGTCCAGCAATTGGCCAAGCTCTTCGACCGAATTGCACACATCCGCCCGCAGCATGTTTTCGCCGTAGAACTGGTGGTACATCTGCCCGATGGGACTTTTCAAAAAGGCGACCCCGCCCGAGTGCCCGGGGCAGTGCCACGAGTATGATCCATCTTCGGCGTAATCCAGCAGCGCCTTGAAAAACGGCGGCTGGATGCCTTCGAGATAGGTCTTGGCGTCACGGACGATATGGCGCGCGACAAATTCCGGCGTGTCTTCGAAGGTGTGAATGAACCCGTGCAGTTCGCGCAGGATGTCATTGGGCAAATGGCGGCTGGTCTTGGTTTCGCCATAGACATAGATCGGCACGTCGTTGTTCTTCCAGCGCACTTCTTCGATGAAGGACCGCAGGTTCAGAACGGCCGGATCAAGATCGGGGCCGGGCGTGAATTCCTCGTCGTCAATCGACAACACAAAGGCACTTGCGCGCGATTGCTGCTGGGCAAATTTCGACAGATCGCCATAGCTGGTCGTGCCCAGCACCTCGAACCCTTCGTTCTCGATCGCCTCGGCGATTGCACGGATGCCCAGACCGGACGAATTGTCCGAACGAAAGTCCTCGTCAATGATGACGATGGGAAAGCGAAATTTCATGAGAAAGCTCCAATAGGGCAACTTGAGGCGATGTTTTCAGTCCGGCGATGGGCGTTTCTTGTGCCCATTCCAAGCGAAAACTTTGGAGCAATGTTTCGTTTGATAGGTTTGGCGTCAAGACCAAAGCGGGTGTTGATTTCCGCATGTCTTCGGAAAGGGCGCGGGCCTGCCCCCCGTGGGACCTGCAATCGGCGGATTTCTTCCGCAGCGTGGATCAGCGCCCGGCGGGGTGCGTTAGGTTTGCGCATCTGTCGCCGCGTCATTTGCTGAAAAACACGCCATTTTTCAACACGAGTTCCCTTTGGGATTTCGCCGCACCTTGCACCTGCCAATCCAAGGCGTAGGGTGCGGCGCATGAGCTTTCCCACTTTTATGGACACACCCGCACAATGGCCCGGTCCCGCCCCGCAAGAGGCGGATGTCGTGGTGATTGGCGGCGGTGTGATCGGCGTCTGCACGGCCCTGTTTCTGGCCCGCGCGGGCCAACGCGTCGTCTTGCTGGAAAAGGGGCGCATCGCCGCCGAACAGTCCAGCCGCAACTGGGGCTGGATCAGGGTGCAGGGGCGCGACCCCGACGAGATCCCCATCGTGCTTGAGGCTGCGGACCACTGGCGGGCGCTGGCCCAACAGACCAACGTGGACATCGGTCTGCGGCAAGAGGGCGTGACCTATCTGGCTGAATCCGAAAAGGATTATGCCAAGTACGAGGCATGGCTGGAGCATGCGCGCGCCCATGGACTGGACAGCAAGATGCTCAGCAGCGCCGAGACGGCCAAGCTGATCCCGAACCTGTCGCGCCGTTACGCCGGTGCCATCTACACCGCACAGGACATGCGCGCCGAACCCTGGGTCGCCGTGCCGGCACTGGCCGGTATTGCCGTGCGCGAAGGGGCCACTTTGGTCGAAAACTGCGCCGTGCGCGGGCTGGACATCGAAGGCGGCGCGGTGGCCGGTGTCATCACCGAAACGGGCCGCATCAAGGCACCGCAAGTGGTTTTGGCCGGTGGTGCGTGGTCCTCGCTGTTCCTGCAACGGCACGGCGTCTTTGTCCCGCAACTCAGCGTGCGGGCGACCGTGGTGGCGACACAGCCGATGGACGCGGTCTATGAGGGCGGCGCGACGGACAGCAAGGTCGCCTTCCGGCACCGCGCCGATGGGGGCTATTCGCTGGCGCAGGGCGGATTTTCCGAGCTTTTCGTCGGCCCGCAAGCCTTTCGCAGCCTGCGCCACTATGCAACGCAATTGCGCGCGGATCCGTTCGGTGTGCGGCTGCTGCCGCGTGCGCCCGCGGGCTATCCCGACGCATGGGGCACGCCGCGCCGCTGGGCGGATGACGATGTCAGCCCGTTCGAGAAGATGCGCGTGCTGAACCCCACGCCGAACCGCCGCAAGGCCGCCAAGCTGCTGCGCCAGTTCGCCGCCATGATGCCCGGACTGGGCGAGGTGCGCCACGCGAGGACCTGGGCCGGCATGATCGACACCATGCCCGACATCGTGCCCGTGGTGGACCGCGTGGCCAGCATCCCCGGCCTGACCGTGGGCACCGGCATGAGCGGCCACGGCTTTGGCATCGGACCCGGCATGGGGCGGGTGCTGGCGGCGCTGGTCACGGGCGACAAGGTGGGGCATGATCTGCATCGTTTCCGCCTGTCCCGCTTCAGCGACGGCTCGGCCATGACCCTTGGCCCCGGAATTTAGACCCAAAACAGCCCCGAAGGAGACCGTCCCATGCCGATCAAGAACCGATTTGCCGAGATGCACAGCGACATCACCGCGTGGCGACGTCACCTGCACGCACACCCCGAACTGATGTTCGATGTGCACGAGACGGCCAAGTTCGTCGAAGACAAGCTGCGGTCGTTCGGCGTTGACGAGATCACCACCGGCATCGGCAAGACCGGCGTGGTTGGCGTGATCAAGGGACGCGGCACCAGCGACCGCGTGATCGGCCTGCGCGCCGACATGGACGCGCTGCCGATCATCGAGGCGACCGGGCTGGATTATGCGTCGACTGTGCCGGGCAAGATGCACGCCTGCGGCCACGACGGCCACACCGCGATGCTGCTGGGGGCAGCGCAATACCTGGCCGAGACGCGGAATTTCGACGGCACCGTGGTGCTGATATTCCAACCCGCCGAAGAGGGCGGCGGCGGCGGGCGCGAGATGGTCAAGGACGGGCTGATGGACCGCTGGAATATCCAGGAGGTTTACGGCATGCACAACATGCCCGGCTTTCCCACCGGCACCTTCGCCATCCGCCCCGGCCCGCTGCTGGCCAGCGCCGATGAATTCACCATTCGCGTGGTGGGCAAGGGCGGCCATGCCGCCAACCCGCACGAGGCGATCGACCCCAACCTGGCCGCCGCCCACGTGATTGTCGCGTTGCAAAGCATCGCCAGCCGCAACGCCAACCCGCTGTCGTCCGTGGTGGTGACCGTGGGCGCGCTGCATTCCGACAGCCACGTCAGCAACGTGATCCCGCAGGCGACCACGATGAAGGGCACCGTGCGCGCGCTGGACGAAGACGTGCGCGCGATGGCGCAAAAACGTGTGCAAGACATCGCAACCGCCACGGCACAGGCCTACGGCTGCGTGGCCGAGGTTGACTATGTCGTGGGCTATCCGGTTACCGTGAATGCCGCAGAAAACACCGAATACGCCATCGCCGCTGCCCGCGCCGTGGCGGGGGACGTGGCCGAAAACATCCCGCCGGTCATGGCCGCCGAGGATTTTGCCTTCATGCTCAACGCGCGGCCCGGTGCCTATATCCTTGTGGGCAACGGCGACGGCGCGATGGTGCACCACCCCGAATACAACTTCGACGACGAGGCGATCCCGGCCGGATGCAGCTGGTTCGCCGAGATCGTTGAACAACGCCTGCGCGCCTGATCACCCGGCGCGCCACATTCATACCAAGAAGGAAGACAGACCATGCCCGTCAAGAACCGCTTTGCAGAACTGCACGCCGACATCACCGCCTGGCGCCGCGACCTGCACGAAAACCCCGAGATCCTGTTCGACACCCACCGCACCAGCGCGCTGGTGGCTGACAAGCTGAAAGCCTTTGGCTGCGACGAGATCGTCACCGGCATCGGCCGCACCGGCGTCGTCGGCATCATCAAGGGCAAGACGGATACATCGGGCAAGGTCATCGGCCTGCGCGCCGACATGGATGCGCTGCCGATCCACGAGCAGACGGGCCTTGAATACGCTTCGAAAACCGATGGCGCCATGCACGCCTGTGGCCACGACGGCCACACCGCGATGCTGCTGGGTGCGGCGCAATACCTGGCCGAAACCCGGAACTTTGACGGCACTGTCGTGCTGATCTTTCAACCCGCCGAAGAAGGCGGCGGCGGCGGGCGCGAGATGTGCGAAGACGGCCTGATGGAACGCTGGGGCGTGCAGGAAGTGTACGGGATGCACAACTGGCCCGGCCTGCCCACAGGGCAGTTCGCGATCCGCACGGGTCCGTTCTTTGCGGCCACGGACCAGTTCGACATCTATGTCGAGGGCAAGGGGGGCCACGCGGCGAAACCGCATGAAACCGTCGACACCACCGTGATGTCCGCGCAACTGGTGCTGGCGCTGCAAACCATCGCCAGCCGCAACGCCGATCCGGTGGATCAGGTTGTTGTGTCGGTCACCTCGTTCGAAACCTCGTCCAAGGCATTCAACGTGATCCCGCAAAAGGTCCACCTGAAAGGCACCGTGCGCACCATGAGCGCCGAGATGCGCGATCTGGCCGAAACGCGGATCAACGCCATTGCGTCCGGTATCGCGGCCACCTTTGGCGGTGTGGCAGATGTGGATTATCACCGTGGCTATCCGGTCATGGCCAACCACAACGCCCAGACCGAATTTGCCGCCGACGTGGCGCGCTCGGTCTCTGGCAACTGCGATGACGCGCCGCTGGTCATGGGCGGCGAGGACTTTGCCTTTATGCTCGAAGAGCGCCCCGGCGCCTATATCCTGGTCGGCAACGGCGAAGGCGCGTCGGTGCACCACCCCGAGTACAACTTTAACGACGAGGCGATTCCGGCCGGCTGTTCCTGGTGGGCGGGCATCGTCGAACAGCGGATGCCTGCGGCGTGATATAGGCGTCGGGTCGGGGGCGCTGCCCCCGGCCTGCGGCCTCCCCCCGGGATATTTCTGGCCAAAAGAAAGGTCAGAGGGCCGCGTAGACCCGCGCGATACCGTCAGCTTCGGCTTGGGCCGAGAATTGGGTGCAGGCGGTGTCGCGGGCGGCTTGGGCCATTTTGTCGAAACCGGTGGTCAGAATGGAGCGGGCTGCCGCTGCGGCGGCGTCCGGCGTGGCGATCAGACCGGCGGTTCCAGCGTTGGTGAACGCTTTGTAATAGCCCGCGTCGGTGCCCACAAAAGGCACGCCGCTGGCCATCCCTTCCAGCGGGACCATGCCATACCCCTCGTAGCGGGGCAGTTGCACCACCAGGCTGAGCGCGCGCATCAGGGCGGGCAGTTCGGCGGCAGGCACCTCGCCGGGGAACAGGATGCGGTCGCCAAGGCCTGCGGCAGCGATCCGGGATTTCAGGTCATTCAGAAAGCTTTGATGCGACTTTGCGGCGCGCCCGATGACCAGCGCCGTGGTGTCGGGCAGGGTTGGCAGCAGCTCGATCATCGCGGCGACGAAATGGTCTGTGCCTTTTTCAGGACGGATGCGGCCCACCGTGGCAATGCCGCGCGCGCCGCCATACCCCAGCGCCGCCCACGCGGCCACGCGGTCGGGGGCAGGGGTGAACAGGTCGGTATCCACGCCGTGCGGCACGGTCGCGCGCACATGGGGCACAAAGGTCGCGGCCTTGTCCGTGGTGGCAATCACCGCGTCCATGCGGCTGATCAGCCAGCGCGGAAAGGCCGAATGGCGGCGCTGTGCGGCAGAGGTGAACACGATCTTCACCGGCAGCCGCAGCACATCACGCGCCCAGAGTGCGGCGCGCATTTCGGTGTTGCGGCGCACGTGCCAGATGCACGGTTCCCGTGACAGCGCGCGTGCCTGTTTCAGCGTGATCGGCGCGGGACAGCCGGGCAGGGGCTGGCCCACCAGATACAGATCATAACGATCAACCTGCTGGCGTACCACATTGGCGGCGGTGGCCGAAACGCCGGTAAAGTTCCGGTTGAAGTTGGTGACAAAAACCCGCCGGGTCATGGGCCAAGGTCCAGCACAGCGATCAGCCGGTCGGCGATATGCGCCGCATCGGTGTCACCCTTGGCGACAAAGTCGGCGGCGGCCTGTTGCGCCTTGCGCAGGGCCTGTGGCGTGTCGAACCAGTGCAGCGCGCGTTCGCCCATGTCTTGCCCGTCGGCCACGATGCGCACAGCGCCACAGGCTTCGAGCGGGGCAAAGGTTTCGGCAAAGTTCGACAGATGCGGCCCGGTCAGGATCGCGGCACCGGCCTGCGCCACCTCATAGGGGTTGTGCCCGCCATGCGGTTGCAGCGACCCGCCCAGAAACACGAAAGGCGCCAGCGCATACCACAACCCCATCTCGCCCAGCGTATCGGCCAGGTAAACCTGTGCGTCCGGCGCGTGACCGTCGGTGCGGCGGGTGTGGCTCAGCCCCATGTTCTCGATCAGCGCGGCCACCTCGTCGCCCCGGTCCGGGTGGCGCGGGGCCAGGATCAGCAGCGCATCGGGATGGGTTTTCAGCACATGGGCATGGGCCAGCAGCGCGTCGGCCTCTTCGCCCGGATGGGTCGAGGCGGCAACCCATGTGGGGCGCTCTGCGATGGTATCGGCCAACTCGGCATGGGCCGCTCCGTGGACCGGCAGGGCGGGCGACAGGCTCTTGAGGTTAAAGCCGGTTTCGACGGTCGTGTGCGGCGGAGCCAGATCACCAAGCGCTTTGGCCATTTCGGCATTCTGGGTCAGGATCAGGCGAAACTGCCCCAGGATGAACGCGGCGGTGCGCGGAAACCTCGCCCAGCGGCTGAGCGACCGCAGCGACATGCGCGCGCCCACCAGCGCCAGTGGGACATTGCGACGGCGCGCCCGCACCAGAATCTGCGGCCACAGCTCGGATTCGACAAAGACCGCCGCGTCGGGCCGCCAGCGTTTCAGAAACCGATTGACCGGGCCTGCGGTATCGAGCGGGGCGAACTGATGCACGCAGCGCGGCGGCATCCGTGCGGCAATCATCGCCGCAGACGTGGGCGTGGCCGAGGTGATCAGGAACCGCGCCTCGGGCAATTGCCGCCCGATCGCGGTGATCAGCGGCAGCACCGACAGGCTTTCGCCGACAGAGGCCGCGTGAAACCACACCAGCAGCCCGCCGGGGCGCTGTTCGGTGGTGTTGCCCAGGATTTCATGGGCGCGGTACGCCGCAACCCCGTCACGCCGCAAACGCCGGATACGGGCGTGGGCGGCAAAGGGCACCACCAGCGCGGCGGCGGCCACATAGGCGCGGTAAAGAGCTGTCGGGCGCATTCAGCCGCCGGTATGGCTCATGTGGCGGGGCATCTGCCCGTCGGCCCTTTGGCGGGAATAGTCGAAATCGTGGCCCTTGGGCTTGATCCCGATGGCGGCGCGGATGGCGTCGTGCAGGGGGGCATCGTCGTCGGGATGCGCCCGCAGCGGCGCGCGCAGGTCCATCATGTCCTCTTGGCCCAGACACAGGTAAATCTCGCCGGTGCAGGTCAGGCGCACGCGGTTGCAGCTTTCGCAGAAGTTATGGCTCAGCGGGGTGATGAAACCGATCTTTTGCCCGGTCTCTTCCAGCCGCACATAGCGGGCAGGGCCGCCGGTGCGTTCGGCCAGATCGGTGACGGTGTAGTGCTCTGCATAGCAGGCGCGCACATCCTTCAGCGACCAGTATTGGCCCAGCCGGTCCTCGTTGCCCAGATCGCCCATCGGCATGACCTCGATCCACGTCAGGTCCATGCCACGCTCGGCGCACCATTGGGTGATCGTGGGCAATTCGTCCTCGTTAAAGCCTTTCAGCGCCACGGCGTTGATCTTGACGTGCAACCCCGCAGCCAGCGCCGCGTCGATACCGCGCAGCACCTGGGGCAGGCGGCCCCAGCGGGTGATGTCGGCAAACTTCTGTTCGTCCAGCGTGTCCAGCGAGATGTTCACGCGACGCACACCGGCGGCATAGAGATCCTTGGCAAAGCGTTCCAGCTGGCTGCCATTGGTGGTCAGCGTCAGTTCCTTCAGCGTGCCCGCGTCCAGATGGCGGGACATACTGTTGAAAAACGTCATGATGTCCCGGCGCACCAGCGGCTCGCCCCCGGTGATCCGCAGCTTTTCCACGCCCAGATCGACAAAGGCCGAACACATGCGGTCCAGCTCTTCCAGCGTCAGCAATTCTTTCTTGGGCAGAAAGGTCATGTTCTCGGACATGCAATAGACACAACGAAAGTCGCATCTGTCGGTGACAGAGACGCGCAGGTAGGTGATCGCGCGGGCGAAGGGATCAATCAACGGTGCATTCATGACACCATAGGTAAGGGTGGCGGGAAAGCGCAGCAAGGGGGAATGCACGTTGATGCGGTTTGCGGCCTGTGCTTATCTGGCGCTTATGAAAACGATATCCCTGATCCTGATTTGCGCCTGCACCCTCACCGGGTGTTCGCGTTTGCCCGCATTTCTGCAACCGCGCCCCGATGCAGCCGAGGCCAGCACCGACAGCGACAGCGCCGGGGTGCGCCCCAAGGAGCGGCCCGCTGCGGCCGTGCCTGCGACGGGCGCGCGCACGGTTGCGGACTTTGACACCGTCAGCGCCGAGGAAAAGGCGGCCGCCACCGCCGCTCCGGCCAAGGCTGGCGCGCGTCTGGGCGTGACCGTGGCATCACTGGGCAGCCCGTCCGAGCCGGGGCTGTGGTTGAAAACACCGCTGGTCACAAGCGAGCAACCCGGGCGCGTGACCTTTGCCGGATCGGGCAAGTCCGTGGCCGTGACGCTGATTCCGATCGACGGTCCTGCTACAGGGGGCAGCCGCATGTCGCTGTCTGCGTTCCAGACGCTGGAGGCACCGCTGACCGGTTTGCCCCAGATCGAGGTGTTCACCGCCTCGTAAGCCAGCGGCGCGCGTTTCTGTTGCAAGACGAAGGTGAGGGGGCCGTTATTGCGGCCACGCCCCGGGGCCGGGTGTCGTGACGGCGCCAAAGAGATCGATCATCGGCACGGTCGCCCGAACTGTCAGAGATCCGGGGCGGACCGCGCCAACGTACCGGAACCGGCCTATTCGGTCGCCGCGGCTGTCCGGGCTGCCCGCAATGCCCGCCCCCACCACAGCAGTTGGCCCAGCATCTTGTCCGCCGCCTTTTCAACGTGGGTGAATTCGTCCAGGCGTTTTTCACCGTTTGCGACAGCAAGGTAGTTCCCGAAATTTATGTGAACGGCGGCCTGCATCGTCACCATTTCCAATTCGGCGGCGATGCCACGCACATGTTCAACGGCGCGTGCCCCGCCGACACCGCCATAACCGACCAACCCCGCAGGTTTGCGCGCCCAGTCACCGTGGTCCAGCGCATTTTTCAAGACCGCCGTCGGGCCATGATTGTATTCTGCCACCGTGAACAGATAGGCATCGAACTCAGCCATGCGGGCACCAAAGGTTTCGGCGGCCTGTTTTTGCGCCTTGCTCGCGTTCGGGTCGCCCAGAAACGGCAGGTTCACATCCCGCAGATCTATCTCGGTCACATCGAAACCGCCATGCGCCGCCGCCTTTTCCGCGATCCAGGCCGCAGGTTTCTCGGAAAACCGTCCCTCTCGGGTGCTGCCGGTGATGACGGCCAGCCGAAGCGGCGCATCCTCAGCCAATCCACGAAACGCTCCGGCCAATTCTACAGGGGTCGATGCGACATGCTCCAGAAACGGTCTGATCCGCTCAAGATGTGCCGCGAATTCGGGCGATGCCGCCCATTGCTCTTTTGCCTCATGTGACCGGAAGCGGGTGACAATCACCAGTTTGCTGCCATCGCTGGCCCGGTAAACTTCATTGCCAAGCCATCCCGTCGCGGCCGCTGTTGCGCGCAGCGCAGCGATCTCGTCGAGCTGAACGTCCAACAGCTTATCGGCTTTCCCTTCTTTCGGCGTGAACGTGTTGATCAGCGTGCAAATGGTTTCGTTTGCCATTGGATGTTCGTCCTTGCTTAGAATCAGGTTTCAACTAAGCTAACAATAAGTAAGTCGCTTACTTATTAAAGAACCGGCTTTCAGATAAGGACCTGACATGGAAGTAAGCCCGGCACTCACCGACCCAACGAACCCGATGCACGCGGACTGTCCGGGGCGGGATGTTTTCAAACTCATAACCGGCCGCTGGACCCTTCTGATCCTGTGGTCGTTGAAATCCGGCACATTGCGCTTTTTCCAGATCAGGGACCAGGTCGAAGGCGTCAGCGAACGTGTGCTGTCCAGCGCGTTGAAAGATCTTTGCCGCCACGGCCTGATCTCCCGGCATGTCGAGCCGAGCGTCCCGCCAAAGGTCAGCTACAGCCTTACGCCCTGCGGCGCGGGGCTTCTTGATGTGATGGGGCAAATCACGGGATGGATTGCAAGCGAGCTGGACACGATCGAAGCCGCCAAGCGCCGGTACGACGAAAGTTGACTGGCTGTCAGGCTGGATAGCCGCGCGCGAAGCCAGGGGGCGGCTTTAGCGGGCCGCCCCCTTTTCCGTGGTCACAGGAACTTGGCCGCGTCCTTGCGGGCAAAGGCCTTCATCGTATCGCCATGCTCGGCCAGAAAGGCACGGGTGCGGTCGGCGTCGTGTTTGCTGAGATCGCGCAGCCACCAGGAAACGGCCTTCTGGATGAACCAGCGGCCATCGGGCGCATAGCTGGCGGCCCAGCCCAGGATGCGCTCGCGGGCTTCGGCCTCTTGCGGCTTGGGGTGGTTCTGCTTGGTCCAGGGCAGGGTGATGACCAGCGCGGCGCGCTTGGTCCACATGTGATCTGAGGTGGTCCAGGCCTCGATCTCGTCCAGCCGCGACGGATCGGCGATCAGACGTTTCTGGCCCGCCATGCAGGCGTGATCGGCAATGGCCCAACTGTCGAAATCGGGCGCCCAGGACTTGATCAGCGCCCAGACCTCGGCATCCGGGTCCATACGCGCCTGTGTCAGCAGCTTGGCAGCGGCGATGCGGGCCTCGAAAATATCCGTCTTCCACAGCCCGTCGGCCAGTGCGACGCGGGTGCCTATGTCCAGCTCTTGCCGCCATGTCTTTGTCAGGTCGTTCAACACCGGATTGGGCACGCCCAGATAGGTGCGGTCGGCCTTGTGATAGGCTTGCGCGCCTGTCGCCCGCTCGGGATCGGCGTGTGCGTTGATTTCGGCCAGGGCCGCTTCGGGTGTCATGTGTTGGTGTCCAATATATGTGTGGGCAGACCGTCGATGCTGGTCTGGTTGCGGTCGGCCCAATAGGTCGCCACACCCTCGGGGCCTTTGGTGTCGGCCCATTTTTCCAAGGTGTCGCGGGGACCTGCGTGGTCAAAATAGGGCACCGCATAGCCGCAGGAGGTTTGCAGCATCTCCACCGTCACGTCATAGATCTGCCGCGCGCCGGGCGAGGGTTCGAACATGGCATCCAGTTCGGCAAACTCCGCATCACGCGGGTGCAGGGTGCGGGCGGTGCCATAGGCGCGCATGATCATCGGACGTTTTTCAAAGCCGCACCACATCAGCGTGATGCGATTGTGAAGCGCCAGATGGGCGGCGGTTTCATTGCCCGACCCGGTCAGGTTGCGCCACACGATCCGGTTCGGCCCCATCACGCGCAAGCTGTCCATGCCCTTGGGGCTGATGTTCACGCGGCCCGTGTCCGCCGCAGTGCCTACGAAAAACATATGCTGTTGGGCGATGAAATTGACGTGGTCGTCTTCGATGCTGTCGAATTGCTTGCCCATTATTCCACCGTTACCGATTTGGCCAGATTGCGCGGCTGGTCCACATCCGTGCCCTTGGCGACAGCGGTGTGATAGGCCAGCAGCTGCGCGGGCAGCGCATAGAGGATCGGGGCCACGGCATTGTGCACGGTCGGCATGCAGATCGACGCCCAGACCCCTTCATTCGCCTCTTCCAGCCCGGCGGCATCCGAGATCAGCACGACCTTGCCCTTGCGCGCCATCACCTCTTGCATGTTGCTGACGGTCTTGTCGAACAGCGTATCGCGGGGGGCCATGACCACCACCGGCACATGTTTGTCGATCAATGCAATGGGGCCGTGTTTCAGTTCGCCCGACGCATAAGCTTCGGCGTGGATATAGCTGATTTCCTTGAGTTTCAGCGCACCTTCAAGCGCCAGCGGATACATCAGCCCGCGCCCCAGGAACAGCACGTCGCGCGCCTCGGACAGGCGGCGGGCGGTGTTCTGCATCGCCTTGTTCTGTTCCAGCGCCGTGGTCATCAGCGCAGGCAGGCTGCGCAGGGCAGACACATGATCGGCCAGCGCCTCCTCCGACAACGTGCCCCGGTCCGACGCCGCCTTCAGCGCCAGCATCAGCAGCACGGTCAACTGGCAGGTGAACGCCTTGGTCGAGGCGACGCCCACTTCGATGCCTGCATGGATCGGCAGCGCCAGATCGCTTTCGCGCGCGATCGAGCTTTCGGGGACGTTGACCACCGACAGGATGCGCGCGGCCTTGCCCTCGCAATAGCGCAGGGCGGCCAGCGTGTCGGCGGTTTCGCCCGATTGCGAGACAAACAGCGCCAGCGTGCGGTCGGGGATCGGCGGCTCGCGATAGCGGAATTCGGACGCCACGTCGACCTCGACCGGGATGCGGGCAATCTGCTCGAACCAGTATTTCGCCGTCAGACAGGCGTAATAGGCGGTGCCGCAAGCCACCAGCGTCAGCCGGTCGATGGCGGTGAAATCCACGCCCGGATCGGGCAGGGCAATGTGCCCGTCGGCGGTCAGGTAGTTGGCCAGCGCATTGCCGATCACCGTCGGCTGTTCGGCGATTTCCTTGGCCATGAAATGCTTGTGCCCGGCCTTGTCCACACGTGCCGCGTCGATCTGGATGGTCTTGATCGCGCGGTTGGCCAAGGCGCCGTTGGCATCGTGGATTTCCAGCGAATTGCGCGTGACGACCGCGCGGTCGCCTTCTTCCAGATAGGTGATGCGGTCGGTCAGCGGCGCCAGCGCAATGGCGTCCGAGCCTACGAACATTTCACCATGCCCGTGGCCGATGGCCAGCGGAGAGCCCTTGCGCGCGGCGACGATCAGGTCGTTTTCACCCTGAAACAGGAACGCCAGCGCAAAGGCACCCTGCAGCCGGTCCAGCGTCTGGTATGCGGCCTCGACCGGACCTGCGCCCGCGTTCATGTACATCTGCGTCAGCAGGGCGACGGTTTCGGTGTCGGTCTCTGTGACGAACTGGAAACCGGCCTCGGCCAGTTCGGCGCGCAGCTCGCGAAAGTTCTCGATGATGCCGTTGTGCACCACGGCCACTGGGCCTGCCATATGCGGATGCGCATTGGTGACCGAAGGCGCGCCATGGGTGGCCCAGCGGGTGTGCCCGATGCCGGATTTGCCGGCCAACGGCTCGTGCACCAGCAGGTCGCTGAGGTTCACCAGCTTGCCCACCGCGCGGCGGCGGTCCAGCGTGCCGTTGTTCACGGTGGCGATGCCCGCGCTGTCATAGCCGCGATATTCCAGACGCTTCAGCGCCTCGACCAGGATGGGGGCCACTTCGTGGTTGCCCAGAACGCCGACGATTCCGCACATATCAGTTGCCCCTTGTTTGTCTGGCCTTTTTGGCCCGCAGCATTTGCATCAGCTTTCGCGCCATGCCTGGCTTTTCGACCTGGTGGGCGCGGGCAATGGCCAGCGCGCCGTCCTCGACGTCCGATGTGATCACCGACCCCGAGGCTGTCATCGCCTCGTTGCCCACGGACACAGGCGCCACCAGCATGGTGTTCGACCCGATAAAGGCGCGCGCGCCGATATGGGTGTGGTGTTTCAACACGCCATCATAGTTGCAGGTGATGGTGCCGGCACCAATATTGGCCGCAGCGCCCACAAAGGCATCGCCGATATAGCTCAGGTGGTTGACCTTGGCGCCGGCGTCGATGGTAGCATTCTTGATCTCGACAAAGTTGCCGACCCGCACGTCTTCGGCCAGCTCGGCACCGGGGCGCAGGCGGGCATAGGGGCCAATGACCCCGCCGCGCGCCACATGGCACCCTTCCAGATGCGAAAACGCACGGATGCGGGCGCCGGACTCGACGGTCACTTCGGGGCCAAAAAACACATGCGGTTCGATCACCGTGTCGCGCCCGATGAAGGTGTCATAGGAAAAATAGATGCTGGACGGGTCCAGCAGGGTCACGCCGTCCTCCATCGCAGCCGCCCGCGCGGTCTGCTGGAACAGCGCATCGGCAGCGGCCAGTTCGGCGCGCGAGTTGATGCCCAGCGTTTCCGCCTCCGGGCAGGTGACGACGCCGGCACTCAGACCACGCGCACGGGCCAGGCCGATGATGTCGGTCAGGTAAAACTCGCCCGCCGCATTGTCGTTGGTCACATCATCCAGCAGCGAAAACAGCGTCGCCGCGTCACAGGCCACCACGCCCGAGTTGCATAAGCTAATCGCACGCTCGGCCTCGGTGGCGTCCTTGAATTCCACAATCGCGTCAAGGGTTTCGCCGTTCATCTTCAACCGGCCATAGCGGCCCGGATCAGCCGCCTCGAAGCCCAGCACAACCACGTCCTGCGCCCCCCGCGCCGCGATCATCGCTTCCAGCGTCTCGGGGCGCACGAAAGGCGTGTCGCCATACAGCACGATCACCGTGCCCTCGAACCCGTCCAGCGCCGCGCGGGCCTGTTGCACCGCATGGCCGGTGCCCAGCTGTTCTTCTTGCACGACGACCTGCACGTCTTCGTCGTAGTCGCGCACCGCCTGGCTCACCGCTTCGGCACCGTGGCCTGCGACGACCACCATGCGCTCGGGTTCCTGCGACCGTGCCGCTTGCAGGGCATGCACCAGCATGGGCGCGCCTGCGATGGGATGAAGGACCTTGGGGATGTCCGAATTCATCCGTGTGCCTTTGCCTGCGGCAAGGATGACCGTCGCGATGCTCATGCCAAATCTCTTTGTGTTCTTGGTGTGACCGTTTTATCCATCTTGCCAAGCGGCGCAACCGTCGGCCCCATCAAACAAGATTGCTGGCCGTAACACGAACAATGACAGGACGGCAATGATCCGCCCATCAGGAGACAGGCATGACATCGGTAATCTTTGATCTAGACGGCACTTTGGCAGACACCAGCGGCGATCTGCTGGCCGCCGCGAACGTGTGTTTTCGCGACATGGGGGCGGGTGACGTGCTGACGGTGGCCGATGCGGGGGCGGCGCTGCGCGGCGGGCGGTCGATGCTGACGCTGGGCCTGCACCGCATCGGACGGTTCGACGAGGCGCTGGTCACCAAATACTACCCCGTGCTGCTCGAGGCCTATGACGGCGCGATTGACCATCACACGGTGATCTACCCCGGCGCGATGGAGGCTGTGGCCGCGATCAAGGCCGATGGCATCGCTGTGGGCATCTGCACCAACAAACCCGCCGGGCTGGCCGAAAAGCTGCTGCAATCGCTGGGGGTGCGTGATGCTTTCGCCTCGATGATCGGGGCCGACACCTTGCCCGTGCGCAAACCCGATCCCGCGCCGCTGTTCGAGGCGGCGCGACAGGCGGGCGGGTCCGAACACTGCATCCTGATCGGCGACAGCGACACCGACCGCAACACGGCACGGGCGGCGGGCGTGCCGTCGGTTCTGGTCACCTTCGGCCCCTCGGGCGAGGATATGGCCGCATTGAACCCCGAAGCTTTGTTGAACGATTACGCCGACTTGCCCGCACTGGCGCGGCAGCTTCTGCGCGGCGAGGCTGCCGCATGACCGAGGTGTTCAAGGGCAGTTTCACCCAGCAGGAACCGATCCCCGAGGCGGGCATCGAGGCCGCCGTGCGCGTGATGCGCCACGGGCGTCTGCACCGCTACAACACCGTGGGCGAGGAAGTGGCCGAGGCCGCGATGCTGGAACAGGAGTTCGCGGCTTTGGTCGGTGCGCAATACTGTCTGGCGGTGGCCTCGGGTGGCTATGCCATGGCCACGGCGCTGCGGGCGGTGGGGGTGAAACCGGGCGACCGTGTGCTGTCCAATGCCTTTACGCTGGCGCCGGTGCCGGGGGCGATTGCATCGCTGGGGGCTGTGCCGGTCTTTGTCGGTGTGACCGAGGATCTGACGATTGATCTGGACGATCTGGACGCCAAGGGCGACACCGCCGACGTCCTGCTGCTCAGCCACATGCGCGGGCATATCTGCGACATGGACCGGCTGATGCAGATCTGCGACCGCCACGGCATCCGGGTCGTCGAGGATTGCGCCCACACCATGGGGGCCGCGTGGAACGGCGTGCCCTCGGGACGGCACGGGGTGGTGGGCTGTTATTCCTGCCAGACCTACAAACATGTGAACGCGGGCGAGGGCGGCCTGTTGGTGACCGACGACCCGGATATCGCGGCGCGCGCGGTGATGCTGTCGGGCAGCTACATGCTGTACGAACGGCATCTGGCCGCACCGGACGCCGAGGTTTTCGCCGAGCTGCGCTATACCACGCCCAATATCTCGGGCCGCATGGACAACCTGCGCGCCGCCATCCTGCGCCCGCAACTGGCCAATCTGGACACGCAATGCGCCCGTTGGAACGACCGCTACAAGGTGCTGGAAGACGGTGTGCGCGGCACGCCGGGGCTGAAGATTGTCGAACGGGCAGCGGTCGAGCGCATTGTCGGCTCGTCCTTTCAGTTCCTGCTGCTGGACTGGAAGGCAGACGACATTCTGGCAGTGCTGAAACGCTGTGCCGCGCGCGGGGTCGAGCTGAAATGGTTCGGCGCGCCCGAACCCACCGCGTTCACCTCGAAATACGACAGCTGGCGCTATGCTGCCGCCGAAGCCATGCCCGCCACGGATCGCGTGCTGGCAGGCATCGTGGACATGCGCGTGCCGCTGACGTTCACGCTGGACGACTGCGCGCTGATCGCGCGGATCATCCGAAGCGAAGTGTCGGCGGTGTTTCAGGCGGCTTGAGCCTAGCCTCTGGCTGTCCCAAGTCGCATGCGGGAAAAGAACGGGGCCGTTCGTGTCTGGCGCGGCGAACGGCGGGAATGAGCCTAGAGTCACCGATGCTGCGCGCTGCATGAAGGTCCGCCTCCACGACTTCTGTATTGACTTAGAGTTACTCTAAGTCGTTATCGACGGTTTAGAGGAGCAAACGCGACGATGAGAATTGCAGAGGCTGCGGAGGCGTGTGGACTATCCGCACATACGATCAGGTTCTACGAGAAATCAGGAATGCTACCTGAGATAGTGCGCGGCGCAGATGGGCATCGTCACTTCACTCGGCGGGATGTTGAATGGCTAACCTTGCTTTATTGGCTTCGCGAAACGGGAATGCCGCTGAAGCAGATGCGCCGTTTCACAGAGCTTGCGAAGGCGGGCGATGCCGGAATCGCTGAAAGGCGGCAAATCCTTGCAAACCATTCCGATACGCTGAAGGCCAAGCGCGCCGTGATTGAAAAATGCGAAAGCGTTCTGGCAATCAAAGTCGCCAGTTATGGCCCTGTGGAAGACGAGGATACTTCATGAAATTCGCCTATTTGATCGAACCCCCTTTCAATTATATCGACACCAACGGCGACGTGACGGGCTGCGACGTTGAATTAGCGCGGCATGTATTCCAAGAACTGGGGATTTCCGATTTCGAGCCGGTCGAGACTGAATTTGCTGAACTCTTGCCCGGTTTGGTCGATGGTCGCTGGCGGATGACCACCGGACTGTTCGGAACGGATGAACGACGACAGTCTGCGCAATTCACCCGACCGATCTGGGCGCTACCGGACGGGCTGCTTGTGGGTGATGGCAATCCGATGGGTTTGACCGGCTACAGATCACTTGCGAGCAGCAGAGATGCTCGACTGGCCGTGATCCGTGACCAGTTTCAGCACCGTTCTGCCGTGGAGTTCGGCGTGAGTGATCAGCAGATAGTAGTGTTCGAAACATACACAGAAGCTGCCAAGGCTGTGCGCGATGGCGCAGTAGACGCATATGCCAGTGTCGGCAGGGCGCACAGTGGATTCATTGAACAGCATGCGGATTGGCAATTGGATCTGGTTCTGGTGTCGGCAGACGAGAAACCGCCAGCATTCGGGTCATTTGCGGTCAGTTGGAACGACACCGGTTTGCTCAATGATGTCGATGCTGTCCTGTCAGAATTTCTAGGATCGGATGCCCACAGACAAATGGTTGCCGCATTTGGTTTCTCGAATGCCGAAGTGGATTTGGTGACCATCTGATGTCTGTGAAGCGGACATTCTCTGCTCGCCTGTCAACGGCAGCTCCGTCCGCTCACCGGACCTTGGCGCATCCCGTTCCGAATGTCCGGTGTTGGATCGGACATGCCTGGCATGCGACACCAGCCATCACTCCGCCCCGTAGAGCGGCACCGTGGACATGCTGACCTTGGCACTGCCCTCGGTCAGTTCGCGGGCGTGGGCAACATAGATCAGCGTCTGGTTCGCCTCGTCAAAGATCCGCTTCACCCGCAGCGATTTGAACACGATGGACCGCGAGGTGCGGAACACATCCTCGCCCCCCTCGCTGCGGTCGATGTCACCGATCTTGATCGGGCCGGTCTGGCGGCAGGAAATCGACGAATTCGACGGGTCCTCGAACCAGTTGCCATTGGCCAGCCGGTCGATCAGCCCACGGTCGAAATAGGCGATGTGACAGGTCACGCCGCTGACCTCCGGGTCGGGGATCGCCTCGATCACGATGTCGTTGCCCGCCCAGTCGACGCCAATCTCGCCCACTTGTTCAGCCAGCGCCGCGCCGCTGATCCCCAGCGCCGCGACGGTGATCCATGTGCCCAGACGGTTCAAAACGTCACAACCCCGTGGTCGCCCATATCGGGCTTGGCGTCGGTCAGGTTGGCCTTGGCGATCTCGAACAGGAACTTCGCGCCGCCGTCGGTGGCCCAGACTTCGGCCTTGGACAGTTTCATCCGCACCAGGCAGACATCGGGGTCTTTCTGACCGCCTTCGAACCAGGCATCCGCGACGGGCGACCACAGGTCATCCAGCGTCTTGGGGTCGGTCACGACGTCCAGCGCGCCCTCGACCGTGGCATAAAGCTTGTTGTGCTGGCAGGCGACCAGATAGGTGGCCGCACTTCCCTTCTTGGCGGCATCGGCAATGTCGGTGCCGTGGGCCGTGATGAACCACAGCGCGGTGCGGTCATCGTCATGCAGCGTGTGCGACATCGGGCGGGCGCGGTCGCTGGGCGTGGCCAGCATCCCGGCATTGATGTCGCCGATGCGGTCCCAGAATGTCTCTTTCAATTCGGATTGAGGGGTATGGTCTTTCATGGCGTGTCTCCTGTTTCCTGAAGTGTCGGCACACCAACGCCCGATGACAAAGCTTGTTCCATGGCGGCGATGGTGATCAGACTTGACCAGACAGGCGGCAGGGATGTAAGTAATGAACAAGCGTTCAATAACGGGAGGGATGCGCCGATGTTTACCCATTCAATGACCTTCGATCTGGGCGAGGATGCCAACAGCCTGCGCGAGATGGTGCACCGCTGGGCGCAGGAACGGGTCCGCCCGATGGCGCATCAGATCGACCAGAGCAACACATTCCCCCCAGAGCTGTGGACCGAGATGGGCGAGCTGGGCCTGCTTGGCATCACCGTCGAGGAGGAATTTGGCGGATCGGGCATGTCCTACCTTGCGCACACTGTCGCGGTCGAAGAGATCGCGCGCGCCTCGGCTTCGGTCTCGTTGTCCTACGGCGCGCATTCGAACCTGTGCGTCAACCAGATCAAGCTGAACGGCACGCCTGCGCAAAAGGCGAAATACCTGCCCGGTCTGGTCAGCGGCAAGCACGTGGGCGCCCTGGCGATGTCCGAACCCGGTGCGGGCAGCGACGTGGTCAGCATGAAGCTGCGCGCCGAAAAGCGGAACGATCACTTTCGCCTCAGCGGCAACAAATACTGGATCACCAACGGCCCCGACGCCGACACGCTGGTGGTCTATGCCAAGACCGACCCCGATGCCGGCAGCCGGGGCATCACCGCCTTCCTGATCGAAAAGGATATGGTGGGCTTTTCCACCTCACCGCATTTCGACAAGCTGGGGATGCGCGGCAGCAACACCGCCGAGCTGATCTTTGATGGCGTCGAAGTGCCGTTTGAAAATGTCCTTGGCGAAGAGGGCAAGGGCGTTGCCGTGCTGATGTCGGGTCTGGATTACGAACGCGTCGTTTTGGCGGGCATTGGCCTTGGCATCATGGCCGCCTGCCTGGACGAGGTCATGCCCTATGTGTCCGAACGCAAGCAATTCGGCCAGCCCATCGGGAACTTCCAGCTGATGCAGGGCAAGATCGCCGATATGTACACCGCGATGAACAGCGCGCGGGCCTATGTCTACGAGGTGGCGCGTGCCTGCGACCGTGGCACCGTGACACGGCAGGATGCGGCGGCCTGCTGTCTTTATGCCTCCGAACAGGCGATGGTGCAGGCGCATCAGGCGGTGCAGGCGCTGGGCGGGGCAGGGTTTTTGTCCGACAGCCCCGTCAGCCGTATCTTCCGCGACGCCAAGCTGATGGAAATCGGCGCGGGCACCTCGGAAATCCGCCGGATGCTGATCGGGCGCGAGTTGATGGGCGCGATGGCCTAAGGCGGCACGCGGGGAGGGGGCGCAAATGGACCGGCTGTTGGACCTTGGTACGAAAGAGACGGTGCTGCACGCCAGCCTGCCTTTGCTCGTCGAGGTGCTGGAATGGATCGCGGCGGGCATTGACCTGTTCGCCATCCTGCTGCTGGTCATCGGGGCGCTGCGGTTCATGGTGGGGTTCATCCGTGCCGAACTGCGCCGCGACAGCCGCCAGCGTCTGCGCACCTCGAACCGCGCACGGCTGGAACTGGGCAATTACATCCTTGCGGGGCTGGAGCTGTTCATCGTCTCGGACGTGATCCACACCGCGCTCAGCCTTGCCGCAACCGACCTGATTTTCCTGCTGCTTCTGGTGATCATCCGCTCGATCACCTCGTATTTTCTGGACCGCGAGCTGTCGGAGCTGCGGCAAGAGCTGGGCGATGATCCGCGCTAGGCCCGCATCCCTGCGGCCACGCTGGCTGTATTGGATGCCGCTGGCGGTGGTGACGGTCTGTGGGGCGCTGTGGCTGTTCCGGCTGGGCTGGATCGCGGCGCATGTTGATGAAAGCGCGCTGCTGGACCACTACGCGCGGTTTTACGTGGCCGAAACCGGAGAGGGCGCGCGGCTGAGCGATTGCGTGGGGCGACCGGGACAGGGCGACGGTGTGCGGCTGGTAATCAGCTGCACGGCACCGGACGGCGGCAAACGGGTCTACGCGATTGGCCGCTTTGGCGGGCTGTTGGAACAGATTCCCGCGTCAGGGGACGCGTCGAAAACATAAGGGGCCGCGTTAGGCCGTTGGACGACAAACAAAGGATTGAAAATGCTTTTGAAACGAACCCTGATCGCGGCCATTCTGGCCGGCCCCGCTGCCCCTCTGGCGGCGCAGGAGCTGACGTTCAACACGGAAATCACCGCATCCTGCGTGGCGCATGCCCCCGATCTGGCAGGGCAGATGGCCTGTGTCGGCGCATCTGCCAACGCCTGCATGGAGGACACGCCCGGTGGCTCGTCCACCGCAGCGATGTCGGGCTGTCTGGACCGCGAGTTGCAGTATTGGGATGCCAAGCTGAACGAAAACTATAGCAAGGCCCTCAAGCGGGCACGCGAAGCGGATGAATATGTCGATGGCACGCCTTCTGCAACGGCGCTGCGCGAGATGCAGCGGGCGTGGATACCCTTCCGCGACGCGACCTGCGATTACGAACGCTCGCATTGGGGCGGCGGCACCGGTGGTGGCCCTGCTACGTATGGGTGCCTGATGCGGCTGACCGGGCAGCAGGCGCTGTATCTGGTCAACAGCGGGATTGGTGAGTGACCACTCTGCCCAACATAGCGCGGACCTGTCTGGACCATGACCCGCAGGCGGTGGCGATCATCGACCTGTCGGACGGGCCGCGCCGTGATGTGCGCTATGGCGAGCTGGCCAACAGGGTCGACGGCATCGCGCGCTATCTGGCACGGCACGTTCAGGCGGGCGACCGTGTGGGCGTGCTGCTCAGCCAAACGCCATGGTGCGCAGCGGCGCATCTGGCGATCTGGAAGGTCGGGGCCATCTCGGTGCCGCTGTTCAAGCTGTTCCAGCGCGATGCGCTGGCGTCCCGTATCAACGATGCCGGTGCTGCGCTGGTGCTGACCGATGCCGAAGGGGCGGCGTTGCTGAGCGATCTGGCAACCCCGGTGATCGCCGCGACCTGCGGTGTCGCGGGTGGACCGGTGGACTATGCGCCGGGCGGGACCGATGTGCCCTGCGTGCTGATCTATACCTCGGGCACCACCGGCACGCCCAAGGGCGCGCTGCACGGGCACGGCGTGCTTGAGGGACATCTGCCCGGTGTCAGCGCCAGCCACGACCATCTGGGCCAGCCGGACGATTGCCTGTGGACACCCGCCGACTGGGCGTGGATCGGCGGGCTTTTCGATGTGCTGATGCCGGGGCTGCGGCTGGGGGTGCCGGTGGTTGCCGCCCGTATGCCGAAATTCGACGTGGACCGCTGCGCGCAGATCGTGGCCGAGGGGCGCGTGCGCAATGTGTTCTTTCCGCCCACGGCCCTGCGGATGCTGAAAGCGGCAGGGGCAAAGCTGCCCGGCCTGCGCACCGTCGCCAGCGGCGGCGAGCCGCTGGGCGCGGAAATGCTGGCCTGGGGGCGGGATGCCTTTGGCGTGCAGATCAACGAATTTTACGGCCAGACCGAATGCAACATGGTCGCCAGCAGCTGCGCCGCCGATTTCCCGCCGCGCCCGGGATGCATCGGCAAACCGGTGCCCGGCTTTGACATCGCGGTGATCGACGACGCGGGCCAGCCCACCGACGCAGAGGGCGACATCGCCATCCGCCGCGGCGCGCCCAGCATGATGCTGCGCTATTGGCAGCGGCCCGAAGCGACGGCAGAAAAGTTTCGCGGCGACTGGATGCTGACCGGCGACCGTGGCCTGTGGGAAGGCGACTATCTGCGGTTCATAGGCCGCGAGGATGACGTGATCACCTCGTCCGGCTACCGCATCGGCCCCGCCGAGATCGAGGATTGCCTCATGACCCATGGGGACGTGGCGACCGTCGGCGTGGTCGGCAAACCCGACGCGCTGCGCACCGAGATCGTCAAGGCCTATGTGGTGCTGAAAGACGGGGCCACGGCGACCGAACAAAGCTTGCAAGACTATGTCAAGGCGCGTCTGGCGCAATATTCATACCCGCGCGAAATCGCATTCGTCGATGCGCTGCCGATGACGGTGACGGGCAAAGTGATCCGCAAGGCGCTGCGTGCGCAAGCGGTGGCAGAAACTGGGAAAGGGACGGCATGAAACTGACGTCACAGATTTTGACTTCTTCGGCTGATTTCAAAGCCAACCAGCAGGCGCACGAGGCGGCCTTGCAACAGATCCAGGAGGCGGCGCAGGCGGCCACGCTGGGCGGCGGCGCGCGGTCGCGTGAGCGGCATGTGAAACGCGGCAAGATGTTGCCGCGCGAGCGTGTGGCGAACCTGCTGGACCCCGGCAGCCCGTTTCTGGAGGTGGGTGCCACAGCCGCCCACGGCATGTACGGTGGCGATGCCCCCGGTGCGGGTGTCATCACCGGCATTGGCCGGGTGATGGGCCGCGACGTGATGGTCGTGTGCAACGACGCCACGGTGAAGGGCGGCACCTATTACCCGATGACGGTCAAGAAACACCTGCGCGCGCAGGAGATTGCCGAGGCGAACCATCTGCCCTGCATCTACCTGGTGGACAGCGGCGGCGCGAACCTGCCCAATCAGGACGAAGTGTTTCCCGACCGTGACCACTTTGGCCGCATCTTTTTCAATCAGGCGCAGATGAGCGCAAAAGGTATCCCGCAAATCGCTGTCGTGATGGGATCATGTACTGCGGGCGGGGCTTACGTGCCTGCCATGTCCGACGTCACCATCATCGTGCGCGATCAGGGCACCATCTTTCTGGCCGGCCCCCCGCTGGTCAAGGCCGCAACGGGCGAGGTCGTCACAGCCGAGGATCTGGGCGGCGGCGATGTGCACACGCGCCTGTCCGGCGTGGCGGACTATCTGGCCGAGGATGACACACATGCGCTGGCTCTGGCCCGCCGCGCGGTGGGGTCGCTGGAAGGTGCCGCGTCGCGTCTGACGACCGATCCCGTCAGCTACGCCGAACCGGCCTATGATCCGTCGGAACTGCTGGGCGTGGTCCCTGCGGACGCGCGCACGCCCTATGACATCCGCGAGGTGATCATGCGGCTGGTCGATGGCAGCGTGTTCGACGAGTTCAAATCCCGTTTCGGCGAAACGCTAGTCTGCGGCTTTGCCCATGTCAAAGGCACGCCCGTGGGCATCATCGCCAACAACGGGGTGCTGTTCTCCGAAGCCGCGCAAAAGGGCGCGCATTTCGTCGAGCTGTGTTCGCAGCGGAAAATCCCGCTGGTGTTCCTGCAAAACATCACCGGCTTCATGGTGGGCCGCAAATACGAAAACGAAGGCATCGCGCGCCACGGGGCCAAGATGGTGACGGCCGTGGCGACAACCTCGGTGCCGAAAATCACCATGCTGGTCGGCGGATCGTTCGGGGCGGGCAACTATGGCATGGCGGGGCGCGCCTATTCGCCGCGTTTCCTGTGGACATGGCCCAACAGCCGCATCAGCGTCATGGGCGGCGCACAGGCGGCGGGCGTGCTGGCCACGGTCAAACGCGACGGCATGGAAGCGCGCGGCGAGACATGGAGTGCCGAAGACGAGCAGGCGTTCAAGCAGCCCACGATTGATATGTTCGAGGAACAGTCGCACCCGCTTTATGCCAGCGCGCGGCTGTGGGACGACGGGGTGATCGACCCGCGCAAAAGCCGCGACGTGCTGGACCTGAGCCTGCGCGCCAGCCTGAATGCGCCGATTGCCGACACGCGCTTTGGCCTGTTCCGGATGTGATCCGGCGCGAACAAGGAGACAGGAAATGGCAGAACTGAAAGACGTCCAGGCCCGCTATCCCGGGGCGGAAACCTTTTCCTTCGGGGACACGCCCGCGTTGATCGCCGATCTGACGGCGCTGGTGCGCTCCGGGGCAAAGCGTGCAACCTGCACCGCGCGTGTCGAAGTCGAAGCCGGACAGGAACAGATGCCGGTGATCGGGCGGCGCGACATTGCGCTGGATGCCGATGGCCGTCCCGCACTGGTGATCGAGACCAAGGAGCTGGTCGAAACCACCTGGGCCGACATGCCCGCGCATATGGCGCTGGCCGAGGGCGAAGACGACACGCTGGAAAGTTGGAAGGCCGGGCACCGGCGCTACTACGAGCGCAAGGGGATATTCTCGGAAGACATGGTGCTGATCTGGGAGCGCTTCGAGGTGGTCGAGGAATTCTGACCGGTCGGGGTGCAGCCCCGCCAGACCTGAGGCGAGAAATTATGAACAAGGACGGGAATGATGTTTGACACGATCCTGATTGCGAACCGGGGCGAGATTGCCTGTCGGGTGATGGAAACGGCGCAGGCCATGGGGGTTGCCTGTGTGGCGGTCTATTCGGATGCCGATGCGGGGGCCAAGCACGTGGCGATGGCCGACCGCGCCGTGCACATTGGCGGGTCGGCCCCGTCGGAAAGCTATTTGCGCGGCGATGCGATCATTCGCGCGGCTTTGGAGACGGGCGCGCAGGCGATCCATCCCGGCTATGGGTTCCTGTCCGAGAACCCCGATTTCGTCGAGGCGGTTGAGGCGGCGGGGCTGGTGTTTATCGGGCCATCCGCCAAAGCGATCCGCGCGATGGGGCTGAAAGACGCCGCCAAGGCGCTGATGGTCGAGGCAGGCGTGCCGGTCGTTCCCGGCTATCACGGGGCGGACCAATCGGACGATCTGCTGGCGGCAGAGGCTGACAAGATCGGCTATCCGGTGCTGATCAAGGCCGTCGCGGGCGGCGGCGGCAAGGGGATGCGTCAGGTCGAGACGCCGGAGGGCTTTCAAGAGGCGCTGGCCTCGGCCCGGTCCGAAGCCAAGACCGCCTTTGGCAATGCCGATGTGCTGGTTGAAAAATTCGTCAGCAAACCGCGCCATATCGAGGTGCAGGTCTTTGGCGACGGCAGCCGTGCGGTGCATCTGTTCGAACGCGATTGCTCGTTGCAGCGTCGCCACCAGAAGGTGATCGAAGAGGCACCGGCCCCCGACATGACACCCGAGATACGCGCCGCCATGGGCGCGGCGGCTGTGCGCGCCGCCGAGGCCATCGGCTATGCCGGTGCGGGCACGGTGGAATTCATCGTCGACGGGTCGGACGGGCTGAACGCCGACGGGTTTTTCTTTATGGAGATGAACACGCGGTTGCAGGTGGAGCATCCCGTAACCGAGGCGATCACCGGCGTCGATCTGGTGGAATGGCAGTTGCGCGTCGCGGCGGGCGAGACTTTGCCCGCCACACAGGAAGAACTGGGCATCAGCGGCCACGCCTTCGAGGCGCGGCTCTATGCCGAGGATGTGCCGAAGGGCTTCCTGCCCGCGACCGGCACGCTGACGCATTTGCAGTTCCCCGATGGGTGCCGCGCCGACAGCGGTGTGCGGGCGGGCGATGTGATCAGCCCGTTTTACGATCCGATGATCGCCAAGGTGATCGTGCACGGCCCCACCCGCGACGTGGCACTGGCGCGGCTGCGCGCCGCACTTGCGGGCACGCAGGTGGGCGGCACGGTGACCAACCTTGCCTTTCTGGGGGCGCTGGCGGGCCACAAGGGCTTTGGCCGGGGCGAGGTGGACACCGGCCTGATCGCACGTGATCTGGACGATCTGGTGGCGGCTCCGCAGGCCGCGCCGCGTCACGCGGTGGCGGCAGGGATGGTGACGCTGGGGCTGGACCGGCCCGCTGCCGACACGGGCTTTGCCCTGTGGGCACCGCTGCGGCGCAGCCTGACGCTGGTGCATGACGGCGCGGACGTTGCCCTGACGGTGGATGTCTTGGGGCCAACGGCGCAGGACTGGACCGTGGACGGCACGCCGGTCGCGGTACGCCGCGTTGGCGCATTCTGGCAGATCGACGGACAGGCGGCACCGGATGTGGCGCAGGCAGGGGCGCAGCTCACCGTCTTTGACGGCTATGGACTTGCCTATACCGTGGTTGATCCGCTGGAACGCGCCAGTGCCGCAGGCGGCGATGGCAACCTGATCGAGGCACCGATGCCGGGGCTGGTGCGGGCGCTGTTCGCCAAGGCGGGGCAGGCGGTCAAGGCGGGCGAACGGCTGGCGGTTCTGGAGGCGATGAAGATGGAACACAGCCTGCTGGCCATCCGCGACGGCGTGGTGGCCGAGGTGCTGGTGGAAGAGGGCGCGCAGGTCGAGGCCGGCGCGGCACTGGTGCAATTGGAACCGGAGGCCTAGGCTGGTTTCGAGCAAGGGAGGAATTGCCATGAGTCTGGGTGCCTGTGAGATTTTCGAAGTCGGTCCACGCGACGGATTGCAGAACGAATCCAAAGAGATATCGGTGGCCGACAAGGTCAAGCTGGTCGATATGCTCAGCCGCGCCGGTTTCAGCCGCATCGAATGCGCGTCCTTCGTCAGCCCCAAGTGGGTGCCGCAGATGGCAGGCAGCGCCGAGGTGCTGGCGGGAATCACCCGTGGCGACGGCATCCGCTATGCGGCGCTGACCCCCAACATGCGCGGGTTCGAGGATGCGCAGGCGGCGGGCGCGGACGAGATCGCGGTTTTTGCCTCGGCCTCGGAAGGGTTCTCCAAGGCCAACATCAACGCGACCATCGCGGAATCGCTGGAACGGTTCGCCCCGATGATCGAGGCGGCGCGCCACATTGACCTGCCGGTGCGGGGCTATGTGTCCTGCGTGGTGGAATGCCCCTATGACGGACCCGTCGCACCGCAGGCGGTGGCCGATGTGGCCGACAAGCTGTTCGGCATGGGCTGTTACGAGATCAGCCTGGGCGACACCGTTGGCAAGGGCACGCCCGACGCGGTGGCGCGGATGCTGCTGGCGGTGCGTGACGTGGTGCCTGCGGGGCGTCTGGCGGGACATTTTCACGACACGAACGGGCGCGCGATGGATAATATCGACGCGGCACTGGCGATGGGGTTGCGCGTGTTCGACGCGGCAGTGGGTGGCTTGGGAGGATGTCCCTATGCCCCCGGCGCGTCGGGCAACGTGGCGACCGAAGCGGTGGCGGCGCATCTGAAACGGCTGGGCTATCAGACCGGGCTGGACGCGGATGTCATTGCCGAGGCGGCGGCCTTTGCCCGCAGCCTGCGCAGCTGAAGACGTACGAAAAGGACAGGAATATGTACAAGACGATTTCGATCGACGTGGACGCACGCGGTGTGGCCACGCTGACGCTGGACCGCGCGGAAAAGCACAACGCGATGTCGGCGCAGATGCTGGCCGACCTGACAGACGCGGCGGCGGCGCTGGGCGCGGATGATGCGGTGCGGGTGGTGGTGCTGACCGGCGCGGGCAAATCGTTCTGTGCGGGCGGCGACCTGGACTGGATGCGCGAACAGATGGCCGCCGATCCCGAGACACGGGCGCGTGAGGCGGGGAAGCTCGCGCATATGTTGCAGGCGCTGAACACGATGCCCAAACCGCTGATCGGCAGGGTGCAGGGCAATGCATTCGGCGGTGGCGTCGGCATGGCGTCGGTCTGTGATGTGGCCATCGGTGCGGACCATCTGAAGATGGGCCTGACCGAAGTCCGCCTGGGGATCATCCCGGCCACCATCGGCCCCTATGTCATCGCCCGTATGGGCGAGGGGCGGGCGCGGCGGGTGTTCTTTTCCGGCCGCCTGTTCGATGCTGCCGAGGCGGTGGAACTGGGCCTGTTGGCGCGGGTGGTGCCGGCGGATGATCTGGCCGCCGCCGTTGAAGCAGAGGTGCTGCCCTATCTCAGCACGGCCCCCGGCGCCGTTGCCTCGGCCAAGGCGCTGGCGCGCAGTCTGGGGCCGCGCATTGATGCGGGGACCATCGACATGACCATTCAGGCTCTGAAAGACCGCTGGGAAACAGAGGAAGCCGCCGAAGGCATCGGCGCGTTCTTTGACAAGCGCAAGGCGGCGTGGATGGGGTGAGGGCCGACGGCCTTGGTCGCGGACGGGGACTTGCGGACAGGGTGCGCGTTGCCCGTCGTGGCTCGTGGCATCCCTATCCCTTGCTTGATCTCTGCGGCCTGGTTTGACAAACCTCCCGCATGCGCCATCTGGTTAAAGTAACCGGCACACATCCAAAGCGGACGCGTCCCACTGCCTGTCGGGCATTGGCCCCCGCTGACCCATCCACATAGCAAAGGAGCGCTTTATGGCACTTCACTGGATCGCACTCCTGATCATCCTGCCCTTCGCGGTGGCGTTTATCTACGCGGGCATCCATGAATATCTGCGCTACAATTCCGAAGGCAAGGCAAGTTACGGGCTGGTCTACAATGAAGAGACCGGAACCACCCACGTCACCGGCATTGCCGAGGACGAAGAGGCCTATGACCCCGAGGACTTTGATCCCAACGACTATAACAATCCCGAGGCCAGGAGCGACCCCGAGGATGAGGACAGGGACAAATCCTGAGCCGCACAGGGGACGGGGGGCAAAGGGCGCGCCAAACTGCCCGCCTCTCGGTTGACCCCGCCGCAAGTGCCGCGTAAACCTGCACCAATCTCCGGGGCCGCGCGATCTGGTGCGCCGGCAAAGCAAAGGAACCAAACGTGGACGAGATGCTGCGCGAATACCTTCCGATTCTGGTGTTTCTGGCCGTTGCCATTGCACTGGGCCTGATTCTGATCCTCGCCGCGCTGGTCATTGCCGTGCGCCGTCCCGACCCCGAAAAGGTCAGCGCCTATGAATGCGGGTTCAACGCATTCGACGATGCGCGGATGAAATTCGATGTGCGGTTCTACCTGGTGTCGATCCTGTTCATCATCTTCGATCTGGAAATCGCATTCCTGTTTCCCTGGGCCGTCGCGTTCAAGGACATCAGCATGACAGGTTTCTGGTCGATGATGGTTTTCCTGGGCGTCCTGACCGCAGGATTTGCCTATGAGTGGAAAAAAGGCGCACTTGAGTGGCAGTGATCCACGGGTAAGCCAGAGTTGAAAAGCCGCCCCGCACGGGCGGCTTTTGTCATTTCAAGCAAGCAGAGGGATTAACGGTTTATTCTGCAAGCACCCCATCGAACGGGCCTGCTTTTTCCGGGGGGACATGCGACCATGTCGCGTTGACGCTCTGGCAGGGCTGGGCTACACCCGAGAACAACATGCGGGTCGGCGGAAATTCGCACCCCGTCATCCCGACAAAACGCTGGAGCGAAGCGCATATGTCAATTGCCACATCACCGAACGCTGCGGGAGCCGACCGCGAGGTCGCAACCCAGAGCCTGAACGCCGAGTTGCAGGACAAGGGCTTTCTGCTGACCTCGACCGAGGATCTGATCAACTGGGCCCGCACCGGCAGCCTGCACTGGATGACATTCGGTCTGGCGTGCTGCGCGGTCGAGATGATGCACACGTCGATGCCACGCTATGATCTGGAACGGTTCGGCACCGCGCCGCGCGCGTCTCCGCGCCAGTCGGACCTGATGATCGTGGCGGGCACGCTGACCAACAAGATGGCACCGGCCCTGCGCAAGGTGTACGACCAGATGCCCGAGCCGCGTTATGTGATCTCGATGGGCTCCTGCGCGAATGGCGGCGGCTATTATCACTACAGCTATTCGGTGGTGCGCGGTTGCGACCGCATCGTGCCGGTGGACATCTACGTGCCGGGCTGCCCGCCCACGGCCGAGGCGTTGCTGTACGGGATCATGCAATTGCAGCGCAAGATGCGCCGCACCGGGACAATCGTGCGGTGATCGGTGTCATGGCCAATACAATGCGCGCCTTCGAAACGTGGCGTGGGCGGAGAAAGCTTTTGGCGAACCCCAAGCCCGCCCGGGAGCGCAGGCGCGAGATCGAAGAACGGCTTGCTGTCATGGCCAGGCAGTCGGGCGGACTGGACGGGATATGCGAAGTGGCGTTCACGGCCCGGTTCAACGATGCAACCAGCGCGTTGTGCATTCAGGCCGAGGTCGAGCAGGGCATACCCGGTGCCGTTGCCGAAGTGACCAAAACCGACCCGACCGTGATCAGGGTGCAGTTCGAAATGAAGCCCGATGCGCGCGCCATCGCCGGAATCGAGGCGCATCTGATCCACTTCACCACGTTGATGGGCGGGCCGGGCGCATATTGGAATGAGGGCGAAACGAGGCCCTTATCGGAAGGAACAACGAGATGAGCGAAGCCCTGAACGAACTTGGCGCCTACATCGAAGCCAAACGCCCCAACTGCGTTCTGTCCTGGGACGTCAGCCACGGCGAGCTGAACGTGGATGTCACGCCCAACAACATCGTGGGGCTGGTCGAATTCCTGAAGAACGACGCGACCTGCCGGTTCTCGTCGCTGGTCGACATCACGGCGGTGGACTACACGGGCCGCGCCAAGCGGTTCGATGTGGTTTACCATTTCCTCAGCATGTACCAGAACCAGCGCATCCGCCTGCGGGTGTCGGTGCGCGAGGATGCGATGGTGCCGTCGATCACATCCGTGCACCCGTCGGCCGACTGGTTCGAGCGCGAGGTTTTCGACATGTTCGGCATCCTGTTCTCGGGCCATCCCGACCTGCGCCGCATCCTGACCGACTATGGCTTTCGCGGCTATCCGCTGCGCAAGGATTTCCCGACGACCGGCTACACCGAGGTCCGCTATGACGAGGCGCAAAAGCGCGTGGTCTACGAACCCGTCAGCCTGGTGCAGGAATACCGCCAGTTCGATTTCATGTCCCCCTGGGAGGGTGCCGAATACATCCTGCCGGGCGATGACAAGGTCGCGCCGGACGGACACGTGAGCAAGGATGCCAAGTGATGGGTGGCGTCTGGTGGCTGATACTGTCGGCGCTGACGATCATTCCGATGATCAAGCTGCTGCCGTTCTTTGGCATCAATAAATACTGGTCTGCGGTCTGTCTGATCCCGTTCGGCACCATTGCGTTGCTGTGGTGGATCGGGATGCGCCTGCAAGAGCTGGAGAAACGCTGATGGGCGACCAGTATTTTCAGGCGGACTGGTACTATTCGACATCTGCTCTTTTTGCGATGTTGATCCTTTTGACTCTGTTTGCGCTTCCCGCCCGCGTCATTCAGAAACGACATGGCTATCCGGTGTGGACGTTGGTGTTTTGCCTCGTTCCATATATGGGCCCCTACATACTGCTCTGGGCGTTTGCCACTTCCGAGCCGCGTAAGATTGAAGAGGATTTATCATGATGGATGGCTCCAAAGGTTTCGAAGACGCCCTGACGGGCGAGCAGAAAATCCGCAACTTCAACATCAACTTCGGGCCTCAGCACCCGGCGGCACACGGCGTGTTGCGGCTGGTGCTGGAGCTGGACGGCGAGATTGTGGAACGCTGCGATCCGCACATCGGCCTGCTGCACCGTGGCACCGAAAAGCTGATGGAAAGCCGGACGTACCTGCAAAACCTGCCCTATTTCGACCGGCTGGATTATGTGGCCCCGATGAACCAGGAACACGCCTGGTGTCTGGCCATCGAAAAGCTGACCGGCGTCGAGGTGCCGCGCCGTGCCTCGCTGATCCGGGTGCTGTACTCGGAAATCGGGCGCGTGCTGAACCACCTGCTGAACGTGACCACGCAGGCGATGGACGTTGGCGCGCTGACCCCGCCGCTGTGGGGCTTTGAAGAGCGCGAAAAGCTGATGATCTTTTACGAGCGGGCTTGCGGTGCACGTCTGCACGCGGCCTATTTCCGCCCTGGCGGTGTGCATCAGGACCTGCCCGATGCGCTGCTGGACGACATCGAACAGTGGGCGCATGAATTCCCCGCCGTTCTGGCCGACATCGACGGGCTGCTGACCGAAAACCGCATTTTCAAACAGCGCAACGCCGACATTGGCGTGGTGACCGAAGATGACATTCTGGAATACGGCTTCTCTGGTGTGATGGTGCGCGGCTCTGGCCTGGCCTGGGATTTGCGCCGGTCGCAGCCCTATGAATGCTACGACGAGTTCGATTTCCAGATTCCGGTGGGCAAGAACGGCGACTGCTACGACCGCTACCTTGTGCGCATGGAAGAGATGCGCCAGTCGGTCAGCATCATCAAACAGGCCATTGCCAAGCTGCGCGAAGCCACCGGCGACGTTCTGGCGCGCGGCAAGATCACCCCGCCCAGCCGGACGGACATGAAAACCTCGATGGAAAGCCTGATCCACCACTTCAAGCTTTATACCGAAGGGTTCCACGTGCCTGCTGGCGAAGTGTACTGCGCCGTCGAGGCCCCCAAGGGCGAATTCGGCGTTTATCTTGTGGCCGATGGCAGCAACAAACCCTACCGCGCCAAGATCCGCGCGCCCGGGTTCTTGCACTTGCAGGCGATGGACCACATCAGCCGTGGCCACCAGCTGGCCGATGTCGCCGCGATCATCGGCACCATGGATGTCGTGTTCGGAGAGATTGACCGGTGATGTTGTCCCCGGTCATCCCTGCACTTCATCTTGCCCGTAAAACTCCCGCCGGAGGCTCCCACCTCTGCCATGCGAACCGAAAGTCGAACTGATGCTCCGCCGCTTGCACCCTGACCAACCCGAAAGCTTTGCCTTCACCCCCGCCAACCAGGCCTGGGCCGAGGCGCAGATCACCAAGTACCCCGAGGGCCGTCAGGCCAGCGCCATCATTCCGCTGCTGTGGCGCGCGCAAGAGCAAGAGGGCTGGCTGACCCGTCCGGCGATTGAACATGTGTCCGAAATGCTGGGCATGGCCTATATTCGCGGTCTCGAAGTGGCGTCCTTCTACTTCATGTTCCAGCTGCAACCGGTTGGTTCCGTGGCACATATTCAGGTCTGCGGCACCACGTCCTGCATGATCTGCGGCGCCGAGGACCTGATGGCGGTCTGCAAGAAGAAGATCGCGGCGAAACCGCACGAGCTGTCTGCGGATGGCAAGTTCTCGTGGGAAGAGGTCGAATGCCTGGGCTCTTGCGCCAACGCGCCCATGGCCCAGATCGGCAAGGATTATTACGAGGATCTGACATCCGAACGGATGGCCGAGATCATCGACGAGATGGCCGCAGGCCGCGTGCCTGTGCCGGGTCCGCAAAACGGGCGCTATGCGTCCGAGCCGCTGAGCGGTCTGACCTCGCTGACGGAATACGACAGCGGCAAGACGCAGTATAACGCCAGCGCCCAGCTTGCGACGGACATCGGTGACACCATCAAGCGCATCGACGGGACCGAAGTGCCGCTGACCGCGCCGTGGCAGGGCAAGGCGGCCAATGCCTCCGGCAAACCGCCCGCCAAGCCCAAGACACGCACGGCCCCCTCTGCGCCAGTGACCGAAACCAAGGCCGAAGTGGCACCTGCGCCCGCGTCCGAAGCACAGTCCAAGGCCAAACCGCCGCGCACCGAAACCGAACCCACTCCCGCGGCCCAGGCTGGTGCAGGCAAGAAGCCCCGCACGATGAAAGCGCCCCGCAAGGCCGGTGCCGACGATCTGAAGCTGATCAAGGGCGTCGGTCCCAAGCTGGAAGCGATGCTGAACGAAATGGGCTATTTCCATTACGACCAGATCGCCAAATGGGGGCCTGCAGAAGTGGAATGGGCCGATCAGAACCTTGTCGGGTTCAAGGGGCGCGTCAGCCGTGACAACTGGGTCGAGCAGGCGGGCAAGCTGGCCGCCGGTGAACAGACCGAATTTTCCAACCGTGCCAAAAAGGACGGTATCTATAAAGAATAAGAATTAATCAGGAGAGGGACCAAATGAACGAGAATACACAAATGCAGGATTGCACACGCAAGTGTTGGATGCTGTCGGCGATTGCGGGGGTGGTGATTGCCATCCTGATGATTGCCTTTACGGGCTGGACATTCTTCAGCTCGATCCTTGCGGGGATCGTGATTTTTGTTGTTGGCGGCTTTCTCCTGAAATCCATGCTGTGCGGTGCGCTGGCCGATCAGGCGCAGGACACTGCGGCACAGGCTCCAGCCCCGGCACAGGCCGCGGCTGCGCCCAAGCCTGCCGCTGACACCGCCCCCGTGGCGGATGCCGCCGCGCCAGAGGCTGAAAGCGCCGAACCGGCAGTGGTGGCTGCGGCAACCGCGCCCGCCGAAAAGGTGCTGGTGAAACCCAGCGCCCGCCTGGCAGGTCAGGAAGAGCTGGCCGCGCGCAAGGGCGACTGGAAATACGAAAAACCGGCAGAGGCGGCGCCGGCCAAGGCTGCGCCCGCCAAAAAGGCTCCGGCCAAGAAGGCCCCCGCAGCCAAAGCGCCGGCAGCCAAAGCAGCCGCAAACAAGGATGCCGACGCCGCCGCGACCACAAAGCGCGCGCCCGTGGCCGCCGATGGCAAGCCCGAGATGCTGGACGCCCCCCGCGAGGGCGGTGCCGACGATCTGAAACAGATCAAGGGTGTCGGCCCCAAGCTGGAAGCGCTGCTGAACGAAATGGGCATCTACCACTTTTCGCAGGTGGCGGGATGGCGCAAAAAAGAAGTGGAATGGGCCGACCAGAACCTTGTGGGGTTCAAAGGTCGGGTCAGCCGTGATGAATGGGTCAAACAGGCCAAGGTGCTGGCCAAGGGTGGCAGCACGGAGTTTTCAAACAAGGTCAAGAAAGGCGGCGTTTACTA
Organism: Pseudosulfitobacter pseudonitzschiae; assembly: GCF_900129395.1. Classification (GTDB taxonomy): domain Bacteria; phylum Pseudomonadota; class Alphaproteobacteria; order Rhodobacterales; family Rhodobacteraceae; genus Pseudosulfitobacter; species Pseudosulfitobacter pseudonitzschiae. The sequence goes on from NZ_FQVP01000001.1 coordinate 314,853, forward strand.
AACGCCGACAGATTTGATGCAAGGCAAGGATAGCACAAACAAGACAGGGCAGCGTCTGGCGCTGTGGATTGTCGGCGTTGCGCTTTTCTGGCTTGGCACGACGATCGCAGGGGGCTACCTCGGCTGGACCAGCCGGACCCACGCCCTTTTTGACCTCGCAGCGCTTGCCGGTTTCGGCTGGGCGCTGTGGACGGGTTTCAACATCTGGCGTGCGCGCCGGCAAGACAAAGGCTGAACGGACATGTTGCAGGACAAGGACCGGATCTTTACCAACCTCTACGGTATGCACGACCGCACGCTGAAAGGCGCGCAGGCGCGTGGCCACTGGGACGGCACCGACGCTATCATCAAGAAGGGGCGTGACTGGATCATCTCCCAGATGAAGGACAGCGGGTTGCGCGGGCGCGGTGGTGCGGGGTTCCCGACCGGTCTGAAATGGTCGTTCATGCCCAAGGAAAGCGACGGTCGCCCCGCCTATCTGGTGGTGAACGCGGATGAATCCGAACCGGGCACCTGCAAGGACCGCGAGATCATGCGCCACGATCCGCACACGCTGATCGAGGGGTGCCTGATCGCGTCTTTCGCGATGAACGCCAATGCCTGCTACATCTACATTCGCGGCGAATACATCCGCGAGCGCGAGGCGCTGCAAGCGGCCATCGACGAATGCTATGACGCGGGTCTGGTGGGCAAGAACGCCGCGAAATCAGGCTGGGACTTTGACATCTACCTGCACCACGGTGCCGGCGCCTATATCTGCGGCGAGGAAACCGCGCTGCTGGAAAGCCTTGAAGGCAAGAAGGGCATGCCCCGGATGAAGCCGCCGTTCCCGGCGGGTGCGGGTCTGTACGGCTGCCCGACCACGGTGAACAACGTCGAATCCATTGCCGTTGTGCCGACGATCCTGCGCCGTGGGCCGGACTGGTTCTCGTCCTTTGGCCGCCCCAACAACGCGGGCACCAAGCTGTTTGCGATCAGCGGTCACGTGAACAACCCCTGTGTCGTCGAAGAGGCGATGTCGATCACGTTCGAAGAGCTGATCGAAAAGCATTGCGGCGGCATTCGCGGCGGTTGGGACAACCTCAAGGCTGTGATCCCCGGCGGGTCATCGGTGCCCTGTATCCGTGGCGAGCATATGCGCGATGCGATCATGGACTTTGACTATCTGCGCGAGCAGCGGTCGGGTCTGGGCACGGCGGCGGTGATCGTGATGGACAAGGACACCGACATCATCAAGGCGATCTGGCGTCTGGCGGCCTTTTACAAGCACGAAAGCTGTGGCCAGTGCACGCCGTGCCGTGAAGGCACCGGCTGGATGATGCGCGTGATGGACCGTCTGGTCAAAGGCGATGCCGAGGTCGAAGAGATCGACATGCTGCTGGACGTGACCAAGCAGGTCGAGGGCCACACGATCTGTGCGCTTGGCGATGCGGCGGCCTGGCCGATCCAGGGTCTGATCCGCAACTTCCGCGATGAGATTGAGGACCGTATCAAGCACAAACGCACAGGCCGCGTCAGTGCCGTGGCGGCGGAATAATCATGGACATGATCCTGTATTCCCACGCCATCGTATCGCTGGCCGGTTATGCCCTGTTGATGATGGTGCTGACGGCGCTGTCCGCATCGGGGCGCACCGATGCGATGCGCTGTGACTGCGGGCAGGTCAAACGCGACTATGCCAATGCGATGTACCGCAAGGGGCGCGCGCACGCCAACGCGGTGGAAAGCGCGGGACCGTTCATCGCGGCGCTGGTTGCGGCCATCATGATGGGGGCTGCACCGTTCTGGGTGAACCTGTTTGCCTCGGTGTTTCTGGTCGCGCGGATCGTGATGGCCTATGTGCACATCGGCACCACCAACCAGCCGATGCGCAGCCTGTTCTGGGCGATCAGCATGGTTTGCGTGCTGGCGCTGGCCGTCATGGCAATCTGGAGGGCTTTTTGATGCGTCTGATCTGTATCCTTGCGGTGGCATTGGCGGTGACCGGCTGTGCCAAGAGCGAAAAGGGCCTGGCCTTTGACGGACACTATTACCGCGCGACGGCCAAGAAGGCGGGCGACGACCGTTCGGTCTTTCAGGTCGAGGTCCGGCAGGTGTCGCAGAGCCTTGAGGGGGCGCGCGAGGCGGGCCGTCATGCGGCGACCAAGTACTGTGTCGATAATTTCGGCACGTCGAACATCGCCTGGACGCGCGGACCGGACCCCGAAAACGGTTCGTTGTCGGTGAGCAATGACAAGCTGTTGCTGCAAGGAAAATGCGAGTTTCTATGACCCGCGAGGCGACATATCGCCCTGTTTCCCCGGTGGCGCGGCCTTGTTATTGCATATCAGGGCGCAGGTTTCCCATCTGCCAGCGGGGGCCCGCGCGCGTGCGCGGCCCGTTTCGCAGCACAGGAGACTTGAACATGCGACTGACAACTTTGGTTCTGGGCGCCGCAATCGCCTTGTCGATGGCCACCACCACCGCCGCCGTGGCCAAGCCGCATCTGCGCGACACGCCGATTGACGACGGGCTGTTGGCCCTTGGGCTGGCCGACGAGATTCGCAACGCCTGTCCCTCTATTTCGGCGCGCATGATCCGTGCGCTGGGTTATCTGAACGGATTGAAAAGCCAGGCGCATGCCCTGGGCTATACGGACGCCGAAATTGACGCCTATCGGAAGTCCGATACGGAAAAGGCGCGCCTGAAAAAGCGCGGCAAGGCATATTTGGCGGCCAATGGGGTTGTCGTCGGACAGCCAGAGACGTATTGCGCGCTTGGGCGCAACGAAATCGAAAAATCGAGCCAGATCGGTTCGTTACTCAGGGTGAATTGACGCATGAGCGACCTTCGCAAGATCATCATCGACGGCCACGAAATCGAAGTAGACGGGGCCATGACCCTGATCCAGGCCTGTGAGCAGGCCGGGGTCGAGGTTCCGCGCTTTTGCTACCACGAGCGGCTGACGATCGCGGGCAACTGCCGGATGTGTCTGGTCGAGGTTGTCGGCGGCCCGCCCAAGCCTGCGGCGTCCTGTGCGATGCAGGTCCGCGACCTGCGTCCCGGTCCCGAAGGCCAGCCGCCGGTGGTGAAAACCAACAGCCCGATGGTCAAGAAGGCCCGCGAGGGCGTGATGGAATTCCTGTTGATCAACCACCCGCTGGATTGCCCGATCTGCGACCAGGGCGGCGAATGCGACCTGCAGGATCAGGCGATGGCCTACGGCGTTGATTTCAGCCGTTTCCGCGAACCCAAGCGCGCGACCGAAGATCTGGATCTGGGGCCGCTGGTCGAAACCCATATGACGCGCTGCATTTCCTGCACCCGTTGTGTGCGCTTCACCACCGAAGTGGCTGGTATCACCCAGATGGGCCAGACCGGGCGCGGCGAGGATGCCGAGATCACGTCCTATCTGGGCGAAACGCTTGATTCGAACCTGCAAGGCAACATCATCGACCTGTGCCCCGTGGGCGCGCTGGTGTCGAAACCCTATGCGTTCACCGCCCGTCCCTGGGAGCTGACCAAGACGGAAAGCATCGACGTGATGGACGCGCTTGGCTCGTCGATCCGCGTTGATACCAAGGGCCGCGAAGTGATGCGGTTCCTGCCGCTGAACCACGACGGGGTGAACGAAGAGTGGATTTCGGACAAGACCCGGTTCGTCTGGGACGGTCTGCGCCGCCAGCGTCTGGACACGCCTTACATCCGTGAAAACGGCAAGCTGCGCAAAGCCGACTGGGGCGAGGCGCTGCAACTGACCGCGTCCAAGATCAAAGGCGCGGACAAACTGGCCGGTCTGGTCGGTGATCTGGCCCCGGTCGAGGCGATCTTTGCGCTGAAGTCGTTGATCGAAGGGCAGGGCGGCGTTGTCGAATGCCGCACCGATGGGGCCAAGCTTGAGGCGGGCAACCGGTCGTCCTATGCGGGCACCGCACGGATCGAGGATATTGATACCGCAAAGTTCATCCAGCTGATCGGCACCAACCCCCGCACCGAAGCGCCCGTTCTGAACGCGCGTATCCGCAAGGCGTGGACCGCTGGCGCGAATGTGGGTCTGGTGGGCGAAGCTGTCGATCTGACCTATGATTATGCCCATGTCGGCACCGACCGTGCCGCGCTGGACAGCCTGCTGGGCAAGGATTATGGCGACGTGCTGGACGCCCCTTCGATCGTGATCGTGGGACAGGGTGCGCTGCAAGAGGCGGACGGTGCGGCCGTTCTGGCCGCCGCGATGAAGCTGGCCGAGGACACCAAGTCGAAGTTCATGGTCCTGCACACCGCCGCGTCCCGCGTGGGTGCGATGGACGTGGGCGCGGTCAACGACCGTGGCATGGACGCGGTGGCCGAGGCCGACGTGATCTATAACCTTGGCGCGGACGAGGTTGAAATCGCCGAAGGTGCATTCGTGATCTATCAGGGCAGCCATGGCGACCGGGGCGCGCACCGCGCCGACGTGATCCTGCCCGGTGCCGCCTATACCGAGGAAAGCGGCGTGTTCATCAACACCGAAGGCCGCCCGCAACTGGCCCAACGTGCCAGCTTTGCCCCCGGTATGGCCAAGGAAAACTGGGCCATCCTGCGCGCGCTGTCGGGCGAGCTGGAGGCGGTTCTGCCCTATGACAACCTGGCCGCCCTGCGCACGGCGCTGGTCGAGGCGGTGCCGCATATCGCCGATCTGGACGAGGTGCCGGAAAACGCATGGCAGCCCGTGGCCACGGGCAAACTGGGCACGGCGTCCTTCCGCAACGCGGTGTCCGATTTCTGGCTGACCAACCCGATTGCACGCTCCAGCCAGTTGATGGCCGAGTTGAGCGCCAACGCCAAGGCGCGCATCCAAGGGGCGATGGCCGCTGAATGATCCGCGTGGGCCTCATAGCCTTGGCGCCGCTGGCCGCCTGTTCCGAACCGGAGATCACCGCCGAGCGGCTGATTCCCGATTACCGGGGCGTTCAGACCTCGTTGCTGGACAACGATCTGGTGCAGTTCGACGTGGAAATGACCAATGCGCTCAGCACGAAGGACGTGTCTGATTATGCGCAATGCGCCGCTGCTGGCTATACGCTGATCCGGGGATACGGATTTGCGCGCCATGTGCGGACAAATGTAAACGAAGAGGGTGGCGTGTGGCAGGCAGATGCTGTTTACACCATCTCGCCATCCTTGCCGCGCGGATTGCGCACCATCGACGCCGAAGTCGAGGCTGCCAACTGTGCGGAAAAAGGGATACCGACGGTGTGAGGACCTATGGCTGACTTTTTCATGAACCATCCGTTGGGCATTGCCCTGTTGATCATCGGGCAGATTTTCCTGCTGGTGATCCCGCTTCTGGTCGCTTTGGCGTTCCTGATGTACGCCGACCGCAAGATCTGGGCCGCGGTCCAGATGCGCCGGGGGCCGAACGTCGTGGGCGTCTTTGGCCTGCTGCAAAGTTTCGCGGACTTTGGCAAATATATCGTCAAAGAGGTTGTCGTGCCTGCGGGCGCCGACAAGTCGGTGTTCTTCATGGCGCCGATGGTCAGCCTTGTTATGGCGCTGATCGCCTGGGCGGTGATCCCGTTCAACGACGGTTGGGTGTTGTCCAACATCAACGTCGCAATCCTGTACGTCTTTGCCGTCTCATCGCTGGAAGTGTACGGCGTGATCATGGGCGGCTGGGCGTCGAACTCGAAATATCCGTTCCTGGGGTCGCTGCGGTCCGCCGCGCAGATGATTTCGTACGAGGTCAGCATCGGTCTGATCATCATCGGTGTGATCATCTCGTCCGGTTCGATGAACTTTGGTGACATCGTCAGGTCGCAGGACGGCGACTGGGGCGTCTTCAACTGGTACTGGTTGCCGCACTTCCCGATGCTGTTCTTGTTCCTGATCTCGGCGCTGGCCGAAACCAACCGCCCGCCGTTCGATCTGCCCGAGGCGGAATCGGAACTGGTGGCCGGTTATCAGGTCGAATATTCGTCCACGCCCTTCTTGCTGTTCATGATCGGTGAACTGGTGGCCGTGGTGTTGATGTGCGCGCTGATTTCGCTGATGTTCTTCGGCGGCTGGCTGTCGCCGGTGCCGTTCCTGCCCGATGGCATCGTCTGGATGATCCTGAAAATGGGCTTTGTCTTTTTCATCTTCTCGATGGTCAAGGCAATCACCCCGCGCTACCGCTATGACCAGCTGATGCGTCTGGGCTGGAAAGTGTTCCTGCCGTTCAGCCTGGTTTGGGTGGTCTTCGTGGCATTCGCTGCAAAATTTGAATGGTTCTGGGGCGTTTACGCGCGCTGGACCGTAGGGGGCTAAGCATGACTCAGATCGACTATACCCGCGCGGCCAAATATTTCCTGTTGCAGGATTTCTGGGGCGGCATGAAGCTGGGGATGAAATATTTCTTCCGGCCCAAGGCGACGCTGAACTATCCCCACGAGAAGGGGCCGCTTTCCCCGCGTTTCCGGGGTGAACACGCCCTGCGCCGCTATCCTAATGGCGAAGAGCGCTGCATCGCGTGCAAACTGTGCGAGGCGATCTGCCCCGCGCAGGCGATCACCATCGACGCGGAACCCCGCGAGGACGGCAGCCGCCGCACCACGCGCTATGACATCGACATGACCAAGTGCATCTATTGCGGTTTCTGTCAGGAAGCCTGCCCGGTGGATGCGATTGTCGAGGGGCCGAACTTTGAGTTCTCGACCGAGACCCGCGAAGAGCTGTTCTATGACAAGACCAAGCTGCTGGAAAACGGTGACCGCTGGGAAGCCGAGATTGCCCGCAACCTGGAACTGGACGCGCCGTACCGATGAGTGATTCCACCAACCCCTTTGCCGCGATGATGGCCCAGATGCAGGAAATGGCGAAAGCCTTTCCGGCGATGGAAGCGTTCGACATCCGCAAGTTCGAAGGCATGTTTCCAACCATGCCCAAGGACGTGATGGAAGCGATGTTCGGCAACGCCTTTAACGAGGGCGGTCTGGACGCGCGCACGCGGTTGCTGTTGACGCTGGCCGGGTTGGTGATGCAGGGCGCACAGAATGAAATCGCGGTGCGCCAGACGGTGCGCCACGCGGTCGAGGCAGGCGCCACCGACCAGCATATCAGCGAAACGATAGCGATGATGTCGATGTTTGCAGGCATCCCCGCAACGACCAAGGCCATGGACCTGGCGCAGGCCGTATTGAAAGAGGACAAAGAGACATGAGCGTTTTTGCCTTTTACCTGTTTGCGATCTCGGTGATCGCCGGTGGGCTGTTCACGGTCATCAGCCGCAACCCCGTGCATTCGGTGCTGTGGCTGATCCTGTCGTTCCTGTCGGCTGCGGGCCTGTTCGTGCTGTTGGGCGCGGAATTCGTCGCCATGCTGCTGGTCATTGTCTATGTCGGCGCGGTCGCGGTTCTGTTCCTGTTCGTGGTGATGATGCTGGACATCGACTTTGCCGAGCTCAAGGCCGAGATGGCGCGCTATATGCCGCTGGCCTTGCTGATCGGGCTGGTGATCCTGATGCAATTCGTCATGGCCTTTGGCGCATGGGAAGCCAACGCCGCCGCCGAAGGGCTGCGCGCACAGGCGATCCCGGTCGACCGGCACAACACCGAAGCGCTGGGGCTGATCCTCTATGACCAGTATTTCCTGCTGTTCCAGCTTGCGGGTCTGATCCTGCTGGTGGCGATGATCGGGGCCATCGTGCTGACGCTGCGCCACCGCAAGGACGTGAAACGCCAGGACGTGGTTGCACAGATGATGCGCGATCCGGCCAAGGCGATGGAACTGAAAGACGTGAAATCGGGGCAGGGGCTGTAATGAACTTTGCGCTGACCGCCGATGGGGATCTTGCCGCGATGGCAACGATCTGCACCGGATCTGAAATACAACAAAAAGCCGAGGGACGAGAATGATCGGACTTGAACATTACCTGACAGTTGCAGCCACGCTGTTTGTCATCGGCATCTTCGGGCTTTTCCTGAACCGCAAGAACGTGATCATCCTGCTGATGAGCATCGAACTGATGCTGCTGGCGGTGAACATCAACCTTGTGGCCTTCTCCAGTTTCCTGGGCGATCTCGTGGGGCAGGTGTTCACCCTGTTCGTGCTGACGGTCGCCGCCGCCGAGGCCGCGATCGGCCTTGCGATCCTTGTGTGTTTCTTCCGCAACCGTGGCACAATCGCGGTTGAAGACGTCAACGTGATGAAGGGCTGAATTCATGGAACTGACTATCCTGTTTGCCCCTCTGGTCGGCGCGATCCTGTGCGGCTTTGGCTGGCGCGCCTTTGGCGAAACGGCGGCGATGTGCATTGCCACGGGGCTGTTGTTCCTGTCGGCGCTGCTGTCGTGGGTCGTGTTCCTGTCGTTTGACGGCACCACCGAGACCATCCAGATCCTGCGCTGGATCGAAAGCGGCTCGCTCAGCACCGATTGGGCGATCCGTCTGGACCGTCTGACCGCGATCATGCTGATCGTCATCACCACGGTGTCCAGCCTGGTGCATCTGTATTCGTTCGGCTACATGGATCACGATCCGCAGTGGAAAGACGACGAAAGCTATAAGCCCCGCTTTTTCGCCTATCTGTCGTTCTTTACCTTCGCCATGCTGATGCTGGTGACCTCGGACAACCTGGTCCAGATGTTCTTTGGCTGGGAAGGCGTGGGCGTCGCGTCCTATCTGCTGATCGGCTTTTACTATCGCAAGCCGTCGGCCAACGCGGCTGCGATCAAGGCGTTCGTGGTCAACCGCGTGGGCGACTTTGGCTTTTCGCTGGGCATCTTTGCGCTGTTCTTCCTGACCGACAGCATCCGGTTTGACGACATCTTTGCCGCAGCACCCGGTCTGGCCGAGACGCAGCTTTCGTTCCTGTGGGGCGAATGGAATGCAGCCAACCTGATTGCGATCCTGTTGTTCATCGGCGCGATGGGCAAATCGGCCCAACTGCTTTTGCACACCTGGCTGCCCGACGCGATGGAAGGTCCGACTCCTGTGTCGGCGCTGATCCACGCGGCGACCATGGTGACCGCCGGTGTGTTCCTGATCTGCCGCATGTCGCCGATCATGGAGTTCGCCCCCGAGGCGACCATGTTCATCACCTTTATCGGTGCGACGACGGCCTTCTTTGCCGCGACCGTGGGTCTGGTTCAGACCGACATCAAACGTGTGATTGCCTATTCGACCTGTTCGCAGTTGGGCTATATGTTCGTGGCCGCAGGCGTCGGCATGTATTCGGCGGCGATGTTCCACCTGCTGACGCACGCGTTCTTCAAGGCGATGCTGTTCCTGGGCGCCGGTTCGGTCATTCACGCCATGCACCACGAGCAGGACATGACCAACTATGGCGGTCTGCGTAAGAAAATCCCATATACCTTTGCGGCGATGATGATCGGTACGCTGGCCATCACCGGTGTCGGCATTCCTCTGACGCACATCGGTTTCGCGGGCTTCCTGTCCAAGGATGCAATCATCGAAAGCGCCTATGGCGGCGGGTCGATGTACGGCTTCTGGATGCTGGTGATTGCGGCGGCCTTTACCAGCTTTTACAGCTGGCGGTTGATCTTCCTGACGTTCTACGGCGAGCCGCGCGGTGACAAGCACACCCACGACCACGCGCACGAAAGCCCGATGGTCATGTTGATCCCGCTGGGCGTTCTGTCGCTGGGCGCGATCTTTGCCGGGATGATCTGGTACAACAGCTTCTTTGGTCACGCCGACCAGGTGGGCAAGTTCTATGGCATTCCGGTGGCGGAAGCTGGGGCCGATGGCGCGGCCCATGTCGAGGGCGCCGCAGAAAGCCATGGCGAAGCTGCGGCCACCGAAGAGCACGCGACAGCCGAAGGCGGTCATGGTGCCGCTGGCGAACACCATCTGGCTTTCGCAGGCAAGCCGGGTGAGGGCGCGCTGTACATGGGTCCGGACAACCACGTCCTGGAAGACGCCCACGCCACGCCCGTCTGGGTCAAGGTATCGCCGTTCATCGCGATGCTGGCAGGTTTCCTGATGGCGCTGTGGTTCTACATCTGGAACCCGACACTGCCTGCACGTCTGGCCGAAAACCAGCGTCCTATCTATCTGTTCCTCAAGAACAAATGGTACTTTGACGAGCTCTATGACGTCGTCTTTGTGCGCCCTGCCAAATGGATCGGCCGCCAGCTTTGGAAAAAGGGCGACGGCAACGTGATCGACGGCACGCTGAACGGGGTGGCCCTGGGCATCGTGCCCTTCCTGACCCGTCTCGCCGGGCGTGCGCAGTCTGGTTATATCTTTACCTATGCCTTCGCGATGGTCATCGGGATTGCCGTACTTATCACCTGGATGACCCTCGGAGGAGCAAACTGATGGACAACCTGCTTTCCTTCACCACCTTTATCCCGGCTGTTGCGGCCCTGATCCTGGCGGTCTTCCTGCGCGGCAGCGACGCCGCATCGCAGCGCAATGCCAAGTGGGTGGCGATGTTCGCAACCACGGCCACCTTCCTTGTGTCGCTGTTCATCCTGTTCGAATTCGACCCCAGCAACACCGGGTTCCAGTTCGTCGAACAGGGCGAATGGCTGTTGGGTCTGCAATACAAGATGGGCGTTGACGGGATCAGCGTTCTGTTCGTGATGCTGACCACCTTCATGATGCCGCTGGTGATCGCGGCCAGCTGGAACGTGGACACACGGGTCAAGGAATACATGATCGCCTTCCTGCTGCTGGAAACGCTGATGCTGGGCGTGTTCATGGCGCTGGACCTGGTGCTGTTCTACCTGTTCTTCGAGGCCGGCCTGATCCCGATGTTCCTGATCATCGGCATTTGGGGCGGGGCGGACCGCATTTATGCGAGCTTCAAGTTCTTCCTCTACACCTTCCTTGGCTCGGTACTGATGCTGGTGGCGATGGTTGCCATGTTCTCGGACGCGGGCACCACCGATATCGTGCAACTTCTGGGCCATGAATTCGACAGCGGCACCTTCAGCATCCTGGGTGTCCAGATCGTTGGCGGCATGCAGACGCTGATGTTCCTGGCCTTCTTTGCCAGCTTTGCGGTGAAGATGCCGATGTGGCCCGTGCACACCTGGTTGCCCGACGCGCACGTCCAGGCGCCGACGGCGGGGTCCGTGGTTCTGGCGGCGATCCTGCTGAAAATGGGCGGCTATGGCTTCTTGCGGTTCAGCCTGCCGATGTTCCCCGTGGGGGCAGAGGTTCTGACGCCGCTGGTGCTGTGGATGTCGGCGATTGCGATTGTCTATACGTCGCTGGTGGCGCTGGTGCAGGAAGACATGAAAAAGCTGATCGCCTATTCGTCGGTTGCGCACATGGGCTTTGTCACCATGGGGATCTTTGCCGCCAACCAACAGGGCGTGGACGGTGCGATTTTCCAGATGGTCAGCCACGGGTTCATCTCCGGCGCCTTGTTCCTGTGCGTGGGCGTGATCTATGACCGTATGCACACCCGCGAGATCGACGCCTATGGCGGTCTGGTCAACCGGATGCCTGCCTATGCGATGATCTTCATGTTCTTCACCATGGCCAACGTCGGCCTGCCGGGCACATCGGGCTTTGTCGGGGAATTCCTGACGCTGATGGGCACGTTCCAGGTGAACACATGGGTGGCCGCCGTGGCCACCACGGGCGTGATCTTCTCGGCGGCCTATGCGCTGTGGCTGTACCGCCGCGTGGTCATGGGCGACCTGATCAAGGAAAGCCTGAAATCCATCACCGACATGACCCGCCGCGAAAAGCTGATCTTTGCGCCGCTGGTGGCCATGACGCTGCTCTTGGGCATCTATCCTGCACTTGTGCTGGACATCATCGGGCCATCGGTTACTGCACTGGTCAACAACTACGACACGGCCACGGCCGCGGCAGCCGCCGCGACCCCCATGGTCGGAAACTGATAAAGGAACGGGACCCATGTCCGCTGATCTGACGCTTATTCTTCCCGAGATCGTTCTGGCCGTTTTTGCGATGCTGGGCCTTTTGGGTGCGGTCTATACCGGCAAGGACGCGCTGGCCTCTGCACTGGTCTGGGCCACCTCGGCGTTGTTTGTGCTGGTTGCTCTTTGGGTCGGTCTGGCCGCACCCGAGACGCACACCGGGTTCGGTGGCATGTTCATCGACGACGGGTTCTCGCGCTTTGCCAAGGTGACGCTGCTGCTGTCCGCCGCTGCCGTCCTGGCGATGTCCGAAGGATACATGTCCGCGCGCGGCCTGTTGCGTTTCGAGTATCCCATCCTGATCACGCTGGCCGTGGTCGGCATGATGGTGATGGTCAGCGCGGGCGACCTGATGTCGCTGTACATGGGCCTCGAACTGCAATCGCTGGCGCTTTACGTGGTGGCCTCGCTGCGCCGCGACTCGGTCAAGTCGACCGAGGCGGGCCTGAAATACTTTGTGCTGGGCGCGCTCAGCTCGGGTCTGCTGCTGTACGGCGCATCGCTGATCTACGGCTATGCGGGCACCACGCTGTTTTCGGGCATCATCCAGACCGCGCAGACAGGCGACGTGTCGCTGGGTCTGTTGTTTGGCCTGATCTTCGTGATCTCGGGTCTGGCGTTCAAAGTCTCCGCCGTGCCGTTCCACATGTGGACGCCGGACGTCTACGAAGGCGCGCCGACACCGGTCACCGCCTTTTTCGCAACCGCGCCCAAGGTCGCCGCGATGGGCCTGTTCGCCCGCGTGATGCATGACGCCTTTGGCAATGCGGTGGGGGATTGGCAACAGGTGGTGGCGCTGATTTCGCTGCTGTCGATGTTCCTGGGCGCGATTGCCGCCATCGGTCAGACCAACATCAAACGCCTGATGGCCTATTCCTCGATTGCCCACATGGGCTATGCGCTGATGGGTCTGGCGTCTGGCACGATCTTTGGCGTGCAGGCGATGCTGGTCTATCTGGCGATCTACGTCACGATGAACGTGGGCACCTTTGCCTTTATCCTGATGATGGAACGGGACGGACAGCCGGTGGTCGATGTGGCCTCGCTGAACATGTATGCCAAGCGCGAGCCGGGCAAGGCGCTGGCGATGCTGGTGCTGTTGTTCTCGCTGGCTGGTGTGCCGCCGATGCTGGGCTTTTTCGGCAAGCTTTACGTGCTGCGCGCGGCCTATGAGGGCGGATTGGCCTGGCTGGCGATTGCCGGTGTGGTCGCATCCGTCATCGGTGCCTTCTATTACCTGCGCATCGTGTTCTACATGTACTTTGGCGACGAGAACGCCGAAGGGCTGGATGGCGGCAAGTCGCCCGTGTTGTGGGGCTTTCTGATGGCCTCTGCCGTGGTGATGGTGCTGGGCATCGTCAACATGTTCGGGGTCGAGGGGGCGGCGGCTGCGGCGGCTGCGTCTCTTGTCAACTGATCCGGTGATGCTGGTGGCTGCTGAGGGCGCCTCCGGCGGGGACTGTCCCGAACCAGAGAAGACATGACCGGCTGGCCTGACGGATACGGACGCCGCGTGCTGCAAAGCGTCGATTCGACGCTGTCCGAGGCGGCACGCATGGCCGCCGATGCGTCGGGGCCGGTCTGGATCATGGCCGAACAACAGACAGCCGCGCGGGGCCGGCGCGGGCGGCCCTGGTCCATGCCTGCGGGCAACTTCGCCGCGACGCTGCTGTTGCCGGTGTCCGAGGCGCCGGGGCAGGCGGCCTTGCGGTCCTTCGTGGCATCGCTGGCCTTGTACGAGGCACTGGTGGCGGCAACGGGCCGCGCCGACATATTTGCACTGAAATGGCCCAACGACGTGCTTTTGCGCGGGGGCAAGCTGGCGGGCATCCTGCTGGAAAGCGCAGGCCAGGGTGCGCAACTGCGGCACCTGGCGATCGGCATCGGCGTGAACCTGGCCGCGGCCCCCGGCGCGGATGAGGTCGAGGCGGGGGCCGTGCGCCCCGTGTCGCTCAAGGGCGAACTGGGCACCGTGATCGCGCCCGAGGCATTTCTGGACCTGCTGGCCGAGGCCTATGCCCGGTTCGAGACCCAATTCACCACATACGGCTTTGCGCCGATCCGCAGCGCCTGGTTGAGCCACGCCGCCCGCTTGGGCGAAGTGATCACCGCGCGCACGACCCGCGACGAGACCACGGGCACCTTTGCCGATGTGGACAGCGCGGGAAACCTGATACTGGAGACATCCAAAGGCCCCGTGCCGATCACGGCGGCCGAGGTCTATTTCTAAGGGGGAGCGCATATGCTTCTGGCCATCGACTGCGGCAACACGAACACGGTTTTTTCGATCTGGGACGGTGAAAGCTTTATCGGCACCTGGCGCACCTCGACCGACTGGCAGCGCACGGCGGACCAATATTATGTCTGGCTGTCGACGCTGATGAAATTCCAGAAGATCGACGTTGAAATCACCGACATGATCATCAGCTCGACCGTGCCGCGCGTGGTGTTCAACCTGCGTGTGCTGGCCGACCGTTATTTCCACACACGTCCCATCGTGGTGGGCAAGCCCGACTGCCTGTTGCCCGTGGATGTGCGCGTGGACACGGGCACTGCCGTGGGGCCGGACCGGCTGGTCAATACCGTGGCCGGACATGATCTTTACGGTGGCAACCTGATCGTGGTGGATTTCGGCACCGCCACCACCTTTGACGTGGTCAGCGAGGATGGCGCCTATATCGGCGGGGTGATTGCGCCCGGTGTGAACCTCAGCCTTGAGGCGCTGCACCACGCCGCCGCCGCCTTGCCCCATGTGGACATTGCCAAACCGCAGTCGGTGATCGGCACCAACACTGTTGCCTGTATGCAATCCGGCGTCTTTTGGGGTTACGTCGGACTGGTGAAAGAGATATGTGCCCGGATCAAGGGCGAACGGGCGCGCGAGATGAAAATTATCTCGACCGGCGGACTGGCACCATTGTTCCAGCAGACTGAAGACCTGTTTGACGAATTTCATGATGATTTGACGATGCACGGGCTGACCGTGATCCATCGATACAACAAGGAAAATAACTGACTTATGAGCAGTGAAAGATTGATCTACCTGCCCCTCGGTGGGGCGGGCGAAATTGGCATGAATTGCTATGTCTACGGTTACGGAAAACCTGAAAAGGAACGTCTGATCGTTGTGGACATCGGCGTGGCCTTTCCCGACATGGACAGCACGCCGGGGGTGGACCTGATCCTGCCCGACATCAGCTGGCTGGAAGAGCGGCGCGACCGCATCGAGGCGGTGTTTGTCACCCATGCCCACGAGGACCACATCGGCGCGATTGCCCACACCTATGGCCGTCTGGAAGCGCCGATTTTCGCGCGTGCCTTCACGGCCAACCATGCCAAGCGCAAGATGGCCGAGAACGGCCACCCGGCCGACGCCGTCACCGTCGTCGAGGCCTGGCCCGACCAGGTCGCGGCTGGCCCGTTCAAGGTGGGCTTTCTGCCGATCTCGCATTCGATCCCCGAAAGCTCGGGTCTGGTCATCGACAGCCCCAAGGGCCGCGTGATCCACTCGGGCGATTTCAAGCTGGACCGCACACCGCTGGTGGGCGAGGCGTGGGACCCCGAGCTGTGGGCCGACGTGTCCAAGGGCGGGGTCAAGGCGCTGGTCTGTGACAGCACCAACGTGTTTTCCCCCCATGCGGGCCGGTCGGAAGTGACCGTTGGCCCCGAGATCGAAAAGATGATGAATGCGGCCACGGGCATGGTCGTCGCCACCACCTTCGCCTCGAACGTGGCACGGGTGAAAACGCTGGCCGAGGCGGGGGACCGGGCAGGGCGGTCGGTCGTGCTGTTGGGGCGCGCGATGAAACGCATGATCGAGGCGTCGATTGAATCCGGCGTCCTGACCGAATTCCCGCAGGTCGTCGCCCCCGAGGATGCCCGCAGCATCCCGCGCGAGAACCTGTTGCTGCTGGTCACCGGCAGCCAGGGCGAGCGCCGTGCCGCCAGTGCGCAGCTGGCCCGTGGTAAATACATGGGGCTTGAGATGAAAAAGGGCGATACATTCCTGTTTTCGTCCAAGACGATCCCCGGCAACGAACGCGGCGTGATCCAGATCATGAACGCGTTTTCGGAAATGGGCGTGGATATTGTGGACGACAACAGCGGCCATTACCACGTCAGCGGCCACGCCAACCGTCCCGATCTGGAAGAGATGCACGCAGTGGTCAAACCGCAGATCCTGATCCCCATGCACGGCGAACACCGCCATTTGCGTGAACACACAAAGATCGCGGATGCCAAGGGGATGCAGGGCATTCTGGCCGTCAACGGCATGATGATCGACCTCAGTGGCAATGAACCCAAGGTCGCCGAATATGTCGAAACCGGCCGCACCTATCTGGACGGGTCGGTGCAGATCGGCGCGCTGGACGGGGTCGTGCGCGACCGTATCCGCATGGCGCTGAACGGTCATGTGGTCGTGACGCTGATCATCGACGAACAGGACGAGCCGCTGGGCGATCCGTGGTGCGAAACCATGGGCATCGCGGAAACCGGCAGCAGCAACGCGCCGCTGGTGGAAATCATGGAAGCGGACCTGAGCCAATTCCTGGGCCGTGCAGACCCCAAAACCCTGCGCGACGATGAAGCGTTGGAGCAGGCGCTGCGCCGGACCGTGCGCAAGACCGCGCAGGACGAGATCGGCAAGAAACCCGAAGTGACGGTGATCATCAGCCGTCTGACCTGAGCGGAACCAAACCGCTTCTCAGCGCGTTGAAAATATAACGGGGGCGCACGCTTTGCGCCCCTTTTTCACGCGCAAAGGAGTTTCCAATGATTAAGAAAAGCGGTTCCGCAAAGTGGTCGGGCGATCTGAAGACCGGCAAAGGCTATGTTTCGACTGAAACCGGCGTGCTGAAAGACCAGCCTTATGGCTTTAACACCCGTTTCGAGGACGGCAAGGGCACCAACCCCGAAGAGCTGATCGGTGCGGCCCACGCCAGCTGTTTCTCGATGGCGCTGAGCATGATCCTGGGCGAAAAGGGTTTGCAGGCGGACAGCATCGAAACCAAGGCCACCGTATCGCTTGAGAAAAAGGATGCAGGCTTTGAAGTGACCAAGGTGCATCTGGACCTGACCGCCAGCGTCCCCGGTGCCGACAAGGTGTCCTTCGACGAATGCGCGAAGACGGCCAAGGAAAACTGCCCGATCTCCAAGCTGTTGAACGCCGAGATCACCATGGACGCCAAACTGGTCTGAACCCGTTTTGACGCCATCGGTGTCATAGATACAAAAAATGCGCGTCGGGCTGTGTCCTGACGCGCATTTTTGGTTTCAGGGCAGGGGCTTAGCCCCGCCGCTTAGCTGTCGTAGCGTTCGGCAAAGCTTTTCTCGATAAAGGTGGGCGTGTGATCGCCCAGACCTGTCACGCGACCTCCACGGTCGTCGCGATTGCTGCGCGACCGGCTGGACGAACTGCGCTTGCTGTCCGGGGTGTCGTTCCGGTTGTCGGACCGATTGTCCGCGCGCGTGTCCTTCTGCGGCTCGGCGCGGGTTTCGGCCGGGGCCGCGTCGCGCTTTGGCGTTTCGGCCTGCTTGGGCGCGGCTTCGGGCTTGGTCTGAGCCGGGGCGTCGGCCTTGGGTGCGTCGTCCGTCTTGCGGCTGCGCGAGCGCGACCGTGAGCGGCTGGAGGTCGGTTTCTTCTCGGTGGTGTCCTCGGGCGCATCGCCCTGCGCCTCGGCACCGATGTGGCCCAACGGATTCTCGATGCGCGGGATTTCACGCTGGATCAGCCGTTCGATGTCTTCAAAGTTCTTTTCGTCGCGGGGCACGCAGATCATCACGGCCTTGCCGTCCCGTCCGGCGCGGCCCGTGCGGCCAATGCGGTGCACATAGTCCTCGGCGTGGCTGGGCACGTCGAAGTTGAACACGTGGCTGACGCTGGGCACGTCCAGACCGCGCGCGGCCACGTCCGAGGCCACGAGAAAGCGCAGGGTGCCGGCACGGAAGCCGTCCAGGGTGCGCGTGCGCTGGCTTTGGTCCAGGTCGCCATGGATCGGGGCCGCGTCATAGCCGTATTTGTTCAGCGACTTGGCAACGATGTCCACGTCCGTCTTGCGGTTGCAGAAGATGATCGCGTTGGTGCATTTGTCACCTTCGGCGTCGATCAACATGCGCAGAACCTTGCGTTTTTCCGATGCCTCACGATCCTTGCGCGAGCCTTTGAACATGACAACGCCCTGTTCGATGGTCTCTGAGGCGCTGGCCTGGCGGGCCACTTCAATGCGGGCGGGGTTGCTGAGGAATGTGTTGGTGATGCGCTCGATCTCGGGCGCCATGGTGGCCGAGAAGAACAAGGTCTGACGGGTGAACGGTGTCAGGCCAAAGATGCGTTCGATATCGGGGATAAAGCCCATGTCCAGCATCCGGTCGGCTTCGTCCACGACCATGACCTTGACGTCCGACAAGATCAGCTTGCCACGCTCGAAATGGTCCAGCAGACGGCCAGGCGTGGCGATCAGAACGTCCACGCCCTTGTCGATCAGCGTGTCCTGTTCCTTGAACGACACGCCACCGATCAGCAGCGCCTTGGTCAGTTTCAGGTGTTTGGTATAGGTGTCGAAGTTTTCGGCAACCTGTGCAGCCAGCTCGCGCGTGGGGCACAGCACAAGGCTGCGCGGCATCCGCGCGCGGGCGCGTCCACGGGCCAGCAGGGTGATCATCGGCAGAACAAAGCCTGCGGTCTTGCCTGTGCCGGTCTGGGCAATGCCCAAAACGTCGCGGCCGTCCAGGGCGGGGGGAATCGCGCCGGCCTGAATGGGGGTCGGCGTTTCGTATCCTGCTTCCTCGATGGCTTTCAGCACTTTGGGATTCAGGTTCAGATCTGAGAATTTTGTCATGTATGTCCGAAGTTTGCGGACACTGACTTGGCCCGCGGCAGCTTTGAAATGTCGGCCCGCATGGCCCAAAGGCAGCCCAAAGGCCGCGACATTGATTGCCCATACCAAAGCGCGGGGCCGGGGTCAAATCATGTCGTGAAATCAGGGAAGTGGCGGGTCATTATTTCGTCGAGATTCAACGCATGCGTGCGCAAAAGGCCCTGAGCCTCCAGCCGCGCGCGCAAATCCGCGCTGTCTTCGGCCACTTCGCGGTAAAAGGCGCGCAAGCCCGCTTCGCCACTGTCGGCCTCGATGAACCGGAACAGCTCGTGCAGGCTCAAGCCCCCCGCCTCGCGCGGCATGGCGGGGGCCAGTTCGGCGCGATACGATCCCTTTTCCAGCCGGTAGCGGTAGCTGGACAGCCAGTCTTCCCAGGTCTTTGCATGGCAATGGGCCAGGTCGACCTGGTCCAGCTCAACCTCGGCGGGGTTCATGACCTTGCCCTGAAAGACGTTGTGAATACGCACGTCCAGCCCCTCCAGACCCGTGCGCGCGAACAGTTTGCCCGCCACATGGGACAGGAACCCGCCTTTGATGTGGGGACCATAGTTCGGGTACAGGCGATTGACGATCTGCGCGCGGTCCGGCCCGTTGGGCACGAAGGCTTTGAAGTGGCGGCCTTCGCCTGCAAGTTGTTCCATCGGGCGCACGCGGGCGGTCTGCACCGTGGCGGGCAGGGCGGCCAGTGCATCGGCGACCGGAGCGTCAGAGACAAGAAATTCGTCGGCGTCCATATGGATCAGCCAATCGACCTCGGTCCGGCGGGCATAGGCGTGGGTGGCATTGCGGCTTTGCCGGACCTGATGTTTCTCGGGCCGTTTGCCGCCCAGCTTTTGCCAGTGCTGCGCATCACAGCGGGTGACGCGGATTTTCGGGTGCGCTTTCAGCGGGGCAAAGGCATCGCTGTCGGGATCGTCCAGGTAGATATACAGCCGGTGCGCGCCGGACTCGATGTGATAGGCGACAAAGCGCAGGATCTCGCGCGCAGGTGCGAGGATGGTGGAGGATAGGCCCCAGGTGGTCATTTGACAGGCTCCTGCGATCCGAAAATCCGGGCGACCTTTTCATCCAGGTCCAGACGCGCCGTGACCAGCATGTCATGTTTGCGCAGCAAGCCCAGCCGTTCGGGTGTGGCGGCGCACATCTCGTCGTAGAAACGGCGCAGGCCGCTGTCGCCTTCCTCTTCAATCAACACCTGAAGAACGTCGTTTAATATCATGTTTCCGTTTGTTTTCTTTCGGTACGACCCGTGAGTCATGCGAAAGTCGAAATGGCGTTGAAAGGTGTCCCAATCGGGCGCATGGGCGTGGCCCACGTGCACCGTTTCCAGCATCGCACCGTTGGACACTTTGAACCCTGCCTGCATCATCGCGTGAATGCCCAGCCGGATGCGGCGAAAACCGGTGCGCACGATGTTCTTGCCACCAGTATAGCTGATGAACCCCTCGGGCACATAGGCGCCAAAGGTGGGGTAGATGTCGATCAGGTCGGCGGTCTTGGCCTTGACCGCCTTGCGGGTGCGTTTGAAATAGGCGGGGCCGGTCCAGGGATCGCCCGAGGCCATCAGCTCCACCGGCTGCATCCGGGCAAAGGCCATATCAGCGGGCACAGCGGCAAGGTGCTGTGCAAGCGGTTGATCCGTCAGGATATATTCATCCACGTCGATATGCGCCAACCACTCCAGATCCGACGCCTTGTAGGCCTGCGAGGCATTGGACGCCTGCCGCAGCTGGTGGCTTTCGCGGGCCTTGTCCGGCTTGTCGGCCCAAAAGGCATCGTCGCATTGGTGAAAGCGCACCCGTGGGTGGGCCAGTTGTCGCGCAATCTCTGCGTCGGGCACATCCAGAAAGATGTCCATCTGCGCCGCACCCGCCTCCAGATGGTAGGCGATAAAGCGGGCGATCTGCTGAACGGGGGCCTTGATCGTCGACACCGTGCCCCAGCGCAGCGCGTCGGGATCGGTCACGATGTCCTTGGCGATCAGCGTCGTCTTGGCGCGCTCGGGCGCCTTGTCCGGCTTGCCCCAACGCATCGCGTCTACACCATCATTTCTTTGGTCGCGGTCAGGCGAATGTCGGGATAGTCGCGCACCACGCGGTCGATGTCCCATTGCAGCCGGGTCAGATAGACGACGTCGCCGTCGTGGTCATATCCGATGTGCTGTTTGTTGGATTCCACAAATTTATCAACGGCCTGTCGCGCACCGTTCACCCAGCGGGCGGACGTGAACTGCGATGGCTCGAACCGCACCGGCAGGCTGTATTCCAGCTCGATCCGGCTGGCCAGCACCTCGAATTGCAACTGCCCGACCACGCCCACAACAAAGCCCGAGCCGATGGCCGGCTTGAACACTTTGGCCGCACCTTCCTCGGCGAATTGCATCAGTGCCTTTTCCAGGTGCTTGGCCTTCATCGGGTCGCCCGCGCGCACGCCTTGCAGCAGTTCGGGGGCAAAGGACGGGATGCCGGTCACCCGGATCGCCTCGCCCTCGGTCAGTGTGTCGCCGATGCGCAGCTGGCCGTGGTTGGGGATGCCGATGATGTCACCGGCCCACGCCTCTTCGGCCAGCTCGCGGTCGGACGCCAGGAACAGCACAGGGTTCGAGATTGCCATCGGCTTCTTGGTGCGCACATGGGTCAGCTTCATGCCGCGGTGAAAGTGCCCCGACGCCAGCCGGACAAAGGCCACGCGGTCGCGGTGCTTGGGGTCCATGTTGGCCTGAACCTTGAAAACAAAGCCGGAAACGGATTTCTCCTCGGGCAGGATCTGGCGCGGTTCGGCCGATTGGATCTGCGGCTCGGGGCCATAGGTGGCGATGCCGTCCATCAGTTCCTTGACCCCGAACGAATTGATCGCAGAGCCGAACCAGATGGGGGTCAGCGACCCCTCCAGCATGGCGGCGTGGTCCATGGGGGGCAGCAGCTCGCGGGCCATCTCGACCTCTTCGCGCAGCTTTTCCAGCAGGTGCGCGGGCACGTGATCGGCCAGCTTGGGGTCGTCCAGCCCGTCGATCTGGATGCTTTCGGCCACACGGTTCCGGTCGGCGCGGTCCATCAGTTCCAGCCGGTCGCGCAGCATGTCATAGCAGCCGACAAAATCGCGGCCCACACCGATGGGCCAGCTTGCCGGGGTCACGTCGATGGCCAGGTTTTCCTGAATTTCGTCAATAATATCAAACGTATCGCGGCTTTCCCGGTCCATCTTGTTACAGAAGGTCAGGATCGGCAGATCGCGCATCCGGCACACTTCGAACAGCTTTTGCGTCTGGCTTTCCACGCCCTTCGCTCCGTCGATCACCATCACGGCAGCATCCACCGCCGTCAGCGTGCGATAGGTGTCTTCGGAGAAATCCGAGTGGCCGGGCGTGTCGACCAGGTTGAACCGGAAGTTTTTGAAATCAAACGACATGGCCGAGGCGGACACGGAAATTCCGCGGTCTTTTTCCATCGCCATAAAGTCCGACCGCGTGCGCCGCGCCTCGCCCTTGGCACGGACCTGTCCGGCCATCTGGATCGCCCCGCCGAACAGCAGGAATTTTTCCGTCAATGTCGTTTTACCGGCATCCGGGTGCGAGATGATCGCAAAGGTGCGACGACGCGCAATCTCGGGCGGCAGATCGGGGCGGTTGGGGGCAATATCCAGCATGTTGCGGCGTATATTCTGCGGGTGCGTCCGGCGCAAGGATGCTTAGGGCTCTGACCCTAACGCGTGCTGGCCTTGCGCAGCAGTTCGGCGGCGTCGGGACGGTTCAGCAGGGTTTCCTGCACGTCCAGCCCCGAAAGCCCCGCACTGCCGCGTTCGGTCGCGGCATTGCCCATCAGCTGCGCCGTCACCTCGTCCGGCATGGTCGCGCGGGTGCGGGTGTCGACCAGCGTCGATTCCGCGGCGATTCCCTCGGCATAGATGATCTGGTGCGCGTCAAAGAGCAGCTGGAAATAATCGACAAATCCGCCGTCCTGCCGGATCACGGTGTCGCCGTTGACCAGATGACGCGCCTTGACCAGCAACTCGGACCGGCCTGCGCCCAATTGGTCCGAGCGTTGATAGATGAACAGGCGGTGGTCGGGGCTGACCACCAGATCGTTGAAGTTGTTCAGCGCGCCGGCACGGATGCAGATCGGGGCGAAATCGCCCACCGCGCGCACGGTCGACTGCCCGATCCAGCGCACTTTCTGCGGGCCGTCATCGCGGGTCAGCACCCGGTCGCCCACGGCCAGATCCTCGATCGGGACCTGCGCGCCGGACGCCAGCGTGATGTGGGTGCCACGGGTAAAGCGGGCACAGGCGACTTCGGCGAACTTCTCGGCCGCCTTGGTGGTGTCGATACCGACCAGCGCATAATCCGTGCGCGGGGTCAGGCTGGCCAGCGGCAGCAGGTAAATCTGCGCGACATTTCCGGTGCCGTCGGTTTCCACAACCACGATGGAATCGGTTGTCTGCCCGTCGGGCGACATCAAGGTCAGCGCGCAATCCAGATGCAGCGCCGCACCCGGGACACCTGTGGGGCTTTCGGCGGCAATCTCGAACCCGTCCTCCAGCACCTGGATCGCCAGTTGCACAGGCCGCGCCTGCGGGCTGAGCGCATAGGTGTCGTCCAGCTCAAGCTCGTCCGCAAAGGAAAGCGCATCGCCCATGTTCGCCCCGTCCGTCGCCGTGAAAACTTCGGCGGGATAGACGGGCACAGAGTGGGCCGGTGCCTGTGGGAGGTTCGGTTTGCGCATGGGGAATCGGTGTGCTCGGATCAGGAATTTCGCGGATTGTTCAAGGCGCTACAGTAGGAATGTGGCAGGAGCGGGTCAACGGGCAGGTGTTTTTCTGGTATCCCCTCCGCGCATGGTGCTAGGCATGGCGCAACCGATGACAGGAGGATCACATGGATTTGGGAATATCTGGTAAACGCGCGCTCGTCTGCGCATCGTCCAAGGGCCTGGGGCGCGGCTGCGCCGAGGCGCTGGCCGAGGCTGGCGTGAACCTTGTGCTGAACGCACGCGGGGCCGAGGCGCTGGAGGAAACCGCGACGGCGATCCGTGACGCATATGGCGTCGACGTGGTGACCGTGGCCGCCGACATCAGCACCGCCGAAGGGCAGGCCAAGGTTCTGGAAGCCGCAGGGCAGATCGACATTCTGGTCAACAACGCGGGCGGCCCGCCCCCCGGCATGTGGTCCGACTGGGACCGTGACGATTTCATCAAGGCGCTGGATGCCAACATGCTGGCCCCGATCGCGATGATGAAGGCGCTGATGCCTGCGATGATGGAGCGCGGCTGGGGCCGTGTGGTCAACATCACTTCGCAGTCGGTCAAGGCACCGATTGCACAACTGGGCCTGTCGAATTCGGCGCGCACCGGTCTGACCGGCTATGTGGCCGGCACCTCGCGTCAGGTGGCGTCCAAGGGTGTGACCATCAACAACCTGCTGCCCGGCATTCACGACACCGACCGTGCGGTGGCGCTGGACGGCGGCGTGGTCAAGGCCAAGGGGATTTCGATGGACGAGGCCCGCGCACAGCGCGCCGCGACAATCCCCGCCGGACGCTATGGCACGCCCCAGGAGTTCGGTCAGGCCTGCGCGTTCCTGTGCTCGGTCCATGCGGGCTTTATCGTGGGGCAAAACCTGTTGCTGGATGGCGGTGCCACCAACGCCACGATGTAAGGAGCCGGGCGGTGGCGCAGGGGTTTTCGCTGAAGGATCAGCTGTTTAATGCGACTTCCCTGGGGCAGCTGGGGGCAGAATATGCCGCCGGCCTGCCGGGGCTGGACGGAGACGCCTTTGCGCGTGCCGCCCTGTCCGGCGTGCCTGACCGCAGCCTGATGGAATGTCTGGACTGGTTCGCGGATTGCATCACCCCGCATCTGTCGCAGGATTTTCCCGAAATGGCGGACCAGCTGGAGGCGATGATGCCGCCGCCGCTGGACCCGACCCTGCGCGACGACGACTTTGGCCGGTTCATCCATGCGGTGCCGGGGATACTGGCCGTGCGCCACGGGCTGGACCATCACCGCGACCGGGCGCTGGACCTGATCCACGCGGCAACCCGGCGGTTTTCAATGGAATATTCCATCCGCCATTTCCTGAACCGCTGGCCCGAAGAGACCCTGGCACGGATGGCGGTCTGGGCGCAGGATGACAATTACCACGTGCGGCGGCTGGTCAGCGAGGGCACGCGGCCCAAGCTGCCGTGGGGACGGGCGATCGGCCTGACCCCGGCGCAGACCCTGCCGCTGTTGGACCGGTTGCACGCCGATCCCACGCGGTTCGTGACGCGGTCGGTGGCCAACCATCTGAACGATATATCGAAAACCGACGCGGATGCGGTGCTGGGCCGGTTGCAGGATTGGCAGCGGACAGGTGCGCAGGACCCGTCAGAGCTGGCGTGGATGGCCCGCCACGCCCTGCGCACGCGGATCAAGGCCGGGCACCCCGGCGCGATGGCGCATCTGGGCTACGCCGCCGGGGCCAAGGTGGATGTACAGTTGCGGCTGGAGGCCGAAACAGTGGCCATCGGCGACCGGCTGCGGTTTGACGTGACGGTGCAGGCACCGGCGGCGCTGCCGGTGCTGGTCGATTACCGCATCCGTTTTGCCGGACCGGGGCGGGAACGTGAAAAAGTGTTCAAGCTGAAGGCGGGCAAGGTGCAGGCGGGGCGTCCGCTGGTGATGTCCAAGGCGCATCTGATGAAGGGCGACGCCACCACCTTTGCCCTCTATCCCGGCGCGCATGAACTGATCGTGCAGGTCAATGGCGTGGACCGCGGGCAGGTTGGGTTTGTGTTGATCTGATTGCCGCTTGCGCGATTGTTTTTGTTCAGGGGGCTCTGCCCCCGGCGCTGTGCGCCGCCCCCGGAGTTTTTTTTGGCAAGATGAAGTGCAGATTGGCGCGGGCGGCTGTGCTGCGGAAGGTCTGCGAATATGTACATATTCGGGTGATTTATGTACGGGTTTCGCGGCGGCGCTTGCGGGGGCGGCCCCGTCCTGATAGCCCAAGCCCGACCGAATTTATCAGACTTGGAGAGAGCCGTTGGCCGAGGTGCCCAGACTGGAGATCCGCAACCTGCGGCGCAGCTTTGATGGCCGGGCGGTGGTGGACGGCGTGTCGCTGAGCATCATGCCGGGGCAGGTGACCTGCCTGCTGGGGCCGTCGGGCTGTGGCAAGTCCACGACCTTGCGCATGATCGCCGGCGTCGAGACGCAGGACAGCGGCGAAATCTACGTCGATGGCAAGTTGATCAGTGACGCCGTGACCCGCGTGCCTCCCGAACGGCGCGAGATCGGGTTGATGTTTCAGGACTTTGCCCTGTTTCCGCATCTGAGCGTCGAGGGCAATGTGGCCTATGGGCTGCGGGGCAGCCGCGCCGAGAAACGCGCGCGGGTCGAGGAGATGCTGGGCCGTGTGCACATGCAGCGGTTCATCGACATGTTCCCGCACCAGTTGTCGGGTGGCGAGCAGCAGCGGGTGGCGTTGGCGCGCGCGCTGGCGCCGCAGCCGCGCATCATGCTGATGGACGAGCCGTTCTCGGGGCTGGACAACCGTTTGCGCGACGGCATCCGCGACGAGACGCTGAGCATCCTCAAGGAAGAAGACACGGCGGTTCTGCTGGTCACCCACGAGCCGGACGAGGCGATGCGCATGGCCGACGAGATCGCGCTGATGCGCGACGGGAAAATCGTGCAGCAGGGCGCGCCCTATAACGTCTACACGCGGCCCCTGGACCGCGCGTCTGTGGCGTTTTTCTCGGATGCCAACGTGCGACGTGCCACCGTGCAGGGCGCGCTGGCGATGACGCCGTTCGGGCGGTTCCTGGCCCCCGGCATTGCCGATGGCACCGAGGTGGACATCGTGTTCCGCCCGCAGCACGTGCGGATCGATTTTGACCGTGCGGGCGTGGGGCCGGTGCCGACGGCCGTCGAGGGCACGGCGGCGCGGGCCGTGGTGGAACGGGCGCGGTTCATGGGCAACGAAAGCCTGGTGGAATTCCGGCTGGACCATGACGGGACGGTGATGAAATCCACCGTGCCGGGGGTGTTCCTGCCGCAACCGGGCACGGTGATGTGGCTGCGGGTGCGGCGCGACAAATGTTTTGTGTTTCCTGCGGGGGCGACTGCGTGAGCGGACCTTTGATCATCGAGTTTGGCTTGGGCACGTCCTTGCGCCGCGCCGATTACACCGATGCGGCGGCCAAGGCGGTGCGCCATGCGCTGTGGCGCAATTCGATCAACCTGGCAGAACTGTTCGGCTTTCCCAAAGAGGCGATGCAGATCGCCGTGCGGGTGGCGGTGCAGCAGCCGGACCAGGTGGATGTCGAGGTATTGCGGGCGATCTTCCCCTATGGCCAGGCCCAGATCGAAGTGGTGCAGGGCGGTCTGGACGTGCCGCGCCCCGAAGGTGTCGGCAACCCCACGGTGATGGCG
Source organism: Pseudosulfitobacter pseudonitzschiae (assembly GCF_900129395.1). Lineage (GTDB taxonomy): Bacteria > Pseudomonadota > Alphaproteobacteria > Rhodobacterales > Rhodobacteraceae > Pseudosulfitobacter > Pseudosulfitobacter pseudonitzschiae. Next base: position 341,997 of record NZ_FQVP01000001.1, read on the forward strand.
CAGGCGGCGCTGACCGTGTCCTTTGACATGGAGCGGGCAGATGGCTGAGCAGCGGGTGATCATCGAAATGGGGCAGGGCAACGACCTGCACGGGCGCGATTACACCAAGGCGGCGCGCCGTGCCATCGAGGATGCGTTTCGTGGCTCGTCGCTGCCGTTGTTCGGCACGCTGGGGCTGGATGCGTCGGATATGCGCGTGCAGGTGACCGTGGCGGTGCAACAGCCCGCGGCGGTGGATGTGGACGCGCTGGTCGCGGTGTTGCCGCGCGGACGGGCCGAGGTGCGGGCCGTGTTCGGCGGCATGGACGTGCCGTCGGACGACGAGGTGATCGTCGTGGCCACGGCGGCGGTCGAGGCGTTCTTGCCTGCACAGACCGGGTGGCGGTTAAGGGGATGATTCACGGGGCTTTGCCCCCGACGCTGCGCGTCTCCCCCCCCAGGATATTCTTATCCAAAAGAACGGGTTAGGGGCTATCGTCGAGGAAAAGCTCGGGCAGGGCTTCGGATGTGTCGATCAGGTCCAGGCGAAAGTCGCGCATGGCCGCGCGCCATTCGCACCATGCGGTCAGGGTCCAGACCGGGCCGAGGCTGCTGAGCCTGAGCGGGCGGATGGTGCGCGTGGTGATGCGGTTGCCGCGCGAATGGTAGGTGATGCGCAGTTTCTGGCGCGCGCGGATGGCGGCGCGGATGCGCGGGATGTGCGATGCCCCGCGGGCGGCGTCGGCAAAGGGTGGCTTTTCCAGCTTCCACGCGTCGGCAGGGGCAATCGTCGCCTCGGGCAGCAGGGCGTCGATGCGGTCGGCCAGCGTGGTCGCGGCCTGTGACAGTTCGGGGTCGGCGGATTGACCCAGGATGGCAAGGCCGAGGCTGAGCGCTTCGAGCTCGGCCGGGGCCAGGTCGAGCGGGGGCAGGCGGATCTGGTTGGTCAGGTGGTAACCGGTGCCACGGGTGCCCTGCACCGGAACCCCTGCGGCCTGTAAGCTTTGGATGTCACGATAGAGCGTGCGTTGCGACACGCCCAATTGCCGCGCCAGATCGGCGGCGCGCTGGGTGTTGCCGGTGCGCAGGGCATCGACAAGGGAGTGAAGGCGGGTTTGGCGGGTCATTACTGACAAATACGTGTCAGTTGTACAAAAGGCCAGATTTTTGTGGTGGACTCTGACCCCAAACGCGGGGGGCAAAGCGGCATTGCGGCTTTTACCCGGCGGCGCGGTTGCATAGACAAAAGCCGATACACAGAAAACGTGCCGCGGGGCGCGTACAGCGGGAGAATTGAAATGCTGAACAACATTGGACCGATGGGTCTGCTCTTGATTGCGGTTGTGGTGCTTGTGCTGTTCGGGCGCGGCAAGATTTCCAGCCTGATGGGCGAAGTCGGCAAAGGCATCACCAGCTTCAAGAAAGGCGTCAGCGAAGGCCAGAATTCTCTGGACGATGACGACTACAAGCAAGCCAAGGACGTCACGCCCGAGACCGAAAAAGACAAGGTCTGATCCATGTTCGGCATGGGCTGGAGCGAGCTTTTGGTCGTTGGGGTCGTGGCGTTGATCGTCGTCGGCCCCAAGGATCTGCCGGTGTTGTTCCGGCAGATCGGGCAATTTGTTGGCAAAGCCAAGGGCATGGCGCGCGAATTCACCAGCGCCATGAACGACGCGGCTGACGAAAGCGGGATGCGTGATATTTCCAAGACGTTGAAATCGGCGACCAATCCGTTGGGCACCGCGATGGACGGCGTCAAGGATGCGGCGCGCGATGTGTCGTCGTCGTTGCGCAACATGGACAGTGACAGCGAGACCGCAAAACTGGCCGCAGAGCGCGCGGCCAAGACCAAGAAGATCCAGGCGTCGACCGCCCGCGCCGCCGCAGACCGCAAAATGCGCGAGGCCGAAGAGGCCCGCAAGGCCGCCGACGCCGCCGAGGCGGCATTGGCCGATGATACATCCGACACACCCAAAGGCACCACATGAGCCACGCAGACGACATAGAAGACAGCAGCGCCCCGCTGATCGAGCATCTGGCCGAGCTGCGCACGCGGCTGATCCGTTCGGTGCTGGCCTTTGTGGTGGCGATGATCTTTTGCTTTTCCTTCGGCAGCGCGATCCTGGATTTCCTGCTGGTCCCGATCGAGCAGACCATGCGCGATCTGGGCAACCCCAATCCGGTGATGCAGTACACCGCGCCGCAGGAGTATTTCTTTACCCTCGTGCGGATTTCGATGGTGGGGGGGCTGGCTCTGTCGTTCCCGATCATCGCCTACCAGCTTTGGCGTTTCGTCGCACCTGGGCTGTACAAGAATGAGAAATCGGCCTTTCTGCCCTTTCTCATCGCATCGCCCGCGCTGTTCCTGCTGGGGGCGGCCTTTGCGCAATATGTGGTCGTGCCGATGGCGATGCAGTTCTTTCTGGGCTTTGCGGATGCCGCGTCGATCCTGACGGCAATTGTGCAGGATGGCACAGTCAAGGATTCGACCAAGGGCATCGACATCGTGTTTCAGGGCAAGGTGAACGAAAGCCTTGATATCACGCTGAAAATGATCGTGGCCTTTGGCCTGTGCTTCCAGTTGCCCGTGCTGCTGACCCTGATGGGCAAGGCCGGTCTGGTGTCCTCCGAGGGTCTGGCCAACGTGCGCAAATATGCCATCGTCGCCATTCTGGTGGTGGCTGCATTGGTCACGCCGCCCGACGTCGTGACCCAGTTGATCCTGTTCGTGGTGGTCTTTGGCCTGTACGAAATCTCGATCTGGCTGGTGCGTGGTGTGGAACGCCGCCGCGACAGGCGTCTGCGCGAAGAGGGCTATTTTGACGATGAAGAAGACGAAGAAGGTCTGGACGACATTCTGAACGGTGACGACGAGGACCTGAAACCGTGATCGACGACCCTATGGACCGCATCGCGGCGGCGCTGGAGCGTATGGCCCCCGCGCCGCTGCAGGCCCCCGATTTCGACGCCGCCAGCGCCTTTGTCTGGCACACTGGCCCGGACCGGCTGGAACCGGTGCACCAGATCAGCCGCGTGCCGCTGAAGCTGCTGGTGGGCAACGACCGCTCGCGCGATACGCTGCTGGCGAACACCACGCAGTTTGCGCGCGGATTGCCCGCCAACAACGCCCTGCTCTGGGGTGCGCGGGGCATGGGGAAATCCAGCCTTGTCAAGGCGGTACACGGTGCTGTTCAGGCCGAGTATCCGCAGCTTAAGATCGTGGAGTTGCAACGCGAGGACCTGCCCAGCGTGGGCCGTCTGCTGAACCTGCTGCGCGGGGCTTCGGGGCGGTTTGTGCTGTATTGCGACGACCTCAGCTTTGGCCACGACGACAGCCATTACAAATCGCTCAAGGCGGTTCTGGATGGCGGGATCGAAGGACGGCCCGAGAATGTGGTGCTCTATGCCACGTCGAACCGCCGCCACCTGATGCCGCGCGACATGATCGAAAACGAACGGCAAAGCGGTATCAACCCCGCCGAGGCGGTCGAGGAAAAGGTGTCGCTGTCCGACCGGTTCGGGTTGTGGCTGGGTTTTCATCCCTGCGATCAGGACCAGTACCTGGCGATGATCCGCGGCTATTGCGACGCTTACGGCGTGGACATCGACAACGCGACATTGCGGACCGAGGCCATCGAATGGCAGGCCACGCGTGGTGCACGGTCAGGCCGGGTGGCATGGCAGTATTTCGTGGACCTTGCGGGCCGTTCGGGCGTCACGCTTTAGGCGGCGGGGTGTTGACCGTCGGATGACTTTGGCCTTTTGCCATCATCTGAGTCCGAGTGGAAAACCGGACGTACGTGCGGGGCGCGGCGAATGGCAGGAGTGAGCCCTTTCCGCAATCCCCTGCGCGGGATCAAGGCCGCAGGCCGCCGCGCATCGCCGGGCCGTCCGCCGGCACGGCGATTTGGCTGCTGTTGTGTGTTACCGCCAGCTAGGAATGTGTTTGGCTGCCATAAACTGCCAGTCACAGAGGTCGGATCGCCGCACCACGGCCCGACGATGCGCGGCTTTGCGTTCCATTTCAAACGTTAGTTCAGTCCCACACAGCAGAATTTGGCCCATACTGCGTCCAAGGTCCGCTTCGGGTCCTGACGCTAAGCCGCCGCCAGCAATTTTGCCTCATAGGCCCGCAAGCAGGGCGCAGCCTTGGGGCCATAGGCGGCCAGGTCGGGAAACAGGGCTTCGATTTCGGCCCGCGCGACCGGGTTCACCGCCTGTTTGGTCATGTCGCCGGGGTACAGTGTTTCCGACCAGATCCCGTGCGATTGCACAACGTGGTGCGCGTCCAGCAGGATGTGGTGATAGGTCACCAGCCCGCCCGTGCGGCGATAGACACCGTCCATGTTCAGCAGGTCGACGGCGCGCACCAGCACTTCTTCCTGACCGTACAGCAGCTCGGCGCGCCAGTCCGTCAGCAGGATGGCGTGTTGGGGCGACACCACCAGATCGGCGTCGTTGCCCAGGGTGCCTGCGGTGATCACGACCGGCGCCAGATCGCTTTGTGCCAGCACGGTGGTCGCCCCGATCCAGCGGATTGGCTGCGCACCGTCGGTGCCGGTGATCACCAGATCGCCCTGCGACAGGTCCTCGACAGCGCGGGGGCCGTCGGGCGTTTCGATCATCACGCCCGAGGCAAAGCACACCACCGAACCGCCAAGATCCGCATGGGGTGTGCTGTCGTCGTTTTCGGTGATGCCGCCCGTTGTCAGGTTGGTGTCGGCGGGGGGCATCCCGTCCGGAAACACCAGGAAATAGCCGTTCTCGCCCGCGTCCTGTACGTCGTTGTCATTGTTCAGGTCCACATCGATGACGCCCACGCGCCACGTGTTCGTGCCGTCGGTCACGGTAAAGGTATAGTCCCAGATCACCTGACGGTCGACGCCGTCCACTTCGACGGTCTGCTCCCAGGCACCGCCAAAGCGTTCCGCGCTGTCGACATATTCGTTCACATCGCCGTCGCCGTTGAACACGGTTGCGCCGTCGTTTTCCTCGACCACGAAATAGGTGTCTTCGCCGGAATAGCGCCAGGTGCCGCTGGGCGCATAGGCATAATCAACGGGGTTGCCGTTGAGTGTGCTTTGCGTGCCGCGAATGACGTTGGTGTATCCGTAGTAGACCGCCATCGAAAAACCCATCCAGTTGTTGTGTCTGGATCGTTTCTGAAGGCGAACCGGGGCGACGCTTGGGCCGTCGCGTGGCTATTTTGGTGTCATTATCTCTGAATAGGGCACAATCGACGCCGATTGTGCCCCATATGTGGCGAACCACGGCAGGTTCGCCACAGTCTGAACCGGTAAACCGGGGTCAGGGCAGGTAAGGGGCCGGATCGACGCTTTCAAAGCCCTTGCGAACCTCGAAGTGCAGATAGGCATTGTCACCGCTGCGCAGCTTGGCAATGCTTTGTCCCCGGCTGACGTTGTCACCCTTCTTGACCGCCACATCGCCGACGTTGGCATAGACGGTCAGCAGGTTGTCGGGGTGACGCACCACGATGATCGGCACGCCATCGGCGCTTTGGGTGATCGCTGCCACGCTGCCCGAGGCGGCAGCCTTGACGGGCGTGCCTGCCGCCGCCTTGATGTCGATGCCCTCGTTGCGGCCCTTGGCATAGGCGCGGATGATCGACCCGTTGACCGGGTAGGCCATCGCCGTGTTGCTGTCCGATTTGACCGTCTGCTTGCCGATGTCCGCCACGGGTTCCTTGGGGGTTGCCGCGGCCGGGGCCGGTTTGGCGGTGTCGTCCTTGGGCAGGGGGGTGGCCGCACTGGGCGGTGTCGGCGTGGGCGAGCCTGCGCCGGGGGCCGTGGTGGTCACCGGGGTCGGGGTGCGTTTCGGCGGGGCCTGTTGCGCCACGGGGATCAGCAGGAACTGGCCTTCGCGGATCGCGAAATCGCTGCCCAGACCGTTCCATTCGGCCAGGGACCGCACCGGCACCTGATAGAGCCGCGCGATGGTATAGGCGGTCTCGCCGCGTTCAACCTTGTGGCGGATCGGTTCCTTGCCGGTCTGCGTTGCTGTCGGCTGTGCCGCCGGTTGCGATGCGGTGGCAGGCGGCAGCGTCGTGGTCGCCGGAGTAGCGGCAGAGCTGTCGATGGCGTTGCCTGCCAGCGTGGTCACATCCACCGGCGCGGGCTGGATCGGTCCGGTGCCAACAGCACCCGTCGCGGGCGAAGGTTCGGCCACGCGGCGGGGCAGGGCGATGATCTCGCCCGCACGCAGGGGCGCGTCGGTGGCGATGCCGTTATAGCTGCTCAGCTCGGACGCGCTCAGACCCAGCCGCGCGGCCACGTCGTTCAGTGTGTCGCCCCGGCGGGCCACGGCAACCTGATAGTTCGGATAGGACAGCACACCGCGGTCGTCCGGGCGGGGCCGGTCCGTGGTGGCATTGACGGCGGCGTCCGCGGTCGAGAAGGCCCCCGCGCCGCCGCGAAGGTCAAAGTCGAGCGGTTGATCGCAGGCCGCCAGCGCAAAGGCGCCGCAAGTGGCCAGCAACAGGGGCACGCGATGGCGCGGAATATATCGGATCATCTGGCTCGTCCTCTTCACACGCCCCGTTATTCGGGTTCGGGGCCTTGTTATGGGTCTTGTCATCGCTTTTGTCGGTCCATGCAACACAGGGTCAAGCGCGCGCTGTCAGGAACGGTTTATCGGCATATTTCCGCCGTATTATGTATCTTTTCCCAGGCCTTCAAGCAAAGGGACGAAGCGCACGGGGCGCAATTCGTCGTAGTCCAGACCGGTTTCGGTCTTGTGCACACGGATCAGGCTTTGCACGGCATCGGACTGTCCCACGGGTACGACCATGATGCCGCCCACCTTGAGCTGTGCCAGAAGCGGGCCGGGGGGGTCTTCGGCGGCGGCGGTCACAAGGATGCGGTCAAAGGGGGCCTGATCCGGCAGGCCAAAGCTGCCGTCGCCGGTGATGGCGGTGATGTTGGTCAGGTCCAGCGCATCGAAAATCTCGCGCGCCTCGCGCACCAGACGGCGGTGGCGGTCGATGGTATAGACCCTGCGCGCCAGCTTGCTGAGGATCGCCGCCTGGTAACCCGAGCCGGTGCCAACCTCGAGCACCTTGTCGCGCGGGCTGATCTGCAAGGCCTGGGTCATCAGACCCACGACCGACGGCTGGCTGATGGTCTGCCCGCAGGCGATGGGCAGCGGCATGTCCTCGTAGGCGCGGGTGGCAAACAGGCCGCGAATGAACGGGCCGCGGTCGATGGCCTCCATGGCCCCGAGCACAGCCTTGTCCGTCACCCCCTTGGAGCGCAACGCATAAAGAAACTGCATCTTGCGTTGGGCGATTTCGTCTTCGGTCATGTGTTCAGCGCCCCGAGGCGGTCCATCATGTCGTGCGCGGTCAGATCGGCGCGCATGGGTGTGACCGAGATATAGCCGTCAAGGTTGTCATAGGCGTCGGTGCCCGGTGCGGTGTTTACCTGCTGGTTGCCGCCCTTGATCCACACGAACTTGCGCCCCGAGGGCGCCTCGTGCGGTTCGGTGGAAAAGCGCACGTTGGGACGGCGGCCCTGTTTGCTCAGCCGGGTGCCTTTGACATCGGCAGCAGGCAGGGGCGGAAAGTTCACGTTGTAAAACAGGTGATAGTCGCCGGAATGGGCGGGTGCCGCCTCAAGGATGCGGCGTACCGTGTCGGCGCCGTGGGCAAGCGCCGCTTCGAAGGGATCGTTCAGCGTGGCATTGGCGGGGCCGAAATACTGCGACAGGGCAATCGCGGGAATGCCCTGCAACGCGCCCTCCATCGCGCCGCCCAGGGTGCCGGAATACAGCGCGTTCTCGGCCGAGTTGTTGCCCCGGTTCACGCCAGACAGGATCAGGTCGGGAACGGCATCCGCCATCACGTCGTGCACACCTGCCAGAACGCAATCGGCGGGGCTGCCCTCGGCGGCAAAGCGGCGCGGGCCCAGTTTCGAGATCATCATCGGATGGGTGTAGCTGATGCAATGCCCGACGCCGGACTGTTCAAACGCAGGTGCCACGGTCCAGACTTCGCCGTCCTGGCCTGCAATCTGGCTGGCAATGGCGTGCAGGGTTTTCAGACCCGGTGCCGCGATGCCGTCGTCGTTGGTGATGAGAATACGCATGTTTTGCCCCTTTTGCCCTTAGTATTCAGGCCACAGCATTGCGGCAAGGGCAGGCTGGGGTTGCAGTGTGGATTTGTGGCAGATCAGAGGCAGTGCGTTGCGCGCAGGACTCATCACGACGGCCGCGCGCGGCTGACCGGCCCTTTGGAAAGCGGGTTCGAGAACTGAAGACGCTTAGAGGTTTGCCAGAATATGCGCCGCCTGCGCGTGCGGGTCGGCCAGGGGCGCGCGGTCTTCGCCGGGGAAGAAACGGGCGCGGGTGGCTGTGGGCATCGGATCGGGCTGTGCGATCACGACGCGGGGGCCGGTCTTGGTGGTTTCGGCCTGCCAACTGCGGGCCAGCGCGATCTGCGCCGCCTTGGTCGCGCCATAGCTGCCAAAGAATTTCTCGCCCGCGCGCGGGTCGTCAAAGAACAGCGCGGTGCCTTCGGTGCCCAGCAGGGGGGCCACGTAATTGATCAGCGTTGCAGTGGCGGTGATATTGGCGGTGATGGATTTGGCCATGTCGCGGCTGTCGATGTGGCTGGTGGGCGTCAGCGGTGCCGCGTGGATCGCGGTGTGCGCCCAGATGTCCAGACCGCCCCAACGGTCGTGAATGCCCCGGCACAGGGTCGCCATCGCCTCGGGCACAGTGATATCCATGGGGGCCAGCGTGGCGCTGCCGCCAAGGGCCTTGATCCGGTCGTCCAGCTCTTCGAGCGCGCCGGTGGTCTTGGCCACGGCAACGATGTGATGGGTCGGGGCCAGCGCTTCGGCCAGTGCGGCACCAAGGCCGCGCGAGGCGCCGGTGATCAGGGCAAGTTTGGGGGCGTTTGTCATGGGCTGCGTGATGGAGACATTGCGCGCCAAGGTCAAGAGGCCCGCGCGTCCGATCAGGCGGCGTTGGTCTCGGCGCTGGGGCGGGCGTGCGGGCGCAGGGAACTGACGACCTCGCCGGGCCGGGGCAGGCGCAACACCTCGGTGCGGCCGTTGCGCGCGACGTGCAAGACATCTTCACCGATGGCGACAACCTGGCCCAGGCGGGTCTTGTCGCCGGGGCGCACGGTGTCGATGCGGCCATTGGGATAGCGGATCATCGCGCGCGGGGCCGTGGTTGATCCGAATACGCCCAACAATACGGGCTGGTTCAGGCGCACCGCGTTTTTCTGCGTCGCCAGTTGCGTGGTTTGAGGAGAGGCTTTTTCCATACGACAGGTCCTTCGGGGGCAATCGAAGGTGCGGGGTATCACGGCGGCAGACAGCCGCAAGATGGGGGATTCTTGCCATCGGCCAATAGGTGCCACCCTTTGCGCCAAGCTTTGCCGAAGCCTGCGACATTCTGTGGCGGGGGGCTTGAAGAGGCCGCGAAACGCCCGCCTGCGTCAGGGGTTGCGGTGATAGGTCAGGGTCATCGCGGCCAGATGCGCGATGGGCTGCGTGTCCAGCGGGGCGTCTAAGGGAAGCGCCAGCGCGCGGCGTCCGTCGTTGGTCAGGGCGGGGTAAAGGCTGACCATGCGCTGCGCCAGATCGGTCTTGCAGTCCACGTAGGCGGTCAGCACGTCGGGCACCTCGGGCGACCAGTTCAGCCGCAGGGTCGATCCGGTGCGCGGGGTGGTGGGCCGCCATGCGGGCTGGCCCCATTTCAGGGATTCCGTGACAGGGCCGACACTTGCGTCGTGGGCCGCCGACAGGATGGCGGCGCGCAGGGCATCGAAACGGGCGCGCGCGGGTGCGGGCCATTGGGCGGTGATCTGGGTGAACGGGTCCATGAGGGGCAGGTTAGCAAGGTTTGCTGACAGATGCTGGCAGCAAAGGGGTGGGGTGCCGAAGTGATCCATACCGGACCTTAGGTGTGGTATTGGTCAAGGTCTGCTGGGCGGACGGAGCTGCCTTTCGCTGCGGATGAGTCAAAGACTGCTTCCAATTTAGAAAACCGTATCAAGCCCTTGGGAGTGCGGAAAAGTCTTTCGCAGCTTTTTCCGTTTCTCCAGTTTCATGGTTCCAGCGGTGAACAGCTTCATCGAGAGAACCTGAACGGCCTGAAAAGATCAATACGTCGCCAGTACCGTTTGCTGCGATGCAAACGGCATCACTCGGCCAACCGGTCCAATCGGCCATCGCCCTTGTCTCCCGTACCACGTCGTTGACAGTTCTCTTGAGCCGCTTCTTGTCCGACTTGTCCCAAATGGGATGCAAATTCCACGTATCGCCGTCGCACACGACCACGCCACCATTTTGGTCCATAATTGAAATTCGATAGCTGTCTGGAAACGTGAAGCCCAACGCGCTTTCGCAGTCCTCAACATAACTCTCAGCAACTGGCCACGGCATCCTTCTCGATCCATTCATAGAGTTAAACTTGCAGTGAGTGGAACTTGATCGCAAAAGACTTTTCTTGTCTAGCAGATATCTGGTTACAAAGGCTCGAGCGTTTGACTGCCCCCTAAGCGGTCATAGGTGCGTGACGCAGCATCCTTCAAGATGGGCTCAAACACGCCATTAGCACCTGCTGAGCGAACGTCCGGTTTTCCCTTCATGACGTGAAGATCAAATCATCTGACGTTCAACCGCCGCCTTTATGACGGCAGCCGCACCGCCCCCGCACCCATATCTGGCAAGACGAAGCGGCGGGGTTATTCCGCCGCTTTCATCTCGAACCCTTTTTCCAGCATGTCCGACGGTTTCACCGGATATTCGCCGGAGAAGCAGGCGTCGCAGTACTGCGGGCAGCTTTTGTTGCGGCCTTCGGCCTCGCCCACGGCGCGATAAAGGCCGTCCAGAGAGATGAACTTGAGCGAATCAACGCCCAGATGTTCGCGCATCTCGTCCTCGGACATGGTCGCGGCCAGCAGCTTTTCGCGCTGGGGCGTGTCCACGCCGTAGAAGCAGGGCCAAGCCGTGGGGGGAGAGGCGATGCGGAAGTGGACCTCGGCGGCACCGGCGTCCAGGATCATTTCCTTGATCTTGCGGCTGGTGGTGCCACGTACCACGGAATCGTCCACCAGAATGACCCGCTTGCCCTTGATCAGCGCGCGGTTCACGTTCAGTTTCAGACGCACACCCATGTTGCGGATCTGCTCGGTGGGCTCGATGAAGGTGCGGCCCATGTATTGGTTGCGGATGATCCCCATCGCATAGGGAATGCCCGATTGCAGGCTAAAGCCGATGGCGGCCGGTGTGCCGCTGTCGGGCACGGGGCAAACCAGGTCAGCCTCGACCGGCGATTCCTTGGCCAGTTCGCGGCCGATGTTTTCGCGGGTCTCGTACACGCTGCGCCCGCCCAGAATGCTGTCGGGTCGCGAGAAATAGACGTGTTCAAAGATACAGAAACGCGGGGCGACGCGGCGGAAGGGGAAGTGGCTTTCGACGCCCTTGTCGGTGATCACCACCATTTCGCCCGGTTCGATCTCGCGGACGAACTCGGCACCGATGATGTCCAGCGCGCAGGTTTCCGAGCTGAGCGCCCAGCCTTCACCGACACGGCCCAGAACCAGCGGGCGCACGCCCAAGGGATCGCGCACACCGATCAGCTTGGTGCGGGTCATGGCAACGATGGAAAACGCGCCCTCGACCCGGCGCAGGGCGTCTTCCATCCGTTCGGGGATGTTGCGTTGCAGGCTGCGCGCCATCAGGTGGATGATGCATTCGCTGTCGGATGACGACTGAAAGATCGAGCCGCGCTCGATCAGTTCGCGGCGCAGGGCGTTGGCGTTGGTGATGTTGCCGTTGTGGGCAATCGCGGCCCCGCCCATGGCAAACTCGCCAAAGAACGGCTGCACGTCGCGGATCGCGGTCTGGCCCTTGTTGCCCGAAGTGGAATAGCGCACGTGCCCGATGGCCAGCGGGCCGGGCAGGGTTTCCATCACCTTCTGGCTGGTAAAGTTGTCGCGGACATAGCCAAAGCGGCGGGCGGATTGAAAACCAAGTTCGGCGTCATGGCTGACGATGCCCCCGGCTTCTTGTCCCCGGTGTTGCAAGGCGTGCAGGCCGAGGGCCACGAAGTTCGCGGCATCCTGGGTGCCGATCACACCAAAAATCCCGCACTCTTCTTTCAGCTTGTCGTCATCAAAGGGATGTGCGGGCGGCATCATGGGTTCAGTCACGGGCGGATGGCTCCGAATCTGGGGTTGGACAGGGGTCTGATACTGGGGCGATGGCGTGGTGTCACGCCCTTGGCCCGAAATAGTTATGAGATTGTGAACGTGTGGGTGAATTGTGCCAAATAAGCCCGTTTCCGGCGACACAATGCGATGCGTATAGGCCACATCTAGGCGCGCGGGCCCGCCCGCACAACCCCAAAGGGGACGGGGCGGGGTGCGCGGGCTGCATTATTGTTCGCAGGTGCCGACCAGACCTTCGTACTGGCGGGTGATCCAGCCAAGCGCCTGTTCGGGTTTGCGGTCCTGGATGTCGTCGGTAAAGCGGCCGAACACGGCGGCCGAGCGGCTTTCGTCGACGATGGTGAATTCCTGTCCGGTGATCACGGTGTCGTAGACAAAAAAGGCGACGATCACCAAAAGGATACCGCGCGCCACGCCAAACAGGAAGCCCAGCCCCTGGTCCACGCCACCCAGCGCCGAACGTTGCACCAGCGAGGAAAACAACGGGGTGAACAGCGACACGACAATCAGCGCCACGGCAAAGACCAGCGCAAAGGCACCGATCACGCTGAGTTCGCAACTGTCGGCCAGAAACTCGCCAACGACGGGGATTTCGCGCACCAGCGGCTCGACCTGCGGTGCAAAGAGAAAGGCAAGGATGGCCGCGGCGATCCAGCCTGCAATCGCCATAATCTCGCGCACGATGCCGCGCCCGTAGGCCAGCAAGGCCGACAGGATGATGACGACGGCCACCACGCCATCAATGATTGTGAAACCGTCCATCATCCGTTCCTTGTCTGTGCGGCGTTAACCTGCGCCAAATACTTCACCCACGAAACTGGTCAGGTCGTGCATCTGTTGCACCTTGATCCCGGACGTTTCGATGGCCTTGCCGCCGGCAGGGGCAAGTGCGGTGGTAAAACCAAGTTTTTGCGCCTCTTTCAACCTGTTTTCCGTTTGTGGGGCCGGACGCAGCGCGCCGGACAGGCTGATTTCGCCAAAAACAACCGCCCCTTCGGGCAGGGCGGCGTCTTCCCGCGCACTCAGCAGGGCGGCGGCGACGGCCAGATCGGCGGCGGGTTCGGAAATTTTCATGCCGCCCGCAACGTTCAGGTACACATCAAGCCCGGCAAAGGGGATGCCACAGCGTGCCTCGAGCACCGCGAGGATCATCGCGAGCCGCCCGCCGTCCCAACCCACAACCGTGCGGCGTGGCTGGCTGTGCGGCGACGGGGCCACCAGCGCCTGCAATTCGACCAGCACGGGGCGGGTGCCTTCGATACCTGCGAAAACCACCGATCCGGCGCTGGGTTTGCCGCGCTCGGACAGGAACAGCGCCGAGGGGTTGGTGACCTGCTCCAGCCCGCGCCCGGTCATTTCGAACACACCGATTTCATCAGCAGGGCCAAAGCGGTTCTTGACCGCGCGCAGGATGCGGAACTGATGGCCGCGCTCGCCTTCGAAATAGAGCACCGTGTCGACCATATGTTCCACCACGCGGGGGCCTGCGATCTGGCCGTCCTTGGTGACGTGACCGACAAGGATCACCGACACGCCCTTGCGCTTGGCAAAGGTGGTCAGCTCGTGCGCGGCGGACCGTACCTGGCTGACGGACCCCGGCGCGCTGTCAACGGTGTCGGACCACATGGTCTGGATCGAATCGATGATCGCAAGGCCGGGTTTTTCCGCCTCGAGCGTGGTCAGGATGTTGCGCAGGTTGGTTTCCGACGCCAGTTGCACCGGCGCGTCGGACAGGCCCAGACGCTTGGCGCGCATCCGCACCTGCGCTGTGGCTTCCTCGCCGCTGACATAGATCGTCTTGACGCCCGCACGGGCAAACTCGGCGGCCGCCTGCAACAACAGGGTCGACTTGCCGATGCCCGGATCGCCCCCCACCAGCAACGCCGAGGCGGGAACAAGCCCGCCGCCCAGAACGCGGTCCAACTCGTCGATGCCGGAATGGGTGCGGGGGGGCGGCGATTCCTCGGTTTGCAGGTCGGTCAGCTGGATGGCCGAGCCGCGATTGGCGCCAAGGGATTTCTTGCCGCCCGCGGACAGGCCCGCATCCTCGACAATGGTGTTCCAATCGCCGCAGGCATCGCAGCGCCCGGACCACTTGGTATGCGTGGCACCACAGGCGGTGCAGGTGAAGGAGGGTGATTTGGCCATTGCACTGATGTGCCTGACGCGAGCGGGGGCGTCAAAAGGTAAATGCGGGGGGCGGGGATATTGACAGGGTTAAGGGGGCTCTGCCCCCGACGCTGCGCGTCTCCCCCGGAGTTTATCTGGCAAATGAAGAAGGGCGGGTTATTCGGCGGCTTTGGGAACCATTTTGGTGACGGTGTTGTCGGTGGCCACGAAGGTTTCAAGACCCAGTTCGGGCAGCACCTCGCGCATTTCGGCGCGCAGGCGGTCCAGTTGGGCGGCGGCGACGGCCTCTTCCAGCTCGATGTTGGTCAGCCAGTGCCGGAATTCCGCGCTGACGGATTTGGCGTGGTCCAGACGGTTGTTGAACTGCTCGACCTCGTACTGGCGCTGTTCCAGAAAACTGCGGGCGCGGTTGACACGCTCGTCCGAGTAAACCTCGGCCAGTTCCCTGGAAATATGGGACATTTGCGCGGCCACTTCCAGCAGCGCAGGCTCAAGCGAGCTGAGGTCGGGATGGTCGCGCAGATAGGCCAGCCGTTCGCGCACCGAGTCGAATTCGGTGGAAAACCGGAACGCATCACCGCGATCCGCCGCATGGACCGCACCATAGGCGCGGGCGATGTCGGTCATGTTGATCGAAAAATCGCGGTGCGCGGTCTCAAGCTGCATGGTGCGCCGTGCGCTGGGAAGGAAGAAACACAGGCAAAGGGCAAAGACGGTCAGCGCGATCTGGGCGTACATGCCGGCCTCGGGCACAGGGGTGCCGTTCCAGGTCAGGGGCAGGTCGACCCATGGCAACCGACCGCTTGCAGCCAAGAGGGTCGCACCCAGCAATCCCAGCGCGGCAACCGCGAAAAATGCCAGTGCAGCCCATTGCATAAGGAAACGGATCAGAAAGGCCAGCGCGCGCAAAGAATTTGTCAAATGTCTTCCCCCAGAAAACCATCCTATCGGCAAGTATACGCCGATAGCAGGTTAACCGCTAAGCGGAAACTTTGTTCCCGATCTTTGTCCTCTGGTTTCAAGGGGGTGGTAATGTGGCAATAATGTGTCTCAGGTTTCCGAATCAGAAACAGTTGCGCGCATATCGCGGTTTTGTTCAGTGCGCAGTCCGATCCACAGCGAGGCGAGGATACAGGCCGTGAACAGATACAGACCCCACGCGACCTCGATCCGGCCCACGCCGATGCCCTTGGTCAGGGTGATATACAGCGCGATCAGGAAGATGTCGGCCATCGCCAGTTTGCCCAGCACATGCAAGGCCGACAGGCACCGCGCGCTGAGCAGGTTCCAGTGCAGCAGCGCCAGACCAATGGTCTTGATATAGGGTGCAAACAAGGCAAAGACGGTGACCACCAGCGCCAGAAACACATCCGACGCCCACAGCGATTGCAGGCCGGTCATCACGCTGATTTCGGACAGGCCGAACAGCGGCAACAGCCCTGCACGCATCAGCGGGGCGAACCACGCGACAGGATAGGCGACCAGCAGGGCAAGGTTCAGGTAACGCAGCATGGGGGCACTTGGGCGCAGGGTGCGGCTCAAGTCAAGCTGTGCTGTGACCCTCAGAACCAGACCGTCACCGGCCAGTCAAAGCCCAGCAGGCCGGAGAGGGAAACCAGTATTTTCTCCAGCGGCGGGTTCTGGTCCAGACCAAGGGCAACCATGGCAAGAAGCGCAATCTTTGTTCCGAGCGAGGCGAGGGTAAGACGCAGCGGCCAGATCAGGTTGGGGCGCAATCGCGTGATCCCGGCGAACAGGCCAAAAGCGATCAGCAAAAGCGTTAGAGCCAGCAAGGCGTTGTCTGAAAACGGTGTCATTGGCACAGGGTACCGCAGGAAGCCGCATCGCCAAACCTGTTTGGCGCGCGGGTCCAGCGCCTAGCGCACCGCCGCAATCGGCCCCGTGGCGCGGCCATGGATGAACTGGTCGACGTAAGGATCACCTGCGGCGTCCATTTCGGCCACCGGACCGGTCCATTTGATCACACCCTCGTGCAGCATGGCCACGTTGTCGGCAATGGCGCGCACGGACGACATGTCGTGGGTGATGGTCACGGCTGAGGCGCCCATCTCAGTCACGATCTCGCGGATCAGGTCGTTGATGACGCCCGCCATGATCGGGTCAAGGCCGGTTGTCGGTTCGTCGAAAAAGATGATCTCGGGGTCGGCGGCAATGGCGCGGGCCAGGCCGACGCGTTTTTGCATACCACCCGACAGCTCGGCGGGCAGACGGTCCGCCACGTCCTCGGTCAGGCCGACACGGCGCAGCTTTTCGATGGCAATCGCGCGGGCCTCGTCGCGGGGGCGTTTCAGCGATCCGCGCAGCAGCCGGAAGGCGACGTTTTGCCAGACTGGCAGGCTGTCGAACAGGGCAGCCCCCTGGAACAGCATCCCGAAGCGCGCCAGAAACGCGTCGCGGTCGGTGCGGGTGATGTCGGTGCCATCCACGGTGATGCGGCCTTGGTCGGGCGTGACCAGACCCAGCACCGCCTTGATCGTGATGGATTTCCCGGTGCCGGACCCACCAATGATCACCATCGACGTGCCCTTGGGCACATGCAGGTTCACACCGCGCAGAACATGGTTGCTGCCAAAGGATTTGTGGACATTCTCAAGCGTGATCATAGCGAGAAAAACACCCCCGTCAGCACGAAGTTGGCGGCCAGGATCAGGATCGCCGCAGCCTCGACGCTGCCCTTGGTCGCGCGGCCCACCCCTTGTGCCCCACGGCCCGAGTTCATGCCGAAATAACAGCCCATCAGGGCCGCGATAAAGCCGAACACGCCGCCCTTGGCCAGCGACGAGATGATGTCGCGCAGTTCCAGAAAGTTGATGGTGTTTTTCAGGTACGCGGCCGGGTTGAACCCCAGCGTGCCCGTGGCCACGGCCCAGCCGCCCGCGATACCGATCACGTCGCCCACCGCCACCAGCAGCGGCACCACAAGGGTTGCGGCCAGCACGCGCGGCACGGTCAGGTATTTCATCGGGTGGGTCGAAAGCGTCACCAGTGCGTCGATCTGTTCGGTCACTTTCATCGTCGCAATCTCGGCGGCGATGGACGAGGTGACGCGCGCGGCGATCATCAGGCCCACCAGCACGGGGCCCAGTTCGCGCACCATGCCGATGGCGACGATCTGTGGCACCACGGCTTCGGCGTTGAACCGTGCGCCACCTGCGTAAATCTGCAAGGCCAGCGCGCCGCCGGTGAAAATCGCGGTCAGCCCGACAACGGGCAGCGACAGCCAGCCGATGTTCAGCAGCGCGACGGCCAGTTCGCGGAAATAGAAGGGCGGGCGCAGCAGGTGGCTGAGCGTCTGCACCGCATAGAGCGTCACGCGCCCGACAGCGGCCAGCAGGCCAAGGACCGTGGCCCCGATGGCGGCGAGAAACCTCACTCGGTGTACCGGCGGGCATAGCGGTGGCCCAACGAGGTCAGCACTTCGTACCCGATGGTGCCCGCAGCCGTGGCCAGATCGTCGACCGTCTGGTGCGCGCCCAGCAGTTGCAGGTTCGCCGGATCGTGGCCCAGATCGGTGACATCCACGGTGATCAGGTCCATCGACACGCGGCCCACGATAGGCAGGGCGGTGTCATCCGCGTAAACATGCGCGCCGATCCCGTTGCCCATGGCGCGGATCAGACCGTCGGCGTAGCCTGCCGAAATCGTCGCAATGCGCGAGGGGCGCTGTGCGATCCACATATTGCCGTAGCCCACGGATTCGCCCGCCGCCACATCGCGCACCTGAATGACAGGGGCGTCCAGCGTCACGACCGCCTCGGCCTCGGCAAAGGGCAGGCCGCCGAACAGGCCCACACCGGGCCGGCACAGGTCAAAGTGATATGCCTCGCCCAGCAAGGTGCCACCGGTCGCCGCCAGCGAGCGGGGCGCGTCGATGCCGTCGGTCATCTCGCGGAACGTGTTCAACTGGCGCGCATTCATCTCGTGGTCGGGTTCGTCCGCACAGGCCAGGTGCGACATGATCAGCGCCGGGCGTTGCGCCACGGCGATGTCGCGCAGCGCCGACCATTCCGACGCCTGCATCCCCAGCCGGTTCATACCGGTGTTCATCTGCAGGCCAAAAGGCGATCCCGGCAACGCCTCGACATGGCGCAGCATCTGGTCAACCGAGTTCAGCAGCGGCGTCAGGCGCCCCTCGCGGATGGCACCGGTGTCGCCGTCCATATGGCCGGAAAACACATAAATCACGGGCCCTTGTCCCAAGGCGGCACGCAGGGTCGCGCCCTCTTCGGCGGTGGCCACGAAAAAGCTGCGGCAGCCCGCACGGGCCAGCACACGGGCGACGACGGGCGCGCCCAGCCCATAGCCGTTAGCCTTGACCACAGCGCCGGTTTCCACCTCGGTGCGCGCGTCCAGGGATTGCCAGTTTCGCGCAATGGCGCCGGTGTCGATTGTCAAAGTCGCTGATGTCATGCGCGGCGTTGTGCCATGTTTGGGTCCGAGGTCAAGGTGTAACGTCGCCACGCTGGTGTGTGGGGGCGCAATAGGCGGTGAATTGAGTGTGACCTTGCCACAAAGGGCAGCGCCAGACCGCGGGTGGGCATCACCACATTGGTGGATGCCACTTTATTTCTATGCTTTGGCGTGTGGGTGAAGTTGCCCAATACGGTGAGAAAGCGCCCGCCCGTCGCACCAAAGGTGCGCCATTCATAATCGGCACGCCTCCGGCGTGACGGGCGGCCGGGCGCTGCCTCTCACACATTGCAAAGCAATGTGTTGCCGGCAGGTGTTCGCTTTGCGAACACTGAGAGGCCGGCGGCACTGCGTGCCTTGACTCCGGGCCTTGGTGAGCAATAGCGATGTCCCGATAGCCGAACGCAAAACCCTAAGCCGCAGAAATTCCTTCCCCCCTAAAACTCCTGCTCGCCCGCATTCTGCTGCCACGGCTGCACAAGGTTGCCAAAGCGGGTGAAACGGCCCTCAAAGCTCAGCTCGACGGTGCCAATCGGCCCGTGACGCTGCTTGCCGATCACCACCTCGGCACGGCCGTGCAGGCGTTCCATTTCTTCCTGCCACTTGGCCATGGCTTCCAGATCGTGATCGCCGGGCTTTTCGCGCTCTTTGTAGTATTCCTCGCGGAACACGAACATCACCACGTCGGCGTCCTGTTCGATCGAACCCGATTCCCGCAGGTCCGACAGCTGGGGCCGCTTGTCTTCGCGGCTTTCCACCTGGCGCGACAACTGCGACAGGGCGATCACCGGAATGTCCAGCTCCTTGGCGATGGCTTTCAGGCCCATGGTGATCTCGGAAATCTCGTTCACCCGGTTTTCCGACTTGCCGGTGCCGCGCACCAGTTGCAAATAGTCGACCATCAGCACGTCCAGCCCATGCGTCCGTTTCAGCCGCCGCGCACGCGCCGCAAGCTGGCTGATCGGCAGGGCGGGCGTGTCGTCGATATAGAGCGGACAGGCCTCCAGCGACTTGGCCGCCTCGACGAAACGGCGGAATTCGGCCTCGGTCATGTCACCGCGCCGGATCTGTTCCGAGGGCACTTCGGAGGCTTCGGAGAGAATACGCGCGGCCAGCTGTTCGGCGCTCATCTCCAGCGAATAAAAGCCCACGACGCCGCCATCAATCGCGCCTTCGGAGCCATCGGGCAGGATGCCGCGTTTGTACGCCTTGGCCACGTTGAACGCGATGTTGGTCGCCAACGAGGTTTTGCCCATCGAGGGACGTCCCGCAAGGATCAGAAGGTCAGAGCGGTGCAACCCGCCCAGCTTCTTGTCCATGTCGATCAGGCCGGTCGACACACCGGACAGGCCGCCCTCGCGCTGATAGGCGGCGTTGGCCACGTTGACGGCATCGGTGACCGCCTTCAGGAACGACTGGAATCCGCTTTCGGTCTGGCCCTGTTCGGCCAGCTTGTACAGCTGCTGTTCCGCCTCGACGATCTGTTCGCGCGGCTCCGAGGACACGTCGACCTTGGCCGCCTTGGCGCTGATGTCACGGCCCAGCCGGATCAGGTCGCGGCGCACCGCCAGATCATAGATCATCTGCGCATAGTCACGCACCGCAAAGGCGCTGATCGCGGCACCGGCCAGACGGGCCAGGTAGGCGGGACCGCCCAGCTCTTTCAGGCCCTCGTCGTCCTCCATGAACGCCTTGAGCGTCACCGGCGAGGCCAGGTTGTTCTTGGCGATCCGCGCCGAGGCGATGTCATAGATGCGCGCGTGCACGGGATCATAGAAATGATGCGGCCCGATGATCGACGCGACGCGGTCGTAGATGTCGTTGTTGGTCAGGATCGCACCCAGAAGCTGCTGCTCGGCCTCGATGGAATGCGGCATGGTTTCGGCGGCCTGAACCTCAGGCGTGCCGTTTTGAAAACTGCTGATCTCGTTCATTGCTCACCCTGTTATTGACCCGTAACCCGTGGGTGACCCGTCTTAGACGTCACCGTGCTGCACAGGCAATCTGGAAATCCTGTGGATAACCTTGGTCTGAGGGGGAGCCTACATCATCTGGTTGCATTTTGCAGTGCTTAAACCAGATGATGTAGCGGATTTATGCCTTTTTATGTGCCTCTTGCCAGCCGCGCGGATCGTTCAGGAAGGCTTCGACACCTTCCAGCGTGGCCGCGTCAAAGGTGCCTTGGGCCTTGGCTTCGGCCAGCACGTCCCACCATGTGCACAGGTGGTGCAGCGCAACCCCATGATCGCCCAATGTCTTTTCGGTTTCGGGGAAGATACCGTAGTAGAAGATCACCGCCGTATGCCCGCAGGTGGCGCCGGTTTCGCGAATCGCATCGACAAAAGACAGCTTTGATCCGCCATCGGTGGTCAGGTCCTCGACCAGCAGCACCCGCTGGCCTTCAGTCATCACGCCTTCGATGCGGGCGTTGCGGCCGTACCCTTTGGGCTTTTTGCGCACGTAGGTCATGGGCAGGGCCATCCGCTCGGCCACCAGCGCGCCAAAGGGGATGCCGGCAGTCTCACCGCCCGCGACGTTGTCGAACGCCTCGAAGCCCGCGTTGCGCATGACGGTGACGGTCAGGAAATCCATCAGGGTCGAACGGATGCGCGGATAGGAGATCAGCTTGCGGCAGTCGATATAGGTTGGGCTGGGCAGCCCCGAGGCCAGCGTGAACGGGTCCTTGGCGTTCAGGTGCACGGCTTCGATCTCAAGCAACATGCGGGCGGTCAGGCGGGCCATTTCGGCGGCGTCGGGAAAGCTGGTGGGGATCATGGCGTGCATCCTTGGGCGTTTGGGCGTGTGGAGGCCGTGCGAGCCTCCGGCGGGAGTTTATCGGGCAAGATGAAGGTCAGGTCACGGACCAGTCCAGCGGCATCGCGGGGTCGAATACGGTCACGGGACCGTCGTCGGTGTCGATGTGCGTGGGGTAGGTCGGGGCGGTTTTGGTCAGGGTCATCGTCGCCTCGTTCACCGGCAGGCCGTAGAACGCAGGACCGTTCAGCGAGGTGAAGGCCTCAAGCTGGTCCAGCGCGCCGTCCTGTTCAAACACCTGCGCCAAGATCGACATGGTGTTGGGCGCGGTAAAGCAGCCGGCACAGCCGCAAGGCAGCAGCTTGTTGGCGTCGGTGTGCGGCGCGCTGTCGGTGCCCAGGAAAAAGCGCGCGTTGCCCGATGTGGCCGCACGGCGCAGGGCCAGGCGATGCGTTTCGCGTTTGGCGACGGGCAGGCAGTAATAATGCGGCTTGATGCCACCGGCCAGGATGTGGTTGCGGTTGATCACCAGATGGTGCGTGGTGATCGTGGCCCCCAGCGTGTCGTCCTGCGCGCTGGCATAGTCCACGGCGTCCGAGGTGGTGATATGTTCCATCACCACGCGCAGGCCCGGCGTGGCGCGCCGGATCGGGTCCAGAACGCGGTCGATGAACACTGCCTCGCGGTCGAAAATGTCGATGTCCGCATCGGTGACCTCGCCGTGCACGCACAGGGGCAGGCCGATCTCGGCCATTTTCTCCAGCACCGGGCGCACATTGTCGAAATTGGCCACACCCGAGGCGGAATTGGTGGTGGCCCCGGCGGGGTACAGCTTGACCGCCTTGACCAGACCCGAGGCATGGGCGGCAGCCACGTCCGCAGCCTCCGTGTCCTCGGTCAGGTACAGCGTCATCAGCGGGGTGAAATCCATGCCCTCGGGCAGGGCGGCCATGATCCGGTCGCGATAGGCCGCGGCCTGTGCGCCGGTGACCACGGGCGGCACCAGATTGGGCATGATGATCGCACGGGCGAAATGGGCGGCGGTTTGCGGCAAAACGGCCCGCATCATTGCGCCATCGCGCAGGTGCAGGTGCCAGTCATCGGGGCGGCGGATCGCAAGGGTCTTTGTCATGCCCTGCCGTTAGCACGCGGCGCGGCAGCGCACCAGCGTCAGTTGGTCAGTTCTTTCAGCTTGCGGGCAAATCGCGGTGCGTTCATGCGGCTCGTGACGTTAGTACACAGCGCCTGTATCAACGGGGCGCGGTTGTCGACCTCAAGGGCCGACATCAGGCTGCGCAGATAGGGCGGATAGGCCCGGCGCGCGCGCCACAGGGTGGCAAAGCTGGCATCGTTCAGTGTGTCGGTGGCAACCTGTTCCAGCAGCGGCTTCAGCGTGTCCATCTCGATCATGTGGGTCTGGATGGCATCGCCCAGGTGGCGGGTGCGCAGCTTGTGCACATTGGCGCGGGTGAACAGGGCCGCGTGCATGGCGTCCAGCGCCTCCCGCGGGTCATAGATCACAAAGGCACGCGCGGCGGCGTCCAGCATGTCGGGCGCATAGCCATAGCGCGAGGCGAAGTCGACGCGACGCATGTCGACAAAGCGGTCGTCCCATTCCGTGACCCGCGCGTCCAGCGTCGCCTGCGGCTGGATCGCCAGCACACGCGCGCCGGGCGAGGCGACCGAATAGGCCGCCGCCGCATAGCCGCAGGGGCCTGCGCCGTAAAACAGCACTGTTTCGAATTCGTCAAAAAAGCCGTCATCGACCAGCCGGTCGAAATAGGCATAAAGCGTCTCGTCCCGGAACCATGTGTCGCCGTCCGAGGCCACGCACAGATGCGACCAGCCATGATCGCGCACCATGTTCCAGCCCAGCGGCACCGCGGATTCGGACAGCGCACGCATCCCCTGAATGGTCTCGAAGGTGACCAGCAGTGTCGTGCCTTTTTCAACAAACGCCGCGAAATGGCGCTTGCCCAGCGGCTCGAAATAGCCCTGTTCTTCAGCGATACCTGCCAGTTTTGTCAGCCATTCGCCCTTGGCAAGGCCGGAAAGCTCGGCGTTGAATGTCTCGGCTGCGTCCTGCATCGGGGGTCCTCGGTACCTGTATCGCGCGGGTTTCCCACGCGTGTTTGGGCGCAGAGCTATCGGGCCAATAAGGCAAAATTGCGGAAATTTGATGCAGCTAAGGTGCCTTTGTTGCGGCTTCGGCATCGGTGCGGCGGGAGCGGTTCGCGTATTGCACCATGAAACGGGCGGCGCGCGGCGACACGGGGCGGGTGGGGCCCGCCATCAACAGTCGGCCAAACAGGGCGCGAAACGGCTCTTGCTGCATCAGCGCGTCGAAACGGGCGTGCCGCCATGCGACGGCCCGTTGGTGCAACTCTCCCAGCACCGGATCGGCTTTCAGGGTGTCCAGTATCGGCGCGCTGGCGGCGCTCATCCGGGCGATGCTAGTGTCGGTGTCGGAGCAAAAGTTCCGCTCGATCCAGTAATCGAGCCCCAGCACGTGATCGGAATGCACCGCGCGGCCCCGGTCGGCTTTCATCACATAGCTTTCCATTGCGCCCAGCGGATAGTGGTTCAGTTGCACCAGCGCATGGTTGGGCTGTCCGAAATTGCTGAACAACCGCTTGGTCTTGAACTGCGGGTCCAACTCGCGCCCCTCTCCGTCGAACCAGCGCGCCTGGTCCAGCCGCGCGGTGTCGGGGTTGCGCGGGCGGTGCACCCCCAGTTTGCGGTAGGTGCCGTCGTTCTTGTACAGCGTCTTGAACATCGACGCGCGCCACGGCCAGTGCAGCACCGCAGGCGCGCATTTGGTGAACAACCGCGTCACCGGCGCGTCCTTGTAGCGGATGTGATCGCCATTGCCGAACAGCCGCCACGTCAGCGTGATCGCGGTGGCATCGGGCAGGGCGTTCAGCAAGGCAGGCACGGTGCCGTCGCCCACATGAATGTTGACGAATTCGTCCACATCCAGCGGCAATATCCAGTCGGCCTGTTGCACCACGTCCAGCTTTTGCGCGTGTTTCAGGGCGGTGAACTGGATGCCGCCCTTGTCATAGGGGCCGTCGTTGCGGATGTGCGTCAGCCAGCCCTGACCGGCCAGCGCGTCCAGCATCACGTCGGTGCCGTCGTCGCAATCGTTCGAGAACACCAGAAAATGCGTGAAGCCACAGGCGCGGTGGTGCGCCAGCCATTCCAGCAGGAACGCCGCCTCGTTGCGGACGCATAAGACGGCAAGAATGTTCACGCGGTGGGCCACGTCCTGCGGAACGACACGACCTTGCCGTTCGAGCCGCGCGCGTTGTAGTTCAGGCCCGCCTCCATCATCGCGGCAAAGACCGCGTTCACGCCTTCGGGGCCGATCCATTTGGGGTGCAGCTTGACCACGGCGGCGCGCAGGCCGCTCAGGTCAAGGTCGGGGATCAAATCGGCCTCGGACCCCTGGATATCGATGACGACGACCGTGGGCGACAGCTCTTTCATCAGGGTCTTGGCGTTTTGCACCTCGATCTTTTCGACCGTGCCCGCCGGGCTGTCGTCGCGCGCGACCAGCGAGGACAGGGCAGGGTTCTTGCGCAGGTGGAAATCAACGGTGCTTTTGCGTTTGCCCAAAGCGCCCGAAATCACGCTGGCGTTTTCAATGCCGTTCAGCGCGAACATATTGGTCAGATAGGTGGCCAGTTCTGGGTTTGCCTCGACCGCATGAACCATTTTGACGTTCTGCTGCTTGGCCAGCGTCGCGGACACCGCTCCGATCCCAGCCCCGATGTCCAGAACCGTGTCCTCGGGCAGGGCGGTGCGGTTGCAGGCCGTGACCAGCGTGTTTTCATAAGTGTCCTTGCGCAGGGCGGTGCGCATGGCCGGCGTCATGAAAGCCGCCTTGGGAAAGCGCAGCCCGCGCGATTTGATGCTGGGCTGTGCGGTGTTTGCAAGGTCTGTGATCCCGTCCATCGTCAGCTCTCCATATCCAGAGCAAGGGCATAGGCCACCCGCTCGACCTCTGTCAGCTTCACTTCAAGCGCCTGTTGATACAGGTCCTCGAATTCGGGCATGGCGTGCAGCTCTTCGGCTTTGGCTTTGTGCCAGTCCAGACCCTTCTGGTGCCAGCCGCGCAGGATGTCGTCCTGCATCAACCGGTCGTATTCCGCGCGCAGGCGCGGCAGGTTGCGTTTGATGGTGATGTCGCGGAAATCGGACCAGTCCATGCGAATCCAGTAGTTGATCCCGATGGACCGATCCACGTGCAGCGCGCGCCCGCGCTGGCGTTTGATCAGGAAACTCTCTGCCGACCGCAGCGCGTAATGATTAAGCTGCAACAGGTCGTAGCCAATGGATTTTTTCGACGACCGCCAGCCGTTTTCGGCGGCTTCCTTGGTCATATCCTTGCCCGAGCCGTTGACCCATTTCACCGTCTTCTTGAACGCCGCGTCCAGCTTGTTGGGGCGGTGGCAGCTGATTTTCTCGTAGGCACCGATGTTCTTGAACATGGTCTTGAAGCCCCAGACCGTGTGCGGCTTGGGGCAGTATTTCGGGGCGCAATGGTCGAACTGGTCGATCACGAACTCATCGGCCAGATGCGTCACTCCGTTGTGCCCGAACAGCCGCCATGTCATCGCCACGTTGGTCGCATCGGGCACCGCGTCAAAGAAATCCTGAAGCGTCCCGTTGCCGGTGCGCACGTTCATGAATTCGTCCACGTCGATGTGGATGATCCAGTCGGCGTTCTTGATCACCGGTTCCTTCAGCGACTGGTTCAGCGCGTATTGCTGGGGTGAATTGCCCTTCCAGCCGTCGTTGTTGCGGTGTTGCAGAACGCCCATTTCCTGCAGACGGTCCAGAATTTCGCTGGTGCCGTCCTCGCAACCGTTGGTGTAGATCAGGAAATTGTCCACGCCCATCGCACGGTGATAGGCGACCCATTCCACGATATAGGGCGCTTCGTTCTTCATGCAGCCGACGATGACATTGCCGCTGCTGCCCGGCGGCAGGTCGCGCTGTGGGACTGGCGTAAAGGCTGCGGCAAGCTGCTCCTCGTCCACCGACCCCAGCTTGTTGTGCGGCGCAAAGGATGAGTTTTTCAGCTTGTCAAAGTTCTGGATCGCCAGGGGCGGCATCAGCTTGCGCGCGGCTTCGGTCAGCCCGTCGGACTTAGGCGCAGAGGCGGGCGCTGCGGCCTGCGCCGCACCCTTGGGCGATTTGGTGGCCTTGGCGGCATCCAGATCGGCCCCCTTGGTCTTGCGCTCTTCGCGCGTCGCCTTGTCGATGCGCCACATGAACCCCAGCAGGTACTGCGTGGCCCGAAACCCGAACTTGGGGTCGGCCTCTTCCCACGTGCCCTTGGCGCGGGGCTTTTTGAACGTGTCCTTGCTCAGCGCCGGTTGCGTTTTCAGCAAGGCGGTGTTGCCCGTGGCAAAGGTTTTCGAGATGGCCGACAGCGACGCCACATCAACAGGGTCGCCGTCCACGTTGATTTCATTGATGAACGACCGCCACAACTGACGCGGCAAAATGCGTTTGCGGTCGGCCAGAACCTGCAACAACAGCGCATTCATCTGCCGCCCGCGCGTCAGCGCCGCGGCAGAGGTGGGCGCAGGCACGGTGTCGGGCGTCGCCTTGCCCAGCACCGCGTCGATCCCGAACATGGCGCGGATTTCGTCCGTGACCGTATCGGCGGCAAACCCGTCGGCATCATAGGGCCGCAAGGTCACGCTGCCCGCGCCAAAGCTTTCCTCCCAATGCGACACAAGCCGCTGGTAATCCAGCCAGAAGGGGGCGGCCTGATTTTCCATGAACACCCCCGCCTGCGGGTCGATCACGGGGGCTGCGGCCAGACAATCGTCCCACCACGTCTTTGACCCGGCCAGCGCCATTTCCTGTGCCAGCGACGTGCCGCGCCCTTCCAGGATCTGTTCGGCGTACCAGCGCACCAGCAGGCTGGCCTGTTCGTCCACATGGGCGATGATGCGAATGTCATCCGACAGCGGCGACAACAGCGCGTGCAGGCGCGCCACCTCGGACGAATGCGCCAGACTGGTCCCCAGTTGCGAGGCCGACAGGATCAGGTCGGTCGGATTGTGCTGCGCCACATCCCGCGCCAGATCGCTGGCCACGGCATCATAAAGAACCTGTTGTTTGTCCTGCGGAATGTATCCACGGTTGTACCGCAGCGGGTCCACATGGGCAGGGTCGGTGACCGCCATATACAGCCGCGTGTGGTTCTTCGGCCCCAGACTGCGCGGAAACAGATAGCCCTTGGCCAGCATCTGTTCGCGTTTGTCGGCCATGACCGATTGCAGACGGTCCGCGCCCACCTGTTCCAGACCAATATGCAGATGAATGCGCATCATGACGCCTTTTTGTTCGAATTGCTGTTCACGCGGCCCCACCACGGCAGGGGCACGCCCAGAAAGGCGGCGATGCGGTCGCGCGCGTCCGCGTCGGCCACGTCATATTCCAGAAAATCGTCTCGGCCCGCGAAGATCGCGCGCAGATGCGCGTAATGGGCGGTGATCCATTGTTCGCGCTGCTTGGTTGTCTCGCCGTAGCCTTCGGGCAGGCCGGGTATCGCCGCCTGCGGCAACCGCGCGACACCCAGATCGGACCAGGCCAGCATCGACTGGCTCAACTGGAACGGATCGCGGTTCGAGGCCAGGAACTTCACCCCCGGATGATGGGCGCGGATCGCCTCGATCAGGCCAAAATCCATCTGCGGCCACAGCGACTTGCCCTCGCGCAGCAGGCTGATTTCCGACACGCATTCAAACGGGTCCAGATGCGCACCGGGATCGCCGGTTTCGAAATACCCGCGATACAGCAGCTCGGCCACATATTGATTGTGCAGCGACTTGACGGTGGTCTGCTTGGGACGCACGCGGTGGTCGGCCACCTTGAAACCGGCCATTTTCAGCGCCCGCGCCAATGTCGTCGTGCCAGTCTTGGGCAGGCCCAGATTGACGACGCGCAGGCTCATGTCACAGGCTCCAGACCCAGCGCCTCGATCAGCGCCTGTTCCTGCGGCGGCAGCTTTGACGCGGCGCGCAGTTGCGCCTGCATCTGTTGATATTCGGGCTGCGCCAGCAACTCGTCCCGCTTGGCGATATGGGCGGCGACCGCTTCGGCGTGCAGCGTTGCAATCTCTGCGTCTGCCATCAGCGCGGCCATCTCGCTGCGCAGGGGGGGCAGGTATTTCTGGATCGACGTATCTTCCCACGCCGCGTCATTGCGCTCGCGCCAATAGGTGTCGTCGAAGGCGCGGTTCTCGCGGTTCACGTCGCCCCGGTCGTTCTTGACCAGATAGCTGTCCAGCGACCGCAGCGCATAGTGGTTCAGCGTGGCAAATTTGCGAGAACCTGCTGCCGGAAACCGGCGGATACGGCGCGGGTTGGCGGCGACCAGAAACCGGTGTTGTACGGGCCGGCCCGACGCATCGGTCCACGTGGGCCGCTTGCCCTTGGGCAGCTTCTCGCGGAAAAACGGGCGGTGCGCGCCGTAGTATTTCAGCGGGAAATCGGCCCGCACCAGCGTTTTCACCTCGATCGCCGTCTCGCCACACCACAGGTCGGGATTGTGGCTGCGGGTGAACTGTTCGATGACGGGGCGGTCCGCGTAGGCGTCCACATCGTCATTGGCGAAGAACTGGAAATTCACGCTGATCGCCTGCGGATTGCCACAGGCGTCGATCAGGGCAGGGATGGTGCCATCGCCCACATGGATGTTCAGAAACTCGTCCACATCCGCAACCCAGACCCAGTCGGCGCCCGCGATCATGTCCTGACCCTTGGCGTCCTTCAACGCCTCCATCTGGTAATTGCGCCCCTCGGCGGGGTTGGGCAGGTGCCGCACGATGCCACGCGCCTGCAGCGCATCCAGCAGCTGGTCCGTGCCGTCGGTGCAATCGTTGGAATAGAAAAGAAAATCCGTCACGCCCAGCAGGCGGTGAAAGGCGATCCATTCCAGCAGGAAGGAACCCTCGTTCTTGACACAGGTTACGGCTGTTATGCGCATCCGGGCGCCCCTGCTGTGGACCAGCTCTGGTCACGCTTCATCTGCCTTATCCGCCTCTGAACGGGTTGTTGTCGGGGCGACAAGCCCGCAAAACCTCTGTTTTCCCTACAGCTTATAATGCCATCCGGCGCAAGATGCGTCAACGCTGGCCGCGCGGAGGACCTTGACCTGACAGGCCAGCGGTGCACGTTTGTCGCAACAAGGGAGAGAGCGATGACCAAACCTACCTCGATCGACGCCGTGCAACAGATGCTGGGCGCGCAGGGCTATGTCTGTGACCGTGCGCTGGGCACGGTGGTGTTCCTCGCGCTGTCGCTGGGCCGCCCGCTGTTTCTGGAGGGCGAGGCAGGCGTGGGCAAGACCGAGATCGCCAAGGCGCTGGCCACGGCCTTGGGCCGCCGCCTGATCCGCCTGCAATGCTACGAGGGGCTGGACGCCGCGAGCGCTGTCTACGAATGGAACTTTCCCGCCCAGATGATCGCCATCCGCACCGCCGAGGCCGCAGGCACCGCCGACCGCGCCGCCCTGCAAACCGAACTGTTCAGCAAGGATTTCCTGATCGAACGCCCGCTGCTCGATGCCATGCGCCCCGACGAAAACGGCGCGCCGGTCCTGCTGATCGACGAATTGGACCGCACCGACGAGCCCTTCGAGGCCTACCTGCTTGAAGCGCTCAGCGACTTTCAGGTCACCATTCCCGAACTGGGCACCATCAAGGCCCCCGAGCCGCCCATCGTCATCCTGACCTCGAACCGCACCCGCGAAGTGCACGACGCGCTGAAACGCCGCTGTCTCTATCACTGGGTCGATTACCCCGATTTCGACCGCGAAATGGACATCCTGACCGCCCGCGCGCCCGAAGCGGCCGAAAACCTCAGCCGCGAGGTCGTGGCCTTTGTCCAGCAGTTGCGCACCGAGGATCTGTTCAAGAAACCGGGCGTGGCCGAAACCATCGACTGGGCCAAATGCCTGCTGGCGCTGGACGTGCTGACCCTGTCGCCCGAGGTCATCGCCGACACGCTGGGGGCCGTGCTGAAATACCAGGACGACATCGCCAAGCTGCAAGGCTCCGAGGCCAAACGCCTGCTGGATCAGGCCCGCGCCAGTCTGGAGCCGACCTGATGTTTCTTTTGGCCCAAAATATCCCGGAGGTCCGGGGGCTGGCTCCCGCAGGCTGACGCATGGTCGAATATCCCGCCCTCGAACTGCCCGAAAACCCGCGCCTTGCGGGCAACATCACCCATTTCGCCCGCGCCCTGCGCCGCGCGGGCCTGCCCATCGGGCCGGGCCGCGTCATCGACGCCATTCGCGCGGTCGAGACCGCAGGCTTTACCGAGCGGCGCGATTTCTACTGGACCCTGCACGCCTGCTTCGTGAACCGCCCCGAACACCGCGTGATCTTTCGCCAGATTTTCCGGCTGTATTGGCGCGATCCGCGCTATCTGGAACATATGATGGCCGCGATGCTGCCCGCCATTCGCGGGGTGCAGGAGGAACGCGCAGGCCAGGCCGGCGAGAAACGCGCGGCCGAGGCGCTGCTGGACGGGGCCGAAGCGCCTGATTTCGACCCTGACAAAGACGATGACGACGGCGAGACCGAGATCGAAGTCGATGCCAGCTTTACCACCTCGGCGCAGGAAAAGCTGAAAACGCTGGACTTTGAGCAGATGAGCACCGCCGAGATGGCCGCCGCCAAGCGGATGCTGGCACGGATGCGCCTGCCGGTCGAACCGATGCCCACCCGCCGGATGCAGGCGGCGTTGCGGGGTGGCGTGGCCCCCGCGAAAACCCTGCGCGCCGCGATGCGCACCGGCGGTGAAATCCGTACCATCGCCCGCCGCGCGCCGCGCACACGCTGGCCCAATCTGGTGGTGCTCTGCGACATTTCCGGCTCGATGAGCCAGTATTCGCGGGTCGTCCTGCATTTCCTGCACGCGGTCAGCAACGCCAAGGGGGCAGGCTGGGCAAAGGTCCACGCCTTTACCTTTGGCACGCGGCTGACCAACATCACCCGCCATCTGGACCACCGCGACGTTGACGCCGCCCTTGCCGCCGCCGGCGCCGAAGCGCAGGACTGGGAAGGCGGCACGCGCATCGGAGAGTGTATCGAGGCGTTCAACCGCGACTGGTCACGGCGCGTGCTGGGGCAGGGGGCCGTGGTGCTGCTGATCACCGACGGCCTGGACCGCGGCGCCCCCGAGGTGCTGGCCAAGCAGATGCAACGCCTGCACCTGTCGGCGAAACGGCTGATCTGGCTGAACCCCTTGCTGCGCTGGGACGCATTCGCCCCCAAGGCGCGCGGCATCGCGGCCATGTTGCCCCACGTGGACAGCTTTCGCGCCGGCCATTCGATCGCCTCGCTTGAGGAACTGGCCGAGGTGATCTCGCGCAAGGACGACGTGGGCGAAAAGGCGCGGCTGATGGGGCTGATCGGGAAGTGAGCGCCATTGCCACAAAGGGGCTTGCCTACCACACACGACGCACCTTCATGCAGGGCTTGGTGGTTGGGGCTGGCGTTTGTTGTCGCGGCGAATGTCTGGTTTGAGCCCTCTCCGCATTCCCCAAGCGCGGAACAAAGGCCGCAGGCCGCCGCGCATCGCCGGGCCGTCCGCCGGCACGGCGATTTGGCTGCTGTTGTGCGTGACGGACAGGTGGGATGTGTTTGGCTGCTATTAAGTGGCAGACACTGAGGTCGGATCGCCGCACCACGGCCCGACGATGCGCGGCTTCGCACTCCATTTCAAACGGCAGCAAAGTCCGCCCATCCCCCCCCACACACAATCCAAGTAGACCTGCGCACCGTCCCCGCCTAAGCTTCCCTCACGCCGTGGGAGAACACGATGCACCTACACGAACTGGCCATGGGCATCGGCATCGCCCTGATCAACATCGTTGCCGTCTACGTCATCTACGGCATCACCCGCGCCATCTGGGGCGGGCGGCAGACGACCGAGACCAAGGACCTGGCGGGGTCGATCATTTTCCGCGTGGCCTCGCTTCAGGGGCTGATCCTGGCCCTGGTCTTTGCGCAAGAGCTGCAAAACTACTCGGAAATCCGCGCCGATCTGGTGACCGAGGCCACGGCCGTCGCCGATGTGTTCAACGACATCCGCCGCTATGACACGCCGGAAATGCAGCAGGTGCAGACCACGCTGGCCACCTATGTCCGCCACGTGATCAACCACGAATGGGAGGCGCTGTCGAAAACCGGCAAGCTGTCGGGGCAGGGATGGCAGTACCGAGAAGAGGTCTACCAGACCGCGCTGGACCTTGACCCGCAAACGCCGCGCCAGACCGACCTGCGCGCGCATATGATACAGGCCACCCAGAAAATCGCGGAACTGCGCCAAAAGCGTGAAAACAGCGCCGTGCACGCGCTGTCGGGGCTGTTCTGGTTCGCAGCCATCACCGGCGTGATCTGCGTCGCGGTGCCATATTTTATCTATCCGCCGACGCCGCTGCATCTGGCGCTGTTGTCGCTGTATGGCGGCTATACCGGCGTGATCATGTACGTGATTTACGCCTTTTCCGACCCGTTTTCCCAGCCGGGGGCCTTGCCGCCCACAGCCTTTACCCAATTGCTGTTGGGGGAAATGGGACAGTATTAGCGAACGGGGCCGCAGCCCCGCCCGATTTACGCAACCGCAGCGGCAAAGCTGGTGCGGAACACCTGCGCCAGATCGGCCAGCGGGGCCGAAACCGACCCGAACCGCACCTGATCGCCGCCGAATTTGCCCACGGAAATCACCGGCACACCGGCTTGTCCGGCGGCTGTCATCAGCGCCTCGGCCTTGTCAAAGTTGCAGGCGACGAGATACCGCGCCTGATCCTCGCCGAACAGCGTCGGCGTGTCGGACGCGTCCAGCGTCACGCCAACGCCGGTCTTCTCGGCCAGCTCGAAGGCCGCCAGCGCCAGACCGCCATCGGAAAGGTCCGTGCAGGCGGTGATCAGATCGCGGTTGTCGCGGATGAACTGGCCGTGCTTGGCCTCGGCCTCCAGATCCACATGCGGCGCGTCGCCCTCGATGCGGCCAAAGACTTCGGACAACAGCGCAGACTGACCCAGATGCCCCGTGGTTTCCCCGATCAACAGGGCCACATGACCATCACGCACGTCACAGCCGATGATCTCGTCGCTGTGGTACAGGATGCCCACCGCGCCGATGGTCGGCGTTGGCAGGATGCCCTTGCCGTCGGTTTCGTTGTACAGCGACACGTTGCCCGAGACGATGGGCATGTCCAGCGCCGCGACCGCTTCACCGATGCCTTTGATCGCGCCGACGAACTGGCCCATGATCTCGGGCTTTTCGGGGTTGCCAAAGTTCAGGTTGTCCGTTGTCGCCAAGGGCTTGGCCCCCACGGCGCAGAGGTTGCGATAGGATTCGGCGACGGCCTGTTTGCCACCCTCGACCGGGTTCGCCTTGACATAGCGCGGGGTCACGTCCGACGTGAAGGCCAGCGATTTGTCGGTGCCGTGGATGCGCACGATGCCCGCGCCCAGACCCGGCGTGCGGGCGCTGTCGGCCATGACCATG
The DNA here is from genome assembly GCF_900129395.1 of Pseudosulfitobacter pseudonitzschiae. Classification (GTDB taxonomy): domain Bacteria; phylum Pseudomonadota; class Alphaproteobacteria; order Rhodobacterales; family Rhodobacteraceae; genus Pseudosulfitobacter; species Pseudosulfitobacter pseudonitzschiae. Next base: position 376,038 of record NZ_FQVP01000001.1, read on the forward strand.
GTGTCGTATTGCTCGTACACCCACTGTTTGCCCGCATAGTTGGGCGACGCCAGCAGCGCGCGCAGACCGTCAATGGGGTCGATCCCCGGCACATCGGCCAGCGGTGCGGCGGCAGGGGTCTCGACCCACGGACGGTCGTATTCGGGCGCGGAGCTGGCCAGCTTCGACAGCGGCAGGTCGGCCATCGTCTCGCCATTGTAGACGATGTGGAAACGATCCTCGGGGATTGTTTCCCCGACGATGGCGAAATCCAGGTCCCATTTGTCGAACACCGCCTTGGCCTCGGCCTCAAGCTCGGGGCGCAGCACCATCAACATGCGTTCCTGCGATTCCGACAGCATCATCTCATAGGCCGTCATATGCGTTTCGCGCACCGGTACGTTTTCCAGATGCAGGCGAATGCCCAGCTTGCCCTTGTCGCCCATTTCCACGGCGGAACAGGTCAGACCGGCGGCCCCCATGTCCTGAATCGAAATCACCGCACCGGTCGCCATCAGCTCCAGCGTCGCCTCCATCAGGCGCTTTTCGGTGAACGGGTCGCCCACCTGAACCGTGGGGCGCTTGTCCTCGATGGTGTCGTCAAACTCGGCCGACGCCATGGTGGCCCCGCCGACACCGTCGCGGCCCGTCTTGGCACCCAGATACACCACAGGCATGCCAACACCCGAAGCCGCCGAATAGAAAATCTTGTCCGCATCCGCCAGACCGGCGGCAAAGGCGTTCACAAGGCAGTTGCCGTTATACGCAGGGTCAAACCGCACTTCGCCGCCCACACAAGGCACGCCGAAACAGTTGCCATAGCCACCCACGCCGGCCACGACACCGTTGACCAGCTGCCGCGTCTTGTGGTGCGACGGCTCGCCAAAACTCAGCGAGTTCATCGACGCAATCGGGCGCGCGCCCATGGTGAACACGTCACGCAGAATGCCGCCCACACCGGTGGCAGCCCCCTGATAGGGTTCGATATACGAGGGGTGGTTGTGGCTTTCCATCTTGAACACCACGGCCTGACCGTCACCAATGTCGACCACGCCCGCGTTCTCGCCGGGGCCGCAGATCACTTGCGGGCCATCGGTGGGCAGGGTGCGCAGCCATTTCTTGGAGGACTTGTACGAACAATGTTCGTTCCACATGGCCGAGAAAATGCCAAGTTCGGTAAATGTCGGTTCCCGCCCGATGATCTCCAGCAGCCGCTGGTATTCATCGACGCTCAGCCCGTGGCTGGCGATCAGGTCAGGTGTGATTGCTGGTTCGGTCATGCGCCCATGTCCCCCGTGACAGATGTGGCCTGTCTTTATGGCAGCTTGGCGCGCGGGGAAAGGGGGGAGGGCCGGATTTGTACACGGCAAAAAGAAAGGCCGTGCTGAGAGGTAAAGAAAGCACGGCCTTTCGATATCAAACCGCCCCCCGAAACGGGGGGCAGTAAGATCTAGGGATTAGGGCAAGGTCAGCGACTTGCGGTCGGCATAGTCGCCGCGGCCACCCTCTTCGGACGCCAGAACCATTTCATCCAGCGTCGAGCCCAGTTCGATTTTGCCGTTTTCCAGCATCACGTTGCCGGGTGTCACGGTGATGATCAGAACCTCGGTGTCGAATTTCGCAGACGCTTCGTCCGCCAGGTCAACGACCAGCTCGGGGTTGCCCTGCGCCGAGGTGTTCACGTTCTCGATCGTGCCGATGACCATGCCGTCGGTGGTTTCCAGGTTCTCACCGCGTGCGTTGCTCAGAGCGCGGAAAGCATCTTGCGACATCGCGATCTGGTTGGTGTCGAATTCGGCATAGCCGTTCGACACACGCTGGTTGGTGGTGTCGTACTGGAACTGGTTCGAAGCGACGGGGTTTTCTTTGCCACCGTCAAATGCGGGCGAGCCGCTCTTCAGGTCAGGGTTGGCAGTGTTGTCCTGCGCCAGTGCGGGCACGGCGATCAAAGCGGCAATTGTGGCTGTCGTTGTCAAAAACTTGCGTGTCATGTGTAATACCTTTCGTTTTGCGTTGCTGGTGGGACAACGGCAAAAGCAAGGCATAGGTTCCCCCTGATTTTGCTCAAAAATTTTTCGTGATCGGGGGAACTTTTCCGTGGTTTTGTGCATTAACGTGCGCGCCCGATCTATTACCCGCACTTACGGGCACTTTGCTACGGACACGCGGAGGCAGGTCGGAAAAAGAAATCTGCGCGCAGGCGTGTCCCCCCTGTGCCGGGGACTCCGTCAGATGGCTTCAGCCAAAAAAAAGGCCGAGCACGAAGCTCGGCCAAGTCCAACAGGGAGGTATGAAGATGATGCGCCGAAGGCAGTCATCGTCTTCACGGTCGATTTAGGTGCAGCACTGCTGCCAAACAAGGCGAATTGTGAACGCCGTGGTGAATGGCCGCTATGCAAATGGTGCATGGCTAGGGTTTTAACTTACTTTTCAGCTGCTTGCGGTACAAAAGTATCTCTTCCTGCACAAAGTCCCTAAAGGCGGAAATGCGCTGGGAATGCCGCAGTTCTTCGGGATAGGCCAGAAAAACAGGGATATCTGCTGATTCCACCTGTGGCAGCACGCGCACCAGCTCGGGAAAGTCGTTTGCCAGATAGTCGGGCAGCACGCCGATTCCCAGATTATGCAGAACACCCTGCAAAACGCCGAAATAGTTGTTGACGGTCAGCATCGAGTTAACCTCGTAGGTCAGCAGCTCCTGAACCAGGCTGACACTGGCGCCGACCTGCGCGGAATCCAGGTTCTGGCAGATCAGCCGGTGGTCCTTGAGATCGTTCAGCTCGGTCGGCGTGCCGTTTTCCTTCAGGTATTGCGACGACGCAAACAGGCACATCTTTACCGCCATCAGCTTTTTGCGGATCAGATCGGCCTGGCTGGGTTCCTTCATGCGGATGGCCACGTCGGCTTCGCGCATGGGCAGGTCCAGCACCCGTTCCTCCAGCATCAGGTCAACGCGCAGGTCAGGATGCTTGGCATACAGCTTGGGCAGGCGCGGGGCCAGCCACAGGGTGCCGAAACCGGTTGTCGTGGTCACGCGCAGGTCGCCAAAGACTTCTTCCTCGCTGTCGCGGATGCGTGCGGCGGCGGCGTCCAGACGCTTTGTCATGGCGCTGGTGGCGTCAAACAGCAACTCGCCCTGTTCGGTCAGGATCAGGCCCCGCGCATGGCGGTGGAACAGCGTCGCGGCCAGCGATTCTTCCAGTCCGCGAATTTGACGGCTGACCGCAGACTGGCTGAGATTCAGCCGGTCGCCGGCATGGGTCAGGCTGCCTGCATCTGCCACGGCGTGAAATATTCTTAGCTTGTCCCAGTCCATCACACTGCTTTCTGATCGTTAAGATCACCCTATAGTAAAAGACATGGAAACCTACCACTCGTCAAAAGGCCTGTGGCGATATTTCGCAATATTCACTATACAGGTCATAGTTTGTGACCTATTATCGGGCTAAGTTGCGATTAAATGTTCCAAACTGGGAGGTGCGGATATGAGCACGCAGAAGATTTCGCTGAATGACCGCTATAATCTTGACCGCGACACGGTGCTGTTGAACGGCACGCAGGCGCTGGTGCGGCTGATGATGATGCAAAAAGCCCGTGACCGTGCCGCCGGTTTGAACACTGCAGGTCTGGTCACCGGTTATCGCGGATCGCCTCTGGGTGCGGTTGACTTGCAGATGATGCGCGCGGCCAAACCGCTGGCCGAACATGACGTGACCTTTCAGCCCGGCCTGAACGAAGACCTCGCCGCCACCGCCCTGTGGGGCAGCCAACAGGCCGAGCTGCGCGGCGAGGGCAAATACGACGGTGTCTTTGGCCTGTGGTACGGCAAGGGGCCGGGGGTGGACCGCTCGGGCGACGTGTTTAAACACGCCAACATGGCGGGCAGCTCGAAACACGGCGGCGTGCTGGTGGCGATGGGCGACGATCACACCGGTGAATCCTCGACCGTGCTGCACCAGTCCGAATTTGCGCTGCTGGACGCCTATATGCCCGTGGTGTCGCCTGCCGGTGTGCAGGAGATCATGGATTATGGCCTCTATGGCTGGGCGCTCAGCCGGTTTTCCGGCCTTTGGGTCGGCCTGAAAACCATGAAGGACACCATCGAGGCGACCAGCGTCGTCAACGGCAATCCCAACCGTCTGAATTTCGTGGTTCCCGAATTCAACATGCCGAAGGGCGGGCTGAACATCCGTCTGGTCGACACGCCGGTCGAACAGGAAACCCGCGTCATCGACCACAAACGCTTTGCCGCCGAGGCCTTCAGCCGCGCCAACGGCATGGACAAGCGTGTCTGGGGCAAGCCGGGGGCCAAGATCGGCTTTGTCGCCGCGGGCAAGAACTGGCTGGACCTGATGCACGCGATGGACCTGCTGCATATTGATGAAAACGAGGCCGAGCGTCTGGGCATCACCACCTACAAGGTCGGCCAGACCTGGCCGCTGGACATGGACACCTTCCACGAATGGGCCGCCGGGCTGGACCTGATCGTCGTCGTCGAGGAAAAGCGCAAGCTGATCGAGGTGCAGATCAAGGAAGCGATTTTTGACGACCGCGACGGCCGCCGCGTCTATGGCTGGCACAAGGGCGACACATGGGAGCATGGCCGCCGTCTGGAACTGTTCCCGACACGCGGCGCGCTGGACCCGATCCTGATCGCCGAGAAACTGGGCGACATCCTGATCGAGGAAGGCCGCAACACCGACGGCATCCAGGCGGGGCTGGCGTCCCTGTCCGAGGCACGGCGCAACGACAACGCCCAGGACCTCGCGGCGCGTCTGCCGTACTTCTGTTCGGGTTGCCCGCACAACACATCCACCAAACTGCCGGACGGCAGCCGCGCCTATGCCGGCATCGGCTGTCACTATATGGTGCAGTGGATGGACCGCGGCACCGTCGGCTACACCCACATGGGCGGCGAAGGGGCCAACTGGATCGGCGAGGCGCCGTTTTCCACCACCGATCACGTGTTCCAGAACCTGGGCGACGGCACCTACAACCACTCTGGCGTTCAGGCGATCCGCGCCGCCTTGGCGTCCAAGGCAAACATCACCTACAAGATCCTCTACAACGACGCCGTTGCCATGACCGGCGGCCAGGCCAACGAGGGCGGCCTGAGCGCCTACAAGATCGTGGACGAGCTGCGCGCCATGGGCGTGCCCACCATCGAAGTCGTCTATGACGAGAAAGAAGACGTGGACCTGGCCCGTTTCAAGGGCATCCCGACCCACGAGCGGTCCGAACTGGACGCCGTGCAGAAACGCCTGCGCGAGGTCAAAGGCGTCAGCGCCATCGTCTACATCCAGACCTGCGCCGCCGAGAAACGCCGCCGCCGCAAACGCGGCACATTCCCCGACCCGGACAAGCGCGTGTTCATCAACACCGACGTCTGCGAAGGCTGCGGTGATTGCGGCGTGCAATCCAACTGTGTGTCGATCGTGCCCAAGGAAACCGAACTGGGCCGCAAACGCGCCATCGACCAGTCGTCCTGCAACAAGGATTTCTCCTGCCTCAAGGGGTTCTGCCCGTCCTTCGTGACACTCGAAGGGGCGCAGGTGCGCAAGGACCCGACGACCAAGCTGGACCTGCCGGACCTGCCAGAACCCACGCTGCCCGCCATTGACGGTACGTTCAACGTGGTCATCACCGGCGTCGGCGGCACCGGTGTCGTCACCGTGGGTGCGGTGATGGCCCAGGCCGCGCATATCGACGGCAAGGGTGCCGGCATGATGGAAATGGCCGGTCTCGCGCAAAAGGGCGGGGCGGTGCATATCCATTGCCGCCTGGCGAACCAACCCGATGACATCACCGCCATCCGCGTCGCCACCGGCGAGGCCGACGCGCTGATCGGCGGCGATCTGGTGGTCAGTGCGGGGGCCAAGACGCTGGGCCTGACCAGCACTGGGCGCACCGGCGCCGTCGTCAACAGCCACGAGATCATCACCGGCGACTTTACCCGCGACACCGAATTCACCCTGCCTGCCGACCGGCTCAAGCTGGCGCTTGAGGCGCGGTTGCAGGACCGCGTGGCGATGTTCGATGCCTCTGACCTGGCCAAGGCGGTGCTGGGCGATTCCATCTATTCCAACATGATGCTGATGGGCGCCGCATGGCAGCGCGGCCTGCTGCCGCTGACCCACGCCGCCATCGTCGAGGCGGTCACGCTGAACGGTGCGGCGGTCGAACGCAACCTGCGCGCGTTCGAAATCGGGCGCTGGGCGGTGCTGTACCCCGATCAGGTGCAAAACATCCTGACGCCCAAGGTCGTGGCCTTGCCCAAGACGCTGGACGAAAAGATCGCCTATCGCGCCGATCACCTGGTGAAGTATCAGGGCAAGCGGCTGGCCAATCGCTATCGCAAGATGGTCGAAGGCATCGAGGACCGTACCGTGCGTGCCGCGGTGGCCGAAGGTTACCACAAGGTGCTGGCTTACAAGGACGAATACGAGGTCGCGCGCCTGCTGCAATCCACCCGCGCCAAGGCCGAGGCGGAATTCGATGGCGATTTCACAATGAAATACCACATGGCCCCGCCGGTCCTGACCAAAATGGGCACCGATGGCCGCCCCGTCAAACGCACCTTTGGCCCGTGGCTGGAAAAACCGCTGGCGGTGATGGCCCGCTTCAAGGGCCTGCGCGGCACGCCGCTGGATGTGTTCGGCTACACGACCGAACGCCGGATGGAACGCGCGCTGATCACCCAGTACGAGGCTGACATGAAACAGGTGCTGCCGCTGCTGACCGATGACACCCGCGAGGCCATCGTGGCATTGGCCGAACTGCCCAAGTCGATCCGTGGCTTTGGTCCGGTGAAACAGGCCAACGAAGCCAAGGCCGCCAAACGGCGCGAGGAACTGCTGGCGGTGATCCGCGCAGGCGGCGGAGATATGGCGAAAGCGGCCGAGTAGGGCGCAATCGTCACATTCCTGTAAACAGAGGCGTGTGATACTGGGCTTTGCAGTAATGACACGCCTCTGGTCACGGAGATGACAATGGCCCCGTCCAAGCGCGCAATCGCGCGTGACATCACCTATTCCCATTCGGCCACGTCCCGCAGTGGCCGGGCCGTGATCCGCCTGATCGAGAACTCGACCGGCCGGCTGAACCTGATCCGCCGCGCCGACGGCTACCAGGACGAGGTCGCGGCGGGGCGCGATTTCTGGTCGGTGATCGTGGAACGCTACGGGCTGACGCTGGACGTCGTGGGCGGCGCGTTGGACAATATCCCGCGCACCGGCCCGCTGATCCTGATCGCCAACCACCCTTACGGCATTCTCGACGGCCTGATGATGGGACATATCCTGTCCGTCATGCGGGGCGATTTCCGCATCATGGCGAATGCGGTCTTCAACCGTGCCGAAGAGTTGAACCGCGTGCTGCTGCCCATCAGCTTTGACCAAAGCCGCGCCGCGCTGGCGCTGAACATCGAAACCCGCCGCACCGCGTTGCGCTTTTTGTCCGAGGGCGGGGCCATCGGCATTTTCCCCGGTGGCACGGTCAGCACGGCGGCCCGACCGTTCTCGCGCCCCATGGACCCGCGCTGGCGCAGCTTTACCGCGCGGATGGTGGCCAAATCGGGGGCAACGGTGGTGCCGCTTTACTTTGACGGGCACACCAGCCGCCTGTTCCAATTGGCCAGCCACATGCACAACACCCTGCGGCTGGGCCTGCTGATCAAGGAGTTCCGCAAACGCGTCGACACACCCGTGCGCGTGGTCGTCGGCACCCCCTTGGGACGCGACGTGCTGGACCCTTTGGCCGGAGACAGCAAACAGATGATGGATTTCCTGCGCAAAGCGACGTATGACCTCAATCCAGATCCGGTCAAACACTTTGACCTGGGCTATGAATTCGAGGAACGGCACCGCTGAGCAGATCACTGGTGCCTTGGGAATGCGGGCTAACGCGCTATGGCAATTGGTGTTTTTGACAGTGGTTTGGGCGGTCTGACCGTTCTGGAAGCAGCGCAAAAGCGGCTGCCGGACGTTGATTTCATCTATCTCGCCGACAGCGCCCATGCGCCTTATGGCGTGCGCACCGCCGATGACATCTACAACCTGACCACCGCTGCCGTGCAACGCCTGTTCGATGCGGGCTGCGATCTGGTGATTCTGGCCTGCAACACCGCCTCGGCCGCCGCCCTGCGCCGGATGCAGGAGGGCTGGGTGCCCGAAGGCAAGCGCGTGCTCGGCGTATTCGTGCCGCTGATCGAGGCGATGACCGAACGGCAGTGGGGCGACAATTCCCCGCCGCGCGAGGTTGCCGTGAAACACGTGGCCCTCTTCGCCACCCCCGCCACCGTCAGCAGCCGCGCGTTTCAGCGCGAACTGGCCTTTCGCGCCATCGGTGTTGACGTCGAGGCGCAGGCCTGCGGTGGCGTGGTGGATGCCATTGAGGACGGCGACATGATCCTGGCCGAGGCGCTGGTGCGCTCCCACGTGGACGCGCTGAAACGCAAGATGCCCCATCCGCAAGCCGCGATCCTGGGTTGCACCCACTACCCGCTGATGCAGGACGTGTTCCAGCAGGCGCTGGGCGCGGACGTGCAGGTCTATTCCCAGGCCAACCTGGTGGGCGAAAGCCTGGCCGATTACCTGACCCGTCACCCTGACAAGATGGGCACCGGCACATCGGCCTATCTGACCACGGGCGACCCCAAACGGGTCAGCGACCGCGCGGTGCAATTCATGCGACGACAAATCACCTTTGTCTCTGCCTGAACACCATTCCCACATCCTTAATATACGAGGTCTGACATGACCCATTCTGTCGCAATTCTGGGGGCCAGCGGTTACACTGGCGCCGAACTGATCCGGCTGATTGCCGAACATCCGTCCATTGAAATCAAGGCCTTGGGCGCGTTCTCCAAGGCCGGCCAAAAGCTGGCCGAGGTGTTCCCGCACCTGCGCCATCTGGACCTGCCCGATATGGTGGCCTTCGACACCATCGACTGGTCGGGCATCGACCTGTGCTTTTGCGCGCTGCCCCACAAGACCAGCCAGGAGGTCATCCGCGACCTGCCCAAAACGCTGAAAATCGTCGACCTCAGCGCCGATTTCCGGCTGCGCGATCCGGCGGAGTATAAGAAATGGTACGGCAACGACCACGCCGCCATCGAAATGCAGTCCGAAGCGGTGTACGGCCTGACCGAATTCTACCGCGACGACATCGCCGCCGCACGGCTGGTGGCGGGCACGGGCTGTAATGCGGCCACCGGGCAGTTCGCCCTGCGCCCGCTGATCGCCGCCGGTGTGATCGGGCTGGACGACATCATCATGGACCTGAAATGCGCGGTGTCCGGCGCGGGCCGGTCGCTCAAGGAAAACCTGCTGCACGCCGAGCTGAGCGAAGGCTATCACGCCTATTCCGTCGGCGGCACGCACCGGCACCTGGGTGAGTTCGACCAGGAGTTTTCCAAACTCGCAGGCCGCCCGGTGCAGGTGCAATTCACCCCGCACCTGATCCCCGCCAACCGCGGCATTCTGGCCACCTGCTATGTCTCGGGCGACGCCGACGCCGTGCACGCCGCGCTGGCAGCGGCCTACGAAAACGAACCGTTCATCCACGTCCTGCCACAGGGCGAGGCCCCCAGCACCCGCCACATTCGCGGCAGCAACTTCTGCCACATCGGCGTGGTCGCCGACCGCATCGCAGGCCGCTGCATCGTGATCGCGGCCCTCGACAACCTGACCAAGGGCTCCAGCGGACAGGCGCTGCAAAACGCCAACCTGATGCTGGGCCTGCCGGAAACCGCCGGCCTGATGATGGCACCGCTGTTTCCCTGACCGGGCCGACGGGGTGCGACGATAGTACCAAGCGGCGCGCGTTGATTGGCGCGCCGTTCGGGGCTAAATACCCCTGAACCCTTTCCGATCCGGAAAGCAGGCGGAGTCGCGATGAAAAGCCTCAAGAAACAAAGGCGCATCCAGATCATACTGGTCACAGCCGTGGCGCTGGCCATCAGCACCGCGCTGATCGGCTATGCTATGCGCGACGGCATCAACTTCTTCCGCGCGCCCAGCCAGGTCATGGCCGACCCGCCGGGGCCTGGGGAAGTGTTCCGCATCGGCGGGCTGGTGGCCACCGGCACCCTGCAACGCGGGCAGGGCGAGGTGATCCGCTTCGAGGTGACCGACGGCGGCGCATCCGTACCGGTGGTGTTCAGCGGCGTCCTGCCGGACCTCTTCGCCGAGGATCAGGGCATGGTTGGCACCGGCCGCTACGTGAATGGCGTGTTCGAAGCCTCTGAAATCCTTGCCAAACACGACGAAACCTACATGCCCAAAGAAGTCGTGGACGCGCTGAAGGAACAAGGCGTCTACAAAGACCCCGAGGGCTGAGCGCACGCTCGCCTCAGCTTGCGTTAACCATTTTCAACCCAGTCTCTGCGCCAGATGCAGCAGCAGGGGTTGGACATGCAAACCGTCAGAGACATCGCAAATGAAATCGTCGCCCGCGAGGGTGGCTATGTGAACGATCCCGACGATCCGGGCGGGGCGACCAAATTCGGCGTGACCATCCACACCATGCGGCGCTTGGGGCTGGATCTGGACGCCGACGGTGACGTTGACGCCGACGACGTGCAACGGCTGACACGGGTGCAGGCGGTCGACATCTTTATCCGCCACTATTTTGAACGCCCCCTGATCGCGGAACTGCCCAGCGGCCTGCACGCGACGGTGTTCGATATGTACGTCAACGCCGGCGCCAATGCCGTGCGCATCCTGCAACGGCTGCTGTGCGAGATGGGGCACAGCGTGGCCGTGGACGGCGCGCTGGGGCCGCAGTCGATCAAGGCGGCGCACGCAGCCTACAATCAAGCCCCGCAGGCCATGGTCGACGCCTACGGCATCGCGCGCCGCAACTATTACTTTCGCATCGCCGACCGCCGCCCTGCCAGCCGCAAATACGCCCGCACACGGGCCGGCGGCAAAGGCGGCTGGATCAAGCGGGCCGAGGAATTCATCAGCGCGGCCTATCACATGACAACAGCAGAATTTAACGCACGGGTGGCGGTATGGGGATGATGGAGCGGATGTTTGGCCTGTTGTTCGGCAACGGCGGCAATGTGGTGCGCGACACGGTCGAAGTGTTCCGCGAAAACGCCGAGGCCGGCAGCGCCCGCGCCCATGAGGTGCAGGTGCAGGCGATGCAACAGTTCGGCGCGGAATATGCGGTGGCGCGGCAGGGGTGGTTCGACCGCTTTGTCGACGGGCTGAACCGCCTGCCGCGTCCCTTGCTGGCCTTTGGCACGCTGGGCCTGTTCGTCGCGGCCATGGTCGAGCCGCTGTGGTTCGCCGAGCGGATGCAGGGCATCGCGCTGGTGCCCGAACCGCTGTGGTGGCTGCTGGGGGTGATCGTGTCCTTCTATTTCGGCGCGCGCCATCAGGTCAAAGCGCAGGAATTCCAGCGCCAGATCGTCGGCACCATGGCCCATGTGCCGCAGGTCATGGACAACATCCGCGCCTTGCGCACCTTGCGCGCCGACAGCGTCGGCGTCGCCGACACCGGCAACGACGCCCGCCTGACCACGGCGGCGATCCTGCCGGACCGCAACGCGGCGCTGGAGGTCTGGAAACGGGCGGCTTAGGCTAGCCTCAACCACCAAAGCCCGGATTCAAGGCACGCAGTGCCGCCGGGCAGCGCCCGACCGCCCCATGGGCGGGCGCTTACTCACCGTAGCGCGGTTCATCATCCCCACGCCAAAGCATAGAAATTAAGTGGCACCCACCAACGGCGTGATGCCCACCCGCGGTCAGGCGCTGCCCTCTGTGGCAAGGTCACGCAGAGCCACCCGGTAATCTGAACGCCCCCCACACATCCCATGCGACACAATGACGACGCCCCCCACTGGCGATTGTGAGGCGACGCCAGCGGGCCTATAAGGTCCGCATGATTACAGAACTTGGTCACTTTTCCCTGATCCTCGCCTTCCTCGTGGCGATCATACAGGCCGTGGTGCCGATGATCGGCGCGCAGCGGCGCAATGCGGCGTGGATGGCGGTGGCAGAACCTGCCGCCGCGGCGCAGTTTTTCCTGACGCTGGCGGCCTTTGGCGCGCTGATGTGGGCCTTTGTCACCTCGGACTTCTCGCTGCGGCTGGTGGTGCAAAACAGCCATTCCGCGAAACCGATGCTGTATAAAATCAGCGGCACATGGGGCAACCACGAGGGGTCCATGCTGCTGTGGGTGCTGATCGTCTCGCTGTTCGGCGCGATGGCCGCGTGGTTCGGGGGCAACCTGCCACCCTCTTTGCGCGCCCGTGTGCTGTCGGTGCAGGCGGCGATTGGCGTGGCCTTCTTTGCCTTTATCCTCTTCACCTCGAACCCGTTCCTGCGCCTTGCCGTGCCGCCCTTCGACGGGCAGGACCTGAACCCGTTGCTGCAGGACCCCGGACTGGCCTTTCACCCGCCGTTTCTCTACCTGGGCTATGTCGGCCTCAGCATGACCTTCAGCTTTGCCATGGCCGCCCTGATCGAAGGCCGCGTCGACGCCGCATGGGGCCGCTGGGTGCGCCCGTGGACGCTGGCCGCGTGGATCTTCCTGACCATCGGCATCGCGCTGGGTTCGTGGTGGGCGTATTACGAACTGGGCTGGGGCGGCTTCTGGTTCTGGGACCCGGTCGAGAATGCATCCTTCATGCCATGGCTGCTGGCCGCAGCACTTTTCCATTCCGCCATCGTGGTGGAAAAACGCGAAAGCCTGAAGTCGTGGACCATCCTGCTGGCGATCCTGGCCTTCGGCTTCTCGCTGATCGGCACGTTCATCGTACGCTCGGGCCTGCTGACCTCGGTCCATGCGTTCGCCAACGACCCCGAACGCGGCGTGTTCATCCTGGCCATCCTCGCGATCTTCGTCGGCGGTGCGCTGACGCTCTATGCCCTGCGTGCAGGGGCCATGGAGGCGCGCGGCGTCTTCGGCATGGTCAGCCGCGAAAGCGCGCTTTTGATCAACAACATCCTCCTGGCGGTGGCGTGCTTCGTGGTCTTTGTTGGCACCATGTGGCCGCTGGTGGCCGAGATGTTCCTGGACCGCAAACTCAGCGTCGGGCCTCCGTTCTTCAACATGGCCTTCACCCCCTTCATGGTGGTGCTGGGACTGGTGCTGCCCGTGGGCGCGGTGATGCCGTGGAAACGGGCCAAACTGGGGCGCGCCATGCGGCTGATGGCACCGGTGTTCGTGCTGGCGCTGGCGCTGGCCGGGCTGGTCTGGGTGATGCAGACCGGGCGCAGCCTGCTGGGGCCGGTGGGCCTGTTTCTGGGCGCATGGCTGGTGATGGGCGCTGCGGTCGATCTGTGGCTGCGCACCGGACGCAGCGGTGCTGCACGTCTGCTGCGCTTGCCCCGCGCCGACTGGGGCAAGGCCGTGGCCCACGCAGGCTTTGGCGTGACCGTCTTCGGCATCGCGGGCCTGACCGCATGGCAGTCCGAGGACATCCGCGTCGCCCAACTGGGCCAACCCTTTGACGTCGGAGGCTATACGCTGACGCTGGACGATGTGCAGGATGGCGAGGGGCCGAATTACTTTACCACCACCGGCTTTGTCACGCTGGCGAAAGACGGCCGCGAGATCGCGCAGTTGCGCCCTGAAAAGCGGGTCTATCCCGTGGCGCAGATGCCCACCACCGAGGCCGCGATTGACCAGTCGCTGGCCCGCGATGTCTACGTGGTGATCGGCGACCGGCAGGACGCGGGCGGCTGGGCCGTGCGCACCTATATCAAACCGCTGGTCAACTGGATCTGGATCGGCTGCGCGCTGATGGCGCTCGGCGGCGGTCTCAGCCTCAGCGACAGACGCTTCCGCGTGGCGGCAGGGGCGCGCAAGACATCGGCGGTGCCTGCGGAATGAAACGGCTGCTGATGATCCTGCTGCTGCTGGCCACCCCCCTCTGGGCGGTCGAACCGGGCGAGGTGCTGGACGATCCCGCGCTCGAAGCCCGCGCCCGCGAGATCAGCCAGGGCCTGCGCTGTCTGGTCTGCCGCAACGAAAGCATCGACGAAAGCCACGCGCCACTGGCCCGCGACCTGCGCCTGCTGGTGCGCGAACGGCTGGTGGCAGGCGACACCAATGCCGAAACCGTCGATTTCATCGTGGCCCGCTATGGCGAATACGTGCTGTTGCGCCCGCAGGCCACGGGTGCCAACTGGCTGCTGTGGGGGGCAGGGCCGGTGATGCTGCTGCTGGCTCTGCTGGGCGCGGGCCTGTACCTGCGCGGCCGCGCCCGCAGTTCCACGCCACAGGACCAGCCGCTCAGCCCCGAGGAATCCAGACGGCTCGCCGAAATACTGGACGAGTGACGCGCGGTTTCGCTGTGCCTGCGCCGCGCGTTTGCTAAGCTGCGGCCAAATGGAACGGCCCCGCGCCGCCACCCGCAACCAAGAGGGACCCCGGATGCACTACGAAACGCTGACCTATGACCTGGCCGACGGTATCGCCGTTGTCACCCTGAACCGCCCCGAAAAGATGAACGCCCTGAACAGCCAGATGCGCGCCGAGATTGCACAGGCCGTCGACCGCGCGGGCAAGGAGGCGCGGGTCGTGGTGCTGACAGGTGCGGGCGACCGGGCGTTCTGCTCGGGTCAGGATCTGGGCGATGGCACCGACGGTCTGGGGGCCGAGAACACCGAACGCACCCTGCGCGACGAATATGCCCCGATGCTGCGTGCCATCGTGAACTGCCCGGTGCCGACCATCTGCGCCGTGAACGGGGCGGCGGCGGGGGCAGGGGCCAACCTTGCGCTGGCCGCCGACGTGGTCATCGCCGCCGAACGCGCCTATTTCATGCAGGCCTTTGCCCGCATCGCCCTGATCCCCGACGCGGGCGGCACCTATACCCTGCCGCGCACCATGGGCATGTCCAAGGCGATGGGCGCGGCCCTCTTCGCCGACCGCATCAGCGCCAAACAGGCCGACGACTGGGGCATGATCTGGGAAGCCGTGCCGGACGCCGAGTTCGAAACCCACTGGAAAGGCCGCGCAGCACATCTGGCCAACGAGCCGACCAAAACCTATGGCGCGATCAAGCGGGTGCTGCGGGCAAGCTGGGCCAACAATCTGGAAGAACAGCTAGAACTGGAAGCCTCGGAACAGGGGCAATGCGCCGGGAGCCGCGATTTCGTCGAGGGCGTGGTGGCCTTTACCGAGAAGCGCAAGGCAAACTTCGAGGGGCGTTAAGGGGCTTCGAAGGGGGTAGCATCTGCTGCGAAACACCAAAGCCCGGAACAAAGGCACGCAGTGCCGCCGGCCTCTCGGTGTTCGCAACGCGAACACCTGCCTCTCACACATTGCTTTGCAATGTGTGAGAGGCAGCGCCCGACCGCCCGTCACGCCGGAGGCGTGCCGAATATGAATGGCGCACCTTTGGTGCGACGGGCGGGCGCTTCCTCACCGTCTTGCGCCTCTTCACCCTCACGCCAAAGATTAGAAATTAAGTGGCACCTAACGATGTCGTGATGCCCACCCGCGGTCAGGCGCTGCCCTGTGTGGTTAGGTCACTTTGACATCCAAGCCGACCTAAACCGCATCACACAGCAAGGTCGGCTTCCCCAACACCCCCCGAAAATCACCCCGCCAAAGCGTTCACAGCCGACGTGCTGTAGATAAACACATCGCCCGCATCGATCCGGCCCGCAGCACCGATCACCCGTGCCACCACCACATCATCGGCCAGCACCAGCGCATCCTCGCCATCGTCCTGAACCGTGATCTCGGGGTCGGTGGCGCTGTTGGTCAGCACGCCGATGGCCTCGTCGTCCTCGAAATCCTGAACCACCGCAGGGCCTGCATCCCCTACCTGGTTTTGCAGGATCATGAAACTGTCCAGCCCCTCGCCCCCGGTGCCATCGTCGCCCGCACCCAGAACCAGCAGGTCGTCGCCTGCGTCGCCGTTCAGCACGTCAACCTCGCCATCGTCGCGCAGTTTAAAGGAACTGGGGGGAATCTCGTCCTCAAGATCCTCAACCGTCGCCCCGTCGCGCAGCATCTTCATCTGCTCGAACGACAGGGGCAGGTTGCTGACCTTGCCACCCACCAACACGTCGTCATCCGCACCGCCCGACAGGGTGTCGGCCCCTGTGCCACCCAGCAACAGGTCATCGCCTGCGCTGCCTTCCAGCACATCGTCGCCCTGATCGCCCTCGACCCAATCGTCGCCTTCACCGCCGCGCACCGTGTCATCGCCGCGCCCTGCAACAAGGGCGTCATCGCCGTCCCCGCCGCCAATGTCGTCGCGGCCCTGCTGGCCAAAGATCACGTCGTCGCCATCGTCACCGCGCAGCACGTCATCGCCGCTGCCGCCTTCGATGTTGTCATTGCCAGCGCCGCCCTTGATCACGTCATCGCCGTTCTTCCCGTCCAGATCGTCCGCCTGATCGGTGCCGTTGATGTCTTCGTCGCTGTTGTCTTGTTCGTCGTCGATCAATTCAAAAATGCCCCAGCCCAGCAGCAGGCCGGGCAGGATAAATGCAAGAGCGCCCATTATCGTTTCCCCAGGAAAAATGGTGTGGTGCCAGATGCTAAGCGGCGCCAAATATCCGGTCAATCAGCGGCTGAGGTAAATTCTGGGATATTGTTTCGGCTACAAGAACAGTTGCCCAAGTTTCCGCATATTCCTCCTGAAAACGAAAAAAGCCACCCCGAAGGGTGGCTTTTGCAACGGTCTGAAAAGACGCCTTAGCGCTTTTCGATATCCACGTAATCGCGGGCGGTTTCGCCCAGGTACAGCTGGCGCGGACGGCCGATCTTGTTCTGCGGATCGCCGATCATTTCCTTCCACTGCGACACCCAGCCGACGGTGCGCGACAGCGCAAAGATCGGGGTGAACATCGACGTGGGGAACCCCATCGCCTCAAGGATGATGCCCGAATAGAAATCGACGTTCGGGAACAGCTTCTTGTCCGCGAAATACGGATCTTCCAGCGCCTGTTTCTCCAGCTCTTTCGCCACTTGCAGCGTCGGGTTGTTCTCGACGCCCAGCAGCTCCAGAACCTCGTCGGCGCTTTCCTTCATCACGGTCGCGCGCGGGTCAAAGTTCTTGTAGACGCGGTGACCAAAGCCCATCAGGCGGAACGGATCGTTCTTGTCCTTGGCGCGGGCGATGAATTCGGGAATGCGGTCGGGCGTGCCGATCTCTTTCAGCATTTCCAGGCAGGCCTGGTTGGCACCACCGTGGGCAGGCCCCCACAGACAGGCGATGCCCGCCGCGATACAGGCAAACGGGTTCGCCCCCGAGGACGACGCCAGACGCACGGTCGAGGTCGACGCGTTCTGTTCGTGGTCCGCGTGCAGGGTAAAGATCCGGTCCATCGCGCGCGACAGAATCGGGTTCACCACATAGTCTTCCGCAGGCACGGCAAAGCACATGCGCAGGAAGTTCGACGCATAGTCCAGATCGTTGCGCGGATATTCAAACGGTTGGCCGATGGTGTATTTATAGGCCATCGCGGCAATCGTCGGCATCTTGGCAATCAGCCGGATCGACGCCACTTCACGCTGCCAGGGATCGTTGATGTCGGTGCTGTCGTGATAGAACGCAGACATCGCGCCCACCACGCCGACCATGACGGCCATCGGGTGCGCATCGCGGCGGAAGCCACGGAAAAAGTTCATCATCTGCTCGTGCAGCATCGTGTGGTTGGTCACGCGATGTTCGAAATCTTCCAGCTCGGACGGCGACGGCAGTTCGCCGTACAGCAGCAAATAGCACACTTCGAGATAATGCGATTTCGCCGCCAGCTGGTCGATCGGATAGCCACGGTGCAGCAACACACCCTCGTCACCGTCGATAAAGGTGATCGTGCTGTCACAGCTTGCGGTCGACGTATAGCCCGGATCATAGGTGAACACGCCCGCCTGGGCATACAGCTTGCGGATGTCGAGAACGTCAGGTCCTGCGGTGGGCGAATGGATCGGCAGTTCATAGTCCTTGCCGTCAATCGTGAGTTTTGCAGTCTTAGTCGAGTCGGCCATGCGGTCCCTTCCTGAGTTTCGCCCGAGCGGTCAAAGCCACCGGCGGCGCCCGAACCGAGGTTCGGGCCAATTGCTACGTCGCCTATCCTTTAGAACGGGTTAACCAGTCTCAGGCAGCGACATCGTTGATGCGGGCACGGGTTTCGTCGGGTCCCAGGACCAGCATCATGTCAAACACAGAAGGGGTCACCGCGCGACCTGCAAGCGCCGCCCGAAGGGGGCCCGCCAGTTTTCCGAACTTGGTGTGGTTCTGTTCGGCAAAGTCGTTTAGTTTCGCCTCCAGGCTGTCACGGTCCCAGCTATCATTTTGCAGATGCGGCGTCAATTGCGCGAGCAGTGTGCGGTTTTCCACAGTCAAAGCTTTTTCAGCCTTTTCATCCACTTGGACCGGTCGGGACGTAAGGGCAAACTGTGCCTTATCAAGCAGTTCAAAGAAGGTTTTCGACCGTTCCTTGAGAAAAGGCATGGCTTTCGCCAGCGTCGCGTTCTGCGCGTCGCTCAGCGCGGGTTGGCCGGTCACTTGCAAAAAATCGGCCAATTCGCGCTGCAACGCGGCATCATCGCTCACGGCAATGTGTTGCCCGCTCAGATTCTCCAGCTTCTTGGTGTCGAACCGCGCGGGGCTTTTGCCGATGCCGGACAGGTCGAACCACTCCAGCGCCTGCGCGTCGGTGAAAAACTCGTCGTCGCCGTGGCTCCAGCCCAGCCGCGACAGGTAATTGCGCATCCCGGCGGCAGGATAGCCCATCGCCTGGTACTCCTGCGCCCCCAAGGCGCCGTGGCGTTTCGACAGCTTCTTGCCATCCGCCCCGTGGATCAGCGGAATATGCGCCCAAACCGGCACATCCCAGCCCATGGCGTTGTAGATCATCATCTGCCGCGCGGCGTTGTTCAGATGGTCGTCGCCCCGGATCACATGGGTCACACCCATGTCGTGATCGTCCACCACCACGGCCAGCATATAGACCGGCGTGCCGTCCGACCGCAGCAACACCATATCGTCCAACTGCTCGTTGCCGATGGTCACATCGCCCTGCACCTCGTCGTGGATCACGGTCTTGCCGTCCAGGGGGGCCTTGATTCGAATGACATAGGGCGCGTCGGGGTGGCTTGATGCCTCCGCATCCCGCCAGGGCGACCGGAACAGAGTTGATTTGCCCTCGGCCTTGGCCGCCTCGCGGAAGGCCGCGATTTCGTCCTGGGTCGAGAAACACTTGTACGCCTTGCCCTGCGCCAACAGCTCCAGCGCCACCTCGGCATGGCGCGGCGCGCGCTCGAACTGGCTGATCACCTCGCCATCGTGTTCCAGACCCAGCCACGCCAGCCCTTGCAGGATCGCCGCCGTCGCCTCGGGCGTCGACCGCGCGCGATCCGTGTCCTCGATGCGCAGCAGGAACTTGCCCCCACGGCCACGGGCATACAGCCAGTTGAACAGCGCCGTACGCGCGCCACCGATGTGCAGAAAGCCCGTGGGCGAGGGCGCGAAGCGGGTGACGACTTGGGTTGACATGGGGCGTTTACCTTTCAGTAACCAGAAGATGGCTAGAGTTTGCGCCTGTCTATCCAGTGGACCCATAAGGGGCAAGCATGCGCATGTTACCCGGCCTCCGGCACGCGATGCTGATCCAGCGGGGGCACCTGTTCCACTGGGTGCCCGTCTGCCTCGCCACGGGCATCGGCGGCTTCTTCTCCCTGCGGTTCGAACCGACCGGCCTGATGTTGGCGGGCACGGGCGCGCTTGCTATGGCGCTGTGGCTGCTGGGCCGACATATGGACGAGGCGTTTCGCCCGATCCCTTTTGCGCTGGTGCTGATGCTGGCGGGTGCGCTGCTGGCTGCCGTGCGGGCACATGCCGTGGCGGGGCCGGTGCTGGGCTGGCGCTACTACGGTCCGGTCGAGGGGCGCGTCGTGGCGCTGGACCGCAGCGGCTCGGACGCGGTGCGCGTCACGCTGGACCGCGTGGTCATGGCCCGCGTGTCACCCGCGCGCACGCCGCTGCGCGTGCGGGTGTCGCTGCACGGGGACGGGCAGGGCGACGGCGCGGGGATCGACCCGCAACCGGGCATGCGGGTGATGACCACTGCGCACCTGTCACCCCCCGGCGGTCCGGTGGAACCGGGTGGATTCGATTTCCAGCGTCACGCATGGTTCAACCGGTTGGGGGCGGTGGGCTATACCCGCGTGCCGCTCGTCGGGCTCGAGGCCGCACAGGACGGCTGGTCGCTGGCCACCTTTCGGCTGCGCATGGCGATGTCCGCGCACATCCGCGCCGCCTTGCCCGGCGACGTGGGCGGGTTCGCCGCTGCCGTCACCACGGGCGACCGCAGCGGCATTTCCCTGCGCGCCCTCGACACCCTGCGCGCCAGCAACACCGCGCACCTGCTGGCCATATCCGGCCTGCACATGGGCCTGCTCAGCGGCTTTGTGCTGGGGCTGTTGCGGCTGGTGCTGGCCGCCATTCCGGGGGCGGCGCTGCACTGGCCCGTGCGCAAGATCGCCGCCGCCGGCGCGCTGGTCGCGGCCTCGGGCTATCTGGCGCTGTCGGGCGGCAACGTGGCGACCGAACGCGCCTATGTCATGGCCGCCGTCGCGCTTTGCGCCGTGATGCTAAGCCGCCGTGCCATCAGCCTGCGGGCGGTGGCGCTGGCGGCGCTGATCGTCCTTGTCCTGCGCCCCGAGGCGCTGCTTGGCCCCGGCTTCCAGATGTCCTTTGCCGCGACGGTCGCCTTGGTGGCGGTCTTTGGCTGGATGCGCGGCGGGGTGCTGTCCCGTGGCCCGCGCTGGATACAGCCTTTGGTGGCAGTGATGGTCTCTTCCGCCGTGGCGGGACTGGCCACGGCACCCATTGGCGCTGCGCATTTCAACACGGTGTCGCATTACGGGCTGCTGGCCAATCTGGCCTCGGTGCCGCTGATGGGCCTGCTGGTGGTGCCGGCGGCGGTGCTGGCCCTGCTGCTGGCGCCCTTCGGGCTGGACGGGATCGGCCTGTGGCTGATGGGCCTGGGCCTGCGCTGGATTCTGGGCGTTGCCAATTGGGTCGCGGGGCTTGAGGGCGCACGCGGTTATGTGCACGGACCCGCCCCTTGGGTGCTGCCGCTGATCGCCCTGGGCGCGTTGGTGGTGATCCTCTGGCAGGGGCGTGGTCGCTTTGGCGGGCTGGCGGTGATGGCGCTGGGTGGCGTGCTGTGGACCACCGCCGACCGCCCCGCCGCCCTGATCGCCGAGGATGGCGGCATCGTCGGCGTGATGACCGCCCAAGGGCGCGCGCTGAGCAAGGAAAAAGGCGCGGGGTTCGTTGCGCAGAACTGGTTGGAAAACGACGGCGACGGCGCGGACCAGTCCCGCGCCGCAGCCCGCTGGCAGGAGGGTGATGTCGCCGACCGGACCAAGCTGGCGAAGGTGGGGCAGATCGAACTGGTGCACCTGATCGGCAAACGCGCTTTGGCAGGTTTCGGCCCCTGCGTCAGCGGTCAGATCGTGGTGGTCAGCATCACCCCCGACGCGCCGCTGGGCAACTGCGATGTCTACGACCCCAAACGCCTGCGAACCACGGGGGCGATTGCGCTGGTGCAGGGCAGGGACGGCATCCACCTGCGCACCGCACGGCAAGTTTCAGGCGATCGGATGTGGTCGGGCTGGGCGCGGTGATGGGGCGCGTCGGATGGTGCTGCCGTTCGCAACAACACGCGAAGCCGCGCATCGCAGGGCCGAGGTGCGGCGATCCGACCTGAGTGCCTGCCACTTAATGGCAGCCAAACACATCCCACCGACCTGTCACACGCAACTGAAACCAAATCGCCGTGCCGTGGGGCGGCCCGGCGATGCGCGGCGGCCTTCGGCCTTGAATCCGCGCTTGCGAAAGCGGAACGGCGCCGCTCTCAACCTTCGCCAAATCCACCCGTTTCACGCCAATATTTCCCACGCAAAAGGCGGCCCCGCAGAGCCGCCCGAAAAGATGTACCAGACACCGCCAAATATGTACAAAATCCGATTTTCCGGCCCAAAACCCGCCAATCCGGCGGCCCGGAATATGTACCAGACAGGCCCGAATATGTACCAATCCGCCTAGTATGTGCGGATCAGCCCGACCAGCTTGCCCTGCACTTTGACACGGTCATCGGTGAAAATGCGGGTCTCATATGCCGGGTTCGCCGCCTCAAGTGCTATGGTATTGCCCCGTTTCATATAGCGTTTCAACGTCGCCTCCTGATCCTCTATCAGCGCCACGACAATGTCGCCATTCTCCGCCACCGAAGTCTCGCGGATCACCACGACATCACCGTCGTTGATCCCCGCCTCGATCATGGAATCGCCTTTGACTTCAAGGGCATAGTGGTCTCCCTTGCCGGTCAGCATCTGTCCCGGAACCGCCACGGAATGCGACGCCTGCTGGATCGCCTCGATCGGCACACCGGCGGCAATGCGGCCCATCACCGGCAGTTCGGTGGCATACAGCGCCTCGACCGGCATCGCGGACGCAGGCGGCGGCCCGTCCGGCCGGTCTCCGTCAATCACCCGCGGCGCAAAGCCCGAGGTCGGCGCACCCCCCATGGACTCAGGCAGCTTAACAATTTCGATAGCCCGCGCACGGTGTGCCAACCGACGGATAAAACCGCGTTCTTCCAACGCAGTAATCAATCTGTGGATGCCGGATTTGGACCGCAGGTCCAAGGCCTCTTTCATCTCGTCAAAGCTGGGCGGAACACCGTCGCGCTGAACCCGTTTTTGAATGAATTTCAATAGATCCAGTTGCTTCTTGGTCAGCATATACAGGTCCCTCGCCACCGTTGGTTTGGGTTTGTTCTATGCATGTTCCCGTTTTGTGTCAACCGTTGCTAAAGGTCGATGACATCCACAAGCGCGCCGACATCACGCGCCGGATCATCGGGCGGGCGCACGATCAGCGCGTTGGCGGTGGCCAGCACGCTCAGCAACGAACTGTCCTGCCGCCCCGCATCTGCGACCCCCTGCGTATCAGCCACCGCGCGCATGTAATGCTCGCGCGGCCCGTTGGCCTCAAGCGGGGCTGTCAGGGGCATCTGGCGGCGCGGCGCGGGGGCTTCGCCCAGCCCCTGCATGGCGCGGATGACGGGGGTCAGAAAGACGGTGCCACAGACCATCGCCGAGACCGGATTGCCGGGCAGGCCAATCATGGGAACGCCCGCTAACATACCGGCCATCAATGGTTTTCCCGGACGCATCGCGACCTTGTAGAACGATTGCCGCATGCCCATTTCAGCGGCCACATCGGCCACCAGATCATGGTCCCCGACGGACGCGCCACCGATGGTCACGATCAGATCCGCCCCCGCCGCCAGCGTCAAAACCTGGCGCAGCGCCGCGGGCGTATCGCGGGCAATCGGCAGGATGCGCGGCACCGCACCCAGATCCTCCAGCAAGGCAGCCAGACCAAAGGTGTTCGACACGATGATCTGGTCATCCCCCGGCACTTCGCCCGGCATGACCAACTCGTCGCCGGTCGAGATCAGCGCGACCACAGGCCTGCGCGCGACGGGCACCTGTGCGATATTCATCGCCGCCAGCAGCGCCACATCACCCGCCGACAGACGGCGGGGGGCGTTCATCGGCGTGCCTGCGGTAAAATCTGTGCCTGCGGGGCGGATGTTCGGGGCCGTGCCGACGCCATGGTTCAGGGTGATCAGATCGCCACGACGGGTCACATCCTCTTGAATAACAACGAAATCCGCACCTTGTGGAACGGGCGCACCGGTAAAGATGCGCACCGCTTGCCCCGCACCGACGGTGCCTGCAAAGCCGTGACCGGCGGCGGATTCTCCGATAACCTTGAACAGCGCATCCGTCTCCACCTCGGCGGATTTCACCGCATATCCGTCCATGGCAGAGGCCGCGAAAGGCGGCTGGGTGCGTTGCGCCAGAACCGTTTCGGCCAGCACCCGACCATGCGCCCGGCGCAGGGGCACGGTTTCGCATGCCAAAGGCCCCACAAGCGCAAAGAGATGGTCCAAAGCCTGTGCAACAGGGATCATGACGCCTCGTACCGCCCTGATTTTCCACCATCTTTCAGAACCACATGCAGGCCGCCGATCTCCATCGCCTTGTCCACTGCCTTGGCCATGTCATAGACGGTCAGCGCGGCGGTCGAGGCTGCGGTCAACGCTTCCATTTCGACGCCGGTCTGGCCGGTGGTCTTGACGGTGGCAGAGATGCGAACGCCGGGCAGGGTCGCGTCGGGTGTCAGGTCCAGCGCCACCTTGGTGATCGGCAGCGGGTGACACAGCGGGATCAGGTCCGAGGTCCGCTTGGCCCCCATGATGCCCGCCAGCCGCGCCACGCCCAGAACATCGCCCTTCTTCGCACGACCTTCGCTAATGATATCAAAGGTTTCCTGCGCCATCTTGATGTAACAGGCGGCCACGGCCACCCGGTCGGTCACGGCCTTGTCGGTGACGTCGACCATATGCGCCTGACCCTCGGCGTCGAAATGCGACAGCTTGCCCTTGGACTGGTCGGCCACGTCACATGCCTCCGCCGGCGCGCAAGGGATTGGCCAGCAGGGCGCGGGTGGCGGCGGCCAGGTCGTCGTTGCGCATCAGGCTTTCGCCGATCAGGAAACTGCGCACCCCGTACATCGCCATTTCGGCCAGTTCCTTGGGCGTGTTCAGCCCGCTTTCGCAGACAATCGTGCGGTCGGCGGGCACCAGTTTCGACAGGGTGCGCGTGGTGTCCAGCGAGGTTTCAAAGGTTTTCAGGTTGCGGTTGTTGATGCCGATCAGCGGGCTTTTCAGGCTGGTGGCGCGCTGCAATTCGTCCTCGTCATGCACTTCGATCAACACGTCCATGTCCCAGTCCATGGCGGTGTCTTCCAACTCGATGGCCTGTTGATCACTGACCGAGGCCATGATGATCAGGATACAGTCGGCCCCCAGCGCACGCGCCTCGACCACCTGATAGGGGTCGTACATGAAATCCTTGCGCAGCACGGGCAGGGCGCAGGCGGCGCGGGCGTCTACCAGGAACTGTTTGTCGCCCTGAAAGCTGGGCGTGTCGGTCAGCACCGACAGGCAGGACGCGCCACCCTGCTCATAAGCGTGGGCGTGGGCGGCAGGATCAAAATCGGGGCGGATCAACCCCTTGGACGGGCTGGCCTTTTTGATCTCGGCAATCAGACCGTACCCCTCGCGCGCGGCGCTGTGCAGGGCCTCGGCAAAGGGGCGCACAGGGGGGGCGCTGCGCGCCTCGTCCTCGACTTCGCCCAGGGTTTTGGCTTGCTTGTCGGCGGCCACTTCTTCCAGCTTGTAGGCTTTGATGCGGTCCAGGATTGTCTCGGTCATCGGGTTTGCTTTCTTGTCGGACAGAGGCGGCAGCGCGGTGGCTCAGCCTTCTTGGGTGATCTTGGCCACGGCGGCGATTTTGGCGCGTGCCGCGCCGCTGTCGATCGAGGCACGGGCCATTTCAACGCCGGTGTTCAGGTCGGGGGCGGCACCCGCCACAACTAGGGCCGCCGCCGCGTTCAGCAAGACCGCGTCGCGATAGGCCGAGGGCGCGCCGTCCAGCAGCGCGTTGAAGGCCACGGCGTTTTCCTCGGGCGTGCCGCCCACGATGTCGTCAAAGGCATGCACGGGCAGGCCTGCGTCCTCGGGGTGGATTTCCATCTCGGTGATCTTGTCCGCGTCGAGTGCCGCAACCCAGGACACGCCGGTAATGGTCAGCTCGTCGGTGCCGTCCGAGCCGTGCACCAGCCATGCCTTGTCACTGCCCAGCTGTTGCAGGGTCTCGGCCATCGGGCGGATCAGGTCACGGCGATAGGCACCGGTCAACTGGCGCTTGACGCCTGCGGGGTTGGTCAGGGGGCCAAGGATGTTGAAAATCGTGCGCGTGCCCAGCTCGGTGCGCGCGGGCATCACGTGGGCAATCGCCGGGTGGTGCATGGGCGCCATCATAAAGCCGATGCCCGCCTCGCGCAGGGCGCGTTCCACCACCGGCGCGCCGACCATGACTTTCAGCCCCATCTGGGTCAAAGCGTCAGCAGCGCCCGATTTCGAGCTGAGGTTGCGGTTGCCGTGCTTGGCCACCACCACACCTGCACCGGCCACCACAAAGGCGGTCGCGGTCGAGATGTTCAGCGTGCCCTTGCCGTCGCCACCGGTGCCGACGATATCGATGGCCCCCTCGGGCGCCTGCACCGGATTGCACTTGGCGCGCATCACGGCGGCGGCGGCGGCGTATTCGTCCACCGTCTCGCCACGCGTGCGCAGGGCCATCAGCAGCCCGCCGATCTGGGCCGGTGTCGCTTCGCCGTCGAACAGGATGGCAAAGGCCGTTTCGGCCTGCGCGCGGGTCAGCGGGCCATTTGCGGCGGCGTCGATCAGGGGTTTGAGGGCGTCACTCATGCAGGTACCTTCAGCAGATCCAGGAAATTCTTCAGCAAGGCATGTCCGTGTTCGGACCGGATGCTTTCGGGGTGGAACTGCACGCCGTGAATCGGCATCTCGCGGTGTTGCAGGCCCATGATGATGCCGTCGTCCAGTTCCGCCGTGACCTCAAGGCAGTCGGGCAGGGTGGCGCGGTCCACGATCAGCGAATGATACCGCGTTGCCTCGAAAGGTGTGGGCAAGCCCGCAAAAAGGCCGGTGCCGGTGTGTTGCATCGTGCCCATCTTGCCATGAACGATCTCGGGGGCGCGCACCACCTTGCCGCCAAAGACCTGACCGATCGTCTGGTGTCCCAGGCACACGCCCATCAGCGGCGTGCGCGTCTCGGCAGCGGCCTGCGTCAGGGCCAGGCAGATGCCCGCCTGATCGGGGTCACAGGGGCCGGGCGACAACAGGATACCCGCCGGATTCATCGCCATCGCGTCCTGGACATTCAGCGCGTCGTTGCGGTGAACCGCCACCTCGGCGCCCAATTCGCCCAGATAGTGAACCAGGTTGTAGGTAAAACTGTCATAGTTGTCGATCAGCAGCAGCATGGGTCAAACTTTGCATTTAGGGGGCTGGAGGCCAAGGCCGCCTGCACTGTATAAGCGAGGCACACTTGTTCAGGCTTGCCCGCCGGCGTCAAGGGGTCGGGGGCGCTTGACTGGGTACAGTGGGCAATGACAAGGGCACAAAAAACCCGTTAGGGTGGGCCGGCAACAGGCAGGGACGAACAGACATGGCGCGAGGTTTTTTGAGCGGGGCAGTGACAGGTGCTGTGATCGGGCTCGGTGCGGTCGGGCTGGTGTCGGTTGTGGCCGACAATGCCCCGGCACCCGACATGGATGTGAATGCCCCCGTCGCGGGCGGCGCGCCACAGGCGTCCAGCACCGACAGCCCGCAACCGGCGGGTGATGCCGATCTGGCCACCGAGGCAGGCGCACCCAAGGTGACAAAGCCCGAGGCCGATGATGTTGCATCCCTGGCCGATGCCGACACCCTCGCGCCGGTGCGCCCTGAAACCGGCGGCACCAGCGGAATCGAGACGCCAGCCCCCCCTGACGCGGAAAGCGGGGTGCAGGTACAGACCGACGCGCCCGTCCTGCCCAGCCCGCAGGCCAGCCTGCCCGCGCAGCCCGATGCGGACGCGTTGAGCATTTCCACCGAACCGGCCCAGCCACCGGCCCCGGATGTGGCCGCAGACAGCGGGTTCGAGACAGCGGAAACCGATGCGCAAGCCGAAAGCGCCGAGGTGCCCGAGGCGGCGGACCCCGCCACGACAGAAACCACCGAAACAGAGACCGAGACCGCACCGCGCATGGAGCAGCGCGTCGGCTCGCTGGTCGACCGTGACGCGGCTGCACAGGCCGAGGCCACGCCCGTCGATCCGCCGCTTGCGCAGAAGCCCATCGATGCCTATGCCTCTGACGTCGATGCGCTGGACCCTTCGAAACCGATGATGTCCATCGTTCTGATCGACAGCGGTGCGGACCTGAGCGGTGACACCGTGGGGCTGGCTGCCCTGCGCAGCTTTCCCTATCCGCTGAGTTTTGCCATTGACGCCAACCTGCCCGACGCCGCCGAACGTGCCGCCGCCTATCGTGCCGAAGGGCTGGAAGTCTTGGCCATGGTGGACCTGCCCGCCGGGGCCACGCCCACCGACGCCGAAGTCAGCATCGCCGCCGCCCTGAACGCGGTGCCCGAGGCCATCGGCGTACTGGAAGGCACAGGTGCCGGATTCCAGGCCGACCGCGCGGTCTCCGATCAGGTGGTCAGCATTCTGGGCAGCGGCGGCTATGGCATCGTGATGCAGTCCAAGGGGCTGAACACCGCGCAAAAGTTGGCCCTGCGCGAGGGCGTGCCCGCGGCCACCGTGTTCCGCGATTTCGACAGCGCCGATCAGACGCCCACCGTCATCCGCCGCTTTCTGGATCAGGCAGCATTCCGTGCAGGCCAGGAAGGCGGGGTGGTGATGCTGGGCCGCGTGCGCCCCGACACGATCTCGGCGTTGCTGCTGTGGGGTCTGCAGGACCGCGCCGAACGCGTGGCTTTGTCGCCGGTGTCGCGTCTGCTCAAGGCGCAGGTGGGGGAATAGACCCTAGGCTGATGTGCCATGCCTCGGGCGAAAGGACGGATGCTTTAAATGATCTCGTCTTCGTCAAAGATGGGATCGGCCTCGAGCTGGGCGGTCATGTCCTCGACCGTGTCCTCATCCGCGCGCGGTCCCAGTTCGGCCAGATGAAAGACCGCATCGCCCTCGTTCACCACGGGCAAGATCGCGCGCCCGATCAGGATGCCCGCAGCGGGCGCTTTCAACTCGACCTCGACGTGCCCGAACGGGTCCGAAATCGCCGCCAGAACATCACCCTTTTCCACCACTTCTCCGGTGTCGCGGAACGTGCGCAGCAGCCCGCCCGCAGGGGCGCGCAACCAGTGCGAGCCTTTGCAGATCAGCGAGGACGACTTGCTTTTGGCGATGCCCTTGGCGGGCAGCATGTCCTGCGCGCGCAGCACCCGCAGGATGCCCGCCACACCGGCGCGCACGGCGAATTCATCGAACCGCAGGCCTTCGCCCGCTTCATAGAGCAGCACAGGCGTGCCCCGCGCCGCCGCCTCGCCGCGCAGCGATCCGTCGCGCAGGGGCGAATTCAGGATCACGGGCGCGCCGAAATCGCGGGCCATCTTGGCGGTGATCTTGTCACCCGGCGTGATGCGGCACTGTGGCAGGTTGGTGCGGTGGATGGCCGCCGAATGCAGGTCGATCCCGAAATCGCAGCGCATGACGATCTCGTGCAGGAACAGATGCGCCAGCCGTGACCCCAGCGAGCCCGACGGCGTGCCGGGGAAACAGCGGTTCAGGTCGCGCCGGTCGGGCAGGTAGCGCGAGCGGTTGAGAAAGCCGAAAGAATTGACCACAGGCACCACCAGCAATGTGCCGCGCAGGCTGGACAGTTGCGGCGCGCGCAGCAGGCGGCGCACGATTTCCACCCCGATCACCTCGTCGCCATGGACCGCCGCCGATACGAACATCGTGGGGCCGGGGCGTTTGCCGTGATGCACCTTGACCGACATGTGCACCGGTGTGTGGTCGGGCAGGATCGACACCGGCAGATTGACAACATCGGTGGTCCCTGCGGCCACGCGCGTTCCGGCAATCTCAAAGGGGGGGCGGCTCATGCGTGCAATGCCTTTTATCGGGTTTTCGCTGTCACCCGTTGCCTCCGCCAAAGCGTGCCGCGTCTTCTGCCGCACGGCGGATCGCGCCGGATTTGTGCATGGTTTCCATATATTCCGATTGCGGATCGCTGTCATAGACCACGCCGCCACCGGCCTGGATATACAGGGTCTGGTCCTTGACCACCGCCGTGCGCAGGGCGATGCACATGTCCATGTCGCCGCCTGCGCTGAAATAGCCGACGCCGCCGCCATAGACGCCACGCTTTTCCGGCTCCAATTCGTCGATGATCTGCATCGCCCGCACCTTGGGCGCACCTGACACGGTGCCTGCGGGCATACCGGCAAAGAAGGCGTCCAGCGCGTCCTTGCCCGGGGCCAGTTCGCCCACCACGTTCGACACGATGTGCATCACGTGGCTGTAGCGTTCGACGATGAATTCTTCCGTAGGGCGCACGGTGCCGATCCTGGCCACGCGGCCCACGTCGTTGCGGCCCAGATCCAACAGCATCAGATGCTCGGCCAGTTCTTTCTGATCCGCCAGCAGGTCGGCCTCAAGCGCGCGATCTTCTTCCGGCGTGGCACCACGGGGACGGGTGCCTGCGATGGGGCGGATTGTGACCTCGTTGCCGAACACGCGCACCAGAATTTCGGGGCTGGCGCCGATCACCTGGAAGCCGCCGAAGTTGAAATAGAACATGAACGGCGACGGGTTGGTGCGGCGCAGCGAACGGTAGAGTGAGAAGGGCGGCTGCGGAAAGGCCTGTGCCCAACGCTGGCTGGGCACCACCTGAAAGATGTCGCCGGCGCGGATGTAATCGCGCGCCTTTTCCACCGCCTCAAGATAGGCTTGGTGGGTAAAGTTGCTGACCGGCTCGTCGCTGACCGATGCCTCGCCCAGATCGCGGGTTTCGCGGGGCATGGCGCGTTCCAGATCGCGCACGGCATCCATCACCCGTTCGGCGGCCTGCGCATAGGCGGCGCGCGCGCTTTGTCCGTCATTGACCCATGCGGGCGACACGACCGTCACCTCGCCCTTGACCCCGTCCAGCACCGCCACGACCGAAGGGCGCAGCATGACCGCATCGGGCAGGCCCAGCGGGTCGGGGTTCACGTCGGGCAGGTGTTCGACCAGCCGCACGGTGTCATAGCCCAGATAACCGAACAGGCCTGCCGCCGCCTGCGGCAGATCGTCGGGCAGGTCGATTTTCGATTCCGCGATCAGCGCCCGCAGCGCGTCCAGCGGATTACCCTCCATCGGCTGGTAGGCGTCGGCGTCGTAACGTGCGGCGCGGTTCACGGCAGAGGTTTCGCCGTGGCACTTCCAGATCAGGTCGGGCTTCATCCCGATGATCGAATACCGCCCCCGCACTTCGCCGCCGGTGACCGATTCCAGAACGAAAGCGTTCTCGGCGGCCCCGGTCAGTTTCAGCATCAGCGACACAGGCGTATCCAGGTCGGCGGCCAGGCGGGTATAGACGATCTGGTTGTGGCCGGCGTCGAAGCCGGCCGCAAAGGCGTCATATGCAGGTGTCAGTGCCATGGGTCAGGGAAAGTTCACATGAACCGCCTGCACCGCACGCTGGTCGATCTGCGGACGGGCGCGCACGGTGGTGTCGGCGGTGTAGATATCCAGAATGTCCTGCGACAGCGACTGGTTCATCTGCTCGACCAGCTGTGCTTGCAGGGCGTTGGCCTCGGCATTGTCAGCGGCGGGCAGCACGTCGTCCAGGCGCACGATCACGACCATGCCCTGACCGGTGACCAGGTTCACATCGCCGGGCTCCATCTCGAACACCTGCGTGACAAAGCTGCGCGGGGTGTTCTGGATAAAGGCGTCGCGGGTCTGGTCGGCTTCTTCGATTGAATCCAGCCCCAAATCGGCAAAGCCTGCGCCCTCTTTCAACTGCGGCAACAGCTCTTCGGCCTTCGCGCTCAGCGCGGCCTCGGTGCGTTGGGCGATCATGTCGGCGGCGATGTCTTCGCGGGCCTCGTCAAAGGTGGCGTCGCGGGCCGGGGTGACCTTGTCCAGTCGCAGGGCAAAGATGCCGCCATCGCTGAGCGTTTCAATCTCGGGATAGTCGTCTTGGGTCACCGCGGCGGCGGCTTCGCGGAATTCGGTATAGCCTGCCATTTCATCGTCCGAGCCGTCGAACCAGTCCACGGTGCCCAGCGTCATGTCGCTTTCCTTGGCCAGGTCTTCCAGCGTCGCACCACCGGCCAGCATGTCATCGTAGGTGCGCGATTGCGCATCGACCTGGCGGCGGGCGCGGTCGGCGGCCAGCGTGGCGCGCAGCTCCGGCTCGGCTTGCTCGAATGTGGTGTTGTGCGCGGGCAGTACGCCGTTGACGCGGAACAGGGCAGGGCCCAGGTCTGACGGCAGCGGGCCCACGACATCGCCCACTTCGGCGGCAAAGATCGCCTCGCCTGCGCCGCCCAGATCGGCCAGGCTCATATCGCCCATGTCCACATCGGCCAGCGCGAGGCCACGGTCCTGAACCAGCTGTTCAAAGGTGGTGCCTTGCATTTCCAGCGCGGCGGCGGCGCGGTCGGCGGCCTCTTGATCGAGGAAGGGCAGGCGTTCGACCAGACGACGCTCGGGCTGCTGGTATTCATCGGCACGCGCCTCATAGGCTTTTTGCAGGTCGGCCGCGTCCACTTCGACGGTGTCCACCAGCATGTCCGGGGTCAGCAGGGCATAGGTGATCGTTTTGGTTTCAGGGCGTTGGTAATCGGCCTGATGTTCGGCCAGATAGGCGCGCATTTCGTCTTCGGTCGGCTCTGCCACCGGCGTTTCCAGGTCTTCGGCTTGCAGGCGCGACCATGTGAAGTTGCGCGCTTCGCCGACGTAATCCACCAGCGTCTTGGCATAGGTTTCCGGCATCACGACGCCCGAGGCGATGGCCCCCTGCAACAGGGTGCGTGCGGCCTCTTCGCGCAGTTGGGTCTCGAACTCGGATTCCGACAGGCCCGAGCTTTCCAGCGCCATCCGGTAGCCTTCGCGGTTGAACTGGCCGTCAACGCCGCGAAACTCGCGGATTTGAACGATTTCGTCGCGCAGGGATGCGTCGCCGATCGACAGTCCCAGCTTGTCGGTTTCATTGTCCAGCGCACGCTGGCTGACCAGACGTTGCAGCACCGATTGGTCCAGCCCCATCGCCTGCGCCTGCGCAAAGGACAGCTGCTGGCCGGTCTGCGCCTCGTAGGCGCGGATCGTCTGGTTCAGCTGGTTGGCGTATTGGTCGATGTCGATGTGTTTGTCACCCACCGTGCCGAGCGTCCGCAGGGTGCCCGACAGGTTGGTCGCGCCAAAGCCACCAAGGCCAAGGATCAGCATGGCCATCAAGATCCAGACGGCGGTTTTCGACATATTCTTCGTGCGTACAGCCATGATGCGGGTCCTCGGATAAAAGTTTGCCTTGTCTAGCGAGCGTGCCGCGCAGGGGCAAGGGCCGTCAGCGCGGCAGATCCAGCCCGCTCAGGCGGTGATAGAACGCGGCGATTCCCGCAACATCGAGGTTGGCAAAGGCGATGCGCAGATGTCGCTGTCCGCTGATGTCGTCCGCGGGGCAGAACATGGTGCCGGGCAGACAAAGGATGCCCGCCTCGCGCACCAGTTGCGGCGCCAGGTCGGCCGAGGAGGCCGCAAAGGGATGCTCCAAATAGGCAAAATAGGCACCCAGCCCCAGCAAGCGCCAGCCCTGGGCCGCCAGCACGTCAAAGCCGCCGGCGATGGCTGCGCGGCGGGCCAGGATTTCATCGCGTTCGCCCGCAACCCACTGCGACAGGTTTTCCAACCCCCAAAGGGCCGCATACTGGCCGATCTGGCCGGGGCAGATGGCGACGGTATCGAGGAATTTCTCGACCTCGGCCAGCCGCGCGGGCGACGCGGCCAGCGCGCCGACGCGGTGACCGGTCAGGCGGTAAGCCTTTGAAAAGGAATACAGATGGATGAACGTGTCCTGCCAGCCGTCCTGTTGGAACAGCGCGTGCGGCGCGCCGGTGCGGCTGTCGAAATCGCGGTAGGTCTCGTCAACCATCAGCGCGATGCCCGCATCGCGGGCCAGATCGTAAAAGGCGCGGACCAGTTCGGCGGGATATTCCACGCCGCCGGGATTGTTGGGGGTGACCAGCGCAATCGCACGGGTGCGCGGGGTGATCAGGGCGCGGGCGGTCTCGACGTCGGGCAACAGGTCGTCGCCGGTGCGCAGGGCGACCGAGGTGACGCCGGACATGTCCAGCCACATCTTGTGATTGAAGTACCAGGGCGTCGGCAGGATCACCTCGTCACCCTCGGCGCAGAGCGTGGCGATGGCGGCGGCGAAGGCCTGATTGCAGCCCGAGGTAATCGCAACGTGATCGCCCGTGACTGTCGCTTCGTAATGCGTGCTGATCTGGGCCGCCAGCGCATCGCGCAGTGCCGGCATGCCCAGCACGGGGCCATAGAGATGGGCATCGTCTTTGGTCAGCGCCGCATCCGCCATCGCCTGACGCAATGCGGTGGGGGGCGGGTCAACCGGTGCGGCCTGGCTTACGTTGATCAACGGGCGGTCGGCGGGATGGGTCACACCGTCCAGCCAGCGGCGTGCTTCCATGACGGGCGGGGCGAATGTGGTGGCGGTGCGTGGCAAATTCATCGGTTGGCTCCGGGTGTGAGGGCAGGTGCCTCCGGCGGGGATTTTCTGAACCAGAAAAGACGAACCGTATGATCAGTCCTTGCCGCGGTAGGGTTCGACATATTGCAGCGCCATGTCCCAGGGGAAGAAGATCCACGTGTCCTGAGAGACCTCGGTGATAAAGGTGTCGACCTGCGGGCGGCCCTTGGGCTTGGCATAGACGGTGGCGAAATGCGCCTTGGGGTACATGGCGCGGACCACCTCGAGGGTTTTGCCGCTGTCCACCAGATCATCGATGATCAGGATGCCGGTGCCGTCGCCCATCATCTCGGCGTCGGGGTATTTCAGCACGCGGGCCTCGGACTGGTCCTGATGGTCGTAGGATTTGATGCTGATGGTGTCCACGGTGCGGATGTCCAGTTCGCGGGCGACGATCATCGCAGGGGCCATGCCGCCCCGCGTGATGGCCACCACCGCACGCCAGCCGCCACCCTGTTCACCGGCACCGCCTTCGGGACCATGCCCGTCCAGACGCCACGCCAGCGCGCGGCTGTCGCGATGGATCTGGTCCCAGCTGATGTGAAAACCTTTTTCGTGGGGCAGGCGGTCGGTCATCGGATTACTTTCCTGTAAGCAGTTTCAGGCCAAAGCCACCCAGCGCCACCGCAGCGATGCGGTCCAGCACAGGCTTGGCCGCCAAATAGCGCGCGCGGGCTGGGCCGCTGGACAGCAGCAGGGCGCAGGCGGTGTAGAACAGCACTTCGAGTGCAAAGTGGTTGGCAACGATCAGCGCGATATGCTGGGCCTCCAACCCCTTGGGGAAGATCACCACGATGATGGCACCCGCGAAGAGCATGGATTTGGGATTGCCCAGGTTCACCAGAAAGCCCGTCAAGAACGCCCGCCCGCGCGGCACGGACACATCGCCCAGCGGATCGCGGGCATGGCGCCATGTCTGGATGGCGATCCAGATCAGGTAAAGCGCACCGGCGATCTTGAGCGTGGTGTAGGCCCAGGGAAACAGCGCGAACAGCCCCTCAAGCCCCATCAGTGCCGCCAAGGTCCAAAGCGCGGCCATTGTCCCCAGCCCGAAACCGGTTGCGATTCCGGCCGCACGGCCTGCGCTGACGGACATGCGCACCGAGGTCAGGAAAGCGGCCCCCGGGCTGAGCAGGGCGGCGATCAGGATCGAGTTGAAGGCAATCAGGCTTTCGGGGGACATGGCGTCACTTTGTGATGTCGGGGGCGTCGACGGCTTTCATGCCGACCACATGATAGCCTGCGTCCACGTGCAGGTTTTCACCCGTGGTGCCGCTGCCCAGATCCGAGAGCAGAAAGAGCGCTGCCTTGCCCACATCTTCGATGGTGACGTTGCGGCGCAGGGGCGAGTTGTACTCATTCCACTTCATGATGTACCGGAAATCCCCGATTCCCGAGGCGGCCAGTGTTTTGATTGGTCCGGCCGAGATCGCGTTGACGCGGATGCCGTCCTTGCCCAGATCTTCGGCAAGATATTGCACAGAAGCCTCGAGCGCCGCCTTGGCGACGCCCATGACGTTGTAATGCGGCATCACCTTTTCGGCACCGTAATAGGTCAGCGTCACCGCGCTGCTGCCGGGGTTCATCATCTTCTCGGCGCGCTGCATTACGGCGGTGAAGGAATAGACCGAAATGTCCATGGACATGGCAAAGTTGGCACGGCTGGTGTCGACGTAACGCCCACGCAGTTCGTTCTTGTCGGAAAAGCCGATGGCATGAACCACAAAATCCAGATTGCCCCAAGTCTCTTGCAGGGAGGCAAACAGCGCATCAATCGACGCCTCGTCACCCACGTCGCAGGGCAGGACGATGTCGCTGCCCAGCGATGCCGCAAGCGGGTCCACGCGTTTCTTCAGCGCGTCGCCCTGGTAGGAAAACGCCAGCTGTGCACCGGCATCCGCCAGCGTCTTGGCAATGCCCCATGCGATCGACTTGTCATTGGCCAGGCCCATGATCAACCCGCGTTTGCCCTTCATCAGCTCATGCGCCATCAAAAACCCCTTTGCCTTCAAGCCACTTCATTTAAGCGACCTTTAGGCGATTGACCCCGTGCCATCAAGAGAGTTGGTATGCTTGGCGCGCGGTCTTTGTACTCTATGTTACGCTGGAGCAGACCGTGACTCATGCGAAGTGACGGTTATGGAAGGTGGACAAGATGGCAGAACGCAGCGGAAAATTCGCGGGGGATGATCCTTTTGCATTGGTGCGCAGCTGGTTGGCCAAAGCGGAAGCCTCGGAGATAAACGACCCCAACGCCATTGCCCTGTCGACGGTGGATGCGTCGGGTATGCCCAACGCGCGAATGGTGCTTTTGAAGGATATCACCGACGATGCGTTCATCTTTTACACCAATTACGAAAGCGCCAAGGCACAGGAAATCGAACAGGCCAAGGCCGCCGCTTTTGTCATGCATTGGAAATCGCTGCGCCGTCAGGTCAGGGTGCGCGGCACGGTCGTCCGCGAGGATGGTCCGCGGGCGGATGAGTATTACGCATCGCGTTCGCTGAAAAGCCGTCTGGGGGCATGGGCGTCCAAACAAAGCCGCCCGTTGAAGAATCGCGCCACGCTGATGGCAGAGGTCGCAAGGGTGACCGCACAGCACGGCACCAACCCCAAGCGGCCGCCATTCTGGGGCGGTTACCGCATCACTCCCGTCGAGATTGAATTCTGGGCAGATGGCGATTTCAGACTGCACGACCGGTACAGATGGCGGCGTGAAAACCCGTCTCAGCCATGGCAAATTGATCGCCTTAACCCATGAATTTCGTGCAGCGCGAAACGCAGAATATTGAAAAACCTTAGGTTTTCCCGCTTGAAAAGGGATATGAAAATCGTGCAAGTCTTGGTTAACAGGTCAACAATTTAGTTTCTCGATGAAAGACTGCTCAGTGCCGGACGAAGACAAACAGCGTGAGACTTTGACCGGACTGGTCAAGTGGTTTGATCCGGTCAAGGGGTTCGGCTTTATCGTCGCGGATACAGGTGGGCCCGACATTTTGCTGCACGTGAATGTGCTGCGCAATTTCGGGCAAAGTTCGGTATCGGATCAGGCGCGGGTCGATGTGGTCGTGCAAAACACCGAACGCGGCGTGCAGGCGGTCGAAGTCTTGTCGATCACACCGCCCGAAAACAGCCGCGGTGAGCAGGCGTTGGCCGATCTGGCGGAATTTGGTGTCGTTGATACGCCGCTTGAGCCGGGGCGGGTCAAATGGTTCGACAAGGGCAAGGGCTTTGGCTTTGCCAATATTTTCGGCAGCGCCGAGGACGTGTTTCTGCACGTCGAGGTTCTGCGTCGTTCGGGGCTGTCCGATTTGCAGCCGGGCGAAGCCTTGGCAATCCGGGTGATAGATGGCAAACGGGGTCGCATGGCCGCCGAAGTTCATGCATGGGAGGCGGCGCTTTCAAAGGACGACTGACAATGCGCGGCATTCTGTTTACCGGTCTTTTTGTAATGCTTGGCAACTCTGCCCTGTGGGCGGCCTGTTCGCAGGGGGCGGTCGATTTGCGTGGCGATTGGGGGCGGGCGCGGTTCAACGTCGAGATCGCCGATGACAACGAAGAGCGGGCGCAGGGTTTGATGAACCGGCCGAAGATGCCGCAATCCGCCGGGATGCTGTTTGTTTACGAAAGCCCCAGGCCGATGAATTTCTGGATGCGCAACACGCTGATTCCGCTGGATATGATTTTCATCGATGCGCAGGGCGTTGTTCAGAACATTCACCACCGTGCGATTCCCCTGGATGAAACCCCGATCTTTGGGGGCGACAATCTGCTGGCTGCATTGGAAATCAACGGCGGCCTGGCCGAGCGAATGGGCATCACCAAGGGCACGCAGGTGCGTCATCCGGCCTTTGACGGGGACGATGCGGCGTGGCCCTGCACAGAATAGGGCGGTCCGGGCGCTTTTGCCCTTTTCAATCGGCGGGGTGGCCGTTATGCACCGCCCATGGTTCGGGGTGTGGCGCAGCCTGGTAGCGCACCTGTTTTGGGTACAGGGGGTCGGAGGTTCGAATCCTCTCGCCCCGACCATGAATTTCCCACTTTGTGTGATCTGTAACGGCACGCGCCTTGGCGCGGGGCCGTTTCGTCCTGTGCGCGCCAGGGCTGTCTATTCGACAGTCTGGCCTCCGGCGGCGCGCATCATCTGGTCCAGCAGCTGATCCAGCTGGCGGTCCTTGTAATAGACACGCCGCGCATTGCCCGACTTTTGCGGGACTTCAGCGAAATAGCTGAATTCGATCATCGTCGATCCTGGTCCCGCATCCGTGCGGCGCTTTTGTTTTTGCATGACGACGGTGGGGGTTTTCAGCGCACCGTCATATTCCAGCAGGAGAAAGGCCGCGAAATCGGGCGTGGGCAGGGTGCGGCACTGAATGATTCCCCGCGAAGGTGTGGCCAATGTGTCGCCAGGTGAGTCGCAGGCCGCGCGAAACGCCTCGTGCAGACCTGCAGGGTCTTGGGCGAACAAGGCCCGGCGCACGGGCAAATCTTGTGGGTCAGTGACCGTGGTCTCTATATATTGGGGTGCGCAGGCCGCCAAAAAGATGGGCAGGAGTGCCGTGATCGGTTTCATGAACGTGCCCTTTTTGCCAGTTGCTCTCAAACGACCACAAATCCCAACAGAGAACAAACCGTTTCGTGCCGCGACGCAGAACGGTGGATGAAGCTGGGTACAACTTAATGAATAACGTCACATGAATGGGCTAAGTTTGCCGCAAGGTTCAGAAAATCCGGCTGCAGCCTGTGGGTAACATTTGTGGATGATTTTGCCGTGCAGCGAGACTGAATCACCCGCAAGCCGAAACCGAACAATTGTCGGTGTGGGTCAAGCCTGTTGATGGCAAAAAAACCTAAAAATTTTCGTTGACGCAAGGCGGGTGGATACGTCAGGTTGTGCAGACATCGCCGATCACCACAACATTTAGTGGACAACACTAACAAGACGTCGGCGACGCTGGGACAGACAAAATTGCGTCAAACAGGACGAAATCCAGGGCTGGAACATTCGGTTTCAGCACCAAAAGACGTGTCAATTTCATCCCGGCACCTGCACCAAGCGGACCGCTGCAACGTCAGCGTTTCAACCTGAAAAAAGCTGGATATGAGGCAGCGCGATGAAAATTGATAGAAAGTTCACCCAAGCCGGATCAGATGCCTATGCATCGCTGGATTTCGTGACAACCGTTTCCGAGATTCGCAATCCTGACGGCACGATCGTGTTCCGCCTCGACAATGTCGAAGTGCCCGCATCCTGGAGCCAGGTCGCCAGCGACGTGATCGCGCAGAAGTATTTCCGCAAGGCCGGCGTGCCGAGCAAGGTGAAGAAAGTAAAAGAAAAAGGCGTTCCGTCCTTCCTGTGGCGGTCGGTTCCCGCTGAAGGTGCCGAGATGGGGGGCGAAACCTCGTCCAAGCAGGTGTTCGACCGTTTGGCGGGTGCATGGGCCTACTGGGGCTGGAAGGGTGGTTATTTCACCACCGAGGCAGACGCCCAAACCTATTATGACGAAATGCGCCACATGCTGGCGACCCAACGCGCGGCCCCCAACAGCCCGCAGTGGTTCAACACCGGCCTGCACTGGGCTTATGGCATCGACGGTCCGGCGCAGGGCCACTATTACGTGGACTACCAGACCGGCGAGCTGACCCGCTCGAAATCCTCCTATGAGCATCCGCAGCCCCATGCCTGCTTTATCCAGTCGGTCGCCGATGATCTGGTGGGTGACGGCGGCATCATGGACCTGTGGGTGCGTGAGGCGCGTCTGTTCAAATACGGCTCGGGCACCGGCACCAACTTTTCCTCGCTTCGTGGCGAAGGTGAAAAACTGTCGGGCGGTGGCAAGTCCAGCGGCCTGATGGGCTTTTTGAAAATCGGTGACCGCGCTGCGGGTGCGATCAAATCGGGCGGCACCACGCGCCGCGCGGCCAAGATGGTGATCGTCGATGCGGACCACCCCGATATCGAGGATTTCATCAACTGGAAGGTGATCGAAGAGCAGAAAGTGGCGAGCATCGTCGCAGGCTCGAAAATGCACGAGCAGAAGCTGAACGCGCTGTTCGCCGCGATCAAGGCATGGGACGGCGCAGAGGCCGATGCCTATGACCCCAAGGTGAACGAAGGGCTGAAAGCGGCCATTCGCGACGCCAAAAAGGTCGCAATCCCCGAGACTTATATCAAACGCGTGCTGGATTACGCCAAACAGGGCCACACCAGCATCGAGTTCCCCACCTATGACACCGACTGGGATTCCGAAGCCTACAGCTCGGTTTCGGGTCAGAACTCGAACAACTCGATCCGGGTGACCAACGCCTTCCTGACGGCCGTTGAGAAAGACGCCGACTGGGAGTTGATCAGCCGCACCGACAACCGCGTGACCAAGACGATCCGCGCCCGCGATCTGTGGGAGCAGGTGGGCCATGCCGCATGGGCCTGTGCCGATCCGGGCATCCAGTACCACGACACCGTGAACGAATGGCACACGTGCCCCGCTGACGGGCCGATCCGTGGCTCGAACCCCTGTTCGGAATACATGTTCCTGGACGACACCGCCTGTAACCTGGCGTCGATGAACCTGCTGACCTTCCTCAAGGATGGCGTGTTCCAGGTCGAAGATTACATGCACGCCGCGCGTCTGTGGACCGTGACGCTGGAAATTAGCGTGATGATGGCGCAGTTCCCGTCGAAAGAAATTGCGCAGCGGTCCTATGACTTCCGCACGCTGGGTCTGGGCTATGCGAACATCGGCGGCTTGCTGATGAACATGGGCTATTCCTATGACAGCGACGAAGGCCGTGCGTTGTGCGGTGCGCTGACCGCGATCATGACCGGCGTGGCCTATGCCACCTCCGCCGAGATGGCGGGCGAGCTGGGGGCGTTCCCAGGCTACAAGAAAAACGCCAAGGACATGCTGCGCGTCATTCGCAACCACCGCAATGCGGCCTATGGCAACGACGAAGGCTATGAAAAGCTGGCGGTGAAGCCTGTGCCGCTGGACATCGCCGGTTGCCCCGACATGCGTCTGGTCGAGATGGCGCAAAGCACCTGGGACGAGGCGCTGAGCCTGGGCGAGAAACACGGTTATCGCAACGCCCAGACATCCGTTATTGCCCCCACGGGCACCATCGGTCTGGTGATGGACTGTGACACCACTGGGATCGAACCCGACTTTGCGCTGGTGAAGTTCAAGAAGCTGGCCGGTGGCGGGTATTTCAAGATCATCAACCGGTCGGTGCCTGCGGCGCTGGAGAAACTGGGCTATGGTTCGGCCCAGATCGAGGAAATCGTCAGCTATGCGGTGGGCCACGGCACCATCGGCAACGCGCCCGGCATCAACCACACCTCGTTGACCGGTCACGGTTTTGGCCCCAACGAGTTGGCCAAGGTCGACGCGGCGCTGGAAAGCGCGTTCGATATCCGGTTCGTGTTCAACCAGTGGACGCTGGGCGAGGATTTCTGCACCAAGGTGCTGGGCATCCCGGCGGCCAAGCTGAACGATCCCACCTTTGACCTGCTGCGCCATCTTGGGTTCAGCAAGCGTGACATCGAGCTGGCCAATGACCACGTTTGCGGCACGATGACACTGGAAGGCGCGCCGTTCCTGAAGGAAGAGCATTACGCGATCTTCGATTGCGCCAATGCCTGCGGTAAGAAGGGCAAGCGGTATCTGAGCGTCGACAGCCACATCTACATGATGGCCGCGGCACAGTCGTTCATCTCGGGCGCGATCAGCAAGACGATCAACATGCCCAACGATGCCACCATCGAGGATTGCCAGAAGGCCTACGAACTGTCGTGGTCGCTGGGGGTGAAAGCCAACGCGCTGTACCGCGATGGATCGAAACTGTCACAGCCGCTGGCGTCGGCGCTGGTCGAGGATGACGAAGAGGCGGAAGAGGCGCTCGCATCCGGTTCGATGCAGGAAAAAGCCACCGTTCTGGCCGAGAAGATCGTCGAAAAGATCATCGTCAAGGAGATCGTGAAGTCGCACCGCGAGAAGATGCCCGAGCGTCGCAAGGGCTATACCCAGAAGGCCATCGTGGGCGGGCACAAGGTTTACCTGCGCACTGGCGAATATGCCGACGGCAACCTGGGCGAAATCTTTATCGACATGCACAAGGAAGGTGCCGGTTTCCGCGCCATGATGAACAACTTTGCCATCGCGGTGTCGGTTGGTCTGCAATACGGCGTGCCGCTGGAAGAGTTCGTCGATGCGTTCACCTTTACCAAGTTCGAACCGGCCGGCATGGTTCAGGGCAACGACAGCATCAAGAATGCAACGTCGATCCTGGATTATATCTTCCGCGAACTGGCGGTGTCCTATCTGGACCGCACCGACCTGGCACATGTCCAGCCCGAGGGCGCGTCGTTCGACAGCATCGGTCGCGGTGTCGAAGAGGGTGTGAGCAATGTCAGCGAAATCAGCGAAAGTGCGGCCAGCAAATCGCTGGAAGTCTTGAAACAGATTTCCTCGACTGGCTATCTGCGCAAGCGTCTGCCGCAGGATCTGACCCTGCTGCAGGGCGGCATGGCCGATCCGGTTGCAACGCTGCAAACACTGGTGCCCGAAGTGGCCACCGGCACCGGCGGGGCGGCCAGCATGACAACCACTGCAGTGGCCTCCGGGGCTGTCAGCCTCGATGCACGGGCCAAGGCGAAAATGCAGGGCTATGAAGGTGAAGCTTGCGGCGAATGTGGCAACTACACGCTGGTGCGCAACGGCACCTGCATGAAGTGCAACACCTGCGGCGGCACGTCCGGCTGTAGTTAAGCAAATCACGTTTCCCATTGCGGGAAAACGTGCAGGGGGTTCGACCGCGCCAGTTCAGGCCGGACCTCCGCCGAAATAGGGTGGGGCGGAAATGGTTTGGGATGAGCGCAAAAGGAAAAAACGTGCGATGAAACCTCTTCGACCTCAGCTTAGAGAGATGGAACCTCGGTTGAAACCACTCGACGTTCCTCCCGACGCGCGGTGGTGCGGTTATTGCGGTGACTATATTGTTGCCGCTGACGAAAATAGGAAGAACTGTCCTGTCTGTGAGGGAGAGTTCAAATAGCAAAGGGGTGGGTTCTCGCGCATCGCTACGCGATACGCTGCCACCCACTCCGAGCAAGTCCGAATGGACTTGCTCGGGACACGGGGCGGGTGCGCTCGCCCCCTGACGACGCTCAGGCCGCAGGCAAAAAAATTTCCGAGCGGTTAACACATTGAGCCTGAGTGGCGAGACTTTACGGGAGAGCTTCGGCTCTCCCTTTTTTCGTGCGGGTCCGAATTTTCCGGGTGTTGCGAAACGCATGAAAACTTAAGGCGCAGGATCAATCGGTCCTGAGCCGAAGACATTTCCCCAAAACCACCTCTGGTTGCCGCATCCGATTCCGATTAAGTCCGGTCGGGAACGCTTGGGGACCTGACCATTGAAAAAGATCACTTTGCCTGAACGGGCGCATTGGCGCGACCATGCCAAAGATGTCGGGTTCACCTTTGCGGATATGCATGGCGAACCCTATTGGGATGAAACCTCAGCCTATGCCTTTACGCTTGAGCAGATCGAGACCGATCTGGAAGACCCTTCAACCGCGCTGCATGACATGTGCCGCGAGGCAGTGGCCGAGATCATCGCCAGCGAAAGCCTGATGGAAAAACTGGCGATTCCGCAAGCGCACCGTGATCTTGTTGCCGAAAGCTGGAAGCGGGGCGACCCGGAGATATACGGACGGTTCGATTTCGCCTACGACGGCCAGACGCCTGCCAAGTTGCTGGAATATAACGCCGATACGCCGACGT
Source organism: Pseudosulfitobacter pseudonitzschiae (assembly GCF_900129395.1). Taxonomy (GTDB): domain Bacteria; phylum Pseudomonadota; class Alphaproteobacteria; order Rhodobacterales; family Rhodobacteraceae; genus Pseudosulfitobacter; species Pseudosulfitobacter pseudonitzschiae. The sequence continues at coordinate 419,985 of NZ_FQVP01000001.1, forward strand.
CCCTGTATGAAAGCGCGGCGTTTCAGTGGCAATGGTTAGAAGACCAGTTGCACGCCGGTGTGCTGCCCGCCGGAACCGACCAGTTCAACGGGATACACGAGGCATTGGTTGCGCGGTTTGCCGAAGTGTTCGAAACGAACAGCGATTTGCACTTTACCGCGGTCGCTGGAAATCCAGAGGATTACGGCACGGTCGAGGCCATGGGCTGGGCCGCACGAGAGGCTGGTCTGGGCGCGCATTACTGTGATCTGGACAAAATCGCGCTCAGCGAGGACGGCCAGTTTCTGGATGACGAAGATCGCCGGATCGCGGTCTTGTTCAAATTGTATCCGTGGGAAGATTTGCTGCGCGATGACTACGCAAACCACATCGACGGTTCCTGCTGTCTGTTTCTGGAACCTGCGTGGAAGGCATTGCTGTCCAACAAGGGATTGTTGCCGGTGTTGTGGGAGATGTTCGAAGGGCATCCAAACCTGTTGCCCGCCTTTTTCGAGGCTGATCTTAACGACACCAGGCCGGGCCGTGGGGCAAGTGCTGCTGCCTTTGCCCGCGCCGAGGCGCAACTGGACGCCGGTCATGTGCGCAAGCCAATCCTGTCGCGTGAAGGCGCGTCGGTTTCGATCTTCAAGTCCGGGCAGGTGGTCGAGGAATCGAAAAACACCGACTATTCCGAACATCCGCGCATCATTCAGGCCTATGCGCCATTGCCGCAGTTTGACGGTTTCCGTCCTGTGGTCGGGGCCTGGATCATAGGGCAGGCTTGTGCCGGAATTGGTCTGCGCGAAGACCGGTCCCGCATCACACAGGATTTGTCCCGCTTTAAACCCCATTTTATCGTTGCGTAACAGGCGCGGTACCCTAGCAGAAAGACGACTGACATGACCAAACGCTCGAACCGCGTTGCTATTATGATCGTTGGCGCGACCGCCTTTGCGCTGGCGGGATGCCGCGAAGAACAGGTGGATGCCGCCGCATTCCCGGATCTGCAAAGCTGTGTGGACGAAGCGTCGCGCGGCGGGATGTTCAGCGCGCAAGATTGCGAGACCGCGTTTTCGCAGGCCGAGGCGCTGCACGTCGAGGCAGCACCGCGCTATGACAGCATTGCCGTTTGCGAAGAGCAGCATGGCGAAGGTGCCTGTGGCTCGGAAGCGAGCGCGACACAAGGCGGGTCTGGCAGTATCTTCATGCCGTTGCTGGCAGGTTATCTGATCGGGAACATGCTGGGGGGAAAGGCCGGGATGGCCGCGTCCCAGCCGCTGTATAAAAATGCCGACGGACGCTATACCAATGCCGCGCGCACCAGCACCTTTTCCAGCAACCAAGGCGCGGCAAAGCTGAACACCTCGCAATTTGTCCGCCCGACCTCGACCATCGGGAAAACGCCAATGACACGCGCCACCGCCGCTTCACGCGGGGGCTTTGGCAAGGCGGGTGGTACAAGGTCAGGTTTCGGAGGGTAGAAATACCCGCAGACGCTCAAGGTCTGAAACGAGTTCGCATTCATCCTGTGCGCACTCGCCCTTGGGCCCTTGCGATCGACGTCGCACTGAACCTTGAACGGGCAAGAGGCGGGCAGGCTGCAACCACGTTTTCATGTTGTTTGTCCTGTTTTCCCATGCACATACAACGGTGAAAGCGTGCCCGTGTCGCGGGCATTTTGCCATCGCCCTTGCCATGGGGGCTTCGTCGCCTTAGGTGGGCGGCTTGAGACACGGCACCAAGGGGAGCACGCCCATGCAAACGCCCTATTACCTGATCGACAAATCCCATCTGAAAAAGAACATAGAAAAAATCGCCTGGTTGCGTGACGCATCCGGTGCGAAATCGCTGTTGGCGCTGAAGTGTTTTGCCACGTGGTCGGTCTTTGATTTCATGTCGCAATACATGGATGGATCGACCTCGTCGTCGCTGTACGAGGTGCGGTTGGGGGCCGAGAAGTTCGGCGGGGAAACGCACGCCTATTCCGTGGCCTATGCCGATCACGAGATCGAAGAGGTCCTGACCCACAGCGACAAGATCATCTTCAACTCCATCGGCCAGCTGACCCGTTTCGATGCCGCATCGCAGGATCATGTGCGCGGGCTGCGGGTCAATCCGGGGGTGTCAACCTCGGGGTTTGACCTGGCGGACCCTGCGCGTCCGTTCAGCCGTCTGGGCGAACATGACCCTGACCAGATCGCCACCGTGGCGGACAAGATCAGCGGGCTGATGTTTCACAACAACTGCGAGAACGACGATTTCGACCGGTTCGACGAGATGCTGACTCTGATCGAGGACCGTTTTGGCGCGATCATTGCGCGGATGGACTGGATCAGCCTGGGCGGCGGCATTCATTTCACCGGCGAGGGCTATCCGCTGGAGCGTCTCGCCGCGCGGCTCAAGGCGTTCGCGGAAACCAACGGCGTGCAGGTTTACCTGGAACCGGGCGAGGCCGCGATCACGGGGGCTGCGACGCTGGAGGTGACCGTTCTGGACACGCTGCACAACGGCAAGGACCTGGCGATTGTCGATGCGTCGATCGAGGCGCATATGCTGGATTTGCTGATTTACCGCGAGCCTGCGAAAATCAGCCCCGACAGCGGCGATCACCCGTGGATGATCTGCGGCAAGTCCTGCCTTGCCGGCGATATCTTTGGCGAGTTCCGGTTCGACAAACCGATCCAACCCGGCGACCGGATTTCGTTTCAGGACGCAGCCGGTTACACAATGGTTAAGAAAAACTGGTTCAACGGGGTGAAGATGCCCGGAATCGCCATTCGCGAGTTGGACGGAAGCCTGCGCATGGTGCGCGAATTCGACTATGCCGATTTTTCGGCAGCCCTTTCCTGAACACCAGACATAAGAGGTCTCTTGGATACATGAAACGCAATGTTCTTATCATCGGCGCAGGTGGCGTCGCTCAGGTCGTGGCGCACAAATGCGCGCAAAACAACGATGTGCTGGGGGATTTGCATATCGCCAGCCGGACGGTTTCGAAATGCGAAGCCATCATCCAGAGCGTGCACGACAAGGGTGCCATGAAACAGGACGGCGTGTTCAAGGCCCATGCGGTGGATGCGATGGACACCGCCGCCGTGGTGGACCTGTTGCAGGGGACCGGTGCGCAGATTGTGATCAACGTGGGCTCGCCTTTCGTGAACATGACAGTGCTCGAGGCCTGCATTCAGACCGGGGTTGCCTATATCGACACCGCGATTCACGAAGATCCCGCCAAGATTTGCGAAACGCCGCCCTGGTACGGCAACTATGAATGGAAACGCCGCGACGACTGCGCGGCAGCGGGTGTGACCGCAATTCTGGGCGCGGGGTTCGATCCCGGCATGGTCAACGCGTTCGCCCGTTTCGCGGTGGATGAATATATGGACGAGGTGAAATCCATCGACATCGTCGACATCAACGCGGGCAACCACGGCAAGTATTTCTCGACCAACTTCGACCCCGAGATCAACTTTCGCGAGTTCACCGGCACCGTGTATAGCTGGCAGCAGGGCGCGTGGCAGGAGAACAAGATGTTCGAGGTGGGCCGCGAGTGGGATCTGCCCGTCGTCGGCAAGCAAAAGGCCTATATGTCGGGCCACGACGAGGTGCATTCGCTGGCGGCCAACTATCCGCAGGCCGATGTGCGGTTCTGGATGGGCTTTGGCGATCACTACATCAACGTCTTTACCGTTCTGCAAAACCTTGGCCTGCTGTCCGAACAGCCGGTGGTGACGGCCGAGGGGCTGGAGGTCATTCCGCTGAAAGTGGTCAAGGCCGTGCTGCCCGATCCGTCGAGCCTTGCGCCGAACTACACGGGCAAGACCTGCATCGGGGATCTGGTCAAAGGCACCAAGGACGGTGCCGAGGCGGAAGTGTTCGTCTATAACGTGGCCGATCACAAGGAAGCCTATGAAGAGGTCGGCAGCCAGGGCATTTCCTATACCGCCGGCGTGCCGCCCGTGGCCTTTGCGATGCTGATTGCGGATGGCACCTATGACGTGGCCAAGATGGTGAACGTCGAGGAGTTGGACCCCAAGCCGCTGTTCACCTTGCTGGATGAGATCGGCCTGCCGACGCGGGTCAAGGATGCCAAGGGCGACCGGGCCTGGAACGCATGAGGTGAGGGGGCGCACCGTGGTGCGCCCCCGGCCGCCGGTTCTGTAGCTGACCTAGATACCTGAAACCTCTGTGATCGCGGCGCGGACGGTCTGGAAAATCGCTGGCAAATCATCCTTTGCAAGCCCTCCAAAAGCAAGCCGCAAGGCCTGTGGTGCGGCTCCGCCGGTTGCAAAAGGGTCCGCGCCAGACACTGAAAATCCTTGTTCTTTCAGTCGTGTAACGATTGGTTCCGCGCGCGTCCCCTTTGCCAGCGGCACCCAGGCGAACCCCGCGTTGCGATGCGAGAGCAGCGGCATTCCGTCAAAGGCGCTCCGGCAAAGCAGTTGACGCGCAGCTCCATCCTGTCGCCGGGTCAGTTGCGATTTGGCCAGCGTGCCGTCCTCGATCCAACCTGTGACCAGGCCAGAGATCAGCGCAGGCGCGTTCCAGGTTGTGGCCCTGATCGCCCCAAGCAGTTTTTCGACATGGGCTGCGGGGGCAACCACATAGCCCAGACGCAGACCGGTCGCGAGGCTTTTGGAAAAGCTCCCGACATGGATCGTTCGCTCGGGTGCAAGTGTGATCAGGCTGGGCGGCGGTTCTGGTTCGAGAAAGGCATAGGCTGCGTCCTCGATGATGAACAGATCGTGTTTGCGTGCGATGCTGACCAGTCGTAAGCGGGTGGTTTCGCTCATCACCGTTCCCAAAGGATTGTGAACGGTTGGCATCAGATAGACCGCCCGCAGCTTGCCCTGACGACACTGGCGGTCCAGCGCGTCGGGGTCCATCGCCCCGTCATCTCCGTCGACCGCAACAAGATCGAGCCCCTGCAACGCCGCAACAGATTTGAAGCCGGGATAGGTCAAGGTGTCGGTGGCAATCGCCTGTCCGCGTCGGAACAGGCCAAGGGCGAGGGTGGCCAGTCCGTGCTGGCCGCCCGAGGTCACCAAAAGGCATTCGGGATCGACCTTCCCCAGGGTCGTGGCAAGGCTTTTTGCAATGATCCGGCGTTCGTGGGTGCGCCCGCCGTGAGGTTGATAGCGCAGCATCGCCTCTAAATCGCCCGCCGTTGCGAGCCGCCGCAGCCCTGCGCGCAGTATATCTGCATCGGTCGCCTCACCCGGCATATTGAACACCAGATCAATCAGGTCGTCGTTGGCAGTGTGCTGCACGCCAAGGGTGGGGGGCAGTGCCAGATCACGCACATAGGTGCCGCGCCCCGCTTCTCCGATAATCATGCCACGGCGATCCAGCTCGCCGTAAACACGGGTTGCGGTGGCAAGTGCGACGTTGAATTGCTGGGCAAAGGCGCGGTGGGTGGGCAGTTTCGTGCCCGGCACCAGCTTGCCACTTTCGATCGCCGCAGACAGCATGTCGGCCAGGTGGATGTATCGGGCTTTCTTCATGGTCTCGCTCTGATCTTAACACCTGTCTCCTGCGCTTCTGTATCTAGTACAATATTAAAATTGTCATGCCAAAAACTGCATGGCATTCGGATCGCATGTCAATCTGCAAGGCTCATCCCAATGCCCATGTCCAAACTGATCCCGGTCTCACTGCTTGCCCTCGGGCTGTTTACGGTGACCTTTGCCGTGAACCTTCAGGCCCCATTGTACGATGTCTATGCTGCCCAAAGTGATGTGGGTGCGACGGCGGTAACCATCGCGTTTGCGGCTTATGTTGCGGGCCTTATGCCGACGCTGTTGCTGCTGGGCGGATTGTCGGACCGGATCGGGCGGCGGGTGCCGATCGCGCTGGCGCTGATGCTGGGGGCTGGGGCCACGGCGCTTTTGGTGCATGTGCCCAGTTGGACAAGTCTGGTTTGTGCGCGGGTGCTGCTCGGGGTTGGTACGGGCCTCGCGACGACTGCTGGAACCGCGTATATGAGCGAAATTCTTGGCACGGACCGCGTCAGGACCGCGGCCCTTATCGTGACCTCTGCCACCTCGCTTGGCTTTGGTGGCGGTGCGCTGGCGACGGGTATCAGCCTTGGCGTGCAAGGGCCGACCTATATGCCCGCCAGCTATATCGGCTTGTGCGTGATGGCGCCGGTTCTTGCGGTGATCGCCCTTGGGTTGCCCCGGATTGACAGGCCGCGGGCTGTTTCCATCTTACGCCTGCCGGTGTTTCCGGCTGGCACATGGGTGTTCGGGACGGCGATGGCGCTGGCCTGGTCTACAACCGGTATGACCATTGCCGTTGTGCCTTTGGAGCTTGGGGCGAACAATCTGGGCGGATGGACGGGGCTGGTCATTTTTCTGGCGATTTTTGTGGGCTTCCTGTGTCAACCGATTGCCCGCCGTATGACCAACGAACGTGCGCTTGCTTGGGGGTTCGCTCTGATCCCGCTTGGATTTCTGGTGCTTCTGGCAGGGGTTTGGTGGAAGGGGCTGGCGTTGGTTCTTCTTGGAACCTGCATCACAAGCTCAGCCAGTTACGGCTTTACCTATCTTGCGTCTATGGCCGAAGTGTCCATGCGCGCGCCGGATGATCGGGCGCGGGCGACAGCGGGTTTGTTTGTCTATGCGTATTTCGGGTTCTCGGTGCCGGTGATTGCCACCGGTGTCTTGGCGGATATGTTTGGTCTTTTTTCTGCATTGATCGTGTTTGCAGCGTTTCAGATCGCAGCGACGGCAGGCATTGTGTTTTTGTGGTTGCGGCGGGCTGCTCCGCTGGATGCAGCCCACAATGTCGGGTGATCTGAGGCAATTCGGGGGCGCAGCCGTAATGTCATCTGCTCCTTATTCCAGTTCGCCCTCCAACTCCCGCCGCAGTCTTGCCCGCGCGCGCGACAGGCGCGACATCACGGTGCCTTGCGGCACGCCTGTCAGCCGGGCCAGTTGCGCGGGAGAGCTTTCTCCGCCCGCCACCAGCCGCATGAGGTCGGCCTGATCGCGCGGCAATGTCTCAATCACCCGCAGGGCGTCGGCGCAGTCCAGCCGCATCGGGGCGTCGGGCTGCACCGTGGCGTGATCTTCCTCCAGCTCCTCGGTCTCGGCTGCGCGCCGCCACGACATGCGGGCCTGATTGGTCAGCGTGCGCATGGCATAGGCGGGCAGGTCGTCGATGGGGCCGCCACGGCGGGCGCGCTGGATCAGGCGCAGCAGTGTTTCTTGCACCAGATCGTCGGCGGCGCTGTGGGACCGGGTCAGCCGACGCGCACGGCGGGTCAGCATGGGGATGAGGCGGGTCAGGGGTGCATGTGTTGTCATGGCGCGACCTAACCCTGCGCGCGCGGTGCTGAACAGACGGGGGGTTTATGCCGATCCGGTGCAGCGCCTCTTTTTGGGCGACCGCTTGCCGAGGGTCATGGCGCGGATCGGCGTGCTATCGCGCGTGGGTTGTGCGGGCCGACAGGGCAGGGACGCAAAGCACGCTTTCCGCATCAAACCCTATGAGCGCCCAACGAGGCCTCGTTAACCAAGACTAACCAAGGAGTAACACCATGACCAAGTTCACAACATTCGCCGCAGCCGTTGCCGTCGCCGCTTGCCCGATGATCGCAAGCGCGAACACCGCGGCAGAGCTGGACGCCAATCAGGACGGTTACCTGACACTGGACGAGTTGCAGGTTGCCTATCCGGACATGGACGGTGATCAGTTCACCCTGCTTGATCTGGATGCCAACGGCGCGCTGGACGCAGAAGAAATTGCCGCCGCCACCGAGGCCGGGATGTTGCCCGCGCCCAACGAAGGCTAAGGCCCAAACCGGCGTTTCGCGCGACAGTACAAGCAACGTCTTGATGTGAGCGCGAAACGCTGACAGGCAGGCGTCCGGTTTTCCCCAGTCCCGGACGCCTGTTTTCTATGCGGGCAGGTGAATGTTGAACTTTGCCCGTATCGCCGCATCCAGCGCCGGATCGAAGCGCGCGGCGGATCGCTTTGCCAGTATTTCATTCTTGCGCGCGGTGGCCCGTGCGACCAGGTCCGGTTTGCCCCGCTCGGCCCATTCCTTGGGCGATGTGCGGTCGCCGAGGGCGGGATAGACGTTGTCCATTTCCATCCGGCCCAGCGTTTCCGCCGTACCCAGGTAGTGCCCCGGTCCCCCCATGCAGACGGCGGCCATCTGGTCCAGCGCCATGGTTTCGTCGGTCACTTCGATCCCGCGCACACAGCGCAGGGCCTGCCCGATCAGATCGTCGCCCATGATCAGGCTTTCGTGACAGAACCCCAGCAGTGATGCGTGCATTCCGGCTGCCTCATACACCATGTTCAGTCCCGACAGGCCTGCCATCACGTTGGAACACATCTGTTCCCAACCGGCCTGCATGTCGGGCAGCTTGCTGTCGGCTATTCCTGCGGCGGCGCCGCCGGGCAGGTCGTAGAACCGGTGCATCTGGGCGCAACCTGCCGTCAGCAGCGCCTGTTCGCCGGACCCGCCGGTCATTGCACCGGTGCGCAGGTCCAGATCAAAGGGCCATGTGCCAAAGATTGCCGGTGCGCCCGGTTTGACGGCGTGGACATAGACCAGCCCCGCCAGACATTCCGCCACCGCCTGCACAATCGCGCCCGCTATGCTGCCCGGTGCCGTTGCGCCGGACATGCCTGCGGACAGCAGCAGCACGGGCATACCGTGTTCGATGCACGCCTCCATCACCAGGCAGGATTCGGTGGCGAATTTCATGGGCGGTACGACAAAGCAGTTCGAGTTGCTGACAAAGGGCCGTGCGCGCCACGCCGCTTCGCCGCCAGCGATCATGTGCAGCATCTCGATGGCGGGGGCGACATAGGACGGATCGGTAAAGGACACGCCGATATGTTTGGTCGTGCCAGCAGTGCAGGCATAGACCGAGTTCATGTCCATCTCGAAGTTGTCAAAGATGTCGCGACAGACCATAGGTCGCTGGACAAAGTGGATGTTGTCCAGCCGGTCACAGATGCGTGCGGCGTCGTGCAGGTCCTGAACCGTGCTTTCGCGATAGGTGCGCCCGTCGGGTTCCACCATATGCACCGCAGCACCGGCGGTGCCGTAGTGCACGCGGGTGCCTGAGAGGTCCAGATCGTGCAGCCCGTCGCGGCTGTACAGGGTCAGGGAGCGGTTGGCGCGCGCGATCGTGTCTTCGACCAGCGCGCGGGGAAAGCGGATGCGACCGTCGTCGCCCTGAATGGCCCCCGCAGCGGTCAGATAGGCAACGCCGGATGCGGGCGCGTCGGCCAGACCAATACGTTCCAGTGCCTCAAGAGCAGCACCGTGGATTCGCAAAACGTCTGTTTCGTTCAGGGGGGAGTACTGTCCGCCGGGCATTCCGGGGCGGATGGGGCGCAGGTGGTCGGCCAGGGGAGCCGCGCGTGCGGCACGGCGTGCCGCGCGGCCACCGGAGCGCGAAGGGGATTGATCGTTCATGATGAAAGTTCCGTGATCAGGATTGGGGCAGGGCAATCGGGGAGCGTTCCCCTCAGGGCCTGCCACGCGCCGCGCGTCCGCGCTCGGCACCAATCGTGCGCACAACAAGGGCGATTTTACACAGATCGGCCTGCATACCACTCTCCTTGAAGGACAGCGCAATCGTGCGGTCCTGTACGGGCTGGGATGATCCTGCGCCGCTCTGGAACGTCTTTCCTGTTCATTTGCGACATAGGGTCGCAATCTGACCACGGCCATTCGCCGCTCATGCCGTGGTGGCTTTGCGCGGGTTCCCGCTGTGAGTGAACAGAACACGAAAAAGTGGGTGGAACTTTACCCCTCGAATGGCGTTTTCCTCTCAGTCGATGGGATCACAGGCTGCATGCAGTCCCCATGGCAATGAATGCTTAAGAAAAGAAAACCAGGAGCAAAAAATATGAAACGTATCGTATATGCAGGCGCACTGACACTTGCCGCGACAGCATCCTACGCGGGCGCACCCGCTGATCCGGTCATCGAATCCCCCGTGTACACACCCGCACCGGTCGAAACATACACCGGCGGTGACTGGACTGGCTTCTACGCTGGTGGCCAGTTGGGCTATGCTGACATCGACGGCACCGGTGCTGCTGACGGTTCCGGCGGTACATACGGTGTGCACGGTGGTTACAACTACGACTTCGGTCAGTTCGTTCTGGGCGGCGAAGTCGACTATGACAAACTGGACATCGACCTGGGCGGTGCGGCGACAGCCGACAGCGTTGCACGTCTGAAGTTGAAAGCGGGCTACGATCTCGGCAAGACCCTGATCTACGCCACAGCTGGTGCCGCGAATGTTGACACTTCGATCGGTAGCGAAACCGGCGAATTCTATGGTCTGGGCGTTGCATACAAGGTGAACGACCGCTTCACCATGGGCGGCGAAGTTCTGGAGCACAGCTTTGACGATATCGGTGGTACTGGCACAGAAGCAGATGCGACCACATTCACTCTGCGCGGTTCGTACAACTTCTAAGCAACCGACAGAGTCGGGGCGCCCGATGGACGTCCTGATGATATGAACATGTTGGCGGCGGTGTCTTTGTCAGGTGGTTACCACTTGCCCGAGGCGCCGCCGCCTCCGCTTGAGCCTCCGCCGAACGAACTGCTTCCGGAGGAAGAGGACGACCGGTTGGCCGACAGCATCGGGATCGTTAGAATGGCGGTCTGGGCAAAGTCGCAGTTGGCGCAGGTTGTCTTGCGCTCTTTCCGGCCTTTCGAGGTGCGGGTCGCGGCCTCCAACGTCTCATCCTGAACCCGAAGTCCGCCGCGTTTGCCACAGGACGGGCATTTGCGCATCTTGGCGCGAAATTTTGTGCCGAAGATCAGCCCCACGATGCCCAACGGGAAAATCCACAGCCACCACAGCCCGCTGCCTTTGGCAGGCTTTGCAGGCTCGGGGGGCGGGCTGTTGGCCGCAAAGGGGCGGGCGATCACGTCGATGGTGGCGCTGACACCCTGCGTGATGCCTGCGGGATAATCGCCCTCCCTGAACTTGGGCAGGAACGCATCCTGCACCACCGCCTCGGCCACGTCATTCCATGCATCGCCATAGCCCGCGCCCAGCTCAAGCCGCATCGCACGGTCGCCCGGCAGCACCAGAACCATGATCCCGTTATTGCGCTCGGCGTTGCCCACGCCCCAATGGTTGAACAGGCCGGTGGCAAATTCCTCGAGCGTGGCGTCGGGGTCGTAGGTCTCCTGCCGTGTCAGGGTGACAACGGTCATTTCGATCCCGGTGTCATCGCGCAGCGCGTCAAGCTGTGCGGCAATCGCAGCCTCGGTGTCGGGGGGCAGGATGTCGGCAAAGTCGTTGACGGTCGTGGAATCGTAGTCGGGATAGAACTGCGCACCGGCCAGCACAGGCCAGAGCGCCAAAACAAGGGCCGCAACAATCCGGGTCATGGCAAAACCTTTCCTGAAAATGGAAACAGGTTAGCGCAGAACGCAGGTGTTGTGTGGTGAAAGTTGCGGGGTTTTTCCCCGCGTGGTTATCCGGCAAACAACAGCTTGCCACGCCAGCCGGGGCGCTCTCCGCGCAGGACCGCTGTGATACCGCTGCGGGTTTTGTCTGTCAGGGTGGGCATGGGGCTATCCAGTTGGCTCTTGTTGAAACATCGCCTTGGCTATGTGACATGCTTAGCTTGCAGCCGGATGTTTTGCCCATGTCGACGACACCTTTCAGCCCCGTGACCCACGCCGACCGTTTCGCCCGCGCCCGCGAGGCGCATTCGGTGGCGCTGCTGGAAGACTACGCCGAACTGATCGGTGATCTTCATGCCGAGATGGGAGAGGCGCGGGTTGCAGACATTGCGGCGCGGATGGGGGTGGCTCAGCCGACGGCGACCAAGGCGGTTTCGCGGCTGAAGCGGGAGGGGCTGGCAACCTCATGCCCCTATCGCGGCGTGTTCCTGACCGAAGCGGGGGCGGCCCTTGCGGACCGGGTCCGGCGGCGGCACCGCACGGTTGTGTCGTTGCTTGTGGCGGTCGGTGTGTCCGAGGACGTGGCCGAACTGGATGCCGAAGGGATCGAGCACCATGTCTCTGACCAGACCCTGTCGGCCTTTGACCGTTTTCTCTCGGGGCGCGCGCCTGACAACTGATGCAGGCTTGCGCGGCGCCAAAGCATCTTTCCCATCACCGCAAGCTCTGTCAGAACAGGCGCAGACCCTATGACGGAAAGCGCCCGCACATGACCCGCACCCCCATTGCCCTCGTCTTTGCACTTTGGGGCGCGGGGCTGGGGGCGGCGGCGCAATATGGCAAGATCAGCGTGATCTTTGACCGGTTGCCGGGTCTCTACCCCGAGGCTGGAACGGCGCTGGGCTGGGCGGTGTCGCTGGTGGGGCTGCTTGGCATCATCTTTGGCGTGGTGGCCGGGCTTTTGGTGGCGCGTATCCGGTACCGGCGCGCGCTGTTGCTATCGCTGTGGTTGGGCGCTGCGGTGTCGGCAGTGCAGGCGACGATGCCGTCGTTTCAATGGTTTCTGGCCTTGCGCGCCATCGAGGGGCTGTCGCATCTGGGGCTGGTGGTCGCAGCGCCCACGTTGATTGCGCAGATCACCGCGCCCAAAGATCGCGGATGGGCATTGACCCTGTGGGGGACATTCTTTGGCGTGGCCTTTGCGGTGCTGACATGGGGCGGGCTGCCGTTGGTGGCGGCATGGGGCGTGCCCGCGCTGTTCGTGGCGCACAGCCTTTATATGGCGGGTTTTGCCGTGATCCTGATGATCTGGCTGCGCAAGCTGCCGGGGAAGGGGCCGGACACGCCGCTGTCGTTGGGGCAGGTGCTGCGCAGTCATGTGACGATTTACAGCTCGGCGCGGATCGCGGCACCGGGGCTGGGGTGGCTGTTCTACACCTTTTGCTTCGTGTCGATCCTGACGGTGCTGCCGCCCTATATTCCCGAAGATCTACGGGCGGTGATCATGGGGGCGATGCCGCTTGTGTCGATCGTGGTGTCGATGACGCTTGGCGTGTGGTTGCTGAGGCATCGCAGCGCGGTCTGGGTGGTGTCCCTCGGCTTTGGCCTTAGCGCGCTGGCGATCCTGTGGCTATGGGTGCAGCCCGGCCTGCCCCTGGGGTGCCTTGCGCTGGCGGCGGCGATGGGGTTGATCCAAGGGGCGACCTTTGCTGCTGTCCCGCAGCTGAACGCCTCCGCCGCGACACAGGCGCAGGCCAACGGGGCGATGGCGCAGATGGGCAATCTGGGCAACACGCTGGGCACGCCGGTGATGGCGGCCGCGCTGGCCGGTCTGGGCTATTCCGCCCTGCCATTGCTGGCAGGGACGGCCTTTGTCGCGGGGCTGGTGCTGCACCTGTTGCTGGCGGCACGGCGCCGCCGCGTTACGGCGTGACGGTGAACGGCTGGCGCGCCATCACGCGGTTGCCTTCGTCCATCATGTAAAACAGCTCGTAGTCGCCGGGTGTTTCGGGCAGCTTCAGCTGCGCGATTTCGCCTTTCCGGGCATAGACGTAGGACTCGTAGCTGACCGACCCCGGCGCGCCGATGCCGATATAGTCACGCGCATAGCCCGGGCCGTCAAAGGGGATGGCGATGGTCTTGCCCGCCGCCCCGCTGGCCGGTGCGTTCAGCGTCACCGTCACGTCAGTGACCGTCAGCGGCACGGTGGCAATCACCAGATTGTCCTGATCCAGCACATAGCGCAGTTCATAGTCGCCGGGCGTTGCGGGCATCTCGACCCGCGCGGGGTTGCCGTCCTTGGTGTAGGCATAGTTGATATAAGGCTCGTCCGGTTTTCCCACGGCGATAAAGTCGCGCGTATAGTCCGGCCCGATCCATGGCACGGCCACGGTCGCCCCGACCGGGGCCGCCTGTGGCGGGGTGAGATGGGCCGTTACGGCACTGATCTTGATCATGGCGGTGGCGATAATCTCGCGGTCCTGATCCAGCACGTAGCGGATTTCATAATCCCCCGGCTCGACTGGCATCTGCACCTGTGCGGGGTTGCCCCTGCTGGTGTAGGCATAGTTGACATAGGGCTCTCCGGGTTTGCCAACTGCGATGAAATCGCGTGTATAGTCGGGGCCTTCCCATGGCACCGCGACCATTGCCCCCGCCGTGGCCGTGGCGGGTGGTGTCACGCTGGCCGAGGCAGCCTCGATGGTGATCGTGGCGGTGGCGATGATTTCGCGGTCCTGGTCCAGCACATAGCGGATTTCATAGTCGCCCGGCTCGACCGGCATCTGCACCTGTGCCGGGTTGCCCCTGCTGGTGTAGGCGTAATTGACATAGGGCTCACCCGGTTTGCCAACTGCGATGAAATCGCGTGTATAGTCGGGGCCTTCCCATGGCACCGCGACCATCGCTCCCGCCGTGGCCGTGGCGGGCGGTGATACGCTGGCGGCGACAGCGACCAGCGTGATGGGTGCTGTGGCGATGATCTCGCGGTCCTGATCCAGAACATAGCGGATCTCGTAGTCGCCCGGCTCGGTCGGCATCTGCAATTGTGCGGGTGTGCCGTTTCGGGTGTAGGCATAGTTGATATACGCCTCGCCCGGTTTGCCAACCGCGATGAAGTCGCGTTTGTAATCCGGTCCTTCCCACGGCACCGCGATGGTGGCGCCAACGGTGGCTTGGGCGGGCGGGGTGACCGTGGCGGTCACGTCCACCACTTGGATCACGAGGGTGGCGATTGTGGTGCGGTCCTGGTCCATCACATAGCGCAGCTCGTAAGTGCCCGGTTGCGTTGGCATCTGCAGCTGTGCAGGGCTGCCTTTGCTGGTGTAGACATAGTTGATATACGGCTTGCCCTGTTCCCCCACGGCGATAAAGTCGCGCTTATAGTCCGGTCCCTGCCACGTGACCGCCAGATCGGCGCCCGCCGGCGCGGTCTCGGTCGCCTCAAGCAGGGCGGTCACCGGCGTGACGGTGATCGGACGGGTGCCGATCACGGTGCGGTCCTTCTGATAATAGCGCAGCTCGAAGGTGCCCTCGCGCGGTGGCATGGTGACGCTGACGGGGTTGCCATCGCGCACGTAGGTGTAGTTGATCACACGGCCACTGTCGTCCAGCGGGTCCACAACGGCGATATAGTCGTCCTTGCCTGCCGGCCCTTGCCACGTGACCTGCGTGTCGCTGCCCATAGGGGCGCTTTCGGCGGCCTCAAGCGTGGCCAGAACGGCGGGTTTTTCAAACACGACGGTCAGGGTGTTGTTTGCCCCCGCAAGGACCTGCAACTGGCCCTTCTGTTCGATTTCCTCCTGGATGCGGTAGGCGGTGACCGTGTAGGCACCGGGCAGCACGTCCAGCACCAGCGGATTGACCTGCTGGTCTGTCGCCACGACGGTTCCGTCCGGTCCGGTCATCGTCCACAGCACCGGATCTTCGAGCAGCGGCGCGTTGGCGTCGCCTTCGACCGCGCGCAGGATGGCCGGGACGGGAACAGGGGCGGGTTCCGTGGCAACCGTGGTCAGGGCCGCTGTCAGCTCGTCCGCGTCCGAGGCGGTCAGAAAGGTGCCGCCGGTTTCCTCGGCCAGACACTGCATCTGGGCCAGCGCCTCGGCGTCGGTCACGTCAAAGCCGATGACGTGGGCGGTGAAATCAATCCCTGCCTCTTCCAGCAGGCGCGCGGCGGCGCAGGGATCGGGGTTGCAGGTTTCAATTCCGTCGGACACCAGAATGACGGTGGCCTTTTCTTCGGTATAGCGCAGCGCCTGCGCGGCGGCGATCACCGCGTCTGTCATCGGCGTCTTGCCCAGCGGCTTGATCCCGCGCACGGCCTTGCCGATGGCGTCGCGGGTGTCGGGGCCGGGGGGCACGAGGGTTTCGATGTCGGTACAGTCGCCACGGGTGCGATGGCCGTAAACGGTCAGGCCCAGCTGCTGGTCGTTGGGGATCGTGCTCAGCAATTTGCCCACGACCTCCTGCGCGATCGTGATCTTCGCCACGTCGTCGATCTGGCCCCACATCGAGCCTGAGCCGTCCAGAACCAGAATTGTATTGGCCCGGTCCTGCGCCAGCAAAGGTTGGGCAAGCAGTCCCAGAATACTTATCACCGCCAGCAGATATCGCATCGTAAAACCTCTTTGGAAAAATGTGCCATTTAATGTGCGATTAAGTCAGACCATGACTTTGCGAGTCGGTCTATCCCAAAGTCCGCAACACCCCGCAACAGGCGGTTGCTGACACATATTGTCAGTAGTTCGCCGATGTTCTCCATTGGTTCTGTTTTAGCCATTGGAGAATCCGCCACTCAGGACTATGTACAAATCGTTAACCGTGGGGCGGATATGGCAGAGCTTAAGAACATCGAAGTGCGCGGCGCGCGCGAGCACAACCTGAAATCCATCGACGTGGACATTCCGCGCGATCAGCTGGTGGTGATCACCGGGCTTTCGGGGTCTGGCAAGTCCTCGCTCGCATTCGACACGATCTATGCCGAAGGGCAGCGCCGGTACGTGGAATCGCTGTCGGCCTATGCGCGCCAGTTCCTTGACATGATGCAAAAACCGGACGTGGACCACATCAGTGGCCTGTCGCCCGCCATTTCCATCGAACAAAAGACCACGTCGAAAAACCCCCGTTCGACCGTCGGCACCGTGACCGAAATCTACGACTACATGCGGCTGTTGTTCGCCCGCGTCGGCACGCCCTACAGCCCCGCGACCGGCAAGCCCATCGAGGCGCAACAGGTGCAGGACATGGTGGACCGCACCATGGCAATGGAAGAGGGCACGCGCGCCTATCTTCTGGCGCCGATCATCCGCGACCGCAAAGGCGAATACCGCAAGGAATTCGTCGAACTGCGCAAGCAGGGGTTCCAGCGGGTCAAGGTGGACGGAGAATTCTACGATCTGGACGAACCGCCCACGCTGGACAAGAAATTCCGCCATGACATCGATGTCGTGGTTGACCGGATCGTGGTCCGCGAGGGGCTGGAAACGCGGCTGGCCGACAGTTTGCGCACGGCCCTTGATCTGGCCGACGGCATTGCCATTCTGGAAACAGCCCCGACCGAGGGCGAGCCGGAACGCATGACGTTTTCCGAGAAATTCGCGTGCCCCGTCAGCGGATTTACCATCCCCGAGATCGAGCCGCGTCTGTTTTCGTTCAACGCGCCCTTTGGGGCATGTCCGGACTGTGACGGGCTGGGGGTCGAGCTGTTCTTTGACGAACGTCTGGTGGTGCCGGACCAGAACCTGAAGGTTTACGACGGCGCGCTGGCGCCCTGGCGCAAGGGCAAGTCGCCCTATTTTCTGCAAACCATCGAAGCCATTGCAAAGCATTACAAATTCAACGCGCAGACCAAGTGGAAAGATCTGGATGATAGCGTCAAACAGGTGTTCCTGTTCGGCTCGGGCAAGGAAGAAATCCCATTTCGCTATGACGAGGGCGGGCGCGTCTATTCGGTGACCCGCACGTTCGAGGGCGTCATTCCCAACATGGAACGCCGCTATCGCGAGACGGACAGCAACTGGGTCCGTGAAGAGTTTGAACGCTATCAGAACAACCGTCCCTGTGGCACCTGCCACGGCTACCGGCTGCGCGCCGAGGCGTTGGCGGTCAAGATCGGCCCCGCGGACAAGCCCGATGAGTTGCTGCACGCGGGCCAAGTGGTGGAAATGTCGATCCGCGAGGCGTTTGCCTGGTGCGAAACCGTGCCCGCGAACCTGTCCGCCCAGAAAAACGAGATCGCCCGCGCCATTCTCAAGGAAATCCGCGAGCGGCTGGGGTTCCTGAACAATGTCGGTCTGGAATACCTGACGCTGAGCCGCAACAGCGGAACGTTGTCGGGCGGCGAAAGCCAGCGGATCCGGTTGGCCAGCCAGATCGGCAGCGGTCTGACCGGCGTCCTTTACGTGCTGGACGAACCCTCCATCGGCCTGCACCAGCGCGACAACGACCGGCTGCTGGGCACGTTGAAGAACCTGCGCGATCAGGGCAACACGGTGATCGTGGTCGAACACGACGAGGAAGCCATCCGCGAGGCGGATTACGTTTTCGACATCGGCCCGGGGGCAGGGGTGCATGGTGGCCGGGTCGTCGCCCACGGCACACCCGACCAGATCGCGGCCAACCCCGACAGCATCACCGGCCAGTATCTGACCGGCGCACGCGAGATTGCCGTGCCCGCGACCCGTCGCAAGGGCAAGAAGAAATCGGTGAAAGTGGTCAAGGCGTCGGGCAACAACCTGCAGGATGTCACCGTTGATTTCCCCTTGGGGCAGTTTGTCTGCGTCACCGGCGTGTCCGGCGGGGGCAAATCCACGCTGACCATCGAGACGCTGTTTAAAACCGCGTCGATGCGGCTGAACGGCGCGCGCCAGACGCCTGCGCCCTGCGAGACGATCAAGGGGCTGGAGCATCTGGACAAGGTCATCGACATCGACCAGCGCCCGATCGGGCGCACGCCGCGGTCGAACCCTGCAACCTACACCGGCGCGTTCACGCCCATCCGCGACTGGTTCGCAGGCCTGCCCGAGTCCAAGGCGCGCGGCTACAAGCCCGGTCGCTTCAGCTTTAACGTCAAGGGCGGGCGCTGCGAGGCCTGTCAGGGCGACGGCGTCATCAAGATCGAAATGCATTTTTTGCCCGACGTCTATGTCGAATGCGAGACCTGCAAAGGCAAGCGGTACAACCGCGAAACCCTTGAGGTGACGTTCAAGGGCAAGTCGATTGCCGACGTTCTGGACATGACCGTGGAGGACGCTCAGACGTTTTTCCAGGCGGTGCCGTCGATCCGCGAGAAGATGGACGCGCTGATGCGCGTGGGGCTGGGCTATATCAAGGTGGGCCAGCAGGCGACGACGCTGTCCGGTGGCGAGGCGCAGCGGGTCAAACTGTCGAAGGAACTGTCGCGGCGCTCGACGGGGCGCACGCTGTATATCCTGGACGAGCCGACCACCGGCCTGCATTTCGAGGATGTGCGCAAGCTCTTGGAAGTGCTGCACGAACTGGTGGATCAGGGGAATTCGGTCGTGGTGATCGAACACAACCTGGATGTGATAAAAACCGCCGACCATCTGATCGACATCGGACCCGAAGGCGGTGACGGCGGCGGGCAGGTGGTGGCCACGGGCACCCCCGAAGAGGTTGCCGAAGTCGCGGCCAGCCACACGGGCCGCTACCTGAAGCCGATGCTACAGGGTCGCAAGGTCGCCGCCGAATAGGGCGGCGACCTGCCTCATTCACAGGATCGCGCGGGCGATGCGGATCAGTTGCAGCGTTTCGAACGCATCATCATCCAGCAGCAGTACGTCGCCGTTCACGGCTGAATAGTTGTATCCCGGCTGGGGGGCAGGCAGGCGGTACATGCGCTGCATCTCGGCTTGGGTCAACGCCGCAGTGGGGGCCAGACGCAGCCCGTCCGGAAGATCAACAACGCGCGCCAAGCCGTTGACTTTCAACAACGTATCATACTCATCGAGGTCCAGGAGAACCGGCATTCCGTCGATCAGCGCATAGCGTTGGCCAACAGGCGCAGGTGCCAGGTTGTAAAGGTTCGCAATCTGGTTCGAGTTCAGAAGAAGCTCGTCATAGGGGCGCACGTCGCGGTCGCGATAGACGTCCACACGGTCGCGCAGCAGGCCGTCATAATAACGGTCGTCGTGGTCGATCCATTCGTCGTAGGTCACACCCTTCTTGGCAAGTCCGGGCGGCACGCAGGGCGGGTTCTTTTTGGCCAGGCCCGGCGGGCAGTTGCGATAGCGCAGCAGCTCGTCGTCGGGAATATCCGCATAGACGCGATCCAGCCCCAACAATGCCAGCGGCAAGGCTGCGATAATGCCGCGCAGGTCGCGGTCCTTGGGTGCCTGTACGTCCAGAACCTCGCGCGCGATCCGGTCCAGATCGGAACGGTCGCGGGACTTGCGGGCAAAGTCGAACCCGTTGCCTTTGCCCTTGTCGGCGCGATCATTGCCATTGTTGGACTTGTCTTTTTCCGGCCCTTTGTCGGCCTTGTCGAATTTTGGGCCCTTGTCGTCTTTGGGGCCTTTGTCCGCTTTCGGGCCCTTGTCAGCTTTGGGGCCTTTGCCGGGTTTGTCGTCTTTGTGACCTTTCCCGGCACCCTTGTCGGGTTTACCGGGTTTTTCCTTGTCGTTCTTGACCAGCAGAACCGGGCCATCCGCGATCTGGACATTCGGGATGGCCGTTGCGGCCTGTGCCGGCGCGGCAAAGCCCGTGCTTGCCACAGCTATGGAGGTGGCGAGTGTGAGGAGGTGTTTCATTTTGATTTTGCTCCATTTTTCAAAACATTTATGTCGCTTCGAGTTTGTCCTGCGTCATCAACATCCTGCGCGTCTCCCAGAAAGCGGCCCAGATGACGCACGGGCGCGATTTCGTCCAGGATGATCTTGGCCACGATCAACAGCGGCACGGCGACGATCATGCCGATCACTGACCAGATGTAGGCAAAAAAGGCGACGACCAGGAACAGCACTGGCGCGTTCAGATGCATCCGCCGCGAGATCAGCAACGGTGTCACGATCTGGCCTTCGATGCTGGTACACGCCATGTAAACCGCAAAAACCAGTGCAGGCGACCATAGGGTGCCGAACTGAGATGACGCCACCAATGCCGCGACACAAGCCCCAGCCAATCCGCCAAAGTAGGGGATAAAGTTCAGCGCAAAGGCCATGACCCCGATGGCCATGTATTGATTGACCCCAAGGGCAAACATCGCGGCGCCAATGGTCAGTCCCAGCCCGGCGTTGATCAGCGTGATGCCGCCCAGATAGCGGCCCAGCCTGCGTTCGATGGTCGCCACAACCTCAAGCGCGCGCGCCTTGTCTTCGGTGCGGGCGATGTTCTCGATGGCGCGTTGCAGGAAAAAATCGCCGGAACTGAGCAGGAAGAACAGCAAAAGCACCGCGAACAGCAGCTGGCTGACCAGTTGCGGCGCCAAGGTCAGGATGTGGCGTGTCGAGATGTCCTTTTCGACGACCGACACTTCTACGGGCTGCTCCTCGGTGCTGTCCTCGGTTTCCTCGATCATGTTGTCGACGGCTTCGGCGGCTTCTGCCACGGCCTTGATGGTGTCGTTCGATGCAGAGTTGACCCGACCTTGAAGTTGTTCAAGCAGTTCGGGAACATCGCGGATCATCATGCTGACCGGAGATGAAAAGTAGTACAGTGACAGCGACAGCAGGGCGATGATCATGCCGGTAAAGCCAAATGCCACCAGCCCGCTTGGCAGGCCCAGCCGTTCCAGCCCGCGACGGGGGCGGCTGAGGACGAAATAGCCCAGGATGGCGGCAGTTACCGGAATCAGGAACGACGCGGCTGCGACCAGTCCGTAGATCAGCATGATGATGAAAATGCCAATCACCGGCAGCGCCGTTGTTTTCTGGCTCATGATAGCGTTGCCCCCCAGGACGCATGGTTCGAGGGACAACGCGGTTTAGGCGTAAAGGGTTCCCTGAGGGGTTAGCCGCGGCCCCGTTCGGCAAAGCGCGGGAGCATCGCGCTGAAGTCGCGGCCCTTGCCGCCTTCGTTCTCGACAAAGGTTTTATAGAGAGACAGGGCCAGCTTTCCCATCGGTGTATCGGCATCGGCGGCTTCGGCGGCCTGTTGGCTCAGGCCGAGGTCCTTCAGCATCAGCTCGGCAGCAAACCCTGGTTTATAGTCGTTGTCGGCAGGCGATTGCGGCCCTACGCCGGGGGCAGGGCAATAGGCGTTCATGCTCCACGAATAGCCCGACGAGGTGCTGACCACGTCGAACATCTTTTGCCGTTCCAGCCCCAGCTTGTCGGCCAGCGCAAAGGCTTCGCAGGTGGCGATCATCGTGGCGCCCAGGATCATGTTGTTGCAGATCTTGGCGGCTTGTCCGGCACCGGCCTCGCCGCAATGCACAGCCTTTTGGCCCATGATCTCGAACAGCGGTTCCGCCTTGGCAAAGGCATCGGCGCTGCCGCCCGCCATAAAGGTCAGCGTGCCGCCCGCAGCGCCGCCGATGCCACCCGAGACGGGGGCGTCTACCGCCAGCAGGCCCGCTTTTTCAGCGTCCTGCGCCACGGCGCGGGCACTGTCCACGTCCACCGTGGAACAGTCGACAAAGCACGCACCCTTGGCCATCAGCGGGATGATCTGTGCGGCGACATCGCGCAGGATTGCACCGTTGGGCAACATGGTGATGACCACGTCCATCCCTGTGGCGGCCTCGTCTATTTTGGTCGCAACGGCTGCGCCTTCGGCGGTGGTGCCTGCCACGTCAAAACCTGTGACTTCGTGGCCCGCTTTGGCCAGATTGGCCGCCATCGGGGCACCCATGTTGCCAAGGCCGATAAATCCGATCTTCATGTCTTTGTTCCTCCCAGTTTCAAGGCCATGTCACCCAGCGGGCGCAGCATCTTGCTGACAGCACTTGGCGGCACGTCGGTGTCTGCATATTGCCATTTCGGGCTGCGGTCCTTGTCGATGATCGCGGCGCGGATGCCTTCGAGGAAATCGCCATGCTCCATCGCGCGGGCGGTGAACCGATACTCCAGATCCAGCGCCTTTTCGATGGTCAGGGACGGACCACGCAGGCGGTGCAGGGCCTCGATGGTGCAGGCCATGGACAAGGGGCTGTTGCGCCCCAGCGATTTCAGTGCCGCGCGGGCAAAGTCGCTGTCTTCGGCGCTGAGCGAACGCAATATGTCGCCCAGTCCCTCGCCGCCGAAATGCCGGTTGATGTCGTCCATCTGCGCTTGCAGCGGGCCGGTGTCGGGCGTTTCTGCCGCTGTGTCCAAAAGCTCGGTGTAGCCGGTGGTCTCAAGCTGGTCGATCAGGTTCGGCCACTTTGATTGTGGGATGTAACTATCCGCAAATCCTGCGAAAATCGCATCGGATGGCCCCATGCGCGATGCCGTGGTGCCCAGATATTCACCCAGCCGCCCCGGTGCCAGCGCCAGCATCAGCGTGCCGCCCACGTCAGGGATCAGGCCGATGCCGACCTCGGGCATGGCGATCTGGCTGCTTTCGCCCACGATCCGGTGCGAACCGTGACAACCGATGCCCACACCGCCGCCCATCACGAACCCTTGCAGGAAGCTGACGACCGGTTTGGGATAGGTGAAAATCTTGGCGTTCAGGCGGTATTCGTCGGCCCAGAACTTTTGCCCATAGGCGAAATCACCCTTGCGCCCCGATGCATAGAGGTCGGCAATATCGCCGCCCGAGCAGAACGCGCGGTCGCCTTCGGCGTCGATCACGACCAGCTGCACCGCGTCGTCGTCGCGCCAGCGATCCAGAGCGTCCTCGATGGCCAGACACATGTCATAGGTCATCGCGTTCAGCGCCTTGGGGCGGGTTAGGGTGATGCGGCCGGCGACACCCGTGATGCGGATGGAAATATCGCTCATCGGTTTTTCAGCATGTCACGCGCCACGATCACGCGCATGATCTCGTTGGTGCCTTCCAGGATCTGGTGCACCCGCAGGTCACGCACCAGTTTTTCGATGCCGTAATCGGCCAGATAGCCATAGCCGCCGTGCAATTGCAGACATTGGTCGACCACTTTTGATCCGGTTTCGGTCACGAACTTCTTGGCCATAGCGCAGAACTTGGTGGCGTCGGGCGCGCCCTGGTCCAGTTTCCACGCGGCTTGCCGCAGGAACACGCGTGCGGCTTGCAACTCGATTTCCATGTCGGCCAGACGCCATTGCAGCCCCTGAAACTGGTCGATGCTTTGACCGAAGGCCTTGCGTTCGCCCATGTAGGTCAGCGTGGCGTTCAGGGCGGTCTGCGCGGCGCCCAGCGAACAGGCGGCAATGTTCAGACGGCCACCATCCAGCCCCATCATCGCATATTTGAAACCTTTGCCTTCTTCACCGATCAGATTGTCGGCAGAGATTTTGCAATCGTCGAACTGCACCTGTGCCGTGGGTTGCGACCGCCAGCCCATTTTGTCCTCAAGCGCGCCAAACGACAGCCCGTCTGTGCCGTCCTTGACATAAACGGTGCTGACGCCGCCGGCACCTGCGTCCCCGGTGCGCACCATGCACACGTAAGCGTCGGAATAGCCGCCGCCCGAGATGAACGCTTTGGTCCCGTTAAGGGTGTAGCCTTCGTTCGTGCGATCCGCGCGGGTTTTCAGCGCCACCGCGTCTGATCCCGACCCCGGTTCGGTCAGGCAATAGCTGAGCACGGTGTTCATCGTCAGCACATCGGGCAGCACACGGGCCTTGAAATCATCGCTGGCAAAGCTGTCGATCATGCGCGCGCACATGTTGTGGATGGACAGGAAGGCCGCAACAGACGGGCAGGCCATGCTCAATGCCTCGAACACCAACGTGGCGTCCAGACGGCCCAGACCGGCACCGCCCGATTCTTCCGAGACATAAAGACCGCCAAAGCCCAGCTCGCCCACTTGAGGCCACAGCTCTTTGGGGATCGTGCCCTGGGCCTCCCAATCGCGGGCATGGGGCGCGATGTTGTCCTGCCCAAAGGCATAGGCCATGTCGAAAATTGCTGATTGTTCGTCTGTCAGTGCGAAGTCCATCGCATCCTCCCTGATCGCCGAAATGAACGCTTGTTTAATAATCGGGTCCCGAGCGCGGGCTTGCAAGCCCTTTGTCAGGCGCACCGATCCGGGGCCGCGTTACGCCCCGATCAGGAAATCCGCCCCGATGCGCGATGCACCGGGGCGGAGGCAGTGTTATTCCATCACCGGGATTGAGAATTCGCCGCCTTCTTTGATGCCCGAGGGCCAGCGCGCGGTCACGGTTTTGGTGCGCGTGTAGAATTTGAACGCATCCGGGCCGTGCTGGTTCAGGTCACCGAACACGGATTTCTTCCAGCCGCCAAAGGTATGATAGGCCAGCGGCACAGGGATCGGCACGTTGATGCCGACCATGCCGATGTTGATCCGGTTGGCGAAATCACGGGCCGCGTCGCCGTCACGGGTAAAGATCGCGGTGCCGTTGCCGTATTCGTGGTCCATCGCCAGACCCAGCGCCTCTTCATAGTCTTGCGCGCGCACGCATGTCAGCACGGGGCCAAAGATTTCCTGCGTGTAGATGTCCATGTCTTTGGTGGCGTGGTCGAACAGGTGCGGGCCGACGAAATAGCCGTCCTCATAGCCTTGCAGCTTGAAGCCACGACCATCAACAACCAGTTTCGCGCCTTGGTCGATGCCGGTTTGCACCAGACGTTCGATGTTGGCCTTGGCCGCAGCGGTCACAACGGGGCCGTAATCCACGTCGTTACCTGCTGTGTAGGGGCCGACTTTCAACGCTTCGACGCGGGGGATCAGTTTTTCCATCAGGCGGTCGGCGGTTTCGTCACCGACGGGCACGGCGACCGAGATCGCCATGCAGCGTTCGCCTGCCGCACCGTAACCGGCACCGATCAGCGCGTCGGCGGCCTGATCCATGTCCGCATCGGGCATGATGATCATGTGGTTTTTCGCGCCGCCAAAGCACTGCACGCGTTTGCCGTTGGCGCAGCCGGTGGCATAGATGTATTCCGCAATCGGGGTCGAGCCGACAAAGCCGACCGACTGAATCACGTCGTGGTGCAGGATCGCGTCAACCGCTTCCTTGTCGCCGTTCACGACCTGAAGGATGCCCTTGGGCAGGCCCGCTTCTTCCATCAACTCGGCCAGCATCAAAGGCACGGAGGGGTCACGCTCGGAGGGTTTGAGGATAAAGGCGTTGCCGCAGGCGATGGCCGGGGCGAACATCCACATCGGGATCATCGCAGGGAAGTTGAAGGGGGTGATCCCCGCAGTAACACCCAGCGCCTGACGCATGGAATACATGTCGATGCCGGGGCCCGCGCTGTCGGTGTATTCACCTTTCAGCAGTTGCGGCGCGCCGATGCAGTATTCGACGACTTCCAGACCGCGCTGCACGTCACCGGCGGCATCGGGCAGGGTCTTGCCGTGCTCGCGGCTCAGCGCCTCGGCCAGTTTGTCCATGTCGCGGTTCAGCAGGTCGACGAATTTCATCAGCACACGGGCGCGGCGCTGCGGGTTGGTGGCGGCCCATTTCGGCTGGGCGGCGGCGGCGTATTCCACGGCCTTGTTCAGCTCTTCGGCGTTGGCCAGCGGCACGCGGCCCTGCACTTCGCCGGTCGCAGGGTTCATGACGTCGGCAAAGCGGCCCGAGGTGCCTTTGACGTGTTCGCCGTTCAGATAATGGGTCATCTCTTGCATGGGAAATCCTTCCAATGGTGTTCCGTTGCGCGCACTCTAGGCTTGCAAAAACACATGTAAAAGACGCATCTTTCCAAAATAGTATTGCATTTTTGCAAAATGAATTCTGGCAGAGGCACGGTATCATGGAAACCCACTGGGACGATCTGCGGCTGTTTCTTGCTGTTGCGCGCGAGGCCAGCCTGACAGCGGCGGGCAAGACGTTGCGGTTGGACCCGGCCACGTTGGGCCGCCGTATGGGACGGCTCGAAACATCGTTGGGTGCGACATTGTTCGTGAAATCCCCGCAAGGCTATGCCCTGACCGAGGCAGGGGTTGTCCTGTTGGACAAGGCCGAGGCGGCCGAGGCCGCAATGCGCGCGGCAACCTCGACGCTGTCCGGGGCGCAATCCGATCGATTGACGGGGCAAGTGCGCATTGGGGCGCCGGACGGCTGCGCCAACTACCTGATGCCGCAGGTCTGCGCGGATCTGGCCGACCGCCACCCCGATCTGGACATTCAGGTCGTGGCATTGCCGCGCGTGTTCAACCTGTCACGGCGCGAGGCCGATCTGGCCATCGGCGTCAGCGCACCCACGGCGGGCCGTCTGACAGTGCAGAAAATCACCGATTACCGCCTGCATCTGGCCGCCGCTGACAGCTATCTGGCGCAACACCCGCAGATCAGCACCACCGCCGACCTGCAAGGGCACCGGATCGTGGGTTACATCCCTGACATGATCTTTGACCGCGAACTGGATTATCTGGCGGACATCGGCCTGCCGCGCACGGCGCTGGCGTCGAATTCGGTCTCGGTCCAGTTGAACCTCTTGCGGGCCGGGGGCGGCGTCGGGATCGTGCACGATTTTGCGCTGCCCGCCGCGCCCGGATTGCGCCGTATCCTGACCGACCGGATCAGCCTGACCCGTGCTTTTTACCTGATCCGTCATGCGGATGACCGCAACAACGCACGGTTGACGCGCTTTGCAGATGACCTGGTGGCAGGGCTTCGTGTGGAACTGGCGCGGCTTGAGGCGCACGCTTGACACAAACCGGGTTTGCGGGGACGATCAAACTATCGTCTGTTCAACCATCACACGAGGTTTGCCATGCTTGTCCAACAAATCCTGCAATCGAAATCCAGTGACGAGGTGATTACTGTCAAACCCGGCACAAGCGTTTCTGATGCCGCGAAAATTCTGGCCAAGCACAAGTTCGGCAGCGTGGTCGTGTCGCGCGACGGGACGACTGCGGACGGTATCCTGTCGGAACGCGACATCGTGCGCGAACTGGCGATGCGCGGCGCAACCTGTCTGCAAGACCCGGTCGAGGCCTACATGACCACGAAACTGGTGACCTGCACCCGTCAGGACAGCGTCGAAAGCGTGTTGCAACACATGTCAGACGGCCGGTTCCGTCACATGCCTGTGGTCGAGGAGGGCAAGCTGGTTGGCCTGATCACCCAAGGGGACGTGGTCAAGGCGCGCCTGTCCAAGGTGTCGATGGAGAAAGAGGCCCTGCAAGGGATGATCATGGGCCACTGAACCGCCGACGGTTATAATTTAACGCCGCTGCGTCTTGGTACTTGCATTCTTGTGCCCCTAGTGGTTGCTTGCCGCGAAATAATATTACCCTGACCACGGAGCACGCCCATGCGCGTTGGCCTTTACCCCGGCACTTTCGACCCCATCACCCTGGGACATATCGACATTATCCGCCGCGCCACGTCTTTGGTGGACCGGCTGGTGATCGGCGTTGCGATCAACCGGGACAAGGGACCGCTGTTCCGTCTGGAAGAGCGTGTCGCGATGATCGAGGCGGAATGCGCCAAGCTGATCGAGCAGACCCAGACCGAGATCGTCGTACATCCCTTCGAGAATCTGTTGATTGATTGCGCAGCGGATGTCGGGGCGCAGATGATCATCCGGGGCCTGCGGGCGGTGGCCGATTTCGAATATGAATATCAGATGGTTGGTATGAACCGCCAGTTGAACGACGAGATCGAGACAGTGTTCCTGATGGCCGAAGCCACGCATCAGGCGATTGCGTCGAAACTGGTCAAGGAAATCGCGCGGCTGGACGGCGATGTCAGCAAATTTGTCACGCCTCAGGTCAATGAGGCGCTGATCACGAAACTTTCAGGCTAAGACGGGAACTGGCCAGCCAACGGGTACGTTGGTTGGCATGTCATACACATCGCACATCGCCCGCATCACCCTGTTGACGCTGATCGCGTCCCCACTGGTCGCGCAGACCCCGACAACGACACAGCTTGATCCTGCGCCAATCGTTCCCCCGGTCACGCAACAACCGATTGCGCCTCAACAGGCGCCTGCCGCCCCGCAATCCGATGCGCCTGCGGCGGGTGACCCGATCATTCCCATGGCAGAATCCGCACTGGACGATGTTCAGGTGGAACCTGGCGTACAGGGGAATCCTTCAGACACGCGCATCCCCAGCGTTTCGGAACTGTCCAAAGCTTTGCAGGACAAGGAGAACGGAGAAACGCAGGGTGACGTTGGCCTGGGCACAGATAATGTCATCACGATCAACCCCGATACGGTCGAGCCGAATCCCGGACCACCACAGGACACAGGTCAGGCGACGGGGCAGGGCGTCGGGGGCATCACGCCCGCCGCACAGCCCCCGATCCCGTCACAGCCCGTTACACCCGCCACCGTCAACGCGGCCAGCTATTCGGGGGTTGGTGGCCTGCCCGAAGGGCGCAGCCCCGTCACCGTAAAGCTTCAAGTGCTTCTGGACCGCGCCGGCGTATCGGTATCGATCATTGACGGCGTCAAGGGCGGCATGACGGAAAGCGCGTTGAAAGCCTATGAGGCGCGGATGGGTCTGCCGGTGGACGGTCTGCTGGATGCAGAGGTTTGGGACATGCTGGGCGGCAACGACATTGACGTCTACATGAAACAGTACACGATCACCGAAGCCGACACCCAAGGTCTGTCAGCGCCCTTGCCGCGTGACTACGGCGAATTGGCAAAGCTGGACCGCATGGGCTATACCAGCGTCAGTGAAAAGCTGGCCGAACGCTTTCACATGAGCGAGAGTTTCCTGAAGCTCGTGAACCCCGGTGCCGGTTTCTATGCCGGTGAAACCATTGTTGTGGTGGAACCGGGTGCCAATGCTGTGGGGAAAGTGGTCAAGATCATCATCGACAAATCCGACCGCCGCCTGCGTGCCTGGGATGCGACGGGGACCGAGATTGCCAACTATCCCGTGGCCATTGGATCCGCGGGTACACCTTCGCCCTCGGGCCACATGACGGTCGAAGCCGTGGCGCTTGAGCCAACCTATCACTACAACCCCAGTGTGAATTTCAAACAGGGTGACAATGACAAGCCGCTGACCCTGCCGCCCGGACCGAACGGCCCTGTCGGGCTGGTGTGGATCGACCTGTCGAAACCCACCTACGGCATCCACGGCACACCGGAACCTGCCAGCCTGTTCACGGCCCACTCGCATGGCTGTGTGCGCATGGCGAACTGGGACGCGCAGGAGTTGGCGTCGTTGGTCAGCGAAGGTGTCATTGTCGATTTCCGCGAATGAAACGCGCGGTGGCCGTCCTGCTGCTGATGATACCATCAGTGGTCTGGGGGCAGGGCGCGCCTGATACGTCGCGTCTGCCTCCGGTGAAACCGGACGCGTTGACTGATGTTGACGGCGACGTGGACGCACCGGAGATATCCAAGGTGCCACCGAAAACGGCAACACCGCCCCGGCCCGAGGAGGCTCAGGACAGTGAAGCAGACACCGAAGAGGCGGCCGAGGACCCTGCAACACCTCCGGAGCCGCTTGCGCCGCCGGTCTGGCAAACCCTGCAAGAGACAGACGACGCCTTTGTTGCCTGCCTTGGGGCGCTGAATGAACTGGGTGCTATGTACAAGGTTGCCGATCCGCAGACCGAGGAAGACCGCGATTGCGGCATCGCCAATCCGGTGCGCCTGTCGGAGCCTGTGCCGGGTGTCCAGATCGACAGCCCCGCGCTGATGCGCTGTGAGACAGCGGTGGCGCTTGGCACGTGGTTGCGTGACTTCGTGAAGCCTGCCGCCGCGACGCTGAAACGCGGGCCGGTGGTTACCTTGGCCAAGGGCAGCGGCTATCAGTGCCGCCGCCGCAACAATTTGCCCGACGGCAAGCTGTCCGAGCATGCCTATGGCAATGCCATCGACATCATGGCCTTTGGTTTCAAGGACGGATCACAGATCAAGGTCACTCCGCGCGAGCGTGAAGGCTCGCGCGAGGAAAGCTTTCAGGACGCGGTGCGTGCCACGGCTTGCTTGTATTTCTCGACCGTTCTGGGGCCGGGATCGGACGAGGCGCACAACGACCATCTGCATCTGGACGTGATCGCCCGAGACGGCGGCTTTCGCCTTTGCCAGTGATTACTTCGCGTTGGCCATCGCCAGCGCCGTGTCCAGCATCCGGTTGGAAAAGCCCCATTCGTTGTCGTACCATGACAGGATGCGGACCAGCGTGCCGTTCTGAACATGTGTCTGGTCCAGCGCCACGGTGGAACTGGCCGGGGTATGGTTGAAATCCACCGACACCAGCGGGCGGGCTTCGACCTCCAGCACACCACCCGAGGCGCGGGCGGCTTTGGACAGGGCGGCGTTCACCCCTGCGATGTCGGTCTCTTTCGCCACTTCGACGGTCAGGTCCACACAGGACACGTTGGGCGTGGGCACCCGCAACGAGGTGCCAAAGATCAGCCCGTCCAGTTCCGGCATCACCAGACCAATGGCCTTGGCCGCACCGGTCGAGGTGGGCACCATCGACAGCGCCGCAGCCCGGCCCCGCGCCAGATCGCTGGCGGCACGGTCATGGGTGGGCTGGCCGCCGGTGTAGGCGTGGATCGTGGTCATGGTGCCGCGCAGAATGCCGAATTCTTCGTGCAGCGCCTTGCACAGCGGGGCCAGACAGTTGGTGGTGCACGATGCATTCGACACGATTTTATCGTCTGCGGTCAGGATGTCGTGGTTCACACCATAGACAATGGTTTTCATCTCGCCCTTGCCGGGGGCCGAGATCAGCACCTTGCCGCTGCCGTTTTTCAGGTGCGCGCCTGCGGTTTCGTCGGTCTTGAAGAAACCGGTGCATTCCAGCGCGATGTTCACGTCACCCCAATCCAGCTTGGCCGGATCGCGTTCGGCGCTCATGCGGATGGGGCCTGCGCCCACGTCCAGCGTGTCACCGGTCAACGTGACGGTGCCGTTATAGCGGCCATGGACGCTGTCGAATTCAAACAGATGCGCGTTGGTGGCAGGATCGGCCAGATCGTTGATGGCGACCACTTGCAGGTCGTCGCCGCCGCGCTCCATCAACGCGCGCAGCACGTTGCGCCCGATACGTCCGAAGCCGTTGATTGCGATTTTCGTGGTCATGATCCGCCCCCATTTTTCGGTTAGCGCTAACATAGAGGGGGCGATCATATTGTCAACCACACCTGCGGCGCGACGCCGTTGTGATCGATCAAAGTCAAAAAGGGCAGGGCTTCAGCGCCAGAAGGCCATCCATTCGATCAGGTCGAACAGCTCTTTGCCCAGAAACACCAGATTGGCACTGTCGTTGGCGAAGACGTCATAGCTGATCCAGGCGATCAGGATGGCGGCCAGAATCAGCGACAGGGTGTTGGTCATCGGGGCAAAGCTCAAACAAAAAGGGCAGGGCCGTTGTGACAGCCCCGCCCCGATCCCGCAAGTGGCGGTGAATTTTACGACAGGCGGCCCATGGCCACGGCGACATCGGCCATGCGGCACGAGAATGCCCATTCGTTGTCGTACCATGCCAGCACGCGCACCAGGTTGCCGCCTGTGACCTTGGTCTGGTCGGGGGCAAAGATCGACGAATGTTCGGTGTGGTTGAAATCGACCGAGACTTTCTGTTCGTCATCATAGGCCAGCACACGGCTCATCGGGCCTTCGGCGGCGGCTTTCATCGCGGCGTTCACTTCGTCCACGGTCACGTCGCGGCCGGCAACAAAGGTCAGGTCCACAGCCGAGACATTGGGCGTGGGCACGCGCATGGCGGTGCCGTCCAGCTTGCCCGCCAGTTTCGGCAGCACTTCCCCCAGCGCCTTGGCGGCACCGGTCGAGGTGGGGATAATGCTCATTGCGGCGGCGCGGGCGCGGTACAGGTCGCTGTGGCGCTTGTCCAGTGTCGGCTGGTCGCCGGTATAGCTGTGAATGGTGGTCATCAGGCCGCTTTCGATGCCGAACGCATCGTCCAGCGCCTTGGCCAGAGGGGCCAGGCAGTTGGTGGTGCACGACCCGTTGCTGACCATGCGGTCGATCTTGGTCAGTTCCTTGTCGTTGACGCCGTAAACCACGGTGCGGTCCACGTTCTTGCCGGGGGCCGACAAAAGGACCTTGCCCGCGCCACGCTCAAGGTGGGTTTTCGCTTTCAGGCCGTCGTTGAACATGCCGGTGCATTCCAGAACGACATCACAGCCCTCCCAGTCCAGCGCGTCCATGTCATAGGTGGACATCACGTCGATGGGGCCACGGCCCAGGTCCAGCGTGTTTTCACCGATTTCGACCATGCCGGGGAATGCACCGTGAACCGAATCGTACTTGATCAGGTGTGCGGCGCTTTTCAGCGGGCCGGTGGCGTTCAGTTTGACGACCTGAATGTCGTTGCGGCCGCTTGCGGCGATGTGGGACAGGGTGCAGCGGCCGATGCGGCCAAACCCGTTGATGCCAACTCTGATGGTCATGGTCTGCGTCCTTATGTGGGATGTTGAGGGCTGTATAGCGACAGGCCAAAATGGGCGAAACACCTGAAAACAAGCTGTTAGCGATAAACCTGTGACCCATTTGCTGCGTTTGCACGTTTGTCTTTCGCCCGGTCAGTGTTAGCTCTGTAGCCAGGCAGTTTGAAAGGAACGACATGAGCGGATTACTGGCCCTATTGGACGACGTGGCAGCGATTGCCAAAGTGGCGGCTGCCTCGGTCGATGATGTGATCGGGCAGGCGGCCAAGGCCAGTGCCAAGGCGGCCGGTGCCGTAATCGACGATGCCGCGGTGACGCCAAAATATGTGACCGGTTTTGCCGCCGAACGCGAACTGCCGATCATCTGGCGGATCGCCAAGGGGTCGCTGCGCAACAAGCTGCTGTTCCTGCTGCCTGCGGGTCTGGCGCTGAACCAGTTTGCGCCATGGGCGATCACGCCGCTGTTGATGCTGGGCGGCTGTTACCTGTGTTTCGAAGGGGCCGAAAAGATCGCCCATGCGGTCGGTGTCGGCGGCAAGGGCCACGAGGACCATCCAAAGGCAAAACAAGAAATCGTCGATCCCGCCCATCTGGAAGAGGAAAAAGCCAAGGGCGCGATCAAGACAGATTTCATCCTGTCCGCCGAAATCATGACCATCACGCTGGCCGCGATCCCCGAAAGCAACTTCTGGATGGAAGCGGCGACGCTGGCCGGGGCTGCGATCATCATCACGCTGGTGGTCTACGGCTCGGTCGGGTTGATCGTCAAAGCGGACGACCTGGGTCTGGCGATGGCCAATCGCGGGCGTCTGGGGCTGACGCAGGCGCTGGGGCGCGGCATTGTCCGGGCGATGCCGTGGGTGTTGAAAACGCTATTGGTGGTCGGCACTGCGGCGATGCTGTGGGTTGGGGGCAACATCGTTATTCACGGGCTTGAAGTGCAGGGCTATGACACGCTGGGCCACTTTACCCACGACTGGGCTGCGGCAGCGGGTCATGCGGTCAGCGAAAGCTGGCGCGGGGCGGTCGAATGGACGACCAAGGCGGCGATGGACGGTGTGTTCGGTCTGGGGCTGGGTCTGGTGCTGATCCCGATTGGCGAAAAGATCATCACGCCGATCTGGCGGGCCGTGTTTCATCGCGAAAAGAAAGCGGCCTGAGCCGCGCCGCCATCGTGCTTCTTTCGGTACAAAAGAAAAACGGGCCGGTCAGGGATGTCCTGACCGGCCCGTTTCTTTCCGTAACCCGGTATCAGATCAAAGCAGCGCCTTGGCCTTGGCCACGACGTTTTCTGCGGTGATCCCGAATTTTTCGAACAACTCTTCCGCAGGGGCCGATGCGCCGAACCGGTCCATGCCGACAAAATCGGCCTTGCCCGCGCGGCCACGTTCGCCCAGCAACCACTGGTCCCAGCCTTGGCGCACGGCGGCTTCGATGCCGATGCGCACGGCGCTGCCCGCAGGCAGAACCTTGCGGCGATAGGCTTCGTCCTGCTCGGCAAACAGCTCCATACAGGGCATGGACACGACGCGCGTGCCGATCCCGTCCGCCTGCAGCGCCTCGCGGGCTTTCAGCGCAACCTCGACCTCGGAGCCGGTGGCAATCAGGATCACCTGACGCTTGCCCTCGGCCTCGGCCAGAACATAAGCGCCCTGAGCGGTGAGGTTCTTGTTCTTGTGCTCGGTCCGCACGGTCGGCAGGCCCTGACGGGTCAGCGACAGAACCGACGGCGTGGTTTTCGAGGTCAGCGCGACCTCCCAGGCCTCGGCGGTCTCGATGGTGTCGGCGGGACGGAACACATAGGTGTTAGGCGTTGCACGGCTGATCGCCAGATGCTCGACCGGCTGGTGGGTCGGGCCGTCTTCGCCCAGACCGATGCTGTCGTGGGTCATGACGAATACCGTCGGCACCTGCATCAACGCTGCCAGACGCATGGCGGGGCGGGCGTAGTCGGTGAAACACATGAACGTGCCGCCATAGGGGCGCATCCCGCCGTGCAGCGCCATGCCGTTCATCGCCGCCGACATGCCATGTTCACGGATGCCCCAATAGACGTAGCGGCCCTTGCGGTTGTCCACGTCAAAGACGCCCAGATCACCGGTCTTGGTGTTGTTCGAACCGGTCAAGTCAGCCGAACCGCCCACGGTTTCCGGCATGATCGGGTTGATCACTTCCAGCACCTTTTCGCTGCTGGCGCGCGTGGCCAGCTTGGGCGCGCTTTCCGACATCTGCTTTTTGAACGCCTTGATGGTCGCGCTCAGCTTGCGCGGGGCGTCCAGCGCATAGGCGCGTTCAAACTGGGTGCGCTTGGCGTTGCTGATCGCTTCCATGCGGATTTGCCACTCGGCATGTTCCGCAGCACCACGTTTGCCGATGGCTTCCCACGCCGCTTTGACATCGGCAGGAATTTCGAAGGGGCCGGTGGTCCATCCATAAGCAGCCTTTGCCGCCGTCAACTGTTCCGGATCGGTCAGCGCACCGTGCCCTTTCGAGGTGTCTTGCGCCGCGTGGCCCAGGGCGATGTGCGTCTTGCACGCGATCATCGTGGGCTTGCTGCCCTTCTTGGCCTGCGTCAGGGCGGCGTCGATTTCGTCGGGGTTGTGGCCGTCGATCTCGATCACCTGCCAGCCGGCGGATTTGAAACGCGCCACCTGATCGGTGCGGTCGCTCAACTCAACGGTGCCATCGATGGTGATGTTGTTGTTGTCCCACAGCACGATCAGCTTGCCCAGCTTGTGACGGCCCGCAAGGGTGATCGCCTCTTGGCTCACACCTTCCATCAGGCAGCCGTCGCCCGCGATGACATAGGTATAGTGATCGACAACCTTGCGCCCGTACTGCGCGCGCTGCATTTCTTCGGCCATGGCAAAGCCGACCGAATTGGCAATGCCCTGACCCAGCGGGCCGGTGGTGGTTTCAATCGCATCGGCCAGGAAGTTTTCCGGGTGGCCCGCCGTGCGTGCGCCCATCTGGCGGAAATTCTTGATCTCTTCGATGGGGAACTGTGCGTCGCCCACAAGATACAACAGCGAATACAGCAGCATCGAGCCGTGGCCTGCCGACAGGATGAACCGGTCGCGGTCCGGCCAGTTGGGGGCAGAGGCGTCAAACTTCAGGTGTTTTTCGAACAAAACGGTGGCAACATCAGCCATGCCCATCGGCATGCCCGAGTGACCGGAGTTGGCAGCGGCGACCGCGTCCAGGGTCAGCGCACGGATGGCGGTGGCTTTGGACCAGTGGTCAGGGTTGGCGTTTGCAAGTGCTTTGAGATCCACGGCAGCAGTCCTTTGGCTGGAAATGGCGAGCTTGCCACGTTCCATATCAGCCCAAGGGCAGGGGTCAAGCGCCCGAGGCCATCCGCGCGGTCTTGCACATCAACGCCTGCCCGCAAGTCGTTGATCGCAAAGAGGGCGAATTTTGGGTACCGTTTCGCTAGACTTTGCCTATTGGGGGCCGCCCGAGCGATTCGCCGGTGGCCAAAGCGTGAAAAACGATAGAGAAACGGTACAAGCCGAACGCAAACAGGGACGACGGATGAGCGATATAATCGAGTTGCAGCGCCGGATCATGGCCGCGATGGACCGTGTGGCCAGCGGGCTGGGAGAATTGTCAGGCAGCGGGGGGGGCGACGCGGCCACCCAGCAGGCGCTGGAAGACGAAAAGATTGTCAACGCACAGCTGACGGAGCGCATCCGGATGCTGAGCCAGCGTCACGAGAACGATATGACAAAGCTGCGCGAGACAACCGAGAGCACGCAGGCGCAACTGGCGAAGCTGGACGCGGACCTGCAAAAGCTGCGCAAGGCCAACGCGCAACTGTCGCAGTCCAATCAGGCGCTGCGCGATGCCAATGCCGCAGGCGTGGCCGAGCCGCACCTGATCAACAAGGCGATGATGGCCGAGCTCGAGGCGCTGCGCGCGGCCCGTGCGGCGGACATCTCGGAAGCCAATACGATCATCGCGGCGATGACACCCCTGTTGCAGGATGCACCCGGTGGCGAACCTGCCGCAGCAGCCCAAGCCAAGCCAGAAGGAGACGCCTGATGCCCGAAGTGATCATTACCATCGGGGGCCGCCAGTTCGAAGTGGCCTGTCAGGAGGGCGAGGACGCCTATCTGCATTCCGCCGCCAAGATGCTGGACGACGAGGCCAAGGTGCTGTCCGATCAGGTGGGCCGGATGCCCGAGGCGCGGATGCTGCTGATGGCGGGCCTGATGCTGGCCGACAAGACCGCCAGCGTCGAGGACCGCGTGGCCGAGATCCAGGCCAAGCTTGCCGAGCGCGAGGCGGAGCTGGAAGGGCTGCGCAACCAAGTGATCGAGCCCGAGCGGATCGAGGTCCCGGTGGTGCCGCAATCGGTGACGGACACGCTGGCCGAACTGGCCGCCCGCGCCGAGTCGCTGGCCGAAGAGGTGCAGGAGCGGCTGGACGGGACATACGAAGGATAGGTATCCTTTTCGATCAAAGGCTTGATAGATCAATCTAAGGTGATTTTTCGCGCCCGACCGCCCGTCACGCCGAAGGCGTGCCTAAGACAGTGGGCGCACCTTTGGTGCGACGGTCGGGCGCTGCCCTATGTGGCAAGGTCGTTCTGGGCTTTTTCAGACCTTCCTCACAGACCGAGAATGCAAGGTCTGCGGCCGTGAAATATGCTTTATTGAACTGAACCCAACCGATAGGCATAAACGTTGTTCAGATAGCCCTCGTCGCCGATACGAAAATGCGTTTCGCCAACTTTCTCAAAGCCTTGGGACAGGTAGAATGCGATAGCCGGATCATTTCCGGCATTGGTTGTCAGCCAGACAGATTGAACATTGCAAGCGCGGCAATGGTTCAGAGCTGCCTTCAGAAGCTGTGTCCCGATCCCTTTGCCATGATGGCGCGGTTGCACATAGAATGTCGCAATCTCCATGTCAGAACACCCTTCAACGGGTGCCACGCTTGATGAGGCGACACATATAAATCCGTCGATCCCCTCTGCATTGTCGGAAACAAGGATGAACCGGTCAGGATCGTCGATCAGCGCAGCGATCTTTGCGGTGGTAAACTGTTCCAGAACGTAGTCCGCAAAGAACCTGTTCACCCCGCGTTTCAGATAGGTGCCAACCCAAACCTCGATCGAGATTGCCGCGATGCTGGATGCATCTGAGATGTCGGGTGCGCGTAAAGCCATAGGCGCAGAAAAACCAAGTTTGATCGGACCTTCAAGGCCGATCT
Source organism: Pseudosulfitobacter pseudonitzschiae (assembly GCF_900129395.1). Taxonomy (GTDB): domain Bacteria; phylum Pseudomonadota; class Alphaproteobacteria; order Rhodobacterales; family Rhodobacteraceae; genus Pseudosulfitobacter; species Pseudosulfitobacter pseudonitzschiae. The sequence continues at coordinate 457,965 of NZ_FQVP01000001.1, forward strand.
GCGATGTCCGTCCAAACGCAAAAGGGCCAGCCCAAGGCCAGCCCTTTCAACGTCAATCCAAAACCGTCTCAGCCGTTGGCTTCGCGGATCTTTTCTGCGGCGTCCTTGTCGTAAGCCACGCCGTTCTGTTCGAACAACGTGTCCAGCTCGCCGGACAGGGTCATCTCGGTGATGATGTCGCAGCCGCCGACGAATTCGCCCTTTACGTAAAGCTGCGGGATCGTGGGCCAGTCGGAATAATCCTTGATGCCCTGGCGGATACCGTCATCGGCTAGCACGTTAACGTCGGTGAACTCGACGCCCATATAGTTCAGCACCCCGGCCACACGGCTGGAAAAGCCGCATTGCGGCATGGTTTTGGTGCCCTTCATGAACAGCACAACGTCGTTGCTGGTCACGGTCTCTTTGATTTGCGTTGTTGCATCGGTCATTTGCGTTTGTTCCTTGGGACAAAGGTTTTTGCGTATTCCTGCGGGTCGCGCGGCACCTTGAAGCTGTAAGAGTGTCCGCCTCCGGCCCCGCCGGAGTGATAGTTGGCTTCGACCTCGTGATAGCCCGTACCGGGATCAGAGCCGCGTTCGCTGTCTTTGTGGTGCCGGATCGACTGGGCCGCCCTGAGCACCGCAAACAGCAGCACCGCGCCGCTTAATACGATGATGAGGGTCAGGTCCATGGCGGGCTTACTCCGGCGCCTTGGTGGTCAGGGCCAGCGCGTGCAATTCGCCTTGGCTGCCATCCATCTTGCCCTTGAGGGCGGCATAGACGGCGCGTTGTTGCTGCACGCGGTTCTGGCCTTTGAAAGACGCATCAATCACCTCGGCGGCATAGTGGTTGCCGTCCCCCGCAAGGTCGGTGATCGTGATCTTGGCGTCAGGAAAGGACAACCGGATCAGGTCTTCGATGTCCTTGGCTTGCATGGCCATATGCGGCTCTCCAGTCTGGTCGTGATGTTCTCTCTAGATTTAGGGGCCATGAGGGGACTGTGCAAGCGACTAAGCTTGCGGGCGGCACGCGGGCTGCTTAGCTTGCGGTCAGACGGGACGTGCGGGCCGCGCGATTGCGGGGTACGTCAGGGAGAATGCGCATGGATATTTTTGAGAATGCACCCGAATTGGCGCTGGACTGGCACCGCGCAGGGCGCGGGGCGGCGCTCGCCACCGTGGTCGAGACATGGGGCAGCGCGCCGCGTCGCACAGGCGCGATGCTGGTGGTGTCGGGTGACGGCGAGATGATGGGCTCGGTCTCGGGCGGCTGCGTCGAGGGCGCTGTGGTGATGGAGGCGCAGGACGCGCTGGCCGACGGCAAGCCCCGCCTGCTGGAATATGGCGTCAGCGACGGCGATGCCTTTGCCGTGGGACTGGCCTGTGGTGGCAACATCCGCATTCTGGTGGAACCTGTGGGGGCGGCGCTGGACGAAAGCGTTCTGGAACAGATCGTGCAGGCAAGGGCGGCGCGGCGGCCTGTGGCCTATGTGGTCAACACGGCCGATTGGTCGCGCTCTGTGGTGGCCGAGGGGCACGAGAGCCGTTTTGCCATGGACCGATCGGGACTGGAGGAGGACGGCAGCACCTTTGTGCACATCCACAACCCGCCCTTGCGGCTGATCGTGGTGGGGGCGGTGCATATCGCGCAGGCATTGCTGCCGATGGCACGGATTGCGGGATACGATCCCGTGGTGATTGATCCGCGTGGGGCATTTGGATCGCAAGCGCGCTTTCCCGGCGAGACGATCCTGGACGACTGGCCTGACGAGGCGTTGGACAATGTCGGGTTGGACGCGCGCACGGCGCTGGTCCTGCTGACCCATGACCCCAAGCTGGACGATCCGGCGCTGCACCGTGCGCTGAACTCAAAGGCGTTCTATATCGGCGCACTGGGGTCGAAACGCACCCATGCGTCGCGTGTGGCCCGTTTGCAGGAGGCAGGCTTTGACGACACGGCCATCGCACGGATCAAGGGGCCGGTGGGGCTGGACATCGGTGCCGCCAGCCCGCCCGAGATTGCGGTGTCGATCCTGGCCCAGATGGTGCAGGCGCTGAGGCGCGGCGCATGATCTTTGGAGACGTGCCGCTGGATCAGGCCGAGGGGGCGATCCTGGCCCATTCGATGCCTGCGGTCAAAGACGGCCAGCCGCACCGGATTGCCAAGGGCACGGTGCTGACCGCCGACCACCTGCGCGCATTGGCGGAGGCGGGGCGTGATCACGTGGTGGTGGCACGACTGGGGGCCGACGACATCGAGGAAAACGCCGCCGCGCTGGAACTGGCGCAGGCGCTGGTGCCCGACGCCGCGACGCAGGGCCTGCGGATCTCGGGGGCTGGTGCCGGGCGGGTAAACCTTTATGCCACCACGCCCGGCGTGGCGGTGATGGATGTGGCTGCGATAAATGCGCTGAACGCGGTGCATCCGATGATCACGCTGGCCACCGTTCCGCAATATCACCGTTGTGACGCCGGTGGCATGGTGGCGACGATCAAGATCATTGCCTATGGCGTGCCGCGCGAGGCATTGGCGCAGGCCGCGACAGCGGGCCGCGCTGCGCTGCACATCGCGCCGCCCCGTTATGCCACGGCGACTCTGGTCGAAAGCCAGGTGGCCGGTGCCACGCCATCGACCAAGGGGCGAGAGGCCATGGCCGGACGGCTGGAGCGTCTGGATATGACGCTGACCCCCCGCGTCGTCTGTGACCATACAACCGAAGCGCTGGCGCAGGCGATTGCGCAGGCTGCCGGTGACGTGGTGTTGGTGCTGACAGCCTCGGCCACCTCGGACCCTGACGATGTCGCCCCACAGGCGCTGCGCGTGGCGGGGGGGCAGGTGGCGGCCTTTGGCATGCCGGTTGATCCGGGCAACCTGTTGTTTTTCGGAGCCATCGGAGACAAGCCGGTGATCGGCCTGCCGGGTTGCGCGCGGTCGCCTGCGTTGAACGGGGCCGACTGGGTGCTGGAACGGCTGGTGTGCGGTCTGACCCTGGATCAGGGTGACATTTCTGCAATGGGCGTGGGCGGTTTGCTCAAGGAAATTCCCACGCGTCCGCGCCCCCGCAGCGCATCAAAGCCCTGAGACAGTTCACGCTGTTTTGTCGCGAGCCTCCCGAAGATAGCAGTTTTCAAACCGCAGGTTGCGTGCTTAACTTCGAACAATGGAGACGAAATCAGGGAGATCATCATGACACAGGTCAATATGACTGTGAACGGCAAGGCGGCGTCGGGCGATGTCGAAGGCCGGACACTGCTGGCGCAATTCTTGCGTGACTCACAGGGGCTGACCGGCACCCACGTCGGCTGCGATACCAGCCAGTGCGGCGCCTGTGTCGTGCATGTGGATGGCAAGGCGGTGAAATCCTGCACCATGCTGGCGCTGGAAGCCGACGGGGCCGAGGTCAGCACCATCGAAGGTCAGGCCAATGCGGATGGATCGCTGAACGTGATCCAGCAGGCGTTTCAGGACCACCACGGCCTGCAGTGCGGTTTCTGCACCCCCGGCATGGTGATGAGTGCGGCGGCGCTGTTGAAAGACAACCCCAAGCCCACCGAGACCGAAGTGCGCGACTATCTGGAGGGGAACATCTGTCGCTGCACGGGATACCACAACATCGTCAAAGCGATCCTCGCGGCATCCGGTCAGGATGTCAGCGCCATCGCCGCGGAATAATCTGAAATCAATTGGGGGCCAGCCCCCAAACCCCCGGGATATCGAATGCCAGAAGAAAAGGGGGCGCGGGAGAGGGTCGCATTTAGGGAGGACTAAATATGCCAAAAGACGGAGGCATCGGCGCCAGCTCGAAACGGCGTGAGGACATCCGGTTTCTGACGGGTGCGGGAAATTACACCGACGATATCAACCTGCGTGGACAAGCCTATGTGTTTTTCCTGCGCTCGGATATCGCGCACGGGACGATCAACAATATCGACACATCGGCGGCTGAGGGGATGCCGGGTGTTGTGAAAATCTTTACCGCCGAGGATTTTGCGGGCGTGGGCGGAATGCCATGCGGCTGGCAGGTCACCGACAAGCACGGTGAAGTCATGCAGGAACCGGGGCACCCGATTCTGGCCACCGGCAAGGTCCGCCACGTCGGAGAGCCAATCGCCGCCGTCGTCGCCGAGACCTTGGGACAGGCGCGTGATGCGGCCGAGGCCATCGATGTGGACATCACCGAACTGCCTGCGGTGATCGACATGAAGGATGCGCTGAAGACCGACGCACCCAAGGTGCATGACGATCTGAAGAACAACCTTTGCTATGACTGGGGCTTTGTCGAGGAGAACAAGGCCGCCGTCGAAGAGGCGTTCCAGAAGGCGGCGCATGTCACCACGCTGGAATTGCGCAACAACCGTCTGGTGGCCAACCCGATGGAACCGCGCGTGGCAGTGGGTGATTTTGCCCGCGGCACCGGCGAGCACACGCTGTACACAACCAGCCAGAACCCCCATGTGATCCGTCTGTTGATGGGCGCATTTGTTCTGGGCATTCCCGAACACAAGCTGCGGGTCGTCGCACCGGATGTGGGCGGCGGCTTTGGCACCAAGATCTTCCACTACCAGGAAGAGGCGTTCGTGACCTTTGCGGCCAAGGCGTGCAACCGTCCGGTCAAATGGACATCCAGCCGGTCCGAGGCGTTCATGTCGGACGCCCATGGCCGCGACCACGTGACCACGATCCAGCTTGCGCTGGACGCGGACAACAACTTTACCGCGCTGCGCACGGACACATATGCGAATATGGGCGCGTACCTCAGCACCTTTGCGCCGTCGGTGCCCACATGGCTGCATGGCACGCTGATGGCAGGGAACTACAAGACCCCGCTGATCTACGTGAACGTCAAGGCGGTGTTCACCAACACCGTACCCGTTGACGCCTATCGTGGTGCCGGACGGCCCGAGGCGACGTTCCAGCTGGAGCGGGTCATCGACAAGGCCGCGATCGAACTGGGCGTGGATGCGATCGAGCTGCGCCGCCAGAACTTTATCACCGAGTTCCCCTATGCCACCCCTGTGGCAGTGGAATATGACACCGGCGATTATTTTGCGACGATGGACAAGCTGACCGAGATTGCGGATCTCGCCGGGTTCGAGGCCCGCCGCAAGGAGAGCGAAGCGCGTGGCAAGCTGCGGGGCCTTGGCGTGAACTGTTATATCGAGGCTTGCGGCATCGCGCCCAGCAACCTTGTCGGGCAGTTGGGCGCACGGGCCGGTCTGTACGAAAGCGCCACGGTGCGGGTCAATGCGACCGGCGGGCTGGTCGTGATGACGGGCAGTCACAGTCACGGGCAGGGCCACGAAACCGCGTTCCCGCAGGTGATCGCCGAGATGATCGGCATTGACGAAAGCATGATCGAAATCGTGCATGGCGACACGGCCAACACGCCGATGGGCATGGGTACCTATGGATCGCGCTCTATTGCGGTGGGCGGGTCGGCCATGGTGCGCGCGACCGAAAAGATCATCGCCAAGGCCAAGAAGATCGCCAGCCACCTGCTGGAAGCCTCGGAAAGCGACATCGAGTTGAAGGACGGCGCGTTCAGCGTGGCCGGCACCGACAAGTCGGTTGCCTGGGGGGATGTGACGCTGGCCGCTTATGTGCCGCACAACTATCCGCTGGAGGACATCGAACCGGGGCTGGAAGAGACGGCGTTTTACGATCCGTCCAACTTTACCTATCCCTCGGGTGCCTATGCCTGCGAGGTCGAAGTGGACCGTGACACGGGGCAGGTGACCATCGAACGGTTCTCGGCTGCGGACGACTTTGGCAACATCATCAACCCGATGATCGTGTCGGGTCAGGTGCATGGCGGCATTGCCCAAGGGATCGGGCAGGCCTTGCTGGAAAACTGTGCCTACGACGAGAACGGTCAGCTTCTGAGCGCGTCCTATATGGATTACGCCATGCCACGTGCCTATGACATGCCGTTCTTCTCGGTTGACCATTCCTGTCAGACGCCGTGCACGCACAACCCCTTGGGCGTGAAAGGCTGTGGCGAGGCCGGGGCCATCGGCTCGCCGCCTGCGGTGGTGGGGGCCGTGGTCGATGCGCTGCGCTCGGCAGGCAAGGATGTCACGCACGTCGATATGCCGCTGTCACCGTCGCGCGTTTGGGCGGCGATGCAATAAGCTGAAGGGTGGTTCGGGGGCCAGCCCCCGGACCCCCGGGTTATTTTGGGCCAACAGACCCGGCAAAGCCGTTTCTTTGGCCACATGGAAAGGACGCAGGAATGTATAACTTTGATTTTGTGAAACCCGCGACGGTGGACGAGGCCGTCAAGGCGCTGGCCGACGACGAGGCACAGGCGCTGGGCGGCGGTCAGACGCTGATCCCCACGCTGAAACAGCGGCTGGCCAGCCCGTCAAAGCTGGTCAGTCTGACCGGTATTGCCGAGATGAAGGGCGTGTCGAAACAAGGCGACACGGTCGTGATCGGCGGCGGCACCACCCACCGCACGGTGGCGGAAGAGGCGGCAAGCGCCTATCCGGGGCTGGCGGACCTGGCCGGTCGCATTGGTGATCCCGCAGTGCGCAACCGGGGCACCATTGGCGGGTCGCTGGCCAACAACGATCCCTCTGCCTGCTATCCGGCCGCCGCACTGGGATCGGGCGCGACGATTGTCACCAACAGCCGCGAGATCGCGGCGGACGACTATTTCCAGGGCATGTTCACAACCGCGCTGGAAGAGGGTGAGATCATCACCGAAGTGCGCTTTCCGATCCCGAAAAAGTCGGCCTATGCCAAGATCGCACAGCCTGCCTCGCGGTTCCCGCTGGTGGCGGTGTTCGTGGCGCAATACGCCGACGGTGTGCGTGTTGCCGTGACCGGGGCGTCGAACAACGGTGTCTTCCGGTGGTCCGAGGCCGAGGCGGCGCTGTCGGGCAACTTTGCGGCCGATGCGCTGGACGGGCTGACCGTGGCCAGCGACGATATGATCGGTGACCTGCATGGCACGGCTGCCTATCGTGCACATTTGGTAGGCGTCATGGCAAAACGGGCCGTGGCTGCAGCAAGCTGACAACCAGCGCGTGAACATGAGCGGGCCCTCGCCGATGGCGGGGGCCTTATTTGTTTGAAAAACCGCAATTATTCCGGCTGATATTGAATAACAAAGCCCCATAGCCCCACCTTTCTTGGGAACGCGCAACTGCCTTTCCGCGTTGGAGCGGCAGAGCGTTGAATGTTCGAGCGCATAAAGAAAGGTCGAAAAGATGAAATCTATTCTTAAACGAACGACAGCTATGGTGTTGTGCACTGCCCTTATGGTGCCGGTGCCAAGCTATGCACAGGTCGCGGCCCAAGGCGAAACCCAGGGTGACGCGCAGCTGAAGCTGGACGAAAACGGCATCGCGATCGAAGCGGACGCTTCTGCGGATGCAGAGGCTTCGGCCGATGCGGCGGACGAGGTTCAGGCCACGGACGACGAAGCCACAAAAGCCGAGAAGAAAGCTCGCAAGGCCGAACGCAAAGCTGCCAAAGCTGCTGAAGCCGCCGAGGCCGCAACTGCGGAAGCCGAGGCCAAGCTGAAGGCCGAAGCCGACGCGGATGCCGCTGATGCGGATGCGGCGGTTGCCGAAGCGGCGGCTGCCGAAGCCGAGGCGAAGGCCAAGGAAGAACGCGCCGCACGCAAGGAACAGCAGCGCGCTGAAAAGGCGGCACAGGCCGATGCTGACGCCCAGCAAGCGGATGCTGATGCAGCGGCCAAAGCCGAGGCAGATGCAAACGCCAAGGCTGCGATTGAAGCGCAAGCAGATGCAGACGCCAAGGCCACTGCAGAAACGCAAGCCGACACCGGCGCAACGCCCGAGCCTGTGACCGAAACCCAAGGCACTGCCGCAACAGATGCAGATCCTGATGAGGTGGCCAAGGCAGAGCGCGCAGCCCGCAAGGCAGAGCAACGCGCTGCGAAGGAAGCCGAGGCCAAAGCTGCGGCCGAAGCAGCAACAGCTGAAACCCAAGCTGAAACCGAAAGCGATACCGCGACGGACACGACTGCTGACACCACGGCTGATACAGCGACAGGCACGAATGCCGACGCTGATCTGGACGCCGAGGCCATAGCCAAGGCGAAGGAAGAGCGCGCTGCCCGCAAGCAGGCCCAGCGTGAGGACAAAGCTGCTGAAGAAGAGCAGGCGGCGATGACCGAAGAGGAAAAGGCCAAAGAGGCGAAAATCGAAGAACGCCGCGCGGCCCGTCAGGAAGAGCGTCAGGCTGCCCGTAAGGAAGCCGCAGCCGCTCAGGAAGAAGCCGAAGCCGAGAACGTCGTCGAGGAAGTCGTGACCGAAGAAAATTCGCGTTCGAGTGACGAAGACTTTGACACCAAAGCCAACGCATCTGCTGCCATCGAAGAAGACAGCGGCGGTCTGAGCAAGTTTGAAAAAGCGTTGCTGGTCGGTCTTGGTGCCGTGGTTGTCGGCAAAGTGCTGAGCAACGGTGACGAAGTCGTGTCAAACTCGGGCGACCGTGTGGTCGTGCGTCGTGACGGCGACCTGCGCGTTCTGAAGAGCGACAACGAATTGCTGCGCCAGCCGGGTTCGGACGTGCGCACCGAGCAGTTCAACGACGGTTCGACCCGCACCACGGTCACCCGTCAGGATGGCAGCCAGGTGGTCACGATCGCCTCTGCTGACGGTACGGTTGTGGAACGTTTCCTGCGTCGCACCGATGGCTCGGAGATCACATTGATCGACGATACCCGCGATGTAGAGCCCGTGTCCATGTCGTTCCTGGAGACACGCACCGACCGCACCACCCCCGCGGCGAGTGCAGATGATGTGGCTGCGTTGCGTTCGGCCTTGTCCGCGCAACAGGGCAACACATCGGGTCGGACGTTCTCGCTGAGCCAGGTGCGCGAAATCCGTGCCGTGCGCGAGTTGGTGCCAACGATCGAGCTGAACAACGTTACCTTTGACACCGGGTCGGCAGCTATTCGTGCCTCGCAGGCCGAAGAGTTGGCAGAAGTGGGTGGGGCCATCGTGGACGCGATTGAGCAAGACCCAAGTGCGATTTTCCTGATTGAAGGTCACACAGATGCGGTGGGCGACGATGCCTATAACCTTGCGCTGTCTGACCGTCGTGCGGAAACCGTGGCGCTGGCGCTGACCGAGTATTTCGACGTTCCGCCGGAAAACCTGATCACGCAAGGCTATGGTGAAAGCGCGCTGAAGATCCGCACCCAGGCCGCCGAACGGGCCAACCGTCGTGCCGCCGTGCGCAACGTGACTTCGCTCATGCGTTAATCTGCAGTCACAAGAAAACAAAAAGGGCGCTGCTTCGTGCAGCGCCCTTTTGCATTGGGATGATGGGGGATCAGCCTTTGGAGGCGACCGGCCTTAACCCTTGGATACGACCGGCCCGTTCAGCATAACCATCTGGCGGCCTTCTCAGAGTCCGGCATGGCCGGGCGCGTCAGAAGGCCGCTTTTGTTGGAAAGGCTGTTCGGCCTTAACCCTTGGATGCGACCGGCCCGTTCAGCATAACCATCTGGCGGCCTTCTCAGAGTCCGGCATGGCCGGGCGCGTCAGAAGGCCGCTTTTGTTGGAAAGGCTGTTCGGCCTTAACCCTTGGATACGACCGGCCCGATCAGCATAACCATCTGGCGGCCTTCTCAGAGTCCGGCATGGCCGGGCGCGTCAGAAGGCCGCTTTTGTTGGAAAGGCTGTTCGGCCTTAACCCTTGGATGCGACCGGCCCGATCAGCATGACCATCTGGCGGCCTTCTCAAAGTCCGGCATGGCCGGGCGCGTCAGAAGGCCGCTTTTGTTGGAGAGGCTGTTCGGCCTTAACCCTTGGATGCGACCGGCCCGATCAGCATGACCATCTGGCGGCCTTCCATCTTGGGAAAGTTCTCGATCTTGCCCACGTCCTTGGTGTCTTCGGCGACACGTTCCAGCAACTCGCGGCCCAGGTTCTGGTGTGCCATTTCGCGGCCACGAAAGCGCAGGGTGATCTTCACCTTGTCGCCGTTTTCCAGGAATTTGAACACGTTGCGCATCTTGACCTGATAGTCATTGGTATCCGTGTTGGGACGGAACTTGACCTCTTTGATCTCGATGATCTTTTGTTTCTTGCGGGCTTCGCTCTCGCGTTTCTGCTGTTCATATTTGAACTTGCCGAAATCCATGATCTTGCACACGGGCGGCACAGCATTTGGCGAAATCTCGACCAGGTCCAGCCCTGCCTCTTCGGCCATCGCCATCGCGCGGGCCGGTGTTACGACACCGACGTTCTCGCCCTCGGCGCCGATCAGGCGGATTTCATTGGAACGGATTTTCTCATTGATGCGCGGGCCGGTTTCACGTTGCGGCGGCGCGTTATGTGGTCTGCGAGCGATGATGTAGGTCCTTTGATCATTGCAATATTTTCAAGGTGTCAAACTAGACCCAGCCCTGTCTGCATTCAAGGCGCAAAACGGCATCGAGGACAGGAAACGACGGAAATTCCCCTTGCACCGGTTCCAAACAGTGCGCATCTGAGGCTTAATGAACTGCGCGGGGCGCGGGTCTTGCTGCGAATGGACTATCAGAGGACTTTGAAATGAAAAACCTGTTGTGGATTGTTGTGGCTGCTGTGATTGCCATTGGCGGCTATCTTTTGTGGTCGGGTCGTAGCATTCAGGAGGTCGCAACAGAAGCGGCTGACGCCGTGAATGCACCTGCCGCGCTGGACAGCGCATCGGATGCGGCGGGCACTGCTGCCGAAGTGACCGAAGGTGCCGTTGCGGAGGCTGTCGAAGCCGCAAGCGAAGCGGGCACTGCGGTTGCCGAAGCTGCAAAAGATGCATCCGAAGCCATTGCCGACACCGCATCTGCAGCGGGTGAAGCCGTTTCCGATGCAGTTGACGCCGTTTCGGAAAGCGCAAAGAAAACCGCTGAGGAAGCCGCCGCTGCGACAAACGACGCGGCAGAGGCCACCGAAGACATGGCATCGGAAGCGGCGACAGCGACAGAAGAGGTTGTGACGGAAACACCGGCCACCACGACTGAAACATCGACCGATACCACGACATCGACGGACACCACCGCCACCACATCGACCGATGGTGCCGCTGCATCCGCTGACACAGCGACAACCGAAACCAACGACACCACCACCGCCGTTGCCGAAGGCACCGAAGGCGCGTCGGTCTCGGTGGACATGAACACCGAGGCAGAGGCCGCAGCCGATGTTCCGACCGATCCGGCGTCGATGGCCGAACTGCTGACCGTTGAGGGTTTCGACTATGACAAGGTCAGCGCGATGGTCGAACAATCCGATCTGGGTGCCGTGCAGAAGAAACTGTTGACCAGCGGTCTGGAAAAAGCCCGTGACAACCCCGAAGCTTTGAAGCTGATGCTGGCGCAAATCCGTGAAGCGATGGGCATGTAAGGTCCGTCACTCAAGGCTGAAACAGGAAAACCGCGCCCTGATCGGGGCGCGGTTTTTTCATGTCCGGCAAGGGGTTAGGGCGCTTAGACGCCGTCGCCCACGAATGCTTTCTCGATCACGTAGTGACCCGGCTCGCTGTTGGCGCCTTCTTTCAGGCCATAGCCTTCCATCAGCGCCTGGATGTCCTTGTTGAACGCCAGCGATCCACAGACCATGGCGCGGTCGGTTTTCGGAGAAATCGCCGGCACGCCCAGATCGGCAAAGACGGTGCCGTTCTCGAGCAGCGTTGTGATGCGGCCCATCTTGGGGCTCTGCTCGCGCGTTGTGGTGGGATAATAGCGGATCTTGGCCAGGTTCTCGGTGCCGATCAGTTCCTGCATCAGCTCATCTGCTTTCAGATCCTCGATCAGTTTGGCACCATAGGCCAGCTCGGCAACATCGCGGCAGGTGTGGGTGATGATGACCTCGTCGTAATCCTCATAGGTCTGCGGTTCGCGCAGCAGCGACGCAAAAGGGGCAAAGCCGGTGCCGGTCGAGAAGAACCACAGCCGTTTGCCGGGCAGCAGCGCATCGTGCACCAGCGTGCCGACAGGCTTGGGGCGCAGGATGATCTCGTCGCCCACCTGGATGTGCTGCAGTTTCGATGTCAGCGGACCGTCCGGCACCTTGATCGAATAGAACTCCAACTCGTCATCCCACGCGGGCGACGCGATGGAATAGGCACGCAACAGCGGCTTTTGCTTGCCGGTCTCGGGGTGCGGGTCGCCCATCAGGCCGATCATCACAAATTCACCCGACCGGAACCGCAGCGACGCAGGGCGCGTCACGCGGAAGGAAAACAGGCGATCTGTCCAGTGGGTCACCGATGTGACGGTCTGGGCATCGGGCAAGGTGGGGGCCTTGACGGCGGCAGCTTGGTTCACGGGTGTTTGCTCGGTCATTTGTTCACATTCACGCAGGCATCGGAGCTGCGCGCCTTCTTGATAACGGGGAGGGCGAATGGGCGAAAGGCGTCAGATGGCCGCGTTGGTCTGGCCACGCAGGCGGGCCTGATAGTCGTGGGCCTGCCAGTCGGCGCGGAACAGCCATTGGTCTTCGGGCTGGCGGGCGGCCAGCGTCTGGCTGATTTCCACCTCGTCAAAGCCACAGCGGCGTGCCATTGCGTATTGGTCGGCGATCACGTGGCCACGGGCACGCAAGCGGCCCGTATAGCCGCGCAGACGCAGCAGCCGCGCAATGGTGAACCCGCGTCCGTCGTGCGAGGACGGAAAATCAACGCGCACCATTTTCAGGCTGGACGACAGGGGAATGTCGGCGGGGTTGGTGTCGCTGGGCACGTCCAGTGCGGTCACGTCGTTTGTGGCCTCGCCAAAGGCGGTATAGCCCTGTTCCCAGGTGTCCGGGCCAAATCCGGTGTCTGTCACGATAATGCTCATTGTTGTGCTCCTGTGCGAACCATCTTGCCGTCGACAAAGTGAATGCCGCATTCGTCTTTTTGTGAATTCCGCCACCGTCCGGCGCGGGGGTCTTCGCCTTCGGCCACGGGCGATGTGCAGGGGGCACAGCCAATGGACGGATAGCCCTGCGCCACCAGCGGGTGACGGGGCAGGCGGTTTTCGGTCATGTATTCGCGCACGTCTTCCGGGGTCCAGCGGGCCAGGGGATTGACCTTGATCCGTGCCCCTGTGGGGGCCTCTTCGACCTCGAAAAACTCCAGCTGGGCGCGCTGGCCCGACTGGTAGCGCTTGCGTCCGGTGATCCAGCCACCATGACCCGCCAGCGCATTTTGCAGCGGGCGCGTCTTGCGCAGCGCACAGCAGGCGTCGGTGTCGAACTGATGCAGCGTGCCGTCGGGGTCTTCGATGTGCAGCTCGTGGTCGTCGGCGCGGATGATGCGCAGGTCTTTCAGGCGCAGCCGTTCGGCCACCTCTTGTTGATAGACCAGCGTTTCGGTGAACAGCATTTCGGTGTCGATGAACAGCACCGGCACGGATGGGTCAACCATCGCCACAAGGTGCAGCAGCGCCACCGATTCCGCGCCAAAGGACGACACGAGTGCCAGACCTTCGATTTCGTTCACGGCCGCGCGCAACACATCCGTTGCGCCGTGGTGGCGCAACCGGTCGTTCAGCTCTGCCGCCTGACGGTGCAGGTCCGCAGAGACCTGGTCCCGCGGCAGAGTGTCCTTGGCTAGATGAAGCATGGGTTTCACTTTTGCTTACTCGGCCGCGACGGCTTTGGATTCAGGGTAGAGGGCGGCCTTGAAGGGCGCCATGCCGAGGCGGCGATAGGTTTGCAGGAAAGTCTCGGATTTCTCTGTGCGGTGTTCCAGATAGGCATCGACCAGACGTTCGATGGCGGGCACGATGGCATCGGCAGAGAAACCGGGGCCTGCACGCTCGCCAATGGCAGCCGTCTGCGTGTGGTCGCCGCCCAGCGTGATCTGGTAGTTCTCCACGCCGGCGCGATCCAGACCCAGAATGCCGATGTGTCCGACATGGTGGTGGCCGCAGGCGTTGATGCAGCCCGAGATCTTGATCTTCAGCTCGCCGATGTCGTGTTCCAGCTTGAGGTCGTCAAAGCGGGTGGCGATTTCCTGTGCGATCGGGATCGAACGGGCGGTGGCCAGCGCGCAATAGTCCATGCCGGGGCAGGCGATGATGTCCGAGATCAGGTTGATGTTGGCCGTGGCCAGCCCGTGCTCTTTCAGCTTGGCGTGGATCGCGGGCAGGTCGGCGCGGTGCACATGTGGCAGGATCACGTTCTGCTCGTGGCTGATGCGCAGCTCGTCATGGCCGTACTGGCGGGCCAGATCGGCCATCACGCGCATCTGCTCGGCTGTGGCGTCGCCGGGGGTCGCTCCGTGTGCCTTGAGCGAGATCGACACGATCGAATACCCTTCGGCGCGGTGCGCGGTCAGGTTGGTGTCGGCCCAGGCGCGGAACACCGGATCGTCGTTATAGGCCTGATTGAACGGACCCACGGATTTTTTCACGAAATCAGGGGCTTCGAACTGGGCCTTGATGCGGGCAAAGTGGTCCTGATCGACGCCGGTGAACAGCGGTTTGACCAGCGCGAAACGCTCTTCCACCAGACGGCGGATTTCGTCCAGGCCAACCTCGTGCACGGTGATCTTGATGCGCGCCTTGTACTTGTTGTCACGGCGGCCGATCTGGTTCCAGACGCTGACGATGCTTTCCAGATAGGGCAGCAGGTCTTCTTCGGGCAGGAAGTCGTGGATCACCTTGCCGATCATCGGCGTGCGGCCCAGACCGCCGCCGACCAGAACCTCGTAGCCGATCACACCGTCGCGTTCGACGATGCGCAGGCCGATGTCATGGGCGCGGATCACGGCGCGGTCGTTTTCGGCACCGGTCACCGCAACCTTGAACTTGCGCGGCATCGACTGGAATTCCGGGTGGTCGGTGGACCACTGGCGCACCAGTTCGGCCACGGGGCGCGGGTCGGCGACCTCGTCGGCGGCGGCACCGGCAAAATGGTCTGCGGTTACGTTGCGGATGGTGTTGCCCGAGGTCTGAATGGCGTGCATTTGCACTTCGCCCAGGGCGTCCAGCATATCCGGCACATCCCGCAGTTCGGGCCAGTTGTACTGAATGTTCTGCCGCGTGGTGAAGTGGCCGTAACCCTTGTCCCACTTTTCGGCCAGATAGGCGAGCTGATCCATCTGGCGGCTGCTGAGCGTGCCATAGGGGATCGCCACGCGCAGCATATAGGCGTGCAATTGCAGGTACAGGCCGTTCATCAGGCGCAGGGGCTTGAATTCATCCTCGGTCAGGCTGCCGTCGATGCGGCGTTCAACCTGAGCGCGGAACTGGCGGTTGCGCTCGGCGACGAAGGCGGCGTCGAAATCGGTATAGGTATACATCAGTTCAGCTCCGTTTGTTTGCCGTGGGCATAGTTCGAGGGGCCTTTGGCGCGGAAGGCTTCGCGGAAGTGGGCAGGTGCGGGCACACCTTTCGAGGTGTCCACGTCGGCCAGATAGGCCCCGACCACTTCGCCGGTTTGCTGTGCGGCCTCGATCAGGCGCAGGTCAGCGTGCGCCTCGTCGGTCAGCACTTCTGCATCGGCCAGCTTGCGGCTCCAGCCATCACGGGTTTGATAGATCACGTCGCCCGCAAGCAGGTGGTTCGCGGTCACGACTTTGGGTGTGTAGGGTTTGGGCATCACAGGGCCTCTTGCAGAATTTGAGCAATGGGTTGGGCGGCCGCCGCGCGCGGGGCGAGGCCATAGAACATCAGGGCGGGGCCGGTCATGTCGGCATCGGTCAGGGTTTGCGGCAGATCGGCCAGCGTGGTGCCGATGATCCGCTGTTCGGGGCGCGATGCGTTTTCGATCACGGTCACGGGCGTCGCGCGGTCGGCGCCGTGCATCATCAGGCGGCCCTGAATGAAGCGCGCGGATTTCTTGCCCATATAAATCGCGGCAACTTCGCCGGGACGGGCCAGCGCAGACCAGTCGTGGTCGGCAAAGCCTTTCATGTCGTGGCCGGTCAGGAACCGCACCGACGAATTGCGGTTGCGCTTGGTCAGGCTTTGCCCGATGGCAGCGACAGCGGCAGAGGCGGATGTGATCCCCGGCACGATATGCCATCCAATCTGGGCCTCGGTCACCGCGTCAATCTCTTCGTCCAGACGGCCAAAGACTGTGGCATCGCCCGATTTCAAACGCACGACCTGCGCGCCGGTGCGGGCATGTTCGACGATCAGCGCGTTGATGTCCTCTTGGGTCATCGAGGGGCCAAAGCCCTCTTTGCCGGCGTCCACCATCACCGCCTCGCGGCGGGCCAGTTCCAGGATCTCGGGGCTGATCAGCCGATCGTGGATCACCACGTCGGCCTCGTCCAGCGCGCGGCGGGCTTTCAGCGTCAGCAGTTCCGGATCACCGGGGCCTGCGCCGACAAATGCCACGTGACCGTCGCGGGCGGTGTGGGCCAGATGGCTGTCCAACAGGTCATCAAGGGCAGGGCGCACGGCATCCTCGCCCGCAGCAATCGCGCGCGGGCCGGAGGTAAAGTAATAGTCGCGCCAGAAATCACGACGCGGGCGGCCAAAGGGCAGGGCGTCGGCGGCGCCACGAAACGCCTTGCCGATGCGCGCCAATGTGCCCAGCGTTGTGGGCAGGCGTTCCTCAAGGTCGGCCTTGATCGCGCGGGCCAGCACGGGCGCGGCCCCTTCGGTGCCGATGGCCACGGTCACAGGGTCGCGGTCGACGATGGCGGGGGTGATGAATTCGCTGTCGTGCAGGTTGTCAACGATGTTGACCAGCGCGCCGTCGGCCTTGGCGATGGCGGCGGTGCGGGCATCCTCGGCCTCGTCCTCGTCGGCGGCATAGAACAGAGCGGCACCGGCGGTGTCACCGGCGCGCAGGGCGCGGTCGACCAATGTCAGCTTGCCTTGGGTGGCCCATGTCTTGATCTGCGCATCTGCGTCAGCCGCAAAGACAGTGATCGCAGCCTGGGATTTCATCAGCAGGCGCAGCTTGGCCAACGCAGCCTCGCCACCGCCCGAAAGGACGATGCTGCGGCCTGCGGTGGCCAGAAAGATCGGAAAATGGTTCATGGCGCTGCGATCCCGTGCTTCGTTGACTTGACCTCATATATAGGAAATATTCCCCCTATTGCGCCATATGCCCGCGCAGATAAGGACATACGTTCCATGCCGCAGTGCAGATAGAACGCTCGTACCAAGATGAGAGGAATGCGCGAATGACTGTTCGCATCGACGACACAGACCGGAAGATTTTGGCAGAACTGCAGCGCGACGCCAGCCAGTCGCTGGACGATATCGCCAAGGCTGTGGGCAGTTCCAAAACGCCGGTGTGGAACCGGATTCGCAAATTGCGCGATGGTGGCGTGATCGGCCAGCACACGGTGTTTCTGGACGCCGACGCGCTGGGTTTCGAGGCGTGCTTCTTCGTGCTGATCCGCACCTCAGAGCATGACGCGGACTGGCAGGCCAAGTTCCTCAAGGCGCTGAAGGACCGCGCCGAGGTGCAAGAGGCACACCGGCTGGCGGGTGACATCGACTATATCCTCAAGGTGCGGGTGAAGAACGCGCGTGCCTATGATGTGTTTTATCAGGCGCTGATTTCCGAGGTGAAGGTGCACAACGTGACGGCATTGCTGTCGATGGAAGAGATCAAATCGACCACCATGCTGCCACTATAGGCGCACCATCAGCCGTTCAAGCTTGTGAAAATGAAAGCTGTCGGCATAGCGCGGTGCCTGGGTCTCGTGCAGGTCGGGGCAGGCGTCAAACAACGCGCTCAGCGCCACCTGCATCTCCAGCCGCGCCAGCGGGGCACCCACGCAAAAGTGCAGGCCGCCGCCAAAGGCCACGTGGGCCGTGGCCTTGCGGTCGGGGTCGAACTGTTCGGGGGCGGTGTAGACCGCCGGATCGCGTCCCGCAGCGCCCAGCATCAACGCCACCTGATCGCCGGGGTACAGCGTCAGGTCGCCCACCTGCACCTCTTCATAGGCATAGCGCGTGAACATATGCAGCGGCGGGTCATAGCGCAGCACTTCCTCGACCACTTGCGGGGTGATCGCGGGCACGGTGTTTTGCAGCAGGCAGTGCACGGCGTTGCCCAGTGAATGCACCGTCGCCTCGTGGCCCGCGTTCAGCAGCAGCACACAGGTGCCGATCAGGCTTTCGGTGCTCAGTTTCTGGCCGTCCTCCTCGGCGGCAATCAGTTGGGTGATCAGATCGTCGCGCGGATCGTTGCGGCGGGCGTCGATATAGCCGCGCAGGAAATCGGAAAACTCGCGGGCGGCGGTGTTGGCCGCATCCTCGATCGCGCGATCGCGGCCCGCCTGATACATCGCCACCATCGCACCGGACCAGCGCAGCAGGTCGGGGCCCATATCCTCGGGCACGCCCAGCAAGCGGGCGATGACGCGCACCGGCACCTCGGTGCAATAGGCAGGGATCAGGTCGAAATCGGCATCGCGGGGGAATTTGGCGATCAGGTCGGCACAAATCTCTTCGATGTCGCCTTGCAGCCCCGCAATCCGACGCGAGGTGAACGCGCGCAGAACCAGCCCGCGCAATTCGGTGTGGCGGGGCGGTTCGTGTTCCAGCATCGAATGCTGCTCGACCGCGTAGAAATCCGTCAGGTGATCGGGCACCGGCATCCGCAGATCGTCCGGTATCTCGCGCCCCAACCGCTTGTCGCGCAGCAATGCATGCACCGTGGCATGGTCAAAGGCGGCCAGCATTCCGTAATCGGCCCAGTACAACACCGGACCCGTGGCACGGGCAGTGTCGTAAAAACGGTATGGGTCCTGCACAAAGGCGGGCTCAAGCGGGGATTGGTCAAGCGTTATCATAGCGCCAAATGATAGCGTGGCTCTGGTGTTTGCAAGGCTGACGTTGGTAAACTTCGGCGCATGAATGCTCATATCCGCAAACGCAACCTGATCGTGCTTGGCTTTGTTGCCGTGGTGGCCCTGTCCGCACTGGGCCTGTGGCGGTCGGGATATGTGCAGGCGCTGGAGCGGTTGCAGCGGCAGGGCTTTTCGGATCTGGCGCTGGCGTCCGACCGGCTGACCGCGCAATTGCAACGGTATCGCGAGCTTGCCGTGTTCATGTCCGAGCATCCGACCGTCACGGCCGTGCTGAACGGAGGCGGCGCAGGACCTGCCTCTGACCTGTTTCTCGATGTGGCCGACAAGACATCGGCGCTGGACGTGATGCTGGTCGACCTTTCCGGGCGGGTGAGGGCGGCGGCAAATGGCTCCGTCGGCCTGAATCTGGGTGAAACCGCCTATGTGCGCCGCGCGATGCAGGGGGCATTGGGGACCGGTCACGGGATCGGCACGCCGTTGCGGGGCCGCGCCTATTACTTTGCAACACCGATCTTTGGCCCATCCTCGGGGCGGGTGATTGGTGCGGTGATCGTTGCGGCGGATGTCAACGTGCTGG
Source organism: Pseudosulfitobacter pseudonitzschiae (assembly GCF_900129395.1). Taxonomy (GTDB): domain Bacteria; phylum Pseudomonadota; class Alphaproteobacteria; order Rhodobacterales; family Rhodobacteraceae; genus Pseudosulfitobacter; species Pseudosulfitobacter pseudonitzschiae. Next base: position 477,259 of record NZ_FQVP01000001.1, read on the forward strand.
AAGCTGACTGGCGCGGTTCGCAGCCGGCGGTTTTCCTGACCGATCCGCAGGGAGTGGTGTTCATATCCAACCGGTCCGAGCTGTTGCTTTGGCGGCGGGGACCGGACGGGTTGCTGCAAACTGCCGAGCGGGCCGGATCTGCGTTCAGCTATTCCGACGCTGCGGGCTATGACATCTGGCATCAGACATGGGACCCCTACCTGCCGCGCATCGGGCTGCTCATCCAGCGTCCCTTGCCGGTGATCGGCTTTCAGGGAAACGCATTGATCGACGTGGCCCCGGCGCAGCGCATTGCCGTGTTGCAGGCGGCGGCCTTTGCCGCGCTGTGTCTGGCCTTTGGTGCGCTGCTGCTGGTCGCAACCGAACGGCGGCGCACGCTGGCGCAGGCCAATGCGCTGCTCGAGGCGCGGGTGGCGGAACGCACCGCGGCCCTTGTCGGCACCAATGCGCAACTGCTGCGCGAGGCCGCCGAGCGGGAAGAGGCGCAAGCCGCATTGGCCCGGGCGCAGGCCGATCTGGTGCAGGCGGGCAAGCTCAGCGCGCTTGGCCAGCTAAGCGCGGGCATCAGCCACGAGCTGAACCAGCCGCTGATGGCCATCGGGTCTTTTGCCGAAAATGGCGTGACCTTCCTGGACAAGAACCGCCCCGACCGCGCCCGCGAAAATCTGTCGCGGATCGGTGAGATGGCGCAGCGTATGGCGCGGATCATCAGCAACCTGCGGGCCTTTGCGCGTCAGGAAAGCTCGCCCTCGGTGCGGGTCGATGTCTGTGCGGTGTTGCGCAGCGCGGTGGAAATCACCGGCCCGCGCCTGCGCGAGGCGGATGTGACAGCCACGCTGGATGCGCCCGACACGCCGGTCTGGGTGCGCGGGGGGGACGTGCGGCTGGGGCAGGTGTTCGTGAACCTGATCACCAACGCGGTTGATGCGATGGAAGGACGCCCCGAACGGGCCTTGCACATCACCGTGCAGGACGGCGCGCATCCATCTGTGACCGTGCGTGACACGGGGCCGGGGATCGACGTGCCAGATCAGGTGTTCGATCCGTTCTACACCACGAAAAGCCTGGGTCGGGCCGAAGGCATGGGGCTGGGGCTGTCGATTTCCTATGGTATCGTGCAAAGCTTTGGCGGAGAGATACGCGGCGAAAACACGGGTGAGGGGGCGGCCTTTACCGTGCAACTGGTCCCCTGGGACGAAAGCGAGGCGGCATGAGCGTTCGGGTTCTGGTGGTGGATGACGACGCAGCCGTGCGCGACGCGGTGGTGCAGACGCTTGAGCTGGCGGACCTTGAGCCGTTGGCGGCCAGTTCCTTTGTGGCGGCCAAGGATCACATCACCCCGGAGTTCGACGGGGTGATCCTGTCGGATATGCGTATGCCGGGGCGCGACGGGTTCCATTTGCTGCAATACGCGTTGGCGCAGGACACGGACCTGCCAGTGATCTTGCTGACCGGGCAGGGTGATATCCCGATGGCAGTCGATGCCATGGCCAGGGGCGCGTTCGGCTTTCTGGAAAAACCCTGTGCGCCCGCCGACCTGCTGGCGACGGTGGAACGCGGCCTGAAAACCCGTGCGCTTGTGCTGGAAAACCGGCGCCTGCGCGCGCTGGTGCAAAGCGGAGATGCCGCCGAGCGGATGCTGTTCGGCCAGTCCGAACTGGCCCACAGCCTGCGCGCCCGTGTGCGGCAACTGGCGGCGGTCGAGACGCAGGTGCTGGTGCAGGGGGCTCCCGGTACAGGCGTGTCCAAGGTGGCCGAGGTGATACATCTGTGCTCGCCCCGGTCAAAGGCGCCTTTTGTCAAACGCGCCAGCGCAGGCATGGAACCCGAGACGCTGCGCGAGGCGGTGAAAGAGGCGCAGGACGGCAGCTTGTTCATCGACGAGATCAGTCAATTGCCTGCCGCGACCCAGATGACCTTGGCCGGTGCCTTGGAAAGCGGTCTGCGGTGCAGGCTGATCGCGGGCAGCACGCAGGATTTGCAGGCAGCGGTGGAGAGCGGCTTGCTGAACGCCGACCTCTATTATGGCGTGGCGATGATGCCTGTGCGTATTCCGTCGCTGTCGGAACGCCCCGAGGACATTCCCGTGCTGTTCCGCCATTATGTCGAACAGGCCGCCGAGCAGGCGGGATTGGGCGTGCCCGAGATCAACCCGGAGCATCTGGCGGCACTTATGGCGCAGGACTGGCCGGGCAATGCACGTTCCCTGATGAGTGCGGCCATGCGCTTTGTGTTGGGGATGCCGGAAGAGGTGGCCGAGGCCACTGAACTGGGGCTGAGCGAACAGCTGGCGCGGGTCGAGCGTGCCTTGTTGATTGCCGCATTGGGGCGGCAGAACGGACATGCCAGCGCGGCAGCCTCGGCGTTGAAACTGCCGCGCAAGACCTTCTACGACAAGCTGGCCCGCTACGGGATTCGCGCCGAGGATTATCGTCGCTGAAGGTGTGCGGATTTCCGCACATAGGTGGCGGGGCGGCGTGCGGTTTTCCGCACGGTGTCGGAACTGTGTCCAGATGCGTAACTTTAGATGATGCCTTTAATCCACTGTAATTATTTCAATATTTTGGGATGCACCATTCCGTTTCTGACAAACTTGCGACGCGTCCATCACTGATGTTCACTCTGCTGTGACGCGACGCTTGGGAGAGGGTCGTGCAGAAATGCAAAAGCAAACTCTGGGAGGAGTATCATGAAGTTCTTTACAGCCGCAGCCGTGGCCTTGAGCCTGTCCGTTTCCGCCGGTGCCGTACAGGCCGCCTGTGACGACGGCGAAATCGTGATCAAGTTCAGCCACGTCACCAACACCGACAAACACCCCAAGGGCATTGCTGCCTCGCTGCTGGAACAGCGCGTCAACGACGAGATGAACGGCAAGGTGTGCATGGAAGTGTTCCCGAACTCCACACTTTACAACGACAACCAGGTGCTTGAGGCGATGCTGCAAGGCGACGTTCAGATGGCCGCACCGTCGCTGTCGAAGTTCGAGCAGTTCACCAAGCAATTCCGCATCTTCGATCTGCCCTTCATGTTCACCAACATCGACGCGGTTGACCAGTTCCAGAACTCGGAAACCGGCCAGGCGATGAAAGAATCGATGACACGCCGCGGCCTGCTGGGCCTGGGTTTCTGGCACAACGGCATGAAACAGATGTCGGCCAACGTTCCGCTTATTGAACCCACCGACGCGAAGGGCCTGAAATTCCGGGTGCAGAACTCGGACGTGCTCAAGGCGCAAATGGCCGCCATGGGTGGTTCGCCCCAGCCGATGGCCTTTTCCGAAGTGTATGGCGCGCTGCAGACCGGCGTTGTGGACGGGCAGGAAAACAGCTGGTCGAACATCTATGGCCAGAAGTTCTTTGAAGTGCAGGACGGTGTGACCGAAACCAACCACGGTGTTCTGGACTATATGCTGGTCACCTCGACCGACTTCTGGGACAGCCTGGACGATGACACGCGCACACAACTTGCGACCATCATCGACGAAGTCACCGCGACGCGGAACGCCGAGTCCACGCGTGTGAACGCAGAAGCCAAGCAGGCGATTATCGATGCCGGTGGCGTCGTGCGCGAACTGACACCGGAACAGCGTCAGGCCTGGGTCGACGCGATGAAACCCGTCTGGGAAGAGTTCAAAGCTGACGTTGGTCAGGAAAACATCGACGCAGCACAGGCGATCAACGCCGCAATCAACTAAGCCTTCGCGGCTTGCGCGCCCGGCCCTTCGTAGAAAAAGGCCGGGCGCAGTCTTTCACACATCAGGGAGGGGCGGGCATGGCACAAAGCTATGAACCCAAAACCACGCTGGGCCGCATCGTCAACGAGCTCGAAGAGACCGTGATCGCGCTGCTGCTGGCGGGTATGACGATCATTACGTTCATCAACGTGATCCTGCGCTATGGCTATAATACCGGCCTGATCTGGGGGCTGGAGATGGTGACCTTTCTCTTTGCCTGGCTGGTTCTGTTCGGGGTCAGCTATGCGGTCAAAACCACGTCGCACCTGGGTGTGGACGCGCTGATCAACCTGTTTTCCATGCCTGTACGGCGCGTGATTGCGCTGGTGGCGGCAGCGATCTGCATAGCTTACGCGGTTCTGTTGTTGAAAGGCTCCTGGGACTATTGGGCGAACTTCGCCAACCTGCCGCAGACCACGGGCAGCGTGCTGCCCACGGGTTTCGAAGAGATGAAACGCTCGTCCTATCGGGGCTGGTACGAGGTCATCGACATTCCGTTTCCCGAATGGCTGCGATGGATCGAACCGATCATGAACGAGGGTGAGCACTACGAGAAGATCCCGCGTTTCATCCCTTATGCGATCCTGCCGTTCGGCATGGCACTGCTGTTGTTCCGGTTCATTCAGGCCGGCGTGCGCATCTGGACCGGCGAAGCCGAAAGCCTGATCGTCAGCCACGAGGCCGAAGACGATGTAGACGCGGTCGCCCACATGAACCGCGAGGAATAAGTCATGGAAGTTGTTGTTCTTTTTGTCATGGTCATCGGCCTGATGCTGATCGGGGTGCCGATTGCCGTGTCGCTTGGCATGTCTTCGATCGTGTTCTTGCTGGTGCTGTCCGACACATCGCTGGCGTCCGTGGCCAACTCGCTGTTTCAGGCGATGGCGGGGCATTATACCTTGCTCGCTATCCCGTTCTTCATCCTGGCCTCGATCTTCATGTCGACGGGGGGCGTGGCCAAGCGGATCATCCGGTTCTCCATTGCCATTGTCGGGCATTTTCCGGGCGGTCTGGCGATTGCAGGTGTCTTTGCCTGTATGATGTTCGCGGCCCTGTCCGGCTCCAGCCCGGCAACGGTTGTGGCCATCGGGTCCATCGTGATCGCCGGGATGCGGCAGGTGGGCTATACCAAGGAATTCGCCGCCGGTGTCATCGCCAACGCGGGGACGCTGGGCATCCTGATCCCGCCCAGCATCGTGATGGTGGTTTACGCCAGCGCCACGGACGTGTCGGTGGGGCGGATGTTCCTGGCGGGTGTCATTCCGGGCCTGATGGCGGGCACCATGCTGATGATCACCATCTATGCGATGGCCGTGGTCAAGAAACTGCCCAAGGGCGAATGGCAGGGTTGGAACGAAGTGCTGAACTCGGGCCTGAGCGCGTCCGGTGGCCTGTTCCTGATCGTCATCATCCTGGGCGGCATCTACGGCGGTATCTTCACCCCGACCGAGGCGGCGGCGGTGGCGGCGGTCTATGCGTTCCTTGTGGCCAGCTTTGTCTACCGCGACATGGGACCGTTGCATTCCAAGGAAGAGGGGGTGGCGAACCACAGTCTGCTGACCAAACCCTGGGCGCTGCTGACCGTTTTCTGGCACCGCGATACGCGCGATGCCTTCTTTGAAGCGGGCAAGCTGACGGTGACGCTGATGTTCATCATCGCCAACGCGCTGATCCTCAAACATGTGCTGACGGATGAGCAGATCCCCCAACAGATCGCAGCGGCGATGCTGGACGCGGGGTTCAACTGGGTGGTGTTTCTGATCATCGTCAACGTGATCCTGTTGATCGGCGGTCAGTTCATGGAGCCCTCGGGCCTGTTGGTCATCGTCGCTCCGCTGGTGTTCCCGATTGCCATCGAACTGGGCATCGATCCGATCCATCTGGGCATCATCATGGTGGTGAACATGGAAATCGGGATGATCACGCCGCCCGTGGGTCTGAACCTGTTCGTGACCTCTGGCGTGGCAGGGATGCCGATGATGGCCGTGGTGCGCGCGGCGCTGCCGTTCCTGGCCGTGCTGTTCGTGTTCCTGATCATGGTGACCTATATTCCGGCGATTTCAACCTGGTTGCCCACGATGATGATGGGGCCGGAGATTATCACCAAATAGTTTTTAATGAGTGTCGGGCCACCTTGTGACCCGGAGAGTAAGCCCCCGCAGGAAACTGCGGGGGTTGTTTCGTTTGTGCCTCTGGGGCGTCAGATTGGGGGTATACACGAGGCTATCCGCGCGGCTTTGGCTGTGCCTATGGCGCAGCGGGTCGCGTTTGCAGGTGCACGTAAGTCTCGGAAAACCGCTTTTCCATGTGATCGCCCGCGCGGATGACGTCCGCAGAGCCGATGGGGGCCACATTGGTGTCATGGGCGGGGTTGAAAAACAGCGGGACGGAAATGCGTTCGGCATCGGTGCCCACCACGCGGTGCGGTGTGGCCTGAACGCGGCCCTTGGTCCACATCTCCATCATCTCGCCAAAGTTGATGATGAATTCGCCCGGTGGCGCCTGCACCGGAATCCAGCCGCCACCGCGCTTGCGCACTTCAAGCCCCGGCGTGCCATCCGTGGCCAGCAGGGTCAGGCATCCATAGTCGGTGTGCGTGGCGATGCCGAAATCCTGCGCCGTCGCCCAGGCGGGCCGTTGCGGATAATAGTTGCCACGCAACAGCGCCATGGGCTTGTCGAACGCCGCATCAAAGTAATCGCGGGGCGCGTCAATCGCCTCGGCAATGCCGCGCAGCACTGTCATCGCGACGTTGCAAGCATCGCGGTAATAGGCCGTTATCACGGCTTGGAACGCTTCCGGCTGCGCGGGCCAGCGGTTCGGCGCATAGACCGACAGCGCTGCCAGTGGATCATCCGCGGGCAGGGCAAAGCCTGCGTCAAAGAATTGTTTGTAATCGGGGTTGGCGTCGGGATCGACCTGTTCGGACCCCGCCGCACCCCAGCCACGGTTCGATCCGGTGCGGGCCATGTCGACGTCACGCTTTTGCGCCTCGGGCAGGTGAAAAAACGCGCGGTAGGTTTCGATCACCTCGCGCACGCGCGTCTCGGTCAGCGGGGTGTTGTGAACTGTGGCAAACCCGGTGCCCTGTGCCGCCTGCGACAAGGCTGCGATGGTGTCCGCGTCGCGTGCCGCGATCTTGGCCGCGTCCAGTCTGGGGATCATGTCTGGTACCTTCACCTCATTGTGCGGGCCGCCGCCTTGCCCGCCAAACCCTACATTGCCCGCCCGGCACCGCAATGCTAAATCAGGGCAAAGCAATCCACAAACAGGCGGGACAAAGATGCGGCGCAAGATGGCAGCAGGCAACTGGAAGATGAACGGCAGCAGCGCCGCGCTCAGCGTGATCTCGGATCTCGCGGCGGCCCATGCCGACAACACCGACACTGACATCGTGATCTGCCCGCCTGCGCCCCTGTTGTTCCGCGCCAGCGAAATTGCACGCAGCAGTGCGGTGACCATCGGTGCACAGGACTGTCACAGCGAAACCGCAGGGGCGTTTACCGGCGACATCGCGGCACCGATGATCGCGGATGCCGGTGCGACCCATGTGATCGTCGGCCATTCGGAACGCCGCGACGCCTATCGCGAAAGCAACAGCGATGTGCGGGCCAAGGCCAAGGCGGCCTGGGAGGCGGGGCTGGTTGCGATCCTGTGCATCGGAGAAAGCGCCGAGGACCGCGAGGCCGACAACACGCTGGATATCATCGCGGGGCAATTGTCGGGATCTGTGCCAAACGGCAGCACGGGCGACAATCTGGTGGTCGCTTACGAACCTGTCTGGGCCATCGGCACGGGTGCGGTCGCCACCACCGCACAGATCGACGAGGTGCATGATTTCATCCGCGCCCGTCTGGTGCAGCGGTTTGGCGCAGAGGTCGGCAATGCAATCCGGTTGCTGTACGGCGGCTCGGTCAAACCGGGCAATGCCGTCGAGATTTTTCAATGCGACAACGTGGATGGCGCGCTCGTGGGAGGTGCCAGCCTGAAGGCACAGGATTTCACACCGATTATCGAGGCGCTGATCGCAAGCTGAGACCGTCGGCGCGAGCTGAGGATGCGGTTTAACCTCTACAGACGGGCAATCGCCTGCCGCGCCAGATCGGTCGCCTCGTCAGGATCATCCAGCGCACTGTCCGGCAGCTCCCAATAGGGCATCGCCGCTGGTTTTTGACCGGGCCGTTGGTAGGTCCAGCGCACCATGCCCAACGCGTCGAACCGCGCCTGCATGTCGCCCGCACCCTTCAGCATCAGGCGGCCATCGGACATCAGCAGGGCAAAGATCTGGCCGTCGATGTAAAACCCCATGCCGCCGAACATGCGCCGCGTTGTCACCGGCCCCACGTCGCGCAAGAGGTCCAGCGCCATTTCAACGGCTTCACCGGACACGGCCACGGGCGCTTAGCCCTTGATCAGATGTTCGGCCATTTCGGCGGGGTCCGCAAACTTGATCGACTCGCCGCAGCCGCAGGCTTCGGTCACGTTGGGATTGTTGAACTTAAAGCTCGATTCCAGCAGCGAGGTTTCATAGTCGATCTCGGTGCCGAACAGGAACATCTGCGCCATCGGCGCAATCAGCACCCGCGCGCCGTCCTGTTCGACAGCTTCGTCGTTGGGGTCCTGTTCGTCCACATACTCCATGGTGTATTCCATGCCTGCACAGCCGCCTTTCTTGACGCCGATGCGCAGCCCCTTGTGACCGTCCGCTGCCATAAGCTTGGCAATCTGGGCGGCGGCGCGGGGGGTGATGGTGACGGCCTGCTTGCCGGGGATGGAAAACATAAACAGAACTCCTTTGACCACAATGTAAGGGCGTCGTGCTGCAATCTCAAGCTATCGCAGCATTGCGATTATGCTTTGTGCGGCAAAGCCCCAGGCCAGCGCCCAGCCGAAGGATGCCAAAGTGCCGATGATCACGTATTCGCTGGCCTTTTGATCGCGCGAGGCTGTCTCGAACCGCAGGATGGATTTGGCCGCGATCAGGAATCCGATGCCGGTTGGCTCGCCAATCATCACCATCAGGTAGATCAGCGCGCGTTCCATCAACCCGATGATGCGGCCCGCGTTGTCCAGTCCTTCGATCTGTGCGGCGGCGCGCCAGGGGGCCATCAACAGGCCAACGGCGGGACCACCCATCAGGGTGGCGGCAATCACGCCGCCCAGCATGACCGCGATGGGCGCGATTGTATGGGCATAGGCGCCCCAAAGGCCGTTGGCAAAAGCCCCTGGCATCCACAAAAGCACGGCAACGATCACCATCACATGGGCCGCTTGCGTGCCCAGATAGGACCACAGATGCACGGGCAACCGTTTCGCGGCCAAGGCCACGGCCGTGTGACCCAGGGCAGCAGCCGCTGCCATATGCGCAGCACCGCCCAGCGCCCCCCAACCCAGCGCAAAGACCACTGCGATGCGCAGGGCCAGCGGCGCGCGGGCAGGCAGCAGGTGAAAGGCCAGCAACCACGCCAGTATCAGGGCCAGGGCTGTCTCGGTCATAGCGCAGAGAGGCAGCCGTTTTTGGCTGCTATTGCTATATGCAGCCGAATTTGACTGCTTTTTAAGAAATCAGCCATGTTCCAGCATCTCGCAAACTTCGATCAACGCGCGCAGGCCTGCGGCCTCTTGCAGGCTGTGAACGGTCTGGCGGCTGACGTCAAAGCGCGCGGCCAGCGTGTCCTGGGTCGGCGTCGGCAGCGCAAGCGACACCAGCGCGATCTGCGCCTGCCGCACGGTCCAGCGGCTGCTGATGTGATCGGCAAGGGGCAGGGCGGTTTGCAGCGCCACGGGGGCGGTATCTGTCGCCAGTCGCGCGGTGCGGGCCATATCGTCCAGCGCCCGGCCCGAGGCGACAAAGGCGGGGCCGTCGGCATCGGACAAATCCGCGCCCGTGACGGTTCCGTCACCCGTGGCCAGGCCGATGCGGGTGTCATGCCCCTTGCCTGTCATCCGCACGCCCGCGCGGAACACCAGTGCTGCACGCAAGGCAAAGGGCGCGGCACAGACCGCCTGCCAGCTGTCGCCGCGCGCACGGGTCAGACGGGGGGCCACGTCCTGCCATTCCGCCACGGCCGCCGCAGCGGCGTCCAGCCCGTCAAAGACCTGCGCCAGCCCGCCCTCGGGCAGGGCGGATGATTTCACGATGTCTCCGGTCAGAACGGCCAGTTGCGGCATTGGGCTTCCTCTTTGACGTCCAGTTGTGCGGGCAAATCCACGGCCTTGCAACTGTCCCGCAGGCGGGCGGGCTAAAAAAGGGATCTCAGGGGACGAACGGTGTGGCCGGACCGACCGCGCGCAGGCGGGTGGGGTCAAAGACCACGACATGCGACAGGTCGGGGCGCGACCGGGAAGAATAAAGCATGGCCTGGGCACCCGTGGCACGCGCGGCATCGGAAATGGCCCATGTGGGAGAGGGCTTGCCGCCCGCACGAATGTCCTGCCAGACGACCGATGCCGCGAGGTTGCCGCGTTCGTCGACGACATGCGGCGCTGTCAGCCACATCGGAACCAATTCGCGTGGAACTGCATCGGTCAGATACCGCTGGATCGCAACCCGTGCACCCTCGGCGCTGAGCGAGGCATAGGCGGCGATCTGGCCGGAATGGTGGAACCGCCCCTCGGGCGCGCGTGCAGCCGTCGCCGGCGGCAGGCCACAAGGCAGGATACGCCACACGGGCAGGTCGAGGGGGATCAGACGTGTCATGCAGGCTTTATAGCGCTGGGGTGAACGTGCGCCAGACTGTCCCTGCGGTGATATGGCAAAACAGGACAACGGGTTGGTGCTGCTTCGCACGCGATCTTCGACAAAAAAGGCCGCCCCCGAAAGGACGGCCCGATCACCGCATAGGGTTGGGGGTACTCAGAGACCCATGCAGTTGGCGTAATAGGTCACGGTTGCAGGCCAGTCCGAGAACACGCCTTCGACACCGATGTCTTGCGCGATCACGTCCAGTGCCACCAGATAGTCGCTGTCGTCCTTGACCACGTCACCGACCGACTGGAAGTACCAGCCGCCACCCGAGGCCAGCGGGCCCGAGCGTTCCAGTGTCCATGCAATCAGCTTCAGACCCGCTTCTTTGGCGGCCAGCGCATAGGCCGACGCGGCAATCGCGCCGTTGTCGTCGGTCAGCAGCATGTTCAGCGAGGGTGCCAGATATTGCACGCCTTGCTCTTTCAGCGCAGCGAAATCTTCGTTCCATGTGGCCTTGTCCTGCTCGTCAAAGCCGTCGGACCATTCCACCAGATACACGGCTTGTTTGCCAAATTCGGGCTCGTTGTTCACCCAGTACAGAACGTCGTCCAGGTTGAACGATTGCGCCCAGACGTCGGACGCAGGAATGCCTGCGGCCTTGTATTCGTCGATCATCTTCTGCGCATAGTCTTCCTGGCTGAAACCGTCATGCGGCATCTCGACCGACGGGCTTTTCAACTCGGGTGTGAACTTGGCGCCCAGCGATTTGATCAGTTCGATCGATTCCGCGTGGGTCATCAGGTTGGCCTTGTCGGTGTAAAGCGTGGTGCGGTACCCCGCGACGCCGCCCTGATAGGCTTCGGCGGTGGTGGCCGTGGCGTCGGCGCTGTCCATCTTCGGCGTCAGCGTGCGGAATTGGTCCAGCGTCAGCTCGGATGTGCGGCATTCGGCGTTGGCCTTGGTGTCGCCCGACGCAGGTGTGAACGCGGTGTTGCAGGTGTCGGCCAGATCGCTCACCAGGATGTTGGTGGTGGTGTGCAGGTCGTTCTGTGCGTGGCGGCAAACCAGTTCGTGGTCCTTGGTAAATGTCACGTCACATTCCAGGATGCCTGCGCCCTGACGGGCACCGGCGATATAGGATTGGTCGGTATGCTCGGGGAACTGCAATGCCGCACCACGGTGACCGATGGAAAAGGCGGTCGGCGCGGGTGTCTGCCCCATGCAGCTTGCCAGCTTTTCCTTCAGCGGACCCTCGGGCAGCTTGTCGACCAGATAGGCAGGGCGGGCGCCGTAGGATACGGCTGTCGACTGGCCGTGACCGTCGGCAAAAGCCACGGCAGGCAGCGCGGCAAGGGTGGCCGCGATCAATGTGATACGCATGAAAAGCTCCGATTGTCAGATTGTTATCTCAAGGCCTTCTGGAGGCTGTGTGTAACAGATCTGTGATCATTTTGCGAAGCTCGCGTAAAATCAACGTTCTATCTGGGCGGGAATCTGCTGGTGCACCGAGGCCAAATTCGCGGGCCTCTCTATGCCACAGGGTGCGAATTGCGTCGGGGAACTTAACGTCGTGCCATCCGTTTCCCCCGTGACGCACCAGACATCGGAGAAATGGCCATGGCAGATCGCAAAGACACCCCGCACACCACGACAGACGCAGGCATTCGCGTCCAGAGCGACGAACACTCGCTGACCGTAGGCCCGGATGGCCCGATTGTTCTGAACGACCACTACCTGCTTGAGCAGATGGCGAACTTTAACCGCGAGCGCATCCCCGAGCGTCAGCCACACGCCAAGGGGTCGGGGGCGTTCGGCACCTTCGAGACGACGCAGGATATGTCCAAATACACCATGGCCGGTATCTTCCAGAAGGGTGCAAGCTGTGACGTGGTCATGCGCTTTTCCACCGTGGCCGGCGAACGTGGCAGCCCCGACACCTGGCGTGACCCGCGCGGGTTTTCGGTCAAGATGTACACCGACGAAGGCAACTTTGACATGGTGGGCAACAACACGCCCGTCTTCTTCATCCGCGACCCGCTGAAGTTCCAGCATTTCATCCGCAGCCAGAAGCGCCGCGCCGACAACAACATGCGCGATCACGACATGCAGTGGGATTTCTGGACGCTGTCACCTGAAAGCGCGCATCAGGTGGCCTATCTGATGGGCGACCGCGGCATTCCGAAAACATGGCGTGAGATGAACGGCTATTCCAGCCATACCTATTCGCTGGTCAATGCAGAGGGTGAAAAGTTCTGGGTCAAGTTCCACTTTCACACCGATCAGGGCGACGGGAATGCCTATCTGTCGCAGGACGAGGCCGACAAACTGGCGGGCACGGATGGCGACTATCACCGCCGTGACCTGTTCAACGCGATCCGCGACGGCAATCACCCAAGCTGGACGCTGAAATGGCAGGTGATGCCCTTCGAGGATGCCAAGACTTATCGCATCAACCCCTTTGATCTGACCAAGGTCTGGCCGCATGCCGACTATCCGCTGATCGAGGTGGGCAAGCTGACGCTGAACCGCAACCCGACCGATTTCCACACCCAGATCGAACAGGCCGCCTTCGAGCCGAACAACATGGTGCCGGGTATCGGCCTGTCACCTGACAAGATGCTGCTGGCGCGCGGATTTGCCTATGCCGACGCGCACCGTGCGCGGCTGGGGGTGAACTACAAACAAATCCCGGTGAACGGTGCCAAATCCGAGGTGAACAGCTATTCCAGGGACGGGGCAGGGCGCACGCAGAACGTGGCCGATCCGGTCTATGCGCCGAACTCCTACGGCGGACCGTCCGCGCAGCCCACGGCACACGATGCGGGGCTGTGGTACACCGACGGTGACATGGTGCGCCAGGCCTATACGCTGCGCGAGGATGACGACGACTGGAGCCAGGCGGGCGCGCTGGTGCGTGACGTGATGGACGATGCGGCACGCGACCGGCTGGTGTCGAACGTGGCGGGCCACCTGTGCGACGGCGTCAGCGAAAAGGTCCTGGTGCGCGCCTTCGAGTATTGGCGGAACATCGACGCCGATGTGGGTGACAAGATCGAAGCCGCCGTGCGCGAGAAGCTGGGCGGAAAATCCAAGGCTCCCGGCATGGCCTCGGCAGAGAGCATCGGCGGGAAGTAAATTGAAAAAAGCGGGGCCATTGGTCCCGCTTTTGTCCGACTTGCGCAATGCGCTTTTGAAGGATGTTCTGGGGCGCGTCAGACGCGAAGCCCTTACATGAACCCCAATTCCAGCCGCGCCTCGTCCGACATCATTTCCATGCCCCAGGGCGGCTCCCACGTCAGTTCGACATCAACGGTTTTGACACCGGGCAAAGGTTCCACTGCATCGGCAACCCAGCCGGGCATCTCACCGGCCACAGGGCAGCCAGGAGCTGTCAGAGACATGATCACACGCACCGCGCCATCGTCGGAAATGTCGATGGTGTAGATCAGGCCCAGTTCGTAGATATTCACAGGAATCTCAGGGTCATAAACCGTACGACACGCATCGACGACCGCGTCGTACAGCGGGTGGTCGGTCGAGGACGGCGCAATCAGCGGCGTCCCCTCTAGCATTTCTTTGGACTGGTCCATGGGGCCTCACTCTGGTTCCTGACTGATTATATAGGGATAACACACCCAAGCGTCCAGAGGGGCAGGCCGTCACAGTCAGGCGATATCGAGAATGAAATCGGCCTCGGTCAGCAAGTGGTTCTTGCGCATGTCGATCTCCAGGTCCGAAAAACCGTCGCCGTCCACATCGACAAGGATGTATTTGCTTACTGCGATGATTTCTCCCGCGGTGCCCGAGAAGCTGCCCGCATCGTTGAAAAACGCGCCTTCGATGCCCGACATGTCGATCAGGTCGCCCTGCGGTCTGCGGAAATCACGGATCTGGTCGCGCGCCGACGGATCGCTGTCGCCTGCAACGAACACGAACACGTCCGCACCCTTGCCGCCGACAATGATGTCGCGTCCTGCACCGCCAGAGATCGTGTCGTTGCCACCGCTGCCCAGAATGGTCTCGTCGCCCGAACCGCCCAGGAACACGTCGTCGCCGTTGCCCAGCGTCGCGCGCACGTCCTTTGACTTGCTCAGGCTCATGTCCACGATGTCATCGCCTTTGCCGCCCGTGATGTTGCCGATATAGCTGCCGGTCAGCACCAGCGTGTCCGCACCACCGCCCAAAGCGATGTCGCCGTTTACGGCACCGTTCAGCGTGACACTGTCAAAGCCGCTGCCCATGTCGATCCTGCCGGTGATCGAAAGCGTGGTGTTGTCGGTGATGGTGTTTGCGGTGTTGTCGCCCTGAACGGTCAGGGCCGTCGCATCATTGGTCGCGTTGGTGACCGTGCTGCTTCCGGCACGGTTGACCCATGCGTCCTCACCATTCAGAAAAATCTGTCCTTGGAGATAAAACACACCCGTCAGCAAGCCGCCGTTCACCGTCAGCGTGTGCCCGCCAATCACCGAAGAATAGATCATATCAAGCTGTGAATATTCATCGGTCATGACGTCGGCGTAAACGGATGATGAACTGATACTGATCGAACGGTCCACCGCATCGGATTGCATAAAGCTCAGGAACAGCGGTGTTTCTTCAAGGCCGGCGAACTCTTCGTTGTCAAATTCGATGGACGAGAACCGCACCAGACCGTCAAAGTTGATCGTCCCTGTGCTGCCGAAAGCCCCGTAATCGAAAAAGATCCGGTCGCCGTTGCCATTTCCAATCACGCCACCATCGACAACGCGATATAGATCGTCGCGGCTGTCGCCGGATAGGTACTGAGCCCCATTGCTGGTGATGCTGTTGATCACGACATTGTTGAAAACCTGATTGGCTTGAAGCGGTACGCTGGGCGGGGCGTCCAGGATGATGTCGACGGTCTGACCGACGAAATCGTCCATCGACACCAGGGTGTCTGTTTCGTCAAACCAGGCGTCCGAGGTTTCCAGGATTGTACCCTCGAAAGAGGCGTCCAGGCGAAGGGTTGTGATGGGCATGCGCAGTCTCTTTCAATTCAAAGTAGAAAAAAGTCACATATAATTCAATGCGATGGGCAGCACGTTAGGAAATGTGGCGATTGTGTGGCAAGGATTTTTTCCTTTTTCTCAACTTGCGTCCCCGACTGTGTCCCTTCGACACGGCCTTTTGCCCCCGGCACACGGTTGTGTGGGGGGCAAAAGCCGGATGGTGTGGCAGGGGGGCTGAAAATCAGAACATTTCAAACCCGAAGGTCAGGATGAAATCATCCGCCGTCAGGCCAAGATCGCTGCGCATGTCGATTTCCATATCGGCCACGCGGTCGCCGTCGATGTCGATCTGAACCAACCGGCCCACAGCGATCACCTCGCCCGAAGCGCCGGTAAAGCTGTTGCCGTCGTGGAAATGGTTCGCGGTAAAGGTCAGGTCGATCTTGTCGCCATCGGCCTTTGAAAAATCGCGGATCATATCGCGCGCTTCGGGCGTGCTGTCGCCGGCGGCAAAGACGAACACGTCGGCCCCTGAACGACCCACCAGAATGTCACGGCCCGCGCCGCCAGAGATCGTGTCGTTGCCACCATCGCCGACGATCACCTCGTTGCCGGACGAGCCATAGATCAGGTCGTCGCCATTGCCGCCGTGAACGCTGATGCCTGCGTTGGTGGCGTCGAACAGGTTGATGGTGTCCGCTCCACGCCCGCCGAAAATCTTCGAGGTGACGGTCCCCGTCAGGGTCAGCGTGTCGCTGCCGTTGCCCAGAATGATGCGCCCGTGCACATCACCGGTCAGGTCGACAAGATCGCTGCCGTCACCCATGTCGATGCGCCCGATGACGTCAAATGCGCCCTCCAAACGGTTCCCTGCGCGATCACCCAGTACAACAAGCGCCCCTGCGCGCCCATCGGCCGAGGTCAGTTGAGAGGCACTGTAGGCGCTGAACGCCTCAGTCCCGTTCAGTCGTAGCAGGCCGGACAATTCCGAGTTGTCAAACTGTGCACCACCCCCCACCGTCAGGGTGCCCCCGATATAGCTGTCATCGATGTCCAGGCTGGTGAATTTGTCCGTCGTGGCCGTTCCGTCCAGTTCAACACTGTCCCAGGTCGCCGTGCGATAGAATTTGTCGGACTGTTCGAAAACCACGTTTACGGCGCGGTTGACGGTTCCGCCGGGACCGGCGGGGCCATTGGTATTCAGATCGAATAAATCGTTGTCAAAGAACACGTTGCGCAATGCGGTCTCGCCGTCAAAGGTCAACGTACCTGCGCTGGCAATGATGCCCCCGTCGAGCGTGAACAGATCACGATCCGCACTGCCCACCCGCGCGCCATCGGCAAAGTTCAACTGGCTGCCGCCGGCTTGGGTCAGCGTAAAATCGTCTTCCGAAGTCATCCCCGCCAGCAACACGTCGTTGAACAGATTTTCGGCATTCAGCGCGGTGTCGAACCCCAGGTAGATCTGAACGGTGCTGCCCTGAAAGTCCTGCATCGACACAAGCGTATAGCTGGTGTCACGCCAGCCGTCCGTGGTGTCGGTGTAGGTTCCCGAGATCAGATCAAGGATGATCGTTGGATTGGCTGACATAATCTGTGTCCCTCAAAACTGGCGTCGACTGGTTCTGAGGGACAAAAATGGTCAGTTCATGACGCTGTCTGGGCATTGTGGGGACTTGGGTGCGCAACCAGGCTGCGCCGCACTTGCTGGCCGGTCCGGTGCCTCACCCCTTGCGCTTGCGCACTGGCTGCGGTTTCACCCGTGCCTCGATCATGTCGTAGAGCATGCCGACGATGTCTTTGCCAGTGGCCTTTTCGATGCCCTCGAACCCGGGTGACGAGTTGACCTCGAGCACTTTCGGCCCCGTTTCCGACCGCAACAGGTCAACGCCCGCCTTGCCCAGACCGAAAGCCCGTGCGGCACGCAGGGCGGTGTCGCGTTCTTCCTTGGTGATGCGCACGGTTCTGGCCGATCCGCCCCGGTGCAGGTTCGAGCGGAAATCGCCCTCGGCCCCGGTGCGTTTCATCGATGCGACCACTTTGCCGTCGATCACCAGACAGCGGATGTCCTCGCCCGCGGCTTCCTTGACGAACTGCTGCACCAGAAAGTTGGCGCGCAGGCCGCGAAAGGCGTCGATGACACTTTCGGCGGCCTTCTTGGTTTCGGCCAGAACAACGCCCTTGCCCTGGGTCGATTCCAGCAATTTGACGATCAGCGGGGCCGCGCCCACCAGACCGATCAGGTTACCGGTGTCCTTTGGCGAGGCGGCAAAGGCGGTTGTCGGCATACCGATGCGCTTGCTGGCCAGCACCTGATGCGCGTGCAGCTTGTCGCGGCTGGCGGTGATGCCTGCGCTTCCGTTGACGCAATAGGTGCCGATGGTTTCGAACTGGCGGATCACGGCAGTGCCATAGGGCGTGATCGACGCACCGATGCGCGGCACGATGGCGTCATAGCGGGGCAGGCGCTTGCCGTCGTAATGCACCTCGGGCGCCATGGTGTTGATCGCCATGTAGCAGCGCGTGGTGTCGATCACCTCGACCGTGTGGCCGCGTGCCTCGCCGACCTCGACCAGCCGGTTGGTGGAATAATTGTCCTCACGGCTCAGCACGGCGATGCGCAGGGCGCGCTTGGGGGCGGCGCGACGGACGGCTGCGGAATGGTAGACATCATAGCTGAGGTCCGGTTGCAGACGCTTTTCCGTGGCAGTGATCGAGATGTGATCCTGCAGGGCCTGACGGCCCAGCAACATGCGGCTGGTCATGCCGGAGCGGTCGGTCAGGGTCACTTCGATGGGCCACGATTGCCCTGCGACCGACAGCGTGGTTTCGATCACATAGCGCAGTTCGGATTCGCCGTTGGACGAGGTCACCTCGCGGCGGTCCTTGATCGGGGCCGAGCATGTCACCTGTACCTGCGTCTGTCCCGCGACAGGGTATACGTTAAAGCGCACCTTGGGCTTGGCGGCGGGGCCGAACACTTCGATGTCATGGGCATGCAGCGCCGAGGTGCGTGCGCCGGTGTCGATCTTGGCCTTGAGCGCGGGCAGGCCCAGTTCGGGCAATCCGATCCATTCTTCCCAGCCGAAATGTAGACTGTCCATTGGGTACTCCTGTCAAAGGCGGGCGGCGCCAATGTGGCGCGGCAATTGTGTCAAAGATGTTAAGGGGCTGTCAGGCCTTGAACGTTTTCACAGTGGCCTTGGCGGCTTCGGCTGCAAGACGTCCGGGGTCCAAGAAGTGTTCGATCATCACCGGTGTCGCCACCGCATAGGCCTCGTGCAGCGGCAGGTCGCGGTGGGCCTGCAACGCGGCTTTTCCCGAGGAAATAGCGCCGGGGTTGCGGGTGGCAAGGGTGGTGGCAAAAGACGTCGTTTCGGCGTCGAGCGTTCCGTCCGGACAGATCCGGTTGAACAGCCCCGCAGCCTGCGCCCAGTCCGCCGTCATCGGCGTGCCGGTCAGCGTCAGCTCCATCAGGTGTTTCGGCCCTACATTGCGCGAGACCGCCACCGCTGGCGTGGTGCAAAAGCCGCCGTTGGTCACGCCGGGCAGGCAGACAGTGGCACGCGGGCTGGCGAAAGCCAGATCGCACGAGGCCACCAGTTGCAGCCCCGCCGCCGTGGCGATGCCGTCCACCATGGCGATGGTCGGCTTGGGGAAGGTGGCCAGCGTCGTCATCATCGCGGCGCAGGCTTCGAACAACTCGGTCAGAAAGGCGCGGCCCTGATCCGCATCCGCCCGGTGGCGGGCGATTTCCTTGAGGTCGTGACCGGCGCAAAAGATGTGGCCGGGGCCGGTGATCACCACGACACGCACGGTATCATCTGCGGCCAGATCGTTCAGCGTTGCGTGCAGTGTCCTGATCATGCCCAGCGACAACGCATGGGCCACCCCGCCGCCAAGGGCCAGCGTCGCCACGCCATCGGTCACATCACAGGTGACAAGATCTGGGGTCTGCATCTGGTTCATCGCGGCTCCTTTGGCACAGTATGCCATGGCGCGGCAATGGTGCGCAACGCGATCCGGCGGGGTGGGGCGCGAGAGGCATTCGTCACATGGGAGCGGGATGCAGTGCGCTGCTACAGCCGTTCGACAATCGGTGGGTTTTGGAAGGTCGTGAGTGTCCCTTTCGAGCCATTGTGGCCTATTCTGCACCGCACACTTATTAGCACAAAGGACGGTGCAGGATGTCTCGGACACCGCACAACAAGCTGTTATGGGTTCTGGCTGTGACTAAGTGTAGGCCACTCAAGGATCGAAGTTGACCTCGCCTACATCGTCATTTTTTGGCGCTTCTTTTGGGAAACGGGCTAAAATCTCTTTCTCAATTCCATATAATTGAGATGATCGAATTGCATTGCCTAAGTGCATCATGGCCGACACCTGAACCTTAGGTTGTTGCTGCAGTACTATCTTGCCATCATTTGTAATTAATGGGCCACTATAAAGGATGCCAACAAAATGGATCCTACTAGCCCCAATATTGTAGGTGTTGGTTCTTCGGTCGAGGTATCCATTGCGGTCATATACGAAGATCGGCGACCCAGACGAGCCCGGAAAACAGGCCATATCTACCATGAACTCATGTTTGCCTCCGTATAGCTTGGTTAACGAAGATGCTGTATTTCCTCGTCGCGTTATTGGCAGGTTGTTGAAGTCGTCAAATATGCCTCTAGGACATCCAATCATTATGACCTCTTCCAATGCATCAAAGTACTGCCAATCATCGTCTTTTGGTACGACCTCAAAGCCTAAAGGACTATAGAATAATGGAGTGCCATTGGCCTCTGCTTGATTCAAAATTGGTCCAAATGGTATTGCGCACAGATCAACATCTGGGTCTGGGTGAAGCAATACAGCGCCAGGTCTGGCATCCAGATGACAAGGAATGAATTTTCCTGAAGGTCCAGATTCTTCTGCGGTATGGCAAACTACAGTGATTTGGTCGCATCCGTTAACGACATGTTTGTTTGTGATGATTGCTGGAATAAACTGGTCTTCCGTAACCTTGAAGTTAAAGAAAAATCCAGTTCCGACCCCCACCTGGGCGCCGTTCAGCGAGGCTGAAATGCGCGTAGTGGTTAGAGTAAGGCGCTCTGCCAAAGTCAATTCAGGCATGTAGGAAGCTGCTCCATAATCATGAGTTTAATCATTTGACGTTTCAATCTTGCAGGTTGAGCTAAACAGATTTTGCAACTTCTGTTTAGTGTGATGTTATTGGGTGTTGTGAGGCTTTGGCACGCAGTACGCCTACGTCTGTTTTCTCTCGAAAACAGACGGCAACACATGCTGCAAAAATCGCTCGCTTTTGGAACACTCGCAAACCACCCCTTTTCGACGCTGCCAAGAACCCTGTTCAAAACCCAAGTGTTTCTTGAAGGTTTTTGGTTGCCCTTCGACAGCGGCCAGCAAGCCGCGCCCCAGATCACCTAGCCGTCGTTGATGTCGTGCATCACCCGCCGTGCGCCCGAGCTTTGGCGGCGGAATGCCAGCCGCAGCACAATCCATGCCAGCAGCGACAGACCCGCAAACAGCGCCATTGCCGGCGCCACGCCAATCGCAGGGACTACAAGGCCCACGATGGCCGCCATCGCCAGCGCCCCCAGCGCAAAACCCAGAAAGATGAAACCGGGCAACAGAACCTCGACCACGCCCAGGGCGATGGCAAAGGCCAGCCAGATCCACCAGATGCCGACCAGACCCGCCATCAGCCGCGGCCCTTCAGCAGCTTGAACGCGTCGCCAAAGGCTTCGAGTGCTGCGGCAGGGACCACGATGGTTTGCTTGCCCGTGCCGTTGCCCAATGCGTTCAGCGCCTCGACCTGTTTCAGGGCGACCTGATATTGCGCGGCCTCGATCCCGTGTTCGGCAATGGCCTTGGCCACGACCTCGGTGGCATAGGCCTCGGCGTCAGCCAGAACGCGGCGGGCCTTGGCGGATTGTTCCGAGGCATAAAGCTCGGCATCGGCCCCCAGTTCAACGGCGCGTTTCTTGCCCTCGGCCTCGGTCACCTGCGCGCGGCGGGCGCGTTCGGCGTTCAGCTGCTGCATCATCGCGGCACGGGTCGCGGCGTCCAGGTTCACGTCCAGGATCTCGGCGCGGGTCACTTCGATGCCCCAGTTGTCCACCGCGTCCTCGACATTGGCCTTGATGGTGGTGATCAGCGACGACCGGTTCGCCTGAACCTCGTCCAGGTCCATCTTGCCGATCTCGGCGCGTACAATCCCTGCCACGGTGGTCGAGATCGCGCCATCCACGTCGCGGATGCGGTAGACGGTCTTTTCCGGCTCGATGATGCGGTAGAACACCGATGTGTCCACCTGCACCAGCACGTTGTCGCGGGTGATCGCATCCTGGCTGGCGGTGGGCAACTGCCGTTCCAGGATGGAAATCCGGTGTGCCACGTGGTCGATAAAGGGCACGATCATGTTGATGCCCGGGCCCAGCACCGCCCGCAAACGGCCAAAACGCTGTACCACGTGCTGTTCGGACTGCGGCACGATCTTTACCGACTTGAAGACCACAATCACCAGCAAAAGCGCGGCAAGGAGATACACAAGGTTGTTCTGCAACAGATCCAGAAGCATTTGTTCGATGTCCACGTGCGTAATCCTTCATCCGGAACAATGGATCTGTTTTGGCCCCAGTCACGGGATAAAGCAAGCGTGACAGCCGGGGCTTCGGCCCTAGAACCGTTGGGTCAAATCCTTGGTTTCGGGGGCGGGCAGCTCACGCGGTGCATCGCTGGGCAGCATGGGCTGTCCGGTTTCCCGTTCAATCTGGCGCGCCGCGCGGATCAGCATTTCTCGTATCTTGCACTGCATCGCCCACGCGGTTGTGGGGTTGGGCGTGGGCAGTTCGAACCACACTTGCTGACCAAAGACATTGTGATCGTTCACATGCACCGCGGCCTGGTCGACGGGGCCGGTGTCGTCGCCGTCCTCGTGTTCCACGGTGTCCAGGAACACCTTGCGCAGGCGGTCCACGTCAGCGCCATGCGCCAGGGTCAGTTCGATCACACGGGTCATCTTGGTGTCTTCGATGGACCAGTTTTCAAAGGCGTCCTTCACGAAATAGCTGACCGGCACGATATAGCGGTTCCCGGTCCAGATCAGCAGTTGCACATAGGTAAAGTTGATCCGCTCGACCGTGCAATACCGCCCTTCAAAGATCACCATGTCGCCAATCCGCGCCGACCGGTTCAAAGCGATCTGCACAGAGGCCAGAATATTGCCCAGAACCTCGCGCGCGGCAAAGCCGAGGATGATGGTCAGCGCACCGGCCGAGGCCAGCAGCGACAGGCCGATGGACTGAAACGCATTGGCCGAGGACAGCACAATGCCCGACGCCACCAGCAGCGCGATGACGATGACGCCCTTGCGCGCTGCGGAAATCATCGTGGCCATGCTGCGCATATGGGCATTGCTCGGGTCGGCAAGCTCGTCGGGGGTGTTGAAGCTGATGCGGTCGAAAATCTCGTCGATGACAAACACGACCGCCAGCGTGGCCGCCGTGACAAAACCGATGATCGTCATCGGGCTGATCAGGCTGTCCAATACGCCCGAGACCACCAGCACCCGCGTCGTCGATACGCCGACAACGGTGGTTGTCACCGCGATGGTCGCAGGCCAGCGCAGCGCCCGCACGATAGAGTGGCTGAGGGCGGTGTTCATCTTGCGTCCGAAAATGGTGACAGAGCGGTAAGTCAGCCAGCCCAGGGCGGCGGCCACCCACAGCATGAGCGGGACAAAGATGACTTCCCAAACATACATGCCCAGGAACGCATCATTGCGGGCCCATTGCGGCAGCGCCTGTTCCAGCGATGTCGGCCCGTATAATTCATACAAGGCAGGGATGCGGTTGACGGTTTCGCGCGAGAACACCCAGACCGGCGTGCCGTCCGGCGGCATGACCCGGTTCAGCCGCAGCGCCACGTCGTGACGTCCCAGCTCCAGCCAGTCGATGACAATCGAACGGCGCACGCGGCCGGTGTTGTCGGATTCGGTGGACCCGATCAGCCAACCGTCGGGTCGGTCCGAAAGCGACCGCCACGGCACCACGACCTTGCGATCCATCAGCACGAACAACTGCCGTGCAAGCTGGGCGGCTTTGGCGCTTTGTTCCTCGCGGGGCAGGTTGGTCAGATCAAGCACCTGCGCTGCGTCTTCGAAACGTCCCTCTTCGGCCATGTCGAAAAAGCTGTCCATCGCGCTCATCGGGGTGGCCCGGTCAAGCCCCTCGGGACCGGCGGGCAGGCCGGGGTTCAGGGCATCGACTTCAAAAAATTCGATCTCGGCCTGTGCATGGGCAGCACAAGCAAGGAAAACCAACGTCAGAAAGGCGCCAAGGCGCAACCACAGGGCCGACGCGAGCGGGTGCAGCAAACGTGTCATGTGGCGGGGTTCCTTTCCCGTTTTTAAGTATCCCAGCGATATAGCGCAATGTCCCCTGAGGGAAACCGCGCAACATTGCGCGCGCCGTCGCAAGCGCCTATAGCGCGGCTATGACACGTTTTTCATTCGAACTGGCCGCCACCGACGGGCGCGCGCGCACCGGCACCATCCACACCCCGCGTGGGGATATCCGCACGCCTGCCTTTATGCCGGTCGGCACAGCAGCCACCGTCAAGGCGATGATGCCCGAAAGCGTGGCAGCGACGGGGGCGGACATCCTGCTTGGCAACACCTACCACCTGATGCTGCGTCCCACGGCAGAGCGCATCGACCGGTTGGGCGGGCTGCACAAGTTCATGAACTGGGACAAGCCGATCCTGACCGATTCAGGCGGCTTTCAGGTGATGAGCCTCGCGGCCCTGCGCAAGCTGACCGAAAAGGGCGTGACCTTCAAAAGCCACATCGACGGCTCACGCCACGAAATCACGCCGGAACGGTCGATGGAGATTCAAAAGCTGCTGGGCTCGGACATCGTGATGTGTTTCGACGAATGCCCCGCGCTGCCCGCCGACAAGGCGCGGATTGCCGAAAGCATGCGCCTGTCGATGCGATGGGCAGAGCGGTCGCGCGACGCCTTTGGCGACCGTCCGGGCCATGCGCTGTTTGGCATCCAGCAGGGCGGGCTGGAAGAAGACCTGCGCGCCGAAAGCGCCGAGGCGCTGACGCAGATCGGCTTTGACGGCTATGCCGTGGGCGGTCTGGCCGTGGGCGAGGGGCAGGAGGCCATGTTCGGCTGTCTCGACTTCGCGCCCGAGCAGTTGCCACAGGACAAACCGCGTTACCTGATGGGCGTGGGCAAGCCCGACGACATCGTCGGTGCCGTCGCGCGCGGCATCGACATGATGGACTGCGTTCTGCCGTCACGTTCGGGGCGCACGGGGCAGGTGTTCACGCGCCACGGTGTGCTGAACATCAAGAACGCCCGCCATCAGGACGACCCGCGCCCGATTGACGATGCCTGCACATGCCCGGCCTGCACCAATTATTCGCGTGCCTATCTGCATCACGTGTTCCGCAGCCAGGAAATGATCAGCTCGATGCTGCTGACATGGCACAACCTGCATTACTTCCAGCAGATCATGGGCGAAATGCGCGCGGCGATTGCCGCGGGCAGCTTTACCCAATGGCAGGCCGATTTTCACGCGAACCGCGCGAACGGGGACATCGAACAATTGTGATGTCAGGGTTTGCAAGGGCACGCAAATTGTCCCCAAGCGCATACAAACCCGGATTTTGTACATATTTCGGCTGAAAAAGTACAAAACCGCGCCAAAAATTTCGGTCACTTTGCAAGGTCCCATTGCGCAGCTCTGAACGTGCCGTCATTGTGAAACCTTGAAACAGGCAGTGGTCAAACACAGTTTACTACTCTGAAACCAGGAGACGACATCAGGTTGCCGCAAACAGGGACCGGTCGTCTTGCTAGATAAGGAAAAGAGCATGCAAGAGCCCCTTAACGCTTCGTACCCGGTCCTGCCGCTGCGCGACATTGTGGTGTTTCCGCATATGATCGTGCCGCTGTTCGTTGGCCGCGACAAATCCGTACGCGCGCTTGAAGAAGTGATGGCCGATGACAAGCAGATCCTGCTGTCCAGCCAGATCGACCCCTCCGAGGACGATCCCGAAGCGACAGGCATCTACAAGGCCGGCGTGCTGGCCAATGTGCTGCAACTGCTGAAACTGCCCGATGGCACCGTTAAGGTGCTGGTCGAAGGGCAGGCGCGGGTGCGCATCACCGAATACCTTGAAAACGATAACTTTTTCGAAGCGCGCGCCGAGTATCTGACCGAGATGCCGGGCGATGTCACCACCACCGAGGCGCTGCTGCGCACCGTGGCGGATGAATTCGAACGCTACGCCAAGGTCCGCAAGAACGTGCCCGAAGAGGCGCTGACAGCGGTCAGCGACACGGTCGAGCCTGCGAAACTGGCCGACCTTGTGGCGGGGCACCTGGGCATTGAAGTGAACCAGAAGCAGGAGCTTCTGGAAACGCTCAGCATCTCCGAGCGGCTTGAGAAGGTTTACGGCCTGATGCAGGGCGAAATGTCCGTCCTTCAGGTCGAGAAAAAGATCAAGACCCGCGTCAAATCCCAGATGGAGCGGACGCAGCGCGAGTATTATCTGAACGAACAGATGAAAGCGATCCAGCAAGAGCTGGGCGATGGTGAGGACGGCAAGAACGAAGTTGCCGAGCTGGAAGCCAAGATCGCCGCGACCAAGCTGAGCAAGGAAGCCCGCGAAAAGGCCGATAGCGAGATCAAAAAGCTCAAGAACATGAGCCCGATGAGCGCTGAGGCCACCGTTGTGCGCAACTATCTGGACTGGATGCTGTCGATCCCGTGGGGCGTGAAATCGCGCGTCAAAAAGGACCTGGGCCGCGCGCAAAAGGTGCTGGATGACGACCACTATGGCCTTGAGAAGGTCAAGGAACGGATCGTCGAATATCTGGCTGTGCAGCAACGCAGCAAGAAGATGAAAGGCCCGATCATGTGCCTCGTCGGCCCTCCGGGCGTCGGCAAGACATCCTTGGGCAAATCCGTGGCCAAGGCGACGGGCCGCGAATTCATCCGCATCAGCCTGGGCGGTGTGCGTGACGAATCCGAGATCCGTGGTCACCGCCGGACTTACATCGGCTCCATGCCCGGTAAGATCATCCAGGCGCTGAAAAAGGCGAAAACCACCAACCCGCTGATCTTGCTCGATGAAATCGACAAGATGGGTCAGGATTTCCGTGGTGATCCCGCATCGGCCATGCTTGAGGTGCTGGACCCGGAACAAAACGGCACATTCGTCGACCACTATCTCGAGGTCGAATATGACCTGTCGAACGTGATGTTCCTGACCACGTCGAACAGCTACAACATGCCCGGCCCGCTTCTGGACCGGATGGAGATCATCCCGCTGGCCGGCTACACCGAGGACGAAAAGCGCGAGATCGCCAAGCATCACCTGCTGGCCAAGCAGATCAAGAACCACGGTCTGAAAAAGTCCGAGTTCGAGCTGACCGATGAAGGGCTGACCGACATCATCCGCTATTACACACGTGAAGCGGGGGTGCGGAACCTGGAGCGCGAAATCGCCAAGGTGGCGCGCAAGGCGTTGACCAAGATCGTCAAGAAAGAGGCCGAGAGTATTTCGGTGACCTCGGACAACATCAACGAGTTCCTGGGCGTGCGCAAACACCGCTATGGTCTGGCCGAGCTTGAGGACCAGATCGGCGTTGTCACCGGGCTGGCCTATACCTCTGTCGGTGGCGAGCTGTTGCAGATCGAAGCGTTGCGCCTGCCGGGCAAGGGCCGGATGAAGACCACCGGCAAGCTGGGCGACGTGATGAAGGAAAGCATCGACGCGGCCTCCAGCTATGTGCGGTCGATCAGCCCGAAAATCGGGGTGAAGCCGACGCAGTTCGACAAGGTGGACATCCACGTGCACGTCCCTGACGGCGCCACGCCCAAGGATGGCCCATCGGCTGGTCTGGCGATGGTGACGTCGATCGTTTCGGTTCTGACCCAGATCCCCGTGCGCAAGGACATTGCGATGACGGGCGAGGTCAGCCTGCGCGGCAACGCCATGCCGATCGGTGGGTTGAAGGAAAAACTGCTCGCGGCCCTGCGTGGCGGCATCAAGACTGTGCTGATCCCGCAGGAAAACGAAAAGGACATGGCCGAAATCCCTGACAACGTGAAACAGGGTATGACGATCATTCCGGTCAGCCACGTGTCCGAAGTGCTGAAGCACGCGCTGGTGCGTGAACCCGAGGCGATCGAGTGGGACGAGGCGGCAGAAGAAGCCGCCGCCGCCGCCGCTGCCGCATCGAAAGAGACCGGGGCAGGGGCCACCGCCCACTGATCCGTCGCTGAAAGCCCGAACAAACGCCCCGCAGGACACTGCGGGGCGTTTTGCGTTTCGGGGTGGAATTTGGTCACCTTGGCATGCAACCGCTGATTTTCGTGACGAAATTGGCTCAGAGCGCACGCTGGCCGTGTCGGATCACAGTGTTCAGTGGAAATGTGCGCAAAATGCGACTAACCTCGTGCCAAACTTCACACGTGACCAAAGGCATAAGCATGGCAACGTCCAAAACCCCCCGCACCAAAAGCGCCGCAGCCACCGCTGCTGCTGCAAGCAAGGCCGCAACGGCCACCACGGCAGCCCGCACCTCGAAGGCGCCCAAAGCGGCGAATGTCGCAACAACAGGCGGTGCCGAAGAGGTCGTGACAGGGCCGATGATGCGTAAGAAAGAACTGATCGACGCGGTCGTGGCGGCCTCTGGTGCCAAGAAGAAAGACGCAAAGCCGGTTGTCGAGGCGATGCTGAAGGTCATGGGCAACGCCCTGCGCGATGGCCGCGAGCTGAACCTGCACCCCTTTGGCAGCGTCAAGGTGCGCCGCGCCAAGGACATGGTCAAGGCCCGCGTCCTGACCACCAAGATCCGCCAGCGCAAACCCGAAGCCATCGAAGCCGCCAACGCCGCAGCCGCAGAGGACAGCGCGTCGGAATAAGTTCTGCACAATCCGCCCAGATTTTTGATGCGGCCTCTTGCAAGGGGGGCCGCATTTTTGTATCTGCCCCTGCAAGGGTGATTAGCTCAGTGGTAGAGCGCTTCGTTCACATCGAAGATGTCAGGAGTTCAAATCTCTTATCACCCACCATTTTCCCACCAATATTTATCAATGACAAAATACGCGGGCCAATAGGCTGATCGTCACGCGTATGCTGCGCGGTTTGCCTGATCAGGCCCAGCCCCCAAGGATTTGGTTTGGTTCTGAAAAGGTTAGGGCAGGGCGCTCGAACGCACCCCGCCCCGTGTCCCTTTTATACCGGTACAACCAGCTTCTGGTCGTCTTCCGGCGCGTCCAGCAGCAGGTGGTTGTCGTCAAGCACGAGGATGTTCTCGGCCCCGATCACGTCGCTCTTGGTCTTGTAGCCGATCACGGCCTCGACCGGCATGTCCAGGTTGCGTGCCAGCAGCATGATCTCTTCGGAACTGAAGTTGGTCAGCCCGCGCGCCACTTCGACGCCGCTTTCGTTGTACATGTGCAGCACGTCGCCCTTGGTGAACTCGCCCTGGATCGAGATCACGTCGCCGCGGCTGATGCCACAATCGCCCGCGACCACGGAGTCGGCCACAGCGTTGGGGATCACAAGCGTGCCAGAAACCTGCAAGCGGTTGCTCAGCCAGATTTTCAGCGGCGACGCGGTTTCGCCGGTCACCAGACAGCGGGTATAGCGGCGTTCCTCGCCCAGCAGGGACGAGATGGGGCGTTCGATGATGCCTTCGGCGATGATCGTCTCGACTCCGGCGTTCTGGGCCATGTTGGCGGCCAGCATCTTGGTCAGCATCCCGCCGCTGCCCAGATCGGAAATTCCGGTGGTGGATTCCAGGTGTTCGGTCACGTCCTCGACCTCGGCGATGAACTTGGCATCGGCGTCCGAGGGGTTGCGGTCATACAGGCCGTCAACGCTGGTCAGGATGATCAGCAGATCGGCCTGGATCATCTGCGCCACCTTGGCGGACAGGCGGTCGTTGTCGCCCACGCGCAGGTCGCGGGTGGCGACCGAGTCATTCTCGTTGATGATCGGCAGGATGTCGTTTTCGAACAACTTCATCATGGTGTTCTTGATGTTCAGAAAACGGCGGCGATCTTCCATATCTTCGACCGTGACCAGCATCTGGGCGACGTCCAGTTCATATTCGGACGCGACCTGACGATAGGCGTTCATCAACAGCGGCTGACCACAGGCCGCGGCCGCCTGCTTGTCCAGAATACCCGCATCCTCGGGGCGTTTGCCGACCATGTTCAGGCCCAAAGCGACCGAGCCGGAAGAGGTCAGGATGATGTCGTGACCGGCCTTTTGCAGCTTGGCCAGATCGCTCATCAAACCGTTCATAAAGGCATAGCGCAGGGTCAGATTGTCTTCGTTCGCCAGCAGGCTGGACCCGATTTTGACAACGATCTTTTTCTTCTTGGTCATGTTCTGCTCCGGTATCTTATTGGTTTCAAACGCAATTGCCAGGCCGATTTGCCAATCGAGGCGCCGACCTGTAGCACTGGGCGCTCAAATGATTCGCCGTTGTATAACACGTACCCCGTACGTGAATGCAAACGGGCCGCCTTGAAGTGCTGCATTGCAGCATCACATACTGCCCTGCGGCGACGAAAAATAAAATCCGGACGATCTGGCATCTTCGCGACACTGAACCAAGTGTCCGGGGGCCAGGACGTTTCGGAACAACCGGAGACGAAAATGAACATACTTTTGATCGGATGTGGCAAGATGGGCGGCGCGATGTTGCGCCAGTGGGCGAAGGATGACAGCAACCAGTTCACGGTTGCCGATCCGGTCAAACCCGACCTGCCCGCAGGCGTGCGTCATGTGTCAAAAGCGACATCTTTGTCCGAGGCTGAATTTGATGTGATCCTGATTGCAATCAAACCTCAGATGATCGCCGACGTGCTGCCGGACTACAGCTTTGCGCTGAAGCCTGATGGCTGTTTCGTGTCGATCGCGGCGGGCTGCAGCGTGGACAGCATTCGCAAGATCGTGGGCGACCGTGCGATTGTGCGCGTCATGCCGAACATGGCGGCGATGGTGGGGCTGGGTGTCTCTGGTCTCTATGCCAATGACGCCTGCACCGAGCAGCAAAAGACCGATGTGACGGCATGGATCGACCAGACGGGCACCTGCGTGCCGGTTGACAGCGAGGACCGCATTGACCGTCTGACCGCCGTTAGCGGCAGCGGGCCGGGCTATGTGTTCGAGATGCTGCGCAGCTATGTGGCGGCGGCGATGGACCTGGGCTTTGACGAGAAAACAGCGCGGGCGCTGGTGTTCGACACCATTACCGGCACGGTCGAGACCGCGCGCCAGTCGGATGAAACGCTGGAGGATCTGCGCAAGTCGGTCACCAGCAAGAACGGCACCACGCAGGCGGGGCTGGAGCAGTTGATGCGCGACGGCCAGTTGCACAGCCTGCTGCACGACACCGTGAATGCCGCGTACACGCGCGCCGTTGAATTGAAATAAAGGAGTGAGCGATATGAACACCGAGACTCTGGAACGCACGACAGACATCCAATCCGTAGTGGCCGATCTTGGCGCCCGCGCCAAGGCGGCGGCACAGGGGCTGGCGATGGCCTCGGGCGAACAGCGCAATCTGGCGCTGACCAAGGCAGCCGAGGCGCTGCGCGCCAATATGGACGATCTTCTGCGCGCCAATGCGGGTGATGTAGACGCGATCAAGGACAGCGGCAAGGATGCCGCTTTCGTCGACCGTCTGACCCTGAACGCGGAACGGGTCGGCGGCATGGCCGACGCGTTGGATGCCATCGCGGCACAGGACGATCCGCTGGGGCGGACGCTGGCCACCTTTGACCGGCCCAACGGGCTGAAGATCGAGCGGGTGAGCGTGCCGATTGGCGTCATTGCGATGATCTATGAATCGCGCCCTAATGTCGGATCGGACGCCGGGGCCTTGTGCATCAAGTCGGGCAATGCGGTGATCCTGCGCGGCGGCTCGGAAAGCTTGCAGTCGTCGCGGGTGATCGTGGACTGCATGAAACAGGGGCTGCGTGCCGCCGGTCTGCCCGAGGATGCGGTGCAGCTGGTCGACACCCGCGACCGCGAGGCGGTGAAACTGCTGCTGCACAGCACCGAAACCGTCGATCTGGTGATCCCGCGCGGCGGGCGCGGTCTGGTGTCGCTGGTCCAGAAAGAGGCGCGCGTGCCGACGCTGCTGCATCTGGACGGCAACAACCACACCTACCTGCATGCCAGCGCCGACATCGAAAAGGCCGTGGGCATCGTCCAGAACGCCAAGATGCGCCGCACCGGTATTTGCGGGGCAACGGAATGCGTGGTGATCGACGCGGCGATTGCGGAAACTGCTCTGCCACTGCTGGCGCAGGCCTTGCACGATTGCGAGCTGCGCGGCGACGCCGCTGCGCGCAAGATCCTGCCGGATATGACCGCCGCCAGGGATGAGGACTGGGACACCGAATATCTCAGCAACATCATGTCGGTGCGTGTCGTGGATGGCTTGGACGAGGCCATCGGCTTTGTGCAGGCGCATTCGTCGGGGCACACAGATGCGATTGTTGCCGAAGACAAGGATGCCGCCCGCCAGTTCATGAACGCGATTGATTCCGCCGTGGTCATGCACAATGCCTCGACCCAGTTCTCTGACGGGGGCGAATTTGGCATGGGCGCCGAGATCGGCATCGCCACCGGCAAGATGCACGCACGCGGTCCGGTGGGTGCAGAGCAGCTGACCAGCTTCAAGTACTTCGTGCATGGTGACGGGCAGAAACGCCCCTGATCCGACCGCTGGCCTGATCCGTCGGGCCAGCGACCACCTTGCGCCGGTCCGCGCGGCACCGTAGCACATGAGCCATGAGCGATTATCCCGATATCCTGATCCTGCGCCACGGCGAAACCGAGTGGAATCGCGCAGGCCGGATGCAGGGCGATCAGGACAGCCCGCTGACTGAGACAGGCCGCGCGCAGGCGCGTCGGCAGGGGGCTTTGCTGGCCGCAATCGGGTGTGACGGTTATCAATGGTTTTCCTCGCCGCAGGGGCGGGCGTGGCAGACGGCGACGCTGGCCAATCTGAACGGCGCGCAGATCACCCCCGATGCCCGCCTGGCCGAGATCACCACCGGCGACTGGACCGGCCTGCGCTTTGACGACATCCGCGCACAGGCGCCGCACCTGTTCGAACTGGACGACGGCCTGCACTGGTACGATCACGCACCAGGCGGCGAAGGGCTGGCCGCGGTCGCCGCGCGCACCCGTGCGTTTCTGGGCGATCTGACCGGTCCTGCCGTGATCGTCACCCACGGCATCACCAGCCGCATCCTGCGCTGTCATCTGCTGGGCCAGCCGTGGGAAGCCTTTGACACGCTGGAAGGCGGGCAGGGGGTGATTTACCGCATCCGAAAAAGACAGCAAGAAAGACTGTCATAAGGGCTTGAACGCCCCGCGCGATTTGCGCTAGAGAGCGGAACGGCGGGTCGTTAGCTCAGTTGGTAGAGCGCTTCGTTTACACCGAAGATGTCGGGAGTTCGAGTCTCTCACGACCCACCATTTCAGCCGTTGTTTTCACGTGTCCAAGGTCAGGGTTCATAACCCATAGACGAGGGTTGACGCGACCGCGATGGCCGAGACGAAGACCTTTGGTCATCTCCCGCACCGGATACCCGCGCACCGTCATCTGATGCACCGCATTCCGCTTGAACTCCTCGCTGTGGGGGCTTGTCCCGATGGTTGCCTCCGCGGCTCAAGGCAAGGGGGCAAAGCATTTTGTCAGCCGTTTCCGATCATCTCTTGCATCGCCGAGATTCATCCAAGCCAAGCACCGTCAATGCGATGAATGGCAAATCAATCACATTGCACGATATCGTTACAAACCTTCCTGCGCTGGATCGGTTGACATGCGACCCACGTCTGCATCTTCTTTGGATATGGTTTGGAAGAACGGCATAGCTCAATGGATCAAGGCGCTTGTGTGCCTGACCTTTGCTTTGGCTTTGATGTTTTCGGTCCCTTCTGCTTTGCATAGCGTGTCGGGTATGCATGACGCGGGTCACGCAGCCGCCGCAACATCCACGCAGGTGGACCATGCGCAAATGGCAGGCGGTCATAAAGGGCATAGTACCGTTTCCACAATTGACACGTCGGATCAGGACACGGCTGCGGACGAACAATGCTGCAGCGGCATTTGCATTTCGGTCGCATTGTGTGACGAGAATGGGCTGTTGGCCGTTGGTCCCGCACCTGGGGGCTATCTGGTTCTGGATCGCCCAAATCACACAACTGAGCCGCAGATGATGCTGCGCCCGCCCCGAAAGCTGATCTGAACGCTGGCCTCTGACAGGGGCCTTTTGCCGCTCGACGCGACGAGCGGTGCCAATCAGCTTTCAATCAGGTAAGAACCATGAAAACCCACCTTTTTGCGGGGGCAATTGCCCTTGCGCTCGGCGCCTGTACTCAGGCTCCGACACCTTTTCCCGATGTGACCAGCCAGACGGCTGTCACCAATCGTGCCGTTGCCTCATCCATCAAGCACAGCGATCCTCTGGCGGGCTTTGTCCCGCGCAGTCCCACAGGCCCGCGTGACTGGCGCACTGTCAATCAAGAGCAGGCGGAGGGCAACTGATGGGCCGGTTCAATTCCCCCCTGATCCTAGGCGGCGCGCTTGTACTGGGGGCCTGCGCAACGACAGTGCCAGACATATACACCGGCGCAAATCCGGGCTTTGCCGACGTGGCCAGCCAGACCCAGACGGCGATTGGCAAACGTGCCGTTTTTGCCCAGAGCCAAGCGGAAAACAAAGCGGTTCAGAAGGAAGTGACACAGATGGTCTATCGCAAGACCATCTCGGCCGAAACGGCGGTGCAGGTCGCATTGCTGAACAACAGGGGCCTTCAGGCGTCCTACGCCAACGTGGGTCTTTCGGCAGCAGAGGCATGGCAACAGTCAACTCCTGAAAATCCCGTCGTCTCGATCGGTCTTCTTGGGATCGGGGCTGCCGAACTGGGCGCCTACCGTGCCATCGAAGGCATGATCGCAACCAACATTCTGAACGCCAAGACCCGCAAACAGCGCATGGCGCTGGCGGATGTGAATTTTCGCGCAGCGCAGTTGATGGCGGTGAACGATACGCTGGCACTGGCGCACCAGACGCGGCGGGCGTGGATTGAAGCGGTTGCCGCTTTTGAAGCGGTGGGCCATCTCAACCGTGCCCTGGCAACCTCGGACGCCGGATCGGAACTGGCGCGCAAGCTGGGGGAAACGGGGGCGTTGGGCCGTGCCGGGCAGGCCCGCGAACAGGCGTTTAACGCAGAACTGGCGGGGCAATTGGCACAGGCGCGGCTGGGCGCAAGCCGCGCCAAGGAGAACCTGACGCGGTTGATGGGCCTTTGGGGCGCAGATGTGGAATTCTACGTGCCCGATGCCTTGCCACCGCTGCCCCGTTCGGCGGGTCAGGTGACGAATGTCGAAAGCAAGGCCCTGCGCAACCGCGTCGATCTGCGCGTGGCAAAGCTGGGCCTTGAAGCGCAGGCCGCAGCTTTTGGTCTGACCGACCAGACGCGATTGGTAACCGACCTTGAAATCATTGCAGGTTTTGAAACCGAGCGCGAGGCGGAGGGTGGCGACGTTGAGACCAGCACGACACCACAGCTGGAACTGGAATTTGCCATTCCGATTTATGACAGCGGCAAGGCGCGGATGCGCAAGGCGGAACTGGCCTATCTTCAGGCCGCGAATGTGCTGGCGGAAAATGCCGTCAATGTGCGCTCAGAGGCGCGCGGTGCCGAGGTTGCCTATCACGCCTCATACAAGATCGCGCGGCACTACCGCGACGTTCTGGTGCCCTTGCGCAAGACTGTCGAGGACGAAGGATTGCTGTCTTACAACGGCATGATCACCAGCACCTTTGAGCTGCTGACGGATGTGCGTGAAAAACTGGGCGCGCAGATGGATGCGGCCAATGCCAAACGTGATTTCTACATGGCACAGGCTGATCTGACCGCGGCCATTTATGGCGGTGGCGCGGACAACAGCGGTGGGACCGAGGGCGGCGCGACACTGGCCGCTGGCGGCGGTGCAGGACATTGAAAGGGTATAACATGATAAACAGACGCCAATTGATCGGCGCCGGTGCTGCGGGTGCGGCGCTTGTGTCCTCTCAGGCATGGGGCAAGACCGCCAACATGGGTCTGCCCGAGGCCGCGCAAATGGACAGCGCATCCACCGCGATCACGCCGCGCCCGACGTCGGGGCCGGATTACAATCCGGTGGTGACCCTGAACGGCTGGACCCTGCCACACCGCATGAACAACGGGGTGAAAGAGTTTCACCTTGTCGCCGAACCCGTGGAACGCGAACTGGCCGACGGCATGATTGCCCATTTGTGGGGCTATAACGGACAGTCGACAGGCCCCACCATCGAAGCCGTCGAAGGCGACCGCGTGCGCATCTATGTCACCAACCGGCTGCCCGAGCATACCACGGTGCATTGGCACGGGCTGATCCTGCCGTCGGGCATGGACGGGGTCGGCGGGCTGTCGCATCCCGGTATTCCGCCCGGCAAAACCTATGTCTACGAGTTTGACCTGATCAAATCCGGCACCTTCATGTATCACCCGCACGCGGATGA
This sequence comes from Pseudosulfitobacter pseudonitzschiae, assembly GCF_900129395.1. Classification (GTDB taxonomy): domain Bacteria; phylum Pseudomonadota; class Alphaproteobacteria; order Rhodobacterales; family Rhodobacteraceae; genus Pseudosulfitobacter; species Pseudosulfitobacter pseudonitzschiae. The sequence goes on from NZ_FQVP01000001.1 coordinate 513,265, forward strand.
AATGGTGCAAATGGCGATGGGGATGATGGGCATGTTCATCGTGCACCCCAAAGACCCGACATTCATGCCGGTGGACCGCGATTTCCTGATCATGCTGAATGCCTTTGACATTGATCCCGGCACTTACGTTCCGCGCATCATGACAATGACCGACTTTAACCTGTGGACATGGAACAGTCGTATTTTTCCCGACATTGATCCGCTGGTGGTGAATCGGGGCGACAAAGTGCGTGTCCGGGTGGGCAATCTGACGATGACCAACCACCCGATCCATATGCACGGCTATGACTTCAAGGTCACTTGCACCGACGGAGGCTGGGTGCCGGCCGCCGCGCAATGGCCTGAGGTCAGTATCGACATTCCCGTCGGAGCCATGCGCGCATTCGAGTTTGTCGCCGACCATTTGGGCGACTGGGCGATCCACTGCCACAAGTCACACCATACGATGAACGCGATGGGCCACGACGTGCCGACCTTTATCGGCGTCGACAAGAAACCGCTGGCTCGGAAAATCCGCACCTTTCAGCCGGAGTACATGCCCATGGGCACGGCCGGCATGGCGGATATGGGCGTGATGGAAATGCCGCTGCCGGACAACACCGTGCCGATGATGACCGGGTGGGGGCCGCACGGCCCTATCGAAATGGGTGGCATGTTCTCGGTGGTGAAGGTCCGCGAAGGCATCGACGCGGACGACTACGCGGACCCCGGCTGGTACGAAAACCCGCCCGGTGAACAGGCTTATGAGTGGACGGGCGAACTGCCCGAGTTCGCCAGCAACACCAGCCCGAAAACCCGGATCACTCCAAAACCAACGCCAAAGGGCTGAAAGCCCTCTGGCACGACTTATCCCCACATTCTTAAAAGGAAAAACCGATGAAAAACCTTCTTATCACCACCACCTTGGCGCTTGCTTTCAGTGTTCCGGCATTTGCGGCAGGCACCCACAGCGGTGGCCACGACGATGACCACGCGGGCGAACACGCCGGGATGATGATTGGCATGCCGGGCGATGCAGCGTCGGTCGATCGCACCATCGATGTGACCATGCGCGAAACGGACGACGGCGCCATGGTGTTTTCGCCCGAATCCTTCGAGTTTGCCCAAGGTGAAACCATCCGCTTCAACATTTCGAACATGGGCGTTCTGGAACATGAGCTTGTGATCGACACTGTCGAAGGCAATGCCGAGCACAAGGAAATGATGGCCAGGATGGACATGGAGCATGATGACCCCAACTCGATCCGTCTGGACGAAGGTGGCACGGGCGAGGTGATCTGGACCTTTTCCAACGCGGGCGTTTTCGAGTTTGCCTGCCTGATCCCCGGCCACTACGAATCCGGTATGCACGGCCCGATTACCGTTGCGGAAAAAACCGCCGACGCGCCTGTGGAATACGCCACCGGCAAGATCAAGAAGATCGACGTAAAGGCAGGCAAGGTCACCATTATTCACGGCCCGCTGGCCACATTGGACATGCCCGCAATGACGATGGTGTTCCGTGCCGATGAAGCAATGATCGCAAGGATGTCGGAAGGTCAGGACATCGAATTCGTCGCCGACCGGGTCAAAGGCAAGCTGACGGTCACCCAGATGAAGTAAGCCAGAGCAGGGGGGGCGGTTGCGATCAGATCGACATCGCGGATCAGAGCAACCGCTCAAGCTCTGCGCCCTGTGGGCAAGAGGAAAGGCCAAAGCGGTCGCCCGCAACGGAGGCTTTGAGCGGGGTCCAGCCAATTTCGGTCAATTCTCATTGTAAACTGGGGCTTGGCAGAGCAGTAAGCACAGGACACGTAAGGTGGTGGAAGGTGCTTTGTTGATCAGGTTGAGATATTGGACTGCCATGTTCGCCGCTGGTGGGATCGCAATCGGCCTGTCGTACCTTGTCGACACCCCGGCAGAGCATGTCACCGCTCTGCCGGATACGGCCAAAACCGATCAGTCGGGCGACAATTTGATCGCAGACGATCAGAACGCATCGGTTGAAACAGATGCAGATTTCGAGAAACCGACAGCGGCGAAAGACACCGAGACATGGTCACAGGTCGTGGGCATGGGCGACAGCCTGTCAGGACTTCTCGCAAAGGCTGGCCTTGATACGGAAACCAGCCGAGAGGTCATTCTTGCGATCGGGTCCGAATTCGATGTGCGTCATCTGAAGCCAGGGCATCGCCTTGCCCTGGAACTGTCCGACGACGGGCTTCCGCAAACGGCCACACTGGAAATAGACGACGGGTCACGCATCCAGGCGACGTTCGGGAAGGCACCCACTGTCCAGAGGCTGGAGCCTGAACTTGTCAGTGTCCGGCACGCAGGCGAAGCGACGGTCAACAGCTCGATCTTTGCGGCACTTGATGGCGCAGGCATTCCGACGCGGTTCGCGACGGACCTGGAGTTGATCCTGGGAGAGACATTCGACCTGCGGACCCAGCTGGCTGGGGGTGAGCATATTCGCCTGATGTGGCGGGAGCACCACTCCGGAGACCGGGTTGTCGGAGATCCGACCATTGATTTTGCGCAACTCGATCTGGCCGATGGTCGCTATGAAATCCTGTGGCCTGACGACAATTCCCGCCGGACCACGATTTTCAAGGACGGGGAACTCTTGCAGACATTCGACCAACCGATCCGCGGCGCGCGGCTCAGTTCGGCGTTTGGACTAAGGATGCATCCCGTTCACGGGACGGTGCGCATGCACAGCGGACTGGATTTTGCCACAAGACAGGGTGCTGCTGTCGAAGCGACCCAGCGGGGTACGGTCTTGTTCATGGGCAAGCGCAGCGGATACGGAACTGTGGTTGAACTGGATCACGGCAACGGCGTGCAGACGCTTTATGCCCACCTCAGCGCGATGAACGAAAAACTGGAAATTGGCCAGCAAATCGACGCAGGAACACCGATTGGTCGGGCCGGATCGACAGGAACTTCGACGGCACCGCATCTTCACTACGAAATTCGCGTCGACGGCACGCCGGTCTCACCGCTCGCAGACACGCACCTGCACGGCTCTTCCAGCCGAGCGCGCACGAAAAACACTCTTTCGCTCGTTGGGGAAATGCAAACCGAATTGGATCGTTTGCTTGCGTCGCGCGGATAGGTCGCCCAAAGGATCGTGTGGCGGTTTCGGTGTTGGCATTTGGGACGATGCGTGTTCAGCGCGGCCTGCTATGGCATGAAACCTGCGGCGTCAGGCTGACCGAACTGATGCTTATGATACGGGCGTCAGCCCCAACGCGATAAGGGCATAGCATTTTGCGATGTCCTAAAGTTCTTCCAAGAAGACAAAGGCCCGGAACATGTCCGCGTCAGATGCCGCGCCGCGATCCGGCTTCGCCTTTGATCCAGATCAATGCGTGTTTCTTGCGCCACGTCATACTGAGCGAAACCCACAAAGGAACGCTGTCATGAAGAATACGACAATATCAGTTATTCTTGGAGTTGACGCCCAGCCCGCTGATCTGGGCGACCTGAGCCAACAATCGCTCGAAAACAACATACATTTGATCGTGTTGCTGTTGCGCAAGCTGCCCCCTGTGCCTGTGTTCTACATGGGACTGGGTGAGTTCAGCGCCTATTCACTCCCCGAAGGCTGGCAGGCAGACGTGGACAAAGCAAATACCGCTTTGGAAGCGCAGCGCGCGAAGATTTCTCAATACCTGGCCGACCAAGGCGCAAGCGCCGAAGTGCGGGCTGTCTTTGGCGATGCCCCGGGCCTGCGGTCCGCTGTGGCCCATGTCGGCCTGACCTGTGACACCATTATCATAGGGGACGATCTGCGCTCGGATGAGCACCTGTTCAGGGATGTCGTTCACGCAGCTCTTTTCGAGTCCTCCGCCGGGGTGATGCTGAACACATTGGGCAAGGCTGGGGCGCTGCAACCCAAGTCAGCTTTTGTGGCGTGGAAGGCCGGTGTTCCTGCAACGCGTGCCATCCGCGCGGCGCTTCCTGCGCTGCGGACAGCACAGGATGTCACAGTTGCCCTTTTCGATCCGGTCTCAACGGCGTCGCAAGATGGCGAAAACCCCGGCTCTGACGTGGCCGCATGGCTGAACCATCAAGGTTGCACTGTCGTGGTGCAGCAGTACCCAGGCAGCGGTCAGGAAACCGGAACCGCGATCTTGAAGCGCGCCAAGGAAATTGCCGCAGACCTGATTGTCATGGGGGCTTACGGTCATTCCCGTCTGCGCGAAACAGTCTTTGGCGGCACCACCCAAACGCTGATCGAACAACGCGACCGGCCTGTGCTGCTGTGTCATTAACCGAAGCCGATTTTGTGCGCTTGCTGGATCGGAAGTGATTGGCTTTCCAGCAAGGCATAACAATGAACAGTCAAAAAAGGGACTTTATGCAATGCGACACCGTCTGACAGCCATTGCCGGTTTATCCTGCGTTCTCTTGTCAGCTTGTACCGAAGGGCAAATCGGGCATTCTGATGCTGTTCGTGCAGGGCAGCGGATCTATGCAAAAGAATGCGCCGCCTGCCATGGCGCGCATGGCGAAGGCGCGGGGTCTGCAGCATTGGCGTTGGGGACCATACCGCCCGACCTGACCGGGCTTAAGCAACGCAATGATGGGTATTTCCCGCGGGAATTTGTCAGGCGGTTCATCATGGGCCGCCTTGAAAAAGACGACCCTGCTTCTCCCATGCCCGATTTTTCGACCGTAGGGCTGCGCCATGTTTACCCTGACGGAGGCGCAGATGGTGAGGTGCTGGAGACGGATTTCGCAAATCTGCTCGATTACCTCGAAGCGATCCAGGAGTAGGCCGGGTAGACACGATGGGTGGCAGCTGATCGCGAGTTTCCCGCGAAGTGGTGTTGATTCAGTGGAACGCTTTGATCGTCGTCCACCGGTTTGGCGATCCATCTTGGCTGAAGGCAATGGGGTTTTCCGGGCGCGCGCCAGAACAACCCTTGGCGCCGCAGTCCGCCCGTTTCGTGGGCCGATCTTCAGGTACAGCAGGTCCGACCGGCGCGCGCCACTTCGTGGCATGTTGGGTCGGGTGTCTGCGCCTCTCACACCTGGCCGTTATGTGTGAAAATGCACATTAATGGTAAGTAATCGCATATTGTGTGCGAGGCCGCTTGGCCACATCCTGTTCTTACCTTTCATAGGAGAGAACGCATGAGCTGGAACCCCGCACTTGACCCCGAAATTCCCATTGGCGACGCCGTCGATGCGATTGAGACCGTCATCGTGCCCCGTGCGCGCGACCTGGGCGGCTTTGAGGTGCGGCGTGCTTTGCCTGCGCCCAAGCGGCAGATGGTTGGCCCCTTCATCTTTTTTGACCAGATGGGGCCGGCAGAATTTCTGACCGGGCAGGGCATTGATGTGCGCCCGCATCCGCACATCGGGCTGGCGACGGTTACCTATCTCTACAAGGGCAAGATCCATCACCGCGACAGCCTGGGGACCGATCAGTGGATCGAACCCGGCGCGGTCAACTGGATGGTCGCGGGCCATGGCATCACGCATTCGGAACGCGCCGATGGCGATATGCGCAGCGCTCCGCACAGCCTGTTGGGGCTGCAAACTTGGGTGGCCCTGCCCGAGAAGGACGAGGAAGCGGGCGCAAGCTTTGAACACGCGGCAAAGGACGCGCTGCCGCTGCTGGAGGGCGAGGGCAAACAGGTGCGGCTGATTCTGGGCGATGCCTACGGCGCGCGTGCACCGGTCAAAACCTTCTCTGAAACCTTCTATGCCGATGCGCTGCTCGAGGCGGGGGCGTCGATTCCGATGCCGGACAACCATGAGGACCGGGGCCTGTATATCCTGACGGGCGCGGTGACCGTGTCAGGCCAGACGTTCGAAGCGGGGCAGATGCTGGTGTTCCGCCCCGGCGACCGGATCAGCGCCAAGGCAGGCGAGGCTGGTGCGCGTGTGATGTTGTTGGGCGGTGCGACCATGGACGGGCCGCGCCACATCTGGTGGAATTTCGTGGCCTCGTCCAAGGACAAGATCGACGCGGCCAAGGAAGCCTGGCGCGCGGGCGACTGGGCGCACGGCCGATTCAAGCTGCCGCCGAATGACGACAGCGAATTTATCCCCGCGCCGAACTGAGGGCAGGGGGTGCAGGACCGTAAAATCGGGGTGAAAATCGGGGCTTGTGACATTTTTTTAAAATAATTGCCGCAAACCGAAAAACCCCGCTTGACGCTCTGCGCTGTGGGCCATAATACCCCCACACGCAGCGGGCGGTTGTAGCTCAGTTGGTTAGAGTACCGGCCTGTCACGCCGGGGGTCGCGGGTTCGAGCCCCGTCAACCGCGCCACTGCTGCGTAAACAAGGACCCGCCAGAAATGGCGGGTCTTTTGTGTTTCAGCCATACGATACGGGCCGTAGAACTGTGGCGGCGTTCAGTCGTAGGTGTAGCCCAGGGCCGCCTCTTGCGCCAAATCCAGATGCTTGCGCATGAACTTCATCCCGAATGCGCCCATTTTCTTGGGCGTGGCCGGGCGGGCCTCGACCGCTGGTTTAAATTTCGATCCCAACCTTTTGAGAACGGGCGCAAAATCCACTTCGCGTGGGGGCAGGCCCAGTCCGGCGCGCAGGGCGTCCAGCGTCATCTCGGGCGCGCTTTGGGCGTCTTCCATGCGCAGCAGAATCACAGTGCAGTCGCGTTGCAGATAGCTGAGCAATCCGGTCAGCTTGGCGCGGCGCAGCGCGAACAGGTTGGCGAACCGCGCACCGGTCAGCGGGTCGCGGTCGTGTTGCAACGGCTGTCCGACGGCGTCCAGCGGCGCGGTCTTTTCGAAATAGCGCGGACGGTCCACCACAGTGTCCCATTCGGCGCGGATGAATTCGCCAAACTCCAGTGATTGCAGGGCGGGCGTGGTGTGCCACGGCTTCTTGTGCATCGACAGCGCCCAGGCGTCTGCACGCCTCACACAGGCGATCAGCGCGAGGTCGGGGGGGATGGCCGCGGCATGGGGAAAGCCGTGCTTCCATCCCAGCGCCTCGGTCGGGGTCAGGCTGGTGTTGCGCCCCAGCAGCCGTTTGACAAAATTGGTGCCCGAAGACCGTTCGCCCAGCACCTGGAACCGGGTGATCGTGGTGTCGGGGGCGCGACGCACATGCAGGCCGAATGTGGCAAAATTGGCAGGTATCAGCGGTCTGGTCCTTGATCACGGGCAAAATGCGCAATTAACGATTCTCTTGTAGCAGCCAAGCCGTTACGGTGCGAGACAAAGCGCCGTCTGCGAAAAGCAGGCGGGTTGAGAGCAGAAGATCAAGGCAAGGTGACGTGATGCAGACTGTGGCTGTGGTGACAATGGTGCGCGACGATGCGTTTTTCCTCAAGGCATGGCTGCGCCACTACGGCGAGATGTTCGGACGGCAGAATTGCTATGTGATCAACCACGGCTACGGGGAAGAGGTGGCGGAACTGGCCAAGGGGTGCAACATCATCGGCATTCCGGGCGATCCACACAAAAACTTTGACGTCAAACGCTGGAGCCTGCTGAACAACCTGTTTGGCGGGCTGCGCCGTTATTACAACCACGTCATCGTGGGCGATGTGGACGAGCTGGTTGTGGTCGATCCCGACGCGGGCGTGAACCTGTTGCAATGGCTGGAAAAGGCCGAGACGGACCGGGTCTATACCCCTGTCGGGCTGGAGGTGATCCACCGCATCGACATCGAGGACCAGCCCGCCGATGACATGATTCTGGGCCCGCGCAGGCACGTGCGCATCGCGCCGCATTATTCCAAGCCGTCCATCGTCTCGACCCCTGCGAAACTGTCGCGGGGCGGGCATTTTGCGCAATACCCCAAGCTGCACACGCCGGACGAGCTGTATTTGCTGCACCTGAAGTTCTGCGATTTCGGCGCCTACACCGGGGCCATGGACCGCCGCAACGCCGTCAGTGCCGAGGTTGGCGTGGGCTTCAAACAGGCCAGCATCGGGCGGCACTGGTTCGCCGAGGCGCGCGGCGAGGACCGCGAAGTGTTCGAGGGGTTTGCCGAGCTGCCGATGCAGGAGGGCTTTGATTTGCGCCCGGTCCGCCGCAAGATGCACCGCAGTTTCAAGGCGCGCGGCGACACGGGGTATTTCGAATTCGACCGTCCGAACTACAAGGGGCAATACCTGCTGCCCGAGCGGTTCAGCGGCATATTCTAAGCGGCGTCCGGCTGCGCTTTCAAAAGAAATTCCAATATCTTGTCAGCCGTTTCCGAGGGATATTGATCGGGAAAGAAATGCCCGCCCGGCAGGCTGTCGACCTGCATGTTCGACAGCCGGTTCACCCATGTGGCACCGACATCATAGTGCTTGGCCATCACCCCGTTGGCCCCGCTGAGCACCAGCGCGGGACAGGTTACCCTGCGGCCCAGATCGGCAGCGTCCAACGCCATGTCGTGATCAATCGCCGCGCGATAGTCGTCGCACATTGCGCGGATCGTCTCGGGGTCGCGCCAGGCCGTGCGGTATTGCTCCAATGCCTCTGGGTCAAAGCTGTTCAGCGCGCCCTTGCCCCAGCCGGTCAGGCAGTATTCGAAATATGCGTCCGGGTCGTGGCCGATCATGGTTTCGGGCATCGGCGCGGGCTGGGCCAGAAAGAACCAGTGATAATAGGCGCGCGCGACCTGTTGTTGCAGGTCGCTTAGCAGCAGGTGGGTGGGTACGATGTCCATCAAGGTCAGCGACCGGATGGCGTCCGGGTGATCCAGCGCCGCGCGGTGCGACGTGCGCGCGCCGCGGTCGTGGCCCACAAGGTGAAAGCTGTCGAACCCCAGATGCGCCATCAGGGCCACCTGATCGGCGGCCATCTCGCGGAAGCTGTAGTTTTCGCTGCCTTGCGGTTTCGAACTGGCGCCATAGCCGCGCAGGTCGGCGGCGACGGTGGTAAATTGCTGCGCCAATGTGGGTGCAATGCCGTGCCACATGGCGTGGGTCTGCGGAAAGCCGTGCAACAGCAGCAACGGCGGGCCGCTGCCCGCCATGGTGTAGTGGATGCGCTGGCCGTTTACGTCGGCGGTGGCGCTGGTAAAGCCCTTGATGGTCATCGCTATGCCCTTCATGTCTGCGGGGACCCACCGCATTTGTCGGTGCAGTGGGGGCCAGCCCCCACACCCACGGAGTTTATCCGGCAAGATGAAGGGGCGGGGCGGTGTTTACTTGCTGAGCGCGTCCAGGATGCGGACCCAGCTGCGCATGCCCTTGTGGAAGCTTTCCATGTCGTATTTTTCGTTGGGCGAATGGATCTGGTCGTCGTCCTTGCCAAAGCCGATCAGCATCGGGGTGGTGTCCACCAGGTTCTGGAAATGCCCCGCAATCGGGATCGAACCGCCGCAGCCGATGTAGGCGGCGGGCACCTGCCATTCGTCGCTGAGCGCCTGACGCGCAGCCTCGAACGCCGGATCGTCCGTTTCGAACATCGACGCGCGGCCGTTGCTGTGGCCTTTGAACTTGACGGAACAGTCGGCGGGCAGGGCGTCCTGCACCATCTTGCGGAAGCTGTCGCGGATGGCATCGGGGTCCTGATCGCCCACGAGGCGGAACGAGATCTTGGCATGGGCTTGCGATGGCAGCACGGTTTTGAACCCCGCGCCGGTGTAGCCGCCCCAGATGCCGTTGACCTCGCAGGTCGGGCGCGACCAGATCATCTCGATGGGCGTGCGGTCCTGTTCGCCTGCGGGCACCGACAGGCCCACGTCTTCGAGAAACGCGGCATGATCAAAGGACAGGCCCTGCCACTGCGCGCGCAATTCGTCGGGCAGTTCGGGCACGCCGTCGTAAAAGCCGGGCAGGGTGACGCGGCCCTGATCGTCGTGCAAGCCTGCAAGGATCTTGCTGAGCACGCGGATCGGGTTGATCGACACGCCGCCATACATGCCGGAATGCAAATCTTTGCTGGGGCCGGTGATCGTCAATTCGTCGCCCATCATCCCGCGCAGCATGGTGACGATGCCCGGTGTCTTGCTTTCGAACAGGCCGGTGTCGCAGATCAGCGCAAAGTCGGCGGACAGCTCGTCGGCGTTCTCTTTCATGAAGGGCACCAGCGACGGCGAGCCTGATTCTTCCTCGCCTTCGAAGAAGAACGTGATGCGGCAGGGCAGGGTGCCGTTCACGGCCTTCCACGCGCGGCAGGCCTCGACGAATGTCATCAGCTGGCCCTTGTCGTCGGCAGCGCCACGGCCACGGATCACCTTACCCTTGGGGGTGTCTTCGACCTGCGGATCAAAGGGGTCGCGGTCCCACAATTCCAGCGGGTCAACCGGCTGCACGTCGTAGTGGCCGTAGAACAGCAGGTGCGGCCCGTTGCCGTCTCCGTCCACATGGCCCACAACCATCGGGTGCCCGGGTGTGGTGCGTTTGGTGGCGTCGACGCCGATGCTTTGCAGGTCGGCCACCAGCCAGTCGGCGGCGGTGTCGCAGTTGTCGGCATAGGCCGGATCGGTCGAAATCGACGGGATGCGCAGCAGTTCCAGCAGACGGTCGGTGGCTTGGGACAGGTTGGCGTCGATATGGGCGAGCGTGGCGTCGAGAGACATGGGGGTTCCTTGCAAATGCGAGATTTGCAAGGACCGTATCAGCCAGCGGCGCAGTGTCTAGTGCTCGAGACAGACCAGCGCGAAACCGGCCAGCACCAGCACAGCACCACCCATTTGTGTCAGGCTGATGCTGCTGTGCGCCCAGCTGGCATAGGCCAGCACCAGCAGCGTTTCGGTCACCACGATGCCCAGGTAGACCAGCGGCAGGCTGGCGTGCCGCAGCAAGGCGATCTCGGCCAAGGCGGCCCCGGTTAGTCCCAGCCCTATGATTGCGAAACTGAGCGCGGGCGGGGATTGCGTGGAAAGCTTCATTCCGATTGTGGCCAGCGCGTAGCCGCTGGCTGTGATGGTCATTAGAAACAGTGCGGGAAACAGGGCAAGAGACGTGTTCATAAAAATGACTTTCCTAAAAACAAACGGGTCCGGTGTGCGGGTGCAAGGCGGCAAGGCGCTGCGCAATGATGCAGCGCGCCCGGATTGCGAAGCGATAATTGCTGTCACCGGTCTGTGCCCCAGCGTCCAACGCTGGTTTCACAAAGTCATGGTGAACTATTCGCGATTTTTCGCAGAGTCAGGTAATCCATACTTCATAAAGCGGACCGGTCGGGTCATTTGATCTGGATCAACGCTGCGACATCGTGCGCAGGGCATATGCATTGAAAACAGGGGCGGTAATCTGTAATCGTTCCAAATACCCGACAAATGGGGCATGATAATGTCATGCATCGTCGCCCCAACGACCAGGAGTTTCCTTTCGTGGACCACACCAAGGACTATGCCGCGCAGCTGGATGCCGCACTGAACCGACTGCATGAAGAAGGCCGCTATCGCACCTTCATTGACATCGAACGCCGCAATGGCCAGTTTCCCCATGCGGTGCGCACGCGCGGTGACGGTTCCGAGCAGGATATTACCGTGTGGTGTGGCAACGACTATCTGGGTATGGGACAGCATCCGGTCGTATTGCAGGCCATGCACGAGGCGATTGACGCCACCGGTGCAGGCTCGGGCGGGACGCGCAACATCTCCGGCACCACGGTCTATCACAAGCGGCTCGAGGCGGAACTGGCCGACCTGCACGGCAAGGCGCAGGCGCTGTTGTTCACATCGGCCTATATTGCCAACGATGCGACGCTCAGCACATTGCCCAAGCTGTTTCCGGGTCTGATTATCTATTCCGACGCGCTGAACCACGCCTCGATGATCGAAGGCGTGCGCCGCAATGGCGGGGCCAAGCGCATTTTCCGCCACAACGACGTCGCCCACCTGCGCGAATTGCTCGAAGCGGACGATCCGGCAGCACCCAAGCTGATTGCATTCGAATCCATCTATTCGATGGACGGCGATTTCGGCCCGATCAGGGAAATCTGCGATCTGGCGGAAGAGTTCGGCGCACTTACCTATCTGGACGAAGTGCACGCCGTCGGCATGTATGGCCCGCGCGGTGGCGGTGTGGCCGAACGCGACGGGCTGATGGACCGTGTGGACATCATCAACGGCACCCTGGCCAAGGCTTATGGCGTTATGGGCGGCTATATCGCCGCCAGCGAACGCATGTGCGACGCGATCCGGTCCTATGCGCCCGGTTTCATCTTTACCACCTCGCTGCCGCCTGCGGTCGCAGCAGGGGCGGCGGCCTCGGTTGCCTTTTTGAAGACCGCGCCAGAGCTGCGCGAGGCGCACCAGTTGCAGGCGCGCATCCTGAAAATGCGGCTCAAGGGGCTGGGCCTGCCGATTATTGATCACGGCACCCACATCGTGCCGGTGATCGTCGGCAATCCGGCGCACACCAAGCTGCTGTCCGACATGCTGCTGGAAGATCATGGCATCTATGTCCAGCCGATCAACTACCCAACCGTGCCCCGCGGCACCGAGCGTTTGCGGTTCACGCCGTCGCCGGTTCATGGTCCGCGCGAGCTGGATGCATTGGTCAAGGCAATGGACGCCCTGTGGTCACATTGTGCGCTGAATCGCGCCGAATTGTCTGCCTGACATCACAGGTAGGTGAATTATATATTGCCATGTGTTAAGCTGTGTTTAACAACAACCTTGCGTCGAATCGGGCATCAGACGCAGGGTCCAAGAAACGAGTAACACGGGGCGAGGGTATGATCGGGCGGAAGACTCCCAAGATCATTGAAGAGAACGCTGAACCGAAAGGTTTTGACGATTTCGAGTTGCGCCTTGGTGATGTCATGCGCGGCGAACGCGCCACGCTGGGCAAATCGTTGCTGGACGTACAGCGCGAACTGCGGATCAAGGCCAGCTATATCGCGGCCATCGAAAACACCGATCCCACTGCATTCGACACGCCCGGCTTTATCGCAGGTTATGTGCGCTCTTATGCCCGCTATCTGGATATGGACCCTGACCGCGCCTTTGCCGCCTTTTGCGCCGAAAGCGGGTTCTCGGTGGCCCATGGCATGTCTGCCGCCGCATCTGTCGTCAAAAAGCCCAGCCGCGAGGACCGCCTTGCGCGTGACCGTGGCACCAACGATATCTTTTCCGCGCCCAGCACGCCGTTCGTGCCCACGGGCGAGAGATTCTTCAGCCGCATTGAGCCCGGTGCCATCGGATCGTCGCTGGTCCTGATCGCCCTGATCAGCGCCATCGGCTTTGGCGGCTATTCGGTCCTGCAAGAAGTTCAGCGCGTACAGGTCTCGCCGGTGGATCAGACCCCGGTTGTGATGTCGGACCTTGACCCGCTGCAGGGCGCTTCGGTTCAACAGCCCGGCCTTGATGGTACGGGCGAGACCTCGCCTTCGGCATTGGATACTCCGCGCATCGAGGCGTTGGACCGGCTCTATCGCCCGCAGGCGCTGGACGTGCCTGTGCTGGTGGCCCGCGACGCGCCCATTGCCACCATCGATCCGCGTTCTGTTGGCAACTTTGCCCAAAATCCGGGTCGTGAGGCACCGGTCGTGGCAGAGGCGGAGCCGCTGAAATCGGAAACACCTTCGGTGCCGCAAGTGGTCGAGGAACAGGTGCCCTCGCTGCAAATGGTCGCTGTGCGCCCGTCCTGGGTGCGTGTGCGCGGGGCTGATGGCACCGTGATCTACGAAACCGTGATGCAGCCCGGCGACACATGGACCGCACCCGCAACCGAGGAACCGCCCGTGTTGCGGACCGGCGAAAGCGGTGCGATCTATTTCGCGATGAACGGCAAGTTCTACGGCCCCGTTGGCCCCAACGGCGCGGTCACCTCGAACCTGCCGCTGGAGATTGCGGGCCTGCAGGAAACCTATCTGCCGGTCGATATCAACACCGACTCGGGCCTCGTGCGCTATGCCGAAGCCACTGCGACCGCGCAGACCGTTCTGCCGGACTGATCCATTCCGACAATTCACCGCTGGTCACGGGCTTTGCCTGCGGCTGGCGGTTGCGCAAGCCCTGCACAGCGCATAGGTCTGTCGGTGAACCGATAGCCGAAAAGAGGCGCGACATGTCGCTCAATCACATCCGTCCCTGGCGCAACATCTACCGCCGTGAAAGCCGTCAGATCATGGTGGGCAACGTGCCCGTGGGTGGCGGTGCGCCGATCACCGTGCAGACCATGACCAACACGCTGACCACTGACGTGGCGGGCACGCTGGCCCAGATCGAAGCGGCCACCGAGGCCGGTGCCGATATCGTGCGGGTGTCCGTTCCCGACGAGGACAGCGCGCGGGCGATGAAAGAGATTTGTGCCAACTCCCCGGTGCCGATCGTGGCCGACATCCATTTCCACTACAAACGCGGTATCGAGGCTGCCGAGGCAGGGGCCGCCTGTCTGCGCATCAATCCGGGTAACATCGGTTCGCAAGAACGGGTCAAGGAAGTGATCCGCGCCGCGCGCGACAACAACTGCTCGATCCGCATCGGCGTGAACGCGGGCAGTCTGGAAAAGCACCTGTTGGACAAATACGGCGAGCCGACCCCCGACGCGATGGTCGAATCCGGTCTGGATCACATCAAGATTTTGCAAGACAACGACTTTCACGAATTCAAGATCAGCTGCAAGGCCTCTGACGTGTTCATGGCCGCCGCCGCCTATCAGCAACTGGCCGAGGCCACGGACGCACCCATTCACCTTGGCATCACCGAGGCGGGCGGGCTGACGTCGGGCACGATCAAATCGGCCATCGGGCTGGGCAACCTTTTGTGGATGGGCATTGGTGACACGATCCGCGTCAGCCTGTCCGCCGATCCGGTGGAAGAAATCAAGGTCGGCTATGAAATCCTGAAATCGCTGGGCCTGCGCCACCGCGGGGTCAACATCATCAGTTGCCCCAGTTGCGCGCGTCAGGGCTTTGACGTGATCAAGACCGTCGAAATCCTCGAAGACCGCCTGTCCCATATCAAGACCCCGATGAGCCTCAGCATCATCGGCTGCGTGGTCAATGGCCCCGGCGAGGCGTTGATGACCGACGTGGGCTTTACCGGCGGTGGCAACGGGGCGGGGATGGTCTATCTTGCGGGCAAACAGTCCCACAAACAGTCCAACGCCGACATGATCGAACACATCGTCGAACAGGTCGAGAAAAAGGCAGAGGAGCTTGCCGCAGCCGAGGCCGCCGAAGCCGCGGAATAACGGCGGGTCTTTTGGCCGAAGTTATCCCGGCGGAGTGTCAACGGCGCGGGGGCAGCGCCCCCGCAACCTGAGTCAAATCAAACGCTTAGCCGCGCTTTTCTTCCACCAGTTGCATCATCTGGTCATAGGGCAGATAGCCGCGCAGCATTTCGTCGTGCATCACGAAAGTGGGCGTGCCGGTGATCTGCAACCGCTGTGCCAGCGCGCGCGTGTCGGCAATCCGTTGCGTCACCTCGTCCGCGTCCATGCCTGCCACGATCTTGTCGGCGTCAAAGCCCAGCGTGCTGGCCAGACGGCTCATCACTTCCTCGCTCAGATCGCCGTTCATTGTCATCAGCGCATCGTTCAGCGCGTGATAGGCTTCGGGGCCTTCGTTGATCAGCGTCGAGATCGCAAAGCGCGAGGCCAGCAGCGATTGCTCGCCCAGGATCGGGAATTCCTTGACGATCAGTCGGATGTTGCCGTCGGTTTCCAGCAGCTTGGCCACTTCGCCGTGGGCGCGTTTGCAGTAACCGCATTTGTAATCGAGGAACTCCACCAGCGTGATGTCGCCATCTGGATTGCCACCGACAAAGGAATAGCCGTCGTCAAAAATTGCATCTGCATTGTCCGAAACCATGGTCAGGTCGGCCTGTTCCTGTGCGGCCGCCTGTTGTTGTTCCAGCAGGTTGACCGCTTCCATGATCACTTGCGGGTTCTCCAGCAGGTAGGCGCGCACTTGCTCACCGAAATCCTGACGCTCGCTGTCGGACATGGCCGAAATGTCAAAGGCCGCCGCTGGCATGGCAAGCGTCACGGTGGCCGCAGCAGCGGCAAGAAGGCGGTTGATCGTCATGGATTATCTCCGTTTTTTGCGTTTTTCGGCGCGTTCACTGGCAATCAACACATCCTGTGCCCGTTGCCAAGGGCCCGATCCCGTGGCCAGCAGACCGCTGGCGCGTTTGGCGTGAATTCCGGCGTCTTCCATCCGGCCTGACAGGGCATAGCGTTCGGCAGTCACCAGAGCCGCCATACCGTTCTGGCCCGATTTGGCATAGGCCACCGACAGATCGCGCAGCATGGTGCCGTCGCGGAAATCTATCACGCGGGCCTGTTCCAACGTGGTGCGCGCCGCCGTCACATTGCCCGTCGCCAACAGCGCGCGGCCATAGCCTGCAAGCAACAGCGCGTCGCGGGGCGACAGTTTCACGGCCTGTCCATAAGCCGCGACCGCGCTCTGGAACTGGCGTGCATCCATCAGGATGTCGCCTTTGGCTGCGTGAAAGAACGGGTCGCCGGGCCGCGTGGCGATGGCGTTGTCGATGGCGCGCAGGGCCTGTTTCGTGCGCGACTGGCGGGATTCCGCAACAGCCTCACGCAGGAATGCGACATCTTTGTACCCGCTCTCGCCTGTGCGTTTCAGCGTCCATTTGGGGGCGCGGGTGTGGGCGCTGATCTTGCCCTTGACCCGCGCGAACCAATAGGCGGCCGTCGGGTTCGGCGCGACACCCGTGCCATAGGCCGCGACAAAAGCCTCCATCGCGCGCAGCCGGTCACGTGACAACGGGTGCGAACGGGCATAGGGGTCCTGGCGCGCCTCTGACAGCACGTCCTGGCCGCGAAACAGCTCCATCACTTCGAGAAAGCCGCGCGGATCGGCTCCGGCGGCGCGCATGAACCGCACGCCTGACTGATCGGCAGAGGATTCCTCGGCCCGTGTGTGCTTTAGAAAAGCCCGTTGCACCGCGGATTGAGAGCCGATTGCCAGACCGGCAGCCGCATCGCCACCGCCCGCCGCCGCCGCCACGGCAGCCAGCGCAAGGCCCAGGCCCGCCAGCGTGCGCGCGTTGCCCAGGTTGGTCATCCGCCGCGTGATGTGACCATTGGCGATATGGGCCGCCTCATGGGCCAGCACCGCTTGCAGCATTTCGGCAGAGGTGGCGCGGTTGATAAGACCGTGATTGATAAAAATCACATCGTTGCTGACGACAAAAGCGTTCAGATTGCCGTCGTTCACCACCAGCACCTTGACCTGCGCGGGGCTGAGCCCTGCGGCCCGCAGGATGGGTGAGGCCAGTTGCGCCAGCCCGTATTCCACATCCGCATCGCGCAACAATTCGATCGCGCGCGCCGGTTGTGCCAGCAGCAAGGCCAGGGCCAGGACAATTGCCCCCATTGACGACAGGGATGAACCCCTATGAAAAGCACCAGAATTCCACATTCGTGCAGAATAGGAGACAAGTGATGAAAACCTCAAGACGCAGCGCCGTTGATCCCTTTATCGTGATGGACGTGATGGAGGCCGCGCGCGCCGCCGAGGACGCAGGTCGCCACATCATCCACATGGAGGTCGGCCAGCCCGGCACAGGCGCGCCGCGCGCGGCCACCGACGCGCTGGCGCGGGCGATGAATGCGGGACCGTTGGGCTATACCGTCGCACTTGGCCTGCCTGCGCTGCGGGCGCGCATCGCGCGGATGTATGGCGAATGGTACAACGTCGATCTGGACCCGGCGCGGGTGGTGGTGACTTCGGGCTCCTCGGGGGGCTTTATCCTGGCGTTTACAGCCCTTTTTGACACCGGCGACCGCGTGGCAATCGGCGCACCGGGCTATCCCAGCTACCGCCAGATCCTGCGGGCGCTGGATTTGCAGGCGGTTGATCTGCCCACGGCACCGCAGAATCGCTATCAACCGGTGCCTGCGGATTTTGCCGATATGGACATCGCAGGGCTGATGGTGGCCTCGCCTGCGAATCCCACGGGGACCATGCTGGACCACGCGGCGATGGGCGCGCTGATCGAGGCGACCCATGCCAAGGGTGCCTCGTTCATCAGTGACGAGATTTACCACGGCATCGAATACGAGGCCAAGGCGGTGACGGCACTTGAACTGACGGACGAGGCCTATGTGATCAACTCGTTCTCGAAGTATTTTTCGATGACCGGCTGGCGCGTTGGCTGGATGGTGGTGCCGCCCGATCACGTGCGGGTCGTGGAGCGTCTGGCGCAGAACATGTTCATCTGCGCGCCCCATGCGGCACAGGTCGCGGCGCTGGCTGCGATGGACTGCGAAGACGAGTTGCAGGCTAACATGGATGTCTATCGCGCCAACCGCGCGCTGATGCTGGATGGTCTGCCCGCGGCAGGCTTCACAAAGATCGCTCCGCCTGATGGTGCGTTTTACGTCTATGCCGATGTGTCGGACCTGACCGACGACAGCCGTGCGCTGGCTGCCGATATCCTGGAACGGGCGGGGGTTGCGGTGACGCCGGGGCTGGATTTCGACCCGTTGCGCGGCCACCACACCCTGCGGTTCTCTTACGCCCGCAGCACCACGGACATTGCCGAAGGCCTGAACCGGCTCAAGGCCTATATGGATGCGCGCTAACTCTGGTGCCTGCGGGATGGCTGGGCTAGTCTGCCGCCAACGAAAAACAGGGCGGGCGAGACAGGTGTAATGCGGTATGTGATCCTGATGATTTGTGCGCTGGCGCTGGCCGCAGCACCGCGTGCCGATGCGCAAGCGCTGACCGGACTGGCCCGTGTCGATCCAGCCGCCAGCAGCATTTCCGACGGCTGGTTCGGCGGCACCAAGCTGACCATTTCCCTCAGCCAGGGCGTGCCGTTCCGCGTGTTCCATCTGGACAGCCCTGCGCGGCTGGTCATCGACTTTCGCGAAGCCGATTGGAGCGGCGTCGATGCGGCATCCCTTCTGGGCAGCAGCAAGAAAGTGACCGGCGCGCGCTTTGGTCCGTTCCGTCCGGGCTGGTCGCGGCTGGTGCTGGATCTGGCAGCGCCCTTGTTGCCCTCGAACATCGCCATGCCGATCAACAACAGCACCGGTACCGCGACGCTGACCATTGACCTTGTCAAGGCCACGCCAGAGGCTTTTGGTGCGGGGGCCGGTGCGCCAAAAGATGCAGCATGGTCCACGCAGGCCGCGCAGGCACCGCAAGTGCGCGTGGCCGACGACAGCTTTGTCGTGGTGATTGACCCCGGTCACGGCGGCGTTGATCCCGGTGCGATCCGCGACGGAGTCGAGGAAAAGGACCTGATGTTGAAGGTCGCACAGGCTTTGGCAGAAGCCCTGCGTCGCAGCGGACAGGCCGAGGTGGTGCTGACCCGGACTCAGGACGAATTCGTATCGCTGCCGGGCCGTGTCGACATGGCCCATGCCGCCGGGGCCGATCTGTTCATTTCGCTGCATGCCGATGTGCTGTCCGAGGGTGGGGCAAGCGGTGCCACGGTCTATACGCTGGCAAAGGATGCCAGCGACGCGGCCACCGCGCAGTTGGCCGCCCAGCACAACCGCGCCGATATCCTGGCGGGGGCCGATCTGAACGGGGCCGACGACGAGGTGGCGGGCGTGCTGCTGGATCTGGCGCGGCAGGAAACCGCGCCCCGCTCGGAACAGGCCGCCGCTGCGATTATCGCCGCGATGGATGCGGCAGGGGGACCGATGAACACCCATCCCGCACGGCATGCCGGGTTTTCGGTGCTGACCAGCGCCGATGTGCCGTCGCTGTTGATCGAGATCGGTTTTCTCAGTTCGAAACGCGACCTGGCCAACCTGCGCGATCCGGTCTGGCGTGCCGTGATGGCGGGGGCAATTGCGGATGGCATACTGGCCTGGCGCGCGTCCGATCTGGCGCAACGTCCACTGGTGCGCCAATAAGGCACCATGTAAGCTTGGGCACGTAAGCGTAATAATGCCATCGTCACACCCAGACGTGTTTTGACCCCCCGCCGGGCGTGCCCTATAACACCGCCCTGAGCAGATTTATAAAGGACGCCCGCGTGTTCCGATTCATCCTGTCGTTTTTCGGCGGTATCTTTACGGCCCTGACCATGGGCCTGTTGGCCGTTGCGCTGAGCATTGGCGCGATTTTCTATATCTATGGCCGCGATCTGCCCAGCCATGAAAGCCTTGCGCAATATACCCCGCCCACCATCAGCCGCATTTACAGCGGCCAGGGCCAGATCATCGACGAATTTGCCCGTGAACGGCGGCTGTTTGCCCCTGCGGACACCATTCCCGATCTGGTGAAACAGGCGTTCATCAGCGCCGAGGACAAGAATTTCTACACCCACGACGGCTATGACCTGCGCGGGATCGCAGCTGCGGCCATCGAAGCGGTGCGCACGCGTGGACGCGACCTACGCGGGGCCTCGACCATCACCCAGCAGGTGATGAAGAACTTCCTTTTGTCCGGCGACCGCCAGATCGAACGCAAGATCAAGGAAATCATCCTGGCAAGCCGGATCGAAGAGACGCTGTCCAAGGAGAAAATCCTTGAGCTCTACCTGAACGAAATTTTCCTTGGCCAGAATAGCTATGGCGTGGCGGCGGCCAGCCAGACCTATTTCAACAAGACGCTGGGCGAACTGGCCCCGCACGAAGCGGCGTTCCTGGCGTCCTTGCCCAAGGCACCTTCGGATTATCACCCCGTGCGCCGCAAGGATCGTCTGCTGGCACGGCGGAACTATGTGCTGAAAGAGATGCACGACAACGGCTATCTGACCACCGAAGTCTACGAATCCGAACGCGCACAGCCGCTGCGGTCGGTGCAAAACGGCGACTTTGAAAGCTTCAAGGACGAGCTGCCGCCGCGCGATTATTTCACCGATGAAATCCGCCGCCAACTGTCCGAGAACTTTGGCGAGGGCGAATTTTTCAGCGGCGGCCTGACCGTGCGTGCGACCATCGATCAGGAAATGCAGCCCATCGCCGCCAATGCGTTGCAGCAGGAGCTGGAAAACTACGACCGTTCCCTTTCCAGATGGCGCGGCACCGGCAAGAAGATCGAGCCCGAGGTCGCCACCGGTGACGCCTGGGAAGCCGCGTTGAAAGCCGTTCCTGTGGCCCGTGACATCGACCTGAACGGCCAGTGGTATCCGGCTGTTGTGCGCGAGATCGGTGACCAGCGCATCGTTCTGGGCATCGAAGGGCAGGGCATCGGCGAAGTGGCGCGCGATGACATCAAGTGGATCAAGGGCGACTTTGCCGCCAACTTCAAGGTGGGTGACGTGGTCCACGTGCGCCAGCGCGACGGTGCATGGTCGCTGCGGCAGGTGCCGGCAGTGCAGGGCGGCTTTGTCGCCATGGACGTAAACACCGGCCGCGTGATCGCCATGCAGGGCGGTTTCAGCTACCAGAACTCGGTCTTCAACCGCGCCACACAGGCGAAACGCCAGCCCGGTTCGTCGTTCAAACCCTTTGTCTACGCGGCTGCGCTGGACAGCGGTTATACACCCGCCACGATCATCGTCGACGCACCCATCGAGATCAACACGCCCCAGGGCTTGTGGCGGCCCAAGAACGCATCGAACCAGTATTACGGTCCCACACCGATGCGCACCGGCATTGAACGGTCGCGGAACCTGATGACCATCCGTCTGGCGCAAGAGGTCGGAATGGACACGGTGGCCGATTACGCCGAACGTTTCGGGGTCTATGAAAAGGGCCAGATGGGCAAGTTCCTGGCCAACTCTCTGGGGTCGCAGGAAACCACGCTGTACCAGATGGTTTCGGCCTATGCGATGTTCGCCAACGGCGGCGAACGGGTCAAACCGACCCTGGTGGACCGTGTGCAGGACCGCTATGGCAAGACGGTGTACCGTCACGACGAACGCCAGTGCGCCGATTGCCAATTGGCCAGCCTTGACCCCGGCTATGGGCCGCGGATCACCTCCAACCGCGAACGGATCATGGACCCGATCACCGCCTACCAGCTGACGTCGATGATGCGCGGCGTGGTCGAACGCGGCACTGCTGCACGGACCGTGAACCTGCCGGTGCCCACCGCGGGCAAGACCGGGACCACCAACGACAGCAAGGACGTGTGGTTCGTGGGCTTTACCAGCAATATCGTCGCGGGGTGCTACATCGGCTATGACACGCCCCGTAACATGGGGCGCGGGGCCTCGGGCGGTGGCATGTGCGGTCCGGTGTTCCAGCGGTTCATGCTTGAAGCCACGAAGAAATACGGGGGTGGCGAATTCGAAGTGCCCCCCGGCGGCCGCTTCATCAAGATCGACCGCTTTACCGGCGCACGTCTGAGCGATGACGCTTCGGGCGACACCGTGGTGGCCGAGTATTTCCGCGATGGCGAAGAGCCGTTGTTCGGCATCATGTTCGATGGTGGCTTTGCCATGGGGGCCGACCTGCCTCTGGTCGAGGAAGTGGGCCGCGCCACGGGCCGTACGGTCACAACCTCGACCGGTGCCAAGGCGACCGTGGGGCCAAAGGCCAACTTCGGCACGCTCAGCTCGGGCGGCTTGTATTAGGCCCGAAAACTTGGACCCTGACAGGCGCAGCCGTCACCCGACGGCTTGCCGCCTGACGGGCGCTGGTTTACACCCGCATTTCAACACCATCCCGAAGGACACGAGCCATGCGCGCCGAGGCCCAAAACACCGTTGCCGAGATCGAAAAATCGCTGGAGCTGCTGGGGCAGCGTCTGGGCGTGGAAACCGCGCAGCACCGGCTGGAAGAATTCAACGCCCGTGTCGAGGACCCGAACCTGTGGGATGACCCCGAAGCCGCGCAAAAGCTGATGCGCGACCGTCAGTCGCTGGTCGACGCCATCGACACCTATGAGGGCATCAAACAGGACCTGGCCGACAACGTCGAACTGATCGAACTGGGCGAGATGGAAGACGACGAAGAGGTCGTCAGCGACGCCGAGGCCGCGTTGAAGGCATTGGCAGTCAAAGCCGCGCAAAAAGAGCTTGAGGCGCTGCTGGACGGCGAGGCAGACAGCAATGACACATTCCTCGAGATCAACTCGGGCGCCGGTGGCACGGAAAGCTGTGACTGGGCGTCGATGCTGGCGCGCATGTATGTCCGCTGGGCCGAGAAAAAAGGCTACAAGGTCGAGCTGAACGCCGAAAGTGCGGGTGAAGAGGCAGGTATCAAATCCGCCACCTACAAGATCACCGGCCACAATGCCTATGGCTGGCTGAAATCCGAAAGCGGCGTGCACCGGCTGGTCCGTATCTCGCCGTTCGACTCGGCGGCCAAGCGGCACACGTCCTTCACCTCGGTCAAAGTCTATCCGGTCGTGGACGACAACATCGAAATCGAGGTGAACCCCGCCGACATCCGTATCGACACCTACCGGTCCTCCGGTGCCGGGGGCCAGCACGTGAACACCACGGATTCGGCTGTGCGGATCACCCACCACCCAACGGGCATCGTCGTGACCTCCTCGGAAAAATCCCAGCACCAGAACCGCGACATTGCCATGAAGGCGCTGAAATCGCGGCTCTACCAGATGGAGCTGGACAAGCGGTCCGCACTGGTCAACGAGGCCCACGAAAGTGCGGGCGACGCGGGCTGGGGCAACCAGATCCGGTCCTATGTGCTGCAACCCTACCAGATGGTCAAAGACCTGCGCACCAACTACGAAACCTCGGACACCAAGGGCGTGCTGGATGGCGATCTGGACGGGCTGATGGGGGCGACGCTGGCGCTGAACGTCAGCGGCAAAAGCCGGTCAGAGGCGCAGGGCGACTAGCTGCTGGTGCGAGGGGGGAGTTTCCCGCCATAGGTGAAATTTCCCTGATTACAGCCAAATAACGGAATTTTTTCTTCCGTGAATCGGGTTTTGTTTCCTAACTTGTGTGCATTCTCAAAGGCTTTTGGCCAACGCTGCATTCAAAGGAAACTGCATGACCGATATCGTATTCACCCGCACTCTCGATGGTTTTACCGACATCAATCAGCCGCAGGGCGGGACTATGTTCTGGTCGAATGGCATAGCGACGTCGGCAATATTCGAAGATGGCACCGCGTCGGACAGCTTTACCGCTGATTTCACCATGACGGGCTCGAACTGGACCATCGATTCCATGTTCGTGCTGTCCGCAGGCGAAAGCACCACCATTCTGACGGACGGCGATTCCGGCACGGGGCGTGTGATCAATTATCTGAACGCGGGCAACAATACGCAGATCGACCTGATCAACAGCGAGATTACCCATATCACCGCCTATGGTGGCGGCACCCATGACATCAATCTGGGCAGCGCATTCACCCGGTCCATCGTCATTGACGGCGCGTCCATGGACATCACCGTAAACAGCGGTGGCGTGGGGCACATGGACCTGACCGGCGGCGCGTCGAACCTGACCATCAACGGCTCTGCCGACTACATCGCAACAGCCGAGTTTGCCGATGTCGTGAATGTCAGCGGCGAGGCCGGAATCGTCAGCCTCGGCGACGGCGACAACACCGTCGGTGTTCAGGGGTTCGTTGCCACGCTGGCCACCGGCGCGGACGATGATGTGGTCACCGTGTCGGATTTCGGACGCATCGAGCTTTGGTATGCGACAGGTGGCAATGACACGCTGAACCTGACCGAATCCGGCCGTGTGGGCGCCCTGCGTGCTTCAAACGGTGGCTCAGTGGACATCAACGCCGCGAACAGCGCGCGGGTGGAATACGCGGAATTCAATGGTGTTTCGGCAGATGTGACCGTGACGGACGATGCACGGGTCGAGACGCTGTTGGTGTCCGAGGGCAACGTCGTCGCCAATGTCAGCGACAATGGCCGCATCGACCTGCTGCGCGTGGATGTCGCCGACGGGGACATCACCGTGACCGGCAATGGCCGCGTGCGCGAAATGCAACTGTGGGAGGGCACCCATACGGTCACCACAGGGGATCGGTCGATGACCCTGATCGACCTCTATGAAAGCTCGTCGAATATCACCATCGGCACCGGCAGCGTGTCGATGATCCGCGCCTATGCGGAAACCACGCAAACCCACACGATCAATGCCACCGGCTGGATTGGGTCGATCCTGGTCGGCGAATACCAGACGGCGAATATCACGCTGGGCAGCGGCGGGGCCGGTTCGATCTCGCTTGACGATGGCGCGGATACGATCACCACCGGATCGGGCTACCTTGAATACCTGCGCTCGCGTGGCGGCAACGATACTGTGACCATCGGGGCAGGCGGCGCGGATGCGATCACCACGGGGCAGGGCAACGACACCGTGACGGCCACCGGCAACATCACATCGCTGGACACCGGCGAGGGTGACGATGATGTCACCGTTTCGGGCTATGCGGTCAGCATCCGGACCCGCGAGGGCGCGGACAGCGTGGCGACTGGCGGGAATTACGCCGAACAGATCCATACAGGCACCGACAACGACAGCGTGACCGTGGGCACCGGCGGCGTCGGTCGCGTGTATCTGGGCGATGGCAATGACACGATCACCACGGGGTCGGGCTGGGCCGAACTGATCAGCGCAGGCGCGGGCGACGATGAAATCAACATCGGCACCGGCGGCGGCGGCCTTGTGCGCGCGGGCGCAGGCAACGACCTGATCAAGCTGAGCGAGTCGAACCCCGACTACGGCATCGTGGTGCACGGTGGCGACGGTGTCGATACGCTGGACTTTTTCAACTTTACCGCAGGCATCACCTTTTCACTGGATGAATCCGGGCGCTGGCAGAACATCGGTGCGGCGGACCCGCTGGACGAAAACATCGCGGGCGTCTTTGGCTATGTCTCGGAAACCGGGGTCGAAAATATCGTGGGCAGCCAGTACGACGACAAGCTGACCGGCGACAAGGGCGACAACCTGATCGAAGGCCAGAAAGGCCGCGACTTCCTGTTTGGCGGTTCGGGGGCCGACACGCTGGACGGCGGCAAGGGCAAGGACCGCATCTATGGCGGCGGCGGCGAGGATATGCTGTACGGCGGCCTTGGCTTTGACCTGCTGGAGGGCGGCAAGGGCAACGACACCCTGAACGGCGGCGAGGACAACGACGTGCTGCGCGGTGCCCAGGGGGCGGATGTGTTCGAATTCGAACTGAATTCCGGCATCGACCGCATCAAGGATTTCGAAGACGGCAGCGATCTGATCCGGCTGGTGTCTGCGGGCGGCTTTGGCGGCCTGTCGATCTATGATCAGGGCAGCGATCTGCGCATCGACCATGACGGCGGCAGCATCATTCTGGACGATCTGGCGGGTCTGGTGCTGACGTCCGCGGACTTTGAATTTATCGCCTGACCCGGCGTATTCCGCTTGAACCTGCGCATGGCTGCGGCAAAGCTGCGGCCATGACAGATGACATTCTTTTCCAAGGCGCCCTGGCGCAATCGGATGCCCTGGCCAAGGGCACCCTGACCGCAACCGACCTGATGCAGGCCACGCTGGCCCGTATCGACGCTGTGAACGGGGCAGTAAATGCCGTGGTGTCGCTGCGCGATGCCGACGACCTGATGGCCGAGGCGCGCGCCGCCGATGCGGCACCGCGCAGCGGTTGGCTGCACGGAATGCCCATCGCCATCAAGGATCTGGCCAATGCCGCCGGGCTGCCCACGTCGATGGGCTCGCCCCTGTTCGCGGGACAGGTGGCGGCCAAGGACGATATCATGGTCGCACGCCTGCGCGCGGCAGGCGCGATTGTGATCGGCAAGACCAACACGCCCGAGTTCGGCCTTGGCTCGCACACCATCAACCCCGTGCACGGTCCCACACACAACCCCTATGCGCACGGGCGTTCTGCGGGTGGTTCATCCGGTGGGGCAGCGGCGGCGCTGGCCTGCGGGATGTTGTCGGTGGCCGACGGCTCGGACATGATGGGATCACTGCGCAATCCGGCAGGGTGGAACAACGTCTATGGCATGCGCCCGACCTGGGGGCTGGTGCCGTCTGAGCCCGAGGGCGACAGCTTCCTGCACCAACTGGCCACCAACGGCCCGATGGCGCGCAACCCTGCGGACCTTGCCGCCTTGTTGGACACGATAGCCGGACCCGACCCGCGCCAGCCGCACGGGCTGTCACAGGCACCCGCGCTGCCACAGATCGCGGGTGGCATGAAAGGTGTGCACATCGGCTGGCTGGGCAACTGGGGTGGCGCGCTGCCGATGGAACCGGGCATTCTGGAAATCTCGCAAGCCGCCTTGCAACAGATGGAAGGCTTGGGCGCGCAGGTGACCGATCAGGCGCCGCTGTTCGACGCCGATGCGATGTGGGACAGCTGGATCACCCTGCGGTCGTGGCAGGTCGGTGCGGGGCTGGCTGCGGTCTACAACAATCCTGCGCAGCGCGATTACCTGAAAGACACCGCCCAATGGGAGATCGGCCGCGGTATTGCGCTGTCGGGGATGCAGGTCCATGCGGCCAGCCTGGTGCGCAGCAACTGGTTCAAGGTCGCCGCGAAAGCCTTTGAAACTTATGATGTTCTGGCGCTTCCGTCGGCGCAGCTTTGGCCTTTTGAGATCACGTGGGATTACCCGCGCGAAGTCGCAGGCGTGCAGATGGATACCTATCACCGCTGGATGCAGGTCGTCGTGCCCGCGTCGTTGTTGGGGCTGCCGGTGGTCAACGTTCCGGTGGGCTTTGGCGGACCGGATGACGCGCCTGCGGGCCTGCAACTGATCGGCAAACGCGGGTCTGACGCGGCGCTACTGCGGGTGGCGCAGGCGTGGCACGCCGCAACAGATTGGCCGAACGCGCGACGGGTCTGACCGAACCGTGGCGGGGTTTCAGCCCCATCTTATCTGTCCCAAATCTGCGCTAGATGCACGACCTCAAGGGATGAGCCTTGGATTTGTTTTTTGTTTCTGAAACAATGGGGTAAACTTCTATCCTCATGCGTAAGGAGAGCGGGCTTGACGAAAGCCACCTATGAGAAATGCGCCCCCGACGACGCACGGTTGCCTGCGGTGCTGGACCTGGTCCGGCGCAGTTTCGCCTATATGGAGGACCGCATTGCGCCGCCGTCGTCGCTGCACCGCCTGACGGTCGATGCCATCGCCCGGCACTGTGACACCGGCGAGGTGTGGGTGCTGGGTGATCCGCCCTTGGCCTGCATGTTCCTGACGGAGAAACCGAACCGGCTGTATCTGGGCAAACTGGCTGTCGACGCCGGCTTGCGCGGGCAGGGAATAGCACGGCAGTTGGTCGATCTGGCCGCGGCACGGGCCGTGTCAAAGGGGCTGGATACACTGGAACTGGAGGTCAGGATCGAACTGATCGAAAACCATCAGGCGTTCGGTCGGATGGGGTTCCAGATCGTGCGTCACGGCACGCACGACGGGTTCGACGCGCCGACCTTTTACGTCATGCAAAAGACCGTCGCCGAACTAGCCTAAAGGCTCGCGCCCCTTTGCAGCCAGTCGCGCGCGCAAGTCGCCGACCTGCGGCGCATTCTGTTCCAGCGCAAAGACATAGGCCTGTGTCAGGAAGAAGCAGGCGGCGTCGACATCTGCCGCAAGGTCTGCGGCCTGCGCATAAAGCGTTACCAGCGCCAGATGATCCTCCGCCGAATGGGCCGCGAGAAGTTGCGCGTTCAGGTCGGTCATTCCGCCGCCATCTGCCCTGCGCGGTGTGCCTGCAACCGCCCCGCGACCCACGCGTGGAACAGATGCGTCGGCCCATCCATCGCGGGTGAAAACCGCCCGCCATCAAAGCTGGGCGCGTGGCGTCCGCGCTGCATTCCCTCGACCACAAAGATATCTTCCTCGAACACCAGCTTCCACTGTTCGGTGTTGCGCAGACGCAAGGCAGGATCGGTGTCTGGCGCTGCATAGTAAATGTGTACGTTTTCCACGGTCTTTTCCGTGCTTTCCGGCACCAGAATGATTGCAAAGGTATGATCGCGGTGCACGCCCAACAGCACGTTGGGGTAGGCGGTGACATATTCCGCGGCGGTGTTCCACTTGTCGCTCAGACCGTCGAAATCAGGGAACCTGCCGCCATCTTCGCCGGTCATCTGGCGATAGACCAAGGTGCCCTGACCTGAATAATGCTCCGGCGCTTCGATGTGATAGTGATCTTCCAGCCGGGAATAGCTGTTCAGGCCGGGGTGGACCCACGGCAGGTGATAGCTTTCACAATAGTTCTCGACCGCCAGTTTCCAATTGCAGTTGACCGCCAGTTGAAAGCGGCTGTCGGCGCCGCCGTGGTACAGGGGTTTGTCAAACTCGGCCCAGCGGGCCAGCAACTCGGCGTTGTGCACTTCGAACGGGGCAGCATCGCCCGACAGGTTGATCCAGATGACGTCCATCCACAGATGGCTGCGCACCTCGATCAGGCCCAGCAGGGCGCGGTCGATGCCAGGGTGTGTGTTGTGTCCCGGGCCGCCCACATGCGGCGTGCTGACCAGCCGTCCGTCAGTGCTGTAGCACCAGCTGTGATAGGGGCAGCGGATGGCCCCCTCGATCTTGCGCGGCGCATCAACCAGGATCATGCCACGGTGGCGGCAGATGTTCTGGAACACGCGCACCCGCGCGGTGCGGTCGCGCACCACCAGCAGGGGCATCCCCAGAAAGGTCAGCGGCACGGCATCTCCCACTTCGGGCACGTCCGCCCCCACTGCCAGACCGGCCCAGCCTGTGGACAATACGGCAACGCGCTCTTCGTCAAAGATGGCGGCGTCGATATAGTGGGCATTGGGCAGGCCATTGGCCTGATCCAGCGGGCGGCGCACCGCATCAAGGTTTGTGTGGCTCATCGGGCTGCATCCCCCTGTCTTTGATGCTTCAGCCCTAGTCCAAACGAACGCGCCGCGTATGCGCGTCAGCGACAGGGGTTTTCTGCGGGCGACATCCCCGGCGCGCCTACCGGAAGGGTTCGGCAGGGCGCAGCAGACGTTTGTGATAGGGCTGCAGGTCCTTCAATTCGCAAAAGCCCGAGGTGCGCGCCGCGGCCAGGACCTTGGACACATTGGTGCCCAGATGCTCATAGACCAGGCGTTCAACCCGTTTCGTCGTGATCGTCTCGCGGACGGTGCGCGCCACGTAGCCGAGCCAAAAGTTGTTCTCGAACGACATCTCGCGCGCCAGATGGTTGAAGGAACAGGTGACGGCCCCACGGCGCGCAACCATGGCCGCGATACCGTCGTCCTGCCGTATCACCAGCCCGCGATACTCGCGGGTCCGGCTGTCCTGGGGCAAACCCTGGTCCGTGAACGCCTCGCGCGGTTCGAACCCGCGGATAAAGGTCGAGCCGTTCTTGCGGACCACATGAACCAGACCCACGATGAACTTGTTCTGGTCGATGAAGCTGCGGCGCGAAAACCGGTAAAAGCCGGAGGGAAACAGGGTTTCGGGGACATTGACCGCAGCGTCGTTCAGGAAATCCTGCAAATAGGGGTCGCTCAGGTTCCGGTCATCCGTACCGATCTCGGCAACGGGCGACAGCAGGATGCGCGCGTCGACATCGAAAAAGGTGCAGATACGGGCCAGCACATCGGGACGGGGAAAGCTTTCTCCGGCGAGATAGCGGTTGAACTGGGTGCGGTTGACACCCAACTGGCGGGACAGCGCAGAGATGGACGGAAAGTTCTGCGCGAGATGGCGCAGGTTGGCACCCAACATGTTGCGCAATTCGGCGGGGGATTTGTCACGGTAGGACATGTGTTGCCCCTTCTTTAGTGCGCCGCAGGGTGATCCGTGAGGTCGTTTAAGGTTGCTAGGGCGCATTGACGCGAATGAGCATCACACCTGACGCGTATTAGCTTCTGGACGATACTCTCAATGCCACAAAATGCAACACAAGTCGCGTACCACGGGGCGTCCATAGCTGCTATTCTTGCTAATGGGGAATATAATGGGGAATATTTGGGCGCGTAAGAATGATTGGTATGGTTTTGTGGTGCAATGTGGCGGACCGGCAGGCGGTGATCCTGTGCGAAGACCACGGGCATTTTGCGTTTTTTCACGACACCCAGAGCGGGCTGGACAATTTTTTCGAATTTGATGTGGGGGATTTGGTGAGCTTCAAGCTTTATCCCCATGAGACCCGGCGGCTGGCCTGCAACGTGGTGTTGTGCGCGCCGTAGCTGTCGGCGCTGTGCATCTTGGCATAGCAGGCGTCGCTGCCGATGTCCTGAAACGTTCAAAGGGGGCAGGGGCAATCGCCCCTGCGCCCGCTCGTGTTCCGTCAGTCGCCGCGGGACAGGGCGGCCACACCGGTGCGCGCCACATCCGTAAGCCCCAGCGGGCGCATCAGGTCGGCAAAGGCGTCGATCTTTTCCGGTGCGCCGGTGATTTCGAACACGAAACTGGTCAGCGTGCTGTCGACCACATTGGCACGGAAGATATCCGCCAGCCGCAGCGCCTCGACCCGTTTGTCACCGCCACCTGACACTTTGAACATCGCCAGTTCCCGCTCGACCGACGGTCCTTCGACCGTCAGGTCGTTGACGGTGTGCACGGGCACGATGCGGCCCAGCTGCGCCTTGATCTGTTCGATCACCTGCGGCGTGCCGGTGGTGACGATGGTGATCCGGCTCAGATGCCCGGTATGGTCCACCTCGGCCACGGTCAGGCTGTCGATGTTATAGCCGCGCCCCGAGAACAACCCGATGACCCGCGCCAGAACACCCGGTTCGTTTTCGACCAGAACCGCCAGCGTGTGCCGCTCTTCCACATCCGAGAAGTTGGGCCGTAGGTTGTAAGCCGAATGGCTGGTCGCGCCTTTTTTGATTTTTAGAGCAGACATATCCGTATTCCTTTACACCAGCACCGAACCCTTGGCGTCGATGACGCCCTGGGTGTCGGCCTCGCCCAGAAGCATTTCATTGTGTGCCTTGCCTGACGGGATCATCGGGAAGCAGTTCTCGTGCTTTTCGACCAGACAGTCGAACAGGACCGGACCGTCATGGTTCAGCATTTCCATGATCGCATCGTCCAGATCGTCGGGGTCAGTACAAAGGATCCCTTTGGCGCCGAAGGCTTCGGCCAGTTTCACGAAATCAGGCAGGCTTTCCGACCACGAATGCGAATAGCGTTCGCCGTGCAGCAATTCCTGCCATTGGCGCACCATGCCCAGACGTTCGTTGTTCAGGATGAACTGTTTGACCGGCAGGTTGAACTGCATCGCGGTGCCCAGTTCCTGCATGTTCATCAGCCAGCTTGCCTCGCCCGCGACGTTGATCACCAGCGCCTCGGGGTGGGCCATCTGCACGCCGATGGACGCCGGAAAACCATAGCCCATGGTGCCCAGACCGCCGGATGTCATCCAGCGGTTCGGACCCTCAAAGCCCAGGTACTGCGCCGCCCACATCTGGTGCTGGCCCACTTCGGTGGTGATGTAACGGTCGTGGTCTTTGGTCAGCGCCTCAAGCCGTTGCAGCGCGTACTGCGGCTTGATGACCTTGCCCTCTTGCTTGAAGCTCAGGCAGTCGACCTTTTTCCATTCCTCGATCTGTTTCCACCATTTGGCCACGCCTTCGGCATTGGTCTTGCGACCGCGTGATTTCCAGACCTTCAGGATGTCTTCCAGCACATGGGCCACGTCGCCCACGATGGGAATGTCGGCCTTGATCACCTTGTTGATCGACGACGGGTCAATATCGATGTGCGCCTTGATCGACTTGGGCGAAAAAGCATCCAGCACGCCGGTGATCCGGTCGTCGAAGCGCGCACCGATGTTGATCATCAGGTCACAGCCGTGCATCGCCATGTTGGCCTCGTACAGCCCGTGCATGCCCAACATGCCCAGCCATTTGTCGCCCGACGCCGGATAGGCGCCCAGACCCATCAGGGTGCTGGTGATCGGAAAACCGGTCGCCTCGACCAGTTCGCGCAACAATTGCGAGGCCGCAGGCCCCGAGTTGATGACGCCGCCGCCGGTGTAGAAAATCGGACGCTTGGCGGTTTCCAGTGCGGCCACCAGTTCGGTGATCTCTTCCATGTCGCCCTTGAGGGTGGGCTGATAGTGCGACTGCGTCGGTTTCGGTCCGGTATAGGTGCCGGATGCAAACTGCACGTCCTTGGGAATGTCCACCAGCACAGGGCCGGGACGGCCCGAGGTCGCCACATGAAACGCCTCGTGGATCACGCCGGACAACTTGTCGGTCTCTTTCACCAGCCAGTTGTGTTTGGTGCAGGGGCGGGTGATGCCCACCGTGTCCGCCTCTTGGAACGCATCCGAGCCGATCATGAAGGTCGGAACCTGTCCGGTCAGAACGATGATCGGGATGCTGTCCAGCAGCGCATCGGTCAGGCCGGTCACCGCATTGGTGGCGCCGGGGCCGGAGGTCACAAGGCACACGCCCGGCTTGCCGGTCGAGCGGGCATAGCCTTCGGCGGCATGCACCGCACCCTGTTCATGGCGCACCAGAATGTGCTTGATCGAGTTTTGCTGAAACACCTCGTCGTAAATCGGTAGGACGGCGCCGCCGGGATACCCAAATACCGTGTCCACGCCCTGATCGATCAGGGCCTGAACCACCATCTTTGCTCCGCTCATTTGACGTGTCATAGCTCTACTCCGGTTACGCCATACTGTCTTGCGCACATAAAAAAACCCCCGTTCTGGCGGGGGCACATGGGTCGAATTCTGGTCTACCGTTACCGGCCCATGTGCGTTGATCCAACAATGACGACGACGTCTAGCATGTCTTGGGTCCTGTTAAGTGCGTTTCGGGACATTATGAGCGGGGTCCGAGGGCGTCAACAGTCAAACGGCAAGAAAAAGTGTCGCGAGGGCGCTTTTTTGCGACATTTTATTTCGCGGTCCGAGATTCTCGCGACACAAGCGCAAAACCGGCAAGGGAATCGGTGCTGCGCTCAGCGCCCGGTGCCTTGCAGCACGCCGTGCTCCATCGCGTAGCGGGTCAATCCTGCGGTGCTTGAGATGCCCAGCTTGCGTTTGATGTTCTTGCGATGGGTCTCGACGGTACGCACCGAAATATCCAGGTCGCGGGCCACATCCTTGTTCGACAGCCCCTGCGCCAGTTGCAGCAGGATCGTCTGTTCGCGGTCCGTCAGTTGCGAGCGCATGTCGCCGGACTTCGGCTCGATCGACCCTTGGGCACCGGTGCACAGGTAACGTTCGCCGCGCATCACCGCGTCGATGGCGTCCTTGATCTCGTCGGTGGGCACGTCTTTCAGCACATAGCCGCGCGCGCCATGATCCAGCGCCGAGGCGATGTATTCGGGGCTGTCATGCATCGACAGGATCAGCACCGCGGTGTCGGGGCTGCGCTCCAGCACCAGTTCGGTGGCGGTCAGCCCGCCCATTTCCGGCATGTTCAGGTCCATCAGGATCACATGAGGTTTCAAGGTGTCCAACTGGTTGATCACGTCGCGCCCGTTGCCCAGCGTGCCGACCACCATCAGGTCGTCATAGCTTTCCAGGATGGACTGGATTCCTTGCGCGACCATGGGGTGATCGTCGACCACGAGAACGCGGATGGGGTGGGGCAGCGGGGTCAGTTCGGTCATGCATGGCTCTTTTTTGGGGGCAGGTCGGATGTCGGATCTGGGCCGGATTTGGGATCGGGCGGCAACAGGTGGGTCAGCGGAACGGTTGCCTCGATGGTTGTACCGGACGGCGTGCCTGAGGCGGTATCTTTGCCGCGCGAGGACGTGATGCGCAAGGTTCCGTCCAGCTGTTCAACCCGTTCCTGCATGTTGCGCAGGCCGATGCCGCGCTGGTTGCCCCGCGTTTCGCGGGTTTCCCGCGGGATTCCACAGCCGTTGTCGGTGACGCGCAACGTCGCGCCCCGGCGGTGGCCGCGCAAGTCGACGGTGACATGGGTGGCACCGGAATGGCGTTCGATGTTGGTCAGCGCCTCTTGGGCGATGCGATAAAGTGCGATCTTGGAATCCTGATCCAGCCGGTTGCGAAAGACCACGGTGTTAAAGGTTGTCTCGACGCCGGTGCGGGTCTGGAAATCGTGGGTCAGCGCCTTGATCGCGGGGCCAAGGCCCAGATCGTCCAGCACGCCGGGACGCAGGTCGCGGCTGATCCGGCGCACTTCGGCAATCGCGGCAGCCAGGTTTTCAATGCCCTGGTCCAGCGATTTGTCTGCGGTGTCGAAAGCGCCGGACTTCAACCGCCGCCGCGCGATGTCCAGGGCAAAGCGGACGCCCACGAGGATCTGGCTGATGCCATCATGCAGTTCCCGCGCCACCCGCCCGCGTTCCTCTTCCTGCGCGTCAAACACCCGCTGGGTCAGCCGCTTCAGCTTGGCATCCGCCAGCCTGCGTTCGCGGAGGTTGATGAACATGCCAGAGCCGTAAACCAGCAGAACCGCCAGCAGGGTGATGACGGTGATATAGACAAAGGTCCGCTGCACCCGCGCCTCGACCTCGGCGCGGGCGGCGGCGGTGGTGGCCAGCACGTCGTCGATGTAGACGCCGGTGCCCACGGCCCACTGCCAGCTTGGGAAAGAGGTGACATAAGAGATCATGCGCGCCTCTTCCCCGGTCGAGGGTTTGGGCCACAGGTGCGTCAGATAGCCGTCGCCTTGCCGCGCGATGTTGATCAGGTCGCGCACCACGTGCGTGCCTTCGCTGTCGGTCTCGTCCATCCAGTTGCGGCCGATCCGCTCGGTCTGGCGCGGGCTGACAAGGTTGGTGCCGTCATAGTCGTAGACAAAGAAGAACCCTTCGCGATCATAGATCATGGCGGCGAGGATCTGATTGACCTGTTGCTTGGCAAGGTCGTCATCGGGTGCCGCATTGCCATAGACGAAATAGAACCCGTTGCGCGCCTGCGTGACGTAATTGCGCAGTTCGGCCTTCTTGGCCCGGATCAACTGGTTCTCCAGCGCCTGGATTTCACGATCCGCCAAGGCACGCGCCTGCACCGTCACCAGGATGGCAATCGCCGACACGGCCAGAACCAACGGCAACGCTGCGACCAGCGACAGTTTCTGCGCATAGCTGAATGTGAAACGGGGCCAAAGACGGTGCATGATGATTCGATAAGCGGTTTGATGCCAAAATCATAGAGGGCAGGGCGCGCAGAGCACCGGCACGCGCCAGTCAGACAGAAAAAAATCCATGTGTTTTAAGGTTATTGACCGGTCAAAGGCCCCAACTACGCAGTACTTGGTATTTCATTTGAATCGCGGCTGCGTAGTCTGACCAACACTGAAACGACCGCCTTCATCCAGAACCAGAGCGGTCGCTACATAAACTTTGGGAGGAGTTAAAATGGACCGTCGTTCATTTCTGAAAACGTCTGCGTTGGGCGGCACCGCTGCCGCCGCGACCACGCTGGCCGCACCGCTTTACGCACAAGGCAAGCGCACCCTGACAATGGTTACAGCCTGGCCGCGCGGTTTTGCCGTGCTGGACGATGCGGCAACCTATTTTAACAACATGGTTGACGAGATGTCGGACGGCACTCTGACCATCGAGAAAAAAGCCCCCGGCGAGCTGGTCGGCGCGTTCGAAGTGTTCGACGCCGTGTCTTCGGGTCAGGCTGACATCTATCACGCGGCTGACTACTACTTTATCGGCCAGCACCCCGGTCTGGCCTATTTCACCGCCGTGCCCTTCGGCGGCACCGCGCAGGAGCTGACCAACTGGTACCTGCATGGCGGCGGTCACGAGCTGCACAACCAGATCGGTGAAATCTTCAACATGAAGATGTTCCTGGCCGGCAACTCCGGCTCGCAGTCCGGTGGCTGGTTCCGCAAGGAAATCAACTCGGCTGCCGACTTCAACGGTCTGAAGTTCCGCATGCCGGGCCTGGGTGGCAAGGTGCTGGGCAAACTGGGCGCATCGGTCCAGAACATTCCCGGCGGCGAGCTGTATCAGGCGCTTTCTTCGGGCGCGCTGGACGGTCTGGAGTGGGTTGGCCCGTTCGCGGACGAACGCGCGGGCTTCCAGGAAGTCGCCAAGATCTACTACACGGCGGGCTTCCACGAGCCGGGCTCGGGTCTGACGGCGTCGGTCAACCTGGATGTGTTCAACGAACTGACACCGGCCCAGCAGAAGATCATCGAATATTCCGCGATGGCCACCACGCACACCGGTCTGGCCGAAACGCTGGCCAACAACGGTGCCGCACTGGCGCGTCTGCAACAGCAGGGTGTGAAAACCATGCAGTTCCCCGACGACGTCTGGGACGCCTTCGGTTCCGCCTCGAAAGAGGTCATGGACGAGAACATGAACGACACCCTGTTCGCAGACATCCGTGGCAGCTTTGAAGCGTCGATGAAATCTTCGGCTGAATGGCTGCAGAAATCGGACGCCTTCTATGTCGAACAGCGCGAGCGCGTGCTGAGCGCGGGCTAATCCAGATCTGATCAGAACTCAGGGGCCGTGTCCAAGACACGGCCCCTGAACTGCATCCGGCCCGCGTTATCGGGCCAAGACGGCAACTGTGCAAATCCGGCGCCAAGTCCGGCACGCACGCGGGGAGGGGACGACCATGGAAAACGACGTGACCTGCGAGGGATTTTTCCGGGCGGCAGAGGGCGCAAAGCTCAGCTGTCTCGATAAGTTTCAGGACAGCGGACTGTTACAGTTCATTTTTGGAAACCTGCTTGAGGCGTTCTATAACTTTTTCGCCGCCGTGCTGAACCCGGGCATGTGGCTGAACTGGACCGACCCCCAGGCCATGATGCGCTTTATCTACTACGGCGGCTCGGTCGAGCTGTTCTTTGTGGCGCTGGTGTTCCTGCTGATCATCACCGCCTTTGGCATGTGGCACCGCGGGTTCATGTGGGGTTGCGTGCGCGTGCTTGAAGGGTTCAACAACACCATTGGTCGCTTTGTTGCCTGGGCGGGCCTGTTGATGGTCCTGCAACAGATCGTCATCGTGTTCATGCAGCGGATCTTTACCCGCCCCGACATCTCTTTCGGTTTCGGTATCCCGCTTCAGTTCGACATCTCGTGGTTCGGTGAAGAACTGAAACTTTACAACGCCTTGGTGGTCAGCCTTTGCGTGGCTTACACTTTTGTTCAGGGCGGGCACGTGCGGGTTGACCTGTTCTATGCAGGCGTGAAGTTCCGCACCAAGAAGATCATCGACATGTTCGGCTCGGTCTTTTTCATGATGCCTTTCGCGATCATCACCTGGATGTACGGCTGGTTCTTTCTGTGGCGGCACCTGGTCACGCCGAACCCCTCGGCCTCGGACAGCCTGGATCTGCTGCTGCGCAAGGCCAGGATTCTGAAATGGAACGTCGAAACCATCGGCTTTTCGCCCAACGGTTTCAACGGCTACTTCCTGTTCAAGATCCTGCTGGTCGCTTTCTGCGCCATGGTGATGTTGCAAGCGATTTCCACGTTCTACCGCAGCTGGTGCGAAATGCGTGAAGGCGAAGAATCCGAAGGCAAATACCTGGACCGCGACACGCTGGGAGCGGGCGAAGAAGCCTATGAGGGCACGCACTGATGTGCGCACCGATCATCACCACACACAATAATGACGGGCGCACACCGCCCGCACGCAAAGATTAGGGACAGAATATCATGTTGTTTGGACTCGATGGCGTCGAAATTGGCCTGATCATCGTCTTTGTCTGCCTGTTTGGCGGCATCCTGTCGGGCTTTCCGGTGGCCTTTGCCATCGGCGGGGCGGGCATCATCTCGTTCGGGATCATCGCGGCGCTGGACAGCGCGGGGCTGCTGATCCACCAGGCAATCGATCAGTCCAGCGCCGCCTATCGCGATCTGGTCAACAGCGGGGTCAAGGCGGATGCGATCAGTATCTTCCGATACCCCGACCTGCCGCGTGTGGCGGAATCGGTGTTCCCGCAAGGCTGGGAAGTCGCGATGGACCGCAACGTGTCCTTTATCGTGAACCGCATGAACGAACGGGTTCTGGCAGGCCAGTCGATTGAAACGCTGCTGGCGGTGCTGATGTTCGTCCTGATGGGCATCACGCTGGAACGCTCGAAAATCGCCAACGACCTGCTGACCACGATGGCGCGTGTCTTTGGCCCGCTGCCGGGCGGTCTGGCCGTGTCGATCGTGGTGGTGGGGGCGTTCCTGGCCGCCTCGACCGGCATCGTGGGCGCGACCGTGGTCACCATGGGCCTGCTGGCGCTTCCGACCATGCTGCGCAACAACTATTCGCCCGAGATCGCCACAGGCGTCATCGCCGCATCCGGCACGCTGGGGCAGATCATTCCGCCGTCCATCGTGATCGTCCTGCTGGGCACGCTGGCCGGTGACCTCTATTCCGCCGCACAGGAACAGCGCGCCCAGCTTGCGGGCTGTACCGATGCGCTCAGCTATCTGGGCAAACCGGCGGTTCTGTCCGTGGGCACATTGTTCCAGGCGGCTCTGCTGCCGGGCATCCTGCTGGCGCTGCTCTATGCGCTTTATGCCTTTGTCTACGCGCTGCTGAACCCCGAGAAAGCCCCGGCGGTGCCGATGGGGGCCAGCAATTCCGAACCGATCACACGCCGCGAAGGGTTTACCTGGTTCCTGGGCGTGCCGATGCTGATGGTGGTGGGGACGATCCTGCTGGGCAATGTCGGCGTGGTCGGATCACAGAACATGACCGTGTCGTCCTTCTCGGACATCGAAAAGGGCGCGTCGCTGCGCACCAATGTGTCCGAAGACTGCAAGGCGTCGATGATCGAACTGCACGGCCAGTCCAAATGGGACACGGCGGTTGCACAACAACAAGAGATCGACGCGGCCGGTGGCCTGCACGCATCCGAGCGCCTGTCGCCCGAAGCCCTGCAAGAGGCCATCGACGCCAAGGTCGCGAATGCAGCCCCCATCGGCACAGGCACCGCGATCCTGTTGATCCTGGCCGGTCTGATCCTGACCACAGCGCGCGGCGTCGCGCCGTCGCGCGACAAACGTCCGCTGGTGGTGGGGGCCATCGGGGCGGTGCTGGTGCTGCTGGTCGACATCCTGTTGATCGGCCCGCGTACGTCCTCGGGCGTCTACGTGCTGTTGATGGCGGTGCCCTTCGCGGCGCTGCTCTACGGCTGCTATCACGGGGCCATCAGCTGCGCCAAGAACGAGCTGATCCGCGTGGTGTTCCCGCCGCTGGTTCTGATCGTGGCGGTTCTGGGCTCGATCCTGGGCGGTATCACCAACCCGACGCCTGCGGCGGCGCTGGGGGCGGGCGGTGCGATCATGCTGGCGGCCTACCGCAAGCTGACCGACACGGACCGCAGCCCCAAGGTGATCATCTGGTCCACGCTGGCCATTCTGGTCTGTATCCTGGTCGGCGTGAACTTTGACTTGCGCATCAACATCGAAGGCGTCTCCTTCGAAAGCTGGGTCGCGTTCTTTGTCGCCTATGCCGCCTATCTCTATGCGCTGTTCGGCCTGTTGTTCAGCTGCTGGATTCTGTTCACCGCAGGCGTGCTGTCACCCATCGTGCGTGAAACGGCCAAGGTGACGTCGATGGTGTTTACCATCCTGATCGGCAGCCAGATCCTGAACCTCGTGGTCATCAGCTTTGGCGGCGAACATTACATCCAGATGTTCCTCAAGTCGTTCGACAACGAGATCACGGTGTTCCTGCTGGTGATGCTGGTGCTGTTCCTGCTGGGCTTTGTGCTGGATTTCCTTGAAATCATCTACATCGTGATCCCCATTGTCGGGCCGGTCATCTATGGCGGCACTTTCGATCCCAAATGGGTGACGATCATGATCGCGGTGAACCTGCAAACCTCGTTCCTGACGCCACCCTTTGGCTTTGCGCTGTTCTACCTGCGCGGCGTTGCCCCCAAAGAGGTCACCACCGGCCACATCTATCGCGGGATCGTGCCCTTTGTGCTGATCCAGGTGGCGGGGCTTGGTATCTTGTGGTTCTTCCCGTCCATCGTGACGATTGTGCCGGACCTGATCCCGAACTGATCTGTCCGGTAGGCTGAAACGGGAAAAGGGCGCGTCCGTATGGATGCGCCCTTTTTCGGTCGTGCAGGGTGGCCGCGCTGGACCTAGAGGTTCTGCCTCCAGACCTTCGGGATTTTTGGGGCCAAAAAAACCGGCTATTGCGATTCCCTGTGCAACAGCGCCAGCAGATCGGAGGCCGGCATGGGACGGTGCAGCGGTGCGCCTTGGCCTGCCCATTGGGCACCGAAACCGGTTTCGCCCGCGGCCTTGGCGGCAGCGTTCAGAGCTTTGCCAGCGTCATAGGCGATGGGATAATCCGGAGGCTGCGCCGAGGTTTGCGCCCCCCATGCGGTAAAGCGGTTGGCCAGCCCGCGCGCCGGGCGGCCCGAGATGGCGGTGGTCATCGTGGTGTGATGGGCGGCATCGCTGGACAGGGCCGCGCGATAGGCCGCGTCGGCACTGCTTTCGGGGCAGGCGACAAAGGCGGTGCCAAGCTGGGCGGCAACAGCCCCCAGGTCAAGCGCCGCGCGAATGCCGGCACCGTCCATGATGCCCCCTGCGGCAATCACCGGCAGGGACGTGTTTTTGACCAGCAGACGGGTCAGGGCAAAGGTGCCCAGCATCGCATCGGGGGCCGCGGGATCGAACATGCCGCGATGACCGCCGGCCTCGAATCCTTGCGCCACGATGGCGTCACAGCCTCCGTCCGCTATGGCCTGCGCTTCTCCGAGGTTCGTGGCAGAGGCAAGCAAGGTGCAGCCCGCAGCCTTCAGCGCCGCGATACGCTCCGCGTCCGGCAGGCCAAAGTGAAAGCTGACCACCGGCGGGGCGGTGTCCAGCAGCATCCGGAACATGGCATCGTCGTCGGCAAAGCTTTGGTAGATGGTGCGCAATGCGCCCGGCGGTTCGGCGTTGTACGCGGCAAAGAGCGGGCGCAGGGCGTCGCACCATGCAGCCTCGCGCGCAGCATCCGCCGTGGGGGTCGCGTGGACAAAAAGGTTCACGTTGAACGCACGGTCGGTTAGCGCGCGGGTCTCTTCGATCATCTTGCGCGCACCGTTCGCATCCGTGGCCCCCACACCGAGAGAGCCAAGCCCGCCTGCATTCGATACGGCAGCGGCCAGCGCCGGAGTTGATACACCTGCCATCGGGGCCTGGATGATCGGGACGGTGATGTTCAGGCGGGTGAGAAGTGTCATGAGAGCGATCCCTTTTGTCCGTTCCCGCGCGGCCGCGTCACAAGCCCATCAGCGCGCCGGGCGGCTGTCCGGCAGGGCAATGTTGGCCACCTGTTCGGCAATGGGTTCGGCAGACAGCGGATGGGTGTCGGGGCTGTAATCATCAGGATTGTGCAGCTTTTTCCACTTGCCGCCCGTGTAGATTTCCAGGCCCGAGAAGTTGGCCTTGTAGCCC
The DNA here is from genome assembly GCF_900129395.1 of Pseudosulfitobacter pseudonitzschiae. GTDB lineage: Bacteria > Pseudomonadota > Alphaproteobacteria > Rhodobacterales > Rhodobacteraceae > Pseudosulfitobacter > Pseudosulfitobacter pseudonitzschiae. The sequence continues at coordinate 555,243 of NZ_FQVP01000001.1, forward strand.
ATCTTTTGACTGCCGGGCACCCAGTAGCCCAGATAGACATAGGGCAGCCCGGCCTCGCGCGCGATGGCGATATGATCAAGGATCACATAGGTGCCCAGGCTGTTGCGCGGCATGTCGGGGCTGTAAAAGGAATAGACCATGCTCAGCCCGTCGGCCAGCACGTCGGTCAGACAGGTGCCGATCAGCGTATCGTCGGTGTCGGTATATTCGATCACGCGGCTGCGCACCGGCGTTTCCTCGATCATCGCGGCGAATTCGAAGACGTCCATATCGGCCATGCCACCGTCCGCGTGGCGGCTGTCCAGATAGTGACGGAACAGGTCGTATTGCGCCTCGGTCGCCCAGGGCGAGGTGGCGCGACGGCTGATGTCCGCGTTGCGGCGCAGCGTGCGCTTCTGGCTTTTGCTGGGTTTGAAGGTGGCCACGTTGATGCGCGCAGACAGGCAGGACGCGCAATCGGTGCAGGACGGGCGGTACAGCACATTCTGCGAGCGGCGAAAGCCCTGTTGCGACAGGCTGTCATTCAGCCGCCCTGCGTTTTCACCTTGCAGGGCGGTGAACAGCTTTCGCTCCATCCTGCCGTCCAGATAGGGGCAGGGCTGTGGGGCAGTTACATAGAACTGCGGCGCAAGAGGCAGAGAGTGGCGCATGAACGATCCGTACGATTTTAGTCAATGATACCCGCACAGAACTGTCTGACAAGAGCCACTTCGATTCAAGGTTTACAAGAATTAGCGCAGGCTCCGGCGGTTCATTGCCGCCGTGCCCAGTGCAATGTCGGTCAGGCTTTGACCGCGCGCCGAGGCGCACATGAAGATCACCGACAACAGCTGCAGCGGAAAGATGGCCCAGCTGACATAGTAGCCGACCGTGTGGATCAGCGCCTGGCCCAGGTCCAGCGGTGTGCCGTCGTCATTGCGGATCTCGATGGCGGTCAGCCGCATGCCAAAGGTGGAACCCCGGTTCGCCAGCGTGATCGTCCGATAGGCAAAGTCGATGGTGGCATAGAGAATTGGAAAGAAAAACAGCGCCGTAAACGCGGTGAACGGCACGATGATCACAGCCAGCACCAGCACAAGGATGGTGTCGACGATCCACGCCATGAACCGTTTGGACGTGACATCGCGGTAGAACTTCGGGTCTTCGATCAGATCGTCGGAATAGGTCATGACAGCCTTCTGTGGCAAGGGGTGGGGCGGCCCCGCGTGGGGGCCAGCCGTGGTGTCTGGGTGCGCCTCAGGCTTCGGCTTCCGTTTTGCCGGGCTTGGCGCGCTCGTTCATGAACTGGTCGAACTCGGCCTTGTCCTTGGCATCGCGCAGACGCTCCAGGAAAGCTTCAAAGTTTGTTTGCTCTTCTTCCAGCCGGCGCAGCGTGTCCGCCTTGTAGCTGTCAAAAGCCGAGTTGCCGGTGGACCGCATGGTGGTCAGCGAACGGGACATGCGGCGGGACGAACAGGATTTGCTGAACATACGTTTGCTCCAGATCATGTAGAACAGGGTTGCAAGGCCGACGGGCCAGAAAAAGACAAAGCCAAGGACCATCAGGGCGATCCATGCGCCTTTGCCGCGATCATCCAGCCAGCCTTCGGTGCGGGCGAACCAGCCGGGGTTCGAGGCCGAGGAGGCAGGTGCAGTAACAGTTGTCATCATGTGAACCTTTCATCATCAACGTGGAAATCCCGGTTTGATTGGGTCTTGGCCGGAATGTGAATGTCTTTCACATCAATCAATTTGGGTATTCTGCGCGATGACGCAAGGGGCTATGTGAATGTTTTTTACATTAACCGAAAGGATCAAGTAAAATCAGAGACTTGCCCGTCGCAAATTCTTGCAAGCTCTGCCGGTTCGGCCTTGAAAACATGATGCGGCGTGCCTGCTGCGGCCCAGATCACGTCGAAATCCATCAGGCGACGGTCGAAAAAACACTGGATCGGGGACAGATGGCCCACCGGCGACACGCCACCAATGGCAAACCCCGTCTGTGCGCGGATCAATGCGGCGTCGGCCTTGCCCAGCTCTTCGCCCGCCAATGCCGTGGCCTTGGCCACGTCGACGCGGTTGCCGCCTGCGGTAACGAACAGGACGGCGCGGCCGCTGGTCTGGCCCTGAAACACGATCGATTTGCCGATCTGGTCCACCTCGCAACCCACGGCATTGGCTGCATCCTCGGCGGTGCGGGCCAGGGCGGTTTCGGTGATTTCTGCGGTCAGCCCGGCGGCCTCGAGGGCGGCGCGGACACGTTTCAGGCTCTTGCTCATGCGGGCATAAGTGGCAATTGTCGCCGCCGGGCGCAAGGGCCGAAATGGGCGACCGCGCGCCGCCCATTGACGCGGCGGGAACAGCGGGCAAAGTGGGGCCATGACACATCCCCTGATCCCGAACCGTATCCCACGCCCCTTTGATCCCGACCGCGGCGCCGAGGCGCGCGCGCGGGTGCATGACGTGACACCGGAACAGGCTGACCTGCTCGCGGGAACGGCGGCGTGCAGCCCCTATCTGGCAGGGCTGATCGAGAAAGAGGCCGATTGGATCGCGCAGGCCCTGCAAGACCCCGATGCGGCGCTGGCGGACACATTGCAGACCGTCGCAGCACTGGAGCAGGCCAACCTGATGAGCGGCCTGCGTCAGGCCAAACGCCGCGTGGCGCTGCTGACGGCGCTGGCCGATCTGGGCGAGGTCTGGCCGCTGGAGCAGGTCACCGGCACACTGACGGCGCTGGCCGATGCGGCCTGCGACACCGCGCTGCGGGCCGGGATCGCCACCCAGATCAAACGCGGCAAGCTGCCGGGCATGGGGCCGGACGACGTGGCGGATGCAGGCGGCATGGTGGTGCTGGCCATGGGCAAGATGGGCGCGGGCGAATTGAACTATTCCTCGGACATCGACCTGATCTGCCTCTTTGACGAAAGCCGCTTTGACCCCGCCGACTACCAGGAGGCGCGCGCCGCCTTTGTGCGGGCCACGCGGGCGATGAGTGCGGCGTTGAACGACATCACCGGCGAGGGGTACGTGTTCCGCACCGACCTGCGCCTGCGCCCCGATCCTGCCGTGACCCCGGTGTGCCTGTCGATGGAGGCGGCAGAGCGGTATTACGAAAGCCTTGGCCGCACATGGGAACGCGCCGCCTATATCAAGGCGCGACCGGCGGCGGGCGATCTGGCAGCGGGCGACAAGTTCCTGACCACCCTGCGCCCCTTTGTCTGGCGCCGCCACCTGGACTTTGCCGCCATCCAGGACGCCCACGACATGCGGCTGGCAATCCGCGAGCACAAGGGGCTGGGCGGTCCGATCACATTGCCCGATCACAACATGAAGCTGGGGCGCGGCGGCATCCGCGAGATCGAGTTTTTCACCCAGACACGCCAGTTGATCGCAGGCGGACGCGACGCCGACCTGCGGGTGCGTGGCACCGTGCCGGGGTTGCAGGTGCTTGCGGAAAAGGGCTGGATACCGACCGAGGTTGCGACGCGCCTGACCGACCATTACCGCGCCCACCGCACCGTGGAACACCGGCTGCAAATGGTGCGCGACGCGCAAACCCACCGGTTGCCTGCGACAGACAAGGGGTTTGAGCGGCTGGCGGCGATGATGGACACCGATATGGACAGCCTGAAGACCGACCTGCGCACGCGGCTGGAGGCCGTGCACGAGGACACCGAAGGGTTCTTTGCCCCCTCGGCCCCCTCTGAAGCGGCAAGCAAGGTGCCCGACATCGACCTGTCGATCACGAACCGCTGGCCTACGTATCCCGCCTTGCGCAACGCGCGCGGCGCGGCGGTGTTTGAACGCATCCGGCCGATCTTCCTCGAAAAACTCTCACGTGCCGCGCGACCGGACGAGGCATTGCGCGCGCTCGACGGGTTTCTGGCCGGGCTGCCTGCGGGGGTTCAGCTGTTTTCCCTGTTCGAGGCGAACCCGCAGCTTGTCGATCTGCTGATCGACATCGTCGGCACGTCGCCCGCGCTGGCCAAACACCTCAGCCAGAACGCAGGCGTGTTCGACGCGGTGATCGGAGGCGCGTTTTTTGACGCTTGGCCTGATACCCAGGTCTGGCAGGCCGATCTGGAAAGCGCGTTGCAGGACGAGGCGGATTACGAATCCCGGCTGGACATCGCCCGCCGCTGGGCCAAGGAATGGCACTTTCGCATCGGCGTGCACCTGTTGCGCGGCGTGATCTCTGCGCAAGAGGCCGCCACCCATTATTCCGATCTGGCGCGCATCTGCGTGCGGGCGCTGTGGCCGGTGGTGGTGGATGAATTCGCCCGCCGTTTCGGTCCGCCGCCGGGGCGGGGGGCGGCGGTGCTGGGCATGGGCTCGCTTGGAGCCGGAACGCTCAGCGCCACGTCGGATCTGGACATGATCGTGATTTACGATCCGCTGGATGCCGACGCCTCGGACGGGCCAAAGCCGCTCGCCACACGGCCCTATTACGCCCGTCTGACCCAGGCGCTGATCACCGCGATCACCACCAACACCGCGCAGGGCAAGCTTTACGAGGTCGACATGCGCCTGCGCCCCTCGGGCAACCAGGGTCCGGTGGCGACCAGTTGGGCCAGCTTTCAGGACTACCAAACCAAGGAGGCCTGGACATGGGAGCACCTGGCGCTGACCCGTGCACAGGCCATCGCGGGGCCACAGGATCTGATCGACGACATCGAAACGTTCCGCCAAAGCCTGATGCGCGGCCCGCGCGACCGCAGCCAGACCCTGCGCGACGTGGCCGACATGCGCGCGCGGATCGCGGCGGCCAAACATCCCGCAGGCCCCTGGGACACCAAGCTGGGGCGGGGCCGGTTGCAGGATATCGAACTGGCGTCACAGCTGGGCGGACTGTTGTCCGGGCGGCTGGCGCGCGATGTGGCCAGCGGTGTTGCGGGCGGCGTGGACTGCGGTCTGTGGGATCAGGCGGCAGCGGATGTGTTGCTGCGGGCTTATGGCCTGTGCTTTGATATGCAGATTGCGGTGCGCTTGCTGACACAGGCGCCGCTGGACACCGATGCCTTGGGGCAGGGCGGTACGGCCTTTTTGTTGCGGATCACCGACCAGCCCGACGTGACCGCCTTGGCCGGCGCACTGGCGGAGCGCACGGCAGCAGCGGCAGAGGTGATCGACATGGCATTGCCAGAAGTGAAAGAGACATGATGCAAAAGGGTGACCATAACGACCCCAAGGGGCTGATCTTTGAATCGTTCCGCATCGACGGGATCACCGCATCCGAATGCCGGACGATCTTCCTGGACTGGGCGCTCAGCCTGCCGGTGGATGCGGACACCCGGACCGCGTTACAGGCGCTGCTGGTGCAATACGACGCTGCGCCGGACCACCCAATGACACAGGTCATGACCGAGGGGCTCGCGGCCATGGACAAACCGCGCCGTCGCGGCGGCTGGCGCAGCAGGTCGCGGGACTAGGCGCCGCTGGGGCGTGACCACGGCCACCGGTCAGGGAGACAGCAGACTGTCGACACGGGCCGGCCGCGTGTTGCGGCGCAAAAATACGCGCGCTGTTTTTCCATAGCTTCGCAAGACCCGCGCCCGGTCGCAACCGCGGCTTAACGCGGGAAACAGGCCGATCAGTTCGTTGTAAGCGGCATTGTCCAATGTCTTGATCGCCTCGGGGCCGGGGAAAAAGCTTTCGCTGGGCAAGCCGTTGGAAAAAATCACCTCGTGCTGTTCGAACATCAGGTGGCAATAGGTCACGCCCCGGCACCCCTTCCTGACACGCGCGGTTCCGCCATCCATTTCGGCCAGATGCTTGGCGCGCAACAGGATCTCGGTGTTGTCATGACGCACCACAATCCCGTGCTGCGGTGACACGATCAGCGGGCATTGATTGCCAAAAACGCCGGCCTTGATCTCGACCGGCCTCAGCGACGGCCTGCGGACAAGCTCAGCCAGTCCAAGTCGGCGCATATTGCTCCAGATCACCGGCCTTGGCCCGTTGTCCTTTGTCACGACCAGATCGCCGGGGCGCAGGCGTTCAACCGGCACCTCGCCCGCGGGCGTCAGGATCAGCGTGCCCGCAGCAAAACAGACCACGCCGGTGTTGTCGGTGGCAAAGCTGCTTTGATCCGCGCCCTGGAAGGTCAGGCTGTCGCCTGCCGCAAACTGGGTGTTGTCCGAATAATCGACCGCATCGCCGCCCAGGTCCGTGGTGTTGGATTGGTTCAGGATTCCGTCATCGGCAAAATCGGCGCGCAATTCCCAGATGTTGTCGTAAAAGGCCGACAGGTCGATGAAATCATTGTTGGTGGTGTCGCCGTCGTTCAGCGCGCCGGTGTTGCCGGTGTTGAAATCGGTGATGGTGTCGGCGCCGTCACCGGACACATAGACAAAGGTATCGTTGCCGGTGCCACCCGACAGCGTGTCATCGCCCGTACCGCCCCCAAGCAGGTCGTCACCGGCTTCGCCAAACAGCATATCATTGCCTGCGTCGCCGAACATCTGGTCGTCGCCGTACCAGCCGTAAAGCACATCGTCGTCATCGCCGCCGAAAAGGGTGTCGTCGCCTTCGTCGCCGCCCAATGTATCGTTGCCCGCTTCGCCATGGATCAGGTCGTTGCTGTCCAGCCCATCGGGCGTGGCCATCCATTCGTAACCATGGATCAGGTCGTCGCCCGCACCGCCATACAGCGTGTCACTTCCCGCCATGCCCTCCAGCGTGTCATTGCCATCCCCGCCGAACAGCGAATCGTCCCCTGTGCCGCCGCGCAGGGAATCGTCGCCCCCAGCACCCCAGGCCGCCCCTGACGTGTTCGAAAGGACAAGCGTGTCGCCAAAGGCGCTGCCGGCCACATCCGTCATGTCGATGACCGTATCGCCATCGGCATAGCCGCCAAAGACCACATTGGTCAGAAGGTTCGCGGAAACCCCCGAGGTGCTGTCAGAATAGTCGAGAACGTTGCGACCGGTGCCGCCATCCATGCTGTCGGCGCCCGCGCCGCCGCGCAGGGTGTCGTCGCCATCGCCGCCGATCAACGTATCGTCGCCGGCGCCTGTCGATATCAGGTCGTCGCCGTCATATCCCGCGACAAAGTCGTTCCCGCTGGTGATCTGGTCGCCCTGGGCATCGGTATAGCCGACGGTCATGGTGTCGTTGCCGGCCGTTCCGTCGACGGCGGTCTTGAATTCGCCCGCCACCCGATCGGCTGCCATGTCGCCGGTGTTGGCGATCACGCCGGTCAGATCAATCGACTGGATCGGCTTGGCCGTCAGCGCCGCCTGATCGGCATTCTGGGTCGTCTCTGGCGCCAGGTAGGTGTTGCCATCGACGTCCTGAAAGACCACCGCGGTGACATTGGCAGTGGTGCCGTCGATATAATGAACAACCGCAGTATAGGTCGCGACAGCGTCGAAATCCTGCGGGGTGCCACCATCGATGCGGAAACTGTCATATCCGCCACCGTTGTCGGTGTCATAGGTGTCATTGTCGTCCTCGCTCAGCCGCTCTGCGCTCAGATTGTGCACATGGCTGCTCAGCGGGTCGTTGGCCGACCCATGCGTGCCCAATATCCCGGCTGCGTTCTCGACAACCTCGTTGCTCTGGGTCGGGTCGATCTTCGCAAGCGTCCCCAGGAAGATGACTTCATAGCTCGTGGGCATCTGTTCTCGGTCTCATCGGTTTCGAAATTTCAGCAACACGCTTATCGTGCGCCGACAGACCGGCCTGATCCCAAGCCGGGCCTTGTCCGCGCATCGCGGCCCGGCTTTGCTTCAGATCATGACGACTTGCCCAGCGGGCGGCTCTCAAGGATCGGCAAAGACGGCAAACGGCACGGACATCGCGAAACCCTAGCTGAAAAAAATTACCGACTTATCAATGGCCGCCTCAGCCTGTCCGGCGCGGTGGCACACAGCGTGCAACCCACAGCCACAGCCCCACGATAATCGACAGAGAAACAATCATTTGCGCCATCAACAATTCATCACAATTCTTCATTATTGACCCATTCCCGCCCCAATTCACCGGCAAACATATCGTCGAAGGCACACGAACCGAGCAGATAACCGTGCCACCGGAGACAGATATGAAACTGATGAAACTGATCACATTGCTGGGACTGGGCGCCATGGTGTCGGCCTGTGCCAATATCGAAACCGCCACCCGCAACGCTCCGTTCGAAACGACGCCCGCCGTCACATCGGCGTCGGTGGACGTGATGGCCTTTGCCGCATCAGGCCCCGAGGTCACGGCACCCCAGGCCGCCCTGTCCGCGTTTCACATCACCCAGATCAACGTCGACGTGCCGAAATCGCTGAAAGTGTCCGAGGCCAACCGCTATTACCCCAGCGGCGACATCGTCTGGCGCGAGGACCCGCTGGGCGACCGTCACGCACAGGTCAAGGCCATCTTCGAGGATGCCCTGCAACGCGGTGCCGCGACACTGACCGGCGGCACACCTGTGATCCTCGACGTGACCGTCTCGCGCTTTCACGCGCTGACCGAAAAGGCCCGTTATACAGTGGGCGGCGTGCATTCCATTGCTTTCACCATGCAACTGCGCGATGCCACCACCGGGGCAGTGATCGGCGCGCCGCATCTGGTCCGGGCCGACCTCAAGGCCTTTGGCGGCCAGCATGCGATCGAGGCCGTGGCCCGCGGTGAGACACAAAAGGTGCGGATCACCGCCCATCTGGCCAACGTCCTGCAACAGGAACTGAGCGCCGGTGGCTTTGAAAACCCGAAACTGGGCTTCATGCAGGCGATCAACCAACTCTGATCTTCCATTCAACAGCCAAATCCATGTATGAGGGCGCTATGACAGCGCCCTCATTGCATTCCGATGCCCCCGCAGATGGTCCAGCCGACCGTCCCGTGGTCCGCCTTTTGCCCAAAGCCAACGCACGTGCCATCCGTCACGGCTTTCCTTGGGTCTATGCCAACGAACTGGTGACCGACCGCCGCACGCGCGGTCTGGCCCCCGGCACCATTGCCGAACTGGTGGACGAGAACCGCACGCCCATGGGCGTGGTCACCGTCAACCCCGAAAGCAAGATCATCGCGCGTATGCTGGACAGCGATCCGGCGGCGCAGATCAACCGTGAATGGCTGATCAAACACCTGGCCCGCGCCCAGATCCTGCGCGCGCAACTGTTTGACGAACCGTTCTACCGTCTGATCCACGCCGAAGCCGACGGGCTGCCCGGTGTGATCATCGACCGGTTCGGCGACACCTGCGTGATCCAGCCCAACGCCGCATGGGCCGAGATGATGCTGGCCGATCTGGCATCTGCCCTGGCCGAAGTGACAGGTTGCACCAACATCCTGAAAAACGCCGGTGGCCGGACACGCAGCCTTGAGGGGCTGAACGACGTGAACGAGGTGCTCTTGGGCGTGCAGCCCGAAGGGCCCGTCGCGGTTTCGATGAACGGTGCCACCTACATGGCCGATCTGGCCACGGGTCAGAAAACCGGCCTCTTCTTCGACCAGCGCCCCAACCATGCCTTTACCAAACGCCTGTCCAAGGGCGCGCGGGTGCTGGATGTGTTCAGCCACGTCGGCGGCTTTGGCCTGGCCGCTTTGGCGGGCGGTGCCGAACATGTGCTGGCGGTCGATGGCTCGGCCCCCGCGCTGGAACTGGCGCGCGCCGGTGCGGACGCCATGGGCGTGTCGGACAAGTTCGACACCCGCCAGGGCGACGCTTTCGAGGTGCTGGCCGATCTGGAAGGGCAGGTCGATCCGTTCGAGGTTGTGGTCTGCGATCCGCCCGCCTTTGCCCCCTCGCGCAAGGCGCTGGAACCGGGGCTGCGCGCCTATGAACGTGTCGCCCGTCTGGCGGCACCGCTGGTGGCTGAAAACGGCATTCTGGTGCTGTGTTCCTGTTCGCACGCCGCCGACCTGACACAGTTCCGCTCGGCCTGTGTGCGGGGCATCGGACGGGCAGGGCGGCAGGCCGCGCTGATTCACACCGGCTTTGCCGGACCCGACCACCCGCTGCTGCCGGCTCTGGCCGAAAGCGGCTATCTCAAAGCCCTGTTCTTCCGGCTGTAAGCGGCCCTTCGTGAAGATCCTGATCGACGCCTGTGTGCTTTATCCCACCGTGATGCGGGAAATGGTGCTGGGCGTCGCATCGGCCGGCGTGTTCGAGCCGCAATGGTCGCCGCGTCTGCTGGAAGAATGGGCACGCGCGGCGGCACGGCTGGGCCCCGAAGGCGAGGCACAGGCGCGCGGCGAGATTGCGATGCTCTCTGCCGCATGGCCCCGCGCCAGCGTCACCCCGCAGGCAGGGCTGTTGCAGAGGCTGTGGCTGCCGGATGAGAATGACATCCACGTGCTGGGCGCGGCGATTGCCGGATCGGCGGACGTGATCATGACCCTGAACGCCAAGGACTTCCCACGCAACATCCTGGCCGAAGAGGGGCTCGCCCGCGTTGACCCCGATGGCTACCTGCATCAGGTCTGGCAGAACCAGCCCGAAGTTGTACAGGATGTGGGCGAATATGTACTGAAACAGGCGCGGGCGATGTCAGGCACCGACTGGACCATGCGCGCCCTGATGAAAAAAGCACGCCTGCCACGGATCGGTAAGGCGCTGGGTTAATCCTTCGTCCATTTCGCATCCAGGCTGCGCAATGCAGCGATGCGTTCGGTGGTCTTGGGGTGGCTCATCAACCACGCAGGGGCCGCGCCGGAATTGCTTTGCGTCAGGGCCTCAAGCTTTTCAAACAGGGTGATCTGCGGCGCGATGCCGATGCCCGCCTTGGTCAGCAGCGCGGCGGCATAGGCGTCGGCCTCGTATTCATCCGACCGCGACAGCCGTGCCGCCAGCAGGCTGGTCAACCCGTTGGCGATCAGAACACCGATACCCGGCAAGAACCGCGACAGCACCATCGCCATGGCGGTGCGCAGGGCGTTCTGTCCCGAAAAGTCGATCATCCGGCGGCGCGAATGCCCCAGGGCCACATGGCCCAATTCATGCGCAATGACCGAGGCCAGCTCGTCCGCCGACACCTTGCCCTCGCGGAACGCCTTGTAGAACCCGCGCGTGATGAAGATGCGCCCGTCGGGTGCGGCCAGCCCGTTGATCGGCGCAACCTCGTAGATGTGAACACGGATGCGCGGCAGATTCAGCGCAGCGGCCATCCGGTCGCACAGCGTGCGCAGCATCGGGTCGGCCAGCTCGGTCGATTTCTGGTCCAGCTCACCCTTCAGCCGCCAGACCGAAAACCGGTACATCACAAGGGCGTAAAGGACCGCCAGCAGGATCGGGGTGAACTTCAACATCCGTTAGATATGGGGCGCACGCAGGGGCAGGGCAACACTCAGCTGTCCCACTTGACCGGCATTTTGACCGGCCCGCGAAAGGCCCATCCCGTGAACGGCACATCGCCCGCCAGACGCAGGTTCTTCAGGTGGGTGAACGCCAGCGGCAGCGCCACCTCGGTGATCAGACAGCGCGCGGCGGCGGCCCCTGCGCAAAAATGCGGCCCTGCACCGAAACTGATGGCAGGCTGGGTGTTGCGCGTGATGTCGAAATTGTCGGGCACGGCGAAATGCGCCTCGTCCCTGTTGGCCGAGCCATACATCAGGAACACACGGTCCTCGGGTTCAAAGGTCACGCCCAGAACGGTATCAGCGCGGTCCACGCGGCGGGGCGACATGCCGATGGGGGAAATCCAGCGGGCGTATTCGGCAAAGGCGTCGGCCCATGTGGCCCGCCCGTCGCGGATCATTTCCAGCTGCGACGGATGGGTCAGCAGCGCCCAGATGGTGCCGGCAATCGCATCGCGCGGCTCGTTCTGGCCGCCCGAGATGATCAGCTTGATATTGGCGCGGATGCTGTCCTCGGGCAGGCCCGCGTCGGTCATCACTTGCAGGGCCGAGCGATCGGGGGGCGCGTGCGACGCATCGGTGATGTGATCGTCGATGAACCGCGTTGCACGTTTGCAGCGGCTTTCGGTCCCCTTGTCGCCTGCATAGTTGGCACAGCCGTCAATCATCGATTGGCTGACATCGTCCATTTCTGCGTTGGTCATCGCCTCAAGCCCGGTGATCGCCTTGAGCGCCATGGCCGACACCGGCATGGCAAAATCGGTCACCAGATTGCACGACCCGCGCGGCAGCAACCGCTTGATCTGTTCGCGTGCGGCGGCCTGAAAGATCGGTTTCCAATGCTCCTGCACGGTGCGCGGGCTGAGGGCAGGAAACAGCGCGCGGCGTTCGGCCATATGCGCCTCGCCGTCCTTGCGCATCATGTTTTCACCCATCAGGCGCGTCATCAGCCCGTCGGGCTGGCGCGAAGAGAACACCTCGGTCCGCTTTTCCTGCGCGTGGACGTCGTCGCGGCGGGTGATCAGCGTGGCCCCCAGTTCGGGCACATAGGTGACAGGTGTCTTTGCACGCATCCTTGCCAGCGCCGGATAGGGATCGGCGGCAAAGTCTCTCAGGTTGATATGGGTCACGGGTGCGTCAGACATTGCGGCACGTTACGGCGGGGCGTGATCTTCGCCAAGTGAAATTACACAGCCCCCAAAGACTTGCGGAAATCGGCGCACGGGGAACGTAACCCAAGGGCCGACGTTGAGAGACAGTAAATAAAGGCGGGGGAAAGCAGATGCCATCGACGGGAACACTTTTGCAGGCGGGCGTCGAGGCGGCGGTCATGGTGGTTGTCATCCTGATCCTGACACGCATCAACGGATTGCGGTCCTTTTCCAAGATGTCGGGCCACGACTTTGTCATCACGGTGGCGATGGGGTCGGTTCTGGCCAGTGTTGTGGTGGGCACGGATACCGTGGTGGCCATCGGGATAGCCGCAATTGTCGCGCTGTTTGTGGTGCAGTCGGTGATCGGGCGGTTGCGGACACATTTTGACGTCATGCGAACGGCGGTCGACAACACACCGCTGCTGGTGATGGAAGACGGCGCGTTTCTGGATCACAACCTGACCATGGCCAAACTGACCCGCGCCGACCTGATCGGCAAACTGCGCGAGGCCAATGTGCTGCGTCTGGACGAGGTGCGCGCCGTGGTTTTTGAGCCAACGGGCGACATCAGCGTCCTGCACGGCGATCGCACCGTACAGGACGACCTGTTGGAGGGTGTGCGGCGTTAACGCGTCAGCGCCTTCATCCCCCGCGATAGACCTTCCAGCGTCATCGGCACCATCGCATCCGGCCCCATGATCTCGCGGATCATCTTGATCGACTGGGTATAGTCCCAGTATTTCTCGGGGATCGGGTTGATCCACAGCGTGCTGTTCCACTGCGCGCGCACCCGTTCCAGCCAGACCTGACCGCTTTCGGGGTTCCAATGTTCGTTGGCCCCGCCGGGATAGGCGATCTCATAGGGTGACATGGACGCGTCGCCCACGAAGATGCATTTGTAATCCGGCCCATAGGTGCGCAGCACCTCGTGCGTGGGGGTCTGCGCGTCCCAGCGGCGGCGGTTGTCGCGCCACACGCCTTCGTACAGGCAGTTGTGGAAATAGAAATGTTCCATGTGCTTGAATTCGGACTTGGCCGCCGAAAACAGCTCTTCCATGACTTTGACGTGGGGGTCCATCGACCCGCCGATGTCCAGAAACAACAGCACTTTGACGGCGTTGCGCCGCTCGGGGCGGGTTTTCACGTCCAGATAGCCATGTTCGGCGGTGGCGCGGATGGTGCCGTTCAGGTCCAGCTCTTCCTGGGCGCCGTCGCGCGCCCAGCGGCGCAGACGTTTCAGGGCCACCTTGATGTTGCGCGTGCCCAGTTCGACCGTGTCGTCCAGATTGCGAAACTCACGCTTGTCCCAGACCTTGACCGCGCGCTGGTGGCGGGACTTGTCCTGACCGATGCGCACGCCTTCGGGGTTGTAGCCATAGGCGCCAAAGGGCGAGGTGCCCGCGGTGCCGATCCACTTCGATCCGCCCTGGTGGCGTTTTTTCTGTTCTTCCAGACGCTTTTTCAGCGTCTCCATCAGCTTTTCGAACCCGCCTGCGGCTTCGATCTCGGCCTTTTCTTCGGGGCTCAGGTGCTTTTCGGCCAGCTTTTCCAGCCAGTCGGCGGGAATGTCCACGGCCTCCAGTACCTGCTCGATGCTGATCTCCTCCAACCCGTCAAAGGTGGCGGCAAAGGCGCGGTCGAACTTGTCGATGTTGCGCTCGTCCTTCACCATCGACACGCGGGCCAGGTAATAGAACGCCTCGACGTCATAGGTCGCCAGACCCGCCTTCATGCCTTCGAGAAAGGCCAGGAATTCGCGCAGCGACACCGGCACACCGGCCTTGCGCAACTGATCGAAGAACCGCAGAAACATCAGCCGGCAGCCCTGTCGATCAACACGGTGACAATCAGCCCGACAAGGGCAAAGGCGATGCCATATCCGGCGGCGTATTGTGCGATGTCCAGCCGGTTGCCCTTGCGGCGACGCGCGGTTAGCCCGCCGACGATGGCTCCGATTATTGCCCCTGCGATCACGATCATATCTGCACCCGTTTATCCGTTGAGCGGGTTCAGCGACGCAATCTCGCGCTCCTTGGCCCGCACAGCCCAGTCTGGACCAAAGCCGTACCGCGCCCACCCCAGGCTGTCCACCCTGACACGACGTGCTTCGGCGTGCCGTCCCGTCAGTTCCAGCGCCTCGGCGCGCAACATCAGCAAGGTTGACAGAAGGGCCGCGTTTTCGCTTGCGGCGGCCAGGTCAACATAAGGGTCCACCTGTGCCAGGGCCTGCTCGCCCTCGCCACGGCTGATGGCATAGGCGGCCAGCTGTGTCGCCACATAGGCGCGGTGCAGTTCGGCACCCGGCGTCGCGGCGTAATAGCGGTCGGCAAGGAGAAAATGCTGTTGTGCCGCTTCCGCGTCGGAATTCATCAGCAAACGCCCGTTGGCATAATGGGCAAAGGCAAGGCGATGGTCGGTCCAGCCCAGCTGGGTCGCGATTGCCAGCATCTGCGCCGCCGCCGAACGGCGCTGGCTTGGCGAGGCACCGGGGCCAAGCGCGGTTTGCACGGCATCCGACCATGCGCGCGGTGTCTCCGAGATCGGGTGCGCGGGCCGACCCTGTCCGGCGGGATTGATGCGGGCAAACACTTTCGGCAACTGCGCTGCCACCTGCGCGCGTGTCATCCCGGTCTGCAATTCGGGCGCGTAATAGGCCCGCAGCATCATCATATCAAAGCCGGTCAGAACCGTGTGCACGTTGTCGTCGTTGAACACCGAATCCGGCAGCCGGTACAGATCGTTCAACGGCCCGATGGCCTGGGCCAACTCCTCGTGCAGGCAATCGCGGGCCTCTTGCGGGCTGGCGTCATTGGGCAGGAAAATCGCCAGCTTTTCGCGTTTCTCCAACGCGCTCCAGCTGGTGCGCGACGACCGGCGCATATGGCGATATTCGTCCAGCGACGACACGTTCGGCACCACGAAACAGGCCGCATCGGGAATGGTGCGGCGGATGTCGTCGCGCGCGACGGCCTGAATGGTGATATTGGCCTGTGCGCCCGTTGTGCGGCTGATGTCGATGCCCGCCTCGGTGCGCAACCGGGTGATCAGACGGTTCAGATCGGGGCTGAGCGAGGCAGGTGGCGCGCCGGTCACGCGCACGGTGATCGGCCCGTCAAAGCGGGTAAAGATCGACAGCGCACGCCCCGATTCCAGCGCAAAGCTGAGCGCCAGGAAATCCTGCGCCAGGTCGGCATTCGACTTGACCGTGCGCACCGGGTGCGCGGTGGCAAAGACCTTCATCGCGGGCAGGGCCTGTTGCGGTGCGATGGCGCGCGTCGGGATGTCGTTGTGCGACACCGGCATACAGGCGTTCAGCACCAGCACCGCAGGAAGCATAAGCTTGCGCATCAGCTTCTCGTGTATTTGATGAACGGCGACTTGGTCCCGATCCGGTCATAAAGCTGACGGGCGGTGTGGTTGAAATCCTGCGTAAGCCAATAGACCGACGGCGCGCCCGCAGCGTCCGCCGCGGCATAGACCGCCTCGATCAGCGCGCGGCCCACGCCCATGCCGCGCACGTCCGGGTCGGCATACAGGTCTTGCAAATAACAGGTGTCTTCGACCTTCCAGCCGTGGCGGTGGAACAGGTAATGGGTCAGGCCCACCAGCTTGCCATCCACTTCTGCCACCAGACAGGAATAATCACGCGGGTCGTCGCCCAGCAGACGGTCGAAATAAACATCGTAAATCTCGGGTGGCAGGGTGGTTTCGTAGTAATCCAGATAGCCGGTCCACAACACGCCCCAGCGGTCGCGATCCGAGGCGACCAACGGGCGCACCTGAACTGATGTGTTGTCTGCCATTGGTTTGCCTGTCTTTTATTGCGTCTGTTTCAGGGTCTTTTTGCCCTGCATCCCGACCTTGATAGGGGACGATTGAGGCAACTTCATGACACTTTTGACAGTATACCCGTTGCTCTGACAAGTCACGTGGATCAACACCGCCCCGGTGCAACAATACCCCGAGCTGAACGGCAAGACCGCGCCGACATGCGACGCGATCTGCCTTAATTTTCATCATTTCGGGCGGCGCGGCCTCAGCGTTGCTGACCGCGCGCCATGAACGCCAGTCGCTCGAACAAATGCACGTCCTGTTCGTTCTTCAACAAGGCACCGTGCAGCTTGGGCAGGGCGGATTTTCCGTCGGATTTCAGGTCCTCGGCGCTCATGTCCTCGGCGAGCAGAAGCTTGAGCCAATCCAGAACTTCCGAGGTCGACGGCTTTTTCTTCAGGCCGGCCTGTTCGCGGATCTCGAAAAACTGCGTCAGCGCCGTGGTCAGAAGCTGTTCCTTGATGCCGGGGTGGTGCACTTCGACGATGGTGCGCAGCGTGTCCATGTCGGGGAACTGGATGTAGTGAAAGAAGCAACGGCGCAGGAATGCATCGGGCAATTCCTTTTCGTTGTTCGAGGTAATGATAACGATGGGCCGGTTTTCGGCACGGATTGTTTCGCCGGTCTCGTAGACGAAAAACTCCATCTTATCAATCTCTTGCAGCAGATCATTCGGAAATTCGATGTCGGCCTTGTCGATCTCGTCGATCAGCAGCACGACCTTTTCCTTCGCCTCGAACGCCTCCCACAGTTTGCCCTTGCGGATATAGTTCGAGACGTCGTGGACTTTTTCCTCGCCCAACTGGCTGTCCCGCAGACGGCTGACCGCGTCGTATTCGTACAGACCCTGTTGCGCGCGGGTGGTCGATTTGATGTTCCACTCGATCAGCCGCAGCCCCAGCGAATTGGCGACCTGCTTGGCCAGTTCGGTCTTGCCCGTGCCCGGCTCGCCCTTGACCAGCAGGGGGCGCTCCAATGTGACGGCGGCGTTGACGGCAATGGTCAGATCGTCGGTTGCCACATAGCTTTCTGTGCCGGTGAATTTCATCTGGAATACCCTCATTTCGAAACGCAGTTTCACTGCAATTTGCCCCAGCCATGCCGCATTGTGTAGTGACATTCAACCGCGCCTGTATTAGACGCTGCGGCAGGGGGCCAATGCTTCGCGTAGAATGGTAGAATTTCACATGAACAGTGTCGGCCAAGTTGAGGGGAAATCTATGAAACAGGAAAATTTTCTGCCAAAGGACTATAGTCCGGCAGAGGACGAACCGTTCATGAATGAACGGCAGGTGGAATATTTCCGGCGCAAGCTGCTGAACTGGAAAATCGAACTCCAGGCCGGCAGCCGTGACACCATCGAGGGGCTGCAGGACGGCACACGCAATATCCCCGATGTCGCAGATCGCGCCTCTGAAGAAACCGACCGCGCGCTGGAATTGCGCACGCGGGATCGCCAGCGCAAACTGGTCAGCAAGATCGACGCAGCCCTGCGCCGCATCGAAGAAGGTGAATACGGGTATTGCTCGGTCACGGGCGAACCGATTTCCCTGAAACGCCTGGACGCACGCCCTATCGCCACCATGAGCCTTGAGGCGCAGGAGCGCCACGAGCGCCGCGAGAAAGTGCACCGCGACGACTGATGTCGCATCTTGAAAACGCATCCGTCGCCATCATCGGCGGCGGCATCGGAGGGCTGGCGGCTGCGCTGGCCTTTTCGCGTTTTGGCGCGGGCGTAACGGTCTATGAGCAGGCGGATGCGCTGACCGAAGTGGGTGCCGGCATCCAGATCACCCCCAACGGCGGCCGTGTTCTGGCCGCACTGGGGCTGGCCGGGCAACTGGACGCTTTCAGCCTGCGCGCGCAAGCGGTGCAACCGCGCGACGGGCTGACGGGACGGGCCATCGCGCGCTTTGACCTGAAAGACCAGACGCCGCCCTATCGCTTTTTCCACCGTGCCGCGCTGATTGACCTGTTGGCCACGTCCTGCCGTCAGGCGGGGGTGACGGTCCACCTTGGTGCACGTGTCGACGCGGTCACGACGGATGGCACTGTCCGGACGGGCCAGGGGGACCATGCGCACGCTCTGGTGGTTGGCGCGGATGGGTTGCATTCCGTGGCGCGGGGGTTGCTCAACGGGCAGGGCGCGCCGTTTTTTACGGGTCAGGTTGCATGGCGCGGCATTGTCGCCGCATCCGATGTGCCACCTGTCGCCAACATCTGGATGGCCCCGGGCAAACATGTGGTGACCTATCCGCTGAAAGGTGGCCTGCTGAACGTGGTCGCGGTGCAGGAACGCACCGACTGGGCCGCCGAAGGCTGGCACCACGACGATGCCCCCGCAAACCTGCAAGCGGCCTTTGCCGACACCTGCGCAGAGCTCAAAACCTTGATCGGGCAGGTCGAAACGCCAAAACTCTGGGGCCTGTTCCGGCATCCGGTCGCGCAACACTGGCACCGCGACCGGCTTGCCATCCTCGGTGATGCCGCCCACCCGACGCTGCCGTTTCTGGCGCAAGGCGCCAATCTCGCGCTCGAGGACGCCTGGACCCTCGCAGCGTGCTGCGCGGCGGCCCCCTTGGCCGAAGCATTGCCCGCATACCAGGCCAAACGCGCCCAACGCGTCGCCCGCGCCATCGCTGCCGCCAATGCCAATGCAAAGAACTATCACCTGGACGGCCTGCAACGCCGCATCGCGCACGCAGGGCTGCGCACATTGGGCACACTCGCGCCAAATGCCTTTCTCAAGCGGCTAAGCTGGCTTTACGACCACGACGTAACGGGTTCTTTTCGCTGAGAATATTCCGGACGGGTCTGGGGGCAGAGCCGCCGAAATCAGGCGGCCAGTTCGACCCAGACCGGCACGTGATCCGACGGCTTGTCCAGACCGCGCACATCGCGTTCGATGCCTGCGTCGGTCATCATGTCGGCCACGGCGGGCGACAACAGGAAATGGTCGATGCGGATGCCGTCGTTGCGGTTCCACGCACCGGCCTGATAATCCCAGAACGAATACTGGCCGGGGCGCGGATCGCGGGTGCGGAAGGCTTCGGTCAGGCCCAGGTTCAGAATCCGGCGATAAGCCTCGCGCGAGTCCAGACGGAACAGCGCGTCCTCGCGCCAGGCCTCGGGGCGCGCGGCGTCTTCGGCCTGGGGGATGATGTTGTAATCGCCCGCCATCAGGAACGGCATTTCCTCGGCCAGCAAAGCCTCGGCGCGGGCCTGCATACGGGCCATCCACGCCAGCTTGTAATCATACTTCGGCCCCGGCACCGGATTGCCGTTTGGCAGGTACAGACCGCACAGGCGCACGGCCTCGTTTTCACCAACCACAGTCGCCTCGATCCAGCGGGCCTGTTCGTCTTCGTCGTCGCCGGGTAATCCACGGGTTACCTCTTCAAGAGGCAGTTTCGACAGGATGCCGACACCGTTGAACGACTTTTGCCCGTGCACTTCGACGTTATAGCCGCGTTCCTCGAACAACTCGCGCGGAAAGCCTTCGTCGACGGATTTGATCTCTTGCAGCAACACCACGTCGGGCTGGAACGCGTCCAGCCAGTCGGGCAGGGCCTGCGCCCGCGCCTTGATGCCGTTGATGTTGAATGTCGCGATTTTCATCTGCTGGCCCTCTGCGCTGCTGGTGTCTCAGCTATCGCCGATCAGGGCGCGGGGGGCAAGCGGATGGATCACATCGAGAACGAGGTGCCGCAGCCGCAGGCGCTGGTGGCGTTGGGGTTGTCGATGACAAAGCGCGCGCCGATCAGTTCCTCGGAAAAGTCGATGACCGCATTGGCCAGAAACGGCAGCGACACGGAATCGACCACGACCTTCTGGCCGTCACCTTCCAGCACCAGATCGTCGTCTTTTGGGGCGTCCAGCGCGATTTCATACTGGAATCCCGAGCATCCGCCGCCCTCGACCGCGACACGCAGGGCCTGTCCTTGCCCTGCTGCACCGATCTCGGCAAGGCGGGCAAAGGCGCGGGGGGTGACTTTTGGTGGCAAATTCATCGGATTATCCTGTGTTTGACAAGGTTTGAGGCTGTCGCAGGGGTGTCATGTGTGTTTGGAACCAATATAGATACGCCAAGGACAGGCCACAAGGACCAGCCATATGCGCGCACCCTTTGCCTCGGATCCCGCCCGCGCCCGGGGACGGCGCGTTCGGGAAGAGGAAAGCACATTCCGCTCCTGCTTTCAGCGGGACCGGGACCGGATCATTCACGCCAGCGCCTTTCGGCGGCTGAAGCACAAGACGCAGGTGTTCATCGAACACGAGGGTGACTATTACCGCACCCGTCTGACGCACTCGATCGAGGTGGCGCAGGTGGCGCGGACCATATCGGGCGCACTGGGGCTGAACGCCGAGCTGACCGAGGCGGTGGCGCTGGCACACGATCTGGGGCACACCCCGTTCGGACACACGGGCGAGGACGCGTTGTCGGCGTTGATGGCGCCCTATGGCGGGTTCGACCACAACGCACAGGCCATTCGCATCGTCACCCATCTGGAACGGCATTATGCCGATTTCGACGGTCTGAACCTGACTTGGGAAACGCTGGAAGGCATTGCCAAGCACAACGGCCCGGTCACCGGCGACATCCCCTGGGCGCTGGAGGCGTACAACCGCCATCATGACCTGGAACTGCACACCTATGCCAGCGCCGAGGCGCAGGTGGCAGCGATTGCGGACGACGTGGCCTATAACCACCACGACCTGCACGACGGGCTGCGCGCGGAATTGTTTTCAACCGATGAACTGGCCGAACTGCCGATCCTGCGTGACAATTTCGCCGCCGTCGATGCGCTGTACCCCAACCTGAACTATTACCGCCGCCGCCACGAGGCGCTGCGCCGGTTCTTTGGTGTGCTGGTCGAGGATGTGATCAGCTTTGCCCGCACCCGTCTGGCCGAGATCGACCCGCAATCGGTGACCGATGTGCGTATGGCGGGGCAGACTGTGATCCGCTTTTCGGACCCTGTGTTCCAGGACTTGAAGGTGATCCGCGCCTTCTTGTTTGATCGCATGTACCGCGCCCCTTCGGTGGTGAAGATGCGCGCGGAGGTCACGCAGGTGGTGGAAGAGCTGTTCCCCTTCTTCATGGCCCATACGGATTATCTGCCCAAGCAATGGCGCAAGGATGTGGAAGAGGTGGAAAATGAAACCGCTCTCGCCCGGATCGTCAGCGATTACATCGCGGGGATGACCGACCGTTTCGCCTTGCAAGAGCACGCGCGCCTGATCGGCGCATAGCGGGCCTTGGGGGCGCGGCCCCCTGTGCACAGGGATATTTGCCGGCCAAAAGACGCGAGCGGCGGCTTTGGGCGCGCACAGAGATTGACCGCATGCGCAAAGGTGCTACACCCGCGCAAACCTAAGACATGGACCAGACCGATGAACCTTTTTGCCGAAATCCGCGCGCTTGTGATCGAAAACCTGAACGCCATGCAGTCCGAGGGCAGCCTGCCCGATGGTCTGGACATGGGGAACGTCACGGTCGAGCCGCCGCGCGATGCGGCACATGGGGACATGGCGACCAATGCGGCGATGGTGCTGGCGAAACCTGCCGGGCTGAAGCCGCGCGACATCGCCGACGCGCTGGCGGCCAAGCTGGTGGCGGACGACCGCGTGGTCAGCGCCGATGTGGCGGGGCCGGGGTTCTTGAACCTGCGGCTGGCGCCTGTGGTCTGGCAGGGCGTTGTCGGTGCCGTTCTGGCGCAGGGGACGGATTTTGGCCGGTCGGACATGGGGCGGGGCCGCAAGGTGAACGTGGAATATGTCAGCGCCAACCCCACAGGGCCGCTGCATGTGGGGCACACGCGGGGCGCTGTCTTTGGGGATGCGCTGGCGTCCTTGCTGGATTTTGCAGGCCATGAGGTCACGCGCGAATATTACATCAACGACGGCGGCGCGCAGGTCGATGTTCTGGCGCGGTCCGTTTACCTGCGGTATCTTGAGGCGCACGGACAGGACGTGGCCTTTCCCGATGGGACCTATCCGGGCGATTACCTGATCGACGTGGGCCAGGCGCTGAAGGACAAGGTGGGCGACGCCTATGTCGGGCAAGACGAGGACGTGTGGCTGGAAGAGATCCGCAACTTCTCGACCGATGCGATGATGGACCTGATCCGCGCCGATCTGAAATCGCTGGGTGTCGAGATGGACGTGTTTTACAGCGAAAAATCGCTGTATGGCACCGGACGGATCGAAGCCGCGATCGAGGACCTGAAGGCCAAGGGTCTGATCTATGAGGGCGTGCTGGAGCCGCCCAAGGGCAAGAAGCCCGAGGATTGGGAGCCGCGCGAGCAGACGTTGTTCCGGTCGACCGAACATGGCGACGATGTGGACCGTCCGGTGATGAAATCCGACGGGGCCTGGACCTATTTCGCGCCTGACATTGCCTATCACTATGACAAGGTGCAGCGCGGCTTTGACGCGCTGATCGACGTGTTCGGCGCCGACCACGGCGGCTATGTCAAACGGATGAAGGCAGCGGTTTCGGCGCTGTCGGGCGGCACCGTGCCGCTGGACATCAAGCTGTGCCAGCTGGTGAAGCTGTTCAAGAACGGCGAGCCGTTCAAGATGTCCAAGCGGGCAGGGACATTTGTCACCCTGCGCGACGTGGTCGATCAGGTTGGCCCCGATGTGACCCGTTTCGTGATGCTGACGCGCAAGAACGACGCGCCGCTGGACTTTGATTTCGACAAGGCCGTCGAGCAGAGCCGCGAGAACCCGGTGTTCTACGTGCAATACGCCCACGCGCGGGTGAACTCGGTGCTGCGCAAGGCGGCCGAGGCGGGGATCGACACCGATGCCACGCCTGATCTGGCGCTGCTGGACCATCCTGCCGAGCTGGCGCTGGCCGGCAAGCTGGCGGAATGGCCGCGTCTGATCGAGACCGCGGCGCGGACCAACGAGCCGCATCGGGTGGCGTTTTACCTTTATGAACTGGCGGGCGATTTCCACGGTCTGTGGAACAAGGGCAACGACGAAACCACCTTGCGCTTCATTCAGGACGACAACCACGCGGCCAGTGTGGCAAAAATCGCGCTGGCGCGTGCCGTGGCGATTGTAATTGCCGCCGGTCTTGGTATTCTTGGCGTTACACCGGCTGACGAAATGCGCTGACCAAAAGCGCCGCAGCCCGAAGCAGGCAATATCACAGTAGACCAGCGCGGCGACGTATCGTGCAGGCAGCGAGGCAGAAATGGCAGACGTTTATGACACCCATGGCTTGGGCGAAGACAGCTATGTTGCGCAATATGGTGCGGCAGGGAATGCGACGGCCAAGTCTCTGACCAATATGACAAATATCGCCGGGGCCGTGGTGTCGCTGGCGTTGATTGCCGGGGTTGGTGTCTGGGGTTACAAGCTGATGGTGCGCGATGTTAGCGGCATTCCGGTGGTCCGTGCCGTGCAAGGTGACATGCGGGTCCGCCCCGAGGAACCGGGTGGCCAGTTGGCGATGAACCAGGGGCTGGCGGTCAATGCGGTCGCGGCTGACGGTGGCACGCAACCGCCCGCCGACCGCTTTGTGCTGGCACCGCGTCCGGTGGCCCTGGCCGATGAAGATACGCCCATTCTGGCGTCGATGGTGGTGCCGGGGGTGGCATCTGCGCCACAGTCGAACTCTTCTGAGACAGGCCGCGCGCCGGGGCCGGATGTTGCCGCCGCGTTGCAGTCGGGTTCGGTGGACGATCTGGTCAACCAGTTAACCGATGGTGTCGAGCGCATTGACGAGGATGGCGAGGCGGATCGTCTTGATGGTGTTGCCGGTGCAGACACAGATGAAATCATGCAGCCCGCTCCGGTTCTGGACATGACGGGCCCCGGTCCCAAGTTTTCCCTGCGCCCCAAGGTGCGCCCAGCCGATGCGCCTGCCATGGTGATCCCGGCGCGCGCCGTTGCGGTCGAAGCGACGCCCACTCAGGAGATCGATCCCGAGAGCCTGGCGACAGGCACGCGCCTGGTGCAATTGGGTGCCTTTGACAGCGAAGAGGTCGCGCGGCAGCAGTGGACGCGCATCGAGGGCCGCTTTGGCGATTACCTGAACGGCAAGTCGCGCATCATCCAAAAGGCGCAAAGCGGCGGGCGCACGTTCTACCGGCTGCGCGCGCACGGTTTTACCGATCTGTCTGATGCGCGTCGCTTCTGCTCGGCCCTTGTGGCAGAGGGGGCTGACTGTATTCCGGTCGTCACACGATGAACTTTGGCGCGACCATTCTGGATGCGGACGGGCTGCGGCTGACGTCGGATGAAATCGCGTTTTTCCGCGATGTGCTGCCCTTTGGGTTCATCCTGTTTGCGCGCAACATCGACAATCCCGATCAGGTGCGCGCCCTGTGCGCCGACATGCGCAATGCGGTGGGCTATGAATGCCCGATCACGATTGACCAAGAGGGCGGGCGCGTACAGCGTCTGCGTGCGCCGCAGTGGCGCGAATGGTTGCCGCCGCTGGATTTCGTCGCGGCTGCGGGCGATCAGGCCGAGCGGGCGATGTACCTGCGGGGGCGCGTGATTGCGCACGAGCTGCGGGCGATTGGGGTCGACAGCAACTGTGCGCCGATGGTCGATGTGGCCTGTGACGACAGCCACCCGTTCCTGCGCAACCGTTGCTATGGCACGGACGCGGGCACGGTGGCCACGCTGGGCCGTGCGCATGCCCAGGGCATGCTGGATGGCGGTGTGTTGCCAGTGGTCAAACACATCCCCGGTCATGGCCGCGCCACACAGGACAGCCATTTCGACCTGCCCACCGTCGCCGCGCCGCGCGCCGATCTGGATGCACAGGATTTTGCCCCCTTCAAGGCGCTGAACGACCTGCCGATGGGGATGACCGCGCATCTGGTCTATGATGCCATCGACACAGCCCCTGCGACCCTGTCGCCCAAGGTGATGGATGTGATCCGCAGCGACATCGGCTTTGACGGATTGATCATGACCGACGACATTTCGATGAAGGCGCTGAGCGGGTCGCTGACCGACCTCACGCGCGGCGCGCTGGATGCGGGCTGTGATGTGATCCTGCATTGCAACGGCACGTTGGCCGAGCGCATGGAGGTCGCCGCCGCAGCGGGCGAAATGGACGCAGAGGCGCAGCGCCGCGCAGATGCCGCGCTGGCCGCGCGCCATACGCCCGATGACATTGACATTTCCGCCGCTGACGCCGAACTTGAGAGCCTGTTAAAATAGGGCGCTGACGGGCGCGATTGCGCATGGCTGAAAATCTGTTCGAAGAAGACAAGGTCAGCGTCAGCGAACGGCTTGCTGCCGAGGCGTTGATCGTGGATGTCGACGGCTTTGAGGGGCCGCTGGACCTGTTGCTGACGCTCAGCCGCACGCAAAAGGTCGATTTGCGCAAGGTCAGCGTGTTGCAGCTGGCCCGTCAGTATCTGGCGTTCGTGGAAAAGGCCAAGGCGCTGCGGTTGGAACTGGCCGCCGACTATCTGGTGATGGCCGCCTGGCTGGCCTTTCTGAAATCCCGGCTGCTGTTGCCGCCCGACCCGTCGGAAGAGGGGCCCTCGGGCGAGGAGCTGGCCGCGCACCTGGCGTTTCAGTTGGAGCGGTTGCAGGCCATGCGCGATGCCGCCGCAAGGTTGATGGCGCGCGACCAGTTGGGCCGCGATTTCTTTGCGCGCGGTCAGTCCGAGATGGTCACGCGCGTGCGCAAGGTGACCTATTCGGCGACGCTGCTGGACCTGATGCAGGGCTATGCCCGCATCCGCACCCGCGATGATTTCCGTCCTTTCGTGATGGACCGCGACTCGGTCTTTACCATGGAGCAGGCGCTGGAGCGGATGCGGGGGCTGATCGGTTATGCGGGCGACTGGACCGAGATTTCCTCTTATCTGCCAGAGGGCTGGGACGGCGATCCGGTGCGGCGGCGGTCTGCCACAGCGGCGACTTTTGCCGCCTCGCTTGAACTGGTCAAAGAGGGGCATCTGGAAATCCGGCAGTCGGAAATGTTCGCGCCGATCCAGTTGCGGAAAAGAGATCATTAAATGCCAGAAGATATTGACCAAAAAGAAGAAAGCCTGTTCGAGGCCCCACCAATGGGAGAGCAGGAACGCATGGTCGAGGCGATCCTGTTCGCCACGGCAGAGCCGATCACCGTGCGCGAGCTTGAGGCGCGGCTGCCGCATGGCTGTGACCCTGCCGAGGCGCTGGTGCACCTGCGCAAACGCTATGAGGGACGCGGGGTCAACGTGACGCGTGTGGGCGATGCCTGGGCGATCCGCACGGCCGCCGATCTGGGGTTCCTGATGCAAAAGGAAACCGTCGAGACCCGCAAGCTGAGCCGTGCGGCCATCGAAACCCTTGCGATCATCGCCTATCACCAGCCCGTCACCCGCGCCGAGATCGAGGAAATTCGGGGCGTCAGTGTCAGCCGTGGCACGGTGGACCAGTTGCTGGAGCTGGAATGGATTCGGTTTGGGCGTCGCAAGATGACACCGGGGCGGCCTGTGACATTCGTGGTGACGCAGGATTTCCTGGACCATTTCGGTCTGGAAAGCGCGCGCGATTTGCCGGGGTTGAAGGAACTGCGTGCCGCGGGCCTGTTGGAAAACCGCCCGCCGCCCGGTGGCGATCTGCCGCGTGATGCTGACGACGAGGATGAAAGCGCCGAAGGTCAAAGCGAACTTTTCGAAGACTGAGGCGAGACAGACCTGAAAATCGCCGCAATCACTGCTATATAAGGTGTTAAGCAGCAGGAGAGACGGCAATGAACGTCAATCAGATTATCAACATGATCATCAAGCTGGTCATGCGCAAAGCCATCAGCAAGGGCATTGATGCGGGCATCAAGGGGGCCAGCAACATGGGTGGCCGCCGCAAGCAGGGTGACGCCGAGGTGGATGAATACGGCCAGCCCACGGGGCAGGACGGACGCCCACGCCAGGGTGGCAATGGCCAAGGTAACGGCATCACTAAGCAGCAGGTCCGTCAGGCGCGGCAGGCGGCCCGCGTGGCAAAGCGCATGGGCAAGATGTAAGCTGTTGGGATCAGGGCGTTTTGAAGTGTTTTGACAGCTTCAGACCCTGACCCTGGTAGTTCGACGCAATGCCTGCACCGTAAAGCTGTGTGGGCACTTCGGCCATTTTCTCATAGACCAGACGGCCCACGATCTGCGCGTGCTCCAGCACGAAGGGCGCCTCGTGACAGCGCACTTCGAGCACGCCGCGCGACCCGGCACCGCCTGCGGCGTCGTGGCCAAAGCCGGGGTCGAAGAACCCCGCGTAATGCACGCGGAATTCACCGACCATTGCCAGATAGGGTGCCATTTCGGCGGCGCAATCGGGTGGGATGTGCACCGCCTCGCGGCTGACAAGGATATAGAACGCGCCGGGGTCCAGGATGATCTGGCCGGTGGCGCTGTGCACCTCTTCCCAATATTCGGCGGGGTCATAGTGGCCGATCTTGTCCAGATCGATCACACCTGTGTGCGGTTTGGCGCGGTAGCCGACCAGCGTGTTGTCAGCAGGGCGCAGATCGACGGAAAAGCCCAGGCCGTCGTCGATCACGGCATCGCCATCCACCAGCACCTGATCGGCGTGCAGGGCGCGCAGGGCGGCGTCGTCCAGCACCGCCTGACCGTCGCGGAACCGGATCTGGTTCAGGCGCATACCGGGGCGGACGAGGACAGAGAAAGAGCGCGGGCAGATCTCGGCGTACAGCGGTCCGGTGTAGCCCGGCGCGATGCGGTCGAATTCCGTGCCGCCGTCGGTGATCAGACGCGTCAGCAGGTCCAGACGGCCCGTGGAGGACTTTGCATTGGCCACGGCCTGTATGCCGTCGGGCAAAGCCAGTGATTCCATCAAGGGCACCACGTAAACCGCGCCCTTTTCCAGAACGGCACCGTTCGACAGGTCCACGCGGTGCATCTCGAATTCGCTCAGCCGGTCGGCGACCTTTGCGCCGTGCCCGGCAAGGAACGAAGCCCGCACGCGGTAGGCCACGGTGCCAAGGCGCAGGTCAAGGCTGGCGGGCTGTATCTGGGCGGGGATGATCGCGGGATCGCCCGACAGGGCACCCTGCGCAATCATCTGTTCAATCTGCTGGTTGGGAATCACGCCGGTCATAATATTCGCCCTTCAGATGCACAAACCGCCCGAACCCCATGCAGGGCCGGGCGGTGTGTTGTTGGTCGGGCTAGCAGGACTCGAACCTGCGACCTTCCGTCCCCCAGACGGACGCGCTACCAGGCTGCGCCATAGCCCGACTTGATGGGGTTCATACCCGATTTGACGGGTGCTGCAAGGGTAAATTGGCAAAGAGTCACTCTTAACTTCGCGGTTTGCGTGCCGAGGCCATCCGGTCGCGCAGGGCGGTCAGTTGGGCCAGCATAGGACGCAGGGTATTCTGGTGATCCGGGGCGATCTGCGTGGCACGGGCCAGGGCCGCCAGCAGGCCGGGCGTGGTTTCGATCTGGTCCTCGGCGGGAGGATCGGGGGCATCGACGACGCGCGGTTTTGGCGTGGGGGCAGGGGCCGGTTCAGAGGGTGCCGCATCGGGGTCGGATGCCATTTTCGACGTGCTGAGAAAGGCCGGTACGGCGCTTTCGGCCGGTTTGTCCGGTTCGGATGCGGTCGCAGGTGTGGGATCTGCGGGCGTCTCTTCCGCCTTTGCCGTTTCGGGGGCGTTGTCTGTCGGAGTGACGGCGGAGCTTTGGTCGTGCTGATCGGCGGTTGCACTCTCGTTCGGCTCGGCGGATGCGTCGACGGGGGGAGCGTCATCCTGTGCGACAGCGGGATGATCCTGCGGAGCCGGAGCGACGTCGGTTTCTGGCGCGGATTCTTCCGGCGCGGGCTGCGGATCGTAGGCGGGTGTGTCGTGCGCGGGTGTGTGGTCCGATTCGTTTTCCGCCACCGAATCAAAGCTTTGGCCGGGTTCGACGGTGGCTTCGACAGCCTCTTCGATCCCCTCAGGTTCCTGCGATGGGTCTTGCGTCTGTGCGATTTCGTCCGGTGTCACGGGCGGTGGGGCTGCGGTCAGCGGCTCGGGGGCTGTGTCCGACGGCTGTTCGTCGGCATCAGCCGCGGGCGCATCAGCCGCGGGCGTATCAGCTGCGGGTGGCTCCGCGATTTCTTCCGGCTCTGCGTCCGGCGTTTCATCATCTTGTACCTCGACGGCCGCGTCCGGTGGCATGGGCGGAGGCGCGGCGGCAGGTGGTTCGGGGATGTCTGCAGCAGGGGCCGCAACAGGCTCGGGCGTTGTGGGAAATTCGACCACCTCGCCGACCATCGGTTCAGGCTCGGGCGGGGGCGGATCGGAAAAGGGGGCGGCGGGGCGTTCTGGCGTGGCGGCCTCGAGCGCCTCCATTACATCGTCATCCAAAGGCCGCGACAGGTCGGACACATAGGCCATACCCTGTTCGCGCAAGATCTTCTGAACGCCTTTGATCGTCAGCCCGTCGTCGTGCAGCAGCTTGCGGATGCCGCCCAGCAGCAGCATGTCGGCCGGGCGGTAATAGCGACGCCCGCCTGCGCGTTTGACCGGTTTGACCTGTGAAAACTTGCTTTCCCAGAATCGCAGCACGTGCGCCTGTACGCCCAGCCAATCGGCCACTTCCGAAATTGTGCGGAACGCATCAGGCGACTTGGACATGAATTCAGGACTTGTTGCCGGAGGCGACGCGGTCTTTCATCAGGTGCGACGGGCGGAAGGTCAGAACGCGGCGGGGGTTGATCGGAACCTCTTCGCCGGTTTTGGGGTTGCGGCCCACGCGCGCCGATTTGCTGCGCACGGAAAAGGTGCCGAAGGACGAGATTTTCACCTGTTCGCCATTCACCAGCGCGTCGGACATATGCTCCAGAACGCTTTCTACCAATTGGGCGCTTTCATTCCGAGAAAGACCCACCTCGCGGAAAACGGCCTCGCTCAGGTCCATCCGCGTCAATGTCTTGTCAGCCATGTCGTCCCCCATGTTTTGACCAACAATAGGGGTGCGGGAATTTACGAGTCAATATCAATGACCTGATCCGCCGGAGTCTCAGGCGGATAATTGCAAGGATTCGAGGCGTTTACCAGCGCAGGACCACGGCACCCCATGCCAGACCGCCGCCGATGGCCTCGGTGACCAGAAGATCGCCCTGCTTGATCTGGCCGCGTTGCTTGCCCACGGAGAGGGCCAGCGGGATCGACGCGGCAGAGGTATTGCCATGATCCTGAACAGTGACGACCACGCGGTCCATCGAGATGTTCATTTTCTTGGCGGTGCCCTGAATGATGCGGATGTTGGCCTGGTGGGGCACGATCCAGTCGACATCTTCGGCGGTCACACCGGCGCGGTCCATCGCGGTTTGCGCGGTGGCGGCCAGTTTCTCGACAGCGTGGCGGAACACCTGGTTGCCCTGCATCCGCAGGTAACCGGTGGTGCCGGTGCTGGAGCCGCCATCGACGTAGAGCAGATCCTTGTGACGTCCGTCCGAGTTCAGGTCGGTTGCCAGGATGCCACGGTCGGCAGGGGTGCCTGTCCCTTCTTGCGCTTCCAGCAGCAGCGCGCCCGCACCGTCGCCGAACAGCACACAGGTGCCGCGGTCGGTCCAGTCCATGATGCGGCTGAAGGTTTCCGAGCCGATGACCAGCACACGCTTGGCCTGACCCGAGGCGATCAGCGCGTTGGCGTTGGCCAGCGCATAGACGAAACCGGCGCAGACCGCCTGGACGTCAAAGGCAAAGCCGGTCGTCATGCCCAGACCGGCCTGCACCATCGTGGCGCTGGACGGAAAGGTCAGGTCAGCGGTCGATGTGGCGACGATGATGGCGTCCACGTCCTGCGCTGTGCGACCTGCATCGGCCAGGGCGGCCGTTGCTGCGGCCACGGCCATCGACGATGTGCTGTCGCCTTCGCCCGCGAAATGGCGGTTCTCGATGCCGGAGCGTGCGCGAATCCATTCGTCAGAGGTGTCCAGCGTCTTTTCGAATTCGGCGTTCGGCACGACCCGTTCGGGCAAATAGTGGCCGACACCTGTGACCACGGCTCTGAGAGTCATGCGCTGTTTCCTTCTGTATTCTCTTCGTCTTGCGGCAGAACCGCTGCCACGCGCGCGGCCAGCTTGCTGTTGAAGCCCGACTGCGACAGTTGCGCGGCCAGCGTGATCGCGGCGGCCACGCCCAAAGCATCGGCGGACCCGTGGGATTTTACAACCGTGCCATTCAGGCCCAGGAAAACACCGCCATTTTTGCCACGCGGGTCGATCCGCTTTTGCAGGCGGCGCAGCGATGTCAGCGCCAAAAGCGAGGCGATGCGCGACAGGATCGTGTATTTGAACGCTTCTTTCAGCAGGTCGCCGATCAGCTTGGCGGTGCCTTCGCCCGTTTTGATCGCCACGTTGCCGGTAAAGCCGTCGGTCACGATCACATCGGCGATGTCGCCCTGGATGTCGCCACCTTCGACGAACCCAACATAGTCGAAATCGGCATTGCCCTGATAGTCGCGGATCAGTTCGTTCGCGTCTTTCAGTTCCTGACGGCCCTTGTGGTCTTCGGTGCCGACGTTCAGCAGGCCGACGCGGGGGCGGGGCAGGTTCATGCCGTTGCGCGCATAGGATGCGCCCATCAGTGCATAGCGCAGAAGGTCATCGGCATCGGCGCGGATATCGGCGCCAACGTCCAGCATCACATTGAACCCCTGCGGATTGCGCGAGGGCCACAGCACCGCAATCGCGGGCCGATTCACGCCGGGCAGCTTGCGCAGCCGGATCATCGACAGCGCCATCAGCGCGCCGGTGTTGCCACAGCTGACCGCCACATCCGCCTTGCCGTCGCGCACCGATTCGATGGCCGACCACATGGACGTATCCTTGCCGTGGCGCACGACCTGGCTGGGCTTGTCGTCCATCGTCACAACGCCGGTGGCATCGATGATGGTACAGCGACCTTCCAGGTTGCGGCGTTTGGCGACGAGGTCGGTCAGGGTCGCAACGGGTCCATGCAGGATGAACTGTGTCTTGCGGTCCTTCTTGGCGAACAGACTAAGCCCGGCAACAACGGCTGCCGGGCCCTGATCGCCACCCATGGCGTCAACAGACAGAATGGTGGACTTGGCCGCGAAGCTTTTCTGGTCTTTGGAGACCGTCATAATGCGTGCCTGTCCTGTATATCTGACTTAGGCTGCGTCTTCGTCCAGATCGATGTCATCGGTCAGCGCGACGATTTCCTGATCGTCATAGTGACCGCAGGACGCGCAAATGTGGTGCGGGCGTTTCAGCTCGCCACAGTTGGGGCATTCGTTGGGGTTCGCTGCCGTCAGCGAATCGTGGGCGCGGCGGTTGTTGCGACGCGATTTCGATACTTTGTTCTGTTGAACAGCCATGTGCTCGGCCTTTTTGTCTGTGCGGCCCTGCGCAGTGCAGGGGGTGTCGGTTACGTTGGTGCATGCAGCGTTTGGCAGCGTTTAGAATGCGACGCTTGTCATGTCCAACCCTAAATTCCAAGAGGGCGGCAAAATACTGTGAATTCACCCGTGCGCAAGCCGATTCTTTACCGGTTCCATTGCACGGTTCTCAGTGGCCTTATTCAGTGTCGTCGTCAAGCTGACCGCGCAGGGCTGCCAGACCCGCAAAGGGGCGTGCGTCTTCGTCGGTCATCGGCTTCAGGCCGTCCTCGGTGAACACGGTCTGTTCCAGTTCCGCATCAGGCACGCGCGGGTAAAGCGGCAGGTTCAGGCTCAGCGCCTCGACCATGACCGCGGCGGGGTCGATCCATGCGCCCAGCGGCTCGGTGCGGTCGTCTTCGTCCATCTCGACTTCGACTTCGCCGTCGGGTGTGGTGAAGCTGTGCTGGAAAATACGCTCGACCGGGGCATCGATGCGGGTGGTGACGGGGTCAAGCGTGACGACGCAAGGCTGGACCACGGTCGCGCCAAGCTTGCCGGTCAGCTTCCAGTCGGCGCGGCCCATCGCCTCGATCTGGCCCTCAAAGCGCAGTTTGCGGAGCCCGGCCAGGCCCAGTTCGGCGGCAATCTCCTGCATCTGCTGTGCATTGGGCAACAGCGCAAAAGGCTTGGGCGCGTTCTGCGGCAGGCTGGACACGCGCAAGGCGGTCGGGGATGGTGGTGTCGCGGACATACGATGAAGTCGCTTTCGTTTCTTGAACCGGAGGCATTCATTTAGTAAGCCTGACGCAAAGCCGCAACCACAAGGCCACAGAAGGGCAGACAATGGGAACACGTTCCATCATTCGCATCACGGGCATTGGCCTGTTGTGCCTGACCTTGGGGGCCTGCGCGCCAAGCTACCGCAATCACGGCTATATGCCGCCCGAGGACGAATTGAACCAGATCGTTGTCGGCGTCGACACCCGTGCCAGCGTCGAGGAAACCGTCGGACCTCCGGGGGCCAGCGGTGTCGTGAACGGCGGCGGGTATTATTACGTGCGCAGCCGCATGCGGACCTTCGCCTTCCGCGCGCCTGACGAGATTGACCGCCAGGTGCTGGCGATCAGCTTTGACAGCGCGGGCGTGGTCAGCAACATCGAAACCTTTGGCCTTGAAAAAGGTCAGGTCGTGCCGCTGACGCGCCGTGTCAGCGACAGCGCCGTCAGCAACAAGACATTCCTGCGGCAGCTGCTGGGCAATATCGGGCGCATTGGCCCGTCCGGATTGGGCGGCTGACCCGTGGCAGGCCGCCACGACAGGTGGAGGCTTGCATGATTTCATTGCAACGGGGCCGTTATTCCGCCAGCGCCGCAACCGGACCCGAGCCGGTTGCGCAGGCCCAGGCACTGCGCGCGCTGTGCTTTGGCAAGGATGCGGATGCAGACGACTTTGACGCGCTGTGCACCCATATCCTGATCCATGCGGTCGACACCGGCCAGTTGGTCGCCTGTTTTCGCATGTTGCCGCTGACGGGTTCGGAGATATCGCGCAGCTATTCGGCGCAGTATTACGAGCTGAGCGGGCTTGCGTCTTTCGAGGGCAAGATGGTCGAGATGGGGCGATTTTGCGTGCATCCCGATTGCCATGATCCCGACATCCTGCGCGTGGCCTGGGGCGCGATGACAGCCTATGTGGACCGCGAAGGCGTCGAGATGCTGTTTGGCTGTTCGTCCTTTGCGGGCACTGAAACGGCCGAGTACCTGGATGCCTTTGCCGTGCTCAAAGCCCGCCATCTGGCCCCGAAACGCTGGTTGCCGCAAATCAAGGCGCCGGATGTGTTCCGCTTTGCCGCCAAGCTGCGGCGCAAGCCGGACCTGAAAAAGGCGATGCTGCGGATGCCGCCTTTGTTGAAGACTTATCTGTTGATGGGCGGCTGGGTCAGCGATCACGCGGTGGTGGACCGGCAGATGAACACGCTGCATGTGTTCACCGGCGTTGAGATCGGGGCGATTCCCCCCGCGCGCAAGAAACTGCTGCGGGCGGTGGCGGGGTAGGACGGGCCTACGAAATACAAGGCTGAGGGGCCAGACCCCAGTTTGATAAGTCCGAGGGGCCAGTCCCTCGGGCTCCCCGGAGTTTATCTGGCAAGATGAAGGGGCGAGAGCAGTTATTTTGTGTGCCATGCGCGCTGCCCGTTGACCGCGACACGGGCTGCACATAGATGGCTGCCATGGCACGTATACCCCTTTTGCAACTGAATGAAATTTCTCTGACCTTCGGAGGCGATCCGGTGTTCGAGAACCTGTCGATGATCGTCCAGCCGGGCGACCGTCTGGCGCTGGTCGGGCGCAACGGCTCGGGCAAGTCGACCTTGATGAAGGTTGCCGGCGGTCTGGTCGAGCCCGACAAGGGTGAGGTCATCGCAGGACCTGGCGTGACGGTTGGCTATATGGAGCAGGACCCGGACCTGTCGGGCTATGCCACATTGGGCGATTTCGCATCTGCCACGTTGCACGAGGGCGAGTTGTACAAGGTGGAACGCGCAGGCGAGGGGTTGAAGTTTGACCCGGCACGCGCGGTCGAAACCGCATCGGGCGGGGAACGCCGGCGCGCGGCGCTGGCACGGTTGATGGCGGAAGAGCCGGAGCTGATGCTGCTGGACGAGCCAACCAACCACCTGGACATCGAGGCGATCGGCTGGCTGGAAAACGAGCTGAAGCAGACCCGTGCCGGGTTCATGATCATCAGCCACGACCGTGCGTTCCTGCGTGCGTTGACACGGGCGACGATGTGGATTGACCGCGGCGTTGTGCGCCGTCAGGAGAAGGGCTTTGAGCACTTCGAGGAATGGCGCGACAAGGTCTGGGAAGACGAGGACATGCAGCGCCACAAGCTGAACCGCAAGATCAAGGCCGAGGCCCGTTGGGCGGTCGAAGGCATCAGCGCGCGGCGCAAGCGCAACCAGGGCCGCGTGCGTGCCCTGGGCGAATTGCGCGCCGAGCGGGCGTCGCAGATCAACCGGCAGGGTGCCGCCGCGATGGCGCTGGATGCGGGCACCAAATCGGGCCGCAAGGTGATCGAAGCGGAAGGCATTACAAAGGTTTACGGGGACAAGGTGATCCTGAATCCCTTTGACATCACCGTCATGCGTGGCGACCGGATTGCGCTGGTCGGCCCCAACGGCGTGGGCAAAACCACGCTGTTGAACATGATGATCGGCAAGGAAACACCGGACAGCGGCACGATCAAGCTGGGCACCAATCTGGAGATCGCGCTGTTCGATCAGGCGCGCGCGCAACTGGACCCGGATATGAGCCTTTGGGATTCGCTGACCGGCGACCCCGACATGCGCGTCAGCGGCAAGGCCGATCAGGTCATGGTGCGCGGTGCGCCGAAACACGTAATCGGCTATCTCAAGGAATTCCTGTTCGACGAAGCACAGGCGCGCGCGCCGGTCCGCTCGTTGTCGGGTGGGGAAAAGGCGCGGCTGCTGCTGGCCAAGATCATGGCCAAGCCCAGCAACATGCTGGTGCTGGACGAACCGACCAACGATCTGGACGTGGAAACGCTGGACCTGTTGCAGGATTTGCTGGGCCAATACGATGGCACCGTGCTGTTGGTCAGCCACGACCGCGACTTTCTGGACCGCGTGGCGGTGACCACCATCGCGCTGGAAGGCAAGGGCAAGGCAACCGTCTATGCGGGCGGCTGGTCGGATTACATGGCGCAGCGCGATCAGGATGATTTCGCAGGCAGCGTGGTGAAATCCAAGCAGACGGTCGCGCGCGAGACGGCCGCGGCGGCCGCGCCTGCCAAGGCGTCGGGTCTGAGTTTCACCGAAAAACACCGGCTTGAGGCATTGCCCAAGGAAATCGCGCGGCTTGAGGCCGAGATTGCCAAGCTGGAAGAGCTGATGAGCGACCCCGAGCTGTTCACCCGCGAGCCGGTCAAGTTCCAGAAGGCCACCGAGGCCTTGGTTGCGCGGCACGAAAAGCTGCAGGAAGCCGAGGAAGAGTGGCTTTTGCTGGAAGAAAAAGCGGACGCTTAACGCGGTCTGGCCGGATTTCCGGTCACGACCGCACCCGGTGCCACGTCGCGGGTGACCACGCTGCCCGCGCCGACGATGGCGCCGTCGCCGATGGTGACACCGGGCAGGATCAGCGCCGCCGCACCGATCCAGACATCTGAACCGATGGTGACGGGCAGGGCGCGTTCCAGCCCCTTGCGCCGTTGTTGCGGGTCGCGGTGGTGGTCGGCGCACAGGATCTGGGTCTTGGGTCCGATCAGCGTGTGATCGCCGATTGTCACCTGCGCACTGTCCAGAATCACGCAGCCTGCGTTCAGATAGACAAAATTCCCCAGCCGCGTATTGCAGCCGTAGGCGCAATGAAATTGCCCTTCGATCATGCAATCCTGTCCGTGGTCGGCAAAGAGGCCGCGCAGCGGTGCGCTTAACCCGCGCCGTTCAATCGCAGGCAGCGCGTTGTGGGCATCACAAGCCTGCGCCGCGGTGTTGCGCAGGGATTCCAGTTCGGCATCAAGACAACTGTACCAGTCGCCGGCCGCCATTTTTTCGCGTTCTGTAAGCATCGGCGCATTTGAACGCTGCCCACGGACAGGTCAAGGGATCATCGCCTTGCGGTCCAGCCACGTCAGCCTGCGCAAGGGCCGCAACGGGGGCCAGTGCACCCACGTGCCGCCCAGGGGCACGACATCCGCGCCGGTGCCCAGTTTGAAACGGGCCAGACCGGCGTTCCGCTGGGTTTCAACCAGCCCGAGGTCCAGCCATTGGTGACCGTGGCCCGCGCACCAGCACATCGCGGTCCACATCAGCAGCGTGTGCGCCGATGCGGCGCGTCCGGCGGTCGTGGTGTGGCCGATGTGATAGGTGGCAGTGGTGCCATGGCGCAGGATCAGCAGGGCGGCGACCGGATCGGCACCCTGAAACGCCTCGAACAGGATCGCGGCGCGCGCTGTTGTGCGGTGTCCGCCTGCAACAGCCAGTGGTCGCTGCGCCATGGCAGCGGATGATGCCGCACCTGTAGTCCAGCCTTTTCCCCATGTTTCAAACGGTTGCGCCATTTTTGATGCAGCTTGGCGCGCATCGCCGTGTTGTCGGGTTGCAGGGCCAGGAGCGCCTGGCGCGCGGGGCTGACCAGCGGCAACGCGCCCTGTTCCGACAGGTCATTGGGCCGCGCCGGCGACATCAACAGCGGCGCGCGGGTGATCTCGCGGGCCAGTGACAGCGTCAGGGCCGGATCGGAGAGCGTAGCCCGCGGCAGCATCGCGACAGGCAGGCCCGCAACCTTGCGGCGCAGCATCAGCGTGCCGCAGGACAGGCGCATGGGACGTTGCCCGCAGGCCCGCAAGGCTGCCTCGAAAGCGGCGGATTGCATCAGGGGAGTGGGGCACAGGGGCGGAGCACAATCAAACATGCCGCCATTAACCGGATGGAAACTTAACGCGGGATTAATGAGGTCATGAAGAAATCAGTCTACGGCGTCACTGCCACCGCCCCGCGTATGACAAGAACCGCCGCCATTTTACTGGCGACGGGTTTGTCGATCCCGACTTTTGCGATTTTAACCCTGGTGGAGGCGCTTTTGTTCTAGCCCAGTTGCACCAGGGCGTGCCGTTTCTTGCCCGCGCTCAGCTTGATCGGGGAGGACAGTGCGCCCGCGTCGATCATCAGGCCCGCATCGGTCAACGGCGCGTCGTCCAGGCGCGCACCGTTTTCGGCAATCAGGCGCTTGGCCTCTTTGCCCGAACCGGCCAACCCCGATTTGACGATCAGTTGCACGATGGAGATGCCATCGCCCAGCTCTGCGCGCGTCAGGGTCAGGGTGGGCAGGTCATCGCCCACGCCGCCCTTTTCAAACACTTCGCGGGCAGTTTCAGCGGCAGCCTTGGCGGCGTCGGCCCCGTGCAGCAGCGTGGTGACCTCGTTGGCAAGCAACGCCTTGGCGGCGTTGATCTCGGCCCCTTGCAGCGCGCCCAGACGGTCGCATTCTTCCACGGGCAGTTCGGTGTAGAGCTTCAGGAACCGGCCCACGTCGGCATCGGTCGTGTTGCGCCAGAACTGCCAGAATTCATAAGGTGACAGCATATCGCTGTTCAACCAGACGGCACCGCCTGCGGATTTGCCCATTTTCTTGCCGTCGCTGGTGCTGAGCAATGGCGATGTCAGCCCGAAAACCTCGCCATCAATGACGCGGCGGGTCAGGTCGATGCCGTTGACGATATTGCCCCACTGGTCGCTGCCGCCCATCTGCAACGAACAGCCGTAGCGGCGGTGAAGTTCCATGAAATCATAGGCTTGCAGGATCATGTAGTTGAATTCAAGGAACGACAAAGACTGTTCGCGGTCCAGCCGCGATTTGACGCTTTCGAAGGACAGCATCCGGTTGATCGAGAAATGCCGCCCGATATCGCGGAGGAATTCAAGATAGTTCAGGTTGTCCAGCCATTCGGCGTTGTTCAGCATAAGCGCATCGGTTTCGGTGTCACCGTAGGACAGGTAGCGCGCGAACACCTGACGGATGCCTTCGATGTTGTCGGAAATCGCCTGTTCATCCAGCAGAGGACGCTCGTCCGAGCGGAACGACGGATCGCCGACCTTGGTCGTGCCGCCGCCCATCAGGGTGATCGGTTTGCCGCCACATTTTTGCAACCAGCGCAACATCATGATATTGACCAGATGCCCGACGTGCAGCGATTTTGCCGTCGCGTCATAGCCCACATAGGCCGGCACAATCCCTTTCATCAGGGCGTCATCCAGCCCTTGATAGTCGGTGCAGTCGGCGACAAAGCCGCGTTGTTGCATGACATTGAGAAATTCGGAACGGGGTTTGTACGACATGTGACTTGTCCTATGACATCTGTGCGGGGCACTCTATAGGGGCCTAAAGGGCAAAGGAAAAGACCGATGAACAAGGTCAGGCAGGCAGGCGTACCAATAAGGGCATTGGGCGCGATGAGCGGGACGTCTCTGGACGGGGTCGATGCGGCGGTGGTCGAGACGGATGGCGTCACGATCACAGGCTTTGGCGAGAGCGGGTACAGGCCCTATTCGGACGATGAACAACGGGTCATCGCGGCGGCCCTGGGCCGTTGGGACGGGGCTGAGGTCGAGGCCGCGACCGAAGTGATTCAAGTGGCCCATGCCGAAGCCCTGGCAGAGTATCGTGACGTCGATCTGGTCGGTTTTCACGGGCAGACGCTGGCCCATGCGCCGCGCACACGCGGGACGTTGCAGGTGGGCGACGGGGGCGCGCTGGCAAAAAGCCTTGGCGTGCCTGTGGTCTGGGATTTCCGCAGCGCCGACGTGGAAATGGGCGGAGAGGGGGCACCGTTGGCGCCGTTTTTTCATTTCGCTTGCGCCAAATACCTGAACCGCGACGCGCCTGTGGCATTCCTGAACCTGGGTGGCGTGGGCAACATCAGCTTTGTCGATCCGCGGTTTGACACGCCGGATGCGCCGGGGGCCTTGCTGGCCTTTGATACCGGGCCTGCGAACGCACCGCTGAACGATCTGATGATGGCGCGGCTGGGCAAAAGCTATGATCGGGACGGCAAGGTCGCGCGCAGGGGCGATGTGGCGACAGGTGCGCTTGAGCTGTTTCTGGCTGAACCCTATTTTGCGCGCATCCCGCCCAAGTCTTTGGATCGAAATGATTTCTCGGAAATGATCGCGCTTGTGGGAGAGCTGTCCGATGCCGATGCCGCCGCCACGCTGACCGCCATGGCCGCGGCCGGTGTGGCCGAGGCGATGCAGCATTGCCCCGAACCGCCCAGCGAGGTTCTGGTGACAGGCGGCGGGCGCAAGAACCCGGTGCTGATGCAGATGCTGGCGGTGTCGCTGGATTGCCCGGTGCGCCCCGTCGAAGACGTGGGGCTGGACGGGGATATGTTGGAAGCGCAGGCATTCGCCTATCTCGCGGTGCGTGTGGCGCGGCGTTTGCCGACATCCTGCCCCGGCACGACGGGCGTGCGGGCGGCGGTGGCAGGCGGAACGCTCAGCTTTCCCGGTTAAACTGCGTCCGGAATGTCGAAATTCGGCGGTGCCAGCGTGAACCCCTCGAACCGGAAACCCGGTGACACCGTGCAAGACACCAGTGTGTGGCTGCCGGTGCTGCGCGCCGATTGCCAGTGATCCCGTGGCACGATGACCTGCGGTGCGCCGACACTCAGGTCGGGGGTCAGCAGATGGGTCACGGCAGGGCCTGCATCCGTGGCCGACAGGCGCAGTTCCAGAGGCGCGCCCGCGTGATAGAGCCAGATTTCAGTGGCATCCACCCGGTGCCAATGGCTGCGCTCGCCCGCTTGCAGCAGGAAATAAATGCAGGTGCCGCTGGGCCGTCCCTCGCCATCCGCCACCCAGGTCTGACGGTAATGGCCGCCCTCGGGGTGGGGTGCCAGGTTCAGGTGGGCGATGATCTCTTGCGGTGTCATGGCAAGAGTTTAGGGTGTGGTGCGAACAGGGCCAAGAGGTGATCAATGAAAGTTGTCGTTGTCGGAGCAGGGATTATCGGTGCCTCTGTGGCCTATCAACTGGCCAAAGCCGGCGCGCAGGTCACGGTGATCGACGGCGCAGGCGTGGCTGCGGGCGCGACGGGGCGGTCCTTTGGCTGGATCAACGCCAGTTTTCACGCCGATGCGGCGCATTTCCGGCTGAGGGCGGAAAGCATGGCCGCCTATCACCGGTTGATCGAACAGATGGACCTGACACCCGTGCGCTGGACCGGCTGTTTGTGCTGGGATGCGCAGGACACCGCGCTGGAGACACAGGCGGCGGAACTGGACGCCCTGGGCTATGAGGTCGACATCATCGACCGCGCGGATTTCGCTGCGCGCGAGCCGCATGTGGCCAACCCGCCAGAGCAGGCCCTGGCCTTTGATGCGGAAGGCGTGGCCGAGACCGCGCCGATGGCGCAGACGCTGATGAATGCGGCGACCGCGTTGGGGGCGCAGGTTGTGCTGGGTGTGACGGTGCATGGCATCGAGACGCGCGCAGACACCGTCACCGGGCTGCGGATCGAGCAGGGGGTGATTCCTGCCGACCGCGTGGTGATCTGCGGCGGCACCGGCAGCCCTGCGGTGCTGGGCAGCGTCGGTGTGGCCCTGCCGATGCTCGAACGTCCCGGCCTGCTGTTGCGCAGCGTCCCCGTGGCACCGGTGCTGAGCCATGTCATGGTCGCACCGGATCAGGAGTTCCGTCAGGATGCCACGGGCCGTATCATCGCGCCGACCTCGGCCAGCCATCAATCCGACGACCTGGAGCAGGTGTCGGAACGCCCTGACGTGCTGGCAGAGGCCACCATGGCCCGGCTTCAGGCGCTGTTGCCCGAGGTGGCCTTGCGCTGGGAACAGGTGACCCAGGCGATGCGCCCTGTGCCGCAGGACGGGTTGCCGGTGATGGGGCCGTGCGGGCCTGCGGGGCTGCATGTGGCGGTGATGCATTCGGGAATCACGTTGGCACCCGTGGCCGGTGAACTGGTGGCTGCGGGCGTGCTGGATCAACCGCTGAGCAATCACCAAAGGGATCTGATCGCGCCCTACGCGCCGCAACGGTTTCAAAGTTGAAATGATGCGAAGAGGTTGAGCACCGGGTCATATTTTCGACCAAAAGTAGCGATATTTGAACCCTGATTTTCGTCTTTGGTGGTCTGGAAATCTATTTTGATTGCCGGATGAAAGCCGCCGAAGAACTCGTTTTTTACGTGGGGTCACTTAGCGCTGTTCGTTTATTGGTTGTGGCATCAAGAACGCCGTATTAATTATGAAAACATGAAATCTTCTGGGGTTGCTGTTCTTCTCCGGGAACGGTTCACCTGAGATTTGATTTAGGAATGCAGTATTTTTAACCGGGTTTTTCAATGCATTACGCTCGATGCAACCCTGCCGGCTGTCCAGCTGGTGGGGGCGACCTGCCTTGTTGTGTGCCTGGTTATCCTGTGGGCGCGGGGCAACAGCGGATTGCCCGGTCACAGGTGGTTCATTCTGACCAATCTGGGGATGCTGGGCTGGCTGGTTTCGATTGCGATGGAGCTGTCTGCCCCGGGTCAGGCGTGCAAGGTTGTCTGGGCCGAACTGGCGTGGCCGTTCATCGTGTTGATGCCGACAGCCTGGTCCTTTTTCCTGTATGAATTTGCGCTGACCCGAAAGGTTGCGCGGATCGCCGTGATAGCGGGCGTGGTTGTCAATCCGCTGCTTATCCTTGTGGCGGCCACAACCAACGGTGTCCACGGCTGGCTGTATGGTGCGGGCACGCGGCTGGTGGTTCGGGGCGACACGTCCTTTGTGATCTATGACCACGGGCCGCTGTATTTCGTGGCGATCACCTTGTTGTATGCAATCATTCTGGCCAGCTGCGTGATCGCGGCGCGTGCGGTGCGGCAGGCCAATCCTGCGGTCAAGGGGTTCTTCTTAAAGCTGTTCTTTGCCACCGCAGTTCCGATTGGATTCAGCCTCTCTTATGACACCTTCGGGTTCATGGTGTTCGGCATGGACCCGACGCCGTTTTCCTTTGCCTTTTCGATCAGCCTTGTCGGCTGGATGATCATCGACAACCGCTGGGTCGACGTGACCGCGATTGCGCGTGATCTGCTGTATTACAACTCGCGCGAATTGATTTTCGTGATGGATGCGAACGGGCAGCTGCTGGAGACGAACCATACGGCGAAACAACTGATGCGCGATCAGGGGATTGCCAAGGGGGCGGTGTCCGAGATCGACGGCATGGGGCGTGTGTTCGATATCCTGACCGAACGGCAGGAATTGCCCGACACGCTTGAGGTTGAAAACGGCGGGCGTCATTTTGTGCCGCGCGTCTATCCGATTTCATTGGGCCGGGGCCAGCGGCTGTTGGGGTGGGCGGTGTCCTTTATCGACGTCACGGTCCAGAAGGCTGCCGCTGAACGTGCGATCAGGTCGGAACGGTTGCAAAGCCAGTTCCTGTCCACCGTCAGCCACGAGCTGCGCACACCGCTGACGGTGATCAACGGATCGCTGCAACTGCTTTCGCACAACCGGGGGAACACCTCGCCCGAGCAGGCGGACCGGCTGCTGGAACTTGCGACCAAGA
Source organism: Pseudosulfitobacter pseudonitzschiae (assembly GCF_900129395.1). Lineage (GTDB taxonomy): Bacteria > Pseudomonadota > Alphaproteobacteria > Rhodobacterales > Rhodobacteraceae > Pseudosulfitobacter > Pseudosulfitobacter pseudonitzschiae. The sequence continues at coordinate 598,900 of NZ_FQVP01000001.1, forward strand.
ATGCGGCCACGCTGGCCAAGCTGGTCAACGATCTGCTGGAAACACAGCGGCTGGAAAGCTCGGATTTGCAGTTGAAACTCGAGCTTTGCAATTTGGACGAGATTGTTTCGGATGCGGTTGACGGGATGGAGACCTATCTGCCCGACAAGGGCGTCAAAATCCTGTACAAAAGACAGGTTCGACCCGTGCGCACGCTGGCCGATGCGGATCGTCTGCAACAGGTGATCGTGAATGTCCTGTCCAATGCGGTGAAATTTTCCAAGCCGCACAGCTTTGTCGAGGTAGACCTGTCGGTCGTGGCGGGTATGGCCTATGTCACGATAAAAGATACAGGTGCCGGCATTCCGCCGGGGTCCGAAGAAACCGTCTTTGGCCGCTTTACCCAGGTCGATGCGACAGACACGAAAACCTTTTACGGCAGTGGTCTGGGAATGCATATTTCAAAACAGCTGATGGTGCGCCACGGTGGCAACATTCACTATGTCAGCGAATTGGGCGTGGGGTCCACGTTTACGGTCACGATCCCGGTGCATCACGAGGCTGTGGACGCGGCGTCCTGATTACAGAGGATGGTCGTAAAAGCGCAGGATCGGGGCAAATTCCGGGTCCGGGTCATAGAACGGCGCGCAAGGGGCAAAGCCCAGGGCCTCGTAGAGCGTGATTGCTTCGGTCAGCAGATACATCGTGTCCAGCACCATGCGGTCGTAGCCATCGGCTGCGGCGCGCGACATTGCCTCGCGCATCAGCGCCTTGCCCGCACCATGCCCGCGGGCGCTGTCTTCGACAAAGACGCGTTTGATCTCGCAGGTGCCGGGCAGGGACAGCGGATAATACATCGCACAGCCCACGACTGCGCCGTCCAGATCGGCCAGCAGGATCTCACCCGCAGGCCGGGCGTGGATGCGCGGCAGATCGTCGATCAGCGCGCCGTAGCTGTCATTGGCATAGTAGGTATCCACGATCGCCGGCGTCGCGGCACAGCGCGCCGCCAGCAGATCGCGATAGCCCCAGCACAGGCGCGCCAACGCCTGTGCATCCTCCGGAAACCGGGCGGGGCGGATGGTCAGGGTCATCAGCGCAGGATGCTGCGGCCCGCGTATTCGGCGGTTTCGCCCAAGGCTTCCTCGATGCGGATCAGCTGGTTGTATTTCGCCAGCCGGTCCGAACGTGCCAGCGAGCCGGTCTTGATCTGGCCGCAGTTGGTGGCGACTGCGAGGTCGGCGATGGTGGCATCCTCGGTCTCGCCCGAGCGGTGGGACATCACGTTGGTGTACCCGGCACGGTGGGCCATATCGACGGCTTTCAGCGTTTCGGTCAGGGTGCCGATCTGGTTGACCTTGACCAGCATCGAGTTCGCGCAACCGCGTGCGATGCCATCGGCCAGACGCACAGGATTGGTTACGAACAGGTCGTCACCGACCAGTTGCACCTTGTTGCCCAATGCCTCGGTCAGGGCCTTCCAGCCGTCCCAGTCGTCCTCGGACATGCCATCCTCGATCGAGATGATCGGATAGTCGTTCACCAGCGCCGACAGATAGGCCACGTTTTCGTCCGAGGTCAGCGATTTGCCCTCGCCGGACAGCTCGTATTTGCCATCGCGATAGTATTCGGTCGCCGCACAGTCCAGCGCCAGGTAGATGTCCTCGCCCGGTTTGTAGCCTGCTTTCTCGATGGATTTCAGGATGAAATCCAGAGCGTCGCGCGAAGAGCTGATGTTGGGGGCAAAGCCGCCTTCGTCGCCGATGCCGGTGGACAGGCCCACGGCGGACAGCTCTTTTTTCAGGGTGTGGAACACTTCGGACCCCATGCGCACCGCGTCGCGGATGCTGGTGGCGGCCACCGGCATGATCATGAATTCCTGAATGTCGATGGGGTTGTCGGCATGTTCGCCGCCGTTGATGATGTTCATCATGGGCACCGGCAGGATACGCGCCGAGGTGCCGCCGACATAGCGGTAGAGCGGTTGCGAACAATAGTCCGCCGCCGCCTTGGCCGCGGCCAGCGATACACCCAAGATGGCATTCGCGCCAAGACGGCTTTTGTTGTCGGTGCCATCCAGTTCGATCATGATCTCGTCGATCTCGACCTGTTCGGTGGCGTCGATGCCCACCAGCGCCTCGGCGATCTCGCCGTTGACGGCGGCGCAGGCTTCCAGCACGCCCTTGCCCATGTAACGCGCCTTGTCGCCGTCACGCTTTTCGACCGCCTCATAGGCGCCCGTGGACGCGCCCGATGGCACGGCAGCCCGGCCCATTGTGCCGTCTTCCAGGATCACGTCGACTTCGACGGTGGGGTTGCCACGGCTGTCGAGGATTTCGCGGGCGTGAATGTCTATGATGGTGCTCATTGGGAAATGTCCTTTGTGCTGGGCTCGGCAGCCTCATAACTTGGGTCGATCCGCAGGGGAAGGGGTGTGATGGGGCCGGAGGTGGATTTGCGGCCCATCCGACGCTCACGCCAGACGGTGTAAATGCCCGAGGCAACGATGATCGTGGCCCCGACGTAGGTCAGCAGATCGACGCTTTCCGAGAAGGCAAGGATGCTGATGAACAGCGCAAACACCAGCCGCGAATAACGGAAGGGCGTGACAAAGCTGATCTCGCCCACGCGCATGGCGGCAACGATCCCGTAATAGGACACGACGCCAAAGGCGACGGCACCCGCCATCAGCAACCAATGCATCGGTTCGGGGCGGATCAGGGGCGTGCCGCTGACGATCAGCAGGATAGCGCCGGTGGGGATCAGGGTGAGAAAAGCCAGAAAACTCAGTTGCATGGAGGATGTTGTCGCGGGCACGCGCCGGGTCGCCAGATCGCGGATGGCCAGACCGATCACCCCTTGCAACGCAAACAATGACAGCACGTCAAAGCCGTCCAGACCGGGGCGGATCACCAGCAACACACCGGCAAACCCGACCAGAATTGCAGTCCAGCGCCGCCAACCCACGGGATCGCCCAGAAACAGCGCCGCCCCCAGCGTGACGACCAACGGCGTGGCCTGAAGGATCGCCGAGGCGGTGGACAAGGGGATCAGCGCAATGGCCATGATAAAGCCAAGGGTGCCAAAAAGTTCACCCGCGTTGCGCAGCAGAACAGGTCCGGACAGGGCAGCACGCGGAAACAGCACCTGATCCTGCGCGCGCACCAGCACGGCAAAAATCGCAGCGGCACCGATTCCCAGCAGGCCCATGATCTGACCGACCGGCATGTCCTCTGCCAACAGCTTGATAAAGCTGTCCTCGATGGCAAAGCCCAGCATCGCCAGAACCATGATCAATGCACCACGTAAGTTGTCCATGTCCGTCCTCATTCTTGTGTTGCTGGGGGGATGGGGATAATCGGGCGCAGTTGCAAGGCGCAAAAGTAACGGCTCGCGTGAACTTTTTGCTGCGCTGCGGCGTTAAGGCAGGAAACCGCACAAAGGCATCTGTGGTGGGTATCAAACGACGTGTTCGCAAGTTGGCCTTGGGCGCCCGTCTGGGTGTGATGCAGGCAGCACCTGCGCGGCTTTTGCTGTTTGGCTATGTCTCTTACATGCTTGTGGGCTGGGCGCTGCTGGCGTTGCCGGTGTCGCAGATCCAGCCGGTCGCGGCGATCGATACGCTGTTCACCGCCGTGTCGGCCGTATCCACCACGGGACTGGCCACGGTGTCGGTCGGTGGCAGTTTCAGCCCCTTTGGCGAGGTGGTGATGCTGGCGCTGATCCAGGCGGGCGGTCTGGGCTATATGACCATCGGGTCCTTCGCGGTGCTGTCGGTCTATCACCGGCTTGGACGGATGCGCACGCATACGGTCCGTCAGGCGTTCAACCTGCCCGAAGGCATCTCTGTGGTGATGTTCCTGCGCTCGGTCGTGTGGTTCACGCTGATCTGCGAAGGCATCGGCGCACTGGCGCTGTTCTTGATGTTCCACCACGCGGGCGTACCCAACGCGCTGTGGATGGCCGTTTTTCACAGCATATCAGCGTTTTGCACGGCTGGGTTCAGCCTGTTCGACAACTCGCTTGAAATGTTCCACGACCATGTGGGGATCAACCTGGCGATCTCGATCCTCAGCCTGCTGGGCGCCATGGGGTTCCTGATCATCGTCGACGGATGGCGCGCGCTGATGGGGCGTGAACGGGTGTTGGGGTTCACGTCCAAGGTGATCGTGCGCATGACGATGGTGTTTTTGGGGCTGGGCACGCTGATCCTGTTCGTGACCGAACCCGAGCTGACGGCATTGCCGCCGGATGAACGGCTGATGGCCGCGTTTTTCCAGACCATGTCGGCCAGCACCACGGTGGGCTTTAACACGGTGTCGATCACGGGCATGTCCCAAGCGGTGCTGATGGTGCTGATGGCGCTGATGGTGGTCGGCGCGTCACCTGCGGGCACCGGGGGCGGGCTGAAAACGACCTCGTTTGCGGCGCTGCTGGGGTTGGTGCGCTCGACGCTGAAGAACCGCGAGGCGGTGCGGTTCTTCAAGCGCCGTGTGTCGGATGAAAAGCTGAACATGGCGACCGCGTCGCTGGCCTATTACGCGGGGCTGTGCGGGCTGGCGATGTTCCTGCTGTTGCTGACGGATGCGGACCAGACATTCGAGGCGCTGTTGTTCGAGGCGACCTCGGCCATGGGGACCGTGGGGCTGAGCACCGGCATCACCGGCGACCTGTCCGATCTGGGCAAGCTGATCGTGATCGTGCTGATGACGGCGGGGCGCGTCGGCATCCTGACCTTCGGGATCGCATTGGCAGCACACGACGAAAGCCGCGCCGAAGAGCAGGATGACAACCTGGTGCTGTGATCTCAGGCTTGCAGCCGGATCATCAGCTGGTTGCCGTCCTTGCGCGTCTCGATCTCGGTGATATCGCGCACCAGCGCGCTCAGCTTTGAGTGGCCATAGGTGCGCGTGTCGAAATCGGGGTGCGACGACTGGATCGTCTGGCCGATCTGGCCCAGCGAATACCATTCGTCCTCGCGCTCGATCTTTTCCATTGCGGCTTCGATCAGGGGCAGGGCATCGCGGGATTTTTCGCGCATGGCGGGGGCAGGGCCCTCGTCCGTGGGATGCAGGTTCTCGATAAAGATAAAGCGGTTGCACACATTGCGCAGCGCCTCGGGCGTTTTCTTTTCACCGATGCCGATCACGGTCAGACCGTCCTCGCGCAGGCGGTTGGCCAGCGATGTGAAATCGCTGTCCGACGACACCAGCACAAAGCCGTCAAAGCGGCGGGTGTGCAGGATGTCCATTGCATCAATCACCAGACCGATGTCGCTGGCGTTCTTGCCGGAGGTGTTCGCGGTTTCCTGATGCGCCACAAGGCCCAGCGACAGCACATGTTCGGACCAGTTGCGCAGCCGTCCCGAGGACCAATCGCCATAGACACGGCGCAGCGCAGGTTCGCCAATGGTGGTCACCTCGCGCAGGATGGCAGCGGCGTGTTTGGCCGGCACGTTGTCGGCGTCAATCAACACGGCAAGAAGCGGGCGGTCGCGGTCAACGGGCATAAAGGGTCCAATTCCTGTGGTGGCTGCCAGCTCTGTAGCAGCCTGTAGCTTAACGGCACATCACCTGTGCCGGTTCCGCCTACTTCTTCAGCGGCACGCCGTAAAGCTCAAGCCGGTGGCCGCGCAGCTCAAAGCCCAGCTTGGCGGCGATCCGTTCTTGCAACTCTTCGATCTCTTCGTCGACGAATTCGATCACCTCGCCCGACTGCAAGTCGATCAGGTGATCGTGATGGTCGCGTTCCGCATCTTCATAGCGCGCGCGCCCGTCGCCGAATTCCAGCTTGTCCAGTATGCCCGCCTCTTCGAACAGTTTGACGGTGCGATAGACGGTGGCAATCGAAATGCCCGCATCTATGTCCGAGGCGCGGGCATAAAGCTGTTCCACGTCAGGGTGGTCATCGCTGTCCTGCAACACCTGGGCGATCACGCGGCGCTGGCCGGTCACGCGCAGGCCTTTGGTTTCACAACGGGCGATGATCGGCTGGCTCATAGGGGTCTCCGGGTCGTGATGCAGCTTTGGGCGTTGTGGGCCGTTGGGACCTTTGTGTAACTTTGTTTGGTCAAAGGGACCAGAGGCAAGGTTGACTTATCCCCTGTAAACCGCCATGTGCCCCTTAGGCGTTACCGTCTGCCGCGTGAGCAGAGACAGGAAAGAGCGGGACCACACCCGCCGACCGCACCCTTGGGATAAGGGGAGGTCAGGACCAGCGGACGCCCATCTGTTCCCGATATCACGCATGGGGCAACGCGACCGGACGGGGCGTTGGCATGTGGCCTGCGCTTGCGGATTTTCCGGCCGCCCACCTCAATGTGATGCCGTGCGCCTTTGCGTGCGGCCAAGGATATGACATGAGCGATTTCGATATGATGGACCTGCCTTCAGATCTGGTCAAAAAGCTGGCGGACATGGGTCTGAAAGACCCGACGCCGATCCAACGACAAGCCATCCCGCACGCCCTGAACGGGCGCGACGTGATGGGGCTGGCGCAGACCGGCACCGGCAAGACAGCCGCCTTTGGCGTGCCGCTGGTGGCGCAGATGCTGCAAATGACGGGCCGCCCGAACCCGCGCACCGTGCGCGGTCTGGTGCTGGCACCGACGCGTGAACTGGCCAACCAGATCATGGAAAACCTCAAAGGCTTCTGCGCGGGCACACCGCTGAAGGCGCAGATGGTGGTCGGCGGCATGTCGATCAACCCGCAGATCAAGCGGCTGGAGCGCGGTGTTGACCTGCTGGTCGCCACGCCGGGCCGTCTGCTGGACCTGATGGACCGCCGCGCGGTGGACCTGCGCGAAACCACCTTCTTGGTGCTGGACGAAGCCGACCAGATGCTGGACATGGGCTTTATCCACGACCTGCGCAAAATTGCCGCCGTGCTGCCGAAAGAACGCCAGACGATGCTGTTCTCGGCCACCATGCCCAAGCTGATGAACGAGATCGCCAACAGCTATCTCAACAGCCCGATCCGCATCGAAGTGAACCCTCCGGGCAAGGCTGCCGACAAGGTCACCCAAGAGGTGCACTTTATCGCCAAGGCGGAGAAATCCAAATTCCTGATGGAGCTGCTGGACAAGCACCGCGACGAACGGGCGCTGGTTTTTGGCCGCACCAAACACGGTATGGAGAAACTCAGCCGGATGCTGGACAAGGCAGGCTTTGCCGCCGGTGCCATCCACGGCAACAAAAGCCAGGGCCAGCGCGACCGTGCCATTGCCGCGTTCAAATCGGGCGAGATCAAGGTGCTGGTGGCCACCGATGTGGCGGCCCGTGGCCTGGACATTCCGGACGTGAAGCACGTCTATAACTACGAATTGCCCAACGTGCCCGACAGCTATGTGCACCGCATTGGCCGGACCGCACGGGCGGGCAAGGATGGCGCTGCCGTGGCCTTCTGCGCACCGGACGAGATTGATCAGCTGCGCGACATCCAGAAAACCATGGGCGTGAAGATCCCGATTGCCACGGGCCGTGCGTGGGAATCTGTCGACCTGCCCGCCAAGGGCGGCAAGCCGGGTGGCAAACCCGGTGGCGGTCGTCGTCGCGGTGGCGGCGGTGGACGTCCCGGCGGCGGTGCCCCCGGTGGCGGCGCGCCTGCGGGCGGAGGCCCACGTCGCCGGCGTCGCGGTGGCGGCGGTGGCAAACCGGGCGGCAGCGCAGCGGCCTGATCCTTGCGGATGATGGAATGACATTGGCCCGGACCTTTTGGTCTGGGCCTTTTTTGTGGGTGAGTTACCCCGGCGCTGGATCACATGAAGGCCCCTGTGACACCTCACAGACCAACAAACCATTGACCCATCGTCACCCTCCCGCAAAACTGCGTCCAAAGGGAGATGCCTAATGTCACTAGAATTTCTTCTCACCTCGCTCGTGGTGGTCCTGCTGCCCGGAACCGGCGTCATCTACACGCTGGCCATCGGTCTGGGGCGCGGGTTTCGGGCCAGTGTCGCGGCGGCGGTGGGGTGTACGGTGGGCATCGTGCCCGCAGCCGTGGCCAGCATCATCGGGCTGGCGGCGCTGTTGCACACCAGTGCGCTGGCCTTTCAGGTGATCAAATATCTGGGCGTGGCGTACCTGTTCTACATGGCGTGGAAGCTGTTGCGGGATAAATCCGTCATGGATGTCTCCGAGAATGCCGAACCCGCCAGCTATACGCGGATTGCGATCTCAGGTGTGCTTCTCAACATCCTGAACCCCAAGCTGTCGCTGTTTTTCCTGGCCTTCCTGCCGCAGTTCATCGCCCATGACGCACCCAATGCCACCGCGGCATTGATGGGGCTGGCGGCGGTGTTCATGGCGATGACCTTTGTGGTGTTCGTGGGCTACGGGGCCTTTGCATCCTTTGCGCGCGACTATGTGATCCGCAGGCCATCGGTGATGACGTGGATCAAGCGCAGCTTTGCCGGCACCTTCGGGCTGCTGGGGGCAAAGCTGGCGGTTTCGAACTAAGGGCCGGCTTTCAAGCCAATTTGCGCAAATTCCCGACATGCCGCGCGATGGCCTGTGCGGGCAGCGGCCCGCCGTGCCCCAGATAGAATTGCGTGCAACCTTGGGCCAGCAGATGCTCAAGTGACGCGATGACGCCTGCGATGTCTTCCTCGAAGGGGGGCGATTTCGGCCTGCCGCGCAGGGCGATGCCCCCCAGCAAAATGCCCGAGGCCGCCAGATCACCGGCAATCACCCGCCCGTCGTCCAACAGAACCGAAACCGATCCCGCCGTGTGTCCGGGTGTGTGCAGCACACGTGCCGCAAAGCCATAGGCGTTCAGGTCCAGCATCTGGCCCTGCAGGGTCCGGTCGGGGCTGAAATAATCAAACCTCTGCTGGATCGCACCGGTCTTTTGAAACAGGCGCCCGAACGGCCCACTGGGCTTTAGAACTGGCGGCTGTCCCTGACAAAGCGCAACCTCGTCCGCATGTGCCAGCACGGGCGCCTGCGACAATTCTCGCACCGCCTGGGCCGACCCTGCGTGGTCGATGTGCGCATGTGTCAGCACCGTCAGCGCCAGATCGGACCAATCCAGCCCGCGCGCATGTAACGCCTTTTCCACCTTTGGGGTCGCGTTCGGCAGGCCGGTATCCACCAGCATGGCGCGGCCATCCTGGACCACTAGAAAAGCGTTCAACATGCCAAAGGGCAGCATCGGGATCGTATCGACAAAACTCTGTGTCATCGCGGCATTCCTTGCTATTATCGCGCATTGGAACGCTGATGCCATTGCGCTGGCCGGTGCCGCAATTGGGCACTTTTTGGTAACCGGAGACGCCATGAAGGACACCACACAGGACCGCCAGCCGTGGCTGGACCCCGTTACCGGCACCTGTCCGGTGGGCGAAACGCTGCGGTTGCTGGGCGGCAAACACGGCCCCAGTGTGCTGCACTGCCTGATGGCGGGTGAGATGCATTTTCTGGAACTGACCCGCGCGCTGGACGGGATCAGCCGCAAGGTGCTGACCGCGCAGTTGCAAGAGTTCGAACGCAGCGGGCTGGTTGCACGCATCGAAAAGCACGACGCGCGGCGACGGGTGGGCTATTCGCTGACCGCCAAAGGTGCGGATCTGGGCGCGATCCTGTCGCAGCTTTATGACTGGAGCCAAGCTCACCGGGACCAGACGGCCATGCGCTGAACCAAATGCGCCGCAGCGGCACAATTGACTTTAGGACAGCCGCACCGCTTGGTGGCGGGCATGGAACGCAAATCACATATCGACACCTTCGGCGCGGTGGCGCTGGTGCTTTTTGCGCTCAACCTGGCCTTTAACCAGGTGGTGGTCAAAGTCACCAACGGCGGCTTTGGTCCGGTGTTTCTGGCAGGCTTGCGATCGGTTGGTGGGGCGGTCGTGCTGTTGTTGTGGATGAAGGCACGCGGCGTGTCGTTCACCCTGCCACGCAGCAGCATCACGGCCGGCGTGGTATCGGGCGGGCTATTCGCCATTGAATTCATGTGCCTTTTTACGGCGCTTGACCTGACCACCGTGGGGCGCGTGTCGATTATTTTCTATTCGATGCCGGTGTGGCTGGCGCTGTCGGCCCATGTGCTGTTGCCTGCCGAGCGGCTGAGCCGGCTGCGCATCGTCGGGCTGCTGCTGGCGATGGGCGGTGTGGTGCTGGCCTTGCTGGACCGCAGCAACGGGCAGGCGTCGCTGCTGGGCGATCTGCTGGCACTGTGTGCGGCGTTTTGCTGGGCCGCGATTGCGATGTTGGTGCGTGTGACACCGCTGTCCCGTGTGCCGCCCGAGCAGCAATTGCTGTGGCAGTTGATCATTTCGGCACCGCTTCTGGTGCTGGCGGCACCGTTGTTTGGCGACCTGTTGCGCGACGTGCAGCCCATCCACCTGTGGGGGTTGGCGTTCCAGATCGTCGTGGTGGCAAGCTTTGGCTTTCTGGCGTGGTTCTGGCTGATGTCGATCTATCCGGCATCCTCGGTGGCATCGTTCAGCTTTCTGTCACCGGTGTTTTCGGTGATCCTGGGCTGGCTGTTGCTGGGCGAGCACGTGGGCTGGACGATCTGGGCCGCGCTGGTGCTGGTTGCGGCGGGGATATTCCTGATCAATCGCAAGTGAGGATGAGGGGGACTGGGGGGCGCTGCCCCCCGGCCTTTGCCCGTCCCCCGGAGTTTTTCAAGCAAGATGAAGGGTCAGGTGCCGCAGAAGGTTGCGGGGACGATTTCCTGTTGGGTGGGCGGGCGCATCAGGTCAGGGTCTGATTTCGGATCAAAGGGCGCGGCCAGTGCGGTGATTTCGCGCTGGAACGGGGCCATGTCGCCCGCGACGGCGGCTTCGATCATCTGCTCCATCCGGTGATTGCGCGGGATGATGCGCGGGTTGCTGCGGGTCATGAGGGCGGCAGCGTCAGGTTCGGAGGCAACGCGGGCCTGCCAGCGGCTGTGCCACGCGTCAAAGGCGTCGCGGTCGGTGAACTGGTCGCGGACCGTGTCCGAACCAAGGGCCGCGAATGTGTTGGTGAAATCCGCGCCGTTTGACTGCATCAGGGCCAGCAGATCCTCGATCAGCGGTTGATCCTCGGTCGTGGGGGCCGACAGGCCAAGCTTTGCGCCGAAGCGTTTCAGCCATGCAGCCTGAAGCTGGCCGGGCATGGCGTGGACGATGGCGGTGGCCTCTTCCACAGCGGCGTCCATGTCGTCCATTTGCCGGATCAGGGCGGTGGCCAGTTGCGCGCAGTTCCACACGGCGATGCGCGGCTGGTTGCCATAGGCATAGCGGCCCTGTTGGTCGATGGATGAGAACACCCGCGCCTCGTCATAGGCGTCCATAAATGCGCAGGGGCCATAGTCGATGGTCTCGCCCGAGATGGCACAGTTGTCGGTGTTCATCACCCCGTGGATAAAGCCCACGGACATCCATGCCGCGATCAACTCGGCCTGTGCGGTGCAGACGGCGGCCAGCAGGCTCATGGGGCCGTCGGCCTGGGGATAGTGCCGGGCAATGGCGTAGTCGGTGAGGGTTTTCAGCTCTTCAATTTGCCCGCGATGGGCAAAAACCTGAAACGTGCCCACGCGCAGGTGGCTCGCGGCCACGCGGGTCAGCACCGCACCCGGCAAGGCACCCTGTTCGCGCCAGATGGGCTCGCCCGTGGCGACAGCGGCCAGCGCGCGGGTGGTGGGGATGCCAAGGGCGTGCATCGCTTCGGACACGACATATTCACGCAGCACCGGCCCCAGCCAGGCGCGTCCGTCCCCCATGCGGGAATAGGGCGTGGGGCCCGAGCCCTTGAGCTGAATGTCGCGGCGGGTGCCGCTCTGGTCGATCACCTCGCCCAGCAGCAATGCGCGCCCGTCGCCCAGTTGCGGATTGAAGTTGCCGAACTGGTGACCTGCGTAGAGCTGCGCCAGCGGGGTGGCTCCGTCGGGAACGGTGTTGCCCGCGAAAACGGTCGCAATCTCGTCCGCATCAGGGGCGTTTATGCCCAGATGCGCGGCCAGAGCCTCATTGAACGCCAGCAGCGACGGCGCCTTGACCGCTGTGGGCGGTTGCGCGGTGTAAAAGCCCGATGGCAGGGCGGCAAAGGTGTTGTCGAAGGGGATGTGCATGGTCATGACCTTAACATAAGTGGCCGCGGCGCGGATTCTAGAGCATCCGCGTCATCAGGTGATAGCCATCGCGCATCTGGAAGGCCGCGCGTTTGTAAAGCCGTTGCGCGGTCTCATTGTTGTCGGAAACCTCCAGATGCAGCGCCTTGAGGCCCGCAGCCCCCAGCGCACGGGGCAGGGCCATCAGCACCTCGGTTGCCACGCCACGTCCGCGCACGCCGGGGCGGATATAAAGTTCATCGACAAAGCCCTCCATACCGCCGAATTCGACCGACCAGCCGAAGCAGACGATGATATAGCCGATGGGCGCACGCGGCGGGCCGATCAGATAGGCAGCCCCGTGCGGGATGCCGTTCAGCAACGGTGCCACACCCGCGCTGCGGCTTTCGGGCGTGCTGTCGATGCCTTCTTCGGTGTGGAACCGTTCAACCAGCGCCAGAAGGGCCGCAAGGTGGTCAGGGGTGGCCAGGGTCAGGGCGGCGCTCATAGTCGTGCGATCCGCTCGGTCAGCAGGGCAAAGAATCCGTCAGCGTCCAGATCCCCGATAAAGGTGGCGTTGGGCGCACGGTCTGTGACGCGCCACCAATCGGCGACGGTCATGCCCAGTGTCAGCTCGGACGTGGTTTCGATCTGTACGTTGACGTGGCGCCCCGAGAACAGGTCAGGGCGGATCAGGTAGGCGGTCACACATGGGTCATGCAGTGGCGCACCGGCGCTGCCGTATTTTTCCTTGTCAAATCGTTCAAAGAATTCGGTCATCTGGGCCACGGCGATGCCCACCGGCGTGCCAAGGGCACGAAAGGCGTCGTTGCGTTCGGCGGTGACCAGCGCCTTGTGCGTCACATCCAGCGGCATCACCACGATATCGATGCCTGATCTGAACACGATATCAGCGGCTTGCGGGTCGACATAAATGTTGAACTCTGCAGCAGGCGTGATGTTGCCGACCTCGAAATACGCGCCGCCCATCAGCACGATCTGCTGGATCTTTTCGGCAATATCCGGCGCGCGCTGCAGCGCCGTGGCGATGTTGGTCAGCGGCCCCAGCGGGCACAGGGTAACGGTGCCTGTGTCATGGGCGCGGACCGTGTCGATGATGTAATCCACCGCGTGCTGTTCTTGCAGGGGCATGGTCGGATCGGGCAGCGCGGGGCCGTCGAGGCCGGTCTTGCCATGCACGTGCTCTGCCGTCACCAGTGGGCGGCCCAGCGGGCGGTCGCAACCGGCATAGACGGGAATGTCGGGCCGTCCGGCCAGTTCGCACACGATACGCGCATTCTTTTCGGTCAGCGCCAGCGGCACATTGCCTGCCACGGCGGTGATGCCCAGAACCTCGATCTCGTCAGGGCTGCCCAAGGCCAGCAGGATTGCGACGGCGTCGTCCTGTCCGGGGTCGGTGTCGATGATGATTTTGCGGGGCGTCACGGCGGGCTCCTTGGTCGTGAAAATTTCCGCCCGTCGGCGTTGCGCGACAGTCGCAATTGGGGCCCGCGATGTCCAGAGGTGCCGGCGGAGCCTTGCGTAAAGATGCCTGCGCCGCGTATCGCTTTGAGATGGCTGACGAGAAACCCTTTTTCCTGCACGCGGGCGCCCACCGGACGGGCACGTCATCGTTCCAGATGTGCCTGCATGACAATCGGGATGCGCTACACGGGGCGGGCTATGACCTGGCTTATCCTGGGCGCGACGGAATTCCTACCGGCACCCTGGGGCTGCGGCTGCCGGGACCACGGCACGGGATGAACCAGACCGAGCGTTTTGCCGCGCGGGTTGCGGATGCCGTGACCGCGCACAGCCCCGATGTTCACCGTCCGCTGATCCTGTCAGAGGAGAATATTCCGGGGCGCATGATGCATTTTACCCAAGGGCGGTTTTATCCCGCCTGCGAAGCGCGGTTGATGGCGCTGAAGGCAGGATTGCAGGGCCGCGTGGCGCGGATGTTGTTCGTGCTGCGGCCCTATGACCAGCTTTATGTTTCGGGCTATCGCAAGCGGGCCGAGGACAATCGGGTCGCTGCCTTCGATGCGCTGCGTCCAAGTTACATGGATATGGATCGCGGGTGGCCCGAGATAGTCGCGGCGTTGCGCGATATCCTACAGCCCGAGCGGTTGCTGGTGGTGCCCTACGCGCGGCGCGGCAGCAGCGTCGAGGCTTTGCGGATGTTGGCGCCGGGGTTGGAGGGTGTGCCGCTGCAAGAGCCGCAGCAGGTGGTGAACCTGAGTGCCACTGACGCGGGCCTGATGGCCTTGCAGGCGCGGTATCACGCGGGCGAGGTGCTTGAGCGGGCGCAGTGGAAAGCGGTGATCGCAGACCATGCGCAGGATCGCACGGACCACGGCTTTGCGGCCTTTTCGGATGCAGAGGTGGCCGAGCTGACCCGGCGCTATGCCGATGATCTGGCGCGCATTGACGCGATGAGGGGCGTGACGCTGGCGTAAGTGGCTTTTGCTCAGGCTTTCAACGCCTTTTCAGCCGCCTTTTCGGCGTCCCACAGCGCGTCCATCTCGGCCAGATCGCTTTGGTCCGGCGTCTTGCCCTTGTCTGCCAGCCGCCGCTCGATCCCCTCGAACCGGCGTGTGAACTTGGCGTTGGCGGCGCGCAGGGCTTCTTCGGGGTCCACGCCCAGGTGCCGTCCCAGATTGGCCATCACGAACAGCATATCGCCGAATTCCTCGGTCACTTCGGCATGGCTCAAGGTCTCGCGTGCCTCGACCAGTTCCGCGGCCTCTTCAGAGATCTTGTCGATTACCTGATCGATGTCGGGCCAGTCAAAGCCCACGCGCGCCGCCCTTTTTTGCAGCTTTACCGCGCGCATCAGGGCAGGCAGGCCAATCGCCACCCCGTCCAGCGTGCCACGCTGTGCCTTTCCTGCGCGTTCGGCGGCCTTGATGACCTCCCAGTCCATCGTCTGCTGTTCGGCGGATTTGTCGCGGCTTTCGTCGCCGAACACATGCGGATGGCGCGCAACCATCTTGTTGCTGATGTTGCGCACCACGGACTGAAAGGTGAAATGCCCGTCTTCCTCGCCCATCGCCGTGTGATAGACAGATTGCAGCAGCAGATCGCCCAATTCGCCCTCAAGCTCGGGCCAGTCGCGGCGCGCGATGGCGTCGGCCACCTCGTAGGCCTCTTCGATGGTATAGGGCGCGATGCTGTCAAAGGTCTGTTCGATGTCCCACGGACAGCCGGTTTCGGGATCGCGCAGGCGGCGCATGATCTCCAGCAAACGCTCGATCCCCGCAGTTTGGTCGTGGATCAGGTCGTTCGTCATTTCAGCCCCCATTGCAGCCCGCAGCACTTCGGTGTCAGATGCACCAAGCCGCAAATTTCCCAAGGAGTCCACCCAATGGCCGTCGTCAACCGCATCGCTGATTTTGCCCCGCAGATGGCCGAATGGAGACAGCACCTGCACACCATTCCCGAACTGGGCCGCGCCTGCCACAAGACGGCGGCCTTTGTCGCGGAGCGGCTGCGCGAGTTTGGCGTGGACGAGATCCACGAAGGATTTGCCGAAACCGGCATCGTGGCGATCATCAACGGGCAGGGCGCGGGGCCGACCATTGGGTTGCGTGCCGATATGGACGGGCTGCCGATTACCGAGGCGACGGGGTTGCCCTATGCCAGCACCCACGCGGGCCGGATGCACGCCTGCGGCCACGACGGGCACACGACCATGCTGTTGGGGGCCGCGAAATACCTGTGCGAGACGCGCAATTTCGCGGGGCGCGTGGCGCTGATTTTCCAACCCGACGAAGAGGCGACCGGCGGGGCCGAGGCGATGGTGCAAGAGGGGATCATGGACACCTTCGACATCGGCGAAGTCTATGGCATCCACAACGTCCCCGGCTTTGACGAGGGCACGTTTCACGCGCGCTCCGGCCCGCTGCTGGCGGCGGCGGACACGTTCCACATTCACCTGACCGGGCGCGGCGGCCACGGGGCACAGCCGCAGGACACGGTCGATCCGGTGGTCTGTGCCGCATCGATCACCCAGGCGCTGCAAACCATCGTCAGCCGGAACATCGAGGCGGGGCAGCAGCTGGTGATCTCGGTCACGCAGATCCACACCGGGACGGTTGATAACGTCATTCCCGAAACCGCCTATCTGAACGGCACCGTGCGGACGTTCACGCCCGAGATGCGCGACCTGGCAGAACGGCGGATGAACGAGATTGTCGCGGGGCAGGCCGCGAGTTTCGGGCTGAGCGCCAAGGTTGATTACGTGCGCGGCTATCCCCCCACGGTCAACCATGCGCGCGGGGTCGAATTGGCCGCGCGTGCGGCCCGCGATGTGTCGGGCGACGCGGCGGTGGACGTGGACAGCCCTGCCAACATGGGCGCCGAGGATTTCGCCTATATGCTCGAAGCGCGCCCCGGCGCCTATTTCTTCATGGGCATCGGCGAGGGCGCGGGGCTGCACCACCCTGAGTACAATTTCAACGACGCAGCCGCCCCTGTGGGCGCGTCGTTCTTTGCCCGTCTGGTGGAAACCGCACAACCGGTGAAAGGGGCCTGAGGGATGGTGACACGCAAGAACCAACCGATCAGCGGCAATGACCTTGCGCGGTTTTCCGGCCCGAACACTTTTATGCGCCTGCCGTCGGTCAATGACCTCAAGGGGTTGGATGTTTGCGTGCTGGGCGTGCCCATGGACATCGGCACCTCCTGGCGGTCGGGCACGCGGTTCGGGCCGAAACAGGTGCGCGCCGAAAGCGCGATGATCCGGCCCTATAACGTGCAGACCGGGGCGGCTCCCTTTGACAGTCTGCAAGTGGCGGACATTGGGGATCTGGCGATCAATACGTTTTCATTGTCGGACAGTTTGCGAATTATCGCAGAGAGTTACGACGCGATCCTAAAGTATGACGTGATGCCGATGGCCATCGGTGGCGATCATTCGATCACCCTGCCAATCCTGCGCGCGATTGCCAAACGCCACGGTCCCGTGGCGCTGGTGCATGTGGATGCCCATGCGGACGTGAACGACGAAATGTTCGGGATGCGCGAGACCCACGGCACCGTGTTCCGCCGCGCCCATGAGGAAGGGCTGATCATCCCGCAAAAGGTCTATCAGGTCGGCCTGCGCGGCACCGGCTATGCCGCCACCGACTTTACCGAGGCGCAGGGCTGGGGCTTTCAGCAATGGCAGGCGTCCGAGCTATGGCACCGCCCGTTGGACACGCTGGGCGCGGAAATCCGGCGCGATATTGGGGATGCGCCGGTTTACGTCACCTATGACATCGACAGCCTTGATCCCGCCTATGCGCCGGGCACCGGCACGCCAGAAATTGGCGGGCTGACCACGCCACAGGCGATGCAGTTGATCCGCGCGTTAAAGGGGTTGAACATTGTGGGCTGCGATCTTGTCGAGGTCAGCCCGCCCTATGACACATCCGGCAACACGGCGCTGACGGGGGCGAACATCCTGTTCGAACTGTTGTGCGTGCTGCCAGGCGTTGCCTATCGTTGACGGGGCAGAACGCTGCACCGAGGATTTTATGAACCAGAGAAGAGGATAGATGCGCATGTTGTTCTGGATAGTGGCCCTTGTGGTCGTGCTGGCGGGGGCCGCGGTGGCCTATGTGCGGCTGGCCCCCTCTGACCCGGCACGATGGAATCAGCCCATTGCGGCGACGGAAGACAAGGATTTTGGCAACGGCGCCATCCGCGTTCTGCCCGCCTCCGACGGGCTGCTGGCGCGGTTGGATGCGGCGATGCAGGCGCTGCCCCGCACGCGTGTTCTGGCAGGCTCCGTGGCCGACGGGCGGATCACATATGTGACACGCACGCCTACGGTCGGTTTTCCCGATTACACCACTATCGAACAGACCGAAGGTCAAATTCGCATCCTGGCGCGCGCGCGTTTCGGGTCGTCAGATATGGGGGTAAATGCCAAAAGATTGAAGGGGTTGCTGGCCACTGTTCAAGGATGAACTGAGGCAGCCCGTCTGCACCTCGCGCCACATCGGCACGTTCAGTGACATCTGGCATTGCGCCATGAACATGCGCCCGTCGACTTGCAGGCAGACAATGTCGCCCAGCTCGACCCGGGACCCGCTTTTGTCGGTGCAATAGCAGTCAATCGTCTTGCCTCCCGGAGTTGTGACATCCCCGAGGGCCGGTGTGGCAAGCGCCAGTGCAAGAACGGCTGCGCGTAACATGGCAACAATATACCACTGTCCTTGGCCTTGACCAAATCCTTTCAATATCAGATGGAACGCTCATGATCCCGTCAGAACGCCTTCAACAGATCACCGAGAGGTTTGAATACCTCGAAGCCGCGATGTCCGCGGGTGGTGGCGATATTGCGGCACTGGCCAAGGAATATTCCGATCTGCGCCCCGTGGTCGAACAGATCGCCCGGTACCGCCAGTTGCAAAGCGACATGGCCGATGCGCGCGAAATGCTGGACGATCCCGAGATGGCCGACCTGGCCCGCGAGGAACTGCCGCGCCTGAAGGCGGCGCTGCCCGATGCCGAGGCGGCCCTGCAACTGGCGTTGTTGCCGCGCGATGCGGCGGATGCCAAGCCCGCGATGCTGGAAATCCGTCCCGGCACCGGCGGTGACGAGGCGGCGCTGTTCGCGGGTGACCTGCTGCGCATGTACATGCGTTATGCCGAGGCGCGGGGCTGGGGCTTTGACATTATCGAAGAACAGGCGACCGAACTGGGCGGGATCAAGGAAGTCGTGGCCCACATCAAGGGCGACAACGTCTTTGCGCGGATGAAATACGAAAGCGGCGTGCACCGCGTCCAGCGGGTGCCGACAACGGAAAGCGGCGGACGCATTCACACCTCTGCGGCGACAGTGGCCGTGCTTCCGGAGGCGGAAGAGGTTGATATTCACATCGACCCGAACGACATCCGGATTGATACCATGCGGTCGTCGGGTGCGGGCGGACAGCACGTGAACACCACGGATTCGGCGGTACGCATCACCCACATTCCCACCGGCATTGTTGTGACCAGTTCCGAGAAATCCCAGCACCGCAACCGCGACAAGGCCATGCAGGTGCTGCGCGCGCGACTCTATGATATGGAGCGCAACCGCATCGACAGCGCACGCAGCGCCGACCGCGCGGCCCAGGTGGGCGGCGGTGACCGGTCCGAACGCATCCGCACCTATAATTTCCCGCAGGGGCGCATGACCGATCACCGGATCAACCTGACGCTGTACAAGCTGGACGCGGTGATGCAGGGCGACCTGGACGAGGTGATTGACGCGCTGAGATCGGACGACCAGTCGCGGATGCTCGCCGAGATGGGACAATGACCGCGGCACAGGCCATGGCTGCGGCCACGGCACGGCTTCGGGCGGCGGGGGTGCCGGACCCGGCGCGGGACGCCCGGCTGCTGCTGGCCCATGCCGCACAGGTGGACGCCACGCGGGTCACCCTGATCGCCCCCGAGGACATCGCCCCCGAGATCGCCGAACGCTACGAGGCGTTGATCAGCCTGCGTGCGGTGCGGGTGCCGGTCAGCCATCTGATCGGGGAACGTGCGTTCTATGGCCGCCGGTTCAAGGTCAGCAGCGATGTGCTGGACCCGCGTCCCGAAACCGAAACCCTGATCGAGGCGGCTCTGGCTGAACCCTTTGCCAGCGTGCTGGACATTGGCACGGGATCGGGCTGTATCCTGGTGACGTTGCTGGCCGAACGCACCATGGCCGTGGGCACCGGCACCGACCTGAGCGAAGCGGCCTGTTTGCAGGCCAGCGCCAATGCCGTGCTGCACGATGTGGACCCGCGGGCAGAAGTGATCCTGTCCGACTGGTTCGGGGCGGTGCAGGGCACCTATGACCTGATCGTGTCGAATCCGCCCTATCTGGCCGCCGAGGAAATGGACGACGTCGCCCCCGAGTTGCGCGACCACGAGCCTCGCATGGCCCTGACGGACGAGGCGGACGGGCTGACGGCCTACCGTGTGCTGGCGGCGATGGGACCTGCGCATCTGGCGGCGGGCGGGCGGCTGATTTGCGAGATCGGCTGGACCCAGGCCGCGGATGTGGTCGAGATCTTCTATGCCGCGGGCTGGCAGGATGTTGTGTGCCTGCCCGATATGGATGGCCGTGATCGTGTGATTTGCGCCAGAACACCGCCCCGGACGGCATAAACCCGCACAATCTGTGGAAAAGTGACGCAGCGTGGCAATTAATGCTTGTCCCACGCGGCCCCGCGTGTTTATTCAAAGATGTTGTAGCGGTGGATACCTTTTGGTGGTCCCGCTCGGCGTCAAGCCCAACACATCGCATTTTTCGGACAATGATGGCGCATGTCGCGCAATCCGATGAACTGCAGCGATAGGCATAACAAGGCTAAGCTATTTCATGAAATCTTCGAGATCCCGGTCCCGGTCAAAAAACACGCGCAATCGCAGCTCGAACAATGGCGGGGGCGGTGGCAACGTCGTCAACCGCGTGTTCGACAGCTCTGGCCCCGAGGGCAAGGTGCGCGGTACGCCGCAACAGATCATCGACAAATACAACCAGCTTGCACGCGACGCGCAGCTGTCCGGTGACCGTGTGGCCACAGAAAACTTTCAACAGCACGCAGAGCACTATCTGCGTCTGCTGAGCGAAGCGCAGCGCGAGATCGACGCCAAGCGCGAGGAACAAGAGCGCCAGAACCGGGACCGTCAGGCCGAACGCGACCGTCAGGCCGAGCGTGACCGCGAGCGCAACGAGCGTCAGGAACGCGAATCGAATGGCGGGCAGCAGGGCAATGCCCAGGCAGATGCCAGCGGTCAGGACGCGCAGCCCCAGCCGCAGACGCGCAAACAGCCGCAATCCGATGTGATCGACGTTGAGGCCGACAGCGGTCTGGTGGAAACACCCGAAAGCACGCCCAAGCCGAAAACCACCCGGTCGCGCCGCAAGCCCAAGCCGCCTGTCGAGGCCACCAAAGAGGCCGAGGCGCCGGCGTCCGACGCAGGTCAAAGCGAAGGTGGCAGCACACCGGAAGCCGCCGAATAAACTTTGCCTGATCGTCTGAATTGAAAAAGGCCCTGCATCGCTGCGGGGCCTTTTGCTTTGTGGGGGGCATTTGTGTGGCTCAGGCCGCTGCAACCGCGCGTGCAAGCGCGCAAAACGCCTCCAGCGACACCTGCTCGGCCCGTTCCGTAGGCTGTATGCCTGCGGCCAGCAGCCGGTCCTCGATGTCGGGGGCCACACCCTTGAGCGCCGCGCGCAGCATCTTGCGGCGCTGGTTGAAGGCGGCGGCAACCACGCGGTTCAACACGGCGGCATCTGCTGGAAAGCGCGGCTGGGGCAGCGCCGTCAGGTGGACCACGGCAGAGGAAACCTTGGGCGGCGGGGTGAACGCCTCGGGCGGCAGGTTCAGCACGATCTGCGCATCGGCCCGCCATTGGGCCAACAGCGCCAGACGCCCGTAGGCCTTGGACCCCGGTTCTGCCACGATCCGGTGCGCGACCTCGCGCTGGAACATCAGCGTCAGCGATTGCCAGTAGGGCGGCCAGTCTTTCGGCGTCAGCCAGCGCACCAGCAGTTCGGTGCCGACGTTATAGGGCAGGTTGGCGGCCACGCGAATGGGCGGGGTCAGGTGTTGCAGCGGGTCGATCTCGAGCGCGTCGCCCTCGATCACCTGCAAGCGGCCTGGATAGGCGTCGGCGATCTCGGCCAGGGCAGGCAGGCAACGCGGGTCTTTTTCAATGGCCAGCACACGGCGCGCCCCCTCGGACAGCAGCCCACGGGTCAGACCGCCGGGGCCGGGACCGATTTCCAGCACGTCACAGCCTGTAAGGTCACCCGCCTGACGCGCGATCTTGGCGGTCAGGTTCAGGTCCAGCAAGAAGTTCTGGCCCAATGACTTTCGTGCGCGCAGGTCGTGGGTGTTGATCACATCGCGCAGGGGCGGCAGATTGTCGATCGTGCTCATTTCGAGGCCATCGGGATCATGGATTCTACGCCTCCGGCGGGGATATGTGCGGCCAAAAGAGCCGTCATGACTGCGCCATCCGGTGCGCCATGCGCAATGCTTCGATCATCGACGAGGGATTGGCCACTCCGGTGCCCGCAATGTCAAAGGCAGTGCCATGGTCGGGCGAGGTGCGGATGAAGGGCAGGCCCAGCGTCACGTTCACGCCGCGGTCGAAATCCAGCGTCTTGATCGGGATCAGCGCCTGGTCGTGGTACATGCACACGGCGGCATCATAGCTGGCGCGGGCAGTGGCGTGGAACATGGTGTCAGCGGGCAGCGGGCCGCGCAGGTCATAGCCTTCGGCGCTCATGTCGGTGACGAGTTTGGCGATCCAGTCGATCTCTTCCCGTCCCATGGCACCGCCTTCGCCGGCATGGGGGTTCAGGCCTGCGACGGCGATGCGCGGCTGTGCGATGCCGAACTGGCTACGCAACCCGTCGGCGGTGATGCGGATGGTGTCGCGCAGCAGCGTGGGCGTCAGCATTTTTGGCACCTCCCGCAGGGCGATATGGATGGTGGCAGGCACCACCCGCAGCTGCTCCGAGGCCAGCATCATCACGGCACGTTCCGCGCCCGCCAGAGCCTGCAGGTATTCGGTGTGACCGGGATAGGCAAAGCCTGCGCCGTCTTGCAGGGCTTTCTTGTGGATGGGCGCCGTGCACAGGGCGGCGGCCTGACCGGATTGCACCAGATCGACGCCGCGCGCGATAACGTCGATCACGCCCTGCGCGTTTGCAGGGTTGGCGGTGCCCGGTGTGTTCGGCGCGGCAAAGTCGTGGGACAAAACCGGCAGCCCACGGTCCATGACGCCAGCCGCCTGTGACGGGCTGTCGATCACGACCACCGGCACGTCGGCAGGCAGATGCGCGGGATCACCGATCCAGAACAGCGGAACCTCGCCGCGCAGTGCCGCCCAGGCCTTGGCCGCGATCTCGGGTCCGATCCCCGCAGGCTCGCCGCAGCTGATCGCAACCGGCAAAGCGGTTGCAGGCGTCATTCGCGCGTGATGCGGGCGTCGGCGCGCAATTCTTCCAGCAGGCTGTCGGAATATCCGGTCAGACGTTGCTGGCGCAGTTGCAGGGCAACCTCTTCACGGCTGGCAGCCTCGTTCAGGCTGGCTGTGCGGCCGCACAGCATGAGGAAGACCAGCGTGTTGCCGTCCGAGCGGGTCAGAGCCGTCGAGACCTCGCCCGGGTCCAGCTTGGCCAGTTCATATGCGATGTCCTGCGGGATCTCGCCGGGGGCCTTGCTGCCACGCTCCAGTGCCTCGGGGGGCTGATCCTTGGCGACGCCGTAAAGGTCGTCACAGACATCCACCTGGGATTGCAGCTTGGCGGCGCGCGCCAGCGTTTCGGGGCTGCGTCCGCCTGCCATGTAATAGGCGGCATATTCGATGGCCGCATAGTCGGTGCTGGGGGCGCCGGTTTCCTGGATGTCGCGCAGCTGGAACAGCGCCACGGCGTTCGGGATCGGCAGCGGGTCGGTCACTTCGCCCGGCGTCAGGCCCAGCAACACGCCACGCAGGCTGGGCGGCAGGGTGTTCAGGTCAACCCAGTCCAGCCGTCCGCCATTGCCGCGCGATGGCGTTGCGGAATACTGGCGGGCATAGTTGGAAAATTCGGCCTCGGATGTGCTGGCAGCGGCCTGTTCGGCGCGCGCCATGGCGTTGGCCTGCTCGTTTGGCGGCGCTGGAATGATGATTTCCGAGATCAGCACGCGGATACCGCTGTCGCCACCGCTCGCGGACATGGCGCGGTCGATCTCTGCTTCGGAGACCTGCACGCGGCTGCCGTAGCGGGCGCGGATCAGCTCGCGCCATGACAGGTTCACGCGCACAAAGTCGCGGAAGGTCTCGCCCGCGACGCCGGCACTTTCCAGCGCCTTGACGAATTCTTCGGTGCTCAGGTTGGCGCGGGCGGCAAATTCGGCCAGCCCCTCGGCCAGTCCTTCGGGTGTCAGCTCAAGCCCGACGGCCTGCGTTGCGTTCAGCCGCAGCCGGTCGTCGATCAGCGCGTCGATTGCGCTGTTGCGGGTCGCCCCCGAGGCATTCAGCACCTGCAGGAACCGCACGCGTTGCTGTACTTCGAATTCGGTGATTACGCTGTCGTCAACCTTGGCCACCGGCGCGAAGAGATTTTGTGCCACGACGGGCAGGGCCGTTGTGACGGCCAAGGCCACGGCCAGTCCAAATTGTTTCATCGTTTTCCCGCTCATTTCGCCTGCTTCCCGCATGATCTAACGTATTTTTCCGTTCCCTGCGAGACCGAGAAGCCCCGCAAGGTCACTGTAAAGCCCAGATTTGTCGAGGGCTCAACACTTGTCGAGGAACTATACCGTCGGCTCACGGAGAATTTGGCCGATACGCATTCGTTGTTATAGACCAGCCCGGCCCCCGCATAGGCTGCCCGGTCGTCCACCAGATCGTAACGCCAATTGGCGCTGGCGGTCCAGCTTTGGTTCAGGTCATAGGCACCGTCCACCGTCAGTTCCGAGACTGCCAGCGTGCGATCCTCGTCGGCATCCTCGCCCAGCCAGACATAGCTGCCGCCCACGGTCAGGCGCTTGCCGATCCAGTCGCCGCGCAACTCGGCCTTGGCCACGTCGAATCTCTCGTTGAACACGGTGCGCCCGGTCAGGGCCAGCCCGTTGCGTGTCTTCCACTGGGCCGCCAGGAGGAAATCGGATGTGGTGCCCGACAGGCCCGAGGTTTCGGAATAGTCCGGCTCGCCGTCGCGCCGCAGAACCTGTCCCAATGTCAGGCGCGTTTCCCATCCTGCGGGATCAAAGCGCGACCAGTTGACGCCATAGGCGGCAGCCAATCCGCGCTCGCGCCGGTCGGGACGTGGAAAACGGGACAGCGACAACAGGTTGCCTTCGTCGAATTCGACCCGGGTGCTTTCGTCGTTGGGCACGTTCAGGTCATGGCCGCCGACATAGCCCACCTGCAGGATCGGTTCGAGCAATACGGAAGAGCCATCGCCGTTGTGGCGCACGAGCGGATAGCGCAGGGTCAGCTGTCCTTGTGGCGTCAGCCCCGCATCGCTGCCGGTAAAGACATTGTCCTGGCTTACGTTGATCGCGTCGGCTTCGATCCCCAATGACGCCTCGGCACGCGCACCGCCCCTCAGGGTCCAGCTGCGCAGCCATTCCGCGTCCAGGTTGATCCGCTGCACGTCACGCCCGTCGGCAATGCCGTCCAGGTTCACATCATTGGCCTCGTCCGAGCTGCGGTAATGGGCGTGCGCGTTGCCGCTGAACCGCAACTCGCCCCCGAAAGCGCGCGGAAAAAACCGTTTTTCAAAGGTTGCATCCAGCACGTTGGTCGGGATCGTGTCGTTGTCTTCGCTGTCGCGCAGGCTGCGAAAGTTGGTGTAGCGGAAGCTGAGATATTCATCCCGTTTGACCCGCGCCAGTTCGATATTGCTGGTCAGGCGGTCCTTGTCGGAATAATCGTAGTCGGTCAGATAGGCGGTGTCGGTCGTCGCCTCGATGTTGAACGTCAGCACAAAGTCGCGCCGCATGTCGAACCGGCCCATGCCGAACAGATAGCCACGGGTGTCGCCCGGTTGCAGATCGTCATCGGAGAGCGCGCCGTTGAATTCGATCCGCCCGGTGCGAAAGGCCTGGCGATAGCGGAATTCCAGCGTTTTGGTGTGGCTGGTCAGATAGGGGGCCAGCGTCAGATCGCGGTGATCGCCGATCTTGATGAAATAGGGCACCTTGATGCCGGTGCCCAGCTGCGTGTCGCTGTTCAGCGAGGGGATCAGAAAGCCCGAGGCGCGTTTCAGCGTCGGGTCCGGCAGACGCAGGCGCGGAATGAAGAACACCGGCACGTTGCCGATGCGAAACTGCGCGTTGTCGAAATACAGTTGCCGTTCCTGTTTGTCATGAATGACACGGCGGGCGCGGATCTGCCACAGGGGCGGGCGGCCATCGTCGCAAACGTGGCACGAGGTCACTGCGGTTTTATAAAGCTGCGTATAACGGCCGCCGACGCGATTCATCTCGACCGAGGCCAGTTGCAGTTGCTGGTTCAGCACCATGCGGGCGCCGGTCAGCAGGCCGTTTTGCAGATCACGGCTCAGTTCGGCCTGATCGGCGACAATGACCACGTCCTCGCCATCCTCGATGGTGATCGGTCCGGTGATGACCAGCGCGCCTGTCTTTTCGTCATAGCTGATCGCAGAGGCGCGCAGGCGGGTGGTGCCCTGGTACGCTTCGACGTTGCCGCGCGCGGTCAGCACGCGGTCACGGGTGACGGTCACGTCATCGGCCACCAGCATCGCAGGTGTGGCGGTTTGCTGCGCACTGACGGTCTGTGCCACGACCGGCGCATCCATCAGCGGTGTGGCAAGCAAGCTTGCCGCAAGCAGGATATGGGGGAAAGAGCGCACCACCTCAACCATCCTCGGCATGCAGCAAAAGCCCGAGAGCCAGGAAAATCGCGGCAGCGGGCGGTGCCCAGGCGGCAAAGGCCACCGGGATTTGCCCGTTCTCACCAAGAATCTGTGCAAAACTGCGGATGAAATACAAACCGAACCCCAAAAGCACTGCTGCCAGCACCGCCGTTCCGGTGCCCCCGAAACGGGTATGCCGCATGGTGAAGGCTGCGGCAACAAGAACCATCGCCATCAGGAACAGGGGGCGGGCCAATTCCGC
The DNA here is from genome assembly GCF_900129395.1 of Pseudosulfitobacter pseudonitzschiae. Classification (GTDB taxonomy): domain Bacteria; phylum Pseudomonadota; class Alphaproteobacteria; order Rhodobacterales; family Rhodobacteraceae; genus Pseudosulfitobacter; species Pseudosulfitobacter pseudonitzschiae. Next base: position 625,530 of record NZ_FQVP01000001.1, read on the forward strand.
CTGAAACCATACGATCTGATGGCGCGCGGAAAAGCCGGCCTGCTCAAGCTGGCGGATATAGGCGGGCATGTCCCAGATCGACACGCCACCCAATGTGCCCAGGGTCTCGCGGATGCGTTCCAGCGTCAGTGTGGACGGCACGCGCAGAACGGCATGGGTTTCGGAACTGGTTTCTGGATTGACGTCCCCGGTCAGCGGCCAGACCTTGGCATCGCGCAAGGCCCATGCGCCGTCGCCCAAGGCCGCGCTTGCCGCCTCGATGCGGCGTTGCGGGCCGCCCTGGGGCGCATATTCCAGAAACGTCACATCATAAAGAACCGAAGCATCAGAGTTCGACCGCGCAGCTCGGATCACCGTTTGGCCATCCAGACCACCCTGTCGCAGCCAGACGCCGTCGCCGGACACCAGCACCGCAGACCGCCCGCCGGTGCGGTAGTTTTCGGACAACAGCGCATAGCGTTTTGTCGTGGCGGCCACGATCGGGCCCAGCATGGTCACCGCCACCCCGCCAATCACCAGCGCCACAACCACCGGCGCCACCAGGGCCCGCAGCGCCGACCGGCCTGCGGCGCGTGTCACGACCAGCTCGGAGCTGCGCGCCAGTCCGATGAACAAGACCACCGTCGCCAGGATAATGATCAGCGGCAGGATCTGGTTGATCGTTTCGGGCGTGTGCAGCAACGTCAGGCCGATGCGGTCGGTCAGGCTGACATCATAGTCGGCAAAGCGGCGGGTCTGTTCGATCAGGTCAACCAGCGCCACCAGCGCAAAGAACACGGCCGTCAGCATCACGAAAGCATAGGCAAAGCGGCGGGCGAAATAGAAATGCAGGATCATGTCGGGACCACCGCTTGCCGTCTGCGACGGCGCAAAAGGGACGGATGGGCGGCCCATGTCAGCATTCCAGCCACCAGCAAGGCCCCCAACAGGGACGGCAAGTACATCGTCGGCCACAGGCTGGCATCATCCAGAACCATCTGCGCAAAGGTGCCGCGCATCCCGTCAATGCCGATCAGCAGGCCAAAGGCGATCACCGCCTCGCGCCAGACGCCAAAGCGGGAATAGCCGCCAACCATCAGCGTGGCAAATCCGATCAACGCCGCCACGATGCAAAACAGCGGTTGGGCAAAGCGGCTGTGGACCTCTTCGGCAATGTCGCCATTGCGCGCGCCGGTTTCATCAGAGATGCGATCCCAGTCGGTCAGCAGCGCCAGCGTGCCCATGTTGCGGATTGACCCGGTCACCTCTGTATCCGTGCTGACCAGCTTGGTGATATCAAAGGAAAAATCTTGGAACTTTGCCGTCGACAGGCGGTTGTCCTTGGTGTTCAGCCGCTGTGCCATCCCGTCCACCATGATCAGTGTGGTGCCCGCGTCATTGCGCACCAGATAGGCCTGGGCCGCGGTGTAGATCACCCGTTGTTCGGGGTTGCGGCGATCGGACAGGAACACGCCGCGCAGGACGCCGTCTTCACCGATGGTGCTGGTGTAAAAGGTGACCTGATCGGCCGGTGACAGGAACGTGCCCTCGGTCAGCAACCGCGAGGTGACGTTGCGCGAAATCTCGGCCTCGCGGATGCTCAGCTGTCCCTGGGCGGCGGGCACCAGCACATGGGTCAGCAGCGACATCATGGCAGCAACGATCAACCCATAAGCCAGCACCGGACGCGCCAGCCGCCAGGGTCCGGAACCCGTGGCCTGCATCACCACCAGTTCGGATTCGCCCGACAGCCGGTTGGTCACATAGACCGATGCCGCAAAGGTGGCGATGGGCAGCACCGTCACGATCAGCTTGGGCAGGCTCAGCGAGGTAAATTCGAGAAACACCAGCGCCGTCTGCCCGTCACCGATCAGACGGTCGAACAGAACCACCGCTCGGTTGATCCAGAACACAGCCACCAGCACCAGCGCGAAAAAGCCGAACAAGAGCAGAAACTGCGACAGCATGTATCTGTCGAATCTGGCCACATAACCCCCCGGTTGCACATGGTTTGGCAAAGTTGACAGCAACTTATCCCAAGGTTTCGCGGTGGGGAACCTGTAAATCCACCATATTTGCGCCACAGGCAAGTTGGTGCCCGCATAGCACCGCGCCTGCTCTGGCCATGTGGGCGCGCCCGCGCTAACAGTTGTGCAACCCGATACTCCCGCGAAAGGATGCGCCATGACCTCCCAACCCACTCCCATGACCCAAGTCAGCTTTGAAGCGCTGGATATCGGCGCGCTGGCCACTGCCACGGGCCGCGTCGCCGTGGTGCTGGAGGCGGATGGCACGATGGACGCCGCCGGACGTCGTATCAACAAGCTGACCCGTGGCGCGCTGGCGCGGCTGGCCGAGGGCAAGGCGTTTTCCAAACTCAAGCAGGGTGGTCTGATCACCCTTGCGATGCCCGCAGGCATGGCCGCCGACGCTGTGGACGTTCTGTGCCTGTCCCGTCGTCCCAGCGTTCAGGACGCGCGCAAGGCGGGGGCCGCACTGGCCAAGGTGCGCGGCACCTCCGATATGCTGGTGGCGGCAGGCAGCACGCGCCATCTCGCTGATCTGGGCTTTGGTCTGGCGATGCGTGATTATGAGTTTAACGCTCATAAATCCGACGCAAAGCCCGCCGAAGGTGCGGTGCGCATCATGTGTGGCAAGCCTGACGAAGTGCAGGCCGAGGCGGCACCTTTGATGGCTGTGGCCGAGGGCGCGTTCTTTACCCGCGATCTGGTGAATGAACCGGCCAACGTGCTGACCACAACCGAATTCGCCAACCGTCTCGAAGCGATGAAGGATCTGGGCCTTGAAGTTGAGGTTTTGGATGAAGATCAGCTTGCAAGTCTAGGCATGGGTTCGCTTTTGTGTGTGGGGCAGGGGTCGGACAGCCCCTCGAAGGTGGTCGTGATGCAATGGAACGGCGGCACCGAAGGCGACGCACCGCTGGCCCTGATCGGCAAGGGTGTGGTGTTCGACACCGGCGGGATCAGCCTGAAGCCTGCCGCAGGCATGGAAGACATGACCATGGACATGGGCGGTGCCGGTGTCGTTGCGGGCGTGATGCGCGCGCTGGCGCGGCGCAAGGCCAAGGCGAATGTCGTCGGGCTGGTCGGACTGGTTGAAAACATGCCTTCGGGCAATGCCGTGCGCCCCGGCGATGTCGTCAAATCCATGAAGGGCGACACCATCGAGGTCATCAACACCGACGCCGAGGGCCGTCTCGTATTGTGCGACGTGATGTGGTACGCGCAAGAGCGGTTCAAACCGGCCGGCATGATTGATCTGGCGACGCTGACGGGTGCGATCATCATCGGTCTGGGCCATGAAAACGCCGGTGTGTTTTCCAACGACGATGCGCTGTGCAACGCCTTCCTGAAATCCGCCGCCGCCGAGAACGAAGGCGCATGGCGGATGCCATTGGGTCAGGCCTATGATGACCAGTTGAAAAGCCGCATCGCCGATATGAAAAACGTGGGCGGACGGCCCGGCGGTTCGATCACGGCGGCGCAGTTCCTCAAACGGTTCGTCAAGGACGAGACGCCCTGGATTCACCTGGACATTGCCGGTGTCGCTTCGGTCACTTCGGAAACGGCGCTGGCCCCCAAGGGCGCGACGGGTTGGGGTGTGGCAGCTTTGAACCGTCTGGTCGCGGACAAGTTCGAAAGCGAATAGGCCATGGGCGCCGCCTATTTCTACCACCTGACCCAGCGCTCGATGGAGGACACTTTGTCGATGCTGCTGGGCAAGGCGCGCGGCGCCGGTTGGCGGGTGGCTGTGCGCGGCCGCGAGGTGTCGCGCATGGTGCATCTGGACAACCGGCTTTGGCAGGGCGACGGCTTTGTGCCGCATGGGCTGGCGGGAGGGGACCATGACGCGGCCCAGCCGATCCTGTTGACCACGCAAAGCGATTGCCCGAACGGGGCCACCTGCATCATGTCGGTGGACGGGGCCGAGGTGACCGCCGAAGAGGTGGCGCGGATGGAGCGTGTGTGCGTGCTGTTCGAGGACTACGACGAAGCGCTAAACACCGCCCGCAGGCAGTGGAAGGCGCTGAAAGATGCGGGCGCATCGGCGCAATATTGGTCAGACGAATCCGGCGGATGGGAGAAAAAGGCCGAGACTTGAACGCCTTACGGGGTCAAGTTCATCTGGTCAGCGTCAGCGTGTCACGGGCAATCGAAATATTGCCCCAGTGCTGCAGATATCCCATCCCCAGAAGCGAGCCGAACATCTCGCCCCCCGTCACCACGGCGCGGACATTGCGATCCTCGACCGGGCCCAACGCGATACGGTCCAGCCGCACAGAGGCGGTCGCCACCTCGCCGTTGGCGGTGCTTGCACGTCCCAGAAAATCCAGCGCATCCACATCAACGCCCGCCCGCGCCGCGTCCTCGCGGGTCAGCACGATATCGGTGGCCCCGGTGTCGACGACAAAACGCACGTCGGCGTCATTCACCTTGAGCGTCAGGTAATAGTGACCGTCGCGGCTGCGTGGCACGGAAATGGAGTTCTCGCCCACAACGCTGGCCTGATAGGGCATGGAGCTGCGCGCGATATCGTCCCACAGGCCCACGGCAGCCACCGCGCCCAGTATGATCAGCCCCCAGACGGCGGCATATTGCAGCGTCTTGTTCCAAGAGGTGCGCCGCGATGCGACGGCCCAGCCGACAACCATCAGCAAAAGCAGGACAAGATAGATCAGGCGGCCGGTGTCAAAAGTATCCATGGATCAAATATAGGCAGGCGCGGGGCCTAGCCAAGGCCTTCGTAGAAACTGAAGGCGCGCAGTCCGTCCAGCACGAATTGGACCGACAGGGCCGCCAGCAACATGCCCAGCAGGCGGGTGACGACGGTGATTCCCGTCTTGCCCAAGGCGCGTTCGAGCAGGCCCGAGGCCAGAAACAGCAAGAACACCACCAGCAGCACCGCCAGCGTGATGCCCGCGACAATGCCCAGCCCGGCCAGCCCCGGCTTTTGGCCGGTCAGCAGGATCACCGATGCAATCGCACCGGGTCCTGCGATCAGCGGAATCGCCAGCGGAAAGACGGACGGGTCGTCGCCATGTTCTTCCGACGTGTCCTCGCGCCGCTTGGTGCGGCGTTCGAACAGCATGTCGAGCGCGGTGATGAACAACAGGATGCCACCTGCGACGCGAAAGGCAGGCATGGAGATGCCCACGAAGCCCAGCAGTTTTTCACCAAAGGCGGCAAAGGCCAGCAGCACCAGAAAACCCGTGACGCAAGACCGCACCGCGATGGCGCGGCGGCGTTGGCGGGTCATGCCTTGGGTCAAGGCCACGAACAGCGGTGCCATGCCCATCGGGTCGATCACCACGAACATGGTGACAAAGGCAGTGATCAGAAAGGCGGTGTCGATCATCTTCGGTCTTCCTCGCAGCGCCTTTGGGATGTTCTGAACCAGAAACCTATCAGACGGCGTCGGCGCCTTCCAGCTTTTCAAGGGCCGCCATCCACATGGCCTCGGCGCGATCCAAGGCGTTCATGACCTCGGCGTATTTCTTCTGCCAGACTTCGGCCTCGCCTTTCTTGCTGTCGTCATAGAGCGCGGGGTCGGCCAGTTTCTTGGCCAGTTTGTCGCGCATCTCGTTCAGCTTGTCGACGCGGGCTTCGGATTTGCGGGCCTCGGCGCGCAGTTCCAGAACCTTTTCCCGGCTGGGGCGCTTGGCCTTGGGGGCCTCGACCTTGGCCGGTTTCGCAGGTTTGTCCGCCGACAACAGCATCTTGCGATAGGCTTCGAGATCCTCGTCATAGGGCTGAACGGTGCCATTCGACACCAGCCACAACCGGTCAGCGACCAGCCCCAGCAGGTGCATGTCGTGACTGACCAGGATCACCGCACCGGTATAGGCGGTCAGCGCCTCGACCAGTGCCTCGCGGGATTCGATGTCCAGGTGGTTGGTCGGTTCGTCCAAAATCAGCAGGTGCGGCGCGTCGATGGTGGCCAGCAGCAGCGAAAGACGCGCCTTTTGCCCGCCCGACAGGCGACCCACGGCAGTGTCGGCCTGATCGGCGCCCAGGCCGAAACCAGCAAGTGTGGCGCGCAGCTTGGACTGCATCACACCGGGGCGCAGGGACTGGAGGTGTTGCAAGGGGGTTTCGTCGATGTGCAACTCGTCCACCTGGTGCTGCGCGAAATAGCCGATGCGCAGCTTGGTCGACCGCGTCGCCTTGCCCGACATCAGCGGCAGGCGGTCGGACAGCAGTTTCGACAGGGTCGATTTGCCCTGACCGTTCTTGCCCAGCAGGGCGATGCGGTCGTCCTGATCAATGCGCAGGTTCAGCTTGGACAGGATCACCGTGTCGCCATAGCCTGTTGTGCCGCCTTCGATGTTGATGATCGGCGGCGACAGCTCTTCGGGTTCGGGGAAGGTGAACACGCGCTTTGCCGCCTCTTCGGGGGCTGCGATCATGTCCATCTTTTCGATCATCTTCAGACGCGACTGCGCCTGCTTGGCCTTGGACGCCTTGGCCTTGAACCGGTCGACAAAGCTTTGCATGTGCTCGCGGCGGGCCTGTTGTTTCTTGGCCATCGCGGCCTGCACGGCGCGGCGTTCGGCGCGCTGGCGGGCGAACTGGTCATAGGGGCCGGAATAATAGGTCAGCTGGCGTTCTTCCAGATGCAGGATCGCACCCACGGCCCGGTTCAACAGGCCACGGTCGTGGCTGATGATGATGACCGTGTGCGGGTATTTCGCCAGATAGGCCTCGAGCCACAGCGCGCCCTCAAGATCAAGATAGTTGGTCGGCTCGTCCAGCAGCAGCAGGTCGGGTTGCGAAAACAGCACCGCCGCCAGCGCCACGCGCATCCGCCAGCCACCCGAGAAATCGGAACAGGGTTTGAGCTGTTCGGCATCGTCGAATCCCAGACCTTTCAGGATCGTTGCCGCGCGCGCCTCGGCGGACCAGGCGTCGATGTCGGCCAGACGGGTCTGGATTTCCGCGATGCGTGTGGGGTCGGTGCTGTCGTCGGCCATCAGCTCGGCACGTTCCGTGTCGGCGGCCAGGACCGTGTCCAGCAAAGACGTGGACGAGGCAGGCACCTCTTGGGCCACGCCACCGATGCGCGCCTTGGAGGGCAGGGAGATGCTGCCACCTTCCAGAACCAGCTCGCGGCGGATCAGCTTGAACAGCGTGGTTTTGCCCGTGCCGTTGGCGCCGATCAGGCCCACCTTGTGGCCTTCGGGAATGACAGCAGAGGCACCTTCGAACAAAGGACGGCCCGCGATGGAATAGGATATATCTGATATGCGCAACATGGATGCGGTGTGCCGCAACGCAGCGGCGGCGTCAATCGCCGCTTTTCAAGCGTGAAACCCCATGCTATCGGAGCCGCGATTTCAATTCACGGGGGCCGCAGGTGTGGTGCCCGATCAACCGGAGCACCGACATGGCCCTTGAGCGCACATTCTCGATCATCAAACCCGACGCAACACGCCGCAACCTGACAGGCGCGATCAACGCCAAGTTCGAAGAAGCAGGCCTGCGCATCGTCGCACAGAAACGCATCCACCTGACCAAGGCGCAAGCGGGCGAGTTCTATGCCGTGCACGCCGAGCGTCCGTTCTATGACGAACTGTGCGAATTCATGGCCTCCGCGCCCATCGTTGCACAAGTTCTGGAAGGCGAAGGCGCCATCGCGAAAAACCGCGAAGTCATGGGCGCCACCAACCCCGCAGACGCAGCCCCCGGCACCATCCGCGCCGAATTCGCCGAAAGCGTTGGCGAAAACTCGGTTCACGGGTCGGACGCACCTGAAACAGCCGCAGTGGAAATCGCGTATTTCTTCTCGGGTCTGGAACTGGTGGGCTAAGCCATCTGTTGAAGGCTGCGGCCTTGTGAGATTGGAACGGGCTGGCGCGGGATGCGCTGGCCCGTTTGTGTTTTGGGGTGCGGTTACGCCAACTTGTTCGCGATCATCGGCGCATGCATCCAGTGCGTGTCGCTCTGCACGTGATCCTGCCGCACATATTTGCCCAAGCGTGCAGACATTTCTGTTTCTGGAAACGGGCCTGCCGCGCGGACGACAAATCCCTCTTGCTTCTTGGGATCAAGGCTTGCGGCAATGTCCTCGAACAGGTTTGCCACATATGGGCCACGGTAAAGCGTCGGGACGGGCGTGATCCCCAGTTCGGCAAAACGTGCAACTGTCTGGTCCCAGCTCTGAAATACGCCATCCACGATCCATGCAAACCCCAGAAAGTACGAGGGCAGGGCGTCGTAGGCCAGCGAATGACGGGCGAACAGGTTTTCACCGATGATGCGTTCACCTGTTGCCAGTTGCGGGCTGATACCGGCTGCAAATGCTTTCACCCAATCGCGCGAGGGGTGATAGCGGCTGTCAGGGCTGCGCGCGTGGGTGCCATTTGCGTGCAGCGTCGTGTTTTCACCGTCCATCTTTTCGGTGACGATCAGGTCATCGCCCGAGAGCCCCTCCAGTGACGTCAGGATCTTGTCGTCAGAGGTTGCGCCCAGAGAGATCGGAAGATGGAAGGTTCGGCCATATTTTTGCATGATGCCTATGGCCTAGCGGGAAATCTGACATTGAAAAAGAGAGCTTGGGTCGAATAGCGGCACGCTATGACGTTACCGCAACGCTCTGCGCCTCCAGATGGTCGCGCAGCAGCTTCACGTTGCGCGAATTCGCCTTCCAGCCGACGTCGAACAAATCACCGATTAACGGGATCGAGCCCACGACCGCGTCAATGCCGATGTTCACGCCCATCCGTGCCACCAACCCGCGCGGCGCGCCCATGCGGTGGGCTTGCAGCACGATATATCCGGCCGGTCCCAGCGCCAGCAGATCGCCCACGCCGGGCACCAGCCCCATGATGCTGTCCAGACCAACGCGCACCCCGATCAACGGGATGCGCAGGGCGCGGTCCATGGTGTGGGCCACGCGGTCCAGATGATCCAGCCGCGCGGCGTGTGTGTCATGCATGTTCGGGGGTACGGGCGATGATGTACACTGCGTGCACGATGCCGGGGATATAGCCCAGGATGGTCAGCAGGATATTCAGCCAAAAGTGTTTGCCAAAGCCCTCTTGCAGGAAAACACCCAGAGGCGGCAAAAGGATAGCGATCAGAATGCGTAGCAGGTCCATGTCAGGTCCTCCGGTTTTGGATTGCGTTTCAATTACAACGCAGCCCAAACGGTCGGAGTTCCCTGTTGCGGTCCTGAGCGGCCTTACAGGCCTGCCCTTTACAGGCTGGCGTAGTCGGTAATCTCCGGGCGCGGCTTGGGCGCGGGGGGCTGTGGGGCCTGGGCGGTTACGGGCGGCTTTGGCTGGCTTTGCGCGTGCTGAAACATGGTCTTACCTTTTATCTATGTTCCGGTCTGATGGGGTCACCAGACAATGGGGCCGATGCGGACCAATATGCACGTCCGCAGTGGAATACCAGAGACTTAATTGTGGCCAAAACATGGAAATCACGGCGATTTGAGAATATATCGGGTCGTCTGTCGGTAATTGTTTCCAGATTGCACCACAATCGCGGGGAAACTCTCATGATGCGGGGCGTTCGGCCAGCCCTGAGGCTCAAGGGCGATTCCCGCATAGGGGCCGACCGGTGCGCCCAGCGTTTCCGCGTCTGGCTGATCCGGCAGCCCCGCGCCGTCATAGACCTGCAGGCCCGGCTCGGTGGTTTCGATGGTCAGTTGCAAGCCGTTCGGGCCGGTCAGGCAGGCGGCAGGACGCAGGGTGTCCTGTCCGGGGGCAAGGCATATGTTGTGATCCAGCGGGGCGGCTTGATGCAGCTGCGTCGACGCACCCGGAGACAGGCCCAGATCGCGTATGGACGCCTGCGCGCCGGTGGGCAGTTTGCCTGCGTCCACGGGCAGGTAGCTGTCGCCAAAAACCTGCAAGCCGTGATCGCGGATCGTGCCGCTGCCCGCGAGGTTCCAATAGGGGTGGTGGGCGATGTTCATCACCGTGGTGCGGTCGGTGGTGGCGGAAATGTCCAGCCTCAGGGCAGACCCGTCCAGCGCATAACGCGCGGTGATCCGGCGCAGCCCCGGCAGGCCGCAGTCGCCATGGACCAGTGTCAGGGATAACGTCACATGGGTGGCACTGTGGTCTTCTACGGACCACAGACGGCTGTGCAAGCCCGTATCGCCGCTGTGCAGACAGTTCGCCCCTTCGTTCGCCTGCATCTGCCAGCGGGTGCCGTCAATCGTCACTTCGGCGCCGCCGATCCGGTTCGCCACCGGTCCCACCAGCGCGCCCATGTATCCCGCTGCTGTCTCGTCAGCATAACCCAGCACAAGGCTTCGGGGCAGGTCACCGACCCACAGACCGACCAGCGCCGCGCCCCGCGGCGACAGGCGCGCGCGCAGTCGGTCGTTTGATATTTCGATATGGCTCGCCTGCATTCCAGTCCCTTGCTGCATCGATCCCCGCTTGACCACCGCCCCATGCTTGGCTTTGTGTGGCCTGACAGAAAAGGATGCCCCCATGACCGATACCGATCACGTCTCGACCCATGATGCCGCTGCGGACGCGCGCAATGACGATATCAAGATCTACGTTGACGGCAATATCGTCCATCGCGACGACGCCAAAGTCTCGGTCTATGACAGCGGTTTCATGCTGGGTGACGGGATCTGGGAAGGTTTGCGGCTGTATGACGGGGTCCTGAGCTTTCTCGATGCGCATTTGGACCGGCTCTACGAGGCGGCGCTGTATCTGGATCTGGACATCGGCATGGACCGCGACCAGCTGACGGCGGCGATCCATGACACCTTGCGGGCCAATGACATGCACACGGATGTGCACCTGCGGGTGATGGTCACGCGCGGGCGCAAGCGCAAACCGTTCCAGCATCCGCATCTCAGCATCTGGGGCAGCACGATAGTCATCATCGCCGAACACTCAAAGCCGGACGAAACCATGGTGCAGCGCGGCATTCGCCTGCACACGGTGCCGCACCATCGCGGTCTGCCGCTGACGCAGGACGCCAAGCTGAACTCGCATTCCAAGCTGAACTGCATCATCGCGCTGAACCACGCGATCCGTGCAGGCGCTGACGAGGCGCTGATGCTGGACCCCTTCGGCTTTGTGAACACCACCAACGCCTGCAACTTTTTCATCGTGCGCAAGGGGGCGGTTTGGACCTCGACCGGGGACTACTGCATGAACGGGATCACGCGGCAAAAGGTGATCGACCTGTGCCGCGAGAATGCGATCCCGGTGTACGAGCGGAATTTTTCGCTGGTGGACACTTACGGCGCGGACGAGGCGTTTCTGACCGGCACCTTCGGCGCACAGACCCCGGTGTTCGAGATCGACGGTCGGGTGATCGGCGGCGGCAAGGCCGGGCCGGTGTTTCACCGCATTCGCGGGCTGTACAAGGATCTGATCAAGGAACAGGTGGCGCTGGCGAAGGGGTAAATTTTTGGGTGGAGACAAACCCCCTTTCCCTCATTGGTAACCTTGCGTTTGACTCCGGCGCGGAACAAGGCCGCAGGCCGCCGCGCATCATGCCAGAGGCATGTCTTCGACATGACGGGCCGCCCCACGGCACGGCGATGCGCGGCTTCGTGTTTCATTGGGAAAGTGGCATAGTCCGAACCGCCAACCTCAATCTTTCACCCCTCATCCGGCCCGTCATCATCCAGCAAGATCCGCGCCGATGTGCCCGCCGCATCGTCATATTGTCCGCTGCGCACCGTCCACAGGAACGCGCACAGCCCCAGACCGCCCAGCACGATCGACACCGGTATCAGCACCAAAAGAACGTTCATCGCACCCTCCGTATCCGCATCGCATTGACCAGCACCGTCAGCGACGACACCGACATCGCAATCGCTGCCAGCAGCGGTGTGGCCAGTCCGGCCAGCGCCACAGGCACCGCGATGCAGTTGTACAGCGCCGCGATGGCAAAGTTCTGTTTCGACAGCCGCGTCGTCGCCCGCGCCACGCGGATCAACAAGGGCAGGTCGGCCAGGCTGTCGTTCAGGATCACGATATCCGCCGCATTGCGCGCCGCATCCAGGGCCGAGGAGGGCGCGACCGACGCATGGGCTGCCGCCAGTGCTGCTGCATCGTTCAGCCCGTCACCGACCATCATCACACGGTGTCCGCCGTCCGCCAGTGCCTGCAGCCGGTCGTGTTTGGCGGTGGCGGTGATGCCCGCCTGATGGTCCGCAACGCCCAGTGCATCGGCCAGCGGTGTGACCACTGCGGCACGGTCGCCGCTGATGATGCCGGGGCGCAGTCCCATGGTCCGCAGCCCGTCGATGGCCGCTTGTGCACCGCTGCGCAGGTTTTCCGACAGGGGCAGGGCGATGGCAGGCGCGCAGCCGATCCGCAGGCCCGGGCCGTCGAAATCGGCGCCCAGCCAACCGCCACCGCCCAGTTGCGCCAGTCCGTCCGGGCCCAGCCCCTGAACCCCGCGCCCCGGCACCTCGATAATGTTGCTCAGCGTCGCGGCTTCGCCTGCGGGCAGGGCCGCCAACACCGCACGCGACACCGGATGGGTGGAACTTTGTGCCAGCGCCCGCACCACCGCCTGTTGCGCAGGTGTCAGCAGGTTGCGCACGGCCTTTGATGCGGGCACGGTCAGCGTGCCGGTCTTGTCGAACATCGCCATGTCCACCTCGGCCAGCCGCTCCAATGCGGTGCCGGATTTCACCAGAAACCCCTTGGCATAAAGCCGCGCGATGGCGGCGGTCGACACCGCGGGCACGGCCAGTCCCAACGCACAGGGGCAGGTGATGATCAGCACCGCAACCGCCACGTTCAACGCCTGCCGCAGATCGCCGCCCAGCACCGCCCAGCCGAGGAACGCCAGCAACGCCAGCAAATGCACCGCAGGCGCATAGATCGCCGCCGCCCGGTCGGCCAGCGCGGTATAGCTGTTGCGGCTGTTCTCTGCCATTTCAACCATCGCGGCCACACGGCGCAGGGTGGTGTCTGCGCCCACGGCTGTGGCCTGCACCTTGAACGGCGCGCCCAGGTTGATCTCGCCCGCTTGAACCGGATTGCCCATGATTGAACGTATGGCCGCAGTTTCACCTGTCAGAAAGGCGCGGTCGGTGGTGGCCTCAAGGCTGATCAGAGTGCCATCGACAGGCACACGCACACCGGTTGGGATCATCACAACGTCACCCACGCGCAGGTCGCTGACAGGCACGGTTTGCGTGCTGCCCTGCACCAGTTTGTGCGCGCTGTGCACTTCCAACGCGGCGAGATCACGCGCAGCCGAGCGTGCCGTGCGGCGGCTGCGATGGTCCAGATAACGCCCGACCAGCAGGAAGAACGTCAATGATAGCGCCGCGTCGAAATAGCTGTGCAGGCCGCCGTTCAGCACCTCGTAGAACGACATGCCCGCCGCCAGCAGGATCGCCAGTGAAATCGGTACATCCATGTTCAGCCGCCGCACCCGCAGCGCACTCCATGCGCTGGCAAAGAACGGCTGACCGCAGAACAACACCGCAGGCAGCGAGATCGCCGCCGAAATCAGGTGGAACAGGTCGCGGGTGCTGTCGGCGGCCCCCGACCAGATGGCGACCGAGAACAGCATGACGTTCATCATTGCAAACCCGGCAACGGCCAGTTTGACCAGCAGGCGCTGACCCTCAGGGTCATTGCCATTGTCCAGAACGGCGCTGTCCATCGGATGCGCCTGGTACCCCGCATCGCGCAAGCGGGCGACCAGGGCAGCATCTGTCAGTGTCCGGGTCCGCACGCTGACCCGTTTCAGCGACAGGTTCACGCGCGCATCTTCGACGCCCGGCATGGTGCGCAGGCTGCGTTCGACCGTGCCGATGCAGGCGGCACAATGGATCGTGGGCAGCGACAGGATCACGTCAGCTTTGGCAATCTCGCGCTGTGCCATGCTTTCGGCCAGCGGGGCCGCGGCACAAGCGGGGCAGGCGGACAGGGTCGTCATGACGGCACATGCGCGACGATCACGCGCTGTTGGAACAGGGTGCCATCGGGTGCGCGCAACTTGATCCGCAGGTTCCAGTTGCCGGGACCGGCGACCACGGGCGCAACATAGGCCGTGCCGTCAAAGACAAACGCGGGCGTCTGGTCGGCGGCGATGCTGGTGGCGCGGCCGAACGTGGCCTCTTGGACCTGCGGCGCAATCGGTTGGCCTTCGTGGTGAATGAACAGGCGCAGTGTGTCGTGGGTGACCTCTGCGCGCACGTCCCAGGCCAGCGCCTCTTGTGCTGCGCGGTCCACGTCAAAGCTCTGCGAGGCAACGTAGGAGTTTTTCACCTCCAGCCCCGGAAAGGTTGCCACGGCCTGATAGGCCAGCACCAGGTTGACCGAAATAATGATGCCAAAGGCCGCGACAAAGCCTGTGAGCACGTGCCATCCCTTGATTTCGCGGGTCATTTTGCACCTCTTCCGTTGAATGTTGTGGCCTTGGACGCGCGGATCTGTGCGGTTACATCCTCGACCCACAGGCGCAGCGGCGTCGTGTCATCGGAGGCCGCCGGGTCACCCGCGCGGGCCGAGACATAGACCCGTTGCAACACGGTGGTGTCAGCAGGCACAGTGACGGACAGCGTGTCGCGGCCCTCCAGCCCGATCTGCAACATGTCTTCGCTGGTCAGGCTCAGCCGGAACGTGCGCGCCTCGCCCGCCTTGTTGCGCAGACGCACGTCATAGATGTTGCGGACAGTGCCATCGGACAGAACGACAAAGGTCGGATTGCGCACGGGGCTGACGGTCAGTTCGATGTCGGACCGGATGAACAGCGCATAGAGCAGCCCCACGCCGACCAGCGTCCACAAGGCAGTGTACAGGATGGTGCGCGGGCGCAGCACGTGTTTCCACAGCGGTTTGGGTGCAGCACCGGCACGCTCGGCCGGCTCGTCCGACAGCGCCAGATAGTCGATCAGCCCACGCGGCTTGCCGATACGCGCCATGACATCGTCACAGGCGTCGATGCACAGCGCACAGGTGATACATTCCATTTGCTGGCCGTTGCGGATGTCGATGCCCATGGGGCAGACGTTGACGCAGGCCATGCAATCGATGCAGTCACCTTGTGCGTTTTCAGCCACTGGCTTTGCCGGCGTTGCGGGCAGATTGGGATAGGGCGTGCCCGCATAGCGCGCGACACCGGCGCCTGCGGCCTGTGCCTCGGCCACGGCCTTTTGCGCCTCGGCGGCGCGGCGGTTCTTGACGTTATGCTTGCCGCGCGGCTCGCCCCGCCAGTCGCGGTAGGCGACGGTGATCGTATCGGGGTCCATCATCGCCGCCTGGATGCGGGGCCAGGGACACATGTAGATGCACACCTGTTCGCGCAGGAAGCCGCCGAAAATGAAGGTCGTCGCGGTCAGGATCGCGATGGTGATATAGGCCGCCGGATGCGCGTCAAAGCGCAGCAGATCGCGCAGCAATGTGGGCGCGTCGGTGAAATAGAACACCCAGGCACCGCCCGTGGCGACCGAGATCATCAGCCAGACCGCCCATTTGCTCAGCCGTAGCCGCCATTTGTGCAGGCTCCAATTGGCCTTGTGCAGGCGCAGACGCGCGTTGCGGTCGCCTTCGATCCAGCGTTCGACCAGCAGGAACAGATCGGTCCACACGGTCTGGGGGCAGGTATAGCCGCACCAGACCCGGCCCAGCGCCGAGGTGAACAGGAACAGCCCCAGGCCTGCCATGATCAGCAATCCGGCGACGAAATAGAATTCGTGCGGCCAGATCTCGATCCACAGAAAGTAAAAGCGGCGGTTGGCCAGATCGATCAGCACCGCCTGATCGGGCAGGCTGGCGCCCCGGTCCCAGCGCAGCCAGGGTGTCAGGTAGTAGATGCCAAGGGTGACAGCCATGATCCACCATTTGAAGCGGCGGAAAAAGCCATTGACCCGACGCGGAAAAATCGGCGTGCGGGCGGCGTAAAGCGGTTGGTGGGGTTGGGATGTCATGTCATTTGTTCCTGTTCGCAACGCCTGTTTAGGGCAGGGCGCGTGCCCGTTCCTTGATCTGCATCAAGAGCAACCCCGAAGCGGCACGAGTGCGAACAGGTCCGCTTCGGGGGCGACCACCCGTGCGGGTGGTCTGTTCCGCCTTATTCGCCTCCTCCCAGGCTGTGAACATAGGCGGAAACGGCACGGATATCGGCCTCTTTCAAACGCGGACCCCAGGGCGGCATGACGCCAAAGCGGGCCTGTTCGACGGTGGTGTGCAGGGTGGCGCGGTCGCCGCCATAGAGCCAGATCGCGTCCGCCAGGTTGGGCGCGCCCATCTCGCGGTTGCCCAGTCCTGCCTCGCCGTGGCACGAGGCGCAGTTGTCGGCAAAGACCACCGCGCCCTGTTCGGCCAGAGCCGCGTCAAAGTCAGAGCTGGACAGCGACACCACATGCTCGACCACGGCGTCGATCTCGGCAGGTTCCAGCATGTCGCCAAAGGCGGGCATGGCCGAATAGCGGGCGTCGTCGTCCAGCGTGTTGCGGATACCGTGGCGTACGGTGGTCATGATCGCGTCGATATCACCGCCCCACAGCCAGTCGTCGTCCAGAAGGTTGGGATAGCCCTTGGCACCAGCCGCGCCCGATCCGTGACATTGCGAGCAGTTGGCGCGGAACACCGCACCGCCGCGCGCGATGGCATAGCGATTCAGGTCGGCATCCTGCGGCAGCGTCGGCATGTCGGCGGCCACAAGCTGCGTCACCAGCTCGGCATTGGCAGCCTCGTGCGCGGTGATCTCTGCGGCCACATTGGCGCGGGTCGACCAGCCCAGCACACCCTGTGTCGCGCCCGAGATCATCGGCCATGCAGGGTAGGCAATTGTGTACAAGATTCCCCAGAATATGCACAGATAAAGTGTCCACAGCCACCAGCGCGGCAGCGGGTTGTTCAATTCTTCGATGCCATCCCAGCTGTGGCCGGTGGTCTCGACGCCGGTGACCTCGTCGGTCTTGCGCTTAGACATCGGACGCTCCTTTCCGTGTGGTTTGGGCCGCGCCCATCGGGGTGTCTTCGCGCAGCGGGATCTGTGCGATGGCGTCATAGGTTCGCGTCGATCCGGGGCGGAAGGCCCACAGGATGACCGCGACGAAAAATCCGAACATGGCCAAAAGCACCCAGCTGTCGGCGAGTTCACGCATGAAGGAATAAGTGTCCATCAAAGCCTCCTATCGGCTGGCATCTGGGGTGAAGGTGGAAAAGTCGACCATCGTGCCAAGCACCTGCAAATAGGCGATCAGCGCGTCCATCTCGGTCAGCTCGGGCTGGCCGTCAAAGTTCGAAACGGCCGCACCCGGATAGCGTTCCAGCAGCGCGTCGTAATCCGAGTCGGGATCGGCCTGCGCCCGGAAATCGGCAGCGGCTGCGGCGATCATGTCGTCGTCATAGGGCACGCCCACCAAACGGTGCGTGTTCAGCAGCGCCTCGATATGCATCGGCTCGATCCTGGTGTCGGAAAGGAACGCATACGAAGGCATGATCGATTCCGGCACCACCGACTGCGGGTCTGTCAGGTGATCGACGTGCCAGGCGTCGGAATACCGCCCGCCCACGCGCGCCACATCGGGGCCGGTGCGTTTCGACCCCCATTGGAACGGGTGATCGTACATCGATTCCGCCGCCAGCGAATAGTGGCCATAGCGTTCCACCTCGTCGCGCATCGGGCGGATCATCTGGCTGTGGCACAGGTAGCAGCCTTCGCGCACATAGATGTCGCGCCCCGTCAGTTCCAGCGGCGAATAGGGGCGCACGCCTTCGACGTCTTCGATGGTGTTCTCCAGCCAGAACAGCGGTGCGATCTCGACGATCCCGCCGATGGTCACCACCAGCAGCGAAAAGATCAGTAAGAGCGTCGGGCTTTTCTCCAGGATCGCATGGCGGTTCAGCAACGCAGTCTGGTGCGGCAGTTCGTTCGGGATCTCGTCCGGCAGGTCCGAAAGGGTGGACACCTTGGGGTCCTTGTCGGAATCCATTATCTTTTCATTATCAGCCATTTGCCTGTCTCTCTTATTCAGCCGGGACACCGACCGGCGCGGTGCGCTTGGCGCCACCCCGGATGGTCATCCACATGTTCCAGCACATCAGGATACCGCCCGAGAGGTACAGAACCCCGCCCAGTCCGCGCACCACGTACATCGGGAATTTCGCAGCCACGGTGTCGGCGAAGGTGTTGACGAGGAACCCCTGGTCATCGACCTCGCGCCACATCAGGCCTTCCATGATGCCGGTCACCCACATCGACGCCGCGTAAAGAACGATGCCGATGGTGGCCAACCAGAAGTGCCAGTTGATCGCGGACATCGAATGCATCTGTGCACGGCCCCACAAGCGCGGTGTCAGGAAATAAAGCGCGCCAAAGGTGATCATGCCGTTCCAGCCAAGTGCGCCAGAGTGGACGTGACCAATGGTCCAGTCGGTGTAATGCGACAGCGAGTTGACCGCGCGGATCGACATCATCGGACCTTCGAATGTGGACATGCCGTAGAAGGCCAGCGAGATCACGAACATCCGCATGATCGGGTCTGTCCGCAGCTTGTCCCACGCGCCTTGCAGCGTCATCAGGCCGTTGATCATGCCGCCCCAGCTTGGCATCCACAGCACGATGGAAAACACCATGCCCAAGGTAGAGGCCCAGTCGGGCAGGGCGGTGTAATGCAGGTGGTGCGGACCGGCCCAGATGTACAGGAAAATCAGCGCCCAGAAGTGGATGATCGACAGTTTATAGCTGTAGATCGGACGCTCGGCCTGTTTCGGCACGAAATAATACATCATGCCCAGGAAACCTGCCGTCAGGAAAAAGCCCACGGCGTTGTGGCCGTACCACCACTGGGTCATGGCATCTTGTACGCCGGAAAAGACCTGTACCGACTTGCTGCCCCAGAAGCTGACGGGGATCGACAGGTTGTTGACCACATGCAGCATCGCCACGGTGATGATGAAGCTGAGAAAGAACCAGTTTGCCACGTAGATGTGTTTCTCGCGGCGTTTGAAGATGGTGCCGAGGAAGACCGCCAGATAGGCCAGCCAGACGATGGTCAGCCAGATGTCGACGTACCATTCGGGTTCGGCGTATTCCTTGGACTGGGTCGCGCCCAGCAGATAGCCGGTCGCCGCCAGCACGATGAACAACTGGTAGCCCCAGAACACGAACCACGCCAGATTGCCGCCCCACAGCCGTGCGGCGCTGGTGCGTTGCACGACATAGAACGACGTGCAGATCAGCGCGTTGCCCCCAAATGCGAAAATCACCGCAGAGGTGTGCAGCGGACGCAGGCGGCCAAAGTTGGCGAAGGGTTGTGCCCAGTCAAAGTTCAGCACCGGAAAAGCCAGTTGGAACGCGATGAACGTGCCCACCAGGAAACCGGCCAGCCCCCAGAACGCGGTGGCAATGACACCGGCACGGATAACGCCGTCGCTGTATCCGCTGGTGTCCTGCACCACCTCTGGTTCGTCGATGCCACGCAGCACCCAGACAAACATGCCTGCCGCGATGAGCATGATCAGAACGGCATGGACCTGATAGGCTATGTCATGGGCGAAATTCGCCCCCATCGCAGCGATCAGGGTTATCAGCCCCAGCGCGATCAATTTAATATATTCCATGTGGCACCTTCTTGTACGCAGTCGCCCCATGGGCGGGTCTGCGGTTCTGTTCGCAGTGTCTCAGTAGCCGGGGTGGCGGGGGCGCTCTTTGATCTGAGTCAACTTTTCGTGCGTTTAATGCGTCCGGCCATCAACCTGAGGGATTGCAGGCCATTTTTCGCGCCGCGCCGCAGGCGAAGGCAGCGAACAAGTGGTTCATTTATGAGGTCAGGCGCGCTAGCGCACCACGTGGACCGCGCAGGCTGCATGTCCGACGACATGGTGGGCCACGGAGCCAAGGAAAAAATCGCTCATCGCCGGTTTGTGCGAGGCAACGATAATGCAATCACAGCCGTTTTCCTCGGCCCAGCGGCAAATGCGCGGACCGGCCTTGCCCTCGGTGATCGCAGCGCGGCTGCCGGGCAGGGTGGCGACCATGGCGTCCAGTGCGGCTTGCACCGTGTCGCGGGCGGTGGTGATGAAATCGGGCGGGAAATATTCCGAGACATAGACAGGCACGGTTTCGATCACATGCAACAGCGTGATCTGCGCGCCGGTGTCGGCCAGGGCCTGGGCGGCCTTGAACGCTGTCTGGGTGTCGCGGCTGTCGCCCAACATGACAGGGATCAGGATGTTTTTGTACATGACGTTACGCTCCTTGGGGTTTCCCAAGCAGTGAACGACACCTTAGCGCGCGGCGCTTTGATCCAGATCAGGTTTCAGCAGAGAACGCCGCCGTCTGAATCGTCGCCTGACGCGGCGTGCAGCGCGGCCATGTCGATGACCTCGAATCGCCGTCGGTCGACAAATTGCAGCACGCCTTCTTTCTTCAACGCATTCAACTGGCGGCTGACGGTTTCCAGCGTCAGGCCAAGATAGTTCGAAATCTCGTCCCGTGTCAGGGGCAGAACCAGCGGTTCATGATCCAGACCCAGCCCGTCAACATGCTGGCGGCGCACCATCATTTCGACAAAGGTTGCGATCTTTTCACGCGCGGTCTTGCGGCCCAGCAACAGCATCCAGTCGCGCGCCGCGTCCAGCTCGTCCAGCGCAATTTCCAGCAGGCGCTGCGATACATGGGGCACCGTGGCCAGCAGCCGCTCAAATGGCACACGCTGGAAACAACACAGGGTCACTTCGGTGGCTGCGACGACATCGAATTCTATGGTCTTGCGATTGGGACGCCCAATGAAATCGGAAGGCATCAACAGGCCGACCATCTGGATGCGCCCGTCTTCCATGGTCTTGCTCAGTGTCGCCACCCCTTTGACCACTGAGGCGACATAAGTCAGGTCGTCACCACGCCACAGGATCGGATCACCCGCCGCGAAGGTCTTGTAGGACTTGATCTGTTCCAATTGCTCGATCTCATCCGCATCGCAACGCGAGCAGACAGCGCGGTGCCGGATCGGGCATTCGCTGCATTTCGGACGGGAAAGAAGGTCAACGCTCATATTCGGGCTTTTGATCTGCATCAAAGTCAGCGCGCAAGGCGCACGTTTAAGTAGCGGTATGACACAGATAGATCAACTCCGCCGCCATGGACTTTTCGACGCAAAGGTCCCGCGTTACACCAGTTATCCGCCCGCGAACCATTTTGCCGCAGATGCGGGTGGCTTGCATCAGCGAGAATGGATCAGGGCCGTGCCGGAAGGCAGCGAGGTTTCGCTGTATATCCATATCCCGTTCTGCAAGCGATTGTGCTGGTTCTGTGCCTGCCGGACGCAGGGCACCAAAACGCTGCGCCCGGTGGATATCTATGTAAATGTCCTGTTGCAGGAAATGGCCCAGGTGGCGCAGCTGCTGCCCCGGGACGTGCGCATCGCGCGGCTGCATCTGGGGGGCGGGACGCCCACGATTCTCAGCCCCAGGACGATGACCCGGCTTCTGGCAGGGGTGTTCAACAGTTTCGAACGCGCCGAAGGGTTCGAATTCTCCGTCGAAATCGACCCCACCGAAGCCGCTCCCGAGCTGTTGCAGACACTGGCGGACAACGGCATGAACCGCGCCAGTATCGGGGTGCAGGATTTTGACCCCAAGGTTCAGGACGCCATCGGGCGGGCACAGACCTATGCCCAGACCTTTGACTGCATCCGGATCCTGCGCGCCGCCAAGGTGCATAGCCTGAACATGGATCTGCTTTATGGGTTGCCGCACCAGACCTCGGCCAGCCTTGTGGATACGCTGGAGCAGGTTCTGGCGCTGCAACCGGATCGGCTGGCGCTTTATGGATATGCCCATGTGCCGTGGATGTCGAAACGGCAGGTGATGATCGACGGCACCGCGCTGCCGTCAGCCGAGGCGCGTTTCGCGCTGACCGAACTGGCGCAGAAAATGTTGTGTCTGGACGGGTTCACGCCCATTGGCATCGATCACTTTGCCCGCCCCGGCGACAGTCTGGCGCTGGCCGCCAGGAACGGCGGATTGCGGCGCAATTTCCAGGGCTACACCGACGACCGGGCCGAGGTTCTGATCGGCCTGGGGGCCTCGGCGATTTCGCAATTCCCACAAGGCTATGTCCAGAATCAGTCTGCAACGGCAGCCTATTCCACGGCCATCGGACAGGGACAGCTTGCAGGTGCGCGGGGTCATGTCCTCAGCGATGCAGATCGATTGACCGCGCGTATGATCGAACAGCTGATGTGCGGCTTTGCCATCGACGCAGAGGCTTTGGCGGTCGAATTCCCCGACCAGCGCGCGACCGTGGCCGGCGCAGTGGCGGCCTTGGTCGCGGCCTATCCCGATGCGTGTCGCAGCGACGGAACCGGTGTGCAGATCGCTGACGGCTTTGCCCCGCTGGTGCGGGTCATGGCCGGTCATCTGGACCGCTACCGCACAGGGCAGGTGGCGCACAGTTCCGCGATCTGAGGGGGGTGGTCTGTAAGTGTGTCCCATCGGAGCTGGGTACGGCTCCCGTGGGCCAAAGTCGGGCTCAGATTTCGCGCGAGGGGAAGTATTCGCAGCCGTGCGGTTAAACGATATATTTCAAACCGGTAAACGCTCAACAGAAAATTTCAGGTTGACCGTCGCGCCGATTAGCACTAGATATAGGGTTGGAATGCAATAGACCCACAATATGCTTGACTCACGTCTAGGTTGACCCTAGATTGGGGGTGTACAGCATAAGGATTACTGCATGGCCGAACAAATCAAGAACGTAGGCTTCCTGATTACAAATCCCCTTGAACAGCCAAACGTGGTTGAGCACGTGCCTAATGGAATCGATATGATCGACATCGACGACATTCCCTACCGTGCGGAGCCACAAGTGCGTTGTGCCTTCTGTACGCAAAGGCAGCATCATCGCGACGGGTATTTTGCCGTACTGAGTGACGGTACACGTGCTCCCTGCGGCAATTGCTGCGCAGCCAACTTTGACGCAGTCAAAAAGCAGACCATTGACCGCAGTCGAAATCACCTGAAACGCGAACACGACGCCCGCCAACGTGCCATCAAGCTCAAAGTCGACATCGACGAACTGCGAGTTGCCCTTCAATTCATCTCTGAAATTGAATCCCAAACGTCAGTCGCAAAGCTGATCCTTGCTGATTTATTTTCGCCCGGTGCAATCGTCTCGCTCGAAGCAATGTCGATTAAAGGTCTTGGATTTCTAGACCAATCAAGCAGCATGTTGTCTTCTGCCGAGGCAACCGTCCGTCAAATCGAAAGGCTCGACAGCGCGACACACGCGGAATTCGAAGTGTTCGAGGAGCGTCGAAAGCGATCTTGGGAAGAAGTGAGGCGCGGTATCTCACTTGCGGTGGCTGGGGAGCAGTTCTTCGCCCACGACAACCTTGCGGCGATCTCGGAATGGACGAACGCAAACGGGCCGACGTTCGGCATCCGGGAATTCAAAGTGCGCGTCGACAAGGTCTGTCCGAAGGGGCCGGGAGAGTGGCGCAATTTCACTATTCCCAGGATTGAAGTTCCCGAGCACCTTCGGAAATACCTGCCTCAGTAGCAACAAGTGCAGCGGCATGTCGCGCGTTTTGCCGTTCGGTTCGTATAAAGACAGACTCGGTAGTCGCGCGGGTGGTCGCATAAATGCAAGCGCTACGCATCAATAAGTAGAGAAACCAAATAAGCCCTCTAAGGCGTTGACCTTAAAGGGCTTATTATGGCTCCGACGGTAGGGATCGAACCTACGACCAATTGATTAACAGTCAACTGCTCTACCGCTGAGCTACGTCGGAACGGTTCGCGCCGTATAGCAACAGTGATTTCAGCCGTCCAGAGGGTTTTGGCGAAAAAATCAACTTTTCCAACGGGGCGGATCAAAGCGCCTTGAAGGTGGCTGTTGCGGTCAGCTTTCCGACGGGTGCGGCGCGGCCCTTGCCGGTCAGATCAACCAGGTGGGCCAGCACGTTGCGCGTGGCGGCACCTTGCAGGGCAGGCGGGGTTTCGGTGTAGATCGCGGCGGCCAGCGCGGCGGCGGTGGCGGGCCCCTGTGACAGGTGGTGCAGGATCGACGCCTCGCGGCTCAGCCGGTGATCGACCAGCCAGTCCAGCCGTGCGGCGGGCTTTGTCACAGGCGCGCCGTGGCCGGGGTAGAACACACGCCAGTCGCGGGCTTGCAGGCGCGCGCAGGAGGCCATGAAGTCGGTCAGGTCGCCGTCCGGGGGCGACACCAGCGACGTGGCCCAGCCCATGACGTGATCGGCGGTCAGGCAGGCATCGCCCCAGCCCAGACACAGGTGATTGCCGATATGGCCGGGCGTGTGGATCGCATCAAGCGTCCAGCCGTCGCCGTCGATCCGGGTGCCGTCCGGGACCTCGATGTCGCATACGAATTTGGTGTCGATGCCTTCGCCGCCGCCGACCGATTCCCCGCGTGCCAGCTCTTCCATGACGGCACTGCGCCCCGCGTGCGGCCCGCCAAAGGCCAACACCGGCGCGCCGGTACGCTCTGCCAGCGGGCGGGCCAGCGGCGAGTGGTCCAGATGGGTGTGGGTGACGATGATGTGGGTGATGCGTTGGTCGGGGCCGACCGCCGACAGAATCGCCTCAAGATGCGCCTGATCCTCGGGGCCGGGATCGATCACGGCCAGCCCACGGGTGCCCAGAAGATAGGTGTTGGTGCCGCGATAGGTCATGGGCGAGGGGTTCGGCGCCACGATCCGGCGCAGCCCGGGTTCCAGCGTTTCGGCCACACCAATTGCGGGATCAAAATCATCGGGTGGCATCATGGCTGGGGCCTTCTCTCTGCTGGTATTCACCGCTAGGGTTTAGACATGTCCTTTGACTGGCTCAAACACTATATGCCCCGCAGCCTGTATGGCCGTGCCGCGTTGATCCTGCTGTTGCCGGTGGTCTTCGTGCAGATCGTGGTTTCGGTCCTGTTCACCCAGCGCCATTTCGAAGGGGTCACAGCGCAGATGACCACGGCGGCAGGGCGCGAAATTGCGCTGGTGCTGGACGCGGTAGAGGCGGCGCCCGCGCGTGCGTTGATCGGGCTGACCGTGCAGGAGATTGCACCCCAGCTTCAGATTTACGTGACGCCGGTTGACGAGATGCCTGCAAAGGACAGTTGGGATTGGCTGGACCTGTCAGGCGGGTTTGTCGTGGCACAGATGCACCAGAATGTGCCACGCGCGATGGCGATTGATCTGACAGATGGCAAGCGTGTTCATGTCTATGTCGACACGGGGAAAGGGCCGGTGCGGGTGGATCTGGACCGGCGCAGACTGTCGGCGGCCAATCCACACCAGCTTTTTGTGAACATGGTCTTTTTCAGCGTGTTGATCACCATCATCGCGTTGATCTACCTGCGCAACCAGTTGCGGCCCATCAAACGCCTGGCCCGCGCCGCCGAGGCGTTCGGCCGTGGGCGGCACGTGCCCTATACACCCGCCGGCGCGACAGAGGTGCGTGCGGCGGGGGCCGCCTTTGTCGATATGCGCAACCGGATCGAACGACAGATCGAGACGCGCACGCTGATGTTGTCGGGGGTCAGCCATGACTTGCGCACGCCGCTCACACGGATGCGTTTGTCGCTGTCGATGCTGGATGACGACGACCGCGAGGCCCTGGAACACGACGTGGACCAGATGCAAAACATGATCGACGAATTCCTGAACTTTGCCAAAGGCGCGCAAGAGGGTGAACCTGAACGTGTCGACCCGCTGGCCTTGATCCGCGACATCGTGACCGACCAGCAGCGGGCGGGGCGGCCTGTCACGCTGATCGAGGCCACCGGGTCGGGCACCATCAACCTGCGTCCGGTTGCCATGCGCCGTGCCATCGAAAACCTGATCAACAACGCGGTGCGCTATGGTGCAAAGGCCGAGGTGAGCGTCGTCTTGACCGACAAGTCCCTGCGCTTTCGGGTCGAGGATGACGGCCCCGGCATCCCCGAGGACCGGCGCGCCGACGCGCAGCGCCCGTTTACACGGTTGGACCCCGCACGCAATCAGGACAAAGGCGGGGGTGTCGGACTGGGTCTTGCCATTGCCACCGACGTTGCGCGGGCCCATGGGGGCGTGCTGCGTCTGGGGCACAGTGACCGGCTGGGCGGATTGCAGGCGGACATTGTGATCGCGCGTTAGAAAGCAGGAGGACACATGGTCGTCAAACGCATCGTTTCAAATATCGCGACACCGTCGGTGGACGCCGTACGCGCCTTTTATGCCGATTTGTTTGACCTGTCGGTGGTGATGGATCACGGCTGGATCGTCACGCTCGCCTCGGGCGAGACCGCGCAGACCCAGATCAGCATCGCCTCGGAGGGCGGTTCGGGCACGCCCGTGCCGGATATGTCGATCGAGGTGGACGACGTTGATTCTGTCTATGCGCGGGCCAAGGATCTGGGGCACACAATCGTCTATGACCTGACGGACGAGCCATGGGGCGTGCGTCGGTTTTACCTGCGCGATCCGGCGGGCAAGCTGATCAACGTGCTGGCGCATCCTCGGTGATGGGGACCGAACGAACGGGACGAGTCGCCGGATGCCGTGCGCTTGCACGTCACCGTGTTTTGCGATTTTGCGTGAATGTTGCCTCACAACGCACTGAAATATATGGATTTTGGTAGGCCCGGCAGGACTTGAACCCGCAACCAAAGCGTTATGAGCGCTCTGCTCTAACCAATTGAGCTACAGGCCCGCCTGCGCGTTTGGGTATGTCGCCGCGCGCCCTTCGTCAAGAGAGAGCGTTGCACGCACGCGCGGGATGTTCTAACCCCACCTCCAAAGCGACGCATTTGCCAAGGACCACAGCCATGACCGAGCCGAAGAACGGGATCACCTATGCCGAAGCCGGCGTGGACATCGACGCAGGCAACGCGCTTGTCGAGCGGATCAAACCCGCCGCCAAAAGCACGCAGCGCAGCGGTGTGATGTCAGGTCTGGGCGGCTTCGGTGGTTTGTTCGACCTCAAGGCCGCCGGGTTCACCGATCCGGTTCTGGTCGCTGCGACCGACGGCGTGGGCACCAAGCTGCGCATCGCCATCGACACCGGAAACGTGGACGGCGTGGGCATCGATCTGGTCGCCATGTGCGTTAACGATCTGGTCTGTCAGGGCGCCGAGCCGCTGTTTTTCCTGGACTATTTCGCCACCGGCAAGCTGGAACTGGATCAGGCCGCGCGCATCATCGAAGGCATCGCCGCAGGCTGCAAAGCATCGGGCTGTGCGCTGATCGGTGGCGAGACGGCGGAAATGCCGGGTATGTATCCTGCAGGTGATTTCGATCTGGCCGGTTTCTCGGTGGGTGCGATGGAACGCGGCACCGAACTGCCCGCAGGCATCGCCGAAGGTCAGGTTCTGCTGGGGCTGGCCTCGGACGGTGTGCATTCCAACGGCTTTTCGCTGGTGCGCAAGATTGTCGAACTGTCCGGCCTTGGCTGGGACGACGCGTGTCCCTGGGATGCAGACACCACCCTGGGCGCTGCCCTGCTGACGCCAACACGGCTGTACGTGACCTCCGTTCTGGAAGCGATCCGCGCGGGCGGCGTGCACGGGCTTGCGCATATCACCGGCGGCGGCCTGACCGAGAACCTGCCGCGCGTGCTGCCCGAGGGGCTGGGCTGCGCGGTGAACCTGGACGCATGGACGTTGCCGCCCGTGTTCCGCTGGCTGGTGGACAACGGCGGCATGGATCAGGCCGAACTGCTGAAGACCTTCAACGCGGGCATCGGCATGGTTGTGGTTGTCGACGCCGACGCCGTTGACAGGCTGGTGCCGCTGTTGGAAGCGGCAGGTGAAACCGTCTGCACCTTGGGCCAGGTGGTCGCGGGTGCAGGCGAGGTGACCTACAGCGGGACGCTGGTGTGACGCAGCGCGTTGCGATTTTTGTCTCGGGTGGCGGGTCGAACATGCGGGCGCTGGTCGAGGATATGACCGGTGACCATGCGGCGCGACCTGTGGTCATCGTCTCGAACAATGAAAATTCCGGCGGCATCGCATGGGCCAAGGGGCAGGGGATCGCCACCGAGGTCGTCGATCACCGTCCCTACGGCGAGGACCGCGCCGCCTTTGAGCACGCCCTGGACGCCGCATTGGCCAAACATGCGCCGGATATCATTTGCCTTGCCGGTTTCATGCGGGTGCTGACCGCCGGTTTCGTCAGCCCCTGGCAAGGCAGGATGCTGAACATCCACCCGTCGCTGCTGCCCAAATACCGTGGCCTGCACACCCACAGACGCGCGATCGAGGCAGGCGACACCAGCCACGGCTGTACCGTGCATCTGGTCACGCCGGAACTCGACGACGGTCCCGTACTGGGGCAGGCCACCGTGCCGATCCTGCCCGATGATACCCCTGATGCGCTGGCCGCGCGGGTGCTTGAACAGGAACACCGCCTGTACCCTGCCGTATTGCGCCGCTTTGCTTCGGGCAACACCAACCGGCTTGATCTGTGAGTTCTCTGGTCTTGGCCGGACCTTTGGTGTAGTCAGATCGAACGCGCGCAGCCCGGACAGATAAGGTTAAGACCCCACGATGAGAACACTGACGACGACCGAAGAGCTTGCAGCCTACTGTGAAGAGGCCGCAAAACACCCTTATGTGACTGTCGATACAGAGTTCCTGCGCGAACGGACCTACTACTCGAAACTGTGTCTTGTGCAACTGGCGATGCCGGGCACGGACGACAGTGGCGCCGTTCTGGTGGACCCGCTGGCCGAAGGCCTGTCGCTGGAACCGCTGTATAAGCTGTTCCGGGACGTCACCGTCGTAAAGGTCTTTCACGCCGCCCGTCAGGATCTGGAAATCTTCTTTGTCGATGCAGGTGTCTTTCCGATTCCGCTGTTCGACACACAGGTCGCCGCGATGGTCTGTGGTTTTGGCGAACAGGTGGGCTATGAAACCCTCGTACGCAAAATCGCAAAAGCACCCTTGGACAAGACATCGCGCTTTACCGACTGGTCGCGCCGCCCGTTGACCGAAGCGCAGAAAACCTATGCGCTGGCCGATGTCACCCACTTGCGGCAGATCTACGAATTCCTGGCCGCACGGCTGGAGGAAACGGGGCGCAGTGCCTGGGTCGAGGAGGAACTGAAAACCCTGCTGTCACCCGACACCTATACCGTGGCCCCCGATCAGGCGTGGAAACGGGTCAAGACCCGCACCAACAGCGCGCGCTTTCTGGGCATCGTGCGCGAGCTGGCCGCGTTCCGCGAGACCTATGCGCAGGAACGCAACATCCCGCGCAACCGCGTCTACAAGGACGATGCGCTGGTCGAACTGGCCAGCAACAAACCGCAGACGCTCGAAGAGCTGAACCGCGCCCGCCTGCTGCTGCGCGAAGCACGCCGGGGCGAGATTGCCGACGGCATCCTTGAGGCCGTCAAACGCGGCGTGAACATCGCCGCAGACCGGTTGCCAAAGGCCGACACCAGCCGCGAAAAGCTGCAGGTGAACCCGGCCCTGGCCGACTTGCTGCGCGTGCTGCTGAAGGCCAAGACCGAAAGTGCCGGTGTCGCCGCTAAACTGATCGCACCCGCCGCTGATCTGGATGCTATTGCCGCAGGGCTGCGCGATGTGGATGCGCTGACCGGCTGGCGTCGGGAAGTCTTTGGCAAGGATGCCTTGCGTCTGTGCGACGGCAAGATCGCCCTTGCGGCCAAGGGCCAGAGCGTGCGCGTCGTAGAACTGGATTAAGCCCGCGCGATTGCGCGCAGGCCGGTCCTGCTTTTATGTACAGATTTCCCGGGAAACGGTACACACCGCCCCCAACCGCGTCAGCCGTTAACGGCGCGACGTACGTGCGTTGCGTGCGCCCACGACGCGGATCGTGCTGACGCCGCGCAGCTGCTGTTCTGTCACCGCATGGGCTGCCGTCACAGTGCGCGTCGCCTCTGACCCGCCGGGACGTGCCTTTTCGGGCAGCCGCCCTTCCAGGCGGTAGGACAGAACACCATCAACGGCTTCGTCGTCTACGTTTTCGGGGGTCAGGCGCACCTCGTAGAGGCCCTGCGATTGTGACACGCCTGTTGCGCGAATGATTGCACCGCCGGGCACCCGTTCAATCACCAGGTCGGACACGGTGTCGATGGGGGTGCCCAGGTAAATCTCGCGCTCGGCACGTTTGCGGGCAAACAACCCGGCCCGTTGTGCGGGAATCAACGGGTTGGTGCTGGCCTCGGTCGGGGCGGTCGCAACGGCCTCGGAGCGGGAGCCGCCAAACCAGTTGAACGGATTGACGCGGCTGTCACGGACAGCAGCACATCCCCCAAGGGCCATGGACGAGATCAAAAGGGCACTAAGTGTAAGACGCATATCGGATTGCCTGTTGTTTGGCTTGTGTTAGCCCATCGGGGACACGTTGAAAAGCATCATGCGCGGGGGGTGGACCTTTGGCCAGAGGCGTCTTACCTCCCAAGGACAGTCAAAGGGGTATTTTTCATGGCTCAAGCCGCGTTTGAAGAGATTGTCGAGGATTTCGAATTTCTTGAGGATTGGGAGGACCGCTATCGCTATGTCATCGAACAGGGCAAGGCGATGGACCCGCTTGAGGACGCGCTGAAGGTGCCCGCGACCAAAGTGGATGGCTGTGCCAGCCAGGTCTGGCTGCACCCGCAGATCGACGGCGGGGTGTTTCACTTTGACGGGGAAAGCGATGCGATGATCGTGAACGGTCTGATCGCGGTGCTGCGCAAGCTGTACAACGGTGTACCGGTGGCCGAGGTTCTGGCGGTAGATGCGCGCGGCGAGCTTGAGCGGCTTGGGCTGAACGACCATCTGTCGGCGCAACGCTCGAACGGGTTGCGGGCCATGATCGAGCGGATTCGGACGGTCGCGGCGGCGGCGTAATCGGGGACGCTGCACCCGGACCCCCGGGATATTTCTGGCCAAAAGAAGGTTCAGAGGTCTTTGAGGTGGGTGGCAAGGTCACCGTAGCCGGTAAAGCGCCGCTCGAACTCCAACCCCAGCCGGTCGGCGGCGGCGCGGGCTTTTTCGGTCAGGGCCGGATCGTCGGTCTGGGCCTGATAGACCAGCTTTTCGTAGTTTCCGAAATACATGTCGCGCAGTTGCGGATGACGGTCCAGGCCCATCGGCTTGATGATGAACGCCTCGAACTGACGGACCAGGAAATCGGTCAGGTAAAAGGTCGTGATCTCGGTTTCGCTGTGTTGCGCAAAGCGGTCGTTGCCTTCGAAAAAGCTGTAGCAATGGGGACCGGCCACCATTTCAACGCCCATTTCGGCGCAGGCGGCTTGCAGAAGGCCACCGGTGCCGCAATCGGCATAGACCACAAATATACTGTCATAGCGGTCGCGGTGTTTGGCGACGCTCTCGCGCACGGCTGCGGTGATTTTCTCGGGATACAGATGGTATTTGGCGGGCAGGCAGGTGAGGTCCATATGAGTCCAGCCGTTGGCCTGCTTTAGGTCCAGAATCTCACGCGCCAGTGCGCCGCAGGCGATCAGCAGGATAGAACCCGCCCCCTTGGGCCGCAGGCCACTTTCGGTCAGCTGGTCCAGGTCGGGCAGGGAGGTGGAAGGCTCTGTCACAATTCTAACCAATGCGTGTGGGGTATCTGTGTATCGTTGCACGGTGCCACACAAGCTGCGTAGCTGGATGTGTCAGATACGACATTTCAAACAGGGATGGAACACAATGACGATTTATAGGAACAAGGCCGGTCTGAACACGGCCACGCTGGGGCTGATGTTCATATCGGGCTGTTTTGCGACGATGGCTTTTGATTTCTGGGGGCAGGTGGTCAGCCCTGCCTTGGGCTTTGCCAATCTGTCGCCGCACGGGCTGGCCAAAAGCCTGTTTGGCGCGCTGGGGCTGCCGAACGGGGATTTTGCAGGGTATTTCATGCATTTCTACCTGGTGGGGCTGATCGGCTATCCGGTGGGTTGGTTGTTCATTTTCAAGCCGCTCTGGGATCGGGTGATCGGCACGGGCCTGCACTGGTTCGTGCCCGCGGCTGTTTACGGCTTTGGCCTGTGGGTCTTTGCCATCGGCGGGATCACGGCAATCGCGGGGCTGCCGTTTTTCCTGAACTTTACCGGCATCACTTGGGTCGCACTGGTGGGCCATGTGCTGTACGGGATCGTCATGGTGGCCGTGATGGTCTGGCTGACACGGTCCAAGGTCTGAAGCTAACTGTCCCCGGTCCGGTCGCGCAGCAGCCGGACCAGCACAAACGCCAGCAAGGCGAGCGGCACCAAGGCTGTTGCCGCCTGTGGCAGGCTGAAGGCCGCGGCGGCCAGCATGGCCAGCCACACGGTGACGGCGGCGGCCGCGATCACGACGACAAGGATCAGGACGAGGCGGTTAAATGGCATGGGCGCTCCTTTGATCTTTATCTGGGGATGCGCGCGCCAAAAGAAAAGCCCCGCCGGCAAGGGCGGGGCTGTATCCGTGTCATATAACTGAAATCAGGCGTTGGCGCGGTTGTGCTTGCGGCCCATGAAATCCTTGGCCGTTTCCACCGCCACGGCTGCGTCACGGCAGTAGGCGTCGGCACCGATGGCTTTGCCGAATTCCTCGTTCAGTGGCGCGCCGCCGACCAGAACGATATAATCGTCGCGCTTGCCCTGTTCGACCAGCGTGTCGATCACGACTTTCATGTAAGGCATCGTGGTGGTCAGCAGGGCCGACATGCCCAGGATGTCAGGACCTTCGGTTTCCAGTGCTTCCATATAGGCCTCGACCGCGTTGTTGATGCCCAGATCGACCACTTCGAAACCCGCACCTTCCATCATCATGCCGACAAGATTCTTGCCGATGTCGTGGATGTCGCCCTTGACCGTGCCGATGACCATCTTGCCGACGCGCGGCGCGCCGGTTTCGGCCAGCAGCGGCTTGAGAATCGCCATCCCGCCCTTCATCGCGTTGGCGGCCAGCAGCACCTCGGGCACGAACAGGATGCCATCGCGGAAGTCGGCACCGACGATGGTCATACCGCCGACAAGCGCCTTGGTCAGGATGTCGTAGGGTTCCCAGTTGCGCTCCAGCAGGATGTTCACGCCTTCTTCGATCTCTTCCTTGAGACCGTCATAAAGGTCGTCGAACATCTGTTGAACCAGTTCTTCGTCGTCCAGTTCCGACAGGATGATTTCGTCTTCGTCTGACATGGCAGATCCCTTTATTTTAGCCCACGGCCCACCGCAGTTTGACCCCTTTTGACACAAAGCCCAAGGGGGACTGTCAAAATTGCGACACACGCCGCGCAATGTGCGACCTGAGCGTTACGAAAGCCACTTAATTGTCAGGCCTGACAGGGTAAAGCGGCTTTTGCGCTGGCGTAATGTTCACTTTATGTTCTACCATGTGAACATGACACGCCAAACCTATGCCATGCGGGCCCTGGGGCGCGGGGCCGCCAGCAACGCGGTCAGCCGCTTTGACAGGCTGACCCGAACCGAGGAGGACGACGGCTGGGACGCGGGCGAGGCGTTGCCGCCCTTGCGCACAGAAGTCAGCGTCGAGGTGCCGCGCAGCATCATCACCTATAACAAATCGCCGGATCTGCCGTTCGACCGGTCGATCAATGTCTATCGCGGTTGCGAACACGGTTGCGTTTATTGTTTCGCGCGGCCCAGCCACGCCTATCTGGGGCTGTCGCCGGGGCTGGATTTCGAAACCCGGCTGATCGCGCGCCCCGATGCGCCGCTGGTTTTGCAGCGGGAGCTGGCGGCGCGGCGCTACATCGTGGCCCCGATTGCCATGGGGACGAACACCGACCCCTATCAGCCGATCGAGCGGGAATACGGTATCACGCGGGCCTGTTTGCAGGTGCTGTCGGATGCGGGTCATCCGGTGGCCATCGTGACCAAGGGAACGCTGATCGAACGCGACATCGACATCCTGTCGGACATGGCGCGGCGGGGGCTGGTGCGTGTGGGCATTTCCGTCACCACGCTGGACGCGCGCCTGTCACGGCTGATGGAGCCGCGTGTGCCCGCGCCCAAACGGCGGATCGAAATCATCCGGCGGCTGGCGCAGGCGGGGATACCGGTGCGGGTCATGGCGTCGCCCATGATCCCGGCGCTGAGCGATCCCGAGCTTGAGGCCATTCTGGCGGCTGGCAAGGACGCGGGGGCGCGCTCGGCCAGCTGGATCATGCTGCGGCTGCCGCGCGAGGTGTCGCCGCTCGTGCAGGAGTGGCTGGCACAGCATTACCCCGACCGTGCAGGGCGGATCATGGCGCGGCTGCGCGAGATGCACGGTGGGGCAGATTATGAGTCCCGCTGGGGGCAACGGATGCGTGGCTCCGGACCCTATGCCGAAATGGTGGCGCAGCGGTTCAAGGTGGCGGTCAAGCGGCTGGGGCTGCAAACCGCAGGCACGCCGATGCGCTGCGATCTGTTCCGGCCCCCAGTCTTGCCGGGGGCGCAGATGTCGTTGTTCTGATTTCGGGTCGGATTACGTGCGGCTGCGACGGTTGCGGCTGCGGCGCTGCGGCGCGTCGGACTGGTCGCCGGTGCCGTCGTTCTCTGATGAAAACGCGCCCAGCTTGGCGACGATTTCTTCCAGAAGCGGCGCGTCTCCCTTGGGCCGCGTGTCCAGCGCCTCGCGCATGGCGCGCAGGTGGTCGGGCATGGTGCCGCAGCAGCCGCCGATGATCCGCGCGCCGCAGTTGCGTGCCATCACGGCATAGTCGGCCATCAGTTCGGGCGTGCCGTCATAGTGGATGTGCCCGTCGTGGTATTTCGGAATGCCCGCGTTGCCCTTGGCGATGATCGGGCGGGTGGGGTTTGCAGCGACAAAGCCCAGAATGGTGCGCAGCAGGTCGGACGACCCGGTGCCGCAGTTCGCGCCAAATGCCATCGGTGCGTTTTCCAGTTCCTGCACCAGCTCGACCAGCCCGGAGCTTGTCAGGCCCATCATGGTGCGCCCTGCGGTGTCAAAGCTCATGGTACCGCACCAGTCGAGACCGGCCAGCGCAAACCCTTCGGCGGCGGCGCGGTATTCTTCGGGGGCGGAAATGGTTTCCAGCCAGCCCACATCGGCACCGCCCGCTTTCAGCCCGTCGGCGGTTTCGTGGAACATCTCCACGGCGACCGCATGGCTGAGCGGGCCCACGGGTTCCATGATTTCGCCGGTGGGGCCAACCGAGCCTGCCACCACGATGGGGCGGCCTGCGGTGTCGGCCACTTCGCGGGCGATCTCGGCCGAGATGCGCGACAGGGCGTGGGCGCGTTTGGCGGCGCCGTGCAGTTTCAGCCGCGAAGCATTGGCCCCGAAGGAGTTGGTCAGGAAAATATCCGACCCTGCATCGACCGCGCCGCGGTACAGCGTGGTGATGCGGTCGGGGTGTTCCTCGTTCCACATCTCGGGCGCGTCGCCCGACATCAAACCCATGTTGAACAGGTTGGTGCCCGTGGCGCCGTCTGCCAGCAGGGTGTCGTGGGTTTCAAGCATCTTGCTCAGCAAATTCGTCATCTCAGGGGCCTTTCTCGCGCGCGCGTGATTGTCCCATTTGTCACGAAGTTCGGCGGCTGGCCACCTCATAATTCTCATCACCATCATGAGCCGCCGACCAGCGGGGCGGGTCGGGGCGGTGCACGGCGCGGGTGATGTCGGCGAGCGCAAGCGTCAGGGCGGCCCAGTTCGGTGCGGCGGCGTAACGCGGCTGCCATCCCGGGGCAAAGGCGGATTTGAACTGGCGCAGGCCGCTGCCACCACCGTGCACAACCATTTGCAAACCGACCCAGCGCCACATGGCACTTGCCGGGTCGGGGCAGGCGGGGGTCGCGGCAAGGCTGACCTGTGCGATGCCTGCGGCGCGGGCCGTCCGGATCGCGGCATCGGTCAGTGCGTACATAGTGCCATCGGGCAGATCATCCACATGCCGCACCAGATCAAGGCACCAGTCCTGCGCGCCCGTGTGAAAGGTAACAAAACCAATGAGCCGCCCGCGAACATAGGCCAGAACGCAGTGCTGCGCGCTGATGTAACGGGCTTCGAACCGCCCCATGGTGCCGCCCCGCGCGGTGCCGTGGCTGGCTTGCCATGCGGCATCGACACGCGCCATCTCGGCCAGCGGCAGGCGGGCGGGCTGACAGATGTCCACGCCTGCTTTCGCGGCGCTGCGCAGCTTGCGGCGCAGGCGACGAAGGGCGGGGCGGTTGATGTCATAGGATGCGGTGTCAATCACCGCCTCGTCGGCGATGTGCAGCACGGCCCAGCCGGACCTGCGCGCCGTTGCCGCCGTGCGGGCGGTGCATTTGTAAAAGCACGCCACGCGGCTTTGTTGGCGGGCCAGGCGGTTTAGGGCGGCCAAGGCAGCCTCGGGCCTGCCTGCCAGTGGGTCACTGAGGCTGGTCAGGGTCTGGCCCGTCGTCCAGGCCACCACGCTTGCGCCCTGATGCGCAATCGCGCGGGCTGCGTTCTGGTGCATCACACCCAGTTCGGCACGCGGTGCACTGTGGCGTTCAAATGGCATGGACAAACGCCGGTTCGTACGGGCATCGCGCATAGGGCGCAACAGCGCCACCGCTGCCAGCAGGGCGGGCAGGGCATAGTACACGATGCGAAACGCCACGATGCTGCCCAGCACATCGGCGGGCGGCAAATGGGCCAGCAGCCCCAG
The DNA here is from genome assembly GCF_900129395.1 of Pseudosulfitobacter pseudonitzschiae. GTDB lineage: Bacteria > Pseudomonadota > Alphaproteobacteria > Rhodobacterales > Rhodobacteraceae > Pseudosulfitobacter > Pseudosulfitobacter pseudonitzschiae. Next base: position 662,019 of record NZ_FQVP01000001.1, read on the forward strand.
CATCATCAACTCAAAGGGACCAACCCCGCCGGGCGTGTTCGAAATCAGCGCCGTGCCAAGCGCGATCAGGAACAGCGGCAGAAATTGCGCGGCGCTGACGACGGCATCGGCAGGCAGCAGCACATAAAGCGCACCGGCGGCGCAAAGCGTGTCGACCCCGGTCCACAGCACGATGGCCGCCGAGGCGGGCAGGGTGGGCAGGTACACCGACCGGCCGCGGACCCGCACCACGGGGCAAAAGAACTGCACGCCCAGCAACACCCCCGCCAGCACAAGCGCAGCCAAAGCAGGCCACAGCGTCCAGCCGGGTGCAGGCAGCAGGACACAGGCCATTGCGGTCACCACTGCCCAACCGGCCAGAAACGAAACCGATACAAAGGCGCTGAGCCGCAGTGCTTCGGTCAATGTCAGCTCGGACAGCAACCGCCAGCGCGCCAGCGCACCGGTCAGCATGCCCAACCCCAGCGACTGTGCCAGGGCAATCGACGCGGTGCCTGCCAGCCGTGCAGGCCGATCACGGATACCCGTGCCCAAATGCCGGTGCGCCACACTGTCGTAGCGCCCCACGGCCCACAGGCTGATCCCGCTCAAACCCAGGGCCTGACACCAGATTGCGGCAGGGACATCCGCCACATGCGTCCAGATCGCGCCGGATATGCCGGGGTCCAGCCGCTGCGACAGCGCGGACAGACACAGGCCCAGAACCACCGCAGGCACCAGCACCCGCAATGTCATCTGCGCAATCGCATTGGAGTTCAGAAATTGCAGCATGTCGCCTCGCCCCCGGTTGTCCCCTGCGCAGGGAACTACGCGATAGCGGCTGAGGAGGGCGTTAACGGCAGACACAAAAAAGGCGCGCAGAGGGGGCTGCGCGCCGGGTAACTGATGCGGGTTTGATTAAACCCGTGACCTAAATCACGATCAGTTTTTGACTTCGGTCATGATCTGCGCCTTGGCTTCGGCCATCAGCTGGACCATTTTGGTGCGAATGGTGACTTCGTCGGCCTTGTCGCCCAGATCACCGGATACCTTGCGATAGACATCCTCGTCACCCGCTTCTTCGAAGTCGGATTTCACCACCTCGACCGCATAGGCGTTGGCTGCCTCGCCGGTCTTGCCCAGCAGTTCTGCCGCCCAGAGGCCCAGAAGTTTGTTGCGGCGGGCTTCGGCCTTGAACTGCATTTCTGCGTCATGGGCGTATTTCGATTCAAAGGCGTGCTCGCGGTCGTCAAAAGTGCTCATGGGCTTTCCTTCGGAACTGAATGGCGTCTTTTTGGAATATGCGGTGCAGATACGACCCTTACAAGGGCCACTTTCACGCGTGTTCCTTGCGGCAGTGCGCCCCTTGCACTAAGAGGACGCTAACGTGACAGGGACTCGGCCCCGTCAGCACCAAGGGGAACGTCAATGGCGCGGCGCAAAAAGATTTACGAAGGCAAAGCCAAGATTCTGTATGAAGGCCCGGAGCCGGGCACGATCGTGCAGTATTTCAAGGATGACGCCACTGCGTTCAACGCGCAGAAAAAGGACGTGATCGAAGGCAAGGGCGTGTTGAACAACCGCCTGAGCGAATTCTTCATGACCGGCCTTGCGCAGATCGGGGTGCCCACGCATTTCATCAAACGCATCAACATGCGCGAACAGCTGGTCCGCTCGTGCGAGATTATTCCGCTGGAAGTGATCGTGCGCAATTATGCCGCAGGGTCGATGAGCAAGCGCCTGGGCATCGACGAGGGGACACAACTGCCGCGTCCCATCGTCGAATATTGCTACAAGGACGATGCTCTGGGTGATCCGCTGGTGACCGAAGAGCATATCGCCGCCTTTGGATGGGCCAGCCAGCAGGACATGGATGATATTCTGAGCCTTGCCTTGCGGGTCAACGATTTCCTGTCCGGCGTCATGCTGGCGGTGGGGATCAAGCTGGTCGACTTCAAGATCGAGATCGGTCGCGTCTATGACGGTGATTTCCAGCGTCTGATCGTCGCGGACGAGATCAGCCCGGATTCGTGCCGCCTGTGGGACATGGAAACCGGTCAAAAGCTGGACAAGGACGTGTTCCGCCGCGATCTGGGCAACCTGACGGACGCCTATACCGAAGTGGCGCGGCGTCTGGGTGTGCTGCCCAAGAACGCATCGCCCATCACCAAACCGACGCTGATCAACTGAGATCGGCGGCGGCCCGCAAAGTTACGAACGACACGATAGCGAAAAGGACCACGGCGCGATGAAAGCTCGGGTACATGTGATGTTGAAAAACGGGGTTCTGGACCCGCAGGGCGAGGCCGTGCGCCACGCCTTGGGCGCGCTTGGCTTTGAGGGCGTGAATGGCGTGCGTCAGGGCAAGGTGATCGAACTGGATCTGGCCGAGGGCGCGACCGAGGCCGATGTGACCGCCATGTGCGAAAAGCTGTTGGCAAATACCGTGATCGAATCCTATTCGGTCGAGCTGGGCTAAGGCGCATTCGCGCTGCGACAAGGAACGTCCCCATGAAAGCTGCTGTCATCGTTTTCCCCGGTTCGAACTGCGACCGTGATCTTGCCGTTGCCTTTGAGGCCGCTGGCGCGGATGTGCAAATGGTCTGGCACAAGGACACCGATCTGCCCCGCGATGTGGACATCGTCGGCGTGCCGGGAGGGTTCTCCTTTGGCGACTACCTGCGCTGCGGCGCGATTGCCGCCAACTCGCCGATCTGCCATTCGCTCAAGGCGCATACGGATCGTGGCGGCTATGCCATCGGTATCTGCAATGGCTTTCAGGTCCTGGCCGAAACCGGCATCCTGCCCGGCGCCTTGCTGCGCAATGCGGGGTTGAAATACATCTGCAAGACCGTGGGTCTGAAAGTCGAGACCAGCGACAGCGCCTTTACCCAAGGGTACAATGCGGGCGACGTGATCAACATCCCGATCGCGCACCACGATGGCAACTATTACGCCGACGACGCCACCATCGCGGGCTTGCAGGATCAGGACCGCATCGCGTTCACCTATACCGACAACCCGAACGGGGCGCGGGCGGACATCGCAGGCATCCTGTCGGAAAACCGTCGCGTGCTGGGCATGATGCCCCATCCCGAACGGGCAGCGGATGCTGGCCACGGCGGCACCGACGGTACGGCGCTTTTCCGCGCGTTGATGGGGGCACTGGCGCCTGCGTGACTTGAGCGCGGGGCGCCGTTGCGCTTATGGTGCCTGAATGCAGGCTCAGGGTGTTTTCAGCAACAACAAGGCGATCAGCTGGCGCGTGCGCGTGGCTTTGGGATTGCTGTTCGTATTGGCGCTGTTCACGGTCTGGATCACCAACAGCCTGCTGACTGACCGTTTTACCCAGACCACGCGCAACCGTGCCGAACTGCGGCTGGCGTTGTATTCGGGCAACCTGCTGTCGGAGCTGCGCCAGAATGCGATTGTGCCGCAGCTGCTGGCGCGTGACCCCACGCTGATCGGGGCGCTGAATTCCTCGGATTACTCGCAATCGACGCAACGGCTGATTTCCTTTGTCGAGGAAATCGGGGCGGCGTCGCTGATGTTGCTGGACAAGGACGGGCGCACGGTGGCGGCCACCGACCGGAACCGGTTGGGCTCGTCGCACAGCAATGCACTGTATTTCGTTGATGCGATGCGCGCGGCGGGGACCATCTTTGCCGTGATCCCGCGTGAATCCGGCGGTTACACCTTTACCTATTCGCGGCGCGTGCAATCGGGTGGCGACGTTCTGGGTGTCATCACGGTCGAGGTGGACCTGCAAAAGTTCGAACGCGCCTGGGCGGGCATCTCGGATGCGGTTTTGGTGACCGACAGCACAGGCGCGATCATTCTGGCAACTGAACCACGCTGGCGCGGGCGGACCGAGGCCGAGGCGCTGGCGCGGCAAACCCCGCAAAGCGCCATCGAACGGGCCATTCAGGCCACCGCCGACTGGACCGCGCTGCCGCCTGACGCCTATATCCAGGGCGAGGGGGTGATGCGGCTGGAAACCCGTATTCCGTTCCGGGGATGGCGCATGGCGTCCTTCACCACCTACACCTCGGTGCGCGAGCGGGTGAACGGCGTTCTGGCGCTGGAAATCATGAGATTTGCGATTCTGCTGGCGGTTGCGTTCTATTTCCTGTCACGGCGCACAGCCTTTCGCATGGCGCTGTTTCAGCGCGAGTCGGCAGAGCTTCGCGCATTGAACGCCCGTTTGCAGCGGGAAATCGCCGAGCGTGAGCGTGTGCAGGAAACCCTTGCCGTCGCCGAGCAAACGCTGGAACAATCCAGCAAGCTGGCCGCCTTGGGCGAGATGTCTGCCGCTGTCAGCCACGAGCTGAACCAGCCGCTGGCGGCGATGAAAACCTATCTGGCGGGGGCGCGCCTGTTGCTGACCCGCAACCGCAAGGACGAGGCGCTGTCGTCCTTTGGTCGGATCGACGATCTGATCGAGCGTATGGGCGCCATCACACGCCAGCTGAAATCCTATGCCCGCAAGGGTGCGGACGCGCTTTCGCCTGTAGATATGGGCAATGCGCTGGCCTCGAGCCTGTCGATGATGGAACCGCAGCTGCGTCAGCGACAGGTCCAGATCACCCGCATCCTGCCGGACGAGCCTGTCCGCGTGATGGGCGACCGGATGCGGATTGAACAGGTTATGGTCAACCTCTTGCGAAATGCCATCGACGCCACCAGATCAGAGCGGAACCCGCAGGTGGATATTATTCTGTCGGCGGGTCAGACGGCCACTTTGACGGTGCGCGACAACGGCCCCGGCATCGAGGATCTGGACGCATTGTTCGAGCCGTTTTACACGACCAAACAGCCCGGCGACGGGGTGGGGCTTGGCCTTGCGATTTCGTCCGGGATTGTGAACGACCTAGGTGGTAGACTGACGGCACGCAACGGCCAAGGGGGCGGTGCTGTGTTCGAGATGCAACTTCCTATCCTCTCAAGCGTTGAGGGCGAAAGCAACAATAGCCATGCGGCGGAGTAAAGAATGACCCAAGCCATGAAGATCGCGATTGTCGATGATGAACAAGATATGCGGCAATCCATCAGCCAGTGGCTGGCCCTGTCGGGCTATGACACAGAAACATTTGCCTGCGCCGAAGATGCGCTGAAGGTTCTGGGGCCGGATTATCCCGGCATCGTGATTTCTGACATCAAGATGCCCGGCATGGACGGGATGCAATTCCTGAAGAAACTGATGGGCAATGACAGCGCCCTGCCTGTCATCATGATCACGGGCCACGGTGACGTGCCGATGGCGGTCGAGGCGATGCGCGTCGGTGCGTTTGATTTCCTTGAAAAGCCGTTCAACCCCGACCGCATGAGCGAGCTGGCCAAGAAGGCCACCGGTGCGCGTCGTCTGGTCATGGACAACCGCGCCCTGCGCCGCGAGCTGTCGGATGGCAGCCAGCTGATGAAAAAGCTGATCGGCCAAAGCCCGGTAATGGATCGCTTGCGCGAGGATATCCTCGATCTGGGGCAGGCCGACGGCCATGTCCTGATCGACGGCGAAACCGGCACCGGCAAGACACTGGTGGCCCACGCGCTGCACGCGGTGGGCAGCCGTGCGGGCAAGAAGTTCGTGCTGGTCAGCTGTTCCGCGCTGGAAGAGGATGCGCTGGCCAAACGCCTGTTCGGCCCGATGCAGCCCGAAGATGCGCAATTGCCCGCCATCGAAGAGGCGCGCGGCGGTACGCTGGTGCTGGAGGACATCGAGGCGCTGAGTGAGCCGCTGCAAGCGCGCCTGCTGAGCGCGATCAACGATCAGGGCACCCCGGCCGAGACCCGCATCGTCGGCATCTGCAACATGCAAGAGGCGGGCCGCACCTGCGAGGACGCGCTGCGCCCCGATCTGTTCTATCGTCTGGCCGCCCTGCGCATCACTGTCCCCCCGCTGCGCCAGCGTGGCGAGGATATCCTGACGCTGTTCACCCGCCTGAGCGAACAGTTCGCCGATGAATACGGCTGCGAAGCACCCAATGTCAGCGCGCAAGAGGCCGCTCAGCTGCTGCAAGCACCCTGGCCGGGCAACGTGCGCCAGCTGATCAACATTGCCGAACGTGCGGTTCTGCAATCGCGTCGTGGCACCGGCACCATCGCGTCGCTGCTGATGTCGGACCATGAGGAAATGCAGCCGGTGATGACCACCGAAGGCAAGCCGTTGAAAGAATACGTCGAAGCGTTTGAACGGATGCTGATCGACAACACTATGCGCCGTCACAAAGGCTCGATTGCCAGCGTGATGGACGAACTGTGCCTGCCACGCCGGACGTTGAACGAGAAAATGGCCAAATACGGCCTGCAACGGTCGGACTACCTGCAAAACTGACCGCTGCGCTGTGATTTTACGCAGATCGGTTTCAACCATATGGTGCAGTGCCTTTTCCGGGCGCTGCACCATTGCGTTCGGCCCCCTGAAACAACGATTGCAACGCCCCATCGGCAGTTAGCGATTGTAATAGTGATGTGAAACGCATTATCTAAAGGGTAGGACTTTGACGTTATCCACACGTCGGACCTGATGAGAGTTTCGCTGTGACAGCGTTTGGTGGCCAAAACGCCCCGACCTGAAACAGACCGATTGGGCCGGAAACGGCCGTGAGATGCCGGCGGTATGGTCAACATATGCGCAGCTTTTGAATGGATGCGCAGGACCAAACGTCACTGCGTGTCGGAGAAGAAACGCGATGACACGCGCACATGCCATGAGCAGGACAGCAGCAGGCCCCAGGGGCCGGTGCTGCCGCGCGTCGCTATTCGCCATAAATAGACACGTCTCCAGAACCGCCGCACCCCCGGGTGATGTGGCGCTGCGCACGTGCAAACGGACAACATGCCAAAGAAAATGCTTATTGATGCCACCCACGCCGAGGAAACGCGCGTTGTGGTGGTCGACGGAAACAAAGTTGAAGAGTTCGATTTTGAATCCGAAAACAAACGCCAGCTTGCTGGCAACATCTATCTCGCCAAGGTAACGCGGGTTGAACCGTCGCTGCAGGCGGCGTTCGTAGATTACGGCGGCAATCGCCACGGTTTCCTTGCGTTCTCGGAAATCCATCCCGATTACTACCAGATCCCCGTCGCCGACCGCGAGGCGCTGATGGAGGAAGAACGTGCGCTGGCCGAAGCGCAGCGCGCCAAGGATGAAGATGACGACAAGCCCAAGCGTTCGTCGTCGCGGTCGCGGTCGCGCAGCCGGTCCTCGACCAAGGCGGAAGAGACATCCAGCGACGACGCCGTGACATCTTCGGATGAAGTGGTGGGCATGGAAACCATCGACCTGTCAGAGGGCGATGATGGCGTGGACGAAGGGTCTTCGCCCATGGAAACCGTGCGCGAAACGCCGGTGGAAACGCCAGCGGCGGACGATGATCACGATCACGACGACGAAGACGTGGCCGCTGACGCCGCCGACAAGGACGACAGCATCGAATCCGTCGCCGACGAAGACGACAGCGACGACATTCGCCCGGTCCGCAAACCGCGCGCCAAGCGTTACAAGATCCAGGAAGTCATCAAGGTCCGTCAGATCCTGCTGGTTCAGGTCGTGAAAGAAGAGCGCGGCAACAAGGGTGCGGCGCTGACCACATACTTGTCGCTGGCCGGTCGCTATTGCGTCCTGATGCCCAACACGGCCCGTGGTGGCGGCATCAGCCGCAAGATCACCAACGCCGTGGACCGCAAGAAGCTGAAAGAGATCGCCAACGAGATCGAAGTGCCGCGTGGCGCCGGCCTGATCGTGCGCACCGCCGGTGCCAAACGCACCAAGGCCGAGATCAAGCGCGATTACGAATACCTGCAACGGATGTGGGAACAGATCCGCGAGCTGACGCTGAAATCCATTGCGCCCGCGAAAATCTACGAAGAGGGCGACCTGATCAAACGCTCGATCCGCGACCTGTACAACCGCGACATCGACGAAGTGTTTGTCGAGGGCGAGCGCGGCTATCGCATCGCCAAGGACTTCATGAAGATGATCATGCCGTCCCACGCCAAGAACGTGAAACGCTACGAAGACAGCCTGCCGCTTTTTGCCCGCTATCAGGTCGAAAGCTATCTGGCGGGCATGTTCAACCCGACGGTTCAACTGCCTTCGGGTGGTTATATCGTGATCGGCGTGACCGAGGCGCTGGTGGCGATTGACGTGAACTCTGGCCGTGCGACCAAGGAAGGCTCGATCGAGCAGACCGCGACGAAGACCAACCTTGAAGCCGCCGCCGAAGTGGCGCGCCAGTTGCGTCTGCGCGACCTTGCGGGCCTGATCGTCATCGACTTTATCGACATGGACGAGCGCAAGAACAACGCCGCCGTCGAAAAGATGATGAAGGACAAGCTGAAGACCGATCGCGCGCGCATTCAGGTGGGCCGCATCTCGGGCTTTGGCCTGATGGAAATGTCGCGCCAGCGTCTGCGTCCCGGCATGATCGAGGCCACCACGCAGCCGTGTCAGGCCTGCCACGGCACCGGTCTGATCCGCTCTGACGACAACCTTGCGCTGTCGATCCTGCGCCAGATCGAAGAAGAGGGCACCCGCCGCCGGTCGCGCGAAGTGCTGGTGAAATGCCCGGTTGGCATCTCGAACTTCCTGATGAACCAGAAACGCGAACACATCGCGCAGATCGAAGTGCGCTATGGTCTGTCGGTGCGGATCGAGGGTGATCCGACGCTGATCAGCCCCGATTTCAACATCGAGAAGTTCAAGACTGCCACACGCGTTGTGACGGCAGCCACACAGGTGGTTTCGGTCGACACATCCATCATGGACCAGATCGACGAGGCGGACGCCCGCGCCGCAGAAGCTGCGGAAGCGGCGGATATTGCAGCCGAAGCCGCACAAGAGGCCAAGGCATCGCAGCCCGCGTCCCAGTCGCATCCCGCCGCAGAAGTCGGCGAAGATGGCGAGCCCAAACCCAAACGTCGGCGTCGGCGTCGGCGTCGGCGCAGCAAATCGTCCACGGGCGAGGATCAGAACGGTGAGAACGGTCGTGATGATGACGATCAGAACGACGGCAATGACGATGCGTCCGCAGACACATCGACGCCCGAGACAACAGCCGAATCCGCACCCGTCGAGGACAAGCCAAAGCCAACCAGCAGCCGTTCGCGGTCCACTGCGAAAAAGGCCGAGACCACAGGTGATGAGGTCGCAGCCGATGCAGCCCCTGAGGATGCGGAGGAAACGGTCAAGCCCAAGGTGACCCGCACCCGTTCCACACGCTCGACCACGGCCAAGGCATCGACCTCGGCCAAGACCACGACGGCGAAGGCGACGACAGCCAAGGCGACGACAGCCAAAACGACCAAGGCGAAAGCCACGGAAGAGGTCGCTGCGGACGCGGAGGCACCAAAGCCCAAGCGCACGCGGACCACGGCCAAGGCAAAAGCCGAAGCCGAGGCAAAAGCCGCAGCAGAAGCTGAAGCAGCGGTACCGACCGAGGTTCAGGCCGAAGCTGCGGCACCGGTTGAAGCTCCGGCAGAAGCGCCCGTAGCGGAACCCGTTGCAGCGCAAGCACCCGCGCCGGAAGCGGAACCTGCACCTGCACCCGCGCCCAAGGCAGAAGAGCCGAAGGCAGAGGAAGCAGCGAACGAGGACGCACCCGCCAAGCCAAAACGCAAAGGCTGGTGGTCGCTGGGCGGCTAAGGCCTGTCACACAAGTTGAACAAAGGGGCGTGGCCATCCGGCTGCGCCCTTTTTTCTTGGCTGACTGATCCAGCACCAGTATCTGCGCCAATATGACTGTCGTTCAGGTGCAATAGCGTCTTGAAGCGCGCGTCCGACAGGCGTTAGCTGTTGTCATGAAACCCAAAATTCTGACGACTTTGGCCACCTATGACCGCCAGCAGTTCACCGCCGACCTGATCGCGGGGGTGACGGTGGCCATGATCGCGCTGCCCCTCAGTCTGGCCATCGCCATCGCATCGGGTGCCGGGCCGGAAAAGGGGCTGATCACGGCGATTGTCGCGGGTTTCCTGATTTCCGCACTGGGTGGCAGCCGCGTGCAGATCGGCGGGCCGACGGGGGCGTTTATCGTCGTGGTGTTTGGCGTGATCGCCGAACATGGCTATGACGGGCTGGTGCTGGCGACCTTTATGGCCGGGATCATCATGCTGATTGCCGGTTATCTGAAGGCGGGCAATCTGGTGGCCTATGTGCCCGAGCCTGTGATCAACGGGTTTACCATCGGCATCGGAATCATCATTGCCACCAGCCAGTTGAAGGATCTGTTCGGCCTGAACACGGCGCAGGTGCCTGCGGAGTTTATCGCCAAGGTCGAAACCCTGTGGGCTGCGCGGGGCACGACCAGCGGTGTCGCCCTGGGCATCGGCGTGGCGACGATGGTGCTGATTGTGGTGCTGCGTCGGTTGGCACCGCGCTTTCCGGGGTTGATCGTTGCCGTCGGGGTGACATCGGCGCTGGTGGCGCTCAGCGCCTTGCCGGTCGACACGATCTTTTCGCGTTTTGGCACATTGCCCAGCAGCTTGCCCATGCCCGCGCTGCCCGACTTCAGCATGACGCGGGTGGTCGAGCTTTTGCCTTCGGCCTTTGTCATCGCGTTCCTTGCAGGCATTGAATCGCTGCTTTCCGCCATGGTGGCCGACCGGATGATTGACGGCCACCATCGCCCCAACGCCGAAATCCTGGCCCAAGGCTTTGCCAATATCGGCTCGGCGCTGTTCACCGGTCTGCCCGCCACGGGCGCGATTGCGCGCACCGCCACCAATGTGCGGGCCGGGGGCAAGACACCGGTGGCGGGGATGGTGCATGCGCTGACGATCCTGCTGGTCATGCTGTTGGCGGCGCCGCTGGCGGGCTATCTGGCGATGCCAGCCCTTGCGGGGCTGCTGATCCTGACCGCGTGGAACATGACCGAACCGCACCGCTGGCGCAGCTACATGCAAGCGCGGCCATCGGACCGGCTACTGTTGTTGCTGACGCTGGTATTGACGGTCTTTGCCGATCTGACGGTTGCGATTGGCGTGGGGGTGGCGGTTGGCCTTGCCTTGCGACTGCGCGCCCAAGGACGCAAGGAAGATTGGACGCCACGTGACAGATAGTGCACGCACGTGGATGTGTTAACGATAGCCGACCCCGACCAAGCAAAGGTAACACGCTGATGACCACATCGATTCCGCAAGCGCGATACCGCTGGGTGATCGTCATCGCCTCGGCGCTGATATTGGCGATTTCGATGGGGGCCATCGTCAACGGCATGTCCGCCTTTATCGTGCCGATGCAGATGCAGTTCGGCTGGCCGCGCGGACAGATTGCGCTGATCAATTTCGCGGGCATCATGGGGCTGGCCTTTGGGGGGCTGTTTATGGGGCCTTTGGCCGACCGCAAAGGCACGCGGCCTGTTGTGATGTTCGGCGTTACCGTTCTGGGCCTGTGTTATCTTGCAGCCGCCTTCATGACCGCGCTGTGGCAGTTCTATCTGTTGTTCTTCATCGCAGGGTTCTTTGGCGCGGCTGCCATTTTCCCGCCCGTCATGGCTGCTGTCGGCAACTGGTTCTTCGTGGGCGCTGGTATGGCGATCGGCATCGCGTCGGCGGGCCAGGCCATGGGGCAGGGCGGGGTGCCTTTTGTTTCGTCCTTCCTGATCAAGGCCATCGGCATCAGCGGTGCGTTCTGGGTGACAGGTGTCTTTATGCTGGTGACCTTGCTGCCGCTCAGCCTTTTGTTGCGTCAGCCGCCTTCTGCGGATGATGCACAGCGCAAGGCCAGTGCCGCCGAAGAAGAGACACTGGTGCCCACCAACACTGTCATCATCACGATGAGTGCCGCGATCATCCTGTGCTGTACGTGCATGTCGACACCGCTGATGCATCTTGTGCCGCTTATCCAGGACTGCGGCTTTGCCGCCGAACAAGCCGGCAGCGTGATCTTCGTGATGCTGCTTGTGGCGATTGCGGGCCGTCTTGCCTTTGGCAAACTGGCCGACGTGATCGGGGCTGTGCCTGCCTATATGACCGCGACAGCGTGGATGACGGCATTGGTCTTCGGGTTTATCTACATCGACAATCTCAGCCTGTTCTACGTCTACGGGATCATCTACGGCTTTGGCTATGCGGGTGTCATGACCGGCGTGCTGGTGTCCCTGCGGATGCTGACGCCGCCGTCACGGCGCGCACAGGCTTTGGGGATCGTCACGATGTTCGGCTGGTTCGGCCATGCGATTGGCGGCTATCAGGGCGGGGCACTGTACGATCTGACAGGGAATTACACAGCCGCCTTTGCGGTGGCGGCGATTGCGGGAGTGCTGAACCTGATCATCGTCAGCACCCTGTTGCGCAAGACGCGCCGCGCCCGGATGCTGGCCGCCTAGCGTCCCTTGCGGATGACATAGACCTGCACGTCACCATCCACGTTCGCAGACACCAGTTCATGCCCTGCCTCGGCGCAGAAATGCGGCATGTCGATCACGGCGGCGGGGTCGTCCGCCTGCACGGTCAGCGTGTCGCCCACGGCCAGCGGTTGCAGCCGTTTGCGCGCCTTGAGAACGGGCAGCGGGCACAGCAGCCCAGTGGCGTCCAGCATGTGAGGATCATCAGTCATGTCCCTGACTTAGGCGGGTTGTTTCAAGCTGTCCACAAGGTTGTGACCAAAGGCCGCGTGACGGCGCTGTGCCAATGGCCTATGTCGAAGCCATGTATGGAATAGACATCATCGACGCAGCCCTGCTGCCCGCCATGCTGGTTGCTCTTGTGGCCGGAGTCTTCAGCTTTCTGTCGCCCTGCGTGCTGCCCATCGTGCCGCCCTATCTGGCCTATATGAGCGGCGTGACCCTGAACGATATGGACAGCGTTGCATCGGGTCGCAGACGTGCCGTGATTGCGGCGCTGTTCTTCGTGATGGGGCTGAGCACCGTGTTCTTGCTGCTGGGGTTCACAGCCTCGGCCTTTGGCGCGTTTTTCCTGCAAAACCAGGCGCTGTTTTCCAAGATCTCCGGCGTCGTGGTGATCGTCTTTGGCCTGCATTTCCTGGGCGTCTTCCGCATTCCGTTTCTGGACCAAGAGGCGCGTCTGGATGTGGGCGACCGGGGTGGGTCCTCCTTTGGCGCCTATGTGCTGGGGCTGGCCTTTGCCTTTGGCTGGACGCCTTGCATCGGCCCGCAACTGGGCGCGATCCTGTCGCTGGCGGCGTCCGAGGCATCCGTGGCCCGTGGCACCGTTCTGCTGGGGGTCTATGCGGCGGGACTGGGCATTCCGTTCCTGCTGGCCGCGATGTTCATCACCCGCGCGATGGGGCTGATGAACCGGATCAAACGCCACATGAAGCTGATTGAACGGATCATGGGCGTGTTGTTGGTGATCGTCGGTCTGGCATTGGTCACCGGCGCGTTTACCTGGTTCAGCTTCTGGCTGCTGGAAACCTTTCCCGTTCTCAGCACTTTAGGCTGACGGCTGCGTGAAACCGGTCTAGACTGTGACCCAAAGCAGGACGCAGGCCGGATGCACGAACAAAAAGACACAGTGACCAGACGACGGGTGTTCTACATCCCCGGCTATGATCCCATTCACCCGCGCCGCTACCGCGAGCTGTACCGCAAGGAAGGCAGCGCGCAGGCCGAGATCAGCGGCTATGAGATCGGGCTGAAGCCGCGCAAGTTCAATGGCAACTATGGCTGGCATGTGGATGCGGTCATTGATGGCACGGACGTGGACGCCGATGTCGAAGTGCTGGTCTGGTCCGATATCGTGCGCGACAGCATGGCAACCTCGATCCCCGCAACCTATCTGCAACTGGTCCGCACGGCTTGGGTCTATATCTCGACAGGGGCCTTGGGGCGTTTGATGAAGCTGCGCAAGGGGCCGATTATTGCGGCGCTTTATCCGGTGGGGATGTTGCTGGTGCAATTGCTGCTGGCAGTTCTGCTGGCGTGGGCCGTGTTCACATGGGGCTTTCGCGCGATGGACTGGGCGATGCAGGCGGCTTTGGGCCCGCATATGCTGGGGCCGCTGTTCGGCCTGCGGCTGATCCTGTGGGGCGCATTGGCGCTGGGGGCGGCGGTCTGGTTGATGCGGTGGTTCAAGAAACAGGACGGCAAGTTCTTTGCCTATTACCTGATGCACGATTACGCCTTTTCCGCCGCCTCGCGGGGGGCAAACCCGCCCGAGCTTGAGACGCGCATGGCGGTCTTTGCGGACAGCATCGCGGCATCGTTGCAATCCGATGTGGACGAGGTGCTGGTCGTTGGCCATTCCTCGGGTGCGCATCTGGCGGTGTCGATCCTGTCGGACCTGATCCGCGCGGGCAGGGTGCCGGGTGATGGTCCGCAGTTGGCGTTTCTGTCGCTGGGGCAGGTGGTGCCAATGGTGTCCTTTTTGCCTGACGCGAAACGCCTGCGCGGTGATCTGCGGTTTCTCAGCACGACGGACGCGCTGACATGGGTGGATGTCACCGCCCCGGGCGACGGCTGTGCCTTTGCCCTGTGCGATCCGGTGGCGGTGTCGGGTGTGGCGCCCAAGGGGCAAAAGTGGCCGCTGGTGCTGTCGGCGGCCTTTACCCAGACGCTGAGCCCCGCCCGCTGGAAGGAGCTGCGCTGGCGGTTCTTCCGGCTGCATTTTCAATATCTGTGTGCCTTTGACCGACCTGGGGACTATGATTATTTCCAGATCACCGCAGGCCCGCGATACCTCTCTGACCGCTATGCGGGACGGCAACCGTCGAAATCGCGTATCGTGGCGGCGGTGTCGAAATACACCTCTGTGGCCGCATGATCCAACCGCCGAAACCCCCCAGCCGTCCGGACAAGGTGTCATTGTGGCGCTATGTGCGCCTGTTCAGACGGGACTTGCTGTCGGCCCAGCCTGCGCGCCTGTACCGCGCCTGGATGGCCGAATTTCGCACGCCGTTTTTCCGGTCCTATATGCTGAACCAGCCCGATCTGGTCGAACTTTTGTTGAAAGAACGCCCCGACGATTTCCCCAAATCCGACCGCATCAGCGAAGGGCTGCGCCCGCTGCTGGGCAATTCGGTGTTCCTGACCAATGGAGAAACCTGGAAACGCCAGCGCCGCATCATCGATCCCGCCTTCGAGGGTGGGCGTCTGCGCGACACCTTTGCCGCGATGTGGGACGCAGCCGAAGCTGCGGCCACGCGTTTGGACAAGCGCGCAGGGCAGGTGGTCGAGATCGAGGCAGAGACCAGTCACGCCGCCGCCGACGTGATCTTTCGGACGCTGTTTTCCATCCCCATCGAACATGAGGTGGCGACCGAGGTCTTTGACGAATTTCGCCGCTATCAGCGGGGCCAGCCGATCCTGAATCTTGCGGCTTTCATACCGCTGCCGCGCTGGATGCCGCGTCTGCACCGCAAGTCCACCCGCGCCAGTGCGGCGCGCATCCGCGATCTGATCACACGGCTGACCCGTGACCGGATGGCGGCGATCACGGCAGGAACGGCCCCCGACGATCTGGCGACCAAGATCATGACCACCGCCGATCCGTACACGGGCCAGACGTTCGACACCGAGGAGATGGTCGACCAGGTGGCGATCTTCTTTCTTGCGGGCCATGAAACCAGTGCCTCGGCGCTGGCTTGGGCGCTGTACCTGATGGCGCTGTATCCAGACTGGCAGGACAGGCTGGCCGCCGAGGCGCAGGTGCTGGAACGCGCCGATTTCGCTGTTATGTCCAAACTGCGCCTGTCGCGGGACGTGTTCCGCGAAACCCTGCGCCTGTACCCGCCCGTGCCGATGATGGTGCGCGAGGCCGCGTGCCCCGAACATTTCCGCGACCGCGTGGTGCCAAAAGGCAGCCAGCTGGTCCTGAGCCCCTGGCATCTGCACCGGCACGAACGGCTGTGGGACCGCCCCGATGATTTTGACCCGGACCGCTGGCACACCGAAAACGGCAAGACCTGCGCGCGCAACGCCTATATGCCCTTTTCCGCAGGTGCGCGGGTGTGCACCGGCGCAGGCTTTGCCATGGTCGAGGGACCGCTGATCCTGTCACGCATCCTGCGCGATTTCCGCGTCACGCTGACCGACGCACCGCCGCCCGTGCCCGTCGCACACCTGACCGTACGCTCGGATGGGGGCATTCCGCTGATGCTGACCCGCCGCTGAGGATCTGTTTGCGCTATCACATTCTAAGCCGCGCCCAGATGCGGTAACACCATGCCAAAGAATCAAATGAATTCGGAGTTTCCCATGTCCAAGACCGCAGACCAACACGCACAAATGCAAACCGGTGCAGGCTTTATCGCCGCCCTGGACCAATCGGGCGGGTCGACCCCCAAGGCGCTGGGGCTCTACGGCGTGGATTCCAACGACTATGACAGCGAAGAAGCGATGTTTGCCGAAATCCAGAAGATGCGCGAGCGGATCATTCTGGCGGATGACTTCACCGGCAAGAAGGTGATCGGTGCGATCTTGTTTGAACGCACCATGGGCGAGAGCATCGAAGGCAAGAAAGTGCCCGACTACCTGTGGGAAAACTGCAATGTCGTACCCTTCCTGAAGATCGACAAAGGTCTGGAAGACGAGGCAAACGGCGTGCAGATGATGAAACCGATGCCGTCGCTGGACGCGACACTGCAAGCGGCAGCCAAGGCGGGCATTTACGGAACCAAGGAACGTTCGGTCGTGAACGTGGCCAATGCGGAGGGGATCGAACAGGTCGTGGCCCAGCAGTTCGAGGTCGCGCGCCAGGTCATCGCTGCCGGTCTGGTGCCGATCATCGAACCCGAGGTGAACATCCATTCGGAGAGCAAGGCAGAAGCCGAGGACATGCTGAAGGCGGCGCTTCTGAAGCATCTGGATACGCTGGCCGAGGGCGAAGACGTGATGCTGAAGCTGACCATCCCGAACACGGCGGGTCTGTATGACGATCTGGCGGATCACGCGCGCGTGGTGCGTGTTGTGGCGCTGTCAGGCGGGTACAGCACCGATGTCGCCTGCGAAAAGCTGAGCCAGAACACCAAGATGATCGCCAGCTTCAGCCGCGCGCTGACCGAAGGGTTGCAGCGGTCGATGTCCGATGCCGAGTTCAACACCGCACTGGGCACCAACATCGACAAGATTTACCGCGCGTCGATCTGAATCAGGGAGAATGCCGCGGCATTCTCCAACAGGTTTTTCAGTCTGAAAAACCGCTAAAACAGGACGCGGATTGGTTCGTTGTTGCAAAAGACGACGAACTGGCCCGCGTTCTCGATGGCATGATAGCCACGCCGTTGCACTTCACGCAAAAATGCGTCGCGGCCCACGTATCGCTCGATGTCGCGGATCTTACGGCGGATGACCGCGCCGCGACGGGCCGCCTGGGTGCTGAAAATTTCCAAAACGTATCGGTCGGGGCTGAAGGGGCCATGGGGGTGAAACTCTGACATTTCGTCAGATCAGCAGACCGTGGTTAACGCCCGGTTAATTCGTGGAAGACAAAGAGGCGTATCGACGAGGCAAGCCCCACTTCTGGGTCGCGTGCATCGTCAATCTCTGCCGCCAGCGCATTGATCGGCTGGCCCCGTGTGGCGGCAATATCACGAAACGCACGCCAGAACGCATCTTCCAGTGACACCGACGTGCGGTGCCCGTGCAGGGTGAGTGACCGTTTGACGGGCCGGCCGCTCATGGTTCGCGTTTGTGATTGTCCAGCGCGCGCACGGCCCGGTCGGCCTCTTTGCGCGCGCTGTCTTTTTGCGCCTTGGTGCGCCCGAACTTTACCGCATTTTCATCGGCCCGCGCGGATTTCTCGGCGCGGGCTTTGGCCTTGCGGGCCTTGTTCAGGTTCACCGGCGTGACCATAGGCTTACTTCGGCCCGATCATGTTTTCGGGACGCACCACGCGGTCGAATTCCTCCGCATCGACAAATCCCAGCGCAATCGCTTCTTCTTTCAGCGTCGTGCCGTTCTTGTGCGCGGTCTTGGCGACCTTGGTGGCATTGTCATAGCCGATTGTCGGGGCCAATGCTGTCACCAGCATCAGCGATTCCTTCATCAGCTTGTCGATCCGCGCGGTGTTTGCCTGCGTGCCGACCACCATGTTGTCGGTAAAGCTGCCCGCCGCATCGCCCAGCAATTGCATCGACTGGATCACGTTATAGCTCATCATCGGGTTATAGACGTTCAGTTCGAAATGACCTTGGCTGCCTGCAAAGCCCACGGCGGCGTCGTTGCCCATGACGTGCGCACAGACCATTGTCAGCGCCTCGGCCTGAGTCGGGTTCACCTTGCCCGGCATGATCGACGATCCCGGCTCGTTCTCGGGCAGGATCAGCTCGCCCAGACCCGAACGCGGGCCCGAGCCCAGCAGGCGCATGTCGTTGGCGATCTTGAACAGCGACGCCGCGACGGTTTTCAGCGCGCCCGAGAACATGACCATCGCGTCATGGGCGGCCAGTGCCTCGAACTTGTTGGGGGCGGTGACAAAGGGCAGGTCGGTGATTGCGGCAATTTCTGCGGCAACCTTCTCAGCAAAGCCCTTGCGGGTGTTCAGGCCGGTGCCGACGGCGGTGCCGCCCTGCGCCAGCTCGTAAATGTCGGGCAGGCAGGCCTCGACACGCGCGATGCCCTTGGCGACCTGATGGGCGTAGCCGCCGAATTCCTGTCCCAGCGTCAGTGGCGTGGCATCCTGCGTGTGGGTGCGGCCGATCTTGATGATGTCCTTGAACTCGTCCGACTTGGCCGCCAGTGCGGCGTGCAGCTTGCGCAGACCCGGCAGCAGCGTGTCGCGGGCCACCATGCCGATGGCAACGTGCATCGCGGTCGGGAACGTATCGTTCGACGACTGGCCCATGTTGCAGTGATCGTTGGGGTGGACGGGTTTCTTCGACCCCATCTCGCCGCCCATGATCTCGATCGCGCGGTTCGAGATGACCTCGTTGGCGTTCATGTTCGACTGGGTGCCCGATCCGGTCTGCCAGACGACCAGCGGAAAGTT
Organism: Pseudosulfitobacter pseudonitzschiae; assembly: GCF_900129395.1. Lineage (GTDB taxonomy): Bacteria > Pseudomonadota > Alphaproteobacteria > Rhodobacterales > Rhodobacteraceae > Pseudosulfitobacter > Pseudosulfitobacter pseudonitzschiae. The sequence continues at coordinate 680,883 of NZ_FQVP01000001.1, forward strand.
GTCGTCGAACTTGCCGTCAATCACCTCTTGCGCCGCCTGCGCGATGGCGGGGGCCAGCTCCGCATCCAGATCGCCGAACTCCAGGTTCACTGCGGCACAGGCTTTCTTGATCACGCCCAGCGCGCGCACGATGGCGACGGGCTGTTTTTCCCAGCCGATGGGAAAGTTCATGATCGAGCGTTGCGTCTGCGCGCCCCAATATTTGTCCGATGGGACCTCAAGAGGGCCGAAGCTGTCGGTTTCGGTGCGGGTTTGGGACATGAATAGGCTCCGGGCTTGTGAAATGTCACGCAGGGTGTACCGCCATGGCCGCGCTGGTGCAATTGGGCAATGACCCTGTTAGCGGGTGACTTGCCGCGCATTCCGCGCCCAAACCTTGTAGAAGAGGCCGGATGTGACACATCACCTGTGGCGGCCCGCCCACGGGACACTATATATGACCTCAGGGCGCTGAAGATCACGTGCCCATCTGAAGAGGACAGACCATGACGCGCAGCGCCGCCCTTACCTTCAACGCTATCACACGCCTGCAATTGCTGGCGGGGCTGACACTTTTGGCGTTGCTGTCGTTTGCCGTGCCCGCACGGGCCGACATCAGTAAGTTTGTAGGGTCATACAAAGGTTCTGCCGATGTGCTGTCTGCGGATGGGACCGTGCAACCCCGTGACATGAGTGTCGAAATCGGTGCCTCTGACAAAGGATTTACCGTGCGCTGGACGTCAACGCGCACCCGCGACGATGGCACTGAAAAGTCGAAATCCTACGCGATCCGGTTTATTCCCAGCGATCGCAATGGAATCTATGCCGCCGCCATGGGCCGCAACGTGTTCGGTCATGATGTGCAACTGGACCCGATGCAGGGCGAGCCCTATGTCTGGGCCCGGCTCAGCGGCGACACGCTGTCGGTCTATTCGCTGTTTGTCACGGACGAGGGTGGATATGAGATCCAGCAATACGACCGTACCCTGGTGGACGAAGGGCTGCGTCTAAAATTCCAACGCCTGCGCAACGGCGCACCGCTGCGGTCGGTTTCAACGGTTCTAAAGCGTCAATAAGGCAGCTCAGCCAGCGACTTGCGCCATGGCGCCAACGGCTTTCTTAACCACGCTGTCGACATGTTCGCTGGTGGCAATCTGTCGGGTCAGCACGTCGGTCACGGGCACCCAACGCGCATCACTGACATCGTCATTGGCCACTGGTACACCGCTGACATAGGCGCACAGCACAGCGGCCAGCAAAAAGTGGAATCGCACGGCACCGCTTTCGTCATGTACGATCACGTCAATATTGGTCAGATATTCCACGGCACGCCCTGTCACGCCCGTCTCTTCGTGCAATTCACGCACCGCCGCTTTCAGCGTTGGCTCGCCCAGCTCCACATGCCCGCCGGGAAAGCCCCAAAGTCCGGCATCCGGTTCGTTCCTGCGCCGGACCAGCAAAACATGATCATCGCGGATCATAACGGCAAGTGCGGCAAGTTTGGGCGCTGTCAGCATGATATCGCGGGTCTCTGGCACAGTGCCGCCCGCACCTCAGTGTTTGCGGAAACTGTCCAGCGACACCACGTCGGCGTCTTTCTTTCCGGGTTTCTTCTTGGCGTCAGAGTGATCGGTGTGCTCGATCGGGGCGGGCACAACTTCGTGCTTCTCCTGATCTGCCCGGGTGGCAAGCAGATCGTCACCGTCCGTCGCGTCCTGGCTTTCAAAGCGCAGGCCAAACTCCACCGAGGGATCTACGAAGGTCTTGATCGCGTCATAGGGGATATACAGCGGCTCGGGCGCATCACCGAAATTCAAGGTGATTGAAAAGCCGTCATCGGTCACTTCCAGCTTGTCATACCAGTGCTGCATCACCACGGTCATTTCGCCGGGATAGCGGTCTGACAGCCAGTCGGCCAGCTCTGCATCGGGGTGGCTGGTGTCAAAGGTGATAAAGAAATGATGCGCTCCGGGCAGACCATTGTCTGCCACGTCCTGCAAGACCTTGCGGATCAGACCCCGCATCGCGTCATGCATCAGATTGCCATAGTCAATGTTTCGGCCCATGCGCGTGTCTTAAAGCCCCTGTATTTCGTTGAGGGTGATCATATAAGTTTTGCGACCAAGCGAAAGGGGTGTCCAGTATTATCCGCCGATCACTCCCACAAGCAGTCCCGCCGTGGCGCTGATTGCCAGCGTGGCGGGCAGGCCCAGACGCAGGCGCAAAAGCAAAAGTGCGGCCAGCAGGGTCAGGCCAAGGGCGGTCAGGTTCAACGTGGCAAGGTCCGGCAGGGGCATCGCGCCCAAACTGCGCACTGTGCCAAACAACACATGCAGGGCAAACCACACCGACAGGTTCAGGATAACGCCGACGACGGCGGCGGTGATCGCCTGAAGGGCTGCGGCCAGACGCGGGCGGGCGGACAGGGTGTCAAGGTAAGGACCGGCAAGGAAAATCCAGAGAAAACAAGGGGTAAATGTAACCCAAAGCGCCAGGATGCCCGCCAGAATCGCCATGGTCGCGCCACCCTGGGCAAAGCCTGCGAGCAGGGCGACGAATTCGGTCACCAGAATCAGCGGCCCCGGTGTGGTCTCGGCCAGCCCCAGCGCGTCGATCATCTGACCTGTGTCGATCCAGCCGAAATCCTGCACCACCGTTTGCGTCATATAGGCCAGAACCGCGTAGGCCCCGCCAAAGGTGACAACGGCCAGTTTGGAAAAGAACAGGCCCAGTTGCAGCAGGAAATCCTGATCCAGCATCCAGACCAGCACCAGCGGCGCGGCCCAGAGCAGGCCCCAGATCACGAGCGTTCTGCCGGGATGGGTCCGGGTGGATGCCGGGATCGGCTGGGGGGCTGACGCACGTGCGCGCCATGCGCCGAACAGCCCCGCGCCAAGGATCAGCAGCGGGTAGGGCACGCCGAACGCGAACAGCCCAAGGAACGCCAGCCCTGCCAGCACCCAAGCCGCCGGGTCTTTCAACGCCTTGCCACTCACCCGCAGCAGCGCCTGGACCACCACCACGATGACCGCGGCCTTGATCCCGACAAAGGCCGCCTGCACCAGCGGCAATGCACCAAAATGCACATAGCCCAAGGCCAGCGCCATGATCAGCGCCGCACCCGGCAATACAAACAGCAACCCGCCCAGAAGTCCGCCCGCAACCCCGCGCAAGCGCCAGCCTGCGTAGGTGGCCAATTGCATCGCCTCGGGTCCTGGCAGCAACATGCACAGCGACAGTGCGCGCAGATAGTCCTGTTCGCTCAGCCATTTGTGGCGCTCGACCAGTTCCGAATGCATCAGGGCAATCTGTGCCGCAGGGCCGCCAAAGCTCAGCAATCCGATGCGGCCGAACACACGAAACATGTCGGCAAAGCCGGGAGGATGGGGTGCGGGCACAGCAACGGTCCTGTCCAAGGGGGCGCAGGACCCCGTTCGGGCCAGTCTGTGCGCACAGGACAAGCATCTGTCAACTGCGATCGGGACGCACCGCAGCGGTGATAAATAAGGCTGGAAAGAGGGGAAAGTGCAGGCTTCTGTTGCCAGGTGCCTGCGAACCCCGCCTTACGCTGCTAGGCGCAAGGACTTAATTTTCGATGTAGGTTACAGCTTACGCTGCAACTGCCATCGGAGCACGATTGTCATTTGCAATTGTACAGTTTTCGCCGATAACGGTGGCAGACAGCCGAGACAAAGCAAAACCCCTTTAGACGTTCGTCGATCCTATTTCGTCCCCATGATCCCCAAATGAAGGATGTTTGGTGGAGACGCCGGGTACCGCCCCCGGGTCCGATCCGCTTATTACGAGCGCGTTTATGTCCATAGTCCCGAAGGACAGTTCAAATATAGGGCGGGCGTGGATGTCTTGCAAGGGGGATGGATGGAAATCAGCGCATCAAGTTTCAGGTGAGGAACGTCCTGCAAGATATTGGATTTGCTAGGGTAAGTTTTGATCAACCAAGATTGGCAATGATCAGCCAAAGCGCCAGCGCCGCTTCGATCCCGCCAAACACCAGCAGTTTCCTAAATGGTGGCTTGTCCAGGACCAGCGACACGACCCGTCCCGCCGCCGCGCCCGCATAGGCAAAGCCCAGCATCCCATAGGCAATCGGTGCATCCAGCCACATCACGGCAAGACCTGATACAACGAACAGCCCGCCGACGGAGGCGCGCATCTCGCTCAGGCCCATGGTGCTGTTGGTCGGGGCCAGATCCAGCGTCTGTGCCGTGTAGCGGGGGGCCACGAAACCGAACAATCCAAAGGCCACGGTCGCCAGGGCTGCAATCACGTTGAGAATGTCAATCATCCGAAGGCCTCGCCTTGCTTAATCCAAGCGGTCGTCGGCATAAAGGTGCAGGTCCATGTCCAGACCGAACCTCTGCAGCATGCCCAGGATCGCACCATAGGTAATTAGCGCGCCGCCAAGCAATTCCAGCCCTTCCTGAATGATTGATTTGATGCGCGGGTCATAGGCCGCGCCCATAACCGGTTCCCACAGCGCGCCGGTGCCGAAAAGACGGCTGAACACCACCAACAGCAAAAATCCGCAATACATGAAAGTACCCGACCGGGTCTGGAAGTGCTGTAGGAATGGCACGGCCAACGTGCCCCTGAAGCGCATCGCCAGCGCCAGCCCGGTCAGGCCCAGCGCAAGGGCGGGCCATTTCCAGAAACCGTGCCAGACATGATCCAGAAGGTGGTCATTCTCGCGGATCACGATCAGCCCGCACATCGTGGCAACACAGACCAGATACGCGCGCGCCTGCGGGTGCCGCACCGCTGCATGGGCAAAGATCGCCCCCGTGCACAGCGTCAGAACCACGTGCAGTGTTTCGGTCACGGAGTCCTCGGAAATCGTATCGCTCAGCACCACCGCATCCAGACGGACCACAAGCACCACCAGCACGAGCAACGCCATCAGGCCGAAAAACTCGGTGGCAGCCGCGAACAGCTGCCTGCGGATGGGCATCGCCACATGCGCGTCGCTGTCATGAGCGTGGATTTTTACGGTTCTTTGCATGAAATCGTCTCGTTGGACGTAAGTTGTGTAACGATTTTGTAACGCCCGACTCTCGGTTGAAGTTTCAAAGTTTCGTGAAAAAGTTGTGACCAGGGCCAAAGTTTCCGGGGAGCGGTCCTGCGCAAAGACGTAGGGTCACAGGCCGCGTGCAGCCTCGCTGCGGGTCAATTCCCTTTGTCACGGGCTGGTATGTCTGGCAATTTCGCGTCAGTCTGATTCAGGGCGGCCCGCTGGTCTGCCGCCCGACCGGAGGGCGAGGCACGTGATCGACAAAACCTATGTCACGACGATGGCACGCTATAATGCTTGGCAGAACAGCCAGTTGACTGCCATCGTGACCAAGATGGACCATGACGCTCTGATACAGGATCGCGGTGCGTTCTTCGGCTCGATCCTTGGCACATTGAACCATCTGCTGTGGGGCGACCGGATGTGGTTGAACCGGTTTGGAGCGGATGTGGACGCGCCGGCACGCGGCGACACAACCAAGCTCACGCCGACGATTGCCGCCTGGAGCGCCGAGCGGTTCCAGGTCGATGGCCGGACGACGATCTGGGCCAAGGGCTTGCACAACATTGATCTTGCGGGGGATCTGTCGTGGTATTCCGGTGGCCACGACAAAACGCTGACGCGACCCTTGGCGCTGTGCGTTGCGCATTTCTTCAACCACCAGACCCACCATCGCGGACAGGTGCATGCGATGTTGACCGCTGCGGGACAGGCGGCGCCGGTCAGCGATCTGGTGTTCATGGATGACAACGGAGCGTAACCAGCAACCAACGGAGCGCAAGACGACGAGAGTTGTTACACCGTGAGAGAGCGGGACCGAGCGGGCCGACCCCGCGTGCTCCCCGGGATATTTTTTGAAACAGAGAAGGCAAGGGGCCTTCGGGAAGGACTGAGCAGTATGTTTGACGCATTGGTTGTGAACAAGGACGAGGACGGCAAGACATCGGCGGCGGTGACGCAGCTGGGGCTGGATGATCTGCCGCAGGGCGATGTTGTGGTGCAGGTCGAATATTCGACCGTGAACTACAAGGACGGTTTGTGCATTGGGCCGGGCGGCGGTCTGGTGCGGAACTATCCGCATGTGCCGGGGATCGACTTTGCCGGGACCGTCGAAAGCTCGGACGATGACCGCTACAAACCCGGCGACAAGGTCGTTTTGACCGGTTGGCGCGTGGGCGAGGCGCATTGGGGTGGATATGCGCAAAAGGCGCGGGTCAAGGCCGACTGGCTGGTTCCGCTGCCCAAAGGTCTGGACACGCGTCAGGCCATGGCTGTCGGAACGGCCGGTTTCACCGCGATGCTTGCGGTCATGGCGCTGGAAGATCACGGCATCAAGAAAGGCCCCGTTCTGGTCACTGGCGCGGCAGGCGGTGTCGGGTCGGTTGCAACGGCCATTCTGGCCAACCTTGGCCATCAGGTGGCAGGCGTCACTGGTCGGCCCGAGACAGCGGATTACCTCAAATCGCTGGGCGCCACACAGATCGTTGCGCGCGAAGAGATCAACGAGACCGTGAAACGCCCCCTTGAAGGCGAAACATGGGGCGGTTGTGTCGATGCCGTGGGCGGCGCGATGCTGGCGCGTGTGCTGGGCCAGATGGAATACGGGGCCAGCGTGGCCGCGGTTGGTCTGGCGGGCGGTGCGGCCTTGCCTGCGACGGTCATTCCCTTCCTCTTGCGTGGTGTGAACCTGCTGGGAATCGATTCCGTGATGCAGCCCTATGACAACCGTGTGCGGGCCTGGAGCCGGATCGCTTCGGATCTGCCGATGGACAAGCTGGACGCGATGGTACAGCCCGCGACCCTGTCGGACCTGCCCAAGCTGGGCGCTGATATTCTGAACGGTCAGGTCAAGGGCCGTGTAGTGGTGGATGTGAACGCATGAGCTATGACGACCAGAACATCTTTGCCAAGATCCTGCGCGGCGAGATCCCGAATGTGACCGTTTACGAGGACGCCGAAACCTTGTGTTTCATGGACATCATGCCACGCGCTGACGGGCACTGTCTGGTGATCCCGAAAACGCCATGTCGCAACATGCTGGACGCCAGCCCCGAACAGTTGGCGGCCTGCATGAAGACGGTGAACAAGGTGGCGAACGCGGCGATGACCGCGTTCAACGCCGACGGGATCACCCTGCAACAGTTCAACGAGGCCGCAGGCGGGCAGGAGGTGTTCCACCTGCATTTCCACATCCTGCCCCGGCACGAGGGCGTGGCGACACGCCCGCCGGGAAAAATGGGCGACATGGACGCGATCAAATCCCACGCAGAGGCGATAAAAGCCGCGTTGTAACTGGCCTTTGCTTCCACCTCATCCCCTCAATTCAAATGTCAACTGCCACTTTTCTAGGCGAAAGGTTGCCACTGCGGGGATGAGGCCTATGCTTGTGACTGCGACCTAATTGCAGAAACGGGCGCGTTCCGGTTTTGACCTGCGCGACCCGTCACACTTGGAAGGGACAGTCCATGTCAGATACCGACACCCACGGTATACCGTCACCAGATGGTATAGCCGATGTCATCGAGACCGATTACGAGATCGGTCAGGACAACTTTGAAACGAAAATCGGACCCTTCGGTCTGGACATCCACAACCCGGTATTCGTTATCTCGGGCGCGGCCATCGTGATTTTCGTGCTGTATACGCTGTTGTTGCCTGAACAGGCCTCTGCCGCGTTCAAGGCGATGTTCAATTTTACCACCACCAACTTTGACTGGTTTCTGATTGGTTCTGCCGACATCGTGGTGATCTTTGCGCTGTTGCTGATCGTGACGCCCTATGGCTCGGTCCGGCTGGGCGGAGACGAGGCGACGCCGGATTACACCTACATGGGCTGGTTCGCGATGCTGTTTGCCGCCGGCATGGGCATCGGGTTGATGTTCTACGGCGTGTCCGAGCCGTTGACGCATTTCTCGACCGCATTCGGGGGCACTGCCATCGAAGATGGGCTTCGCACCGACTGGGCGCCGCTGGGTGCGGCCACCGGGGACGAGCCGGGGTCGGTCCGGCTGGGCATGGCTGCCACGATCTACCACTGGGCGCTGCACCCTTGGGCGATCTATGCGACTGTCGCTCTGGCGCTGGCGCTTTTCACCTATAACAAAGGTCTGCCGCTGACGATCCGGTCGGCGTTCTATCCGATCCTGGGCGATCGGGTCTGGGGTTGGCCGGGCCACATCATCGACATCATCGCGGTGTTTGCGACGCTCTTCGGTCTGGCGACATCGCTTGGTTTTGGCGCGACGCAGGCCAACGCGGGTCTGAACGAGCTGTTTGGCGTGCCCATCGGCAACACCACCGAGGTCATCCTGATCTCGCTGATCACCGCAGTGGCATTGGTGTCGGTTCTGCGTGGCCTTGATGGCGGCGTGAAGGTGCTGAGCGAGATCAACATGGGCCTTGCCGGTTTGCTGGCGCTGTTCACCCTGATCATCGGGCCGACCACCTTCCTGATCACCTTTTTCTGGGACAGCCTGAAGGCCTATGTCGAGTATCTGCCTGCGCTTTCGAACCCCTTTGGCCGTGAAGACGTGAACTATTCCCAAGGCTGGACGGCATTCTACTGGGCGTGGTGGATCAGCTGGTCACCCTTCGTGGGCATGTTCATTGCCCGTGTCAGCCGGGGCCGCACGGTGCGAGAATTCGTCGTTTGCGTGCTGCTGATTCCTTCGATGGTCTGCGTGTTGTGGATGTCGATCTTTGGCGGCACCGCGATCCATCAGGTCCTGAACGACGGGTACACCGGCGCGCAGGATGCGGATCTGCCGTTGCAGTTGTTCCGCATGCTGGACCAGTTGCCGCTTGCTTCGATCACATCGTTCATCGGCATCGTTCTGGTGGTGGTGTTCTTTGTCACCTCCTCGGACTCGGGCAGCCTGGTGATCGACACGATCACCGCCGGCGGCAAGGTCGACGCCCCGGTGCCGCAGCGGGTGTTCTGGTGCATCTTCGAGGGCGCCGTGGCGATTGCGCTGCTGCTGGGCGGTGGCCTTGCGGCGCTGCAATCCATGGTGATCTCGACGGGGCTGCTGTTCACCGTCGTGCTTTTGGTGATGTGCTGGTGCATCTTCCGTGGCCTGCAAAGCGAACGCGCGAATATGCGCTGATCCGACAGTCAGCTTGAGAAAAATAAGACGGCAGGTTTTCAACCTGCCGTTTTTTGTTTTGTGGGTGTCGCTATCGACGCCTGTATTTTCGGACCTGCCCCGTAGCGTTGGCCGCATTAACAAAAACAAACAAATCAGGGACAGAAAAGAATGGCACTAAAACCCCCCCTCACGAAACTGCCGATCAAGACGGCCTCCAGCGGGTTCTACCGCGGGTTCAGCATGGACGTCACGATCACTGCCAAGATCATCATCGGCCTTCTGGTGATCTGGGCTGTGGCCTTTCCCGATCAAGCCGCATCGGTTCTGAACGGTCTGAACGGCTTTATCCTGACAAACTTCGCCACGTGGTATGTCTATGTGATGGCGGCCTTTGTCATCGTGTGTATCGTGCTGGCCGTCTGGCCAAGCGCGGGCAGGTTGAAGCTGGGTCTCGATTCGGACGAGCCTGAATTCGGCTACTTCTCGTGGTTCTCGATGATGTTCGGTGCGGGCATCGGTGTCGGGATGCTGACATGGGCTGTGGCCGAGCCGATCTATCACTTTGGCAACAACCCCGACGTGATGCAGGGCTTTGCCACGGCCAAGGGCGAAGACAACATCCTGAACGCTTATAAATGGTCCTACCTGCACTGGGGCTTCTCGGCGTGGTCGTCCTATGCGATTGCCGGTCTGGGGCTGGGGTATTTTGCCTATCGTCGCGGTCTGCCGCTGACGATCCGGTCGTCGCTGTCGCCACTCTTTGGCGCGCGGTTGTCGGGCAAAATGGGTCACCTTGTCGATATCGTTGCGGTGGTCGCCACCATTCTGGGCGTGGCGCAAACACTGGGCTTTGGCGTGAACCAGTTCGTGGACGGCATGGCGCGCATCGGCGTTGGTGACTGGCTGATGAACGCAGAAGGCAAACCGTCGTCGGCGGGCATCGTCTTTGCGATCGTGATTATCATGGGCGCATCGACCCTGTCGGCGCTGTCCGGCGTGGGCAAGGGCATCAAGTGGCTGTCGAACCTCAACATGGCGCTCTCGATCTTCCTGCTGGGCTTCCTGATCATCTTCGGCTCGACCTTCTTTGGCTTCCGCGCATTGTTCGTGGGCATGTGGGAATATGTCATCGCGCTGCCCGGCATGATCTTTACAATCTACAGCGGCGAAAACCCCGTTGATCAGGACCTGGCTGGCTGGCAGGGGTCGTGGACCGTGTTCTATTGGGCTTGGTGGGTGGCTTTTGCCCCCTTCGTGGGCCTGTTCCTTGCACGGATCTCCAAAGGGCGCACAATCCGCGAATTCGTACTGGGCGCGGTGATCGCCCCCTCGATCATGTGCTTTGTCTGGTTTGCATGGGCCGGTGGCACCGCGATTGATCTGGAACTGTCCGGTCAGGCCGCGGGCAAGATCTTTGGTGCCACGGACGGCGGCAAGATCTTTGCGATGACCGACATCCTGTTGGGCGAGGGCGTTCTGAGCTGGTTGATGGCGGTTGTGATCGTCGTTTTGCTGATGACCTATCTGGTCACTTCGGCGGACTCGGCCGTGCTGATCGTCAATACGATCAATGCCGCCGGCGACGAGGGACCCAAGGCACGCCCGCACATCATCTTTTGGGGTGTTGCGTTGGGAGCCGTGGTGGCGGCGCTGCTGTTGATCGGCGGGATCGGCGCGATCCAGACGGCGATGGTGATCGGTGCCTTGCCCTTCAGCGTGGTGATGGTGCTCATGGCGATAGCCTTGATCAAGGCGATCTACCTGGACGGCAAACGCGAGGCGGCTGGCATCTCCTCGACCGCACCGGCCGAGACCACACCCGCCGAGTGATTGCGTCACGAGGAACGTATGAAGGGGCCGCTCCGGTTGGGGCGGCCCTTTTTCGTGTCATGGTAGGCCCTGTCGCCGCAACGTCCGCGCCATTCCCGTCTTGACCTTTACCTGGGACAAAACCAACCTGCGCCCATGACAATAGACATCGACTGGGTCCGCGCCCAATTCCCCGCCTTTTCACAACCGTCCCTCAAAGGTCAGGCCTTTTTCGAAAACGCTGGTGGCAGCTATACCTGCCAGCCCGTGATCGACCGGCTGACGCGGTTCTATACCGAACGTAAGGTTCAGCCCTATGGCACCTTCGAAGCCAGCCGTCTGGGCGGTGAAGAGATGGACGAGGCGCGCCGCCGCATGGCCGCGATCCTGGGCGTCGAGACCGACGAGTTGAGCTTTGGACCATCGACCACGCAGAATACCTATGTTCTGGCGCAGGCCTTTGGCCAGATGATGAAACCGGGCGAGGCGATCATCGTGACCAATCAGGACCACGAGGCCAACAGCGGCCCGTGGCGCCGGCTGGCCGAGCGCGGCATCGAGGTACGCGAATGGCAAATCAATCCCGAAACCGGCAAGCTTGAGATCGAAAAGCTTGAGGCGCTGCTGGACGAGCGGGTCCGGCTGGTCTGTTTTCCCCATTGTTCGAACGTCGTGGGCGAGATCAATCCGGTGGTCGAGATCACCGCCGCCGCCCACGCGGCGGGTGCATTTGTCTGCGTCGATGGCGTGTCCTATGCACCGCACGGATTTGCCGATGTGGGCCATATGGGGCCGGACATCTACCTGTTTTCGGCTTATAAAACCTATGGCCCGCATCAGGGGCTGATGGTGATCCGCCGTGCCCTGGGCGAGCTGTTGCCCAACCAGGGGCATTATTTCAATGGTGGCACGCTCTATAAACGTTTCACACCTGCGGGGCCGGACCATGCACAAGTGGCCGCCTGCGCGGGCATGGCCGATTATGTCGATGCCTTTGCCGCACATCACAACACCGACACGCGTGGCGTGCATGGCGTGATGCGCGACCATGAAACGCAATTGCTGCAACATATGCTGGACGCGTTGCGCGGTCGAAACGACCTGCGCATCCTGGGCCCCACAGAGGCTGCCAGACGTGCCCCCACCGTGGCACTGGATCTTGGCCGCGCTGCAAAGCCCGTGGCGCAGGAATTGGCAAAACATGGCATCATGACCGCAGGCGACGATTTTTACGCCGTGCGTGCGTTGGAGGCTATGGGGGTCGATCCGGCCAAGGGCGTCCTGCGGCTGTCATTCACCCATTACACCACGCGCGCCGAGATTGATCAGGCGCTGAGCGCGTTGGATGCGGTTCTGTAATCGCTTGACCCCGACCGGAACGGGCTAGTTTGCCTTGAAACGAGCGACGGGGGACATTGCGCGTGACAGACACCAAACCCACCATCCTGTGGTATCGCCGCGACCTGCGGCTGAGCGATCATGCCGCCCTGACAGCGGCGTGCAAACGCGGCGGGCCGGTGATCGCGGTGTTCATTCACGACGACCTGAGCGACGGACTGGGGGCCGCGCCAAAATGGCGGCTGGGTCTGGGTGTGGAAGAGCTGGCAAAGACGCTGGAGGAGAAAGGCAGCCGCCTGATCCTGCGGCGCGGCGCGGCCCTGGACGTGTTGCGTGACCTGGTGAGCGAGACAGGGGCAGGGGCGGTCTATTGGTCGCGGCTCTATGATCCGGACAGCATCGCACGCGACACCGCAGTCAAGGAGGCGCTGAAGTCAGACGGGATCGAAGCGAAATCCTTTGGCGGGCATCTGATGTTCGAACCGTGGACGGTCGAGACAGGCTCGGGCGGGTTCTACAAGGTCTTCACGCCGTTCTGGAACAACGTGAAATCGCGCGATGTTGATGCGCCGCTGCCGACGCCCGCCCAAATCCCCGCACCCGACACATGGCCGCAAAGCGACAAGCTGGACGATTGGCACATGGGGGCCGCGATGAACCGTGGTGCCGATGTGGTGCGCCGCTTTGTCCGTCTGGGAGAAACGGCGGCGCAGGCGCGGCTGGGTCATTTCATCGCCCACATCGTTCAGGATTACAAAGCCTTGCGCGATATTCCGGGGGAGGACGGCACGTCGAACCTCAGCGAGAACCTGGCATTGGGAGAGATCAGCCCGCATCAATGCTGGCACGCGGGCCAGCGTGCGCGCCACGAAGGCAAACAGGGTGCCGAGACCTTTCTGAAAGAGCTGGTCTGGCGCGAGTTTGCCTATCACCTGATGCACCACACGCCGCGCATCCTGACCGACAACTGGCGCGAGGACTGGGACGCGTTTCCGTGGCAGGACGACGCGCGCGCGTCCGAGGTATGGGCCTGGAAGAAGGGGCGCACCGGCATTCCCTTTGTCGATGCCGCGATGCGCGAACTCTATGTTACGGGTCGGATGCACAACCGGGGCCGGATGATCGTGGCCAGCTACCTGACCAAGCATCTGATGACGCATTGGCGCATCGGCTTGGAATGGTTCAACGATTGCCTGATCGATTGGGACCCGGCCAGCAATGCGATGGGCTGGCAGTGGTCCGCAGGCTCGGGCCCGGATGCCACGCCCTATTTCCGCGTTTTCAATCCGGTCACACAGTTGGACAAATTCGACAAAAACCGGCAATATGCGAGCCGCTGGATCGCCGAAGGCCGCGCCAGCCCGCATGCCGATGCGCTGGCGTTCTTTGATGCGATGCCCCGACACTGGGGGCTGTCGCCCGATGATGCCTATCCCGATCCGGTGGTGCCGGTTGACCAAGGCCGTCACCGTGCACTGGATGCCTATGAAAATCGGGACTTTTGAAACTAAGACGCTAAACTTAACGTATAATGAATAACGCGCCAGAAAGGCGCGGTGAGAAACCGACATGGACACGCACATGATCCTGACCACGACCGACGGACAAACGAACCTTCCCCGCTATTTCGCCCGCGTTTTCGCCATGACCCAAGGCATGAACAACGGTCGCGTCGATTTCGTCTTGCCCGACGGGCGGACCTTTCGCGCCGAAGGGAAAAACCCCGGACCCGTGGCAGAATTGCGTATTCACAACAATGACTTGTTCGCCCGCCTGATCCGCGAGGGCGATCTGGGCTTTTGCGATGCATACCTTGATGAATGGTGGTCAACGCCCGATTTGCAGGCATTCATGGATCTGGTCCATGCCGACAACGACAGCATCTATGACGGCTTTCCCGGAATGGGGCTGGTGCGCTTTGTCGAACGCTTCCGGTTCTGGCTGCAGCGCAACAACCGCACGCAGGCGCGCAAGAACATCAGCTATCACTATGATCTGGGTAACGAATTCTACGGGCTGTGGCTGGACGACACGATGACCTATTCCTCGGCCCTGTTCAAGACAGGACAGGAAAGCCACGAGGCCGCGCAAATCGCGAAATATGCCAGCATGATCGACCAGATGGGCGCGCAACGCGGCGATCACATCCTGGAGATCGGCTGTGGCTGGGGCGGCTTTGCCGAATACGCGGCCAAGGAACGGGGCATTCGGGTCACGGGGCTGACCATCAGCGAAGAGCAGTTCAAGTACGCCAGAGAGCGCATTGAAAAGGCTGGACTTTCCGATATGGTCGAGTTCAAGTTGCAGGACTATCGCGATGAAAAGGGCACCTATGACGGCATCGCCAGCATCGAGATGTTCGAGGCCGTGGGCGAGCAATATTGGCCTGCCTATTTCAACACCGTCCGCGAACGGCTGAAACCCGGAAAGAACGCAACCTTGCAGATCATCACCGTACAGGACCGCCGTTGGGAGGTTTACAAGCGCGGTGTGGACTTCATCCAGAAATACATCTTTCCGGGCGGTATGCTGCCCAGCCCCAAGGCGCTGCGCGATCAGGTGGTCAAGGCCGGATTGAGCATCGAACGCTCGATCGAGTTCGGCCCCAGCTATTCCATCAGCCTGCGGCGCTGGCACGAAACGTTCAACGAACGCTGGGACCAGATTGCTGCCATGGGCTTTGACGACCGGTTTCGGCGCATGTGGAATTTTTACCTGACCTCTTGTGCTGCAACCTTTGAAAGTGCCAACTGCGACGTGACACAGATCACGATCAAACGCCCCGCCTGAACGCGGGGCGGCAGTTTACCCGCCATGCGGCGGCACAATCGGGGGACATCATGCCCGACGCAGCACGGCTGGTTGCAGCCATATGTCTGGCCATTCTGGCCTTTGTCGTTTCGGGGCAGATTGTGCCCCTGATGCCGGAAAGCACGAATTTTGGCTATTTTCTCTATGTGAACATCGCCCTTGGCGCGGCTGTGGGCTGGTTCGTGATGGGCAAGCGCGCCGGGCGTGGTGTGACATCGGCGATCAACAACGGATTGACCGGGGTGCTGGTCCTGGTGCTGTGGGGATTGTTCATTCAGGCCTGTAACGAAATGGTCCGCCTGGCCATGCGCAACCGCTATGACGGCCCGTTCGAGGCGGCGGTTGACGTGTTCCAGATCGGCGCTGAATACGGGTTGATCCTGTTGGTGCCCCTGGTGATCGGCACGCTGGTTGCGGGCGGCGTTCTGTCCGGGCTGGCCACCGAAGTTGCATGGCGTAAGTGGCGTTGATTGAATGAAAAATCTGTTTTTCTACGGAACTTTGCGGCACATGCCGCTGCTCGAGATCGTGTTGGGCACGCCTGCCTCTGATCTGGACTTTGCCGACGCCGTGTTGCCGGATCACGCGATTGTCGGGGCCGAAGGCGGGCTTTATCCCGTGATCATACCCCAACCTGGTGCGCAGGGGCGCGGTGTGCTGGTGCGTGGGCTGAATGACGTGCAGATTGACCGGCTGACCTTTTACGAAGGCGGTTTTGACTTTGACCTGCGACCCATGACGCTGGCGGACGGGCAGGGTGCGTTGGTCTATTTCGCCGATCCTGCGCTGGCGACGGACGGGCCGTGGTCGTTGGCCGATTGGCAGGCAAAATGGGGTGATCTGTCGGTGACCGCCGCGCGCGAAGTGATGGGATACTATGGCACGCGAAGTGCGGCCGAGGTGGCACGCATGTTCCCGATGATCCGCGCACGGGCCACCGCACAAATCAACGCGGCACAGTCGAAACACGGCGCGATCACCGCGCGCGGGCAGGTCGACATCCAGAAACGCGAACGTGTCTATTCCAAGTTCTTCGCCTTGGACGAGATCACATTGCGACACGAACGGTTCTCGGGCGGCATGTCCGAGCCGTTGCTGCGCGCGGTGTTCATGGCCACCGATGCGGCCATCGTGCTGCCCTATGACCCGGTGCGTGACCGCGTGTTGCTGGTGGAACAGATCCGCATGGGGCCGCTTGCGCGCGGCGACCGCAGTGTCTGGCATCTGGAACCCATTGCCGGGCGCATTGACGCGGGCGAAACAGCCGAACAGGCAGCTTTCCGCGAAGCGCATGAAGAGGCGGACCTGACCCTGACACAGCTGCTGCCGGTGGCCGAGGCCTATGCCTCGCCCGGCAACGCGACCGAGTTTCATTACATCTACGTGGGGCTTGCCGACCTGCCCGACAGTGTGACCGGCGTATCAGGCAAGGAAGACGAGGCCGAGGATATCCGCAGCCATATCCTGTCGTTCGATGCGTTGATGCAGATGGTTGACGAAATGCAGGCCGCCAACACGCCGCTTCTGGTTGCGGCACTGTGGCTTGCACGCCATCGTGACCGTCTGCGCGAGTCCGCTTGAGGTCACGGCCCCGCGGGGTTACATCCATTGAAAGACACCGCACGAGGAACGCCGCCATGCGCATTGCAAACGATCTGGCCGAGGCCATTGGAAACACGCCGCTGATCAAGCTGCGGCAGGCCAGTGAGGAAACCGGTTGCACCATCCTGGGCAAGGCCGAGTTCATGAACCCCGGACAATCGGTCAAGGACCGCGCGGCGCTGTACATAATCCGCGACGCTATCGCGCGCGGTGAACTGCGTCCCGGCGGCACGATTGTCGAAGGGACAGCAGGCAACACCGGCATCGGACTGGCCCTGGTCGGCGCGTCGATGGGGTTCCGTACGGTTATCGTGATCCCCGAAACGCAGAGCCAAGAGAAAAAGGATATGCTGCGTCTGGCAGGGGCCGAGCTGATTCAGGTGCCGGCCGCGCCCTATCGCAATCCGAACAATTTTGTGCGCTACTCGGGTCGTTTGGCGGCAGAGCTTGCCAAAACCGAACCGAACGGTGCGATCTGGGCCAACCAGTTCGACAACACGGCCAACCGTCAGGCCCACGTCGAAACCACCGGTCCCGAGATCTGGGAACAGACCGGCGGCAAGGTCGACGGCTTTGTCGCCGCTGTGGGGTCGGGCGGCACGCTGGCAGGCGTTGCGGAATACCTTCAGCCCAAGGGGGTAAAGATTGGTCTGGCCGATCCCGACGGCGCTGCCTTGTTCAATTTTTACGACCACGGCGATCTGAGCGTCACCGACGGCTCGTCGATCAACGAGGGCATCGGGCAGGTGCGTATCACCAAGAACCTCGAGGGATTCACGCCCGACTTTGCCTGGAACATCCACGACGACGAGGCCCTTCCGGTCGTCTTTGACCTGCTGGAGCACGAAGGCCTTTGCCTGGGTGGTTCGTCCGGCATCAACGTGGCCGGTGCGATCCGACTGGCGCGCGAAATGGGGCCGGGGCACACGATTGTGACGATCCTGTGCGACTATGGCACGCGCTATCAGTCGAAATTGTTCAACCCCGACTTCCTGCGTGAAAAAGGGCTGCCGGTGGCTGACTGGATGACCGAAGCACCGTCCAGCATCCCCGGCGTGTTCGAGGACTGAGGGTGCGCTGGCTTTCTGGCTTTCTGACGGTCCTGTTTCTGGGGCTGGCATCCGTGACGCTGGTTGCTGCGCCCGCAATGGCACAGCAATCTGCCGCCAATGCGCCGGACTATTCCGAATGGGAAGTGGTCGCCACACGGGCGGAAAAGGCGGTGGATACGGCCAGGGCGTCAGACGCAGCGCTGACCGCCCTGCGGGCCCAGATTGCCGATTGGCGCAGCCAGTTCCAGGATCAGCTTTCGGGCAACGACAGCCGCATCGCAACGCTGCGCGACCAGCTAACCGCATTGGGTGACCCGCCAGCCGAAGGCGCGCCGGCAGAGGCACCCGAGATCGCCCAGCGGCGTATCGAGTTGAACGATCAGCTGACGCGTCTGACCACGCCACGACGCTCTGCAGAAGAGGCGTTGAGCCGCGCCAATGGCATCATTTCGCAAATTGACGCGATTCTGAGGGCGCGCCAGGCCGACAAGCTGTTGAATCGCGGGCCATCGCCGGTGAATCCCGCCCTTTGGGGCGCCGCCCTCAGTGACATGGGGCAGTCGTTGCGCGCGGTGTGGAGTGGCACCTATCAGGCATGGTCAACCCCCACACGCCGGGACGAGGCGCAGAACAATCTGCCGCTGGTGCTGGTGCTGGTGGTTCTGGCGATCATTCTGTTGGCCCGGTCGCGGTCATGGAGCGAACAGCTGGCCGTTTATCTGGTGCGGCGCGATACCAAGACACGCAGCGACTTTGCCGGTTTCGTGGTGTCATTGGGACAGATCGTGTTTCCGCTGCTGGGCATTTTCGCGTTGATCCGTGCGTTGGGGGCCACCCAGCTGTACGGACCGCGCGGCGAATTGATCCTGACCATCCTGCCCGCGATGGGCATTTGTTTCTTTGTCTCGCGTTGGATCGGCAGCCGTATGTTCCCTGCGGACGAAGCGGTAAACAGCCCGCTGGGCCTGAGCGAAGCGCGGCGGACCGAGGGGCGCTATTATTCAATGTTGCTGGGTTTGGCGCTGGCGGCGAACCTGCTGGTGATGAACTTGTCCAGTTTCGACCGCTTCACCGCGGCCAGCAACAATGTGCTGGCCTTTCCGATCATCGTATTCGCCAGCCTCCTGACATTTCGCATGGGTCAACTGTTGCGGCGGCACGATGCTGCGCATGACGGCAGTTCGCTGACCGAGGAAAACGCCTATCGCAACCGTCTGGTTTCGCTGCTGGGGCAGGCGGCAAAGCTGGTTGCGATTGTTGCCCCCGTGCTGGGGGCTGCGGGCTATGTCACCGCATCCGCAAGCCTGATCTATCCCGCGATCCTGTCACTGGCGCTGTTCGCCACCATCGCGCTGCTGCAAGAGGCAGTGAATGATGGCTATGTGTTCTTTTCAAAGTCACCGGTCGGAACCAAGGGGCTGATGCCAACGCTGATCGGGTTCCTGTTGCTGATCGCCTCGGCGCCACTGTTTGCGCTGGTCTGGGGCGCGCGGGTGACGGACCTGACCGAACTGTGGGCGCGCGCGCGGGCGGGTGTTTCCATTGGTGACACCACGTTGTCGCCCGGTTCCTTTATCACGCTGATCGTGGTGTTCTCAATCGGGCTGTTCCTGACCCGTGCCTTGCAAGGCACGCTGAAAACGTCGCTGTTGCCAAAGACAAAGATTGATCCGGGCGGGCAGGTGGCGATGGTGTCCGGTGTCGGCTATATCGGGATCTTCCTCGCGGCTCTGGTTGCCATCACCTCGGCGGGGATCGACCTGTCATCGCTGGCCATTGTCGCCGGTGCGCTTTCAGTTGGTATCGGTTTCGGCTTGCAAAACATCGTCAGCAACTTTGTCTCGGGGATCATCCTGCTGATCGAGCGTCCGATTTCAGAAGGCGACTGGATCGAAGTCGGCGGCCAACACGGCTACGTGCGCGACATCTCGGTCCGTTCGACGCGGATCGAGACATTCGACCGCACCGACGTCATCGTGCCCAACGCCGACCTGATCAGCGGCACCGTGACCAACTATACCCGTGGCAATACGGTGGGCCGTTTGATCCTGAAGGTCGGCGTTGCCTATGGCACCGATACGATGCGCATCGACGGTATCCTGCGCGAGATCGCGAGCGCCCACCCGATGGTGTTGGCGAATCCGGCGCCGAACGTGGTCTTCATGGGCTTTGGCGCAGATTCGCTGGATTTCGAAATTCGCGCCATTCTGCGCGATGTGAACTGGTTGCTGTCCGTGCGCAACGACATGAACCACAAGATCGCAGCGCGCTTTCAGGAAGAGGGCATCGAGATACCCTTTGCCCAGCGCGACATCTGGCTGCGCAACCCCGAGGTCTTGCGCGGTGCACCGCCCGAGCAGAGCCCGGTCAAGGTTGCCACCGCGACAGCGCCCAAACCCCAGGGCCAGCCTGACGATCCCGACCCGGATGTCGACACGGATACCGATACAGGCACCCCAGACACACCGGACCGCACGTGATGACCCGCATGTTGTTTCGTGAGGACGCCTATCTGCGCGATGCGGATGCGCGCGTGATCGCCCATACGCCCGAGGGTGGCGTGGTGCTGGATGCGACGGTGTTCTATCCGACAGGCGGCGGGCAGCCCGGTGACAGCGGCGTGCTGGAATGGGACGGCATCCGTATGCCGATCGCGACAACGCTCAAGGCGCAAGATGATCAGATTGCCCTGGTCCCGGCCGAACCGCAGCCGCTGCCGGGGATCGGCACCTATGTCACGCAATCGCTGGACTGGGATCGGCGGCACCGTCACATGCGCGTCCACACGGCGCTGCACCTGTTGTCGGTGGTCGTGCCCTTTGGCGTGACCGGCGGATCGATCAGCGCCAACCACGGGCGTCTGGATTTCGACATGCCCGAATCCCTCGAAAACCGTGAGGCCATCGAGGCTACGCTGAATGCCTATGTCATGGAAGACGCGCAGGTGTCCGAAGACTGGATTACCGCCGCCGAACTGGACGAAAATCCCGGCCTGATCAGAACCATGGCCGTCAAGCCGCCACGCGGGACAGGGCGGGTGCGTCTGGTGCGTATCGGTGATGTTGGCGACCCAATCGACTTGCAACCCTGCGGTGGCACCCACGTGGCGCGCACGGGCGAAATCGGTCAATTGCGGCTGGGCCGGATCGAGAAAAAGGGCCGGATGAACCGCCGCGTCTACATTCACCTCGACAACTGACAAACAGTCCCGATTGCCTCTTGCATTGGCAGTCGGTCCCACGCTATGTCGCCCGGACGGAGCGGTGGCCGAGTGGTCGAAGGCGCACGCCTGGAAAGTGTGTAGGCGGGAGACCGTCTCCAGGGTTCGAATCCCTGTCGCTCCGCCATACCACGATTTGTGGTTTTTTCTCGAGAACAGAACACCCTCAGCCCCGGTTCAGACCGGTGGCCTTAGTGTGCAAACTAAATTCGCGCAGCAGCGAAGCCTGCGCGCGCGGAGGCGCGCAGGTCTTTGTCAGGGCGCGAGGGCTGATCAGCTTGCCGAATAGGTAACCTGTCCGTCGCAGATCGTGACCACAGCCTTGGCGTCCGTGATCTTTTCAGGCGCAAGCGTGGTCAAGTCGTGGCTGAGGATGGCCACATCTGCCAGCATCCCTGCTTTCAGCTTGCCTTTGCGGTCCTCGTTGAACTCCACCCAAGCGTTGTCGCGGGTGTAGCTGGCCAGCGTGTCGTTCAGGCTTTGGGTCTGGTCGCGCCACTTTGGTCCCAGATCCAGCGGGGCGATGGCCGCCTTGATCGTGTCCATCACGTCGACCTGGATCACCGGCCAATCGGTGGAGAAGACCACCTTGGCGCCAGTGTTGCGGATGTCCTGCCAGGCATAGGCCCCGGCGATCTGGTCGTCGTGCAGGTATTGACCGACCGCAGAGGGCGGAAAGATGTGGCCGCGCGGCGCATGGCCGGGCTGGATCGAGGCGACGATGCCAAGTTCGGCCAGGCGCGGAATGTCATCGGGGTGCATCACCTCAAGGTGTTCGATCCGGTGGCGGCTGTCACGCACACCGTTGGCCTTTTGTGCCGCCTCGTAGGCGTCGATCGTGCGCCGTACGGCGGCGTCGCCAATCGCATGTACGGCGATCTGGAACCCAAGGCGATCCGCTTCGATGGCGCTGGCGACGAAATGATCCTGGGTAAAGACCTCGTCGCCTTTATTCCCATCCTTGCCCAGATCGCCGGGGTAGGGGCGCAGCATCAGCGCAGTGCCGCTTTCGATCACCCCGTCGATGAACATTTTCACATGGTTGCAACGGACCTTGTCCCCTTGAAACCGCGCCCGCATTTCCGGAGCATCCTGCGTCATGCGTTCGATCGGGTCTGTGCCTTTCATATGAAACGGCACTTCGCACCGGCACAGAAGACGACCCTCGGTTTCAAGCTCGCTGAGCAGTTCAAGCTGATAGATATTGCCGTCCATCAGGTGCAGGCTGGTGATGCCTTGGGCTGCACAATGTTTCAGGCCGGCCTCGATGGCATCCTTGTCCATCTCTCGCTGGTCCTTGGTGGCTGGAGGCACCGGGTCCTTGCCGGTGGTCAGCCCCATCATCTCGCGGCCTGCGTGGCGCGTCATCGACAGGATCGGACCGTAGGCGCCCGGCTCCAGAAGTTCACCGCTGGCCAGTCCGTCGTCACCCATCACGATCTGCGATCCGGCATCGACAGTGCCGCCCTGCAGCAATCCCGCGGCCTCAAGTGCTGCCGTGTTGGCCCAGACCGTATGGTGATCGGGCGCGAACATCGCCAGCGGGCGATCCGGCAGGATGGTGTCCAGATCCTGACGGGTCAGGGTCTTGCCTGTGCCCAGGATGCCATAGTCGGCCATCACGCAAAAGATCAGCGCGTCGTCGGGGTTTTCCGCGGCATAGGGCAGGATCTTATCGCGCATCTCGTCCAGCCCGTGCACACCGTAAAGGCTGAGCTGGGACAACTCGACCGAACCACCGAACAAGTGAACGTGGCTGTCGATAAAACCAGGCAGCACAGTGCCCCCCTTGGCGTCGATCATGCGGGTGGCGTCGTCAGCCAATCCCTTGACCATGGCGTCGTCGCCGATGGCGGTGATGCGCCCGCTGGCAATCGCCAGTGCCTGTGCCTGCGGCTGATCAGGATCGAACGTGATCAGGGTGCCGTTATAAATGATGATGTCAGCCGTCATGTATGCCTCGTGCATGAAAAAACGCGGCCCCCGTTGACAGGGGCCGCACTGAGAGAACTGTTTATTTCAGCAAGTCTGTCCAGATTGCCGTGTACAGCTTGGACGCCGACGGCGGACAAGTCTTCGCCACGTAAGCGGCGCCTTTCAACTCTTCCGGTACAACGATTTCCGGCGCTGTCTTCATGTCTTCGGGCAGGAATTCCTCGGACCCCGCAATCCCGTTGGCATAGCGGGCAAAAGACGACAGCATTGCCGCGTTTTCCGGGTCCATGATGAAGTTCAGGAAGATCTTGGCGTTTTCGACGTTCTGCGCGTCAGCCAGGATCGCCGCGTTGTCCATCCAGACGGGATAGCCTTCCTGAGGATAACCAAAGGCGATGTCTGCATTGTCCACCCGTGAACGGAAAGAAGCGCCGTTCCAGTTTACACCGGCAGCCAGATCACCCTTGGCAAATTTTTCGATGTTGCCATAGTCCATCGACACCCAGAACGGCTTGGCCGCCTTTAGCACGTCGCGGACCTTCATCAGCGTTTCCTTGTCATCGGTGCATTGCTCGCCCCCGACATAGTGGATTGCCATGCCCATCACGTCGTTCATTTCAGGCACCACGTTGATCTTGCCCTTCAGTTCTTCGGGTGGATCAAAGACAACCGCGGCGGTGTTGATGTCACCACCATAAACGGCTGTGTTCACCGTCACACCGACGGTGCCCCATTGCCACGGCACGGTGTAGTTGCGGCCGGGGTCAAATTCGACATCGACCCACTGCGGGTCCATGTTCTTGAAGTTTTCCATCTCGTTGGGCTTGGATTCCATCAACAGACCTTCCTGGATGAAGATCGGCACATAAGTGCCTGATGGAACGACGATATCAAATCCGTGACCGCCCGCCTTGATCTTGGCCAGTGCGGTGTCGTTGCTGTCATAATCGGTGACCGTCACCTTGATGCCGGTTTCGGCCTCGAACTTTTCGATCATCTCGGGGCTGGTATAGTTGCCCCAGTTGTAGATGTTCAGCGCGCCATCGGCAAAGGCCGGGCTGCTGATCGCCATCAGCGCGGCGATGCTTGTCAGTGTCTTTTTCATGATAGACTCCCAGTTGTTTTTTATCGTTCAGGTCTTGAGTTTGCTGAGGGCGGTAAAGGCGACAACCATGGTCACCGAAATCCCCAGCAGTACGGTCGAGATCGCGTTGACCTCGGGCGTGACGACGCGACGCAACTGCCCCAGCATATAGGTGGGCAGCGTGTCTTGTCCGGCAGATTTAACAAATTCCGTAATCACCACATCATCAAGGCTGATCACAAAGGCCAGCATCGCACCGGCCAGGATGCCAGGCCACAGCTGTGGCAAGGTGATGCGCGTGAACACGCGAAAGGGTGGCGCATAAAGGTCGGCCGCCGCCTGTTCCAAAGCCAGATCCATCCCGATCAGCCGCGCGCGGATCGGCAGATAGGCAAAGGGGATACAGAACGCCGTGTGCGCAATCACAAGATACATCAGCCCGGTGTAGCCTGTCGCCACCTTGATCATCGCGAAAAAGATCAACAGCGCCACGGCGGTGACGATCTCGGGCACCATCAGCGGTTGGTTGATCATGGCAAAGACGGCCGCCTGACCCTTGAACTTGCGCGTCCGCGTGGTGGCCAATGCAGCCAGCACCGCAAGCGTGGTTGAAATGGCCGAGGCCCAGAAGGCAATTACAAGGCTGCGAATGGTTGCTTCCTGCACCTGTTGATTGTCCCATGCAGAGACATACCAGCGCCAGGAAAACCCTTCCCAGATCGCGATGGAGGTGCCTGCGTTGAACGAATAGATCACCAATAGAAAGATCGGCATGTAAAGCAGGACAAAGGTAACGACCGCGATTGTCCTGAACCCGGGCATCTGTTGAATCTGAAAACGTTTAGCCATGTCCCGGGCCCTCTTTTCCTGCGGTACGCACGTAAGCCATCAGCGCCACCATCACGATCGCCAGCAGGGTGATCGAAAGCGCCGCCCCAAGCGGCCAGTTGCGCCCCTGTCCGAATTGAAGCTCGATCAGGTTGCCGATCATCAACTGGTTGCCGCCGCCCATCACACGCGGCGTCACATAGGCGCCCAGCGAGGGCACGAAGACCAGGATAGAGCCTGCAATAACCCCCGGCTTGACCAGCGGCAGGATGATCCGCCGCAGCACCTTCATACGGGTGGCGTAAAGATCGTATCCCGCTTCGACCAATGAGAAATCCAGCCGTTCCATCGAGGCGTACAACGGCAGGACCATCAGCGGCAGATAGACGTAGATCATACCGACAAGGATCGAGAATTCGGTGAACAATATCTGGATCGGTTCGTCGATCAGGCCGGTCCACATCAACAGCGTGTTGATCGTGCCTTCGTTGCGGATCAGCTCGACCACGGCAAAGGTGCGGATCAGGATATTCGTCCAGAACGGGATGATGATCAGCAGCATCCACATATCACGCTGTTGCTTTGGCCGCGTCGCGATGAAATAGGCGGTGGGAAAGCCAAAGATGATGCAGCCCACGGTGGTCATCAACGACAGTTTGACCGACCGCCAGAAGATCGACAAATGCGCGCTGGACCAGCTGAGCGTGTCATCGAAAATATCGCGCTGCATGAACACATTGAACCAGGCATCGCCCGTTGGTTCCCAGATGACCCCGCCATAGTCCGCAGGCGTCAGCATGGAATAGACCAGCGTGATCAGCAGCGGACCGGACGCGGCGAACAGCAACACGGCAAGGGCAGGGGCCAACAGCATCCAGCGCACACGGCTGGCGCGTTTTTCCGCGACGGTGGCGTAGGAGGCGGGGGGAGCGCTGTCTGTCATGCTCAATCCCTCAGAACCTGACCGACACCGGGCGCGAAATCGACGCTGATGCGGTCGCCGGTGCTGAACGGCAACGTCTCGTTTGGCCGGTTCTGGCTGCGCACCACAAAGCCGGTCCCATCATCCAGTGCCACGTGAAAATGAGTGTCCGTGCCGAAATAGACGATTTCCGAAAGCCTGCCGGGCAGCAGCCCCGCGGCCTCTGCGCCGATACTGGCGTGCTCGGGGCGCACGGCCAGGGTGACCTTGCCCGTCAACGCGGCCCCTTCGGGCATCTTGGCCGTCACGGTCTTGCCCGAGGACAGGGTGACCTGTGCGTCGTTGCCGGTATTGGCCGCGATCTGGGCGGGGACAAAATTGGTGTCCCCGATGAAATCGGCAACAAACCGTTCCGCCGGACGGTCGTAAATGTCACGCGGCCCGCCGATCTGGCGGATGGTGCCGGCACTCATCACCGCGATCCGGTCTGACATGGTCAACGCTTCTTCCTGATCGTGGGTCACGAAGATAAAGGTGATGCCGGTTTCCGTCTGCAACCGCTTCAACTCCAGCTGCATGTCCTTGCGCAGCTTGAAATCCAGCGCGCTCAGCGGTTCGTCCAACAACAAAACCTTGGGGCGTGGGGCCAGCGCACGGGCCAGGGCGACGCGCTGTTGCTGGCCACCCGAAATCTGGCCTGTCTGGCGGTCGGCCATCTGGCTCATCTTCACCAGCTCCATCATCTCGCCGACGGTCTTCTTGATCTCGTCCTTGGGCTTGCCCAGCATTTCCAGACCAAAACCGATGTTTTGCGCGACCGTCAGGTGCGGGAACAAAGCATAGCTTTGAAACACGGTGTTCACCGGGCGTTTGTAGGGGGGCAGGTTCGTCAGGTCCTCGCCGTGCATCGTCAATGTGCCGGATGTGGGGTGTTCAAACCCGGCAATCATCCGCAGGAGCGTGGTCTTGCCACAGCCCGACGGGCCGAGAAGGGTAAAGAATTCGTTGTCCTGAATGTCGATGCTGGCATCTGCCAGGGCGACAACATCTGGCGACCCCGGATAAACTTTGCGCAGGTTGCGCGCACTGATGGCTGCTGCAGTCACGTGAGGTTTCTCCCTTTGGTCCACGGGTCTGTATCGCCCGTTTTGATCATAACTCTGAGCTTGCGCGTTGCCTTGAACGTCCTGAACACTTGAAAAAAACCATTGTTTTAAAGTGTATAGTGCTACGGCAGTCCGGTTCTCAGGTTAATTTGATCAAATGTTAGGCTGCAAATGTAAATTCTGCAACGAAACTCCGTGCCCTGTCGTTCTTTTTCTGTCGCAAGCTCCGTGCTGATGATTTTTGCGGCAGCACCGGTTTGAGGTTTCGGTGCGATCGGATGCGGTTCGCCGAAAGTGAAAAAGTGGGGCATGGACCAAAACTCGGGGAAATCTCCAACCAGAGTTAAACGCCTGTTCATTCCTCAACGTCATAACCGCAAGGAACAGGCACGCAGCCCTTGCCTGTATTTTGATTTCGCCACCCGGATGCTGAGAATATGCGCATGTTTGCCCAAATGCCCAAGGCCATGGTCGCCACCACCGTCAAACCGTCCCGGCGGCCTGATTGCCTGGAAATGGAACGTTTGCCCCATTGCGAGGGGGGTACGTGCGTTCGTGGCTCGAAACGGGTGATGCCATGACGGAAATCCGTATGCACATCACCCAAGGTCAACACGCTGCATCGGGTGAGGCCAACGTTGTCATCACGACATTGCTGGGATCTTGCGTTGCCTGCTGTCTGTGGGACCCTAACGCGCGGGTGGGGGGCATGAATCACATGTTGCTGACCGTGCGACAGGACGCGAACCTGACCGACAACCTGGTTGGCGTGAATGCGATGGAAGTTTTGATAAATGCGCTGATCAAATCCGGCGCACAGCGCAGCTCCTTGCGCGCCAAGGCCTTTGGCGGTGCGCGGATGGTGGACGGGTTGTCGGACATCGGCGAGGCGAACGCACAGTTCACGCTGGATTTCCTCGCAAGCGAGGGGATCACCTGTGAAGGTCATTCCTTTGGCGGAACCAATGCGCGCAACATCCGGTTCTGGCCAGCCACGGGCCGGGTGCTGCAACGCATGTCCACTGACCGGGTGATCGAACCAAAGGCGATTGTTCACGCTCCGCCCGAAGGCAACGACCTGGAGCTTTTCTAAGCGCCAGGTTTTGCGATGCGCCTGAAGCGGCAGGACGCGTTCGGGCGTTTCGTCATCAGAATACGGGCACAGCGACAGATTTACTCAATCTCCGCTGTGCCCGCACGATCTGTCGATTTTTGGTACAATAGGCGGATCTAAAACAGATCCAGTGCGCCCGCATCATCGTGTTGCGCAGCTGCATGTCCTGCATCTTCGATCAACCGCCGCGTGCTTTCCAGCCGCACCGTATCGCTCAGGTTTTGTGGGCGTTGATCAGGCTCGCCAAATTGCCGGACAAGCTCCGAGATATCCATCAGGGATTGATGCAAATAATCCAGCTTTTGCATCCCCGTGAGAAAGTCCGCTTCGGTCATGTCCAGATGTTTGAAATGCGCACCGATCAACAGTTCAACCTGCCGCACCTGCGCCGCAAGGTCGGCCAGGTGCGCGCCGGTGCGCGATGTCAAATGCGTGTTCCTGGGCGCCACAGTCATAGCGGCCCCACCACGCTTTCAATACAGCGGCGCAGGTCGATGGGTTCGAACGGTTTCTTCAAATAGTTGTTCATCCCCAGTTTGCGTCCGTAATCGATGATCTGCTGTTCGGCTCTGCCGGTGATCAGAATGAACCCGATCTTTTGTGTTTCCGGCTGGCTGCGCAGGTGGTGAAGGAATTTCAACCCGTCCATATTGGGCATGTTGTAATCGGAGATCACCAGATGCACAGGCGTGCGCTGCAACTGGACCAGCGCTGCGGCGCCGTCGTCCGAGGTGTAAACCGTCTGAATCCCGAACCCGTCCAGCGCCTGGGTGATCAGACCACGGCTTGTGGACATGTCATCGACGACCATGATCCGAATTTGATCACGAAGTGCCATGTGCTATCCCCTGTGCTGCCTGCAAATTTGAAGTGTTGATCTTACGTGCGCGTATCTTGGTGTAGGTGGTCGGCCCGGTGACGGAAAAACCCAGCTGCTCGGGGTTGGTCACCCGTTCCGAGTGCCCCAGGAACAACATTCCGTCCGGCAACAAAGCATCATGGAAGCGCGGCCAAAGTGCGTTTTGCGTGGGCGCATCGAAATAGATCACCACGTTCCGGCAAAATACGGCATCAAAGGCCTGCCGCATCGGCCAGGGGCTCATCAGGTTCAGCTCCTTGAACCGTACGAGATTTCTCAGCTTGTCAGTCATTTGATGCGCGGGTTGTTCGTTCAACCGGGACGGCTGCATGAACCGCTTGCGCAAATCCTCGGGGATGTTGTCAATCATCCGGTCGGGATAGGTGGCAGAACGGGCAAAGGCGATGACCTTGGGATCAATGTCGGTTGCCAGGATGCGGAAATCCTTGTCTTGCAGGCCGGGGTCCTTGTCCAACAGGTGCATCAGAATCGAAAACGCCTCTTGCCCGTTGGAGCACCCTGCAGACCAGATGCGAAAGCGGCCACCCGATTTCAGTCGGGATTGGGCCCGTGGCAGAACCTCGTCGGTCAGAATGTCAAAGTGATGCGGCTCCCGAAAGAAATGGGACACATTGGTGGTCAGGGCCGAGATCATCATGCGGCGCTCTTTTGCCCCTGCGTCGGAACCAACCAACGCCAGATAGGCCTCGAACGTGTCCAGCCCGGTTTCCCTCAGCCGAAATCGCAGACGCGACTGCACCATGCGTACCTTTTCCGGCAACAGGATCAGCCCTGCCTCGCGGTAAGAGACCTGATGCAGCGCATTAAGCGTCAGCAGGCTGAGTTGGGGTTCGGATGCTTCGTCGGGGGCGATCATGCAGCATCGCTTTGCGGGGTGGGTACGATTTCGGAGAGCTCAAGCACACGGATCATCCGCTCATCCAGCAGGGTCAGCGCCTTGATCACGCCCGGCCCTCCCGCAGAGGCAGCGTCGGGAGGCGGCTGCAAATCCGCGGATGTCAGCGCGATGATGTCGGACACCGCGTCGACCAGAAGACCGGTCATCGTCTCCTCGTATTTCACCACGATGATCACATTGCGGTCCGTATGTTCACGCGGCGGCAGGCCCAGCCGTTCCGCCAGATCCATCACCGGCAGTACGGTCCCACGCAGGTTGATCACACCCTTCATGTAACTGGGGGCATGGGGCAGGGGTGTTGTGCGGGTCCAGCCGCGGATTTCACGCACACACATGATGTCGAGCGAATATTCCTGATCACTCAAACGGAAGGTCAAAAGCTCAACGGGGGCACTGGATTTGGGATCAGTCATGAAGTCAGTTCCATCAGGTTGGGAGCAATGGCCAAGGTGCTGCCCTGGGCCTGTGCGATGATGTCGGAAGGGTCGAGGATCAGGGCGATCTGCCCGTCACCCAGAATGGTGGCGGCAGCGATGCCGGGTGCGCGGTAAAAGCTTTCGTCCAGACCTTTGATGACCACTTGCCTCTGGTCCTGGATTTCATCCACGATCAGGGCGGCACGGCTGCCGCCTTCGTCAGCGATCAGCAAAACGACAGCATCCAGATAGCTGTCCTGGGCAGAGCGATAGCCAAGTTCGACACCCAGATCGAACAGCGAGACAAATTCACCCCGCACCCGCACGACATTCAGGCCGGGGCGGGTCTGTTCGAGATTGCTGTGGTCGATGGTCAGCGTCTCGATCACCAGATTGAGCGGAAGAACCATGGTCTCGCCGGCAACCTGCACGACCATGCCGTCCAGGACAGCAAGGGTCAGCGGCAGGGAGATGGAGAATGTCGTGCCTTCGCCAGGTGTCGAGGTGATCGTGATCCGTCCGCCCAGGGCCTGGATGGCGTTTCGCACCACGTCCATGCCAACGCCGCGACCGGACAGATCGGAAACCTCGGATGCCGTTGAAAACCCTGGCAGGAACAGCAGGTTGTCGATTTCCGTATCGGTCAGGGACGCATCGGCGGCGATCAGTCCTTTGTCCGTCGCAATTTGCTTGACCTTCTCACGGTTGATGCCTCCGCCATCGTCGGACACTTCGATGATGACGCGGCCAGAACGGTGGGCGGCTGTCAGTTTGACGACGCCCTGTTCGGGCTTGCCGGCGGCAAGACGGTTCTGAGTGGGTTCCAGCCCGTGATCCACCGCGTTCCGGATCATATGTGTCAGCGGATCGGACAACCTTTCGATCACGGTCTTGTCCACTTCGGTGGTGTCGCCCTCGGTGACCAGACGCACATCCTTGCGCACCGCGGCTGAACATTCCCGCACGATACGCGACATGCGCTGGAACAGGGATTTGACCGGCTGCGCGCGGATCATCATCACGCTGTCCTGAATGTCGCGGGTCAGGCGTTGGAATTCCTCGAGCCCGTTCATCGCGTCGGAATGTGGGGAAAGCCCCGAAGATTCAAGGCTTTGCGAGAGCATCGCCTGATTGATGACCAATTCGCCGACAAGGTTTACCAGCCGTTCGATCCGGTCCAGATCGACACGGACAACCGATTTTGCAGCGGATTGCGGTGTGGCCTTTGCCTTGGCTGCGGGTGCTGGCGGCTGGGCGGGCTCGGGTTCCGCCGCAGGTGCAGGCGGCGGTGTCAGGTCGGGCAGGTCTGGCATTTCTGGTAGCTCAGGCAAGGGATCGTTTGAAACGTCCTGTGGTGCGGGCACGTCGGATGGGATCGGGGCAATGGTCAGGGCGCAGAGACCATCAACGAATTCAAAGATCGAGACGATTTCGGCTTCCTGTACGTCCGCCGTCAGGACCACGGTCCATTTCAGATAGCTTGCCTCGGGGGCAAACTCGGTCAGTTGCGGGACCTTGTCGGTCAGGCAAGTGACCTCGCAGGAGCCCAGTTCCGCAAGAGCGCGCAGGATCATGTACGGTTCGTTGCCTGTTTCGTACAATTCTGGTTCGGGCGCGAAGTGGATGGTGAACCTGGCGGGTGCAGGTGCCGGCAGATCGGCAAGGCCCAGGTCCAGAGACAGTCCCAGGGGTTGGAATTCGATTTCGGCCTCGTCTTCCTCTGCAACCCCATGATCGCCCAGCAGCGCATCCAGTTCGGTCAGGATCGCGTTTCCCTCGGCTTCGGGCAGGATTCCATCGTCGCGGGATTCTCGCACCAGGTCGGACAGGTGGTCGGCGGCCCGAAAGAACAGTTTGATCGCGTCGCCATCGGCCACCAGCGTGTTGCTGCGCACTGCGTCCAGTACGGTTTCGTAACGATGGGCAAAGCGCACCAGCCCCTCAAGTCCGAAGGCGCCAGCGCCGCCCTTGATCGAGTGGACAGCCCGAAAGACCACGTTGATCGTTTCAAGATCACCGCTATCGTCGGCCATCGCTTCGAGACCGTCTTGCAGGGCTTCGAGCAGTTCTTCGCATTCGATGAAAAACGAGGCTCTGATTTCAGCCATAGGGTCGGGTGCGGACATGATGCGTTCTCCTAACCGGCAACCATTTGCAGGGCTTTGATCAATTTCGCGGGGTCGAACGGTTTGACGATCCAGCCTGTGGCCCCTGCACTGCGTGCGCGCGCTTTCAGTTCCGGTGCGGCTTCGGTCGTGAGCACCAGAATGGGGGTGGCGCGGTGTTTGTGCTGACCGCGCACCGCGTCAATAAAGCCAAAGCCATCCATGCGCGGCATGTTGATGTCGGTGATGATCGCATCGGGCGCGATGCCGCTCAGAACTTCGACCCCGTGCACACCATCATCGGCAGTGGTCACGGTAAAGCCCGCGGGTTCCAGCGCCAGACGGATCATGTCGCGCATGGTGCGGCTGTCGTCGACGGCAAGTATGTTCAGGCTCATGTCACCACCTCGGCAATGGTTTCGGGTGTCATGCCCATCCAGCGCATCTGTTCCAGAACCTTGTCCGAAACATTGATCAGCTGAATCCGATCCCCTGCGGTCTTGAAGGCAGAGAGGATCACCTGCATCCCCAGGGCGCCGAAATGAACGACCTGACCGGCGTCCAGCACCAGCGATTCGCCAGCGGGGCGCGCCGTCAATTCGGTCAGAACAGCAGGCACGCTGGACAGGTCCAGACGTGGTGGAAGCACGATTGGGTCAGCCATTCGGCAATCCTTTCAATTCGGGGAAGGGGCGCAACATCACGATCTCCGCAAGCCTCGTCAGCAGTTGCCAACTGTCTAGCGGACGCATCGTTAAGAACGGGTTACGGGGAATATCGTCTTGCCAAAGACACGGCGCGAATGGCCGATGCGGGTCGCCAAAATCGCACCAAGGACAGTGTTTTCAAGTTATTGCGCGGTCGTGATGCACATAAAAAACCCGGGGTGCGGAACACCCCGGGTTTAAATCATTAAAACTCTAGGAAAGCTTAGCCGCGCCGACGACGCCCGCCTGTGCGGCCTTCGCGGCCACGGCCTTCGTGGCCTGCCTTGGGGGCCACTTTGTTAAAGCGAATCCAGTCCGTGCCGTGCGGGTCGTTGTCGGTCAGGAAGTTGGCGGCGCGAATGGCTTCCATTTCCTTGCCCGCGCGCGGCAGCGTCGAGCCAAGGCCGAACAACTGCACGAATGTCTCGTCGTCCATGTCGGCGGGCAGGATGATGCCGGCAGCTTCGACTTCGGCGCGTTTCTCGGCAATCTTCAGCGGACCGATTGGCAGGGCGATGGGGTTCATGATCGCGCTGGTCATGCCCGCTGCCATCGCCATGGGCAGGAATGCGTTGTTGATGCCGTGACGGTTGGGCAGGCCAAAACTGATGTTGGACGCACCACAGGTGGTGTTCACGCCCAGCTCTTCGCGCAGACGACGCACAAGGGTA
Source organism: Pseudosulfitobacter pseudonitzschiae (assembly GCF_900129395.1). GTDB lineage: Bacteria > Pseudomonadota > Alphaproteobacteria > Rhodobacterales > Rhodobacteraceae > Pseudosulfitobacter > Pseudosulfitobacter pseudonitzschiae. Next base: position 714,477 of record NZ_FQVP01000001.1, read on the forward strand.
AAGACCTGAAGGCCGGCGGTCGCCATCGCGCCAATGGGCATGACCAGCGGATCGACCACGATGTCATGGGCCGGAATCCCGAAATCGGCGGCGCGTTGTACGATTTTCCTGGCCACTTCGAAGCGCACGTCGGGGTCTTCGGAAATGCCGGTGTCATCGTTGGAAATCGCCACGACCGGAACATTGTATTTCTTGACCAGCGGCAGGACCAGTTCCAGACGCTCTTCCTCGCCGGTGACCGAGTTCAGCAGCGGGCGGCCTTCGGCAGCGGCCAGACCGTTTTCCAGCGCACCGGGGACCGAGCTGTCGATGCACAGGGGCACGTCGACAATTGCCTGAACCCGCTCGACCAGGGCTTTCATCAGCATCGGCTCGACAAAGTTGTTGTCCGCATAGCGGGGATCTTCGGCCATTTTGTTCGAGAAGACGGCACCCGAGTTCACATCCAGAATGTTCGCACCTGCCGCAACCTGTGCCAGCGCGTCGGCTTCGACACGGCTGAAATCGTCGCGCTCAAGCTCTTCGGCCAGGATCTTGCGGCCCGTGGGGTTGATACGTTCCCCGATCACGCAGAACGGTTGGTCAAAGCCGATGATCGCGGTCTTGGTTTTGGATTCAACGATGGTGCGTGTCATGTTTTTCGGTCCTTCAGGCGTTGGCCGGTTGGGCAGCAGCGCCGCCGTTTTCAATGGCCCAGTGAGCGTTGGTCTTGATGCCGCCCAGCGGGAAGAAATGTACGTTTGTCACGTTAAAGTCGGGATTGGCAGCCTTATGTGCCGCAAGGTCCGAAATCACTTCGGTGGGCTCAAAGGGCAAAAGCAGTTTGGTCACGTCCTTGGCACGGCGTTGCAGCACGCGCAGGGATGCGCCCACGCCGCAGGCGACGGCGAATTTGATCATGGTCTGCAGCTTGGCAGGGCCTGCGATGCCGATGTGAATGGGCAGGTCGATGCCGGCTGCCTTGATGCTGTCGGCCCATTCGATGATCGGCTGCGCCTCGAATGCGAACTGTGTTGCCAGCGCCATTTGCGCGTCGGTGCGGTTCGAAAAGTCCTGCTTCCAGCGCAGGGCATCGGCCACGTTGACGCCACGGCCATCGGGGTCGATGTCCTTGTTGCCTTCGGGGTGGCCTGCGACGTGCAGGCGGGTGAACCCTGCCTTGTCAAAGGCACCGGTTTCCAGCAGTTGCATGGAACTGTCGAAATCGCCGTGCGGTGTGGTCACACCACCGGCCAGCAGCAACGCCTGTTTTACGTCTGCCTCACCCTGATAGCGGGCAATCCAGTCTTCCAGCATGGCGCGATTGTGAATGATACGCGCGGGGAAATGCGGCATGACCGGAAAACCGTCGGCGTTCAGGCGTTTGGCGGTGGCGACCATATCCTCGATGGGGGTGCCTTCGATGTGGGCGATATAGACGCGCGTGCCTTCGGGCAGCAGGTCGCGGAAATTCTCGACCTTCTCGGCGGTGCGCGGCATCACCTCGATCGAATAGCCCTGCAAAAAGGCTTCGACCTCGGGCGAGATGCAGCCCGCAACGGGACCTTCGGGGGATTTCTTGAAACTGAGAAGTGCCATGACAGGGAACCTTCTAAACAGGGGAAAGGGCGGTCAGGCCCAGCCTTCGTTGTCAATCAGCGCCTTGATACGGGCGCTGTCATATTCTGTTTCAAGGCGCGTTGCCTCTGCGTCGGCGATCTGGTCGGGATCGCCGTCCATTTCATAGGGGTCTGCCTTGCGCCATTCGGCCAGATAGGCGTCGGCGTCTTTGGCATTCACTTTCATCGCGGCACGGTCGATGGCCTGCTCGAACCGCTCGGGCAACTGGCGTTTCGACCCGCGACGGCCCTTGCCCACGATCACCTGTGCCGGGATGTCCCGCCAATATACGATTGTCACGTCAGGCATCTGTGATTCCCCTTGGTCAATTTTGCCCTGTCTAAGGCACGGGGTCCGGCTGACGGTGGCGTTTTTCGACCGAAAGCAATCTGTCCGCGACCCTTTGCTATGCGATGGCCCGTCGCAGGGCCAGAGGCCGGGCGGCCCAAAAGGCTCATCATCATTATGCACGGTTCCACAAGGCGCCCGGACCGCGGCGATCACACAAAGGTGGCCTTGCACGGGAAGCATCAAAAGCCTATCGTTTGCTCAACTCGTTATGAAAGGCGCATACAATGGCGCCAAAGCGTCCCAAAGGTGCGGGCGCGCTCGAACAACCGGCTCTGAGCCCCGTGCCTCAGTCTGGATCACGTGAGCTTTATGCCGCGCTTGATCTGGGCACGAACAGTTGTCGCATGTTGATTGCCCAACCCAAGGGAACGGGCTTTCATGTTGTGGACAGTTTCTCCAAATCCGTCCAGCTGGGCGCGGGTCTGGAGCGCACCGGGCGTTTGTCGCGCGGGTCGATGGCGCGCACCATACAGGCGCTGCGGATCTGTCAGCAAAAGCTGAGACAACACAAGGTGCGGCGTATGAAGCTTGTCGCGACCGAAGCCTGCCGCCGGGCGGTCAACGCGCAGGAGTTCATCCAGCGCGTGCAGCGTGAAACCGGCCTGCGGCTGGACATCATCCAACCCGAGGAAGAGGCCCGGCTGGCCGTGATTTCCTGCGCGCCGCTGGTCAGCCGCAAGACGCAGAACCTGCTTGTGGTCGACATTGGTGGCGGATCAACCGAACTGGTCTGGATCGACATTTCCAAAGTGCCCAAGAACGACCGTCCGCAGGCGATCATGCGGCTGCACAGCGGCTTTAACACGGCTGCCGTCAAGGACGTGGCTCAGGCGCGCGTCGTCGACTGGATCAGTGTGCCCCTGGGCGTGGCGACGCTGCGCGACCAGTTCAACGATGTCGAGGATGACGCGGCCCGCTTTGCGTTGATGAGCTGGTTCTTTGAAGAGAACCTGGCGGACTTTGCGCCCTATCATGACACCAAGGTGCACGAGAAGTTCCAGATCGTTGGCACCTCGGGCACCGTGACCACCGTGGCGGCCTCGCATCTGGGGCTGAAACGCTATGACCGGACGCGGGTGGACGGGCTCAGCATGTCCTCGGCGCAGATCGACAAGGTGATCCGCAGCTATCTGGACATGGGGCCTGGTGGTCGGCGCGCCGATCCGCGCATCGGGCAGGACCGTCAGGCGCTGATCATGTCGGGGGCCGCGATCTTGCAGGCGCTGATGCGCTGCTGGCCCACGGACCGGCTGAGCGTGGCCGACCGTGGCCTGCGCGAGGGGCTGCTTTATGCGCAGATGAGCGCCGACGGGGTCTTGAGCGACGGCGCGCTGTAGCAAGCGGCGCTTGGGGCGGTCTGCCTCCGTTTACGGCCGTCCGCCTGAGGATTTTTCGAACAAGATATGACGGATCGTGTACCATCGCTTGAAGCGGTGGGCCCAAGCGCGTATCTGGTCGGCAACGAAAGGCGGATTTCCGTGGCAAAGACACCTGATGGCAAGAACACCTCTGGACGCGGACAGCGCGAACTGACCGTCAAGGTCAAGACAGCGCGCGGGCGCACCACAAGCTCGACCCGGTGGCTGCAACGCCAGTTGAACGACCCCTATGTCAAACGCGCGCAGGCCGAAGGCTATCGCGGGCGCGCGGCGTTCAAGATCATGGAGCTGGACGACAAGTTCCGCTTTCTGGTGCCGGGCGCGCGCGTGGTCGATCTGGGCGCGGCACCGGGGGGCTGGTGTCAGGTTGCGGTCAAGCGGGTCAATGCGCTGAACGAACGGTCGGGCAAAAAGGTGGGCACCATCCTGGGCGTCGACCTGCAGGAAATGGAGCCGATCGCGGGTTGTGAGCTGCATGTGCTGGACTTCATGGAAGACGACGCCGACCTGGTGGTCAAGGAGTGGCTGGGCGGCAAGGCCGACGTGGTGATGTCGGACATGGCGGCGTCGAGTTCCGGCCACAAACAGACCGACCACCTGCGGATTATCGCGCTGTGCGAAGCGGCAGCCTATTTCGCCTTTGACGTGCTGGAAGTCGGCGGCACATTTGTTGCCAAAGTGCTGGCCGGTGGCGCCGAGGGCGATTTGCAAAAGCTGCTGAAACAACGGTTCGACAAGGTGGCGAATATCAAACCGCCGTCGTCACGGGCCGACAGTTCAGAGAAATTCGTCGTCGCAACCGGTTTCCGCGGCTGAGGTCAGCCGCGAGAATACGAAATATTAAGCGCTGCGTGCTTGGATGGCCGTGCTCTCGATGTGGGGCAGGCCACAAGGAACCAGGCATATGCTCAAGCCACTCTTTGATACCACAATAACCGGATGGTCCGGGCAAACCGGGCTGAATGCCCGCGACAATGATGCAATGCAGGCGTTTGCGCAGCGATTGCTGGCCACGCAGCTGCTGTGCAAGGATGTGATCGCGGCGGTGCAGTCCTGCAATCGGACAGGATTCTGGGGCGGTCCGGACAGCCGTGTCCCGGTGTCAGCACGCAGGAACGACACATTGAACATGCGTATGACTGCGAGGCTGTGGTCGGTCATCTCCACCACGCGGGGCCGCGTCGCGGGGCTGAGCGTGCTGGATCAAAGCGGACAGATGGTCGGGCAGGCGCATTCAACCCAAAGCGGAGCGGCGCATCACGCGCATATTTCGCTCAGCCTGGCGGACCCGAACAGCGGCACGGTGATCGGCGCCGTGGTGTTCGAACTGGACGCTGCGCAATTCTGACGCGGTCAGTTGTGCTGTGAAAAGGACCGTTTGGCGACGGCCTTGATCTGCTCGGCCTCTTCTGCGCTGATCTGCCGGATCGTGAATCCCTTGATCCGCGCAACCGTTGTCGCGGCACGGTTCTCCTGACGCAACAGCTCGAACAGGCGTTCGTGGCGCGGGGCGGTGTGCTGGGACAAATACGACATTGGCCTTTTCCTCTCGACGCGCCGGATGAATGCCGCGCGCTTGCTGTTGTTTGTGCATATTTGTCAGCGGTTTGCGGCAACCGTGGGGCCGTGCAAAGGCGTGTTTGGGGAAAATCCTGTACAATTTGAAAGAGATTTCCGACTGCTCCGCAGCGCGGGTAACCGACGATTCACGCCGTTTCGATAGCAATCTTTGGATCGTTTCAGCCAAAGGAGATTCCCCATGATCAAACGCCTTATGACGGCCGCGGCCGCACTTGTTCTGCTGACCAACCCGCTGGCGGCCGCCGAAGCGGACGGGGCAATGACCCAATATGCCAGCGAAAGGGCGGCGGAATGGCTGATGAATGATACGGTCGTTGCAGCGATCAAGGCCCAGAACGCGCGCACGGCCGGTCTGAGTGCGGCTGAGATTGACAGTCTGGACAAGGATTGGCGCGCGCAGGTGGGACAGGCGGAAATGCCGTTGATCGCGTCGGTGTTGGACAGCCCCTTGTCCGTCTCGTTGACCGATCATGTCGCCGACGCGCGCGGCACAATCACCGAAATGTTCATCATGGACGCACAGGGGCTGAACGTCGCTGCCAGTGCTGTCACTTCGGATTACTGGCAGGGCGACGAGGCGAAGTTCCAGAAAACCTATGGCGTGGGACCGGACGCTGTGCACATCAGCGAGGTTGAGCTGGACGAAAGCACGCAGACTTATCAGGCGCAGGTGTCCTTGAGCCTGACGGACCCCGCCACCGGCGAGATGATTGGTGCGGTGACCTTCGGCCTAGACGCGCAGGCGTTTTATTGAGGAAAAGACGAGCGGCGGGGCTGTGCATCCGGACCCGTCGTTCCTTTGCGACTGACGTTTATGTAGCAACGGCACATCAAGGCAGCGGCACCAAGGGATCATCAAGGCGTGGAGGCTCACGATAGAACGTCCCGAATGAGAGCGTCCCGAATTTCTGTTCAAATTTCGTCGCTTGCTTCCGGGTTTCGCTTTGAAGAAGCAAATGCCACCGCGACATGCGGCACTTGTTACATATCTTTTCTGAAAGATAATGGCGGAGAGACAGGGATTCGAACCCTGGGAACCCGTGAAGGCTCAACGGTTTTCGAGACCGCCCCGTTCGACCACTCCGGCACCTCTCCGCGGGGGTCTGGTCCGGTCCCAATAATTAGGTTTATCGGGGGCGGCAAGGGGGGTTTTGCCAATGATGGCCGATGACGGGATATTTAATTGCCCGTGATCGCAAAACCCATATGCTCGGCGCAAATGCGAAAGGACCATCATGATCGCTCTTGCCCGCTCTGTTTGCCTTGCTCTCACCCTTGCGCTGACCGCCGCCGCCGCACAGGCCGCCGACCGCGCGCGGTTGGAAACATTTCTTGAAGTGACCGGATTCGACGTCGCACTGGACAGCATTCGCCTGTCTGCCAGCTCTGCACCCGCGATGCTGGGGCTGGAGGCGGAGGATTTTGGCACCCAATGGACAGTGATGGCGGACGATGTGTTCAACACCGCCAAGATGCACGACATGGCGCTGGATATCCTGGGGGCGACACTGGAAGACGACCTTTTGGATCACGCGACCGAGTTTTACGACACCGACCTGGGCCGCCGTCTGGTCGTGGCCGAGAACAACAGCCACATGGAAGACGACAGTGAAACCAAATCCGAAGCAGGGCAGGCGATTGTCGCGGGGCTTGAGCGGATCGGCTCGCCGCGTCTGGATGCGCTCAAGCGGATGAACGCCGCCAGCGACAGCGCCGGCACCGCCGTGCGCGCCATTCAGGAGGTGCAGGTGCGCTTTCTCATGGCCGCAGCCGCCGCCGGGGTGATCGAGCTGAAAATGGAAGAACCGGACCTGCGCGAAGCAATGCGCGCCGACGAGGACGAATTGCGCCAGTCCATTGCCGAAAGCGCATTGAACGGGGCCGCCTACACCTATCAGGCCTTTTCCGACGCCGAGGTTCTGGAATATGCCAAGGCGCTGGAGGACCCCGACATGCGCAAGGTCTATGACCTGATGAACGCGGTTCAATACGAGATCATGGCCAACCGTTACGAGGCGCTGGCCGCGCGCATGCGCAACCTGCAACCCTCGCAGGAGTTGTAAAGCATGCTGCGCCTGATTGCAGCGGTCTGGTTGGGGCTGGCGGGCGTGGCCTGGGCCGGACCCGAGGCCGACACCACGCTGCGTCTGATCCACATGGACGCGCAGATGCAGATCGCCCGTGAAGAAGGCCTGAGTCATGCCGAGACGCTGAACGCAGAGATATTGGGCGGGCAGGGCGGCGCGCTGTGGCACAGCCAGCTTGACGGTATCTATGACGTGCCCCGCATGGTCGAAGGCGCGCGCGGCCCGATCGAGGCGCTCGACACCGCCACACTCGAGCGGTTGAACCTGTTCCTGGGCAGCGAGCTGGGCCAGCGGATCAGTGATCTGGAACTGGCCGCACGCACTGCGATGATGGATCAGGAGAAAGAGGACGCCGCCCGCGGCGCCTATGCCGAATTGCAGGGCACCGACGATCCGCGCCTGAAGGCCGCCCGCACCATCATCGAGGCCGGTGACCTGGTGGAGCGCAACGTCAGCACCGCGCTGACCGCCAACTACCAGTTCTATCGTGCGCTGGTTGACGGTGGTGCCTATATCATGACCGAGGAAGAGATCCTGAACGAGGTCTGGTCCCAGGAGGAGGAGCTGCGCGCCGACACCGAAGGCTGGCTGATGGGGTATCTGATGTTGCTGATGCAACCGCTGGACGCCGACGACCGCGCGACCTATGTCGCGTTCATGCAGACCCCCGAAGCGGGCAGGCTGAACGCGGCATTGTTCGATGGCATGGGCAGCGTCTACAGCGATGTGACCTATGCGCTTGGGCGGGTTCTCGCGCTGAACCTCAGGGCATTGGGTGAAAGCGCCCAGGAGCTTTGAAAAATAGGGCCAGCACCGCTTGACTTTGGCCCGCGTGTGGTGCATTGCGCGGCTTCGAATGGGGCTTTCGGGCCTGTTATATGTATAAACATCCCCGACGGGATGCGCAGTCCGTGGCGCGAAAATCGCACGAAATCCGGGACTTCCGGTGCCAAACGACGCGGTAGAGTAAGGAAGAACGATATGTTCGCGGTTCTCAAAACCGGCGGCAAACAGTACAAAGTTCAAGCGGGCGACACGCTGCGCATTGAAAAACTGGCCGCAAAAGCAGGTGACAAAGTTCAATTCAACGAAGTGATGATGATCGGGGGCGACACGCCCACGGTTGGCGCTCCGCTGGTTGCAGACGCAGGCGTTCAAGCCGAAGTCATCGACCACATCAAAGGCGTGAAGACCATCAACTTCGTCAAGCGCCGCCGCAAGCACTCGAGCAAGCGGACCAAAGGCCACCGTCAGCAACTGACACTGGTGCGCATCACCGACATTCTCGCCTCGGGCGCGGACAAGTCGGGCGTGATGGCCGCCGTGGGTGGTGCAGGCTACACGGCTGTCTTTGCAGACGGCCAGAACGCCAAGCTTAAAACCGCGCAGGCTGAAAAAGCCCGCAAGGCCGATGCTGGTGAGGCTGCGCCTGCCAAGGCACCGAAAAAAGCCAAGGCTGCCAAAGCCGAAGCTGCTGCAGGCGCCGATGATCTCAAGAAACTGTCGGGCGTTGGTCCCGCACTTGAGAAAAAACTGCATGAAGCCGGTGTGACCACCTTTGCCCAGATCGCGGCATGGACGGAAGCAGACGTTGCTGATATTGACGAGAAACTGTCGTTCAAAGGCCGGATCGAGCGTGAAGGCTGGATCGAACAGGCCAAAGACATGACCAAAGGCTAAGGAGAGACCAAATGGCACATAAAAAAGCAGGTGGTTCATCCCGCAACGGCCGCGACTCAGCGGGTCGTCGTCTTGGTGTGAAACTGTACGGCGGTCAGGCCGCCATTCCCGGCAACATCATCGTGCGTCAGCGCGGGACCAAATTCTGGCCCGGCGCAGGCGTCGGCATGGGCAAGGATCACACGATCTTTGCAACCGTCGATGGCGCCGTGACCTTTCACAAGGGTCTGAAAAACCGCACCTTCATTTCGGTTCTGCCACAGGCGGAAGCTGCGGAATAAGCCGAACCTGATAGGTTAAACATCTTGAAGGGATCGGCGATACCGCCGGTCCCTTTTTCGTTTCTGACAAAAACATTCAGGGGCCGCGCGATTTAACGATGTCGTGAGTTTTTTGTGCGACAGCCCCGTGACCGACCTCGTATTGCGCGGGGTCAATTATTAACTGATCTACATCTCGTGCGCATTTTATGTGCGGGGCGGAATTCGGACTGTTCGAGGAGGAACAAACCGATGGAAATGACCAAAGTGGCCACCCAGCCTGTGATCGAAGCGGAACGGTTCGACCTGCGCCCGCTGCGTACGTCGGACCGTGGGCTGATCGAAATGTATGCCGCCGACAAACGTGTCGCCACCATGACCACGTCGATCCCGCATCCGCTGCCCCCGGGCACGTCCGAGGCATTCGTGACACGCGCCATGTCCGCGACCCGTGAAGAGGACGTCTGGGCGATTGATGGCACCAAGGAAGGCGGTTCCGAGCTGATGGGCGTGATCTCGATGCAGCAGATCGACCGAAATCAGGCCGAGCTGGGATATTGGGTGGCGCCTGCATTCTGGAACACCGGCCTTGCCTCCGAGGCGGTGCAGGCCCTGATTGACGCCAATCCGATGGGCAATGCGGCCCTTTTTGCAGTGGTGTTTCAGGACAACGCTGCCTCTGCCAAGGTGTTGACGCACTGCGGTTTTCAGTATCTGGGTGAAGCAGAAAGTTTTTCTGTCGCCCGCAATGCGACCGTCCCCACCTGGACGTATTCGCGCAAACTCTAACGGATGCCCCGAGGGGCCCGCACAGGCTAGGACCGCGCTATGAAATTTCTTGATCTCTGCAAGGTCTATATCCGGTCCGGTGCGGGCGGGGGCGGCTGTGTGTCGTTCCGGCGTGAAAAATACATCGAATTCGGTGGCCCCGATGGCGGCGACGGCGGCACCGGCGGCACCGTCTGGGCCGAGGCTGTGGACGGGTTGAACACGCTGATCGACTTTCGCTATCAGCAGCACTTTTTCGCCAAGAACGGCCAGCCCGGCATGGGCCGCCAGCGCACTGGCAAAGACGGTGATGACATCGTGCTGCGCGTGCCTGTGGGCACGGAAATTCTGGACGAAGACGAAGAAACCGTCGTTGCCGACCTGACCGAGGTGGGCCAGCGCGTGAAGCTGGCACGCGGCGGCAACGGTGGTTTCGGCAACCTGCATTTCAAATCCGCCACCAACCAGGCGCCGCGCCGTGCCAATCCGGGGCAGGAGGGCGTCGAGCGCACGCTGTGGCTGCGCCTGAAACTGATTGCGGACGTGGGCCTGTTGGGTCTGCCCAATGCGGGCAAGTCAACCTTTCTGGCCGCGACTTCGAACGCGCGCCCCAAGATTGCCGATTATCCGTTCACCACGCTGCACCCGAACCTGGGTGTGGTCGGCGTGGACAATGTCGAATTCGTCGTGGCCGACATTCCCGGCCTGATCGAAGGTGCGTCCGAAGGACGGGGCTTGGGCGATTTGTTCCTGGGCCACGTCGAACGCTGTGCCGTGCTGTTGCATCTGGTCGATGGCACCTCGGACACGGTGGCGCAGGACTACAAGACGATCATCACCGAGCTTGAGGCCTATGGCGGCGATCTGGCCGACAAGCCGCGTGTGACGGTCCTGAACAAGATCGACGCGCTGGACGATGATGAACGCAACGCGGCCAAGGTCGAGTTGCAAAAGGCCTGCGGCGGCACCGTCATGTTGATGTCGGGCGTGGCTCGCGACGGCGTGACCGAAGTGTTGCGCGCCCTGCGCAAACAGATCGACGATGACCGGCTGCGCAAGCAGGAACCCCAAGAGGAAGAACAGTGGCGACCCTGACCGACGCCAAGCGGCTGGTCGTCAAGATCGGCTCGGCCTTGCTGGTGGACCGCGCGACCGGTGCACTGCGTGAGGATTGGTTGCGCGCACTGGCGCTGGATGTGCAATGGCTGAAGGGGCAGGGCACACAGGTTGTGCTGGTCTCCTCCGGCTCGATCGCGCTGGGTCGCGGTGTGCTGGGGCTGCCCTATACGGAACTGCCGCTGGAGCAATCCCAGGCGGCGGCGGCCGTCGGCCAGATCCGGTTGGCCCGCGCCTATGAGGATGTGATGGCGGTGCATGGCATCACCACGGCGCAGGTGCTGATGACGCTGGAGGACAGCCGCGACCGGCGCCGCTATCTGAATTCGCGCGCGACGTTGGAAACGCTGCTGGGGTTGGGTGCGCTGCCCATCGTCAATGAAAACGACACCGTGGCCACCGACGAAATCCGCTTTGGCGACAACGACCGGCTGGCGGCACAGATCGCCGCCACCATCGGCGCGGATCAGCTGGTGCTGCTGTCGGATGTCGACGGCTTTTACTCGGCAAACCCCGCCGATGACCCCACCGCCATCCGCTATGACGTGATCGACGAGATCACCGCCGAGATCGAGGCACAGGCGGGCGATGCAGGGTCTGGCCTGAGCAAGGGCGGCATGAAAACCAAGCTGATGGCCGCCAAAACTGCCACTGCCGCAGGCTGTGCCATGGCCATTTGCCATGGATTTGAACCGCGCCCCTTGCACCGTTTGCACACCGGCGCGCCGGTTACATGGTTCTCGGCCACGCTGGACCCGCAAACCGCGCGCAAACGCTGGATCGCGGCGATGAAACCACGCGGTACGCTGACACTGGACGCGGGCGCCACCCGTGCGCTGGAGAATGGCAACAGCCTGCTGCCTGCGGGTGTCACTGCCGTCGCAGGCAATTTCAACCGTGGTGATCCGGTGGCCATCGCCGATGCATCGGGGCATGTGCTGGGCCTTGGCCTCACCCGCTACACCGCCGAGGAAACCCGCACCATTCAAGGCCACCACAGCGCCCATATCGAAACCCTGCTGGGTTATCCGGGCCGTGCCGCATTGGTTCACCGCGACGACATGGCGCTCTGACGGCTTGTTTTGGCTGTAAATATGCGCGCCAGAGGCATAAATCTGTGCCAACACCGACCACAAGGAGCAGACCGATGAAAGATCTCGCCGATATTCCCGCCCTGATGGCCGACATCGGTGCCCGCGCCAAGGCTGCCGCTGCCGAACTGGCCGTGGCCTCGGCCGAGCGCAAGCACGCGGCCCTGATCAGCGCCGCCGCCGCCGTCTGGGCGCAGCGCGACGCGATCCTGGCGGCCAATGCCAAGGATCTGGAGTTTGGCCGCGACAAAGGTCTGTCGCCCGCGATGATGGACCGCTTGAGACTGGACGAAGACCGCATTCAGGGCATCGTTGACGGGCTGCGCGCCGTGGCTGAACAGGCCGATCCGGTGGGGGCTGTCATGTCGGAATGGGATCAGCCCAGCGGGCTGCACATCAAACGCGTGCGCACGCCCCTGGGTGTCATCGGCGTGATCTACGAATCGCGCCCTAACGTGACGGCAGATGCCGGAGCGCTTTGCCTGAAGGCGGGCAATGCGGTGATCCTGCGCGGCGGCTCGGAAAGCTTTCATTCCTCGCAGGCCATCCACGCCTGTCTGATGCAGGGCCTGCGTGATGCGGACCTGCCCGAAGATGCCATCCAGTTGGTGCCCACCCGTGACCGCGCCGCCGTGTCCGAGATGCTGACCATGACCGGCACCATCGACGTGATCGTGCCGCGTGGCGGCAAGGGGCTGGTGGGATTGGTCCAGCGTGAGGCCCGCGTGCCGGTCTTTGCCCACCTGGAGGGCATCGTTCACATCTACGTGGACAAGGACGCCGACCCCGAAAAAGCACTGCGCGTGGTGCTGAACGCCAAGACGCGGCGTACGGGCATTTGCGGGTCGGCGGAATGTCTGCTGATCCACCGCGACGTGCTGTCCACCATCGGTCAGGGTCTGGTACGGGCGCTGATGGATGCGGGCGTTGAAATGCGTGTGGACGACACGCTCAAGGCCATCGATGGCACGGTCGAGGCGCAGGACGACGACTGGGGGCGCGAGTATCTGGACATGATCATGGCTGCCCGTGTTGTCGACGACATCGACGCGGCCATTGACCACATCCGCACCTATGGCTCACAGCACACCGAATGTATTCTGACCGAGAACGAAGACGCCGCCGCCCGCTTCATGGCGCGCCTCGACAGTGCGATCATCATGCACAACGCCTCGACCCAGTTCGCGGACGGTGGTGAATTTGGCATGGGGGCCGAGATCGGGATCGCCACGGGCAAGATGCATGCCCGTGGCCCGGTCGGGGCCGAACAGCTGACCAGCTTTAAATACCTGGTGCGCGGCGACGGGACGACCCGCAGCTAAAAACCGATGGTCAGGTCCGTACCCTGGCCTTTGACCGTCAACTTGCGCCCTGCGTCCGCGACCACAGCGGGCAGCAGGGCGAATTGCACATGTGCCGGCTGGATTTCATCCGGTGGGATGGCTGACTCCAGCGTGTCCCACAACGCTTTGTCCACGTTTATTTTTTCACCGCGTCCGTGAACGGTCCAGCGTTGGCGTTCGCAGGTCACTTCGATCCGTCCACCGTAAGGCATGGCGGTCTCAAGGCATTGGATTGCCAGGAATGCGATGCGTACCGCCTCGCGTGGCTGTTCATCCATCGGACCCCATGCCACGTCCAGCCGCCCGCCCTGCATCAGGTCACGCAAGACACTCACGATTTCGGCCCGGCCCATTTGCTGTTTGCCCGCGGCACCATAGGCGATGCGGAAAAAGCGGATGCGCGCCGTGGCACTGCCCACGGATTCGGTGATCAGTTGCAGCTCTGGTCCATCGCTGCTGCCCGTCATCCCAAGCAATTCCAGCCCATTGTTGATTGCGCCGATGGGCGATATGAGGTCATGACATATGCGGCTGCCGATCAGAGCGGCCAGATTTACGTTACTGGAGCCCACGGGCGAGCTCCTTGAAAGGGTGACAGATGGAAGATCTCAATGCCATTCTGGCTCCTGGTATGTTGGTACGCCATCCCGATTGCCCGGACTGGGGGTTAGGTCAGGTCCAAAGCAACATCGACAGACGCATCACTGTCAACTTCCGCGAGCATGGCAAGGTTGTTATCGACAGCACCCGCGTCGCTTTGGTACCGGTCTTTGATGGCTCATGATCCTTGCCGAAAGGTTAACATATGGGCGTTGTCTTCCATTTTATGTAAGTTGCGCCTGTTGCGCGCCCGCGACACAACCGGACCCAAAACAGACTGACCCGAATGCCCAAGATTTCCTCCGCTCCACTGGCCGCTCCGCAATTTCGGATTTCGATGGCGCGCAATGCCGAAGATCTGAAGGCGGCGCAGCGTTTGCGTTATGAGGTTTTCGTGCGTGAACTGGGCGGTGGGGGCGACATGGTGGACCACGCCGCCGGTCTGGAATGCGATCGGTTCGATCCCTTTTTTGATCACATGCTGCTGCACGACGTAACCCAGGGGCGGGTGGTTGGCGTCTACCGCATGTTGCGCAGCGACCAGGCGCAGGCGGCGGGGCAGTTTTATTCCGAGGACGAATACGACCTTGCGCCGCTGCGCAATTCCGGGCGCAACCTGCTGGAGTTGGGCCGGTCCTGCCTGCATCCCGACTATCGCGGCGGCATTGCCATGCATCACCTGTGGTCGGCGCTTGCGGCCTATGTGGCGGAACATGATATCGAGATATTGTTCGGTGTCGCCAGCTTTCATGGCACCGACACACAGGCACTTGCCGCACCCCTGTCGCTGCTGCACCACCGCCATCTGGCACCCCCCGAAGTGCGCGTGCGGGCGCGCGAGACGTCGTTTCAGACCATGGACCTGATCGCCGAGGACGCGCTGGACCGGCGCGCCGCCATGTTGCAAGTGCCCGCCCTGATCAAGGCGTATCTGCGGCTGGGCGGCGTCGTGGGCGAGGGGGCGTGGATCGACCGGACGTTTAACACCACCGATGTCTGTCTGGTCATGGACACGGCGCAAATGAACACCCGTCAAAGCCGTCTGTACACCGCGCGGGGCGATGCATGACCGTCACATGGGACGATGGCAACGTGCCACCGCCGCGACGCTTCGGGCTTGGCGACTGGTTGCGGGTTGCGCTGCGCGGGTTGGCAGTGGGCACGCTGGTCTTTGGTGGATTGGCCCTGCTGCTGTTGGTGCGCCTGGTCGAGCGGCCCTTGTGCGGGCTGCGCCGGCCGGTGACGCCGTTCATCACCGTGGCCGTGTGCAAGGGCGCGTTGCGGCTGATGCGTTTGCCGCTGAAGGTCACAGGCGTGCCGATGCGCGGGCAGGGGGCTGTGGTGGCCAACCATTCCTCATGGCTGGATATTTTCGTGCTGAATGCGTCAAAGCGCATTTATTTCGTGTCGAAATCCGAGGTGGCGAACTGGCCCGGCATCGGCTGGCTGGCGCGGGCCACCGGCACCGTCTTTGTCGTGCGCGACCCGCGCCGCGCCGCCGAGCAAACGCAGATGTTCCAGGATAGACTGCTGGCAGGCCACAAGTTGCTGTTCTTTCCCGAAGGCACCAGCACGGACGGGCTGCGGGTGTTGCCGTTCAAACCGACGCTGTTTCAGGCCTTTTTCGCGCCAGAACTGCGCGACCGGTTGCAGGTCCAGCCGGTCACGGTGATCTATCACGCGCCCACCGGGGCCGACGCGCGGTTTTATGGCTGGTGGGGCGATATGGCGTTCGGCACGCATCTGCTGTCGACACTGGCCGCCCGCCGTCAGGGCCGGGTCGAGGTGGTGTATCACCCCCCGTTGAAAGTCGCCGATTTCGCAGAACGCAAGACGCTGGCTGCCACGGCCGAACGGGCGGTGCGCGGCGCGCATGTGTTGGCAGCGGCGGAGAACGCGCCAGAGCTGGGAAAATAAGGGCGAACCGCTCTTGCGCCCCGCACAAAACCGGCCTATACGCGCGACACTTCAATCCGCAGGTGGGGATTGGGCTTTCCGGGGGAGAAATCCCCGGATGTCCGCCGGTTGGTGCAAACGCACTGATACCCCGCCAAGGCGAAAACCGGAAAAGGAATAAGACATGGCTCTTCCCGAGTTCTCCATGCGCCAGCTGCTGGAAGCAGGCGTACACTTTGGTCACCAGACTCAGCGCTGGAACCCCCGCATGGGCCCGTACATCTACGGCGCACGCAACGGCATTCACATCATGGACCTGACGCAAACTGTTCCGATGCTGGACCAGGCGCTGCAAGTCATCCGTGACACCGTCGCCAAAGGCGGCAGCATTCTGTTCGTCGGCACCAAGCGTCAGGCTGCACAGCCCATCGCCGATGCCGCAGAGAAATGCGCACAATATTACATGAACCACCGCTGGCTGGGCGGCACGCTGACCAACTGGCAGACCGTGTCCAAGTCGATCCAGCGTCTGAAATCCATCGACGAACAGTCGGAACTGGGTTTTGGTGGTTTCACCAAAAAAGAACGCCTGGGCATGGAACGCGACCAGTTCAAACTGGAAGCATCGCTGGGCGGTATCCGTGAAATGGGCGGTCGTCCCGACCTGATCTTCGTCATCGACGTGAAAAAAGAAGCACTGGCAATCGCCGAAGCCAACAAGCTGGGCATCCCGGTTGTGGCCGTGGTCGACACCAACTGCTCGCCTGACGGCATCGACTATATCATTCCGGGCAACGACGACGCGGCCCGCGCCATCACGCTGTATTGCGATCTGGCCGCCCGCGCAGCCCTGGACGGCATGAGCGCCCAGCTGGGTGCGGCCGGTGTGGACATCGGTGCGATGGAAGAAGCTCCTGTCGAAGAAGCCGTGGCGGAATCGACTGGCGTTGAAACCGGCAACGTCTCGGAAGAGACAGCGCACAACGATGCCATGGCGAAAGACGCGCCCCTGGACATCGAAAGCACCAAAGAAACAGTGGCCAAAGCCGACAGCTAAGTCTGTTACACGGCTTTGATACAAGACGGCGGGGGCAACCCCGCCGACCCGCAATATATCTGAGGAGACCCGACAGATGGCAATCACAGCATCTATGGTCAAGGAACTGCGCGAAAGCACCGGCGCAGGCATGATGGACGCGAAAAAAGCGTTGACCGAAAACGATGGCGACATGGAAGCAGCAGTCGATTGGCTGCGCACCAAAGGTCTGGCCAAGGCGGCCAAGAAATCGGGCCGCACCGCCGCCGAAGGTCTGGTTGCAGTCAAGGTTGACGGCAACAAGGGCATCGCGGTCGAAGTGAACTCGGAAACCGACTTTGTCGGCAAGAACGCCGAATTCCAGAGCATGGTGTCGGGCATCGCCGATGTGGCAATCACCGTCGATTCCGTTGACGCGCTGAACGCGGCTCCGATGGGTGGCAAGACTGTCGCCGAAATCGTGACCGACAAGATCGCCACAATCGGTGAAAACATGTCGGTGCGTCGCATGCAGTCGATCACTGGCGACACCGTTGTGTCCTATGTTCACAACGCAGCCGCGCCCGGCATGGGCAAAATCGGCGTTCTGGTCGCAATGACCGGTGGCGACGATGCCTTTGGCAAACAGGTTGCGATGCACATCGCCGCCGTGAACCCCGCTTCGCTGAGCGAAGACGATCTGGACGCATCTGTCGTCGAGAAGGAAAAACAGGTTCAGATGGACATTGCCCGCGAAAGCGGCAAGCCCGAAGCGGTTATCGAAAAGATGATCGTCGGCCGTATGAAGAAATACATGTCCGAAGTGACGCTGCTGAACCAGCAGTTCGTTGTGAACCCCGACCTGACCGTGGCCGACGCCGCGAAAGAAGCGGGTGCCACAATCACCGGTTTCGTGCGCCTGGAAGTGGGCGAAGGCATCGAAGTGGTCAAAGAAGACTTTGCCGCCGAAGTGGCCAAAGTCAGCCAAAGCTGATTTCGACGCTGTAACAGGCGACAAAAGACAACAGGCAGGGCATCCCATCGGGGTGCCCTGTTTGCATTTCGGGGGCTCTGCCCTGCGCGTCTGCGACGCGTCCCATGGAGTTTATCCGGCAAGATGAAGACCCGTTCACGCTTTTGTTGGCTTGGCAGGGTGCCTGATCGTCCTAGTTTGCGATCAAAGCAATCCAACAGGGGACATATCCAAATGATACCGCGCAGAACCTTTCTGGCCACGACTGCCGCCGCCATCACGTTTTTGCCCTATGCCGCGCGCGCAGCCGCCCATGCGGGCGACAGCTTTGCCACCGACACCGGTGAGATCAAGGTGTTCCCGGTCGATCACGCATCCTTTGTGATGACCACGCCCGCAGGCACGATCTACAATGATCCGGTCGGCGATCCGGCGATGTACGCCGATTTTCCGGCCGCTGACCTGATCCTGGTCACCCATGAACATGGCGATCACTACAATCCCGAAACGCTGGCCGCGTTGATCGGCGATGCCACCATCCTGCTGGTGAACCCCGCCGTCGCCGACAAGCTGCCCGAGGACCTGAAATCCCGCGCCACGGTTCTGGCCAATGGCGAACAGGCGCTGGTGGGCAAGATCGATGTGCGCGCGATCCCCGCCTATAACACCACCGAGGACCGCAAGCAGTTCCACCCCGAGGGGCGCGACAATGGCTATGTTCTGACCATCGACGGATTCCGTGTCTATATCTCGGGTGACACCGAGGGTACGCGCGAGATGAAGGCGCTGAGCGATATTGATCTGGCATTCGTCTGCATGAACCTGCCGTTCACGATGGATGCAGAAGCCGCAGCCGAGGCCGTGGCCGCCTTCAAGCCGACTTATGTCTATCCTTACCACTATCGCGGGCGTGATGGCGGCACCCAGGACCCCGAAGCCTTTGCCGCCGCGGTTGGCGACGCCACCATGGTCAAGATGGGCGACTGGTATCACAAGGAGGGCTGAACGCCCGTCGGCACGTACCATAAAAAACGGAGCCACCCGGGCATGGATGGCTCCACTCTTTGATCCTCGGGCCTTGATCACGGGGATGAGACGTGACCCTAAGGATAAGGTCCGACCCCAAAGATGGACTATACATCCCAGGGCCGGGGTCCGGAAAGTCCGGCCGGTCGGCAGAGCCTCGAAATCGCGAGGGTACCTTCCGCTGCTCCAATGGCATTAAGCCACCACTCACGGAACTCCTTGATACTGACTGTTAAGACGGCTTAACGAAAGTCAGGTAATCCTTACCCATGGTCAGATTATTGCGATCCACATGGAAGGGGAAAGAAGTTTATGTCGCATCACCCGTGACAATTTTTGCAGT
Organism: Pseudosulfitobacter pseudonitzschiae; assembly: GCF_900129395.1. Taxonomy (GTDB): domain Bacteria; phylum Pseudomonadota; class Alphaproteobacteria; order Rhodobacterales; family Rhodobacteraceae; genus Pseudosulfitobacter; species Pseudosulfitobacter pseudonitzschiae. Next base: position 733,585 of record NZ_FQVP01000001.1, read on the forward strand.
TCTATCGCGGAAAATGCAACTGGTCCGTGCGGTGACCGTCAGAAACCTTCAGGCCTCCAGGATGAACATCTGGTTGGCAAAGGCCGCTTTCAGCACCGCCTGCGCGGTCGTTTCCACCGCCAGCGCCTCGCGGGCCAGTCGCAAGTGTTTCTCGACCGTCGCCGAAGTCAGTCCCATCAGCACCGCGATGTCCTGCATGGTCTTGCCGTCACCGACCCATTCCAACGCTTCGCGCTGGCGCTTGGTCAGGCCGCGATTGGGCCCGGAATAGGGCAGGGTCAGGATCTTGAGGTGCGCCACGTTGTTCATCAGGTGAATGTCGCGGCCGTGCACCTCCCATATTGCGTCGATCTCGTCCTGGGTCATCCCAGCGCGCGCCGTCAGGGCAATGGCACCTTTTGACCGCGCCGAGACCGATTTGAAGCTGATGGTGTAACCTGCGGTCACGCCCATCTTGTGATTGAACTCCACCACCCGTGCCTCGGCAGGGGTCAGGGTCTGGGTTTCGACCATCTGCGCCAGCATCCGCCAGCTGCCCGCCCCCTCGTTGTTCAGCGCCCAGCTGACCATGGGGGCGTGAAGATAGTGCTGCTCGCCCATGAACACATCCGTGTAGGATTTGTCATGGTTCGTCAGGATGATGAAATCCTCGGGATCGCCCAGGTTGTTGCCATAGCGATAGCGCGTAAAGCCGTAGATCAGCCGGTCAAAGCCGTAGCTGGCCATTTTCTCGGTGTGCGCATCCCAAAGCTCTTCCATTGTCTGGCAATTGGAAAGCCCGTGCAGATATATACGCACATCATCGGTCATGACGGTGTCCCCAGATGTTCGGCCAGCACCTGAAGCGCCAGATCATAGCCCTGCGCACCAAAGCCCGCGATCTGTCCCAGGGCGACGGGCGCGATATGACTGTGATGCCGGAATGGTTCGCGGGCGTGGATATTCGACAGATGCACCTCGACGACCGGCAGCTCGACCGATGCGATCGCATCGCGCAGCGCCACGGATGTATGGGTATAGGCCCCAGCGTTCAACACGATGCCGCCGTGGGTCCCCTTTGCCGCATGGATCGCGTCGATCATCACGCCCTCGTGGTTGGACTGCAAACAGACCACGTCCAGCCCCATGTCCTTGCCCCTTGCCACACACATGTCCTCGACATCTTTCAATGTCGTGCGTCCGTAAACCTCGGGTTGGCGTGTGCCCAGCAAATTCAGGTTCGGTCCGTTGAGGACAAGAATCGACGTCATATCAATACTCTTGTAAATTCAACGTATAGTTAGCCGCACCGCACCCTGACTGTCCAGCGCAGTGCGGTGCGCAATCTTTTATGCCGGGGGCGCAAACACGGCCAGGCCCAGCCAGTCGGCGATCAGGGCAGGGGTCTTTTCCCCCTCGATCTCGATTGTCAGCCCGCTTTCGCGCAGCAGGTCCGTGGCATTGCGCTGCTTGACCGAATTGATCACAAAGCGGCCCCGCACACGCGCGCCGGCCTTGACCGGGTTCAGGAACCGCAGCTTGTTAAAGCCATAGTTGATGCCCATCACCTGGCCCTCTGCCATCGAAAAACACTCGTAGGAAAACCGGCTGGCCAAACTGAGCGTCAGGAACCCGTGCGCGATAGAGCCGCCAAAGGGCGTTTCCCTGGCAGCGCGTTCGGGGTCCACATGAATCCACTGTTCATCCATCGTGGTCTTGGCAAAGTCGTCGATCATCGCCTGATCGACGGTGATCCAGTCGGACACACCGACCTCTTGCCCGATCAACCCTTCAAGGCGCGCGACTTCTGTTTCAATTGGTGTCATGTCTCTCTCTCCCTAGATCTCTGTCATCTCACGACGGATCGGCGGCAACGCGCACCATCCGTTTTCCCTTGTTGTCGCCCGCCAGCAGGCCGATCAGCGCCTTGGGTGCGTTTTCCAGCCCCTCGACCACGTCTTCGGTCACCTTGATCTGACCGCTGCGCACCCAGGTTTGCAGCGCGCGGATCGCCTTGGCATCGTCGTCTGCAAAATCCATCACGATGAACCCTTCCATACGCAGCCGTTTGACCACAACCAGACCGGGCAGGTTGCGCGGGCCGGTGGGGGCCTTGGTGTCGTATTGGCTGATCGCGCCGCAACAGGCGATGCGTCCTTTTTCGTTCATCAGGGCCAATACCGTTTCCAGCACGGTGCCGCCGACATTGTCGAAATAGACGTCGATGCCATCGGGGCATTCGGCACGCAACGCCTTGAACAAGCCGGCTTCGCGGTAATCAACGCAGGCGTCAAAGCCTAACGCGTCCACCACCCATTTGCATTTCTCAGGCCCACCCGCGATGCCCACCACACGGCAGCCAAGCGCCTTGCCGATCTGTCCGACGTAGCCGCCGACCGACCCGGCGGCCGCAGAGACAACAATCGTTTCCCCCGCCATCGGCTTGCCAACGCTGACCAGCCCGTGAAAGGCGGTCTTGCCGGCAATGCCGTAGACGCTGATCAGATGGCTCAGCTGATCCACCTTGGGCAGCTTTTCGACTTTGTGGGCTGGGCGCACGACGTAGTCGGCCCAGACCGCTTCGGCGGCCACGATGTCACCCACGGCAACGCGGGGGGTATTGGATTCAACCACCTCGCAGATCGAATAGGTCGCCATCACATCGCCCGCCTTGACCGCATCGCGATAGGTGGCGCCCTGCATCCAGCTGCGGTTGGCTGCGTCAATCGACATCAGGATGGTCTTCAACAGCACCTCGCCATCGCCCGCGGTGGGCATGGGCGTTTCCTCCAGGGCAAAATTGTCCTCGGTCAACGTGCCGTCAGGCAGCGTTTGCACGACAATCTGTCGGTTGTTCATTGTCAGCGTTCCTTGTTATCAAACGTGAAAAGAGAAAGGTTTGTCATGTCCCGCGAATACCGCCAGCCCGTTTATGCGCCGCCCAAAGGGTCCGCCGACCTTCTGTTGATCCGCCACGGCGAAAGTGCGCCCGCGCGCGAGGGTGTGCATTTCGACACAGTGGACGGGCACGGCGATCCGCACCTGCACCCCCAGGGGCACAAACAGGCCGAGCGCGTGGGCGAACGCCTGAAAGGCAACCCGATCCGCCAGATTTACGTGACCAAGCTGACGCGCACCCAGCAGACGGCGGCCCCGCTGGCGCAGCATCTGGGCCTGACGCCGCAGCAAAACCCCGACCTGCACGAGGTGCATTTGGGCGACTGGGACGGCGGTCTGTACCGCGTCAAGGCGGCGGCAAACGATCCCGTCTATCGCCGCGCGATGGAAGCGCAGGACTGGGGCCTGATCCCCAATGCCGAAAGCCGCGATGCGTTCTTTGAACGGGTGACGCGCGGGTTGATGGCCATTGCCGCCGCGCACACCGACGAACAGGTCGCTGTCTTCGTGCACGGCGGTGTCATCGCGGCCGCGCTGGCCGTGGCCGCACGGTCGGAACCCTTTGCGTTCCTGGGGGCCGCGAACGGATCGATCAGCCGCCTTGTGATCCAAGGCGACCGTATGACCATTCGCGGGTTCAACGATATTTCGCATCTGGATGGCCTCTGAATCCAGAGGTCACTCGATCTTGAGCACCACCTTGCCCTGCACCTTGCGGTCCTGAATGTATTCCAGCGCCTTGCCGGCCTCTTGCAGCGGGAAGGCCGCGTCGATGCGTGGCTTGATCTTGCCGGCCGAATACAGCGTGAACAGGTCCTGCATGTTTTCCATGTGGCCTTTTGGGTCCTGACGGGTCGACGCGCCCCAGAACACGCCGACGATCTGGCAGGATTTCAGCAAGGTCAGGTTCAGCGGGATCTTGGGGATGCCTGCAGGAAAGCCAACCACAAGGAACCGACCGGCCCAGCCCATCGCGCGAATGACCGGCTCGGCATAGTTGCCACCGACTGCGTCATAGGCCACGTCGATGCCCTTCGGGCCGACCAGATCCTTGATTTCCTTGGAAAACGCACGCTGGGCGTCCTTGTCCATGTCGCGCGTGTAAATCAGCGTTTCATCCGCACCGACGTCACGGCAGAACTGTGCCTTTTCCTCGGAAGACACAGCGGCAATCACGCGTGCACCCGCAGCCTTGCCCAACTCGATCGCGGCAACACCAACGCCGCCCGCCGCACCCAGAATGAACAGGGTTTCGCCGGGCTGGATGTTTGCGCGGTCCTTCAGCGCGTGATGCGATGTGCCATAGGTCAGCACCAGACACGCGGCATCCTCGAACGGCATGTCGTCAGGCATTTTCAGACAGGCCGCCGCAGGGGCGCACAGCTGCGTGGCAAAGCCACCGAAACCGGTCATTGCGATCACCTTGTCACCGACCGCGAACCCTGTGACGCCTTCACCCAGTTCCTCGACCACGCCGGACACTTCACCACCCGGGGCAAAGGGGCGTTCGGGTTTCATCTGATACATGTCCTGAATGATCAGCGTGTCGGGAAAGTTCACACCCGCCGCCTTGACCGCGATCCGAACCTCGCCTTTGGCAGGTTTCGGGTCAGCCATTTCAGTCAGTTCCAAACTGTCCGGTCCGCCCACGGCGGTGCTCAACATTGCTTTCATATCGGGTTCCCCTCCATAATCCGTGACGCAACGGCACGACTGGCCACGGCGTCTTGTCATGGACAATCCTGCCTGCGACACCTTGCCAGCGCAATTGCGAAATGCAATTTTGCATTGCGGAACGTAACGGCACTGCTGCATCGGGGAGGATGAGCATGAGCGATGACGCGCTGAATGCATTCCGGGCTGAGGTCCGGACATGGCTGGAGGAGAACTGCCCCCAAGAGATGCGCGACGGCGCGTCCGGTGAGGATGCAATCGTCTGGGGCGGACGCAACTGGAAATTCAAGAGCGAAGCCCAAAAGCTTTGGCTGGAACGGATGGCCGACAAAGGCTGGACCGTTCCAACCTGGCCGGTGGAATATGGCGGCGCAGGCATGGACCGCGCCCACCACAAGATCCTTCTGGACGAAATGCGCAAGATGGGCGCACGTGTGCCGCTGCAAAGCTTTGGCATCTGGATGCTGGGGCCGGCACTTTTGGCATTCGGCACGCATGAGCAGAAACTGCAATACCTGCCGCCCATCGCGCGCGGCGAAGTGCGCTGGTGTCAGGGCTATTCCGAGCCGGGTGCCGGGTCTGATCTGGCAAGCGTTCAGACCAGGGCCGAGAGCGACGGCGACCACTATATCGTCAACGGTCAGAAAATCTGGACCTCTTACGCCGACAAGGCCGACTGCATCTTTGCGCTGGTGCGCACCGACCGCGACGCGCCGAAACATCTGGGCATCACCTTTTTGCTGATCGACATGGAAACGCCCGGCGTCAGCACCAAGCCGATCCGCCTGATCTCGGGCAAGTCGCCGTTCTGCGAGACCTTCTTTGACGACGTGCGGGTGCCCAAGGCCAATGTGGTCGGCACCGAAAACCGGGGCTGGGACGTGGCCAAGCACCTTCTGACCCACGAACGCGAGATGATCTCGGGCGGTGGGCAGGGCCTGTTGGGTGGCCGGCCGCTGGGCGCGGTTCTGAACGCGCAGGACGGCGGGCTGACCGATCCGGTGCTGCGTGCCGAAGCGATGGCCTGTGAGGTTGACGCGCTGGCCGTGGCACTGACGCTGGAACGCTACAAGGACCAGGCTGAAAGCGGCGGTGGCGTGGGCGATGCCTCGGCCATGCTGAAATACGCAGGCACCGAGTTGAACAAACGCCGACACGAGCTGATGATGTCGGCAGGCGGTGCGGATGCGCTGACATGGGATGGCAAGCATGACGGGCTTGCCGCCGACTGGCTGCGCACCAAGGCGAACTCGATCGAAGGCGGCACATCCGAGGTGATGCTGTCGATCATTTCCCGTCGTGTATTGGGGCTGCCGGCATGAGCACACTTTTGTTGACCGAAGACGAAACCATGCTGCAAGACGCCGCGCGCGGCTTTCTGGACGGGGCGGCCCCCGTGTCGCATTTCCGCAAGCTGCGCGATGCGGGGCAGACGCATGATGCAAAGCTGTGGGCCGAGATGGCGCAGATGGGCTGGACCGGCGTGCTGGTCCCCGAAGACGCGGGCGGCTCTGACATGGGCCATGCCGCTGCGGGCGTTCTGGCGGGCGAGCTGGGCAAGACGCTGGTCACTTCGCCCTTTATCTCCACTGCCGTGATCGCCGCGACGGCGCTGCGTCAGGTGGCCACGGACCGCGCGCGCGATGCGCTGGCGTCAATTGCTGCGGGTGACGTGATCTACGGGCTTGCCGTGGACGAGGGGGCGAAACACAACCCCGAGGCCACCGAGCTTGAGGCGCGCGCCGATGGCAACGGGTTTCGTCTGACAGGCACCAAAGGGTTCGTGGTCGACGGCAGCAATGCCGACCGTCTGCTGGTGCTGGCCAAAACAGACGCCGGCCTGACCCTGTTCGATCTGCCTGCCGACCGCGAGGGGATCAGCCGCGTGGGCCAGAACATGGTCGATGCCCGCGACGCGGCGCAGGTGACCTTTGATAACGTGCAGGCGACAGGCGACGATGTGTTGGGTTCCGTTGATGACGCCATGGCCGTCCTAAAACTGGCGTTGGAAGCTGGTCAGGCCGCGCTGTCTGCAGAAATGCTGGGCCTCAGCGCCGGGGCTTTTGCGATGACGGTCGGATATCTGAAGGAACGCAAACAGTTCGGCGTTGAAATCGGCCGGTTTCAGGCACTTCAACATCGCGCTGCACATCTTTGGTCTGAAACGGAAATCACGCTTTCTGCTGTGCGCCATGCTGGCCGCAAACTGGACGAAGACCCCGACAACGCCACGCTGGCCGTGTCGCTGGCCAAGGCCCGCGCCACCCAGACCGCCAAGCTGGCCGTGATCGAAGGCGTGCAGATGCACGGCGGCATTGGCATGACCGATGACTTTGACATGGGCTTTTTCATGAAGCGCGTTCGCGTCGCAACCGAATGGCTGGGCGACTATGGCTATCACGCCGCCAAGGTCGCCGCCGCGCGCGGGTTTTAAGGTAAAGGATGAGCTATGACACCGAATGATCTGTTTTCATTGAAAGGTAAGGTCGCGCTGGTGACCGGGGGCGCGACCGGCATTGGCCGTATGGCGACCACCGGGCTGATGCAGGCCGGCGCACATGTGCTGATCGCCTCGCGCAAGGCCGACGCCTGTATCGCCGTTGCGGATGAGCTGAACCAGATGGACGCCCCCGGCAGCGTCGAGGGGTTCGCTGGCGATGTCGGCACCGAGGAAGGCGTGGCAGCCCTGACCAAGGCGGTGCAGGAACGCACCGACACCCTGCACATCCTGATGAACAACGCAGGCATCAGCTGGGGCGCGCCGTTGGGACAATTTCCCTTTGATGCGTGGCAAAAGGTGATGAATGTCAACAACGCGGGCATGTTCAGCCTCACACAGTCCCTTTTGCCGATGCTGATCGCCTCGTCGAATGCCGACGATCCGGCGCGTGTGGTCAACGTGGGCTCTGTCATGGGCGATGCGCCCCTGGGCGACGGGGCATACAGCTATGCCGCGTCCAAGGCGGCGGTGCACCAGATCACCCGTATCATGGCCAAGGAACTGGCCAGCCATCACGTCACCGTCAACGCTCTGGCACCGGGGCCCTTCGTCAGCCGCATGACCGCCTTTGCCACCGCAGACGAGGAAACCCGCGCCAAGGTCGGTGATGACGTGCCGCTTGGCCGTGTCGGCCGCGAGGAAGACATCGCAGGCTGTATGCAGTTCCTGTGCGGTCGTGGCGGCAGCTATATCACCGGTGCGATCCTGCCGGTCTCGGGTGGCATTCAGGTGATGTCCGGCCCCAATCTTTTCCGTGCTGCTCTGGAGGGCTGAGATATGATCCGTTTTGATGACCGCGTCGCCATTGTCACAGGCGCAGGCGTCGGCCTGGGCCGCTGTCACGCGCTGGGTCTGGCCGAGCGCGGGGCCAAGGTCGTGGTGAACGATCTGGGCGCCAGCACCGATGGTGCGAGCACCGGATCGGACGCCGCGCAAAAGGTCGTGGCCGAGATCGAGGCCATGGGCGGCGAAGCCATCGCCCACGGCGCCGACGTTTCGAATGAGGAGCAGGTCAACGACATGGTCGCCAAGACCATGGAAAAATGGGGCCGCATCGACATTCTGATCAACAACGCAGGCATCCTGCGCGACAAGACGTTCGGCAAGATGACGATGGACGACTTTCGCAAGGTTGTTGACGTTCACCTGATTGGCACGGCCAACTGCTGCCATGCGGTCTGGCCGCACATGCGCGCGGCACAGTACGGGCGCATCGTGGTTACCACCTCGGCCTCGGGCCTCTATGGCAACTTTGGCCAGTCCAACTATGGCGCGGCCAAGGCCGGTGTCATGGGGTTGATGAACGTGCTGCATCTGGAAGGCGCGCGCGACAACATCCGCGTCAACACGCTGGCGCCCACCGCCGCCACCCGCATGACCGAAAACCTGATGCCGCCCGAGGCGCTGGAACTGCTGAAACCCGAGACCATCACCCCAGGCGTGCTCTACCTGGTTTCCGAAGACGGCCCCAGCCGCAAGATCCTGGGTGCAGGGGCAGGGCACTTTGCGCTGACCCGCGTGTATGAGACCGCAGGTGCCCTGATCGAGGGCGACATCACCCCCGAGGCGGTCGCCGCCCAATGGGACGCCATCTCGGCCCCGGAAGGTCAGGAAGAACTGAACGACGCCTTCGGACAAACCCGCAAATTCGCGCTCTCTGCCGCCAAGGCGAAGGGCATCAAACTCGACTGGTAACTTTCTTTTAGCCTCAAAAATCCAGGGGCAAGGGGCAGCGCCCCGAATATCCCGTCCAACCTACAAGGAACCCAACCCATGCGTGACGCAGTCATCGTTTCTACCGCCCGCACACCGATCGGCAAGGCCTATCGCGGCGCATTCAACGCAACCACACCGCAGGCGCTTGCTGCGCATGCCATTGAAAACGCCGTCAAGCGCGCGGGCCTTGATGGCTCGGAAATCTCTGATTGCGTTTTCGGCTCGGCGCTTCAGCAAGGGTATCAGGCGGGCAACATCGCCCGTCAGGCAGCCCTGCGCGCCGGTTTGCCCGTGACCGTGGCCGGCATGTCGCTGGACCGTCAGTGCGCGTCCGGCATGATGGCGATTGCCACGGCGGCCAAGCAGGTCATCACCGATGGCATGGACATCGTCATTGGCGGTGGTGTGGACAGCATCTCGTTGGTGCAGACGCAGGACATGCGCGTCAACGCCGATCCCTGGCTGAAACAGACCAAGCCCGAAATCTACATGACCATGTTGGAAACAGCCGAAAACGTGGCCGAACGGTACAACATCAGCCGCGAGGCGCAGGATGAATATTCCGCCCGCAGCCAGGAACTGACCCATCAGGCGCAACAGGCCGGCCGTTTCGACGATGAAATCGTTCCGATGACCACCACCATGATGGTGCAGGACAAGGAAACCAAGGAGATCTCGAAACACGAGGTCACGCTGGAGAAAGATGAGGGCAACCGTCCCGGCACAACCGCCGAAAGCCTTGCAGGGCTGAAACCGGTGTTCAAGGACGGCATTCACGTGAAAGAAGGCAAGTTCATCACCGCAGGCAACGCCTCGCAACTGTCGGATGGCGCATCCGCCGCTGTGGTGATGGAAGCCAAGGAAGCCGAGCGCCGCGGTCTGCAACCGCTGGGTCGTTATGTGGGCGTCATGGCCGCAGGCTGCGAGCCGGACGAAATGGGCATCGGCCCGATCTATGCGGTGCCAAAGCTGCTGGAAGCGCACGGGTTGAAGATCGACGACATCGGCCTGTGGGAACTGAACGAGGCCTTTGCCTGCCAGGTTATCGCTTCGCGCGACAAGCTGGGCATCCCGGACGAGTTGCTGAACGTGGACGGCGGCGCAATCTCGATCGGGCACCCCTATGGCATGTCCGGTGCACGTATGGTTGGCCACGCGCTGATCGAAGGCAAACGTCGCGGCGCGAAATATGTGGTTTGCACCATGTGTGTCGGCGGTGGCATGGGTGCGGCGGGCCTGTTTGAGGTTCTCTAACAAACGCGGCGGCACCTCCGCCCGTTACACCATCACAACAACCGGATGGGCGCACAGCCCATCCATTCCCCTATCTGAAAGACATGTGCAAATGCCCCGTGACGACAGCCATCTTCCCAAGGCCCTGCAAGGGCTGCGCGTGCCCATGGTGGCATCGCCCTTGTTCATCATTTCCGTGCCCGAACTGGTCATTGCCCAGTGCAAGGCCGGTGTCGTCGGCAGCTTTCCGGCGCTGAACGCCCGCGAGGCCGAGGGCGAGCATCCGCTGCTGGACACATGGCTGACGCAGATCAGCGAGGAACTGGACCGCCACAACCAGGCCAATCCTGACAGTCCTGCGGCACCGTTCGCGGTCAACCAGATCGTCCACCGCTCGAACGCGCGTCTGGACCGTGATCTTGAGATTTGCGTGAAACACAAGGTGCCGATCTGGATCACCTCGCTGGGCGCGCGCGAAGAGGTCAACGAGGCGGCCCATTCCTGCGGCGGCATCGTGTTGCATGACGTGATCAACAACACATTCGCCAAGAAGGCCATCAGCAAGGGCGCGGACGGTCTGGTGGCCGTTGCCGCTGGCGCCGGTGGTCATGCCGGGATGCAGTCCCCGATGGCCCTGATCCGCGAAATCCGCGGCTGGTTCGACGGGCCACTGCTGCTGTCCGGGGCGATCGCCACGGGCGAGGCGCTGTTGGCCGCACGCGCCATGGGGGCCGATCTGGGCTATGCCGGATCTGCTTTCATCGCCACGGACGAGGCGAACGCCCAAGCCGAATACAAACAGATGATCGCCGACAGCGGGGCCGAGGACATCGTTTATTCCTCGCTGTTCACCGGCGTGGCCGGCAACTATCTGCGCGGCTCGATTGCGGCGGCGGGGATGGACCCTGACAACCTGGCTTCGGCGGATGCCTCGTCGATGAACTTTGGCAACGGATCGTCCAAGCCCAAGGCATGGAAATCCATCTGGGGCGCGGGGCAGGGGATTGGTGCGGTCACATCCGTGGGGCCGGTCGCCGGTGTCGTTGACCGGATCGCTGCGGAATATCAGGCAGCGGGCAAACGCCTAGCCGCCGAGTTCACGGGTTAGGGCGCACGCGATGGCCGAACTGTACCTGATCCGCCACGGACAAGCCTCGTTCGGGGCAGCCAATTACGACTGCCTGAGTGACAAGGGGCGGGCACAGTCGGCCGCCGTGGGCGACTGGCTGCGCAGCACCGGCTGGACGCCCGACCGGTTGGTCACGGGCACGCTGGAACGCCAGCGCGATACGTTGTCTGCGATGGGCTATGACGGTGATACCGAAGTTCACGCCGGTTTCGATGAATACGATTTTCACGACCTTCTGCGCGCTCGCTACAAGGGCGTGGTGCCCGAAATGGTCAGCAGTGATCGCAAGACCCATTTTCGCACCCTGCGTGACACAGTTCTGGAATGGCAGGCGGGCACGCTGACCGGCTGCGCCGAAACCTATGCGGAATTCTCCGAACGGACGGCGGCCGCGATGGCCCATGCCACCCGTGACGGCGCGCGGCGTGTGCTGGTGGTGTCGTCCGGCGGGGTGATCGGACAGCTGGTGTCGCGTGCGCTGGAAGCGCCTGCGCGGATGATGATGGAGCTGAACCTTCAGATCAAAAACACCGCAGTGACCAAGTTTGTCTTTTCAGGCACGCGTCATTTCGTGCATCAATTCAACGCCACACCGCATTTCGACACCGACCACGATTTGCTGACCTATAGCTGAGGGCAAACAGATGAGCCAAGACACACAGACGCTGGACCTGAAAGCGGTGGAATCCTATCTGGAGGCCCATCTGCCGGGGTTCAAAGGTCCCATCGAGGCCGACAAGTTCCAGCGGGGGCAGTCGAACCCGACCTTTTTGCTGAAAACGCCCACGCGCAACTATGTGCTGCGCCGCAAGCCGCCGGGGCAATTGCTGAAATCGGCCCACGCGGTCGACCGCGAGTTTCGCGTGCAATCCGCGCTGGCGGACACCGACGTGCCCGTGGCGAAAATGCACCTGCTGTGCGAGGACCCCGAGGTGATCGGGTCCGATTTCTACATCATGGACCATATCGACGGGCGCAATTTCAACATGCCTTCGCTGGACGAGCTTGAAAAAGCCGACCGGACTGCCGTGCTGGATGACATGAACCGCGTGCTGGCTGCGCTGCATGATGTGGACATCGATGCGGTGGGCCTTTCGGATTTCGGACCGCCCGGCAACTATTACGAACGTCAGATCGGCCGCTGGTCGAAACAGTACCGCGCCTCGGAAACCGTGGACGTGCCTGCCATGAACAAGCTGATGCAGGCGCTGTCGCAGCAAATCCCCGCAGAGGACGGCCAGCGCACGCTGGTGCATGGCGATTATCGCATCGACAACATGATGTTCGAGAAGGACGGCACCAAATGCCTGGCGATCCTGGACTGGGAGCTGAGCACGATCGGCCATCCCTATGCCGACCTTGCCGCTGTCATCATGCAGTGGCAAATGCCTGCGACGCCCGAAGGGCGTGGGCTGGCCGGGATTGACCGCACCGAACGCGGCCTGCCTACGGATGCCGAATTCGTTGCACGCTATTGCGAACGTCGTGGGATTGGTCCCATCGACAACTTTGGCTTTTACGTCGCTTTCTGCTTTTTCCGCATGACCGCAATTATTCAGGGCGTGCTGAAACGGGCGCTGGATGGCAATGCGTCGAACCCGGAACGGGCGTTGCAGATGGGGCAATATGTACCGCTGTTCGCTGAACACGGGCTGCAGGCGCTGGAGTCGAGAGGATGATTGATCCCGATCTCGCGGGCGAGGCCCTGGATGACAAGGACCGCAACTTTATCACCGCGCTGGCCCGCGGGCTGGACATCCTGCGCTGTTTCAAACCCGGCGAGAGCACACTGACCAATCAGGACTTTGCCGCGCGCACGGGCCTGCCCAAGCCCACGGTGTCGCGGTTGACCCATACGCTGTGCGTGCTGGAATACCTGGTCGCCGATCCGCGGTCGGGAACCTACCAGTTGGGGGCAGGGGTGCTGCGGTTGGGGTTTTCGGTGTTGTCGTCGATGGAAATTGTCGACCGCGCCCGCGACACGATGCGCGCACTGTCAAACGGACCCAACAGCTATATCACCGTCGCATTGGCTGAAACCTATCAGACCGACGCGGTCTATGTGGCGGTTGAAAAGTCGATGGAGAATGTGTCGCTGACCATGCACGTGGGTGCGCGGTTGCCGATCTTTCATTCGGCCATTGGCCGCGCGATGCTGGTGGGCATGGACGAGGAAGACCGCGCCGTGATGTTCGAGCGGACCAAGGCCAAGGACCCCGAAGGCCACGCGGGCCGCAAGGCGGCCTATGCGCAGGCACGCTCTGAATACGAGAACCTCGGATATTGCTGTAGCTACGGTGACTGGCGCCCCGATGTGAACGGTATCGCAGCCCCGGTATTCGCGCTCAGCGGGCGCGGTGTCTATGGTCTGAACGTGGGCGGTCCGTCGTTTCATGTGAAGAAAAAACACCTGGAACGCGCTTATGGCAGAATGCTGGTTGATGCAGCGGCAAAGCTGAGCACGGGCGGTTGATCCCCCAGATGGTCGTGGGGTCAAAGAATCATGATTTTGTGAAATTCGATTTTGCAGGGCGGAAACAGCGCCCCCAAAGCGACGCAGCGTCAAATTGTTGGGATCGCCGTTTTCACCGCAAAAAAACTGCAAAATAACCCTGCTTCTGAGGGCGTGAAATCCGCACCGTTTGCCGCATTTTGAGGCAAGGTTTCAAGGCCCAATACCGCGCTTTCCGACAAGTATAATTTAGAATTATCATTTAATAACAGGCAGGTATGATTATTCAACCTGCGCACGAACAGGCGCGCCAAATCGGTCGGCCTCCTGCAGGGTTAGGTGCCGAAATTTTGACCTCTCCAAAGCCTCGGAATTCGGTCCGGAACTTGTCTGCGCGACGCTGTCGAAAGCTTGACTTATCCCGCCAGTATGCAAGGCTTTTGGTACACCGACGCATAGCAAATACACGCAAGTGTAAGTCGGGGTATGTTCTAGGGAGGAACCTAATGCGTAAATCTATCAAGCTCGGCCTCAGCGCCGCGCTGGCGCTTTCCGTCAGCACAGCCGCTGTTTTCGCCGAAAATGTGAAAATTGCTTTCATTGATCCGCTGAGTGGCGGTTTTGCCGCGACCGGCATCAACGGCTTGCACCAATTTGAATTCGCGGCCGAAACGCTGGTGAATGCCAAGGGTGGCGTTCTGGATGGCGACATGTTCGAAATCCTGCCGTTCGACAACAAGATCAGCCCCAAGGAATCCCTGATCCAGCTGCAGGTCGCGATCGACCAGGGCGCGCGTTACATCGTTCAGGGCAACAGCTCGGGCGTGGCAAACGCATTGACCGAGGCCATCGACAAGCACAACCGCCGCAACCCCGACAGCCAGGTCCTGTTCCTGAACTACTCGGCTGTGGACCCTGCGCTGACCAACGAAAAGTGTAACTTCTGGCACTTCCGTTTCGATCCGCACTCGGACATGAAAATGGCCGCGCTGACTGACATGATCGCCGAAAACCAGGACATCAAAAAAGTCTATATCATCGGCCAGGACTATTCCTTTGGCAAAGCCGTGGCTGATGCTGCCGTTTCGATGCTGGCGGAAAAACGTCCCGACATCGAAGTCGTCGGCAACGAACTGCACCCCATCGGCAAGGTGAAGGACTTTACACCCTATGCCCGCAAGGTTGTGTCCTCGGGCGCGGATGCGGTGATCACCGGCAACTGGGGCGCTGACATGCTGGGCCTGGGCAAGTCTATCCTGGAGAACGGATTTGAGGGTCCGATCTTTACCTACTATGCCGCCGCTGACGGCATCACCGCCGCCTTTGGTGAAAGCGGTGTGGATTCGCTGTACCTCGTGGCCGAGGGCGACGACAACCCTGCGCCCAAACCCGAGACCCAGGAATACATCCAGGCGTTCAAGGCCAAGTATCCCGATGGCAACATGTCCCAGAGCCGGATCACCAACGTGATCCAGATGCTGGCGCAGGCCATCAACGAAGCCGGTACAGCGACAGATGTCGTAAAAGTGGCCAGCGCGCTGGAAGGTATGCACTTTACCGACAGCCTGTGGAGCTCCAAGGATATGTACATGCGCCCCGAGGATCACCAGCTGATCCAGGACATCCACATCTTCGGTCATCAACCGGTGGAAGCGCCCTATGACATGGACAACTCCGGCTATGGCCTGAAAGTCCAGTACACGGTTGAGAACGCATCTGCGGATATCGCAACCACCTGCGAGATGAAACGTCCCTAAGGCACGTCTTGTCGGCCCGTTCCCCAGACGATCCGGGGGGCGGGCCATTTCACTCGAATACCGCCACATCCTACTTCGGAGGGACCCCGGATGGACCTCGTACTCGTCAACCTGATCGACGGGCTGGTGACCGGACTGCTGTTGTTTATGCTGTCTGCCGGTTTGACGCTGATTTTCTCTATGATGGGCGTGCTGAACTTTGCCCATGCCAGCTTTTACATGTTGGGTGCCTATTTCGCCTACCAGATCAGCATCGCGCTGGGATTCTGGATGGGTCTGCTGATTGCGCCCCTGATCGTCGGTGTCATTGGCGCCGGGGTCGAACGCTATGGCCTGCGCCGCGTTCATCAATACGGCCACGTGCCTGAGCTGATCTTTACATTCGGTCTGGCGCTGTTGATCGAGGAGCTGGTGCAATTCATCTGGGGCCGAAACCAGATGCCATATCAGATCCCCGATGTGCTGAACTTTACCGCCTTTGCGATCTCGGGGAATTCGATCCCCGCGTACAAGGTGTTCATGATCTTCATCTCGGTCGCCATCTTCATCGGCCTTTTGTACGTCCTGACCAAGACGCGCGTCGGCATGATCATCCAGGCGGCGCTCAGCTATCCGCGTACGGTCGAGGCATTGGGCCACAACGTGCCGCTGATCTTCATGGGTGTGTTCGGTGTGGGCACGGCGCTGGCCGGTGTGGCCGGTGTCATTGCAGGCCCCGTTCTGGGCACGTTCCCCGGCATGGCCTTTGTGCTTGGCTCCATCGTGTTCGTGACCATCGTGATCGGCGGCCTGGGATCGTTGTGGGGCGCGCTGGTGGCCTCTTTGCTGATCGGCTGGATCACCACCTTTGCCAAGTCCTACAACATCCGCATGGAAGACATCCTGAACGGTATCGGCATTTCGACGCCCGAGAACCTGAGCGACAGCATGTTCCGCGACATCTGGGCCGTGACCAGCCCGCAGATCGCCGACATCCTTCCGTATATCCTGATGGTGCTGATCCTTATTTTCCGCCCCTACGGCCTGTTTGGGAACCGTGACGCATGAGCAATCCAATGAAAGAAAACCAGATCACCACCGATCCAAGCAAACCCGCCCAGCGGATGCGCGCCGGATCGTTGAGGATAGCCGCCTTGCCATGGGTCATTGCGGGGCTTGCCTTGCTGGTCATGCCCTTTGTGTTCAACGACAACTCGGCCATCACCATCATGAACCAGATGGCGATCACGATCATCTTTGCGCTGGCCTATAACATGCTGCTGGGGCAGGGCGGGATGCTCAGCTTTGGCCATGCGGTCTATGCGGGTGTCGGCGGCTTTGCCTGTATGCACGTCATGGCCAGCACTGACTTTTTCGAGATGCTGCCGTTGCCGGTGCTGCCGATCTTTGGCGGGCTGTTCGGCATGGGGCTGGCGATGATCGTCGGCAGCTTTTCGACGCGCAGTGCGGGCACGGTCTTTGCGATGATCTCACTGGGTGTGGGCGAGCTGATTGCGGCCTGTTCGGTCATCATCGTCGCCTTCTTTGGCGGTGAAGAGGGGATCTCGGGCGACCGGACCTATGGCATGCCCTTTTTCGGCATCGAATTCCTGCACCAGATCGAGGTCTATTACCTGATCGCCTTCTGGCTGATGGTGTCGGCGTTGTTGATGTACCTGTTTTCACGCACCCCCATCGGGCGCATGGCGAACGCGGTCCGCGACAACCCTGAACGGGCTGAATTCCTGGGCTATTCGTCCCGTTGGGTGCGCTATTACAGCTTTATCTTCTCGGGGTTCTTTGCCGGCATCGCGGGTGGCCTGTTTGCCATCAACTACGAGATCGTGACCGAAGAGAACCTGAACACGGCCTCGTCCGGTGTGATCCTGCTGGTGACCTTCCTGGGCGGCGTTGGCTTCTTCTTCGGGCCGATCATCGGCGCGATTGCCTTTACGCTGCTGCAAACGGTGTTGTCGCTGCAAACGGACCTCTGGGCCTTTTATGCAGGTGTCCTGTTCCTTGCCACCGTGATGTTCTTCCCCGGTGGGTTGGCAGGGCTGCTGATGATGCACGTGCCCGCGATAAAGATGGGCAGGGCGTCAAAGCTGGTGGTGCCCTACATAACCACCCTGATACCGGCGCTGATCGGCATCCTGGGTCTGTCCGCATTGGTCGAGATGACATTCCACGTACGCCACTCTTCGGTGGGGGACGAGGAAATGACCGTCTTCTGGACCACCTTTGATAGCCACGACATCCTGCCGTGGGCGGTGGCAATCGGTGTGACCGTGGTCGCCTTTGCCGTCATGCGCATGATGCTGCCCACATTGCGCGCCGCATGGGCCGACGCCAACGCAACCAAGGCCAATACATCCAATGGAGGTGCCGCATGACCACCGCTGCACTTGAGCTGAGAAACCTGCAAAAGAGTTTCGGCAAGACCGAGATCATTCGCGGGGTCAACCTGGCGGTCGGCAAAAGCGAACGCCATGCCATCATCGGGCCGAACGGAGCGGGCAAGTCGACCCTGTTCAACCTGATCACCGGACGGTTTCCGCAGACCGCGGGCGAGGTTCTGCTGCATGGGCAGAATCTGGCGGGCAAGGCACCGTTCGAGATCAACCGCATGGGGCTGAGCCGCAGTTTTCAGATCACCAACATCTTTCCGAAAATGTCGGTGTTCGAAAACGTCCGCTGTTCCCTGCTGTGGTCGATGGGCTACAAGTACAACTTCTGGTCCATGGTCGGGCGCAGTCGGGCGCTGACCGAAGGGGCTGAGCAGATCCTGGAACAGATCAACCTGACCAACCGGCGTGATCTGCCCGCGGGCACATTGTCCTATGCGGAACAGCGCGCGCTGGAGATCGGCATCACCATCGCCGGTGGCGCCGATGTGATCATGCTGGACGAACCCACCGCCGGCATGAGCCATTCGGAAACCGACTATATCGTCGAACTGATCCGCACCGTGACCGAAGGCAAGACCCTGATCATGGTTGAACATGACATGGGCGTTGTCTTTGGTCTGGCCGACCGCATTTCGGTGCTGGTCTACGGCGAGCTGATCGCCACCGGCCGCCCCGAAGACGTGCGCGGCGATCCCAAGGTTCAAGAAGCCTATCTTGGCGCTGCACTGGAGGCAGAACACTGATGCTCGAAGTCACCGATCTGCACGCCTATTATGGCAAGTCACACATCCTGCAAGGGGTGAACCTGAACATTCAGGAGGGCGAAATCGTCGCCCTTCTGGGCCGCAACGGGGTGGGGCGGTCTACCACCTGCAAGGCGATCATGGGCGAAGTTGTCCCGCATGGGTCCGTCAAGTTTCGCGGTCAGGAAATCGCCGGCAAGAAGGCGTTCGAAGTGGCCAACCTTGGCATCGGCTATGTGCCCGAAAACCGCGATATCTTTCCCGGCCTGACCACGCGGCAGAACCTGATCCTGGGCCTGAAACCTGGCCAGAAGGATGGCGCCGGCCGCTGGGCAATGAACGATATGTTCGAGATGTTCTCGAACCTGCGCGAACGTGCGGATGTCGAGGCCTCGGTCATGTCGGGCGGTGAACAGCAGATGTTGACCATGTGCCGCACGCTGATGGGCGATCCCGACCTTGTGATGATCGACGAACCGACCGAAGGGCTTAGCCCGCAGATGGTGCAAAAGGTCGCCACGGTTTTGCAGGAGATCGCAAAACGGGGCGTGTCGACATTGCTGGTCGAACAAAAGCTGTCGATTGCCTTGGACATCGCCCACCGCGTCTATGTGATGGGTCACGGTCAGGTGGTGTTCGAAGGAACGCCACAAGAGCTGAAAGCGCGCGACGACGTGCGCAAGGAATGGCTGGAGGTCTGATCCTCAGGCGGTGCCGGGGGCCAGCTCCCCGGCGCCGCCGCGCCACCCCCCCGAAGATCATGCTTCAACGCAACGTCATACCCTGCATTTGGACTTTGACAGTGCTGTAATAGCCGTCACATTGGCACCGGATGGGAGGGCTGAAATGATGGCGGATCACACTTGGATTACACGATCAGATCGCGGTGACGGTATCGTCGAACTGGTACTGAACCACGCGCCGGTCAACGCGTTGGAACCCGCGACGCTGATGGGGTTCCATAATGTTATGAATGACTTGTCTGCCGATGATGATGTGCGCGTGATCATATTGTCCTCGGGGTGCAAGGTGTTTTCCGCGGGGCTGAACCTGAAACAGGCGCAGCACTTTGACCTGAACGAGCAGCGCGCGATTGTGGACGCGTTGAACCTTGGCTTCATGGCGCTGTTCGAATGTCCCAAACCGGTGATCTGCGCGATCAACGGACCCGCGATTGCGGGCGGTTTGTTCTTCGTGCTCGCCTCGGACCACCGCATTTCCGTGCCGCATGCAAAATTCGGCCTGGCAGAGGTGCGGGTGGGCTTGGATTTCCCGGCGGGGCCGCTCGGGATCGCACAGGCGGTGCTGGATGCGAACATGACGCGCCGCCTGATGATGCGCGGGCAACCCATTGATGCGAAAGAGGCGTTGGCCGTAGGCCTGATCGACGAGATTGTCGAAGCAGACACCTTGGCGCAGGCGGCTTTGGACGCAGCGCGCGAGTTTTCCCAAATCCCGCCCGCGGCCTATGCTGCCGTCAAACGACAACTTCGGTCGGATGCCACAGTCCGGACCAAAGCGGCCATTGCCGCCGAAACCGCTGCGAACCAACCGTGGTTCACAGATGAAACTGCTGCCGCCATGGCACGGATGATAGGATAATACGCATGTCACCACTGGACCAAGCCCGTTTGAACCGCATCAAACCCTGGATGCAAACCTATGTAGATGAAAGGAAATACCCGGGCTGCACCGTATTGTTGAAGCAGGGTGGCAAAGAGGTATTCTATCACGAAACCGGTCTGCGCGATGTGGCAAGCGGCGCGCCGTTTGCCCGCGATACCGTGGCGCGCATCTATTCGATGACCAAACCTGTCACGTCGCTGGCGCTGATGATGCTGGTGGAAGAGGGGCTGATCCATCTGGACGCGCCGCTGTCGGCGGTTCTGCCCGAGTTTGCCGAGATGTACGCGCTGGTCGACGGGGCCACCTCGATTGATCAGGTCGAGCGGTGCACCGTGCCGACGCTGCATCAGGCCGTGACCCATACGGCTGGGTTCAGCTATCCATTCAACCCCGGGGTGCTGCCCAAGGCGATGGAAGAGGCAAAGCTGATGTTTGCCGCCTCTGAGGCCGGTCTGGCCGAAGTCACGCAGAACCTGGCAAAGCTGCCCTTGGCATTTCAACCCGGCGCGCGCTGGGAGTATTCCGTGGGCATCGACGTGATCGGCCGGGTGGTCGAGGTGGTGTCGGGGCAGACGCTGGATGCGTTCTTCAAGTCACGGATTTTCGATCCGCTCGGCATGACCGAAACCGGCTTTGCCGTGCCTGATGGGGCATTGGACCGGTTTGCTTCGCTCTATACGCCGCTGGCTGCGGGGGCGATGTCGCTGGACAACGCCGGCGACAAAAGCGCCGATACGCTGCGCTGTGTCGATATCGCCGAAAAATCGCCCTTCCGCGCGCCGAAAACCCTGTCGGGCGGCGGCGGGCTGGTCGGCACCATCGACGACTATATGCTGTTCTGCGAGGCCTTGCGCACCGGTGGTCAGGGGCTGGTGTCCGGTTCGACCCTGCGGTTCATGATGTCCAACCATCTGCCCGGTGACATTGCCAGCATGGGTCCGTCCAGCTTTGCGGAACAGCCGATGACCGGCATGGGGTTTGGCATTGGCGGGGCGACTGTGTTGAACCCCGCGCGCACCCGTACGCCATCGTCTGTCGGAGACTTCAGCTGGGGCGGCATGGCGTCGACTTTTTTCTGGATCGACCCGATGCACGACATCTCTGCGGTGTTCTTCACCCAACTCACCCCCTCCAGCAGCTACCCCGCACGTGCGGCCCTCAAGGCGCTGGTGCACGGGGCTTTGTCATGACCGATCGCCGTATTCTCTGGACACCCACACCTGAACGCATCGCCGATACGTCGATCGCACGGTTTGAACGCTGGCTCGAGACCGAACGCGGGCTGACGTTCGCCGATTATAACGAAATGTGGGACTGGTCGGTGACCGATCTGGAAGGGTTCTGGTCGGCAATCTGGCAGTTTTTCGACATGCCTGCATCGGTGCCGCCCACGACATTCCTGGCCAAGAACCAGATGCCCGGTGCCGAATGGGGGCCGGGGGCCAGGCTGAACTATGTCGATCACCTGCTGCGCCATGCGGATACGCGGCCGGGCGATGTGGCGCTGGTGGTGCAGTCGGAAACCTTTGACCGGATCAGCCTGACGTGGTCAGAGCTGCGCGCACAGGTCGCGTCGGTGGCGTCCCATCTGGCGGATATGGGCGTGGGGCAGGGCGACCGCGTGGTCGCGATCCTGCCCAATACGCAGACGGCTGTGATTGCCTTTCTGGCGACGGCCTCGTTGGGGGCAATCTGGTCGCTGTGCGCGCCCGATATGGGGCATGTGGCGATCCTCGACCGGTTCACCCAGATCGAACCCAAGGTGCTGATTGCGCAGGACGGCTACACCCACGCGGGCAAGCCGGTGGACCGTAGTGCGGTGATCCAGCAGATCAGCGAGGGGCTGCCATCGGTCACAGGGCGCATCATGGTGCCTGTGGCCCATACGCTGCCCGATGGTTGGGTCGATTTTGCCACGCTCACGGATCGCGCGGCGACGCTGCAAAGCCGTCAGGTGCCGTTCGAGCATCCGCTGTGGATCGTCTATTCCTCGGGCACCACCGGCAACCCCAAGCCCATCGTTCACGGGCATGGCGGCATCGTGCTGGAAGCGGCCAAACAGTCGCTGCATCAGGATCTGGGGCCAAAGGATCGCTATGCCTGGCTGACCTCCTCGGGCTGGATCATGTGGAATTCGCAATTCACGGCGCTGGGACAGGGTGCCACGCTGGCGATGTACGACGGTGCGCCGCATTTCCCCGATATGGGCGTGGTCTGGCGGTTCGTCGCGGACGAGGGGCTGACCTATTTCGGCGCAGGGGCTGCGTTCTTTGCCGGTTGCCTCAAGGCCGGAATCACGCCGCGCACCGATGTTGACCTGTCTGCACTGCGCGCACTGGGATCAACAGGATCGCCGCTGTCCGAAGATGCTTACAACTGGATCTACAGCGACGTGAAGCAAGACCTCTGGCTGGCCCCGATTTCGGGCGGCACCGATCTGGCAGGGGCCTTTGTGCTGGGCCATCCCGGCATGCCGGTGCGCGCGGGCGAGATGCAATGCCGCGCGCTTGGCAATGCGGTGCGTGCCTTTGACGAAGAGGGCACCGAGCTGATCAGCGCCGTGGGCGAGCTGGTCTGCACCCAGCCATTGCCGTCGATGCCGTTGTATTTCTGGGGGGATGACGATGGCAGCCGTCTGCATGACGCGTATTTTGACACTTATCCCGGCATCTGGCGGCATGGTGACTGGATCGAGATCAATGCGCGCGGCGGTTCGGTGATCTATGGCCGGTCGGACGCCACGATCAACCGCAAGGGGCTGCGGATGGGGTCGGCCGAGATCTATCAGGCGGTTGAAGGGCTGCCCGAGGTCATGGACAGTCTCGTTGTTGATCTTGAGTTCCTTGGCCGCGAAAGTTTCATGCCGCTGTTCGTGGTGCCCGCCAAGGGGCAGATTCTGGATGATGCGTTGAAGGACAAGATCAACAACGCCATCCGCACAGGCGTATCAGCGCGGTTCGTGCCCAACGAAATCGTCGAAGTGGCCGACATTCCGCGCACTTTGTCCGGTAAGAAGCTTGAAGTTCCGGTGAAAAAGCTGCTTTTGGGCGGTGATCCGGCCCGTGTTGTCAACCGCGACTCCATGGCCAATCCCGACAGCTTCGACTTTTTCATCGACTACGCAAAGGCCCGCGCCACATGACAGACGCCCAGGAAACCCTGCTGAACCTGCTGGAAATCGAACAGCTCGAGGTCGATTTGTTTCGCGGGACCGGGCAGGGCGGCGAAACCTCGACGCGGATTTTCGGCGGTCAGGTGGTGGCACAAGCGTTGTCGGCGGCCTATGGCACCGTGCCCGACCGGCTGTGCCATTCGCTGCACGCCTATTTCATCCGTCCCGGTGATCCCGAGATTCCGGTGATCTACCAGGTGGACCGCGCCCGCGACGGCGGCAGCTTTACCACGCGCCGCGTGGTGGCGATCCAGCACGGCAAGCAGATCCTGAACATGTCGGCCAGCTTTCACGTGGAAGAGCCGGGCCGCCATCACCAGCATCCGATGCCGCAGGTATCCGGCCCCGAAAACTGGCCTGACCGGAACGTGCTGCGGGCCGAGGAACTGGACCGCGTGCCCGAGCACCGCCGCGCCGATTTCATGCGGCCGCGTCCCATCGAACTGCATGATGTCGAACCGCGGGACCTGTTCGAACCCGAGATTGTTTCGGACGAAAACCATTCGTGGTTCCGCATGTCCGCGGCCAAGGGGTCCAGTCCGCAAATGCAGCATTGTATGCTGGCTTATGCCTCTGACATGAACCTGTTGGGGTCGTCGCTGCGTCCGCACGGGCTGACGTGGATGAGCGGCAAGGTGATGACGGCCAGCCTGGACCACGCCATGTGGTTCCATGCCCCGGTGCATTTTGAAAACTGGCATCTGTACACGATGGACAGCCCCTGGACCGGGGGCGCACGCGGCTTTAACCGGGGCAGCATCTATGATCAGAACGGAACCCTTGTGGCCTCGACCGCCCAAGAGGGGCTGATCCGCGAAATCACACCGCGCAAGTCCTGAGCAAGGGCCGCGGACGCGCCGCGACCCTCTGCGCCCTCATCCAAAGACGAAAAAGCACAGCTTGTTGTTGTCCGCATCCCGCACGTAAGCGCCGTAAAAGCGGTCCGGGATGCGCTGACCGGGCGCGCCGTCATCCGTGGCGCCCAGTTCAATCGCGCGCGCATAGATGGCGTCGACCTCTTCCTTGCTGTCGGCCACAAAGGCCACCATCGTGCCGTTGCCCGAGGTGGGGGGCTGTTTGTCATAGGGTTCGCAAACCGCCAGCATGGGCTGTCCGCGTCCGGTGCTGATAAAGGCGATGCGGCCCATATCGGTGACGATTTTCGCGCCCTTGGATGCAAAAAGTTCTGCGTAGAATGTCTTGGCGGCGTCCATATCCGACACGCCCAGCGTGGTGTAACCGATCATAACTCTGTCCTTTCACGAAAAACGCGGACGATTGTGGCATCGCCCGCGCGGTTGAGGTGGCGTGTTCAGGCGTCGTTGAACTGACCGAACCTGCGGTTCAGCTTGCGCATTCCGCCGATCCAGCGGTCGTAGTTTTCGGTTTTGTTGCGCATATAGCCCATGACTTCGGGATGCGGCAGAACCAGAAACGTCTCGTTGCGGATCGTCTCGATGCAGGCCTGTGCAACCACATCCGGCTCCATCATGCCGTCGATGGCGGCGACGTGGTCTTCGTGACCGCGTGTCATTTCGGTGCGCACCGCCTGCGGGCACAGGACCGAAACCTTGATCCCCTGATCGCCGTAGGTCATCGCCAGCCATTCGGCCAGACCGACAGCCGCGTGTTTGGTCACACCATAAGGGGCGCTGCCCACCTGGTTCAACAGACCCGCCGCCGACGAGGTGTTCAGCAGATAGCCACCACCGCGTGCCGTCATCAACGGCACCAGCTTGCGCGCGGCCCAGACATGGGACATCACGTTGATGTCCCAGATCCGCTGCCAGCCGTCGTTGTCCACCTCGACACCGCCCGCAATGGATATACCGGCGTTCGAACAGAACAGATCAATCGGGCCGACTTCGTCCTCGACACGGTCGATCATCGCGACGATCTGCTTTTCGCTGGACACGTCAACTTCGATGGCCAGACCGTCGATGCTGTTGGCGGTCTCGTTGGCCCCTTTGAAATCGCGGTCAACGCAGATGACAATGGCACCCTCGGCGCTATAGGCCACACACATGGCGCGCCCTATGCCGCTGGCGGCACCGGTGACGACGACGATTTTATCTTTCAGTTCCATCGCCTTATGTCCACATGTTCGAGCCGCCACAGACGGTCAGCGCCTGTCCGGTCATGTATTTGCTGGCATCCGACGCCAGATAGACAGCCAGGCCGCCGAAATCGTCCGGCTCGCCCAGGCGGCGCAACGGTATCTCACCCTGAATGCGCTTTTCGACCTCGGGGTTGTCCCACAGTTCGCGGGCAAAGTCGGTTTTGACCAGACCGGGGCAGATGGCATTGAACCGGATGCCTTGCGGCCCGAATTCCTGTGCCAGATTGCGCACCAGACCGATCAACGCCAGTTTCGACATGCCGTAGGTGCCCAGCATTTCCGACGGTTTGAACGCACCGATGGATGACGTGAACATCATTGAACCCGCGCCCTTTTCGATCATGTCGGGAGCGACCATCGTGGCCAGCCACTGGTTCGACAACACGTTGGCGTTCATGGTCTTGTGATAGGCATCGTCCGGGATTTGCGAGGTCTTGCCGTAGTAGGGGTTCACACCCGCATTGCCGACCACGATGTCGATGGGCCCCGCGATCTTGCGGGTCTGATCGACCAGCGCCTGAAGCTGGTCCTTGTAGCCGACGTTGCAGGCAACACCGTGGGCGCGCGTAGCGCCCACAGCCTTGTTGATGTCAGCGGCCGCTTCGTCCAGTTGATCCTGCTTGCGCGCAGAGATCACAACGGTCGCGCCGTGTTCAGCCAATGCGGTGGCCATCGCCAGCCCCATGCCCTTGGACGCGCCCGTCAAAAGGGCCACTTTTCCGGTCAGATCGAACATCTTGCTCATGGTCCCGAAAACACCTTGCCCTGGGCCTTGCCGTGCGCGGCAAGCTGACGTTCGTTGCTTTCCTGGAACTCGGCCACTTCGGCGCGGGCAACGACGTGGTGGTGGACCTCGTCGGGGCCGTCGGCAAAACGCAGCGTCCGCGTGCCGGTGTACATGGACGACAGGGGCGACCATTGCGACAGACCGGTGGCACCATGCACCTGCATCGATTGGTCGATGATGTCGCAGACCTTTTCCGGCACCATCGCCTTGATCATGCTGACCCAGATGCGGGCCTCTTTGTTGCCCAGCACATCCATCGCCTTGGCCGCTTTCAGGACCATCAGGCGCATCGCCTCGATCTCGATCCGCGCGCGGCTGATGGTTTCCATGTTCTTGCCAAGGTCCACGATCCGCTTGCCAAAGGCTTCGCGGTTCAACGCACGGTCCATCAGCAGGTCCAGTGCTTTTTCCGCCTGGCCGATCGAACGCATACAGTGGTGGATACGACCCGGTCCAAGGCGGACCTGGCTGATTTCAAAGCCACGGCCTTCGCCCCACAGGATGTTTTCCTCGGGCACACGCACGTTGGTGAACTTGATGTGCATGTGTCCGTGCGGCGCGTCGTCATGGCCAAAGACATGCATCGGCCCCAGGATTTCAACACCGGGGGTGTCGATGGGCACGAGGATCTGGCTCTGCTGACGGAAGGTTTCCGCGTCGGGCGAGGTTTTGACCATGACGATCATGATCTTGCAGCGCGGATCGCCGGCACCCGAGATATAATATTTCTCGCCGTTGATGACCCATTCGCCGTTTTCCAGCACGGCGGAAGTCGAGATGTTCTTGGCATCCGACGAGGCGACATCGGGTTCGGTCATGGCAAAGGCCGAACGGATTTCACCGGCCAGCAACGGCTTCAGCCATTTGTCCTTTTGCGCCTGTGTCCCGACACGTTCCAGCACTTCCATGTTGCCGGTATCGGGCGCCGAGCAGTTCAGCGTTTCGGGTGCCAGCGGGCTTTTGCCCAGTTCAGCGGCGATATAGGCGTAATCCAGGTTCGACAGGCCTTCGCCGGTTTCGGCGTTGGGCAGGAAAAAGTTCCACAGACCTGCATCGCGGGCTTTCTGCTTGGCCTCTTCCAACAGCTCCAGCTGACCCGGCGCATAGGACCAGCGATCGGCGCGGCCTTCGCCCAGACGATAGAATTCTTCGGTGATCGGATCGACGTTGTCATGGATGTGACGGATGACCGCGTTCAGCAACGGTTTGTTGCCCTCGGACATCTCAAGGTTGTTCATTTCCGGCGTTGATTTTGCCATGTTCGGCCCTCTCTTTCGATTTCTATCTGTTGACCCATTTGGGTTTGCGTTTCTCGACAAAGGCGGTGACGCCCTCGCGGTGATCTTCGGTTTTCATCAACCCGCTCAGCACCTCGTAGCTGTAGGCCAGGCTGTCATCCAAACCCTCGGCGCGGGCCAGGTCGTTCAACACACGTTTGGTGGCGCGTACGGACGAGGGTGATTGTGATGCGATGTCTTGGGCCATCTTCATGGCGGCGTCCATCAGCTCGGCCTGGGGCACCACGGCGTTCAGGATGCCATGGCCCAGCGCCTCGGTGGCGTCCATGTGGCGACCGGTGAACAGCAGCTCATTTGCCTTGGTGCGCGACATGAACCGCGACAGGCGCTGTACGCCGCCGGTGGCCGCGAAAAAGCCGACCTTGACCTCGGGCAGGGCATAGGTGGAGTTGTCCGCGCCGATGATGATGTCGCAGGCCAGCGCGGCTTCAAATCCGCCGCCCATGGCAAATCCGTTGACGGCGGCAATCACCGGCTTGTCCAGATCGAACCGTTTGGCGAGACCGGCAAAGCCGCTGTCGGGGATCTTTCCGCCCTTGCCGGACGCACTGTATTTCAGGTCATTGCCG
Organism: Pseudosulfitobacter pseudonitzschiae; assembly: GCF_900129395.1. Lineage (GTDB taxonomy): Bacteria > Pseudomonadota > Alphaproteobacteria > Rhodobacterales > Rhodobacteraceae > Pseudosulfitobacter > Pseudosulfitobacter pseudonitzschiae. The sequence continues at coordinate 761,624 of NZ_FQVP01000001.1, forward strand.
GCCGAAAACGCCTTGTCGCCCGCACCGGTCAGCACGGCTACCCACAGGTCGTTGTTGTCGCGGAAATCGTTCCAGATCGCGTCCATTTCCATATGCATCGGCGGATGCACGGCGTTGTAAACCTCGGGGCGGTTCATGGTTACGATCAGGATCGGACCCCGGACTTCGGTGGTGACGAATTCAGGCATGTGCTTTGTCCTTTCCAAGGCAGGCCGCTTGCAGGGCGCGGCGGTCAATCTTGTCGGTGGCGCCACGGGTCAACGGTTCCGACTGGAACCAGAAATGCTCGGGCACTTTGAACTTGGCGATGTGATCGCGCAGGAACGCTTTCAGGTCTTCCTCGTCAGCGGTTTGCCCCGCGCGCAATTGAACGGCTGCGCCCACAACCTCGCCCAGACGGTCGTGCGGGACGCTGAACACACAGGCCTCGGCCACGGCGGGATGACGGTGCAATGCGCCTTCGACATCCAGACAGGCGATGTTCTCGCCGCCGCGAATGATTATGTTTTTCTTGCGGTCCACGATCGTGACAATGCCGTCGGCGTCGATATAACCCAGGTCACCAGACCGCAGCCAGCCGTCTTGCAACACCTCGGCTGTGGCCTGCGGCTTGTTCAGGTATTCGCGCATGTTGCAGGGGCTTTTGACAGTGATCTCGCCCACTTCACCCACGCCGACGGGATGGCCCGCATCATCCAGAAATTTCAATTCCTGAACCGCGGGGTACAACCGGCCAACCGCGCCGGGACGCTCGAGGTATTCGTCGCCCAGCATGCCGATGCCGATGGCATTTGTTTCTGTCATGCCCCAGCCGGTGGCGACGGCTGCATTCTTGAACGTGCCCGCAATCTCGGCCACCTGTGCCGCGGGCCGTTTGGCCCCGCCGCTGCCGATATAGGTCAGCAACGGCAGTTCCTCACCCATTTCGCGGGCGGCCACCACCAGATCGGCGGATTGCGTCGGCACCCCCAGAAATCGCGTGATCTTTTCGTCGCGGATCAACTCGACCGCCTTGCGCGCATCCCACTTCGGCATCACCACAACCTTGGCGCCGGCAGGCATGCTCAGCATGAAACTGGGGTGGGTGGCGGTGACATGGAAAAGCGGCGTGACGATCAGCACGGCAGGGCGCGGGGCCACGGCGTCGGGGTCCTCGGGCGGATCGATCAGCGGGCCCATGACAAAGGTCAGCAGCCACGAATAAACGGCATTCACAACGCCACGGTGGGTCTGCACCACGCCCTTGGGTTTGCCCGTCGTGCCCGAGGAATACATGATTGCAAAGTCGTCGTCGGTGTCGATGGTGACATCAGGTGCCGCGACTTCGCCCAGACCCTGCATCAGATCGCTGTACCGCAGCGGCGTTTGCGCGTCGCGCGTGCCGATGATCGTCAGGCCCAGCGCCTGTTCGATCGGGGCAAGCCGTGCGGCGCGGTCGCCATCGGCCAGAACCAGCTTGGCCGCGCTGTCTCGCAGCGCATAGTCCAGTTCTTCGGTGGTCCACCAACCGTTCAGGAACACCACAACACCGCCAAGCGACGCAATCGCCATCATGCCCAGCAGCATTTCGGGGCTGTTGCGCATGGCCAGCGCCACCCGCGTGCCCCGCGTCACGCCGAACCGCGTCGCCAGAACATGGGCCAGCCGGTTCACATCGCCAATGAATGCATCAAAGGTCCAGCGCTCCCCTTCGAACACCAGGTATTCTGCCGCCCCGTTGTCCATTACCTCGCGGCTGTTGCGCATCATGGCCGCAACGTCACCGGGAATGTTCTTGTAAACGGTGTAATCGACGCCGCGAATATTGGCAGTGGTCAGTTCAAAGGTCGGGTCGGTGGCGGTCACATGGGCCGCTGCCTGATCATAGCTCATAGCAGTCATCGCAGGCCTGCCATGCGGCTTGCGTACATGGAAACGGCCATGTGAATCCTCCCATTTTTGTGGACCGGGACTTCCTCCTTCCCGGTTCCTCAGGGTCAACCCTAGGCCCAAAAGAACGCACTGCCAATACCGCAGAATGGAATTGCGTTTCGCTGCGACGTAAGGTCAGAAAAACCGCCGATGGGGGAAACTTCGCGTTTACGTTGCGTTGACAACTGGCCCCCCGCACGTGACAAGTTGACCGGTACACCGACGCCGCAAAAGGCTGCCTGCTATGACAGTTAAGACGATTTCCACCACCGCTTTCAATGACCAAAAACCGGGAACTTCTGGCCTTCGCAAAAAGACGCGCAGCTTCATGGTGCCGCATTATCTGGAAAATTACGTCGCGGCGACCTTCACCGCGATTGGCGGTGGTTCGGGCAAATCATTTGTGCTGGGTGGGGACGGTCGATTCTTCAACCGAGAAGCCATCCAGACGATCCTGAAAATGGCCGCAGCCCAAGGCGCGGCAAGGGTCATCGTGGGGCAGGGCGGTTTGCTGTCCACGCCCGCCGCCTCGCACCTGATCCGCCTGAACGGGGCCGACGGGGGTTTCATCCTGTCGGCCAGCCACAACCCCGGCGGCATCGATGCGGACTTTGGCCTGAAATTCAACGCGGCCAATGGCGGTCCCGCGTCCGAGGCGCTGACAGCCAGGATCTACGACGCGACGCTGGCAATCGAAAGCTATGATATTGCGTATGTGGAGGATGTGAACCTCGACACGGTTGGCCAGACGCGGATCGGCGATATGGTCATCGACGTGGTGGACCCCGTCGTCGACTACAGCGACCTGATGGCCAGCCTGTTCGATTTCGACGCCATCCGCGCGCTTTTCGCGGGCGGGTTTTCGATGCGGTTCGACGCCATGCACGCGGTCACCGGACCATACGCCCACAAGATCCTTGAGGGCACCCTGGGTGCGCCCGAAGGCACCGTTGTGAACGGCACCCCCTCCGAGGATTTCGGCAAGGGTCACCCCGACCCGAACCCGATCTGGGCCAAGGACCTGATGGACCTGATGCTGTCAGAGGCAGCGCCAGACATGGGGGCCGCGTCAGATGGCGACGGCGACCGGAATATGATCGTGGGCAAGGGGACATATGTCACCCCCTCGGACAGCCTGGCGATACTGGCCGCCAACGCGCATCTGGCGCCGGCCTACCGGGACGGGATCGCGGGCATTGCCCGTTCCATGCCCACCAGCGCCGCCGCCGACCGCGTCGCCGACGCGTTGGGCGTGCCCTGCTTTGAAACGCCAACGGGCTGGAAATTCTTCGGCACGTTGCTGGACGCGGACCGGGTGACCATCTGCGGCGAGGAAAGCGCCGGCACAGGATCGCATCACGTGCGTGAGAAAGACGGGTTGTGGGCTGTGCTGCTGTGGCTGAACATTCTGGCCGCGCGCGACATGACCGTGGCACAGGTTCAGGCCGACCACTGGCAACGGTTCGGGCGCAATTACTATGCGCGCCATGACTACGAAGCCGTCGAAAGCACGCGGGCCGAGGCGATGATGACGCACCTGCGCGGGCAACTGGACACCATGGCGGGGCAAAGCTTTGCCGGGCTGACCGTCACGAAGGCAGACGATTTCGCCTATACCGATCCCGTCGATGGATCGACAAGCGCCGCGCAGGGCATCCGCCTGTTCTTTGACGGTGGCGCGCGTGCCGTGTTCCGCCTGTCGGGCACCGGTACAGAAGGGGCAACCATCCGGCTTTATCTTGAGCAATTCGTGGACGACGGCGATCACGCGGCCCCCGTTGAACAGGTGCTGGAACAGGTGCGCAAGGCAGCGCTTGAGGTCAGCGACCTGCCTGCTTTGACAGGGCGCAACACCCCCGACGTGATCACCTGACCACACGGCAAAGCTGCGAATTTACACATGAATTCCCGCAGTTTGCGCCGGGATTAACGCTTTACATCGCGCAACTACGTCTTTTAACCTACGCCCATTCTGGCAGGTCTTTGCTCAAAGGCCGCAAAAAACCAATAGGCGATTGACGTGTTTGAAAACTGGCGAAAGGTCTCAACTCCACGGGCCCAATCGGTCATTTATCCGGTCGAAATTTCGCAATGCCGCATTTCCGAACAGATGTGGGTGCCCAAAGGGTCCATCGCTTATGAATTGCGCGATGCCAACGGACGCCGCATCGGGCTGAAAGCACCCTATGACGGATTTGTTCATCCGTTCCTGGCCGTGGGTCAGACCATCGACAGCCCCGCCGTCGCCTTTTACGTGGTGCAGGCCGAAGAAGGGGCCGAACTGGACAGCGAGGGGCGCGTGCATCATGCGTCCAACGCCGACTATGCCCCTTCGGGTGACGCGGACATCGCCGAGGATGACCAGTGGGAAGACGAGGACCTGGGCGAGGAGCTGCCCAACGGCACCACGCTGGCCAACGGGCAATACACAATCAAACGCTATATCGCGGCGGGTGGTTTCGGCATCACCTATTTCGCCGAGGACAACCTGGGCCGTTCGGTTGTCATCAAGGAATGCTTTCCCGCCTCGATCTCGCGGCGGCGTGATACCCGGGTCAGCGCCGCCACCCGCGACCAGCAGCCGACGCTGCGCAAGTGCATCCGGCTGTTCGTGAAAGAGGCGCGGGTGCTGGCACAGTTGCACCACCCCAATATCGTGGGCGTCAAAGGCTGTTTCGAGGAAAACGGCACCGCCTATATGGTGCTGGAACGGGTCCACGGCCGTGACATCGACTGGAACCTTGAGCACAACCGCGAGGCGCTGACGCCCGAGTTCGTGGAGTTTCTGGCGCGCACGATGCTGGACACGCTGGCCACGGTGCATGACGCCGGAATGCTGCACCGTGACGTGTCGCCCGGCAACATCATGATTGACGAGGACAGCCAGCCGATGCTGATCGACTTTGGCGCCGCGCGTGCCGAGGTGACCAAGGCCAGCCGCGCCGTGTCGACACATCCCGTGGTCAAGGACGGCTATTCTCCGAACGAGCTTTATATCGCGGGCGCCTTGCAGACGCCTGCAACCGATCTCTATGCGCTGGCGGGGACGCTTTACCACGTGATTACGGGCGCTGTGCCGCCTGCTGCGGACATGCGCCAGCATATGATATCAAACGGCGAGGCGGACCCCTATGTGCCCCTGTCGGGGCAATATCCCGATCATGCGCAGGGCCTGTTGTCGGCCATCGACAAATGCATGTCCCTGCGCATGGCCGACCGCAGTCAGACCGCCGCGGAATGGCTGGCGATGATGGACACCAAGGCCCCCGCGAAAGACCGGGCCAAAGCGGCAGAGGCAAAGACGGCCAAACCTGCCCCCGAAAAAGCCGCGCCTGCAAAGGCCCCGTCGCTCACGGCCTTTCTGGCAACTGCGTTGTCGCGTCAGAATTCGGGGGCCTTGAACAAGACACCGTTGGTTGCCCCCGAAACTCTGCGTGACTGGGCCCGCGACCTGATCGAGAAGGCGCGGCTGTTTCACGGCAGCAACAAGGCCTTTGGCCTGTTGACGCCGGACGATTTCACCGTGGTCGATGGCAAGCACCTGAAGCTGCGCCTGGATTTCGATCCAGTGCCGATGTCGTCCAAGGTTGCTGCTGCAAACGTGCCTGCGGCGATGACCCGCTATGTCGCGCCAGAGTTGCTGGCGGCGGATGTGGCGGTGACAGAGGCGTCGGATGTCTACGCGATTGCCGCGATCATGTTCGCCTGCCTGACTGGTCGTCCGCCCGCCGCCGACGTCACGCGCAAGATCCCCGCCACGATGTTCGGCCCGAAGCCATTGTTTGACACCATCGACGCGGCGCTGAATCCCAGACCCGGACAGCGCCCGACCCTGGATGCCTTTGCACGGTTCACGACCCTTTCGACCCGTGACGCCGAAACGGCCAAGGCAACAGACAGTGCGAAACCAAAGCCCAAGCCCAAACCGCGCGCCGCACCCAAGGATGCGCCGCCGAAACGGGCACCGGCAGGGGACCATCCCAGCGGCTTCCTGTCATGGGCCACGCTGGTCATGACCGGTGCGCTGATCCCTCTGGCGGTGGCTTCGGTGGCGAATATGTTCACCTTTGGCGACCCGTTGTATTCGTTTGAGACCATAAGGCTTTTCATCGGGGAAAAATTTGACGTGGACGGCGATGTACCGTGGTTCGCGGCAGCGTTTCTGGCGGTGAGCGGTGTGATTTTTGCGCTGATCACCCGTCAGGCCCGCAAGGCGCGCCCGGTGCCTGAACGGCGCTGGTTGCCTGTCGTTTCGGCCTTCTTGCTGGGCTTCCAGATCCTGCCCGTACTGCTTGCCGAACAGGTTTATACCGAGGCCCCCTCGCACCACGAACTTTTGCTGAGCGTCGGCCTGGGGGCGGTCTTTGCCCTTGTGGCGGTGTTCCTCTTTCGTCCGAAACCCGCCGCCTGAGGCGATCACAAGCCCCTCTCCGGGACCGAATTCAAAAGGAAAGACAGATGGAAAAGAAACAGTTTTACCGCTCGTCGGACCTGCCTGACTCCGAAGGCAGTGCCTCGAAGAAAACCCGGCCCCTGGGCGACAACGCGGGCAGAGGCGCGGCGACCACGCCAGCCGAAGAGGTGCGGATGACGCCCGACCCGGAATCCACCGCGCGCAAGAGCCCGCCGAAAACGCGGCCCCTGGGCCATGGCGGCAGCCGCGCGGATGCGGCACCGGCGATGGACGCCGATGACGACAGCCTGCCCGTGGTCGGTTGGCTGGTGGTTTACAAGGGGCCCGGCCGCGGCAAGGCCGTGCAGTTGGTCAATGGCATGAACTCCATCGGGCGTGGCGACGATCAGGCCGTACAGGTGGATTTCGGCGACGAAAGCATTTCGCGCGGCACCCATGCCTATGTGATCTACGACGATGAAGAGCGCAATTTCCACGTCAGCCACGGCGGTAAGCAGAACCTTGTGCGCCTGAACGGCAAACCGGTGCTGAACTCAGAGCCGCTGGCCAATGGTGACAACATCCGTCTGGGTGCCACGACCATGCGGTTCTGCGCGCTGTGTGGCCCTGATTTCGACTGGTCCGACGCATGAGCAAGGCGCGGTTTCATTACGACACGGCCTTTGCGCTGTCGCAGGGCGGGCGGGACTATCAGGAGGATTGCCTGCTGTCCGCCTTTGGCGGTGGCGCGGCACAGGGCTTTGCCGTTCTGGCCGATGGCATGGGCGGGCAGGCGGCGGGGGACGTCGCCTCGCAACTGGTGGCCTATGAAGTCGCATTCGATCTGCAGAACCGTCTGCGCGACGGACCGGGGGCCGAGAACGGCCTGCCTGCCAGCCTGCGCGGCATGGCGGACCGTGCCAATGAAACCATCGCCGACAATGTCGAACACAACCCCGACCGCGAGGGTATGGGGGCCACGTTGCTGGCCACCGTCATGTTCCAGAACCGGCTGTATTGGGTGTCTGTGGGCGACAGCCCGCTGTACCTGTACCGCGACGGCGCGCTGCGCCAGATCAACGAAGATCACTCCATGGCCCCGATCATCGCCAAGATGGTCGAAGACGGCGAGCTTGACCCAGAAGCGGCGCTGAACCATCCCAACCGCAATGCGCTGACCTCGGTGCTGATGGGGGGCAAGGTCAAGCTGAAGAACGCGCCCGAGACCGCCACCGAGCTGCAACAGGGCGACGTGGTGATTGCCGCCAGCGATGGTCTGCAATTCCTGTCCGACGCGATGATTGCCGAGGTTTTGGCCGAACAGGCGGGTGCGTCGTCGCAGCAGATATGCACCGCACTGATGCAAGCGCTCGAGGCGCTGGACGATCCCGATCAGGACAACATCGCCATTCTGGTGCTGCAACTTGCCCGCCAGACCGACACGCCACCGCCGCCACGCGGACGGCCCCAGCAGATCACCCGCGAACGGCCCAAGGCCGCCGCCGCCGCCGTGCGCAGCGTCGAGACGTTCATGCCCGAACCCGACCCCGAGCAGATCAAGCAAGCCGCCCCGCAGCCCGCAGCGCCTGCGGGGCAAGCCACTCCGTCCAAGCTGCCGCTGGCCTTGATCGCCGGCGTTATCGTGGCCGCTCTGGTCGTCCTGGTGCTGGCCTATCTCTACATTTTCGGCCGACCGGCGCCGGGTCGGATGCAAATGTCTGAATACCCCGTGACATCGGAACGTGCATCCGCAAGTGCCGGCCGCGAAACGGATAAATATCTTGGCTATGACCAGAACCGGAGCATGAGCAGTGGCAGATAACACCTTTTTTCGCGCACCAAAGGCGGTGGCGCTGCTCACCGCTTTGGCCCTGTGGCTGCCTCAGGTGAGCAGGGCGCAAATCGCGCCGCTGGACTGTCGCGCAACCGAGGACGGGGGGCATGATTGCACCGTATTCTTTCCCGGTGGCACCGACATCGCCCGGACCACGCTGACCCTCTCCGACGGCACCGAAGTTGCGCACAGCTTCACCGCCGAGCCGACCGAACTGCAAGCCCCCGACGCGGATGCGCCGCGCGTGCTCTTCCTGGCCTTCGACACATCGAACCCCGCGCGCGCCGCGATCCTGCGCCAATCGCTGGACAGCGCCTGGGCGCTGGTCGAACTGGTGCCGCCGCAAACCCCGATTGGCCTGGGCACCTTTGACGAGAACTTTGCCGAAGTGCAGGCGCCCACAACCGACCGCGACGTGCTGCAACAGGCGATTGCTGGCATTCAGGCCAACGGGCAGACCACCAACTTGTACGAGGCGACGCTGGACATACTCAACATATTGCCAGCCGCGCCTGACGGGCGTCGTGACATTGTCCTGTTCTCTGACGGCAATGCAGAAGACACCGCATTTACCCTGCAAGACGTGTCCGAGCGGTCGCGTAAGATGGGCGTGCGGGTCAACGGGCTGGGCGCTGTGCTGCGGGCCAGCGAAACGAAATACACCCAAACGCTGGAACGGATGGCCGAAGAAACAGGCGGGCTGTATTTCGGCACGGCGCCGGGCAATGCCAATTTTGCCACCGAGGATCTGAGCCGGATCGCGCAACTGGGCGAAGGCGTGGGTGTTGTCAGCTTTGACGCGGGCTTTGTCCGCGAGGGCACGCTAGTGCTGACCACCGCAACGGGACGCAGCCTGCGCTATCAGATCGCGCCGGTCGGGCCGGATGCGGCCGAGGAAGAGGCGGCCAGGGAGCCGCAGCAGGAACCTGCCGCGTCGCTGATCGACAACATCCCGCTGGCCGGGTGGATTGCCGGCGGCGCGTTGCTGTTCCTGATCCTGCTTCTGGGCCTGCGTGGTCGTCGCAAACCGCCACAACCCGAGATGGCGGAGCCAGATCCGACGCCGATGCCGGACCCCGTGCCAACACCCGACCCGGTCAAGGTCTACGGCGTGCTGACCACCGTAAACGGTGAGGATCTGTACCTGACCTCGTCCATTTCGACGCTGGGCCGTTCCGGGGACGCCGACATCGTTCTGGATGATCCGTCCGTGTCACGCCGCCACGCGACACTTTCGGTCACCGGCGACGGTGCCATGCAAATCGTGGACCTGAATTCCCTCAATGGCGTGCTGGTCAACGGCACGCGGGTCACGTCGGCCGAGGTCAAGGCCGGCGATACATTGCAACTGGGCGAGGTCAGTCTGACCTTCGGCTATCCCAACGACTGAGGAGCGAGACATGCGCGGCTGGAGCGTCTCCATAACCATCCAAGAGGCCGGACGTACCGTGCTGTCCGAACAGGGCTTGCCCTTGCCCGCGCGCCTGATCCGCGACGGGGACAGCGGTGCCGTGGCTCTGATCGACGGGGCAGGGGTGGCGCATCCGCTGGCACAGAACCGCTTTGACGTGTCGCGCCAGCATATGACGCTGAGCGCCGAAGCCGACGGCACGCTGTTGATCGCGGACCAGTCGACCAATGGCGTTTTCGTGTCGCAACAGAACACCGCGCGTCTGATCGGCAAGGGCAATACGATGGCCATTCCGGCGCAATTGCAGGTGATGCTGGACACGGTTGGTTTCGACATCCGCGTTCAAAGCCAGCCGCCGCGTGCGCCCCGCGCAAACAGCAACCTGCACGCCGAGGTGCGGCTGGCGGGCAAGCTGCACCGCGTGGCGCTGGACCGTACCCCGCTGGTTGTGGCGGGCGGTGCGCTGGCGGGCGGATACAGTTACGACCGCCACGGCGATCTGAACGGAATCCTCGCAGCCCTTGGCAGCCGCGTCGCACTGGTCATCGCCCCCGACCACAGCGGGCACATGCACGCGGTCGCCACCACCGGCCTTGCCGCGCAACTGAACCGCCGCCAGATCGGCCAGAACCAACCCGAACCGGTTGCACATGGGGTCTTGCTGACCTTTGAGGGCGGGCACCTGCACCTGATCAGGGCAGGAGCGGACAGGCAACTGGCCTGTGTCAACGACACTTGCCTGATGCTGAACGACTACAAACCCGGCCAGAACTGCGTGTATTGCGGCACCCGTCTGGGTGACGCGCACACACGGTTCATCGGATAGGAACAGAGACGCCCATGACGGTTTTGCTGACATTCAACGTGATCGAGCTGGACTCTGCAGGCCAGCCCAGAGGGCCGGGCGCACCGCTGGAGATTGACGAGACCGGCACGATCTCATTCGGCTCTTCGTCCGAGCGTGACATCGTGCTTGAGGGCGACCTGATCTCGCGCCATCATTTTGACCTGACCGTTTCTGACAGCCGCGTGATGCTGACCGACCAGAACAGCACCAACGGCACGCAGGTCAACAACATGCGCGTGGGTCTGGCCGAACTGGGGCAGGGCGATGTGATCGACATTCCCGGCTGGCGGCTTGAGGTTACTTCCCTGAGCTTCGGCGTGACAGAGCCCGAGACCACCGTGTCCCCGCAGGGTTTTCCCCATGATGTCTTTGGCGATGACACGCTCGTTGATGTGGGCACCTTGCACAGCCACGGCTATCCGATCGAGGAACGCAAGTTCTGTGCGGTTGGCGGCGGGCTGGGGTCCTTCACCTTTGTCGATCATCTGCGGTGCTACGGTGTTCCGTCCAGCGACATTGCAGTGATCGGCACCGAAAAAGTCAGCTATGCCACCTATAAACGCTACTGCCGCGACAGCCAGATCCCCGACCACGAACGGCTGCGGTCCAATTCGCTGTCCACGCCCGACAACATCTGGGGCTTTCCCGGATACGCCAGCCGCGAGGCCTTTGGCGGGTTGTTGCGCGGGCGTCTGGGCGGATTCAAGCGGATTTTCCAGGTCTTTGGCGAACCGACACTGGCCGAAAGCTATACGCCGCGCGCAGGCGACGTGTTCGACAGCCTGGACCGCGAGGAACGGCGCATCGACTGGCCCGCGATGCACCGGCAGGGACAGGCGCGCTGTATCCGCAAGCTGAACGACGGGCGCTATGCCGTGGCCTACACGATGCGCGATCCTGCGGTGGCCGAGGCGGACCGCCGCCGCATCATCATCGCCGATGTGCTACATCTGGCCACAGGCTATCCGGCCACGCGATTTGTCGATGATTTCCAGACGTTTATCGTGAACTATCCCGATCACCGCCACATGGTCCACAACGCCTATGCGCCGCACGACCAGATCTACGACGCCGCCGAGGCCGCAAACGGGCCGGTCTATGTCGTGGTGCGCGGACGCGGGATCGTCGCCAGCCGGATCATCCAGCGCCTGCACGAGGCGCGCAAACGCAACCCCCAAATCACCATCCTGCATTCGATGCGCTCGAAACTGGACCCGACCAGCGGCGCACGCTATGGCCGGGCGCGCAGACAGGTGCGCACCAACATCGAGATTCAGCCGTTCAACTGGCCGAAATCCTGTTGGGGCGGCGATTTGCGGTTCGAATACGAACGCGCCGATAAGGCCAAGCGCGGCGCCATGCTGACCACGCTGGGCGGAACCACCACGGCCGAACGCAGCGACTGGATCGGGATCATCGAACGCGGCACGGAAGAGGGGTGGTACAAACCTGTCTACGGCTCGATCCGCGAGATCTTGCCGCATGATGACAGCCCCGACAAAGTCATGATCCGCGTCGAGGGCGAGGGCGGCCACCGCGCCGAGCTGATCGCCGATTACCTTGTCGATTGTACCGGCCTGATCAGCGACATCACGCGGTCCAGCCTGTTGAACGACCTGATCGAAACCTACTCGTTGCCGCGCAACCACGCCTATGCGCGCAAGGGCGACGGGTTTGAAAAACGCGGGCCCACCGGGCTGGACGTCACACCACATTTCGAGATCGAGGGCCTGCGCAACCAGCGCGGCCGCGTCTATGCCTCGGGGACCGTGACCTCGGGCGGGCCTTACCTGGCGGTGGACAGCTTTTTGGGCCTGCAATATTCGGCGCTGCGCAGCACCGACCATCTGGTGACCGAAGGCGCGCATGGCGTGAAAAACCTTGGGCCGCTGCGGTCCGCCGGACAATGGCTGAAATGGTGCAGGGGGGCGAAACCATGATTCCGACGCTTGCGGGGCGCATCCAGACGCGTCTGTTGCTGTTCGTGCTGCTGGGCATTCCGCTGACAGCACTGTTTTCGTGGCTGTGGCTGCCGCTGTACTGGGACCTGCTGTTCGTGTTCCTGCTGACCGTGCTGGCCACGGTCACCGGCTTTGGTTTGATCATGGACGTGGTCTATATCGGCCTGCAAAGACTGCGCTGGGACCGCGACTGGCCCTTTGCCTATCAGTTCTTCTTTTCCATCGTCGAATTCGCCCTTGTCCTGTGGGCTGCGCGTTCGGGTCTGATCCCATGGCTGCCGGCCGAGGCGCTGGCAGGCACCGACGGGTTGATCATGGCCTCATCCCATTTCGCCACGGTGTTCATCCCGTCCTTCCTTGCGCTGCTGGGGCCGATTTCGGTGTTCTTCATCCGCTGGCGGTTCAAGGCGGGCCAATTGGGCAAGCTCTGAGATGGCAGGCTTTATGCGCCTCTGGACGCCCTTGCATCTGGCCGCGCTGGCGATTGCCTATGTCTGGCTGGTACAGGTGTCGGACCTGACGACAGAGGTGGTCAGCGGCCTGTGGTTCTTTTTCCCCGTGGGCATCATGGGTGCCATCATCGCCAACGCCACGGGCACCGGTGGCGGCGTGGTGTTCGTGCCGGTGTTCACCGCACTGGAAAAAGGCGGCATCATGGTGCCGCCCGAACTGCAAACTCTCGCATCACTGTCGCCGCAGGAATCCGTTGGCGTTTCCTTTATGATCCAATGCTTTGGCATGTCGGTCGGCGCGCTGGTCTGGGGCAGGGCGATTTTTGTCAAGGATACGCTGGCCTGGGATGAAAAGATCGCGCCGCACACGTTGCTGGCGCTGACGGCGGCACCACTGGCCACCGGGATACCGGCGCTGCTGCTGACCCAGAACTTTGTCAGCGTCGATGGCAAAAGCCTGATTTTCTACTTCAAGATATTCTCGCTGTTGCTGGGCACTGTGCTGTTGCTGTTCACCTGGGCGCAGCGCAGGCAACCGGCGTCCCAGCGCAAGCTGCACGTCACACCGGGCGAGCTGTGGGTGCTGCTGGGGCTGGGCATCATCGGTGGTGCGGTGACGGCGCTGTTCTCGGTGGGCATCGGCGAATTTCTGGCGATCTTCCTGATCCTGAAGAAATTCCCGACCAAGGTCGCCATCGCGGTCGCGGTCTGGGTGTCGGTGGTCTGTGTGCTGTGTGGTGTCTGGGACAACCTGCTGTCGGGACAGGTTCGCATCGAGATCGCCCTGATCGCGATACCGGGGGCGATCATCGGCGGTTTCCTGGCCAAACAGATCGCGCAGGTCTTGGGATCGCTGTGGCTCAAGACCTTGGCGTCGCTCTGGATCATCGCGTCGAGCATCTATCTGCTGCTTACCTAGTACTGCGTGCAGGAAATGGGGGGCGCGCTGCCGTTCGCACCAGTTAAACGTATAATCCATATTATGTAATTTATAGAGTGAGCATTATCAGTACGTTACCCGATAATGCTCACGTCAATCACGCAATCTGCGCGTCAGCTTCGGCCTGATCCAGAACCTTACCCACCGTGCGATCCCAGGCACCGACACGTGGATTGGTCTTGTCGTCCACCAGCGCACGTTTGACGATCTTGCCGGAGACCGTTCGCTCGAACTCGTCGATGTACTTGATGAATCTTGGCGTCTTGAACTTGGCCAGCCGTGACGCGCAATGCGCGATGACCGCCTCTGGATCAATCTGGTCCGGTGTCACGCCCTCGCGTGGACGGATCACCACCATCACCTCTTGTCCGCGCATCTTGTCCGGCACGCCGACGGCTGTAACTTCCCAGACGCCCTCCATCGACACCACAGCGGCCTCAACCTCTTGGGCTGCCACGTTTTCGCCTGCGCGGCGGATCATGTCCTTGATACGGCCCACGATATAATAGAACCCGTCAGCGTCCTGCCGGAACAGATCGCCGGTGCGGAACCAACGGCCGGAAAAGCCCGTCGCGTTGGCGTCCGGGCGTTTGTAGTAGCCCCACAACAAGCCACGGCCGGCAATCCACAACTCACCAATCTCACCTTGGACCACGTCCTTGCCAGTTTCGTCCACGATCCGCGCCTCGCGAAACGCGGCCGGAATGCCGCATGTGCGTTCATAGGCTTTGGAACCAGCCTCGGGCGGCACCATCAGACCGCCACCGATTTCGGTCATGCCAAAGCTTTCGCGCGCCACGCAACCAAAACGACGTTCGACTTCTTTGCGCGCCTCTGGTGTCCAGCCAAAAATCGAGACATATCTGAGGTTTATCTTGCGATCTTCAGGTCCTTCAGGCCAAGCTTTCAAGCCGGGCTGCGGGAAGATGCAATAATGGATATCTTCGTCCACCAACCAGTTGTAAAGATTGCTTAAACTGATGCGCGGCGCGATCTTGGCGGTGCCGTTCAGCACCATGGTCATCAGGAACTGCCACATCGGGTCCATGTAGAAGAACGGCGCGTTGATCAGGACGTTTTTCACGTCACCGCCGCGCCCGCGGAACTTGGCGGCCAGCGAGCCCAGCAAGATCCAGTATTCGTGGCTGAGCATACAGCCTTTGGGAAAGCCCGTGGTGCCCGACGTATATTGCAAATTCAACAAGTCCGTCCGGGAAAGCGTTGAAGTTGCGACATAATCTTCGTCACCCGCATCCAGAAGCGCCTGCCAGCTTTGCGATCCGTCACGCGGAGTGCCGTGTACGATCACCCGCGTGTCGCTGACCAGCGCGGGGTGCTCTGTCATTGCGTCCCAGACCGGCACCGCCGATTGGTCCATGACCAGAAACTGCGCATCCGCATCGGTTAATACGTACATAAGTTCGGTTTCTGTGTACGAAATATTCACCGGGATCATCACCGCCCCGATCCGCGCCAGCGCCCCCCATGTCACCACAAAGGCCGGCACGTTGGGCAGCATCACGCCCACATGGGTGCCCTTGCGAATGCCCTGTGCCTCGAACGAGGACGCCAGTTTGCGGGTCTGGCGGGCATATTCGGCATAGGTCATGGTCTGGCCGTCCGCGATCCACTTGGCCAGCAGTTGATCGCCGTTGCGCGCTGCCGCGTCGTCGATCAGTGCGCCCAGGGTTTCGGGATAGCTTGCAGCCTCGGCCTGAACGCGCAGGGCTTGCATACCGGCCACGCCGTAATCCAGATTGCTGTCCATCGGGGTTATTCCTCGCCCAGCGGCGTGCCGCCATATTCACCACTGGCCCAGAACGCCGCGCGTTGCAGGCGGTACAGATGCGCGGACAGGCTGAGTGCATCCGCCTTTGGCAGGTCCATCGCTTTTTTCGTCACTTCCATCTCGACACGCACCGAAATCGGCGGCAGCGCTGCAATCTTTTCGGCCAGTTCGCGGGCACGAGGCAGCACGTCCTCGGCCGGTTTCACTTCGTTATAAAGCGCGTACTTCAGGCAATCCTCGGCGGGCATCCGTTCGCCCAGCAGCACCATCCAATGCGCCACGGCGGGCGGGACGTGTTTGGCCAGCTGGGTCGAGCCCCCTGCCCCTGCCATGCCATAGGCAATCTCGGGCAGCCCGATGAAGGCATGGGGGGCCGCGATGCGAATGTCGGTCAGGTTCAGCAAGTAGATCGCGCCCATGCCCAACGCAGGTCCGTTGATCGCACCGATGATCGGCTTGTAGCGTTCCATCTTGCGCAACTCGCGTTCCCAGCCGGGACGCAGGTTTGTATCTTCGTCGGTCGAGGGAAAGAAATGCGCGGCCAGCGCGTCCTGCGGCGGCTGCACGCCGTTGGGGGTCTTGATGTCGTCACCTGCACAGAACGCCTTGGTGCCTGCGCCGGTCAGGATGCCCACGTGCACCGAACGGTCTGCCATGAACTCTTGCATGATATCATGCAGTTGCTTGTGCATCTCGGGGGTAAATGCGTTCACCTTGCCGTTGTCGATGGTGATGGTCGCAACGTGGCCGTCTTTTTCATATCTGATGGTCATAGGTCGTCCTCGGGAGTTTGGAATTTCGGGATTAAGGGGCCAGCGTGCGCGCCGCGCGCCGCCGCAGGGTTTCGGCCACGCCCATCGCCAGCGTGGTCACCACGATCAACAGGGTCGACACGGCGGCCACGGTCGGGTTGAAGTCCAGCCGCAGATCGGCCCAGATGCGCATGGGCAGCGTTTCCGACCCTTTCATCAGGAACTGGGCGATGATCAGCTCGTCGAAGCTGACGAAAAACGCAAAGATCGCAGCCGCCGCAATGGCCGGGATCAGCGGTGGCAAGGTGGCCACGCGAAAGGCGCGCAGCGGTCCGGCGCCCAGCACACGGGCGGCACGGGCGATGGTCGGATCAATCTGGCGGATGGCCGCACTGGTGATCAGCACCACAAAAGGCATCGCCACCGCCGCATGGGCCAGCGCCAGCATCAATTCGTTGTCGGTCAGGCCGGTGCGGATCGCCAGAATGAAAACGCCCAAAGCGATAAAGATATGCGGGATCACAATCGGCAAGGTCGCGCCATAGGTCAGCGGTCCGGCCAGATGTTTGGGAACCGCGTTGATCGCCAGTGCCGCCAGCGTGCCTGCGGTGGTCGAGATGACCATCGACACCACGGCAACCCGGAACGAAATCAGCGTGGCATCGACCCAGACAGGATCGTTGAAATAAGACTGATACCAGCGCATCGAAAACGCGGTTGGCGGGAACCGCAGCAATTCCGAGTCTGAAAAGGACACCGGCAGGACGATGATGATCGGAAAGATCAGGTAAACGACCATTGCCCAGAAATAGACGGCCAGCATCCGCGAGGTTTGCATCACACGCATCGGCTTATCTCCCCACGTTCAGCAGACGCCGGAACGCGAACCGTCCGGTCCAGCGCAACAGCAAAATCATCGCCACGGTCAGCACCAGCAGGACAATCCCGATGGCGGCGGCAAAGCTCCAGTTCAGGTGTTGCACCTGAAATTCGATCAGGTTGGCGATCATCATGTCCTGACGTCCGCCCAGCAGTGCCGGCGTGATAAAAAAGCCCATCGACATCATGAACACGATCACCAGCCCGGTCAGCGTGCCGTCATAGCTGAGCGGCAGGTACACCCGCGTCAGCGCCTGCCAGCGGCGTGCCCCCAGCACGCGCGCGGCGCGCATCAGGTCCAGGTCGATCTCGGTCATGGCGGAATAGCAGGTGATGATCTGGATCGGCAGCATGATCTGCACCATCGCGGTGATCACCGTGCCCGAGGTATAGAGCATCTGCACAGGCCCGTCCGCCAGACCCAGTCCGATCATCAGATCGTTGATCAGCCCCTCGCGGCCCAGCACCACGATCCAGGCGAATGTCCGGATCAGGACCGACATCCACATCGGGATCAGGATCAGGAACAGCAGCGCAACCTGACGTTTCTTGGGCTGCAAATTGATAAACATCGCAACGGGATAGCCGACGATTGTGCAGATCACCGCCACGATCAGGGACACCCGCACCGTGCGCCACATCACGTCCACATAGACGCCCCGTTCCACCAGCCGCTGAAAGTGTTTGAGGGTAAATTCGGGGTCAAAGATGCTGGCACGGATCAAATCAAACGTGGGCATCACGATAAACGCGGCCAGCAGCAGCGCGGCAGGCAGTAACAACCAGATCAGGGAAAGACGCTTCATGCGATGTGGCCCACGCTTGTAAAGGAAAAGGATCGGGGTCCGACGCGCCACATCCAGGGGCGCGCCGGCAAGGCGCCGGTTAGAACAGCAGCCATTCGTCAAAGCGTTCCTGGATGCGGTCGATGTTGGCGGCCCAGAATTCTTCATCGGCCACGAACTGCGCGTCTGCGTTGGCTTTGAACGTTGGCATTTGCGCCGCTTGCTCTTCGGTCATCGTGTCGAACAGACCGGGGGCAAAGTTGGGGTACGGCAGGAATTTCACGTATTCCGCTTCAAGATCGGGGCGCATGGTGCGCACGCGGATCCATTCATGCGCCATTTCGTAGTTGGGCGCGTTCTTGGGGATGCCCACATAACTGGTGTGCAATGCACCACCGTTCCACATGATTTCCGCCGGAATACCGCTTTCCTGCAGCTTGTTCACGCGACCGTTGTAGGTGGTCGAATAGAACACTTCGCCGTCCGAAAGCAGTTGCACCGATTGCGCGCCCGAGGTCCACCAGACCGGGATCGAGTCCTTGATCTCGTCCAGTTTGGCAAAGGCACGGTCCAGCCCTTCGTCGGTGCCTAGAACGTCATAGAGTTCGTCCTTGGCAACGCCATCGGCCAGCAGCGCGAATTCCAACGTGTATTGCGGCTGACGTTTCAGGGACCGTGGGCCGGGGAAGGTTTCCGTGTCCCAGAAGTCGGCCCAGCTTTCCATTTTGCGCCCCTCGGGGGTCTTGTCCAGACGCTGTACCAGAACCGTGGAATAGGCCGCGGCCACGACGCCGAATTCCTTTTTCGCCGCTTCCGGCAGGGTGCCCTCGGGGTCCAAAAGCGCATAGTCGATGGGGGCAAGGAACCCGTTCTGCACGCCGGTGGGATAGGCGCTGGCTGAGACTTCCATGGCATCATACAGCATGTTGCCTGCCTTCAGCATTGTCTCAACCTCCAGCATGATGTTGCTTTCGGCCGCGACGAACTTGGTGCTCCAGCCGGTCGCTTCGGTGAAGGCCGGCAAAAAGATCTGTTCGGTGGCATCTTTGACGGCACCGCCCGACCCGGCGATGGTCAGCACTTTGTCCTGCGCCAGCGCAGGTCCTGTCAGCAGTCCCAGTGCGACCGCCGCAGCGGGCATAAGCTTTAGCTTGTAGGTCATTGTTTATCCTCCGGTTTATATGTTGGTTTCGTTTCTTGTTTTTGTTTTTATTGGTTCTGCACGGGCACCGCGTCGGCCACGTCAAAGCCCAGGCGCAGCGCATCGCCCGCCTGTTGAAGCCGTGCGCCGTGGCCGCGGTGTTCTTGGAATGTCAAAGGCGCGCCACCGCTGGTGACGGCCTGGTATTGGACATGGTCGCCCTGAAATACGACGTCGGTCACACGGGCATCAAAGCTGATGGTTGTATCAGCGTCGCCCTGCCCGATCTGGCGGATTTTCTCGGGCCGGACAGACAGCGTGCGCCCGGCGGCGCCGTGGTCGTCCAGAGCCGCCATCTGCGTGCCAAGAGCCGCAATCGACCAGCCATTTCCTTGGCCCTGTTCAATCTCGAACAGGTTTGTGCGCCCGATGAACTCTGCCACGTAACGTGTTGACGGGCGGTCATAAATGTCCTGCGCTGTGTCCACCTGCGCGATCTTGCCGTCACGCATGACTGCAACGCGGTCCGACAGCGTCAGCGCCTCGCCCTGATCGTGGGTCACGAATATGATCGTGCAGCCCAATTGCTGGTGATACCGCTTGATCTCCAACTGCATCTGCTCGCGCAGCTTCAGGTCCAGCGCTCCCAGTGGTTCGTCCATCAACAGCACCGGCGGCTCGAACACAACGGCGCGGGCAAAGGCGACGCGCTGGCGCTGTCCGCCCGATAGTTCGTTGGGCATGCGTTTGCCAAATTCCGCCAGATGCACCATCTCCAGCGCACCGCGCACCTTGGTTTCCAGGGTCGCGCCCCGCTCGCCGCGCAAGCGTAGCGGGAAGGCCACGTTTTCAAAAACGGTCAGGTGCGGAAATAGCGAATAGCTTTGGAACACCATCCCAACATTTCGTTTCTCAGGAGGAAGATTTACGACAGAACGGTCCCCGATCCGAACGTTCCCCTCGGTGATCCCAGCGAAACCTGCAAGGATGTTCAACGCCGTGGTCTTGCCCGAACCGGACGGACCCAGAAAGGTCATGAACTCGCCCGGCGCGACGGTCAGGTTGAACTGATCCAATGCAACAACAGCACCATAGCGCTTTGTGACATTTTCGAAGGTGATCCCGGCTACGGCCATTGCTTGTCCTTTTAAAATTGACATCACTGTCATTTATGACGCTAATGTCATTTATGAACTTGTCAATCACCAATCTTCAATCTCTTGCAGTCGCCCCGCCCTTGCCGGATAACTACGCGATGGAAAATGTGGTCTATGTCCCGGGACTGTTGGAGGAACGTGTGCGGCTTGCCCAAAACAAGCCCAAGCGGACCCGCACCCGTCTTATGTTGCTCGCAGCAACAGCCGCCGAGCTTGAGCAATCGGGTTACGAGGCGCTGACGATCAACAACATCGTCGCGCGGGCCGGTCTGGCGCGCGGCACCTTTTATCTGTATTTCCCGAACCGGGCTGAAGCCGCGATTGCCGTGCGCCGCAGTTTCATGGCGCTCTTGCGCAAGACCCGGCCGCGTGGCGGTGCCAAGTTGAGCGCCTGGCAGGCGATTCACCGGATGAACCAGTTTTATGTCAGCTTCTACGCCCGCAACGCGCGGCTGTTGGCGGGCAATGGCGCCCTGTTCCACGAACGCCCCGAGCTGTTGCTGAACCGGGACCAGGTCAACCATCGCTGGGCGGGCATCCTGCTGCGGGACATGGTGCGCCGCGAAGGGATAAACCGTCTGACCCCCGAAGAGGAAAAGCGTCGCCTGTTGTCCTTGCGGCTGGTGATCATCATGGCCGACGAGGCGTTGAGAAACGCCTTTATCGATCCGCCGCCCTATCTGTCACAGGTGATCACTTCGCACGAGGATCTTGCCGATGTGCTGACAACGCTGTGGTATCGGTGCCTGTACGGCAAGGACCCCGACCCCGCAGAAAAGACGGCCTGACGCCCCCAGACTCACAGAACGGACCACCGCATCATGCGTATCACCCACCGGCAGCTCGAAGCCTTCGTCCAGTTCATGGAAACTGGCACAGTCACCGCCGCCGCTGACCGATTGTTCGTGTCGCAACCCGCGATGAGCAAGATGCTGGCGGGTCTTGAGATTGATCTGGCGCTGACCCTGTTCACGCGTGAGAAAAAGCGGCTGATCCCGACCGACGAGGCACAGCTTTTGTACAAGGAAGTGCGCCGCCTGTTCGGGTCGTTGGCCGATGTGGAACGCTTTGCGCAGGATCTGCGCGAATTCCGCACGGGCGAGCTGCGGATTATCACCGCGACCTCGATCGGGCACACGCTGATTTCCGAGGCCACAACCGAATTTGCCCAGGAATTCCAGGACGTGCACATCAAGATCGACACATCCAGCAACGTCGGCCCCGATGTCTTGCGGCAAAACGTCGATCTTGGTTTCTCCGTCACGCAGTTTCACCACCCTGCCCTGCGCACCGAGGCGCTGTTTCACGCCAGCGCCGTCTGCGTTCTGCCCAAGGGGCACCGCCTGTGCGCGCTGGACAAGATCACGCCACGCGATCTGGAAGGCGAGGAATTCGTGTCCTTCACCCGCGACAGCCGCATGCGCCACATCACCGATGCGGTGTTCGAACAGCGCCGCGTGTCGCGCAAGATGCGGCTTGAGGTGTTCACCTCGGCCGAAGCGAACGCATTGGTCAGCCGTGGCCTGGGCGTGGCGATTGTCGAGCCGCTGGGCGTCAGCCGTGGCATCTGGTCGGGTCTGGAAATCCGCCCCTTCGAGCCGCAGCTTGAATTCACCTTTTCACTGTTGCGCCCGCAGGATCGCGGCGACGTGGCGCTGGCGAACCGCTTTCTGGACATTCTCAAGGCGCGCATCCGCGACATGGCCGAAGGATCGCAAGCCGACTCCGGTACACTGAACGTCCGCCTTCCGCGCAGGAAAGACTGAGGCAGCGCCGCCACCCCATGCCCTGACGTTATCATCTCAGGTCAAATGGCGATTTTCATCTGTGCCGGCGGCCCAGCTAGACTGGCCTCAAAACGCGAGGAGTCCCTTAGATGACGATCAATCCAGACATTTCCAAATTCCACGACGAAATGACCGCATGGCGGCGTGATTTCCACGCCCATCCTGAATTGGGCTATGAAGAGCACCGCACCTCGGACATCGTGGCGGAGCGGTTGGAGAGCTGGGGCATCGAAGTGCATCGTGGCATGGCGGGGACAGGCGTGATCGGCGTCTTGCGTCAGGGCAACGATCCACGTTGCATTGGCTTGCGCGCTGATATGGACGCGCTGCCGATGCAGGAACAAAACGGGTTTGACCACGCCTCGACCAGCCCGGGCAAAATGCACGCCTGTGGTCACGACGGACATACCGCCATGTTGCTGGGTGCCGCCAAATATCTGGCCGAGACACGCAATTTTTCGGGCACGGTGAATTTCATCTTTCAGCCCGCCGAAGAGGCAGGCGCAGGTGCCAAGCGCATGGTCGCCGAAGGCCTGTTCGAGAAATTCCCGTGCGACACCGTCTGGGCGCTGCACAATGTACCGCAACTGGCCACCGGCACGGCGATTGCCCGCCCCGGCGCGGTGATGGCCGCCGTTGACGGCATGTCGATCACCATCAAGGGCAAGGGCAGCCACGGCGCACAGCCGCACAATGGCAACGATCCCATTTCGGTGGGCGTGATGCTGCACACGGCGCTGCAACATCTGTCGACGAAAAACATCAACCCGATCATGCCGAATGTGGTCAACGTGACACGCTTCAACTCGGGCACGGCGACCAACGTGGTGCCCGCACAGGCGGAACTGCACGCCACCATCCGCACCTTTGACATGGAGGCCCGCGAGACGATCAAGCGCCGTGTCGCCGAGATCTGCAAAGGCATGGAAGCGGTCTATAACATCGAGATCGATCTGGATTACCGTTGGGGCTGTTCGCCCACGATCAACAGCGTGGACGAATCCCTGTCGGCTCAGCGGGTGATCGGGCAGGTTCTGGGCGACGAGAATGTCATAACCGAATTTCCGCCCACCATGGGCGGCGAGGATTTCGCCGACATGCTGGCGGCGCGCCCGGGCTGTTATATCTTTATCGGCGGTGGCAAGACCGAGAACGATCCGCTGCTGCACCATCCCGAATACGACTTTAACGACGCGATCCTGCCCACCGGCGCGTCTTATTTCGCGGCATTGGTCGAAGATCAGTTGAAACCGAAGCAGCCCGCGTAACCGGCGCGGCATACAGCCACGACATGCCGCCCCACTGCCGGGCGGCATTGTCATTTCGGGCGGGACGCGTTTACGGGACGTCTTTGCGCCAGATTTGATCGACACGGTCAAACGACCCAAGGCGGTGATCGGTGCGCGCCTTTTGCAATTCGTTTTTCGCCACTTTGAATGATGTGGTGCGGGGCATGTCGGTGATGAACTCGAAATATCGCGGCACCTTGAATGACGCGAGCCGCCGAGACGCATATGCGGTGATCCGCGCCACCGTTTCCGCATCGGGCTGAAAACCGTCTTGCAGCTGGACAAAGGCTTTGACCTCTTCGCCGCGCAGATCGTCGGGGACAGGGATCAACGCAACCTCTTCGATCGCTTCAAAGTCTCGTAGCACGCCCTCGACTTCGCGGCAGGCGATGTTTTCGCCCGACCGCCGGATCATATCCTTCTTGCGGCCCACGATGTAGTGATAGCCCTGCGCATCCTTGCGGAACAGATCGCCGGTGCGGAACCAACCGTCCTGCAAAGCCTCGGCCGTGGCGTCGGGACGACCGATGTATCCCTGAAACATGCCCGATCCCTTGACCAACAACTCGCCAACTTCGCCCGTGGCGACGGCTTGTCCTTGATCGTCGACGATCATGGTGGTTCGAAATGGTGCGGCAATGCCGCAACTGCCCGAGCCGACCATATCCGTCGCCTCCATCGGCATATACATGCCCGATCCGATCTCGGTCATGCCAAAGGCTTCGCGCGCCACCAGCCCATAGCGCGCCTCAAGTGCTGCGTGGGCCGAGGCACGCACGCCGTAGATATTGGCGCGCACCACCGGGTTGTCGGCGTCATGCGCAGCGGGTGGTTGTTTGGTCGCGGCCTCGGGAAAGAGGCAAAAGTGGATTCGGTGCTGTGACAGCCATTGCGAAAACCGGCTGGCGCTTTGTCGTGCGCCTACCATCAGCGTGCCGCGCTGGTACATCGTCATCAGCAACAGCCATTGCGGGTCCATGTAACTGAACGGCGTGACCGCCAGAATCCGTTTGAACCGCTGCCCGTCGCGCCAGGCGTTGCTCATGCCCGAGGTCAGCCAATAACGGTGCGACAGCATACAGCCCTTGGGCAGTCCCGTGGTCCCCGAGGTATATTGAATGTTCATCAGGTCATCGCGGTCGATATCGGGGTGCGGGCATGCCGTGGCATCCGCAGCTGCAACCTTTGCATCCCAGCTTTCGGGTCCATCCGCACCCGCGATGGCAATTGCATCCGGTGTTAGAACGCCTGCCATCTCGCCGCCCAGAACGTCGGCAAAGCTGCTGTGAATGATCAAACGGGTCGCGCCCGAGTTCTCGATGGCATAGCGCAATTCGCGCGGGCTGTAGCGGGCGTTGACCGGCACCATGACCGCCCCGATCCGCGCCAGCCCCAACCACGCCAGCGGCATCTGCGGCACGTTGGGCAGCATCACCGCCACCCGGTCACCCTGCCCCACACCCCACCCGGCCAGCGCCGCCCCGACCTGACGCGATTGGCGGCGCACCTGCGCGTAGGTCAACGAGGTGCCTTCGTCAAAAAAGGTCCAAAGCAGCTGATCGGCACTGTCCGCCGCGGCCTGATCCAGAAGGTCGCCGATAGAGGTGGGCATGGCCGCGGTCTCGATCGTGTGACGACGTTCTTCCGGTGTCTGGCTTGGCAGGGTCAGAGGAACCGGTGTCGGCATGTCGGGGTGATCCTTTTGCGGCAAAGGCGGTGGTTCTGGAAAGGTTGTCCAAGTTTACCGATCCGCCGACGCCTCTCGCAAATAGCGAATATTCGCAAATTCATAACGAAAGGGCATGAACCAGAGGCAACTGCCTAGGCCGTGCAAACAGGCCAGGCGCGCACGCGGCACATGCCTTTTGACGAAGTGTTATTCCTATCGGTAATGGCACCCCAAGGGGAGGCCAAGACTGGCCTCTCCCGTTCTGCAATCACCGAAACAAAACCGTGCCTTCAGGCAGTGGCAAAAGGGTCCTCGACCAAGGGCCAGTAATTGCCATTGCGCCGCGTATAGGGTGACACCGGCCCTTCAAACCGGATCGCAGCGTCGGTCTTGACGTAGAAAATCGCGCTGGCGATGGGGGCAAAGCCTGCATAGAAATGCTGTGTCGATTTGACGACGACAATGGGCGCGTTGGCCGGGTCAAGCCCCAGACCGGTAAAAGCGTCAGGATTGAAGGTCTGCGTCCGCACATCGTTCAACACCAAAAGAACACCCTCTTTCGTTTCCAGAACCACGCAGTTGCCACAGCGCATACGCTGTCCCGCCACGGTGGTTTGTCGGTGGTCGTCCTGAACGGCATGTACCCGCACCTCAAGATCAAGCGGCGGACCGGACCGGGGCGAGAATTTGCCACCGATGCGCAGGGTCAGCGTGGCCCCGACGCCCGCGCCACGCACGATGCCGACCACAACGGGATCAAACATCATGCCGACAATCGCGCCCTTCACGCCCGCCTTTTGCAAGGCCGTGACCATATAGGTGCTGTCGGTGCCCGCACCCGTGCCCGCATTGTCCGCAGTGTCGGCCAGCACCACGCACGGTTTGCCGATGTCGCGCGCCTTGGCAATGCCTTGGTCCGGGGTCAGGGCGGCGGGCCGTGTCTGGTGGCGCAGGTCCCATACACGGTTTTTGAAGGTTTCCGCGGTCTCCTTGGCCTTGGCCGCATTTCCATCCGCATAGACCAGCATGTTGGAGCCCATTGCGGGAACATCACCATAGGCAAATCCGTGGCAGAAGCTGATCGACAGGATGCCGTCCTGTCCTTCGGCGTCGAACATGGATTGAACGAAATCCGTCATTGGCGGGGTCGTGGTGTGCCAGACCGACAACATGCGCATTTCGGCGCGGGCCGCGACCGGTTTGATTTCGCCGCGATGGGTGCGCACCAAAAGATCCCACAGGTCTTCGGCGCGTTCGGCCGTGTCCGTATGCGGGTATTCCTTGTAGCTGACGATCACGTCTGCGGCGTCGATCATCTTTTCCGTCAGATGGCAGTGCAGGTCCAGCTCGCAGCCGATGATGGCATCGGGCAGCAGCTTGCGGATCTCTTCCAATATCACCCCTTCGCAATCGTCCTCGCCGTCGGCAATCATCGCGCCGTGCAGGTTCAGCGCGACAATGTCGATGGGACCGGCCTTGGCCACATCGACAAGCAGTTCGTCGCGGAGCGCCTTCCAGACCTTGGCCAGCGTTACACCGCCGGGTTGTGCGGCGGCCATCAGGCCCTCGACCACTTCGAACCCTGCGGCCTCGGCATTCTTGCGCCAGACGTGCAACGGGGCGGTGAAATGTTCCGGCGCCTGCGCGGTGGCGTTGCCGTGAAACAGGCCAAGGCTTTCGTAATCCGCCATCGTGGTCGGAATGGTGGCGAACGTGTTGGATTCCGTGGCGATGCCACCAATGAAAACGCGGGTCATGTGAAAGCAGGCTCCAGTCTTTGCGGCGACAGACGGTCAGGTGTCAGCCCCGCGTCCCCAAGTGTCTGCGGGACAGGTTGCCCCAGCAGGATGGCGGCAGCGGCGCGTGACAAGGCAGGTGCCGATTGCACACCAAACCCTCCCTGCCCCGCATACCAGAACAGCCCCTCGGCCAGCGGATCGAAGCCGACCACGGGGTCCTTGTCGTCAAAAAAGCTGCGCAAACCGGCCCAGCTGTGCTGGACCCGCTGCACGGGGATATCCAGCCACTGCTGCATCCGGTCGATGGCGATGGCGATGTCCAGTTCTTCGGGGTACACCTCGCCCGGCGCGGCGGGTGTCTCATCCGACGGGCACACCATCAGCGTCTTGCCCTCGGGTTTGATGTAAAAGCTGACCCCGGCGTCCGCGATCAGCGGCCAATGCGCCATATCGCTGCCCGGCGGCACCGGAACCACGGCAATCGTGCGGCGCTTTGGGTGAATGGTCAGCGGCAGCGCCCCCGCCAGCTTGCCGATCCGGCTGGCAAAGGCACCCGCAGCGTTCACCACAAGCGGCGCATCGAAGGTGCCAACCGGGGTTTCGACCTGCCAGACGCCGCTGCGACGGGTCATGGCCGTGACCGCATGTCGGGTCAGCAACCGCGCGCCGCGACGTTGTGCGCCGCGCAGGAACCCTTGGTGCAGGGCATCCACGTCGATGTCGCAAGGCTCGTCGTCCCACAGCCCCATGACCGCCTTTGCCGTCAACGGCAGTCCCTGTGCCAAAAGCTGCGCCCGATCCAGCAAACGCAAGGGCCGCCCCTGCGACTTTCCTGTGTGACACAGGCGCGCCAATGATCCGGCACCCGCCTCATCCGTCAGCCGCAGCACACCGCGTCTGGACAACAAGGGCGCTGGGCTGAACCCTTCGGGCGGGGCGGCCAGAAAGGCGCGACTGGCCAGGCTTGCCGCCTGCATCAGCTCGGCCCCGGCATAGGGCGTCATGATCGCCGCAGAGCGCCCGGTGCTGTGGTGCGAGGGGCTGTCCTCCTGCTCGAGCAGCAGCACGTTGCACGACCCGGCCAGTTGCCACGCCAGCGACGCACCGGCGATGCCTGCGCCGATGATGATAACGTCGGGCTGGTTCATAGCGTCAGCTCGATCAGCATCGGGCCGCGCGTGTTGAACGCTTCGGCTAAAGCGGCACGCAGGGACGCGGTGTCACCCACGCGGCGGCCCGGCACGCCCATGCCTTCGGCCATCTTGACAAAGTCCAGCGTGGGGCGGTCGATTTCCAGCATATCCTGCATGGTGGCACCGCGATTGCGGGGGGTCAGGTTGCCGACCTCGCCTTGCAGAATGCGGTAGGACCGGTTGGCCAGGATCAACGTGGTCACGTTCAGGTTTTCACGCGCCTGCGTCCACAAGGCTTGCAGCGAATACATGGCCGAGCCGTCACCGATGATCGCAAGCACAGGTGCATCAGGGGCCGCCAGCGCTGCGCCCACTGACACCGGAGCGCCATAGCCGATGGAACCGCCCGTGTTCTGCAGCCACTGGTGCGGTGCCGCGGATGCCGTGGCGGTGAAGATCGGCACGCCGTTGGTCACGCATTCGTCCACCAGGATCGTCCCCTCGGGCATGTCATGCGCCAGAACGGCACCGATGGCGGCCGCATCCAGCGGACCATCGGGAATATCGGGACGCGCAGGCGCATCCGGTGCGACATAGGCCGGGGCGTCGCAGGCCTTGGCCAAGGCTGCCAGCCACGCGCCGGTGTCATCCTCGGGGCGGGACAGTTCAACCAGACGGGTGTGGGGCGCATAGATCTGGCCGCGCTCTTGCGGATAGCCGAAGAAGGCGACGGGGGCCGCGGCACCGGCCAGCACCAGCACAGGCACATCCATCAACCGTTCGCGGGCGACCAGACGGGCAAAGGGCAGCCGTTCGACGGGCGTGCGCCCTGCCCCGCGGTCTGTCACCGGGTTGGCCGTTTGCGCCATCAGCGCGGCACCGGTCCGCTCTGCAATCCGCGCGGCATCCTGCAAGGCGGTGCCGCGCAATGCTCGGTGGCCCAGAAACAGGATGGCACCGGGCGTCTTCAGCGCGTCCAAAGCGGCCTGAATGACCGCATCGTCAATCTTGGCACCGGCACGTTCGGCGCGGGGCAACGGACCGTCCGGCAGTTCCGCATCCGACCAGGCGGCATCAGCCGGCAACAGCACCGTGGCAATCCCCGGTTTCGCCCCCATGCTGTCGGCCACCGCCGCGGCCGTTTCCGCCGCAGCGCCGCGACCGGGCAGGATCGTGCGGGTCGAAACGCTGACCGTGCGCGACAGCGCCTCGATATCCGAGGTCAGCGGCGCGTCCAGACGCCGGTGCGCCGTCGCGTGATCGCCCACAATGTTCACGATCGGGCTGAGGGCGCGCGCCGCATTGTGCAGGTTGGACAATCCATTCGCCAAGCCCGGCCCCAGATGCAGCAGCGTCGCCGCGGGACGTCCCGCGATCCGCGCAAACCCGTCTGCGGCACCTGTGGACACATTCTCTTGCAGCACCAGGACAGGCCGCAGGCCCGGATGCGCGTCAAGCGCACCCAAAAAGTGCATCTCGGAGGTGCCGGGATTGGCCAGGCACAGATCAATCCCCTGATCCTGCAAGGTTCTGACTGTCACTTCTGCGCCGTTCATACCAATTCTCCTCTTGGTTCGGCTGACGATAGGTCAGCGAGGATCGCACGGAAAATAGTATCTCGCTCTGTTAACATTCTCTTAACTTATGAGTGTCAGGACACATGCATAGGGCACTCACCACGCCGCTGCTCAGAAGAATATAAATATTGGTTATGTTTAGCGAGCCGGTTTGAATTTTACAGATCACCCCGACTGCTCCGACAGTGGAGGGACAAAAGACAGCGCATTTGTTGCCGCTGCCAACCCAGGGAGATCACCAGATGAAGACCTTTCTAACTATCGTCGCGACCAGTGTCTGCGCCGCCATGGCGACCACTGCGGCAGCTGACGTCGTTCACGCCACATGGGGTGGCGGAGGCGCCATCGCACTTAAGGACAACGTGCAAACCCCGTTCACCGAAGAATCCGGGATCGTCGCCACAGTGGCCGAAGTGCCCAACACGGCCGGCGCCGTTCGCTCGCCCACGGCTTCGCAGTACAACGTTGTCACCGTCACCTTCTTTGAAGGCGTCGCCATGGCCGATCTGGACCTGCTTGAAGGGTTCAAGGACGAGGAAATTCCCGGCATCGAAGACCTGCCGCCCGAAATCATCATCCGCAACGAAGAAGGCCTGATCGTCGGCATCCCGTCGTCGTTCAGCTATTATGGCATCGGCTATAATTCGGACCTGGCCAGCGCCGAGGATTTCTCATCGTGGAAGGATCTGACAGACCCGAAATGGAAGGGCAAACTGTCCGTCACCCGCCCCACCTATGCCGCGTCCTATGACCTGACGATGTTCGCGCACGCCAATGGCGGTGACGCGGAAAACATCGAGCCTGGCGTCGAGATCCTGACCGGTCTGGTGAAGAACGCGCTGACAACCTACACATCGCTGGCCCATATCAACACGCTGATGGGCACTGGCGAAGTTGTCGCGGTGCCGATGTATTCCACACGCATCTGGCAGTTGCGTGAACAGGGCCAGAAAAACCTGAACATCACCATCCCCAAGGAAGGCGCGCTGATGCTGGCCTATGCCTCGGTCGTGCCAAAGGGATCGGCAAACCGCGACGAAGTGTTGAAATACCTGGCCTATTCGATCAAGCCCGAAACACAGGTGCGTTCCGCCGTGGCGACCGGGTCGATCCCCACCAACACCAAGGCAGAGCTGCCCGCAGATTACATTGAATCGCTTGGCTTGCCCTTCGACGAGCTGCTTTCGAAAATGTACAAACCCGACTGGAAGATCATCGTTCAGAACCATGAAGAGCGGGTGAATATGGTCGAACAGATCATGGCAAACGCGGGCAACTAAACCGCCCTTACAGCGTCTCCCTGCACCCGGCCTTGACCTCTCTCGGTTCGGGTGCCCTTTTTTCGGAGTATTCCATGACGACGACACTTAACCCGTCTGTTTCTGACGTTCAAAATGTCACCGGCAGCATCGACATCGCATCTGTCTCTAAATCCTACGGCGACACCGAGGTGCTGTCGAATGTGAACCTGAGCATTCCGGCAGGAAACTTTCTGACGCTGCTGGGACCATCGGGATGCGGCAAGACCACGCTGTTGCGACTGATAGCCGGTTTCATCGAGCCGACCAAGGGCAAGATCGCCATCGACGGGCGCGACATGAATGGCGTGCCCACGCAAAAGCGCCCCATCGGTATGGTGTTTCAGAACCTTGCGCTGTTTCCCCACTTTAGCGTGGCCGAAAACGTCGCCTACGGATTGAAACTGCGCAAGACTCCTGCTGCAGAGATGCAGCAACGCGTCGACCGTTTTATCGACCTGGTCGGCCTGAACGGCATGGGTGACCGGCGCATCGCGCAACTGTCCGGTGGTCAGAAACAACGTGTGGCCCTGGCCCGTTCGCTGGTGCTGGAACCCTCCATTCTCTTGCTGGACGAACCGCTGTCGGCGCTGGACATGCAGTTGCGCAAGCAGTTGCAGATCGCGCTGAAGGACATCCAGCAAAAGCTGAAGACCACATTTGTCTTTGTCACCCATGATCAGGAAGAGGCGACAATGATCTCGGACACGGTCGTGGTGATGAGCAATGGCCACGTCCAGCAGGTCGGCGCGCCGCAAGACATCTATGCCAGCCCCGAAACCCTGTTCGTTTCCAAATTCATCGGCGAACTGAACGAAATCCCGGCCCGCGTGACCGACACCGGTCCACAACTGTCCATAGACACCGCCGCGGGACAGTTCACGCTGCCCGCCAGTGCCGCGCGTGGCTTTGCCCCGCGGGCGGGCGACGCTGCAGTCATCTGCCTGCGTCCTGAACAGCTAAAGGTGCTGCCCGCAGGGGCGAATGTCACGGGCCAGACAACGCTGAACGCCACGGTGATCAGCCGGCTGGTTATCGGTCCGCTGACCCGCGTCAGCCTGCGCGTGGGCGAGACAGATATGATCGCGGTGATGATGACCGATGCCGACACGGCGCCCCTGCCCTCGGGCAGCGCCTGCAAGGTCAGCTTTAACCCCGACCACGCAAGGCTGTTTGCGCCGTTGTCAGACGATATGGCTTCAGCCTTTGGAGAACACGCATGAACAGCGGCGAGCGTCTGACATTCAGCAAATCCCTGATGCTGCTGCCGATGCTGATCATCCTCGCGATGTTCTTCATCTCGGTCTTTACCCTGTTCAGCAGCGCCTTTGTCGACCGGGGCGGATTTTCGCTGAAGTATTTCCAGCAGATCATCGACCGGCCCGACTATCACATCGTGTTCTATCGCACGGTGCTGTCGTCGATCACTGTGGCCATTCTGGCGGTGCTGTTTTCCTATCCCATTGCCTTGTTGCTGTGGCGTGCAAACAAATGGCGCAACCTCTTGCTGATCGTGGTGCTGGTGCCCTGGCTGGTCAGCCTTGTGGTGCGGACCTATGGGTGGATCGTGTTGCTGGGCCCCAAGGGGTTTATCAACGCCTTTCTGGGATGGCTGGGGGTGATCGATGAACCCGTAAAGCTGATGTTCAACGACACCGGCATCATCATCGGGCTGACCCATGTTCTGGTGCCTTTTGCGGTGATCTCGATTCTGTCGTCGCTGCTGTCGATCGAGGAAAACCTGGAAGAGGCCTCGCGGGTGCTGGGCGCCTCGGGCTTTCAGACCTTTCGCAACATCGTCCTGCCGCTGTCGCTGCCGGGTGTGTTTACCGCGCTGATGGTTTTGTACCTGGCCTCGGTCGGGGCCATCGTGACGCCGCTGCTGCTGGGCGGGATCACCGAGAAATTCGTCGGCTCGCAAATCTATCAGGAGGTCATGGCGACCTATAACATGAGCAAGGCCGCCGCGTGGTCGATCTGCCTGTTATCGCTGTCCTTTGTGTCCCTTGTGATCATCAAGATGATCGAACGCCGCGCCCTGCGCGGACAGGAGTAATCCCATGCGCACCATGAGCCCCCTCAGCCGCACCCTTGGCATTGTGTTCCTGCTGGCCCTGCCCTTGCCGATCTTCATTGTCTTTGGCGCGTCGTTCAACGGCTCGGCCTATATCCAGTTTCCACCCGAGAGCTATTCACTGCGCTGGTACATCGAAGCGTTCACCGACCCGCGCTGGGCGCGCGCTGTGGGCACGTCACTGTGGATTGCTGCCGTGACATCCGTGGTGGTGACGACGATCAGCTTTATGGCGGCATATTTCACCCTGCGTTACGCGCCCAGGATCAATACGATGCTGGAACTGGCGATCTTTTCGCCGCTGTTTTTCCCGCATGCCTGTATGGGTGTGGCGGCGGTGGCGCTGATGGCCAAGCTGGGGATCGTGGGCACGCCCGGTGCGATCATCCTGGCCCATGTCATCGTCACCGTGCCGTTTTCCTATCGGCCCGTGCACGTGGCCCTGCGGTCGGTTGACCCGGACCTGATCCGCGCCGCCGAAGTCATGGGGGCGTCCGAGTTGCGCGCGCTCAAGGATATCATCCTGCCGATCTGCCGGTCGGGTATCCTGACCTCGTTGCTGTTTACCGGTATCATTTCCTTTGACGAGGTGACCGTGACCATGTTCCTGATCGGGCCTGAAATCACGACTTTGCCGGTGCAGATCTTCACCTTTATCCAGGACGACGCATCGCCGGTTCTGGCGGCAATCTCTACGATTTCGGTGATCATCACCTTTCTTGCCATCGTGTTGCTGGAGCGGGTTGCCGGGCTGACGTTCTTTGTCCAGCGTTCAGGGAGCTGACCTCATGCCGCCCATGCGTCCCGACCTTCCCCCTCCGCCGGGCACACGCAGTTTCGAAGACATCGCCTTTGGCAGCCACGAACGGCAGGCGATTGATGTGCACCTGCCCCCATCGGGCAAGATCAACGGCGTGGTGGCCAACATCCACGGGGGCAGCTGGCAGTGGCTGGACCGCAAGGTGATTGCGTGCTGGAACCTGCTGGACCACGGGTTTGCCATCGTCGGCATGGGCTACCGCATGTCCGACCACGCGGTCTTTCCGGCGCAGATCTGTGACATCAATGTCGGTCTGGCCAAGCTGGTACAGATTGCCCCCGATCTTGACCTGCCCATGGACCGTGTGGCCGTCATGGGGCTGTCAGCGGGGGGACATCTGGCGGCACTGGCCGGGCTCGCCTGTGACCAACCGGGGTTCGGGCCGTCGCATGGCATCGACATCAAGGGGGTCATCGACATCTATGGGCCATCCGACCTGATCACGCTGGACGGACAATGGTCCAACGACCCGACCCGGCCACCGTCAGCGGTGACGAAACTGCTGGGCACATCGGTCACAGCCGACCCGCACCACGCCTATCGCGCCAGCCCCGTGGCCCATGTGACCGACCAGCCCGCGATGCCGTTCCTGTTTATCCATGGGGACGAGGACACCGTCGTGCCATTGTCACACAGCCTTGTCCTGCATGCGCAATTGACCGCGAATGGCACGGCCAGTTTTCTCAAGGTGATAAAGGGCGGCGGACATGCCACGCCGGACATGCACGCGCCGCCGGTTCAGGAGATGATCGCGAAATTCCTCAAAAAGGTTTTCTGAACCAAGCCTTACCCCAAGGCATAGCCGGCACCGCGCACGGTGCGCACCGGGTCAGTCCCGCCCGAGAGGGTCAGGGCCTTGCGCAGCCGACCGATGTGCACGTCAACGGTGCGCGTATCGACATAGATGTCGCGCCCCCAGACACGGTCCAACAGGCTTTCACGGCTCCAGACACGACCCGGCTTTTCCATGAACGTGCTGAGCAGGCGAAACTCGGTCGGTCCCAGCTTGATCTCGGCCTCCCCACGGGTGACGCGGTGGCGTTCGGCGTCCAGGATGATGTCCTCGTAATGCAACTGTACGCCCACCGTGGCGGGCCGCACGCGGCGCAACTGGCTGCGCACACGTGCCATCAGTTCGATCATCGAATAGGGTTTGACCACATAGTCGTCGGCACCGGTTTCCAGGCCTCGCACCTTGTCGACCTCTTCCGAGCGCGCAGACAGCATTATCACAGGAATATCACGGGTTTCCGGCTTGATCTTCAACCTTCGGCAGACCTCGATCCCACTTAGGTGCGGCATCATCCAGTCCAATACGATGATGTCCGGCGACGCCTCGTCGATCATCATCATCGCATCTTCGCCGTTGCCCGCCGACACCACATCAAATCCTTCGGCAGACAGGTTATACACCAGAACCTCGCGCTGGGCGGGTTCATCCTCGACCACAAGCACACGTGGCTGATCTGCTGACATGGTCCGGCCCCTTTACAGCGGTTGAACCGACGTCGTGTCGGCCTTGGAACGGTTTTCATCAGCGTGCACGCCGGTGACCAGATACACGGTCTGTTCGGCAATCGACGTCACGTGATCGCCCATGCGCTCGACGTTTTTCGCGATGAAATGCAGGTGCATACAGGCGGTGATGTTGCGCGGATCTTCCATCATGAAGGTCAGGAATTCGCGGAACAGCGCGTTGTACATCTGGTCGACTTCCATATCGCGGTCGATCACATCCTGCGCCAGCTCTGCGTCGCGGTTCACATAGGCGTCCAGCGCGTCCTTGAGCATCCGCTCGACCTCGCGCGCCATGCGGCGCAGGGCCCCCGCGCTGTCGCTGACCGGCGACAGTTGCGCCAGAACGCCGGTGCGCTTGGCCATGTTTTTCGCATAGTCGCCAATACGTTCCAAGTTGGCGCTAATCTTGATCACGCTCAGGATCAGGCGCAGGTCCACCGCGATCGGCGCGCGCAGGGCAATGACGCGGGCGGCCTCTTCGTTGATGGTTTCCTCAAGCGCGTCGATCTTCTTGTCGGCCTTGCGGACCGCCTCGGCGCGTTCTTCATCGCGGGTTTCAAGGCTGATGGCAGCCTCCAAAATCGCTTCTTCTACCAGTCCGCCCATTTTCATGATCTGCGCCTGAATGGTTTCCAGGTCGCGGTCAAAGACGGAAGCAATGTGTTGATCTGACGGCATTATTACTGCTCCTTAGCCGATACGGCCAGTGATATAGCTTTCGGTGCGCGGGTCGGTCGGGTTGGTAAAGATCGTGCCCGTCTCGCCGTATTCGACAAGATTCCCAAGGTGGAAGAACGCGGTTTTCTGGCTGACGCGCGCGGCTTGCTGCATCGAGTGGGTTACGATCACCACCGAATAGTTCTGGCGCAATTCGTCAATCAATTCCTCGACTTGCGCGGTGGCAATCGGGTCCAGCGCCGAACAGGGTTCGTCCATCAGCAGCACTTCGGGCTCGGTCGCCACGGCGCGTGCGATGCACAGACGCTGTTGCTGGCCACCCGAAAGACCGGTGCCGGGCGCATCGAGGCGGTCCTTGACCTCGTTCCAGATCGCCCCGCGCCGCAAGGCACGTTCAACGATGTCGTCCAGATCGGCCTTGTTCCTGGCCAGACCGTGAATGCGCGGGCCGTAAGCCACGTTGTCATAGATCGACTTGGGGAACGGGTTTGGCTTTTGGAACACCATGCCCACCTTGGCGCGCAACTGCACCGGATCGACGCGCTTGTCATAGATGTCTTCGCCGTCGATCATGATGTCACCCTGGACGCGGCATACATCAATTGTGTCGTTCATCCGGTTGATACAACGCAGGAAAGTTGACTTGCCGCAGCCCGAAGGCCCGATGAAGGCCGTGACAGTTTTGTCTTCAATGTCGACGTTCACGTCCTTGATGGCATGTGTATCGCCATAATAGACCTGCACGTTGCGCGCACTGATTTTCAGTTTCTGGGTATCCACGGTTCTCTCCGCCATTAGGTCTTTCATTGGTCTATCTTTCCTTTCTTACCAACGCCGCTCGAAGCGCCGCCGCAGGATGACCGCGATTGTGTTCATGGCCAGAAGGAAGACCAGCAGGATGATGATACCACCCCACGCGCGTTCGTAAAACGCCGGGTCCGCCCGTTTGGCCCATTCGTAGATTTGCGCAGGCATGGCCGAGTTCGGCGCCAGCAGTCCGCTGGCGATGCCGTCGGGTGCGTTCGAGGCGATAAAGCCCACCATACCGATCAACAGCAAAGGTGCCGTTTCCCCCAGTGCCTGTGCCAGGCCGATGATCGTGCCGGTCAGGATACCGGGTGCAGCCAAGGGCAGCACGTGGTGGAACACCGACTGCATTTTCGACGCGCCGACCCCCAAAGCCGCATCGCGGATCGACGGCGGCACCGCCTTGAGCGACGCGCGGGTCGAGATGATGATTGTGGGCAGCGTCATCAGCGTCAGCACCAGACCACCGACCAGCGGGGCTGATGTGGGCAGGTGCATGTAGTTGATGAACACGGCAAGGCCCAGAATACCGAACACAATCGACGGCACCGCGGCCAGGTTCGAGATGTTGACCTCGATGATATCCGTGATCCAGTTCTTGGGCGCGAATTCTTCCAGATAGATGCTGGCCGCGACCCCGATGGGCAGCGCCAAGACCAGCACCACCAGCATCATGAAGAACGACCCCAGCATCGCCACCCCCATGCCGGCCGCCTCGGGGCGGGCGTCAGAGGCATCGGCACCGGTGATAAAGGACAGGTTGAATTTCTTCGTCAAAATGCCCTGAGCGATCAGTTTGTCCACGAAATCAAGCTGTTCGGCGCTGATGCTCTTGTCGTTCGCGATGCTGTCGCGGCTGACCCGCCCTTTCATATAGCCATCAACCCGGCTGGAGGCGAGAAAGTTGAACGAGACCTGCTGACCCACCTTGTCAGGGTTTGCCAGCACATAGTCGCGCAACTGCGCAGGCGCACCTTTTGAAAGGATATCCGCCATATCGCCGGCCGAAATCTGTCCTTCCATGCCGGTCTTTTCCACCATGTCCGTCATCGCCGCTTTCAACAGCGGCGCGTAGCCAAAGGTCGAAACCTTTTTCATCTCTTCGATGTCACGGTTGCCGGACTTGTCCAGCTTGTCCTCAAGCAGCGCCACGTCAAGGGTGACAAAGGTCTGGGTGAAAGCGCCGGTGCCGCGGCTGACGATGTTGAACAACAAGATCGCCAGCATCAGCAGGCCTACGGCAATCGCAAGGATTCCGTAAAACTTGAAGCGGGTCTCGGCGGCGTTGCGTTTGCGGGTGCGTGCGTCGGCCTGCAACAGCGTGCCGTGTACGTGCGGGGTGTCGGATGTCATGTCAGTCATCAGTCATACTGCTCGCGGTATTTGCGCACGATATAAAGCGCGATCACATTCAGCCCCAGGGTCAGGACAAACAGCGTCAGACCCAGGGCAAAGGCCACCAGCGTTTCGGGGCTGGCAAAGTTGGTGTCCCCCGTCAGCTGGCTGACGATACGGGTGGTGATGGTGGTCATCGCCTCAAGCGGGTTGGCCGAAATCTTGGCAATCGCCCCTGCCCCCAGCACCACGATCATGGTCTCGCCGATGGCGCGGCTGGCGGCCAGCAGGATGGCGCCCACGATGCCCGGCAAGGCGGCGGGAAGCACCACCTGGCGGATGGTTTCGGAATGGGTCGCGCCCAGCCCAAGCGAGCCGTCGCGCATGGCCTGCGGCACCGCGTTGATGATGTCATCGGAGAGCGAGCTGACGAATGGGATCAGCATGATGCCCATGACCAGACCGGCGGTCAGCACAGAGGTTGCACCGCTCATCCACTCGACACCCAACAGGCCCTGTTCACCGCGACCAAATATGTTGACCAGTGCGGGGCCGACTGTCAGCAGGGCAAACAGACCGTAAACAATCGTGGGAATGCCGGCGAGAATCTCCAGCAACGGCTTGGCCGCGCTGCGCAGCTTGGGACCTGCGTATTCGCTGAGATAGATGGCCGAGAACAACCCGATGGGCACAGCCACCAGAAGGGCGATGATCGAGATATAGAGCGTGCCCCACAAGAGCGGCAGGATCGACAGGTCGCTGTCACCGCGAAAGTTCGGGGCCCAGGTGCTGCCGAAGAAAAAGTCGGTCCAGGAATGCAGGCGGAAGAAGTTGATCGATTCAAACAGCATCGACAACACGATGCCCACGGTGGTCAGGATCGCGATGCTGGCCGACAGGATGAGCAGTGTCAAAATGCCCTTTTCCACCATGTTGCGGGCGCGGAAATCGGCATTGGTCACCCGCAGCGACAGGACAAATCCCGCCAGCGCGATCACGGTCACCAATGCGACCATCCAGAAGCGGCCCGTGGAGGACTGCGCGCGGTACATCTGGGCGGCGTCCAGCACCGGCTGTTCCACAGCCGATCCCAGCGCCACACCTTCGGCGGCCAAGGTGGCGCGCAGGTCTGTGGTGCCAGCGTCCAGCGTGGTGACTTGCTCGGCGTCCATGACGCCGCGTTGTATGATCACGTCCAGACCATCGGCCAGACGGCGCACATCGCTCATCACCAGCCCGCGTGACGAACCTTCGGCAATGGCACTGTCGGGGATCGTCTTGAACACGGCGTTGTCGATCATCATCGGCTGCGCCAAAAGCCAAATGACCAGCACGCCCAACGCGGGCACTGCGGTCAGCATCGCGGCATTCCAGCCGTAATAGTTTGGTAGCGAGTGAAGGTTGCGGCGGTCGCCGTTCCCGGACGCCATCGCGCGGCTGCGGGCCATGTAGAACCCCAGGGCAGACAGCCCCAGCACCACGATGACCATCAAGGCCGCGGCGCTGCCACCGATGAGGCCGTTAAAAAGATCGGACATTCTCTATCCCCCGGCGGGTGAGCTTTGGCGCACCCAAGTCGTCATTTGCCTTGAAGCGTCTCAAGACCGGATTTGGTAAAAGGCGGCGCGGTTTCTGCGCCGCCTTTCGAGGTCATCAGACCAAAAGCTTAGGACGCGCCACCCATGACGACTTCGTCAGCCACAACGCCTTGGGTTTTCGCCAGTTCGGGATCAGCCACCAGACCGTAGTCCGCCAGCGGGCCGTCGGGGCCTGCGATCTCATCCGACACGAAGAACTCGGCATATTCTTTCAGGCCGGGGATCACGCCGATGTGCGCTTTCTTGACGTAGAAGAACAGCGGGCGCGACACGGGGTATTCGCCGGTCGAGATGCTTTCGGTCGAAGGTGTCACACCCGACATGGTTGCCACTTGCAGCTTGTCGGTGTTGTTTTCGTAAAAGGCCAGACCGAACACGCCGATGCCGTCCGCGTTGCTTTCGATACGGGCCAGTGTTTCGGTATAGTCGCCGTCGATGTCGACCGACTTGCCGTCTGTGCGCAGTGCGATACAGGCTTTTTCAGCAGCTTTCTTGTCGTCGCCGTTGGCGGCCTTGAACGCTTCGAAGTCACCGGATTCTTCGCAGCCTGCGAGGATCACTTTTTCTTCGAACACTTCACGTGTGCCGTGCTTGGTGCCGGGCACGAAGGCCTGGATCGGCTGGGCGGGGAACGCGGGGTTCACCTGGTCCCATGTGGTGTAGGGGTTGGCGACAACTTCGCCGTCCACGACCACTTTGTCGGACAGGGCTTTGTACCAGTCTGTGGGTGTGAATTCGAAGGTGTTGCCGTTGATGTCGCTTGCAAACACGATGCCGTCATAGCCGATCTGAACTTCGATGATGTCGGTCACGCCGTTGGCGGCACAGGCTTCAACTTCGCTGTCCTTGATTTTGCGCGAGGCGTTTGCCACGTCGATGGTGTTTTCGCCGACGCCTTCGCAGAAGCGTTTCAGGCCAGCGGACGAGCCACCCGATTCCACGACGGGTGTCGGGAAGTCAAAGTTTTCGCCAAAAGCTTCGGCCACGATCGAGGCATAGGGCAGAACGGTCGAGGAACCGGCCACTTGGACCTGATCACGGGCAGCGGCGGCACCGGCAGCGACGGCCGCGATGGCGAATGTAGAAGTTGCAAGTTTTACAAAGGACATTTCAGTCTCCTGTTTGCGTGTTTCATAGTCTTGGAGCACCCCCATTGGCGTCCTTGCCGCCGACCTAGAGCGTGGACGCTATGCTTTTGTGACAGTTGCGTAACAGTTTTATGACAACCGGCGGGAATGGCAGATTTTCAGAAGGGTTTTCTTAGGGATTTGGATTTCGGCGGTTCAAGCATGCCACACTCAATGGCGCGCACAGCCATGGCACCATATCACACTGCGCCCGTTGAGATTCTGATAGATGTCCTGGCTGTCACACCACATGGGAAAGCCAAGCAGCAGCCCCAGGGATACCGCATCTGTCGCCGTTCAGGGGTGATCCTGTATCACGCCGCTGCCCTCGGGCTGCAACAATGGCAGCGCCACCTGCACCGTCGTGCCCTGCCCCAGCACACTGTCAATCCGCAACCGGCCACGGTGCCGGCTGACGATATGTTTGACGATGGCAAGGCCCAAGCCCGTCCCGCCCAGTTCGCGGCTGCGGTGGTTGTCGGCGCGGTAGAACCGTTCGGTCAGGCGCGGCAGGTGCACCGGATCAATGCCCGGTCCGTCATCCTCGACCACAATCGTCGCACCCGGTCCACGCAGCGGGCGCAGGTAGTCATGTACCTCGAGCCGCAAGGTGACCTTGCCATTCTTGCCGCCGTATTTGATCGCGTTTTCAATCAGGTTGCTGACCACCTGCACCAACTGGTCACGGTCGGCGGCCACGGCCACCGGATCATCGCCCAGCTCTGCCACCAGCGTGACCGATGATTCTTCGGCCAGCGGCGTCATCAGCGGCATCACCGATGACAGACATTCGCGCAGGTTGACCTGCGTCGTGGGCCGCACCCGTTCGTCGCCTTCGACCCGGCTCAGCGACAACAGGTCACCCACCAGCCGGTTCATCCGCTCGGCCTGATCCTGCATGATGCCCAGAAACCGCGCCTGCGCCGCGGGATCGTTGCGCGCAGGGCCACGCAGGGTCTCGATAAACCCCATAAGCGCCGTCAGCGGTGTGCGCAGTTCGTGGCTGACGTTGGCGACGAAATCACGGCGCATCTGTCCTGCGGCCTGAACCTGTGTGACATCCTCGAAGGTCAGCAGCACCATCGGCGCTTCGTCATCGACCACCACCTGTGCCACGTGCACCGAAAACGTGCTGTGCTGCGATCCGTCGTTGGTCAGATAGGGTGCGGTGCGGGGCTTGCCCTGGCGCAGGCACGCCTCGACCGCGTCCAGCAGCGCAGGCTGGCGCAGCATGGTGACATAGGGCCGCCCTTCGATCCGCTGGCCAATCAGATTGCGCGCCGCTGCATTTGCGCCGACGATGACCTCTGACTGGTTCACCACCAGCCCCGGCATCGGCAGCGCCTCGAGCATGGCGCGGATCGCATGGTCCTGCGGCATGGACCTCAGCCCTTTACGGCAGCGGCGACTGCGCGTTCAAAGATCGCAACAAGCGCGTCGGGATCTTCCAGCCCCACGGACACGCGAAAGAAACCTTCGGACATCCCAAGGGACGCGCGCCGCTCGGCGGTCAGTGCCCGGTGCGAGGAGGAGGCCGGATGCGACAGCGTGGTGCCCACATCGCCAAGCGTCGGCGCAAAGCTCAGGCCCTCCGCGGCAGTGGTGAACGCGTTGGCGGCGTCGCGGCCCCCGTCCAGCTCGAAGCTGACCATGTTGCACCAGCGCCCTTGCAGCAGGTCGGCGGCGCGGGCGTGGTCCGGGTGGTCGGTGCGCGCAGGGTAGATCACACGCTTGACCCCGCTGAAGCCCGCCAAAGCGTCGGCCAGTTTCATCGCCGTGGTCTGGCACCGCTCGAACC
The DNA here is from genome assembly GCF_900129395.1 of Pseudosulfitobacter pseudonitzschiae. GTDB lineage: Bacteria > Pseudomonadota > Alphaproteobacteria > Rhodobacterales > Rhodobacteraceae > Pseudosulfitobacter > Pseudosulfitobacter pseudonitzschiae. Next base: position 804,123 of record NZ_FQVP01000001.1, read on the forward strand.
GCAAATCAAAGCTGAGCATGCCGCGCTCGGCCAGCCAGCAGTCAAACGGGCTGGGTGTCATGCCTGCGGTCACGGTAAAGACCCGCAGCCGCGTGTTGATCGCCGCATCGCGCGCCGCGACATAGCCCAGCATCACGTCGGAATGGCCCGCCAGCAGCTTGGTCACCGAATGGATGACGATGTCGGCGCCATGTTCAAAGGGCTGATAGGCACGCGGCGTGGTGAATGTGTTGTCGACCACCAACAGCACGCCCGCCTCTTTGGCCAACTTGGCCAGCCCCTTCATATCGGCCACGCGCAGCGTCGGGTTCGATACCACCTCGACCAGGATCATCCGGGTTTCGGGGCGCAGGGCGGCACGCACGGCATCCACGTCACCGGGATCGGCCAGCGTCGTTTCGATGCCCAGACGCGGCAGGTCCTCGGCCATCATGCGCAGCGACCGTCCATAAAGCTGGTTGCCGCCGATCACGTGATCACCCGATTTCAGCAATCCCAACAGCACCGCCGAAACCGCCGCCATCCCGCTGGAGGTCACGACACCGGGGTTTGGTGCATTCTCCATGCGGTCCAGCAGACCCGCAACCACATCGGCGTTGGGGTGACCCTCGCGGCTGTAGGTATAGCCATGCAGCTTGCCCTCGTACTGGCCGTCCAACATGTCAGGCGTGTCGCTGGCGTAGACCACCGACGGCGACAACGGGGTGACCACCGGGCGCGATGCACTTCCGGGCAAGGGAACGGGGCGGATCAGCGATCCTTTCTCGTTGCGCATTTTAGCCGACCTTTGTCATGCCGTCGCGGAACCGGCGCATGTTGTCCTGATAATGCAGCGCGCTGGCCTCAAGCCCCTTGATCGCAGCGGCGTCCAGTTCGCGCACCACCTTGCCCGGTGCCCCCATGACCAGCGACCCATCGGGGATCACCTTGTTTTCGGTGATCAGCGCCCCTGCCCCGATCAGGCAGTTGTTGCCGATCTTGGCCCCGTTCAGGATCGTGGCACCCATGCCGATCAGGCTGTTGTTGCCGATGGTGCAGCCGTGCAGCATGACCTTGTGACCGATGGTGCAGTTTTCACCGATGGTCAGCGGATAACCACGATCGATGTGCATTACACAGTTTTCCTGCACGTTGCTTCCCTTGCCGATGCGGATTTCCTCGTGGTCGGCACGGATCGTGACCCCGAACCAGACGCTGGAGCCTTCTTCCATCACGACCTTGCCGATCAGGTTGGCATCATGTGCCACCCATGTATCGGGGTGTATGTCGGGGCGATCTGCGCCCAAGGCGAAAATGGTCATATCTGCTCCTGAAACTCGGATTGAAGTTTGCGCACGTGCTCTGTCAGGTTCGGCTGCTGGCTGCGCCGCATCCGGGCGACCTCGATAATCTTTTTAAGGCTGTCTTCGGTTTCGTCCAGATCATCATTCACCAGAACGTAATCATAACCGTCCCAATGGCTGATCTCGTCCCAGCACTTTTTCATGCGCTGGTCGATGACCTCTTTGCTGTCCTGCCCGCGCGCTTCCAGACGGCGGCGCAGTTCGTGGATGCTGGGGGGCAGCAGAAAGACCGACAACGTGTGCATGCCCAACACCGAATTGCGGATCTGTTGCGCGCCCTGCCAATCGATGTCGAACAGCACGTCGTTGCCCTGTTCGATCGCGGCACGCACAGGGGCCGTGGGCGAGCCATAGAAGTTGCCGAAGACATGCGCATGTTCCAGCATCTCGTCGTTGTTCACCATCGTCTTGAAGACGTCTTCGGTCACGAAATGATAGTCGAACTTGTCCACTTCGCCGACGCGCGGGGGGCGGGTGGTGGCCGAGACGGAAAAACTGATCGTAGTGTCCCAGGCCCGCAGACGCTTGGCCAGCGTGCTTTTGCCTGCGCCCGAGGGCGACGACAGGATCATCAGCAGGCCCCGGCGGTCGTTCTTGCGGCGTTCGATTGTCATTGGCGGTTACTCCACATTCTGCACTTGTTCACGCATCTGGTCGATCAGCGCCTTCAACGCCAGCCCCACCCGCGTCAGTTCGGTATTCTGCGCCTTCGAGCACAGTGTATTGGCCTCGCGGTTGAACTCCTGCATCAGGAAATCCAGTTTCCGACCGACAGGACCGGCCGCGTCAATCAGATCACGCGCGGCTGTGACATGGGCACCCAGCCGGTCGATTTCCTCGGTGATGTCGGATTTGACCGCAAGCAACGCCAGCTCCTGCGCGACACGCGCGGCATCCAGACCATCGGCGTTTTCCACGATGCGCGCCAAATTGCGGCGCAGGTTTTCGGCCACCTCGTCCTTGCGGGCCTCGGCCACGCGGGCGGCCTCGGCGGTCAGCGCGGCGACCTCGTCCAGTTGGGCGTGCAACACGTGGGCCAGCGCCCTGCCCTCGCTGGCGCGCATCTGTACGAAATCCTGCACCAACGCCGTCACATCAGCCTCGATCGCCGCCTTCAGCGGGCCGGTGTCCTGATCGACGCTGGTCTGGTCCAGCACGCCGCGCATCACCGCAATGTCGGTGGCCTTGGAGGGGGCAAGCGACAGGCCAAGGTCCATGGCCTGCGCCTCGATTTCGGTCAGGGCGGTCAGCACGGCGGACAATTGCGCATTGTTGACCTGCACCATGCCGCCAGCATCCTCGCGGGTGACACGCACGTTCAGCGTGATGTTGCCCCGCGCCACATGGGCTGCCACAAGCGCGCGCAGGGCGACCTCAAGCCCCTCGACCCAATCGGGCACGCGCAGGCGGATATCCAGCCCCTTGCCATTGACGCTGCGCAACTCGCAGCTCCAGCGATAGGCACCGCTTTCCCCCGCAGAGGTGGCAAAGGCGGTCATGGAATGAAGGGCGGGGTTTGGGGCTGATTTGGTCATGACATTGCAATAGGGCCTTTGGGGTGCAGTGGGCAACCCACAGCGGCGGTTCCCGCAAAGGCAGAAATCCGCGAACAGGTTACACGGCACCGGACGCTGTTAACCAACTCTTAAGATTTCAGACCGATGAAGGAAGTGTTCGGTTATTAATGGTTTGGTAACGATGTGGCAGACCTTTCTGCTCAATAAGGCTAAGGTAGGCATGTAATGGATTTCTTCGAACGCAACCCGCAGAACGTGGTGGCTATGACAGATTTTCAGGCAGATTCCGGCTTTTCCGCCCTCTCGCAGGTCGAAGGCTATTGGGATGCGCTGCGCCGTTCGCGTTTGATGCCGAAACGATCCGAGATCGATCCGCGCGGAATCGAATCCGCGCTGGAATTCACCTTTATCCTGGAACGCATCGCCCCCGGCATGGCCCGGCTGCGCATCGCGGGCAGCCACCTGGGCGACCTTATGGGCATGGAGGTGCGCGGGATGCCGCTGACCGCGCTGATTGCGCCCGACGGGCGGCGGCAGGTTTGCGACGCATTGGAAGAAGTGTTCCAGCGCCCGGCCGTTTGCGAGGTACATCTCAACGCGCCTGCGGCATTTGACAAACCGGCACTGGAAGCCCGCATGGTGCTGTTGCCGTTGAAAAGCGATCTGGGGGATGTCAGCCGCGCATTGGGCTGTTTCGTGGCGCGCGGCACCATCGGACGCAAGCCGCGCCGTTTCGACGTCATTTCGGTGACCAGCCGCGCAATCACCGCACCCGCGACAACATCGGCGCCGACCGAACCCTCGCCAGGGCAGAACCCGACACGCCAGTCCGGCATGGCAGAAGACGCCAAGCCCTTTGTCAAAGGCCGGCGCTCCGGCGATGTGCCCTATCTGCGGCTGATCAAGACCGACACCAAGACAGACTGAAGTGAGGTTCTTCCGACGGGAAAGCCGCAAGGATTCCCCGCAGAAAATCCTTGCGCCATGTCATCAGCCGACGTGCTGCTGGCTGATTTGCGTGTTGCGCCGTGCCGTCAGTTCCTCGGCCACTAGGAATGCCAGTTCCAGCGACTGGCTGGCGTTCAGGCGCGGGTCACATGCGGTGTGATAGCGATCTGACAGGTCTTCGTCGCTGACGGCCCGTACACCACCGGTGCACTCGGTCACGTCTTGCCCGGTCATCTCGAAATGCACGCCACCCGGGACTGTGCCCTCGGCCTGGTGCACCGCAAAGAACTCGCGCACTTCGCGCAGGACACTTTCGAACGGACGTGTCTTGTAGCCCGAGGACGACTTGATCGTGTTGCCGTGCATTGCGTCACAGGTCCACAGCACATTGGCGCCCTCTTCCTGCACCGCCTTGATCAGACGCGGCAGGTGATCGCCCACGCTGCCCGCGCCAAAGCGTGCGATCAGCGTCAAACGACCCGCCTCGTTTTCGGGGTTCAGCTTGGACATCAAGACCTTGAGGTCATCCGCCGTGGTCGTCGGGCCACATTTCAGACCGATCGGGTTCTGGACACCACGTGCATATTCCACATGCGCGCCATCCGGCTGGCGGGTGCGATCGCCGATCCAGATCATATGCCCCGACCCGGCCAGCCATTTGCCCGAAGTCGTATCGATCCGCGTCAGCGCCTCTTCATACTCCAGCAACAGGCTTTCATGGCTGGTGTAGAATTCGACCGTCGAAAACTCATGCGTGGTTTTCGAGTTGATGCCAGCGGCCCCCATGAAATCGATGGTGTCCTGAATCCGGTTGGCGATCTCGGCGTATTTGGCTGCGTCCTCGGTATCGGTAAAGCCCAGCGTCCAGGAATGGACCCGGTTCATATCGGCAAAACCCCCGGTCGAAAAAGCCCGCAACAGGTTCAGCGTGGCTGCCGCCTGTGTGTAGGCTTGCAACATCTTTGCCGGATCGGGAATGCGCGCCTCGGGCGTGAACTCCAGACCGTTGATGATGTCACCGCGGTAGCTGGGCAGCTCGACGCCGTCGATGACCTCGGTGGGGGCGCTGCGCGGCTTGGCGAACTGGCCTGCCATGCGGCCGACCTTGATCACAGGAACCTTGGCGCCGAATGTCAGCACCATTGCCATTTGCAGCATCACCTTGAACGTGTCGCGAATGCTGTCGGCGCTGAACTGGTCAAAAGCCTCGGCGCAATCGCCGCCCTGCAACAGGAACGCCTCGCCCCGGCTGGCCGCACCCAGATGCGCCTTGAGCCTGCGCGCTTCGCCCGCAAAGACAAGCGGCGGATACTTCGACAGCTGGGCGGTGACCGCCTCCAGTGCAGCTGTGTCTGTATAGTCAGGCATCTGGATCCGTGGCTTGCTGCGCCAATCCGATTTCGACCATTCGCTCATAGTGTCTCTCCGTGTTCAGGCTGTCATCCAGCCACCCTAGTGGAGGGCTTATACAAAAGCGTGCTATAACTGGCCATACGTCAATTGCGACCTCTTGACGTCGCGGCTCATGCGTGGGCAGAGTCCCCGCCATGGCCAGGAAAGGCCCGGTGAATAAGATGTCTGAGAGCAGGTATCGGGTCTTCGTCGAAACTGTATTTATAAGGACGCCGCGATGTCGCAGACGCGCTCAGCCACCAACCGGTCTGTTTCCCCCGACAAACCCCGCCGCTATGTCTTTGTCCTTTTGAACAATTTCACATTGCTGTGCTTTTCCGCTGCTTTGGAAAGCCTGCGCATTGCCAACCGCATGGCCGGCCGTGACCTGTACGAATGGCGCATCATTGGTGAAGGCGGCGAAACGGCTGTCTGCTCGGCCGGCACTGCGTTCAAGCTGGACGGTGATCTGGAAGAACTCAATCGCGATGACACGGTCATGGTCTGTGGCGGTATCGACGTCCAGGACGCGACCAGCAAACGTCTGCTGGGCTGGCTGCGCCGCGAAGCGCGCAAGGGGCTGCAAATGGGGGGGCTGTGCACCGCTGCCTATTCTCTGGCGCGCGCCGGTCTGCTGGATGGCAAAAAGGCGACGATTCACTGGGAAAACCAGGACAGCTTTGCCGAAGAATTCGAAGAGGTGAACCTGACCAAATCCGTCTTTGTCGTGGATGGTCAACGGATCACCACGGCGGGCGGCACGTCGTCAATCGACCTGATGCTGAAGCTGATCGCCGATGACCACGGCGAGGATATGGCCAATGCAGTGGCCGACCAGTTGATCTATTCGTCGATCCGCACCGATCAGGACACCCAGCGTCTGTCCGTGCCCACCCGAATCGGCGTGCGGCACCCGAAGCTGTCTCAGGTTATCCAGATCATGGAAACCAACGTCGAAGAGCCGATCAGCCCGTCGATCCTGGCCAAGGATGTGGGCATGTCCACCCGCCAACTCGAACGCTTGTTCCGCCGCTATCTCAGCCGTTCGCCCAAGCGGTATTACATGGAATTGCGCCTGCAAAAGGCACGCAACCTGTTGATGCAGACGGATATGAGCGTGATCAACGTGGCGCTGGCCTGCGGCTTTGCCTCGCCCTCGCATTTCTCGAAATGCTACCGCGCGCATTACGACACCACGCCCTACCGCGAGCGGGGATCGCACGCGGCAAAGCTGAGCATCTGATCAAAGCGCCATCCGGTACAGTGTGCCGTCCGTGACAGACAGGAACCAGATGCTGCCGTCCGGGGCAGTCTGGATGTCACGAACGCGGGCTGTTTCAGGCGCCTTGATCTGCTCGACCTCTTGCGCGGCGTCGCCGTCGATCTGCAGGCGGCTGATATAGTTGAACTTTAGCGCGCCCACGAACAGATTGCCCTTCCAGTCGGGAAACATGTCACCGTCATAGAACATCGCGCCCGATGGCGCGATGGACGGGTCCCAATAATGCGCAGGTTGCTGCATCCCGTCTTTTTCTGTCCCTTCGCCGATTTTCGTCCCGTTGTAGTTGCGGCCATAGCTGATGACCGGCCAGCCATAGTTGACCCCTTTGACCGTCAGGTTCACTTCGTCGCCGCCCTTGGCACCGTGTTCGACCACCCACAGGCGGCCATCGGCATCCAGCGCTGCGCCCTGCGTATTGCGGTGACCAAATGACCAGATGTCAGGCAGCGCATCCGACTGTGCCGCAAATGGATTGTCCGATGGCACCGACCCGTCGCGCATCACCCGCACCACCTTGCCGTTGTGCTGGCTCAGATCCTGCGCCAGCGGTCCCTTGCCACGGTCGCCCATGGTGACAAACAGCGTGCCATCCGCCCCCTCGACCACGCGGCTGCCGAAATGCCTGCCGCCCTGGTTGCCCGGCTTCATCTCGAACAGCACCTGCACATCGCCCAGCGACGACCCGTCCGCCGACAGCACGCCTGCGGCCAGCGCGGTCCCTGCACCACCGCCATCCTGTGGCTTGGCATAGGTCAGCAGAACCGTACGGCTGTCGGCAAAGTCGCGCGGCAGGGTTACGTCCAGCAATCCGCCCTGCCCGCTGGCCGCGACCTCGGGCACCCCCGTCACAGCGACGCGCGATCCGTCGGGCCGGACATGCCACAGCGTCCCGGCCCGCTCAGTGACCAGAATTCCGCCTTCTGGCAGAAAGTCAAAGGCCCAGGGCGTATCCAGATCCTGCACCTGTGCGGAAAAGGTGACCGGCCCCGCCGAAGTCTCCTGTGCCTGAGCCTGTGGCACCCCTGAAACCGTCCCAAATCCCCACAAGACACATAGAATCGTGAACAGTCGCATCATTGCATCCTCCCTGGCGCGCGGACCGGCACCGTAAATTTGTTTCGAAAATACAGATAGGTCGAAAATCCTGACTTTCCAAAGGAGTTGGCCAAGAACAAGGGCATCTTAAATCGCTTTTCTTTTCAGAACGACGTGCGTAGGCTCGCGCCAGAACGAAAAGTTCCAATAAGGGAGTTACCACATGAAAAAGTTTCTGATGGCCACAGCGGCCACCGCATTGATGACCGGTACGGCCTTTGCCGATGCCCACGCCAAGGAAGTGAAAATCGGCGTGATCCTGGGCTTTACCGGCCCGCTGGAATCGATCACCCCCGCAATGGGTGCCGGTGCAGAACTGGCGATGGCCGAAGTCACGGACAGCGGTGCGCTGCTGGATGGTGCCAAAGTCGTCTCGATCCGCGGCGACAGCACATGCATCGACGCCGGTGCCGCCACCTCGGCCGCCGAACGTCTGATCACTTCGGACAAGGTTTCGGCCATCATGGGTGCAGACTGCTCGGGCGTGACCGGTGCGATACTGCAAAACGCGGCACGTCCCAACGGCATCGTCATGATCTCGCCGTCGGCCACATCGCCCGGCCTGTCGACTGCCGAAGATGACGGCCTGTTCTTCCGCACCGCTCCGTCGGACGCGCGTCAGGGTGTGATCATGACCGAGATCCTGCAGGACCGCGGCGTCAAAGAGGTCGCGCTGACCTATACCAACAACGACTATGGCAAGGGTCTGGCGGATGCCTTCCAGGCAGCGTTTGAAGAAGCTGGCGGCACTGTCACCATCGCGACCGCGCACGAAGACGGCAAAGCCGACTATTCGGCAGAGGTCGGCGCGCTGGCCTCGGCGGGCGGTGAAGCGCTTGTTGTTGCCGGATACGTTGACCAGGGCGGCTCGGGCATTGTCCGTTCCTCCATCGACTCGGGTGCGTTTGACACGTTCTATTTCCCCGACGGTATGGTTGGTGAAAAACTGAACGAAAACTTTGGTGCGGAACTGAATGGTTCGTTCGGCGCCTACCCCGGCACCGACAGCGAAGGCGCTGCCAAGTTCCTGGAACTGGCCACAGCGGCCGGATTTGATGGCACCGGCGCATTTGCACCGGAAAGCTATGACGCAGCGGCGCTGATCATGCTGGCGATGCAAGCGGCAAACTCGATGGACTCGGCTGACTTTAAAGACAAGGTCATGGACGTGGCCAACGCACCCGGCGAGAAAATCTATCCCGGCGAACTGGCCAAGGCGCTTGAGCTGATCAAAAACGGCGAAGATGTCGACTATGAAGGCGCTTCCGCTGTTGAACTGATCGGACCCGGTGAATCGGCTGGCAACTACCAGGAAATCGAATTCGCTGACGGCAAGTATTCCACAATCAAATACCGCTGATGCGCGTTTAACATTTCAAGACGGCCCGAAGTCACATTCGGGCCGTTTCCAGTATAAAGCGAACCCCGTTTAATGAGGGTCGCGTACACACAGGGGATGAAAGCCAATGATCGTCGTCGACGACATTCACAAACATTTTGGCGGCTTTCACGCCGTAGACGGCGCCAGCCTGTCGATCAAACCAGGATCGATTACCGGGCTGATTGGTCCGAATGGCGCAGGAAAAACCACTCTTTTCAACGTGATCGCAGGGGTTCTTAAGCCAACCTCGGGCCGTGTCACCATGAACGGAGAGGACATCACCGGACTTCCGCCGCACACGCTGTTCCACAAGGGGCTGTTGCGTACGTTCCAGATCGCCCATGAATTCTCCTCGATGACCTGCCGCGAGAACCTGATGATGGTGCCGGGCAACCAGTCGGGCGAAACCCTGTGGAACACCTGGTTTGGCCGCAAACGCATCGCCGACGAGGAACGCGCCCTGCGCGCAAAGGCGGACGAGGTTCTTGAGTTCCTGACGGTCGAGCATCTGGCCGATCACAAGGCGGGCCAGATCTCGGGTGGGCAGAAAAAGCTGCTGGAGCTGGGGCGCACCATGATGGTCGACGCCAAGATCGTGTTTCTGGACGAGGTTGGTGCAGGTGTGAACCGCACGCTGCTGAACACCATCGGCGACGCGATCCTGCGCCTGAACCAAGAACGCAATTACACATTTGTCGTGATCGAACACGACATGGATTTCATCGGCAAGATTTGCGACCCCGTGATCTGCATGGCCGAGGGCAAGGTTCTGGCCGAGGGCACGCTGGACGAGATCAAGGCCAACGAGCACGTGATCGAGGCCTATCTGGGCACCGGCCTGAAAAACAAAGAGCAGGTGGGCGCATGAGCGGTAATCCATATTCAGACGGACGCGGCAACAAGGACGCGTCGATCGCCAACCCCAAGGGTGTCGGCACCCTGTCCGCCCACCCCGGCACGGGTGCTGCGATGAACACGCGCAATGCGTTTCTGATCGGTGACAGCATGACCGGCGGCTATGGCAGCGGCCCCGACATCCTGCACGACTGCACCGTGGCCGTGGACGCAGGCGAGATTGCCGTGATCGTCGGCCCCAACGGTGCGGGCAAATCCACCGCGATGAAGGCGGTGTTCGGGATGCTGGACGTGCGCCAGGGCTCGGTCCGGCTGGACGGCGAGGATATCACCGACCTCAGCCCGCAGGACCGCGTGGCCAAGGGCATGGGGTTTGTCCCGCAAACCTCGAACATCTTCACCTCGATGACCGTCGAGGAAAACCTGGAAATGGGCGCTTTTATCCGGCGCGACGATTTCCGCGATACGATGGCGCAGGTCTATGATCTGTTTCCCATCCTCAAGGAAAAGCGCCGTCAGGCGGCGGGCGAACTGTCGGGCGGTCAACGCCAGCAGGTCGCCGTTGGCCGCGCGCTGATGACACGGCCCAAGGTTCTGATGCTGGACGAACCCACGGCGGGCGTCAGCCCCATCGTCATGGACGAGCTGTTCGACCGCATCATCGAGGTCGCCCGCACGGGCATCCCGATCCTGATGGTGGAACAGAACGCCCGTCAGGCGCTTGAGATTGCCGACAAAGGCTATGTCTTGGTGCAAGGGGCGAATGCGTTCACCGGCACCGGCAAAGAACTGCTGGCCGATCCCGAAGTCCGCAAATCGTTCTTGGGGGGCTGAGGATATGCATCACGCTTCAACACCCCGCATCCACAGCCCGCTGGGCACCAACCCGACCGGAGGCTGTGCATAATGGATCTTCTCAACGCCTTTGTGGCGCTTTCCAACTTTGTTCTGATCCCTGCGATTGCCTATGGCAGCCAGCTTGCGCTGGGGGCGCTGGGGGTCACGCTGATCTATGGCATCCTGCGGTTTTCCAACTTTGCCCATGGCGATACGATGGCCTTCGGCACAATGGTGACCATCCTGTTCACCTGGCTGTTCCAAAGCTGGGGCATTTCGCTGGGGCCGGTGCCCACGGCGCTGCTGGCCCTGCCTTTTGGCATTCTGGGCTGTATGGCGCTGCTGCTGTTCACCGACCGTGTGGTCTATAAATTCTACCGCGAACAAAAGGCCAAGCCGGTGATCCTTGTGATCGTGTCGCTTGGCGTGATGTTCATCATGAACGGTTTGGTGCGCTTCATCATTGGGCCAGACGACCAGCGTTTTGCCGATGGCGAACGGTTTATCGTGTCGGTGCGCACGTTCAAGGACATGACCGGCCTTGAGGAAGGGTTGGCGATCAAGACCACCCAAGGGATCACGGTGATCACAGCCGTGATCGTGGTGGCGGCGCTGTTCTGGTTCCTGAACCGCACCCGCACCGGCAAATCCATGCGCGCCTATTCCGACAACGAGGATCTGGCGCTGTTGTCAGGCATCAACCCCGAGCGTGTGGTGATGATCACTTGGATGATCGTCGCGGCTCTCGCGACCGTGGCGGGGGTCCTGTACGGGCTGGACAAGTCGTTCAAGCCCTTCACCTATTTCCAGCTGCTGCTGCCGATCTTTGCCAGCGCCATCGTTGGCGGTCTGGGCAGTCCGCTGGGAGCCATCGCGGGCGGGTTCACCATCGCCTTTTCCGAAGTCATGGTCACCTATGCGTGGAAAAAAGTTGCAGGCTATGCCCTGCCCGAAAGCCTGGCGCCCGACGGTTTGGCCCAGCTTCTGAGCACCGACTATAAATTCGCCGTCAGCTTCGTGATCCTGTTGATCGTCTTGCTGTTCCGGCCCACCGGATTGTTTGCGGGGAAATCGGTATGAACGAGACAGTTAAAAACACCGCGCTGTTCGCGCTGGTTGCCGTGCTGATCATCGGCACGGGATTTCTGCAAAGTTGGAACTCGGCGCTGTTCATCCTGAATTTTGGTCTGATCAGCGCGATCATGGCCTTGGGCGTCAACCTGCAATGGGGATTCGCGGGTCTGTTTAACGTGGGCATCATGGGCTTTGTCGCCTTGGGCGGTCTGGCCACGGTTCTGGTGTCCATGCCCCCCACCACCGAAGCCTGGGCCGCAGGCGGTGGTGGTGTAATCGTGGCGTTGCTGATGGGGGCCGCGACGATTGTGGTCACCGCATTGGTGATCAAACGGATGTCCGCAGGCTGGCTGCGCACGGTTGTGGTTCTGGTGCTGCTGATTGGCGGGTTCTTCGTGTACCGCGCGCTGTTTGACCCGTCGGTCGCACGGATCGAGGCGATTGATCCTGCATCGACCGGCTATCTGGGCGGCCTTAACCCCGGCGGGGCGGCATGGGGCTGGATGACCTTGGTGGCCTGGCCTGTTGGTGGTTTGCTGGCGGCTGGTGTCGCCTGGATCATCGGCAAGACCGCCCTTGGCCTGCGCAGCGACTATCTGGCCATTGCCACGCTGGGCATCGCCGAGATCATCATTGCCGTGATGAAAAACGAGGACTGGCTGAGCCGTGGCGTGAAAAACGTGATCGGCCTGCCCCGGCCTGCCCCCTACGAGATCGAGTTGCAAAGCGATCCTGCGTTTCTGGAACGGGCTGCAAGTCTGGGGATGGACCCCGTCACCGCGTCCACGATCTGGGTCAAGCTGGTCTATGCGGGTCTGTTCGCCGTGGTTCTGGTGATCCTGTTCGTGCTGGCACAGCGCGCGCTGCACAGTCCGTGGGGCCGCATGATGCGCGCCATCCGCGACAACGAAAACGCGTCCGAAGCGATGGGCAAGGACGTGACCGCGCGGCATTTGCAGGTGTTCATCCTGGGCAGTGCGATCTGCGGGATTGCCGGTGCGATGATGACAACGCTGGACGGGCAGCTGACACCGGGCACCTACCAGCCGCTGCGCTTTACCTTTCTGATCTGGGTGATGGTGATCGTCGGCGGGTCGGGCAACAACCTGGGTGCTGTGCTGGGCGGATTCCTGATCTGGTTCCTGTGGGTTCAGGTCGAACCGATGGGGCTGTTGCTGATGCAGGCCATCACCTCGGGCATGACCGACGGATCGCCGCTCAAGGTGCACCTGATCGAAAGCGCCGCGCATATGCGGTTGTTGACGATGGGATTGGTTCTGCTGTTGGTCCTGCGGTTCAGCCCGCGCGGTTTGATCCCCGAGCGGTGATGGACCATCCATTCAAATGAAAGAAGGCCCGTGCATCCCGCGCGGGCCTTTTGGGTTTCAATCGGAACGCAAGGACAGCAACATAGCCGGCGCGCAGCAAGGCTGTTAGCGTCCCTTGAACAACCCGCCCAGGATGCCGCGCACGATGCGGCGGCCCATGGTTCCGGTCAGTTCCTTGACCACCATCTTGGTCATCTGATCGCCAAAGCTGGTGCTGCTGCGGGTGGAGCGTGACGTTGACCGCGTCACCCGCGTACCGGAATAACGTCGCCCTGCATTGAAATCGCGCGCGGCGGGTTCTTCGGCCTCTTCGGCTTTTTCCTCGGCGCGCGCAGCTTCGGCGGCTGCCTTTGCCGCGCGGTCCTTGAGAATTTCAAAAGCCGATGTGCGGTCCAGCAGCGTGTCATATTTCCCCGCCATGGGCGATGCGGCCATGACCCCTGCCCGTTCGTCCGGCGTGATCGGCCCCAGTTGTGACGACGGCGGACGGATCAGGGTGCGTTCGACAATCCCCGGCACCCCTTTTTTCTGCAACATCGAGGTCACGGCCTCGCCCACGCCGACCTCGCGGATCGCGGTTTCGGTGTCAAAGGCGGGATTCTCGCGGTAGGTTTCCGCCGCCATGCGCAGTTCCTTGCGGTCCTTGGCGGTAAAGGCACGCAGGGCGTGCTGCACGCGGTTGCCAAGCTGTCCCAGAATATCCTCGGGCACGTCTGCCGGGTTCTGGGTGATGAAATAGACGCCAACCCCCTTGGACCGGATCAGCCGCGCCACCTGTTCGACCTTGTTGATCAGCGCCTTCGGCGCGTCGTCGAACAGCAGGTGCGCCTCGTCAAAGAAAAAGACCAGCTTGGGCTTGTCCGGGTCGCCCACCTCGGGCAGTTCCTCGAACAGCTCGCTCAGCAGCCACAACAGGAACGTCGCATAAAGCTTGGGCGAGGCCATCAGCTGATCCGCGGCCAGGATGTTCACCATCCCGCGCCCGTCCGCATCACAGCGCATCAGGTCGGAGAGTGCCAAAGCCGGTTCGCCAAACAGTTTGGCCCCACCCTGGTTTTCCAATACCAGCAACCGGCGCTGGATTGCACCCACCGACGCGGAAGAAACATTGCCATAGCGGAGCGAAATATCCTTGGCGTTTTCTCCGATCCAGACAAGCAATGCCTGCAAATCCTTCAGGTCCAGCAGCGGCAGCCCCTCTTCATCCGCCAGACGGAAGGCGATGTTCAAAATCCCCTCCTGCGCCTCGCTCAGCTCCAAAAGCTGGCTCAGCAACAGCGGTCCCATTTCGGACAAAGTGGTGCGCACCGGATGGCCCTGTTGGCCGAACATGTCCCAGAAGGTCACCGGAAATGCGGCATAGGCATAATCGGTAAACCCGATCTTGGCCGCACGCTCGGTGAAAGGTTCGTGCAGCTTGGCCGCAGCGCTCCCCGCCTTGGCAAGGCCCGACAGGTCGCCCTTCACGTCGGCCATGAACACCGGCACGCCGGCGGCAGAAAACCCTTCGGCCAGAATCTGCAATGTCACTGTCTTGCCGGTGCCCGTGGCCCCCGCGATCAAACCGTGCCGGTTGGCGTATTTCAGGCTCAGCCCCTGTTGAACCCCATACTCCGGCCCGCCACCCCCTACAAAAACTGCGTCTTCCATCTGCCTGTCCCGTTACTCGCTGGCCTCGCATCGCGCAAAACCTGTTCTGCCGACCATACAAACTTAACCTTTCAGGGCCATAGTGATTTTCATTCGACACCGTCTAGTCCTTCCGGTGTGGAATGACTTCCTCCCTGTCAGACTGGCCGTGCCTTCGGGCGCGGCTTTTTTTGCTGAAATTTCAGGCGGCTTTTGGCTGAGCACGGAAATTTTTCTTGTGATTTCCGCATTCTCGACCCGCCTTCAGATTTGCAGTTGACCGTCTATGTGTCATTGCCTAATCTCTCTTTAAAATAAGTCGGCCAGTCCGACGGGGAGATATCATTTGAAAAGAGGGTCCAATCGGGTCCTCTTTTCTTTTTGTGCCCGCAGACGTTGAAAAACGGCATAAAACTGCCGGATCGCCCCAGATTTCAATGCACTGGCCCCTGACAGTGCTGCGCTTGCGTGCTAACTGAATCGCAAAGCAATCAAGTCTGGAAGTTAAGATGTCATATTCGATCAAAACACTGATGCTGACGGCCGCGCTGGCATTGACCGCGCCCCATGCTGTTCTGGCACAAGAGACAACCACAACGCCCGAGACGACCACACCCGACACAAGCGCGCCCGAGACCGCAGAGACAGGTGATAAACCCGTTGAAACACAGTCCGGCACCGCAGCCGAGATTGAATCGCAACTGAGCATGGGCAACGACCCCGACGCCGATCCGGAACTGGGCAAGCCCTATACTGCCGAAACCGTCGGTGCGTTCGAAATCCGTTGCATCAAGACCGAAGAAGAAAAAGACCCCTGTCAGATGTATCAGCTGCTGGATGACGGTCAGGGTTCGCCCGTCGCCGAGTTTTCGCTGTTCCGCCTGCCCGAAGGCGGCAAGGCCGTGGCCGGTGCGACCATCATCGTGCCGTTGGAAACCTCCCTGCCCGCGCAGCTGAAGCTCGCTGTCGATGGCGGCAACGCGCGCACATATCCTTACGCGTTCTGTAACCCGGTCGGTTGCTATGCCCGTATCGGTCTGGTGGCCGAAGATGTGGCCGCATTCAAACGCGGTGCCAACGCCACGCTCACGATCGTGCCTGCACTGGCCCCCGATCAGAAGGTCGAACTGACAATGTCGCTGAAAGGCTTTACCGACAGCTTCGGAAAATCCTCGGTGATCGAGCAATAACGCAAGCCGTCACGGTTCAAAAAAGGCCGCGCCCCACATCGGGGCGCGGCCTTTTTCGTGGGCGGTCGGCGCGATCAGGCGAATTTGCGCAAGGCCAGCACCGCATTCATGCCGCCAAAGGCAAAGGCATTGGACAACACCACATCGACCGACGCATCACGCGCTTCGTTGGGCACCACGTCCAGCGCGCATTCGGGATCGGGTTCCTCATAACCGATGGTGGGCGCAATCACCCCGTCGCGCAGGGCCATGATACAGGCCAAAAGCTCGACCGCACCGGTGCCGCCGATCAGGTGGCCGTGCATCGACTTGGTCGAGGAAATCATCAGCTTGTCCGCGTGTTGGCCGAACACATCCGCCACGGCGGCGCATTCGGTCTTGTCGTTGGCAGCCGTTCCGGTGCCATGGGCATTGATATAGCCGACCTCGCCGGCGTTTACCTGTGCATCGGCCAGGGCACCCGCCATCGCGCGCGCGGCACCGTTCTTGGACGGCATGACGATGTCACTGGCGTCCGACGACATGGCAAAGCCTGCCACTTCGCATAGAATCTCGGCCCCGCGCTTGCGTGCATGTTCCATTTCCTCGAACACGAAAATACCCGCGCCCTCGCCCTGAACCATCCCGTTGCGGTTGGCCGAAAACGGACGGCACGCATCACGTGACATCACCCGCAAGCCTTCCCAGGCCTTGACCCCGCCAAAGCACAGCATGGATTCAGAGCCACCCGTGACCATCGCGGGTGCCATGCCCGAGCGCACCATCTGAAACGCCTGCGCCATCGCGTGATTGGACGACGCACAGGCGGTCGATACGGTGAACGACGGTCCCTTGAGGTTATATTCCATGCTGACGTGGCTGGCCGCGGCGTTGTTCATCAGCTTGGGCACGACAAAGGGGTGAACGCGGTTCTTGCCCTCTTCGTAGACACTGCGATAATTCGCATCCCACGTGCTGACCCCGCCACCGGCGGTGCCCAGCACCACGCCCGATTTGGCGGATAATGTCCCGCTGAAGATCAGGCCGGACTGCGCAATAGCCTCTTTGGCAGCGGCCAGCGTGAATTGGGTGAATCGATCATACAGGCTCATCTGCTGGCGGTTGTACAAACCCTCGGCCTCAAAGCCGCGCACCTGGCCACCAATGCGGATGGCCAACCGGTCCACGTCCTGAAATTCAAGCGGACCGATACCGCAGCGGCCTTCGCGCATGGCCTCAAGCGTATCGGCCACGTTGTGCCCCAGCGCGTTCACAGTGCCCGCGCCGGTAATCACCACCCGTTTCATACGGTGTCCTTTTGCTCCGCCATCAGCTTTTCGATGCCGGCAACAATCGACGCCACCGTAGAGATGTCGAAATCGCTTTCGCTGGGATCGTTGGCGTTGAAGGGTACGGAAATGTCGAACTCTTCCTCGATTGCGAAAATGCTTTCGACCAGTCCCAGGCTGTCGATTCCGAGGCTTTCCAGCGTGCTGTCCATCGTCACATCGGACGGCTCCAGCACGGCTTGTTCAGCGATAATTGCGATAACCTTGTCCTTGACGCTCATATGGTCGTCCCCCACTTGGTCCACGGTTCGCGCAAAGACTTAGTCACTGTTGTCCGACTTGAAAACTGTTTTCTGCAAGGCCGCGACATCGCGGAACAGGCGCGGCAGTCGGCGCAGGGCCTTGTAGGTTTCCAGCTGCGTTTCCATCTTTGTTGCGGGATAGCCCAGCATGACGCGGCCCGCAGGCACCGACGACAAAACCTTGGTGCCGCCGCCGCAAATGACGCGATCTCCGATGGTCAGATTGTCGCCTACGCCGGTCATCCCGCCAAGGACGACGTTGTTGCCCACAACGGTCGATCCGGCCACGCCAACGCCTGCGCACAGCAGCGTGTCGTTGCCGATGACGCAGTTGTGGCCAACCTGCACCTGGTTGTCGATCTTGGTGCCGTCGCCGATGCGGGTGGCGCGGATCGTGCCGTTGTCGATGGTCGAATTCGCGCCCAGCTCGACATCATCCCCGATGATCACCGCCCCCAGCGAATGGATGCGCGCATAGGCCTGCGGCTTGGCGTCGTTGTCCGCACCCAGCGAGGCGCGGGCCTGCTCGGCTCCCGATACCTCGGGGGTGACAAAGGAAAACCCGTCAGGCCCCACACGTCCGCCCGGCTGCGCGATAAAGCGGTCTCCGATCTGGCAATAGGCGCCGATGCTGACCTGTTCGCGCAGGTATGCCTCGGCCCCCAGCACCGCCTGTGTGCCGATGAAACACTGCGGCCCGACGATTGAACCGGCTCCGATCCGCGCGCCGGCCATCACCACGCACAGCGGGCCGATGCTGACGTCACTGCCGATCTCTGCCGTGGGATCAATCACCGCCGTGGGGTGAATACCTGTGCCGAACCCCTGCCCGCGGTCCATCATCCGCGTCAGACCGGACATTGCAAAACGGGGCCGCGCGGGCACAATCGCTGCCTCCAGCCCCAGCGCCTGCCAGTCGGCGCCCTGCCACAGCACGGCGGCGCGCGCCGCACCTTGTGACAGGCTCTCGGCGTATTTGGCAGAGGTCGCCATCGCCAGCTGGTCGGCTGCGGCCAAGGCGGGTTCGTTCACGCCCGTGATCAAAAGGTCAACGGCGCCAAAGGCCTCCGCCCCCAGCGCCGCTGCAATCTCTTTCACCGTATAAGACATATGCGTACCCCTTTACGGGGACCACTGTCCCCTGTTGGGGTCCGAATTACCCCTGAACCGCGCGCAAGGCCACCCCTGCCTGCGACAGGGCCTCCCAGATCTTGGCGTCACGACCATAGACATCGCGGCGGTACTGGGTGTGCCCCTTGGGCGTGGTGAAGGCTGTGCGATAGATCAGGTGCACGGGCACCGGCTCTTTCAGCATCACGGTCTGTTCGGCGCCGGTGGCCAGCTTTGCCTGGAAGAAACCCTTGGGGTCGCTCGTCTGTCTGGCCAGCAGCGTATAGGCAAAATCGAACGGATCGGCCAAACGCACACACCCGTGGCTGAACGCGCGGGATTCGCGGTCGAACAGGTTCTTGGACGGCGTGTCGTGCAGGTAGATGTTGTACTGGTTCGGGAACATGAATTTCACCAGACCCAGTGCGTTGCCCTTGCTGGGCGGCTGGCGCATGGAAAAGGGGAAGGTCCGCGCAGTGTACTGGCTGAAATTCACGGCACCACGGTTGATCTTGCGGCCCCTGCTGTCGGTGATCTCGATGTGGCTGACCGCATTGGGGTTGCGCTGCAACGCGGGCAGATATTCCTTGGTCACGATCGAGCGCGGGACATACCAGCTGGGATTGATGACCATGAATTCCATCACGTCCGAAAACTCGGGCGTCGGACGATCGGAATTGTTGGCCCCCACAACCGAACGGGTTTCAAAGGTGACCTTGCCGTTGTCGACAACCTTGGCGGTGAAATCGGGGATGTTCACCAGAATATGACGGCGGCCGCGTTCCTGGTTCACCCAGCGTTCACGCTCCATCGCCACGATGATGGATTGCAGACGTTCCTGCACCGAGCGGTTCATTTCAACGATGGTGGTCTGTCCGGCCACACCATCGGCGGCCAGCCCGTGCGCCAGTTGGAACTGCTGCACCGCTGCGGTCATTTTCGCGTCATAGGTCTGCGACGCCGTGCGGTCCAGAAAGCCCATTGCCATCAGACGGTTGCGCATGATCACGACAGCATTGCCCGACTGTCCCGGCTTCAGCGCGGAGGCAGGCACTTTCTGACCCCAGCCACCTTTGGCCAACAGACGCTCCATCCCCAGCTTTTCCTTCATCAGGGCTGTGTATTCCTGGGTTTTCGGCGGCAGTGCCTTGAAAAATCCCGAGGGAGAGGATTTTACGAAATTCACCAGATAGGACGTACGGTCGCGGTAAGGGATCTGACGCACGATGCGGCTGTCGATGCGCGACGGCACCAGAACGCCGGTTTGCACATCGCGGGCGTATTGCAGGAACACACGGCTGATTTCGACCTCGACCAGACCCAGATCGCGGGGCGACCTTGCGGCTTTCATCTTGGCCAAAAGCCCGTCGGGATCATAGCGCGAGACCGGCAGGCCGTGATCGTCTGCGCTGTTCAGCGCCTTGATCAACTCGGCGCGACGCTTGCGTTCGCGGCCCGAGTTGCCGGTCCAGATGCTTTCATATCCGTTGGCCTGGTAGAAGGCCGCGATATCCTTGTCGCGCGCGGCCCCTTCGGCCACGGCCTGCTTGAACGCAGTAACCTGCGCGTTTGCGGGCGCAGGAACGCTCCACAGTGTGATGATGGCGGCCAATGCAGCGAAGACCGCCAAGAACCTGTTGCCTGTAAGCGTCATATTTCCCCCATTTGGTATGGTGTCGGACTGTTGAAGACGGTTTTCATACGACAACAATAGGGCTGTCCACTCACATTTACGCGGGAAAATGGATAAGTTTCTCCCCTGCGACCGGCTTGCATCGCTCATGGGCCAAAAAAGCACATATGCCCAAATATGCGCAAAAATTCGCCTAAAACTCTTGATAGATGGAACCGATGGGATTCAGCGCTTGGTTAACGATTCTTGCTATGCAATACAGATCCCACATCTGGGGATGAGATGAAATTGGCGGTGTAACATCACGGTCAGGCAGAACTACGGGACGCGCAGAATCATGAATGACAATCGCTCTACGGGTATGACCCGCCGCGCTCTATTGGGCGCATTTGCGGCAACCACTGTTGTTGCGGCACCCACTTTCGCAAACGCAGCCGGCTTCTTGCGCGGCGCTGGCGACATCCGACGCATCAGAATGTATTCGGGCCGCACCGGCGAACGCCTGGACATGATTTATTGGATCGAAGGCGAATATATCAGCGATGCCTTCAAGGAACTGAACCACTTCATGCGCGACTGGCGTACCGACGACGTGGTCAAGATGGACCTGCGGACCGTGGATATCATGGCCGCCGCCCACAACCTGATGGACGTCAACGAA
Source organism: Pseudosulfitobacter pseudonitzschiae (assembly GCF_900129395.1). Classification (GTDB taxonomy): domain Bacteria; phylum Pseudomonadota; class Alphaproteobacteria; order Rhodobacterales; family Rhodobacteraceae; genus Pseudosulfitobacter; species Pseudosulfitobacter pseudonitzschiae. Next base: position 824,968 of record NZ_FQVP01000001.1, read on the forward strand.
CCCTATATGCTTCTTTCGGGATACCGTTCGCCGAAAACCAACGCCATGCTGCGCGCGCGCAGTGGCGGTGTGGCGAAAAACTCCTTGCACATGAAGGGTCAGGCCGCTGACCTTCGACTGGCGTCGCGGTCGGTCAACCAGATTGCCAAGGCCGCAGCGGCCTGCCATGGCGGTGGCGTCGGACGCTATTCCGGTTCGAACTTTGTTCACATGGATTGTGGTGCCGTGCGCACTTGGGGCGGCTGAACAGCTACCCGAATGCAACGTTGCGAAAAAGGGCGCCGGGTCGGCGCCCTTTTTGCTGCGCGGGTGCGGGACTGCAAAAACTCGGGGGATGAGAGGCAGTGCCGCGCAGGTACAAAAAGAACGCCGCATCCCGAAGAAGGTTCCAGCGATGCAACATCTTTTTCGCGCAGGCACACGCGTCGGGTTACCCCCTGCCCGTCCGCATCAGACCAAAGCGAGTGACCGCGCCCTCTCTTTGCCTTTCGCGGCCCCGATCCGGTCGATGCGCGGCACCGCCGACAGCAGCACTTGGGTATAGGGATGCTGCGGATCATTCAGCACGCGGTCGGTTGGACCAGTCTCGACAATCCGCCCGTTCAGCATCACCGCAATCCGGTGGCTGACCCGTTCGACGACGGCAATATCGTGGCTGATGAACAGCATCGACACCCCGTCGCGCTTCTGGATATCCGCCATCAGGTCGGTGATCCGCCGCGCGTTCGACACATCCAGCGCCGACACCGCCTCGTCCGCCACGATGATTTGCGGGCGCACCGACAGGGCGCGGGCAATGCAGATGCGCTGACGCTGACCGCCCGAGAACTGGTGCGGATAAAGATCAACCGCGTCGCGCGGCAGTGCGACCCGCTCCAACAGCTCGATCGCCATCGCCCTGCGGTCCGCAGCGGCGACCATACCGTGCAGGAACGCAGGTTCGGTCACCACGTCGCGGATCGACATGCGCGGATTGAGTGAGGCGTAGGGATCCTGGAACACCATCTGGATATGTGCCCGGTGCGCTTTCAACGCCGCGCGTGACAATCCGTCGATGCGGGTGTCCAACAGCGTGATCTGCCCCGCCGTGGGTTCCACCAGCCGCATGATCGACCGCGCGAGCGTGGATTTCCCGCAACCGGATTCGCCCACCAGCCCCAGCGTTTCGCCGCGTCCCAGCGTGATCGACACATCGCGCACCGCCGGTTTGACTCTGCCCATTGAAAACAGGCCACCGCCATAGGTCGTGGTCAACCCGCGCACCTGCAACACCGGCTCGGGATCGGCCAGCGGTTCCGGCGCGCCCTCGCCCAGACGCGGCGAGGCGGCCATCAGCTCCTTGGTATAATCAGCGCGCGGATTGGCAAAGAGATCGGCCGTATGGCCTTCCTCGATCTTTTCCCCGTCCTTCATCACGACCACGCGGTCGGCAATCTGCGACACCACGCCAAGGTCATGGGTGATGAACAGCACCGCCATCCCCATCTCGCGTTGCAACGACGCGATCAGACGCAGGATTTCGGCCTGCGTGGTCACATCCAGCGCGGTCGTGGGTTCATCCGCAATCAGCACCTCGGGCTCGCAGCTCAGCGCCATGGCGATCATCACACGCTGGCGCAGCCCGCCGGACAGTTCGTGCGGGTATTGATCCAGTCGCTGTGCGGGATCGGGCACTTTGACCCGTTCCAACGCCGCCCGCGCAGCTTCGCGCGCAGCAGCGCCTCGCAGACCACGGTGCAGTGTCAGCGTTTCACAGATCTGCGCGCCGATTGTCATCACCGGATTAAGCGAGGTCATCGGTTCCTGAAACACCATCGCCACACGGTCCCCACGCAGCGCGCGCAGTTCAGAGGCGCACAGTCTGGTGATATCGGTCAAACAATCGCCAGCCAGCCGGATACTGCCCCCCACGATCCGCCCGCCTTCGCGTTCGATCAGCCGCAGGATCGACAGCGCCGTGGCACTCTTGCCAGAGCCGCTTTCACCAACCAGCGCCAGCGTTTCGCCACGGTGGATGTCAAAGGACAGCCCGTGGACCGCCTCGTTGTGACCAAAAGCCACGCGCAAATCGCGGACCGACAGGACGGGCGGATTGGGAGGTACCAGTGTCATTCCGCCGCCAGCTTTGACAGGAAGGGTTGCAATGGCGCGGTCCAGCGTTGGTTGGTCGGGGTCAGCCGCGCCTCGAACGGGTCGTCGCCAAAGACCTGCCAATGCACCGTCTTGCCCAGCTCCAGCATCCCCCACGCGCGGGCGGGTTCACCGGCGGTGGTAAAGCTTTCGGTCAGGCTTTGCTGGGTGATGTGCGGTGTGCCGTCTACGGTGGTGACCGTGTTCCAGTGCACATGCCCCGCGATGCAGACCAGCGGCACACGCGCCTGCGCCAGCACCTCGCGCACGCGGTCGGCTTGCGGGTATGTGGACAGGCTTTCGTTGCGCTGGAAATAATAGTTGCCGATCTGGCTGTGACCCGAGCATGGCACATGGCTGGCAATCAACGTCGGTTTTGTCGCGCGTTGCAGCGCGTAGGACAGCCACAACAGGTCCGCCTCGGGCAGGTCAAAGCCGATGCGCGGAGCGGACCGGTGAATTTTTGCATCGGCCCGCCACAGGACCAACTGCCAGTCGCCAAGGTCGATCACCCGGTTATTCAGATCGACGCCCAGGATCTCTTCGTTTTGGGCCACGGTCAGGTGGTCGCGGTCATGGTTGCCACAGATGTGGTAAACGGGTGCGTCCAGACGCGCGAACACGTCGGCCACTTCGCCTTCCAGACGCAGGTCGGTCTGGGTGTCAATGTCGGAAATCCGGTCGCCCAGATCCAGAACCAGATCGGGCTTTTGTGCGTTGGACCAGTCGGCGAACTGGCACAGCAGGTCCAGCGCGGTATCGCCCCGTTTGGTGTGCGACGGTGCGCCGTGGTGAATGTCGGTGACGATGGCAATGCGGGTCATGCAAAGCACTCCTGTAACGATGGCGGATCAGGGTGGCGGACCGGGCGCAACACGCGCCCGGCCCTGATGGCGTCAGCTTCCGGCCAGCGTGATGCTGCCTGCGCGGAAATCCAGAACGTAAGGGATATGCCCCGGCATCGGCGCCCAGTTGATCGCGGTTTTCATGCCCCAGCTTTCAAACGGACGGTACAGCGGCAGAACGGCTGGATCTTCCTTGACCCGTTCCATCAGCTCGGCATAGGCCGCCTTGCGCACGGCGACATCGGTCGAATAGCGGAAGCGGTCCCATGTCTCGGCATAGGCTTCGTCGGTGTTGAACCGGCCCTCGCTTTGCGACGGGCCATCGGGAGCCCACATCACGCCGAACGAACCGAAGGGGTCCGCGAAATACATCGGGTTCGACCAGTTGCGCGCCATCAGGTCCGGCGAGTTACCGGTCCATTTGTCGCCGACAACGATCTTGCCGTTGATGCCGACAGCGGCCCACATCTCCATGATGGCCTGCGCGGCCAGAACGCCGTTGGTGTAATAGCTGGGCGCGGTGTCGTAGGTAATCTCGAACCCGTCATAGCCCGCTTCAGCCAACAACTCCTTGGCGCGCTCGGGATCATATTCGAAGGTCACCAGATCGGGTTGGTGCAGTTCGCCCATTTCCGCCATCGTATGCGTGGACGGCACAATCGCCTTGCCCAGCCACAACGCCTCGTTCAGCGCATCGCGGTCGATGGCCAGGCTCATCGCTTGACGGATGCGCGGGTCTTTCAGTTTCGGGTGGTTCTGGTTCATGATCATCACATGAAACAGCGCCGTCGCCGACCCTGCGGTTTTCAGCGCCGGGTCATTGTCGATCAGCGACAGCTGGTCGGGGGCGATGTTGGTGATGATGTCCGCCTCGCCGGTTTTCAGCGCGGTCACGCGGCTGGCGGTTTCCGAGATCTGCACAACGTTCACACGCTCCAGCGGTGCCTTTTCGCCCCAGAAATCGTCGAAACGGGTCCAGACCAGTTTTTCCCCCGGCTGAAAGCTTTCGATCTTGTAGGGGCCGGTGCCGACGGGGGCCAAGGCAAAGGCTTCGAAATCGCTGTCTTCTGCCACGTCGGGGTCGCCGGTCAGCGCCTTGGTATAGGCTTCGGGGATGATCATGACCTGTTGCAGCGAGATCAGCGTTTCCCACAGCGGTTCCTCGCGGTTGGCGTGGATACGGATGGTGTTCTCGTCCACCTTCTCGGCTTCGGGGAAGTTGGCCAGACGGTCCTTGGCGCGCACCACATAGGGTGGGAACGTGGCCTGCATCATCCGGTTCAGCGAAAAGATCACGTCGTCAGCGGTCATCGGGTCGCCGTTGTGAAATTTGACACCATCGCGCAGCTTCAGCTCCATCACGGTGGGGCTGATCAGCTCCCATGATGTGGCCAGCGCGGGCACCCACTCGGGCTCCAGCTTGGTGTGGTCGCGGTCGATCAGCGTGTCAAAGCTGTTGTAATAGAACTGTGATCCCACGTTCGAATGGTCGCGGCCGGGATCAAGGTACGGGGCCATATTCGCGGCACCCACGGTGATTTCCTGTGCGGTGGCAGCCAGCGGCAGCACGGCAAGGGCGGTTGTCAGCATCAATCGGAACATCATGTTCTCCAGGGTTCGGTTGCAATCTGAGTTCGGCCGCTTGGGACGCGGCTCTTCGGGGTTGTTATCGGTCGCGCAGACGGACATCGGCGCGGTCGCGCAGCCAGTCGCCCATGATCTGCACGGAAAAGGTCAGCGCCACGATCAGCGCGGCAGGCACCAGCACGATCCACGGCGCGGTCGGCATATAGTCGCGCCCCAGCCCCACCATCGACCCAAGCGACGGCTGCGGCGGCTGCACGCCAAGGCCCAAAAAGCTAAGCGTGCTTTCCAGGATCACGATGTTGGACAGCGCCAGCGTGAACTGCACCACAAGCGGCGAGACGAGGTTGGGCAGCACATGGCGGCAAGCGATGTAGACCGGCCCTGCCCCGGCGGTCCACGCCGCCTCGATGAACGGCAGCGCCGACAGGCGGCGCACCTCGGCGCGCACGATGCGGGCGTATTGTTCCCATCCGGCGATGCCCAGAACCAGCACCAGCACGGTCAGGTTCGACCCCAGCAGCGACAGGATCAACAGCGCCACCAGCGTAAAGGGAATGGCGATCTGCATGTCGACCAGCGCCATGATCCCGTCCTCAACCCAGCCACGGCGCAGTCCGGCCACCAGCCCCAGCGTGCCGCCGATCAGCAACCCGATCAGCGCACCGGCAAAGGCCAGCGTCAGCGTCAGCCGCATCCCGTACAAGCTGCGCGACAGCACATCGCGGCCCAGCTCGTCTGTGCCCGCGTAATGGCCCGCAGCGAACCGTTCGAACCCCAGCGGCGGCCGCAGGCGGCTCAGCAGGCTTTGATCCAGCGGGCCAAAGGGCACGATCCACGGCGCAAACACCGCCAGCGCGAACAGCAGGATGGCAATGCCGATGGCAATCTTCTGGATGAAATCGGTGCTGCCTTTGCGGCGCGGGGCGATGACGGGATCTGCGAGCGTTGTCATGATACGGGCTCCTTAACTGCGGGCCAGTCGGATGCGCGGGTCAGCCAGCGCATAGGACACGTCCGTTAGGGCGTTGATGGCGACGACAGCGACGGCCACGGTGATCACGCCGAACTGCAAGACGGGGTAGTCCCGCACCAGCGCCGCGTTCACCAAAAGCTGTCCGATGCCCGGCCAGGAAAAGATGCTTTCGACCACCACGCTGCCCGCCGCCGCCAGCCCCGCAACTTGCAGGCCGATCACCGAAATGACGGTGACACCGGCGTTGCCCAGCCCATGGCGCAGCACCACGCGTGCCTCGCCCAGCCCCTTGGCCCGTGCGGTGCGGATGAAATCCTGCCCCAGCACGTCCAGCATGGCGTTGCGGGTAAACCGCGTCAGTGCGGCAATCAGCACGCCGGACATGGCGATGGTCGGCATGATGAAATGGGCAAAACTGCCGTTGCCCACCACCGGCAACCAGTTCAGCCAGTAGGAAAAGACCAGCACCATCACGATGGCCAGAATGAACGACGGCACCGCATAGCCTGCAAAGGCCACCATCATAACCGCTGAGCCGATCCAGCTTTTGCGATAGATCGCGCCCAGTATCCCCAGCGGGATCGCCACCAGCAAGGTGAACGCGACCGAGGCCAGCAACAACTGCCCCGAAGCCCACAGCCGGTCGCTGACCACTTCGGTCACGGGGCGCCGGTCGACAAAGCTTAGTCCGAACTCGCCGGATACGGCACCGCGCATAAAGGCCAGGTATTGCTGCCACAACGAACCATCCAGCTGGAAATACCGGATCAGCTCGGCGCGGCCCTCTTCGGTCAGCCCGTCGCCCAGAAAGGTGTCGATCGGGTTGCCAGACAGGCGGGTGGCGATAAAGGTGATCGTGGCGATGGCAAATAGCGTCACCACCGATTTCACCGCGACACGGATCAGATAGGGGATCATTGGATGATGCTCCTTTGGATGTGGACAAAGGGCATGTTCAGGGCTGCGGCGGCGGCCCCGTCGGTCAGGACATTGTCCCCGACAAAGACAGCGTCCTGCGCGGACACACCGCTGCGCGTCAGTGCCATGGTCAGCATCATCGGGTCGGGTTTGCCCAGACTGCGCCATTCCAATTCCGGTTGGATCGCCCGCAATGCCGCCAGCAATGCGCCGGTTTCCGCGACGGGCTGGGTGTCATGTCCGGGGTGCGACAGGTCTTCGTTCGACACCCACAGCGGTGCGCCCTGCCCGACCTGCGTCAGGATCGGCCCCATGGTCTCCACCGTCACACCGGCGTCGCGGCACAGTAGCACCGCCTGCGGTGCGTCGGCTGCGGGGTCGATGCCCAGCTCAACTGCGCGGGCGATCAACGCGGCGCTGGCAAACACACGGGCGCGGCGGATGCCTTCGACATGGGCCAGATGTTCCAGCATCGTCTCGCCGGCCAGCAAGATGCGCGCTGCCGGTACCGCAATGCCGAAACCCGCCAGTTGCCGCGACATCGCGCGCGCGGTGCTGTCCGAGGCGTTCGACACGATCCATAGACGGTCGCCGCAGGCCGCCACGAATTCCGCCGTTTCGGCAAACGGGCGTCCTTGGGCAATCAAGCAACCGTCCAGATCGCACAGCACCAGACGCGCATCCGCAACGGCGCGCGCGTCCAGTCGTGTGTACCGATGGGCCACCGGATAATGTGTCGTCGCAACGTCCAAGGGGCTGTCTCCCGTCTTGTGCGGGGCACCTGCCGCGCATCTGCGGCGACCTTTGACGGGGTTGTGTGATGTTCCTGTAACAAAGCAAACCTAGGCTAAGGTTTAAGCAAACCCACAGTATGGAATCGTGAAAAATGAGCCTCAGCACCGCCCGTCTGAACGCCATCCGGGCCGTGGCCGAAGGCGGATCTTACGCAGCCGCTGCCCGTCTTTTGGGCGTGACACAGCCCAATATCTCTGCCCAAGTGCGTGCTTTGGAAGCAGAATTCGGCCTGCGCCTGTTCTTGCGGGAATCAGGGCAGCTGCGCCCGACGGCGCTGTGCCTGAAACTGTGCGATCTGGCCGAACGCGCCGCCGAAGCGCAGGACGAGGCAGAGCGTTTGTTGCGCAGCCGGTCATCCTTGCGCGAAGGGCGCATTGCCATCGGCTTGGGCAATGCGATGCCGGGCATGGCAGTGATTGCCGCCTTTCACCGCGCCTTTCCGGGGGTGACGCTGGATGTGGAAACCGGATCACACCAGAAAATCGCGCGCGCCGTGCTGACCCATGAATGCGACATCGGCGTGCTGCCGGATGTCCCGGCCGATCCCCGCTTTCGCCGTGAACATCTGGCCTCTTCCGAAGTGATCGCCATCGCGCCCGCCGATCATCCGCTGGCGCAGGCGTCCGAAGTGACCGCCGCCGATCTGTCGCGCGTGCCGCTGATCTTTCGCGCCAGCGGTTCATCCACGCAGCGGGCGGTGGAGCGGATGTTTGCCCGTGCCAACCTGACCCCGCAACCGTTCCTGACGCTGGACGCCCGCGACGGGTTGTACGAAGCTGTCGTGAATGGGCTGGGCGTGGGGTTCATGTGGCGTGCCAGCACCGGCCGCAGCGATGGTGTGGCGCGGCTGCCCATTGTCGAGATGCGCGGTCTGGCCACCCATGAAACGGTGTTCAGCCTGAAGGACACCCAGAACCAGATCGTTGACGCCTTTTACGGCATCGCCAAAGCGCACGAGGTCGCAACGCGCGACGGCTAGGTGGGTTATTTCGACCCCTGCCGCTTGAACGCATCGGCCAGCGCAGACCCGAATGCGCCTTGCGACTCCGCCTTGGGGGCTGCCGACATCGGGGCCTTGCCGCGCGGTTTCTGCTTATCGGCGGGGGCCGCACGGGGTGAGGATTTATCGCCCCCGTCTTTGCGCATCGTCAGGCCGATCCGTTTGCGGGGCACGTCAACTTCGGTCACGCGCACGCGCACCACGTCGCCTGCCTTGACCACCTCGTGCGGGTCCTTGACGAAACGATCCGCCAACTGGCTGACATGCACCAACCCGTCCTGATGCACCCCGATGTCCACGAACGCCCCAAAGGCCGCGACGTTGGTCACCGTGCCCTCAAGCGACATGCCCGGTTTCAGGTCGGTGATGCTGTCGATACCTTCGGCAAAGGTGGCCGTCTTGAACGCAGGGCGCGGGTCGCGGCCCGGCTTTTCCAGTTCGGACAGAATATCGCGCACCGTCGGCAGACCAAAGCTGTCGTCGACAAACTGTTCAGCCCGCAGACCCGACAGCGCCCCGCTGTCGCCCATGATCGACCGCACGTCACGCCCGCAGGCCTGCACGATCTTGCGGGCCACGCCGTAAGCTTCAGGGTGAACGGACGAGGCATCCAGCGGCTCGTCGCCGTTCGGAATGCGCAGGAAACCCGCGCATTGCTGGAATGCCTTGGGACCAAGCCCCGCGACCTTCAACAGTGCCTTGCGCGACTTGAACGCACCGTTGGCGTCGCGGTGCGTCACGATGTTCTGCGCCAACGATGGCCCCAGCCCCGCGATATGCGACAGCAACGGGGCCGAGGCCATGTTCAGATCAACCCCGACCGCGTTCACCGCGTCCTCGACCACGGCGGCCAGCGATTGCGCCAGTTGCCGCTGGTCCACGTCATGCTGATACTGGCCCACGCCAATCGCCTGCGGTTCGATCTTGACCAGTTCGGCCAGCGGGTCCTGCAACCGTCGTGCAATCGACACGGCGCCGCGAATGGACACATCCACGTCAGGGAATTCCTGTGCGGCCAGCTCTGACGCAGAATAGACCGACGCGCCCGCCTCGGACACGATCACCGGCGTGGGCCGCGCGGTGCCTGCAGGCAGTCGTTTCAACACGTCACCCACCAGCTTTTCCGACTCGCGGCTGGCGGTCCCGTTGCCGATGGCAATCAGCGCAACACCGTGTTTGCGGATCAGGTGCAGCAGGGTTTCTTCGGCCCCGCGCAGATCATTCTTGGGCTGGAACGGATAGATCGTTGCCGTGTCGATCAGCTTGCCGGTCTGGTCCACCACGGCGATCTTGCAGCCGGTGCGGATGCCAGGGTCCAGCCCCAGCGTTGCACGCGCACCCGCAGGTGCGGCCAGCAGCAAATCCTTGAGATTGCGGGCAAAGACTTCGATGGCGGTGCCATGGGCGCGGCGGCGCAATTCGGCCAGAAGGTCCATGAACATGGTCCCGCTCAGCTTGATCCGCCATGTCCACGCCGCCGCCTCGCGCAGCCACATATCGCCCGGACCGTCGCCGGGAATGCCGATTTCCGAGGCAATGATGCCGATGACACGCGGCAGCCCGGTGTCCGGGTCCGGGGCAATGTCGACGGACACGATATCCTCTTTTGCGGCGCGCAGGATTGCCAGGGCCCGGTGCGACGGGATCGCGGCCCATTTTTCGGAATGATCAAAATAATCCGAGAATTTCGCGCCGACCTCTTCCTTGCCCTTGTTCACCTTGGCGGTGATCAGCGCCTCGGACTGCATGAGCTGACGCAAACGGCCCAGCAACGCGGCGTTCTCGCCCAGTTCCTCTGCCAGGATATCGCGCGCACCGGTCAGCGCGTCCTTTTCGGTTTCAACCGCCTCGGACAGATAGCCCTTGGCCAGCACCGCAGGCTCTGCCGTGCGATCCGCCAGAATGGCGCGCAACAGCGGTTCCAACCCGTTTTCGCGGGCAATCATCGCCTTGGTGCGGCGTTTGGGTTTGTAGGGCAGATAGAGATCCTCAAGCACGGCCTTGGTGTCTGCCTTGGCAATGTCGCGGGCCAGCGCGTCGGTCAGTTTGCCCTGGCTGGTGATCTCGGACAGGATGCTGGCGCGGCGTTTTTCCAGATCGCGCAGGTACTCCAGCCGCTCGGCCAGACGGCGCAATTGCGTGTCGTCCAGCCCGCCTGTCACCTCTTTGCGATAGCGCGCGACAAAGGGCACCGTGTCCCCGCCGTCCAGCAGGGCAACGGTGGCGGTGACCTGTTCGGGCCGCGCGTCGATGTCGGCGGCGATGGTGCGGGCAATGCGATCTGCAACGTCGGTCATGTCGGGGAATCCTCTGAGTGTCGGACGCCTGTGATAGCGCCACGCGCCTCCGCCGCCAAGCCACGCTGGCGGTTTTGCGCTGTGACTTGGCTGGATGAACGGCGCGGCAAATGACGGATCAAAAAGGCCACCGCCTTTGTCAGATTTCAAAGGTGCGCGCCAGCAAGGCACCATTGCGGCCTGACACCGGCAGGCCGACGATCAAAGGCATAGATCCTGCGCCTACCCACCCAAATCCACGGGACCGTGTTCGGCATAGGCGTCTCCGGGTCCGGGATTGGAAGGATGCGAATGACCACCCAGATGGGTCATCACGCCCCAGACTGCATTCAGGGCCGTTTGCACCGCCCCTTCGACCCAGGCGGGCGTCCAGCTGATGCCGTCGCCCGCGAGGAACAGGCCGCGTTGTTCGGGTGGCATCCCGGATTGCTCGAAATGCCCGTACATGCGGTAGTTATAGCGGTAATGCCCCGGCAGCGCGCCCTTGAACGCGCCGAGGAAATTCTCGTCGCTTTCCCAGCTGACCGTAATGGGGTTGCCGATGATATGCTGGGTGATGTCCACCTTGGGATAGATCTTGCGCAGCGCGTCCAGCGCCAGATCGACCCGCTTCTCAACCGGCAGCGGTTCCATCTTCAGCGCGTCTGACATCCACGAATAGGTCAGGCACATCACCGCAGGCGCGTTTGGCCCATCTTCGAACAGATAGGTGCCACGGGTCATACGGTCGGTCAGTGTCACGCTCATCACCTCGCGTCCCGTCTCGGGATCGCGGTCGCGCCAGAACGGGCGGTCAACCATCACGAAAGTTTTCGACGACTGCATGTAACGGGTGCGGTCCAGCGCCATCCACATATCCTGCGCCAGCAGCCGTTCCTCGAAATCCATCGACGTGGTCATCAGCCAGCTTTGGCAGGTGCTGATCAGCGCGTCGAATGTCTCGACACGGCCCCAGCGGTCGGTCACTTCGAATGGGCCATCGTCACCCTGCTTGCGCACTTTCACCACGCCCGGCCGGGTCGATCCGCCGTGCAGTTTCTCCAGCGTCATGCCCTCGGGCCAGTGGACCATCTTCTCGGGGCTGCGGGTCCACAGGCCGCGCGGCACCTGTTCGACGCCGCCAACCATATAGTGTTGATCGTCGTCCAGCCCCAGCAAGTTCACCCGCAGGATTTCCAGCATCGAGTTCGGAAAATCGCTGTCCCATCCGCCGGTGCCGAACCCGACCTGCCCAAAAACTTCGCGGTGCCGGAAGGACAGCTTTTTGAACGCATCCGACGAGGCGATGAAATCGTAAAAGCTGCGGTCGTCCCAGGCCTGTGCGATAGGGTTCCACAGTTCCTTGACCAGCGCGGCATCGCGGGCCTTGATCGCCGCTTGCAAGGCGCCGAACTGGGCGTGATCCTCCAGCGCCTGCTGATAGGCGGCCCCGACCTCGCGGAACAGCGGCGGCAGATCGTCGATGGTTTCGGCATAAAGCGTCTCGCCCGCCAGGTCGATCACGGTTGATCCTGCGGCCTTCGTCAGCGGGTTCGGAAAGGGGCGCGTTTCGATCCCCAGCATATCGACATAGTGATAAAAGGCAGTGGACGAGAGCGGAAAGCGCATCCCGCCCAGTTCGGCGATGGCATTGGTGGTGCCCTCAAAGCTTTGGCTGCGCAGCCGTCCGCCGAATTGGCCGGATTCAAAGACGACGGGGCGCAGGCCCAGCTTCATCAGCTCATAGGCGCAAATGACCCCTGAAATGCCGGCACCGATGATCCCCACCGTGCGCCCGTGGCTTTCGGCGGGCACCGCACCCAAGCCTGCGGGATTGGTGATCCAGTCGTCAAAGGCAAAGGTAAAGTCGGGGCCAAAGGCGGTGACATAGGGTTGGGGTCTGGGGTCAGATGTCATCGCGGGCAGTTCCAATCTTGGTGTAAATCTCGGGGCGACGGTCGTGCAGATAGCGCACGGCTTGGCGCGTGCGCGCAATCTCGGCCCGGTCAAGATCGGCCACGATCAGCCCCGGCCCGCGCCCTGCCCGCGCAACATCGCGGCCATCGGGCGCGCAAACGCAGGACAGGCCGCAATAGTCGAAATCACCTTCGCTGCCGCAATAGTTGGCATAGACCACGAAAAGCCCGTTTTCCTCGGCCCGTGCGGGGACCAGCCGCGTGGCGACACTGTCATATGGGATCATGTTGGCGGTGGGTGTCAGCACCAAATCGGCCCCGTCCAGCGCATAGGCGCGGGTCAATTCGGGAAACTCTATGTCGTAACAAATTGCCAGTGCGATCCGCCAGCCGTTCCACGCCACCACCGGCGCGCGGGCATGGCCCGCCTGAAACTGCGCGCGGTCCACATCGCCGTAAAGATGGGTCTTGCGGTAGTGCGCGATGCGCGCCCCCGCCGCGTCGATCATTTGCACGGCGTTAAAAGGGGCACCACCCCGTGGGTCAGCCTGCGGGTAGCCATAGAGGATCGCCAGCCCGTGACGGCGGGCAATGTCTGCCACCTGTGCGGCGTCGGGTCCATCGGCTGGCTGCGCCAGTTCCAGAACACGGGCTGCGCCGATGTTATAGCCGGTCAGATACATCTCGGGCGTGACAAGCAGATCGCAACCTGCAGACCTGGCCTGTGCTGCGTAACCGTCCAATTGCTCAAGACAATGCGCCACGCCCGACGATGCCGGAGCAATTTGCATACATGCTATTTTCACCCAAGCCTCCTGTGTCTGCCCTGCCCTGCGGGCTCACCAAGTTCTGCTACATTCGTGCCTCTGCATCCAGCGGCCAAATGGGGCGGCGCACCTTGACGTAGGGGCGTCGGCTCATCTGCGGCGTGGACAGCGCGCCGCTGTCGCACACAATCACCTTGCCCGCAATCGGCTCGAACGCGGCGCGAAAGTGCTGCATGGACTTCACCGCAACGACCGACTTCTGCTCGGGCTGGATGCCGAATGTCTTGAACTGTTGCAGGTCCAGCATCTGATCCCGTTCCGTGGTCACCAGAATGTCGATGCCGTCCACCCGCAGAACCGCCGTGGGGCCAAAGCTGCGGCGCAACCCGCCCAGCATCGGCCCATCGCCGGTCAGCCAGCCGTCCGAAATGTGCATGATCGTTCCCGTCAGCGTCAACGGCCCGCCGCCAAAGGCCGGATCGTTCTTGCCGCCCAAGTCCAGCGTTACCGTGTCGCCAACCGTTCGGGCGCACAGCATGGCGGCGGCGTCGGGGTCGATCATGGGGGCAAAGGTCGCGTTTTTCAGCCCGGCGTCCAGCATGGCAGCCAGCAGGTTGGTCGCATCGCCATAGGCACCCGATCCGGGGTTGTCGGCATAATCCGCGATCACCAGCGGCCCCTTGGACGTGTCGAACGACATGGCGACCGCACAGGCCTCTTCCACGCTCAGGAAATCGTTTGCAATGCTGTTACGGGCAGCCCAGATCTCGCCTGCGATCTGCTGTGAAATCGCGTGGGCGCGCGCCTCGGCACCATCGGTGTTGGCATCATAGGTCACCAGAACGGTCGGGCCCATGTCGTGAATATCCGCATCGCTAAAGCCTGCGTTGATCGACACGCAGTGAATGCCCTTTTCAGTCTCGTGGTCCAGTGCACGCGCATATAGCGGGACAATCGGGCCGACATCGGTGCGCCCGCCGTTAGGATCGTCCAGCATCGGACAAGCCACGCGACAGGTTTTTGGGCGGCTTTTGCCCGCCATCGCGGCCTCGAGAATACGGCCCGCCTGTTGCCCGCGCTCGCGCAGGTCGATGTGCGGGTACGTCTTGTAGGACACGATGATATTGGCCAGTTCCGCCATCTGCGGGGTGACGTTGCAATGCAGGTCCAGCGTGGTGGCGATGGGCATGTCCGGCCCCACGATGTCGCGCAGGCGCTGCAACAGCTCGCCCTCGCCGTCCTCGCAGAACTCGGTGACCATGGCCCCGTGCATCGCCAGCAGGATGCCGTCCAATGTGTCCTTGTGTTGTTCTACCGCGGCGCAAATCTTGCCTGCAACATGCTCGAATGCGTGCCGCGACACCTTGGACCCCGGCACGGCATAGGCCGAAATCACATGGGTCAGGTCCCAGCCCGCTTCGTCGGCCACATCCGTGAACCCCGACAGACCGGTGTTGCCGTCGGACAGACGCGCCAACGCCTCGTCACCTTCCATCAACGCATCAACCTCAAAGTTGTGCAGCTCGGTCAGGCCCTTTTTGAACGTGTTGCTTTCATGAAGAAATTCGGCAGTGAGGACATGGTGCGTCATGGGTTATCCTTGGATCGGGTGAAAACAGGCGACGGGGTGCGGTCCGCGGCTCAGCACGGGAACCGTTTCGCGGCACTTGGCCGTGACATTTGGACAGCGCCCGGCAAAGGCGCAGCCGCGCGGCAGGTCGAAACCGCTGGGGATCTCGCCGGTCAGCTCGGTGGCCTCCTGACGGGCGTTTGGATTGGGGGCAAAGGTGCTGGCCATCAGCGCGCGGGTGTAAGGATGGCGCGGCGCGGCGCCGGGATCGGGCAATTCCTCGACCACTGCGCCCAGATACATCACCACGATGCGATTGCAGAAATAGCGGACCAGCCCAAGGTCATGGCTGATGAACAGGTAAGTCAGGTCCAGATTGCGCTGCAACTCCTGGATCAACGACACGATCTGCGCCTGAATAGACACGTCCAGCGACGCCGTCGGCTCGTCCAGCACGATAAAATCCGGGTTCAGCGCGAGGGCCCGCGCGATGCCGACCCGCTGGCGTTGCCCGCCTGACAACTGGTGCGGATAGCTTTGCGTCAATGACGCAGGCAGTCCGACCTTTTCCATCAGCGCGTCAATGCGACCGTGCGGCACCCGCTGGCCTTGCACCACAAAAGGTTCCGCCAGCGCATCTGCCACCCGATACCGCGGATCAAGCGAGGAATAAGGGTCTTGGAACACCATCGCCATCCGCTGACGCATCTTGCGCAACTCGGACCGGCTGAGCTGCGTCAGGTCGGCGCCTTCAAAGCAGACAGCACCTTCGGTCGGCTCGATCAGCCGCAACACCAGACGGGCCAGCGTGGACTTGCCACACCCGCTTTCACCGACCACGCCGACGATGTCACCACGTGCAATCGACAGTGACACATCGCGCACTGCCAACATGCTGCGCCGTTTTTTCAGGAACCCGCCGGGGGTGTCGAACCGCTTGGACAGGGACTGGATCTTGACAAGAGGTTCAGACATCCGGCGCTCCGTTCAGGGGATAATGGCAGGCGACCGTGCCCGCGTCGGACAGGCCACGCTGAACAGGAACCTTCGTGTCGCAACCTGCCCCCGCGCGCGGGCATCGGGGGTGAAACCGGCAGCCCGAAGGATAGGCCGTGGCCGAGGCCACGTTGCCGGGAATGCCAGTCAGCGATCCGGGTGCCATGCCCTCGCGGGGGATGCAGTCGATCAGTGCGGCTGAATAGGGATGCTGCGGGCTGGCAAACAGCGCATGCACCGGCTTTTGCTCGGCCAGCCGGCCCGCATAGAGCACCGCCACCTTGTCACAGGCCTGTGCCACGACGCCCATGTCGTGCGTGATCAGCACCAGCGACAGACCACGTTCGCGCACCAGGCGGGTCAGCAGATGGATGATCTGCGCCTGAACCGTGACATCCAGCGCCGTCGTCGGCTCGTCCGCGACGATCAGGTCGGGATCGCCTGCCAATGCCATCGCAATGACGATGCGTTGCTTCATGCCGCCCGACAACTGGTGCGGATAGGACGAACAGATGGCGTCGGCCTGCGGAATGCGCAGTTGGGTCAACAGCGCAATGGTGCGCGCCCGCGCCGCCTTGCGGTCCAGCCCCAGGTGCGTGCGCGACACGAAATCGACCTGTGGACCAATGCGCTGCACAGGGTCCAGTGCTGTCATCGGGTTTTGGGTGATAAAGGCGATCCGGCGTCCGCGCAGGGCCCGCAGCTTGCGCTTGGGCTGGGTGACCATGTCGGTGCCGTCGAATTCAAGCGACCCTGCGGTGACGCGCCCGCCAATCAGCGGCAGCAAGCCGGTCAGCGCAAGTGCCGTCAGCGATTTGCCCGATCCGCTTTCGCCAACCAGCCCCATGATCTCGCCCTTGGCCAGATCAAAGCTGACACCTTCCAGCAGGGTCAGTGTGCCGATGCTCACCGACAGGTTTTTGACACGCAGCAACATCAGCTTTCCCGCACACGCGCGCGCACGTCCAGCGCATGGATCAGCGCATCGCCGAACAGGTTGATCGCAAAGACGGTCACGGCCACGGCCACCCCCGGAATAATGATGATCCACGGCGCCTTGAACATATGTGCCGTGCCCGACGACATCAGCCCGCCCCAACTGGGCGTCGGAGGCTGCGCGCCCAGACCGAAGAACCCCAGCGTCGCTTCGAGGATGATCGCGTCACCCGTGGCCAGCATCGCGGCGACAATCACCGGTGCCAGCGCGTTCGGCAGCAGATGACGCATCAGGATATGACCGTGACTGGCCCCCAAAGACAGCGATGCCTCGACAAAAGTTTCGGATTTGATCGCCATGATCTGCGACCGCGTCAGTCGCGTGAACAGCGCCAGATAGGCAACGCCGATGGCGACCATCGCCCCCGTGACACCGGGGCCGATGATGGCCACCAGAATAAGCGCCACCAGAATTTCGGGGAACGACCACGTCAGGTCGATCACCGCAGTCACGGCCCGGTCAAACCGCCCACCGAAGTATCCGGACGCCGCCCCCAGGCACATGCCGCAAAACACAGAGATGCCAATCGCAATCGTCGACACGCTCAGCGAGGTCCGCGCGCCATACATGATGCGCGTCAGCATATCGCGGCCGAATTCGTCGGTGCCCAGCCAATGCGCCGCATCCGGTGCTCGGAACGCGTTGGGCAGGTCCTGAATGTCGTATTCATAAGGTGTCAGGTACGGCGCAAAGACCGCAACGAACACCACCAGTATCAGCCAGGTGCCTGCGATCACGCCCTTGGGGCGGCGCATGACGCGGCCCAATGTGGTGTCGGACAATTTCACTACAGCCACCCCCATCACAATGCCGCCCTGACGCGCGGGTCCATGGCCGCCTGGATAAGGTCGCCCGCCAAGGTGCCCAGCATCACCGCCATCGCAAGGATCAGCAGACAGGCCTGAACCACAGGATAATCATGCTGGTTTAGTGATTTGATCAGCAGCGTGCCCAGACCGGGACGGGCAAAGACCACCTCGACCGTGACCGCGCCGCCCAGGATCCAGCCAATGCGCAGCGACAGGATGGTGACCACAGGAATAAGCGCGTGCCGCAGCACATGGCGCAACTGGATGCGCGCGGGGCGCATCCCCTTGGCGTGCAAAAGCATTAGGAAATCGCGCTGGCCCGCCTCGACCATCGCCACGCGGGTCACCCGGGCAACCAGTGCAGTGCCGCCCAGACCCACGGTCAGAACCGGCAGAACCATCGCCGACCAGTCGCGCGCGCCTGACACCGGGAACATGCCCAGCCAGACGGAAAACACCAGGATCAGCAAAAGACCCAGCCAGAATCCCGGAACGGTTGAGCCAAGCAGCACAACCGTCATGATCAGCTGGTCGGGCCAACGGTCACGGGTCAGCGCCGCGATCGTGCCCAGAACAATCCCGAAAAAGGTCGAGAACGCCAGCGCACACAGTCCCAGCGCCAGAGAATGCGGCAAGGCCTGGGCGATCAGGTCGGCCACTGGCCTGCGGGCGACGATGGCCGTGCCGAGATCACCTTGAAGGACACCGCTGAGCCAGATCCAGTATTGCACCACCAGCGGCTTGTCCAAGCCATAGCGCGCGGTCATGATCTCGCGCTGTTCGGGGCCGGCACCGATCTTCAGAAGGTTGTCGATCGGATCGCCCGGTATCAGGTGGATGATCGAAAAGATCACCGCCGACACCGCAAGGAAAACGGGGATCAGAACCAGCACCCGCCTGATAAAATAACCCAACATGTCTGATCCCCGCCTGACGCTTATTCGACCGGAGCCATGTCCATCAGCACGGTCGACCCGATGCCCGGCGCGTCAAACACTTCGGGCATGGAGATCCGCGAGGTGTTGTACGCGACACTGACAACAGGCTGGTAAATCGGGGCCACCGGAAACTGCGAAAGGACGTATTCGTGATAGGCGGTAAAGTTCGCGATCCGCTCGTCCGAGCTTTTTGATCCGGTCATGGCCGCAGCGCGCAGGTCTTCGGCCTTTGGGTCGTTGAACATCGAGATGTTCGGATAGCCCAGCCGGTCACCACCAAAGAACCAGTCCACGATATCGGCGTTGTCCCAGACATAGGACCGCACGGCGACCTGCTGTTCACCGGATTTGTACTGGTCGCGGATCATGGCGCTGTCAAAGGTGCCGATCTCGGCGCTGATGCCCACGGCTTTCAGTTGCGCCTGCACAACTTCCGACAGACGACGGAACACGCTGTCGCTTTGGGTCCACAACGACACCTTTAGCGGCTGGCCGTCCTTCATGCGCACGCCATCCGCGCCCATGGTCCAACCGGCCTCGTCCAGCAGGGCGTTGGCCTTGTCGGGGTTGAACGCGATGCGATATTCGTCGGCCACTTTCGCCTCGGGCAATGCCGAGATCAGGAAGGTGTCTGCCACCTGTCCGATACCACCATAGATGTTGTCCAGAATTTCCTGCTGGTTGATGGCAAGGGCCGCGGCCTCGCGCACCTTGATGTCGTTGAACGGTTCTTTGACCACGTTCATGACCATGTAGACCAGCTCGCGCCCTGGAACACTGACCAGCTTCAGGTCGCTTTGTTTTTCAACCTCGGGAACGAAATCGGCAGGGACCGACAGCAGCATATCGACACCGCCGGTTTTCAGCTCGAGAAACGCGGTCGAGGCTTCGGCGATCTCGCGGAATGTCAGGTGTTCGAACTTGGCCGGGCCTGTGTTCTTGGCCACGGGCGAGCCCCAGGTGTAATCGTCGTTGCGCACCAGAACGGTTTGCTGGCCGATGTCAAAGCTTTCCAGCTTGTAGGGCCCTGTGCCAATGGTTTCGGTCACGCCAAAATTCTCGCCCATGGCGACAAAGGATTTGGGTTCGGGCACACCCATGATGGCAAGGTTGTACAGCAGGTTCGGTTCGGGATGTTTCATCACGAACTTCACGGTGTATTCATCCACAACCTGAATGCTGTCGATGGCCGCAGTATAATAGGCGTTGTCGGTGCCGTCATACAGCGGCAGCCAGTCCGCGATGGTTTGCGCATTGAAGGGCACACCGTTGTGGAAGGTCACCCCTTGTTTCAGGTGGAACACCCACGACATGCCGTCCTCGGCCTCTTCCCAGCTTTCGGCCAGATGCGGATGGTAGTTGCGCGCGGCGTCCACCTCGACCAGCCGGTCGAAGATAAGAAAGGCGGCGGCATTCGTCAGAATGGCTGTTACGGGGTTATAGCTTGTCAGACCGACCGTGTTGGACGGCAAAACAATCGTAGCCTCCTGCGCAAAGACGACAGGGGCCATCGCATTCATCGACGCGATGGACACGCTTGCAGCCAGCAAATGTTTGTTGAACTTCATGGTAATTATACCTTCCCTATGGTGGCGCTTTTTTGATTATTTTTTGCTTGTGTCAGACCGCGCGCCGAGGTGGCCGACAAAGGTGTTGTAGCCTGCAGAAATCGCGGCCATCCGCTCTTCGACATCTGCGCCCAGTTCGTTGAACACACCGTTCACCGTCAGGCTGATCAGGCTGGAAATGGGTGCCGTGTTGTCCCAGAACAGGTTCAGTTCGGTCGGCACGGCAAAGGTTTCATCCGCCAGCCCTGCGTCCCACGTGCAGTAAGGATCGGTGATCAACGACACTTTCACGCCGCGCTCCTTGGCCGCGCGGGCCAGCTTTTCGGCCATGCGGGAATATTTGCGCCCGTCGATGACGACCAGGCAGGACTGCGCAGGATCGCCCTGCAACAGCTCGGAAAACGTGCCGCCCTCTTGGTCGGCCAGCCAGACACCGGGGCGCAGGTATTGCAATCCATTGGCCAGATACTGGGCCTGACCGCGCTCTGCCTGAAACCCTGCGACAAAGACCTGCGGCGTACGCGCCAGCCGTTTGACCATGGCTTCAAACGGCTTGCTGCCCGCCATTTCGTAAACCGCGACAAGGGCCGCAATCTCAAGCTCCAGCGCACGACTCAACTCGGCGCCCCCACTGCGGGACCGTGCATGAAAGTCTTTCAGCCGGTCGCCGATCAACCACGCGCTGTCGCCCAGGTCGGCCTGAAGCCGCGATTTCAGCTCTTTGAAGCTGTCCAGCCCGATGCTGCGGCAATAGCGCCCGACACTGGCCTCAGACACGCCGATCTTGGTCGCGAGGGTCGAGGCAGTCTCGAAAGGAAGCGTTTTGATGTTGGTCATCATGTAGCTTGCAATGGCTTTTTCGCCTTTGGTCGCACCCTCGACGCTGTCAGCCAGCAACTGCTGAACGCTGACCGAAATATTGTCTGGATGTGCCAAAGCGCCGCCCCCTGAAACTCTCTCTTGAGACCTCAAATGACAGAAAGCTTTCATAATGTCAATCTTGCAATATTTATGTCTCTGAACTACAGGTGATCCAACCTAGCCAAACCAAAGGGTTCGACATGCCGGACATTTCCAGACAGACCCGCGCGCCGCTGACGATAGACCGGGCAGAATTGCGGCTTGTCCGATTGCCGTTGTTGCAGCCTTTCGTAATCTCGACCGGCACGATGCATGACCGCATTTTCCCGCTGCTGACGCTCTATTCAGGCGATCACGAGGGATATGCCGAAGGGGTGATGGACCCCCTGCCCGACTATCTTGGCGAAACGCTGCCCGCCGCGATGGCGCTGCTCAAGGACCTGTTCCTGCCGATGATCGTCGGAAAATCCTTTGAAAACCCTGCGGCGCTGGACAAGCTTCTGGCCCCGTGGCGCGGCCATCAAATGACAAAGGCGACGGTCGACATGGCGTTTTGGGACCTGTGGGCCAAGTCGCTGAACCTGCCGCTGCAAACCGTTTTGGGCGGGACCGGAGATGCAATTGACGCAGGCGTTTCTTTGGGGATCGGCTCTATCGACGACACGGTCGCCCGCGTGGCCGATCACCACCGGCAAGGTTACAAACGGATCAAGCTCAAGATCAAACCGGGGCACGACGTGGCGCTGGTCCGTGCGGTGCGCGCGGCCTTTCCCGATATCCGGCTGAGCGTGGACGCCAACGCCTGTTACACGCTGGCCGACGCGGGCCTGCTGCAGAAACTGGACGATCTGGCATTGGATTACATCGAACAACCGCTGGCATGGGATGACATTCAGGACCACGCGGTGCTGCAGAAACGGCTGAAAACGCCGATCTGCCTGGACGAATGCATCAACTCGGTGCGCGCCTGCCGCCAGGCGCTTCAGGCCGACGCCGCACGGGTGATCAACATCAAGGTGGCGCGGTCGGGTGGATATTACACGGCGCTGAAAATGCACGATCTTGCGGCGGCCTTTGACGTGCCTGTCTGGTGCGGCGGCATGCTGGAATCAGGCATCGGGCGTGCGCACAACATCCACCTGTCGACCTTGCCGAACTTTACCAAACCGGGCGATGTCTCCAGCGCCAGCCGCTATTTTGCGCGTGACATCATCAACGAACCGCTCGAAGCAACCGACGGACGGATGGCGGTGCCCCAAGGCGCAGGCATCGGCGTGTCGCTGGATGAAAGTTTTCTGTCAGAAATGGCCCTTTCCAGTGAAAGCTTTTCCGCATGACACCGCCGGTGATCCGCGAATTGTCCGGCGTGGCAGAGTTCACCGCGGCTGAAGCCCTGCAACGTGCGGTCTGGGGACCGGATGATCTGGTCGATCCCTATGATCTGATGATGGTGATCCAGCATGAAGGCGGCCTTGTCGCAGGAGCGTTTTCAGACGACGAACTGGTCGGCTATGTCTTTGGCTTTCCCACGCGCGAACTGCACATCCAGCATTCGCACCGGCTTGCGGTGTTGCCCAAGATGCAGGGCATGGGACTGGGCGCGCGCCTGAAGTGGTTTCAGCGTGACTGGTGTCTGGCACGCGGCATCACCCACGTGCGCTGGACCTTTGACCCGCTGCGCGCGGCCAATGCGGCCCTGAACGTGGGCAAGCTGGGCGTGATCGTCGACACCTATATGGCCGACTATTACGGCAAAATGGTGGGTATCAACGCGGGCACCCCCTCTGACCGGTTGATGGCAGACTGGTTTCTGGACACCGCACATGTGGCCGACCGCGCGGCACGGATTGCGCAGTCTCCCCCAGATGCAGCACGACGCGTCACCATTCCTACGGATTTCGCCGCCCTTCTTGCGTCGGACCCGGCCAAGGCCTTGGCCGAAAGGTTGCGCGTGAGAGAGCAGATTGGCCATGCTTTGAAAGAAGGTCTTGTTATCAATGGGTTTGTCGCGGACCAGTCTTGCTATATTTTCGCGAAACCTGCTGCATGACGATGCCACCCTTGCAAGGCCGGGGCATGGACGGGTGTGGCAAATCTAAATGAAATGTCACGTGGTTGGTAAGTTTTTCATTCTCTATGGCAAGGGCCGAGAACGGGAAGCTGCGTTGAGCAGCTTCTGGAACTGTCCACAACGAACAGCCTGAATATAGTCCAAGGTGCCAACGGACCTCTATACATGGGACCTCTCGCAATAGGCCCGCACCGGTCGTGGAATATGGCAACTGCGCGACATCCGTAACAGGCTTGGAACTACGGCGTTTCCTGCACCGTTCGAAAGTGCGACCTTTTGTCTGTAATGGCCAAAACGACTTAAGAATCTTGGGTTCTTGAGGTTGCTAACCTTGTGGCTGCGGGAATTTAATTCATAATCGGCAGGCTGAATTTTTCGTAGTGGGTGGGAGTTCATTTGTCTCTGTTCTTTATCGTCGCTTTGCCATTCTTGGGGGCGCTGCTTCCTGGATTGATGAACTCTGCCGGACGTGCGGCCACGGCGGGCGTTACGTTCACCGTGTCACTGGCCGCTTTTGTGGGCCTTCTGACCAACCTGCCTGCTGTGCTTGCGGGCAACGTGGTGATGGCGCGGGTCGACTGGATGCCGCTGCTGGGGCTTAACTTTTCGCTGATGCTGGACGGACTGGGCTTTTTCTTTGCCTTGCTGATTCTTGGCATCGGTCTGCTGATCATCACCTACGCGCGCCACTATCTCAGCCGCGACGACAATATGGGGCAGTTCTTTACCTACCTGCTGCTGTTCCAGGGCGCGATGGTGGGCATTGTCATGAGCGACAACATCCTGCTTTTGCTGGTTTTCTGGGAGCTGACATCGCTGTCGTCCTTCCTGTTGATCGGGTATTGGAAACACCTGCCCGAAGGCCGTCAGGGCGCGCGGATGGCGTTGACCGTCACCGGCATGGGTGGGCTTGCGATGATCGGTGGCATGTTGATGCTGGGCCAGATCGTCGGCAGCTATGACCTGAGCGTGATCTTGCAGAACCGCGAGTTGATTCAGGCTGATCCGCTGTACGTGCCTGCATTGGTGTTGATTCTGCTGGGCGCGTTCACCAAGTCGGCGCAATTCCCGTTCCACTTCTGGTTGCCGCACGCGATGGCGGCCCCCACGCCTGTGTCGGCCTACCTGCACTCGGCCACGATGGTTAAGGCGGGCATTTTCCTGATGGCGCGCATGTGGCCGGTCCTGTCGGGCACGCCTGAGTGGTTCGTGATCGTCACCACGGCGGGATTGATCACGATGGTTCTGGGGGCTGTGATTGCGTTGTTCAAACACGACCTGAAGGCGCTGCTGGCGTTTTCGACGGTCAGCCACCTGGGGCTGATCACCATGCTGCTGGGCACGGGCACCGCATTCGGCGCGATGGCCGCAGTGTTTCATATTTTGAACCACGCGACGTTCAAGGCGGCGTTGTTCATGTCGGCGGGCATTATCGATCACGAGGCGCACACACGCGACATTCGCCGCTTGGGCGGGTTGCGCAAGTTGATGCCCTTGACCTTTGTCATTGCCAGTCTCGCCGCGCTTTCGATGGCCGGGATTCCGTTGCTGAACGGGTTCCTGTCCAAGGAAATGATGCTGGAAGAAGCGTATCACACTGTCCTGTTTGGCAGCCCCTTGCTGGTGCCCGTGTTGGCGACGGTCGGATCGTTGTTCTCTGCCGCCTATTGCTTCCGGTTGATCGGGCACGTGTTCTTTGGCCCCGTGCGCGACGACTATCCGGCCAAGCCGCATGACCCCAACACCGGCCTTTGGCTGCCGCCTGCCTTGCTGGTTGTTCTGGTGGTGGCGATCGGCGTGGCACCGTTTCTGGCTGAACCCTTCGTGAAACTGGTGACGGCTTCGGTTCTGGGCGACGCGGCAGC
Source organism: Pseudosulfitobacter pseudonitzschiae (assembly GCF_900129395.1). GTDB lineage: Bacteria > Pseudomonadota > Alphaproteobacteria > Rhodobacterales > Rhodobacteraceae > Pseudosulfitobacter > Pseudosulfitobacter pseudonitzschiae. The sequence goes on from NZ_FQVP01000001.1 coordinate 849,850, forward strand.
GGTGCCGACGGCATATTTCAAGATCTGGCATGGGCTTGTGCCTGCGCTGTACATGTCGCTGATCGCCATTGCCGGCGGTTTGCTGATGTTGGCGCTGTTCAAGCCTGCCCTGTTCGTCTGGGACAAGGCACCGCGCCCCGAGGCCAAGGTCATCTTTGAAGCTATCGTCGAGGCGGTCGCGAAACTGGCGCGTGCCGTGATTCACGCGTCGCACAACGGTGCGTTTTCGCGCTATGCGGCAATTGCCCTGGTGGTCATGGTCGCTGTCGGATATCACGCATGGTCCACCGGCACGGTCGGCCCCGACACACGAACGGTGCAATATGCACCGCCCGTGTTCATCGCGGCCTGGCTGATGCTGGCGACGGCCACTGCGGGACTGGTCATATTGCACCGCAACCGGCTGTTGTCGCTGATCCTGATCGGCATCGTGGGCCTGATGGTGTCCATCGGCTTTGTGTTCTTCAGCGCGCCCGATCTGGCGATGACGCAATTCACGGTCGAAGTTGTCACGATCATCCTGTTGCTGCTGGCCCTGAACTTCCTGCCCAATACCACCCCTGTCGAAAGCACAGTGCTGCGCCGCGTGCGTGACACAGGCGTGGCGGTGCTGGGTGGTCTTGCGACGTTTGGGCTGTCCTTTCACTATTTGCTCAGGGACGCGGTCGACACGCCGATCTCGGAATTCCACCTTGCCAATTCCTATAAGGGCGGCGGCGGCACCAATGTCGTGAACGTCATTCTTGTCGATTTCCGCGGCTTTGACACCTATGGCGAGATCATCGTGTTGGGCATCGCTGCCCTGTTGATCTATGCGATGACCGAAACGCTTCTGGATGGACCGGTGCGGGCGCGGTTGTTGAACCGCAAACCCGATCAGGCTCGCTCTGGCAACAAGCATCCGATGATGATGGTCGTGCTGACGCGGGTCATCATGCCGGTCGTTCTTATGGTCGGCTTCTACATCTTCTTGCGCGGTCACAACGAACCAGGTGGCGGATTTATCGCAGGCCTGATCGTTTCCATTGCCGTCGTCATGCAGTACATGGCCAGCGGCTTTGGCTGGGCGTCGGCGCGGTTGCGGTATCCCTATCACGGGGTGATCGGAGCGGGCGTTCTGATTGCCGGGCTGACCGGCATCGGATCATGGTTCTTTGGCAAACCTTTCCTGACCTCTGATTTCACCTATGTCCGCATTCCACCGTTCGAAAAATTCGAACTGGCCACTGCAGCATTGTTTGATCTGGGTGTGTTTCTGGCTGTTGTCGGCGCTGTGATGTTGTCGCTGGAAAGCTTCTCGCGGTTGGCGCGGCTGGCCGGATATCACGACAGCGACGAACCGATGGACATCGATCCCTTGCGCGACGACACAAAAGCTGCGGGTCTTGCCGCCGCCGAAAAGAAGGGAGTGTAACATGGAGTTTCTTGTTGCATCCGCCATTGGCATACTCACCGCCGGAGGCATCTACCTGACTTTGCGGTTGCGGACCTTTCCCGTGATCCTGGGGGTGTCGCTGCTGACTTATGCAGTGAACGTTTTCCTGTTTGCGTCGGGCCGACTGACAGTGGGGGCGCCGCCGATCCTGCGAGACGGGGTCAGCACCTATACCGACCCGCTGCCGCAGGCCTTGGTACTGACGGCGATTGTTATTTCCTTCGGCATGACGGCCGTTGTCGTGATGATCGGCCTGGGTGCGTTTCTGGGGTCGGATGACGATCATGTCGACGACCAACCCCAAACCGATGAAGACCGTTCGGAGGATGCATCATGAACCATTGGATCGCTGCACCCATCATCCTGCCCGCCCTTGTCGCGCCTTTCATCGTGCTGGCCGCACGCTATCACATCGGCATCCAGAGGGTTCTGTCCGTGGCGGGCGTTCTTGCCCTGATCGCCATCGCCTTCGGCCTGGCGCTGCAGGCCTTTGACGGCACCATCACACTTTATCAAATGAGCGACTGGTCCGCCCCCTTTGGCATCGTGCTGGTCGCTGACCGCCTGTCGACCATGATGGTTCTGCTGACAGCTGTATTGGCGCTGTTTGTGCTGCTGTATGCCATCGGCTCGGGCTGGGACAATCGCGGCTGGCACTTTCACGCACTGTACCAGTTTCAGCTTATGGGCATCATGGGCGCGTTTCTGACGGGCGATTTGTTCAACCTGTTCGTGTTTTTTGAGGTTCTGCTGATCGCGTCCTACGGTCTGATGATCCACGCAGGCGGCAATGCGCGACTGAAAGCGGGTGTGCAATATGTGCTGTTCAACCTCATCGGCTCGACCCTGTTCCTGTTCGCCTTGGGGTCGATCTATGCCGAGACAGGCACGCTGAACATGGCCGACCTGGCAAACCGCGTGGCACAAATCGGCCCCGAGGCGACGGTGGGCATCCGGGTCGCTGCCGTGCTGCTGTTGCTGGTCTTTGCGATCAAGGCAGCGGTGGTGCCATTGCACTTTTGGCTGCCATCCAGCTATGCTGAAGCACCTGCCCCCGTGGCCGCGCTGTTCGCGATCATGACCAAGGTGGGCGCCTATGCGATCATCCGCGTCTATACGATGATCTTTTCGCCTGATCTGGCGGCGACGGCGGGATTGCATGGCTATTGGCTGATGCCCGCAGCACTGGTGTCGCTGGCCATCGGGATGACCGGCGTGCTTGCCGCCAAACATCTGGACCGGCTTGTGGCGTTTTCGGTGATCGGGTCGATGGGTATGGTGATGGTGTCGATTGCGCTGTTCACCCCCGCCGGTATCGCGGCAGCGCTGTACTATATCGTGCATTCGACGCTGGCCGGTGCCGCCCTGTTCCTGATTGTCGACCTGGTCCGCACCGGGCGAGGCAGCCTGACGCTGACGCCACAAGCTGTTCTCGCGGGCAACGCGCTGACAGCCGCGATGTTCTTTGTCGGGGCGATTGCGATGGCCGGTCTGCCGCCACTGTCAGGCTTTCTGGGCAAGCTGCTGGTGCTGAATGCCAGCTATGACAGCCCCCAGATGGTTTGGATCTGGGCGGTTGTGCTTGGCTCAAGCCTGATCAGCATCGTCGGGTTCTCGCGCGCAGGCAGCATTCTGTTCTGGAAGGCACATTCCGTCACACCCGAGGCCGAGGCCGAGGTGATGGCGCGACCTCATGCCCTGTCCTACGTGGCGGTTGGCGGGCTTGTGACGCTGCTGGTCGCGCATACCGTCTTTGCCGGGCCTGTGCACAGCTACACCACCACGATGGCCGCGCAACTGTTCGCACCACAACCATATATCTCGACGGTGGTGGACACGCCCGGCAAGTTGAGCATCCCCAAAACGGGAGACCACTGACATGACCCGCTTCTATAACTGGCTTTTGCCGCACCCGCTTTTGACGCTGTTGCTGGCGGTGGTCTGGACCCTGCTGCAAAATGACGTTTCCGCAGGAATGGTGGTGTTCGGCGTTATCCTAGGGATCATAATCCCGCGGATGACCTCGATCTGGTGGCCGGACCTGCCCAAGGGCTTTCACATCGGCAAGATGTTCAGCTATTGCCTGATTGTGATGTGGGACATTCTGGTGGCCAACATTCAGGTCGCATGGATCGTTCTTTCGGTCCCCAACGCCAAGCTCAAGCCTGCGTGGATCGCAATACCGCTGAAACTGCGCCAACCCGAGGCGATTACGCTGCTTGCAGGGACGATCACCCTGACCCCCGGGACCGTGTCCTGTGACCTGTCCTGCGAAGGCCACAGCCTGCTGGTGCATGTGCTGCACACCGATGACCCCGACGCCGTTCTGGAAGACATCAAAACCCGCTACGAACGTCGGCTGGAGGAGATTTTTGTATGATTGCTGCTGCGGATTTACTGAATTTTGCGCTGATGGTCACCTTTGTGATACTGGCCTTGGGGCAGATCCTGTCGATGGTGCGGCTGGTGATCGGCCCGACCCCGGCTGACCGCATTCTGGCGCTCGACACGATGGTTATCAACGCATTGGGGTTGGTCGTCCTGCTGGGCATCTATCAAGGTGTGCAGATTTACTTTGAGGTCGCGTTGCTGATCGCGATGCTGGGTTTTGTCTCGACCGTGGCACTTGCGCGGTTCATTTTGCGGGGGGACATCATCGAATGAGCTTCGAGATTATCGGTACATATGCAGTGGCGCTGCTCCTGCTGATCGGGGCGGGGTTTGTTATCGTCGGCGTGATCGGTCTGCTGAAGTTCAACGACCCGATGACACGCCTGCACGCCCCGACAAAGGTGGGCACAGTCGGCATCGGCGCATTGCTCTTGGCGTCGATGCTCAACTCTTTCGTGCAGGGTGAAAGATCGCTGCACGAGATGCTGATCATGGCATTTTTGTTCGTAACCGCCCCGATTTCCGCGCATTTCATTGCAAAGGTGAGCATTCACATGCGGACATGCGACACCCCGCCGCCCCCGCCGCAAGATGCGACTTGGTCGACACTGGATGTTGCGGAAGAAGACCGCGAGATCGCGCCGCAAAAGCAAGACTGATCGGCTGCAGCGCCCGGCCCCGGTTCACGGGCCCGCAGCCAGATCAAATCGCCCGTGCTTGGCCCCTGCCAAGGGCGCGAACGCTGCGAGCGGGTTTGTGGGGACACTTGGCCTGCGTCTGTCAAGGGGAAGCACCTTGACGAAAGAAGGTTTGCCAGCACTTAGAACGAAGAGAAACCTGACGAGAGACAGTGTCGATGACCGTTTCGGGACGGAAACGACTTCCGCTTGATATAAATACCAACCGGTCGGTATTTATACACCCATGCCAAGACAGACCAAACAAAATCCTGAACGCGGCGATGCCCGCACAAGGCTGCTCGAGGCCGCACGAGACGTGATCCGATCCCAAGGATTTGCCGCAACCACAATCGACGACCTGTGCAAGACGGCCGGTGTCACAAAGGGCGCGTTCTTTCACCACTTCGAGAACAAGGAAACGTTGGGCGTCGCCGCCGCTGCCTATTGGGCCGAGACAACCTCGGCCTTCTTCGCCGAAGCGCTCTATCACGACCACGACGATCCGCTCGACCGGCTGCTGCGCTATGTCGCCTTCCGCAAAGAGATCATCGACGGCGATCTCGCCGCATTCACCTGCCTTGTCGGCACGATGACGCAAGAGGTCTATCTTTCGCATCCGGCGATCCGCGATGCCTGTGCCGCGAGTATCTTCGGCCATACCGCCACGCTGGAACCGGACATCGAAGCTGCGCTGAAATCTCATGAGATTGCGGCAGACTGGACACCGGCGAGCCTTGCCGCCCACACCCAGGCCGTGCTGCAGGGCGCGTTCATCCTGGCCAAGGCGACTGGCGACCGCACCAGCGCACACGACAGCGTCGATCATCTGCTACGCTACCTGCAGCTGCTGTTCGGGAGAACACTGGGGCGCAATGGGCCGAGGGCCTGGGGAGGACATTCACATGGCTGAGACTGCAAAACGTGAAACGAAAGTGAGTTCCGGCGTTTCCACCTGACAGTTTCGCCGGACGCCTGGCGCAGCACGATTGAGCCTTCAGTCATCCAGCGTGAGGATGTGCTCTACCTCGAACGAGATGAGATCTGGTTCGAACAGCGCCTAGCACCTGTCGAGACGCGCAGTCGCGGCAAGCTGACCGACCTGTCCCTCCGCCTTGGCGATGCCGATTGGCTCGATGGCGACTTAAGTGCCGGCGACCTGATGACGGTGGACGTGCTGCGCCGGTTGGGCGGCTCGGGATTGCTGGAAGACGTCCCTAATCTCTCCGCCTATGTCGCCCACGCCGAAGCACGACCTGCATTCATGCGGGCTTATGGCGCACAACGCGACTTTTTCAATAGCAGCGCTGCCGGTTGAGTGATGCCGGACAATTACAACAACACGTCAGGATCAAGGGAGGACCCAAAACATGGAACCTGAAATCTATCTCTTCTTCAAAGGAAACTGCCTGGAGGCGATGCGCCATTATGCAAAGGTGCTTGGCGGTGAAATCACCGGTGTTTTCCGCAACGCCGATGCCCCGACCCCGGAAAGCCGGATGCCCGGTGGCGACGACATGGTGATGAACATGGCCATGAAGCTGGGCAACGCCCTGGTCCTGGCCTCGGATAACTCCGAAGACATGTACGACAAGCCGCAGGGCTTCCGCGTCTCGATCTCGCCAAAGTCGCTGGCGGAATTCGACCGCATCTACGACGCGCTTGCCAAGGATGCGGAGCGCATCGAAATGGAACCCGACGAAACCTTCTGGGCCGAGCGCTTTGCCATGTTCACCGACAAATACGGCACGCCCTGGATGCTGATGTTTGCCGGCAGCAAAGCGCAGGGATCATCGTCCTGACGCATCGAGCGCAGGAGAAATCAGTTTTTGAGAAGGAGAAGGTGGCGGACCATAGAGGATTCGAACCTCTGGCCTCTGCCTTCGGAGGGCAGCGCTCTATCCAGCTGAGCTAATGGTCCACTAGGGGGCGGTATAGCTTTGAGGGTGCGGGGCTGCAATTGTTAAATCGCCCCGATGGTGCAGTTGTTGTGCACGGACGCAAAGCAAGACCTCCCCCGCCTGCCCCCCGGGATCGTTAGAGCCAAAAGACAACAGCCTCAGGCAAAAAGATCGTGGGCCAGTTCAAGCGCATCGACCAGCGCGTCGACCTCTTGCGTGGTGTTGTACATGCCAAAGGATGCGCGGCACGTGGCGGTCAGGCCAAGGTGCTCCATCAGCGGTCCTGCGCAATGGTGGCCTGCGCGCACGGCGACGCCCTTTTTGTCCAGAATCGTCGACACATCATGGGCATGGGCTGCGCCGTCCAGCGTAAAGCTGAAGATCGCGCCCTTGTCCGGGGTGGTGCCCTGCACCTGCAACCAGTTCAGACCGCCAAGACGCTGCACCGCGTAATCGCGCAAGCTCGCCTCGTGGTCGGCAATCGCCTGCATTCCATGGCCCATCATATAGTCCAGCGCAACGCCAAGGCCGATCATCTGCACGATGCCCGGCGTGCCCGCCTCGAACTTCATCGGCGGGTCGTTATAGGTCACCGTGTCCTTGGTCACCTCGCGGATCATGTCGCCGCCGCCCATGAAAGGCTGCATTTCCCGCATCCGGTCGGGGTGCACATAGATCGCGCCCGAGCTGGAGGGACCATACAGCTTGTGGCCGGTGATGGCGTAGAAATCGACGCCCAGGTCCTGCACGTCCACCGGCATGTGTACGGCGGCCTGGCTGCCGTCAACCAGCACTGGCACGCCCTTGGCATGGGCACCGGCGCAGATCGCTTTCACGTCCACATGGGTGCCCAGAACGTTGGACATATGGGTGACCGCGACCAGTTTTGTCTTGGGGCCAATGGCGTCAATCACCGCCTGCGGGTCCAGCGCACCGGTGCTGTCCACGTCAACCCATTTCAGCACCACGCCCTGCCGTTCGCGCAAAAAGTGCCAGGGCACGATATTGGCATGATGCTCCATGACGCTCAGCACGATCTCGTCGCCGGCCTGCAGGCGCGGCATGGCCCAGCCGTAGGCGACCATGTTGATCCCCTCGGTGGTGCCCGAGTTGAAGATGATGTCATCTTCGGAGCCTGCATTCAGGAACCGCGCGATGGTGCCGCGCACCGCCTCGTATTTGTCGGTGGCAAGGTTCGACAGGTAATGCAGCCCGCGGTGCACGTTGGCATATTCGTGGGAATAGGCCTGGGTGATCGCGTCGATCACCACCTGCGGCTTTTGCGCCGACGCACCGTTGTCGAGATAAACCAGCGGCTTGCCGTTCACCTCGCGCGACAGGATCGGGAAATCGGCCCGTATTTTTGCAACATCATACATTGGCATCCAGCCCCCAAACGCCCAGCCCCGTCACGGCCAGCAATACAATTATCCCGAAGACAAGACCGATCATCAGGGCGACCATCAGCCCAAAGGCCTTCCAGGCGGACGAAAAGGACAGGGCCTGTGCAACGAAATTGGCCATGACCCACAGTCCGATGAACATGGCCGCCATTGCGAACATGCCCGCCAATGCAGGCGAGATCAGCGCAATCACGACCACCACTGCCTGTGCCGCCGCACGCAGGGCCTGCAACCACGTCACCACGATTGCGACGTCTTCCAGTTCACCTTGCCCGCCGACAGCCCGACCGGCCCACAGCAGCGCGTGAACCGTCACCACCATTCCGCCCGCCAGCAGGATGAACAGCATCAGCGGGTTCATCATGATCGACGGCAACGGCACCGGCGACGGGAACAACAGCTCGGACACACCGGCAAGAATCGCATTACAGCAACTGACCAGCGCCAGCGCCGTCCAGATCACGCCACGGGGCAATTGCCAGTTGATCAACTGTGCTGCCGCCGCGCGCGGGTTGCGCAAGGTCAGCACCGCCAGCCCGCCCCAATCGGTATTTCCCAAGGTCATGCCTGTGCCCTTTCCTGAGCAAGCGAACCGCCGATCCAGAACCAGCCGAACACCGTCAGCCAGACAACGCCCACAGACGTTAGCGCGGGGCCGGCACCGATAAAGCCCGCGACCAGGCCGTGCAGCAGGATCAGCGGGCTGGAGGCCAGAACCGCCCAGAACAGCGCCAGCCGCGCGCCATATCCGGTGCCGCGCCCGCCCAGCACGCGCCCCAGAAGCCGCGCGAAAAAGGCCAGCACATAGAGCACCAGCGGCATGATAAAGATCCACGCCAGCAGCGTGCCCCCCATCAGCATCTGGAAATCCTGCCCCGTCAGATGCGCCTCGCGCGACAGACGCGGCAGTTGTGCGACGAAGACGATCAGACAGCCCGCCATCACATAGACCAGCGCACGATCCTCACGTGGCCCCTGCGCCAGCAGCCTGCGGATCACCGCGGCCGGCCCCCGGTAGGAGGCCACGATGTCGGTTGTGACAGCCATCAGCTGCGGTGACGCTCTAGCCAGCCCGACATGCGGGTTTCGATGTCGGCGCGCAGGTCCTCGTTCTCGATCTCCTGCACAGCTTCGGCAAGAAATGCCAAGGTCAGCAGGTTGGTGGCGGCCTCTTCCGGCACGCCGCGCGAACGCAGGTAGAACAGCGCCTCTTCGTCGATCGCGCCCGAGGTCGAGCCATGCGAACAGGCCACATCGTCGGCGTAGATCTCAAGCTCGGGCTTGGCCAGAAACTGGCTGTCACCGTCCAGCAACAGAGATTGGCTGATCTGATAACCGTCGGTTTTCTGTGCACCCGCCTTGACCAGGATCTTGCCCTGGAACACGCCTGTGGCGCCGTTGCGCAGCACCTTCTTGAACACTTGGCGGCTTTCGCAGTTCACCGCGTCATGGGTCACGAACACCGTGTCGTCATGGTGGAAATCACCGTCCCCCACACAGGCACCGGCCACATGGGCCACCGCGTCGTCGCCGGTCAGTTCCAGCACGCATTCATTGCGGGTCAGCTTGCCATTGGCCGTCAGGGTGAAGGATTTGAACGTGCTTTCCGTGCCCAGACGTCCGAACACATGGGTCGCGGCCAGCCGTTGATGATCCCGCCCCTGGGTGCGGACGTGGTGAAAGGCGGCATTGTCGGCCACGTCCACTTCCATCACCGTGCCCAGACGCGCCGCCGCCGGACCGCTTTCCAGCAGGGTCAGCGATGCGCCCTGCTCCAGCTTGACCACGTGGTGCAGCATCACATCGGCGTCGTCGCTTGTGCGATTGTAGATCACGTTCACCGGCTTGGACGGGTTGCCCGTCACGCGGATCAGCAAACCGTCAGTGGCAAAGGCCGTGACCAGCGCCGCAAGAGGCCGCGCCACGGGCGTTTGCCCAGCGGTTTCCAGCGTGCCGTGCAGCGATTGGGCCCAGTGGATGTCAGCGGAAGTATCGGCCAGACGGCTGATCTCGATCCCCTCCAGCGCCAGGTCGTCCGAGGCATCGGCGTCGAACACGCCATCCACGAACACTGCACGCAGGCACGGTTGGCCGTCCATCAACGGTGCGTCGTCGTTGTCAAAGACCTCGGCCACGGGGGCAGACACCTGCACCAGCGCATCGGGGCGGGTGAATTTCCAATACTCGTCCCGACGACCCGGCATGCCCATCGCCCGCAGGCGCGTCAGCGCGTCGGCACGCGATGCCGCGGACCAGCCGTCTTGCGGCAGGTCCAGCGTGTCGATCCGCGCCTCGGTCTCGGCCGTGTTGATCTGTTTCTTGACCGCCATTACACCACCTCGGACAGGATATCTGCGTAGCCGTTGTTCTCGACTTCCAGTGCCAGCTCGGGGCCGCCGGTCTTGATGATGCGGCCATCGGCCATGATGTGCACCACGTCGGGTTTGATGTGGTCCAGCAGACGCTGGTAGTGGGTGATCACAAGGAACCCGCGCCCTTCATCACGCAGCGCGTTCACACCTTCGGAAACCAGCTTCATCGCGTCAACGTCCAGACCGGAATCCGTTTCGTCCAGGATGCACATCTTGGGCTCAAGCATCGCCATCTGCAGGATTTCGTTGCGCTTTTTCTCGCCGCCCGAGAAACCGACGTTGACGGGGCGTTTCAGCATGTCGGCGTCGATCTTCAGGGTTTTTGCCTTTTCGCGGATCACTTTCAGGAACTCGGCGGCGCTCATTTCCACTTCGCCGCGTGCCTTGCGCTGTGCGTTCACAGCGGTGCGCAGGAAGGTCATGTTGCCCACACCGGGGATTTCGACGGGGTATTGGAACGCCAGAAACAGACCGGCGGCGGCGCGTTCTTCGGGTTCGATGTCCAGCAGGTCAACGTCACCCAGATGCGCGGTGCCTTCGGTCACTTCGTACCCCGGACGACCCGCCAGAACATAGGACAGCGTGGATTTGCCCGAGCCGTTGGGGCCCATGATCGCGTGCACTTTGCCCGGTTCGACCTCAAGGTTCACACCCTTCAGGATCTGCTTGTCTTCTTCTTCAAGTTGCACGTGCAAGTTATTGATTTTCAACATATAAGTCTCTTTCTTCATCTCCGGGCGTCAGGCTGACGCCATATGCGGTGCGGCACGCAACGGTGCCGGGAATGTGGTTTTCAGGGCGGCGCGGGCGCGCTTGATACCATGCGCATAGGCCTGCGGTGGCTGGGCAGAAGCGCGGTCGAAGTCAGCAATATCACCCATGGCGACGGGCGCAATCAGGCTGCGGCCCACGCCGGCGGCGTAGTCGTGGTATTTCAGATGGCCTTGCCCTGTGGGCGTCACCCACGTGTTCGGAACGCCATAGGCATCGGCCACGATCAGCCCATGCAGCGAAGACGCGAACACATGCGCACAGGATGCAATCTGGCGGCAGACCTCGGCGGCGTCGCCACGCGGGTCGATCAGCAGATAGCCCAGATCGGCAGCCAACGCGGCCGCCGCGTCCACAAGCGTGTGATGCGGCACGATCCCGATGCGGTCGCTGCGTTCGGGTACATCTGTGACCACCTCGGAAATCAGCAGACCGGGGTCGCCAAAGCTGTCGGTCTCGATCTGCAACAGCGCCGCCGAAATCGGTCCGCGTACCGCCGCGATCTGAACATGCGGCAGGAAATCGCGATTCACAGGCGCCAGCATTCCGCTGCCCCAGATCCACGGCTTCACGCCGTCGGCCCGCGCGTCTTGATGCGCACGCCGTGCCACTTGGATGATCGAACCGATGGCGAACAAGTCAGCCTTGCCCGCACCCGCATGGGTCACGGGGCGGCCCGACACATGGGCCACCACCATGGCAGAGATCGCGTCACCGAAATTCGGCACCGCCTTCCACCAATGCAAGGCTATGGGATCACCCGCCGTCATGAATCAGCCCACCGACCCTTCCAGCGAAATCGCGACAAGCGCCTGGGCTTCCATCGCAAATTCCATCGGCAGCGCCTGCAACACGTCCTTGCAGAAGCCGTTGACGACCAGCGCCACAGCCTCTTCCTCGTCCATCCCGCGCGACCGGCAATAGAACAACTGATCGTCGTCCACCTTGGAGGTTGTCGCCTCGTGCTCGACGCGGCTCGAGTTGTTCTTGACCTCGATGTAGGGCACCGTGTGCGCCCCGCATTTGTCACCGATCAGCAGGCTGTCACACTGGGTATAGTTGCGCGATTCCTTGGCCTTTGGGTGCATCGACACAAGCCCGCGATAGGTGTTCTGCGCCTTGCCCGCGCTGATCCCCTTGGACACGATCCGCGACTTGGTCCGCTTGCCCAGATGGACCATCTTGGTGCCGGTGTCGGCCTGCTGCATGTTGTTGGCGATGGCGATGGAATAAAACTCGCCCTGTGAATCGTCCCCGCGCAGAATGCACGACGGGTATTTCCACGTCACGGCAGATCCGGTTTCCACCTGGGTCCACATCACCTTGGCCCGGTCGCCCCGGCAATCGGCGCGTTTGGTCACAAAGTTATAGATGCCGCCCTTGCCGTTCTCGTCACCGGGATACCAGTTCTGAACGGTCGAATATTTCACTTCGGCGTCTTCTTCGATGATGATCTCGACCACGGCGGCGTGCAGTTGCGCGATGTCGCGTGCGGGTGCGGTACACCCTTCCAGATAGGACACATAGCTGCCCTTGTCGGCGATGATCAGCGTGCGTTCAAACTGGCCGGTGTTTTCCGCGTTGATGCGGAAATAGGTCGACAGCTCCATCGGGCAGCGCACGCCCGGCGGCACGTAAACGAACGAGCCGTCCGAGAACACGGCAGAGTTCAGCGTGGCATAAAAGTTGTCGCTGACAGGGACGACCGAGCCCAGATATTTCTTCACCAGATCGGGATATTCGCGGATCGCTTCCGAGATCGAGCAGAAGATCACACCGGCCTTTTTCAACTCGGCCTGGAACGTCGTGCCGACGGATACGGAATCAAAAACCGCATCCACAGCCACCTTGCGCCCTTCGGCGGGGGCGTTTTCCGCGCCCTCGACGCCGGCCAGGATCATCTGTTCCTTCAGCGGAATGCCCAGCTTTGCATAGGTTTCCAGCAGCTTGGGGTCGACCTCGTCCAGCGACTTGGGCTTCACGGCCATGCTTTTGGGGCGGGCATAGTAGTACTGGTCCTGAAAGTCGATTTCGGGATAGTCGACCATCGCCCAGTCAGGCTCTTCCTTGGTCAGCCAGCGCTCATAGGCCTCCAGCCGCCATTCGGTCATCCACGCCGGTTCTTCGTTCTTCTCGGAAATCAGCTTTACGATGTCCGGTGTCAGCCCCTTGGGCGCATAGTCCATCTCGATGTCGGTGTTCCAGCCGTGCTTGTAAGCACCGCCCACCTCGCGGACCGCGTCAACGGTCTCCTGGTCGACACCCTCTTTAACGCCGTCATTTTCCAATACTTTGTCCAAACCAGACTTCCTTCTATTAAGGCGCCACGCATCAAGCGGCGCGCGCCTCGTGTTTTCTCAGCTTGCCGGTCCATGCATCAATGAACCGCAGCACATCATCCTCTGTCGTCTCCAGCCCCAGCGACACGCGCAGCGCACTGGCAGCATCGGCGGGCACAAATCCCATCGCGGTCAGCACCCGGCTGGCGCGCACCTTGCCGCTGGAACAGGCAGACCCTGCAGACACCGCAAACCCTGCAAGGTCCATCTGCATCACTTGCGTCTCGCCCTTCCATCCGGGGGTGACGAAACAGCTGGTGTTGGGCAGCCTGTGGGGCACAGACAGCGATTCTGCGCCGCCCCTATCTTTCCCGACAAAAATAGTCTTCTTTGACGCAGCCTCAAGACCGTTTTCTAGAATATTTCTAAGTTCCGCAACCCGGTCCCAGCGGCCCTCTGCCACATCGCGCACAGCCGCCTTGGCTGCGGCGGCAAAACCCACCATGCCGATGATGTTTTCCGTGCCTGACCGACGGCCCATTTCCTGCCCGCCGCCCTTGATCTGCGCGGGCACTTCCTGCCCCCGCCGCAAGACCAGCGCGCCGATGCCCTTTGGCCCACCCAGCTTGTGCGCCGACACCAAGGCCATGCGCGCACCCGAGGCCATGAAATCCAGCGGCATCTTGCCAAAGACCTGTGTCATGTCGCACACAGCGATCCCGGCGGGCACATTCTGGATCACACCGGTTTCGGAATTTGCCAGTTGCAACACCGACGCACCCGCATCTTCGACGGTTACGCGCCCTTGCGCATCCACCGCCAGTGCATCGCGCACCCAGGCACCGACCGCATCGTGTTCCACCGCAGCACCCGCCAGATCACGCCCCGCACAGGCCAGCCCCGCCGCCTCGGTCGCGCCCGAGGTGAAAACGATATCCGCCTCGACCGCCCCCAGCGCCTCGGCCACATCCGCGCGCGCACGCTCCATCAGCGACTTGGCCGCGCGCCCTTCGGCGTGGACGCTGGAGGGATTGCCCACAACGTCCATCGCCGCGATCATCGCCGCGCGCGCCTCGGCCCGCAAAGGGCTGGTTGCATTGTGATCCAGATAGACCCGCATCATACTTTCTCTGGTTAAATACCTCCCGTAGGGCTCCCACGGGAACAGGGGCCGCGCCCCCATAACTTCGACCTTATTCGTCCACCAGCGCAAACAGGTTCGGCACTGCCGGACAGGGGGCCAGTTCGTTGTCGATCACATCTGACAGCCGCGTCTGATGCAGGAACACGTAGACATGCGCGCTCAACCCCTCCCACAGGCGGTTGTTCAGCGACTGCGCCCGACTGCCCGACGTGCCACCCGACACCCCTGCCCCCTTGTGCATCGCGTCGACCTTTTCATCGACGGCCTCCAGCACATCGACGACACGGATTTCGGACGCAGGCCGCGCAAGCCGATAGCCGCCCCCCGGACCGCGCACCGACATCACCAGCTTGGCGCGGCGCAGTTTGACAAAGAGCTGTTCCAGATAGGGCAACGACACCGACTGGCGGGTCGCAATATCCCCAAGGCTGACCAAAGTCCCCTCGGGCTGCAACGCAATGTCGGACAGCGCCACCATCGCGTAGCGTCCTTTTGTCGACAGCTTCATTCTTTGCCTCCTCAAAGTCCGCTGAACGCAGTGACAGATTGACCTCTGCGCGCCAAGGGCCTACATCAATTCGAACCGCAAGGGACAGAGCTGTCCGTTGCTTCATTTAGAACCGTTCTAAGGTAACTGAGCGATTTCGTCAAGAAATCCGGTCCTTGAAACGCCAAATCACAGGATGCCCATGCCCGAGGTCATTTTTCCCGGACCCGAAGGCCGCCTCGAAGGCCGCTATCACCCGCAAAAAGAACGTGACGCCCCGATTGCAATCGTTCTGCATCCCCACCCCCAGTTCGGCGGCACGATGAATCACAAGGTGGTTCACCGTATGCACTATGCGTTCTACAATATGGGTTTCACCGTTCTGCGGTTCAACTTCCGTGGCGTGGGCCGCAGCCAGGGTGAATACGATCAGGGCATCGGCGAATTGTCGGATGCCGCCTCGGCGCTCGATTACCTGCAGTCGATGAACAACAACTCGAAGCATTGCTGGGTCGCGGGCTTTTCCTTCGGCGCGTGGATCGGGATGCAGCTGCTGATGCGCCGCCCCGAGATCACCGGCTTTATCTCGGTCTCACCGCCTGCGAACATGTACGACTTTTCGTTCCTGGCGCCCTGCCCGGCATCGGGTCTGGTGATCAACGGCACCGCCGACCGCGTGGCCCCGCCCGCCGACACAACGGCGCTGGTGAACAAGCTGCACGAGCAAAAGGGCATCACCATCACCCACACCGAGGTCGAAGGCGCCGGCCACTTCTTTGAAGAGCCGCACCTTGACACCCTGATCGGCGCCACAACCGATTATGTGAAACGCCGCCTGACGGAAAACAGCCGCTGATGACCGATCCTTCGGTTCAGGAGATGGCCAACAAACTGGCCGAAGAATGCATCGCCGTTCAACGCAAGATCGGCGATGACCGGCTGTTCATGAAGCTGGGCGAGGTTCTGGGCGCATCGTCGCAAACGCTGGAAGAGGCGTTTCTGACGGCGGTGCGCACCCGGCTGGCCGAACAACAGGGCCGCGCGTTTCTGGTCAAGAAACTCAAAGAGTTCCAAAGCCAAACTGACGTATAGGCCAGACCGATGACTGCACCTGCGCCCGCGATGGATCTGACCACCGACCAACGGGACCGGCTTGACCAGCAGATGAGCTTCCTGCGCGAGGCGGACAAGCTCAAGGGCGTGCTGCGTGCATCCAAATTGCTCGACAATTCCCGGCGCGAAAACTCGGCGGAACACTCGTGGCACATCATGCTGTATGCCACCGTTCTGGGAGAACATGCCGGGCCTGATGTCGACGTATCTCGCGTGCTGCGGATGCTGTTGATCCACGACATTGTCGAGATCGACGCAGGCGACGCGCCCATTCACGGCCATGTCGATCACGAAGCGATGGCGCTGAAAGAAGCCGCCGCCGCCTACCGGCTGTTCAACCTGCTGCCCCCCGACCAGGCCCGCGATTTCCGCGCGCTGTGGGACGAGTTCGAAGCCGCACAAAGCCCGGACGCCCAATTCGCCAAGGCCATCGACCGCACCCAGACGCCCGTGGGCAACCTGTACAGCGGTGGCGGCTCTTGGATCGAATACAACGTGACGATGGATCAGCTGGATGCCCGCGTCGGCACCCCCATCAACCGTGGCGCACCGGTCCTGTGGGCGTGGCTGCGCCCGCTGCTGGCTGGTTTTTTCGCAAAACGCTGATTTTCTTTCAGCGCCTCTGAAACTTTCCGCGCCCT
This sequence comes from Pseudosulfitobacter pseudonitzschiae, assembly GCF_900129395.1. Taxonomy (GTDB): domain Bacteria; phylum Pseudomonadota; class Alphaproteobacteria; order Rhodobacterales; family Rhodobacteraceae; genus Pseudosulfitobacter; species Pseudosulfitobacter pseudonitzschiae. The sequence continues at coordinate 866,464 of NZ_FQVP01000001.1, forward strand.
CTTACGTGACTGCTTGCAAGTGGCACGGAACGAATCCGGCTGCGCATGAACCAACATGAGGATTTTGAAGATGAAAACCGCATTGATCGCACTTGCCCTTTCCGTCTCGGCCACCGGCGTGTTTGCCGCTGCACACGCGATGGCACCCTCTGTCGAAGCCGCTGACCAATCCGTTGAAAACGGGGTTGTTGCAGCTGACAAGGTCGTCGCCGGCGAAAACGGCTGGATGGTGGTGCACCGCACCGATGCCGACATGAAGCCCGGCCCTGTCGTCGGCTATGCGCCGCTGCGCAAGGGGGACAACATGGACGTCGCGGCGATCCTTCAGGAAGAAGTGAAACCCGGCGATATGCTGATGCTGATGGTCCACGGTGAAACCGGCGGCATGAAAGCCGGCGTGTTCGAATACACACTGGGCGCCAAGGAAGACGGCCCCATCAAGATCGAGGACAAGCTGGTGATGCAGGTCATCACGGCCAAGTAAACCCTTAAGGAATGCCAAGGCGCGGTTCATCCGCGCCGATCCGGCAGGTCAAACGCCGCTGTCCCCCCATGACGGCGGCGTTTTTCGTTTTCAGCCCTGCAAACTGCCTGCATGGACAGCACCTGCGCACCGCGCGCGGGCATCCGCCGAGGCTGTTTGAAAACAGGTGCGACAAATCGGTATACATTTGTATACACTCTTTCCGAACGCCCCCTTGTGCGCTAGACCAATGCCAACCCAAAACATCCTTTGAAAAGGAAATGCGCATGAGCAAGATCAAGGTTGAGAACCCCATCGTCGAAATGGATGGCGATGAAATGACCCGCATCATCTGGGAGTTCATCAAGGAAAAGCTGATCCTGCCCTATCTGGACATCGACCTGCTGTATTACGATCTGGGCATCGAAAGCCGCGATGCGACCGACGACCAGATCACCGTGGACGCCGCCGAAAAGACCAAAGAGGTCGGCGTTGCCGTCAAATGCGCGACAATCACGCCCGACGAGGCGCGGGTCGAGGAATTTGGCCTGAAACGCATGTACCGCTCGCCCAACGGCACCATCCGCAACATCCTGGGTGGCGTGATCTTCCGCGAACCGATCATCTGCAAGAACGTTCCGCGCCTTGTGCCCGGCTGGACCCAGCCGATTGTGGTGGGCCGCCACGCCTATGGCGACCAATACCGTGCGACCGACTTCCGCTTTCCCGGCCCCGGCAAGCTGACCATGACCTTTGTCGGTGAAGACGGGGAAACCATCGAAAACGAAGTGTTCGATGCGCCCGCTGCCGGTGTGGCGATGGGCATGTACAACCTGGACGAGTCGATCTACGACTTTGCCCGCGCCTCGCTGAACTACGGCCTGCAACGCGGTTTTCCGGTCTATCTGTCGACCAAGAACACCATTCTCAAGGCCTATGACGGACGCTTCAAGGACATCTTCCAAGAGGTCTATGACGCGGAATTCGCGGACAAGTTCAAAGCCGCCAACATCTGGTACGAACACCGTCTGATTGACGACATGGTCGCCTCGGCGATGAAATGGTCGGGCGGCTATGTCTGGGCCTGCAAGAACTATGACGGTGACGTGCAATCCGACACCGTGGCACAGGGCTTTGGCTCGCTGGGGCTGATGACATCGCTGCTGATGACCCCCGACGGCAAGATCGTCGAGGCCGAAGCCGCCCACGGCACCGTCACCCGCCACTATCGCCAGCACCAGAAGGGTGAGCAGACCTCGACCAACTCGATCGCGTCTATCTTTGCTTGGACCGGCGGGCTGAAACATCGCGGCAAGCTGGACGACAATGCGGCCCTGACCGAATTTGCCAACACGCTGGAAAAGGTCGTGGTGGACACGGTCGAAAGCGGCTTTATGACCAAGGATCTGGCGCTGCTGGTCGGACCGGATCAGGGCTGGCTGACAACGATGGGGTTCCTTGAGAAGGTCGACGAGAACCTGAACGCCGCGTTAAAGGGCTGATTTGCAGATCGGCGGTTTTCACACACACCGGACATCCACCGCGTGAATGTCCGGTGTGTGAACTGCGCAGGCAGTCACAACCGCATATGCCTCAGGCCGCGACCCTCGCAACGTCCGCCATCGGCGTGATCTCCACGCCCGCATCCGAAAACGCCGCCAGATGCCCCGCGGGCAATTCGATCCAACCCGCCTGCCCCAGCTCCGGCGGCTCGGACACCACGAACCACCCCAGGTCATCCGCCCTACGCCGGTAATAGACCGTGGGCGCAATATGGTCGGTCGACGTGCGCAGCACGAAAAGCCGCTGCCCGTCCATCCATGCCGCCGATGACCGCAGGTGCGGCGTGGTGCCATGGGCACGCGACATCGCCTCAAGCCTTGCATGAGCGGTGACCATCGCCACCTCGGGCGCGTCGTCCAGACCTTCGGCAATCGCGTAAAGAAACAACAACTCGCTGTCCGTCGCCCCACGCCGGTATGCATAAAGCGCATCCGAAACGCCCATATCGGCCAGCCTGCGAAACCGGTCAAACCCGCCGACCTGCCCGTTGTGCATGAAACTCCAGCGCCCGCAGGCGAAAGGATGGCAGTTGTTGCGGCTGGTGGCCGATCCGGTCGAGGCGCGCACATGCGCCATGAAGGCGTGGCTTTTGACCGTGCTGCACAGCGCCGCCAGGTTCGGATCGGACCACGCGGGGTAGACATCGCGGTACAGCCCCGGCTCTGCGCGCTCACCGTACCAGGCAACGCCCACACCGTCGCCGTTCAGCGCCGTCTTGCATTCGCTGGCCGCGCGTGACTGGTGCACCAGCGAATGGCCGGGGCTGGTCACCAACCCGTCCATAAAGATTGGTTCGCCCAGATAGGCGGCCCAACGGCACATCCGTCATTGACCCCGGTTGTGGGTCTGCGCATACATTTGCGCAATCATCCGGCTGGCGGTCTTTTCAAACAGACAAGGGATCACCGCGTGGACCAGCGCCGCACCGCCTGCCGCAAACAACCGCACCGCAAAGCGCCCTGCGAACAGCATATGTTCGAAATAGCTTTCATCGACAGTGCGCGGGTGGCTGAGGAAAATGCGTGCGATCATGGGTTTGCTCCTGTTTTTCTGTGCGCAATTTGCCCGTTTTCCGGCTGGAAGAGGTCCCAAATTTAAACCGTCTTGGCGGTTGCATTGGGACATTATCCAAAGTAAACGGGCGGTATGTTGAATTTAGACGACATCGACCGCAATCTGCTGAGTGAACTGCAACGCGATGCAAGCCAATCACTGGATTCGCTCAGCGATACGGTGGGCCTGTCGCGCAATGCCTGCTGGCGGCGCATCCGCCTGATGGAGGACGCAGGCATCATCACCGCGCGCGTCACCCTGGTGGACCCGGCCAAGATCGGCCTGCCGCTGATGGTGTTCATGCAAATCCGCACCGGCAGCCACGATCCCGACTGGCAGGCACGCTTTGCCGCCGCTGCCAAGGCAATCCCGGGTATCCTGAGCGTCTACCGCATGACCGGCGACCTTGATTACCTGGTGCGCGCCCGTGTGGCGGATATGGCGGGCTATGACCGTCTGTACCAACAGTTGATCGCACGCTTGCCCGTGGCGGATATTTCAGCCAGCTTCGTGATGGAAGACATCAAGGACAGCACCGCGCTGCCGCTCTGACCCACGAAGGAAAACACAATGCCCATGCACTACCTCTGGCTGGTGATCGCCATCGTCACCGAAACCATGGGCACCACCGCACTGCAAGCCTCGCAACAGTTTTCGCGGCTTTGGCCGTCGCTGGCCGTGGTCGTATTCTATGGCGCGTCCTTCTATTTCATGGCGCTGGCGCTCAAGGAGATGCCTGTTGGCATCGTCTATGCCATCTGGTCGGGACTGGGGATCGTGCTGATCGCGGGGATTGGATATGTGCTGTTTGGCCAGAAACTGGACCTGCCCGCAGTCGCCGGTCTGGGGCTGATCATCGCGGGGATTCTGGTGATCCACCTGTTTTCCAACAGCGCCCAACACTGATTTACACGCAACTTTGCGGCAACTGTACACCACAAAGGGCCGCAAAACCCTTTTTCACTGGCCTTTGCTGCACCCGCACGGTATGCGCGCGGCAACTTATCCTTAAAGGCTGAACCCATGGAACTGCGCAACATCGCAATCATCGCCCACGTTGACCACGGCAAAACAACACTGGTCGACGAATTGCTGAAACAATCGGGCACCTACCGCGAAAATCAGGCGACCACCGAACGCGCGATGGACAGCAACGATCTGGAACGCGAACGCGGTATCACGATCTTTGCCAAACCCACGTCGGTGGAATGGAAAGGCACGCGGATCAACATCGTTGACACCCCCGGCCACGCCGACTTTGGCGGCGAAGTGGAACGTATCCTGTCGATGGTCGATGGTGTTGTCCTGCTGGTGGACGCCGCCGAAGGCCCCATGCCGCAGACCAAATTCGTGACCTCGAAAGCGTTGAAGCTGGGCTTGCGCCCCATCGTCGTGGTCAACAAGGTCGACAAATCGGATGCCGAGCCGGACCGCGCGCTGGACGAATGCTTTGACCTCTTTGCCAACCTGGATGCGACGGACGAACAGCTGGATTTCCCCACCATGTACGCCTCGGGCCGCAACGGCTGGGCCGATATGGAGCTGGACGGCAAACGCAACGGTCTGGACGCCCTGTTCGACCTGATCCTCAGCCACGTTCCCGCGCCGGCGCAGGTGGCCAATGCCGACAAACCCTTCAGCATGCTGGCAACAACCCTGGGCGGCGATCCGTTCCTGGGCCGCCTGCTGACCGGCCGCATCGAATCCGGCACCGTGAAAGCGGGCCAGACCATCAAGGCGATGTCGCGCGACGGCAAGCTGATCGAAAACTTCCGCTGCACCAAGATCCTGGCCTTCCGTGGTCTGGACCAGACCGCCATCGACGTGGCCGAAGCGGGTGACATCGTGTCGATTGCTGGCATGACCAAGGCAACCGTGGCCGACACGCTGGCCGACGCATCCGTGACCGAAGCGATCCCGGCCCAGCCGATCGACCCGCCCACCATCACCGTCACCTTCGGCATCAACGACAGCCCGCTGGCAGGCCGTGACGGCAAGAAAGTGCAAAGCCGCGTCATCCGTGACCGCCTGCACAAAGAAGCCGAAAGCAACGTCGCCATCAAGATCAGCGACACCCCCGGCGGCGAAGCCTTTGAAGTTGCGGGCCGTGGCGAATTGCAAATGGGCGTTCTGATCGAGAACATGCGCCGCGAAGGTTTTGAACTGTCGATCTCGCGTCCGCAGGTTCTGTTCCGGGACATCGACGGCGTGCGCCATGAACCCATCGAAGAAGCCACCATCGACGTGGATGACGAATACTCTGGCGCGGTCATCGAAAAGATCACCGGCGCGCGCAAGGGCGAACTGGTTGAGATGAAACCCGCAGGCGCAGGCAAGACCCGCATCGTGGCCCATGTGCCATCGCGCGGCCTGATCGGCTATCACGGCGAATTCCTGACCGACACACGCGGCACCGGCGTTCTGAACCGCGTGTTCCACAGCTGGGCACCGCACAAGGGCACCATCCCGGGCCGTCGCGCGGGCGTTCTGATCTCGATGGAAAACGGTGTGTCCGTGTCCTATGCCCTGTGGAAACTGGAAGACCGCGGCAAGTTCTTCATCGGCGCGCAGGAAGCCGTCTACACCGGCATGATCATCGGGGAACACAGCCGTGAAAACGATCTGGAAGTGAACCCGCTGAAGGGCAAACAACTGACCAACGTGCGCGCATCGGGCACCGATGAAGCCGTGCGCCTGACCACGCCGATCACGCTCTCGCTGGAAGAGGCGATTGCCTATATCGACGACGACGAGCTGGTCGAAGTCACGCCCAATGCGATCCGTCTGCGCAAGCGGTATCTGGACTCGCACGAGCGCAAGCGGATGGCGAAATCAGCCTGATTTCAAGACGATAAGATGTGAAAAAGGCGCCCTGATCGGGGCGCCTTCTTTGCTTTGTCCGGTGCGGGGCGCTGCCTCCTTGGCCTGCGGCCAATTCAACCGGGATATTTGGGGCCAAGACCTGGCAGGTTACTCGCTGATTTCGACGATCAGCAGTTCGCGTTCCGATGCACCACGGGCGTGGGACAGCGCCTGTTGGTAGGCGTCCGAGTGATAGCACTCTTCGGCGGCTTCGACCGAAGGAAAGCGTGCCACCACATTGCGCGGGCGTTCCTTGCCCTCAAGCTGCACGAAACGTCCGCCGCGCGCGATGAACGCACCGCCGTGGGCCGCTATCGCAGGGCCTGCCAGCTTGGCGTATTTTCCGTAAGCCTCTTCGTCTGTCACGGTGACGTGGGCGATCCAAAGTGCGGGCATATTATCCTCCGATGACGGCTTTTGCCGCTTTGATGGCTGCATCTGCGTTTGTGGCATCCTTGGCGCCGCCCTGGGCCATGTCGGCGCGGCCACCGCCGCCCTTGCCGCCCAGTTCGGCGACAGCCGCCTTGACCAGATCCACGGCACTGACGGTTTCGACCTTGTCCTTGGTCACACCGGCGGCAACGGCGACTTTACCACCATCATCCGCGATCAACAGAACCGCGCCAGAACCCATGCGCTCTTTGTGTGCGTCGATCAGGGCGGGCAGATCCTTGCCGGTGACGCCGGTCAACACCTGCGCGAGGAAGGCCGTGCCGTTCACGTCTTCGGCCTGTGGCTCGGCCTTGCCGCCGCCGGACATCGCCAGTTCGCGGCGCAACTGCGCCACTTCATTGGCCAGCGCCTTGCGTTCGTCCATCAGGGCGCGCACGCGGTCGGACACTTCGGCAGCAGGTGCTTTCAACGCGTCCGCCACAGCGGCGAGCCGCAAGTCCTGGGCGCGCAGATAAGCGAGCGCCTCGGCCCCGGTCAACGCTTCGATCCGGCGCACGCCTGCGCTGCTGGCGCTGTCGCCCAGGATCACACAAGCGCCGATGTCACCGGTCTGGCGCACATGGGTGCCGCCGCACAGTTCGATCGAATAGGTCTGGCCATCGCCGCCCTTGCCGGTGTCGGCGCGTCCCATCGAAACGACGCGCACCTCGTCGCCGTATTTCTCGCCGAACAGGGCCTGCGCACCGATGGCGCGGGCGTCGTCCGGGGTCATGATGCGCGTTTCGACCGGATCGTTCTGACGGATATAGGTGTTGATCTCGGCCTCGACCTGCGCCAGTTCCTCGGCGCTCAGCGCCTTGGCGTGGCTGAAGTCGAACCGCAGCCGGTCCGCCGCATTGAGCGAACCACGCTGTGCCACGTGATCCCCCAACGCATTGCGCAGGGCCTCGTGCAGCAGGTGGGTCGCCGAGTGGTTGGCACGGATCGACGTGCGCCGCGCGTGATCCACTTCAAGAACGGCAGATTGGCCTTTGTTCAGGCTGCCTTTTTCAACGATGGCGGTGTGGGTGAACACGCCCGCGGTCTTGCGCGTGTCGGTCACACGCGCGGTGCCGCTTTCGGTTCTGATCAGCCCCGTGTCCCCGACCTGTCCGCCGCTTTCGGCATAGAACGGTGTCTGGTTCAGCGCGATCTGCACCGTTTGCCCCTCGGCTGCGGTGTCCACCCGCGCGCCGTCCTGAACCAAGGCCACGATCTGCCCTTCGGCGGTTTCGGTGTCATAGCCCAGGAAGTCGGTGGTGCCAGCGGTATCAGCCACGTCGAACCAAACGGTCGCATCCGCCGCCTCGCCCGAACCGGACCAAGCCGCGCGGGCCTTGGCCTTTTGCTCGGCCATGGCGCTGTCGAACCCTTCGGTGTCAACGCTGCGGCCTTTTTCACGCAGGGCATCCTGCGTCAGGTCCAGCGGAAAGCCAAAGGTGTCGTACAGCTTGAACGCCGCCGCACCGGGCAAGGCAGCCCCCTCGGCCAGACCGGTCAACTCGTCGTCCAGCAGTTTCAGACCACGCTCAAGCGTCTGCTTGAACCGGGTTTCTTCCAGTTCCAGCGTTTCGGTGATCAGCGCCTGCGCGCGCCCCAGTTCAGGGTAAGCCGCGCCCATCTGGCGGACCAGTGCGGGGACCAGTTTGTACATCATCGGGTCCTTGGCCCCCAGCAGATGCGCATGACGCATCGCCCGGCGCATGATCCGCCGCAGCACATAGCCGCGCCCGTCGTTGGACGGCATCACCCCATCTGCGATCAGGAACGAGGTGGACCGCAGGTGGTCGGCGATCACGCGGTGGTGCGTCTTGCCCGGCCCGTCAGGATCGCTGTGCGATACATCGGCGCTGGCCTCGATCAGGCTGCGCATCAGGTCGGTGTCATAGTTGTCATGCTTGCCCTGCAACAACGCGCCGATCCGCTCCAACCCCATGCCGGTGTCGATCGACTGCATGTCCAGCGGCACCATGGAGCCGTCTTCGAACTGTTCGTTCTGCATGAAAACGACGTTCCAGATCTCGATGAACCGGTCGCCGTCTTCCTCGGGCGAGCCCGGAGGGCCACCCCAGATGTGGTCGCCGTGATCATAGAAAATCTCGGTGCAGGGACCGCAAGGACCGGTCGGCCCCATCTGCCAGAAGTTGTCGGCAGTGGGGATGCGAATGATCCGCTCATCGGGCAGGCCCGCGATTTTTTTCCACAGGTTCGCGGCCTCGTCATCGGTGTGATAGACAGTGACCAACAGCCGCTCGGCCGGAATGCCGAACCCTTGCGTCAGCAGCTCCCACGCATAGGTGATCGCTTCTTCCTTGAAATAGTTGCCAAAGCTGAAGTTGCCCATCATCTCGAAGAAGGTGTGATGGCGGGCAGTATAGCCGACATTGTCCAGATCGTTGTGCTTGCCGCCGGCGCGCACGCATTTCTGCGCGGTGGTCGCACGGTTGTAATCGCGCGTCTCGACGCCGGTGAACAGGTTCTTGAACTGGACCATGCCCGAGTTCACGAACATCAGCGTCGGATCGTTGCGCGGAACCAACGGGCTGGACGGGACAATCTGGTGCCCCTGCTTTTCGAAAAAGTTCAGAAATGTGGATCGGATGTCGTTCAACGTGGGCATGTGGTGTGGGCCTTTTTTGGCGCGGAATGTAGCTTTGCGATGGGATACCTGCCGATCTGGCCGCTGTCCACCATGCAAAGCTGGGTCCGCAAACGCACAAGGCGCACCATTTGGCGCGCCTTGCTTTAAATCATAAGGTTCAGAGAGGTTAACCTTCGAGCAGGTCGTCGTCCTTGTCGCCGGGGTGGGCGTTGAAATCCAACCCATGTGCAGCGCGGATCTTGTCCTCAATGTCGATCGCAACGGACGGGTTGTCCTTGAGGAACTGTTTCGAGTTCTCGCGCCCCTGCCCCATGCGTTCGTCGCCATAGCTGAACCAGGCACCGGATTTCTCCACAACGCCTGCTTTCACACCCAGATCCAGCAATTCGCCCATTTTCGAAATGCCTTCGCCGTACATGATGTCGAACTCTACCTGTTTGAACGGCGAGGCGACCTTGTTCTTGACGACTTTGACGCGGGTGGCGTTGCCGACGACCTCGTCGCGGTCCTTGAGCGCGCCGATGCGGCGAATGTCCAGACGCACGGAGGAATAGAATTTCAGCGCATTGCCACCGGTGGTGGTTTCGGGCGAGCCGAACATCACGCCGATTTTCATCCGGATCTGGTTGATAAAGATCACCATGCAGTTGGAGCGGCTGATCGAACCGGTCAGCTTGCGCATGGCCTGGCTCATCAAACGGGCCTGAACGCCGACGCTGCTGTCGCCCATATCGCCCTCAAGCTCGGACTTGGGCGTTAGTGCCGCAACCGAATCGACCACCACCATGTTGACCGCGCCCGAGCGCACCAGCGTATCGGTGATTTCCAGCGCCTGTTCGCCGGTGTCGGGTTGCGAAATCAGCAGCTCGTCGATGTCCACGCCCAGTTTCCGGGCATATTGCGGGTCCAGCGCGTGTTCCGCATCAACAAAGGCGCAGACGCCGCCCGCCTTTTGCTGTTCCGCGATACAGTGCAGGGTCAGCGTGGTTTTGCCCGAGGATTCAGGGCCATAGATCTCGATGATGCGGCCCATCGGCAACCCGCCAATGCCCAATGCGATGTCCAGACCCAGCGAGCCGGTCGAGCTGGCCGTGATATCCTGAACGGCGCCTTCTGCGCCCAGCTTCATGATCGACCCCTTGCCGAATTGCCGTTCGATCTGTGCCAGCGCACTGTCCAGCGCCTTTTGTTTGTCCGCGTTCTTCTTGCTGTCCATTGTCAAAAGATCTGCCGTTGCCATTGTTATCGTCCCTTAGTGTCATACCCCGAAGGGGGCGGCAATCGTTGCCTGTGCTGCGCCGATGTTCCTATTGTGTTCTATATGCGGACAAAATGAGAACATTTCAATCGAAATTTTGCAGTCCCACTTTGTCGCAATAATTGTTAAAGAGTGGTGAACGGTTTGAGATTTGAAAAATGCGCACAGGGGTGTCCGTGTAAATGCTTGTTTTCTTTAAGGAACGTCTGGCCTTTTTGTCGGTCCCCAAAACCGGAACCACTGCATACGAAAGCGCGCTGCGACCGCGGGCGGACATGGTGATTTCGGAACCGCCGATGCTGAAACATGCTCCGGTTTACCGCTACAATCGCTTCGTGCGTCCCATGTTTCTGAAAGTCTGCGACACTGAACTGGACGTGATGGCGGTGATGCGCGAGCCGATCAGCTGGCTGGGTTCGTGGTGGCGCTATCGCCAGCGCCCGTTCATGGCAGGCAAACCCAATGCGACCCACGGGATCAGCTTTGACGACTTTGTGCTGGCCTATATGAAAGGCAAGAAACCGGGCTTTGCCGATGTGGGCAGCCAGTTCAAGTTTCTCGAAGCACAGCCCAACGGGGTCGGCGTGACCCATCTGTTCCGCTACGAGGATCAGCCGCGCTTGCAGGCGTTTTTGTCAGAGCGGCTGGATGTGACCCTGAACCTGGCCCGCGAAAACGTATCCCCCGAAATGCCGCTGAACCTCTCGCCTGAAATCGCGGGGCGGTTCCGGCGCAAGTTCGCAGAAGAATTCGACCTTTACGAAAGCATCGCCTGACCCACGTCAGTGCAATTGCTTGTGCACCGTCTCGGTCAGTTCGTTCAGCGAAAACGGCTTGGGCAGGAAGACCGAATTCGGAATTGCCGCCTGGTCGTTGTTCAGCCGGTCCTCGGCATAGCCCGACACAAAAACCACCCGCACTTCAGGTCGTGATTTCAATGCCTCGCGCACCCAGCTGGGACCGTCCTTGCCCGGCATGACCACATCCGTGACAAACAGGTCCACGTTCAGCTCCGTGTCTTCCAGCGTTTTCAACGCCGCCTCGGCACAGTCTGCTTCCAGCACCGTATAGCCGCGCAATCGCAGCGCACGGCTGGCAAAGGCGCGCACCGGTGCTTCGTCTTCGACCAGCAGGATCACGCCGTCGCCATGGCTTGGCGCCTGCAAGGTCGCTGGTACGGTGGCTTTAACTGCGGGCATGGATGCGCCTTCCAGCACGGGGAACAACAACGAGAAACATGTGCCCTTGCCTTCGGTGCTGTCGACAAAGATGAACCCGCCAGTCTGCTTCACGATACCATAGGCTGTCGACAAGCCCAAGCCAGTACCCTCCCCGGTGCGTTTCGTGGTGAAAAACGGTTCAAAGACCTTTTGCAGCTTGTCAGGTGCAATGCCTGTCCCCTGATCGACCACGCGCACGGTCACATATTGCCCTTCCGGCACTGTCACACGGTCACGTTGCATGGGCTTTGTCAGGGTCGTGCATTCGGTTTCGATGCGGATCTCGCCCCCGTCCGGCATCGCATCGCGTGCGTTGACCACGAGGTTCATCAACACCTGTTCCAACTGGCGCTTGTCTGCCCGGATGGACTGCAACAGCGGATCGTGGCTCAGCGTCAGCGTCACCTTTTCCCCCACGAGGCGGTTCAACAGATGGGTCAGATCCGACAGCGTGTCGCGCATGTCCAGCATTTCGGGCCGCAGGGTCTGCTTGCGCGAAAAGGCCAACAGCTGCCCCACCAATGCCGCCGCCCGATTGGCGTTCTGGTTGATCTGTACAAGATCGCCATAATCGGAATCGCCCTGATCGTGGCGCAACAACAACAGGTCGCAATGCCCTGAAATCGCGGTCAGCAGGTTGTTGAAGTCATGTGCCACGCCCCCCGCCAACTGGCCGATGGCCTGCATCTTCTGGCTCTGCACAAATTGCGCTTCAAGCGTTTTCAGCTCGGTCGCGTCGGTCAGAACCGCGATCACGCTGGCGATACCGTTTTCGGTGACACGGTTCAGGGTGACCTGAACGAACATTTCCTTGTCCGGGCGTTTCAGGCGCAGGAATTCAGAATGCTGAACCGCCCTGCCCGCGAGTGTTTCCGCCAGCCAGTCGGTGATCGGCCGCCCCAGCCCTTCCATCAGCGCGCCAACATGCACACCCTCTGCGATGCCGGACCCGACAAGCGCTGCCGCAGACCGGTTGTGGGCTTGTACGCGACCGTCCGGGGTGATCAGAACCAGAGGCACCGGCAATGTCTCGAACGCACCCCAGCTGTCCGCAGGCGTTTGCGCCGTTTGCGCCATCGGCAGCAGGTAGACCGCGCGCCGGCCCGCGCCGCTGTCCACTTCGGTCACCAGACACCGCAATGTGCCCTCCTCCGTCGACAGCTCTGCCACCTCGCCCGAGACGGGCAGACCGGCGGGGAACAGGCGGTCCAGCGTCTTGGCCCGGTGGCCGATCAAACTCCGCGCGCCGTCGTTCATGTACAGGATCGCCCCGGAGCGGCCGACCATCAGCATCGGCAACCCCGGACCATCCGGGCCGCGCGCCATGCCGCGTTCAGCCAGGGTTTCCAGACGCCACAAATAGGCGTCCGACCCCATGACATGAACCGCCAGGCGCAGGTGGTTCTTGCGGGTCGCGATATCCTCGCGCGCCGCCCCTTCGGCGTCGGCGGTGGTTTTCAGGCGGTGGATAATGCCGCCGGGGTTGGCAAATGTATCGCGCAGCACCGCCGCCAGCGTGTCACCGGCCCCACGGGCATAGCGCGCACGCGCAGCCGCATTCATCGACAGAATCTTCCCGTCTGCATCGGTCACAAGGCTGAGTGCCGCGTCCTTTTCAATAAAGTCGGACATCACGGCAAAGGCCATGTTACGGCGGCGTTTCTGGCGGTGACTAATCCCAAGCATAATCCCCGACAGGGCAAGCACAGTGGTCGCAGATGCCGCAAGCCCCAGTTGCACCACCCCTGCAGGCGCCATGACGGCCATCACGCCCAGCAGCGCGATCGCGATCACCAAGGCCCGCAGACGCGTTACACCCAATTCCGAAATGCGCCCCAAAGGCCCCGTGGTCAGTGCACTGTCCGGCAAAACATCACCTTAATCTCGAATCGTCTCCGCGAGTGTCGCGCGAAAAGGATTAACTGCAGATTAACTGCCCCGAGATATCAGATGAAAACCGGCGCCTCACCGCCTTTCGTCCTATGGTTGTGTAAGTGGCGTCTAGGCCCGGGTCAAGTGTGCGGTGAAAAACCCGTCACCCTCGGCACTGATGTCCCAACGTTTTTGCAGATCGCACGTCCAGCCGGAATGCCGTTCCAGAAACGCCGCAACCCGATCCTCGTTCTCGCATTTCAGAACCGAACAGGTGACGTAAACCAGCGTGCCGCCGGTCGCCAGATGGGTCATGGCAGTGTCCAGAATTTCATCCTGAATGCTGTTCAACTCGTCCAGACGTTCCTGGGTCAGCGCCCATTTGCCTTCGGGACTGCGCCGCCATGCTCCGCTGCCGGAACAGGGCGCATCGCACAGAACCACATCGAATTTTTCTTTTTCGGGCAGCTGATCGGGGGCCACCACGCGGATCTGAACAGCGGCGCGTTCGGCACGGTCGGGGATGTCGGCCATGCGGCCCGGTGCGATGTCATGCGCCCACACGATAAAGCCGCGCGCGGCCAGCGCCAGCGCCTTGCCGCCGCCACCGGCGCAATAATCCAGCGCGCGCGTGCCACCGGGAATCGCATCGACAACCGCTTGGCTCGCCGCGTCCTGCATTTCGATCCAGCCGTCGATATAGGCCTGCGACTGGCGGACGCGGCGCGGATTGGACAGGACGGTCAACGCGGTGGGGCTGAGGCTGTTGGCCTCGGCCAGCACCTGTTCGCTTTCCAGCGCCGAGACCACGTCGTCCACCGAACACAGGCGGGTGTTCACACGCAGGGTGATCGGCGCGCGGTCCTGCGCGATCAGTGCCGTCACTTCGGCAGCGTCGCCCAAGGCAGCCTGCCATTGTGGCAACAGCCATTCGGGCAGGTTCCAGCGGTCGCCGATCTCGGTCGGGGGGCCCCCTGCCTGGTGTTCCTCTTCTGTCAGCGGCGCAGGCGCGTGGCCTGCGTCGTCAAACAGCGCCTCGATGTCTGCGCCTTCGGCCCGCAGCCGTCCGATCATGCGCGCACGACCGTCTTCGCCGCCGCCCAGCACCGCATCGCTGCGCCAGGTGCGCAGGGCGGCAAAGACCAGATCACGCACCGCGGCGCGGTCCTTGGACCCGGCAAAGCGGCTGCTCCGCGCCCATCGGGTCAGCGCCTGTTCGGCGGCCTGACCGGCCAGGATATCGTCGATGATCTCGATCGACGCGGCGACCCGCGCACCGGGCGTCATGGGTGGCACCTCAGGTTAAGAGTGTCGATCAAGATCATGAAATATATATCCAATTTTTAGAATTCAGCGCAACACCCCAACGGCATCGCTCGGGCGCGCCGACCCTGCAAAGAGGTCGGCGCAGATGTTCAGCCCACGCGGTAGTTGGGGCTTTCGCGGGTGATCTGTACGTCGTGCACATGGCTTTCCGACAGACCCGCGTTGGTGATTTTGACAAAGGTGCAGTTCTTGCGCATCTCGGCCACGGTGGCGCAGCCGGTATAGCCCATCGCCGCGCGCAAACCGCCCACCAGCTGGTGGATCACGGCGTTGGCGCTGCCTTTGTAGGGCACCTGACCTTCGATGCCTTCTGGCACCAGCTTGTCACTCGCCGCGTCCTTCTGGAAATAGCGGTCGGCAGAGCCGCGGGCCATGGCGCCCAGCGATCCCATGCCGCGATAGCCTTTAAAGCTGCGGCCTTGGTACAGGATCACCTCGCCGGGGGATTCGTCCGTGCCGGCAACCATGCTGCCCACCATGGCACAGGATGCGCCTGCGGCAATCGCCTTGGCAAAATCGCCCGAGAACTTGATGCCACCGTCGGCAATGATCGGCACGTCGCCTGCCGCCGCCGCGCAGTCCATGATGGCGGTCAGTTGCGGCACACCGACACCGGCGACCATGCGTGTGGTGCAGATGGACCCGGGGCCGATGCCCACCTTGACCGCGTCGGCACCCGCATCGATCAGCGCGCGCACAGCGGCCCCCGTGGCCACGTTGCCCGCCACGACCTGCACCTTGTTCGACAGTTGCTTGACCCGGCGCACAGCTTCGGCGACGCCTTCGGAATGTCCGTGTGCGGTGTCGATCACGATCATGTCGGCACCCGCATCAATCAGCGCTTCCGAGCGCTCAAAGCCTGCGTCGCCCACGGTGGTGGCCGCAGCCACCCGCAAACGGCCCAGCTCGTCCTTGCAGGCGGTGGGGTTCAGAACGGCCTGTTCCGTATCCTTCAGCGTCAGCAGGCCAGTCAGCTTGCCCTTGCCGTCGGTCACCAGAAGCTTTTCGATACGGCGCGCCTTCATCAGGCTGATCGCCTCGTCGCGGTCGGCAGGCTCTTGCAAAATCGCCAGGTTGTCCGAAGTCATCATCACCCGCACCGGCGTGTTGTCATCACTGGCAAAGCGCATGTCGCGGTTGGTCACGATCCCCACGACGCGGCCTGTTTCGTCCACCACCGGAAAACCCGACACGCGGTAGCGTTCTTGCAGGTCCTTGGCATCTGCCAGGGTCTGATCGGCGCGCAGGGTGATCGGGTTGTAGACGATTCCGCTTTCGAAACGTTTGACCCGTCGCACTTCTTTCGACTGGGCCTCGATGTCCAGATTGCGGTGGACCACGCCGATCCCGCCCGCCTGTGCCATGGCAATCGCCATGCGGCTTTCGGTCACTGTGTCCATCGCCGAGCTGAGCAGCGGAATGTTCATTGCAATCGACTGGGTCACCCACGTGCGCGTGTCAGCGGTGCTGGGCAGCACGCTGGACGCAGCCGGAACCAGCAAAACATCATCAAAGGTAAGAGCCTCGCGAATCTCCATGTCACACCTCGCATCGGAGTTACGGTTGGCAATTTCCTATTTCACGGGATGGGCAGGAAGAAAAGGGCAAATGGCCGATTGCATGGCGGCTATGCCTGCGTAAACCTGCGCGGGACAGCGCGAACCGGAGCACCCTCATGGCCAATTCATATGACAGCGGACGGCTGGACCTGCCCTTTGTCGGCATCTCGACCTTTGGCAAGCGCCCCTATCAGCCGGATTGGAATGCGCTTGAGGCCGACGTGGCGATTCTGGGCGCGCCCTTTGATGCAGGCACGCAATGGCGGGCCGGTGCGCGGTTCGGGCCGCGCGGCGTGCGCGAGGCATCGACGCTGTTCAGCTTTGGCCACGCAGGGGCCTATGACCACGAGGACGACGTGACCTACCTGCCCGCCTCGGTGCGCATCGTGGATATGGGCGACGCTGACATCATCCACACCGACACCGAAGGCAGCCACGCCAATATCGAGGCGGGCGTGCGCGCAGCACTCAGGGCCGGCGCCCTTCCCGTGGTGATCGGCGGCGACCATTCGGTCAACATTCCGTGCATCCGCGCCTTTGACGATCAGGGCGATATTCACATCCTGCAAATCGACGCGCATCTGGATTTTGTCGATGAACGCCACGGCGTGCGCCACGGCCACGGCAATCCGATGCGCCGCGCCGCCGAACAGCCCTATGTGACGGGGCTGACACAGGTGGGCATCCGCAACGTGTCCTCCACCGCGCGCGAAGGCTATGCCGACGCTCGCGCCATGGGATCGGACATCATCTCGGTGCGGCAGGCCCGCGAACTGGGCACGCAGGCGTTGCTGGCCCGCATACCAGTCGGCGCACGGATCTACATCACGTTGGATATCGACGCCTTTTGCCCGTCGATTGCGCCCGGAACAGGAACGCCCAGCCACGGCGGCTTTCTGTATTACGAGGTGTTGGAACTGTTGCAGGGCGTGGCGCAGGGGGACGAGATCGTAGGCATTGATCTGGTCGAGGTGGCGCCGGACTATGATCCGACAGGATCGACCACGGTGCTGGCGGCACAGGTGCTGTTGAACCTGCTGGGGTTCGTCTTTCATGCGCGTGGTGCGGAATAACCCAAAAGCGCCAAGGCTCCGGCCCAAAACAGAATGCACAACAGGCAGCGCCTGGCCCCGGTCGCACCCAAACCATCGCGCGATCAATCCCCTCAGCCTCGTCCAAATGACGCCATCAACCCGGTTTTTGCCGCTCTATGCCTTTCGCTTCCCTGCCAAACCCCTATGTTCGCGACAACAGACAGGCAAGGCATGTTCATGAACACCGATCCCTCCCAAGACCCCCTCGTCGTTTTCACCCCCTCGGGCAAGCGCGGACGCTTTCCCAAAGGCACCCCGATCCTGACCGCCGCACGCCAGTTGGGCGTCGATCTGGACAGTGTCTGCGGCGGGCGCGGGATTTGCAGCAAATGCCAGATCAGCCCCGGCTATGGCCAGTTTTCGAAACACGGCGTCACCGTGCACGCCGACGCGCTCAGCGAATGGAACAGCGTCGAGGAACGCTATAAATCCAAACGTGGCATGCTGGATGGCCGCCGCTTGGGCTGTCAGGCCATGGTGCAGGGTGATGTCGTGATCGACGTGCCCCCCGAAAGCCAGGTTCACAAACAGGTCGTGCGCAAACGCGCCGAGGCGCGCGACATCACCATGAACCCGTCGACCAAACTGTATTACGTCGAGGTTCAGCAACCCGACATGCATGACCCCTCGGGCGATCTGGAACGGCTGCGCGACGCCCTGCGCGAACAATGGGCGTTGGAGAACGTGCACGCCGACCTGCACATCCTGCAAACCATGCAGCCGATCCTGCGCAAGGGCGACTGGAAGGTCACCGTCGCCGTCCATCTGGGCGACCGCGAAAACGCGCCGCGCAT
Source organism: Pseudosulfitobacter pseudonitzschiae (assembly GCF_900129395.1). Classification (GTDB taxonomy): domain Bacteria; phylum Pseudomonadota; class Alphaproteobacteria; order Rhodobacterales; family Rhodobacteraceae; genus Pseudosulfitobacter; species Pseudosulfitobacter pseudonitzschiae. Next base: position 884,562 of record NZ_FQVP01000001.1, read on the forward strand.
CATGCACATCTGGCCCGGTTACTACGAAGGGTCGGTGTACGGGCTGGCCGTCGATCTGGGCTCGACCACCATCGCCGCCCACCTGTGCGACCTGCAATCGGGGTTGGTCGTGGCCTCGTCCGGTATCATGAACCCGCAGATCCGCTTTGGCGAAGACCTGATGAGCCGCGTCAGCTATTCGATGATGAACGCCAACGGCGCGCAGGAAATGACCGCCGCCGTGCGCGAGGGCATGAACGCGCTGTTCACCCAGATCAGCACCGAGGCGCATATCGACAAGGCGCTGATCGTGGACGCGGTCTTTGTCTGCAACCCGGTGATGCACCACCTGTTCCTGGGCATCGATCCGTTCGAGCTGGGTCAGGCGCCCTTTGCGCTGGCCACATCCAACGCGCTGCGGCTGCGAGCGGACGACCTGCACCTGAACATCCACCCCTCGGCACGGGTCTATCTGTTGCCCTGCATCGCGGGCCACGTGGGCGCGGATGCCGCCGCCGTCGCCCTGTCAGAGGCACCGGACAAGTCCGAAGACCTGGTTCTGGTGGTCGACGTGGGCACCAACGCGGAAATCCTGCTGGGCAACCGCGAAAAGGTGCTGGCCTGTTCCTCGCCCACCGGCCCCGCCTTCGAGGGCGCACAAATCAGCAGCGGCCAGCGCGCCGCCCCCGGTGCCATCGAGCGGGTCGAGATCGACCCCGTCACCAAGGAACCGCGCTTCCGCGTCATCGGCTGCGAGCTGTGGTCGGACGAAGACGGTTTTGACGAGGCCATCGCCGATTCCGGCGTCACCGGCATCTGCGGCTCGGGCATCATCGAGATGGTGGCCGAAATGCGCATGGCGGGCATCGTCGACGCGCCCGGCCTGATCGGAAACCCCGAACAGACCGGCACAGACCGCTGCATCCTGGACGGGCGCACCTATTCCTACCTGGTCTATGACGCCACCGACCGGGGCGGCCCGCGCATCACCGTGACCAACCGCGACGTGCGTGAAATCCAGATGGCCAAGGCGGCGCTCTATTCCGGTGCGCGCCTGCTGATGGACAAGTTCGGCGTCGACAAGGTGGACCGCATCGTGCTGGCCGGTGCGTTTGGCGCGCATATCTCGCCGAAACACGCCATGGTGCTGGGCATGATCCCCGATGCGCCCCTGGACAAGGTCACATCGGCCGGCAACGCCGCAGGCACCGGCGCGCGCATTGCCCTGCTGAACCGCGAGGCCCGGATGGAGATCGAGGAAACCGTGCGCGCGATCCACAAGGTTGAAACCGCCATCGAACCCCGCTTTCAAGAGCATTTCGTGAACGCCAGCGCGATGCCCAATTCGGTCGAGCCGTTCCCGATCCTGAATTCCATCGTCCATCTGCCCACGGCCACTTTCAACACCGGCGGCGGCGACAAGACGGATGGAGGGCGCCGCAGGCGCAGACGCGGATGAGCGACAATTCGGCTCAGGCAGAATTCTGGGCGTCCGAATCCGGGCGTAACTGGGTCAGGCACCAGCGCGGGCTGGATACGATCATGGCGCCGGTTCTGGACGCGGTCCTGGAACACGCGGCCTTGCAAGCCGGTGAGACGGTGCTGGACATCGGCTGTGGCACCGGGGCGGCTACCCTGCGGGCGGCACAGGCTGTGGGATCGCAGGGCGCCGTTCATGGCTATGACATCTCGCCGGTCCTGCTGGAACTGGCGGCCAAGCGCACCGCGGACCTGCCGCAGGTCACGCTGACTCAAGCCGATGCCCAGACCCATGTCTTTGCCAAGGGCAAGGCCGATGCTCTGATCTCGCGTTTTGGCGTGATGTTCTTTGCCGATACGACCGCCGCCTTTGCCAACCTCGCCCGCGCCCTGCGGCCCGGTGGGCGTATGGTCATGGCGGCCTGGGGGCCTGCGCATCTGAACCCGTGGTTCATGGACCCCGCCCGCGTGGCCAGCGGCCGCCTGGGCACCCCGCCAAAGGTGGACCGCACCCTGCCCGGCCCCTTTGCTTTTGAGGATGCGGACCGCGTGACCCGCCTGCTGGGCGCCGCCGGCCTGAACGCAACGGTGACACCGGTGGATCTGCGTCTGGGCGCACTGGACACGCTCGACGCGCTGGCCGAGCAAAGCTGCCATATCGGCCCGGCGGTGGGCATCATGCGCGATTTCAACGCCACCGACGCCGACCGCACTGCAATCCGCGACGGCATCGCACAGGCGTTTTCGGCCTATGACACGGACACCGGCGTGCGCGTGCCTGCCCGCATCAACCTGATCACCGCGCGGGTCTGATCAGTCGTTCCACGCTTCCCACAGCGCGCGCTCTTCCTCGGCAATGGCGTCGCGCACCATCTTGTGCGGCGCATCCATATGGGCGCAGTTGCCGCGCGCACGGTCGATCAGCGTTTTCATGCGCCGTTTGGTGCCATCAAAGGGCGCGGAAAACGCATCCGCCACAGCCGCCTGAACAGCCTCGCGCATTTCCTCCTCTGACAGACGCGCAGGCTTGGGAAGGACCGAGACCGCCACGGGGTCAGGCGCAGTGGCACGATAGCCCGTCAGCTCGGCAAAGCGGTCCTCGAAGGCGGCATAGGCATCTGCATCCGCCCCCATCAGATCGCGCATCCCCTGCATGTACAGAACCGCAGGCTTGCCCCCCGGATAGCCCTGGATCAAATCATCGGCCAATGCTGCGGCCTCGTCTTCGGTCATGTCCAACCTTTCATAAATCGCGATTGACGCCCCCAAGGCCACCCGTTATCTGTCCAGCCTGCGGCGGGTATGGTGAAAAGGTATCACGGCAGCTTCCCAAGCTTTAGTTACGAGTTCGATTCTCGTTACCCGCTCCAAATATAATTCCAAAAAAATACCATAAAATCAAGATACTTAAGCCTCCCGGACTTGTTATCTCATACCATATTTTCGATATACGTGGTGGGAAAAATCGGGAACGTCTGGGGTGGTTTTGGAAGACGAGTCCCAGACTTTCACCCAGACCAAGTGAGCCTTCCTCAAGGTGAAGTCGAGGGCATCACAAATTCATGTATTCCGTGGATCTGTCTACCCAAAATGGAATCCGAACCAGATGCGAAGTCGGTTCCCTGACGCAGATAGCAGCACTTAAAGTGGCGATGTCTCCTAAATCGTTAATCTTTTGATAACGATTTTCATGAAGATTAGCGTCCTCAACGGAGGACAACATGACTGAAGCGAATCGAACAAAGATGCTTGAGCGAGCTTTGATCAAGTACATCGAGATGTATGGGTTTATCGATGAGGCCCGCGTTTACTTTGAGCTGACTGCCGAGCCGGAACAACGCACCATGAAGCAAGCTATGTTCGATTTGTTCAGGCGTCGAAACGCCACTTAGAATAAATCACTTCAAACTTTTTTATTCATTGGGAAGGGTCCCTACAGTCTCCATCAGACATCATTGATGGAGCTAAGTTATGGTGCCTGCCCTGCAAAAGCGGCCGAGTGATCTGGTGGACTGGATCACATTGTGGATTGCCGCTTCACCTAACCTTGGCTATTTCGGTCGGCTAGCAACAGGACGCTTGTCCATCTTTGCTTTGAACTCGATGATAGCGCAAAGGTCTCTCAAGGTCAGCTTGCCATAGATCGTCAGAGTTAGCTTGTCCTCGTTCTCGGCCCAGTCCAATTGGCACCCAACGAGAGCAGAATTTGCCGCATCAAATTTTTCTCGTGCCGCTGCCCGCTTTCGCTCTTGCAGTTGCCTAAATTGATCAAATCCAGTCATCTGCGGTATCCTCCCAATTGCTTGACGTAAAAATACCAACATAACACGGCTGAATTCCAGTTTGTGTCAAGCTTATGAACTCAGCGAAGCGATTTGGAACTAAGAAGGCATGACGTTGTCCCCTCCGCGCTGCACGTATCAAAGCGCTCGCATCAGGCCACCAGTCGGCAGCGTCAGAACCAACTCGAAGTTAGTTTAGCACAGCCCGCATCATGCGCCCGAACCACGGCAGCCCCAGCCCGCCCTACTGCATCAGGCGTCAACGGATCGGGAAGCACCTCGGCCAACCGCTCGATGGTGCCCGTGTATTCCAGTCCGCCGAAAGCGGCATCACTTGTACCGACCGCGCAACTGGACAGTCCTCCGTAAAATAGCAGATTAAGACGTCATTTTGGGGAAACACATACCACTGTCCTCCAGCATATTCAGGTGTCCCTGAATGCGCACGCACCAGCGGTGGCTATTCGCGAACTTATGCCAGCGCTTTGTGGAGATATATCGAATCAACAAAAATTGAGTTATGGTAGTTGCTGTTGTCAACGGTCTAAATCTTGGGGAGGAGATTATGCCAAATGTTATCGATGGAAAATCTTCGGATTTTGATCGACATAAACCACAGCCCAAAAGAAGATTTCGCCGCATCTGGGTCTTTTGGGCAGCTGTGGCATTGCTGTGGGTCATTGCTGCTCAGCAAGTCGCGATGAAGGCGCTTAGCGGTTAAGCCACCCCAGTCCAACCCGCATACTGAACAATCGTGTCCGCACCAACGGATCGACAACTGGTGCACCGAGCACGCTCGCGGATCGTGGACAAAGGCAAGTCTGCGCCGAACCGCGCAATCGCGTCATCGCGGTTAAGCCACAAACGCCCGTCGCAGCGTGGGGTCTTGCAATAAACAACCAGCGATAGACCTACCTGCAGATCCGCAATGACCATGCCGCCCTCCGGTGAAACCGGAACAGATGTAGAACAACTGCCAAATGTCGTCACGCACAAAAAAACCCGACCGAATGAACGGTCGGGAAATAGGGAAGATTCAGGTAGCTTATTCAGTGATGATGAAACTTTTAAGTTGATTCTGTCAAGCTACACCGCTTGCCTCACCCACACCCCGCGTCATGCCCCCGCACGACGGCTGTCCCTGCACGCCCCACGGCATCAGGCGTCAACGGATCAGGCAGCGCCTCGGCCAACCGCTCGATGGCGCCGGTGTACTCAGGGCCGCAAAAGGCCGCGTCACTGGTGCCGATCGCGCAGCTGGTCACGCCAATCAGGGGCAGCATCACTATCTTTGACAGCATCTGAGATGTCCTTTGAGCGTTGCAGGGTGTCTTCACGCTGATCGCGCACACGGTCTTCACCGCCCTGCCGGTAGACCAGGAAGACAATGAGCAAGAGAGCGGCGGCGGCCGCGGCGACGCGCATCACGCGACCAGACCCTTCATGCAGTAATCGAAGTCACCACCGCGCCGGATAACCAGCCCGCGAACAACGCGGCCACCAGCCTTTTTGTACCAGGTGATCGCCTCGCAGCTTTCGGCGATCAGTCCCGCATTCAGGCGGCGCACCGCGGTTGATGTGCCAGCCGCCCCGATCCCCACGTTGTACCCGAGATCGGTGTAGGCCGTGTCGCGGTAGACTGGCAGCCGGATGCGCAAGGTCTCGGGCGTAAAGTATCGGTGCATCTGCCTGCGGTAGCTGATCAGCTCGCGCGCCAGCATGGCCTCGCATTCGGCCTGTGTGTACACGTCGCCCGCCTTCACACCCTTGGTTTCACCAAAACAGATCGTCCAGACCCCCACGATGTCGCGGTAGGCGACCAGCCGCAGCCCCTCCCACTTTGCCACAAACGGGATTGCAACCCGCAGGAACTCGGCGTCAGAGGCCAAGCCTGACGCGATGGCACCCTTGGGCACCAAAGGCTTGTCGGCCATTGCCAGCGTAACCCGTGCCGGTTGCCATACGGCTTGTTCTTCAGACACCGGCGCCGCTTCAGGCAGAACGCTGTTTTCATAGACGGCCCCGCCCAGTGACTTGACCAGCATGATCACGCCAAAGCCAAAGGCCACAATGAAGAGCGTGCGGCGCACCGGCGCGCTACCCACATCCTGCTTGATGAACCGGCCCACGAATCCGGCGATGAAGAACACCAAGGCGGCCAGCCCGAGCGGGTAAGGGTCGGCCTCGATGCCCCACACGGCATAGAGCAGTTCCCCACCGATAAAGGCGATGAACCCCAGGATCATGCTCCAGACCGAATAGGTCCGGAACAGTTGCTTCCAGTTGTTGACGATGTGCATGGTCTCTCCAATGCTTGAAACCCCGCAGGCGGGGCATTTTTGTTGAATTTTCGGAGTGGTCAGAGGCGGCCTAGAGCGCGACCTCGAAGGCCTGGGACATCGGCGGCGTGGTTGGGCCGTAGACGCCGCAGGCAGACGGGATGATGACCGGCCAATAGCTGTATGTTCCAGGAGGCAGGTCCGACGGGATACGCACGCGCGCAGCGAACGAGCTGAAGCCGCTCGACACCGGTGCCCGGACGGCCGGCATGTCGTAGGCGTAGACGGTCAGGTTCTTGTCGTGATCGAAGAACTGGACGCGCACCGTGGTTTCGCAATCGATGCTACGGCGCACTACATAGACCACCGTCAAAGTGCCGCCCCGGTGGATCTGCTTTTGCGTGACCAGGCCGATCCCCTTGAAGTCGAGGATGTTGGGCGACAGCTTGTCCGGCAAAGCCGCCAGCCGCGTCTCGACGGCCAGCAGTCGCGACGGCACCTCGCGCCACTCAGACCATTTTAGGAAGGCCCAGGTCATGCCGCCAAACAGCATTGCCACCACAGTACCGATCAACCCCACCAGCTTTAGCAGCTCTTGAACGGAAAAGCCCCTGCGCTCTTCGGTCATGCGCCACCCGCCTCGATCCCGAATGCCGCATCAACCGCGACAGGATCCAGATCGAGCCACCAGATCAACAGATCGATGAAGTCGTTGTTTCGATGGATGTCGGTGGCAGCGGCCCACTCCAGTTTCACGCGCCGCGCGCCCTCGGCCGAGAGGGTTTCGAGAAAGGCGTCCATCGCGACCGGCCATTCTCCCTTTGCCGCGCTCAGAACGTCGTCGCCATCCAGTACGCCCGCCTCGTCCAGCCAAATGCAGAATTCCCGGCGGGTCAACGACGCCGCTGCACGGGCCTGCGCCAGCGCCATCGCGGAGGTGAACTCCGTATTCTTGATAAGGCTCATTCTTGGCTCTCCCCTTCTGGTTCAACCGCAACAGGCTGCGGGACGAAGACAGAGCCGATGGGCGCGCCAATGCCGTCTGTAAGATCGGCCTCGTCCACAGCCCAAAAGTCACGGACGGCGCGATCCGTTGGAACGTCGGTGGCGTCCACAATTTTGAAGGGTTTGCCCTCAGGCACATCTTTTAGAGCAATCTGCTCCAGGGTGAGGCCACATTCCAACGGAGTGATAACCGCCACCCCGCCGGTGTCTGTTTGGTAAATGATGCACTTATCGGTCATAGGTCTGACTCCACTACGATTACGCTGATAATGCCCGAGTCACGGGGATTGTTCGTCCGGTCGGTGATGGCGATGGTAAAATCGTTCACAGTCGGGGGGCGGGATGTGAAGAGAACCCCACCGGCGGTGTGGGGTGTCACAAAGTAACCTGCCGCCTCAGACCGACAGGATGCCAGGACATTGTACCAGATGCTGGACATCGGCGCAGAGAGGTTGATCTGGTAGCTGCCGACGCCAAGGTCCGTGACACTCGATATGCCCTTGCTGTCCTTGATCCAGCTTGGGCTGCTGCCTGCGCCATCAAAATACACATGGGCCTTGATGGGGCTAAGGGCATCAATGGCCTGCTTGGTGCGCTGGGGGGTCATCAAGACTTCGGTGTTTGTCCCGCCAATCGCCTGTCCGAACGTGGCAATATCAGTCGCCAGCATGATCCGCGTCCAGGCTGACCAGGTAACCCCGTTGTCAGTGGAAAAGCGGTAATAAACCAAGTTGGCATTCGGAGCAAAAATGATCTGGGAAATCCAGTTGGTGGCGTAGCGCACAGCAATGAACGACCCACCCGTCGTGATGGTGGCCGGTCGATCAGGATCGGTGGCGCCGTAGTTGTAGAAACCGGTCCTTGTCGTCCCATTCAGCGTGGCGGTCGTGGTCGACCCTTTCTGTCCAAGCCCGAACGCCCCCACCGGCATCAACGCATTGGTGGTGTCGTCATGCACCCCGGTCTGCACGAGCTTGAAGCCCAAGCCTCCGCCTGTGATGTAGAGTACCCGCCCATCCTTTCCGCTGATGTTGGGCAGATCGCCCGCCAGCGCAGCCGCCAGAGCTTCGGCGGCCTTTTCCTCGGTGAAGCCACAGACCTCGGCCATGTATTCGACCAGGGGCTGGAAGAAGACGATATTGTCCTCAGCACGGTCTTTGAAGGTGGCAGGATCACTGCGCAGCGCGGGCAGCGGGACCACAGGGGGCGTTGGTGCAGCCATTATACGATTCCTTGTACTTCGATTGAGATTTCCGCGTGGTCGGCCCCGACGCAGACCGTTCGGTAGCCGCGGTAGAACCCGTAGTTGATTGCCGCAAAGGCGCTGGTTTCGCTTGCGATCCACACAGCCGGTTCGCCGCCGCGCAAACCCCTGAGGATGCGCGTGATCGACGCGAGGCTGCTGCGCGGCACAGTCACCGCAAAATCGGACAACCGCGTGGCCTCGCGCTTTACCGTGTCGAGGTTGCCAAAATCGTCCGTCTGCACATAGCTGAAGTCCAGCCCCGAGAAGCCTACCCCCTCTTGCGGTGTGATCCCCAGCTGGGAGACGTAGCCCATCACGATTTGCCCCACCGAGACCTGCGATCCGGTCAGCGTGGCCACGATGCGCGGCGTGCCCAGGACCGGTAGATCGGTCAGCACAAAGTCCTCGAGCGGACGATAAGGCTCGACAAAATAGGCCAGCCAGTCCGTCACCGCGCTTTCGTCGTTCATCTCGACCGTATTGTCATAGATCATGTCAGGTCCCGCATAGACCTGCACCTGCACCGTGTTGGCCGAGATTCCGAAGCCCGCGATGCCGCCGATAAACACCCCCGGCGTGACCTCGAAGCTGATCGATCCCGCCTGCACCGCAGGCTGCGACGGCTTTCCATCAAATATTCGCCAGAGGTTCGTGGCCCCGATGATCTGCCAGTAAACAGGATCGGGATTATCGACGAGCGGGTCCGCAAGAGCGGCCACCTCAAGATCGGGATCGTGCCCGATGTTGTCACTCAGCAGAGATCTGTAGACGGTGTGCGTGACCAGGCTGATCACATAGTCGCCGCGCGCATAGGTCGTGATGGCTGACCAGACCGCATGATCGTTCTCGGTCACGTTTGCAGCTGTCAGCGTCAGATCGGTGACCGGCACCGGCAGGATGATCTTCATGCGTCTGGCTCCAGTGTGGCACGGCGTTGCAGGTTGAAGAGCTGGTTGGTCAGCCGCGCGCTGTTCACATCACCCTCGCGGATGGCTCTGACCACTTCGCGCAGAAGATCGGTCATCTCGCTGCCCGCCGCCGTCTGGATGTCCTCGATGCTGGCGAGATAACCGCCTGCGGTTCGGGCATAGATTTCATCGGCCTTGGTTTTGAACAGCGCGTTGTTCGCGAGGCTTTCACTCAAGGCATCCGACACTGCCGTGATCTCGGCAAAAGCCGGTGACAGCTTGATGAGCGCGGCCACCAGTTCTGTGTCGCCCAGGCTGTCTGCCTCATCGACCAACGCACGGAAGGCCGCGCGGCTGCCCGGCAAGGTATTGATCCCGAGATCTGACAGTTCCTTGGTCAACCGCTGCGTGGCCTTGGCCGTGCGTTCCTGGGCGGTGTAGAATTCCTGATAATAGGCACCGGTGATGGTGCCAAAATCCTGAAGGCTGCCAAAGAGATCGACAAAGCTACTCGCCGCATCACCCCCCACCAGCGACAGATCATAAAGCTGCAACCCCAGCGCATCCATCATTGGATTGACCGCCTGCAAGCTGGTCACGATGCGCTGCAGCGTGTCAAACGACCCCTCGCCCACCCGCTTCAGCGCCTCGAACTCTTCATTCACATGGCTGATCGTCTCGGTGGTCTCGCGGTTCAGGAACTTGCCGAACAGGCCTGACAGACCATCACCGCCGAGAATGTTGGTCGTGGTGGTGATGATTTCATCAAAGCTGCCGACCATCGCATCTGCAAAGACATCCGACAGCCGTTCCATTTCGTCGGCGATGGCCTTCTGGATCTCTTCCTCGGTCTTGCCCTTGGTCGAAATCTTGAACTGGAAGCTGGCGAGATCGATGTTTTCCGCATCAAAGCCCAGGTATGTGCCCATCTCCATGATGCTTTTGCCGATGTCGCCAATGGCTTTCTGCAGAGGTGCTGCCACGTCGTCAGCCGCCTCACTGTAGGACGTCCCGACCTTCTTGCTTAAACCCCAAAACCGCTTTGTCTCGATCGTCCGGAACGTCTCGACCAGCGCATCCATGCCATCGACCGTGATCCGCAGGCCTGCATCCAGTTCGGTTACCTTCTTTTTGAAGAACGAGAACACCGCTGCCACTGCCAGCAGCGGTGCTGCGATCGCGCCGATGGCGCCCGCGATAGCTGTGCCGGTGCCGGTTGCAAAAGCGGTGCCCAGTTGCGCACCAATGCTGCCAAACATGCCGCCGATGCCACCGCTGAAGAGCGAACCGATCGAGTTCATGAAGCCGCCCGTAAGCGCGCTGCCGATGCCACCCAAGCCCCCCAGCAGTCCGCCACCGCCACCAGCTCCGCCAAAGATGCCTCCGACCTGCCCCAGCCCAGGCACACCCGCCACTGCAGCCCCTGCGCCACCGCCCGTAAGACCCATCGAGAGCATAATCCGGTTGCGGGCCGCCAGACCAATCATCTGCGAAATCATCTGCTGGAACCCGCCGACAATGGATTTGGCAAAGCCCTTGAAGTCCTTGAAGCCGCGCGACACGAAATCACCAAAGGCATCAGCGACACCACCGATCGCGTTCACCAGAGGGCGCTGCATTTCTTCGCGCAGCCGCTTGGCTTCCTTCTCGGCCTCGCTCAGTGCTTTGGAAGCCTTCTTGGCACCCTTGGCCGCCTTGCCACCTGCTGCGCCGGTCTCATCCAGCACTTCGTTCAGGCTATCAGTCGTCTCGCCCGTTTCCTCGACAACCGTAGAAAGTTTGGCGGCCGCCTCACGCGCCCGATCAAATCCTTCGGTTGCTAGCGCGCCCGCTTCGGCTTTAAGCGCAGCCGCGCTGTTCGCCGCCGATTGCGCCATCGCGTTGAATTCCGACATCGCCGCGGACGACGCCCCGGAGGCTTGTAGAACGGCATCAGCCGCCTTACCGAGGCCAGGCACTTCAGCAAGATCCTGCCCCAGGTTTCCGAGAAACCTCGACCAGTTTTCTTGAATATGTGACATCATTTCAAAAAATCCGGACTGGACAAGTTTCCACACCGAATTGAGCGCAGGAGGGATCGCGCCCGCACTGATCGTGATCCCGTCCCAGACGCCCGCCGCAACCTCGCCAAGCAATGTCAGTGCATTGCCAAAGCCCCCTGTCGAGGCGACCAGATCCGCGAATTTTCCGACCAGGACACCCGCCGCAACTACCACGGCACCAATTCCGGTAGAAACTAACGCGCCCCGCAGCGCGATCACTGCACCACTCAGTGAGAATGTTGCAACTTTTGCCAGCACCAATGCTCCGACATAACGGACCCCAAAAGCGGTCGATGCCACCGCGGCCACGCCTGCGAAGGCGCTCAGGTTCTGCGTGAAGCCATCGATCATCGCCCGCAGCAAACCGCCTTCCTTCAGGCTGTCGGTCATCGTCTGGGCCAGCGCGCCAAGTGTTGGCACAAGCGCAATCGCCAGTTGCTGACCCGCATACTGCCCGATAAGCCCAAGCCGCCCGATCTGATCGTTCGCCGTCTCGATTGCGCTGGCGTCAAACTTGCTGACCTCAAGCCCGTAAGCCTTGATATCGGCGCGCGCGTTCCGGATCGCATCACCACCCTGCAGGACCAACAGAGCCATTTCCCGGTTGCGCACACCGAGATCGCGCAGGATCGCCGTGGTCTTGCCAGAGGACAGGCCCAGAGCCTTTACCCGGTCAGCAATCACGGCCAGCTTTTCGTCGGCATCGATGCCTTGCAGATCCGACAGCTCCAGCCCCAATGCTTCCAGTGCACGCTTGCCGTTGCCGGACACGCCGACACTGGCCAGCTCGCGGTTCATGGTCTGGATGTCGTTTGTCAGCCCCGAAAGGCTCACACCCGCCTCGCCCGCAGACAGTTCCAACGCCCGAAAGCCCCCGATCGAGCTGTCGAGACGCCGCGCGGCCTTAGCGGCTTCATCGATCTGCTTTGCCCCGGCCAGTGCAGCCGTCGACAAGGCTGCTCCGAACGCCGCAGCCGCACCGGCCACAGCCGCAAACTGCAGCTTCATTTTCTGAAGCGACCTGTCCGCCGCACCGGCACCTTTTTCGAACTTTGCACTATCCAGCCCGAGGTTGACGCGCAGCGCGCCGATCACCGATTGCCCCATTATGCTGTCCTTCCTGCCATCGCGATGAAGAACGCACGCACTTGCGCCTGCGCCACTTCATCGGGAACCGCTGATTTGCTGTTAGTTTTGGAATATTTCGGGAGCTTTTTCGGCTCGTGAAAGGCGAAGGCGACAAGGCCTGCCAACTCGAAATTCCGCACCCGTGCCAGTTCGTGCTCGTTTTCAATTCTGGCGACCGTTGCGCGCAAGATCATGACAATCTCACGCGGGGTCAGCCGCCAGAACCGATCGTAATCCTGATCCGCTTCAAGCCAACTGGCCTGAAGCGCGTCAATCAGGTCGAGGCTTTTGCCTTTTCGCGGGGCTTGCCCCCCGCCGCCGCGTTTCCCTGGTCGTCTGCCTTGTCCGCCACGGCTTCGGGAAAGGCAGCTTGAGCGGCCTGGGTGATCAAGGCAACTGCGCCCGAAAACCCCACATCCGAAATCAGCTCGCCCGCCTCTTCGACGGAGATTTGATCAGGACCAACACCGGCCCAGAACAGACCGCGCAGCCGCTTGAAGTCCGGCACGTCCTTGTCTTCCATCTCGCGCAATGCGCCGACAAAGTTCTCGCCGAACTTGTCTTCATAGGCGAGCATCGCATTGACAGAGAACCGCATTTGGAAGGTCGTGCCATCGACCTCGAAAGGGATCGCCCCGCGACGCGCGCTCATGCTGCTGCGCCTTTCGCCCATGTGACATCGCCGGTGGTGCGGATGTCGACGGTCATGTTGATCTCGCCTTCCACATCGCCGGGTTCAACCTTTGGCGTTGGAAAACCCCTGAAAGTGAACACATCGCCTGTGGACTGGTTCGGTGCAGCCTTCAGCGTTGTGCGGTAATAGATCGGTTGCGGTGCTTCCTGATCCGCGATCTGCTGCTCGTACCCGTCAGCGGTATAACCACAGGGCAGCGAGATCACACCGGCGTCCTTCAGCCCCTTGATGTACTCGCGAAAACCGTTCGGGCTATCCAGGCTGGTCACATCGCGGTAATCCGTTTCCACCACGGGGATCGCCACGCCTTTGCATTCAGGAATGTTCTGCCACGTCGTGCCATTGGTCGACCGTTCGACAGTCGCCCCGTAGGCGATGATTTGATTGCTCATATGAGCCTCCTAGTTGTTGTAAGTGACGATAAAATCCAGCGACACCAGATGGGGCCTTGTGGCCTCATTGGTGCCACCCTCGCGGCCATCACGCGTGCCCACGTGAAAGACACCTTGCAGCCCGGCGGATGCATGACCGCTCAGGGCGTCACGCACGGCACGGGAAAGCTGTTTTGCGGCGGAATAGCTCGGTGCAATGCAGTTGGCCTGCACGCGAGCTTTCGAGAGACCGCTGGATCCCTGCAGTGTGTAGCTCCCGGCATCCCCCACAGTGTAAAGCACCACCCCCGGCCACGGCGTTCCCTGCGGGTGTGATCCGAAGTTTACGTTGCCGTTCGCACGCGCCATCACGGTCACGTCTGCCTTCAGCAGGGCGCGGATCAGTTCTTCCATGACCTATCCTCTCGCGGCCTTGCGCGCTGCACGCTGAAGGCTCTTGTCCAGTTCTGCCCAAAGGTCGCGGCTCAACCGTTCCAGCATCGCGGTGCGATCCTGGTCCCACGCGGGGCGCAACGCAGGCTGCGGCCCATGCCGGTCGTTGCCAAATTCCTGCTGAACGCCAGCTGGATCCGCAGTGCCGACAAAGCCCTCGACCGCCGCGCGGTCGCTCTGGAACATCTTGCGATGCTGCCCCGCCTGCCGTTTTGTCAGCTTGGTCGAGTAGACAAAGGAATTGGCATAATCGCCGGTCTCACCTCGCGGCGCATTGGCGTTCGCCAGGGCAGCCATAGGCATGGCGGCTGATTTCAGCGACCGGCGCAACACACCCTTGCCCGCCGACCTGCTCAGTTGGTCGAGCGCTTTTTCCAGATCCTTGAGCCCGCTCACCTTGAACGACGCGCTCATGGATCAACCCTCTCCGCACCGGCGGTAATTTCCAACCGCCAGCGGATGCCGATTTCCTTGATGCTGTATATCTCGTAATCGACGCCATCATAGACCAGCCGGTCCTTGGGCGTGACAGCGCGCGTCAGTGCCATCGAGGCCACCACAAAGCGTCGGGTCAGCGTCGAGGACACCTGCCCCGCGCGCAGGCGCTCGGCGTCGCTCACATCGACCTTGCCCGCCCAGACCTCAGGACCAGGTTCGCCGAACCCATCCACCTCAGTCAGGCCGTCATCAGTCTTTTCCGATGTGCGAAAGCTTATGCGGCTGTCCAGCTTCAATGCCTGCGCCATCAGCAGACCACCTCAGGACGACGATACCGCACCTGCTTGATCAGCGCGCGAATGGGAAACGAAAGCTCGGCAGGCACAACACCGTCCAAGGCAATGCCAGCGTCCCGCCATTCCTTGACCATCATGATCACCGCCTGCCGGTGTTGCTGGGTGGGTGCGCCGCCCGCATTGGCGGTCACACGCACGGCCTGTGCCGTCCGCAGAGAGGCCGCGAGATCCGCAGGCACCACCAATTGCGGCTCATCATGCGGGCGGAGCAGTTGCGCCGCGCCCGGGCCCGCGCCCTGCCAGACACCATCCGCATCCTGCCATTCGACTTTGGACACGGAGTTGACCGGCCGCACCGGAAACCACCAGCGCCGCCAACATCCGACCGGCACATCAAATTCAAAATCAGCCGCCACCATCGGATGCGCGGTTGCAGTATCGACCACGGCGGTCGCCGACGCGATCAGACCGTCGATCAGATCATCATCATCCGTTTCGATCTCAAGCATGTGGATCGCACGCTTGAACTCGGCCTTGGTGACCGGCCCCAGGGCCGCCGTGGTCAGGTTTTTCATGCGCGTGAGCCTTACTTATTGGCCGCAGCGTCAGCGCCACCCTGGACGGGAGGCTCACCCTTGCCCGCCTTTTTGGCCTTGGCATCGTCCGGCGCGGGCGTGGGCGCTGGGGTCGTCGTGTCCGTGGTGTCCTCGGGCTTGCTTTCAAGCGCAGCCTCACGGGCTGCCAGCGCGGCCTCACGCGCCTCAAGGTCCGCCGCCTTACTGGCAAACTCAGCTTCGGCATCGGCGATCATCGCCTGCACTTCTGTGGTGTCCATATTCAAGGTCACCGTTGCCAGGTTCTTTTCGGCTTCGGCGTCATAGGGCCGCGCCACGGATTTCAGCTTCGCGGCCTTCACGGGATCAAAGCCCGCGATATCGCCTTTCACGTAAGGGCCATGCGCCTTGAAGAACTTCAGGATTGTTTTGGTCATCGGATCGTCCTTTTCAGATCGGATTGCGTAAAGGGCGGACGGGGCACACCCCGTCCGCTCATGTCAGTCACAGGTCAGGTGGTGCGGCCTAGAGAGACCAGGCCACGCCGGTCAGCTTGGAGATCGCCACGTCATGGCGCGGTGCGAAGTCGTGCTCCTCGATCGCGCGCATCAAGGTCAGATCGTTCTGGTAGGCCGAGACCGTGTCGCCGCTGGTGTCGACGTAGGCCGCCTCGGTGGACGAGGAGATCACCAGTTTCATGCTGTCGCCGACCATGCAGTCGTTGAAGTCCGCAAAGAACACTTCGGTCTCGTCGCCGCCGACACCGAGGTTGTCCGGCAGCTGCGATGTGGTCTTGATCGGATAGCCCAGCAGAGTGTTGCTCTGGTCGATAGACGGAAACAGATAGGAGCCGTGGTTCGGTTCGCGCAGGCTGGCCAGAAAGTTACGTGTGGAAGCACGCATGATCCAACCGCAGGAGATCATCGCAACATTTGCATCCTGCACCGTGGACACCATCTTGCGCAGTGCCGCCTCGACCGCAGCCGCTGTCTTGGCAACAGCCGATTGCGTTTGCCCGGCCAGCACCCAGCCGCCCAGACCTTTGGGCGTGTCGCCAGTGCCGTCGCCACGCAGGAATGCCAGGTCCTTACGAAGGCCCATCACGTCCAACATGTCGTCCCGCACCAGCTGCATCACGTTGGTGCCGCTGTGGCGCAGCAGCGCATTGCCAACCGGCACCAATGTACGCAGGGTTTTGAAGTTCTGGTCCACCTTGTCGAAGGACAGCTCGCTTTCTTGGGTGACGTGGTTCTCGGCCCCGTAGTTGGCCGTCGCACTGGTGGCCTGACGCGCATTGCGCACTTCACCTGCGGGCATGTCGATGATCCGCGCACCCGAGTTGATGACCGTCACACGCGGACGCAGCAGCTCGATGACCTCAGCGGCCTGCGCCTGCGGAATGGTCACACCGCCCGCACTGTCGCTGGCGCCAGACAAGGCAGCCGACATGCCGCTGTGTCCGTCCTTGTCAAGACGAGCGACAGCGCGGTCCTTGTCGCCTTTGCTGTTGGCCAGAGCGTGCACCATGAAGGCAAAGCCGAGGCCTTTGTCTTCGGGGTTCTTGGCCACAGCAGGTGTGGTGGACGGAGCCGGTGGTGTGTCCAGATCGGACTGCACCGTTGCCGCATTCGCAGCCTCGACTGCCTCGGCGCGATCAAGTGCTTTGGAAGCGGTCTCAAACGCCAATTGCGCCGCATCAAAGGCCGCGACGGCTTCAATCATCTCTGGCGCGTCAGCGGCAATCTTGCCCTCTTCCAGCTTGGACAGGGCGGATGCACAGTCCTGCATTTTTGCGGCCGCAGCCTTCCGGTCGCGGCGGTGGTCGTTCACGTCTTTCATGTTCCAATTCTCCATGGAAAAAATGCCGCTCGCGCAGCACAAGGATCCCGCCGCGATGGACAGGTCGATTACACCGATGTGATGTGGTGTCAGGTTGCGGCGCGCGCCTGGGCGGCCGCCGCCAGGGCCGCAAAGGCCCGGGCTTGTGGACGCGGAGCCGGGGCATAGGCCGCCATCACCCGCGCATAGAAGGCATCACGGTTCTCGAGCTGGTCCACCAGCCCGCGCGCGATGCCCTGTTCCGGGCCAAAGACGGCACCGCCGTCTTGCGGGTCATCCGTGACGGAAAGCTGGGCAGTGAGCTGGGCCGGATCGATGCCGCGCCCTGCCGCCACAGCCGCGTGGAACAGCGCTTCGGTCTCATCCAGCGACCGGCGCAGTTCGGCCATGCCAGCTTCCGTTGCCGGATCCGGCGCTTTGGCCCGCGCGTGGCTCGAAGAGATCTCGAACCATTGATCGCCCCAATTGTCGGTGTCTTGTGGCGAGGTCGCGGTCAGCCGCACCCCGATCGACCCGACCAGCGCGCCCGGAGTGATGGTGATTTCGGTGGCTTGGGACGCCAGCCAGTAGGCCGCCGACGCCGCCAGAGGATTGACCAGCACATGCACCGGCTTGATCGCAGCTGCTGCGGCAATCGCCTGGGCCGCGCCCTCGATGCCCAAGACCATCCCGCCGGGGCAATCCATATCCAGCACGATGCCGCTGCAGTCGTCGTTGGCAGCCAGCTCGGCCAGCGACTGCTCCAGCCCCTGATAGGTGGTCCAGCCCATGTATTTTTCGAAGAGGAAAAAGTTCGGCGTCAGAAGCCCACGCACCGGCACCACACCGACGCCCCGTGCCACCGCATAGCGTTCGCCAGGCTCGACGGTGACTGCGGCTGCTGCGTTGGTGGTCTGGCAATCCGCCGGCACATCCATCGCCAGCAGCGCGTCACCACCGTGATGCGACAGCGCCAGCGCGCTTGATTGCAGATAGCTTCCAATGGTCCGACGCGTCATGGCTTAGTCCTCTTTCTCGGTTTCGGGATCGCGGGTCATGTTGGCCGCCGGGTTCAGACGATCATCATCTGGCCCTTCGGTGACCGGCAGGTTCGCAATGCGCTGCGCGGTGTTGGCCGTCATGATCGGACCGCCCACGGCTTTGGTCAGCGCGTCGTATTTTTCCTTGGTGGTCGGCTGCAGCAGCGCGCCGAAGTCGTGGCGGAAGAACAAACCGCTGCGCCGTTCGGCTTCTGTCAGCAGCCCCATCGCATATTCCGCTTCGATCAAAGCCGACCAGTGCATCAGGCAGTCCGTCAGATAGTCAATCGCCTGCTGTTCGCCGTTGGCCTTCACGCCGTATTCCAGCATCTGCAGCTTGCTCGGCGGCATCCGGTACACGGCGGCGATCTGTTCGCGGTCGAACTTGCGGCTGGCCAGCAGTTCCTGGTCCGCCGCTGTCAGATCGAGGCTTTCGATCTTGTCGTTCGCACCGATGATCGGAAAGCCTTCATGCTCCGGATCGGTCAGGGCATTGCGGATCCGCCGACCGTTGCGGCGATAAGCCTCCTCATCCTCGTAGACATCTTCCATCGTGATCACCGCGCGCATGGTTGCACCCGACGCCGTGCGTGCCGCCGCCTCTTGCCCCGCCAGCGCCAGGCCAAAGCTCTCGCCCGCAACCTCGATCGGGCTGCGTCCCGTCCAGCCGTCCTCGGGCATGTAGCGCAAGTTGACCATCGACCGCGATGGAACCCGCCGCCGCACCCCTGCCCCGTCCTCGAAGTCGAACACGCGGGTCCGCCCCGCCTTGAACATCGACACATGGTCCGGGTTGATTGCCTCGATCAACTCCAGCTCACCGCCACCATCGCGGGGCGCATAGCCATGGCCACGCCCGCGAATGCAATAGGAATAGACCATGGCGTACCGCAACACCTGCGCGGACACACCGGGCGAGGCCTCGACGTTCATCAGATAGGCCGCCGGATGCTCTCGCACGCGGTTCTCGCCCCCCATGCCATCGCGCTGCCACAGTTTCAGCGGCACCTTGCAGTGATCGCCCGCGATGTTGTTGGCACAGGCAAACACCGTCGCGTGGCGCTGTGCGATCAGACCGGTCGCGCGGGGAAGTGTCCGCACGCGTGACTGCCCGCCATAGCCGATGCTGAACACCGCAGGATTTGGGGTGCGTGTGCCGGACGTTTCCGCCGACGCTGCAATGACAGGCTCGACCCGCGCCACCCGCTCGGGTTTGCGCCGCGACATCAGTCCGGAAAACATGCTCATACAACCTCAACCTCTCGCGCTTTGCGCTTGCCTTCCTGTGCTTCGGCCCGACCCACCGCCATGATCATGGCGACACCAGCATCGATCCGACCGCTCGATTTCTTCTTGTTCGGCTTCACGTTCTCCGCCGCATCCTCGTCGCGGTGGACGTTCCCGACCTGCCAAGCCAGCACGGGATTGCCACCGTGGCGGATTGTGCCCTGCACGACCCGTTCCTCGACCCGCTTCATCGGCTCGGACATCGAGGCATACCCCTGCCGATGCTCGACCATCGGGAACCGCCGCTGGTCCAACCGCTTGGCAAGGTTCTTCATGCCCCACGGGTCATAGGCGACCTCGCGCAGATCGAACTTCGCGCGGATCCATTCCAGCCGCTCGGCGATCTGGTCCTCATCAATCACGCCGCCCGCGTGCACTTCCAGCCAGCCCTGATCGCGCCAGGCGACAAACTCGCGCTTCTCTGACTGCGCCCGCTTGATGAACCCCTTCGGCCCCTCGGGCAGGAACGTGTAGGCGATGAGATAGATCACCCCGTCGACCGGCACCGCCACCACGATGGCCGTGGTGTCGATCTTGTTCGACAGATCCAGCCCCACCCACGCAGGCCGCCCGAAGAGTTTGCGGATGTCGATCGGTGCCGCTGCCAAGCCTGCGTCCCAGCTGTCGCGGTCGATCCATGTCTCGGCCCCTTCGGTCCACAGGTTCAGGTGGAACCGTTTGAAGTTCGGCATCCGCCCCGCGATCATTTGCGCTTTGGTTGCCTTCTCCTGGACAAAGGCCAGAGGCTTGGACACACCCAGATTGGGGTTGCCCATCGCCCAAGCGGTCGGATCCAGCGGATCACAATCAGGATGCGGCTCGGCGACGTACCCAAAGAACGCATCATCCTGCACTGCGCCGCGCAGAACACTTTCGGCATAGCCGCGTATTTCGCCACAAAGGCTTGCCCGATCATGGCCCGCCGTCGTGATGATCCAGTCAATCGGCTGCGCACGCGCGGCCATACTTTCAACAATCGTCTCCTCCAGTTCGCGATCGGTCCAGCGGTGCATCTCGTCGCGTGCAATGAAGCTCGGGTTGATGCCGTCGCTGCTGTCACCGTCACGGCTCAGGCAGGATATGCTGCCATCGAACCGCGGGGTTTCGATCGAGGTTCGCCAGACGTTCATCATCTGACTGAGAAACGCCGACCGCTTGATCATGCGCTTCACTTCCTTGAAGAGCAGCCCCGCCTGGTCTCGTGTTGTGGCCGCGCAATAGCCCTGTGGCGCGGCCTCGCCGTCGAACAGCTGCGTGTAGATCATCGGCAGCGCCGTCTCGGTGGTCTTGCCGTTCTTCTTTCCGATCTGGTTGTAGCAGGTGGTGAACCGGCGCAGCCCGGTGTCTTCGCGCTTCCAGCCAAAGATCGAACCCATGCGAAACTGCTGCCACGGCTCGAGTGTCAGTGGTTTGCCCGCCATCGGCCCGACCGAGTGCTGCAGCAGACCACCGAAACGGATCGGGCGCAGCGCCGCTTCCTCATCGAAGAACAGCCCCCGGTCCTTGCCTGTTTCCAGATCCATCAGGTGCCGCTCGCAGGCCATCCGCACAAGCGTGCCTGCAACGATCTTGCCGCTCAGGACGTCGTCAGCATAGGCCGTGACCGGGTGCTCATCCCTTGCCATTCAAAATGCTCACAACGTCATCGAAGAGATCGCCCTGGCCTCCGGCTCCCAGCCGCTTTTCGTCGACGGGTGACATACCGAACAGCGCGCCGATCCGCTGCATCTGACCCAGCGCTTCCTGCTGAAGCCCCCACGGAGCAGTCTTTTTTTGCTGCTTCCCGTTGCGGGTCATCGTCTCGTAGTACAGCCCCTCCATCACCAGGCAGTGCGTGGCATGGATGAAGTTCGACACACTCTCGCAGTAGCCTGCGAACATATGCACATGGTGCGGCTCCAGCCGGTCCTTTGCCACCAGTTGGCCGGCCAATTCATCCCAGACCTTGCGGGCGTCTTCACTCATGAAGTCCGGTGCGTCCGGCACATGCTTTTTGGCATCGCCCTTGAAGGGCACAACCGTGCCAGTGTTCGGCTTGCGTCCCTTCATTCAACCATCCTTCATTGGCCCAAAAGGCTTTTACCCCTGGGCTTTTTTCTCCAATTTCGCGTGCACGAAAAGGAATGTTCCCCCGCCGGTCCTATGTCGGACAGCTGAGTTTTTAAGATACCCCCCCACCACCGTGGAAAACCTCACGGGCTGTCTTGCGGCTGTGGCGGGACCTGCACAGCGCCTGCCAGTTTGACCGATCAAAGAGTAGCCGCCGGTCGCCCTTGCGCCGCGTGATGTGGCCGACATACGTTGCTGGCGCGACCGCCCTTCCCCAAAGAAAAACGGCGCTCCCGGTGGGAACGCCGTTTTGTCATCGTCGGGTCGATAGATCAGGCCGCGTTCTGCGCCAGAGCCGCACCCAACCGCTGTGCAAGCTGCGGCGGCAGCAGGCGTTTGGCCGAGACGCGCAGGCGGTTCATCTCGGGGATGATCCGGTCCGCGCCATAGAGGTCGAGGTATTCGAGATAGTTGTCGAACCCCTTGCGGCCGACGTAGTCGATGAACGTCTCGGACGCCGCACCATTCGCCAGGATCTCGTCGTGATGCTCGGTCTCGACGTGGTAATAGGTGAACTCGGCAGGCATGTCCGACAGCGGCACAAAGCGGATCGTATCACCGTTGACCATGGCACCGGCGTTGACCACCATGTCGTCCAGGATCATGCCGTGATCCGCCGTCAGATACAGATCGGTGTGCGGCAGGCCGTGGCCCAAGGCACCGGCGGAAATGCAAACCGGCGCGTGTTTTTCCGGCAGCGCCATGTTGCGGAACTGGCGATAGGTCTGGCGGGCCATCCACTTCACTTCTACGGCACGCCCGTCGGCGGTGGTGACCACATCCCCGATCCGCAAATCCTCGACCGCCGTTTCGCCCGATGGCGTGGTGATGCGCGTACCGGTCAGGAAACAGTTCGCGACATCGGCGTTTTCGGGGACCGAATTGAACGTCCAGGTCGACGAGTCGGTAAAGGACCCTAAGTCGTCGTAGGCGATGTCATAGGGGATAATGTTAAAGGAACCGTCAACAAAAACAGCGTAATCTGATCCGTTTATGGTGACAGTCGTGCCAGTGTAAGGAATAGTGGGGCCCAAAAAGTAATCCGTACCATCAATATCGCCATCACTGTTGGCATCATAAACTGTGTCGGTAAAGTTATAAACTATCACCCCATTAGAGGTGTCTGTCGGACTTGCGGAATCATACAGAAGAAAATGCGTTGTGCTGAAATTTGCCATGGATGCCTGCTTTCTGTTGCCTGGTACGTCCGTTCGGAATGACGGAGTCGTAAACTAACCTTTTTCAGCTTAGGGCTTGGTCAGGCTGAGATGCAAGAAAGGTCGTGTGAATTTCAGACCGGTTTTCCTTTGTCAAAGCCCCTGTTGTTCTAACAGCACGTTGTGACGGGGCATTCGAGTGACGCAGACCCGCAAGGACTAACCTTTGAGAAAACCGCCTCGTTCAAACCGAAGAGAAAAGCACTCAGTTCGTCAGCATCCCATCACCCCTGCGATGGAACACCTCGCGCGCCGTCTTGCGGCTGTGGCAGGACTTGCAAAGCGCCTGCCAGTTGGACCGATCAAAGAACAACCGCCGGTCGCCCTTGTGCGGAATGATGTGGTCGACATCGGTCGCAGGCTCGACGGCGCCTAGTTCCGCACAGTCCACGCACAGCGGGTTGCGGCGCAGGAACTGCAACCTTCCAACAATCCAAGCTTTCAACTTGTAGAGCTGCCGGTGCGCTTGTGCATGATCCGACAGCTGCGCCGTTGACCTGCGATATGCCAGCTTGGTTGCACGCCGCGCCTCGTGATCCTCGCAATGTGCCAAGTCTTCGACAGCCAGATCATCGCAGCCGGGCGCAGCACAGACCTTTCGCAGTGCCATACAGTCCAACTCCAGAACCAAACCACCAAACGCAAAGCGCCCGGAGCGGGGTTACCGTCCGGGCGCGATTGGGGTGCTGGCACTTTGTCTAGGGGGGGCAGCTCTGAGACGCAATACTCTTTTTCCAAGGCGTCATCGGCGGCATCGTCTGACCCACAACCCAGCGAGACAGATTTTTGTGGATTTCAAAGGTCATACGCAGCTCAGCTAAAGCAGACCACCACAGCAAATAATTTCGTCGTGCTGCTGCAACCTGACTGCCATCGGGCCTGTAGACGACCGGACAGACCCTGACATCATGTCGACGCGGGCGCAAGCCAGACGTGTCAATCTCTACGCCCAAGCTCTCCGTTTCCGCCCTTCGTCCGAACTGATTCACCTTCCAACCCTTCGGCTCGCAACGCGGCTCAACACCGACAAACGCATCTGGCACCATCCGCTTTCTGGACAACTCAGCGATCCAGACAGCCATGCGTCGCCCACCACATCCGACGGGCAACGTCGCCACCGCCGAGGCCACCAGGTCAGCGTCAGGATCGGGATAGGACATGCCGCCGCCATCGATCCGACAACCCAATGCGCCGCGCTGCACCATCCGGTAAGCGTTGCCCGCATGACCATAGCCCTGTACCAACGTGCCCGCGTCCTCGAAATCCACCTGGGCGCACTCATCGGCGAAAGCCCACTCTAGCAGCCGTTGGATCGAGATCTCGCGTCGGACACGGCCCATGGCGTCCGCCGTGACAGCCCCCTGCACACTCATGCTGCGTCACCTGCAGCACGTCCCGCCTCACCCTTGGCAACCAGCGCCTCGGCGCGCGCCTTGTCGCGGTCATAGCGCCCCAACAACGCTTCATCGTACATCCGCCCGCAGTCGCGCAGCTCACGCGCCCGCAGTACGTCCGAATGCAGTTCGGCGGCACGACGCGCTACCATCGCGGCCTCGCCAACCATCACAGGTGGGCGGCGTTTCCTTTCGATGAACCGAAGTTCCTCCACCAGCCGACCAGGAACGCCCGCGGCCTCGGGACCGGCGCGGCTGCCAAACCAACTGGACAGCTCGGGCAATTCTTCGATCGGACGCGGACACAGTCCTTGGGCAACACCGGCAATCGAGACGAAGGCGGGCCAGAAGCACTTCGCCGATCCCTCGCCGTTCGCCTCCATCCAGCCACGCATCATCACCAACTGACGATCCGATAACCGTGCCAGCTCATCGCAAACGCGATCGAGAAACGCGCGCTGTGTGTCCGGCGAAGTGCCATGTTTTCCCCGCATCCCGCCCGCTGCCAATGGGTCGATCACCAGACGCCGCACACGCGCCCGCTTACTCTCGGTTTTCGTGCAATCCTGCTCAGTCATGCCTTGCCCCCTTCATTGGAAAATCCGGCCTTGGCCAGTTCGTCATCGGACAGAAGTCCGGATGCGATGATGTGATCGCGCTCCCACGGCTGCAGATCATCGAACGCGGTGGGGCGGCCTTCCCGCCACCGCTGCACAGCCCGCTCTGCCGACTTTTGAACCAACGGGTTCTGCGATCTACGACCAGCACTGCCCTGACGCTGCGACGCGCACGCGCGCTGGTTAATTACAGGTTCCTTTACAGGTTTATCTCCACCACGGTGGAGATGGGATTGGCCAGAAAGTGGAGATGGATTGGCCCGAAAAGTGGAGATGGTTCCGTCTCCACTTTCTGGAGTTGGCTTTGGCTTCTTTCCATCTCCACTTTCTGGAGTTGGGTTCTGGGCTTTGAACCCATCCTCAAACGGAAAAAGATATCGTGTCGGGCGCTTCTTCCTGGTCTTTGCATCGACACGCTGATGGCGCGAGATCAGACCATCATTCTCAAGCCGTTTAAGGATCAAATTCAGCCCGCTGTTGGACAGGTTGCACTTCTCCATCAGGTAAGCCTGCGCAGGAAAACACCCGTTCGAGGGGTTGTGGCAATCGCACAGGTGAAACATCACCCGGAACGCACCCGCCGTCATCGTCTCCGGTGCGAGATTTGCTAACCAATTTGTAGCCTTATGGCTCATTGTTAAACTGCCTGTTGAATCGTCTAAGTTGTCGGTTGAAGAGCCTCAAAAGCGGCCTGACAGGCCCGCTTGATCTGTGCCTTGGGTGCAGTGGTGCGCCCGAGGTCGATTGGGAAATTGCCTGTGATTGTCAGATCGGGTTGACCGGTAACCGCCAACACCGTCCCAAGGAACCTGCCGTAGTCATCCGCACCCGTCGGGGTGATCTCGACGATGTCGTGGATCGGCCCATCAGGAGCGCGCAGATAGCCGCGCAGCAGCGGTATCTCCGGGATCAGCTCGAACTCGAGACACAGCGTCCTAGCCATCGCGCGCCGCCTTCTGTGCCTCGTGGGACGCGCCACCGCGTATCGCCGCCTGCAGCTCCAAAACACCAGCTTTCGTGCTGAAATGGCCGCGCAGAGACTCGGCCACGGCATCGCCGTTCAGACCAGCCAGATTGCCGACCTCGCGCGGATCTCTTGATCCAACCCAAGGCGGGGGATGATCGCGCTTCAAGTATTCCTCGCAGGCCTCCAGGATGGCTTGCTGCAGCACGACGCACCAGAACCGCCGCAGCTGACGGTCCAATCCGCCATCCCCGTGCGAGTTGCGCCACTCCAGCGGCCAGGCAGGGCGGACCTGCCCCTCGTTGCGTGGGTGATCAGGATCGGCACATTCGTACTCCTGACGCGCGACGACCAAGTCATGCAGCACATAAAATTGTCCAATCGGAATGCGCAAAAGGTCCGGATCATCGGGTTCCTTGGGTTCGACCGGCGCCAGCGGACGCCGCTCAGGTTTCTGCGCTTTCCGCACCGTTGGCCGCGGCGGCGCATCCAGGTCGATCAGCGCCGCGCGCAATTCATCCAGATAAGCCACACTCATGCCGCCACGCCCCCGCGCCTGTTCCAGTCCTGCATCAAGATCAACAGCACATCGCGCATCATCGTGATCCGCGTGACGTTCTTGTACCGCGGCTCTTCGCGCAGACGGTCGACCTTGCGATGCAACAGCTTGAAGTCCTGCGCATTCAGAAAGGCCACCAACAGGCTCTCCCCCATCGGGCAATTCGCCAGTGCGTGGATCAGCGGCGACATGAACGCCTCTTTGAACGCATCCGCCGCCGCTCCGTGGGTCGAGGCCATCAATGCGGCAAGCGCCCGCGTGACAGCCCAGCCCTTGCCCGCCCGGCAGAACCCGCGCACCATCGAAATCGAGTAGACCTCGCCCGCCTTCTTTTCCGCCGCCGAATGGTTCGACAACATCACCCGACAGCCTGCGGCCTCAACAACTTCGCGCACCTGGATGGCCCAGGCGTCGCCCGCCATCAGACCGGCGCGGTAGAGGTGGAACATCGACACCTTGGTCACGGCGCCGTTGACCGCCATGAACGACGACGCCTGATGCGCTCGTGACATCGGCACCACCAGCGCGGGCACTGCGTCATACCCCGCCCGAAGGGCAGCGTGCGACCGGTGCTGGCCATCGATCAGCGCATAGCGCCCGTCACCAAGAGGCGAGACCAGAACCGGCGTGAAAAACCGCCAGTCGAACGCGACCGAGATGGCGTTGATCTTGTTCCAGTTCTCGCGCGCCAACGGGCGCTGATATCCGGTGTCAATCACCAGCGCACGGACCGGAATCCACTCTAGCGCCAGTTCCGGGGGCGGCTTTGGCGTAGGCCTGAAATCATCGGGCAAAACGATGGGGCGAAAGTCGGCGTCAGACATCAAAGATTCTCCAGCAAGGGCGCGGGTGACAGACCGGCAGGCGCGCGCAGATGCGCAGGCACGGGCGGGTAATCCCCGGGACGGGTCAGGGCCTTGCGGCACGGGGGAATGCGGCGCTTGAACGAGGCAGCGACATCATCGACGGTCACGCAGGGTTTGAGCCAGACCAGCCACTGGTAGGACGTGGCACTGCTGGGCTTTTCCAGCTTGCCCTTGGTCAAATCGTGGGGATCGTCCTTCGAGGGGCGCCAGACCGGCACGTCCGGGTCCAGCAGAACCCCCTGCCACATCACCACCCGCTCGACGAAGGGCAGCGCCCAGGTCTCCGGCCTGTCGCGAAAGAGGGCTTGGTAGCGCGCCGTGCCCTCGTCGAAGGAGGTGCGGACCAGGACCGCCACGCCGACCTCGGCCAGCTCCAGCGCCCGCAGGATGAACTGCGGGCCCAGACGGAACGGCGGGTTGGTGATGATCCAGTCGATGCCGACCGGCGGCTCCAGATCCGGCATCAGGAAGTCGACGCGCCCCGCCATGCCCTCATAGCCATAGTCGTGCACATCCGTGGTCCAGACCTCGGCAAATTCCTCACTCAGCACGCGGGCCATCTGGCCTCGGTTGCAGGCAGGCTCCCATGCGCGTTGCACGTCCAGCGGCTGGTTCATCTGCTTCAGGAACGCCAGCAGCGCCCGCGTGGCCCAGGGCGGGGTCGGGAAGTCGTCGAGACTGTCGGTCGGCTCGGCGCGCTGCTGCATGACGGCGGAGGATCTGTTCTGGCTCATATCGCCCACCGCGAAAAGTGCTGACCCGCAATCTCTCCAGCGCAAGATGTTGACACCCAGCCACTCACCACACAAAGTGAGTGACATGACGGGGATGCCACCCCGCCATGTCTATCCACCCGCGCCACCATTGAAAGGAACAGCGAATTGATTTCCCTGTATTTGAAAACTCCGTTTTGAAACTGCCCACGCCAAATGAAAATGTGGACCACAAGCAGTCGCAGGATGAGTTGCAACGCGCACGCAACGCGTGTGAAGAACGCATAAAAAACATTGAAAATATTGTCTTGCTTAATCTGGAGCTTCACAAAACGGTTCTGAGCGTCTTGCTCGACAGAAAGATCGTTGATCTCAACGCGCTGATTGATACTCTTGAAGAGATTAAAACAAAGCAAACCGATAATTTTCCACGCAGCGTCGTAGAAGACTTGATCGTGAGCTTTAAGAACAGCTTTGGCACCGCATAACTTTCTAAACAACATTTGCATTTACCCCCTTCAGTTGTGCTTCAAGAAACGAAGGAAAGGTGCCTCCCCGCCGTGCGACCCTGAAACTGTCGGGACGGCGGCAACCCTCAAACCGCCGCCCCGACCTTGATCCGCTCGACGCCGCGCGCACATCCCCGTGCGAGACGCACAGCGGAAGGGATCAAACTGTTGCGCACACCGGCCGCCACCGGTGTGCGCGGACCATCGACCCCGGGAGGAGGAAAGATCGACGGATGGGAAACCTCGGGGAGACATCATTTGCCTCCGTAGAGCTTATGGAAAAATTTTTCCGACCGGTGGCGCCAGCGACGCGAACGCCTCTGCCACCACGCCGCGATCAGGTCAGCGCGGGCGGCCCACGCCTGGAACCAGATCGCAGCGATGCGCGTGCCGAGCCTCATGCTGCCCGGCCCCCGCGCACGCCATCCAGCGCGCACTCGACACCGGCCAGAACCATCACCGCGGTGACATAGCTCAACGCCGCGTCATTCTCGCAGTTGAGCCAGTTGGTGATCTGTCGCTCGGATACACCTAAAACCGGCGCGCCCAAACGGGCCACTTCCGTATTCGATGTCGCCGGAAATGCCCGCCAAAGCAGCGCCGCAAACCACTTGCGCGACAGGCTTTTGTGCTGTCCCCCAAGAAAATCGTCCCGTCGGACATTTTTTGAAAGATTTTTCCGCATGTTCACTCCATCTTTGACCTGTGAACAGTCAGCAGATGAAACAGCTTGAAGGGCGAAATGGGGTGCGCAGGCAGCGCGCCCCTTTTCGTTTGTTGGGTAAGCCGCAGAACTCATGGCGCGCTCTTCGAAGAACGCGTTTTGTCATTCAGCTTTATCAGAGGCTTAAAATCAAAGAGATCTGTCAGCGGAGGGCTAACACTTCTTTCAAGAGCTAGATCACATAGCGCTTTGTACCATCTGGGCGGTATTTTTTCGGCCGAGATATGCGTGTGCAAAGTCGTAGACTTCACGCCCAAGCGAGAGGATACGGCACGATACCCGCCAAGTTCTTCAATGAATAGTCTGGGTGTTCTGCTCATAGCGAACAGATTTAGTCCGAAAAATTCAGACCGTCAATAATCCGATCAAAAAAAGTACCAATTTTTCGGACAAACGTAGATACACGCGACATGACCCACGACGAACTTGAAAAGCTATTTCGGCACGGAGACACAACTCCCGACGCAATCAGCACTCGCCTGATCGCCGCACGGGTAAGCACGGGCCTGAGGCAGAACGAAATCGCGACGGCAGTCGGAGTACCGAAGCAAACCTATCACTCGCAAGAATCTAGGGGCGCGCCATCGATCAAGGCTGGCCGCTATTTTTATCGCGCTCATGGCATTGACTTCAATTACCTGTTCTTCGGTGACTTTCTTCAGCTGGCCCCTGATGTGCGCGATCGACTAACAGAGGCCCTGACCGCCGCCAGCAAGTAAATGGGTCAAAAACCCAGTTAAGGTTCACGCCAGTTTTCCT
Organism: Pseudosulfitobacter pseudonitzschiae; assembly: GCF_900129395.1. GTDB lineage: Bacteria > Pseudomonadota > Alphaproteobacteria > Rhodobacterales > Rhodobacteraceae > Pseudosulfitobacter > Pseudosulfitobacter pseudonitzschiae. The sequence goes on from NZ_FQVP01000001.1 coordinate 914,292, forward strand.
AAAAAATTTCGCAATCGCTGCCAGCCTCATCAAATTGATTCCCGAATGTTCACGTTTTATTCTATTTATTGAGCAATGCAATACAACCGTAGTTAGATCGGTAGTCCGAATTTTTCGTACAAAATGTTGACACGTCCGAAATAATCGGACTATCAGTCTCCTCAATGAGGAGACTTAAGCATGAACATCAACCCCATCCCCAACGACCACCACCGCCACTTACTGTTGGCCCCAACATCCGGCTGGCACCCCCATCCCACCGCTATCATGGGCGCGTGGCTTGCCCTGAAACAGGCCCGCGGCCACACGATCTACCTCGACCGGATCGACACGCCGCACCACCTGATCGCCGCACCGCGATCCGAACTGCAAGCTGACCTCGATCAGCGCCTGCCCCGCATCAAAGACCGCGTGCGCGAACTGTGGGAAGCCCGCATGGCGCACCGTCCCACCGGCGGTGACGCGGCATGAGCTTCCCCTTCGACATCGCATCCACCATCGCCGCGCAGCGCCGCCATCTGGCCGACGATCTGTGCCAGCTGGATGCCGACGCCCGTATGACCAAGGTCGCTCAGACCTGCATCGAAACCGGCGGCTGCCTGATCCTGCCTGACACCTCGGGCGGCTGGGGCCCGCTGTATGCCGAGCTGCACATGATGGGCCTGTACCACAGCGGCAACAGCGCGGAAGAGGCGATTGCCAACTGGATTAAGGCCGCACAGCGGTGCACCCCGATCCCACCGGCACGGGTGGCATGATGGCTGACGCTATTCTCCCTGACCGTCTGGGCGCACCGATGCTGTCTGAACCATTTTCATCAGGTCTTGCGCGAGAAGTTCTGCTTGTTGGGGCGTCAAAACTATTTGCGCTGCATCAGGTTTGCGCTCGTTTTTCAGTGCCGCCTGCAGATGTTCTTCATTTTGAACAAACTCAATCCGCAAACCACACGCCATTCCAAACGCCACAAACGGGGTCCACCCAATGACAGGGCGCATCACAATATTGCCGTCTGTAGATTTCTCAAAATCAACACTCATATCCGTTTCCGCCTTTGTTCATCCAGAGAACCTAGAGGCGATTGACCCAATTGAGGAGTCTTTCAATGATCGCCCTTAGCTCCGAGCTATTGGCCGTTGGCGCGCTTGCGGTGGCCGCTTTCGTCAGCGGGTTTCTGGCCTACCAGCTGGTTGCGGACCTGTTGCGCTACTCAGGCGGTCCCTATAAGTCCGGCCTTCCGACCCTATCCACCCACAAGCTCTGCGCGCTGGCCCTCGCTGCCGCCGCCCTGCTGGCGAACGGATACGCGGCCCTGCCATGACCACTGCCACCACTCACGCGCCCGGCAGGGCCGACACGTGCAATACCCGACCCGCAGTAAGCTGGAAGCGCACCGGCCCGACCAGCGCCACGCTGACCCAGGGCGTCGTCACCGCATGGATCACCCAAACCCACGCCATGGGCACCGGCGAAGCCCTATTCGAGCTGCGCGTCGCCCCTTGGTTCGACGGTGAACCCGCCCGCTACGTCTGCGCGCGACCAGACCTGAAAGAGGTCATGGCCACCGCTGAATATTTCGCGCGGCGGATCACAGAGGCAGAGAAGGAAGCCGCATCATGAGCATGAACGCGATCAACTGGGCCATGAACCAGACCGGGCTGCGCCCCACCGAAAAGCTGGTCCTGATCACCGTTGCCAGCATGAGCACCGTGAACGGCCAGGCGTGGCCGACCAATCAGACCATCGCCGAACGCTGTGGCATCGCAAAGGCGACCGCCAGCCTAAGCCTTCGCCGCATTAAAGACGCAGGCCTGATCTCGATGTCCGCCGCACCACGACAAATCAAAATCAACCTGCCCACTTAAACTGGAGACTTCCATGAACATCCAAGCCCCCATTGATGCCGTGCGGTGGATCCCGCTGGCGGAGCTGAAGATCAGCCCCCTGAACACCCGTGCCGAGCCACCCGAGGCGGAGATCGACCAGCTGACCGACAGCCTGCGCGTCAGCGGGTTGCTCACCAACCTGATCGGGCTGGAGACCGAGACCGGCGTCGAGATCGTCGCCGGAGGCCGTCGCCTGCGCGGGCTGAACAAGCTCACCGGCGATGACGTGATCGACCCGATCCCTGTCCTGGTCACCGACGATCCCGCGACGGCGCAGGCTTGGGCCGGTGCCGAGACCCACGCCCGCGTCGATCATCACCCGGCCGACGAGATCCGCGCGTATGCGGCCATGGCCAACCTCGGCCGCACGCCCGAGGACATCGCCCGCGCCTTTGCCAAGCCGGTGCGCCATGTGCGCGGGCGGCTGGCATTGGCCGCCCTGCCCGCCTCGGCCCTGATGGCCCTGCGCGAGAACAAGATCGGGATCGACATGGCCAAGGCGCTGACGCAATCGCTGGACGATACGGCACGGCTTGAGCGGGTCCTACAAGCTGTTCTCAACGACGAACTGGCAAGCTGGCAAATCGCCAATGCCCTGCGCGATGGCCGGATTGAGGCCACCGACCGGCGCGCCGTCTTTGTTGGTCTCGAGACCTACCGCGTCGAAGGCGGGGCACTGACCGAGAACCTGTTCGAAGATGAAACACTGCTGCACGACGAAGATCTACTCGACAAGCTGTTCCGTCATAAGTTGGATCTGGCCGTCGAGACCGAGGCAGAGAAGAGCGGCTGGGCTTTCGTCGAGCCGATTTACGACTTGGGGCACCTCGACTATCGAAGGACCGAGCGCGCCGAAAGGATCTATCGCGTGCCCGTCGAGCTACCCGAGGCAGACCAGGACGAATGGGAACGCCTGGAAGAAATGGAAGAAGCGGGCGTTCTGAGCGATGAAGGTCACGCCGCCCTTGAAGCCATCCGCACCCGCGCCGAAGGCGATTATGAGCTAGAGGACATCGAAGCCGCCGGCGTCTGGGTCTACGTCAATGAAAAAGGCGAGCTGAAGGTCAGCGATGCCTTCCGCCCAAAGGCAGGCAAGACAGCCACCGGCGCAAATGCCGACGGCATCGAAAAGACCACGACCAGCCAACCGCCCGTCGCGCAGGCCGCGATCGAGGATCTGCACCGCATCCAGACGCTGGCGCTGCAAACCGCCCTGGTGGACAAGCCCGAGCTGCTGCTGGACCTGCTGGCCTACCAGGTCGAGGCGCAGATGCCGAACTACGCCGCCTTGCTGGCCGTAACCCTGAGCGACCAATCCATCATCCCGGAAAAGCATGACGCAGCCGACAGCGCGCTGATCCTCGACAAGCGGCTGACAGAGACCAGCAACGCCACCGGCAAGCTCGCGCCCACCGATATGGCGGCAGACTTTGCCGCCTTCCGTGCCAAGGGCAAGAAGCACCGCAACACGGTGCTGGCACAGCACCTGGCGCGCACCGTTCAGCGCCCGCAGCACATCACCGCCACACTGGGGGCGATGCTGGCCGAAGATCTGTCGATCGACATCCGCAAGACCTGGACGCCGGATGCGCCGATCTACTTCAGCCGTTGCAGCCAGTCGCACCTGGTCGACCATTACGTCGAACTGACCGGCCACAATCGCGACGACGAACGGGTGCAGGCCTTCGCGGCGCAGGGCAAGGGTCACAAGGTCAAGGACCTGCACGGCCTGCTGCATGATCTTTCCGTGCGCGAGGCGATGGGCCTCAGCCGCGCCGACAATGCGCGGATCGACAGCTGGCTGCCGCCGGAGATCCGGGGGGATCTGTGATGTGTGGACACAAAGCCACCAAGTGCCCTTGCGGGCGCCCCGACTGCTTTGGCTGCGGCGCCATGTCGAAGCTGGAGTGCCGGTGCGGCGCCGAGGACTGCGATCTGTGCCGTGCCCGCACTGTGCCTTGGTGGGTCGTCGCTGAGCAACCAAGCCACAAACGCATCGACTGGTGGTCACTGAGTGCTGTGTTTTTGGTCGGCGCCGGTGCGGGGTCGATGCTCAATCAACTATTCTGCGGAGGGTGAAACATGACCATACTCACCAGCGGGCTGCCCCGGATCAAAACTGAGTACTACACAGAGAAGCCCAAGGTTCGGTTCAGAATAGCGGGCACCAAGCAATATCTGCACCTGTCCGGCGCGGGTGTGACCCATGGCACCCGGTACGCCTGGAGCGGGACAAAGTCCCAGGCGCGCGCTTTGCGCGATCGGGCTGCGATGGAAGGTCGGGACTGGCCGTTCAAGGCAGTCAAGCGGATCGAAGCTAAAGACCTTCTGGCAAACGAGGAAATCTGAAATGTCGCTTCCCCTGCTAAAGCCGATCGAGGCCGCGACCTTCTTGGGGGTCTGCACAAAGACCTTGCAAGAATGCCGCCGCAACGGGCTAAAGTACGTGAAGGTTGCCAAAGGGGCTATTCGCTACCGTGCCGACGACTTGGAAGAATACATCGAGGCCCAGACACAATGCCATTCAGAACCAAGAAGACCCGTATCTATCAATACGACATCGTCGTCGGGGGTCATCGCCTTCGAGGATCTTGCGGGACGGAAGACTTCGAGGCAGCGAAGGCAATAGAGGCTGACATTCGGGCCAACGCCAAACGCAACGCGTCCAGAGGGAACGATTACACACTGTCCGAAGCCCTCGGCACCTACATCAACGACAAGATCATCGGACGGCCTTCAGAGAGCACCACCAAGAGCCAGGCGCGCATCATTCTGTCTTACATGGATGGCAGCAAGCGCATATCCAGGCTGACCGATGCGGACATCGTTCAGTACGCCGCAAAGCACCGCGCCACCTGCGCCAACAGCACCGTGAACCGTCACCTGCAGATGCTGGGTCGTGCGATCCGGTACATGGGCAAGATCTACAAATGTGATATCCCTCCCCTCGATTTCAAAGCGGCCGAGACGAAAGAACCTCGGGAACGCGTTCGCGAGCTGACAGCGGACGAGCAGACCAGGCTGTTCGCCACCCTGCCCCAAGAGTTTCATCCGATGGTCGCCTTCGCGTTGATGACCGGCGCCCGGATCAGCACAATCACCGGCTTGCTGTGGCGCGATGTCGACATGAACCACCGCGAGATCACATTCCGCCTGAAGGGCGATGAGCTGATGTTCTTCCCGATCAATGCGGAGTTGGCAGCGCTGCTGTCTGCCATCCCCAAATCGAACGTGATGGAGAGCCGTCGCTACGTGTTCACGCGCGTCGACGGCCACTCAGCCGAGCGGATCCAGATCGTCGCCAGCGGCGGCGTGTTCGGCACTGTATGGCGCAAGGCCCTCCTGGACGCTGGTATTGATAATTTCAGGTTCCACGACCTGCGCCACACCTTCGCAACCAGGATGTTGCGGAAGACGCAGAACATCAGCTTGGTCTCGAAGCTGCTGGGTCACACCAACATCGAGACTACGAGCCGGTATGCGCACGTGATGACCAGCGATCTGAGGGACGCGATGGATGGGTTTTCAGTGATGCCCACCGATAGTTCCGTCATCTCTCGAGACACCATGCTGGGGCGACGCTCCCTCTGACACCGGCCTAAGGCAGCAGTCTAAAAGCTCCCTTTACGGCAGAAGTCAGTGCCAGCTTACCCACGCCTCGAGATCAGAAGACGATTTTTTCAGAAGGAGGGTGGGTAATCCCCCCCGATCTTAAGGGGATGCGGAAGTAGAATTTTCTCGGCAGGATGAACGAGGAGATTCCGATGAAGAAGACACGTTTTACCGAGG
>NZ_FQVP01000021.1 GCF_900129395.1 Pseudosulfitobacter pseudonitzschiae
GGGGAAACGATAGCCCTTCAGGCGCGGCATCTCAGATGGTATCCTCATGACAAAACGCTAGTCGCGCCAAGGTGCGGTAGCAAGTTGGCAATGCCTAAGCGAACCTTAAATGCCCTACCTCGACGGCATTTTTCCGAGACCTGGACTGCTCGCTTTCCGGATCATGCGGCCTCGCGATCCGTTTTGATCGGCTTGGCCGAAGGCAACACGATCACAGAAGACCCATGCACTGCACGCTTGTGCAGGTCGATAACATCATGGTTGAGCATCCGGATGCAGCCGGACGAAACTGCCTTGCCCAACTCCTGCGGGGATGCGCTGCCGTGGACACGATACAGCGTGTCCTTGCCGTTCTGAAACAGATATAGCGCCCGCGCGCCCATCGGGTTGTCCGGTCCAGGATCCATGCCACCGTTGGCTACGGAATAGGGCTCAAGCTTCGGTTGCCGCGCGATCATCGTCGCGGGCACTTTCCATCGTGGCCATTCCCGGCAGAATTGCAGGCGCGCCGCGCCCTCCCACGCAAAACCCGCCGCCCCCACGCTGACGCCGTAGCGCATTGCGGTATCCGGCCCCTGTACGAAATGCAAAAGCGCCGCGTCGGGATCGATCACGATAGTGCCCCGAGCGCGCTCGGGGAAAGGATTGATCACCTCCTGCCGCCAAAGGCGGGGCGCGATAATACCATCGGGCAAGCCAGGTATCGGCCAAGGCTCCGTCGTGATCGGGCCGTAAAAGGCGGGCAGCGGCGGATATACCGGCGCAGGGGGCGGCGCAGCCCGTGTCGGAGGTGCAGACGGTTTGCGAGCGCAGGCCGCAAGACCGCCCGCTCCGGCGAGCGCGATGAACGAGCGTCGGGTCAAAAGAGATACTGTCGTCTTAGGGATGGGCGGGGTAGTGATATTCATGTGCGGCTTGCCTCAATAGCCTCGCGCAGGGCCTCACGGTCCATCGAACCCGGATAGATCGAGGCACCGATGATAAACGCCGGCGTACCGCGCAGGCCCAGCTGCGTGGCCTGAAAGCTGTTGCGTGAGAGTAGCCCATCCCATTTACCCCGATTGGCACGATAGGCCGCATCCAGTTCAGTCGGATCGAGGCCCGCCTCCTCAAGCGCCTCCTCTATGGCCGCGTCCGAAAGCCGCCCTTCCGTTGCCATTAGGGTTTCCAAGGCCAGCTCATACCCGCCCACGTCCACGGCGCCCAAAGCGAGCTGGGTTGCACGGACGGAGGGTGCGCCAAAAATCGGCCAGTCCTTGAGCACAAGGCGCACATCGCCGTCTTCTTCCACAACCTCGGTCAACACGGGATGGTTTGCCTTGCAATAGGGGCATTGGTAATCGAAGAATTCCACGATGGTGACGCTGCCCTGTGGATTTCCGAGCACTGGATTATCGGGGTCGAACAGAACATCCTCGACCGTGAGCTCCTGCGCCTCGAGCTGCCGCGCGGGAGGTATCAACGTCATACCCAGCAGCGCCGCCGTTCCGCCGACACCGCCCGCAAGCAGCATGTTTCTACGGTTCAAATAAGTCATCTTGGTTCTCCTTTCTGATGATTCGATTTCATTGCGAGGCCTTCCGGCGCAGGTCGTCGATGGCCGCTAGCAAGGCCGCGCGCGAAATTTCTCCGGTGTGGACGGCCTGGAGGCTGCCGTCAGCCGCAAAAAACAGGGTACTGGGCAGCCCGAGCATGCCGAACTTTTGCATGAGGGCGGAGTCCGGGTCGCGGATCATTCCGTCGGCAGGCAGATCGTTCAGGACGAGATACTCGCCGATGACGCTATCCCGCTCGCCCTGATTGGCGAAAATGATATCGACGTCGCCCTGGGATTGCGCCACATCAGTCATCATCGGCATCTCGCGGCGGCACGGCGGGCACCACGTCGCCCAAAGGTTCAGAACAACAGGCACGTCGCGGTTTGCCAGCGAGATCGGCGCACCGGATAGATCCTCGAATGCAGTGATGGGAAGCCGTCCCCGCGTCTCATCCGGTAACAACAAAGTCGCGACGGTAAAGACAAGAAACGCCATGCCGACACTGCCGAGGACGGGACCACCGGCGCGGGATTGACTGAGGAAGGCCGCGAACAGCGTTGCACCGAGGCCGAACGTTCCAGCCCGGATGTCGAAGCCACCTTGCCAGATCGCAAAGACGCTTAGCGGCGCGGACGCAAAAACGTCCCAATGTGCGACCACGTAGCCAAGTCGCGCGGTGATGACCCAGATTACGAAAACGGCACCGGTCCAACGGTGGATCGCATCGCGGCGGCCACGGTTCCGCCATGCGAGGAGCTCGGCGACGCCAAGAAACGCAATGACCGTCAAAACCGCGATAAAACGGTCATTGGAAAATACGAACGGACCGATGGAGATCGCGTTCATCGGACTGCCTCCACCGCGGCCTGCACGGCGCGAGGACCGGTATCGCCAACGATGCGTGTGCCCGAGCGCTCAACCCTGTTACGGTCCAGAAAGACCATGGTCGGTGGTCCGACCGCTGCCAACCGATCCAGCATACGCTGCCCGTCCTCACCGAAATCCGTCACGTCCACCGCGATCAGGTTCACATCAGCCAGTGCCGCCTGCACGCTCGCATCTGACCAGACGTCGCGTTCGATGACCCGGCAAGTTACGCACCAGTCCGCAGTGACATAGACCAATGCGGGCGCATCGGGTTCGCCGGCAAGTGCCGCGTCCAGTGCATCGGGCGTCGTCACCGTATGGAAGGCAATCTGTTCGTTGGTTGGCCCTGCAATGCCGTTCTGCAACACTGCCAACGGGCGCAGCGGATCGTTGCCTCCCAAGGCCGCGCCGACGGCCATGATCGCACCGGTAAGCATCGACAGGACTGCGAGAGTTTTTACACCCCGGCGTCCCATGTCGGCCTCTTTGGGCAGCAGGTCCATTGCACCTGCGAACACCCCTGCCCCAATCAGCAATGTCGCCCAAAGTGCGAGGATCACCGGCCCTGGCATAAGTCGTCCGATCAGCCAGATCGCCATGCCGAGAAAGATGAGACCGAACAGACGCTTCACCCCGTCCATCCATCCGCCCGCCCGCGGCAGCACCTGTGTGCCAAGCGTACCGGCAATCATCAGCGGGATGCCTTGCCCCAGCCCCAGTGCGAACAGCGCACCGGCCCCAAGGGTGACATCTCCCGTGCCGGCGATGTACAAGAGCGCGCCCGCCAACGGTGCGGTCACGCAAGGCCCCACGATCAGCGCCGAGGTAAAGCCGAGCGTCGCCGCCCCACCAAAAGTCCCACCCCGGCTCGCTCCGGCAGAGGACAGGCGCCGTGTCCATGCGGCGGGCAGTTGCACTTCGAACAGTCCGAACATCGACAAGGCCAGAACCACAAAAATCGCGGCAACACCGTAGACGGCCGCAGGCGATTGCAGCACGATCTGCAGGTTCTGTCCCGACCAGGCTGCCGCAACGCCGAGCAGACCGAAGGCGGACGCCATGGCCAGAACATAAACCCCGGAAAGGGCGGCACCGCGCCGGACTGTCAGGTCACGGCCCTGTCCCGTCAATATCCCCGCGAGGATCGGGAACATGGGGAACACGCATGGTGTGAACGCCAGCAGCAGCCCGAACCCCAAGAACCCGGCTAATACCATCAAGGTGCCGCCGCGTGCATGCAGTCCCTCGATCATACCGTTGTCTTGCGCCAGTGCCACGCCGTCGCTCACAGGGGCCGTTGAGGTGCCTTCGACAGCGGCCAAGGTTTCAGAAACCGGAGGATAGCAGATGCCGCCGTTCTGACAGCCCTGCCATGTCACGGTCACGGGGCCATCCACCGGTCCCATGACCGCTTGTGCGCTACTCGAGTAAATCTCGACCGACCCGAATGTCGGATCGTCCATCGAGGCTCCCGCTGGCGTCTGCAGTGGAATCGGCGTTCCACTCTCACTTTGTGCGCCTAGTTTATCGCGGTAGAGGTAGTATCCCTCGGCAATTTCCCAAGACAGAATGCGCGTTCCGTCGGGTTGCTCGGAAACGCTGAGTGCAAATGCTTCTTGCGCAGGGAGCGGTCGATCAGACGAGAAGATTGAAGATTGAGCCGCCATCGGCGATGCGGACATGAGGGCAATCACCACTGCAAGCAGGGCGATCAGCGCGCTCTGGGTGGCGCGGAACAGTATCAGGGTCATTTTCATGTCGCTCAAATTGCCCTCCAGCCTTAAGCAGGGCTTAAGGCTGACAGTACATTTGCCTAATTCGCCGGAAAGGAGATCAGAACGTGCGGATACTGATTGTCGAAGACGACGCGACGCTGGCCAATGGCCTGACGGTTGGCCTGCGCCTGTCGGGCTTCACGCCGGAACTGGTCGAAACCTGCGCAGATGCAAAGGCAGCACTTTCGCAGGGCGGGTTTGCCGCCGTGGTCCTCGATATTTTGCTCCCGGATGGCTCCGGCCTCGATATCCTCTCCGGCATGCGCGAAGAGCACGACGCCACTCCTACTTTGTTGTTGACAGCCCTGGATCAAATTCGGGACCGGATTGCGGGCCTCGATCTTGGTGCGGACGACTATCTCGGCAAACCCTTCGATCTGGACGAGGTGGCTGCGCGCCTGCGCTCCATAGTGCGACGGTCGGAAGGACGTGCGCAGGCAAGGCTTGAATGGAACGGTCTGAGCGTCGATCCCGCGAGGATGTCCGGCAGCCTCGGTGGTCAAGACATCAGTTTTTCCCCGCGCGAGTTTGTGATCTTGCGCGCCTTGCTCGAACGGCCGGGTGCGATCCTGTCGAAATCCACCCTCGAAGAGCGCCTCTACGGCTGGCAGGAGGGTGTAGAGAGCAACGCGGTCGAAGTGCATGTCCACAATCTGCGCGCTAAATTGGGCGCGTCCTTTATCGAGACCGTACGTGGTGCCGGATACAAGGTGCGAAAGGAGGTCGTATGAATTCGATCCGCGTCCGGCTCTTTGCAATTTTGATGATGGCAACGGGGGCAATCTGGTGTTCGGCGTTCTTCTGGATCCAGCAATCCACCCGCGCGGACGTGGGACGTGTTCTTGACGCGCGGCTGGCCGAAGCGGGACAGATGGTTTCTTCCCTTATCTCGGACCAGCGCATTGACGTCGCACGTGCGGCCACCATCGTGACGGACATTCCCGCCGCGGACGACCGCCTCGGCGCTGAATATTCTCACAGGCTGTCCTGTCAGATCTGGTCACTGGACGGTACACTCGTGGGCCGTTCCGGCAGCGCTCCCGAGGGGCAGCTTTCCTCTTTGGATACTGGCTTTGCCGACAATACAGTCGATGGCGAGAAGTGGCGCGTCTATTCGGTGGTTAACGAGGTCCTCGGTGTGCGCGTCATGGTTGGCGATAGCCACACCGTGCGCGACCGGTTGGTGCGTGACGTGACGAGAGGGCTCATTCTGCCGGCGTTAGTAATCCTGCCGTTGCTTGCAGGCCTGATCTGGCTCAGTGTGCAGCGGGGACTCCTGCCGCTTGAGCGATTGGCCACTGGTCTTTCGCAACGCACAGCAGACAATCTTTCGCCTGTCGCCGCAGAAACCCTGCCGCGGGAAATCCGGCCAGTCGGCGCGGCATTAAACGGTCTCTTCGGCCGCGTCAGCGCCGCGCGAGACAGAGAGAAAGCGTTCACCGCTTTCGCCGCTCATGAGCTGAAGACGCCCCTCGCTGGGATCAAGACACAGGCACAGGTCGCGCTGAAGGCTCCCGATCAGGAAACGCGCACCGGTGCGCTTGAGCGCATCCAGTATGGCGTCGATCGGACTGATCGAATGGTGCGTCAACTCCTTGCGCTGGCACTCGTAGACAGTACGGACGTTAGCAAACTTGAGCCCGTCGATGTGTCGGCGGTTCTGCACGATGTCGTGGATGATCTGTCCCGCCGCGCCGCGAAAAAACGCGTCGCAGTAAGTTTGCCTGATGCGCGCCCCGTGATAAAAGAAAGTGATCCCATCCTTTTGACAGCGGCGCTTCGCAACGTGATCGAGAATGCCATTGCCGTAGCACCTGCGGATAGTACTGTCGAGATAACGATGGAGGCTCTGAATGAGTACCTCCGCATTGTCGTGATGGACCGGGGTCCCGGCATTGCGAACGATGATCGGGAGAAAATAACTGACAGGTTCTTCCGTGGGGTAGGTGCGACCGAAAACGGTAGCGGACTGGGCCTTGCAATCGTGGAGACCGCCGTGAAGCGCCTCGGCGGCCGACTGACGTTCGCGGCGCGCGAAGGGGGCGGCGAAACGGTCAGCCTGCATTTCGACCGACGGTAATGATCATTCCGCTTCCGCCGACGGGCTGCCAGAAGACCGGGAGAGTGATGGAAACACGAGCTATTTTCATCTTTGTCAGGCAAACGGAGAGTTAAATGTACAGACGCACTTTCGTCTCAGGCGTTTCAGCCGGTGTGCTGGCAATGCCCGCCCTGGGCCAAACGGCCTTGCCGTTACCGATCGGCATTCCCGACCCCAAAGGCGAAAGCACTTTGCTCCCCGCCGTTGGCTCCGGTCCCCGGCCGCTGATTTATCTGTCTCATAGGTTGGGTGGCGTCCCCGAAATGGGACGGCAGAACGACGCGCCATGGATCATGTTCGGTGCTATGCAGCGAGCGGGCTGGACGATCCTGCGCAGTGCGGATGCCGGGCCCGAGACCTACGGCAACGATCAGGCGCTTGCCTATTGCGCCCGCATGTGCGGCAAGGCAATCGAACGCATGGACTGGGACGGGCGGCTATTCTCCCTGGGAATTTCGATGGGCGCGATTCCCGCTTTGCTGATGACATGGCGGGGTCTCTTCCCGCATCCGGTGCGTGCAGTTGCCACGGTCGCCGGCGTAATGAACCTTACTAAAATCCATGCAAGTCCGTCTGACCGCCGCGCCCGGATCGACGCGGCTTACAACGTCACACAGCACTTCCCGTTCGAGCAGGCGAGCAAGGGTCACGATCCGCTGAACGACTTCCACAGCTTTTCCGAAAACCGCATTCCGCTTCTGGCTGTCGCTAGTTCGGACGACGCGTTACTGCCGATAGACGTCCATGCCGGTCCAATGATCGAGACTAGTCGCGCGATCGGAAGCCCGTCCGAGTTGATGCAGATTTCGGGATCCCATATCGGAGACGAGCATTTTACCGAGCAGATGGCGGGGCGAGTACTCGATTTCTTCACGGTGCATGGTCGTTGACATTGAGCAGCCCGTATGCCTCTTCCAATCGGGATTTCAAGCAAGTCGTATAGGGCTACCGACAGCATTTGCGTTTAACTGGCTCAAGTCATTCAGGACTCGACATCGTCTAATAAAGTCCAGCCAACTCTGCTGGCTTCATCGAATGCAGGACGATCACAGAAGTGCTGTGGATGGCGCGATCATGGAGGTCGATGGCATCCTGATTGAACCTACGAATGCAGCCCGACGAGGCAGCCTTTCCAAGCTCCCGCCCCGAGGCACATCCGTGGATACGGTAAAGCGGATCGACGTCGTTCTCGAAAAGATGAAGCGCCCGCGCGTCTAACGGATATCCGGGCACCGGATCCATACCTCCGTTTGCTACCGAGCAAGGCGCAAGCTCCGGTGACCATTTAATCCTCGCCACTCTGGCGCATACGCCGTGGCCACCTCCTGTTGCCAGAGGTCGAGTGACAAAAATGCCGTCTGGAGCGGCGGGAAATCGGATAGGGTCCGTCAGTGGTCGCTCCGTAAAAGCCGGGGAGTGGTGGAATGTGCAACAGTGTAATTGCGCGGCTGGCCGGTTCGATCGGTGGGGGACTGGCACAATCGGCAAATCCGGCCATCGCGCCAAGGGTCATGAGACTTTCCTTTTTCATTCTGAATGGGGCGGCATCCTGTAGACTCACACCGCCTCGAATACCGAGTACTGAAAGCTTTGGGTTACGCCTCCGGGTGTCCGGTGGCCCACCTTTCGCGTTTCCAGCGGTTGAAACGATGGCCCAACGCGCGCAGAAAGGGCCTCGGAGGAATAACGCTGCACCGGCAGACCGCTGCACCGCTCGGGGCCGTCTTCGGCGAATGTGGCCATGATCACAATCGAGCCAGGCGTGGTTGCCAATTTCAGAGCCGATAAATAGGCATCCTGAGATGCGCGGTTGGTCAAGAAATGAAACGCCGCCCGGTCATGCCAGACGCCTGATGTACGCGCGGGCCGCCAGTCCGTGACGTCCTGCACAACAAAGGTCGGCTGCACGTCCCGCCCGATCAGACGATCCCGGACCACATCGAAACTTCTGTCCGACAGGTCCAGCAACGTCACATCTTCGACGCCGTTGTCCAGCAACCGGTCCACCAGCCGCGACGTCCCTGCGCCGATATCGACAATACCCCGCGCCGCAGCATCCCGATGGGTCAGGATCAGATCGAGGCTCGGCTGAGCGTCATTCTGAAACCACGACACCGTCTCCTCGGACTTTGTGGCGTAGACGCTGTTCCAATGATCGCGCTTTTCCATTGCTTCGACCCTTCCTATCCGACCGTGAACTGTCCCATCATGCCCGCATCCTCATGTTCGAGAATGTGGCAGTGGTACATGAATGGGGTTTCTTTCTCGGCCCGTTTGTCGAAGCGGACGAGGATTTCGGTGGGGCCGTCGACCAACACCACGTCCTTCATGCCGATCCGCGCCGGATCGACCGCCCGACCGCCCATCGTCACGACCTGAAACGACGTGCCGTGCACGTGGAACGGATGCACCATCATATCAGCGTTTATGCGCCACAACTCGGTCTCGCCCATGGGAACGGCCAGGTCGATGCTCCCCATGTCGTAGGACTCCCCGTTGATGCCCATGATCTGACCGTCGCGGCCGATCAGATTGTTGAACATGCCGCCCATCATCGACCCTGTATGGACGTTCAGTGTGAAATCGCGGGTGCGGACCGGAGCGCCGAGATCGGGCAAATCAGACGGCAAAGACGCAGGTAGTGTCGCGGGCCCGGTCTCTGCGGCATCGCCCACGTCAAACGACATGATCTCAAACGGGGCGTCATCGCTTCCGCTGCCCATCTTGCCGCCGCCATTCATCATGCCACCGCCGCCCATCATGCCGCCGCTGCTGACATTGCGTGAAACCAACCGGACAGCTGACCGGTCCGTGAAATTAACGACGATCTCGGCCCGCTCCGCCGGGGCCAGGCGCAGGCCATTCATGGCGATCGGCGCGGGCAGGAGCCCGCCATCGCTGGCGACCTGGTGGAACTGACGCCCGTCGTTGAAGCTGAAATCATACATCCGGGCGTTCGAGGCATTGAGCAGACGCAGGCGCACCAGCCCGGCGGGCACCGTCAGTGTAGGTCGGATCGCGCCGTTGACCAGCATCTCAGTGCCGCGGAACCCCTGCATCCTGTCCATCATGCCAGGATCGTAAGACATGCGGCCGGACCGGTCGAAATTGCGGTCTTGCACGATCAGCGGGAAATCGTTCGTGCCGTAATCGCGGGGCAGCGGATCGACCGCATCGGGATCGTCGATGATGATCATGCCTGCAAGGCCGCGATAGACCTGATCGGCGGTGCGCCCGTGGACATGGCTGTGATACCAGAGCGTCGCGGCGGGATGATCCACCGGCAACTCGGGCGACCAGGTCCTGCCCGGATCAAAGGCCAGTTGCGGCCCGCCGTCGAGATGTCCGGGCACGTGCATGCCATGCCAGTGCGCGGTGATGGGATCATCGGTGCGATTGACCACGTCGATATTTGCCGTGCGTCCACGCTGAAACCTCAGCAGCGGACCCAGATAATCCTGCTCATAGCCTAGCGTATCGGATGCGGCGCCCGACATGAATTCGCGCGTGCCTTTCATCGCGGTCAGGGTATTGCCCGCGCCGGGCCCGACCTCCATCACTTGGGGGATCGGCAAAGGCGCACCGGGTTCTGCGGCGACCGCGCGGCGGGTCAGCAAGGCTGGCGTGGCGAGAGTGGCAGCGGTGAGGGTGAGGAACCGGCGGCGTTTCATAGGGACACTCCATCATTGGATGGTGAGAATTGATTGGTGGAACCATTGCACAGGGCCTGCACCGCGCGGTGCTGCGTCAGGAAAACCCGGCCCGTGAGATCGGACAGAAAGTGGGTTTTCTTCAGGCCGTCCATCACTGGCCCCTTCACTTCGCTGAGGTGGAACTTAATATCTCGCGTGCCCAGCCGTGTGTTGATCGCCTCAAGGCTTTCGAGTGCACTCATGTCGATCTCGTTCACCGCGGAGCACATCAGGATCACGTGGTGCAGGTCGTCGCGGTCGGCGATCATGTCATAGATGCGGTCTTCGAGGTTGCGGGCATTGGCAAAATACAGGCTTTCGTCCACGCGCACCGACAGGATGCCGTCATGCAGCGTCACGTTATGTCGGTCGACGTTGCGATAGTGTTCAGTGCCTGGCACCTGACCCACCACCGCCATATGCGGACGCGAGGATTTGTAGAGGTGGATGAGGATCGAGATCAGCACCCCCGCCGACACGCCGACTTCAACCCCGAGGGTGAGCGTCAACAGGATCGTCGCCGACACGGCGGCGAAATCGGCCTTGGAATAGACCCAGCTGCGTTTCAGGATCGAGAAATCGACAAGGCTGAGGACCGCGACGATGATCGTCGCCGCCAGCGTCGCCTTGGGCAGGAAATAGATCAGCGGTGTCAGCATCAGCGCGGCAATGGCCAATCCTACGGCAGTGTAGGCCCCCGCAGCGGGTGTGCGTGCCCCTGCGTCGAAGTTCACCACGGACCGCGAGAACCCGCCGGTGACCGGAAAGCCGCCCGTGAACGCTGCACCAAGGTTGGCCGCGCCCAGACCAATCAGCTCCTGGTCCGGATCGATGCGCTGACGACGCTTGGCGGCAAGCGTCTGCGCGACCGAGATCGATTCAACGAAGCCGATGATCGAGATCAGGATGGCGGGCCCGATCATCGCGACCAGAACGTCCGGCTGGAATGACGGCAGCGTCAGGGGCGGCAGCGCCTGGGGTACTGCACCGACGATGTCGACGCCGCGGTCCGCAAGGCCAAAGGCCCAGACCGCCAGCGTCGTGGCCAGAACGGCAAAGACCGGCCCGGCCTTGGCCCCCATTTCAGCCAACGTCTTGCTAAGACCGATCCGCTGCAGCAGCGGCTTGAGGCCTTTGCGCACCCAGAACAGGAATGCCGTCGCGGTTACGCCCAGCAGAACCGTGATCCAGTTGATCGTGCCGAGAACCGACCATAACCCGTGCAGCATCTCGATCAGCGTGTCGCCGGAGGCTTTGACGCCGAGGATGTGCTTCAGCTGGCTGGTGGCAATCAGGATACCGCTGGCGGTGATGAACCCGGCGATCACCGGATGCGACAGGAAGTTTGCCAGAAACCCCAGCCGGAACAGTCCGAGGATCAGCAGGAAGGCACCGGACAGAAACGCCAGTGTCAGGGCTGCGGTGACATAGTCGATGCCCTGATCGCTGAGCTTGCCGATGGCCGCCGCCGTCATCAAAGACACCACGGCCACCGGCCCGACTGCCAGCGTGCGCGAGGTGCCGAAGATGGCATAAAGCACGATGGGCAGGATCGAGGCATAGATCCCCGCCTCAGGGGGCAGTCCCGCCAGCAATGCATAAGCCAGCGATTGCGGAATCAGCATGATCGTGACGATCACCGCCGCGACCAGATCGCCGCTCAGCTTGTCACGGTCGTAGCTGCGGCCCCAGTCCAGCACCGGCAGGTATCGGGTCAGGTTGGGCACGTTTCTCAAGACTTGATGGGCAGCCCGGCCTCTTTCCAGCCGCCCAGACCGCCGTCGATGACCTTGGCACTATAGCCCATTGTCGTGAGCGTATCGGCCGCCAGCGCGGCGCGGGCACCCGACGCACACAGGACATGCACGCATCCTTCCGAATGGCGCAACGCCACCAGAGCGTCATGCCCCTTGCCGGTGTCCGGATCGGCCTGGGACTCCAGAAGCCCACGGGGGATGTGGATCGCTCCGTCAACCGCGCCATCGCTGTCCAGCTCGGACGGTTCGCGGACGTCGAGGATCAGATCGCCGCGCGCCTGTGCGGCTTGCGCATCGCCGGGGCGGATGGTTTCGACACGGGTCTTGGCGTCCGCCACCAGGTCTTTCATGGATTTGGTCATGGATATCTCCTTTAGAATTTATCGACGGGCAATTTCAGATAATGCGCCCCGTCGCTTTCGGCGTCCGGCAGCCGCCCGCCGCGCAGGTTGATCTGCAAAACGGCCAGCATCCGGTCAGGCAGGGCTAGGGTCGCGTCGCGGCTGTCGCGCGTTTCGACATACGTCGCCTTGTCGGTATCACCGCCCACGTGGATGTTATGCGCCTTGTGATCGTCGACACGCGCTTCCCATTCCGGCTCATCCCGGCCTTCGGCACCGTAGTCATGGCCGATGAACAGGCGCGTGTTGCCGGGCAACGCCAAGATGGCCTGCAATGAGTCCCACAATTCTTCGCTGCTTCCACCGGGAAAATCGGCGCGAGAGGTGCCGCTGTCGGGCTGCATGAACGTATCGTGCACGAAAGCCGCATTGCCGCAGATATAGGTGATCGACCCCAGCGTATGGCCCGGCGACAACATCACGCGAACCTCCAGATCGCCGATCTTGAACGTATCGCCGTCTGCAAACAGTCGGTCGAAATCGCGGGTGGGATCGAATGCGTCCGGCGCGTTGTATATGCCGCGCCATAGGTCGGCGATTTCTTTTACTTTCTGGCCGATGGCATTGGGCGCGCCGGTACGGTCTTTCAGCCGCGCCGATGCCATCGCGTGATCGGCATGGGGATGCGTATCCAGCACCCACTCCACCGTCAGACCATGCTCATCAATCAGAGAAAGGACCTGATCCATGCTACGGGTATCGGTGGCGAAGCTGGCCGGATCGAAGTTCAGCACGACGTCGATCAACGCGGCCTTCTTCGTTGCGGGGTCCGCACAGATATACTGGATTGAACCGGTATCGGGTTCATAGATGCCCCAGACATCGGGGTTGCCCGCACCGGTCGAGGGCGAATGACGCACGATCGGTTGGTCAAGTTTTGAGGTGTCTGTCATGGTCAGGCTCCTTTGACTTTGAAGATGGAAAGTGATTTCGCGGCTCCACCCAGCACGATGCCGATCAGCATGGCAGGCAGGAACATGAGGATTCCGGCCGATCCCATCGCCAAAGCGGTCCAGGCCGGACCGGGACAGAAGCCGCCAAGCCCCCAGCCGATGCCGAATATGGCGGCCCCGGTCAGCAGGGGGGTGTCGATTTCGGCGTCTTTTGGAAGGTCGAATCGAGTTCCGACAATGGGGGTCTTCTGTCGCCAGACCAAACGGTATCCGACAAAGGCGGTTATCGATGCACCGCCCATGACGAAGGCGAGACTGGGATCCCAGACCCCAAAGATGTCGAGAAAGTTCAGAACTTTTGCAGGATCGGCCATGCCTGACAGGATCAGCCCGAGGCCGAAGGTCAAACCGGCGATCAAACCCAGTATGGGACGCATGACAGGCTCCTTAAAATACGTGACGGATCAGGGTGGTCGTCACGATGGCGGCGGCGACAAACACGCTCACCGCGACCAGCGACCGGGGTGACAATCTTGCAATGCCGCACACACCGTGCCCCGACGTGCAGCCCGATCCCAACGCTGTGCCAACCCCGACCAGCAGTCCGGCGATGGCCATACCGGGCAGGTTCTCGGGCACGGTCTGCTGCGGGAACGATCCGGTCGCCAGCAGCACGACAACAGGGGACGCGATCAGACCCAGCAGGAACGACAGCCGCCAGCCCCGGTCGTCGGGTCCACCGGCACCGGGCAACAATCCGGTCAACCCCTTGGTGATCCCTGTGATGCCCGCGATCTTGCCGAACAAGCCCATGACCATCACGGCGCTGAGCCCGATCAGCGCGCCGCCGAACAGCGACAGCCACGGCGTGAATTCGGTTGTGACGACGGGTCCCATACGGGCCTCCTTTCGTCTATTTCTATTGTTGTTCACTGTATCGTCTGCTATATGTAAGACATGACTAAATTAGTCAACACTAATATAAATGAAAACCGGCCGTCGCTGCCGGTTCTGCAGGCGCGTGCGGCAGAAGTCGCCGTGCACCTCGGGCTGTTGTCGAATTCCAACAGACTGATGGTGCTCTGCCACTTACTGGAAGGCGAGCAATCGGTCGGAGCCTTGCAGGCGCAGCTGGAACTGAGTCAATCGGCGCTTAGCCAGCATCTCGCCCGATTGCGCGAGGCCGGGATGGTGTCCACGCGCCGCGATCGGCAGACGATCTTCTATCGTATCGCCGATCCGCGGGTGCATCAGATGATCGAGGCGCTGTATCTAATCTATTGTGACCCGGACTGAGAAACCGTTGGCGATTGTATCTTCGCGGAGGCAGCCCGTAACCTGGCCCGATTTCCACGCAAATGGGAAATCGAACCCGGCACTGTGCCAAGATGAGTGGTTTCTGCCCCGGCCACAAACCTGTGGCAAAACAGGGCGTTCGGTTTTCCCAAGAAGTATCCTGTAACACTGGCGTGACATTGCTCCTCGGGTGCTCACTGATCGGCCAACGGATGCCGGAGGTTAGTTTCAGAGGAAAATTCGAGTCGAGATTTACATACTCATCCAAGGCCTGCTTCGGAGCCAGGCAGCCACCCGCATCCTTTCATGCCGATGGCTGCCCTTGTGTCAACTTGCGTCTTTGAATTCGGTGTATTCGCCGCGGACCTGGACAGTCACGGTTGCGGGCTGGCTGTCGCGATTTCGCCAGAACCAGCCGTGCTCGCCGTCGAATGCCGCAATGATCTCGCCCTCATCGCCCGTCGAGCCGCGGCCCTTTTCATAGGTCACCGAATTGCCGCCGCCGTGGCCGTGCAAGTCGAAATTCACCCGACCGCCTTCGACGAGCATCCGGTATTCCACCGTCTGGCCCTCTTCCATGACCAGCTTCCACTCGGCACTGTCACCGGGTGCCAGCGTAAAGGTGGTTTCGTCGCGCCAGACTTCGGCCTCCTGCGCGTGGGCGGCACCGACAAAAAGTCCGAAGATATCGTTGATAAGGCTCGATTGCTCTTGCCCTTCAAGCTGCATCACCTTGTCGGCCTCGGCCTCCTCCGCGAGCTGGGTCTTGATCTCGCCCATCTCGCTCAGCCCGAGAACGCCGCCGATCCCTGTCGGATCGATGTTATATTCGGCGGGAAGCACCACGGTCACAAGGATCGCAACGGCGCTGGCTGCAGCGATGGCGGTGGAACGGATAAGTTGCGCGGAAGTCGGCAGCTCATCGAGGCTTGGTTTTTCTGCGTTGAACATTTGGATCTCCTAAACTCTCAGGTGGCTACGAAGTAGCCGGTGATTTGCAGGCCCATGAGGATGAACCCCATGGACATCATGATTACGTTGGCGGTGTAGG
>NZ_FQVP01000027.1 GCF_900129395.1 Pseudosulfitobacter pseudonitzschiae
CATTCTGGACGGCGGCAAAGTGACCACCGATTTCGACCCCATGCTGTCCAAACTGATCGTCCACGGCCGCAACAGGGCAGAGGCCATCGCCAGGGGCCGCCGCGCGGCGCAGGATTATGTCATTCTCGGGGTAACCACCAATCTGGCCTATCTCGATACGATCCTCGACCATCCCAAATTCCGTTCCGGCGATGTCTCGACCGGTTTTCTGGCAGAAGAAGCCGATGAACTGAACCAGGATCGCGATCCCGCGACCACCGACATTCTTGCCGCCGCCACTGTGCTGTCCGATGCGCGGCTCGTGAAAGCGCTGGAGAATGTGCCGGAAATCTATCGACTCATGGGAAACTGGAGAAACTGATGCGCCGCATTCTGGAAGTTGACGGGGAAGAGATCCCGGTCTGGCTGGCCTCGACGCGCCAAGGCCATGTCCTGCACATGGGTGAAAGGGAGATTCCCTGCACCCTCGACGAAGCCGCCGGCAGAGGCGCGTATGTACTGGAGATATCGGACACCCGCATCCCGATGCGTATCGCCGTGGACGAGAGCGCCACATTCATACACTTCGGCGGGCGGGCCTATGAAATCGGGCGGACCGATCCGGCAGACGCCTTGGACAGGGCCGGAAGCGGTGCCTCGCAGGACCAGATGCTGGCACCCATGCCCGGCGTCGTGGTGTCGGTATCCGTAGCACCCGGCGACGCCGTGAAAGAAGGCGCGCCGATGCTGGTGATCGAGAGCATGAAACTGGAAACCACGGTCACAGCCCCGCGCGACGGGATCGTCGCGGAGCTGCCCTTCGCCACAGGCGACAGTTTCGGCGGCAAGGACGTCCTGCTGCGTCTGGAACCGCAAGAGGAGACGGATTGATGAGACGGATGGAAACACAGATCCGCCCGGAATCGGCGGAATTCAAGGAAGCCTCTGGCCGGATGCAGGAGGTCGTCAACCGGTTCCGGGAGGTACAGGACAAGGCGCGCCATGACCGCCCCCGCCGTGATCTCGACCGGCTGAAGCGGCAAAACAAGATGCTGGCACGCCAGCGGCTCGAACTGCTGCTAGATCCGGGGACACCGTTCCTAGAGTTTTCGAGTCTGGCGGCGAACGATCTTTACGACGGTCAGGCACCGGGTGCCAACATCATCACCGGCGTCGGTGTGATCGCCGGGCGCGAGGTCGTCATTCACGCCGACGACAGTTCCAACAAGGGCGGCGCTTGGTACCCCATGTCCGTGCCGAAAATCGTGCGCGCGCTCGAATTTGCGTTGGAAAATGAGCTGCCAGTGGTACATATCTGCGACAGCGCGGGCGGCTATCTCGAGGAAATGTCGGGGGTTTTCGCGCCGGGTGGGCGGGTATTCCGCAACCAGTGCATCCTTTCGAAAAAGGGTATCCCCCAGGTGGCCATTGTCTGCGGCCACTGCACGGCGGGCGGTGCCTATGTGCCCGCTTTGTGCGAGCATACTATCATCGTGCGCGATACCGGCGCGATTTTCCTTGGTGGGCCGCCGTTGGTCAAGGCCGCCACCGGCGAAGAGGTCTCGGTCAACGATCTGGGCGGCGCGGACATGCACACCTCGGTCTCGGGCACCGGCGACTATCCGGTTGATTCCGAAGAGGCGGGTATCGCGCTCGCCCGTGAAATCGTCGGCACCTTCCCGCGCAGACCCCGCGCGTTCGACTGGGCCGCGCCCGAGGATCCTTATTACGATCCCGCCGAAATCTACGGTATCGTACCCACCGACTACCGCGTCCGTTTCGACATGCGCGAGGTTATCGCCCGGATCGTCGACGGGTCGCGGTTTCACGAATACCAGCCGAATTACGGAACCACGCTGGTCACCGGCTATGCCCGCATCTGGGGCTGCAAGGTGGGAATTCTCGGCAATAACGGGGTTCTGTTCAACGACAGTTCACTCAAGGCCGCGCATTTCATACAGCTTTGCAACCAGACCGGAACACCGCTCATCTTTCTTCAGAACACCACCGGCTACATGATCGGCCGGGAGTACGAGGAACGCGGCATCACCAAGGACGGGGCGAAAATGCTGATGGCACAGGCCGGCTCCGAGGTGCCCAAGCTGACGGTACTGACATCCGGCGCCTTCGGGGCCGGGTATTACGGTATGTGCGGTCGCGCCTGGGATCCGCGCCTTCTGATGTCATGGCCCAACGCACAAATGGGGGTGATGGGCCCCGAACAGGCCGCGCGCACGCTCGGCGATGTCAAGCTGGCCCAGATGCGCCGCGATGACCCCGACCTCAGCGACGAATCCGTGCAGGAACTCCGCGACCGGGTGCGTGCAAAGGCCGAAGACGAAACCTCGGCCTACTGGTTTACGTCGCGGCTTTATGATGACGGGATTATCGATCCACTCGATACACGCAACATGCTTGGCATTGCGTTGTGCTGTGCGGCGGGTGTTGCACCCAACGCGCCACATTACGGTGTCTTCAGGATGTAGGGAGCCGACAGGACCGCACCACCATGAATACGTGTTCGACGCGTCGCGCGGTAAGGGCGAGGCGGCGAATATTTCGGATCGGTGCGGCTGTCACGCAATTGGATGCAAGAGGGATGGGCCCTCGGAAAACGGAGATGAAAGATGTCTGACAAGAATGTGCTGCTGGAAATCAGCGACGGGGTCGCGAAAATCACCATCGACAATGCGAAAAAGCGCAATCCTCTGAACGTCCCGACGGTGGGGGAACTGATCGAGGCCTTCGAAACAGCCCAGAATGACGACAAGGTGCTTGTCATCGTGCTGACCGGCGCCGGGGACCGCGCGTTCTGCGCGGGCGGGGATCTCAAGGCTGGCAAGGATGGCGGGCCGTTCACCGGAGACATCTCGCAGCCCGGACATTTCGTCATTCGCCTGTTCACCCTGATGGAAACCTGCAACAAACCGATCATCGGTCGGATCAACGGTCACGCCATGGGTGGCGGTGCCGGACTTGTCTGTGCTTGCGATATTGCCGTCATGTCGAACACGGCAAGGATCGCGACCCCGGAGGTCAAGATCGGCCTGTTTCCGATGATGATCATGCCGCAGATGATGCGGGTGATACCGCGTCGCCGTTTGCTGGAGATGTACATCACCGGCGAACCGTGGAGTGCGGAACAGGCGCTGGAATACGGCATCGTTAATTATGTGACGGAACCGGACGCGCTTGACGCGAAGGTCGCAGAATTGACCGACCTGATCACGGCACGCTCCCCCTCGGCGGTTCGGCTCGGAAAGTACTCCTATCACGCGATGCAGGATATGACGATCGAACAGCAGTTTCGATTTGCCGAAACCATGCTGCCGCGCATTGCGACCACAGAGGATGCGCGGGAAGGTTTTTCGGCGTTTCTGGAGAAGCGCGCGCCGGAATGGACGGGCAGATAGGGGGGAATATGTCGGATCGACAACTGCGCATCGGGTGCGCTTCGGGTTTCTGGGGTGACACGCCGGAGGCCATTGGCCAGTTGGTGTCCAAGGGCGACATC
>NZ_FQVP01000023.1 GCF_900129395.1 Pseudosulfitobacter pseudonitzschiae
CTCGGAGCTGTGCCGCAGGACGGCGGTCTTGATGCCCTTGACACGGGCGGTGCGCAGAACCCGCGCCGCGATCTCGCCCCGGTTCGCCACCAGCAATTTGGAAATAGTCATATCCGGCGTCATCCTCTTTCGTTACCGTCCTCCCCCGCAGGCTGGCGGGGGAGGTTATTGCATGCGGAATCAGCGGATTATTCGACTTCCATCCGCTCGGATACGATCGAGAACGTCTTATCCTCGGCATTGGATTGCAGGACCATTACCGCGGTCGGCGCGTGACGCACGCCGTCGCCATAGGTCACCGGACCGAACAGACCGTCCGTTTCGAAGCCGTCCAGACCTTCCATTTTCTTGACCACGCAGGCCCGCGTCAGATCCTTGCCACATTCCGTCATGGCATGTTCGAAGATCATCGCCCCGGCATATCCTGCCAGTGCATAGCGGTTCAGCGAATCCATTTCGCTCTCGCTGAGATACTTGTTGGCCAGGTCCATGAACCGTGCCACGCCAGGCACTTCCAAAGAGTTCAGTGCCGGAACGTAGTCTGCGGCGTAGTATCCGTCACCCGCACTGCCCGCCAAAGCCTGCACCGGAGTCAGGTGGGCGGAATGCGCGCCGAGAAACGTGATATCCATCCGGTTCTTGGCGGCTTCCTTCAGCAGGGTGGAATGTTCCGCCACGACACCGCCCGACACCAGCACGGTGACGCCGGCGGCCCTGGCCTTCAGCATTTCGGCGGAAAAGTCCTTTTGGCCACGCTTGAATTCCAGTTCCAGTACGTTGTCGAGACCGTATTTCTCGACCCCTGCGAGGTACCCGCAGCGAACGTCATCGCCGAATTCATCGTCCTGAAATGCAATCGCGTATTTCTCGTCCTTCAGGCCAAGCTCTTCGACGAGATACGTCATTCCCGCTGCGATTTCCTGACAATAGGTCGGACCGACAACGAACAGCGTTTCGAGAGGCGGATTGAAATGGTGCGAATTCACGGCCATGTTGTTCAGAGCCGGGATTCCGAGTTCGTCGATCAGGGGCATCATCGCCGCCAGTTGCGAACTACCGGAGGTACCGATCAGAGCGAATATGTCATCGACCTCGACCATTTTCTTCAAGGACTGAAGAGAACGTGCGGGGACATATCCATCATCCTCGAACACGATCTCAACCTTGCGACCGTTGATTCCGCCCCGGGCGTTCACATCCTCCTGCCAGACTTTCAGCGCCAGCGAATGGGCCTTGCCCAGAAGGCTTGGCGGCCCGGTCAGCGGATCGACAGCACCCAGGACGATCTTGTCCTCTGTTACACCGGGTGCCGCCATGGCACCAACCCCACCCATCGTCAGAAGGGTAGCCGTCAGCGTCCCTTTTAGAAACCAGTTCATTATTTCTTCTCCCCTTTGTTGTGTTTACGTGCCGAGCGTTTGGTTCAGTATCTGAACGGCCAGTTGACCCAGCGGTTCTTGTATTCGCGGTAGATCCCCATCAGCCCTTCCGGTTCAAACCGCAGGAACAGGACGATCGTCAGCCCGTAGATGAAACCTTTCAATTCGAGCACTGAAACCGACCCCAGTGTACCCCCCATCGACCCGATGACATAGTTCAGGACTTCGGCCAGCCCCAACACGAACACGACGCCGATCACCGCCCCGGCGGTAGAACCGAGCCCTCCGACGATGATCATGGAGACGGCTTCGATGGAAATCACCAGGCTGAAGCTGTCCACATTCACAAACCGGATGTGGTAGGCCATCAATGCACCCGCCACGCCGACGTAGAACGAGCTGACCACAAAGGCATAGAGCTTGTACCGCGCCACAGGTACACCCATCACACGCGCCGCGATGTCCTGCTCGCGGATCGCCAGAAACGCACGGCCTATTCGGCTGCGTTTGATGTTTGCAGAGCCGAGGATCGCCAGCGTCAGGATTGCCAGGATGAGATAGTAGAAGGATTTGTCTGTCGCCAGTTCCACCCCGAAGATCGCGGGTTTCGGCGTTGATATTCCCGACGAGCCATGCGTGATGCTTTCGGCACTCAGGATGATATGCGTGATAATGATGGTAAAGGCCATCGTGGTGATCGCCAGATACAGACCCTTCAGGCGCAACGACGGTATCCCGACTATCAAACCGAAGGCGGCTGCCATCAGTCCGCTGGCGGGCAGACAGAGCCACAGTGGCATACCGTAGTCGGCCGACAGGACCGCCGCCGTATAGCCACCGACCGCCAGAAATCCGGCCTGGCCGAATGAAATCAGACCCGTCGTTCCGGTCAGGAGATTGAGACCGATGACCCCCACCGCCGCAATCATCATTCCGTTGACCAGGGATGTGAGGTGATTGGTCAGCAATAACGGAGCGACGAGCGCCGCGAGCACGAGTGCGACTGTCCAATAGGTCTGCGTCGGATTGCGGTAAAGCGATATCAGCTCGCTATAGCTTTCCTCGAATACACCGGTGCGCATGGATTAGACCCTTTCGATCTCGGGCGTTCCGAACAACCCGTAGGGGCGGATCATGAGAACCACCAGAATGACGAGGAACCCGGAGATTTCCTTGAGTCCTTGTCCGATGTAACCTTCGGACAGGTTTTCAAGGACACCGATGAGAATACCGGATATCGCGGCACCAAAGACGGAATCCAGTCCGCCGAGAATAACGGCCGGAAATGCGCGCAGGCCTTGCGTCCACAGGTCAGGGCCAAGGCCATAGATCGTCCCCAGCAGAACGCCCGAAATCCCGGCGATGACCGCGGCAATCGCCCAGGCGATTGCGTAGACATGCGTCACGTTTATTCCCATCAGCAATGCAGTGGTCTCGCGCGCGGCAGTGGCCCGCATTGCGACGCCCATGCGCGAAAACCGGAGAAATACCCACATTCCGAGCACACAGAAGGCGAGCAAACCGATGGCGTAAAGTTGGGATGTATAGAGGAACACCAGGCCGAATTCGACGCCGCTGTCGCCGATGTCAGTCGGCAGGAGCAGTGGATCGGCTCCCCAGATCAGAACCACCACCGCACGGATCATCACCGCAAGACCGATGGTCACCATTACGGTCGAAAACACGTCCTGGCCCAGCATCGGACGGATAAACACCCGCTCGATCACCAGTCCAACGATGGCGGAAATAAAGACGCAGACCAGCAAAAGGCCCCAGAACGGAAGCGTCCATGAGCTGGCGATGGAAAACGCCATATAGGATATCAGCATCATGATCTCGCCATGGGCGAAATTGACGACACTTGTAGCCTTGAATATCAGGGCATAGCCCATTCCGATAAGACCATAGATCACGCCGATGGCGATCCCCGAAACGGTCAGCAATATGAAATAGTCCACGTTTTTCCCCTTAGCCGTAGATTTCCGCCATTTCGGTTTCGAACTTTTTCTCGATGACATTGCGCCGCACTTTCTGGGTTGCGGTCATTTCGCCATCGTCGTGGTCAAGCTGCTTTTTCAAAAGGACGAATTTCCGGATGTTCTCGACACGGGCAAACGCGTCATTCACCCGCGCCACTTCCTTGGAAACAAGGTCTATGACGGGTTCCAGACTGGAAAGGTGGCTGAATGTGGTATAGGCCATCCCCTGAGCCTGAGCCCATTTTCCCACTGTATCGTAGTCGATCTGCAGCAGCGCCCCGAGAAAGTTCCGCCCCTCGCCGACGACGATCGCCTCGGCGATGTAGATCGAATCTTTCAGGGCGTTCTCGATTTCAGACGGTGTAATATTCTTGCCGCCCGACGTGATGATGATCGACTTCTTTCGATCGACGATGGCAATTTCACCGTTATCGAGTTGTTCGACCACATCACCCGTCTGCAACCAGCCATCGACGACGGTTTCTTCTGTAGCTTTCTGATTGTCGAGATAGCCGAGAAAAACACTGGGATGCTTGATCTCGAGTTCGCCATCGTCGGCAATTCTGTATTGCAAACCCGGAGCGGCGACGCCCGAAGCCCCGACGATGGCTTTGTCAGCATTCTGAAAGAACGCCAGACCTGCCGACTCAGTCATGCCATAAACCTGATAGAGCGGCACGCCGATCACCCGGAAGAACCGGACAACCTCGGGTGAAATGGATGCGCCTCCCACAAAACCGCAATGGACCTTGTCAATTCCCATGAACCTTTTCAGTGGATTGAAGACAAGGATCTTTGCTGCAAAGTGTTTGACCCGTTCGACCGGGGTCAACCGCCCGCCCGCTTCGATCTTGCGGAAATGCGTCTGGCCGAGATCGAGGCCCCAATTATAGATTCGTCTGGCAAGGGGCCGCGCGTCCTGAATTCTGATCGATGCGCTGTATTGCAGTTTTTCCCAGATTCGCGGTACGCCCAGAAAGACCTTCGGTGCAATTTCCCGAAGATTGACCTGAACGGTATCGATGGATTCCGCGAAATTCACCTGACCGCCGATCATCAGGCTCAGGATCGTCGAGAATATCCGTTCCGCAACATGGCAAAGCGGCAGATAACAAACGACCGAATACCGGTCGCGCGTCAGGTTGAACTGGGAA
This sequence comes from Pseudosulfitobacter pseudonitzschiae, assembly GCF_900129395.1. Taxonomy (GTDB): domain Bacteria; phylum Pseudomonadota; class Alphaproteobacteria; order Rhodobacterales; family Rhodobacteraceae; genus Pseudosulfitobacter; species Pseudosulfitobacter pseudonitzschiae. The sequence goes on from NZ_FQVP01000023.1 coordinate 4,513, forward strand.
ATCAGCGGGAAAGATGCCACGAGCAGGTTCCGATGCGAAAGCAAGGCACCCTTCGGCGGTCCGGTTGTGCCCGATGTATAGACCACGACCGCAGGATCGTCGGGCTTGGTTTCCCTGATGCATTCACCAAAGAAATCCACATCCTCAGGATGGCTCGATACATGGTCCCGCCCGGCCTGGACCACCTCTTCGAACGATCTCAGGCGCGTTCGATCATAGGCGCGCATTCCCTTCATATCGACGCATACGATCAACTTGAGATCCGGAAAGGCCCCGTTGTTCGCTTCGGCATCCAGAACCTTGTCGACCTGTTCCTGATCCCCGCAGACGACGACGCTGCTTTTGGAATGGCGAAGGATATAGTCAAGTTCCGGCCAGGGGTTGGTCGGATAGACGCCGACAGTCATTCCCCCCAGTGCTTGCGCTGCGATGTCGGAATACAGCCATTCCGGAGTGTCCTCGCTGGCAATTGCCAGACGATCGCCGCGCCCGAATCCCGAAGCATGAAGACCAAGGGCAAAAAATCGGACACGTTCAAAATAGCCGGCCCAGGTGACCCGGTTCCAGATCCCCAGATCCTTTTCCCGAATGGCAAGTTCATCGGGTATGTTTTCGGCCCAGTGCATCAATAGCTGCGGTAGCGTGTGATCGCCGGCCTTCAGGCGCGCATCAAGATCGTTCAATGAACCGCCTCCGTATCTTCCTGTAGCTTATGTCCGAGGTAAGCCTCGATTACGTGTGGATCCGCCCGTATTTCATCGGGCGTGCCATAGGCAATTCGCTCGCCGAAATTCATAACGGCGATATGGTCGGAGATATCTGTAACGATTCCCATATCGTGCTCGATCATCATGACTGTGATCTCCAGTTCCTCTTTCAGGTCGAGAATGAAGCGGGCAATGTCTTCCGTTTCTTCGGCATTCATCCCGGAAACCATCTCATCGAGAAGCAGCAACTTTGGTTCGGTTGCCAGGGCCCGCCCCAGTTCGACCCGTTTCTGCAATCCGTAGGCCAGTGCACCGACGGGCACGTCCCGAACGTGCTGAATTTCGAGAAAATCGATGATCTCTTCGACCCTTTTGCGGTGTGCCCGCTCGGCGGCGCGCGTGGTCGGACCGAAGAGCAACCCGCCCAGCACGCTGGTCTTCATATGACTGTGGCGCCCCACCAGCAGGTTGTCGACAACGCTGGCATGTTTGAACACGGCCAGGTTCTGGAAGGTACGCCCCATTCCGAGCGGGGCGATCCGGTGCGGAGCGGTCCGGGTGATATCGTTGCCATCGAGCGTGATCGTTCCGGAGGTCACTGGAAGAACCCGGCTGATCAGGTTGAACATCGTCGTCTTACCGGCACCGTTCGGACCGATCAGACTGAAGATTTCGCCCTTGAGAACCGGAAATCCGACACCGTTGACAGCCGTGACACCGCCGAATTTCTTGACCAGATTATCGACCTGCAACAGTACGGTCATGACAGCCACCTCTTGCGTCTCTTGTAATGCTTCACATCGCGCATGTTGCGGCGGTGGCCCGATTCCGAGAAGCCGAGGTAGAACTCCTTGACGTCCTCGTTATCCATCAGCTTGTCCGGCGGCCCGTCCATCACTACCCTGCCGTTTTCAATGATATAAGCGTAGCTTGCGATCGACAGCGCCAGCTCGGCGTTCTGCTCGACCAGCAGGACGGAGACGTTGTTCTGTTTCGACAGGTCGCTCACGGCAGCAAAGATCTCTGCGATGATCTGCGGCGCGAGCCCAAGGCTGGGTTCGTCCAGCATCAGCAAACGCGGGCTGGACATAAGCGCGCGGCCGATCGCGACCATCTGCTGTTCGCCGCCCGACAGATAACCCGCGATGGTGCTGCGTTTCTCTTTCACGCGAGGAAAAATATCGAACACGTTTTCCAACGCTTCCGTCGCCCCGGAACGGCTTCGGGTGATGCCGCCCATCATCAGGTTTTCCTCGACGGTCAGGGGCTCGAACAATTGCCGTCCTTCGGGAACCATCACGACGCCGCTGCGCACGATTTCGTCAGGTTTGCGGCCAATCAGGCTTTCGCCGTTGAGCGTAATCGTACCGCCGATGATATCGCCATCCTCGGGATAGAGCACGCCGGATATTCCCTTCAGAATCGTCGATTTTCCGGCCCCGTTCGATCCCAGTAGCGTAACGATTTGACCCTCGTCGACCGATAGGGATGCATCGCGTACCGCCTCGATTACGTTGTCATAGACAATCTGGACGTTGTTCACATTCAACATCAGGCGGCACTTTCTTTTGTCATAGCCAACCCGTCATTTTCGGCGAGTTTTGCCGGTACGGGGATTTCGATGTCGAGGAGCATTTGTGCGAAGCCCTTGCCCTGGGGGTCGATGCGGACCGA
>NZ_FQVP01000012.1 GCF_900129395.1 Pseudosulfitobacter pseudonitzschiae
GGGGAAACGATAGCCCTTCAGGCGCGGCATCTCAGATGGTATCCTCATGACAAAACGCTAGTCGCGCCAAGGTGCGGTAGCAAGTTGGCAATGCCCTATGAATCGATCGAGAACTTCGATGGCGATGGCGTCATGGCTCCGGTCACCGTAACCGGCGAGGACCACGGTGGCGGCGGCAAGACCCGCGTTGAGCAGTGGGATGGCGAAACCTGGGTTCCGCTGACCGACTGGAGCGCCGACTACCTCGACGTGGTGTGGGACGTGATCAAGGAAAGCTCCGAAAAGTTCACCGTCGAGTGAACCAGACCTTCCCCGCGACAGTAATGTCGCGGGGAAACCTTTCACCGCCATTCGCATCAAGCAGATGCCAAAGAGACGAAGCAGTTATCATGAGCCCAATCGAAGTGACAATTGAAGACGGCATTGCGACCGTCTGTATCAACCGGCCCGAGCGCAAGAATGCATTGTCCGTCGCCGCGACGAACGGTCTGACCGATGCCTGGGAGAAAATCGAATCGGATGACTCCATCCGGGTAGCCATTCTGACATCGTCCGATTGCGGTGTGTTCAGCGCCGGACTGGACCTCAAGGAAGCAACCCAGATCGCGCGGGACGAGGGCGTCGATATCCTGAGCAAGATGCGCGATCCGTTTCACGAAACCATGCGCGCTTGCAAAAAGCCGATCATCGCTGCCATGACCGGATCCTTGATGGCCGGTGGTATGATGTTGACACTGAACTGCGATCTCCGTGTCGGCCTCAAAGGCACCAAGGTGGGCATTACCGAAGTGAAGATCGGGCGCGGGTCGCCTTGGGCGGCTCCGGCGCTGTCGATGCTGCCACAGCCCATTCTCATGGAAATTGTTCTGACCGGTGATCTGATGCCGATTGAGCGGCTGCATGATTACGGGTTTACCAATTATCTCGAAGATACGCCCGACGACGTGCGTGCGCGGGCATATGCCCTTGCCAAACGAATCGCCGGTATGGCCCCGCTTTCTGTTGTGGCGGCAAAGGGCAGCGTTCGCGCCACCATGGATCTGGGCTGTGCAGACGGTCTGGAAGAGGGCAAGCGCCTGCATGAGGTCGTTTATGCCAGCAATGACGCGATCGAAGGCCCTAAGGCTTTCGCCGAAAAACGCGATCCGGTCTGGACCGGGACATGACGAAGGTCGACAAGACCGAGCTTATGCGCCTCGAAAGGGATGGCCCTGTCGGCATCCTGCGCTTTCTGCAGTCCGACAAACGCAACCCTTACAGCATTGCCTTTGCCGAGGAATTGGTAACGCAACTGCACGCAGCCGAACGGGACGATACGATCCGGGCCGTGGTGATGACCGGTGGCGATCATTTCAGCAGCGGTGGAGATCTGGTCGGTTTCCAGTCCGAAATCACCAAGGGGGCCAGGGCCATGTCCGAAATGATCGACGAGGTTCATGAAGGCGGGCGGGCTGCATATCGCTTTCGCAAACCACTGATTTCCGCCGTCTGCGGGGTGGCCTATGGTGCCGGTCTGAGTCTGGCGTTGTCGGCGGATATTGTCGTCGCGGCCGAAGACGCCCGGTTGTGCGAGGTTTTTGCCCGTGTGGGCGGCTGCCCAGACACCGGGTCGAGCTGGTTGCTTCAGCAACGCGCCGGCGCGGGGGTGGCGCGCATGCTTGTGCTTACCGGTCGGGAGATCGACGGTCGCACCGCCAAAGATCTGCGGGTTGTGGAAGAATGCGTTCCGGCCGATCAGGTCGAAGCACGGGCGCTTGAAACCGCCCGCGAGATTGCCCGACATCCAATGTTCGGAGTTCAGACAGCCAAGCGGGTGATGCGCGCCGCGGCGGAATGCGGCTATCTCGAAGCATTGGATATCGAGCGGGATGCCCAGAGTATTCTGCTCTGCGCGCATGACTTTCCGGAAGCCATGAAGGCGTTTTCCGAAAAACGAAAGCCTGAATTCAAAGACCGGTAAAGCCGTCGAATAAACGTCAGGAACGTGACAGGACCGCAGATGAATGTACCCGTACCGGGAAGCCGGGACGGTGAACCGGAAGAAACTGCAGTCGAATTGCCGCCAAGAAGGAAACGCGGTTGGAAAACGGGGCAAACGCAAACGCCCTGTGCGCATCAGCGCGCCGATGCGGTTCAAGGTTGTGATCGACAGGGATGGGGAAGCACATGCCTTCGAAGACAGGGATTTTGATCCGGTCCCAAGACACTGACCCCCAATACCAAACACTTAAAGAACGCCCGCTGATCGCAGCGAGTCTTTTTGATAAGGTGGTAGGGATATCGGTATCAGTTTCGAGATTTTCGTGAGGCGCAAGTCTGCGCAAAGCAACTGCTTTGCTCACACGGGCTCTCGATCGTTGTCAAAAAACAAAACACTTGTTAGATTCCGGCGGGATACCAACAAGGCTGAACAGGAAAAGAAACATGTCACTGATCAAGGACACAACAACTTGGGCTTCCGATGAACACAAGATGTTCGCGGACAGTACACGCAAACTGTTTGAGGCCGAAATGGCCCCGAATGTCGATAAATGGGCGGAACAAGGTATTGTCGACCGCGCGTTCTGGAAAACGGTTGGCCAGCAGGGCGTTATGGGTGGTGCGATCGCCGAAGACTACGGCGGATCCGGCGGCGACATCGCATTTGATGCGATTGCCATTTACGAGCAGGGGCGCGTCGGAGACACGGGTTGGGGCTATGGCATCCAAACTATCGTTATCCATTACATCAACGCCTACGGCAGCGAAGAGCAGAAATCGAAGTGGTTGCCGCGGCTTATCAGCGGCGACAGTGTTGCGGCCATCGCCATGACCGAACCGGGAACGGGGTCCGATCTCCAGAACGTCCAGACCTATGCTGAAAAGGACGGCAACCACTACAAGATCAACGGCTCGAAGATCTTTATCACCAACGGACATACCGCCGATCTTATCGTGGTCGTGGCCAAGACGGATCGCGGCGCCGGTGCGAAGGGCGTGTCACTGATCGTTCTTGAAACCGAGGAAGCGGAAGGCTTTCGCCGTGGGCGGAACCTTAAGAAGCTGGGCATGAAGGGATCCGACACAGCCGAGCTTTTCTTTGAGAATGTGCGCGTGCCCACCGCCAACCTGCTTGGCCCGGAAGAAGGGCAGGGGTTTTACCAGTTGATGAAGCAATTGCCGTGGGAGCGGCTGATGATCGGCATCACGGCGCTTGGCTTCATTGACTTCGCAATCGCCGAAACGGTCAAATACGTTCAGGATCGCAAGGCGTTCGGTAACCGGATCATGGATTTCCAGAATACCCGGTTCAAACTTGCGGAATGCAAGACCAAGGCCGAATTGCTGCGCACGTTTGTCAATGACGGTATAACGCGGCTTGAGGCAGGCCAGCTTGATGCGGCCACGGCATCAATGGCGAAATGGTGGGGTAGCCAGACACAAAACGAGGTCATGCATGAATGTCTGCAGCTCCACGGTGGCTACGGCTTCATGATGGAGTTCCCGATTGCCCGTCTTTATGCCGACAGCCGGGTCCAGATGATCTACGGTGGTACAAACGAGATCATGAAGGAGCTGATTGCGCGTTCAATGGACGTTTGATTCCGCCGGGGCCGGCCGAGGTTACTTTTCGTCCGGCCCCAGAATCTCTTTACTATGCTCGCCCAGGCGAGGCGCAGGACAGTGATCGTGCCGCGCAGGTGTCGCCGAGAAATGAATCGGCGGGCGTGTTGTCCAGATTGTACCTTCGGTCGGATGATCAATTTGCTGAAAGAAACCGGTCGCGGCAAGATGCGGGTCGCTTGGCAGGTCCGACAGGTTGCGGACCGGCATGGCGGGAATGTCTGCTTGCTCCATCAGGGTAAGCCACTCTTCCGTCGATCGTGTCAGTGCAATCTGGGCCACCATATCGTATACCGCGCCGATGTTGCGGCTGCGGGTATCCATATCGGTCACCCAGGGATGTTCGACCATGTCGTTCCGATCAACCACCTGGAAGAACCTGGCCCACTGTACGTTGGTGTAGGGTAAAATCGTGATGTAGCCGTCTGCCGTCTGAACCGGGCGGCGGTGGGGCACCAGCATCCGTGAGTAACCAAAACTCTGCGGCGTGTCTTCGAATGTGGCCGCATCCATATGTTCGGCCAACAGAAACGCCGTCAAAGTCTCGAACATCGGCACTTCGACATGCTGGGCCTCGCCGGTGCGCTGACGGTGGAACAGCGCGGACATCACGGCATAGGCCGCCGTCACCCCGCCAAGCTTGTCGGCGAGGATTGTCGGCGCATAGGCCGGCGCAGCGTCGGGGTCGCGCAGCGTTGCCAGGCTGGCGAACCCCGAAACCGACTGGACAATGTCGTCGAAGGCGGGTTTGGCGGCATAGGGACCGTCCTGGCCGAAACCGGTGGCGGATACCGTGATCAGGTCCGGATACGCGCGACGCAGCGTTTCGGGATCCAGCGATAATCGGGCAAGCGCCGCAGGCCGGATGCTCGAAATCATTACGTCGGCGTCTTTCAGCAGCTTGCGCAACTGATCTTGCCCGGTTCTCTCCTTCAGGTCGAGAACCACACTACGCTTGTTACGGTTGGCACCCAGAAAGGCGGCCCCCATCAACTTGTTGTTTGATGGCTGGACCTGCCGCAAAAGATCGCCCTCAGGGGCTTCCACCTTGATCACATCAGCCCCCAGATCGCCCAGCATCTGCGTAGCCAAGGGGCCGAACACCACTGACGTCAGGTCGATGATCCTGACACCCTCCAGGATTGCGGTGTTCTTTGCGGTGGTCATTTGCAGTGATTTCCAGTTCTAGGAGTGAGAGCCGAACTCGGCGCGAAGGGCGGCGCCGTCGGCATCGAAACCTGGCGAAGGGCCAAGCGCGGGCTCGGACCCGTTGCGCCGTATCGGAGGCATTGCGACACTGACTGGACCGGAGGGCGTTCCGATGGTCGAACGGTCGAGTTGGGGATGATCCGACAGCGAGCCCACGTCGTTCACTGCCGCCGATGCGATGCCCGCACTATCCAGCAGCTGCAGAAGCCCGGCACGTTCGTGCGTGCCGAACACGGTCTTGATAAGGGATTCGAGCTCGGATCTGTGCTGAATCCTGGCCGAATTGTCGTGGAATCGTGGATCACTGGCCAACGCCGGGTTCCCTAGAATCTGGGTACAGAACCGTTCCCATTCGCGGCTGTTCTGGACAGATATGACGACCAGATCACCGCCCTGGCAGCGAAACGCGCCGTAAGGGCAGATGACAGAGTGCCCAAGGCCGGTCCTCGGCGTGGGTTGATTGGCGTAGTCGTGAAAGAGCAGGGGAACCGCCATCCAATCGGCCATGACGTCGAACATCGCAACCGACACACCGCTTCCTTCGCCGGTGCGATCACGCCCCACCAGCGCTTCGCAGATTCCGGCGTGTGCCGTCATTCCGGTGGCGATGTCGCAGACCGAAACGCCAACCCGGCCCGGCGCGTCCGGCGTACCGGTCACCGAGGCGAGGCCGCTTTCACATTGCACCAGAAGGTCATAGGCCTTGGCATTTCGCATTGGACCGTCCTCGCCGTATCCGGTGATGTCGCACGTCACAAGGCGCGGAAACTTCTGCCGCAGCGTGGCAGAATCAAGCTCCAGTTTCTTCAGCGCGCCGGGAAGGAGGTTTTGAATGAACACATCCGCGTTTTGCAGCATTCTCAGCAAAATTTCACGGTCTTCCGCGTCCTTGATATCCAGCGCGACCGACTCCTTGCCGCGATTCAGCCAAGTGAAATAGGCGCTTTCGCCGTTTGCAGCCCTGTCATAACCGCGCGCGAAATCACCTGCGCCCTTACGTTCGATCTTGATTACACGCGCGCCGGCATCGGCCAGCCGGGAAGAGCAAAAAGGTGCGGCAACCGCCTGTTCGAGCGCAACGACGAGTTTGCCTGAGAGGGGGGCTGCATCTGAACCTGACATGGCGACCTCGCGTTTGTTCCAAGGAGCTTGACAAAATCTAACAGATGTTAGAAATAAGAGCAATACGCTCAATCAGATAGTGGATCATTTGAAGGAGACCGCAGGTGCCGAACACCAAAGGGCCAGACCAGATTTTTCAGCGCGCTCTAGCCGAACAGGAAATCCTGCTTCCCAAATGTGATGACTGCGGGGCCTTTCACTTCTTTCCGAGGGTCCTGTGTCCGCACTGCCATGGCACTGCAATTTCATGGCAACGTGCGAGCGGCAAAGGCCGGGTCCACACCACCACTGTCGTGCGCCGCAAGCCCGAGCGCGGCGGTGACTACAACGTGTGTATGGTCGAACTGGAGGAAGGCGTTCGGATGATGAGCCGGGTCGAGGGGATCGCCCCAGGTGATGTCGTCATTGATATGGCCGTGACCGCCTTCGTGGGCGCGGCCGAGGATACCCCGATTGTGCTTTTCAGACCGGCGGAGGTATAACGCATGACTGATCAACTTCGGGGAAAATCCGCGATTGTGGGCACCGGACACGCCGGTTTCGGCGAGGCGCACGGGCTGACGTCCTTCGATGTGATGGCACAGTCCGCGCTTGCAGCGCTTGGGGATGCCGGGCTGAAGCTATCGGACGTGGACGGGCTGTTCTGTACCATGATGGAAGACAGCATGCCGGCGCTCATGGCAGCCGAATATCTTGGCATTCAGCCCCGCTTCATCGACGGTACCATGTCGGGGGGGTCGTCATTCGTGAATTATCTGACATCCGCGACCATGGCGCTGGACGCCGGTTTGTGTGATGTCGCGCTGATCGTCTACGGCTCCAACCAACGCACCGCGTCGGGCAAGCTGGTGACGGCTTCGCGCCCGCCAGCCTATGAAGCGCCGTATAATCCGCGCTATCCGATTTCCGGTTATGCGATGGCGGCGGCACGTCACATGCATGAATACGGCACCACCCGCGAACAACTGGCCGATGTGGCGGTGGCCGCCCGGGCTTGGGCGCGGCACAACCCCGAAGCGTTCGAGCGCGGCCCGCTGACCCGTGAGGACGTGCTGGGTGCGCGCATGGTAGGTGATCCGCTGACGGTGCGCGATTGCTGTCTGGTGACAGATGGCGGCGGCGCCATCGTGTTGGTCCGTGCGGATCGAGCAAGGGATTTCCCCAAGCCGCCCGTCTATGTTCTGGGCAGTGCGGCGCAAAGCGCGCACAGGCAGATTTCGCAGATGAAGGACTTTACAGTGACCGCGGCCCGCGAATCGGGCAAACGCGCCTTTGCGGCGGCGGGGGTGTCTCCGGGCGATATTCAGGCGGTTGAGCTATATGACGCCTTTACCATCAACACGATCCTGTTTCTCGAAGACCTTGGTTTCTGTGCCAAGGGCGAGGGCGGTGCCTTTGTAGAGGGCGGACGCATCGCGCCGGACGGCGTCCTGCCGGTGAACACAAATGGCGGGGGTCTGTCCTGCGTGCATCCTGGCATGTACGGTATTTTCACCGTCATCGAGGCGGCGCGCCAAATCCGGGGCGATGCGCCCGGCATTCAGTTGAACGATATCGACGTGGCTCTGGCACATGGCAACGGCGGCGTGCTGTCCAGTCAGGTCACGGCCATTCTGGGCTCACAAGCCACGCTCTGACGACGATCAAGGGAGGAAAGATCATGCCACTGGATTTCGAAGCACTTTCAGACTGGGATTTTGAAGAGATTCGGCAGTCGCTGACCGAGCGAGATACCATACTCTACGCACTCGGCCTGGGATTCGGGGAGGACCCGACCGACAAGAAGGAACTGGCTTTTGTCTATGAGGACGGCCTGAAGGCGGTTCCCTCAATGGCCGTCACGATGGGGTATCCCGGCTTCTGGCTGCGCGACCCCAGGACCGGCGTGAACTGGCAGCAGGTGCTGCACGGCGAGCAATGGCTGGATATCTACAAGCCGTTGCCCGTGAACGGCAATATCATCGGCCGCAGTAAGATCGACTTTATCTCCGACAAGGGCGAGGGCAAGGGTGCGGTCATCTACCAAAGCCGTGAAATCATCGACGCGGACAGCGGTGAAAAGCTGGCACGCGTCGCGATGTCGGCGTTCTGCCGGGGCGATGGTGGGTTCGGCGGCGAGAACAAGCCCGGGCCCGCACCCGCTGTGTTGCCGGACCGCGCGCCAGACCACATATGTGATATCGAAACTTTGCCGCGTCAGGCGCTGATCTACCGTCTCAGCGGTGACTACAACCCGCTGCATGCAGACCCTGATGTTGCCCGCTCGGTTGGGTTTGATCGGCCGATCCTGCACGGCCTGGCGACCTATGGCCTCGCAGCGCGGGCGATCCTGAAGACCTCGCTTGACTATGATGCCTCCCGACTGGTCGGACTGGACGTCCGGTTCTCTGCACCCGTCTATCCCGGCGAAACCGTGCGGTTCGAAATCTGGGAAGAGGATGGTCAGGCCCGGTTCCGCGCGTCCATACCGGAACGCGATGTCGTGGTTCTGAACAATGGCGCCGCGCGTTTCGCGTGAGGTAAGGCAGATGGCGCAACCGCTCAAGGATATACTGGTGCTGGATTTCAGCACCCTTCTTCCCGGTCCGATGGCGACGCTCATGCTGTCCGAGGCCGGCGCCGAAGTGGTCAAGTTCGAGCGTCCCGGCACAGGTGAGGACGCGCGCCATACCGATCCCATGATCGACGGTGAAAGCATCGGGTTTGCCGTGCTGAACCAGGGTAAACGGTCGGTGGCGCTCGATCTAAAGGCAGAGAACGCGGTGAATATATTGCGCCCCCTGCTGGAAAAGGCAGATGTTCTGGTAGAGCAGTTCCGTCCGGGCGTGATGGGACGGCTTGGATTGGGATACGAGGCCGTGCGAGCGATCAATCCGGGAATCGTCTACTGTTCGATCACTGGCTATGGCCAGACCGGGCCAAAGGCCACCGCAGCGGGCCACGATCTTAATTACGTGGGCGACGCGGGCGTCCTGTCGCTGAGCCGAGGACCGGAAGCCCACCCAACGATGCCGTTCGGGCTGATCGCGGATATCGGGGGTGGCACTTACCCCGCTGTGGTGAACATCCTGCTTGCGCTGATAGCGCGGCAGAAAACCGGCAAGGGCGCGCATCTGGATATCGCGATGGCCGAGGGCGCGTTTGCCTTTGCTTATTGGGCCCATGCCGAAGGCGTGATCGCCGGGCAGGACATCGAGAACGGCGGCGGCCGTCTGACCGGAGGATTGGCGCGCTATCGGCTGTACTCAGCCGCAGATGGCCGGCAAATCGCGGTCGGAGCGCTGGAAGAAAAGTTCTGGCAGGCATTCTGTGATGTCATCGATCAGCCTGCGGACCTTAGGGACGACTGGAGCGACCCGGAAGGCTGCAGCGCCGAAGTGGCACGACGTTTGGGAAGCCAGCCTTCGACTCACTGGGAACCGCTGCTGGTGGCGGCTGATTGTTGCTGTTCCGTCGTGAAAACGCCCGCCGAAGCCGCGACCGATCCGCATTTCAGTGCGCGTGGCGTGTTTGACCGGAAACTGGATATCTCCGGCAAGTCCGTGCCCGCGCTTCCTTTGCCGATTGCGCCGGAATTCCGCGTTTCGAAGGATGTAGCGGGGCGCGCTGCCTCTTTGGGAGAAGACAATCTTCACTATGGTGCCGAACCACGGGATTCAGAGTGAATCCCGTTGACGGACCATCCTTCATTCATTAATCTAACAGGTGTTAGAAAAGGGGGATCCTATGCCACAGTCCGTAGATGACCTGCCTGCCGAAGCAGAGCGCTACGTCATGCCGGCGCATTTTGTCGAAAGCGACAGCCTTGAAGTCCAGGGGTTCGTGTCCAACGCCTTGCGTGATATTCCCTCCGACGCGTCCCGCCGTGACAAGGCGATCCGGCTTTTCGAGGCGGTTCGTGATGACATCCGATACGATCCCTATTGCTTCGCGCTGGATGAAGATTCCTATCGCGCCAGCAGAATCGCCGGTGCGGAGGCGGCGTTTTGCGTGCCCAAGGCAATCCTTCTTGCGGCCTGTCTGAGAGCCGTCGGCATCCCCGCCGCAGTGGGGTTTGCAGATGTACGAAACCACCTGAACACGCCCAAGCTGCAAGAGTTGATGGGCACTGACCTCTTCATCTATCACGGCTATGTTCAACTTTGGCTTGATGGTGAGTCCTACAAGGTCACGCCCGCCTTCAACATGGAGCTGTGCGAACGATTCGGGGTGAAGCCGCTGGTCTTCGACGGGTATCACGATGCTCTCTTCCACGAATTCGACGAACAGAACCACCGGCACATGGAATATGTGAATGACCGGGGTCTCTACGTCGACGCGCCGATCACGGAGTTCCTCCAGGCCTTCAAGGAAACCTATCCAAAACTGGAAGAGTTCAACCGCGTGCGAATTTCCAGCGATTCGGCCGGGTACGATGCGGGTTTCTCAAAGGAGGGGACATCTTGAAATATCTGGAGGACTTCGCGCCGGGCCAGGTTTTTCGCTTTCATAGCGAGCCGATGAGCAAGGAGGCCATCATAGCCTTCGCCGAGGAATGGGACCCGCAACGGCTGCACACCGACGAAGACTATGCGACCACCGTGCACGGTGGACTGATTGCCTCGGGCTTTCAGACGATGCTTGAGGTGTTCAAGCCGATCATGACCGAGTTCATGGTTGGTGTTGCCAACATCGGCGGCATCGGATTCGATAACCTGCGCTGGTTGCGTCCCGTGCGCCCGAATGAACCGCTCGATATCGAATTGACGGTAAACTCGGTCACGCCGTCGAAAAGCAAACCCGACCGTGGCGTTCTGAACTATACACTCAGTGCAAAAAACCCAAAGGGTGAGGTCGTTTTTTCGACCGATACGCCCGTAATGATCCAGCGAAAACAGAATGACCCAGACTGATATGCAACCAAGCGACCAACAAGACCTTCGCATGCTGCGTGAAAGTGCGCGGACCCTGTTCGAGCGCGCGGGCGGTAGTGGACGGTCCAGAAAACTGCGCGATGCCGGTGGCGGCTGGGATGCGGATATGATCCGCGAAATGGCCGAGGCTGGCATTTTCGGTGTGACCTTACCGGAGGAAAACGGCGGGCTGGGCATGGGCCTGGCTGCCGGCGGCGTCATCGCCGAGGAAGTGGGCCGGGTGATTGCCCCGGAACCGGTGGTGGTGACAGTCGGGCTGAGCCTTGGACTTCTGCGCCGTCTTTGCCCGGACCATGCCATGATGGAACAGCTTGTTGAGGGGGCCACCGTATTGGCCGTCGCCTGGCAGGAGCGCGGACCGAACGGTGGTCCCGCCGAGCCGAGTTGTCGTTACGCCGACGGAAAGCTGACCGGCGGCAAGGCCTGGGTCGCCGGCGCAGGCGGGGCAGGGGGTTTCCTCGTCGTGGCCGAAGGGGATGCCGGTCCGGTTCTTGTGCTGGCGGAAGCCGGTGCGGACGGGCTGTCCGTCGAAGAGCGCAGGCAGGCCGATGGCAGCGCGATGGGCGAGCTTTCGTTCTCGGGCACGCCTGCGGGAGAATTGGCCAGTGGGGGTGCGGTTCGGGCCGCGCTCGCCGAGGCGGTCAATGACGCAACGGCGCTTGCCGCCGCCGAGCTTGTCGGTCTGAGCGAGCGCGCCTTCGAAATCACTCTGGATTACATCAAGACCCGGGAGCAATTCGACAAGCCCATCGGATCGTTTCAGGTCATCCAGCACCGTGCTGTCGACCTGAACGTGATGTGCGAGGTCGCACAATCGGGGGTGCGCGAAGCTCTCGGGCTGATGGATCGCCAAACCGATCCGAAAGCACGGGCGCGACTTGCCAGCCGGGCCAAGGCTCGCGCGGTCACGGCTGCCAAGAAGATCACGCGCGACGCGATCCAGCTGCATGGTGCGGTCGGGTATACGGACGAGTTCGAGATCGCGCTTTACCTCAACCGCGCACTGGTTCTTTCCGCGTGGTTGGGTGACGACGCCTATCACAGACGGCTTTGGTTCGAAGCGCGAGAAGAGGAAGGAGCCGCACAATGACCGATTGGAACGCAATGAGCGATGCGGATTTCCGCAAGGAAGTGCGCGGTTTTTTCGAAGCGGAATATCCCGAGGACCTGCGCAATCTGCCGCACCGTCCCAAATTTGCCGAGATCGAACATTGGCATCGCAAGCTGCACGCGAAAGGCTGGGTCGCACCGGCCTGGCCTGCAGAATACGGCGGTATGGGGCTGAACGCAGCCAAGCTGCTTATCTATTACGAAGAGCAGCAGCGCTGGGGCGTGAATCGCGGGCGCGATATGGGCGTGCAGATGGTCGGACCGTTGATTATCAAGTTCGGTACCCAGGAACAGAAAGACTATTGGCTGCCCCGTATTTTGAGTTGTGAAGACATCTGGTGCCAAGGCTATTCCGAGCCGGGCGCCGGGTCCGATCTGGCCAATCTGCGCACCCGCGCAGAGACCGATGGCGACGACTTCGTCATCAACGGGCAGAAAATCTGGACCACGATGGCGCATGACGCAACCCACATCTTCATGCTGGTGCGGACCGATCAGGCCACCCCAAAGAAGCAGCAGGGCATCAGTTTCCTGCTTGCGCCGATGGATCAGCCGGGTGTCGAAGTGCGTACGATCACCACCTTGTCGGGGGAGACTGAGTTTTGCGAGGTGTTCTTTGATGATGCCCGGACGCCGCGCGCGAACCTGGTCGGTGAGCTTAACAAGGGCTGGACGATGGCCAAGGCGCTGCTGAGCTTCGAGCGTATTTTCATCGGGGCGCCGAACCTGGCTCAAAATGCACTGGGCCAGCTTGAGAGCTTTGCCCGTGGACGGGGCGCTTTTGAAGACCCTGTCTTCCGCGACCGTTTTGCCCAGGCCGCCCTCGATGTCGAGGATCATGCCGCTCTCTATTCGCGATTCGCCGATCAGCTCAAGCGTGGCGAAACGCTGGGCGCGGATGTCTCGATGCTCAAGATCTGGGTGACCGAATGCTTCCAGCGCATCACCGAACTGATGATCGAGGCGGCTGGCCCCGATGGCGGCACGGTCGGCCCACTGCAGGTCGGCAATGTAAACGTCGACGTTCTGGCGAGCTTTTACAAGGCACGACCGACAACGATCTACGGCGGATCAAACGAAATTCAGCGCAACATCCTGTCCAAGGCCGTCCTCGGATTGCCTGGCTGAACCCACATCAATATCAAAACAAAGGAAAAGAAGCATGTCTGACCGCTATGCGAAATACCACAAGATGAAATTCGACTACCCGGCGGACCGTGTTCTGCGTATTACGTTCGACCGGCCCGAGACTTTTAACTCTGTCGACTCTGAGATGCATACACAGATGACGGATATGTGGATCGATATCGACCGTGACCCCGACATCAACGCGGTCATCGTAACCGGCGCGGGCAAGGCGTTTTCGGCCGGTGGCGATTTCAGCCTGATCGAAAAGATGATCGGGGATTCGCACGAGATCATGAAGACGTGGAAAGAGGCCAAGGACCTCGTCTACAATATCATCAATTGCAACAAGCCGATCATCTCCGCGATCAACGGCCCCGCCGCCGGTGCCGGGCTTGTGGTTGCCCTTCTTGCCGACATCTCGATCGCAGGGAAAAAGGCCAAGATCGTGGACGGCCACCCGCGTCTGGGCGTTGCCGCCGGGGACGTCGCGGCGATCATCTGGCCGTTGCTGACCTCGATGGCGAAGGCGAAATACTATCTGATGACCTGCAAACCAGTGTCGGGTGAAGAGGCCGAGCGCATCGGTCTGGTGTCGATGTGTGTCGAGGATGAAGAATTGCAACAAATTGCGCTCGATACGGCGACGGAACTGTCGAACGGCTCGCAGAGCGCGATCCGCTGGACCAAGTATTCGCTGAACAACTGGTTGCGTCAGGCCGGGCCTATCTTTGATGCTTCGACCGCGCTGGAGATGCTTGGCTTCATGGGTGAGGACGTCAAGGAAGGCGTTCTGTCGCACCGCGAGAAGCGCGCGCCGAACTTCCGCAAAGACTGCCCGATTTAACTCACGAATGGTCAAGGAGGCATGGACATGTCTGAAGACATCTACCGGGACATAGCTCAGGCCTATAGCGCCGCGGCCGAAAAGGCCCCGGGACTGAAATCACGATTTGCGGCTGCCGGATTCGATCCGGCAGCCGTCAGGTCGCTGGCGGACTTGTCGGGTCTGCCGGTGATGAAGAAAGAAGACCTCTTGAAGATTCAGCGTGAAAACCCGCCCTTCGGCGGTTTCCTCGCTTCTGATCTGAAGGATGTCGCGCGGATATACGTCTCACCCGGCCCTATCTTCGAACCAGCGCTCGCGGGTGGCGGTGGACATGGCCTTGATCTGCTTTTCAAGGCGGCAGAAGTAGGCGCAGGGGACATCATCCTGAACACCTGGATGTACCACCTTGTACCGGCTGGCCTGCTGTTCGACGAAGCGGCACAGGCCGCAGGTGCCACCGTCATTCCCGGCGGCGTGGGCAATACCGAGCTTCAGGCACAGATCATCGTGGAAACGGGCGTCACCTCGATTTGCGCTTCGACAGCGTTTTTCCTCACGCTGGCGGACAAGGTAATCGAAACCTATGGCCGCGACGCGTGGAAAGTGAAAACCGCCTTTCTCGGTGGTGAGATGGGCGACTGGGTGGCCAAGCGCCGCCGGATCGAGGCCGAGTATGGCGTGTCGACCTGGGCCGCTTATGCCACTGCCGATCTGGGTCTCGTCGGCTATGAAGATGGCGGCGAAGGCTATGTGGTCCACCCAGACCGTGTGGTGCAGATCTGCGATCCCGTCAGCGGCGCACAGGTGGACCACGGTGAACCCGGTGAGGTCGTTGTGACCGCACGCGACGCCACCTGGCCGATGATCCGGTTCGGCACTGGCGACAGTGCGTTTGCGCTGGAAAGCAATGAGGATGGCAGCGCCAAACGTATTTCAGCGTTGCAAGGCCGGGTTGGGGCGGCAGTGAAAGTGCGCGAGATATTCGTCTATCCGCGGGTCATAGAGGAAGTTGTCATCGCCACGCCCGGCGCCAGTGCCGCCCAGGCCGTCGTCACCCGAGATAACGACCGCGACATGATCAAGATCTCACTTGTCCTGGAAGATGGTGCAGACGTATCCACTGCCGAGACAGCCGCCGCCGAAGCCTTCAAACTGCATTCAAGGATTCGAGCCGACGCTGTGAGCGTCATCTCGGAGTTGCCGGAGAATGCGGATCTGATCGTCAATCAGAAAGACAACTGAGGTTGCTTAAACTGCATCCGAGTTCGGTCGACCGCACCCCGAAAGGGGGAAAAGACAACTACTCTCTCCTTCATGCCTCAGGCGCGGAGCGTCATCTTCGCGCCGAGGCATTCCCTGCCGAGACTGGTCAACATACGCAGCTGTCATCGCCGCCGCGTGTGCCGCGCCGATCCCCCGCTGGCCACCTCACGCGTCGCGCCGGACATTCGGACGTACCGACCGTTCGAGATAATTGCCTTTTATTCTGCTGAGATAACCGGTGCCCGGAATGGCATCGGTACCACTGGACCGTCGAACCCGCGCGGATCTGCAACAGCCGCCAGCACGCCCGCACGACGACCCTCGTTGCCGTGATCAGCTGTCAGCCCCAGTGTCGATGGATTCCCGTCAAAAGGGCGGTTGCTGATGTCGTGAAACATGACAGGACCACCACTATGCATCGCATGGCTCACATCTTCTCGGCCGTTGATTGCCCAGACGCGGAAGTAAGGATACCGGGATACGGTCGGAGCACCACGCCGATTGCCCACGATTAGAACGTCTCGCACCGGATCATCACCACTTGCGACAGCGACGAGTTGAAGCGTGCGTTCCTGACGTGTTTTGCTGCGGCCAGGATCGAACACGCGAGAACCCTCAGCAGGATCACCGCGGGCCCTACGGTTTGCTGAGGTACGAACGTCAAAGTTGAACATATGCAGTGCGTTTAGCTGCACACCAATAGCCCTGTTCGATCTTTGCACCCAACCCAAAGTTCTGACAGACCCTTTCGCTTGAGGAACGTGAGCCATTCGCCAAGAATCTGGCCATGGCCCAACCAGGGATATACTGCGAAACCGAGAATCCGGAGGCGCTGATCGAGAAACGGCGGGCTCTGATGGTGCCGCCTTTATATTGGGTCGATCCGTTGATCAGAGCGTCGACTCGGTGCCCAGAATATTCGTGACCTGGCTGGACAGGACACCGCCGTTGCCGTGCGCCATTGCCAACTCGGCCCCGTCGATCTGGCGGTCTCCGGCGTCGCCGCGCAGCTGGCGCACCGCTTCGACCAGCGTGAAGATGCCGTACATGCCAGGATGCACACAGGACAGCCCGCCGCCGTTGGTGTTGACCGGCAGATGACCGCCGGGCGCGATGCCGCCGTTTTCAACAAAGGCACCACCTTCGCCTTTCTTGCAAAAGCCCAGATCCTCAAGGAACAGGATCACGTTGATCGTAAAGGCGTCGTAAAGCTGCACAACGTCAATGTCGGCGGGCTTGACGCCGGCCATTTTCATCGCCGTCGCACCGGATTGGGCCGCGCCGGTCACGGTCAGGTCCGGCACCTCGGAAATGTCGCGGTGCGTCGTACCTTCGCCGCCCCCCAGCAGATAGACCGGGGGCCTGGGGTGATCTTTGGCCGTCTCGGCCCGCCGCATCACCAGCGCGCCGCCGCCGTCGGTGACAAGGCAACAGTCGCGCACCCGCAGCGGATCCGAGACCAGCCGCGAGGCAATGACATCCTCGCGCGTCAGGGGATCGCGTATGAACGCCTCGGGGTTCTTTTGCGCCCAAGCGCGGGCAGCTACCGCCACATCGGCCAGCTGTTCGCGCGTGGTGCCGAACTGCGTCATGTGACGGTCTGCGGCCAGCGCGTAGGACGACAGCGGGAACATCGGCTTATAGGGCGCTTCATAGGTTGGCAGACCGAGCGCGGTCATCAACTTGCCCGAGGCAGTGCGCTGGTTCGATCCGTAGCAGATCAGCACGGTGTCGGCGAGCCGCAGCTCCAGCAGCATTGCGGCCCAGAGCGTGTGCGACAGGAACGACGATCCGCCCGTGCGGTTGTTCATGGTGAACTTGGGGTTCAGCCCCAGTTCCTGGGCCAGCGTAAGCCCCGACAGCATGTCCAATGGCTGGCAGGTGGCAATGGCGTCGACGTCGCCAAGCGACACCACGGCATCGGCCAGCGCGCCATGTACGGCCTCGACAGTGATTTCCATCGCGCTCTTGCCATGAGCCTCGCCACAGCCGGCCAGCGCCGCTCCGACGATGGCGGCTTTTCCCCGCAAACTCATGATGCACCTCTTTCGGGCCGGAACACCACTGCAGGTCCGCCGTCTGCCCCTTCGCCAATCGAGGCCCTGACCTTCAGTCCGGCGGCGATTTCGTCATGCGTGATGCCGTCCACGCGCGACATCATGCGCACGCCTTCTTCAAGGTCCACAAGCACCACGTTGTAGTCGCCGCCCCTTTCCGGCTTTCGACGCACAACCGTCCGCGCATAGATCGTTCCCCGCGCCGTGGGTGCCACCCATCCAAGGTCTGCGCTGCCACATGTCGGGCAGATCACGCGCGGGTGAAAGACATGCGCACCGCAGGCACCGCATTTCTGGATCTCGAAGACGCCCTCGGCCAGCTTGGCGGCAAAGACGGCGTCCGGCCCCGGGCTGTTTTTCATATCAGTCATCTCAGAATCCAATGTGATAGCCGCCATTCACGCTCAGGTGCTGGCCGGTGATGTAGGATGCCGCGTTTGACAACAGGAAACAGACCGGTTGCGCTACTTCTTCGGGGGTGCTCATACGCCCCATCGGGATCTGCGCCATGTACTTGTCGGCGAACTTGTCCGAGCGGATCGTTTCGGTCATCGGCGTTTCCACCATTCCGAAACAGACCGAGTTGACGTTGATCCTGTAACGGCCCCATTCGCGCGCGGCGCTCATGGTGAGGCCGAGCACGCCGGATTTCGCGGCACCATAGTTGATCTGGCCGATCGTGCCGCGGCGGCCGGCATCGGAGGAAATATTGACGATGGCACGCCGCGCCGCGCTGTCCGGGTCTTTCTGGGCCTGGTCCCTGTAATAGGTGCCTACAGCCTGCAAACAGGCGAAGACGCCGGTGAGATTGACGTCGATGACCTGCTGCCATGTGGCACGGTCCATCTTGTGGATCATCGCGGCGCGCACGATGCCGGCGTTGTTCACCAGCCCGTTGATATCCCCGAATTCGTCTAGCGCGAATTTCACCAGTTTCTCGGGAAAGTCCGGGTCAGCCACGTTCCCGACAAGGGCGCGGGCATTGCCGCCGATCTGTTCAGCAGTTTCCTTGACCCCGTCTTCGTTAAGATCGTTCACAATGACACTGGCACCCAGCTCGGCCGCCAGTTGCGCCACGCCGCGGCCAATACCCTGACCGGCGCCGGTAACGATAACCACCTGATTTTCCAATGACATCGGGTTGATCATTTCTGTCTCCTCACTTCATGCGTTGTTGCAACAGGGTTTCCGCCGCCCGGCTCGGGTTGGGGCGATGGCGGCGTAACCCGCTTGATCACCGCATCGCCATGCGCCAGGCGTAGTCCGTCCTGATTGACAATCTCGCCTTGCGCGAACACCAGCTTGCGCCCGCCTCCGGCGATGTGCGCGTGTGCCGTCAGCGTGTCGCCCTCGACCGCTGGTCCGACAAAACTGGTGGTGAGCGAAAGTGTCAGGCAGCGATGACCGGGGCGGCCTTCGCCCGCAAATGCTGCGCAAAACGTGACCGCGTTGTCCAGCATGGTTGCGTAGACCCCGCCGTGCACAGCGAAAGCGCCGTTCAGGTGGTCGCAGGTGATCTTCAATTGCAATTCCGCCCTGCCCTCGGACCAGGAAACGAAGCGGACGCCCAGCAAGGCGTTGAACGGGGCGGGCACCTCGGGTTTGCCATCCTGTGCACTCATCTCAGGCGGCCTTTCGATCGCGCGAAAACGCCACCATGACCGCCCCAAGCACCGTGATAGCGACACCGGCCCCAACCGCGCCGGGGATCGGAACGGCCAACATCGGGGTCGAGGGCAAGGCGAAGGCCAACCCGGCAATCCCGAGCAGAATCCGTGCGACCGCGCCCGTGGGCCCGGGTTCGATACGGCCGACCCCCAGCAGGTACCCCTGCAATCCAGCGCAGATCAGCAGGACACCGATACCCGCGCGCAGGACCGTCAAGGCACTGTCAACCAACCCCGCCTGCAAGGTGTACGCGGGATCGAGCACAAAGAAGAAGGGCACGATATAGATAATGGTGCCCAGTTTCATCGCCTCGTAGGCGGCAGCGAAGGGCCGGGCCTGTGCAATCGCCGCTGCGGCGAAAGCCGCCAGCGCCACGGGCGGGGTAATGTAGCTCAGCATGCTCCAGTAGAGGATGAACAGATGCACGCCGATCGGATCAAGCCCGCCGGCGATCAGGGCCGGGGCCAGAGACACGGCAAGGATGACATAGGCCGCTGTCACCGTCATGCCCATCCCGAGGATGAAGCTGGTCAAAGCCCCCAGAAGCAGCAGCAGGAAGGTGTTCCCCCCGGCGATGAATAGCAAGTCGTTTGAAATCGTGCCGGACATGCCGGTCACCGCCAGCCCGCCGACAATCAGCCCGACCGCCGCGAGGATCGCGACCAGTTCGACAAACAGCCGCCCCGTCGCCACCAGGAAGTTCATCAGTTCCTGCCGCCCCCAGCGCGATTTCGACAGCAGTTGGTTCAGACCGATCAGCAGCGCGGTCGCATAGAACGGGGCGATCGCTTCGCGCTTGAGATAGAGCAGCATCCAGATGAGAAGCCCGAAGACGGCGAGGAAGTACCAGCCTTCACGCAGCACCTTGCCGAACCTGGGGAGTTCGGCACGCGGCACGCCTTTCAGCCCGTTGCGCGCCGAATAAGCGTCGATCTGGGCGAACAGGGCAAAGAAATAAAGCAGCGAGGGCAGCACCGCCGCAACCACGATGTTTGTGTAGTCGGTCAGCAGAAAGCTCGCCATGACAAACGCCGTGGCCCCCATGATCGGTGGCATCAGCACTGCGCCGGTCGACGCCGCCGCCTCGATCCCGGCGGCATAGCTGGGCCTGAAGCCCACCTTTTTCATCGCCGGAATGGTAATCGAGCCGGTGGTGAGCACATTGGTAATGACGCTGCCGCTCATCGAGCCGGTAAGCCCGCTGGTCAGAACGCCGACCTTGGCAGGTCCGCCCCGGACATGTCCGAGCGCGGAAAAGGCGATGTCGATAAAGAACGGCCCCGCGCCGGTGTGCTGCATCGCGACCCCGAAAATCATGAAGCCGACGACAAGATTGACGAAACTGCGCATCGGGATGCCCAGAACGCTTTCGCCGCTCATGGCGTGGAAGATCGCCGTTTCAACCGGCGGGCGCTGGAACCCCTGAATTGGCCCCGGCGCATAATCGGCGATCATCGGATAGACGGAAAACATCAAGATGACGCCGAAGAGCATCCATCGGCCGGTGCGCCGCGCCGCCACCAGCAGCAGGAACCAGAAGGCGAAGCTGGCAATCACGGCATGGGTGGGGGCTGCGAAATCCCATCCCTTGTTGACCACGCTGTTCCCGTAATAGGCAAAGAACGCGCAGGTGATCAACGCCAGAAAGGCCAGGAAGTAATCCCACCACCGCGTTGACCCATGCGGGTTTGTCTTGCTGCACGGAAAGATCAGGTAAACGAGGGGTAACGTCAGCAGCAGCATCACGTAGAGGTAATGAATCTCAAGCAGGCGGATGTTCATGAAGAACCCGAGATTGAAGAGATGATTGATTGACGCCGCCGACAACAGAATCGCCGATGCGGCAAGCAACCCGCGAAGGGAGGGGGGCAGGGCGCCCATGCCCATCGGCTGTGCCGCTTCGTCCTGTATTTCCCGTGGCATGCCCGATTTCCCTATGTTGTCCCAGCCAATCCGATGATACGCGGCGCCAGAAAAGCGCCGCGCCGTTTCAGCGGAAAAAGACCTCGTGACCGCCGGCTTCCAGCGCTTCGGCGCGCACCTTCATCCAGGCAGCGGTGAACTCTTGTTCATCATCCGGGGCGCCGTCGACGAAGCCTTCCCAGGCGTCCATCAGAACCTTCTGCCGATCGACCATCACGTCCTGATTTTCCTGAGCTTCAGCCGTCCAGAGGCCCTTTTCCTTGAAATAGGCAACACTGCCATCGCTCCACGGCATCACCCAGGACAGGATCTGGCGATCTACCCCGTAGGCATTCGCGCCGGGGGCGGCGTCCTTGTATTCGTCAAATCCCGCATCGAGGGCGGCGACGATGTTGCGCACCTCGGTGGCGCTCTGATCGGCTTCGGTGACAAGGATCGGGTAGGGGTACAGCGCCATGGGCAAAGGCGAGGCGGGGTCGATTGCTGGTCCCACAGACACCATGTGCGGCGTTACGAAGGGCGTGACGCCGGTATAACGGGCCCAGGCTTCGGCATCGTCCGCCGGTGTTTCAAGCCACTTGAGGCCCCGGGGGCTGGATTCGATCTGATAGTTCACGGTGGTTGTCGTCAGCGCAAAGGCGGCGTCCACGCGATCCTCCAGAATGCCCTTGAGAGAATTCACGTAGCCCGAAAACTCGACTGCCTCCACATCGTCCCATGTCAGGTCCGCAAAGGCCAGCAGTCCCTCCATATTGACATCAATCGCGGGTGAACTGGCGGCGCGGCCAACCCGTTTGCCCTTGAGATCGGCAACCGTCTCGATACCGGCATCGGCCGCGACGGCCACACCCAGACCGTAGTCGCCCACGGCCTGAAGCACAGCGCGGATCGGCTGTGGACCCCATTCCGGTGCGGCGAACAGGAACACCCCTTCGCCGGCGAAGTAGGACGCGATCCCGCACAGGCAGTAATCCACCGCGCCATTCTTGAGAGGCGTCATCCGCGAGACGTCGTTGCGCCCCGGAAGCACCCGGATCGTCGTGCCGAACCGGCTGCGCATCATATTACCGATGGCAATTGAATGCGCGTGGCCCGCCGACCCCGTGTCATAGGCCGACCAGGCGATGACGTCGGGCAGCTCGATGTCCTGCGCGCCGACCGGCGCGGCCATCGCCAGACACCCGGCAGCAGCGATACTTGTCCATTTGAAGTTCATGTTGATCTCCTCCTTGTTGGTTTATTCCGGCGCGACCGGGCGGTAAGCCTAAAGTTCCGAGAATGGCGCGCTCTTATCCACGCGAATGTCGGGCGGCAGCCCGAGAATGCGTTCGCCGATGATCGTGCGCTGGATCTCGTCCGAGCCGCCGGCGATGCGGTTACCGGGGGCGGTCAGATATTCGTTGCGCCACCGCGCGGTATCGTCTCCAGCTTTGACCGAAATGCCCGCCGCCGTCCCGGCCAGTTCCATCCCGAAGGCGCCCATCTCCTGCCGCAGCTTGCCCAGCAGCAGCTTTCCGATCGAACTTTCCTCACCCGGAGCCTCACCGCGCGAAAGCGACGTCATGACCCGGTAAGAGGTGAATTCCAGTCCGCGCTGCCGCGCGACGAAATCGGCAATACGTGAGCGCACTTCGCCGTCTTCGATGGCCGGGCGTCCGTTGCGTTCGACACGGGTGGCAAGGGCGATCAATTCCTCCGCGCGGGCCCCGCCGCTGGCACGCCCGACCGAGATGCTGAACCGTTCGTTCATCAGCGTCGTCAACGCCACCTTCCAGCCTTCGGATTCGCCGCCCAGGCGGGCGCTGTCCGGTACGCGCAGGTCGTCGATGAACACCTCGTTGAAGCTGGCACCGCCCGAAATCTGGCGGATCGGACGGGTTTCGATGGCCGGATCTGACATGTCCACAAGGAACATGGTCAACCCCTTGTGCTTGGGCACCTGCGGGTCTGTGCGTGCCAGAAGGATGCCGTGGCTGGAATAATGCGCGCCCGAGGTCCAGACTTTCTGGCCGGAGATCACCCAGTCGTCCCCGTCGCGCCGCGCACGGGTGCGTATGCCTGCCAGATCAGATCCGGCAGCGGGTTCGGAAAACAACTGACACCAGATATCCTCTCCGGTCAGGGCGCGCGGAAGGACCGCGGCTTTCTGGGCCTCGGTGCCGTGCATCATGACCGTCGGCCCGACCAGTCCGATGCCGATCAGGAAGGCGTTGGGCGGTACGGCATAGCGTCCTTCTTCCTGATTCCAGATCACCTGTTCGATCGGCGTCGCATCGCGTCCGCCGAAGGCGCGCGGCCAGGTCAGTCCGGCCCAGCCCGCTTCGGCCTTGCGGGCCTGCCAGTCGCGCGCCCGCGCGACCTCGTCGGCGTCGCGGGCCATAAAGTGATCCTGAGCTTTCTCGCTGCCGTCCCGCAGGGTTGCGTTGGCATCCAGCCAGCTCCGCGCGTCTGAGCGAAAGGTAGCTTCTTCGGGGCTGTCGCTAAAATCCATGTGTCTGATTTCCCTGTCAGCTTGCGGCCCGTAGAGGTGTCGCCAGATGCCCGAGCAGCCGCTCGCGCCATATGGCCGCCGTGCCAAGTTCGGCCTTCAACTGCCAGCCACGCCGCAAGAACAGATGCGGGTCGGCCGCCCATGTGAATCCGATACCGCCGTGCAGCTGGATCGATTCCTCAGTGGCGAATTGCACGGCATCGAGAGCGGTGAGGCGCGCGACTGCGGCCGCTTCGGGCAGTCGACTGTCACCGCTCGCCAGCGCCCAGGCACCGAAGAAGGCATTGGACCGCGCCAATTCAATTTTGGCGAACATGTCCGCGAGCCGGTGCTTTACCGCCTGAAACCCGCCAATCGCACGCCCGAACGCGTGCCGCTCGCCGGCATAGTCCGTGGTCAGGGCAAGGGCGCGCTCCGCTAGGCCGATCTGTTCGAAGGCGGCCAGCACTGCGGCGCCGTCCAGCAGCCGCCGGATCGCCGCAGGGTCCGAGCCGGGCAGCAGCTCGACCGGCGCGTTGTCGAAGTCGATTCTGGCCGCCGGACGTGTGCGGTCGATCGGGTCGAGCGCACCGATTGTCACGCCCGAGCCGGAAAGATCCGCAAGATAAAGACGCGGCGTGCCTTCCTCATCGGTCGCAGCGACAAGAGCGTGGGTCGCCTCGGCACCGAACGTGACCGGCGCTTTCTGTCCCGAAAGACGATCCTGCACCACTTTTGCCGATACGGTATCGGGTGCGAGCCCGCCGCCCTCGGCAAGCGCCGTGGCTATGATCGTGCGGCCTTTGGCTATGCCGGGCAGAAGCGATGTGCGCTGGTCTTGCGTTCCGGCGGATTGAAGGGCCGGAACCGCCATACACAGGGCCGGCAGGTAAGGTACTGCGGCCAGACTGCGACCGATTTCCTCGGCAAGGATCGCCAGTTCCACCGCGCCCATCCCTGCGCCACCCTCCGCTTCCGATATGGCGAGGCCAAGCCAGCCGCCATCGGCCAGTACGGACCAGGTGGCCGTATCGAACCCGTCGGCGCCGTCGAGCCGGTTGTGCGCGCTCTTCAGGGTGGCGTGATCGCCCAGCATCCGGGCCAGTGTTTCGCGTATGGTATCCTGCTCCTCGGAAAATCCGAAATTCATGCCGGAGTACCTCCTTGCAGTTGTGAAGATCGAGTGGGTGTTGGCCGACGGTAGGTTGGCTATCGGGCCTGACCAAACACTAACGCCCGGTGGTCGTGCGAAACCACATATGTGCAATGTCGCATCGAGAACGGCGAAACGGACCGCCAAACCGGATTCATCACGGATGTGCTTGATTCGAGTGCGCCCCACAAAAGTGGCCGCTTCGATTGATTAGTCTCGCTGTTGCACCTTAACCTGCGGAAAGCGGGGAATGTTCAGGTCGCGGGACTGGCGTGGCCGTACCTTCGCACCAGATGGGACTCGACAGGAGAAAGAGCGGCATGGAAACTGTGGGCCTTGGATTTTGTTATGAAGATTTGCCGGTGGGGCGCGAATTTCGGACCATCGGCCGTACTGTGACCGAAACAGACATCACGAATTTCGTCAGTGTCACCGGCATGCTCGAAGTGTTGTTCATCAACAGCGACTTTCGCGAAAAGGAATCCAATATCGACGGCTTCGCCGCCCCCGGCGCGCTTGTCTATACCTTCATGGAGGGTCTGCTGACCCAGTCCACGATGCAACACACGGGCTTTGCCTTTCTGGAAATGGAGCTGAAGGTTCTGGGGCCGACCTTCGCGGGGGACACGATCCATTGCGAGGTCGAGGTCATCGAGTCGCGCCGCTCGAAGAGCCGGCCGAACCGCGGCCTGGTTCGGACCCGGAACAGGGTTTTCAAACAAACCGGGGAGCAGGTGCTGGACTACACGCCCCTGCGGATGATCAAGGCACGCACGGCGGACAAGGAACCGGGAGAGGACTAGACCTTTTTTGGTACGCTGCGCAGGTCCGATCCCGGCCGAATATGGGTGGACTGCCGCTTTGGTTTTGCCAATACCTTGTCGCATCGCGAAACTGGAGGCGTCGACCATGAAAACCGCGCAATCTGACGGAATTGGATCTGCCGGACGCACATCGGAAGGGCCACGGTCGCTAAACCGCATTCTGTCGCTTTTCGATCTGCTCGCGCAAAGCAACCGGCGCATGTCCCTGTCCGAACTCAGCAGCGCGCTGGATTGCCCTAAGAGCAGTTTGCTGGTGCTGCTGCGCCCCCTCACTGAAATGAGTTACCTGATGCGCGAGAACGACGCGTATTTCCTCGGGCCACGGATTTTTCAGTTCGCCCAGTCCATCCTGGCCAACCACCCGTTCGGGTCGGTCCTGCGCGGGGTAATGAACGACCTCGTCAAACAGACCGGCGAGACGGTCCTCTACGCTGTTCGCGATGGCGATCGTGTGGTCTATTCGTCGGTCATCGAAAGCCCGCAGCCCGTGCGGTACGTGGCCCAGACGGGAGTCGACCGGCCTTTGTTCTGTTCGGCATCGGGTCTTGTCATGCTGGCCTATGACACCCCAGAGGAGCTTGATGCCTACTTCGAACGGACGGAACTGACGCCGCTTACCGGCAATTCGATCACCGACGAAAACGCATTGCGGCACATGGTTTCGGAAATTCGTGAAACCGGTTACGCCAGAACGGTCGGTACGGCGCATGTCGATGCAGCGGGCTTCGGAGTTCCCGTGTTTCGTGCCGATGGAAATCTCGCAGGGGCTTTGGTGATCGGCGCGCCGCTGGAACGCGCCGCCCGGAACCGGAAACTGTGCGTGACAGCGGCCAAAGCGAGCGCCGAACAGCTTTCTCTTGCGCTAGGCTATCGTCCGGACCAGACCGGAACTGCCCTGAATTAGGTGCGCGCCGATCCGTCCGGTCGGACCCCTTCGTTACCGCAGGCCCAACCCGCGTGCGATGATGCCGCGCAGGATCTCGCGGGTGCCCCCCCGGAGCGAGAACGACGGCACCGCAAGTTCGGTATAGGCCAGCACCGCCGCATAGCTGTCGCGTCCTCCGGGCACGGCCGGACGTGAAATCAGGCTTCGGGCCAGACGCGGGATATCCTGCTCGAAGAGCGCGCCGAGATCCTTGACGATGGCGGCCTGAAGCGCGGGGTTCTTGCCCACGTTCAGCATCCCGGCGACCGAGCGCGACATTTGCCGCAGCACCATCAGATGCGCGGACAGGCGGCCGATCTCGGCCTGTTGGGCCTCTGTGGCGTCTTGCCGCAGCAATCGGATCAGTTCCTCGATCAGGGCAAAGGACGACAGGAACCGTTCCGGTCCGCTGCGTTCGAAAGCCAGTTCGCTCATGACTTGTGACCAGCCCTCGCCCTTTTCGCCCAGAAGCGCGTCGGATGGCAGGAACGTGTCATCGAAAATCACCTGATTGAAATGATGCTCTCCGGCCATGTCGATGATCGGGCTGATCTGGATATTCTTCGTGGCCTTGAGGTCGACCAGAAGCTGGCTCATCCCGCCGTGGCGGTCGTCGCTCTTGCCGGTGCGGCAAAACAGGATCATGTAATCGGCCACATGGGCGTAGGTCGTCCAGACCTTGGTGCCGTTGACGCGGAAACCGCCCTCGACTTCGGTGGCGACGGTGCGCGTCGCCGCGAGGTCTGAGCCGCAATCGGGTTCGCTCATCCCGATGCAGAAACACAGCTCGCCCGCAGCGATGCGCGGCACGATCGCGCGTTTTTGCTCTTCGGTTCCCTTGGCCAGAATCAGAGGGCCACTTTGGCGGTCGGCGATCCAGTGCGCGATTACCGGCGCGCCGGCGGCCAGCAGTTCTTCGGACACGACATAGCGTTCCAGCGCGCTGCGCGCGTGGCCGCCGTATTCCTCGGGAAAGGTCATACCGACCCAGCCGCGTTGCGCCAGCTTGCGCGAGAAGTCCCGGCTGAACCCGTTCCATGATTTCGCACGCTTCTCGGGCGAGAAATCGGCCAGTTCCTCAGCCAGGAACGCGCGGACCTCCTGGCGCAGGTCGTTGTGATCGGCGCCGGACGGGGGCGGGGGGAATGCGGTGAGTGTCATGTCAGAACGCCTTGTGCAGTGCTGTCGGTGATGAAGTGCCAGAAAGTGTCGTGGGGGCTCGACAGGGCGGCACGCCCCAATTCCCTGTTCCAGTCCAATTCGGTGCCGAACTCGTCTTGCCAGCTCCAGATCCGTTTGGTGAAATGGTGCAGCGCATGTTCCTCAGTATAGCCGATGGCCCCGTGAATCTGGTGGGCCAGCGCACCGACCGTCTGCGCAGCTTCTCCGGAGCGGCTTTTGGCGGCGGCAACGGTCAGCGCGAAGGCGGCGGTGTCATAGCTGCCGGCCGCCATTTCGGCGGCCGCACGCGCCGCGGCGGTTTCTCCGGCCATTGTCGCGAGGTATTGTTGTATCGACTGAAACTTGCCGATCGGCCGCCCGAATTGCACCCGATCATTGGCGTATTCGACGCTCATCCGCAGGATAGTCTCCAGCGCGCCGGCCGTGGCCAGACTGCGGACAAGCGCACCAAGCCCGCGCATTCCGCCCATTGATCGGTACGCGGGAGCGGCATCAGCGTCCGTTAGCGCAAGGTCGACCGCAACATCGTCGCGCGGCATCCCGGCGAGATCCTGCGCCGGGGTGACTGTCAGATCCTTGACCGGCAGGGACAGAACATGGTTGACGCCGTCCAGCGCGGCGATGGTCACGATCCGGTCCGCCCAGCGGGCAAAAGGCACCATCGCCAGGTGACCGCTCGCATGGAGAGCACCGCCGCGCCGTTCCAGCCGCAGCGCCGCGTCCTCGGCGATGGTCAGCCTGCCGCGGGGCAGCGCCAAACCCGCGCCCGCCAGCACCGCATTTGCAATCAGTGTTTCGGCCAGAGGCAATGGCAAGCCGTGCGCACCGGCAACGCGCACCAGCCCAAGCGCCTCGGCGGCGGGCACGCCGAAACCGCCAGCCTCTTCGGGCACCAGGGCCATGTGCAGCCCGGCCTCTTCGATCCGGGTCCAGAGCGTCTCGGGGCATTGCCCGGCAGCGGCATCCGCGCGCAGGCGATGGTGGACATGGTCGCGGAAAAGCCGCTCGGCCATGTCATGGATCATTGATTCCATCAGGTGGTCCTTTCAAAAGGTGCTTGGTTGGCGGCAGCAGCGCCCTGTCCCGGTGTTCTGTTCCGGGACCGGTCCGATTTGCCATCGGGGGTCGCCGGATCGCGCAGCGGCGGCAGATGAAGACGTGTGCGCAGTTCCTTACGAAACGCCCCGGTGGCGGGTGGCGTGCCACCGTTCTTGCGGTATTTCTCAAGACAATCGGCGATCTTCTCACCGATCTCGGCGGGACTTGCCGGGTCTGCGGGCGAACCGGGATGCGCCGCGACCGAGGTTTCGGCAAGGGTTTCGTTCCCCCTGCGCAGGCGGACATGGACCGCTCCGTGGTCCACACCGACGCGATCCGGTCCCGCGTCCGGTTTGGTTTCGATGATTACCATGCTCATGAGACGGCGGATCTCGGGGCGGTGAGGACTGTCGTCCTCGAAATCCGCAAGCCCGACCCGGCCCTGATGCAAGGCTGCCGACAAGGTATAGGCGGCGCAGAACTTGGCTTCTGTTCCATCGTTGGGATCAACGATATGCAGGGGCAGCATGACGCCCTTTGGCACTGTCATTTCGATCACAGAGCCATCGGGCACCGCGTTTCCTCCGCGTTGGGCGTAAAGGTGCCGCCCTGCGGCGATCATCCTGTGGGTGAGATAGCAGCAGGGATAAAGCTTGCGTGACACGCTGCCGAGATCAATTCTTGGCTCCACCTTGGCAGGGTCGGCAGCAAGCCCGTCCGGACCGGCATAAAGATCGAAGAATCCGCGCGGCGCGAAAATATCGGGTGCGGCGGTGATTCCGGCCTCGGCCATGCGGGCGGCCCGCACCCCGACGAGGGCAGCATTGCCGGCCTGGATCGGTTTGGCCATCGCGCCGAAATTGATCTGCAATCCACCGGCCTGCGATGCGGCCAGCGCCAGCGCGTTGCCGGTTGCCGCTTCGTCGAGGGCAAGCTGATGCGCGACCGCCGCCGCAGCAGCTACAGCCCCGATCGTCGATGTGGCGTGCCAGCCCTTGGCGTAGTGACCAAAGCCCAGAACCTGACCCAGCGCCACATTGACGGCTGTTCCCACCGCAAGCGCGGGGCCGACGCGGGCGGTCGTCTCGGGTCGAGCCTCTGCCATGGCCAGCAGCGCGGGCACCAGCACTACGCTGGGGTGGGTGACGCTGAGGGTGTGGACATCGTCGAAATCCAGCGCATGACCGGCAACGGCGTTGAGGAACGCGACCCGTTCGACGCCGCGCTCTCCGACGGAACCCACCGGTGTTGCGGCCTCGTCCCCGTCAAGTGCCGCCAGCCGGCGGACCACCGGCGCGTGCCAGCCGCCGTAGATAACAGCCACCGTATCTTCCACGCATAGCGCGGCCTGCTCGGCATTTGGCGTGTCCAGCCGATGCCGCGCGGTGATGAACCGCGTCAGACGGCGGGTGAAATCGCTGACCATGTCCTGATCCTCTCTGGTACTGCACATTGCCCCAAGTCAGGAGGTGCTATCAATTCAGATGACCCCCTTTTCGCACATATGTGTTGAACTGGGCTATCGCGTTGTGATCCCCGCAGGGTTAAAGCAGCCGGACGGCCATCCTTCATCTGAACCCTTTTGGAGATCAAACGCCGGACGTGTCGGAATAACGTTGAAGCGAAGCGCAACTGCGGTTGGGGATGTCTGCGCGAATGGTCTGGAAGGCAAAGGCGCATTGCGGGCCGCAGCGGATGAAGCTGGCATCCAGAACATCGCAGCCCGACCAGCGTGTCCGGAACTGGCGCAGCTTTGCAGGCAGGCCAAATGCCTCGTAACAGCGGGTGCAGATGCCGTCCATTGATGCTCTGAAACGGCCCGCCGCACGAAACCCGGCTGGCCGGGGTGCTTTTTCTTTGGGGGGGGTTGTTCGACTCGGTCGAATGGTGACGTCCGCCGTCGGCGCGCGGCAGGGTTGCGCCCCTGACCGGGGCCTTGCCGGGCTGGGCCTGTTGGTCGGTCGTAGTCGTTGTGGGTCATATCCTTATGCTGGGTGGCATCGTCGTGATACTGGACAGAGCGACGGAATACAGTTTCCAAACCGTCCTGATTACCATCGTGCCGGTTTATGCCCTTCTCTGGTCGGGTCTGCCGGCAGCATTTCCGACACGTCGCGACGGTTCGTGAAACGGGCACCGGGATTCGCGACCGAAATGAGCGTTACCGCTTCGGCGGGGTTCATCGGCCTTGTCGCACTTTAGGTCGTCCCGTCGAATGGATTGCCGACCCTCTTGGCTGGATCGCAACGCGGCCTGACGTGACCGTTGTGCTGTTGATCATGACGGTATTCCTGACGGGGCTGCTGGGTATGCACCCGATGATCTCGGTGGTGTTGCTGGCGGAAGTGGTCATTCGCATCGGCGTGGATGGTTTGTCACCCCTTGCTCCGGGCCTTGCGCTGGCCGGTGGATGGAGCAGCATCATTTGTATGAGGCTTGCCATCACCGCCGTCGTTTATGCGTCTTCCATCGTCAGGGAACGGCCCCTGACCATCGGTTTGAGATGGAACGGGCTGTTCGGTCTGGTCAGCATCCTTCTCATTGCTCTCATTGTCGTCGGCAGGCCCGCTCTGATGTCCTGATCCTGCGCCATGCGCCCTGCGCGGCCAATCGCACATATGTGTTCGATCACCTCCGTCACATCCCGGAAGGTGCTGGATCGCGTGCGGTCGAGTACAGTTGTTCTGCGAAAACTCCCCGGCGGTCGGCCCGGTAAAACAGCAGCATCGGAGCGACGTACCGAACAATGGAAGGCCAAACGACACTCACGCGCCGCAGCAAGGTCACGGGGCTGCAGGACGCAGCGCGCCGGGCCCGGGACGCTTTGCGGGAACGTCCGGACCTGTGCCTTGGCGGGCTGTTCAAGCAGGGCAGGCCGGTCGCTCTGGTGCGCGGGCTGCTGGCGGTGGGGGCAAAGGGCCTGCATATCTATTCCTCGCCCGGTGCGGGCTATGACGTCGATCTGATGATCGCGGCGGGCGCGGTCGAGCAGGTGTTCATTCCCGGCGTCACGCTGGAGAACCGTCTTTGCCCCAATTTCAGAAGCGCGGTCGAGGCGGGGCAGGTGACTGCCCATGCACTTGATGCCTTGACCGTAGTTGGGGGGCTGATGGCGTCGGCCCACGGTGTGCCGTTTCAGCCGATCGACGCGCTGCGGGGGTCGGACGTGCTGAAGCACAATCCGCTGATCCGCGAAATCGACTGTCCGTTTTCGGGCCGCCGCATCCACGCCGTCGGACCGATCCGGCCCCGCGTGACCTTCCTGCACGCGCAGGAAGCCGACCGCTGGGGGAACCTGCGCCATCTCAGCACGATGGTCTATGCCGATCAGCTGATGGCGCGCGCCTCGGACATGGTCATTGCCAGCGTGGACAGGATCGTGCCGGACGAGGTGATCCTTGATGACCCGTCACGGGTCACGGTGCCATCACACTATGTCGACGCCGTGGTCGAAGTGCCTTACGGCGCGCATCCCACCGCGAGCTTCCCCAATTACGCGATGGACGAGGATCATATCGACGCCTACGCCGATCTGGGCGACGCCGCCCGGGCCGGCGACCGCGCGGGGCTGGATGCCTACATCGCGCGCCATGTGACCGGGCCTAAAGATCAGGAAGACTATATCAAAACAGTCGGGGGCGCAGAATATCTCGCGCAGCTTAACGCGGAGACGCGGAAAGGATGAGTGCTGCGATTTCCCCCCTTGAGCAGATGGTCGTGGTGCTGGCCCGCGATCTGGCCGATGGCGAACTGGGCGCGGCGGGTGCTGCGGCCTTGGTGCCGATGGCGGCGATCGCACTGGCGCGCGAACTGCACGCACCCAACCTGACAGTCGGCGGAGAGATGTTCTTCAACCCCGAGCCGGGACGGCTCTATCCCTCTATGCTGGACGACCGCGCTTTGGGCCGCTGCGAGGCCGCAGAGACGTTCATCGAGCTGTTCGGCCACAGCCATCACGGGCTGGAATTCTTCTTTCACAGCGGGTTGCAGCATGACGCCTATGGCAACATCAACCTGCATCACGTCGGTGGCACGCTGCACGCGCCCAAGGTGCGCGGACCGGGGGCGGCCAACCTGTCCTACTGCCACACTTCGACGCGGTTCTACATCTGCCCGACGCTTCATACGACGCGGAATTTTGTCGAAAAAGTAGATTTCGTCACCATACCGGGGCACCTTTCCGGCCCCGAGGCAAAGCGCGTCGCCGGCCTGACCAACGAAGGGCCGCGGTTCGTAGTGACACCCCGCGCGGTTCTGGATTTCGACCCGGCGACGCTGCGGATGCGACTGAAATCTGTCCACGCGGGCCATACGGCCGCAGAGGTTCAGCGCCACACGGGGTTTGACCTTGGGATCACTCAGAACGTGCCGCAAACGCCGCTGCCAACAGAGGAGGAACTGACGGCTCTGCGTGAGCGGATCGACAAGACCGGAACTTTGCGCGCCTGACGCGCAAGTACGGGTAATTCTGAACAACAACTGGGAGGAAGACATGTTCAAACGCAAAACAATCGGAAGCAGGGGGGCCATCGGCACCGCAGTGGCGCTCAGTGCCCTTCTTGTGGGCGGCGCGGTTTCGGCCAAAGACCTTACGATGGGGACCACGAGCCCGACGTCCAGCCACTTTACGATCTCGGTCGCGATGAGCAAGGCGATCGAGACCGGTATGGAGGATACCACCGTCAACGTGATCGAAACCGGCGCCAGCGTGGACAATGTTCTGCGCCTCGCGCGGGATGAAATCGATCTCGGCCTTGCCACCACTGACATTCTGATCGCTGCCCGAAACGGAACCGGCAAGTTCGACGGAAACGCCATTGCCGATACGGTGGCGCTGTATCCCTACAGCGCGTCGGTGCTGCTGATTGCCGCAACCGAAGCATCGGGTGTGGCCACGCTTGACGATCTGGATGGCAAGAAATTCAATCCAGGTATTCGCGGATCTGCTGCCGAGAACCTGACAACCACCGTCCTGTCGATGTTCGACATCAACGCCGACCTCGTGCACGGAGCCGTCGGGGACGCGGTGGAAGGCATCAAGAACCGCCAGATCATCGGCTACAGCAAATACGGGGCCGCAAACTCTGTCGATGCGACCTTGCAAGAGTTGATGACCAGCACAGAGATGCGGTTGATCGGATTCTCCGAAGAGCAGGAAAAAGCGGCGACACAAGCCATGGAAGGCGTCGGTTTCACAACCCTTCCCGCAGGCCTTATTGCGGGGTCCGAGGAGATGCGGGTGCCCAAGCTCAACGTCTTTTTCCTGACACGCACCGGCGTCATGGACGACGACACGGCCTATGACATCTCGCGCAGCATCCACCAGAACATGGACCTGCTGGTCGAGGCCTGGCCGCAATTGGCGGAGTACGACATCGCCGCCGATGCCGTCGCGACGATGGAGGCCGGTATCGTCTATCATCCGGGCGCGGCGCGCTACTGGAAAGAAGCCATGGGTAACTGATTCCGCACTGCGGACGGTCACGCTGCCGGTCGGAAGGACCGGTCGAGTGGGGCGCCATTTGCGCCCCGCCGCCTGAAAGGGAACACGACAATGAGACACTCATCGGCCGAGGCTTCGCCCTGGCAACGGCGCGGAACACAGGCGCTCGGCGCGCTGTTTGCGGCATTTGTCGCTTTGCATTTCTACAATGCCCTGTTCGGACAGTTCGAACCGCTGGTTCAACGACCGATCTTTATCGGCTTCGGTCTGGGCGGTGCGTTTTTCCTTTACGCCGCGCGTGCAGCGCGGACCGGCGGTCGAAACGGGCTGGAGCGGACCATCGACATCACGCTCGGGCTGCTGGCCTTTGGCGTGTGCCTCTATGTGATCCTCAACCGGGATCGCTTTTCCGACATCATGGTACAGTACGGGCCGCTCGACAAGGCGGCCGGGTTGCTGGCCGTCTTGCTGACGCTCGAAGCGGCCCGGCGGGTGATCGGGTGGTTCCTGCCCTTGCTGGCACTGATTACCGTTCTTTATTATTACTTCGGATACGATCTGATCGACGGGGGCTGGCGCCCGCCGCGCGTTTCGGCCCGCACGGCGGTCGAAACCTTCTACAGCTCGACCACCGGTATTTTCGGCTATCTTGCGGATGTCGGCGCGCGGGTCATCACGATCTATGTGCTTCTGGGGGCATTGCTTTTGTCCACCGGGGCGACCGACGTGTTCATGAAGATGGCGACATGGATCGCCGGGCGCACCTTCGGCGGCCCTGCGAAGGTCTGCGCGCTGTCCTCGGCGATGTTCGGGACGGTGACCGGATCGGCGGTGGCCAATGTGATGGCGACGGGGTCGATTACGATCCCCACAATGAAGCGGCTGCGCTACCCGCCGGCCTTTGCCGGCGCGGTCGAGGCGGTTGCGTCTTCCGCCGGTCAGTTGACCCCGCCGGTGATGGGGGCGGGGGCCTTCATCATGGCTGAGTTCCTGAACATTCCCTACACCCAGATCGCTGTGGCAGCGATGGGCCCGGCGTTTCTCTACTACCTCGCGATATGGCTCGGAGTGGACCTTTATGCACGCCGCACGGGCCTTCAGCCCACACCGAAAAACGAAATGCCGAAACCGGCGGATTTCCTGGCACCCGACAAGGCGATCCCGCTGTTCCTGCCTATCGCAACGGTGGTCTATTTCCTGTTCCAGGGCTACACGCCAAGCTTTGCCGGTGCCGCGTCGATCATCGTTTTGATCTTGGCCTGTGCAGCCGTGCGCCCCTTTGGCCGCGACACACGGGAGCAGGGGCTGAAGGCATGTTGGACCGGGTTGGCCCGCGACGTTTACGAGGGGATGGTCGAGGCCGGTCGCGCGCTGGTGATGATTGCCGCGTTGCTGGCCTGTGCCGCGATCGTCGTCAAGGTTCTGACAGCGACGGGCGCGGGGGTCAAAATCTCGAACCTGCTGTTTTCAGTGTCCGATCAGGGCCTGATCGTTGCCCTGCTGCTGGCGGCTGTGCTGTCGATCGTGCTGGGAATGGATGTGCCGACCACGGCCTCTTATGTTCTGGCGGCGGCGGTTGCAGCACCCAGCCTTGTGCGGCTTGGCCTGCCGGAACTGACGGCGCATCTGTTCGTCTTCTACTACGCGATTCTGTCAGCCATCACGCCGCCGGTCTGCGCCAGCGTCTATGCCGCCGCCGCGCTGGCCGGGGCCAATTTCTGGAAAGTTGCCGGTCGTGCACTGGTGCTTGCCGGGGCGGTTTATGTGGTGCCCTTCCTGTTTGTGTTCAGACCGGGCATTCTGGCGCAGGGCGGGACCGGTCAGATCGTTCTGGATCTGGGCGTGGCAAGCGCCGCCGTCTTTGCGGTCAGCGTCGGGTTGAGCGGTTACTTTCGGGGAACGCTGTCCATACCTGGGCGGGGGGTGTTTCTGGCGTCGGCTGCCTTGCTGTTCTATGCCGCGCCGATGGCCGATATTATCGGTGGGCTGGCATTGACCGGTCTGATCGTTTGGCGGTTTATGCGCGGAGAGCGGCAGACCCTCAGCACCGGGTGACGCCACTGCTCTTTCAAAGAACGGGGCCGCCGCAAAATACCTGCGGCGGCCCTTTTACGATTGGTTGCGCGGACCTGTGCCTGCTGTCTCAGGTCATCCTGAAGTAGGGAAAGGTGATCTCGTCGCTGGCTTTCACGAAGGTCACTTCGACCTTGGCCCCGATATGCACTTTCTCCGGGTCGTCGGTCTGGATCCGGCTCATCATCCGCGGGCCTTCTTCCAGCTCGATCAGCGCGACAACATAGGGAACGTCGTCAGCAAAGGCCGGGCCCGCCGGGCGGCGGGCGACGGTAAAGGTATGCACCTCGCCCCGCCCGCTGACCGTATCGAAATTCAGATTGTCGGAATGGCAATGCGGGCAGATCGCCCGTGGATAGAAGTGATGCTTGCCACAATCGCCGCATAGCGGGATGTCAAGGTGGCCCTCATGCGCGGCCTGCCAATAAGGGGCGCTGTCGTGGTCGATCACCGGAAGCGGTTGTTCAGTGCTCATCGGCTCAGTCCTTTT
This sequence comes from Pseudosulfitobacter pseudonitzschiae, assembly GCF_900129395.1. Classification (GTDB taxonomy): domain Bacteria; phylum Pseudomonadota; class Alphaproteobacteria; order Rhodobacterales; family Rhodobacteraceae; genus Pseudosulfitobacter; species Pseudosulfitobacter pseudonitzschiae. The sequence continues at coordinate 36,421 of NZ_FQVP01000012.1, forward strand.
GCAAAATTACAGTCGCGCCAGAGGACAGCGTGCCCCCGGTGCCATGCACCAACGCGGTCTCGGCTCCCGCGACCTGCCGGTCGCCACAGACGCCCCGCAACTGGCGGGTGGCCTCGATCAGCAGGAATATCCCGTACATGCCCGGATGCAGCGCGGACAGGCCGCCGCCATTGGTGTTCATCGGAAAGGCGCCGCCCGGCGCCGTGCGTTGGCCAGAGACAAAATCGCCGCCTTCGCCGATCTTGCAGAAACCCAGCGCCTCCAGCGTCAGCAGGACCGTGATGGTGAAACTGTCGTAGACCTCCACCACGTCAATGTCGGAATGGCTTACACCGGCCATTTTCATCGCGGTTTCGCCGGCCTTTTGCGCCGGCAGCAGACGGGCAAGGTCGGGCATCTCTGCGATGGCCCAATGGGTGTGCGCCTCGCCATAGCCCTTGACCGCAATGGGTTTGGTCCTGAGGTCCTTGGCGCGTTCGGCGGTGGTCATCACGATGGCGCCCGCGCCGTCGGTGACAAGGCAGCAGTCGAGCAGGTGCAGCGGTTCCGAGATCATCGTGCTGGACAGAACGTCGTCGACGGTCAGCGGATCGCGCCGTGTCGCTGCAGGGTTCAACTGTGCCCATTTCCGGGTGGCAACGGCAATCTCGGCCAGATTCTCGGAGGTCGTGCCGTATTCGTGCATGTGACGTTGTGCGGCCATCGCGTAGCCACCCACAGGCGTTGGCATCCCGTAAGGGGTTTCGTGCTGCATCGACAGAACTGAGGGACGCCCGCCCAGATTGCGGCTGCGCAGGGATTTCTGGTCGGAGCTGTAAACGATCAGCGCAACCTCGCAATAGCCCTCGCGCAATGCCATCGCGGCGTGGGCGACATGCGCTTCAAAGGCAGAGCCGCCGATATTGGTACCGTCAACGTAGGTCGGCATGATGCCCAGATATTCGCCCAGCGTTACAGTGGCGAGCTGTCCCGGCCCCGGCACCCCCCACATGCCGGCGGTCAGCAGACCGTCAACATCATCAAGCGTCAGGCCGGCTTCTTCGACGGCGGCCTTTGCCACCAATGCGGCATGGCCCAAGACCGACGCCTTCGTGACGAATTTCCCGTCCTCGATAGGCGCGTCGGCAAGGCCGACGATCACCGGATCGCGTCCGTTCTTCATAGGTTCTTTCTCCCTGTTGTCCCGTCGTTCCGATGCGGTCCCGACGTCAGTTCGGGCGCATGGTCTTGGCGATCAGCGTGCGCTGGATCTGCGATGTCCCGCCGCCGATGGTGCTTTGCATTCCTTCGCGGAAATACCGTTCCATATCCGCGTCCGGCAGCATGGAATGACCACCGAGGATCTGCATGCCGTTGCGTGTGACGGTTTGCAGGGTCTCGGAGGCAAAGAGCTTTGCCATCGACACTTCGCGCGTGCAGGGCGTTTTGGCCGCGGCAAGGTTGGCGGCACGATAGACCAGCAACCGCGCGGCGTCGACCTGGGTCTGCATATCGGCCAGCATGTGGCGGATCACCTGAAAGTCGAAGATCGGCTTGTCGAACTGTATCCGCTCATGGGCATAACGCAGAGCGTCGTCCACCGCTGTCTGGGCGTTGCCGACATAGGCGGCGGCCACGGCGACGCGTTCCAGTTCCAGATGGTCGGTGATGATTTTCCAGCCTTCGTTTTCGGTCCCCAGCAGCGCGTCGGCGGGCAGTTTCACATCGTCGACAAAAATCTCGGTGGTGCCCGTTGCGCGCCGCGCCAGGGTCGGCAGCTTGCGGATGTCCAGCCCTTCAGCGTCGTTGGGGATCAGGAACACCGAAAGCCCTTTGTGCTTGGGGGCGTCGGGGTCGGTGCGGGTCAGCATGGCCAGAATCGCATTGTCGGCCTTTGCGCCCGAGCACCAGAGCTTTTGCCCCTTTACCACCCAGCCATTGCCATCACGCCGCGCGCGGGTCTTGGTTGAAGCCGCGTCCGACCCGGCGCCGGGTTCGGAAATCGAAATCGAGAAGCGGATGTCGCCATCAAGGAACGGCTGGATGTAGCGCTCTTTCTGTTCGGGCGTGCCGAATTTCTCGATGTTCATCGCGGTGAAGGTGGCGACCATCAGACCGGTGGAAAAATCGAAACCGTATTTCGCCAGCCCCTCGCACATCAGGGCGTAATCCACGATATCGCCGCCCAGCCCGCCGCTTTCCTCGGAAAAGAGGATGCCAAGCCAGCCCTGCTTGGCGACCTTTTCGTAGGCCTCATAGGGGTATTCGCGCTCACGGTCGCATTTGCGGATGTAGTCGCGGCCGATCTCTTCGTCGATGAAACGCGCGACGGTGGTGCGCCACATCTCTTGTTCGGGTGTCAGAAAGTTCATGCGTTCTCTCCGTGTGTTTTGTCATGCGCGGCGCGGATCTTGGCGGGCTCTCCGGGGCGATCCAGACGTGTCTTGCGGATCAGCAGACTGAATTCGCAGCGCAGGACCGTTTCGTCGCGTTGGTTGATGCCTTCCAGCTTGCTGGTCACGACGCCGTGCTTTTCGTCATGGTCCTTCAGATTGACGATTTCCACGCGCGCCCAGAGGGTGTCGTTGATGAAGGTCGGCCGCAGAAAGCGCAGCTTGTCGCAGCCGTAGAAGGCGGCGAGCACGGAGCTGTCGAAGGGGATCATCGCATTGACGATGGAAAACACGAGGCTGCCCTGAACAAGACGCTGGCCGTAGATCGCCTCCTTGGCATGCTCAATGTTGGAATGCAGTTCAAGCCAGTTCCCGGTAAGCATGCAGAAATTAACGACATCGGTTTCCGTCATCGTTCGCCCGCTCGACACGCCGGTCTGGCCCAGTGACAACTCTCCGAAAGGGTGACGTATCACGTTTAACTCTCCTGTTCATCCGCGTTAGGTGACAACACGATCAAGGCATCGGCAGCGACCAAACCTTTCCCGTCCGCCCGAACCATCACAGGGTTGATTTCAATTTCCGAGATCAGATCGGCGTTTTCGGCGAAGAAAACAGATATGCGCGAAATCAGGTCCGCCAGGCCCCCCCGGTCGGCCGGTTCCGCGCCGCGCAGGCCAGCCAGCATCCTGGCGCCCGGACCCGAGCGCACCATAGATTCGGCGGTTTGTGGCTTTGCCGGAGCGAGCCGGATTTCGGCCGTGTCGATCAGTTCCACCAGAATGCCGCCGGGACCGGCCAGAACGATCGGGCCAAAAGTGTCGTCGCGTTTACAGCCGATGATCCATTCGGCCACGGACCCGTCTTCCATTTCCTCGATCAGCGTCGTGCCGCCCGGGAACCGTTGCGCCATTTCGGTGGTGGCTCGCTTCGCCTCTTCGGGCGAGAGCCCCAGCCGGACAAGGCCATGATCGGATTTATGCGGATAGTCGTCGTGACACAGCTTGGCGACACAGCGCCCTTCGGCGGGGTTGCGTTTTGGCACCGGTATGCCGATCCGCTGCAGCAGGTCCTTCGCGTCGGCCTCGTGCACCACTTTGCGCCCGGCACGGTGCCAGCTTTCCAGTGTTTCTCTGGGGGTCATGATACTTCTCCCGTCGTGGCTGCCAGCGCCGCAAGGCCCGACGCCGCCCGCGCGGGCGAATCATACACCGGAACAGCCCGTTCGCGCAGCGCCTCGCCCGAGGCATTACTGCGCGCAGCGCCGGTCCAGACGATCAGGATCGGCTTGCCGGTGCTGTCGAACGCTTCGGCCAAGGCTTCGATGAACTGTTGATCCGGCACAAATGTGATGATTGCGATAGCGATATCGACGCCCGGATCATCGGCAACGGCCTCCAGACAGCGACCCACATAGGTGGGATTCGCCAGAACCACGCCGGTCAGGTCGACCGGGTTCGAGACCGACCCGTAGAACGGCACATAGCGCGATAGCGCGGTCTGCGTCGCCTCGGCCAGCACCGGCACCTCGAACCCCGCGCTTTCGGCCAGATCGGTCATCTCGACGCCAAGCCCGCCGGTGACAGAGATGATGCCGACCCGGTTGCCGGCAGGCCGCCGCCCCGCGGCGAGCGCCGTGACGGCATCGACAGCGGCCACGGACTCGCGCGCGCGGATTACCCCGGTTTCACGAAACACCGCGCTGATCACCCGGTCGTCTCCGGCCATCGCGCCGGTATGCGACTGGACCGCGCGCGATCCGGCGCGGCTGCGCCCGCCCTTGACCGCAACGACGTGTTTGCCTGCCTTTGCCAGTTGGCGTGCAACTTCGACGAACCGACGCCCGTCGCGCAGTTCCTCGACATAGCACAGAACCACACGCGTCTGCGGGTCGTTTCCCAGGTAGTCGAGCAGATCTGCCGCCGTCAGATCGGTTTCGTTACCGCTGGAGACGATGGCATTGATCCCCACGCCGCGTTCGCCCAGGCGCAGCGCCATAAGACCCGCAAGCGCGCCGGATTGGGAGATTATCGCTACCGGGCCGGGGCGGAGGTCGTTGAACATGGGGCTGAAGGTCAGTTGCAGGTCCGACGCGGGGCGCACCACGCCTTCGCAGTTCGGTCCGACCAGGCGAAAGGGTGCGTTCTGCATGATCCTGCGCAATCGCAGTTCGTTTTCCTGCCCGTCTTCCCCGGCTTCCGAAAACCCCGACGTCACCCCGACCACGACTTTGACATCGAGCCGCGTGCAGTTTTCCAGCGCATCAAGTGCAACACCGACCGGGGTGGCCAGAACGACCACGTCAATCGGACCGTCGATCTCTTCCAGGCTGCGTACAGCCTCAAGGCCCTCGATCTCGCCGCCCGAAGGGTTCACCGGGATGATCCTGCCGCGATAGCCGTTGCTCTTCAGCAGCGCCAGCACGGCTTGTCCGAGCTTGCCCCTGGTGCGGGACGCCCCGACCACGGCGATGGTACCCGGATCGAACAGACCGTCCAATGCCTGTGCAACCGTGCGTCGGCGCTCAGCCATTCGATTCGTGTCTAACTCAACCATTTCTTCCTCCGTCAAGTGAAAACGTCGTTGCCTTTTCCAAAGATCTAACGGGCGTTCGATTATTCTCGCAATGTATTTCGGTTCCGGGGAGACTGAGAGCGCTGAACCTAGAGGTTGGGGCTTGACGACCGGGAAATGACAATCTGGGAGACGACCGAATGAAGGTAAAAGACGGGCCGCTGAGCGATCTCAGGGTGATTGAACTGGGGCATGTGATTGCCGCGCCGATGTGCGGCGCGCTGCTCTCCGATTTCGGTGCCGAGGTGATCAAGATCGAACGACCGGGGCAGGGCGACATGCTGCGGGTTCTGAGCGCGCGCGCCAAGGATGGTGTAGGTGTCTGGTGGAAAACACTGGCGAGAAACAAGCGGCTGGTGGCGCTGGATTGGAAGACCGACGAGGGCCGCGAGGTTCTGCGCCGCCTGGTCGAAAACGCGCAGGTTCTGATCGAGAACTTTCGCCCCGGTGTGCTTGAAAGAGCGGGATTGGCGCCGGAGGTCTTGCATGAATGGAACCCGGATCTGGTGATCGTGCGGATCTCGGGCTATGGCCAGACCGGGCCGCGGTCCTCCTGGCCCGGTTTCGGTCGAGCCGGCGAGGCCATGAGCGGACTGGCCAACATGACCGGCTTTGCCGACAACGCACCGATGCACCCCGGCTTTCCGGCGGCAGATTCAACCACTGGCCTTATGGCGGCCTACGGCGCGATGATGGCGCTTCATGCGGTGCACAACGGCAGCGCCCGGGGGCAGGTGGTGGATCTGGCCATCTTCGAGCCGCTGTTGCGTCTGATCGACTATCACGTTCCAACGCGGACCGGCGCGGGCCTGCCGGTTGATCGAAACGGGCTTCAGGCTCCCAACGCCTACGCCCCGGCGGGCGTATTCCGCGCTCGGGACGGGAAGTGGGTCACGGTCAGCGCAGGCAGCGCGGCGACCGGGCGACGCCTATTGGAAGCCGCGGGCGGACAGGAATGGGCTGAACAGCCGCAATTCCAAAGCTTGGATGGCTTTGCGGATCATACGGAAGAGATCGTCGACCGGCTCGGCGCATTCGTGGCACAGCATGACGCGCAGAAAGCGATCGACATCTTCAAGTCCCACGATGCCGTGGCGGCGATGGTCTATGACGTCGATGACATCCTGGCCGATCCGCAGATCGCGGCGCGCGGCGACATCGTTGGGGTCGAGGGAGACGACACGAGGGTCGTCGGACCCGTGCCAAAGCTGGACAAGACGCCGGGACGATTGCGCTGGCTCGGACGCGGCGAACTGGGGGCCGACAGCCGTGCGGTGCTGGAAGAGCTTGGTTTCGACCCCGAACAGATTGCCGCGTTGATTGATAATGGCACGGTTGGCGAGCCGGACTCCTGATCGGGGTCCGCGAGAATGAAGGAGAAAAATCATGACCTATCAAATGACATCGGAGCAGCAGGGAATTCGGGACGCGATCTTTCGGATTTGCGAAGAGTTCGATGATGAATTTTGGCTAGACCGGGACCGCGAGGGTGGATTCCCGCACGAATTGCATCAAAAGTTGGCCCGCGATGGCTGGCTGGGCATCGCCATCCCCGAAGAGTACGGCGGCGCCGGTCTGGGCATCGTCGATGCGGCCATCATGATGCAGGCCATCGCGGAATCAGGGGGCGGCAACAGCGCGGCCTCGGCGGTGCACATGAACATCTTCGGACTCAATCCCGTTGTCAAATTCGGCACCGACGACCAGAAGAAAAAGCACCTTCCGCCGCTGGTGGCCGGCGCGCAACGGGCCTGTTTCGGCGTGACCGAACCAACCACCGGCCTGGACACGACCAAGCTGAAGACCCGTGCCGTGCGTCAGGGCGACCGCTATGTCGTGCACGGGCAGAAGGTCTGGATTTCGACCGCCCAGATTGCCGACAAGATCCTGCTCTTGGCGCGTACCACGCCGCTGGAAGAGGTCAAGAAACCGACCGAAGGCCTGAGCCTGTTCTACACCGATCTCGACCGGACATTCGTCACGGTGCGCGAGATCGAGAAGATGGGCCGCAAATGTGTCGATTCAAACGAGCTGTTCATCGACGGGCTGCCGATTCCGGCCGAGGATCTGATCGGCGAGGAAGGTCAGGGCTTTCGCCAGATCCTGCACGGGTTGAACCCCGAAAGGGTTCTGATTGCCGCCGAAGCAGTTGGCATCGGGCGCAACGCGCTGCGCCGCGCTGCGGATTACGCCAATGAGCGTGTCGTGTTTGGCAGGCCGATCGGCCAGAACCAGGGTGTGCAGCACCCCTTGGCCGCCTGCTGGGCCGAACTGGAAGCGGCCAACCTCATGGCAATGAACGCCGGCGCGCTTTACGATGCTGGCAAGCCGTGTGGAAACGAAGCAAATGCGGGCAAATACCTGGCCGGCGAAGCGGCGGTGAAGGCGACGCAGACCGCGCAGCTGACATTCGGCGGTTTCGGATATGCCAAGGAATACCATGTCGAGCGTCTGGTGCGCGAAGCCATCCTGTTCCGCATCGCGCCGGTCACACCGCAACTGGTGTTGTCGTTCATTGCGGAGCACGCGCTTGGCCTGCCGAAATCCTATTAATACGAACATCAAAGGAAAACCCATGCGAATTGACGGAATGGATGCCATTTTCGCCCCTCGTTCTGTTGCCGTGATCGGCGCGTCGAGTGATCCCAAACGCATCGGCGGACGACCGGTGGATTTTCTCAGGCGGCATGGGTTCGACGGTACGATCCTGCCGATAAACCCGAAAACGTCCAAGGTGCAGGGGCTGACGGCATATCCGTCGATCACCGAGGCTCCGACGACACCGGATCTGGCGGTAATCGCGTTGCCTGCGCGGCTGGCGGTTCAGGCGGTCGAGGATTGCGCGGCGCGCGGCGTGCGCGGCGCGGTGATCTTCAGCTCGGGGTTCTCCGAGGTCAATGACGAAGGTGCAGCGCTTCAGGCGCGCATGGTCGATATCGCGCGCGAAGGCGGTATGCGGCTTGTCGGGCCGAACTGCCTTGGCATCGCCAACGTCCGCCACAACCTTTACGCGACCTTCACGCCGGGGGTTGAAAAGTACCTGCCCAAACCCGGCGGCGTGTCAATCGTCAGCCAGAGCGGGGCCTTCGGGTCGTACTGCATGACGCTCGTCAGGATGCGCGGACTGGGCGTTAACCTGTGGGCGACGACGGGCAATTCCTGCGACGTCGATTTCGCCGATGCCGTAGCCTATTGCGCGCAGGATGACGAAACCCGCGTGATCATGGGCTATCTCGAAGGCGCGACCGACCGCGACAGGCTGGTCGAGGCTCTTGAACTCGCCCGTGCCCGCGAAAAGCCAGTGGTCATGATGAAGGTCGGACGCAGCGCGGTTGGCGCCGAAGCCGCACAGTCGCATACCGCGTCACTGGCAGGGTCCGACGCGGTCTATGACGCGGCTTTCCGGCAATACGGTGTCTACCGGGCGCACTCTGTCGACGAAATGTTCGATGTGACCTATGCCTGCGCCGAATCCGCGTCGATGATGCAGGGCGACCGGCTGGGCCTCGTGACGGTGTCCGGTGGCGTTGGGGTGCTGATGGCCGACGAGGCAGAGAAACTGAAGCTGGATGTGCCCGCGCTTCCCGATCATGCGCAGAAAAAGCTGAAAGCGGTGTTGCCCTTCGCCGGTGTCCGAAACCCCGTCGATGTGACGGCGCAATTGGTGAACCAGATCGACCTGCTGGAAACCAACATGGATGTGTTGTTTGGCGACGGCGAAATTGACGGTGCCATCATCTTCATGTCCACGGTCGGTCTTGTTGCCGACATGAACGAAGCCATCCGGACCGGGCTGGAGCGCATCCGCGAGAAGTACCCCGGCAGGCCGATGCTGTTCTGCTCGCTGACCGAACCCGAGGGTCGTGCCGCATATGAAAAGTCGGGGTTCATCGTGTTCGAGGAACCGACCCGTGCGGTCCGCGCGATGGCCGCATTGCGCTATTTCGCCAAATCCTTTGCGCGCGCGGGCGAAGACGACCCGATACCCGAACTGCCGGACCTGTCGCCGTTGCCGGACGGCATGGTGAACGAGATCGAGGCCAAGGCGCTGCTTGCCGAGGCCGGCATCGGGATCGTGCGCGAAATTCTGGCCAAGACCCCGGAAGCGGCAGCCGAGGCGGCGCAGGAGATAGGCTTTCCGATCGTGCTCAAGATTGCCTCGCCTGACATCCTGCATAAATCCGATATCGGTGGCGTGGCGCTGAACCTGCGCTCGGTCGAAGAGGTCCGCTCTGCCGGGGCGCGTATACTGGAACTGGCGTCAGAGAAAGCGCCCGATGCGCGGATCGACGGGCTGGTTGTGGCAGAACAGGCCGCACCGGGGCTGGAGGCTATACTCGGCGTGACCCAGGATCCGGCATTCGGGCCGGTGGTGATGTTCGGTCTGGGCGGGGTGCTGGTCGAGGCCCTGGGGGACGTGTCCTTCCGGGTTGCCCCTTTCGGCCCCGCCGAAGCGCGTCGTATGATCGACGAAATCCACGGTCGCAAGCTGCTGGACGCATTCCGCGGCGCGCCCGAACGCGACATCGACGCGCTCGCCGACGCGCTCGCGCGCCTGTCAGCCTTTGCGGCCCATCACGGCGCCGCGCTTGAGACCATTGACGTCAACCCGTTGATCATCGGTCCGAGTGGCCAAGGCGCCGTGGCCGCAGATGGCGTAATTATCCCCACGAGGAGAGGAGGCAACTGACACCCGTACCCGACACCTTCTCGAGCCTCCGACGCATGTGGCGGGCTTTGTGTAATTTTCTAACAGTTGACAGAAATTACATCCGCCGCCATTCTACTTTCTGAATACTGTTCATATAATAGTATGCCGGGAGGGGATTATGGATGACGCGCATCGGGCTTCGGTGAAGGCACGCGGGACCCCCATTGTGAAATCGGTCGCGCGCACATGCCAGACCTTGGTGTATTTCGACGAGGTTCGTCGACCGCTATCGGTCGTGGAGGTCTCCAAGGAATTGGGGTATCCGCAATCGAGCACCTCGGCGCTCCTGAAAAGTTTGGTCGAGTTGGGGTTCCTGACCCACGACGCTAAACGGAAGAGCTATTTCCCCACCGAGCGGGTTCCGCTTTTGGGGTCATGGATGAATCCCGACCTGTTCGGTGAAGGCATCATTCAGCGGCTGCTGAAGGCTATTTCGGAACGGACCCGGCATGTGGTGGTCCTGGCAACCAAGAACGGTGACGACGCGGAATATGTGCACCTGATCCGTCCGAAAAAGTCGCCGATCCACCACATTTCACTTGGCACGCGACGACCGCTGGGAATTTCGGGGCTTGGGCGGGTTCTGATGAGCCGCTTCAGCGATGAAGAAGTGTGCCGTCTGTTGCGAAGAATCAATGCCTACCGTGCGCCCGACGAACCGGCAGTGGACGTGAAGGCCTTCGTCGCCTCGTTGGCCCAGACCCGCGCCAAGGGGTACTATCTTTCCACCGATCAAGTTGTCAAAGGCGCGGGATTGATCTCCATGCCTTTCCCCAGCCACCAGAGTTCTCGTCTTTTCGCCGTCGGGGTTGGTGCCCCAACGGATGTCATCCTGCGATCCGAAAACGAGATTGTTAAGATCATGCGTGAAGAAATTGTTCGGAATCTGGGAAAGAAAGGTCATGATCCAAGAGTCTGTGGATCATCGGGATCCCGTCTGTCGTGATTTCAGATACACCCTTACCAAAGATGGGTCTCGAATGGACACGAGCAGGTCTGCAGTCGACGATCACGCTATAGATCCATTTAGTGCGGCCCGTCATTTGATGCGGCCAAACCTCACCGGTCGCAGACGTGGCTTCGGTTCTGAATTGGATGAACGCACGGATCAGCTGACCGGGTTTGCTACACCACCGCGGGTTCCCATCCTCGGATGTGGCTATGCTCGGTGGTAACGCCGTGCGGCAAGTTTGACCCAATTCGCCCGCTTTCGTACCATATCAATGTGTCTTCAGAGTCGGGATCGACGTTGCCGAACCTATGCACGGTTGGCCCGGATCTCAGCCGCATAACGAGCAGCCGGGCTGAGAGTCGAAGTAGACGTGCCCACCGGCAGGGATCTGAGCGTCTTTGGTTGCCCAGTCCCACACAGGAACGGGGCCGTCCGTCAGGCCTTGGGGGTTCTGCGCAGTGCGGGCCTGATCGAAAGCGCACTCGGACTGCGCATCTTTGTCATCGCGCAGGCCGAGCAGATCAAGCCGCGCGCGCCCGCCCACGATCCGCTGGCGCTTTCCGATCTTGGCCGCGACCTGACGGGGATGGAAACGCCGCAGCTTCATGTGCGCAAGCGCCATTATACCAAGGCGCAGCCCTATTCGCTGGCCGATCTGTGGTTGCCGCAGCACTATTTTGACATGCTGCCCGAGGGTGCCGACGAAACGCAGCTTTATTCGCAACTGTCGCGCGATCATACCGGCCTGACGGACCTGTCGGGCTACCAGATCATCACTATCGTCCGGGCCGATGTCGCCACCGCCCACTTGCTGGGCGTCACCTTCAGCGAGCCGGTGGCCCGTGTCGTCTCGCGCCTGTTTGATCCCGAAGGCCGACCGGTCATAGCCCATATCGCCCATATCCGCTGCGACGTTTTCACCGCCGAGATCGCAAAGGGCGGCTTCTATGGCGTGACCATGGAAGAGCAGTGGCGGATCGGGTCCCGGCATCAACAAGGCATCTCTGGTCATGCAGGAGATCGGGCGCTACGGTGCGGCGGCCAATTCTGCGGTGCAGATCAACATTTTCGGGCTGCAACCTGTGGTCGGCTTTGGCACCGACGAACGGAAGGCCCGGATGCTGCGGCCGCTGATCCGGGGGGCACACCGCTCCTGCTTTGGCGTCACTGAACCGGACGTCGTCCTTGACACCACGCACATATTCACCTTTGCGCGTCGCCGTGCTTCAAGGTCCTGCTGCACGGACGGAACGCCGAGCGGATTGTCGTCGCTTCGGCAGAGGTCGGGTTCGGGATGTACGTTCTGGAAAATGCGGCGGCCTATGCGCGCGAACGCATCGTGTTCGGCCGTCCGATCGGTCAGAACCAGGCGATCCAGCATCCGCTTGTGAGAACACCACATTGGTTTCGGCCAGCGCAATCGCATGAAGCTGCAATCGCCCTTCGATAAACGGAGAACCCGATGTGCACGGGCCAAAGGCCCGACGCCGTCTGTGGCAGGTGCGCGCTGCCGCGCGAACCTTGTCACTTGCGCGGTCCTACATTGTCAGGGCAGGAATCGCTTTCAGAACGCGTTCAACCCTGTCAGGTTCCGCCCGATCACCAGCTTCTGAATCTCGGTGGTGCCATCCGGGATCGGCATGACTTTCGCATTGCGGAAGTGGCGTTCGACGGGAAATTCCTTGGTGATGCCGTTACCGCCGTGGATCTGCACCGCTTTTCCGGCGATTTCGACGGCCATCTCGGTTGCATACCATTTTGCCATCGAGGTCTGGGTGTCGCAGCGCACGCCCATATCAAGAAGTTGCAGCCCGCGCTGGCACAACAGCCGTCCTGCATCTAGATGGGTGGCCATGTCGGCCAGATACCCCTGGATCAACTGATGCCCGCCAATCCGCTTTCCGTGCTGCTCGCGGTCCTGCGCGTATTTGACGGCGCATTCCAGCGCGGCCTGGGCGATGCCGATGCTGGTCAGGCCGACAAACACACGCGCGCTTTCGAACAGCTTCAGTGTCTGGAACAGACCGCCGCCGGAGTTCCCCAGAACATGGGCGTCCGTCGTTTCGGCCCGGTCAAAGAACAATTCGCAGGTCGAGGCACCGACAAGCCCCATCTTGCGCAACTCGCGGCTTTCATAGCCCCCCTTGTCGCGATCGACGATGACCATGGAGATCCCATCGTCGAGATTACAGACCACGATTGCGAAGTCCGATTGCGCCCCGTTGGAAATCCATAGCTTTTGGCCCGTAACGAAAATCTTGTCCCCCTTACGTTCCGCGCGGGTCTTCACCTCGCGCACGTTCGAGCCGACTTCCGGTTCGGAAATGCAGGTGGCACAAATGCGTTCACTGCGCAGGAGCGGCTTCAGATATGTCTCTTTTTGCGCCGCATCGCCCAGCAGGTTGACCGCGAAAACAGCATGGCCCTGGATCAGCACCGCAATCGCCAAATCGGCCCAGATGCGGGCCAGTTCCTCGTAGAGGATGCCGTAGGTCATCCGGTCGATCCCGGCACCGCCGTCTTCCTCCGGTATCAGTCCGCTGATCAGGCCGAATTCCTCGACCTTGGCGAACAGGGATTTCAGCGTGTCCGCATCCGGCGGGTGGCCGAGATCCTCGTATTTTTCTGCCAACGGAGCGAACTCCGCTTCGGCCATCTTGCGGAAGTTTTCCAGCAACATGCGCTGCTCGTCTGTATAGATTGCCTGAGCGGCGGCGATCACGTTTTCCATATTCTTTTCCTTGTTTCAACGGCCCAGAATGGTGACACAGGCAGCGGCCTCTTCGACGCCGTGCAGGCCGCCACCGTTTTCGGCGATGGCATTCTTCGCACCTTCGACCTGACGCGCGCCAGCCTCGCCCCGCAGTTGCGTGACCAGTTCGAAAACCTGTCCGATCCCGGTGGCCCCGACCGGGTGCCCCTTGGATTCCAGCCCGCCAGAGGGGTTCACGGGGATCCGCCCGCCGATCTTTGTTTCGCCGCGCAGGCTGGCTGGCCCACCCTCGCCAAACGGGACAAAACCGAGGTTCTCGATCTGGATGACTTCGCCCACGGCGGTGGCGTCATGTACCTCGGCGACCGACATGTCTTCTGGGCCAAGCCCCGCCTGTTCATAGGCCTGAAGTGCTGCAAGGCGGGTCAGGTGGTTTTTGTAATCCTCCGGCGGACGGTCGGTGCCTGAGCGCAGGATCGCGGCCTTGACCTTGATCGCGCGGGATGAATCGAGACCCAGCCGCTTGAGCCCTTCGCCGGTGCACAGAACCGCCGCGGCCGCGCCATCGGAGATCGGCGCGCACATCGGAAGGGTCAGCGGGTAGGTGATGGGCGGCGCGTGCAGAACCTGTTCAACTGTCATCGCATCGCGGTATTGTGCCAGCGGATTATGCGCGGAATGCGCGTGGTTCTTGGCAGAGACGGCCGCGAACTGTTCCTGCGTCGTGCCGAAGGTCTTCATGTGCAGCCGCGCGAAACCGGCATAGACATCCATGAACACGCTGTAGGGCTTGGGCGATTTCGACCCTTCCGGTTCCTCGACCCCGGCGCCCAGATCGGCCAGACGCCGCGCGACTTCTTCGCCATTGCTGACATCCCAACCGCTGTCGAAGGCCGAGAACATCAGCGCGCGGTCATCCGAATACATTTTCTCGGCACCCACGGCCAAACAGCAATCACCGTTCCCTGCCTTGAGAAAATCCACGGCCAGCTTGAACCCGGTCGAGGCGCTGGCACAGGCGTTTTCGACGTTGACCACCGGAATGCCCTGAATGCCCATCTCGCGCAACGCGATCTCGCCCCGGATCATGTGCTGGCCGTCCATATGACCCTGCACCGCGTTCGAGAAGAATGCACCGTCGATGCGATCAGCGGTCACCCCGGCGTCCGAAAGCGCGGCGGTGACGGCTTCGCCCGTCATGTCCTTGATGGTCTTGTCCCGGAATTTCCCGAACGGCGTCATCCCGACGCCAACGACATAGATATCCTGCATCTTGCAGTCTCCTTGTTCAGTAGCCGCGAAACTGCGGTTTGCGCTTTTCATTGAAAGCCGCCAGACCTTCGCGCATATCCCACGACCTCATGTGCGCGCGCAGATTCAGCATTTCTTCAGACAAGGCGGCAGCTTCGTCGACGTTCAGTGACCGGTTCGCGACCGCTTTCATGCGGCGCAGCACGGCAGGGCTTTTGTCGGCCAGCTTGTCGGTGAAGGCTTGGACGGCGTCGTGCAGTTCCGCATCCGGGACTACCTTGTTCACCAGTCCCCAGTCCATCATGTCCTGTGCGGATACGTTTTCGCCCGAGAACAGCAGGTATTTGGCGCGGTTCAGACCGATCCGCCGTGGCAAAATCGCTGCGCCCCCGGCCCCCGGAAACACGCCGAAATTGGAATGGGCATCGCCCAGTTTGGCGCTTTCAGCGGCAAAGACCAGATCGCAGGCCATCACCATTTCGAGCCCTCCTGCCATGGCAAGCCCGTTCACAGCGGCAATCACGGGTTTGGGGCCGTCGCGCATCAGGCCGAAGGTATGATCGACCAGATCGAGCAGGTCCGGCTGGCCGGGTTCATGATTGGAACCGGCGACTTCCTTGAGATCCGCACCGGCACAGAACGCCCGCCCCGATCCGGTCAGAACGATGGCGCGGACTGCGTCGTCGGACATCGCGTTCTCCAGGGCGGCGGTCATCTCATGCAACATCTGCATGGACATGGCGTTCATCTGGTCAGTCCGCTGGAGGGTGATCCATTCGGTTCTGGACATACGTTCGACGGATAGGGTCGGGGGTGCTTCAGTCACGTTAACCTCATGAATAAAAACAGTATTTTAGGTTTTCGGCTTGCTTTTCTTGCTGAAATACGCTGCTATGAGGCGGACCCGCTCGCGCGGAAAACGACAGATGGAGCCTGATATGAGCACTGCACCCCTGGCCGGCATGAAAATTCTCAGCCTCGCCGAACAATTCCCCGGTCCTTATGCAACAATGCTGCTCGCGGACATGGGCGCCGAGGTCATCATGGTCGAAAGGCCGGGTATCGGCGATCCGGCCCGGCAGTTTCCACCCCTGTTCCGGGCGCTGAACCGGGGCAAGCGCAGCGTTGCGCTCGACCTGAAATCGACCGAAGGAATGGCACAGTTTCACGATCTGGCTAAAGGTGCCGATGTCATCGTCGAGGGGTTCCGACCCGGCAAACTGGCGGCGCTCGGCGCCGGTTTCGAAGACATGCGCGCGATCAATCCGCGCCTCGTTTACGTGTCGATCTCGGGATACGGGCAGGATGGTCCCTATCGAGACCGGGCGGGCCACGATCTGAGCTACGAAGGTGTCGGTGGGCTGCTGGCCGATCAGGCGGATGCCGGACAGCCCGGACCGCTGCCGACCATTCCACTTGCGGATGTCGGCGCGGCGCTGTTCGCGGCCATTGCGATTCTGTCGGCGGTCGTTTCCAGCGAGCGCACGGGGCAGGGGAGGTACGTGGACGTCTCGATGTCGGACGCAGTGGTCTCCATGCTCACCGCCTTCCTCGTTCCAGCCGCGAATGGCACGCCGTTGGGCGAATTCATCTCCGAACCGGCCTATGGCGTTTTCACCTGCAAGGATGGCAAGCTGATGACGCTGTCCATCGCGCATGAGGACTGGTTCTGGAAGCCGTTCTGCGATGTGATCGGCAAGCCGGACCTGGCCGGATTGAAAGGCCGTGACCGCGTCGCCCGCAAGGACGCACTGCGCGAAGAGATCGCGGCGGTGCTGGTCAGCAAAACGCGTGCCGATTGGGGAGTTCTGTTTGACACCGCGGGCGTGCCTTGGGGGCCGCTCAATTCGTTGGTCGAAACGCTGGACGACCCGCATGTACGTGCACGGCAATTGCTGCGCACCGTCGCGCATGACAGCGGCAAAACCGAGACTTTCCTGGTTCAGCCCTTGAAATTCAATGACTTTGTATCCGGAATTTCGGGCCTTCCGCCCGAGCTTGGCGCTGACAATGACAGCGTGTTCGCGGGCGGATCCGACTAAAGTCGCCCGCCCACATTCGGCCCTAGCAGGCAAAGGAATACCCCCCATTCACCGGATAGGTCTGTCCGGTGATCCAACTCGCCGCGTCCGAGCACAGAAACAGGATCATGCCGGCAGGGTCTTCCGGCTCTCCCAACCGGCGGATCACATATTGCGACAGGGCCCGCTTCTCGGTCTCTGCGTCGGGGATCAGATCGGCGACCGCCGGCGTGCGTGTTCCGCCGAGGGCGACGCAATTCGCGGTGATCCCGAACCGGCCACCGGCCTTTGCAATGGCCCGCATAAAGCCCGCGGCTCCCGCCTTGGCACCGGAGTATACCGCCAGATGCGGCTCTCCGACGCGGCCCGCGTCAGAGATGACGGTCACGATCCGCCCATAGCCGCCTTTGACCATCAACGGCATCGCGTGGCGGGTACAGTTCAGCACCCCGTCGTAATTCGTGGCCATCCAACGACGCCATTCGGTTGGGTCAGATTCCCAGAACGGCACAAGATCGTCAAGCCGGGACGTCGGCCCGGCGTTGCCCGCATTGTTGACCAGGATATCAACGCCGCCAAAGGTTCCCTGCGCTTCGGCAAAGGCTGCGCCAACGGCCTCGAAATCGGATACGTCAAATGCCAACGGAAGCGCCTTGACGCCTGCGGCTTCCACCTCCGCAGCAACGCTTTCTGCGCGCTCGGCGTGGAAATCATTGACCACAACGGCGCCAGCTCCGTGCTGCGCCAGATACAGCGCGACCTGACGGCCCACCCCCTGTCCGGCACCGGTTACAAATGCGGTACGGCCCTTGATGTCGAGCAGTTCACTCATAGTCTGTCCCTTTCTATCCAAGCCATCTCTTGCGACGCCGATAGTGTTTGATGTCGCGATAGCTTTTGCGTTCGCCCGACGCGGTGACACCGAGATAGAATTCCTTGATGTCCTCGTTGTCCGCGAGTTTGTCGGCGGGGCCATCCATCACGATACGCCCGTTTTCCATCACATAGGCATAGTCCGCGATCGACAGCGCCGCGGCGCTGTTCTGCTCGACCAGGAAAAAGGTCGTCCCTTCGGATTTGAGTTGCCTAAGCACCGCGTAGACATCCCGGATCATCATCGGGGCGAGCCCGAGCGATGGCTCGTCAATGGCGATGATCTTGGGTTTCGCCATCATGGCGCGACCGATCAGCAGCAGCTGTTGCTCGCCACCGGACATGAATCCGGCGGTTCGGCTGCGTAGCTCGGTCAGGCGAGGTATCAAAGTATAGACATGATCCAGCCGGTTTTTCAGCTCAGCGGAGTTGGGCACCATATGCCCGCCTACGATAAGGTTCTGCTCGGACGTGAGGTGGCGCAGCACGCGCCGCCCTTCCATCACATGGATGAGACCGGTCTTGACCACGTTTGACGCTTCCATGTTCTGGATCGGCGTGCCGTTCAGCGTGATGGAGCCCGCCGAAACAGTTCCGTCCTCCGACTTCAACGTGCCTGAAATAGCTTTCAGCGTCGTGCTTTTCCCCGCCCCGTTGCCGCCGAGCAGCGCAACACACTGACCTTCGCGCACATTCATCGAAACGCCCTTGAGCGCCAGGATGACATCGGAATAGGTCACTTCTACGTTGTTGAGTTCCAGCATGGTATTGTGCCCGGGGTTAGGGTTCAGAACGGGCGCCGCGATCGCGGCGCCCGGTTGTGTTCACCACTTCTTGACGTCGGGAACATCCACGCCCGTTGCTTCGATGGTGATCTTGCCGTCCTTGACGGTGCCAACATTCACTTGAAGACCTTTCAGAGGAAATGGCGCATCGGGGGTGAAGGTCAGCGTCGGCAGGAACCCTTGGGTTTCCTCCGCTGTGATCGGCTGGGCAAAGAGCGCCTCGCGTACTTTCTCGCCGGTCAGACCTTCGGCCCCGTTCTCCTCGATCGCGTGGCCGATTACGGCCACGGTATAAAGCCCTTGGGAAATACCCATCGCCGTGACAACGTTCCAAGGTGCTTCCAGGCCATAATCCGCAGCCAGCGTTTCATAGAATTGCCGCGCGGGTGTGTCTTCATCCGCAGCAACTGCCATGCCGTAGGCCTCGTAATCGCCTTCGAGCTGATCAAGTCCGCCAAGCGCGCCGCCCGAGGCAGGGAGCCCGTTATGCGAGCTCATCATGATCGGGATGTCGGCACCGTTGGCCTGCAATCCACGTTTCGCCGCAACCACGATAGAGGTGTTCGTCTGGACGATCAGCGCCTCGGCACCTGCCCGCGCGACGCGGCGCATCTGGGCCGTCAGATCCGTTGGTTGCACCTCGGTATAGATGATCTCGACCAGATCGAGCTCTTCGGGATGTTCTTCTGCGTAGAGTTCCAGGCCCTTTGCCATGTCGACGTAGGCGGGCGAGGCTTCGGACGCCAGGATTGCGACCTTGAGGGGTTCGTCACCGCCGCGCTGTTCACGCATCCAGCTCAGGAAGCCAGCGCTCTCGTGCGAATAGGTCGGACGCGGATTGAAAATCCACGCGTCGGATTGCCAGGCATAGCCGTAGGCGGCTGTCGCCATGAACATCGGGATCTTGTCTTCCGGCAGGCGCTCGGAAAGGGCGGCAACATCCGGTCCGCCAAGGCCGACGACCGCAATCGGGTCCAGTTCCGATTTGATTCCCGGCCAAAGGCTCGCCACCTGGGCGGCGTCATAACGGGTTTCGTAGTTCTTATAGTTCAGCTTCACACCAAGTTTCTGACCGCTGGTGGCGTTCCACCAGTCGAAAACCGCTTCGCGGCTCGAAGCCAGTGTCGGCATGATATCGGCATAGGGGCCGGAGAAGTCCGATAGGAGGGCAAGGTTATACGTCGTTTCGGCCTGTGCCTTCAGCGGTATGGTCGCCGCGAGGGCCATGGCACCTGCGGCCAGCATGCCGCGAAGCCCGTGTCGTGTCTTGTAGGTCATTGTTATTCCTCCCAGGTTGAAAGCCGTTCTATCGGTCAGTAGGGGAACGGCCAGATACGGTAAGACGATTTCATAATATTCCAGCGGTGCATCAGCCCCTTGGGTTCCAGGATCATGAACAATGCGATCACGCCGCCCAGAATGACGTTCATGCCCGCGAACACGATGTCGCCGCCCAGAAAAGATACCGAATCGGCGATATTCGGGCCGACGGTCGCGATGATTTCCTGGATGATGCGGATGACGAACACCCCGACCAATGCGCCCACAATGGATCCCATGCCGCCGACGATGATCATCGCCACGAAAAAGATTGAATGGAAGAGGGTGAATTGATCGACACCCACAAAGCGTATCATATAGGCCCAGAGTGCCCCGCCGACCCCGGCATAGAACGCTCCGATGAGAAAGGCATTCGCCTTGGTGGCCGCGACATTGATCCCCATGATCCCGGCCGCCACATCGTCGTCCCTGACCGCCACGAAGGCACGTCCGAAGCGCGAGCGCACAATACCGAACGCACCTGCGATCATAATCGCAGTGACCGCGAAATTCATGTAGAATTGCGCGGTTTCGCCGACGAAACGCAGCCCGAATAGCTCTGCGGGAGGCACGGTAATGCCGTTCGATCCGCCCATCCAGTTCGAGGGCAGGTTCAGGACGGCAAAGTGAAAGATGAACTGCGCCGCAATGGTGGTGAGGGCAAGGTAGAACCCCTTGATCCGTGCCGCGGTCAGCCCGAAGAGAAAACCGAACAGCGCAGCAGATAACCCGGCCAGCGGGATCGTCAGAAGGAATGTGAGACCCGTTTTCGATGCCAGAATCGCGGCGGTATAGGCCCCGACACCCATGAACGCGGCCTGGCCAAGGTTGATTTGCCCCGCATATCCGGTGCAGATCTGAAGCCCGACGGCGATGACCGCGCTGATCATCATCATGTTCAGAATTGCGACGATGCGTCCGCTCACGAGGTAGGGCGCTGCCAGCATGAGACCGACGAAAAGCGCGAGAGCAGCCATTTGCCAGCGCGTACGGACAACACGCCTGTCGGTGCGATAGCTGGTGGGGAAAATGCCGGAAGGATCCATGACTTACACCCTCTCGATCGTGCGCCAGCCGAACAGCCCCGTGGGCCGTACCAGCAAGATGGCGAGCATGATTATATAGGGCACGACACTGCCCAGCGAACCGCCGATCATCGGATCGAGGTAGTTTGTGGTCAGACTCTGCGCCACACCGATGATCACCCCGGCAAGGATCAGACCGCCGATGGATTCGAGCCCGGCAAACAGCGCAACGGGGAGCGCCGCGAACCCGATATCGGACGCGAGGAAGGTCAGCGACTTGCCGCTGAGAAAGATCATCGCACCGATCGTGGACAGGATTGATCCCAAGATCCACGCGAAGGCAATCGATCCCTTCACGGAGATCCCCATCGAGGAGGCGACGACATGATCCTCCGCCACGGCGGTCATCCGCAGGCCAGACCGGGTCCGGTTAAAGAACCACGACAGGCCAACAGCCGCGACGACGGTGATGATCCCGCCGATCAAAAGGTTCATCGGGATCAACATATCTCCGAGAAAAAGCGGCTTTAACGGAAAGATGATCGGGAAGGGCCGGACAGCGGGGCCGAACAGCAGCAGCACGAGCCCGCGCAACAAGATCAGCAGGCCGACGGTGACCATGACCATCGAAAACACGGATTCACCGATCAGCTTTGTCAGGAAGATCCGTTCGATCGCATATCCGACCAGACCCGCCAGAACCAACGATAGAGGTATCGACAACCACAGGCTTAGCCCGACCTGCATTGTCGTGAACCAAACGATGAAACCACCGATGATCACAAGTTCGCCCTGCGCGAAGTTGAACACCTTGCTGGCGCGGTAGATCACGACAAATCCCATGGCGACCAATGCGTACAACAGGCCGATCAAAGCCCCGGTTATAATGTCATTGATGAAATAGACCATTCTTGTCGACCTCCCTTAGGTTTGCGACTGCCGACCGGCAGCCTTTGATGCATTTTCCACATCCGATACCCGAACCGTGGCCTTCAGCACGCCTTGCCGACCGTCCTGATAGGTCACGGCGATTTCAAGGTCGGTCTCCGCCTTGCCGTCATAGATCGCCTGAACAAGCTTCTCATACCGCTCTTCGAGAAACGCCCGACGGAGTTTCCGGCTGCGGGTCAGCTCGCCTTCGTCCGGGTCGAGTTCCTTTGGGAAATTAGCGAACCGGGCAACGCGTGAACCTTCCGGAAGAAGGGTGTTGATCCGTGCCACTTCGCCTTTGATAAGATCCAGAATCTCCGGCTTCTGCGACAGGTCGGTATAGGTCGAAAAGCTGATCTTGTTCTCTTCTGCCCAACGCCCGAGAACTTCCATGTCGATATTTATCAGCGCGCTCACGAAATCTCGGGTCTCGTCGCCCAGGGTCATCAGATCCTTGATGAAAGGGCTGTAGCGCAACCGTGTCTCGATGAATTGCGGCGGATAACTGTGCCCGTTTGCCAGCCGGCGCATGTCCTTGACACGGTCAAAGAACAACAGCTCGCCGTCGTTTGTCATCGACACGGCGTCGCCAGTTTCATACCAGCCGTCATCGGTCAGCGCCTCGGCTGACTTGTCAGGTTTGCCGTGATAGCCTCCGAAACCCGATCCGCCGCGAACCTGAAGCTCGCCCTCGGGGGAAACCCGGTATTCCAGCGGTTCGCCATAGGCGGTATTGCTCGGCATCCAGCTGCCGCTCGTCTCCAGCTGATAGCTGTCGCCCACATGCGCGGTCAGCAACCCGATTTCTGTCGCCCCGTAGACATTGCGCAGCTTCACGCCCATGGCGTGGAACATGCGAAAGACGTCCGGTGCCATCAGGGCACCACCGCTCAGCGCATTCCGGGCTTTGCCGAGACCGAGATTGTCGCGCAGGTGGTGCAGGACCAGCGCCTCGGCGAGAGGCAGTTGCAACCGCGCGGCAAGACTTGGGGTGCGCCCTTCCAACCGTTCGACGTGAACCGCGCGACCGACCTTCATGCCCCAATCGTACATCGCGTTGCGGACCTTACCGGCCCCCAGCATCCGGGCCTGAACGATGGAGGCAAGGTTCTCCCACTGGCGCGGGCTGAACACGAGCGCGTCGACCGCCAGTTCGCGGATATTTGTCAGCACGTCCTCCGGGCCTTCGGGAAAGTTCACCACCATGGGCGCGATCAGTCCGATCGACAGGCCAAAGATCTGTTCCGTCACCCAGGCGGGAGAAATGTATGTCAGGTATTCCGTCCCCGGCGCGATGTCGATCGCACCCATCACCCGAGAGCAGTTATCGAACAGATAGCGATAACTGATGACGACACCCTTCGGCTTGCCCGTCGTCCCAGACGTATAGGACAGTAGCGCGGTATCTTCTGCTTTTCCGCGCTTGACGTGCTCTTCAAAGCGGGTTGGGTCGCTGTCGTGGATCTGCCGCCCGGCGTCGCTTACGCTTTCGAAGGAATCCAGCAGCGGATGGTCGTAGCCCCACAGGCCCGACCCGTCCCAGTACACGATCGCAATGGCACCGTCATACTCATCCGCGACCTCGAGACATTTATCGACCTGTTCCTGATCTTGCGCCAGAAAAATACGGGTCTGCGAATCCTGAGCGAGATAGAGGATCTCCTCGGCGGTCTGGTCGGGATAGACAGACAGGACTTTCCCGCCCAGCGACTGTACCGCGTATTCCGCCCAGAAATGCTCGGGCTCATTTTCCCCGATCAACATGACGGAATCGCCGGCTTTCAGGCCTTTGCTCTCCAGCCCGAGCGCCAACGCACGGACCCTTTCCAGCACATTTGCCCACGTGAATTCGCGCCAGATACCCAGACGCTTGTGCCGTTCGGCAAGCCCGCCGGGCTCGGAAAGCGCGCGGGCCAGCAGGACCTGGGGCAGGGTTTCACTTTGCGTCACTGCCGGGTCGGAATAAACCATTGCTGTTCGTTGCTTGACCATTCCGCTACCCCAGATATGCCTTGATCACAGCCGGGTTTTTCTGAATCTCCTCGGGCGTGCCTTCGGCAATCACCCGTCCGAAATCCAGCACCACGATCCGGTCGGCAAGATCCATCACCACGCCCATGTCATGTTCGACCAGAACCACCGGTATCTTGCGCGCCTCGCGCACATCGAGAATGAAGCGCGCCAGGTCTTCTTTCTCTTCCGAGTTCATGCCCGCCATCGGTTCGTCCATCAGCAGGATTGATGGTTCCTGCGCCAGCGCACGCCCCAGATCGACCCGCTTGCGCAGCCCGTAACCCAATGTGCCCACGGGCCTGTTTCGGATCGCCTCGATCTCCAGAAAATCAATGATCTCCTCGGCCGCTTCTCGATGCTCCGATTCCTCGCGCATCACGGGACCAAACTGGAAAAACGCCTGGATCACATTCGATTTCATCAGCATGTGCCGACCGATCATGATGTTTTCGACCACGGTCTGGCCGGCGAAAAGATGGGTGCCCTGAAAGGTACGCGCCAGACCGCGCCGGGCGATCTGATCCACGCGCAGGCCCGTCACGTTTTTGCCGGAGAGTTCGACGTGTCCCTTCTGTGGGCGGTAAAACCCTGCCGTGACATTTAGAAGCGACGTTTTGCCGGCACCGTTCGGACCGATGATTGCAAGCAACTCGTCGTCATTCACAGTGATGCTTACGTCGTCCAGCGCGGTCACACCGCCGAATTTCAGTGTCGCGCCGCGAACCGCCAAAGGCGCCAATTCCGAAGATGTGGTCACACCGTGATCCACATCTGCCTGCGACAGCATGTTGTGCGGTCAATCGACAAGGCATGAACTGCCACCCGATTGACGTCGAGGTCTCCTCGCATCAACGCTCCTCCCCGCGCTTTTCCCGGAATCTTTGCCGGAAGTTTGCCCGGCTTTTCCACCGAGCGGTTATCTAAAACTAACACATGTTAGAAAAATAAATCAACAACTGACTCTGATAACTTCGCATAAATAATCAGGTCGCGGAGTAATCGGCGGAAGAACAACGCACGCCGGTTTCGTCCTGACACCAGACCGTACCTGTGGTGCCATCGGGTCGGCAATTTAGCTGTATTTCACAGGGCAGGGTGAGCGGAGCGAGGCCTCGGAATAAAAATCCTTGAGGAGCCTTGTTCAAGGCATCCGCTGCAAGGTTCAGGAGCAGCGTTGCCTGCAGGGGGCCATGCACGACAAGTCCGCGATAGGCTTCGACTTCGGTCGTATAGGGCTGGTCATAATGGATACGGTGGCCATTGAACGTCAGCGCCGAATAGCGAAACAACAGCACCGAATCCGGGGTGAGGCGCGATCTGAGCGTCGTCGGGTCCGGGGCTACGAACGTGTGCTTTTCGGATTGCGATCGGCTGATGTCTTTATAGACAATAGTCTGCTTTTCCTGAATGCAGACCTTTTCGCCATTCGAATACTCGTGATTGACGGCTACAAAAACCAAGGTTCCGCTGCGCCCTTGTTTGGCGGTTATGTCCCCGATGGTCGAACGGCGCGTGACCGTTTGCCCGACAGTGAGCGGCGCGATATGCGTGACATCGCTCCCGGCCCACATCCGCGAGGGCAACGGAACAGGGGGCAGGAACCTGCCTTGTGGAGAATGCCCATCGTCCGAGAGAGAGCCTCCCGGTGCAGAATCGAGGGTCAGACACCAGTGAATTCCCAGCGGGACGTCGCCCGCACCGGCCCAAAGATGCGCGTCGAACGTGGCGCGGAACCTGTCTATCAGGCTCGGCGTCAGGATGTCCTCTTTGGTTTCGGTCCGTCCCAGCCAGGGCTTGAGCGATTCAAGATCGATCTGCATCAGGCGTTCCTCAGAAAGACCGCGGCATACCGAGAATATGCTCGCCGACATAGGACAGGATAAGGTTGGTCGAGATCGGGGCCACCTGATACAACCGGGCCTCCCGAAACTTGCGCTCGACATCGTATTCCCGCGCGAAGCCGAAGCCTCCGTGGGTCTGGATACAGGCGTTGCCCGCCTCCCAGCTGGCATCGGCGGCCAGCAGCTTGGCCATGTTTGCCTGCGCTCCGCATTCCTGCCCCGCATCAAAACGCCGACAAGCCTCAAAGCGCATCAGGTTGGCCGCCTCGACGTTCACATAGGCCTTGGCGATGGGAAACTGCACACCCTGATTTTGTCCGATGGGGCGGTCGAACACGATGCGCTCGCCGGCATAGGCGCGGGCCTTGTCCACAAACCAGTAGCCGTCGCCGATACACTCCGCCGCGATCAGGGTCCGCTCCGCGTTCAACCCGTCCAGGATATGGTAGAAGCCGCGCCCTTCGGTGCCGATCAGGTTCTCGGCGGGAATTTCGAGGTTGTCGAAGAACACTTCGTTGGTCTCGTGTCCCGGCATATTGGCAATGGGACGGACCTCCATACCATTGCCGATGGCCTCTTTCAGATCGACCATGAAGATCGACAGGCCCTGTGATTTCTTCTGGACGTCCTTCAACGGGGTGGTCCGCGCCAACAGGATCATCAGGTCAGAATGCTGGATACGGCTGATCCAGACCTTCTGACCGTTGATCACATAGCGGTCGCCTTTTTTGACAGCTGTAGTCTTGAGCTTGGTGGTGTCGGTTCCGGTGGTCGGTTCGGTCACGGCCATGGATTGCAGGCGCAGCTCGCCGCTGGCGATACCGGGCAGGTATTGCTGCTTTTGCGCGTCTGAACCGTGCCGCAAAAGCGTGCCCATGTTGTACATTTGCCCATGACAGTGACCCGCGTTGCCGCCACAACGGTTCACCTCTTCCATGATGATCGAGGCTTCGGTCAGGCCGAGACCCGATCCGCCGTACTCCTCGGGGATCATTGCCGCCAACCAACCTTCACGGGTAAGGGCATCGACAAACTCCTCGGGGTAGGTGTTATCCTCGCCGAAGTTGCGATGGTATTCGGGCGGGAACTGCGCGCAGAGCGCACGCAACGCGTCGCGCAGATCATTATGGGTTTCAGGGGCCGATGTTTGCATGGCTCAGGATGCTCCGGGGCCGGAAGTTTCGAGGATTTCCTCTTCGGCGCGCTGCCACAGCTCATAGGAAATCGGGTTCTCGCTTTCTTCAAGGATATGACCGACCAGCCCGATGGCGCGTGCCATGACACCGAAACCGCGCACGATCTTCCAGGGAAAGCCGAATTCGCAGCAGATCGCACCGATTGCACCGGTGGCATTGATCGGCAGCATCTTGCCGGACTTCTCTTCGGCAACGGCCTGTATCTTCTGTATCAACTCAATGTATTCACCGGATTTGCCGTTCTGCGCCGCAATTTCGAACAGGCGCGGAGCACGCGGATCGACCGGCTTGTGCACAGGATGGCCCAAGCCCGGCACGATGGCCTTTTGGGCGCGGAATTTCTCGACGGTCTCCAGCGCGATGGCGTCCAGATCGGCGCCGGTGCCAAGCTTGTCCTCGGGCAGCGCCTCGTAAAGCATCTTCGATGCGCCCTCCATCGAGCCGACAAACACGGTGCCCAACCCGCACAGCCCAGCCGCGACAGCCGCCTGAAGCGACTCCGGCGCACCCATATAGGTCATGCGTGCGGCCAGGGCCGACGGCGTGATGCCATGTTCGACCAGGGTAATCACGATGGCGTTGAAAACGCGGCTTTCTTCGGGCGTGGCCTTGCGGCCCGTCAGTTGCAGAAAGGCGAGATCGCCGAGATTCATGTGGCCCAAAATCTCATTCGGCAGGTCGAGCCCCCGCACACTGATTTGGTCGGGGGTGCTCCAGCCGATGTCGGAGGTAATTTTCTCTTTGCGTTTAGCCATCAGACCGGATCCCACGGAAAGACATCCGCTGATACTTCCAGCGGTGTGAATTGCGACTTGAGCGCGGGAATAGCGCGCTCGGCGATTTCATCTGCGGTCCAGCCTTCACCGGAATGGACGGAGCGCAGGGGGCGAGGCTGGTTGAACAGGAATATCTCGTTCTTGCGCACCGCGAAGATCTGCCCCGACACATCTGCCGCACGGTCGCTCATCAGGAAACAGGCCATTGGCGCAACCTTCGCCGGTGTCATCTCCTTGATCTTGGCGACGCGCGCCTTCTGTTCCTCCGTGTCGGTCTTGATCGACGAGATCATCCGACTCCAGGCGAAGGGCGCGATGCAGTTCGACCGCACGTTCCAGCGCTTGAGGTCCAGCGCCACCGATTTCGAAAAGGCGGCGATGCCCAGCTTGGCGGCGGAATAGTTCGCCTGGGCGAAGTTGCCGATCAGCCCCGAGGTCGAAGTCATATGCACCAATGCCCCGCTTTCCTGTTCGCGGAAATAGTCGGCGGCGGCGCGGCTGGTGTTGAAGGCACCGTAAAGATGGACCTTCACCACCGCGTCGAAATCCTCGTAGGTCATCTTGTGGAAGAAGCAGTCGCGCAGGATGCCGGCGTTGTTCACCACGGCGTCTATGCGGCCGAATTCCTTGACGCCAGCCTCGATCATCGCGCGCGCGGCGTCCGGTTCGGTGACGCTGCCGGCGTCGGCAATCGCGTCGCCGCCCGCTGCCTTGATTTCCTCAACCACCTTTTGCGCCGCAGTTTCCGTCTGGCCGGTGCCTTTCAGCGACGCGCCCAGATCGTTAACCACCACGGCGGCGCCTTCGGCCGCAGCCATCAGCGCAATATCTCGACCGATCCCGCCACCCGCTCCGGTGACCAGAACAACCTTTCCATCAAGTGCCTTTGACATCTTCGTCCTCCCTCAGCTTGTCTTGCGGTATTTGTCGAGACCGCCGGTATGCATGACGCGGCCCATGAGCGGCGCTTCGATGATCTCTTCCGCCTTGAGCGCGGCCGCGATCAGCTTGTCCAGGTCGATGCCGGTTTCGATGCCCAGCTCATGGCACAGGAAAACCGCGTCCTCGGTGCAGACATTGCCAGCAGCGCGCGCATGGCCGTGACCCGCGAAAGGACAGCCCCCAAGACCGGCGACCGAGCTTTCGAACATGTCCACGCCCATCGAAAGGGCGGCGTGGAGATTGGCGATACCAAGCCCACGCGTGTCGTGGATGTGCATGCCGATCCGGGCGTCCGGGGCCAGTTCGCGCAGGGCACCGATCATCCGCTTCACTGCTTCGGGGTTTCCCCACCCCATTGTATCCGCGACGACAAGTATTGGCACAGGGATCTGTTCCTCCTCGCAAAGCGCGAGGATAAAGCGGAAATCGTCGAGAATGCGCTCTTGCGAAATCGGGCCTTCGAAGTTGCAGCCGAAGGCCGTCATCACGTAGGCGGCGTCGACGGTATAGCCTTCTTCCTTGTAAAGCCGGACCCAGTCACGTTGCTTCTCGCGCATTTCGGCGGAAGAACAATTGTTGTTCGATTGCGCAAACGCCTCGGATGGATAGAATAACAGGCGCGGGTCGATATCGACCTCATGCGCGGTCAGTGCCTTGCGAAACCCCTTGTCGTTCAGCCAAAGCGACGTGTAGTTCACTCCCGGCTTGCGCTTGATACGCTGGAACAGCTCGCCGGTATCGGCCATTTGCGGCACGTATTTCGGGCTGACGAAGCTGCCGACCTGAATGCGTTTCAAACCGGTTTCGCTGAGCATGTCGATCAGTTCGATCCGCTTTTCGATCGGGTAAATCTTCTTTTCGATCTGAAAGCCCTCGCGCGGGCCTTCTTCTCTGAACTCGACGAATTTGGGAAAGTCGCTCATCTTATCACTCCTCGGATGGCAGTATCTCGGCGATGACCTGGCCGCGATCGACCATGTCCCCATTCGAGACGGATATGTTGCTGGCGATCCCTGCTGCGGCAGCGCGGATCGATATTTCAAGTTTCATGGATTCCATGACCGCGATCACGTCGCCTTCGGCCACGGGTTGACCATCGGCCACCTTGATTTCGACGATCATGCCGGTAAGCGGTGAGGCCACGGCCCGATCCGCCGCCGCATCGCCTCCAGCAAAGTCCAAAGGCGCGGCCGGGCGGTAGACGAGCCGGCCCTCGGGTGTGGCCATCTCGATTACGCCTGCGTGAATCCGTGCGTCGATGAGGTAGACCGTGTCACCCTCGCTCACGCGCCAACGGCCCGGCGCGACTTCACGCATCGACAGTGTCGCCGCAATTCCGTTTTCCGTCAGGACGGTGTACCTTCCGCGTGCTTTGACGGGTCCGACACGCAATTCCTCGGAGGTGTCGGCGGAATCGGTCAGCGTGACACGCTGTACCACCTCGATCGGACCGCCACCCAGGCCAAGCCGCCAACCGGTAAAGGTGTCGCGGTTGGTCCATGGATTGGCGCTTGCGTCGCTGCGCGATGCCGCCACGAAAAGAATGGCCGCGGCGGCCTTCCATAATTCGGGGCGGGCAAGGGGACCTGATTGTGTCAGCGCGTCGAGTTTGCCGTCGATCCAGCGGGTATGCACCTGCATCTGTTCAAATTCAGGGTTGCGCGCCAACGCCGTCAGGAAAGCCCGGTTGGTTTGCACACCTTCGACCGCGACATGATCAAGCGCCGTCGCCAGCCGGGCCAGGGCGGTTTCCCGGTCAGGTGCGTGAACGATCAGCTTGGCGATCATCGGATCGTAGAACGGCGTTACCGCGTCGCCTTCTTCGACACCGCTGTCGATGCGCAGACCATCCGGCAGGCTGAGTGTCGTCAGCGTGCCTGTCGAGGGGGCGAACTGCATTGCCGGGTCTTCGGCGTAAAGCCGTGCCTCGACCGCATGGCCGTTGATTGCCAGATCGTCCTGAACCAGGCCAAGGCCCGCGCCTTCGGCGATGCGCAGATGAAGCGCGACCAGATCAAGCCCGGTTATTGCCTCGGTGACAGGGTGCTCCACCTGAATACGGGGGTTTACCTCAAGGAAGTAATACTCCTCCCCTGCGACCAGAAATTCGACCGTGCCCAGACCGCGATAATCAAGCGTTTCACCCAGGCGCACCGCGTCCTGCGCGATTTGGTCCAGCAGCGTGCGGGGGAGCCCCCATGCCGGAGCTTCTTCGATAACTTTCTGATGACGGCGCTGTAGCGTGCAGTCGCGTTCGAACAGATGCACCACATGGCCCTTGCCGTCGCCCGCGATCTGCACCTCGACATGGCGGGCCTCTGGCAGGAACCGCTCGAGCAACAGCCCTTCGGAGCCGAAGGTGGACCTTGCCTCACGCAGCGCGCCTTCGATGTCTTCCTCAAGTGTGGTCTCGTCGGTCACCAGCCGTTGGCCGCGCCCGCCACCGCCGCCGACAGCCTTGAGCAGAACAGGCAGGC
This sequence comes from Pseudosulfitobacter pseudonitzschiae, assembly GCF_900129395.1. Taxonomy (GTDB): domain Bacteria; phylum Pseudomonadota; class Alphaproteobacteria; order Rhodobacterales; family Rhodobacteraceae; genus Pseudosulfitobacter; species Pseudosulfitobacter pseudonitzschiae. Next base: position 67,193 of record NZ_FQVP01000012.1, read on the forward strand.
CCATCGCACGCACCTCGGTGGCAATTTCGTGTGGATCGGACCGCGCGCCTTCGGCACCTGAAATGACCGGGACGCTGGCCGCAACGGCGGCTTTTTTGGCGCTGGCCTTGTCGCCGAAACGGTCAAGCGTGTCGGGTGTCGGCCCCATAAAGATCATTCCGGCGGCTTCTACCGCACGGGCGAATTCGGAGTTCTCTGCGAGAAAGCCATACCCGGGGTGGATCGCATCCGCGCCGACCGATTTCGCGGCGTCGATCACCGCGTCGATCTTCAGATAGCTTTCGGATGCCGGGCCGCCGCCGATACAGACGGAGTGTCCGATTTCGCGGACATGAAGGGCGTCGGCGTCAGCTTGCGAGTGCACGCCGACAGGGGTGATACCGCTGGCCCGCGCGGTGCGCGCGATCCGGCAGGCAATTTCGCCGCGATTGGCGATGAGAAGTGTTTTGATTTTCATTTCTCGGGCCTCACATCCTGAACACGCCGAAATTGGTTTCGACCTTGGGTCTGCGCGACGTCACATCCAGCATCAGCGCCATGACATCGCGGGTTTCACAAGGCTCGATCACACTGTCGATCCACAGGTTCGAGGCAAAATTGTAAGCACCTTGGAAATCCTCGTATTCCTTGCGGATGGGCGCCTTGAAGGCTTCCTCCTCTTCCGGCGTCCAGCTTTCGCCTTCGCGTTCGTTGATTTGGGCGCGGACCTGTGCCAGCACGCTGGCGGCCTGTTCCGGACCCATGATCGCCGATCGACCGGTTGGCCAGGCAAACATTGCATCGGGTTGGAACGGGCGGCCCAACATTGCCAGATACCCGGCCCCATAGGATCCGCCGGTGATGATGGTGAATTTAGGCACCCGTGCCGAGGACATCGCGGTGATCATCTTTGCACCGGCCTTGGCGATGCCCATCTGCTCGACCTCGCGGCCCACCATAAAGCCGTTCACATCCGCCAGAAACAGAAGCGGAATATCGCGCTGGACGCAGAGGTTGATGAAATGGGTGGCCTTCAGCGCAGCCTCGACGAACAGCACGCCGGTGTTGGCGATAATGCCAACTTCGTGGCCGTGGATGCGGCCCCAGCCGGTCATGATCGTGTCACCGTACAATGGCTTGAACTCGTGGAAATCGCTGTCATCCACCAGACGCGCGATGATTTCGCGGTTATCGGTCGGCACCTTGGGATCGCGGCTGATGATGCCGTAGATTTCCTCGGTCGGGTAAGCAGGCGCACGCGGTTCGGTGGGTGTTTTGCGGGGCAGGGGCTTTTCGCCCAAGTGGCTGACGATATCGCGGGTGATCGCCAACGCATGCGCGTCATCCTCGGCCAAATGGTCGGTTACGCCGGAGACGGAGGAGTGCATCTTGCCGCCTCCCAGTTCTTCGGCTTCGACCTTTTCACCGGTTGCGGCAAAGGTTAGTTCCGGCCCGCCCAGATACATAAAGCCCTGACCGCGCACGATCACCACTTCGTCACAGAGCGCGGGGATGTAGGCGCCGCCCGCCGTGCAGGGCCCCATGACCACGGCGATCTGCGGCACACCATCGCCCGACATGCCGACCTGCTGATGGAAGATCGAACCGAACTGGCCTTCGTCGGGGAACAGATTCGCCTGATCGGGCAGAAACGCGCCACCGGAATCGACCAGCGTGATGACGGGCAGGCGGTTTTTCCAGGCAATTTTCTGCGCGCGCACATGTTTGCGACAGGTGATCCCGAAATAGGTGCCGCCCTTAACAGTGGCGTCATTGGCGATGATCATACATTGGCGGCCTTCGATCACACCGATCCCGGTAATGATGCCGGCACCCGGCGGCACGCCCTTGTGCATGTTCAGTCCGGCCAGTTCGCCGAGTTCAAGAAACGGCGTACCCGGATCGACCAGGCGTTCAATGCGCTCGCGCGGCAGAATTTTGCCTTTTTCGATGTGTCGATTCCGCACCTTCTCAGGTCCACCAACCCGCTGCGTGAGCCGAAGCGCATGCAGTTCGTCGATTTTTTCGCGATACTGCGCGTTGTTCTTGCGGAAATCATCAGATCCGGTGTCGAGGAGGGATTTCATTTTCGTCATGGCAAGTCAGGGTATTCTCTCAGAACAAAGGCGACCTTGGCGGCGCCGGGTTTTTCAAAGGTGTCGGCGGCCACGAGATGAACGTCAGCCTTGAAGACAAGGGCGTCACGCAGGCGCTGTTCAATCTTTTTCTTGAGGCCAGCATCATCTGCCGTATTGCGGTCAGTGCCGCGTTCCACGATCACCGTCAGCGCGCCCTGCGTGGTGTGGCCTTCGAAATCGGCCACGATGCGCATGACTCCGTTGGTTTCGGGCACCATTTCGGTGATCACGCTGTTGATGGCCGACGGGAACACGTTGGCCCCCCGCACGATCAGCATGTCATCGGTCCGTCCGGTGCAACGGATTTTCGGACCGGTGCGGCCGCAGGTGCATTCGGTGTCGATGACCTCGATATAGTCACCTGACCGAAAGCGCACGACCGGACTCGCCTGACGACCGATTGCAGTATAGATCATTTCGCCCTCGGCGCCTTTTTTCCAAGGAATGATTTCGCCGCTTTCGGGGTCGAGCAGTTCGGTGATGATATAATCCATATTGACCATATGCATCCCCGATTGGGCATCGCATTCGGCCCAGTAAGTCACGCCCAGATCGGTGCCGCCCAGCATCTCGGTGCATTTCGCGCCCCAGGCCGCTTCGATCTTGGCACGGATGGCTGGAATACCGCCGCCGGGTTCGCCGCCGACGACGATCTGCTCGACGCCCAGTTCGCTGGCCTTGCAGCCCAGCACTTCCGGCGCTTTTTCCGCCAGGTGCAGAACGAAATTCGGGGCCCCGACAATGCAGCGCGGGCGTGTATCGGCACAGGCGCGCAACAGCCGTTCCGCACCGCCGTCGGCCCCGACCGGTACGTCGATTGTGCCCATGTACTGCAGGCCCTGCATCACGGGAATGCCCCCGACAAAGCCTTTGGCCAGCGAAAACGCGTGCAGTACCATGTCACCGGGACGCACGCCGTTGGCGAAGAAACAGCGCGCCGTCATCTCGTGCCACATCTCGGTATCCGCTTCGGTCAGCGCCACATAGGACGGGTTGCCGGTGGTCCCGGACGACGCCTGCATCTGGATAATGTCCGACATCGGCGCAGCACGGTGCTTGCCAAAGGGCGGTTCGGCGGCCAGGCTTTCTCGGATTTCGGTCTTGTAGGTGAAGGGGAGTTTCTGCAGGTCCTCGATGGTGCGGATGTCATCGAAATCCACGCCCGCCTCGGCGAACTTCTCCTGATAGAAGGTAGAATTCGCCTTGAGATAGGCCATCTGATCGCGCAGCCGTTCTTCCTGAATACGGCGCACCTCATCAAGCGGCTTACCCTCGATCTCGTGCCAGAAGCGGTCGTTCACCTTGTCGGCGGCGTCCTGCCGCCGGAAGCGCATTCCAAATTGCATGTCGTCCTCCCTTCCCGGCCGCGCGATCAATAGGATCGCGGCAGCCCCATGACCTTTTCGCCAATATAGCTGAGGCAAAGTTCGCGGTTCACCGGTGCCGTGCGCAGCAGGCGGACCAGCGGATACATTTCGTAAAGCCCCGTATCTTCGGTAAAGCCCGATCCGCCATGGGCCTGAAGCGCGGCATCCACGGCTTCGATCCCCGCTTCGGCGGCGGCGTATTTTGCCATGTTCGAAGACGCTCCGGCAGGCAGCTTGTTGTCGAATTCCCACGCTGCACGACGGGTCATCAGGCTGGCCATCTCGACCGCAGTGTGCGCCTTGGCCATCGGGTGCTGTACACCTTGGTGCGCGCCGATGGGCTGGCCGAAAACACTGCGCTCGGATGCATAGGCCACACCCTTGTTCAGCGCGAACCGTCCGATGCCGCAGCACAACGCGGCAAGGATAATCCGTTCGGGGTTGAGGCTGTCGAACAGGATCGAGAATCCCTCGTCCACCTCGCCCACCACATCTTCGGGGCCCAGATCGACCTCGTCGAAGAACAGGGTCCATTGTTCCTCGGGCAGGGGGATCGAAATCTTCACCCGCTGCTTTTCGACGCCTTTTTTCTTCAGGTCCACGGCAAAGAGTGTAAAGCCATCGGTCTTGCGGCTCACTTCATCATGCGGCTTTGTCCGCGCCACCACCAGGCAATAATCGGATACCTCGGCGCCGGTGATAAAGGTCTTTTCGCCCGACAGGCTGAACCGGTTGCCCCGGCGCTTGGCCAGCGTGGTGGCCTTCATCGTGTTGGATCCGGCGCCCGGTTCGGTGATCGCGAAACAAAACTGGATGTCGCCGCGACATGCTGCCGGAAGAAGCTCTTTCTTGTGGAATTCGGACCCGTGGCTGGCGATATGCGCCAGCGACATGGTCGGACCGACCACCATCATCAGCAGCGGTATGCCGTGGTTGGCGGTGCCTTCCATGAACAGGGCCATTTCAGTCATGCCCAGACCTGCGCCGCCGTATTCCTCGGGCACCATGATCCCCAGAAAACCGTCATCGGCAATCTGTTTGAACATGTCGTGAGGGAATTCATGCTTGCGGGCGTGATCCAGCCAATAGGCATTGTCGTATTTCTGCGCCAGCTGACCGCCGTATTCGTAAATCTGGCGTTGTTCGTCGTTCAGGGTAAAATCCATGGTGTCTACTCAACTCTTGAAAGCGGGTTTGCGGCGGTTCTCGAAGGCGTCGAGCCCCTCTGCGACATCATCACTGGGCAGGGCGCGCACGGCGGCGTCACGCTCAAGCCGCATTTGCTGGTCGATGCCAAGGTCTGCACCTTCGCGTGCCAGGCGCTTCATCTCGGCGATACCGTTGCGCGAGCGGCCCGCGATCGTCTGGCAATATTCCAGCGCGGCCTCGTGCAATTCCGCATCCGGCACGACATAGTTGACCAGACCGGCCTCCCTGGCTTCGCCCGCCTTTAGCCACCGGGCCGAAAACATCAGATCGAGTGCCCGGCGTTGGCCCATCAGCCGCGTCAGCCGCTGCGACCCGCCCCAACCCGGGATCAGGCCGAATTGCGCGTGCTGATCGCCGAATTGCGCGCTTTCGCCCGCAAAGCACACGTCACAGGCCAACATCAGTTCGATCCCGCCGGCCAGACACAGCCCCTGCACCGCCACCACGACAGGGAGGGAGGACGTTTCGAGCGCGCGCAGGTTCTTCATGCCGAAGGCGATGAAGTGGTCCAGCGCGGCGGGATCATTCAATTTACCTTTCACTTCATTCAGGTCGGCACCGGTGCAAAAGTGCTTGCCCTGCGCGCGAATGAGGATCGCCCGAATGTCCGGGTTCGCCTCGAATTCCGCACGCGCGGCAGCGATGCGCTCATGCACGTCCAGTGACAGGCAATTGAACTTCTCGGGGCGGGCCAGATCAATGATGCCGGTCGCACCCTCGATACTGGCGATGACGGGATCGCTCATTTCGAACCTCCCTTCGCCCTCTTGTCGTATTGCAGCGCCATCCGCCCGACTTTTTCGCGGGCGATCACCAGCTTCTGGATCTGCGCGGTGCCGTCACCGATCTGCAGGCCGAGAACGTCGTTGTAGCGTTGATGGTGCGGCAGGTCGGTTGTGTAGCCATAGTGCCCGTGCAGGATCAGACACTGGTGCAGGATCTCGCAGGCTGTCTTGGGCAGGTACCACTTGCACATCGCCGCTTGCGATGTGTGGGGCAGACCACGGTCGCGCAGGTCCAGCGTATAATAGCAAAGCTGGCGCATCATGGTCAGCTGGGTTTCTGCCTCGGCCAGCGGAAAGCTGACACCCTGATACTGCACAAGGGGCGCGCCGAAGGCTTCGCGCTCCTGGACATACGCCCAGGTTTCGTCAACCGACGCCTGGGCGGCACCCAGACATTCCAACCCGATCAGCGCGCGGGAATAGTCGAACCCGGCCATGATGGTACCAAAGGCGCGGTCTTGTTCAGCCATCATGTTTTCCGCCGGTACAAAAACGTCGTCGAAAAACACCGATCCGCGCCCGACAGGTTTTGTGCCGATGTCGTCGAAATGGGTGCGCTTGATACCCTCCTGGTTCAGATCAACGAAAAAGGCGCTGACCCCACGCGCGCCTGCGTCCGGATCGCCGGTGCGGGCAAAAACCACCGCGGCATCGGCTTGACTGGCAAAGCTCATAGATGTCTTTTCGCCGTTCAGACGCCAGCCGTTGCCGGATTTCTCGGCCTTCAGAATCAGGTTCGCCGCGTCCGACCCGCCGCGTGGTTCGGTCAGACCCAGCCCGATGACCGCTTCGCCGGACACAACCTTGGGCACCCATTCCGACGCAATCTCTTTCGAAGCGTGCTGCGCCACCATGCCGCCCATGAGAGAGCCCAGAAGCTGCACATAGCTGGCGTTGAAATCGGCATAGGCGATTTCTTCGACGATCAGGCCGGACGTGACCGAGCTTTCGCCAAGCCCGCCAAACTCCTCGGGCAGATCGGCACCGATCAACCCCAGCGCACCCATCTGTTTGATCAGCGCCCGGTCGAAGGTGTGGCCGCTTGCGCGCTCTTGATAACTCGACGCCAGCTTCTCGGTGGCAAACCTCTTTGCCGTTTCGCGAAAGGCCTTTTGATCTTCTGTTGGCTGGAATTGCACCCGCGATCCTCCCCATGACCGAAATATGTTCTTCCCTAAAATCTAACAAATGTTAGAATACAGATCAAGCGGAGTTTTAGGAGGATCCTCACAATGACAGACATGCAAAAGAAAAGCTTCGGAACCATGCTTTCGCCGATACGCGCAGGGCAACACATGTTGCGAAATCGTGTCATCATGGGCTCGATGCATACCCGGCTGGAAACCGAGCCCGACAGTATTGCGCGGCAGATTGCCTTTTACGCCGAAAGGGCGCGGGGAGAGGCGGCGATTCTGGTTACGGGCGGATTTGCGCCCAATGCCGAGGGCATGTTCGATCCCGAAGGGCCACGTATTGACGACCCGGAGGACGCGCGCAGCCTGCGTCCGATCTGCGAGGCGGTCCAGGCCGAAGGCAGTCTGATTTGCGCGCAGCTTCTGCACGCCGGGCGCTATGCAAAAATCGAGGGCTGCGTCGCCCCAAGCCCGATCCGCGCCCCGATCAACCGCTTTGTTCCGCGCGAGATGACCGATGCCGATATCCGCCGCACTATCGAGGATTTTGCGAAAGCCGCCGAAAACGCGCAGGCAGCGGGGTTCGATGGCGTCGAGATCATGGGCTCCGAAGGATACCTTATCAATGAATTCACAGTCACCCATACCAACAAGCGTGAAGACGAATGGGGTGGCAGCGCCGAGAACCGCCACCGTTTTTCGGTTGAGATCGTGCGCGCGGTGCGCGAACGCTGCGGGTCGGACTTTCTTGTCATCTATCGGATTTCCGCCGCCGATCTGGTCGAGGGCGGCGCGCCCGCCGAGGAAATCGCAGACCTGGCGCGCAAGATCGAGGCAGCGGGTGCCGATATTCTGAACACCGGCATCGGCTGGCACGAGGCCCGCGTGCCGACGATCGCCTATCAGGTGCCGCGCGGCGCCTGGCGTCAGGCGGCGGCCAACGTGAAAGCTGCGGTTTCTATTCCGGTGGTCGCCTCAAACCGAATCAACACGCCCGAGATCGCAGAGGACATACTTGCTTCCGGCGAGGCGGACATGATCTCGATGGCACGGCCCTTTCTGGCCGATCCGCATTTCGTCAAAAAGACGCGCGAGGGCCGCGCGGACGAGATCAATACCTGTATTGCCTGCAATCAGGCCTGTCTGGATTTCATCTTTTCGGATCGACCGGTCGGCTGTCTCGTCAACCCACGGGCCGGACGCGAAACCGAATTTCGGGACAGTCCGACCGAATCACCCAAAAAAGTGGCCGTTGTCGGCGGTGGCGCCGCGGGCATGGCCACAGCTTCTGAGGCAGCAATGCTGGGCCATGACGTTACCCTGTTCGAAGCGCAAGACAAACTGGGGGGTCAGTTAAATCTGGCGCAAGCGGCACCGGGCAAAGACGAGTTCAACGAGACCTTGCGGTACTATGGGGGCCAGTTGCAAAAACACGGCGTCAAGCTGCGCCTCGGACAGCGCGCCGGGTCGGATGATCTCACTGACTTTGACCATGTGGTCATCTCGACCGGGGTCACGCCGCGGATTCCCGATCTGCCGGGCATCGACCATCCCAGTGTCGCGACCTATGCCGAGATCCTGTCGGGCAACCGCGCGGCCGGTGACACCGTCGTGGTGATGGGGGCAGGGGGCATCGGGCATGACGTTGCCGAGTTCCTCGTGACCGAACCGGCCGAAACCCACAACACCGACGCGTTCTGCGAAACCTGGGGCGTGGACCCGCATTTCACCACGTCGGGGGCGTTGGCGGGCGATCCGTTGGCCCCGAAACCATCACGCCGCAAGGTCGTCATGCTACAGCGTAAAACCTCGAAAGCGGGCGCGGGTCTTGGCGTCTCGACCGGTTGGATCCTGCGCAATGCGCTGCGCAAGCATGGGGTCGAGGCTCTGGGCGGCGTGGTCTACGACCGCATCGACGACGCGGGGCTGCATATTGTCATGGACGGCGAGCCAAAGATCATAGCCGCCGATACCATCGTGCTGTGCACCGGTCAGGAACCGGAACGGGCTTTGGCTGAGGAGCTCATTGCACAGGGTGTCACCGTCACGATGATTGGTGGTGCAAAGGAGGCGGCAGAACTCGACGCTCTGCGCGCTATTGATGAAGGGGTGCGTTTGGCGCAAAGTCTCTGAGGCTCAAGAGCGAGGGAGAAGACAATGCTGCCCGAAGTGATGCGCGCCGGCCGCGCCGATCTGTACTCAATCTTTCGAACCCGTGTGCGCAACTGCGCGGAGGCTCTGGCCGTGGAGGACGGCAGCAACCGGTTGACCTATGCCGAATTGCACGACCGGGTTGACCGGCTGGCGTCCGTGTTTCTGGCCAGGGGCATAGCACCGGGGGACAGGATTGCGATTCTGTCGCACAACCGGGCAGAGTACCTGGAGCTGCAACTGGCTGCGGCGGGGATCGGCGCGATCGTTGCCTGCCTGAACTGGCGGCTTGCGCCGGACGAATTGCGGCATTGCGTCGAACTGGTCGAACCGGTTCTGGCGCTTGTCGAACCCGGCCTCAAGGCGGCATATCAGGATATTGCCTCAACCCCCTGTTTGGAAATCGGGCCCGAGCTGGAATCAGCCCTGGCCGGGGCACGGCCAGACGCGCGCGTCGGCACCCTGGTGGACGATCCGGAGGCGGGGCTGACGATCCTTTACACTTCGGGAACCACCGGATTGCCCAAAGGGGCGCTCATCAGCCATCGCGCGCACATCGCGCGGTCCATGGTCTTTGCCGCGCAACTGGCGCTTGATCCCGGCGACGGATTCATCGCCTGGGCACCGATGTTTCACATGGCCTCCACCGATCATGCCCTTGCGACGCTTTTGCGCGGCGGTACCGTGGTCATGGTGGACGGGTTGCAGTCCGCGGTCATCAACGCGGCGCTGTCACGCCACAAAATCGGTTGGTTCGTGATGATGCCGGGCACGCTGGAGGCCTTCATTGCGGAACGACGCGCCAATCCGCTGCCCGTAAAAGGGATCAAAGTTTGCGGCGCGATGGCCGATCTGGTGCCACCGCATCAGATTGCGGAGCTGACAGGCCTTCTGGCCACGCCCTATCTGAATTCCTTCGGGGCCACCGAGACCGGGCTGCCGCCGGGAACCGCCGACCTGATCGCCCCCGGTGTCGTGCCACAGACATTGTCCAAGCGCGTCAGCGCCTTCTGCGAGGTTCGGTTGGTCGATCCCAACGGCGACGAGGTGCCGGTTGGAATGCCTGGCGAAATGGCGGTGCGGGGTCCGACCCTGTTTTCGGGATACTGGAACGCCGACGACACCAACGCCCGCGACTTTCGCAACGGGTTCTTTCACATGGGCGATCTGTTCCGACGCAATCCCGATGGCACCATCGACTTCGTGGACCGGGCGAAATACCTGATAAAGACGGGCGGCGAAAACGTGTATCCAGCGGAAATCGAGCGGGTGCTTCTTGCGCATCCGCGTGTGGTCGACGCTGCAGTGGTGCGCGCCTTCGACGCGAAATGGGGCGAAAGCCCGGTGGCCTTCGTCGCCTGCGTCGATGGAGGTCCACAGGCGCAAGAACTGATGCAGCTTTGCCGGGAGTATCTGGCCGGATACAAGCGGCCCCGCGAAATTCGGTTTATTTCGTTCGATGATTTCCCGAGATCGACCAGTGGCAAGGTTCAGCGCCATGTGCTCGAAGCCCGTCTGAATGATGAAGAATCTTGCACCTGAAGAGTGACCCGGCGCACAATTGCTGTGCAGCTGCGCTCAGAACTCGGCCGGAGACCCGCGGTCGTGCTATTATATTTTTATTTATCAATAGCTTAGTAAGCTACGAAGTTGATTATCAATGACGGGCCTTCGGACCACTGATCAGGTTTTGAAAAACAATCAGCTTTCTTTTAGTAACCGTCTTTCCTAAGTCATGGCTATTCCAAATTAAGCAAAAGGTGTACCGACCATGACGAAGCTAGCGATTGTCTATTACAGCGGATATGGCCACACGGACGTTCAGGCCAATGCCGTCGCCGAAGGGGCCAGGGGTGTCGAAGGCGCCGAGGTTGAATTGCTGAAACTGTCTGAAGACGGAGAGTTGGACGCGGCGGCCTGGGCGGCGCTCGATGCGGCCGATGCCATCGTCTATGGCAGCCCGACCTACATGGGCGCCCCCGCCTGGCAGTTCAAGAAATTCGCCGATGCCAGCTCGAAGCCCTGGTTCACGCAGAACTGGAAGGACAAGATCGCCGGTGGCTTTACCACTTCTGCGACAGCAAATGGTGACAAGTTCTCGACCATCCAGTATTTCATTACCCTGTCGCAGCAACACGGCCAGCTCTGGTGCGGCGTCGGTCTCATGCCCGCCAACACCAAGGCGGACGGCCCGGAAAAGATGAACTGGACGGGCGGATATTCCGGTCTTCTCGCGATTGCCCCCTCCGACAGCTCCCCCGAGGAATATCCGGCTGGCGGCGATCTGGACACGGCGCGGTCCTATGGTCAACGTTTGGTTGAAACTGCGAAACGCTGGAACAGCTGATCCAGCTTTCCGATGAAACGACCCGGTCGCCCGGATGTGCGGTGGCCGGTTCACAGGCGTCGGCCCAACACCGCAGCCGTTGTCGGGGTGATGGTCACCCGGCAACGCCCGTCCGTCCCACCAGCGCCATCAGCGTTCCGGTCATCGTGGCAACAAGTTTTTCATCCTGCCCCTTCATTGCGTAGGCGCGCGCCTCGCAGACCGTGAGCGTTCTGCCCGGTTTCACCACGTCGGCGACGAATCGAAACCGCTCCCCGTCGGCGGGGTTGAGCAGGTTGATCTTGAATTCCGCCGTCAGCACTGCCGCGTCCGCGGGCATCAGCGAAAACGCCGCATATCCGCAGGCGCTGTCCAGCGCGGTCGAGACAATACCGGCATGCAGAAACCCGTGCTGCTGGGTCAGCGCATCGCTGTTTGCCATCTCCAGAACGATATGACCGGGCGAGAGGTCGGCAATGCCGATCCCCAGCGTGTGCATCACCTTCTGGCGTTCGAAACTTTCGCGCACGCGCGCGTCAAAATCTGGGTTCCTCGGATCGAATTGTGCCATACTATGATCTCACTCCTTGCAGTCATCCGTGATGAGCAATCGTAGCCGATCCTTGAGGCGTGCATCTTGTAACGAAAGGCCAAAAGGGCGCGGGGTCGCCTGAGACCGCAGCGCACCCGGCGGTCTGCCGGCATAGGCCCGGCAGACCGCCGACATATGCGATTGATCGTAGTAGCCCGCGTCCAGCGCCAGATCGCTCAACGGCGGGGTGGGGCCCGCGAGCTGTTCCAGCAGCCGGCGAAATCGCCGGGTGGCGGTGAGCCGCCGTCGTGAAATCCCGGTATCGGCGCGCGTCCTGCGCCGTTCGGTCCGATCGCTAACCGCCTTCGGGCGCGCCGCGAAGCTCAGCCTACATGCAACATCGTCCAGCGCTGAAACAAGCGATGGCAGGCCATCATCACTCTCCCGAACGCGGGCCAATGCCAATGCCAAGGACTCCAGCGTTGCGGCCTCTGGCATATGTTCCGGTCGGGCCGACAGCCGTAGCCCGGCCACGATGCCGCAAAAGGAAGACTGTCGGCGGGTAAAATCCGGGCGGGGTGGCGCAAGCGATATTTGCGCCCTGTCGCCACCTGTCACCGAAAGGGTGAAGAGATCGGTGGCGAAACGCCCGCTGCCGCGCCCGCTCAACGCGCCGGTGTCGCGGAACACAAATAGATGGGCGACCTGCGCCGCAGCGTCCGCAGGCGGTGCCAGCTCAAGATAGAGCGGCACCGCCACCCAGTTATCGGACGAAAGCATCACGATTCTCGGCAACGAAATCGCGGAAGCAGCGCGCCGGACGACCGAGCACGTCGCTCACGGTGGTCTCGATGCCGCCGAGGTAACCTTTGGGCGCGATGGAAGCCAGTTCGACCATGGCCGCAGCGACCTCGTCCTGCATCCCGGCGGCGACCATCGCGCCCTTGGCGTCCTCGGCCGACAAGGGCGTTGAGGTGATAGAGCGTCCGGTCTCGTCTGACAGTATTGCGGCAATATCTTCGCCGGTCAGGGCTTTGGGCCCGGTCAGGCCATAACCCTTGCCCGCGTGGCCTGCGCCGGTCAGCGCCTCGGCAGCGACATCGGCAATGTCGCGGGCGTCGATCCAGGACACCGGCCCGCCCAGATCATCATGATAAACGCCGGTCTTCGCGATACTGTCGGCCTGCCACAGCAGGTTCTGCATGAAATAGGTCGGCTGGATAAAGGTCCAGTCCAGACCGCTTTCCTTCAGCAATTCCTGAGCTTCGGAATGCCACTTGCCAAAGGTCAGCCCCGCCTTGGGCGATGCCCCAAGCCCGGTGGCCAGAACGACGTGCTGCACGCCTGCTGACTTGGCCGCCGCAATCGCGTTTGCTTTCCATTGGCGCATGTCCAGATGCGCAGGCGTGACCAGATAGATCCTGTCCGCCCCGGTGCAAGCCTGTTCGAGCGCGGAAAGGTCGGAGAAGCTTGCAGTGACCGCCTCGCATCCCTTGTCCCTGAGTTTGCCGAGCTTGCTCGGATCGCTGGTGACAGCACGCACTTTGGCGCCCTTTGCCAACAGTGTATCGACAAGGGGGGCGCCGGTGGTGCCGGTTGCTCCAAATACAGTAATCATTCCGTTTCCTTTCAAAGGGCCGTGATGGCATTCAGGGTTTCGGTACAGCGCGCCGGGTACTCGGCGGTGGTAGTGCCAGAGCCATCCGAAAAAGCGGCAACCGGGCTGAACCGCTTAATCTCGGAGGCTACCGGGTTATTTGTCATCTTTCGTCAATGAAAAAAGGCCGCACTGAAGGCGCGACCAGTTGGGGAGGTAACTTCGGAAATGGCTTGGCAGCTGCGCATTAGAGCAAGCACGGCTGCCAGGCGATCAACCGTGCATCGACAAGCCACCGGAAACCGAAATAACCTGGCCGGTGATGAAGCCCGCATCATCCGACGCCAGGAAACAAATGATCCCGGGATAGTCACTTGGCTGGCCAAGGCGTTTCATCGGTATGGCCCGTTTGAGGCCTTCGGCGATCTTGGCACCGGTATCGCCCTGGGCGAATTGGGCAAGAAGCGGTGTGTCGGTCGGACCGGGTGCAACTGCATTCAACTGGATGCCCTTGCGAGCCAGTTCACGCGCGACAGTCTTGGTAAATGCAATTATTCCCCCCTTGCAGGCTGCATAAACGGACTCTCCCGATGATCCCACGCGACCGGCGTCGGAGGCGATGTTGACCACGCGGCCTCTACCATTCTCGACCATACCGGGGAGTACAGCGTGATGCATGTTCAACGGCCCGTATAGATTGATGTCGATAAGCTTCTTCCAGTGTTCTGCATCGCTGTCGAGGAACGGCTTGACCACATCCCAACCAGCGTTGTTCACAAGGATGTCGACCGGTCCACCGGCCTCGAACTCGGCCACCGCCTTGTCGACCTGAGCACGGTCGGTAATGTCCACTTTGAACGCCTTCGCTTTGCCTCCGGCGTCCAGAATATGCTGGACAGTTTCCTGCGCCCCCTCTTCGTTCATATCGAAAACGGCAACTTCGGCACCTTCTTCGCCGAACCGTTCACATACGGCCCGACCGATGCCGCTACCGCCACCTGTCAGGATTACACGTTTTCCATTCAACCCTCGCATAGAGAGATCCTCCTCTTCCGCTTACATCTTGGCAAAGAACTTGATTCGAAGCCTTCTTTGGTGTATTCTAACAGTTGTTAGATTTATTACAATGGACAGTGTTGTGACTGTTCAGTATCGACAACGAATGGTGAGATATACTGATGCCATCAAGAGAACCGACGATGAAATGAGCAAGTCGGAGCGGACACGAGGCGGTATCCTCGTTGCGGCCGCTCGCCTGTTCCGGCACGAAGGCTACAACGCCACGACGATGCGCGACATTGCGCAGGTATCCGGCATAGAAGCCGGAAGTATCTATTACCATTTTCAATCCAAAGACCAGATTCTGAGCGAGGTTCTGGATATTGGTGTGCGGCAACTCTACGAGAAGGTCAGTGAGATCGTCCGGTCGACGAAAGGGGATTCCCATGATTTTCGCAAAACCTTTGCATTGCTCATCGAAACGCACCTGACCTATCTGCTGACCGACAGCGACTTTACCTCTGCCAATATCCGCAACTACCCGATGTTGTCCGATGAGGCACGCGCTCCGCACCGTGAGTTGCGCGCGGCTTATGCGCGGGTCTGGAGTTGCTTTTTGAATAATGCGAAAAATGCGGGCCACCTGAGGGTCGACATCTCCGTGGCTGCAATCCGCCAGTTCATACTGAGTGCCATGAACTGGACAGTGGAATGGTATGATGTGGATCGCTATCCGGTGCATGTTCTCGCCGAACGCATGAGCAAGCTGATACTTGATGGAATGTGTTCCCGGCACATGGTCGTCACGACAGGACTAAAGACGAAAGCCGCCAACTCTGTCGACATCCCCGACCCCATCGGCAAGGCCGAGAAGAGCCGCGCGGAAATCCTGATCGCCGCAGCGCGCGTTCTCAGGGACAATGGTTACAAAGCAACCACGCTGAGACAGATCGCCGACGAAGCGGAGATGAAGGCGGGCAGCGTCTACTACCATTTCAAGTCCAAGGAAGCGATCGTGGACGAGGTTCTGAACGCCGGGTTGAGCGACCTTCTGACGGGTGTAAGCGCAGCAGTTCAGGATTTTGAGGCCCCTTACGATCATCACGCAAGGATAGCGACAGCAATCTGGACGCATCTGGATTTTCTTTTCAAGGCGAGCGAGTTCACGTCTGCGAACATCCGAAGCTATGGGATGCTACCCAACAGTTTCAGGGAACGGCACAGAGGAATTCGTCATGAATACGGAAGACTATGGGACAGGGTCCTGCGCGAAGCGCAGGATGACGGTGCTATCCGGTCGGATATCAAGATCGTCCCATTGCGCCAGGTGATGCTGGGGGCACTGAACTGGACGGTGGAGTGGTTCGACCCGAATGAACCCGCAAAAGACGGGTATCTTTCGCTGCCCGAATTCTCCGGCATGCTTATCAAACTGCTTCTCGAAGGGGTTTGCTCAAGAGAGACGACCCCCTACACCGAACACGAAACGGCCAACTGACCGTTCAAGGGTTGTGATCAGACCAACAGGAAGTGATACAGTCCTTCTGCAACCTGTTTTTCCCGACCCGTCTGCCATGTAATTACACTGACACTCGCGATACGCTTGCCCTTGCGGGTGACATTCGCACGGGCATACAGCGGACCCTTCACGCCAGGCCGAAGATAATCCACGGTCAGATTGATCGGCTTGGCCGGAACTTCGGTGAAATCTGGTTGGACGGCAATAGCGGCTGTCGCTTCCATGAAGCTGGCGATGATGCCGCCATGATAATGCTCCATGATCGGGTTTCCGATATGATGAGCTTCAAAAGTCATCTCGGCTTCGGCATGAAAGTCGTCCATGCTCTGAACCTCGAAATTCAGAAACCGGAAAAACGGCACCCTGGCCACGTTGGCATTGACGGTTTGCAAGTTCATTACGAGGCTTTTCCTTTGGTCATCGCTTCTAGAAGGCTGGTGTCACCGCGGGTCAAAGCGAACGAGGCGGTTCCACGGGCGATTTCCGCATCCTCGTGGCCATCGAACCAGATGTTGCCGGCATTAAAGGCGATATGGCGGGTTTTCCGAAAACAATGCGCGCTGACGATGACGTCTGCGCGCGACCGTGCGGCCCGCAGATAATCAACCCTGAGGTCCAGGGTCGCCATCGAGCTGACCCCCTTGATGGTCACAAAGTTCGCCAACCCGAAAACACTGTCCAGCAAGGCGGTCAGAATGCCACCGTGAAGCAGGGTCTGATCCTTATCCACACAAAAGTCCGGATTGAACGGCATCCGCACCCGAACGCCTTCGCTCGACACATTTTCGATCTCGAGCGCCATGTGGGTAATCAGCCCCTTGCCGCGCGCATTCCACATCTGCGCGATCTGCTCCATATATTCTCTGCTGATTTCAGCCATGCGTTCTTTCCTTAGCGCCCCGTGAAGTGGGGTTTTCGTTTCTCGATGAACGCAGAGACTGCCTCATGGTGGTCCTCGGTCTGATGCATCAAGGCCTGATAGGCCGCCGCGGAATTCAGGAAATCCGGCAAATCCATCCGTTCGGCGTTGCGCATCAGGCGCTTGGCGATCCGTACCGCCCGTGGCGGTTTCGCAGCAATCACCGCTGCACGTTCGCGGGCACGCTCCAACAGGGTGTCATGCGGCACTACCTCCAGCACCATGCCGATCTCTAGCGCCTCATCGGCCGCGACCATGCGGCCCGAAAACGTCAGATCGGCTGCCCTTTGATGGCCCAGACGGCGCAGCAGGAACCAGCTGCCCGCGTCGCCCGGAATGATCCCGAGGTTCAGAAACACCTCACCGAACTTCGCCTTTTCCGACGCAATGCGCATGTCGCACATCATGGTCAGGTCACACCCCGCACCGACCGCCGCACCGTTGACCGCTGCAATGGTCGGAATATCGAGGTTGTAAAGCGCCTGCGGCAATCTCTGCACGCCGTCGACATAGCTTTGCGCCGCCGCCAACGGCTCTTTTCGAAAAACACCGTCGGGGTCGTTCATCTCCTTGATGTCGCCGCCCGCACAAAAAGCGGAACCAGCACCCGTGAGGATCATGACGCTGACTTCGGGGTCGGCCTGCACTTTTGCAAACTTTTCCAGAAGTGCCTCGATCATATCGTTTCCGGTAATCGGATTACGGCGTTCCGGGTCATTCAGGGTAACAGTCGCGATGCGGTCTTTGATATCCAGAAGGACATTGGGTTCACTCATTTTTCCCGTCTCCGCGCTCTCGTTTCTCGAACATGTCCGGATTGATCATGTCGCGGGCATCATGGCCCATATGCAGTGTTTCACCGCCGTCAACATAGATATCCTCGCCGGTAATGAAATTCCCCAAATCGGACGCAAGGAAGATGATCGTACCCGCGATGTCCTCTGCCGCGCCCATGCGATTCAGGACCGACCGGTTCAGATCCTTCCACCGGTCTGGCGGAATGGGATAGCGCCCGAGCGCGTCGGTCTTGATCGTGCCCGGCGCAACGCAGTTCAGACGAATCCCGTATTCGCCCCATTCGGCGGCCAGCGTCTTCATCATCCCGGTCACGCCGGCGCGTGCAGCAACGGTATGCGCGAAACCGGTCAGGGCCGTACGGCCCGAAATCGCGGTAACGAATACGACCGAGCCGCCGGAGTCATACATGAAATGATCCGCCGCCGCGCGGGTCATCTGCCACGACCCGATCAGGTTGTTGCGAATCACCGCCTCGAAACCCTTGTTCGTGATGTCGCGGGCCGAGGCAATATACTGACCACCCGCATTGTTCACCAGAACGTCAAGCTGTCCGTAGTGCTCCTTGATCCGCCCCATCGCGGTTTCGATACTGGCCTCATCGCGGGTGTCGCCGGGCACGACAAACGCCTCGCCCCCCGCGGTGCGAATCATCTCGGCGGTTTCTTCCAGCGGCTCCTCGCGGCGTGCGAACAGGGCCAGCCTGGCCCCGCAAGACGCCATCTCAAGCGCCGTGGCCCGGCCCATGCCCGATCCGGAACCGGTGACGAGGGCCACCTGACCCGCCATGAGGTCAGAGGCATAACGCGGTGTCTTTCGGTCGCTCATGTCTTTCCCCTCATTCCTTAAGAAGCTCGCCGGCGATGATCAGCTTGCGCACTTCCTGAGTGCCCGCACCGACCTCGAGCACGCGCCCGGTCCGGTAAAGCCGGTTCACTTCCGTATCGCGCATATAGCCCGATCCGCCATGGATCTGAACAGCCTTGTCCAGCACAAATGATGTCGCCTCGGCAGCCTTGAAGATCGCCGCTGCCGTCAGTTTGTGAATTTCGCCGCGCCCGCCTTCGCCTTCTTCCAGACCCTCGCACATGGCGACGGTTTTCAGTGACAGACTGCGCGCCGCCTCGATCCGTGTGTACATGTCGGCCAGCATCGCCTGTACCATCTGGAAACTGGCGATCGGTTTGTCGAACTGCTTGCGCGTCTTGGCGTAATCAATAGAGATATCCAGCGCCCGCTGCGCAATGCCCAGAGCATTGAAACAGACGATAGCGCGCTCCAGGTCCAGCCCCGACATTGTCACCGCAACACCACCGTCCAGCTTGCCGACCATGTTCTTGGCGGGCACACGGCAATCCTCGAACACCAATTCGCCGGTCGGCGATCCGCGGAACCCCATCTTGTTGAGCTTCTGCGCCACCTTGAAGCCGGGCGTGTCGGTTTCCACGATAAAGGCGGAAATGCCCTTGGCCCCCTTTTCGGGCGAGGTCTTGGCATAGACCAGCACCAGATCCGCAATCGGCCCGTTGGTGATGTAGATCTTGGCGCCGTTCAGAATATAGTCGTCGCCATCCTTTTTCGCCGTGGTCCGCATCGAGCCAAGCGCATCGGAGCCGGCACCGGGTTCGGTCAGGCCCAAAGCGCCGATCAGCGTGCCGTCGCACAGCCCGGGCAAATACTTGCGGCGCAGATCCTCACTGGCGTTGCGATAGATATTGTTGACGCACAGGTTATCATGCGCCACCTGGCTAAGACCGATCGCGGCAGAGGCGCGCGACAATTCCTCGCTTATGATGCAGGCGGAGGTGAAATCGAGCCCGGCCCCGCCGTATTCCAGCGGCACGTTGAGGCCAAGATAGCCCATCTCGCCCAGCTTGGGAAAGACCGACGGCGGCAGATCATCGGTGTCGTCCATTTCCGCGTTCAGATGATGAAACTCCGACATGAAGAACTTGCCGGCCTGATCGGCCAGCGCCTGCTGTTCATCGGTCATGAAATGTGTCGGAAGGTCGATGTCGTTGCGTAATTGCTTGTTCATGGCTGGGTCCTCCCTCAGGCGCGCAAAAGTTCTTCGGCGATGATGATCTTGCGGACTTCACTGGTGCCCGCACCGATCTCCAAAAGTTTGTTGGCGCGGAACAACCGGTTGATCTCGGTGTCCTGCATGTAACCCGAACCGCCATGGATGTGGCAGGCTTCGGTGACGGCCTTGTTGAACGCTTCGCCCGCGTAAAGGCAGGCGGCGGCGGTCAGCTTGTGAATCTCGCCACGTCCTCCGGCCCCCTTGGGCAAACCGACACAGGCCGCCAGCGCGCGATAGCTGAAGGCGCGGGCGGTTTCGACCTCGGTGTAAATCTCGGCTAGTTTCGACTGAACCATCTGGAAACTTGCGATGGGTTTGCCGAATTGTTCGCGGATCTTTGCATACTCCAGACCCAGTTCCAGCGCCCGCTCGGCCATGCCGACGCAGACAGAAGTGACCATCGCGCGCTCCAGATCCAACCCGCTCATCACCACTGATACACCGCTGTTTTCGGCACCCACCATGGCAGAGGCCGGCACGCGGCACTCGTCGAACACCAGCTCGCCGGTTGGCGAGCCGCGAAAGCCCATCTTGTCCAGCTTCTGCGCTACCTTGAACCCGGGATTGTCGGTTTCGATGATAAACGCCGAAATGCCCTTGGCGCCCTTGGATTTGTCAGTCTTGGCATAAAGCAGGACCACATCGGCGATCGGCCCGTTCGTGATGTAAATCTTCGAGCCGTTGATGATATAGTCTTCACCGTCGCGGCGCGCGGTGGTGGCCATGGAGCCAAGCGCATCCGAGCCCGCGCCGGGTTCGGTCAGCCCCAGGGCTCCGACCAGATCACCGGAACACAGGCCAGGCACATACTTCTTTACCTGCTCCTCGGAGCCGTTGCGCAGCAGGTTGTTCAGACACAGGTTGTCGTGTGCCCCGTGCGACAGACCCACCGCCGGATTCCATTTCGAGATCACTTCGGACACCAGCGCCTGGGTGAATTCGTTCTGACCGGAGCCGCCCATTTCCTCGGGCGCAGTGATCCCCAGAAGGCCGAGTTCTCCCATCTGCTTGAACAGATCGTCAGGCCACCAATCCTCAGCGTCCATACGCGCCTGCAGCGGGTGCAGCACCTCGCGCGATACGCGATCCACGTGATCGACGATCTGTCGCTGCTCACTGGTCAGCGAGTAGTTTGCCCTGATGGCTTGCAGATCGGCCATCACCGTACTGTCTTGACTGTTCATGGTTTTCCTCCCGAGCAGAATGTCAGATTGACCTGTTGACCAAAATCAAACATATGTTAGAAATATTTGCAAGCCGCGCTTTTTGCGATTTGACGCCGTTGCGCGCGGTGCGGAAACGGGGGCCATCGGACGTAATCGAAAGAGAGCGTCCTTCGGGATTTCTGCAGCTACGGGCGGCATTCACGGCTTTTCGGGCCGGACAGCGTGCTGTTCGTGACACAAAGCGCGCGCCGGAATGGACGGGCAGATAGGGGGGTATATGTCGGATCGACAACTGCGCATCGGGTGCGCTTCGGGTTTCTGGGGTGACACGCCGGAGGCCATTGGCCAGTTGGTGTCCAAGGGCGACATC
>NZ_FQVP01000013.1 GCF_900129395.1 Pseudosulfitobacter pseudonitzschiae
ATGACAATGGCGTCAAGGTCGTGCCGTCCTACCTGCTGGAGCCTGTGTCGGTGGACGCCAGCAACTACCAGACGATCGTTATCGACTCGGGCTACCACTCCAAAGACGATCTGTAAGACCGGATCGCGATTGCAAAATCGCCTGTCCCGCGCGCCGTGACCGGTGCCGGGGCAGGTCGCAGGAATGGGGGCAGGGCAATGACAACTCTTCTGGAAATGCGCGACATCACCAAGACCTTTCCGGGGGTCAAGGCGCTGGACAACGTCAACCTGAAGGTGACCGCGGGCGAGATTCACGCGCTGGTGGGGGAAAACGGCGCGGGCAAGTCCACGCTGATGAAGGTGCTGTCGGGGGTCTATCCGCAGGGCACCTATGACGGTGACATTCATTACGACGGGCAGGTCGCGCGCTTTGGCGGGATCGCGGACAGCGAGGCGCTGGGGATCATCATCATCCACCAGGAGCTGGCGCTGGTGCCGTTGCTGTCGATTGCGGAAAACCTGTTTGTCGGCAACGAATGCGCCAGCAAGGGTGTGATGAACTGGCCCGAAACATTCCGGCGCACCGAGGCGCTGTTGAAAAAGGTCGGGCTGAAAGAGGCTCCCGCCACGCCGGTGGACCGGCTGGGTGTGGGCAAGCAGCAACTGGTCGAGATCGCCAAGGCGCTGTCCAAGGACGTGCGGTTGCTGATCCTGGACGAACCCACCGCCGCGCTGTCGGAATCGGACAGTCAGGCGTTGCTGGATCTATTGCTGGAGCTGAAGGCCGAGGGGGTCACGTCGATCATCATCAGCCACAAGCTGAACGAGGTGCGCCGCGTGGCTGACACGATCACCGTGATCCGCGACGGGGCGACGGTGTCCACGCTGGATGCGCGCACCGAAAGCATCACCGAGGACCGCATCGTGCGCGACATGGTGGGGCGCGACATGTCGCAACGCTATCCCGAACGCGAGCGGCGGGCGGGGGACATGCTGATGGAGGTTCAGGGCTGGAACGTCTGGCACCCCGAGCACGCGACGCGCCAGATGATCAAGGACATCAACTTTCACGTGCGCGCGGGCGAGGTCGTGGGCATTGCCGGGCTGATGGGTGCGGGGCGCACCGAGCTGGCGATGAGCCTGTTCGGCCGCAGCTATGGGCAGAACATCAGCGGCACCGTGAAGCTGAAAGGGCAGGTGGTGGACACCTCGACCGTCGCGGCGGCGATCCGCAGCGGGCTGGCCTATGTCACCGAGGACCGCAAGGAACTGGGGCTGGTGCTGGAGGACACGATCCAGCGCAACATCACACTGGCGAACCTGAGCGATGTGTCCCGTTCCGGCGTCATCAACGAGGCCGAGGAAACCAAGGTGGCCGAGCGGTATCGCAAGGCGATGAACATCCGCACGCCCAGCGTGTTCCAGCGTGTCATGAACCTGTCGGGCGGCAACCAGCAAAAGGTGGTTTTGTCCAAGTGGCTGTTTGCGGGGCCGGAGGTTCTGATCCTGGACGAGCCGACGCGCGGCATCGACGTGGGCGCGAAGTTCGAGATTTACGGCATCATCAACGAATTGTCGGCGCAGGGCAAAGGGGTGGTCATGATCAGTTCCGAAATGCCCGAGCTGCTGGGCATGAGCGACCGGATTTACGTCATGAACGAGGGCGGGTTTGTCGGAGAGCTGGACGCCTCCGAGGCCAGTCAGGAACGCATCATGTCGTTCATCGTCACAGACTAAGGGAGCGGCAGAATGACCGATACCACACAGGGCGAACGCGCCACACAACCGAATATGGGGGCCTATCTGTTGGGCCATTTGCGCGAATACGGGCTGTTGTTCGCCCTGATCGCGATCATGCTGTTTTTCCAGGTGGTGACCGACGGCACGCTGTTGCGGCCCGTGAACATCACCAATCTGTTCTTGCAGAACAGCTATATCATCATCATGGCGCTGGGGATGCTGATCGTCATTGTCGGCGGGCACATCGACCTGTCTGTCGGCTCTGTCATGGGCTTTGTCGGGGCGCTGGCGGCGGTGATGATCGTCAATCTGGACGTGCCGGTGGCGATCACCATACCTGTCTGTCTGGTGGTTGGCGGGCTGATCGGCGCGGCACAGGGGTACTGGGTGACCTATTGGAACATCCCCAGTTTCATCGTGACGCTGGCGGGGATGCTGGTGTTTCGCGGGCTGTCGCTGTGGCTGCTGGAGGGGCAGTCGGTGGGGCCGTTCCCGCGAGAGTTCCAGTTGCTGTCGACGGGGTTCATTCCCGATGTGTTCGGGGTTGGCCGTCCCAATGTCACGGCGCTGGCCGTGGGGGTGATTGCCGCCTGTGCCATCGTCTACCTTGGGATGCGCAAACGCGCGCGCAACATGGCGTATGGGATCGAGGACGAGCCGATCAGCTTTTTCGTGGTGCGCAATGCGATTGTCGCGGGGGCGTTGCTGTTCGTGATTTACAAGCTGTCCACGTTCCGGGGCCTGCCCAACGTGCTGGTGACCATGGGGCTGCTGACCATCGTCTATGCGTTCCTCACCGAACAGACGACCATCGGGCGGCGGGTCTATGCGCTGGGGGGGAATGTGAAGGCGGCGAAACTGTCAGGCATCCCGACCGAGCGGCTGACCTTCCTGACCTTTGTCAACATGGGCGTGCTGGCGGCGCTGGCCGGTCTGATCTTTGCAGCAAGGCTGAACACGGCGACGCCCAAGGCGGGCTTTGCCGTGGAACTGGACGTGATTGCGGCGGTGTTCATCGGGGGTGCCTCGATGTCGGGCGGCGTTGGCAAGATTGTCGGCGCGGTGATCGGCGCGTTCATCATGGGCGTGATGAACAACGGCATGTCGATCATGGGCATCGGCATCGATTACCAGCAGGTGATCAAGGGTCTGGTGCTGCTCGCTGCCGTGATTTTCGACGTCTACAACAAGCAAAAACAACGCTAAGGGGCATTCAAGATGACGTTCAAACCCGCCGCATGGCCCCGCAAACTGCGCTCGCAGGAATGGTTCGGGGCCGACAGCCGTGACCATATTTACCACCGCAGCTGGATGAAGAACCAGGGGCTGCCGGCCGATCTGTTTGACGGGCGTCCCGTGATCGGCATCTGCAACACCTGGTCGCAGCTGACGCCCTGCAACGCCCATCTGCGCGATCTGGCCGAACGGGTGAAGCACGGGATTTACGAGGCGGGGGGGCTGCCGCTGGAGTTCCCGGTGTTTTCCACCGGTGAAAGCGCGCTGCGGCCCACGGCGATGATGTACCGCAACCTGGCGGCGATGGACGTGGAAGAGGCCATTCGCGCCAATCCGCTGGATGGCGTCGTGCTGTTGTGCGGCTGTGACAAGACCACGCCCGCGCTGCTGATGGGGGCGGCGTCGGTCGATCTGCCGGCGATCATGGTGTCGGGCGGGCCGATGATGAACGGCTGGTTCCGGGGCGAGCGGGTCGGGTCGGGCACGGCGCTGTGGCAGATGTCCGAGGACATCAAGGCGGGCAAGATGACGCGCGAGGATTTTCTGGAAGCCGAGCAGGCGATGAGCCGCAGCCCCGGATCGTGCAACACCATGGGCACCGCGTCGTCGATGGCCAGCATGGTCGAGGCCTTGGGCATGGCGCTGTCGGGCAATGCGGCCATTCCCGCCGTCGACAGCCGCCGCCGCGTCATGAGCCACGTCACCGGCCGGCGCATCGTGCAGATGGTCAAGGACGACCTGAAGCCGTCCGACGTGCTGACGCCCGAGGCGTTTCAGAACGCGATCCGCACCAATGGCGCGATTGGCGGGTCGACCAATGCGGTCATTCACCTGATGGCGATTGCGGGCCGTGTGGGGATTGATCTGACGCTGGACGATTGGGACACCTTCGGGCGCGACGTGCCGACGATCGTGAACCTGATGCCCTCGGGCAAGTACCTGATGGAAGAATTCTTTTATGCCGGCGGCCTGCCCGTGGTGATCAAGCGGCTGGGCGAGGCGGGATTGCTGAACCGCGATGCGCTGACCGTGTCGGGTGACACCGCGTGGGATCAGGTCAAGGATGCGGTGAACCACAACGAGGACGTGATCCGCCCCGCAGGGGAACCGCTGGCGAAACAGGGCGGCATTGCCGTGCTGCGCGGCAATCTGGCACCCAAGGGGGCGGTGTTGAAGCCGTCCGCCGCCAGCCCGCATTTGCTGACCCATCGGGGCCGCGCCGTGGTGTTCGAGGACATCGACGACTACAAGGCGCGGATCAACGATGACGATCTGGACATTGATGAAACCTGTGTGATGGTGCTGAAAATGTGCGGCCCGCGCGGCTATCCCGGCATGTCCGAGGTGGGCAACATGGGCCTGCCGCCGAAGGTGCTGAAAAAGGGCATCACCGATATGGTGCGCATTTCCGATGCGCGGATGTCGGGCACCGCCTATGGCACCGTGATCCTGCACACCAGCCCCGAGGCAGCAGCGGGCGGGCCGCTGGCCATCGTGCAGGATGGTGACA
Source organism: Pseudosulfitobacter pseudonitzschiae (assembly GCF_900129395.1). Classification (GTDB taxonomy): domain Bacteria; phylum Pseudomonadota; class Alphaproteobacteria; order Rhodobacterales; family Rhodobacteraceae; genus Pseudosulfitobacter; species Pseudosulfitobacter pseudonitzschiae. The sequence continues at coordinate 4,468 of NZ_FQVP01000013.1, forward strand.
TGATCGAGCTGGACATGCCCAACCGGCGGCTGCATCTGGACGTGCCCGACGCCGAGATCGCGCGGCGGCTGGCGGCGTGGAAGAACCCCGTTGTGCCACCCGCCAGCGGCTATGCGCGGCTGTTTCATGACCACGTGCAGGGGGCCGACACGGGGGCGGACTTTGATTTCCTTGTCGGCTGTCGCGGCAACGCCGTGCCACGGGATTCGCACTGATGGCGGGGCAGGGGTTGGCGATTGTTGGCGTCGGCAAGATCGCCCGCGACCAGCACATTCCGTCGATTGCGGCGACGCCCGCGTTCACCTTGCAGGCCACGGCCAGCCGCAATGCGGGGGTGGACGGGGTCGCGCGGTATGACCGGCTGGAGGATCTGCTGGCGGCGCATCCGGGGGTGTCCTGTGTTTCGCTGTGTACGCCGCCTCAGGTGCGCTACGCCGATGCGCGCCGCGCTTTGCTGGCGGGGCGGCACGTGATGCTGGAGAAACCGCCGGGGGCGACGTTAAGCGAGGTACACGACCTGATCGCATTGGCGCGCGCGCAGGGCGTGGCGCTGTTTGCCACATGGCATTCGCGCCATGCCGCCAGTGTTCAGGCGGCCCGCCAGTGGATGCAGGGCAAGGACATCAAACGGGTCGAGGTGATCTGGAAAGAGGACGTGCGCCGCTGGCATCCGGGGCAGGACTGGATCTGGCAGGCGGGGGGCTTGGGTGTGTTCGATCCGGGCATCAACGCGCTGTCGGTGCTGTCCGAGATTTACCCGCGCGCGGTGCATCTGACGCAGGCCGCGCTCTATTTCCCCGCCAACCGCGACACGCCGATCGCCGCCGACCTGACGTTCCACGACCCCGGCGGCGCGGATATGACCGCCGCGTTCGACTGGCGCCAGACCGGGCCGCAGACCTGGGACATTCGCATCGAGACGGCCCAGGGCAATGCCACGCTGAGCGATGGGGGTGCGCGGCTGGTGGTGGATGGCGCAGAGGTCAGCGCGGGGCCGGACCATGAATACCGCGCGCTCTATGCCCGCTTTGCCGAGGTGGTGGCGATGCGGGCGGTCGATGTGGACCTGCACCCGATGATCCATGTTGCCGACGCTTTCACATTGGGCCGCAGACAGGCGGTTGACGCCTTTGACTGGTAAACCCCGAGACATTTGAACACCCGAAAGGACGACGCTTTGACACAGACTTTGACAGGCATTTTGCCAGTGGCCCCGACCCCGTTTCTGGACGATGGACAGGTGGACGAAGACGGCATGCGCCGTGTTCTGGACTGTTTGATCGACATGGGCGTGGATGCGATCTGCATCCTTGCCAACTATTCCGAACAGTTCCTGTTGTCCGACGCCGAGCGCGCCACGCTGATGCGCATCAGCCTGGAGCATGTGGCGGGCCGTGTGCCGGTGATCGTGACGATCAGCCATTTCTCAACCGACATCGTGGTCGCGCGCGCCAAGGCGGCGCAGGCGATGGGCGCGGCGATGGTGATGATGATGCCGCCCTATCACGGGTCGGGCCTGTTCCCTGCCGAGGCGGGGGTGTTCGAACATTTCGACGCGGTCAACCGGGCGATTTCCATTCCGATCATGGTGCAGGACGCCCCGCTGAGCGGTGTGACCCTGCCGGTGCCGCTGCTGGCGCGGATGGCACGCGAGCTGGAGAATGTCAGCTATTTCAAGATCGAATGCCCCTTTGCCGCCGACAAGCTGGCCTCATTGATCGAAGCGGCGGGCGACCACATCGCGGGGCCGTTTGACGGCGAAGAGGCGGTGACCCTGCTGGCCGATCTGGACGCGGGGGCGACGGGGACCATGACCTCGGGGCTGTTTCCCGAACACATCCGGCCCATTGTCACCCGCTATCTGGCAGGCGACCACGATGCGGCGCTGAAACAGTGGCAGGTCTGTCTGCCGCTGATCAACCACGAGAACCGCCAATGCGGGCTGCGCGCCTGCAAGACGGTGTACGCGGCGGGCGGGGTCATTCGCAGCGACCACGTGCGCCATCCGCTGAAACCGCTGTCGGAGCGGACGCGCGCGCGGCTGCTGCAACTGGCCGGTGACATGGACCTGATCGCGTTGAAATGGGGGAAATAGCGGGCTGATCCGGTCAGACGAGTTGCATTCGGGCGCGAAATCAGGCTCTTGAAGGGTCAGGTTTTCCCGGCCAAAGGTGCCCCAGACGATGAATTTCCAGCCGACCCGCCTGCCCGAGGTGATCCTGCTGACGCCGCGCCGTTTTGGGGACGCGCGTGGCTGGTTCACCGAGACGTGGAACAAGCGCACGCTGGCGCAGGGCGGGATCGGGGCGGATTTCGTGCAGGACAATCATTCGATGTCGGCGGAGGTGGGCACGCTGCGCGGCCTGCATTACCAGGCACCGCCCCATGCGCAGGACAAGCTGGTGCGCTGCACCCGTGGTGCGATCTGGGACGTGGCGGTGGACGTGCGGCGCGGGTCGCCGCGCTATGGCCAATGGGTTGGCGTGGACCTGACCGCCGAGGGCGGCGCGCAGCTGTTCGTGCCCAAGGGGTTCCTGCACGGCTTTGTCACCCGCACGCCCGATTGCGAGGTGCAGTACAAGTGCACCGATTACTATGCGCCGGACGCCGACGGGTCGGTGGCCTGGGACAGTCTGGGCATTGACTGGGGGCTGAAGGCTGCGCCGGTGCTGTCGGACAAGGACCGTGCGGCACCTGCCTTTGGCGACTGGACCTCGCCCTTTGTCATGGAGGGCGCGGCGTGAAGATATTGGTCACAGGCGGTGCGGGGTTTATCGGCTCGGCCGTGGTGCGCCGTGCCGTGGAGCAGGGGCACGCGGTGGTGAATGTCGACGCGCTGACCTATGCGGCCTGTCTGGAGAATGTCGCATCGGTGGCGGGCAGCCCGCTGTACAGTTTTGAGCAGGCCGACATCCGCGACCGCGCGGCGCTGGACCGGATATTTGCCACCCACCAGCCCGACGCGGTGATGCATCTGGCGGCAGAAAGCCACGTGGACCGGTCGATTGACGGGCCTGCGGATTTTATCGAAACGAACATCACCGGCACGTTCAATATGCTGGAGGCGGCGCGGCAGTACTGGATTGCCCATGGGCAACCTGCCGGTTTCCGCTTTCACCACATCTCGACCGATGAGGTGTTTGGGTCGCTGGGTGCGGCGGGACTGTTTACCGAAGATACGCCTTATGATCCACGGTCACCCTATTCCGCGTCCAAGGCGTCGTCGGATCATCTGGTGCGGGCCTGGGGGGAAACCTATGGCCTGCCGGTGCTGGTGACCAACTGTTCCAACAACTACGGCCCCTATCATTTTCCCGAAAAGCTGATCCCGGTGGTGATCCTGCGGGCGCTGGCGGGCGAGGCGATCCCGGTCTATGGCGACGGGCTGAACATCCGCGACTGGCTGTATGTCGAGGATCACGCCGACGCGCTGCTGTGTGTGCTGGGGCAGGGGGCGGTGGGCCGGACCTATAACATCGGCGGCGAGAACGAGGCGACGAATATTGATCTGGTGCGCATGATCTGTGCCGAGCTGGACCGGCACCGCCCCGATGCCGCGCCGCATGCCGACCTGATCACATTCGTCACCGACCGCCCCGGCCACGACCGCCGCTATGCCATCGACCCCACGCGCATCCGCACCGAACTGGGCTGGCGGCCCTCGGTCACGCTGCAACAGGGGATCGCGCGGACAGTGCAATGGTATCTGGACAATGCGGACTGGTGGCAACCGCTGCTGGCGCGCGACGGTGTGGGCAAGCGGCTGGGCACATCCACGGGAAAGGCAGCGACATGAAACGCAAGGGCATCATTCTGGCAGGCGGGTCTGGCACGCGGCTGTATCCGATCACCATGGGCCTGTCGAAGCAACTGATCCCTGTCTATGACAAGCCGATGATCTATTACCCGCTGAGCGTGCTGATTTTGGCCGGTGTGACCGAGATCGCGATCATCACCACGCCCGAGGATCAGGACCAGTTCAAGCGGCTGCTGGGGGATGGCAGCCAGTGGGGGCTGCGGTTCGACTATATCTTGCAGCCGTCGCCGGACGGGCTGGCGCAGGCCTATCTGCTGGCCGAGGATTTCCTGGCCGGTGCGCCGTCGGTGCTGGTGCTGGGCGACAACATCTTTTTCGGGCACGGGCTGCCCGAGCAGTTGCAGGCGGCGGATGCGCAGGCGCAGGGCGGGACGGTGTTCGGTTACCGCGTGTCCGATCCCGAGCGGTACGGCGTGGTCGGCTTCGACGCGCAGGGGCGCGTGCAGCAGATCGTGGAAAAGCCGCAGGTGCCGCCGTCGAATTACGCGGTCACGGGGCTGTATTTCCTCGACGGGCGCGCGCCGGAGCTGGCCAAACAGGTCACGCCGTCGGCGCGCGGCGAGCTGGAGATTGCGGACCTGTTGTCGCTGTACCTGGCCGAGGGCACGCTGACGGTCGAAACGATGGGGCGCGGTTATGCGTGGCTGGACACCGGCACCCATGCCAGCCTGTTGGACGCCAGCAATTTCGTGCGGACGCTGACCATGCGGCAGGGGCAACAGGTGGGATCGCCGGACGAGGTGGCGTACCGGATGGGCCTGATCACCCGCGCGGCGCTGCGCGCGCGGGCGGCGGCCTTTGCCAAGAATGCATACGGGCAATACCTGCTGGACATCTGCGACGAAGGGGCGTGAGCGCCGCGCGGGTTCCACGCCCGCACCTGCCGATCTGCCATTGATCGCGTGGCAAAACCGGCCCGCACAGCGGACAGGGCATCAGGACGCCCTGTTGGCGGTTCCGGGTAAACCCATGTTTATTCGCGGTTTTTTCCTCTGCAATGCACTTTTTCGGCGAGAATCCGTCAATTTACACCCATAGGTGGCAAGAGACCGCCGATCTCCTCCGACCGGTCCGACGCGCCGGGAACAAGGGTGCGGGCCCGTGTGTTGCCCTCGCATAACCCACCTTGAAGGAGGAACTGGAAATGAAACTCAAGGCAATCATGATGACCACCGCGGTCTCCGCAGTCATGGCAACAGGCGCATTCGCTCAGGTGAGCAGCACGCCCGAAGCAGACCCGAACGCGGCAACCACAACCGAGCAAGCCGTTGCCCCGACATTCATGTCGCTTGATGAAATGACCGTCGGCGACCTGCTGGGCAAAAGCGTTTACGAGCCGAACGGCGATTCCATCGGTGACATCGACTATGTTCTGGGCAGCGAAGGCAGCGCGAACGTGGTGATCGGCATCGGCGGCTTTCTGGGCCTTGGCGAATACACCGTCGCTGTGCCGCTTGACGAGCTGACCTTTGACGCAGAGTCGCAGAACGTTCAGATGGACACCACCAAGGAAGCGCTGAAAGCGCTGCCTGAGTTCGACGAAAGCGATGCCGAAAGCCTGCCGGACGAAACACAGCTGAGCACGCTGATGGCTGCCGATGACTCGGCCGCGCCGGCTGACTCGACTGCCCCCGCGGCAATCGCACCTGCGGACTCGAGCGAAAGCTCGGGTGCTGCGACCGAACCGTCCAGCACGATGTCTGACGACAGCGCGGCAGACACCGCCACCGACGCCGCACCTGCGGATTCGGCAGCTGATCCTGCGGCCGATCCCGCAGCGGACGCGGCAACCGATGACGCCACCAAGACGGAAGAGCCCAAAACTGAATCGTCCAACTGATAGCGTTGCATCGTTGCATATCAGTTTGACAGAAAGCGCCCCCGGTCAGCTTGATCGGGGGCGTTTTGTTATGTGTGTGGGGGGGCCGGTGGATTTGGGATGTGCAGAATAATTACATAATCGGTATTATAGGTGGCATTCTCGCATGTTGGCGCGCGCCACACTTTCAGTGTGGCTCCTGCCAGAAACCAATCGCGTTATCCCTCGGTTTCCCCCTTCCGCGCGGCTGTCCGGCGGGCGGCCAGTGTCGGACTGGCATCCAGATCATCGCTTTCCACTTTCAGCGTGTCATGCCCTGCGGGGCGGCGGGTGCGTTTGCGGCGGGTGCCGTCGGGGGTTGTCTCGATGCTGCGGGGCAGGATCAGCCGGTCCACCACGCTGCGGCGCAGGCCCAGGGTCGAGGTCACGTCGAACATGCGCGCGGCCACGGCCTCGGCGGCGTCCGGTTGTACCAGCAGGTCGATGCGCACCACGGGGCGGGATTTCTTGCCCATGGCGGTCAGCAGCAGCACATCGACCACGCCCGCCGTCGCGCGCAGGGTGTCGGTGGCAGCGCCCAGTTCCTCGCCCGTCATGTCGTCGATGTCGCAGGAGAGTTGCACAAGCTGGTCCTGCATCATGCCGCTTGTCGCGGTGTCGAACATCGTGACGCGCAGGATATTCGGCAGGCCCTGCATTACGCGCGTGCCTGCGCCGGAACCCACACCCGACAGCCGTCCGGGGGGGCGGGTGCCGTGGCTGCCGCCGGTGACATGGGCCAGAATGGCAGCACCTGTCGGCGTCACCCGTTCGCCCGCGATGCCGTCGTCGTGCCAGTCATAGCCTTGCAGGATCAGCGCCGTCGCGGGCGCCGGCACCGGCAGCTTGCCGTGCGCTGTATCGACCAGGCCGCCACCCAGCGGCAGCGGGGCCAGGCTGTAGGTCGCCCCGTCCAGCGCGGCACAGATGCTGCCCGCCGCCGTCACGTCCATCAGCGCGTCCCAATCCGCGATTTCGTGGAAATGCACGCGGTCGATGGGGATGTTGTGGACCTTTGCCTCGGCCTCGGCGATGCGGTGCAGTATGGCACAGGCGGCGTCCGCCGTGCCGTCGGACAGCGGCGCGGTTTCCAGCAGGGCGCGCATCGCCTTGTAGGTGGTGTCGGTCCCGTGCCGCGCGGCGGTGCCGCCGTCGGCCAGCACCAGACGGAACTGGCGCGACATGATGCCGGAGGCGACATGTTCGGTCAGCGCGGGATGCCCTACCTCGGCGGGCAACACGGCGGCGACATCGGCCAGAACGCGGTCGGTCAGGTCGGGGCGCGCGTGCAGCATCGCCGCGATGAACATATCGCCCGCAGCGCCACCAACGGGGTCCAGATGCAGGTGCAGCCCCATCAGTGTGCGTCCGGCCAGGGGTTGACCAGACGGCCGTCCTCGAACTGCATTTCCTCCAGCTCCCCGATGATCTCAAAGCCCGGACGGTCGCGCAGCTCGGGCAGCATCGCCTCGGACGCATAGAGGTATTCCAGTTTCAGCGTGTTCGGGATGCGCAGCAGGCGCGGCTTGGTGATGTCCTCGGCCCCGCAGGTTTTCACCACCGTTTGAATGGCCGAGCGGGCACAGGGCATGACCATCGGCAGCTTGGCCTGCATCAGCACCTGCGAGGTCAGGCAGTTGGCATAGACGGCCTCGCGGTCAAAGTTTTCCTCGATCTGCGCGGTGATCACATCGGCCCGCGCCGCCCCGTTGCCGTTGCCATTGCTGCGCGGCGACAGCCCCAGCGCCACCAGCCGTTCGATGTGCAGGTGCACCTGCATCTTGGGGCTGGAAAAACGGTGGGTGATGTTGGGGTCCATGCCGGTGCCGGAAAACTCCTTGCCGATTTCGTCCACCACCAGCACGTCCAGCGTGCCGGATGCCGTGGGCTGGTCCAGCGGCCCGACCGGCAGGCGCGGCATGTTGGCCATCGCCTCTTGCAACAGCGGTGCCTCGGCCTCGAGCAAGCCATCGCTGTCCAGAACCTCGACCCGCGCCAGTTCGTCATAGGCGTTTTCGATGGTGCCGATGCCGAACAGCACCTTGCACCGCTCCAGCTTCATCCGGGCCATCAGGGCGACATAGATGCCGACGTTGTCGATGCCCCGCGCATGGCAGTTTTCAGCCCCCGATTGCTTGCCCAGCCCGATCGACAGCATTTTCGCCAGACCGCTTTCGTTGGGCGCGCGGAACGAGGTGTGCGGTTTGATCCGGTTGAACAGGATGATGCCGTCGGCGGCATTGGCGTGGCGGTCCATGCGCACCGACATGCCGTTGTCCAGAACGCCGATTTCGTCGGTTTCCATGGACGAGCGGATGGGGCAGCCGATCACGGCCTCGGTCACGCCCAGCTTGGCCAGCAGGGCGGTCTGCCCCTCGGCGGTGGCGCCGCCGTGGCTGCCCATGGAGGGCACGACGAACGGATCGGCCCCGCGTGCGCGAACCTCGGCCACGATGGCGGTCAGCAGTTCGGGGAAATCCGCGATGCCCCGGCTGCCTGCGGTGATGGCGATGGACATGCCCGGTTTGACTTTGTCCGTGCAGGCGGCGCGCGCCATCGCGTCGCGCACGGCGGCGGCGGGGTCGCCCGCGCGGGTGGCGGCAAAGGTCTGGCGGCACAGCGCGATGCGGGGCAGCACGGTGTCCTGCACCAGTTTCACGTAATTCGGTGTCATATCGTGGTCTTCCTTGTCAGCCCGTCACGCCAATCGGCCACGGCGCGAATTCTTCTTCCCCGACGCCAAGCGCCTCGGATTTGCTGGCCTGCCCTGACGCCACGGCCAGAATATGGTCGAAAATCTCCTGCCCCAGCTCGGCAATGGTCTTGTCCCCATCAATCACCGTGCCACAGTTGATGTCCATATCGTCCTGCATCCGGGTGAACATCGGCGTGTTCGACGCCAGCTTGATCGTGGGCGACGGGTACGAGCCAAAGCACGAGCCGCGCCCGGTGGTGAAACAGATCAGGTTGGCCCCGCCCGCGATCTGCCCCGTGGCGGACACCGGATCAAAGCCGGGGGTGTCCATGAACACCAGCCCCTTCTGCGTCACCGGCTCGGCATAGCGGTAGACTTCCATCAATCCGGTGCTGCCGCTTTTCTTGGCCCCGCCCAGCGATTTTTCCAACACGTTGGCCAGCCCGCCGGCCTGATTGCCGGGGCTGACAACGCCGTTGATCTGGGTGTCGCGGCCACGGGTATAGTCCAGCCACCAGTCCATGCGCTCGACCAGCTTGCGGCCCACGGCCTCGGATCGGGCGCGGCGGGTCAGCAGGTGTTCGACGCCAAAGATCTCGGGCGTTTCGGACAGGATCGCGGTGCCACCGTTGCGCACCAGAATATCCGCCGCCGCCCCCAGACCGGGGTTGGCCGACAGCCCCGACAGCCCGTCCGAGCCGCCGCATTGCATCCCGATGGTGATGTGTTCGGCGCTGCATGGGGTGCGCTGCACCTGATTGGCGGCTTCCAGCATCTCGCGCACAGCGGCCTTGCCTTCGGTGATGGAGCGCGCGGTGCCGCCGACGTGTTGCATGGTGATGGTTTTCAGCATCTTGCCTTCGGCCAGGCTTTGTTCTTCGAAGAACTGCGCCAGGTTGTTCCGCTCGCAGCCCAGCGACAGCACCACGGCGCCGGCCATGTTGGGGTGCCGGATATAGCCCGCCAGCGTGCGCCGCAGCAGGTCCATCGGCTCGCCCGTCATTTCCATGCCGCAGCCGGATTCGTGGATAAAGGGGATCACCCCGTCGACATTGGCCCAGTCTTCCATGCGCTCTTCGTCGAAATAATTGCCGATCTTGCGCGCCACGGTGGCGGAACAGTTCACGGTGACGAACAGGCCGATATAGTTGCGCGTGCCGACCTGCCCGTTGGCGCGGCGGATGCCCATGAAGCTGGCGCGCTGGTCCTCGGGCAGGATGTCCGTGGGCACGTAATCGCGGGCAAAGGCGTAATCCTTGTCCACCGCGTCAAAGCGGATGTTGTGGCTGTGCAGCCAGTCGCCCGGAGCGATGTCATGGGCGGCATAGCCGATGACCGTCTCGAATTTCAGGATCGGCGCACCGCTCTGGATCGGGCGGATGGCGATCTTGTGGCCCTGCGGCGTGTCGTGGTTGGCGGTCACCCCGTGGTCGGGCAGCGGCGTGCCCTTGGCAATCGGTCCGGTGGCAACCACCACGTTGTCGCCATCCGACAGCAACAGTACCCTTGCGGTGGCGTTTCGGTCTAGGGTGGGGCTGTCCATCGGCTGAGTGCTTTCGGTTGGCTGAAAAAAGACTTCGGGTTTGGGATGCAAACTGATATATTAGGATTAACAGGAACAAAGTGCCCTCGCAATGAATGAATCCAGCAAATCACAAGGCCCGGCGATGAGCCTGTTGCCCAAGGCCATGCGCAGCGCCGGCATGGCGCTGTTCGAGGGCGGGCCAACCGGGCGCGGCGTCTATGACAGCCTGCGCGACCAGATCGTCAAGCTGGACCTGCCGCCGGGCACGCCCCTCTTGCGGGCCGAGTTGGCGGAAACCTATGGCGTCAGCCTGACACCGCTGCGCGATGCCTTGCAGCAACTGGCCAAAGAGGGGCTGGTGCATATTTTCCCGCAGTCGCGCACGCTGGTCACGCCCATCGACGTGACCGCCATCCGCGAGGCCCAGTTCATGCGCATCGCGCTGGAAACCGAAGTGGTGCGCGAACTGGCGTCCGGGATTGCCCCCGAAGATCTGGCGCGGCTGCGCAGCATCGTGGCGCTTCAGTCCGGGATCGCGCAGAACCCAAGCGATGTGCCGACCTTTCAGGAACTGGACGAGGCGTTCCACCAGACGCTGTTCGTCGCCGCGCGCCACGTACAGACCCAGCGGATTTTGCGCAGCCACGCGGGCCACCTGGAACGCCTGCGCCGCCTGCACCTGTCCGACACGGATGACGCGGGCCGGATGCGCAACAACCAGCAGGTGGTCGAAGGGCACACGCAGGTGGTCGATGGCATCGAAGCAGGCGACGCCCCCCGCGCCATGGACGCCCTGCGTCGGCATTTGCAACGCACGGTGGACCGGATCGCCGAGAAGCGGGCGGCTTTCCCGGAGTATTTCGCGCCCGAGAAGGGGTAGCTTTGGACCTGTTTATGGGTCCAGTTGCTGGTGCCGTCTTGTTTTGCAGGGTCGCCAGAAGCGGGTATTCGTGCATCGCGTGGCGAAGGGTAGGAAAGAGCCCTCTCCGCATTCCCCAAGCGCGGAATCGAGGCCGCAGGCCGCCGCGCATCGCCGGGCCGTCCGCCGGCACGGCGATTTGGCTGCTGTTGTGGATTACCGCCAGCTAGGATGTGCTTAGCAGCCATAAAGTGCCAGTCACGCAGGTCGGATCGCCGCACCACGGCCCAACGATGCGCGGCTTAGCACTCTATTTCATGCGTCCGCTTCGTCCCGCACACAGCACCAAGACAGCTCAGCGGATGCACGTCGGCGCGCACGTCCGTCCGCATCTGTGCCTACAGCCCCGCCAAACCGTTCGCCTTTACAAACCCGTCCAGCGCCGCCTGTTGGCGGTCAGCAGCCGGATTCTGACTGCTGACTGCGCAACCTCAGGGCCACATCTGCGCCGCATGAAGAACGCGCAGAACGGTGACCGCCGCCGTGTTTTCAGCATAGACGACGATATATTTGGGCCGGATCACCAGCTCTCGCGTGTCGTTCACCCTACCGGGGCGGCCCGATTTGGGATGCGTCAGAAGGCCAAGCACCTTGTCTTGAATGTCGTCCATCAGGGAAATTGCGGCATCGGGATTGTCATCCGAGATATAGTCAACAATCGCCATCAGGTCCGCGACCGCCAATGCCTTCCATTCAAGGTCAGGCACCGCGCTTGCCGTCGATCAAGGCGCGCGCGTCTCGCATCACCTGATCGTGCGGCTTGGCCGGTGCTGCGTCGGCCAATGCGTCCTGTACCTTGGCGCGGAACCAGGCATCGTAGGCGTCAGCATTTGCCGTTAACCCTGCGGGCAAGCCACCCTCTGCTGCCACGCGGGTCAGCAGGATGCGCACGGCGTCCGACAACGTCAGGCCGACACCGGACAGGGCATCCGTGGCCTTTGCCTTGAGCTGATCATCTACACGAACATGAATCATCGAGGTTTGAGCGGACATGACTGAGCCTCCTTGGAGGCGTCAGTATGTATCTCAATTGAGATACTTTCAAGTCCGCCGTGCAAGCCCCCTACAACCCCGCCAACCCGTTCGCCTTGATAAACCCGTCCAGCGCCGCCTGTTGGCGGTCGGTCAGCGGCCATGCGGACGGCGGGCGCGTCGGGCCGCAGTCCTGGCCGATGGCCATCAGCGCCGCCTTGACGCCGGTGACGTTGGTGCCGTTCTGCTCTTCGGCGCGGATGTCTTCGAACACGCGCATCTCGTCGATCAGGTGGTTGGCCGTCGGATAATCGCCCGCGTCCAAGGCCGCGTGAATCTCCATCGACCGCTCGGGCCAGACGTTGATCAGCCCAGAGGTGAACCCCCGCGCACCGACGGCATAGAGCGGCGGCGCCCAGACCTCGGCCAGACCGCCGACCCAGACGATATGATCGGGGCAGGCGGCAATGGCGCGGGCCAGGTTCAGCGGGTGCGGCGTGGCCCATTTCACGCCCTTGACCCCCTCGACCTCGCACAGGCGGGCGATGCCCTCGGGGCCCATGGTGTCGTTGCGCAGGTACAGCATGACGGGCAGCCCGCCCGACGCGTCGCGCACCGCCTTGATGTAATCCACCGTCCCGCGCGGCGACACGAAGGGATCGGGCGGCTGGTGGATCATCAGCGCATCGGCCCCTGCATCGGCGCTGGCGCGGGCCAGCACACAGGCGTCGCGGATGCCGCGCCCGACACCGGCCAGAACCGGCGCGCGCCCTGCCACCATCTGCGTGACGGCGCGCACCATGGTGCAGGCCTCGTCGGTGGTCAGCGCGTAGAACTCGCCGGTGTTGCCGTTGACGACAGGGATATGCACCCCTGCCCCGATGGCGCGGTCGATGATCGGCGCCAGCTTGTCAGGCGCGATCTCTCCTGCGGCGTCATAGGGGGTTACCAGAATGCCCGAGATTCCGGTCAATGCTTTTGTCAGATCATGGGTCATGGGCCTGCCTTTAGTAAATGTCCGGCTCAGCCGCAGCCGCGCCGAATTGCGTTGTCAGATAGTCGAAGTCACAGCCCTGATCGGCCTGCCCGACGTGGCGCTGGAACATATAGCCCCAGCCGCGTTCATAGCGGGGCGCGGGCGCGACCCAGGCGGCACGGCGCGCGGCGATCTCGTCCTCGTCCACCAGCATGTCCAGCGTCCGCGCCTCTAGGTCCATGCGCACCATGTCGCCGGTTTTCAGCAGCGCCAGCGGCCCGCCGATGAACGCCTCGGGGGCCACGTGCAGGATGCACGCCCCGTAAGAGGTGCCCGACATCCGCGCATCGGAAATCCGCAGCATGTCGCGGTGGCCTTGCTTCAGCAGCGCCTTGGGCATCGGCAGCATCCCCCATTCGGGGAAACCGGGGCCGCCCTGCGGGCCTGCGTTGCGCAGCACCAGCACGTGATCGGGGGTGACATCCAGATTTTCATCGTCGATGGCCGCCTTCATCTCGGGATAGCTGTCGAACACCAGCGCGGGGCCTTCGTGGTGGTAGAATTTCGGATCGCAGGCGGCGGGTTTGATCACCGCACCATTGGGGCACAGGTTGCCGCGCAGCACGGCCAACGAGCCTTCTTTATACACCGGATTGGACAGCGGGCGGATCACGTCGTCATTATAGACCGGCGCGCCCGCGATGCCGTCGGCCAGCGGCTTGCCGGTGCAGGTGATCGCGTCGCGGTCCAGCTTGTCGCCCAGCTGATCCATCAGCGCGCGCAGGCCGCCCGCGAAATAGAAGTCTTCCATCAAATAGTCCGCGCCCGAGGGCCGGATGTTGGCGATCAGCGGGGTCGTGCGCCCCAGCGCGTCCAGATCGTCCAGCTCAAGCGACACACCGGCGCGGCGTGCCATGGCCAGCAGGTGCACCACCGCGTTGGTGGAACAGCCCGTCGCCATCGCCACGATCGCCGCATTGCGCACGGACGCGGGGGTGATGACCTTGTCAGGCGTCAGATCCTCCCAGACCATATCGACAATGCGCCGCCCGCAGGACGCGCTCATCCGTTTGTGGCCCGCGTCGGCGGCAGGGATCGACGAGGCACCGGGCAAGGTCAGCCCCATCGCTTCGGCAATCGCGGTCATGGTGGATGCGGTGCCCATGGTCATGCAGTGCCCGTAGGACCGCGCGATGCCGCCCTCGACGCCGACCCATTCTTCGGACGAGATATTGCCCGCGCGCCGCTCGTCCCAGTATTTCCACGCGTCCGACCCGGACCCCAGCGATTTGCCCGCATAGTTGCCGCGCAGCATCGGGCCCGCGGGCAGGAAAATGAACGGCACACCGGCGCTGATCGCGCCCATGGTCAGGCCGGGGGTGGATTTGTCACAGCCGCCCATCAGCACCACACCGTCCAGCGGGTGCGACCGGATCGTCTCTTCGGTCTCCATGGCGATCATGTTGCGGTACAACATCGAGGTCGGCTTGGTAAAGCTTTCGTCAATCGAGATGGTGGGGATCTCCAGCCCTAGACCGCCGGCCTGGGCGATGCCCTTTTTCACGTCCTCGGCGCGGTCGCGGAAATGCAGGTGGCAGGGGTTCATCTCGGACCAGGTGTTCAGGATGCCGATGACGGGTCGGCCTTCCCAGTCCTCGGGGCCAAGGCCCATCTGCATCATGCGCGACCGGTGGCCAAAGCTGCGCAGGTCATCGGGGGCAAACCAGCGCGCGCTGCGCAGCTGATCGGCGGTTTTCTTGTGCTGGGTCATCCTGGCCCTCCCAAAGCGGTGGATTTTGCAGAAGTTCTGGCGTTTGGGCCTTAACTTTTCCCAACTAATATATTACCATATCAGACAAGATGTCGAGCTTGTTTTGGAAAAGCCCCGCTGCCGGATCGCCACAACGGCACGGGGGCGGTGCGTCGCTGCTGTTCCGGCCCGTGGTTGATCCGGTTCAGGCGAAAACCTACAAGTTCGCACAAACGGCGCAGGACGACTGCGCCGAAACACATATGAAGCAGGAGCATTTCATGACCGCAGACACCAAAGGTTTCACCCCGCACGGCAAACACCTGATCGCGGGCGAATGGGTCGCAGGCGAGACCACGTTTGAAAACGAACCGGCCACGGGCCGCCGCGACAGATTCTCGGTCGGGACACCCGCCCACGTGGACACCGCTGCCGCCGCCGCCGAGGATGCATTCTGGACCTACGGCTATTCCACCCGCGCCGAACGCGCCGCCTTCCTGAACGCCATCGCGGACGAGATCGAGGCCCGCGCCGACGCAATCACCGACATCGGCAGCCGCGAATCCGGCCTGCCCACCGCCCGCCTGCAAGGTGAACGTGGCCGCACCACGGGCCAACTGCGCCTGTTCGCGGATCACATCACCAGCGGTGCCTATCTGGACCGGCGCATCGACGCCGCCCTGCCCGACCGCCAGCCCGCGCCGCGCCCCGAAATCCGGCTGATGCAGCGGCCCATCGGCCCGGTTGCCGTGTTCGGCGCGTCGAACTTTCCGCTGGCCTTTTCCACCGCCGGGGGCGACACCGCCGCCGCACTGGCTGCCGGTTGCCCCGTCGTGGTCAAGGGCCATTCGGCCCATCCCGGCACCGGCGAAATCATCGCCGAAGCCATCCATGCCGCGATCAAGTCCTGCGGCGTGCATCCCGGCGTGTTTTCGTTGATCCAGGGCGGCAAGCGCGACATGGGTCAGGCGCTGGTGCAACACCCGCTGATCAAGGCCGTGGGCTTTACCGGATCGCTGGCCGGTGGCCGCGCGCTGTTCGACCTGTGCGCCCAACGCCCCGAGCCGATCCCGTTTTTTGGTGAGCTGGGTTCGGTCAACCCGATGTTCATCCTGCCCAATGCCGCCGCCGCACGCGGTGCCGACATCGGCACCGGCTGGGCCGGATCGCTGACCATGGGCGCGGGCCAGTTCTGTACCAACCCCGGCATCGCCGTGGTGGAAAAGGGCGCCGATGGCGATGCGTTCGTGGCCGCCGCCAAGGCCGCACTGGCGAAGGTGGACGGGCAGGTCATGCTGACCGACGGCATCGCGCAAGCCTACCGCGACGGGCAGGCCCGCTTTACCGGGCGCAACGCAGTGCAGCCGCTGCTGGAGACCAAAAGCGAGGGGCGCATCGCCAATCCGAACCTCTACGAGACCGACGCCGACACCTACCTGCAAGATCACGCGCTGGGGGAAGAGGTCTTTGGCCCGCTGGGTCTGGTGGTGCGCGTCAATTCCGCCGACGACATGCGCGATCTGGCCAAAGGGTTCGAGGGCCAGTTGACCGCGACGATCCACATGGACGACGCCGACGCCGATGCCGCCCGCGCCCTGCTGCCCATACTGGAGCGCAAGGCCGGCCGCGTGCTGGTCAACGGCTTTCCCACCGGCGTCGAGGTCAGCGAGGCGATGGTCCACGGCGGACCCTACCCCGCCTCGACCAACTTCGGCGCGACATCCGTGGGCACCATGTCCATCCGTCGTTTCCTACGGCCTGTGTCCTATCAGAACGTGCCGACCTCGATCATGTCCGACGATCTGGCCGAAAGCTGAAGGCCATGGCCACCAAATCGCCCAGCGGTCTGATCGGCCCGGTTGCCGTGCTGGACGTGCTGACAGCGGAGGTGCAGGCACAGGTGCGCGGCTATGCGGCGGGCCTGGACCTGCGCTTCGCCCCGTCCGCTTCGGCGCAGGACTTTGCCGCCACGGTCCGGGGTGCGCCCTATGTCGTGGCGCGCAGCCTTGGCTTGCCAGCCGAGGTGCTGCAACAGGCCGACGCGGTGCAGCTGGTGCATCAATGGGGCACGGGCACGGACGGCATTGCGCTGGACGTGGCCCGCATGCGCGGCATTCCGGTGGCGCGCAGTCCGGGGCTGAACGCGCCCACCGTGGCCGACCTGACCATCGGGCTGATGCTGGCCACGCTGCGCCGCATCCCGCAGATCGACGCCACCACGCGGGCGGGCAACTGGGGGCCGGCGGCGCTGATTTCCGGCGCGCGGGATCTGAACGGGATGACCGTGGGGCTGGTCGGCTTTGGCGCCATCGGGCAAGAGGTGGCGCGGCGTTTGTCCGGCTTCGGCTGTCCGGTGCTGTATCACCGCCGTTCAGGTCCGATTGCGGGCAGCACCGCCCGCCATGCCACGCTGGACGAGATTTTCAGCACCTGCGATGTGGTCAGCCTGCACGCGCCGCTGACCGACAGCACGCGGCACCTGGTGGGGGCCGACCGGCTTGCGCAGATGAAGCCGGGGGCGTTCCTGATCAACACCTCGCGCGGCGGGCTGGTGGACGAGGCGGCGCTGACCACGGCGCTGCAGAGCGGTGCCATCGCGGGGGCCGGTCTGGACGTGTTCGCCCAAGAGCCGGTGAACCCGGACAACCCGCTGCTGGCGCTGGACAACGTGGTCGCCCTGCCCCACATCGGCGGGCGCACCGACGACAATCTGGAGCGGATGGTGTCCCATTGGGCCGCCAACATCCGCGCCTTTGACGCGGGTCAGGGGATCGATGCGGAATGTATCGTGCCGTAGGCACGTAGTTTTGATCGTGCCGTAGGCGCGTGGGGCTTGGCGGTGCCGTAGGCGCGTGGCGCTCTTATCGTTCCGCAGGCGCGGACAGGAAGCGGCCGATCGATCCCTTTGGGATCGCGATCAGGATCAGCAGCACGGACAGCAAGGCTGCGCACAGGAACGCGAAGGCGATGGCATAGACCGGCCCCGCCGCCGCCCGTTCGATTGCCGTGGCAAAGACAAAGGCCACGACACTGGACAGCGATGCGATGATCGAAGAACTGAGGCCCGCAAGCGCCCCCAATGGCCGCATCGCGAACGCATTGAGATTGCCAAACAAAAGCCCAAGCGCGAAAAAGCCGACCCACGCCAGCCCAAGCAACAGCGCGAACGGGGGCTGGCCGCCTGTCAACGCGGCCGCCACAAGCAGCGCCGCCCCCGACAGGCCAAGACAGCCAAGGCCCGCGACAATGGGCGCCTCCATCCCGGTGCGGCGCACAAAACGCACGTTCAGCAGCAATGCGGTCCCGGTGCCCGTTGCCAGCAGCGCGAAAAACAGGGGCATCGACGCAGGCAGGCCATACACCGTGCCGAACAAATCCGCCGCGACCGCGAAATAGGTCAGCTGCGCGCCAAAGACAAAACCCGTGGCGATGACAATCGGCGTGACATCCTTGCGCCGCAGCACGGCAAGGGTATTCGCCTTCAGCCGCCTGTATTGAAACGGTATCCGCTTGTCCGCCGGCAGCGTTTCAGGATGCCTGAGCCACAGCCACGCGCCCAGCCCGAAGGCCAGCGCGAAATAGCCCCAGAACACGCCCCGCCACCCGCTTGCCGCAGCGATCTGCGCGCCGATGGCGGGCGCGATCATGGGGACAAGGATCAGCAGGGTGAAGATGACGGACATCACCTGTGCCATCTCCGCACCCGCATAGCGATCCCGGATCATCGCCCGCGTGCCGATCTTTGGCCCCGCCACGCCGACACCCTGAAGAAACCGGCCCGCGACAACGGCCCCGAGGCTGTCACCAGTCGCGGCCAGCACCGTTCCGGCGACAAAGACGAACAGCCCCGCGATCACCGCCGGACGCCGCCCCACCGCGTCGCTTATCGGGCCGATGAGCAGTTCACCGAAGGCCATGCCAAACACGAAAACGGTGATGATCTGCGGGACGGAGAACGGGGGCGCTGCGCCAAGCTCGGCCTCGATCAAGAGCATCGCGGGCAGCACGCCGTCGATTGCCAGGGCCGTCAGCGCGGTGAGCGCAACATACAGCGAGAAACGTTCGATAGTGCGCATGTGCGTGTCCCGTGGATTGATTTTGGCCCGGCGCCGACCCCTGCGAGGTCTAC
Organism: Pseudosulfitobacter pseudonitzschiae; assembly: GCF_900129395.1. GTDB lineage: Bacteria > Pseudomonadota > Alphaproteobacteria > Rhodobacterales > Rhodobacteraceae > Pseudosulfitobacter > Pseudosulfitobacter pseudonitzschiae. The sequence continues at coordinate 23,109 of NZ_FQVP01000013.1, forward strand.
CAGTCGTTCAAATGAATTGCAGCATCAAGTCGCAAGCGCCGGAAAACCCTAGCGCACTGTCGCCCCGCGCACGATCTGCTCCACCATCTCTGCCGCGGCGGGCCAGTCGTGATCCTTGATGGTCACGCGACAGAGGGACACCCCGATCAATCCCGCAATCAACGTGTCGGTGCGCGCGCGCACTTCCGTTTGGGTCATCGGCACGGCGCGCGCCAGAAGGTCACGGAACCGGTCAAAGTGACCCTTTGTGCGCGGGTCCGACATGATCGTGGAGACATCCGCGCGCGCGACACCCGCCGACATGAAAACCAGCCGGAACCGCTCGGGATGCGCCGTCCAGTAGCCGACAAAGGCCTGCGACGCCTCGGACAGGGCGTTGCCCTCCGCCGAACTGGCGGCCGCCTCTACCGTCGCGATCATCTCGTCGAGTACGAAGGCCCAGAGATAGAGCAGGATATCGGCCTTTCCGGAAAAGTGGGCGTAGAGGGTCGCGGGCGAACAGCCGGCCGTCCGCGCGATCTCGCGCATGGAAACGGCCTCCGCGCCTTTGCGCAGATAAAGCTCCAGCGCCTGCGCGCCGATGTGCGTCCGGAACGCTTCTATCTCGTGGTCGCTGCGCGGGGGGCGTCCGGGCAAAGCGCCCTGACGGGTGGGCGGATCATTTTTTTCGTAACGCGTATCAGACAACTTCCCATCCCCTCCGAATCTTTGTATGAACGCGTATCAGATAATTCGGAGGTCTTCCAATGCCAAGCCCAATCAACCCCGCCCTTCGCCTTGTGCTCGCGCTGGCAGGCGCCGGCATCGTCTTGCTGGGGATCGACAACGCCGCCGGGGGCATCGCGACGCTCGGCTGGCAGGTTTCGCCTGATTTCTTTTCCGTCAACGACAGGGATGCCTTCGCCGTGCGCGACAGCCATGCACGGTTTCTCGGCGGGGTCTGGCTTGCCATGGGCCTCGTATTCGTTGCGTCCGCGATCCGGCCGATGCCGCTCGCGCGGACTGTGCCCGTGCTATGCGGCGCGATTTTCCTGGGCGGTCTTTTGCGGTTCACGCAGGTGCAAGACCTGTCCGTGCTGGTCTCGGGCGACATTCTGCCCTCGCTCGCCCTGGAACTGATCCTGTTTCCGCTGATCGGATGGTGGACGATCCGGGAAACCTCGAAAGACCGATAAGTTTCACCATGCCGACGCGCTGGAACCGACGAGGGTGGCGCGTTTATGATCCTTTCCGCCGGTGACGGAAACGGTTGAGTTCTGGCACATCCTGCGGTGCGGAGAAGCTCAGGAACGGGCCCTGTCCGCAATCCCCCGCGCGGGATCAAGGCGCAGGCCGCCGCGCACACCGGACACAAACCCCCTGACAGAATCTACGGGCCAAAACCGGTCCTTTGTGCCATGCCCTTACACCTCATCCATCAGGAATGTGTTGAGGGCGGCATAGGCTTGGTCTGGGGCTTCTTCTGGAATGAAATGCCCGCTTGGCATCAATGCGAAGCGCGCATCGTCACACCATGAATTCCAGATCGCTTCGACATCGAAGTGCCGTCCTATCACGCCTTGCTCTCCCCAAAGCACCAAAGTCGGGCACCGGATTTTGCGACCGGCTTCCCGGTCAGCCGCGTCATGTTCCCGGTCAATGGTGTAGCCAGCCCTGAAACACTCGCACATTGCCGAGACAGAAGCGGGCGCGCTGGAGAGCGCCAGATAGAGTGCTAAAGCGTCTGCGTCATAGGGCACTGGCTTGTCCCCAAGACCAAACAGGATTTGGCGCTGAAATCCTTCCGGATCGCCAGCTATCAGCCTTTCCGGCTGGGGGTACGGTTGGGTCAGGAAGAAGAAATAGAAGTAATCCTGCGCAATCTCGGACGTTGTGCTTTGATAAAGGTCCAGCGCTGGAACGATGTCCATGACGCACAGCCGCTCTACGCGGTCGGGGTGATCGAGCGCGATCCGCCGAGCGACCCGTGCTCCGCGATCATGGCCAACAAGAGCAAAGCGTTCGAAACCAAGCTGTCGCATCACAGAGACCTGCTCCGCCGCCATGATGCGCTTGGCGAAAGCGTTTGGTGTTTGCCCCGGTTCGGGCTTATGGCTCTCGCCCCGACCGCGCAGATCAGTAAGCACAACAGTAAACCGGTCCACGAGACGCGGGGCAATATGATGCCAGCAGAGGTGTGTCTGTGGATCCCCATGCAGCATCAGCAGCGGCGGACCAGAGCCACCGATGAGTGCCAGTATCTGGTTGTTGTCGATGGTGATCCAGCGACGTTCAAATCCCGGTAGCAACTTGGCGTCTAGGTTTTCGGGATGGGGGGCGTCAGAGGCTATCATTGAGCCAGTCCTTATAGGCGGCAATACCTGCCTCGTTGCGTTTGAAGAATGCCCACTTCCCAATGCGTTTCACCGTCAGGAAGTCCGCGCGGCGCAAGAGTTCGAGATGGCGGCTCACGGTTGGTTGCGCCATGCCGAGCTTCTCTGTGAGCAGCGTAACGCACACCCCGATCTCACGCGGATCGCCGGTCACCTGATGCGAGAAGTGATCCCAGGGGTTGGCGAGCCATTCGAGGATCGCGATACGGTGCTCGTTTGCGAGCGCTTTTGATTGTTCGAGTCGATCGGACATGGCAAAATCATATCGAATAAAAGCTATCTGTCAATATAATACGGCTTCGAAAACGCAGGAGAAGGATGCCGCATCTATGACCTTTCCGGAAAACCAAGACCAACAGCCTCAGCTCGGACTTGATCCCAATGCACCGGTGGGACGAAGCTGGCAAACAGCTTGCCGATTTTGCACTACGGCTGGAGGACACGGGCGCAGAGGCCATCGCGCTCGCAGTCAAAGAGCGCAACATCGGAGCCGTTGCGCTTGCCTGCACCAAGCTGCCGATGCCGGAGCTGGAATTGCTTCTGCCTGATTTGCCTGTAGCGGACTCAACCGGCTCTCACATCGAAGCATGTGTAGATTTCATCGTCGGCAGTTGAGTTGGGGAGTAATGGCGTAAACGGTCTTTTCCGCCTCGCCACGCAAAAGCGGCGCGCCGGTCCGCACCGCGCAATTTTGCCAATGTGACCTGCCGTTGAAAATCGGGCTTGAACTTTGGTCACGTTACAAGATAACAAAAGAGTTACGTTATAACATACCATTGTTTGGGATGTGTGCACGCCCCGGCTCCCCCCGGCGGCGTGGCACGGCCTGACCCTGGACACGCAATCACCCGGCGCGCGCGTGACCGGGAGGGGAGGACTCTTGCCATGCGCAAGGCGATCACACTCGGCAAGCACCGCAGCACCCAGACCCGCACGCGCCGACCGCATATTCACTCCAGCCATCGACAAGGAGGCCGCATGACGACCACCGCTGACCCCCGCCTGCCCGTTACCGTCCTCTCCGGCTTTCTTGGTGCCGGCAAGACGACCCTGCTGAACCGCGTCCTGAACAAACGTGACGGACGCCGCGTCGCCGTCATCGTCAACGACATGTCCGAGGTGAACATCGACGCCGACCTTGTCCGCGCGGACACCGAACTGTCGCGCACCGACGAGACCCTGGTCGAGATGTCCAACGGCTGCATCTGCTGCACCCTGCGCGACGACCTGCTGCAAGAGGTGCGCAAGCTGGCCTGTGCGGGGCGCTTTGACTACCTGCTGATCGAATCCACCGGCATCTCCGAACCCCTGCCCGTCGCCGCGACCTTCGATTTCCGCGACGCGTCGGGGCAAAGCCTGTCGGACGTCGCGCGGCTGGATACGATGGTGACGGTGGTCGATGCGGTGAACCTGTTGAACGACTACGCCAGCCACGATTTCCTGCGCGACCGGGGCGAGACATTGGGCGAGCAGGACACGCGCACGCTGGTTCACCTGCTGACCGACCAGATCGAATTCGCGGACGTGGTGATCCTGAACAAGGTCACGGATGCCGGCCCGGACAAGGTCGATGCCGCGCGCAAGATCATCCGCAGCCTGAACGCCGATGCCCGGATCATCGAAACGAACCGTTCGGATGTCGCGCCGGACGCGATCCTGGACACCGGGCTTTTCGATTTCGAAAAGGCGCATGCGCATCCGATGTGGGCGAAAGAGCTGTATGGCTTTGCCGATCACGTGCCGGAGACCGAAGAATACGGCGTGGCTTCCTTTGTCTACCGCGCGCGGCAACCCTTTGACCCCGCGGGCATCATGGCGGTGCTGAACGGCGACCTGCCCGGCGTCATCCGCGCCAAGGGGCATTTCTGGATCGCCACGCGGCCCGACTGGGTGGCCGAATTCTCGCTGGCCGGTGCGCTGTCGTCGGTCACGCCGCTGAGCCAGTGGTGGGCGGCGATCCCGCAGGACCGTCACCCGGACCACGACAGCGCCCGCGCCTATCTGGCGCAGCACTGGCAGGAGCCGTGGGGCGACCGGCGGCAGGAAATCGTCTTTATCGGCGCTGGCATCGACTGGCCCGCGCTCAGGGCGCGGCTGGACGGTGCATTGGTGCCGGAAGAGATCGCGCCGGGTCCCGATGCCCTGCCGGACCTGCCCGATCCTTTCCCGGTCTGGCGGAAGGCAGCGGCATGAGCCGCAACGTGTCCACCACCCTGCCCCGCAGGCGGCGGCCCGACCCGATGCGGGCCTATGACGCCCTGCCGCGCCCGCTCAGGGCGTGGATGGCGCAGGCCGCGCTGCCCTGGTCGCCTGCCTCGTGCCGCCGGATCTGGGTCAGGGCACGGGCCGAGGGCGCAAGCTTTGACGACATACTCGACCGGCTCGCAAGGGCCGAACGGATGACCCTTTCCCGCGACCGCTTGTCACCGCACGCGCACCGCGCCCCGATTCACGATCAACAGGACGACAACAGATGAAACACACCCTGGCCTTCCTTGCCGCAGCCCTGATCGCCACGGCCCTGCCCGCGCAGGCCGACGACACGCTCGACGTGGTCGCGCAATTCGAGATCCAGTCGCCCGAGCCTTCGACCACGGGCTATATCTTTACCCGCATGGGCATCACCGAGACGCTGACCCATGCCGACCCCCAGGGCGTCCTGACGCCGGGCCTAGCCACGGACTGGACGGCCGACGGGGATGGGCTGAGCTGGACCTTCACCTTGCGCGACGGCGTCCGGTTCCATGACGGCACCGCAATGACCGCAGAGGCCGTTGCCGCCGCGCTGGACATTGCCCGCACCAAACCCGGCCCGCTGGCCAAGACGCCGATCACGGCGATCAAGGCCATGGACGGCGCGGTCGTGATCACCCTGTCAGACCCCTTTGCCGCGCTGCCGGCTTACCTCGCCCACTTCAGCGCGCAGATCCTCGCGCCCGCCGCCTATGGGGCGGAGGACGCGGGGGTCACTGTCATCGGAACCGGTCCTTACAAGATCACGGACCTGGCCCCGCCGCTCAGCCTGAAGGCCGAAGCCTTCGACGGCTACTGGGGCCCCGCGCCGCATGTGCCGAACGTCCGCTATTCCGCCGTCAGCCGGGTGGAAACCCGTGCGCTGATGGCGGAATCCGGTGATGCGGACTTTGTCTTTGGCCTTGACCCCGCCTCGGTCGCGCGGCTGGGCCTGTCGGACGCGGTGACCGTGCATTCCGTCGCCATCCCGCGTGTCCTGCTGATCAAGGTCAATGCCGACCACCCGGCCCTGTCGGAACCGGAGGCCCGTCGGGCCCTGTCGCTGGCCATTGACCGCGAAGGCATCGCCAGGGCGGTCCTGCGCTATCCCGAAGGGGCAACACAGCTGTTCCCGCCCTCGGTCGGGGCATGGCACAACGACAGCCTTGTGCCGCTGGCCCACGATCCCGGGAAAGCGAAAGAACTGTTGCAGGGTCTGGGCTGGACCATGGGTGGCGACGGCATCCTGACCCGGAACGGCGAACGCTTTGCCCTGACGCTGACAACCTATCCCGACCGGCCCGAACTGCCGCTGGTGGCCGCCGTGCTGGAACAGCAATTCCGCGCCATCGGGGCAGAGCTGACCATCAACACCACCAATTCCTCCGAGATCAGCGCGGGCCATGCCGACGGGTCGCTGGACCTTGGGCTGATCGCGCGCAACTTTGGCCTGATCCCGAACCCCGTGGGCACAATCCTGTCGGACTATGCGCCGACGGGCGACTGGGGGGCGATGGGCTGGCAGAATGACGAGATCACGGACCTGGCCCGCAGCGTCGGACGCGGCGATGGCGGCGCCCCCGCGCGTGCCCGGATCACCGAGATCCTGCAAACCGAACTGCCGATCATCCCCATCGCCTGGTATCGCCAGACGCTGGCCGTGGCCAAAGGCGTCGAAGGCGCGGTGATCGACCCGTGGGAGCGGACCTTTGGCCTGCCCGAGTTGAGGCTGTCGCAATGAACACGCTGGTGACGCGGGGCATTCAGGCCCTGATGGTCGCGGTCCTGATCGGGGCTGCCACCTTTGCCATGATGCGCGCCCTGCCCGGCGATGCGGCCTATCGCATCGCGGCCGGGCGGTATGGCTATGACAATGTCGACACCGCCGCCGCCGATGCGGTGCGCGACGAACTGGGGCTGGATGGCCCGGCGCTGCCCGCTTTGCTGCACTGGCTGGGCGACCTGCTGCGGCTGGATTTCGGCAATTCGCTGGTCTCGGGCCAGCCGGTGATCGCAGAGATCGGCCACCAGTTGGGCGCATCACTGTCGCTGGCGGCGGTTGCGGTTGTGCTGTCGCTGATCATGGGGCCGCCTCTGGGCATCCTTGCGGGCCTCAGACCCGGCGGGCTGCTTGACCGGGGGCTGCTGGTCGTCTCGACCGGACTGAAAGCGGTGCCACAGTTCCTGATGGCGCTGATCCTCATCCTGATCCTGTCGGTTCAGTTCCGCCTGTTGCCCGCCGCCGGATATGGCGCGGCGCGGCACTTTATCCTGCCTGCGCTGGCACTGGCCCTTGGGCTGGCGGCGGTGAACGCGCGGATTGCGCGGGATGCCATGGCGCGGATCGGGGCGATGCCCTTTTACAGCTTTGCACAGTGGAAGGGGCTGAGCCGACGGCAGGCCCTGCTGCACCACGGTCTGCGCAATGTCTCGGTGCCGCTGCTGACCTATCTGGGGCTGCAATTCGTCACGCTGGTCGAAGGCGTCGTCGTGGTCGAGGCGATCTTTGGCTGGCCCGGCATCGGCCATGCGCTGGTACACGCCATCTTTTCCCGCGATGTGCCGATGGTGCAGGGCACGGCGCTGTGTCTGGGCCTCGGCTTTGTCCTGATCAACACAGCCATCGACCTGCTCACAGCCCGCATTGACCCAAGGAGAGCCGCATGACCGATGCCGTGATGATCCCGCGCCGCGCGGGCCATGCCCTGCGCTGGACGGGGGCCGCATTGGTGGCAGCCAGCCTGATCCTTGCCGTGGTCGGGCCGCTGGCCGTGCCGGGCGATCCCCTTGCCCAGTCGCTGACCAAGGCGCTGTCAGGGCCGGAACCGGCGGCACCGCTGGGCTATGACCACCTTGGGCGGTCGATCTTTCACCGTCTGGCTGCCGCCTTGCGCCTGTCACCCGCCATCGCCATCGCCGCCGTGCTGACCGCCGGGCTGGCGGGGCTGGTGCTGGGCACATGGGCGGCGGCGCGCGGGGGCTGGACCGACCGCATCCTGACGATGCTGGCCGATGCGCTGCTGGCGCTGCCGGGGCTGCTGCTGGTGCTGATGGTGCTGGCCATCGTGCCGGGCACCGCGCCTGGTTTCTGGGCCGGTCTGTCGCTGGTGCTGTGGGTCGAGTTCTTTCGCCTGACCCGCGCCGCCACGCGCGCAGTGCTGGCCTCCCCGGCGGTGCAGGCCACGCGCCTGCTGGGGTTCGGGCCGGTCTATGTCTTTCGCACCCACATCTGGCCGGAAATCGCGCCGATGATGCTGACCGCCGCCGCCTTTGGCACCGCCACGGCGATCATGGCCATTGCCGCGCTGGGTTTCGTGCACGTGGGCATGCGCGCGCCAACGCCCGAACTGGGCCTGATGATGGTCGAACTGTTGCCCTATTGGCGCGAGGCTCCACTGGCGCTGCTGTCGCCGGTGATGGCCACCTTTGCCCTGCTGCTGGGCCTGACCCTTCTGGCCGGGAGCCGTGACACATGACCCTTCTGAAAGCCGATGACATCACCGTGGCCCAAGGCGGCACGCCGATCCTGCACCCAGTGTCCCTGCACCTTGAGCCGGGGGAGCCGCTGGTCATCCTGGGTGAAACCGGATCGGGCAAAAGCCTGCTGGCGCAGGCGATCATGGGCACCCTGCCGCGCGACCTTGCGGCGCGGGGGCGGGTCGTGCTGGGCGACCATTTGCTGGACGCGGCACGGCCCGAGGGGTTCCGCCCGCTCTGGGGACGTCAGATCGCGGTGCTGCCGCAAGAGCCGTGGCTGTCGCTTGATCCGCTGATGCGGGCCGGGCGGCAGGTGACCGAGGCGCACCACCTTGTGCGCGGCCTCGGGACGCAGGACGCGCGGGCGCAGGCGGCAACCGACCTCGACCGCCTTGGCCTTGCCCACGCGGACACGCGGTATCCGCACGAGCTGTCCGGCGGCATGGCACAGCGCGTGGCGATTGCAGCGGCGCGGGCCGGGGGGGCCGGCATCGTCATCGCGGACGAGCCGACCAAGGGACTGGACGCCGCGCGCCGGGACGAGGTCGCGGACCTGTTGCTGGCCGAACTGGCGCGGGGCGGTGGCCTGTTGGTCATCACCCATGACCTCGCGCTGGCGCGACGGATCGGCGGGCGGATGATCGTCCTGCGGGCGGGCCGCGTGGTGGAAACCGGCCCCACCGCCGCCGTGATGGCCGTGCCGACCCAAGCCTATACCCGCGACCTGATCGCCGCCGACCCGGAAAACTGGCCCGCACGAAGCCGGCGGCCTGCCGGTGCGCCGGTGCTGACAGCGACCCGGCTGGCGGCAGGGCGCGGCGGGGTGCGGCTGTTTTCCGACCTGTCCTTTGACCTGTCGGCGGGCCGCATCCTTGGCGTGACCGGCCCGTCCGGTTGCGGCAAGTCCACGCTTGGGGACGTGGTGCTGGGCCTTGCGCCTCCGGCTGCGGGCCGCGTGAACAGGTCAGCGGGGCTGGCCCCGACCGCATTCCAGAAGCTCTATCAGGACCCTGTCGCGGCCTTTCCGCGCCACCGCACGCTGGGCCGTACGCTTGCGGACGTGGCCCACCGCCACGGACAACCCCGCGACCGGATCGACACGCTTTTGCCGCGCCTTGGCCTTAACCCTGTGCTGTTGACACGCACCCCCGGTGGCGTGTCGGGCGGCGAGCTTCAGCGGCTCGCCTTGCTGCGGCTCCTCCTTGTCCGGCCAAGGTTCATCTTTGCCGACGAGCCGACCTCGCGCCTTGATCCGATCACCCAGAAACAGGTGATCGACCTGCTGCGCGACACCGCCGCGGCCGAGGGCTGCGCGATCATGCTGGTCAGCCACGACCCGGAGCTGGTCGCGCGGACGGCAGACCATGTCCTGTCGCTTGCCCCGGCAAAGACCGGTGGCGACCTGTCAGGGCAGGCTGTGAAACGGGCCGGAGGTCTCGGATAGGCTGTGCGTACAGGTGGGTGACAAGGCCCCCTACCCTTCGAAAAACGGCGCCGGGGTCAGGATCTTGTTGGTCTGGCTGACCAGATAGCCCGCCTCGGCGCTGCGGCGCAAATAGTCCTGCCAGTCGGGGTCCGCCATCAGGCGCGCCCGCTTGGCGGCGCGGTCGGCGGCGTCGTCATAGGTCCAGACGTGGACAAATGAATTCACGTCCCCCGTCTCGACCTGAGCAAATATCACCGGCGCGCCCAGAATCCGCCGCTGTGCCGGATAGCCATAGGTGCCGTACAGCGTCAGGTGTTTCTGGATCGTGCCGGGGCGGCAGACATAGGTGCGGTGGTCGTAGATCATGGGAGTCCTTCAGGTGTTCCGGCTGTGGTCGGTGACCCGCTGGCGCGCTTGCAGCAGGTGATAGGACATCGACACCGCCGCCGCCTCGCTGTCGCCGGATTTGATCGCCTCTAGGATCTGGCGATGTTCGCGCAGCACCGTGTCGATGCGTTCCTGCGACCCTTCGCGCGTCAGCTTTTGCGCCACGTCGATCGACTGTTCGACCTCTGACCTTGTGCTGTCCAGCATCCCCGCAAAGACCGGATTGCCCGAGGCCTCGGCAATGGCGCGGTGGAACATGTAATCCGCCTCGACCGAGGGCGTGCGCGCCTGCATCGACGCCTCCAGCTCGGCCAGCGTGGATTCGATCCGGGCGATGTCCTTGGGGCCCGCGCGCAGGGCGGCCATGCGGGCGGTGGCGTGTTCCACGACCATCCGCGCCTCCATCGCGCGCATCAGCCCCGCGACCGATCCGGCGGTGGCAAATTCGATCAGCTTTTCCGGCGGACGGCGGCGCACGAACGACCCCACCCCGCGCCGCGCCTCGACCAGCCCGTCCTCTTGCAGCTTGCGCAGCGCCTCGCGGACCACGGGCCGCGACACGCCAAAGCCGGTGGCGATCTGGTGTTCCGACGGCAACCGCTCGCCCTGTTTCAGCAGGTTGGACACGATCTGTTCAAGGATCTGCCCATAAAGCTGGTCGGCCAGCGTCTGCCGTTTCTTGATCATCAGTTTCGGCTGGTCCATCGGCCCCCCCTGGCGTCAGCGCGCCGGTGCAGCGCGGCGCATCATGTTGGCCGTGCGCAGTGCCGCCGTGGCCGCGCCATAGCCGTTGTCGATGTTCACCACTGTAACGCCCGCGGCACAACTTGCCAGCATCGCGTCCAGCGCCACGCGCCCGCCGGTGGCGACGCCATAGCCGACCGAGGTCGGCACGCCGATCACCACGCCGGGCACCAGCCCCGCCAGAACCGAGGGCAACGCCGCGTCCATGCCTGCAAAGACGATGATGATATCCATCGCGCGCAACTGCTCCTCGCGCGCCAGCAACCGCCACAGGCCCGCGACCCCCACGTCTGAAATCGCGGTGGCGTCGAACCCGGCAAAGGCCAGCACCCGCTGCGCCTCGGCCATCGGTCCCGCGTCCGAGGTGCCCGCACTGACCAGCGCAATGCGCGGTGTTGTGGCAAGGTCAGGCATCGGGCCAAGGATCGCGGTGCGGGACAGCGCGCAAAAGTCCAGCGCCCCGCGCAGGTCGTCCGGCAACCGGCCATGTTGCGCGGCGTCCAGCCGGGTCAGCAGCAACCGCCGCCCCTCGCGCACAGCATCGCCGATGATCGCCGCCACCTGCGCGTCGGTCTTGTGGCCGCACAACGCCGCCTCGTCTATCCCGATGCGGGCGGCGCGGTCGCGGTCGAAGGTCACGTGGGGGTCACCGTCTTTGGGCCTGTCAGACATGAACGAAGGTGCTTCCTTGTTTATACGCCTGCACCGTCACGGGCAGGTCGCCGCCAATGGCCCCGCGTGCCAGATCATGCAGGGCGGCGCGACGGTCAGGTGTCAGCGCATCGAACACCCCCCGGTCCAGCGCGATTTCCCAGCCGCCGTGCATCCGCCGGCAGCGCAGGGTGATATTGCCCAAGGCGTCCCGCAACAGGGTTTCCACGCGGTCGATGGTGGCCAGTTCTTCCGGCTCCACCCGCAGGCCGGTCTGAATCCGGCTGGCCAGACAGGGCGCGGCCGGCAGGTCCGCCAGGTCGCCCAGCCCCAGCACCCGCGCCAGCGCGCGCACATCCGATTTGGCCATGTCGGCCGCAACAAAGGGATGAATCACATTATGCTCATCCGCCGCGATCAGGCCGGGGCGGTAGTCGGACAAGTCGTCCGTATTGGTCCCCGCCGCCACCACATCGCCCATGCGCGACAGGGTGCCGTAGAGGTTGACCTTGCAGAAATAACAACGGTTCACCGGATTGGCGCGATAGGACGGATCGTCAAATTCACCCGATTGCACCAGCTTCAGCGTCAGCCCCCGCGCGGCGGCAAAATCGTGCACGCGCGCCGTCGCCGCCGCAGGCACCGCAGGCGACACCGCGTGGCACAGGGTCACGCCATCCGCCCCGCGCGCAAGCGCCGCCGCCGCCGACAGGGTCAGGCTGTCGATGCCCCCGCTCAGCGCCACGGTCAGCGACGCGGGCGCGGTCAGCGCATCGTGCAGGGCTGCGGGCAGCGTCATGCGTCCGACGCCTTGATCCGGCGCAGGTTCCCCAACAACCGCTGCCCCGACAGTTGCAAATGCAGCCGCATCCGGTCGCGCGCCAGACCGCTGTCGCCTGCCGCAATCGCCGCCGCGATGTCGTGATGTTCGGCCACCGCGTCGCGGCTGTTGCCACCGCGTTCAACCGCCTTCAGCCGACCGGCCAGCATGGTCTCGCGCAGGCTGGCGCCCAGGTAGTTGAACAGCCCCAGGTAATAATCGTTGCCCGTCGCGGCGCTGACCGCGCGGTGAAACCGCAGGTCGGCCTCGACCCCCTCGGAGACACCCGAGGCACCGGTTTCGGCGTTGTCGAACATGTCGGCGGCGGCCTCGATCTCGGCGCGGTGCGCGTCGGTGGCGCGTTCGGCGGCAAAGGCGGCGGCCTCGATCTCCAGCCCCATGCGCAGTTCAAGGATATGCGACAGCTTGCGCAGGCTTTCCACGTCCTGCTTGTCGATGGCAAAGCCCATCTGGGGCCGGTCGCTGGACACGAAGGCCCCGCGCCCCTGCTGGCTGGACAGCATCCCCTCGGCCTTCAGCCGCGACACCGCCTCGCGCACCACGGTGCGGCTGACATCCAGATCCTGCGCCAGCGTGGTTTCCGACGGCAGCATCGACCCCACGGGCCAGGCCCCGCTGACCACGTTGTGCCGCAGCACTTCGGTCACCTGATCGCCCAACGTGGCCCCCCGTGCCAGCGGCGCCGAGGCTTGAAATAAGTCGGTCATCTGATCGCCCCTTTTGACAGAGTGATACATCTGTATGACAAGTTGTCAATATTCATGACAACCAAGCAGAACACAGCGTTTCCCCTTGTTTTACCGGCATTCAACATGACAGCAGAAGGGAAATACCGCCATTTTTGTATTTTTATTTGACAAGTAGGGAGAAGCGGCACAGTCTGCCCCCAGCGTCGGCACGCCCGTGCCGTCACAGGAGGAGCAAGCCCGCAAACCTGCGGGTTTCGTCTATATTCGAACTCGGGAGGGGTTTCATGTCCATGTTTACCAAAGCGGTCCGTCGCACCACGGCGGCCACACTTATGTTTGCCGCCGCAGGCGTTGCCGCACAGGCCGAAGAATTTGTCATGGCCACAGGCCAGCAGGGCGGTTCGTGGTATCCGGTCGGCGGCGCGATCAAGGCGATTGTCGAGCGCGAGCACCCCGACATCACCATCACCGTGACCCCCGGCGCGGGTGTGTCGAACGTGGTCGGCGTGGATGCGGGCCGGTTCGCCATCGCCTTTGCCAACTCGATCTCGACCGTGGACAGCCTGACCGGCAAAGAGCCGTTCCGCAAACCCACCACCAACGTCTGCAACCTGGGCATCCTGTATCCGCAGTATTTCCAGATTGTCGCGCTGGCCGATTCCAACATCAAGACCGTGGCCGACATGAAGGGCAAGGGGCTGACCACGCAACAGCTTGGCAACACCGGCGAATTCCTGACCCGCGAACTGCTTTCGACCGCCGGTCTGACCTATGACGACCTCAGCAGCGTTGCGCACACGTCCTATTCCGACAGCGCCTCGCAGATGAAAGACGGCCATGCCGATTTCTTCACGCTGGGTTCGTCGCTGCCCACCGGTTCGGTGATGGACCTGGCGTCCTCGCGCAAGATCACGCTGGTCGACGTGGACCCCGAGACCTTCAAACACTTCAAGGATCAGAACGCGGCCTTCCAACTGCGTGAAGTCAAGGCAGGCGCCTACCCCGGTTTCGACGAAACCGTGCACGCCATCAGCTATGACACGCATATGGTCGCGCCCTGTGACTACAACGGCGACACCATCAAGGCGGTGCTGAGCGCGATTGCCGACAACCCCGACAGCTTTGCCGCGATCAGCAAGACCATGGCGAACCTGACCGTCGAGGAAATGGCGACCGACATCGGTATCCCCTTCCACCCCGCAGCCAAGGAATTCTACGCCGAACGTGGCGTGGCGGGCATGGAATAATCCAGCCCTGGCATTCTGATCGGGCGGGGCCGCTGGCCTCGCCCGTTTTTGACTTTCATCCTTACCAACTGCGCGGGGCCTGCACATGAACCTGGCAATTCTCACCGACAAGATGCCCATCTTTGCCCGAATTTCGCGGCTCATGCTGATCGGCATGGCGCTTTGGCATCTCTACGTTGCCTTTGCCGGTCCCCCGAACCCCTACATCATGCGCGGCGTGCACGTGGCGCTGGCGCTGGTGCTGATCTACTGGACCACCGACCGGCGCGGCCTGCGCACGGACACACCCGGCTGGATCGACGTGATCCTGGGCGCGGTGGCCATGGGTGCGGCGCTGTATCCGTCGTTCAACCTGGATTACATCACCCAGCGGTTTCTCTACGTCGATCCGCTGCTGCCCATCGACATCGTGGTGGGGATCACGCTGGTGGTCCTGCTGCTGGAGGCGACGCGGCGGATGCTGGGGCCGATGCTGCCGCTGACCGCAATTGCGTTCATGGCCTATGGGCTGATGTTCACCTCGACCCTGCCGTCGGTGATCCTGGAACAATTGTTCATGACGCCCGAGGGCATCTTCGGCATCCCGATCGCGGTGTCGGCGACCTATATGGTGCTGTTCATCCTGTTCGGATCGCTGGTTGAAAAGATGGGCGTGGGGCAGTTGTTCATGGACTTTGCCGTCGCGCTGACGGGCCGTCAGGCCGGCGGCCCGGCCAAGGTGGCCTGTGTCACCTCGGGCCTGTTCGGCTCGGTCTCCGGCTCGGCTGTGGCCAACGTGATGACGACGGGCACGTTCTCGATCCCGCTGATGAAACGCATGGGCTTCAAACCCGCCTTTGCCGGCGCGGTCGAAGCTGTTGCATCCACCGGCGGGCAGATCATGCCGCCGGTGATGGGGGCTGCGGCCTTTGTCATGGCGGAATACCTGGGCGTGGGCTACCTGACCGTCGCCAAATACGCGCTGGCCCCTGCGATCCTGTTCTACGTCGCCCTGTTCGCCGCCGTCCACTTCGAGGCCAAGCGCAAGGGCATCGGGTCGGTCCCCAAAGAGGACCAGATCCCGATCAAAGAGGTGTTGATGGAACGCGGCCACCTGTTCATTCCGCTGATCGTCATCGTCGGCGTGCTGATCATGGGCTATTCCGCCCCCTATGCGGCGCTGTGCGGGATCATCTCGGTCGTGCCCGTGGCCGCCATGCGCAAGACCACGCGCCATTACGTGACCGTCGAAAATATCCTCGATGCGCTGGAAAACGGCGCGCGCAACGTGCTGTCCATCGCGGCGGCCTGTGCCTGTGCGGGTATCGTCGTTGGTGTCATCGACATCACCGGCCTTGGCCTGACCTTCTCGAACTTCGTGATCGAGGCCGCACAAGACCGTCTGGTGATCGCGCTGATCCTGTCGATGGTGGCGGGGATCATCCTGGGCATGGGGATGCCCACGACACCCGCCTATATCGTGCAGGTTGCCCTGCTGGTGCCCGCACTGGTGAAACTGGGCGTACAGGTCGAAGCGGCGCACCTGTTCGTGTTCTACTTTGCCATCCTGTCAGCCATCACGCCCCCCGTGGCCATGGCGGTCTATGCCGCCAACACCCTGTCCCACGCCAAGATCGTCGAGGCCAGCTGGGCCGCCGTCAAACTGGGGGCCACAGGATTCATCGTGCCGTTCATGTTCGTCTATGAACCCGCGATCCTGATGCAGGGCGACTGGGTGCACATTGCCATCGTCATCACGCAGGCGACCATCGGTGTGATCCTGCTGGCGGCGGCGCTGCAACGGTATTTCTTCGGGCGCATGGATCTGATCACATCGGCGGTGCTGTTTGCCGCATCCTTGTGCCTGATCTATCCCGATTACCGGATCACGCTGGTGGGCCTTGCCATTGCAGGCGGCGTTCTGGCACTGCAAAAGGTGCGTCACCGCGATACGGTGGCGCCGACACCTGCCAACAACTGAACCGAACGGAGCGTTTTCCACATGACCCAGACCACCCAGACCAAAAGCCGGACCGGCGGACAGGTTCTTGTTGACCAGCTTTTGATTCACGGGGCCGACCGCGCCTATTGCGTGCCCGGCGAAAGCTATCTGGAAGTGCTGGACGCGCTGCATGACGTGCAGGACCGGTTCACCCTGATCAACGCCCGTCACGAGGCGGGCGCGGCCAACATGGCCGAAACCCACGGCAAGCTGACGGGCCAGCCCGGCATTTGCATGGTCACCCGTGGCCCCGGCGCCTGTCATGCCGCCATCGGGGTACACATCGCCCAGCAGGACAGCACGCCGATGATCCTGCTGGTGGGCCAGATCGCCCGCGACACCACCGACCGCGAAGCGTTTCAAGAGGTTGATTACCGCGCCATGTTCGGCCCCATCGCCAAATGGGCCACCCAGATCGACGACGCCCGCCGCATTCCCGAATACATGGCCCGCGCCTTTCGCGTCGCCACCTCGGGCCGCCCCGGCCCCGTCGTCATCTCTCTGCCCGAGGATATGCTGACCGACGTGGTGCAGGTCGCCGACGCGCGCCCCTACGCCGCCACCCACGCCGACCTGTCGGACAGCAGCCTTAAGGCGCTCAAGGCGGAACTGGCAGGGGCCGAACGCCCGCTTCTGCTGCTGGGCGGCTCGGGCTGGTCGGACGAAACGGCCGCCAACATCACCCGCTTTGCCGAAGCCAACAACATCCCCGTCACCACGTCCTTCCGCCGTCAGGACATCGTGAACAACCTGTCGCCGGTCTTTGCAGGCGACTTTGGCACCTCGACCGCGCCCAGCCTGTACGCGCACCAGCGCGAGGCCGATCTATTGGTGGTCATCGGGGCCCGTCTGGGGGAAATGACGACCAAGACCTATACCACCATCTCCTCGCCCAATCCGGCGGTCCGGCTGGTGCATGTCTACCCCGACGCGGACGAGATCGGACGCGTCTATTCCCCCGATCTGGGTCTGGCCGCCGCCCCCGCATCTGTCGCCGCCGCTCTGGCGGATGTCGATCTGGGTCGCGCCGACGCATGGGGCGGCTGGTGCGAGAAACTGCACAACGACTACCTGACCGATTCCGAAGCCCCCAACGGCGGCGACTGGGAACTGGACATGGGCGTCGCCCTGTCCCAGATCCGCGACAGCCTGCCCGACGACATCGTGGTGACACTGGACGCGGGCAACCACACCGGATGGGCGCAGCGGTTTTTGCGCTTTGGCCGTCCGGGGCGCATCATCGGCTCGACCTGCGGCGCGATGGGCTATTCCGTGCCCGCCGCCGTGGCCGCATCGCTGGAAAACCCCGACCGGCTGGCGCTGTCCTTTGTCGGGGACGGCGGCTTCATGATGAGCGGCAACGAACTGGCCACCGCCGCGCAATATGGCGGCTGTCCCATCGTTCTGGTGTTCAACAACGGCGTCTACGGCACCATCCGTATGCATCAGGAGCGTGACCACCCCGAACGCGTGTCGGGCACAACGCTGAAGAACCAGGACTTTGTCAAAATGGCCGAAGGTCTGGGCGCGCACGCCGAACGCGTGACCAAAACCGCCGATTTCGCCGATGCCTTTGCCCGCGCCCGCGCGGCGGGCCGTCCGGCGGTGATCGAACTGGTGACCAACCCCGAGCAGATCTCGACCCGCACCACGATCACCAAACTGCGCGACGCCGCGAAACAAAAAGCAACCGCCGGATAACAGCCAATGTCCCCCACTGCACACCCCTCTGCCGCCATCGTGGCAGAGGATCACAGCGCCCTGATCGCCAAACTGACCGACGCCATCGGGGCGGCCTATGTGCTGACCGATCCCACCGACATGGCGGGCCGTCTGGTCGAGGATCGGGGCCTGTACACCGGCACCGCCATCGCCATCCTGCGCCCCGGATCAACCGAGGAAGTCGCCGCCTGCGTGCGCCTGTGCGCAGCGGCGGGCGTGGCGATTGTCCCGCAGGGCGGCAACACCGGACTGGTCGGCGGCGGCGTGGCGAATGGCGGCGTGATCCTGACCACCGACCGCATGAACCGCATCCGCAACGTCGATGCCACCAACGCCACACTGACCGTCGATGCGGGCTGTATCCTGGCCAACATCCAGCAGGCTGCCGACGACGCGGGCGCGCTGTTTCCGCTGTCGCTGGCGTCCGAAGGGTCCTGCCAGATCGGCGGCAACCTTTCGACCAACGCGGGCGGCACCGCCGTGCTGCGCTATGGCAACATGCGCGATCTGGTGCTGGGGCTTGAGGTTGTGCTGCCCGATGGCCGCGTGCTGAACGACCTGAACGGCCTGCGCAAGAACAACACCGGCTATGACCTGCGCAACCTGTTCATCGGGGCCGAGGGCACGCTGGGCATCATCACCGCCGCCGTGCTGAAGCTGTTCCCCAAACCGGTCACCCGCGCCACAGCACTTGTTGCCTGCGACGGTCCCCAGGCGGCGCTGGCGCTCTACACCCGGATGCGCGCGCAGAACGCCGACACGCTGTCCACCTTTGAATATGTCGAACGCATGGCGCTGCAGATGGTGCTGGACCACGCCCACGGCTGCACCGACCCGATGGCCGAGGTGCACCCCGCCTATTGCCTGATCGAACTGACCAGCGCCAATGCCGCCGACACGCTGGACGCCCGCATGGAAACCGCGCTGGAAGCGGCGTTCGAGGCGGGCGAAATCCACGACGCCGTCATCGGCGCATCCGAAGCGCAAAAAGACGCGCTGTGGGCGCTGCGCGAACACCTGTCGGAATCGCAAAAGCCCGAGGGCGCGTCGATCAAGCATGATGTCTCGGTCCCCGTCTCGCGCGTCGCCGATTTCATCACCACGGCCAAGGCGGCGTGTCTGGCCCACATGCCCGACCTGCGCCCCTGCCCCTTTGGCCACTTTGGCGACGGCAACCTGCATTTCAACCTGTCGCGCCCCGTGGATATGGACGACGCGACATTCCTGGCCGAATACCCCACCTTCAACCGCATCGTGCATGACATCGTGCACCAGATGGACGGCTCCATTTCCGCCGAACACGGCATCGGCCAGGTCAAGCGCGCCGAGCTGCGCCGCTACAAGGACCCCGTGGCGCTTGAGCTGATGCAACAGTTGAAATCGGCAATCGATCCGGCCAACATCATGAACCCGGGCAAGGTGCTGTAACCGCCCCAGACAAGGAACCGCCGATGATCGACCTGTACACATGGACCACCCCGAATGGCCGCAAGGTCTCGATCCTGCTCGAGGAACTGGGCGTGCCCTACACCGCCCATGCCATCGACATCGGCAAGGACGAACAGTTCGCCCCCGATTTCCTGAAGATCAGCCCCAACAACAAGATCCCCGCCATCGTCGATCAGGACACCGGCCTGTCGGTGATGGAATCGGGCGCGATCATGTATTATCTGGCCGACAAACACGGGCAGTTCCTGCCATCGGACGCCGCAGGGCGCGCCAAGGTGATGGAATGGCTGATGTGGCAGATGGGCGGTCTTGGCCCCATGGCCGGACAGGCGCACCATTTCCTGCATTTCAACCCCGGCAAGGCCGCCTATGCCGAAGAACGCTACGCCGCCGAGGTCAAGCGCCTGTACGGCGTGCTGAACACCCAGCTTGAGGGGCGCGATTACATCTGCGACGCCTATTCCATCGCCGACATGGCCTGCTGGCCGTGGGTGTCGCGGTACGAATGGCAGGGGGTTGATCTGGCCGATTTCCCCAACGTCCGCGCATGGTATCAACGCCTGCTGGCGCGCCCCGCGGTGCAAAAGGGGTATCACGTGCCAAAGGTGATGGGCGAAATTCCGGCTGGTTAGGGCCGCGCCGGGCCGAAGCGGGGTAATCAAACGTTAACACCGCTCACCAAAGCCCGGAACAAGGTGCGTAGCACCGCCGGGCAGCGCCCGACCGCCCGTCACGCCAGAGGCGTGCCTAAGATAATCGGCGCACCTTTGGTGCGACGGGCGGGCGCTTCTTCACCGTCCTGCAATTCTGGAACCACACGCCAAAGCGTAGAAATAAAGTGGCATCCACCAAGGTGGTGATGCCCACCCGCGGTCAGGCGCGGCCCTCTGTGGCAAGGTCACTTTCCACTCAGACCGGACCTTCGCCACGTCCGCAAGCAAAAGCGGTGCAAAACCTGACAACCAACGGCCGCTCTGCGGGACTTTGCTGCCGTTTGAAACGGAGTGCAAAGCCGCGCATCGCTGGGCCGAGGTGCGGCGATCCGACCTCTGTGCTTGCCACTTAATAGCAGCCAAACACATCCCACCGATCTGTCACGCACACCATCAACCAAATCGCCGCGCCGTGGGGCGGCCCGGCGATGCGCGGCGGCCTGCGGCCTTGAATCCGCGCGGGGGAATGCGGAAGGGGGTCAAACCCGACCTTCGCCGCGCACGCAAGCAAAAGCGGTGCCGTGGGGCGGCCCGTCATGCCGTAGACATGCCTTGGGCATGATGCGCGGCGGCCTGCGGAAAGGCCTCGTGCCCCCAACCCGCAAAAACCCAAGACTGTTGCGCGATCAAGGGAATCGCCTGTAAACTGCTGCACACCCGCAACCGCCAGAGGTCAGCCGTGCCCCGCGCCCCGTCCCATGCCGACAAGGTCCTGCAGGCGACACAGTCGCCTTCTGCCGCTGCCCGGTCCCAGATCGCGGCCAGCTGGCACCGGTCGGTGCAAAAACACGGGCTGACCCCCGACGAACACCGCGCGCCCGAACGGCTGGAGCAAAGCGCGCTGAACCAGCGCCGCGCCGCGGTCGAGCAATTCCTCAGCGTCGCCGCCCCGCGCCTGGACGCGCTTTTTGCGCTGGTGGGCCTGTCCGGCTTTGCGGTTCTGCTGACCGACAGCGACGGCGTTGTGCTGGACCAGCGCATCTCGGACGCCGACACCGCGGCCTTTGAAAGCTGGGGCCTGTGCGCCGGGGCGAACTGGAGCGAGGAACGCGAGGGCACCAACGGCATCGGCACCTGCCTGACCGAACGCCGCCGCGTCATTATCCACCAGGGCGACCATTTCCTGTCCCGCAACACCGACATGAGCTGTATCGACGCGCCGATCTACGGGGCCGATGGGGCAATCATCGGCGCGCTGGACGTGTCATCGGCCCGCGCCGACCAGACCGAGGCGTTCAACCGGCTGATCAGCGCGCAGGTCGCCCAGACCGCCCGCGCCATCGAAGAGGCCAACTTTCGCTCCACCTACACCCCCGCGCGGATCATCGCCGCAGGCACCGACAGCGACGCCGCCACATTGCTGGCGGTGGACGGCAACGACCTGGTGGTCGGGGCCACCCGCGCCGCACGGGCGCTGTTCGGCATGGCGGGCACCGGCCCGCTGACCGCCCGCCCCGCCGCCGACCTGCTGGGGCGCGACGACGAGAGAACCGGCTTTGAACGGGCCGAACGCGCCGCCGTGATGCGCGCGCTGGCCCGTGCCGGCGGCAACGTCTCGCAGGCCGCACGACAGCTGGGCGTGGGCCGCGCCACCCTGTACCGGCGCATGAAACGGCTGGGGCTTGCCGAAACCTGACCCCGCCTGTCTCACTTCCGAGACAGTTTTCCCGAATTTCCCATTTCCCCCTGATGACGGCTGCCCCGCGCCCCGTCACCTTGAGCGCAATCCGGGAGGGAGACCCGGTAGTCTCAGGAGGAAACACCCATGAAAGATCTCGCACATACCGAATCCGGCACCTACACATCGCCGTTCAAGACCCGCTACGACAACTTCATCGGCGGTTCGTTCGTCGCCCCCGTCAACGGGCGCTATTTTGAAAACGTCACGCCGATCACCGGCGAAAAGATCAACGATTGCGCCCGCTCGGACGCCGAGGACGTGGAACTGGCGCTGGACGCCGCCCATGCCGCCAAGGGTGCGTGGGGCAAGACCTCGGCCACCGAACGCGCCAACCTGCTGCTGAAGATCGCCGATGCGATTGACGCGAACCTGGAACTGCTGGCCCAGGCCGAAACATGGGACAACGGCAAGCCGATCCGCGAAACCATGGCCGCCGACATTCCGCTGTCCGCCGACCACTTCCGCTATTTCTCAAGCGTGCTGCGCGGGCAGGAAGGCTCAATGAGCGAGATCGACGCCGACACCGTCGCCTATCACTACCACGAACCGCTGGGCGTGGTCGGCCAGATCATCCCGTGGAACTTCTCGATCCTGATGGCCGCGTGGAAACTGGCCCCGGCGCTGGCGGCAGGCAACTGCATCGTCATGAAACCCGCCGAACAGACCCCCGCCGCGATCATGGTGCTGGCCGAGATCATCGCCGACATCCTGCCCGCCGGTGTGCTGAACATCGTCAACGGTTACGGGGCCGAGGTCGGCGCGGCGCTGGCCACGTCCAAACGCATCGCCAAGATCGCCTTTACCGGATCGACCGCGACAGGCCGCACGATCATGAAAGCCGCCACCGAAAACCTGATCCCGGTGACGCTGGAACTGGGCGGCAAAAGCCCCAACATCTTCTTCGCCGACATCATGCGCGAGGATGACGCCTTTCTGGACAAGGCGGTCGAAGGGTTCGTTCTGTTCGCCTTCAATCAGGGCGAGGTCTGCACCTGCCCGTCGCGTGCGCTGGTGCACGAGGACATCTACGACGCCTTTATGGAGCGCGTCATCGCACGGGTCAAAGCGATCAAACACGGCGACCCGCGCAACCCCGAAACCATGGTCGGCGCACAGGCCAGCAAGGCGCAGCAGGACAAGATCCTGTCCTATTTCACCATCGGCCGCGAAGAGGGCGCCGAGGTGCTGATCGGCGGCGCGGCGGCAGAGTTCACCGGCGAGCTGGCGGGCGGCAACTATATCCAGCCGACCATCCTGAAAGGCCACAACAAGATGCGCGTCTTCCAGGAGGAAATCTTTGGCCCCGTGGTGTCCGTGACCACCTTCAAGGACGAGGCCGAAGCCCTGGCGATTGCCAATGACACCATGTACGGGCTGGGCGCCGGCGTCTGGTCGCGCGACATGAACACCTGCTACCGCGTCGGCCGCGCCATCGAAGCGGGCCGGGTCTGGGTGAACAACTACCACGCCTACCCCGCCCACGCGGCCTTTGGCGGCTACAAACAGTCGGGCATCGGACGTGAAAACCACAAGATGATGCTGGACCACTACCAACAGACCAAGAACCTGCTGGTCAGCTACAACCCCAACAAGCTGGGCTTTTTCTAAGACTGCTACAGCCCCTCGCGCGGACAGCGCGGGGGGCATCCTGTCCCCACAGACCATCGCAAAACCAAACTTTCGCGCATGTCAGATGCGGGAAAGTTCTAAATCCTTGACGCACACAAGGAAGTCACTATAACTTTCACGCATCTGACATGCGCGAAAGTTTAGCAGTTGCTCTATCTCATCGGTGAAAACCTCGACAAGGCCCGCGCCCACTATCAGGCCGAGACGGGGAAAATCGTCCAGCTTATGCGCGGCATCTATGTCGATGCGGACGCCGATATTGATGCGGTTGTCCTGCGCAACGCCGTGCGGATCGCGCATTACCTTTATCCCAACGCCTACCTGTCCGCCGCCAGCGCCACGCTGCTGGCCCCCACGCGCGACGGGCGCCTGTTCATCAGCGGCAAACGCAACCAGCGGACCCGCCTCAGGGCGCTGGAAATCATCCAGAACGTCGCCCCCGACCAGCCCGCAGTTGCAACCGCCATCGTCGGGGACAGCACCGGGGAATTCCAGATTGCCGTGTCCTCGATGCGGCAGCGATGTCTCGAAGCTTTCCGGCAGCGCAGCGAACACGCCAGCGCCATCGACGACGGAATGCGCGCCCAGATCGCGCTGCGTCTGGTCGAAGAATACGGCAGCCCCGCCGCCGCCGCAGATGCCGTCTGGGCGCTGGCGCGGGACAACAAATGGTACCGCGAGGGCGAACAGGCCGAACGGTATCTGTTGCGCTCTGCCGTTGCCGTGGATGTGCGCAACGAAGCCGCGCTTTCGTTTCATGTGGGCTGGCACGGGCAGGTCATAGGCCGGCTTGATCACGACGGTTTCGAATGGCGCTGGCAGCCGGACGGCGGTTTCGACCTGCCGCTGGTGCAACAGCGGGTTCCCGGCAGGCTGCCCGCTTTCATCCTGTCCCTGCTGCCCGAGGGGTGGCTGGAAAAGGTTCTGAAGGACAAGGACGAACGCGCCATGCTGCGCAGCGGCAAACGGTATATGTCCAACATCACCATCAGCGCGGACGCCGCCGAGCTTGGCTTGCTGCCTGCGGACACGCTGGCCACACGCCTGGGCGACCATACCCGCAACGGCATCTTTACCGGCACTTACGCGGGTCCGGGGCGCGGCAGGCTGGAAGCGGATTTCGAGGCCGGTCTGGCGCGCCTGTACCGGCGCGCCGACACCCCGCGCCTGTCCGGTGTCCAGATCAAGGCGCCGATGTTTCTGGCCCGCGATGGTCGATTGTCGCCAAGCGCCGGATTGCCCTTCACCCACATCCTGAAACCGGCAGGCACCAGCGGGTTTCAGGCGCTGCCGGTGATCGAATATCTTGCCATGTCGCTGGCCGGTGCCACGGGGCTGGCGGTGCCCGCCATCGCACTGGTGCCGATGCCCGACGCCATGCCCCCCGCCCTGCTGGTCGAACGGTTCGACATCCGCACATCGGCCAGCGACACCCGCCGCCTTGCGCTCGAGGATATGTGTTCGGTTCTCGACCTGACGCCTGACGCCAAATACGACGGCACCATCGAACGGATCGCCCGCGCCATCCGGCCCCTGTCAACCGCGCCGCAGGAGGATCTGCTGCTGCTCCTGAAACGCGCCTTGTTCGCGTGGCTGATCGGCGACGGCGACATGCACCTGAAAAACCTGGCACTGCTCAAGATCGCTTCCCCCGCTGCGGACCGGTTCGACACGATCCGCCTTGCGCCGGTCTATGATGCGGTCACGACCCGCGTCTTTCCCGGTCTGGAACACGACCGCATGGCCCTGAAACTGAACGCCAAAGATGACCGCTTGCAGCGGCGGGATGTCTTGCAGGTGGCGGTGGTCGCCGGTCTGACGGCTGTCGGCGTGAACGACGCGATTGACCGGTTCCTGCAACAGTTTGCCCATGCCGCAGACGCGCTGCATGTGCCGGACCTGCCCGGTATCGACCGCGACATCACACAGCGCGCGGCGGCGATGATTGCGATATGCAAGGAGCGGCTGGCGGGGTTCACCTGATCACAGTGGCCAAGGCGCACCTGTGGTTCTGGGTGACAGCCAAATGAACATCCATATGCAGCGAAGGGCGGCTTCAAGCCTTTTGCGCGGAGACAAGGCCGCAGGCCGCCGCGCATCGCCGGGCCGTCCCCCGGCACGGCGATTTGGCTTCGGGTGTGGGCAACAGTCAGGTCGGATGTGTTTGGCTGCCATTAAGTGGCAGGAACCAAAGTTGGATCGCCGCACCACGGCCCGTCGATGCGCGGCTTTGCGAACGGCAACTCAGTCTGCCTAGCGACCACCCGCCCTACAACTCAGGCACCACCAGTTCGCCCACATCCCCGTCACGGTGCAATTCCGCCCCCGTCACCGACTGCAGATCCTCCAGCGACACCGCCGCCAGCTTTTCGCGCAGCACGAACCGTCCGCCGGTCACATCCACCACGCACAGCGACGTATAGACCCGCGTCACACAGCCCACGCCGGTCAGCGGCAGGTTGCAGGCCTCGACCAGCTTGGGCGCGCCCTTCTTGGTCACGTGGTCGGTGATCACCGCCACCCGTTTCGCCCCGTGCACCAGATCCATCGCACCGCCCACCGCAGGCACGCCGCCGCGCCCGGTGGACCAGTTCGCCAGGTCACCGTTCTGCGCAACCTCGTAGGCGCCCAGGATCGCCACGTCCAGATGCCCGCCCCGCACCATCGCAAAGCTGTCGGCGTGGTGAAAGAACGCGGCACCGGGGTTCAGCGTGATCGCCTTTTTGCCCGCGTTGATCAGATCCCAGTCCTCATCGCCGGCATCCGGCGCGCGGCCAAAGCCCAGAACGCCGTTCTCGGTATGAAACACTGCTTCGCGGCCCTCGGGCTGGAACTTGGCCACCATCTCGGGAAAGCCGATGCCCAGGTTGACATAGGCACCGTCCGCAATGTCCTGCGCCGCCCGCCATGCGATTTGCGCGTTGCTCAGCTGGATATCGTTCAGATCAAGGCTCATGGGTACACCGCCTCTTGCCGGTTCAGGATTTCTTCCTGTTGGGGGTTGGGAACATGGACCACGCGGTTGACGAAAATCCCCGGCGTGATCACGTTTTCCGGGTCCAGATCGCCCGCCGCCACCACATGCGACACCTGCGCGATGGTCACCGCCGCCGCCGTCGCCATCACGGGGTTAAAGTTGCGCGCAGCCATGCGGTAGGTCAGGTTGCCCATCGGGTCGCCCCGCTCGGCCTTGATCAGGGCAAAGTCCGCCTTCAGCCCGCGTTCCTGCACATACATGCGCCCGTCGAACTCTGCCACGGGCTTGCCCGTCGCGAGGTCCGTGCCATAGCTGGTGGGCGTGTAGAACGCCGGTATCCCCGCCCCGCCCGCGCGGATGCGTTCGGCCAATGTGCCCTGCGGGACGATCTCCAACTCGATCCCGCCCGCCAGGTACAGCTCGGTAAACACCTTCGGGTCAGCCGAGCGCGGGAACGAACAGATCAGTTTCGCCACCTGCCCCTGTTCGATCAGCGCCGCCAGCCCCACGTGCCCGTTGCCCGCGTTGTTGTTGACGACCGTCAGGTTCTTCGGCCCTGCGTCGATCAGCGCATGGATCAGCTCGATCGGCGCGCCCGACCCGCCAAAGCCGCCGATCATCACGCATGCCCCGTCCGGTATGTCGGCCACGGCCTGCGCTGCGGTGGTCACTGTCTTGTCCATCGTCATCCCCCGGTGTGATCCTCTGTGCCTGATCTCCGGGATCGCGGGGCATCGGGCAAGGGTTTTCGGTCACATATTGAAACTTGTTCGCATCCCGATAAGATCGGTTCGCATGGCGCACAAAACAGATATCATCGGATCACTGACCAAGGGGCTTCAGGTCCTCGAATGCTTTGGCACCGACCGGCCCCGCCTGTCGATTGCCGAAGTGGCCGCCCTGACGGGACAGGACCGCGCGTCGGCGCGGCGCTGTCTGCTGACCCTGCACCACATCGGCTATGCCGCCTATGACGGCAAATATTTCAGCCTGACGCCCCGCGTCCTGCGGCTGGGCATGGGGGCGCTGGCCGCGCTGCCGCTGCCGCAGATCGTTCAGCCGTGGCTGGACCAGCTGTCCGAGCAGATCGGGCAGTCGTGTTCCGTGTCGATGCTGGACGACACCGAAATCGTCTACCTTGCCCGCGCGGCACAGCGGCGGGTGATGTCCATCGGCCTGATGCCCGGATCGCGCCTGCCCGCCCATTGCACGTCGATGGGCCGCGTGTTGCTGGCCGCCCTGCCCGCGCAACAGGCCCGGGCGGTCATCGACGCCTCGGACCTGACGCCGCGCACGGTCCATGCCCTGCACGACCCCGCCGAGATCATGGCCGAGATCGCCCGCGTCCGCGCGCAGGGCTTTGCCGTGATCGACCAGGAGGTCGAGCTGGGCCTGCAGTCGCTGGCGGTGCCGATCATCGACGCCAAGGGCCGCGTGGTCGCCGCGCTGAACACAGGCATGGCCAGCCTGCACGCCACCCCGACCGCGCTGCACGACACCTACCTGCCCGCGCTGCTGAAGGTCCAGGAGGGGCTGCGCCGGGTGCTGTGAAGGCTGTTGCAAGGTCGGGCCGTGCCGGCGGGCGGCCCAGTCCCCGGGCAAGCACGCGAAGGTCTGCTGAGCGGACTTTGTTGCCGTTTGAAATAGAGTGCTAGGCCGCGCATCAACGGGCCGTGGTGCGGCGATCCGACCTGCGTGACTGGCACTTTATGGCAGCCAAGCACATCCCACCTATCCGTCACGCGCAACGGCAGCCAAATCGCCGTGCCGTGGGGCGGCCCGTCATGTCGCAGACATGCCTGAAGCATGATGCGCGGCGGCCTGCGGCCTTGTCTCAGACTTTCCGCGCCTCTTCTGCCCCACGCCAAAGATTAGAAATAAAGTGGCACAAACCGACGTCCCGATGCCCACCCGCGGTCAGGCCATGCACTGTGTCGCTAGGCCACTCTGGCCCCGCTCCCCACCCACCAAACAACATTTGTCACTTGACCCCGCAACGCACCCTCGCGGACAGTCCCCCCATGCTGCGCCTGATCCTTGCCTGTGCCCTGATGCTGCCCCTGCCGCTGCGCGCGCAGGAGGACCCCACGCCCTTGCAGCGCACCGACCTGATGTTCCAGATGGCGCAAACCGTGCAGAACTCGGAAGCAGCGCAGGCCGTACAACAGATCGCCCTGCGCCTTGCCGCCAAGGAACAGGGGCTGGAACCGCTGGCCATCGCGCGCCGTGATCTGGTCGAACGCATCGCCCGCACCCGCGCTGACCCCGCGCTGGACGACGCCGCCCGCCGCCAGCGGCTCGAGGAACTGGACGTCGCCCTGCGCGTCAACGATCAGGCGCTGGCCAAGGGGTTTCCGGCCTACCTCGACATCGTTGCCCCCGACCCGCTGACCATTGCCGAGGCGCAGGCGCGGCTCGACCCCGACGAGGCGCTGATCCAGATGCATCAGGGGCAGGACTGGCTGACGCTCTGGCTGATCTCGGGGCGGCACGTGCTGTGGCACCGCTTGCCGGTGACGCAATCCGACGCGGTGGAACTGGTGGCGATGTACCGCGACACCATGGGGCTGACCGGCACCCTGCGCGCCGCCGCCGCGCTGGACGATGAACCGGTGGCCACGCAACCCTTCAACACACGGCTGGCCGCGATCCTGTACCAATGGCTGTTCGCACCCTTTCAGGCCGAGCTTGCGCAGTACCCCCACCTGATGATCGTCGCGGACAAATCGTGGATCGGGATGCCTTTCGCGACCCTGCTGACCGATCCGGCGCAGGCAGACAGCGACCCCACCCCCGACATGCTGCGCCGCGCCAGCTGGATGTTGCGCGACCATGCCATCACCATGCTGCCCTCCGCGGTCAGCCTGCGGGCGGCGCGGGCGAACCGCCCTGCCCCGCTGCCTGACAGCGGCCTGCCCACCACCACCCTGCTGGCCATCGGCGATCCGGTGTTCACCGGCACCCAAGGCACCGACGCCGTGGTGCGTGCCGCCACCGGCACCGTCGATGTCAGCCGGCTGGCCCCCCTGCCCGGCACCCGCCGCGAGGTCCGCGCCATCGCCGCCGCCTTTGACCAAAGCCACGCGCAGGTGCTGCTGGGCGCCGATGCGTCCGAGACGGTGCTGGAAACGATGGACCTGAGCGACCGCGACGTGATCGTCTTTGCCACCCACGGGCTGATCGCGGGCGAATTGCAGGGGCTGGCCGAACCCGCGCTGGCGCTGACCCCGCCCGCCACGATAACCGGCACCGATGACGGATTGCTGACCGCGGGCGAGGTTGCGGGGCTGACGCTGACCGCCGATTGGGTGGTGCTGTCGGCCTGCAACACCGCCGCCGGCGATGGCGCGGGGGCCGAGGGGCTTTCGGGTCTGGCCCGCGCCTTCTTTGCCGCAGGCGCGCAGGCGCTGCTGGTCAGCCACTGGCCCGTGCGCGACGACGCGGCCGCCCGCCTGACGGCATCAGCCTTTGCCGAAATGCGCGCCCACCCCGACCTGCGCAAGGCCGAGGCGATGCGCCGCGCGATGCTGGCGCTGATGGACGACGACAGCGATCCCAGCCTGTCGCACCCCGTCGCATGGGCGCCGTTCTTTGTGGTGGGCAACCGATGATCCGGCGGCGTGTGATCCCCGCGCTGCTGGCGCTGATGCTGGCCCAGCCGGTGCAGGGGCAAAGCCCGGCGGACTTGCTGAACGATGTCGACCGGATACTGGCCGACGGCGGCGGTCTGGCGCTGGACGTGGAGCTGACCCGCGCCCTGCGCGCCGCCCGTGCTGAGGGTCCGCTTGGCCCCGACTGGGCGCAGGTGATGGTCGTGACCGCAAACCTGATCGCCACGGGCCTGTGCAAGGCCGAACGCGCGCTGGACCTCTATGACAGCGCCCTGACCGTGGCGCAGGACGCCCCCGAGATGCAGCAATTCGTACGCATCTGGCGCGCCTATACTTACGCCTATTTCGGCCGCCCCGATCTGGCCCGCGCCGATCTGGATCGCGTCACCGTGGACCCCGCGACATACCTTGAACGCGACTATGCCGCGCAATTGCAGGGCTGGCTGGCCGGTCCGGTCTCGGTCAGCGACAGCCCCGGTTTTCTGAAATGCACCCAAGTGGCCAGCGACGCCGCCGATCTGTTCAACGCGGGCGATCTGGATCAGGCGCGCAGCCTGCTGATTGGCCTGAACCTGCCCGAGGTGCTGGCGCAGGAACCGCTGGTGCGTATTTCCAACCTGTCGGTGCTGTCGCTGCTGGCGGTGATCAGCGGGCGGATGGGACAGGACGACAGCGCCGTGTTCGACCGGATCATCACCGACCTCTCCGTGCCCGACGTCACGCCCCCCACCCTGCGCCCTGACATGGTCACCGATGCGGGCCACGCGCAGATGGTGGCGGATGTGCTGGACATGGTGGTGAACAGCGACCGCGCCGGCGGATCGGACTCGCGCCGCGCCACGGCCCAACGCTGGCTGGACGGGCTGGCCCCGCAGGACGCGCAGGCCCAGGTCCGCAAGCTCAGCTTTGCCGTGAACGACCACCGCATCGCGGGCGACTGGCACCGGGCCGCGCAGACGGTGCAGGCGCTGCTGGCCCTGCCCGATCTGGACGCCGACCTGCGCGCCATGGCCGAGGTTGAGCTGGTCGAGCTGCAATCCTACATCGCCGTGGCCGAGGGGCGGCCCGTTGACCACATCGCGCTGGCCAATGCCTTTCGCACCGTGTTTGACACCGATGGCATCGCCGTCGCCGTGCGGGTGGACGTGGCCGGCCGGCTGGTGGGGGCGTTTGACCACGCGGGCCACGGCTATCTGGCGCATGTGGCGGGGATCGAGGTCTGGCAATACATGCGCGATGTTCAGCGCGCCACGGCACAGGCGGGCGATTCGGTCGCCGGACAGGGCAAGGTCCTGCGCGCCACCGCCGACATCACCATCGCGGACGGGTTCGACGTGGCCGCCCAGCCCCCCGACGGCACCCCGCCCCCGCCGGGCCTGTGCCAAGAGGTCGTGGGGATCGAGCTGTGCACGATTGTCCTGCAACAGCCCTAAGGCCACAGTGACCCGCGCGGAACCAAGGCCGCAGGCCGCCGCGCATCGCCGGGCCGTCCGCCGGCACGGCGATGCACGGCTTTGCGTTCTATTGCGGAGGGAAGGAGGAAACGGCTTCGTGTCACCCAACCCTCACAGCGGGTTCCGTTCGGCAAACGTGCGGAAAAACGCCAGAAACGCCTTGTCAGGGTCTGTTGCCGGTGCGCGGTCCTTGGCCCATGCCCGCCATTCCCCCTCGACGTGGTAAATGTCAAACCCCGGATGCCGCAGCCGCGCCGTCTCGTAGGTCTCGGACCGCAGCGCCTGCCCCCGGGCCTCCAGCCAGCCGGGGCGGGCGGGCAATGTGTCGCCTTGGGTCCGCTGCTTGCGCCCAACCTTGGAAAACTGCAACTCGCGCTCCGCCGTCGCCGTGCCGCTGGCATCCTTGGCCCACCAGCGCAGTTCCACATGGGTCACCCGCCGCCCGGTCTTGATCGGCTCGACCGACACCACGTAATCGCTCAGCGCGTTGACCTCGACCAGCGCCGGTTCGATCGCCCGCAGCTTCAGGTTCGACCACGAGGTCAGCTTGCCCTTGGGCACGCCCAGAATCCCGCGCAGGTCTTCCAGGCTGAACCGTTCCGACGACCGCCACCTCAGCTTGCCGCGTTTCTGGATCATCTCGTAGAGCGTCAGCGCGTATTTCGATGACAGCGCGAACATCACCTCGCGTTGCAGGCGGGCAAATACGGTGCTGTCCTTGATGATCTTGCGCAGACGGGTGGGAATTTCATATTCGAACAACCCGTCGCGGCGGCTGGATTCGATGTTCCCGCCCAGCAACTGCACCCGTTCAATCGCAGGCGCGCCGTCACGGGTGATGCGCACCTTGACGATACAGGCCATCAGCCGTTCGATGGATTCGCCCACACGGTCGTTGGAATTGTGCGACCCGCGCAGGTCGCCCTTGGAAATGACATGGGTCACCGGCTTGTCGATGGCATCCCACGCGTTTTCCAGAAGCTGGTTGTAAATGCGCCGGTCGGCCAGCGTCAGCGGTGTGACCTCGACCAGGTCCACCAGCTCGCCGGGTTTCACCAGCGTGTCGGCATTGGGCCGCGCTTCGACCGTGCGAACGGGTTTGGGTTTCACGTCCTTCGCCATTGGACTTACCTGCTCAAACTTACTTTTGTAGTTGTTGTCGTGTAAGCTATCACGAAAGGAGGCTTTGGTAAATCACCCGAAACGTAAGCTTTGATTCGGGGCAAAACAGGCACCCGATTCGCATCACGCTGATATTGTTGCAGAAAAAACGGCATTTTTCACCCCCTTGGGACGCCCCCGAAAAGTAAGCTTTGGGCCCGCCCCGATCCGTAAGCGGACAGGCCCCCAGACGTAAGGCCCGCCGCCCCGAACCGTAAGCCAAGCGGCCCCGATATGTAAGCGTAGTGACTGTTTTCCGTGTATTTCCAGTGCATTACAAACCATGAACAAGAACTATTAGAATCCAGAACCAAACAGGGTTTTTCATATTTGATTTTGAGGGGGTGTTGCGCGTTCCGACAGATCACCGCACGCACCGGTAACCCAAAGCTTACAAATCGGGTGCACGGTGCCAAAACCCCGGTAGAATGACGGTGTTGGGCTGGTGATAGGCGTAAACTTCCACTCTTTGACGGCAGAACCCCCAGCTTGCGGTTTTTCGCACGTGATCCGTCAAACTTCGCACTTTACCATCCAGCCCCAAGGGTTCATGATTCGGCGCATCCTCATTGTATTGCGAGCCATCATGGACAACCCTGCCCTTCCCCGCGTCCGTCTGGATGACCTTGAAAACCTCGCCCGCCGCGCCGACACCGTGATCGGCCGCCTGCGCGACCGCATCTATGCCCCCGGCACAGAGAAAAAGCTGGACCTGCGGTTTCCCGTGCGCCGCGCCGCCGAGATGGTGGGCCGCAGCGAAAAGGCCATCCGCGACGCCGAGGACGATGGCCGCCTGCCGATGCCGGACAAGGACCCCGAAACCGGCCGGCGCACCGGATACGAGCTGGCCGACATCAACCGGATGCGCGCGCTGTTCGGAACCCTGCCCCACCGCGCCGACAGCGACGAGGCGCTGGTGCTGGCGGTGCAGAACTTCAAGGGCGGCGTCGGCAAATCCACCGTCGTGTGCCATCTGGCGCAGTATCTGGCGCTGAAAGGTTACCGCGTCTGCGTGATCGACTGCGACAGCCAGGCCAGCACCACGTCGGTGTTCGGCCTGAACCCCGACGTGGACGTGGACGAGGATGAGGACACGCTGTACCCGTTTTTCCGCCACGGCGGCCCGACCTCGCTGCACTATGCGCTGCGGGCGACCTATTGGCCGGGCATCGCGCTGATCCCCGCGAACCTGGGGCTGTACGACGCCGAATACGAATTCGCGGCGCGGATGGTGCGCGAACAGTCCTTTGTGCTGGACCGCCTGCGCGACGGCATCGCCACGATCCGCGACCAGTTCGACGTGATCCTGATGGACCCGCCCCCCGCCTTGGGGATGCTGTCGCTGTCGGTGCTGCGTGCGGCGGACGCGCTGGTGATCCCCGCGCCGCCCAACAACATCGACTTTGGCAGCACCGCGCATTTCCTGAAGATGATGGGCGCCACGCTCAAGGAACTGGCCGCTGCCGGTGGCCCGCGCGACTATGCGTTCCTGCGCATTCTGGCGACCAAGATGAACGACAACAAATCGGCCCACACCGCGATCAAGCGGATGATGGACGCGGTGTTCCCCATGGACATGATGAGCGCGGTCCTGAAAGACAGCGCCGAGTTCGACAACGCCGCCGCCGACCTGGGCACGGTCTATGAAATAACAGGCCCTGCGACCCGCACAGAGACACATAAACGCTGCCGGGCCTATCTGGATTCTGTCAACCGCGAGATCGAATTGCTGATCCGCAAGACATGGCCCAGCCACCACGCTGACCTGCGCAAGGAAGGACTGTTATGAGCAAGAAACACGACGCCCTGTACAACGACGTTCTTGGGAACCTCGACGCACCTGAACCCGCGCCCGCCGCCGCCGAAGTGGCCCGCGGCAGCCGGTTCCTGAAACGGTCAACCACCATCGCCGATCACGTCACCGGCGAGATCGAGGAGAAAACCCTGCGCTGGGTCGACCCCGCCGATTGCGTCATGTGGGACCGCCACAACCGCGCCTATGACCTGCTGACCGAAGAAAACTGTCGCGACCTGATCGACGGTATTCGCGCGCAGGGCCGTCAGGAATTTCCCGCCATCGTGCGCCGCAAGGGCGACACCTACGAGGTGATCTGCGGCGCGCGGCGGCACTTTGCCGTCAGCTGGCTGCGGGCCAACAATTACACCCAGTTCAAATACCTGATCGACGTGCGCGACCTGACCGACGAAGAGGCGTTTCGTCTGGCCGATATCGAAAACCGCGACCGCGAGGACATCTCGGATTACGAGCGCGCGATTGACTATGCCGACGCGATCAAACGCTATTACGGTGGCAAGCAAAAGGCGATGGCGGCCCGGCTTGAGGTCAGCCCGCCGTGGCTGTCGCGCTATCTGGCGCTGGCGGACCTGCCCGGCGACGTGGTCAAGGCGTTCACCTCGATCCGCGACATCAAGGAACGCCACGCCCGCGATCTGAAACCGCTGTTGGCGCGGCCCGAAACCGGCCAGCTGGTGATGGAAGAGGCCCGCGCGATGATCCGCGAACAGGCCCGCGGCGTCACGCTGGACGGGTTCGAGGTGATCAAACGGCTGAAGGGGGCGGCGCGCCCGGCCTCTGCGCCGAAACCGCGTGCCGTGGATGAAAAGCATTTTGTGCGCACGGGCGGCGTCAAGGGCGTGACCATGCGCAAAAAGGGCCGCTCGATCGTGCTGGAATTCGATGCGGATATCACCGATGACGCGCTGCGGTTCGGCTTTGAAAAGGTGCTGGAATCCCGCAAGAAACCCTGAGTTCCGGAAAAGTTGCCCATGGGCAACTTTTTCGTCTCAAGGGGCGGCGGGCAAAAATTGCCCATGGGCAATTTCCCGAAATCCGCCCCCTGCCCCGGTCAGTTTCCGGCCACCGTATCGATGTCGAATTGCAGGATCGCAGGTGCCGGACCGCTGTCATCCTCCAGCGCCACGGCCCCCCGCGTGACCTGCCCGAAACCGGCATTGCGCAGCGACGCGGCAAAGCTGCTGGACTGGTCGTTGCCGCGCATCACCTCGACCGCCGACTGCCCCAGGAACCGCAGATCCTCGACCGCCGATTGCGGCTCGGCCGGTGTCAGGATCACCACCACACGGTCGCGGCCAAAGGCGTCGTCGGTGATGCGGAACAGCCCCTTTTTCAGCGTGTCGCCGGGGTGCAGCCGCCCGCTGTAGAAATGGGTGATCGCGTAATCCGACCCGATGTGCAGCACGTTGGCATCCACCGGAAACGCCTCGTTGTTCTGCGCCAGCACGTGCACCTGATCGTCGGGCACCAGCACCGGCACCGCGACCGTGTCCAGGTCGCGCAGATCCCGCTGTTGGCGGGTCTTGGTTTGCAGGCGCAGGTCCACGTTCAGGTCGGTGTCGCGGTACTGTCCGCCCATCCGCAGCAGGTTGATGGCGCGTCCCATCTGGGTCAGCGAATCCTGCATCAGCGCGGCGACCTCGGCGGGCTGCCGGTCGGTGGTCCCGACCGAGGGCGTCTGCGCGGCCTTGGACGGCTCGAAATACCCTGTGCCGGGCAACAGCCAGATCGCATCGGGGCGGGTGCTGTCGGGCATCACCGCCAGCCGCACATCGGCATCGGCCCCCGCAGGCACCAGCACCAGCCGCCCGCCCGCGTCCTGTTCCAACAGGTCCAGCGTGGCCGTCACCACCGTCGGCACATCGCCATCGGGGCGCGCCACGCGCAGGGTGAAATCGACCACATCGGCCAGCTTGCGGGCATAGCTGCCTTTCGGCACCTCCGCGACATCCAGCGCAGGCAACCCCTCATGCGCGACCGGCTCCAGCTCGGATGTGAACGTGTCGGTGAACGTCACCTTGGCATAGCCCACGGCATCGCTGACGGCACTGGCGGCGGTGGGCAGCAGGGCGACAATCTCGCCCTCGGACATGTGCTGCAACTGCCCTGCGCGCAGGGTCAGGCCAAAGGCCCCCTCGCGCACCGGCCACTGGTGGATCTGCTCGCCCGCCTCGCCCGAAAACACATAGCCGTCCAGATCGCCCTCGAACATCGGAGTCGACAGCGCCAGGTTCTGCACGGCGTATTTGCGCAGCACTTCCTGACCCAGCTGGCGATAGGTCACGCCGGGGTTTTCGGCCAGGGTTTCAAAAATCGTATAGGTGAACACGCCCTGCGACACCCGCCCGGGCGCGCCACGGGGCAGACGTTTTTCCGGCGTCGTCTCGGTGGTTTGCGCTGCGAAAAACGCGATGAATGCGCCGTCGCCCCCGCCACCCTCAACCGGGCTGGCGGGGCGCGCGCGCGGGTCGGGCAGGGCGCGCGATGTTGCCTCGGCGTCGGCCATGGCGCTGTCAGGCACACCCAGCGCGGAGGGGTCCAGCTTGCGCATCCGCACCTCCTCGCCATCCGCAGGGGCGGCGCGGGTGACGGTGCCGGAATGGCAGGCGTCGAACACCGCCCAGACGGTCGCGCCCTTGGCCCGCAGGCTGCCGATCAGCACGCCGATCTCGTCATCGACCAGCGCGTTTTCGACGCTCCCGACGGTGTCGTCCCACGCCCCGATGTCCACCGGCAAAAACATCTCGTCCAGCCCATCCTCTTCGGTTTCAGGGTGCAGCGCGGGGGCCTGCGTGCCGTGACCCGAGAAATGCAGATAGACAAAATCGCCCGGACCCACGCGCGCCGCCATGGCGGCAAACCCGTCGCGGATGCCTTGCAAGGTCGGGCGGCCCGCGCCCTCGACGCCATCGGCCAGAACGGTCACGTGATCGGCGGCAAAGGGCACCGGCGCGCTGTCCGTCAGATAGGTCCGCACCAGCGCCACGTCGTTGGCTGGCCCTTGCAGCCAATACCGTTCCTCAAGGTTGTCATAGGTCGACGCGCCGATCAGCAGCGCAAAGTTTTCGGCCAGTGCGGGCAGGGGGGCCAGCAGGCTCAGGGCGGTCAGCGCGGGGCGCAACACAGCGCGGCCCATCAGTTCGTGATCAGCGCATAGTCGGCGCTGCTGCCGCTGGCGTTCTGCACGGCGATGGTGAAATCGCCGGTGCTGCGCGGGCTCCACCCGCAATAGGCGATGGCGCTGGAATCGGTGTCGGAACACACCAGCCGCCCCTGGTCGTCGGTGACCTTCAGGTTCAGGTCGTTGCTGCCCTTGGCCTCGACATAAATCTCGGCATAGGTGCCGCCCTCGAACGGCACCGCGCGATAGGTGTCGGTCTGGCCGCCGCCGATCCGCGCGTTGTTGTAAACCGGGCCGCTGACCACGCCCTTGGTGGTCTCGGACGCCACATCCTCGATCAGGCCCAGCATCATGTCATCGCCCGCCGCCAGATCCCGCGCGGTGGCCAGCATCGCGTCGGCATCCAGCGCGCCGTCGCCGGGGGTGCCGTCCTCGGCCATGCGGTCGGTGGGGGACAGGCCCAGACCCCGGCGCATCTTGGCGGCGGCCAGCACCAGCAGCGGATCGCGGGTGGCGACGCCGGTGTCATACAACACGCGGCTGGCCTCGGCCTGTTTCAGCGGGGCGGGGTCGGCGGCCAGCACAGGCAGGGCCGACAGGATCAGGGCAGCGGTCAGGGCGGTGAAACGGGTCATGGGAACATCCTTGAAAATAGGTTTTGGTCTGGAATTACGCCAAAGTTAGCGATGCACCCGCGACCTGCCAAGCGGCTGCATTTTCATGACGGCATTTTTCACATGAACGGGCGGGAATTCCGGTCTAGGATTTGTGCAGATTGATGAAAGATTCTATATGCGACTGATATTGCTTGTTATTTTAACCTGTGTGGCGGTATTGCCCCGCCTTGCCACGGCCCAGATGGCCCCACAGGCCGCGGCCCACGTGCTGAACGCCACCCTGATGCTGCGCAGCGCCGACGGGCGGGACCGGTTCCTGGGCTCGGGCTTTGTCTTTGGCCGCAATGACCGCGCGGTGACCAACGCCCATGTGGTCGGCAAGGCCGCGCAGGTCGTGGTCGTCACCCAAGGCGGCACACGCATCGACGCCACGGTGGTGGCCGTGGACCAACAGCGGGATCTGGCGGTGCTGCAACTGGCCACGCCGCACGATGCGGTGTTGCACCCTGCGTCCGGCGTTGCGGTCGGGCAGGGGGTGTTCGCCACCGGCGCCCCGCTTGAGGCGGCGTTCACCCTGACGCAAGGGATCGTGTCGGCGCTGGCCCGGCAGATCGACCTGACGCAGCCCATCGGCTATCTGCAACATTCCGCAGCCGTCAATCCGGGCAGCAGCGGCGGGCCATTGGTGGATGCCGCAGGGGGCGTTCTGGGCATAAACACCCGTATCAGTGACGGTTCGCGGTTCTTTGTCGGCATCGCTTACGCCGTGCCGGTCGCGGATGTAAGCGATTTTGTCGCGCACGGCCCACTGCCCGAACATCCCCCCCTTGGCCTGCAACTGCGCCCGCTGGTCCCCCGGATCAAGGCCGCCTTGGGCTATGATGGCATCGGCGCGCTGGTAGAGCAGGTACAGCCCGACACAGCCGCCGCGCGGGCCGGTGTGATGGCGGGCGATATCCTGACCGTGGTGGACGATCATGCGATCACCACGCCGGGCGATCTGGCCTTTGCGCTGGCGCAAGGGGGCGCAGAGGTGCGGTTGACCGTACAGCGGGTAAATCAGGCTCTAACACTGATGGTTTCGCGTGTTGCGGTCCCATCCGACATCACCCCCGCCACCCCGCAACAGGTCCAGCGCCGCGATCAGTACAAGCTGACCGACATGGGGCTGATCCTGGACCCCGACGGCACCATTCGCGCCGTGGTCAATCAGGGCGCGGGGTTCTTTGCGGGCCTCACCGGGGGCGACCGGATCGTGGCGATCAACGGCACCGCCATTGCCGACCTGCCCGACGGCTGGACCCGCGATTATACCTTTGACAGCGCGGTCTTGCTGCGCATCTCATTGCCGGACGGGGCGACACGGCATTACCTGCTGGACCCCTGGGAGGACGGCCCGGCGCTGCGTCTGGCCAGCGGGGCCAACGTGCTGGACAAGGAGGTGGTCAGCTTTGACTGAGGCAGGCAGAATACTGATCGTCGAGGACGACGCCGACATGGCCCGCGCCTTGGCCGAGGCGTGCAGCGAACTGGGCTATTGCCCCGTGTTAGAGACGACATGCGCCGCAGGATTGGCCACCGCCAAGGCGAGTCCGTTTCCGCTGGCGATCCTGGACCGGATGATGCCCGACGGCGACAGCATCGACATGCTGGCCGAACTGCGCCACGCGGGCACCATCGGCGCGATCCTGATGGTCAGCGCATTGGCGCACGCAGGCCACCGCAGCCACGGGCTGGACCGGGGGGCGGACGATTACCTGGCCAAACCCTTTGCCCCCGAAGAACTGCGCGCCCGCATCCGCGCGCTGGTGCGCCGGACCAAGGCACAGCCCATGGACAACGATTTTCTGGTCTTCGACGGGCTGGAAATCCGGGTCAAGGCGCGCACGGTGCATCACGGACAGGACCACATTCCCCTGTCGCCCAAGGAATTCGAGCTGTTGATGTATTTCGCAACCCACGCGGGCACCCCGCTCAGCCGGATGCAGTTGCTGGAACACGTCTGGAACCTGCATTTCGATCCGCAAACCAATGTGGTCGACGTGCATGTGGGCCGGTTGCGCCGCAAGCTGGAACAGCACACCAACCGCGCATGGATTCACACCGCACGCGGGGCGGGCTATTGGTTCGGGCCGGAAGACGCATGAGGAACGGCACCTTCCGCTCGGTCGCGCTGGTGGCGCTGGTGCCGCTGGTGATGGCCGTGGCGGGGGTGCTGGTGCTGCAATCGCAGTTGCGCGCGCGGCTGGTCGAGGCGGTGCAGACGCGCCTGCTGGCCGAAGCGCAGGGTTTTGCCGCCCTCTATGACCAGCGCCGCATCGTGGCCCTGCGCGAGGCGATTGCCTATCGCAGCACGCGCGGCGATCCTGCGGGCAGCGTCTATGTGCTGACCGACCGCGCGGGTGCGGTGCTGGCGGGCAATCTGGACGGCTGGCCGGATGGGATCACGGTGCAGGACAGCGCGCAACAGGTCCAGATCGACGGGCGCCCCTTTCTGGCCCGTGCGCAGGACTTGCGCGGCGGGTTCGGGCTGTTGGTGGGGGTCAGCCTGTTGCCGGTGGAACAGACCCTGGCACAGATGCGCCGCGTCTTTGCCGCCTTTGGTCTGGCGATGCTGGTCGCGGGGCTGGCCGCCGCATGGGGCGTGGCGCGGCAGGCACAGCGGCGCACGGCGCGGATGAACGCGGCGCTGGCACAGGTCGGCGGGGCAGGGGGCCTTGGCCTGCGGATGCCGCGCGAGGGCGGGTCGGAACACGCGGAACTGGCCGATCACATCGACGCCATGCTGGCGCGCATTGCCCATCTGTTCGACGCGCATCAGCGGTTGGGCAACGCGGTGGCCCACGAAATGCGCACGCCGCTGGCCCGCATCCGCACGCGGCTGGATGCGCTGGATCTGGACGCGGTGGCGCGCGCGGGGCTGGACGACGAAATTCGCGCCACGATCCGGCTGTTCGACAGCCTGCTGAGCATCGCGCAGATGGACGCCGAGGCGGGCAACACCACCACGCTGCACCCCGTTGACCTGGGCCAGATCGCGGCCGGTATCGTCGAGCTGTACCATCCCGTGGCCGAGGAAGAGGGCCGCAGGATCACCACGAAAATCGACCCTGACACGCAGATATTGGGCGATGAACACCTGTTGGCACAACTGCTGTCGAACCTGATCGAGAACGGCCTGAAATACACCCGCCCCGGCGACACTATCACCGTCAGCGTCCGGCGTGACGGGGCATTGGTGCGCCTGCGCGTGCAGGACGACGGGCCGGGGGTGGACGATGCCTTGCGCGAACAGTTGTTCACGCCTTTTGCGCGGGGCTATGACACGGGGTCAAAGCCGGGGCACGGGCTGGGCCTGTCGCTGGTGCGGGCGATTGCGCTGCGCCACGGGGCGATCCCGCGCGCGCCCGCGACGGAAAAAGGATTTGCAATCGAAGTCGAAGCCTTGCACTTTTCCGCGCAGGAATAGCTGCTTAATCCATTTTCCACATGCGCTTGGGGGCGCCTGAGATGATCCATATCCGGCTTTGCACGGCGCTTGTCTGCGCCATGGTTCTTGCAGCCTGTTCGGCGCTGAACCCGCCGATCAACCCCTATCTGGCCGATCCCGGATCGGTGCAGGAACCCGAATTCGGCGGCACCCTGATGGGGCGGGATGACGTGTTCATTGGCCTTGCCTTTTCGGGCGGCGGCACGCGGGCCTCGGCATTTTCCTATGGCATGCTCAAGGCGCTGCGCGATGCCACGCGCACGGCGGAAAATCCTGATGGGCTGTTGCGCCACGTGCGGCTGGTCACCGGCGTGTCGGGCGGGTCGGTCACGGCGGCCTATTACGGGCTGCACGGGCCGCGGGGGCTGGATGTCTACCGCGAACAATACCTGATCCGGAACGCCGAGAAATACATGGCCACCGCCGTGTGGAACCCGGTGACGCTGGTCAAGGGGCTGTCGGGCGGGGCCAACGGGCGGCAGACCTTTGCGCGGTTCCTGGACGAAAGCATCCTGCACAAGGCCACCTTCGGCGACCTGTGGGCCAAGGGGCACGCGACCACGTGGATCAACGCATCCGACGTGGCGAACAACACGCCGTTCCTGTTCTCGCAGGAAACCTTTGACGCGCTGTGCTCGAACCTGGCCGATCTGCCCGTGTCCGAAGCGGTTGCCGCCTCGGCCGCCTTTCCGCTGGTGTTCGCGCCGATCACGCTGGCCGCGCACCGCGAGGGCTGCGACTATTCCGAACCCGACTGGCTGACGGCGGCGCGGTTCAATCCCGAAAGCACCTCGGCGCTGCGGGCTTATGGCAAGGCGCTGGAAACCTACCGCGACCCGGACAAGATCAAGCTGGTCAAGCTGCTGGACGGGGCCATCACCGACAATTTCGGCACCACGGGCCTGTCGGTGGCGCGGGTCAAATCGCAGACCGCTTACGGCCCCATGACCGAAGAACAGGCCGTGCGCGTCAACCGCATGTTGTTCCTGGTGGCCAACGCGGGCGTGCAGCAGGATTACAAATGGAACCAGCGGCTGCGCGGCCCGGGCGGGGTGCAGCTGGGCATGGCGATTGCCAATTCGTCCATGGGGGCGGCGACGCGCGTGGGCTATGACGTGCTGCGCCTGACGCTGGACCAATATGCCGACGACCTGATCGCGTACCGGTGCAGCCTGCCCGCGTCGCGGGTGCGGGCGCTGCGCGGGTCGCTGGCGGGATGGGATTGCAAGGACGTGAAACTGTTCGTGGGCCAGGTCTCGTTCGAGGTGCTGGACAATGACCAGCGCGACGATCTGAACGAGATCCCCACGCGCCTGCGGCTGGAGACGCCACAGGTGGACGCGGTGATTGCGGCGGGCGAACAGGCGACGCGGCTGACGCCGGAATTCAACGGCTTTCTGCGCGCGATTGACGCGGTGCCCGCCCCTGCGGATGCGCGGCGCATCGGGGCGCGGCGGATCACGCCGGGGAACTGACGGTGCCTTGGTGCCAATGCACCATAAGCTTGCACACTGTACACATAAGTATGCTCAGACCGGCTGTTTCGGGACATTGATCGTGGTCGTCGTGAATGGCGGCTCATGGCGGACAAAGTGTGAATTCGCTGCGGCTGCGCCAATGGCTGCTTTTTGCGGCTACCTTGACCGTGCAAGCCATTTTGCCGTGACCGACCAAAGCAACAAGCACAACAATCCGACTAGTGCGGCCTGTGACACAAGCCCTGACCAAGCGTTGATCAAAAAATAGATTTCCATGAATTCTGGGTAGTCGATGTATCTCCGTGGCTTTGGTAGAACGAACGCCAGCACTCCTTTAAATGACGTGCTGCCGACCAATGCGACATGCAGAACCCAGAAGAGTATTTTGGTTAGAGCCGGGTATAGCATCGCTCCAAAACGCGTTTGTATCCAAGTTATCGCACCGAAGACCGCCATGGCGATGCCAATGTTCCACAGGAAGTGGCCGTGACTCACCACGTAGTAGGTGTCTTGATATGCGGGCTCTGCTTCTCGGACCTGACTCAGAGCAATTTGGATTTGCGCGAAGCTGACTGCGCCGAAAACTCCGTATACGGCTGCTACAGCAAAGAACAGCGCGGCAGGCTTCCAGCCACGAATGTTCGCCAGAAGCGGAGCGACGATTAAACAAATTAGAAAGACAGCGGAATACACCAAAACTAATCGCTCCGGAACTTTTGCCCTATGTGCCACCGAAGCGGACATTGATCAACGCCGCAGCATCATGCACTTTGGGCTCAAACCAGACCTTCGCTGCACAGAGCACGAACGTCAACTTCGTGCTTCACGCCCACTCTGGGTCGGGCATCAAGCGCTTGACAGGGGGTGTGCATGAAAACCGTCGAAATGTGCAGGCTTATGGTGCATTGGCACTTGGGCTGTTTCCCGCCCGTGTTTCATTCGGGATGGAACGCGGGACGGGGGGGATGGGTTTTACCCTCAGAAACGGCGGGCAACGACCTGCCGAAGATATCTGAGGAAAGGATCACCCAATGCCCAAGATGAAAAATGCGAAAATCCTGATCATGGCCACCAACGGTTTTGAACAGTCCGAGCTGCAAGTGCCGCTGAAAGAGCTGCGCGATGCCGGTGCCACGGTCCATGTCGCCACGCTGGACGGCAAGGCGATCAAAGGCTGGGATCAAAGCGACTGGGGCGAAAGCGTCGATGGCGACCTGAAGATTTCGGACGTGAACGTTGACGATTATATCGCCCTTGTCCTGCCGGGCGGCCAGATCAACCCCGACATCCTGCGCGCCGATGAAACCGCCGTGCAAAAGGTCCGTGATTTCGTCGCAGGCGACAAGATCGTCGCCGCCATCTGTCACGCGCCGTGGCTGCTGATCGAGGCGGGCGTGGTCGAGGGGCGCGAGATGACCTCGTACCATTCGATCCGCACCGACCTGAAGAACGCAGGGGCCAACGTGGTCGACAAGGAAGTGGCGATTTCCAACGGCATCATCACCTCGCGCAGCCCCGACGATCTGCCCGCATTCGTGGCCAAGATCATCGAAGAGGTGAACGAAGGCGAACACAGCCGCGACGT
The DNA here is from genome assembly GCF_900129395.1 of Pseudosulfitobacter pseudonitzschiae. GTDB lineage: Bacteria > Pseudomonadota > Alphaproteobacteria > Rhodobacterales > Rhodobacteraceae > Pseudosulfitobacter > Pseudosulfitobacter pseudonitzschiae. Next base: position 67,660 of record NZ_FQVP01000013.1, read on the forward strand.
GGCCGCCTGAGGATTTCACTCGCCTTAAAGGTGTGAACATGCGCCCCCATGCCAGCGATGGTATGGGGGTTTTTGTGTTTGTGCGCCAGAGGCTTGGCCCGAATGTGAAAAACACTGTCAGGAATGATCAAATGATAGACGGAATGATTTCCCCTTCGTAACTTGGCGTCATGATGACGCGACTGATCCCTCTGCTGCTGGCCCTGTGGCCGCTTGGCACCCTGGCCGAAACCCGCGCGGTTCTGGTGGGGGTCGGGGATTACCTGTATCTGGATGCGGATTTGCAGGGGCCGGTGAATGACGTGGGCCTGATGGCCGACACGCTGATGCGGCGCGGCGTGGCGGCGGGGGCGATCACGGTGCTGTCGGATGACGCGGCGCGGGTGCCCGAAGGCGCGATGCGCGGGCTGCCGGACCGTGCGGCGATCCTGGACGCCCTGGGCGGCGCGATTGCGGCGTCGGGGCCGGGCGACACGGTGGTGTTCTATTTCTCCGGCCACGGCGCGCAGGCCCCCGACCTGAACGGCGACGAGGGCGGCGGCATGGACGAGATTTTCCTGCCCCGCGACACGCGCGGCTGGAACGGTGGCATCGGTGCGGTGGAAAACGCGATTCTGGACGACGAATTCGGCACCTTCACCGAACAGGCCGCCGCACGGGGGGTGCAGTTGGTGGCGATCCTGGACGCCTGCCATTCCGGCACCGGCTTTCGCGCGGGGCCAGAGGCGGACGCGCGGGCGCGGTATATCACGCCGGCACAGCTTGGCCTGCCTGACGATCTGGCCGGCGATGCGGTGGGGCAGGGACAGGCCCCCGCAGGCGATTACGTGTTCCTTTATGCGGCGCAATCCGACCAGCGGGCGTTTGAATACCCCGTTGGTGACGCGCGCCTGTGGCACGGCGATTTCACCCGCGCGCTGACCTCTGTGATGCAAGAGGTGCCCGACATCACCTACACCGCCCTTGTGCAAGCCGCCGCCGCGCGGATGCGCACGGCGGGCGGGCAGGCGGCGCAGACGCCGGATGTCGAGGGACCGCTGGCCGGGGCGCCGGTGATCGGCGGCGATGCGCCCGGTCTGTTGCGGATGCAGGTCGACGGCCAGACGTTGCGCGCGGGCCTGCTGGCGGGCGTGACCAAAGGGTCCATCGTGGCGCTGTACGCGGGGCAATTGGACGACACCCCCGCCGGTCAGGCCGAGGTGACGCAGGTCCGCGCGACCGAGGCGGACTTGCGGTATATCGAGCCGTTCCCGACCGAAAAGGTGACCTATGCCCAGATCACCGACCGCGCGCTGGACACGTCGATCGCGCTGAATTTCAGCGCCGAAGCGCGGGCGCATTTGGCCTATGGTTTCGACGAACTGGCGGCGCGGGTCGATATACCGCTGGACGCCGCCACCCCGTCGCACCGCGTGGTCTGGGACGGGGCGCAATTTGCGCTGATCGGTCCCGATGGCGTGCTGGATGCAGGCGGCGATGGCAGCAGCATCCGGCTGGGCGCGGGCGATGCCGACGCGCTGGCGCGGCGCATCGGGCTGGCGGTCGGACGCTTGCGGCTGGAAAAGGCGCTGGCGCAGATGGGACAGGGGGCGGTCAAGACCGGCTTTGCCCTTGGCCCCACCGGTCCAACCGTCGGCTTTACCCTGACCACGGGACGGATGCGCGGCGGCACATGCGCCACGCCAGACGGCACGCCGCAGCCAGTGACCGGACAGGCCACCGCGCACAGCTGCGATGTGCTGGGCCTGCGCTATGACAACACCACCGGCGGGATGCAGGACGTGACGGTCCTGTACATCAACGCCGACAACAGCATCACGACCCTTTGGCCCACCCGCAACCTGTCGAACCGGATCGAACCGGGCGGCAGCCGGCAGATGGACTTTGCGCTGGTGGCCGATGCGGTGCTGCACGAACAGGTGATCGTCGTGTCGGTCCCCGCAGACCCCGGCAGCATGCGCACCACGCTTGCCTTTCTGGGCGGCGGCGGATTGCCCGCCGGCAGCATGGGTGCGGTGGCCGAATATATGGCCAGCGTCACCGACCCGGCGCAAAGCCGTGGATTTTCACTGAAACCCAAGGGCGCGGACCTGTCGGTACACCGGCTGGACCTGACCCTGACCCCATTCCAAACAGGAGACTGACCCAAATGAGATTTCTACCCGCTGTGATGGCCACATTGGCCCTGCCGCTGGCGCTGAACGCGCAGACGCTGGAATTGCCCGAAACACCCCCCGCGCAGGCGTCGCCCTTTGCCTTTGCCGAAAGCGGCGCCAAGGCCGAGGCAGAGGCCGCAGCACAGGATGCCGACAGCGCAGGCCGCGTGATCGGCGGCGAAGAGGCCGCCGAAGGCGCGTGGCCGTGGCAGGTGGCCTTGCTGATCGCGGGCCAGCCCCAGACCGTGGACGCGCAGTTTTGCGGCGGGTCGATGGTGCTGGACACTTGGGTTCTGACGGCGGCGCATTGCATCCATATGCAGGACCCCAACGGCGTGTACCGTGACCTGGCCCCACAGGCGATTTCGGTGCTGGTCGGCACCAACGAGATTGCCGAAGGCAAGGGCGACGCGGTGCCGGTCGAAGCGATCTATCGCCATCCGGGCTATGAAGGGTCCGAGTTCGACAACGACATCGCCCTGATCAAACTGTCGCGCGCGCCCAACGTGCCCTACCAGACGATCAAGGTGCCGGATGCCGAATTCGGTGACCTGCTGGACCAGCCCGGTGTGCGCACGGTCGTCACCGGCTGGGGCCTGATCGAGGGCGCGAAACGCACCGAGATGATGCGTCAGGCCGAGATCCAGATGCTGTCGCGCGACCAGTGCAACCAGGTCATGCTGGAAGGCCGCGCCAAGGCCGCCGCCGAGGGTCTGAGCTATGCCGCCAAGGCTTTCGGGCTGAAGGAAAGCGAGGCCGAGAAGGTCTGGCAGGAGCTGATCACCTATGTCCGCGAACCGATGACCGAAAACATGATCTGTTCCGGCACCTTTGGTGGCGGCAAGGGGTCGTGTTCGGGTGACAGCGGCGGGCCGCTGGTGGTGCCGCTGGAGGATGGCACGTTCATTCAGGCGGGCATCGTCAGCTGGGGTCTGAGCAACCAGGCCACGCAGTCCTGCCTGGAGACGGCGCAATTCTCGGCCTATACGCGGGTGTCGAATTACCTGCCGTGGCTGGACCAGACCATCAACGCGAACTGATGGGCGCGCGGTTCTGCATCCTGGCGCTGGTGCTGGCCCCGGTATTGGTTCTGGGGTCGGCATCGGGCGCTTTGGCGCAGAACCATACGCCCGACAGCTATGCGGAATGGATTCTGAAACAGTCCAACGACATTCAGGACGCCTATTTCCGAGGCTCGAAGGACCAAGCGATGGCCGCCGCCGATGCGCTGAACGCCGAGGTCGACAAATATGCCGATTTCATGGGCGATCACAAAGGGTTCTGGCTGCCCGATCTTCTGGTGGCGCGGCTGGCGACCGACAGGGGGGACTACAAGCACGCCGCCGATGTGGCCGCCCCGATGGTCACGGCGCTGGACACGCCCGCCGAACATGGCGGGGCGATGCGGGTCGAGGCGCTGTTGCTGCTGGGGCAGGCGCTGTATTTCACGGATGATTATACCGCCGCCGAGCCGGTGCTGCGCAGCTTTGTCACGCTGGGACAAGAGCCGGGCACGCAGGTTGACCCCGAGGACGTGACCGAGGCCGCCTATCTGCTGGCACAGGCCGCCACCCGCGCCTTTGCCCCCGATGCCGCGCAGATCCGGCGCGATGTGCTGGACGGGTTCACCGAGCGGCCCGGCGGGCATGACGGGCTGTATCTGCGGCTGTGGCTGCTGGATTTCCAGGCGCGGCGCACGGGGGCGACGGATGATGCGCAACTGTTGGCCGATGCGCGCCATGTGGCGGCGTTCATGGAAACCTCGGACGAGGGCGACATGGCGGAATATCAGCTTTTGTACGGGATGCTGGGCCGGATCTTTGCCGACAATGCCGATTTCGACCGTGCGGTCCCGCTGCTTCAGGCGCGGATGGATTACATGCGCGCACAGGCCCCCGGCACGCCCGAGTATTTCTGGGCCGCGCAGAACCTTGCGGGCATTCGCAACCTTCAGGGGGATTTTCCCGCCGCGATCAGCACTGCGCAGGCGGCCTTGGGGGAAATGGACGCCTTGCCGAACGGGCAGGGCGATGATTTCGCGCCCGTCCGTTCGACGCTGGAACAGGTGATCTGGGTCGCCGCCGACCAGATGGGCGAGGCGCTGATCGCGCAAGAGGCGCTGGAGCGGGCCTATGTCGCGGTGCGCCAGACGCGGTCGGCCAACAACCCCGCCGCGCAGGAGCTGGCCACCAAGATGGACAAGGCGCTGGTCGATCCCGCGCGCTTTGTCTATGCGGCCGAACTGGGGCTGGACCGTCCCGGCGAAATATTTGTCACCGCCGATGGCGATGACGTGGTCTCTGCCGTTCTGGCGGGACGCTATGCGCTGATCTCGCAGGTGCTGGACCGGGCCGAGGCAAAGGGCGAATTGCCCACGGCGATGGCCGCACTGAACCGTGCCTATATCGCGGCGCTTCTGGGCGACGTGGGCGAAGGACAGGCGCAACTGGCCCGCGTGCGCGCGGCGCTGGCGGACGGTCAGCACGAGGGCGTGGAGGCCGACCCGTGGCAACCGGATTTCGCCGAGGCGCTGCTGATGCTGTTTGCGCGCATCTATGACCCCGACCTGGCGCTGGCACCGCTGGCCCGGCTGGAGGCGCGCGACGACCTGCCCGAGATCATACAGGCCAACGTGCGGATGCTGCGCGCCACCCAGTCGTTTTACGGCCATGACATGAGCGCCGCGCGCAAGGTCTACCTGGACAATGCCGATGCGGATTTCGCGCGGGTCACGACAGAGCCATGGGGGGTGATCCTGGGGCTGGGGCTGTTGAACCTGGCGCTGGAACTGGACGACCTGGACCGCGCGCGGGCCTTCGTCGACAGTTATTCGAAACAGCTTGAGGCGACGCCGGACCGGGCGCTGGCGCTGGTCAGCACCCAGATGTTTGCCCTGAACGCCGACCCCGACGCGATGCTGACCGAACGGGGGTTCCAGACGATGGCCTTTCATCTGCGGTCGCTGGCGTCGATGCTGCCCGAGGAACACCAGTGGAGCGTGGCGGCGCGGTTTGCCTATGCCTCGGCGCTGGCGCGGCGCGGCGACCGGATCGAGGCGGCAGAGCTGACCCGCGCCGCATTGGAAAGCTATCGCCGGTCGCCCTGGCATCAGGAGGGCACGGCGGCGTTCCTGTCGGTGTCCTATGGCTGGCTGGTCTGGGGCAACGGCAATCCCGAGCTGGCGCAAAGCATCATCGCACAGGCCTATGCCAGCCGCGATCCGGCGACATGGGGGCCGCTCTACTGGGCCGAGGTCTGTTTCGCCCAAGCCTTTGTCCGCAGCTATCAGGGGCGGCTGGACGAGGCGCGCAGCGTGATCGAGGAGGCATTGGGCGAGACCGCGATGATGGCACGGCTGACCCCCGCCAACGCCACCCGCCTGCACACGCAACACGCCGATATCCTGGCGCAGATGGGGCTGAGCGATCTGGCCGCCGACGCCTATGACCGCGCGGTCGCGGTTCTGCCCTATCCCGAATACCAGGGCGGGCAGACCATGGCCGAAACCCTGCGCAAGCGGGCCGTGTTCTTTCACGACCAGGCCCAGCCGCAGGCGGCCTATCTGGACATGGCAGAGTCCAACGCGCTGTGGTTCGACCGCTATGACCGCTATGCCAGCAGCGGCGCCGACGTGGCCCGGCAACCGGCCGAGGACCGTCTGCGCGCGGTGGACGAGGCGGTCTTTGGCTGGGTTCTGAGCCAGTCGCTGGCCGAAGTTCAACCGCAGCAAGAATAATGGCGCGGCGGGGCCCCCAGGTAAGGAATTCCTGACGGTGTTTGTCATAAAAAATGTCTGGAAAACGTGCATTTACGCTGACATGATCCAATCAATTACCCAACCTCTACTGCTTTTTTACCGAAAGGATTTCGACTGATGACACGCACTAAACTTCTCTCGATGGTGAGCGCCGCCGCCCTGGCGATGACACCGGTCACCACGCTGGCGCAGGACAAGTCCGGCGAGAACGTCCAGCCCACCGAATCCACCGCCGAGGTGAGCGCCGTGGGCAAGGTCGCGCTGGCGCAGGACCTGTTTGCCTATGCGCAAGAGAGCAAGAACGCCGTTGCCGCGCTGGCTGCCGCGCAGATCATGCAGGGCGTTGACGCCAAGGATGTCGAGCGCGAGAAAACCACGTCCGACAACGAGGACATGGCCGGCGTGACCGAGGAAGCGGACGGAGCCGACGCGCCGATGGACGCCGAGGCGATGCTGACAGCCGCACTGGACTATGCCGGCGGCGATCCTGCCGTGACCGGCCTGATCGAAGACGCCCAGGCCGAAGGCTCGCGGGGCCGCATCGGTGGCGCGTCGCGCACCCTGTCGCGTCTGCCCGCAGGCAAGATCGACCTGTTCAAGGTGCCCTTCTACGGTGGCCGCTTTGCCGAGCTGGCGGTCGTGGGTGATGGCGACGCGAACCTTGACCTGCTGGTCACCGACGAAAACGGCAACACCATCTGTCTGGACAAGACCTATACCGACAAGATCTATTGCTCGTTCACGCCGGCATGGGACGGGTATTTCCTTGTTGCCGTGGCCAACCAGGGCCGCAAGCGCAACAGCTATTACATCCTGACCAACTGAGGCAGGGCGTGACAGCCCGCACCATATCGGGGCGCGCAGGGGCAATCCTGTGCGCCCTTTTTCTATGGGGTTCGGGGGGGCTGGCACAGTCCGCGCCCACCCGCGAGAGCATCCGCGACGATGTTTTCGTGACCCTGCAACGGGCAACCTCAAGCGTGGCGGGGGCGGCGCTGCAACAGGCGGCGCTGCGGCAACAGGCGGGCAATGCGGCGCTGGCGGCATTGCTGCGCCAGCGCAGTGACCTGACCGACATGGCCGAGGCCGAGCAAAAGGCGCTGGCCGCGGCTGTCGGCGGACGCGGGGCCGCCGCCGAGGCCGAGGTGGACCGCGTGCGCGTCAGCCTGGCCCGCATCCGCGCGCAGATCACGGAACTGGATGCGCAGATCGAGGCGGGGTTTCCGGCGTTCCGCGAACTGACCAACCCGCGCCCGATGACCGTGAGCGAAGTGCAGCAGACCCTGCGCCCCGGCGAGGTGATGATCGTCACCCTGGCCGCGGATTACGACGTGTTTGTCTGGGCGATTTCCGACAGGGCGGCGGACTGGCACGCCGTCAATTTCGAGCAGGGCGCGCTGGTGGCGCAGATCAGCCTGTTGCGGCGGATGCTGGACGTGACCCAGCAGAACCGGTCGGCGGCGGCGCTGGACGATGCGCCCAGCATCGGGGCTTCGGCGGACGGGTTTGACCGTGCGGTGGCGCATGGGCTGTATCAAAAGCTGTTGGAGCCGCTGGCGGCGGTGATCGACGGGGCGGACCATCTGGTCGTGGTGCCCGACGGACCGCTGACGGCGCTGCCCTTTGGTCTGCTGGTGGCCAGCCCGCCGGTGGGCGACGACGCCGACCCGCAGGCGCTGCGCGACACCGACTGGCTGATCGGGCGGGCGGCGATGACGGTGTTGCCCAATGTCTCAAGCCTACGCGCGCTGCGGCGCAAGGTGGACAAGACCGATTTGGGGGGGCCGCGCCGGCCTTTCGTGGGCTTTGGCGATCCGGTGTTCGCCTATGTCGACAGCGATGCGCCCACGGGGATGGTGACGGACGGCGCCTATGTCAGCCGCGGGGTGTTTGAACAGGTCAGCGCGGTGGCCGGGCTGGCCCCGCTGCCCGGCACCGCGCGCGAATTGCGGCGGCTGGCGCAGTTGACGGGGGCGGCGGCGGGCGATCTGTTCCTGGGCCGTGCTGCCACCGAAACGGCGGTGCGGGGGGCGGATTTGCGCGATGTGGACATCGTCGCCTTTGCCACCCACGGGCTGCTGGCGGGCGAGCTGTCGGGGCTGGCCGAGCCTGCGCTGGTGTTCACACCGCCCGACGCGCCAGGGCCCCAGGACGACGCGCTGCTGACCGCGACCGAGGCGGCGGGGCTGAAGCTGTCGGCGCAGCTGATCATCCTGTCGGCCTGCAACACCGCCTCGGGCGATGGCACACCGGGGGCCGAAGGGCTGTCGGGTCTGGCGCGGTCGTTCATCTATGCGGGGGCGCGGTCGATCCTGGTGTCGCACTGGCCGGTGGACGATTACGCCACCTCGGTGCTGACCACGGGCATGGTGGCCGAGATGCAGGCCGGCACCGCGCGCAGCGATGCGTTGAGGCGGTCGATGCTGCGGCTGATGCGGGACGATCCACAGGTGAAATACGCCCACCCCCGCTATTGGGCGCCTTTCATTCTGGTGGGGGACGGGTAGGGGGTGAGGTGGCGCCGCTTGTGCCTGGCGCGGAATGTAGGCCGCAGGCCGCCGCGCATCATGCCCAAGGCATGTCTACGACATGACGGGCCGCCCCACGGCACGGCGATTTGGTTTCTGTTGCGCGAGACAGTTCGGTCGGATGTGCTTGGCTGCTATAAAGTGGCAAGCACTCAGGTCGGATCGCCGCACCTCGGCCCGTCGATGCGCGGCTTTGCACTCCGTTTCGAACAGCAGCAAAGTTCCGCATAGCGGACCCTCGCGCGTCCCGCAGGGAAGGTCTGGCTTGGGTCGGGATGGCTTGCCGCAGCGATTCAGAAAAACCGGACCCTAGAGTCGCTTTGGCATGGCATCCGACGCCTTGAGGTGGCGCAGTTTGTCGGGGTTGCGGGTGACATAGATGGCCCGGATCAGGCCGTTTTCGATGTCCAGCGCCGTGGTCTGAAGCTGGCCGTCGCTTTCGCGGCTGATGCAGCCGGGCAGGCCGTTGATGTGGGTGAGTGCAACCAGCGTCGAGCCGTTGTCGCGGAAGTGATCGGCAAAGCCTGCGTGGGCCTGTACCACCGCGTCGCGGCCATGGACGGGCTGGCCGACCGTGGGCCGTTGGCCGCCGCCGTCCGCGTGCAGGCTGATGTCTTCGGCAAGCAGTGCGCGCAGTGCGCCCATGTCGCCCGCGCGGGAGGCGGCAAAGAAGGCGGCGGCGATTTGCTGGCCGCGTGCGGGATCGACGCTGAACCGTGTGTTGTCCTGTTGCACGTTTCGACGCGCACGGGCGGCCAGCTGGCGGGCGGCGGCGGGGGTGCGGTCGATGATGCCCGAGACTTCGGTGAATTCCACGCCGAACACGTCGTGCAGCAAGAAGGCCGCGCGTTCGAGCGGCGACAGACGCTCCAGCGCCAGCATCAGCATCAGGGTGATGTCCTCGGACGGGTCCGTGACCACCGGATCGGGCAGCCATTCGCCCAGGTAGACCTCGCGGCGGCGGGCGGTGGTGCGGTGCGCGTCCAGGCACAGGCGGGTGACGATGCGGCGCAGGTAGGCGGTCGGGTTCTGGACCGACGCGGGGTCCACCGCCCGCCAGCGCAGGAACGCGGTCTGCACCACGTCCTCGGCATCGGCGACCGACCCCAGCATCCGGTAGGCCAGCTTGACCAGCGCGGGGCGCGCGGTGTCAAAGATGTGGGTGGGGTCGGTCATGGGGTCAGAGCCTATGCGGCGGGTTTCAGCCATTGCACATCCAGCGGCGTGATCTTGGGGTCACCCGCGAGATGGGGGCGGGATTGGGCGAGATAGTCCAGATAGGACGGATGGTTCAGGAACGCCTGTGCCGCAGTTTGCGAACTGTAGACCTGAAAGGCAATGACCACATCCGCGTCCGGCCCAAAGGAATAGGCATAGCTGATGTGGTCGGGGTTGGCGGCGATGGCCGGTTGCATCAGCGCGTCCCAGGTTTCACGCAAGCTGTCGCGTTTGCCGGGCAGGGTGCGGTGTTCGATAATCAGGCCGTACATGGTGTCTCCTCATGCGGTTTCGCCGGGTGTGTCCCGGCACAGGAGTAAGACGTTCGAAAACGGCAGGGTGTGACATGGCGGGCGGAAAATCACGCCAGCGGTTTTGACAGCCCGTCCACCACCAGGTTGCGCAGGCGTTGGGCCAGGGGGCTGAGCATGACGGATTTGCGCTGGATCAGGTGATAGGGCGAGATCACCATCGGTTCGCGGACCGCAATCGCCTGTATCCCGCCCACGCCCGAGCTGCGGACCAGGTCGCCGACCTCGCTGGAGACCGGCGAGATCAGGTCGGAGGTTTGCAGATAGGCGATCATCACCAGCAGCGACGTGGTGGTGACCACGTCATCGGGCAGGGGGACGTTGTGGGCGATAAACGCCTCTTCCACGGCGCGGCGCATGGGGGTGCCGGTGGCTTGGGCCACCCAGCCGTATCCGGCCAGGTCGGTGATCGAGGGGCGGGCGATGCGGGTCAGGGGGTGGCCCGCGCGGATCAGGAATTCGGCCTTTTCATTGCGCCAGTCCATGATGTCGAATGCGCGCGGGTCCAGGTCGGTGGGCACGCGGGCCAGCACAAAGTCGTATTCGCCGTCCAGCATGTCCTGCATCAGCGTGTCGCTGGGGCCGACGCCGACATAGACCTCGGCGCCCTCGACGTCCTGTTTCAGCCGCTGGATCGCGGGGACCACATAGGCGATGGCCGCCCCCGTCACCGACCCCACGCGCACGGTGCCGGTGCGGCCCGCGCCAAAGGCCGTGACCTCGTCCACGGTGTCGGCCAGCCCGCGCAGCAATGCGCCCGCGTGGCGGATCAGGACGCGGGCAATGTCGGTGGGCACCATCCCCTTGGGCGTGCGGGCGAACAGCGGCTGGCCCACCATCGCCTCGACCTCGGCCAGCATCCGCGAGGCGGCGGGCTGGGTGATCGACAGACGCTGGGCGGCCACGGACAGCTGTCCGTGTTCGTCAATCGCGTGAATCAGCCGCAGGTGGCGCCATTGCAGGCGTGAGGTCAGGTCTTGCATCTGCCAGACATTCCATTTTTGTTATGCACCTGTCAACTTATGTAATTTGATCGCTATGTCTTGCCGGTGTTACCGTGGCCCCGGACGCAGAAAAATGTCCATCATTTTGTCCCGCATGCGGGACCTGGCCAACCCAAATGCGGCGCGGTCAGCTTTTGGGAGGAAGACATGAACAAACTTATTTCGGGGCTTAGCGCCCTTGCGCTTGGCGTGGGTCTGCTGGCATCGCCGGTCCTGGCCCAGGACAAGGGAACAATCGGCATTGCGATGCCCACCAAATCCTCGGCCCGCTGGATTTCCGACGGCAACTCGATGGTCGAACAGTTCGAGGCGGCAGGCTATACCGTTGACCTGCAATATGCCGAAGACGACATTCCCAACCAGTTGGCCCAGATCGAAAACATGATCACCAAGGGTGTTGACGTGCTGGTGATTGCCGCGATTGACGGCACCACCCTGTCAAACGCGCTGGAGAACGCGCATTTTGCGGACATCAAGACGATTGCTTATGACCGGCTGATCCGTGACAGCGAATATGTCGATTATTACGCGACCTTCGACAACTTCAAGGTCGGCGTGCAACAGGCCAGTTCCATCGTGGACGGGCTGAAGGAACGGTTCCCCGATGTCAGCCCCTGGAACGTCGAGCTGTTCGGCGGGTCGCCCGACGACAACAACGCCTATTTCTTCTACAACGGTGCCATGTCGGTGCTGCAACCGCTGATCGACGACGGCACCATCAACATCGTGTCCGGCCAGATGGGCATGGACACGGTCGGCACGCTGCGCTGGGACGGTGCGGTGGCACAGGCGCGGATGGATAACCTGTTGTCGGCGCATTACACCGACAAGGTCGTGCATGGCGTTCTCAGCCCCTATGACGGGTTGTCGATTGGTATCCTCAGCTCGCTCAAGGGTGTGGGATATGGCTCGGGCGATCTGAAAATGCCCATCGTGTCCGGTCAGGATGCGGAATTGCAGTCGATCAAGTCGATCATCGCGGGCGAACAGTATTCGACCGTGTTCAAGGACACCCGCGAACTGGCCCGTGTGACGGTTGGTATGGTCGATGCGCTGCTGCAGGGCGGCGCGCCGGAGATCAACGACACCGAGACCTATGACAATGGCGTCAAG
>NZ_FQVP01000015.1 GCF_900129395.1 Pseudosulfitobacter pseudonitzschiae
ACCCACTGTTCCCGTGAAACGCTTAGGTGAAATTTCTGCGCCTGGCTTACAGCTTACCGCTTCAATTGAAATCGGGAGTTAAACGCGACAAACGGCCTGTTTTGATGCCCCTGATTGGCTATGCGCGCGTCTCAACCGAGGATCAGACCCCCCTGCCCCAGTCGCAGGCCCTGAAATCCGCAGGCTGCGCCGAGATCCATGAGGAACAGGCCTCGGGCGGCAATCGTGCGCGGCCGGTGCTTGCGCGGGTGCTGGAGCGCATCGGCAAGGGCGACACGCTGCTGGTCGTGCGGATTGACCGCCTCGCGCGATCCCTGTCGCATCTGCTGGAGGTGATCGAGCGGCTGGAGGCCAAGGGCGCATTCTTTCGTTCCATTCAGGACCCGATCGACACCGGATCCCCGCAAGGCAAGTTCACGCTGCAGGTCTTGGGCGCTGCGGCCGAGTTCGAGCGCGCCCTGATCCGGGAACGCACCAAGGCCGGCCTCGCCAGCGCGCGCACAAAGGGCCGCGTGGGCGGGAACCCTGGGTTGCGTGCCAAAGACCCTGCTGCTCTTCGCAAAGTGCGGCTGGCGCGACAGGACGGCTACATGGAGCGTTTGAACGAGACGGCACAAGATTGGGTGCCCCACGTGCGCCGGTTGCGACCCGGCTTGGCTTGGGAGGACGTGCTGCGCATCATCAACGGCCCCTTGCCCGAGGCGCGTCGCTGGACCCAAAGCCGTCTGCTGCGCGCTGTGAAGGCCTATGTCCGCGACGGCTTCCTGCCTACCGAGGCGCTGGCCCGCGCCGGGCGCCGCGAAACGGACGATCGCCTGCCCGCCATTATTGCTGGCATCAAGGGCGCAGATCCTGACATCACGCTTCAAGCGATCTGTGAACGGCTGGAATCTATGCGCGAACGCACGCCCCGTGGCCGAACGAGATGGCAGCCCTCATCGGTCAAGATGCTGTTGGAGCGAGCCGAGAGTCTGGGAATGATTTAAGAGACTCAGATTCGTTCTTTGGAAGCAAAACCGCCTATGTGAATCGGGTACATCTTGCGTTTAAGAGATGGCAGCGACACAAGCACTTGACGCGCTGGATCCGCGAAATAAGATAAGTCATTGTAAATAATTGATTTCACGGGATACCGGCCCACCATTTGAAAAAATCCTTGCCTGTCAAACGCTTTCCTGACATTTTTGCGGAAGAACGCTAACCATCAGTTTCCGGCGGTTTTGCGTTCCTTCTCAAGATAGACCCGGAAGACGGGCGGCGGGACGGGCATGAACGAGCAGCGGATCAGAATGGATCAAAAGATCCAAACGATGGCGACACGTCTAAGCAAATCGCTTGATGTGAATATGCGCAAGTCGTTTCTACCTGATGAACGAAAGGCTCTCAGACGCTTCTCATCCACGGAAGTTGCCCAGATCCTCGGTGTAAGCCAAGATTTTTTGCGGAAGATGTTTTTCGAGGACAAGCTCGATCTCGGTGATATCGAGACAGACGCCCGCGGCCGCAGGTTCTACACTGCAGAGCAAATCGATATAGCGCGCCACGAAATAGCCCGGTCAAGCACCAAGTTCCAGCATATCGTTCCTCGTCGTCGGGATGGGGAGCATATCCAGATCATTTCGATCGCCAACTTCAAAGGGGGCGCTGGGAAGACGACAACGGCGATCCATCTGGCCCAAAAGCTTGCCCTTGATGGTTATCGAGTTCTGGCAATCGATCTCGACCCACAAGCCTCAATGACCACCATGTTCGGTTTCCGGCCGGAAATCGACTTTCCTGAGGCCGGAACGGTGTACGATGCTCTTCGGTACGAGGACCCTATCCCATTTAGAGACGTTGTGCGCAAAACGTATTTCCACAACCTCGATCTAGCCGCGGCCGGCTTGTTGCTCTCTGAGTTCGAGACCGAAACCGCACACGCCCTTCGAAACAATATCAGGCCGCCGTTCTATCAGCGGCTTGCCCTTTGCATTAATGAAGTCGAGACAGACTACGACATTGTCGTCATCGACTGCCCACCGCAACTCGGGTTTACCACACTATCGGCTTTGGTAGCGTCGACATCCCTAGTCGTCACTGTCATTCCAAGCATGCTTGACGTCGCCTCGATGGCCCAATTCCTGCAGCTCACATCCAGCCTCATGGCAACAATTGCTGATGTGGGCGCGTCGCCCGACTGGGACTTCATGAGATTTCTAATCACTCGTTTCGAGCCCAATGACGGCCCCCAAACCCAGATGGCGGCATTCCTGCGGACCATGTTCACGGATGACGTTCTTACTCAGCCTTTCCTGAAATCCTCCGCAGTCTCTGACGCTGGGCTCACGCAACAGACACTGTTCGAGATCGCCAGAACGGATTTTCATCGCCAGACGTACGATCGGGCTATCGAGTCCATCAACGGGGTTGTGGCGGAAGTCGAAGGGCTCATCAAAACGGCATGGGGGCGTAAGTAATGGCCCGCAAAGTCACATTCGACATTCCCGAGGATGAAGAAAAGCAGCAGAGCTCGTCGATTTCTCCGACTCGAACCCAGTCACGAGCCCCTGCCCTTTCGGGAATGGCCCGTTCTCTTCAGGATGCGGCACAATCTTCAATTCAAGAAATCAGTACCGACCTTATTGATGATTCCGAGTTCCAGGATCGTCTGGCCCTGGATGACGAAGATGACATCAGGGAACTGGCTGAAAGCATTGACAAGCAGGGACAGCTTATCCCGATACTACTGAGCCCCGAAGGGGGGCGGTACAGGATCATCTATGGGCGCAGACGATTAGCGGCCCTTCGACTTATTGGCAAGCCCGCAAAGGCTCTCATCAGAGGCTTGGATGAGGATCAAGCGATTCTTGCACAAGGCCAAGAGAACAGCTTCCGAAAAGACCTCAGCTGGATCGAGAAAGCCCTGTTTGCACGTTCTCTCATAGAGTCCGGCAAGGATGAGGGACTGGTCTGTGACGCCCTCAACATCGATCAGAAAGCCAGGAAAGCCGGTGACAAGCTCACGGGACTTGCTCGCATGAAACAAGTCACTTCCTGTATTCCGACTGAACTCATCCAAAAGATCGGGGCGGCACCAGGGGTTGGACGGGATCGTTGGTATGCTGCCGCAAAGTCTTATGAGAGCCTTGGCTTCTCTGGAGATGACGGGTTTCCGGCCGGAAACCGAGAATTCCATGATGCTCTCATGGAATCCAGAGGTTCAGGCAAGACCTCCGACGAACGCTTTGCGATCTTCGAAGGGCTCCTGAAACAGCACAAGCCCCCTGCCCCATCGGCAATCAAGACAAAACTCGGGATGGTGAAGGTCACCAAAAGAAACGTGATCATCACCGTCAAGAACGGAGATGACGGGCTTCATAAGTGGATCTCTGAGAATCCAGAGGCCGCTCTTCTCGCGTTGGCGAACGCGAAGGCCGCTGGTCCAGGGCAGATCATTACCCCAGAGAAAATGGAACCCATAGGTAACCCAGTCTCCGGCAGGGATCAGGATCTTGATGGTCCTGACATAGACGATAACGAAAACTGAGCAGAAAGGAGGACAGGCCAGAAAAGGAAAGACCCCCCGAAAGCAGTGCTTCCGAAGGGCCTCGATTAGCTTAGACACCTGATTGATACCCCGAAGCCGAATCGTTTTCAACACCGTTCGCGGTGAACGGGGAAGCTTTTTCAGCCGACATCATCATGAGACAGGTATTTTCTCACACACCCGCCTTGGCGGAACGATCTTCTGTACCCGGTACGAACCCGTACAGGGTCATCGAGCCGATCCGAGCGCTTCGCAAAGAACTCGGTCTGACACCAAATGACCTGGTAACACTGCAGGCCTTGATCAGCTTCATGCCGAAGAAGGCCGGACAAACAGCTCCAATGACTATCGTCTTTCCCTCAAACGCATCATTGTCTGAGAGAACGAACGGCCTGAACGAGAGAACGATTCGACGGTGTATCGGACACCTCGTGGATGCCGGGCTGATTCAGCGCAGAGATAGCGCAACCCGCAAACGGTTCCCTCTTCGCTACGGTGGATTGATCAGAGATGCCTTTGGCTTCGATCTGCAGCCAATGTATGATCGGGAAAGAGAGCTCACCGAACACGCAGAACAGCTTGTGGGCGATCAGGAAAAGCTGCGGTCACTCAAAGCGGAGGCACTGGCTCTTCGTGTCGAGGCTTTGCGCCAAGCAAAGGATGTCGAGACTGTCTCATTTCTCCAGAACGTACGGAACATCCTACGCCGTGCAACTCTCAAAGCCGACGAAATCATAGAGCTTATCAAGAGGCTGGCAGAGTTGGTCGGAGCGACCATCAGAGAGTTTCCGGCCGGAAACCATGATGCTCAGGAAACAATGCCCGACCAAATGTCCGGCGACGACGGACAAAATGTCCGGCACGTAGAACTCACAAGATTGAATATAAAAAAGGATAGTGCAGATGCGCACAGCACCGCTGGTTTTCAGGAACGCCGAGATCCAACAATTATGGCTTGGACGGACCTGAAAAACGTATCGGACTTCTTCCCACATGAACCAAGAGATCATCAATCAGTTCTCGAAATATTGGCCGATGTCGGAAAATTGCTAAGAATAGAACAAGGCAGGATCATGAAACACCTTAAAGAACGAGGTCCAGGGCAGCTCCTTATTGCACTCGACGAATTGATTTTCAGAGCCAGCACAGGACAAGTGAAAAACAACAACGCCTACCTCGACGCTATGATGAGGCAAGGAAACTGATGCTCTTGCCACATAAACTCGACCGGCTGGTGAGTCTGCTTAGCCATCGAAGATCAAGAGACAGATGCGGCACACTTCAAACCATACGATCATCAAGAAGAAGAATGGTGGTTTGAAGGTTAACCCAGATCACCCGCGTCAGGTGCAGGTCTGGGATGTGATCAACTTATCATGGAACAAGAAGCCATTCCAGGTTTGCTAGATGTTCACAGACGCCTCGGCCCAGGTGGCCAAACTTACCGCCGTCTTTGTCTGTGTTAATGCTTATAACGCTGAGGGTGGCACAATGCTGCTCGATTGGCTGGTCACGGATGAAGAAGCGACCCATACCAAACTACTCTCCGAGTATCAGGCCTTGGAAAAAGAGTACGCTAGACAAGATGAGAGCCCCCGGAGATCGATACGCAGCTTGGCATGTTGGAAGCAGAGATCCAAACGATCGAGATCCGGCCGATAGCCTTCAATCTGACAGACATCGGGCGGGCAGGGGCCTTCGTCATGTTTGACCGCTACGGCGGGTTGGCAGTCTCTCGCGGCTACGACCACCTGACCTCGGACGAGTCCATTGAAGACGGCAACACCGCCTATGAGTACACCTACACTGAGACCGTGCGGCGGTTCGGATGACACATGGAAGGGCTCAACCCATCTCTTGCAGAATATCCAGAATGTATGTATATTCTGGACAAATGGAGACCCTGATCATGAATGAGCTTCCCGAGTTCAAGGCGGCCGACCTGACGCGGCACACAAGTGACCTGTTCGACGCGGCCATTCGGTCGCCGATTGCGATCACCAAACATCGCAAGCCGAAATTCGTGCTGATGAGCATGGACCAGTACCAGCACCTCACCCGGGGGGCCACACAACAGGCTCATATGGTTGACGAGATGCCCGAGGATCTCAAGGCGCTGATGATAGAAGGGCTCGAGCGGGACTTGACGCAGGCTGATGACTAAGCCGAGTGCTGGAGAGGTTTTCCGCTATCCGTTCCTGTGGAACCGCGAGCAGATGGCGGGCGAGACCGAGGGCCGCAAGACACGGCCTGTCTGTATCGCCGTCACTGTCGCCAAGTCCGATAGCGAGACCGTGGTGTTCATCCTGCCGATCACGACGCAACCGCCCTTGCCCTCGCGCAAGTGCATCGAGGTGCCACAGATCGAGTCGCAGCGTGTGGGGTTGGAGACCCATGTCCGCAAATGGGTCATGCTGGACGAGATCAACACCGATATTCTGGAGCGGTCCTATGTCTGGGAGGACCGCACGCCCATCGGTACGTTCAGTTCCGTCTTCACATCCAAAATCCAGTCCAGCCTGATCGCGCTTGCCAGGTCGGGCGGGGCATCGATTGTTGATCGGCTGAAGTAGTCTCAATCACCGCAGGGGCTACCCAGCTTCATTTATTCCCATCGATCCATTTTGACATCAGCTCCTTGTCGCGGAAGCATTCGTCCGGCACGGCGCGGCGCTTGATGCGGGCGAGGCGCTCGGCAAAGGCGACCTGCTTCGATGTCGGGCGGCTGTCCTGCGCGCCCAGGTTCAGTTTGGCTTGTGCGTCGATCCAGGCACTCAAGGATCGCCGATCTTGCTGAACCTCCCACGGCAAAAGCGTCTGGTTGCGCAAGGCCAGCGCGAGCGCATAGGCGATCTGCTTGGGCGTCGCGGGCAGGGCGTAAGTGGTGCTTTCCATCGGGGATCTCCCTTCTTAGCGTGGTTCTTAAAATAGAACATAACAGGAACAAAATCAAGCCACCTGCGGAAATCATGGGGTTTGAGAGGAAGAGGAGGGCCGGGGGAGGTCAGGCCTGAGGATGCCCGAAAGAGGGTGTCCGGGCCTGATCCTGTTCCTCATTGGGGTCTGATGCCGGAAAGTGCAGGATCCTGCGTTCTCATGAGCTTCGCATTTAACAATCTCCGGCATCAGATCCCTAAAGAGTGAAAGTGTCCTTCGGGTTTTGTGACTGACGGATGAGGGCCTTTGGGGTCCCTCGGATGGGTCCGAGCCGGATTCCGGTCTGCCGTTCCTGATGAAGGGCATTCTCATGCAAACAGGTGTCTTGCGCGTATTGCGCGCGACCGCTGCCTCGTGGTGGCGACACAAGGAACTACGCCGAACCGGCCAGACGGGGCAGGCACAACGGCGCGAGCGCGAGACCGTCCTAAGTGATCTCGGTTATCTGAAGCAGGCGGCGCTGTTGCCTAACGCGCATGTGATCTGCGGAGAGGGTGGGACATTCATCCATCTCGGTTGGACCACCGTTTCAACCTTCGCGCCAATCGAGCGCTTTCCCTTGGCCACTCTTGCGGTCGCACGAGGGACCCCGTTTATCGATATCCGACCCGTCACCGATGTGATTGCCTTCGCGAACCTGCCGCGGGTGACGCGGGACGGATCGGACGACTCTGAACCTTCGGGTCCCGGCAGGTCCGTGTCGCTGACCACCTACATCGACATGGTCGAACAGCTCGGCGCGAGCATCACCAACGATCCGCGGCCCTGTCGGTCAACCTAGTCACCACTCCCTCTCACCAAAACTCGAAAGGACGCCAGCCATGGCCCGATCCCGCACGCCCAAATTCGATGCCTCCGAGGTCATCACAAACGAAATCATCCGCATCATCGAGCGCGGCGTCCTGCCGTGGCGCAAGCCCTGGACCGCAGGTGGCAGCTCTAGCCCCCTGCGCGTGGGCGGTGAACCCTACCAGGGGGTGAACAACTTCCTGCTGACCATGCGGACCGTGATGGCGGGCCACAGCTCTCCCTTCTGGATGACGCTGCCGCAAGCCAATGCGTTGGACGCAAAGGTCCGCAAGGGCGAGAAGTCCTCTATCGTCGTTTATTACGGTCAAAGCCGGAAAGACGCCGGCGATGAGCATGACCGCAGCGACGGGAATGATCACTCCGAGGAAGCCCGTATCTTCCGCTTCCAGAAATCCTACCGCGTGTTCAATGCCTGCCAGATCGAGGGCTTGCCCGACAGCTTCTTCCCCGATCCGGAGCCCGCGCCCGAGCATCCGCCGTCCGAGCCCATCCCGCATATGCAGGCGTTTTTCGATGCCATCGACATCACGACCGTCTTCACGGGCACGGAAGCGTACTATTTGCCGCCCGTGGACAAGGTCTACATGCCGTCCATCACGCGGTTCCAGGAACCGCGCAATTTCTACGGGGTCTGGGCCCATGAGCTGGCCCATGCCACGAAAGCCCCCCATCGACTGAACCGTGATTTCGGGTTCTCGAAGTTTGGCAACACGTCCTATGCGCGCGAGGAGATCGTCGCGGAATTGACCTCGGTGTTCCTGGGTCAGACGCTCGGCTTCACGGCGCATACGCTCGAGATGAACGCCGCCTACCTCCACAACTGGTTGCGCGTCCTTCGGTCTGACAAAGGCGCGATCTTCCGGCACGCCGCCGATGCGCAGCGCGCCTGTGATTATCTGATCGCCAGATCGGAGGTGGGCAGGGCAGGTCGCAGTGCCGAGGCCGCCTGACCGCACGGAGAACGGAGACACCCATGTCACGTAAGGAACCCAAAACGCTGCGGGTGGCCTGCTTCAACGACGGCCGCCGCAAGATCATCACCTTCAAGCGCGGTGCCTATTGGTGGAGCGCTGCCGAGGGCGCTTATCCGCTCTCGGCAGCGCTCGAGAGCATCAAAGAACAAGGCGGCTGGATCGAAACCATCCCCAACCCGAATTACAGACCCAAAGGGTTGTTCGGGTAGAGCGCCTTCGGCCTCGATTCATCCGCCAAGCGGAAAAGAAAAGCGGGCTTTGAGAAGGGTGTTTCAAACCTCTCAAAGGAGATCCCCATGTCCATGAATGTTCAACCCCAGCCAGACCGTCCGGATCCGACCGTGATCGCGGTGCAGAACGACGCGTTTCGCAAGCTCGCGTGCCTTGGGGTGCCGCCCGCGCAGCCCATCCAGGGCCGGATGCATGTCACCCGCTCGCTCATGGAGGCCGGTGACGGCTTCATGGCCGAGGCGGTGAAGGCGACAGGTGAGTTTGCCACATTCGAGCCCGAGAATGATCCGGAAGGTTGGCACGATTTCGGGGCGGTCGAGATCCGGGGCGAAACCGTGTTCTGGAAAATTGATCTCTATGAGGCGGGTTCGGACTTCCGCTACGGGGCTGAGACCCCGGACAACCCGGAAACCACCATGCGCGTGCTAACCATCATGATGGCGCGCGACTGGTAGATACCGTAATGGGGCTTGGCCCCCATCTCCACTGTTTCGCTTGTTGTAACTGTAGAGGTGAGGTGTCGTTGCCCTTGGCACGTGATGTGTGCCTACGGGGTCTTGCCGAGAGGCGCGCCCCAATTCTGAGCACAGAATGGAAGGACAACGACATGAATCTGTTTATCGGTTTGGACGTCTCGCTGGCAAGTACGGCGATTTGCGTTCTGAATTCGCATGGCAAAGTAGTGAAGGAAGAGACAGTGGCTAGCGAGCCGGAGGCGCTGGTTGCGTTTTTGCGCAGCCTGTGCAGCGACATCGCTGTCATAGGTCTGGAGGCTGGCCCGCTGTCACAATGGCTGCACAGGCACCTGACGGAGGCGCAGTTTGAGGCCGTGTTGATGGAAACGCGGCAGGTGAAAGGCGCTCTGAAGGCCATGCCGATCAAGACGGACCGTCGCGACGCCCTTGGTATTGCGCGGCTATTGCAGATGGGCTGGTTTCGCCCAGTTCATTGCAAATCGGTATCGGCCCAGGAGATGCGGGCGGTCCTGACAGCGCGGAAATCGATCCAGCAGGCGTGCATCAACCTCGAGCTGTCAGTACGTGGGGTCTTGCGCAATTTTGGCTTGAAGATCGGTAAGGTTTTGAGGGGAAACTTCGATTTTCGCGTCCGCGAGTTGACCGATGGCAATTCAATGCTGATGGCTGCCGCGGACCCGATCCTGAAGGCGCGTACTGCCTTGCGAAACGAGTTGGCCGCATTGGAGAAACTCACACGGGATCA
Source organism: Pseudosulfitobacter pseudonitzschiae (assembly GCF_900129395.1). Lineage (GTDB taxonomy): Bacteria > Pseudomonadota > Alphaproteobacteria > Rhodobacterales > Rhodobacteraceae > Pseudosulfitobacter > Pseudosulfitobacter pseudonitzschiae. Next base: position 9,700 of record NZ_FQVP01000015.1, read on the forward strand.
CGCCAAATCCGATCCGGTCTGCCGCCTGATGATGACCATGCCCGGTGTCGGCGCGGTCGTAGCGCTTACGGTCAAATCCGCCATCGATGATCCGGGTCGCTTCCGTTCCTCGAAGGATGTTGGTCCATGGGTCGGGTTGACCCCGAGGCGCGATCAATCCGGGGAGCGCGACATAACTGGTCAGATAACTCGGGCGGGTGATCAGATCCTACGCACGGCGCTATATCAGGCGGCGACGATCATGTTGCACCGCGGCCGACCGAGCTGGCTGACGGCATGGGCTCTTCGGGTGGCGCAGCGAAGGGGCAAGAAGCGCGCGACTGTTGGTCTTGCGCGCCGCATTGGGGTCGTATTGCACCGGATGTGGCGGGACGGGACAGAATTCCGTTTCACTAAACAGCCGATAGACACGGCCGGAATGGCGTAGGCGTCCGTGCCCGCGCTGTCACCCAGATTCGAGAAAGGAATTAGCCGCGCCTGATGACCCGGCTCACCGAGGTCCCTCGCCGGGACGCGGTTCCCGACGATGCCGGCCCGTGCCCAGTGCCGAATCTTTGATTGAGCACGTCTGGTAGATGGGCACGCGGGAATTGCACTTGGACCAGTATAGTGTGGCGGCTTCTGCGCCGACCACGGACGGAAGCATTATCCTGGCGACGGAACACACCTTGGCAAGTCAGGCAACAAGGCTGCCACTGAAGACCAAAAATCAAACGGTTGAGGCGTCATGGCGTCGCCGTTTTTGAACCGTGCAAGTGTATCAATCCGACGAGCCTGAGGAATCTGGATCGCGCCAAATCTGCATGCGTTCAAGGACCTTGACTTCAACAGCCCCATTACAGAAGCGCAGGGGCAGCCTCAATACCCACACAACCGACACGGAAGGCCCGCTGACCCCTCAAAGGGAGAGTGGGCCTTTTGTCGTTTTGATCCCCGGAGCCGGGGGTTGGTCGCGCGGATAGCTGCGCGGATCGCACCATAACCATCGAAAAGGACATCCCATGACCACAAGCTTTACCCCTCTCACCGTCGCCATCGGCGATCTGGTCCCGCATCCCGCAAATGTGCGCAGCAACTCTCCGGAAACCTATGACCCTGAGAACATCGCCCATCTGAAGGCCAGCATCGCCGTTCTGGGTCTCCTGCAGCCGCTCTTGGTCCAGAAGCTCGACGGCAAATACGCTGTCCTCGCCGGTGGCCGACGCCATGCCGCGCTGAAAGATCTGGTCGCGGAAAAGGTCGAAAAGGGGTTCACCGCGAAAACCAAGGTCGACTGCCGCTTCGTGCCCGAGGACTGCGACGTCACCACGGCCTTGTCGCTCGCCGAGAACATCACCCAGGCGCCGATGAATGCCATCGACGAGTTCGAGGCTTTCGCGCGGATGATGGAGGTCGACGGCCAGACGCCCGAGACGATCGCAAAGACCTTCGGCACCACGGTGGCCGCCGTGAAAGGCCGGTTGCGCTATGGCCTTATCCACCCCGACATCCGCGCCGCGGCTCGGGGCAAGGTGATCACGCTCGACACGATGAAGGCCTTCGCCGAGCACCCAAGCCAGGAGGCGCAGCGCGAGGTTTTCGAGGCGCTCACGAAAGACGGCGGCTATCTGCAGGCCTACACCGTCCGTCAGGCACTCAAATCCCGCGGTGTGCAGGTCAGCGATGATATCGGGGCTTTCGTGCGCGCGGACTACGAGGAACGCGGCGGTGCTGTTGCGGCTGACCTTCTGGAAGAGCATTCCGTGCTTGAGGATGCGGCTCTGGTCGAGACCATCCTGCTCGAGAAGCTCGGTGCCGCTGCCGAAGAGGCCCGTATGAGGCTGGGCTTTGCCTGGGCCGATGCGATGGTGCGCTATGATTACGCGACCATGGCCGACTATGGCCGCGTCTATCCGGGCCCGATCGAGCCCGACGAGGCTGCCCAGAAGCGCATTGAGGACATCACCGCCGAGCTCGAGAAACTGCAGCTCGAAATGGAGGATGAAGGGCTCGAGGAGGACGCCTACAATGCCCTCTACGAACGTGTGGACGCCTTGGAAGAGGAAGCGCGCGATCTGCAGGAAGCCTACAGCGCCGAGGACCTCGCGCGGTCTGGGGTGATCGCGTCCTGGTCGGGCGGGCAGGTGACCCTCCATGTTGGCCTCGTCCGCCCGGAAGACACCGTCAAAGAGGAGGGCGCGCGCGGTTCCTCGGCTGGCCCGACCGGGGAAGAAGCCCCGGACGCCGGCGAAATCACTTATCCGGCCTCACTGGCCGAGGATCTCAAGACCGAGCGAGCCATGGCCCTCGGCACCGCGATGGCGCTGCATCCGGAGGCCACGCTCGATCTGACGCTCTTCAAGCTGGTCAGTGACGTTCTGGCCAGCGGTATGAGTGTCACGCAGGCGATCAAGATCGATGCCCGCAAGGAATACCGCAGCCACGCCAAGATGGACGAGATCGACGAGACCTCGCTCGAGCAGGTGGCGGCGGCGCATGAGGCGCTTGATCTCTCGTGGCTCGATGACACCCGTGCGCCCGCCGATCAGTTCGCGGCGTTTCGCGCGCTGAAGGCCGGCGAGAAGGCCAAGCTCGTGGCCTATGCCACCGCCAGCACCACGCAGTCCTGCTTCGCGCGGGACCGATCGCGCGATAGCCTGATGCATGCGTTCGAGATCGAGATCATGCCCGATATCCGCGCCCACTGGACGCCGAATGCGGCCCTCTTCAACCGCTTCAAGAAGGCCTGGCTGCTGAAGATCCTCGGCGACGATCTGGGTCTCGCCCAGGAGGCGGTGACGCTCGCGTCATCGAGCAAGAAGGAGATCGTCGCCTTCTGCGACAAGCTCTTCGCCGAGCCCTTCGCCACACTGACGGACGCGCAGCGCGCTGCCGTGGCCGCCTGGTGCCCGCCCATGATGCAGACCGCCGGTGTCGCCTGTGATGAGGCGGAGCCCGCTGCGGAAACCCCCGAGCCTGACAGCGAGGTCGCGCAAGCGGCCTGAGTCCTCACGCGACCCGCGCGAGGCATTCCCCGCGCGGGTCGACCCTCCCACACCCAACCGAAAGACATCCCCATGGCTATTCTCAAGTTCTCTGCGTCCGCTGTTGCGGCACAGATCGCCCATGCGCGCGCCTGCAAAACCTTCCTGCCCAACTGGAACGGGCCCGTGGACAGGCCCGCCCTGATCCTGATCGTCGGCAATGGTGTGCATCTGCGCTCAAACGGCATCGATGGCACGACCACCCGTATCGTCACCACCGAACAGGCCGATCCCTCCTTCGCCTTCGCCGACGGCATGAACCCGTTTCGGGACACCGACTGGATGGCGCAGCGCCGCATGGCGTTTCGCGATCTGACCGGCCAGTTCTACACCGACATCCTCGACGATGTGCAGGTGCTCATCGACCGGGGGCGGGGGGCGATCCGGCTCGCCACCGATGGCCACAGCATCCGTGTCTTCGTGCGCCGGGCCTCGGACTATCTCATCGGCGGGACCTACGAGGTGCCTTCAGGTCTTGGCGGCACCTTCCGGGTCATCCTCAAGGATGCCTGCGACACCTTCGCGATCGTGCAGAACTGCGGCAATTGCGAGGATTTCGACGCGATGCAGTCCTACCGCGTGCCGCTCGATGCGCTGATGGAACTCGATGATCGGAGGGCGGCCTGATGGGATGGCTCTTCTACACCGACCGCCGCGTCCAGACCTACGCGGATGAGAAAGCGGAGATTGACCGGCTCTGCACTTTCGAGGGCGACACGCGCAAAACCGAACTGGTCAAGGCATGCAAGGTCGGCTCCACCTGGTATGCGGCGGCAAGGGTCACCAATCTCGACGGCACCCACGTCGAAGACACGACCTATGTGACCGATGCGGATGGCTCCATCACTTTCGGGGCTGTCTTCCTCACACGATACGATGACGGCTGCTGGGGCTACAAGGACATGGAGGAAAGCGCTGGCCCGAACGAATCTCGTGCTCCCCTTGGGCTGATCGAGCTTCTCTCCAACCTGAAAGATGAAGGCAGCTACGCCCATGCCTGGCGTCAGCGCTGCCGGGATTGGGCTGCGATCCCGGACTACGAGGAGGGCGACAAGATCAAGCTCGCAGCACCGGTCACGCTCACCGATGGCAGCACCTGCCAGATCGTCACCGCGACGCACTACAGGCGGGGGCGGCAAAAACGCCGCTGCTACCGCATCGAGGAAACCGGTGGGCTCGTGCGGCTCTCAAGGGCCTCGCTTGCGGGATCGGAGCTGCTCAGCTCCGCAAAGTGCGCGGCAAGTCCTGTGCTGGCCGAGTTTATGGCGGGGCAGGGGGAATGAAATGGAACTAGCCGATGGCGGGTCTGAGCGGACCTTCATCATCAATCAGTTGAGAGGCAGCCGCGCGGGACAAAGTTTGCTTTCGCTGCGGCTGCGCCAATGGCTACTTTCGGGAAGGTGCCATCATTGCGATAAAGGGCTAAATAGGTGCGAATTTGCTATTTTGTACTGGATGCCTCGGGCAGGAGTTTGCTTGACTGCACTTCATTATTTCTAATATCCATAAAATATGGAATCATTACTTACAAGCCGACTCGCAACCCTCAGCCACCCCCAGCGGATGGCGGTTTTCCGGCTGCTCATGCGCCGCTGCCCGGATGAACTGCCAGCTGGTGAAATCGCCGAAGCCTTGGACCTCAAGGCCAGCACCGCATCGGTCTACCTGTCTGCCCTGACTCAGGCAGGTCTCATCTCACAGCGTCGGGACCGGACGCGCCTGCTTTATGCCATCAATCTCGACGCAGCCCGCGAGGTTGTTGCGGGGCTTTTCGTCGACTGTTGTCGCGGGCGGGCTGACCTTTGCCCGCCACACTTTTCTGATCTTCTCAGGAGTATCTCTCCCATGACTGACAAGACGTTCAACGTCCTCTTCGTTTGCACCGGAAACTCTGCCCGCTCGATTATCGCCGAGACCATTTTGCGCGATAGAGTGGGCGATACGTTCACAGCCTATTCGGCGGGCACCGTGCATCGCTCGGAGCTGAACCCTTTCGCGGTGGAACTGCTTAAATCAAAGGGACATGACGTGTCGCTTTTGCGGTCCAAGAACATTGGGGAATTCCAAGGTGCCGACGCTCCGCGCATGGATTTTGTATTTACCGTCTGTGACCGTGCCGCCAATGAGGAATGCCCCACTTGGCCGGGTCAGCCCGTCTCGGGTCATTGGGGTATGCCGGACCCTGTAAAGGCTGAAGGAACCGATGCGGAAAAGCGTCTTGCATTCCACCAGACCTACGGTGCGCTGCACAACCGGATCATGGCATTTTCCGCCTTGTCGTTCGAGAATTTGGACCGTGGATCGCTGCAAAAACGCGTCGATGAGATCGGCAAAGAAACTGCCAAACAGGATAACCAGATATGACTACATACGCTCTCAACGGCCTTGGCCGCATCGGCAAACTTGCTCTCCGTCCGCTTTTGGAACGCGGGGCAAAAATTGCATTTATAAACGATGCCGTAGGTGATCCTGCGATGCACGCGCATCTGTTGGAATTCGATTCAATCCATGGCCGCTGGCCTGCGACGTTTGAAGCAGGTGAGGGGGCGATCAGCATTGACGGCACACGCATCCCTGTCACCAACACGCTCAATCTGGAAGACCTGCCACTGGACGGCGTGGATGTGATGATTGATTGCACCGGCGCGTTCAAGACAGAGGGCAAACTGGCCCCGTATTTTGCAGCGGGTGTGAAAAAAGTTATCGTCTCTGCACCAGTCAAGGACGGCCCAACTGCCAACATCGTCTATGGCGTCAATGAAGACATTTACGAGGCGGACACCCACCAGATTGTGACAGCGGCAAGCTGTACGACCAACTGCCTCGCGCCAGTGGTCAAGGTTCTGCTGGAAGGGATCGGCATCAAGCACGGCTCAATCACGACGATCCATGATGTGACCAACACGCAGACAATTGTGGACCGCCCCGCGAAGGATTTGCGCCGCGCGCGCTCTGCGCTGACAAACCTGATCCCGACCACAACGGGATCTGCGACGGCGATCACGCTGATCTATCCCGAGTTGAAGGGCAAGTTGAACGGCCATGCGGTGCGGGTGCCGCTTTTGAACGCATCCATTACCGATTGCGTGTTTGAAATGGCGCGTGAAACGACTGTGGATGAGGTGAATAGCCTGTTCAAAGCCGCAGCCGAAGGCCCGTTGAAGGGTATCCTTGGGTATGAAACCCGCCCCTTGGTCTCGTCTGATTATACCAACGATCAGCGCAGCGGCATCATTGATGCGCCCTCGACGATGGTCGTGAACGGCACCCAGCTCAAAGTCTACGCCTGGTATGATAACGAAATGGGCTATGCGCATCGCTTGGTCGATGTTGCCCTTATGGTGGGCGGCAAACTGTGACACAGCCACCAGAACGGGGCGCAGGATTTGCCGCCTACATCACGGTGACGGCAGCCTATTGGGCGTTCATGTTGACGGATGGCGCGCTCCGAATGCTTGTGCTGTTGCACTTTCACACGCTGGGTTTCTCGCCGGTGCAATTGGCCTATCTGTTTGTGCTCTATGAGATCGCAGGTGTGGTGACGAACCTGTCCGCAGGGTGGATCGCCGCACGGTTTGGGCTGACGTCGACGCTTTACGCAGGGCTGTCCTTGCAGGTTGTGGCGCTCTTGGCTCTGACCCAGCTTGATCCGGCGTGGAGCATCACCGCCTCTGTGGTGTTTGTGATGCTGGTGCAGGGCCTATCGGGCGTGGCCAAGGATTTGGCCAAGATGAGTTCCAAGAGTGCCGTCAAAATCCTTGCCCCAACGACAGGCGGTGGGTTGTTCCGTTGGGTGGCTATTCTGACGGGATCAAAGAATGCTGTGAAGGGAAGCGGTTTTCTATTGGGTGCGGTTTTGCTGGCCGTCTTCGGGTTCGTGCCTTCCGTGCTGACGATGGCGGCCATCCTCTTTCTCATCCTGATCGGTGTCGTGATCGGTATGCCAAAGGGCCTGCCGGTCGGGCGTAAGGATGCGAAGTTCTCGGAAGTGTTTTCCAAGAACCGCAACATCAACTGGCTCAGCGCCGCACGGCTGTTCCTGTTCGGGGCGCGGGACGTCTGGTTCGTGGTTGGCATCCCGATCTACTTCTACGCTGTGCTGTCGGACGGCAGCACCGAGGGCAATCGCACCGCCTTCTTCATGATCGGGACGTTCATGGCCGTCTGGACGATCCTTTATGGCGTTGTCCAAGGCTGGGCACCGCGCATCCTGAAGGCGGCATCACGGACAGAGGCGGAGATACTTGCACTGGCAAAACGATGGGTGGGTCTGCTGATCATTGTACCTGCTTTCCTAACCGGTCTGGTCTGGCTGGTCTCCGAACCGTCTAATGCGCTGACGATAACCATCGTGTTGGGCCTCTTGGTCTTTGGCGGCATCTTTGCCGTGAACTCAGCATTGCATTCGTTTCTCATCCTCAGCTTTACGGATGCAAGAAGGGTCACGATGGATGTCGGCTTTTACTATATGGCCAACGCGGCAGGCCGATTGGTTGGCACAGTCTTGTCCGGCTTCACATACCAGATCGGCGGGCTGCCCTTGTGCCTTGGCACCGCCGCCGCGATGATCGGTTTTAGCTGGCTCGGCACGTCGCAACTCAGAGCTCCAGAAAATGATAAGGTTGCCGCATGAATATTTTTGAAAAGTATCTCTCTTTGTGGATCGCGATGGCGATGGGGGCTGGCATCCTTCTGGGCAATGTTGCCCCTAGCTTGGTCAATGCAGTCGCGGCGGCAGAAGTGGCCAGCGTCAATCTGGTTGTCGCCGTGTTGATCTGGGCGATGGTCTATCCGATGATGGTTGGCGTTGATCCCAGATCGCTGAAAGACGTGGCAAAACAACCGCGCGGATTGATGATCACCCTTGTCGTGAACTGGCTGATTAAGCCCTTTACGATGGCGGCATTGGCCGTGCTGTTCTTTCAGTATGTTTTCGCGCCATGGATTCCACCCGAGGATGCGATGCAATACATCGCCGGTTTGATCCTGCTGGGGGCCGCACCCTGCACGGCGATGGTGTTTGTGTGGTCACAACTGACGCGCGGGGATGAGACCTATACACTTTTGCAGGTGTCAGTGAATGATCTGATTATGGTCATCGCTTTTGCGCCTATCGTGGCTTTCTTGCTGGGTGTGACCGATATCACCGTCCCTTGGTCCACATTGGTTCTGTCGGTCTTGCTGTTCATCGCCCTGCCCCTTGCGGCAGGGTTAATTACTCGCCAGCGCCTTGGGTCAGAGGCGGCAATCGAGACGTTTCAGGCGCGGGTCAAGCCCTATTCAGTGGTGGGTTTGATCGTCACCGTTATGATCCTCTTTGGGCTTCAAGGCCAAGTGATCGTGTCCAAGCCGTTCATCATCGTGTTGATCGCGGTGCCGATCATCTTGCAAAGCTATGGTATCTTCGCAATCGCTTACGCTGCAGCGTTCGCATTGAAAGTGCCGCACCGAATTGCGGCACCCTGCGCCTTGATCGGGACGTCGAATTTCTTTGAATTGGCCGTGGCCGTCGCGATCAGCCTATTTGGGTTGAACTCTGGCGCTGCCCTCGCAACCGTTGTTGGGGTTTTGGTTGAAGTACCGGTAATGCTCACGCTGGTGGCATTTGCCAATCGCACACGCGCACGCTTTGCGCCCTGACGCGCAAGGAATAAGGCGCGCTCAAAATGGAGGTCAGTCAGAGATGACTCAAAAACCCTGTTACGGAACGATGTTTCCTGAGACCTTAGGTGGTGGTGCGGACAACGGCACCGTGACTGGCAAAGTCTTTGGATATGATACCGTCCCGCGTGGTCTGGCCGGACCAAAGCGCACACCAAATGTGGATACGAAAGAGTGGGAGGAGTGCCTGAAATGCGAGGCCTTCGACAGTTGCTACAAACTATCATCAGCCAAATTTACACTGCTCACGGCCATCGACGGTCCAATTCAGACCTGATCAGTGGCTATGGTTCTTGAGGACTAGATTTCGCAGAGATCAGGGCATTTGCCGCTTGGCGGAGAAACGCCTTATGCTGACAACTTAGGGCTTGAAGGGAAACTAAATGTCAATGAACCGCCGTAGCTTTCTAACTTCTGCATCAGTAGCGACCGGTTTTGGATTTCCCTCGATTGCCGCGTCAGATGAACCGGTTCGATTTGGTCTGACCCCAGTCTTCCTGACCAACGACCAAATGCTGGTGGATGGCTTGCGGACCTATCTGGCGAATGCAATGTCCCGCCCTGTGGAGCTTGTATTTCGCAGGACCTATGAAGAGATCACTGCTCTTCTGGTAGCTGGCGATTTGGACGCCGCTTGGATTTGTGGGTATCCCTATCTTCGAAACGAGGACAAGCTTGCCCTCCTTGCCGTGCCGGTTTGGAACCAGAAACCGTTATACCAGTCATATCTGATTGCAGGCGCGGAACGCGATGTCTCCGATCTTTCTCAACTCAAAGGCGACGTTCATGCCTATTCCGACCCGGATTCCAACTCTGGATATATTGTGACTCAGAGTGAGCTTGTTGCGCGCGACGAGGATAGGAACAGTTTTTTCGGGAAGACATTCTTCACCTTTGGCCATCGAAATGTGCTGCGGGCAGTGGCGTCTGGGCTGGCCCAATCCGGCAGCATAGATGGGTATGTCTGGGAGGCGGTATCTGCGACAGAACCTGATCTGGCGGCACAAACGAAAGTCGTCTGGAAATCCGAGTGGTTTGGTTTTCCACCGATTGCCTGTCGACGCAGTCAATTGCCGACAGAGACTGTGCAATCGTTGCAAACGGCCTTGATCAATATCTCGAACACAGCTGACGGCATGGCAATTCTGGAAATGCTGCAATTGGACGGGTTCACCGTGGGAGCCGAAAACCTGTTTGATGATATTCGCCGTCGTATAGAGGTTTTGGATGCGGCAATCTGAGTATCATTGGGCACGGCCGCAATCTTGGCCGCTCACTGTTCGTGTGCCGTTGATCGCCGCTCTTCTTTTGATCTTTGTTGCGGTTATTGCCTCAGAGCGGGTCCTCACTCGTTTTTCCAACATTCAGGATGACAACCTTCGTGGCGTGGCGTCTGTCTATCTGGACAGCGTTTCTTTGGCTCTTGAACCATTCATTTTGCGACAGGATATCTGGGGGACTTTTGACACCGTTGATCGTGCGCGCAACGCAGCGGGTGATCTGCCAGTTCGAGCCTTGGTGGCAACAGACAATAGTGATCAGATCATTGCGGCAGATGATCCGATGCGCTTCCCGACAGGAACCTCGGCTCCATCGGCTCTCATCGCCGCACCTAGCATCGATGATCTATCGCTGAAATACACTGAAACAACAGTCTGGACGCAAAAGGATGTGGTCTATCAGGGGCAGCTTATCGGGCACGTTGTGACAGAGATTGACGTCGGCAACTATCTTAGACAACGCCGAGAGGCTCTTTGGTCGCTGATCATCGGAAACACACTTGCAACGATTCTTCTGGCGGGTGCCGGGTATTTTCTTATCAGCCGGATGATGCGGCAGGTTCAGGTGCTCTCGCAATTTATGGGTAGTCACGAAGGCGATGGTCTTGAGGAGATCCCACACTCTGCCTTTCCTGCAAAACGAACTGAATTCGCATCACTGTTTGAGCGGTACAATAAATTGGTAAGGGCTGAGGCGGAACGCCGGGACATCGCTCAGCGGTTATCGGATCAGGCTCAACTAGTCAGTCTAGGCCGCCTTTCTTCCACCCTCGCCCACGAAATAAACAATCCCCTTGGTGGTTTGTTGAATGCGGTTGATACGTTGCGGAAATTCAAGGACAGGCCGGATGTCGTCGAAGCCTCAACAGAATTATTGTATCGAGGTCTAAAAAACCTGCGTGACGTCTCGAAGGCGACTTTGGATTTTGGACGATCAAATGTGCAGGACCATCCGCTTTCAAAAGTAGATCTTGATGACTTACGGCTGCTCATCGAACCTGAGCTCGCCCGTAAGAACCAGACGCTCGATCTGACAATTGGCGTAGACGATGATACGCTTCGGGTGCTTCCAGGCGCTAAAGTGCAGCAGATCATCCTTAACCTTTTGCTGAACGGATCAGCTGCTGCCGGCGAGGGAGGTGGGATTGGTCTTAACGTGACGACCGAGGAAGAAACGTTGAGAATTGACGTGAGCGATAGTGGCCCAGGGTTGTCTGAAGCCGCGCGGCACAGACTGACGGTTGGGTCCGCATCCAAAAACGGGGCAGGGGTAGGTTTACGGTCAGTGCGCGAAATCACGCAGGGCCTAGGGGGTGGTATTGAAGTTGCCGATTTGCCAGCGTGCGGAGCCAAGATTACAATCACACTTCCCTTGCAACCAAAAGGCGGATTCGTGACGTGATCCTAGAAAATAGACATATCGCTTTGGTCGAAGATGATGAAATCATGGGCGGGTCGATCGCTCAACGCCTCGAACTTGAAGGTGCTCACGTCATTTGGATGAAAACAAAGACGGTGGCCCTCGGCGCAATCCGTACACCGCACAAAAAGTTTGATGCGGTCGTGTGCGATATCAAGTTACCAGATGGGACAGGCGAGGACTTGTACATGGCCCTTTGCGATCATTCTGTTCCGCCACCTTTTTTGTTTGTGACCGGTCATGGTGGCGTTGATCAGGCCGTTCGTCTCATTCACGCAGGTGCCGCTGATTACCTGACCAAGCCTTTCAATATGGATCAGTTCTTGGCGCGGCTGTCGGGGATGATATCCGCAGACCAATCAGAGATCGGTAACAGCCCGTTCGGGGTTTCACGTCAAGCGATTGAATTGCAGGCAGCGTTAATACGTGCTTCTTCAAATGACCGCCCAGTTCTGATCAAGGGCAATCGGGGGACTGGAAAAGGCTTGGCTGCACGGTCAATTCATGACCTGGCAGATAGCATCGGCGGGTCGTTTTTAAGCATTGATTTCAGCAGGCTTTCCCCTTCGGAGCAAGTTAACATTTTGTTTAACGATACCGCTGAACGCCCTGCACTGACACATGCGGCTGCCAACGGCACTTTGTATCTTTCAATGATTTCCCATGCCACCGATACTGTCCAACAGATGATTTTCGAATGGCTCTCATCGAAGCCGGCGACGAAGTTGGTTTGCGGGATAACGCCAGACTTGACGTCTGCACAGGCGCATTATGGGCTGCGGCTAGATTTGCTACAGCGTTTAAGTGCAGTCGAAATTTTTATACCACCACTTGCCAACAGGCCAGATGACATTCTCTGGCTGATGCGACGGTTTTATGACGGGTTCAATGCACGTCGTGTGGTAAAGCTCAAAGGACTATCTGCGCGCTGTGAAGAAGCTGCAGTTAGTTACCCTTGGCCGGGGAATGGGAGAGAGTTGCGCAGCAAAATGGAGCGGGCAGTATCGCAGGCGCAAGGAGAAATCCTATTCCCGCTCGATCTTTTCCCAGACGCTCAGAATCACAATCTTGCTACGCGTCCATTATCCAGCGTCCGCGATGATGCAGAACGAGCGGCGATACTCGCGGCTCTTGAACAAACCGATCATCATATTTTAGAGGCGGCCAAGCTTCTTTCTGTGTCGCGTACCACGCTTTGGGAAAAGATGAAAAAGCTTGGAATCAAGAGCGAACACTAGTTCCTCGTTTCGGCATTCAAGTATACTTCAGAATACAGAGAGTAGTGTTCGGAATTCCGAACGCTCAAGAAAACGTATTATAAACAATCTATTAGCGAACACTTTTTTCGGAAATCTCCATACCTACCATCCTTCCCGATTTGGTACGCTTTGGCCAAAGGCTTTTAGGGAGGAACTATCATGAAATGTAATCGTTTAGTTGATGCCGGCCGGCGTCAATTTTTGCGCGGCGGCGCTATGGCCACAGCTGGCGCAGCCGTTGCCGCGATTTCGCCCGCGCAGCAGGCTCAGGCGTCCCCGGCTCTGGCGCAGATAGACTATCCGTCCAACAGGTTGGCCAATGTTGCTGATCTGGCTGTCAATGAACCGATGGACATCGAATACCCCGATGCGGACAGCCCGGGCGTTCTACTCAAGCTCGGCGAGCCCGTCGAAGGTGGTGTTGGTCCGGATAGTGACATCGTAGCCTATACGGTACTCTGCCCCCACAAGGGTTGGTATCTCAACTACAACGGTGAGGATCGCAGCTTCAACTGCCCGGGACATTTCTCGCGCTTTGATGCCGAGGCTGGCGGTCAGCAGATCTGGGGCCATGCCACGCAGAACCTGCCACAATTTACGCTGCGGGTCGACAACAATGGAGACATCTTCGCCGAAGGCTGCTCTGACCTGATTTTCGGCCGTCCGTCAAACGTTCTGTAAGGGGGAGCAAACACAATGGCTTACAAAAGACAAATAGACCGCCTGCCAATTCCACCGGCAGATGCGAAGGTGCATAATGTCACCTGCCACTATTGCATCGTTGGCTGCGGCTACAAGGCCTACACATGGCCACGCAATAAGCAGGGCACGCCCGAAAACAACGCTTTCGGTATTGATCTGAACGAACAACAGCCCGCCGATGGCACATGGCTTGCGCCGTCCAACTACAACATGGTCAAGCAGGACGGCAAAGATGTGCATCTTGCCATCATTCCCGACCAGGACTGTGTCGTAAACTCGGGCCTGACCTCCATTCGCGGTGGGCGCATGGCCGAGAACCGGCCCTCGAAAGTAACGGGCACTCAGCAGCAGCGCCTGTCTGATCCGCTGGTTTGGCGCAACGGTGTCTGGCAGCCAACCTCCTGGGCCGATGCGCAGGATCTTGTGGCGCGTGTCACCGCGAAAATCGTCACGGAATATGGCGAGGATGAGCTTCTGGTCTCAATGTTCGACCACGGTGGCTCTGCTGGTGGGTATGAGAATACATGGGGCACCGGCAAGCTGTATTTCGACAGCATGAAGGTCAAAAACTGCCGCATTCACAACCGCCCGTCCTACATGTCCGAGGTCCATTCCTCGCGTGATATGGGCGTGGACGAGCTTAACTATTCCTACAGCGACTATGAAGTCACGGATACGATCCTGATCGTCGGAGCCAATCCGCTGGAAACCCAGACCAACCTTTACCTGAACCACATGGTTCCGGGGATGCGCAGCGGCGCAAGGTTCATCATGGTTGACCCCCGTCGTTCGGTTTCCGTCAATGCCGCTGAAGAAGTCGCGGGCAAGGAAAACGTCCTGCATCTGGCAATCAAGCCCGGCACCGACATGGTGCTATTCAACGCGCTGCTGACGCAGGTGGTTGATAACGGTTGGACAGATTCCGAATTTGTCGCCAACAGCACGTTCCAAGGTGAAGAAGCCGTTGCCATGGGCACCGGCCAACCCTCCGGATTGGGTAGCCTTGAGTATGCAATGGAGACCTGCCGAACATCTGCTGAAGAAGCGGCAGAAATCTGTGGTGTGGACGCTGCCGACATCGTCAAGGCCGCCGAATGGATCGCAAAACCCAAAGAGGATGGCAGCCGCAGCAAATGCGTGACCGGCTACGAGAAAGGCATCATCTGGGGCAACGACAACTACCGCACCATCGGTGCTGTCGTGAACCTTGCGCTGGCCACTGGCAACATTGGCCGTGATGGCACCGGTTGCTGCCGTTTGGGTGGACACCAGGAAGGCTACTATCGCCCCTCCGACGCTCATGTTGGCCGTCCTGCGGTGTATTTCGACCAGCATCTCATCAAGGGTGGCGGTAAGGTCTATCACATCTGGGCTTGCGATCACTACAAGACGACGCTCAACGCCACGCAGTTCAAGCGCGTGATGAAAAAGCGTTCCGACATGGTGAAAGAGGCGATGGATGCCGCCGCAGGCGGCTCGCGCGAAGAGCTGGTTGATGCGATCGTGTCCGCGGTGAATGCTGGTGGTCTGTTTGTAGTGGATGTGGACATCATCCACAGCCAGATCGGTCATAACGCCCACGTAATCCTGCCTGCCTGTGAATCGAACGAGATGAACCTCACCTCGATGAACGGTGAGCGTCGTCTGCGCCTGTCCGAACGCTACATGGACCCCTATGGCAACTCCAAACCGGACTGCCTGATCGCTGCCGACATGGCGCAGCACATGGAGCGTGTTCTGCGCGAAATCGGCAATGACGCCTATGCCGATCAGTTCAAAGGCTATGACTGGGAGACCGAGGAAGACGCCTTTATGGACGGCTACCATAAAGGCAACCCCGAAGTGACTTATGAGCGTTTGCGCGCGATGGGCACAAATGGGGTTCAGGAACCTGTCACCGGCTTTGAGAACGGTGAACTGGTCGGCACACCGCAGCTCTATACCGACGGGGTGTTCACGCGCCATGGCCGCGAAGATGGCAAGGCGTTGTTCTGTGCCGCCGGTTGGCGGGGCTGGCAGGCCGAAGGCAAGGCGCAGGAAGAGGCGAACCACGACTTCTGGATCAACAACGTCCGCGCCAACATCTTCTGGCAAAACCAGTTCCTGGATCAGGAAAACGAATTCATCCAGGATCGTTTCCCCTATCCGTTTGTCGAGATGAACGAAGACGATATGGCCCTCCTGGGCATCGGCGCTGGAGATCTGATCCAGATCACTAACGAAAACGGTGCAACGGAAGGTATGGCCTATCCGACCGACACGGCCAAACCCGGCCAGGTCGCGATGGTCTTCGGCTCTCCCGCAGGATCTCAGGGCAACGTGGTGAACTCTGGTGTGAATGAACTGAACCTGCCGGACTACAAGCACACCTGGGGCAACATCCGCAAAATCGCCGATGCAACCCCACAGGCCAAGGCCATTTCCTTTAAGTCGAAGGAATACAAAGCCTGAGACGGTAATAATGCAAATGAAGCGGGCGGCAGTTTTGCCGCCCGTTTTCTGTTGAGGGGTTTTCATGAAGCTAGACGACATAATTGCTCGCCGATCAGCGTCGCCACGACGGCTGATCCCGCCTGGCCCGAACGAAGAACAAGTAAGAATGATGATTGAGGCGGCTTGCGCGGCGCCGGACCATCGCCGGTTCCGCCCATGGCGCTTTATTCTGATCCGAAATGACGACCGACCGAAACTGGCGGATTTATTTGAAGCAGCTGCCCACGAAACGCATGGCAAACTTAGCGAGGGTCAAACTCAGAGAGCCCGAGAAAAGGCCTTTAATGGAGCCTGTCTTATCGCCGTCGCCGGTGTGATCCGCGACGATGTTCCGGACGTGCCCCCCCACGAGCAATGGGTGTCAGTAGGGGCGGCGGTGCAGAATATCTTGCTGACTGCGACATCGTTCGGGTTCGGGTCGATGATTGTCAGCGGGGATAAGGTAAAAACCCGCGCACTCCAGAATGGCCTTGGGCTCAACGCTAAAGAACAGCTTTTGGGATTTGTCGCGGTTGGCACTGTGTCAAAAGTTCCGCCAGCGACAGAAAGGCCAATAGTGGAAGATGTCCTGTCGGTTTGGCCACCAGAAGAAGCGGGGATGTTGACATGAAGAGAACCAAGGCAAAAACTGCAGTGGACCCATGTAGTGTGGACGAACGCATAGGGACACGGGAATTGATTTCCTTGGCGGTGGCGGTTGAAAAAAGCCTAGCACTTGCTGGTCCAGTAAACATTTCAGAAGTAGTCGGATTAGAAGATGCCATTGGGCGGGTACTGGCTGAGGACTTGGTGGCACCTTTTCCCCTTCCACCATTCGACAACTCTGCCATGGACGGTTACGCACTGCGCGCCAAAGACCTGTCCGGAATCGGGCCCTGGCGGTTGCGCGTAACCGGACGCGTTGCAGCAGGAGACAACGTCCAGGAGTCCGGTCAAGTCGGCCCCGGGGAAGTCTTCCGAATTTTTACTGGCGCGGCGTTGCCAAAGGGTGCAGACACCGTGATCATGCAGGAGCATGTCCGGCTGAACGATAAGATCATTGAAATCGACAGCCCTGTAGACATGGGAAATTGTATCCGTCGGCAAGGTGAGGACGCGGCACAAGGATCTCTTTTGCTTCGCGCGGGCACTCTCATCGGGGCCCGGGAAATCGGGGCGATTGCTTCGGTTGGGCGCGCCCGAATTCCGGTATTTCGAAAGGTTCGCATTGCCCTGTTCTGTACTGGCAGTGAGTTGCGGCAACCGGGTGAAGATCTTGCGCCTGGGCAGATCTACAACTCCAACCGTTTCATCATGATTGCCGCACTTCGCCAGCCATGGATCGATTTGATCGATCTGGGTGCCATCAACGACGATCCAGTTCAGCTTCGCAATGCGCTGACGGATATCGCATCAGATGTCGACATGATCGTTACCACCGGTGGTGTTTCAGTCGGTGAAGAGGATCATATGGTTTCCCAACTCCAAGAGGCAGGTGGTCGGATTGAAGTGATGAAGATCGCTATGAAACCGGGAAAACCGCTGTCGGTTGGCACACTAAACAGGGCCGTGTTTGTGGGACTGCCCGGCAATCCGGTCGCAGCATTTACGACCTGGAAGCTCATTGGCCATCGCATTGCAGAAAAACTGGCTGGCAAGGCACTCGCAGATCGTCCTGTTATGCATGTTGAGGTTTTAGAAGGCTTCTCGCGACGTCCCGGGCGCCAGGAATTCCGGCCGGTGAAGATTGCCGGGGTGTCACTTGATGGTCGGCCGCAGGTCGAAATGCTGGATCAGAGCTTTTCCGCCAAAATATCGTTGATATGCAGATCAGACGGTTTCGCCATTATTCCCGCCAATATGGATCAGGTTAATGCAGGCGATCGCCTTGAGTTTGTTCGGCTTTGAGAAACCTGAACTGAGGGCCAGAATATGATAGAATCTGACTCTGTTTTGGCGATCGGTGCCATTCTGGCTGTGATTGCTATGCTTTATTCATCAGTGGGACATGGCGGAGCTTCCGGCTATATCGCCGTGCTGGCCCTTTTGAATGTGGTCCCTGACGTCATCAGGCCCGTTGCCTTATCTCTGAACGTTGTCGTCGCGGGTTTTGCGACCTATCGTTTTGCGAAGGCCGGTTTCATTGAGTGGCGCAGTGCACTTCCGATCATTCTGGCGTCGATGCCTCTGGCATTTCTAGGAGGCGGCATCGCACTTCCGGTCGAGATATATCGGCCTCTTCTCGGTGGGCTTCTTGTGTTCTCGGCTCTCTACCTCCTCTGGCAAACCTCACGCTCACAGACCAGGTTTGATGTGGTTTCGCGAAAAATACCCCTTTTGGGAAGTGTCGGTGCCGGCGCCGGTATCGGTTTCCTTTCGGGTCTCACCGGCATTGGCGGTGGCGTACTTCTCAGCCCCTTGTTTCTGATATCAGGTTGGGCTGGCGCGCGGCAAACAGCCGGAATCGCTGCCGTGTTCATACTTGCGAATTCTGTTGCCGGTCTTGCGGGCAATTACGTGGTGCTGCGTTCCATACCATATGAGATACTTCCTTGGTCGGGGATGGTATTGGTGGGCTCGTTTATAGGAACAAGTCTGGGAGTGCGTATCCTGCCCGTGAAACCATTGATCTGGCTTCTTGCTGTCGCTGCTATGATATCTGGAGTTAAGTTTTTGTTTCTTTGATATAAATCCACTAAACGGTGATAGAAATATCTATCCTAGGCACCATGTAGAATGAGGCTATATCGACGTGATTTCTGAGAAGCTTCTGCATTGGCTGTCAGGTCGTTCGATTTGAATAGTGGCGTGGTCGATGTTGAAATCGTGTGCAAGTTCCCGCGCGGTTTCTGCCAGAAAGCCATTCCCTATCTGGTCAGGCATAACCAAGTGAACCGTCAGCGCTGTCTTGGTCGTACTCAATGCCCAAATATGCAGATGATGCATCGACTGCACGCCGGGTAGATTAGTTAGCCATTCGCTGATGGCGTTTTTATCAATGTTTTCGGGGACGCCATCGAGCGTCAATCTCAATGAAGACTTCACCAATCCATATGCGGTGACTGCGATGACCAAGCTGACCAGAATGGCCACTGCGGGATCAAGCCATGTCCAGCCAGTCAGTAAAATGCCGCCTGCTGCCAGAACTACTGCAACAGAAACAGCGCCATCAGCCATCATATGCAAATAGGCCCCTTTGGCGTTCAAATCGCCATGTTGGGAAGATCTGAACAGCATCGCTGTGCCAAAATTGATGCCAATCCCGACAAGGGCGACAACCATAATGGTGCCGCCAGGCACCTCGACCGCTGTTTGAAAGCGGCCCATTGCCTCCCAAACCACCGCGCCAACGCCGATCAGGATGGCGATTGCATTCGCCAGCGCTGCCAATTCGGTTGAGCGCCCCAGCCCATAGGTAAATTGATCCGACGGATTGTGTTTGGCCAAAGCCATTGCCGCCCATGCAATCAAAAGCCCTGCGACGTCCGTCAGATTGTGGGCCGCGTCCGCGATCAATGCCAGACTGCCGGTCATAAACCCAGCCACGGCCTCAAGCAGAACGTAGACTGTATTCAGGCCAACAGCCCATTGAAAGGCGGGGGTTAGATTCTTCGGGGCCGCATGGCTGTGATCAAAGGCCATCAGGATTTGCGTCTGATCGTACCGGACAACTCAAGTGCTGCGTCCAGTGTATTGGAGATAGTTCCATATTTGCGAATGTTCTTGTGTAGCAACTCGATCCGCTCGTCGGTTTCAGAGGTGTCGACAACCAGTTCGTAGGTGATCGCCAACATCTTGGGCGGGCTGTCCTGTCTTTGGCCATGAAGGGACACCTCAAGGCCGCGCAGACCAAATTTTATCATTGGGGCCACGCGCTCGGCCCCCTTGATCATGCAGGCCGCCAAAGATGTCAGTAGTAACTCGGCGGGGTTGAGGGCATCAGGCCGTCCGGCCATTCCGGTATCCAGAATGATACTTGCCTCGCCCGCCATTGCTTGGGACCCAGTATCATCCAGCCGCTTGGCCGAAACATTGTACTCGAGCATCATTCCCACTCCATTTGTTCATAGGTTGTTTGGGCATTGCGACCGGCAAGGCTGTCGAATTGCTCAAGATACTCAAATGTAGACTGATCGATGTTTGGCGCGTCCATGATGTCGCCGCCCTCTTCGATCAATGCTCCGATTTGTGTGCGCAGATTGACGAGGTAGTCATAGGTGTCAGCTGTGGCGTGTTCCAAGGTTGTGGCATGGCCGTGACCGGGGACAACATGGACAGGCTCTAGCGCTGCCATCGCCTCGAATGCTTCTATCCAGCTTTTGGCATTGGACTGCCCGCCATTGCCCAAGATACGTTCGACATACACAATATCGCCGGTGAAAACGGTGTCTTTCTGGTCCAGCCAAACAAAGCTGTCACCTGGCGTGTGCGCTTGCCCCGGATGCACGATCTCGAACGTCAGCCCGCCAAGTTCCAGAGTGTAGGTGTCAGCAAAGGTCACATCCGCATAGGCAGCTTCGGTGTCTGAGAGTTGGTCTCCCAAAAATTGCGAGAGGGCAGTAAGCTGCTGCGAACCGCGTGCCTTATGGTCTTCGACAGCGGCTTGTGACGCAATGACCGTTGCCCCGTGGGATTGCCAATAGCCGTTGCCAAGCCAGCGATGATCTTGTCCGCCCGTGTTGATGACAAATTTGACTGGCTGATCTGTGATCTCGCGAATGCGGTTATGGATGGCTTGTGCCCCTTTCCAGCTTCCGCCGGGATCCATCAGCACGACGCCCTCATCGGTGACAACTACACCAAATGTTGCGTTGTTGGCGAGGTTCTCTGCCGAGCGTTGCTCTTTGGGACCAACCAAGGCGTAAATGCCGTCAGTGACATTTTGCACCTCAAGCATGTCCGCTTGTACAGTTGTGGACGCAAAAGCCAGGGCAAACGCTGCCCCTAGAAATCTTGAAAAGATCATGTCGCCAACCATCCTTCCAGCTTGACCGCATCCGGTAAGCCACCAGCATGCACCAACTTGCCATCGACGCTTATGCCTGGAGTGGACATTACACCTGCCATTGCGATCGACCGAGGATCAGTGATCTTTTCAATCTCGACTTCAATACTCAAGCTTGTCGCGGCTTCGCGAATCATTGCTTCGGTAGCGTCACAGCGTTTGCAGCCAGGACCGTAGACTTTGATAGTTTTCATGCTTGTTCTCCTTCAGAGCAGTGCATTGAACAGAAATCCGGTGGCAAGGATGCCCGAGGCGACCACCGCGATGAAGATTGCGATCAGGCGCAGCGTCAGCACTTGCTTCAGGATAATCATCTCAGGCAGGCTGAGGGCGATCACAGACATCATGAAGGCCAGTGTTGTGCCAAGCGCGGCGCCTTTGCCCAAGAGCGCCTCCACGATGGGGATGACCCCAGCCGCATTGGTATACATTGGGACCCCGACCACTACTGCGGCAGGCACGGACCACCACGCTTCGCCGCCCATGATTTTCAGCATGACAGCCTCAGGTACGTAGCCGTGGATGAGCGCACCGATGGAAATACCGATCACGACCCAGATCCAAACCTTGCCCAATATCTCTTTAACCTGATCCAACCCGACCTTTAGGCGGTCTACCATGGAGAGGCGCTCCTCTGGCAAACCAGTGGCGGCACCTGTGTTCAACTCGCGCACCCAGTCTTGGAGGTATCTTTCAAGCCCCATCCGCCCCATGACCCATCCTGCGATGGTCGCAATCGAAAACCCGAATACCAGATAGATTGCTGTGATTTTCCAGCCTACCAGCCCAAAAAGGAGCCCGAGGCCGACCGGCCCCACCATTGGGCCCGCGATGAGGAACGAGAAGGTGACCCCCAACGGGATGCCTGCCGAGACGAAACCAATGAAAAGTGGGACAGAAGAGCAAGAACAGAAGGGTGTCAGCACACCGAGTGCTGCGGCGAGCGGATAGCCCAGTATTTCGCGCTTGCCAGACAGAATGGCTCGCGTTTTTTCCGGACTGAACCAGCTTCGTAGCACCCCCGTGACAAAAACAATGAGCGTGAGAAGTAGAAGCACTTTCGGGACGTCATAGAGAAAGAAGGCGATAGCCTCACCAGTGTGGCTGTCGCGCGAAATCGGAAACAGGGCTGTCGCCCATTCTGAAAACGGGATCAGCTGCTGATAGAGTAAAACCCATGCAATGCCGCCCGCAGGGACGCCAACGTACCAGAACCAGTCAGAATGTTCCCGATGAGGTTCGATGTCATGTGTATCTGTGGTCATGCCACATTCCTTTCGTTTGACTGTTCGGCTTTGAGCACGGCATCTATGATGGCTGATAGTTCACGGGACAGGGCGGGGTTTCTGCGGTAACGCACCCATTGGGCATCCCGCCGATCCACAACGATCCCTGCTAGTTTCAGTGCTTTCATGTGGCGCGACATTCGGCTTTGCGTTGCATCAAGCTTGGCCATTAGTTCACAAACGCAATGCTCGCTGTCATCCCATAAGATATGCAACGCAGCGCGGCGGACTGGGTCAGCGATGGCTGTCAGGAAATCTTGCATGGGTATCTCCGTAAATTTACATGCGGTAAGACGCATATGCGTCCTAGCGCATGTAATTGCAATGTAAAAATGTGGTCTTTCCCGGAAGTGACCGCCGCTTAGTAGGCGGCATGGCGAACGCAGTAGAATTTAAATGAGAGTGCAGTTGCAAAAAAACGGAAGTTCTTATCGCTCCCGAGCATGAAGCAACGCCATCGAAATGCGTTTTCACAACCCGTGCAGAAACCCGCTTTGATTTGAAATGTTACCATTCAGCTTCGAAAAGCCGACGTTCGAGAGCCATGCAGCATTTGTAACTTCGGGCTCTGAGTCAGATTTCGCCGCGCTTTCAATAAACGGCGGCTTTGAGCTTCACGTAGGATTCTGCCCCCTCCGGCATTCGATTCCTAAGTGGCCCGACTTGATTTGACCACAATGGCATTGCCGTTTTCGTCACCACGCCCGGTGATGTAGCATCGACCCATAATACAGTCGGAGAAAGCGCAATGAACCCAACGGGTAAGGAAAAGCCGCACCTCGGTCTCGAGGAGTATTTCCGTGGCCGCTGATGCGAATTCATATGACGCGTGGTTTTGCGCGCAGGTAGAGGCCGCGCTGCAGGATGCACGCGCGGGAACATCTCAGGTTCAGGTGATGCAGGCCGCACAGGCGTTGATTGATGCGAAGCGGCAGGTCGAACCCAAGTCCTGACCAAGCCTTGGAGGTCAGCGCGGTCTGACCCCGTCACCCTGAAAAGAAAAAGTGGGCTTTTTGTCCTTTGGAACTCAGACCCTGATCCAAAGGAATTCCCCATGTCCAAGCCTCTCTCAACGCTCCCCAATCCTGTTGAATCCAACGCTAACTTCGCCTCTGCCCTCGTGCAGATCGGCGCGGAGGTCGACCACCAACCCCTGCGCAGTTCAGCGCTCGCGCGCATCATGCGCGAGACGTTTCATGGCAGCGATGCCGGCGGTGCCTGGGACTGGCGCATGGCCTATGACCTGATGCAAGCCGCTGCCGTCCAAATGCTGCTGCGTGGGGACGGCGCGGCAGGTGACATCGCCGCTGCAAAGCTGCTTGCCTCAAGGCTTCTGACGGAAACGCGCCGGTCAGAGCAGCAGATCCGGCTGCAGCAGTTTTCCACGCCGCTGACTTTCGCGGTGCTGGTCGTGCGGGCGGCGGCGATCCGCAAGGGCGAGACTGTTCTGGAGCCCTCGGCTGGCACTGGTGCCCTTGCTGCTTTCGCTGGCCGGGCCGGTGCCACGCTTTTGCTCAATGAAATCGACCCCTTTCGCCAGAGCCTCTTGCGCTCGGTCTTTGGCGGCGAGGTGACGGGCCATGACGGCGAGCATATCGACGATCTGCTTCAGTCGCCGGTTCTACCCGACGTCGTGGTGATGAACCCGCCCTTCGCCTCCTCGGTCGATCGGTCGCGGGACAAACACATCGCCGCCAAACATCTCATCGCGGCGGCAAAGCGTCTCGCGCCTGGTGGGCGGCTGGTGGCGATCATGCCGCCGGGATTCACGCCCGAACGCGATGCCGCGCATTGGTTCCGCGCCTGCGGTCTCCTGACGCCGCGACTGGCGCTGACGATGCCGGGGCAGGTCTACCGCAAGCTCGGCACCTCTGTGGAAACCCAGCTCATGATCTTCGACAAGGTGCAGGAGGGTGGCGAGATGATCCGCGCCATTGTGTGCGATCTGGACGAAGCCCTTCCTTTTGTCGACGCCGTGGCCGCAACCCGGCCCCAGATGCGCCCAGTCCAACGGGCGGCAGCGATCCCTCATACTCGGTCGAGCGTTCCATCATCTGCCCCGCGCAAGACCGCCGCTGCGCCTGTCGCCCCCTCCAAACCCCGGGCCAAGGCCGTTGTCCCGCTCACTTTCAAGAGCCTTGAGACCCCGCGCGACAACACGCCCATCTCGGACATCTATGCGCGCTACCGTCCGCAGCGGATCGAGATCGCGGGTGCGCAAGAACATCCCACGCCGCTCGTCGAGAGCATCGCCATGGCCTCGGTTGCCCCGCCCATGCCCTCAAACACGGGCAGTGATGACTTGCGCCTGCCCGCCCGGTTGATCGAGGAGGGACATCTCTCCGAGGCGCAGCTCGAGACCATCATCATGGCGCATGATGCCCATGGGCGCGACCTGCCCGGTCGGTTTACCATCGATGACGACCAGACCAAGCTGACGCGCGCCGATGATGACCCTAATGCACGGGCCTATCGCCTCGGCTATTTCCTTGGCGACGGCACCGGCTGCGGCAAGGGTCGGGAATGTGCGGGGCTGATCCTCGCGGGATGGCTCGCCGGACGCCGTAAGGCCGTCTGGGTCTCGAAGTCTGCCACGCTCATCGAGGACGCCATCCGCGACTGGACCGATCTCGGCGGCTCGCCCGCCGACATTCAGCCGCTGTCGAAATGGAAACCGGACCAGTCCATCCCGATGGGCGACGGTATCCTTTTTGTCACCTACGCCACGCTGCGGTCCGCGGGCAAATGCGGCACCACGCGACTGAGCCAGATCCTCGACTGGATGGGCGCAGACTTTGAAGGCGTCCTCGCTTTTGATGAGGCCCACGCCATGCAGAACGCGGCAGGGTCCGAGCAGGGCAGGGGGGGCAAACCCTCCCAGCAGGGCCTTGCGGGCCTGCGGCTGCAACTGGCGGCACCCCGGGCTCGCGTCTTCTACATCTCGGCCACGGGCGCGACGAGTGTGCATAATCTGGCCTATGCCGCGCGTCTCGGTCTCTGGGGGCAGGGTCCCGAATACCCCTTCCCGAGCCGCGAGAGCTTCGTTTCTGCGATGGAGGCGGGCGGTGTTGCCGCCATGGAGGTGGTCGCCCGTGATCTCAAGACGCTCGGGCTCTACACGGCCCGCGCCCTTAGCTTTGATGGCGTGGAATATGACGTGCTCGAACACGCGCTCACCCCGGCCCAGATCGAGATCTACGACGCCTATGCGGGTGCGTTTCGGACGATCCACCACAATCTCGAGGCGGCACTGACCGCGACTGGCGTCAACGACGCCTCGGGCGATACCAATGCCTCGGCCGCACGCGCCTCGGCCAAGTCCCGCTTCGAGAGCACGAAGCAGCGCTTCTTCAACCATCTCCTGATGGGCATGAAAGCCCCGACCATCATCCGCGCAATCGAGGATGATCTGGCGGCGGGCTATGCTTGCGTCATTCAGGTGGTCTCGACGGGTGAGAGCCTGCTGAAACGCCGGCTTGAGACGATGGACCCGGAGGACGAGCTGGTCGAAGGCGCGCTGACGCCGCGCGACTACGTCTTGGGATACCTCGAACAGGCCTTCCCGATTCATGCGCAAAAGCTGGTCGAGATCGACGGCAATATGGTGGCCGAGCCGCTCCGCGATGAAACTGGCGCGCTGGTCGTCTCGCGCGAGGCGCTCGCTCTGCGTGACGCGGCCATGATGGAGTTGATGACGCTGGCTCCGATCCCCTCGGCGCTCGATCAGATCCTTTGGGCTTTTGGCGACGAGGCCGTCGCAGAGGTCACGGGGCGGTCCATCCGGCCCCTCAAGGCCGAGGATGGTCATCTCTTCATCGAAAAGCGCGCCGCCAGCAGCAATTCGTCGGAGACCCAAGCCTTTATGGACGGCGAAAAGGATATCCTGATCTTTTCCGATGCGGGCGGGACGGGCCGGTCCTATCATGCGGCCCAAACGGCGAAGAACCAGAAGCGGCGGCGGCACTACCTGCTGGAGCCCGGCTGGCGCGCCGATGCGGCCATCCAGGGACTCGGCCGCACGCATCGCTCTGCCCAGGTCAGCGCGCCCTTCTTCCGGGTCTGCACCTCCGATGTGCATGGCGAGAAGCGCTTCACTTCGACGATTGCCAAACGCCTCGACCAGCTTGGGGCCCTGACCAAGGGCCAGCGCGAGACCGGCTCGCAGGGCATGTTCCGCGAGGAGGACAATCTCGAAAGCCCGATCGCGCGAGCGGCGCTGCGCGGGTATTTCGCCGATCTTGCCGCCGGGCGCGCCGAGGCGATGAGCTACGAGAGCTTCACCGACTGGACTGCGCTGCGGCTGATCGACAAGGACGGGGTGCTCCTTGAGGAGCTTCCCCCGATCCAGCGGTTTCTCAACCGGGTGCTTGCCCTCCCCATCCACATGCAGAACGCGCTCTTTGCCGAGTTCATGCGCCGGATTGCCGATCAGACTGAACGGGCGCGCGCGGCGGGCACGCTCGATCTCGGCGTGGAAACCCTGCGTGGCGAAAAGATCGAGCAGGTCTCCACAAAGGATCTCTGGACCTGCCCGAAATCCGGCGCGGTGACGCGGATCATCGGGCTCGAGGTGACCGACCCAGTGTATGTGCTGGGCGCCGAAGAGGCCATGTCGCGCAATCCGGACAAGCTACCCATGGTCAATCGTGCTTCGGGTCGTGCGGCGCTCATCTCAGCGCGCCCTATGCAGATGTATGACGAGGACATCGTCACGCTGATGCGCAAGGCGGTGCGTCCAAACGGGTCGAGCTATCTTGAAGAGGCACGGTTCGAGTCCTCGGCCTGGGAAGACATCGAAAGGCCTGAGTTTGCAAGGCTTTGGGATGCCGAGGCTGCGTCCCTGCCAAAAACCACCACGACCAAGCTCTACCTGCTGACCGGGCTGCTGCTGCCGATCTGGAAGGATATTCCGACCACGAATGAACGCATCTACAGGGTCACGCCGGACGGGGCGACGCCGATGATCGGGCGCACGCTGAGCGAGGAAGGGGCGGCCGCGCTGCGCGCCCGCTTCCTCGTCTCCAATCCGCAAACGCCGCAGGAGATGCTGACCGCCGCCCTCGGCACCACGGCGCCGGTCGATCTCGGCCGGGGCCTCACCCTGACCCGCCGCCGCGTCGCAGGCGAGATGCGCCTTGAGTTGGGCGGCGCCGACAAGGGCATGATCGACGGCCTCAAGGCCCTCGGCTGCTTCACCGAGATCATCGCCTTCCAGTTGCGGGTGTTCCTGCCGCATGGGGACGGGATCGACACGGGCCGCATTCTGGCCCGGATCGTGGGGCAGGGAGCCGCCATGACGTCAGAACAAGCCGCCTGAAAAGTCAAAGCGGGCTTTGCATCGGGCATCGCGGATCGGGGTTTGGCCGGTCTGCGCTTTCCGGGCGTGGGTAGACCAATGCCAAGCTCGGCCCCCCAATTTCAGACAAGAGGACAGACCCATGACCAATCCCCAGATCGATTATGCCGCAATGGCGGCTCAGTGGCGCGCGGAGCGCGAAACCACGCTGAAGGCGACCCGAGCGGAGCTGCTCGCGCAACTACGCGCGCTTGGCATCAGCGAGGTCACCGCCGAATACGAAGGCTATGGCGACTCCGGCAATGTCGAGGATGTGACGGTGCAGCCTGCGGACGTCAAACTACCGGAGCCGCTTTCCACCGAGGTCGGCGATTTCGCCTGGTCGCTCGCCTATCACCATCACCCGGGGTTCGAAAACAACGAGGGCGGCTACGGCACGCTGACCTGGGACATCACCGGCGACAGCATCACCCTCGATCACGCGGACCGCTATGTCGAATGCTCGCACAGCTATGTAGAGGGTCTTTGAGATGGCCCATCCGCTTCATCATGCCGAAAGCTCCGCCCGGAAATTCGGCGGCGTGCCGTCTCACTATCAGGCTGTGCACGATTGGTTTGACGCCTCGAAAGAGCACCTGGCGCTCTTCACGCACCGCGCCATGCGCCACCACGCTCAAGGCCTGTTCGCGGCGGAACGGGTTTTCGGCCTGGCCCTGACCAATAGCGCGGGTCGGGACATACCCGTGCGCTGGATCGGCGAGCAGCATATCTGTGAAGACTGCCAGGGCCGCATCCCGAGCATGGCGGACTGGCTGCGGCGGATCCAGCCCGAGCCATGGATGGCCAATGGCCACATCGACCGGCATGTCGGCTCCGAGCCCTGCGGCGACCCAAGGGTCGCCTGGGCCTCCGAGGTCGCCGCCGGACGAACGGTTCTTGGCCTGAAAGATTGGATGGCGGCGCGCGCGACGCAAGCCACGCAAAGCGCCTGACAGCTCTCGGTCGTTTGCCAAACGAATGCTGCATGGAAGCCCGGTCGGAAGATCGGGCTTCTTGCGTCGTTTACCCACCATTCTTCGTAAGGAGGTTCGCATGACACTCGAAGACATCAAGGCCGCCGTCGATGCCGGCCAGACCGTGCACTGGGCCAATACCGGCTACGTTGTCCACAAGGACCGGCTCGGTCAGTACCTCATCACCTATCTACCGAATGGTAGCTGCATCGGCCTGACCGACCGGGGCGGGCACCGGTTGAACGGAAAAGAGGCGGAGTTCTTCATCGCGCGATCGGAGGACAGCGCGGAAAATCCGGGCAGACAATAAAGACCAGACGAGCAGGGGAGGGGCGTAGCACCCGATGGAGAGGTGGCACATCCAATCAGCCCTCAGCGATGAGCTGGAGGCAGGGCAGAAAGGGAAAGCAAGCTTTCTGATTTGTGATCCCTCAAGGGGTCGAGAAAGCAATCCCGGATGCGCTGGCAAGGACGTCAGGCACCGGCCAATCCAAAAGGAACCATCCCATGTTCGCAGGAACCCTCACCCGCAATGTCGAGACCGCAACCGCCGAATACACCGGCATGATCCACTCGTCACGCTTTGACATCGCCATCCAGCTCGAGGCTCGGGCCAAGATGTCCGCACGCAGCCCGGATTACGACCTGACGGCGATCAACAAGTCGGGCCGCAAGGTGCGCATCGGCACGGCCTGGAACGAGACCGGCAATACCAGCGGCAACCCCTATATCTCGATGCAGCTCGATGTGGGCCTCGGCCCGTTCCGGGTCAACGCGGTGCAGACGAAAGAAGCGCGCGCGGCCCAAAGCGGCGAATTCGAGATCATCCCGCTCGTCTCGAACGGGCTGATGAAATCCGGCTCCATCTCGGGCGAGTTGACCGCCATGGATGCCGACAACGCCTTCACCGGCTACATCGCCAACATGATGTTCGATCTGGAGTTCATGCTGATCGAGAACAGCTACAAATCCGAGGAGACCCACCCCGATTACCGCATCGAGGTCAGCTCGCCACGGGGCACACCGATCCGCGTCGGCTCGGCCTGGATGGCGAAAAGCAGCCGCACCGGCAACGACTACCTGTCGCTGCTTATCAACACGCCCGATGGCGACCTGCGCGTCAACGCCGTGCAGAACGAAGAACAACGCGGCGGGCAGACCTTCTCGATCATCCCGTTCATCGACAGCGGCGAGCAGCCGCAGGACGCAGGCGCGGGGCTGTCGCTGGTCGCGTGATCCGGGTGAGGGGGAGATGATCTGAACCCAAAGGGGAGCCGTGGGATCACGGTTCCCCTTTTTTTCATGCCTGGGTCAGTCGAGCGATCGAATGGCGATTGCATGAGGCGGTCCGATGTAGATGTATTGTCTAGATTGGAAGCGCTGCACAGCGTCTCCAATAGAGTCAAACTTGCACAACCGCTTGAGCGGCAATTAGGGCTTCGACAGCTACTTGAACCTCGGCATAGAGTTCGGTATCCAACCCTTCCGCATCGATTTCTACGATTAATGCATAGCGCACAGAAGGCAAACCTTCAGCGAGAAGCTTTTTGGATTTCCACCATCCGGTGACTGGGTGAACGGCCAACAAGTTTCGCCTTGCGAGATCTGATGCCTTGCAAGTCAGTTGATCGATGTGCAGCGATCCGACATGGCGCCGATTGCTACCGTAGTCCCAAAGATCATCCTCGTCGTTTGCGGGACCGTCGGGCTGTTCGGCCGCCTTGCTGATCCGAGCTAGGAATTGGGCTTCGTTCTCGCCGGCGCGATTGAGTTGGAACCGCAGATTGTGGGATGCGTAGCGATAACGAACGCCGCGTGAGGCTTCTGACGGGTTTGGAGCAATAAAGCTGCTTAGCGCCACCCGCAAGGTAACGTCGGCATTGCCGAGCGCGCGCAAAGCCTCAACGGGCCAGGGTAGGGCGAAGAGCTTCAACTCATTGTGGACATCACCGCCGGTCTTTTCGGAGATTCCGTAGGGTGTAATCGTGTCTTCCACGATGAGTGTCAGCGCGTTCGACGCGCTGCGGCGGGCACGGGCCATGTCCGGAACGCCAAATCCATAGCGCTGAAAAAGCGGCATGTAATGACCTTTGTTCGCTTGGGCCGGCAAATGTGCTCGCATCTGCTGAGTCCAACGCGCGGAAGACACATAGAGACCACGGACTGTCTCGGGCCAAAGTGTCGGATAATCCGACCAGAGTTCCGTTACATCCTTCGCTGCAAGCGCTGTCGCAGCGCTGGTGTCGAAGGTGAATGTGAAAGATCGGACCGGATAATTATGGTGCGTCGAAAGGAGCGATAACCATCCGTGCCGCATTGGCGGAGGCATGGCACTTAGCGCCCAGTTTCCGCCCTCAAGGACAACGTCCGGTTTGTTCGGCCAATGGGACGACCACGATGCAGTTCTCGAAGCTGGCGATAGATCGCCGAATGGTGCAAGCGCTTGGGCCGGGTCTCCGTTTGGTAGTACAGTCTTCTCGGTAAAGGCTCCAACAGACAAAACATTCCACGCTTGGGCAGGCGACTCGATCTCGTTGTCTTCGTGATCGCATCGGTCGAGGTAGTTTCCGGCACCAAAGGTGAAGTTGTCGGTATTCCCTGCCGAAACCAGCACCAAGCGCTGCTGTCTGAGTCCACCTGAAACACCGGCGGCAAGCTGATCGACTTCCGTCGACCACGAGGTCGGGGCACCGTCGTGCGGCGTGTCCTCACCCGTCGTCGTCGTCATGGTGAAAGTACGGCGTCGGGGACCAACCTGTTCGACCGCATTGATCGCCTGCTTGGTCACCGCGCCTAGGAGATGATGCGGGTTCATGCCGGCATCTGGCAGGAGTTTGACGGATTCCAGACGGTTCATGACCATAACTGGGTTCGCCTGATGAAGTTTTTGCGTCAGATCGCCAAAGAGCGCGAGTCCTCCCATCTGCGTTCCATGGCCCTTCACATCCTCCAATCCCCAAGCCGGATTTGCGGCATGTCGATCATCCACGCTAAGCGCCGGCTGAATCAGAGGATGCGCCCGACTGACACCAGTATCCAGGAGCGTAACGTAGCCAGCATTGGGGTGATCCGAATAGGTGGTCCGGCCTGAAAGCTCATCGACCCACTGTGCCTGTTCGGCCACCGGCAAGCCGTCAAAGAAATCTGCAGTGATTGTCGGAGCGGCAAGTGCTCGTACGCCACCCAGTCGCCGGACGGCTTGGGCAAGCTGATTGCGATCGGCCTGGACGACCACCACTGTATCTTCGGGAAACTCCAGCCGATCCGCGCCCACAGTCACACCATAGTTAGGCGCTGCTGCAACGAAGGCCTCGGTCATTTGGGGCTCGAGCCAAACCTCCCAGACTGCCGCAATATCCGCCGCGGGAAACTTGCCCGGCGGGCTGCGCCAGAGGGCACGCAATCCCGCTTCCGTAATGGCAGCGACGCTTTGAACCAAGTCTGCATTCTTTGGTCGGCCCGGGATGAATTCACCATCTTTCTCGCGATCAGGCGTGTCTTCCGTCCGAAACTGGTCGACCTTCTTGCGCAGGTTCTCAATACCCTTGGCTGTTGCAAACACCGTCGCACGCTCTTGGGCGCCACCTGGAATAGGAAAATCTTCGATGCGAAGAAGCATCAGGCCACTGGCATCTAGGCTATCCTTTTTCAGGCGCTCGTCGATACGGGAGCTGATTTCGAGATAAACGCCGGGAAGCTCAGTGGCCGGAATATCCGGCAACGCGTCGATGGCCTGAAGCAGCGCTTGGGCGTGCGCAGCGCGATTGGGGACATCACTTGGTCTTTTGGAACCGCCCCCGCCCTTTGCTTGGAATGGGCGAGGTTGTCCGAGATTGCGAAGGTGGAAGTGCGGAAGGTCTCGCGCCATTGTCATTGGTCCCTAAATCTTGGAGCGACCGTCGGCGTTCGAGGGCGTCAAGCAAATCCTGTGTCGCAATCTTGTCAGTATCATTCAAAACCGCACGTCTCGCGGCATCTTCCGCCGCCGCCACAATATCGGCCGTTGAGAGGCCTGCGGCGACATCCGTCACCCGCTTCCATCCTATTCGATTGAACGAGAAACCGATCAGGCGGCGTTCGAGTGCCTGCCGGATAGCAGGACCGTCGGGCATCACATAGGGCAACACGAGATCGAAGCGGCGCAGCACAGCGCGGTCAAGAATTCCCGGCAGGTTTGTAGTGGCGACGACGATCGAAGGCCCTGTGTCTTCATCCAGAAACTGCAAGAATGAGTTCAAAACCCGCCGGGCTTCGCCGACATCGTTCTCACCGCCCCGGGCCGCAGCCAAAGCGTCTATTTCGTCGAACAGGTAGATACCGCGTGTCGTCTTGATGGCATCAAAGACCATCTTCAATTTCTGCGCCGTTTCGCCCATGAACTTCGTTATTAGACCGTGGAGCATGACCGAAAAAAGGGGGTACTGCAGCTCCCCGGCCAGTGCTGAAGCACTCAGGGTCTTGCCGGTGCCGGGAGGACCGGAGAGGAGAACGCGCCTCCGTGGCTTCAGGCCTTTTGCCTCGAGCTTTTCGCGCATACGTGTCTCGAAGACGAGATGCGACAGTTCACTCCCAATCCTATCCGGTAAGATTACATCGACGAGTCGCTCCGTCGGATAAGACGCGGCAAGAAACTCTGCAAGATCGCCGCGAGGCGTTGCGATAGGGGTGACTGCAGGGGTTCGCTTTGCTGGCGGCTTTTGCCCCGCTTCAGCCCACTGCCGCAACTGTTCAGCCAGCCGGGTGTGTCCCTTCTGCTCTTCGGCCGCCGAGAGTTGCATCGCCAGATCGTAAAAACGATCAGCGTCCCCTTCTGCGTGGCTCTTAACGAGACCGATGAGTTGTTGGGCGGAAGCCAAAGTCGAACTGCTCTTTCTGAATGATCATTTTCAGCGTTGATAGGGTCTTTTCTACATCCGAACCCTTTAACAGACCAGACAATTTGCACGGTTTGCATGCGGAGTGTGTCGGTTTTGTGCACTCGACCATCGACCTGAGTCCCAGCCTGTCGGCCTCCCCTGCTCGGCTGCGCGTGTCGCAGGGGAGAACGGCCCTTCGGTCCGTCGCGCATTCGGCCATGCGGCCTCACCGCGGCGTCGCACCCGGCATCCCGGTTTGCCCGCCTCGCGAGCACGTCCCTCCCCGGCCGCTCCGCCGGATTGCGCTCTGGTCTGTTTTGCGGGGCAAAACGATCCCGCCGCTTCATCCGTCTCCCGCGTCCGGTCGGGCCTTTTGCCTGCTCGGGTCGGGCAAACCTACCGTCAAAACACACACACATGAGTGCGGAAGCATATCCTCCGGATGGCCCCCAAATCAGCCCGCGTCAAGGATCGCAAAACTTTTCGGCGAGGGCGGGGCCTGTGGCGCGGGGCAGTCCCGTGCGTGAGGCCGCGCATGTGTCGGGGGCTGCGCGCAGAAAACTTTTGCGCCCGGCAAGCCGGCGGCTGCGCCGTCCCTGACCCGGGCAGATTCGGAAACCAGGCATTCGGCCATGCCCCCACACTCACGTGGTGGCTCCACAACCGAATATGGAGACCAGACATGGCTTATGACAATGCGAACACCTACGAGACCATCGAGCTTTTCGGACTGACCGAGAAGGACGCGCAGCTGCCGATCCCCGAGGATCACATCTTGACCGACCACATCATCCGCGAGAGCTTCGAGGCTTTGCTCGGTCAGCTGCGCGGGACCGGGCTTGAAGCAGAGATCGAACCGCTGGCCCATGGGCTCGCCACGATCCTGCAGCGCCGGAAAGTGGTGCTTAGCAAGGAGGTCGACCGCACCGCTGACAAGATCGGCGCGCTGGCAAAATCCCACGACGGATCGGAGATCGCCGAGACCGCGCTCGAAGAAGCGCAGGCGCGCTTTCTGCACCTCCGGGAGATCGTCGGCGCCATCGAGGTGATGAGCGAGGCGGCGGCGGAATGCTACGAGATCGAGACGGGCCACGCCTTCATCCCGGCGGCAGGCTCGCGCGCGAGCATTCGGGCGCAAGAGACCGGGGCCGTCTTCGAGGCGCGACAGCTCCTCGAACAGCACGACCGCGAGACTGCCGAGAAGTCGAAAGTCGAGGGGGTGCCCCTGATTGTCTCAGGCGCCACCGATTGGACCGATGTCGATGTGATCTTCAATACGCTCGACAAGGTTCGCGAACGGATCAGGCAGAACCGCAACCAGGAGATCTTCCTCTGCCACAAGGGCGGCAAGCACGGGGCCGAGATGATTGCGGCCCGGTGGGCCCGGGCACGCGGGATCGCGCAGGCGCGCTTCGATCCGCGCTGGTCCGCTCATGGGCGTGCGGCACCGTTCAAGTGCAACGACGAAATGCTGGACGACAAGTTCGCGGCGACGGGGGTTGTACTCTTCGGCGGCAACGGGGTGGCGCTGAACCTCGGGCAGAAGGCGGAAGCGAAAGGCCTGACGGTCATGCGGGTTGCGGACCCGGCGAAGAAGACCGCGGAGACGTGAGCATAGAGGGTCGCCTTCGGGCGGCCCTTTCGTCGTTTCTCAAATGTTTGCGAACCTCAGGGGTGTCGCAGCGAACTCCAGCAACGGGTAGCAAAAGTCTTGATGAGTGCAACACGGCCAATGTGGTTTTGGGAATGGCTGGATGGTATCTCGATGCAATCACAGCTTAATGTGCCCGTGCGGCAGAAGACATTTGTTGCGCAGCTCAACACCCGAACAGGTTTTTCCTCGATGCCCTTTTCTCCGGAACGCACCAAAGAGATCCAATCACGCATTGATGCGCGTTTGCGGTCCGGGCAGACAAACGATTGGGAAGTGTCTTTTCTCACAAACATGGCTGAACGGTTTGAGCGTCACGGGACTGAGACTCGCCTGAGCAAAGCTCAGTACGCCAGCCTGCACAAAGTCCTGAAACTGGAAGGGGAAAAACCGGCCCAGACGAGGGCAGCTGCCGACGACGGCACTTCGAAACCACCACCAAAGCGCAGATCCAGGGCCGTTCAGGCGAGACCTCGTCCGATCTCCGTGAGCCGCGCAATCACCGCACCTCGGCGTGCTGTGCGCAAGGCTCAACGCCAAATCATGGTGCCGCTGGTTATTGCTGTCGGGTTCTTCGCATTGGTTGGATCAGTGTTTGAGACGTCGAATTCGCGATCCACGCCCTACAGTCCGTCAGCAATTCCCACATCGCAAACGACAGACACCACTTACGTCTATGTGACAGGGACGCGTGTCAACCAACGTTCTGAGCCGTCTACCGCGAACGCTGTGATGGGCGTCTTGAGCGAAGGGACTCGCGTCGAAATGCTTCGCGATGAAGGGCAATGGACCCAAATTCGGTCTAACTTGGGAGTGGGCTGGATGTCTTCCAGTTTCCTATCGCCGGTCGCGCCACCTGCAGAGCGACCCGCCTCGCAAGACCGGTCGCTTCGAGCCAGCGATGTACGGATCATTGATGGTGATACGATTGATATTCGAGGCATGACAGCGAACGTGCGTCTCGTCGGGTTTAACGCGCCTGAGACATGGAGACCATCCTGCACTGCAGAGCGCCA
The DNA here is from genome assembly GCF_900129395.1 of Pseudosulfitobacter pseudonitzschiae. Taxonomy (GTDB): domain Bacteria; phylum Pseudomonadota; class Alphaproteobacteria; order Rhodobacterales; family Rhodobacteraceae; genus Pseudosulfitobacter; species Pseudosulfitobacter pseudonitzschiae. The sequence continues at coordinate 45,640 of NZ_FQVP01000015.1, forward strand.
GGTCGGGGAACAGGCAACAGCGCGTCTTGGTCAATTGGTGCGGGGTGCGGCGTCAATTGAATTTGAGCGCGTGGCCTGTTCCTGCCGGCCCGGGACTGAAGGCACGGATCGATGCAATTTCGGGCGGTTTTGTGGCTCGTTGTTCGTTGACGGTCGGGACGTGGGCAGTACGCTCATCGCTGAAGGTTTGGCCGTGCCATATCAATGTGGCCGCACCAGCTGTCCCCCACCCCCTCAACCTTGGTGCCGATAGCAGGGGCACTCACCCGACACCGACGACGATCTTCGCTCGCGGCTGAACGCTGCTGACCCGCCGTGTGGTGAGCGTGAGGGATCATTATCCAGATGCATTGGATCAGAACGAACCAAGCCACCTCAGATCGGTATCGACGGGTGCGATCGCGACTTCAAAGTGGCGGTACAAATCCGGATCACTCCTTTTTGCTCATCGATGTGGATCGCACGGGGTCGGCCCGTTCGTGCCCTCAGCTCACGCTTCGGCAAGCACAAATACGGCTTCCACGGCGGCGCCGCGGACCCTCCGCATTTGCACTTGCGACCGGGCCCCTTGCCCCCGTGCCGGGTGATCCCCATCGCAACAAGGAGTAACCCAAATGACCAACCACTACGTCGCCACCGTCCCAGTCAAGTTCACCGACACCGATGGTCAGGAGCGCACCCGCTTCCAACGCGTGGGCGCCATGTTCCGCAACACCCGCAACGGGGATGGCTCGGAGTTCTTCAGCCTCAAGCTCGACTTCCCGGTCGCGGTCTCGGAGCTGGTGATGTTCCCGCCGAGCGCGAAGGATCCCCAGGACTGAATCCTCTCACGAGGATGGGCCGCCCCAAGACGATCCGGGGGCGGCCCGATCCCTGTTTCAGGGATGCCGGGTCCGGCGGTCAGATCGCCGGAGGCGACCTCACGAAGCTGCCGGTCGCTGCGCATTCAACGGACGCACTTCCCCCGGAATAGTCTGGCCGCGACAGACCGGCCAGTCAGCCTCAAGGGGGCCATCCACAAAAACCTATCGGCCAGGGCCTCCCGGTTTTTGCGGCAGAGATTTGGCAAGCCAAATCTGGCCCTCCTTGACCCTGCCTGTCCGCCCTGTCGGTGGGGTTTGCGCCCGCCCGCGGTTCCGTCCGAACACATGCGCGTTCGGCCAGACCCTCGGGCGGGGCTGGTGGACGGGACCCCTAGGACAGGTGGTGCACCCGGTGGTGAGGGCGGCAGAGCCGCGTCCCTGCGGGCCGCGGCGTGAAGCGGACACCAAGGCTGCCTGAGCCTGAATGCGACGTAAGTATATAATTGACAGATCGGTATATTATCGTAAGGTGGGGGCAGCCTTGGTGGAAGGTGGCAGGAAATAGGGGGTCTTTCTTCCGCATGTCCCGAACAAAACGCCTGACAGAGATCGAGAAGATGCAGATCGTCCGCGAGGCCGCGGAGGGTGTGTCGACGACCGCTCTGGCGACGCAGTTCGGGGTGACGGCACGGGCCGTGCGGTACGTCCTGAAAGCTGATGTCGAACGCCAGACGGACACGGGCGTTCCTGTTTCTGCAGTCAGTGTGAAGGTGACCACCGCCGAGCTCGCAGCCCTTGACGCGGTGCTGGCGACAGCCGGGATCGAGAGCCGGGCCGAGGGGCTGCGGCGGCTCATTCAGGCGGCGGGTGGCGTGTTCGTTCCGGACGCGCAGATGGCAGCAGAGATGGCGCGCTACCGCGCCTCTCTGCACGAGGTTGGCAATGGGGTCGCGCAGATCGCCAAGCAGATGACGCTGGCCAACCGGCAAGGGCAGGGGGCCGGGGGAGGCACGCGTGCCGAGTTCACCGAATTGCGCCTTGCCCAGATGCGCGGGTTGGCGCGGTTCATCCTGGATTCCGCTGACGAGATCGATCTGCTCCTGCGCCGCCGTCGGGACGCGATGCAGCTGCAGGCCACAGCCGCCTTGAGGGAGTTTGCCCATGCGGCTGAATGATGCCGTCCATACCGTTACGGGCGAGGTCTTCCGGGACGGCTGGAGCCGCATCCGGGGCTCGATGCAGGGGCTACACGTGGCCAAGCAGACCCAGCTTGTGCGCGCGGCAGCAGGGCACCGGCCAGCGGTCTTCAAGGCGATCCGGGGCGGGGGCACTCACAACAAATCGCAGCTGATGAATCAGCTCGATTATCTCACCACCAAGTCCACCCATATCGTGGACAGTAGCGGGTTTCTGGATGGCAAGTCCAAGCTCGAGGCGGGCGACATCAAGGACCTCACCGAGCGCTTTGGCAAGCGGTGGGATGCGGGCTTCAAGCCCAAGCTCGGACAGACCACCCACATGCTCATGTCCTTCCCCATCGGCACGCGCGGGGAGGATGTGCGCGACATCGCAACCGATGTGGCCGAGCGGTTCTTCCAGACTGACGCGGGGCATTTCGACTACATCATCGCGGTGCATGAGGACCGCGATCACCCGCATGCGCATCTGGTGCTGAACCGCCGCTCGCAGGAAGGCGAGTTCTTCTTTCTGGGGCGCAACCACCGCTTCAACTACGACGATTTCCGCCTCGCCATGGTCGAGGAGGCGGAGAAGTATGGCGTGCGCCTGGAAGCCACGCGCCGGGTGGATCGCGGGGTCGTGCATTACCCCGCCCCTACCCGCGAGGTTTATGCGGCGAAAGAAGAGGGCCGCGCGCCCCGCGAGCGGGAACGTGTTGGGCAGGACCTGACGCGGACGCTGGCGGAGATCGCCAACACCAGGACCGTCTACCATTCGCTTGCCGCGGAGGCCTCCCGGGAGGCCCGCGAGGATATTGCCGCGGCACTCTTCCGCGCGGGCGAGGTGCTGGCGCATGGCGGGCAGGTGGACCGAACAGGAGATGTGTACATGGCCGAGGATCAAAGCTTTGAGGATCTGAGAAGCCTCTATGCGGAAAAGCTCGCGCGGGTGCAGGGCATGATCGCCGAAAAATCTGACGCGGAACGTCCCGTGCTGGAAAAACGTCTCATCGAAATCCAGACGCAGGTCCAGCACATGCAGCCTCTCGGTTTGCGATCATCCACGCTGTCAGAGACCCCCTCGGAGGGCGGGATCTATTCCGAAGCCAATATCGACACCAACCAGCGCGAGCGTCTGGCCGAGCCCGACCTGAGATCGCGCATTGACGCGGCACTACACGGCACCGGGATCAGCACATCGGAAGTTGTGGCCCGGATCGAGACCGGGGCCTCGAGTGCAGCACTTGAGCATCAATGGATCGCAGATGATCTCTCAAAGGTGGCCGAGGCGCGGGATCTGAACCTCGAACGCCGTGCCGATCTGGAGCAGGCGCGTGACATCCTGAATGACGTGCATGTGGAACTTGGCACGCTGTTGGAGCGCGAGAACGTGCTGCGCCGGGATGGCGTCATGGAAGCGGAACCGGTCAGCGAGCAGTTCCATTATCATGAGGGCGCGGTGCGGGAGATGGAAGGGACAATCCGTCAGGAGATGCGCGCAGATGGCCTGACAGCGCAGCAGATCGAGGACCGGGACTGGGAGGTGGTCTCGCGGGCAGAGCGCCGGATCGAGACGGAGCAGCGCGTGTATCTCGAGGCACATCCGGAGCTGCTCGCACGCCCCGGGGATGTGATCGACCGGTCTGAGCCCTACAGGGAGACCATCACCGATGCGGCCCGCGCCAGCGAGATCACCCGCGAAGTCGACCAGATCATAGCGGGACGCGACCTCCGCACGCCCGTTGCAGATGCTGTCACGGATGACTTGCGCGCGCGCTATCCGGACATGCCGTCCCACCTCGCCCGCGGGCTCGGCGCGACCTATGCGGCCGTCGTCGAGATCCGGGACACGGAGGCCATCAATCAGGTCCGCCGCGAAACCGAGATGCGCGACGGGCTTGGGGTTGGCACGCGCGACGACATCCTCGCAACCCGCGATGAAACTGCTTCGCAGTCTGGCCGTGCCGACCGCCTAGCAGACGAGATTGCGCGTGTCCTGGACCATGAGCGGGCCGGGGAATTGTCCGCGCCCTTCGAGACCGAGGCGGAGCGGGACGCCTTTCGCGACGAGATCGCGCGGGTGCTGGACGTTCGCCAACTCGATCGGCTCACATCCGGCGATGCCGATGCGCTGGACAAGGTTCTCGAGGACCGCCTCGACCGGCTCTATGTCGCCAAGGTCTATCTGCAATCGGATGCAGCAACGGCCAACACGGAGGCCTTGCGCCAGGTGGTCGATGATCTGGCTGACACCGAATATGAACGGCATCGCGCCGCTGATCTGGACAGCGAGACTGAGCGGGGTCAGGTCCATTGAGCGCCTCAATGGGCAAAGCACGGATCGCCACAGGCGTTTTGCTGGTGACACTTGTGACCGGAGCCATGGGCTATACCATCGCTTCGGCCGTGCTGACCTATCAGGACCTTGGCTTCGGGGCCGAGATCGACTTTGCCTATATCGCGCAGAACTACATGGCGATCCTCGATCGCCGCCCGGAGGACGCCCAACTCATCCACCTGATCATCGGCAGCTTCGCGGCTGCCGGCCTGATGTTGAGCCTCGCCCTGTCGGGATCGGCCCTCACACGCTTTGGCCAGACCCATTGGCAGACCGCGCGCGAGATGAAGGCCAACGGGTTTTTTGGGGCACCCGGTACCGGGTTCATCCTCGGCAAGCTGGGGACGCCGGGCTCCCGCGCCAATTACATTTGCTCCAAGGTCTTCCCCCATGCGCTGATCGTGGCCCCCACGGGCCGCGGCAAGACCACGGGCTTTGTCATTCCGAACCTGCTGACCTGGCAAGGCTCCGCCGTGACGCTCGATGTGAAGGGCGAGTGCTTTGAGGCCACGGCCCGGCATCGCGCCGCCCAAGGCGACAAGGTCTATCGCTTTGCCCCCACCGATTGGGAGGGCAAGCGCACGCATCGCTACAACCCGCTTCTGCGCATCTTCGAACTGAAAGACCCTGCCCGCCAGCAGATGGAACTGCAGCTCCTGGCGACGCTCTTCCTGCAAAGCGACAATGACCGGGTGCAGGGGCTGCTCAAGGGCGGGATCGATCTCTTCGTGGCGGCAGGCCTGTTGGCCTTCCAGCGCAAGCGCCCGACCCTCGGCGAGATCTATCGCATCGCCGCCTCGGGTGGGAACAAGCAGAAGGAATACTTCGCGCGCGGCCACGAAGTCGACAACCGGGCCGCCAAACTGATCTTCACGCGATTGGCCTCAACCAATAACGATACGCTGACGTCTTACGTCTCGCTTCTGATGACCTCGGGGCTGGACCAATGGCAGAACCCGGCGATTGATGAGGCAACGGCCGTGTCGGACTTTGATTTCCGGACGATCCGCGAAAAGCCCTTTTCGGTCTATCTCGTGGTCCAGCCTCTCATGGTGAAGCCTCTGGCGCCGCTGATCCGGCTCTTCTTCTCCGATCTTCTCTCGGCCATGCAGGAAAAGGACCCCGGACCGGATGAGCCGTGGCCAGTGATGATCATGCTCGATGAGTTCAACCGCCTCGGCAAAATGCCCATCGTGGTCGAGAGCATCGAGACCCTCCGCACCTATCGTGGCCACCTCGCCGTGGTGACGCAAACCATCCCCGCCCTCGATGAAATCTATGGCGAGAACACACGCCGCGCCTTGCAGGGGAATGCGGGCGTGAAGCTCTACCTGACGCCCTCGGATGAGAAAACGGTCGAGGAGCTCAGCAAGGCTGTCGGAAAGACCACAAAGACCGTCATCACGCGGTCCCAGTCCATCGGCAAGAACCCCTTCGAGGGCCGCAGCCAATCCACGCGGACTGAAGAGAGCTCGTTGTTGCCTGAAGATGAAGCGCGCCGCCTACCGCTCGATGAGATCGTCATGGTGATCGACGCGCAAATGCCGGTCCGAGCCAAACGGATCCAGTATTTTGACGACCGGCTCTTCAAGGCGATCCACGCGGCGCAATCAGGCGAGTTGCCGTTTCCGAAGCCGGGGGGAGGGGGATCGCAGGGCAATCTCCCGTTGAGCGTGCGCGCCATGCCGATGACTCCGCCTTCGAACGGACCAGGTGGGTCTGACGCCGTTGTGGAGACCGCACACCAAGATGCTGGCAGCCAAACGTCAAAGCAAACCGACGTCGCTCCAAAAAAGACCGCGCCTGTCGTTCAAACCGTTATCGCCGAGGAACAGCGCCAGATGGAGATGGATTTTGGAAGCCAGGTCGCCGATGCAGAGGCAGCGAGCGTAGCTGATGAGGCGCAGATGCGCTCTGCAGTCGATGGCTTGGACGACATGGAAGCGATGCTGCGAGAGGAGGATGGTGAAAGGCTGGTTGCGCGATAGGGTGGCGGGCATGGCGACCTGCGCGTAGCTTCCGTAACGCTGAATGTCACAAACGATGCTTTTTGACGCCGAAAAAAGGGGCTGGTTTGCATGACCGTTCGATCTTTCGCTCGGAACGTCGTGGGCAGGGTCCAGCCATCTCCACCTTGTTCAGATTATGCCCCGAGACGGCGCAGCCGCTTGTCGATCTCGGCGGGGGGTAGGAAGACCGCCTCATCCGCCCGCCAGATTTGCAGGGCGGAGACAAGAAGCCCGACATCGCAGGCTTCGGCGGCGTGCAGCTCGTCGATGATCCAGAGGACGCCATGAACGCGCACCGCGCGAGCGGTGGCGACCTTGCGTAGAAGGTTGTCGCCGGTCAGGAGGATGCCGTTTTCCTGGCAGGTTGTCGTCACGAGGGCGAAGCAATCATTGGCCGACAGGCGGCTATGTTCCCGCTTTAGAGCGAAAACCCGCGCGACTTCTTCCCCCGGCAGATCGTAGGTGGCGAGGCCACCGTCTTCGAGCATCCGCCATTCCTGCGCCGTGAAATCGAGCAGCTCCTCCTCACGGATGGGCAGGGGCACGATGAAGCGATAGGGCAGCCGCAGCAGGACGTGCAGCAACTCTCCCTTCTTCAAGTCGATCAGACAGGACGCATCATTGACGACAACACAGGTCACTGGTCACGAGGCCCCCTGATGTCGCGTTCGACAACGCTCAAGGGGAGCCCGAGCATCTGCGCCGCCCGCACGGGGGAAATCATCTCCTCGCCGAGTGCGCGCCAGACGAGGCGCTCGAAGCGCTGCGGCTTCTCGAAGGCCGCAAAGCCCTCGCCTGGACCGATAGGCTCCGGCTCCTCGCGCCGCCAGCTTCGCGCATAGGTCTTGAACGCATATTCCACAGCGCTCTTCGACAGGATGCCCACCTGGCCGAGCCGCACGAGCATCGCGGCGGCGGAGACGCCATAGGTGCGCTTGAGCCGCATGATCTCTATCCAGGTCATGCCGTGACGGTTTCGGCCAGCTTCCTCTTCCAGATGCTCACGCGGAATGAGGAACGCCCCCGCGAAGCGGTGCATCGAGGGCTCCTTTTTCAGTGCGGCATTGCCGGTTTCGGTGATGATCCGGTGCGCGAGTTCGTGGGCGAGGTTGAAGCGCTTGCGTTCGACATTGGTGTGCCGCGAGACGACGATCACCTCAGTCGGTGCGCCCTCCGCCCGTTCGACATGACAGGCCAGCCCGTTGATGCGTTCCGGGAGATCGGCCTCGATGACCTTGAGTCCCTTGTCTTCGAGCAGGGCGGTCATACTCGGGATCGGGTCGATCCCAAGCTGCCACTCGCGCCGCACGTCCCGCGCCTTGGCGTCGATGGCCTCTTCATCGGCCACCATTTCCACGCGCAGCGCGGCGAAGGGGTCTTCAGCGGGGTGCATATCGAGGATGTCCTCGATGGCGAGATAGTCTTCGAGCTTCTCGATGACGATGGATTCCGCCATCGCGCGATCCTGCGCCGAGGCGGTCGAGTTCTTTCGCCACTCGACGCTTTCCAGAGCTTCGACCTGACCGCCGAGCAGGAAGTCCAGTGACACGCCGAGCGCCTTGCCGAGGCCGACCAGCACCGACGAGGACGGCATCATCTTGTCCGCCTCGTATTTGCTGATGGCCTGCGCTGACACGCTTGGGGTTACGCGCTCCGCGAGCGCTTGCATGGATAGACCCGCCCGCTTGCGGGCAAGCCTGAGTCTTTGTCCGAACATGATCCTCTCCCGGCGGTTATTGTTGTGGTTGATAAACGCCATTTCTTCCTGTATATTTAAACACAAGGTTTTCGCATCGTCAACCGAAATCGACATGTGAGGCTTGAAATGTCTAAGAAAAATCAGCATGTTGTGCCGCATGAAAGCGGTTGGGCAGTGAAGGGGGCGGGTAACTCCCGCGCGTCTTCCGTCCACGGCACGCAGCGCGAGGCCATCACGGCCGCGCGGGAATCCGCCATTCGTCAGGGCAGCGAGATGCTGATCCACGGCGAGAACGGTCGCATCCGCGAGCGCAACACCTATGGCAAGGACCCGTATCCGCCGAAAGGCTGAAGGGCATAAGCGGAATGGATGTCAGGATGAGCAACGGTGGGAACAACAGGCAGATACGTCGCATCCTCTCCATCGACGGGGGCGGGATTAAGGGCACGATGCCCGCTGCATTCCTCGCGGGGCTCGAGGAAGATCTGGGCCAGCCCATTGGGCGCTATTTCGATCTCATCGCGGGCACATCGACGGGTGGCATCATCGCACTCGGCCTTGGCCTCGGCCGCACGGCAAAGGAACTGCTCGAGCTTTACGAGCGTCGCGGGCCTGTCATCTTCGGTCAGGACAATGCGGATGATGAACCGCTGGGGAGGATACGGCAGGCATGGCGCACCCTCACCGCCACAGGTCGGCACGTAGTCGGTCCAAAGCACGATGCGGCAATTCTTGCCCGTGAACTCAAGGCCGTTCTCAACAACGATCTGATCGGGCAATCACAGACCCGGTTGGTGATCCCGGCGTGGGATGCCGATCTCCGCAGCCCTTATATCTACAAGACCGCGCATCACACACGCCTGCAAACCGATTATCGCAAGACTGCGCTTGATGCCGCCCTGTCTACGGCAGCGGCACCTACGTATTTCAAGCGACATCGCACTGCTGATGATATTGGCCTGACCGATGGCGGGACATGGGCCAACAATCCCACAGCCATTGCTGTCGTCGAAGCCATCACTCTTCTGGGGTGGCATCCGTCAGACCTGCGCATTCTGAGCCTGGGGTGTCTGGACGAAGTCTACATGCTGCCCGAAAGTCCAGGGTTTGCCGGACTCGGCCTCAAAGTCCTCAACCTTTACGCGGATGGGCAATCACATGGCGCCCTCGGCATGGCAAAACTTCTGACGGGACACCCTTACGATGGGGATCGCATCTACCGCATTTCGCCGTCTGTCCCGAGCGGGTTTTTTACCTTGGATGACACCACGAAGATCGGCCGCCTCAAGGGCCTCGGTATGTCAGAAGCCCGAAAAGCAAAGCCCCACCTGACCCCGATCTTTTTCACCCAGCCTGCCGATACCTTCGTGCCGGTCTATCAACTCAAGGAGAAAGCGGCATGAATCAGATGTTGCGACAGCCGCTGACCGACAGTGATATTCGGCGGCGCACGCAGATATTCACCATCCTGGACGAGATAGGCGAGGATCTGGACCTCACCGAAACCCAGTTTGATCGTGCGCGCCAGAGCTATGGTGCCGTCGGAGACTGGCTGTCCGGTTCAACTGATCCCCTACTCGTCAGTGTTCTGGTCTATCTCCAAGGGTCCAGTGCGCTTGGAACGGCCGTGAAGCCAATCGGGCGGCGGGAATTCGATGTCGATCTGATCTGCTTTTGTGCAGGTATCGCGTCCGGCATCTCACCAGCGACCCTGAAGGCGGCGGTTGGAAACCGGCTCAAGGAACACGCCACCTATGTGCGCCTTCTCGAAGAAAAAAAGCGTTGTTGGCGTCTGAACTATGCGGGGGACTTCCACCTCGACCTATCCCCGACGATAGCAAACCCGGTCTGCGGCAACCGGGGCGAATTGGTGCCCGACCGGGCTCTGAAGGAATGGCATCCGACAAACCCGCGGGCCTACAAGACCCTGTTCGATGAGCGCGCCGCACTCCGGCCTACCTTTGTGGGCAAGTTTATCGCCATGCAGCGGGACGAGGCGACGGTGGAGCCGTTCCCCGTCCGAGAAGCAGTGAAAGGCATCCTGCGCCGCATCGTGCAATTGCTCAAACGGCACCGCGACGTTTTTTATCAGAACAACACGCAAGACGTGGCCCCGATTTCCGTTATCATTACCACCCTTGCGATGCAGTCATATGCCTATTGCGTGCGCAACCACGTCTTCCATGACGAAATGGATCTGTTGGTCGAAACGATCCGGATGATGCCGCACTTCATCGACCGCCCCATTCTGGACGGACGGCGGGGCTATGCCATCCTGAACGAGACAACCAACGGGGAAAACTTCGCCGACAATTGGAACAAGGATGAACGCCGGGCACCAGCATTCTATGCGTGGCACGCACAAGCTCTGTCCGACTTTGAAGTCCTTCGCGATGCTGTTGGTCAGGACCGTGTGTCATTGAACATGGAGCGTTCGTTCGGTTCCGGTGTCACCGGACGGGTTCTCGGCAACCGCGTCAATGCGGTGTCGGATGGTCGCAAATCGGGTCTGCTTTCTGTCGCACCTGTGGTCGGGCTGACGACATCGAAGGTCGCAGCATCAACGACCGTGCCCACAAATACGTTCTTCGGTGATTGATGATAGGACGAGGCGGGCAATACGACCTGACCCTGTCGCAGCAGCTGCTGTTCCTGAAGGCAAGCCCGGCTATCAGTGGTGTGGGGCAGGTCCGCGCAAACAAATTGACATGGCAAGAGCCTATACAACCGACCGCCTTGGCGCGCTCCTACCTTGCCACTATCACGCTTCAGCCGGGTCAAACGCCCGGTGTTCAGATAGACGACCCGGATCTGGAGTTGCTGGCGGCAGGGCGTCCTTTGCCTCACGTCTACAGAGATCCGCTGCGCCTTTGTCTTTATCTTCCAGGTGCCAGGGAATGGGACGCGCGGAAGCGGATCGACCAAACCATCATTCCGTGGACTTACCTTTGGCTCTATTATTTCGAAGATTGGCTTTGGTCAGACGACTGGAAAGGTGAAGGGCAACACCCCGGCGAAGAGCCTGAGCCAGTTGGCAATCGGGCGATGCGCAGGGCCGTGGCACGGTGCTAAAATTGTCGATTCCGCCTGTGGCAGAAACGGTCGTGTTTGGCCACGTGCCTTGTGTCGCGAGGGATCAACCGTTTAGCAATGACAAAAACCCGCGGCGAAACCTTTGCAGTTTTGGCAAGTTTTTGGCACCTGGCTGTCACCGCCTGCCCAACCTACCAAGTCTCGAAAGCTGTGCCAGCATTCGGGCGCCTGTTCCGGTTGCGTCACCCGGACGAGCCGCAGTTGGCCCTCCAGCAGTATTTGGCCGGCTCGGCAAGGCTTGCACGCCGAAGAATTGTCGCGCTCGAAGGGCTGCGTATTCAGCCCCAGTTGCGCCACCGATGGCATAGCGATTGTAAACTTGTTGGCTACCTGCAAGCCCTCTGGCGAAGGCATAGCTTCCCCCGAACCCGGCTGAGAGTGCTGGCATCATGATGTTTCCGGAAATCGCCCGAACCAAGAAAGGCGTTGCTATGATGAAACCCTTTGCCATCAGCACCATCATGAAAAATGGGATAAGGGCCCCTATGTTCGAGGCTCCCTCCGGGTCGCCAAGCTCGGCAAGAAGCGCCCGAGAGACCCCCGTGATCGTCGCGAACACTCCGGCGACGACGATCGGATACATCGCGAATGAAATGAGCGCGGATAACCAGCGCGCGAAATAATCCTTGGTCACCTCGAACAGGGTCAAGAAGATCATCACTGGCGCAATGCCAATTAGCAGAGCGATCATGAGCCGGGACGCCACAACAATGAACGCCGCCAACCCGCCAAGAATCGAGAGCAGCAGAACCCCAAGTGTGTCAAGCAAGGCACCCGCCATCCAGTTCAGCTCAGATCCCGCAGCATTCAGATAGTCCCCGAGCGCTGCAATCAGTTCGTCAAATTCCTCTGCAAAGGTACCGGACGGACCAGGTGATCCGCCGCCGACAGAAGCCACAAGTGCCCCGGCAATGCTGTCAATTCCGTTCAGTATTGCTGAGGCAAGCGCATTGAACTGGACCCAGTTGGCCGCGAAGACCCCTATAAGTCCGACCTTCACGGCCAGCCAAAAGGCAGTTCGGCCGTCCATGGCGCGATACTGGTAGATCATGTTGATGAAGACCAGAATGACAACTAGTGTTGTGCCCAGAACCAGCAACGTGCCGACCGTTGCTGCGACCGCACCAAACTGAGTTTCGGCAGCGGTATCTAGATACCCTTCGGACGTTTCCACGAAGTAGGTGACGACACTCATGGATTGCTACCAGTTGCCAGCTGCTACGCAGATTGGCATGGCGGCGCGGCGCAGTTCATTTGCCTGTCGTCGGTATTCGGACGTCGCTTCGACAACGTCCCAGTATTTAGATGAAGCATAGCGCTCTGTGTAGAAGCGTACGGCGTCCTCCCAAGTTGGATACCGTGTGGGACAGTCGCAGTTTTGCGAGTCTACGACACGCTCCATACTTTGAGCCCGATATATCTGTTGGATCAAAAGGCGCTTATAGGATTCGCGCACATTGATGTTCTGCATCCACTTCGGCTCAGGTGGCTGGTCTGGGCAAACATTTGGGTGGTTGTCGAGCGTCGGGATCAGGTTCCGCTCGGCTACGCCAGCAGTTGTGCCAAAGATCAAGAGCAGGCCAGCGACTGCAATAGCCCGTGTCATTCCGATGCCGTCTTCATTGTACCAGTCTCACGCTTCAAGAAAGTGGTGTAGCCGTAGTCGCCGGCTTCGGCGGTGATAACCTCCCACCCTTCCGCGCCGCGCTCATTCAAAGCACGTCGCACCTCGTCGTAGTCCTTTTGCTTCTTCACCGGAAAGAACAGGATGTCATATTCAAAGGTTTTCATGGGGAAGTTCCAATCTCAGTTGCGCCGGGGAGGTAGAATTCGGTGATGCCGCGTTTGCCGTCATGGCGACCGGCCTGGATGATCACGTCAATGGAATTTTCGATGTACTGGATCATGTCGGCATAGGTCATCGGGATTTCGGTCTTGAGTGCCGCGATCGCGAGCCGCTGCACGGCCAATTGCGGGGTTTCGGCATGCAGCGTGGTCATGGACCCGCCATGGCCGGTGTTGATGGCTTCCAGAAAGGTCATGGCCTCCTTGCCGCGCACCTCGCCCAGGATGATACGGTCGGGGCGCATGCGGAGCGTCGCAGTGAGAAGCACATCGGCGGTTTGGAACTCCGCGTCGCGATTGGCGATGAGGGTCACGGCATTGGGCTGGGTCGGCAGAAGCTCGGCGGCTTCTTCGATGGTGACGATGCGTTCCTCGGTCGGAACGTGCGAGAGGATCTTGCGCGCGGCCACGGTCTTGCCGGTGGAGGTGCCGCCCGAGACGATCATGTTGAGCTTGTTTTCGACGCAGAAGGCCAGCGCATCATCGATCACGCCCGCAGCCACCACCGAACGCAAGGCGCGTTTCTTTTCCACGCGCAGATCTTCGAGCTTGCGTTCCTTGCCGTAGAGAAAATCGAGCGCAATGCCCTCGAGTGGCAGGCTTGAGAAGAACCGCAGGCTGATCGACATGGCCGAGAGCACGGCGGGCGGGGTGATGACCTGTGCGCGGATCGGGCGCCCCTTGTAGGTGATCGAAACCGAGACGATGGGGCGGTCCTTGCTCATCGTAGTATTGGCCGATGAGGCGATCTGGTTGCCGAGGTCCCTGACCTGAACGCCGGTCAGCCTCTGGTCCAGCGCGCGCATGAAGTGATCGCCCTGGAATTCGCCCCAGCAGGTGCCGTCAGGGTTGATGCAGATCTCGATGACATCGTCGCGAGCGGCGGCGTCGATCCGGTCGAGCGAGGTTTCGAGATAGCTCAGCGACATGGGCTCAGAATATCTCCAGATCGCGGTCGACCATGACCGTGACGCGGGCGCCCTGGTCGACATAGATGACGGGGCCGATTGATAGATAGTCGCCGATGACGCTGTCCGTGGCATCTGCCAGATCATCGCCAACGTCTTCGAGAGCGTCGGCGGCAGTCTCATCCTGGACTTCGGAGGCGGCGGCACTGGGTGCTGCGGAGATCAGCGAGATCAGGGCGGCCGACCCGAAACGCTCGGCGAAGCGTGTGTCCACGAAACCGGTGACACCGGAACGGCCCAGTTCATCACCTCCGAAGGAGCTGATCTGGACGGTCTGGTTGTCGGGCAGGATGATCCGGTCCCAGGCGATCGTGACGCGGCGCTGCGCGATATCGACGCCAGCGCGGTAGCGCCCGACGAGACGGGATCCGCGGGGGATCAAGAGGCGCACGCCATCGACGCTGTAGACATCCTCGGACACCACGGCACGGGTCTGGCCGGGCAGGGAGCTGTCAAGGGCAGTTTCCATGACGGTCTGGATCATGGTGCCCTGTAGAATCGTGTTGGAGGGATTGGCGATCACCTCGGCCTGCGTCACGGTGGAGGGCAACGCACCATTCAGCACGAAATCCGTCACCTCGCCAAAAGTGCGTTCGGTCAGAGCCGTTTCATTCGCTCCGGACGTGCCGCCAAACGCGATGGTGGGCGAGGCGATGCGCCGCTCCTGGAAGGCGCGTTCCTCCGCGGCGCGGCGCTCCAGCTCGGCCATGCGCCGGGCTTCTTCCTCGCGGCGCAGTCGCTCTTGCTCGCGTGCGCGCAGCTCATCTTCCGTGGGGCCCGCTGGAGCGGGTTGGGGTCGGCTGGACTCGAGTTGGGCCAGTTCCAGATCCATGCGGAGTTGCTCAAGGCTGCGATCCCGCGCCGTCAGTTCGTCCTGAAATCGTTGCTGTGCGGCTTCCGAGGCGGCTTGTAGCGCCGCGATCTGAGCAGTCAGCGCGTCAATTGCCTCTGCGGCGGCGGTGTCTTCCTCGACAACTGGTTCAGGGGCGTTGCGCAACTCCTCGATCTGGGCCTGCAGGGCGGTGATCTGCGCCAGAAGCTCGGCATTGGGCTCAACGGGGTCTGGTCCGACGAACACAACCTCGGGCTCGGGCGGGGGCAAGGTCTCGATGGCGCCAAAGCCGTCCCCCTCGTTTTGGAAGACGTCCGGGGTGGCCGTCGGCAAGGCTTCCTCTTCGTCGGGCTGTGAGAGGAGATAAAGCAGGGCACCACCCGCGCCGATGACGAGGACCACGATCAGCGCGAGAAGGGGCGACCGGCGCTGCGCCGCTATGGGGGCGCGGGCACTGCCTTTCTCAAGGGCGGCGAGGCGTTTTTCCAGCTCGGTGTTCCCGGTATCGCTCATGAGGCGGCCTCCGCGGGCGGGATCGCCTCGATACAGACCACCTCTTCGCCAAGTCGCAGGACCCATTGGCGGTTCACGCCGCTGACGCGGATCACGCCGTCCTCAGGGGTTTGCGTGTTGACCGTACGTTCACGGCCGCCCGCGTAGCGGAAGATCGCTGGCACAGGGGCGTTTCTTGGAAAGGCGAAATACGTGAACGTCCCGTCATCCCAGATGCGGGTTGGCGTGAACTCGGTCCGCGCGCTGGCACCGTAGTTGTAGTTCGGCGCTTGGGCCGCGATGGCCCGGGTCGGGCGCGCATCGTCCTCCGGATAGCGGAACTGCACCACGTAGAAGGTTGGGCTGCGGACCTCCTCGACGTTGAAATAGTAGCTGCGCCTGTTCGTGTAGACCGTCACATTGGTATGGACGCCGCGCGCGACGGGCTTGATTGCAAATGCCTGACCACCGGGCACGCCATCGATCTCAAACCCTTCCGTGTCGCCCGCGATAATCGAGCGGATGCTTTCGCCCTCACCAAACTCGATGGTGGTGACATGGGTGAGCGAGACGCTGAGGCGGTAGACCTGACCTTCTTGATATGTTGCCAGCCGCACCCGGCTGTCATTTGGACCACCGCGCGGGATCGCTTCGGCAAAGGCAAGGCCGGGCAGCAAAACAAATATGGCAGCAACAAAGAACCTATTGATCAAACTAATTCTCCAATCTGTCGGAGCGGATGGAATATTCGCGCACGGTAAACCCAAATGGATTGGTCCAGACCTCGTCGATGGAGCGACGGGTTTCGGGACGGAACTCGAAGAGAAGCGTCGCAGTGAAGAGGCCGGTCTGGGTGCCGTTAATGGACGTCAGGCGCTTGCGCAGGCGGACCGTCGCGCGGTTGGTTCCGATCCGGTTGATGCTGAGGATTTCCACGTCGAGCCGAGCATTGGGGCCATAGACCGTCGGCGGGTAATTCTCGTTGGCGCTGTTCCAGATCTGGCGCAGCCCGCTCTCGGCAGCTCCGTCCGAGCGGCGCAGGACGCTGCGGATGCGCAGATCGTTGTCGAGCTGGTTATAGACCTCCCGGTCGGTCACATAGCGGAACACCTCCGCCTCGATGATCGCCTGGTTGGCGGTCACCGAGGAGGCGCCCACCGAGGCTTCGGGGAGTGCAAAGCCGGTGGCGGGATCATAGGGGACAACGACGGGGGGCGGGTCGACATCGAGGATCGAGACAGCCGCGGCACTCAGACAGCCGATGATACCGAAGACAAGGCCCATCAGGCCAACGCGTTGCCAGAGCCGTTCGCGGCGTAAGGCACCATAGACCAGTTCTTCCTCGATGATTTCTTGTTCACTCGCCACGTGTCACACCCCGCAATCACTCGGCCCGCAGCTCGGGCAAGGTGAAATCCATGAAGCGCTGCTCTTCGGCGATGGTGGCGGCATCGATCACGCCGCCGGTGCCATCGCCCACGGTTTGAATCGCTTCCAGCTGCCACATTGCCACGAGGGCGATGGCCAATTCAGCTGTCACGCGCGTGTTGAGATCGACGCTTTGCTTGAGCTCTTCCATGTCGTCGATGAGCCCGACAAGGCGGTCGACCCGCTCGAGCGACTGGCCGGCATCTTCATAGCTGTTCTGGGCGGCGGCTGAGACGAGTGCGCCGGTTGTTGCCTGCGTGGCCACACGGTTGGCCCCGGGATTGCCGCTGGTGGCCATTTCCGAGAGCGTGTCTTCATCGAAGCCGAGATCGGCCAGCACCCGGTCCATCTGGGTTTCGATTTCGCCTGCGCCGGAGCCCGAGAGGCCCGAGAAATCCCCAGTCTTGATCGCCTCAATCGTCGCGAGGATGTCGCCGAATTCTTGGTCGAGCAGACCGTTCAATTCATCTTCCATTTCCGTGCGGATGATCTCCGGCAGTTCGGCAAGGCGGGTCAGCGCTTCATAGGTTCTTTGCAGCTCCGCAAGTTGATCCGTGAGTGTGGCAAGCTGTTCGCGGAGCTGCGTCAGCTGCTCGTTTTGCAGAATCTCGTCCTCGATCATCTGCCGGAGCTGCTGGATGTTTTGCGCGATGTTCTGGGTATCGACGACGGGCACGCCCTGCGCTGTGGCAGGGGAGAGGGCTCCCAGATGCAGGCCAATCCCAAGCGTTGTGGCCAAGGCCGCTCTCAGAAACTTCCGTCCCATCATTCAATCTCCCTGATCGTAAAATCCATGAACGCGCCTTCGGCCATGCGGGCGCTGGCCTGGGCCAGCTCTTCGGCGGAGAGCACGCGGGTGCGGGCGGCCTGAAGCCGGATGCGGGCAGCCACGAGACGCACGAGTTCGGCGCGGGCATAGGTGTTGAGCGCGACGCTCTCCTGCACGTCCTCGGTTTCGGAAATCCGCGTGACGATGTCGGAGATGCGCAGGGCGGCTTGGCGGATCGCGGCGGGGGAATTGGAGCCGTAGAACGCTGCCCCATGACCCGTAATCGAGAGGTTGGCATTGGCGAGAAGCGCCGGATCGATCGTGCCAAGCGCTTCGATCCCGCCGATACGGCTTAGATAGAGATTGTAGCGTTCAGGGATGACCGACACGTAGTGCTGGGTCTCGCGGAAGGGTGGCACGCCGCCATACTCGAAAACCCGGCCGGGTCCGGCGTTATAGGCCGCGAGGGCGTTGATGATGTTGCCATCGAATGTGTTGAGCTGGGTCGCGAGATAGCGCGCGCCGCCATGCACCTGCAGGTAAGGGCTGTCATAGTATTCCGGGTTGATGCCGAGATCGCTGGCGGTGCCAGGCATGATCTGGGTGAGACCATAAGCGCCAACGGGAGACCGTGCCTCAATCGTAAATCGGCTTTCCTGCCAGATCAGCGCTTGCAGCAACGCGCGCCACTGGACGGGCGAGAGCCCTGCGCGGCCAACACCCGCAAAACCGCTAGTCTCCTGAGCCACGCGGATGATGAGTTGCTCGATGGTCTCAGACGCGTCCCCGAACATCTGCGCACCGCCGGGATTGGGATCGATCTCGCCCGTGCCATAGACGGCTTCTACGGCGCGGTCGGGATCGCCGCTGCCGCTTTCCAGCCCCGAGACTATAGCCGGCAATCCCTGACCGCCGAAGCTGGTCTGGGCATCGAGGATGCGTCGGAGGGTTTCCAGCTGCTCCCGTTCGATCTCGGCGATGAGTTCGCGCACTGCAAGCTTGTCGGCCTGAACAGCCAAGTCTGCCTCGCGATCGCCGGTCTCGACGATATCACGCGCGGTCAGCCCACTGTCATTGGTCGGCACGCCTTGAGACAAGGCGAGACCGGGCAGCAGGCAAAACGCGAGGATATGAGGCAGGCTAGACTTCAATGTCGCCCTCCGGCGCATCTATAGGCGTGAAGGTGCAATCAGGCGCGACAGGGGCTGTCGAGGCCAGGAAGGTGAAGCAATTGGCCTGCGGTTCCTGGTACTGGGCGCAGGAGGCCA
>NZ_FQVP01000017.1 GCF_900129395.1 Pseudosulfitobacter pseudonitzschiae
CGAAAAGCATAGGCACGATGGCAGTCGAATCTCATAGTTAAGGGCAAAAAATATCCCCGAACGCGTCGTGTCTCAGATTTAAGGGCTACGCGACATGTCCCTTCCACGATGAACCGAACATCGGTTCGACGTCGACAATGTCGAAGCGGAAATCGAAGAAGCGGCGATATTCTGTAAGCGTACCTATGAGGGGTCGGTGAGTGCCGGCCCATTTTTTTCTTCGGTCACTGCGAGGATATGAAACCGCAACAGAAGACCCGATTAACAAACATCGGGAAAGGACTTCAAAATGAGGATTACAGCATTCTACATGCAAAGCGGCACAGACCACCGTGAATGAACACCTGCGCCAGCAACCGGTGCAGGATATCCAAGCAGGTCCATGGCAGGGTGCTGAAATCTTTTTCTATGGACTGAACGGCAAGCTACTCATGATGCAGGCCGATGCCAGCGATCAACCAAAAGCTGACTGACTTTTCATATCAAATACATTCCGATACGTTCCCTTGCCTCCGCGTCGGCTTATAACTGCCATGCTTCATGCGTGCTGGAACTATGAGATCTTTGGGAAGTTTTACTTTTAGTAGAAACCATAGTCATGAGGAGGTCCAAATGGATCATTCTGCACATACCCCCCTTCGCCCTGAAGAATTGAATGCTGCCAATCTTGAAGGAGCCGATGTTTATGGTCCAGACGACAACGATATCGGTAATGTCTCGCATCTGCACGGCACCGGGCAGAACGCTCAGGTAGTTGTCGATGTCGGTGGCTTTTTGGGCCTCGGCGCGAAGCCCGTTGCGCTTGACATATCGCGCCTGAATTTCATGCGCGATGAAAACGGCAAGGTTCACGCCACCACAATGATGACGAAAGACGAGCTGAAGAACCTACCCGAACATCACGATTAAGGGCGTATAGGCTGATTGATCCCTTCCCCGCGTGACGAGGCAACTGCGGGGATGCCCTCGACGGTATCTTCCGGCGTAACGGTCTGAGCGGACAAGGAGCCGCTTCGAACACAACGCCGGAAGCCTGCAGAAGCCGGAGCGGATCGTGAGGCTGACATGACCGAAGATCTCTCCCGGCTTCGAAGTTCGTCTGTTTGCTGGGGAAGACGGCGGCGGATATTAAGTGCAGTGGCCCGCCTTACCCCGCCACTCCTAAAAACAGTGCTAGTGCCCGGTTCACCTCGATCATGGCGGTATCGTCCAGCTGACCGAAAGCTTTCCCCAGCTTGTCCGTTCGAACTGTCACGGCTTTGTCGATCATGATCTGTGATCGCATACGCAACCCGTTCTCCGCAGAGGGTTCGACCGTCAGCCGAATCAACGGCGCATCCACCAAGGTGGATGTAACCAGAAGGACGGTCGTGGTGGCGGTGTCCGGAAACCGGTCGGATTGGATCACAAGCGCGGGACGCGGCTTGCCGTGGTCGCCCTGAAGGGCGACCGTCACCAGCTCACCACGCCTCACTCCCAGTCATCCACATCGACCAGGGAGGCATCCAGGAAATCGTTCAGAGTATCATCTGCGCGATCGGCCTTGGCTACAATTGCAGCCTGGCGGCGGCACTCAGCCTCGAAACCGGGGCGGCGGGTATCCGGCACCCAAATCTGGACGGGGCGCAAACCAGCGGCACGCAAGGCATCGCGACGCTTCTGGACACGGTGAGAAACAGAGGTTGGCATGGCAATTCCCTTCCCGTTACATGTAACGATATGTAGCGTTCAGTTCAAGCTACCTTCCGTTTGAAAGCGGCAGGCCTTTTCCAGTCCGGTGCTGAATGACAGCGGCGCGAGGTACGGAACCCATTGAGGTCTTCAGAGATCCCTTTCTAGGCCTGCCATCTCGTGTCCCGCCAAGATCCCTCAAGGCGGGTTGTCCCGTGCCACTCTAGGACCCATGACCAACAGTCTACGGTGACATGACAGCTGATACAGGGGCCACTCGCGCGTGCCAGCGTGATTAAGCTGAACCAACTGTCGTCAGGTCAGGTTTTTCGCAAAGCCCTGAATGTCCTGTGCCAGATTTGCGGGGACAGTGAATGCCGGATAGTGGCCGCCCTCCGGATGGGTGGTATAATTCACGACGTTATGCACCCGCCTGCACCACGATGGCGGCGGTGGCGGGAAAAAACCGTTCTCGAAAAACGAGCAAGCAACGGGAACATCGCCTGTACCCCCGGTTGGGGCTGCGGTTTCGTCGTGCTCACGCACGGCGCGGTAGATCCAGTTGGCCGAAGGAATGGCTCCGGAAATCCAGTAGGCGGTGACAAGTGCCGCGATGTCTTCGCGCGGCACAGAGGGTTCCGCGCCGCCGCCGTTCCAACCGTGCAGCTTTTCGGCGATCCAGGCGGCAAGCCCGATGGGCGAATCCGACAGACCGACAGCGGCGGTGTTTGGATGCGTTCCTTGAATTTCGCGATATCCTGCATCTGCGGCGAGGCGCTTTTGCACCGCCTTGATCCAGCTGACTTCGGTTTCGTCCGGTTTTTTCGCGTCCGGCCCGAATGTCGGCCTCAGGCCCATCATCGAGATATGGATGCCGCTGACAGCATCGGCGTGATCTGCAGCCAACCAGCCTGCTACCGTTGCGCCCCAGTCATTGCCATGTACGGCAAAACTGTCGATGCTCAGGCCCTGTTTCAAAGCACGGCGCAGAATCACGGCGATCTGGCGGGGGCCGACAGGGGCAGCCGTGGGCGCGGAAAACCCGAACCCCGGCAGATCTGCGACGATGGGATAAAGTCCGGCCTGCTCCAGTTGTGCTGCGACCTGTGCGTATTCCAACCCGGAACTGGGCCAGCCGTGCAGCAAAAGGATCGGCATCCGGCCGTCCGGCACACCCGCAGGCAAGGCCACATGCAGGCCACCATCCCCAACCGCCTCGTCAAAGGGGATCATCATATGATGCCCCCCAAACCGATTGCGGTCGGTTTCCCAATCGTATTCATCGGCCAGATAGGCGGCGAAACCGGACAGCCATTCCAAGTTTACGCCCCCCTCCCATCCTGCCACCGCGCTAGCTGGCAAGCGCGCGGCACGCAAACGGGCGCGCATGTCGGCGATCAACCCAGGTGCGGCAGGCAGGGCCCAATCGACAGCGGTGAGGGCAGTCATCGCTCAGTCCTCTGCCGCCGCGTCGGCGGCGCGGGTCTTGAACAATGCCCGAAGGATCAGGCTACAAACCATCTTTCCATCTTGGTTGAACACTTCCCATTTGAGGTCTGCGATGCCGGATCCCTCATCCCGCGGCTTCAGGGAATCGACAGTGTTCACCACATTGATCGTGTCCCCGATAAAGGTCGGGCTCGGATAGCGAAGCCGGTCGGTGCCGTAATTTGCAATCACGGTCTGGGTTTGGGCCGGCACCACCAGCCCCCCTGTCATTGCCACCACCATGAGGCCCGGCGCCACGCGTTGTTTGAACATGCTGGCCTCAGCATAGACCTTGTCACAATGAATGGGGAACCAGTCACCGGTGAACATGCACCACATCGTGACGTCGGCCTCTGTTACAGTCCGACGGTGCGTTGTTTCGCTGTCGCCGACACTCAGGTCGTCGAAGTACTTTTCCATCAAGCGCATTGAATTTTCCTTTATTGACTTAACCTGGCTATTCCCAGGTGCGGCGCACGAGGCTCAATCGGCTTCGAGCATCTTGACTCTGCGGTCCAGTTCGGCACGTTTCAGGATCTTTCCTGTCGCACCCCGAATAAGTTGATCGCGGATTTCCACGGTCTTGGGGACCTTGAACTTCGACATCTTGCCACGGCACCATTCACGAAGCTCATCCGGGTCGATGGTATGACCGCTGCGCGGCACAACCGCTACGTGAATAGCCTCGCCCCATTTGTCGTCCGGCACACCAAAGACACATACCTCCAGCGTCGCCGAATGCGCCGCGATCACATTCTCCACCTCAATCGGATAGACGTTGTAACCGCCGGTGATGATCATGAACTGCTTGCGATCAACGAGATAAAGGTAGCCCTTTTCATCGAGCCGCCCCATGTCACCTGTCAGCAGCCAACCATCCTTGAAGACCTTCTCGGTCATCTCCGGCTCTTTCAGGTAGCCATCCATCACAAAATCACCCGATACGCTGATCTCGCCGACTTCGCCGGGCGGAAGGGGGGTGCCGTTTTCGTCCACGATGCGCACGCGGCAATGGATCATCGGCTGTCCGCATGAGGACAACAGGTTCTCATCGTTTTCAAGCGCCCATTGGTGATCGGCATGGGACAGTTTGGTATACCAGCCGCCCGCACCTTCGGTCGAGCCATAGACCTGCTCCAGTTCGATCCCCTTGAAGACCTCGCCGGCGCGCCGCACCAACGCGGGCGGTGTCGACGCCGAGCCATAATAGATCCGCCGCAACGACGAAACATCACGTGGTTTCTTGTCGTATTCCTCGCAGACGCCGGTAATCATCGTGGGAATGAACAACAGACTGGTGCAGTTGTGCTTTTCGATCAAATCCAGCGCCAGCCCCGGTTCGAAGGCAGGCATGATCACATTGGTAAAGCCCAGTGTGACATTCCACATACATAGAATAGAGGGTACGCCCGCCGCCGGAAGGCAATGAAGAAACACATCATCTTCGTTCAGCTTCAGATCAAGCTGGGAGAAACCCAGTACCGCCAGAACCCCACTGTGACGCCAGATGGCCCCTTTGGGATTGCCGGTCGAGCCGGTCGTGTAACAGATCTGACAAATGTCGGACCCTTTCGGGCGTGGAAAGTCAGGCAGCGGGGCATCAAAATCGAGAGCCTCAGCGTACTCGCCTAGATTACCCTGCCCATCTCCGGCCATAATCAATCCGAATTCTGGCGAACAGCCGGATACAAGATCAACAAAATCATCTGCTGCAATGACCAGTTTGGCCTCGGAATGCTCCACCAGCCTTTCGATGTCGCCCTTGGAATGGCGATAATTCAGTCCGACCCGTATGGCCCCCATCCGTGCAGTCGCGAATAGAACCTCAACCTGCACCGGACCATCATTTACGCAGACCGCGATTGCGTCCCCTGGCCTGATTCCCCGTGCCCACAGGGCCACCACCAGCGCGTCGATCCGTCGATCAAGCTCCCCCCAGGTCACATTTCCATGTAGATATTGATAGGCGACGTGTTCAGGCCGCCGGATTCTGTGATTCACCAGAAAATCCGAAATAGTCGAGCTTTCCAATTCTCCCCCCCTTTTCCTTGAGCTTGGCTGATCCGATCTCATCCACCTCGGCAGCCGATTTACATCGGCCAAACATACTGCAAAAAATTCATTCTACAAACATTTATTGTCGTACGAAATCAGATGCCGTATTTTCGCAAAGAAACCGTGCAGTCGGGGTCGGTTGCGGACCCCGACTGCGCCCTAACGTCAGAGACAACCGCCGATTCACGCGTACTTTTTTTGTGCGCACGCTCAGACCGATCCAAAACGCCGGTACAGCCGAACATCTTTTGAAACCACCTGCCCTGGCAAAGTCTCCAGGGTCTGCTCCAGATAGGCCTCCGACCCAGGCAACAGTTTTGGATAGACCTCGCCCATCAGCTCATAGGCCCGCTCCCCTGGCCAATCATCGTCCAGCGCCGAGGCTGGCAGACGCGGGTCCCGGAGCGCGGCGCGGCGGAAATAGTGCATCATCAGCGTCCTCAGGGCAAAGGACTGCTCCATATTGGGAACCTCTCGCGCGAGCAGATCCGGCAACCGGCAAAAAGCATCCGTGAATTCATTATAGGATTCGCGAATCGGCGTAAGATCCCATGCCGTGTCCGCCAAATGACGCAACGTCTGTGGGTCGATCGAGGCGGAATCGGCGAAGAAAATCGGCCCAACGGCGCTTCTTCCACCGGCGGTGGAAATATGCCGCGCCGCCGTTTCACCTATGCTGGGATGGATAAAGACATGCGGCGCCAACTGCCCGAAGCCGTTGCGCTCCAGCTCCTGGCGCAGGCGAAAGGCAGTTTTGCGATCGATCTTTTCCTTGAACAACTTGAGAATGGTCCACCCGTTCATCCGCAGTTCGGCGCTGGAGGCATAAATACGGCTCTGATAGGCAGTATCGGCCACCGCAAACTCCTCGTTCATGGAGTAAAAGCTCCGCTTGCCGACCTGCTCGCGCTTAAGCCAGCCATCATAGGTCAGACGCAGAGCCGACGTTCGCACCAGCGGTTCAGAAAGGCCGAACAGCCCGGTCATCGAAACGATACTGCCCAGCCAGACGACACCGCCCAGAGGCACGATGCTGTCTCCAAAAATGGTCATAATCAGTGATTTCGGGCGGATCGGACGGCGTTCTGCCGCCTCATTGAGGATAGATGCGAAACTGTGTGTCTGTACGGCGGGTTTGCTCTTTCGGGCCGCCTTGGAAGCGTCGTGGGACAAGCTGCTTCCAGCTACGCCTTTGTTCTCTGTTTGCGGTTTCGCCATATGTGTCCCTTTTTCATAACCATTTCCGATCGTTTGCAACGCATTTCCCGACGTCGCCGACGGTCCACACCTTCGCCTGAATATGCCCACGCAGGTAAGGGCCGTCAAATTTGCATCTGAACTACATAGAAAAACTGTTTGTTTTGTTAAAATTTGTGTTACATGAAGTTCGTGGGACACCTAGCCAAGGCCCGGAAAAAGTTCTGGGCGTCGGCTGGCCATCGCGAGGGAGGATAAATCGTTGAGTTCATTGGTGCTGACCGAAAGAGTCGGATCGTGTTTAGTCGTGATATTGAACAGGCCCGACGCGCTGAACTCTTTCACCGTGGATATGCACCGGGAATTGTTCGACGCACTGGCGACAGCCGAATCCGACGGGTCTGTGCGGAGCATCGTCCTGACCGGAGCAGGTCGCGGCTTCTGTGCGGGGCAGGATCTCGGGGAAGCCTCTGACCCGAACGGCCCCATTGACGATCTCGGTGTCCATCTCGAAAATACATATAACCGTCTGGTCCGCACCATTCGACGCCTGCCGATACCGGTCATTGCTGCTGTAAACGGCGTCGCGGCAGGCGCGGGTGCCAATATCGCACTGGCCTGCGATATCGTTCTGGCGGGACGATCCGCCAAGTTCGTTCAATCGTTCTCAAAAATCAGTCTGGTGCCGGATTCTGGCGGCACATGGACCCTTCCGCGTCTGGTCGGCCCCCAGCGGGCGCGGGCCCTGGCGTTGCTTGGCGACGCTATAACTGCCGAACAGGCGCAGACCTTCGGTCTGGTCTGGCAGGTGGTGGATGATACCGCATTACGCGATGCAGCCTTGGCTATGGCCGAACGCTTTGCCGCTCTTCCGCCCGAAGGCCTGAAGCTGACCAAGCAGGCTTTGGATACTGCCATGGAAACGACCTTTGACCGTCAGCTGGACATCGAGCGCGATCTGCAAAGTCTTGCCGGTCAGTCGGCAGACAACAAGGAGGCGGTTACCGCCTTTCTGGAAAAGCGGGCCCCGGTCTTCAAAGTAAAAGGAAAGAACTCTTGAACATATCCATATCGAGCGACCCGCAGACGATAGCCGAGAACTGCGCAGATGTGATTTGGGCCGAGGACAAGACCAGCCGTATGCTGGGTATCACCCGCGATTCCGTGGGACCGGGCACGGCGGCAGTGTCGATGATTGTCGGTGATGAAATGGTGAACGGACTCGACATGGCGCATGGCGGTCTGATGTTCACGCTGGCAGATGTCGCTTTCGCGCTGGCTTGCAATACCCGCAACTCAATCGCAGTCGGAAATTTCTGCAGCGTTCAGTTTCTGCGCCCCGCGTCTCGCGGCGACCGGCTGACCGCAACTGCGAAAGAAAGCCTTCTTGATGGACGCAATGGAATTTATGATGTGACAATCACCGACCAATCCGGTCGCAGGATTGTCGAATTTCGCGGTCACTCAAAGATTGTGCCGGGGACCCACCTGGCCGCCGCATCGGGCGACCCCGCAGCGGCGGAAGTGTAGGCCGGTTGCGGCAATGCCGCCTCACCAGAATGTCTCAGACCTAACAGAACGTAAAGTGAAAGAGGGCTGCCTAAAGGCCCCGACATCTCGCAAATTAAAATCAGTTCAATAAGTGGAGGAAACATGAAAAAGGTAGTCAAACTTGCCGCTCTCGGGGCCGCTCTTACCATCGCCGGGGGGGTGCAAGCTGCTGACCCGGTGCGGATCGGCGCAGTCGTGTCGCAGACTGGCCCGGCGGCGTTTTTGGGAGAACCCGCGGCAATCACGCTCAAGCACTATGTGGAAAAACTGAATGAAGACGGTGGTCTGCTTGGCCGTCCGGTGGAGCTAGTGCTGTACGATGATGCCTCCGATGCCAATACCGCGCGGACCTATGCCACGCGGTTGGTCGAAGACGACGAGGTTTCGGCCGTGATCGGCACCAGCACGACCGGCGCGACGCTGGCGATGATTTCGGTCTTCGAAGACGCGGAAGTGCCGTTGGTTTCCTTGGCGGCAGGTATCCAGATTATCGAACCGGTCAACCCGTACGTCTTCAAGACACCGCATACTGATCGCATGGTCTGTGAACGGGTCATGATCGAGTTCAGCGAACGCAGTTTTGATCAGGTGGCCCTGATGACCGGTACCGGCGGCGTTGGCAAATCCGTCCGCAAGGAATGCACCGAGCAGGCGGAGAAACGCGGTATCGAGATCATTGCGGATGAAACCTTCAACCCCAAAGACGTGGACATGTCGCCCCAGCTGACCAAGATCAAGAACACCCCCGGCGTTGACGCGGTGTTCGTGGGCGGGTTCGGCCAGCCCCTGGCCGTTGTCTCCCGCAACTACAAACAGCTGGGCATCGAGATTCCGCAGTATCACAGCCACGGTTCGGCCTCCAAGGTCTACGTCGAAATGTCCGATGGCGGCGCGGAAAATGCCCGTGTGACTGCCCCGCTTCTGGTGATTGCCGATCAGCTGTCCGAAGATAATCCGCTGCGCCCCCGCGCTGTTGAATACACCAAGGCCTTTCGTGATCTGACCGGCGAAGATGTCTCGACCTTTGGCGGCTATGCCTACGACGCGCTTCTGCTTATCTCGGATGCGATCAAGCGCGCGGATTCGGACGATCCGCAGGACGTGCGCGATGCGCTGGAGGCCACCAAGGATCTTCCCGGCGTCACGGGCATGTTCAACATGAGTGCCGAGGATCATCTCGGCATCGACCATTCTTCGCTCTACATGGTTACCGTAAAAGACAGCGAGTGGGTTCTGGAATAACCCCCTCCTGATACCACTGGCGCGGATCGTCGATAGCGACGGTTCGCGCCGCGCTTTCTGGGGGGCTTTCTTCGAAGCTCTCCAACTGTGCAAAGCATCCTGACATCCCGGCGTTGATCCAAAGCCTGCATCGTCATTCCCGGGGTTTGAAACAAAAGCCCGTAAGTCCGTTAAAGGAACACCATGGCACTGTCCGAATTCTTGCAATTTCTCATTTCCGGCCTCACGGTCGGGTTCATATACGGGGCTGTGGCCTTGGGGTTCACGGTTATCTACAACGCGTCGCATGTGGTGAATTTCGCACAAGGTGAATTCGTCATGCTCGGTGGAATGTTTACGGTTTTCGGCATCTCGCTGGGCCTGCCCTATCTTGTGGCGGCCATTCTGGCGATCGCCTTGACCGCTCTCATCGGCGTGCTGCTGTATGAGTTTGCCATTCGGCCAGCGCGCGGAGCGCCGGTTTTTGCACTGATCATCATTACCATAGGTGCATCCATCCTGATCCGCGGGCTGGCCCAGGTCGCGTTTGGCACCAGCTTCTTTTCGCTGCCGTCGCTGGCTGGTGACACGCCCATTAATATCGCAGGTGCCGTGGCCCAGCCACAAAGCATCGTGGTCGTCGTGGGAACACTGGCAATGGTCGGGCTTCTTGCCCTGATGATGCGCCGGACGATGATCGGCAAGGCCCTGATCGCCGCCTCGAACGATCTGGTTGCCTCGCAACTTGTCGGTATCAATGTGCGGATGATCGTCGCGATGAGTTTTGCCATCTCCGCCGTTCTTGCGGCAGTTGCCGGTATTCTGATTACGCCGATTTCGCTTGTGAGTTACGACATCGGTGTCCTGCTGGCGCTCAAGGCTTTTGCCGCGGTGATGCTGGGGGGCATGGGCAAGCCGGCCGGGGCCCTGATCGGCGGGATCCTCGTCGGTGTCGGCGAGGCGATGACTGCCGGATACATTTCTACCGATTACAAGGATGCCGCCGCTTTCGTCATCATCCTCGTGGTCTTGTGTGCCTTTCCTAACGGGCTATTCGGGAGTGAACATCATGAGCGTGTTTGACACAGTACAACGCGTCGTCGGAAACCGTCTTAGCCTGATCCTGATCGGTGCAATGCTGCTGGTTCTTCCGCTGCTGATGACCTCAAGCTTTCAAATGAGGCTCGCTGTTGTCGTCTGGGTCTATGCCATGGCAGCAATCGGCCTCAACCTGTTGATGGGCTTCGCCGGCCAGGTCAGCCTGGGACATGCCGGTTTCTTTGGGATCGGTGCTTACTCTGTAGCACTGGGGCCCTCGCAACTGGGGCTTTCACCCGCGCTGAGCCTGCCAGCCGGGATCGCGTTCTGTGGTCTCCTTGCGCTGCTTCTGGGAAGACCCATTCTGAAGCTCAAGGGGCATTACCTTGCTGTGGCCACGTTGGGTCTGGGCATGCTGATCTTCATGATCCTGTCCAACGAGGTCGAATTGACCGGAGGGCCGGACGGGATGCGGGTGCCACGCGTGGTGATCATGGGCTGGAAGGTCAAAGGCACCGAAACCTGGTATTGGATCACCGGGATCGCGTTGCTCATCAGTGTGTGGCTGGCGCTCAATCTGATTAACAGCCCGACAGGGTTGGCCCTGCGTGCCATTCACGACAGCGAAGTCGCCGCATCCGTGCTGGGCGTTGACGTTGCCAGATACAAGCTCATCGTGTTTGTCATCTCGGCTTGTTTCGCCTCGGCTGCGGGGGGGCTTCTTGCGCTCTACAATGGGCACATAACCCCCGGCGTATCGGATTTTCTGGTTTCTGTGCAACTGGTTACCATGGTGGTTCTGGGCGGTATGGGCTCGGTTGGCGGATCACTGGTCGGTGCAGCGCTGATTATCATTCTGCCGCAATTTCTGACCGTCATGCACGAATACGAACATGCGTTTCTCGGTCTCATCATGATCCTCACAATGGTCTTTATGCGCTCCGGCATTGTTCCGAGCATCAGCAAAGCAATCAGGAGCCGCAGGCATGACAGCAATTCTTGAAACTGACGGTCTGAGCATCTCCTTTGGAGGGCTCAAGGCGCTGGACAATGTCAACTTGTCCGTCCGGCCCGGCGAGATCCTCTCGGTGATCGGCCCGAACGGAGCCGGCAAAACCACGTTGTTCAACTTGATTTCGGGTGTTTACAAGCCGCGATCGGGGAAAGTCCTTCTTGAAGGGCAGGACGTCACGGGCCAGTCGCCCGACAAGCTGGCCGGAAGAGGCCTGACGCGAACCTTCCAGAACCTGCAGGTCTTTCAGACCATGACAGCGCTGGAAAACGTCATGGTCGCGCGACACCTGCATGAGAAGAGAAACGTGCTCGCGCATCTTCTCGCGCTGCCGTCGGTCCGACGTCAACGCGAGGAGACCCGCAAAAGGGCCATGGAATGTCTGGCGCGCGTCGGCATGGAACACTACGCCGATCAGACCGCCGATTCCCTGCCCTATGGCGCCCTCAAGAGATTGGAAATCGCCCGCGCTCTGGCCCTTGTGCCGAAAGTCCTGCTGCTGGATGAGCCCGCCGCCGGCTGCAATCCACGCGAAACCGAGGAAATCGACGAGATCATCAGCAAAATCGCTGCCGAAGGCATGGCGGTGGTGCTCGTCGAACACGACATGCGGTTGGTCATGAAGATTTCGAACCACATACTCGTGCTCAACTTCGGCAAGAAATTGGCCGAGGGAAATGCCGCCACCATTGCCGCCGATCCGCATGTGATCGAGGCGTATCTGGGGCTTGAAGGAGACGAAGGAGAAGCCGGTGCTGTCGCTGAATAATGTGAAATCGCGCTATGGCCGCATTGAAGCCCTGCACGGTGTGTCTCTAGAGGTGGACGAAGGCGAAGTGGTGGCCGTGATCGGTGCCAACGGCGCCGGCAAGACAACGATGATGCGGTCAATTTCGGGGGTGCAGCCAACCTCTGACGGGACGATCCTGTTCGATGGCAAACCCCTGGACAAGGTGCCCGCACACAAACGGATCAATCTGGGCATCGCCCAGGTTCCCGAGGGACGCCATATCTTCGGGCCGCTGTCAGTCGAGGATAACCTGTTGATCGGCGGCTGGTCCCTGACCTCAACGGAACGCGCAGATCCGTCGAGGCTGGGCTGGGCCTATGACACGTTCCCGATCCTCAAGGAAAAGCGCCATCTTCCTGCCGGAAGCCTGTCCGGCGGACAGCAGCAGATGCTGGCCATCGGACGCGCGATGATGGTCCGGCCGCGCCTTATTCTGCTGGATGAACCCAGCATGGGTTTGTCTCCGCTTCTTGTACAACAAATTCTCGACACTCTTCGGGAGTTGAAGAAGCAGGGAATCACGATCCTTCTGGTCGAACAGAACGCAAATGCGGCGCTCGCCTTTGTCGACCGCGCCTATGTGATGGAAACGGGAAACGTAATTATCGAAGGAACAGCAAAGGAAATTTCGGCAAATCCCAAGGTGCGCGAAGCTTATCTTGGACTATGAGCCGGGACCATGAAATCCGCCCCGGGGCGGGAACTAAATACGACTAAATTTGGTTGACGTACCAAATTATGTTTTATACTTTAAGGGCAGATACAATCATTCGATTGAGTCTGTGCCTGAATCATTGCCAAGGTGCGTGACCACGATGGGTCCGGGCACCGCAAGTCGGAGGAAAGTTGCATGTATTCGCAAGGATTGATGGGTGTCGAAGAGACTCCGGGAGGAGAACAGGATCTGTTGGATCGGTTCCAGGCTCGTATCGACGCCGGTGAGAAAATCGAGCCGAACGACGAAATGCCGGAAGCCTATCGCAAGACGCTGATCCGGCAGATGTCTCAACACGCTCACTCCGAGATTGTAGGAGTTTACCCCGAGGCGAACTGGGTGACGCGCGCGCCGACCCTGCGGCGCAAATTGCAGGCCATGGCCAAGATTCAGGATGAATTCGGTCACGGGCTTTATATCTATTCCGCAGCCGAGACCCTCGGGGTTTCCCGCGAAGAGATGGTTGGGCAGCTTTTGTCCGGCAAGGCAAAATACTCCAGTGTTTTCAACTACCCGACCCTGAATTGGGCCGATCTGGCCGTGATCGGCTGGCTGGGCGATGGCGCAGCAATCATGAACCAGATCCCGCTGTGCCGCTGCTCATATGGCCCCTACGCGCGGGCGATGGTTCTCGTCTGCAAGGAAGAGAGCTTTCACCAACGCCAGGGCTATGAAGCCATGGTCGCCCTGATGAACGGCTCGCCCGAACAAAAGGCGATGGGGCAGGATGCGGTCAACCGCTGGTGGTGGCCCATCATGATGATGTTCGGTCCGCATGATGCGGATTCGCCCAACACAGAGACGGGCGTGAAGTGGAAAATCAAGAACTTCACCAATGATGAACTTCGTCAGAAATTCATCAAGGCCACCGTTCCACAGGCGAAATTGATTGGGATCGAAATCCCCGATCCCGACCTTCGGTTTAATGAAGAGACCGGGGATTGGGAGCATGGAGAGATCGATTGGGACGAATTCTGGAGTGTCGTTAAAGGCCAGGGTCCCTGTAACCATGACCGGATCACGGCGCGCCGCAAAGCGCATGCCGAAGGGGCATGGGTTCTCGAAGCTGCGCAAGCTTATGCCGCGAAACAAGCGGCCAGAAACGCCGCCTGACACTTACCGCAGATCACACAGTCGGTACACCGGGCGGCATTGCACGCCGCCCGTTTCCATACCTGTGAGCCACAGTATTAGCCAAAGAGGGCAAACCAAGACATGAGAGAAAATGACACCCCGCTATACGAGGTTTTTCTGCGTCCGCGGAATGGCCTGTCGCACCGCCATGTTGGAAGCCTGCATGCCCTGGATGACCAGATGGCGATGCAAAATGCCCGCGATCTCTACACCCGTCGCGGTGAGGCAGATTCCATCTGGATTGTGCGCAGCGCCGATCTGATCGCCAGCGCACCCGAAGACAAGGAAACCAACTTGTCGCCGTCCGATCCCGAGCGCAAACCCTACCGCCACCCGACATTTTATGTCCTCCCGAAAGAAGTCGAGAACATGTGATGGGAGAGCTTCAAAAGAATACCCGCTTCGAGCATCTGCTGCGGCTGGCCGACACCAACTTGATCCTTGGGCACCGCATGTCCGAATGGATCGGGAAATCTCCGATCCTGGAAGAGGAGCTTGCGCTCACCAATATCGGTCTCGATTTGATCGGCCAGGCCCGCGCGCTTTATGAACACGCAGTCGCGGTGTCCGGCGAGGAAGACAACCGCGACGCTGACGATCTTGTGTTTCTGCGCGATGCGCCTGAATACAAGAACCTGCTGCTTGTCGAGAGAGAGAACGGAGATTTCGCGCACACGATGGTGCGCCAGATGTTCTACTCCGCTTTCGCGGTTCCCGTCTGGGAGGCGCTGACACGGTCTGTGGATTCCGAGGTTGCCGGGATCGCCGGTCGCGCGGAAAAGGAATCGCTCTACCATTTGCGGCACGCCAGTGAATGGATTTTACGCATGGGAGATGGCACCGAAGAAAGCCACCAGCGGGTGCAGGATGCCGTCGACGCCCTTTGGATGTATACCGGCGAGATGTTCGACATGGACGAGGTCGAAACCGCCGCGTTCGAGGCCGGGCATGGTGTCGACCTGACTGCTGTCCGCAGCGAATGGGAAAAGACCGTCCGCGAGGTGCTGACGGCGGCAACACTGGATTACCCAGAGGATTGCTGGATGCTCAAGGGCGGTCGAACCGGGAAACACACCGAACATCTGGGCCACCTGCTGTCAGATATGCAATTTCTCCAGCGTGCCTATCCAGGTCAGAAATGGTAAGCACACCCCCCCACTCAGACGCCGAAGACCGGCAGGCGCTTCTGGAACACGCCCGCGCCGTTCTGGATCAGGTGTGCGATCCGGAGATCCCGGTTCTCACAATCCGCGACATCGGCATTCTGCGCGATGTCGCGATGGATGACGACGGCACGATCGAGGTGGTGATCACGCCGACCTATTCCGGTTGCCCCGCAATGGGAATGATCGCCATCGAAGTTGAACTGGCGCTGGCCAAGGCCGGAATTGACGCGCATCGGGTGTCGCTGCGCCATTCCCCGCCCTGGACGACGGATTGGATTTCGGACGACGCACGGGAAAAACTACGCGCTTACGGAATTGCACCGCCGAAAAAGGGCAGCAATTCCAAACGCGCGCTGTTCTCGGACGAGGTGATCACCTGCCCGAAATGCGGCGCGAGCGATACCGAGAAGATCAGCGAATTCGGCTCGACAGCCTGCAAGGCGTTATATCGCTGCCGCAACTGCCGAGAGCCGTTCGATTACTTCAAATGTATCTGACGCGGGCACCGCGACGGGCCGATGGATCATGGACCGGGCACTGTCCCCGGATGGAATAAGAATGCATTGCGAACGGCGCCTGTAAGGCCACGCGATGACTACGAAGGAAAACGGGATGACCACTGCAGCAAAGACCAAACCTGAGACCCCCCCGGCCAAGCGCCGCCCGCCGCGTTTTCACCGGCTGAACGTGCGCGATGTCCGCAAGGAAACGGACGACGCGGTGTCGCTGGCCTTCGATATTCCGGACGAGCTGGCCGCCGATTACCTGTTCACTCCGGGCCAATATGTGACGCTGCGCCGCGCCGGCGACACTGACGGTGTGCGGCGATGCTACTCGGTCAGCTCCGGCCGGGACGATGGCGAACTGCGGGTTCTGGTCAAACGGCTTGAGGGCGGGGTGTTTTCGTCCTTTGTCCATGACGAGCTGACACCGGGAACGGAACTCGATGTCATGACGCCCGAAGGCACTTTCGGGGCGAAGATTCAGCGCGGCGGCCCACGCACCTATCTGGCTCTGGCAGCGGGCAGCGGCATTACACCGATCATATCGATTATCCGTTCGGTGCTTTCCGCAGACCCGGAGGCCAGCTTTATCCTGTTTTATGGCAACCGTACTCTCAGCTCGATCATTTTCCGCGACGAGCTCAACGATCTCAAGGACACCTATCCCGAACGGCTCTCGCTGTTTCATACGCTGACACGCGAAGGCACCGATTCACCGCTTTTCTCGGGCCGTCTGGACGCGGAGAAGCTGCGCAAATTCGCCGGTGCCCTGTTCGATCCAAAGGCGATCGACGATGCCTTCCTTTGCGGTCCCGCCGAATTGATCCAGGAGCTTCGGGCGGAACTCTGCGCTCTGGGTGTTGCCGAGAACTGTATTCATGACGAACTCTTTGCACCCGCCGGTGACGGCAATATCGCGCCCGTTGTGCGCGCGCCAATTGCTGCGGAAACCGCGCCCGGCGAAGGGGTAGAGGTCACGGCGATCCTCGATGGCACCTCTCGCACCTTTGTGATGACAGACGACCAGGAAAGTGTGGTGACCGCCGCTGCTGCGGCAGGTATCGAGCTGCCCTATTCCTGCAAGGGCGGCATGTGTTCGACCTGTCGCGCCAAGGTCATCGAAGGAGAGGCCGAGATGACGCTGAATTATGCGCTGGAACCTTGGGAATTGAAGGAAAACTTCGTTCTGACCTGCCAGGCCCGCCCGAAAACCGAAAAACTCACAGTCGATTTTGACCACGTCTGAAGAGGTCTCACCCGGCCGCAAAGATCATTTGGCAACGTCCAGCCGATCTTTGCGGTGCGTGGCGCACGCGTCGAATGTTTCCGGGCGGGTCCTTGCATAGTTCGGGAAATCGCTTCTGAATTCGGCGGGAGGACTGTCCCCCTGATCCGCTGCATGACTTTTGACAGCGCAATCTGCGGCGGTACGGATACGAACCTGCAAACGTGATCTCGCGCCACATCAGTAAAAACAAAAAGCGGCGCCCTCCCAAAAGAAGGATCGCCCACAAGCCGCCGAACATTGCGGATACGATGGAATTACATCCGATCCTATCCGAACATGAGTAAACCGAAAGCGCGTGTCCTGATCCTCTGTGTCCAGAGGATCAGGACATAGCTTCAGCACTGGAAGACGCACTTGCGATGACATCCCGGGCGCGTGCGGCGAAACGTGGCGCAAGCACGCCAAGGCTGGCCGCTTCGGACGAGGCCGCGCTCCCGGATCGTGCACGATCGGCGATCCCGACGAAGATCACGGCAAAGCGGAACATCGCGAAGGCGATGTGAAACGCTCGCAAAGGCGCGGTCGGTCTGGCATGGGCATGGTATTCAGCGACGAATTCTTCCTGCGATGGGATCCCGCCGTTGGCCCAATCGGTGCCGAGCAATCCGCCGTATTCCTCAGGCGAGGAATTCCACGGCATCACGCAATACCCCAGATCGGCGAGCGGATGACCAAGGGTAGAAAGCTCCCAGTCCAGCACCGCAATGACCCGCGGCTCGGTTGGATGGATCATCAGATTGCCCAGCCGGAAATCGCCGTGCGCAATAGATACCGCCCCGTCCTCCTCGGGGATGTTGGCGGGAAGCCATTCGATCAGGTAATCCAGATCGGGCACCCGCGGGCCCGGAGAGTCATTGTACTGCCTGCTCCAGCGTGCGATCTGACGGGCAAAATAATTGCCCGGCTTGCCAAAGTCATCAAGCCCTACCGCATCGGGGCGTACTGCATGAAGTTGCGCCAGCGTGCGCGCCATATCAAGATAGATCTCACGCCGTTCGTCAGCGCTCAGACCTGGCAAGGTGCAATCTTCAAAGACCCGTCCATCCAGCCGCTCCATAACGTAGAATGGCGTTCCAAGGATGCTTGCATCCTCTTCGAAATAGAGCATTTTCGCCACCGGAACATCGGTCTCTGCCAGCGCTTTCTGGACCCGGTATTCGCGATCGATCGCATGTGCGCCCGGCAGGATCGGACCAGAAGGTTTGCAACGCAGAACCAACTGGACGTCGCCCCATGTCACGAACCATGTCGGGTTCGATTGTCCACCGCTGATGCGCTGCGTGTGCAGATCCCCGGCATCCGGCCACCGCGCTGCCAACCAGACGCGCAGAGAAGCAAGGTCCAAATCGCTCATGCCCACCCCTCCTGATAATTACGTGGGTGCGATTCCCCAGCAGAACCCACGCGAAGAACACCGGGCGCGGACGCCAACAGACCAAGCAGCATTGGCGAGGTCGAATGG
The DNA here is from genome assembly GCF_900129395.1 of Pseudosulfitobacter pseudonitzschiae. GTDB lineage: Bacteria > Pseudomonadota > Alphaproteobacteria > Rhodobacterales > Rhodobacteraceae > Pseudosulfitobacter > Pseudosulfitobacter pseudonitzschiae. Next base: position 18,292 of record NZ_FQVP01000017.1, read on the forward strand.
GCCGCGCCAATTGCATGATCTGGATTGTTAAACACTGCGCTCCCCCTCAAATCCACGGTTCAGATGTCCCCGACATTCCATCTCCAGAAATCGCGACCTTCCTCACCAAGGTGTCGATTCAGAACCATCTGATGTACCTCATCGGCACCATCGACCAGACGGGCCTGACGGGCGTAGCGATAGATCCATTCCAGAACCGTATCTTTGGAATACCCCCGCGCGCCATTGATCTGGATCGCAACATCGGCGGCCTTGTGCAAAAGATTGGCCACATGAATTTTGGCCATCGACACTTCTTTCTTCGCAAAACTGCCCTGATCCAGCGCCCATGCGGCTTTCATCACCAGCAGGCGGCCTACTTCGATCTCCATCGCCAGATCGCCCATCTTGATCTGGATGCTTTCCCGGTCGGACAGACGGATGCCAAACCCATGCCGGTTCGCGGCATAGTCCTGGGCAATCTCAGTACAGCGCTTGGCAAGTCCCAGCCAGCGCATACAATGGGTCAAGCGTGCTGTGCCAAGGCGCATCTGGGTGATTTTAAGCCCCATGCCTTCGCCCATGATGATGCGATCGGCGGGCAGCTCCATATCCTCATAGATCAGTTCGCAATGACCGCCGTGTTCTTCGGGCCCCATGATCGGGATGCGGCGGTCGATACGCCAACCCGGATCGTCCCGGTGATGCAGAAAGGCTGTCAAACCGCGGCGTGGATCATCCGAAGTGCGCGCCAGAAGGATGAAATGATCCGCATCCGCAGCGCCGGTGATGAACCACTTGTGCCCGCGAATGACATACTTGTCGCCCTTTTTCGTGGCTGTGGTAGCCATCATTCCCGGATCGGATCCGCCGCCGGGATGCGGTTCGGTCATAACAAAAGACGACCGCACATCGCCCCGTACGATCGGGTCAAGCCAACGCTCTTTCTGTTCGGGCGTTCCGGCCTGTTCGAGCACCATCATGTTGCCGTCATCCGGTGCGGCCGAGTTGAAGATCACCGGCCCGAAAATCGACCGGTTCATCTCTTCGTAACAGACCGCCATGCCAACCCTGCCAAGCCCTTGCCCGCCAGTTTCGGATTTGAGCTGCAGACACCAAAGCCCTTCGTCGCGGGCCTTTTCACGCAGTGGCGCCATCCAGTCATGGGCAATATTGCCGTGCGCATCCCAGGCCTCGGGACGGGCTTCGACAGGCAGGATATCGTTCGCGACAAAGCGGGCAATACGCGCGCGAAAATCTTCGACGCGGGGGGAGATGGTAAAGTCCATAAAACGTCCTCAAACGATCAGAGAGATGAAACGAGATGGCCGCCGTCGGCGACGATTTCGGTTCCGGTCATGAAGTGCCCAAGATCGGAAACCAGCAGCAAGAGCGGGCCATCCAGATCCGAAGGCTGGCCAAGACGGCGTTGCGGGACACGGCGGATTAGCGCCTGACCCGGTTCGGAGGCAAAGAACGCGCGGTTCAATTCAGTCTCGATATAACCGGGGCAAAGCGCGTTGACCCGAATGCCATGCCGCGCCCACTCCAATGCCAACGCGCGGCTCAGTTGGATCAGTCCGGCCTTGGAGGCCGCATAGGCCGACACATTTCCAGCTACACGTGTTCCAAGGATTGATGCCACATTCACAATCACGCCACCGTGGCCCTTGGCAACCATCGCTTCGGCAGCGACACGCGCGACATGGAATGCGCCTTTGAGATTTGTATCAAGAATGCGGTCGATGTCCTGCGTCCCGTGCTCCAGCGCCGGAGCCGACAGAGTGGTTCCCGCATTGTTGACAACGATGTCGAACGACCGACTGGTCAATGCCGTCTCGACAGAGCCCGGATCGGCAACATCCAGCGACAGGGGCTCGGCCAGACCACCTGCGCCTGCGATCTCTTCACAAATCGACGAAATCCGGTCCAGGCGCCGCGCGGCCAAGGTCACTTTTACACCTTTGCCGGCCAGCAGACGCGCAAAATGCGCGCCAAGCCCTGAAGATGCGCCCGTCACTAGCGCGGTCTTTCCGGCAAGACCGGGCCAGATTGTTTCTTCCGAAGACGTGGTGGACATATTCGTCAAAGGCCTTTCCCCTGAACCTGCGATATCGATCACTCCGTCATTTTACGAGCGATTGCTCGAAAAAATAAACCAAGGCACGTTCCCGTGCAAGCCCTCGTTTATGTTTCTGGACGGAAGGCGTAGATTGAAACCGAATAGGACGACAGGGAGACCGCGTGTGTTGAACATCGACGACTTGAGAACGGAGGCATTATGCCGTCATATTCTGGAGCGGCACCGCGATACGATCACAGTAAAGAAACCGGATTTCGCCCTGCGCAAGCTCAAGGTTATCATCACCGCCGCGCTTGAACTGTCCAACCTCAAGGGCTTCCAGGTCATGTCTCTACGCGATCTGTCAAGTGCTTCGGGCGTGTCAATGGGGGGGCTGTATGCCTATTTCGATACCAAAGACACGCTTCTGAAAATGATCCTCTCCGAAGTCACAGATGCTGTGCAGCGGACCCTTTCGACCCCACCGCCCGAAGTTTACGGCGATCCGGTGGCGCATTTGAACTGGCTTATCGATGCGCATGTGCGCATGACCGAGGAAATGCTGCCTTGGTTCACTTTTTCTTTCATGGAGGCGAAAAACTTTCCCCGCGCCGCGCGCCAGAAAGCGGTCGACAGCGAAGAGTTAACGGAACGCTATATCGCCGATGTCCTGAACGAAGGGATCGCATCGCATGTCTTTCGCAGCGACACCTCACCTTTGCTGGCCGCGCTGATCAAGCCGTTATTACAGGATTGGTATGTCAAGCGTACGAAGTATCAGCGCCGCGCGGTACCCATCGATACCTATATATCTACTGTACAGACCCTGATCCTGTCAGCCTGTCTCGAAAAATCCGGTAGCGGAGTCGATGCGGTGATCCGCACTCAGGACACCGCGGCAGGATCCGTCTAGTCTCGAAGAGGTCCCGACGGCTGTACCCAATCGCAATCTACTGACCAGCGCCCGGGGATCGTCGCCGCGACGGACTGAAGATGCCCGGATCTGTTGAACATTTTCTGGTAATGAGGGCCCAGTATTTTGGACCTGAGGTTTTCTCCGTGCATCCGATTAGTTTTTGAAGCCAAGGCAACATGTGATGCCTGACAAACCCCTTTTCGCAAAGACTGGTTGTGTTGCACGGATCGGCTCCAATTCGGAACGCGGCCTATCCGAGACGGAATTCAGGCGGTGCGTTCGAAATTAGGGCGACCAAGTTCGGTCATCCGTTTCAGCACGCGGACACCAATCCTGGCCTCCGCTTTCTGGTTCTCAAAGCTGCGCGCCTTTAGTTTCGGCCCGATGACTGCCTTCCAGTGACCCACCAAAGTTTCACCTCGACTGCGCTGATTGTAGCCCGATGTCTTCTGCCAAGCTATGCGTTCGTACGCCTCAATTTTGGTAATTTGGCGATCGCGGATCGTCGGCTTCTGGGCGGCGTCCGAGCTCAGCATCGCGTTTTTGGGTGGCGGGATCGCAATCTCAATTCCTTCGCCAAAGCGCGCGAGCAGGAGATCGCACGTTGGGTCGCCGTCGTAGGCGCCATCCGCTAGAAACAGGTCGATGGGGCCATCAATTTGATCCAACAGACCCGGCAGCGCGGTGGAATCTCCGACGCCATGGGTGGTCAAATCGGAGCAGACGATCTCGCCGCTGACAAGATCGAGACCGAGGTGCAGCTTGCGCCAGGACCGCCCTTTGCGCTGGGTTTTATGCTTCTCCTCTAGCCAATCGCCCGCATCGTAGATCTTCACCCCGGTGCTATCCACGACCAACTGGATTCCCGCTTTGCCGTTGGCCTGTCGCTGAACGCGCAATGTCAGGCCGTTGCCCCGGCGCGACAAGGTGGAGAAACTGGGCACCGCGATTTCGACCCCCAGCAGCTTGGCAATCGAACACATCAAGCCTTGGGTCTGGCGCAGCGGCTGCCGGAACACCATGCCCATGGTCAGGCAGGTCTTAATCGCCAAATCTGAATAGACAGGCTGCCCACCCGGCTGCGTCCTGCGCGGCGCCGACCACAAGGCGAGCGCCTCTTCGCTAATCCAAACCGTCAGATCCCCTCGCCGCCGCAAGCTTTCGTTGTACTCAGCCCAATTCGTCACCCGATGCTTCTGCTTGGGGATCTTGTCACGGCGATCAGCGTTGAACTTGTGCGGCATCTACAGCATCCTGAACGGAAAAGGCCGCACCCGATATTACCTGAGCGGGGTGCCATGTGAGCGGGGTGCCATGCAACAAGGCCATTTTGAGGAACTCGCGCGTCAAAATTGCCTTCGGATTGCCGGAAACAGCAAGCGAAACGCATGGTGCAAAGCCGATCCTTTCGACGATTAAGCCTCTGAGGCGCAGGGTTGATTTGAAGGAAACAGTACGGATGTTGTTTACCACGCAGCGCTTGCAGGCATCGGCATAGCGCGGCTGCCGCGCTACATGGCGGATCGTAAGTTCCAATCAGGGGAGTTGGTGCGCGTTTTGCCAGACGACGCGCCGCCGAGCACCGACATCGCAATCATGTTTGCCGACACGCGTAACCTTCCACCCAAAACGCGCGCGTTCATTAATTTCCTTGTCCGTGAGTTCCGCGACGTCCCAGAGTATCAAATGACGGGATCATAGATTTTTCAAATGCCCCCGCAAAAATGCGAGCCTGTCTTGTCCAAAGAACCAGTCGTCGCCAATCACATATGTCGGCGACCCAAAAATGCCCTTTTCAATCGCCTCGGCGGTTTCGGCCTTGGCCTGTGATGCTACGGCACTGTCACCCGCAACATTCAATATTTCATCAGCCACAATCCCGTCCAGCTCAAGCGTTTTGCCGACGTCACCCTGATCAGAGATGTTCAAGTCGTGCACCCAAACGGCCTTCAGAATTGCACCGACAACCTCCCCTTGATCCCCGCCAAGCGCTTGCGATGCGACGATCACGCGGCATGCAAGGTCCATCGGCACGGGCCAAAAGGCAGGTGTTGTATTTATAGGCAGCTCAAGCTTGACCGCCCACCGCTTCATATCCGCTTTGCGATGCGTTTGCCGGATTTCTGGATACTTGGCTGGCGGAAATGAGCCTGCCGCAGCAAACACAGCGGCCATATCCAAAGGGTGGTAGCGGATCACGGCACCAGTATCTGCGGCAATATCCAATAGTCGGGCATGGCCAAGATAGGCGTAGCCCGACATCGGTGCAAAATAGTAGTCGATGACATTAGGTGCTGACAAAGGGCAACCCCTCGTCAATCGGTAAACTCATGTCGCGGGACCATTCGTTCCACGATCCAAAGTAGATGCGTACATCTTTGACGCCGGCCTCTTTCAACGCAAGAAAGGTGTTAGAAGCGCGCGCGCCTTTGAAGCAATAGATATAGACGGGCGTTTCGGTGTCGATGCCGACGGTGGCGCATTCGGCCAGCACTTCTTCGCTGGACTTCATCATCGGTCCGTCTGCTGTCGGCTTCATCATGCGGTACCATTCGATCCACTTTGCGCCGGGGATGCGGCCCTTGCGGGGGCAAAAGTCTTTGCCATAGGGCGATGAACTGGTGGCGACCCATTCATCTACATCGCGCACGTCCAGCAAGGTCACCTCAGGGGTTTCAAGCGCCTGTTTCATGTCATCCACCGTCAACATGAGGGCAGCCGCATTAGCATCCACAGCAAAGCTCGCAGGTGCAGGCGAGGTCGCTTCGGTAGTCACCGGCATCTGCGCGGCGACCCATGCGGCCATGCCACCGTGCAGTACTTTGGTGTTGGGATATCCCAGATAGCTGAGCAGGAAATACCCTCGGCAGGATTGGCCAAAGCCGCTGTCCATCGCCTGTTCGTAGATCACGGCAGTCTTTGTGCCATCAAGGCCCGCCGCCCCAAAGGCGTCAGCGAATTTCTGTGTCAGCTCGGCCATGCCTTCGGCGTCCGATGTTGCCAGATAGGTAAAGATGTCGTGCAGATTGACCGCGCCGGGGATGTGACCAGCGGCAAACCCTTCAGGTGCGCGGGTGTCGATCAAGACGATCTCATCTTTGTTCATAGCGGCAAGTTCGGCAGGTGAAATCAGAACGGTACTCATGTGGTATTCCTTTCTAGGCTGCGGGCAGGTCGGCCAGCATTTTGCGAAGTTGTTTGGTGGCGGGTGTCACCACCGCGATGAAATAGCTCTCGCGCAAGCGTCTTTGTGCGGTCCCTTGGCTGACGAACCCACGTGCCCCGCAATGAAGCATCGCGAAATGCGCAGCCTCAGTTGACGCTTCACCGCCGCGCAGGCGGGCGGTGATCACACGGCGGAAATACGCGATAGAGGTATCATAAGGCGTTTTGGCCAACTCCATGATCTCGGCCTCAAGCTCGTCGAGCAGGTCGGCAAAGTCTTCGGGTTGTTTTTCAAGGTATTTGTTCACATGCCCCAGTTGCCGACGCACTTGTTCCATCAGTTTGATGGAGCTGCGGATCATCCCCAGCGCCATGCCGGTTTGCATCAGAACAAAGCCGGGGCGAATTTTTTGCAAATAGCCGTCGATGGGATCGGCCAAGACAAACAGATCTTCGATCAAGGCATCGCGAAACTGAACTGTGCGTGTGGCGGTGCCTGCCATCGACATAAAATCATGGTCCAGTGCCGTTTTTACACCTGGCTGATCGCCGCGCGCCACGGCCATGACGTGTTTGATTTTGCCCTCTTCCTCAACGGAAAAGACGATGCCGAAATACCCGTCCTCGCCGACGTTCGACACCCAAGGCAGCGCGCCCTTGACAGTGTAACCGCCGTCCACGCGCCTGCCTTTTAGACGCATCTTTTCGATGCCAAAGAACGTTTTCATCGGGTTGGACAAGCCAGTGCCACCTAACGCCTGGCCACTTGCCACTTTGGGCAGAAGGGTCGACTTCAATGCTGCATTGTCGGATGAGGCCACATACCACGCCAGTGCATTTTGGCACCACATGCAGAATGCTGTTGAAATGCACTCTTCGCCGCTGCGCGCGATGGCTTGGATCGTGTCCCCCATTTTCGTGTCAGGGGCGACGTGGCTGCCAAATGCACCCGCAGTACCGAAGGCGTGCATGACATCTTGCGGATACAGGCCCGCGTCAATCTCGCGCACCAGCGGTGTAAGTTGTTCAGTGGCGACCGCATCAACGCGGGCGAGCATGGCCGATGGTGCAGCTATTCTTTCCTGTAGTGTCATTGCGGTCTCCTTGGTTTTTGAGGGTTAGACGCTGACAGCGACCATGTTCACAGGGCGTGAAAACGTGTTGAACACCGGTGACCACTGGATGACATGGGCAATCAGCTCATCAATCGTTTCTTGCGGGCAATCGGCCTTCATCGCGACGTTGATGCGCACGTCGGTAAAGCCCACAGGCTTTTCGCCCAGATCGCCAGTGCCCCAGACACCTGTGATGTTCAGATCACCTTCCATTTCGACCTCAAGGCTTTCAATCGTTATGCCCCGGTGGATCGCGTTGGCGTGCAGGCCCACCGCGACGCAACTGCCCAAAGCGGCCAGCGATGCTTCCGATGGGTTTGGCGCTGTGTCATCGCCCAACAGGCCCGGTGGTTCGTCCACGATGTAAGGTTCCAGATCGCGGATATAGTTGGCGTGTCGGAAACGTCCCTCGGCCACGGTCTTGCACTTGAGCGTCTTGATCGCCTGCGGGTTGGCCTTGCCATTGGCAATCAGGGTGTTCAGCCCGTCTTTGTCGATGGGCGCAAGGCAGCCTGTGAGGGCGGTTGCGGGTTCTGACATCTTTGGATCCTCCGTTTGATGTAGTTTTAGGTTGATTTCATCCAGTTCAGGCGGGTGATCGCCTTCTGGCAAAGGGTGTCGAGGGCAAAGCCGATGACCCCAATCACCACGACGGTCGCGGAAAGGCGGTCATATTCCAGCGTGTCGCGTGCGTCGTTAATGGCGTAGCCAAGCCCAGACGTGACACCGAGGTATTCCGCAGGCACCAACACAACCCATGCGACCCCAAGCGCCAGCCGCACACCGGTCAGGATATCGACGGCAATTGCAGGCAGGATCACGGTGGTCAGCATATGGCGCGGGTTGGCCCCAAGATTGCGCGCGACTTTGATCCACTCCGGATCGATGCGGCGCACGCCGGCTGCCGTGGCAAACAGGATAGGCCAGATCGACGCGACAGCGATGAGAAACACAATCGCGCCGTCCCATGTGTCAAACGCCATCACTGCAATCGGCATCCAGCTGAGTGGGGAAATCATGCGCAGAAACTGGAACGGAATGTTCGTAATCTCGCGCAGTTGGGTCACGCGTCCGATCAGGATGCCCATTGGGATCCCAATGACGGCTGCCAGTGCCATACCAGCGCCAACCCGGTAAAGCGAGGGTACCGCCATGTCGATCACTTCGCTGCTGGTGAGCATGACCCAAAGACGCGATAGTGTAGGGGCTGGCGCGAAATCGGCAAAGGCAAACATATCAGGATCGTTTGCCACTGCCCGGCCACCAAGCCACCATAGAAATAGCAGCGACGCCATGCCGATCCCGGCATTCACCGCGCCGCGAAAGCGCCCTATGGAGGGCAGTGCGCGCAGGGCTGGTATGTCAGCCAATGTGCTCACAGTTTGAGGACTTCGGTGCGCACATAGGGATCGCCGGGATTGACCGACGGGTCATTCAACCACTCGGGGTTTGCCTCTAGCGCATTCTTGACGAAGTCGTAATTGACCAAATCTTGCGTTACGAAATCTGCATCCAGATCAGCCAGGAAAGTGGTGTCACCGCTGACAACGGTGTTGGACATGGCTTCAACGATCAGTTTTGTTGCTGATGGATATGGCCAGGGTTGGAAATCAATCCGACCGTTTTGATACTCGGTTTGGTTTTTGATCGCGCCGGTTTCGATGTAATTTGCATTGTCGCTATACAGCGTCATCGCGCGGGTCACGACAGAGCCGGGCGCGGGCAGGTACCCTTCGCCGTCTTTTGAAAGCAACTGTGCAACTTCGGCTTTGTTCTGGCTGGCATAGATCGCACCACGCACCACTGCGTTCATCACCTTTTGCGTCCAGTCGGGTTTGGCGTTGGTGACCTCTTCGTTCATGCAAACGACACAGCAGGGATGGTTTTTCCAAATGTCTCCGGTAAAGCGCAGCATGCGTGCGCCGGCCTTCAACTCACCCAAGGCGTTAAAAGGTTCTGCGACGATGTAAGCGTCAATCTTGCGCGCTGCGAGGGCAGGGGGCATGTCTGGGGGTGGCAGGACTTGCAGATTGCATTCATCTGCCGCCAGAGGTTCACCCTGCGGTTTGATCACTGCTTTGATGCCTGCCTCGCGCAGCGCGTACTGCAGGACGATGTTGTGCATCGAGTACCAAAACGGCACCGCAACCTGCTTGCCGCCCAGACCTGCAAAATCAGTGACGTCCGTGTGCCGTCCCACAACCAAAGCAGAGCCGTTGGTATGCGCCCACGCCATAATCTTGACCGGAAAGTTGTTGTTGTACCGCATCCACACCGGGATTGGCTTGAGGAAGTGTACAAGGTTGAACTTGTTAGACGTGAACCCTTCGATCAGGGGCGCCCACCCCCGGATCAGTGTCGGTTTTTCAGCCTCTAACCCTTCATCCGCAAAATACCCTTTGGCATGCGCGACCAGCAAAGGCGTTGCATCCGTGATCGGCAGATACCCGATGCGTACCACGTCGTCATCCTGCGCGCGTGCCATCTGCGGCAAGGTGCTGGCTAGCCCGCCCAACATCGCGGCCAACCCGCCAGATGCCAACATATCGAGCGTCTTGCGTTTATCCAGATCGTCGATCCCGTCGTGACCGCAGCAGCCAGCGTGCAGGTCGATGTCGGTGGTTGGCTTTGACATGAGTTTATCCTTTGGGTTCGTTAAGGTCAGGACGATTGCATCGCTGCATAAATACTGTTGAGGCGGGCGAGTTCCGTTTTGAACTTTGGGCTGGTGGTGTCGCGTGCCGAAGCCTCGAGCTGGATCACTGTGTCGTCAGCGATGATGCCCGCACCTGACTTTAAGAACACCGCGCGGTCGGCCATCAAGACAGCCTCGGACACGTCATGGGTGACCAAAACAAGGGTCAGCCCAAGTCGTTTCGCTATGGCACGTACGTCGGTTTGCATGGATTGCCGAGTGAACATATCGAGCGCTGAGAAGGGTTCATCCAACAGCAGAACTTCGGGGCTGGTGGCCAGAGAGCGTGCCAAGGCAACGCGCTGCTGTTGGCCGCCTGACAGGTCCTGGACATTGCGGTCTGCGAAATCGGACATATCCACAAGTTCCAGAACGTCCCGCACCCGGTCTGTGACACCTTCCTTCTGATTGGCATAGCGCAGGCCCAGCTGTCGCGTAGCCCTTAATTGTGAGATGGGAAATCCAACGAAATCAACGGCTGAGCTTTGCCCTTAAATATGAGATTTTGCCTTTAATTCTGATAT
>NZ_FQVP01000018.1 GCF_900129395.1 Pseudosulfitobacter pseudonitzschiae
GGCGCGGCTAGCGCAGATCACCGGTGCCGATGTAATCCTGCTCGCAGTGGTCGAGACAGTCGCGGGCAACGCGCTGGCGCAGGGCGCGGATGCCGGCGCGCTGGTCCACCAGCAAGCCGATTTCAGGGCGATCCTCGACGAAGGCCATCAGAGACTTTCCGCCATGGGGTTGGCACCTGAGCTTCGCATGGACTTTGGCGATCCCGTTGCGAAAATCAAAGGTGCCGCGGCTGAAACTGGGGCCGATCTGGTCGTCGTCGGGCACCACCGCCAGGGCGTGTGGACCCGCTGGTTAAACCGGTCGGTTGCGGCCGAGTTGAGCGATGCACTGGGATGCAGCCTTCTGCTGGCGCAAAAACGCGTCGAGGATTCAGAGCTTTTCCACGACGGGTGACAGGGTATGGCTGGCCGACCGTCGTGCTCCGCCGCGTGTATCCCCTAGAGAGCGATGCTATCGACTCGTCCGAGCCGTCCGCAGGCAAAGTCATAGGACATGCGCAGGAGATCGAGAACAGTGCCGATTTCCGCATTGTCTCTTGGTGCGTAGACCATGACAGCAGTCAACGGTATCATGCCCGCTGTCGCCATCGGGTGCGGCTCTGCCCATCCCAGATCGACGATCTTCGGGACGGCATCTTCCGGCAGCATCATGTGCAGGCTACCGTCTTCAGGCGGATGGACATGAGCGAACTCATTACCGATCATGAAGGCTTCGCGGCAACCGCAGCCCTGTCCATGTTCGAGGCACAACGCTTCGGCCCCCGGAACCGAAATCCGCGATGGCTGGCGGGTTACAAAGGGAAAGTCGAAGGCCCTTTCCTTGAATGCCTGATAGGATAAGGAGTCGGGGTTTTGGCTGATCTGCGTATGCGGGGCGCAGGGCGTGGTGACGGGCTTTGGCCCGGTGCGTGGCGGTATCTTCAGCATGATAGGGTCTCCGTAAATCTGGTGCTTGCTAACCGGCAAGGGCGGGGTTGTTGGCCGACAGATAGCTGCGGACCGATTGCGGTGCCTGACCGGTCAGTTCCGCAACGTCGCCGGTGGCCACGTCCAGAAAAGCGACGGCAGCAGCCCGTGCACATTCGACGCGTGCCATATATCCCGCCTTGCCCTCGCCCGCCGCGGCATTGCACGGCAAGCCGTTTGCCCGGTGCGCGGGTGATCGCAACGATGGGTTCGATGACCTGACTTCCGAGATGACCGGAAGCGCCGGTTACGGTGTCGGGCCCGTTGAGTGCGCTGGACATGTTCGGTGCTCCTTTTCAGAGTTGCTGCTCAGCCGAACCGGAAGGCGCTTTCGACTGCACCGAGGACGGTGTCCTCCAAAGTTTTCCGGCCGATATCAGTGCCCGCCGCGCCCGCGACGACATGCAACGGGATCAAGTGCTCTTCGCGCGGATTGGCGTCGCGCCCACCCGGTGCCTGCGACCACCGCGCAAGCCTGCGGTTGCGTTCGTCGGGATCGGGGCATGTCACTGCTTCGGTCAGCCAGGCATCGAATTCTGTACCCGCCGTGCCGTTCTGTGGTGCGCCGCGCATGCTCTGCATCATTATACCCATGTTGTGGTAGGTGTTGCCCGATCCGATGATAAGAACCCCCTCGTCGCGCAGCGGTGCCAACGCACGGCCAACCGCCAGATGCGCATCCGGGTCCAGATCGGACCGCAAACTAAGCTGAACGGTGGGAATATCGGCCTCTGGAAAGACCAGCTTCAACGGCACGAAGACGCCGTGGTCGAAGCCGCGCGCGGTATCGGTCCCGGTCTCAAAGCCCGCTCCCTGCAACAGTTCACCCACACGGGTGGCCAAGGCGGGATCACCGGGTGCCGGCCAAGTCAGCTCATAGGTGTGTTGCGGGAAGCCGTTATAGTCGAACAACAAGGGCGGCGCTGGATTCGACTGCACGGTGAACTCACGCGCCTCCCAATGCCCCGAGATCACCAGCAACGCCTTTGGCTTCTCCGGGAGACTGGCGGGGAGGGTCTCCAGAAAGCTGCGATGCCTGTCCCACGTATCGGGGGGATCCCACTCCATGAAAAAGCACGGGCCGCCCCCATGTGGAATAAAAAGAGTTGGCATGCGGGTCATGTCTGTCTGTTCCTTCGGGTTTGCAGGACGCCTTCGGGTGTCGTTCGACCTTTTAGGAATAGTTGATTTGCAACTTATACTAAAGTAGGAACGGAAAAGTAACTGCCTATCACAGGTGTGAACGTCAATGCCCAAGACCCCGCCACAGTGTCCCATGGATTCGATTCTGCGCCTGCTTATGGGGCCGTGGACGACCTATATCATCTGGGTCCTGAGCGATCAGGGACCGCAAAGGTTCGGTGCGCTGAAACGTGCCGTGCCAGGAATATCAACCCGCATGCTGACCGAACGCCTGCGAATGCTTCAGGGCGCCGGGGTCATTTGGCGCGAACAGGAGCAGACAATTCCTCCCGCAGTCACCTATGGCCTGACCTCGCGTGGCAATGACCTGCGAGGTGTTCTGGACACACTGGGACATATCGCGGAACGATGGAAGGATGAGGGTGTCTTCGCAGAAGATGAATTGGGGACTGTTTGAATGAACCAATTGGGAAAATGCGCGGGTGTGCAAGCCTTGGGGAAGGCCAGATTATCGATAAAGCGCGTTCGATCCCACGGTTCTGCAGCAGGCGGCCGACATGAGGCAAAGTAAAGTTGCCGATGTGCTGAGCGGAGCCAAGACGGTCTTTCTGAGGTGTGGATTCGAAGGTGCCAGTGTCGATGCGATTGCCGAGGAGGCCAAAGTATCCAAAGCGACGCTTTATGCCCGTTCCCCGAGCAAGAACATGCTGTTCTTACGCGTTGTGCAGGCTGAATGCGACAGGCTCTCTGTCGAAATCTCCCGACCGCTTTCACGCAACGATTCACCGCGAGCCGTTCTGGAACAACTTTCTCGGCGCATGATCAGACTGGTCCTGGACGATGACTACATTCGACTTCTGCGTACCTGCACGCGCGCGGTTTCAGTGCTGCCCGAGGCAGGGCAAATATATATGGAAGCGGGGCCAAGGCGGGCCACCAGAATTGTCGGGCAGGTTCTTCGGGTCCTGCAAGAAGCCGGATCGGTAAAAATGCAGGACGTTCAAAGCACTGCAAGCCAGTTCATTCATCTTTCCATCTCGGGCATTATCATGCCCAGACTGCTGGCGGTTGGCCAGCCGATCGATGCGCCAGCGCATGCCGAAAGGGCGGTTGACGTGTTTCTAGGGATTTACTCAGCGGGTAATACCTAGCGTAACAGGCCTAAATTTAGGCACTTCTGCGGTTTGATGAACGCCTCGGTGCCCTGTTTCAGGACGGATTTGATCAAGACCTTGACCTTGATGCAGCCCCGGACTACCTCTCGCGAAAATCTAAACCGACCGGATGGTACAGTTGTGAATGAGCCAGGGCAGTCAGCGGGATCGAGAAACGCATCTCCGAGAATTCTCGGCGCTGCACGCGCGATTGCTGCGCGTGAAGGAGCGGGCAAAGTTACGATCGAAGCAGTCGCAAAGGAGGCGGGGCTGAGCAAGGGCGGCGTGCTCTACAACTTTCCGACGAAGAAAGCGCTGCTTTCAAGCTTGTTGGATCAGATGCTGGCCGCGCACCGGGAGCTTCTTGCGAATGTACCGGTGCGGCATCCAGCGCGCACTCTAACCGGGCATCTTGAAATTGTGATACACTCAAAAGACGTGGACGACGACCTGTCAATGGCAATCCTTGCGGCCGCCGCCTCGGATCCACGGCTTCTTGATCCGCTTCGCAGTGATCTAACATGCGACCTCGAACGTATACTGACAGACACGCAGGACGCGCCGGCCGCCATGATCGCGGTCCTGGCGATACAGGGTCTGCGGTTCCAACGGCTGTTGAATCTTCCGGACGGCGGCGCGGAAATCAGAGAACGCGTCATCGAACGATTAAGGACTATGATTGATGAGCTCTAATAGGAAGACCAAAAACTGGAAGCGGGTTGCTTTCGTCATCGTGCTGGCGGCCGCAGCGGCCCTGGCCGTGCCGTTCCTTCCGGGGTCCCTGACGGGTGTATTCGCCCAGACGGAAATGAATGCCGGGGAAACCGACGCCGAGACGCAGACAGCATCCGAACCCGATCGGCCGGTGACGGTCGAAGTGACGCGTGCGCTCAGCCGCGTGGTCAATCAATCCCGGGCCGTTGCGGGCCGGGTCGAGCCTGCACGCACAGTAGACATCGCGTTTCAGGTGCCGGGGCAGATCTTTTCCCTCGATGTCGAGCCGGGCGACAGAATCCGCAAGGGCGACGTGATTGCGGAACTCGATCAGGCTGATTTTGATTTGGCTGTCGATCGGGCGCAGGCCTCGTTCGACCTCGCGAATTCCGAGCTTGAGCGCGCTTCAAGTCTCGCCGAGCGTGGGGTCGCAGCCGACTCGCGCCTCGATACTGCGCGCGCCCAGTTTGCACAGGCAGACGTGGCACTGCGCGAGGCCAAGCGGCGTCTGTCGCAGACCCAGATCACCGCACCGTTTGACGCGATTGTGGCGCGTACTTTCGTCGAGGAGTACGTCAACGTCACCTCGGCCGCGCCGGTGGCGCGTCTGCAAGATGTGAGCGAGATGCGGATCATGATTTCACTGCCCGAAGAACTTGCGGCAGTTGCGCGTTCTGCGCCCGACGCGTTCGACATCGTCGCGAGCTTTCCTGCGGTACCGGGGTACACGGTGCCACTCGTGCTGCGTTCGTTTTCGACCGACGCTGATCCGACAGCCCAGACCTACGATGTGGAATTTGCGATCACCGGTGATATCGATTCACGTCTGTTGCCCGGCATGACAGCGGATGTGCGCATCGCCGCCGCGTCCGATGAAAACCGTCCGCAATCCGTCATCGTTCCGGTTTCGGCGGTGGACACGACAAGCCGAACCGACCCGTCCATCTGGATCTATCAGGAATCTTCCGGACAGGTCGCGCGCAGGACGGTCCGGCTGGGACTTCCCGTCAATGACGAGATTATCGTCATGGAGGGCCTGAATGGTGACGAGTTGGTTGTTTCGGGCGGTTGGTGGCGGCTCAGGGACAATCAGGCAGTGATGATTTCGGGTCTCTGATCCAATATTGATAGGACGGGTACAGATCCATGGCACTCAGCATCTCACGTGCGACCATCAAGCGACCGGTGGCGGCTTGGCTGGTTATCATCTTCTGCATGGTTGGCGGGTATTGGGGCCTCAATACCGTCGGTCGCCTCGAAGATCCCAGCTTTACCCTCAAGACGGCTCTCGTCTTCGTGCCTTATCCGGGTGCCACGGCTGTTGAGGTCGAAGAGGAAGTCTCCGACGTCATTGAAAACGCGTTGCAGCAGATGAAGCAACTCGACCGGGTTGAATCGAAATCCATGCCGGGCATGGCTCAGATTACCGTCGAAATCGAGATGACCTACGGTCCGAACGAGATCCCGCAGGTGTGGGACGAGATGCGCCGCCGCATCAGCGATGTGCAGGGGGATCTTCCGACAGGTACGCGCCCGCCAATCATCAATGACGATTTTGGCGACGTCTATGGCATGTTCTATGCGGTGACGACCGAAGGGCTTAGCCCGGTAGAGCAGCGTGATCTGGCGACGACCCTGCGACTTGGGCTGGTGACCGTCGATGGCGTCGCCAAGGTCGAGGTTCAGGGCCTTACGGAAGAGGTGATCAATATCTCGGTCCCATCTTCCCGGCTGACGGAGCTTGGGCTTCCTCCAACGCAGGTCCTGGGCGTCCTTGCCGACGAAAACCAGGTGTTCACGAACGGTGCGATTACCGAAGGTCCCGCCCGTATCGACCTTTCAGTTCCGCCGGGTTACGTGAGTCCGGAAGGTATCGAGGAACTTCGACTTGGTGTTCCCGGTGAGGTCGGTCAGGTTGCGGTTTACGACATCGCAAAGGTTACCCGCGATGAAGCCGAACAGCCAAGTCAGGTTATTCGGCAAAACGGAGCGGCGGCGTTCACTCTCGGAGTATCGGCGTTGACGGACCGGAACGTTGTCGAGGTCGGCGCGGGTGTCTCGGCGCGCCTGGACCGGCTCAAGGCCGCGTTGCCGGCCGGGGTCGAGATCACACCGGTCTACGAGCAGCACGTTGTCGTGGACGAGGCTGTTTCGAGCTTTCTCGTCAGTCTGGGCCAATCAGTGGGCATTGTCGTTGCCGCGCTGATGCTGACGATGGGATGGCGTGCGGGTCTGGTGGTGGGTGTGACACTGGCGCTCACTGTCTTCTCTACACTGTTTTTCATGTCTGTCTTCGGCATCCCGATGGAAAGGATCAGCCTTGGTGCCCTGATCATCGCGATGGGGATGCTTGTCGATAACGCCATCGTCATCACAGAAGGAATGGTGATCGGTGTGGCGCGGGGCAAGTCCGCGGAAGATGCCGCCGCCGAGACGGAAACCGCCACATCGATTCCCTTGCTTGGTGCGACCGTTATCGGGATCATGGCCTTTTCCGGGATCGGCCTGTCGCCTGACGCGACCGGCGAATTCCTGTTTTCGCTTTTCGCGGTCATCGCGATTTCGCTGCTGATGAGTTGGGCGCTTGCGGTTTCGGTCACACCCTATCTCGGCAAACTGCTGCTCCGCGCGCCAAAGGAGACCTCTGACGATCCCTACAAGGGGGCGTTCTACGGAGTTTATCGCAGCTTCCTCTGGCTGGCTTTGCGGACCCGGGTTATTGTCGTCCTGATCATTGTGGGAATAACGGTCTGGTCCGTGATGGCCTTTGGGCAGGTCAAGCAGGCGTTTTTCCCGGCGTCGAACACTCCGATCTTCTATGTCGAGTTCCAGATGCCACAGGGGACCGATATCAACGTCACCGACGCTGAAATGAAACGGCTCGAACAGATGCTGCTCGCCGAGGACAACGTCACGGATGTGACGACCCTTGTCGGGCGAGGCGCAAGCCGCTTCATGCTGACTTATAATCCCGAGCAGGCGGATGCCAGTTACGGACAGCTTATCGTCCGGGTCGCCGATGCCGAGGCAATCCCGTCCATCGCGAGCCGACTGAACCGGGATCTGCCAGCCGAATTCCCTCACGCGCTGATCCGCGTCGAGCAGATTGTGTTCGGGCCGCCATCCGGTGCCGACGTGGCGGTTCGGTTTGCGGGGCCGGATCCTGTCATCCTGCGGCAACTCGCGGATGATGCGATGCGGATCTTCGAGGATTCCGGTACGATCACCAACCCGCGGACCAACTGGCGCCAGCGTGAGATACTCGTCGAGCCGATTGTCGATGAATCGCGTATGCGTCTGGCCGGTGCAACGCGCGGCGCGATTTCCGACACCATAAGCTACGGAACGTCCGGCTTGCGTGTTGGTCAGTTGCGCGAGGACGACGAGGTGATCTCGATCAACCTCCGCCTCCCGGAGAGCGAACGTGACGGGATTGACCGCCTTTCCGATCTTTCCGTGTGGTCCGATGGTGCGGGGTCCTACGTTCCGATGGCCAACCTCGTTGAGCGTTTCGAGACACGCCTCGTCGAGGCGCTTATACAAAGACGTGACCGCGAGCGCACCATTACCGCGATGGGCGGGTCGCGCAGCGATCTGACCGCGGACGAAGCGTTCCGGAGTGTTAGGACCGATATCGAGGCCATTCCGCTGCCAGAAGGTTACGTGATGGAATGGGGTGGCGAATTCGAAAGCGCAGCGGATGCGCAGGCAAGTCTCGGCAAGCAGCTTCCGCTGGGTTTTCTCGTCATGCTGACAATCTCGATCCTGATGTTCAACAAGGTCCGCCAACCGCTGATCCTTTGGTTGGTCGTACCGATGTCGGTAACAGGAATGGTACTGGGGCTCCTGTTCACAGGCTTGCCGTTTACGTTCACTGCCCTTCTGGGCTTCCTGTCGCTTTCCGGTATGCTGATGAAGAACGCAATTGTTCTGGTCGAAGAGATAGACCTTCAGCGTGCAGAGGGTGTACCCGACTACAAGGCGGTCATCGACGGATCAGTCAGCCGTCTGCGCCCTGTGGTGCTCGCGGCAGGCACGACGATCTTCGGGATGGTTCCACTCCTGCCGGATGCCTTCTTTGCATCGATGGCAGTGACGATCATGGGCGGTCTTGCATTTGCTTCGGTTCTGACGCTGATCGCCGTTCCGGTACTTTATGCGCTCTTCTTTCGGATCAAGCCTCCGAAAGAGGACACCGCTCCGGAGGGCGCAACAGCCGCAGCGTGATCAGGCCTGGCGCGCGGTGCACGGCAGTGTGCACCGACGCGGTCGTCTCTTTGGGAATCAGGTGTTATTCCCTATTTCGGTAGAAGTCGCTGTGAGCTTGCTGCGCTGGCACAAGCGCACCCGCCCGGAAATATCCGAACGCGGGTACAACTTCGATTGGCGTGAGAGGATCGGCTTGGGTTCGCGAGAAATAGACTGGTTTCATCGCGCGTTCCGGGCCGAAGCGGCACACCCCTCAACGGCACCAGAACAGTTGTAGTCGCCGGGATCAGACCGCCGGTGCTTTTGCGTGGGGCAGGTGGCCTGTCTTGATCCAGAGCCTTGCGCCCTGATCACCGGCTGTCGCCGTCAAAGTCTCACCATCTGGCAGGCGCAGCCAGTCGTTCCGCTTCAGGGTTTCACCGTCAACCGTGACCGCTCCGCCAATGACCAATACCTCTATCCCTCCCGGTGCCTGCGACGTCGTGACCGCGCCGGGCTCCAGCTTGCTGTAGGTCACAACCTCGCGCGCATCCCGGTGCAGGATCGTCGTGGCGACCCCTTCTGTCGGTGCGCCCAGCTCTGCCTCCATATCCTTGTGGAACTGGGTGCGGTCGGCCATGTCGAACTGCCACAGCTTGACGAAGATCGTACATCCTGCCTTCGATCCCGGTGTGTGCGAGGTCGTGGGCGGATTGCGAACGTATGTGCCCGCCGGGTAATTGCCATGCTCGTCCTGAAAGACTCCGTCAAGAACGATGAATTCCTCGCCGCCGGTGTGGGTGTGTGCCGAAAAACGGCTGCCGGGTGCATAACGCACGATGGTGGTGGCCCGCGCTACTTCGTCGCCAATCCGGTCCAGCATGCGTCTGTCCACACCTTCAATCGGCGAGGGCTGCCAGTCGATCGTGTCCGAATGAACGACGACACGCTGCGAAAAATCGGCATTGAGATCCATTGTATACAGTCCTTTTCGGGCCTCACGCGCTTGGCGGAGGCTTTAGATGAGTGATCACTTTCGGATGCCATGAGCTAGGCAGGGTTTGTGCAATGGCAAGGAAATTTTTCGTGCGTTGGGGCATCCGGCATGTGACGGGATATTGCCGCTCAATCCGGCGGATCGCGTCCTTCCGCCGAGGGAGCTTCTGGAAGTTCGAGGCGTTTCGGGCTTGCCTGTTCCACCGCCGAACGGAGCCGGGACATCAATGCAATCGCCTGCGAACGGTCTTCTGCGGAAATTTCGAGATCCGCGAAATTCTGCGTGACAGTCTGGTCGGCGGCTTTGAGAATGGCGAGACCATATTCGGTCGGGCACAAAACAATACGGCGTTCATCCTCGGGGTCTCGCACCCGCTCTATCACCCCGACCCCGGCCATCTTCTTGGCCAGGGGCGATACCGTGTTCGGTTCGACCCCGAGACGCGCGGAAAGCTCGGAAAGCGACATTTTCCCTTTTTCGACAAGAGCCTTGAGCATGACGTATTTTGCGTAAGTAAGCCCAGTCTCGGCGAAAGCCGTCTGGTAAAATCGCCCGAACGCATGGTGAAGCATGTAGACCTGAAAACAGGCAAGATCATTCAGGTTGGATTTTTGTACCATACACGCTATCTAGGGCCACCGGGTCGGGATTGAAAGCCGAAACGCCGTAAGCCCGATTCGAAACTTCGTATACGAAATATTCTAGAGCGAAAGGAAATGCCATGGCTCAGATCAACCGACGCACCCTTTTAAAGGGCGCCGCAACGCTGCCAGCCGCCGCCGCCCTTACCGGAGTAGCAAGCCCAACGCTGGCTGCCGGACACACCGCGACACCGGGCGCGGCCCTCTACTCTGCGCCCCTCGGTCGATATCGCATCACCGCCCTGTTGGATGGGATCGCACCACTGGGCAGGGGGTTCTTTTTCGGCAGCGAAGCGATCGACCCGCTGATGGAGCAGATCGGTATCGGGCCCGATGCGTTGCCTGCGCCGGTTTCTGCATTTCTCCTGCAATCCGACGAGCGTACAATTCTGATCGACGCCGGAATGGGAGAGCAGGAATTGTTGGGGCCTGGCTTTGGCGGTCTGATCCCCGGACTTGCTGCGGCAGGCGTCACCCCCGACGATGTCGACATGGTTGTTCTGACCCATGCGCATCCCGATCATCTTGGTGGTTTGATCCGTGGCAGTGATGCCGTCTTCAAGAACGCCGAATTGGCTTTGGGTGAGGTCGAAGCAGGCTTCTGGACCGATGAAGCGATGATGGCGCAGGCGCCGGATGAGGCGAAAGGTATGTTCCAGTTGGCCCAGACCGTGCTTGGGGCCTATGGCGATCGTGTGACGCGTATCGCCGACGGTGCCGAGGCCGCGCCCGGCCTGTCCATGATGTTGTCTCCGGGCCACACACCGGGCCACTCGATTGTGCGGATCGATGGCGGCGACCGGCAGTTGCTGATGATCGCTGACACGCTTGCCTCGGCCGATGTTCACACTGCACTGCCCGATGTTGGGTTTGGGTTCGACAGCGATCCGGCCCAGGCTGCGGAATCCCGACGCCGCGTCTTTGACATGGTGTCAGCTGACAAGACGCTTGTCGCGGGGAGCCACATCCACTTTCCGGGCTTTGGCCGTATCCTCGCGGATGGCGAGGCGTATCGCTACGTTCCTACTACCTGGATGTGATTTAGCCATCAATAGGGGCGCTGCAAGGCGCCCCTTAATCAGGCGCTTGCCTGTTGTCTCATATAATGCGGGCCATTCAGGCCCATTAAGTTCGTGTACGAAATATTTGCTTGCCAATCAAAATTATTGTTCTAGTTGTAGTCCGAAGCAGCGGTGGACCAGCCGCTCTTAGAGAGGACCACATGGATAAGCCTGTCGATTTGAATGAGAAAGCCGTCCGCACCGCGGCGGTGTGCGGTTCCGGACCTGTGCTCATCCGGTTGATCGGGTTGTCCCCGAACATAAACCGTCGGAGCGTTCAGTGATGGTCGAAACTGATACACACGACGCGTCCGGTCTTCTTTGTCTGGACAGCCAGCTTTGTTTTCCGCTCTACGCCGCGACCAACCTGTTGGGCCGCATGTACCGTCCACTGTTGGATCCTCTCGGGCTGACCTATTCGCAATATCTCGTCATGCTGGTTCTTTGGGAAGAGGGGCCGATTCATGTCGGTGGCCTGGCACGGCGTCTTCATATCGACAGCGGTACGATGACCCCGATGTTAAAGCGGATGGAGAAACTCGGCCTGCTGACCCGGACGCGCGACCGGGCCGACGAACGACACGTCATGGTGCACCTGACGCCGGACGGTGTCGCCCTGCGGACCCGCGCGGCGGAGGTGCCGGTCGCCTTGTCCGGCCGGATCGGTGACCGGCTTGGGCCGGGTGCAGCCGAGGCGCTGCGCACCGCCGTGCGCGATCTTGTCGATCTCCTGGCTGCGGACCTTGCGAACATATCCGGCGATGCGGCACCGCAGGCGGCGCTCCCACATTCCATCAAATGACAACAACGAGGACCAGATGACAGAAACAACTCTCTTCGGTTTTGACGGATCGACCTTCGTGCGCACGGTGCGATGCGTGCTGGCGCGTAAGAGCATTTCTTACAACCAGGTGCCGGTCAACGTCCTGGAAGGCGAAACGCAAGAACCCGAACATCTTGAACGCCACCCGTTCGGCAAGGTGCCGGTTCTCGATATCGACGGGATGCGTCTGCGTGAAACCGATGCAATCGTACGGTACCTCGAAGCGCGCGACCCTGAACCGCCGATGTTTCCCAAGGATGCGAAAGAACGCGCGAAGGCGGACGAGAACGCTGCGCTGATCACCAATTACGGCTACGACGCGATCATTGGTTTTGTGGCGTATCACCTGTTCCCCGATGTGGTCGGCGGAAAAAACGAAGAAATGAGGCAGTCCAATCTGGATCAGGCCAGAAAACTGATCAGGCTTATTCTGGAAAACAAGAAAGATGCGCCATTTTTTTCCGGTGACGCGCCCGGTTTCGCCGACTACCTGCTCGGGCCGCTCATTGCGTATGCGACGATGACAGAGGATGGCGCCGCGATCTTGTCCCTCGACGGCATGCAGGACTGGTGGGACAGATTAAGTAATGACGAAGCGTTCGTGGCCACTGCGCCGGACCTTGGCTGAGAAAAAAGGAGAACCGAGAAAATGATCAAACTTACTTTGAATGGCGAACCGCGCGAGATCGCGGCGGCCGGGGATACGCCGCTGTTGTGGGCCCTGCGCGATGAACTGGGCCTGACAGGCACCAAATTCGGCTGCGGAGTCGCGTCCTGTGGGGCGTGTACGGTGCATGTGGACGGGGCGCCCGTACGCTCGTGCCAGACCTTCGTGGGAGACCTGGACGGGGCCACGGTGACGACGATCGAGGGTGCGCAAGACGCCACGACCGAGGCGATCCGCAGAGCCTGGGTGGAGCTGGAGGTGCCGCAATGTGGCTACTGCCAGTCAGGCCAGATCCTGTCGGCGACGACGCTCTTGCGGGACACGCCCAAACCAACCGACGACGATATCGACGCGGCAATGGACGGAAACCTGTGCCGTTGTGCGACCTACGCACGGATTCGCAAAGCGATCCATCGCGCATCCGAGATTATGGAGGGTTAAGATGCTGAACAGATTTATTGCACCGACCATGCCGACGCCCGCGCTGACGCGCAGGGGCTTTTTGAAACTGTCTGCCGGAGCCACGGGCGGCCTGATGTTGGGTGCCGCCCTTCGGCCCGTGTCCGCCGCAGCGCAGGGCGGCGTCGACGGGCTTGCCACGCCGTTCGTTCACATTCGCCCCGACAACACCGTGGTGGTGATCGTCAAACACCTCGACAAGGGGCAGGGAACAGCCACGGGTCTCGCCACGCTGGTCGCGGACGAACTTGATGCGGATTCGGCACAGGTCACGACAGAGTTCGCGCCCGCCAATACCGATCTCTATGCAAATACTCTGATGGGCGTGCAGGGCACGGGCGGGTCGACCGCGATGGCCAATTCCTGGCAACAGTACCGCGAGGCGGGAGCCACTGCACGCGCGATGTTGATCGCAGCAGCGGCACAGACCTGGGGCGTCGATCCCGCCAGCATCAGCATCGCGGGCGGTCAGATCACTGACGGATCACAGTCAGCCAGCCTTGGCGACATGGCCGAGACTGCCGCAGGGCAGAGCGTGCCCGAAAGCGTCACGCTCAAGACGCCTGATCAATGGGTCTATATCGGCAAGTCCTTTCCACGCGTTGACGTGGTTCGCAAATCCCAGGGTGCAACCAACATGTACGGGATGGACGTGGCCATGGAAGGGCTCGTCTACGCCGTCAGCTTGCGCAGTCCGCGTTTCGGCGGCGTACTGGCCGGTCTGGACGCCACAGAGGCGCGGGCGATGCCCGGCGTGATCGACGTGATTCAGTTGCCTGATCGGGCGACGGTGATTGCTGAGTCTACATGGCAGGCCATTCAGGCCCGCGACGCGCTGTCAGCGGAATGGGATTTTTCGCAGGCCGAAAACCGGGGAACCGAAGAGCTGCGGGCCGAATACACCGCGCTGCTGGATGAGGAAGGTATCGCATTCCACAGCGCCGTCGTATCGCAGGCCGACACTGAACAGGTGATCGAAGCGGACTACTCTTTCCCTTACCTCGCGCACACGCCGATGGAGCCAATCGACGTTACCGTTCGTTTTGACGGCACCGAAGCCACGTTCTGGACTGGATCGCAGATCCAGACTCTGGACCAGAACATAGGTGCGCAGGTGCTTGGCATTGATCCGGGTTCGGTTTCAATCGAGACCCTCTGGGGCGGCGGATCTTTCGGGCGCCGTGCGATCTACGACAGCCACTATGTGGCCGAGGCCGCAATGATCGCGAAGGCCTGGCTGGAAACGCACGGGGATGCCCGGCCGATCAAACTGGTCTGGACACGCGAAGACGACGTGCGCGGCGGTTATTACCGTCCGATGCACATGCACCGTGTGCGCGCCGGTCTTGACGCCGACGGCAATATCACGTCGTGGGAACAACGCGTGGTGGGGCAAGGTATCGCCATCGGAACCGCGTTCGAACAGTTCATGGTTCGGGATGGTGTCGATGCCTCTTCGGTCGAGGGCCTCGGGGAGCATTCGGCCTACACCATTCCGGGATGGTCGGTCGATATCCACCATCCGGAAGTTGGCGTGCCGGTTCTTTGGTGGCGCTCGGTCGGGCACACCCACACCGCGTATGTGGTCGAAACGATGATGGACGAACTGGCGGAAGCGGCCGGCGCCGATCCTGTGGAATTTCGCCTGCGCTATCTTACCGATCCGCGCGCGCGGGGGGTGTTGGAATTGGCGATTGACAAGGCCGGCACGGTACCGGATGGCCTCACACGGGGTATCGCGGTGCACAAGAGTTTTGGCTCTTATGTCGCCGAGGTTGCGGATGTTCGCATCCGCGAAGACGGCACCGTAAAGGTCGAGCGCGTGACCTGCGGTGTCGACTGCGGCGTGCCGATCAACCCCTCGAACATCGAAGCGCAGGTCCAGGGGGGACTGGGCTACGGTCTTTCCGCGATCCTGCGCGAGGAGATCACCCTGACCGAGGGTGAGGTAAACCAGTCGAACTTCTACGATTACACACCACTGCGGATCAGCGACATGCCGCAGGTGGATGTCCATATCGTTCAGTCGACCGAGGCCCCTACCGGCATAGGCGAGCCGGGCACACCGCCCATTGGGCCCGCCGTGGCCAATGCCGTACGCCGGGCAACCGGCACGATTGTGCGCGAATTGCCGTTTTCGCTTCATGGACTGGCCTGATCACGGACTGGCCTGACTGAACGAATGGTCCATTGACGCGCGCTGCTTTGTGGCGCGCGTCACCTTTTTGTCTGACGCCGTGTGTCTGGATACACCAATCCAGTTTCCTTATCTCATGCCTTGAGAACTCACATTCCTTTCGCTAATAATCTAACGCGTGTTAGATTATTAGCGAAGAGAGCAAATGGCTGGACCCCTACACAACCTCAGAATTATCGAACTCGGCCATGTCATCGCCGGCCCGCTTTCAGCCGCCTTGCTTTCTGATTTCGGTGCGGATGTCATCAAAGTCGAAGCACCGAACCGAACGGACATGATGCGTGACCTCGGACCCAAGGCCAAGGACGGGGTTGGTGTTTGGTGGAAGACACTGGGCCGCAACAAGCAGACTC
The DNA here is from genome assembly GCF_900129395.1 of Pseudosulfitobacter pseudonitzschiae. Taxonomy (GTDB): domain Bacteria; phylum Pseudomonadota; class Alphaproteobacteria; order Rhodobacterales; family Rhodobacteraceae; genus Pseudosulfitobacter; species Pseudosulfitobacter pseudonitzschiae. The sequence continues at coordinate 15,364 of NZ_FQVP01000018.1, forward strand.
TGGGTCTGGATTGGAAGTCGGACGAAGGCCGGGGCATCCTGCGCAAGCTGGTTGAAGGTGCCGATGTCCTTGTCGAGAATTTTCGACCAGGCGTGCTTGAGCGTGCGGCCATCGGGCCGGAAATACTGCATGGGTGGAACCCGGATCTGGTTATTCTGCGCGTGTCCGGCTACGGACAGGACGGCCCGATGCGGGATGTACCTGCTTTTGGCCGTGCGGCTGAGGCCATGAGCGGTCTGGCGCATCTGACCGGTTTCACCGACGGGCCGCCGATGCATCCCGGGTTTCCGGCCGCTGACAGCACGACAGGGCTGATGGGCGCATTGGGGATCATGATCGCACTGCTTGCCCGCGAACAGGGAACCGCACGCGGTCAGGTCGTCGATCTTGCAGTGTTCGAAGCCTTGCTTCGGTTGATGGATTATCCCGTTCCCGCCCTGACGGGCGCGGACCATTCGCCGCGACGCAACGGGCTGCGCCAGCCGATGGACTTTGCGCCGGGGGGTATGTTCCGCACATCCGATGGGGTATGGCTGACCGTTTCCGCAGGAAGCGCGGAAACCGCGCAACGGCTGCTGCGCGCGGTCGGCGGTGACGCCTTGGCCGATGATACGCGGTTCGCAACCCTTGCCGAGATGTCTCAGCATATGACCGTGGTTTTCGACGCCATCAATGATTTTGTCACGCAGCACACACTTGCCGAAGTTGAAACGGAGTTCGCGCGTCATGATGCAGTCGCCTCGCGTGTGCTGAGCGTCGAGGATATTACAACGAACGCGCAAATCCGCCATCGCGGCGACATCGTATCGGTCGAGGGTGAGCCGACCAAGGTTATCGGCCCGGTCCCGCATCTCAGCGCCACACCGGGCGCGCTTCGGTGGCTGGGACGCGCGCCTGGTGCCGACACGCGCAGCATTCTGTGCGAGCTTGGGTTTGACGACAAACAGATCACGGCCCTTTACGAGGCGGGGATCATAGGACTGGACGGCACGAGAAACACTCCGTGACATTTCCTTTGACGGATGAGCGGAGGGAATTACGCGACCAGATCCTATGAAGGTGTACCCGGTTCGACGGCGACTATTGATTAGAGCGCGATCGCAACGGTGGGTTTTCTCATGATCTGTACGGGGGCAATGAATGACGGTGGGTGCCTCGGGATCGGCACGCAGGAACAGGTAGATGACGCAGGTCTGGCATTGCCGAGGCGACCGTTATAATGCAGGCAATCTCGGAATTGCGGGCCGGTCTCAGCTGGGTCTCGGTAATCCTGTTGTGAAGTTTGGCACCGATGCGCAACCTGCGCGCACCTTGGAACCGATGATCGGAGAGCACAAAAAGCCTGTTTCGAATACGTCCAAGTTCAAGACCGCCGCGGCGTGGCAGGGGCGGTCGACACGCCGTGCATGTGTTGAAAGTCCGGATTTCGACGGCGCAGGTTGCCGGCAAGAAGACGGTTTGATCCCGTTCTACACCTCGTAGAGGCGACCAAGGCATCACAGATCACCGTTAGGAGATTCGGATACGCCAAGGTATACCACGTCAGACGGCTGACGAGAGAAACCCTCTTGTTCCGCACCGTACCAGTGACGACGCAAGTGAATTCGTTGTCAACGGGAGGAAAATGTTTGAATTTTTAATAACTTACTAGGAGAAAACGAATGGCGGAAGTAGGTGAAATTCTTAGCTTGATTATTTTCTAACACGCGTTAGATTATCCGAATAACCCCGAATGGGGGAAAAGGGAGGAAGCGTCATGAATGAGACGCAGTTTGGGTCTTCGCGAGAAGACCTGTCAGCACGCTCGACCGTGTTTGCACGCGATCTATTCGAAGCCAAGACTGTTGTTGTCACCGGTGCGGGCGGTGGATTGGGTTTAGCCATTGCGGCCCTGTTTGCCAAGCTCGGAGCAAATCTTGCGATAAATGGACGTAACGAGGAGAAACTGGCGTCGGCCAAGGAATTTCTCGAAAGTCTGGGTGCCAAGGTCTTTGCCATGCCGATGACGATCCGTGACCCCGAACAGGTCGAAGATTTCGTAGCTGCGGTCAATCAGGAATTCGGGTCGATCGACGTTCTGGTCAACAACGCGGGAGGGCAGTTTCCGCAAGCCGCTCTGGATTTTTCTCCGAAGGGCTGGAACGCTGTCATAGATACCAATCTCAATGGCACCTGGTGGATGATGCAATCCACGGCGCGGCATTGGGTCGCGCAAAAGCAACCGGGTTCGATTGTGAACATCGTGGCCGACATCTGGCGCGGGATGCCCGGCATCGCGCATACCTGTGCGGCCCGGGCAGGTGTGGTATACCTGTCCAAATCAGTCGCCGTGGAATGGGCGCCGCATGATATCCGCGTGAACTGCGTGGCGCCCGGCTGTTGCGAAAGTACCGGTTTCGGAAACTATCCCGCTGAAGGCGCGGCAACTTTTCAGGATTCCAATCCGATGCGCCACGCCGGGGATGAATGGGATGTTGCAGAAGGCGTAGTCTATCTGGCGGCCAATTCCGGGAAATTCGTGACCGGAGAAGTTCTTAACATCGACGGCGGGCAACAAATGTGGGGTGATCCCTGGCCAACAGGGAGACCGGATTATTTCCGGATTTCCTGATACCAAGACCGAACCTAGCGAGGGACAACAGGATCCAGATGATGACGCAAAGAACAACAGATGCCGGTACCGGTGATGGGGCAATACTGGAATGTCGCGGGATCGAGCGGCGGTTTGGCGGTATCGTCGCCGTCACAGGTGTCGATCTTGTCATTCAACCCAAGGAGATCTTTGGACTTGTCGGTCCGAATGGCAGCGGCAAGACAACACTTACCAACGCGATCACGGGTTTCTACCCTCCCAACGTCGGGACTGTCCGGCTGGGAGGTAAAGACATCACGGGCACCGCGCCACACAAGGTCGCAACGCTCGGGGTTGCCAGAACATTCCAGAACCTAGCCCTGTTCAACGGGATGAGCGTTCTGGATAACATTTTGCTCGGGCGGCACATTCACATGAAGCCGGGGGTCATCCGCACGGCGCTTTATTGGTGGGCCGCACAGCGGGAAGAAATCGAGAACCGCAAGATCGTCGAAGAGGTGATCGAATTTCTTCAACTGGAGAGTATTCGGCACGAACTGGTCGATGGTCTGCCCATCGGACTTAAAAAGCGGGTCGAGCTTGCGCGCGCACTGGTCGCGGAACCGAAGATGCTGATTCTCGACGAACCGATGGCAGGCATGAACCAGGAAGAAAAAGGGTATATGTCCCGTTTCATTCTGGATGCGCGGGCCGAACGGGGCGTCAGCGTTCTGCTGATCGAGCACCATATGGACGTCATCATCGGCATTTGCGACCGTATGCTCGCGTTGAACTACGGTGAAATGATCGCCAGCGGCATACCGAGAGAAGTCGTAAAAGACCCAAGGGTCATTGAAGCATATGTTGGAGGGTCGCATGGCTGAGGGGACGACATTGCAAAATTCCGCCAACGAGACATTTGGAAAGCTGCTGGCGCGGAACGCGGCAAACCATGGATCGGATATCGTGGTCCGCGAGAAAGAGCGCGGCATCTGGAGAGAAAGCACCTGGGCCGACTACGTGGACGAGGTTCTGGCCTGCGCGGCCGGTCTCGAAGTGGTCGGCGTAGCGCCGGGCAAGGCCGTTTTGATACTTGGTGACAACCGTGCACGTCTATATCAGGGCATGCTTGCGATCTCGCTGCTCGGGGCTTACGCGATGCCGGCCTATCCGGGTGCTACGCTCGAAGAACTTCAGCATTTCCTCGGCGAAGTCGAAATCGTTGCGGCCATCGCAGAAGATCAGGAACAGGTCGACAAAATTCTTGAATTGCGCAGCGCAAGTGCGAGCGGCATTGCCCATGTCATTTACGACGAAACGCGCGGGCTGGGAACATATGAAGATGACGGTCTTATGTCATGGGATCACCTGATCGAGATCGGTCAACGCGAACTTGACGGGGATGCGGGCCGCCGCGAGGCCATTCTGAACAGGGCGAAGCCCGAAGACCCGGCGATTTTCATGCACTCTTCGGGAACGACCGGCAAACCGAAAGGTATCGTGCTGAGCCAGAAGAACGTTCTCGCGGCGGCGAGGAATGGCCATGCTGCGGGCGCCTTCGACGAGAACGAGGAAATCCTCGCCTATCTGCCGATGGCCTGGGTGGGTGACTTTGCCATTACTGTCGGGGCGGCGCTGCTTTGGCGATTTACCGTGAACGTGCCGGAGCGTCAGGAAACGGTCGTGCGCGATATGCGGGAAATCGCACCTACCTTTTATCTGGCGGCACCAAGAAGTTGGGACCAGATGTTGACGACGATCCAGGTCGGCATGGAGAATTCGACCCCGTTCAAGAAATGGCTGTACCATTTCTTCATGGACCGTGCAGTTGCCGCCGAGACGCGCAAGCTGAACGGCAAGAGTGGCGGCGCGTTGGAGCCTTTGGGACGGTTCCTGGGCGAGGCGCTTGTCTTTGGTCCGATCAAGGACCAGTTCGGGATGAGCCGCCTGAAGAATGCGTTCACCGGCGGCGAGGCAATCGGGGAAGATACTTTTGTTTTCTATCGCGCCCTCGGGATCAAGCTTCGCCAGCTCTATGGCCAGACCGAAAACAGCGCGATCAACGCGATACAGGCGCCAGGAGAGGTACGCCTTCATACCGTTGGCAAACCCGCGCCGGGCGTTGAACTGAAGATCGCGGACGATGGGGAAATCCTGATGCGTTCAGACAGTGTGTTCGAAGGCTATTTCAACAAACCCGAAGCGACTGCTGAAGCCCTCGAGGACGGGTGGCTGCATACTGGTGACGCCGGCTACATCGAGGACGATGGTCATCTCGTGGTTCTGGGCCGTGTGTCGGAAGTCATGCACACAGCCGGGGGTGAACGCTATGTGCCGAACTATATCGAGAACCGGCTGAAGTTCAGCCCTTACATCAAGGATGCGGCAGTTCTTGGTGCCGGACTGGATGAACTGACGGCAATGGTCTGCGTAGATTTCGAGGCGGTCGGACACTGGGCAGAGGTGAACGGTGTGCCGTATGTATCCTATGCCGACCTGTCGCAGCGCGACGAGGTGGCCAAGCTGCTGCACGAGGCGTTTCTGCGGGTGAACAAGGCTCTCACCGAGCCTTTGCGTCTGCAACGCTTTGTCAGCCTGCCGAAGGAATTCGACCCGGACGATGGCGAAATCACGCGAACGCGCAAACTGCGCCGCAAGGTCGTTCAGGAACGCTATGCCGACGTTGTCGCGGCACTCTACGACGGTTCAAAAGAGGTCCATGTAAGCGCCCAGGTGACTTACGAGACCGGAGAAGTAGGGAAGGTCGAAAAGAGCCTTCCCATCAGGGAGGTATGAATGGATTGGGTCTTTCTAGCAGAGCTTGCGATAAACGGCGCCTTGACGGGTCTGCTATATTCGCTTTTCGCCATCGGCCTCGTGCTGATTTACAAGGCGTCCTCGGTGCCCAACCTGGCACAGGGCGGGCTGACAATGGTCGGGGCTTATGTGGTTCTCGCTCTTTCACATGATGCGGGTCTGCCGCTCTGGCTCGCGATCCCACTTGCTGCGGTGATCATGTTCGGCCTGGGATTCGGCATCGAGCGTGTCGCGCTGCGCCGGCTCGCCGGTCGCCCGGTCATTATGATCCTGATGCTGACGCTGGGTCTCGATATTTTCCTGCGGGGCACAACGCTTGCGATCTGGGGCGGGACGTCCCGGTCGATGGAACTGGGGGTCAGCTATGAACCGCTGTTTCTGGGCGATCTTTTCATCAGTCGGATCCACCTTGTCGGCGCCGGGGTCGCGATCGCACTCTTTGTCGGTTTCATGGTGTTTTTCCGCAGCCGCACGGGCATCAAATTGCGGGCGATCGCGGATGATTACATGGCGTCGTGGTCGGTCGGGATTTCAGTCGAGCGCGGCGTCGGACTCTCCTGGGCCCTTGCTTCGGTGGTGGCCGTGGCCGCAGGCGTCATCTGGGGCGAGATTCAGGGCGTGGACCAGGCGCTGTCGTTGTTGCTGCTCAAAGGTCTGACGGTGGCTGTTCTGGGTGGCCTCGACAGCATTCTGGGTGCCGTGATCGCCGGCATCATCCTCGGTATCCTGGAAAATGTGGGCGCCGACTTCCTCGATCCGCTTGTCGGAGGCGGAAGCCGGGAACTCATCGTCGCCGCCGTGCTCATACTTACAGTGATGATCCGTCCGCATGGACTGTTCGGTCGTCACGAAATTGAAAGGGTGTAAGGGATGTTTTTCCGACTTTCCGGTGTCCATCATGCCAATTATGTCTCGGACAGCCGTGTATTCAAGATACCTGCTGACCGGAACCTAGCCATGTTCGTCTTCCTGTTCGGACTTGCGGCACCGTTCATCGTGCCGTCGCTCTATCTGAACAGTTACATGCTCCCATGGCTGATCTGGACGGCCGCCGCGCTTGGGCTGAACCTTGTGACGGGGTGGGCCGGACAGCTTCATCTGGGGTATGCTGCGGTTATGGCTGTGGGTGCGTATTCCGCGATCCATGCGGTGCGGTTCGGCATCCCTTGGGAATTCGCGCTCATCATCGGCGGGTTGTCATCGTCGGTGATCGGCAGCCTGTTCGCCTTCGCTGCATTGCGGGTCAAAGGTCTCTATCTTGCGCTTACGACGCTGGCGATGCAGTTCGTCATGGACTGGGTGCTGACTCACTCACCCGCGATTACGGGGGGCTCCCACGCATCGCTGCAATCTCCGACACTGGCACTGCTCGGGCAGGAGATCACCTCTGACGCGGGCTATTACTATGTCGCCTTCGGCTGGTGCGTACTGGTGACGATCTTTATGCTGAATCTGAAACGTACCGGACTGGGGCGGGCGTTGGTCGCCGTACGTGAAAAGGACTTCGCCGCCGCGATCCTGGGGGTGAACAGTTTCTACTACAAGATCCTCGCCTTCGCGACGTCGTCCTTTATTGCGGGCGTCAGTGGTGCCTTGCTGGTTGCGACATTCTTCTTCCTCGCCGCGCCGGAACAGTTTTCGGTGACAGTTTCAATCCAGGTGCTGGCGATGGTGATCGTCGGCGGGCTGGGAAGTATCATCGGGTCCTACTTCGGCGTTGCCCTGATCCTGCTCGTGCCGGGTGTGGTGAACGGGCTATTTTCGACGGCGAGCCAGTCGCTTGGAATGCAGATCAACGTCGAAACGCTCGCCCATATCCCGAACGCCGTCTATGGCGCGCTGATTGTCGTAATTCTTCTGATCGAACCTTTGGGGCTTGGAAAGCTCTACGGCAATATCAGGGACTATCTGATGGTCTGGCCCTTCGATCAGCTCAGGAAGTAAAGAGGAATGACGATGGATAAAAAGGTCGAAGCCCAGCCCATACTGTCGATGAACAGTGTCGAGGTGCTGTATGACAACGTGATGCTGGCAATCAAGGGTGTCTCGATTCAGGTGCCGAAGGGCGAGATGATCGCGCTTCTGGGTTCCAACGGAGCGGGTAAAAGCACCACTTTGAAAGCGATCAGCGGTCTTTTGAAAGCTGAAAGAGGACGTGTCAGCCGGGGTGAAATCAAATTCGAAGGCACCGACATTACCGAGATGCTCGCACAAAAGCGCGTGGAGATGGGTATTTGCCATGTCATCGAGGGCCGGCGTGTCTTTGAACACCTCACCCCGGACGAGAACCTGACAGCAGCCGCACCGATGGGCATGTCCCGATCAGAACTGGATGGGGAAAAGGAGAAGATATACAATTATTTCCCCCGCCTAGCGGAGCGGAGCAATTCGCTTTCCGGCTATCTGTCGGGCGGAGAACAGCAAATGCTGGCCATTGGCCGCGCGCTGGTGACCCAGCCGAGCCTGCTGATGCTGGATGAGCCGAGCCTTGGTCTTGCGCCCTTCCTGGTAGCCGAGATCTTTGGCATACTTCAAAAAATCAACCAGGAAGAAGGTATGTCGGTGCTCTTGGTAGAACAGAACGCCCTTGCCGCTCTGGAGATCGTCTCAGAAGGATATCTGATCGAGAACGGTCGTGTTGTCATGAACGGCACAGCGGCGGCCCTCAAATCCAACTCCGACATTCAGGAATTTTATCTCGGAGGTGGTGAAGGTACGGATTTCCACAATGTCAAACACTACAGCCGACGCAAACGTTGGTTGAGTTGAGGTTCCAAACAGGCACTGTTCAGGGAGGAAGAAATGAGATTACTTACTAGGGCGTTAACCGTAATATCTATGTTGGGTGGCATGACTGCCGGGACACAGGTTCTGGCCGAGCCATTCAAGGTGGGTGTCTGCTACGATCTCAGCAAGGCATATACTTTCGCCACACCGCAGGTTTCGCAGGCCGCGTTGGATCTGGCAAAGCTCATAAACAAGAAGGGCGGTATCGGTGGTGAGCCGGTGGAAGTCATCGTGCGCGACCACGGCAACGAACCACAGCGCGGAATCGAATGCTATTCAAGGCTCAGCCGCGAGGGTGTCTTTGTCTTCGATACGCTGTCCACACCGGTGTCCCTGGCAATTCTGCCGCGCGCCATGGAAGACGGACGCATTCTGATGCAGTCGCTTGTCGGACGCGGCGATGCCGTGGATGGCACTGTCTTTGACTGGGTTTATCCTATCGGACCGACCTATTGGGGCCAGGCCGCCAACGATGTTGCCTACATCAAACAATTGCACGACGGCGATCTGTCCGACGTGAAGGTCGGATTCGTGTATTTCGATTATCCATTCGGTCAGGAGCCGATCGAAATTCTCCAGACCCTGTCCGAGAAAGAGGGTTTTGAGCTGGAACTTTATCCGGTTCCGTTGCCCGGCAGCGATCAGGCCGGTGTCTGGTCCAAGGTGCGCCGCGACAAGCCCGATCATGTGATTGTCTGGATGTTGGGCGGAGCGCATGTGGTTGCGTCCAAGGAGATGCAGCGCAATCGCATTCCGATGGAGAAATACATTTCGGTCAACTGGCTGAACGAGGTCGACATCGCCAATATCGGCAACGAGGCAGCCATCGGTCTCAAGCGCGGAACCAACGTGGTGGGCGGCCAGGACGTTGCCTTGCGCCAAGAGATGATCACCGAGCTCTATGACAAGGGAGAGGGCTCCGGCCCACTGGAGAAAACAGAGGACGTTTTCTACAATACCGGGCTGGCGATGTATTCGATCGTATTCGAGGCTGCTCGCAGGGCGGCGGAGGCCGAGGGCCTTCCGATCACGGCGCAGTCCTACAAGGCGGCTCTGGAGACGCTCGAAGATTATGACGCCAACGGACTGATGGCGCCGATTACAGTGACAGCAGAGGATCACGGCGGCGGCGGCAAGACCCGGATCGAGATGTGGGACGGCGAAACCTGGGTTCCGCAAACCGACTGGATCTCGGAATACAGCGATGTCGTGTGGGATGTGGTCAAGGAAAGTTCCTCGAAATACGGGGAGTGACCACGTTCCCAGAAGGGTCGGCGTATACGAGCGGCAGCGCGCCCGAACAACAATAAGCCGCCAAATTTTTATCAACGGGAGAGAAAAGATGAAGATCAAACAACATATCAAGGCGGTGGCACTCACCGCTGCGCTGGCGACTGGCGCAACGATGGCGTCCGCGCAGGACAAGGAACCGATCCGGTTCGGACTGTGCTTCGACCTCAGCAAGTCGTACACCTTCATTTCGCCACAAGTCGCCCAGGCCGCACAGGACCTTGCGATGTACACGAATGAAAACGGAGGCATCGAAGGCCATCCGGTCGAGATCGTCGTGCGCGATCACGGCAACGAACCCCAGCGCGGCGTGGAATGTTACGAGCAGCTCAAGCGCGACGGTGTTTTCATCTTCAACTTTCTGTCCACACCGGTCACGAACGCTGTACTTCCGCGCGCCATGAAGGACGGCAATGTTCTGATGCAGTCGTTCGTCGGCCGTGGCGACGCGGTGGACGGCGAAGTGTTTGAATGGGTTTTCCCGGTAGGTCCGACCTACTGGCAGCAGGCTGCAAACGACGTCGCCTTCATCAAAAATCAAATGGACGGCGATCTGGGGGACGCGAAGATCGGCTTCGTCTATCTGGACTATCCGTTCGGCCAGGAGCCGATCGAAATCCTGAAAACCCTGTCCGAGAAAGAAGGCTTTGACTTGGAACTCTATCCGGTACCGCTGCCGGGTTCGGATCAGTCCGGCGCGTGGAGTAAGATCCGCCGCGACAAGCCTGACTATGTAATCAGCTGGCTGCTGGCCGGCGGTCATGTGGTCGCCTCCAAGGAAATGCGCCGCAACCGCTTTCCGATCGACCGCTATCTCTCGGTCAATTGGCTGAACGAAGTCGACATCGCCAACATCGGCGCGGAAGAGGCGAAGGGCATCCTTCGCGGGACCAACGTGGCCGGTGGCCAGGACGTCCCAATCGTGAAAACGATGCTGGAAACCTACTATGCCAACGGTAAAGGCAGCGGCCCCGAAAGCCTGGTGCGTGATGTGTACTACAACACCGGCATGGCGATCTATTCCGCTGGTTTCGAAGCCGCGCGCATCGCAATTACCGAGAATGGCTGGCCGATCACACCGGAAAGCATGAAGAATGCCTATGAAT
>NZ_FQVP01000035.1 GCF_900129395.1 Pseudosulfitobacter pseudonitzschiae
TGTCGCGTAGCCCTTAAATCTGAGACACGACGCGTTCGGGGATATTTTTTGCCCTTAACTATGAGATTCGACTGCCATCGTGCCTATGCTTTTCGCGCGCTGCCGGGCGATGTGATCAACCGCAGCAAGCAGACGTGGCTCCGTCTCGAAGGCGCGCAAGAGAGCAACCCTTGCATAGTCGTCGATGCCGGAGCTTGAGATGGCCGCTTTGACCAATGGACGGGATTGGGCTGCATCAATTGCAGCAAGGCCAAACAGCCTTACTTCCAGGCTGTGGCCCTGAAGAGCGTATAACGGATCTCCGCGGAAGGCCTTTAATGATATGGCAAAGGTGACCGCGCGCATTGCGCGCCGAAGTTGCTTGGAGCTGCGTAATCGCGCGGCGTATTCAAGCCGCGCGGCGCCGTTGCGCGCACGATTTATCAGCTTTTCGGGCATCTGTTCGCCACTGGCCTTGCCGAGCGTCGGCACAAGTCTCATCCCACAAACCTGGCAGTCGAATGCCCAGGCTCGCCTCCAATGCTTGAGCGAAAGGCCCTCTCTGGAGCATTGCAGGCAATGCTGGAATGACATCTGGGCCGTCAGCGAGGCTTCTCGTGTCGTCATTGCTGGGAAGGTCAAAGATCGCACAACATCTGGGTCAATCCGCGCGGCGTTGGCAATCTTCTCTGCCGCCACCGCGTCGATGTTGAGGTCCAAGGCGGTGCCATGCGCGGTATCGATCTTGATATGAGCCAGCAGTTCGGCGTCATCACAGTAGTTGGCCGCAGCCAACCGAGACAACCAACCTGACAACAACTCGTCTGGCAGCGGCGCGACAGTTTTTGGCAGCGGGTGCGGCTTCACACCCTGGACTTCTCGAGCCGCCGATTGGCGTTCGCATGGCGCGACCAAACCGGCGTCCATCTGGCGATTGCGTCATCGGTGATGCATTCATCACCTGTGAGAATGGCGTCGATGGAAAGATCCTTGACCAGAGCGAAGATGCGCGAGGTCACCCCACCGGTCAGTGCCAAGACCTGCTTGAG
>NZ_FQVP01000019.1 GCF_900129395.1 Pseudosulfitobacter pseudonitzschiae
GCAGGCGCGCGGTTCCCTCCCAAATTCACGCCCTCCACCCGGTTGTCACGGCCCCGCCAGGCCGCAGGACGGGCTTTGCCCTTACCTGCTCTGCCCTTCGGAATGCATGGGCATTCCAAAGACCAGAACAGGAAGGCCCGCCCATTGGCGGAAAGGGGAGCAGACCCGGACCGCGTCACGCGAAGGAGGGTCACAAATGACCGCAGAGAAGTTTGACGTTTATTCCCATGTCACAAATCAGATCATCGCGCAGATCGAGGCCGGAACGCCGCCCTGGCGCAAGCCGTGGACCGGTGGCGGGGCATCGGTCAGCTTGCCGGAACGGTTCAACGGCGAAGCTTATAGGGGCATCAATATCCTGATGCTTTGGGCGACAGCGATGGCCAAGGACTACAGTTCAGCCCGCTGGATGACGTTCAATCAGGCCAAGCAGCTTGGGGGTCATGTCCGAAAAGGTGAGAAATCCGCCACCGTTGTGAAATACGGCACCGTCGAGCGCGAGGACGAGAACGGCGAGGAGCGCCAGATCCCCTATGCCAAAGCCTACCGCGTGTTCAACGCCGATCAGATCGAGGGCCTACCCGCTGAATTTTACATCCTGCCCGATCCGCCGCGCGATCTTGGCACCTTGGCCGATCCCGCGTTGGAAGCGTTCTTTGCCGCGAGTGACGCGCAGATCGACAGCACCGAGGAGCCGCGCGCCTATTACAACATCAAGACTGACCGCATCCACATGCCGCCGATCGCGACGTTTCACAGGGCTGCAGGATATTACGGCACCTTGGCGCATGAGCTGACCCACTGGACAGGCGCAACAAAGCGGTTGGACCGCTTGGGCCGGTTCAATGATCGCAAAGCCTACGCGTTCGAGGAGCTGGTCGCGGAAATCGGCAACTGCATGCTTTGCGCGCAGATCGGGGTGGAGCCTGAATTCGACCAGAGTGCGGCCTATGTCGAAGGATGGCTGGAAGCGATGAAGGAAGACAGCCGCGCGATTTTCCGCGCCGCGTCCGAGGCGCAGAAGGCGGTGGACTACATCATGGACCGAACCGCGCGGGCCGACCGGATGGCCGCAGAGTAGCAGCCCGCACCACCAAAATGATCGAGGCCCCCGTCAGCAGGCGGGGGCCTTTTTGCGTTATGGCGCGATCTTGGTCGCAGGCGGTTTTAGGGTGACCTGTCGGCGGGCAACCTGAAGGCTACCCGCCGACAGGCCCGGCGCTTCGCGCCGACGGGCATGAATGCCCAGACACCTGAAGTCGTATAGTGATAGAGTGCCCCCTTGAGATAGGATAAAAAATCGCTCTTAGCGATCTTGTATCGCACAAAGAAGATCCTATCTATGTTTTATCGGTATGCCGGGCTTCGGTTCGGTTCGGAATAAAATCGCTGTACTTAGGGTCGGTTCACCGATCCGTGGAGGGGCTAGTTCCCTCTGACGCCTACCCCCCAAGCGGCCCCTGTGGCGGCGGCGGGGCGGCGGCCCCCCGGGCGACCCCGGGGGGCCAGCATAAGGGATAAGGACGGTCTCTCCGTTCCTCGCGCTGGTGGCGACACCCTTCCGCAATCCTGCGGCAGGGCCAGCAGAGGAGGCCATAACATGGCTTACGACACCGACGAGACCAGCCAGCGTGGGACACGCGAGACAAAACGGAAGCGCAAGCCGACGTGGAAGTCTCGCCTGTTAAAGGGCGCATTCTGGGTAGCCTGGGGGATGGGGAAACTCTTTGACCTCATCGAATGGCTGTCCCGGTTGTCCGGCGACTAACCGCGCGACCCTTAATGTTCGCATTTTGGCGAAAGGAGGACCGAGAATGTTAGGTGAAGCACTGAGATTGATCCGGGTCTTCCATGACCTGAAACAGAACGAGTTGGCGGAACGCCTCGATATTTCCCAATCGCACCTTTCTGATATCGAACGATGCCGGAAAGTGCCAAGTCAGGAAATCGTTGCACGATACGCCGAAGAGTTTGATCTGCCAGTCAGTTCGATCTGGTTTTTTGACGAGAAACTGACAGAAGGCACGACGCCGGGCGCTATCGAGAAAGCGCGTGGGGTTGTCGCTGACAAGATACTTGATTTTCTGAGGATGATCGAGCGGAAGCGAGCGTCATCATGACGAAGCGCCGCGACAAGTCCTATGCCCTCGATCAATGTGCCCTCTATCGGTGCAGCACACGCAAAAAGTTGTTCAAACTATTACAGACCAGTTCCGAGAAGTTTGCCGAGTTGAAGGCCGCACCCGATCTCTACAAGCCTCTGCGCAAGAAGAAAAAAGACGGAACATTCCGTCCTGTCCTTGCACCACGGGGCGATCTGAAGCGTATTCAACGGCGGATCGGAGAGTTGCTGCTGCGGGTGGAAACTCCGGACTACCTGATGTCGCCAGTGCGCGGTCGCTCGAACATCGACAATGCCGCACGGCATCGCGGTGCAGCGGCGTTCCATCTTCTCGACATCGAAGATTTCTATCCGAGCTGCACAGCCAGCAAGGTAGCATGGTTCTTTGGCAAATATCTCGGGTGCCCTCCCGACGTAGTGAAGGTCCTCCTTGATCTCACAACGCTGAACGGGGTTCTGCCAGCCGGAAGCCCTGCCAGCCCATCGCTGGCCTTTTGGGCCTACGCTGACATGTGGGACGAGATTGATCAGCTGACCCGTGATGCCGGATGCCAGGTTAGCGTGTATGTCGATGACATAACAGTTTCTGGGCAAAGCGTTCCCGGGGTGCTGATCCATGCGATCAAGGAGCGGCTTGCCCACCATGGTCACAGCTTCAAAGCGTCAAAGGAAATCGGACAGATTAATGCGCCGGTCGTCGTGACGGGCGTCGTGGTGCGAGATCGAACGCTTCTCATGCCAAACGTCCAGCATCTGGAGCGTCATAAACTGAGGGCAGAGGTCGCGAAGCTGCCCGAAGGATACGAGAAGGCTCAGAAGATGGCCTCCCTAATAGGGCGTGAAGGTACCGAGCGACAAATCTTGGCGCGCAATAATTTTCACTGATTTTCAATGATGGATTTACATGACGACTGTTTTCTTTTCCTACTGCCACGCTGACGAAGCACTACGAGACCAGCTAGAACGCCAGCTTAGAATCCTTCAGCGTCAAGGCCTGATAGAGACCTGGCACGACCGCCGTATTGAGGCTGGGCAGGACTTCGCCGGTGAGATCGACGCGCACATTGAAGCCGATGAGATCATCCTACTGCTGGTAAGCCCAGATTTTCTAAACTCTGACTATTGCTATGAGATCGAGATGACCCGTGCGCTGGAACGGCACAAGGCGGGAGAGGCCATCGTGATCCCGGTCATTTTGCGCGATTGCCTCTGGCATGGCGCACCCTTCGGCAAGTTGATGGCCACGCCAACGGACGGCCGTCCGGTCACGCAATGGCCGGATATCGACCATGCATTCCGTCTCGTCGCCGAAGCCGTTCAGGCAGCAGCAAAGCGCATAGGTAATTCACAAGCGGTCACCAGGCCGTCTGCGGCACCCAGCAACATACAGAATACGCAGTCAGTCAACAGATCGACACCGGATCAAGTGATCCGGTCAAGTAATCTTCGGGTGGCCAAAACGTTCACGGATCGTGATCGTGATGCATTCCAGACTGAGGCGTTTGATTTCATGGCAAAATATTTCGAGAACTCGCTTTCTGAATTGTCTGTTCGTAATCCCGAGATTGACGGGTCTTTCCGCAGGCTTGACGCAAATCGCTTCAGCGCTGTTGCCTACCATAACGGTCAGGCTGCGAGCCGCTGTACCGTATTCATGGGGGGGCGGCATATGGGGGGCATTGCTTACACAGCGACCGAAAATGCAGACACCAACGGGTTCAATGAGAACCTAACCGTCGAGGCCGATGAGCAAACCCTGTATCTGCGGAGTATGGGGATGGCACACTTCGGCCAAAACAGAGACCAGAAGTTGACGTTTGAGGGTGCGGCAGAAACTTACTGGCAGATGTTTGTGCAGCCACTTCAGTGACAACTGCGATACCTTCAAAGGTTTCCGTTCTCTTTTTTCTGATGTTTTCATCAAGGTTGCGAAACCTGCTTGGCGGGATGACGGAAGATCACGGGCGCGAGGCCAGTCTCAGGATCATTCTCGTTGAGGACAATTTTCCATGTCCTAAATACTGCTTCGATGGGTGACCTGTCAGGCTTGGTGCCTGTCAGCGGACAGTTGACTTTGCTCTTCATGGGCCCCCGGGACTGAAATGCGCATAAGCCATAGGCACCGTTCCACATGATGATGTCGCCAATTTCAGGTGAGGCATAGCCTCCCATTTGGATATCCCCAGTGGGGTCGAGCACCAGCTTCCAGTTCTGGCCATACGAGAGGCAGAGGTCAGGTCTGTGCTCCACATAGTGAATACTGAATAGGTCATCGCCTTGGTCATGCATTGTAACGAAACCAAGATCGTCATCGAGTTTGATAACAAGCATGGCCAGTTCAGCCCCTCTGCCAAAGTTGCAGAGACCAATTTCTCCCACTTCGAAGTCGGCCATGGGCTTGAGAGTTGTTGAAAATAGAACTTCCATAAGATCACCTAAACTGGCTGTATACACGGCCAACCATGCTAAAAATCGTAGCGATTAACCCTTATTCTCGGGCGACAACGGTATTGTACAGGCCATAACTCGATAGGCCTTCATGACTATCAATCCCAGTGTAATTCAATGACGCATCTTCGTATCGGCGGAAGGCGAAGACCGCCTGATTCATCTGTTCTGTGTTGAATACTTTAAGTCGAACCAGGAGATGAAAATCTTGGACTGTCAGGCCGGTGACCGTCCGAAATAGCTCGGGTTCGAGCTTGGTGATCACATCCTGAAGGGTGTTTTCACGGAAATCGGTCAGGTACATGAACGCAGGAATACGAGTGGCAAACTTGATCAGTTTTTCCTGGACCAACTTTCGAGCGGACTTGTATTCCTTCTCTTCAGCGGAGAGCTCTTTCTTTTCTTTTGGGGTCAGGTCGCGCTCTTTGGCCTTTGCCTTCAGGTCTTTGACCTTCTCGCTCTTGTTGATAATGGTCTCAATGACGTTGTCGCCCAAGGCACGCCAGCCTTCGATGCGTTCAACAGCGGCCATCGCTTCAGGGTTATCCATGATCTTGCGAAGGGTTTCGTTATCCACGTTGACCAGCAGGGCGCTTTCCCATTTCCGGGCCAGCAGTGTCGCAGATGTTCCCGCCATTGCGATGTCGAGGATACCGCCCGCGTCAACCTGGTACATATTCGCGCCGTCATAGGCGAGCACCGGCAGAAACGACACAAGCTCTTTCACCGCGTTCTCTGGATTCGCTTCGTTGGGTGATAAGCCGATCCCATATTCCGACAACTGCCGCAGGGCACGCGTTGGCGCGAAGTCGAACATGAAGCACACGGGCTTCAGGATTTCTTCTTCATGCGGGTTGTCCCCGTTGGGGTTCTTGATGGACCAGGGCGACTGCACCCGGAATGCCGCCTGAAAATATGTCTCGGGAGATTTCAGGTTTCGCAGCATGAGGATGGAGGACCACTGCTTGACCGTGACACCCGTAGTCAGCTTACCGCACGACAGGGTTATGCTCTTGCTATCAAAGCCACTTCCGATCGCGCGTCGCACGGGAGGAAGAGCCTCAAGCCCGATCCCGGCGCTCGCGCCGGCGGCGCTGATGACCTTGTACTCATGCCAGAACGTGTTCTGGCGCTCTGTCAGTAGGTTTTCCATTGCATGACAGGCGGCCACGTTTGGCAAAAACCAGAACGAGTGTTGCAGGTAGGGCAAAAGCCTCACGTCAGAATAGGGGAACGGTGGTCGCGTTCCAGTCTTCAGGCTATCTACCGCGCCTGGTGCATACTGCCCTCGGATGATGTCCAGCCATTTTTGAACGTCACTCTTGTGCTTGAACTGCGCTTTGCTTCCGGTCCCCGTGGCGGCAAAGAACTCGTTCAGATCGAACTCGTCAAACTCTCCGGCGCTGGCAATGGCCAGCAACTCGTCGGGCATCTGATAGGTCAATAGCCTCATCTGCGGCAGGGAACCGTAAGGGTTCCACTGATCTGGGTGAGCGGCTGCGAAGGCAGCTTTTGCGCGTTGCTCGTCGGTGTAGGTCCAGTTGAAAATCTGCTCTTCGATGAATTCGCCCGTGGACAGGGCCTTGAATGGCGTCCCTGAAAGATAGAGATAAGCCTTTGTCGTGATCGGCAGAAACTCGGTTTCAGGCTCCAGCGGCTCTTGCAGGTCCGCGATCCGGTCCTTCAGCTTTTTGGCGTCTTCAAGCCGGGCTTCCTCGCGGGCGATCTCATCTTCTTCCCCTGCGAACAACTCTTTCGCTGTCTCGCGCCATGCGCCGAAATGGTATTCATCAAAGACCACCAGGTCCCAGTTTTCGGTGTGGAGCCATTCGTTCTTGGCCTTGATGTTGCCGCGTGCATCGCGGCCCAGAAGGTCCTGAAACGAGCCGAAATAGACGACCGGTTTGTTCCGGTCGATCTGTGTCGGGTCGCCGCCGGTTTTGACTGACAGATACTGCCAGCCGTCAAAATCCGCGTGGTTTTCCAGATCGCTTTGCCAAGCGTCTTCGACGGCTGGCTTGAAGGTTACCACCAAGACGCGTTTCGCCCCCATCTTCTTGGCGAGCTGATATGAGGTGAAGGTCTTTCCGAAGCGCATTTTGGCGTTCCACAAGAAGCGTGGAACGGCGTGCATGTCCTCTTCCCAGCGGGAATGATAGTAGGCGTGGGTTTGCCTGACGGCCTCTGCCTGTTCTCTACGCATGGGGAAGGTTTGATGGTGCGTGCCACTGAACCGCAGGCCGGTACGCAGCTCTGTCAGCACAGTATGGACATCGGCCAGGGTGCAGCGCATCCATTCCAGGCTTGTGTTCTCGATCCCCTTACGGATCAGCGCGGCGCGCACCTCGTGATCGGTAAAGATGGTGCCATCATCGCGTT
Organism: Pseudosulfitobacter pseudonitzschiae; assembly: GCF_900129395.1. GTDB lineage: Bacteria > Pseudomonadota > Alphaproteobacteria > Rhodobacterales > Rhodobacteraceae > Pseudosulfitobacter > Pseudosulfitobacter pseudonitzschiae. The sequence continues at coordinate 6,950 of NZ_FQVP01000019.1, forward strand.
CAGCGGGTTCGTCCAGCTCGATCCGGAAATTAGTGATCGCTGCCGTGCGTAGCTGTTCTGCTACCCGCCGCTTTACATCCCGTGTTGTCTGACCAACCTTCAGCAGGCCTTCATGAGCCCCATCCGCGATGGAATAAGCATAAATGCGGGGCCGCGCCTCCGGCTTTGGGGAGAGGATGTCGTCGATGGTGGGCTTATGCATCGTCACCGTCTTCAACAGCTACTTCACCAAACAGGTTACCTACCAAATCCATGGGGCGGACGATTTTCTCAATGAAAGCAATTTCATCGTCTGACAGATCATACTTCGCGTAGAGGTCCTGATCTGTCCAAATTTTCGTCCAATCCTGTGTCGGTACGAAGGTGTAGACTTTGCGCGTGGTATCCTGTGATGGCTTGTGCAAGAGGATGAGAAACCGGGTCAATCGGCAGGACAAGTAGGATAGAACGCTTTCAGCCTCATCCTTTGTTTCCAATGGCCCAATACATAAATAAGTTTCGGACGAAATTGTTGCTGGCTCACCAATAAATGGTGTGCTGATAATACGATGAGGGTAGGTGTCACGATTTCCCGTTCCCGGTGCAGCTCGCCCAGTATAAACTTTCCATTTGTCGATGTACTGCAATCCGTTTGGGATGTTGCTTCGTGCAACGTATCCAGTACCGCCGTTCTGATAAATTTTCACATCATCTGTGTCGCCGGTCTTCTTTCCCTTAAACGTTGTTTCCAGTCCAAAAGGCTTTCTAGAGCTGACCAATCTGTCGAACCTTTTGTCCTCTGGCAGCGAGAGCACAGCGTCTTGACCGGTTTCAACCTCCAATACTTTGTGAAGAATAGAAACCCCTTCATTGAAGCGGATGAATACATCTGCTCCAGATTCCAGCAAAGGCCTAGTTGCCGTTGAAACCGGCCAATCCTTAAAGTTAGTGGATACTCGACATGGGCCTGGATTATTATTGCTCCAAAGGAAATAGCACACGCCCCCTTTCAAACCGACCCCTGGGAATACGTCTGCAGCGCTTAGAAAATCGTCGATGGACCGAAGACGATTATCTGAGAGCATGGATTCTCGGAAGTCATCCAAGCCCTTTCCACCTGAAAACCATCGAGACGGGATAACCATGGTCAAATAGCGTGGTTCAAGATTTTTGGCTTGCTCAACAAACTTCTGATAGATTGGAGCAGCGCTTGTCCCGTGACCGCCATCATCCAACTGATATGGCGGATTACCTATGATTACATCGAATTGCATGTCGCCTCCAAACAGCTCGGCGATCCGAGTCTTGATGTTGTCTGTGTGTATGAACGCATACGCGTGGGATTCGCGGTCTTCGCCCCGGTCCAGCGTCGCCTTACTGGCCCCGCAGTATTTGCATTTGTCTTGCGCGGTCCAAGTGTGCTCTGTCCGCTCGAACCAGATGTTTCCGGTCTCGCTGTTGAACCGGCGCGTCACGGAGTGTTTTCCGTTAGCGAACTTCGAGCAATAGACGCTGCGCCGCGCCATCAAGCTTGTTAGTTGGGTGGTTCCAATGCCAAAGACTTGCTGGGTCAGGATGTGGTCCACCCGCTCCTGAAGGTTCGGAATCTCGCTTTCCAACCCCATGATTAGTCGTTTTGTGATTTCCCGCAGGAACACACCTGACTTTGTGAAGGGATCGAGGAATTTGACAGTTTGGTCAGCCCAGATATCTGCGCCATCATGATCTGCCGCCCAAGCTGCCGCCACGGTGTCCAGCATCCGGTTGGCGAATTCTGGCGGGGTGAACACCTCATCGTTCGACAGGTTCGCGATACAGGTCAGGACATCCGGGTTGCGCCCGCGTAGGGCAAAGCCCTCTTCAATATTCATGCGGCCTCCTGCGGGTTGTCGCCCCGTGCGGCCAGATCACGAACGGTCATCGGCGGGTAAGTCTTCGTGGGCGTGAAAATCTCATGCTTGCCGAGGTGAGAAAACAACGTTCCTTCGGCGCTGAACGCTGACGAGCCTGTCAGCACGTCTAGCCTAAAATCCCGCCGCTGGAACTTGCCCTTGCCCAGATAGCCCCACTCGGAAAAGGTGATCGGCGCGCCGTCATACCCCTTCATCGACAGGGCATCGCCCTGGATCAGATTCAGAGACAGCACATGGGAAGCGGCCCTGTACAGATCGTCGGTCTCGTCGATCCGCAGGTAATCGGCCAGCACTTCGAGCATGTTGGCGCGGCATTCGATAATGTTGTCTTCCAGAAGCTCAATCCCGTAAGCGCACATAAGGGCAAGCAGCGCGTATTGCCGCTTTTCAAATTCGGATTTCCCGAATTTCAATTCGACTGCGCACAACTTCCGCTTCAGCACTTTTACAAGGAAATTGCCGCTGCCGCAGGCTGGTTCTAGAAACCGCGAGTCGATCCGTTCCGACTCTTCTTTCACCAGATCAAGCATAGCATCCACCATCCATTCCGGAGTGAATACTTCGCCATGATCGGCTACGCGTTTTTTCGACTTGATTAGGCTCATGGTTTATTCATGTCAGCAGGCAAAGCTTTATCCAAGGGCGTATTGATTTATTTGGCAAAATGCCGGGCGCGATCGGGCCAGCGCGCACCTCACTCTAGGCGTTCAGCGATCCACATCTTGATCAATGCCTGACGGGTGATGCCGAGCTTCTGGGCCTGCCGGTCCAGGCCTGCGACGACCCAGGTCGGGAAATCCACGTTTACCCGCTTAGCCTCGACATTGAGGCGGCGCGCCTTTGTCCAGTCGACATGGGCGGACATGTCTTCGCCCGCCTCAAACCGTTCGTCGAATTCAGTCGCCTTCATAGTGGTCAATCTCCTGCTTTCGAGCGCGGCGCACGGAGATGATCCGCACCCGGTCGCTCCGGTATGTGTAGACAGCTGTCCAGTGTCTGGCCCCGATCATGCCAACCGCCAGAAAGCGTGGCTCATCCGTGACGTTGGCAGGGGCCTCGATCAGATAAGGATCATCCCAGAGAGCCTGGGCCTCATCAAAGTCGATCCCGTGCTTTTCACGGTTTGCGGCGCTTTTGTCGGGGTCATACTCGAACTTCATGAAGGGCAATATATGTTGAAAATGGTATAATTACTATACTTTTCAGCCGCACTACAATGACGAGATTTACTCAGCTAAAAAGCAGCAACGCCGCCCGCATGTCCTAAGGACATGCGGGCGGCGTTGCTGGCCAGTCAAGAGGCTTGTGCGTGTCCGTCACGCTATCATCTGAACATCGCGAGCTGCTGAGGCTCCATCCAGTAGCCTCGCTGACGCTTGGAGGCTTCCAGTGTGACCAGCGCCGCGACAGCCTGGTTCTCGTCCTCGAACCAATCCATCCGAACCTGACCGCCCTGCCCTATGCGGCCCCATTCGCGGTAGAGCGTCCATTCGCCAAACAAGTTCGGCATGACCGCCATCCGGTAGAACCGGGCCATTTTCTGCGCAGGCTCGCGTTTCTCAAGATAGGTCTGCATGGCCGTCACAAGTGATACTTGCGCGCAATTTCCAAGGCTTCGGCCTGTTCGGTGCCGATGTATTCCTTGGTACTTTCGATGCTGGCATGACCGAGCAACAACTGAGCTGCGCGCAAGTTGCCGGTTTGCTGATAGATATGGGTTGGGAAGGTCCGACGCAGCGAATGCAGGCCGTAGAGGCTGGGATCGAGGCGCGCCTTTTCCAACCAAGACCTAAACAACCGCCAGAGCTGGCTTTCGCTGAGGTGGGTGTGGGACCACCTTGCCCCCTGCCCCGTGAACAACCAGCTGTGCAGCGGCTTTTCAGATGCGGTGAGATAGGCGCGCAAGCTGTCGCGCGTGCCCGAGGAAAGCCGCGCCTGGACCGGACGCGCATTGCGCGTCTCGGTTTTCTTCTGCCGGATTTCGACGATCTCGCGCACGCCTGCCGGTGTGGCCACATCCGAAACCCGAAGGCGCACCAGATCCGATCCTCGGAAACTGGTATCGAGGGCCACGTTGAACAGCGCCAGGTCACGCAAGGCTTTCTCCTGGCGCAGGATCATCCGGATCAGGGATACCTGGTCGGGCGTCAGCGGGGGTTTCTTGCCCACCACACGGCCCTTGTTCCAGGTGGTCTGGGCGGCAGCTTTCACGGGCAATCCTTGCGAGGTTATATGAACAGAATACCCACAAACCTTGCATGATGAAAGTAGCATGTTGCGAGATGGGGCACTTTCTCCTTATTTTATTGAGTTTTCAGCTTGGGTGCCCATGCGAGCTTTTAATGTAAAGCTCGCATGAAAGTTGCAAACACCAAAATCAGTCAGAGCTTATCGCCTCAAAAAACCCTTTCAGACCATTCTGGAACGGATCGAGCGCATGTGTTCGCTCTTCGGCCCAGACGATCCAGTCGCTGAGGGGTCTACCTTCAATGTCGGCATCCCCCTCAATTTGCAGACGGCGGCGCAGCTCTTCGATGAATGCCAAAAGCCGATCGCGCTCCCGCCAGTTTTCAGCATGGTCCTGAAACCGGCTCCAACGCCTGTGATCAATCTCTTGTTGTCTTTGGCGCTCACGACGTTCTGCTTGCTCTTGCTCATAGCGGCGATGTCGCTCCTCACGCTCTCGCGCGGCCTCTGCCAAAAGTGGCCCTGCCGCGATAATCGCGCTAACGATATCGGGCAGGATAATCGCCATTTTCTTCTTGGACGTTTCAATCCAGTCGCGACTACGACCATTGACATAAGTGTCGAACCTCACGCGCAGGAAACCAGAGGAAACAAGGCCTGTTTGGTGGTGATGAGGAAAGGCCGTCCACTTCCCTGCCCCCTCCATGATCTTTGTCGCCCTCGACATTTTCTCAGCGATTACGCACTTGAGCTCTTGATCGCTGACAAGGAACGTCACCTTGCCTGTAAGCTTGGCTTCGCCGATTTGTCCCCCTTGCTTCTCGATCGCGCGAAACAGGGTGCTTGTCACCCTGAAGCGATATCGGTCACGCGCAGTGAGGTCGCTGATATGAGGAAGTGATCCTCCCCAAAAGTCGCGCGACCGTTGCCGGTTTTCCGCTCGACGGCTCTCCTGTAGCTGACGGTGCTCTGCGACCCATGCCTTCACCTTCGGGTGCAGCGCTCGCATATGGTCAAGGCTTTCGTCGTCTTCATCGAAGGGTGGTAGTTCCGCAACGGACTCAGCGTCGCGAGATGGGACGGACGCAGGTACTTGCGGTTTACCACTGCCCCGCGCTGACTTGATTGAAGGGGAGGTCTTTTGGGGCGGTTCGAATGACGGCAAAGGAGGCATTTCAGGAGCACGGCCAACGGCCTTTTTCTGCCAGTAGCCCAAGGGTGGCGTAGGAATTTGGCGCTTTCGACAAAGAGCGGCCAAGCCTGGCCCGTTCGTCGCGAGTTGGGCACCAAGCTTGCTCATGGGGGTCTGCCAGACCAGTTCGTAAAGTTCCTCGCGAGAAATTTCCTCTGCGGGGCGGGTAACGATGTCATCCATGTGAGCCCTTTCTCTTTCGTAAATTCTCCATGAAATTGACTGCCGCCTTCGTACCATCCCTTTACTTGTACTTAATATTGTACATATAGAGGGGAGCAAAGGAGAGTCGACATGGATGTTATGACCTACTCAGACGCACGAGCTCAACTGAAGGGCGTCATGGATCGAGCGATCCACGACAAGCAGGAAATTGTTGTGACGCGCAAAAAAGGTGAGTCCGTCGTGGTTGTATCCTTGGAAACCTGGAACGCCGTCAACGAGACGCTGCACCTCTTGTCCACACCGAAAAACGCATCCCGCTTGCGCGCGTCAATCGCGCAACTCGATGCTGGAACTGGCGAAGAGCGTGAGCTTACCGAGTGAAGCTGGTTTTTTCCGATCAGGCCTGGGAAGATTATCAGTACTGGGTCAGCACCAACGACAAGGTACGTGACCGGATCAACGAGCTGATCAAGCAATGCAAGCGGACCCCCTTCAAAGGAACCGGCAAGCCGGAACCTTTGAAGGGAGATCTGACCGGCTGGTGGTCACGGCGGATTTCTCAGGAAGATCGAATGGTCTACCGGGTTAGTGGTACTGGCGACGGCCAGAGCCTAGAGATTGCACAACTGCGGTTTCATTACTGAATTTCCTGTCTGTTGCTTCATGGAGATGGTTGTGAACAGAGCGGGGGCGTAGCCATAGCTCTATAGCTTCTCGCCAGTTTTGCTTTCGTGCCATTCGCGTATGCGCATGCATAGAAGGCCGACCAAAGGTGCTTCGAATAAGGGAATAATCGCATCGTCTGGCGTAAACGAAGGTGCTTCGTACTGGTCCATCGACCATGTACCGATAATCTCTCCGTCACGGGTCACGACTGAGCCATCATCGCAGAGATTGATCGGATAGATCAAAGCTCCATCAGACGGGACGCCGTAGCGCTGCCACGCTTCTCGAAGCGAGTCTCCCGTCAGCTGCGTTGGAGGATCAAGCGGCTGCAACTCGGGCCTCGGCTCGCGCTTCCCGGTTTTCCTCCGTTGTTTTCCCTGCCGCCAAGGTGGTGAAGGGTTTTCAGCTGCGCGCTCCATTTGCCGACGAAGGTTTTTCTCGTCAAAAGCCCCGCCTGCACTGAGCTGATCCTGAAAGACAGCAGCGTAGCCGATAATCTCTGGCATCCGTCCCTCGCTCGCAGGGATGCTTGGGATTGATGTGTTGAACTTCGGGGCGAAGGAACGGATGGCCGTGCTTTCCCTTTCGTGCATCTCGTCAGGTGGGCAGGGTGCCAGAGCGAGAGACCACGGCAGTGAGACGTCAGAAACACGGTGGTAGAAACGGCCCAAGCTATCAATTGGTCGCTCCGTCAGGTCCCATGACTGCCCTATGTAGACAATCTCCTCCGCGCAGCCGATCAAGTAAACGCCGCTTCTCTGCTTAAGCCCAGTGTAAAGAGCATTCAGATCTCGATGTGGATTGCGGACAAAGACCTGCCGTCTCCATGCCAGGAATTGTTTATGGTTATTCAGCATCTATGCCTATTGTCAGTCAGTCTGTGATCATCTTTCGTAATTTGTCTTTATAACTCAATTCCCATTTCCGCCACATACCCACAAACCCACATCTTTTCATTTATGGGTCACGGTGGGTCTTGCCGGATGGGTAGCCAATGATGGTGCCTATGGCCGGATCAACAATTTTCTCAATGTCTTCTTGCAGGCCTTGCGTCCGGATCATTGCAAAAATACGAATTTCTGCGTCCGGGCAGACAGCCCGAATGAGTTCCGCGCAAGCAAAGCTTGTCCGTCCCATGGTCAGAACATCATCCACGATGGTGATCTTGTTCGGCACGAAGAATGGTCTCTCTGCCTCGATGCTTTCCAGGTGAATAGGGACAAGTGGTCTTTCCGCCGCCGGTGAATTTGACGAACGCGGTATAGCCCTCGTTCTTTTCAGATAGGTTTGTACATCTTGGCCGAACCCGTGCTCGTGCAACACGTCGCAGATCACCTTGGCAGGCCAAAGCGCCCCATCGGGGAGTGGCGCCGAGCGCGGTACCGGCACCAAGGTGACATCAGGCCCGAGAAAAGGCCGCAGAGCGTCCGCCTTCGAGTCTTGCAGGTGCGGAACGGTCGAGGCGATGACATTGACCCGGCCAGCCTTGATCGCGCCACAGGCTTTTCGGGAGGTTACAGACAGCTCCGAGCTACCGCGTGGGGAATAGTTGGCGAAGGTGCCATACTCATAGCTCGAAGGCACGAACGCCCCCAGCAGTGTAGTTCGGAATATCGAGCAAGATATCGGGTAGGTCTTCACGGCGCAGGATTTGTGCTCCGTACTCGATGAGCTGCTTCGGCCAAGTTAGGTTCGGATTGGTTGCGACGTTCTCAAGCAGGTAGAGATCGCGGCCAAGCCGGATAGCTTCCCATCCCTGGTGGCGGGTCCCGCTCTTCTCGCTTGCTTCGATCACGATGGTTGCATCGCAGATGAGCGCCATCGTCCGGTTGCGGCGCGGGAAATTCTCGCTCTTGCCTGGATAACCTTCGGGAAACTGGGAAATCGCTAGGTGATCACGCTTGATCTCTTCAAGTAGACCGGCATTCGTGGCCGGGTACGCCTTGGATAAGGGCGTGCCGAGCACAGCTATAGTGCGCCCGCCCTCTTCTATCGCAGTTCTATGCGCCACTGTGTCGATGCCTTCGGCTAGGCCGCTGACGACAATGATACCCTGCTGCACCAAGGCACGAGTGACAGCCTGTGCTCGTTTGATGCCGTCCGGGGTGGCTTTTCTTGAGCCGACAATCGCCACGCGCGAGCCTTCGGTCAAAAGCGCGGTATCACCCGCCGTGTACAACACGTCTGGTGCGTTCTTTTCCTCGACTGGGCCGAATGGCCCAAGGGCTTCTCTCGTTCTCAGCTCTGCATGCATTCTCATCATGCGGTGACGTTTCTTGCGCCGCCGCCCTCCCCTTTGTTTTTAAGCCACAAATCCCGCCTGCGCAATATTTCACACAAACCCACATTTGTGCTTTTGTTCATTTGCGGGTTATGCCCGCATCCTCTTCCAATTCTTGCGTGCGCTGTTCAATGAAGGCTTGGAGTTCACCTACCATTTTCCGATCCGTCGCACTGCACGCCGTTTTGAATCGCGTGTGCAGGCTCGCCGGAAGATCAAGGCTCAGGCGCTTGGTCGGCTCATCCGGCATGGTCTTCGCGACCGGCTTGTCTGCCCGTGTTGTGTCATGCCCTGCTCCACCACGTTCAAACGCGAGGATTTGGTCATCCGTTGGCTGCTGCTTCGGCTTCGGAGCCGCCGAAAATGTCTTCTTCGACATACCGCTCAATCTCTTTCGTTAGTTGGTTGATCTCGCGGGCCGCATTGCTATCGCCAGCCCACTCGAAAATCGTTTGCCCCATGGTCATACCTTCAGCGAAGGCCACCCGTTGCTCGATCTCACTTGCTAGGATTGGCAAACCCGCCTCGGCAGCCATGTTGCGAATATCTCGCCCTATGACAGTTTTCCCTATTTTGCGGGAAACCACAAACCCACATTTGAGGGAAGGCTTGAATTCCTGCGCTTCTTTGACTTGACGCACTGTCAGGTCAGATGCCCACGTCGAGAGACCGGACGGTTCGATGGGCAACGCCACAAAGTCCGATGCAACAATACAAGATCGGGCAATCTCCTCCGCGTGCGGCGGGCCGTCGATGATGGTGTGAGTATAGTCTTGGGCAAGCTTTAGCGCGTCCCGCGCCATGTTGGCCCGTGCCATGCTGACAACCTGGAAGGGCGCATCTTCGCGCAGACTTGCCCATGTTGTGGCCGAGCCTTGCTTGTCAGCGTCGATCAGAAGCACCCGGTGGCCTTGGCGTGCCAGACAGCCCGCCACGTTCACCGATAGGGTGGTTTTGCCGACGCCGCCTTTTTGGTTCAGGAAAGATATGATCATGAGTCCACCTCACCACATTAGTGGGAAAGCGTAAAGCCACAAACCCACATTTGTGCGTTTTAATTCTGGTATGCGCCTCGCTTATTGCAGAAGGCCAGAAAGTGCTTATCGGCATCCTTCACGTCGATAGCCTTGTCATGCACCCATGACCGCCACTCGTTTTCCAGCACGTACACGTCCCACCCGGGCGCAAGACGCCGCGCCTCATCATGTGTATCTGGTTTTCTGAACCGCAACGCTAGGAAGGAGGGGGCGATCACCGCCTCAGCCCCCTTGGGGCGAAAGACAACATTATCGCTTTCGATGCTCATGGTGTAGTCGGGAAGATGGTCGTGTACCGCGTCATCTTCGATGATCTTCGAAATCAATCGCCTGAATTCTTTCGTGGTTGAGCCCGACCCGCACTTGTCGCGCAAGAGTTCGAGCCCACACTTCCACTTGGGTTGTGCGCCGCAATGCTTACGGGCCAGTTCATAGAGTCGCCGTTCAAGCGGTTTTCGGAGGAAAAAATACTGCTTGTTCAATGTCAGAACATGATTGTTCTCGATCGCATCAAACACCCAATCCGACAGTGTGATCTCGACATCCTGCATCCGACCGTCACGTGTCTCCCGAACGATTTCCGCGGACTCGATCAGGCCGAACACTTTAAAATATTCCTTGCCACCTTGGCGGATATTCGTCTCGATCTGCGTGCCTTGCAGACGTCGCAGCGCATCCTTCAAGAGCTGGTAGCCTTGGCCCGAGGTCTGACGGTTCGTCGCCACCAGCAAATCATGAGCCTTGAACCGCATCGACCGGTTGACTTTGCGGCCTTCATTGAGCGCAGCCATGCACTGACTGATACAGTAGATCAGCACGTCACGGTCATGGACTGTGGCCAGCCCGTAGCGTGACGGTGAGACCTCAATCGAATTATCACCATTCTGGTAGCGTCGCGGTTTCATGTCCGGCTTGGTCGAGAGGGTAAACACAGGATGTTCCATCGAGGCCATGTCGCCCTTCGGCACCGCATCCACAATGTCGCAAACGAACAGGTCTTTTTGCGGATGCCGGTCCGGCAGGAGCGGGGAGCGTGCATTCGTCATTTCACACACCCTCTGCTCAGCTCACGATTCGTCATTTCACACACCATGACTCACTATCGTCATTTCACACACCGATCGTCAAGAGTCGTCATTTCACACACCAACGGCCTGTGGATAACTTTGCTAACCTATCGTCATTTCACACACCCAGATTCGTCATTTCACACACCAAGCTTCGTCATTTCACACACCGGCCTTCTGGAAAACACTATTCGTTTCAAGGTGTTGTTGGACATTTTCCAAGGTGTAACTCTATTATAACTCTATTTAACTCCCTCAGAACGCGAAACCTTTAACAAAATTCCAACGCACAACTTTCAACTCAGGGGGTTCTGGTCAAACCTTCCCCGGTAGAGCTTGCTCTTGAAATACACATTTTGCTTTGCCTTGAGCGGGTTCCGGTTGCCTACCAACAGCAGCAGATCGTCTGCCTTCATGCCAGTGATTTGTTCAGCCGTCATGAGCTTTTGACGTTGCTCCGAGTAGGAAAAGTCACGACCCTCGTTGGGGGCCTTTCCCTCTCGAATTTGCTGAGAATAGACAGTGTTTTCTCCGAGGTGGCGCGCTGCCCATTCAGCGGTTTCGATATCGTTGAGGTTGAAGACGCGCTTGGTGATGCAGGAGCCAAAGATCGAACGGGCATCGTTTGGCCCATAGGCCTTTTCGACCTGACCAGTATCCTGGGTAACGAACAGCGCTTCGACACCGGCCCCAGCGGCAACGTTGGCGATGTTCATAATCTGCTCCATGCGGCCCATACGCACGAATTCATCGAGAACCAGCAGGATCGGGGCCTTGACCTTGCGCCGCCCGTCCTGACGCACGACCGTGCCCAGGACAAGGTTGATGAACAGGCGCATGAAAATCGCTTGCTTGTCCACCTGGTCAAGCGGCACCACGATGAACAGATCGACCTGATCATCGAGAAGATCATCCATGCGGAAGCTGGACCCGGCCAGAAAGTGGCGCATGTTGTCGGACTGCATCCACTCGAAGGCTTTCGAGACCGCCGTCTGAATCGACCCTCGTTCTCTGTCACCTGCGCGCAGGATCGTGGCAGCAGTCTGGGCAGGGCGGTGGCCAACAAGGTCGGCGTTTTCGGCCCAGGCCTCAAGCGTGCCGTCAAGGTTTGCTGTCAGAAGCAGATCGGCGACGGCGATCAGATTGCGCCGGTTGGGTTCTTCCTGGGTCACGATCACTTCGATCGCCGCCGCGACCAGCTGGCGGGCCATTTCCGAGAAATGCGCCCCATCGCCTTGTTCCGGTTTGACCAGACCGTCTGCAACCAGGGCCACGTCGCGCGCCAGCTCATGGGGGCGGATGTAGTCGAGCGGGTTGAACTGATCCTTTCCATCCTCGACGAGGCCGAAGGGGTTGAGGACGGCCACCTTGCGCCCGAGCTCTTCCCGGTGGCGGCGCGTGACGGCGAAATTTTCGCCCTTGATGTCCAGGACGACGACCGGCCCCTGGTGGTCGAGGATCGCCGGGATCACGGCGCTGACGCCCTTGCCGCCGCGTGTGCCGGAGACAACGAGGTGATGCCCGCCGCGCCATCCCTTCGCACCGTTCTTGACGTAGCGCAGGAGCTTGCCCTTGTGCAGGGCGAGGGGCAGGCCGGTCTTGTTGCGCTTCAGCTGGGCCACGTCACGCGGGTCCATCCATCCCGCTTGCCATGGGCCGGTGCGGGATTTGCGGTTGCGGCCAATGCGCGGATTGAAGATCGCCACCAGCGGGGTGCTGACGGCGACAGCCACGCCAAAGGCCCCGAGCGCGAAGGAGATCGCCATGGCCTGTTTCTGAGGATCAGAATACCGCGCCAGCCCCTTGAGTCCCTCCCAAATGGCACGGGGGAGGGGCCAGCCAGCGCCCGTCCATGCCTGGATAGTTGCCAGTATGTCGCTGAGCGGTCCTCTGAGGGGTGTCAGAGCGGTGAGGGCGGCAGCACATAGGCAGACCCATGCGAGGAGCTTCAGGGACCACCTCAGGCGCTCTGCGGTAGTCCCGAGGGTGTCGAAGATGGTGGCCACGGCGATGATCGGGAAGGCATAGGTGGTCATCGGGTAGATCGCGACCGCTTGCGGAGCGAGGATCATGGCGGCAGCGGCCAGGATCACAGCGCCGATCATGATCACCCAGTGGCGGGCTTCCAAAACAAAACTCATGACCGGTCCTCTTGCGTGTCAGGAAACAGAATCTGCCAGAGCCCCCGGTCGCGGTCCCGCTGGGTCAGGCGGTCTGGCAGGTCGCGCCGCACGATGCTCTGAAGAGCAGGTTCGGCGCTCAAACGGTCGAAGACCAAAGTGCCCAGGAGCCATTTGAGGCGGTCTTCGTCTTTCTTCTGCGCGAGACGCCGCCTTGCATCGAGTGCGGCGATCTGAGCGTCGAGCTGGGCTTTCTTCGCGGTCAGCTCTTCGATCCGGGCGTCGGGATGGCGGCTTTGGGACATGGGGCAACCTCGGGAATAACAGGGGCGACTGTAGGGACGGATTGATAGCTTGAAAAGTGATAAATGCGCGCTTATACATTGTCTTCGACAACGTGCGCGTCCTCATGGGGGGTAAACCCCCCGCGCCGGACGGCTTCCCCCAAGGCGGCAATGCCGCCTGGACGAGGGTTTCACCCTCGCGCTCCCGACCAGCGCAACCAGGCGCTGGACCCTGTTTTGAAGAGAGGCGTCCCAAGCGTGGCGATCTACCATCTCAGTGCAAAAGTGATCAGCCGGGCAGGGGGCCGTTCATCTGTCGCAGCCGCCGCCTACCGGACGGCTGGGCGGCTGCGGGATGAGCGGCAGGGGTTGGAGCATGACTACAGCCGCAAGGGCGGGGTCGTGCATTCCGAGATCATGGCCCCCGAGAACGCCCCCGACTGGATGTGCGATCGCGACCAGCTCTGGAATGCGGTCGAGGCGGTCGAGAAGCGGCGCGATGCCCAGCTTGCCCGCGAGATCGAAGTGGCTCTTCCCCGCGAGCTCGATCGCGGGGAGCGCCTGGAACTGTTGCGTGGTTTTGTTCAGCGCGAATTTGTCGATCGCGGCATGATCGCGGACGTGGCCGTTCACGAGGGCAAGGCCCGTGATGGCCAAGGTCAGCCCCATGCGCATGTCATGCTGACGATGCGTGAGTTAACCGGCGAGGGGTTCGGGAAGAAGGATCGCAGCTGGAATGCGCCGGATCTGCTGATGGGCTGGCGCGAAGCCTGGGCGCGGGATGCAAACACGGCCCTTGAGCGGGCAGGGCGGTCGGAGCGGATTGACCACCGGTCCCTTGATCTTCAGCGCACTGAGGCCGAGCAACAGGTCGAGCGGGCGCGCGGGGGCGGGCAGGAAGAGCTGGCGCTTGAGCACGAGAAGAAGGTGGTCGAGCTCAGCCGGGAGCCCGAGCCAAAAATCGGCCCATCGGCCAATGCCCAGGAGAAGCGCGGGATTGTCACCGAGCGCGGCGACGCCTTCCGCGCGACGCAGGCGCGCAATGCACAGCGCCTGGAGTTGGGCTGGCGGCAGCTGGAATTGCGGCTTGAGCTGATGGAGCGGGGGCGCGCCTTCATTGCCACCGCGCGCGAGCGGCTGGATCAGCTTTGGGGCCGCGCTGAAGCGGCGATGTCACGGATCAAGGAGAGAGTTATGGGCGAGGTCGAGAGGCCGCAGGCTGGTGCCGAGCGGGGCGATATGGACGCGCGCCGGGCGGCAGTGTTGGGGCGCGACGTTGATCGGGCGGAGGTACAAGCGCCGGATGTCGGGCGTGAACGCGCTACGCCGGATGATCCTGATCGGGAGCGTCTGAACGCCATCCTTGGGCGTGGGCGTGATATCGGGCTGGAACGTGATGCCGCCGCCGTCGAGCGGGACATCGTCGCCCGTGATGGCGAGGGCCGTGACCAAGGGCGGCGGGATGACATTCTCGGGCGCGGGCGTGATAATGCGTCCGAGCGCGGGCAGGGCCGAGATCGCGACAGAGACAGAGAACGGTGAAAGACGTTTGCGGAGGGATGGCCAAGATGAAGAAATGGCGCGTTGTTCTGGACGCCGTGAAGGCCCCGACCTGCGGTGACTGGGTTGCCGTGAGCGGGCTTTGCCCAGGTGAGGAAGAAACCGCGCGGTTCCTTTTTTTGGACGGGACGGAGGCAGATGGGTTCACGTTCCTCGATGCCCCACAGGAGCAGGTTGGCGACTCTCCCAGTGGCGAGCAGGTTCCGTGGCTGCACTTTCCAGACTGCATGGAGATCGTCGGAGTGGAACGTCAGGACTGGCGACCGCCGAGCTGGCCGCACGACAAGACGCTGTGGCGTCTGACCCTGGTAAGCCTGCCGTCGAATGTTGAATTCGAGAAACGGCTGTTGATTGGTCAAGAAAGCAGGCGTGGTGTCCTGAGCCGGTTAGGGTTGAGATAGGCCAGGCACTTGGGTGTTGCGCACCCCAAGGCCTATTTGCAGCGCGGCAGACTCAGGAGGTTATTCGGTTCGGCTCCATCGGCCTCGGTTTTCAGATATTTCTTCCCATTCCGCGTAGCGATGATGACCCAGACCGAGTTGCCATTGACGCTGGTCCAGAAGCGCCAAGTGCCATCTTCGATACCTTTGATGGCAACATCGAGCTTAATGCACCAAGGACCACCACTCTTGGAACCAGTGGCTCCGCCGATGCTGTCAATACGCCGGTCAGAGTCCGCACCGTCTGGAATAATACAGGTGATCTGATGATCCTGTGGCATGGGATAAAATCCTTCTTTTTATGACATTCTAGGATGCCAGGTTAAAACGGACCCGCAGAGGTAGATGCTATCTGCGAGCCCTGATGTTGTAGGGGCATAGCCTTAGCAATCAGGGAGATTGTCCAAGTTGTTGCTCGACGACTTATCGGCGGTCGAGCGGAGGTATTTGCCGGTCGTTCCGTTCACCACGGTGATGTCGACACGGGACGTGCCAGCCTGCTGGACGTAGTAGGTGTGCGTGCCGTTTTCGATATCGCGGATCGCGTCAGCCTTCAGCCGTGGGGACCATGCCTCGCCCGATTTGCAAAGCTTGGTGATGTCGCCGTCCTTGTCTTTTCCCGACGCGGTAACTTTTCTGTCAGCCATCTTTCCGTTCTCCATTTTGGTTTACATAAGTATAGCTAGTACTACACTTGAGATCAGATATAGTGATCGCTATACTTCTGTCAACCCGCGAACAGAGAGAATCGTGCATGTCAGAAAAATTTGGCGAAAAGCTCAGAAAAATCCGAACATCCAAGAACATGACGCAGGAGGAGCTGGCGACGGTCCTTGGGTCTTCAAAGGCATATGTCTGGCAACTCGAAAACAAGAAGAATGCCAAGCCGTCCGCTGAGTTGTTGCTAAAAATCGCAAATCATTTTGGGGCGTCGCCAGAGTTCTTCTTGGACGATACGCAAGACGAGCCTTCTGACCGACAAATCGAGGATGCCTTTTTCAGAAAATTCCATAAGCTGTCTGAGAATGACAAGCGTACGATTGAGAGGATAGTTTCAGGTTTTGACGACGACGATTAGCCGCCCTCCGATGAAGGAGGCCAACCGCCTTACAAGGCTCTGGCAGGACCACGGCCCGAACACTTACCCACTGGATATTTCAAAGCTCATTGATGGCGCACTTCAGAACAGCGATTTTGGCGGCGAACTGAAAACCAAGATAGGCAGCTATGACTCCTTCGAAGGGTGTCTTGTTAGAACAAAGAACACCGACAAGTGGACGATTTTGCTGAACTCGGAAATCGAGAACAAGCGGCGTCAACGGTTCACATATGCCCATGAGTTGGGACACTTCATGTGCCATCGGGGTTTGCGGGATCGTTTCGAAGACAGCGATGATACCCTGAACGATTTCAGGGATAAGATAGAAACCGAGGCCAACGTATTTGCGTCGTGGCTACTTATGCCTGCCAACCTTCTCAGAGATGAGTTTAGCGGGATTGGCTGGAATACGGATTCCCTGTGCGAGATAGGAAACCGTTTCGAGTGCTCACTCCAGGCGAGTGCTTTGCGGTTTGTCGGGCTGTCCAGCAAGCCGGTTGCATTTATCGTGTCGCGCGATGGAATGGTTGTTTGGGGAAGTAAAAGCAAATCAGCTCCGTACATATCAGCGTTTTGCTTTGGAGATGAACTTCCCAAAGCCTCCCACGCTCTTACAGCCCACCTCAATGGTGAATCCTGCACATTGCCGCAGGATTCCGGCTTTGCTTGGAATGAGTTTCGAAGCGCGAATGAGAGCCAGTACTTCGATTATTCCGGGCGGGGATATCAGTACACATGCATTGAGTTTGTCGGATAAGTTGATGAACCCCAATGACAAATCAGCCATAGAAATTGTGTGATCCCGGCAGTGTGCCGGTCTCGCTTTGAGCGATAGACAGGGCCGGTGATCGACGGGCTGACGCCCGCTCACCTCGACCCTGACAGTTTCCAAATCCTTTGATCCGCCTGCCATCCCGGCAGGTCCGGGAAAACCGGCAAGCGCCGCCCATGGCGTCGGTTCCGGTCGAGAATTCCGGTTCCTCCCACGCGCAGGCGCGCGGTTCCCTCCCAAATTCACGCCCTCCACCCGGTTGTCACGGCCCCGCCAGGCCGCAGGACGGGCT
>NZ_FQVP01000033.1 GCF_900129395.1 Pseudosulfitobacter pseudonitzschiae
TGTCGCGTAGCCCTTAATTGTGAGATGGGAAATCCAACGAAATCAACGGCTGAGCTTTGCCCTTAAATATGAGATTTTGCCTTTAATTCTGATATTTTTGCCCTTAAACCTGAGACAGGGTTCACAGACATTTGCGGCAAATATCGATGAATGATGATGGCGAAGACTCCGTTGCCGCTGGTGCAGAGGAGGCGCGCAGGGCAGCCGTTCTGCGTCCGCTTGTTCAGGCATACCTCAAAGGAACTGGCAGTCTGGAAAGTGGCATCAATGACGCCGTTTGGGAGCTTGGTGTCAGCAGGGCGACTATCTGGCGCTGGATAAAGCGTCTGGCCGAAGAGGGTGGGCGGACCAGCGCGCTGGCTTCTCGGAAACGGGGCCGCCCGACTGGTACAACCTTGATATCCGGCAAGGTGGAAGCGGTGATCGAAGAACATCTTCGCCGTTATTTCTTACGGCGGGAACGTCCAAGCCTGTCGCGCATCGTGACAGAAATCCGAAGCGCGTGCTGGCAGCAGGGCTTGCAACCGCCGACACGTCGGACGGTTCAGCGCAGGCTGGATGCAATGGATGCCCGCGAAATTGTCAAGGCACGCGAAGGCGCAAAGGCGGCCCGCCAGAAATTTGCGCCGGTCGTAGGCGACAACAAGGCAAACCGGCCACTGGAGGTCGTGCAAATCGACCATACGCCTGCGGACATCATTCTCGTCGACAGTTTTGAACGCCAACCAATTGGGCGGCCTTGGGTCACGCTGGCGATCGACGTCGCAACGCGGATGGTTACCGGATATTACACCTCTCTCGAGGCTCCTTCGCGTCTGTCGGTGGCGCTTTGCCTGACACAGGCTGTGGCCCCCAAGGCGGAACTTCTGGCGGAATTGGTGTGCAATGTTCCTTGGCCCGCGCAGGGTAAACCGCATAGCATCCACGTCGATAACGGGCGCGATTTCCGGTCGCGCGCCTTTCGGTCGGCCTGTGCCGATTGGGGGATCGATCTGGTCTATCGACCGCCAGCAAGTCCTCACTTCGGTGGTCACATCGAACGGTTGATCGGCACCATGATGGGGGCCGTTCACCTGTTGCCGGGAACAACGCAATCCTCGATCGCGGCAAAGGGCGACTATGACGCCGAAAGCAAGGCCACGATGACGTTGAGCGAATTCGATCGCTGGTTTGCTCTGGAAATCTGCCGTTACAACAACAGCATTCATTC
>NZ_FQVP01000020.1 GCF_900129395.1 Pseudosulfitobacter pseudonitzschiae
CATTCTGGACGGCGGCAAAGTGACCACCGATTTCGACCCCATGCTGTCCAAACTGATCGTCCACGGCCGCAACAGGGCAGAGGCCATCGCCAGGGCGCGTGAAGCGGTCCAGAACTACGTGATCCTTGGGGTGACAACCAACACCGGTTATCTGGATGCCATCCTTGCACATCCGGATTTCGCATCAGGGGATGTCTCGACCGGCTTTCTGGCCGAACAGGCCGATACGCTGACAGCACCTGGCGAAGATGTGAGCGACCTGTTGATGGCGGCGGCGGCCCTGTCGGACGAACGGCTGGTGAGCGATGTGATGCAGATACCTGAAATGCACCGAAAAATGGGCGGGTGGAGAAACTGATGCGGCGGATTTACCAGATCGACGGCGAAGAGACCGAATGCTGGCTGTCGCACGACGGCAGAAGCATGATACTGAACACCCCCGATGGCGCGATCCCCTGCCAATTGGACGCGGCGGAGGCACCCGGCGGCTATACACTGCGGGTGCGCGGGCGCACTTACGACATGCGGGTCGCCGTCGGGCCGGACGCGACATTCGTGCATCTGAACGGGCAGACATTCGCCATCGGGCGCGTCGATCCCGCCGAGCGTCTGGCCGGAAATGATGGCGGCGCGGTCGATGACCGCATCGTCGCGCCGATGCCGGGAGTTGTCGTATCCGTGAATGCCAAGGCCGGCGATCAGGTCAAGGAAGGTCAGCCGCTGCTGGTCATCGAAAGTATGAAACTTGAAACCAGCCTGACCGCGCCGCGCGATGGTGTGATCGCTGAAATACCATTTGCCGCTGGTGATAGTTTTGGGCTCAAGGCCACACTCGCCCAGCTGGCTCCCGAGGAGGAATAATCATGCGCCGGATCGAAAGCCAGATCGACACCAACGCCCCGGATTTCAAGGCCAATCATGCGGCCATGTCCGAGCGGTTGAAAGAGTTCCACGCCCGCCAACACGCGACGCGTTTCGAGCGCCCGCAACGTGACATCGACCGGCTGGCACGGCAGAACAAGCTAGGCGTGCGCGAGCGGCTGAAGCTGTTGCTTGACCCCGGCACACCGTTTCTGGAGTTTTCCACCCTCGCGGCTTGCCGCGAATATGACGGCGCGGTGCCCGGCGCCGCCGTTGTGACGGGCATCGGCATCGTGCAGGGCCGCGAGGTCGCCATTCATGCCAACGATGCGAGCGTCAAGGGCGGGGCATGGTATCCCCATACCGTCAAAAAGATCGTGCGGCTTCTGGATGTCGCGCTGGAAAACCGCCTGCCAGTGATTCACATTTGCGACAGCGCCGGCGGCTTCCTGCCGTTACAGCACGGCGTCTTTCCCGACCGTTATCTGGGCGGTCGCGTCTTTCGCAATCAGGTGAAGCTGAGCCAGGCCAATATCCCGCAGATCGCGGTGGTTGGCGGGCATTGTACAGCTGGTGGTGCCTATGTGCCGACGCTGAGCGATTACAATATCATCATCGAAGGCACCGGAGCCATTTTCCTTGGCGGTCCGCCGCTGGTCAAGGCGGCCACCGGCGAAGAGGTCGGCGTTCAGGAACTGGGCGGAGCGGTCATGCACACCTCGGTTTCGGGCACCGGCGATTACCGCGCGGCCACCGAACAACACGCCTTTTCACTGGCGCGAGAGATTGTCAGCCAATGGAAGCGCACGCCAAAGACGATCATCGAAACCGCCACTTTCGAAGAGCCCTATTACGACCCCAAAGAGCTTTATGGGATCATCCCCAAAGACCGAAAGACCCAGTTCGACATGCGCGAAGTGTTGGCCCGGATCGTCGATGGCTCGCGCTTTCACGAATATCAGCCCGATTACGGCACCACTATGATCTGCGGCTTTGCCCATATCTGGGGTTACAAGGTCGGAATCCTTGCCAATAATGGCGTGCTGTTCAACGACAGTTCGCTCAAGGCGGCGCATTTCATGCAGCTGTGCAACCAGAACCGCACGCCTCTGGTCTTTTTCCAGAACATCACAGGCTACATGGTGGGGCGCGAATACGAAGAACGCGGAATCGCCAAGGACGGCGCGAAGATGCTGATGGCGCAGGGCGGATCGGTCGTGCCGAAATTCACTGTGATCGCCAATGCCTCTTACGGAGCGGGAAATTACGGCATGTGCGGACGGGCATGGGATGCGCGCACGCTGTTCATGTGGCCGCAGGCCGAAATCGGCGTGATGGGCGCGGATCAGGCCGCCAATACCATGGCCGACGTCAAGATCCGCCAGCTTCAGCGCGAAGGCAAGGAGTTGACCGAAGAGGAAATCGCCGCGATCCGCGATCCCGTCCTTGAGAAATTCCGCCAAGATGTGGAAGCCTATACCTCGACCTCTGAATTGTGGGACGACGGTATTCTCGACCCCGCAGATACGCGCAATGCGCTTGGCATGTCGATTTCCGCCTCGCTGAATGCCCCGATTGATGATCCGCACTACGGAATATTCCGGCTCTGACGGCTTCGGGGTGACGACGCGCACCCCACGTCACAGCAGGGTAGTGTTGACAGGCAGACACTCTTGGATGCAAAAATCTAACAAGTGATAGAAAATGGGCCGGTTCTGATTCGTCTACGGCCGGTTCCAGTATAGGAGACAGAGATGACCAACAAAGCCTATATCAGCGGCGTCGGGATGGTCCCGTTCCAGAAACCCGGAAAATCCGAAAGCTATGATGTGATGGCCGCCACGGCCACCCGTTCCGCGTTGGCGGACGCGGGTCTGGATTATGACAAGGTAGAGCAGGCCTATGTGGGCTATGTCTACGGCGACAGCACCAGCGGCCAACGCGCTCTATACCATGTCGGGATGACCGGCATTCCGGTAGTGAACGTGAACAACAACTGCTCAACCGGGTCCTCGGCCCTGTTCCTCGCCCGTCAGGCCGTCGAAAGCGGCGCGGTCGACTGCGCGCTGGCGCTTGGGTTCGAACAGATGCAGCCGGGCGCGCTCGGTTCGATGTTCCACGATCGCATCAGCCCGTTTACGGCGTTCGACGAAGAAACCGACGATCTGGTGGGTAATTCGGAAATTCCACTGGCGCTCCGGTATTTCGGCGGTGCGGGCAAGGCCCATATGGACGAGTTCGGCACAACCATGGAAACCTTTGCGAAAATCCGGGCCAAGGCCAGCCGACACGCGGCCAAGAACCCCGTCGCGCTGTTCCGGCAGGAAGTGACGCCCGAAGAGGTAATGGCGGCCCCGGTCATGTGGCCGGGTGTCATGACCAGGCTGATGGCCTGCCCACCGACCTGCGGTGCCGCTGCGGCAATCGTCTGTTCCAAGGAATTCGCCGACAAACACGGCCTCGACAGCTCGGTTCGGATATCGGCGCAGGCCATGACAACGGACGGTCCCGAAACTTTCGGTGCGCATGACATGCGCGAGGTTGTAGGCTTTTCGATGGCCAAACGTGCCGCCGATCAAGTCTACGAGGCCGCCGGCATCGGGCCGGACGATGTAGACGTCGTCGAACTACACGATTGTTTCGCTCATAACGAGCTGATCACCTACGAGGCTCTCGGCCTTTGCGCACGTGGCGATGCCGCGAAATTCGTCGATGACGGCGACAACACCTATGGCGGCAAATACGTAACCAACCCATCGGGTGGTCTTTTGTCCAAGGGTCATCCGCTGGGTGCCACTGGACTTGCGCAATGCACCGAACTTGTTCAGCAACTTCGCGGTACGGCCGATGCGCGCCAGGTCGATGGTGCGCGATTGGCGCTTCAGCATAACCTCGGTCTCGGCGGGGCCTGTGTGACCACGCTTTACGAAAAAGTCTGACAGCACCACTCGAAAGGATAGAACATGACTGACAAACTCGACGGGCGCGTGGCGCTGGTTTCCGGTTCGGGCCGGGGCATCGGACGTGAAATCGCGCTCAAGCTTGCCTCGGAAGGGGCGCGGCTGGTAATCAACGATCTGGATGCCGATCCGGCCAATGAAACCGCCGAAGCCATCCGCGCCGCCGGTGGCGAAGCGGTGGTCTGCGCCGGCAGCGTGACCGAGGACGGTTTTGCTGAACGGTTCATCAAGACCGGCGTCGACAGCTTCGGCGGTCTGGACATAATCGTGAACAACGCCGGCTACACCTGGGACAGCGTTGTTCAGAAGATGACCGACGAACAATGGCAGGCGATCATCGACGTTCACATGACAGCCCCGTTCAGAATTCTGCGCGCCGCCCAGCCGATAATCAGCGCCAAGGCCAAGGAAGAAGCCGCCGCCGGACAGGAAGTGTTCCGCAAGGTGGTGAATATCTCGTCCATCGCGGGCACCGGCGGCAACGCGGGTCAGATCAACTATTCCGCCGCCAAGGCTGGCATTTTGGGGGTCACCAAGACGATGGCCAAGGAATGGGGCCGTTACAAGGTCAACGTGAATGCCGTGGCTTTCGGCCCGATTCGCACCCGTCTGACCGAGGGCAGCGCCGACGGCGACAGCACGATCAAGGTCGAGGAAAAAGAGATCAAGGTCGGCGTGAATCCCGATCTTCTGTCCCAGATGGAACGGATGATCCCTCTGGGCCGGGTCGGCACCCCGGAAGAGGCCGCGGGCGCGGTCTATCTGTTCTGTGCGCCTGAATCGAACTTCATCTCGGGCCAGCACATCATCTGCGGCGGCGGCTTCGTGATCTAGCACCGGCCACCATAGCCGCGCATTCGGGTTCTGACGTGCGACTGAAAATTCCGGGCAGCCGCATGACGGTTGCCCGAACTGTAACAGGATATCCGATCCATGGCGCGTCTCGAAACAACAGTACTGACCGCATCCGAAACCTACACGCGCAACCACGCGGCGCAAAACGAACGCGTCGAAACCCTGCGCACCCGTATTGCCGAGGCGACGTCGGGTGGACGTCCCGACATGGTCGACCGGCACCGCAAGCGCGGCAAACTTCTGGTCCGCGACCGGATCGACCTGCTGGTGGATCCGGGCACCGCGTTTCTGGAGCTGTCGTCGCTGGCGGCCTATGGCCAATACGGCGGCGAGGTTCCCGGTTCCGGTATCGTCACCGGCATCGGTATGGTCCACGGGCTGCCTTGTATGGTGATCGCCAACGACGCCACGGTAAAGGGCGGCTCTTTCTATCACGAGACGGTGCAGAAACACATCCGCGCCCAGGAAATCGCGGCGGAAAATCGGCTGCCCTGCCTGTATCTGGTGGATTGCGGCGGCGCCTATCTGCCTGAACAGGACCGTGTCTTTCCCGATGCCCGCCATTTCGGCAATTCCTTCTATCGCCAGACAAATATGTCGGCCAGCGGCTTGCCGCAGATCTCGGCCGTGTTCGGCGGCTGCACGGCGGGGGGGGCCTATATCCCCGCGCTGTCGGACGAAGTCATCATGGTGCGCGGCAACGCGCGCATCCATCTGGGCGGGCCTTCGATCGTCAAGGTGGCGATCAACGAAGAGGTCGATGGCGAAACGCTGGGCGGAGCAGAGATGCATTCTCGTGTCTCTGGCGTTTCTGACCATCTGGCAGAAGACGAACACCATGCGCTGGCCTTGATGCGCGACATCGTGGCCGAGCTTGGCCAGTCGCGCCCGATGCAGCCTGACGCAGCTCCCGAAGCGCCTGCGCATGACCCGTCCGAATTGCTCGGTGTCATCAGCGCCGACCGCAAGGAACCCTATGACATGCGCGAGGTTCTGCTGCGCATGATCGACGCGGGCGAATTCCGCGAATTCAAACCGGGCTGGGGCGAAACGCTGGTCTGCGGCACGGCGCGTATCCACGGCTATCGCGTAGGTATCCTGGCCAACAACGGCGCGCTATTGTCCGACAGCGCACTCAAGGGCGCACAATTCGTGTCAATGTGTGACCAACGGAATATCCCGCTTCTCTTCCTGCACAATATTTCCGGCTTCATGGTCGGGACCGAGGCCGAGCGCGGCGGCATCGCCAAGGACAGCGCAAAGCTGGTCTATGCGATGTCAGTCGCCAAGGTGCCGCGCCTGTCGGTCCTTCTGGGCGGCTCTTACGGGGCGGGTAATTACGGCATGTGCGGGCGCGGCTTTGCGCCGAACTTCCTCTTTGCGTGGCCGACGGCGGAACTGGCCACCATGTCCGCCGACATCGCCACCAACGTAATGCTGGAACTGCGCCGCCAGAAGGGGGGCGATCCAGACAAGATGCAGGCCGATATGGACCAGATCGAGGCGCAGGTGCGCGCTCAGTACGGTGAACAGTCCGATCCCTATTACGCCACATCGCGGTTGTGGGATGACGGGCTGATCGAACCGGGTCAGACCCGCGATATCCTTGGCCTGTGTCTGGCCATCGTCTCTTCGGTACCCGAAGCAGGGCGCCACACGCCCGTATTCAGAATGTGAGGCCCACACCATGACAACGACCTACGAAACCATCCTGCTTGAAACCGACGAACGCGGTGTCGCCACGGTAACACTCAACCGGCCTGACAAACACAATGCCCTGAACGGAACGTTGATCGCCGAGCTTGCGGATGCCGCAGAGAAACTGGCCGCCGATGACAAGGTGCGTATCGTGATCCTGACCGGAACCGGCAAGAGTTTTTGCGCCGGTGGGGATTTCAACTGGTTCTCTTCCAACATTGAGAAGTCCCGCGCAGAGCGGGTCAACCAAAGCGCGACGCTTGCGTATTTACTACGCCGCCTCGATACCCTGCCCAAACCCCTGATCGGTCGGATCAACGGCCCGGCCTATGGCGGCGGCGTCGGCATGATTTCGGTCTGCGACTATACGATCGGGGCGAACGACGCGCGCTTTGGCCTGACAGAGGTGAAACTGGGCTTGTTGCCCGCCAATATCTCGCCCTATGTCGTGGCCCGCATCGGCAAGGTGCATTCGCGCGAAACCATGCTGTCGGGGGCGCTGTTCGACAGCACGCGCGCCGAACGGATCGGACTGTTGACCGAGGTTGTCGCCGCCGGTGAATTGGATGCGGCCATCGAGCGCGTCGTGAATAATCACCTGCAGGCCGCGCCGGGTGCGGTGGCTGACACCAAGGCACTGATCGCCTATGTCGCGGCGCATGATCTGGAAACCAACATGATCTATACCGCCGACCGTCTGGCCGACGCCTGGGAGACCGAGGAAGGCATCGAAGGCATCAACAGTTTCCTCGACAAAAGCACTCCTTCCTGGCGGGTGAAATGAGCTTTTCCCGCGTCCTGATCGCCAACCGGGGCGAAATCGCCCGGCGCATCCAGCGCGGGTGCCGCAAGCTGGGGCTGGAAACGGTGGCGGTCTTTTCCGAGGCCGACCGCGATGCACCCTTTGTAATCGAAGCCGATCACGCCGTCTGCATCGGCGGGGCGGCACCTTCGGAAAGCTATCTGAACGTCGATGCCATTCTTGACGCCGCCCGCGTGACCGGCGCGGGCGCGGTGCATCCCGGCTATGGCTTTTTGTCCGAGAACGCCGGTTTCGCCGCTGCGGTCGAGGCGGCAGGCCTTGTGTTTATCGGGCCGGAACCGGGCGCGATTGCCATGATGGGATCAAAGATCGAGGCCAAGGCCGCCGCAGAGGCCGCGGGTGTGCCTGTCCTGCCCGGTTACCGCGGCACCGACCAATCCGACGCGCGGTTGCTGGAAGAAGCGCGGGCGCTTGGCACGCCGCTTCTGGTCAAGGCGAGTGCGGGGGGAGGCGGGCGCGGCATGCGACTTGTCACCGATCTGGCCGACGCGCCGGAGGCCATTGCCTCCGCCCGGTCCGAGGCGAAAGGCGCGTTTGGCGATGCAGCGGTTTTCCTCGAACGCTACGCGCCCCGTGCCCGCCATGTCGAGGTGCAGGTGCTGGGCGACAGCCACCGCACCCTGCTGCATCTGGGGGACCGCGACTGTTCGCTGCAACGCAACCACCAAAAACTGATCGAGGAGGCCCCCGCCGCCGATCTGCCCGAAGATCTGCGCGATGACATGCGCGCGGCGGCGGTCCGGCTGGCGCAATCCATCGACTATCGCTCGGCGGGAACGGTGGAATACCTTTATGACCCGTCGCGCGGCGAATACTACTTTCTTGAGATGAACACCCGCCTGCAGGTCGAACATCCTGTGACCGAGGCGATCACCGGCATCGACCTGGTCGAATGGCAGTTGCGCATCGCGCGGGGCGAGCCATTGACGCTGGCGCAGACCGATGTGCGGTTCGACGGCCACGCCATCGAGGTGCGCATCGCCGCCGAGAACCCGGCCGAAAATTTCCGCCCCGAAACCGGCCGGATCACTCTTTGGGCACCGCCCGCAGGCGTACGGCTGGACAGCGGAGTCGCGGCGGGCTCGGTCGTCGGTCACCATTACGATTCCATGGTGGCCAAGCTGATCGTCCACGCGCCCGACCGCGCCGGGGCGATCCGCAGGGCTGTCGCCGCGATTGATACCTTCGCCGTTGGCGGTGTGGGGCTGAACCTGTCGTATCAACGCGCCCTGCTGACACACGCGGATTTTCAGGCGCTTCGCCATCACACCTCGGGACTGCCCGAGATGTTCCCGGATGGCTGGACGCAACCCACGCCCGACACCCGCGACTCCGGCCTCGCCGTCATGGCGCTCCATCTGCATCTCGCCCCGGCGGGCACGTCGCCCTGGGAAAGCCTCGGAGCGTGGCGGCTCACGGCACCGGGGGGACGGCCCGGTGCAGCGTCCTATTGGACCACATCGCTGGATGATCCGATCCGCATATCGGGCACCCCGGAAACCCTTGTCGCTGTTCTGCCGGACGGCCAGAGCCTCACAACCAAAACCGCCGCCATGACCGCCGACCGCCTGAGCGGGCGCGTCGACGGTGTTCCGTTCACGCGCATTGCCCATGTCGAACGCGCCGGCGATCATTGGCGGGTGCATCTGCAGACTCCTGCGGGGATGACCCTGACAGACCTGCGCACACTGGAAGATCGGCACCTCGCCCGCGCCAGCGTCGGCGCAAGCGGCGCTGACCTGCTGACAGCCCCGATGCCGGGCGCCGTTGCCGAGGTGCGCGTCGCTCCCGGCGATACTGTCGCCGCTGGGGATACGCTGGTGGTGCTGGAAGCCATGAAACTGCTGCAAAGCCTGCCCGCGCCGGTCGCGGGCGTGGTAACGGAAATCTATTGTGCGCCGGGCGATACAGTCGCCGGACACGCCCCACTCGTCAAACTCGACCCGGAGGAACAAACATGACCAAACAGGAAACCATCACCACAACCGGCGGCCCGTTCAACGAAGACCTCGACATGATCCGCGATCAGCTGCGTCGGTTCATCCAGACCGAAGTGACGGCCAAGGCCGACGCCTGGGAAGAGGAGGGCATGGTGCCGCGCGACGTGCTGCGCCGAATGGGTGATCTTGGCGTTCTGGGCATGCGCTATGACGAAAAATACGGTGGCGCCGGGCTGGATGTGATGTCCAGCGTGGTCCTGGCCGAAGAGGTCGGACGCTCCACATTCGGCGGTTTCGCGGCCACGGTGCTGGTCCATACAGATATGGCCTCGCCGCATCTTGAAAACGCCGGCACCCCGGAGCAAAAAGCCCGCTGGATGCCGTCGATTACCGCAGGCGAAAAAATCGCCGCCGTGGCAGTGACCGAACCGGGTGCCGGATCGGACGTGGCGGGCATGCGCAGCCGCGCGGTGCAGGACGGGTCGGACTGGGTGCTGAACGGCACCAAGATGTTCATCACCAACGGCGTGCATGGCGACATCTATTTCGTCGGTGCCAAGACCGATCCAGATGCCAAGGGGTCGCGCGGAATCACCATGTTCGCGATCGAAAAGGGCACGCCCGGTTTCTCGGTCGGACGGGCGCTGAACAAGACCGGCTGGCTGTGTTCGGACACCGCCGAGCTGATTTTCGAGGATGTTCGCGTCCCGGCGGAGAATATTCTCGGCGAGGTCAACAAAGGCTTCTATTCGGTGATGAAGAACTTTCAGAACGAACGCATCGTTCTGGGCGCCATGGCCTGCGCCGAGGCACAGACCGCACTGGACATGACCGTGGACTACGTCAAGCAACGTAAGGCCTTTGGCGGCGTGCTTTGGGACAAGCAAGCCATCCGCCAGCGGCTGGCCGACTGTCAGACCCGGATCGAGGCAGGTCGCCAGCTTGTCTATCATGCAGCCAGGCAGGATGCGGCAGGCCGCGATTGCGTGAAAGAGGTCTCGATGGTCAAGGCGTACTGCGGCGAGTTGGTAAACTCAGTGCTCTACGACTGTGTGCAATTCCACGGCGGCATGGGCTACATGCGCGAAACACCAGTCGAGCGGATGTCACGCGATGCCCGCGTTCAGGCCATCGGCGGCGGTGCCAGCGAGGTGATGCTCGAAGAGGTTGCGAAACGCATGTGAACCGTCAGCCCGAGACGCCGACCATTTGGCGAACACAAGGATAATCTGCGCAAGCATGGAAGATGGTGATATCAATGACGAAAAGCAGCATGTTTTTCACGGAACCCGAACCGTGTCGCGCTCAGGCTGTCGAGGTGGCCGAGGGCATTCAGAGGATCGTTGCCGACAATCCGGGAAAGATGACCTATTACGGGACGAACACCTATATCATCGACAGCTCTGAC
Source organism: Pseudosulfitobacter pseudonitzschiae (assembly GCF_900129395.1). Classification (GTDB taxonomy): domain Bacteria; phylum Pseudomonadota; class Alphaproteobacteria; order Rhodobacterales; family Rhodobacteraceae; genus Pseudosulfitobacter; species Pseudosulfitobacter pseudonitzschiae. The sequence continues at coordinate 10,546 of NZ_FQVP01000020.1, forward strand.
GGCCGGTTCGTGATCGACCCCGGACCGGTAGAAGACCACGACCATTTCGAAGCCATCGTCGAAACTCTGGGAGAAGGTGCCACCGGAATTCTCGTCACACATCACCATTCCGATCATTTCGGCGCCGCACCGGCACTGCGCGAAAGGACAGGTCTGCCTGTTCACGTCTCACGGGTGTTTCCGGACGACGCCTTCGAACCTGACGGATACCTTGACGACGGTGATGTGATCGCCGGGCTCACTGTTCTGCACACGCCCGGTCATGCAAGCGATCATCTGTGCTTCGCACGACCGGACGGGGTTCTGTTTTCTGGTGATCACATGATGGGTTGGAACAGCTCGATCGTAAGCCCGCCTGACGGCAACATGCGCGATTACTGCGCCCAGCTTCAACGATTGATCGACCGTAATGACAGGGTCTGCTTGCCCGGTCACGGCCCCGTGCTTCACGACCCGCAACCCTACATCCAGCGATTGCTCGACAACCGGATGCGCCGCGAAGCAGAGATTCTCGCGCATCTGTCGAAAAAACCCGATACGATCAAGAATATTGCAGTATCGGTTTACAAGAAATCCGACCCGCATATCGCAATGGCTGCCGAACGCAATGCCGCGGCACACCTGGAAAAGCTCCTCGCGGAAGCGCGGGTTACCAAGAACAATGAGATTTGGAATTTAACATAACCCATATTATGCGCGTAATACACTTTGCGTGGCACATTCCATTTTGGATTGCATCACTCGATAAATTTCTGATGCAGATCAGGAGGATGTGATGAGACGACCCTACCGCAAATTGAACATTGATGAACGCAGAATCTTAGCGACGATGCTTCAGGCGAAAGCCACGAAGACGAAGATCGCTGAAACGCTTGGCCGAGATCGTTCGACCATCCACCGTGAGATCAAGCGCAACTGGTGGCATGACACGGAAGTTCCGCTGGCTGACGGGTACTGGCATATGACTGCGCAGACGCTCGCGGATCGGCGCCATCTCAAGCGCTGCAAATTGGAGCAACATGAGGATTTACGCAATGAAGTGATTGGCAAACTAAAAGACGGTTGGTCACCGGAACAAATCGCAGGTCGGCTCAAGCTCGAACCGCGCGCGCCGCATCAGATCTGCCACGAGACGATCTATCAGTATGTGTATTCAAAGAGCGGCCAGTCTCAAGAGCTTGGCCGTTATCTGCCAGCGCGTCAAAAGAAGCGTAAACCCCGCTATGCTCGCAAGGCGCGTGGTGAGGTTTTCCCCTTGGAAACAAGCATCCACAACCGCCCAGAGGAGATCAATGACCGCAGCCAATTCGGCAACTGGGAGGGCGATTTAATGATCTTTGAGCGCGCGCAAGGCAACGCCAACGTAGCTACGCTAGTCGAGCGCAAGACCCGCTATACTGTCCTGCTGCGCAACAATGATCGCAAGTCAAAGCCGCTTATGAACCGGTTGATCGACGAGATGTCGCCCCTGCCCGCCGATGCTCGCCGCAGTATCACCTTTGATCGCGGTTTTGAGTTTACGTCCTGGCGAGACTTGAAGACTGGCATGGGCACCAAATCGTGGTTCTGCGATCCGCAGGCCCCATGGCAAAAAGGCTCCGTCGAGAACATGAACAAGCGGGTGCGCCGGTACCTGCCGCGGGATACCGCTCTGCTGTCGCTCCCAAATCGATATATAGGGTCGATTTGCGCGCGCCTGAACGCGACGCCGCGCAAATGTCTGGGCTACAGGACACCGGCTGAAGCCTTCAGAGATGAACTAATGAAACTGCAGCGATGATGAGATACCCTGCCCCCGTAAACCGATGCAATCGGAATGGAACTCACAGTTGCAATAGTATATTATTGAAGGTAAGGTGGTTCCCGACAAAGGGTCCCCTACCATGCGCTTTCAACTTAGACGACTGTCTCTATGCCTAACCGCTGTAACCGCTTTGGCAACCGGTGTGCTGCCGAGCACCACAAAAGCACAAACCTATCCAATCGACTGCGCAATCCTTCTCTGCCTGTCCGGCGGTTGGCCCGCTTCCGTGCCCTGCAGCCGTGCCCGTGCCGAGTTTATCCGTCGCATCACGCCTTGGCCTGTGGAACCACCACTGCAAATCTGGCGCTGTCCCATGGGCGCATCTTATGAGCCCAAACGACATCCGAGCAATGTATACCGAATCTTCGAAGCCTTGTTTCACGCCAAGGACTATTCGCCCCGCCAATCGTTTCCAGGCGATGATGTTGCCGTCCAAACAAAATCAACAAATGCCGTTTGGCGCTCTCCAGAAACCGGAACGGGCGGCATTCCAGCAGACTTCGTGCTTCGCCTCGTCCAGGATCGGGCGGACATCGATATCAGCGGTCCGGAGTTCAATTTTGTCCGATCCATTCGCGTCTTTGATGTACGGTATGCGCGACAGCACGAGTCCGGGCGCGATGGGGACTGTAACCGAAGCGCGACCGTGGTCCTCGGCACTTACGGGACCCAAGGCGATTTCACTTGGCAGAGGTCTTCCGTCACTGCCCTTCCTTCGGCTCACGTAGGCCTTGAACGCTGGGGCGAGCATTGCCCTGGCATTTATCACCGATCCGTCTTCGTCGATTGGCGTGACTATGAGGGTAACTACGGGTTCGAGCAAGTGAACTACTGACCTGCCGCCACGTAGATTTGTCTCGGAAGACGGCTTCTTTGACGTCTACGGCCGCACCGCGTACGCGTCGCGGTCCACATGCTGTTTGGCGTTTCGGCAAATACCGCAGGTTCGCACTCCTCAACCGCCGTCGCCACTTCGCATCCGCGTGAGTGCATCGAAGTCGATTTCGCGCTTCTCCGCGTCCTTCAAATCAGGCTGACATTGTCCAACCCGTTGCGGGCCGTTGACATCCCACATCACCGCCAACGCGCCCGTATTCCAACGATATACCCAACCGACAACACTACGCTCATCTGCCCCGATCAAATTCGCAATCGCGACGCCTTCGACCTTATCTTCGTTCACTGTCTACTGACTTCCTGCACTGAGGCCCTGCGAAATGCGGCGTGGGGTTGCAGAGCGTTCACTACGACCGCGCGCCGGACTTCGTTGATTTTGGCTAACTGGTCCTCGATGAGGAAATGATCATCAGACCGGGGAAATGGGTTCCTGTTTTTTCAACAATTCATTGGCTTCAAATCCTGTGGTCGGGCTCCGTGGCGGCTTCGACGATCGCCAGTAGCTCAAACGGGTCAAAGCCAATGGCGCGCGCCAAGACGACCAACTCGACAACGTCGACCCGGCGCTGGCCGCTTTCAATGCGCGCCACAAGTGATTGATGGCACTTGAGCTTGACCGCCAAGTCCTCCTGACCGAGGCCCGCCTTGATGCGGGCGTCGACCAATGCCTGACAAAGTGCCACCTGTCCCGTGCTTCTGATTGTCTTTGCCACGCGTCACATACCTTTTGTGACGTCGCTAGCGGATGAAATCTGTTATCTAAAAAGTAGATATATGAGGGTGTTATCGGCGTCTTGTTTCCATGGGGTGCAAATCTGATGCATCCCTGATGGCTCATCAATCCCCCACCAGCTGCAAGAACCGACCGTAGTCTTCACTGACTTCCCGCGCTTCTTTAAAAGCCCGCGCGCGCTCGTTATCGAGACAGCGAAAGTAGTCCTGGATGTTTGAGATATAGTCTTCGAAATCACCACGGATGATGTCCGCATAGTCCCGCGCTGCCTGCGAATCGCTTGGTAGGAAAGGACGGGCCGGGGCGAAGCAGGATTCCGCGAAAACCGGCTCGGGAACGCAGATCAGAAGGACTATAGCTTGCAATGGGAGCAGGCATGTCAACCTTGGGTTTCTCAAACCTGTTATCTCCTTGATCGCAGACACTGGCCGTGACTAGTGTTTGCGTAACCAAACTACAGCTAAAGCACGATATTACATCTTGCGGTTGATAGTATACTATCGTAACTCTGGGCTTCAAGTGGGAATGCCTGGGGTCGCGCGATTGGAGAAAGCGTGAGCCGGGCCATGAACTGGGACATCGAAGCACCAAATGTGGTTACGGAAGCCAGGTTCCGCGAGCTCGTGGAAAGCGGCTATAGCGCAGAAATCCTGTGCCAGGAGTCGGCACATAAGAAAGGCCCCAGCTATTACGGGGTCTGGATCATGCGCGTTGTCTCTGATGATGGCGTGGAAAAGCTCCTCGTCACCGCCCGCACGCGGACGACCTACAACGATATCAAGATCCGCGAGTTCAAGACGGTCTCCGGCGTGGTGTCTTTCTTCATTGGCCTTGGCTTTGCGCATGTCGACCTGCCGCTTGAGGCGGGGACAAGCCGTACGCACAAACTTGCGCCGTCAGACAAAGCCCCATCAGACAAGGGCGCTGACAACTAACCTCGTCTGTCTCTGGCTGGTCGCAGCACCTGCCTCAGCGCAAATGGTCCTGGTCATGGAGAGCGACGGCTCTCTGACCCCATCCCGGTCTCAGAGCGGTTTTGCCCGGAACTACAATGACGGCGTTGGTCAGGGATCGGCGTCCGATGGTTTGGCCATTTTTGGCGAGACTGAAGCAGCGCCCAAACCTGACGCGCTGAGGTTTGCAGCGTTCGCCCAGCCAGCACCCCTGCCCCGCGCAGACGTTCTCTCGGGCATCGAGGCAACGGCCCTGCGCTATGCCAGCCATCCCGGTTTGCGCCGCGCGGGACTGTCCGTCACGGATTGGTTCACCCTTTACCGCGCCAATATCGAAGTGGAGAGCGCCTACAGGCAGGATGCCATCTCGAGCGCGGGCGCCATTGGTCTGGGCCAATTGATGCCAGCAACCGCGCGCGATCTCGACGTCGATCCGCGTGACCCGCTCCAGAACCTCGACGGTTCCGCCCGTTACCTCGCGATGATGCTGGAGCGCTTCGGCGATCCGCATCTGGCGCTGGCGGCCTACAACGCGGGGCCGGACGCCGTGCGCCAACACGGTGGCATTCCCCCTTACAGAGAAACCCAGAACCACGTCGCCCGTGTCATGGCTGTCGTGGCCCGATTGGAAGGATCAAATTCATGATGTCCCAACCTTTTTGGAAATCATTCCTCAAAAAATTTATCGGCAATGTCACGAGAGCGCGCAGCGCGGCAGTGCATTGGCGATACCGCTTTTTCCAAACAAGTTGGATTTCAAACCTCTTTGTCGCCTCGCTGGCGCTATTCCTGTTCATTGCCGAGCCCGCCCTCGCCCAGAGCATCGACCTCTCCCCGATCCAGAGCTTGTTGCAGGGCATTGTCGATGCGCTGACGGGACCTCTTGGTGTGGTCATAGCCACACTCGCGGTCCTCGGGGTCTTTCTCAGCTGGTTTTTCAACATCATTGATCTGCGACAGGCGCTCTGGGTCCTCGTGGGCATCGCTGGTGTTGCCGCCGCCCCCACCATCGTTGCCGCGGTCTTTGCCGGTGGCTGAGCGCGCGCCTCTCTTCCTCGGCCTCGTGCGCCCGCCCAAGCTTCTGGGCCTGCCCATCATGTACGCGATGGTCTGGCTCTTCGGATCGGTGCTCTTGTTCGTCTGGGTCCAGCACATCGCAGTGCTGGGTGTCGCCGCCCTGCTCTACCCCGTGCTTTGGAAGGCCGCGGATTGGGACCCGCGTTTCATCGACGTGATGATGACAGCCCTGCAGGAGACACCGCCCACGCGCAACAGGTCCATCCATGGCGGGGACAGCTATGCCCCGTGATGACGCCCGTGATGCTGCGCTCGATGCCCGCACAATGACGCCAGACTGGTACGCGCGCGAGACCCGGCTTGCGCATATGCTGCCCTATGTGAGCCTCGTCGACGACCAGACCGTGCGGACCCGGGTGAACGAACTCTTCCGCTGCATCCGGCTCGAGGGGATCAACAGCTACACGACGGACGATGCCTATCTCGACAAGGTGACAGCGCTTTTTGCCCGCATCGTCGCACAGCTTGGGCCGGAATTCAGCTATTACGTCCACAAGGTCTCCAAGGCCATCAAACCTGATCTCGACCCCATCCGCGAAGACAGCTTCGCGGGCGAGGTGGACCGGCGCTGGCGCGCAAAACTCGAGACCAGCGGGCTCCGCGACAAAACACTGACGCTCACCGTCCTTCACCGCCCGCCCCCGAAAAGCCTCCTGCCGTTCCTCAGCCGCAGCGCGCCGGACCGGCTGAGAGAGGAGACCCGCAAACGCCTGCAGCGCCTCGGCGAGGCCGTGAATGTCTTCCTCTCGGGGCTTACCGAGCTCAAGCCGCGCCTGCTGTCAGCCGGATCGGGAGAGTTGGTGGGATTTTTGGGCGCGCTCAACACGGGCACCGAGCTGCCGCTCTACCCGGCCAACACCTACGGCTTTCTGTCCTTCAACGTCGCCAATACCCGCGTGACGTTTCACGGCGACCATTTCGAGCTTTCCGAGGGCGTCGTGGGCCACCGCTACGGCAAGAGCTTCACCATCGGAGAATACTCGGAAGGCACCTCCTGCACCATGTTCGACATGCTGAACCTGCCGGTCGACATGATCGTGACGCACTCCTTCACGCCGATCAATTCGAACCTCATGGCGGGCCGCATCAAGCGGCAAAAGCGGCAGATGCAGGCGAGCCAGGACGCAGCCCTCTCGCTCCTGGAAGCCCTCGATATCGCCGCCGACGATCTCGAAGCCAAGCGCCAGAACTTCGGCGAGCACCACATGGTCGTGACGCTCTTTTGCGACACGCTCGAAGAACTGCAAACCCTCAGCGCCGAGATCGTGAACGCCGCCGCGACCGAAGGCGTGAAGATGATCGGCGAGCGGGTCGCGGCCAAGGCGCATTACCTCAGCCAGCATCCCGGCAACCAGCCCAAGCGCGTCCGCGCCAGTGCCGTCACCAATCGCAACTTTGCGGATTTCGCGGCATTCCACCGAACGCAGCTCGGCAAACCCGCCGCGAAAACCCCATGGGGCCGGGTCGTCACATATTTGCCCACGCCGGAGCAGAGCGCCTACCGGTTTTCCTATCACGAGCAGGGATCGCCCGACAAAGAACCGACCAGCGGGCATACCCTGATCATGGGGCGGCCCGGGTCAGGCAAATCGGTGCTGTCGGCCTTCCTGATGACGCAAGCCCGTCGCGCAGGGGCGCGGATCTTCGTCTTCGATTACCGTCTTGGTATGGAGATGGCGGTCCGCGCCAATGGCGGGCGCTACGCGTCCCTGAACGCCGGTCAGCCCACGGGCCTCAATCCGCTCTGGACCGAGACTGACGCGCGGGGTACCGCATGGCTTTCGGATTGGCTCGCCACACTGCTCTACCGCGCCGACAAGCCCCTGACCCCGGCGCAGACCAACCGCATCCAGGAAGTCGTGCGCCAGAATGCGCAAGCGACCAACCCCGCCCTGCGGAACTGGCGGGATTTCGCATCGCTTTTTGTGTCCACCGATGATGGCGGCGATCTGCACCAGCGCCTGCTCGAATGGACCGAGGACGGCCGCTATGGCTGGATCTTCGGCCAGAGCCTCGAGGACACGTTCTCGCTCAAGGGCGATGTCGTGGGCTTCGATCTCACCGGCATCCTCGACAGCGAGGCCGACAAGGAACGGATGGCGGTTCTCTCCTATCTTTTCCGCCGGGTCGAACGCGAGATCGAGGACCGCCGCCCCACCATCATCGTGATCGACGAGGCCTGGAAGGCGCTCGACAACGCGTATTTCGCCGAGCGGCTGTCAAACTGGCTGGTGACCGCGCGCAAGCAGAACACGGTCGCGGTGATGATGACGCAATACGCGAG